>NZ_QOLA01000029.1 GCF_003324565.1 Streptomyces sp. SDr-06 | reverse complement strand
AGTACGACTGCCAGTTCGTGTTCGCCACGAACGACGCCGCCGTGTTGAACGCCTGGTCCGCCGGGATCGACACGAACCCGAGCGAACCGGGCAGCGAACCCTGGAGACGCTGCATCAGGTACAGGAACAGCACGCTCACCGCGGAGAACGCGAGGACACCGCGCAGATAGGCGGGCCACCGCATCTCGGTGGACGGGTTGGCGCCGATGGCCCGATAGATCCACTTCTCGACACGCAGGTGCTTGTCGGAGGAGTAGACCCGGGCCATGTAGTCACCGAGGGGGCGATAGGCCAGAGCCAGGGCCGCGAAGAGGGCCAGGAACTGGAGGACGCCTGCGAGGACAGGAGACATGGCGGGGCTCAGAACCTCTCCGGATACACAAGGGCGAGGACGAGGTAACCCAGCAGGGCGACGGCCACGATCAGGCCGACGATGTTCTCGGCAGTCACAGCTTCGCCACCCCCTTGGCGATGAGCGCCACCAGCGCGAAGACCGCGACCGTGGTGACGACGAAGGCCAGGTCGGCCATCGTGGACTCCTCAGAGAGGTTCGAAAAGTACGGACTCCCTGAGCAAACCTCCTCACCAGGCGTTTTCAGCCGCCGTTGACGCCCCTCTGACGGCCCGCGGCACGTCCTTGACGGCTCTCATACGCCGATGCCCCCGCGGGCGGGCCGCAGGGGCATCGGGGCGATTCAGCCGTGTTGTCGCGTCGTTGACGCGGAGGGCTCGCGCTGCCGGGGAGCCGTGAACACCCGCGCGTCGCGGATCAGCTCGTGGGCGTCCGGGGCGCGTCGACGGCTTCGGCGGGCGTGGAGGCGAGGGTGGCCGGTGGAGGTCCGGCCACCCCGGGGTGGATCAGGCGGCCCGGCGGACCCGGGCGGCCTTGCGGGCCTCGGCGAGCTCGCGGGACTCGCCGGCGCGACGCGAGGTGCCGGCCCGGCCGGAGGACTGGCCACGTGCGGTGCCGCGGCCGCGGAACGGGGCCTGGCCGCGCTGCTTGGGGCGCTCCGCCGGGGCCGCCGCGGGGGTGACGGGGATGCCGGAGGGCGCCTGGGCGCCGGTGATGCGGCTCAGCTCGGCCTCGCCGGAGCGGACCTGGGTGATCGTCGGGGTGATCCCGGCGGTCATCATCAGGCGGCTCATCTCGCGGCGCTGGTTGGGCAGGACGAGCGTGACGACGCTGCCGGACTCGCCGGCGCGGGCGGTGCGGCCGCCGCGGTGGAGGTAGTCCTTGTGGTCGGTCGGCGGGTCGACGTTCACCACGAGGTCGAGGTTGTCGACGTGGATGCCGCGCGCCGCGACGTTGGTCGCGACCAGCACGGAGACGTCACCGGTCTTGAACTGGGCCAGCGTGCGCGTGCGCTGCGGCTGGGACTTCCCGCCGTGCAGTGCCGCGGCCCGCACACCGCTCTGGAGCAGGTGCTTGGTGAGCTGGTCGACCGCGTGCTTGGTGTCCAGGAACATGATCACCCGGCCGTCGCGGGCCGCGATCTCGGTGGTCGTGGCGTACTTGTCGGCGCTCTGCACGTGCAGCACGTGGTGCTCCATCGTGGTCACCGCGCCCGCCGAAGGGTCGACGGAGTGGACCACCGGGTCGTGCAGGTACTTGCGGACCAGGAGGTCGACGTTGCGGTCCAGGGTGGCCGAGAACAGCATCCGCTGCCCTTCCGGCCGCACCTGGTCGAGGAGCTCGGTGACCTGCGGCATGAAGCCCATGTCGGCCATCTGGTCGGCCTCGTCCAGGACCGTGATGGCCACCTGGTCCAAGCGGCAGTCACGGCGCTCGATGAGGTCCTTGAGCCGGCCCGGCGTCGCCACGACGACCTCGGCGCCGGAGCGCAGCGCACCGGCCTGGCGGCCGATCGACATGCCGCCGACGACGGTGGCCATCCGCAGCCGCAGGGCGCGGGCGTACGGGGTGAGCGCGTCGGTGACCTGCTGGGCCAGCTCACGCGTGGGGACCAGGATCAGCGCGAGGGGCTTCTTGGAGTCGGCGCGGCGCCCGGCGGTGCGCGCCAGCAGGGCGAGGCCGAAGGCGAGGGTCTTGCCTGAGCCGGTGCGCCCGCGGCCCAGGACGTCCCGGCCGGCCAGCGAGTTCGGCAGGGTGGCCGCCTGGATCGGGAACGGCTCGTTCATGCCCAGGCCGGCCAGCAGGTCGAGCACCTCGGTCGGCAGGCCGAGCTCGGCGAACGCCGTGACGGGCGGCAGGGCGGGGGTGATGGTGACGGGGAGGGCGAACTCGCCCTGCGGTGCGGCGGGCCTGCGGCCGCCGCCGGAGCGGTTCGCGCCCTGGGGCCGGAAACGGGCCCCGCGGTCGGCGCCGCTCTTGCGGGCGGCGGAGTAGCGGTCGTTCGTGCGAGCTGAACGGTTCAAGGAGAACCTTCCTCGATATGGCACGTATCGAGGGACTCCCGGTGGAATTGCCGCCGGGACATCGCAAGAACGAGCCGAAAACAGAAGTCGAATTTTCCGATCCGGCCGCACGAGGGCGTGGAAATTCCCCACCCGTTGTCGGAATGCCGGGAATCCGCCGCCTGGCTGGCGGACGGGCCGGATCGGGACAGCGGGCAGAGCCGGGCCCCGGCCGGTGGCCGTGGCGGTTCGTCCGCTGCGTGGCGGGACACCCGGGCGGCTGCCCGGCGTCCCGCGGGCCGTGTGGAATGCCGTCACGACGTGGCGGCGGGCCCGGTGGAACAGCAACGGGCTGGGGCCCGCACCCCAAGGTGCGAGCCCCAGCCGCGTGCAGAAACGCCTCAGCGTCAGGCAGGCGTGATGTTCTCGGCCTGCGGGCCCTTCTGGCCCTGCGTGACGTCGAAGTTCACCTTCTGGCCTTCCTGAAGCTCACGGAAGCCCTGGGCGGCGATGTTGGAGTAGTGGGCGAACACGTCCGGGCCGCCACCCTCCTGCTCGATGAAGCCGAAGCCCTTTTCCGAGTTGAACCACTTCACGGTGCCAGTAGCCATGTCACATCTCCTTCGGGGCCATGCCCGGGGGCCCGCACTGTGCCGACCCCGTCGTTACCGCGATGATTGCCCCGTCCGGAAAAAGCACCGGAAATACAAAAGCGCCCGACGGCATAAAACCATCAAGGCACTTGAAGTCTTTGGGAACCACAACTGCAACTGGGATCAACTGTAGCACGGATCCGTCAGGGCGGCACGGCGAATACTACTATTTCGCGCGCGCCACCAGGAAGCCTCGCCGCACTTTGCGTAAATTTCCGTGGCCGGCGCGACAAATATTCAGCTTCTGCCCTGTCGGCGGCACCTTCAACGGGATGTCCGGACTGGCCAGTTATGCACCCTCGCACTTGATCTTCCGCGGCGTCCGCGAACACTGGTCCGGGTGCACGGGCGCGGCCCGCGCCCCGGAGAAGCGAGAGCCGCCATGACCACTGTCCTGATCACCGGTGCGACCTCGGGCATCGGCGCCGCCTTCACCCACCGTTTCGCGGGCTTCGGGTGCGCTCTGGTGCTGGTCGCCCGGGACAAGGAGCGGCTGCGGCGGACGGCCGAGGAGCTGCGGGCCCGGCACGGTGTGCGGGTCGAGACCCTGGCCGCCGATCTGGTCGACCCGCAGGACTGCCGCCGGGTCGAGGAGCGGCTCGCCTCGGCCGAGGACCCGGTGGACGTCCTCGTCAACAACGCGGGCTCCGGCCTTCCCGCTCCCTTCCCGCACAGCCCCGTCGACGACGAGGAGCGGATGCTCGACCTGCTGGTGCGGGCGCCGCTGCGGCTCACGCACGCGGCCGTGCCGGGGATGACCGCGCGCGGCCGGGGCGTGGTGCTCAACGTCTCCTCGGTGGCCGGCCTGCTGCCCACGGGCACGTACGGCGCCGCCAAGGCGTGGCTGACCGCGTTCAGCGAGTCCCTGCGCGTCGACCTGGCCCCGCACGGCGTCCGCGTCCTCGCCCTCGTGCCCGGCTTCACGCGTACGGAGTTCCAGGAGCGGGCCGGGATGGACGTGAGCTCGCTGCCCGAGTGGGCCTGGCTCGATGCCGAGAAGGTCGTCGAGCAGGCCCTGAAGGACCTGCGGCGCGGGCGTCCGGTGAGCATCACGGGGCTCCAGTACAAGGCGTACGCCTTCGCCGTGCGTCATGTGCCGCGCACCGTCGCGGCGCGGATGGCCCGCTCCCGCCGCCCCGCCAAGTGACCGCCTGGCGTCGCGCGCGGGGCCTCGGGCACGGGGGTTGATAGCGTCGCGGCCGTGGGTGACATGCGCGGTCCGGACGGTGGTGGACCCCCTTCCCCTGTTCAGGCAGCCCAGGCAGTCGGGGCGGTCCGGGCGCTGCGGGCGGCTTCGGCGCTGCTGGTGCTCGGGGTGGCCGTGCCCGCCTGGCTCGCCGCCGGGGCGGGTTCCGGCGGGAGGCCCACCGTCGCGCTGGGCCTCGCCGTGGCGCAGGTCGTGGTCCTGTGGTGGGTGGTGGCCCGGCCCGATGCCGTCCTCGTCGTAAGCGCCCTGCTCGGGACCGCGATGTGGCTGCTCTTCCCGGCGCTGAGCCTGACGGGCGCCCTGCTCGGGGCCCAGCTCGCGCTGTGCGTCCTGTCGGCGCTGCGCCCGGCCCGCACCTCCCGCTGGTGGCTGCTCGGCATGCTGGCGCTCGCCCCGCTGGCCCTGGTCGGCGGCGGCCCGCTGATGCTCGTCAGCCACGTGCTGGCCGTGACGCTGGCCTGGACGGTGGGGCAGTGGCGCCGGGCCCAGCAGGACCGGCTCGCCGCCGAGACACGGCGGGCGGTGGCCGAGGAGCGGGCCAGGATCGCCCGCGAGGTGCACGACGTGGTGGCCCACACCGTGTCGGTGATGGTGATCCAGGCGGGCGCCGCCGAGGACGTCTTCGCCACCCATCCCGAGCAGGCCAGGCAGGCCCTGCGCGCCATCGACAGCGCGGGGCGCTCGGCGCTCGGGGAGCTGCGGCTCCTGCTGCGTACGGAGACCGGCGGGGACGGGGACGAGGGGCGCCGTCCACCGCGCGGGCTCGGGGATCTCGCCGAGCTGGCCGCGAACACCCGCGCCGCCGGACTCGCCGTCGAGCTCCACGAGGAGGGCCGGGCGGCCACGCCGCCGTCCGCCGTGGACCTCGCGGGCTACCGCATCGTCCAGGAGGCGCTGACCAACACGCTGCGGCACGCCGATGCGAGCCTGGTACGGGTGTCGGTCCGCTACGACGAGGAGTCGGTACGCATCGAGGTGACCGACAACGGCCGCCCCACCAAACGGAGTTGGCGCTCCCTGGGCGCGGGCCGAGGCCTGACGGGCATGCGCGAGAGAGCGACACTGCTGGGCGGCACCCTGACGGCTGCCCCCAACCCGGCCGGAGGCTTCACGGTCCAAGCGGTACTACCAACCCGCCCATCCCCCTGAACCACCCCGCCGCCCAGGAAGCACCCGAACCCAGGGGCGCGAGCAACCACACACGACCCGCAGGACGAGAGCGGGTCAGGGGCGCGGGGAACTGCGCGACCAGCCACGCACGGCCCGCGGACGAAAACGGGCCCAGGGCCGCGGGGAACCGCGCGATCGGCTCCCGGTCAGGAGGCCGACGGGACGGGGTCGCCTCGGGGCCCCTGACGGTCGGGCGGGAGCGGAACCGCGGAGGGCCGGGGCGAGCCGGGCCAGGGCGGGCCCTAAGGTACGAGGCGTGACGATCCGCGTAGTGGTGGCCGACGACCAGACCCTGGTACGCGGCGGATTCCGCATGATCATCGACGCCCGCGACGACCTCGAAGTGGTCGGCGAGGCCGCCGACGGTCGGCACGCCGTGCGCCTGGTCGCGGAGTTGCGCCCCGACGTCGTCCTGATGGACGTGCGGATGCCCGTGATGGACGGCATCGAGGCGACGCGGGCAATCGTCGCCTCGGGCAGTGCCACCCGGGTCCTGGTCGTCACGACCTTCGACCTCGACGAGCACGTACTGACCGCGCTGCGCGCCGGGGCCAGCGGGTTCCTCCTCAAGGACATCCGGCCCGCCGAGCTCGCCGAGGCCGTCCGGGTCGTGGCACGCGGGGACGCGCTGCTCGCGCCCACCGTGACCCGGCGCATGCTCGACCGCTTCGCGCACACCGCGCCCCCGCGCCCGGCCCCCGAGGCGCTGGCCGCACTGTCACCGCGCGAGCTGGAGGTGCTCACGCTGATCGGGCAGGCGCTGTCCAACCCCGAGATCGCCGCCCGGCTGCATCTCTCGGAGGCGACGGTCAAGACCCACGTCTCGGCGGTCCTGCGCAAGGCGGGGCTGCGCGACCGGGTGCAGGCGGTGGTCGCCGCGTACGACCACGGTCTCGTCGAGCCGCGCCGCGGCTGAGCGGATGCCCGCCGCCTCATCCCGCGGTATGAGCCACCCGCCCACTCATACCGGGGTCCCAGCGCGGGTCCATCCGCCGGGTGGATCCGCGCGCGGCGCGCGTTCCGTACCGTCGGTCGTATGACGCAGACCCTGTACGGCCGGATGTACCTCGCGGCCTACGACACCGATGCCGCAGCCCTGTACGACCGCACGAGGACCGGTTTCCTGCTGCGCGCGGCCGTCCTCGCCGAACTGGCTCTCCTGGGCCGTGTCACCGACGGGGCGGGCGACGTGACGGTCGCGGATTCCGGACCCACGGGCGATCCCGTCCTCGATGACACGCTGGCCCAGGCCGGGGCGCACCGGCGCACCTGGAAGGCGTGGATCCGGGCCGATCGCGCGGAGACTCTGGGGGCGGTCGAGGACCGGCTCGCCGCCGTGGGCCTGATCACTGTGGAGGAGCGGCCCGCCTTCGTCCGACCCGCCCGGCGCTCGGTGACGGTGCGGGACGCGGCGGGCGTACGCGCCCTCCAGGACGGGCTCGCCGCACAGCTGCACGGCGCTGGCCCGCTCGCGCCGCACGACGCCGTGCTCCTGGCGCTCGCCGCGGCGGGCGGGGTGCGGCACATCGTGTCCCGTGCGGACGCCCGCGCCCACCGGGACCGCCTCGACGCCGCCGCCGGACGGCTCGACGCGCTCGCACCCGCCCTCGGCAAGGCCGTGCGCGGCCTCGGGACCACGCTGGTCGCCGCGCAGGGCGGGATGGGCGGGAGCTGACGTACGACCGTACGACGCTCGGCCCCGCACCACCGTCAGGGATATGACGGGTCGTCAAGTCGTGTGCCGTCGGGGCCAGGACGGCCGGCGCCCGCTCAGATCGCAGGGAAGCTGAAGGTGTAGCCCTGCTGCGCCAGCCAGGGCAGCAGCTCCTTCAGGGCGGCGACCGTCTGGGCGCGGTCGCCGCCGCCGTCGTGGAACAGCACGATCGGGCCATTCTTGAGCTGCTGCTTCACCGTGTTCACGATGGTCGCGGTGCCGGGCTTCTTCCAGTCCTTCGTGTCGACGTTCCAGCCGAGCGGGCGCATCCCGTGGCCTGCGGCGATGTGACGGTTGTCGGGCGTGAAGGCGCCGCCGGGGGCGCGGAAGTACTGCACCTTGGCGCCGTCGGCCGCGTCCTCGATCATCTTCTGGGCGTCGAGCACCTCGGAGCTCTGGTAGGCCACGGGCTTCTTGTTCATGGCCTCGTCGTGGCTGACCGTGTGGTCGCAGAGGCGGTGCCCGGCCGCGACGACCTGCTTGACGATCCCGGGGTTGGCCTTGGCCTGCGGGCCGATCATGCAGAAGGTCGCCTTGACGTCGTACTGCTTCAGGACGGCGAGGATCTTCGGCGTCCAGACCGGGCTCGGCCCGTCGTCGATGGTGATCGAGACGGACTTGCCGCCGCTCTCGGTGGCGTGGTCGATCGTCTCGGATATCCCGCTCGCGCCGGGCGGCGCGGCCGGACCGGTCGAGTCGCCGGAGCCGTCGGAGCCGTCCGGTGCGCTGTCGCCGCCGGGCCCCGAGGGCTCCGCCGAGCCGCCGGGGCGGCCGGGCTTGTTGTCGGACTTGCCGGTGGTGCTGGTGTGGGCGAGGGCCGGGCCGGGGCCGTCGGCGGAGGTGTCACTGCCGAGGAAGACGGCGGCGGCGACGCCGCCCGTCAGGACCACGGCCGTTGCAGCGGCCATCACGATGCGGCGTGTGTGGGCGGCCAGTGGCGTCATGGTTTCCCCATCCCCTCGATACGTGCCAGTGCGGCTGCGGAGCTTCACCGGTTGGCCACGATCGCACGATCGCGCCCGAATCCCGAAATGTGAATTCTCCAGCCGGGTATCGCCGGAAAACACCCGAATTCCGGCAACTTCCCTGGCGGACAGGGAGGTTGACGCGACCTCAGTGGTGCAGGGGGTCCGGTGCGGACGCCGCGTGCCGGGACCTTCGTCCCTAACGTGCAGGCAAAGACCGCGCCAAGGGGGCTTCCGGTTCCCGCTGTGAGCAGGCTCTTCGGCGCGGGACCTTCGGCCCGGCGGCGGCCGTTCCCCGACGAGAGCCTCGTCACTCCCGGGCGGTGGGACCCCGGCCTCGGTCCCGGCCGGTCAGAACTCGTCGACCGTGTGCGGCAGTTCCCCGGTGCGCAGCGCCGCGTCCAGGGTGGCCGCCGCGTCCGGGGTGTGCTCCGTCACGAGGCCCGCGCGGACGAGGCGGCGGACCTCGGTGCCGCCGAGGTAGCAGGCGGCCAGGTCGCGGACGTCGAAGGTGAGGTCGGGCGCGGCCTCGGTCGGCTCGTAGGCGCAGCCGCGCGGGGAGGCCGTGAGGCGGAAGCGGCCCGCGTTGGCCGGGACGCGGTCGTCGCGGACCTCCAGGACGAGGAACGCCTCGGCCGCCCACGAGCGGGCGGTGAGCGCGGCGCCGACGTCCACGAGCCGGATCCACAGCGCGGGGAACTCGGCGACGGCCCGGACCTGGTCCCGGTCGGTGGCGAACAGGAGCAGCGGGTCGTCCGGTGCGAGGCCCCAGGCGCGGACGGTGCCGGTGAGGTCGATGCCGGCGAGGTAGTTCCAGAGCGCGGCCTCGCCGGCCGGGGTGTCGGCCTCCAGCTCGGCCACCTGGACGGTGCCGGGCCTGGCCGGGTCGTCCTCGCGCCGGGTGCGGTAGAGGGCGTACCCGGCGAGCGGCTCCCCGGCGGCGCCGAGGCCGACGATGCGGGGCGGGCCCAGCTCGTCGTCGTCCTCGTCCGTCTCGGGCAGCCACTCGCCGCGCCAGCGGCCGGTGTCGCGCGCGATGCGCCCGGCGCGCCGGGTGCGGGTCGCCTCGTAGTAGGGGCCGAGTTCGGCGGGCGCGTCGTCGGGGTCGATGAGCCGCAGGGGGCGCCGGTCCGGCTCGATGCGCAGGGCGAGCGGGCGGGTCGAGTTGATCTCGACCGAGGTGCCGTAGGTGCCCGCGCCGAAACCGAAGCGGCCGTAGATGGCGGCCTCGGAGGCCCACAGCGCCGCGATGGGGCGGCCGTGCTCGGCGCACCGGCGGAACACCTCGGCGATCATGCCGGAGAGCACGCCCCGTCGGCGGTGGGTGGGGGCCACGGAGACGAACGTGAGCCCGGGACACGGGAGTTCACCGCCCGGGACGGAGAGGGTGAAGCGGTGCGCGACGAGGAAGCCGACGAGCGCGTCCCCGTCGTACGCCCCGACGCGGTCGCAGCGCAGCACCATCGCCCGGTGGTAGGCGCGCTTCTCCTTCTCGTCGGGGCGGTCGTGGAAGACGAGCCACCAGAGCTCCAGGGCGCGGTCGACGTCGGACTCGGGTACGTCGCGGAACTCCAGCTCGCTCATGCGGCGACCCTAACCCGGTCGAAACCGGGCGGTCACCCGCATATCACCCGGGCCGGGGACGGCCGCGCCCTCCCGGGGCCCGCACACGACACCAGGGCCCGGGGCGGCGACCGGCCCGACGCGGGAGGCTAGGCCACCGAACCGATGCGGCCCACCGGGGTGTCCTTGCCGTCGTGGTGGATCGGGGTGTGGGCGCCGGTCAGCGAGACCCCGCTGCCGCCGCGCCGGTTGGCGACGATCTCCGCGGCGATGGACAGGGCGGTCTCCTCGGGCGTACGCGCGCCGAGGTCGAGGCCGATCGGGGAGCGCAGGCGGTTGAGTTCGAGCTCGGTGACGCCGACCTCGCGCAGCCGCTCGTTGCGGTCCAGGTGGGTGCGGCGCGAGCCCATCGCACCGACGTAGGCGACCGGCAGCTTCAGCGCGGTCTCCAGGAGCGGTATGTCGAACTTGGCGTCGTGGGTCAGGACGCACAGCACCGTACGGGAGTCGGTGGGCGTCCGCTCCAGGTACTTGTGCGGCCACTCCACGACGATCTCGTCCGCCTCGGGGAAGCGGTTCTTGGTCGCGAAGACGGGCCGGGCGTCGCACACGGTGACGTGGTAGTTCAGGAATTTGCCGACCCTGACCAGGGCGGAAGCGAAGTCGATGGCGCCGAACACGATCATCCGGGGGGCCGGCACGCTCGACTCGACCAGAACGGTCAGCGGCTGGCCGCACAGCCGGCCGTCGACGCCGAGGGAGAGGGTGCCGGTGCGGCCCGCGTCCAGGTAGGCGGTGGCCTCGTCGGCCACCGCGCGGTCCAGTTCGGGATGTCCGCCGAGCACGCCCTCGTAGCTGCCGTCGGGGTGGACGAGCAGGGCGCGGCCCATGAGTTCGGCGGGGCCGTCGGTGATCCGGGCGACGGCGGCGGCCTCGCCGCGTGCGGCGGTGGCCAGGGCGGCCGCGAACACCGCGCGGGCGGGCGCGTCGGCGTGGACCGGGGTGACGAGGATGTCGATGACGCCGCCGCAGGTCAGGCCGACCGCGAAGGCGTCCTCGTCGCTGTAGCCGAACCGCTCGAGGACGGTCTGGCCGTCTTCGAGCGCCTGCTGGCACAGTTCGTACACGGCGCCCTCCACACACCCGCCGGAGACCGAGCCGATCGCCGTGCCCTCGCTGTCGACGGCGAGGGCGGCTCCCGGCTGCCGGGGCGCGCTGCCGCCGACCGCCACCACGGTGGCCACGGCGAACTCGCGTCCCTGCTCGACCCACCGGTTCAGCTCTTCGGCGATGTCCAGCATGTTCGGTCTCCTTACGGATGTGTGGAGGGCGTCAACGGCACCGCCGCTACTTGACGCCGAGCCAGCTCTCGATGGGATGGAGGGCGAAGTAGATGGTGAAGACGGCCGTCAGGGCCCACATGAACCCGCCGATCTCGCGCCACTTGCCCTGTGCTGCCTTGATCACGGTGTAGGCGACGACGCCCGCGCCGACACCGGCGGTGATGCTGTACGTGAACGGCATGAGCGCCACGGTGAGGAACACCGGGATGGAGACGGAGCGGTCGCTCCAGTCGACGTGCTTGGCGGCACTCATCATCATCGAGCCGATCACGACCAGGGCCGCGGACGCCACCTGGGCGGGCACCAGCTGGGTGACAGGGGTGAAGAAGAGGCAGGCCGCGAAGAACAGGCCGGTGACGACCGAGGAGAGGCCGGTACGGGCGCCCTCACCGGCGCCGGAGGCGGACTCGATGAACACGGTCTGACCGGAGGCGCCGGTGACGCCGCCGATCGCGCCGCCCGCACCGTCGATGAACAGCGCCTTGGACAGGCCCGGCATGCGGCCCTGGTCGTCGGCGAGCTTGGCCTCCTGGCCGACGCCGATGATGGTGGCCATCGCGTCGAAGAAGCCGGCCAGCACCAGGGTGAAGACGATCATGCCGACGCTGATGGCGCCGATGGAACCCCAGCCGCCGAACTCGACGTGGCCGAAGAGGCCGAAGTCGGGCGTGGAGACCGCGCTGCCCTTGAGGGCGGGGGCGGTGCCGCCCCAGTCCGCGTCGGTCAGGCCGGCGACCTTGGTGACCACGAAGGCCAGGACGCTGCCGGAGACGATGCCGATCAGGATCGCGCCGGGGACCTTGCGGGCCTGGAGGGCGAAGATCAGGAGCAGGGTGACCGCGAAGAAGAAGACGGGCCAGCCGACGAGCTGTCCGGTGGCGCCGAGGGTGACCGGAGGTCCGTGCTCGGGACCCTTGCCGACGAATCCGGCCTTCACGAGGCCGAGCAGGGCGACGAACATGCCGATGCCCATGGTGATCGCGTGCTTGAGCGCCAGCGGGATGGCGTTCATGATCATCTCGCGCAGGCCGGTGACGACAAGGAGCATGATCACGACGCCGTACATGACGCACATGCCCATGGCCTGCGGCCAGGTCATGTTGGGGACCACCTGGGTGGTCAGGGCCGCGGACACGTTCAGGCCGGCGGCGAGCGCGAGCGGAACCTTTCCGATGAAGCCCATCAGCAGGGTGCTGACCGCGGCCGCGAGCGCGGTGGCGGTCACCAGGCCCGCGTGGCCCAGCGTGTGCTTGTCGACGTCCGGCGTCGACAGGATCAGCGGGTTGAGCAGGAGGATGTAACACATCGCCATGAAGGTGGTGATGCCGCCGCGCACTTCCTGCGCGAGCGTGGATCCTCGCTCGGATATGTGAAAGTACCGGTCGAGCCAAGACCTGCCGGCGGGGGGACGGGAGCCGGAGCCCGCGTCCTCGGCGGTGGTCTTCGGCTCCACAGACTGCTGGGTCATGGTGCCTACTCCCAAGGTTCACAGGGGCACCCGCATAAGACTTGAGTCCTCAGGTCAGACAAGCTGCGGGATTTGGGATGGTTCGTGGGCTGCACGACCCGGGGGACGGCCCGAGACGAACGGTGTCTGCTCCTGCCGGGGTACCCAGGTGCGGTACCGCAGTGCAGATGGCTACGGGTGTTGCTGGTGTGACTCGGTTGTGCGTGTCGCTCGTACTGCTGGTTACTGCGAGGACCGCGAGCGGTGCGGTACTTGAGTGCTCCGGGCGGTGCGGGCGTCGGAAGTGTGACGTTCCTGGAAGGCACGCACCGCCCGGAGTGCTTGTGGGGAGGGGCCCGGAGAAGGAATTCCCTTCACCCGCACCCCCCGGGGGGATCAGGCTCCTGTGCCCGTGAGGTGCTCGGGACGGACCGGGGTCTTGTTGAGCTCCAGACCGGTCGCCGCCCGGATCGCCGCGAGGACGGCCGGGGTGGACGACAGGGTGGGGGCCTCGCCGAGACCGCGCAGGCCGTACGGCGCGTTCGGGTCGGCGAGCTCCAGGACGTCGACCGGGATGGTCGGGGTGTCCAGGATCGTCGGGATCAGGTAGTCCGTGAAGGAGGGGTTGCGCACCTTCGCGGTCTTCGGGTCCACGATGATCTCCTCCATCACCGCGACACCGAGGCCCTGGGTGGTACCACCCTGGATCTGGCCGACGACGGAGAGCATGTTGAGCGCCTTGCCGACGTCCTGGGCGGTGGCCAGCTCGACGACCTTGACGAGGCCGAGCTCGGTGTCCACCTCGACCACCGCGCGGTGCGCGGCGAACGTGTACTGGACGTGGCCGTTGCCCTGGCCGGTGACGAGGTCGAAGGCCTGGGTCGGGCGGTGCCGGAACTCCAGCTCGACGTCGATCTCCTCGCCCTCCAGGACGTCCGCGAGGTCGGCGAGGACCTCGCCGCCGTCGGTGACGACCTTGCCGCCTTCGAGCAGCAGCTCGGCGGTGGCCCAGGCGGGGTGGTAGGAGCCGAACTTGCGGCGGCCGATCTCCAGGGCCTTGGCGCGGACGGCCTCGCAGGTGTTCTTCACCGCGCCACCGGTCATGTACGTCTGCCGGGAGGCGGACGTGGAACCGGCGGAACCGACCTGGGTGTCGGCCGGGTGGATGGTCACCTGCGTGACACCCAGCTCCGTACGGGCGATCTGGGCGTGCACGGTGACACCGCCCTGGCCGACCTCCGCCATGGCCGTGTGGACCATCGCGACGGGCTCGCCGTTGATGACCTCAAGGCGCACCCGGGCGGTCGAGTAGTCGTCGAAGCCCTCGGAGAAGCCGACGTTCTTGATGCCGACCGCGTAGCCGACACCGCGTACGACACCCTCGCCGTGCGTGGTGTTGGACAGACCGCCGGGCAGGGCGCGGACGTCGGGGGCCTCGCCGGCCGCGAGCCACTGCTGCTCGGGCGGCAGCGGGCGGGCCTTGACCCGGCGCAGCAGCTCGGCGACCGGGGCCGGGGAGTCCACGACCTGGCCGGTCGGCATGATCGTGCCCTGCTCCATGGCGTTGAGCTGGCGGAACTCGACCGGGTCCATGCCCAGCTTCGCCGCGACCTTGTCCATCTGGGCCTCGTAGGCGAAGCAGGCCTGGACGGCGCCGAAGCCGCGCATCGCGCCACACGGCGGGTTGTTCGTGTAGAGGGCGATGGCCTCGATGTCGACGTCGTCGATGACGTACGGGCCGACCGAGAGCGAGGAGGCGTTGCCGACGACCGCCGGGGAGGCCGAGGCGTAGGCCCCGCCGTCCAAAACGATCCTGCACTTCATGTGCGTGAGCTTGCCGTCCTTGGTGGCGCCGTGCTCGTAGTGGAGCTTCGCCGGGTGGCGGTGCACATGGCCGAAGAAGGACTCGAACCGGTTGTAGACGATCTTGACCGGCTTGCCCGTGCGCAGCGCCAGGAGGCAGGCGTGGATCTGCATCGAGATGTCCTCGCGGCCACCGAAGGCGCCGCCGACGCCGGAGAGCGTCATGCGGACCTTCTCCGGCGGCAGGCCCAGGACCGGGGCGATCTGCTGGAGGTCCGAGTGCAGCCACTGGGTGGCCACGTACAGGTCCACACCGCCGTCCTCGGCGGGCACGGCGAGGCCGGACTCCGGGCCGAGGAAGGCCTGGTCCTGCATGCCGAAGGTGTACTCGCCCTCGACGATCACGTCGGCGCGCTTGCGCGCCTCCTCCACGTTGCCGCGGATGATCGGCTGGCGGTGCACGATGTTCGGGTGCGGGACGTGACCGGCGTGGTGGTCGTCGCGGCCCTCGTGGATCAGCGGGGCGTCGTCGGCGAGCGCGGAGGCCTCGTCGGTGACGACCGGCAGCTCCCGGTAGTCGATCTTGATCTTGGCGGCCGCGCGGCGGGCGGTCTCCGGGTGGTCGGCGGCCACGAGGGCCACCGGCTCACCGTGGTGGCGGACCCGGCGGTGGGCCAGGACGGGGGTGTCCTGGATCTCCAGGCCGTAGTTCTTCATCTTGGCCGGCAGGTCGTCGTAGGTGAGCACGGCGTAGACGCCGGGCATCGCGACGGCCTCGGAGATGTCGATGTTCTCGATCTCGGCGTGGGCGACGGTGGAGCGGAGCGTCTGGCCCCACAGCATGTCCTCGTGCCACATGTCCGAGGAGTACGCGAACTCACCGGTGACCTTGAGGGTGCCGTCCGGGCGCAGCGTCGACTCGCCGATGCCGCCCTTGGTGTGGTTCTGGGTGACGTTGGTGGGTGTACCGGCCGGTGTGGTGCGGGTGTTCTGCGCCATGATCAGACCGCCTCTTCCTGACGGGCGGCCGCGAGGCGGACCGCGTCGAGGATCTTCTCGTAGCCGGTGCAACGGCACAGGTTGCCGGAGAGCGCCTCGCGGATGTCGGCGTCGGACGGCTCGGGGTTGCGCTCCAGGAGCTCGTCGGCGGCGACCAGGAGGCCCGGGGTGCAGAAACCGCACTGCACGGCGCCGGCGTCGATGAACGCCTGCTGGATCGGGGAGAGCGAGCCCGCCTCTCCAGTCTGCCCGTCCTGGGCCCGCGGGCGGAGCCCGCTGTCGGATCCGTGCGCCGTCCAGCGCTTGGCGGCGTCGATGGACGTACCGCAGGCGCCCGAGGCGCAGCCGCCGCCGGGGTGGGCGTCGGCGCGGTGGGCGGCGTAGTCGGCCAGGCCCTCCACGGTGACGACCTCGCGGCCCTCGACCTGACCGGCCGCGACCAGGCACGAACACACCGGCACGCCGTCGAGGCGGACCGTGCAGGAACCGCACTCGCCCTGCTCACAGGCGTTCTTCGAACCGGGAAGACCCATGCGCTCGCGCAGGACGTAGAGAAGGCTCTCGCCCTCCCACACGTCGTCGGCCTCCTGCTTACGGCCATTGACCGTGAAATTGACGCGCATGGTTATGCAGCTCCTTCAAGGGTGCGGCCGTTTCCGCCGCGGTACGTCTCCCAGGTCCACATCAGCGTGCGGCGCGCCATGACGCCGACGGCGTGACGGCGGTAGTTCGCGGTGCCGCGGACGTCGTCGATCGGGTTGCACGCGCCCGAGGCGAGCGTGGCGAACTGCTTCGCGACCGACGGGGTGATGATCTTTCCGTTGTCCCAGAAGCCGCCCTCTTCGAGCGCCGCGTTCAGGAACTCCTCGGCCGCCTTCGCCCGGATGGGGGTGGGAGCGGCCGAGCCGATGCCGGTCCGGACCGTACGGGTCTCGGGGTGCAGCGCCAGGCCGAACGCGCAGACCGCGATGACCATGGCATTGCGGGTGCCGACCTTGGAGAACTGCTGGGGGCCGTCCGCCTTGGGGATGTGAATGGCCTTGATCAGCTCGTCGGCCTCGAGAGCGTTGCGCTTGACGCCCTTGTAGAACTCGTCGATCGGGATGAGCCGCACGCCGCGCGCCTGCGACTCGACCTCGACGTCCGCGCCGGACGACAGCAGCGCGGGGTGGGCGTCACCGGCCGGGGAGGCGCAGCCGAGGTTGCCGCCCACGCCGCCGCGGTTGCGGATCTGCGGCGACGCGACCGTGTGCGACGCGAGCGCCAGACCCGGCAGCTCGGTGCGCAGGTTCTCCATGATCTTGGTGTACGGGACGGAGGGGCCAAGCCGGACGCTCTCCTGCCCGACCTCCCACTGGGCCAGCTCGCTGATGCGGTTGAGGTCCAGGAGGTACTCGGGCCGCCGGTGATCGAAGTTGATCTCGACCATCACATCGGTGCCACCCGCAATGGGCACAGCGGTGGGGTGCTCTGCCTTGGCGGCGAGCGCCTCCTCCCAGCTGGCGGGGCGAAGGAAGTCCATGAGTGGCTCTCTTCCGATTCTCAAATTCGGGGTCGTTCGCGCGGGTCCCGGGGACGGCAGGCCCTCGACATCTCAGTCGTTCATGTGCTGTTAACGCGGTGTGGAATCAGTACACAAGTCCCGATCCCTCGGGTGCAGTCACCGAAACCATGAAGGAGTTGGCTGGTCTCCGCTCACGTCTTGTAGATTCGTATGAAAGGCGGTGCTCCGTTACCTCACCGCTTTCCAACGGCAACATCAAGACAGATCGGCGGCGACACGCGATGCGGCTGCGCGCACTTCTGGAAACCGACGCGCTGGGGCTGCGGCTGCTCGGCGGCGAGGACGAGCTGGACCGCACGGTGCGGGGAGTCATGACCACTGACCTGCGGGATCCGAGCCGCTACCTGACCGGTGGCGAGCTCGTCCTGACGGGTCTCGCCTGGCGCCGGGACGCCGAGGATTCCGAGCCATTCGTACGCATCCTGGCGAGTGCCGGGGTCGCGGGGCTGGCGGCCGGCGAGGCCGAGCTCGGCGCCATTCCCGACGATCTCGTCATGGCTTGTTCTCGCCATCGGCTCCCGCTCTTCGCGGTGAACGAGTCGGTCGCGTTCGCGACCATCACCGAGCACGTCGTGCGTCAGGTCTCGGGCGAGCGCGCGGGCGACCTCGCGGCCGTCGTCGACCGGCACCGCAGGCTGATGACGTCGGGCCCGGCGGGCGGCGGCCCCGAGGTGGTCCTCGACCTGCTCGGCTCGGACCTCGACCTGCGGGCCTGGGTCCTCTCCCCCACCGGCCGCCAGATCGCCGGGGCCGGCGACCCGCTGACCCCCGCGGTGGGCGCCGCCCTGGCCGCCGAGCACCTGGGCGCGACCCGCACCGGACGGCGCGGCCCGCACCGGGCCACCGTCGGCGGCGTGACCTACTCGCTCTTCCCGATCCGCAACCACGGGCGGGGCGCCACGCCCGCCGCCCGGGACGTGCGCGAGACGGTGCTGTCGGACTGGCTGCTCGCCGTCGAGGCCGACGCGAGCGACTGGCCGGCCGCCCGGCTCGACCTCCTCCAGGGCGTCACCCAGCTCATCGCGGTCGAGCGCGACCGGCGCGACGCGGCCCGCACGGTGCGCCGCCGGCTCGCGCAGGAGGTCCTGGAGCTGGTGCAGACCGGCGCCGCGCCCGCCGAGATCGCGGCCCGCCTCAGAGTCGCGGCCCCGGTGCTGCTGCCCGGCCTCGGCTCGGCGCCGCACTGGCAGGTCGTGGTGGCCCGGGTGGACTGGGAGCGCGACTCGGGCGCGGAGATCGCGGGCGGCCCGGTCGCCCAGTCGCTGCTTGAGGAGATCCTGGTCGACCCCGCGGTCGTGGGCCCCGAGTCCTCCGACCGGATCGCGGTGGCCCACGCGGGCGACGAGGCGATCGCGCTCGTACCGCTGCCCGCCGTCACGCCCGAGGGCGCGGAGGGCGGCCTGCACGCCGACGCGCTGCTGTCCACCGTGCGCGCTCCGCTCTCGGCGGGCCTCGCCGACGACGGCCGCCTGACACTGGGTGTCAGCGCCGCGGTGCACTCCGCCGAGGGGCTGCGCGGCGCCCTGGAGGAGGCCCGGCACGCCCGCCGGGTCGCCGCCGCCCGCCCCGGCCGGGTGTGCGCGGCCGGCCACCACGAGCTGGCCTCGCACGTACTGCTGCTGCCGTTCGTCCCGGACGACGTGCGGCGCGCCTTCACGGCCCGGCTGCTCGACCCGCTGCGCGACTACGACCGGCGCCACCGGGCCGAACTCATCCCGACCCTGGAGGCCTTCCTGGACTGCGACGGCTCGTGGACGCGGTGCGCGACGCGCCTGCACCTGCACGTCAACACCCTGCGCTACCGGGTGGGCAGGATCGAGCAGTTGACGGCCCGTGACCTGTCCCGGCTCGAGGACAAGCTCGACTTCTTCCTGGCGCTTCGTATGAGCTGACAGTCGATCCCGGCCAGGGCCGGACGATTGTGAACTCATTCACGCACCCCCCTTGGCCCGGCGTGCCATTCCGTGTTGAGATGCGAATTCGACTCAGCAGCTCAATGGCGCGCTCGGGGAGGGCAACGTGGCGCATACCGCCATGTCTGGTTCCGGAACGACTGCAGATGACGGGGATCCGCTCCAGACCGCGGTATGGCGGCTGCGCTCGCGCGGCTGCTGGACGGACGCCGCCGCGCTGCTCGAACCACATGCGGACCAGGCGCCCCGCGCGCTCCAGCGCAGCGCCCTGCTGACCGAGCGCTGTGTGTACACCGAGTCCGGCTGGGCCGAGGCCGACGAGGCGCTGCGGGCCGCGGAGGCCGTCGCCCGCAGCGACGAGGAGCGCGGCGCCGCCGCCTGCGAGCGCGGCTATCTCGCGTACGCCTCCACGCTGTTCGGGGTGCGCGACCGGGCGGACGAGGCGCGCTCCGCGTTCGGCCGGGCCGCCGCCCTGACCGCGCTCGCGGGGCGCGGCCGTGCCCTGCTCGACTTCCGGCGCGGGCTGCTCGCCGAGAACGTCGCCGACGCGCCGCAGGCCGCCCGCGCCGCCTACGTCCGCGCCCACGAGGGCGCGGCCGCGCACGGCGACCCCCTGCTGCTGTCCTTCACCTGGCGCCATCTGGCCGGACTCGCCCTGCGCGACGGGGAGTTGGCGGAGGCGCGGCACGGCTTCACCGAGTCCCTGCGCATCCGGGAGGAGCTCGGCTACCTGATCGGCACGGCCCCCGCGCTCGCCGCGCTCGCCGACACCGAGGAGGAGCCGGTCTCGACCCGGTTGCGCACGGAGGCGGCCCGCCTCGTGCGCCTGCTCGGCGTTCCCACCTGGCTCGCGGCCCATCTGGGCGCCGCGCCGCCCCGGCCGTCCGCCGTGTGACGTGTCGTCAGGTGGCCGAACGGGCTTCGTCCACCAGGGACTTGAGATGGCTGGCGACCTGCTGGGCGTACCCCCACAGCGCGGCCCGGACCTCCGGGTGGTCCGCCAGGTAGACGACCGCCGCGACCAGCAGGACGAGCTGGAGCAGGCTGGTGAGCCGGCCCGATGAGCCGCGCCGTACGGAGGCCTGGGCCAGCCGGTGCGACTCGCGTCCCTGGTCGGACGCGCGCCGGGCCGCGTCGGCGGCCTGTCGGCTCTGCCATTGCTGCTGCTGCATCTGCTGCTGTTGCATCCACGGATCCGGCATGGTGGTCCCCCGAGGTGCGCTACGTCCCTGTACGGCCTGGGACGCGGCGATTGACGGCCCGGGTTCCTCGGCCGGAGCTCTGTTGCACGGCGCGGACGCGGCCGTGACGGGCCGGGGTTCGAGGGCCTGCGCTCAGAGCGCGGAACCCGTGAAGTGTTCCCGTACGAGCGACTGGACGACCGGCAGGTTCTGCGCGCACAGCGCGTCCAGGAGGGCCAGGTGCTCGGCGGCGTCGGCGACCAGGTCGGCGCGGCGCGTGACGGGCGCCGCGGTCAAGGGCCACTGCGCGCGCCGGTGCAGGTCGTCGGCGACCTGGACGAGCTGCTGGTTGCCGGCCAGGGCGAGGACCGCCCGGTGGAAGGCGCGGTCGCACTCGGCGTAGCCCGCCCGGTCGCCGGTGGCGGCCGCCTCGGTGGTGGCCTCGGCGAGCGGGCGCAGCTCGGCCCAGCGGGCGGCCGGGACGGTGCGGGCAAGGCGCAGCATCACCGGGACCTCGATGAGGGCGCGCACCTCGGCGAGCTCCGCGAGTTCGCGGGGGCTGCGCTCGGTGACCCTGAATCCCCGGTTCGGCACGACCTCGACGGCGCCCTCGATGCTGAGCTGCTGCATCGCCTCGCGCACGGGTGTGGCGGAGACGCCGAACCGCTCGCCGAGCGCCGGCGCCGAATACACCTCGCCGGGCACCAGCTCGCCGTCGACCAGGGCGGTGCGCAGCGCGGCCAGGATCTGGCCGCGCACCGAGTGGCGGTGAACGGTGCGGGGCGCCGAGGGCTCGCCGTGGGTGTGTTCGCCGCGCGCGCCGTCGAGGCGCTCGCCGCCGCGGGACTGGCCGGGAATCCGGGGTGACCCGTACGGCGGCACCACGGCCTCGCGCGCTCTGCCCTGCTCCACCCCGGCCTCCTACGGCTCCGCCTGCCCCACACAGACCATAGGCGGACAAAGCGCGAGTTCAAACATCGCCCTCATCCGCTAAGGTAAGGCTTACCTGCCAACGATCGTGATTCGGTGGTCCCGCATGACCGTCTCCACTCTGCTGCCCAGCCCCCTCGCCCCCTCCTACGCCCGCCTCGCCGAGGTCTTCCCCGGCCTCGGGATCAGGGAGCTGGCCGCGTTGGAGCAGGCGCCGGACGGCGCGGGCTGGGTCGGCGCGGCGGAACTCGCGGCGGGCGGCGCGGCCCTGGACGCCTTCCTCGCCTGGGACCACGCCCAGGTCGTACGGGACTACGGCCACCAGGCCCGGCCCGACGTCATCGCCTCCTTCGGCTTCCACCGCTACGCCTGGCCCGCCTGCCTGCTCGTGACGGTGCCGTGGTTCCTGCACCGCCGGGTGCCGCGGGTGCCGGTCGCCGATGTGGCGTTCCAGCGGACGCTGGGTCATATCGCCGTCCGCGTGCGGGAGTTCGCCTGTCTGCCGGACGACCCGGCCGCGGCGCTTCCCGGGGCCCAGGTCGTCGCCGACGAGGAGGCGCTGCGGGGCGAGGTGCGGGCCGCGGTGGCCGAGCACCTCGGGCCGGTCCTCGAAGGCTTCGGGCCCCGGATGCGGCGGGGCCGGCGGGCGCTGTGGGGCATGGCCACGGACGAGATCGTCGAGGGCCTCTGGTACATCGGCTCCCTGCTCGACGAGGAGCCCCGCGCGATGGCCGAGCTCGACGCGCTGCTCCCCGGCACCGCGAAGCCCTATGTCGGCACGCCGGGCTTCCGGGAGCTGACCGCGCCCGACGGGCGGCGTCTGGCGACCCGCGACCGGGCGAGCTGCTGCTTCTTCTACACGGTGCGCCCCGAGGACACCTGCGTGACCTGCCCGCGCACCTGCGACGCCGACCGGGTGCGGCGGCTCAGCGCCGCCTCCTGAAACCATGCCACCCGTCCGGGTGAGCGCCAGTCGAACTCAACTCGCGCGCCGGGCACGGCAGTTCGATGGATTCCCCCCTATCCGACTGCCCTCGGCATCCGTTGGCGCCCTCTTGCCCCGAAACCCCCTGCCGCCCCGTACGGCAGGAGCAGTATGGCGGCCGATACGCCCTACGCGATGCAAGGGACACCGCATGCGACTGACCGACATATCGCTGGACTGGCTGCTTCCGGGCGGCGTGATGATCGTGGGGGTCGTCGTGGCTCTGGTAGTGCTCGCGCGCGGCAAGCGCGCCGGTGACAACGCCACCGGCGACGACTCCTGGGAGCGCAGTGAGGAGCGCCGCAGAAGGAAGGAGGCGGTCTACGGCACCGCTTCCTATGTGCTCCTGTTCTGCTGCGCGGCGGTGGCCGCCGCGCTCTCCTTCCACGGTCTGGTCGGCTTCGGCCGGCAGAACCTCAATCTGACGGACGGCTGGGAGTACCTGGTCCCGTTCGGCCTCGACGGCGCGGCCATGTTCTGTTCCGTGCTCGCGGTGCGCGAGGCCAGCCACGGCGACGCGGCGCTCGGCTCGCGTCTGCTCGTGTGGACGTTCGCGGGCGCCGCGGCCTGGTTCAACTGGGTGCACGCGCCACGCGGCATGGACCACGCGGGCGCCCCGCAGTTCTTCGCCGGCATGTCCCTCTCGGCGGCGGTCCTCTTCGACCGCGCGCTGAAGCAGACCCGCCGGGCGGCCCTGCGCGAACAGGGCCTGGTACCGCGGCCGCTGCCGCAGATCCGGATCGTCCGGTGGCTGCGGGCCCCCAGGGAGACCTTCGGCGCCTGGTCGCTGATGCTCCTGGAGGGCGTGCGCACCCTGGACGAGGCGGTCGAGGAGGTGCGCGAGGACAAGCGCGCCAAGGAGGAGAACAAGCTCCGCAGGCGGGACCAGGAGAAGCTGGACCGGGCGCACTTCAAGGCGCTCAGCCGGCAGAACCGGGCCTGGGGGCGCGGCAGGAACGGCGGCCGCCAGGTCGACGTCCAGGGGATCGGCGCCGGGCAGGGCTCCCCGCCCAAGGCCGTCGCGGAGCCGGCCATAGCGGAGCCGGGACAGCTGCCGCTGCGCAACCGGCCCTCCCTCCTGGCCGTCGGGACCGCTGAGGCCTCGACTGCCCGCACCGTGGACCTCACCGCCGAGGACGACACCCAGGCGCTGCCCCGGCTCGACTCCCTGGAGCGCAAGCTCAAGGACCTTGAGCAGCAGTTCGGTTAGCACGGACGGGTGGTGCGGTCCCCCGCTGCCCGTCCGGATCGGGGCCGCGCGCGGCGGGCTTCCCCGGGACCTTCAGTACTGCGGCGCCGTGAGGTCCCCGAGTTCGAACCAGACGACCTTCCCCATGCCGTGCTCGCGCACGCCCCAGGCGTCCGCGAGCGCCTGGACGAGCAGGAGCCCCCTGCCGTGCGTACCGTCGTCGGCGGACGGTGCGTTCGGCGTGGGCCGCGCGGACACGAAGTCCCGCACCTCCACGCGCAGGCCGTTCTCCCCCACGGTCGCGGTCACCACGGCTCCGTGGTCGGTGTGCACGAGGGCGTTGGTCACCAGCTCGCTGGTGAGCAGTTCGGCCACCTCCGACGCCCCCGCGTGCCGCGAAGGACCGAGGAACTCCCTCAGCGCGCGACGTATCTCCCGCACCGCGGTCAGGTCCGCGTGCCCGACTCTCCTGTGCAACAGTCGCTGGTCCCCCTGCTGCACATCAGGCGCCCGGACGGGCCCGCTCCCCGCGGGGCCGAGCCCTGTCTGCTGCCCTGTCATAACCCCCACCCGCACGATGTGACGACCTTCCCCCTCGAACACGCACACGGGATGCATGCCCAACCGGGCCGTGGTCACTCATGGTGATTCCTCAACAACCGAACGGGCATGCCTTCAGGGAGCCGCGGGAGGAGACCGCATGCATGACGACCGAGCGCTGGTGGAGGGACGGCTGGAGCGGGCGCTGCGCCAGTTCGTCCGCCCGGCGCAGTACGCCGCCCGGACGCCGCTGACCCTCGCCGTCTGGCACGCGCCGGGCGAGCCGGTCCCCGTCGCAGAAGCGTTGACGGCGGCATACGAGCCGTTCACGCCCGGTACGCGGTGGGGCCGGCCATGGTCGACGAGCTGGTTCCGGATCGAAGGACGGGTGCCCGCGGCGTGGGCGGGTCGCAGGGTCGAGGCGGTCATCGACCCCGGTTTCACCGGAGAGGGGCCGGGCTTCCAGGCCGAGGGCCTGGTGTACGACGCCTCGGGCGTCCCGCTCAAGGGCGTCCATCCTCGCAACCGGCATATCCCGGTGGCAGCGCGGGCGACGGGCGGGGAAGAGGTCCGGCTGCTCCTGGAGGCGGCCGCCAATCCGGCGGTGCTGCACGACTTCGAGCCGACCCCGCTCGGGGACGTACGGACCGCGGGGCATCAGCCGATCTACCGATTCGCGTCTGCCGATCTCGCCGTACTCGACGACGAGGTGTGGCACCTGGTGCTGGACGTGGAGGTGCTGTCGGAGCTCATGCACGAGCTGCCCGCCGACCGGGCCCGCCGGCACGAGATCCTGCGGTCCCTGGAGCGCATGCTGGACGCGCTCGACCTGCACGACGTGGCCGGCACCGCGGTGGCCGCGCGCCGCGAGCTGGCCGACGCCCTCTCCAGGCCGGCGAGCCCGAGCGCCCACCGCGTCTCGGCGGCGGGCCACGCGCACATCGACTCGGCCTGGCTGTGGCCGCTGCGCGAGACGGTCCGCAAGGCCGCCCGCACCTTCGCCAATGTGACCGCGCTGGCCGCCGACTACCCCGAGCTGGTCTTCGCCTGCTCACAGGCCCAGCAGTACGCCTGGGTGCGCGACCACCAGCCGTACATCTGGCAGCGCATCAAGAAGGCCGTGGAGCAGGGGAATTGGGCGCCGGTCGGCTCGATGTGGGTGGAGTCGGACGCCAACATGCCGGGCGGTGAGGCACTGGCCCGCCAGATCGTGCACGGCAAGCGCTTCTTCCTGGAGGAGCTCGGCGTGGAGACCGAGGAGATCTGGCTTCCCGACTCCTTCGGCTACACGGCGGCCTTCCCGCAGCTCGCGAAGCTGGCCGGGGTGAAGTGGTTCCTCACCCAGAAGCTGTCGTGGAACCAGACCAACCGGATGCCGCACCACACGTTCTGGTGGGAGGGCATCGACGGCACCCGGGTCTTCACGCACTTCCCGCCCGTGGACACCTACAACTCTCAGTTCCACGGCGCCGAACTCGCCCACGCGGAGCGGAACTTCAACGAGAAGGGCCTGGCCACGCGCTCCCTGGTCCCGTTCGGCTGGGGCGACGGCGGGGGCGGGCCGACCCGGGAGATGCTGGAGAAGGCGCGCCGGCTGCACGACCTGGAGGGCTCGCCGCGGGTCACCGTGGAGAAGCCGTCGGCGTTCTTCGAGGCCGCGCACGCCGAGTACGGGGAGCAGGCCCCGGTGTGGTCGGGCGAGCTGTATCTGGAACTGCACCGGGCGACCTACACGACCCAGGCCAAGACCAAACAGGGCAACCGCCGCAGTGAGCACCTGCTGCGCGAAGCGGAGTCCTGGGTGACCGCCGCGGCCCTGCGCTCGCCCGACTACAGCGTTCCGTACGAGACTCTCGACCGGCTGTGGAAGACGGTGCTGCTGCATCAGTTCCACGACATCCTGCCCGGCTCGTCGATCGCCTGGGTCCACCGTGAGGCGCGCGAGACGTACGCGCGGGTACGCGAAGAGCTGGAGGGCGTCGTCGCGCACGCCGTCCGGGCGCTGGGCGGGGAACGGCGGCCCGCCGTGCTCAACGCCTCGCCCTACGCGCGCGGCGCGGTGGTCGAGGTCGCCGCCGAGGACGCGCCGGACGGCCAGCCGCTGCCCGGCGGCCGGGCGCTCCTCGCCGTCCAAGCCCCGCCGCTCGCGGCCACGGCGCTGGCGCGCGCGGCCACCCGGCAGCCCCCGGTCACGGCAACGCGGGACGGCTCAACGCTCGTACTGGACAACGGACTTGTGCGGATCGGCGTCGACTCCGCAGGGCTGCTCGGCTCGGTCCGCGACCTCACCGCCGGTCGTGAGGTGCTCGCCCCCGGCAGCCGCGGCAACCTCCTCCAGCTGCACCCCGATCATCCCAACCAGTGGGACGCCTGGGACATCGACCGGCACTACCGGCGCCGCCACAGCGACCTCACCGAAGCCGAGTCGGTGGAGCTGGTCGAGCAGGGGCCGCTGCGGGCGGCCGTGCGGGTGGCGCGGAGTTTCGGGAGGTCACGGCTCGTGCAGGAGATCCGGCTGACCTGCGGCAGCCCGCGCATCGACATCGTCACGGAGGTGGACTGGCGCGAGTCGGAGAAGGTGCTCAAGGCGGCGTTCCCGCTCGATGTGCACGCCGAACGATCCACCGCCGAGATCCAGTTCGGCCATGTGCACCGCGCGACGCACGACAACACCGGGTGGGACGCGGCCCGGTTCGAGATCTGCGCGCACCGCTGGCTGTGGGTCGCCGAGCCCTCGTACGGGGTGGCCGTGCTCAACGACTCGACGTACGGGCACGACGTCACCCGGGTTCCGCACGAGAGCGGCCTCGGCACCACCGTACGGCTGACGCTGCTGCGGGCGCCGCACAGCCCGGACCCGGCGACCGATGTGGACCGGCACCGCTTCAGCTACGCCCTGCTGCCGGGCGCCGAGGTGAGCGACGCCGTCGCGGAGGGGCTCGCCCTGAACCTGCCCCTGCGGGTCGCACCGGCCGCCGAGACCGCGCCGCTGGTCACCGTGGACTCGCCCGCGGTGGCCGTGGAGGCGGTGAAGCTCGCGGACGACCGTGGCGGCGACGTGGTGGTGCGGCTGTACGAGTCGGCGGGCGGGCGCGCCCGGGCGACGCTGCGGCCCGGATTCCCCTGCTCCCGGGCGCAGTTCACCGATCTCCTGGAACGGCCACTGGACGAGGCACCCCTCTCGGCGGACGGGGTCGCCCTGGAGCTGCGGCCGTTCCAGATCGTGACGTTGCGGCTGCGCAGGGGCTGACCGCGCGACCGGTCGGGCGCTTCTAGTAGGGCACCGTGCCGCACCAGGTCTGGGCCCAGGCCGAGGCACCGTACTTGTTGGCCGCGCGCACCGACACGCAGATCTCGTCCCCGGAGAACGGGCCGGTGATCGTGTAGCTGGAGCCGCCGGTGGAGTAGATGGTGTCCACGTTCTTCTGCGTGAAGTTGCTGCCCTTGTTGGTGTAGTGGACGTCGTACCTGGTCGCGCCCGAGACCCCCGACCAGCTCACCGCGAGCGGCATGGAGCACGCGCCGACGCAGGAGTTGGTGTACTCGACCTTGTATCCGGTCATGGCGGGCGGCGGGGAACCGGCGGACGAGCCGCCCGCATCGGCCGAGCCCGACGCACCCGATGAGCCGGACGCCCCCGACGAGCCCGTCTGCCCGGACGGCCCGGACCCGTCGCCGGCTCCGCCACCAGCACCGCCCCCGGCGCCCTTGGTGGAGCCGCCGCCGGGTGCGCTGCCGCCGCCGTTGGCGCCGCCCGGGGCCGGCCGACTCGCGCTCGGCGGGGCGCTCGGCCCGCCGTCCGGCCCCTTCGTGTCACCCTTGCCCTTGCCGTCGTCCGGACTCTTGCCGCTCTGGCTCGGCGACGGTGAACTTCCGTTGGGACTGGGCGAGTTGAAACTGCCGGGGGTGGCGCTCGCGGCGGCTCCGGGCGACTGGGCGCGGGCGCCGCCCCCGTCGCCGTTCGCGAAGGGCTGGAGCACGGCGATCGTGCCGCCGCCGACGGTGAGGACGGCGATGACGGGCAGCACGACGAGCCTGCGGCGACGGCGGGGCCGCTCCTCGCCCTCCCGCCGGGTGTCGCCCCCCGCCTCCGGCACGGCGCCGGGAAGCCCGGCCCGCGGCCGCAGCCCGACGGTCGCCCGGTCGACCGGCTCCTCCCGCAGCGGCGTGGCCTCGGCGTCGAGCAGCCGCGCGGACTGCTGGGCCAGACGCGCGACGACGCGGGCGGGCAGCCAGGCGCCGCGCGCGGCACCCGGCCGCGGCCGGTCCGGGTCGGCCAACAGCTCGTCCACGCCGGGCCGTTGGCCGATCTCCTTCGCCAGGCAGCGGGAGATGAGCGACCGCAGCGCCTCGTCCTGGACGCCGGTCAGATCGGGCTCGCCCTCCACGATCTGGAACATCACGGCGTGCTGGTTGCTGGCCCCGTGCCCGAACGGCAGCTGGCCGGTCGCCGCGTACGTCAGCACGCATCCGAGGGTGAACACGTCGCTCTTGACGCCCGCGCTCTGCCCGCGCACCTGCTCCGGCGACATGAAACCGGGAGAGCCGACGGCCATTCCCGTGCTGGTCAGCAACGACTCGACGGACGTCTCCAGGGCCCGTGCGATCCCGAAGTCGATGACCTTCGTGCCGTCCACGGTGAGCATCACGTTGGACGGCTTGAGGTCGCGGTGCACGATCCCCGCGCCGTGAATGTCCCTGAGCGCCTTCAACAGCCCGTCGGCCAGCGCGTGCAGGGAGTCGGTGGGCAGCGGGCCGTGCCGCCGCACGATCTGTTCCAGGGAGAGTCCGGGCACGTACCCCGTGGCGACCCACGGCGGCTCGTCCTCGGGGCCCGCGTCGAGCACCGGGGCCGTGTACCGCTCCCCGACCTTGCGCGCCGCCTCGATCTCCCGGCGGAACCGCTCCCTGAACTGCTCGTCGGACACGTGCTCCTCGTGCACGACCTTGACCGCGACGGTGCGTCCGCTGTCCGACCGGGCGAGGAAGACCCGCCCCATGCCCCCGGCGCCGAGCCGCCCCAGGAGCAGATACGGCCCGATGCGGGCCGGGTCGCTCGCCGCCAGCGGTTTGATGCCGCCGTTGACGTAGTCGTCCTTCTCGCCGTGCTCGTCCCCGTTCGTACCGCTCATGATGGTGTGCGTCCCCCGGCCCTTCTCGCCTGGTCATCGGCGTAACCCGGTTGAGCGTAGTCGCTGTTGAGGTACCGGGTGAAGGTGAGGACGCGGGGGGCGACGGAGGTGGTTCTGAGCGGCGCGGTGAAGGAGTGGTGACCTTTTCGCCTCCGTCCGCGCCCGGTTCTACGGCCTCGGCACGTTGCGCAGGTTGGAGCGGGCCATCTGAAGCATGCGGCCCACCCCTCCGTCCAGGACGATCTTGCTGGCGGAGAGCGCGAAGCCCGACACCATCTCGGCGCTGATCTTCGGCGGGATGGAGAGCGCGTTGGGGTCGGTGACGATGTCCACCAGGGCCGGGCCCTTGTGCTTGAAGGCGTCCTTGAGGGCGCCCGCGAGCTGCTTGGGCTTCTCGACGCGCACCCCGTAGGCCCCGGCCGCCCGGGCGATGGCCGCGAAGTCGGGGTTGCGGTTGGTCGTCCCGTACGAGGGCAGCCCGGCGACCAGCATCTCCAGCTCGACCATGCCGAGCGAGGAGTTGTTGAACAGCACGATCTTCACCGGCAGGTCGTGCTGGACCAGGGTGAGGAAGTCGCCCATCAGCATGGAGAATCCGCCGTCCCCGGACATGGAAATAACCTGGCGGCGCCGGTCGATGAACTGCGCGCCGATCGCCTGCGGCAGCGCGTTGGCCATCGAGCCGTGGCTGAAGGACCCGATGATCCGGCGCTTGCCGTTCGGGGAGATGTAGCGCGCCGCCCACACGTTGCACATGCCGGTGTCGACCGTGAACACGGCGTCGTCGTCGGCGAGTTCGTCAAGGACGGACGCCACGTACTCGGGGTGGATGGGGACGTGCTTGTCGACCTTGCGGGTGTACGCCTTGACGACGCCCTCCAGCGCGTCCGCGTGCTTCTTCAGCATCTTGTCGAGGAAGCGGCGGTTCGTCTTGGGCTTCACGCGCGGGATCAGACAGCGCAGGGTCTCCTTCACGTCGCCCCACACCGCGAGGTCCAGCTTGGAGCGGCGGCCCAGGTGCTCGGGCCGCACATCGACCTGGACGATCTTGACGTCGTCGGGCAGGAAGGCGTTGTACGGGAAGTCGGTGCCGAGCAGGACCAGGAGGTCGCACTCGTGGGTCGCCTCGTAGGCCGCGCCGTACCCGAGGAGGCCGCTCATCCCGACGTCGTAGGGGTTGTCGTACTGAATCCATTCCTTGCCGCGCAGCGCGTGCCCGACGGGCGACTTGATCCGCTCGGCGAATTCCATGACCTCCGCGTGCGCCCCGGCGGTGCCGCTGCCGCAGAAGAGGGTGACCCGGTCGGCCGCGTCGATGAGTGCGGCGAGCCGGTCGATCTCGCTGTCGCCGGGCCGCACCGAGGGCCGGGAGGTGACCAGGGCGTGGTCGATCGCCTTGTCGGGGGCCTGCTCGGAGGCGATGTCGCCCGGCAGGGACAGCACACTGACGCCGCCCCGGCCGATCGCGTGCTGGATGGCCGTCTGGAGCACCCGGGGCATCTGCTTCGGGCTGGAGATCAGCTCGCTGTAGTGCGAGCACTCCCGGAACAACTGGTCGGGGTGGGTCTCCTGGAAGTATCCGAGGCCGATCTCGGAGGACGGGATGTGCGAGGCGAGGGCGAGGACCGGGGCCATCGAGCGGTGCGCGTCGTACAGGCCGTTGATGAGGTGGAGGTTGCCGGGGCCGCACGACCCGGCGCAGGCGGCCAGCTGCCCGGTGAGCTGGGCCTCGGCGCCGGCCGCGAACGCGGCGACCTCCTCGTGCCTGACCTGGATCCAGTCGATGGCGGAGGTGCGGCGGATGGCGTCGACGACAGGGTTCAGGCTGTCGCCGACGACTCCGTACAACCGCTTCACGCCCGCGCGGACGAGGATGTCGACGAACTGCTCCGCAACATTCTGCTTGGCCATGGGTCCATCAACCCATGCCCGTGGCCATTACGCCTCCCAGACCGCGACGGCCGTACGGTCGTCGGCGTACCCCTTCACCCTCAGCCCCATGTCGGCGAGGAATCCGGCGAGCCCCGGCGGCTCGGGGCGGGCCCACCGTTCGGCGAGTTCCTTGGCGAGGGCGGCCTCGCCGCGCAGGGGTTCGGCGAGGCCGCCGCTGCACAGCAGGAGGGTGTCGCCCGGGCGGGCCACGGAGGCACGGAAGCGGAACGGTTCGCCGGGCGGCGCGGGCGGGTCGATGTAGGGGCGGGCGGGTTCGACTGTGCCGAGGTCCATGGTCAGGCGGTCGCCCTGCGGGGTCTCGGCGGGCGCCGAGCCGAAGCCGACCACCGGCGCCCCGAGCACTTCGCCGGGCTCGGGCACGGCGGGCTCGATGTCCTGCCAGACACCGCCGCGCAGCCGGAAGAGCCCGCCGTGGCCGATGCCGAAGAACACCCGGGTGCGGCAGGCGGGGTCCGCGGACAGCAGCAGACAGCGCAGGCTCGCGGTGTACTCCTCGGGCTCGGCCCCGAGCTCGGCGGCGCGGGCCCGCAGCATGCCGTAGCTGCGGTCGGTGAGGCGGTGCAGGCCCGATTTGAGGTCGCCCCGGCGGCCCGCTCTGATGTCCTCGGCGAGGCGGACGTGGCTGCGGCCGATGGCGCCGCCGATCCACTGGCAGGCGTCCGCGGCGGCGAGGTGGGCCCGGTCGCTGGTCCGCACGCCACTGGCCACGGCGACCAGGACCAGGGCGTTCTCGCCGGTGCCGAAGCGGGCGGTGAGCAGGGCGTCGCGGCGCGGCTCGCCCCGGAAGCGCGCGGAGTCCCCGCGCGAGGAGGCGGCCCGCAGGACGTAGGCGCCGTAGCGGGCCCCGTCGAGCACGGTGTCGGCGACGAGTTCGCCGAGTTCGTCGGGCCGGGCGGCGGGCAGCGCGGTGGGCTCGGCGTCGTAGGTGGGCGGTCCATCACCCACATGGCCGGTACGGGGCCGGGGCACCGGGACGAACTGCTCGGGCGGCGCGGTCTCGGGCGGGCCGAACTGCTCGTCGGGGGCGGTCATCGGCGGGCCGGACGGGTCGATCGCAGGGGTGCGACGGCTCCGCCGGGTGCTCGCGTGGCGCGGCTCGTGGGCGGCGCAGGCCGGATCGGGCGGGGCGGTGATCGGCGGCGTATCGGAGGGTGCGGGGTGCCTGCCTCCGGCGGCCGTGCCGGGCGGATCCGGCGGGGCGCCCTCCGTCCAGCCCGGCGGCAGATCGGGCAGGGGGGCCGGGGCCGACGGTGGGGGCGGGGCCGCCGGGACGGATTCCCACCAGGCCGCGGGTTTTCGTGGTTCGGGCGGGGTTTCGGGCGGCTCCCAGGGCGCCCGGGGTTTGGGAGCCGGGGCGGCGCCCGCGTCCGGCACCGTGGCAGGTGACTCGGCGCGTTCCGCGGGCGGATCCGTCGCCTCAGCACCCGCCGCGTCGGCCGGGCCCGGCTCCACCACGGCCGAACTCACCGTGTCCGCCGCCGAGTTGAAGCGGTCGTCGAGACTGTCGCCCGAACGGTCGGGCCCGGCGTCCGGTGCCGACTCGTCGTACAGCCGGTTCCACCAGTCGTCGTCCCGCGTTGGCCTCTCCCCCTGCTGGCTCATGCCCTTATTGTCCACCGCCGGAGCCATACGAAAACGGGGCATCGGGAAAATGTGCTCAACGGACAAGTGTGGCAACGAGACCGGAAGCCCGCCGGGTGTCCCCACCCCCCACGGGAGGGACACCCGGCAGACCGGCCGCGGTCGCCGCCCCCGGGCCCGTACGCGATATCGGGCGCATCGCTCCCCCGGGATCATTCCGGAACAAAGGGGACCCGTGCTCGACGTGCGCAAGTGCCCTGGCGCCGGAGGCTGTTGGTGCTGCGGTGGCTCCACATTGGCAGAGCGGCGGGCGGTGCGGGGATGATGTTGCGCGGCGGGTTTGCGCCGGGGCGGTTTCCCGCCATCGCGCAGGTGAGGAAGGCGGTCCGGGATGCTGGGAGCGATAGGGCTCGACGAGACGCAGGAGTCGGCGTACCGCGCGCTGGTCGCGGTCGGCGCGGCCGAGGTGACGGACCTCGCGCACCGGCTCGCGCTGCCCGAGATCGAGACCGAGCGGGCGCTGCGCCGGCTGGAGCGCCAGGGCCTGGCCGCCCAGTCCTCGGCCCGCACCGGGCGCTGGGTCGCGGCGCCGCCCGGCGTCGCGCTCGGCGCGCTGCTCACCCAGCAGCGCCACGAGCTGGACCAGGCCGAGCTGGCGGCGGCGCTGCTGGCCGCCGAGTACCGGGCCGAGGCCGCCGAGCCCGCCGTGCACGACCTGGTCGAGGTGGTGACCGGGGCGAGCGCGGTCGCCCACCGCTTCCACCAGTTGCAGCTGGGCGCGGCCGAGGAGGTGTGCGCGCTGGTGACGGGGAAGCCGGTCGCGGTCACCGGGGTGGACAACGAGTCCGAGGAGCGGGCCGCGATCCGCGGGGTGGCCTACCGGGTGGTGATCGAGCGCGAGGTGCTCTCGCTGCCCGCCGGGATCGCCGAGCTGTCCGCCGCGCTCGGCCGCGACGAGCAGGTGCGCACGGTGGACCGGGTGCCCACCAAGCTCGTGGTCGCGGACCGCGGTCTCGCGATGGTGCCGCTGACCGGCCGGGGCGCCGAGCCCGCCGCGCTCGTGGTGCACGCCAGCGGGCTGCTCGAATCCCTGATGGCGCTCTTCGAGGCGGTGTGGAAGGACGCGCTGCCCCTGCGGCTCGGCGGCGGGGGCCAGGGCGTCGTCGAGGAGGCCCGGGGCCCGGACACGACCGACCTGGAGATCCTTTCCCTGCTGCTCGCCGGGATGACGGACGCCAGCGCCGCCAAGCAGCTGGAGCTGGGACTGCGGACCGTGCAGCGCCGGGTCAAGGGCCTGATGGAGCTCACGGGCGTCACCACCCGCCTCCAGCTGGGCTGGCATGCCTACGAACGGGGCTGGGTGGCCCGCTGAGCACTCCGCGCCCCGGCATCCCGCGGGCGCGAACGCTCCGGAACTGCGGGAGCGCGCCGTGTACCGCACCCTGGGCAGATGAGCGTGTGGCAGCTCCTCGCGGTCGGGGCGGTGATGCTGATGGGCCTGTGCGGCGTGCTGGTCCAGGGCGTCCCCGGGCCCGCGATCGTCTGGGCCGCCGTGCTGTGGTGGGCGCTCGACGACATCACCGGGCTCGCCTGGAGCATCCTGGCGGGCGCCACCGGCGTCCTCCTGCTGAACCAGGCCCTGAGGCCGTTCCTGCCCCCGCGCCGCTTCAAAGCGGCCGGGGTGGCCAAGCGGTCGGTGCTCACGGCGGGAGCGGCCGCGGTCGCGGGGTTCTTCGTGCTGCCGGTGATCGGCGGGATCGCCGGGTTCGTCGGGGGGCTCTACGGCGCGGAGCGGGTACGGCTCGGCAGCCGCGGGGACGGCTGGGCGTCGGCCCGGACCGTGCTGCGCGCGGGCGGTTACTCGGTGATGGCCGAGCTGTTCGCCTGCCTGCTGGTGGCCGGGGCATGGCTGGGCGCGGTGGTCTGGGGCTGAGACGGGGCGGCGGGCGGGACCGGGAATCCCTGGTCGGCCTCCCGGTGACGGCGCGGCGGCGGGCGTGTGAGGGTGGCCCCATGAGCGAATTCAGCGAGGCCGAGCGCGCGTACCTCAAGAGCCAGCGCCTTGGCCGGCTCGCCACCGTGGACGGGAAGGGTCAGCCGCAGGCGAACCCCGTCGGGTTCTTCCCGCAGGACGACGGGACGATCCTGATCGGCGGGTACGCGCTGGGCACCACGAAGAAGTGGCGCAACCTCCAGGGCAATCCGAGGGCCGCCCTGGTGGTCGACGACGTGGTGAGCGTGCGGCCGTGGAAGGTGCGCGGGGTGGAGATCCGCGGCCGGGCCGAACTCCTCACCGGACCCCACGAGTTGGGCCCGCACTTCAGCGAGGAGCTCATCCGCGTCCACCCCGACAAGATCCACAGCTGGGGTCTGGAGTAGGCCCCGGCCGCTAGGCCGTCTTGAGTTCCGGCCGGTACAGGTCGAGCCAGATCGCCAGGTCGAGCGTGCGCTCCAGGCCGCGGCGCGAGGCCTGGTGGATCTGCGGGGCGCTCGCCTCGGCGGCCCGGCGCAGGCCCTCGCGGTCGATGAGGTCGAAGACGGGGTGGGAGGGCTGGGCCAGCAGGTCCTTGGCGTGGCCCTGGAGGGCGGTGGCGTACTTCGGGTCCTGCGTGGAGGGGTAGGGGCTCTTGACCCGGTCGTACACGGAGCGCGGGATGACGTCGCGGGCCGCCTCGCGCAGCAGGCTCTTCTCCCGGCCGTCGAAGGACTTCAGCGACCAGGGCGTGTTGTACACGTACTCGACGAGGCGGTGGTCGCAGAACGGCACCCGCACTTCGAGCCCGACGGCCATGCTCGCGCGGTCCTTGCGGTCGAGCAGTACGCGTACGAAGCGGGTCAGGTGGAGGTGGCAGATCTTGCGCATCCGGTACTCGAAGTCGCTCTCGCCGTCCAGGCGTTGGATGCCCGCCACCGCCTTGTCGTAGGAGTCCTTGACGTAGGCGGGGACGTTGAGCGCGGCCGCCAGGTCTGGGCGTATCAGACCGGAGTCGTCGCCGAACTGCTCGGCGAACCTGACCAGCCAGGGGAAGGTGTCGGCCTGGCGGGCGGTCTCGTCGAAGAACTGCTTGTAGCCGCCGAAGACCTCGTCCGCCGACTCGCCGGACAGCGCGACCGTGGAGTGTTCGCGGATCGCCTTGAACAGCAGATAGAGCGAGGCGTCCATGTCACCGAAGCCCATGGGGATGTCGCGGGCCCGGATGACTTTGGCGCGGACCTCGGGGTCGGCCAGCGAGAGCGCGTCCAGAACGATGTCCTGATGGACGGTGCCCGAGCCTCGGGCCACGTCGTGGACGAAGGGGGTGTCGGGGGTGGCGCGGAGTTCGTCGGCGACGAAGTTCTCCGTCTGGCCGACGAAGTCGACGGCGAAGCTGCGTACCCGCTCGCCGACTTCACCGAGCTGACGGGCGGCGATCGCGGTCAGGGTGGAGGAGTCGAGGCCGCCGGAGAGCAGCATGCAGCGCGGTACGTCGGCGACGAGCTGGCGCCGGACGATGTCGTCGAGCAGTTCGCGCACGTGGGCGACGCTGGTGTCGCGGTCGTCCTCGTGCGGGCGGGTCTCCAGGGACCAGTAGGTGTGGGTGCGCAGGCCGCCGCGGTCGAGGGTGACGACGGTGCCGGGCTCGACCTCCTTCATGCCGTCCCACACGGCGTGGCCGGGCGTCTTGACGAAGGTGAACAGCTCGCGCAGGCCGTCGAGCGAGACCGACCGGCGGGCCAGCGGGTTGGCGAGGATCGCCTTGGGTTCGGAGCCGAACAGCACGCCGTCGGCGGTCTCGTAGTAGTAGAAGGGCTTGATGCCCATGCGGTCCCGGATCATGACGAGGCGTCCGCTGCGCTCGTCCCAGATCGCGAACGCGTACATGCCGTTGAGGTGTTCGGCGACGGCCTCGCCCCACTCCAGGTAGCCGTGCAGGACGACCTCGGTGTCGGAGTCGGTGGTGAACCGGTGCCCGCGGGCGGTGAGTTCGGCCTTCAGCTCGGCGAAGTTGTAGGTCTCGCCCGAGTAGACGAGGGCGACGGTCCGGCCGCCCGCCTCGACGGTCATGGGCTGGCGTCCGCCCGGAAGGTCGATGATCGCCAGCCTGCGATGGCCGAGAGCCGCCGGCCCGTTGGCCCAGACACCGCGGTCGTCGGGCCCCCTGCAGTCCATCGTCTCGGTCATCGCGTCGAGGGTGTCCCGCTCCGCGCGCAGTTCACGGTCGAAAGATATCCAGCCGGTGATGCCACACATACGTGCCTCCTGCTCGGCCTCTCCGGACGGTGGGGGGACGTTCCGCCGGCCGAATCGGATGTATGGAGCAACTACCTTTCGATCGTCCGACCGGGAGGTCGTGCCGTCAACAAGGCTGTAACGGCGCTGACTCGAATGCTGCGCTTAGTCGGCCGGGAACGTACGCCGGGCGAGGCAGGAGACACGGAAGGAGTCGGAAGGAGTCAGGGGTTGACCGCGAGCTCGACGTACGCGGCGAACAGCGAGAGGTGCACACCGCCCTGCATCAGGGTGGCGCGGCCGGGCACCACCGTGAGGATGCCGACCGCCACAGTCAGGGCGAGCAGCACCATGTGGCTCGCACCGAGCCCGAGCACCAGCGGCCCGGGCAGCCAGATGGTGGCGAGCGCGACGGCGGGAACGGTCAGGCCGATGCTGGCCATGGCCGAGCCGAGGGCCAGGTTGAGGCTGGTCTGTACGCGGTCGCGGCGGGCCGCGCGCACCGCGGCGATGGTCTCGGGCAGCAGCACGAGCAGCGCGATCACGACGCCGACGACCGAGGCGGGCAGGCCCGCGGCGGCCACCCCGCTCTCGATGGTGGGCGAGACCCCCTTGGCCAGGCCCACCACCGCGACGAGCGCCACTGCGAGCAGGGCGACGCTGGTCCAGGCGGTGCGCGCGGAGGGCGGGTTGGCGTGGCTGTCGTCCCGCATGACGTCGCCCTGCTGGGTCACCGGCAGGAAGTAGTCGCGGTGGCGCACGGTCTGGGTGGCGACGAAGAGCCCGTACAGGAACACCGAGGCGATGGCGGCGAAGACGAGCTGCGCGGGCGAGAACTCGGGGCCCGGCTTGCTGGTGGTGAACGTCGGCAGCGCGAGGCTGAGACCCGCGAGGGTGGTGACCGTCGCGAACGCCGTGACGGTGCCCTCGGCGTTGAACACGGCGAGCCTGCGGCGCAGGGCGCCCACGAGCAGGCACACCCCGACGATCCCGTTGCAGGTGATCATCACGGCGGCGAAGACGGTGTCCCGCGCGAGTGAGGCGCTCTTGTCGCCGCCGTCCGACATCAGGGTGACGATCAGCGCCACTTCGATGACGGTCACCGCGACCGCGAGGACCAGCGACCCGAACGGCTCGCCCACCCGGTGCGCGACGACCTCGGCGTGGTGCACCGCGGCGAGCACCGCGCCGGCCAGGAAGCAGGCCACCAGGGCGACCAGCGCGGCGGGCAGCGAACGGCCCCACGTCAGCGCGAGCAGCGCGAGGGCGAGCGGCGGCAGCACGGCCGACCAGCGGTCCAGGGGCAGGCGTGCGAGACGGATCATGCCTTCGACGTTCTCAGAAGTGCCCCGGGCCCGCCCGTCGGACTACTGCTCCGCGGCGGGCTCGACCTCCAGGTGGCGCAGGGCGTAGGAGCGCCAGGGCCGCCAGGCGTCCGCTCCGGCCGGGCCCACGTCCGGGTCACCGAGCGCCCGCGTCAGGATCGTCCGGACGGTCGTCTCGGCCATGCCCGGGAGCGTGCGCAGGACCCGCGCGGCCTCCTCGCGGTCGGCGCCGGCGTCCAGACGCAGGGCGCCGTCGGCGAGCGCGGCCGCCAGGGCGGCGAGGTGCGGATCGGGGTGGGCGGCGAGCGCGTCGGGTTCGGGGAACAGATGGGTGAGCGTGCCGCAGGGCAGGTCGAGCCGTTTGCCGTACGTCTCCACGAGAGCGGCCGCGCGGTCCCGTCCGGCCAGCGCCCGCACCGCGCACTCGTCGGGATCGGCCGCGCCCGGCGAGCGGAGCCCCGGGGTCCGCGCGACGAGCGGGGCCAGCCGAGGATCGGCGCCGAGCCGCTCGTCCACGGCGTACGGGTCGGCGTCCAGGTCGAACAGGCGGCGCAGGCGCTGCACGGCGGTGGTGAGGTCGCGCAGGTCGGTGAGGTGGATCCGGGCGTCCAGCCATCCCTGGCGGGCCGCGGTGTGCGCGGGCGCCGCCTCGTCGACGGCCACGACCGCGGTGCCGTGGGGCAGGCGCAGGGTGCGCCGGTACGTGCGGGCGCCCGGCGCTCCGACGACCTCCTCCACGCGGGCCACGGCCTCGGCCGCCAGCAGGTCGAAGGTCTCCTTCGTCGCGTACGGGCCCCGGTGGGCGAGCCGGAGCGGCACTCCGGCGCTCGCCGCGACCCCGGCCTTCGTCGCCCGGGTCCCGGCCTCCTCGCGCAGGCCGCTGGGGGTGCGGGCGTAGATCTGCCGGATGGTGTCGTTGAACTGCCGCACGCTGGCGAACCCGGAGGCGAAAGCGATCTCGGTGACCGGCAGCGAGGTGGTCTGGAGCAGTACCCGAGCCGTATGGGCGCGCTGCGCGCGGGCCAGGGCGACCGGGCCCGCGCCCACCTCGGCGGTGAGCTGGCGCTGCACCTGCCGGGTGCTGTAGCCGAGCCTTCCCGCGAGGCCGGGCACGCCCTCGCGGTCGACCACGCCGTCCCCGATCATCCGCATGGCCCGGCCCACGACGTCGGCCCGCGCGTTCCACTCGGCGGAGCCGGGTACCGCGTCCGGGCGGCAGCGGCGGCAGGCCCGGAAGCCGTGGCCCTGGGCGGCGGCCGCGCTGGGGAAGAACCGGACGTTCTGGCGGCGGGGGGTGACGGCGGGGCAGCTCGGCCGGCAGTAGATGCCGGTCGTTTTCACGGCGAAGAAGAACTCGCCGTCGAACCGGGCGTCGCGGCTGGTGACCGCCTCGTACCGCGTGTCGTCGTCCATCACGCTTCCAGTGTGCGGGGTCCCTCCGGGGGTGGCTGGCGGATTTCGGACGCGGCGCTCCCCCCACCCCCTCGGGCTCCGCCCCAGACCCGGGCTCCGTCGCCTGGCACCTGGGGCTGCGCCCCAGACCCCGTTCGCGCCTGAACGGCGCTCGTCCTCAAACTCCCCCAAGGCCTCAAGGGCCAGGGGGGACCCCCATGACGGGCTGAAATGCCCCGTGCGGGCCAGCACCATTCCGCCAGGGGCGGGATGGTGAACTGCGCGAGAAGCGAGCACGATCCGCAGATCGAAGGGGGTTCGAGGGGCGCGGGGAACTGCGCGATCAGCCACCCGCGGCCCGCGGACGAAAGCCGGGTTGAAAGGGGCGCGGGGAACTGCGCGAGGGGGTGGGGCGGGGCGGCGCCGCGAGGGGGCGCGGGGGCAGCCCCCGCGCCCCGCAGGGTCAGCGCAGGCGCCCCCGCTTGGCCGACGCGTTCGCCCGCCCCTCCGCCCCCTTCGCCTTCCAGTCCCGCCGGATCTCCGCCCGCAGCCGCGCGTCCGTCTTCGCGACGATCCGCTGGTTCTCGCGCAGGAGCTTGCGGTAGCTCTCCAGGCGCCGCCGCGCGAGCGACCCGTCCTCGATCGCGGCGAGCACCGCGCATCCCGGCTCAGCCTGGTGCGCGCAGTCGTAGAAGCGGCAGTCGGCGGCCAGTTCCTCGATCTCGGAGAAGACCTGCCCGACGCCCGTCTCGGCGTCGTAGAGGCCGACGCCCCGCAGTCCCGGCGTGTCGATGAGGACGCCCCCACCCGGCAGTACCAGCAGGTTGCGGGTGGTCGTGGTGTGGCGGCCCTTGCCGTCGACCTCGCGGGCCGCCTGGACCGCCATCACCTCCGCGCCGAGCAAGGCGTTCGCGAGCGTGGACTTGCCCGCGCCGGACTGCCCGAGCAGCACGCTCGTACCGCCCGCGACGACCGCGGCGAGGATCTCGACGCCCTCGCCGGTGGCCGCGCTGACCGGCAGGACCTGCACTCCGGGCGCGCTGGTCTCCACGTCCCGGACGAGGTAGGAGAGTCCGACCGGGTCGGGGACCAGGTCGGACTTGGTGAGGACGACCAGCGGCTGCGCGCCCGACTCCCAGGCCAGCGCCAGGAAGCGTTCGATACGGCCGAGGTCGAGCTCGACGGCGAGCGACACCGCGATGATCGCGTGGTCGACGTTGGCCGCGAGGATCTGCGCCTCGGACCGGTTGGAGGAGGTGCTGCGCACGAACGCGGTGCGGCGCGGCAGGTAGGCGCGGACGAACCGGGGGTCGCCGCCCGGCTCGACGGCGGCCCAGTCGCCGGTGCAGATGACCCGCATCGGGTCGTGCGGGGTGACGAAGGCGGTGTCGGCGCGCAGGGTGCCGTCCGCTGTCACCACGTCGCACTGGCCGCGGTCGACCCGCACGACCCGGCCGGGCACCAGGCCCTGCGCGGCGTACGGGGCGAACTCGGCCGCCCAGGCGTCGTCCCAGCCGTATGCGGCGAGCGGGCGCGACGAAGTGGAGGTGTTGAAAGCAGAGAAAGACAAGGGGGACCCTTCGAAGGGCGGTCCCGGCGCCACGCGCTCAGGCGTGGAGGCAGTAGTCGGTCAGCCGGAGACCACGGGGGTGTGAGGGATGAACTTCGGGATGCGGGCAGCGCCCTTCGCAACGACAGCCATCGTTCACACCTCCCCAACCGACATACGCCGACCGCGGCGACCCTGCGTCGCCGCTCGAACAGTCCCCGACTCTAGAGACACCCCGGCCAAGGCGCCAGCTATTTAATCGCCGTGCCTGTGAGCGTGAGTGTGTGCGGGCATGCGGCGGGCCGCCACTCCCTGCCCGGTTCCGTCAACTCTTCGCCCCATCAAGGGACTTCGGGGCCGGATTCCGTCGCCCCGACTGCGGCCGGGCGCACGGACCGGCCGCGGACCAGTCGTACGCCCCGACCGGCGGGTACCGGTCGGCCCCGGCCGACCTCCCCGCACCGCCCACCCAGGACTTTATTTGCGTATCAGCGCAAGAAACGGCACACTGCACACGTCACAGGAAACCGCATCACCGAAGGGGGCAGCCATGGACGCCGATCCTCCCAGTCCGCGCCGCCCCGCCGGGCGTCGCTGATCCTTTCCCCACGCCTCCCGCCCGTCACCATGGGGCCGGTGCGGCGGTGCGGTGCGGCCGGGTTCTCCGGGCCCGCCGCCCTCCCCTTTCCTTTCTCACCACGTCGGGCTCCGCCGCGCCGGGGTGCGCGGTCGCGCCTCCGGGACTCCTGTGCCCACAGTGTGGTCGGAGGTCTCTTGTGATGTCGTTCCGGACGAGCGGTCCCCCTACCCGGGCCACCTCCCGCCTCGCCGGCCGCCTGGCCCGGCTGAGCTGGGTCGACGCGGTGGTCGCCGCGGCCGTGCTCGTGCTCTTCTACGTCGTGCTCCAGGTGGGCCACGGAACCACGGTCCGGTTCTCCACCGATCAGTCGCTCAAGGTCGACACCGATCCGTGGCGGCTGCCCTACGACGCCGCGCGCTCGCTGCTGCGGATGTTCATCGCGCTCGCCGCCTCGATCGTGTTCACCTTCGTGTACGCGCTCGCCGCGGCCAAGAGCCGGCGTCTGGAACGCATCCTGATCCCGGCGCTCGACATCCTCCAGTCGGTGCCGGTGCTCGGCTTCCTCACGGTCGCCGTCAGCGGGTTCATCGCCCTGTTCCCCGGCTCCATGCTGGGCCTGGAGTGCGCGTCGATCTTCGCGATCTTCACCTCGCAGGCCTGGAACATGACGTTCGGCTTCTACCACTCCCTGACCTCGCTCCCCCGCGAACTCGACGAGCTGTCACGGTCGTTCAGGTTCACCCGGTGGATGCGGTTCTGGCGGGTCGAGCTGCCGTCGGGGATGATCAGCCTCATCTGGAACGGCATGATGAGCTTCGGCGGAGGCTGGTTCTTCCTCGTGGCCTCCGAGGCCATCAGCGTCAACAACCGGGACTACGCGCTGCCCGGCGTCGGCTCGTACGCGGGCGCGGCCATCGCCGACGGTGACCTCGGCAGGGTCGGCTGGGCCATTCTCACCATGGCGCTCATGGTCATCGGCGTGAACTTCCTCTTCTGGCGGCCGCTGACCGCCTGGGCCGAGAAGTTCAAGAACGAGCAGTCCGAGGCCAGCGAGATCCAGCGCTCCGTGGTCCTCGACTTCCTGCGCCGCTCCACCTGGCCGCAGCTGCTCGGCAAGGCGCTGCGGCCGGTAGGGCGCGCGCTCGGCCGAGCGGGCCGCGTCTTCGGCACCGACGACCGGCCGCTTACCGTCGACAAAGCGCGCCGGCGCACCGGGGACATCACCTTCACCGTCGTCGCGGGCGCGCTCATCCTGTGGGGCCTGTTCGACCTCGGCCGCTACCTCCACGACAAGACCGGGCTGGGCGTCTTCGGCGAGCCCCTCCTGCTCGGCCTCGCGACGCTGGCCCGGGTGGTGGTCCTGGTGGCCGCGGCCACCGTGATCTGGGTGCCGATCGGCGTGAAGATCGGCTTCTCGCCGCGGCTGACCCGCATCGCCCAGCCCGTCGTGCAGGTCCTCGCGAGCTTCCCCGCCAACTTCCTCTTCCCGCTGGCCGTCTGGTTCTTCCTGAGGACGGGCCTGTCCATCAACATCGGCGGCATCCTGCTGATGGCGCTCGGCGCCCAGTGGTACATCCTCTTCAACACCATCGCGGGCGCCATGTCGATCCCCAGCGATCTGCGCGAGGCCATGGACGACCTGGGCGTCCACGGTTGGCAGCGCTGGAAGCGGCTGATCCTGCCCGGCATCTTCCCCTCGTACGTCACCGGCGGCATCACCGCGTCGGGCGGCGCCTGGAACGCCTCGATCGTCGCGGAGGTCGTCACCTTCGGCGGCACCACCCTGACGGCCACCGGCCTCGGCGCCTACATCGCCAGGGCCACCGCCTCCGGCGACTTCCCGCACCTGCTCGCGGGCGTGGCGGTGATGAGCCTGTACGTCGTGGGCCTCAACCGCCTGCTGTGGCGCCGCCTGTACCGGCTCGCCGACACCCGCTACGCCCTCTGACACCCCTGACTTTCCCTGGAGCCCCCTCATGGTGCTGAACACCCTTCGCGCCCTGCGCAACGCACGGCACGCGGTCACCCCGGCCGCTCCCCGCCCGGCCGACGGCGAGATCCTGCTCGAAACGGTCGGCCTGACCAAGGCGTACGCCGGCGCCGACGGCGAGCTGCCCGTCCTCGGCGGCATCGACCTCCAGGTGCGGGCCGGTGAGGTCGTGGCGCTGCTCGGCAAGTCGGGGTCGGGCAAGTCGACGCTGCTGCGCTGCCTGGCCGGGCTCGTGCCGCCGAGCTCCGGCACGGTGTCCTACCGCGGCGCCCCGCTGAAGGGCGCCAACCCGGGCACCGCCATGGTGTTCCAGACCTTCGCGCTGCTGCCCTGGCTGACCGTGCTGCAGAACGTCGAGCTGGGTCTGGAGGCCCGGGGCGTACCGGCGGACGCGCGGGCGGACGCGGCCCGCCAGGCCATCGACCTGATCGGCCTCGACGGCTTCGAGTCGGCCTACCCCAAGGAGCTGTCGGGCGGCATGCGCCAGCGCGTCGGCTTCGCCCGCGCCCTGGTGGTCGAGCCGGACGTCCTGATGATGGACGAGCCGTTCTCCGCGCTCGACGTACTGACCGCGGAGAACCTGCGCGGCGAGCTGATGGAGCTGTGGGAGTCGGGCCAGTTCCCGACCCGGGCGATCGTCCTGGTGACCCACAACATCGAGGAGGCGGTCCTGATGGCCGACCGGATCGTGGTGCTGGGCTCGCGGCCGTACGGCACGATCCGCGAGACCTTCGAGGTGGGGCTCGAAAGGCCCCGCGACCGCGACGCGCCCGCCTTCGACGAACTCATCGACCGGGTCTACCGCACGATGACCGGCCGTCCGAAGGAGACGGCCCAGCAGGCCGTGCGGGCGGGCGAGCCGTCGTCGGGCCGCGTCGAGGGCATCGAGGTGGACCGGCGCACCCCCGCGAACACCCCGCTGCCCGGTGCGAGCGTGGACGGCCTGTCCGGCCTGGCCGAGATGGTCGCCCACCGCGGCGGGCGCTGCGACCTGGCGGACCTCGCCGACGACCTCGGCCTGGAGATCGACGACGTGCTTCCGCTGGTGGACGCGCTCGAACTGCTCGGCTTCGCCGTCGTCAGCGACGACGACCTGATGCTGACCGACCGGGGCACGACGTTCGCGGGCGCCGACGTACAGACCTCCAAGCAGATCTTCGCGGAGGCCGCACTGGAGGCCCCGCTGGTCCGCCTGATCACTACAAGCCTGCGCCAGAGCCCCGAGGCCACCTTGCGCGCGGGCTTCTTCCGCGACGTGCTGGCCCACCACTACACGAGCGAACAGGTGGCCCAGCAGCTGGAGACGGCCACGGACTGGGGCCGGTACGCGGAGCTGTACGGCTACGACGCGGAGCGGGAGGAGTACCGGCTGGACGAGAGCGCCGCGTGACCCCGCGCCCCCGACGCCTCCCGCCTCCACGCGCCCCGTCCGCTCCCGCGGGGGTATTGGTGTTCGTCCGCGGGCCGTCCGGGGCTGGTCGCATGGTTCCCCGCGCCCTTCAGAGCGCCGCCGTGCCGGAGTGGAAACGGCTCACTGGTCGGTGACCGGGCGCGGGGCCCTGGCCCTGCGGGCGGCCCGCACCGGCACAGCACCCTCCGCCAGGGCGGGCGTCGGCGCGGCTCCCTCGGTCGACACGGCGAGGGCCACCACGGACGCCTCCTCCAGGAGTGAGCGCACGCCCGGCCCGGCCGCCCGGTAGAAGATCCGCGTGCCGTCCCGGCGCGACGTGACGAGCCCGGCCGCACGCAGCTTGGCCAAGTGCTGCGACGTGGCGGCGACATGCGCGCCGATGGTTTCCGCGAGCGCGCTCACCGGCAGCTCGGCCCCGCTGAGCGCCCACAGCAGGCGGTACCGCGACGGGTCCGCCACCGCCTTCAGTACGGCGACCGCCCGGTCGGCCCGCTCCGCGTCCCAACTCTCCATTTGCGCTCCCATGCAAATAGCGTAACGGAGCGGGGGCCCGGCGGGCGTGTCCGTTTCGTACAAGACCCCCGCGCGCCGCGCTGCCTACCGTGAGGCCATGACTCCACGACTCGACTCCATCGGCCTGGTAGTGGCCGACATGGCCGCATCCCTCGCCTTCTACCGCCGCCTCGGCCTGGACGTTCCGGCCGACGCGGACACCCAGCCCCATGTGGAGTGCACGCTTCCCGGCGGCACCCGGGTGCTGTGGGACACCGAGGACACCATCCGCTCCTTCGACCCGGACTGGACGCGCCCCGAGGGCAGTGCCCGTACCGGACTCGCCTTCGCGTGCGACTCGCCCGCCGAGGTCGACGCGACCTACGACGCGCTGACGGCGGCCGGGTACGACGGCCACCTCAAGCCGTGGGACGCGTTCTGGGGACAGCGTTACGCGGTCGTCCACGACCCGGACGGCGTCGAGGTCTCGCTGTTCGCCGCGCTCGCGTAGTCGGTCAGCGTCATCCCGGCCAGCGCGCGCATCTCCCGCGCCAGGTGCGCCTGATCGGCGCAGCCGGCGGTGAGCGCGGCCTCGGCGAACGGCACGCCCCTCCGTACGAGGTCCAGGGCGCGCTGGAGGCGCAGGATGCGGGCCAGCGTCTTGGGTCCGTAGCCGAAGGCGTCGAGGCAGCGGCGGTGCAGCTGGCGGGCGCCGAGCCCGGCCTCGGCGGCGGTCGCGGTGACGCTCCACCCGGCGGCGAGGCGCTGGGCCACCGCCCGCGTCAGCGGGTCGGGGACGGGCGCCCTCGCCAGGGCCGCGGCTTCGAGGGCGGTGGCCGGGTCGGGGGCCTCGGTGATCCGCTCGGCCAGCGCGCGCACCTCCGGGCCGGCCCACAGCGCGTCGAGCGCCACCCGGCTGTCGCGCAGTTCGTGGGCCGGAACCCCGAAGAGGGCGGGCCCGGCGCCGGGCGCGAACCGGATCCCGGCGTACCGCGTGCCGGGGGCGGCATCGGGCACGTACGCCCGGGTGTCGGGCCCCGCCACCAGGAGGCGCCCCTCGCACCAGAGCAGGTCCATGCAGCCGTCCGGAAGGACCGGCCGCTCGTCGCCCCCGGCCACGGTCCGCGTCCAGACCACGGCGCCGGACACCCTCGACGGCCGCTCTCGGTACATGCTGTCGAGGGTAGCTCCGGCCGCGGACGGGACGCCGGTCAGTCGGGGTCGCGCGGGAGCCTCTCGTGCTCGCGCGGCGCCTTCTCCTCGGGCCTCTTCGCATGGTGCAGCCGGGACTTCACATCGGCCGGGGGCAGGAACTTCGACCAGCGCTCGGGGAACTCGGACGGCATCCCGGGGTCGAGCGCCTCGTCGCCGTCCTCGCTCTCGTCGAAGAGCATCGGCTGGACGGGGTGGGCGCGGGCCACGAGCTGGGCGGCCTGCGCGGTGCGCACCCGGTCGCTCGCCTCGCGGGCGGCGGCCGTGGCGACCGACGGCCAGACCCGGTCGATGGCGGCGTTCACGGCCGCCCCCACCAGCACCGCGAACGCCGAGATGCCGATCCACAGCAGCACCGCGATGGGCGCCGCGAGGGAACCGTAGATGGTCGGGCCCTCCACCGTGCTGGTCAGGTAGATCCGCAGCAGGAACGAGCCGAGCACCCACATCGCGAGGGCGACCAGCGCGCCCGGCACGTCCTCGATCCACGGGGAGCGGACCGGCACCGAGACGTGGAAGAGGGTGGTGAGGAAGGCGATGGACAGCAGGATCATCGTCGGCCAGTACAGGAAGCTGATCACGTCCGTGCCCCACGGGATCAGCTCGACCACCCGGTCCGGGCCGACCACCGCGAGCGGCAGCACGACCGCACCGATCAGCAGCGCGACGACGTACAGGAGCAGCGACAGCAGCCGGGTCTTGACGATGCCCCGCGTCCCGTCGAGCCCGTACATGACGGTGATGGTGTCGATGAAGACGTTGACGGCGCGCGAACCCGACCACAGGGCGATGGCGAAGCCGATCGAGACGATTTCCGGTCGCTTGCCCTTGGTGACGTCGTCCAGGAGCGGCTGCGCGAACTCGTGCACACCGCGGTCGGACAGCACGGTTCCGGCCGCGTGCAGGATGTTCTGCTCGATGCTCGCCACGGTGTGGGTGTTGGTCCAGCCGTCCACGTAGCCGAGCAGCGCGATGACACTGAGCAGCAGCGGGGGCAGCGAGAGCAGCGTGAAGAACGCGGCCTCGGCGGCCAGGCCCAGGATGCGGTACTCGACACAGGAGTTGACGGTGTCCTTGAGGAGCAGCCAGCCCAATTTCCGCTTCGATACGTTGCGGTAGATGACGCGGGCCCGATGAAGGCGGCCGGATGTCCGCTCGGGTGTTTCATTTGCTGGCTGCACGTCCTTACCGTATCGGCATGGCACCCACCACCCACACAGTGACCAACCAGGCTCCGCCCCTGGTGGGGTACGACGTCTTCACCGCCGACCGGGCCCTCACGGAGGCGGTCGGGCGGCACATCGCGCCGGAGCTCGCCGACGAGGTGCGCGAGGAGCTCGCGGTCCTCGGACGGTCGGCGGGATCGGCCCAGGCGCAGGAGTGGGGTGTGCTGGCCAACGAGAATCCGCCGAAGCTGCGCACCCACGACCGGTACGGCAACCGCGTCGACGAGGTCGAGTTCCACCCGAGTTGGCACCGGCTGCTCGGCAAGGCCGTCTCCGCCGGGCTCACCGACGCCTGGGGGCGGCCCGCCGGGCATGTGCGGCGGGCCGCCGGATTCCTGGTGTGGACGCAGGCGGAGGGCGGGCACGGCTGCCCGGTCTCCATGACGCACGCGGCGGTGCCCGCGCTGCGCACCGACCCGGAGCTGGCCGCCGAGTGGGAGCCGCGGCTCACCTCGCACGTGTACGAGGAGGGGCTGCGGCCCGCCGCCGAGAAGGGCGGGGTGCTCTTCGGGATGGGCATGACGGAGAAGCAGGGCGGCAGCGACGTCCGGGCGAACACGACGTCCGCGGCGCCGCTCTCCGCCGACGGCGAGTACGTCCTGACCGGGCACAAGTGGTTCTGCTCGGCGCCGATGAGCGACGGGTTCCTGGTGCTCGCCCAGGCTCCCGGCGGCCTGACCTGCTTCCTGGTGCCGCGGGTCCTCGCCGACGGCACCCGCAACGCGTTCGCGATCCAGCGGCTCAAGGACAAGCTGGGCAACAAGTCGAACGCGTCGAGCGAGGTCGAGTTCGACGGGACGTGGGCGCGCCGGGTCGGTGAGGAGGGGCGCGGGGTGCGCACCATCATCGAGATGGTGGCGGCCACTCGGCTCGACTGCGTCATCGGCTCGGCGGCGATCATGCGGCAGGCCGTGGCGCAGGCGGTCCACCACGCCTCGTACCGAAGTGCGTTCGGCGGGTTGCTCATCGACAAGCCGCTGATGCGCAACGTGCTCGCCGATCTGGCGCTGGAGTCGGAGGCGGCGACCACGCTGGCGCTGCGGCTCGCGGCCGCCTACGACGCCGACACCGAGGAGGAGCGGGCGTTCCTGCGGCTCGCGGTGCCGGCCGCCAAGTACTGGGTCACCAAGCGGTGTACGCCGGTGGCGGGCGAGGCGCTGGAATGCCTCGGCGGCAATGGGTACGTGGAGGAGTCCGGGATGCCGCGGCTGCTGCGCGAGGCGCCGCTGAACTCGATCTGGGAGGGGTCCGGCAACGTCCAGGCCCTCGATGTCCTGCGGGCCCTGCAGCGCGAGCCGCAGGCCATCAACGCCTTCCTCCAGGAGGTCGGCAAGGCGCGCGGGGCGGATCACCGCCTGGACGGCGCGATCAAGGACCTGCTGACCGAACTCGCCGACCTGGACGGCATCGAGGCACGGGCGCGGCGGCTGGTGGAGCGGATGGCGCTGGTGCTCCAGGGTTCGCTGCTGGTGCGCTGGGCGCCGCCCGAGGTCGCGGACGCGTTCTGTGCCTCGCGGCTCGGCGGCGACTGGGGGGCGGCGTTCGGGACGCTGCCGCACACGCTGGATCTGGCGTCCGTGGTGGAGCGGGCCCGCGCCGAGGTGTGAGCGGCGGCCCGCGCCGCGGCTGAAAACCGCTGCCCGCGCCGGGAGGTCCGTCGGGGGTGGTGCTGCGCCGACACGGCACCACCCCCGCGCTCTCATGCGTCCGACGACGGAGCATGACGACCGGACTTCCGGTGCTCTTTCACTTTCGTACACACGCGCGGCCGTTCGCGAGAGTTGCAAAGGGTTGCAACCATGTGGGGCATATCGCCGCACGCCAACTCCCGGACGGGCAGGATGAATTCAGGACACGCGGGCTCAGCACGTGCCGGACGCCGGTGTCGACAGCAGGAGGATTCCGTGGGGACCAACACGCTCGACGTGGCCCGGCTGGCCGCGATGGACTCCGAGGCGGCCACCCGGCTCCTGAAGAGCATGCGCGCGGCCGCCCTGGAGGGCCGACGCACCAAGGTCGTGCCGCGTACGGACATCGAGGAGTCCTGGCGCCGGATGCTCAGCAGCGGCCTCGACCCGGACGGGAACCACCACGGCGGCCTGCTCCCGCTGGACGAGGTCGAACGGCGCAGGCGCAACTCGCCGTTGACGGAGGTGCTGCCGGTGCTGCGCGAGGCGCTGGTGTCGGTCGCGGACGCGGCCCAGCACATCATGGTCGTCTCCGACGCCGACGGGCGGCTGCTGTGGCGCGAGGGCCACCCGTCCGTCCTGAAGCTGGCGGACACCCTCGGCTTCGAGGTGGGGGCCGACTGGAGCGAGGCGGTCGTCGGCACCAACGGGGTGGGCACCCCGCTGGTGACCGGCCGACCGGTGCAGGTGTTCTCGGCCGAGCACTTCGTCGCCGCCCACCACACCTGGACGTGCGCGGGCGCGCCCATCGTCGACCCGCGCGACGGCCGGCTGCTGGGGGTGGTGGACATCAGCGGCCCGCTCAGCACCATGCACCCCGCCACGCTGTCCTTCGTGACCTCGGTGACCCGGCTCGCCGCGGCCGAGCTGCGCAACCGGCACTTCGCGGCCCTGGAGCGGCTGCGCACGGTGGCCGCGCCGGTGCTGTGCCGGGTGGGCGGGCGCGCCCTGGCCGTCGACGACAACGGCTGGGTGGCGGCGGTCACCGGCATGCCGCCGACGGAGCGGCTCGCGCTGCCGAAGTCGCCCCGCAGGGGCCGGGTGTGGCTGCCCTCGCTCGGCATGTGCACGATCGAGCCGCTGCCGGGCGGCCGGCTCGTGCAGGTGGCCGAGGAGTCGGGCGGCCCGGGTGCGCCGACGGCCCGGCGGGTGGTGCTCGACCTCAGCCGCCCCCGGCGCTGCTCGGTGACGGTCACGGGCGACGCGGGGAGCTGGACGCAGGAGCTCAGCCCCCGCCACGCGGAGCTGCTGTTCGTCCTGGCCCTGAACCGGGAAGGGCGCAGCGCGGCCGAGCTGGCGCGGGACATCTTCGAGGACGCGACGCGCACGGTGACCGTGCGGGCCGAGATGTCGCGCCTGCGCCGCCATCTCGCGGAGGTGCTCGCGCACCGCCCGTACCGCTTCAGCGAGGACGTGCGGGTGGAGGTGGTCGAGCCCGACCGGCCGCAGGACCTGCTCCCCCACTCCGCGGCCCCGGCGGTCAGACTGGCCCGGGGCCGCCACCCCTGACCTGCGTTGGAAGCCGTGCGGGACGCGTGATTGCCTGGCGCCATGAGTATCACCGTGACCACCTGGTCCCTCGAACAGACCTCCGCCGACGATCTGCGGCCGGCCGCCGAGCCGTCCGGCGACATCCGGATCGTGCGCGCCGAGGTCCCTTCGCCGGAGTTCAGCCGCTTCCTCTATACGGCGGTCGGCGGTGACATCAAGTGGATCGACCGGCTGGGCATGACGTACGCCGAGTGGGAGCGGGCGCTGGACAAGCCGGGCACGGAGACCTGGGTGGCGTACGAACGAGGCACGCCCGCGGGCTACGTCGAGCTGGAGGCCCAGCCCGGCGGCTCGGTGGAGGTCGTCTACTTCGGCCTGATCCCCGCCTTCCGCGGCCGGCGCATCGGCGGCCACCTGCTGACGTACGGGATCCGGCGGGCCTGGGACCTGGCCGAGCGCTGGCCCGGGCTGCCGGCCACCGAGCGGGTGTGGCTGCACACCTGCTCGCTGGACGGGGAGCACGCCATGGACAACTATCTGCGGCGCGGGTTCAAGCTCTTCGAGACCAAGGAGGAGCAGGCCGAGGAGACCGCCGCGCCGGGTCCCTGGCCGGGGGCGTTCTGAGCGGTCGGCCGGGCCGCCGGAGGGCGGCCGTGACGGGCCCGTGAGGGGCTCCACCGAAACGGAGCCCTGACCTCCACCGGTGACCCGGACCACACCGTCTCATGATGCAGGACAGCTTTGTCCACATTCTGGATAGTGGTGGACTGGGCCGAAAGTCCCGTGACACGCTTCCGTCATGTCTGGAACTGGAATTGCCTTGGTGAGTCGGCGGCACGTCGACCTCGGCCGCATGTCCAGCGCCATCTGTCCGGCACGCTGACACCTCCAGCACCGCCGCGAAACTCTTTCCCTCTGTCCTGCCTGCGCACCGCCGCGCCGAAGCGCGAGTGTGCAGGTCAGAGCCGCCCTCCTGCAGTCCCGAAGGACATAAGCCATGGCCTCCACCCCAGAAAACCCTGCCGCCGCGACGCCCCGCCGCAAGCCGGGCCGCCACCGCGGTGAAGGCCAGTGGGCCGTGGGCCATTTCACGCCGCTCAACGGGAACGAGCAGGTCAAGAAGGACGACGACGGTCTCAATGTGCGGACACGTATTGAGACGATTTACTCCAAGCGCGGCTTCGACTCCATCGACCCCAGCGACCTGCGCGGCCGGATGCGCTGGTGGGGGCTCTACACCCAGCGCCGGCAGGGCATCGACGGCGGCAAGACCGCGGTCCTGGAGCCGGAGGAGCTGGACGACGAGTACTTCATGCTCCGCGTCCGCATCGACGGCGGCCGGCTGACCACCGAGCAGCTCCGGGTGATCGGCGAGATCTCGCAGGAGTTCGCGCGCGGCACCGCCGACCTCACCGACCGGCAGAACATCCAGTACCACTGGATCCGCATCGAGGACGTCCCCGAGATCTGGAACCGCCTCGAAGCGGTCGGCCTGTCCACCACCGAGGCCTGCGGCGACACCCCGCGCGTCATCCTCGGCTCGCCCGTCGCCGGCATCGCGGCGGACGAGATCATCGACGGCACCCCGGCCATCGAGGAGATCCACCGCCGCTTCATCGGCAACCCGGCCTTCTCCAACCTGCCCCGCAAGTTCAAGACGGCCGTCTCGGGCTCCCCGCAGCTGGACGTCGCGCACGAGATCAACGACATCGCGTTCGTGGGCGTCGAACACCCCGAGCACGGACCCGGCTTCGACCTGTGGGTCGGCGGCGGCCTGTCCACCAACCCCAAGCTCGGCGTGCGGCTCGGCGCCTGGGTGCCGCTCGACGAGGTGCCGGACGCCTTCGAGGGCGTCATCTCGATCTTCCGCGACTACGGATACCGGCGGCTGCGCACCCGTGCCCGCCTGAAGTTCCTCGTCGCCGACTGGGGCCCGGAGAAGTTCCGCCAGGTCCTGGAGGACGAGTACCTGGGCCGCAAGCTCCTCGACGGGCCCGCGCCCGAGCAGCCGAAGGACGTCTGGCGCGACCACCTCGGCGTGCACCGCCAGAACGACGGCCGGTACTACATCGGCTTCGCGCCCCGGGTCGGCCGCGTGGACGGCGCCACCCTGAGCAAGATCGCCGAGCTCGCCGAGACACACGGCTCGGGCCGCCTGCGCACCACCGCCGAGCAGAAGCTGATCGTGCTCGACGTCGCCGAGGACCGGGTCGACTCGCTCGTGACCGGACTGGAGTCGCTCGGCCTCAAGGTCAACGCCTCGCCGTTCCGCCGCGGCACCATGGCCTGCACCGGCATCGAGTTCTGCAAGCTCGCCATCGTCGAGACCAAGGCGCGCGGTGCCTCGCTCATCGACGAACTGGAGCGCCGCATCCCGGAGTTCGACGAGCCCCTCACCATCAACATCAACGGCTGCCCCAACTCCTGCGCCCGCATCCAGGTCGCCGACATCGGCCTCAAGGGCCAGCTGGTCCTGGACGCCGACGGCAACCAGGTCGAGGGCTTCCAGGTGCACCTGGGCGGCGCGCTCGGCCTGGAGGCCGGGTTCGGCCGCAAGGTCCGCGGCCTGAAGGTCACCTCCGCCGAGCTGCCCGACTACGTCGAGCGGGTCCTCACGCGCTTCCAGGCGGAGCGCGCCGAGGGCGAGCGGTTCGCCGCCTGGGCCGCCCGCGCGAGCGAGGAGGCCCTGTCGTGAGCGAGCGTGCGGCGCCCTTCTACTGCCCCTACTGCGGGGACGAGGACCTGCGCCCCAACGAGAGCGGCCACGGCGCCTGGGAATGCGCGGCGTGCAACCGGGCCTTCCAGCTGAAATTCCTCGGGCTGCTCGCCCGCGGAGTTCAGCGCAACGACAGTGGAGGGGAAGCGACATGACGGCCACTCAGGCTGGCGGAGACCTCAAGGCCCTCGCCGAGCGGGCGGGCCGGGACCTCGAAGAGGCCTCCCCCCTGGAGATCCTCCAGTGGGCCGCCGACACCTTCGGCAAGCGGTTCTGCGTCACCTCCTCCATGGAGGACGCGGTCGTCGCGCACCTCGCCTCGCGCGTTCTGCCCGGCGTGGACGTGGTGTTCCTCGACACCGGATACCACTTCCCCGAGACGATCGGCACCCGGGACGCGGTCGCCGAGGTGATGGACGTCAACGTCATCACCCTGACCCCGCGGCAGAGCGTCGCCGAGCAGGACGCCGAGTACGGCCCCCGGCTCCACGACCGCGACCCCGACCTGTGCTGCGCGCTGCGCAAGGTCAAGCCCCTTGAGGACGGCCTCGGTTCGTACGCCGCCTGGGCCACCGGGCTGCGCCGCGACGAGTCCCCGACCCGGGCGAAAACCCCGGTGGTCGGCTGGGACGAGAAGCGGCAGAAGATCAAGGTGTCGCCGATCGCCCGCTGGACGCAGGACGACGTGGACGCCTACGTCGCCGAGCACGGTGTGATCACCAACCTCCTCCTCATGGACGGCTACCCGTCGATCGGCTGCGCGCCCTGCACCCGCCGGGTCGCCGAGGGCGGGGACGCGCGGGCCGGACGCTGGGCCGGACGCAACAAGACCGAGTGCGGGCTGCACGGATGACGGCCAGTCAGAACGATCAGGAGACTTCGATGAGCGTGACGGAGGCGGGAGCCACCATCTGGCTGACCGGTCTGCCGAGCGCGGGCAAGACCACCATCGCGTACGAGCTCGCGGGCCGGCTGCGCGCGGGCGGGCACCGGGTGGAGGTGCTCGACGGCGACGAGATCCGCGAGTTCCTCTCGGCGGGCCTCGGCTTCAGCCGCGAGGACCGGCACACCAACGTGCAGCGGATCGGCTTCGTCGCCGAACTGCTCGCCGCCAACGGCGTCAAGGCGCTGGTCCCGGTGATCGCCCCGTACGCCGACAGCCGCGAGGCCGTGCGCAAGCGCCACCAGAACGAGGGCACCGCCTATCTGGAGGTGCACGTCGCCACGCCCGTGGAGGTCTGCGCCGTCCGCGACGTGAAGGGTCTGTACGCCCAGCAGGCCGCGGGCGAGATCAGCGGTCTGACCGGCGTCGACGACCCGTACGAGGCGCCCGAGGCGCCGGACCTGCGCATCGAGTCGCACACCCAGACCGTGCAGGAGTCCGCCGCGGCCCTCTTCGCGCTGCTCACCGAAAGGGGCCTGGCATGACGTCGGCAACCGGCTTGACCGAGGGCGTCGACAGCCCGTACGCGCTCAGCCACCTGGACGCCCTGGAGTCCGAGGCGGTGCACATCTTCCGCGAGGTGGCGGGCGAGTTCGAGCGGCCGGTGATCCTGTTCTCCGGTGGCAAGGACTCCATCGTCATGCTGCACCTGGCGCTCAAGGCGTTCGCGCCGGCCGCCGTGCCGTTCTCGCTGCTTCACGTGGACACCGGGCACAACTTCCCCGAGGTCCTCGCCTACCGCGACCGGGTGGTGGCCGAGCACGGCCTGCGGCTGCACGTCGCCTCGGTGCAGGAGTACATCGACGCGGGCACGCTGCGCGAGCGGCCCGACGGCGTGCGCAACCCGCTCCAGACGGTGCCGCTGACCGAGGCGATCCAGCAGCACCGCTTCGACGCGGTGTTCGGCGGCGGCCGCCGCGACGAGGAGAAGGCACGCGCCAAGGAGCGGGTGTTCTCGCTGCGCGACGAGTTCTCGCAGTGGGACCCGCGCCGCCAGCGCCCCGAACTGTGGCAGCTCTACAACGGCCGGCACGCCCCCGGCGAGCACGTCCGGGTGTTTCCGCTGTCCAACTGGACCGAGCTGGACGTGTGGCAGTACATCGCCCGCGAGGACATCGACCTGCCGGAGATCTACTTCGCCCACGAGCGCGAGGTGTTCAAGCGGTCCGGGATGTGGCTGACCGCCGGCGAGTGGGGTGGCCCCAAGGCAGGCGAGAGCGTCGAGACCCGTCTGGTGCGCTACCGCACCGTGGGCGACATGTCCTGCACCGGCGCCGTCGACTCCGACGCGACGACGCTGGACGCCGTCATCAGCGAGATCGCCGCGTCGAGGCTCACCGAGCGGGGCGCCACCCGCGCCGACGACAAGCTGTCCGAGGCCGCGATGGAAGACCGCAAGCGCGAGGGGTACTTCTAAATGTCCAACTCCGTTGAGAACGCGGTGCAGTTGGCCGACGTGTCGGCCACCACCCTGCTGCGCTTCGCGACCGCCGGGTCCGTCGACGACGGCAAGTCCACCCTGGTGGGCCGCCTCCTGCACGACTCCAAGTCGGTCCTCACCGACCAGCTCGAAGCCGTCGAGGCCGCCTCCCTCAAGCGCGGCCAGGAGGCACCCGACCTCGCGCTGCTCACCGACGGCCTGCGGGCCGAGCGCGAGCAGGGCATCACCATCGACGTGGCCTACCGCTACTTCGCGACCCCGCGGCGCCGGTTCATCCTGGCGGACACCCCCGGGCACGTGCAGTACACCCGCAACATGGTGACCGGCGCCTCCACCGCCGACCTCGCCGTGGTCCTGGTCGACGCCCGCAACGGCGTGATCGAGCAGACCCGCCGGCACGCCGCGGTCGCCGCCCTGCTGCGCGTCCCGCACGTCGTCCTCGCCGTCAACAAGATGGACCTGGTGGCCTACGAGGAGAAGGTCTTCGCGGCCATCGCCGAGGAATTCACCGCGTACGCGGGCGAGTTGGGCGTCCCGGAGATCACCGCGATCCCGATCTCGGCGCTCGCCGGGGACAACGTGGTGGAGCCCAGCGCCCACATGGACTGGTACGGCGGCCCCACCGTCCTGGAGCACCTGGAGACGGTCCCGGTCAGCCACGACCTGACCGGCTGCCACGCCCGCCTTCCCGTGCAGTACGTGATCCGCCCGCAGACGGCCGAGCACCCCGACTACCGGGGATACGCGGGCCAGATCGCCGCCGGCACGTTCCGCGTCGGCGAGCCGGTGACCGTGCTGCCCTCCGGGCGCACGAGCACGGTGGCCGGGATCGACCTGCTCGGCGAGTCCGTGGACATCGCCTGGACGCCGCAGTCCGTCACCCTCCTGCTGGAGGACGACATCGACATCTCGCGCGGCGACCTGATCGTGCCGAGCGGGGACGCGCCCGCCACCACCCAGGACATCGAGGCGACCGTCTGCCACGTCGCCGACCAGCCCCTGACGGTGGGGCAGCGGGTGCTGCTCAAGCACACCACCCGCACCGTCAAGGCGATCGTCAAGGAGATCCCCTCCCGGCTGACCCTGGACGACCTCTCCCAGCACCCGAACCCGGGCCGGCTCGTCGCCAACGACATCGGCCGGGTCCTGGTGCGCACCGCCGAGCCGCTCGCGCTCGACTCCTACGCCGACTCGCGGCGCACCGGGTCGTTCCTGCTGATCGACCCGGCCGACGGCACCACGCTCACGGCCGGGATGGCGGGCTCCTCCTTCGCCACCGAGAAGGTCCTCACCACCGTCGACGACGAAGGCTGGGACTTCTGATGGCCCGCCAGGACATCTACTCGACGTTCGCCAAGGAGGGCGGCCGCGTGGGCAGCGGCGCCCTCGGCAGCGGCCAGGGCGGGGTCTCCCGATGTGCGCGATGACGTACGCGCACCGCTCGCGCGCCCCGAGGCACCACCCTCCCCCACGCCGAAGACCCGCCGACTCCCCGGCCGCGTCCCGGAGTTGAGACTCCGCGAGACGTAAGCACCGGGCCTCCGAGAGGACACCCTCCCGTGCCTGCCAGCTCCGCTGTGAAACGCAGCCTCGCCGCCGCCGCCACCCTGCCGCTGCTCTTCGGAGCCCTCGCCGCCTGCGGCTACGGCTCCGCCTCCAAGGACGACGCGGGCAAGGCCGCGCCCGCCGCGGACGGCAAGAAGCTCTCCGCCGACTCCGTGAAGATCGGCTACTTCCCCAACCTCACCCACGCCACCGCCCTGGTCGGCGTGCAGGAGGGCCTGTTCCAGAAGGAGCTGGGCGGCACCGCCGTCAAGTCGTCCACCTTCAACGCGGGGCCCTCCGAGATCGAGGCCCTCAACGCGGGCTCGATCGACATCGGCTGGATCGGCCCCTCGCCCGCGATCAACGGGTACACCAAGTCCAAGGGGCAGAGCCTGCGCATCATCGGCGGCTCCGCGTCCGGCGGTGTGAAGCTCGTGGTCAACCCGGGCAAGATCAAGTCGGTCGACGAGCTCAAGGGCAAGAACATCGCGACGCCCCAGCTCGGCAACACCCAGGACGTCGCCTTCCTCAACTGGCTGGCCGACAAGGGCTGGAAGGTCGACGCCCAGAGCGGCAAGGGCGACGTCAACGTGGTCCGCACCGACAACAAGATCACCCCGGACGCCTACAAGTCCGGCTCGATCGACGGTGCCTGGGTGCCCGAGCCGACCGCGTCCAAGCTGGTCCAGGAGGGCGGCAAGGTCCTCCTGGACGAGTCCGACCTGTGGCCCGACCACCAGTTCGTGATCACCAACATCATCGTGTCGCAGAAGTTCCTGAAGGAGCACCCCGACGTCGTCGAGGCGGTCCTGCGCGGCTCGGTGAAGACCAACGAGTGGATCGCGACCCACCCCGACCAGGCGAAGGCCTCGGCGAACGCCGCGCTCAAGAAGCTCTCCGGCAAGGAGCTGCCGGCGGACATCATCGACCCTGCGTGGAAGTCGATCCGGACCCTGGACGACCCGCTGGCCGCCAGCCTCCAGGCGCAGGCCGACCACGCGGTGAAGGCCGGCCTCCTCAAGAAGCCCGACCTCAAGGGCATCTACGACCTGGACCCGCTCAACAAGGTCCTCAAGTCCCTGGGCAGGCCCGAGGTCGGCGACGCCGGTCTCGGCGCCAACTAGTCCCCCACCCAGCCGGTTCTCAGGTTTCCCAGGAGGTGACGACCATGGCCACCGCACTCGCCAAGGCCACGGACCGCACGGCGGCAGCGCACGAGTACGCCGCCCGGATCGAGCATGTCTCGAAGTCCTTCGGCGGTCCCGCGGGACCGCAGCTCGTCCTCGACGACATCTCACTCGATGTCGCACCGGGTGAGTTCGTCACCCTCCTGGGCGCCTCCGGCTGCGGGAAGTCGACCCTGCTCAACCTGGTCGCGGGTCTGGACGCGCCCACCGCGGGCACCATCGAGACGCCGGGCGGGCGGCCCGCCCTGATGTTCCAGGAGCACGCCCTGTTCCCGTGGCTGACCGCGGGCAAGAACATCGAGCTCGCCCTGCGGCTGCGCGGGGTGCCCAAGAACGACCGCCGCGAGCGCGCCGAGGAGCTCCTCGCGCTGGTCCGCCTCCAGGGCGCGTACGGCAAGCGCGTGCACGAGCTGTCCGGCGGCATGCGCCAGCGCGTGGCGATGGCCCGGGCCCTCGCACAGGACTCCCAACTCCTGCTGATGGACGAGCCGTTCGCGGCCCTGGACGCCATCACCCGCGACGTCCTGCACGACGAGCTGACCCGCATCTGGCACGAGACGCACCTGTCGGTCCTGTTCGTGACGCACAACGTGCGCGAGGCGGTCCGGCTCGCCCAGCGCGTGGTGCTGCTCTCCTCGCGACCGGGCCGGGTGGCGCACGAGTGGACGGTGGACATCGACCAGCCGCGCCGCATCGAGGACGCCGAAGTGGCGGAGCTCTCCGTCGAGATCACTGAACAACTGCGTGGGGAGATCCGCCGCCATGGCCAGCACTGAGACCACCGAGGTCGAGGACGCCCCGGAGCTCGGCAGCCTCGAAGCGGGGCTCGACGCCCTCGAAGCCGTCCAGCCGCACCGCACCCCGGTGCGCGAGGTGTTCGTCAAGAAGGTCCTGCCCCCGCTGACCGCGGTCGCCCTGGTCCTGGTGGTGTGGCAGGTCCTGGTCTCGGCGAAGGTCACCGACGAGTACAAGCTGCCCGCGCCGGCCACGGTCTGGTCGAGCCTGCGGGACATGTGGCTCCAGGGGACCCTGCTCGACGTCGTGTGGACCAGCGTCTCGCGCGGCCTGCTCGGCTTCCTGCTCGCCCTGGCCATCGGCACCCCGCTGGGGCTCCTCGTGGCCCGGGTCAAGTTCGTGCGGGCGGCCATCGGCCCGATCCTGTCCGGTCTCCAGTCCCTGCCGTCGGTGGCCTGGGTGCCCCCGGCGGTGCTGTGGCTGGGCCTCAACGACTCGATGATGTACGCCGTGATCCTGCTCGGCGCGGTCCCCTCCATCGCCAACGGCCTGGTCTCCGGCGTCGACCAGGTGCCGCCGCTGTACCTGCGGGCGGGCCGCACGCTGGGCGCGACCGGGGCGCGGGGCGCCTGGCACATCCTGATGCCCGCCGCCCTTCCGGGCTATCTGGCCGGCCTGAAGCAGGGCTGGGCCTTCTCCTGGCGTTCGCTGATGGCCGCCGAGATCATCGCCTCCTCGCCCGATCTGGGCCTGGGGCTCGGCCAGTTGCTGGAGAACGGCCGCAACAACTCCGACATGCCGGGCATCTTCCTCGCGATCGTCCTGATCCTGCTCGTGGGCATCGCCATCGACCTGCTGATCTTCAGCCCGCTGGAGCGCCGTGTGCTGCGCGGCCGCGGGCTGCTCGTGAAGGGCTGACCCGTGCACCGCCCGGTCCTCCTCGTCATCGCCCACGGCAGCCGCGATCCGCGGCACGCCGCGACCGTGCACGCCCTGGTGCGGCGGGCCCGGTCGCTGGCGCCCGGCCTGCGCGTGGAGACCGGGTTCCTGGACTTCAACGCGCCGTCCGTCCCGCAGGTCCTGGACCGCCTCGCCCTGGAAGGCGTACGGGACGTAGTGGCGCTGCCCCTCCTCCTGACCCGCGCCTTCCACGCCAAGGCGGACATCCCGGCCGTGCTGAGCCAGGCCCCGGCCCGCCTGACCATCCGCCTCGCCGATGTCCTCGGCCCCTCGCCCCTGCTGCTCGCCGCGCTGGAGCGACGGCTGTACGAGGCGGGGCTCAGCCCCGCCGACAAGCCCTCGACCGGGGTCGTCCTGGCCTCGGCGGGCTCCACCGACCCGGAGGCGATCGCAGTGATCGCTGAAATCGCGCGGGAGCTGCGGCACACCGGTTGGTGCGCCGTGCGGCCTGCGTTCGCCTCCGCGGCCCTGCCCCGTACGGAAGACGCCGTACGGGACCTGAGGGCCCAGGGCGTGCGACGCGTAGCGGTCGCCCCCTACGTCATAGCCCCCGGCTTCCTCCCCGACCGCATAGCCCGGGGCGCCGCGGAGGCTGACGTCCTCTCCGAAGTCCTGGGAGCTTCCCCGGAGTTGGCCCGCCTCCTGCTGACCCGCTACGAGGAAGCGAGAACCGGCACCCGCACCCCGGCATTGACGGCGTGAGCGCACCGGCCAGGAGGAATGCCGGGACGAACGGGGCTGGTCGCGGGGCAGGGTTCCGTCTTCCTACGCTGCCGCTTGCTCCAAGGCCTTGCAAACGTCCTGGATCGTGGGACGGTCCTCGGCGTGGTACCTCAACATGTCGGTGACAAGCGCTCCGAGCGAGCCGGCGATGTTGACGGGGCGGTGTGTGCCGTTGACGATGGCTTGTCGTTGCGCCGGCCGCGACGCGTCATCCGGGTACTCGACGTGGCGCCACCCGGTCGCCGCCATGAACAGGGTTGCCCCGAGTGCGTACACGTCCGCTTCCCGCGTCGGCACCGCCGAGCCGTCTTCCAGTACTCGGCGAGAAGTCTCGGGGCTCTCGTAGTGGACGAGACACCCCCGATATGCGAAGTCGAACCGCGGGGGGATCTCCGCCCCACGGGCCAGGGCAAGGTCGATAAGGGCTGCCCTCGCCGGCTCGTCCCTCACGAGGAAATGGGCGGGCTGTACGTCGCCGTGGACGTAGCCGCGCTCGTGCAACTCGGCGAGGGCTCGCGCACATGCCAGCGCGTCGGACAGGGGAGGACGGGACACGCCGTCTCGGGTCCGGTGGTGCTCCCAGAGGTGCTGCAGGTCCGTACCAGCCTGCCAGGGTTGGACATTCCAAGTGCCGTGGTCCCACTGGCCGTACGTCACCGTCGCTGTGCCCAGCGCTTGCAGGATGACACCCTCACGGGCGGGCGCCAACGCCGTCCACACGTGCGTCTTGCTCGCGTAACCCAGCTTGACTACGACGCGGCCTGTGGGCGTCTCTACGTCCCACACCGTTGAGCCGCGCCGGTTCAGTACGAGCCGCTGAGTCGTAAGTGTCACGGGGATGTGGTCAGGAATTTCGAATGGACCGCTTCCGGTCATCGACTTGTCCTCTCAATGACAGGGGCCGACCCCTGGGAGAGGTCGGCCCCTCGGATCAGGCGAGACCAGTGGCCGTGGTGGTAGTCGCGTCCGTCGTCACTGTCGCCTGTCGACGGGTTGCCGCCTCCGCTGTCGCTGTCGTCGCCACTGTCGCCGTTGCCGTCTCCATTACCGCCTGCACTTCCGTACGGGCGCCCACAGTCCGAGTCGCACGGTGAGGCGTTCTCGCCGTTCACGGTCCACAGGTCGTCCAGGACCACGAACCCGGCGGCTTCCATGGCGTGCGCGAACTTGGTGACGGCTTCCATCCTGTGGCCACCGCCCCCGGGGGCTGCCGTCGCGACGCATGCGAATGCCTGGTCCGTCTGCCGCTCGGTCCTCGCCTGGTCTTGGCCGAAGTGGGCCACGGTGAATTGCGCGACACTGTTGAACGGTGCGTCGCTGACGAGTGCGCGCCCCGTCTTCAGGTCGTTCTGTACTGCTGTCATGGTGCGGTACCTCCTCGATGGAGTGGTGCACTTCATTTGCAGCCCGTCCGGCCGTCCCCGATTCACGGGGCGTACGACCGGCCGGACACGTGCCCGCCCCTGCCTGGATTCCTGCCGCAGACGGGGGAGCAGACCGGGACGGGCCTAGGTGGGCGTCCGGGACGGGGCAGCACTGACGGGCGCTGCAATCACACGGCGTGCGCGCAGTTCCACCGTGGACGCGCCTTGGCAGACGCGTACGTGGGCGCACTGACTGGCTGTGAGGGTCGCGTACAACGTCCACTGCGCGGTCTCGTTGGCCAACCAGGCACGCAGCTCATCGGCCGAGCGGTCGGCCGCCCCCAACTGTTCTGCGCACCAGTCGACTTGGGCCCGAAGCCAAGAGGCGGCGAGAACCGGCGAGGGCGTGCCGTGGGAATTGGTCAGGAGCTCGACGCTCTGGCCCTGGAGGTGCAGGGCGGCGCGGACGGTGCACCGGTACTCATCCATGGCCGGGCTCCCGCCGGGCCACGAACCGCGCCGCCTCGTCCGCCCCGAAGATGCGCGCCAGCAGCACGGCTTCCTGATCGGGGACGCGTAGGGCGCGCTCGGCCCGGTCCAGATCCTGCGCGAGTACCGAAGCGCACAGCGGGACCCTGTCGAGCGCCTGCCGCACGAACGCGGCTTCGCTCTGCCACCGCTTGTACCGCTCGAACGCCTCGGCCGCCGACGCGTACGCGCGGCGCCGGCTCGGGCTCACGATGCGCACCACGAGCGAGAACTGCCCGGTTTTGAGCCACCAGCGGTGGAGGAGTCCGAACCCGGGACGTGTGAGGCGGGCGGTCACAGCGCCCCCGCACTTCTGGCGTTCGCGCTGACCACCTTCGCCCACAGGTCCGGGTGACGTAGCCGCATGGCGGCGTCAGGTTCGGCCCGGCCCGGATCGGGCGCGCTGGGCGGTACGCGCGGAGGGGGCTGCGCTTCACGGTTCGCGTTCACGGATCGGCTCCCGCCGCTAGGTGATCTCTCCTGCCTCTACGCAACCGCACGGACACGCTCGGCGGTACCGTTGGCACTGCGCGACGGTTTTAAAGCGTTTAAAGTGCCTACGTGCGCGGGGAGTTGGCGGCATTGGCAACCGAGCTCAACGATCACTTGCAACGCCTGTTCACAGAGAGCGGCTGGACACTGAGCCAGTGCGCGCGGGCTGTGAACCGGGTTGGTACCGAGAGCGGTACGCCCCTGCGCTACAACGCTTCGGCCGTACATCACTGGCTCAATGGCACAAAGCCACGCAAAGAGGTTCAGACGTTCATCGTCGAGGCGTTCTCGCGACGACTCGGGCGCGCTGTGACACTGCCGGAATTGGGCTACTCATCTCCAGTCGATCAAAGCTCCGACCATCCGGATACGGTTGCGGAACTGATCGAGCTGGGGAGGCAGGACATGGACCCGTCGCGACGTAGCATCCTCGGCGCGGGTCTGTTCTCTGTTGCATTGACGATCCCCGGGTGGCCCGATGTGATCGACAGGGTCGAAGCGATTCAAAGCGGAAGGTCGACTCGCATCGGCATGAACGAGGTCAACATGGTCTCGGCCATGACCGAGCGAGTATCCGACCTTGACGATCAGTTCGGAGGTCGCCATGCGCGACCCATGGCCGCCAGTTTCATGGTCAATACCGTTGCAGGCTGCCTACGCGCCGACGCTCCCCCAGAGGTGCGGCAAGCCATGCTGTCTGCCGCTTCTGACCTCTCGTACCTCACGGGGTACATGGCTGTTGACGAGGGCTTGCACGGACTGGCGCAGAGTTACTACGTCAAAGCACTGGAACTGGCCGGAGCCGCAGAAGACCACCTGACCTACTGCACCACGCTCCGAGGGATGAGCGTTCAGGCCGTCGATCTCCGGCACGGCAACAAAGCCCTGGAATTGGCCGACGCGGCGGCGGCCGCTTCCCCCAAGGCTGGTCCGCGGATGCGAGCATTCCTCGCGGGCCAACAAGCCCATGCAGCCGCGCAGACTGGAGACCGAACCAGCGCCATGCGGTACATCCGTGAAGCGGAAGCCGCTATGGACCGAGCCGAGTCCCGCGGAAAGGCGTTCGGCTCGTACGATCCGGCCTCACTGCACTATCACGTCAGCCAGGTGCGCTACGAACTCGGCGACGTTGCGGGCGCAGTCGAAGCGATGCAGGAGTCCGACAGGACCCGCTACAGCGTGTATCGGCGCTCGCGGGTGCATCGTCGGGGCCTCCTCGCGGAACACCAGCTACAGGTGGGTCACCTCGAAGCGGCGTGCCAGACATGGCATTTGGCACTCGACGATTACCCATTGGTGCAGTCGGGCCGCGCAGATGACCGCATGGCCCGAATGTTCGCGCTACTGAGGCCGTACCTCAAAAATGCCACCGCTCGTGATCTGTACGAGCGCGCACATGCGGTGGTGCCGAGCCGACTTCCCACCTGATGGCCCCAGAGCCTCCCCACCCCCGGAGGGTTTAGGGAAGGGGCGGGGTGGGGGCAATCGCCCCCGGGCCCGTTCCCGCCGCCGTGACGGCGGCGATCGAGAACGTGTACGCCCGCCCCGGCACCAGGCCTCCCACCACCCGGAACATCCCCTTCCCCGACGGCTGCGTCACCAGCACGTCCCGTCCCGCGACCTCGATGACCCGGCCGTCGGAGACGGTGATCCGGTATCCGATGACCTTGGCGTCACCCGTCGCGGCCGGTGGCGTCCAGGCGAGGGTGGCGGCGTGCGACCCCGCCCGCACCTTGGCGGCGGTGGGCGCAGCGGGCAGCGCGACGGGCACGGTGGGCGCGAGGGGCGCCGAGGCGAGGGACGGCGCGCTCTCGCCGCGGGCGTTGTGCGCGGTGACGGTCACCCTGAACGGGCCCTGGGAGAACGGGAGTTGACCGAGGCGTACGTACGCCTGCCGTTCGAAGTCCGCCGCCGTGATGCTCGCGGTCGCGGCCTGTGTCCCGTCGGGCCGCAGCGCGTGCGCGGTGTAGCCGGTCACCGGGGAGCCGCCGTCCACGTGGCTCGGGTTGAAGATGACGTACAGCGCGTCGGCACCCCCGGTGCTCGTGCCCACGCGCGCCGGGGCCTCGGGCACCGAGACCGCCTGGGTCACGCGGTCGAGGACGGAGCGCTGGGCGGGCTCGATCCCGGCACCGGCGAGGATGTCCGGCGGCACCTCGGCGAGCGAGGACATGATGTGGTTTCCGGTGGTCACCAGGCCCTTGCTGTCGGCGTCGGCGGTGCCCTCCTCCCACCAGTTGTCCTTGATGAGCGTCGGGTCGTTGTTGCCGAGCTTGTCGCGGTAGTCGGTGTGACGGCCGGCGACGTTGGCGTACGCGGCGCCGTAGAGGACGTTGCCCTGGACCGTCTCGTAGGTGCAGCCGTTGTCGGTGTAGACGCTCTTGCCGAGACCCCACTGGCCGTGGATGACGTTGCCGGTGACCTTCTCTCCGTCGGCCATCGACGTGCCGGTCAGGCCCTGGGTGTAGACGCCCCCGCCGTCGTCGAGGAGCTGCAGGTAGTCGAAGATCAGGTTGTCGCGCACCGCGTTGTCGTGGCTGGGGTTGGGGGTCGCGGGCGAGCCGATCTTGTCGGGCCAGCCGCCCCAGCCCAGGGAGATCGCGCTGTAGCCCAGGTGGTCGAGCTGGTTGTGCGCGATCGTCGTGTGCTGGGTGTAGCCGTTGAGGATGCCGACGCCGCCGTGGAACTCCCGTGGCAGCGCGTAGAGGTGATTGTCCGACACCTCGATGCCGGAAGCGGGGGTCTGTCCGTCCACTCCGCCGATCTCCAGGCCGTTGCCGGAGATGTCGGTGAACACGCTGGTGCGCACGGTGGAGTCGGCGGTACCGGCGCCGAGTTCCAGCCCGGCGGCGCCCAGGTGCGCGAAGGTGCTGTCGCTGATCTCGATGCCGCGCGCGTACGAGAAGGACACGTTGCCCGGCATTTTCGTCCAGGAGGCGAAGGGACAGGTGCCGCCGGGGGTGAAGCCGCACAGCCCCTGCGTCGCCCAGCCCTGGGCGCCGGTGATGGTGTAACCGGCCTGGATCTCGGAGAAGCCCTCGGGGCCGGACGGCGTCAGCCAGGTCGCGTAGCTGAACTGGAGGCCCTGGAAGGCGACATCGTGCAGCGGCGCCTTCGCCGTGCCGTGTCCGTCGACCAGCTTCTCGGCCGAGGCCGCCTCGATGTCGGCGCTCCTCGGGTCCTCGCCCGGGCGGGGCAGGTAGTACACGGTGCGCGCGGAACGGTCGAGGTACCACTCGCCCGGCTCGTCGAGGAGCTCGAAGGCGTTCTCCACGTAGGACGCCTTGGCTTTGTTGGTGAGTGTGCCGGGGCCGACCATGCTCACGGTGCGTCCGGGCCGGTCGGGGAACTCGACGCGCCGGGTGGAGTTGTCCCAGCACGGCCGGGCCATGGTGATCGTGGTGCCCTGGGCGGCGGCGATCGGGCAGCGGGGTTCGGTCCACTGGCCGAGGCCGTTGCGCTCGACGTTCCAGAGCGCTTCCCCGCTGGTGTACACGAACTCGGCGTCGCCGGGGTGGCGCCAGTGCGCGATGGCGTCGGAGCTCGCGGTGTAGCCGGTGGGCGTGAGGGTGAGGCTGACCGGCACCTCACCGCCGGCGCGCCGGCCACGTACGCCGTCGACGTACAACTGCCGTGTATCGGTGAGGCCTTGGGGCGCGGGCGCGGACCAGAGACCGGGGCGGCCCGGCACCGGCTGCCAGCCCTCGACCTTGCGGCCGCCGCTGATCACCGTGGTCCCGGCGCCCGCACCCTGCCAGATGATGCGGTGACCGCCTTGGCCCGAGTCGCGGGCGTCGAGCTGGAGCGGCCCGTCCACGCGGTACGTACCGGCGGCCAGGTGGATGGTGAGGTCGGCGTTCTGGTGTGCCGACCTGCCGCGCGCCAGGTCGCGGGCGCGCGGCAGGGTGCTCACGGGGTGCTGGGCGGTGCCGTCAGAGGAGTCGCTCCCGGCCGGGGACACATACACGTCGGCGGATGCCGTGGGCGGCGTGTGCGCCGTGGCCGAGGGCACGAGACCCGGGACCCCCAGGGCCAGGGCGGCGGCGAGCGTGACGATCGGGGCGGATCTTCGGGGCGCCGTCCGTGGCGCGCTCCGGGACGCGGGCATGTTCCCTCCCAAGGGGCTCACAGGATCGGACCCTTGAGCCCCTGAAAAGGTAGGAGCACTGACGCAGCACGGTCAACACATCACCCAGAACCGTCCTCGAATTCTCCCCAACTCTCGATAGTCATCGGATCACTTGGTCAGGACCGAGTGGATGGTCCAGCCGCCGAGCGCGCCAGGATCCACGGACCCGTGGCCCCGGGCAGGGCTCAGGCGGCCCAGTGCGGGTCGCGGCCCGATGCCGACAGGGCCCGCTCCAGGGTGTCGGCGTCGGCGGGCGGTTCGACCGGGTCGGCGAAGCCCTGGTACTGGCGGTAGAGCTCGGCGTTGTCCTCGACGACCTTCAGGACGAAGGCGGCCGACTCCTCGGAGAGCCGGACCTGCTGTCCGGTGGCGCGCGCGACGTCCCAGCCGTGCACCACCATCTCCTTGACGACCATCGAGGCGATCTGCCGGGCGGGCAGCGCCGCCCCGCCCAGGTCGACGTCGCCCTCCCACACGGCCGGGTCGGCCCAGGCGGCCACGGCCCGGTCGAGCTGGGCGGCGTACCGCTGCGCCCAGTCGGCGTCGGCGGTGAAGTCGCGCGCGCCGAGCTCGTCCGGCAGCGGCTTGCGCAGGGCGCGGTGCTCCAGGCCGTGCGAGGTGTACAGGACCCAGTGGTTGACCAGCGCCCGCACGTCCCACTCCGCGCAGGGAGTGGGCCCGGCGAGCCGGTCGGGGGTGACGCCGCGCGCGATGCGGGCGGCCTCGGCTGCGCATTCGGTCATGGCACGGTGTTCGCTCTTCATGGGAGCAGCGTCCCGTCGCGCCCCGTGCCGCGTATTGAAAAAACGCGACAGCACTCCCCCACGGGCGACCTCAGTCGAAGTTGAGCGATCCCGTCCGGGTCCGCTTGAGCTCGAAGAAGTCCGGGTACGCGGCGATCGTGCGCACGCTGTCGAAGAGCCGCCCCGCCTCCTCGCCGCGCGGAATCGAGCTGAGCACCGGGCCGAAGTAGACCTTGCCGTCCAGGTGCATGGTCGGGGTGCCGACGTAGCCGTCCTCGGCCGGGTCCTTGCCCGCGTCGTGGCTGCGGCGCACGGCCTCGTCGTACGCGGGGTCGTGGGCCGCGGCGGCGAGCGAGGCGGGCAGGCCGAGCTCTTCGAGGGACTGGACGATCACCTCGTCGAAGTCCTGGTTCTTGTCCTGGTGGATGCGGGTGCCGAACGCGGTGTACAGGTCGCGCAGCACCTGGTCGCCGTGCGCCTCGGCCGCCGCGACCGCGACCCGGACGGGACCGATCGAGCGGTCCACCAAGTCCCGGTACCAGTCAGGGAGTTCGTTGCCCGTGTTGTGCAGGTACAGGCTCATCGGCCGGAATCTCAGCTCGATGTCGCGGTGCTTCTCGACCTCCAGCATCCAGCGGGAGGTGATCCAGGCGAAGGGGCAGGCCGGGTCGAAGTAGAAGTCGACGGTGGCGCGCTGCGCGTCCGTCGCGGTGTGGGTCGTGGTGTCCGTCGTCGTGTTGGTCATGGGTCGACCCTAGCCCGGCAGTGGCCCTCGGCCATGGGCCATTGCCCCCTACATTCACTGGGCCATTTCGCACCGGCCCGCCTCCCTGGCCCGGGCGCGCCGCAGCCAGGCGCCCCGGATCGCGAAGGGACGCACGGGCCGGGGTCCGCAGGGGTCCGATACCGTCCCGCCATGACCTCTGAGACCTTTGCGCTCGGCGGGGACCGCCCCCTGCGACGGCTCGGCTTCGGCACCGCCCAGCTCACGGGCCCCGGCTACTGGGGACCCCGGGGCGCTCGGGCGGACGCCCTCGCGGTGCTGCGCCGGGCGGTCGAGCGCGGCGTCACGCTGATCGACACCGCCGACAACTACGGTCCCGGCCTGGCCGAGGAGCTCGTCGCGGAGGCCCTCCATCCCTACCCCGCCGAGGTGGTGGTCGCGACCAAGGGCGGTGTCGTACGGACCAGCGACAGCGCCTGGCACATCGCGGGAAGGCCGGAGCAGCTGCGGGCGATGTGCGAGGCGAGCCTGCGCCGGCTGCGGGTGGAGACGATCGACCTGTACCAGCTGCACCGGCTCGACCCCGAGGTACCGCCGGCCGAACAGCTGGGCACGCTCGACGAGTTGAGGCGGGAGGGCAAGATCCGGCACATCGGCCTGGACACCGTCTCCGCCGAGCAGGTGGAGCAGGCGCTCCGGCTGACCCGCGTCGCCTCGGTGCAGAACCGCTTCAACCTCCTGGACCGGGAGTCGGAGGCGGTCCTCGCCCTGTGCGAGGCGCACGGCCTGGCGTTTCTGCCCTGGTTCCCGCTGGCCAACGGCGCCCTCACCGGCGACGCGGCGGCCGCGCTCGACCGGATCGCGGGGCGGCACCGCGCGACCAGGGGACAGATCGCCCTCGCCTGGCTGCTGCACCGCTCCCCCGTCCTGTGCCCGACCCCCGGCACCGGCTCCCTCGATCATCTGGACGAGAATCTGGACGCGGCTCATATCCACCTGCGCCAGGCCGAGTTGGAGGAGCTGGACGCGGTTCGGGCATGACGGCCCGGCTCAGGCTCCCGCCTCTGTCATCCCCACCAGCGCCTTGACGGTGTTCCAGTTGCGCGAGGTCACGTCGACCCCCTTGAGCAGGCCGGGCCGGGACAGGGCGGCGGCGAGCGGCGACCGCCCGACGCCCTGGGGCGCGTACAGATAGAGCACCTGGTCGCCCAGGCGGAACTCCTCCGGGAGGAAGGCGGCCCGGTCGATCGAGGCGAAGCGGTCGGCGGTGACCGTCGGGCCCCCGAAGAACGTCGCGTGCAGCTGCTTGCCCTCCAGCTCGGCGGCCGGGAAGGGGCAGGCGTCCAGGACGGACCGGAGGTAGGGGCCGCCGCGCACCATGCAGGCGACGTGGAAGCCGAAGCGCTTCTCCAGGGCGGCCTCCAGGTCGGCGGCGAGCGCGTCCGGGTCGTCGCGGGCGGCGGTGAAGACGGCGTTACCGCTGTTGAGGTACGTCTTCACAGCATCGTGGCCCAGCTCGCCCAGGACCTTTCGGAGCTCGGCCATGGGAACCTTCCGGTTCCCGCCCACATTGATGCCGCGCAGCAGAGCGGCGTACGTCGTCGTCATGGGCACACCCTAGGACGGCCCCCGCGCCCCGTGGGGGACGGGCGCGGGGGCCGCCGTTCAGTGCTGCCGGACGCCGTCTACTCGACGATCTTCAGCAGCTTGTTCGGGGTGCCCGGACTCGCGTTGGAGATCTTGTCCGCCGTGGCGCCCTTGGTGAGGGCGTCGGAGACCTGGGCCGGGTTGGCGTCCTTGTGGCCGGCGAGGTAGACCGCTGCCGCGCCGACGACATGCGGGGTCGCCATGGACGTACCGGAGATGGTGTTGGTGGCGGTGTCGCTGGTGTTCCAGTCGGAGGTGATGTCCGAGCCGGGGGCGTAAAGGTCCACCACGGAGCCGAAGTTGGAGAAGCTGGACTGCTGGTCGTCCTTGGTGGAGGAGGCGACGGTGATCGCCTCCTTGACGCGCGACGGCGAGCCGTTGCCCGCGTCGGCGGACTCGTTTCCGGCCGCCACTCCGAAGGTGACCCCGGAGGCGATCGCCTTCTGGACGGCCTCGTCGAGCGCCGGGTCGGCGGTGCCGCCGAGGCTGAGGTTGGCGACCGAGGGGCCCTTGTGGTTCTTGGTGACCCAGTCGATGCCCGCGACGACCTGCTCGGTGCTGCCGGAGCCCTGGTTGTCGAGGACCCGCACCGCGACGATCTTCGCCTTCTTGGCCACGCCGTGCTCGGTCCCCGCGATGGTGCCCGCGACGTGCGTGCCGTGGCCGTTGCCGTCGTCGGCCTTGTCGTTGTTGTCGACCGCGTTGAAGCCGTAGGAGGCCCGCCCGCCGAAGTCCTTGTGGGAGATGCGGACTCCGGTGTCGATCACGTACGCGGTGACGCCGTCCCCGGCGCTGTCCGGGTACTTGTACGTGCCGTCGCCCTTGGTGTCGGTCTGGTCGATCCGGTCCAGGCCCCACGACGGCGGGTTCGCCTGCTCCGCGTTGATGTGGAACTTCTTGTTCTGTACGACCTTGCCGACGGAGGGATCTGCGGCCAGACGCTTGGCCTGGGTCTGCGAAAGCCCGCTCGCGGAGAAGCCGTTGAGGGAGGAGGAGTAGTCGCGACGCAACGTTCCGCCGTATTCCTCGGCGAGCTTGCGCTTGGCTTCGGCCGTCGCCGACTTGTCGAGGAGGACGATGTAGCTTCCATCGACCGCGTCCTGGGCGTTCAGTCCGAAGACCGTGCCTTCGGCGGGGGCGGCTCCGGCGAACGGGGAGTTCAGCGCGGTCACTCCGGCCGCCGCTACGACGGCGGTTATGGCTGCGGTGAGCTTGATCTTCTTGCTCGCACGCTTGTGAGATGCCATGAAGAGGGGTCTCCTCGTCACTATTTGTGGGGGGTTTGCCTACCGGACGGAAACTTTCCGGGGCTGGTTCGAAACCCTTGCCGATTGACGAGCGCAGATCAAGGCCTTCATTCAGCTGTGACTTACTCAACAATCTTCTGTAATCAGAAACCGGCCAGCAGGGGGCAACTCGGGCTCTGTGGAGGGCTGGTGGACACGCTGTGTGAACTCGTCGACCTTGAGTCCGCTTCAACTCCCTTTACGTGTAAGGGGCTTCGGTACTCCTCGGTGGGGATGTCGCCACACCGCAGGGATGAGCCGGAGTCCCACGAGCTCACCTGGGAGCAGGACGAGGCGGCCGGATCGCGCCCCTAGCGTCGAAGGGTGGCGACGGCACCCGGCCGTCGTCCACCACCAGGGGGGAAGCGGGACATGGGGCATGGGGTCACGAAGGTGCGCGGCGTCGCCGCCCGGGCGGGTGGCTGGAGCGCGCGCCATCGATGGGCGGCGGTACTGATCTGGCTGCTGTTCGTCGTCCTGGCGACGGTGGTGGGATCGGCGTCGGGGCGGACCGATGTGCAGCAGAGCCGGCAGTTGTCGGGCGAGGTCGGCCAGGCCGCGGGGATCATCGAGGACGCGGGTCTGAAGGAGCCGGCGGGCGAGACCGTGCTCATCCAGTCCGTGGGACAGGGCGGTTCGGCGGCGAACGCCACCGCGCCGGAGTTCCGCTCGGCGGTGGCCGCCGTGCTGAAGGCGGTCGAGGGCACGGGCCAGGTCACCAAGGTGACCTCTCCGTACGACACCCGGACCATCTCCAAGGACGGGCACAGCGCCCTCGTCCAGTTCGACGTGCGCGGCGATCCGGACACCGCCAAGGACCGCGTCGCGCCGGTCCTCGACGCGGTGGCCGCCGTGCAGAAGGACCACCCGGGGCTGCGGATCGAGGAGATCGGCGGCGCCAGCATGAGCAAGACGTTCAGCGACGCGTTCGGCGACGACTTCAAGCAGGCCGAGTACTCGGCGGTGCCCGTCGCCTTCGGCATCCTGCTCATCGCGTTCGGCGCCCTGGTCGCGGCGCTCCTCCCGGTGGCCCTCGCGCTGACCGCGATCGTCGCGACGATGGGCCTGATGGCCGTGGTCAGCCACCTCCAGCCGATGAGCGACACCGCCAACTCGGTGATGCTCCTGGTGGGTCTGGCCGTCGGCGTCGACTACTGCCTGTTCTATCTGCGCCGCGAGCGCGAGGAGCGGGCCGCCGGGCGCGACGCGCAGACGGCGCTGCGGATCGCGGCCGCCACCAGCGGCCGGGCGATCATCGTCTCCGGGGTGACGGTGTGCGTCGCCATGGCGGGCATGCTCTTCACCGGTCTCGCGGAGTTCGAGGCCATGGGCCTGGCCTCCCTGATGGTCGTCGCGGTCGCGATGGTCGGCTCGGTGACCGTGCTGCCCGCACTGCTCTCGCTGCTCGGCGAGCGTGTGGAGAAGGGCCGCGTCCCGTTCCTGAACCGGCTCAAGGGCGGCACGGCCAACCGGAACGGCGAGAGCCGTATCTGGCGCGCCGTCCTCGGCGCAGTCCTGCGCAGGCCGAGGACCGCCCTGATCGTGGCGGCGGGCGCGCTGGTCGCCATCGCGCTGCCCGCACTCGGCATGCACACCCAGAACCTCACCCTGGACCAGGAATTCGGCGACTCGCTGCCGGTCGTGCGCACCTACGACCGCGTGAACGAGGCCTTCCCCGGCGGGGCGAGCCCGGCCGAGGTCGTGGTGAAGGCCGCCGACATCAACGCCCCCGAGGTCCGCAAGGCGCTCGCGGACTTCCGTGCGCAGGCGCTCGGTTCGGGCGCCTCCCACGGCCCGGTCGTCCTCGCCACGCACGACGCCGAGAACGTGGCGACCATCTCGGTCCCGCTGGTCGGCGGCTCCGACCAGGGCAGGGCCGAGAAGAGCCTGGACCTGCTCCGCGACCACGTACGCCCCGACACGCTCGGCAAGGTGGCGGGCCTCAAGGCGCCCATCACCGGTCAGGTCGCGGGGTCGAAGGACTTCAACGCCCAGATCGTCGGTGCGGTCGCCCCGGTCTTCGCGTTCGTCGTCGTCTTCGCCTTCCTTCTGATGCTGCTCTGCTTCCGGTCCCTCACCATCGCCGTCACCTCGATCGTGCTCAACCTCCTGTCGGTGGGCGCCGCCTACGGCATCCTGACCGCCGTGTTCCAGCACGGCTGGGGCGCCTCGCTGGTCGGTGCGCAGGGTGTCGGCGCGATCGTGTCCTGGCTGCCGCTCTTCCTCTTCGTCATCCTGTTCGGCCTGTCGATGGACTACCACGTCTTCGTGGTCTCCCGGATCCGCGAGGCGAAGCTCCAGGGCCGTACGACCCGGGACGCCGTCGCCCACGGCGTGGTGACGACGGCGGGGGTGGTGACGAGCGCGGCCATCATCATGGTGGCGGTCTTCGCGATCTTCGGCACGCTGTCCATGCAGTCGATGAAGCAGATGGGCGTGGGCCTGGCCACCGCCGTCCTGATCGACGCGACCCTGATCCGCGGCGTCCTGCTCCCGGCGGTGATGGCGCTGCTCGGCGACCGCAACTGGTACTTCCCGACGTGGCTGCGTTGGCTGCCCGACCTCACCCACGAGGACCCGGCGCACGCGCCGGCACAGACCGCCCCGGCCCGTTCGGGGGACGGGCCGGGGCACCCGGAGGGAGCGGTACGGGTCTGACGGACCCGGCCGGATGCCGGGGGCGGCGGCCTCAGGGAGCCGCCCCCGGTCCAGAACCTGGCGGGCCATCAGCCCGTCGCTGATGGCCCGCCGGGTTCTGCTCGCTCGCCCTCCCACTCCGGGTGCCCGCGCGGACCGCTCGATCGTGGACGCGGCCACCACCGCCCGCACACCAGGACGACCTGCCTGAATGCGAGACTTGGCCGGTACGGGACGAGCACCGGGAGACGAGCATGGACGAGGCACGGGCGCGCGAACTGCTGGCCGCCGCGGCACTGAGCGACCCCGGCGGTCTCGCCGGAGCCGCCGAGGCCGAGCTGCTGGCCCTGGGCGAGAACGCGGTCTTCGCGCTGCCCGGCGCCGCGCACACCCCGGCGGACGCTCTGGTGGTCAAGGTCGGCCGCGATGCCACCGCCCACCCCGAGCTCCTCGACCGCGCCGAGCGCGAACTGGCCATCGCCACCTGGCTCGCCGAGGCCGGCATCCCCGCGGTCCGGGCCGCAGAACCCGAGCCCCGGCTGGTCGAGGGCCACCCGGTGACCGTGTGGCACCGGCTGCCCGCCGCCGAACGCCCGGCCACCCCGGCCGATCTGGCCGCACTCCTGCGACGCGTCCACGCCCTGCCGGAGCCTCCCTTTCCGCTGCCCCGCCGTGAGCTCCTCGGGGGTGTCGAGCGCTGGCTACGCCTGGCCGGTGACGCGATCGACCCGGCCGACGCCGCGTATCTGAGGGCCCGCAGGGACGGCTTCGCGGCCGCGGCCGCCGCGCTCACTCCCCATCTGCCGCTCGGCCCCATCCATGGCGACGCCCTCCCCCGCAATGTGCACATCGGCCCCGAAGGGCCGGTCCTGGTCGACCTGGAGACGTTCTCCGCCGACTTCCGCGAACACGACCTGGTCGTCATGGCGCTGTCCCGCGACCGGTACGGCCTGCCCGCCGAGCAGTACGACGCGTTCGTCACCGCCTATGGCTGGGACGTACGCGAGTGGGACGGCTGCGCGGTGCTGCGGGGCGCGCGGGAGACGGCCAGCTGCGCCTGGGTCGCCCAGCACGCCCCCACCAACCCGAAGGCGCTCGACGAATTCCGCCGCCGCGTGGCCTCGCTGCGCGACGGGGACCCCGCGGTCCGCTGGTATCCGTTCTGAGCGACCCGCCGGGCGCGCCCCGGCTCCGGCCTCAGGCCTGGGCCTGGGCCTGGGCCGGGGTCAGTTCGCGCAGCGGCCAGGAGCCGTCGACGACCGCGTCGGCCGTGCCCTTCGTGCGCAGGAACCGCTGGAAGTCGGCGGCCCACTCGGCGTACCAGTGGATCTGACGGTCATGCAGCTCCCCCGGTGCGAGCCGCGCCACCTGCGGGTGGCGCTCGGCTATCGCCACGGCCACCCGGGCCGCCGCCAGGGCGTCCGACCCCGCGTCGTGCGCCGCCTCCAGGACCACTCCGTACTCGACACACACCGCTTCGAGGGTGCGCCTGCCCTTGCGGTAGCGGTCGACCGAGCGGTCGATCGTGTATGGATCGACGACGGGCCCTATGGGGGCTCCGTCGAGCCGGTCGGTCAGCGAGGGCAGGTGGTGCCGCCGCAGCTCGGCGGCGAGGAGCGTCAGATCGAAGGCCGCGTTGTAGGCGACCACGGGCACGCCCCGGCGCCAGTGCCCGGTCAGCGCCTCGGCGACCTCGTCGGCCACCTCGGCGGCGGGCCTGCCCTCAGCCGAGGCCCGTTCGTTGCTGATCCCGTGGACCGCGGAGGCCTGCGCCGGGATCCGTATCCCCGGATCCGCGAGCCAGCCGCGCCGCCCCACCACGTCGGCCCCCCGCAGTTCGACGATCGCGGCCGTCACGATGCGCGCCTCGCGCGGCTCGGTGCCGGTCGTCTCCAGGTCGAAGCCGACCAGCGGCTCCAGGTGCCAGCTCATGCTGCCCCTCCTTCGTGGTGCTTTCCCCCAGTTGACGACCACCCTCGCACGCGGCACTGACAATCGGCCGGGCGGCCGGAATCCATCGAGGAAACCTCGCCACAATTCAGGACACGGGGCGCGAATCAGTCCAGACGGACTCGAACTCCTCGCGGTACGTCTCGAAGAGCCCGTGCTCCACGTCCTGGCCCGGCCGCACGACGCCCCGCCGCCCGCCCCCGCGCAGCACCAGCACCGGCGCCTCCATCCCCCGCGCGCGCCGCAGATAGGACTGCACGACCGCGACGCCGTCCGCGCCGTCGCCGTCCACGAGGTAGGCGGTGAAGCGCGGCGTCTCGTCGAAGACCTGGATCTCGAAGGCCCCCGGATCGCGCAGCCGGGCCCGCACCCGCCGCATGTGCAGAATGTTCATCTCCACGGAACGGCTCAACTCGCCCTTCTTCAGGCCGAGTTCACGCTCACGGCGCTTGACGGCGCTGCTCGCCGGATTGAGGAAGAGCAGTCGCACGCGGCAGCCCGACTCGGCGAGCCGCACCAGTCGGCGGCCCGAGTAGTTCTGCACCAGGAGGTTGAGCCCGATGCCTATCGCGTCCAGCCGGCGGGCGCCGCCGAAGAGGTCCTCGGCGGGCAGCTGGCGCTGCAGGCGCACCCGGTCGGAGTGCACGGAGACGACATCGGCGTACCGGTCGCCGACCAGTTCCTCCACCGCGTCGATGGGCAGGCGGTGTGCGCCCGGGGCGCCGCCCGCACCGCCGAGCACGTCCAGGAGCCGCGCCGAGGCCCGCTCCGCCTGGGCGAGCACGGCCTCGTTCAGCGCCCGGTTGCGGGAGACGACGTTGCGCGCCACCTCCAGCTCGTCCAGGGCGAGTTCGACATCGCGCCGGTCGTCCACATACGGCTCGAAGCAGGGCCAGTGCTGCACCATCAGCTCGCGCAGCTGCGGGAGCGTGAGGAAACTGAGCACGTTGTCGTCCGCGGGGTCGAGCAGATAGCCCTTGCGGCGCGAGACCTCGCGGACCGCGACGGCGCGCTGCACCCACTCCTGGCCCGCCGGCCCGGCCGCCGCGACCACCCAGTCGTCGCCGTGGACCGGCTCGTAGATCGGCCGCAGGACGGCCGCCACCACGGCGCGCAGCCGCTGCTCCACCAGGTTCAGCCAGATGTAGGCACGCCCGGCCCGCTGCGCTCGCGTACGCACCTCGCTCCAGGCGTCCGCGCCCCAGTCCAGCTCCGCCCCGATCTCCATCGGACGCGCGAGGGAGACCGCCCCGGGCGGGATGTCGCCGGACTCCCCCTCATGACCCGTGTCACCAGGGGGCAGCTCAAGGCCTCCCGAGCTCACCCGCGCACCGCCTTCCGCCCCCCGGCAAACCCCTGCGGGCCCGACCCGCCCCGCACAGCCTTCAACGATCAAGGAAGGGTACTCCGGGAGCCGGAGGCGCTGCAGCCCGATGCCGAGTCGAGTTTCCCAACTCGGCAGAGGATACGGCCTGTTCTGATGGGCACTATCTGACGGGGTGAGCTGATTCATAGCGCTTGCCCGCACCGAGCTGACCGGGGTCACCCATTGGCGCACGCGCACGTCCTGGGTGACCGTCGTCTTTTCAGGGAGGATCTGGCCGAACAGCCCCTCAGCACCCCGAGCGGAAGTGGAAGAGTCTTGCCCATGCAGGTATGGCCGGGACAGGCTTACCCACTCGGCGCCACGTACGACGGCGCCGGGACCAATTTCGCGGTCTTCTCCGAGGCCGCCCGTCGGATCGAGTTGTGTCTGCTGCACGACGACGGCTCGGAGACCGCCGTCGAGCTGCGCGAGTCCGACGCGTTCGTGCGCCACGCCTATCTGCCCGGCGTCCTGCCGGGCCAGCGCTACGGCTTCCGGGTGCACGGACCGTACGAGCCGCAGCAGGGACATCGCTGCAACTCGGCGAAGCTGCTGCTCGACCCGTACGCACGTGCCATAAGCGGCAGCATCGAATGGAACGAGTCGGTCTACGGCTACCACTTCGGGCGGCCCGACAGCCGCAACGACCTGGACTCGGCGCCGCACACGATGGCCTCGGTGGTGGTCAACCCGTTCTTCGACTGGGGCGACGACCGGCCGCCGCGGACCGACTACCACCACACCGTCTTCTACGAGGCCCACGTCAAGGGCCTGACGATGCTCCATCCGGAGCTCCCCGAGGACCAGCGCGGCACCTATGCGGCCCTCGCCCATCCGGCCGTCATCGACCACCTCACGCAATTGGGCGTCACGGCCCTTGAGTTGATGCCGGTGCACCAGTTCGTGAACGACCACCGGCTCGCGGACGCCGGGATGTCGAACTACTGGGGCTACAACACCATCGGGTTCTTCGCCCCGCACAACGCCTACGCCTCCTGGGGCGACCGCGGCCAGCAGGTCCTGGAGTTCAAGCAGGCGGTCCGGGCGCTGCACGAGGCGGGCATCGAGGTCATCCTCGACGTCGTCTACAACCACACGGCCGAGGGCAACCACCTCGGCCCGACCCTCTCCTTCCGCGGCCTGGACAACGCGCAGTACTACCGGCTCGCCGAGGACCCTCGCTACTACGAGGACACCACCGGCACCGGCAACAGCCTCCTCATGCGGTCCCCGCACGTCCTCCAGCTGATCATGGACTCGCTGCGCTACTGGGTCACCGAGATGCACGTGGACGGCTTCCGCTTCGACCTCGCGGCGACGCTGGCCCGCCAGTTCCACGAGGTGGACCGGCTCTCCTCGTTCTTCGACCTGGTCCAGCAGGACCCGGTGGTCAGCCAGGTCAAGCTGATCGCGGAGCCGTGGGACGTGGGCGAGGGCGGCTACCAGGTGGGCAACTTCCCGCCGCTGTGGACCGAGTGGAACGGCAAGTACCGCGACACCGTACGGGACTTGTGGCGCGGCGAGCCGCGCACGCTGGCCGAGTTCGCCGGGCGCCTCACCGGCTCGTCCGACCTCTACCAGGACGACGGGAGGCGGCCGCTGGCGTCCATCAACTTCCACACCTGTCACGACGGCTTCACCCTCAACGACCTCGTCTCGTACAACGACAAGCACAACGACGCCAACGGCGAGGGCAACCGGGACGGCGAGAGCCACAACCGTTCCTGGAACTGCGGCGTCGAGGGCCCCACCGACGACGGTGAGGTGAACGCGCTGCGCGCCCGGCAGATGCGGAACTTCGTCGCCACCCTGATGCTGTCGCAGGGCGTGCCCATGCTCAGCCACGGCGACGAGTTCGCCCGCACCCAGGGCGGCAACAACAACGCGTACTGCCAGGACACGGAGCTGTCGTGGGTGCACTGGCCGGACCCAGGTGACGACGCCGACGGCACGCTGCTGGCGTTCACCCGGGCCATGGTGGGGCTGCGCCGGGACCATCCGGTCTTCCGGCGCAGGCGCTTCTTCCACGGCCGCCCCGTGCAGGGCACGCACGACGAGCTCTCCGACATCGCCTGGTTCACCCCCGAGGGCGAGGAGATGGCGGACCGGGACTGGCAGTCCGCGAACGCGAAGGCGCTGTCGGTGTTCCTCAACGGCAACGCGATCTCCGAGCCGGGCCCGCGCGGCGAGCGCATCGGTGACGACTCGTTCCTGCTGATGTTCAACGCCAGCGCGGAGGAGATCGACTTCGTGGTGCCGGTCAACCACGGCCGGCAGTGGCAGGTGGTGGTCGACACCGCACGGCCCGAGGGCGTGCCGCCGGGTGAGGGCCCCAAGGTGGCCGCGGGCGAGCGGGTGGTGTTGATCGGGCGGAGCCTGACCGTGCTGCGGCGTCCCGCCTAGCGTCCCCTTCCGGGGCCTCAACGGCCGTGACCTGTGCCGGAGTCCGATGGTCAGTGGGCTCCGGCACAGGGCGGCCGTGTACGCGACCACCGTTCGGTCGGCCGTCGACCGGGGATGCCGGGGGCGCCGGGAGACGTCCGGAACCGGGCCGGTCACGGCGACCAGGGGCACCCTGCCCGGTCGGCACCTGGCCGTCGGCAGCCGTCCGTGGAAGGAGCACGGGAAGCAGCGGCCCCGGCAGGGCAGGCACCTTGCGCAGGCCTGCGGGGATCCGGCCATCGGGCGAAGCCGAAGCGGCCGACCGGGGCATACACGGGGACCGAAGGAACAGAAGCGGCCGGACGGGGTACGTAGGTTCATATGACCCAGCCCACCGCGACCTACCGGCTCCAGCTCCAGCCCGGTTTCCCGTTCGCCGCCGCCGAGGAGGCGCTGCCCTACCTGGCGGAGCTCGGAGTCTCACATCTGCATCTGTCGCCGGTCCTGGAGGCCGTGCCCGGCTCGGCCCACGGCTACGACGTCACCGACCACTCCACCGTACGTGAGGAGCTGGGCGGCGAGGCCGGACTGCGCCAACTGTCCTCGCGGGCACGCGAGTTCGGGCTCGGCCTGATCCTGGACATCGTGCCCAACCACATGTCGGCGGCGGCGCGCCACAACCGTCAGCTGTGGGACGTGCTGCGCTCCGGCCCGGCCTCGCCGTACGCGTCGTGGTTCGACATCGACTGGGCGGCGGGCGAGGGGCGGGTCCTGCTGCCGGTGCTCGCCGGGCCGCTGGGCGCGGAGCTGGACCGTCTGACGGTGGACGGCGACGTACTGCGGTACGGCGAGCAGTGCTTCCCCCTGCGGGAGGGCACGGCGGGCCTGCCGCTGCCGGAACTGCTCGACGCCCAGTGGTACCGGCTCGGCTGGTGGCGGCTGGCCAGGACCGAGCTCAACTACCGGCGCTTCTTCACCATCGCGGACCTGATCGGCATCCGGGTGGAGGACGAGGACGTCTTCGCCGCGACGCACGCCAAGATCCTGGAGCTGGTCCACGACGGAGTCGCGGACGGGCTGCGCGTCGACCATCCGGACGGCCTCGCGGACCCCGAGGCCTATCTGCACCGCCTGAACGAGGCGACGGGCGGCCGCTGGACGGTCGTCGAGAAGATCCTCACCGGCGACGAGCGGCTGCCCGCGGGCTGGGCGGTCGCCGGGACCACCGGGTACGACGCGCTGCGGCACATCGACGGCCTGTTCACCGACCCGGCCGGACTTAAGGAACTCGGCGGCCAGTACCGGGAGTTCACCGGGGTGAGCGGCGATCGGGGCGGGCACTGGGCGCCGACGGTGCGCCGCGCCGCCTACCGGGTCCTGACGCACGAGCTGGCGGCCGAGACCGAGTACCTGGTGCGCCTGGCGGGGCGCATCTGCGCGGCGGGCGCACCCGAACTGCGCGATCACGCGCCCTGGGCGCTGCGGCTCGCCCTGCGCGAGCTCCTCGTCCGCGTGCCCGTCTACCGCCCCTACCGGTTCGGTGGGGAGCCGGCGCTGCCCGCCTCGGCAGCCCTGGAGACAAAGGCGGCGTTCCCGGTCGCGGAGGAGTCGGCGGCGGTGGACGTGGTGCGGGACCTGGCCCTCGGTCGGCTCGGCGAGGGCCAGGAGCGGGAGCGGTTCCGTACCCGCTTCGCCCAGACGTCGTCGGCGCTGCACGCCAAGTCCGTCGAGGACACGGCCTTCTACCGGTACACGCCCCTGCTCTCGGTGAACGAGGTGGGCGGGGACCCGGGGCGGCCTTCGGTGGATCCGGGCGAGTTCCACGCGTTCTGCTCCCGCCTCGCCCGTGACTGGCCGAGCACCGGCACGGTGCTGTCCACGCACGACACCAAGCGCAGCGCGGAGGTGCGGGCCCGCATCGCGGTGCTGTCCGAGTGCCCGGGGCGGTGGGCCGCCCTGCTCGACCGCGTGGCGGGGGCGCGGGCGCCCGATCCGCATCTCGCCTGGGTCGCGTGGCAGACGTCGGTCGGCCTCGGCGGCGCGGCGGAGCCGGAGCGGCTCGGGGCGGCGCTGCTCAAGGCGGTGCGCGAGGCCGGTCTGCACACGGGCTGGACGGAACAGGACCCCGGCTACGAGAAGGCGGTGAGCGACTTCGTCGAGGCCGGTCCGGGCGGGCAACTGGCTTGCGCAGTAGAGGAGTTCGCGCGGGAGACGCGGTCCGCCGCGCGGGCCAACAGCCTCGGCGCCGCGCTGCTGCATCTGACGATGCCGGGCGTGCCGGACCTCTACCAGGGCACGGAGGCGGAGTACGCGGCGCTTGTGGACCCGGACAACCGGCGTCCGGTGCGGTTCGACCCGGCCGCCCTCGCCGACCCCGGCGACAAGCTCCGGGTGACCTTGGCGGCGGTGCGGCTGCGACGTGAACTGCCCGGGGTGTTCGGCGAGTCGGGGACCTACGCGGAACTGACGGCCCTGGGCCCCCGCGCCGCGCACTGTGTGGCCTTCTGCCGCTCGGGCGAGGTGGTGACGGCCGTGACCCGGCTCTCGCTGCGTCTCGCGGAAGCGGGCGGCTGGGCGGACACGCGGCTGCCGCTGCCGGAGGGCCGCTGGGCCGATGTCCTGGAGCCCGGGCGGCAGTTCACCGGGGCGGTGGACCTGGCGGACCTGTTCGCCCCCTTCCCGGTGGCGCTGCTCAGGAGGGCCACACCAGGAGACGGCGCGGGGAGCGGGTGAGCAGGCCGCTCTCGGTCGGCTCGAAGGCGTCGGCCCTGCGCAGCCCGGGCATGGCGGTGAGCAGGGCGCTGACCGCGCACTCCGCCTGGAGTTCGGCGACCCGGGCGACCGGGCAGTCGGCGGGGCCGAGGGCGAGGGCCTCGGGGGCGGTGCGGTGCAGGTCGAAGCGGTCGGGGTCGGGGAAGCGGTCGGGGTCACGGTTCGCGGCCCCGACGAGCAGGGCGACCGCGGCCCCGGCCGGGACGGTGCCGCCGGATATGGAGAGGTCGCCGACGGCCCGGCGGAGCACCACGTGGACGGGCGGGTTGCGCCGCAGCGCCTCGTCCCACGCCTGCCCGATCAGCGCCGGGACCGCCCTCACCAGCTCCAACTGCTCGGGATGGTCGAGGAGGTTGGCCAGGAGTGAGGCAAGGGCCTGGCCGGTGAGCGCCGCCTGGTCCGCGCAGCGCGCCGCGAGGAGCGCCACCCCGGTGCCGCCCCGGCGGCGGCCCAGGTCCGTGGCGGCGGGTGCCTCCGCGCGGTTGCGGTCGGGCGCCGAACCGGTGCGGCCCATCACGGCGGCGTAGGAGCGTCCGGTCGCGGCGGCGATCGTGCCGGTCGGGAGCCAGCGGCAGAACTCCTCGACCAGGTCGGCCTCCCGGCGTCCGGCGAGCCGCCGGGCCAGTACGTACGCGGTGCGTGCGCACACCTCGCGCAGCAGCGCGAAGGCGCTCTCGGGCGCGGCGTACTCCTGCGCGCAGCGCACGGTGCCCGGCCCGCAGCACGACCCGTCGCGGGGTCCGGCGAGGCCGGGGGCGCCGAACGCGGGGGCGACATCCGCGTACCGGCTGACCAGCCAGGCCCCCAGTCTGCCGTCCCACAGCAGGGGGTGGTCCTCGCGCAGGGTCCGGTAGAAGGCGTACGGATCGCGACGGGACGCGGGAGCGAGCAGCGAGAGGGTGCGGGGCGCGGTGGCGACGGCCGGGGCCGTTGCCGCCCCGGGCGGCTCGACGGTCGTCATGGCGCGCCTCCCCGCTCGGCGCCCGGCGGGGCGCGGTCGGGCGGCTTCGAGCGGTCCCGCTCGGGCGCCGCCGGGCCCGGTGACTGCTCTCAGCGGACCACCTCGGCCGGGCAGCCGCGATCGGCGTTCGGCCGTACGGGTGAGGGCTCACGCCGGCCGTACGGCGCTGAGCCGCGCAGCAGTTCGGTGAAGGAGGCCGCGGCGCCGACCAGCTCGACCCGTGAGAACACGGTCAGGGGGCGCTTCCAGGAGGGCTCGACGCGGAGCAGCACACAGTCCTCACCGATCCCGCCGCGCACCACGTGGGTAGGGGCGGCGACCACCCCGACCCCGGCCGCGGCCATCCGTACCGCCGTCGAGGTGTGCTCGGTGCGCACGACGGTGCGCGGGGTGAACCCGGCCCGTTCGCAGACCAGGTCGAGGAAGGGCCGGCCGTCGACGACGGGCTCCATCGCGCACCGCACCCAGTCGTGGTCGGCGAGTTCTTCGAGCCGGACGGACGAGCGTCCCGCGAGCGGATCGTCGAAGGCGACGACCAGGGCGACCTCCTCCTCACCGACGGGCACGACGGGGCCCTCCCAGCGCTGCGGAGGGGGCCCGACGGCGAGGTCGGCGGCGCCCCGTTCGAGCGCCTCCTCCAGCGCCTCGGCGGTGGCGTACTCGTGAAGGATCAGCCGCACGCCGGGGTGGGTGCGCCGCCAGCGGGCGAAGGCGTCGGGCAGCACGCCGACGGCGATCGCGTGCACGGAGGCGATGTGGAGTTCGCCGCCCTCGGCACCGGCCGCCGCGCGGGCCGCGCGCTGGGCCTGGAGCGCGCTGCGCACCGCGAGCCGGGCGTGCGGCAGGAAGGCGCGGCCCATGGAGGTGAGCCGCACACCACGCGGCAGCCGTTCGAGCAGCTCGCCGCCGACGGACCTCTCCAGCGCCTTGATCTGGTGGGACAGCGCGGGCTGGGTGACGTGCAGGAGCTCGGCGGCCCGGGTGAACGACGCCTCCTCGACGACCGTGACGAAGTACTCCATCTGTCGCAGGCTCACTCCATGTCCCCCTGGTCCCGCTGGTCTCGGGTGCCCCCTGCACGCCATAAGCATTGTGCATCGGTGTCACAAGAACATTGCCTTGGACTCATGGCAGCGGCGGGGCGGAGGCTTGCCGCATGACCGATCCCATGATGACGCCCCCGACCGAACCCCTGGCCACGTACGTGACCGAGCCCGTGACCGGACGCGCGGGCGACCGCGTGACCGAGAGCCCTGGGGCCGGGTCCCGCGTGGCCGATGTGATCGTGATCGGCGGCGGAACCGGCGGCTATTCCACCGCCCTGCGGGCCGCCGCCCTGGGCCTGACGGTCGTGCTCGCCGAGCGCGACAAGGTCGGCGGCACCTGCCTGCACCGCGGCTGCATCCCCAGCAAGGCGATGCTGCACGCCGCCGAACTGGTGGACGGGATCGCCGAGGCGCGCGAGCGGTGGGGGGTGAAGGCGAGCGTGGACTCGATCGACTGGCAGGCGCTGGTGGCGAACCGCGACGACATCGTCTCCCGCAACCACAAGGGCGTGGAGGGCCATCTGTCGCACGCGCACGTCCAAGTGCTGCGGGGCGGGGCCCGGTTGACGGGCCCCAGGAGCGTCCATGTCGAGGGTCACGGACACGTGGTGGCCCGGCGCGGCATCGTGCTGGCCACGGGGTCGCGGCCGCGCATGCTGCCGGGGCTGGCGGCGGACGGGCGGCGCGTGGTCACCAGCGACGACGCCCTGTTCGCCCCCGGACTTCCCCAGTCGGTGCTGGTCCTGGGCGGCGGCGCGATCGGCGTCGAGTACGCCTCGTTCCACCGCTCGATGGGCGCCCAGGTCACGCTGGTGGAGGCCGCCGACCGGCTGGTGCCGCTCGAAGACGCCGATGTCGGCCGCCACTTGACGCGGGGACTCAAGAAGCGCGGCATCGATGTGCAGACCGGAGCCCGCTTCATCGACGCGACCGTCCTGGAGAACGGGGTGCGTGCCTCGGTGCGCACCGCGCGCGGCGAGGTCCGCACCCTTGAGGCCGAGCGGCTCCTGGTCGCGGTGGGCCGCGCTCCGGTCACCGACGGGCTCGACCTGGCCGCGGCCGGACTCGCCGTCGACGAGCGGGGCTTCGTCGCCCCGGCCGACTGGTCGCGTCTGGAAACCGCGGTCCCCGGCATTCATGTGGTGGGCGATCTGCTGCCGCCTCCCTCCCTCGGTCTGGCCCACGCCTCGTTCGCGGAGGGCCTGTTGGTCGCCGAGGCGCTCGCCGGGGTGGGCTCCGCGCCGGTCGACTACGCGGCGGTGCCCCGGGTCACGTACTCCTCGCCGCAGACCGCTTCGGTGGGACTGACCGAGGCGGACGCCCGCGGCCGCGGACACGACGTCGTGGTCAACACCATGCCGCTGACGGCGGTCGCCAAGGGCATGGTGCACGGGCAGGGCGGGGTGGCGAAGGTCGTCGCCGAACGCGAGGGGCGGGTGCTCGGCGTCCACCTCGTCGGCCCGAACGTCTCCGAGATGATCGCCGAGAGCCAGCTGATCGTGGGCTGGGACGCCGAGGCCTCGGACGTGGCCCGCCACATCCACGCCCACCCCACGCTCTCGGAGGCCGTCGGCGAGACCTTCCTCACCCTGGCCGGACGAGGCCTCCATCAGCAGTGAACGCTCCAAGTCCCCTGCCCGCACGCCTACTTACCGGCCGGACGGACCAGGGGTCACCGGCAGCGCGTACCGCACCTTCGCCTTGCCGGTGGCACCCAGGCGCTCGTAGAACCTGACCGCCCCCTCGTTCCACTCCGGGGTCTGCCACTGGATCTCCACGAGCCCGAGCGCCCGTGCCTCGGCCGCCACCGCCTCCATCAGGAGCGGTCCGAGGCGCAGGCCGCGGTGGCCATCGCGCAGGAACAGGCAGTCCATGTGCAGGTACTCGCGGGCGTCCCAGGTCGACACCTCCGGTGCGCAGGTGGCGTATCCGACGACCTCACCGCCCGGTATCTCGGCGACCAGGCAGCGCAAGCGGGGCCGCTCGGCGGTGAAGAGCAGCGCGCCGAGCCGCTCGGCGAAACCGGGTGCCGGACCGGCCGACTTCTCGTACGCGGCGTGCTCCGCGGCAAGTTCGGCCAGGCGGGGCAGGTCGGCGGGGCGGGCGTGCCGCACCCGAGGCTGATCGTTCATACCGCCATGATGCGACACCCCACTGACAACACCCCGAGTCAGCGGCATTAGCCCTGGTCAGCAGCGCTGCGGGAGCGGAAGGGGCTCAGCGGGTGGCGAGCCGGAAGGCCATCCGGCCGAAGCTGACCTGATCGCCGTCGGCCACGGCCACGGCGCCCGTCACCCGACGCCCGTTCACACACGTCCCGTTGGTCGAGCCGAGGTCGCGCAACTGCCACATCCCGGCCTGGAAGACGAGCTCGGCGTGCACGCGCGACACCGTCTCGTGGCTCAGCCGGAGCCCGTTGGCGGGGTCGCGGCCGATCCGCAGCGGGTACGGGCCCGGCGCGGGGAACAGGAGCTTCGGCAACCGCTCGCCCTGCCAGGCCCTGCGCAGCGAGACGGAGAACTCCGAGACCCGGCCGACCGCCCCGAAGACCGCCTTCGACCAGCGGCCTCCGCTCTGCAAGTCGGCGGTGAGGGCGACCAGTTCGTCGGACCGGCGGGCGGCCAGGGCCAGCTCCATCCGGCGCAGGAACGTGTCGTGCGACAGCTTGCCTTCGGCGGCGCCCTCGCGCAGCACCTCCAGCACCCGGTCGCGCTCCGCGTCGGAAAGCCGAGCGGGCGCCGAGGAGGTCGGGAACTCGAAGGAGGGCGTCACATCAGCGATTGTCCGTCCCCGGGGCCGGACGTGTCCAGCAGCGGGCCGCCCTCCCCCGGGAGCCCGCCCCCACGTTCGCTCAGGCGCTGACCTGCGACGCAGAGAGACCGGTTCCGACAATTGCCTTGCCGACCACACCTCGTGCGCTGTTAGGGTCTGCCGACTTCGTAAACCTCTGAGGGGACCCTCTTGACGACTTCCGCGTCGGACGTGACCATTCGTCCGCTCGCCGGGCCCGACGAACTCGGGCTCTTCCACCAGCTTTCCTACGTTCTCGACCACGAACTCGAGGACGATCTGGCCACTGGTCGCCGCATCCCGGACTGGATGTGGGTGGCCCTGCGCGACGGCCGGGTGCTGGCGCGCATCGCCTGGTGGACCGCGAAGAGCGGCGGGCCGCCGCTCAGTCTCGACTTCTTCGACGTCGACGACACCCTGCCCGCGGCGGAGCGCCACGAGATCGGCCTGCGGCTCCTGGAGACCGCCACCGCCGAGGTCGTCCCCGCGGGCGCGGACCGCCCCGAGTACGGCCGCTTCGTGCCCGGCGACTGGCGCGAGGACGCCGCCGCCCGCGAGGTCGTCGAGACGAGGCTGAACATCCTCGCCGCCTCCGGCGCGACCCCGCTCGTCGAGCGGCTGCGCCTGGAGTGGCGTGCGGGCACCCCGGTCCCCGAGCCCTCCACGAGGCTGTCGTTCCGGCCGGCCACCGACCGCGAGGAGCTCATCGCACTGATGACGCTCGTCGTGGAGAACTCGCTGGACGAGCACACCCGCGAGGAGCTGCGCACCATGACCCCGCGCGAAAGCGCGGAGCGCATGTACGAGGAGGAGTTCGCGACCTTCAGGTCGCCGCCCACATGGTGGCGGATCGCCGAGCTCAAGGACGGCGGCGGGCCCGTCGGGTTCGTGATCCCGGCCCGCAACAACTACAACCCCGTCATCGCGTACATCGGGGTGCTGCCCGCCCATCGCGGCCACGGCTACATCGACGACCTCCTCGCCGAGGGAACGCGCGTCCTGGCCGCCCAGGACGTGCCCCGGATCCGCGCCGCCACGGACCTGCCGAACGTCCCCATGGCCAACGCGTTCGCCCGCGCGGGCTATGTCACCTTCGAGCGCGCGATCAACATGGTCTGGAAGTAGTCCCGAATTGCGGGCGTGTCCCCCTCCTGTGTCGCACCATGGTCGCAACCGGCTACGACAGGGGGACCGCCAGTGCTGTTCGAAGTGTGGGCGCCGAACGCCGACCGGACCGCCCTTCTTCTGGAGGGCGCGACCCATCCCATGACCCGCCATCCCGTGCGCGCGGGCTGGTGGCTGGCCGAGGCCGAAGGGCATCCCGGCGACCGCTACGGATTCGTACTGGACGACGGCCCGGTGCGGCCCGACCCGAGGTCGCGCCGCCAGCCCGACGGCCCGGACGGCCTCAGCGCGGTCGTCGTCCACGACACCTTCACCTGGCAGCACCCCTGGGCGGGCCGCCCGCTCCAGAGGGCCGTCCTGTACGAGCTGCACGTGGGCACCTTCACACCCGAGGGCACCCTGGACGCGGCCGTTCAACGGCTGCCCCACCTGGCCGAGTTGGGCATCACGCACATCGAGCTGATGCCGGTGTGCCCCTTCCCGGGGCGCCACGGCTGGGGGTACGAGGGGGTCTCCCTGTGGGCGGTGCACGAGCCCTACGGCGGGCCCGACGCGCTGAAGCGGTTCGTCGACGCGGCGCACGCCCAGGGGCTCGGCGTGGTCCTGGACGTCGTGCACAACCACCTCGGCCCGTCCGGCAACCACCTGCCCGCCTTCGGGCCGTACTTCACGGACACCCACCACACGCCCTGGGGCTCGGCCGTCAACCTGGACGCCGCGGGCTCCGACGAGGTGCGGGCCTACCTCCTGGAGAGCGCGCTGGCCTGGCTGCGCGACTACCGCCTGGACGGGCTGCGGCTGGACGCGGTGCACGCGCTGGCCGACACCCGCGCGTTCACCTTCCTGGAAGAACTCTCGACGGCGGTCGACGTGCTCGCCGCCGAGCTGGGCCGGCCGCTCTTCCTCGTCGCCGAGTCCGACACCTGCGACCCGCGCACCACCACGCCGCGCGGCGAGGGCGGCCTCGGCCTGCACGCCCAGTGGAACGACGACTTCCACCACGCCCTGCACACCGCCCTCACCGGCGAATCCCAGGGCTACTACGCCGACTTCGCACGCGCCCCGCTCTCCGCCCTCGCCAAGACGTTGACCAGGGTGTTCTTCCACGACGGTACGTATTCCAGCTTCCGCGGCCGCCTCCACGGCCGCCCCGTCGACCGCGCCCGCACCCCCGCCCACCGCTTCCTCGGCTATGCGCAGACCCACGACCAGATCGGCAACCGGGCCCAGGGCGACCGCCTCTCGGCCTCCCTGTCGCCGGGCCTGCTCGCCTGCGCGGCGACACTGACGCTGACCAGCCCGTTCCCGCCGATGCTCTTCATGGGCGAGGAGTGGGGCGCGCGCACCCCCTGGCAGTTCTTCACCGACCACACCGACCCCGACCTCGCGCGGGCCGTACGGGAGGGCAGGCGGCGGGAGTTCACGTCCCACGGCTGGGCCGCCGAGGACATCCCCGACCCCCAGGACCCGGCGACGCGGCAGCGCTCGTGCCTGGACTGGACGGAGCCCACGGGCGAGCCGCACGCCAGGCTGCTGGCCTGGTACCGCGAGCTCATCGCCCTGCGCCACGCCCGGGCCGATCTGACGGACCCCGACCTGGCGGCCGTCAAGGTGGCGTACGACGAGGAGGCACGCTGGCTCACCTACCGGCGCGGCGACCTGCGGATCGTGGTCAACCTCTCCAAGGAGGCGGTCAGGATCAGGCTCGGGGGCGGCGGCCGGGTCCTCGCGGCCTGGGAGCCGGTCGGAACGCCGGGCGCGGACGGGGTGCTGCTGATGCCGCCGGAGTCGTGCGCGGTCCTCGACCGCTGAGGCCCGCGCAGTCAACGCCCTTGACGAGGGCGGCGGTTACTCGACGATGGCCATGGCGCGGTCGGTGTTGTTGAAACGCCGCCCGCCGTCATCCGTCACGGTGACGATGTCCTCGATCCGGACGCCGAACCGGCCGGGCAGATAGATGCCCGGCTCGATGGAGAAGCACATCCCGGGCACGAGCGGCCGCTCCTCGCCCTCGATCATGTACGGCGGCTCGTGCGTGGTCACGCCGATGCCGTGGCCGGTGCGGTGGATGAAGTACTCGCCGTACCCGGCGTCCGCGATCACCGCGCGGGCCGCGCGGTCGATGTCCTGGCAGGCGACGCCGGGCCTGACCGCCTCGAAGCCCGCCTGCTGTGCCGCGCGCACCACGTCGTGGACGCGCCGCTCCTCCTCGCTGGGCTCGCCGACGTGGACGGTGCGGGTCGTGTCGGAGCCGTAACCGTGCTTGAGGCCGCCGAAGTCGAGGACGACCATGTCGCCGTGCCCGATCGTGCGGTCGCCGGCCTCGTGGTGCGGGTTGGCGCCGTTGGGCCCGGAGCCGACGACGGTGAAGTCCACCTGGGAATGGCCGTACTTCATCAGGAGGGCGGCCAGATCGGCGGCCACCTCCGTCTCCTTGCGGCCCGCGAAACGCACCTTCACGATCTCGCCGTACGCCTCGTCCGCCGCCGCGCCCGCCGCTTCCAGGCGGGCCAGCTCGTGCTCGTCCTTGACGGCCCGCAGCATGGGCAGCGCCTCGGTCAACGAGACGTACGACGTGCCGGGCAGCTCCTTCTGCAGGCCCAGCAGATGCATCGCCCACGCGTTGTCGCTGACCCCGAAACGCCCGTCGACGTCGAGGAGCGGGGCCGTCACGGTGTACGGGTCCTTGCCGTCGGTCCAGTCCCGCAGGGTGAGCGCGGCGGCCCCGGCCGCGTGCGCGGCGTCGGGCGCCTCCAGGGTCGGCACGACGAGGACCGGGTCCTGGCCGGCCGCCAGCACCAGGACGGTGAGCCGCTCGGTGATGGCGGTCGGCTGGTAGCCGGTGAGGTAGACGAGATCGGGGCCGGGCGCGACCAGCACACCGGCCAGCCCGGCATCTGCGGCGGACTCGGCGGCGCGAGCCATCCGGGCCCGGTAGTCGTCGGCGGTGAAGGGTGCGGGAGTGGGCGTCGTAGGCATGGCCTCATCCTGCCCGGACGCCCCCACGCCCGCGAGGGGAATGAACGGCCCGGCCGCCCTCCCCCGATCCCGTTCAGCCGGTCACAGTCCCTCCGTCTCCTCGTCGACGAGGCGCTCGAGCAGTTCGCCGAACTCCTCGCCCACCACGATGCGCAGCCCCTCGCCGTCCCGGTCGCTGAGCTGGGTGAGCGTGCCGCCGCGCCACCAGTAGACGTACGGGCTGATCGACCCGGGAGTGTCCTCGTACCCCGAGGCCGCGAACGAGGCCATGGCGTTGAGGGCGAGCACCATGCCGGAATCGCGGATGACGTGGAAGGCGAGCTGGTGGCGGAAGGGCATCGCCACCAGAGCCCCCTCCGGCGGGAGCTCGCGTCCCGTGACCTGACGCACGACGGCTTCCAGGGCGAGCACGCGACTCGCCGTGTAGAAGGAGTCTCCGACGACGAGGTCGAAGCGCATCCCGTCGTCGCCCTTGACCGTCTCATGCGCCTCGACGGGCAGCTCCCGCAGATTGCGCAGGGCCTGCTCACGCAGGTCGGGCACCTTGCCGAGCGGTTCGAGAGCCTCGTCGGTGAGCATCATGACGCTCTCCGGTAGGTCGAGCGCGAGGATCTCGTAGAGCCCGGGCGCGACGCTGCGCGCATAGCCGAAGCTCTGTGCGTCGAGCCCGTCGCCGCTGATCACCCGGGGATAGAGCTGGGCCCGGATCTGCTCGGGAGCCATGGTTTCGAGCGCAGAGGGCGCTTCCATGGTGCGCAGCACCATGCCGACGTGCTTGCGAATCAGTTCCGGCCACACCCGCGGGCCGCGCGGTTCGTTGTGGCAGACGGCCGCGAGGTTGCCGAGGCCGAACTGGCGGCCGGCGCTGTCCTTGACCATGTCCGCGTAGACGGTGACCTCCAGGCCCAGCTCGGCGAACGCCTCCCGGACCACGGCACGGAAACGGGCGCCCTCGTCGGTCGAGAAGAAGCCGAACTCGGGGTCCCTCGGAACGTCGCTCGCGTCCCGCTTGGGCCCTCGTCGGAATATCCCCACGTCTGCTGCCTTCCCCTCGCACAGTCGCCAGAGCTGCGAGCCTACCCAGTGAGCGTGCCGGTGATGACAAGATCCGCCCGCGCGCGCCCCTCGGCCACGAGACGTGCGTTGACCTCGTCGGACTCACTGACCCATCGCTCGGCCCGAGGCCGGGGTCGGCCGTGCCGCACATGCCGCTCGACGAGTCTGCGCACCCGCTCGCCGTCGTCGAGATGGAGATACCAGACCTCGTCGACGAGATCCCTGACCTTCGCCCAGTCCCCCTCGTCGTGCAGCAGGTAGTTGCCCTCGGTGACGACGAGCGGCACCTCCGCGGCGACCGGAATGCTCCCGGCCAGCGCCTCCTCCAACGACCGGTCGAAGTCCGGAGCGTAGACCACCGTGCCACGTTCCGGCGTACGCAGCCGGGCGAGCAGCGCGGCGTATCCGGCGGCGTCGAAGGTGTCGGGCGCGCCCTTGCGTTCGGTACGTCCCAGACGGCGCAGCTCGCGGTTGGCCAGGTGGAACCCGTCCATGGGCACGAGGACGGCCTGGCCGCCGAGCCGCTCCACCAACTCCCCCGCCAGCGTGGACTTTCCGGCGCCGGGCGGCCCGGCGATGCCGAGGATGCGGCGACGGCCGGGAACGACGAGCCCGCGGGCCCGCCCGACCAGCCGCTCAAGGTCGAGTTCCATCCCCGCATTGTTCCACCGCCTCCCGGGCCACCCACGTAGTACGTATAACCTTGGGGGCATGCCACACATCGCACTGATCACGCTTGTCGTCCGCGACTACGACGAAGCCATCGACTTCTACACCCGGGCCCTGGGCTTCGAACTGGCCGAGGACACCGATCGCGGAGACGGCTCGCGCTGGGTGGTGGTCCGGCCGCGCGGCACCGGCGACGGCGCGGTCTCGCTGCTCCTGGCTCGCGCGAAGGACGAGGCCCAACGGGCGAGCGTGGGCGCCCAGACCGGTGGCCGGGTCGGCTTCTTCCTCCATACCGAGGACTTCAAGGGCGACCATGCCCGGATGCTGGCGGCCGGGGTGCGCTTTCTGGAGGAACCCCGCCACGAGCCGTACGGTTCGGTCGCGGTGTTCGAGGACCTCTACGGAAACCGCTGGGACCTGCTGGAGCCGGCGGCGGGGTAAAGCTGCGTATACCGACGGCGCAGCTCATGCCACAACGCGAAAAAGCCCCGCACCGTGACCTGTATTCCTACAGATCTGGTGCGGGGCTTTCCCCACAATTTGTTCGGCGGCGTCCTACTCTCCCACAGGGTCCCCCCTGCAGTACCATCGGCGCTGAAAGGCTTAGCTTCCGGGTTCGGAATGTAACCGGG
>NZ_QOLA01000028.1 GCF_003324565.1 Streptomyces sp. SDr-06 | reverse complement strand
TAGTGTTTCGGTGGTCATAGCGTTAGGGAAACGCCCGGTTACATTCCGAACCCGGAAGCTAAGCCTTTCAGCGCCGATGGTACTGCAGGGGGGACCCTGTGGGAGAGTAGGACGCCGCCGAACAAATCTTCAACGCTGGCCCCTGAACTTCGGTTCGGGGGCCAGCGTTTTTTTGTGTCCGCTCACCTGGCGTTCATGTGGCAAGAGGACGATCCGCTGTCATGGGGATGACAGCAGCGCTCAAGTCCGCCGGGGTCGCGACGGGTGACGAGGTGATCGTGCCGGCCTACGACACGGGGGAGTTGGCCCGGGCCGTCGTCGCCGCGGGAGCGGTGCCGGTGTTCGCCGACATCGATCCGCTGACCTACTGCCTGGCGCCGGAAGCCGTACGCGGGGCCGTCACGTCCAGGACCGCCGCTGTCCTGCTCGTACGCCGCTTCGGGTATCCGGTGGTCAGGGCGCCGTTCGCCGAACTGGCCTCCGGGCACGGGCTGTTGCTTCTTGAGGAGGAGGACCGCCAGGACCTCGGTGGTGACGTGGCCCAACGGCGGACGCGGGCCGGGTACTTGGACCGGCGGCTCGTGGGAGTGGAGACGCCCGCGCCCGCCGAAGGGCATCGCTATCAGCGGTACGTGGTGCGCGTGCCCGGCAACGGGCGGCCCGACCGGGACGCGTTCGCGCGGCTGTTGCGGCGGCGAGGGGTCGCGTGCGAAGTGCCCGTGCCCATTCCCGTCCACAGGATGCGGGAGTTCAGGCGGGACGGGTGGGAGCTCGGCGAGACCGAGCGGGCTGCCGACGAAACGCTCGCGCTGCCGTCGCTCGACGTGCTTTCGGAGCCTGAATTGCGGCGGTTGGTATCCGTCTGTAACGCGCTCGGCGGCCTGCTGCAACCCGCGTAGCCGGAACCGGTGACCGTGGTTCGGAACACCGTCTGATTCGGGGTATGCTTTATCTCGTTGGTGAGGGGGAAACCCCGAAACAACAACCGGCCCCTATAGCTCAGTCGGTAGAGCGTCTCCATGGTAAGGAGAAGGTCTGCGGTTCGATTCCGCATGGGGGCTCAGCAATGTGAAAGGTCCCGCCCATTGGGCGGGGCCTTTCGCGTACCCTCTCGGCCTTATCGGTTGGTCTGCTCCGGGATGCGCATGGAGAGGATCGCCATGTCGTCGGAGGCCGGTTCGGCGGCGAACCGTTCCACGGCGCGCAGGACGCGTGCCGCGACCGCGCCCGCGGTGAGCCCCGTGCACGTGGCGAGGACGTCCGTGAGCCCGTCGTCGCCCAGCATCCTGGTGCCTTCGCGGCGCTCGGTGATCCCATCGGTCACGCAGAGCAGGACGTCGCCCGGGTCGAGGGTGATGGTCTGCTCGTACAGCTCCAGGTCGTCCATCACGCCGAGCAGCGGCTGCGGGTCCGCAGCCGGTTCCACGGTGCCGTTCTGGCGCAGGCGCAGCGGGAGGGGATGTCCGGCGCAGACGATCTTCAGGATGGCGCTGCCGTCCTCCTGGGGCCACAACTCGCCGTACAGGAGGGTCAGGAAGCGGCTGCGGGCGCCTTCGTCGAGGATGGCCGCGTTCAGGCGCTCCAGGACCGCGGGTCCGCCGAAGCCCTCGCGGGCGAGCAGGCGCAGGGCGTGCCGGGCGAGGCCGGTGACCGCGGCGGCCTCCGGGCCCGTGCCGCAGACGTCGCCGATCGCGAAGCCGTACGCGCCGTCCCGGATGGGGAAGAGGTCGTAGAAGTCGCCGCCCACCTCGTTGCCCTCGCCGGCCGCTCGGTAGATCACCTCGACCTCGACGCCCGGGATCTGCGGCAGGCCGGGCGGCAGCAGGGAGCGCTGGAGGGAGCGGCTGATGGCCATGCGCTCGGAGTACAGGCGCGCGTTGTCCAGGGCGAGGGCGGCTCGGCGGGAGAGGTCCTCGGCCAGTTCGAGAATCTCCTGACGGAAATGGTCATCTGACGGCTTGCCAAGTGTCAGCATGCCGATCACGCGGTTGCGGGCGACGAGCGGCAGGACGACGGTTTCGCCGCCGACCGCGGCCGCCGTTGACAGGGTGGTGCCGAGACCGCCGCCCGTGTGGGGGCTGCCGGAGCGGCCGAAGTCGCGCATGGACACCCGGAGCGCGGCCTGGTGGGCCGCCTCGCCGGGAGCCGTCCAGACGCGGGCGCCGGGGGTGGGCACCGGCTCCGGCGGGTTGATCTTGGAGAGGAGGGCCTTGAGGCCGTCGATGCGCTCCTCGTCCTCGTGGAGCACATAGGAGAGGTACGGGTCCGAGGCCTGGTCCGCGATCGTGTAGACGGCGCACCAGGTGGCCAGGGTGGGGACGGTCATCTGGGCCATCAGGGCCAGCGTCTGGTCGCGGTCCAGGGTGCCGGCCAGCAGGTCGGAGGCCTCTACGAGGAAGCTCAAGGAGCCCCTGCGCAGGCGTTCCAGCTCACCGAGGCGGGCCGATTCGACGGCGAGAGCGATGCGGTCGGCGGCGAACTGGAGGCGCAGGGCCTCCTCGTTGGAGTACCGGCCGGGGGATTCGGCGGCGACACCGAGCGAGCCGGTGAGGCGGCCCTCGACCTTGAGCGGCACGGTGACGACCGAGCGCATGCCGGTGCTTTCCAGGAGCGGGACGGCGCCCGGCACGGCCGCGAGGTCCTCGTGGACGGCGGGCATCCGCGCCGAGCCGTACCGTCCGGTCCCGGCCTCGACGGGCACGCGGGCGAAGCGCTGGCGGGCCGAGGGGAGGCCGGTGGTGGCCCGGACCTCCAGCTCCGTCTCGTCGTCGGTGGCGAGCAGCAGGAAGGCGGAGTCGCCGTCGAGCATGTCGCGGGCGCGTTCGACGGTGCGCTGGAGCAGGCCGTCGAGGTCGTCGGGGGCGGGGGAGCCGATGAAGACCTCGAACGGGTCGATGGTGCGGTTCTCGCCCAGCGTGGCCGGGTCGGTGGCGGGCTGGCGGGCCGGGGTCTGCAGGACCGCCCGCTCGTCGTCGCGCACCAGCAGGCAGACCGTGGAGGGCTCGCCCTCGGTGTCGCGGACGCGCAGGTGCGAGGCGTAGACCGGGACCACCCGGCCGTCGGCGCCTCTTATCCCGTACGTGCCTTCCCAGCGCGAGAGTTGGAGGGCCTCGACGATGCCGGTGGAGGTTCCGGGGGTGTGCGGCCAGGCCGCGAAGTCGGTGAGTGGCTTTCCGGTGACCTGCTCGGCGGGGTAGCCGAAGAGTTCCTCGGCGTCCTCGTTCCAGGCGCGTACGGCTCCGGCGCGGTCGATCTGGACGACCGCGACGCGGACTCTGCCGTCGGCGACCGGGAGCAGCGCGGTCGGCAGGGCGGGGCCGGCCGAGCGGGTGCCCACCGGCCGGTTGGGGAGGTCGAGTTGGAACCAGACGTTCTTTCTGGTCGGCGTGTACTCGACGCCCCAGCGGGAGGCGAGGGCGGCGCAGAGCAGCAGCCCACGGCCGTTCTCGCGATCGGGGCCCGCGATGTCGGCGGGGGAGCCGAGGAGCGGAACCTCACGTTCGGGGTAGCGGTCGGCCACTTCGACGCGTACGCCGTCGTCGGACCGCAGGCACAGGACGTCCGCCTTGGTGCCGGCGTGGACCACCGCGTTGGTGACCAGCTCGCTGGTGAGGACCACGGCGTCGTCGACGACGTCGGCGTACCCCCACCCCTGGAGGGTGTCCCGGACGAAGGCGCGGGCGGTCGCGACCGACCGCCCGACAGGGTCGAAGCTGGCTGCCGCCCGCGCGGTGATCACAGAACTCCTCGTACGCGTCTCGTCGCCCGGTTTTTCCTGCCGGGGCTCCGGAACGTGCTCTCCGGGAATCAACAATCCCATGTCGGCCCGCCCCCTCCGGTGTCCCGTGGTCGTCCTTTGTGCCGCCCTCCCCCAAGCTTTACCGAGCAGAAGGGTACGAACCGCCCCCATGCCGGGCGGACCGGGGCGGCTGGACAGCCGGAAGCCAGGTTACTTACCTTCGCTGTCCGAGCGGATGCCGGTCACCAGTGTTTCCGCCCTCCGTGGGCGGGGACGGATATGCGAAGCTGCCGAACTGTTATGGCCTGGTTCGGCCATGGTGAAACACTGGGCATGCTTCCGGAGACAGCCCGGGCAGTGCGGTCAACCCTTGCGGGAGGGACACGGTGGAGTCTGGCGCAGCGGCGCGGGGCGTAAGCACGCGCGCGAAAGACGATCAGTCCCGGACTCAACAAGGCCGGAGTCACAAGCAGCGCGGAGGCAACGGCACGACCGAGGTGGACACGGCGGCCCTGCAGCGGCTGCTGGCCGCCCTGGCGTCCATGCGGGACGGGAACTTCCGCAAGCGGCTGACGGTCTCGGGCGACGGCGTGATGGCGGAGATCGCCGCCGTCTTCAACGAGGTCGCGGACCGGAACCTGCACCTGACCGGGGAGATCGCCCGGGTGCGCAGGATGGTCGGCCGCGAGGGGAAGCTGACCGAGCGGCTGGAGAACGGGGCCTGTGAGGGCTCCTGGGCTGCCGCCATCGACGCCTCCAACGCGCTGGTGGACGATCTCGCGCGCCCGGTCTCGGAGGTCGGGCGGGTGCTCTCGGCGGTGGCCGAGGGTGATCTGGATCAGCGGATGGACCTGCGTTCGCACGGCAGTGACGGGGCCGAGCGGCCGTTGCGCGGGGAATTCCTCAAGGTCGGCAGGACCGTCAACAACCTGGTCGACCAGTTGTCCGCCTTTACCGACGAGGTGACGCGGGTCGCCCTTGAGGTCGGTACGGAGGGCAAGCTCGGCGGTCAGGCCCAGGTGCGCGGTATGTCCGGCTCCTGGAAGGATCTGACGGATTCCGTCAACACGATGGCGTACCGGCTGACGGCTCAGGTACGTGACATTGCTCTCGTCACGACGGCGGTCGCCAAGGGCGATCTGTCGCGCAAGGTCACCGTGCACGTGGCCGGCGAGATGCTCCAGCTGAAGAACACCGTCAACACGATGGTCGACCAGTTGTCCTCCTTCTCCTCCGAGGTCACCCGGGTCGCCCGTGAGGTGGGCACCGAGGGCGAGCTCGGCGGGCAGGCGCAGGTGCCGGGCGTGGCCGGGGTGTGGAAGGACCTGACCGACTCCGTCAACGTGATGGCGACGAACCTGACGGCTCAGGTGCGCGGGATCGCCCAGGTGACGACGGCCGTGGCCAACGGCGACCTGTCGCAGAAGGTGACGGTCAACGCACGCGGCGAGGTCGCGCAGCTCGCGGAGACCATCAACCAGATGACCGAGACGCTGCGTACGTTCGCCGACGAGGTCACCCGGGTGGCCAACGAGGTGGGCGCCGAGGGGCTGCTCGGCGGGCAGGCGCAGGTGCCGGGCGCGGCGGGCACCTGGAAGGACCTGACGGACTCGGTGAACACCGTGTTCCGCAATCTGACGACCCAGGTGCGGGACATCGCGCAGGTGACCACGGCGGTCGCCAGCGGTGACATGACGCAGAAGGTCACCGTGGACGTGGCCGGCGAGATGCTGGAGCTGAAGAACACCGTCAACACGATGGTCGACCAGTTGCAGTCGTTCGGTTCCGAGGTGACCCGGGTGGCGCGCGAGGTCGGCATCGAGGGCCGGCTCGGCGGGCAGGCGGAGGTGCCGGGCGCGGCGGGCACCTGGAAGGACCTCACGGATTCCGTCAACACCGCCTTCCGCAACCTCACCGGTCAGGTGCGCGACATCGCGCAGGTGACGACGGCGGTGGCCAACGGCGACCTCTCCCAGAAGGTCACCGTGGATGTCGCGGGCGAGATGCTGGAGCTGAAGAACACCGTCAACACGATGGTGGCGCAGCTGTCCTCGTTCGCCGACCAGGTCACGCGGATGGCGCGGGACGTGGGCACCGAGGGGCGGCTCGGCGGCCAGGCGCGCGTCGACGGCGTCTCGGGCACCTGGAAGGAACTGACCGACTCCGTCAACTTCATGGCGGGGAACCTGACTTCGCAGGTGCGCCAGATCGCCCAGGTGACGACGGCGGTGGCGCGGGGTGACCTGTCGCAGAAGATCGACGTGGACGCGCGCGGCGAGATGCTGGAGCTGAAGAACACCATCAACACGATGGTCGACCAGCTCTCCGCCTTCGCCGAGCAGGTCACCCGCGTTGCCCGGGAGGTGGGCACCGACGGCCGCCTCGGCGGGCAGGCGCAGGTGCCCGGCGTCGCCGGAGTGTGGCGCGATCTGACCGACTCCGTGAACGGCATGGCCGGGAACCTCACGGCCCAGGTGCGCAACATCGCCCAGGTCGCCACCGCGGTGGCCCGGGGTGACCTGTCGCAGAAGATCGACGTGGACGCGCGCGGCGAGATCCTGGAGCTGAAGAACACGCTCAACACGATGGTCGACCAGCTCTCCAACTTCGCTGAGCAGGTCACCCGGGTGGCCCGTGAGGTGGGAACCGAGGGCATCCTGGGCGGTCAGGCCGAGGTGCAGGGCGTGTCCGGCACCTGGAAGGACCTCACCCAGTCCGTCAACTTCATGGCCAACAACCTGACTTCACAGGTGCGCAACATCGCCGAGGTGACCACGGCGGTCGCCGAGGGCGACCTCTCCAAGAAGATCACCGTCGACTCCAAGGGCGAGATCCTGGAGCTGGTGACGACCGTCAACACGATGGTCGACCAGCTCTCCAACTTCGCCGACGAGGTGACCCGGGTCGCCCGTGAGGTGGGCACCGAGGGCATCCTCGGTGGTCAGGCCCGGGTGCGCGGTGTCACCGGCATCTGGAAGGACCTCAGCGACAACGTCAACCTGATGGCCGCGAACCTGACGACCCAGGTGCGCAACATCTCCCGGGTCTCGGCGGCGGTCGCCAACGGAGACCTCACCAAGAAGGTGACGGTCGAGGCGCGCGGCGAGGTCGCCGAGCTCGCCGACACCGTCAACACCATGGTGACGACGCTGTCCTCGTTCGCCGAGCAGGTCACCAAGGTGGCCCGCGAGGTGGGCACGGACGGCATCCTGGGCGGCCAGGCGCGGGTGCCCGGTGTCTCCGGCACGTGGAAGGACCTCACCGAATCGGTGAACTCCATGGCCGACAACCTCACCGGGCAGGTGCGCCAGATCGCCACCGTCACCACCGCCATCGCGCAGGGCGACCTCACCAAGAAGATCGACATCGACGCGCGCGGCGAGATCCAGGAGCTGAAGAACACCATCAACACGATGGTCGACCAGCTGTCCTCGTTCGGCCAGGAGGTCACCCGGGTCGCCCGCGAGGTGGGCACGGAGGGCCAGCTGGGCGGTCACGCCCGGGTGCGCGACGTCGACGGGACCTGGCGCGACCTCACCGAATCGGTGAACGAGATGGCCGGAAACCTGACCCGCCAGGTCCGCGCGATCGCGGCCGTCGCGACCGCGGTGACGCGCGGCGACCTCAATCTGAAGATCGACGTGGACGCGTCGGGCGAGATCCAGGCCCTCCAGGACAACATCAACACCATGATCGCCAACCTGCGCGACACCACCGTCGCGAACAAGGAGCAGGACTGGCTCAAGGGCAACCTGGCCCGCATCTCCGGCCTGATGCAGGGCCGCCGCGACCTCGACGACGTGGCCTCGCTGATCATGACCGAGCTGACCCCGGTCGTCTCGGCCCAGCACGGCGCGTTCTTCCTGGCGATGCCGACGGGCGGCGGCCCCGAGGTGAGCGCGGACGGCGACGGCTCGTACGAGCTGCGGATGCGCGGGAGTTACGGCTACTCGGCCGGGTCCATGCCGACCTCCTTCCGGCCCGGTGAGACGCTGATCGGCACGGCCGCCGAGGAGAAGCGGACGATCCTGGTGGAGAACGTCCCGCCGGGTTACCTCAAGATCTCCTCCGGTCTCGGCGAGGCGCCGCCGGCGCATGTGATCGTGCTTCCGGTGCTGTTCGAGGGCAAGGTGCTCGGCGTGATCGAACTGGCCTCGTTCCAGCCGTTCACGCAGATCCAGAAGGACTTCCTCAACCAGATCGCCGAGATGATCGCGACCAGCGTCAACACCATCTCGGTCAACTCCAAGACCGAGGTGCTGCTCAAGCAGTCGCAGGAGCTCACGGAGCAACTCCGCGAGCGTTCGGCCGAGTTGGAGAACCGGCAGCGGGCGCTTCAGGCGTCCAACGCCGAGCTGGAGGAGAAGGCCGAGCTGCTCGCCCAGCAGAACCGTGACATCGAGGTGAAGAACACCGAGATCGAGGAGGCCCGGCAGGTCCTGGAGGAGCGCGCCGAGCAGCTGGCCGTCTCCATGCGCTACAAGTCCGAGTTCCTCGCGAACATGTCGCACGAGCTGCGTACGCCGCTCAACTCGCTGCTGATCCTCGCCAAGCTGCTCGCCGACAACGCGGAGGGCAACCTCTCGCCGAAGCAGGTCGAGTTCGCTGAGACGATCCACGGGGCGGGCTCCGACCTGCTCCAGCTGATCAACGACATCCTCGACCTGTCGAAGGTCGAGGCGGGGAAGATGGACGTCTCGCCGACCCGGATCGCGCTGGTCCAGCTGGTCGACTACGTGGAGGCGACCTTCCGGCCGCTCACCGCGGAGAAGGGCCTCGACTTCTCGGTGCGGGTCTCGCCCGAGCTGCCCGCGACGCTGCACACCGACGAGCAGCGGCTGCTCCAGGTGCTGCGCAACCTGCTGTCCAACGCGGTCAAGTTCACCGACAGCGGCGCGGTCGAGCTCGTGATCCGCCCGGCCGGCTCCGACGTTCCGCACGCCATCCGCGAGCAGCTCCTGGAGGCGGGCTCGCTGCGCGACGCCGACGCCGACCTGATCGCGTTCTCGGTCACCGACACCGGCATCGGGATCGCGGCCAGCAAGATGCGGGTCATCTTCGAGGCGTTCAAGCAGGCGGACGGCACGACCAGCCGCAAGTACGGCGGCACCGGTCTCGGCCTGTCCATCAGCCGCGAGATCGCGCGGCTGCTCGGCGGCGAGATCCACGCGGCGAGCGAACCGGGCCGCGGCTCCACCTTCACCCTCTATCTCCCGCTGCACCTCAGCGAGTTGCCCGCCCAGGGCTACCCGCAGCTCGCGCCCGGCGGCATGGAGGGCGCGGTCGGGCTCGCCATCGACGCCGCACGCCCCGACCTCGCCCAGCACAACGGCGGGACGCAGGCGGGGCCCACCGTCTCGCAGCCGGGCACGGCCGGGCTGTTCCGGCGGCGGCGCAAGGCGCTCGGCACGGAAGGGCAGCGGGAAGCCGCGCCGTCCGGGCAGGCCGGGCAGGCCGTCGGCACGCAGGAGAGCTGGGAGGCGGCGGAGCCGGAGCGGACGCCCGCGCGGACGTTCCAGTTCGCCGGCGAGAAGGTCCTGATCGTCGACGACGACGTACGCAACGTCTTCGCGCTCACCAGCGTCCTGGAGCAGCACGGGCTCTCGGTGCTGTACGCGGAGAACGGGCGGGAGGGCATCGAGGTCCTCGAACAGCACGAGGACACCGCCGTGGTCCTGATGGACATCATGATGCCGGAGATGGACGGGTATGCGACGACCTCGGCGATTCGCCGGATGCCGCAGTTCGCCGGTCTGCCGATCGTCGCGCTCACCGCGAAGGCGATGAAGGGGGACCGTGAGAAGGCCATCGAGTCCGGTGCGTCGGACTACGTGACGAAGCCGGTCGACCCGGACCATCTGCTCTCCGTGATGGAGGAGTGGATGCGAGGGAAGTGATCGTCGGCCGGAGGGAACCCCGGGTGTCGTTGACTCGCTGTGGCCGAAGGCGTGTGAGGCGGCGGTATTCGGGGAACCTTCTGGTCTCCCACTGCGTTTCTGCTACGTGCACAGTGACATCGCGGTGACAGGGTGTGGCGACAGGCGGGGTGCGGCTACCATGACCGGCACAAGGACGGGCGACGCAAGGGAGTCGTCCCCTGGGGCGGCGCCCGGTGCACTGCCGGGGCGAGGAGGACGGGCCATGGTGCAGAAGGCCAAGATCCTCCTGGTCGATGACCGGCCGGAGAATCTGCTGGCGCTGGAGGCCATCCTCTCTGCGCTCGATCAGACACTGGTGCGGGCATCGTCAGGGGAGGAAGCGCTCAAAGCGCTGCTTACGGACGATTTCGCGGTCATTCTGCTGGACGTCCAGATGCCCGGAATGGACGGGTTCGAGACCGCCGCGCACATCAAGCGGCGCGAGCGGACGCGGGACATCCCGATCATCTTCCTCACGGCCATCAACCACGGGCCCCATCACACCTTCCGGGGCTACGCGGCGGGTGCCGTGGACTACATCTCGAAGCCGTTCGACCCGTGGGTGCTGCGCGCCAAGGTCTCGGTCTTCGTCGAGCTGTACATGAAGAACTGCCAGCTGCGCGAGCAGGCGGCCCTGCTGCGGCTCCAGTTGGAGGGCGGCCAGGGCGGTGCGGCCAAGGAGTCCGCGGGCCTGCTGGCCGAACTGTCCGCGCGGCTCGCGGCAGTTGAGGAGCAGGCCGAGGCGCTCTCCAAGCAACTCGACGACGACTCGGCCGACGCCGCCGCGGTCGCCACGGCCGCCCACCTGGAGCGCAAGCTCACCGGCCTGCGGCGGGCATTGGACGCGCTGGAGCCCGGCACCGGCGGCGCGCCCACGCTCCCCTCGCAGAACTGACGGCCCGGAACTGACGCCATGTCCGGCTGACATGGCGTCAGCATCCTTGGGGCGTACGACACGGACGGGTGATGCCGGAAGCACACGTGTCCACCGCCGCCGACCCAGGTAACCTCAGCACCATGGCCTCACGTACGTCCGGCAAGGGTTCCCAGGGCACGGCGGGCACCGCGAAGCGCACCGGCCGTACCCCGGCGAAGAAGGCTGCGCCCGCGAAGAAAGCCGCGGCCCCCAAGGCGCCCGCGAAGAAGACCGCACCGAGGAAGGCGCCCGCCAAGAAGGCGGTGGCGCCCAAGCCCGCTCCCAAGGCGGCGCCGTCCCCGACCGGGGGCCTGTACAGGCTGGTGCGCGCCGTCTGGCTCGGCGCCGCGCACGCCGTGGGCGCGATGTTCCGCGGCATAGGACGGGGAGCCAAGGGGCTGGACCCGGCCCACCGCAAGGACGGCGTCGCGCTGCTCCTGCTCGGGCTCGCGCTGATCGTCGCCGCCGGCACCTGGTCGAATCTGCGCGGACCGGTCGGCGACCTCGTGCAGATGCTGGTGACCGGCGCGTTCGGCCGGCTCGACGTGGTGGTGCCGCTGCTGCTCGGCGCCATCGCGATCCGGCTCATCCTCTATCCCGAGAAGCCGGAGGCCAACGGGCGGATCGTCATCGGCCTGTCCGCGCTCGTCCTCGGCATCCTCGGGCAGGTCCACATCGCCTGTGGTTCGCCCGGCCGCAACGACGGCACCGACGCCCTGCAGGACGCGGGCGGCCTGATCGGCTGGGCCGCGTCCAAGCCGCTGGAGTTCACGCTCGGCGACGTCCTGGCCGTGCCGATGCTGGTGCTGCTCACGGTCTTCGGTCTGCTGGTGGTCACCGCGACGCCGGTCAACGCCATCCCGCAGCGGCTGCGGCTGCTCGGCGTCAGGCTCGGCGTCATCGAACCGCTGCCGGAGGAGATCGGCGAGGAGGGGCTCTACGGCGACGAGTGGCGCGAGGACGAGCCCGCGCCGCGCTCCCGGCGCCGCCCCGCCGCCCCGGTCGAGCAGGACCCGGACCGGGCCGAGGAAGAGGCGCTCTCGCGGCGCCGCAAGCCGCGGCGCGCGTCGGTCCAACCGGCGTTCGAGAACGGCCTCGACCCTGTCGACGTGGCCGCCGCCGCGGCCGCGGCCCTGGACGGCGCCGTCCTCAACGGGCTGCCCCCCTCGCCCGTCGTCGCCGACCTGACGCAGGGCGTCTCCGTCGAGCGGGACCGCGAGCAGGCCACCCCGCTGCCGACCGCCCGCGCCGCCGAGACCGAGACCGAGGCCCCGGCGGCGAAGGCCGCGCCGAAGGCCACCCCGGGCGCGAAGCCCGTCGTCATGGATCTGACGAAGCCGGCGCCCCCCGCGGCCGAGTCGCTGCCCCCGCGCGCCGAGCAGCTCCAGCTCGCCGGGGACATCACGTACGCGCTGCCCTCGCTCGACCTCCTGGAGAAGGGCGGCCCCGGCAAGACGCGCAGCGCCGCCAATGACGCGGTCGTGGCTTCGCTGCAGAACGTCTTCATGGAGTTCAAGGTCGACGCGAACGTCACCGGCTTCACCCGGGGCCCGACGGTCACGCGGTACGAGGTCGAGCTCGGGCCCGCCGTCAAGGTCGAGCGGATCACCGCCCTCGCCAAGAACATCGCGTACGCGGTCGCCAGTCCGGACGTGCGGATCATCTCGCCGATTCCAGGGAAATCAGCTGTCGGTATCGAGATTCCCAATACCGACCGCGAGATGGTCAACCTCGGGGACGTGCTGCGCCTCGCGGACGCGGCCGAGGACGACCATCCGATGCTGGTGGCGCTCGGCAAGGACGTCGAGGGCGGCTACGTCATGGCCAACCTCGCCAAGATGCCGCACGTCCTGGTCGCCGGAGCCACCGGTTCCGGAAAGTCCTCCTGCATCAACTGCCTCATCACCTCGGTGATGGTGCGGGCCACGCCCGAGGACGTCCGCATGGTGCTGGTCGACCCCAAGCGCGTGGAGCTGACGGCGTACGAGGGCATTCCGCACCTGATCACGCCGATCATCACCAACCCCAAGCGGGCCGCCGAGGCGCTCCAGTGGGTGGTGCGCGAGATGGACCTGCGCTACGACGACCTCGCGGCGTTCGGGTTCCGCCACATCGACGACTTCAACGAGGCGATCCGCAACGGCAAGGTCAAGCTGCCCGAGGGCAGCGAACGCGAGCTGACGCCGTATCCCTATCTCCTGGTGATCGTCGACGAGCTCGCCGACCTGATGATGGTGGCTCCGCGCGATGTGGAGGACGCGATCGTCCGTATCACCCAGCTGGCCCGTGCGGCCGGCATCCACCTGGTGCTGGCCACCCAGCGGCCCTCGGTCGACGTCGTCACCGGCCTGATCAAGGCGAACGTGCCGTCGCGGCTCGCGTTCGCGACCTCCTCGCTCGCCGACAGCCGGGTCATCCTCGACCAGCCGGGCGCCGAGAAGCTGATCGGCAAGGGAGACGGCCTGTTCCTGCCGATGGGCGCGAACAAGCCGACCCGGCTCCAGGGTGCCTTCGTCACCGAGGACGAGATCGCGGCCGTCGTCCAGCACTGCAAGGACCAGATGGCCCCGGTCTTCCGGGACGACGTCACGGTCGGTACCAAGCAGAAGAAGGAGATCGACGAGGAGATCGGCGACGACCTGGACCTCCTGTGCCAGGCGGCCGAGCTGGTGGTGTCCACGCAGTTCGGCTCGACGTCGATGCTCCAGCGCAAGCTCCGCGTCGGCTTCGCCAAGGCGGGCCGGCTGATGGACCTGATGGAGTCGCGCAACATCGTCGGTCCCAGCGAGGGCTCCAAGGCGCGCGACGTCCTGGTCAAGCCGGACGAACTCGATGGAGTGCTGGCCGTCATCCGCGGGGAGGCTCCCTGAGTGCGGCCGTCGGCGGACGGTGTTCAACTGGCAGATTCCGACCATTGACAGCCCATATACGCCGGACGGGTCCGGTCGGCTGACCGCCGATCGGACCAAACAGCACTCGTACGGGATGCCCGAGCAACCGTTTCCCTTGGCCGTACGTCAAGTTGAGGGAGACGTGGAAGCAAGCGTGGCCAGTGTTCCGCTGTCAGGGGCGCGGCCATACCGATGGCGTACAAAGTCCGCTCTCCCGGTTGCCCCACTCTTTCGTACCCCCCCTAGACTGAACACCCAGCAGGTGGCTCACGCTCGAAAGGCGCCCCCGTGTCCATCGGCAACTCTCCCGAAGACGACCGGCCTTCGATCGAAGACGACGGGCCATCGATCGGTCGTGCACTTCAGCAGGCCCGTATCGCCGCCGGACTGACGGTCGACGAGGTCAGTTCCATCACGCGGGTGCGCATCCCCATCGTGCACGCGATCGAGCAGGACGACTTCTCGCGGTGCGGCGGTGATGTGTACGCGCGCGGGCACATCCGTACGCTCGCCCAGGCCGTCCATCTCGACCCGGATCCGCTGGTCGCACGGTACGACGCCGATCACGGCGGCCGACCCGCGCCCACCCCCGCGGCCCCCCTGTTCGAGGCCGAGCGCATCCGGCCCGAGCCGCGCCGGCCCAACTGGACCGCCGCCATGGTCGCCGCGATCGTGGTGGTCGTCGGCTTCGTGGGCTTCACGATGTTCAGCGGCGGCAGCGACAAGGGCAGGGGCGGCACCTCCGTCGCCGAGGGCCCCAGTCAGCAGAAGCCGCCCTCCCCGTCGGCCAGCCCCACTCCGTCCAAGCCCGCGCCGCCGCCCAAGCCGACCCCGTCCCCCTCGGACAGCGCGATCGCCGCCGTCCCGGGCGACAAGGTCACCGTGAAGGTCACCGCGGTCAACGACAAGAGCTGGATCTCGGCCAAGGACCACAACGGCAAGATGCTCTTCGACGGACTGCTCCAGAAGGGCGAGGCTCAGACGTTCCAGGACGGCCAGCAGGTCGACCTGATCCTCGGCAACGCCGGGGCGATCGAGCTCTACGTCAACGGAAAGAAGATCGAGAGCAAGTTCGAGGACGGCCAGGTCGAGCGCCTGAGCTACACCAAGGGCGACCCGCAGGTCGGCTGAGAGCCGGACCCGGTGACCCTCGCGGCGGGGGCGTGGGCCAGGACAAAGTAGTCTTGAGTCCATGCCCGAACGCCGCACCGTCGCCCTTGTCACTCTTGGCTGCGCCCGTAACGAGGTGGACTCGGAGGAGCTCGCAGGCCGCTTGGCAGCGGACGGCTGGGAGCTCGTCGAGGACGCATCGGACGCGGACGTCGCCGTCGTCAACACCTGCGGATTCGTCGAAGCCGCCAAGAAGGACTCCGTCGACGCCCTCCTCGAGGCCAACGATCTGAAGGACCACGGCAGGACCCAGGCCGTCGTCGCGGTCGGCTGCATGGCCGAGCGGTACGGCAAGGACCTCGCCGAGGCGCTGCCCGAGGCCGACGGAGTGCTCGGCTTCGACGACTACGCCGACATCTCCGACCGCCTCCAGACCATCCTCAACGGCGGCATCCACGCCTCGCACACCCCGCGCGACCGGCGCAAGCTGCTGCCGATCAGTCCGGCCGAGCGGCAGGCCGCCCCGGACGTGGCGCTGCCCGGCCACGCGCAGGACACCGCCCCCGAGGACCTCCCCGAAGGCCTCGCGCCCGCCTCCGGGCCGCGCGCCCCGCTGCGCCGCCGCCTGGACTCCAGCCCGGTCGCCTCCGTGAAGCTGGCCTCCGGCTGCGACCGCCGCTGCTCGTTCTGCGCCATCCCGTCCTTCCGCGGCTCCTTCATCTCGCGCCGCCCCAGCGACGTGCTCGGCGAGACCCGCTGGCTGGCCGAGCAGGGCGTCAAGGAGGTCATGCTGGTCTCCGAGAACAACACCTCGTACGGCAAGGACCTCGGCGACATCCGGCTGCTCGAGACGCTGCTTCCGGAGCTCGCGGCGGTCGACGGCATCGAGCGGGTACGCGTCAGCTACCTCCAGCCCGCCGAGATGCGGCCGGGCCTCATCGACGTCCTGACGTCGACCGAGAAGGTCGTGCCGTACTTCGACCTCTCCTTCCAGCACTCGGCGCCCGGCGTGCTGCGCGCGATGCGGCGCTTCGGCGACACCGAGCGGTTCCTCGAACTGCTTGACACGATCCGCGCCAAGGCTCCGACGGCCGGTGTGCGGTCCAACTTCATCGTCGGCTTCCCCGGCGAGACGGAGGAGGACTTCAAGGAGCTGGAACGCTTCCTCACGGCCGCCCGCCTCGATGCGATCGGCGTCTTCGGCTACTCCGACGAGGAGGGCACCGAAGCGGTCGGCTACGAGAACAAGCTGGACGCGGACACCATCGCCGAGCGGCTCGCGCACCTGTCGCGGCTCGCGGAGGAGCTCACCGCGCAGCGCGCCGAGGAGCGCATCGGCGACACCGTGCGCGTCCTGGTCGAGAGCGTCGACGAGGAGGACGGCGCGGTCGGCCGCGCGGAGCACCAGGCGCCCGAGACCGACGGCCAGGTGATCTTCACCCGGAGCGCCGGTCTTGCGCCCGGCCGTATCGTCGAGGCCAAGGTGGTCGGTACCGAAGGTGTCGACCTCGTGGTCGAGTTGCTCGATGGGGCTGAGGAGGCGGGCAGATGACCGGAGTCCCGGCATCGGCGGCGGGCGGTACCGGCCGGACGCCGGCGCCCGGCGGCAAGCTGGGTGCTGCGGCCGTCAACCAGGCCAGCCTCTGGAACATCGCCAACATCCTCACGATGATCCGGCTCGTGCTCGTGCCGGGCTTCGTCATGCTCCTGCTCGCGGACGGCGGGTACGACCCGGCGATGCGGGCGTGGGCCTGGGCGGCCTTCGCCGTCGCCATGATCACCGACATCTTCGACGGGCATCTGGCCCGCACGTACAACCTGGTCACCGACTTCGGGAAGATCGCCGACCCGATCGCCGACAAGGCGATCATGGGAGCGGCGCTGATCTGTCTCTCCCTGCTCGGCGATCTGCCGTGGTGGGTCACCGGAGTCATCCTGTTCCGGGAACTCGGCATCACGCTCATGCGTTTCTGGGTCATCAGGCATGGAGTGATTCCGGCCAGCCGCGGTGGAAAGCTCAAGACCCTCGCCCAGGGCACCGCGACCGGGATGTACGTCCTGGCGCTGACGGGTCCGCTGGCCACCCTGCGCTTCTGGGTGATGGCCGTCGCCGTGGTGCTCACGGTGGTCACGGGGCTCGACTATGTGCGCCAGGCGATCGTGCTGAGGCGCAAGGGACTTGCCGCGCAGCGCGCCGCCGGAGGGTCCGCGTCGTGAGCGAGGCGGACCGGCTCCTGCGGCTGCTCACGGAGCGTGACCAGACGCTCGCGGTCGCGGAGTCGCTGACGGGCGGCCTGGTGGCCGCCGAGCTCACCGCGGTGCCGGGTGCCTCGCGGGTTTTCCGCGGTTCCGTGACGGCGTACGCGACCGTGCTGAAGCGGGACGTCCTGGGTGTGGACGGGACCCTTCTGGCCGAGCGCGGCGCGGTCGATCCCGAGGTCGCGTCGCAGATGGCGGCGGGGGTGCGCGAGGTTCTGGGCGCCGACTGGGGGATCGCGACCACGGGTGTCGCGGGGCCCGAGCCCCAGGACGGCCGGCCGGTCGGGACGGTATACGTTTCGGCCGTTGGTCCGGCGGGAGCCAAGAAAACGGTCGCATTGCGGTTGAACGGCGACCGGGCGGAAATTCGTAGGGAGAGTGTACGCAGCGTGCTCGAACTGCTCTCCAGTGAACTCCGCAAGGATGGGCGGGCACAGGATACGGAACAGAACGGGGGGATTTGATGTTTGCAGCCCTGAGTGAACACGACATCGCTCCCCGCACGGCCGCGGCGCGAGGCGGTACGGTGGGGCGTGAAGGATGCGGCTACGCGGTCCGAGGAGGGAGCCACCGATGATTCTGCTCCGTCGCCTGCTGGGTGACGTGCTGCGTCGGCAGCGCCAGCGCCAGGGCCGTACTCTGCGCGAAGTCTCCTCGTCCGCCCGAGTCTCACTCGGCTATCTCTCCGAGGTGGAGCGGGGGCAGAAGGAGGCTTCCTCCGAACTGCTCTCCGCGATCTGCGACGCGCTTGACGTACGGATGTCCGAGCTCATGCGGGAAGTGAGCGACGAGCTGGCACTCGCCGAGCTCGCTGCCTCTGCGGCAGCGAGTGACCCGGTGCCGGTGCGTGCGCCGGTACGTCCGATGCTCAATTCGATCTCCGTGACGTCGGTGACTGGCGTGCCGACGGAGCGGGTGACGATCAAGGCGCCCGCGGAAGCGGTGGACGTCGTCGCGGCCTGATATCCAGGCTCGCACCCAGGCTTGTACTGAGCCCCGGTTGGTCACTTCGTGACCGCCGGGGCTCAGCCTTTTCCGCCGCGCCCGTTTCGGGGCTTCTGTGGCAGGGTGGTAGGAGATCGCGCATACGTCCGCATAGTCCGTACGAGCGTTCCCCTCGTGCGGATGTCCCGCGGGCGTTCCGTCCTGAGTGGAGGAAACGCATGTCCTACATCAAGAGCCCGCTGTCCGACGCCGACCTCAAGGTGGTCGGCGACGCTCTGCAGGGCGCGCTGGTGGATCTCGTGGACCTCTCGCTGGTGGCCAAGCAGGTGCACTGGAACGTGGTGGGGCCGCGCTTCCGGTCCGTCCACCTCCAGCTCGACGAGGTCGTCGACACCGCGCGACTGCATTCGGACACGGTGGCCGAGCGGGCCTCCGCCGTCGGGGTCAGCCCGGACGGACGGTCCGCGACGGTCGCGAAGTCGAGTGCGATCGACACCGTGCCGGACGGCTGGATCAAGGACACCGAGGCCGTGAAGGTCCTCGTGGACGCGCTCGGTGTGGTCATCGGCCGGATGCGCGGGCGCATCGAGGCGACCGCCGACCCGGACCCGGTCACCCAGGACATCCTCATCGGTCTCACGGCCGACCTCGAGAAGCACGCCTGGATGTTCCAGGCGGAGACGGTCTGAACCGTTGGACGTGTCCGTGCGCCGCCGCGCGGGGGTGCGCCCGCCGAGAGCGAGGTCGTACGGGGTGAGGCGCGGGGGACGCGGAGCGCCCCGGGCCTGCACCCGGTGCGCCCTCCCCGCGGCTTGTCCGGCGGTCTAGCGTCGGCCCGAGGAGGCGGCCCATGACGGTGGCGGTGCGTTGGGTGCCCGCGCTGATGGTTGCGGCGCTGTGGTGGTGGGCCGTGCTGCGCATGGTGCTGGTGCCCGGGCAGACGGGCTTCGTCGAGGGCACGATGGTCGCGGGCGGCTGGGGGCTGAGTCTGCTGCCGGTGCACGTGGCCTCCGCGTCCGGTCGGCGTCCGCGGTCTACCAGGGCATCGAGGCGCCGCCGTTCGGACGCAGGATCTGGCCCGTCGTGAACGCCGAGGCGTCCGCGGCCAGATACAGCACGGCGTGGGCGATGTCCTCGGGTTCGCCGAGCCGGCCGAGCGGCGAGAGCCGCAGCATCGTCGACTCCATCTGCTCCTGCTGCTCCGCGGCGTGCTGGGTGGTCATCGGGGTCCGCACCCAGCCGGGGGCCACGGCGTTGACGCGGATCCCGTGCGGACCCAGCTCGGAGGCGAGCGTCTTGGTGAGCTGGACGACCGCGGCCTTGGAGGCGCTGTAGCAGAACAGGCCCGGCCGCGCGGAGTCCACGGCGCCCGAGGCCATGGTGACGATGGAGCCGCGGACACCGTGGTCGATCATCGCGCGGGCCGCCTCCTGGCAGACGTGGAGCACGCCCTTGAAGTTGACGGCGAGCACCCGGTCGAGATCGGCGTCCTCGGTGTCCAGGACCGAGCTGGTGTGCATGATCCCCGCGATCGCGGCCAGCACGTCGACCGGCCCGGCGGCCGCCAGCGCCGCCCTGACCTGGGCGCGGTCCGCGACGTCGAGCGGGTGGACCCGGGCCGTGCCGCCCGCCTTGGTGACCAGCGCCCTGGTCTCGTCCAGGCCCGCCTCGTCGAGGTCCGCGCAGTGCACGGTGGCACCGGCCTCCGCGAGGAGCAGGGCGCTGGCGCGGCCTATCCCGCCGGCCGCGCCGGTGATGAAGGCGGTGCGGTAGGTGAGGTCGTACGCCGTGAGGGGCATGCCGGGACGGTACGACCAGATCTGACGGGGCGTCAATAAGTGTGCGGGGTGCTGTGCGCCTGCTTCACAGGGCGGGCGCGGGCTGGCACTTGGGGCACCAGTAGGTGGGGCGCTCGCGGCCCGCGGGATCGCGCTGGGCCGCGGTGCGGATGGGTGTCCGGCAGCGGGGGCACGGGCGGCCGGCCCGGCCGTAGATGTACGCCTGGCGGACCGGGCGGTCCTTGTTCGCCTCCAGGAGCTGCTTCGCTGTGGCCACGAGGCGCTCGGGACAAGGGAGTTCGCCGATCGGCAGCCAGGGCACCACCCGCAGGGCGAAGCAGATCTCCGACTTGAAGACATTGCCGACCCCGGCGAGGTTGCGCTGGTCGAGCAGGGCGTCGCCGATGGTGCGGTCGGGGTCCTGGAGGAGGTTGCGCAGGGCGGTGTCGGCGTCCCAGTCCGGGCCGAGGAGGTCCGGACCCAGATGCCCGACCGCCTTGGACTCGTCCTGGGTGCGCAGCAGTTCGAGCACGGGCAGCCGGTAGCCGACGGCCGTGTGCTCCGCGTTGCCGAGGATCGCCCGGATCTGGTGGGCGGGGCCGCCGCCCCAGCGCTCGCCGGGCCGGTAGATCCGCCAGGACCCGTCCATGCGCAGATGGGAGTGGAGGGTGAGGCCACCCTCGATCCGGGTCAGCAGATGCTTGCCGCGCGGGGTCACGTCGAGGACGGCCCGTCCGGTGAGATCCGCCGTGGCGAACCGCGGCACCCGCAGATCGGACCGGGTCAGCACCAGCCCGGCCAGCGCCGTGTGCAGCCGCCGCGCGGCCTGGTAGACGGTGTCGCCTTCGGGCATGGGTCCATTGTGCCGGGGCTGGTCGGGGAACGCCGCCGGGCGCGGGCCGGTCGGCGAGCGGGGCCGGCCGCGGGGCGAGCTCGCCCCGCGCGGGTCAGGGCCTCAGGCGCAGCCCTCTCGGGGTCGGGACGAAGCCCGCCGTCTCCAGGGAGCGGGCGAGGGGCGACGTCAGGGCGGGGTCGCCGTTGGCCCGCTCCACGGTGATCGTGCCGAGCCGGCCCGCCCGCGCCGCGCCCGCGAGGGCCCCGGAGGCGGCGGTCAGGGCCGGGTCGTCCGGCTCGGTCGCCCAGCAGAGCAGGGATTTGCCGCCGCGCTCCAGATACAGCACCAGCTCGCCGTCGACCAGGACAACCAGGGAGCCCGCCTTGCGGCCCGGCTTGTGCCCGGCGCCGTTGGGCGGCTCGGGCCAGGGCAGCGCGGCCCCGTAGGCGTTGGCCGGGTCGGCGGCCGCGAGGACGACCGCCTGCGGGGCGGTGTGCGCGTCGGAGGAGCGGTCCCGGGCGGTGGCGGCCGCCCGCAGCCGGTCCACCGCGCCGTCCATCGCGAACTGGGCCGCGCCGAGCCCCTCCACCACATAGCCGCGCCGGGCCTGCCCGCTGTCCTCGAACGCGGCCAGGATCCGGTACGTGGCCGAGAAGCCGCCCTCGACTCCCTCGGCCTGCACCGCGCCCCGGGTGACCACGCCGTGCCGGTCCAGGAGGGTGCGGGCCAGGGCGTGGGCGCGGTGGGTGGGGTCGGGCTCGCGCGCCGGCAGCAGGGACCAGCGGCCCGAGACCGTCGGCGGGCCGGTGCGCGAGGCCGGACGGGCCGCGGCGGTCAGGGCGCCGTAACGGCCGCGCGGGACGGGCCGCTTGGCCCGGTGGGCGGTGGAACCCGCGGTGCGCCCGGAGCCGAGCAGCGCGCGCAGGGGCGCCAGGGTGTCGTTGGTGAGCCGCCCGGACCACGCCAAGTCCCATACGGCCTCGGCCAGTTGGGGGTCGGTCGCCTCGGGGTGGGTGGTGGCGCGGACCTGATCGGCGAGCTGGCGGAAGAACAGGCCGTAGCCCGGCGCCAGCGCGGTGAGCACCGACTCGTGGAGCGCGGTCGGTTCGAGCGGATGCGGGGGCGGCAGGAGGAGCGGGGCCGCGTCGGCGAGGTAGAGGGAGATCCAGCCGTCCTTGCCGGGCAGTGCGCCCGCCCCCGCCCAGACGACCTCGCCGGTCGTGGTGAGCTCGTCGAGGAGCGCGGGGCCGTAGTCAAGGACCCGGGACGGCAGGATCAGCTTCTCCAGGGCCGAGGCGGGGACGGCGGCGCCCTGCAACTGCTCCACGGCGCGGGCCAGCCCGTCGATGCCGCGCAGGCCGCTGCCGCCGAGGTGCTGCCACTGGGGCAGGAAGGTGGCGAGGGCCGCGGGCGGCACCGGCTCCAGCTCCTGGCGCAGCGCGGCCAGGGAGCGGCGGCGCAGCCTGCGCAGGATCGTCGCGTCACACCACTCCTGGCCGATGCCCGCCGGATGGAACTCGCCCTGGACCACCCGGCCCGAGGCCGCGAGGCGTTGCAGTGCCCCCTCGGTGACCGCGGTGCCCAGGTTGAACCGGGCCGCGGCGGTGGCCGAGGTGAACGGGCCGTGCGTACGCGCGTACCGGGACAGCAGATCGCCGAGCGGGTCCTTGACCGGTTCGGTGAACGCCTCGGGGACGCCGACCGGCAGCGCCGTACCGAGCGCGTCCCGCAGCCGCCCCGCGTCCTCGATCGCCGCCCAGTGGTCGGTGCCGGCGATGCGGACCCGGATGGCGCGGCGCGCCGCGCCCAGCTCCGGGGCCCAGCCGGGCTCGGCGCCCCGGGCCGCCAACTCGGCGTCGGTGAGCGGCCCGAGGACCCGCAGCAGGTCGGCGACGCCCTCGACGTCCTTGATGCGGCGGTCCTCGGTGAGCCACTGGAGCTCCTGCTCCAGCTCGGTCAGGACCTCGGCGTCGAGCAGCTCCCGCAGCTCGGCCTGGCCCAGGAGCTCGGCGAGCAGGCGGGAGTCGAGGGAGAGCGCTGCGGCCCGCCGTTCGGCGAGCGGGGAGTCGCCCTCGTACAGGAACTGGGCGACATAGCCGAACAGAAGGGAGCGGGCGAACGGGGACGGCTCGGGCGTGGTGACCTCGACCAGACGCACCCTGCGGGCTTCGAGGTCCCCCATCAGCTCGGTCAGGCCGGGCACGTCGAAGACGTCCTGGAGGCACTCGCGGACCGCCTCCAGGACGATGGGGAACGAGCCGAACTCGCTTGCCACCTGGAGTAGTTGGGCCGCCCGCTGGCGCTGCTGCCACAGCGGGGTGCGCTTGCCCGGGTTGCGCCGGGGCAGCAGCAGGGCGCGGGCGGCGCACTCGCGGAAGCGGGAGGCGAACAGCGCGGAACTGCCCACCTGGTCGGTGACGATCTGCTCGATCTCGCCCTTGTCGAACACCGCGTCCGCGGCCCCCACGGGGGCCTGGTCGCTGTCGTACGTCGAGTCGAGGTGCGCGGGGTCCTGGTCGAGGAGGTCCAACCCCATCAGGTCGGCGTCGGGCAGCCGCAGCACGATGCCGTCGTCGGCATGCATGACCTGGGCGTCCATCCCGTACCGCTCGGCCAGGCGGGCGCCGAGCGCGAGCGCCCACGGGGCGTGCACCTGGGCGCCGAAGGGGGAGTGGATGACGACACGCCAGTCGCCGAGCTCGTCCCGGAAGCGCTCGACCAGGATCGTGCGGTCGTCCGGGATGTGGCCGCAGGCGCGGCGCTGCTCGTCGAGATAGCCGATCACATTGTCCGCGGCCCAGGCGTCGAGGCCCGCGCTCAGCAGGCGCAGCCGGGCGTCGTCGGGCGTGAGCGAGCCGACCTCGCGCAGGAACGCGCCGAGCGCGCGGCCCAGTTCGAGCGGGCGGCCCAGCTGGTCGCCCTTCCAGAAGGGCAGTCGGCCGGGCACGCCGGGCGCGGGCGAGACGAGGACCCGGTCGCGGGTGATGTCCTCGATCCGCCAGGAGGTGGTGCCGAGGGTGAAGACGTCGCCCACCCGCGACTCGTACACCATCTCCTCGTCGAGCTCGCCGACCCGGCCGCCGCCCTTCTTCGGGTCGGCTCCGGCGAGGAAGACGCCGAACAGGCCGCGGTCGGGGATGGTGCCGCCCGAGGTGACGGCGAGCCGCTGGGCGCCGGGGCGCCCGGTGACCGTGCCCGCCACCCGGTCCCACACCACCCGCGGCCGCAGCTCCGCGAAGGCGTCGGAGGGGTAGCGGCCCGCCAGCATGTCCAGGACCGCGGTGAACGCCGACTCGGGAAGCGCGGCGAACGGCGTGGCCCGGCGCACCAGCGCCATCAGGTCGTCCACCTGCCAGGTGTCCAGCGCGGTCATCGCGACCAGCTGCTGGGCCAGCACGTCCAGCGGGTTGGAGGGGATGCGCAGGGACTCGATCGCCCCCGCGCGCATCCGCTCGGTGACCACCGCCGACTGGACCAGGTCGCCGCGGTACTTGGGGAAGACCACCCCGGTGGAGACGGCGCCCACCTGGTGGCCCGCCCGGCCCACCCGCTGCAGCCCGGAGGCCACCGAGGGGGGCGACTCGACCTGGACCACCAGGTCCACCGCGCCCATGTCGATGCCCAGCTCAAGACTGGAGGTGGCCACCACCGCCGGGAGCCGCCCGGCCTTCAGGTCCTCCTCCACGAGCGCCCGCTGCTCCTTGGAGACCGAACCGTGGTGCGCCTTGGCGAGCAGTGGCGGGGCCCCGGTGGCGGCGCCCGAACCGCCCATCAGGTCCGCGGGGGAGTGCGCCTCGGGAAGCGGCGCGCCGGTGGCCCGCTCGTACGCGATCTCGTTGAGCCGGTTGCACAGACGCTCTGCGAGGCGGCGCGAGTTGGCGAACACGATGGTCGAGCGGTGTGCCTGGACCAGGTCGACGATGCGCTCCTCGACATGGGGCCAGATCGACGGCTTCTCGGCCCCCTCCTGGGCGTCGGCCGCGGGTGAGCCCGCCAGCTCGGCCAGGTCCTCCACCGGCACGACCACCGAAAGGTCGAACTCCTTGGCGGAAGGCGGCTGGACGATCTCGACCTTGCGCTGCGGGGAGAGGTAGCGCGCCACCTCGTCCACCGGACGCACCGTCGCCGACAGGCCGATGCGACGGGCGGGCTTCGGGAGCAGTTCGTCCAAGCGCTCCAGGGAGAGCGCCAGATGGGCCCCCCGCTTGGTGCCGGCCACCGCGTGCACCTCGTCCAGGATCACCGTCTCGATGCCTTCGAGCGCCTCGCGCGCGGCGGACGTGAGCATCAGGAACAGCGACTCGGGCGTGGTGATCAGGATGTCCGGCGGCCGGGTGGTCAGGGCCCGGCGCTCGGCGGCCGGGGTGTCGCCGGACCGGATGCCGACGCGGACCTCCGGCTCGGGCAGCCCGAGCCGGACCGACTCCTGGCGGATCCCGGTCAGCGGGGAGCGCAGATTGCGCTCCACGTCGACCGCGAGGGCCTTGAGGGGAGACACGTACAGCACCCGGCAGCGCTTCTTCGCCTCTGCGGGCGGAGGCGTGGCGGCCAGCCGGTCGAGCGCGGCGAGGAAGGCGGCCAGGGTCTTGCCGGACCCGGTCGGCGCCACGACCAGGACGTCCGACCCTTCCGCGATCGCCCGCCACGCGCCTTCCTGCGCTGCGGTGGGCGCGGTGAAGGCCCCCGTGAACCAGCCGCGCGTCGCGGGCGAGAAGGTGTCCAGCGCTGTCCGTGCCATGGTCCCCATCGTGCACCCACCCACTGACAATGGCCCGGACCTGCGAGGATGGAGGCGTGGACGGGGTCGAGGAATGGGCGCGGCACTGGCAGTACCCGGAGCTGCCCGGCCTGGACCTGCTCCGGGCCAGATACGTGAGCCACACCTTCCCGCGGCACGCCCACGAAGGCTTCGTCCTCGGCGCGGTCCGCACCGGGGTCGAGGACGTGGTCCTGCCCGGCGAGACGCTCCGGGCGCGCCCCGGCACCGTCGTCATGATCAATCCGGAGGTCCCGCACGCTGCGCACGCCGGAGTCCCCGAGGGCTGGGCGTACGCCACGCTCTATCCCTCGGCGCGACTCGTCGCCGACATCGCGACGGAGACCACCACCCTGCGCGGCACCGCCGGATTCGCCGAGAGCCTCGTCGAGGACCCGGACACCGCCCGGCTCATCCGGGACGTGCACCGAGCGGCCGAGCAGGGCAACGCGCTGGCCGCCGACAGCGTGCTCCGCATCGCCGTCGCCCGGCTGCTGCGCCGCCATGGGCACCCTCTGCCCGAGCGCACGGCCCGTTCGGCGGGCGCGCGTGCGGCGGTGGCCGCGAGGGCCCTCCTGGCGGAGCGGCTGGCCGGGCCGCCGTCCCTGGAACAGCTGGCGAAGGAGCTGGGCACGAGCCCGTTCGCGCTGCTGCGCGCCTTCAAGGCCGAGTACGGGCTGCCGCCGCACGCCTGGCTGACGGGCGAGCGGGTACGCCGGGCCCGCCGCCTCCTGGACGCGGGAACCGCCCCGGTCGAGGCCGCCGTCGCCGTGGGCTTCACCGACCAGCCGCACCTCAACCGGCACTTCACCCGGATCGTCGGCGTCACGCCCGGCGCCTACCGCCGCGAGCGGGCCAGCACCTGAGGGCGCAGGGGAGCGGAGGCCGCATCCGAACGGCGCCGTGCAAGAACGTACAAGAACGGGACGCCGCCTTCTTCTAACGTGCGGGGTGTGGCAGCAGAACAGACAGCACCCCCAGACATACGTCCCGAAGCCGGGGCGAAACCCGACGCGGCCGTCGTGCGCGACGCCCTGGGCGTCGGCATCGCCGTCGGACTCTCCGGGTTCGCCTTCGGAGTGACCTCGGCCGGATCGGGACTCGGCCTCCTGCAGACCTGCGCGCTCAGCCTGCTCGTGTTCACCGGCGCCTCGCAGTTCGCCCTCGTCGGCGCGCTCGCGGCGGGTGGGAACCCGTTCACCGCGGCGGCGGGCGCCTTCTTCCTCGGCACCCGCAACGCCTTCTACGGACTGCGCCTGTCCCAACTGCTCGCACTGCCGCGGGCATTGCGGCCGCTGGCGGCGCAGTGGGTGATCGACGAGACCACCGCGGTGACCCTCGCCCAGCCGACCCGGCGGGCCGCGCGCATCGGCTTCGCCGTCACCGGTCTCAGCCTGTACGTGCTGTGGAACCTGACCACGCTCGCCGGAGCCCTGGGCGCGCAGGCTCTGGGCGACACCGACGCGTGGGGGCTGGACGCCGCGAGCCCGGCGGTCTTCCTCGCGCTCCTCGCGCCCATGCTCAAGACCTCGACCGAACGCGTCACGGCCGCCCTCGCCGTCGTCTTCGTCCTGGCGCTGGTGCCGGTGCTGCCCGCCGGAGCGCCCGTCCTGCTCGCCGCGCTCGCCGCGCCCATCGTGCTCTTCCTGAAGGGGCGGAGCCCGATGGGGCGGACCAATGCGGCCGGGCCCGAGACATTCCCGTCCCAGGACGACAGGGCCCCGGAACGGACCGACGAGACCGGGAACTCCGCGAAGGGAGAAGCGCGTTGAACGTCTGGATCGCCATCGCGGCCACCGCCCTCGGCTGCTACCTCGTCAAGCTTCTGGGCCTGCTGGTCCCCGCCGGAGCCCTGGAGCGACCGCTCGTCAAGCGGCTGGCCGCGCTGCTGCCGGTGGCCCTGCTCGCCGCCCTCACCGCGCAGCAGACCTTCAGCAGCGGCCACCAGGTGCTGCTCGACGCCCGGGCGGCCGGGCTCGCGGCGGCGGCCGTCGCTCTGGTGCTGCGCGCCCCGTTCCTGGTGATCGTGGGGGCCGCAGTCCTCGTGACGGCGGGCGTACGCGCCCTCGGCGGCTGAGCGGGGCGGCTGGGACCGCCCCGCCCCTCGGCCCTGCCGTCCGCCAGGTCACCCGATGGCGCGGCCGTGGGCGCGCAGCGTGCGCAGCGCCTCGATCGTCACCATGGGGCGGCACTCCAGGGCTGTGCCGGGCGCCCAGGCGCGCCAGCGGATCGGCCAGCCGCCGTCCTCACGCTGCTCCGCCTCCAGGTGGTCGAGCGAGCGCCTCATCTCCTCGTCGGTGAACCAGCGCCGGGCCAGCGACTCGGGCACGGGCGCGTAGTCGTGCGGGAAGTGGTGCTCGCCCGGGGCGTACCCCTCGGCGACCGGATAGTCGGCGACCCGCGCCGGGTCGAGGACCGCGAGCCCCTGCTCCCTGACCAGCCGGCCGAGCCGGTCGGCGGCCGCCTCGGCGCGGGAGCGGTCGGGGGCGCCGTCCAGGAAGGCGACGGCCGCCTCGACCTCGTACGGATGTGTACGCCCCAGCGAGTCGACCGCGGCCCAGCAGAAGTCGGTGGCCCGGAACAGCCACGCGTGCCACACCTCGTTGCGGTGCAGCAGCCCGACCACCGGGCCGGTGGTCAGCAGGGCGCTGGGCGGGTCGTCGAGCACCGGGACGAACGGTGCCGCCGGATAGCCGCGCTGCGAGGGGTGCAGCGCGGGCAGCGCGCCGTCCTTGGTGGAGACGTCCGTCAGATAGCGGCACAGCCGCTCCACGCGCTGCCCGCCGACCCGGCCCACCGAGTCCAGGACCCGCAGCGCGTGCGCGGTGTGCAGGGGCTGGCTGACGGGGCCACGCAGATCGGGTTCGAGCGCGTGGCCGTAGCCGCCGTCGTCACCCTGATAGGCGGAGAGCGCCGCCTCGACGGCGTCGGCGTCCTTGCCGAGGAAGTGATAGGCGAACCGGCGCTGTTCGAGCACCCTGGCTGTCAGCCAGATGAAGTGTTCGGCGCGCGCCAGGGGTGAGTCGGGGGAGTGGGGGGATGCTCCGGAACCAGCCATGGGGGAGACGGTAGGGCCCCTGGAGCCGTGGGCAAGCCCTGCGGCCGGGGCTGCACTCTCAGGGGCGGGATACTTGAGTCATGCGGTTGACGATTTTCTGGGAGCGGATGGCCGAGCACTTCGGCGCCGGCTACGCGGACTCCTTCGCTCGGGACCATGTGATGACGGAACTGGGCGGGCGCACCGTGCACGAGGCGCTCGACGCGGGCTGGGAGGCGAAGGACGTCTGGCGGGCGGTCTGCGCCGCCATGGACGTGCCCGCCGACAGGCGGTGAGGGCAGCCTGCGGGGGGGGGTGGCCGAATCGGGACGGGTGCGTGCCGCCGCGGGAGCGCGGGACGGCCGCCTTCGGGTGAAGGACCCCGTTCCGGGTGACGGGGGCGGCACCCCGCCGGGCGGCCGGATCGGGTACGGCGGCCCGTTGTCGGACCCATGGGCGAGACTTGCTCCGTGGCACCGACTGATGAGATCGACACTGACGACCGCGGAGCCGGTCCGGCGGACGGCCTGCGCGGCGACCCGCCGGGCTCCGGCGAACCTCCGGCGAGCCCCCTGAGGGCGGGCGGCCCCGCCCGCATGCCCCGCTGGCTGCCCCGGGCCGCGGTGCTCGTCCTTGCCCTGTACGCCTGTTTCCAGCTGGGCAGTTGGGCCTTCCACCAGCTCATCGGCCTGCTGATCAACATCCTGATCGCGTTCTTCGTCGCCCTCGCCATGGAGCCCGCGGTCGGTCGGATGGCGGCCCGTGGGATGCGCCGGGGCCTGGCCACGTTCCTGGTCTTCCTCGCCCTGACGATCGCCACGGTCGGCTTCGTGGTGCTGCTCGGCTCGATGCTGGCGGGGCAGATCGTCGACATGGTCGAGCAGTTCCCCAAGTACCTCGACTCGGTGATCAACTGGGTCAACCACACCTTCCACACGGATCTCTCGAGGGTCGAGGTGCGCGACAGCGTGCTCCACTCCGACTGGCTCCAGAAGTACGTCCAGAACAGCGCGACCGGCGTGCTCGACGTCTCCGCGACCGTCCTCGGCGGCCTGTTCCGCTTGCTGACGATCTTCCTGTTCTCGTTCTACTTCGCCGCCGACGGGCCGCGGCTGCGCCGGGCGATCTGCTCCGTGCTGCCCCCGGTCCGGCAGGCAGAGGTGCTGCGGGCCTGGGAGATCGCGGTCGACAAGACCGGCGGCTACCTCTACTCGCGCGGCCTCATGGCGCTCATCTCCGGCATCGCGCACTACGTGCTGCTGGAAATCCTGGGCGTTCCGTACGCCCCGGCGCTGGCGGTCTGGGTGGGCCTGGTCTCCCAGTTCATCCCCACCATCGGCACCTACCTGGCGGGGGCGCTGCCCATGCTGATCGCCTTCACGGTGGACCCCTGGTACGCGGTGTGGGTGCTCGGGTTCGTCGTGGTCTACCAGCAGTTCGAGAACTACATGCTGCAACCCAAGCTCACGGCGAAGACCGTGGACATCCATCCGGCGGTCGCCTTCGGCTCGGTGATCGCGGGAACGGCCCTCATGGGCGCGGTCGGCGCGCTCATCGCGATCCCGGCGGTCGCCACCCTGCAGGCGTTCCTCGGCGCCTATGTGAAGCGGTACGACGTGACCGACGACCCCCGGGTCCACGGCAGGCACCAGCCGCGCGGCTCGGCCCCCGCCGACTCCGCCTGAACCGATTCCCCGAGCCGTCTCAGGAGGCGGCCTGCCGGGTCCGCGCGTAGTGGCGGCGGGCGCGGTCGCGGTTGCCGCAGTCGCCCGAACTGCACCAGCGCCGGGTGCCGCCGCGCGTCCGGTCGAGGAAGAACCAGCCACAGCCGGGGCCCGCGCAACGCCGCACCCGCGACAACTCGGGGCCGCCCAGCAGCTCCTCCGCCCGCAGCGCGAGCGCGTGCCGCAGATCCGCTGTCCGCTCGCCGCGCGGCTCCCAGCGCAGGGGCAGCGAGGGCGGCAGATCGGCCGCCTCGCGGGCGCGCAGCAGCGCCTTGCGCAAGGCCTCCCAGGCGGCTCCGGGAGGCTCCTGCCCCTGCGTGAGAGCGTCCAGAAGCGCACCCAGGCAGTCGCGCAGCGCCCGCAGCGCGGCCAGTTCGCGCTCGGTCGCGCCTCCAACAGCCGCGTCGGCCGCAGCGCGCAGCTTCGCCGCCTCGTCGGCCCCGAACAGTCCGGCCCTCGCGGCCCAGTCGAGCCAGCCCGAGAAGCCCTCCGTGACCCGCTCGGCCCGGCGGGTCCCGTCCAAGCGCCAAGCCTCGGTGTTGACGAAGTCGAGGACGGGATGGCCGCCGACGAACGAGGGCCCGACCGTGTCCTGGTCCCGGCCCTGGCCCCTCCGGTCGGCCGCGGCCCGGTCCTGAGGGCTGGTCTGCGTGTCGCTCACGGTTCCATCCTAAAGGGCCGACCGAAAAACTAACGAGCAAAGACGCTTTAGCTTGTTAGGGTCGAGGTATGGACACGGAACTGCCGGAGCGGGGCGGCGGCATGCCGCGCGAGCGTTTCCATGCCGGACTGAGGGCGGGAGCCGGGCTGGCGACGGCGTCGTTCCTGCTGGCCATCAGCTTCGGTGCGATCAGCCAGGCGCAGGGCTGGGGGCCGGTCGCCCCCATCGTCTGCTCGCTGATCGTCTTCTCCGGCTCGGCGCAGTTCGCGCTGGCCGCGACGCTCGGGGCGGGCGGCGGAGTGATCGCGGCCGTGACCGCCGCGGCGCTGGTCAACGTCAGATTCGTCCCCATGGGCATAGCCGTCGCCCGGGATCTGCGCGGCGGCCGGCTGCGCCGCGCCCTGGAGGGGCAGGCCGTGGTCGACGGGTCGTGGGCCGCCGCGCACCTGGGCGGCGGACGGTTCGACCGCCCCTTCCTCTTCGGCGCGACCGCCGCACAGTGGCCCGCCTGGGTGGCGGGCACCGCCCTGGGCGTCGCGGTGGCGCCCGACCCCGCCCTCCTGCACACCCTCGGCCTCGACGTGCTCACGCCAGGGCTGTTCGTGGTCCTGCTCCTCGACGAGGTGCGCAGAAACCGCGCGGGCCGGCTGCCCGCGGTCCTGGGCGCGGTGATCGCGGGGGCGCTGCTCTACGTGCTGCCGAGCGGCCCGGCCCTGATCGGGGCCGCGGCGGCCGCCTTCCTCGTGCAGGCCCGCCGCCCGGTCGCGGCGCCGACCGGTTCGGGCCCGGTGGAGCGGACCGGCACGAAGGAGGCCTCGCGATGATGCTCTGGACGGCCATCGGCGCCGTGGCGGTGCTCAGTTTCGTCCTGAAGGGCGTCGGCCCGGCGCTGCTCGGCGGCCGTGAACTCCCGGTCCGTACGCGCTCGGTGCTCGCCCTCCTCGCCCCTTCCCTGCTCGCCGGGTTCGTCGTCGTGGAGGTGGCGGGGGCGCGGTGGGCCGCCGTCGACGGCACGGCGCTGGCCGGTCTCGCCGCCGCCGTCGCCCTGCGGCTCGCCCGCGCGCCCCTGCCGGTCGCCCTGCTGGGCGCGGTGGCCGTCGCCGCCCTGCTGAGGTTCACCCTGGGGTGAGTCGGGGAGGGGGCGGGCTGCTTGCCGCGAGTGGGTTGCCCGGTACGAGCGGGCTCAGTGGAAGCAGAGGCAGAAGGGGTGGCCCGCCGGGTCCGCCAAGACCCGCCAGTTGGCCTCCGGGCGGAGCTGGTCCGTCCGCTCCAGCAGCGTCGCGCCGAGGGCGAGCGCCCGCTTCTCCTCCCCGTCGAGGTCGTCTACGTCGAAGTCCAGGTGAAGCTGTTGCGGGTGCCGCTGGCCGGGCCACTCGGGCGGCCGGTAGCCGTCCACCCGCTGACAGGCCAGTGGTATCCCCTCGAACCCGTGCACCTCCACCCAGTCCTCGTCGTCCTGGTCCACCACCACCCGGCCACCCAGCAGCTGCGCGTAGAACTCAGCGAGCCGTACCGGGTCGGCGCAGTCCAGCGCGACCATCTGCAGTTTTCGGATCATGTCGAACTCCTCGCTCTCCGGCCGTCTCCGCGACCTCCCCGTACGCGAGGGGAAGTACCCGTCGCAGGGTCGGCCATGTGCGCGCCGCGGCGTGTGTAGTGGGGGCCCGATCGAGCCGGAGGAGCACGGAGGGCGGGCCGGAACGGGGTGTTCCGACCCGCGTGGTGCGCTTGACACCGAAATCGAACATCCATTCTCATGGGGTTCCGGCCCTGTGTTCGCACGGGTTCCACCGCGATTCCCGTGGAGTTATCCACAGGCTGGAAGGACGTCGGGGCCCATTGTCAGTGGCAGGGGTTAGCGTCTTTGACGTGAAGCGATCGACTCAAGCAAATCGGGTGGAACCCATGGCAGGAACTGACCGCGAGAAGGCGCTCGACGCCGCGCTCGCACAGATTGAACGGCAATTCGGGAAGGGCGCGGTGATGCGCCTGGGCGAGCGGCCGAATGAGCCCATCGAGGTCATCCCCACCGGGTCGACCGCGCTCGACGTGGCGCTCGGCGTCGGCGGTCTGCCGCGCGGCCGCGTGGTGGAGGTGTACGGCCCGGAGTCCTCCGGCAAGACGACCCTGACGCTGCACGCGGTGGCCAACGCCCAGAAGGCCGGCGGCGCGGTGGCGTTCGTGGACGCGGAGCACGCCCTCGACCCCGAGTACGCGAAGAAGCTCGGCGTCGACATCGACAACCTCATCCTGTCGCAGCCGGACAACGGCGAGCAGGCGCTGGAGATCGTCGACATGCTGGTCCGCTCCGGTGCGCTCGACCTGATCGTCATCGACTCCGTGGCGGCCCTGGTGCCGCGCGCGGAAATCGAGGGCGAGATGGGTGACTCGCACGTGGGTCTGCAGGCCCGCCTGATGAGCCAGGCGCTCCGGAAGATCACCAGCGCGCTCAACCAGTCCAAGACCACCGCGATCTTCATCAACCAGCTCCGCGAGAAGATCGGCGTGATGTTCGGCTCCCCGGAGACCACGACCGGTGGCCGGGCGCTGAAGTTCTACGCCTCGGTACGTCTCGACATCCGCCGCATCGAGACGCTCAAGGACGGCACGGACGCGGTGGGCAACCGCACCCGCGTCAAGGTCGTCAAGAACAAGGTCGCGCCGCCCTTCAAGCAGGCCGAGTTCGACATCCTGTACGGCCAGGGCATCAGCCGCGAGGGCGGCCTGATCGACATGGGCGTCGAGCACGGCTTCGTCCGCAAGGCAGGTGCCTGGTACACGTACGAGGGCGACCAGCTCGGCCAGGGCAAGGAGAACGCCCGTAACTTCCTGAAGGACAACCCCGATCTCGCCAACGAGATCGAGAAGAAGATCAAGGAGAAGCTGGGCGTCGGTGTCCGGCCGGAGGAGCCGACGGCCGAGCCCGGCAAGGACGCCTCCGGCGAGAGCGCCCCGGCGGCGGACACGGCCGCTGTGCCGGCCCCTGTCACCAAGGCCAAGACGGCCAAGGCCGCCGCTGCCAAGAGCTAGCGGTGACCCGCAGGACCGAATGGGCCGACCCCGAGGAGCCGGGTCCGAAGAGGACCCGCTCCCGACGGGGCGGCCCGGATGGAACGGGCGACGGCACCGACTCGTCGAGGGCCGAGAAGGAGCCGCCGCCGCAGGACCCGGCCGAGCGGGCGCGGGCCATCTGTCTGCGCCTGCTCACCGGGACCCCCCGGACCCGCAAACAGCTCGCCGACGCCCTGAAGAAGCGGGAGATCCCCGATGAGGTCTCCGAGGAGGTCCTCTCCCGGTTCGAGGAAGTCGGACTGATCAACGACGCGGCGTTCGCCGACGCCTGGGTGGAGTCCCGCCACCACGGGCGCGGCCTCGCGCGCCGCGCGCTTGCACGCGAGCTGCGCACCAAGGGTGTGGACTCCTCGGTCATCGACGAGGCCGTCGCCCAGCTCGACTCCGACCAGGAGGAGGACACGGCACGCGAACTGGTGGCGCGCAAGCTCCGCTCCACCCGAGGCCTGGACCGCGACCGCCGGATCCGCCGCCTCGCCGGGATGCTGGCCCGCAAGGGGTACCCGGAGGGCATGGCCCTGAGAGTGGTCCGCCAGGCCCTGGAGCAGGAGGGCGAAAACGCGGACGATCTGTACGAGATGTGAGGCGTACGCCGCTTGAGCCGATGGTCGACGGGGTGCTGGGCGGGGCCGCGGCATGCGATGCGCAGGTCATGACCGGCGTGGGCGAGGCGGGGCACGCGCGGTGTGGCCTGCGAGGCATGGCCCGTGAGGTGTGACTTGTGAGGGCTCATCCCCGAGGTGTGACTTGCGGGGGTGGCGTGTGGCCTTCGGCCTGGACGCGTACGCCCCTGGTCGGTCGACCAGGGGCGCCGCTGTGCCCGGGCGGATCAGTCGACCGCAGTGGTGACCGGATCTGTGGCTGGAGCGGTGATCGGCAGACCGGCCGCGCGCCACGCCTGGTAGCCGCCGATCAGGTCGGTCGCCCGGTGCAGTCCCAACTGCCGTAGCGACACTGCCGCGAGCGATGAGGCGTATCCCTCGTTGCAGATCACCACCACCCGCAGATCGTGGCCGGTCGCCTCGGCGGCGCGGTGGCTGCCCTGCGGATCGAGCCGCCATTCCAGTTCGTTGCGCTCGACCACCAGGGCTCCGGGAATCAGCCCGTCCCGGTCTCGCAGCGCCGCATACCTGATGTCCACCAGGAGGGCGCCGTCCGCTGCTTCCGCGAAGGCTTCCTCGGCGGTCACCCGGTCGAGGTCGGCCCTGACCCGGTCGAGGAGAGCGTCGATGCCGACCGGTTGGGTACGTTCCGCGCTCACTGCCAGTCCTCCGGACGCTCGACCTGTTCGATGCGGAGCACCGCGCCCGTGCGGCTGTAGCGCCGGATGAGCGGAAGCGGCGGATAGTAGGCGTGCACGGAGATCGCATGCTCGGTGCCCGACTCGTTCCGCACCTCGTGCACATGATGCGGCCCGAACGCCCGCCCCTTCCCGGCCCCCAACTCCCTTGAACGGTCGAGCCCTTCGGCCAGTTCCAGGGTCTTCCAGCCCTCGGTGGGCAGCCGGGCCGCCAGCGAGTCCTCGCGCAGCGCGCCGGACGCGGTGGCGAAGGCACCGTGGGAGCCGCCGTGATCGTGCCACCCGGTGCCGGTCCCCGGCGGCCAGCCGATCAACCAGGCTTCGCTGCCACTCGGCCCGTCTAGGCGAATCCAGGTACGGCCCTCCGCGTCGAGGGGCAACGAGGCGACCAGTGCGGAGTCCGCGGCGGTACGTCGAACGAAGTCGAGCAACTCGGCTTCGGTCGGAGCGGAGCCGGAGCCGAGGCCCGAGTCGGGGCCAGGGGCGAGGGGGACAGGGGTACTTACGGAGAGCGACACGGCAGACCGTCCTGAGGAAGTTCGCGAATGCGCGCGTACGGCCGTCGGCGACACAGGGGCGCGGCGGCACGGCGCGAAGGAAGAAGGCGAATCAGCAGGACGGACGACACACGCAGCCCGCATAGCGGACGAGGTCCATATGGACCCTCCGCCACAGGCGCACATCGGTGTCGGTCACGCTCCGGAGTAGACCATGCGAGATGGTGTCGGTCAATCGGTGTTCAGATGGCGGCTATCGGAGGCGGGTAGGGGGTGGTGGGGTGTTGGGTGCGGTTGGCCGTCCGCCAGTCGTTGATTGTCAGCCGTCAGCCGTCAGCCGTCAGCCGTCAGCCGTCAGCCGTCAGCCGTCAGCCGTCAGCCGTCAGCCGTCAGCCGTCAGCCGTCGCGCGACCGGTCGCCGGTCGCCGGTGGCCAATGGCAGATGTCAGATGCCAGACGTCAGTTGGCCGCCGTCAGATGACAGGCACCAGCCAACGGCTGACAGATATCAACCAGGCTCCGCCAGACCTCAACCGACCGCTGACAGAGGTCAGTTGACGTCCACTGTCCGCCCCTCCGCCTCCGCCTCCGCCGCATCTGCTGCGGCGCCAGCACTCGCATCAGCGTCCTCAACACCCCCGCCGGCATCGCCCCTCCCCGTTCCGCCTCGTACCGCGTCGGCCGCGGCGCGCAGATGGGCGGGCTGTACGCCGTTGAACGCCGCGACCAAGTGCCCGTCGGGGCGCACGAGCAGGACGGCGTGGGCGGGGGCTCCGGGATAGTCCTCGGCGACCAGGAGTTCGGCGTCCAGGGGCAGGGACGACACCGCGGCGGTCAGGCGCGGCATGATGCCGGCCGTGAGCCAGTGGCGGCGGTCCCACACGCCGGTGCCCGGCGCGACCAGGACCACCAGGAGCCTGCCCTTGCCGAGCCGGTCCCGCAGGGTCACGGTCGAGCCGTCGGGGGCCGTGACGCCCACGTCGGCGACGGGTGCGCCGAGTTGCGTGCCCACCGGGATGTGCGACTCGGCGTAGGGGGGCATGAGGGGGGAGTGCGGGTAGGCGGGGGGCGCGCCGAGCGGTCCGCGCCCCAGGTGGCCGTCGGTCACGAGGGCGTCGTGGCCGCGTGCGGCGCCCGGAATCCAGCCGCGCGGCCCGGCGCCGCCGCGCAGGATCGGCAGGGACTGGTCGGCCGCGCGCAGCCGGGCCGCGACCGCTGCCCGCCGTTCCGTCTGGTAGCTGTCCAGGAGTGCCTCCGAGGCACCGTGGTGCCAGGCCTGGGCCAGCTTCCAGGCGAGGTTCTGCGCGTCCCGCATACCCTCGTCCAGCGCCTGCGTGCCGAGCGCGCCGACGAGGTGCGCGGCGTCCCCGGCCAGGAACGCGCGGCGCACCCTCCAGCGCCGTGCCAGGCGGTGGTGCACGGTGTGGACGCCGGTGTCGAGGAGCTCGTACGCCGGTGTCGACCCGCACCAGCCCGCCAGCGTGTCCCGGACACGGCCCACCAGGGCGTCGGGCGTGACCAGTTCGGCGCGGGGCGGGAGCAGCCAGTCCAGGCGCCAGACTCCGTCCCGGAGCGGGCGGGCCGTCACCTCGTCGCCACTGGCGCGCCACGGCGGAAGCCGGTGGAGCAACGCCTCACCCGGCCAAGGGAGTTCGGTGCGCAGGGCCACGACGGCCTGGCGTTCCACCGCCGTACGGCCGGCGAAGCGGATGTCGAGCAGTTTGCGGACGGTGGAGCGGGCGCCGTCGCAGCCGATGACGTAGCTGCCGCGCCACCAGGTTCCGCCGGGGCCGGAGGTGTGGACCGAGACGCCTGCCGTGTCCTGTTCCAGCGCGTCGACGCGGCTCTGCGTGACCACGCGTACGAGACCGGACGCGGCAAGGGCGTCGCGCAGCCCGCGCGTCAGGGCGTGCTGCGGCAGGTGGACCGGGGACGGGTCCGCGTCCGGGGTCTCGCCGAACGCGACGTGGCGCAGCAGTCGGCCGCGCCGCATGGACCGCCAGGCGACCCAGCGGGTGCCCGCGTCGCGCACCGTGGTGCCGCTGAGGCCCGCCACGAACGAGGCGGTGTCCGGGCGCAGTACGACGGTGCGGACCGGACGGGCTTCGTCGTCGCCCTGGCCTTCGTCGAGGACCACGGAGGGCACGCCCTGGGCGGCGAGGGAGAGTGCCAGCGCCAGTCCGACCGGACCGGCGCCGACGACGATCACCGGGTCCACGGCGTGGCTCCCGACACGGGTCGGGACGGCTTGCAGGTGGCGCGAGGAACCCGGTGCACGATCACAGAACGTATGCAACCCACTGCGCGTGCTTGCGTCAAGTGACGGAGGCAGCGACGCGAACGTCACTGCCTCATATGCCGTCAGTTCGTCGACGCGGGCGCCACGTCGGGACCATCGGCCCCTTCGGCAGCAAGGGCGGTGCCGGTGCCGGCGCCTGCGATCGGCGCGGCGGCCGCTCCCATGGCGATGCCCGTCTTCGCCCGGCGACCGCGCTTCTCGATCCAGGTGGCGAGCGCGGAGAGCACCAGACACATCGCCACGTAGATGGAGCCGATGACGACGATGGTCGAGACGTACGGGTACTGGCCGTTCACCTGGGTGTTGCTCGCGATCAGACGCGCGGTCTGGAGCAGCTCCGGGTACAGGATGATGAAGCCGAGCGAGGTGTCCTTGAGGGTGACGACGAGCTGGCTGATGATCGTCGGCAGCATCGCCCGGACGGCCTGCGGCATGAGGACGCTGGTCATGACCTGCGTCTTGCTCATGCCCAGCGCGTACGCCGCCTCGCGCTGTCCCTTGGGGACGGAGTTGACGCCCGCGCGCAGCACCTCGGCCTGGACACAGCCGTTGTAGATCGACAGGCCGAGGGCCAGCGCCCACATCGAGTAGTCGGTGAGGAACCCGACCCAGACCGCGTAGATCGTGATGAGCAGCGGGATGGAACGGAACAGCTCGATGAAGGCGGTTGCGGCCCAGCGGACCGGCTTGTGGTCGGAGAGCCGGGCCACCGCGAGCAGCACGCCGAGCACCAGCGAACCCACGGCGGCGAGGCCGAACGCCTTGAGGGTGGCGAGGACCGCGTCGGCGATGTTCTGCCGGATGCCCGCGTAGTTGAAGATGTCCCACATCGCGTAGTCGAGGTCGCCCTTGTCCGAGAGCCGGACGATCGCGACGGCGATCAGGGCGAGGAGCGCGAGGGTGCCGATGACGGCGTAGATCCGGTTGCGTACGACGGCCTTGGGGCCGGGGGCGTCGTAGAGAACGCTGGCGCTCATCGGGCGACCTCCATACGGCGCTCAAGCAGGCGGAAGAGACCGCTGATGGCGAAGGTGACGATCAGATAGCCGAGAGCCACCCAGAGGAAGACGGGGACAATGTCATATCCCTGGTCACTCATCAGTTTCTGCCAGCCGAACAGTTCGGTGACGCTGAAGGCGCCGGCGATCGCCGAGTTCTTGGTGAGGGCGATGAAGATGGAGCTCAGTGGCGGGATGACCGTCCGCGTCGCCTGCGGCAGCACGATGATGCGCAGGGTCTGCGTGAAGCTCATGCCGATCGACCGCGCGGCCTCGGCCTGGCCCAGCGGCACCGTGCTGATACCGGACCTGACGGCCTCGCAGACGAACGACGCGGTGTAGAAGCCGAGCGCGAGCGAACCCAGCAGGAACGGGCTCATCCCGGGGAAGAGGATCTCCGGTACGACGAAGAAGAAGACCAGGAACAGCAGCGTCAGCGGGGTGTTGCGGAGCAGCGTCACCCAGGCGGTGCCGAAGAAGCGCAGCGGCGGCACGGGAGAGACCCGGAATCCGGCGAGCAGCAGGCCGAGCACCAGGGCGATGACCGAGCTGATGGCCGTGATCTCCACGGTGCCTATGAAGCCGTCGCGGAAGTCCGCGAAATGGTCGAGCAGTACGTTCATGAGGTCTCCGCGTCGGCGGGCAGCGGCTGGGTCATCGGGTGGCGGCAGGGCCTTGGCGCCCCGTACCGGGTACGGGGCGCTTCAAGCGGCGTCGATCAGTAGCGGACGACGGCCGGCGGGGCCTGGTAGGTGGAGCCGGACAGGCCGAGCGTGGCGTCGTAGATCTTCTTGTAGGTGCCGTCCTGCTCGTGCTTCTCGAGGGCGGCGTTGATGAAGTCGCGCAGCGCCTTGTCGTCCTTGTTCATGCCGATGCCGTACGGCTCCTCGGTGAACGGCTTGCCGACCACCCGGAGCTTGCCGGAGTTCTTGGCGGCGTAGCCCTTGAGGATCGCGTCGTCGGTGGTGACCGCGTCGACCTGCTTGGACAGGAGCTGCTGCACGCAGTCCGAGTACTTGGAGAGCTCGACGACGGAGGCGCCGTACTCGGGCTTCTTGATCTCCTGCAGCGGCGTGGAGCCGACGATCGAGCAGACCTTCTTGCCCTTGACGGAGTCCTTGCCGGTGATGGAGGTGTCGTCCTTGCGGACGAGCAGGTCGGCACCGGCCTTGTAGTACGGGCCGGCGAAGCCGACGAGCTTCTTGCGCTTGTCGTTGATCGTGTAGGTGCCGACGTAGTAGTCGACCTGTCCCTTGGAGATCGCGGTCTCGCGCACGCCGGAGTCGACGGTCTTCCACTCGATCTGGTCGGCCTTGAAGCCCAGGTCGGCGGCGATCATCTTGGCGATCTCGACGTCGAAGCCGGAGCGCTCCTTGGTCGACTGGTCCTCGAAGCCGAGGTAGGGCTGGTCGGCCTTGGAGCCGATGATCAGCTTGCCGCGCGACTTGGCCGCCTTGAAGGTCGCCGAGTCGAGTGTGACGTTCGAGGCGACGGTGTAGGTCGGCAGCTGCGGTGCGCCGCTGGAGCCCGGCTGGGCCGACTGCTTGTCACCGGCGGAGCCGGACTTGCCGCCACAGGCGGTCGCGGTCAGGGCGAGCGCGGCGATCGCCGCGACGGCGGCGGACTTGCGGAGCATCATGGCGAACATTCCTTGCGTCGTGGGTCGTTGGTCGTCATCGGTCGGCCGACAATTGCCAGGCGTCGAGAGTCAGTTGACATCGGACCTCTGCCGTCTGTCATCTCTTATCTGCCATCTGACAGTTGCGATCCGGTGACTGTCAGGCGTCGGCCGCCGGACGGCGGGCGTCGGGCGGTAGCCGTCGGCCCGGCGGACGTCGGCCGTCAGGCAGCCGGTCGATGTCCGGCATCTGCCGTCTGACATCCCGGCATCCGCCATCCGTCATCTGTCGGCTGCCGTCGGCCAGTCGGTGTCTGCCGGCCGACGGTCGTCAGTGGTGCAGGATCTTCGACAGGAAGTCCTTGGCCCGGTCGCTGCGCGGGTTGCTGAAGAACTGGTCCGGCGTGGCCTCTTCGACGATCTTGCCGTCGGCCATGAAGACGACCCGGTTCGCGGCGGAGCGGGCGAAGCCCATCTCGTGGGTGACGACGACCATGGTCATCCCGTCCCGCGCCAGCTGCTGCATGACCTCGAGGACCTCGTTGATCATCTCGGGGTCGAGCGCCGACGTGGGCTCGTCGAAGAGCATCACCTTCGGGTCCATCGCCAACGCCCGGGCGATCGCGACGCGTTGCTGCTGGCCTCCGGAGAGCTGCGCCGGGTACTTGTCGGCCTGGGTACCGACGCCGACCCGGTCGAGCAGGGTGCGGGCCTTCTGCTCGGCCTCCTGCTTGTCGGCCTTGCGGACCTTCACCTGGCCCAGCATCACGTTCTCCAGCACCGTCTTGTGCGCGAAGAGGTTGAACGACTGGAAGACCATGCCGACATCGGCACGCAGCCGCGCCAGCTCCCTGCCCTCCTGGGGCAGCGGCTTGCCGTCGATCGAGATCGCCCCGGAATCGATCGTCTCCAGGCGGTTGATGGTGCGGCACAGCGTGGACTTCCCGGACCCTGAGGGCCCGATGACGACGACGACCTCGCCACGGGCGATGGTCAGGTCGATGTCCTGGAGCACATGCAGCGCGCCGAAGTGTTTGTTGACGTTGTTCAGCACGACCAGGTCACCCGACGCGGGTACGGCGTCCTCGGTCCCCTTGGCCACTGATACTCCGCTCATCGGCTTCTTGCTCCGTCCTCCTCGGTTGGGGAGGACCGTAGTGGGGAGTCGTGACCAGCGTCATTACATCTGAGCGGAACTTGAGCATAACGATCCGGTTGCGTGGAAGCACTCTGGGTGAGCGGGCACCCCGGGGGAATACCGGCTCCGTAACGGATGGTGCGCAAGGGCGGGCGCCCCCTTGACCGAAGTGGCGCCCATGGGCATGGATTCGGGGGTACATGCCGTGACGCGGCCGATGATCGTTCAGGCCTGTGGGCCGGGGAACGTCCGCGAAATCCAGGAAGGGGGGCCATGAGACTGCTGCTCGTCGAGGACGACGACCATGTCGCCGCCGCCCTGTCCGCCGTGCTCGGCAAGCACGGCTTCGAGGTGAAGCACGCCCGCAACGGCGAGGAGGCGCTCCAGGCCCTCCTTCCTGACGACCGCAGTGCCAAACCGCCCTTCGGTGTGGTCCTGCTCGACCTCGGGCTGCCCGACCAGGACGGCTACGAGGTCTGCGGCAAGATCCGCAAGCGCACCGCCACCCCAGTGATCATGGTGACCGCCCGCGCCGACGTCCGTTCGCGCATCCACGGCCTGAACCTGGGCGCCGATGACTACGTGGTCAAGCCGTACGACACCGGCGAACTCATCGCCCGTATCCACGCGGTGATCCGGCGCCCGCCGCCGGGCGCCCGGCCCGAGTCCGTCGAGGCCGAACTGCGGCTAGGCCGCGTGCAGATCGAACTTCCCACCCGCCGGGTCAGCGTCGACGGCGAGAGCGTGCAGCTGACCCGCAAGGAGTTCGACCTGCTCGCGCTGCTGGCCCAGCGGCCAGGCGTCGTGTTCCGCCGGGAACAGATCATCAGTGAGGTGTGGCGCACCAGTTGGGAAGGGACCGGCCGCACCCTCGAAGTGCACGTCGCCTCCCTGCGCTCCAAGTTGCGCATGCCTGCACTGATCGAGACCGTGCGCGGCGTCGGCTACCGGCTCGTCGCGCCGGCCGCCCACTGAGGTCCGAGAGCCCCGGTGCGCACCCGCCTTCTCCCGCTCCTCATCTTCCTGCTCGCGCTCGTACTGGTCGCGTTCGGCTTTCCGCTCGCCCTGAGCGTGGCCCGCGCGCAGCAGCAGCGGGTGGTCGTGGACCGCATCGACGACACGGCGCGCTTCGCCGCGCTGGCCCAGTTCGTCACGGCCCCCGACGGCAACGACACCAACAGCGCGGAACGCCTGACCACGCTGGAGGAGGAGCTCACCCGCTATTCGACCCTGTACGGGATCAACGCGGGCGTGTTCTTCCGCAACGGCACGGCCATGGCGAGCGCCCCCCACGGCTGGCACATGCCCGACAGGGGCGAGGGCTACATGGCCTTCCACGAGGCCCTCGCTGGACGCCGCAGCCACGACCCGGCCCAGGTGTGGCCCTGGCAGCGAGGCCGTCTGGTGGTGGCCTCGCCCGTGGTGCGCGAGGGCGATGTGATCGCGGTCGTGGTCACCGAGTCACCCACCGGAAGCATGCGGTCCGGCACCCTGCACGGCTGGCTCCTCATCGGAGCGGGCGAGCTCGCGGCCATGCTGCTCGCGGTCGGCGCGGCGTTCCGGCTGACCGGCTGGGTGCTCAGGCCCGTACGCGTCCTGGACGCCGTCACCCACGACATCGCGACCGGACGCATGAACTCGCGCGTCGCGGCGGCCGGCGGGCCCCCGGAACTCCGAAGGCTGGCCCACTCGTTCAACGAGATGGCCGACAACGTCGAAGAGGTGCTCGAACAGCAGCGCGCCTTCGTCGCCGACGCCTCGCACCAACTGCGCAACCCGCTGTCCGCCCTGCTGCTCCGCATCGAGCTCCTCGCACTCGAACTCCCGGAAGGGAACGAGGAGATCGCCTCGGTACGCACGGAGGGCAAGCGCCTCGCCCAGGTGCTCGACGACCTGCTGGGCCTCGCGCTGGCCGAACACGCCGCGGCCGACCTCCAACTCACCGACATCGGGGCACTGGTGGGGGAGCGGGTCGCCGCGTGGCGGCCGCTCGCCGAGGACAAGGGCGTACGCCTGATCGCGGACGGCTCGGCCGCGGCCACCGGCTGGGCGGACCCGGTGGCGCTCTCCAGTGCCCTGGACGCCGTGATCGACAACGCGCTGAAGTTCACCCCGGAAGGCGAGGACGTGCGGGTCACCGTCGCGGTCGACGGCCCCAGGGCCACCGTGACGGTGACCGACCTCGGCCCTGGCCTCTCGGACGAGGAACTGGGCCGCATCGGCGACCGCTTCTGGCGAGCGGGCCGCCACCAGAACGTCAAGGGCTCCGGCCTCGGCCTCTCCATCTCCCGCGCCCTGCTCGCGGCAGGCGGCGGAACCATCGCCTACGCCCACAACACCCCGCACGGCCTGCGCGTGACCGTCACGGTGCCGCGTACGCAACCGGGGGCGTGAGGGCGGGAGGTCGTCGTGCGCGGCGGGGTGTTGGGTCGACGGCTGACAGATTTCAAATGTCAGCGGTCATCCTCTGGCTGACGGCTGACGGCTGACGGCTGACGGCTGACGGCTGACGGCTGACAGATTTCAGAGATCGGAGATCAGAGTTCAGCGGTCATCATCTGACCGACGACCGACGACCGACGACCGACGACCGACGACCGACGACCGACGACCGACGGTCAAACGGTCACGGCTTGACCGACCGGTAGTAGTCCCGCGCCCCGTCGTGCAGCGGCAGCGGATCCGTGTAGATCGCCGTGCGGAGGTCCACCAGCTGGGCCGCGTGCACCTCGCGTCCAATGCGGTCGCGGCTGTTTATGACCGTGCGGGTGAAGCCCTCGGTCAGGGCGGCGTTCGTGCGGTCGGTGGTGACGAGCAGGTTCGCCACGGCGATGGTCGGCACCGGGACTCCCCGCTGGGCCTTGGGGTAGGCGTCGGCGGGCATGGTCGCCGCCCGGTAGTAGCCGGTGCTGCCGTCCGCCTTGTGCAGGGCCGACACCAGATCCGCGAGCGGGATCAACCGGATCGGGTACGCCTCGGAGAGTTTGAGGACGGCCGTTGTCGGCAGCCCCCCGGACCAGAAGAAGGCGTCGATCTGCTTGTTCCGCAGCAGGTCGGGCATGGTGTCGATGCCCGCGGGGATGGGGGTGATGTCCTTCCGCGGGTTGAGTCCGGCGGCCGGGAGCAGGCGCTCGGCGAGCAGGCGTACCCCGGAACCGTCCTGCCCGACGGCGACCCGCTTGCCGCGCAGGTCCGCGACGGAGCGCACCGGGGAGTCCTGGGGCACCACCAGCTGCACGTAGTCGTCGTACAGCCGGGCGCAGCCGCGCAGCCGGTCCGCGCCCGGTTTGTTGTCCCGGCGGAACTTGTCGACGGAGTCCGCCGTGGCGACGGTGAAGTCGGAGATCCCGTCGGCCAGGCGCTCCAGGTTCTGCTGCGAGCCCTGGCTCGTGCGGAGATTGACGTGCACGTCCGGGAGATCGCTCGCGAGTGCCTGCTCCAGCAGCTCGCCGTACCGCTGGTAGACCCCGGTGCGCACGCCCGTGCTGAAGTCGATGGTCCCCGCGGGCGACGGGCTGCCGAAGGGAAAGAGCCACCACACGAGCAGCCCGACGGCCACCACGGCGGCCGCGGACCCTTGCAGGACGCGGTTGCGGGCGAGCCGGGACAGAGCGGGGAGCATGGCTGGATCCTGCCAGTTCATCGCCCGCGAGGACCAGGGGGTGGCGGGCCCCGTACCCTGGTGTACGAGATGAGTGCGAAGACCTACGAGGTGCGCACCTACGGGTGCCAGATGAACGTCCACGACTCCGAGCGGCTGTCCGGCCTCCTTGAGGGGGCCGGTTATGTCCGCGCGCCCGAGGGCGCCGACGGTGATGCCGATGTCGTCGTCTTCAACACCTGCGCGGTGCGGGAGAACGCCGACAACAAGCTGTACGGCAATCTCGGCAGGCTCGCCCCGATGAAGACGAAGCGGCCCGGCATGCAGATCGCCGTCGGCGGCTGCCTCGCCCAGAAGGACCGCGACACCATCGTGCAGCGGGCCCCCTGGGTCGATGTCGTCTTCGGCACGCACAACATCGGCAAGCTGCCGGTGCTCCTGGAGCGCGCCCGCATCCAGGAGGAGGCGCAGGTCGAGATCGCCGAGTCCCTGGAGGCGTTCCCGTCCACGCTGCCGACCCGCCGCGAGTCGGCGTACGCGGCCTGGGTGTCCATCTCGGTGGGCTGCAACAACACGTGCACCTTCTGCATCGTCCCGGCGCTGCGCGGCAAGGAGAAGGACCGCCGTCCCGGCGACATCCTGGCCGAGATCGAGGCGCTGGTCGCCGAGGGCGTCTCCGAGATCACGCTGCTCGGGCAGAACGTCAACGCCTACGGTTCGGACATCGGTGACCGGGAGGCCTTCAGCAAGCTGCTGCGCGCCTGCGGCACCATCGAGGGCCTGGAGCGGGTCCGCTTCACCTCGCCGCACCCGCGTGACTTCACGGACGACGTGATCGCCGCGATGGCCGAGACCCCGAACGTGATGCCGCAGCTGCACATGCCCCTGCAGTCCGGTTCGGACACAGTGCTCAAGGCGATGCGCCGCTCGTACCGGCAGGAGCGTTTCCTCGGGATCATCGAGAAGGTGCGTGCCGCCATTCCGCACGCCGCCATCTCCACCGACATCATCGTGGGCTTCCCCGGCGAGACCGAGGAGGACTTCGAGCAGACCATGCACACGGTCCGCGAGGCCCGCTTCGCGAACGCGTTCACCTTCCAGTACTCCAAGCGCCCCGGGACCCCGGCGGCGACCATGGACGGGCAGATTCCCAAGGAGGTCGTGCAGGACCGCTACATGCGCCTGTCCGCCCTTCAGGAGGAGATCTCCTGGGAGGAGAACAAGAAGCAGGTCGGTCGCGTCCTGGAGGTCATGGTCGCCGAGGGCGAGGGCCGCAAGGACGGCTCCACGCAGCGCCTCTCCGGCCGCGCCCCCGACAACCGCCTGGTGCACTTCACCAAGCCGGACGAAGAGGTGCGCCCGGGCGACGTGGTGACCGTCGAGATCACCTACGCCGCCCCGCACCACCTGCTCGCCGAGGGCCCGACGACGGCCGTACGCCGGACCCGCGCGGGCGACGCCTGGGAGAAGCGCAACGCCGCGCCCGCGCAGAAGCCCGCCGGTGTGATGCTCGGCCTGCCGTCGATCGGCGTTCCCGCGCCGCTCCCGGAGCCCACCGGCGGCTGTTCGGTGCTCTGATCCCGGACCGCAGGGCCGGGGCGCCGGAAGCGGACTAGGCTGCGGATCATGCTCGTAGCCGCCGCTGTCTGCCCCTGCCCGCCTCTTCTCGTGCCGGAGGTCGCCGCCGGTGCCGCGCCGGAACTCGACGCGGCGCGCGACGCCTGCGCCGATGCCGTCGGCGTCCTCGCCGCGTCCCGGCCCGACCTCCTGGTCGTGGTCGGCCCCGCGGAGCACGGGGGCGCCTTCCGGCAAGGGGCAGTTGGCTCGTTCGCCGGGTACGGCGTGGACGTGTCCGTACGCCTCGGGCCGGGCGAAGCCGGGGAGCAGCAGCTTCCGCTGTCGCTCACGGTGGGCGCCTGGCTCCTGGAACGGGCCGGGTGGGCGGACGCGCCCGTCGAGGGACTTGCCGTCGCCGAGACGCTGGAGCCCAAGTTCTGCATCGCCGCCGGAGAGGAACTGGCCGCCAGGGGCAGCCGGGTCGCGCTCCTCGTCATGGGCGACGGCAGCGCCTGCCGCACCCTGAAGGCGCCGGGCTACCTGGACGAGCGGGCCGCCGGCTTCGACGAGGTCGCGTCCGCGGCCCTCGGCGCCGCCGACACCGGCACCCTGATGGGCCTGGACGACAAGCTGGCGTACGAGCTGAAGGCCGCGGGACGCGCGCCCTGGCAGGTCCTCGCCGGGGCGGCCCGGGACGCGGGCCTCGCCGGACGCCTGCTTCATGAGGACGCGCCGTACGGAGTCGGCTACTTCGTCGGCGTCTGGTCCTGAAACCTGGCAGAGGGGACGAGCACACGCCGGAGGGCCGTGGAGCGGACAGCTCCACGGCCCTCCGGCACGCGTGGTTCAGGACGTGGACGCGGGCGGCGTGCCCCCGTCGTCCTTGTGGGACATGCGGTCCAGGGCTTCCTTGGCCTTTCCCGTACCTGACTGGATCTGGTCGCTGTACTTGCCCTTGGTCTTCTCGTCGACCAGCCTGGCGGCCTTCTCCAGGCCCTGGTCGATCTTGTCCCCGTGCTGCTGCGCGAGGTCGGAGACCTTGTCCCTGGCAGGGGCCAGCTTGGCTTTCAATTGCTCCAGGAAACCCATGGGGCACCTTCCCTGTGAAACTACTTCCGAGCGCTTTCGCCGGCCTCGTTGTCCGCCGCTTCCTCGGCCGACTGCTGCTTGGGGATCTCGACCCCCTCCGCCGCGGCCTCGGCGGGCTCCGCCGCCCCGGTCCGCTCGTCCGCCTCGACGTCGGAAGCCTCGGCCGCCGGGGCGTCGGCCGGGGCGTCGGTGTCGCCCTCGGTCTCCGTCTCCGGGTCCGCCGTCAGGGTGGCGGCCTTCACTTCCTCGGTCGACTCCGCGACAGCCTCGTCGGCCTTACGGCGAAACCTTGAAAAAACGCCCATATCTACTCCATAGCGTACTCGTGTGGGCGAAATCCCGTGCCAATCGGAGCGCCTCATTGCGTCGCCCGGCGGCACCGGTCAACAAACCGGCGTTCGGAACCTCGCAACAGGCAACGAACCCGGCCATGCCCCGTCACGTAGCTCGTTCGAGGAGGGGCGGGGAGGTTTGCGAGACTGTGACAGTGAGAAGTGCAGCTCCCGCACCGCGGGTCATCGCCGTCGTCGGTCCGACAGCGGCCGGAAAGTCCGATCTGGGCGTCTTCCTCGCCCAGCAGCTGGGCGGCGAGGTCGTCAACGCCGACTCCATGCAGCTCTACCGGGGGATGGACATCGGTACCGCCAAGCTGACGCTCGACGAGCGCGGCGGCGTCCCGCACCACCTCCTCGACATCTGGGACGTGACCGAACCGGCCAACGTGGCCACCTACCAGAAGCTGGCCCGCGCCGAGATCGACCGGCTGCTCGCCGAGGGGCGGACCCCGGTCCTCGTCGGCGGGTCCGGGCTCTATGTGCGCGGCGCGATCGACGTGCTGGACTTCCCCGGCACCGACCCGGCCGTACGCGCGCGCCTGGAGAGCGAACTGGACGCCGAGGGCCCCGGCGCCCTGCACCTGCGCCTCGCCGCCGCCGACCCCGAGGCGGCCCGGGCGATCCTGCCGAGCAATGGCCGCCGCATCGTCCGCGCCCTCGAGGTGATCGAGATCACCGGCCGGCCGTTCACGGCCAACCTCCCCACCCACGAGTCGGTGTACGACACCGTCCAGATCGGTGTCGATGTCGGCAGGCCGGAGCTCGACGAGCGGATCACGGTGCGCGTCGACCGGATGTGGGAAGCGGGACTGATCGACGAGGTGCGGGCGCTGGAGGAGCGCGGACTGCGCGAGGGGCGCACCGCCTCACGGGCGCTCGGCTACCAGCAGGTTCTCGCCGCGTTCGCCGGTGAGTGCACCGAGGACGAGGCGCGCGCCGAAACCGTGCGCGCCACCAAGCGCTTCGCACGCCGTCAGGACTCCTGGTTTCGACGCGACCCGCGCGTCCACTGGTTGAGCGGAGCCGCGGACCACCGGGCGGAACTCCCGCACCAGGCGCTGGCGTTGGTCGAACGAGCGGTTACAGCCTGATCACGTGATGGCATCGGGACGCTCCGCCGGTCAATGCGGCACTCTTGCGCGTGCCATCATCAAACGTCGATCGACCAGTGGAGTCCGAGTTGGGAGGGCGCGTGGCGATGGAGGCCGGCCCTCGGGACAGAGAGCAAGGATCGCGGCAGGACGCCGCGCGCCCGGGCTCGACGGATCACGGTGCGACGGTGCCGAACCCCGCGCAAGCGGAATCCGCCGAAGGGGCGGCGGACGCCGCCGGGACGATGCCCTCGGCACTCGGCTCCGGCGTGCTCGGCGCCTCGGGACTGAGCCCCGACGGGCCGGAGGACGGCTCGGTCGGAGCGGTGTCCGACGGCGGTGAGGTCGAGGTCGAGCTGCGCCCCCAGCGCCGGTTGAGGATCTGGCAGCTCGCCCCCATCGTGATGCTCGCGGCGGTCGGCTCGCTCATGTTCGCCTTCCCGCTGGCCTTCGAGTTCGGTGACGGCGGACCGGTCGTGGCCATGCTCGGACTGCTCATCAGCTGCTGCGCGGCGGGCTGGGGCATGATGGCCGCCCGCCGGGTCGGCCACACCTGGCCGGGGCTGCCCGGCAGGGGTTCCAAGGAGCGCCCGGACTGGCGCGTCCTCGCCCTGTACGTGGGTGTCGCCGGCGTGGTCGTCGCCCTCGCGATCTGGCGCGTGGCCCGGCTCCGCTGAGCCCGACCGCGGTTCGGGGCGGCCGTCCCGGCCGACTGTCGGTGCGCCCCCGTACGATTGACGCGTGAACACTTCGCCGATCGCCTTCCTCAAGGGCCACGGGACCGAGAACGACTTCGTGATCGTCCCGGACCCGGACAACACCCTCGATCTGCCCGCGTCCGCCGTCGCCAGGCTCTGCGACCGCCGGGCCGGAATCGGCGGCGACGGCCTGCTCCACGTGGTGCGCAGCGCGGCCCACCCGGAGGCGAAGGCCATGGCCGGGGAAGCCGAGTGGTTCATGGACTACCGCAACGGCGACGGTTCGATCGCCGAGATGTGCGGCAACGGGGTGCGCGTGTTCGCGGGCTATCTGCAGCGTGCCGGGCTCGTCGAAGACGGCGACCTGGCCGTCGCCACCCGGGGCGGCGTCAAGAAGGTGCACCTCGCCAAGGGCGGTGACATCACGGTCTCCATGGGACGCGCCCTGCTCCCCGAGGCCGGGGTCACGGTGAGCGTGGACGGCCGCAGCTGGCCCGCGCGCAACGTGAACATGGGCAACCCGCACGCCGTCGCCTTCGTGGCCGATCTGGACCACGCGGGCGAGCTGCGTTCGGTGCCCCCGTTCAGCCCGGCGGACGTCTACCCGGACGGTGTGAACATCGAGTTCGTCGTGGACCGCGGCCCCGGGCACGTGGCGATGCGGGTCCACGAGCGGGGTGCGGGCGAGACCCGCTCCTGCGGCACGGGCGCCTGCGCGGTCGCCGTCGCGGCCGCCCGCAGGGACGGGGCCGACCCGGCGCTCACCGGTACCCCGGCCACGTACACCGTCGACCTGCCCGGCGGCACCCTGGTCATCACCGAGTACCCGGACGGTGAGATCGAGATGACCGGGCCCGCGGTGATCGTCGCCGAGGGCGTCATCGACCCGTCGTTGCTGGCCGGCTGACCGCGCCGCGCGAGGGCGCTCGGGTCACCTTGATCGGCGCGGTCGGGATCGAAACGGCTGTGTCCCGGACCTTCGCTCGAATGGGTGATCCGGTTCACGCTGAGCGAGAGCGGGACTGCGCCACGTGGTGGGCTCGGTAGCATCAAGCACCGGTCCGGAGGGGCACGCCGGTCCCTCCACCACCGGTCGATGCTGCCGGAGGTGCCCCCATGAGTGCAGAGGCCACAAATCCTGGTGCGCAGAGCCGCCGACGCGGCCGCCCCCGGATCGACCTCCGCCGACTGGGTCGCGCGGCACTGCTCGGCCCGGTCTCCCGGGACCGGCTGCCCGACGCGATCGGCCACGTGGCCGACGCCCACCGGGCCCACCACCCCGACGCCGACCTGGCCGTGCTGCACCGGGCGTACGTGCTCGCCGAAACGTCCCACCGCGGCCAGTTCCGCAAGAGCGGCGAGCCCTACATCACGCATCCGCTCGCCGTCACGCTGATCCTCGCCGAACTGGGCGCCGAGACCACCACGTTGACCGCCTCGCTCCTCCACGACACCGTCGAGGACACCGAAGTGACGCTCGATCAGGTGCGGGCCGAGTTCGGTGAGGAAGTCACCTATCTGGTGGACGGCGTCACCAAGCTGGAGAAGGTCGACTACGGAGCCGCGGCCGAGCCGGAGACCTTCCGCAAGATGCTGGTCGCCACCGGCGACGACGTACGCGTCATGTCGATCAAGCTGGCCGACCGGCTGCACAACATGCGCACCCTCGGCGTGATGCGACCCGAGAAACAGGCCCGGATCGCCAAGGTGACCAGGGACGTTCTGATCCCGCTCGCCGAACGGCTCGGCGTCCAGGCCCTCAAGTCCGAACTGGAGGACCTGGTCTTCGCGATCCTGCACCCCGAGGAGTACGAGCGCACCAGGCTCCTGATCGCGGCCAACTCCGGCACCGTCGACCCGCTCACCGGCATCGCCGACGGGGTGCGCGGTGTGCTGCGCGAGGCCGGGATCAACGCCGAAGTCCTGATCAGGCCACGCCACTTCGTCTCCGTGCACCGGGTGCAGCTCAAGCGGGGCGAGCTGCGCGGCAGCGACTTCGGCCGACTGCTCGTCCTGGTCGCCGAGGATGCCGACTGCTACGCGGTCCTGGGCGAACTGCACACCTGTTTCACGCCGGTGGTCTCCGAGTTCAAGGACTTCATCGCGTCCCCCAAGTTCAACCTGTACCAGTCGCTCCACACGGCGGTCGTCGGCCCCGGCGGCGAGGTGGCCGAAGTCCTCATCCGTACGCACCAGATGCACAAGGTCGCCGAAGCCGGGGTCATCGCACTCGGCAACCCGTACGCGCAGGCACCGGGCGACGGGGCCCAGCAGCCGGGAGACGAACGCGAGGACCCCACGCGGCCCGGCTGGCTCTCGCGCCTCCTGGACTGGCAGCAGAACGCCCCCGACCCCGACACCTTCTGGTCCTCCCTGCGCGAGGAACTGGCGGGGGACAGCGAGATCACGGTCTTCAGCGCCGACGGCCACACCCTGGTCCTGCCGTCCGGCGCGAGCTGTGTGGACGCCGCCTACGCGCAGTACGGCGAGGATGCCCACAGCTGCATCGGGGCGCGCGTCAACGGCCGTCTGGCGACGCTCAGTACGGTCCTGAACGACGGCGACACCGTGCAGCCGCTGCTCGCCCAGGACGCCACCTCGGGCCCTTCCTCCGAGTGGCTCGACCACGCCAGGACACCCGCCGCCCGGATCGCGATCAGCGGTTGGCTCGCGGCCAACCCGGAAGGCGTCAAGGTGCCGGCCGCCGCGCCCCGGCCGCAGGTCAACGTCCCGGCCGACCGGCGCGCGGCCGCCAACGCGGTGACCGACCTGCCCGATGTGACCGTACGGCTCGCCGGTTGCTGCACCCCCGTGCCGCCCGACGAGGTCACCGGTTTCTCGGTGCGCGGGGCGGCGGTGACCGTCCACCGCGAGGAGTGTCCGGCCGTCGCCCGCATGAAGGCCCTGGGCCGCGCACCCGTGGAGGTGCGGTGGGGGGACGCCGCGGAGTGCAGGGTCACCCTGGTCGCCGAGGCCTTCGGGCGCCCCCGCCTCCTGGCCGACCTCACCGAGGCCATCGCCACCGCGGGCGCGGCCATCGTCTCCGCGACCGTGGAGCCCCCCAGCGAGCAACGGGTCCGGCACACCTACACCCTCCAACTCCCGGACGCCGCGGGTCTGCCCGCCCTCATGCGGACCATGCGCGACGTGGCGGGGGTCTACGACGTGAGCCGCGCCCAGCATCCGGCGGCCGCGGGCTGAGCCGAGGCGGTTACCGTCCGGCCTGCGCCTCCCGCCAGCCCCCGTTCGGGTGGCCTCCATGCGAGTCGGCGGACCCGCGACCCCGCGCGCTGGTAGCCGTAGGGCATGCCGCTCACCCCCCGCCCCCGTTCCCGCCGCCTGCGTGCCGTGCTGCTGGCCGCAGCCGCGGCCTCCGTAGTCGCCGCGGCCCTGCCCGCCCCGGTGCCCCTGGGAATCGGGGACCCCCTGTTCCCGACGCTGGGCAACCCCGGCTACGACGTGCTCTCGTACGACATCGGGCTCACCTATCTGGGCGACAACAGGAAACCGTTGGAGGCCGTCACCACCATCGACGCCGTGGCGACGGGCGACCTGGAGCGGATCAACCTCGACTTCGCCCGGGGCACGGTGCACGGTGTCGAGGTCAACGGGCGGCCGGCGGAGTTCGCGAGCGCCGACGAGGACCTGGTGCTCACCCCGCACAGCCCCGTCCACGCCGGCGAACCCCTGCGCATCGTCGTACGGCACACCAGCGACCCGAACGCGGCGCACGACGGCGGCTGGGTGCGGACCACCGACGGTCTGGTGATGGCCAATCAGGCCGACGCCGCCCACCGGGTCTTCCCCTGCAACGACCATCCCTCGGACAAGGCGTACTTCACCTTCCGGGTGACCGCGCCGGCGGACGTGACGGTCGTGGCCAACGGGCTGCCCACCGCGCGCGAGCGCCACGGCGGGCAGATCGTCTCCACGTACCGCAGCGGCCACCCCATGGCGACCGAGCTGGCCCAGGTGTCGATCGGGCACTCGGCGGTGCTGCACCGCGAGGGGCCGCACGGGCTGCCCGTCCGCGACGTGGTCCCGGCGGCCGACCAGGCCAAGCTGGAGCCCTGGCTGAAGAAGACGCCCGGGCAGATCGAGTGGATGGAGCGGCAGGTCGGGCGCTACCCCTTCGAGACGTACGGGGTATTGATCGCGGGCGCCGAGACCGGCTTCGAGCTCGAAACGCAGACCCTGTCCCTGTTCGAGCGGTCGCTGTTCGTCCGGCCGGCATTCCCCGAGTGGTACGTCGACTCGGTCATGGTGCACGAGCTGGCGCACCACTGGTTCGGGGACAGCGTCTCGCCGCACGGCTGGTCGGACCTCTGGCTGAACGAGGGGCACGCCACCTGGTACGAGGCGCGCTATGCCGAAGAATTCGGCAAGCGGCCGATGGAGCAGCGGATGCGGGCCGCCTACGCCCTGTCCGACGGCTGGCGCGCCGCGGGCGGCCCGCCCGCGGCGCCCCGGGCGGCCGCCCCCGGCCAGAAGATCGGCATCTTCCGTCCGGTCGTCTACGACGGCAGCGCCCTGGTGCTCTACGCGCTCCGCGAGGAGATCGGCACGAGCGCCTTCGAGCGCCTGGAGCGGCACTGGGTGCGCGACCACCGGGACGGCACCGCCTCGACCGCCGACTTCTCCGCGCTGGCCTCAGGGATCGCCGGGCGTGACCTGTCCGGGTTCTTCAAGGCGTGGCTGTACGGGGAGAAGACGCCGCCGATGCCCGGCCACCCGGACTGGCGCAGCCAGACACCGAAGAAGTCCTGACGCCGGGCGCGGGGGCGGGGCCGGCCGGGGCCCCGCCCCCGGCCGGGCAGGGCCCGAAAACCGGGGTGACGCTCCCGGAGGCCCCGTGCGACCATCGTTCACGTCGGCGGCGCGGCCGGGGCCGGACCTTCCTCCGGGAATCATTGGGGCCCATTACGCGTTGTGACCGACACAGCCGGACTCCCGCGCGGATTCCGGTCCGGAATTCCAACGACGTAAAGGATCCAATGACCTCCTCTTCATCCCCTTCCCAGGACGAGCAGAGCTTCGCGGACACGCACCGCACCGAGAGCCTTCGGGCCGATGCCCTGATGGAAGAGGACGTCGCCTGGAGCCACGAGATCGACGGAGCGCGCGACGGCGAACAGCTGGACCGCTCCGAGCGTGCCGCGCTGCGGCGCGTGGCGGGCCTCTCCACCGAGCTCGAGGACGTCACCGAGGTCGAGTACCGGCAGCTGCGCCTGGAGCGTGTGGTGCTGGTCGGCGTATGGACCACGGGGACGCTCAAGGACGCGGAGAACTCGCTGGCGGAGCTCGCGGCCCTCGCCGAGACGGCGGGCGCCCTGGTGCTCGACGGCGTCTACCAGCGCCGTGACAAGCCCGACCCGGCCACCTACATCGGCTCCGGCAAGGCGCAGGAGCTGCGGGACATCGTGCTCGAGACCGGCGCGGACACCGTGGTCTGCGACGGTGAGCTGAGCCCGGGCCAGCTGATCCACCTCGAAGACGTCGTCAAGGTCAAGGTGGTCGACCGGACCGCGCTGATCCTCGACATCTTCGCCCAGCACGCCAAGTCCCGTGAGGGCAAGGCGCAGGTCTCGCTGGCGCAGATGCAGTACATGCTGCCGCGCCTGCGCGGCTGGGGTCAGTCGCTGTCGCGTCAGATGGGCGGCGGCGGGTCCAGCGGTGGCGGCGGCATGGCCACCCGTGGTCCCGGTGAGACCAAGATCGAGACCGACCGTCGGCGGATCCGCGAGAAGATGGCGAAGATGCGCCGTGAGATCGCGGAGATGAAGACCGGCCGCGAGATCAAGCGCCAGGAGCGCCGCCGCAACAAGGTGCCCTCGGTCGCCATCGCCGGGTACACCAACGCCGGAAAGTCCTCGCTGCTCAACCGCCTCACGGGCGCGGGCGTGCTGGTGGAGAACGCGCTGTTCGCCACCCTCGACCCGACCGTGCGCCGGGCCGAGACGCCCAGCGGGCGGCTGTACACGCTGGCCGACACCGTCGGCTTCGTACGGCATCTGCCGCACCACCTCGTCGAAGCGTTCCGCTCCACCATGGAGGAGGTCGGTGACTCCGATCTGATCCTGCACGTGGTGGACGGCGCGCACCCCGATCCCGAGGAGCAGCTGGCGGCCGTGCGCGAGGTCATCCGCGATGTGGGCGCGGTCGACGTGCCCGAGATCGTGGTGATCAACAAGGCGGACGCGGCGGACCCGCTGGTGCTCCAGCGGCTGCTGCGGATCGAGCGGCACTCCATCGCCGTCTCGGCCCGCACCGGCGAAGGCATCGAGGAGCTGCTCGCGCTCATCGACAGCGAACTGCCGCGCCCCGAGATCGAGATCGAGGCGCTGGTGCCGTACACGCACGGACAGCTGGTCGCCCGGGCGCACGCCGAGGGCGAGGTGATCTCCGAGGAGCACGTGGCGGAGGGCACCGTGCTCAAGGCCCGGGTGCACGAGGTGCTCGCCGCCGAGCTCGCTCCCTATGTGCCGGCCGCGCACTGACGGAACGCACCGCCGCTGAACGTACGACACAGGGCCCGCCCCCTCTCCGGAGGGGGCGGGCCCTGTGGGCGTCCGGGATTACTGGCCGCCGTACTTCGCGCTCATCGAGTCGAAGAGCGCCTTCGCGCCCGCGCCGAGCTGCGGGCCCGCCAGCCAGCCCGAAGTGACCGGGCCGATCGAGGTGTTGGAGACCAGCTGTGACGTGCCGTCGGGGCCGTTCATGAACCAGCCGCCGCCGGAGGAGCCGCCCGTCATGGTGCAGCCGATCCGGTACATCGGGGGAGTGCCGGGGCTGATGGACAGCTGGCCGGGACGGTCGACGCACTTGAACATCTGCAGACCGTCGTACGGCGGGGCCGCCGGATAGCCCCAGGCGCCCATCGCGCCCACGGAGTGGGCCTGCGGGGCCGAGAAGTTGACCGTCAGTGCGTTGCCGACCGTCTCCTCGAGGGACTTCGAGCCGTTCTGCGGCTTCACGTGCAGCACCGCGTAGTCGTACGGGGCGCCGGTGCCGCCGGTCGGGCCGCCGTCCTTGATCCACTCGCCGGAGGTCGAGGCCCAGTCGGCCCAGTAGACGCCGTAGGGCGCGACTTCCTGCGGCTGCGCGTTGTTCAGCGCGGCGGCCGACTTGCCCTGGTCGTTGTACGAGGGCACGAAGGCGATGTTGCGGTACCAGCCGCCGGAGCCGCCCTGGTGGACGCAGTGGCCCGCGGTCCACACCATGTTGGACCTGCCGGGGTGCGCCGGGTCCTTCACGACGGTGCCCGAGCACACCATGGGGCCCTCGGGGGAGTCGAAGAACACCTTGCCGACCGGGGCCGCGAACTTGTGGTAGGGCAGCTTCTCCTGGACGGCCCTGACGGGCGCCGGCTCGGGGTCGGAGATGCCCGTACCGCCGTTGACGTCACCGGCGGCCATGGTCTTCTGCGGGTCCTTGGCGGACTTCATCCGGTCGGGCTTCCACAAGCCGTCGATCACCGGGTTGACGAAGTCCTTGGCCTCACGAAGCCACTTGTCCTTGTCCCAGTTCTTCCATCCGCCGTCCTTCCACTTGGTGAGGTCGACCCCGTGCTTCTTGAGGGTGTCGGCCAGGGAGGCGGAAGAGGCGGGGTCGGCCTGGGCCGAGTTGGAGGCGGACGGCTTGCTGTCCGCGTCGTTCCCGCCCGGACCGCACGCGGTGGCGGTCAGCGCGAGAGCCGCGGCGAGGCCGGAAGCGGCCAGCAACGGACGTATGGATCGCATGAAAACGATTCCCCCTGATGAGCCTGCCCGTCGAGAGCAGGTTTTGCCATGTACTTGTCAGTACGGTGGGCGGGTCTCTGCCCGTCCGCCACCGTGCAGCCCCCTACTATGCCTGCTCGGCACGGGGGGTACGAACGGGGGCCCCGGCGTTCACAGGACCCCCGCAAAGCACTACTGCCCGGCGTACTTGGTGCTCACCGAGTCGTAGACACCCTTGGCCTCCTTGCCGAGCCGCGGCCCGGCCAGCCAGCCCGCCGTGACCGGGCCGATGGAGGTGTTGGAGACGAGCGACGGCTTGCCGTCCGAGCCGGTGGCGATCCAGCCGCCGCCGGAGGAGCCGCCGGTCATGGTGCAGCCGATGCGGTACATCGTCGGCAGACTCGCGTCGAGGGACAGCCGGCCCGGCCTGTCCTTGCACTGGTACAGCTTCTGGCCGTCGTAAGGCGGCGCGGCCGGGAAGCCGTTGGCCGTCATGGCGCTGATCCTCGGCACGGCCGGGGCGTCGAAGTCCACCGCGAGCGCCCCGCCGACCGTCTCCTCCAGGGACTTGCCGTTGGAGCCCTTCTCCGGCGTCACGTGCAGCACCGCGAAGTCGTACGGAGCGCCCTGGCCGCCGGTCGGGCCGCCTCCCTCGATCCACTGCTGCGAGGTCTGCGCCCAGTCCGCCCAGTAGACGCCGTACGGGGCGATCTGCTGCTTGGTGGCCTTCTGCAGCTGAGCCATCGGCAGGTTGGAGTTGTTGTACGAGGGGACGAAGGCGATGTTGCGGTACCAGCCGCCCTTGGCGCCCGCGTGCACGCAGTGGCCCGCGGTCCACACCATGTTGGACTTGCCGGGGTGCGCCGGGTCCTTCACGACTGTGGCGGAGCACACCATCGAGCCCTCGGGGCTGTCGAAGAACAGCTTGCCCAGCTCCGGCAGGCTCTGGTGGTACGGAGCCTTCACCGCGGCGGCCCTGACGGGCAGCGGCGTCTGGTCCGTGACGCCCTTGTCGCCGGAGATGTCATTGGGGACGGCCTTCTCCGGGGGCTTGTCCGCCTTGCGCATCCGGTCCGGGTCCCACAGGTCCTGGATGATCGGGTTGACGTAGTCCTTGGCCTCGCGCAGCCACTTGGCGCGGTCCCAGTTGTGCCACTCGCCGTTCTTCCACTTGTCCGGGTCGATCCCGTGCTTCTTGAGCTGGTCCTTGACGTCGTCCGGGATCTGGAGCCCGCCGCTGTCGCCGGTGGCCGCGGCGGTCGGCTTGGCGTCTGCGGTGGAGTCGCCGGGCCCGCACGCGGTGGCGGTCAGCGCCAGCGCGGCCGTGAGGCCGAGGGCGGCGAGCACGGAGGAGGCCCCGCGCGGCGTTCTCCTCCCCGTGCGCTCGGCGCTGGACGGGCGTGTCGGTCGCATCTCGCATTCCCCCTGGAACTTCGTCATCAAAGCGTTTTCGTCTTCCGAGCTCGTGAACGCGCTCGTGAACCGCGGCGCCGTGGGCCGGTGCCGTCGGTGCGGCCCCCACTATGCCGGTGCCGAGGGGGACGGTGCGCGGCAGGGCCGCGGTTCCGTCCCGCCGGGACCCCGGGCCCGCCCTGGTAAGGCGAACCTTGCCTGAAGCCAAGGAACTTGGTGTCAGGCCGTGATCCCGCGGTGCCGGCGTCGTTGGTACGTACGGGGGACATCAGGTCAGCGTTCAGCGTGGGAGTACGCACCGCGCAACGGACGCGATACGGAACCGTCACAGCGGGAGGACCAGCAGTCGTGGCCGTGACCGAACCAGCTCCGGCGGCGCCGCTCAGCACCCCGGAGGGCATTCTGCGCAGGCAGTCCCTCAGGGAGTCGGCGGCGCGCACCTATGCCCGCTCGCTGCCCATCGTGCCGGTGCGGGCGCGCGGGCTGACGATCGAGGGCGCGGACGGACGGCGCTATCTCGACTGCCTCTCGGGCGCCGGAACACTGGCCCTCGGGCACAACCACCCCGTGGTCCTCGAAGCGATCCGCAAGGTCCTCGACTCGGGGGCGCCGCTGCACGTCCTCGATCTCGCGACGCCGGTCAAGGACGCCTTCACCACCGAGCTGTTCGCCACCCTGCCGCGCGAACTCGCCGAGCACGGACGGATCCAGTTCTGCGGGCCGGCCGGCACGGACGCGGTGGAGGCCGCCCTGAAACTGGTCCGCGTCGCGACCGGCCGCACCGGGATGCTCGCCTTCACCGGCGCCTACCACGGCATGACCGCGGGAGCCCTCGCCGTCTCCGGCGGCGGCCGGGACGACGGGGTGACCCGGCTGCCCTATCCGCAGAACTACCGCTGCCCGTTCGGGATCGGCGGCGAACGCGGGGCCGAGACCGCCGCCCGCTGGACCGAGAACCTCCTGGACGACCCCAAGGGCGGGATCCCCGCCCCCGCCGGAATGATCCTCGAACCGGTGCAGGGCGAGGGCGGGGTGGTCCCGGCGCCGGACACCTGGATGCGCCGCATGCGCGAGATCACCGCGAGCCGCTCCATCCCGCTGATCGCCGACGAGGTGCAGACGGGCGTCGGACGGACCGGGGCCTTCTGGGCGGTCGAGCACAGCGGGGTGGTGCCCGACGTCATGGTGCTCTCCAAGGCCATCGGCGGCTCGCTGCCCCTGGCCGTGATCGTCTACCGGGACGGCCTCGACGCCTGGGGACCGGGCGCGCACGCCGGGACGTTCCGCGGCAACCAGCTCGCCATGGCGGCGGGCGCGGCCACCCTCGCCTTCGTCCGTGAGAACCGGCTGGCCGACCGCGCGGCCGTGCTCGGCGCCCGGATGCTCGGCCAGTTGCAGGGCCTCGCCGCCGATCACCCCTGCATCGGCGACGTACGCGGCCGGGGACTGATGATCGGCGTCGAGCTCGTCGACCCGGAGCGCGAGGACCTCACCACCGGAAACCCGCCGCCGCCCGCGCCCGCCCTCGCCTCGGCCGTGCAGCAGGAGTGCCTGCGGCGCGGCCTCATCGTCGAACTCGGCGGGCGCCACTCCGGCGTCGTACGGCTGCTGCCCCCGCTCACCCTCACCGACGAACAGGCCGTGGCCGTCCTCGACCGGCTCGCCGACGCGCTGGCCGCCGCCGCGCGCTCCGCGCAGCCGGGCGCACGCCCCGGGACCGCCGCCGCGCACCACCGGGCCGAGACCGGGCCGTCCCACTGACCCAGGACCACCCCACGAGCTCCCAAGGAAGACCGCCGTGAACCCCACTCCCGCATCCGACGCGCACGAGGCCGACGGCCCTGTCACCGCCCACCGCGGCCCGCTGGTGGCCGAGCCGACGACGGTGCCGCGCCAGAAGGCCGGGATCCACGGCGAACGACTGACCGCCCGCCTCGACCCGGACCCCCTGGACGCGGCCGACCCGCGCACCGCCGCCGAAGCGGCCGCCGTCGAGAACCTGCTGCGCTGCTGGGTGCGGGAGAACGACCTGGCCGCGCCGGACGGCCCGGTGCTGCGCATCCCGCTCCCCGCCAGCGGCACCGCCCTGCTCGTGCCGGTGCCGTACTGGTCGGCCACCGGCTGGCACCGCTTCGGCCGGCCCGCCCTGGAAGGCGGCTCCGCCGGAGCGCCGCCCGCCGACGCCGTCACCGTCGCCGCCCTGCTCGGCCGCGAGGCGGGCCAGAGCGAGGGCGCCGACCTCGTGGGACGCGTCGCCGACTCGGTGCGCCGCACCGCCGACTTCATCGCCGACCGGCGCACCCGCCCCGGCCCCCGGGAGACGGCCGATCTCTTCCTCACCGCGGAACAGTCCCTCCTCCTGGGGCACCCGCTGCACCCCACTCCCAAGAGCCGCGAGGGCCTCTCGGAGAGCGAAGTGCGCCGCTACTCGCCCGAGTTGCACGGCTCCTTCCCGTTGCACTGGATGGCCGTCGACCCCTCGGTGCTGGCCGCCGACTCGGCGTGGACCGAGGGCGGCCGCACCGTCGCCGCCGGAGCGCTGACCCAGCGGTTCGCGGAGGGTCTGCAACTCCCGCCCGGCACCGTCGCGTTGCCCCTCCACCCCTGGCAGGCCCGCGACGTCGTCCAGCGCCCGGCCGTCGCGGCCCTCCTCGCCGCCGGACTCCTGCACGACCTGGGCCCCCACGGCGACGACTGGCACCCCACGTCGTCGGTCCGCACCGTCCACCGCCCCGGCGCCGACGCCATGCTCAAGCTGTCGCTCGGTGTACGCATCACCAACTCCCGCCGCGAGAACCTCCGCAAGGAACTGCACCGGGGCGTGGAGGTCCACCGGCTGCTGCGGGCGGGCCTCGGGGAGGAGTGGCAGTCCGCTCATCCCTGCTTCGACATCGTCCGCGACCCCGCCTGGCTCGCCGTCGACACCCCGGAGGGCGAACCGGTTCCGGGGCTCGACGTCGTGGTCCGCCACAACCCCTTCACCACCACCGACGACGCCGTCTGCATCGCCGCGCTCACCGCCCCGCGCCCCCTGCCGGGCCGACCCGGGACGCATTCGCGCCTGGCGGATCTCGTGGGCCGGCTCGCCGCCCGCACTGGCCGGCCCACCACGGCCGTGTCCGCCGAGTGGTTCCTGCGCTACCTCGACCAGGTCGTACGCCCGCTGCTCTGGCTGGACGGCACGGCGGGCATCGCCCTGGAGGCCCACCAGCAGAACACCATCGTCCTGCTCGACCCCAACGGCTGGCCCGTGGGCGGCCGTTACCGCGACAACCAGGGCTACTACTTCCGCGAGTCGCACCGCGCGGCACTGGAGCGGCGGCTGCCCGGCATCGGCGCAACCAGCGACACCTTCGTGGCCGACGCCGTCACCGACGAGCGCTTCGCCTACTACCTCGGCATCAACAACGTCCTCGGCCTCGTCGGAGCCTTCGGCGCCCAGCACCTCGCCGACGAACGCGTACTCCTCGCCGCCCTGCGCCAGTTCCTCACCAAGGCCGCCGGCCTCGGCTCACCCCTGCCCGCCCAGTTGCTGGACAGCGCCACGCTGCGCTGCAAGGCCAACCTGCTGACCCGGCTGCACGGCCTCGACGAACTCGTCGGCCCGGTCGACACCCAGTCCGTCTACGTCACCATCGCCAACCCCCTCCACACCGACGGAACTTGACCCTTACGAACTGCTGAGAGGAGCGTCGCCGTGCCTCCCACCGATGCGAGCACCGACGCCGGCACCGGCCCGGCCCCCCAACCGGGGGAGGCGGCCGAGGACACCCTGGACCTGAAGCTGCCCGGCGAACTGGTCGCCCTGTTCCGCGACCCGGCCGCCGGTCCGGGCGGTCCGGGCACCGGCGGGTCCGGCCGCGTCGGCGGGCAGGGCGTCGCCGCGGCTCCGGCGGACCCGGCGGTCCCGCACCCGACCGCGGCGCCCCTCCCGGCCGATGGCCCACGCCCCGGCGACGACCCCTCGGCGCCGCCGGACGGCGGCGCCCGGTGGGCGCATCCCGTCGCGGAGGACCTGCTCGATTCCCCCGGCGACTGGGCGCCCGCCGCCACCCCCCTCGGAGCGTTCCGCCTGGTCCCCGTACGTCTCGACCGCGACCTGACCCTCCTCACCCAGTGGATGAACGACCCGGCCGTGGCCGCCTTCTGGGACCTGGCGGGCCCCGCCTCGGTCACCGCCGCCCATGTGCGGGGCCAACTGGACGGCGACGGCCGCAGCGTGCCCTGCCTGGGCGTTCTCGGCGCCACCCCCATGAGCTACTGGGAGATCTACCGGGCGGACCTGGACCCGCTGGCCCGCCACTATCCGGCCCGCCCGCACGACACCGGGATCCATCTGCTCATCGGCGGCGTCGCCGACCGCGGACGAGGTGTCGGGACCACCCTGCTCAGGGCCGTCGCCGACCTGGTCATCGACAACCGCCCGCACTGCCCCCGTGTGATCGCCGAACCCGATCTGCGCAACACCCCCTCCATCTCCGCGTTCCTCAGCGCCGGCTTCCGTTTCCACGCGGAGGTCGACCTGCCCGACAAGCGAGCCGCCCTGATGGTCCGCGACCGCGCGCTCAGGAACCTGCTGTGAACGCCCCGCCGCTCCGCCCGCACCCCTTACCCCGAATCGGTTCCACTCCGAGGAGTCTCCGTGCCGAACCCTCCTTCCCCCCATGACTCCCGCGGCCTTCCCGACCCCGAGGCCCTGCCCGGGCTGCTGGCCCCGCCCGAGCTGAACCGCGAGGCCTGGGACCGTGCGGCACGCCTCCTCCTGGCGAAGATGATCGGCGCCTTCGCCTACGAGGACATCGTGCAACCAACGGTAGGTCCCGCCACTGACAACGCCGGTCCGGACGGCAAAGGCGCAGGTCAGTACGGATTCACGTTGGACGACGGCAGCACCTTGACCTTCCTGGCCCGGCGCGGCGCCTACGGCGGCTGGCGGGTGCAGCCCGACTCCGTACGGCTCGTCGAGCCGAGCCCCCCGCCCGCCCAGGAGCCCGGCGCCCCGGACGCGTCCGGCCCGCTCCCGCCCCGGGGCCGGCCCTTCGGCGACCCGGTCCGCTTCCTCGCCCTCGCCCGCCGGACCCTCGGCGTGGACGGCGCCACCTTCGGCCACCTCGTACGGGAGCTCACCGCCACCCTGGCCGCGGACACCCGACTGCACACCACCGCCCTGTCGGCGGCCCAGCTCGCCGACCTGGGCTACGCGGAGCTGGAGGGCCACCAGACCGGCCACCCCTGGCTGGTGCTCAACAAGGGCCGGCTCGGCTTCTCCGCGGACGACGCCGCACGCTGGAGCCCGGAAGCCCGCACCCCGGCCAGGCTGCCCTGGATCGCGGTGCGCACCGACCTCGCCACCTACCGGGGCGTCCAGACCCTGGCCACGCCGGAGCGGCTCTACGCCCGCGAGCTCGACGCCACCGTCCGCGACGCCTTCGCCGCCGCGCTGCGGGCCCGGGGCCTGGATCCGGCGGCGTACCTCTATCTGCCCGTCCACCCCTGGCAGTGGACCGAAATGATCCTTCCGCTCTTCGCCCCGGCCGTCGCCGACAACGCCGTGGTGCCGCTCCCCACCGACGGCGACGTACGGCTCGCGCAGCAGTCCATCCGCACCTTCCTCAACCTCTCGCGGCCCGAGCGCCACACGGTGAAGCTCCCGCTGTCGATCCTGAACACCCTGGTCTGGCGGGGCCTGCCCACCGAGCGCACCGTCGCCGCGCCCGCCGTCACCACCTGGGTGCAGGGCCTGTGCGAGACGGACCCCTTCCTGCGGGACGAATGCCGGGTGATCCTCCTCGGCGAGGTCGCCTCGGTCGCCGTGGAGCACCCGCTGTACGACCGCATCGGAGAAGTGCCCTACCAGTACAAGGAGTTGCTGGGCGCGATCTGGCGCGAGCCGCTGCTGCCGCGGCTCGCCGCGGGCGAACGGGCCCGCACCCTCGCCGCGTTGCTGCACACCGACCCCGACGGCCGTGCCTTCACCGCCGAGCTCGTCGCCCGCTCCGGGCTCGCGCCCCGGGTGTGGCTGCGCCGGCTGTTCAACGCCATGCTGCCGCCGCTGCTCCACTTCCTCTACCGCTACGGAACGGTCTTCTCGCCGCACGGCGAGAACGCCATCGTCGTCTTCGACGAGCAGGACGTGCCCGTACGCCTGGCGATCAAGGACTTCGTCGACGACATCAACGTGAGCGCCGAGCACCTTCCCGAGCACGACTCGATGCCCGAGGACGTACGGAACATCCTGCTCACCGAGGCGCCCTCCTTCCTCACCCAGTTCATCCACTCGGGCCTCTTCGTGGGGGTCTACCGCTTCCTGGCGCCGCTGTGCGAGGACCAACTGGGCGTCGCCGAGGCCGACTTCTGGGCGCTGGTGCGCGAGGAGATCCTGCGGCACCAGGCGCGCTTCCCCCACGAGAAGGACCGCTACGAGACGTTCGATCTGCTCACGCCCCGGATCGACCGGCTCTGCCTCAACCGCAACCGGCTGCACACCGACGGCTACCGGGACCGCTCCGAGCGGCCGCACGCCGCCGTTCACGGCACCGTGGCGAACCCCCTCGCACCGGCGGAGTGATCGGATTGTCAGTGGCGAGCCTTAGGGTGGTCTGGCTATGACAAAGCCTTCACTCCCCGAGCTCCTGCACGCCGCCGTCACCGCCGTCGGCGGCGTGGAGCGGCCTGGCCAGGTCACCATGGCCACGGCTGTCGCCGACGCCGTCGACGACAGCTCCCACCTGCTGGTCCAGGCCGGGACGGGCACCGGAAAGTCCCTCGGCTACCTGGTGCCGGCCCTGGCGCACGGGGAGCGCGTCGTGATCGCCACGGCCACGCTGGCGCTCCAGCGGCAGCTCGTCGAGCGCGACCTGCCCCGCACCGTGGAGGCGCTGCATCCGCTGCTGCGCAGACGCCCGCAGTTCGCCATGCTGAAGGGCCGCTCCAATTACCTGTGCCTGCACCGCCTGCACGAGGGCGCGCCGCAGGACGAGGAGGAGGGGCTCTTCGACCAGTTCGAGGCGGCCACCCCCACCAGCAAGCTCGGCCAGGACCTGCTCAGGATGCGGGACTGGGCGGACGAGACCGAGACCGGCGACCGCGACGACCTGACCCCGGGCGTCTCGGACAAGGCGTGGGCACAGGCCTCGGTGTCCTCCCGCGAATGCCTGGGCGCCACGAAGTGCGCGTACGGGGCGGAGTGCTTCGCGGAGATGGCCCGCGAGCGCGCCAAGCTCTCCGACGTCGTCGTCACCAACCACGCCCTGCTCGCCATCGACGCGATCGAGGGCGCCCCGGTGCTGCCGCAGCACGAGGTGCTGATCGTCGACGAGGCCCATGAGCTGGTCTCCCGGGTCACCGGCGTCGCCACCGGCGAGCTCACCCCCGGCCAGGTCAACCGGGCCGTGCGGCGCAGCGCCAAGCTGGTCAACGAGAAGGTGGCCGACGGGCTCCAGACGGCCGCCGAGGGGTTCGAGCGGGTGATGGAGCTGGCCCTGCCGGGCCGCCTCGAGGAGATCCCGGAGGACCTGGGCTACGCGCTGATGGCGCTGCGCGACGCCGCCCGCGAGGTGGTCTCCGCGCTCGGCTCCACCCGCGACAAGTCCGTCCAGGACGAGGACGCGGTGCGCAAGCAGGCCCTCGCCATGGTGGAGACGGTGCACAGCGTGGCGGAGCGCATCACCAACGGCTCCGAGTGGGACGTCGTCTGGTACGAGCGCCACGACCGCTTCGGCGCGTCCCTGCGGGTCGCCCCGCTGTCGGTGTCGGGCCTGCTCAGGGAGAAGCTCTTCACGGACCGCTCGGTGATTCTGACGTCGGCGACGCTCAAGCTGGGCGGGGACTTCAACGGCGTGGGCGCCTCCCTCGGGCTCTCCCCGGAGGGCACCCCCGGCGAGGACGTCCCGCAGTGGAAGGGCCTGGACGTCGGCTCGCCCTTCGACTATCCCAAGCAGGGCATCCTCTATGTCGCCAAGCATCTGGCCACGCCGGGCCGGGAGGGTTCGCGCGGCGACATGATGGACGAGCTGGCCGAGCTGGTGGAGGCGGCCGGCGGCCGCACCCTCGGCCTGTTCTCCTCGATGCGGGCGGCCCAGGCCGCCGCCGAGGAGCTGCGCGGGCGCCTGGACAACCCGATCCTGCTCCAGGGCGAGGAGACGCTGGGCGAGCTGATCAAGTCCTTCGCCGCGGATCCGGAGACCTGCCTGTTCGGCACGCTGTCGCTGTGGCAGGGCGTCGACGTGCCCGGGCCGAGCTGCCAGCTGGTGATCATGGACCGGATCCCGTTCCCGCGTCCCGACGATCCGCTGATGAGCGCCCGCCAGAAGGCGGTGGAGGAGGGCGGCGGCAATGGCTTCATGGCCGTGGCGGCCACGCATGCCGCGCTCCTGATGGCCCAGGGCGCGGGTCGTCTCGTACGGGCGACGGGCGACCGGGGTGTGGTCGCGGTGCTCGATCCCCGGCTGGCCAACGCCCGCTACGGCAGCTATCTGCGAGCCTCACTGCCCGACTTCTGGTACACCACGGACCGTAACCAGGCGCGTCGTTCGCTCGCGGCCATCGACGCGGCGGCCAAGGCCGACGGCAAGTAGGCCGGTGCTCCGCCCGTGCGCGGCGGGTGGAGCACCAAGGGCCCGGGACACAGCGGGGCCCCGAGACCGGCGCAGAGGGTCCCGGGGCCCGGTCGGAGCCGGCGGAGGGGTCAGACCCGCCGGAGCACTGCCACGACCTTGCCCAGGATGGTCGCGTCGTCGCCGGGGATCGGCTGGTAGGCGGCGTTGTGCGGGAGCAGCCAGATGTGGTTGTCCTCGCGCTTGAAGCGCTTGACGGTGGCCTCGCCGTCGAGCATCGCGGCGACGATGTCGCCGTTCTCGGCGACCGGCTGGCGGCGCACCGTGACCCAGTCGCCGTCACAGATCGCGGCCTCGATCATCGAGTCGCCGACGACCTTCAGGACGAAGAGCTCGCCGTCACCGACCAGCTGGCGGGGGAGCGGGAAAACGTCCTCGACCGACTCCTCGGCGAGGATCGGGCCACCGGCGGCGATCCGGCCGACCAGCGGCACGTACGACGCGGCGGGCTTGCCCGCGGTGTCGGTGGGCTGGCTGCTCGGCTGGTCGGAGCCGCGGACCTCGTACGCGCGCGGCCGGTGCGGGTCGCGGCGCAGGAAGCCCTTGCGCTCCAGGGCCATCAGCTGGTGGGCGACGGACGAGGTGCTGGAGAGGCCGACGGCCTGGCCGATCTCCCGCATCGACGGCGGGTAGCCACGCCGCTGCACGGAGTCCCGGATGACCTCGATGACCCGGCGCTGCCGGTCGGTGAGCCCCGAGCTGTCCGCGCGGATCCCTGGAGGTCGGCCTGGCAGGGAGCGGGCAGGCCGCCCGGCGTCCGCCCCCTGGTTCGTGACTGCGTCATTCATGGCATGCACCGGCTCAAGTCGGGTCTGGGAGCGGTCCTGGGCAGTGATGGTGGCACTGTCTGCGGTGGTGGTCACGTCGGCCCCTCTCGAAATGGTCTCCCTAGCTGGACAACGGTAGTTGCTTTCGAAAGGTTGCGCCAAACACACGTTCGAGTGAAAAATCGCAGAACGCGCTCCGTGGTCTTGCGGGTGGGTGTATGTGCGAGTCCCGATTGGGGGCCCGTCGAACGGCAATTCGGTCGATTACGGTACCCTTCACCGCCGGGGCGGACGCTCGGCGTCCTCCCCTTCGGGGACCGTTCCGCCGACCGCCGCGTGTCGCTCGCGAGGACGCCGCACCGGCGCCCAGTCTGTCATCCAGCACCCCGCGATCCGGCGTTGCCACGCGCTTCCCGTAACCTCTTGGGCGGCCGGAAATCGCCGGGCCGCGGCCGGGGTTCGCCGACACGCGGTAGGGCTGGATAAACGGCAAAACCCTAGATCTAGTGGTTGGATTGGTGCAGCCACCCAGAAGTTGTGGTCCATGGTCTTTCAAGGCCCTGGCCATCGCCTATGCTTGTGGTCGCTTCGCGGGGAGGTTTCCGGGCCCGGTGAGGCTATTCAGTCGTGCTGTGAAGGAGGGTTGGGAACCATGCACTGCCCCTTCTGCAGGCACCCCGACAGCCGTGTCGTCGACAGCCGTACGACCGACGACGGTACGTCGATCCGCCGGCGCCGCCAGTGCCCCGACTGCTCCCGTCGCTTCACGACGGTGGAGACGGCCTCGCTGATGGTCATCAAGCGATCCGGCGTCACCGAACCCTTCAGCCGTACCAAGGTCATCTCCGGCGTCCGCAAGGCATGCCAGGGGCGGCCCGTCACCGAGGACGCCCTCGCCAAGCTCGGCCAGCGGGTCGAAGAGGCGGTGCGCGCCACCGGCAGCGCCGAGCTGACCACCCACGACGTGGGGCTCGCCATACTCGGCCCGTTGCAGGAGCTCGACCTCGTCGCGTACCTGCGCTTCGCGTCCGTTTACCGGGCTTTCGACACGCTCGAAGACTTCGAGGCCGCCATCGTGGAACTCCGCGAGCGGCGGCCTCCCGCAGGCCAATCAGACGAGTGCGTGGCCGGCGCGACCCCCGAGGTCCCCGTGCCCGCCACCGCCGCCGACTGACCGAAGGGCCCGGACGGGCCCGCGGTCGCCGATCGGCGGCAATCCAGGACCTGCCAGGGGTGAGCTTCCGCTGCGCCCATGGCAACAGACAAACACCGTGCCTCGGGAACATTCAGGCACTTTTGGGCGTTTTTGCCCGCGTATGGGAGGCGGCAATGACAGAGACGGCGAGCGGCCCGGCACGAGGCTCCCGAGCCAAGGGATCCAAGGCCACCAAGGGTCTGCGCATCGAGCGCATCCACACCACCCCCGGCGTGCATCCGTACGACGAGGTGGCCTGGGAGCGCCGTGACGTCGTCATGACCAACTGGCGCGACGGCTCGGTCAACTTCGAGCAGCGTGGCGTCGAGTTCCCCGACTTCTGGTCGGTGAACGCGGTCAACATCGTCACCAGCAAGTACTTCCGCGGGGCCGTCGGCACCCCGCAGCGCGAGACCGGTCTCAAGCAGCTCATCGACCGGATCGTGAAGACCTACACGAAGGCCGGCGAGGAGTACGGCTACTTCGCCTCGCCCGCCGACGCCGAGATCTTCGAGCACGAGCTGGCGTACGCACTCCTGCACCAGATCTTCAGCTTCAACTCGCCGGTGTGGTTCAACGTCGGCACGCCCCAGCCGCAGCAGGTCTCGGCCTGCTTCATCCTGTCCGTCGACGACTCCATGGAGTCGATCCTCGACTGGTACAAGGAAGAGGGCATGATCTTCAAGGGCGGCTCCGGCGCCGGCCTGAACCTCTCCCGCATCCGCTCCTCCAAGGAGCTGCTGTCCTCCGGCGGCAACGCCTCGGGCCCCGTCTCCTTCATGCGCGGTGCCGACGCCTCCGCCGGAACCATCAAGTCCGGCGGCGCCACCCGCCGCGCGGCCAAGATGGTCATCCTCGACGTCGACCACCCCGACATCGAGAACTTCATCGAGACCAAGGTGAAGGAAGAGGAGAAGATCCGCGCGCTGCGCGACGCGGGCTTCGACATGGACCTGGGCGGCGACGACATCACGTCCGTCCAGTACCAGAACGCCAACAACTCGGTCCGCGTGAACGACGAGTTCATGAAGGCCGTCGAGACCGGCGGCAAGTTCGGGCTGCGGGCCCGCATGACCGGTGACGTCATCGAAGAGGTCGACGCCAAGTCGCTCTTCCGCAAGATGGCCGAGGCCGCCTGGGCCTGCGCCGACCCCGGCATCCAGTACGACGACACCATCAACCACTGGCACACCTGCCCCGAGTCCGGCCGCATCAACGGCTCGAACCCGTGCAGCGAGTACATGCACCTGGACAACACGTCCTGCAACCTCGCGTCCCTGAACCTGATGAAGTTCCTCAAGGACGACGGCAAGGGCCACCAGTCCTTCGAGGTCGAGCGCTTCGCCAAGGTCGTCGAGCTCGTCATCACGGCGATGGACATCTCCATCTGCTTCGCGGACTTCCCGACCCAGAAGATCGGCGAGAACACCCGCGCCTACCGCCAGCTGGGCATCGGCTACGCCAACCTCGGCGCCCTGCTGATGGCCACGGGCCACGCGTACGACTCCGACGGCGGCCGCGCGCTCGCCGGCGCCATCACCTCCCTGATGACCGGCACCTCGTACAAGCGCTCGGCCGAGCTCGCCGCGGTCGTCGGCGCGTACGACGGTTACGCCCGCAACGCCGAGCCGCACCAGCGCGTCATGAAGCAGCACGCCGACGCCAACGCCGCGGCCGTCCACATGGACGACCTGGACAACCCGATCTGGGCCGCCGCCACGGAGGCCTGGCAGGACGTGATCCGGCTCGGCGCGAAGAACGGTTTCCGCAACGCGCAGGCCTCGGTCATCGCGCCGACCGGCACCATCGGTCTCGCCATGTCGTGCGACACCACCGGCCTGGAGCCCGACCTCGCCCTGGTCAAGTTCAAGAAGCTCGTCGGCGGCGGCTCGATGCAGATCGTCAACGGCACGGTGCCCCAGGCGCTGCGCCGCCTCGGCTACCAGGAGGAGGCGATCGAGGCGATCGTCGCCCACATCGCCGAGAACGGGAACGTCATCGACGCCCCGGGCCTGAAGACCGAGCACTACGAGGTCTTCGACTGCGCCATGGGCGAGCGTTCCATCTCCGCGATGGGCCACGTCCGCATGATGGCCGCCATCCAGCCGTGGATCTCGGGCGCCCTGTCCAAGACGGTCAACCTGCCGGAGACGGCGACCGTCGAGGACGTCGAGGAGGTCTACTTCGAGGCGTGGAAGATGGGCGTCAAGGCGCTCGCCATCTACCGCGACAACTGCAAGGTCGGCCAGCCCCTCTCCGCGAAGACCAAGGAGAAGGAGAAGGAGGCGGTCACCGCCAAGGCCGAGGAGACCATCCGCACCGCGGTCGAGAAGGTCGTCGAGTACCGCCCGGTCCGCAAGCGCCTCCCCAAGGGCCGCCCGGGGATCACCACCTCCTTCACGGTGGGTGGCGCCGAGGGCTACATGACCGCCAACTCCTACCCGGACGACGGTCTCGGCGAGGTCTTCCTCAAGATGTCCAAGCAGGGCTCCACCCTCGCGGGCATGATGGACGCCTTCTCCATCGCCGTCTCCGTCGGCCTCCAGTACGGCGTGCCGCTGGAGACCTACGTCTCGAAGTTCACCAACATGCGCTTCGAGCCGGCCGGCATGACGGACGACCCGGACGTGCGGATGGCGCAGTCGATCGTCGACTACATCTTCCGCCGCCTGGCGCTCGACTTCCTGCCGTTCGAGACCCGCTCGGCCCTCGGCATCCACTCCGCCGAGGAGCGCCAGCGCCACCTGGACACCGGCTCGTACGAGCCGACCCTGGAGGACGACGAGCTGGACGTGGAGAGCCTGGCCCAGTCGGCCCCGCGCCAGACGGAGCCCCTGAAGGCCGTCTCCTCGCCGGTGCCGGCCGCCGTCGAGGCCCCGAAGGTCGCGCACAACTCGGCCGAGCTCGTCGAGATGCAGCTCGGCGTCAGCGCGGACGCGCCGCTCTGCTTCTCCTGCGGTACGAAGATGCAGCGGGCCGGCTCCTGCTACATCTGCGAGGGCTGCGGCTCGACCAGCGGCTGCAGCTGACACCGCGGCTCCGCCGGACGGTCCGTCCGGCGGAGCCCGTAGGTCTGGCTGACCAGTGACGTGCTGAGGGGACCGGCGACCGCCGGTCCCCTCAGGCGTGTTCGCTGGGCGCGGGCCCGGCTCAGGCGGTCGCGGAGCCCATGGCCGCGATGAAGGCGTCCGGGTCGAGGTCGAAACCGCGGACGTCCTCGCGGAACTCCCACGTGCCCGCCGCGTTCCGGGTGAACTCCGCGACCGTCGCCGCTCTGGCCCCCGCCACCTCGGCGAAGCCGTGCCGGGACAGCTCGGTGTATCCGTGCCGGACGCGGACGCCCGGGTCGGCCACGTCGCCGAAGACGAGTCGTCCCGACCCCTGCTGGATGACGACGCCGACCAGCACGCGCCCGTGCTCGGCGGGCATGCGGCCGAGGTCCAGGGTCATGACCTCGTCGTAGCCGAGGCCCTGGCCGGTCCGGCTGTCGCGGTCCAGCCAGATCGTGCCGTCGGGGGAGCGGTGGTCGAAGTACACGCAGTAGTCGGGCGGTCCGCAGGGGGCTGCCGCCGGATAGACGCCCGCGACCAGATCGAGGTCGTGGGCGGGTGAGCCGAGCGGGCTGGGGTCCCAGCGCAGCGCCACCTCGACCGTGCCGAGCCCTTTGCCGATGCCGCTCATGCAAACCCCTCCCCGTGCCTGCCCTGCCGCCCCCGCGCCCCTCCCATGCTGTCACGGCCGTGCGGGAAAGTCGTTCGGTCAACGGGTTGGCGCCCGGCGTCCTGGCGGCGATCATGGTGCCGGGCGGGGGCCGCGAGGGCCCCCGGACCGGCAACGGGGGATCATGATGTGGAACGGTCAAGAGGTCGATCTGGACGCCTACTTCGCGCGGATCGGCTACGACGGTGACGGGGCGCCCACCCTGGACACCTTGCGGGAGCTGCACCGGGCGCACGTGGCGACGATCCCCTTCGAGAACCTGGACGTGGCCCTCGGCCGGCCCGTGCGGCTGGACGTGAAGAGCCTCCTGGCCAAGCTCGTCGGGCAGGCTCGCGGCGGCTACTGCTACGAGCAGAACTCGCTGTTCGCCGCCGTGCTGGAACGGCTGGGCTTCGAATGCACCGCACGCGGCGCCCGCGTCCGGGCCCGGGGCACTGTCCTGCCCCCGATGACCCACGCACTCCTCGCGGTCCCCGCCGAGGGTCAACTCTGGCTCTGCGACACGGGGTTCGGGCATCAGGGCCCGCTGGAGCCGGTCCCGCTGCGGGACGGCGCGGTCGTGGAGCAGGGCGGCTGGACCTTCGGCGTCGTCACCGAGGAGGACGGCACCCACGTCCTGCGGTCGCGGCGCCGCGAGGGATGGCTGGACCTCTACGCCTTCGCCCCGCAGGCGATCAACCCGGCCGACTTCACGGTCATGAACCACTACAGCTCCTCGCACCCCCGCTCCCGTTTCGTGGGCCAGGTGGTGGCGCAGCGGACCGCGCCCGGCGTGCGCCGGGCGCTGGTCCGGGACGAGTTCACCACCATTCGTACGGACGGCACCGAGGAGCGGCGCCGGGTGGCCGCCGATGAGCTCGGAACGCTGTTGTCAGAGGCCTTCGATATCGTGATGGAGCGGGAAGAAGTCGCACAACTGGGCGCGCTGGCGCAGGGGTTGAAGGAGCGAGGGCCTCGCTCCGGCGTTCGGGGGTGAACTGGGTTTCGAGGCGTACGGCGTTCTCCCCTGGAAGTACGCCGCCGGAGCCTGACCGGGGCGTGGCCGCGCGCCGTACGATGGCGCGGTGCTGGTCAAGTGGATTCGCTGCACCGTGGTGGACCGCCGCGGTTTCGAGCGGGGGCAGCGGAAATGGGCGGGGTTACTCGGCGAGCCCGGTTTCCGGGGGCAGGGCGGCGGCTGGAGCCGGAGGCGGCCGGAAGTGGCCCATGTCTTCGGCTTCTGGGAGAGCCGTGCGTTCTACGACTCCTTCATGGCCCGCGCGCACGACCGGCTCGCTGCCACCCAGTCCGGCACGTACAAGGACATCGAGGTGAAGCTCTTCGACCACCGCTTCGATGTGAAGACCGGCTTCGAGCCGCGCTTCACCGACGCGGACGTGGTCCGCGTCGCGCACTGCACGGTGCACCAGGAGCGGGTCGAGCACTTCGCGCTGATGCAGGAGAAGGTCTGGAACCCCGCGATGGCGGGGTCCCCGGGCATGCTGCGCGGGCTGTTCGCCGAGGCGCCCGGCCAGGAGTTCCTGGTGCTCTCGATGTGGCAGTCGGCGGCCGAGCACGGCAAGTACCGGGCCGACCGGGTGGAGCGGCTCTCGCTGCGTGCCCAGACCGAGACCGACGTCGCGGCCCTGACCGGCGACGTCGTCGAGCTCGACCAGGACTGGACGGTCTGAGGCGGCCCGCCGCGCGCCTACGCCGGATGGAGGCCGGACAAGTGCTCGATCGGGGCGCCGGCGATCTAGTGTTTGGGCATGGCACGACCACGGCGCATCGTCCTCGTCCGGCACGGCGAGTCGGAAGGCAATGCCGACGACACCGTGTACGAGCGCGAACCCGACCACGCGCTGAGACTCACCGAGGCGGGCCTGCGCCAGGCCGAGGCGACCGGTGAGCGACTGCGCGCGATGTTCGGGAACGAGAAGGTCAGCGTCTACGTCTCGCCCTACCGGCGCACCCACGAGACGTTCCGCGCGTTCGGCCTCGACCCGGAGCAGGTACGGATCCGGGAGGAGCCCCGGCTGCGCGAGCAGGACTGGGGGAACTGGCAGGACCGGGACGACGTCAAGCTCCAGAAGGCGTACCGGGACGCCTACGGTCACTTCTTCTACCGGTTCGCGCAGGGCGAGTCGGGGGCCGACGTGTACGACCGGGTGGGGGCGTTCCTGGAGAGCCTCTACCGGAGCTTCGAGGCGCCGGACCATCCGCCCAACGTGCTCCTCGTGACCCATGGGCTCACCATGAGGCTGTTCTGCATGCGCTGGTTCCACTGGAGCGTGGCGGACTTCGAATCGCTGTCCAATCCGGGGAACGCCGAGACCAGGACGCTGCTCCTCGGCGCCGACGGGCGGTACTCGCTGGACCGCCCGTTTCAGCGGTGGCGTGCCCCGGAGCCGTACGGGATCACCGGATAGAGTGGCTGTGAGATGACCGCTGACTCCGCCACCGAATCACTCGACCCGCGTTTCACACGCGCGCTGGGCAGCCTGCGCGGGCTGTCCGTCGGCGACGCACTGGGCTCCCAGTTCTTCGTCCCCGTCAACTACCCCCTCCTCAAGCGGCGCGAACTGCCCGACGGCCCCTGGCAGTGGACCGACGACACCGAGATGGCCTGTTCGGTCCTTGCCGTGCTCGTCTCGCACGGCCGCGTCGACCAGGACGCGCTCGCGCTGTCCTTCGCCCACCACCACGACTTCGACCGGGGCTACGGGCCCGCGGTCAACCGGATGCTCCGCCTGGTCAGGGAGGGCGGGGACTGGCGAGAACTGGCCTCCGCGCTGTTCAAGGGCCAGGGTTCCTGGGGCAACGGCTCCGCCATGCGGATCGCGCCGCTCGGCGCCTGGTACGCCGATGACCCCGAGCAGGCCACCCACCAGGCCGAGATCTCCTCGTACACCACCCACCAGCACCGCGAGGCTGTGGTCGGCGCCATGGCGGTCGCCGCGGCCGCGGCCCTGGCGGCCGCCCCCGCCGGGCCGCCCGAGGCGGGCGAACTGCTCGACTCGGTGATCGCGCTGGTGCCGCGCAGCGCGGTCGGTGCGGGGCTGCGACGGGCGCGCGACATGCTGGACTACGACGACGCGGCGACGGTGGCCGCGGTGCTCGGCTCCGGACGGCGCACCAGCGCGCACGACACCGTGCCGTTCGCCCTCTGGTCGGCGGCGCGCGGGCTCGGCGACTACGAGCGCACGTTCTGGACGACCGCGCAGGTGGGCGGCGACGTCGACACGACCTGTGCGATCGCCGGGGGAGTGGTCGCGGCCGCCAAGGCCGGGGCCCCGCCCGCCGCCTGGCTGGAGCGCACCGAACACCTCCCGGACTGGGTCCCGGCGACCCCCGTCGGCTGAGCCGTCCCCGGCCGGTGCCGTACCGGCGGAAGGTGTGCGGGAGCGAAGGGAACGTGGCCGCGAAGACCGCCCCCATCACGGCGCCGCAGCGCGTTCTCGCACCGCCCGCGCGGGGCTTGCCGACGGTGTTGGAGGACCTGGGTGTCGCGGGCGGCACCCGGCGGCGTAACCTTGCAGGCGCCATGCCGTACGAACCACCCACCCACAGCGTCGAGCGCTCGATTCGCGCCACCACCGGGGCCAAGATCGTCGCCGGTGTCGACGAAGTCGGACGCGGGGCGTGGGCCGGTCCCGTCACGGTCTGCGCCGCGATCACCGGACTGCGGCGCCCGCCCGCCGGGCTCACCGACTCCAAGCTGCTCAGCCCCAAGCGCCGCACCGAGCTCGCCGCGGTCCTCGAAGGCTGGGTCACCGCCTACGCGCTCGGCGACTCCTCGCCGGAGGAGATCGACGAGCTGGGCATGACGGAGGCCCTGCGCCTGGCCGCCGTGCGGGCCCTTGAGGCCCTGCCGGTCCGGCCGGACGCGGTCATCCTCGACGGCAAGCACGACTACCTCGGGCTGCCGTGGCGGGTCCGTACGGTGATCAAGGGCGATCAGTCCTGCATCGCGGTCTCGGCGGCCTCGGTGATCGCCAAGGTGCGCCGGGACGCGATGATGGCCGAACTCCTGGGCGCCCAGGGGGAGTACGCGGGATTCGGCTTCGCCGAGAACGCCGGGTATCCCTCGCCCGTGCACAAGGCGGCGCTGGCGGAGCTGGGGCCCACCCCGTACCACCGGCTGTCCTGGTCGTACCTCGACACGCTGCCCCAGTGGCGGCACCTGAAGAAGACGCGGCTCTCCGCGGAGGCGGCCGCACTCGAAAGCGGGGGACAGCTCGGCTTCGACTTCTGACCCGGATCACGGCCGAGTCCCGGAGGTTCTCCGTCCGTTGTCCGCACGGTGCGGCCCCGTTCCCGGAGCCTTCCGGTCCGCTTCGCGGACGGGCGAAAGTACGGGCCCGCGTCCTGAAATCCCTGGACTTTCCCGCCCAGTTGCGGGGAGACTCCGCCCCGATCGCACCTTTGTGCCCACCCGCCGGTGACGCCTTCACCGGCATTTGATAGACATCAACTCATGCCTCTCATCCCCGAGGAGCCTCAGATTCACGAGAGTGCCCAGGGTCCCCGCGTCACCCCGGCCGCCGGCCGCACCGCGCAGACCCCTCACCCCGTACCCGGTCCGCGTTCCGCGGCCACACCGCGACCCGGACGTCCGGGCCCCGGCCCGGCCCGGCCCACGCCTCCCGCGCAGCGGTCCCACGGCTCCGCCGCGCAGACCCCGCCCACCCCGCCGCCGGCCTCGTCCGGCCCGCAGATCCAGCTGATCCCGGCTCCGGCCGAGGGCGCGCTGGACGCCGCGGGCGAAGCGGTGGACCTGCTGCTCGACTCCGGCCGCGCGCCGGGCGACATCCTGGTCCTCACCACCGGTGAGCCGCACCCGTGGGCGGCGCACGAGCTGTCCTTCGGCGAGGACGCCTACTGGGCCCAGCACGACGCCCGGGACGACGTCTTCTACGCCGGTGCCGCCGCCGTGGACCGGGCCTCCGCTCGGCCCGTGGTCGTCGTCGCCGTCAACGACGCCGCGGCCGACGACGCCGGTCGCGCGCTGCCGCTCGCCCTGGCCCGCGCCGAGGCGCTGCTCATCGTGTGCGGTGACCCGCAGCGGATCAACGCGGCGCTCGGCGCCGGAGTCTGAGCACCGACGCAGCCAGTTCGGCCCCGCGCACGATGGTCCGTGCGCGCGGGACCGGGTCGGGAATCCGGGGCGAGCGCTCCGGAGCCCGAAGCCCAGAGGCCGTGCCGCCCTGCCCCGGGCCGGATCCGTCCGGCGGGGCGGCGGGCGGACCCCATCAGGCCGGGCCCGGGATTGCGCCCGTGGCTGTGCCGGAACGGTTCAGCGCGCGGCCGTGCGCCGCAGCATCTCCACCGCGCCGGCGCCGGAGCGCAGCCGCAGCGGCTCGGCCAGTTCGGACTCGGCCTCGGCCAGGGAGCCCGGACCGGCGAGCGAGCTGGGGCGGCGGCCGCCGCGCCCCTCGCCGAGCACCTGCCAGCCGCCGCGCGTGAGCGTGATGTACGCGCCGCAGCGCAGCCCGTGCAGGGTGCAGGCGTCGCGCAGACCCCACATCCAGGCGCCGTCCTCCTCCGTCCAGCGCTCGTCGCCGTCGCGGCAGTAGAGCAGCACGGCGGTGCGCACCGGGGCCCGGCGGCGCAGATCGTGCGGGATCACCCGGCGCAGGTGCGCGAGCAGCGCGTTGCGGAACTCCCAGCCGTCGGCCGGTGCGGCGCGGCGCGCGAACGAGGCGCTGGCCGCGAGCCGTTCCTCGTGGTCCAGGACCGCGACGACGGCGGTCGTGGGCGTCGGCCGGTGCCGGGCGTGCAGCCCGCTGACGACCTCGCGGGGATTGCGCAGCAGCGGAATGCCGGCCGCGGCCCACTCGGCGGGTTCCAGAATCCTGCCGAGACGGTTCGCGGAGTCGGCCGACATGGGGGCGGAGGCTGCTGCCGAGGCTGCGGACGGAGCGAATCCGAAGGTCACGGTCCTCCCTTCCGGATACGCGCCCACAGAGCGGGCAGGGTCGGGTGAGGGCGCACCACGGCACAGCCCTTCCGGACCACAGGGGGGCCGTGCGGGGGTGGCTCCAATTCTTGCCGCCGCGCGGTCAGGCGGCAACGAGCAATTGACGACGCTGACCTGAATCGACGGGTATGGCACTCATATCCCTGCCCAGCGGCACCGCCGGCCACCCCTGCGGTCACGACTGGATCGCGAGGACCAGGGGGAACACCCCCTTGGCCCCGGAGCGGCGCAGCAGCCGGGCCGCCACCGCCAGCGTCCAGCCCGTGTCGGACGCATCGTCGATCAGCAACACCGGCCCTTGGGCCTCGACCAGCGCCGCCGCCAGCGGCTCCGGGACCGTGAAGGCGTGGTGCAGGGCACGGACCCGCTGGGCGCTGTTGGACTGCGCGATCCGCTCACCCTCGACCCCCGGCGCATAGGCGAGGGAGCCGAGCAGGGGCATCCGGCCGATCTCGGCGATCCGCGCGCCCAGCGAGGAGACCAGCGCAGGCCGGGTGCGCGAGGGCAGGGTCACCACACCGGCGGGCCGGGGCGGTGCGTCGGGACCGCCCGAGGCCCAGCCGCCGGGCCCCTTCGCCCAGTCGGCCAACACGCTCACCACCGCCTGCACCACGTCGTCCGGCACCGGACCGTCCGGGGCGCCCGGCGCGAGCATCGGGCGCAGCCGGTTGCCCCAGCCGATGTCCGATAGCCTCCCCAACGCCCGGCCCGAAAAGGCCAGTTCGCCCGCCGGGATGCGGCCCTTCAGGTCGATGCCGATCGCCGCGAGACCCGTGGGCCACATCTTGCGGGGCTCCACCTCCACGCCCGGCCGGGTCAGCTCGCCGCGCGCCACGTCCAGGGCCGCGCCGGAGACGTCCGCGGTGAAGCGCGCGCCCGCGCAGTTGTCGCAGCGCCCGCACGGGGCTGCCTGCTCGTCGTCCAGCTGGCGGCGCAGGAACTCCATCCGGCACCCCGTCGTGGAGGCGTAGTCGCGCATCGCCTGCTGCTCGGCGGCGCGCTGGCGAGCGACCCACGCGTACCGCTCGGTGTCGTACACCCAGGGCTCGCCCGTGGTCGTCCAGCCGCCCTTGACGCGGCGTACCGCGCCGTCCACGTCCAGCACCTTGAGCATCGTCTCCAGTCGGGTGCGCCGCAGCTCCACCAGCGGTTCCAGGGCGGGCAGCGACAGTGGCCGACCGGCCTGCGCCAGCACGTCGAGCGTGCGCCGGACCTGCTCCTCGGGCGGGAAGGCCACCGACGCGAAGTACTTCCAGATCGCCTCGTCCTCGCGGCCCGGCAGCAGCAGCACCTCCGCGTGCGCCACACCGCGGCCCGCGCGGCCGACCTGCTGGTAGTAGGCGATGGGGGAGGAGGGCGAGCCCAGGTGGACGACGAAGCCCAGGTCCGGCTTGTCGAAGCCCATGCCGAGCGCTGAGGTGGCGACCAGCGCCTTGACGCGGTTGGCCAGCAGGTCGTCCTCGGCATGCTGGCGGTCCGCGTTCTCCGTCTTGCCGGTGTACGAGGCGACCGTGTGCCCGCTCCGGCGCAGGTACGCGGTGATCTCCTCGGCCGCCGCGACCGTGAGCGTGTAGATGATCCCCGAGCCCGGCAGCTCGTCGAGGTGGTCGGCGAGCCAGCCGAGGCGGTGCGCCGCGTCGGGCAGCGCGAGCACGTTGAGGCTGAGGCTCTCGCGGTCCAGCGGGCCGCGCAGCACCAGCGCGTCCGAGCCGCCGCCGGTGCCGAGCTGCTCGGCGACGTCCGCCGTCACCCGCGCGTTGGCGGTGGCCGTGGTCGCCAACACCGGCACGCCCGGCGACAGTTCGGCCAGCATGGTGCGCAGCCGGCGGTAGTCCGGCCGGAAGTCGTGGCCCCAGTCGGAGATGCAGTGCGCCTCGTCCACCACGAGCAGGCCCGTGGCCGCGGACAGCTTCGGCAGCACGTTGTCCCGGAAATCCGGATTGTTGAGCCGCTCCGGCGACACCAGCAGCACGTCCACCGCGCCCGCGGCGACCTCCTCCTGGATGGTGTCCCACTCCTCCGGGTTGGCCGAATTGATCGTCCGGGCGCTGATGCCCGCCCGGGCCGCCGCCTCGACCTGGTTGCGCATCAGGGCGAGCAGCGGCGAGACGATCACCGTGGGCCCCGCGCCCTGGGCCCGCAGCAGTGCGGTCGCCACGAAGTACACCGCCGACTTGCCCCACCCGGTGCGCTGCACGACGAGCGCCCGCCGCTTGTCGGCGACCAGCGCCTCGATGGCCCGCCACTGGTCCTCGCGCAGCCGCGCGGTGCCGGTGGCGTCCCCGACGAGACGGGCGAGGACCGTGTCGGCCTCCATGCGCAGTTCCGCGTTGCTCGTGTGCTCCATGCCCCCATACAACAGGACGGGTCCGACAATCGCGGAACGAACCGTTCCTGATCAGCCGCCCCCGCTGGTCACCGAGGCGCGCGGGCCCTCGCGCGACCGGCATGGAGACGGTGTGGGAACGACCGTGTCGGTCTGCGCACGGAGGGAGACGTGCACCTCCGCCTCCCGGGTCGGAGTCGGTCTGGGGGACCGTCTCCAGCGGGCCCGAGTCAGGTCGTCGGTGGGCTGTGCGCCGCTTCCGCGCAACGTGGTGGCGGCGGCTCATCGGTGCCGGACTGCCCCGGGCGGCAACGGCGCGGGTTCCTCACCCGTCGCGCGGGGTGGGCAGGACACCCTGGCGTGGCTCACCGTCCCGGCCTGGGCGACGCGCCCTTTCCTGAGGCGCGGTTGAGGGGCTGCGCCACGTCCGTCGCACTTGTATGACCGGCGTCTTCGGCCTGTGGACAACGTTATCCACAGGGGTGGCAGGGGACCCGTGGTCGCGAAACCCTCGGGACATGCGAGACATGAGCGAACACCACGAATCGGAACCCTGCAATCCCGAACCCCGCGACTGCGAATCCCGCGAGGCCGAATCCCGCGGCTTCGAGACCACCGGCCTCGGGCCAAGTGATGCCGCATCCTGCCACTCGGAGGCCCATGAACCCGAGGCCCCCTCATCCGAATCCCACGGCTCGGCGGGCGAGCCCCGGATCACCTTGCGCGGTCCGGCCGAACTGGCGGACGCGCTGCCGTACTTGATGGGCTTCTATCCGACCGACTCGGTCGTGCTGGTCGCGTTGCACGGCGAGAGCGGACGGTTCGGGGGCCGGGTCAGGGTGGGGCTGCCCGCCTCGCCCCAGGAGTGGCCGGACATCTCCGATCAGCTCGCCGACTGTCTGGTCACCGGAAGCGAGCGGCGCGGTCAACGGCCCGACGGAATTGTCGTCTTCCTCTGCCAGGACCCGTCGGGTGGCGGCAGTGGGCACGAAGTGATGGAGCGATTGCGGCCGTTGGCCCAGCGGCTCCGCACGGCGTGCGGCGTCCTCGACGTGCCCGTACTCGAAGCGCTCTGCATTTCCGACGGGCGCTACTGGTCGTACTGCTGCCCCGACGCCCGCTGCTGTCCACCGGAAGGCAGCGTGCTGGCCCTGCCGGGCACGTCCGTCATGGCGGCCGCCGCCACCTACGCGGGCATCCAAGTCCGGGGCTCCCTGCGGGAGATGGAGGCCCGGTTCGCGCCGTGGGTGACCGAGGCGGCGGCCGAGCAGGAGCGGGCCCTGGACGCCGCGGCCGCGGAGATGTTCCCCCGCATCCTCAGCGAGGGCGACCGGCGCACCGTGGCGGACGAGACGCTCGACCTGGCGGCCCGTCTCATGCGCCGGATCGCGGAGGCACCCGCTCCGACCCGCGGTCCCGACCTCGTCCCCGCGGGCAGGCGGGGGACGGGCACGCTGCTTGTCGGCAGGAACGCGGAGGACGACCAGGACGACGGACTCATCGCCCACGACGAGGCGGCGGCCGTGATCCTCGGCCTCCAGGACCGCACGACCCGGGACTGGGCGGCGGAGTGGATGGAGGGGGCCGAAGCGGGGCCCGCGCTGCGCCTGTGGCGAGCGCTGGCCCGCCGTTGCGTCGGCCCGTACGGCGACCACGCCGCCGCGCTGCTCACCCTGGCGGGCTGGGTCTCCTGGTCGACCGGCGACGACCCCCACGCCAGGGTGGCCTTCAGCCTCGCCCTGCGGGCCGACCCCGACTACCGCTTCGCCCGGCTGCTTCACCAGGCCTGCAACGGCGGCCTCGACCCGGAGGACCTGCGCATCTGCCTGCGCGAGGAGCGCGCCGCGAGGCTTGCGGAACCGGCCGCCCCCAAGGGCGAGCAGAGGGATGGGGTTCCGGCCGGGGGCACGGTGGAATCCCCGGAGCTCGCCGCGGTGGCGGAGGCGGATGCCACGGTGGCCGAAGGTGCTGTCGAGGCCGCGGCCGGGGATGCCCAGACCTCCGCGGCCGGGTCGGTGGCCGCCTTCGCGCCCGAGGGTGCGCAGGCCGCCGCAACCGAGGGGACGCACACCGACGCAACGGAGGATGTGCGCGTCACCGCACCCCGGAGTTCGGACTCCCTCGTGTCCGAGGACGGGCATGCCGCCGCGTGCGAGGCTTCGCCAGGGCCGGTGGAGCCGTCCGCCCCTCGGGCAGCCCGTCCGAAGTCCCGCCGCACGACACCGGCCGCGTCGCCACAGGCGAACGCCAACGAGGCGTCACGCCGCGGGAGTTCCGGCAGCTCGGAGTCCTCTCGCCCCGAGCCGACACGTCCCGATCCGGCTCGACCGGACTCCGCTCGGTCCGACTCCACTCGACCCAACCCCGGTCGTCCCGATTCCGCTCGTGTGGACTCACGCCGTCCGAACTCCGGGAATGGGCGAGCGCGTGTGCGTCGCCGGGGTGGAGAGCCGGTCGAGCGGAAGGGCTCATGAAGAAGGCGCCGTCGTTCGGCCGGACAGGACAGGACATACAGAAGCGCCGCCGTTCGGCCCGGTGCGACGGGACACAGACGCCCGGACAGGGATCCGGGGGAAGGTCGACGCGGCGGTGTGCGGCCGAGGCGACGGTGATGTGCGGCTGGCGCGTCGGGAGGGCGTGGAGGCGAGGCGCGCCGGGGCGGAAGTGATCGGAGGGGAGCGAGATGAGGGTGAGGCGTGGCAGTGGGAGCCGTACGGCCCTGGGGTGGAGGCGGGCGGGCGATCCGTCCGTGACCCGGTCGTGGGCCATGACGTTCACCTGGGTGGCAGCGCGGCACCGGGCGCCGCGCCGCGTGGGCGGCGGGATCCGTCCGGGCTTGCCTCCGTCGCCCGGCCCACGCAGAAGGGTACGTATGGCGCCCACCGCATCTCCCCGCACCGGCAGCACCGTGAGCACACCGGGGCCGGTTCCGCCCAGAGCGGCCGGGCCGCTCGGCGAGCTTCCGGCCGTGCACGCGGCGGTGATCTGCGTGGCGCTGCCCGGCCTCGCGATGTCGCCGGAGCACGGCCAGCTGACCGGGTACGGCCTCGAAGGCTTCTACCAGCACGGCCGACGGCTGCTGTCCCGCTGCCAGTTGAGAGTGGCGGGCCGCGACCCGATCGCCGTCCAGGGCAGGTCGATATCGGCCGACCGGGCCCGCTTCCTCGCGGTGGTCCGCACGGCGGCGGACGCGGGCCCCGACCCCGAGATCGCCGTGGAGCGCCTCCGGCAGGCGGACGGGACCGAACGGATCACCCTGAGTAGTTCGTCGGCCCGCCCGATGCGCCTCCCGGTGGAGATCGCCCTCGGCACCGACCTGGCCGAGCTGGGCGCGGTCGCGGCAGGCCGCGCCGGGCCCGAACTGCCCGCCAGCGTGCACGGCTCGGGCATGCGCTGGGCCTCGGGCGGCGCCCACAGTGCGGTGACCGCCCAGCCGCCGCCGACCGACGCGCTCGCCTCCGCCGGGGTGCTGCGCTGGGCCGTGGAGCTGCCTCCGGGCGGCTCCTGCACGATCCAGTTGCGCGTCAGCAGCGATCGGCCGGTGCGCCCGTCCGGCCACGCCGCGAGCCCGCTGCCCTCACCCGAGGAGGCCAGGGCCGAGGGGGACGATCCGCGGGTGGCGGCGCTGCTCCAGCACAGCGTCGACGATCTCCGGGCCCTGCTGATCCGCGACCCGGCCCGCCCGGCCGACCTGTACGCGGCGGCCGGGGTCCCCTGGCGGTGCGGGGCGGCGCCTGCCGAGGCGCTGTGGGCGGCGCGGATGGCGCTGCCGCTGTCCACCCGGCTCGCCGCGGCCACTCTCCGCACCCTGGCGCGCACTCAACTCCCAGGTCCCGAGGCAGAGTTGGGGCGCATTCCGGGCCCGTTCAGGGACGCGGGACCCTACCTGCCGCCGGGGTGCACGGGGGTGGAAGCCACCCTTGCCTTTCCGGTGGTGCTCGCGGAGGCGCGCCGCTGGGGGCTGCCCGAGCAGGAGGTGACCGAGCTGCTGCCCGCCGCGGAGCGCTGTCTGCACTGGCTGGCCGCCACCCTGGACGGTGACGGCTACCTCGCCGAGACGGGTCCGGGGGCCGCCGGGTTCGTCCGCGCGGAGACCCAGGCCCATGTCCACCGGGCCGCGCTGCTCGGCGCCGAGCTGCTGCGGGAGTGTGGGCGCCCCGGGGCAGACGCCTGGATCGCACGGGCCGGAGCGCTCAGGGAGCGGTTCCGGGCGGACTTCTGGCTGGACGACCTCGGCGGCGGCCGCCCCGCCGCCGGCCGCACCGCCGACGGGAGACCGGTGCCGCTGCTCGGCGCGGGCGCCGCCCACCTGCTGGACACGGGGCTGCTCGGCGGCGGCCGTCTCGCCCCCGGGCTGCTCGACAAGGTGCAGACGGAGCAGCTGGCCCGGCTGCTCGGTGGCCCCGCGATGGACTCGGGCTGGGGGCTGCGCGGGCTCGCGGTCCGGGAGCCCGGGTACAACCCGTTCGGACACCGGGCCGGGGCGGTGCGGGTGCACGAGAGCGCCGTGGCAGTCGCGGGGCTGGCGGCGGCCGGCTACGAGAAGGAGGCCGTCGGCCTGCTGCGGGGCGTCCTGGCCGCGGCGGAGGCGTTCCGCCACCGGCTGCCCGAGATGTACGCGGGGGAGCAGCGCACCGCCGACAGTGCGCCCGTTCCGCATCCGGCCGCCTGCCGCCCCGCGGCGGTGGCGGCCGCGGCGGGCATCCAGTTGCTGACCACCCTCGCCGGGATCCGCCCGGACGCCCCGGCCGGAACGGTCGCCCTGCACCCGATGAGGTCGGCCCCGCTTGGCGCGGTCCGGCTCGCGGGCCTCAGTGTGGCGGGGGCGCCGTTCACCGTACGGATCAGCAGGCTCGGCGTCGCCATGGTCGAGCAGGCCGCCGAGTGGCTCCAGTTGGGAGGGTGAGCCGGATGGGCACCCCGGGAGGTGCGCCAGGAGAAGAAGTGTCCGGCGGTGTCGAAGGGAGTGTTTATCGTCAGGCAGACGACTATGATCGCCGCATGTCGCCCTACGACCCGTCGGCCTTTCCGCCCTTCGCCGTGACCGTCGACCTGGTCGTGCTGACCGTGCGCCGTCACGCGCTCTGCGCGCTCGTGGTGCGCCGCGGGGAGCCACCGTTCCAGGGGCGCTGGGCGCTGCCCGGCGGATTCGTCCGCGGCGACGAGGACCTCTCCGCCGCCGCGGCCAGGGAGCTCGGCGAGGAGACGGGGCTGTGCGCCTCGGACCCGTCGGCTCCGGCGCCCGCCAACGGTGCCCACCTCGAACAGCTCGCCACCTACGGCGATCCCCGGCGCGACCCCCGGATGCGGGTGGTCAGTGTGGCCCACCTCGCCCTCGCGCCCGACCTGCCCGCGCCGCGCGCAGGCGGCGACGCGCACAGCGCGCGGTGGGCCCCCGTCGAGGACCTGCTCGGCCAGGAGGGCGGATTCGGCCGGGACGGCGAGCAGCCCGCCCCGCTCGCCTTCGACCACGCCCAGATCCTGGCGGACGGGGTGGAACGCGCCCGCTCGAAGATCGAGTACTCCTCGCTGGCCACCGCCTTCTGTCCGGCCGAGTTCACCGTCGGCGAGCTGCGCCGGGTGTACGAGGCCGTGTGGGGCGTGGCCCTGGACCCGCGCAACTTTCATCGCAAGGTGACCGGCACCCCGGGCTTCCTCGTCCCGGCCGGCGGCACCACGACCCGGCAGGGCGGACGCCCCGCCCAGCTGTTCCGGGCCGGCGGCGCGACGCTGCTCAACCCGCCCATGCTGCGGCCCGAGGTCTGAAGCCGGGACGACGAGAAGCGGCGAGCCGGTCCAAGTCCGTTGGAATCCAAAGGAGTTGGGCCTGGTGCGGGTGATCTGCGCACTCCGGGTCAGGGGGGCGGGTTGCCGCGCCGAACGGATGCGGAACATGCCCTTCGGGGGTCCTCCCTACCTTCCATGGGCCCGCTGGCCGGACCTCGGACAGGGCCACTGACCGGATGGATCGGTTCCTCTTGATCGCGGAGGCTGAGCACGTCGAACATGCTCGCCCGATCGGAGAACTAGTGTTCAGCTTGAAGTCCTCGCGTCGCATGGTGGCGCGTACCGCCGCGGTGGCGCTGGCCGGGACCGTGTGCGCCGCCATGATGTCCGGCAGCGCCCAAGCCATCGTCAACGGGAAGGATTCAACGCAGCGTTACCCGGCCATGGTGTCGATCCCGGTGACCGTGGTGGACGACCCCACGCGCAAGGGTGTCTGCGGGGGATCGCTGATCGACTCGGAATGGGTGCTCACGGCCGCCCACTGCGTGGACCCGAAGCTCGTCACCCTGGACGGCACCGTGCGGATCGGCAGTGAATGGAGGAACTCCGGGGGCACGGTCCGGTCGGTGGCGAAGACGGTGTCCCACCCGGGGTACCGGAACGGCGAAGGCAGCTTCAACCGCGACGACCTCGCTCTGCTCCGGCTGAACCGCCCCGTCGCGGAGAAGCCCATCCGCATCGCCGACAAGCCCGGCCGGCCCGGCACCCCGACCCGGCTCCTGGGCTTCGGCAGGACCGACGACGCCCCCGACGTCCCGTGGGTCTTCCCCGACCGGCTCCAGGAACTCGACACGCGCAGGGGTGCCGTCTCCGAGTGCGCGCCGGGCTGGGCGGACCACACCCGCCTGTGCACGATCAGCCAGGTGCCCAAGGCCATGGCGTGTCACGGTGACTCGGGCGGCCCCCAGATCCAGCGGGACCGGACGGGGCGCTGGGAGCTCATCGGTGTGACCTCCGGCCCAGGTGCCCCGGGAGTGCGCTGCAGCGAGGGCCCGGGGCTCTACACCAGCGCGCCCGCCTATGCGGGCTGGATCCACAAGGTGATCGCCCGCAACAGCTGAGGCGGGACGCGGCCTCGCCGCCCGGTGCCACTCGCCAGGGCAAGGCTCTTGTCGCTGCGCGGCTGTCACCGGCCCTGGCCGCGGCACGCCCAAAGGCCTGACGTCCGGGGGCGCATCGCCCCAGGCCTGCGTCAAAAGTCCTAAATGTCGCGTTATCTTGCTGCGGTACCCGCCCCCTGCCGCCGAGCGGTCTCACCTACCGCGAGAGAAGCGATGCTCCAGGCAATCGGACTCACCAGCGCCCCCCGTCGAGACCTTCCGCCCGTCGTCGACGACCTCACCTTCGAGGCGAGACCCGGGCAGCTCACCGCCCTGCTCGGCGCGCCGGGCTCGGGCCGGACGACGGCCCTGCGCCTGATGCTCGAACTCGAACCGGGCCGGGGCGTCACCTACTTCCGCGGCCGCACCATGCACGAACTCGCCCACCCGGCCCGCGAGGTGGGCACCCTCCTCGGCGACGTGCCCGGTCACCCCGCCCGCACCACCCGGGGTCAGCTCAAGCTGATGTGCACCGTGGCCGGTGTGCCGGTGTCGCGCGCCGACGAGATGCTGGAGGTCGTCGGCCTCTCCGGCCTCGCCGACCAGCGCCTGGGCACCCTCTCGCTCGGCATGCACCGCCGCCTGGGCCTCGCCGCCGCCCTGCTCGGCGACCCGCACACCCTCCTCCTCGACGAGCCCGCCGAGGGCCTCTCGCCCCGCGAGATCGCCTGGCTCCACGGGTTGTTGCGCGGTCACGCCGACCACGGCGGCACCGTCCTGTGCACGTTCTCCGACCCCAAGGAGGCGGCACGGATCGCCGACCGTGTGGTCACGATCGACGGCGGCCGGCTCGTCGCCGACCAGGACGCCACCGCCTTCGCCCGCACCCGGCTGCGGCCGCGCGTCGCCGTCGCCACCCCGCACGCCGCCCGCCTCGGCGACCTGGTCAGCCGCGAGGCACGCGCCGCCCAGCGCTCCGTGGAGGTGGTCGCCGAGGACGGCAGCCACCTGTCCGTGTACGGCAGCAGCTGCGCGGAGGTCGGGGAGACGGCCTTCCGCAACGGCGTGCTGCTGCACCGGCTCGCGGACGAGATCGGCGACACCGGCCCGAGCGTCACCGTCCCACCCCAGGAACGCACCGCCCCGCCCCGTGGTTCCCAACCACCCATCACCCGCCGACCCGCCCGCACCCCGCTGCGCCCCCTGCGGTACGAACTGCGCAGGCTCCTCGGCGTACGGACAACCTTCTTGCTCGCGGCGGGCGTTCTGGCGCTGTCTGCGGTCCTCTCCGTGCTGCTCGCCCGCGGCGGGCACACCCCGCTGCCGCGGCTCCTCGCCGCCTGGCCCGGGCTGCTTCCGCTGCCGCCCGCCGCGCTCGGCTCGGGCCTGTTCGGCGCGCTCGCCTTCGGGGACGAGTACCGCTATCCGGCGCTCGCCGCGGACCGCGGCACCGTTCCGCGGCGGCTCGGCCTGCTCTGCGCCAAGCTCGCCGTGAGTGCCGCGGTGGCCCTCCTGATCGCCGCCCTCACGGTCGCCGTCGACCATGAGACTCTGCGGCTGGTGTACGGGGGCGACATGGCGGAGGTGCCTGCCGAATGGCCTGCGCTGGGCGCCAGTTGGGCCGGACTCGCGGTCGGCTGTGCCTGGGCCGGGCTGCTCGCCGCGGGGATCTTCCGGGCCACCACCGCGGGCCTCGCGGCGGTGCTGGCCGTGCCGGTCCTCGTCGTACCGCTCCTGAGGAAGGCGGTGGAGGGGCGTTCGGTGCGCTCGGCCGCCGGGCTCCCCGACCGGCTGCGCGACCTGGCGTTGGTGCGGTGGCCGCACGCGTTCGACCACTGGCTCGTCGCCGCCCTGCATCTGCTCGCCGAACCGGTCGGAGCCGCGCTCGCGTTGTCCCTCACCGTTCTGATCTGCGCATACCTGGTCACCGGCCTGCGTGCCAGGGCCCGTTGGTGAGCCGCTGGCGACCAGAGAGCGAGGATCTGCCCACAACTCCCTTGGGTATGCCCGCTTCTTTCCGATAAAGCGTCAATTGCGGGGTGGGCGGTGATCACCCTTTCGTGTGCTTTTCACCAAAGACCTCAAGGGGTGCCGCGGTCCCGCCGACAAAGGGTGCATGAGCACCCTTGCGCACACCATGATGACCGCCCGCACCGCCGACTCCGGCCTCTCCGCCCCGGGCGAACTCGACCGCTATCCCTACGGGGAGGCGCGCCCGTCCGACCGGATCGGCACCCCCTCCTGGGACGGCGGGGACGCGGAGCTCGGCCGGGTGGGCCGGCGCGCGGCGGGCAGCCGGGGCCGGGGTCTGCACGGTCAACTCGTCCAGCAGCTCGGCCAGATGATCGTTTCCGGCGACCTGGGCGCGGACCGCCCGCTCGTGCCCGAGGAGATCGGCCAGCGGTTCGAGGTCTCCCGCACGGTCGTCCGCGAGTCCCTGCGCGTGCTCGAGGCCAAGGGGCTGGTCAGCGCCCGGCCCAACGTCGGCACCCGGGTCCGTCCGGTCAGCGACTGGAACCTGCTGGATCCCGACATCATCGAGTGGCGCGCCTTCGGCCCCCAGCGCGACGACCAGCGGCGCGAGCTGGCCGAGCTGCGCTGGACCATCGAGCCGCTCGCCGCGCGCCTGGCCGCGGGCCACGGCCGCGAGGACGTTCAGCAGCGCCTCGGCGACATGGTGGAGATCATGGGCCACGCCCTGGGGCAGGGGGACGCGATCACGTTCTCCCGCGCCGACGCCGAGTTCCACTCCCTGCTGATCCAGCTCGCGGGCAACCGGATGCTGGAGCACCTCTCCGGCATCGTCTCGGCCGCGCTCCAGGTCTCCGGGGCCCCGGTCACCGGCTGTGACCGCCCCTCGGACGCCTCCCTCGCGCACCACGGGCGGATCGTGGACGCCCTCGCCAACGGCGACCCCATCGCGGCCGAGACCGCCGTGCGTCAACTGCTCACCGTCCACCCGGAGGTGGAGCGGGTCGTTCCCGCGCCGCGTGAGCACTGACCCGGGCCTCCGCCGGACACGCTGTGCCGCCGGATCTCGGAGGGGGTCCGGCGCGCTCGATTACGGGGTATCCGTCCCTTGTGACCCCTTAGTCGCCTTTGGGGTGTGACTCGGGCCACGAAGATTGCCCGTAACACTCCTCGGAACCATGCGATGACTTAAGAGGTAACAGCCGAGGAGGGAATACAGCCGCCATGCGTGGCGCTGTGCAGCTCCGAGGTTCAGCCCGCGCCCCCGGCACATCCCCAGCCGGTGGTCGTCGGCTCCGGCCCGATCCTGGGCGGGGCCGGAAGCCGTTTTCCATCGTTTCGAGAGGTTGTTCGTGTCGGCCAGCACATCCCGTACGCTCCCGCCGGAGATCGCCGAGTCCGAGTCTGTGATGGCGCTCATCGAGCGGGGAAAGGCTGATGGACAGATCGCCGGCGATGACGTGCGTCGGGCCTTCGAAGCCGACCAGATTCCGCCGACCCAGTGGAAGAATGTTCTGCGCAGCCTCAACCAGATCCTCGAGGAAGAGGGTGTGACGCTGATGGTCAGTGCCGCGGAATCACCGAAGCGCACACGGAAGAGCGTCGCAGCGAAGAGCCCGGCGAAGCGCACCGCCACCAAGACGGTCGCGGCCAAGACGACCGTGACCACCACCAGGACCGTCGCCGCCTCCGCGGCTCCGGCCGAGACCGTGGACGTGCCGGCCGACGAGGCCGAGGACGCCCCCAAGAAGGCCGTCGCCAAGAAGGCGGCCGTCAAGAAGACCGCCGCCAAGAAGACGGTGGCCAAGAAGGCCACGGCGAAGAAGACCGCCGCCAAGAAGGGCGACGACGAAGAGGTCGTCGAGGGCGACGAGCTCCTTGAGGACGCCGCGCCCGGCAAGGGTGACGAAGAGGAGCCCGAGGGCGAGAGCAAGGGCTTCGTCCTGTCCGACGAGGACGAGGACGACGCTCCCGCTCAGCAGGTCGCCGTCGCCGGTGCCACCGCCGACCCGGTCAAGGACTACCTGAAGCAGATCGGCAAGGTCCCGCTCCTCAACGCCGAGCAGGAGGTCGAGCTCGCCAAGCGCATCGAGGCCGGCCTGTTCGCCGAGGACAAGCTGGCGAACGCCGACAAGCTGGCGCCGAAGCTCAAGCGCGAGCTGGAGATCATCGCCGAGGACGGGCGCCGCGCCAAGAACCACCTCCTGGAGGCCAACCTCCGTCTGGTGGTCTCGCTGGCCAAGCGCTACACCGGCCGCGGCATGCTCTTCCTGGACCTCATCCAGGAGGGCAACCTCGGTCTGATCCGCGCGGTGGAGAAGTTCGACTACACCAAGGGCTACAAGTTCTCCACGTACGCCACCTGGTGGATCCGCCAGGCGATCACCCGCGCCATGGCCGACCAGGCCCGCACCATCCGTATCCCGGTGCACATGGTCGAGGTCATCAACAAGCTCGCGCGCGTCCAGCGCCAGATGCTCCAGGACCTGGGCCGCGAGCCCACCCCGGAGGAGCTGGCCAAGGAGCTCGACATGACCCCCGAGAAGGTCATCGAGGTCCAGAAGTACGGTCGTGAGCCCATCTCGCTGCACACCCCCCTGGGTGAGGACGGCGACAGCGAGTTCGGTGACCTCATCGAGGACTCCGAGGCCGTCGTCCCCGCCGACGCGGTCAGCTTCACGCTCCTCCAGGAGCAGCTGCACTCGGTGCTCGACACCCTGTCCGAGCGTGAGGCGGGCGTGGTCTCCATGCGCTTCGGCCTCACCGACGGCCAGCCCAAGACGCTGGACGAGATCGGCAAGGTCTACGGCGTGACCCGCGAGCGGATCCGCCAGATCGAGTCCAAGACCATGTCGAAGCTGCGCCACCCGTCGCGTTCGCAGGTCCTGCGCGACTACCTCGACTAGGTCGCGGTCGTACGTCACCGAGGGTGCGGTGCGCGGTCGGCTGAATGACTCTGGGTGTGCCTGTGTCACCGAGAGTCAGGAGACCGTATGCGCCGCTTGATCGCCCGAGCCGTCACGGGGACGGCCGCCCTTGCGGTCACCGCCCTGGGCGCGCCGCCGTCCGCGACCGCCGACGAGGTCGTCATCGGCGGGCAGCAGGTCGGGATCTCCGACAGCCCCTGGGTGGTGGCGCTCTCCAGCCGTGACCGGTTCGGGGGTACGCGCGCGGGCCAGTTCTGCGGGGGAGCCGTGGTCTCGCCCACCAAGGTCCTGACCGCGGCGCACTGCCTGCGCAGTGACGTGCTGGGCGTGGACGTGTCGCGGGTGCGGGACCTCAAGGTGATCGCGGGCCGCACGGAGCTGCGGTCGAACGCGGGGCAGGAGATCGCGGTGAGCGCCACGTGGATCAACCCCGGCTACGACGCGGGGACCAACGCGGGCGATCTGGCGGTGCTGACCCTGGCCAGTCCGCTGCCCGCCTCCTCCGTGATCGCCCCGGCTCCGGCCGGGGACCCCGGGTACCAGCCGGGCATGCGGGCCACGGTCTACGGCTGGGGCGACACCACGGGCGGCGGCAACTATCCGACGGCGCTGCGCTCGGCCCCGGTCCAGGTCCTCCAGGACGGGGTCTGTGAGCGCGCCTACCCGGCGAACTCCGACGGAACGTACCTGCGGTCCACCATGCTGTGCGCGGGCGATCCTGCGGGCGGCCACGACGCCTGCCAGGGCGACAGCGGCGGGCCGCTGGTGGCCCAGGGCCGGCTCATCGGCCTGGTGTCCTGGGGGAACGGATGCGGGCAGGCGGAGAACCCCGGCGTCTACACCCGGATGTCGGCCGTGCCGTGGTCCTCGGGCCTCTGATCGTCCCGCACCGCGGGCGGGCATGAAACGGGCGGTCGCTTCCCCTGCACGGGAAGCGACCGCCCGTCGCCGGTCCTGGACCGGCCCTGGCTCGTCGTGATGCGAGGTCTCAGCGATCCTCGTCGCCTGCGGACTCGGGCACCGCCGTGAGGCGGTCCGTCTCGTCCTGTATGTCAGCGGCGATCTTCTTCAGTTCCGGCTCGAACTTACGTCCGTGATGAGCGCAGAAGAGCAGTTCGCCGCCGCTGGTCAGGACTACGCGAAGGTAGGCCTGTGCGCCGCAGCGGTCGCAACGGTCGGCGGCCGTCAGGGGGCTCGCGGGGGTCAGAACAGTAGTCACGTCGCCTCTTCTCTAGCTCGACGAGCTGTCGTACCAGGGTCAACATCCAACCAGGCCGAAAACGTTCCCGCTCGTGGCTTTTCCTCGAAAGTTCTTGGTCAAGGTGGCTGTCTGCTGCCGGTTGGCGGCGAATGAGCCGTATTGCGGAGCTTTACGGGTTTCGCGTTGCTTGTCTCGTTTGGCCCTCCCGGCGGGGTTGCCGGTTGTTCATGAGGACGTGCCCGGAGCCTAAATGGTTCATGCCTGAATGGGAACGTGATATCCGCATCACCCGCACGAGGGATCGAACACGCTTGCGATGCTGGACTAGCATGAGGATTCGCGAGGGTGGCGTTACAACGGCTCTACCAGGCCTCGGTACCCTCTGACCGGCGACCGACGCCGGCCCCTTACCCACAGGGGCGCAATTGAAATTCAGCGAGGAGCGAACTGCGTGACCGCCGAGACGTCCGTTCCGTCCACTGCGCTGCTGAGCGGGGCAGACCGCGACGGCTCCAACTACACCGCTCGGCATCTGCTCGTACTCGAAGGCCTCGAAGCGGTCCGCAAGCGACCTGGCATGTACATCGGGTCCACGGACAGTCGCGGCCTGATGCACTGCCTCTGGGAGATCATCGACAACTCCGTCGACGAGGCCCTGGGCGGCTACTGCGACCACATCGAAGTGATCCTGCACGACGACGCCTCCGTCGAGGTGCGTGACAACGGGCGGGGCATCCCCGTCGACGTCGAGCCCAAGACCGGGCTCTCGGGCGTCGAGGTCGTCATGACCAAGCTGCACGCCGGCGGAAAGTTCGGCGGCGGCTCCTACGCGGCGTCCGGTGGTCTGCACGGGGTGGGCGCCTCCGTGGTGAACGCCCTGTCGGCCCGCCTCGACGTGGAGGTCGACCGCAACAGCGCCACGCACGCGATCAGCTTCCGGCGCGGCGTGCCCGGCATCTTCACCGAGCAGGGCCCCGACTCGCCGTTCGACCCGGGCAACGGCCTGCTCAAGGGCAAGCGCGTGCCCAAGAACCGCACCGGCACGCGTGTGCGCTACTGGGCCGATCGCCAGATTTTCCTCAAGGACGCGAAGCTGTCGCTGGAGACGCTGTATCAGCGGGCGCGGCAGACGGCTTTTCTGGTGCCGGGTCTGACGATCGTGGTGCGGGACGAGCGGGGTCTG
>NZ_QOLA01000027.1 GCF_003324565.1 Streptomyces sp. SDr-06 | reverse complement strand
CTGGCCGTCTCGCCTCGGATGCCCTTCTCGGCAGTCGGGCCGCTCCGAGGCTCGGCGGACTCCAGGCACCACAACTGCGACAGGTCGTCACCACAGTCGGTCACGCTGACCGGGTCGCCCGTGGCGGCTCCGGCGGTCAGACACCCCTTGGCCACGTTGCGGACCTTGAACCAGCCGCCGCCCGCCGACTCGAAGCTCCAGCGCTGATTCGCCTCACCGTTGGCCCCGTTCAGCTGCCACAAACTGGCCGTGCCCTTGTTCACATCGGCATCGAGGACCTTGTCGGCACCTCCGGGCACCGTGGTTTCGACGAGGTGACTGCCGTCTCCAGCGTCCCAGAACCGCCAGGTCTGGGCCGGCGACCCGTTCGACTGCCAAGTCTGGACTTTGGTGCCGTCGGAGGCCTGGCTTCCGTCGACATCGAGTGCTTCGTAGCGCTGGGAGACGAACCGGTACAGGCCGCCTTGCGTCAGCTCGCCGGCGGACTGGACGGCGGATGCGGCGGCAGGCCGCGGGACATCGGACTTCGCTGTCGCCGGCGCCGCCGAAGCACCCATACCGACGCCGATGGTCGCCGCGACCGCGGTGGCGACGACGGCACTGGTAGTAGCTGTGCGCCGGATGTTCATTTGCATCAGTGATCTCCTCATGATCTGCGCGCCCCACACCTCAGGCATTCTCGCCGTGGACATGCCAGACAAAGGACTGTCCGGACCATACGTGAGCCCGAGGGAAGGCCTGGTCATGGCCGTCTCGTTGCACATGTTGCGTCCCCCAGCAGGGGTAAACCCCCCGCCAAGTGCGCCTAATGTCGCGCACCTTCAGGTCCAGACCACCAGGGTTGCGATTCCCCGGCGTGTCACGCACCCGCCCGCCACTGCGGGCCTTCATCCGCACCGGACCACAGCAGCACCCCGCACCCGTGCAGGCGGATCCGGGGCGCTGCTACGTGGTCAGGTTGCGACGGACGTGACGATCGTGATCGTCCTCGCTTGCTGCTTCGCGTGACGCCCGACGGGACTGCTCGTTACGAGCATGGTCCTCGGCGCGCTGACCTGGGGCCTTGTGACGACGAAAGGTTTTCCCGCCGCCATGGCTCACCGCTCGCCCGACCTGGACCCGGCTCAGTGGACCGAAACCGTTCCGCCCCTGGGCCAGGGGCTGCTCGGGGTCCACCCGAAGGTACTGCGCGACCAACTCGTCGGCGCGGCGGAGTGGGTGTCCCAATACCTGGACGATCTCCCGGAGGGCGCGGTGTGCCGTTCGATGGCGGCGGAGCAGCGGGCCCGGCTGCGCACGCCAACACTCGCTTCGCAGGGGCAGGACCTGGGCCGGGTCCTGGACTTCGTACGGGACGAGATCGCCCCGTACCCGACCGGGAACGGGCACCCCGCGTTCTTCGCCTGGGTCAACTCCCCGCCCGCACCGGCCGGCCTGGTCGCCGAGCTCCTGGCCTGCGCCATCAACGCGACCTGCGGGATGGGCGAGAACGCCCTCATGGACCTGGAACGCGGCACCGTCCACATGCTCGCCCAACTCGCGGGACTGCCCGACACGACAGGCGGGGTGCTGATCAGCGGCGGCTCCATGGCCAACCTCCTCGCCCTGGCCACCGCCCGCACCTGGTATCTCACCCGCCGCGGCTCCGCCGACGGCCCCGCCTACGACCGCGACCACGCCCGCCTCACCCTCTACTACAGCGCCCAGGCCCACATGTCGGTGGCCAGAGCCGCCGCCTGCATCGGCCTGCCCGCCCACCGCCTGCGCCCCGTCCCCACCGATGACAACGACCGCCTGGACCCCACCGCCCTGCAGGCCGCGGTGACCGCCGACCTGGACGCGGGTCTGCTGCCGTTCTGCACCGTCACCACCCTGGGCACCACCGCCACCGGAGCCGTCGACCCCCTCGAACCCGTCACCGACCTGTGCCGGCGTACGGGGATGTGGCACCACGCCGACGGCGCCTGGGGCGGCCTCGGCGCCACTGCCCCCGCTCTCGCCCCCCTCTACCAGGGGGTCGGGGACCTCGACTCGCTCACCGTCGACCCCCACAAGACCCTCAGCGTGCCCGTGGGCTGCGGCGCACTCCTCGTCCCGGACCCCGAACACCTGCACACGGCCTTCGCCCACCAGGCTTCCTACCTCACCGCCGACGAACGCGACGCGCTGCCGTGGCTCTCCCACGCCACCATCGAACTCACCCGTCCCGGCTCCCGCGCCCTGGCCCTGTGGGCCACCCTGAACCACCTGGGCCGCAACGGCGTCACCACCCTGATCGAGCACTACCTCGCCCTCGCCGACCAGCTCCGCCACAAGATCATCGCCGAGCCCCGGCTGGAACTTCTGGCCAGCGGCCCCTGGCCAGTCGCCTGCTTCCGCATCGCCGACCCCGTCGAGGGCGACCCGGATGCCCTGCACACCCACGTCGCCCGCCGCGTGCAAGTGGGCGGGCGCGCCTACCTCGCCACCGTCACCGTCCACGGCCACACCGCCCTGCGCGCCTGCCTGTGCAACTACCGCACCACCACAGACGACCTCGACCTGCTGATCCGCGAAGTCCTCCACACCGCTCCATGATCCGACCACACTTCTCTCGGACACTCAGGGAGCCCAGGGCGGTGAAGGCGCGTTCGGCGGCGTGCTGCCAGTCCGTGGCCGACCAGCGGTCGTCGGCCTGGTCATCGGCGATGCGGACGATCGCCGGCCTGGCCAAGCAGGGGCCCTCAACGGCTACCTGATCCTCCTGGCCGCCGTCTACGAGCCCTACGTCCGCCCCCGCGCCACGACCGACGCCCGCGCCTGGATCGCCCACCGCCTCTTCCGCCACGACGCCCCCAACGCCGCGATCTCCACCGCTGGTGGAGCATTCCCTACGGCCTCGCCGCCACCCCCGTGCTCTTCCGCCTCGGCACCCCGGGTATCGCCCTGTGGACGCTTGCCGCCCTGACGGTGGTGTGTCTGTAAAGTCGTGCAAGTCAGTTATCAACCAGGCTGCACGGATGATCGAGATAGAAACACCCCGCCTCCTGCTGCGCCGCTTCACCCTCGACGACGCGGCCCCGATGGCCGCCTACCGCAACAATCCGGAGATCGCCCGCTACCAGGGCTGGCCCTCTCCTCTCACCGCCGAGGCGGCCGTCGCACAGGTCCGTGCCTACAGCAACGGGGACCCCGACGAACCCGGCTGGTTCCAGTACGCGATCGAACTGCGGGCGAGCCGGGCTCTGGTGGGTGATCTCGGTGTGCTGCTCGGCGACGACCGACTGCATGCCGTCATAGGCTTCACCCTGGCCCCCGCACACCACCACCGCGGCTACGCCACCGAAGCAGTCCAGGCCATGGTCGAGCACCTCTTCACGCGGGGACTGCAGAAGGTGTCCGCGGACTGCGATGCCCGCAACACCCCCTCGGCCCGAGTCCTGGAACGCGCCGGCTTCCAGCCCGCACAGCAGGCCGACGCCAGCCGGCCGGAATACCCGCAAGAGCCCGCATCCGGCGAGGCCGGAACGCTCATGTTCGCCCTGACGGCAAGCCGGTGGCGTCAACAGCACCCGTGACGGCAACCAACCAAAACCGGCACGTGGACTGCTTCAGGAACCAGCTGATCGCCATGGGGAGCCGGTCCGCGTGCCGCAGGAGCTCGTCGAGGATCCCTTCGTACAGCGGGTCCTGGCCCTCCCGGTCGTCATCGGTGAGCCGCCTGCCCGCGACGCCTTCGCATCAACGGGCACGACGCAAATCGGGCGGGCCGTGGCGCGATTTCCTGGAGGCGCGGTTCCCGTGCGCGGATACCGCGCCACGGCCACGTAATGCCCATACCCACGATCCGGAACGCGATGGCCCCCATTTCCCCCGTGATTGGACGCGCACGACAAAGAATGGGTGGGCCCCCGCGCCGAAGCGCGGGGGCCCACAACCAGGAGTCGCACTGCCGTCTGTGCCGGCTACCAGCGATACCAGCGTGCGCTTCCGCCCTTGGGGCGGGCGACAAACCCGATCAGCCAGGCGATGAGCACGATGACGGCGATCCACCAGAGCGCCTTGAGAGCGAAACCCGCACCGAAGAGAATCAGAGCCAGCAGAAGAACGAGAAGAAGGGGAACCATAGTTATCAACCTCCAGGGCATCGAATGCCCCGGCCTCTCCCGCCGACACCCTCCCGGCCTGGTTGTTTATAAAAATCTTATCCGGGAATCCGGTGTGCCTGCGTACGCGCCGCCTCCAGCCCCGAGGCGCGATCTCTCGTGGCTTCACGCCCGCAGCGGCGACCTGCCGGAGGAGGTGACCCTTTCCTCATCAGCGCGCACGCCGCTGCCGGCCCTGGTCAGCCTCGGCCAAAGGGTCAGGCCACGGCCCCGGACTCCGGGCAAGGGCCGTCGGGAGCGTCATGCTCGTACAGGCGGCCGCTGCGCAGGCTCGCCTTCGTCGGGGTGTCGTGCTCGGGACATACGTACTTCTTCGATCGCTGCGGCACGTCGTCACCCTCCCCTCCGTGCCGCCTGCCCGTCCAACTCCTCAATCGCCCGGCGCTGTTGCGTTCTCCCCCGCCCTGTCACGACCCACCCCTCAGCGCCTCTGGTGGTCCGTACCGCGGGCAGCTTCCCGTCAGACGGGCGGGCGCCGTGTCCCGCCGCCGCTGCCGTTCAACGGGATCAGGGTCGCCAGGTGGGCGCCCTTGACCCAGGCGCCCAGGAGGTCGCGGTGCAGGGCCACGATGTCCTGGCGCAGCGCCAGGCCCAGCGCGTCCTTCGTGAACGAGCGGCTGGTCGTGACGAACAGGGCGACGTCCGCGCCGTGTTCGAGGCGGGCCGTGCCGACGAATTTCTGCATGTCCTGCGAGCCCACGCTTCGGTGCGCGGCGTACTTCTTCACCTGGACGACCAGCTTGCGGCCGTCGGCCAGGTAGCCGACGACATCGGCGCCCAGGTCGCCGCTCTTGCCGCTGACGACGACGTCCCGGCAGCCGTCGCGGCGGCACAGCTCCGCTACGTACCTCTCGAAGTCCTGCCACGACAACGCGTCGACCTCGGCCATCGACAACTCCCGTGCCCTGGCCTCCTCCTGCGCCCGCCACGCACGGTCCTGGCCGACCGCCAGGCGGTGCGCCCGCCACAGTGCCCAGCCGCCCCCGCCCACCACGGCCGCGGCGAGCACGGCCACCAGGACGGGCCACACCAGCGACCAGTGCCCCGCGACCCACACCACGGCGGCCACCGCCACCACCGCGCCCCAGCCCTGCAGTTGCTTGCGCGTCCGCTTCTTCAAGCGCCGTCGCCGTGCCGCCATCACTCCCCCGCTCCCCCAGCCCGTGCCCCGCACTGCGCACCCACGGGCGCCGTCCGGCCCGTACGCGTGCGAGGACTCATCGGCTGGCCTGGGTGACACCGCTCGCCAGCTGTTCCAGGATGTGCACGAGCCCCTGGCCCGCCGGGGTGGGCGCGATCAAGACGCCCAGCGCCAGGATGATGACGGCGGTGGTTCGCTCCTCGTTCCGGCTGCGGGCCTGGGTACGTCGCCGCAGCCGGAAGAACACGATGACTGCGAGCAGCACCGCCACGTTGATGGTCAGCAATCGTCCTGTCCTCCCCCACCGACTGGCATTCACCTCTGGGGCGGCTGGATGTTGCCGCCCATCTTCTTGTGTAGCGGCACCGCAGTGATGCTGGAGGTGGGTTGCCGACGAATGGCACAAAGCCATCGGACCTGACCGGATCGTCCGCCGGCATCCACACAGGATCGCACAGTGGCTTACGGCGTGCGGGAGCACAGGGCGCGAGCTCCGCCTCACCGCCTCATCGTTCACCGCGGCTACCTGGGGAAGCGGCCTGTGAGCGTGATAGGTCCCCGCCGGAAGCGGGGGTCCCGGTTGCTCCATGTCTTCGCGGATCAAGTCGTCTCGTCTACGGTCGCTTGCATGAGCAGCGACGGCGTGGTGGTGGACGAGGCGGTCCGGGCGGCGTGGGACGCCTACCGCGTCCTGGAGAAGCGGACGGCCGTCAAGGAGCGCCAGGAGGCGCAGCAGCGGGTGGAGGCCGCGGTGGACTCCGTAGGGCGTGAGGAGATCTCTCGGGGCACGGTGTTCCTGGTGGGCGTCTTGACCGGCTACCTGATCGCCGAGCCGCCCGGCGGTGGGAAGCGCCTCGATCCGCTGGGCGAACTCATCCCCGCGGTGATCCGCAAGCTGCCCACCTTCGAGATGGCCGACCCGGAGCAGGTGCCGATGGCCACCGGAGTCCTCATGGCCGCCGCCATGGGCATGGACACCGTCGCCTGGCGCGACCGGTTCGGGACGATTGAGCCGCAGGAGGCCCTGGTTCACGGCTTCGTGCTGTGGCTGCTCGCGGATCTCTTCGACTCCCTCGTCGAGCGGCCGGGCACCATCGACCAGTTGATGCGCGAAACCTTCAAGTCCATGGGCGCTTCGCAGGACTGACGTAGGACACCTACCGGGAGGGGCCTGAGGTGGCAGGGATTGAGCGGGAGCCGGCCGAAGTGCGGATCCCCAAGGCGGCGCTGGACGCCTTGGCCGCGGCGCTGAGCGTGCGCACGGTGGCGATGCGGACCTGGCCCGACGGCATCGAGTGGATGTACCCGATGGGCACATGGGACGACCCGCACCTGGAGGTGGCCCTCATGCCCGGCGGTGAAGAAGTGTGGCTTCGGATGTCCACGGACCGCTCCAGCGTCGCCGTGTGGACCATCCAGCAGTGGTGGGGCTTCGTCGGCGAACTGCCCGGCGCGGCGCCACAGGACTGAGCGACGACGCTGGGGTCAGCGGCTCTTGATGTCCCGGGCGATCCCGAACGGGACTTCCTCCGCCAGCTTGAACAGCGGCTCCAGGATGCCCTGGTCCGCCGGGTCGGTGTGAGGGGGGGCAGTGCTCGGTCAACAGGCAGCCGACGGCTTCGCCCTGGGTCCGGGGGCCTCTTTCTCGTCTGCGGCGATCTCCACGAGGATCTCCATCGCGTTGTCGACGCCGTCGCGCACCGGGGCCCACCGCCCGCATCCCCCTGAGCCCATGGTTGCAGGGATTGTTCCCTGGGCCACTGGCGTCTCCGCAGGACGGAATTCCGAAACGATCAGTTACACGAGCGCGTCCCCGACGGTGGGGGCTCGCGTCCAGTCGCCGATCGACTTGATCCTCTGACTCGTGAACCGCGTGGGTTTACCTATCTACGCCCGAGGTACGCCCTGGGTTTACACGGAACTCCACCCCGTGATGGATTCGCCGTGCAAGTCAGGCTGGGTAGCGTGCCGATCAGTCAATGGGGCCGCAGTCTTCGGGAATTCGAAGACGGGGGCTTCAAGGCCGGAATGATGTTCCGGCAACTACGGGGAGGATTTGCGTGACATTCCATCTGAAGAGGAGCGCGGCTCTGGGGGCTGCTGTCCTCGGGCTTGGCGCGGCCGCAGTGCTCGGGGCCTCGCCCGCAAGCGCTGCAACGAACGGCCAGCACCTCACCGTTCACACGAACTATGCGGACTACATCCAGGCATGCGGCCATAACCAAAACGGTACCTACTACTGCACGGGCTGGATTGCGACTCCCAACCCCTGGACCCGCATCAACGGTGTCTGGTGGAAGGGTGACGTAGCAGTTCGGGGGGTGGGGGAACACAATGGCCGCCACCTCGATCAGACGGTGATTTGCACTGTGCCCAAGTCGCAGCCCAGCGACTGGACGGACTGCTACGCGATCTGAGCGCCATGTGTCCTCCTTGCCCCTGAATACCTGCCAGAGGTGAAGAAGACACGAGAGGCGACGGGGGCATAGGCGCAGGATCGCCTATGCCCCCGTCGCCTCGCTTGCCACTACAGGCCCTGCATGATGCGTGCGCGCTCCAAGGCGCTGAGGATCGTCTGCCCGGTCGGCACGTCAGGGGCCGCGTACACATGCACCGTGATGAGGCCGAACCGCTCCCCCGGCCCGCAGATGCCGGGGCGCTCGCCGGTTGAGGCATCCCTACCGGCGCATCACTAACGCCACGCGCTTGGCACTCAAGACCGGTGGAAAGTGAGGTCGCCGGTCAGCCATAACGCTCCAACGGCATGGTTGTGGTGAAGGATTTCCATGAGCTCGGCAGCGTCCATGAAATCCGGCTCTTCATGGTTCCTGCGGGCGTCCTGAGCCAAATCCTCGTTCCAGGAGGCCAGGTATTCGTCCATCGTCCAGGTACGCCCCTCAGGGTGAGCGGAGTCCACGACGGTGAACCGCCCCGCACGCAGCAACTTCTCCAGCTCCAGGTCCGCCTTCTGCAGGGGCGCCCTGTAGATCTTCTCCAGTTCTGATGTCCGCTGCGCCCCGAGCTCCCGCAGGATCTCCTCCGGCCGGCAAGCAACGTAGTGGGGGTATCGGACCTGGAAGCTGCGCTGCTTGGCCTGCCGCCGACGGATGGCGGCCTTTTTCTTCTTCGACACCGGTGGTCTCCTTCCGCGCCCTGCGGCGCCAGGTGTGCTGGTGAAACAACGCTCTGGTCCGAAGCCACTCACCTCGGACAGCCTGTCACGCCGTCTGCCCCAGGCGCTGCGGCTTCGTCCAACGACCAGCCTTCTCCCGCGGGCCCGGCGCAGCGCGGCAGCCTCGGTCGCCACGGCCTGGCGGCGGGGCTGTGCGCGGGCCTGCTCGATCGGCGCCGGCGCATCGTCCGCGACGACGTCGGGCTCGGGGAACGCCCGGCGCGACAGCTCGCGCATCGCGGCGGTCCGCCGCTCCTCCGCCTTCGCGATGCCCGGGTCAACCCGGCTTGGCCGCGCGACCAGTTGGTGCGCGGCGAGCGCGCGGCGGTAGCCCTCGCACGCCGTCTCCCTGATCCTGACCGGACCGGTGCGTGCGGTCGGGGCTGGGTCTGCCGGGACTGCCGGGTCTGCCGGGTCTGCCGGGTCTGCCGGGTCTGCCGGGTCTGCCGGGTCTGCCGGGTCTGCCGGGTCTGCCGGGTCTGCCGGGTCTGCCGGGTCTGCCGGGACAACATAGGCCGGACCAGGCACTGGTGCAGCGCCGGGCGGCAGGATCCGCAGACCGCGCACCACGGCGCGGCCCGCAGCCTTGCTGGCGACAGCGATGACGCGAGGTCTTGGCCGAGGCTGGCATGCACGTCACCCTGGTGTGAGCAACGAGTCGGCCGCCGGACATCGGCCACAGAAGAACTTGAGGCAGCCAGGGGCGGTCACTCACCTGACCGCCACCCCCTCGGGGCGATCGACAACCAGCTGAGGAAGGGGGTAACGGTCAACCGCAAACCCCGACCACAAGCATCCGGACCATAGGTGCGCCTGCCACGGGGACGGCACCTGGCGGATGGTCTGGGCTCCCAGCGCGGAGCCCGGCGCCCTGGCGGTCACCGCCCTGCGTCACCCAGCCGCCCAGTCGGCGGTCGGTGACCTTCCCAACCCCGACGACGGAGCGCCCGCAACCTGGGCGCCCTGACCTCATGACCAGTACAGCGAAGGCTCGTGTCCCTGCGAACACCGCCGGGACACGGGCATCTTTGCATTCGTGGGCCCCAAGGCGCCCGCAGGGGAAGTGAAGTTCGGCGTCCGCATGACGGTGACCTGCGAGGACTGAGTTGGATGAGACAGGCCCACTCGGTTCGTTAAGACGAAGGCCGAAGCCGGCCTGTGGGGACTCAGAGGACACCTCGGCGGGGCCTCGGTCACGCGAGGCCCGGCCACGGGATCAGACGGTGAGGACGAGCTTGCCCTGGAGGTGACCGCCGTCGAGCAGCCGGTGCGCATCGGCGACGCGCTCGAACGGGAACGTCTCCTGCACGTGGACCCGGAGCCTGCCCTGTTCGACGAGGTCGACGAGACCTCGCAGGGCGACCGGATCGGGTTCGACCGCGATGCCGCTGAAGCGCATGCCGGCCGCCTCGTACCTGGCGATGAGCTCCGAATCCTCCTCGGCGACGGCCGTCACCAAATGACCGCCCGGGCGGAGCACTTCGAGCGACCGGTAGACGGTGTCGCCACCGATCGTGTCGAGCACGACGTCGATGTCGCGGACCGCCTCGGTGAAGTCGACCGCCGTGTAGTCGATCACCTCGTCGGCGCCGAACCCCTCGACGAACTTCCGCTTGGATCCGCTGGCGGTGGTGATCACGTGCGCGCCGAGCGCTTTCGCGATCTGGATCGCGACGTGGCCGACCCCGCCACCGCCGCCGTGGACCAGGACGCGGTCGCCCTCCCGCACGCCGCCGAGGTCGACGAGGCCCTGCCACGCCGTCAGCCCGACGACCGGCAGCGCCGACGCCTCGACGTGCGAGAGCGACGCCGGCTTGCGTGCCAGGTGCAACGCGGGGGCCGACACGACCTCGGCGTATGCGCTCGCCGCCCGCGGGAACAGCGGCATCCCGAACACCTCGTCGCCGGGCCTGAGCCGCCATGTCCCCGGTGCCTCCTCGACCACGCCGCTGATGTCCCAGCCCAGGATGAACGGCGGCCGGCCGATCAGCGGGAACTCGCCGGCGCGTAGGCGCGCCTCCAGCGGGTTCAGCCCGATCGCCTTGACACGGACGAGGACCTCGGTCGGAAGGGGCTGGGGCTCGGGCGCGTCCACGATGGTGAGCACCTCGGGACCGCCGAGCGTCTGCTGGGTGATGACTCGCATGACTCTCCTGGCTTCGGGCTTTGGGCTTTGGGCTTTGCGCTTCGGAAGGGGGAGAGGACCCAGGCTAGGAAGGTGATAGGAACCAGCAGGTACCTTCGGCGCAGGTACCTTTGGCGCCATGAGCGGTTTCGGTCCCGGGGAATCCTTTCTCGCCGACTGTCCGGCGCGTCTGGCGGTCGAGCTGATCGCCGACAAGTGGACGGTCGTCGTGCTCTACGGCCTCAGCAGGGGCCCGGTCCGCCATGGCCAGCTGATCGAGATGATCGGCGGCATCTCCCGCAAGATGCTCACCCAGACCCTCCGCCGGCTCGAGGCGCACGGACTCATCCGCCGCCACGCCTACGCCGAGGTGCCGCCCCGCGTCGAGTACGAGCTCACCCCGCTCGGGGAGACACTGATCGATCCGATCCACATGCTGACCGAGTGGGCGAGAGCGAACGGCGACGCAGTACTCGATGCGCTCGACGCAGACCCCGAGCCGGTGGCCCATGGCGACTGAGCCCCCGCTCCCCGCAGCCCCCTCTCAAACGACCCGGTCTGCGAGTGGCGCCGGGCGCTGGGTTGGTTGACGTGAAGATCGAGGACACGCGAAGACACGGCCTGGTACGGGTTGGTCCGGGCAGCGCTGCAAAGCGCCGAACACCTCACTTCACCGGCAGCCTCCGTGTGCGGGACTGCCACGGCCAGGTGTGACCTGCGTGTGCCTTTCTCTGTCGTTGCGTGAGGAAGGGACGTGGGATCTCACGTCGTGCCTCCGTTCAGTGGATGGAGGTGCGGTGCGGACCCCCGTCCCGGCCGCACTCCTGCCAGGGAGTTGGTCGGCTGGGACGGGGAGTCAACGGGCCCTGCCGTGGCAGGGGCAGGCGCACTGGAGGACTTCGAGGGGCACCGGTCCCGAACGCTGCCGTACGTCGAGCGGGCCTGGACAGTGCGAGTGGCCCTTGGCCCAGCCAAGTTTGTGGGCCTCGCGGCACTCGGGCGTCACGTAGGCCGGACTGGTCCGGGACTGGGTCACGACTCGTCTCCGCTGTCGAGCGCTGCGGCGCCGGCCTCGATCAGCGCGACCACGCGGCCCGGGTCGCACAGGTGGCCGGGCGCCCGCATGGGGACGGCCCAGTAGCTGGCGTGGGTCCCGTCCGGCTCGTGGTCGCCGACGCGCGGAACGCCCACGTAGTGGCCAAGCCCCAAGTGCTGTGCGTACGGGCCGAGGTCCGAGCCCGGCGAGGACGGCACCAGGGCATAGAAGCGGTGGCCGTACGGGTCGTGGATGACGGGGCCGTTCAGCGTGCGCAGGACCGTGATCGCGCTCGCGCCCTCGGCCGCAGCCACGGCATGGACCAGCTCCTCAGTCAGGCGGACGGCTGAGAAGCGGCGCCCGAGAGCGAGGACCGCGACATGGCTTTCCTCCCACTCCTGGCGGGCGTTGCCGGGCCGGTTCAGGCTCTCGGCCAGCCACGCGGTCACGGCTTCTCTCTGTGCGGTGTCGGTTGTGCTGCTCACGACGCCTTCTCTCGCGGACCGGTCTGGACGGGTACGGCGAGGATGTGGGCGATGCGCTCGGCGCAGCTGGCCTCGTGGCCGCGCTCGCCGATTTCGTAACCGAACGAGGTGATGTAGCGCCCCTCAGTCGTGGCAATCTGCTCGGTGAGGTGTGCGCTGAGGGGGTTGGCCGTCCGCAGGGTGGTCTCGCTGTCGTCGAGGGCGGCGCAGAGTCCGCGTTTCTGCAGGTGGCCTGCGAGTTTCTGCAGGTCGGTGTCCATGTAGAGACGATCTCAACAGGGCAGGCTGGGCGGGATATGACACCCTATGACACGGAGTTGATCATGCGGACGGTGGCGATCACGGGCACACGCGAGACCGGACATCGCAGCCTCGACGATTACGCCAGCCTCTTCGAGGCCTACCTGCGGCCCTTCGCGACCGGCGCCCACTTCTACATGGGCGGCGCCAAGGGCATCGACAGCCTGACCCTGCTCTGGCTCGCCGGAAACACCGGCGCCAGGCTTACCGTCGTTACCCCCGGGACAGTGACACAGCAGCCTGCCGACGCCCGACAGGCCATCGCCCGGACGAGGGACCGCATCAAGGAGATCGTCGAGCTGGGAGCGGCCGAGCTGGGCACCCATGCCTACCACGCCCGGAACCGGTGGATGGTCGACCATGCCTCCATGACCATCGGCTTCCCGCATGCCGACGAGCCGACAGGCGGGACGTGGCAGACCCTCAACTACACGGCAGAGCAAGGGAAACCGCGACTGATCGTGCCCGTGTAGCCGGGTTTTGCGCCACGATGGCGTGATGGACGATGGAGCGGCTGGCGCGGCGATGCTGAAGGCGTTGCGAAAACGCCGCGGCCTGTCCCTCGCGGAGACGGCCCGCGCCCTGATCTCCATCGCCGAGCGCCTCGGCCAGCCCCGCACGTCCCTGCCGTCCATCGCCGGGCTGCAGCGCTCGGTCGCCCGCTGGGAGTCCGCACACCCCACCCGTCCTGACGAGCGCCATCAGCTGCTCCTCGCCCACCTGTATGGGCGCACCCCCGCCGGGGCAGTCGCGCTCGGCGCCGGCTCCGACTTCGCCGAACTCATGGACGCGCTCACTCATCTCGGCGAGAGCGCAGCCCAGTTGGCGATGCTGCGCTCGGTGCTCGTGCGGGCGGCCACGGAGCAGGGCGGCGGCATGCTGGCCCTGCTCTCCACCGGCGTCCAGGCCGGGCTCGCCGCGGCGATGGCTGACCCGTCCCGCACCGACGACAACCTGGTCACGGGCCTGGCGGGCGTGGTGTCCGACGTCAACGCGCAGGTGAGCTCGCTTCCGTTCGTGCGGCTCCAGCTGATGCTCGCCCCCGCCCTGGAGGCCTGCCGCCAGCTCCTGACCGGCCCGCTGCCCGACGAACTGGCCTCCCAACTGCGGGGTGTGTCCGTCGCCGCCCACACCCTCGCCGGACGGCTGGCGTTCGAGACCCGTGACGACACCGCCTCCCGCGGCCTGTACGCGGCGGCGACCCGCGAGGCTGGGCTGCTACCGGACCCGTGGCGGCGGGCGACGGTCCACATGAGTCACGCCCTGACCACCCTGTACTCGACCCATGGCCTCGACGGGGCACGCCAGTTGGTGGACACGGCCGTGCGGGATGCGCGGACCGGGGGCAGTGTCGTCGTGCGGGCCCGCGCTCACGCTCTCCAGGCGGAGATCGCCGCCCGCGCCGGTCAGCGGAGACAGGCGGAGGCGGCGCTCGGGCTGGCCTGGTTCGACATGGAGCGCGACCACAGCGGCGACCCGTCGGCGACGTCTTTCGCGGCCGGGCATCTGCGGGGTTTCGAGGGTGTCTGTCAGCTGTGGGTGGGCGACCCGTCCTTGGCACACGACCGTTTCGCTGCTTCGGCCGCCGTGTTGTCGGCACCGCGGGAGCAGGTGCAGCGGGCGATCGTGCGTACTGATCAGGCGTTGGCGCGGATCCGTATGGGCGAGCCGCGTTCGGCGGCGGAGCTGCTGCACGAGTGCTTGCTGACCGCCGCGTCGACGGGCGGCAGGGTTCCGGCGATCCGGTTGCGGCGGGCCCGCCAGGAGCTGCGGCCGTGGCGGCGGGAGGACTGGGTCGCCGACCTCGACGATCACTTGATGGACGTTCTAGGTTCCTGACGCGGCAGCTTCATTGTCAGCCCCCGGGAGTAGCCTTGATCCATGTCTCCCACTCCCCTGCCTTATGGTTCCGTGCGCCCCGCGTCGGTGATCAATGAGGAGATTCGTGCCCTGATCGAGGGCGGTGGGCTCGGCTCGGGCGCGTACCTGGACCTGCTGGTGGAGTGGGCTGCGGCAATGCGCGTCGAGGCGACCCGCGACGATCTCAGTCCCGCCGCTTAAGGAGCCGGACGAAACTGATCAGAGCGCGGACGGGAACGCCGACGCGCCCGGTACGTTCCCTGCCGCCGTGGTGACGCGGTCGAGGACGGCGGGCGTGTGGCCGACGTGCTGGGGCTGCAGCCGTGCGGCAAGCGGGATCCTGCTTGTGCGTTGATACCTCGTGAACGGAGGACGTGACGCCGAGTCGCCTCGCTAATCTGTTCGCGTGACATCGAACGAGGACCGTCGTTTCCCCAGAGCCCTGGCCTCAGCCATGGCGGTCCGGCTCGACTGCATCGGCGAGGACGGAGTCGACTTCGAGCCCTTCGAAGCCTTCCTCACCGCTGACGAGACAACCGACTGGTTCCGGGCATGGACCGGCAACGGCGAGCTGAACGGGGACGACTTCCGGGTATTCGGCCAGGACGGCACTGGTGGGTACGTTGCTTTCTGGCTGATCCGCCCCGGTCAGCAGCTGGTCGAGCAGCCCGTTGTCTTCCTCGGCTCCGAAGGAGAGACGGGCGTCATCGCCCGGAATCTCGCTGCTTTCCTCTGGCTGCTGGCCGACGGCTTCGGCCCATGGGAGGCGTCCACTGCTCACGACCCGGAACCCGGCTGGGTCCCCCGCCCTCATCGCGAACTGGCCGCCATCGCCGAAGAGTTCGCACCGGACAAGCGGGTTCCGGCAGTCACCGTCATCGAGCAGGCGACACAGGAGTTCCCCGACTTCGACGACACCATCACGGAACTCTGCCGCTGAATCCGGTCGCCTGAAGCCGGAAGCGAGTCAGGCCAAGGAGAAAGACATGAAGCAGCTTGCGCAGATGAGCGAGCGCGAATACTTCGCCCATGTCGGCCAACGCCCCGGCATGTTCGTCGGCAAGGCCTCCTTCCACACGCTCACCGCGTTCCTGATCGGCTACGACCAGCACGCGCTCCGGCACGGCGGGCACGGACTCGCCGGCTGGCACGAATGGCTCGTCGCGCGCCGCGGCCGTGACTGCAACCACGCATGGCCCGGCCAAGTCCTCCACATCGCGATCCCGGACGGCTTGAAGAACATAGGGGGACCCACCGCCCGAGGACGAGACACAGGCGATCAAGGACTTGTTCGAACTCCTTGACGAGTTCGCTGCCGAGCGCGAGACGACGCCGATTACCTCACTTTGAGCAAGACGAGACAGACTGCAAGCGAAAGGCGTGAGAGCGGGTAGGGAGATCACCTCAGGACCCGCGACGGATGGAGAAGCGCCTGTGACCAGCGATGAGCTGTATGCCCGCATCACCCAGCTCGAGGCGCAGCTCGCGCAGCGGACGCCGCCGCCGATCGGCGGACAGTCCAGCATTCCCCTGGACCCGATCCGTCACCATGCCTACACCGGCGACGGCGGGCCGTGCACGACCGACCTGTTCGGTGAGACCTGCGGGGAGCCCGCCGACCATCACGAACTGCCTGCTCCCTAGGAGTTGTCGTCGAAGGGTCACGCCCCCATCAGGAGCGAGGCGAGGGTGACGACGCCGGGACAGGTTGGTACTGCCAGACGCCCCGGGTCCGGCTGGCGAGACCGCAACCGGGCCCGGCACGGCAGGCGGCGCGGCCGCCCGCCCCGCTTCGATAAGGGCCTCTACGTCAACACAGCAGCACCGGCCGGGGTTCGGCCACCCCGCCAGGTATCTGGGGCAACGACCTTGTGCCCACTGCGCGAAGTGAGCTGGAGACTTCCCCATCGTCCGGCCACGGCCGAGCGGCCCGCCCTCCTTGGTCTCGCCAAGGTGCTCCGCCGGCCGGCATTGGCCGGAGGGCGGGCTGGTCTACTTTGCACGCCCACGCCGCCTGGCCGGCCTTGTGCCCGTCGGCAGACCATGCCGCGTCCTTTGCTCGCCGCGGTGGCGGTCAAGACCGCTCTGTTCCACTACCACCGGTCCGAGGATGTCGCCCGCGCCAGCGGCACCACGCCCCGCGGGCGACTGCACGGCGGAGCTGACAGCACCGACGCCACTCGCTTCCGCGTGGGCAGAACGGGGAACGTCCTCACCCCGCCAGGCTGCTGTCCTGCGCCTTGCCAGGAGGGTCGCCCAGCAGCTCCGGTAACCACTGTGGGGCGGCTCGCCGACCTCGCAGTGATCGGCCGGGCCATATCGGCGTAAGGCGGCCCGACGTCCTCCAGAGCAGAACACGTGGCCTCCAAGCCGTCTCACAGCAGCGTGGCCGGCCTGCCGCTGGGCGTTGCTGGCCCGCTTCCCCGCAGGGGACGGATCCACGGACTTCCTTCGCCGTCCCCCATGACATGCCGCTCCTCGGCGTCGCCCAACATGTCGCACAGAGAGTGCTGTTGAACGGCGCCTCTACCGCGGGCGACGTACACCTCTCCGTCAGGAATCTCAGCGAAGTCGCCAGTTCGATACCCCCGTTACCCCCCATGCGCGGGTGCTCCTGGCTCTGGCGCGCAACCGAGCCGCACGAGTGCGGGACACAGCAGCGGCGTGCCACCTCAGCGAGCCCGCGCCCAGACGATCCTCAGCGACTTGGAAGCAACCGGCTGCCTCAGCCGTACGCGGGTGAGCCGGCATCCGCGCTACACCCTCCCCCCGCACGGCTCCCTGCGCCGCCCCGCCCCCATGGAGGCCCGGCCTCAGAGCGGCGGCCAGGGCGTTTGCCCCCGACCCGCCCGGGCCGGGGTTGGCGGGGGCAAGGTCGTCAGTCGCGGCGGGTGGCGCGGCGGCGCAGGGCGGCGAAGCCGGCCGCGCCGAGTGCGGCGGCGCCCGCGCCACCGGCGATCAGGGGAGTGTGGTCGCCGGTGTTGTTCGCGGTCTCGGCGCCCGCGGCGACGGGGCCCTTGGGCACAACCGCGGTCTGTGAGGCGTGGTTCGCGAAGGAGGCGGGCTGGGCGGCGGTGATCGGGGCTGCGGGCTTGGCGGCGGTGGCCGGGGCGGGGGCGGCCTTGTCGCCGCAGTTCGTGGGGGGCTTGGGGAAGTTGATGCCCTCCCACGGGATCTGGCCGCCGATGACGCGCATCTGGAACTGGGGGGTCTTCGGGTCGTCGGCGTCCTTGATGCGGGCGCCCCCGGACAGGCCGGTGCGGTTGACGGTGGTGAGGATGTCGAGAGTCTTGCCGTTCGTGGCGTCGAAGAGCTCCGCGACCGGGCCCGCCGGGCCGTTGGAGAGCCGCAGGCTGACTCCGTCGAACGGGGTGCCGGTACCCCACGTGACCGTGCAGTTCTTGATCACTTCGGTGCCGCCGGCGTCGAAGCCGTGCCCGGTGGCCCTGTCACTCCAGGAGTGGACCGCGCCGAAGCTGGTGAGGGTGACCCACATGCCGCGGATCTGCTGGCCGTCCTCGGTCCGTCCGCTGGGGCCGCCGACCTGGAGGCTGCCGATCGGCATGCCCGCATCGGTGTGGAGGTCGAGGAAGTACCAGCCCTTGCCCTTCTGCCACAGCTCCCCCTTGGTCCCGTCGGCCAGCACCGGGTGCCCCACAACTTCCCCGCCCGACGCGGCCGCCCGGGCCGGCGCGGCCGGCTTCGCCGCCCCGGCCGACTGCGGTGCGTCGGCCGCGAACGCGGCGGCCGGGCTCAGCAGGGCACCGGCAAGCGCGGCCGTGGCGACAGCGGCGCGAAGAAGGGTGCGACGACGAGAAACGACGTAGGTCGACATGAACGACTCCATGGAAGAGGGCGGCCGGACGGCCGGAAAAAGAATGAGGAAGGAGAGGTTGCATGCCGCCTCCTCTGCCGGGTGGGGCCGTTGAGGCTGGGCGGGGCTGCAAGAAGAAATCTATGGATCACCTGTCCGAGAAGCGTCCGCTCCATGTCACGGGCCCGTGACAACACCCACCCGCGCACACCAGGCCAGCCGTCCCCAGGCCCTGTCACGGCCCACACCTGAGCGCCCCTGGTGGCTCGTGCCGCGGGGCAGCTTCCCGCCGGGTGGGCCCAGGAGCGGAGCAGGTCGCAGGACCTTGCCCGGGCCGGGAAGGATGTGTTGTAAGTCCTCGGGCCGCCACACCAACAGGACCGAAGTCCGAGAGGTAGGTAAGGACATCGGCTGCGGAATGAACGAAGTGGCCGCTGCCAACGTCGGCTCATACGACTTCGCCGATGCTGCCGTAGAAGACGACCAGGCCAGTGGGCACGCGAGCATCGGCACCCGGAGCACGAACGGCTCCTTGATCATCGTGGCTGGCGATGCGCATCTGTTCCGGCGGGAAACCGTGCTTGCGCTCGAACCCCTCCGTCATCTCGCCGAGCATTCCTGAAACCGTACGCGCCCACGAGGAAGCCAAGCCGCCGACGACGAACGTTCACTCACACGCACCGGTCCTGCCACGACCCTCAGCAACGTAGGGAAGATTGACCCCGCTGGCCAGAAGCCCCGGGCCGCGAGCGGCGTTTGGGCAGTCCGCTCTACGGGGCGAGATGGAACCGGCGGTGAGAACCTTGATCTTCTTGCGGGCGTCCAGGAGGCCGTGTCCGTCGTCCAAGCCCGGCCTGGCGAACTCGTCAAGCAGCGGGTACCCGTCCAGGTTCGTAACCAGCAGGGCCAAGCCGCTCATGAGGGGTGGAGTGCTGGCCACCGAATGGCTCGGCGCGGATGCGCAGGCTGGGGCCGAAGCGCCGACGACGGCTGCTGCCAGTAGGCAGGCTGCGGTCACAATCCGAGTGTTGATCGTGGAGTGTCAACGAATCGGCCGGCGGGTACGGCGCGGGCTTGTGGGCGCAGGTCTGTGGCGAGCGGTGTGGGAGGACGATCGGGGCCCAGCGGCATCACCCCCCACGCTTCAGCGAGACAAGGTGACGAGCCCCATCTCATAGGCGGTGATGACGAGTTGGACCCGGTCCCGGGCGCCCAGCTTGGTGAGCAGCCGCGACACGTGCGACTTGGCGGTGGCCACCGTGATGAAGAGGTCTTCGGCGATTTCGGTGTTCGACCGACCGCGTCCGACCAGGGTCAGCACCTCCCGTTCCCGCTCGGTGATGCCCTCGACCGGGCGTGGGGAGCGCTCCGGGACAGCCGCGGGGCGTCCGATGAAGTCCGCGATCAGACGGCGTGTCACCCTCGGCGCGATCAGTGCGTCGCCGGCGGCGACCACGCGGATCGCCGCGAGGATGTCGTCCAGCGCCATGTCCTTGACCATGAAGCCGCTCGCACCGGCCCGGAGCGCGCCGTAGACGTAGTCATCCTCGTCGAAGGTGGTCAGGACGAGGACGCGTGTGGCTGCCGGACCGGCCGTGATCCGGCGGGTGGCCTCGATCCCGTCCATGCCGGGCATGCGGATGTCCATGACCACGACGTCGGGGTCGGCATCCCTGACCAGCTGGACGGCCTCGGCGCCGGTGGCGGCTTCACCGACGACCTCCAGGTCGCTGTGATCAGCCATGAGCACGCGTAGGCCGGACCGCACCAAGGGCTGGTCGTCGGCGAGTACAACGCGGACGGTCACTGGTGGACCCTCCTGTCTACGGGCTCCGCGAAGGTGCCCATGGCTGGATTCCGGGGAGAACCGGGGTGACGGCCCGCGGTGGTCATCGGCTCTCCACCGGGACTCCGACGGGTGCGGGCAGCGGCAGCCTGGCCGCCACCTGGAAACCGCCCTCAGGGCGGGGCCCGGCGCTGAGGTGACCACCCAGCAGACCGACCCGCTCCCGCATCCCGATGATGCCGAAGCCGTGGGCCGAGCCGTTCCCGGTAGTGCCGCGCCCGTCGTCGACGACCTCCACGGACAGTTCCTCTTCTCCGTAGTTGATGGCCACCCTGCAACGCCCGGTGCCCGCGTGCCGGACCACGTTGGTCAGCGCTTCCTGCACGATGCGGTAGGCGGACAGATCGATGTCGGTGGGCACAGGACGCTGCTCCCCGCTGCGGCGCACCTCGACGTGTACCCCGGCGCCCGCTGTCTCTGCCGCCAGCCGTTCGACGTCCGACAGCCCCGGTGAGGGTGCGAGCGATGCCCCCTCCGAGGGGGCCGCACCTTGGTCGGCCCGGCGGAGCGAGACCAGCGTGCGCCGAAGGCCCGAGAGGGTCTCTCTGCTGGTGGCCTCGATGGCGCGCAGGGCCTCGTGCGCCTGTGCCGGCTGGGTCTGGATGACCCGGCTGCCCACACCGGCCTGGATGGCGATGATGCCGATGCTGTGCGCGACCATGTCGTGCAGCTCCCGCGCGATCCGCAGCCGTTCGGCGGTCACGGCCTCGGCCACCTCCTGTGCGCGCAGCGCCACCGCGTGCTCGCGGCGCTCGCGGCTCAGCAGACCGGCCATGCAGGATGCGGCCAGCGCCAGGAGGGCGATCACCGCGTTGACGGTCAGGTTGTCACCGTGCGCGAAGACGCCGATCACCAGGAGCTGCACGGCGGCAGACACGGCCACGGCCACGACCGAAGCGCGCCGTGCACAGGTGGTGACGATGAAGCCCAGGACGAGGTCCGCCGCCAGATACGACAGGAACTGGCCCTGATACGCGACCGCCAGGCTCTCGTGAACGGAGCTCGGAGTGCCCGCCACCACAGCGGTGGAGCCGAAGAGTGCCAGGGCCAGAGCCAGCAGCGGCATCCGTCGCACCACGCCGGCGAGCAGGCTCCCAGCCAGCACTGCCCCGACACCGTGAACGGTGCCCGACGCCCGCGGCGCGCCCCCCACCAGCAGACCCACCGCGAGGAGGTAAGCGGCGCCCCCCGCCCAGGCCGCAGCGTTGGTTCTCGTCATCGGTGGCATTCCCTCCCGGGAACAATCCCACGGTGCGCGACGCACGTAGGCAACAAGGTGATCGTCATGGGGTGCACGCCGCGAGACTAACTTGCCACCACCGGCGCGGCATCAGCCCGGGGACGTACGCCCACGGGCCAACCCGGCCGCCCGATTGCCGCCCACGGCCCCATGTCCGGGCGGGGGTCCTCTCGGCAGTGTGGGTGCCGTGATCGAAGTCAGCGAACTCACCAAGCGCTACGGCAGCAAGACGGCCGTCGACCATCTGTCCTTCACCGTGCGGCCGGGCCAGGTCACCGGATTCCTCGGCCCCAATGGCGCCGGCAAGTCCACCACCCTGCGGATGATCCTCGGCCTGGACACGCCCACCACCGGCGCCGCCACCGTCAGCGGCGTCCCCTTCCACCACCACCCGCGCGGACTGCGACACGTCGGCGCCCTTCTCGACGCCGGACATGTCCACGGCGGACGCAGCGCCGCCGCCCACCTGTCCGCCCTGGCCCGCAGCAACGGCATACCGCGGCGCAGGGTGGAAGAGGTGCTTCAGGAGGTGGGGCTGGCCGAGGTGGCCGGCCGCCGCATCGGCGGCTTCTCCCTCGGCATGAAGCAGCGCCTGGGCATCGCCACCGCACTGCTCGGCGACCCGCCCGTGCTCATGTTCGACGAGCCGATCAACGGCATGGACCCGGAGGGCGTGCTCTGGGTACGCCGGCTCTTCCGGCGCCTGGCCGCCGAGGGGCGCACGGTCTTCCTCTCCAGCCACCTGATGTCCGAGATGGAGAACACCGCCGACCATCTGGTCGTCATCGGCCGGGGCCGCCTCATCGCCGCCGAGCCGCTCCGGGACTTCGCGGCGCGCGGCACCCGTAACAGCGTCGTGGTCGCAACACCGCAGGCCGCCGAGCTGGCAGCGGTGCTCACCACGGCGGGCGCCTCCGTCGAGCCCGAGGGCTCGGCGGGCGCCGAAAAGCTCGCCGTGACCGGGCTCCCGGCGGACCGGATCGGCGCGCTCGCCTTCGAACACCACATCCGGCTGGACGAACTGACCACCCGTACCGCCTCGCTGGAGGCAGCCTTCATGGAACTCACCGCCGACAGCACCGAATACCTGGCAGGACAGCCCCGATGAGCACACTCGCCTCCGCCCCCCAGGCCACCCCCGCCGCCGGGGTGCCCGCCCGCTTCCGCGACCTCCTCGCCTCCGAGTGGATCAAGACCCGGTCCCTGCGCTCCACCCCGTGGACGCTCGCGCTCACCGTCCTGTTCGTCATCGGCTCCGCCGCCGTGGCCTCGCTGGCGGACAAGGGCGCGGGCTCCGGACCTGCTGAGTTCCGGCCCTACGACGCCTACCCGGCAGGCGGCTACTGGACGCTGATACTCGTCGCCAGCAGCATGGGTGCCCTCACCGTCGTGAGCGAGTACAGCAGCGGCCTGATCCGCACCACCACCGTGGCCGTCCCGGCCCGCGGCTCGGTCGTACTGGCCAAGGCGGCCGTCACCGCCGCGCTGTGGACCGCGGTCGGCACGGCCGCCTCCACCGGTTCCTTCCTGGTCGCCCAGGCCATCCTGGACGGGCACCATGCCGGCGTTCCGATCACCCACCCCGGGGTGTTGCGGCCGCTGCTGGCCTCCGCGTTGCTGGCCCCGGTCTGCGCCCTGGTCGGTCTGGGCCTCGGGGTTCTGCTCCGGCACGCCGCCGGGACCATGGTCACCGCCGTCTTCACCCTGCTGATGCTGCCCCCCATGTTCTCGGAGACCAATCGCTGGTCGGCGGACATCAAGCACACACTGGTGGCGGCCGCATGGAGTCGGCTCGTCCAGACCTGGGAGCCGGATCCTGGATCCCTGCGCTACACAGCCACGGTCTCCGGCTCCTGGATGGCGTACGCGCTCTGGCCGCTGGTCACGGTCGCACTCGCCGTTCTCGTCGTGAGGCGCCGCGACGTGTGAGTGTGCCTCCAGGGGGCGAGGTCCCGGTGGCGCGTCGCAGCCTTGATGACGGACTCTCATAAATGACCTGGCCTCCGCGGCAAGAGGCCCCGAAGGGGCCTGGCCATGGGCGGTGAATCACTGGCTGACTCCGTCCAACTCCATTCTTGACAGCCGGACATCCGCCGCGCGAACGCCAAGTCGAGAGTCGGTGCCGGCCGTGCGCGTCCGTCAGCGGAGCGCTCATGCAACGCTGTCGTCCGACCCAAGGGCGGGCGCAGCGGCGGCTGGTACGTGCGATCTACGGTACGGCGAGCGTGCGTCAGCAGGCTCGGTTGTCGCCGTGGTCCTTCAGAACAGGCCGTCCTGATCCGGCTCCTCGCGGGGCAACGGACCGACGTCCTCACCCTTCCACTTCGCCTCCAGGTGCTTGCGCCAGCCCGTCGGAGGAGGCCAGGGGACGCCCCACTCCGCGAGCTGCTTCTTCGACCAGCCGCCGTTGGGAGTCCGCGCGGCGGTCACCTCGTCAGGGGAGGGCACGTAGTTGACCATGCAGGGATGCTGCCCCAGCACACGGCCGCGGTGCCACAGAGAACACCCCAACGCGGTTGGTGTGGTCCCCGCTACGGCCAGCGGTGCGACGAGTACCCCGTGGCCTCCACCTACGAAGGTGCCGCCAAAGCCGAGTACGAGGCCTACTCGGATCCGTACGCCTACTCGGTCAGGCTCGTCGACGCCGACCAGAACCGCGCAGATCCCAAGCCGAGCCACTGCGGCCGGAGTGCCTCAGCCGCCCCCGCCGTGCCGGCCGCGGGGCAGTGATCAACCACGGATTCCTCAGACGAGTACGCCGACGAGCTCCCGCTCACCAGCCGCCAGCAGCTCTGCTCCCCGCGGCCTGAGACCGTCTCAGCGAACGGGCACCGTCGTCGACCACGCCTTACGCGGTCGGGTCCCAGGCGAAGAGCCGCTCGAAGATGCCCTGGTCACCGTCGATCTTCACCGAGTCCAGCGAAGTGCGTCCGTAGAACCACAGGACCAGCTCACCGGCCGTACCCCGGGCGGAGGCGTCGGCCGGGGCCTGGGCCTCGCCCTCGCCGGCAGCCGGGAGGCGGACGGCGCGGGCGCCGTCCGCCTCGACCGTGAAGCGCCAGGAGCGGCCCTCGGTGGCGTGGTAGTCGACGACGGCCGGTTCGTGCGGCCAGGAGCCCGACCACGCGCAGCAGGTGAACAGGAAGTCCTCGACGCCATCCAGCGCCACCTCCGCCGGCAGCGGCTGCGCGGCGCCCACGGTGAGCTGGGCGTCATAGGTGTGCATCGCGATCTCCTGGAGCTGGTGCCGGGCGACGGCGCCGCTGGTCCGCGGCGACTGCGAGGCGCCCCACCACGTCCAGCACCCGGCGTCCGGGCCGGCCTCCCGCAAAGTGTCCAGCAACTCCTGCGTCGACGCGGCCAGCCAGTCCACCAACGCCGCGCGCTCCCGGGGCGCCTGCGCCGCGGCGCGCGCCGCCACGGCCTCGGCCGGCGGCGCGTCGGCCGGACCGGCCGCGACGACGGCGGACCAGAACGGGCGGCCCGAGCCCACGTGTCGCGCCAGGTCGAACAGCGTCCACTCGGGGCAGGTCGGCACCTGCACATCCAGGCTGGGCGCGGCGGCAATCGCGGCCCGGAAGGCCGTCGCCCGCTCGTCGATCAGCCGCAGCAGGTCGGGGAGTTCAAGATTCTTCTGCACACGGCTGTCTATCACCGCACTCCGGCGACCGAAAGCGAATTTCCCAGCCGCCGCCTGCCGACGCCGCCGTCCCCACCATCCGCCCGCGTCGCCGCCGACCTCGAACCGCCTTCGAAACCAGGTCTATCGCGGCCAACTGTGACCAGACCCACGACCGGCCTGGCCACCAGTCACGACGAGCACCGTTGCAGTGCCAAGTTCGGCATGCCGACAGCGTCGACGCCCACGTCTACTCGCGGCGCCCAAGATGCACCTCCGGCAGGACGGCCAAAGCCCCTCCGTCCACCGGCAGGCAGACCCCGTTGACGTACGAGGACGAGGGTCCCGCAAGGAAGGCGACCACCTCGGCGATCTCCTCGGGGGAGCACAGGCGGTCCAGTGGGTAGGCCGCCCGGACGCGTTCGCGCGCCGTGGCCTCTCGCCAACGGTGGGCGTTGCGTGGCACGGCGACGAAACCGGGCTCGACCACATTGGTGCGGACCCCGAGGTGCCCCCACTCGGTGGCCGCCGCACGCGCCAGCGCCCCAAGTCCCGCCTTTGCCACGGCGTACGGGGCGAAGCCGGGCGCGGCGCCGTGCGCGTGCACCGAGCCGACGAGGACGATGGACGCGGGCGCTCCGGCGGGCTTGCGCCGGACCAGTGCGGCGGCCGCTTGCCACGCTGACACGAGCCCCTCGTTGAACACCCGGTGCCAATGCCGGGGCTCCAGCTCCCCCAGCGGGGCCCGATGTTCGCTGAGCACCGCGTGTACGAGCATCGAAGGAGGTTCGGGGGCCGCGTCCAAGGCTGCGGCGAGCAGGTCTTCGTCGGTCGCGTCGCCTGTGAACGAAACCGCTACGCCAGGGAGTTGGGCCACGGCAGGATCCCGGTCCACGGCGACGACGGTCGTACCGTCGGCGATCAGGCGGGCGACGACGGCCCGGCCTATGCCACCCGCTGCACCGATGACGAGTGCGGTGGTCATGGTGTTCACCTTTCTGTCGTACGGGGCGTGATGCCGATCCCCGGTTCCGGACGGAGCTCGTAGGTCGCCCCCGTGATGGGTTCCGGCGGCGTGACCGTCGCTGGGCGCCAGGGCACCTCGCCGAACATGACCTCCAGGGGCGGCCCGTCGGACGGCAGAAGCGCGCTGACGTGGGCGCTGGCCGCCGTCGCCACCGGGCCGCTCGGGTTGTGGGGTGAGAGGGCGACCCCGTGCTCCGCTGCCAGAGCCGCGAGCCGCAGGACGTGCAGGGGGCCTCCCGCGTGCTTCACGTCCGGCATCAACACGTCCAGCGCGCCCGACCGCAGTGCGGGCAGCACCTGGGCAGGGGTGGCCGCGAACTCCCCGCCGGCCAGGGGCGCGTCGATCGCCGCGCGGACGCGGCGTAGGCCCTCGATGTCGTCGAGGCGGACCGCGTCCTCCAGCCAGCCCAGTCGAAGGTCGGTGAACGCCGCTGCGTGCTTGGTCAGTTGATCGGCCGTCAGCAGGTGGTGTGCGTCCAGCAGGAGGGTCCGCTCCGGGCCGATGGCCTCGCGGACGGCTCGCGCGATGTCCAAGCCGCGGGCGATCCGGTCAGAGCCGGTGAACCCGTCGAAGGGGGCGACCTTGACCGTCGCATAACCCGCTGCGATCGCCTGACGGGCTGTGTCGGCGGCGGCCTGCGGGGTGCGCGTGCGCAGCGTGCGGTTGATGTTGGCGTAGAGCGGGATCGTCCTGCGCAGCACCGGGCGGCCGGTTCGCTCGGCCAGCCAGTCCGCGAGGGGCAGGCCCGCCTGCCGTGCGGCCGCGTCCGCCTCGGCCGTGCGCAGGCCTCCTGCCACAGTGCGGCCGTCGAACGTGTCGGGCAGGAGGGCACTGCTCGCTGCCGCCATCGTGAGCAGACGGGCAGCCTCGGCCTCCGGGATGTCCGACATTTCGCCCCACCCGCATCCCTGTTGGACCAAGAGCCAGGTCGTGCGCTCGGTGACGCGGACGCGGATCGGACGGCGCGGAACGGTACATGACGCGTCGGCGGGCGCTGTGGTCACGGCCGGCCCGGCCTTTCCGCCACGCGCGTGGCATCCGCGGTCTCGTAGGCCAACGGGTCGGCGTAGTAGGCCGACAGGAGCAGCGCTCCGGAGGAGGCGGCCAGTGCGTGCGGGCCGAGCGCGGTGGGCCGGACACGGTCGGGTTCCCAGGAGCCGCCGACGAGGCGGGCCGCTTCGTCGCGTACTTCGTCCGTGTAGGGCAGGACCCCGCCGGACAGGACGATCAGGGAGGGATCGAAGAGGTCCACGAGGTGGGCGACGGCCGTGCCGATCTGCCGGGCCCGTTCGCGCAGCAGCCTGTCGGCCGCTTCCGTCCCGGTGGCCGCCAGGACGTGGAGTCGGGCGAGACCCTCGTCCGCCGTCACGATCCCCGCGTTGGCCGCGGCGTCGACCACGGCTCGGTCGGATGCCACGGCCTGGAGCACGCCGCGGCGACCGCACGCACAGGCCGGGCCGGCCGCGCCGACCGGCAGGTGCCCGATCATTCCGGCGGCGGACCGCGCCCCCGTGTGGATCCGGCGGCCCATGGCGAGGGCCGCGTCGATCACGTTGCCGGTGAACAGGTGCACCGATGTCTCGGCGCCGCGCGCGCACCCGAACCAGACCTCGGCGGTGGCCTGGGCGCGGGCACCCGAGTCCACCAGGACCGGCAGGTCCGGGCCGAGTGCCCGGGTCAGGAGCGCGCGCAGCGGCACGTTCCGCCAGCCCAGCGCCTCGTTGTCGACGACGACTCCGGTGGCCGGCTCGACCCAGCCACCGGTCGCCACCCCGACACCGAGTACGGGCACGGTGCCCGCCTCCTTGCGCAGGTCCGTCACCAAGTCGGCTGCTCCCTCGATGAGTTGGGGTATGTGTCCCGGGCTCCGCTCGTGAGTACGCACCTGATGGACTCGGCCCCGAAGATCTACCAGGCCCGCGGTCGTACGCTGCCGCCCCACATGCACGCCGATCGCATACCGCGCACGGGGCACCAGATCGACGGGTATCCGGGGACGGCCGCCGGCGCCGGGCACCGCGGGCAGCTCGCGCAGCAGACCGGCGGCGACCAGAGGCGCCACGATCCGGCTGACCGTGCCCGCCGCCAGGCCGAGGCGCTCGGTCAGGTCGGCGCGGGGCAGAGGACCCGCGTCGAGTACGGCTCGCAGTGCGGCGGCGGTGTTGGCACGGCGCAGGCCCGCGGGTGTGCGGTGGTCGTCGGTCACGTGGCTCCGTTCCTGGGTTCGGGGTTCTCTCAACTCGGCTATGCCTGATGCACGTTGACTTCCTCCAGTTCTTTTCCGGTGGTGGCGAGGAACGGCGAGGCCGCGACGATGATCGCGGCCAGCACATAGGCACATGCGTAGAGGGCGACGGTCCGCAGCCCGAACCTTTCCAGGAGGTTGGGGACGAGCACCACGTTCAGGGCGATCATCAGGCGAGTGACGGCCTGGGCGATGCCGGACCCGATACCGCGCAGGTGTGTCGGGAACGCCTCCGACGACCACACCCAGGAGAGGACGCCGGGTCCGAACCATGTGAGCAGGGAGTACAGGACGTAGAACGTCAGCAGAAGTCCGTAGGCCTTCGGGCCGAGGAAAGCGATGCCGAGGCCGGCGGCGAAGACGCCGAGGCAGGCCCAGATGCCCAGGGTCCTGCGGTTGACGCGGTCGATGAGCTGGGCGCCCGCGACGACCGCGATCAGGCCCGCGGCGAATCCGGCCAGCGAGAACCACAGCGAGTTCTTCGCGCCGATACCACTGGCCTCCATCACGAGCGGGCCCGCGACGGTGGCGACGGCGCCGCCAAAGGCCTGCAGCGCGAAGAAGCCGGTGACGGCAGCGAGCCGCCGTCCGGCACCTTGGCCGAACAGTTCCCCCAGGTCCCGCTTCTTCTCGACGGGTCCGGCCGGTGCGGGCGGCTCCTCGACACCGAGCAGTGCGAACACCTGACGAGCCTCCTCGTGGCGCCCCTGCGCCCGCAGCCAGCGCGGCGATTCGGGCAGGAACTGACGGGCAATCAGCACGACGAGCGCAGGGATCGCGGCGAGCCCGAACAGCCAGCGCCAGGTGTTCGCGCCCGCCACGTCGCGCAGCGTGAGCGCGATCAGCACGCTGGTGATCGCGCCGCCCAGCCACATCATGTTCGGTAGCGAGCCCGCGATCCGGCCGCGCCGGGCCTTCGGCGCGATCTCCGTGAGGAACGCGTGTGAGGTCGGGATGTCCATGCCGACGGCGACCCCGATCAAGAACCGGGCCAGCATCAGCTGCCAGACCTCGGTGACGAACGCGGCGGCGAGCGAGGCGACGACGAAGAAGACCAGGTTGATGACGAAGATGACCTTGCGTCCGCACCGGTCGGAGAGGTCGCCGAACACGACGAGGCCGACCGCCGCACCGATGAACGCGATGGCCCCGAGCCAGCCGACCTGCCCCGCCGTCAAGTCGAAGGCGGGTTTGAGGAAGAGCAGGGCCGAGCCCATGACGAGCAGGTCGTAACCGTCGATGAACTCGCCGAATGCGACCAGCCGCGGCGTCCAGCGCCTGGCGAACCGCGCTCTCTCGGGGCTGATGCCCCCGGGGGCCGGGGCGCTCGTAAGGGAAGGGGTGGTGGTCATGGAAGCGTCAGGGTCCTTCGTGGAAGCCGATGGAGGGCGGGGAGGCGAGGGGGGCCCCGAAGTAGTCCCGGCCGCCGTTGCCGGATATCGGGCTGCCCGAGCCGAGCGCGGGAGAGCCGGGCAGCAGCTTGAAAGCGGCCGGGTCGTGCGACGTGGCGGAGGGCGCGGCGAGCAGGGGTGCCGAGGTGACGGTGGCGGTCGCGGCGGCCGGGACGGGCACCTGATAGAGGAGATTGTGGTCGATGCGGAACGACGAGTCGTTCAGCGTCCACTGCGCCGAGGCCGGCGAACTGCCGCCCCGGAGCAGGTTGTTGGTGAAGGCAACGTCCAACTCGTTGTCCTTCGCATCGGATTCCGTGACGATCTGGTGGTGGGAGTCGTCGGGCAGCTGGACCGTGTTGTTGTAGATCTGCCCGCGCACCAGGCCGCCGGCGCACACCTGGAACGTGCGGGCGTGGTCGTTCACCGAGAGGTTGTAGCGAATCACGAAGTCCTTGCTCTGCCCCGGCACGCCGGCGCCGTAGGGGCACAGCAGGAAGAAACCGCCTGCGTTGTCGTGGGACACGTTGTACTGGAACGTGATGTGGTTCGTGGAGTGGTCGACGTCGTATGCCTGACCGTCCGCGGTGGTGTTGCCGTGGGCGGACCGGTTGTACTGGAAGGTGACCCAGTCGCTGTTGGCCGTCCACATGCCCGCGTTGACGGAGCCGGCACGTTCGTTGAACTCGTCCAGGTCGTTGCGCTGCACCAGTGCGTCGCTGCTGGTCTTGACGACGAGGCCGTCGCCGCCGATGTCGGTGAGGGTGTTGTCCTGGATCACGGTCCCGGTGTGAGGATGCCAGGCAGCGGTGCACAGCGAGGTCCAGAAGCCGACCATGTCCGGTCTGCGGCACCAGTTCGACCAGAAGTAGATGCCGGCCCGGTCCACGCCGTGAATGTCGTTGTCGGCGATCCGCATCCCCTTGAAGGCGGAAGGGGTTGTGCTCCCGAGCGCTTCGACGACGATGCCGCCGGACGCTCCCGCGTACTTCCCGTTGGCGGCGGCGCCACCCGTCTTGGCGGGAAGTGTGCCGCGCACGTCGTGGATGTCGAGACGCTGAAGGACGACTCCGGTCAGGTCTCCGGAGTCGACGGCCTGTGCCCATACACCGCGGCGTGCGGTCGTGTTGTCGCCGGGCGCGATCAGCTCCAGGTCCTGGACGGTCACGTACGACGCGTTCTTGAGCCAGACCGCGGCGTAGTTGCCGTTCGCATCGATGCGGGCGGCACCCCCCGTCCCGTATCTCCCGTACGTGACGGGCGCGCTCACCGACCCGGAAAAGCGCGCGTACAGCTGGCCCTTGCACGTGACCCCGCGCTTGAACAGCAGGGCGTCGCCCGGCGCGAGGGTCAGGGCGTTGGCCGCCGGCATGGAGTTGATCGGGGACGTCAGGGAGCCGGTGCCGTTCGTCGCGGCGGAGCAGTCGACGTAGTACGTGGTCGGCGCAGCCAACGCGGGACCGGCTGGAGCAAGTTGGGCGGCACCGGCAAGCGCGGCGAGGGCCAAGGCGAAGGGGCGGAGCACGGTCACACCTCCAAGTTGTGTGTGGAAAGAAAATAAGTCCACGGGAGGTGCGTCAAGGGGCTGTGCCGGAGCTGTCATGCGCTTGCAATACGTGGCGTGGCCGGTCTGGGTCCCGCCGGGATCAGTGATCACGGACCTCCGCCTGAGCATCGTGGCCACCAGACAGGCCCGGCCGGACGGGTACGGAAAGGTCACACTGTGAAGCAGGCCGCGTTCCTGCCCAAAGCCCTCGACGTCAGCGACTTCTCCGGCCTGGTCGCCGCGGTGGCGCGCCACAAGGTCAACACTCCATGGCTCGGTTACCTACCCGATGCCTCCTGGCGCGCGGCGGCGCTCTTCCACGAGATCGTCAGCGTGCGACCGCTGCCCGCACGCAACCCGGCCTTCGCCGCGCTCATCGCGATCTCCTACATGCGGGCCTGTGGCGAAGGGCTCGTCGAGCCCTACGGCGGTTTCATCGACCTCGCCCGTGAAGTACGCGCGGGAGCCGACGTGTTCACCTGCGCCGAGAGGATCCGCGGCTGGCGTCTGTAGGCCACGCGGCTCGCCACCGTCGTCAGCCCGGCTCCAGCGGGAGCGGCCGCAGCTCTTCGCCATCGCGGCCGGGATCTGTGGATGCGATGCGCCTGTTGCGCCGACGGCTGGCAGTCTTCCGCGCGTTGCCGGTCTGCTGTACGGTCCGCGGCATGCTCGCCCGCTCGCGCACGCCGTCCCCACAGGGGTGGAGCCGCTGGCTCGTGCCGCCCGCCGCGCTCTCCATCCACCTCGCCATCGGCCAGGCGTACGCCTGGAGCGTCTTCAAACCGCCCCTGGAATCCTCGCTCGGCCTGTCGGGCACCGCGTCCGCCCTGCCGTTCCAGCTCGCCATCGTCATGCTCGGCCTGTCCGCGGCCTTCGGCGGCACCCTCGTGGAGCGCAACGGGCCCCGGTGGGCGATGGCCGTCTCAGCGGTCTGCTTCTCCTCCGGGTTCCTGGTCGCCGCGCTCGGCGCCGCCACTCGCCAGTACTGGCTCGTGGTCCTCGGCTACGGCTTCATCGGCGGCATCGGACTCGGCATCGGCTACATCTCGCCGGTCTCCACCCTCATCAAATGGTTCCCCGACCGGCCGGGCATGGCCACCGGCATCGCCATCATGGGGTTCGGCGGCGGCGCCCTCATCGCGGCGCCCCTCTCCACCCAGCTGCTCTCCTCCTTCGGCGCGGACTCGGCAGGCATCGCGCGGACCTTTCTCGTGATGGGGGCCGGCTACGCGGTCTTCATGACGCTCGGCGTGCTCCTGGTGCGGCTGCCCCCGGACGGCTGGCGGCCCCCCTCGCTTCCGGCGAGCGACGCCCCGACCGCCACCCACCAGGTCTCCGCCCGCAACGCCGTGCGCACCCCGCAGTTCTGGTGCCTGTGGGTTGTGCTCTGTATGAACGTGACCGCCGGAATCGGCATCCTGGAGAAGGCCGCGCCGATGATCAGGGACTTCTTCGCCGGTACGACGTCATCAGTCGCGGCGCCCGCCGCCGCGGGCTTCGTCGGGCTGCTCTCGCTCGCCAACATGCTCGGCCGCATCCTGTGGTCCTCGGCCTCCGACGTCCTCGGCCGCAAGAACGTCTACCGCGCCTACCTCGGCCTCGGAGCGCTGATGTACCTGCTCATCGCGCTCACCGGCAACGCCTCGAAGCCGCTGTTCATCATCTGCGCCGCCGTCATCCTCTCCTTCTACGGCGGCGGCTTCGCCACCATCCCCGCCTACCTCAAGGACCTCTTCGGCACCTACCAGGTCGGCGCGATCCACGGCCGGCTCCTCACGGCCTGGTCCACCGCGGGCGTCCTCGGCCCGCTGATCGTCAACGCCATCGCCGACGCGCAGAAGCATGCCGGACGCACCGGACCCGCCCTCTACACCACCTCCTTCTTCATCATGATCGGGCTCCTCGCGGTGGGCTTCGCGGCCAACGAACTGGTACGCCCCGTCCACCCGCGCCACCATGAACCCCCCGCCGCCGCAGGCGAATCGGCACTCCTCACCCCGGAGGAGGGAGCACTGTCATGACCGTCCGCAAAAGAGCCTTGTTCGCCGTCGCCTGGCTGTGGGTCGGCGTGCCGTTCGCGTACGGCATGTACGAACTGGGACTCAAGCTCAAACAACTGCTCACCAGCTCCTGAACGCCCCGCCGCGCCGTGGCGCGAAACCGCTTGTGGCCCGGCTCGCGCGTGCGCCGCCGCCTCCGTCAGGAACCGGAGCGGCGACGTGTTCGCCCAGGCCATCTGCGGGCAGCGACTGGGCGGCGAGAGGAGTTCGGGACTCGTGCTGCGATGGGCTTCCGTCCGCAGAGCGGTCCGGGCGGCGGCCACGACATTTTGTGACCAACTGGCCGCGCCCGGGCGCACCCTGCAGCCCGGAGCACCTGTTCTGCCATGTATACGGCCGCATCGGCCGGACGCCGTCGGCCCCGTCGACGACGCGGCCAAGGTCACCGCCGTCCAACTGTGCGGGCCCGTTCAGCACTTGATTTCCCAGGGACGGTGACGCGCCGGGATGAGAGGCACTTCACGTGGCCGTCGCGCCACGCGAGTATTGCGGTGCGAACGCCGGGAGACGACGAGGAGGCCCCGTGGGTACGGTGATCCTGCAGAGTGTGGTGTCGGTGGACGGATTCATCGCCGACGAGAAGGGCGACGTGGGCCCCCTGCACGAGTGGTACTTCAGCGGTGACGTGCCGATCGTCCTCGGAAAGGGCGAGGGTGAGGAATTCGACCACTCCGGCTCGGGAAGCGCGTTCAAGGTATCTCGCGCCTCGGCGGACTACGTGCGGTCGACGTGGGAATCGGTCGGCACCATCGTGATGGGCCGCAACCTCTTCGACCAGGTGAACGGCTGGGAGGGCAGGCCGCCCGCGGGCGACCACGTGGTCGTCGTGTCGCACCGGCCGAAGCCGGAGGGCTGGCACCCCGAGGCGTCGTACCACTTCGTCGACGGCGTGACGGCCGCGATCGAGAAGGCACAGCAACTCGCCGGGGACCGGATCGTGGCGGTGAACGCCGGCGACGCGGGTGCCCAGATCCTCGCAGCGGGTCTCGTGGACGAGGTGGCGATGGACGTGGTCCCGGTGGTGTTCGGATCCGGCCTGCGCTTCTTCGGCACCATCGCCGAGCAGCATCTGCTGGAGGACCCCCACGTGGTGATCCAGGGCGACAGGGTGCTGCACCTGCGCTTCAAAGTACGACGCTAGCCGCCTTCCACCCCTGGGGCACCAAGGGGCCACCACTGGAACGCCCTCCTGCCCGTTCGCCCCTCGGCATGCGGCTCACCACCGTCCGCGTCGGGACGTCCTGGTCTCAGGGTGGCCGACGCAACCGCCGCCTGCTCCTGCTCCCTCGTGCCAGGACCACGCGGCCGGATGCTGTCCCTGCTTGGCTTGGACGCCACTGACCCCGCGCCACCCTCTCTGGCGCCAACAGGACGAGGAGCAGGGCCTGGTGACCTACGTCGGCTTCAGACTTTGAGCGCCCGTCCTCTCACTCCGGTGCTTCGCACCCGAGTGATCCGGAACATCAGCACCCGCTCCGTGCGCAGGAGGCCTGTCCGGGCGCGGGGCCGGGTCAGTGGAAACCCAGCATGCCGGGTGAGTCGATGTCGACCGTCACCACACCGGGCGGATAGGCGTCCTCATCGCCGGTCAGCAGGATCGACATCCCCGTAAACTCCGCCCGCGGCAGTGCGCAGTACAGGGCGTGGCAGGTGTCGGGGCCGCCGTAGCCGTCGCGGATCATGGTGCCGACGCTGACGGAGGCGATGGTGTCGAGGGTGTCGACGGTGACGGAGGAGAAGGCGAGGACCTTGTGGGAGAGGTGGGCGTCTTCGGCCTCGGCCTGCATCAGGCACAGGGCCGGGACGTTGAGACGGTCGCCCGGCGTGTTGGCCATGTTCCCGGCGAGCAGGCTCAGCGCCCTGTGGCCGTCGGCGAGAGCGCGGACGGCACTGGTGTCCAGAATGATCACGCGGCGCTGCCCCGAGCGGCCCGAGCCTTCTCCGCAGCGATCCGGTAGATGTTGCCCAGGACATCCGGAGCCCGGTCGAAGTCCTCGTCGCTGAGGTCGACGCCCAGCATCTGCCTCGCCGTCTCACGGTCCGCGGCCAGGCGCTCCGCCCGCTGAGCGGCCGTCGGCTGCTCTGCCGCGAGCGCCTCGACCAGCTGCCCCAGACTCATCCCCCGCTCCCGCGCGAGCTCCGCCAGATGATCACGGGTCTCCCGCGGAACCTGAATCGTCGTCGTCGCCATAAAGCCACTATAGAGGTGCCACAGTCCTGGTTGCAGGGGTCCGCTCCCAGCCGGCCTGACTGGAAAGGCAATGGCCCGGAGGTTCCGGAGCGCGGGATCAGGCGGTGGCCATGAGCACGTCCTCTCCATACTGACGGACGGAGCCCGTCGGCGCGGTGTGCCAACGAACGACTTGCCAGTGCCCTCCAGAGCACGCCCCAGGACTTCGATCGCCCGCAGGTCGCCCTCCGTGAACGAGGTATCCCGAGCACCGTTCAGATCCCCATGACAAGCAGGACCAGCAGGACGGTCACCAGCAGGGCGACGTAGGCGACGGAGTGGGCCCGGTCCGGGACGCGGGCCGTGGCGCGGCGGGCCAGGGCGATGGTGGGCAGTGAGCCGCCGAGCAGCGCGGCGCAGGCGGGCAGGTCGATGTAGCCGAGGACTCCGGCCCGGGCGTGCAGGGTGGGGGCGGCGAGGGCGTAGACGGCGGTGCCGACCACGGCGACGGGCACGCTGAGCGGGTTGGCCATTGCCGTCGCCTGGGCCATCGGCAGGCCCCGGCGGCGCAGCAGCGGCACGGTCATCACGCTGCCGCCCACGCCCAGGCACGCGGCGACCGAGCCGATCCCGACCCCGCCCAGCGTCCTGGCCGGGCGGCTCAGCGGACGCGGCTCTCGGGTCTGCGGGACGGACAGGAAGCCTTTGCGCAGCAGGCTGTCGGTGATCGTGGCCAGCAGATACGCGGCGAACAGCACCCGCAGCGCGGCGTCGCCGATCCGGGTCGCCGCGAAGGACCCGGCCACCGCGCCGACCAGTACGAACGCGGCCATCGGCCAGACGTACTCCCGGCGCAGCCGACCCTGGCGCCACTGCGCCAGGGTGGCGAGGGCCGAGTTGACGACCATGACGGCCGTCGATGTCGCCACCGCCACGTGCATCGCGTCGGCGCCGGAGCGCGCTGTGACGCTCCAGAGTCCGTAGACGACGGGAACGGTGACGAAGCCGCCGCCGAACCCGAAGAACACCGTGGTCACCCCGGTCAAGCAGCCGAACAGAAGAAGCAGAAGGTAGGAAGTCAGCACTTCCACGACGCTACGGACCTGGCTGCATGGCGGGCAATCGAATGAATGCCACGTGCTTTTGTGGATCGGACAGCGGAGACCTAGTCTGGCGGTGTGCGCAACGTCCGGATCGACGAGGTCGACGGCTGCGATCGTGCCGTGCTGGCCATCGGTACCGACTACCCGCCCGGCCACCTGCTGCCCTACCACCAACACCGCCGGGCCCAGGTGCTGTACGCCGCGACCGGCGTCATGGAGTTGGCGACGGCGCAGGGCACGTGGACGGTGCCCCCCGATCGCGCGGTGCTGATCCCGGCCGGGACCCGGCACCAGGTCTCCATGCCCGGGGTCAGCACCCGCAGCCTCTACATCGAGCCCGCCGCCGTGCCGTGGTTCCCCACCCGCTGCCGCGTGGTCGAGGTCTCCGCGCTGCTGCGCGAACTGCTCCTGGCAGCCGTCGACATGAAGCCGCACTATCCGGAGCACGGCCGCGACGCGGCCCTGGTCGGCCTGCTCCTGCACGAACTGGCCGACCTGGCACCGTTGCCCCTGGACATCCCGCTGCCCGCCGACCCAGCACTTCGGCGGCTGTGCGAGGCGTTCCTGCGCCACCCCGACGTCCACGATCCGCCCGCCCGCTGGGCCGCGGCCCTTGGCATCAGCGAACGCACCCTGGGCCGCCGGTTCCGCGCCGCCACGGGCCTGAACTTCGCGCAGTGGCGGCAACGGGCCTGCGTCGTGCACTCCCTGCGGCACCTGGCCGCCGGCACGCCGGTCACCCGGATCGCGGCCGACCTCGGCTACGACAGCCCGGCGGCGTTCACCACCGCTTTCCGCACCCTGCTGGGCCGCCCCCCGAGCGCCTACCGGGCCGCCGGATAGGGGTGCGTAGGCAACGCCGGGCGGCGCGCTTACCGCCAGGCCGCGGTGGTGGCGATGACGGCCTGGGCCAAGGCCACGGGCTGATCGCGGGCGATGAGGTGCCCGGCGCCGTGGATGGGCCGGACCGTGGTCTGCGGAGCCAGGTGCAGCAACTGGTCGATGTCCTCGTCGGTGAGCGAGGAGCCGTTGTCGCCATGGACGAGCAGGACGGGCAGGTCGAGTTGAGCGGTGACCTGCCGTAGCCGTGGAACCTGGGTGAGGATGTCCTCGACGAGCTCGGTGTGGGCGCCGAGCGGGCCGACGGAAGCAAGGAAGCGGCGGACCCTGGAGGGTTCGAGGCAGGGCACGACGTCGACCAGCACCAGCCCCGCCACCCTGGCCCGCACGGCCGGATCCATGAGAGCGGCGACGGCGGCGAGCCCGCCGAGTGAGGCACCGACGACCACGCTTGCCGGTGGCTCGGCGTGCACCATCGCGGCGACGTCGTCCGCGCACGCGGACAGTGTCCGAGCGCTGCCCTCGCTGTCGCCGTGACCTCGCTGGTCGAAGGCCACACACCGGTACCCGGCATCGACGAGGACCTCGCTGACCGGTCGCCACACCTGACGGCGCTCGCCACCGGCGTGAAGGAGCAGGAAGGTCGGTCCGCCACCGACCTCGTCCCCGCGCAGGATCACATCAGGGCGAGTGATCCGCCGTACTCGTGGCGCGCCAGGGCCGATCATGAAACTGCCACCTTTCCCCTCCTGCCATCCGGGTCTTTGACCCGACCGCCAGAACCGGCCAGTGCCCCAACTGAAGCGACACTTCATACTGCCCCGCAAGGCACTTCGGAACGGTACGCCGCGGACGCCGAGGCCGCGGGCGGTCCCGGGCCGAGGGGGACGTGCCGGGCTGCGGCGTGCGGAGCGGCGCCGAGCAGCAGGTTCTGCCCGCGGCCGACCGCGCCCCTGTCGGTCGCTCATTCCTTGCGGAACGGTGGCCGGGCCGCTCTCTCACGTGCACGGGCACGTGGGCATGCCTTTCGCGCCCGGCCACCAGCCACCGCGAAAACCGGCCCCTGCGCCGCGCGCGGCGCCAGGCACCGGGGAACCATCCACCCCCGGCCGCCCGTCCTCCGGGCGGAGTGGCAGTCACTGCGGACCTGCGGCCCGGCGAGGGGAACGACGACCCATGACATGGGAGTTGGTGGAAGGGACGTTCGGCGGCCTGCTGATCGTCGTCGTCCTCGTGAAGATCATCCGTTACGTCCTCCGGCCGCCGGAAGGGCTCTTCGTACCCGGCCACCACCTGTCCGCCGACGGCGCACGGCTGGCCCGGCGCCTCGCCGCCCAGTACGACGCGCAGTCGCCCGCGTTCCGAATCCTGGCTGCCCTCCTCTCCCAGCGCAACGCCGCGATCGGCCGCCGGGGCGAGAAATGGACCTCCGCCCCACCCGTCGTCGATCCGGCCACCCACTGGGACGGCTGGCGGGAGATCCTCGGACGCCGCGACCGGCTCGCCCGCCGCCTGGTTCGAGACGTGTCCTTCTCCATCGGGATCAAAGACCTCACCTACGGCGGGCCTCGCACCATCCATCTGTGGGAACCCGACGTCCCGGCCTGGGCCGACCGGCTGGAGCCCGCCCCTCGGACCGCCGCCTTCGAGATCCTCAACAGGACCCACCCGCGCCGACGCTCGGAGCGGCTGATCGACCCCCGGACAGGCATCCTCGCACTCCGCCACGGCAGGACCGTGCTGGCCATCTTTCCGCGCAGCCATCCGAACCCCTGAAGGGCTTCGCGGACAGCCTCGCGGCGGCCGCCACGTAAACCTGGAGGTGGCTTTGTCCATGAGAACAGGGATCAGGCACGGTCCGCCGTTTGTATTGCGAGAACGCGCAGTGCCCGCGTCGGACCTTCGCCGAACAAGTCGACAGCCTGACAAGGCGATACGGCCGACGGACGCCCGTGTGGCGCCGGGTGTTGGAGGCAGTGGCGGTCGCCCTGGCCGGAAGGGCCGGAGCCCGTTTCGCCGTGATCCTGCACAGTGCCGTCAGCCGTACGACGCTGCTGCGGGTGCCGATGGCCCTGCCCGACCCCGCCACGAGTCCTCGGTGTGGACGGCTTCGCGACCCGACGCGGCCAGCTCAAAGGCCTGGGCCACCAGGGCACTTACCGGATCCTCAGCCACAACCCGCGGCCGAGGCGCCGACGCCGCATGCGCACCGTCGGCCCGGAACCACCGGGCGTCCGACAGGTCACCAGCTGGATGATGCGCCACCCCAACCGCCTCTGCGAGGACGAACGCCGGCAGTTCGGCGACATCCTCGCCCGCTGCCCGGAACCCACCGCCGCTGACCAGCTCGTCCGGGCCTTCGCTCAGGCCCTCACCACCCGCTCCGGCCAGTACCTCAACGACTGGATCACCGCCGTCCGCGCCGAGAACCTGCCCGGACCGCACACCTTCGCGCACGGCCTGGAGAAGGACCGGGATGCCGTGATCCAGGGACTGACCACCCAGTGGAACTCCGGCCCCGCCGAAGGCCGGGTCGACCACGGGCATCAGGGCCATGCGGTCAGGACGGGGTGGAACCGGCATCGGCGGCCATGCGTTGACGCCGGTAGTGGCGTGCTGCTCGGGCACGGTTTCCGCATGACGGTTTGCACCATTCCTGCCGCCCGTGGCTCTTGACGAAGTAGCGCACGCAGCGTGGCGCGGAGCACGCCCGTAGTTGGGTGCGCTGCGGGCCGCTCAGGAAGTCAATGGCGGCGCGGGCCAGGGCTGCCACGAGCCGAACCGTTGGATCGTTCTCTGCCGACAGCAGGCGGACCGTGGGGGCACCGTCCTGCGGCCAGTCCATCTGCGGGACGACCGTTTCACGGGCGGCAACCGTGTTCAGGTAGGCCACTGCCTGGTCGGCCGGCATCAACTGGCGGGCGTCCGCCGAGCTGGGCGGAGCGGGACTGACCGCCCGGGCGAAAAGTGCCCGAACCGCACGCCGGAGTTCGATGATCTCAATCCTGAGGTCCTCGTCAACTGCCGTTTCTCCAGCCGGAACATGGCCCGCCAGCAGGTCGGCCTGTGCCTGAACCCAGCGGGTTGCTCCGTGTGCAGTGGCGAGGTCGTCGGTGACACCACCGTCCCCGTCGTGGCGGATCGTGCTCGCCAGTTCCAGTGCCAGCCAGCGCTCCATCAATCTCTCCTTCCCCCTGGTCGTCAGTCACTTGATCACATTCCCGCGCACAGTCTAAGGTCCCTAACGGAAAAACGAGAACTTCCGTTAGATGCCGGGGTGGGGTGACAGCCCCACCTCGGTGTGAAACGGCGGCCGGGAGCCGCCACAGGAGGAAGACAGAGAATGACTGTGTTGCTTGCCCAGATCAGTGACCTGCACCTGGACGGCAGCGAGAGGGCCACACGCCGCGCCAACCGCGTCATGGACCACCTGCGGGATCTGCCGCATCCGGTCGATGCACTCCTGGTCACAGGGGACATCGCCGATCACGGCGAGGAAGCCGAATACGCGGAAGCCGCCCGTATTCTGACGGCCCCCTTTCCGGTGCTCGCCTGCCCCGGCAACCACGACGCGCGTCCGGCCTATCTCAAGGCCCTGCTCGGGGAGGAACCCGACGAGGGACCGGTCAACCGGATCCACCACATCGCCGGGACCGCGATCCTGATGTGTGATTCCACCATCCCCGGCCGGGACGAGGGGCGTCTCGACGCCCAGACGCTCGACTGGATCGGCACCCAGCTCGCCGGGCTGCCGCAGGACACCCCGGCGCTGATCGCCTTCCATCAGCCGCCCGTCGAGCTCCACCACCCCCTGCCTGACTCCTGCAGACTCGAACAGCCCGAGCAACTGGCTGCCCTGCTGGAAGCACATCCGCAGGTGGTTGCCGTCCTGACCGGACACGCCCACACGGCAGCCGCCTCGACGTTCGCCGCCCGGCCCCTGATCGTCGGACCGGCCGTCACCTGGACCCTGCGCATGCCATGGGAGGGCGACCGCCCTGCAGACCGCGACCAGCCGCCCGCTCTCGCCTTCCACGTCCTGGGCGACGACCGGCGCCTGACCACGCACTACCGCGTCGTGCTCTGACCCCGTCCGCCGGCCCCGGAGACATAGTGATCCACCCCTACGCCATCCTCGGGTTCCTGGTGGCGGTCCTTCCGCTGGTCGCCACCCCCGGGGCCAGCCTGGCCCTTCTGGTCCAGCACGTCACCGACAACGGTCGCCGCCAGGCTCTTCCCGTCATCCTCGGCACGACAACCGGACTGTACGTCCACGCCACCTTCGCCATAGCCGGCCTCTCGGCCCTGGTCATGCACTCCAGCCAGGCATTCACGGCCGTCAAGGTCATCGGTGCGGCCTACCTCATCGGCCTGGCCCTATGGACATGGCGATCCGCCACGGTGTCGGCGAGCGCTCCCTCCCGCCGGCACCCGCCCGTGCGGTCGGACTCCGTCTACACCCAAGCCTTGCTCGCCAACGTCCTCAACCCGAAGGCGGCGTCCATCTACTTGACCCTCGTACCCCAGTTCATCGAAGCCGATCACTCCTTCGACGCTCAGATCCTTGCTCTTGCCACCGCCCACGCCCTGCTGATGACGTTCTGGCTCCTCGCCTGGACCACGCTCATACGGCGTGCCTCACGCACCCTGCGGAAACCCCGCTTCAAGCGTACGGCCGCCAAGATCACCGCCGTGGTGTTTCTTGTACTCGGGATCCGAACCGCCGCGACGTAGACCAGCAGCCACCTTCCGAATCGCTTCTTGTACCAGAGCGTCGGTGTCCGTTCTTTGTTGACACGGGCCCGCGGCCCGACGCCCGGTTGGTCAGCGCACGGTGAGAGGAGGTTTCATCTCGGACGGGGTGTCTCATCCTGGGGGGTCGGGTTTCTCCAGGTTGGGACCGCTTCTCCGGTGATGCGGCGGGCCATGGTGTCGATCATCGCGAGGTAGATCATGGCTTCGGAGCTGGTGGGCAGGGTCTCGTAGTCGCGGGCGAGTCGGCGGTGCATCATGATCCAACCGAAGGTTCGCTCTACCGGCCAGCGGTGGGGAATGGGGGCGAATCCCCTGGTCCCAGGCTTGCGTTGGACGATTTCAAGGTCGATGCCGAGACGGGCGGCGCTTTCCACCAGGTGCTGGCGGTAGCCGCCGTCGACCCAGATCTTGCGAAGTCGCCGGAGGGTTCGGGAGGCCTGTGCGATCAGCGGCATGCCGGCGACCGAGTCCTGCACGCTGGCGGCGGTGACCAGCACAAACAGCAGCAGGCCGAGGGTGTCGGTGAGGATGCTGCGCTTCCTTCCTACGATCTTCTTCGCGGCGTCTGTGCCCTGCGTGGCGGACGGGACGGTATGCCCGGTCTTCACGCTCTGCGCGTCCAGGGCTCCGGCGCTGGGCTCGGGATTCCGTCCGGCCTGCTCGCGCAACTGGTGTCGCAGCAGCCCGTTGAGCCTGGCGAAGACCCCTTCGTCCCGCCAGTACGCGAAGTAGTGGTACGTGGTCTCCCAGGGTGGGAAGTCGTGGGGCAGGTAACGCCAGGGGATGCCGGTGCGGTCCACGTACAAGATCGCGTCGAGCAGGTCCCGCAGTGGGTATTTCGGTGGCCGCCCGCCGGGGATGCCGGCCTGACGGCGCTTGGCGCGCCACTCAGTCAACTCCGGTTCCACCAGGGCCCACCGGTCATCGGAGAGATCGCTGTCATACGCTCGGCGATTGCCCATACTCTTGGCGTACCGCGTTGCGGAACCCTCCGCCAGGGGCGCGAAGGGCACCTGCCGCTTCCCGGGCGAGACCGGGCTTTCACGAATGAGACAGACTCCGATGCTGATCCCGGGGCGAAAAGCGCATACTGCACCGCCACCTTGACGTCGCCATGCCGCGCCTGTCACTGATGACACGTAAGTCACGCAGGCCCCCTATCAAAACCAGGGCACTTAAGGAGATTTCGAGATGAAACCTCCTCTGAGAAGCTGTGTCATATCCCGTGATCTGTGACGCTTCGTAAGGTGCGGCGGGAGGTGGTTTGATCGCGGGTTCACAACGCGGCTGTCAAACTCAACTCCTGTACCTGGCCCGCGCGTAGCAGAGCTGGCCGGGAGCATCCGGTCGGTGTGCGGGTTCTGGGTGTAGGTTCGATGGGAAGTCTCCGCGCGCCGTCCGGGCGCGATCGTTGAGGCTCTTCTCCGTAGCAGAGTGAGCCTGCGGTGCGTGTGCCAGGCCCGTCCCTGGATTTGCACGTTTGGGCCGGGGTTACTTCTAGAGCGGGCGCCGAGGGCTGGAGGCGTTGCCCGGGGATTGGCGTGCATCGGTTGGTTCTGTCGGGGTAGTTGAATCCCGTCAGAGCATTCGATCGGTTGGATTCGATGCGAGCGGCCACCGCCGGGGCATGGGCCTGGCCGGCGGTGGCCGCGAGCACGAGGGCGGTCCGGCTCCCCTCCGGGGCGGCCCTCGCACTCAACGTCCTCACCGGCCGTCCCCGGGGAGTGCGGGAGCACCCCGGGGCTCGAACAGGCAGGGAGGACGAGGCTGGAGCCGCATCGTGGTTATGCGGCTCCAGCCGGCTCCGCGGGTGGGCAGTTCTCGCAGTCCGGGGGCTGGGGACCACGTGGTGCGGGCTGGCCGGCGGCTGTTGCGCAGGCTTGTGGGAGGCGGCTGCCTCGCTTCGAGCTTAGGACGCTTTGCGTCCGGGGGACCGGTGTCTTTTGAGTCTGACTCGATTGTGATGAGCCGTGCTGTTCAGGCCATGGCACTGATGGGTCAGGGTGTCGCAGAATCGTACGTGTTGTGGGCGGCGGGTGGTGGTGGTCATGATGCCTTCCGGTCGGGTGTGGTGACCATGGAGAGCTGAGTGGATGGTCGGGGGCAGGCAGGCCGGAGACCATCGCGGTCACGGGGACCGTGTTCCGGTCTGCGGAGCGGGTGATCTGCTGTGCTCACGAGGATTGGGAGTGTGGTCCGCGGCCGGTTCGAGGAGTTGGTGGCGCGGTCGCTGGACTCGGTCGAGATGGACGCGCGTTGTCAGTTCGCCATCGGGGATGCGGCACTGGAGATCGAGCCGATGCGTCCGCATGGAGGCCGCTATCCGGTCGACGGTGACGGCCTGGGGGTCCAGGAGTCGTTACGGCTGTTCGCGGAGTCGATCGGCCTGTCCTACTACACGGTTCGCACCCAGCGGTGGGTGGCCGCGCAGTGGCCCGTCGAGTTCCGGCAGGCCGGGGCCTCCTACGAAATCCATCGCATTCTCGGGCACTTGGAGAACCGGTTCGAGGTCATCAAGGATCCTCCGCTGAATGAGCGCACCGGCAAGCGCCAGTGGTGCGTGGATGCGGCGAAGCGGATGGTGGGCTGGAAGACGGACACCCCTGTCACGCTGGAAGAGCGGGTCGAGGCGATTCAGGAGATCGCCGGGGGCGACGAGGCGGTGGCGACGGCCGTGGCCACCGCTTTCCTGCGCCGGCCGGAGGTCGCGTTCAAGGCGATGCGCGACCCGCTGGCGAGGGAGCGGGTGAACGAGGCCCAGTTCGAACAGGCCGAACTCCTCGAAGAGGACGAGTTCGAGGAGGATTACGACGAGGCGTTCGGCGACTACGCGGGAGAAGACGAGCAGGTCGATCCGGCGCGGATCGTGCGGGGCTTTCACCGCGCGATGGAGTTCAGCGATCTGATCGCCGTCTGCCAGGGCTTCATCGCCGGGGCCACCAGGCTCGTGCCGAAACTGCGCGGCTGGGACTTCACCGAGGCCCAGTCCACCACGGTGGAACGCCAGTTGGAAAAGATCAGGGCGACGGCCGACTGGATCGAATCCGCCGTGGCCACTGGAAAAGTGGACCTGGACGAACAGCTCGCCGAGTTGCTGCGGGGCCAGTAGCCATGGCCCGGCGGGCCGGACTGCCCGCCCACGTCCACGGCGAGGCAGTACGCAAAGCCCTGCAAGAAGCGCGGCCCGCGGGCCTGTCGCTCAAGCAGCTGTGCCAGGCGACCAAGCGCTCGCCCTCGCAGGTCTGGACGGGCCTGCGGTTCCTGCGCAAGGTCGCGGTCAAGGAAGGCCTGCCGCCAGTCACCTACAACCGGCAAGACGGATTCCAGCTCTCCGAGAACAGCGAGGTCTGGATCGCCTACGAGCGGGCGATCTTCGAGACCGAACTCCACCGGATCACCAACGTCATCACCGGAATCGTCGCCCCCCACGCCAAGAAGGCACCCCAGGACGAGTGGGTACGCCTCGTGCTCGACCAGCTCGGCGGCGTCAAGGCCACCCTCGAAGTCCTCAGCCGCATGGAACGCTGACCATGATCCGCAGGAACAATCCCGGACCAGGCGCCTCAGTGCGCAGGCGCACCTACCCCAGTGACACCACAGATGCCGAGTGGACCGTCCTGGAACCCTTGCTGCCCACTCCCGCCTGTCAGCTGCCCGCCGGTGGACGCCCGGAGAAGCACCCTCGCCGGGACGTGGTCGATGCCATCCGCTATGTCAACGACAATGGCTGCAAGTGGAGGTCCGTGCCTGTCGACTTCGGTGTTCCCTGGCGCACCGTTTTCGGGTTCTTCCAGAGGTGGCGGGCCAGCGGCGCGCTGGCCCGCATCCACGCCGAGCTCCATGAACAGGTCCGTGTCCACGACGGTCTCAACCCCCGCACGGTTGCAGTGATCCTGGACTCCCAGTCCGTCAAGGGATCCGAGACGGTGGGAGCGGACACGCGCGGGTTCGACGGCGGGAAGCTGATCAACGGACGGAAGCGGCACCTGGCGGTCGACATGCGCGGCATGCCCCTGGCCGTCATGGTCACCAAGGCCTCCCCACACGACAGTCTTCCGGCACGTGACCTGCTCTTTCGTCTGGTGCTCACGCATCCCGAACTTGCCATTGCCTGGGCCGACTCCGCCTACGGCGGACCCCTCATCGACTGGTCACACTCCTGCCTCGGTCTCACCCTCAAGACGGTGCCCCGACGCAAAGACCAGGACGGCTTCGCCGTTCTGGCAAAGAGGTGGAGAGTGGAGCGGGCCATCTCGTGGATCATGAGAGCACGCAGGAACGTGCGGGACTACGAGCGGCTCATCTCCCACAGCGAAGCTCACCTCACCTGGACGTTCATCACTCTCATGGTCCGCCGCCTCACCCAGGCGCCACGGCCGCCCCGCACCGTCCCCCACCCCGTTGAACCCGCCAGCAAACCTAAGCCGATGCGCATCCGAATGCACAAGCCGCACACCATCCGCCTAGGTCCAGCCACAGTGAATTGAATCAGCACCCCAGAATTGCGCTGACCGGCTGTTCGTGACATCACACAGGCATGGACCGGTTGACCGTCAGACATGCCTCTTGCGAGGACACATCGTTCCTCACCCTCGTTCTCGCCGGTGAGCTGGAAGTCAGCAACGTCAGCAAACTCATCGACACCATCGTCGGCGTCCTCGAACGCGGTGACCGACACCTTCTCCTCGACCTCACCGACGTCAGCCTCTGCGACGAGGGCAGTCTCTTCACCATCCTCGGAATCCGGCATGCCGCAAACCACCTCGGTGGCAGCCTCTCGATCATCGCGGCCAGCCCTCCTGTTCACGACGCCATGTGCCAAACCGGCCTGCGCGAACTTCTGCCCATCACTCCCGGCTGCCCCCTCTAGGAGCGCCGCACCTCACGGAGCGTCACAGATCACGGGATATGACACAGCTTCTGAGTTGTACCTGTCGGCGGGCGGCAGTGAACTCAGCATCCGGTCGGTGATCCGGGCGTACTCCAGGGCTGCCAGGGTGGCGCCTTTGTCGGTCCACACAAGCAGTTCACCGATGAACTCGCCGCACTGATCGTGGACGTGCGCGTCGACGGCCGCGATCGTGTGACGCAGCCCGGCGTCAGCAGGGCCACTCGACGTGCGGCTTCCCGTTCCGGTCAGCGCGACCACCCTCGCGGAACCGGCAAGGAGTTTGGCGGCTGGTGATCCGTCAGCGGTCTTTCGAGTCCTCTCATGAGAACCATCCCTGAACCACCACTGTCACCACTCGCCGCACCCCGGGGAACCTCAACCCCCTGGTGGTCACGTCGCCCAGGTTGACCGGGCACGTCACGACCCCAACTGGGCCATCGGCCTCGGAGCGAGGGCGGAGTTTTCGCCGGGCTCGTCTGCTTCGTCGAGCAGGAGCGCGGCAACTGCCCGCGGGGCTTCGCGCATCGGATTGTGGGCGGTCGGCAGGTCGTGCACGGTCCACTCCGGGTCGGCGAGCAGCCGGGTGCGCTGGTCGGCGAACGGTGTGCGGTCCTCCCACCCCGAGCAGTAGACGAACTCGCGGCGGGGAACGTCGGCGTGGGCGCCCGTGAGGCGGACCGTCTGCAGGAAGGCGGCGAGTGGGTGGGGGCGGCGGCGCGGGTCGCCGTCCGGCCGCCACGGGGGTTGGACGGCGTAGCCGGTGGTGGCGGCGCCGGCGACGAACGACTGCCGGTAGCCCTCGTTCATGATGGACCAGCACGACTCGCCGTCGCGCGGCACGCAGGCGTCCAGGTACACCAGGCGGCAGACCCGGCCGTCGGCGCGATCGGCGGCGGCGGTGATCACCATCCCGCCGTAGCTGTGGCCGACCAGCGTCACGTCCTCGAGCTGGGCGCGCTCCAGCAGACGCAACACGTCGTCGGCGTGGGTGTCGAGATTGGCGGCGGCGATCGTAGCGGGGTCGTCGTGGGGGCGCAGGCCGGTCAGGGTCAGGGTGTGGACGGTGTGGCCGGCCCGCTCCAGCAGCGGGACCACCGCCTCGAACGTCCAGGATCCGTGCCAACCGCCGGGTACGAGTACGAACGTCGCCATGGTGCTTCCCCTCATGTGCTCGGCCGTGGCACCGGGGGCCACCGCTCATGACGGAAAGTCTCATCGGCGTGCGTCATGGCGTGCTACCGATACGATGCCAACCGATGCCCGTTCACCGCCAAGCCCGCCCAGACGCCGGTCCCACGTCGCTGACGTGGCCCTCCGGCGGGCGCCACCTGTGGCCCTCGGGCGACAGCAGCGAGGCGCAGACGCACGCGCGCGGGCACCTGGTGTACGCGGCCAGGGGCGTCCTGGTCCTGCACACCGAGAGCGGGACGTCGATCGTTCCGGCCAACCGGGTCGCGTGGACGCCGGCCGGGTTCACGCACCGTCACCGGGCCCACGGGGACACGGACATGCGGATCGTCTTCCTGCCGCCGTCCCTCGCCCGGCTGGTGCCAGGGCGTCCGGCGGTGTTCCGCGTTTCCGGCCTGGCGCGGGAGGTCCTGCTCGCCCTGACCGACCCGCGCCGCAACGGCCATGACGGCCCAGGCGGCGGGAGCGGGGCGGTGCCCGCTTACAGCCGCACCGCGCGTGAGCGTCTGTTGCGGGTGCTGGTCGAGGAGCTGCGCGAGGCCGACGAACAGCCCCTGCACCTGCCGCACCCGCGCGACGACCGGCTGCGGTCGATCGAGCAGATCCTGTCCCGGACGCCGGCCGACGCCACCACGCTGGCCGGGCTCGGTCGGCGGGTCGGGGCCAGTGCCCGCACCCTGAGCCGACTGTTGCGCGACGAGCTCGGCATGACGTTCTACGAGTGGCGCACCCAGTTGCGTGTGCACCACGCACTGGTGCTCCTGGCCGAGGGCCACGACACCACGCACACCGCCCACGCCTGCGGCTGGGCCAACCCCAGCGGATTCATCGCGGCGTTCACCGACCTCGTCGGCACGACCCCGGGCCGCTACCGGGCCGGCGGATAACACGAGCCGGGGCCGGGCCAGGTAGCGCACCCGGGCAGCCCAGAGGCCGAGGGGGCCGTCACGCTTCAGCGAAAGAGACTGGGCCAGGCGGCCAAGTCGCATGGGTCGCCTGGTCCGATCGCTGTTCTGGGGCTGCGGAATCAGCGTCGGATACATACCACCCTGGCAGGACCTCGGCCGGGGGCGCCCTGTGCAGGGTCGCGGGTACTAGGCGGAGGGCCGCGGAGTCAGCGACTCGGGGGAGAACTGCTCGACGCGGTCGCGCTTGGTGTACATGTCCCAGTAGAGCTCCGCGAGGTCGTCCGGGTCGGCGACCGGGAATTGCGGGCCGTCGGCCGACTCGAAAGCGGCCTGGGCCGCCGCGGACACAGTCGTCCCTGTGGATTGAGGGGCGGTTCGGGGGTTGGCGGGACTCGCGGGGCACCTCTCGCCGGTGCGTGCGAGGCGTGGTGGCAACCCTGGTCGCGAGGCGTCAGTTCTGCGGAGGGGTTTCGCTGTGTCCGGGGAGGGCGCGGACTGCTTCGGCGATGGCGGGCCGGAGTTGTTCGAGGGTGTGGTCGGGTCCGAGGATCATGCGGCGCAGCTGGGGCATGGCCAGGCTCCAGCCGACCAGGCCGAGGGTGAGGAACAGCCGGTTGCGGGCCGCGCCGTCCGAGGCGTCGGTCTGGGTGGCGCGGATTTTGTCCTCGTAGTGCTGGGTGCGGGTCTCTTCGCCGGGGACGGGTTGGTCGCCGAGTTCGAGTGCCTCCCACATGAGCAGGCGTAGGGCTTCGGGGTGGGTTCGGTGGTAGTCGAAGAGCCGCTCGGCGTAGGCGGGGAGGTCCTCGTCGCCAGGTGGGACGGCCCGGGCGAGGTCGGCCATGAGGTGTTCCAGGACGGCGGCGAAGAGCTTGTTCTTGTCGCCGAAGTAATCGTAGATGGCCCGTTTGTTGGCCTTGGCCTGGGTGGCGATGCGGTCCACGCGGGCGCCGGCGACGCCGTGCTGGGCGAATTCCGCGGCCGCTGCCGCCAGGATCCGCTCTTTGGTTGCCTTCGAGTCGTACGCCATTCCCTGATGGTAACGAACCAGTTCGTTTGACCGATCGCGGTGCCGTCTGCGACTCTCTCGACATCTTCCGAACCATCTAGTTCGTTCGTTTGGAGTTGCGATGCCCTGCCCTGATCCGCCGCTGCCTCCGGCACCGGCCCTGCCCCGTCGGATGCCGTTGGTCATGGCCCTGGCCTGCGGGGTCAGCGTGGCGAACGTCTACTTTCCGCAGGCTCTGGCGCCGCTCATCGCCGACAGCTTCGGCATTACGGCCAATGCGGCCGCGTCCGTGGCGACCGTGACGCAGCTCGGATACGCGGGCGGGATCTTCCTCCTGGTCCCGCTCGGCGACCGGCTCCCGCGCCGGCCCCTGATCACCGTGCTGCTCACCGTGACCGCCCTGGCTCTCATGGCCGCTGCTCTCGCCCCGGCCAGCGGCGCACTTCTCGCGGCCGGCACCGTGGTCGGGATGGCGACCGTGGTGCCCCAACTGCTGCTGCCCATGGCCGCGGGGCTGGTCGCGGCCGACCGGCGCGGCGCCGTCATCGGGACCCTGCAGGGCGGGCTGATCGGCGGGATCCTGCTGGCCCGCACCTTCGGCGGCACCCTCGGCAAACAACTGGGCTGGCGCGCGCCGTATCTGGTCGCGGCCACGCTCACCGTGCTGCTGGCGATCGTGCTCCACACCGCCCTGCCCCGTGTCGCCCCGCCCACGCGGGACCGCTACACCGCCCTGCTCGCGGCCAGCGTACGGATGCTGCGCACCGAGCCGGACCTGCGGCGCTCCGCCCTCTTCCAGGCCACCCTCTTCGGCGGTTTCAGTGCCGCATGGACCGCGCTGGCGCTGCTGGTCACCGGCCCCCGCTACGGTCTGGACACGCAGGTGGTGGGCGTACTGGCCCTGATCGGCGCGGCCAGCATGTTCTGCGCCCCGGCCGCCGGACGGTGGGTGGACCGGCACGGCGCGGACCGCGTGAACCTGTGGTGCATCCTTGCCACCCTCGCCGCAGCGGCCGTCCTGGCCGCGGGTACGACCGGTTCCTGGACCGGACTGGCGGCGCTGGCGGCCGGGCTGTTGTTGCTCGACATCGCGGTGCAGTGCAGCCAGGTCGCGAACCAGGCCCGCATCTTCTCGTTGCGCCCCGAGGCTCGCAGTCGGCTGAACACCGCGTACATGACCTGCTCGTTCCTCGGCGGCAGCGCCGGGTCCTGGCTCGGAATCCGCGCCTATGCCCAGCTGGGCTGGCTGGGCGTGTGCGCACTCATGGGAGTACTCGCTCTCCTCGCGCTCGCCCTCTACTTCGCCGGGCGTCGGCAGTCGATCGGCGACGCAGCCATGCCCGAGACGCTCGCGAGGTGAGCGGCGGCCGGCCCACCGCGCGGGCGCCTCCGGCCGCCGCGGACCCTGTGCCCTCCACCCTCCGATTCGAAGGAACTCTCATGTCGTTCCCGGCCATGCCGCTCGCGGTCCTCCAGTTCTTCCGCGCCTCCCAGGCAGGCGATGCCGACGCCTGGGCCGAGGCTTTTGCCGCCGACGGTGTCTTCCACGACCCGGTCGGCACACCGCCCATCACCGGCCGCACCGCCATCCGCGATTTCATCGCTTCCGTGCTGCCCAACTTCCAGCCCTTCCTCGGCCTGACCCCCCTGGAGGCGCACACGGTCGGCAACCGGGTCGCCGTCTCCTGGCGCGGCGCCGCCGTCGCCCTGGACGGCAAGCCGGTCAACTGGTCCGGCATCAACATCTACGAACTGGGCGAGGACGGCCTCATCCAGGACGCCAAGGCGTACTTCAACCACGCCGCCTTCCAAGCCCAGCTCGCCGGCTAGCCCCGGACCACAGCTCCCGGTGCGGGCCCGGACGAAGGCACAGCACGAGCCCGTACCGGGTCCGCACCATGGCCCACCAGGACGCGAGCCTCTGCCCATGGCCGCACCGTGTTGGGCGAGTGCTTCTCTCGCCCCGGGCATTCCAAGTACACCCCTACTGGGGCCACTGCCGGTGGCGGGTGCGGGCCCTGCCGTTCGCTGTCCCGATGGAGCCCGCCATGCCCGCCCTGCGTCGCCTCTCCCAGGAACACGAGTGCGCCCGCCGCAACGTCTGAGGGACAGGGAAGCCACTCAGCGATCTGCCGTACTAACTACGGGAGGCGCGAACCGCGGCGACGACGATCGCGATCAGGATGGACATCAAGAAGAGCGTCACCGCAGGCCACAACGGATCGCCGTTGATGAGTGCCATCATGAGCGCGCGGAAACCCGCACCGATGAAATGCATGCGCGTACCGTAGCGTCACCCGTAGCCAGCCGGTGCGCCAGAGGGGCCATTTCCGGTCCCCGCGAGAGCGTCAGTCAGCGTGTGACGATGCAGAAGGGGTGCGGTCAGAACGGGCCCGCAGGGAGCCACGAGGCCGCGCTGCGTTCGGCGAGCCCGTGATCAGGTCTGGCTCTGGAGCGGCGGGAGCTCCCGCAGGGCGGCAGGCGCTTCGCTGATGCCGCGCTGCCTGTACCAGGCGAGCGCCCAGCGCAGGATCACATCGGCGGCACCCGTGGACCCGCACACGCCGGCACGATCCGCGCCCGCGGGGCATGCGACTGCGCCGACGTTGCCCGGCGGGTCCACCGTTCGAGTGCCACACGCTCGTCCTCGGTCAGGAGCAACGTCTCAAGCCTCGTACCCCGACGAGGAACTGACGCACCAGCAGCAGAAGTCACACGACAACTGACGATCCACGACTGGCGCGAGACGTTAGCACCAGACCGGGGTGGTGCTCCGGCTGCTCTGGTAGTCGAGCTTGGCCCAGGTCAGCGGGCCGACGATGCCATCGGGCTTGAGACCTGTGCAGGTCTGGAACTTCTGCACCGCGGCGAGGGTCTTGGGGCCGAAGTACCCGTCGACGTCCGGGCCCATGTAGGTGAGGGAGTTGTAGAGCTCGCACTGCAGGGCTTTGACCGCGTCACCGCTGTCGTCCTGGGAGAGCATCGGCTCGCTGGTGCTGTAACCGCCGCAGAGCTGGCTCCGGGACGTCGCGGCCGAGGCGCTGCCGGCGGTGGTCACACCGAGGCCGGTGGCCAGAAGGGTGGCGACCGCAACGGCCGCAAACTTGTTGCGCATGGTTCTTCCTTCGGTACGGGTGCCTGGGAGGTCTGGGTCGGGCCGGATCAGCAGAGGTAGTTCGCCTGGGTGTCGATGTCGCTCTGGTAGTCCAGCTTGGCCCAGGTCAGCGGGCCGACGATGCCGTCGGGCCTGAGACCGGCGCACCCCTGGAACTTCTTCACGACGGCGAGGGTGTTCTTGCCGAAGACCCCGTCCACCTGGAGACCGGCGCCGCGCACGCTGTAGTTGAGCTCGCACTGCAGCGCCTTGATCTCCGGGCCGCTGTCTCCGGAGCTCACCTCCGCCTCGTTGTCGCTGTTGTAGCCGTAGGAGGAGCACACGGCGGGGGTGCTGGCGGACGCGGTGGTGGCGGTGCCGATTCCGAAGCCGGTGAGCAGGACGGCTCCCGCGGCGACGGCAGCGAGCTTGGTACGCATGGGTGTTTCCTTCACAAGGGTCAGGTCGATGGTCCGGGGCGGACGATGAGGTCCCCGCCGACATGGCTGGGCGAACAGCCCGGAGTGGGTGGTTTCGGGTGCGTGCGGGTGGCGGCTGCCGTCCCCCGCACGTGGCCGGGCGGTCAGGCCGTGACGTGGTACCAGTAGCCGCCGGTGCGCAGGGGGACGTAGTGCACGTTGGTGCCCGTCTCCTTGGCCTCGTACATCATGTCCGCGCCGGTGGCGGAGTCGGTGCCGGCGTAGAGCACGGCGTGCACGGTGTTGTGGGCGCCGGAGCCGAAGTACTCGACGTCGCCCGGCTGCCGCTGGGCCTCGGTGATCGGGGTGAGGTGCTTGTCCAGGGTCTGCTCGGTGGTGTCCCCGCCGTTGGCGAGGTCGATGCCGGCGCCGAACCAGAAGGCCGCCCGGACCAGGCCCGAACAGTCCATGCCCACCGTGGTGTTGGCCGGGCAGGGCTGGATCGAGCCGGTGTACCCGTCGCAGGTGCCCAGCGACGGGCCGGGGCCCTCGCCGCGCAGCGAGTGTCCGCCGCCCCACACGTACGGAACGCCCAGGTACGACTTGGCCGCGTTCAGGACCCTGGTGGAGTGGATCGGGCCGCTGGGCAGCGGGGCGGGGGTGCCGGTGTAGAGGGCGTTCTTGACGCCGGAGCCGACGACCCCGTCGATGGCCAGGCCCTGTGCGGCCTGGAAGTTGCGTACGGCGGTGTCGGTGGCGGGCCCGAACTGGCCGTCCACGACGAGGCGGCCGGCGTTGAAGGTGTTCAGCATCGTCTGCAGGGTCGAGACGCACTGCCCGCTCGCCCCGGTCTGGAGGACCCCGCACTGGGTGCGCAGGTCCACGGTGCCCGAGGCGCCGGCCGCCGCGGCATCGAGCGCCGACTTGGTGGCCGGGCCGACGATGCCGTCCTCGGTGAGGCTGTGCGCGCCCTGGAAGGTGCGCACGGCGCTGTCGGTGGCGGGCCCGAACTGGCCGTCCACGGTGAGGTGGGCGCCGGTCAGGTTGAGCTCCGCCTGGAGCTGGGCGACGCAGCCGTCGGCCTCGCCCTGCTGGAGGTCGGCCGGGCAGGCCGGGGAGGTGATCGGGATCGGGGCCGGCGCGGTCGCGGCGGAGGCGGTGCAGGCCCCGAAGCCGGTCAGTGCGGCCGCCAGGGCCAGGCCCAGCGACCAGTGGCGCCGGGCGGGAAGGATGGTCTTCACAGCGGGGGTTCTCCGGATCCGTGGTGATGCGTCAGGGGAACGCGGATGCCCCGCTCCCTGTCGCCCGGTGTGTGCTCGACGGGCGGGCGTTACTCGAACAGCCCCGCGTCGCTGGGCACGTAGGCGAAGCAGGAGCCGGACTTCCCTCCGTACGTCTGATCACCGCGGTAGAGGATGTTGTCGCCGGTGAAGGGGCCGACTATGCCGTCCGGCTGCACGTGGACGAAGGCCTGGAACCACAGGACCTGGTCCTTGGTCCGCGGGCCCCAGATGCTGTCCTCGTCGATGGTCGCCCGGTTGTTGTTCCGGGCGACGTCGTTGATCAGGTGCTGAACGCACCAGACCGCCCGGCTGTTGTTGGCGTAGCCGTCGCCGATGTAGCCGGCGGTGTCGGACGCGCTGGCGGAGCCGGCCAGACCCAGCAGCGCGGTTCCGGCCAGGGCCCCTGCCAGCACGGCGCGGCGGAAGGACTTCGCGGTCATGTGTTGCTCCTCGCGGTACTGGTGATCAGGGGCCGTAGGTGGTGGGGATGTACTGCCAGCAGTAGGCGTCGTAGCTGCCGACGTAGTACGGGTCGCCGTCGCTGATGATCGCGTTGCCGGTGAGCGGGCCGACGAAGCCGTCGGCGAGGAGCGACCGGCCGCCGAGGAAGGTGTGGGACTGCAGCCACTGGACGGCGGACTTGGTCTGCGGGCCCCAGATCCCGTCCTCCGCCACCGGCGCGGGGTGGTCGGCCTGAGTGGTGACATTCAGGAAGTGGTTGAGGTTGTGCTGGACGCACCACACGGCGTGGGTGTTGTTGGCGTAGCCGTCGCCGAGGGTCGGTGCGCCGGGGCTGGCGCTGGCGGGCCCGGCCAGGGTGAGCAGGACGGCACCGGCCAGGGCCAGTGCCGCCGCGGCGCGGCCGAAGGGCTTCCTGCCCATGTGTTTCTCCTCGCGAGACGGTGTCGGGGCGGTGTGCCCTCGGGATGAACGGCCCCGGCGGTAAGGGGCGTGATGCCTGGTCGGGTTGCAGCGTCAGAACTCCGCCGCGCGGGGCGCGACTCGGTCGACGTTCGGGGGTGCGCTGCCGCCGGTACGCGTCGGACGGGTTGGCGCCGCCGACGCGTGGCCACCCTGCTGCGGCAGGACTCGCCGTACTCTGCCGTGCTCGGTGGCCCCTCCGAAAGCTGTACGGACGTCCCGTCCGTCCCAGGGACGTGTCCCACGGAGCGGGCCCGCGACGTGGGACGGGTTTCCGTCCTGCGCGGGCGCTTGGCGCAGGGGTTCGGCCACGCTTCCGAAAGGTCCTTGAGGTGCCCGTGCTGGGTCAACCTGTCCTCGAACTTGCCCAGTGTCACGCCTGCCAGGACGACCAGCGCGGTGAGGACGGGGCATCCCGGGTGAAGTATCCGACGGTGGCGTCGTCGTAGGCGACGCCTGCAAGGTGCTGGGCGTGGTTGGCCTGATGGTCGATCACGGCCTTGTAGTGGTCGAGTTCGGACTCGTCGTCCTCGAAGACGAACTGGACGTCGGTGGCCACTCGGACAACGAGCGCCCTCGGCTGTGTGTCACGAGCCGGCGCGGCCTGAAGGTCACCCGGTCCTCGTCGGCCGGGGAGCAGCCGGACGCCCGCGCCGTCTGCGGGTGCGCGCGGAAGACGGAGCGGTCCAGAACGCCCGAAGGGCTGGCAGCACTGAGCGGCGCAGCCCCTTCACCGGGGGCTGCGCCGCTGCGTTGGCGCGCAGGTCAGGGACCGCCGCGCTCGCGGACCCGGCCGCCGCCCGCGCCGTCCAGGACGGCCTACTCGAACTCGGTACGTGCGATCAGGCCGTGCCAGGTGTTCCGCCCGACCAGACCGTCCACGCCGCCGGCGTCGGAGTACTTGCGCTGGTAGGCCACGACCGCGTCGTACGTCTTGTCGCCGAAGTCGCCGTCCACGAAGTTGGCGACGTCCTGGCTCGGGACGAGGCCCAACTGCACGAGATCGGACTGCAGTTCCTTGACGCAGACGCCGCCCGAGCCCTTGCCGAGCGTCACGTTCGGGAGGTCCCAGCCCAGGTAGTGGTAGCTGCCGACCTCCTGCATGCAGGCCTGCCAGTAGCTGTACTGCGCCTGGGCCGGCGTGGCGGTCAGTCCTGCGACGGCTGCCACCACCGCGCCGAGCATCGCGGTGTTGCGTACGGCGCGTTTGCCTGTTGCCTTCATGAGTCTGTCCTTCGAGTGGTGGGTGGGCCGGGCGGTTCCCGCGTCGGCCGTGGGTGCTGCACGGAACCGTCAGTTGTCGAACCGCCGGCACGCGTAGTTGGGGTGGTAGAGCTACTCCCGGGTGCGGGGGCCGACAATGCCGTCCTCCGACAGCCCGTTGCAGTGCTGGACCCGGATCACGCAGTCGTGGTTCGGGTACACGTAGGGCCGGGCGCTGTCCGGACGCTCGCGGATTTCGGTCGGCCGGAGGTGCCCCACCGGCGGCCCGGGTCCTGGGCCGCCGAGACCTGAGGTGGGATCACCAGGCGACGAAGCGCAGCACTGGCCGGGTGTGGGGGCCGACACAGCCGTCCTGGGCCGGGCTCTCCCCACGCTGGACGACACGAACAGCGTCCTGCGTCTTTGGCCCGTAGTAGCCGTCCACGGTCACGTCGCTGCCGAACGTGTTGAGCAGGTACTGCGCCTCGACGGTGGCCCCGCTGAATGTGTCCGGGACGGGGTCTCGGTGTAGCCGTTGTTGAAGCCGAAGTGCTTGTCCGACTCGGAGGGCTCGAACGGCGCGCCGCCCTGCTCGGGCTCACGGCCGACGCGGCTGGTCGGGGTCGCCGCCGACGTGGGTGTTGGCGGTGGCGACGCAACCCGTGGCGAGGCGCAGGGTCGCGGCCACCGCGAGAGTGGCCCTCTTCATGATGTTCATCGCCATCCTCCGTGACCAGGACGCTGGCCGCTGTCGCCCTCGCCCGGTGATCCGTCGGTCCGCCCCGGAGCCAACAGCGAGGATTCTGCACCAGGCCCGAACCCGTCTGGCCCGCTGGGACGTTGGCAGGGGACGTCTCTGCTCGTCCCAGGCCGCTGACCTGCGGCTTGGGACACCTGACCGGTCATCCTGGGACGAGGTGGGGACAAGGAAGGGACAGCGCCAAGGGTTTTGGCGGTGGTTGGTTTGCCACAACGCACTCAGGTGATCAGGCCGGCGCTGGTCAGCCAGATGTGTTCACATGTCGCCGACGCCTTTTGGAGCTCCTCGCGGGATTCCTGTGAGGCGTGGTAGAAGGTCCGCTCGATCATCCAGCACAGGGCGCGTGCCATCGCTGAGGCCTGATCGGGTTCGATGCCTGCTGGGACGCCGGCGCGTTCGAGGACGGCGGTGATGGCCGTGATGAACAGGTCGGCCGTGTGGTTCCACAGCTCGCCGATCTCCGGCACCGTGAACGACAGGTCGATCGCCGTGCGCATGACCAAGCCGTGCTCGTTCCACAGCTCGACCGTGCGCTGCATGGCTGCCGTAATGGCCTGACGCGGCTCGTCCGTCTGCGCGGTGGCCCGGGACCGTTCCCACAGATGCTCGACGGTCCGGGCCACGAGTGCCGTGACCACTTCTTGCTTGGAGCCGAAGTAGAAGTACAGGGCACCACGTGTGATGCCGGCGCCCTGGGCCACGTCGCCGACGGTCATGGCGTCGTAGCCCTTGCGCGCCAGCAGGTCTTCGCAGGTGTCGAGGATGGCCCGCTCCCGGGCATCGCCCTTGCGCTCGGTGGTGCGACGGCCGCGCGCGGAATGCTGGCCGGGCATCAGAGCTGAGCGCCCTGGGCGAAGTCGGTGGTGCGGGAGAGTGTCTCCCATGCGCGGATGTCCTGGTCCACGGCCGCGCGGGCGGCCGTGACCAGTCGCAGCGCGTCCGAGCCGAGGACGAGGTGGGCCGGCGGCTGGTCGACCGAGGCGATGTGCACGAGCGCGTCCCCGGCCTTGGCCGGATTGCCCAACTGATGCCCGCTGGCCTTCTGCCGCGCTTCGCGGATGGGGGTGAACAACTCGTCGTAGTCGTCGATGGTCCGCGCGGCACGTGTCATGGACCGTCCGGCCCAGTCAGTACGGAAGGAGCCCGGTTCGATCGCCGTCACATGGATGCCGAACTGCGCGACTTCCTTGCCCAGCGCCTCCAGGATTCCCTCCAGGGCGAACTTGCTGCCGCAGTAGGCGGACATGCCGGGTACGGCCATGAGCCCGCCCATGGAGGTGACGGCCATCAGGTGTCCGCGGCGACGTCGGCGCATATGAGGGAGCGCTGCCTGCAGGGTGGCCACTGCCCCGAACACATTGACCTCGAACTGCCGCCGTACCGCGGCCAGCGGGGTTTCCTCGAAGGTGCCCTCCAGGCCGTAGCCCGCGTTGGCGACAACGACATCCAAGGGGCCGACGCTCTGCTCCACCTCCGCGACCACACCAGCGACGGCCTCATCGTCCGTCACGTCCAGCAGGCGACCATGAGCGTGACCGGGCCTGACCTCTTCGAAGGCCCGCAGGTCCTTTTCGTTGCGGACGGTGCCGACGACAGTGTGACCCGCGCCCAGGGCGGCCTCGGCGAAGGCACGTCCGAGGCCCGTGCTGACGCCAGTGATGAGCCAGTTCTGCTTGTGCACTGTTCCTCCAAAGAGGTCTCGCGAGGAGCCGGACCGCCCCCTCCGCAGAAAGTCTACACAGTGTCGATTTTTACCGTCACCCTGTCGATTCTGAAGGTGCTCACAGGATGGAGTACTCAAAGCCATCCGCGTGCCGCGACATGGACGCTGATACGACGGCCGGCGCGGGTGAGCCAGTTACGCGAAGCCGAGTCCGGCTCTTGGGGGCCTGCCCTGGTCGAGGTGTGTGGCCGGGCTTCGGGGGCGGAACGATCGACGGCACGGCAAACCCGCTCCTTCGCGGATCCGACCGCGAGGTAGGCGACGACGGCCACAGTGCGCGGCGCCGTGTCCCAGTACAAGAGGCGTACGCGCTCGATTTCGTCGGCGTACTCGCGCAGTTGAGGGCCGGCGGTGTCGCCGGGGATCAGCTCACCGGTGTTGTGGGCGACGGGGATGACGACCAGCGCGCGGTCCAGGGCGCGGATCTCTGCCTCGCTGGTCAGGTTCTCCAGCTGCTTCGCGGCGGAGTCGGAGAACGCGATCCGAGCGCGGCGCCGACGGTGTTACGGGGCCATCAGGCGACGGCGGGGCGCTGGGCGGCGAGGCGAGTGAGGCGGGCCTCGCGCAGCTTCTCCCACGGGGTGCACTGCTCGGGGTCGGGCAGGCCGTTGGTGGCGATGTCCTCCAGCACGACGGCGTACCAGTCGGCGTCGGCGCGGGACTTGGCCGCGTACGCGTGCACCGCGTCGGCGGCCGCGGGATCCAGCTGCCGGGCGGCGGTGTCGGCGGGGCCGGGTGTTCACCCATCGCCGGTTCCAGAGGGCAGTCACCCCTTACGGGCTCTCTGGGTCGGCGTCCCCAGCTCGCGCGGCGGCCGCCGCCTCCAGCAGCAGCCAGCCGTCGACCTCAACTGCCCGCCGCTGCCCCGGCTGCCACCCACGGGCCAGCGCTGCGTCGAGCAGAGCCCGGACGGCGCCCGGCTCGTGCAGGTTCAGGTCTGCCCCTGCCCTCTGGGTGAAGCCCACGTCCCCGGAGCCGAAGGGAGCCCCGCCCGGGATGTACCGGCCAGGCCCGTCGGCGAAGACAATGCGCAGCGGGCCGCAGGTGCCGGCCGACTGCGGGGACAGGGTGAGGATTTGACGGCAGTCCACGAACCGGCCATCGGGGTCCCTTCGGTGGCTGTGCCGCATCGTCCACATGTACACGCGCTCGTCGGCGACCAGTCGGCGGGGCTTCTTCAAATGGCGAGGCACGCAACCGAGGGTACGCAGCCCGAGCCACATGCCACCTGCGGCCATGTTCTATGCGACCTGTGGCATCCACGACCGACCCCGCCGAGGGATGGCACGTCAAGTTCACAACGGTGCGGGCAGCAGGCGATGACATGCAGCGTCTCGCAGTTGCGATTCATGCGCTGCTCATCAGCAGGACCGAATGGCAGGGCGCCGGATTGCCACGCGAGCTGGTCCAGGTCATCTCTTTCGGATCCTGCCTGCCCCGTCGCGCCCTTCGCAAAATCAGGGCTCGGCCCGAGAATGGGCGCCGTGGCCGACAACACGCTGTGGGTAGGGGTACTGACCGCCAGCACCGCGGTGGTGGCGAGCTGGGTGACCAGCCAGGGTACGACGCGTGCCGCCCGTATTCAGGCTGAGACAACGGCGGCGGTCCAGCGGGCGGATCAGCGACGCACCGCGCGGCGCACCGCCTACGCCGACGTCATCGAGCAGGCGCAGAAGATGGGCGACCTGTACTGGAAGGTCAACGACGCCCACGCGGACCCGGATCCCGAGTCGCGCACAGCCACGCTCAAAGACCTGCGGCTACGGTTGCGCGACGCGTACGCGACGCTGCGCCACCTCGTACGAGTGGTGGAGCTGGAAGGGCCTCAGGAGGCGGCGGCCGCCGCCGACCGGCTGCGGCGCTCGACGTCCGACAACTACCAGGCGCTGGAGGACATGATCGGGGGCGAAGCGAACGCGATCCAGCGGTTCAACGAGTGCTACGCCCCTTTCTGGGAACAGGTCGTCGCCCTCGTGGCCGTCGCACGGGAGGTGCTCCAAGAGGATGCCGTCCCGGCGCCGGTTCCCGCACCCACCCCTCGGGCACGCCGACCATGGATCAGGCATCGGCCGGGGGCCGGAGGATGAGCAGGCCCGACTGATCGCGCTGCGGCGGCGGCAGTTGCACCGAGTCCCGCTGCCGTGCCTGCCGCTGACATGACTGAAGATGGGCTCTCAGTGCGCACAGGACCCTTCACTCGCAGGCGTCGTGCCGAGGGCTTTGCGGGGAGCTTTCGGATGCTCCACCGGTGCAGGATCAGTTGCCCGGTACCCGCCGCACGGCTCCGTAAGCCGCGGCCATGGGGGAGCTGCCCGTGGTCACAAAGTCCCGGATGCCTGCCAGGTAGGCGTCGCGGTCGATCAGTCCGTCGCGGTCGGTGTCGAGGGCCTCGAATGCCGCGTTGGCGTCGGATTCGGCATTACCCGTCCCGGTGCGCAGGCGGGTGAACTCCTCACGGTTCAGGCGCCCGTCGGAGTCACCATCGGCGATGTCGAACAGGGAACCCAAGGCAGGTCGGCAGGAGCGTTCGAACGCGTCATGGCCCACCCATGTCCGGTACTCCTCGAAAGTCACGCGCCCGTCACGGTCGGCATCCATGTCCGCGAAGACTGCCTCGTGAGCGGCTCGCGAGGCGGCGACGACGGGATGATGGGTGTCGCGGGCCATCGCGGAGGCCGCGCGGTCGACCCGTGCGAGGTACTCCGCATGCGTGATCGCGCCGTCACCGTCCACATCCAGCATGGCGAAGATGCGGTGCTGCGGTGAGTCGAATCCTGAGCTGGACACTGCGTTTCCTCCCGGCCGCTTCCGCTGACGGGGTCAAGATACTCATGAATCCGACGAAAGCCGCGCATCTCGTTTCGGAGTCCGGCCTGGCGGCCCTGGCTCAGGGGATGTGTCGCTGGCCATGACGTTGGTGACGCTCGCGTGGAGGCGTGAGACTGGAGGACGGTTTCCGGCAGTGGTGTGCGGCAGGTGGTAGGAGTCGTGGACGTTCCGGACCGCGATCGCCCGAGCTCGCTCTGCTTCAGAGGTTCACCGCCCGGCGTAGAGGAGTCCTTCGGCGAGGATGCGCTGGTAGCGCTCGACCTTGCTGTTGCGTCAAGGCGTGGAGGCCTTGGTCCGCTGGTGGCGAGAGGCCCGCGAGATCAGGGAGCGCACGAAGACTGCAACGCGGTAGTTCGCGCCGTTGTCGGTGACCACATGGTCAACCCCGTGGATGCCGTGGGCGGCGAAGAAACTCGCGGGCGCGGCTGAGGAACGCCACGACGGTGGCGGCCTTCTCGTCGGGAAGCGGCTCGGTGTAGGCCACGCGCGAGAATCCATACCCTGAACGAACTGCCAGTCGGGAACCACCGGGTGGCGGGCCGCGTTCAGCGTGCGGAGCCCCACCCCTCCCCCAGCCACGCCGTCCCACCGACAGCGGGAAGCGGGCACGGCCGGACTCGACCTGGGCGTCAAGGTCACCGCGGCCACCCCCGCCCCCGTCGACGACGAGGTCTCAACGGCCTTGGACGACTGACTCGTACGTGCCCTGCACACCGGGACGCACGGCGTCTGAGGCACCGTACGCGCCCTGCACACCAGGGACGCACGGCGTCTGAGGCACCGTACGCGCCCTGCACACCGGGGTCGCACGGTGTCAGTGACACCCGGCCCGTCCTCACACTCAGCCGAGAGGGGACGGCCCTTCTCAAGGGCAAGGGCGCACGGCGTCCCCGTCGGGCCCGAAGCCGTGGGTGTGGGCCCAGGCGACGGCCTCCGCTCGGTTGCGGATCCGGAGCTTGGCGAACAGGTGGTTGACGTGGGTCTTGACGGTGGCCTCCCCCACCAGCAGGCGCCGGCCGATCGCGCGGTTCGACAACCCTTGGGCGAGCAGCCGCAGTACGTCGGACTCGCGCGGGGTCAGCAGGTCCTGTGACGGTTCGGGCCGCCGTTCGGTCGGTTGTCCGGCGCCGCGCAGGGCGGCGGCCAACAGCCGTTCCTGGACGATCGGGTCCAAGGTGGTGTGCCGGGCGACCGCGGCCTCGATCGCGCGGACGATCTCGGTCTTGCCGGCGTCCTTGGTCAGGTAGGCGCGGGCCCCGGCCTGCAGGGCGTCGAGAATCAGCTGATCGTCCGCCATGGTCGTCAGCACCACGACGGCCACGTCCGGGTGGGCCGCCACGATCCGGCGGGTGGCCTCCACGCCGCCCATCCCCGGCATGCTCAGGTCCATCAGCACCGCGTCCGGGTGCGTTTCGGCGACGTGGGCGAGGGCCTCCTCGCCGTTCGCGCCCCCGGCGACGACGTCGATGCCGGGCATCATGTCCAGCAGGGTCATCAGGCCTTCGCGGATCACCGCCTGGTCGTCGACGACCACCACCCGGGTACTCATGCGGGCACCTCCGCCTGCACGCGCCACCCCTCCGGGGCGGGGCCGGCCGTCAGGTCGCCGCCGATCAGCAGCAGCCGCTCACGCATACCGGCCAGACCGTAGCCGCCGTCCAACCCTGCCGGTCGGGGCCGCAGGACGGCCTCGCCGCCGCCGGAGTGGGCGGGCCCGGACAGCACGGTCAGTCTCACCTGGTCCTGTTCATATTCCAAAGTGACGGTCAGCTCCCGTCCGTGGGCGTGCTTGGCGGCGTTCGCCAGGGACTCCTGGGCGACCCTCAGCAACGCTAGCCCGACCTCCGGTCCGAGCGTGCGCGGGGTGCCGACTGGTGTGAAGGTCGCCGGCGCGCCGGAGAGGGTGCGGTGGTCGTGGACCAGCGCGGTGAGGGCCTCCGGCAGGGGCGGGGTGTCCGCCCGCAGGGCCGCGATCGCGCGTCGGGTTTCCGTCAGTCCGTCGACGGCGATCCGGCGGGCGTTGCGGACCCGCTCGACCGCCTCGTCGGTGCGCGGCGGATCCGCGGTGAGCAGCGAGTCGGTCACGTCCAGCTGGACCGCCAGCGCGCCCAGTGACTGCGCCAGGACGTCGTGGATCTCCCGGGCGATCCGGGTCCGTTCGGCCAGCGCCGCGGCCCGCTGCTTCTCTTCTTGCGCGCGTCGGGTTTGCAGCAACAGTTCCTCGGCCTGCGCATGTTGCGTCCCGATGCTGCGCCGGGTCGCACCGGCGAGCTGAAGGGCCAGCAGGGCGGCGATCCAGGCGACGACGTCCGCCCAGGCGTGCCCGGGGAGACTGGCCGCGATCCCGCCGATCGCCAGCGCCAGGACACCGGCCGCCAGGACGGCCGCGCTGACCAGCGTGGGCAGGACCGCCCCGGAGGACACCACAGCCATGCCGACGATTGCCGTGGCCGGCATGGCCTTGGGTTCGAGGGTGATGAGGAGATTCCCGCTGATGATCGTGACACCCAGGATCGGCACGGCCCACGCCTCGGGCACCGCCCGGAGGCCGGCCACGCACCACAGCGCCCAGGCTCCGCTCAGCAGCACCACCAGCACGCAGGTGGTGGAGGACCAGACGAGCCCGTCCGAGAGCGGCAGGACGACCAGCACCAGAGCCAGCCCGAGCACCCGGGGCAGCACGTGCTGCCAGAGGTCGGGGCGCAGCAGGATCGATCCCGGTGGCGCTGCGGGTGGTGGGGACGGCTTGCCTTCTGTGATCACAGCCATGGTTCGAGCTTGGCATACACCTCTTTCTCGCCCTCTGGATCGGGGCCCACCGACGGGTGGAGCAGGGCGGAGAAGGGTGGAGGTGTCCGCGCTCCACCCTCCTCCACTCCTCGGCCGACGCCCGGGCCGGGGCACAGGCCTGACGCTGTGTGGACAAGATCCCCTTCACCTACGGGCGGCATCCATGTCCACCTTGCAGAGCGCTCTCCTCATCAACGTCGTCGTGCTGCTCACGACCCTGTACGCGGACCTCGGCACCAAGGCGGTGAGCCGCCAACGCTTGCTCCGCCCGCTGATCGTCGCGGTGATCATCGTCCCCGTGTTCGTCCACACCTTCTTCGACAGCGGGATCGGCCTGGCCGTCGAAATCTGCGGCCTCGCCGCCGGAGTGCTGTTCGGGCTGATCGCGGTCAGCCAGGTCCAGGTCTTCCGGGAGCCGGACGGCCGGGTCGTCGCTCGGGCAGGCCGCTGCTACGCGGCGCTGTGGATCGGCTTGATTGTCGCCCGCTCGGTGTTTTCCATCGGCGCCACCTACTGGTACAGCTCCGAGTTGGGCCGCTTCTTCTTCCGCCACGGCGCCCTGCCCCAGGACATCGCCTCGATCGTCACCAACGGGCTGGTGTTCATGGCGATCGCCGCGCTGCTCACCCGCTCGGGAGCGCTGATGGTGCGCGCCTCCGGGCAGCACTGAGCCCCGGCCTGCTCCAGGGGCGCAGGCACGCGCCGCCCGTAGCCCTCTGCTCCACCGGCACGGCGACGGCCTCAGCCCACGGTTCAACGCCGCGGGGCATCAGACGAGGTCGGCATGCACGCAGGAAGCTGCGGCCAAACGACCGCGCCAGGGCGGGTGTGCCGTGGTCGTGGAGCGTGACCCTCGCCGGTGAGATCGGCGAACCCGGCTCCGCCACCCTGTCGGACCTGGCCGTGCTCGCCTTCACTCGCGGCATCCGACGTGACATGGACGGATTCGGCGCGCTCTTCGCCGCCCCCAGCCGGTACCGCGGCCGGACCTGCCCTGGGACAGCGGCCGCTTCATGGTCGAACTCGAAGCCGTTCACCCAACAGCCCTTGTACAGACAGACAGTTCGGTCCGCCCGGGTCGTGGAAACCGCCGCACCGGCCGCCCCCGGCCCGATGGACCGGACAGAAGAAAGGTGTTACACGCATGAGTGCCAGCGACGCCGTCGACGAACCCGGCACGCGAGGATACGGCCCGGCTCGGCCGCCGTCTCCCGCGCCGGGCGGGAACAAAGAAGGCGCATCCGGGGAACGGCTGGTGTTGTTCACCGACGCGGTGACCGCGATCTCGATCACTTTGCTCATCCTGCCGCTGATCGATATCGTCCCGGAGGCCGCGTCGGCCCACGAACACGCCAGCGAGGTGATCACCGGTCACCTCGACCAGATCTGGAGCTTCCTGCTCAGCTTCGCGGTCATCGCGAACATCTGGCGGGAGCACCACCGGACCTTCTCATCGGTCACGAGGGTCACCCGCCCTTTGATGGTGTGGAACATGGGGTGGCTGCTGTCCGTCGTCGTGCTCCCCCTGCCGACGGAGATGATCGGCGCCTTCGGGCGCGACCAGTTCGTGGCGGCGTTCTACTACGCGGTTCTCCTGGCGAGCATGGTGTGCCGGCTGGCGATGCTGAGGATCCTCAAAACCAACCCTGGGTTGCTCGACGAGGACGATCAACAACCGTGCAGGCTCCAGGAGTCCTACACCGAGAGCTGGCTCAACGTCCTCACTCTGGTCCTGGCCCTTGTCCTCGCCCTCGCCGTACCCGCGCTGCAGTACTACAGCCTGCTGCTGCTCGTCCTGCCCAGGCGGGCGCTCCTTCGGGGCCGACGTCCCCGCTGACCCGCGGCCAAGGGGCGATCGCGTTCGACCCGGCCAACTGGCCTTTGGGGCAGGCGCGTGCAACACCGGTAGCCAGCGCCTCCCTTGGGCTGTCAGTCTGGGATGCCATGCCCCGGCGGCGCTGCATTCCAGCCGCTGCCCGCGCCCCCGCGCTGCCTCCAGGCCGGGCCGCCCCGTCGCGAATTCCCGGACTGCGCGGCGGTCCCTGTCGCGAACGGTCCTTTGCCTACGGGCAGATGGGCGCGGGCGTTACGTGTCGTGGAGTTCGGCCTGGACGCGGCGGGAGGGGCGGAAGATGTAGAGGTCGAGGATGCCGGGCGGGTCGGTGAGCCCGGGGCCGCCGGCTTCGATCCAGGTGGTGATGTCGTCGGTGGCGCCGGGATCGTTGACCAGGCCCAGCCAGACCGGGCGGCCGCCGTTCTTGCGGCCCTCGGCGGAGGGCTGGACGACGATGACGTTGGCGTGTTCGCAGGCGTCCAGGCAGTCGGTGACCCGGACCTGCGCGGTGCCTTCCAGTGCGCGGCGCAGTCCGGCGAGTTGGGCGGCGTGGTCGATGCCGGGGATCTTCGGCGTGCCGCAGCAGCAGCCGCGGCAGACGGTGACGGTGCAGCGGGCTGCCCCCGCGTCGGAGGGGGCGGCCTTGCGGGTGCGGCGGCTCACTGGCCGGTCCCGGTGCGGGCGCGGCGCCAGGCGCTGTCGGCGAGCAGGCGCAGGCCGTTGAGGCCGACGACGACGGTGGAGCCCTCGTGACCTGCGACACCCAGCGGTAGCGGCAGCGTCCAGAACAGGTCCCAGATCACCAAGACCGTGATGAACACTCCGGCGATGACCAGGTTCTGTACGACCAGGCGGCGGGCCTGGCGGGAGAGGCGGACGACGGTGGGAAGGGTGGCCAGCTCGTCGCGGACCACGATGGCGTCGGCGGTTTCCAGGGCGAGGTCGGATCCGGCGCGACCCATGGCGATGCCGGTGTGCGCGGCGGCCAGCGCCGGGGCGTCGTTGACGCCGTCACCGACCACCAGCACCTTCCGTCCGGCCTGCTCCAGCTCGGTGATCGCGGAGACCTTGTCCTGCGGGAGGAGCCCGGCGCGAACGTCGGTGATGCCGACCTCCTGGGCCAGGCGGGCGGCGGCGCGCGGGTTGTCGCCGGTGACCAGCACCGGCGCGGTTCCGGTCAGGACGGTCAGGGCGGTGACGGTGGCGGCGGCCTCCTCGCGCAGCCGGTCGGCGATGCCCAGCACCCCGACGGGGGTGCCGTCGGCCTGGACCAGGACCGCGGTGCGGCCCTGGTCCTCCAGCCGGGCGGCGACCACTGCGGCCGGGTGGTCGGTGCGCCCGTTCAGCAGCCGGGCGGGGGTGGCGACCGCGACCGCCTTGCCCTCCACCGTGGCGGTCACGCCGGTGCCGGGGGCGGAGGCGAAGTCCTGCGCCGGGGGGATGTCGAGGTTGCGGGTGCGGGCGGCGTCCACGACGGCGCGCGCGAGGGGGTGTTCGCTGGGGTGCTCGGCCGCCGCCGCCAGCCGCAACAGCTCGTTCTCGGTCAGGCCGGAGGTGGCCAGCGGGCGGATGTCGGTCACCCGCGGGGTGCCCTGGGTCAGCGTGCCGGTCTTGTCCAGCGCCACCGCGTCGATCTGACCCAGCTGCTCCATCACCACGGCGGACTTCACCAGCACACCGTGCCGTCCGGCATTCGCGATGGCGGACAGCAGCGGCGGCATGGTGGCCAGCACCACCGCGCACGGCGAGGCGACGATCATGAAGGTCATGGCGCGCAGCAGCGTGGGCTGAAGGGCGGCGCCGAACAGCAGCGGCAGTGCGAACAGCGCGATCGTCGCGGCGACCATGCCGATCGAGTACCGCTGTTCGACCTTCTCGATGAACAGTTGAGTGGGTGCCTTGGTCTCGGAGGCTTCCTCGACCATGGTCACGATGCGGGCGATCACCGAGTCCGACGGATCGCGTTCGACCTTCACGCGCAGAGCACCCGTGCCGTTCAAGGTGCCGGCGAAGACCTCGTCGCCCTCCTGCTTGGCGGCGGGGAGGGGCTCGCCGGTGATGGTGGCCTGGTCGACCTCGCTCGTGCCGTCCAGGACGCGGCCGTCGGCGCCGATCCGCTCCCCCGGCCGCACCAGAATGGTGTCGCCCACGGCCAGTTGCCCGGTGGGGACGCTCTCCTCGGTACCGTCGTCCAGCAGGCGGGTCGCGGTGGTGGGGGCCAGGTCGAGCAGGCCGCGCACCGAGTCGGCGGTGCGGGCGGTGGCGATCGCTTCCAGGGCGCCGGAGGTGGCGAAGATGACGATCAGCAGCGCGCCGTCCAGCACCTGCCCGATCGCCGCCGCCCCCAGCGCGGCTACGACCATCAGGAGGTCGACATCGAGGGTCTTCTCCTTGAGCGCCCGCAGTCCGGCCCAGCCCGGTTCCCAGCCGCCGGTGGCGTAGGTGAGGGCGAACAGCGGCCCCCACGACCACGTCGGCGCCCCGGCCAGATACAGCGGCAGCGCGACCAGGAACAGCGCCAGCGCCGCGGCCGCCCAGCGGGCCTCGGGCAGCGCGAAGATCCGGGTACGGCGCCGGGGCGCCGCCGCTTCACGGACAGCGCCCGGCGGGACGGGACGGGTGAGAGTGGAAGACATCGAGCCAAGTCCTCTGGATACGGAGCCGACGCCGGACAGCGCCCAGCCCCACCACCGTAACAGGAACGAATGAACACCGATTCATGTGTTCATGGCGGAGAGTACGATGAGCGCATGGGTCACGGAGCCACACCAGCCGACAGCAGCGTCCCGCGCACACGCCTGGACGCGACCAGCGCAGCCAGGGTCGCGACCACCCTCCAGGCCCTGGCCACCCCCTCCCGCCTGCTCATCCTCGCCCGCCTGCGCGAAGGCCCCCTGCCGGCGACCGAGCTGGCGAGCGAAGTCGGCATGGAGCAGTCCGCCTGCTCCCACCAGCTGCGCCTGCTGCGCAACCTCGGCCTGGTCACCGGCACCCGCAACGGCCGCTCCGTCGTTTACGCCCTCTACGACAACCACGTCGCCACGCTCCTCGACCAGGCCCTCTACCACGTCGAACACCTGCGCCTGGGACTGCACGACACCTCGGAAGCGGTCACCCCGGCCACCGCCGGACACTGAGCAGGCGCCAGGACCCCCGCCGGTCGGGGCCCGGGTTGGCCGCCATCCGCGAGTTCGCGGCATCGCACCGGCGCACAGACGTACGGGGGCGGCCGTCTCTTCTCGACGGCTCCTCATCAGCAGCTTGATCACTCGGCGCCTGACGCACAGGGCAGGGCAGCAGGGTGGGCGATGCAGGTGGACGACGAATACCGGCACCGCTCACAGCCGTGCTCGTAGTGGTGTGGCTGGCCGGACGCTCCTCACCCAAACCGTGAGCCAGGCCACCGCGCTCCAACGCGGCCCGGACGACCGCGACCTGAGGGCCGTACAGCTTGGGTGGACGCCCGACCGCCGCAACACGAAGCACCGCCCTCCTTCCACACCCGACGCCAAGTCGCACGCTCTCCGTACACACCCCCACCGCCCGCGCGATCTCCACATGCCGGACGCCCTCCTCGAGCAACTCGACCGCCGAGCACGCATCGCCTCTGCCCAACTGAGGCCACGACAAAGGGGAAAGAGGAGATCGGGCACGGGGTCGACAAGAAGATCCAGGCGATCGACGACCGCGACGCCATGAAGGCGGAGGACCGCAGGCTCGGAGCGATCTACGCGACCTGCATGAAGCCCGTCGAGGCGGCGCGGGAGCCACTGCGCGCGAAGGCGCGGGAGCAGTATGTTGCCGAGCACAAGGACGAGTTGGCGCAGATCCGCACCAGCCTGCCCGAGCGGATCGCCACCATGGAACAGCGCTACGGAATCCGCTTCTCCGTCCCCGCCCCTGCCGGGCGCTGAGCAGTGCGCATCACGCACTGAGTCACGGCGGTACTGCCTCGGCGGCCGCGGGAGGCGCTCCGCTCAAGGCCCGTGGTCGGCGAAGTGATTGCCGTCGAGTCCCACCTCTCGGCGCCGTGGGTCACCGCAGTCTGGTAGCCGTGTCCATGCCGAGGTGGCCCGCAGGCACGGCCATCAGGCCGTCGTCGTCCAGCCCGTGAACGGCCTTCCTCGCATCGCGGGCGCTTGCATCGGAGACGGCCAGAGCCGGCTGACCGCGCGCGCCGGTCCTTTCGGGCCCGGACGGGGGTCGGCTACTCGAAGCTGAAGGTGAAGGCGCCGCGCACTTGTTGGGCGATTTCCCGCAGGCCTGCCACGCTCTCCGCGGTGATCAACACCTCTGTGAAGAAGTTCTCCTGATCCATCGACGTGACGCGGAAGCCCTCGAACTGGTACCCGTCGACCACGCCGGGGAGGAGCTTCAGTTCGTCGAGAGGGGTGGCGCTCACCAGCGTTCCGACCCGGTCGGCCTCGAACGGCAGGAGAGCCACCAGCAGATCGTGGTCGGCCGCCGGCTTTTCCAGGAGGCCGATGTCCAGCTCCTCACCGAGGGCCATCCGGACGGACAGCTCGATCGGATCGATGCCACAGGTGTGCTGGGTGGCGATACGGTACAGGCCGCCGCCGGGACGGGGGTTGATCTCGATCAGTTCGCAGGTCCCGTCCTCGCGCACTCTGCCCTCCACGTGCAGCCAGCTGCCCTGAAGGCCGAGCGCGACGCACAGTGCGCCGACCGTACGGGTCAGCTGCCGAGCCCCACGCCGTACGAGGTCGGAGGGCGGGGGCGAGATGCGCAGCCCGGCGTCATGGTGGCGGGCCTCGTCGTGTTCGGTCTTCTCGACGCTCAGAAGCGGAACGAAGCGCCCCTGCAGCACCGCCCCATCGACAGAGAACTCGGTGCCGTCGATGTACTCCTCGACGATGACGTGGCCGTCGGGGCCCAGCGCTCCAGCGATTTCATCGAGCCTGGAACGCAGTTCGGCAGGGCTGTCCGCCCTGCGGACCATGCGCGAGCCGCCTGAGTCCTTGTCCGGCTTGACGATGACGGGGTACGACGTCACCGCTTCGACGCCCAAGGAGGCGGCCGGACCCGAGGTGAAGGCAAGCGCCGACAGTTCTTCGGCCGCCATCGCCTGCCGGACCGCGGCCTTGCTCAGCAGCGTCTCGCGTCCGGGTTCACCGCCGGGCAGGCCGTAGTGCCGGGCAGCGCGTGTCTGCCAGGAGATGAGGGGTTCGACGAAGTTGACGATGGCCGTGGGTATGACGCCCGCGGCGTCGATCGCGGCGACGAAGTCGTCCAGATCGGCTCGCGCCCAGTCGATGACCACATGGGCCGCACAGTGGTCGCGGTTGACGTCGTCGGGTTCGTCGGAGACCAGGACGGGGCGGCGCCCCATGTCCGAAAGCATCCTGGAGACGATCCGCACTCCTCCCGCGAACCGCTTGGAGTAGATCAGGACGTCCTGTGCCTCTGTCATGGCGCGCGTTTGCCTTGTCGGTCGAGTGTTCCGGCAGCCGGGGTGCTGTCGGAGCGAGCGGGTGGAGGCCTGTGGAGGCCTACTCGGTGGTGGTGGGGGCCCGTTCCGCGTCGGGTGCGTCCGAGTCCGCCCGGGCCCCCAAGGTGCGGGCCTGCTCAAGGGTGGTGGCCGAGCGCAGGGGGGAAAACAGCAGCCAGCACGACACGATCAGGTAGGACAGGCCCACCACCCAGATCGCCGTGCCGGGGGTCAGCGCGTCGCAGAGCGCGCCCCCGATGAACGCACCTACGGGCAGGGTGCCGAGTGCCACGAGCCGGTAGCTGGCGGTGACGGCGCCGAGCTGGTGATCCGGCGGGATGGCCTGTCGCAGGCTCACCGCGAACACGTTGAACAATGCCACGCCGAAGCCGTTGACGATGAAAGCGCAGGCGACAAGTACCGGGACGGCGATGTCCAGTTGGACGGCGACGGGCACCAGCAGGAGGCCGACGGCGGCGAGGATCACTCCGGCGGTGAGGACGCGTCCCACCGTCGAGCGGGCCGCGAGCCGTGCCGCGAGCAGGGAACCGACCAGCGCCCCGATGCTGCCGATGCCGATGATGGCACCGACGACCGTGCCACTCAGATCGAGCTCCCGGACGGCGAAGACGAGGAACACCGTGAGGAAGCACTGCTCGTGCAGGTTCGACAGGCCCGCCTGGGTGCACAGGTCCCTGATGGGGCGCAGGGACCAGGTGTAGCGCAGGCCCGAACCGATCGTGCGCAGGGCGGACTGCCGGGGCACACCGGGTGCTTCGACGCCGCGCAGCAGGGCCGCGCTCATCGTGGCGCCGACGAAAAGGGCCGCGGTGACCGTGAGGGCGGGCGACAGTCCGAGCTTGCCCACCAGAAATCCCGCTACTGAGGGGCCCGCCAACTGGCTTACGGAGTAGGTCGCTTGGTGCAGTCCGTTCGCCGGGGCGATCGATTCCACGGGGACGATCTTGGGGATGGTGGACTGGTAGGCGACCTCGTAGAACACGCTGGCCGTGCCGATCACCGCCGCGGCCGCGACGATGTGTCCGAGCGTCAGGCCGTCGGCGGCCTGCACCAGGCCGAGCACGCCGAGTGCGGCCCCGCGGGCGACGCTGGTGATCACCAGGGTGCGGCGGGGCGGGTAACGGTCCACGATCACGCCGGCCACCAGGGACAGCAGCACGATGGGTATGAACTGCACGGCGGAGATGAGGCCGACGCCGGTGCCGCTCGCGTGCAGGGCGGTGACCGCCACCAGAGGGAGCAGGAAGTTGGTGAGCTGCGTTCCGAAATGAGCGGTCGTTTCCCCCGCCCATACGTTTCTGAAGTTCTTGTTCTGTTTCAGGAGAACGCGGACTTCGTTGTCCAGAATCGCCACTCTGCCTCCCCGGCAGCCACTTCATCAAAATCAATCGTGATGGACTCTAGCATGTGATCGTTTTCTCCGCTAGCGTGTACAGCGATCTTGTGCCTGTCGCGAATCAGAGAGTCGAGGACGGCGTGTCGGAATACTCTGCACTGACCGAAGAGGAAATACAGCTGCTTCCGTCCGACGAGGACGTGCGCCACTATGCGGAGCATGGGTGGTATTTGTCGAAGAAGCTTCTGAGCGATGCCGAGACCGAGGCTCTGACGGCGGCCAGCGAGCGCTTCTATGCAGGTCATCGCGGTCGCGAGCTACCGGTTCAGCCTGACCGCATCGCCGACTGGACCCCTGCGGACGGCCCGGTCCAACGTAACAACGACTACATTCACTATCGGGAAGAAGTCACCTCACGTATTCTGCGGAAACCGCTGATCGGCGCCGTGGCGGCACGCCTTGCGCAGACGCCCGAGATACGCACATTTCAGGCCACGCTGATTTACAAGCCTGCCGTTCCCGACGAGGATTCGAATATCGTCTCCTGGCATTTCGACAAGTATTTCTGGCCGACGTGTTCCTCCGACAACATGTTGACGGCCTTCATTCCGTTCCACGACTGCACGGAGGAAACCGGAACCATCACGATGGTGCCCGGCAGTCACCGGTGGAGTCGACGGCACGGCGCAGACCGTCCAGTCGGTGAGCCCACTGACGTCGCGCGTGAATACCTGCTGAACGGCGACGCCGACCGCAACGGTGCGACCGCCCAGCGGATCCCGGTGCACATCCCCCGCGGGCACATGACCTTCCACCACTGCCTCCTCTACCACGGCAGCGGCGCGAACCGCAGTCCCAACCCCCGGCGTGCCATCTCGCTGCACCTTCAGGACGCGTCCAACACCTACCAGGACTACCGGGCCTCCAACGGCCGCCAGCAGCCGTACAAGCACGACACCCTCGTCCGCCGGACTGCGGAAGGCCGGCCGGACTACGCCGACCCCGACTTCTGCCCGACGCTGTGGCCGGTGACCGGCTGACCTGACCTGACCCGACCGGGCACGGACGCGGGACATGCCCTTCGCCGACGGGATCGCTCGCCACACGATCCCGGGCGCAGGGCACACCCGGCGCACCGCCTACAGCGGGGTGACCGCGGCGTCCAGGTCCCACTCGGCGCTGTCCATCCCACCGTCCGCCTCGGCCCGCACGGCGTCCGCCAGCGCCTGGTCCTTCGCGGCATCGCGGGAGAGCCCCGCGCCTTCGACGAGCGGCAGGGGCAGCACGGCCGCCCAGACCGGATGGAGGCTCGCCCCCCGCCGCACCTTCGCCTCCACCGCCGAGAGGCCCAGATGCAGGGCGGTCTGCCCATGCCGCTCCATGTGCCGCAGCGGTCCGTAGTACACGGCGTTGAAGTACTCGTACGCGTTGCGGGTCCGGGTGTAGTCGAAACCCGCCACCCGCGCATAGAGCATGTCCCGCCACGCGAACGACACGTGTCCGCCGACGAGGTGGCCCTCGTCGTCGACGCACCGGAACACCGTGCTCACGTCATCCAGGTACTTGGCCTGGACGGTGAGAAAGGTCCGGATCTCCTCCTGGTCGAGTGAGGCCTCGTACCGGTCCATGGTCTGCCCGATCAGGGGCGCGAGTTCGTCCACGCAGGCGGAGAGCGGCGCGGTGCGCAGGTGCAGGCCGGCCTTCTCGAACTTGCGGACCTCGTAGTCGCGTTTGCGCACGTTGCGGCCCAGGAGCTGCCGGTACGTCTCGAAGGTGCCGCCGTCGTTGTGCACCACCGCCTCGGCGCTGCGCAGTTCGGCCCGCACGGGGAAGAGCCCGGACAGCAGCCGCAGGCTGTCCGTGGTGAGGAAGTCGAACAGCAGGGCGTCGTGCCCCAGGCGCGCCGCCTGATCGGCCACGGCCCGTATGGCCTCGGCCAGCGCCTGCCGGGCTGCCTCTCCGTCGCCGGAGACGAGGAACTCGTTGTGGTAGCCGGTGCGCGTACCGACCCGCAGCACGCTGTGGTCTGCCGCCACCGCGGGCAGGGCCGGTGCGTTCTGCGGCGGGAAGTCGTAGGCGCACGCCGCGGCCGACAGCCTGCCGCCGTCCTCGACGACCGTGTAGTGGGCCGTCGCGAAGTCCGGGCGTTCCTGCCCCCTGAGCCAACCGTGGCTCTGGTAGAAGCAGGAAGCCGGGACCAGGGCGTCCCACGCGTCCCGCTCGATGTCGGCGATGGACGATGTCTGCCTCACCTCGGCCATGCGTAGGCCCCCTTCTCACACCAGCGGAACCACCCGGTCGTGCACTTGCTCACAGCAGCCAGTCCTCCGTGTTCAGGCCGCCGACCACGTACTGCCCGTATTCGGCCCCGAAGGCCTCCGCCTCCGTCCGGTTGCGGCCGCGGACGGCGTCGGCGTCCGCCATCAGGGGCTGGTCCACGCCCACCAGCACCGTGTACAGCGGGTTGGGCTGGGCGCCCCGGGCCAGTTTGGCCTGGAAGGTGCCCAGTCCGAGGTGGATGGCACGGGTCGAGAGCCCCACCCCCTGGGCGATGGGGTGGTAGAAGACGAGGTTGAAGTAGTCGGCCATGTTGGGGAAGCTGTAGTCGAATCCCGCGACCCGGGCCCACAACATGTCCCGCTGCCGGTAACGGAGCGCGAAGCCGACGGGCCTGCCCTCGTCCTCGTTCAGCAGCAGGGTGCTCACATCGCCCAGATGCCTGCCCTGCCGGCCGTAGACCTCCCTGGCCTTCTCGACGCCGTAGGCATGGCCGTGCTTGCGCATCAGCGCGCTGTTCAGGGGCGCGATGGTGTCGACGACCTCCGGCAGCGGGACCTCGCGGATGGTCCGGCCGCTGGCCTTGAAGTTGCGCACTTCGCGGCGGGCACGCGGGCGCCGTCCGGCGGGCAGCCAGGCGTAGTACTCGTCCAGGTCCCGCCACTGGCCGATCGGCAGCAGCGTCTCCACGTCGTGGTACAGCACGACCGTGTCGTCGCAACCGTGGGCCCGCGCGATGTCCAGGGCGTCCTCCCGGGGGAGGTAGTAGTAGGCCAGCACCGAGGCCTCGGCCTCCTTGGCGAAGCCCAGCATCTCGGCGGCCAGGCCCTCCAGGGCCGCGGCTCGCTGCTCCGGCGTCGCCTCCGGCCGGTGCACGAACTGCCCCCGGAACTCCGACCAGCCCGCGCCGATGGCCAGCGGCCGGGAGGCGAGATGGGTGTGGCGTTCCTGGCTGATGAGGCCCTGCAGCAGGTCCGCCGGGGTGTACAGCCCGTGCGGTGGTGCCGCGAACGTGTAGGCCTCCAGGCCCGACGTGGCGACGCCCGCGGCGTCGTAGGCGATGAAACGGCGGCCGCGGGCTCCGTCGGGGAGCTCCTCCTGGCGGACGGCTTGGAAGCCGGCCGTCGAGTAGATGGTGGATCCGAGCGTGAGCGAGTCCCAGTCCTGGACGGGGAGATCGCTGACGGCATCGTAGGGACGGACATCCATGGGCAACTCCAGGCTTTCGTACGGCGTAACGGGTCGGCACCGGCATCACTGCCTCGTCATGTGATCCTTCCGACCAGTGACCGTACATCGGTCCCGCGGAATCGGATGAGCCGGATTCCGGTACCGGTGAGGCGGGTGAACAGCGCCTCGTTGGCGCGCCGTTGTGGTGTCCGTACCTTCAGCGCGTACCAGAGGATCGACCTCGGGCCGATCACCGTCCACAGGGTTTCGCGGGTGCCGCCGTACAGCTCCTCCCGGCGGATCCAACGACGCAGCGTGCGGCGCAGCAGTCGCGGCCACGCCACATGCAGCGGGGGGTCGACCCAGATCAGGCAGTCGCTCGTGCCCGCGTACGCGTCGACCGCGGCGGGGAACTGGCCGTCGACCACCCACCGCTCACCCCGCAGCTCCGCCCCGACCCCGGCCACGAAGTCGGCTTCGGGCACCGGCGTCCATGCGGGGCCCCAGAAGTGCGTGTCCAGGGATACGCAGGTCAGGCCCCGGGCCTTCGCGAGATGCGCCGCGAGGGTCGACTTGCCGCACCCGGGGCCGCCGACGATCCAGATCCTGTCCGGCGGCCCTCCGGCGGGGGCCTGGCCTCCGCCGGTTACAGCAGGTTTCTTTCCAGCCACTGGGCCACGCCTTCCTCGTCGTGCGTCTCTGTCACTTCGGTCGCGGCGGCGAGCACCTGCGGCGTCGCGTTGGCCACGGCCACCCCGGTGCCGGCCGCGGCCAGCATGTCGAGGTCGTTGGGTGCGTCGCCGAAGGCGATCACGTCGTCCCAGTGTCTTCGCTGCCGCGCCAGGTACCAGGACATGGCGGAGCACTTGTCGGCCCCGGGCGCCGATACCTCGATGAGGCCGGCGTCCGACGACGTCCACCGCAGACCGCTCCCGCCGATGCCCGACAGAGCGGCCTGTGTTGGCGTGCCGTACGCCATGAGGCAGAGCACCTCCTCGTCGCCGGGCAGGTCCTCGACCTGCCGCGCCCGGCTGTCCGCGCTGCCCAGGACGGGCGGCCAGCCGGGTCCGAGCAGGCGCCCGGAGATCCGGTCGGCCGCCCAGGGAAGCGGGTCAAGCAGCCGGGCCGCCGAGCGTGCCTGCACGGCGGACATCACGCGGACCCGATCCGGGCGCGGGTCCTGGAAGCCGCCCGCCACCGCGCCGTTGGAGGAGAGCAGCACGGCGTCGATCCCCTCCAGGGAGCGCAGCACCTGCCGCGCTGACCAGGCCGGCCTCGCGGTGGCGAACACGATCCGCACGCCGAGTTCCGCGACCGCCGACAGCGCTGCCACGGTACGCGCGCCGACGGTCCCGTCCGAGCGCAGCAGCGTCTTGTCGAGGTCGGTGACGACGGCGGCAGGGTGGGCACCCGCGCGCCTGTGTGGGTGCCCCGTGTTGCTTCGGTGTGCCATGGGTGTCAGGGAGTAGGTGTGGCGTAGCGCGGTCCGGGCATGCGGTGCACGATGGCGGCCGCGTAGCGGTGGAAGTGCCACTGCTCGTACCCGAGGTGGCTCTCGCCCCGGATGCCGAGGTCGGCGTTCTCGAAGGTCTGCCAGCCGGGCCGTTCGATGATGGCGTCCATCTCCTCGCGCGGCGGGTAGTAACCGCACTGCCGCTCTTCGTCGTTCATCGCGATCAGGTATTCGCCGAAGAAGATGCCGCCGGGCGCGACCATGTCCATCGCATGGTGGATGAGGGCCTGCAGGGAGTGGGCGCGGTTGGGGTCCATGGACCACAGGCCGCTGCCCATGACGAGCTGGAAGTCGCCCTCGGCGGGCAGGGTCATGTAGTCCTGCTCGACGATGGTGCAGCGCTCTTCGAGGCCCTCGGCCTTCAGCCGCTCACGCAGGCCCACCACCTCGTGGTGCCCGTCGACGAGATCGAACTCGCCGCCGTCGAGGAAGAGTTCGTCCGTCTCCACCCCCACGACCTCCCAGCCCGCGCGCAGCAGCGGAAGGGCGAACTTGCCGTCCGAGGCGCCGAGCACACAGGCCCGGGGGCGGACCCGGCGGGCGTACTCCCCCAGCGGGATGTAGCGCGCGAGAGCCGGGAAGTAGGAGTAGTACGGGCCCCAGTAGGTCTGCTCTTCGACGTCCAGCGTGTTGCCTCTCACGATGTTCCTTCCTGTGGGGCGCGCACTCACGCGCCGACCGAAGCCACCGATTCGGCGGCGCTGTTGCGGGTACTGCCCCATCGCTTCTCGGATGCCTCGTGGATGTACCAGATGTCGTCCTCGTCGAGGAGCTTCGAGACGACCTCTGGGTAGGCTTCTTCGAAGTAGGTGTAGGGGGGCCGGTTGTCCTTGCGCGAGTGGTAGTCGAGCCGGTCCTGTCCGTGCGCCGCCGTGATGGCCGTGCCGGGGTGGTAGGTGAGGATGTTGGGACTGGCCATGATGAGGAGGTCGTCGTCGATGAGCCGGCCGATCTCCTCGATCGTCTCCTCGATGGTGTCCCTGTCCTCCCCGTCCAGGCCGAACAGGACGGAGCTGCCCACTCTGATGCCATGGCCCTTGATGAGTTCCAGCGCCTCACGCACCTTGCTCACCCAAGCCTCGGGGTTGCGGCGCAGGAGGTTCTTGCCGACGTGACGCATCACGCGTTGGGCCATGCTCTCGATGCCGATGTAGATGTAGGTGCAGCCGTTCTCGCGCATGAGGTCGAGTGCCGCGTGGACCTCGTCGGTCTTGGCCCGGTTGAGGACGACGTCCACGGTCAGCTGCGCGCCCCATTCGAAGGGCGTCCCGTCGGTGCGTTCGGCCCGGACCGCCGCGAGGTCGTGGCAGAAGTCGGTGATGGCCTTCCAGTTGCCTCCCCAGAAGACCGGGTCGTCGAAGAAGGCGGCTTCCGCGCCCCACGAGATGAGCTGGTCGATGCGCCGGGCCACGTGCTCGGTCTCGGTGACGGCGAACCGCGTGGGCCGCTGGGAGACCTGGATGCTCTCGGAGCAGAAGGTGCACTTGAACGGGCAGGCGTCGAGCGTCATCACATGGGCGGTGCGGCTGCCGATCGGCGAGCTGCCCGCCCGGGTGAAGATGCCGAATCGGGCCCGCACGGAGAACGCCTCGTAGGGCGAGGGCAGTTGGGCCGAGGTCAGACGCTCGCCCCGCACCGGGACGACGACTGCGCCTTCCCGGGTCAGGCCCACGATGCTCCCGGAACCGCGGGGGCCGTCCTCGTGCGCCGCGACCAGGGGCAGCGCCTCCAGTACGTCCTCGACACGCGTGGGGCCGAAGCCCGGGGTGACGACGAGGGCGAGGGCACGCATCAGGAGGTCCAGCAGCGGGGATCCGTCCCCCGCCACGACGAAGTCCACGGCCGGGCGGGCCCGTCCGTCTTGGATGACCTGGACGGTGCTGCTCCAGGACAGGTCCACGCTCGCGGTCGCGTGCTGGTAGCGGACGGTCTCGTCGGCGTGCCGGCCTCCGATGACCACCACGCAGTGCGGCGCGTGCTCCTTGGCGAGTTCGGCCATCTCCAGCGCGTAACGGTGCCCTGCCGAGACCGAACTGAGGAGCAGCACCTTGGGCTGGAGCGCGCGTACTTCGGTGATGAAGGCGTCGCGGGCGAGGTCGTCCCAGATGCGCGGGTCGAAGACGTGGCCGTCCGTGGTGGGGTTGTCCGCGATGAGGGTGGACCGGGGTCCGTCCTCGGCGCGGCGGTAGCGGGCGTCGGGGTAGCGGCCCCAGTCGGGAGCCACGTCGTCGAGGGAGGGTTCGTCGGCGAGCCCCGCTTCGAAGCGTGCGACGGAGTGCATGACGGTGAGGGAGAGCGCGGCGTAGAGGCACATGGGGTCGCCGGGATAGGCGATCTCCCCACCTCTGCTGGTGGCGACGGGAACCAGCGCCGCCATGACCGGGAAGCGGTAGCGGTCGGTGTGGGGGTGGGAAACGTTGTCGGGGGCCCGGTCGAAGAGCTCACGCCTGTGGGCTATGCGATCGGCCAGGGCTTTCCGGGCCGCTGCCCGATCGGGGCCGCGGGACTCCAGGGGCGGGCGGATCGTGAGGGTCACTGGTGACTCCCTGTTCTCGGGGAATCAGATCGCGGCGATCAGCTGGGCCACGGTCTCGTCGGTCGCGTGGCTGGTCACGAGCGACGAGGCGTCGTTGAGCTTGCGATAGGCGTGCGTGGCCAGGCAGGCGCGGGCGACATCGGCGAAGTCGGTGTTGGCCTTGGTGCCGGCGATCTCGTCCACGGTCGCGACATCGCCGGCCTCGGCGGCGGTACGCAGCCGCAGCTCGAAGTCGATGAGTTCCCTGGCCGTTTCACGGGCTCCGTCGGGCGTGGCGGGGAAGGCGGGAAGGGTTCCCGCCCGGACGGGACCGTCCACCACCTTCTGGGCGAGGGGCAGTTCGTTGTCGTAGAAGTGGAACGTGCCGCACTGGTGGATGTACGGGCCTGCGGGAACGCCCAGCAGGCCCGCGGCGTACTGCTGCATGCCCATGAAGAGGAAGGCGTCGTAGGGCAGGACGGTGAGTGCCTGCTGCGCCCGCATGACGGTGAGCCAGGTGAGTGCGCCGTCGCGCAGGAACAGATGCACGCCCACCGCGCACGGGTATTCCCTGGACTGACGGAAGTTGTCCTCGGGTTCGAGGACCAGGGCGAACGCGCGGCGGTGGGCCGGGTCGCGTTCGATGCGGCCGACCACCTCGGCGAGCTGGTTGCCGTTGGCGGTGACAAGGCGGTGGCCGAAGGCGCCGCTGAGCGTGTGCTGGTCGTCCGAGTACTCGTGGGCGCCGCGACGGTAGTAGGCCGGTGTGCCCACGTCGTTGCGGCCGTCGAGCGACCAGGCGAGCAGCCCGAAGCAGTACGAGAGGTTCACCGGCAGGTGCGGGGATACGGCCAGACAGGACGTGGGGTCGTCGATGGTGCTCTGATGGGCAATCAGTTCGCGGTAGGGGCGGTCGTTGCGCCCGAAGTCCGATGCCTTGGAGAGAGGGTCCTGTACGGACGGAACATTTTTGCCCGTATCCAGGAGTTCTTGCAGTCCGGCGGTGTAGGAATCCGCGAAAGAACGGTGGTTGGCCACTGCCATTTCCCCCTGCACGTCTTTGCGTGAGTCTTTACTTTGAGCCAATTCGGACAAAGCAACGCCTCATGATCGTTAGGTTCACGGCGATCCCACACCAGCCAGGATGGCTTGTCAACAGGTTGCCGGTTGACGCCCATTGTGGTGGTGTCCTCCGAGGCCGACCACAACAGGTGGGCCCACCAATGGTGTTGACATCTACTGATGAGCGACTGCTAGTGTCCGCCACCGAAAATCCCGGTGTTGCCTCACGAGCGGGGAATGAGGTCGAGCGTGGCTGGTTCCGGACATTCAGGTCCGTTGAAACTGTCCGAAAGTTGGCGCTTAGGGCTGGGCGCCGCCGTTGTGTTCACCACCTACGCCGGCCTGATCGTGGCCCGGCCCACCTCGGAGCACGGGGTGGGCGGCCCGGCAGCGCTCCTCGCGCTCATCGGCTACACACTCGGCGCCATGCTGATCGTGTCCGGAGCCGTCGGCCGTCTGCCCACCACGACCGTGGCCCTGCTGCCGGTGGCGGTCACGGTGAACATCGTCATGGGCAAGGTCGTCTACTTCAGCGGGCTCCCCCTGCAGCTCGACTCCATCGGAACCGTGCTGGTGGGAATGCTCGCCGGCCCGGCGGCAGGGGCCGCCACGGGGGCTCTGGCCAGCGTCGTCGTCGGCATGACGATCACTCCGGGGGCCTTGCCCTATGCCGTGACAGCAGCCATGATCGGCTTCACGGCGGGCATGTTCGCCCGCATCGGCCTCTTCCGCCGGGTGCCCACGGCCCTCCTGGCGGGCGGGCTCACAGGCGTCGTGGCCGGGGTCATCTCCGCCCCCATCACGGCCTTCGTCTTCGGCAACGCCAGTGGATCCGTCGGGCAGTCCGCGCTCATCGCCACCTTCCAGGCCTTCGGCAACGGCATGCTCAAAGCGGCCACCCTGCAGGGGCTCGTGGCCGATCCACTGGACAAGGCCCTGACGGTGGCGCTCGCGATGGCGATCGTGAAAGGGCTGCCACCGGGATTCATGCACCGATTCCCCTTCGTTCGGCGCCATCGACCCCTGGCGCAACGGCCCGACTTGACCAGGGCGGTGTGAAACGGTGCACGAGACCATGGGCACCGTCCCTTCATCAAGAATTCACCGGCTCAACCCCCTGACGAAGCTCACCTTTGCTGTCACGACGACCATTTGCGCTTTCGCAGTCGTCGATTACTGGTGGCCGCTGCTGATTTTCTGCGTCGTTCTCGTACCAGTGTCGATTGCCGCCGGAGTTCTCCGCCGTTTCTCGCTCATGCTCATGGCACTGTGGATTCCAGTGGCTGTCGCCGTGTTCCTCATTCAGGGATTCTTCTTCCCCGAGGCGCACCACGTGATTGCCGACTTCGGGCCCCTGCAACTCAAGGCGGAGGGCGTCGAATTCGCGGTGCAGACCGCCTTGCACATCGCCGTCATGATGGGCGGATTCTTCCTCCTGCTCCTCACCACACACCCGGGCTCACTGATGAGCACGATGAGCGAGCGGGGCATCTCACCGAGCATCGTGTACATCGTGGCCGCCGCGCTGCAGATCGTGCCCACCCTCAACCGCCGCGCGACCAGCATCCTGCATGCGCAGCAGGCGCGCGGGCAGCGGATCAAGGGCCTGTACGGCAGGGTGCGCGCCCTGGTGCCGCTCATCGGTCCCCTGGTTCTCGGCGCCTTCACCGACGTGAGCGAACGCGCGGCGGCCATGGAAACCCGCGGCTTCGGCGCGACCGGCCGGCCCACCAGCCTGGTCGCCATGGCCGACAGCACGGCGCAACGTCTGTCGCGCGCCGTCATGATGCTCTGCGCGGCGGGCGCGGTCACCGTCAATGTATGGGGCGTAGTGCGATGATCAATATCAAGGACTTCTCCTTCACCTATCCCACGAGCACCGTTCCGGCGTTGAGCGATCTCGATCTCGATGTGCCGAGCGGAGAACTGTGCGTCGTACTCGGGGCCGGCGGCGCGGGCAAGAGCACTCTGGCTGGAGTGATCAGCGGCACCATTCCCCACCTCACCGGCGGAACCGCCTCCGGAGCGGTCCAGGTCAATGAAACGACCGTGGCGAACGAGGACACCGCCCATTTGGCGGCGCACGTCGGACTCGTCATGCAGAACCCGTTCAACCAGATCTCCGGCGCCCGGTTCACCGTGCGGGAAGAACTGGCCTTCGGCCTGGAGAATCTGGGCGTTCCTCGCGCGGAGATGAACGAGCGGGTGAACGCCGTCATGGACGAGCTCCGCCTCACCCACCTGCGCGACCGCTCCCCCTTCCAGCTCTCAGGGGGCCAGCAGCAGCTTCTGGCCATCGGCTCCGTACTCGTCATGCGGCCCGCGGTCGTGGCCCTGGACGAACCCACCTCCCAACTCGACGCCGCCGGATGCGACTTGGTGTTCACCGCCCTCTCCACGCTCAGGCAGCGGGGCATCACCGTCCTGCTGGCGGAACAGCGGGTGGAGCGCGTCGCGCGTGAGGCGGACCGCGTGGTGGTCCTGGAGAAGGGCAGGGTGGTGGCCACCGGCACCCCGGACGAGGTGCTGGCCCGGGAGGAACTGGAGTCCTGGGGCATCGCACCGCTGCGCTACACCATCGCGGCGCGGCGTGCCGCGGAACGCCACCGGTGGCCCACCGGCCGGCCGCTGCCCGTCACGCTCGACAGCGCCGCCGAGGGATTCGGCGGGATGACCAGCATCGTCACGGCAGGAGGCGCCACCGCATGACCCTGCGCATCCAGTCGCTGGTCTTCCGCTACCCCAACGGCACGACCGCGCTCGACGGCGTCTCCTTGTCGATCGCCGCCGGAGAACGCGTGGCCGTCATCGGGCCCAACGGAGCGGGCAAGAGCACTCTGGCCCGGCACCTCATCGGTATCGAGCGGCCGACTTCGGGCAGCATCGAGATCGACGGCCGCAGCACGGAGGGGCTCAGCATCGCCGAACTGGCCGCGTCGGTCGGCTTCGTGTTCCAGAACCCGGACGACCAACTCCATGCGTCGACCGTGGCCAAGGAAGTCGCCTTCGGCCCACGCAACCTCGGCTTCCCGCCCGCACGCAGATCCCAGTTGGTGGAAGCCGCCCTGCGCCGCACAGGTCTGGCGGATCTTGCGGGCGCCCACCCCCACCACCTGTCCTTCGGAGAACGGAAGCGGATCGCGCTGGCATCGGTGCTGGCCATGGACACACCCATCGTCGTTCTCGACGAGCCGACGACCGGCCAGGACCACCGGTCGATCCAGCTCCTCGAGAACGTGGTCGATGACCTGTCCGCGCGTGGCCGGACCGTCGTGGCCATCACCCACGACATGGAGTTCTGTGCCGAGCACTTCGACCGTGTCATCGTCCTGGCCGGGGGCCGTGTGGAGTGGGACGGACCGACGGAGCGCTGGCTGGCGGGGACGGAGGATCCTGCGCGGTACGCCTACGAGCTGCCGCAGATGACCCGGCTCAGCCACCGACTGGGATGGCGGGAGCCGGTGGGAACGGTGGCGGCATTCCTCGACCGTCTGCCGCCGTCCACCGCAGGCGAGTCGGCGTAGTCCGGAAACGGCACGCGTCCAACTCGCAGTGGATCAAGCACCCTTGTCAGGGGCGGTCGGGAGAACGGGGCCCTGCGCCGGGCCCCGACCGCTCCGACGTTCGCCGCTACGTCGGCTGGTACCGGCACATCACCCTGGCCAAGCTCGCTCACGTCTTCCTCGCCGCGCTGACCGCGCAAGCAGCCGAAAAGGGGGATTCGGCCTGTCAGCCTTCCGCGGGCTCCAGTTCCGCTGCGGCAGGGTCCTTGTCCCGCGAGTAAGATCCGAAGCCGTCCTCGCTCAGCAGCTGGATGATGCGCTCCCACTCGGCAAGTTGGAAGTCCAGGCACTTCTGTTGCCAGTAGGACTCAAAACAGTGGAGGCTCCCCAGCCGCTTCCTCGCAGAGCGGATACGTGATTCCTCGATCACGGCATCCGCATGGCTCATCCCCGTAGCCCTCTCCTGAATCGCCTTCCGGGTCGAGTCGTCCAAGTGTTCAACCATACGAGTCCTTCCATAGTGCAGAGGTGTTCGCCCTTGCGCCTCAAGCCGAGGCCAACCAACTCCACGCACTCCCCCGCCTGCGGCACCCCCTTGCGTCTACCGGACAGTTCCGGGCGGCTTCCAGGAAGTGCTCCCCTGCCATGCGGTGCGCAGCGCCGAGGAAGGGGCATCGACATGCGTGAGCCAGTTCAGTTCGCGGCTCGTCCCTCCGAGCAGATCTCGATCGTGTCAGCTGCCATGTCTCCTCGCTGGCAGCATTTCGACAGCACCCACCCGACTCCGAACACCCCGTCCAGGGTCTGCGCCGGCTCCGTCCCCTTCGTCGACTTGGCGAAGTCGCCAGCGGATCGAGGTGCGCGAGCCGGTGGCACCGGCGGCCCCAGGGGTGCCCCCATGTCATCACGTATACGCCTCTGACCTGCGGAGATGTTCAATTTTCGGCCGCCAGCGGGTGCATCGCGAGAATGCGACATCACCCGGGATGGCTGTTGTCCGTGTCGAGAATCTGCCAGAAGCTGGCTGCCGTCCCTGCTGGACTAGTGATCACACTCCATGTGATGCCCAACACAGGACGGGATTCATGTCCACAGCAACCACCTCCGTCGAAGCCTCAGCGGCACCGACCCTCCGCTCCCCTCTGGTCTCGTGGCTGGCCGTGACCTCGGTGATGATGGGGATCTTCGCGATCGTCACCACCGAAATCCTCCCCATCGGTCTGCTGACGTCGATCGGGTCCAGCTTCACCATCTCGGACGGAATGGCCGGGCTGATGATGACCATGCCCGGTTTCCTCGCCGCGATCTCCGCGCCGGTGGTGACCGTGGCCACCGCGCGCATCGACCGGCGGGTGATGCTCGGTGCGTTCATCCTGATCCTCGCCCTGGCCAACTTCCTGGCCGCGATGGCGTCGAGCTACTGGATGATCCTGATCTCGCGGGTGATGGTCGGCATCACCATCGGCGGGTTCTGGTCCATCGGTGCCGGGCTGGCCGGCCGGCTCGTACCGGCGGAACAGGTGGGCCGGGCCACCTCGGTGATCTTCTCGGCGGTGCCTCTCGGCTCGGTGCTCGGCGTCCCGCTCGGCACGTTCATCGGGGACATCGCGGGCTGGCGGACGACGTTCCTCGTCATGGGTGTCTTCACCATCGCGGTGTTCGCGATGCTGCTCCTGGTGGTGCCCCCACTCCCGGCCGTGCAGACCACCCGCCTGAACGTGCTCAGCGGCATGTTCCGGAGCATCAACACACGGTTCGCCCTGGTGCTCACCTTCCTGATCGTCCTGGCGCATTTCGGCACGTACACCTATGTCACCCCGTTCCTGGAGCAGGTGACCCATGTGAGCTCCGGACTCATCACGGTCTACCTGCTCATCTACGGAGTCGCGGGCATCGTCGGCAATTTCCTCGGCGGGTCCGCCGTGATCCGGTACCCGCGGGCCACCTTCGCGGCGGCCGCGGCGATGATCGCCTCCGTGACCCTGCTGCTGCCGGTGCTCGGCCGGTGGGACCTGGGCGCGGTGGCCCTGCTGATCGTCTGGGGCATCGCCTACGGCGCCGTGCCGGTCTGCTCGCAGACCTGGTTCGCCAAGGCCGCCCCTGACTCCCCTGAAGCCTCCTCCGTCGTGTTCACCGCGTCGTTCCAGGCCACCTTCTCCATCGGGGCGCTGATGGGCGGCATCGTCATCGACCACACCTCCCCCTCGACCGTCATGACGCTCGGCGGCTGTGCCGCCGTGCTGATGGTGTTCGCGGCCTGGTTCCACCACGCCAGGAAGATCTCGTTCCCCGAGTCCCCGTAGGGCCCGAACCGCCCTCTCCTGCATGGCCCGCCGCGGTCATCCCCCTTCGGCCGCGGCGGGCCGACCCCTGTGAACGGCCCATCCCCATACCTGTACCTGACTGCGGAGTGCCCGGAAGCCCGGTGCTCATCGTCGGCCTGTCGACCTAAGGAGAACGTCACACATGTGCGGCATTGCGGGTTGGATAGATTTCGGTCGCGACCTCACCCAGGCGCGCGCCACCGTCGACACCATGACTCAGACGATGGCCTGCCGCGGCCCGGACGACGAAGGCGTGTGGGTCAGCTCGCACGCCGCGATCGGCCACCGTCGCCTGTCGGTCATCGACCTCGAAGGCGGCCGTCAGCCGATGACCGCCGAGGAGGACGGACGTCTCCTCGCGGTCCTCACCTTCAGCGGCGAGGTCTACAACTACCGGGAGCTCAGGGCGGACCTCGTGTCGCGTGGGCACCGCTTCCGCACGCGGAGCGACACCGAGGTCGTGCTGCGGGGCTACCTGGAGTGGGGTGAGGGCGTCGTCGACAAGCTCAACGGCATGTTCGCCTTCGGCATCTGGGACGTACGCCGCGAGGAACTCCTCCTGGTGCGTGACCGGATGGGCGTGAAGCCCCTCTACTACTACCCGACGGCCGACGGCGTTCTCTTCGGCTCCGAGCCCAAGGTCATCCTGGCCAACCCGGAGATACCCCGCCGGGTTGACGCCAACGGCCTGCGGGAACTCCTCGACATGGTCAAGACACCCGAACACGCCATCTTCACCGGCATGCACGAGGTCCGCCCCGGCCACACCGTGCGGGTCCGCCGCGAGGGCCTGACCAAGCGCCGCTACTGGGCACTTGAGGCCAGGGAGCACACGGACTCCCTGGAGAAGACCATCGAGACGGTGCGGGACCTCCTGGAGGACACCGTCCAGCGGCAGCTCATCTCCGACGTGCCGCTGTGCAGCCTCCTGTCGGGCGGTCTCGACTCCTCGGCGGTGACCGCGCTGGCCGCCAAGGCACTGGCGGCCGAAGGGGCCGGGCCGGTGCGCTCGTTCTCCGTCGACTTCGTGGGCGCGGTCGAGAACTTCGTTCCTGACCCGCTGCGCAGTACGCCCGACGCCCCGTTCGTACGCGACCTCGCGGAGCACGTGGCGGCCGAGCACAAGGAGATCCTGCTCAACAGTGACGACCTGAGCGACCCGGGGGTGCGCGCCGCCGTGCTCGCCGCCACCGACCTGCCGCCCATGTGGTACGGCGACCTGTGGCCGTCGCTCTACCTGCTCTTCAAAGCGGTGCGCGAGCGGTCCACGGTGGCCCTGTCCGGCGAGTCGGCCGACGAACTCTTCGGCGGTTACAGCTGGTTCCACGACCCCGAGGTCCTGACCGCCGAGACGTTCCCCTGGCTGACCACCACCCCGGGCCCGTTCTACGACGGCACCCCCTTGTTCGACGGCAGCCTGCTCAACACCCTCGACATCCCCGGCTACCGGCGCTCCAGCTATGGCGACGCCATCGCCGAGGTGCCGGTTCTCGCGGGCGAGACCGGCCTTGAGAAGCGCATGCGCGAAATCAGTTACCTCAATCTGACCCGCTTCCTCAACACCCTCCTGGACCGCAAGGACCGGATGAGCATGGCGGTCGGCCTGGAGGTCCGGGTCCCCTTCTGCGACCACCGGCTGGTGGAGTACGTGTTCAACGCGCCGTGGGCCATGAAGACCTTCGACGGCCGCGAGAAGAGCCTGCTGCGCGCCGCGACCCGCGACGTGCTTCCGGAGTCCATCGTCAAGCGCGTCAAGGCCCCGTACCCCAGCACCCAGGACTCGGGCTACGAGAAGAAGCTCCGGGACCGGCTCGCCGAGGTCATCGGCAGCGGTAACGCGCCGATCCTGCCGCTCCTGGACCTGGAGAAGGTGCACGGCCGCCTCGACGGCAGCATCAGTACCGCCAGCACCCAGATCACCCGCATCGACCTGGAGGTGCCGCTCTGGCTGAACGCCTGGCTGGAGAAGTACGGCGTGACCGTGGACCTCTGAGCAGGCTCACCGGCACCTGATGTTCCGCGGCCCGGCCCCGGAACGTCCCTTTCTCCCGGCGGCCCTCGCATCCCCCGTAGGGGGCCGCCGGGTTCTTCGTCGCTCCTCCGCCACCCTGTCTCCTCTTCTGGTCGTCTGACCCTGTCCGGCTCGGAAAGGAACCTCCCATGGTGTCCTCGGAATGCTCCGGCTCATCGGAACCGGAAGGGGCCGTGGCCGCGGATGCCGGCCCCGCCGCCGCTCCGTTCGCGCTCCAGGTGGCCGAGTTCGCCGAGCGCCTGGGCGGCATTCTCGGTCGGCTGCGCACGCTCGATCTGGAAGGCGTCGCCCCCGCGGCCGCCTTCCGCGCCGCGGGCGAGTCGCCATCGGTGCGGCAGGAGTCGACCCATGCCGCCCTTTGAACTGACCCTGTCCGCGGCCGCCGAGGCGATCGCTCGCGGCGCGTTGTCACCCGTCGAACTCGTCGACTCGGTGCTGGAGCGGTGCGCCGCGGTCGAGGGACAGCTCAACGCGTACGTCACTGTGGTCGCCGACCGGGCCAGAGCGGCGGCCGCGCAGGCCGAGCGGGACATCCGGGCCGGCCGCCGCCTCGGCCCCCTGCACGGCATCCCTTACGGTCTCAAGGACCTCATCGACACGGCGGGCATCACCACCACCGCGGGCTCACGACTGTGGGAAGGGCGCGTGCCCACCGAGGACAGCACGGTCGCGGCACTGCTCTCGGCGGCCGGCGCAGTCCTCATCGGCAAGACGCACACCCACGAGTTCGCCTACGGCCTGCTCACCCCGCAGACCGCCAACCCCTGGGCGGCGCGGCACATCGCCGGCGGGTCCAGCGGGGGTTCGGCGGTCGCGGTGGCGGCCGGCTCGGCCCTGTTCGCGCTCGGCACGGACACCGGCGGCTCCATCCGCGTGCCGGCCGCACTCAACGGCGTGGTGGGCCTCAAGCCCACCTACGGGCTGGTCTCGCGGCACGGGGTGGCTCCCCTGTCGTGGTCCCTCGACCACGTCGGCCCGCTGGCCCGGACCGTCGAGGACGCGGCCCTGGTGTTCGACGCGCTGGCCCGCCACGACCCGCGCGACGGGGCCAGCATCGCGGCGCCACGCGCCGGTGCCCGGCCGCGTTCGGCCGACGACGGCTTGCGGGGGCTGCGGATCGGGGTGCCCGTGAACTACTACTTCGACCGTGTGGACCCCCAGGTCGAATCGGCCGTGCGCGGCGCCGTCGCCCGCCTGGAGAAGCTGGGCGCGACTCCCGTGGAGGTGCGTCTGCCCCTGGTCGCCCAGGTGGAGGCCACCCAGTGGGGCCTCATGGCACCCGAGGCATCCGCCGTCCACGAAGACTCCCTGAGCCGGACTCCCGGGCTCTACAGCCCCGATGTGCGGCTGCTCCTGGAGGCGGGCAGGAGGGTTCCGGCCCTCGACTACCTGCGCGCCCAGCGTTCCCGGACACTGATCAGGAACGCCTGGCTGCGACTGTTCGAGGACATCGACGTGATGGCCGCACCGTCCGCGCCCCTGACGGCCGCGTTGCGTGGCCAGACCCTGGTGCACTGGCCGGACGGAACCGCCGAGACGGTCACCGACGCCTACGTCAGGCTGTCGGCGCCCGCCAACGTCACCGGCTTCCCCGCTCTGTCCGTGCCCGCCGGCCAGGACGCCGACGGACTGCCCATCGGCATGCAGCTCATCGCCGGGCCCCTCGCCGAGTCGGTGCTGTTCCGCGTGGGCATCGCCTTCGAGCGCTCCCAGCACGCGGCCGGGACACTCGCACCCGTCGGCTAGTGCGGCGAAGGATCAACCATGTGCGTACGTGGCGGTACGGATCCACCCGCCGTCCCCCGCTGTGGTGCGCCAGGGCCAAGTCGCCTTTTCTCCAGGGGAGTTGGCGAAGTCGCACCGAGTGCGTCTGCTGCCGCGCTGATCCCGGGGCGGCACTGGAGGGGCCCTCTTGCCCGGCCGATGCCGCATGGTCTACAGATTTCCGCCATGAGCACTGAACCCGCTTGCGCCGCCCCCGCGTTTCCCGCGTCCTTCTACCGCGAGCTCGCCGACGGCTCCTTCGAGAGCACGTCGGCGACCGCGGGACCGTGGAGTCCCAAGACCCAGCACGCCGGTCCCCCGTCCGCCCTCGTGGGACGGGCCCTGGAACGACATGCGGCGCGGGCCGGGTCGAGGATCGTCCGGGTCACCGTGGAGCTGCTTCGCCCGGTGCCCGTCGCGGATCTGCGCGTGGAGGTGCGGACGGTGCGCGCCGGCGGCCGGGTCGAGCTCCTGGAGGGCGAGTTGACCGCCGACGGCGAGCCGGTGCTGTTGGCCCGTGCCTGGCGCATGGTGGCCAGCCCCGCCGCCACCCCTTCGCTGCGGCACAGCCCTCCCGCACCGCCGAAGCCCGCCCCGCAGGCGGCGCGGACCATGACGGGAGCGCATCTGGACGGCTATGTCTCCGCGATGGAGTGGCGGTTCCCGGACGGCCACAGCTTCGACTCCGTCGGCCCGGGCACCGTCTGGGCCCGCCAGCGCATCCCGCTGGTCGCCGGAGAGCGGGACTCTCCGCTGACCCGGGCGCTCACCCTGGCCGACAGCAGCTGGGCCGTCGCCTTCGAACTGGACCACCACGAGGGACTCGTCATCAACACCGACATCACGCTCGCCCTGCACCGCGCCCCGGTCGGCGAGTGGCTGTGCCTGCGCTCGGAGACCGCGGCCAGCCCCGCCGGGTCGGGCCTGGCGACGGGGCTCATGTACGACGAGACGGGCGACTGCGGCCGGGTCCTGCAGACCCTGCTCGTCACCGAGCGCAGGCCTGGATGACCGCTTGCCACCGGAGCGACGGGCAGTCTGCCGTCATCGCCCCGGTGACCAGACCCGGCGGCTCACTGCGGCCAGTCGACCAGCAACCTGCGGGGACCGCGGAACGAGACATTGGCCGGAAAGTCGAAGTCCTGGCCCTCGACCATCCGCATGTCCGGGGCCCGCTGGGCGAGCAGGTCGAGCGCGATCCGGGCCTCCATGCGAGCCAGCGGGGCGCCGATGCAGTAGTGGATGCCTTTGCCGAACGCGAGGTGGTGGCGGGCGTCGCCGCGGTGTATGTCGAAGGTCTCGGGGTCCTCGAAATGGTTCGGGTCCCGGTTCGCGGCCCCCAGCAGGATCAGCACCTTGGCCTCGGCGGGGATCTCCACGCCGCCGACGTCGACCGCGCGGGTGGTGATGCGCCGCCAGGCGGGAATGCTGCTGTCGAAGCGGAGGAGTTCCTCGATCGCCTTGGCGATGAGCGAGCGGTCCTGGCAGATCGCCGCCCACTGCTCGGGGTTGGCGAGGAGCTGGCGGATCGCGTTTCCGGTGAAGCTGGTCGTGGTCTCGTGACCGGCGAAGCTGAGCCCGTAGGCGACGTTGGTGATGTCGGCGAGCGACAGGGCGTCGGGGTCGGCCTGATGGATGCGGACGAGGTCACTGGTGAAGTCGTCGACCGGCTCGGCCGCGCGCTGGGCCACGAACTTCTCGCAGTACTCCCAGTAGTGCGTCATGTTGGTGGCGATCTCGCGCTGCTCGTCGCCGCTCGGCCGCCCCCAGCTGAACGCGATGCGGTTGCCGCACCAGCTCTTGAGCATGTCCATGTCCTCGTCGGGGAACCCGATGAAGGTGAAGATCATGTAGGCGGGCAGCGGATAGGTCAGTGCCGACACCAGGTCGACCCGGCCCGGCTCGATGGCGTCAACGAGCTCGGTGGCCTTCGCCCACACCTTCGGCTCCAGCGTCGCTATGCGGCGCGGAGAGAAGCCGGTCATGTTGTGCTTGCGGATGCGGGTGTGCCGCGGCGGGTCGCAGTCCGACATGACCGGGTAGGCGCGGAATCCGTCCTTCAGGATGCGCTGGGCCTCCTCCGACATGGGAAAGACCGGACGCTGGCCGACCGCCGCGGAAAAGGTTCCCGGGTCCTTGAGGACGGCCTCTATGTCGTCGTACCGGGTTATCACCCACATGTCGATCGCCTCGGCGTAGAACGCCGGAGCCTCTTCCCGTACCGCCGTGTGGATCGGATACGGATCTGCCACGTAGGAATCGCCGAGCGGATCGAAACCGTGATGGACCGGGCACTTCGCCGCCATATCGGTCGGTGTCATCGCGCAACCTCCTGGGCTTGGTTCCTCAAGTCTCGGACAAGCGGGGCCACTTGGAAACAACATAATCTTGAAGCGTGTTATAGAATCCATTAATGACCGACGGGATGAGCCTGCGTCAGCTGCACCATTTCGTGGCCTGCGCCGAGGCCGGCACCATGACCGGAGCCGCGCGTCGCCTCTACATTTCCCAGGGCGCCGTATCGGTGGCGATCTCCCAGCTCGAACGGCAATTGGGAGTTCAACTTCTGCTCCGGTCCAAGGCAAAGGGCCTCACCCTCACCGAAGCGGGCCGGCTGCTCCTTCCGCAGGCCCGCGCCCTGCTCGCACACGCCGAGGAACTGCGCACCGGAATGCGGGACATCGGGCAGGCCCCGGCCGGGCGCCTGGTGATCGGCTGCTTCACGACCCTTGCGCCGTTCCTGCTGCCGCGCCTCCTGGAGGAGTTCCAGGCCGCCCACCCCCGGGTGACCCTCGACTTCGTCGAGGGCTCCCTGACCGATCTCCAGCAGCTTCTCCTGGAGGGCGGCTGCGAACTGGCCGTGCTCTACGGGGTCGACATCCAGACCGGCATCGACTTCGACACCCTCTACGCGACCCAGCCGCACATACTGCTGCCACCTGCCCATCCGTTGACCGCCCATGACCGCGTACGGCTCACCGACCTCGCCGAACACGACATGATCATGCTCGATGTGCCGCCCAGCCTGCGGTACTTCAGCGATGTGCTGAGCTCGGCCGGGGTGACGCCGTCCATCCGGCACCGCACGGAGAGCTTCGAGATGGTCCGCAGTCTCGTCGCCCGGGGAGTCGGCTACTCCCTGCTCATCCAGCGCCCCACTCCGGACCTCAGCTATGAAGGCCGCACCCTGGCGGTGCGGCGGATCGAGGACGAGGTGCAACCCCTGTCGGTGGTGCTGGCCCGCCCGGCCGGGGTCCAACTCACCCGTAGGGCCGCCGCGTTCGCCACCTTCTGCCGGGTGATGTCGGCCGAGTACACCGATCCGGCCTGGGTCCCCGCGCCTGCGGGAGGCCCGGCCGACTTGGCGAAGTAACGTATTCCGCCCGGGAATTCGTTCCACCATGGAATACACGGGGTAAACCCTGGGGCATGACTCTCGGCAAGGATTACGATTACGCCGCACAGGAATGCCAGATCGCCCGCGCCCTGGAGATCATTGGCGAGCGCTGGACCCTCCTCGTGATGCGTGACGCCCTCTACGGGGTACGGCGCTTCAACCATTTTGCCGCACACCTGGGAATTCCCCGTGCCGTGCTCGCCATCCGGCTCCGCGCGCTGACCGAGGCCGGGCTGCTCGAAAAGTGCCCGTACCAGCAGAATCCGCCGCGCTACGAATATACGGTGACCGAGCGGGGCAGCGCCCTGTGGCCGGTCCTGCGATCCCTCGGACTCTGGGGTCGCGCATTCCTGCCGGGCACGCGCCCGATCCATACATTCCATCATGCCGACTGCGGAACGGAGTTGGGCTGGTACGGAGAATGCCCTCGGTGCGGCATACCCGTCGCGCCACGGGACGTGGAAACGCGGCCAGGTCCCGGCGCTCCTACATCGGAGCCCCAGGACCCGATCAGCCGCGAGCTGCGCGCGCCCCGGCTGCTGCTTCAGCCCTTCGGCACGGAGGAGCCGACGTGAACGGCCCGAGCGCCGAGCGCGTCGACGAGCGGGCGCAGGACCGGCGCGGGCACCGCGCTGTCGACGGTCATCGCTGCCATGGCTTCACCGGCATCGGAGCGCGCTATCTGCATGGCCTTGATGTTGACGCCCGCGTCGCCGAGGATCTGTCCAGCCTTCCCGATGGCGCCCGGCGCATCGGCGTACCAGAGGAACAGCATGCGGTCGGCGAGTTCCACGTCCACGTCGAAGTCGCCGACGGCCACGATCCGGTGCACATGCTTGCGGCCCGACAGAGCGCCCGAGACCGACACCGGCCTGCCGTCAGGCAGCACGCCGCGCAGCGTGAGGGTGTCGCGGCGGTCCAGGGCCTTCGGGCCGCTCGTGAAGTCCACGGTGATGTTCTGCCGGGCGGCGAGGAGCGGCGCGTTCACCACCGACACGGCCGTCGCCGCGCGGCCGGCGAGCATGCCCTTGAGAGCGAATGGCTCCAGGGCGCTCACATCGTGTCGAGCGAGGGCGCCGACGACCTCGATGCCGAGGGCTGTGATCGCGTGCCCGGCCAGCGCGGCGAACACGCCGCCCAGCTTCTCGGCGAGGGCCAGATACGGGTAGACCTCCGCGTCGACGGGACCGGCCTGGGCGTTCACGGCCTCCGGGACCAGTTCTCCCGCGAGGACCCGGCGCACCGAGCCGGCGACGGCGATGCCCGCCTTCTCCTGCGCCTCGATGGTGGAGGCGCCGAGGTGCGGGGTGACGACGACGTTGTCGAGGCCGAACAGCGGCGAGTCGGTGCACGGCTCGACCGCGAAGACGTCCAGCGCGGCCGCCGCGACCCGCCCGTCCTTGAGCGCGGCGGCCAGCGCCTCCTCGTCGACGATGCCGCCCCGCGCCGCGTTGACGATGCGTACCGAGGGTTTCATCCGGGCGAGCTCCGCGTCCCCGATGAGACCCATCGTTTCGGGGGACTTGGGCAAGTGCACGGTGAGGAAGTCGGCCGTCTCCAGGAGCTCGCCGAGCGGCAGCAGCCGTACTCCCGCCCGTGCCGCACGCTCCTCCTGGGCATAGGGGTCGTGGGCGACGACCCGCATGCCGAAGGCAGCCATGCGCTCGGCGACCAGCAGCCCGATGCGGCCGAGCCCGAGGATGCCGAGGGTCTTGTCGGCGAGCTCGACACCGGTGTATCTGGTGCGGTCCCACTCCCCGCTCTTGAGCGAAGCAGTGGCCTGCGGGATGTTGCGCGCCGTGGAGATCAGCAACCCGCAGGTGAGTTCGGCGGCCGTCACGATGTTGGAGGTCGGGGCGTTCACGACGAGTACTCCGGCCTGCGTGGCGGCCGGGACGTCGATGTTGTCCACTCCGACACCGGCTCGCGCCACCACGCGCAGGCGCCGCGCGGCGCCCAGCAGTTCGGCGTCCACCCGGGTGGCGCTGCGCACCAGGAGCGCGTCGGCGTCGGCCACGGCGGCGAGCAGCGCCGGGCGGTCCGTGCCGTCGCAGTGCCGGACGTCGAAGTCCGGCCCGAGGGCTACGACCGTGGCGGGCGAGAGTTCCTCGGCGATGAGGACAACGGGCAGGGAAACGGCAGCGGGGCTCATGATGGGCTCGATCCGTGCGAGGGCGGCCTGGGGGTTGTCGCGAAGACGTGGGTGAGAACGAGTACGCGGGTCGGCAGGCGCTCGGCGGCGCCCGCTCAGGCGTTGCTGCTGAGCGGCTCCGCGTCGACCACCGCGTGGTCGGCGGCGAGCACGGGGTGGTTGCGCGAGCTGCCGGGCGATCCCAGCTCGACGAACACCTCACGGTCCGCGGTGCGGTAGTCGAGCAGCGAGACGGGCAGGTCGCTCTCGTAAAAGATGGCCTCCACGGGGCAGACCGGCTCGCAGGCCCCGCAGTCGACGCACTCGTCCGGGTGGATGTACAGCTTGCGCAGGCCCTCGTAGATGCAGTCGACCGGGCACTCCTCGATGCAGGCCTTGTCCTTGATGTCCACACACGGCTGGGCTATGACGTAGGTCATGAGGTCTTCTCCGATGTCTGCCGGCTACCGAAGCGTCCGTTGATGACGGTCCAGGTGTCTTTGCCGGTGAGGAGGGTGGCGAGGTCGCCCTTGCCGTTCTGTTCGATGGCGGTGTCGAGTTGGTCGGCCATCAGGGTGTCGTAGACGGGGCGTTGTACGGAGCGGAAGACGCCGATGGGGGTGTGGT
>NZ_QOLA01000026.1 GCF_003324565.1 Streptomyces sp. SDr-06 | reverse complement strand
TCTCCGTCGACCCGATCCTCGACCCGACCAACCCCCAGTCCATCAACGGCTACGCCTACTCGGGCAACACCCCGGTCACCAGCAGCGACCCGACCGGCCTGATGCAGATGTGCGGCGAGGGCGGCGCGGCCTGCTACCCCGACGACTGGAACACCGACGGCACGGCCAACACCGACGGCAACCGGGCCACAACCAACGACAAGCCGAAGCCGAAGACGACATACGTCAGCAAGCCGAAGCCGAAGAAGCACCACCATTTGTGGGACAAGGCCCTTGACTGGGCCGCCGACCACGTCGTGGAGATCGCCATCACCGTGGTCGTTGTCTCGGTGGTCGTCGGATGCATAGCCGCTACGGCAGGAGCATGTGCCGGCGTACTCGTGGCAGCGGCAGACGGATTCGCGACAGGTGCGGAATTCGGAATGACCACAGCGGTCGTGGGAGCCGCCGTCAGCGCAGGCGCCGAGGCGATAACTGTGACGGGCGCGGGCGCTGCTGTGGTCGCCGGCGCGGCCAAGGCGGCCAAGGCAGCGAAGGGCGGCGCCGGCAAGGCAGCAGGCGAAGGCGAAGCCGGCGCCGCAGCCGCCAGCAGCGAGGGAGGCGGCCTGGCCGCTGGAAGACAGGAAGCCCCAGCGTCGTCAGGAGGCTGCAACAGCTTCCCCGCCCCGACGACGGTACTCCTCGCCAGTGGCGCCGCCATCCCGATCGACCAGGTCAAGGTCGGCGACACGGTCCAGGCCACGGACCCGCTCACCAACACCACCAAGCCGGACAAGGTCACCCACGTCGAAGTCACCCTGACCGACAAGGACTTCACCGACACCACGGTCCACACCCCCACCGGCGACCAGACAATCACCTCCACCCAGCACCACCCGTACTGGGACGCCAGCCGCAAACAGTGGGTAGACGCAGCCGAACTGAAGCTTGGCGAACGACTGCGCCAGTCGGATGGTGCCGTGATCAGGGTCGTCGGCGTACGCAGCTATCACCGGGCCGTTACTACGTACAACCTGACCGTTGAGCACATCCACACGTACTATGTGCTAGCGGGGGCCACGCCGGTCCTGGTTCACAACTGCAATGTGGATCCCCAGAGTGCCCCCGGAGGGAAGAACGGCGCTGCCGTTAGCATTAAGCAGGTCAAAATGGCACTGGGCAGGGCTGACATGAGCGTTTCCCAGTACGACATTGTGCACGTGCCAGAGATTCGCACTGCAGGAGATGGTCTGCCTGCCTACGGGAACAGCCCGCACGACGGCAATGGGATGCCGAATCTGGGCCCGCGAGGACGTCCGGTAATTCAGATCTCCAACATGGGACTGGCTGATATGGATACGGCTGTGGCCACGATCTTCCACGAGATCCATCATCACCGGATGTATGCCACTTGGCCAGGATCCATGGGTGGAACAGAGTCCGCTGCGGAGGAATTCGGGCAAGCTATGCTCGGCGTTTTCAGTCGAAGGACGGGTTCATGATTCAGCTAACGCGCTTCACTCCCTCGGAAGTAGAGGCGCTCGGGAGAGATCGAAATTTCCTCCGAGACCAGTCAGAGTGGCTTTGCCCGTCGTGTGGAGAGGTTTCGGTTCGCACCTACCTCAGAAATACGAAACACGCGAATCGCCCCGCAGTAATCAGCTACACGTGGTGTGCTGCATGCCGCAAGATGTCTGGCTCAACCGGCCCTCTGCCGCCCGGTCTGACCATCTCGGATCCATGGCGGGAGTTGGACCCGGCGGCGTGGGAACAGTTCGACACCAGCCTGCCCAGGCTCTTCGCTAGGCTCGACCAACTCTGGGAGGACGGCGTGCTGCCGCAATGCGTCGTCTGGACGCGGTAGCAGAGTGTCAATCATTTCGTAACACGAGCAAACAGAAGCCCCGCCAGGTGACTCCTGGTGGGGCTTCTGCATGAGGGACGGCAGTAGTTGACGGCAACGTCAACGGACGAGAGCAGCGTGGGCTGGTAGTGCATCGCCGTCGAGCCCATCTGCCTTGGCACCTGTCGGGCCGTCGAGGACCGTGCTGAGGGTGTCAATGGCGTCGCGCTGGAGGCGGAGTCGAAAGTGTGCGTAGACGGTGGCGGTGACGCCGATGTGGGCGTGGCCTGGGAGTTCCTCGATGACAACGAGTTCGACGCCTTGCTCTAGGAGGTTGGTCGCGGTCGAGTGTCGCAGGTCGTGGAAGCGGATCTGGCGGAGGTGGGCGCGGCGGAGGTTCGCATTGAAGTGGCGGGTGAGAGTGGCGGGTTCGATGGAGTGCCCGTCGGACCGGGTGAAGGCGCGGCTGCTGTCCACCCAGCCCGCGCCGACTTTCTCCTGAGCCTGCCGCCCCCCGGTGGGCACGGAGTGAGAGCTGGCAGGGGCCGGGAGGGCGATGCGGCGTGCGAGCCGACCGTTTTGGTGGGGAGGGCGGTCAGGCCGCCGGTGGGAGTGCGCTGGAGGTTGCGGCGGATGCTGGCGGTGCCGTCGGCCGAGTCGAGGTCTTCCCAGCGCAGGCTGAGGAGTTCTTCTCTGCGGAGCCCGGTGCACACGGCGAGTTCGAACAGTGAGCTGAGCCGGTGGCCGTCGGTGGCGGTGAGGCAGGCGCGGGCTTCTTTGTCGGTGAGGGGCACCTCGAAGGTAGAGGTGAACAGGGTCTGCGGGGCTCCCCAGGTCGACTTGGCCGCAAGACGGACCGCGACCAGGAGGGACCGGCTCGACCTGTCCTTCGCCGTGCGGTACCAAAGGGCCACCGCGGCCCCGTCCTTGGCGGTTTTGACGTCGACCACGCTCTCCGTCGCCGACCCGTCAGTCAGCTCGGTGGCCGCCCCCCCCACGGCTGCGCCTCGATCGTTGCGGCAAAGGCCGGCGGAGCCACCAGGATTGAGGGCCCCACCAGTCCGAGTGCCAGCGTGGGCGCGACCGCCGTTCCCAGGATGCTGCGCAGCAAATGCCTCTTCGTGATCGTCACACGTACTCCGACTCGCAGATGAAGGCATGGCGAGGCAGCGAAAGTGAAGAAAGTCCCCAGGCACAGCCCCCCATGCGAAGTACCGGGACATTAAGAGGTCCTAACAAAAGCGGGTGTTGGTGTGACTGTCGGCTTGGATGCTCGTTGGTGTGGGCAGGAGACAGTCGCCGCCGTGGGTGGTGTCGGATGAACTGTGGTCGCTGGTGGAGCCGTTGTTGCCGCAGCCGGGGCCGAAGCGGGCCGAGGGCAGACCGCGGGTGCCGGACCGGCAGGCCTTGTGCGGCATCCTGTTCGTGCTGCACACCGGGATCCAGTGGGAGTACCTGCCCCAGGAGCTCGGCTTCAGCTCCGGCATGACCTGCTGGCGGCGCCTGGCGGCCTGGAACGAGGCCGGCGTGTGGGACAAACTACACCTGGTCCTGCTCAGGAAGCTGCGGTCGGCGAAGCAGCTCGACTGGTCGCGGGCGGTGATCGACTCCTCCCACGTCCGGGCGGCACGGCGGGGCCCAAAAGCGGCCCCAGCCCGGTCGACCGTGGACGGCCGGGCAGCAAGCACCACATCCTCACCGACGCCCAGGGCATCCCGCTCGCGGTGTCACTGACCGGAGGCAACCGCAACGACGTCACCGAGCTGATCCCGCTGCTGAACAAGGTGCCCGCGGTCGCCGGCCTGGTCGGCCGGCCGCGCAAACGGCCGGTCCTGCTGTTCGCCGACCGAGGCTACGACCACGACATCTACCGCGAGCAGGTACGAAAGCTGGGCGTGAGAACAGTGATCGCCCGCCGCGGCGTCCCACACGGCTCCGGGCTCGGCGTCTACCGCTGGGTGGTTGAACGCACCATGTGCGGCACGAGGCGCTCTGTCTGTATTCCCGGCTGAGCTGGGAGGAACTCGGAAGGAGGTTCCTGGGCCGATGACTTACCTGGATCCGAAAGGTGAAGGGGACAAGAGCATGTCAGGAAACCAGTAACCGGGTCCAGCTGTCAGGGACGGGGTACTGGGTGGCCCGCGCGATATGGCGAAGACTGGGTTGTTTGAAGCCCAATCTCCAGCGGATGCAAGTTCCCATCTACCGGAAAGACAGCTGTAACCGGTGCCATGTTCTGCGACAGTTTCTATTGTGATGACTGACGCAACTTCCGGAGCACGGAGCGATGCCCAACGAGGGCATTCAAGGAGATGAGTGGGACGCCTACGTCGCGCTACGACGTACAGCAGAGACGAACGTGGGATCGCCTACGGGACGCGAGTCCTACGGCGACGGAGGCCCCGTAGTAGTCGCCGGAGCGACGCCCGGCCAGGGAGGACGGGAAAGCCGTCCGCAGGGCGAAGGGGGCCAGGTGGTTCGGACACCCGAGACTCGGGAGGTATGCGAAATGCAGAGCGCCGCAACGGTGCTGGGTGTCCTGCGTGAACGCGGCAGGCGGGGCCTGCCGTGCAGTGAGCTCTACCGACAGTTGTTCAACCCGCAGTTGTATCTGTTGGCCTACGGGCGCATCTATGCCAACCATGGCGCTATGACACCCGGGGTCACGCAGGAAACCGTGGACGGTATGTCCCAGCGGAAAATCGCCCGGATCATCGAGGCGGTACGCCATGAGCGTTACCGCTTCCGTCCGGTTCGGCGCATCCAAATCCCGAAGAAGAACGGGAAGATGCGTCCGCTCGGCATTACCACCTGGTCGGACAAGCTCGTCGGCGAAGTGGTCCGCCTCTTGTTAGAGACTTACTACGAGCCGACATTCTCCGACCGATCGCATGGATTCCGGCCCCGGCGGGGCTGCCACACCGCCTTGTGCGAGGTGACTCAAACCTGGACCGGAACGGCCTGGTTCATTGAGGCCGATATCGCCGACTGTTTCGGCAGCTTGGACCATCAGGTCCTGCTGTCGATACTCGGTGAAAAGATCCATGATCGGCGATTTCTGCGGCTGGTGCGTAACATGCTGACGGCCGGATATTTGGAGGACTGGAGGTGGGGAGCCACGCTCTCCGGAGCTCCGCAGGGCGGAGTGGCCTCCCCGGTCCTGTCCAACATCTACCTGCACAAGTTGGACGAGTTCGTAGAGACAGTACTGATTCCGGAGTACACCCGAGGGGAACGTCGGGCCCGTAACCCGGCGTATTTGGAGTTGGCGAATCTGCTGGCGAAAGCTCGCCGACGCGGCGACCGGGCCCAGGCTCGGACGCTGCGCCAACGGATGACCAGTCTTTCGAGTGCGGACCCGAATGACCCGCACTACCGGAGGCTGCGCTACATCCGTTACGCAGACGATCACCTCTTCGGTTTCACCGGACCGAAAGCCGAAGCCGAGCTGATCAAGCTGCGCCTGGCAGCGTTCCTTCATGACGAACTCAAACTGGAACTCTCCCAGGAGAAGACGCTGATCACTCATGCCCGCACCCGGGCAGCCAGGTTCCTCGGCTACGTGATCACCGTCCAGCACAACGACACGAAGAAGACCGGCCGTTACCGACGGGTCAACGGTCGGATCGCACTGCGTGTTCCCTTGGACGTGATCAAGGCCAAGAGTGTGCCCTATCTCGCCCGCGGAAAGCCCGCGAAACGAAAGGATCTCGTCAACAGCAGCGTCCACGCGATCGTTGCCACGTTCGGGTCCGTTTACCGGGGCATCGTCCAGTACTACCTGCTTGCCGGGGATGTCTCCCGGCTGCACCGGCTGCGATGGGTCATGGAGACGTCCATGCTCAAGACTCTCGCGGCCAAGCACCGCTCGTCTGTGCCGAAGATGGCTGCCAAGCACAAGACCCGAATCGACACTGATCAGGGCGCCCGAGTTTGCTTCGAGGCCCGTATCGAGCGGAAGAACAGGAAGCCACTGGTGGCACGGTTCGGAGGAATCCCTCTCTACCGGCAGCGGTCGGCGAAGATTGTGGATCGTCGGCCGGTCTGGGTGGACTATCCGCACAAAGAGCTCGTCACACGGCTCTTGGCGGACATCTGCGAGATCTGCGGCAGCACTGGTGATGTCACGGTGCATCACATCCGTGCCCTCGCCGATCTTGCTCATGCCGGGTGGCTGCCGTCCGACTGGGCGCGCGTCATGCTCGATCGGCGCCGCAAGACGGTCGTGGCTTGCGACACCTGCCACGACCGCATCCATGAGGCGCAGACGGCCAGATCATTCACGCCGTAACTACTGGAGAGCCGGATGATCGGGAAACCATCAAGTCCGGTTCGGCGGGAGGCCGCGAGGAAAAGGGCCTGGCCACAGGCACCTCGCCACGCGGCCGACCCAACCGCCTGGTTCCACGGCTTCCGGCGCTTACGCATCCGCTGGGAACGACGTGATGACATCCACGAAGCCTTCCTCGGCCTCGCCACCTGCCTCATCACCCACCGACACCTCCAACGCCTTTGTTAGGACCTCTAACAGTAGACCTCGACACCACAAGGGCCCGATGATGGCACGCGTCGAGCCACCGCGGGTCTGGTGTCCCAACCAGACGTTCGGCGACGTGACGCACGTCACCAGAGGGACGTGTGAGGCCCTACAACCAATCCCCCGCACCACGGGTCATCCGTACGTAACCTCCAGCCCAGGTTGTGCACGCGCCCACCAACTCCGTTGCCCTGAGGTCGTCATGAAACTCCGTCTAGCCATCGCTGCCACTGCCGTGACTTCCGCAATGGCCCCGGCAGTGCTTCTGGCCGCGCCAGGCGCTTTCGCCGTCGAGGCCCCCTCTGCCTCGCCATCGGTGGCGTCATCGCAAGAGCCGCCACTGGCACCCCACGCCGCTGACAAGGCCTCGCCTTCCGGGAGCAAGGCCGGCCCTGCCACCGGCACGAAGCCCTCCGCGACTCCGACCCGAACCACGTGCACGGGTGACGAACCGGACAAGAAGACAGACGAGAACCTCCAGACCTCCCTCGCCGGCATTCCGGCCAAGATCGTCGCGGGGGGTGGTACCCACGCTCTGAAGGTGAACGTCTCCAATCACGGGAAAGCCGCCTACAAGCGGGTGGACTTCAGCTTCATCACCGGAGTGCTCGACTCCAGGGGCCGCGCGGACCTCAAGTACGTCGCCGTCGAACTCAAGGACCCCGAGACCGGCACATGGAAGAGCATCCCTGAGGGCGATTCCGTCGCCGACGGCGGATATCTGGGGTGGAGGGGCATCAAGCCAGGCGAATCCGTCACGTTCGACCTGCGACTGGCCGTGGCCAAGGACGCCCCCGCGGGTCGCGGCTTCGCCTTCAGCACCGGCGACTACGGCGACGACGCGGGTAAGTGCGCAGTCACCGGCGGCCATAAATACGTCGAGTTCGAGATCCTCCCGGCAGGCAGTGCGGAACCTGGCACGGGCAACGAGGCAAAGCCGAAGGAAGCCGGCGGCAAGCCGGTTCCGGCTCCCACCACGAAGCCGACGGGTGGCACCCAGCTCAACCCTCAGGGAAACCTCGCCGAGACGGGCTCCTCGACGGCTCTTCCGGCATTTGCTGTCGCGGGTGCTGCGGCTGTCGCCGTCGGGGCCGGGGCTGTCTTCCTCGTACGGCGGCGCAGGACTGACGGCCCTTCCTGAGTACTCCCATCCAGGACGCGGGCGCAACGCCACCGCGCTCCGCGCTGCGGGCGAGCGGCCCGCCGAGACAGGGAAGACGCCGCACCCCGCAGGTCACCCCTCCACGGGGATGTGGAGCGCGTCGGCCACTGTGGTGAGGGTGGTGCCCAGGGGGAGGGCGACTCGGGCCGCGGCGTGTTGGTCGCCTCGGGTCGGGGCCTGGTTGACGATCAGTACCGGCTTGGCGGCCTGGGCTGCCTCCCGGACGAAGCGGAGTCCCGACATCACGGTCAGCGAGGATCCCAGGACCAGCAGGGAGGACGCCTCGGCGACCAGGTCGCGGCAGCGTGCGACCCGCTGCGGCGGAACGGCCTCGCCGAAGAAGACCACGTCGGGCTTGAGGATGCCGCCGCACCGGGTGCAGGGCGCGACGCGGAAGTCCTTCGCCTGGTCATCGGTGAGGTCGGCGTCGCCGTCCGGGTTGAGTCCGGCGGCCACCGGCTGGAAGCCCGGGTTCGCCTCTTCGAGCCGCCGCGCGAGTTCGCGGCGCGGGGTGAGGGCGCCGCAGGAGAGGCAGACGACCCGGTGGAGGCTGCCGTGGAGTTCCACCACGCCCTCGCTGCCCGCGGCCTGGTGCAGTCCGTCGACGTTCTGGGTGATCACACCCGTCAGCAGGCCGTGCCGCTCGAACGCCGCCACCGCACGGTGCCCCGCGTTGGGCCGGGCGCGGCCGAACGTACGCCAGCCGAGATGGCTGCGCGCCCAGTACCGGCGCCGGGCCGGGGCGTCGGCGGTGAACTCCTGGTAGGTCATCGGCGTGTGCCGACTCAGGCTCCCGCCTTCGCCCCGGTAGTCGGGAATGCCCGACTCCGTGGAGATGCCCGCCCCGCTGAGCACCAGCACCCCGCCGGCCCGCAACGCTTCGGCGACCGGCGCCGGATCCGTGCTGCCGGGACGTAGGCCCTCGGGGGGCGTCCAGCTCAGGGTGGGGCGCATGCGCATACCGCCAGCCTACGAAACCGGGTGCGGCATCGGTACAGGGCATGATCCTGGGCTCGGCGGCGGACAGATGGCGCGCCACCGCCGACCGCCGTCGGCCGTTCCGTGCGGCGCACCCCACCACGCGAGGGGAAATGCGTTGTCGTGCCCTCACCGCGGTCGGCATGCTGCAACGCGTGACCAAGGAAGAGGAACACCCTGGCGCCATCGTCAGCCTGCCCGTCCACGTACGCGATCTCCGGCCCGGGGACCTGCCCTCGTGTACGTGGTCCGGCTCGGCCACCCATCTGCGTCACGTGGAGCGCGAGCTCGCACGTGCCGAGGCCGGAGAGGTGGACTACCTGGCTGTATGCACGCCCATGGACCTGCCGGTGGCGATCGGCGGCGTCGACTACCAGGTGTCCCGAGGAGCCGGGGTCCTGTGGCAGCTCGCCGTGCTTCCGGCCCTGCAGTCCCGCGGCCTGGGAACCCTGCTGGTCGGCGCCGCCGAGCAGCGGATCCGGCAGCGTGGTCTGCGCCGGGCCGAACTCGCTGTCGAGGACGACAACCCCCGGGCCCGGGCCCTGTACCAACGCCTCGGCTACGTCGCCCATGGCCACGCGCTGGACTCCTGGGAGGTGGAGGATCCCGACGGGACGCTGCGTCGCCACGAGACGATGTGCGTCCTCATGCGCAAGGGCCTTTGAAGCCCCGACCATGTGCCGCCCCCGGCGGGTGCGCCTGTTCGGGCGGCACATGGGCGAACGCCCGTCGCGACCCCTGTCCTTGAGCAGCGGTCGCGTGCTGCCTGCCGCTGCTCAGTTGGGCGGCGTGCGCCCGCCGGGGCCGGGCGTCAGGTGCTGATGGTGGCGACGGCGTCGACGCCGTAGGTGCGCGCGTAGCCGTTCTCGGTGCCGACGAGCAGGTCGACGACCTCGAAGTAGCGGTCCCAGAAAGGGGTTTCGCGCAGGGCGTCGATCAGGAGCTGATAGGCGCCGTGGTCGTCGGCCTCCCAGACCCAGACGTCGGTGACGCGTGCCGAGTAGAACTCCGTGTCGTAGAAGCGGGACCGGACACCGGTCGTCCGGGACTTGATCGCGGGCAGGACCTGCGTGGTGAAGGCCTCGATCCTTTCCTGGACGGTCAGGGCCAGCCATTCGGGCGTGGTCTTGACGAGCATGAACGCCGTGACCGGCGTCTCGGATGTCTCGACAGGCATGGGGTGCCTTTCACAGAGGTGGGAAGTGGAGAAGGGCTGACCGGTCCTGTGGTGGTGGTCAGCAAGGCGTCGGCGTGTACGTCCGGTTTGCATGCCCTGCTTGTGCGCACGACCTGTATGCACTGCTTGTACGCGCGACCTGTACGTCCGGCTCGTACGTCCGGCTTGGGCGCCGGTCGGAGTGGGGCGCGCCTGGACGCGGGTCCGGAGAGCCCGCCCGGATGGCGGCCCGGGCCCCGTAGCCCTGGCGGCCTGACGTCGCGTCAGGCGAGCACGGCAGGCTTGAGTACCTGCACGCACCACTGCTCGAAGGAGGTGAGGGAGGAGGAGTCGGCGGTGCGGGGCACCCCCGCGTCCAGCCCCTCGTCCTTAGCCCGCTTCATGTCCACGACGCCCCGGACGAACGCTTCGTTGAGGCCGTAGCCGGTGAGGGCGGTGTGGAGGTCGGCGTAGGACTCGCGCTCGTAGCGGACGGGCAGTCCGAGCTGCTCGGTCATGATGCGGGCCAGGTCGGTGGGGGAGAGGTCCTGGGGTCCGAGGAGCGGGACGCTGTCGACGCCGGTCCAGGTGCGGTCCAGAAGCAGGGCCGCAGCAGTCGCGGCGATGTCGGCGACGGCCACCAGGGGCGCCTTGCGGTGCGCGTCGACGGTGTCGGTGAAGACGCCCTTCTGCCGGATGGAGTCGGCCTCTTCCAGGAGGTTCTCGAAGAACGAGGCGTTCGCGAGCGCGCGGTAGGCCACGCCGCTGGAGGCGATGAGGTCGTCCATGGCGAGTGAGGCGGTCACGAGTCCGGCCCGGTCGGCGACCGGAGTGCCGCGGCCGAGGGCGGAGACGCCGACGACGTGGCCGACGCCGTGAGAGGCGAGTGCCTGCACGGCGGGCCGGGTGAAGCCGCTGTAGCACGCGTCCGGAGCAAGGGAGGAGTCCGGCGGGACGAGCCAGAAGACGGCGTCCGCGCCCTCGAAGGCACGGTCGACGATCCGCGGGTCGCCGTGGGAGCCGGTGACCACCTGGACGCGATCGCGTACGTCGTCGGGGAGCCGTGCGGGATCGCGCACGATCACGCGCAGGTGCTCCTCGGCCGGAGCGGATGCGAGGAGGAGGGAGAGCAGGTGGCTGCCGATGTTCCCGGTGGGTGCGGTAATGACGATCATGAAAACTTCCCTGGATGGTGCGGGTTCGGAACACCCTCATCCTGCGGAGACACCCGGTATGGCCACAAGAGAAACTTTGGCACGCAATCATTGCTCAAAGTGGAATTATGCTGGCCAGGGGCGCGTACGTCCTCGTGCCCCGGGCGTTTTGGGTTGGCCGGGGGAGAAAGTTGGAAAGAAGTTCCGCGCCCATGTCGAGATCCAGTGCCCGGCTCCGTCCCAGGGGTGCAGGCGGCCACAATGGGCCGCACCAGGACCGCACCGAGGAGAGACATCATGGCCAAGTACCTGCTGCTCAAGCACTACCGTGGCGCTCCGGCCTGTGCCAATGACGTGCCCATGAGCGACTGGACGCCCGAGGAGATCTCAACACACGTGAAGTACATGCAGGACTTCGCGGACCGGCTGGAGAAGACTGGCGAGTTCGTCGACGCCCAGGGCCTCGCCCCCGAGGGCACCTGGGTGCGCTACGACGGAGAGGGGCGGCCGCCGGTCACCGACGGGCCCTTCGCCGAGACCAAGGACCTCATCGCGGGCTGGATGGTGATCGACGTCGACACCTACGAGCGCGCCCTGGAACTGGCCGGGGAACTGTCGGCCGCTCCCGGCGCGGGCGGCAAGCCGCTCCACGAGTGGCTGGAGCTGCGCCCGCTCATGGCGGCCCCGCCCACCATCACGGAGTGACCCCACCTATGAACGAGGCCCTGCTGCGCAGCCTCACCCCGAGCGTGCTCGCCGTCCTCGTCCGCCGCGGAGCCGACTTCGCGGCGGCCGAGGACGCCGTCCAGGACGCCCTGATCGAGGCCGTCCGCGTATGGCCCGCAGACCCGCCGCGGGACGCGAAGGGCTGGCTCGTCACCGTGGCCTGGCGCAAGTTCCTCGACGCGTCCCGCGCGGACACCGCCCGGCGCAGGCGCGAGGACCTCGTCGACGAGGAACCCGAGCCCGGGCCGGCGTCCGCCGTGGACGACACGCTTCAGCTCTATTTCCTGTGCGCCCATCCCTCCCTGACGCCGTCGTCCGCCGTCGCGCTCACCCTGCGCGCGGTGGGCGGCCTGACCACGCGTCAGATCGCCCAGGCCTACCTGGTGCCCGAAGCGACCATGGCCCAGCGCATCAGCCGGGCCAAGCGCACCGTCTCGGGGGTGCGTCTCGACCGGGCGGGGGACGTCGCGACCGTGCTGCGCGTCCTGTATCTGGTCTTCAACGAGGGCTACTCCGGCGACATCGACCTCGCCGCCGAGGCCATCCGGCTCACCCGGCAGCTCGCGGCCGCCATCGACCACCCCGAGGTCGCGGGGCTGCTGGCCCTCATGCTGCTGCACCACGCCCGCCGCGCCTCGCGCACCGCGCCGGACGGCAGTCTGGTGCCGCTGGCCGAGCAGGACCGCGCCCGGTGGGACACCGCGTTGATCGCCGAGGGTGTCGAGATCCTCCAGGCGGCGCTCGCCCGCGACCAACTCGGCGAGTTCCAGGCCCAGGCCGCCATCGCGGCGCTCCACGCGGACGCGCCCAAGGCAGAGGAGACCGACTGGGTGCAGATCGTCGAGTGGTACGACGAGCTCGCGCGCCTCACCGACAGCCCGGTCGTCCGGCTCAACCGCGCCGTCGCCCTCGGCGAGGCCGACGGCCCCCGCGCAGGCCTCGCGGAACTCGCGCCCCTGGACGACACCCTGCCCCGCCACACCGCGGTGGCCGCCTACCTCCACGAACGCGCGGGCGACCTGTCCACGGCGGCGCGCCTGTACGCCGAGGCCTCGCACAAGGCGCCCAACCTCGCCGAACGCGACTACCTGACCCGTCAGGCCGCGCGCCTCAATACGCGGTTGCGCCACTGACCGTGGCCGTCGCCGTGTTCCACCCCGAGACCCGCAGCCGGGGCGCCGAACCGTGCAGGTCCGCCGTGCGGTACGTCGCCGTCAGGGTCGTCGACTCGCCGGGCCACAGGCTCACCTGGTTGTCCGACCAGCGCACCGGCAGGACGGGTGCGCCCGCCGTGTCGACCAGGTGCACATCGGTGAGGAGCGCGGGTACCGCCCCCGGGCCCGTGTTCCGTACCGTCACCGTCGTCGTCGACGTGCCGTACGTGCCGGTCGTGGTCGTCCCGGTCGCCGACACCGCCGCCTTCGGCATCGAGGCGAGGCCCTTCAGGTCGGCGTACGCCGTGGTCGGGGTGGAGTACCAGTCGGTGTTCGCGTAGTCGAGGACGTCCGGCTCGGTGGAGAGCCAGTACACGTTCCGGCTCACCTCCTTGCCGGAGCCGTCGGCCAGGATCAGCCGGGCCAGATACGTGGTCGACAGGCCGCTCACCGACGCGGGGACGGTCAGCGCGGTGGTGCTCGCCCCGTCGCCCCCGACGGCGACCCCGCTCACCGTCCGGTCGTACTTCTGGGTGCCGTCCGTGGTGAAGAGCGTCACCCGCGCGGTGAGCCCGGAGGCCGCGGCGGGGCGGCCGTTCACGACCGACACCGCGCGGTTGTCGTAGGAGTACTGGATGTGCAGCGGCTCGTTCGCCTTCTTCGCGCCGAAGTAGGCGCCACCCTGATCGAGGTAGCGGTCCGTCAACTGCCAGTGCAGGGACGTCCATCCGCTGTTGAACATCCAGTAGACGACGCCGGTCGCGGGCTTGGCCGCGTCCTTGGCGTTGCGGCCGTACGCCTCGTACTGGGCCCGCACGTTCTCGTACTGCGCGAGCTGTGCCTTGCGTACGTAGTCGTCGAGACCGGTCGGGGTGCCGTAGCGGCCGGCCAGAGCGTCGTCGTACAGCTTGAGCGTGGCGAAGGTCGAGGAGGGGGAGCGGTGGTACTGCTTCGCCGACGGGGACCGCCACAGGGTGTCGAGCTCGGCCGGTGACATCATGCGGCGCAGGGTGTCGAGCGTGGGGATGTCGGGGCCCGCGCTGGTCTCGGAGTTGAAGCCGGTGGCTCCGCCCTCCTGCTTGTTGTACCAGTAGTTCGGCGGGACCCAGTCGTAGGGGCCGGTCATCTTCATGCCCGAACTCCCGCTGATCGGGGCCGAGTTGTCGGAGGCCGCGGCCACCACCGGAGCGGGCCAGTCGGCCGCCGCCAGCGCGTCCGCATACGTCTTCTCGATCTTCGCGTCGGGGGCGAAGTCGCTGCCGATCAGGAACGAGATCACACTGGGGTGATCGCGCAGACGGGCGGCCTCGGCGGCCATCGACGCCTTCGCCACCAGGTAGTCGGCCGAGGTCCACTTCTCGCCCGGCTCGCTTCCGTTGACCTGGCCCTCCCACTTGTCGCAGCACTCCCAGCCCGGCAGGGTGAGGATGCCGTGGCGGTCGGCCAGATCGAAGAACTCGTCCGGCTCGATGTGCCCCTCCAGGCGGATGGTGTTGAGCCCGAGGTCGCGTGCGTAGTTGAGCCGGTCCTCCACGTACGTGCGGTCCCAGCGCAGATACTCGTCGGGGGACCAGCCGCCGCCCTTGATCAGCAGGGGGCGGCCGTTGACCGAGTACTGGCGGGCTCCGTCGGTGTTCAGCGGGGCCTTCACGTCCCGGATGCCGAACGACTCGTGGGTGGTGTCGGAGGTGCTCGACGCGACCGACGCCGTCAAGTCCAGGGCGTACAGCGGCTGCCCGCCCATGCCCGCGGGCCACCACACCCGCGGTGCGGTCAGACGGAGTTGGGGAAAGGCGGCCGGGGTGAAGGCGACCGGCTTCGTCTCGTGCGGCGCGAGGGTGACACTCTGGCTGAAGGCGACCTGCCCGATCGTGCCGGACACGGTCGCGGTGACCGGGGCCGACGAGTCGTTGCGGGCCCGCGCCTTCACGGTGAGCTCCGCCGAAGCGAGCGAGGGCACCGCGAGCGCGGTCACCACATGCGCGTCGCGCAGGGCGACCGGGCCGCCGCGCCTGACCAGTACATCGCGGACGATGCCCATGTTCTGGTCGGGCGGGGGCTGCAGCCAGTCGATCCAGCCGGTCGTGAGGTTCTTCTTCGGATCGTTGGGCTGGATCCGGAAGGCGACCGTGTTCGTGCCGCCGCGCACCAGCCTCGTCACGTCCAGCTCATGCCGGGGGTACGCACCGGTGACCGTGGACTTGTCGGCGACCTGGGTGCCGTTGACGTACACGTCGGCGGCCGAGATCACCCCGCTGAAGTCGAGGTAGGTACGGGAGGAGGTGTCGGTGACGGCGAAGTCCGAGCGGTACCACCAGGGGACGGTGAAGTCCGCCTTGGGGATCTTCTCCTGGTTGGTCGAGTAGAAGGGGTCGGCGTAGGTGCCGGCCGCCAGCAGCGCCGCGAGCACCGTGGAGCGCGGCCCGGCCGGGACCCAGCCCGTGGCGGGGTAGCCGGGGCGCGACACGGCGGCGGGGGAGTCGGTGACCTTGGCCGTCGACTGGATCGCGTATCCGGCGAGGGCGGTCGCGCTGCCCGGCCCCGGGCCGACCTGCGTCACCGGGCCGCGGGCGGGCGGCGCGCCGGGGGTCGCCGTCGAGGTGCCGGCGGTGAGGGTGAGGAGCAGGCCGAGTACCGCGACGGCGGCGGTCCTTCGGCGCGCGGGGGCGGGGCGGTGGAACACGGTCGTCTCCCAGAGGGCTGGTCGGAACATCCGCGCATCGCTAGGGCGACTCGGCTGGAGAACAGCGCGAGTGGTGAACGGGTCACGCCGGGAACGGTTCGGGCCGGGAACAGTCCGGGTTCAGGAGCGGCTCGGGCTGGGAACGGTCCGGGTTCAGGAGCGGCTCCGTGCGGAGCCGCGCAAGTAAAGAAGCCTTACTAACCCGTATCTGCACGCTAGAGGGGTGAATAGGGCATGTCAATCGGTGTCCGCCGTGGTGACGGGGCCTCATCAGTGCGCCGAGCGCCGCTCGAAGGCCACGTCCCGAGCCGTGCCGAGGGCCGTCGCCACCGCGCCGAGCAGCACCGCGTCCTCGCCCAGTGAGCTCGGCGCCACCTTCGGCCGCAGCGGGGTGAGCGCGCGCAGCGTCTCGTGCACCGGACGGAGCAGCAGGTCCGCGCTGTGTCCGACGCCTCCGCCGAGTACCACGAGATCGGGGTCGAGCACGGCGGCGACCACCGCGACGGTGTGCGCGATCCGCTCGCCCTCCAGCTGAACCGCCTTGACGGCGGGGGCGGTTCCGGTCCGCGCCGCGTCGAAGACGTCCTTCGCGGTGAGTGGACCCGCCATGCCGAGCGAGCGTGCGGCCGCGACGACCGCGTCCCCGGAGACCGCGTCCTCCAGTGTGTCCGACTTCTGGTGGCCGGGCCACGGCAGGAAGCCGATCTCCCCGGCGCCGCCGTGCGCCCCGGTGAAGAGCTGGCCCTCGCTGACCACGCCCATGCCGAGACCGGTGCCGATCATCACGTACACGAAGAGCCTGCTGCCCGCGCCGACGCCGAAGGTGTACTCGCCGAGCGCCGCGAGGTTGGCGTCGTTCTGCACGGCCAGCGGTATGCCGAGCCGTTGCCTCATCTGGTCGAAGAGCCCCGGCCTGCCCCAGCCGGGAAGGTGCTGCGCGTAGCGGACGCGCCGCTTGTCGGCGTCGTACACGCCGGGCGTCCCGACCACCGCCTGGGCGACCTTGTCCGCGTCCACGCCCGAGTCGTCCACGAGCCGGTGCGCGCTGGTGACGACCAGGTCGGCCAGGGTGGCCGAGGTGCGGGCGTGGTTGCGGACGTCGGAGCGGGCCACGACCGTGCCGTCGAGGTCGGCGAGGGCGATCCGCAGCCAGGCCCGCCCGATGTCGATGCCCAGGGCGTAGCCGGCGGTGGGATCGGGTGCGTAGAGCACGGCGGCCCGGCCCCGTTCGGGGGTCATGGTGCCCGCCTCGCGGACCAGGCCCGCCAGTTCGAGCGAGGCGAGCGCGCTGGACACCGTGGGCTTGGACAGGCCGGTGTCCCGCGCGAGCTGGGCCCGGGACGCGGGGCCCTCGGCGCGCAGCCGGTCGAGCAGCAGCCGCTCGTTGGAACTGCGCTGGCGCTGCGGGGTCCAGGGCAGGTCGCCGCCCTCGTCGCTGCTGGTCATCGCATCATTCTCACGCATCGGTCCGGGCGGTTGACGGAAGGCCCCTTGACGGTCCAAGTAAAGGTACTTAACTTAAGCACGCCCTCCGCCGGGAGAATCCCCGCACTGGCGAATCGGCAGTAGCTCCCTCTTCTCGTCATCAGCCCAGGGAGGACCCCAGTGTCCGGAACCCCTCCGCCGGCCGGCGGCTTCGTCCGCAGGATCGGACTCTTCCAGGCCACCGCCATCAACATGAGCCAGATGTGCGGGATCGGCCCCTTCGTGACCATCCCGCTGATGGTCGCCGCCTTCGGCGGCCCGCAGGCCGTCATCGGCTTCGTCGCCGGAGCGGTACTCGCCCTCGCCGACGGTCTGATATGGGCCGAACTCGGCGCCTCGCTCCCGGGATCCGGCGGCAGTTACGTCTACCTGCGCCAGGCCTTCCAGTATCGCACGGGCCGCCTCATGCCGTTCCTCTTCGTGTGGACGGCCATGCTGTTCATTCCGCTGGCCATGTCCACCGGCGTGGTCGGCTTCGTGCAGTACCTCGGCTACCTCGCCCCGCACCTCGGGCAGACGGCCGGTGACCTGATCGGGCTCGCGGTCATCGTCCTCGTGGTCCTGCTGCTCTGGCGCGGCATTGAGAACATCGCCCGGCTCGCCGCCGTGATGTGGGCCGTGATGATCGCGTCGGTGGCTCTGGTGATCGTCGCCGCCGCCACCGACTTCAGCCCGCACCTGGCCTTCACCTACCCGTCGGGCGCCTTCGAGCTGACGGGCAGTCACTTCTGGATCGGATTCGCCGCGGGCCTCACCATCGGCATCTACGACTATCTCGGCTACAACACCACCGCCTACATGGGGGCGGAGATAAAGGACCCCGGGCGCACCCTGCCGCGCTCCATCGTCTACTCCGTCCTCGGCATCATGGTGATCTACCTGCTGCTCCAGATCGGCACCCTCGGCGTCATCGACTGGAACCGGATGCTGGACCCGAACGACATCGCGTCGAGTTCGGTGGCCTCCGCGGTCCTGGAGAAGGCCTGGGGCAAGGGCGCCGCCGACGTCGTCACGGTCCTCATCCTGGTCACCGCGTTCGCCTCGGTCTTCACCGGACTGCTCGGCGGCTCCCGGGTCCCCTACGACGCCGCGCGCGACAAGGTGTTCTTCCGCCCGTACGCCAGGCTGCACCCCAGGCACCGCTTCCCGATGCTGGGCCTGGTCACCATGGGTGTCGTCACCGCCATCGGCTTCATGATCGGCCGCCACACCGATCTCACCACCCTCATCCAGCTGCTCACCACCGTGATGGTCATCGTGCAGGCGCTCGCGCAGATCCTCGCCGTGACGGTGCTGCGCACGCGGCAGCCCGGGCTGCGGCGCCCGTACCGGATGTGGCTCTACCCGCTGCCCAGCATGATCGCGCTGGTCGGGTGGCTCGTCATCTACGGCTACGCCGACAAGAACTCGCCCGGCCGTCACCCCATCGAATGGTCCCTGGCCTGGGTGGCGCTCGGCTGCGTCGCCTTCCTCCTGTGGGCGCGCTTCGAGAAGGTGTGGCCGTTCGGTCCGCGCGAGATCACCGAGGAGTACGCGGACGAGCCGCCCGGGCAGACGCTCCCCGTCTGAGCCGGACGCCACTCCCGCGCGACGGCCCCCGCCCGGATGCCCGGACGGGGGCCAACTGGCCCATCGCGCAGGTCACTTGTCCCCGCGCCGTGCCTCCTCAGTGATCGGTATCGAGGTCGACAGAGGGGAACCCGTCACCGGCGAGTGCCCGTTGGAGGACTCGCCGTTCTGGTTCATCGACGCCAGCAGCTGGCGGGCCAGACCGAGGCCGGTGCCGCCCATCGTCAGGGCCTTCGCGAACATCTCCGACATGCCCTCGGCGCCGTTGAGCAGCACCATGTGCTCCACGTTGCCGAAGGCGGACGCGCCCGCCTGCACGATCTGCGGCCAGTTCTCGGCGAGTTGCTGGGCGACCACGGCCTCCTGGTTCTCCGCGAGCGCCGCCGCGCGGGCCTTGATGGCCTCGGCCTCGGCCAGGCCCTGCGCCTTCGCCGACTCGGCCTGCGCGAGCCCCCTGGCCTGCGTGGCCGCAGCCTCGGCCTCGCCCGTCGCCCGGGTCGCCTTGGCGGCCGCGATTCCACGCGCCTCGGTGGCCTGGGCCTCGGCGGCCGCGGCCGCCTTCACCCGGGTCGCCTCGGCGGCCGCCGCGAGCTCGGTCTCCTTCGCCTTGGCCTGGGCGGCCGAGATGCGGGCGTCCCGCTCGGCCTCGGCCAGCGTCCGCTTCTCGTAGGCCTGGGCGTCGGCGGGCTTGCGCACGTCCGCCTGGAGCTGCTGCTCGCGCCGGTGGGCCTCCAGCTCGGCCACCCGGGTCTCCTGGACCACGACCTCCTGCCGGGCCGCGGCGTCCGCGAGCGGCCCCGCCTGACGGGAGCTGGCCGCGGCCTTGTCGCGCTCGGCCTGGTAGCCGGCCTGGAGGATCTCGCTGTCCCGGGTCGCCTCCGACATCCGCGCGAACGCGGCCTGTTCGGCCTCGGTCGCCCGCAGGTTCGCCTCGGCCTGCGCGATCCGCGCGTCCCGCTGCACCGCGGCCGCGTGCGGCATCGCCAGGTTCTTGATGTAACCGGTCGGGTCCTCGATCTCGTGGATCTGCAACGAGTCGACGATCAGGCCGAGCTTCTCCATCTCCGTACCGCAGGCGGCCCGGGTCTGCCCGGTGAGCTTCTCCCGGTCCCGGATCATGTCCTCGACCGTCAACCCGCCCACGATGGACCGGAGATGACCGGCGAAGACGTTGTGCACGCGGTCCGACATCATCTTCTGCTGGTCGAGGAAGCGGCGGGCCGCGTTGGCGATCGACACGAAGTCGTCGCCCACCTTGAAGATGACCACGCCGCGTACCCGCAGCGGAATGCCCTGCTGCGTCACGCAGTCCACCGAGAGCTCCGTCTCGTTGAGATCGAGCGACAGCTTCCGGACGGCCTGCACACCCGGCAGTACGAGGGTTCCCCGGCCCGTGACGATCCGGAACCCCATGCCCTCGCCGAGCCCCTCGGTCCTGTGCTTCGAACCGGAGATGACGAGTGCTTCGTTCGGTTCGGCCACCCGCCACATGAGCTTGAACAGGCCGACCAGAACGATGATGGCGGCGAGAACGAGTCCCGTTGCGACGCCGATGACCATCGGCATACGCCCCCTTCACGCAGTGCCGTTCGGCACTGACGGTGGGAGTTTGCTCCTGGCCGGAGGTGGCGTGAAGACGCTGACGGATCCTTGTCGCAATCTTGATACGCACCGGTGAAAGCGCTGGTCAACCTGAGCGTGGGGATGCTCAGTTGTCGTACGCGGCCATGACGTACACGGTGCGCGGAGGCAGATATTCCACCACCGTGACGACCGTCCCGGTCTCCAGCCGGTCCGTGCCGGCGGCCGGGTGCGCCAGGAAGTGCTCGGCCCCGCCCCGGATCCTGACAATGACCTCACCCACGAGTCCGGGCCCGACCGTTCCCGTCACCCGCCCGAGCAGCCCCACCATGTCCTCGCTCATCGGGGAAGCGTAGCCGACCGGCCCTCCTGGACGGCGGGAACGCATGCCTGCCCGGGTGGACCTCGCCCCGGGCGGCAGAGGTACGGGTGTCCTGCCGCCCGACGTGTTTGATGGCGCGTCAGATCCAGCCGTCCAGCGAGGCCATGAATCCCTCGAAGTCGTCGCGGTGGATGGTGTGCCCCGCGCCCCTGACCGTACGGACCTCGAAACCGCGCGCTTCGAGGCGGGCCACCTCGGCCGCGTCGAACAGGAAGCTCGCGTCGGCGAACTGGACGAGCGAGGGCACGACGGCCTTCGCGGGGACCTGGTCCGTGCCGAACACCGGGGCGAGGCCTATCGCGGAGTTCTCGTCCCAGAGCCTCAGCGTCTCCACCTCGATGTCGACGTCCTCGGCCTCCCAGCGCGGATTGAGATCCGCGATCATCTCGCGGCTCACCGACTTGAACTGGGCGAAGAGCTCCGGACTGACCCCCGAGTCCTGGGTGTTGACGTTCCAGGCGGGGTCCGAGTACACCGCGCGGGCCGGTCGCAGCCGCTCGACGGCGAGCGAGAGCGAAAGCCCGCCGAGGGAGTGCCCGATGGCCAACTCGGCCTCGGCGGGGAGGTTTTCGACGAGGTCGTCGGCGAAGAGCTCGGCGGTGTACTCGCCGCGTCCGCTCGCGCCGTGGCCGCGCAGGTCCACCGCGATGACGCGGTAGCCCCGCTCGGCGAGCGCGGGGCCGACCTTCCGCCAGGTGCGGTGGTCGGCCATGATCCCGTGGATCAGGAGCGCGACACGGTCGCCCTCTCCCCAGGTACGGGTGTTGAGCTGCACGGTGCTGCCTTTCGATAAGGGCTTTCGGTACGGGTGGTGCTGTCGGTCGGTCGGCGTACGGACCGGGGCGGGCGGCGCGGTCGGGCGCGAGCCAGCCCCGGAACCGTACAAATACGGGTCCCGGACCGGCACGCCGCTGCGTGCCCGCCCCGGCGACCCGTACGGACAGGGGCCCCGGCTGCCGCGCCCGTCGGGTGCGCACCGGCCCGGGTTCCGTACGTCTCGGTGCACGGGCCTGAGGGATGCGGAGCCGATATCCAGCCACCGCGAAGCGGCCGAAGGCCGGCGACGGGTGGCCGATGAACGCCCGGCGCGCGTCGAGGTCGCGCGGCGCCCCGGCGAACGCGGCGACGTGGCGACGGCGCAGGCGAGGGCGGCCTGGTGGACGTTGAGCGCCGTCCGGAGCGCGAGCGGGACACCGGGCGCGCCGACGCACAGGGCGCTCGGGCGCCGCCGAACAGGAGCAGCCGCAGCGGTCCGCGTGCGGGCCGGGGAGCGGAGGCGGGGGAGGCCTCCGGGGTGCCGGTGCCGGGGGAAAGAACCACGCTGCCCTCCAGGAGTGGGAAGAGGCGGACGCAAATCGCGAGCCGCCCCCAAACGGCGTCCTGACCGGCCGGAATTGAGGGGTCCCGACGAGAAGGCGAACCGCGTGACACCGGTGACCGCAAGGGCCGAGGTCGTCTGGCCGTCATCATGACACGTGTCAATTGCTCGTGTAAGCACGGTCCGGCATCGAATTCAGGCCATCCGCTCGACCCCGGGCAGGAGGCGTCTGGAAAGATGCCGAGCGCGATGAGCCAGACACCCAAGCAGCCTGCCGACCGTCCCGTCCCGACCAGCGCCGATGTGGCCCGCCTGGCCGGGGTCTCCCGGGCGACCGTGAGCTACGTGCTCAACAACACCTCGGCCGTGCGGATCAGCGAGCCCACCCGGGTCCGGGTCCGTGCCGCGGCCGAGGAGCTGGGGTACGTGCCGCACGCCGCGGCCCGCAGCCTGCGCGCCGGCCACACCCGAATCGTGCTGCTGCCCACGGCCCACATCCCCGTCGGCCCGCTCTACAGCCGGTTCTTCAGCGAGCTCCTGTGGGAGCTGCGCCGGCTCGACTACACGGTCGTCCAGTACGGCAGCCTCGGGCTCGGCGCCGACGAGGCGGCCCGCGCGTGGGCCGAGCTGCGCCCGGTCGCCGTGGTCTCGCTGGGCGAGATCGAACTCACCCCCCAGGGCATCCAGCTCCTCAAGCGCTCCGGGGCCCGGGCTGTGATCACGCTGGGCCCGCAGCGCGTCGAGGGCGCCCACGCGCTCGTGATGGACCAGCGCGAGATCGGCGAGAGCGCGGTCGTCCACCTCCGCGAGCGGGGCCGCCGCAGGATCGGTGTGCTGATGCCGGCCGAGCCCGGCCTCGAACTCTTCTCCCAGCCGCGCCTTGCGGGCGCCCGCAAGGCCGTGCACGGCAGCGACGCGGTGATCGAGCCCTTGGCGATGGCGTACACGGAGGAATCAGCGGCCGAACTCGCGGGGCGGTGGCGCGCGTTGGGGCTCGACGCGGTGTTCGCCTACAACGACGAGTACGCGATGCTCCTGATGCGCGCCCTCCAGGACGCTGACATCGATGTCCCGGGCGAAACCGCCGTGATCGGCGCCGACGATCTTCTGCTCGGCAGGCTGCTGCGGCCGCGTCTGAGCACGGTCCACGTGGAGATGGTGACCGGGCGCCACCTGGCCGAGCTGGTGGACCGCGTGGTGCGCGACCCGGACGGCACCCCGGAGCGCCACGACCTGATGGGCGCCCGGGCGCTGCCGCGCGAATCGAGCTGAGCGGCGGCTCCGGTGGCAGCGGCCCTCTCGGTGGCCTGCCCGTGCCGGACGGGGCGTGGGAGGTTCATGGGTCGCAAGGACGTGCGTCCGGCGTCCCGGGTGTCTAGCGTCGGAGCATGAGTAACCAACCAGAGCGCCCGAGCCGGCACCCCCGGCGTTTCGAGATCCTGCTCGTTCCCGAACACGTCGAGGACCGGGGCAACGCCTCGGTCGCGGACAGTGCCGTGCGGTCCGCCGTCGTCGAGGCGACCGGTGAGGCGGGGGTCTCGGGTTACCCGCGCTACGCCGGGCACGGCATCGTGGCCGAGATCGACTCCGCCACGCACGCCGTCGAGGCGCTCCTGGTCGACGGATCCGAGCTCGACCTCGGGCTGAGCGTGGTGGTCAGGGAGGTCCCGGAGCGGCCGTGATCATGTTTCGGCCGGGGCCCGTTGACAGCGGACGGAGGTGGGCAGAGACTCGGGCGCAGCCATTCATGAACATCACTTCACTGGGCGAACAGGCTGCTGGCCTGGCGGCCGGCGGCCCCGAGCGGTGAAGAGATCCGTGGGAGAGACCCGATGAGCATCCGCGACGTGTACATCGTCGACGCCGTCCGCACCCCCATCGGCAAGTTCGGGGGTGCGCTCGCCCCGGTGCGGCCCGACGACCTCGCCGCGCACGTGGTCAGGTCGCTCGTGGACCGCACCCCGGAGCTCGACCCGGCCCGGATCGACGACGTGTACTTCGGCGACGCCAACGGCGCGGGCGAGGACAACCGCGACGTGGCCCGCATGGCGGTGCTGCTCGCGGGGCTGCCCGTCTCGGTGCCCGGCGTCACCGTCAACCGCCTCTGCGGCTCCGGCCTGGAAGCCGTGATCCAGGCGGCCCGCGCCATCGCCGTCGGGGACGCCTCGATCGCCGTCGCGGGCGGCGTGGAGTCGATGTCCCGCGCCCCCTGGGTGGTGCAGAAGCCCGAGCGCGCCTTCCCCGCGGGCCACCAGCAGATGTACTCGACCACACTCGGCTGGCGCATGACCAACCCGAAGATGCCCGCCGAGTGGACGGTCGCGCTCGGCGAGGGCGCCGAACTCATCGCCGAGCGGCACGGCATCACCCGCGAACAGCAGGACGCCTTCGCCCTCGACAGTCACCGCAAGGCGGCCGAGGCCTGGGCCAAGGGCCTCTACGACGGCGAGGTCGTCCCCTACGAGGGCGTCGACCTGGCCCGTGACGAATGCATCCGTGAGTCCTCCACGCCACAAGCGCTCGCCCGCTTGAAGCCCGCCTTCCGCAAGGACGGGTCGGTGACCGCGGGCAACGCGTCCCCGCTCAACGACGGCGCCGCGGCCCTGCTCCTCGTCGACGAGGAAGGACTGCGCGCCACCGGGCGCGAGCCGCTCGCCCGCATCCGCAGCTCCGCGGTGACCGGCATCGAACCCCAGCTCTTCGGGCTCGGCCCGGTCGAGGCCGTCCGCAAGGCGCTCGCCAAGGCGGGCAAGGACTTCGGCGACCTCACCACCTTCGAACTGAACGAGGCGTTCGCCGCCCAGTCGCTCGGCTGCCTCGCCGCCTGGCCCGGCCTCGACCCCGCCGTGGTCAACCCGCGCGGCGGCGCCATCGCCATCGGCCATCCGCTCGGCGCCTCCGGAGCCCGGCTCGCCGGCGCCGTCGCCCACCAGCTCGCCGCCGCCGGCTCCGGCACGGGCCTGGCCGCCCTCTGCATCGGCGTGGGCCAGGGCCTCGCCCTCGTGCTGGAACGCTGACCCGCCGAGGACATGCGGGAGTCGAAGCCCCGGGGCAGGAGCTGTCCGACCCCGGGCTTCGCCGCGGGGACGGCGTCCAGGGGCCCCAAGGTTTCGTTGAGCGGTGAAGCATCTTACGATGAGCCCCGCGCGCGGCGCCCCGACCGGGCTGCCGTATGCCTTCAACTACCGTGCCCTGTACGGGACTTCACCTCGCCCGACCGTGAGACGGGAGATCCTCCATGACCCTGCTCCACCCCAAGACGTGGCAGCCCACACCGCTCGCCGGGGGTGAGTACGAGGTCGTCGAACCCGCCACGGGCGAGGCGCTCGGCGCCGTCACCCTCGCTGCGGAACAGGACGTCGACGCGGCCGCCGGAGCCGCCGCCGCGGCGCAGGCCGCCTGGGCGCGCACCCCGCACTTCGCGCGCGCGGCGGTCCTGCGCCGGGCGGGCGACCTCTTCACCCACCACGCCGACGAGCTGCGGGAATGGCTGATCCGCGAGTCCGGCTCGGTCTCCGGCAAGGCGGACTTCGAGCTGCACGTCGCCGCGCAGGAGTGCTACGAGGCCGCCGCCCTGGCCTCCCGGCCGCTCGGCGAGGTGCTGCCGAGCGAGCAGCCCCGGCTCTCCTACACCCGCCGGGTCCCGGTCGGCGTGACCGGAGTGATCGCCCCGTTCAACGCCCCGCTCATCCTCTCCATCCGCTCGGTGGCCCCCGCGCTGGCGCTGGGCAACGCGGTCCTGCTCAAGCCCGACCCGCGCACCGCCGTCTGCGGCGGCCTCGCCCTCGCGGCCGTGTTCGCGGAGGCCGGGCTGCCCGTGGAGCTGCTGCACATCCTGCCCGGCGGCGCCGAAACCGGCCAGGCCTTCGTCGCCCACCCGCTGATACCCGTCATCTCCTTCACCGGATCGACCGCGGCCGGGCGCCGGGTCGGCGAGGCCGCCGGGCGCCAACTCAAGCGCGTCCACCTGGAGTTGGGCGGAAACTCCGCCCTCGTCGTGCTCGCCGACGCGGACATCGAGGGCGCGGTCGCCCAGGCCACCTGGGGCTCCTTCTTCCACCAGGGCCAGATCTGCATGACCACCGGCCGCCACCTCGTGCACGCCTCGCTGTACGAGGAGTACGTCGAGCGGCTCGCCGAGAAGGCCGACGCGCTGGCCGTCGGCGACCCGTACCGCGAGCAGGTCCACCTCGGCCCGGTCATCGACCGGCACCAACTCGCCAAGATCCAGGGCCTGGTGGAGGCCAGCACCGGCCGCGGCGCGAGGCTCGCGGCGGGCGGCACGCACCGGGACCTCTTCCACCGCCCCACCGTGCTCGCCGACGTGGACGACCACACGCCCGCCTACGCCGAAGAGGTTTTCGGCCCGGTCGCGCCCGTCCGCTCCTTCGCCACCCTCGACGAGGCCGCCGCCCTGGCCGCCGCGGGACCGTACGGGCTCTCGCTCGGCGTCGTCACCCGGGACACCGCGCTCGGCCTGGAGTTCGCGGAACGCGTCCCGACCGGGATCGCGCACATCAACGACCAGACGGTCAACGACGAGGCGGTCGCGCCCTTCGGCGGGATCGCGGCCTCCGGGACCGGCGCCCGGTTCGGCGGCTCGGCCAATCTGGACGCGTTCACCGATCTGCGCTGGACCACCGTGCGCCGCGAACCGGCGGACCACCCCTTCTGAGCGCCGCGCACGCGGGGCAGTTCGCGCGGCGCGACCCCGGCGGCGCCCGGCGGACACCGGTCAGGCATCCTTGGCCGGTGCATTCGGTTCTCTCCGGCTTCCTGCCCATCTGGACCATCACCGCGTTCGGCTGGGCCGCCGGGAGGTTCAACCTGCTCGGCGACCAGGCCCAACAGGTCCTCGGTCGCTTCGCGTTCACCTTCGCCATGCCGTCGCTGCTGTTCCTGACGATGGCGAAGTCCCGGCCGGGCGAGCTCGCACAACCGGACGTCGCGGTGTTCGCGTTCAGTCTGCTCGCCGTCTTCGCCGCCGGGCTGATCGCGAGCCGGCGGCTTTTCGGCCGCAAGAAGGCCGAGCAGGCGATCGGCGCGATGGCCGCGTCCTACGTGAACTCGGCGAACCTCGGCATCCCGGTCGCCGTACACGTCCTGCACGACACGTCCTTCATCGTGGCCGCCGCCCTCTTCCAGATGCTGTTCATCACGCCCCTGATCCTGGTGCTCATCGAGCTCGACGTACGGCCAGACGCGGGCGGACGCCGACTGCGCATGCTCCAACTCCCCATCCGCAACCCGGTGGTCGGCGCCTCGGCCGCCGGGGTGGCCGTCGCCGCGCTCGGCCTGCGGCTGCCCGCCGAGGTGACCTCGCCGCTCACCATCCTCGGCGGCGGCGCCGTCCCCGCGGCCCTGTTCGCCCTCGGCATGTCGCTCACCGCGCGGGCGGCGGCCGACCCGGGGGCGCGGGCCGAGCGCACCCTGCTGGTCGCCCTGAAGACCGCGGTTCAGCCGCTCCTCGCCTATGCGCTGGGCCGGTGGGGCTTCGGGCTCGACGGGCGCGAGCTGTTCGCGGTGGTGCTCTGCGCGGGACTGCCCACCGCGCAGAACGCCTTCATCTTCGCCTCCGAATACCGGCTGGACACCGCGCTCCCCAGGGACACCGTGCTCCTCTCGACCCTCCTGTCGATGGCGTCCCTCTCCCTGATCACCGTCCTCCTCGGTTGACGCGGCCCGCTCAGCAGGGTTGGCGCCAGACGTCCAGCTTGAGGTTCTTGCGCATCGAGGAGAGTCCGAGCTTGTCGGACTCGGCGCAGAAGTCCTTGGTGGGCAGCTCGTACTCGACGTGGAACACCGCCTTGTCCGCCTTCACGAACGGCGTGAGCAGCGCGCACTCGTCGTACTGGGCGCACTGCTCGTTGACCGCGAAGTCGAAGGACCCCACCAGGTCGGGAATCTGCTGGAGATCGTTCTTGAGGCCCACCGCCAGGCCGCGCGCGTGCGCGAGCCCGGAGAGCATGCGGTTGTACGCCAGCTGGTCGGCGGCCTTGAGGGGGAAGCCCGTCTTGTTGAGGTAGCCGTCCATGAGATCCGGCTCGACCGCGTCGAAGCCCTTCTCCTTGCACATGTCGAACCGGCGCTCCATCAGCGGCCGCAGCACGTCGATGCGCCGGATGTCGAGCCAGCGCTCGCCCTGCCAGCCGTTGTTCTCGCCCTGCACCGCGCCCGGGAAGGCGTCCTTGTCGGGCCGGAAGTTCTCCCACGCGCCCGCGTTGATGTAGCAGATCGCCTTGCGGCCCTGGCCGTGCAGCTTGGCGACGTCGGCCGCGGTGTTCTCGAAGCCGTCGATGTCGTACACCGGCACGTCGGGGCCGTTGTCCACCCGGCCGTTGAGCTGCCACTGCCAGGCGGTGCCGGGCTTGGGCTGCCACACCTTCGCCGGGGCCGAACCGCTGGGCGAGGGAGGCGCGGACCGGCTCGGCGAGGGCGCGCCGGGGGAGGAGTGGGAGGGGGCGGGGGTGGTCGTGGGCCGCGGGGTGTCCGGGCCGTCCGCGTCGTCGTCCGGGGTGCCGGAGGAACAGGCGGTGGCGAGCAGCAGCAGGGCGGTGGCGGTGCACAGCAGCGCCGTCCGATTGCGGGCCAGGGTGCGGTTCATGGCGTCTTTCCGGGAAGCACGGGCGGCAGTTCCGCCCACGGATTGGGTAACTCGCGCTCTACCACGCAGCACACGCCCGCGCCGCGTTCCCCCGCCGTGCGCAGGGCGAGCGGGAGGAGCGCTCCGGGCACGCCGTACACCAGGTGGCACAGGCGTTCCGGCGGCTGGCGGTCGGCCCAGCCGGGCCGGGTGAAGGCGGACACGTACGTCGTCCAGTGTCCTTCGAAGGTGACGATCAGATCGGCGATCCGCAGATAGCCGGGCGCGGGATGGACGCCCGGATTGAGCACCACGGTGGTCGCGCCCGCCTGCCGCGCGGCCCGGGCGGCCCGCCGCACGAACGGCAGGCCGCTGCGGTCGGCGGGCGCCCGGTCCAGGAAGAAGCCGTCCGCCCCGTACCACGCGCGGTGTCGCTCGACGTCGCGCACCACGGCGGCGGGCGGCCGCGCGCCGTAGTCCAGGTCGACGTAGCCGAGCACCCGCACCCCGGCCGAGCGCAGCGCCGCGACCGGCTCGAGGAACGCCGGGTCCGGGGCGGCCCCGGGCCCGTCCGCCGTGTTGAGCACCACCCCGTAGAGCCCGGCCGCCTCCTCGGCGAGCCGCTGCCAGGCGACCGGGTCCTGCGCGGGGTGGACGTAGAGCGGAACGAGCAGCATCAGTGCACCGGTTCCCGACGCGGCTCGGCGCGCACGGCCGCCCACAGCGCGGACACCGAATCGGCGAGGGTGTACCGGGGCGACCAGCCGAGGGTGGTGCGTGCCGCGCCAGGGTCGGAGCACTGCCAGGGCACGTCCGCCGAGCGGGCCGAGCCCTCGGCGTTCTCCTCGATCCGGCCCGTGAACCCGGCGGCGCGGACCAGTTCGGCCACCAACTCCCTTACCGGGACGGCCTGTCCGCTGCCGATGTTGAGCACCGGCGGCAGCGGGGCGCCGCCGGTCGCCGCGAGGACCGCGGCGTGGGCGACGTCGCGGACGTCCACGAAGTCCCGGTGCGCCGAGAGGTCGCCGAGGCGCACCGTCGCGCGCGGCGCCAGATCGCGCAACTGCCGTGCGAGCCGGCCCGGCAGCCCGGCGGCGGGCGCGCCGGGGCCGACCGGGTTGGTGATCCGCAGGACCACGGCGTCCATGCCCGACGAGGTGACGGCCAAGGTGCCCGCCAGTTTGGTGGCGCCGTACAGGGTGCTCGGTCGGGCCGCGACCTGCTCGGTGACGCGCTCGCCGATCCCGCTCGGCCCGTACTCGGCCGCCGAGCCGAAGTGGACGAGCCGGGCGGTCGGCGCGGCCTCGCGCAGGGCCGCGCACAGCACGGCCGGGCCCCGGACGTTGACCTCGGCAAGGGCCATGGACTGCGGGCCCACCGCGCCCGCGCAGTTGACGACGGCGTCGGGGGCGAACGAGAAGAGCCGCTCGGCCAGCGGGTCGGGGCCGACGGTGGCGAGGTCCACGTCGAGGTCCGCGGACGGACCCCGGCCCCCGCCGAAGAACCGCACGCCGGGCAGGGCGCGCAGCTCCCGGGCGACATGGCCGCCCAGGTAGCCGCTGTGGCCCAGTACGAGAATGCGCATGGGCGGGTCAGGCCCCCTTGAGCAGCAGGGCGCGGTGGGAGGTGAACTCGGCGTTCGCCCGGTCGTAGTCGTCCGGGCGGCCGATGTCGAGCCAGTAGCCGTCGAACGCGTAGGCGCGCGGCGGGGTCTCGGCCTTGAGCAGGTCGAGCACCAGCTCGTCGAAGCCGAGCGGAAGGCCCGGGGTGTAGGCGGCCAGGGTGCTCAGCGACAGTCCGTACACGCCCATCGAGACCCGGTAGTCCATGCTGGGCTTCTCGGTGAAGGCCACCACCTTGGTGTCGTCGGTGGTGAGCACCCCGAAGTCGATGTGCACCTTGCGGGCGTACGTGGCGATCGTCAGCGGCGCGCCGCTGGTGCGGTGCTGGGTGAGCACGTCCGCGTAGTCGAGGTCCGTGAGGATGTCCCCGTTCATCACGAGGAAGGACTCGGGCAGCCGGTCCCGCATCGTCAGGAGCGGGCCGATGGTGCCGAGCGGGCTCTCCTCGGTGCTGTAGTCGATGTTCAGACCCCAGCGTTCGCCGTCGCCCACGTAGGCGCGGATGATCTGGCCCAGGTGACCGATGGCGATGGTGCATCCGGTGAACCCGGCGGCCGCGAGCTGGCGCAGCACGATCTCCAGGATCGCGTGCTGGTCGCCGATCGGGACGAGCGGCTTGGGCAGCGCCGTGGTGTAGGGCCGCAACCGTACGCCCTTGCCTCCGGCGAGTATCACTGCGTGCATGGAAGCCTCCCTGAGAATGGGCCTTGCGGGCTCAGATGTTGTAGATGCCGGTCTTGTAGCGGGCGAGGTTGGCCGGATCGCGGAAGAACTCCGCGGTCCGCTCCAGACCCGCCTCCAGGCCGTGCCCCGGCTGCCAGCCGGTGGCCTCGGTGAGCCGGCTGGCGTCCGCGACCAGGCGCATCACCTCGGAGTTGGCCGGCCTGATGCGCTGCCCGTCCTCCTGTATGTCGAGTTCGGCGCCCATCACCTTGCCGATGAGCCGTACGAGGTCGCCGACCGAGATCTCGGTGCCGGTCCCGGCGTTGAACGTCCGTCCCACGACCCGCTCGGCGGGGGCGGTGCCGACGGCGAGGAAGGCCTGCGCGGTGTCGGCGGCGAAGGTGAAGTCGCGGGTGGGGCGCAGGTCGCCGAGCGTGATGGTGCGCGAGCCCGCCGCGACCTGGCCGATGACGGTGGGGATCACGGCCCGCATCGACTGCCGCGGCCCGTAGGTGTTGAACGGGCGCAGCGTCACCACGGGCGTCGCGAAGCTCGCGTAGTAGCTGTCCGCGAGCCGGTCCCCGCCGGCCTTCGAAGCGGCGTACGGGGACTGGGTGTTGATCGGGTGGTCCTCGGTGATCGGCACGGTCTGGGCGGTGCCGTAGGTCTCGCTGGTCGAGGTGTGCACCAGGCGCGGGGTCTCCAGGGCGCGGACCGCTTCGAGCACGTTGAGCGTGCCGGTGACGTTGGTGTCCACGTAGCTGTGCGGCGCCTGGTAGGAGTACGGGATCGCGATCAGGGCCGCCAGGTGGTACACGGCCTCGGCGCCTTCGGCGAGCCCGCGCACGGAGCCCGGGTCGCGGACGTCGCCCAGGACGATCTCCACCTGGTCCAGGACGTCGGCCGGCAGGGTCTCCAGCCAGCCGTAGGAGGAGAACGAGTTGTACTGGGCCATCGCGCGGACGCGGTGCCCGGAGGCGACGAGGGCCTCGGTGAGGTGGGAGCCGATGAAGCCTTCGGCTCCGGTGACGGCGACAAGCGGTGCGGAAGTCAACTGCCGCTCCTTTCAGGGCTGTTCACAGCATGAAGTGATCATTCGGGTGCGGTGCGTGAGGCTGGGGTCCCGGCCGGGGCCGGGCGGGGCGCGGGTGCGGAGGTCAGGCGTGCGCGGTTGGCCGCCCGAGCAGATGCCAGGTGCTGCCCGTCAGGGCGGTGGCGGCGGCCGTACAACAGAGGAGTTCGGTGAGCGGCGCCGAGGGCGGTGCCAGCAGGGCGGACGAGGCGACACCGGCCGCCGCGGCCAGGCTGACGGCGGCCGGCAGCCAGGCGATCCCGAACGCCTGGAGCAGCAGCGCGGTCCACAGCAGCACCGCGAGCGCGAGCAGGGGCGCGGGCTCGGCCCCGGTGAGCAGTGCCGCGGGGAACAGCGGAAGCAGATAGACCAGGAGGCAGCCCGCGAGGATCGCGGCCGAGCGCCACCGGAAGGCGGCCGGGGTGGCCGTGGCCCGCAGCGCGGCGACCGACAGGCCCCGGTAGCGGTAGAGCAGCCATTCGGCGGGCCCCATGCTGAGCGTCAGCGCGATCACCGCGAGCGGATGGCGCTGTCCGGCGAACGCCACGAGCACACCGGCGGCGAGTCCGAACAGTCCGTACGGCAGCGACGTCACGAGGCGGGGAGTGGCCGGGGCGGCCGCGGCCGGTTCCTTCAGCGTCTCCCGCAGGCAGTGGGCGACGGCCGCGAGCACCAGGACCAGCGTGAGCGTGCTGAGCCCCACGCGCAGCGGCGGGCCCGGTTCCCGGAACGGCAGCGCTGCGGCGCCCGCCATCAGCGGGGTCAGTGCGCCGAGCAGCAGCCGCTCGCGGGCGAGGACCAGCAGGATTCCGGCGGCGGCCAGATAGCAGGACTGGCCCGCCACGAAGAACGCGGCGCGGCTCGGCCCGACGATCGCGAAGCCCGTGACGCAGGCGAGCAGGGCCCCGAGCGGCGCGCCCGCCAGCAGGGTGCGGGCCGCCTCGGCCCGGCCGGACGCCATCCGCAGATAGGCGCGGTGGCCGAGCCCCTGCCCCCACGCCCACGACACGAGGCCCGCCACGACCAGGGCGAGCACCGCGCGGTCGCTCTGCCACAGCTGCGCGGTCAGCGGATAGGCGAGCCCGGGCAGCGCGAACAGGGCGCCGCGCAGGGCGCACCGCACCGGGTCGGGTGCCCAGGGGTCGGCGGCGACGGGCGGCTCGGGAAAGCTGCGCGGCACCCTGCGGTAGAGGTCCTCGGCGAGCGCGAACAGATTGCGGTGGCCGTACTCGTCGGCGATCTGCTGGGCCGTCAGGCCCTCGGACTCCAGCAGGGCCGCGACCTCGTAGGCGTGCACCGCGGGCCCGATCTGCTCGGCGAGCTCGGCGGCGAGCCGGTCCACCGCCGCGTCCTTGCCCGAACGGCGCGGCCCCCGTCCCGGCAGGCGCAGCGTCATCATGGACTCGGTGGAGAGCCGGAGCGTCAGCGTGTCCTCGCGGCCGTCGGGCGGCTCCAGACGCAGGGGCCCGCTCACCCGGCCACCCGGCTCAGCTCGGCGGCCGGCGGACCGGCCGGCACCAGGCGCAGCGCCATCGTGGTGGCGTTGCCGTCGTCCCCTCGCCGCACCGGCACGGACCCGCCGCGTACGGAGAGTTCGAGGTAGATGGCCCGGAAGGTGTCGACGGTCTGGCGCAGGGTGAACTGTTCGACCACCCGGAGGCGGGCCGCTTCCCCCATCGCGGCCCGGCGCGCCGGATCACCGAGGAGTTCGAGCGCGGCCGCGGCCATCGCGCCCGGATCGCGCGGCGGCACCACGAGACCGGCCGGACCGACCGCCTCGCGCACCCCGCCCACGTCCGTCGAGACGGTGGCCCGCCCGCAGCTCATGGCCTCTATCAGGGTGAAGGGGAAGCCCTCGCTGATGCTGGACAGCATGACCACGTTGCCCGCGGCGTAGGCGTCCCTGATGTCGTCGACCCGGCCCTCGAAGGTGACCGCGCCGCCCTGGTCGAGCGAGTCGGCCAGCGCCTCGCAGCGCTCGCGGTAGGCCTCGCCGCCCCGGGGCGTGCCGCCGAACAGCCGCAGGCTCGCCCCGGGGAGCTCGCCGCGTACCTTCGCGAAGGCGCGGATGAGCGTCTCCAGGTCCTTGATCGGGTCGACCCGCCCGGCCCAGCTGAGGGTCGGCGCGGTGGGCTCGGGCCCGGCGGGCGGGAACGCCGCCGGATCGACCCCGTTGTAGACGGTGCGTATGAGCTGCGGATCGGCGCCGCCCTGCTCCTCCCACAGCCGGTTGTACTGGTTGCCCGGCGTGATCAGCGCGGCCTGCCGGTACGTCTCCTCGGCGAGCAGCCGGAAGAACCCGAGCAGTACCGCCTTGACGGGCCAGCGGTAGGGGGCGGTCCGGTAGCCGAGGTAGCGCTCGCGCAGATAGACGCCGTGCTCGGTCAACAGCAGGGGTACGCCGTGGAGTTCGGCCCCGACGAGCCCGGGCAGGACGGCCACTCCGCCACTGACGGCGTGCGAGACGCCCTGGCTGGGCGGTGTCGCGGCGAGCGGCCGCAGCGCGTGTTCCAGGAGCGCGGTCGCGGTGACCGCGTCGTGCAGGGTGGGGCGGGCCTCGCGCACCGCGAGACCGGGCCTGTTCCACACCTCGGTCAGGACGCGTATCGCCCGGTCGCCGCGGAGCGCGGGGCTGAGCAGGCCGTCCCGCGCGGCCCGGGCCATCTCGTACAGGGCGGGCGCGAACCCGCTCTCGGCCGAGGGGTCGAGCAGCGCGGTCAGGAAGCGTTCGTACGCCGTCATCAGGCGTCGCTCCTGACGGCCGCGCGGGGCCGTGCCGCCGGGCGCGGGGCCCCACATGGGGACCGAGACGGCTTCCGTGGCGTGCGGCGGAAGCTCCCACACGGTGGGCTCCCGGCCGGTGCCGGTGACCGCGATGATGTCGAAGTCGATGTCGGGCATTCCGGTGACGAGCTGGTCGCACCAGACGCTCACCCCGCCGTGGCTGTGCGGATAGGTGCCCTCGGTGAGCAGAGTGACCCGCGCCGCGCCGGAGCGGGGCGCGCGGTGTCGTACGTGCATGCATGCGCTCCGCGGCTGAAGAGAGCGGTGGGTGGTGAAGGCGGCCCGGCGGCCCGCCGCCGCGGCGACGGCGGGCCTTCGAAGCCGGGTGGGGCCGGGGTCAGCGCCGCTCGGCGGCGTAGGGGACCGGCTTGGTGACACCGGCGGGGACCGGCGTGCGCGGTGCGCGCTGCGGCGTGCCGTGATTGGCGGGCGGTGCGGGGCGGGAGAGCGGTGCCAGGGCTCCGGCCGGGGCCGGGGCGAGGGCCAGCGTGAGGCTGCTCTGCCCGGACGGCGCGGACACCCAGCCGGACACGCTCCCGGCGTAGGCCTGGCCGAACGCCACGGTGGTGCCGCCGGCGACCTGGACGGTGCCGTCGGGCATCGTCGCGGTGACGGCCACGCCCGCCGGGGCCTGTACGGTCACGCGGTCGCCGACCCGGTACGCGGTGACCCGGCCGGACTTGACCGCGGTGTTCCAGGCTCCGCGCCGGCGCAGCTCGGCGCCGATGTCCTTCATCCGCAGGTTCACCAGCGGGGCGCTGGGCGCGTAGAGGGCCTTGTACTGGTCGAGCACCCCGTCGAGTACGGGGTACCCGATCCGGTCCTCGGCGAGGTTGGACTGGTGGATGAAGTGCGGCCGCGGGTCGTTGCCCAGCACATGGCCGAGGGCGACCCGGGTCTCCAGGGGCACGATGTGGTCGGCGTAGCCGGTGGCCGTGCTGAGCGGCGCCGGAAGACAGGTGGTGTCGGGCAGGTCGTCGCACAGCCCGCTGCCGCCCTGGGTGCGGCTCGTGTAGATCCAGTTGTACTCGTCGACCTGCTCGGAGACGTGGCCCGCGTTGTAGAAGATGTTGATCGGATAGCGGGCCACGGTGGAGGCGGAGCCGACCTGGCGCTGCTCGGGGTCGCGCGACATGTCGGCGCCGAGCCAGTCGATCTTGTTGGCGGCGAGCGCGGGGGCCAGGTACGGGTTGTCCTGCGGCTGCTGCGGCAGGAGCTTCATCCCCGAGTGCTCCCCGGTGACGAGCTCATCCGGTTCGGTGGGCAGTGCGGCGCCCCGCGCCCACTGCTCGTTGTCGGATATCTCCTTGGATATCTCGGACTGGCTCACCCAGCGGGTCGAACCGTCCGGGTTGGTCGCGCACTTCCAGGGGACGGCCGAGACGTCCTGCACGCAGCCGAGGAAGGCGTGGTCGTAGGTGTGGTTGACCCAGCGGAACTCGGCCTTGTCCTTGACGAGTTCGTCGGCGAGGCCGTCGGTCCCGTTGTGGTTCTCGCGGTACTCCACGCTGCCGCCGCCGTTGTAGGCGAGGTCGAGCGTGAAGCCGCGCGACTTCTGCCAGGCGACGGCGTTGCGCACATCGGCCGGTGTCATCCGGATCGAGTCCTCGACGCCCTGCCCGGGCGGGCAGTCCACGTCGCCCGGGGTGCAGTTGAGGGCGGAGTCCCAGCGGTCGTCACCGGCGAACACGTCGTCCACGTGGACAGCGAAGTAGTTGCGCGAGGCGCCGAGCCGCACGTTCTGCGTCATCCAGTCGACCATGCCCCGGGCGAGCAGCTTGAACTGCTCCTGGTACTGGTTGTACGCGAAGGTGACGACCAGTTCCCGGCGCCCGTCGTGTCGGTACTCGCCGACGAGGCTGCCGTTGCCGGTCCGGCCGGGCATGGGCGCCTCGACGTAGCTCGTGAAGTCCGCGCCCGCGGCGGGCCGGGCGAGGAAGGCGTAACTCTCGCTCACCGCAGGCGAGTTGTCCTCGAACGGAACGCCGCCGTTGAGGTAGCCGAACGGGCCGGACCTCCGGCCCGCCGCGGTCACCTGAGCCTTGACGCCGTCCACGGGGCCGCTGTAGCCGGAGCTCGCGGCCGGCTCCAGGCCGACCTGCGGCCGCGCGTAGGTGTAGGCGTCGACCTGCGGGATCGCGTAGGCCTTCTCGTACGCGGCGAGCGCGGCCATTTCGGCGGAGCCGGTCGGGAAGGGGTTGTCGTTGGGCAGCACCACGGCCTGGAATCTGGCCCGCGGGGCGCCGTCGACGGTGTCGGCGAGGAACGCCTGGTCGATCACGGGGCGGCCCGACTGTTGGAGGTCGACCACGGTGTACGGCGTGCCCTCGCCGTCCAGTTCCGCGGTGATGGCCTCGGTGGCGGGCCCGCCGTCCGAGACGACGAGGACCAACAAGTCGACGCGCGGCGCGGACGTCGCCGAATACGCCGGCGCGGCCGGTAAGCCCATGGCGAGCAGAACGCCGCCGACCGCCAGGCCGGTGATGTTTCTGCCGCGGTGTCTGTTCCGCTTCACGCGGTGAAGTCCCCTCCCCTGGAGGCCCGTTGAGACTCCCCTGCCTGCCCGGGCCCCATGTACGACGCAACGGGCACGCCCCGATGAGAAGGGCCCGCCGTTCCGCTCTGACGCGTCACATAGTGCGGGTCTGCGAGGAGTTTTCGAGTGGCTACTGTGAAACATGACGAAAAACGGTAGCCGTCGTGATGGGGCGCAGACCGGTGCACAGGTTGGTGCGGCGCCTTCCGGCCGCCCCGCGCGGGATGCGCCGGGGCGGGGAAATCGGAGCGACCCGGCGGAGTAAACGCTTTCGGGGCAGGGGGCGCACGCGGGCGCGAACCAACAATGGTCCAGACAACTTACCTGTGAGAGTCGTGTCCCGTTTTCGGCCATGCGCGCGAAACGGGCGCTCGAACGGGGCGGGCGAGGGTCGCCCCCCGGACACACGAAACCGGCCGACCCGGGGGGTGGGGCCGACCGGCGGACGTGGACCGCCCGAGCGGGCGGTCGGCCGGGTGCTACCGAGTGCCGGCCGGGACGGGTGTGGCGCAATTGACCCGCGTCGTCGGGGAGTTGAAGACGCCGTCCTTGTGGCTCTGGCTGTCGTTGTACTCGTAGTAGACGTAACTGTAGAACGCGATGTTTCCGTTGCAGCCGGAGTCCGCCGCTATCTGCACCGGGACGGTGACGGTGCGGCTGGTGCCCGGCGCGACCGGGACGGAGTAGTTCACGCCGATCGAGGTGGTGCCGGTCCCGGTGCAGGTCACGCCCTCGCCGGAACAGGAGGCGAGCGCGTACTTGAGGTCCGGACGCTGGGTGGTCGCCCAGGTCGGCTGTACCGACTGGTAGACGAACCAGACGTCGGTGGTCTGGTTGTTCGTGAAGGTCATCTTCAGGTTGACCGTGCCACCGGGGGCCGTCGACGCCTGGTCGGCGCTGATGCTGACATCGGCGGCGGTGTCGGCGCTCGCCGACTGCCCCACGCCGAACAGGGCGAGGGAGGAGGCGAGTGCCGCGGCGAGGCCGAAACGCCTCAGGTGTGTGATTCGCATGAGGACGGAGAGTAGGAGCAGGCACACGCCACGTCCGCCGAATCCTCACACCGCCCACCCTCGGCTGGCTCGAACCCGGCGGGGGCGAACTGGCCGTGGATTGGCGCCGGTTGCCATCTTGACCCGGCCTCGGCCACAGCGTGCGGAAGGGACCCGGGCGCCCGCACCCGGGCGGCTGACCGGTAACCGACGCCCCGGCGGCGCCCAGCAATGGCGGATTCCGGCCCGGACATCACCGCGGCCCCCTCCCCGTCGGGGGAGGAGGCCACGGGTGAACGCTTGGCGGGGGCGGGGCTACTGCTGCTGCGCCGCCTCGACCGACTTGCGGACCTCGTCCATGTCCAGGCCGCGGGCCTGTCCGATGACGTCCTCAAGGGCGGCCTCGGGCAGCGCGCCGGGCTGCGCGAAGACCGCCACGTTGTCCCGGACGATCATCAGGGTCGGAATCGACCGGATCTCGAAGGCCGCCGCCAGCTCCTGCTGGGCCTCCGTGTCCACCTTCGCGAAGACCAGATCCTCATGGCGCTCGGAGGCGGCCTCGAACACCGGGGCGAACTGCCGGCACGGGCCGCACCAGGAGGCCCAGAAGTCGATCAGCACGAATCCGTTGTCGGACACGACCGAGTCGAAGTTCTCTTTGGTCAGCTCGACAGTCGCCATCACTTACACCTCTTCCCGGCCCCGGGGGGTGGGGCCGCCTCGCACAACCGCGTTCGCCGACGCGGTATTCCATCCTGGGCGGGTGCCCCCTGTGGCCTCCGTGTACACCGCACACCAGACTGGGCCCATGACGGAAGCCGAGGAATACGACGTGGTGGTGCTGGGCGCGGGGCCGGTGGGCGAGAACGTCGCCGACCGGGTGCGGGCGGCCGGCCTGAGCTGTGCGGTGGTGGAGAGCGAACTGGTCGGGGGCGAGTGCTCGTACTGGGCCTGCATGCCCAGCAAGGCGCTGCTGCGCCCGGTCGTCGCCCGTGCGGAGGCCCGCAGGGTGCCGGGGCTGCGCCAGGCGGTGCAGGGCCCGCTCGACGCGCAGGCGGTCCTCGCCCACCGCGACGAGTACACCTCCCACTGGAAGGACGACGGCCAGGTCGCCTGGCTCGACGGCATCGGCGCCCACCTCTACCGCGGCCACGGTCGCCTGTACGGCACCCGCAAGGTCAGCGTCACCAGCCCCGAGGGCGAGCACCACGTCCTCACCGCCCGGCACGCGGTCGCCGTGTGCACGGGCAGCCGCGCCCAGCTCCCCGACCTCGACGGCCTGGCCGACGTGAACCCGTGGACCAGCCGCGAGGCCACCAGCGCCCAGCAGGTGCCGGGCCGGCTCGTGGTGGTCGGCGGGGGAGTGGTGGCGGTCGAGATGGCCACCGCCTGGCAGGCCCTCGGCGCCGAGGTGACGCTGCTGGTGCGCGGCGACGGGCTGCTGCCCAGGATGGAGCCCTTCGCCGGGGAGCTGGTCGCCGACGCGCTGCGCGAGGCGGGCGCGGAGCTGCGCATGCGCACCTCGGTCACCGGTGTCGTACGCAACGTGGCGACCGGCGCGGTGACGGTGTCGGTGCGCGGCCCCGAGGGCGACGAGCGGCTGGAGGCCGACGAGATCCTCTTCGCCACCGGCCGCGCGCCGCGCACCGACGACATCGGCCTGGACACCATCGGCATCGAACCGGGCTCCTGGCTGCCCGTCGACGACTCCTGCCGCGTCGAGGGAAGCGACTGGCTGTACGCGGTCGGCGACGTGAACCACCGTGCGCTCCTCACCCATCAGGGCAAGTACCAGGCCCGGATCGCCGGAGCGGCCATCGCGGCCCGCGCCGCCGGGGCTCCGGTCCTGGAGAGCGACCGCTGGGGCGCGCACGCCGCGACGGCCGACCACGCGGCCGTCCCGCAGGTCGTCTTCACCGACCCCGAGGCCGCCTCGGCCGGGCTCACGCTGGCCGAGGCGCAGGCCGCGGGGCACCGGGTGCGCTGTGTCGACTACGACATGAGCGGCGTGGCGGGAGCCGGTCTGTACGCCGACGACTACCGCGGCCGGGCCCGCATGATCGTCGACGAGGACCGGAGCGTCGTGCTCGGTGTCACCTTCGTCGGCCCCGGCGTCGGCGAGCTCATCCACTCGGCGACGGTGGCCATCGCGGGAGAGGTCCCGGTGGAGCGCCTGTGGCACGCGGTCCCCTCGTACCCGACGATCAGCGAGGTGTGGCTGCGCCTCCTGGAGACGTACCGCGGCTGAGGACCCCGTCCCTAGGCCGCGAACGCGTCGACGCCGGTGAGCTCGGCCGAGAGCGCCCACAGCCGGGCGGCCTGCTCGGGGTCGGTGGCGTGCGGGCGGACGCCGGGGGTGAGCGCGTCGTGGTCGAGTTCGCCCCCGACGACGCCGTTCGCGCCCGGCGCCGCGGGCTCCGCGAGGTCGCAGTCCTCGCAGTAGACGCCGCCCAGGCCCGCGAGCCGCGGGGAGGTCGCCGCCCACACCTGGGTGGCGGCGCCCTGCTCGGGGGTCTTGAAGTCGAGCGACCAGTTGCCCTGCTCGTCGACCCAGCCCGCGGCGACGCGCTCCTCGTCGGACACGTGGCGGACGAGTGCCGTGTTGATCTCGCCCGGGTGCAGCGAGAACGCCCGCACGCCCGCGTCCCGGCCCAGGGCGTCGAGGTGGACGGCGAACAGCACGTTGGCCGTCTTCGCCTGCCCGTACGCCTGCCACTTGTCGTAGCCCCGGGTGAAGTGCGGGTCGTCCCAGCGGATGGCGGAGAGCTGGTGGCCGCGGGAGGAGACCGACACGACCCGGGCCCCGCCCGCGGCGAGGGCCGGCCACAGCCGGTTGACCAGCGCGTAGTGCCCGAGGTGGTTGGTGGCGAACTGGGCCTCCCAGCCCGGCCCCACCCGGGTCTCGGGGCAGGCCATCACCCCGGCGCTGTTGACCAGGATGTCGAGGGCGCGGCCGGTGGCGAGGAAGCGGTCGGCGAAGGCGCGCACGCTGTCGAGGTCGGCGAGGTCCAGCGCGTCGACCTCGACGCCGGGCAGGCCCGCCACGGCGGCGCGGGCCACATCGAGCCGGCGGGCGGGCACCACGACGCGTGCGCCCGCCCCGGCGAGCGCACGTGTCGTCTCCAGGCCGAGCCCCGAGTATCCGCCCGTGACGAGGGCGAGCCGCCCCGTGAGGTCGGCCCCGGCCAGGACGTCCGTGGTGGTGCTGTGGGCCCCGAATCCGGATCCGATGGCGTGCTGGGGAGTGTGCTGTGCGGAGTGGGTCATGCCTAAGACGCTACGAGTTGGAGTGCGCTCTCAGTCAATCTCCCCGTTCTGTACGGGGGTTGGACTCAGTGGCCCTCCAGGTCGCGCTCCGGTTCCGGGGCGTCCTCGGGGGCGCGCCCGCCCGGTCGCACCGCCGCCGGGTCGGCCGCGACCGGCTTCCACACGCGCGGCCAGCGGCGCTGCACGAGGGCCGCGAGCAGACCCGCGACGATGCCGGTGATCATGGGTTCGCCGTGGCCGTCGCCGAGCAGCAGCAGGACCGCGCCGTCCACGCAGATGGCGGCGGCGAGCAGCGAGTGGCGCCGCCCGGGGCGGGTCAGCAGGGCGAGCCCGGCGATGCTGGTGGCGAGGCGGAAGGTCAGGCCCGAGTTGCCGCCCCCGGGCGGCCCGTGGACCAGGAAGGTGTCCACGCTGAACACGAGCAGGAGCGCCGGCACGAGCGCCAGCAGCATGCGGGTGCCCCACACGCGCTCGGCGGCGTAGCCGATCAGGGCCAGGACGAAGAGGTTGAACGCGGTTCCGCCGACCCCGCCGTCCTGCACCATGAAGGAGGTGTACGCCCGCCACCACTGGCCGTGGTCGATGATCTGGTCGGAGTCGCGGTGCAGGGCGTCGTAGATCCCCGGGAACGCGAACTGGAGCAGGGAGGGGACCGCCACGATCAGCCAGAGACCGACCGCCACCCTCGGCGGCCTGCGCGGACTGAACGTGAGCTGGGGCAACCCGTCCATGACCTTCATGACCAGGACGATCATTAAGACGTAGAGGGCGGGCGACAGAAGATGGTCGGTCATGACCCCTATCTACCCCGTGGCCTTCGCGTCCTGCCGACACCACGCGGTATCGGCCATGCCCGCCTCACGCCTCGGACACGGGCTGCGGTGCGCGGCCCCGGGCCTCAACGGGCCCCCGGCGACCGCGAATTCGGCCTGATCCCGCCGTGAGCAGCAGCGTCACCACGATCGACGCCGCCGCCATCACCGCCATGGCCGTCCCGGGCGAGGTCCGCTGGGCGGCCGTGCCCGCGAGGGCGGCGCCCACACCCTGGAACGTGAGCATCCCGCTGGTGTGCAGCCCCAGGGCCTGGCCCGTCATGCGGTCCGGGACCAGGGCCATCAGCCGCTCCTGGTTGAGCAGGCTCGCCGCGTATCCGACGGAGGCCAGCGACACGGCAGCGACGATCACCGGCAGCGGCGGGTGCGCGGCCAGGGCCGCATAGGGCGCGGCGAGGAGCAGCAGGAACGGGGTGGCGAGCCGGGCGCGCCAACCCGGGGGCAGGAAGCGGCCGGTGACGGTGTCCCCGGTGAGCATGCCCAGCGCCGCCGAGGCGAAGAGCAGCCCCGCGTGGTCGGGTGCGTACGGCACGAAGAGCGATTCGCAGCCGACGACCAGGCCGTTCGGCACCCACAGGGCGAGGTAGAGGCGGCGGCGTGAACCGTCCGCCCACAGGCGGGAGTTGACGCGCCATGTCTGGCTGACCGAGGGCCGCCCCGAGGCCCGCGGCGGGCGCGGGGCGAGGCGCAGGCGGGCGACGCCCGCGGCGGCCGCGTACAGGGCGGCGCCCGCGAGCAGGGTGCCGCGCGGGGAGAGGGCGGCCACGAGGACGCCGCCGAGGGCGAATCCGCAGATCTGCGTGAGGCCCGTGCCCATGTTGAGCACCGAGCGGCCCAGGAGGTAATGCGCCCTCGGCAGGATCTCGTCGAGCAGCCCGTACCGGACGCCGCCGCCCACCGAGGTCACCAGGCCCTGGCAGAGCAGCACCGCGAACACCGCGCCGACGGGCAGGCCCGGGACGGTGAGCACGGCGGTGCTCACCGCGCAGGTCAGCGCGATCGCGGTCGTCGCGGCGCGTGGTGCGACGCGGTCGGCCGCCGACATCAGCAGGCCGGCTCCGATCACCTGGGTGAAGGAGGTGCCGAACATGCTCAGCGCCGAGAGCAGCGGCGAGGCGGTCGCCGCGTAGACGAGGGTGGCCAGTGCCAGGCCGCTGACCGTCGCCGCGGCGACCTGGAGGGAGCAGACGAGGAAGAACGGAGTGAATTCCGGGGTGCGCAGCAGGCCGCGGTAGGTGGGCATGACGGGGAGTCTCGGGGTGCGTACCGCGCGGACGTTACTGTTGCGCGGGGAGGCGAAACATGGGGTGGTGGCAGGTCGGCGCGGACACGCTCGCGGGCAGCCGGTTCCTGGTCTCGCCGCTGGCCGAGACCACGGCCACCCTCTTCGCGCTCCTCGCCCCGGTGGCCCGCCACCCCGGCGAGCGGGCCTGGTTCGATGCCCATCTGCCCGCGTTCCGGGCGCGGTTGGCGGCCGACCCGGTCACCGCGCGGCTCGTGCGCGCCGTGCGCAGCGCCCACTGGACGGCGGACTATCTCGTGCCGACACCGACCGGTGACGGTGAGCGGTCGTTCCACGAGGAGCTGGCGGAGATCAGGGACACCCCGGCCGCGGTCGTGCACGCCGACCTCGCCGAGACGATCGGCGGCCCGCTGCCCGCCTCCCTGCGCGGCCCCGATCTCCAGCACCGCACCGCGGACCTGCTCGACTGGCTGTGGACGCGGGTGGTGGGCCCGGACTGGGCCCGGCGGCGCCGGATCATGGAGGCCGACATCATCGCGCGCACCGGGCAACTGAGCCGGGGCGGCTGGGCGGCGGTGCTCGACGACATGCGGCCCGGGATGCGCTGGCTCGGCGACAGCCGGCTCCAGATCAACGTGCAGGACCGCCCGCCGCGGGACATCTCGGCGGCCCACCTGCTGTTCCTGCCGGTCACCCCGCGCCCCTGCTGGGTCACCTGGGACGACCGGGGGCACTACGGCATCGTCTACTCGTGTGCGGGAGCGCTCGCCGAGCCCGCCCGGCCGGCGGCGCCCCAGGCCCTGGGCGCGCTGCTGGGACCGGCCCGCGCGGGCGTGCTCGCCCTGCTCGACGCCCCGAAGAGCACGAGCCACCTGGTGGCGCTCACCGGCCAGGGCCTCGGCTCGGTGGGCCGCCACCTCAGGATCCTGCTCGACGCCGGGCTGGTCGGACGGCGCCGCTCGGGCCGCTCGGTCCTCTACTACCGGACCCCGGCCGGGGAGGTCCTGGTCGCGGCGCCGGGCGGGGGCGCAGGCGTGCGGCCCGGCCCGGAAGGAGGGGCGCAGATCCGGTGAGTAATACTCTCCTCATGACTTCACGCGTTACGGGTGGGGGCCGCGACGAGCGCGCCGGGGCGAGCGTCCGCCGGGCGAGCGCCCGCGACGCCAGACGGCTGACCCGCCTGGTCCGCACCTCCAGCGCCTACGAGGGCCCGTACGCGCCGATGATCGCCGGATACCGGGTGGGCCCGGACTACATCGAGACCCATCGGGTCCATGTCGCCGTCGGCCAGGACGGCCGGATCCTCGGCTTCTACGCGCTGGTCCTGAGCCCGCCCGAACTGGACCTGATGTTCGTCGCGGACGACGCACAGGGCCGGGGGATCGGGCGCCTCCTCATGGACCACATGAAGCGCGAGGCGCGCGCGGCCGGACTGGCCGGCGTGCGGATCGTCTCCCATCCGCCCGCCGAGGGCTTCTACCTCGGCGTGGGGGCGCGGCGCGTCGGTACTGTCGTGGCCCGCCCGCCCGCGGTGATGTGGGACCGTCCCGAGCTCGAACTTCCCACGGGGGAAGGGCCGTTGGTGTCTTCGGGGCCGCTCGGCCAGGCCCCCTTCGGGGCCGACGGGGCGTCCTCGGTCGTGTAGTCGGCAGGTGGCCTGCCGCAGGCCCGGGCGGCGCGGTGCGCGGGCTCCGAGAGGTTCACCGCACGGCCGGGAGATCGTCCCTGCGGCCGTGTCCGACAGCTCCGCCCACCGGCAGCCGCCCCCTGCTCCGGGCCGGATGAAACCCCATCACCTCACGCAGCGTCGTGCGCGCCGGCGGCGGCCAGAGGGTAATCCGGTCGCCCGGCCCCGGTCGATATGTCGGAAAAGCGCGCTTAGGTTGTGAAACGGCACGGCGGCCGACTCACGACTGTCGTCCGCGGAGGAGCGAGACCTCCGTGCGATGGACCGCGAGGTCCCGAGCAGGCCGAGAGAGGGCGACATGGCGCACAGGTCGGGACGGCCGAACGGCGGCGGCGTCGAGGGCGAACGGAACGGACCCGACCCGATGGCCCCGCGCGACGCGGCACCACCCCGCCGACGGCGCCTGGTGCCGTGGCGGCCCCGGAGCGCACTGACGCCGCATCAGCTCAAGCGGCGCAGGCTGGCCACCCGCGGCGCGCTCGCGGTGGGCGTGCTCTGTGTCGGCACCCTCGGCTACTCGGTGGGGGAGGCGCTGACCTACCCCGGTGACGACAGCACGGCGGCGCGGCTGGCCGGCTGGGCCCGCGAACACCGGCTCGGTCCGGTCGTCGACAAGCTGGAGAACCTCCAGTACGAACTCGACCCGCCGCAGGTGGGCGGGGACCTGCCGGGTGAGGCGCTGGCCCGGATGAAGGCGACGGCCCCGGCCGTGCCGGTCCGCCACCAGGAGATCCCGCTGCGCGCCCCGATGCGGCCGCTGGTCGCCCCGGCGCTGCCGGGGGAGGGCGTGTGGCGGGTCCTGAGCGCCGCGCACGGTGAACCCGTGGTGCAGGGCACCTACGTACGGCCCGACCGCGACCACACCTCCTATCAGGCGGCCGTCGCCTGGATCAGCGGTACGAAGGCCCGCTTCGAACTGCACCCGGGAGTGCGCGAGCCCGGCGGCACGTTCTCCGTGCCGCCCACCATCCCGAAGGGCAGGCGCACCGGCCTCCTCGCCACATGGAACGGCGGTTTCAAGATCACCGACGGTGGTTCGCGCGGCGGCTTCTACCTCGACGGCGAGACGGCGGGGAGGCTGCGCGACGGCGCGGCCTCGGAGGTCTTCTACCGGGACGGCTCGATCAGGATCGGCGTGTGGGGGCGTGACATGGCGATGACGCGCGACGTGGTCGGCGTACGCCAGTGTCTTGAGCTCATGGTCGACAACGGCAGGGTCGTGCCCGACATCGACGTCGACTCCAAGTGGGGCGCCACCGACCAGAGCCGGATGTTCGTGGAGCGCTCGGGGGTCGGTGTGACGGCGCAGGGCGACGTCATCATGGTCGTCGGGCAGGCGCTCACCGCCCGGAGCCTCGCCGAACTCATGCAGCAGGCGGGGGCCGTGCGGGCGATGCCGCTCGACATGAACCGCGCCTGGCCCTCCTTCATGAGCTACGACCCGGCGCAGGACCCCGCCGACCCGAAGCCCACCAACCTGCTCGACTTCGAGAATCCGCCCGAGCGCTACTACAACCAGGCGACCCGGGACTTCGTGGCCGTGTACGGGAAGTGAGGGGCGGTCCGGCACCCGGGTATTTGCGCAGATATGCAAATAGCGGGTAGGGTCGACAGCCGGTCCCCAGCGGGACCAGGAGCCCGGGAAGGGGGTGAGGACATGGAGCGAAGTCACAGCGGCGCGGACCGGCGACGGTCCCCCCGCTCCCCGTCCCCACACCCCTCCGGTCGGCGGTAGCGCCCACGACGCGCCGCCGGGCCGGTGCGTCCGGCCGGTCCCGGCCGGGTGAGAGGAGCTCCCCGTGTCCACCCTCACCACTTTCGACTTCGCCCTGCGGCTCGCCGTCGGCGTCGGCTGCGGCGCCCTGGTAGGCGTCGAGCGGCAGTGGCGCGCCCGCACCGCGGGGCTGCGCACCAACGCCCTCGTCGCCGCCGGGGCCACCTTGTTCGTCCTCTACAGCGAGGCGGTCGGCGACGCGGGCAGCCCCACCCGGGTCGCGTCCTACGTCGTCTCCGGCGTCGGCTTCCTGGGCGGAGGCGTCATCCTGCGCGACGGCGCCTCCGTCCACGGCCTCAACACCGCCGCCACCCTGTGGTGTTCGGCGGCGCTCGGGGTGCTCGCGGCCTCGGGCCGGCTCGACCTCGCGCTGCTCGGCACCGTCACCGTGCTCGCCGTGCACCTGCTGCTGCGACCGGCCGGGCGGCTGATCGACCGCGCGCCCCAGCGCGATCCGGACGCCTTTGATGCCGAGGACGTGCGGGACGAGACGCGCGCGACGGTCCCGTGCGCCCGGCCGGTCGTGGAGCGTGCCCGCGTCAGGTCGCCGGCACGCCGACCTGGGACCAGGCCTTGAGCACCGCCCCGATCTCGTCGCCCTCGCCGAACAGGCCGCGCGCCGTCGCCGCGGTCAGCCGGGCGAAGTCGGCGAACTGGGCGTCCGCCGCGAGCTCGCCGCCGGTGAGCGCGGCGTACCAGATCTTCCCGGCCCGCTCCCAGGCGTTGCCGCCGAGTGCCGTGGCCACCAGGTAGAAGGCGTGGTTGGGGATGCCCGAGTTGATGTGCACCCCGCCGTTGTCGCTGCTCGTGCGCACGTAGTCGTCCATGGCGGCCGGTTGCGGGTCCTTGCCGAGCCGCGGGTCGTCGTACGCCGTGCCGGGGGCCCTCATCGAGCGCAGCGCGTCGCCGTGGACGTCCGGGCCGAGCAGCCCCGCGCCGATGAGCCAGTCCGCCCGGTCGGCGCTCTGGCCCAGCGCGTACTGCTTGATCAGCGAGCCGAACACGTCGGACACGGACTCGTTGAGCGCGCCCGACTGGCCGAAGTACTCCAGGTTCGCGGTGTACTGCGTGACGCCGTGGGTCAGTTCGTGGCCGATGACGTCGACCGGCAGCGTGAAGTCGAGGAACAGCTCGCCGTCGCCGTCGCCGAACACCATCCGCTCGCCGTTCCAGAAGGCGTTGTCGTACTTCGCGCCGTAGTGCACGCTCGCGTTCAGCGGCAGCCCCGAGCCGTCGATGGAGTGGCGTCCGTAGGCCTTGAGATACAACTCGAACGTGGCACCCAGGCCCGCGTGCGCCCGGTTGACGGTGGCGTCGGCCGAGGGCTGATCGCTCTCGGCGTGCACCTTCCTGCCGGGCAGCGTCTCCAGGTGCCCGGCGTCGTAGATGGTGCGCTGGGGCTTGTCGGACGGCGTGCCGGCGGGGGCGGCGGCGCCGCGGACGGTGGTGATCCGGCGCTGGGTGCGCAGCAGGGAGTCGTGCTCCAGGGTGCGGCGCGCGGGCTCGTGCAGGGCGGGGTCCTCGTGCTGGGCGAGGTGCTCGAGGATGTGGGGAGGTACGACGGTGCAGAAAACGGCGGATTGGTTCATGCGCAGCAATGTGGCACAGCGTGATGAAGCTGTCACTGGGTGCAGTCGGGTTGGCCGGAAAGTGCTGCCCGACGGGCGCCCCTCGCCGACGAGGGGCGCCCCGCGCCCTCAGGCTCGGTCGGGGGCGGGGAGGTCGCCCGCCATGGCCGCGGCCACCCGCAGGTACGGCGCCGCCTCGACCGGGCGGCCCTGGCGCTCCAGGGTGCGGCCCAGCATGAGCAGGGCGTACTGCTCGACGGGGTCGCGTTCGAGGACCGTGCGCAGTTCCGCCTCCGCCTTCCGCAGGCGGGCCGAGTGGTAGTAGGCCCGCGCGAGCAGCAGGCGCGGCGCCACCTGCTCGGGCACCTCGGCGACCAGGCCGGTCAGGATGTCCGCGGCCGTGACGTACTCCTTGGCCTCGAAGAACATCCGGGCCCGCTCCCAGCGCTCGGCGGGGGTCCCGAACTCGTAGTAGCTGTCGGGTGCTTCACTGCGTACGGCGGTCATCGGCTCGTCCTGTCCCGGGCCCCGGATGCCGGGGCCGTGCACCCCGCTCAACACCGCGGTGTTGTTGAACATTCCACCATCTTGCGGGGCGCGGAAGTGGGCTCCGGTCAGGCGGCGGGCTGCTCGGGCGGGGTGTCCTTGTGGCTGACCGCGAGGTAGGCGACCAGGGCGACGATCGGGACGATCAGGGCCAGCGTCACCGGGCCGGTGCCCCAGCCGAGCCCGTTGCGCGTGGTGGGGACGCCCATCCAGTCGGCGAAGGACGCGCCGAGCGGCCTGGTCAGGACGTACGCCCACCAGAAGGCGGCCACCGCGTTGAGCCCGAGGAAGCGGCCGGACAGGGCGGGCACGGAGATCAGGGCGGCGAAGAGGAAGCCCGACGCGAGGTAGCCGAGCTTCAGCGTGCCCGCCGTCAGGTCGCCGACCGCGGTGCCCAGCGCGAAGGTCGCGAGCACGGTCGCCCAGTAGAAGACCTCGCGGCGGCGGGTGCGGATGCTGTGGATCGACAGCGTCCGCTCGCCGGCGTACCAGGCGATGAGGACGGCGGCCAGCGCCACGGTGAAGGCGACCGTGGAGACCGTGTAGGGAATGCCGACCACCACATGCACGACGTCGGCGGCCATCGTGCCGAACACGCTGACCATCACGATCGCCGACCAGTACGTCCACGGCCGGTACCGGTCGCTGCGGAACTGCGCCACCAGCGCGATGACCAGGCCCGCGAGTCCGAGCCCTCCGGCCGGGATCGGGCCGAGGGTGCGGCCGAGGAAGTCGGACGCGGTCTCGCCCATGCCGGTGGTGAGCACCTTGACGATCCAGAACAGGACGGTGACCTCGGGCACCTTGCTCCAGGCGGAGTCGCCCGCGCGTGCGGCCCGGCGGGTCCCTCCCCGTGGTGCGGGCCTGGTCGTCGCCTCGCTGCTCGGCTGCCCCATCGTCGTTCCTGCCCTCCCGGCGCAGCGCGCCCAGCCCTCAACCGCCCCTGATGCGGGCATGGTTGGGCCCATGAGTCCGATCCGGGAGTGATCGCCACCCGGTGAATGTCTACGCGACTGTAGACGATGGAGCTGTGGGCGCCGGGGGGAGGGGGTGGGCCCGGAGCGCGGCCCAGCACGCGCCGGGCCAAAACCGTCCGCGGGGCGCCGGCCCCGCACCCGGCCGGTGGGGCCGCGATCGCTGCCCGACCACCCCGTGGAAACCACTTGACTACACCTGTGTAGACGTCTCACAGGCTCTGTGATTAAGGTATGCCTTCGCTAACTGAGGCGAGGCACGCCTTTGCAGGGCTGGGGAGAACGGCATGTGGGACGACGCGTTTCCAAGCTTCTTGATCGGATTGAGGGAGGGGCTTGAGGCAGGGCTGATCGTCTCGATCCTGGTCGCGACACTGGTGCGCGCCGAGGCCAAGTCCCGCCTGCCCCAGGTGTGGACCGGCGTGCTCGCCGCGGTCGCGCTCGCGATGAGCTTCGGCGCGGTGCTCACCTTCACCGCCGCCAGCATGTCCGGGACCGCCCAGGAAGCGTTCGGCGGCACGCTCAGCGTGGTCGCCGTCGCCTTCGTCACGGCTATGGTGTTCTGGATGCGCCGCTCGGCCCGCAGCCTCTCCGGCGAGATCAAGGAGAAGGTCACCGGAGCGCTGGCCATGGGCGCGGGCATGCTCGTCGTCACCTCGTTCCTCGCGGTCGGCCGCGAGGGCCTGGAGACCGCCCTGTTCCTGTGGACCACGGCCCGCGCCGCCGGCGAGTCGGCGGGCCCGATGATCGGCGCCGGGGTCGGCATCGTCATCGCCGCCGGGCTCTGCTGGGGCCTGTACCGCCGGGTCCTGAAGATCAACCTCACGAAGTTCTTCACCGCCACCGGCGCCGTGCTCATCGTCATCGCCGCCGGAGTGCTCGGCTACGGCCTGCGGGATCTCCAGGAGGGCGGGGTGCTGCCCGGCAAGTCCGCGTACGCCGTTGACCTGAGCCAGAGCATCGACCCGGGCGCCTGGTACAGCACCCTCGTCCAGGGCGTGTTCAACCTGACGCCGACGATGACCTGGCTCCAGGTCGTCGCCTACGTCGGCTACCTCGCCGTCGTGATGACCCTGTTCGTCCGGGGCGTACGCACGGTGGCCGAGAAGCCTGCCAAGGCAGCGGAACCCGCCGAGGGTGAACCCGCCGCAGCCGGGGTGCCCGCGCGACGGCGGCCCGCCTGGGTGGTCCCGGTCGCGGTCGTCGCCGTACCCGCCGTCATCGCGGGCGCCGTCGTCGCCCTCAGCGGGTCCAAGCCCGCCGACGCCCAGACCGTCGCGGTGTCCGAGAAGGAGTGCGGCAAGGGATTCAGCGCGCCCAAGCCCGGCCGCCAGACCTTCCAGATGCACAACACCGGCGACAAGGCCTCCGAGGTCTACCTCATCGACCCGGCGAGCAACGCGGTGTACGGCGAGATCGAGGGCCTGGCCCCCGGCACCACCCGTGACCTCGTCGCCACCGTCGCGGGCGGCTCCTACGCCTGGCGCTGCGTGCCGACCGGAGGCAAGGCCGTCACCTCCGCCTCCGTACGCGTCAGCGGCGGCGGCGCGGCCAAGGCGGTCGTGCCGGTCTCCGAGGCCGACCTGGCCGCGCCCCTGACCGCGTACAAGAGCTACGTGAACCAGAACCTGGCCACCCTGGTCGCCCAGACCAAGCAGCTCAGCGACGACATCGCGGGCGGCAATCTGGACGCCGCGCGCACCGACTGGCTCACCGCGCACCGCACCTACTCCTCGCTCGGTGCCGCCTACGGCACCTTCCAGGACTTCGACAAGAAGATCAACGGACGCACCGCGGGTCGCCCCGACGGCGTGAACGACAAGGACTTCACGGGCTTCCACCGGGTCGAGTACGGCCTGTGGCACGGCCAGGCGGCGGGCGACCTCGCCGCCCCCGCGGCCCGCCTCGCCGAGGACGCGGCGGGTCTCCAGAAGGCGTTCCCCACCCAGGACTTCGACCCGGGCGACCTGCCGCTGCGCACCCACGAGATCCTGGAGAACACCCTCCAGTTCGAGCTGACCGGCGACGCCGACCAGGGCAGCGGAACCTCCCTCGCCACCGCCGACGCCAACCTCGCCGGTACCCGCGAGCTCCTCGGCGTCCTGCGCCCGCTGCTCGCCTCCCGCGACGCCCAGCTCCTGCCCAGGGTCGACGGCGACATCGACCGGGTGCAGAAGCTGCTCGACGCCGCCCACCACGACCAGGCCTGGACGCCCGTCGACAAGCTGGACGCCACCGCCCGCGCCCGGCTCAACGGCGCGACCGGCCAGCTCCTCGAGGACCTGGCCCCGGTGCCGGACCTCCTGGAGATCCGGAAGTCCGCCTGATGCCCGCCGAACGATCTGCCGCACGCCCCGAAGGGAACCCCGACATGCCCGCCGAAACCCCCGCCCCGCAAGGCGGTTGCCCCGCCGGACGGCGCTCGTTCGTCAAGACGGCCCTGGGCGCGGGCGCGGCCGGTGCCGTCCTGGCCGGCGGGGGATTCGCGCTCAGCCAGGCCGGTACGGCCCCGGCACACGCGGACGGCGCCAGCGACGGCGGCACGGTCCCCTTCCACGGCGCCCACCAGGCCGGCATCCTCACCCCGCAGCCCGCGGCCGCCACCTTCGTCTCCCTGGACGTCATCGCCGAGAGCCGCAAGGACCTCGGCGACCTGCTGCGCACCATCACCGAACGGGCCCGCTTCCTGACCGCCGGCGGCGCCCCCGCCGACCTCGGCGTCGGCGCCCCGCCGTCCGACAACGGCATCCTCGGCCCGGTCGTCCCCGCCGACGAGCTGACCGTCACGGTCGGCGTCGGCGCCTCGCTCTTCGACGACCGGTACGGACTCGCCAAGGCCAAGCCGGTGCGCCTCACGCCCATGCGGACCTTCCCCAACGACAACCTCAAGGCCGCCGAATGCCACGGCGACCTCTCGCTCCAGATCTGCGGCGCCCGCCAGGACGTGGTCCTGCACGCCCTGCGCGACATCGCCCGGCACACCCGCGGCGCCATGCAGATCAAGTGGCGCATCGACGGCTTCCAGAACGCGCCGCGCCCCACCGGCGCCCAGCGCAACCTGCTCGGCTTCAAGGACGGCATCGTCAACCCGGACGTGAAGTCCTCGCGTGAGACCGACCGCCTGATCTGGGTCGGCGACGCGCTGGGCGAGCCCTCCTGGGCGGTCGGCGGCAGCTACCAGGTCATCCGGGTGATCCGCATGCTCGTCGAGTTCTGGGACCGGGTCTCGCTCACCGAGCAGGAGAAGATGTTCGGCCGCCGCAAGGACACCGGCGCCCCGCTCGACGGCGCCGCCGAGACCGACATCCCCCAGTACGCCAAGGACCCGCACGGCACCGCGATCCCGATGAACGCGCACATACGCCTCGCCAACCCCAGGACCCCGCAGACGGACAACACCCGCATCCTGCGCCGGGGTTACAACTACGACCGGGGCATCGACAACGTCGGCAACCTCGACATGGGCCTGGTCTTCTGCAGCTACCAGCAGGACGTCAAGCGGCAGTTCGAGGCGACCCAGGAGCGGCTCATCGACGAGCCGCTCGTCGACTACATCTCCCCGACCGGCGGCGGCTACTTCTACGCCCTGCCGGGTGTGAAGGACTCCTCCGACTGGCTGGGCCGGGGCCTGCTGGCCACCTGAGCCTCAGCCCTCGTGGTGACGGTGGTGGTGGGGCCGCCCGGCCGCGTACGCGTGGCCGGGCGACGCGGTGTCGAAGAGCTGGTCCATGTCGTCGGCGGACAGCGCCAGGCTGAAGCAGCAGATCACCATGAGCAGCGCGTGCGCCACGACCAGATCGCGGCGGAAGGGCGGCGGCGGAGCCAGCAGCGCCCGCACACGCTGCGGTACGGGACCGCCGGTCGCGGCGAGCGAGTGGCGCGGGGCCCGCTTGGCCGCGAGGGCCGCCCGCGCGACCGCCCGGGCCACCAGCGTCCGGTCGCCCACCAGGGCGCCGGCCTCCTCGTCGGCCCAGCGCTCCACCGCGAGACTCCCGGCCCGCGCGACCGGCCGCAGCATCGGATCGAGCGCCGCCGCCAGGCGCAGCACCAGCAGGAACACATGGTGGCGGTGGCGCAGATGGGCCCGCTCGTGCGCGAGCAGCGCCGTGCGCTCGTCCGTGCTCAGGGCCCGCAGCATCCCGGACGAGACCACGACGCGTCCCGGCGATCCCGGCAGCGCGAACGCCTGCGGTACGGGGTCGTCGACCACCGCGAGCCCGCTGCCCGCCGGCAGCGCGCGGCACTCCCGGCGGGCCGCCAGCCACACCACGCCCTGCCGCCAGGCGCTCACCGCCAACGCCCCCGCACAGCCCGCCACGGCCAGCGCGCAGACCGCCGCGACCAGCCGGTTGACCGGGGTGTGCGCCGCCAGCAGACCCGGCGACCACTCACCCTCCGCGGCCACGGCCGGGATCTGCCCGATGAGCGTGAACGCCATCATGCCGAGGGCGCCGGCCGTGCCGACCGCCGCGACCAGCGAGGTCAGCGTCAGGAGCCAGGCGGCCAGGCGCGGCGGCAGCCGGCCACCGGCCCAGGGCGCCACGAGCGCGAGCACCGCGCCGACCACGAGAGGGGTGCAGAGGGCGACGCGCACCGCTCAGCCCTCCTTGTGCCCGCGCAGCAACTGCTCGAGGATCTCTTCGTCCTCGGTGCCCAGTTCGGAGACGAACCGGGCGAGCACCGCGGCCCGGTCGCCGCCCTTCTCCAGCAGTGCCCGCATGCCCGCGGCGGCGTGCCCCGCCTCGTCCCGCACGGGGGAGTAGAGGTAGCCCCGGCCCGCCCGCTCCCGCGTGACCAGGCCCTTCTCGTACAGCCGGGACAGGATGGTCAGGACCGTGGTGTAGGCGGGGTCACCGGCGACGCGCTCGCGGACCGTGCCGGCGGCGGCGGGTTCCCCGGCCGCCCAGAGCGCGGCGAGCACCTCGTTCTCCAGCTCACCGGGCGCCCGCCGCCCGGCCGTTCCGGCGCCGTCGTCCGCCACGTCCGTACCCCTTCGTCCCTGCCGCGCCCGGTGGCCACCGGGCGGGACCCAAGCTACTACGCCGCGTAGAGGCGCTCGCAGCCGTGGTCGCGCAGCGGTCCCGTCCGCCAGCCCCGGGCCCGCCAGGCGTCGAGGAGCCCCGGCAGCGCGCCCAGGGTGGTGCGCCACGAGCCGGTCGCCGAGGTGCAGTCGGAGTCGTGCAGCAGCACCGTGCCGCCGCCGCGCAGCGAACGCATCACCGTGTCGTGCACCGAGCGCGGCGTCGCCCGGCGGCGCCAGTCCTCACCCCACGCCGTCCACAGGACGGGCGTGAGTCCGAGCTCGTGGCAGGCCAGGTGGGCCCCCGTGCTCATCACCCCGTACGGCGGCCGGAAGAGCCGGGGGCGCTCGCCGGTGACCTCGCCGACCAGGTCACGGGCGCGTTCGAGATCGTCCCGGGTGGCGCGGGGCCCGCGCAGCACCAGCGGGCGGTGCGCCCAGCCGTGCACCCCGATCTCGTGTCCGGCGGCCGCCATCTCCTTGGCGAGCCCGGGTGAGCGGGCGAGCATCGAGCCGAGCACGAAGAACGTGGCCCGCACGCCCTCCCGTTCGAGGAGCCGGAGGAAGTGCGGCGTCGAGAGGTGGTCGGGTCCGTCGTCGAAGGTCAGCGCGATGTGGTCCGGGTGCCCGACGCCGGAGAGACCGGGCATGGTCCGGTTGCGCACGGGGCCGAGGGCGAAGACGGCCGGCGCCGCGTGCGCGACGGCGAGCGCGGGCAGCGTCCCCGCCGCGACGAGCAGCGCGGTTCTGGCGGTACGTGAACTCACAGTTCGCACCTTTCGACAAGGCTGTGGGCGAGGCGGGGCAGGCGCCCGCCGTCGGACGCGTAGGCATGGGCGAGCGGCGCCCCGACTCCGAGGGAGAGGGCCGCGGTGAGCGTGGCGGCCGCCAACTTGCCCCGGGAGACGGCGAGGTGGCGCCTCCGGCCGACCTGCGGTTGGGGGAGTGCCGCGGCGGCGATGACGGCCGCCGGGCCGGGGTCGGGCGACATGAGGGCGAGCCCGGCCGCCCGCTGGCGCTCCCCGAGCGGCCCCTTGACGAGGTCGGACAGGACGGGGGTGAGGTCCTGGGGTGTGCGGATCCACACGGCGAGCCCCGCCTCGTCCAGGGCGGCCGCGTTGGTCTGCCCGTGCCCCGGTATGCACCGGTAACTGGCCACGGGCAGCCCGCCGGCGAACGCTTCGAGCGAGGTGAGGCCCCCGGCGTTCTGGACGAGTACGTCGCAGGCGTGCATCAGCCGCGGCATGTCCCCGATCCACTCGTGGACGTACCGGAACCCGTCCGCGCGCAACCGCTCGGCCAGCGCGGTGTTGCGCCCGCACACGATCACCGGCTCGGCGGCGGCGCTGTCCCGTATCTCGGCGGCCGATTCACGCACCGGACCCACGCCCCAGGATCCCGCCACCAGGAGGGCGAGCGGGGCGTCCTGGGGGAGGCCGAACAGGTCACGGGCGTCCCGGCGTTCGGCCTCGTCGGCCGCGGCGAAACGGGGCCCGGTCACCGGACCGGTCACCCGCACCCCGGCCGCGCCGAGCGCGGCGGCCTGCTCCGCCGGGACCGGGTGCGCGGCGAGGTGCGCGTCGATGCCGGGCGCGACCCACAGGGGGTGCACCGAGAAGTCGGTGAGATAGGTGAATGCGGGAACGCCCAGGCGCCCGTCGCGCCGCAGCGCGCCCAGCACCTGACTGGCGAGCGGATAGGTGGACACGACCGCCTGCGACCGTGCCCCGACCGCCCGGAGCGTGCGCCTCTCGGCGCCGCGGAGCAGGGCGCGGACGACCGGTCCCGGGGAGCCCGAGCGTTCGGTGGCGGCGTAGATCCGCTGGTAGCCGGAGGGCGCGCTGGTGAGCAGCCGGTGGTACACGCCGGCGAGGAGGCGGCCGAGCCGGGCCGGCAGCAGGTCGAGGAAGTCGTGCCGGTCCACCAGGAACCCGTCCGCCTCCAACCGGAGGGCGAGCGCGTCGGCGGCGCCGTCGTGCCCCGCGCCCACGCTCGCGGACACGATGGTGATCCGGCCGCCGCGGGGCGGGCCGATGGGCCGGAGGTCGTCCGGGATGTCACAGCGGGGCACGGTCGATCAGCCTCCTGAAGAGCACGCAGAACACCGCCTCCGGACGCCGCGGCCTCGGGGCGCGGCGGGGGCTGCCACGAGAACCTACTACATGATGTAGAACATCGGGCGGGGCGGGCGCGGGGCGCGAGGAGGCGCCCGGGGTGCGCGGGCGGTCGGGTCGTGGGGACGGTGGGAAAGGAGGGGGAGGGGAGGGCGCAAGGCAACCGGGGTGACGGACAGGCGCCGGCCGCGTAAACGAACACCCGCCCGTCGACGCTCGTCTGACCTGCTGAAAGGTGAAGGGCTGCGGGCCCTCGCCGGGACCTGGCAGGCTGGTGCCAGGAACCTGGGGCCCCGTGCCCCGCGAGGGAATAGGTTGACCGCATGAGCAATCTCGATCGCCAGCCCGCGCTCTCCGTCTGCGGTGGACGTGGCTTCGTCGTGGCCGAGCCGGTGCGCGAGCTTCTCTCGCCGCGCACCGTGCAGCTCGGCGAGTCCACCGAGGTGCGCAGGCTGCTGCCGAACCTGGGCCGCCGGATGGTCGGGGCCTGGGCGTTCGTCGACCACTACGGCCCCGACGACATCGCCGACGAACCCGGCATGCAGGTGGCGCCCCACCCCCACATGGGCCTGCAGACCGTGAGTTGGCTGCACCAGGGCGAGGTGCTGCACCGCGACAGCCTGGGCAGCCTCCAGACCGTACGCCCCCGGGAGCTCGGCCTGATGACCTCCGGCCGCGCCATCAGCCACTCCGAGGAAACCCCCCGGTCGCACAGCCGCTTCCTGCACGGGGCCCAGCTGTGGGTCGCCCTGCCCGACGCCCACCGCCATGTCGAACCGCACTTCCAGCACCACGCGGACCTGCCCCACGCCACCGCGCCCGGCGTCGACGCGACCGTCATCCTGGGCGAGCTGGACGGCGCGGTGTCACCGGGCAGCACCTACACCCCGATCGTCGGCGCCGACCTCACCCTGGCGCAGGGCGCCGAGGCGCGGCTCCCGCTGAACCCCGACTTCGAGTACGCCGTCCTCGCCATGGCGGGCGAGGCCCACGTGGACGACGTACCGGTGCTCCCCGGCTCCATGCTGTACCTGGGCTGCGGCCGCACCGAACTCCCGCTCCGAGCCGCCTCCGACGCCTCCGTGATGCTGCTGGGCGGCGAGCCGTTCGAGGAGGAGATCGTGATGTGGTGGAACTTCGTGGGCCGCTCCAACGAGGAGATCCACCAGGCCCGTTCGGACTGGATGACGGGCTCCCGCTTCGGCGAGGTGAAGGGCTACGACGGCGCCCCGATCCCGGCGCCCGCCCTGCCCGGGGTGCCGTTGAAGCCGCGGGGGAGGGTGCGCTGAGCCGGGCGGTGCCCCGTCAGTGTGCGGGACCGGCTTCCTCGCGCCGTGCCGTCACCAGGTAGGCGGTGCCGAGCCAGCGGCGGGCTCCCCTGCTCACCGTCCTTTCCGGATGGTCGCGCCACTTCTGGTTCCAGCGGCGGACCGGTCGGTCCAGCGGCGGGACCAAGGGGGTCACGTCGTAGTGGACCGCGTCACGCGGCGCCAGCCCGGCGGCGCGCATCGTCCGGCGGAGCCGGGCCAGGGGGACCGCTCGTATGCCGGACACGGCCGCCGCGTGCCGCGGTGGGCCGAACAGCCCTTCAATGCGGCCGAGTACGCGCACCAACGGCCAGTAGACGAACCATTCGACCAGGCGGTACGGGCTCAGCGGATTGAGCATCGTCACCACGACCAGGCCGCCCGGCCGCACCACGCGGGCGATCTCACGCAACCCGGCGTTGGCGTCGGCGTACTCGAGGACGCCCATGGCGACGACGACATCGAAGTGCCGGTCGGGGAAGGGCATGTCCTCGACGCGCGCCACGCGCAACTCGACGTCGCCGAAGCCCTTCGTCCGGGCGGCGGCGACGTCGATCATCGCCGCGGAGCGGTCGCAGCCGGTGATCCGGAAGTCCTCGGGGCGGAGGTCCAGAAGGCGTCGTATCAGCATGCCCGGCCCGCAGCCCACGTCCAGCAGACGGCCGTGCGGGGCGTCACGGAGGGCTTCGTCGACCACATGCAGCCGAGACCAGTAGTAGCGCGTGGCGGGCCGGTGGCCCTCGTACGACTCGGCATAGCGGGTCGCGTCGTCCGGCGTCAGATACTGCGAGGCCACGGCGGCGTCGCGGGCCGCTCTGCCCGTACCGCGGTTCGCCCGTGCCGTCTTGGCAGGCGTCATCACTGCTCCCAGGGCTGATGCAAAGGTCCAGTGGGGGTGTTGCAGGCCTGGTCGGGGCCCGTGACGGACACGGCGAGGCTCCCGGTGCGGGATGACCGCGCACCGTCACGGGGTGGGGCAGGCGTCCACGCTAGGGAGACGGCCATGTGTCCCTCGAGGGGAAAACGAGTCGGTTTCGGGTGCGGCCCCCGCCCCGGCCGGGTGGAGAAATTCCGGTGCGAGAGGCAGGGGCGGTGAAATTGACGGGGGCATCGACCGTGGGCAAGCGGCGAGGTTCGCGCAGTTCGCCGGGCGGGGGACGGCCGCGCGGGACGCGCTGGCCGGTACCGGCGGTCACGGTCGGCTCGGGCCCGTGCGGGGTCCCGGTGACGCCGTGGACGACCTTGCGGAGGCGGCAAGGCCGCTGGCCGGAACCCCAACCACCGCGACATCAAGGTGAGTTGGCCGAACATGGTGCCTGAGGGCGGCCCGGGCGGGCGGGCCCCGTCGCGTTCGCACGCGACGGGTGCCCGGGCCGGATCGACTGTGCCGTCGGCGGGTTGGCCCGGATCGGAACCGGCGGTCACGGCCGCCGATTTCGAGATCGGTAGTCTGACGTTCATGACCGAGGCACGCCTCGTCATCGCCACCGGCAGGCACCGCCGGACCCAGGGCGCGGGGGCGCCGGGAGTCACTGCAACACAAGGAGCCGTGGACGGAGCGTCCAGGGCCGAGGCCGGTCGCGCGATCGGTGCGATGCGTCACGAGGGAGAGGAACGTCCATGCGGGCTCGAAGCATAGGTGCGGCGGCCGCCACAGCGTTGGCGCTGGTGGCCGCGAGGGACCTGGTCCAGAAGAAGCACGCACTGCTCAGGAACTTTCCCGTGATCGGGCACGCCCGGTACATGCTGGAGACCATCGGGCCCGAGTTGCGCCAGTACGTCGTGACGTCCAACGAGGAAGAGCGTCCGTTCAGCCGGGACCAGCGCACCTGGATCTACGCGTCGGCGAAGGGCGAGAACAACTACTTCGGGTTCGGCACCGACATGGACGTCGAGCATGTGCAGGGGCACGCGTATGTGAAGCAGCGCACCTTCGCGGGCCCGCTGCCCGATCCGCACGACCTCCAGGCTCCGCTGCCGTCGGCCAAGGTGCTGGGCGGGCCGCGCGGGCGCGCCAAGGCGTTCCGGCCGGCGAGCGTGGTGAACATCTCGGCGATGAGCTTCGGTTCGCTGTCCGGTGCGGCCATCACCGCGCTCAACAAGGGCGCGGCGCTGGCGGGCACGATGCAGAACACGGGTGAGGGCGGTCTCTCGCCGTACCACCGCAACGGGGGTGACCTGATTCTCCAGATCGGCACCTCGTACTTCGGCTGCCGCAACGAGGACGGCACCTTCAGCCTCGACCGGCTCAAGAAAGTGGTCGCCGGGGCGCCGGTCAGGGCGATAGAGATCAAGCTCTCCCAGGGCGCCAAGCCGGGCCTCGGCGGGATGTTGCCGGGTGCGAAGGTGACGTCCGAGATCGCCGGGATCCGCGGCATCCCGGCCGGGAAGGACTGTGCCTCGCCCTCTCGGCACACCGCCTTCCACGACGTCGACTCGATGCTGGACTTCGTGGAGCTGCTCGCGGCCGAGACCGGTCTGCCCGTCGGGATCAAGAGTGCTGTCGGGGACATGGCCTTCTGGCAGGAGCTGGCCACCCTCATGGCGCGGGGCGACCGCGGGGTCGACTTCATCACCGTCGACGGCGGCGAGGGCGGTACCGGGGCGGCCCCCCTGATCTTCTCCGACTCGGTGTCGCTGCCCTTCCGGATGGGCTTCTCCCGCGTCTACGGCACGTTCGCCGAGCGGGGGCTGACCGACGACGTGACCTTCATCGGCTCGGGCAAGCTCGGCCTGCCCGAGAACGCGGTCGTCGCCTTCGCCCTCGGCGTCGACATGATCAACGTCGGTCGTGAGGCGATGCTGTCCATCGGCTGCATCCAGGCGCAGAAGTGCCACACCGACAAGTGCCCCACCGGCATCGCGACCCAGGACCCGTGGCTGACGCGGGGCGTCGACGCGCCGTCCAAGGCCGCGCGCGCCGCCGTGTACCTGCGCACCCTGCGCAAGGAACTGCTGAAGGTCTCGGGCGCGGTCGGCGTCGCGCACCCGGGACTCATCACCACCAACGACATCGAGATCATGAACGGCGACTACGAGGCCCGCACCCTGGCCAGCGTCTACGGCTACAAGGAGGGCTGGGGCGAACTCGGCCCGGAGCGCGCCCGGGAGATCACCCGCCTGCTCACCGGGGCCCCGGACTCGGCCCAGAAGTGAGGCAGGCGGCGGGCTGGTCGCTCCCACCCGCAGCGGCATCGACTTCGCCTTGCCGAGCGGGTTAGCCTGCGGTGCCCGGCCGGCCTCAGTCTCCAGCGGGCCTGGGACCGCTGAGGGGGTGGGTGGATGAGCGGGCGGGCGGGGGCCGCGGTGCTGCCGTCGTCGTGGCGCGCCCCGCTCGGGCTGTTGGGGGTGCTCGCCACGCTCGTGGTCGCCGCGCTCGGGGTTCTGTACGCCGGTCGTCACACGCCGGGCCGGGTGGACAGGTGGATCCTGCCCGCGGTGGACGGGGTGCGGCCGCCGTGGCGGTCCGTCGCGCTGGCCCTGGACTTCCTGGGGGAGCCCGCCGGAGCGGTGCTGGTGGTCGCCGTCGCCGCGGCGGGCTGCCTGGTCATGCGGCATCCTCGCGCGGCCGTGCTCGTCGTGGTCGGCGTCTGCCTGGCCGTCGGGACGGCGACCGTGCTCAAGCACCTGGTGGGACGCACCATCCACGGCGACGGCAACCTGTCCTACCCCAGCGGGCACACCGCCTTCGCCACCTCGCTCGCCCTCGCGGTGGCGCTGCCCGCGGCCGGCCGGTTGGGCCTCGGCCGGACGGCGGGCGCGCTGGTCGTGCTCGCCGCGGCGCTGGTCGCCGGCGCCGCCATGGGCTGGGCACAGGTCGCCCTGGGCGCGCACTACCCGACCGATGTCCTCGGCGGCTGGTGCACCGCGCTGGTGGTGGTCCCGGCGTCCGCGTGGCTGGTCGATCGATGGGCAGACCCCCGCCCACCACAGGACCGTTGACGGGTTTGAACCGTGCCTGCGCGCCAACCCCGTTTTCCGGAAAGCTTATTGACCTGGCCTCACCTCATGCCTGGCGGCGGAACACCGGCTTCACCGGGCGTCCGCCCAGCCAGGGCGTCGGGTCGGCCGCTTCGAGGGCCTTGCGGTACACGGCGCATGCCTGAGCCACCACGTCCACGGTGTGGTCGATGTCGCTCTCGTCGAGCGCGCTGCTCACCACGAACGACGGGGCCAGCACGCCACCCGCGAGGAGTTGGCGCAGGAACAGGGTGCGGTACCCCTGCGACGGCTGCCGGTGCTCGTCGAGGGTGGCGAAGACCAGGTTGCTCGCCCGGCCCCGGACGACGAGGTGGTCCCCGACGCCCATGCTCGCCGCGGCGGCCCGGACACCGGCGGCCAGCCGCTCGCCGAGGGCGTGCAGCCGCGCGGTGACACCCTCTTCGGCATACGTGGTCTGCACGGCCATGGCGGCGGCCAGCGAGTGGGTCTCCGCTCCGTGCGTGGTGGACAGCAGGAACACCCGCTCGCCCATGTGGCGCAGCCCGCCCCGCTCCATCAGCGCGCGGCGCCCGGCCAGCGCGGAGACGGCGAACCCGTTGCCCAGTGCCTTGCCGAACGTGGAGAGGTCGGGGACGACGCCGTACAGGCCCTGGGCGCCCGCCTCGGACCAGCGGAAGCCGGTGATCATCTCGTCGAAGATCAGCACGCAGCCGTGCCGGTCGGCCAACTCCCGCAGACCGGCGAGGTATTCGGCCGTCGGGTCGACCGCGCTCGTGCCCGGCTGGGGGGCGTGGGTGGCGGGTTCGAGGATCAGGCAGGCGACCTCGCCCCGGTACCGGGTCAGCATCTCCTCCGTCGCCGCCAGGTCCCCGTACGGGAAGGTCAGGGTGAGCTCGCTCGTCGCCGCGGGGATGCCGGCGGACATCGGTGTGGTGGCGATGAACCAGTCGTCCACGGAGAAGAACGGATGGTCGCCGCAGACCGCCACCCGTGTGCGCCCGGTGGCGGCGCGGGCCAGGCGCACCGCGGCGGTGGTCGCGTCGGAGCCGTTCTTGGCGAACTTCACCATCTCGGCGGTCGGCACCGTGGCCAGGAAGCGCTCCGCGGCCTCGACTTCGACGATGGAGGGCCGGACGAAGTTGCTGCCCCGGTCGAGTTCGCGCCGCACCGCCTCGGTCACCCGGGGGTGGGCGTGGCCGAGGCTGACCGAGCGCAGGCCGGAGCCGTATTCGATGTAGCGGTTGCCGTCGATGTCCCACACGTGGGCGCCGCGGCCGTGGCTGATGACCGGGGCCAGGTGCTCGGGGTACTGGTCGTCGCCCTTGGCGTAGGTGTGCGCGCCGCCGGGGACCATCGCGTGCAGGCGCTCGTTGGCCCGGCGCGACCGGGGCAGGGCGAACTCTTCGGTGGCCTCGGTGTCCACGCCGACCTCAACTCTCTCTGTACGTACGGTCACTTGGTCAGGGTCGCTGCTTCAGGACCTCGGCCAGGCCCGGCGCCCCGCGGTCCCGCTGGGACATCGAGGTGACCGGCAGCGGCCACGCGATGGCGAGCTCCGGGTCGTCGAAGGCGATCGTCACGTCCTCGACCGGATCGTGCGGGCGGTCGATCCGGTACGAGACGTCGGCGGTGTCGCTCAGCGCCTGGAACCCGTGCGCGCAGCCCGCCGGGATGTACAGGGTCACCTGCGTCGTGTCGGACAGCTCGAAGACGGCCACGTCGCGGTAGGTCGGCGAGTCCGCCCGCAGGTCCACGACGACGTCGAAGACGCTCCCGTACGAGCACCGCACCAGCTTGGCCTCGCCGGCGCCGGCGCGCAGGTGCAGACCGCGCAGCACGCCCCGGGCCGAGCGGGACACACTGTCCTGGACGAAGGCGTCCGGGTCGAGGCCCACCGAGCGGACCACCTCGGCGTCGAAGGTGCGGCAGAAGAAGCCGCGTTCGTCGGCGTAGGGCGTCGGCTCGAACAGGTACGCCCCGTCGATCGCCGGGACCTCGGTCGCCTTCATGGTGCCTCCCGCAGGGCGTGATGGTGGGTGGGGGCGGCCGGGAACAGGGCCGCGGTCAGGGCGGTGAACTGGTCCTCCAGCTGCCGGGTGGCGACGGCGTTCCGCTCGGCGAGGATCCGCCGCAGTTCCGCCGAGCGCCGCTCCAGCGCCCGGAACTGGTCGAGCAGGCGGTCGGCGTCGACCTCGCGGGCCGGGTGGCAGTAGGCGGCGAGGCCCATCCGCGCCATGAGCGCGTCGCTCTTGGCGGCGTAGCTGAGGGCGAGCGTCGGGGTGCCGGCCTTCAGCGCGCAGACCAGGTTGTGGTACCGGGTCGCCACCACGGCGTCGGCGGCCGCGGTCTCCTTCATCAGGTCGGCGAGCGAGCCCGCCGTGGCGGCGGTGACGAGCGGCGAGTCCACCGCGCCGAGGATCGCGACGACCACCGGCTCGTCGCACGCGTCGCCGGTGAGCAGCCGGACCGGCCTGCCGTCGTCGACCAGCGCGCGGACGAACCGGATCGTCCCGTCGAGGTAGCGCCGGTGGATGTCCTCGGCGCGGGCGCGGTCGTCGTCGCCGCCGTGGAAGTCCATCACGCCGACGCAGACCGGGCCCGGCCCGTCGCGGGGGCCGGCGGCCGGGAGCGCCGGCAGGGCGAACGCGAGGTCCGGGTACACCTCGTCGGCCGCGGTGTCCACACCCATGTCCCGCATCGCGGCGCGGGACGGGGCGTCCCGGTACGAGCGGTAGGAGGCGAGCCGCGCGGACCAGCGCACCAGGGTCCGCGTCGCCCGGTTCCCGATCGGGGCGGCTCCGACACCGACCAGGGCGACGCGGGTGCCGAGCAGTCGGCCCGATGCGCAGAGCAGGAAGAGGGCGTACGGAAACCCCCACGGCCGCAGCGGCAGGGTGGCCTCCAGGACGCCCATGCCGGGCACGATCACCACGTCGTGCCGACGCACCCAGGCGGCGGTGCGGACGGCGTCGACGAGTTTGCCCAGGCCCTTGGCCGCGACCGCGCCCGCACGCGACGCGGTCCGGTATTCCCCGCGGTACCAGTGCAGTCGCGTCGCGGGGATGCCGTACCGGGCCGCGACGACCTCCGGACCGCCGCACAGCGCGTCGACGACCGCCTCGGGATGCTCGGCGCGGAGGTGGCCGAGCACGGCTTCGAGCGACCCGTCGTTGCCGAGGTTCCCCGAGCCGAGCAGCCCGAACACCCCTACGCGCACCGGGGTTCGGCCCGCCGACGTCATGCGCGCCTCCCCTCCCGTCCCGCGACGAGGGCGTCGACGCTGACCGTGAGCCGGCCCGGGTCGACCGGGGCCCGGTCCTCGACCCGCTCGCCCGCGCCCGGCCGGGCCCGGCTGGCCATCCAGGCGGCCAGGTGGCGGTAGCAGGCGCGCCGGTCGGCCGCGGACAGCGGTGCCCGCCGGATCGCCGCGGCGAAGCCCCAGACGTACTCGGCGAGCAGCCGGGGCGTCGGGTGCAGCGGGCCCGCCCGGCGCGGGTCCAGGTTGACGCAGCGGGAGCGCTTGGAGGGGTTCGCCCGCTCGGCGCGGGTGGGATGGTCGCGGCGGAAGTACAGCAGCTCCGGCACCTGGTGGAAGGGCCCGTGCAGGACGATCTCGGCGACGAAGGTGCGGTCCGCGTGGTGGTAGCTGTCGTGCGGCCTCACCCGGCGGAGCATGTCCGCCCGCATCACTCCGTAGAAGTCGTCGCCGCCGGGCTCGAACAGGAAGCTGCGGAAGCGCTCCGGCGCGTGCGGCGAGTCGGTGGCGATCTTGTACTCGTAAGGGACCTTCACCTGTCCGTCGCCGTCGATGACCGCCTGGCCGGAGTGCACCAGGACCACCTCGGGCCGCTCGTCCAGCGCCTCGACGCAGCGCCGCAGCAGGTCCCGGGCGTACAGGTCGTCGTGCGAGGCCCACTTGAACAGTTCGCCGCGGCACTGGGTGAAGACGTAGTTGTGGTTCGGGGCGGCGCCGATGTTCCGGGGCAGCCGGAGATAGCGGACCCGGGTGTCCCGCGCGGCGTACGCGCGGCAGATGTCCTGGGTCCCGTCGGTCGAGGCGTTGTCGCAGACGACCAGCTCGAAGTCCTCGTAGGTCTGGCCGAGCAGCGCCTCGAACGACTCGGCGAGGTACTCCTCGCCGTTGTACACGGGCAGTCCGATGCTCAGCCGGGGATGGGCGGTCATGACGTCCTCACTTCGGGGATGGGGATGCGGTGGCGCTCGCGCAGGGCGGACCGCAGCTGGAGCCACCACACGGCCGAGCCGCTCAGCGTCGCGGCGGCGACGCCCCAGGCGGACCCGACCGTGCCGCCCGCGGCCGCCCCGCCGAGCCCGCCGACGACGTAGCAGGCGGAGGCGAACAACTGGCAGCGCAGGCTGCGGCGGGCCGCGGCGAGCGCGCGCAGCCCGGCCGCCGCGCCGGTGCCGAGCCCGGCGCCCGCCACGCCGAGGGTGACCGGCACGATGAGCCGGGAGGCCGCGCTCCACACGTCGCCGAGCGCCAACTCGCCGAGCCGGTCGGGCAGCAGGAGCAGTGCCGCGCCCCAGGCCAGCGCGGCGGCGGCCTGCGCTCCGCCCAGCAGGAGGCAGAACCTGCCGAGGCGGTGCGGGGCCCGCCGCACCACGCGCGCCGCCTCCGCGACGGTGACGAGCGAGAGCCCCATGAGCACGGCCATGAACGGGCCGAGCAGGAGCTCGGCGCCCCGGACCACACCCACCGCGCTGACCCCGACGATGGCGCCGAGCCCATAGGCGCGCAGCTGGCTCGCGCCGCTGACGCCGATGTTCTCGACCAAGTACCGGTAGCCGAGGTCGCGGTGAGCGCGCAGCCATGCGCGCGCGCCGGACAGCCGGGGCCGGATGCCGGACTGGAAGCAGCCGTACACCGCGGCCACCGCGGCGGACGCGCCCCAGGCGAGCACGAAGGCGGCCACGCTGCCCACGACGGCCGCCACCACCATGGCCGGGACGAGCGCGACGCCCCACACCAGGTCGTTGACGAAGGCCTTGCGCCCGGTGCCGGCGGCGAAGAACGCGTACCGCCAGGCGTCCTGCGTCAAAAGCCCCGGCAGTACGGCGCCGAGGCAGGCGAACGCGGTCCCCACGCTCGTGCCGAGCGCCAGGCCGACCACCAGGCACACGGCGCCGACCGCGGTGCCGACGCCGAGCGCGGTGCCCGAGGACCGGGCCACCGCCGCGCGCCAGGAAGCGTCCGGCACGCCGCTGAAGCGCACCACCAGCGGGTCGGTGGCCAGGCCGCGGGAGACGCTGAGGACCACGCCGTAGGTCACCCAGGCCAGGCTGAACACGCCGAACGCGGTCAGCCCCAGCGAGCGGGCCACGTACATGCCCACCACGAAGTTGGACAGGCTGGACGCCGCCTGGTCGGCCAGTCCCCAGGACAGCCGGCCGACGACGGCCCGCCGGGCGGCCCCGGCCGGTGTCGTCGTCTCCCGCCCGGTGGTCACGCGCGTCATGCCTTGATCAGTCCTGCGCCCTGGAGGGCGTCGGCCGCGGCGGCGACGGCGCCGAACGGCAGCCCGGACCGCTCGGCGACGTCCAGCAGGCTGTGTTCGCCGTCGGAGAGGCTCAGCACCCAGAGCATGGCCATCTGGGCCTGCTGGGCGTCGCTGCGCCCCCCGAGCGCGTCGTACAACCCGCGCCGGCCCAGCTGGGGTTCGCCGTAGGGGCTGAGGTTGAGGTAGCGCCGGTTGCGGTCCAGGACGGCGAACGCCTCGCGGCACACGGCCAGCGTGTCCGCCAGCGCGGTGGGGGAGACGAAGTCCGGGTTGTCCGCCGAGGTGTGGTACTCGGGGTAGCCGGCGTACGGGGTGCGGCTGAGCGAGCCCACACCGAGGTCGAACCCGGGCGAGCAGTACTGCCGCTCGTCGTAGCCGTACGGAGTGAACTCCGTTGTGCGGTGCGGGCGTTCGGAGGCGGCCAGCACGTGGCGCATCACCCGGTCGATCTCCGCGTCGCCGCGCCTGCTCTGCTTGTACGTCAGGTCGCCCCGGTCCCCGGCGCAGGCCAGCACCAGGCCGTGTTTGATCTGCTCGACGCGTTCCGCGTTGCGGGCCAGCCAGGTGATCGCCCCGATGGTGCCGGGGGCGAAGATGAACCGGTAGGTGTAGTGGGGCGTTCGCTCCGCCAGTGCCCGGGCCAGGAACACCGCCACCGCGATGCCCGCCAGGTTGTCGTTGGCCAGGGACGGGTGGCAGACGTGGCAGGAGACGATCACCTCGTCGGCGGTCTGCCCGGGCACGACGTGCTCGGCGTAGGTGAGGTGGCCGTCGGCGAGCGTGGAGTCGACGCGCACCTCGTAGTCGCCGTCCGGCAGTGCGTCCAGGGTGTCCTGCGCCAGGCAGAACCCCCAGCGCGGCTCGTAGTAGCTGGTCCGGTACGGCACCCACGCGGGGTGGTCGGGCAGGGTGTGCAGATGGCTCCGCAGCTCGGCCAGCGGCATGGTCGCCGCCACCGGCACGCTGTAGCCGAGCACATGCAGGTTGGACTCGGCGAAGTCGACGACCCGGTTCCCCGCGGCGTCGGCGACGTAGGCGTCCCGGATGTTCCACTCCTGCGGCACCGTCCAGTCGAGCACCTGGGTCCCGGTCGGCACCTCGTGCAGCTCCAGCGGGACGTACTCGTCGACGATCGCGAGGGTGGCGCGCACGCCGTCGCCGGTGATGCTGCGGCACAGCGGGAACAACCGCTCCACCAGCGCGTGCATCTCCTCGCCGGCCGCGGTCACCGGCGCCACCGCAGCGTCTCGTCCACGGTGTTGGCCTCCGACGCCGCCCGGAGGACGGCGAGCCGGGTGAAGCGCCGCTCGAAGTCCTCCGTCGTCAGCCCGAACCTCCGGTAGGCGTCGGCGAGTTCGAGCGCTCCGCGCTTGACCGTCCACTCGCAGTCGAAGCCGGGCACCGCGGCGCGGAAGCGGGCGAAGTCCACCCGGTAGGAGCGCGGGTCGGCGCCGGTCTCCCCGGTGATCACCACCTTGGAGCCGGTCACCGCCTCGGCGACCTGCTCGGCGATCTCGGCGACGGTGACGTTGTTGGCCTCGCTGCCGATGTTGAACGCCCGGTCGTGGACCGCTTCCCGGGGCGCGGTCAGCGCGGCCGCGAAGGCACGGGCGATGTCACCGGCGTGCACCAGCGGGCGCCAGGGGGTGCCGTCGGAGAGGACGAGCACCTCGCCCGAGAGCAGCGCGTGGCCCACCAGGTTGTTCAGCACGATGTCGGCGCGCAGCCGGGGGGAGTGGCCGAAGGCGGTGGCATTGCGCATGAAGACGGGGGTGAAGTCGGCGTCGGCCAGCGCGTGCAGATCGTCCTCCACCCGCACCTTGGACTCCGCGTACGGGGTGACCGGGCGCAACGGGGCGTCCTCCCCGACCAGTTCGTCACCGCCCGCCGCACCGTAGACCGAGCACGTCGAGGCGTACAGGAAGCGCTTCACCCCGGCGTCGCGGGCCAGCCGGGCCAGGCGCACGGACGCGTGGTGGTTGATGTCGTAGGTGAGCTGCGGGGCCAGGGAGCCCAGCGGGTCGTTGGAGAGCGCGGCCAGGTGGATCACGGCGTCCACCCCGGCCACGTGCTCGGCCGTCACGTCGCGCAGGTCGACCCGGTGCCCCGGCGGGTCCGAGGGAGGCGGGCCGAGGACGCAGTCGGCGAACAGGCCGGAGTCAAGGCCGACGACCTCGTGTCCGGCGGCCGCGAGGACCGGGGCCATCACGGTGCCCAGATAGCCCTGGTGTCCGGTGAGCAGTACGCGCAAGGTTCATTCCCCCAGATCGAGAGTGAGTTTGGTGACGGCGAACGCCTCGGCGTAGCGCGTCTGGCATTCGATGCCGCGGATCCGTGCGAGGCCGAGGAAGGCCTCCCGGTCGAACCAGGACCGGTGCCGCTGCGAGGGATAGTGCTCGTGCAGCAGCCGCGCCTTGTGGTCGGCGATTTCCGGTGACAACGGCTGATAGGCCGCCGGACGGCCGAGATCGCCGTCCCACTTGGCGATCTCGTACCCCAGGACGAGGTGGTCGCGGAACGCGGTGGTCACCAGCTTCGCCAGGGCGCGGTGGTCCTGGTGCGCGTCATCGGTGCGCGGGGCCAGCAGGAGATGCGGCTCGGTCCGCAGGCGCAGCTCCTCCACCGCGGCCTTGGCCTCGTCCCAGTGCGCGGGCATCCGGCCGTCCGGCAGCTTGAGCACACTCAGCCGCAGGTCGGCGCCCGGGCAGAAGGCGTCGAGCGCGGCCCGCTCCTCCTGCTCGCGCTCGCCGCCTCCGCCGGACAGCACCAGGGCGTCGACGCGGAGACCCGGCCGCGCGCGGCACAGCGTGAGCAGGGTGCCGCCGGCGCCGATGGCGATGTCGTCGCAGTGCGCGCCCACCGCGACGATCCGGTCCAGGGGCCCGGCCCCGAGCCGGATCACGCCCGCGCCCCGGCGCTGTCCCGCTCCCACACGGCCCAGGGGCGCTCGCCCCGGGCGTAGGCGGCGTCGAGCGCGGCGCGCTCCTTGACGGTGTCGGTCGGCTTCCAGAAACCGCGGTGCTGGTGGGCCACCAGCCTTCCCCGCTTGGCGAGTTGGGCGCATCCGTCCGCGACCAGGTCACCGTTCTCCGGGATGTGGTCGAAGATCTCCTGGCGGAGCACGAAGTAGCCGCCGTTCTCCCACAGCGGCAGTTCGCTCACCGCGGTGATGCCACCCACCAGGCCGTCCTCGCCCAGGTCCACGCAGTGGAAGGAGGACTGCGGCGGCACCACCATCATCGAGGCACCGGCGTCGCGCCGGGCGAAGGAGTCGATCATTTCGGGCAGCGGTGCGTCGGTGAGGACGTCGGCGTAGTTCGCGAGGAACATGTCGTCGCCGTCGAGGTGGTGGCGCACCCGGCGCAGGCGTTCCCCGATCGGCGACTCGACGCCGGTCTGCACGAAGGTGATCGTCCAGTCGGAGATGTCGGTGGACAGCAGCTCGGTCCGCCCGCCCCGCAGGACGAAGTCGTTCGAGGTGGTCTCCTCGTAGTCGAGGAAGAACTTCTTGATGTGGTGGGCCCCGTATCCGAGGCACAGGATGAACTCCGTGTGCCCGAAGTACGCGTAGTAGCGCATGACGTGCCAGATCAGCGGCCGCGGGCCGACCATGGCCATCGGCTTGGGCATGTCGTCGGAGGCTCCGTTGCGCATCCGCAGCCCGTAGCCTCCGCAGAACAGGACGACCTTCATGCTGTGACCTTTCCGGACGCGACCTCGACAACGCTCAACTCGGGTATGGGAAAGACGAGTCGGCCGCCCCAGGCGTGCACGAAGGACAGCTGCTCGACCAGCTCGGCCCGCAGGTTCCACGGCAGGACGAGCACATAGTCCGGCCGGTCGGCGGCTATCCGCTCGGGCGGCAGGATCGGGATGCGGGTGCCCGGGGTGAACCTGCCGTGCTTGTAGGGATTGCGGTCGACCGTGTACGGCAGCAGGTCGGGGCGGACGCCGCAGTGGTTGAGCAGGGTGTTGCCCTTGCCGGGGGCGCCGTAGCCGACGACCGTCTCGCCGCGCTCGGCCGCCTCGATGAGGAACCGCAGCAGGTCCCGGCGCACCTTGGCCACCCGGGCGGAGAACTCGGTGTACCCGGACAGCTCCTGCAGCCCGGCGGCCTTCTCCCGGGCCAGCACGTCGGCGACCCTTCCCCAAGCTCTCGGCTCCGCTCGATCAGGGGATACCCCAATGCTCGGCTCGCCGGCGACCTCGGCGGGGCGGGCCCACAGCCGGATGGAGCCGCCGTGCGTGGGCAGCAACTCGACGTCCACGAGCGCCAGTCCGCCGCTCGCCAGCGCCCGGGCGGCGGAGGCGACCGTGTAGTACTGGAAGTGCTCGTGGTAGATCGTGTCGTACTGGTTCTCCTCGATGAGGGTCAGCAGGTGCTGCACCTCGATGGAGACCCAGCCGTCGTCGGCGACCAGGGCGCGCAGCCCCCGGGTGAACCCGACCACGTCGGGGATGTGCGCGTACACGTTGTTGGCCACGACCAGGTCCGCCGGGCCGTGCTCGGCGCGGACGGCCGAGCCGACCTCCGGGTCCAGGAACTCCGTCAGCGTGGGCACGCCCGCGTCCCGGGCCGCCGCGCCGACGTTCACCGACGGCTCGATGCCCAGGCAGCGGATGCCCCGGTCCACCATGTGCCGGAGCAGATATCCGTCGTTGCTCGCGACCTCGACCACGAAGGCGTCGGACCCGAGCCCCAGCCGCCCCACGGCGTCGGTGACGAAGGTGCGCGCATGCTCCACCCAGGAGGTCGAGTAGGAGGAGAAGTACGCGTACTCCTTGAACGTCTCCTCCGGTGTGATCAGCGGCGGGATCTGCGCGAGCCAGCACTCCGTGCAGACCCGCAGGTGCAGCGGGTACGCGGGCTCCGGCAGGTCCAGTTGGTCCGCGGCGAGAAAGCTCTCGCACGGAGGCGTCGCCCCGAGGTCGACGACGCTCGCCATCGCCTGTGAGCCGCAGAGTCGGCATCGTGTCATCTGCTGTCCCCATTCCCCCTGCCCGCGCGGGTGTCCCCGCCGCGAGCCAGTGCCGACCGACCCGCGATCGCGGTCCGGTACTCCTCCATCAGGCGCTCAAGACCCACGGCGGGGCTGAACCCCTGCTCGTAACGGCGCCGGGCCGCCTGCCCCATCTCCCGGTTGGACGCCGCTCCGGCCGTGATCCGGCGCAGGCACGCCGCCAGCGAGGCGGCCTCGCCCGGCGTGTGCAGCAGCCCCGTCACCCCGTCCTCGACGAGTTCGACGAACGCGCCGTGCCCGGCCGCGACCGCCGGCACCCCCGCCGCCATCGCCTCCACCACGACCAGGCCGAACGCCTCCAGCCACGTCGAGGGAGCCACCACGGCGACCGATCGCGCGATGGCCCGGCGGCACTGGGCCGGGTCGTACAGGCCGACGAACTGCACGTCGTCCCGGCCCGCCGCCCACGCGGCCACCTCCGGCTCCAGCGGCCCCGCGCCCGCGATCACGAGCGGCACGCCCACGCCGCCGCTCGCCGCGATCTCGTCCCACGCGGCCATGAGCAGCCGTAGGCCCTTGGCCTCCGCGAGCCGGCCGAGATAGAGGACGTGTTCGCCGTCGCCCTCGCGCCATGTGTCCGGCTCCGGTACGAAGTTGTGCTTCACCGCCAGCCGCTCGGGCGGCATCCCGGCCCGCACCAGCACGTCGCGCTGCGCCGCGGAGATGCAGAAGAACCGCTCCACGCCCGACCACCACCGCCGCCGGTTGACCGACAGGCTGACGGCGAGCGGCACCGTCGCGAGCCGCGAGCCCCGGTAGCAGCCGTGCCGCACGGCGGGCAGCGGCGTCGCCCCGACACACTCGGTGCAGGGCCGGCCGTCCCGCTGGAGCGTGCCGGGCGGACAGACCTGGGTGTAGTTGTGCAGCGTGGCCACGGCGGGCACCCCGGCGTCGGCGCACGCGGCCAGTACCGCGGGCGACAGGAGCGGGAAGACGTTGTGGATGTGCACCACGTCCGGCCGCTCGGCGCGCAGCCGCGCGGCGAGTTCGGCGCGGACCGCCGGGTTCCACGGCACCAGGAGAGGCACGGCCGCCTTGGACAGGAGGGAGCGGGCGGCGATGGAGTCGCTGCGCCGCTCGAACACCTCGACCCGGTGGCCGGCCGCGCGCAGCAGTGCCACCTCCTGCTCGACGACCTTGTTCTCGCCGCTCGGCTGGGCCGAGGCGTAGTGGTTGTGCACCACGAGGACGTGCATGCTCACGTCACCTCCGATCTCCGCGCCCAGCGCGGGACATGTCGTCGAGGGGCCGCGGGTGCGGTGGGCGGAGCGGCCGCGGCGGGCGCCGAAAGGAGCGAGGCGGCCACGGCCAGGTGCAGCAGGTACGGCGAGGCGTCGCCGAGACCGGCCTCGGTGTACGAGGCGATGGCGCAGTAGCTGATCAGATAGATCGCGCACGCCCGCGACAGCGAGGGGGGCCGCAGCAGTGCGATGGTGCCGAGGACCAGGATGATCAGTGCGACCAGGGCGATGCCGATCAGCCCCTGTTCGTTGTAGACGGCCAGCCAGCTGTTGTCGATCGGCAGCCCGCCGAACGACTTGTCGCCCAGGCCCACGCCGAGCCACTGCTGCGCGGTCGTGCGGGGCGCTGCCAGCAGGGCGTCCCAGACCTTGGCCCGGCCGGTGAGGTTGGAGAAGTTCTCCTCGGTCTGCCCGCGCAGGAACCAGGTCTGGAGCGCGGAGCTGAACCCGACCGCGGCCACCGTCGCGCACAGCACCGCCCAGGTGAAGAACCGGCGGGCCGCCGCGCTGGTCAGCACGAGCGAGCCGATCGCCAGCGCGAGACCGACGAGCAGGCCGAGCGTGGCCGTGCGGGTATGGGTCAGCGCGAGCAGGACGAGGGACGGCACGATGATCACCGCCGCGCTGGTCCGGTCGGTGCGGTGGCCCAGGACGAGCAGCACGGTCAGGCCGACGATCACCGCGGCGTACTGGGCGATCTGCGGCGGTGTGAGCGGCCACAGCGCGCCGACCAGCCGCCCGCCGTAGAGGTCGGGCATGGCCGCCCCCGGCGAGATGGCCAGGCCCGCGGCGACCGACCCGAGCACCGCGAAGTACATCCGGATGTGGTGCCGCACGAAGGTGGGGCCGCCGTCCCACCAGCGGCCGAGCAGCCACAGCGTGCCGGTGAAGAGCGTCAGCCGGAAACACCGGAACAGCGCGCCGAAGCCGGACTCCAGATGGGCGCTGGAGATGACGCTCGCCACCAGCAGCAGCGTGAGCAGGAACAGGAAGGAACTGGACCGGATGCGCAGCCGGAGGTTGAGGGTGAGCGCCAGCGCGAACGCGCCCACCAGCGAGCCCATGGTGACCAGCTGGATGAGGGAGCGCGGCAGCGGGACGATGGTCCTGGCCCCGGCGGAGCCGAGGGTGTTGAGGATCAGCAGCCCCCAGACCGTGCCGACGAGCTTCGGGGTGCCGGGCGGGCGCGGTGCGTCGCCGGGCCGGGCGTCCGCCGCGGGCGGCGCGCCGCGGGCCGGGTCTTGGGCCATCTCAACCACCGGCCCGCAGGTCGAAGGTGCTGTTCGGGTCCTGCCGGTACGGCGCGCCCTGCCACTGCCCGGAGTCGAGCACCCGGCTCGGGTCGTGGGCGACGAACTTCCAGGGTCCGACATAGACGTTGTCGTGCCAGCGGTTGTGCTGGTCGAGGGTGATCGCGTCGGCCACCTGCTCGCCCTGGTACGGCGACCAGTCCGGATAGGTGCCGTAATTGGCCAGCATCGCCATGCGGTCGCACTTCGCCGCGCAGCCGACGACGGACGGGTTCAGCAGGAAGCGGTTGTCGTGGATGTCCACCCGCTGGGTCTTCCACCGGCAGTCGGCGTAGAGCGGTGCGGCGGAGATCGCGGGCCGCGCGCAGCGGTCCGAGTGCGGCACCAGCAGCGTGCAGTCGCCGGAGGAGGTGTTGGCCGGGCTGTTGCAGAACCGGTCGGCGTTCTCCCACAGGGTGATGCCGGACCAGTTGTCCTCCAGCACGTTCCGGTAGATCTCGATCTTGTCGGTGCGGGCGTGGATCCGTGGTTCGCCGCCGGACTCGGACAGATAGACGGCCGGATACGGGAAGGTGTCGCCGCGGTCGGCGTACTTGCGGCCCTCGACCCAGTTGTTCCGCCGGATCGTGTTGTTCCGGATGACCGCGTTGTAGCTGGTCTCATAGATCAGCGCGGCGCCGTCGTTGCCCTCGAGCAGGTTGTCCTCGATGCGGAAATCGTTGTTGTTGGTGTCCGCCCACAAGCCGGTTCCTCGGTTGGCGTGCACCCAGTTGCCGCGGATGTCGGCGCCGCCCACGGCCCAGAACTTGACGCCTCCCGTGCAGCCGCAGCCCGGCTTCTGCCGCTCCCAGTCGTCGGTGTTGTTCGCCGTGATCTCGTTGCCTTCGAGCACCAGGCCGGTGAGGGCAGCGCCGGTCTTGTACGCGTTCATGCCGTACTGCCCGTTGCCGCGCAGACAGCTGGCGCGGACCTGCTGGCGGGCACCGGCCATCAGCCCGGCGCCGGAGTTGTTCTGGACGGTGGTGTGCTCGATCACCCAGCCGTCGGCCGAATCGTGGTTGACCACGCCCTCGTTCTGCGGCGCAACGAAGCCCTGCACGGTCAGGTACCGGAGGGTGACGTCGCGGGCGGTGCCGCCGAACGCGTACTGGTTGGTCCTGCGGCCGTCGAGCACCGCGCCCGGCGCGCCGATGTAGCTGTCGCCGTCCTTCGGGATGACCTGGGCGTAGCGGTCCTGTTCGAGCGTGTGCCGGCCCGGCCGGAGCCAGAACGTGGTGTTCGGGGGGCTGCTCCTGGTCTTCGCCGCCAGGTCGCCGGCGACGGAGGGGTCGACGCTCACCGCGCCCGCCGGCGCGCTCGCGGGCCCGGCCGGGGGCTTGGCGCACACCCGGGCCGCGTTCGCGGCCGCCGCCGTGGTCGGGGAGGGCGAGGCGGTCGGCTCCGACCCGGGATCCGGCGTGCTCGTACAGCCGGTCGCCACCGGCACGACCAGCGCCAGCGCAGCCGTCGGCAGCGCCCAGCGTCGCCATGTGATCCCCACGTGTCCTTACTCCTCACTCGCCCCGGAACCTGAGCACGCTGGTGAACTCCCCGGCGCCGTCGGTGAACCCGGTGCCGACCAGCGCCGTGGCGGGCTCCTTGCGGCCGAACCCGGCGGAGTACCAGCCCAGCGGCGGATGGCTCTCGCCGCGATGCGCCCGCCAGGACAGCTGACCGGGCAGCTCGAACACGGCGGAGCGGTCCTCGCCGTCGCGGGTCCAGCGGAGCACCGCCCGGCTCCCCAACAGGTCCGCCGTGATCGTCGGGCCGAGGTGGAACGCCAGCTGCACGGGCCGCCGCGGACCGGGCACCTCGTCCACCACCCGTAACTCGCTTTGTGCGGAGGCCAGTTCAACGCGACGGCGGTGCACGGAGGGCCGGTAGCCGTCGTGCTCGGCACACCAGTGGGACATGCCCGGCGCGGACGTGTCCGCCGTCAGGACGCGGCTGCGGGCGTGCCGGATCCACAGGAACGGGCCGCCGGAGACGGACTGGTCGCGGCCGTCCAGCCGCAGGGTGTTGTGGGCGAGGGTCGAGCGGAAGTACTGCCGCCACTCGGGCTGCCCGTGGTAGCAGTACGTCCCCGGGTCGGCGAGCACGTCGACCCCGTCGTGCCGGACCTCCACGGACAGCGCGTCCGCGTGGGCGTGGGCCGCGATGGACAGGAAGCCGTGGGGCCCGCCGTCACAGCGGCACCAGATCTCCTGCGGACCGCGCAGGATGGTCAGTCCCGCGTCGGCGAAGTGCGCCGGCCGGCTCGCCGGGCGGGTCCTCGCGTCCTGCGGGCGGGGCCGGACGAGGGCGGCGAGCAGCGGGGTGCGCACATCGGTGGCGGTCACCGTCGGCCACCAGGGGAGCCGGCCGAACACGGCGTCGCCGGTGGCCAGGAGCGAGGCCCAGCGGTCGGTGCCCGAGCCGTCCACGACCAGCCCCTGCCCGTCGTCGGCGTCGCCCTGGCGCGGCGGCCGCAGCCGGTTGTCGACGATCGCGGCGAGCGCGTCCGTCATCCGCAGCAGCACCAGGCGGACCGGATCGGGGACCGGCACGCCGGCGGCGTCCGCCTCGGCCACCGCGGCCAGGCCCAGTTCCAGCACCAGTCCGTGGTACTCGGTGGCGAGTTCGCGGTTGAGGCCCGAGGGAAAGGTGTTGCCGCGCAGGTGCCGCTCCAGCGAGCGCAGCGCGTCGGCCCGCCAGCGCTCCGAGGACGGGAACCAGCCGAACGCGCAGGCCGCGGCGAACTGACCGGCGGCCTCGGCGACGGCGTGGTTGTTCGCCGAGGACCCCCGGCTGGGGAAGGCGGCCAGCCAGCGCTGGTGGTGCCAGATCTGGGTCCGCGCCACCGGGTTGTCCTCGAACAGCCCGGCCGCGTCCGGCCAGCCGTCGAGCAGCCGGCGGATCCACACCCAGGACAGCAGCCGGATCCCCAGTTCGATGCCGCTGGTCCAGTGCACCCCGCGCAGCGGCGCGTTGGCCGCCCACCACGACCGCAGATGCCTGGCCACCCGCTCGGCGTACCGCTCGTTCCCGGTGACCGCGTAGGCGGCGGCGAGCACCGTGAGGTACTGGTGCCGCGACAGCTCCCAGATCTGCTTGATGTCCCCGACCGCGTCCTCGTCCCGGTACGGGACGTCGAAGGCGTAACCCCCCGGGGCGCGGCGGCCGGTCTTCGGGTCGTACCACCAGTCCGGCCGGTCCACATCGTCGCGGACCACCCCGAAGTACTCGACGTGGCCGTACATCAGGCGGTCCGCCTCGGCGATGAGACGTTTCGCGGCGTCCGGCGCGATCCCGGCGAGCGTCCCGGCGGGCAGGACCGAGGTGAAGCGGGAGCCGCGCACCCTCGGGCAGTTGGGCGGCGCCGAGCGCCACCGCCGCCTGCGCAGCGTGTCGCCCACCCGGCCGCCGACCTCCCGCGGCCCCATCCGCGACAGCCGCCGCAGGTACCAGCCCGCGCTCCCCGAGCTCACCGTCATCGCGTCCTCGCCAGCGTGACCGGAGCGCCACCGGCCAGGCCGGCCCGCACGGCGAGGGTGGCCGACGTGGTGGCGACCAGCGACTCCAGCGGCACCGGCATCGGCCCGCCGGTCCGCACCGCCCGGATGAACGCGGCCAGCTCGGCGGACTGGCCCTTGTCCCGTGCCTTGGGCAGCCGCGAACTGACCCACCGCTCGCGGCCGTGGACCGAGGCACGGACGAAGTCGTCGAGCCGCAGCACCTTGCCGTCCGCCACCAGGTCCAGTGTCTCCTTGGGGTAGCCGGGTGCGCCGGTGGTGACGTAGCTGATGGTCGCGGTGGATCCGTCCGGGTAGCGCAGCAGGACCTGGAGGTCCTCGGTGCCGGACGGGGCGACCGCGTACACCGAGACCGGATCGGCGTCCAGGAGCCAGCTCGCCGTGTCGATGAAGTGGCCCCCCTCGCCGGCGAACCGCGAGCCCTCGGTGCCCTGTTGGAGGTACCAGCTGCCGTGGTCGAGGCGGCCCGCGTTGACCAGATAGCGCAGGCCGGCCGGCCCGGTGCGGGGGCCGAACCGCTTCCTGGCCTCGCGCAGCAGCGGCGCGAACCGCCGGTTGAAGCCCACCTGCAGCCGGTCGTTGCCGGACTCCTCGACGGCCGCGAGCACCTTGGCCAGCTCGTCCTCGGTGAGCGCCAACGGCTTCTCCACGAACACCGTCTTGCCCGCCAGCAGCGCCTGTCTGGTCAGTTCGGCGTGCGAGCTGTGGCGGGTGACGACGAACACCGCGTCGATGGACTTGTCACCGAGCACGGCGTCGAGGTCGGTGGTCGCCCTGGCGAAGCCGAACTTGCGCTGCGCGTTGGCCGCGGACAGCGCCGTGGTGGTGACCACCGTCGACAGCTCCACCCCCTCGCGCCGCGCCAGGTGCGGCAGCAGCATCGACGTCGCGTAGTTGCCCGCGCCGACGAACGCGAGCCGCACCGGTGTGCCGGCGGGCCGCGCGGGTGCCGCGCTGCCCTGACGCTTCACCGCGGGCACGGCCACCGTGGGGGCCGCCGCTTCCTGGGCCTGTCCGGTGTACCGGAACAGCACGGCGACGGCCTTCAGGTCGCCGTCCTTGAGCCCCTGGTACGTCCGCACGGCGTCGGCGAAGTCGGCGGTGTGGGAGACCAGCGGCTCCACGTCGACGCGGCCGCGGGCGAGCAGATCGAGGAAGCAGGCCAGATTGCGGCGCTCGGTCCAGCGCACGTAGCCGATCGGGTAGTCGCGTCCCTCCAGCTCGTACTCCGGGTCGTAGCGCCCGGGGCCGTAGCTGCGCGAGAACCGGACGTCGAGCTCCTTCTCGTAGTAGGCGTTCCACGGCAGGTCCAGGCGGCACTTGCCGATGTCGACGACCCGGCCGCGGTCGCGGCAGAGCCGGGCGGCCACCTCGACGGGCTGGTTGTCGGCGCCGCCGGCCGCCAGGTACACCTGGTCCACGCCGTGGCCGTCCGTGAGTTCGGCGACGGCGCTCTCCACGGCCGCGGACTGCGGATCGCCACAGGCCGCGGCGCCCAGGCGCTCGGCGAGGGCACAGCGCGCCGGGTCGGGGTCGACCCCGACGACGCGGACCCCGGAGGCGGAGAGGAGCTGCGCCACCAACTGCCCGATCAGCCCGAGGCCGATGACGAGGGCCACCTCTCCGAGTCGGGGCTCGCCGCGGCGCACGCCCTGTAACGCGATGGACCCGACGGTGCCGAACGCCGCGTGCCGGGGATCGAGGCCCCGCGGCACCCGGGTGTAGAGGTTCTTGGGCACCCAGTTCAGCTCGGCGTGCAGCGCGTGCTCGTTGCCGGCGCAGGCCACGAGGTCGCCGACCGCCACGTCGTCGATGCCGGTGCCGACCTGCTCGACCACCCCGCACAGCGAGTAGCCCAGCGGTGTGTACGAGTCCAGCCGGTTGATCACCTTCTGGTAGGTGGCGGCCACGCCGTTGGTGGCCACGCTCTGCATGACCTTGGCCACCTGGTCCGGCCGGGAGCGGGCCTTGCCCACCATCGACAGGCCGGCCTCGGACACCTTCATGAGCTCGGTCCCGGTCGAGATCAGCGAGTAGGCGGTGCGGACCAGCACACCGCCCGGCTTGCACGCCGGGACCGGCACGTCGAGCACCGCCAGCTCGCCGCTCTTGTAGTTCTGAACAACCTGTTTCACCCGAGCTCCTCTGTGTTCCAACTGTCAACACCGTCAGGCCGCTTGGCTCTGGCCGGGTCCTGAGGTCGCGCCGCGATACCAGTACTCGAGGGTCAGCACATGCCACAGATGCTTGGAGAAGTCGCGCTGTCCGGCGGCGTCCTCGGCGACCATGCGGGCCAGCGCGTCACGGCGCAGCAGCCCGGAGTTCACGAGCACGCCGTCGTGGACGACCTCACGCACCAGCGGGGCCAGGTCCCGGCTCATCCAGGCCCGCAGCGGGGCGCTGAAGAGGCCCTTGGGCCGGTAGACGATCTCCCGTGGCAGGACCGAGGCGGCCGCCTCCTTGAGGACCGCCTTGCCCTGCCGTCCGGCGATCTTGCGCTCGCCCGGCACGGCGAACGCCGCCCTGACCACCTCGACGTCCACGTACGGCACCCGCACCTCGATCGACGCGGCCATGCTCGACCGGTCGGTGTAGGCGAGGTTGAGGCCCGGCAGGAACATCCGGGCGTCGGCCAGGCACATGCGGTTGACGAAGTCGTCGAGCTCGTTGTCCCGGTAGGTGTCCGCGTGCTCGGTCAGCACGTCCTCGACCGTGCCGGCCAGGTCCGGGTCGATGAGGCCGAGCAGCTCGTCCTGGTCGTACAGCGTGTAGCTGCGCCGGAACGCGGTCTCCTCCGGCAGGTCCGCGAAGGACAGGAACCGCTTGGCGAAGCGCACCGACCGGTAGCCCCGCCGCGCCGTGGCGACCGGCAGCCGGTCCACACCCCTGGCGAGGCCGCGCCGCAGCGGCCGCGGGACGCGCTGGTAGCGCAGCGCGATCAGGTTGGCGAGGTGCTTGCGGTACCCGGCGAACAGCTCGTCGGCGCCCATCCCCGAGAGCATCACCTTGACACCGGCCTCCCGGGCGGCCGAGCAGATCAGGTACGTGTTGATCGCGGCGGGGTCGCCGATCGGCTCGTCCAGGTGGTACGTCATGCGCGGCAGCAGGTCGAGCACGTCCGGGGCGATCTCGATCTCGTGCAGGTCGACACCGAACCGTCCGGCCACCTGCCGGGCGTAGCGCAGGTCGTCCGGCATCGCCTCGAACCTGGCGTCCTCGGCGCGGAACCCGATCGTGTAGGCGGAGATGCCGGGGTGGTGGCGGGCCGCCAGCGCGGTCAGATAGCTGGAGTCGAGACCGCCGGAGAGGAATGTCGCCACGGGTACGTCGGAGAGCAGGTGGCGCCGGGTCGAGTCCTCGACGATCGCCGCCAGGTCGGGCCGTTCGCCGGCGCGGGCCCGCTCCTGGCCCTCGGCCGCGACGTCCCGGAGGTTCCAGAACCGGCCGCGCTCCACCCGCCCGTCGGGCCGGCACCGCAGCCAGCTTCCGGGCGGCAGCTTCTCCGCCTCGCGGAACGCGCACCGCGAGTCCGGCACCCAGTAGTACAGCAGCGAGGCCACCAGGGCCGCGTGGTCCACCCGCAGCGACTCCCCGGTCACGGCGGCGAGCGCCTTGAGCTCGGAGGCGAACACCAGGCCCATGCCGCGCCGGAGCAGGAACAGCGGCTTGATGCCCAACTGGTCGCGGGCGAGCACCAGTTCACCGGTGCGCTCGTCGAAGACGGCGAACGCGAACATGCCACGCAGCCGGGGCAGGCAGTCGGTGCCCCAGCGCCGCCAGGCCTCAAGCAGCACCTCGGTGTCGGAGGTGCCGCGAAAGCGCACCCCGGCGGCCGTCAACTCCGCACGCAGCTCGGGGGCGTTGTACAGCTCCCCGTTGTACGACAGGGCCAGGCCCCCCGAGACCATCGGCTGGGCCCCGGTCGCGGACAGGTCGAGGATGGCGAGCCGGCGGTGCCCGAGGTGCACCTCGCCGTCACCGACGGGGTGGCTGTAGCGGCCCGCCCCGTCCGGGCCGCGGTGGACGAGGGTTTCGGTGAGCCGGTCGGTGACGGCCTTTCCGTCCGGCCACCGGTACGTGCCTGCGATGCCGCACATCTTCTAACGTGCCTCCTGGTCGCTGTCCGGGACCCGCGAGGCCCAGGTCGTCAGCCGCTCCGTGGGCCGCCGGTCCGGCTCGCTCTGCCGGGCCAGCCGCTCGTTGTGCCCGCGCAGAGCGGTGTGCAGCCCGTCCCACAGCGTGCCGTCGGTCTTGTCACGCGGGTCGGGGTCGATCAGTACGACACCGATGACCACGATGCTCAGGTCGGCGAGCTGCCGTGCCACGGTGTGCAGCCAGGCCGCGCTGCCGTGCCCGGCCCGCACCACGAGCACGGTCTGGCCTCCGAGGTGGGGGAGGTCGGTCCACGCCGTGCCGGGTGCGACCGAGCCGACGCCGAACCAGCGCTCCTGGCGCGACAGCCGCGCGGCGCGCTCGCCGCGGACCACCAACGGGCCACCCGGCTTGTCCTGGTCGGCGAGCAGCGGCCCCGGCAGACCGTCGACGATCACCACGGGCCCGTCCGCAGCCAGCGCCTCGGCGAGGTCGAGGGCGATCACGCTCGTGGTGTGCGCACAGCCCAGTTCGAGGAGCGAGAGCGGTTCGGCGGAACCGCGCACCGTGCGGGCCAGGGTCGCGCGGAGCCGTTCGCGGGCCGCCCGCACCCGGCGGCGCTGCCACGGCACGCCGGACCGGCGCGGCACGCGGGGCAGCTCCGCGATGACCGAGGCGCCCAGGTTCGCCGCGATCTCCCGGCGCAGTACGGGACGGTCGGCCACCACCGTGGCGACCGCGGCCAGCGCGATCCCGACGACGAGGCCGAGGACGAGGCCGATCCCGGCGTCGGTGAGAGCGGTCTTCGGCAGGGAGTGCGCCACCGCGCGCGGGGCGTCCACGATCTGCGTGCCGGCGACGAGCCGGGGCGCGCCGGTCCGCGCCTGCGCGGCGCGCTGGTCGAAGTCGGCGATCCGCGAGTTGAGCTCGGCCCGGCGGGCGAAGAGCGACTCGATGCTCGCCGAGGCCTTCGGGTCGCTGCCCGGCGACCGGTTCCCGATCGCCTTGTTGACCTGGGCGAGTTCGTCCCGCATGCGGTCGCGTTGGTCGAGCAGGGCCTTGGCCTCGGCGTTCGCGGCATCCTGCATCCGTGTCACGTGGTCCGTGATGAACGCGTCGGCCAGCGCCTTGGCCCGGGCCACCGCCTGGGTGTCGCTGGCCCCCGTCACGTCGATCTGCAACAGGTTGTTGGTCAGGCCGGTGCCGTGGTACTCCCGCAGGAAGTCCTCCGGTTTCTCCGTGGACTTGAGGGAGCGCAGGGCCTGGCCGGCGATCCGCGTGGTGCCGAGCAGGGCCACGTCGGTGCGGATCAGCGTTCCGGTGTCGTTCGGCTGGTCCTCCTGGTGGGCGACCAGGAGCTTGGTCACCGCGGCCGGGGGCGCGGGCATGAGGACCGCCATCGCCGCGCCGATCAGCAGTCCCAGCAGCGCCGTGGCGCACCACAGGCGGCGGCGCCTGCGCACGGACACCACCAACGCCTGCACATCGAGGAGCGGCGCGGCGTCCGGTGACGGGGACGTGTTGCTCGTCGTCACACAGAACCCCCGCTCGCGTGGCTGCGCAGCGCGGGCGTCAACGGCAGGTCGTCCGCAGGGCGCCCGGAGGTCCGCGCCGGACGGATCCGGACCAGGCCCGCGACGACGAAGCCGACGACGTCGTGCCCCGCGTCCGCGCACGCCTCGGCGATCTTGGCCAGCTCCTCCGCGGTCCAGCTGCCCGCGCTGAGCACGACCAGGGCGCCGGACTCGCTGTCGCGGTCGGGCACCATCGGCCGGGCCACCGGCACATCCACCACCCGCAGCAGGGGACCGCTCTTGGCCTCGGCCACGAGCTGCGCCGCGGCCCGGCGGGCGGTCTCGTCGCCGTCCGGTACGACGACCAACAGGCGCCGCGGCGCGGGCAGTTGCTCCCGGAGGCGGTGGCACACCCGCCGGTAGCGGATCCGGCGGCCGGCCTCGTCGTCGGACCGCCGCGGGGTGGGCAGGTCCCACCGGGTGTCGGTGCCGAGGAGACGGCGGATCCAGGCCCGCGGGCCATGTCCCCGCAGCCGGTGTGCCGCCCGTTCGCCGGGCACGTCGACGGTGCCGAGCAGCGTCGAGCCGAGCGCCGTGGCGATCTCCGCCTCGCTCCGCAGCCTGCGGTTCATCCGTGCGGCGGTGAGATGGCCGACGACGGTGAGCAGGAAGAACAGCAGGGCCCCGGCCGCGACGAGCTGCGTCCTGGTCGGGGGCGCCTGGCCGGTCGGCCGGGCTGCGGGCCCCATGACGACCATGCCCGCCTTGTTCGCCGCCGGGCCGTTCTGGTCCAGCTTCTTCATCGCCGCCTGAAGCGAGGTGCGCAGGTTCTCGAGTTCCGTGCGGGCCTGCACGCTTTCCACGGTCTGCCCCGGGTTGGCGGCGTTGGCGAGGTCGGTGATGCGGCGGTTGGCCTCCGCCACCTGCTGGCGCAGGGCGTCGGGCCCGGTGGTCGTGTCGGTGTCGGCGCTGCCGCCCGCGATCCGGGCGGCGAAGCCGACGAACTGCTGGGCCACCTGGTCGCTCAGCCGCTGCGCGCGCTCCGGGGTGTCGGCGGTGCCCGAGATCTTGATGATGTTGCCGTCGGCGGCCGAGGCGCTCACCTGGTCCCGCAGCCTGTCGCCGACGGCCGTCCAGCCGAGTGCGGTCGCCGCGCGGTCGACCACCGCGGAGCTGGTCGCGATCCCCGCCTGGGTCAGCAGCTCGCGCTCCTCCCACTGCCCCGGCAGCAGGACCGACGCCGAGGCCGTGTAGCGCGGCGGGAAGAGCGCCGAGGTGCCGTAGCCGGCGAGTGCGCCCACCATGGTGAGGAGGGCGAGGAGCCGCCAGCGCCGGCGAAGGATCCGGCCGATGGTGACCAGGCGTATCGTGTCCTCGCTCAACGGCGCTTCCTTCGAACGCCCTTGACCGGGGCGCCGACCGCCGCCGGGGGGCCGTCACCGCAGGCAGCGGCGTAGGCGTCGAGCAGGGCCTTCTGGGAGTTGCGCCAGGAGAGCGGTCCGGTGACGCGGTCCTGGCCGATCTTGCCCATCAGGGCGCGCTTGTGCGGATCGTCGAGGAGCAGCGCGACGAGTCCGGCGAACGCGCCCTCGTCGTTGGCGGGTGCGTAGAGGGCCGCGTCACCGGCGGAGACGCGTGCCTCCCGCAGGTCGAAGGAGACGATCGGCCGGCCCATGGCCATGTACTCCAGGACCTTGTTCATGGTCGACACGTCGTTGAGCGGATTGCGCGGGTCGGGGGAGAGGCACACGTCGGCGGTGGACAGGTAGCGCACCAGGTCGGCGTCCGGGATGCGGCCGGTGAACTCCACCTGGTCGCCGAGCCCGAGCTGCTTGGCCAGTTCCACCATCGCGTCGAAGGCGTCACCGCCGCCGACGAACACCGCGTGCCAGTCGGTCCGTCCGAGCTCGTCGCGCAGCTTCGCCAGCGCCCGCAGGGCGTAGTCGACGCCGTCCTGAGGGCCCATGACGCCGAGATAGCACAGCAGATGGGGCTTGCCGCGCTTCAACTCCGGCTCGGGCGGCACCGGTTGGAACCGTTCGACGGCGGGCGCGCTGCGCACCACGAAGACGTCCTCGGGCCTGCGGCCACCGCGGCGGACCGCGACGTCGCGGTAGCTCTCGTTCGTGGCGAGCACGATGTCGGCGGCCCGGTACGTCAGCCGTTCCAGCGCGCAGACGGCGCGGTGGAGCAGGTCCTCGCCGCGGTCGAAGCGGGAGAGGTAGAGCTCGGGCACCAGGTCGTGCTGGTCGAAGACGAACCGCGCGCCGCGCCGCTTGAGCCACAGGGCGGGCAGGAACAGCAGGTCGGGCGGGTTGCAGGCGTGGACCACGTGGACCGGGCCGACCTTGCGGGCCAGCCGGGCCGTGTGCCACAGCGCCGATCCGTACTCGCGCAGATACCCGGCCGGCCCTCCGGTGGCCGCGCGCAGCGGGTAGCGGTGGATCCGCACCCCGTCGACCTCGGCCTCCGGCTCGGTGTCCCGTTTCTCGCCCCGGGGGCAGATGACGTGCACGGTCCAGCCCGCGTCGCGCAGCGTGGTGCACTCCTGCCACACCCGCCGGTCGAACGGCACCGACAGGTTCTCCACCAGGATCAGCGCGCGCCGGCCCGGCCGGTGGCCGCCGGCCGTGGCATCCAACGATGTGTCACCAGACAAGGCCCACGTACCCCGGTTCGGTCCGGCGCGCCTCGGCGTCGGGCATGCGGATGAGATCGATGAGCACCGTGCCGTCGCCGCGCGGCAGCGCCGCGAGCACGGCCGGGTCCCTGGTGCCGACCAGGCACACGTCCGCGTGCCCGAGCACCTCGTCGACGGAGTCCACCAACAGCTGGGCGATGTGCGGCAGCCGGGTCTCGATGTACTCGCGGTTCGCGCCGAGCAGCCGCGACAGGCTCACGTTGGCGTCGTGGATCCGCAGGTCGTACCCCTTGCCCAGAAGTCTCTCCGCCAGCTCGACGAGGGGACTTTCGCGCAGGTCGTCGGTGCCGGGTTTGAAGGAGAGGCCGAACAGGCCCACCCGCCGCTTGCCCGCGCGCTCGACCAGTTCCACCGCGCGCTGCAGATGTGTGGAGTTGGAGGGCAGCACGTGGGCGAGGATGGGCAGCGAGACGTCGGCCCGTTGCGCCGCGTAGAGCAGGCTGCGCAGGTCCTTGGGCAGGCAGGAGCCGCCGAAGGCGAAGCCGGGCCGCAGATAGGCGGGGCTGATGTTCAGCTTGCGGTCGGCGAGGAACACGTCCATCACCTGGTGCGCGTCCACCCCGAGCGCCTGGCACACCGCGCCCAGCTCGTTCGCGAAGCCGATCTTGAGCCCGTGGAAGGCGTTGTCCGCGTACTTGATCGCCTCGGCGGTCGGGACCGGCATCCGGAACACCTCGCCGGGCAGGCCGTCGTACAGCGCGGCCACCACGTCGCCGCTCGCCGGGTCGAGTTCGCCGATGACGGTCTTGGGCGGGTCGAAGAAGTCCCGCACGCTGGTGCCCTCGCGCAGGAACTCCGGGTTGACCGCGATCCCGAAGTCCACCCCGGCCGTGCCCACGTGCTTCTCCAGGATCGGCACGAGCAGGTTCAGACAGGTGCCCGGGAGCATGGTGCTGCGGAACACGACGGTGTGCCGCCCGCCCCGCTCGGCCACCGCGGCGCCGATCTGCTCGGTGACCCGCTCCAGATAGGTGGTGCACAGACTGCCGTTGGGCTCCGAGGGCGTGCCCACGCAGACGAGCGACACCTCGCTGCCCATGATCGCCTCGCGGACGTCGACGGTGGCGCGCAGCGCTCCCGTGCGCACGCCCTCGGCGACGAGTTCGCCGATCCGCTCCTCGACCACCGGGGCCTTGCCGTCGTTGACGAGGTCGACCTTCGTCGGGTTCACGTCCACCCCGATGACCTCGTGGCCCATGCCGGCCAGGCACGCGGCCGACACACAGCCCACGTAGCCGAGCCCCAAGACGCTGATCCTCATGTCCCGTTCCTCCCCCCAGGCAGGCGCTGGTGGCCCGCGGTCCGTGCGGCGGCCGAAGGCCCCTCGCCCATCAGTAGGCCCCCTGCCCTTGGAGCACCGCACGCAGCGTCTTCCACAAGATCACCGAGTCCAGGGCGAGCGACCAGTCCTCCACGTACCGCAGGTCGAGGCGGACCGCCTCCTCCCAGGGCAGGTCGCTGCGTCCGCTGATCTGCCACAGGCCGGTGAGACCGGGCTTGACCAGCAGGCGCCGCCGGATGTCGGGGCCGTACGCGGCGGACTCCTCCGGCAGCGGCGGCCGGGGGCCGACGAGCGACATCGAGCCGGTGAGCACGTTGAGGAGCTGTGGCAGTTCGTCGATCGAGTACCGGCGCAGCACCGCTCCCACCCGGGTCACCCGAGGGTCGCGGCGGACCTTGAACAGCAGGCCGGCGCCTTCGTCGAGGTCGGCCAGTTCGGCACGGGCCCGGTGGGCCCCGGCGACCATGGTGCGGAACTTGAGGATGGTGAACTCGCGGCCGTCCTTGCCGACCCGGCGCTGGCGGTAGAACGCCCCGCCCCGGCTGTCCACGAGCACGAGCAGCGCGACGAGCGCCATCAGCGGCGCGAAGAGCATCAGCAGGACCGCCGCGCCCATCCGGTCGACGACCTCCTTGACCACCCGGCGACCTCCGGTGAAGGTCGGCATGCTGACCCGCAGCAGCGGGATCCCGAGCACCGCGTCGACATGCAGCCGAGGTCCGGCCACCTCCATCAGGACGGGGGCGACGACCATCTCGGCGTCGCTGCCCTCGAGGTTCCACGCCAGGCGCTGCAGCCGGTCCGGCGACCAGTGCGGGTCCGGCGTGACCGCGACGACCCGGTAGCCGTCGCGGCGGACGTGGTTGGCGACGTCCGCGAGCGGGCCGACGACCGGCACCTGGTCCACCTGGTCCCCGTCGAACCCGAGACCGTCCGGCGTGCACACCGCCTCCACCTGCCAGCCCAGGTGCGGGAACTTGCGGGTCCTGGCGATCAGGTCGCGCACGGTGTCCGGGCTGCCGGCGGCGAGCACCGGACGCAGGCACCGGCCTTCCTTGCGCTGTTTGTGCAGCCAGAGCCGGAGCAGATACCGCTCGGTCATGGTGACGAGCGCGATGGCCGGGATCGCGACGAAGATCCAGAGCTTGATGTTGCGCGAGGTGAGGGCGATGCCCCCGAGTGCCAGCACGACGGCCGCCGTGAACAGCGAGCGTCCGAGCCGGCGGAACTCCTCGGCTCCCTGGCCGAGTACGGCCGGGGCCCAGGCCCGGCTCACCGCGAGCGCTCCCAGCACCAGGAGTTCGGTGCCGAAGGCGAGGATTCTCCACTTCTCGTGCCAGTTGGCCGCGTCCCGCACTCCGAAGAAGCCGCCGATCGCCGCCACCACGAAGGCGGTGGCCAGGGTGTCGCCGGTGATCACGGTACGTCGGTACCGCTGCTCCCAGTCGATCGCGGGCCGGCCGATCGCCCCGTTCCCCAGACGCCCGCGCGTCGGCGGAAACGGGCTGACTCTTCCGTCCGGCTGTAAAGCAACTTCCAGGTCGCCAGTGGTTCGACGTGTCTGCCGCACAGGACCCCCCAGGTCACCAGTGGTTCGACGTGCTCGCCCAACACCCGCTCTCTCTTCGTGCCGGAAGGCCCCCGCCCCCCGCCCCGCTTCCCCCCTCGAAAGACCCGCGCCCCCGCGCGGGACATCCCGTCATCCGTCGAGCCGCGTGCAACTCGCCCTGGCCGTACGGGAGTTACCTCCCGCCGGACCTTCGGGGCACGCGGGAGCCCGTCGACGCCTCGGGTGCTCCCCGCATCCAAGGCCCCCCTCCCGGGCTCCATGACTGATCACCCCCCTGTCCGGCGACGAGGGCGCGACGGTTGGAGGTCCGTGGTGCCGGACCTAATGATCATTAACGGTCGCCTCGTGCCAGAGCTGCTGAAGCACGGACAACTTAGACCATCGAAGCCAGGATGTAGAGGGGATGTGTGTAATTCGTGGTCAGCTTTGAGACGGAATCCGTTAATCGGTGACCGCCTCCAGATCGGAGCCGTGGCCCCGCCCGGCCGGGGCCGGGTGGCCGGTCCGCGGCCCCGGCCGGTGTCGCGGGCGCGCCGGCGCCAGGCGGCCCCGCGCAACGGACGCGGCCCGTTCAGGCCGACGACGAGGGTGGACCTCTCGTGTCCGGCCACCCCCGGGGCTGGGGGAGGACGACGGTCGGGCCCCGGACGGCCGGGGCGGTGATGAACGTCCCGGTGATGGCCAGATTCCTCCGGACGGGCCACCGGTTCGCGGCGTGGATCCTCGGCGAATCCGGTCAACGGCCGTGCGGGCGCGCCGACTTGGGCCGTAGGGCCATTGACGGCTGCGGTGCCTCGCTGCCCCGGGGGGTCACCCGCGCCGACCCCGGGAGGCACGCCCGCCACGGGTCGGGCGGAGTTGATCCCCTCAGGCCGGTTCTGGCTGGGGTTCCGGAAGCAGCACCGGCGTGGTCTTCGCCTCCCAGGCCCCGGTGGTCCGGACGAAGCCGTAGATCACTGAAGCCATCGACAGGAGGACGAGCGGACCGAACACCCACGGATGGGTGGCCATCCGCACCGGCAGGCAGGCGTACGACACCAGGAGCGCCGCGAAGACCACCGTGCCGTACGCGACCAGACGCAGGCCCGACCGGTCCCAGCCGCGGTCGAAGGTGCGCAGCGCCGTCTCGACGGTGAGCGCGAACACCACACCGGCGACGAGGTCCACGCCGTAGTGGTAACCGAACCCCAGCGTGGCGCTGAGGGTGGCGACCAGCCAGAACGTCCCCGCGTACCGCAGCAGGCGGGGACCCTTGCGGGAGTGGATGAAGATCGACGTGGCCCACGCCGTGTGCAGGCTGGGCATGCAGTTGCGTGGGGTGATCCCGTCGTACGGAACCGGGTGCGGGATGTGGATCGGGGGCGGTGTGTGGGGCCACAGGTTGGCCACCGCCCACTGCACGCCGCCGGTGCCGGAGGCGCCCGGACCGTAGGCGAAGACCGGTCCGACCACCGGGAAGACCATGTAGACGACCGGCCCGAGGAGGCCGATCACCAGGAAGGTGCGCACCAGGTGGTGGCGGGGGAAGCGGCGCTCGGTCGCCACGTTGCGCAATTGGTACAGGGCGACGACGACCGCGGCCACCGCGAGCTGGGCGTAGACCAGGCCGAGGGCATTGCTCACGAGCGGGCCCGCGGCGTCGAGGAGCCGGCCCGCCAGCCACGACGGGTTGCCCAGCGCGTGGTCGGCGGTCGCCACATACGGGTCGAGCACGGTCGGGCGGGTCTTCGACGTGATCAGCAGCCAGGTGTCACCGGTCTTGCGGCCGGCGACGAGCAGCAGGCCAAGGCCGACGCCCTTCAGGAGCAGGGCGCGCTCCTTGCCGGTACGGCGGGTGAGCGCGAAGACGGCACAGCCCAGCATCGCCCACAGCGCGCCGTTGCCGAAGAAGTGGTCCTCGGGCACCTCGGCGCCCAGCGCCCACCGCGCCAGCACGAAGACGACGTCGACACCGACCGCCACGCCGGCCGCGATGAACCGCTGCCGCCAGGTGAGCACCACCATCATCAGCGCCAGCCCGCCGTACAGCGGTCCCGGCTTGGGCGCGAAGATCACCTCGCGCGCCTGGTTGGTGATCGGCCCGGGCACGCCGCCGTAGCGACGCGCGGCGATCTCCAGGGCGATGAGGAGTCCGACGGCCACCACGCCCGCCGTGGTCCACCACAGCACGCGTGGCCGGCGCCACGCGGTGGAGTCGATGGTGCGGCGTATGCGCGATATTCGCGGTTGTGACCGCGAGTCTGTAGGTATCAATTGTCTGGCCGTTTTGGTAGATGCTGTGGTGCGTGGATCACCCTCTGTCCGACAGGACGTCGTTTCCGGTGAGGAAAGGGTGATGCGGGCGCTTGTCGTGAGGTCGATCATGCCATCGCCGCGATGCGGCGGGTCTGGCGGGATCGTTCGTCCGGCGCCGGGGCGGGAGGAGATCCGGGCGGGCGTGATCGCGGCCCGGTTGCGGCAGGCGGGGCTTCAAGAGCCCTCGGGACACGCCGAGAGCTGCCCGGCCCATTGACAGTACAGCGACAGGTCTTCTCAACTTGGCTCTGATGATGGTTGTTTGACGGAACATCAGCCTCCAGAGAGGTCGTCGCATGTACCTGAGTGTGCCCTTCGAGAACGGCGGGTCGGTCGTCGTCGAGCTGTCCGACGACCAGGGTTCCGGCGTCGTGCGGGCGAGCCGTGGCGAGGGGCTGATCGCATCTTCCGTCGATACCTTCGAAGCGGGCCTGACCCGTGTCCGGCACGTCGCCGAGGCCGTGGTGAACCGGCTGACGGACCTGCCCAGGAGCCCCGACCGCATCCGCGCGGAGTTCGGGATCAAGGTGACGGCCGAGGCGGGGCTCGTCGTGGCCAAGGGGTCCGGGGACGCTCACATCGCACTGGAACTGGAGTGGAGCCGCCACCAGGGCGACGAATGAACCGGCCGGGTGCGCCCAGCGCCCCGGCGTGGGAGCGGGGAACGGCCCGGGTCCTGCACGACGGGCACCCGGTCGGGGTCGCGTTCCTGATCCCCGGCCGGCTGCTGCTCACGTGCGCCCATGTCGTCTCGACCGTCGCCGGCCTCCCGGACGACCGGCCGCTGCCCGCCCGCTTCGAGGTGAGCCTCGACTTCCCCCTCCTGGCCGGCCGCCCGAAGGCGTCGGCCACGGTGCACTTCAGCGTGCCGGTGGCCGCCGACAACAGCGGCGACGTCGCCGTGCTGCGGCTGGTCGGGCCGCTACCGGCGGACGCCGTGGCGATGCGCGTGCTCGAGGCCGACGACCTGGCCGGGCACCGCTGGCGGGCGTTCGGGTTCCCGAGATATCCGGGGTCCAACGGCAGCAAGGACGCCGGGATCTGGACCCGCGGCACCGTCGAGGGCCGCGAGGGCACCGGCTGGTGGCAGTTGACGTGCGACGAACAGGCGGGCTTCCCGCTGGCCGGGGGCTTCAGCGGGGCGCCCGTGTGGGACGAGGAGTACCAGGGCGTCATCGGGGTGGTCGTCGCGGTGGAGGGGGACCAGCGCCGCCGGACCGGATACGCGCTGACCGTGGAGTCGCTCGCGCGCGAGTGGCCCCAGCTGCGCTCGCGGCTGATCACCGGCAGTCCCTTCCGCGAGCTGTGGCCGTTCACCGAGCAGGACCGGCCGGTCTTCCACGGGCGCGCCACCGAGACGCGCCGGCTGCTCGAACTGGTCGAGGAGCAGCGGGTTCCGGTCCTGCCCGTCTTCGGCGCCTCGGGCGTCGGCAAGTCGTCGCTGATCGGGGCGGGCCTGCTGGCCCGGGCCGATCCCGCCGCCCTCCTCGTCGCGCGGGTACCCCACGGGCTGCGACTGACGGCCGAGGAGCTACTGGCCTGGGCGCTCGCCTCCGCCGGTGACGAGGACACGCGCACGGCGGACTGGCACACGAGGTGGTCGGCCCTTGCCCGGCAGCTCAAGGAACCCCACGGGCTGCACACCGCGCTGGAGCGGACACTCGCCCCGCACCAGGGCAGGCGCCGGCTGCTGCTGGTGGCCGACCAGTTCGAGAGCCTGCTGGTGGACGCGCCGGAAACCGCCCGCCGGCTCGACACGATGCTGGGCGTCCTGACCGCACGCCGCGCCGACGGCACCCGCCGCGCCCAGGCCGTGGTCGTCACCCGGATCGACTTCCTGCCGCACGTCGAGCGGCTGCCGGTGCTGCGGGCCGCCTGGGAGGCGACCCACGTCGTCGTACCGCCGATGACGCGGGACCAGCTGCGCGAGACCATCACCCGCCCGCTGGCGGACCACCCGGGCGTCCGCTTCGCCGACGGTCTGGCCGAACAGCTGCTGCGCGACACCCCGGGCGGCGCCGCCGCGCTGCCCATGCTGGAGTACACCCTGAGCCAGCTGTGGGCCCGGCAGGAGCGCGGCTACCTCACCGCCACGGCCTACCAGGAGCTGGGCGGGGTCCAGGGAGCACTGGTCGGCAACGCCGAGCGCACCTTGTGGGAGTGGGCGGACGCCTGCGACCACCAGGCGCTGGAGCGCATCTTCATCCAGCTCGTGCGTCCGGGCGAGCAGGTGGACGCGGGGGAGCGCGGCCCCGACACGCGCAGGGTCGCCGCCCGGGACCAGTTCACCGACCACGACTGGTCGTTGGTCCATCGCCTGGCCAGCACCCGGCTGGTCGTCGTGACCCGCCGCCCGACGGGCCTCGACACGGCCGAACTGGCCCACCAGGCCCTGGTGGAGAGCTGGCCGCGGCTCCGGCGGTGGATCGAGCGCAACCGCGACTTCCGCGGCTGGCAGGAGGAGCTCCGGCGTACCCTGCGCGCCTGGCAGGAGCAGGGCGAGCCGCCCGGACTCACCCTCGACCGGCGCCGCGTCGACGAGGCACGGCGATGGCTCGGCACCCGGGCGGCGGAGATCTCCGCCGAGGAAACGGAGTTCGTCCGGCACAGCGAACGGCTGCGGGCCCGCGACCGACGCCGGCGCACCCTCGGGTACGTATCGCTCTGCCTGGCCCTCGTCGCCGCCTCGCTCGCCGCCGTCGTCGCCGTACAGCAGCACCGCGCCGGTGACGCCGGTCGCCGCGCCGCTCTCGCGCACCGGCTCGACACCGAGGCGGCCGCGCTCGACGCCTCCCAGCCCGGCGTCGCCAAGCAACTACGGCTGGCCGCCTACCACTTGGCGCCCTCCAAGGACGCCTTCGACTCGCTGACGGCGGCCCTGCCGCTGCCCGGCACCATCGCCGCGCCCGGTGTCACCGCCGTGAGCTCCGCGGGGGGACTGCTCGCCATCGCCCAGGGCACGACGGTGCGCCTGTGGAGCCTCGCCGACCACGCCGACCGGGCCGAACTGGCGGTGCCGGGAGCGAGCACAGCCCTCGCGTTCGCCCCCGACGGGCGACTCCTCGCGATCGCGTCCGGCGCCGGGACCGTACACCTCTGGGACACGACGGACCCGGCCCGGCCCGCCCGGCTCGCCGAACTGGCGGTGGGACCGGGACCTGTCCGCGCCGTGGCCCTGGCGGGCCGGCTGCTCGCCGCGGTGGGCCGGGACCACGGCATCCGCCTCTGGCAGCTCACCGATCCCGCCCGGCCGCGCAGCCTGCCGTCCCTCGACCCAGGCGCGGCTCCGGTCTCGGGCCTGGCCATCAGTCCGGATGGGCACGCGGTGGCGGGCGCGAGCCTGGACCACGGTGTCCGGCTGTGGGACCTGAAGGATCCCGAACACCCATGGCCGAAAGCCCGGTTGACGCTCCCCGCACCGGCGCGCGCGGTCGCGTTCGCCCCGGTGGGCCACTTTCTCGCGGCCACCGGCGACGACGGTGCCGTACACCTGTGGGACCTCGCCGACCCGGCCGACCCGCGCCCGCAGGCCGTCCTGCCCGGGCAGCGAGGGCCCCTGACCGCCGTCGCGTTCAGCCCCAACGGGCGGGCACTCGCCGCGACGGTGCCGGCCCCCGAGCCCGCGGGCGTCCTGCTGTGGGACATCTCCACCCCGGCGCGCCCGGTCGGGCTGCCCGCCCTGACCGGTGGCAGCGCCGCCCTGGCCTTCACCGCGGACGGGCGGACCCTGGCCACTTTGGACCAGGCCCGGCACGCCTTCCGGGCACCCGATGACGAGGTGCAGCTCTGGGAGGTGGGTGGAGGCCCGGAGCGGACGGCCCTGGCCGGCGCGGGAGAACCCGACCGGTCGAGGCCCACCCCGAGCATCGCCCTGGCCCCCGAGGGGCGACTGCTCGCCGCCGGCTCGGCGGACCGGGTGGAGCTCTGGGACCTGGGAACGCCGGAGGAGCCACGGCTCACCACCCGTCTCCCGGGCGCCGGAGCCGCGGTGGCGCTCAACGGGCGGGTGCTCGCGGTCGGCGCGAGCGGAGCCGTATCGCTCTGGGACCTCACCGATCCCCGGCACCCCACCGCACTTGGCTCGATCCACCTCAGGCAGGACGACGCGAACGAACCGACCACCCTGGACTTCAGCCCGGACGGGCGCCTGCTCGCCGCCGGGTTCGCCTCCGACGGCCGCCTGCGTCTCCTCGGCGTCACCGATCCGGCCCACCCGTCCCAGCTCGCGACCCTGCCCACCAGCGGTCGCGGAACACCGAGTGCGAGCTTCGGGCCGACCGGAAACGTGCTGTCCGTCAGCGAGGGGGCCGCCTCGGACACCAGTGACTTCCGCGGGGCACTCTGGGATCTGCGCGACCCGGCGCACCCGGTGCCCGCGAGTTCCGCGACGAGCCGTCTCGGTCCGGTCAGCGCGACCGCCCTGTCGCCCCGCGGATCCCTGCTCGCGACGTCCGGCGCCGATGGCGTACTCACCGTGTGGGACACCCGGCAGCTCGCCGCGCCGAAGCCGCTGGGCACCACGCCCGCCACCACCGGCCCGCTGCGGGCGCTGCGCTTCAGCCCGGACGGCGCCGCCCTGGCCGGACTGGACAACAGCGGAGGGATCCACCTCTGGGACCTCTCTTCCCCGGAGCACCCCGTGGCCACCGCCGACTTCGCCCCGGCCACTAACGACGTCGACAACAGCCTCCTGCTCACCGCACCGGTTGCCGGCAGAGGCCGACTCCTCATCGCCGAGGGAGCCCAAGGGGGCATCGCCATCCGGAGCACCGACCCCCGAAGTCTCGTCCAGCGCCTCTGCTCCACCACGGGCGATCCGCTCAGCCGAGCCCAGTGGCGGCAGTACGTGCCCGACGCGGACTACACCCCCGCGTGCCCCCCGAAGGAACAGCGCCCCTGACACCCACCCCACCCGCTCGAGGAGTCCACGTGGTCCTGGTTCCGCGCCCCACCCCCGCGCCGTCGCGACACCTGCGACCGCTCGGCATCGCCGTCGCGGCGCTGACGGCGTTCGCCCTGACGGCCGCGTGCTCGGGAAGCGGTGGGCACGCCCCGTCCCACCCCGCCCCGGCTCCCGGCCACGCCACTTCCAGCTCATCGCCGCCCGCCAAGCCGGCCGACGTGTCGTCGTTCGTCGGCCACTGGACCGGCCACGGCAACTGGCTCCAGGTCAACGCGGACGGCTCGTTCGAGATCGGCAAGCGGCTGTACGTCACCTGCGGCCAGGCAGCCCCGCCGTGCGACACCGTGGCCAACGGGCAGATCACCGACGGCGGCCATGCCGCCGGACGCCTCTCCACCGTCGACGGAACCGCGGCCACCGGCGAGGTGGCGCAGTCCAATGTCCTGTCCTGGCTCCGCCCCGGCCCGCTCACCATGACCCTGAATCCCACCACCGACAGCATCAGCACGGCAGGCACCACCTACTGCGGCCCGAACGCCCCCGACCACGTGTGCTACTGAGTGGCGGCCCACTTCCGTGCCTCCGGTGGGTGCGGCCGTGACCAGACGGCTCGGCTCCTCCCGCGCACCGTCCATGCCCCCGGCAGTGCGAGGATGAACGCACCGGCATTGGCTTCACCGTAAAAGTCCAGCTCAGGGGCGGCTCATGGATCTCAATCTGCTACGCGTCCTGGACGCCCTGCTTCAGGAGAACAGCGTGAGCCGCGCCGCCGAGCGTCTCGGCACATCGCCCGCGGCGGTCAGCCGCAGCCTGGCCCGGCTGCGCCGGGCGGTGGGCGATCCGCTCCTCGTACGGGCGGGTCAGGGCATGGTCCCCACGCCCCGGGCCCTCGAACTGCGCCAGGAAGTGGGCGCGTTGCTGCGCGGCTTCGACAACGTCCTGCGGCCGGGCGCCGGTTTCGAGGCCGTACACCTCCAGCGCACGTTCACCGTGCAGGCGACCGACCTCCTGCTGGCCGGGCTCGCGGGGCCCCTGACCGACCGGGTCCGGGCGGAGGCCCCGCACGTCGACGTGGTGTTCCTGCCCGAATCGCTGGAGGGCGGGCCCGCCCTGCGGCAGGGCACGGTGGACGTGGAGCTCGGCGTCCTCGGACAGCTGGATCCGGAGATCCGTACCCGGCCCCTGGCACGGAAGACCCTGGTCGGGGTCGCCCGCAGCGGTCATCCGCTGTTCGACCAGCGGATCGATGCCCGCCGGTTCGCCGCCGCCGACCACATCGGCATCTCCCGGCACGGCAAGCGCCTCGGCCCCATCGACCACGCCCTTGCTGAACGCGGGCTGCGACGTCGTATCGCGGTCGTCGTCCCCAGCCACACGAGCGCGATGATCCTCGCCCGGGACACCGACCTCGTCGCCCTCACCCTCGCCGACTGGCTGCCCACAACCACCGCGGCACTGGGGCTGCGCACCTTCCCGATCCCCGTCGAGGTGGGCCCCGTCGACCTCGGGATGGCCTGGCACCCCCGCAACTCGGCCGACCCCGGCCACCGCTGGTTCCGTGACCACCTGGCCGCCGTGCTCGCCCCGCCGGAGCCGGGTGACCAGAACACGCGCGGCTGATCATCGGACGAGCCGGTCGCATGACGCCCAATGCGCTTGCTGCGAAGGCGAGTTGCCCCAGGGGCCAGGCTGGTCGCCGGGCACGAGCTGGTCTACCGGCCACCGCGCGACCCCGCGTGCCGGGCGCCAGGTTTCCGAAGCCATGGACGTGGCCCTGCTTACACCGCGGGGGGTGGGCGGACCATACTGGTCGGGCCCTGATCTCCGACAGAACGATTCCATGGCCAAGAACAGTATTTTCTCGACCACTGTCCCCGATTCCGTGTGGCTGGGGCGCGGGCGTCATGTGGGG
>NZ_QOLA01000025.1 GCF_003324565.1 Streptomyces sp. SDr-06 | reverse complement strand
AACAAGGCCGCGAACGAGGTCCGCGAAATCATCCGCCTCGTCCGCGGCACCCTGGAACTCAACGACGGAACCGCCCAGTCCACACTGTCGAAGGCCAAGGCCGCCGTCGACGCCATCGGCTGAGCACGCACATTCAGCAGTAACTCGGCGCCAGCGCAGGGTAGTTGGACAGCAGGCAGGGAACGGGGGATTTTTTCGTGTCGGCTTGGGACATCAAACCGTCCGACGTGTCGGGCGTACTGAAGAAGACGGCCACGGCGGCCGAGGCCATGTCGACGGCCGGAACGGCCATGCAGGAGGCTCTGAAATCGGCTGCCTCGTCGGCGGGCACGCTGTCGGGTCCGTACTGCGGTGTGGAGGCCCCGATGGGCCCCGTCGGCGGCGCGCTGGGCGAGTTCATGGAGCACAAGGCGCAGGAGCTCGGCTACATCGCGGTGCGCACCGAGCGCTCCCTCAACGGCGCGTACGACGCGACGACGGAGTACGCCCAGGGTGACCTGGCCATGGCCGCGAACAAGCAGAGCCAGGCGATCAAGGAGCCCGTCATCGACGACAAGGGACAGGAGATCGGCCCGGACGGCAAGCCGGTCGAGAAGCCGGGGGCACCCAAGTGAGCAAGGACGTCATCGAGCCCGGCGGTATCCCGATGTTCACGGGGAACCTGGAGCAGCTCACCAAGGACGCCGCCGCCCTGACCAAACAGGCCGGCGCGTTCCGCGACGGCGGAGCCAACGTCCACAACGAGTTCCAGGGCCTGTCCTCCTGCTACCACGCGCCGGAAGCGGACCAGTTGTTCGCGACCACCCTGCCGGTCAAGACGAAGGCGGACGACTTCGCGGGCGGCCTGGAGAAGGCGGCCGCGGCGCTGACCGAGTACGAAGGCGTCGTACGCCCGCTGGTCGCGAAGCTGGCCTCGCTGCGCACCGAGGCGTTCGCGTTCACCGACAGCATCGCCGGGGACGACCACTGGCGCCGCGACCAGAAGAAGATCGACCACAACGAGCGGCTGATGAACGAGGTCGGTGCGACCATCGCCGCGTTCACCGACGCCGAGCGCGCCTGCCACGACAAGATCACCGCGCTGGTCAACGGCAGCAAGCTCACCGTCGACGACGGCAGCCACAAGCCCGGCATGTACGGGTACAGCGCCGACGCGCTCCAGCACGCCGAGGAAACCCCCTGGGGCGGCCACGCCGAACGCGAGTACACGGGCCTGTCCTGGGTCTGGCACCAGGTCAAGTCCTTCGTGTGGGACGGGTTCATCGTCGACGGGATCTGGGGCACGGTCAAAGGCCTGGGCACCCTGGTCGGCACCGACGGCTGGGACAAGGCGGGCCAGGCCTGGACGGGCCTCGCCAAACTCGCCACCGGCCTCGCGATCTCCTCCACACCCTTCGCGGCCGCCTACTGGACGGCCCCCGACAAGGACCTCCCCAGCTGGCTGCGCGACTCGCGCACCGCGGTCAAGGAGACCGGCAAGGCGCTGGTCGCCTGGGACGAGTGGGGCAAGAACCCGGCCCGCGCGGCGGGCGGGGTCACCTTCAACGTCCTGACCACCGTCTTCACCGGCGGCTCGGGCAGCGCGGCCAAGGGCGGCGCCGTCGCCAAGGTCCTTTCCGTCACCGGCAAGGTCGCCAAGGTCGTCGACCCCATGACCTACGTCGCCAAGGCCGGAAAGTTCGGCATCATCAAGGTCGGCGACCTGTTCACCGGCCTCAAGAACATCACCAACGGCCACTACGCCGACATCTTCGCGAACGGCGGCAAGGTCAACCTCGACGGCACCTTCCCCAAGACCGCGGACCTGCCCACCATCAAGGGCAACTACGTCGAATGGCCCGGCGGCAGCCGCCTCAACCTCGACGACGGCAAGGTCTACAAGCCCGACGGCACCCTCTCGGAAGCCAAGGTCGAACTCAGCGCCGACGACATCGCCCGCCTCAAGAGCTCCCTCCCCCACGTCGGCGAGACCGTCCCCGCGGGCGTCAAGGAACCGGTCCTCGTGGGCGCGGGCGACCGTGCGGGCCACCTGGGCGACCACCCCGCGAACCCGGGCACGCGAGCCCCGGGCGGCACCGCCCACGACCTCGGCCGCGGCGCCACCAACGACCTCGACCGCGGCGCCACGGGCGGTTCCCGCGGCGGCACCCCCTCCACCGGAGACACGGCAGGCCACACGGCCGGCCACACGGCGGACGCGGGCGGCCACGGCGGGCACGGGGCTGGTGGACACGACGGGGGGTCCGGCGGGCACGACGGGGGGGCCGGCGGGCACGGGGGTGGGTCGGGCGACGAGCCGCCGACCGGTGGGCACGGAGGCAGCGGCCCGCACCCGAACTACGACGGACCCAGCCGGTGGAACGGCGCCAGCGCGCGCGAAATCATGGACCACCAGGTCCAGCGCGCCCGGCACGAGCCCGGCTACTTCGAGAAGTACTACAAGGACTACAAGGTCAGCGCCTACCGGAAGTACTCCAACATTCCGGACGAGAGCGGCCTCGTACCGCCTCAGCTCGTCAAGCACCCGACCACGGGTGAGTGGATAGCCAAGAGCGACGAGCCGCCGCCGATCCCGGAGAAGTACGTCCCGGGCGCCGATGTGAAGCGCGACGCCTCGACGGTGGTCACGCCCAAGGGCCGGGAGATCCTCGACCAGGCCGCCCGCGACCGGCACGCCTCGGTCTCGGCCGACAACGCGATCCACCCGAAGGTCAACGACGCCAAGAAGCTCTACGAGGCGCACCCGACCCCGGAGAACCTCGAGGCCTGGAACGAGGCGAAGGCCGAGCACGCACCGCTGCACGAAAAGATGACGAAGGACACCGAGGCCTTCGGTGAGGCGGTCGCCAGGCATCACGTGATCCCGGAGCACTATCCCGACGCCAAGTGGGAGACGCTCGACGGCCCCAAGAACGGCAACGACCAGTTCGACCAGGTGTGGAAGCGCGACGACGGCCGCTTCGTGGTGGTCGAGGCGAAGAGCAGTCTCGACACCGAACTCGGCCAGCGCCGACTGCCGAATGGTTTCAACGCACGGCAGGGGTCACGCGAATACTTCGAGGACATCCTCAATGAAATGAAGGAGCGCGGGCGTACCAACCCGAATGAACGCCGGCTCTACCGAGAGCTCAGCAAGGCCCTCAAGCAGGGGAAGATCGACTACATCCTCGTGAAGGGGAACCCCAAGGCAGGAACGTACGCTGGGTATTCCATGCGGCGTTTCAACCTGGGCTGAACGGGAGTTTCTGATGACGGTGAACGTAGCTCGGCACGGCAGCCCCGGACCCGACGACGAGGAGTACGCACGGGAACTCGGAGAGGACCTGGCGGACTCGATCGAGACACTCCCGCGCACGCCGCGCAATTTCAGCCTCGCGATGAACGAATCGCTCTCCTGCGTGAACGCATGGCTCGCCGTCAATCCCGACGGCTCCCAGCTGGAAACCTGGGAGGCGGTGGTCACCGCCATGCAGGTGCACTCCGCCGCGTTCGCGGCGGCCAGCGCCACGGAGGGCAGCGGTGAGTACCGAATCAACCACGAAGTCCACACCATCCCGGCGACCGGGCCCCAGTACTACGCCAACGCGGGCAACTGGCTGACCGCGTTCTGGCTCGCGATCGTCTGCCGTGACCAGGCCCGGATGACCCAGCTCTGCGAGATCCCCCTCGACGTCCTGCGCGCTTCGGGCGCCGAAGGCGACGAGTACGTCCACCACTGGGTGGACGCGCTCCAGACCTACTGGCTCGAACGGCCGGGCCTGGTCGAGAAGTTGACCCTGGCCATTCAGACCTCGCACCCCGACGTGGCCACCATCGCGCCGCGCGACCTGCTCCAGAACATCCTCTACCAGCCCATCAGCCTCTTCCACCGCTTCCTCGTCAAGGACCACGAGGCTTTCAACCAGGCTCTGCTGGAAGCCGTTCAGGCTCACAAGGCGTACTGGACGGCGACCGAGAAGCGGGAGGGGAGCGTGGAGGGCTACCTTGCTCTCGGTCCGCTCGCCATTGCGTGCCTCGCGGTCGATGCGGGTTTCGAGATCGACGTCGAGACGCCCTACTTGCCGGGGGAGCTCCTGCGGCGCGCCTGGCTCGGCGAGTTCCCCACGTAGCCGTCCCCCAAGGCCTTAAGGGCCAGGGAGGACCCCCATGACGGGCTGAAGATGCCCGTGCTGGCCAGCACCGATGCTGCTAGGGGCGCGGGGAACTGCGCGAGCAGGCGTCCACGGTCCGGAGGCCGGGAGGCGGGGGCCGGGGGGGCCGGGGCTTGGCCCCGGGGGGGTTGAGCGGGGCCGGGTGGCCCCGCTCAGGGGGTGCTAGAGGAACGAGTTGATCTCGATCGTTTCGGTGCGGCCGGGCCCCACCCCGATCGCGGAGATCGGCGCCCCCGACATCTCCTCCAGCGCCTTCACATACGCCTTCGCGTTCTTCGGCAGCTCGTCGAAGGTCTTGGCCTTGGTGATGTCCTCGGACCATCCCGGCAGCTTCTCGTAGATCGGCTTCGCGTGGTGGAAGTCGGTCTGCGAGTACGGGAGTTCCTCGACGCGCTTGCCGTCGATCTCGTACGCGACGCACACCGGGATCTCCTCCCAGCCGGTCAGCACGTCCAGCTTGGTGAGGAAGAAGTCGGTCAGGCCGTTCACGCGGGTCGCGTAGCGGGCGATCGGCGCGTCGAACCAGCCGCAGCGGCGGTCGCGGCCGGTGGTGACACCGCGCTCGCCACCGATGCGGCGCAGCGCCTCGCCGTCCTCGTCGAAGAGCTCGGTCGGGAAGGGACCGGCGCCGACGCGGGTCGTGTACGCCTTCAGGATGCCGATGACACGGCTGATCTTCGTCGGGCCCACGCCCGCGCCCGTGCAGGCGCCGCCCGCGGTCGGGTTCGAGGAGGTGACGAAGGGGTACGTGCCGTGGTCGACGTCGAGCAGGGTGCCCTGGCCGCCCTCGAAGAGCACGACCTTGTCGTCGTCCAGCGCCTGGTTCAGGATCAGCGTGGTGTCGGCGACGAACGGCTTGATCTGCTCCGCGTACTGGAGCATCTCCTCGACGATCTTGCCGACCTCGATGGCGCGGCGGTTGTAGACCTTGGCGAGCAGCTGGTTCTTGCCCTCGAGGGCCGCCTCGACCTTCTGCTCCAGGATCGACTCGTCGTAGAGGTCCTGGACGCGGATGCCGACGCGGTTGATCTTGTCGGCGTAGGTCGGGCCGATGCCGCGACCGGTGGTGCCGATCTTGCGCTTGCCGAGGAAGCGCTCGGAGACCTTGTCGAGCGTGACGTTGTACGGCGTGATCAGGTGAGCGTTGCCGCTGATCAGGAGCTTGGAGGTGTCGACGCCGCGCTCGTTGAGACCGCTCAGCTCGGAGAGCAGGACCGCCGGGTCGACGACGACTCCGTTACCGATCACCGGGGTGCACCCCGGCGAGAGGATCCCGGAAGGGAGAAGATGCAGCGCGTACTTCTGGTCGCCTACGACAACCGTGTGGCCGGCATTGTTGCCGCCCTGGTAACGCACCACATAGTCAACGGATCCACCGAGGAGGTCGGTGGCCTTTCCCTTGCCCTCGTCACCCCACTGAGCACCGAGCAGCACAAGTGCGGGCACAGGCGTACACCCCTTCCGGGCGGGGCATGTCCAAGGTCAGGGGCATACGCGCTCCACATGTGGATGCGTACACCATGGGCCTGAACCGTAGAAAGCTGCCCCGGAATAGACGAAGCCCCTGGCGCAATAGCGCAAGGGGCTCTTGCACAAAGATGCTACCCGAGGAAGGACCGAGGTGTCGGCTGCGCACCAGCTCGTCGTGCTCATCGACCCGGTCGCCCGCCGTATTGACGGCGAGTCCGTACGGATCGCGAAGGATGTGCTGTGTGCGGGAGCACAGGCGAAAATCTGCTGGCCACAGGGGCCGGAGGAATTTGCCAGGGCACTGGCCCGCCGGGCCGGCCGGCGCACCGTGCTGGTCGGTGACGACCAGGCGCTGCTACGCACCGTGACGCTGCTGCACAAGGAGCGTGAGCTCGACCGGGGGCCGCTGGCCCTGGTGCCGGTGGGCGCGGCCGACTCCCTGGAGCTGGCGCGCTCGCTGGGGGTGCCGCTGGGCGCGGTGGCCGCGGCCCGGGCCGCCCTGGACGGCACGGGGCGCAGGCTCGACCTGCTGGTGGACGACAGCGACCAGGTGGTGATCGGCGCGCTGCGGATCCCGGCGATGGGCCCGCCCGTCGCCCGGCCCGAGCCGCCGTCGGTGTGGGGCGCGGCCCGCTCCCTGGTCCGCACCCTGGTGCGGGCGCCCGCGCCGGTGGCCGCGGCGGTCGCGCACCGGCTGCGGGTGGAGGCGGACGGAAAGCTGCTCAGCGACCTGGACCGGCCGGTGGCGGGGGTCTCGGTGGCCTCCGCGGACGGGCTCGCGCAGGTCGTGGTGCACGGGCGGACCGGCGAGCGGGTGCGGGCGGCCGCGCGGGCCGTGACGATCTCGGGCCCGGTGGGCGGGTTCCGCTACCGGGCGGACCAGACCGTGGCGGGCCCGGTGCGCACCCGCACGTGGACGGCCCTCGCGGGCGCGTGGGAGCTGGTCCTGCCGACGTGATCCGCGCCCGGAGGCGGCTCAGCGGGGCGGGATCGGGGGGAGGCCCCGGGTCGCGTCGACGTGATCCGCGCCCGGAGGCGGCTCAGCGGGGCGGGATCGGGGGGAGGTCCAGGGTCGTGCGGTGCTTTCGCCAGCGGTCCATCAGCTGGGACAGCTCGCCGTGCAGGAACGCGAAGAACGCCGCCGTCTCCGCCATCCGCGCCCCGGCCGCCGTGTCCGGCCCGCCCGCGCTCGCGACCCCGTCCTTCATGACCTGCTCCCAGCGGGTCAGGATCCGGTCGCGGTTGGTGAAGGTCTCGTACCAGAGCTCGTTGTGCAGGACGTACCGGTCGCGCCGGGAGCCGGGCTCGCGCTCGCGGCCGACCATGTTGACCTGGGAGAGGTAGCGGACCGCGCCGGAGACGGCGGCGGGGCTGATCCGCAGCGCCGAGGCCAGCTCCGCCGAGGTCATCGAGCCGGTCTCGGAGCAGAGCAGCGCCGCGAAGACGCGGGCCGCCATCCGCTGCATGCCCGCCTCGGCCAGCTCGGCGGCGAACCGTTCGACGAACCGGCCCACCGCGTCCTCGTCCCGCTCGACCGCCATGCCGCCCGGCACCTCCCGCTCGCTGTCCACGCCGCTCATCGCCTCATCGTCTCCCCTCGCCGCCCCGGACCCGTCCCGCCGCAGACTTTATATGCTTCCTTAACTTCACAACTTCGTGAAAGTACAGTACGTTCAAAAACATGACGAAGGCAATCACGGCCTCCGGGCTGCACAAGTCGTTCGGGCGCACCCACGCCCTCGACGGGCTCGACCTCACCGTCGAGTCCGGCGAGGTGCACGGGTTCCTCGGGCCCAACGGCGCCGAGAAATCCACCACCATCCGCGTGCTGCTCGGCCTGCTGCGCGCCGACTCCGGCGCGGCGCAACTGCTCGGCCGCGACCCGTGGGCCGACGCCGTGGAACTGCACCGGCACGTGGCGTACGTACCGGGCGACGTCACCCTGTGGCGGAACCTCTCGGGCGGCGAAGTCATCGACCTCTACGGCAGGTTGAGGGGCGGGCTCGACCGGTCCCGGCGCCGCGACCTCATCGAGCGGTTCGAACTCGACCCCACGAAGAAGGGCCGCACCTACTCCAAGGGAAACCGGCAGAAGGTCGCCCTGGTCGCCGCGTTCGCGTCCGACGTGGACGTGCTGATCCTGGACGAGCCGACCTCGGGTCTCGACCCGCTGATGGAGGAGGTCTTCCAGAGCTGCGTGGAGGAGGAGCGCGACCGGGGCCGCACCGTGCTGCTCTCCTCGCACATCCTCAGCGAGGTGGAGAGCCTCTGCGACCGCGTCAGCATCATCCGCAAGGGCCGCACGGTGGAGACCGGCTCCCTCGCCCAGCTGCGCCACCTCACCCGTACGTCGGTGACGGCCGAACTGGCGGGCGCCCCCAACGGGTTGGCGGGCCTGCCCGGCGTGTACGACCTCGACGTCCAGGGCCGCCGGGTCAAGCTCCAGGTCGACACCGACAAGCTGGACGCGGTGCTCCGCTCGCTCACCGAGTCGGGCGTACGCTCCCTGACCTCCACCCCGCCCACGCTGGAGGAGCTGTTCCTGCGCCACTACACGGGAGCCGATGAAGAGGTGGCGGTCCGATGACCAACCTGGCGGCGCCCGGCCGCGCCTCGCGTGAACTGATCGGCAGCGGAGCCCTGTTGAGGCTGGCGCTGCGCCGGGACCGGCTGATGATCCCGGTGTGGGCCCTCGCGCTGGGCGGCCTCGTCGCCAGCGGCGCGAGCACCCTGGACAAGGTGTACCGGACCGCCGCCGAGCGCGCGGACGTGGCGCACTCGATGAACGGCAACGGCTCGCTGCGGGCGCTGTACGGGCCGGTCTTCGACGACTCGCTCGGCGGGCTCACCGCGTGGCGGTTCGGGGGGTTCGGATACGTACTCGCGGCGGTGATGAGCCTGCTCATCGTGGTACGGCACACCCGCGAGGAGGAGGAGACGGGCCGGCAGGAACTGCTGTCCTCCGCGATGGTGGGCCGCCGCGCGCCCTTGACCTCGGCCCTGCTCGCCGCGTTCGTCGCCAATGCGGCGGTCGCCGTGATCATCGCGGCGGGGCTCGCCCGGCCGACCGGGAACACCGCGGGCTCGGTGGCGCTCGGCCTCACGACCGCCGCGATCGGCATGCTGTTCGCGGGTCTGGCGGCGATCATGGCGCAGCTGACGGAGAGCGCCCGGCTCGCCAAGGGCCTCACGGGGGCGGTCCTGGGCGCCGCGTTCCTCCTGAAGGCGGCGGGCGACACGGCGACACAGGACGCCTCCTCGGTACTCGACTGGCTCTCCCCGCTCGGCTGGGCCGAGCACGTGCGGCCCTACGCGGGCGAACGGTGGTGGGCGCTGCTCCTGATCGGGGCGGCGGCCCTCGCGCAGGGGGCCGCGGCCTACGTCCTGGCCGGGCGGCGCGACATCGGGATGAGCTTCGTGCCGCCGCGCCCCGGACCGGCCGAGGGCCGCGTGTCCTCGGCGTACGGACTCGCCTGGCGCCTCCAGCGGGGCGGGCTCGTCGGCTGGGCCCTCGGGTTCGCCCTGGCCGGGCTGCTGTTCGGCGGTATGACCGACGGAGCTGCCGACCTCGTCGGCGACAACGCGCAGACCAAGGAGATCATCCAGCGGATGGGAGGCCAGTCGGGCCTGACCGACGCGTTCCTCGCGACGATGGTCGGCATGCTGGGCATGGTCGCCGCCCTGTACGCCACCTCGTCGGTGCTGCGCCTGCACGGAGAGGAGACGGGGCAGCGCGCCGAACCGGTCCTGGCGGCGTCGGTCGGCCGGGCGCGCTGGGCGGCCGGTCACCTGGTGATCGCGTTCGGCGGAGCCGCCCTGATCATGGTGGTCGGCGGGCTCGGCCTGGCCGCGGGCCACGGCCGTGAGCCCGGCCCGATCCTGGGCGCGGCCCTGGTCCAGCTCCCCGCGATCTGGACGCTCGCGGGCCTGGCGGTGCTGCTGTTCGGGGCGTTCCCGAGGATCGCGCAGGCCTCGCTCGGCGTGACGGGCCTGTGCCTGTCCCTCGGCTGGATCGGCCCCGCGCTGAACCTGCCGCGGGCCGTCCTGGACGTGTCCCCCTTCGGTCATCTGCCCAAGCTGCCGGGTACGGAGATGGCGTGGACACCGGTGCTCGTCCTGACGGCGGTCGCGGCGGCGCTGGTGGCGACGGGAGTGGGAGCGCTGCGCCGCCGGGACATGCTGTCCTGAACCGCTCTCGTCAGCACTCCACGTGCAGCTCCGTGAGGCCCCGGATGACGAAGCCGGGGCCCCACGCCGGTTCGGCGGCGAGGTGCAGGCCGGGCGCCTTGGCGAGCAACTCACCGAAGGACGCGCGGAGTTCGAGGCGGGCGAGCGGGGCTCCGAGGCAGTAGTGGATGCCCGCGCCGAAGGAGATGTGCGGGTTGTCGGCGCGGGCGAGGTCCAGGGTGTCGGGGTCGGCGAACCGGGCCGGGTCCCGGTTGGCGGAACCGAAGAGCAGCGCGACCTCGCTGCCGCGGGGCAGCGTGTGCCCGGCGAACTCGATGTCGTCGAGCACCCAGCGCTCGAAGAGCTGGAGCGGGGTGTCGTACCGCATCAGCTCCTCGACGGCGGTGGGCAGCAGCGCCTCGGGCGCGGCCCGCAGCGCGGCGAGCTGCCCGGGATGGCGCAGCAGCGTCCACCAGCCGTTGGCGGTGGTGTTCACGGTGGCCTCGTGACCGGCGTTGAGCAGCAGGACGCAGGTCGAGACCATCTCCTGCTCGGAGAGGCGGCGCCGACCGCCGTCGCCGTCGCTGCCGTCGTCGTACGCGGCGATGAGCGCGGAGACGAGATCATCGCCGGGCTGTTTGCGGCGCTCGGCGATCAACTCCCTCAGATACGCGGCGAATTCGAGCGACGCGCGGACCGCTCGGGCCGCGGTCTCCTCCCCCGGGTTGAGCTCGTACATGCCGCAGATCGCCGCGGACCAGGGGCGCAGGAGGGGGCGGTCCGGCTCGGGGATGCCCAGCATCTCGGCGATGACCGCGACGGGGAGGGGCTCGGCGACCTCCGCCAGCAGGTCGCCGCCGCCCGCCGCGCAGAAGTCGTCCACGAGCCGGGCGGCGAGCCGCCGCACGGTCGGCGCGAGCCGCTCCACGGTGCGGGGGGTGAACGCCTGCGAGACGAGGCGGCGGATGCGGGTGTGGTCCGGGGGCTCCAGGTCGAGCATGCCGTGGTCGTTGAGGGTGTGGAAGGGCTCGTGCGCCGGGGGCGGGGGTGTCCTTCCGAACTCCTCGTGGGTGAAGCGGTGTTGATAACTCCGGCCGAGCCTGCGGTCGCGCAGGAGCGCGGAGACGTCTTCGTGGTGGGGGACGAGCCACTGCCCCGTGGGCGCGTAATGATGCAGCCGGCCAGCCGCTCGTAGCTCCGAGTACGCGGGGTAGGGGTCGGCGACGAAGTCCGCGGCGCGGGGGCGGAAGAGGGGGGTGGCGTCCATGGGCTCGACCATGCGGGGTCGCTCCGCGGGGATCAAGGGGGTGCGGGGTGCGCTTTTGTACGGGGTGCGCTTCGGGTCCGCCCCGGGCGCGTACGGGGTACGGCCCACCCAGCCCCCTCACACAGTTCCCCGCGCCCCTTAGCGGCATGGTGCTGACCAGCATGGACACCCTCAGCCCGTCCGGCGATTGAGGACGAGCGCCCTTAAGGCGCGAACCGGGGTCTGGGGCGGAGCCCCAGGAGCGCCCGCGGACCGTGCGTGGCTGGCCGCGCAGTTCCCCGCGCCCCTTAGCGGCATCATGCTGGCCAGCATGGGCAACCTCAGCCCGTCCGGCGTTTGAGGACGAGCGCCGTTCAGGCGCGAACCGGGGTCTGGGGCGGAGCCCCAGGGCGCCCGCGGACCGTGCGTGGCTGGTCGCGCAGTTCCCCGCGCCCCAGACAGGGCTGCACTTGGCCGGGTGCCCAGGCGGGCATACGTCTCCCCGGCGGCACCGGTGCTGGCCCGCAGGGGCAACCTCAGCGGCGTCCGGCGGTTGAGGACGAGGGCCCTTTGGGCGCGAACGGGGGTCTGGGGGCGGAGCCCCCAGGGGGTGGGGCTAGTTGGGGGTTACCAGGCGGGTTTCGTACGCGTACACCGCCGCCTGCGTACGGTCCCGGAGCCCCAGCTTCACCAGCACCCGGCTGACATGCGTCTTGATCGTCGACTCCGCCACCACCAGCCGATCCGCGATCTCCTGGTTCGACAGGCCCTGGGCGATCAGGACGAGGACCTCCGTCTCGCGGTCGGTCAGCTCCTCCACCTGCCCCGTCGCCGACGCCCCCGCCCGCTGCACCGGCACGACCCGGGCGAACTCGTTGATCAGCCGCCGGGTCACCGAGGGGGCGAGCAGCGCCTCGCCGGAGGCCACCACCCGTACCCCCTCGGCGAGTTGGCGGGCCGAGGCATCCTTCAGGAGGAAGCCGGACGCGCCCGCCCGCAGCGCCTGGTAGACGTACTCGTCCAGGTCGAAGGTGGTCAGGACGAGCACCTTCGACGCGTCGCCCGCCGCCACGATCTCCCGCGTCGCCTCGATGCCGTTCATCCCGGGCATCCGGATGTCCATCAGGACCACGTCGGGGTGGAGCGCCCGCACCTGGGCGACCGCCTCTCGGCCGTCGACGGCCTCGCCGACGACCTCGATGTCCGGCTGCGCGCCGAGCAGCACGGAGAAGCCCTCGCGCACCATCATCTGGTCGTCGACGATCAGCACCCGGATCGTCATGACTGGTCTTCCTTCTCCAGGTTCACGCCCGTGCCCGTCCCCGCGACCGGCTCCACCGGCTCGGCCGCCTCGACCGGGATGAAGACCGTCACCTCGTATCCGCCCTCCCGCGTGGCCTCCGCCGTCATCGCGCCGCCGAGCATCGCCACCCGCTCGGCCATGCCCGTCAGCCCGTGCCCGGAGCCCTGGGAGGGGCCCGCCTCGGAGGTCGCGGGGCCGTTGACCACGCGCAGGCCGAGCCCGCCCAGAACGTACCCGATCTCCACCCGCGCCGCCGCGCCGGGCGCGTGCCGCAGGGTGTTGCTGAGGGCCTCCTGGATGATCCGGTACGCCGACAGCTCGACGCCCTGCGGGAGTTCGCGTACCGCGCCGGTGACGATCTTCTCGACCGGCAGCCCGGCCTCGCGCACGTTCGCGAGGAGGCCGTCCAGGTCGGCGAGGGTGGGCTGGGGGGCGTCCGGCGCCTCGTAGTCCTCCGCGCGTACGACGCCGAGCACCCGGCGCAGTTCGGTGAGGGCCGCCACCGCGTTCTCGCGGATCGTCGCGAAGGCCTGGGCGAGTTCGGGGGGCGGGTTCTCCACCCGGTAGGGCGCGGCCTCGGCCTGGATGGCGACCACCGACATGTGGTGGGCCACCACGTCGTGCAGCTCGCGCGCGATGTTGGTGCGCTCCTCCAGGACCGTGCGCCTGTCCCGCTCCACGGCGGTGACCGACTTCTCCGCGCTGACCTGCCGCTGCGCGTCCCGCCGGGTGTTCAGGAGGGATGCGACGAGCAGCACCAGGGCGGAGAGGACCGCCATCGGGCCGGTGTCGTCGTTGTAGCCGCCGGTGAAGGTGCCGGTCGTGAGGCCGAGGGCGAGGGTGAGCAGCCACATCCAGCCGGCCACCCGGGGGCGGGTGCGCAGCGCCACCACCGCGAGGACGGTGAGGTGCATGACGTACGTGCCCGGCGTCCAGGGACCCATCCCGCCCTGCCGCCCGGCCAACGCGCCGACGACGACGGACACCGCACACGACAGCCAGAACGCGCCGATCGGCCGCACCAGCGTCATGACCATCGGGGCGGCGATCACGAGACCGCCGATCAACCAGCCCACGCTGCTGCCCACACCGGCCGAGCCCCGCGACAACTCCATCATCAGCGCGATGAAGGCGAGGAAGCCCACCGCGGCGTGCGGGGCCCAGGAGACGGCCTCGCGTATCCGGCCCGGGAGCCGCCGGCTCAGCGGGCCGTCCGTCCGCCTCCGGCCCAGCGGGCGGTAGGCGAAGGCGTCCTCGAACAGGTCCCGGCGCAGCCCGCCGTAGAGACCCATGGCGAGCCGGAACTCGGGGGTGCGCCCGTCGGCGCCGCCCGCTGCTTTGCCGCTCCCCTGCCGGAGCCTGGTCGTCTCGTTCACAGGCTCAAAGGTAGGCGGCACGCGGAGCCGTGGCGTCCGGCGCGATGGGGATCCTTCGAGGTCCGCCTCAGGGACTACGCGGACGCCAGAGGCCCATCCCGCCGTGCCGGACGCGCTCAGGCGGTCACCTTGGCGACGAACGCGGCGATGTTCGCCACGGTCCGCTCGATCTTCTCCTCCACCGTGAGCGTCTCGTGCAGCCGGGCGCCGATGCCCGCGTCCTTCTTGCCCCGTACGTAGAGCGAGCAGTCGAGGTCGGCGCAGATGTAGGCGCCCACGCTGTTGCCCTGCTGGCCGGGCTTGCCCGCCTTGGGCGCCACCATCAGCGAGACGCCGCCGGAGTGGGTGGTCAGGCACAGGGAGCACATGCTGCGCCGCTGCTGCCCGACGGCGGCGCTGGAGCAGCGCAGGGCGAGACCGCGCGGACGGCCGTCCAGCTCCACGACGAGGTAGCCGCGGTCCGGCGCCTGGGGGTCGCGCCAGCCCAGGTAGTCCAGGTCGTCCCAGGGCCGGTCGGCCAGGTCGCGCGGCACGGACAGGCGCTTGGCCTCGCCCTTGGTGCAGTTCAGGAACGCGGCACGGATCTCTTGTTCGGTCAGCGGCTTCATAAACACGATGCTAATTTGCCTAAATGTTTTAGGCAACTGCATAATCGTTGCAGGAGAACGGGAGGATGACGAGCATGGTGCGCGCAGGACTGACCACCGAACGCCTGGTCCGGGCGGGTGCGGAGCTCGCCGACGAGATCGGCTTCGACCAGGTGACCCCGTCGGTACTCGCCCGGCGGTTCGACGTGAAGGTCGCGAGCCTGTACTCGCACATCAAGAACGCCCAGGACCTCAAGACCCGGATCGCGCTGCTGGCCCTGGAGGAACTCGCCGACCTCGCGGCCGACGCCGTGGCCGGGCGGGCCGGGAAGGACGCGCTCGCGGGCTTCGCGAACGCCTGCCGCGACTACGCCCGCGAACACCCCGGCCGCTACACCGCGACCCGGTTCCGGCTCGACCCCGACACCGCGGCGGACAGCGCCGCCTTCCGGCACTCCCTCATGATGCGAGCCATCCTGCGCGGCTACGCGCTGAACGAGCCGGACCAGACCCACGCGGTCCGGCTCCTGGGCAGCGTCTTCCACGGCTTCGTCGACCTGGAGTCGGCCGGCGGCTTCAGCCACAGCGCGCCGGACTCCGAGGAGAGCTGGACCCGCGCCCTGGACGCCCTCGACGCCCTGCTGCGGAACTGGCCGGTGGCGTCATGACCGAGCCCGCCCGCTGGACCACCACCGCCATCACCCCCCAACTCCTGCGCGGCGCCATCGAGTTGGAGCACACCGAGCACGGCGTGCTGCCGCACCGGCTGCCCGCCCGGGCCCTCGCCCAGGGCGCCGACGCGCAGCTCGCCATGGCCGAGTCCCAGCCCTCCGGCGTACGCCTCGCCTTCCGCACCCGGGCCACCGTCATCGAGCTGGACGCGCTGCCCACCAAGCGGGTGTACGTCGGCGCCCCCGCCCGGCCGGACGGACTGTACGACCTGCTCGTCGACGGCCGCCTGACCAGTCAGGGCAGTGTGTCCGGCGGTCGCACCCTCACCATCGACATGGCCGCCGGAACCACCGAGACCCGGCCGGGCGAACCCGGCACCCTGCGCTTCGACGGGCTGTCCCCCACCGCCAAGGACGTCGAGATCTGGCTGCCGTACAACGAGACCACCGAACTCGTGGCGCTGCGCACCGACGCGCCCGTCGAGCCCGCGCCCGACCGGGGCCGCAAGGTCTGGCTGCACCACGGCAGTTCGATCAGCCACGGCTCCGACGCGGCGAGTCCCACCACCACCTGGCCCGCCCTCGCCGCCTCGCTCGGCGGCGTCGACCTGGTCAACCTCGGCTTCGGCGGCAGCGCGCTGCTCGATCCGTTCACCGCGCGCGCACGATGCGGGACACGGCCGCCGATCTGATCAGCGTCAAGATCGGCATCAATCTGGTCAACACCGATCTGATGCGGCTTCGGGCGTTCGGGCCCGCGGTGCACGGGTTCCTCGACACGATCCGGGAAGGGCATCCCGATGTGCCCCTGCTGGTCGTCTCGCCCCTGCTGTGTCCCATCCACGAGGACACGCCGGGGCCCAGCCTCCCGGACCTCACCGCGCTGGCCGCCGGGCGCCTGCGGTTCCGGGCGGCGGGGGACCCCTCCGACCCCGGGCGCCTCACGCTCCGCGTGATCCGGTCCGAGCTGGCGGCGATCGTCTCCCGGCGGGCCGTTTCCGACCCCCACCTGCGGTATCTGGACGGGCGGGAGTTGTACGGGGTGGATGATGCGGGGCGGCTGCCGTTGCCTGATGCGTTGCATCCTGATGCGGCTACGCATCGGCTTGTGGGGGAACGGTTTGCCCAACTTGCCTTTGGGGAGGGCCTGTTGGGGGGTGCGTGAGGTTTGAGCGGGGCTCCGGTTTGAGCGGGGTTCACCGGTGGGCCGGTGCGGGCCCTTCGCGCAGTTCCCCGCGCCCCTTATAGGTCCCGGTTCGACTGCGGACCGTGCTCGGTTGCTCGCGCAGTTCCCCGCGCCCCTTTAGGGGGTCGGCGGGAAGGTTGCTCAATAGGCCAGTTGGGCGATTTCTTCGGCTGCTACTGCGCTTGCGTCTGCGGCTGGGTCGATCAAAGGGAAGTGGCCCACGTCTTCCAGGAGGGTCAGGCCCACCGTTTCGCCTGCCTGGGCCGCCGCGTCGACGTACGCCTCCGCCACCGCCTGCGGTACGACGATGTCCTCGCGGCCCTGCACCACCGTGGTCGCGATGCCCGTGGGGAGGAGGGCGGCCGGGTCGGCGTGGGGGACGCGGTTCGGCAACTCGGCGGGACCGCCCAGGAGTTGGAGCGTGGCTCCCGAGCAGACCTCCAGCTCGATCGCCTTCGTGAAGTCGGCGATCGGGGCCAGGGCCACGACGCCGCGCAGGGCCGCGGGGGCGGGGGTGCGCCACGGGGAGCCCTCGGGCAGGACGTGGCGGGCGGACGCCCACAGGGCGAGGTGGCCGCCCGCCGAGTGGCCGGCCAGCACGGTGCGGCGCGGGTCGGCCTGCGGGACGGCGTCCCGTACGAGCGAGGGCAGCGCGTCCAGCGCCGCCGCCACGTCGTCGAAGGTGTCCGGCCAGCGCCCCGCCACCGGCCCCCCGCCGCCCTGCTGCGGCAGCAGACTCCCGCGCCGGTACTCGACGTTGGCCACGGCGAACCCGCGCCGGGCCAGGAAGTCCGCGAACGGGGTGAGGTGCGTGCGGTCGTACGGGGCGCGCCAGGCGCCGCCGTGCAGCAGCACCACGAGGGGGGCGCCCGCGCGGCCGTCGCGCGGGGCGTAGAAGTCGATCACCTGGTCCGGATGGTCGCCGTACGCGGCACTGCTGTCCGGGGCGACGGCGGGATGGGAGAAGGCGGACGCCTCTTCGGCCGCGTCACGCTCTGCGGGATCCGTCATTCCCCAACCTTTCGCCAGGCCAAGCCGGTTGATCACCCGGGTTGCCCCGGACGCTACCAGGGCGTCCGGGGCTTCCACGCGGGGGCGGTGCGGCTCAGCCGAGCAGCGCCGCGAGCTCCCGTGCCGCCCGCTCGGCGTCGGCGAAGCCCACGTACAGCGGGGTGAAGCCGAAGCGCAGGACGTCGGGGCGGCGGAAGTCGCCGACCACGCCGCGTGCGGTGAGGTCACGCATCACCTCGCCCGCTCCCTCGCAGCTCAGGGACACCTGGCTGCCGCGTTCCGCGTGGGCGGCTGGGGTCACCGACGCCACCCGCCCGGCCGGGACGTGCGCCTCGACGCACTCCAGGAAGAAGTCCGTCAGGGCGAGGGACTTGGCGCGGACCGCCTCGACCGAGACGCCGTCCCACACGTCGAGCGCCGACTCCAGGGCCAGCATGGACAGGATGTCGGGGGTGCCGACCCGGCCCCGTACCGCGCCCTCGGCCGGCACGTACCGCGGCCGCATCCCGAAGGGGTCCTCGTGCGAGTTCCAGCCGGGCAGCGGGGTGTCGAAGCGGGGCTGGTGGTCGTCGCGCACATACAGGTACGCCGGGGAACCCGGTCCGCCGTTCAGGTACTTGTACGTGCAGCCCACCGCGAAGTCGACGCGGTGCGCGGCCAGGCCGACCGGCAGCGCGCCCGCGCTGTGGCACAGGTCCCAGACCGCCAGGGCCCCGGCCGCCTGGACCGCCGCCGTGATCCCCGGCAGGTCGTTGAGGCGGCCCGTGCGGTAGTCCACGTGGTTGACCAGGACCGCCGCCGTGCGCGGGCCGAGCGCGGCCGGGATGTCGGCGGGGGCCAGCGCCCGGATGCGGCGGCCCGTCATGCGCGCCGCGGACTCGGCGACGTACCCGTCGGTGGGGAACGTGGAGTCGTCGACCAGGATCTCGTCGCGGTCGTCCGCGGCGAGGCGGACCGCGCCGACCAGCGCCTTGAAGACGTTCACGCTCGTCGAGTCGCCGACCACGACGCTGCCCGCGGGCGCGCCGATCAGCGGGGCGATCCGGTCGCCCACGCGTTCCGGCGCGGTCCACCAGCCGCTCTCCTCCCAGGAGCGGATGCGCAGCTGCCCCCACTCGCGTGCGATGACGTCCTGCATACGGGCCGGAACGTGCCGGGGCAACGCTCCGAGCGAGTTGCCGTCGAGGTAGACCACACCGTCGTCCAGGACGAACAGGTCGCGGTGGCCCGCGAGTTCGTCCGCGGCGTCCAGCGCCGCCGCCTTCTTGGCCAGGACCTCAGACATGGCTGCGCGCCGTCCACAGCTCGGGGAAGACGCTCTTGGTGGCCCGCTTCTCCAACCAGGCCACCCCGGCCGAGCCGCCGGTGCCGGACTTGGCGCCCATGGCCCGCCGGGTCGCCACGAGGTGGTCGTTGCGCCAGCGCCACACCAGCTCGCCGACATCGGTCAACGCCTCGCCCAGGCGCACCAGTTCACCGTTCTGGTCGCCCGCGTACAGCTCGGCCCAGACGGCCTCGACCTCGGCGCTCGGCTCGTACTTGCGGGTCAGGTCGCGCTGGAGGACGGCGGGCGGCACCGCGTACCCGCGCCGCGCGAGCAGCGCGAGGACCTCGTCGTACAGGCTCGGCTCGCCGAGCGCCTTCTCCAGCTCGGCGTGCACGCGCGGCGCGCCCCGGTGCGGCACCAGCATCGACGCCGACTTGTCGCCCAGCAGGAACTCCATCCGCCGGTACATCGCCGACTGGAACCCGGAGCCCTCGCCGAGCGCGGACCGGTAGGAGTTGAACTGCGCCGGGGTCAGCTGCCCCAGCGGCGTCCACGAGGCGTTCAGCGCCTCCAGCTCGCGCACCGAACGCTTCAGGGCGTCGACGGCGACCGGCACCCGGTCCTCGCGCAGCGCCCGCGACGCGGTCTCCCACTCGTGCACGATGACGGTGAACCACAGCTCCATGACCTGGGTGGTGACCAGGAAGACCATCTCGCCCGGGTCGTCGGAGCGCAGGTGCTGGAGGTGGGTGAGGACGTCCGCCTGGACGTAGTCCTCGTACGGTGTCGTGCCCTCGAAGTCCAGATTCGGGGTCTCCGGCTCGTCGCCCTCCTCGGGCGGCATGACCGGATCGGACATCTTTGATGACATCGCTGTCTCCTCGATGTGTCCGGGTAGCGGTCCGCCCCTTCCTTCGTCGGCATCGGAGCCCCGGTCCCCACCGGCATCATAAGCACGCCCGCGCGCGCCGCGTCAGGGCACCGAGGGGCCTGAGACGAAGGTCCCGTCCGCGGTGTAGGGCCACGCGTTGGACTTGCACCCGTTCAGGCCCTTGATCTGCTGCTGCATCACGGGGGCGGGCTTTCCGGGACCCGGGCAGGCCATGTGCTCGTGATAGCCGATCATGTGGCCTATCTCGTGGTTGATGATCAGGTGCCGGTACTCGGCGGGCGGCCCGTCGTACTGCGGCGAACCGGTCACCCACCGCTTGAGGTTGACGATGACACCGCCCGTGACCTCGCAGTTCAGCTCGCCGCCGGTGTCGCCGTTGACGGCGCAGAGCCGGTCGGTGGTCTTCGGGGTGGCGATCTTGATGACGACGTCGGCGCCGCTGGAAACCAGCTGGAAGCGGCCCTTGCCGTGCGCGGCCCAGCTGCGCGGGTCGGCCAGGATCTTCTGGACGTCGAGGGCGGCCTGCTTGGCGGACAGGTCGACGCCCTCCTCGACCTGCACCTGGTAGCGGCGCAGCGGGCCGCCGGTCCCGACGATCTCGCCGGAGGCCTGGGCGGTGGTGAAGGTGCCGGGCCCGGACTGGGGTACGGACTTCGGGCTCGTGGTGGGCGACGGTCTGGCGGACGACGGGTCCAGGGGCAGCGGGGCGCGGTCCTCCATGGGGCTCGCGCCGATGTTGCCGGGTTCCACGACGGGCGCGTGGGCGCCGCCGGGCCACCGGGCGAGCGCGATCCCGCCGACCAGGGTGGCGCCGAGCAGGCACCCGACGACGAGCAGCACGCGGGTGCGCGCCCGGCGTCGACGGGCCCGTCCGCGGCCCTCCCGCCCCGGCGGCCGCGCCGGGGCTCCCTCTCCTGACCGTTGGCGGCCATGACTGATCGCACTGCGGGCGCCTCGCTTGCCCAAGACGTCAACTCCCCTGATCCCGGCTGGAGTTGGGGGGAAGAGGAGTGGGGCCTCCGCGCCAGCCTGTCCATGCGGCCGGGCGCGTGCGATGGTGCCGCTGCGCAGGTGCCCGGGCCGTCCGTTCCAGCCATACAGATGGCGCGAACGGCCCGGGCGTTCCCGATCGGACCGGAGTGGATCAGCCCAGGGTGTCGGCGGCGAGCGGCGAGGAGTCCCGCAGGAAGGTGGTGCAGCGCTCGTACTCGGCGGCCTCGCCGATCGCCTGCGCGGCGCGCGCGAGGGCGTGCAGGGCGCGCAGGAAGCCGCGGTTGGGCTCGTGCTCCCACGGCACCGGGCCGTGGCCCTTCCACCCGGCACGGCGCAGCGAGTCCAGGCCGCGGTGGTATCCGGTACGGGCGTAGGCGTACGACTCGACGGTGCGGCCGGCGTCGAACGCGTCGTCGGCGAGCTGTGCCCAGGCGAGGGAGGAGGTGGGGTACTTCGCGGCGACGTCCGCGGGGGCGGTGCCGGTGGCCAGCAGTTCGCGCGGCTCCGGGTCGTCGGGCAGCAGGGTCGGGGCGGGGCCCCCGAGCAGATTCTCATGAATGGACATGCGGCCAGTTTCCCCCACCCGAGCCCCTCCGAGCACGAAAGGCGACCTGGGGCTCCGCCCCAGACCCCGCTCGCGCCTCAAGGGCGCTCGTCCTCAAACGCCGGATGCCCATGCTGGCCAGCACCGGTACGGCTAGGGGCGCGGGGAACTGCGCGAGCAAGCAAGCACGGTCCGCAGACAAACGGGGTTTGGGGGCGCGGGGAACTGCGCGAACGGCCCCGCACGGCCCACGGGCAAAGCAAATGGGGGGGCCAAACCCCAGGGGGCCAGGGTCACGGCGCGGGGTCGCCGTGGTCGGGCTCCAGGGCCGGCCCGGACACCCCACACTGCATCCGACACGCCGGCACAACCCCCGGCCCCACCGGCCGCCGCACGGCCAGGAAGGCCACCAGCGAGGCCAGCACCAACGCCCCCGCACACATCGGCATGGCCCGCCGGAACGTCGCCCCGAACTCCGCCGCCGACCGGTACGCCTCCGGCCCCATCCCCGCGGCCAGCGGCAACGCCGCCACCGCGATCAGACCTGCGGCCCGCGCGGCCGCGTTGTTGATGCCGCTGGCCAGCCCCGCCCGCCCCTCGTCGACCGAGCCGAGCACCGTCGCGGTGAGCGGCGCCACCAGGGTGACCATGCCGAGCCCGAGCACGAGCAGCGCGGGCAGGACGTCGCGTACGTACGACGCGTGCTCACCGGCGCGCAGCATCAGCAGCATCCCCGCCGCGCACAGCAGCGGCCCGACGGTGAGCGGCACGCGCGGCCCGAGCCGCTGCCCCAGCTCGCCCGAACGCGCCGAAAGCAGCAGCATCAGCACCGTCGTCGGCAGCAGCGCCGCACCCGCGCCGAGCGCCGAGTACCCGGCGACGACCTGGAGCTGGAGGGCGGCGAGAAAGAAGAACCCGCCGAAGGCCGCGTACACGCACACCGTCACCGCGTTGACCGCCGTGAACACGCGGGAGCGGAAGATGTCCCGCGGCAGCATGGGGTCGGCCAGCCGCCGCTCGCGCCGTACGAAGGCCGCGCCGAGGCCGAGTCCCGCGACCCCGGACCCGACGACCAGCCCCGACGAGCCCTGCCCCGGCGCCTCGATCAGCGCGTACGTCACCAGCGCGAGGGTCAGCGCCCCGAGGGCCGCGCCCAGCACGTCGAACCGCCCCGTGTGCGTACGCGGATCCCGCGACTCCGGTACGTGCCGCAGGGCCACCGGTACGCAGAGCGCGGCCAGCGGCACGTTGATCAGGAACACCCAGCGCCAGCCGGGGCCGTCCACCAGCCAGCCCCCGAGGAACGGGCCCACGGCGGCTCCGACCCCGCCGAGTCCCGACCACACGCCGACCGCGCGGGCCCGGTCGTCGGGGTGGAAGCTCGCCTGGATGATGGCGAGGGAGCCGGGGGTGAGCAGGGCGCCGCCGATGCCCTGGAGGGCGCGGGCGGCGATGAGCACCCCGGCGTCGGGGGCGAGCCCGCACAGCAGCGACCCGGCGGCGAACCAGACCACCCCGATCACGAACACCTTCCGCCGGCCGTACCGGTCGCCCAGGGCGCCGCCGAGCAGGATGAGTCCTGCCAGGGTGAGCATGTAGGCGTTGACGGTCCACTGGAGCACGGCCATGTCCGTGTCGAGGTCCGTGCCGATGTGGGGCAGGGCGACGTTCACGACCGTCGAGTCGAGGAGGGCCATGCCCGAGCCGAGGACGGTGGTGAGCAGCACCCAGCGGCCGGGGCCGGTGCCCATGCGTACGTTGTCCGCCACAGCACGACTGTCCCCCACCCCGCCCACCCCCGAAACCCCCCGGCACCCGTACCGCCAGGGGCCCGGAGACCTGCGCGAGCGACCCCGCACGATCCGCACCCGCCCTGGGGCTCCGCCCCAGACCCCGATCGCGCCTAAAGGGCGCTCGTCCTCAAACTCCCCCAAGGCCTTAAGGGCCAGGGGGGACCCCCATGACGGGCTGAAGTTGCTCATGCTGGCCAGCACCGATGCCGTTAGGGGCGCGGGGAACTGCGCGAGCAGCCGTCCACGGCCCGCGGACGAAAACGGGGTTAGGGGCGCGGGGAACTGCGCAAAGCGGCCCCCCTCCCCCGGGCAGGGGGCGGACCGTGAAGGGGGTGGTTCGGGCAAGGGCGGGGTGGGGGACAGGTCAGCCCAGCCTCGCCAGCGCACGCGTCAACGCCTCCACCCCCACCCCCACCTTCCCCCGCGCACACCCCACGTTCAGCCGAACAAACCCCGGCGCCCCATAAACCCCACCCGGCATGATCGCCACCTTCTCGACCTCCACCAGCTCCCGCTGCAACGCCCCCTCGTCCACGCCCAGCGCCCGCAGGTCGATCCAGGCGAGGTACCCGGCCTGCGGCAGAGCCCAACCGAGCTCGGGGAACGCGGAGTTGAGGCGCGACGCCACCAGCTCCAGGTTCGCGGCGACGTACGCCCGCAGCGCGTCCAGCCACCCCGCCCCCTCCCGGTACGCCGCGATGTGCGCGGTCAGCGACAGCACCGCGGGCGAGCCGAGGCCCTCCCCGGTCTCCATGCGGCGGACGAACTCCGCGTGGTCCGCCGCGTCCCCGATCAGCCCGTACGAACCCGTCAGCGCGGGGAAGTTGAAGGACTTCGTGCCGGAGGTGATCAGTGCCCAGCGGCCCCGCCCGAACCGCGTCCACGGCAGGTGCCGGTGGCCGTCGTGGACGAAGTCCGCGTGGATCTCGTCGCTGATCACCGCGACCCCGTACCGCTGGGCCAGCGACGCGAAGTGCGCCAGTTCGGGCTCCGTCCACACCCGGCCGGTCGGGTTGTGCGGCGAGCACAGGAGCAGCACCCGGCTCCGCGGCCCCGCGAGCGCCGCTTCGAGCGCGGCCGGATCGTCGAGCGGGACGCCGCGCAGCTCGCGCCCGAGCCCGCCGACGGCCTTGCGGAAGCCGTCGTACACAGGGGTGTGGACGACGACCGCGTCGCCCGGCTCGGTCCACATGCGCAGGAGCTGCGAGAGCTGGTTGAGCACGGACGGCGCGTAGACAAGACGCGCGGTGTCGATCTCGGTGTCGTGCCGGATGCGGTACCAGTCACGCACCGCCGAGCGGAACTCCTCGTTCTGCCAGTCGGTGTAGCCGAAGACGCCGTGCGCGACCCGCTCCTGGAGCGCCGCGAGCACCGCGGGCGGCGAGGGGAAGTCCATGTCGGAGATGGTGAAGGGCAGCAGCCCCGGCGCCCCGAACCGGTCGGCCACCCCGTCCCACTGGATGCTCCAGGTGCCGCGCCGGTCAACGGGTATGTCGAAGTCGTACGTGGTCATGCGGGCCTCCCCGGGACATGGCTCGGGCCCGGCACCCCCGCGAGGGGACACCGGGCCCGAGCCGTAAGCGGACGTACCAGCAGCGCCTACTTCAGCTTCGTACCGGTCGAGCGCAGGTTCGCGCACGCCTCGGTCACGCGCTTGGCCATGCCGGCCTCGGCCAGCTTGCCCCACGTGCGCGGGTCGTACGTCGACTTCTTGCCGACCTCGCCGTCGACCTTCAGGACACCGTCGTAGTTGCGGAACATGTGGTCCGCGACCGGGCGGGTGAAGGCGTACTGGGTGTCGGTGTCGAGGTTCATCTTGACGACGCCGTTCTCCAGCGCGGTCGCGATCTCCTCGGCGGTGGAGCCGGAGCCACCGTGGAAGACGAAGTCGAACGGCGAGGCCTTGCCGTACTTCTCGCCGACGCCCGCCTGGAGGTCCTTGAGCAGCTCGGGGCGGAGCACGACGTTGCCCGGCTTGTAGACGCCGTGGACGTTGCCGAAGGACGCGGCGAGCAGGTAGCGGCCCTTCTCGCCCAGGCCCAGCGCCTCGGCGGTGCGCAGCGCGTCGTCGACGGTCGTGTACAGCTCGTCGTTGATCTCGTGGCTGACGCCGTCCTCCTCGCCACCGGTCGGGGTGATCTCGACCTCAAGGATGATCTTCGCGGCGGCGGCCTTGGCGAGCAGCTCCTGGCCGATGGCCAGGTTGTCCGCGAGGGTCTCGGCGGAGCCGTCCCACATGTGGGACTGGAACAGCGGGTTCAGGCCCTTGGCGACGCGCTCGGCGGACACCTCCAGGAGCGGGCGGACGTAGCCGTCCAGCTTGTCCTTGGGGCAGTGGTCGGTGTGCAGCGCGACCGTGATGTCGTACTTGGCGGCGACGACGTGCGCGAACTCGGCCAGCGCGACCGCGCCCGTGACCATGTCCTTGTTGTACTGGCCACCCAGGAACTCCGCACCGCCGGTGGAGATCTGGATGATGCCGTCGCTCTCGGCCTCCGCGAAGCCGCGCAGCGCAGCGTGCAGGGTCTGGGTCGAGGTCACGTTGATGGCCGGGTAGGCGAACTTGCCTGCCTTCGCCCGGTCGAGCATCTCGTTGTAGACCTCGGGGGTTGCGATGGGCATCTGTCCGCTCCTTGTGATGTGCGGGGTGTGCGATATGTGCTGGCCCTGACCTGGGGGCGACGTCATCGTCGCGGCCTATCTTTCCAGACTCTGGCCGTGGCTCCACCCGGCGGATGCGCGAGGGGCGGGCCGTTTCACGTGAAACGGCCCGCCCCTTCAAGAACGCGCAGGTCAGGAAGTGGCCGCCCGGGTCCCGGGACCTAGGTCACGACTTTCCGCCCTCGGTAGCGAGGTTTACGCGAGGCCCAGCTCCGTCGAGGAGAACGCGAAGACGTACGGCACGCCCGCGCCCTCGGTGATCTTCTCAGCGGCGCCGGTCGCCCGGTCCACGATCGTGGCGACGGCCACGACCTCGGCACCCGCCGCGCGGACCGCCTCGACGGCGGTCAGCGGCGAGCCGCCGGTGGTGGAGGTGTCCTCGACGACCAGGACCCGGCGGCCCTTGATGTCCGGGCCCTCGACCTGGCGCTGCATGCCGTGCGCCTTGGCGGCCTTGCGGACCACGAAGGCGTCCAGAGTGCGGCCGCGGGCGGCGGCCGCGTGCAGCATCGCGCCGGCCACCGGGTCGGCGCCCATGGTCAGACCGCCGACCGCGTCGAAGTCGAACTCGGCGGTGACGTCGAGCATCACCTGGCCGACCAGCGGCGCGGCGACGCCGTCAAGGGTGACCCGGCGCAGGTCGACGTAGTAGTCGGCCTCGATCCCGGAGGAGAGGGTCACCTTGCCGTGCACCACGGCCTTGTCCTTGATCTGCTGGAGCAGGTCAGCGCGTACGTCAGTCATACCCAAGAGCTTAAGGGCCCGGTCTACGGGCGGCGCCAGCTCCAGGTCGTCGTCAGCTCCAGCGGGTCGATGGGGGTGACCAGGCGGGGCAGTGTGTTGAGCCCGTTGGGCGGGCCTGACTGCGGCTCCACGCACACGGCCTCGTCCTGCTCGTCGTAGACCACGACCCACTCGCTGGGGCTGGTCACCTTCAGTTCGAGCCGCCCGGGCCAGGTGAGGGTGACGTCCACGCCGTCGGGCATCCCGAAGCAGTCGTCCCAGGGACCCGGCAGCGGCTCGATGCGCCGTCCGGTGGGAAGGTGGTCCGCGCCGCGCTCCTCCTGCCACGCGGCGTCGAAGGCGAGCTCGACCCGGCTGCCGTCGAGCTCCCGCACGAACCAGGGGTGCCAGCCGACCTGCGCCGGGAAGGAGTTCTCGTACGTCTCGACGCCCATGCGCACGGTCAGCGCGTCCGGGGTCAGCTCGAAGATCTGGGTGACCCGGCCGGTGAACGGCCAGGGCTCGCCGAGCTCATAGGTGAACACGGCCTCGCTGTCCGAGACCCGCGCGGTCTTCCACGCATGGTCGCGGGCCGTGCCGTGGATGGCGTGCGGGGGCGAGTTGAGCGGCAGCTGGTATTTGACGCCGCCGTCGCGGAACTGGCCGTTCTCGACGCGGCCGCACCACGGCACCATCGGGAAGCAGCCGTACTTGTCGCCCTGGCGCAGCACCTCGGTGCCGTCGATCCGCAGGCTGCTGATCCGGCAGCCGTTGCCCGCGTCGACGGTCAGTTCGGCGGCGCCGGCGCCCAATTTGATCTGGTCACTGCTCACGCCTTCGACCCTAGCCGGTGGGCCCGGGCCGCGGGGTCAGCGCCGGCGCCTGAGTGCCCGGCCGACGACGACCGCGGAGGCCAGCGCGAGGGCCGCGGCCGGGGCGACCCAGCGCAGCGTGGCGCTCGCGGTGCTGCCCGAGGGGGCGGGGACCGGGGCGTACCGGCCGCGCGGGGGTGCGTGGTCGACCTCCTCGGCGCTGCGGCCGATCATGGTGCGCCGGGCGTGCGCGGCCTCGGCGGGCATCGCCTCGCCCACCTCGATGGTGAACTCCTCGTCGGCGAGCCGGTCCAGGGAGGGCGGCGGCACCTCGGTGTCGAAGACGGAGGCGAGGCTCTCCGCGTCGAGGTCGGTGTTGAGGTCCGTGTCGAACTCGGGGTCGAGCTTTGCCTCGCGGGCGGGGCCGGAATCGGCCGCCGGACCCGTGGTGCGGTCCGGGTCGGCGACGTCGGCATCCTCCTCGCCGCCGACGGGCTGGGCCAGGGCCGCCGCGAACCGGTCGAGCAGGCGCAGCGCGGAGGCGTGGGCCGCGTCGGCCGGTACGTCGGTGGCCCGGCCCTCCGCGAGGGCGGTCCCCGCGAAGGCGAGGGTGGTGCCGCCGGAGGCCGGTTCCAGCCGTACGGTCAGGGTGAGCTTGGCCGCGCCCGCGCCGCGGACCTCGACCCCCTCGCCCTCGACGGCGAACGCGTCGTCGTCCTGCTCGGTGATCCGCAGGGCTCCCCGGTAGGTGATGGTGCTCCCGCCGAGGCGGACCTTCAGCCGGCCCGCGATGGGCGGCTCGCCCGCATCCTGCTGGAGCCCCGGCACGCAGCGCGCGACCCGGCCGGGGTCGCGCAGCGTCTGCCGGAGGGACTGGGCCTCAACCGGAACGAACACCTCATGCTCCATAGCCACCGAGCCTACTCAGCGCCGGCCGTCGCGTCTGCGCAAACGCGGCGCCGATCACCGGCCCACCCCGCGCCGGCCGGGCTCCGGCCCGCCCGGCCGTCCCCGCGGGGCGCCTCAGTCGGAGTAGCGCGGGTGCACCAGTGTCGACGGCGGGAACCGGGCGGCGTCCTCGGGCGGGGCCAGCGGCTCGGCGCCGGCCGGCAGCCGCACCGCGGGCGGCGACCCCGACGGCCCCGCGTCCGCCGCGAACGGACGCGGGGCGGGCCGGGCGGCCAGGACGAAGCCCCAGTCGCGCGGGGTCCTCGCCGGCCCGGACGCGTGGCCGGGGCCCCCGGTGAGCCCGGCGCCGGCTCCGGTCGCCCGGTAGGCGAAGGTCGTCAGGCCGGCCGCGCGCACGGTCGAGGCGACCGTCCAGAACGTGCGCGGCCGACCCGCCACCGGCCCCGCGTGCACCACGAGCCGCCCGCCGGGCGCCAGGACCCGGGCCGCGAGCCCGTAGAACTCCTGCGAGTAGAGCTTGGTGCTCGCGGTCATGCCGGGATCGGGCAGATCCGACACGATCACGTCGTACGGGCCCGAGGTGTAGCCCTCGCCGCGCAGCCAGCCGAAGGGGTCGCCGATGACCGGGTGCAGCCGGGGGTCCCGGTAGGCGTGGCCGTTCAGGGCCGCCAACTCCGGGTCTCTGCGGGCCAGTTGGATCAGAACCGGATCGAGCTCGACGAGGGTGACCGAGCGCACGCCGGGGCGGCGCAGGACTTCGCGGGCGGCGAGCCCGTCGCCGCCGCCCAGGATCAGCACGCGGCCGTGCGGCCCGCCGTCGAGCGCGGGCCCCACCAGGGCCGCGTGGCGGCGGGACGCGTCGCTGCCGTTGACGCGCAGCCGTCCGTCCAGGAACAGGTCGAGCGGGCCGCCGCCCTTGCCGGTCAGGACGATCTCCTGGACGCGGGTCTGGACGGCGACCCGCACCTGCCCGCCGTACACGGCACGGCGCGCGGCCTGTTCGAAGTCGTCGACCATGGCGGTGGTCAGGGCGAGCACGGCCAGGACGAGCGCGTTGGCGGCGAGCAGCGACCAGCGGGCGCGCGGGGACAGGTCGCGGCCGAAGAGCAGCAGGACGAGCGCGCCGCCCGCGACCGCGTTGACCGCGCCGGTGAGCAACGCACTCGTCAGCTGGCCGAGTTCGGGCAGCAGCAGGAAGGGGAAGGCGAGGCCGCCCACGAGCGCGCCCACGTAATCCGCGGCGAACAGGTCGGCCACGGTGCCGCTCGCGTCCCCGGCGGCGCGCCGCGAGACCCGCTGGATGAGGGTCATCAGGAGCGGGATCTCGGCGCCGATCAGCATGCCGATGGCGAGCGAGAAGGCGACCAGCGCGTAGCGCGAGCCGCCGAACCAGGCGAACGTCGCGTACAGCGCCATCGCCGAACAGCCGCCCACCAGGGCGAGCGCGGCCTCGATGAGCCCGAAGCCGACGGCGGCCCGGCAGCGCAGCCGTTTCGCGAGCAGCGAGCCGACGCCCATCGCGAACACCATCACCGACAGGACCACCGAGGCCTGGGTGACCGAGTCACCGATCAAGTACGAGGCGAGGGCGACCAGTTCGAGCTCGTACACGAGACCGCAGGCCGCACAGACGAACACCACGGCCAGGACGAGGAACCGACCCGACCGCGGACTACTCACGGGAGCGGGGAGCGGTTCGATCACCTTGCGAACGCTACGTGACACTCCGTTCGCATCCTGTCACCCACACGGGTTCAACTGGAGTCGCCCACCCGGGAATCGCGAGCCTCAGAGCCCGGCGGGGGCGGGCACCCGCACGCCGACCCGGGTCCGCGTCACCACCAGCTGCCCCTCCTGCGGGTAGGCGTGCCAGGTGCGCCACCACACCTGGCCGTCGCCGCGCTGCGCGAGCATCGCCGTGAACGCGTGCGGCGAGCCCGGAAACGTTCCGGCCAGGCCGTGGGGGTGGTCGGCGACCAGGGCGAGAAGCTCCTGCGCGCGCCCCGCGAACGAGCCCCGCGAGAGCGTCTCGACGCGCGCGGCGAACTCGTAGTACCACTCCCCGAGACGTTTCGCCACGCCGAGCGGCAGCGGTGTACTGCTGCCGGGCATGCAGGCGACGGTTTCCGAACAGGTTCCGCGCTCCTCGTCGAGGAGCACCTGGTGCGAGGCTCCGAGCAGCCGCAACTGGAGCTTGGCGCCGGACAGTTCGAGGTCGAGTACGGCCAGGGCGGGCAGCGGCTCGCGGCCCAGCGCCCAGGCGAGGTCGGCGGCACGCGTGTCGGTGTAGGCGGTCTTGAGGGTCGTGAGCATGGGTGGGCTCCGCAAAACACACATCTGGCGGGTGGGTGACCGATGTCGACTCGGACCGCAACGAAGGTCGGGGGACCGCTCTGTGATCGCCCGGGGCCCGAGGGCTGCGTCGTTTCTCATCTGCGAGGGAATCATGAAGTGCGCGGCGGTCACAGCTTTTTTACCCAACTTGATGGGGTTTCCATCCCCTCGGGGGCCACTCGGTTCAAACGTTCAACTACAGGCGTGAAAGAAGGCGCCCGGCCGGCGAAAGCCAACCGGGCGCACAACGGGCACGACCGGCGGCGGAATCGGCTGCCCCGTGACAGCCGCGACCGCCCGCGATCCGGCCGACCCGCCGGACCGGGCGCGAACTCCGCCTGGCGTGCGTGGAGTTCGCGGTCTGGTACGCCCGCGGTTCGCGGCGGGCGCTCAGCTGGAGCCGCAGCCTCCGCCGCCGCAGGAGGAGTGGCCGCCCCCGCACGAATGGCCGCCCCCGCACGAGTGGTGGCCGCCGCCGTGATGGCCGCCGTGGTGACCGCCGCTCGACCCGCCCCCGCCGTCCGATCCCCCGGCCCACCAGCTGGCGGAGCCCCCGGCGGCGGACGACGAGCCCGACCGGCGGCGCGCCGCCATGCCCTTGCGACGGCGCCGCGCCGCCGGACTGACCGCGATGATCAGCAGCACCAGAGCGAGGATCCCCATCTCGATCGCGATGTCCATTCCCCCACCGTCCTCTCGGCCGCGGTCCCCCGTTGTCCCGCGTGGAGGGGGGATGCCCCCGGCGGTCCGGCGCCAAAGCACACTTGAGCAACTCCAGAGGTTGCCCGCAGGATGGCCGTCATGACCTCCAGCGCGCGCCCCCTCCTCAACCGCCGCCTCGCCGACTTCGGGACGACGATCTTCGCCGAGATGTCCGCCCTCGCCCAGCGGACCGCGTCCATCAACCTCGGCCAGGGCTTCCCCGACACCGACGGCCCCGAGGCCGTACGGGAGGCGGCGGTCCGCGCGCTGCGCGAGGGCCACGGCAACCAGTACCCGCCCGGCCCCGGCGTCCCCGAACTGCGCACCGCGATCGCCGAGCACCAGCGGCGCCGCTACGGCCTCTCCTACGACCCCGACAGCGAGGTCCTGGTCACCGCGGGCGCCACCGAGGCGATCGCCGCCTCCCTGCTCGCGCTGCTCGAACCCGGCGACGAGGTCATCGCCCTGGAGCCGTACTACGACTCGTACGCCGCCTGCATCGCGATGGCGGGGGCCGCCCGGGTCCCGGTCACCCTGCGCGCCGGTGACGGGCGCTTCGTCCTCGACCTCGACGAGCTGCGCGCCGCCGTCACCCCCCGCACCCGGCTGATCCTCCTCAACACCCCGCACAACCCGACCGGCACGGTCCTGACCCGCGCCGAGCTCGCTGCCGTCGCCGAACTCGCCTGCGAGCGCGACCTGTTGGTGGTCACCGACGAGGTGTACGAGCACCTCGTCTTCGACGGCGCCGAGCACATCCCGCTCGCCTCCTTCCCCGGCATGCGCGAGCGCACGGTCACCATCGGCTCGGCGGGCAAGACGTTCTCGTTCACGGGCTGGAAGGTCGGCTGGGTGACGGCCGCCCCCGCGCTCGTGGCGGCGGTCCGCTCGGCCAAGCAGTTCCTGACGTACGTGGCGTCGGGTCCCTTCCAGTACGCGGTGGCCGAGGCGCTGCGGCTGCCGGACTCCTACTTCGCCGACTTCCGCGCCGACCACCTCGCCAAGCGGGACCTGCTGAGCGCGGGTCTCGCGGCGGCCGGGTTCGAGGTGTTCCGCCCGGCCGGGACGTACTTCGTGACCACCGACATCCGTCCGCTGGGCGAGAGCGACGGCTTCGCGTTCTGCCGGGCGCTGCCCGAGCGCTGCGGCGTCGTGGCGATCCCCAACGCCGTCTTCTACGACCACCGCGACGAGGGCGCCCCCTTCGTCCGCTTCGCCTTCTGCAAGCAGACCTCGGTGCTCGAAGAGGCGGTCGCCCGCCTCAAGGCGCTGGCCGGGTAGCTCACGGCCTCCCCCGCTGTCACGGCGACACGCGCGGGCGCCGCCGGGCGGGCGGAGTTCTACCCGGTCGGGGGCCCAGCGGTCGCGGGCGGCGGGTTCCGCGCTGATGGTCGGTCTGACCGACCATCAGCGCCCGGAGGTGCCCCCTGTCCGCCGAGATCACCGCCCCCGCCCGCGGCAGCCGGGTCGGCGGCATCGTGAGTGCCCCGCTCCACACGGGCACCCTGCGCCGGGCGGCCCCGGCGCTCGGCCTGTTCGCCGCCGCGCGGCTGACCGGATTCCTGCTGATGGCGGCCGCGGCCTGGCACCGGGGGCTTTCGCCGCGGGTCCGGCTCGCCACCTCCTGGGACGCCGACTGGTACACCCGGATCGCGGCCCACGGCTACGGCCGCACCCTGTTCTGGCCGGACGGCTCGGTCCAGAGCGACCTGGCGTTCTTCCCGTTCTACCCGGGCCTGATCCGCGCCGTGACGACGGTGCTGCCCGTCACCGGCGGCACCGCGGGGCTGCTCGTGTCCTGGACGGCGGCGGCCCTGGCGGCCGGGGGGATCTACCTGATCGGGGAGCGCCTGTACGGCCGGCCGGTGGGCACCCTGCTGGTGCTGCTGTGGGGCCTGCTGCCGCACGCGGTCGTGCTGACGATGGCGTACACCGAGCCCGTCATGACGGCGCTGGCGGCCTGGTCGCTGTGGGCGGTCCTGGAGCGCCGCTGGCTGTGGGCGGGCTCGCTCGCGCTGCTCGCCGGGCTCTCCCGGCCGAACGCCGTCGCGGTGGCCGCGGCCGTGCTGGTGGCGGCGGGACACGCGATCCGGCAGGGCGAGGGGCGGTCCTGGCGGGTGTGGGCGGGCGCGCTGCTCGCGCCGCTGGGCTGGTGCGGGTACGTCCTGTGGGTGGGGGTGCGCGAGGGCGATCCGTTCGGGGGCTACTTCTCGGTGCAGGCCGGGTGGACCTCCCGGTTCGACTTCGGCGCGGGCTGGCCGCACTTCCTCGAGCGGATGGCGCTGACCCCCTACGACCTGGGGTTCACGATGGCCGCGCTGCTGACCGCGGTGATGGTCGTGCTGTTCGTGCTGTTCGCCCTGGACCGGCCGGCGCTGCCGCTGCTCGTCTACACGGCCGTCCTGGTCCTCATCGCCCTCGGCGGGTCGGGCTTCTTCGAGTCGAAGCCGCGCTTCCTGCTGCCCGCGTTCCCGCTCCTGATCCCGGTCGCCCTCGCACTGACGAGAGCCCGGCCCCGGGCGGCGATCACGGTGACCGCCGCCCTGGCCGGGCTCTCGTTCTGCTACGGGGCCTATCTGCTGACGCTGGCCACCATGGCGCTGTGAATCCCCGGGGGGCTCACTCGGAGTCGGACTCGCCGGACTCGTCGCCCTCGTCACCGTCGACGTCCTTCTCCAGGCCGAGCTGCTCCAGGAGCCACTTGTCGAACTCGATCGAGGCGCGCACCCAGCTCACCACGGAGGACACGAAGTGCTCCAGGGCGACGCCCGTGCCGATCAGCATCTGCGCTTCGCCGATGAGGCGGACGGTGCCGTCGTCGTGGGTGTGCGTGTAGACCTTGGGCCACAGGGTGCGGCGGTTCCAGTCGTCGATCGACTCCAGGATCTGGACCTTGTCGTCGATGCTGTGCGGCCGGTCGTAGAACGTCCGCACCGAGAAGACCTGCTGGTCGTCCTCGCCGCGGAACATGAAGTACGTACGGAAATCCTCCCACGGCGCGGCGAGGTCGCCCTCGTCGTCCACGACGTACTTGAGCTCCATCTGGTCCAGGAGCTGCTTGACCAGATCCTGGTCGGGGACCACGGGCCCGGCGGGGGCGCCGCCAGGCTGCGGACCGGCGGGCTGAGCCCCGAAATTCGGAATCGAGGACGGGTCGATGCTCATCGTGAATCTTCCTTCGTACGGTTCCGGTCATCCTCCCCCATGCCGGGGCAGGACTGGCAACCCCCGCCCCCGGGTATCCGCTGCGGGCTGACCGAATCGGCCGATGTGCCCGGGGGTGGCGGGATCGGCCCTACCGCGCGGCCCCCACGATCAGCCCCTCCCCGAATCGGTCGACCCGAACCGTGTCTCCGTCGGTCACTTCGCCCGCCAGGATCTCCTTGGCGAGCCGGTCACCGATGGCGGTCTGGATCAGGCGGCGCAGCGGGCGCGCTCCGTAGGCCGGGTCGTTGCCCTCGTCCGCGAGCCATTCCAGGGCCTCGGGGGTGACGTCCAGGGTGAGCCGGCGGTCGGCCAGGCGCTTGGCGAGGCGGCCGATCTGGAGCCCGGCGATGTGGGACAGCTCGTCCTTGGTGAGGGCGGAGAAGACCACCAGGTCGTCGAGCCGGTTGAGGAATTCCGGTTTGAAGGAGGCCCGCACCACGTCCAGGACCTGCCGCTTCTTCTCCTCGGCGCTGGTCGACGGCTCGACCAGGTACTGGCTGCCGAGGTTGGAGGTGAGGATCAGGATGGTGTTGCGGAAGTCGACCGTGCGGCCCTGCCCGTCGGTCAGGCGGCCGTCGTCGAGGACTTGGAGCAGGATGTCGAAGACCTCGGGGTGGGCCTTCTCCACCTCGTCCAGGAGGACGACGCTGTAGGGGCGGCGGCGCACGGCCTCGGTGAGCTGGCCGCCCTCCTCGTAGCCGACGTAGCCGGGAGGCGCGCCGACCAGGCGGGCCACCGAGTGCTTCTCGCTGTACTCCGACATGTCGATGCGGACCATGGCCCGCTCGTCGTCGAAGAGGAAGTCGGCGAGCGCCTTGGCGAGCTCCGTCTTGCCCACGCCCGTCGGGCCCAGGAAGAGGAACGAGCCGGTCGGCCGGTCGGGGTCGGCGATGCCGGCCCGGGTGCGGCGCACCGCGTCCGAGACCGCGCGTACCGCCTCGGACTGGCCGATCAGGCGCTTGCCCAGCTCGGCCTCCATGCGAAGGAGCTTCTGCGTCTCGCCTTCGAGCAGCCGCCCGGCGGGGATGCCGGTCCAGGCGCCGACCACGTCCGCGATGTCGTCGGGGCCGACCTCCTCCTTGACCATGCTGCTTTTGCTGTCACCGGTCTTGGACTTCTCCTGCTCGGCCTCGGCCTCGGCGGCCTCCTCCAACTCCCGCTCCAGACCCGGGATTTCGCCGTACAGGAGCTTGGAGGCGGTGTCGAAGTCGCCGTCGCGCTGGGCGCGTTCGGCCTGGCCGCGCAGCTCGTCCAGCTTCTCCTTCAGTTCACCGACCCGGTTGAGGCCCTGCTTCTCCTTCTCCCAGCGGGCGGTCAGGCCGCGCAGCTCCTCCTCCTTGTCGGCGAGGTCCTTGCGGAGCTTGTCGAGACGCTGCACCGAGCCGGCGTCGGTCTCGTTCTTCAGCGCCAGCTCCTCCATGCGCAACCGGTCGACGGCGCGCTGGAGTTCGTCGATCTCGACCGGCGAGGAGTCGATCTCCATCCGCAGCCGGGAGGCCGCCTCGTCGACGAGGTCGATCGCCTTGTCGGGCAGGAAGCGGGAGGTGATGTACCGGTCGGAGAGGGTGGCGGCCGCGACCAGCGCGCTGTCCGCGATCTGCACCTTGTGGTGCGCCTCGTACCGGCCCTTGAGTCCGCGCAGGATCGCGATGGTGTCCTCGACGCTCGGCTCCGCGACAAGCACCTGCTGGAAGCGGCGCTCCAGGGCCGGGTCCTTCTCGATGCGCTCGCGGTACTCGTCGAGGGTCGTGGCGCCGACCATGCGCAGCTCGCCGCGCGCCAGCATGGGCTTGAGCATGTTGCCCGCGTCCATCGCGGAGTCGCCGCCGGCGCCCGCGCCGACGACGGTGTGCAGCTCGTCGATGAAGGTGATGATCTGGCCGTCGCTCTCCTTGATCTCGGAGAGGACGGTCTTGAGGCGCTCCTCGAACTCGCCGCGGTACTTCGCACCCGCGACCATCGCGCCGAGGTCGAGCGAGACCAGCCGCTTGTTCTTCAGCGACTCCGGTACGTCGCCCTTCACGATGCGCTGGGCGAGGCCCTCGACGACGGCGGTCTTGCCGACGCCGGGCTCACCGATGAGCACCGGGTTGTTCTTGGTGCGCCGGGACAGCACCTGCACGACCCGGCGGATCTCCTGGTCCCGGCCGATGACCGGGTCGAGCTTGCCCTCGCGGGCGGCCGCCGTGAAGTCCGTACCGAACTTCTCCAGCGCCTTGTACTGACCCTCCGGGTCGGGTGTGGTCACCCGGCGCCCTCCCCTGCTCGTCTCGAACGCCTCAAGGAGCTTCTTCGCGCTCGCCCCCTGCTGGGAGAGGATCTCACCGGCCTGTCCGCCCTTGGCCGCCAGGCCGATGAGCAGGTGCTCGGTGGAGAGGTAGTCGTCGCCCAGCTCCTTGGCGCGCTGCGAGGCGTCCGCGATGACGGCGAGCAGTTCGCGGTTGGGCTGGGGCGGGGCCACGGTGGAACCGGTCACGCTGGGGAGCGCGGCGAGGATCCGCTCGGCGCCGGAGCGCACGGCGGCCTGGTCGGCGTCCACGGCGGCCAGCAGGTCGACGATGTTCTCGTTGTCCTGGCCCTCCAGGAGCGCGAGCAGCAGATGCGCGGGGGTCAGATCCGGGTGGCCCCCGGCGACGGCCCGGTTGCTTGCTGCGTTGATCGCGTCCCGGCTCTTGTTCGTCAGCTCGGCATCCACGTGCGTTCGCTCCTCCTCGTCGTTCGACTGGGCATGGCTCTGCCGCCTATGACCCTTCCAACGTACACAAAGTTGAGCCTATTCCGCTCAAGGTGAGCCGAAGGAAAGACGGCCGCTAGATTTCCGGACCATGGCCACCGACGTACACCATCCCGACAGCGCCTATCTCAGCTTCTGGCGGGAGCGCCACCTCTGCACCTTGACCACGCCCCGGCCGGACGGCTCGCCGCACGTGGCGCCGGTGGGGGTGACGTACGACCCGGAGGCGGGGCTCGCCCGCGTCATCTGCAACCGCAGGAGCCGAAAAGTCGCCAACATTGTGGCCGCGGTCGCGGCGGACCCGGCGGGCGCGCGGGTCGCGGTCTGCCAGCTGGAGGGCAGGCGCTGGGCGACGCTGGAGGGGCGTGCGGTGGTGCGCACGGAGCCCGAGCTGATCGCGGACGCGGTGGAGCGCTACGCGGAGCGCTACCAGCGGACCCCGGCCCCGAACCCGGACCGGGTACTCATCGAGATCAGGCTGACCAGGGCGATGGGCAACACCTGATCCGTACCCGGACAGCACAGCGGCGCCACCGTGTTCAGGTCCACGATGGCGCCGCTGTGTGGGGGAAGCGCCTGCGCGATGTACAACGACGGGGGATCGCGTCAGGCACTGCGGGGGGTGGCGGTGGATGAATCGGGTTGGGCCTCCGACTCGAAAAGCTGGTGGTCACGTTGGTCGAGGTTCACGAAGACCATGCCGTACCGGACCACGCAGCGGATGGGCTGCGGTGCCCCGCGCGGCCGGCGCAGGCACCGGTAGGCACGGACGTCCTCGTCGTCCTCACGGGCGATCAGGATCGGCTCACCGAGCAGGGTGACCGTCAACGAATCGCCACGATGCGGAACTGCCGTGGCGAGGTCGATGAAATGCCACCCCGAGCGGTAGGCCGTGGCCATTTCGCGCCGGAAGGTGCGGTCGTCGGGCGGAAAGCTCATGCGACAGCACCCGCAGGAGCGGACTCCCAGGTGAGGTCCGCGCCCATCGCCACGGTCCTCGGCGCGATCTCCCAGGTGACGTCCAGGGCGGTCGCTGATCCGGAGTTCGCGGGGTGGGTCTCCCAAGTGGGGTCCCAAGGCGCCGAGAGAGCGCAGAGAGCAGCCGCCACAACGGCTGTCGTGCTTAGTGCTCGAACCATCCTGCTCATGGCCGATCTCCACCTCTTTTGATCATTACCTCCCCCCGCGGATACGACGATGGCCCACTCCGGCCACTTGCACCAGCGCAGCCAGGCATCATGTTCCTGTAATTCAAAAGGATGAGGGGGGTGCAACTAGGTTGAAACAGGGGCATATAGGACACGATCACGGCCCGGTTGATCTGTGCGAGACAGGAACGGCTCTGTACGCCCTTGCCCTGCGTACAGGCGGGATTACCCGCTCAGAGGCCGACGCCGCCCCGTGCCTGGTCGACCTCACCCTGCTGCGCCCCGATCCCGACGACGCCCAGCTGCTGCGCCCGGTTCCGCCCACGGTGGTGCTCAACCTGCTGACCCAGCCGCTGGAACGCGAGATCCAGGAACGCAGAAACCTCTCGGTCGCCCTCGCCGACACCTTCGAGCCGTTCATGTCGATCGCCACCCCCGCGACCACCGGCACGCACGCGATCACCGTCCTCGAAGGCCTGGAGCTCATCAACGCGACGCTCGACCGCGTCATCAACGAGTGCACCGAGGAACTGCTCGTCATCCAGCCCGGCAGCGGGCGCAGGCCCGAGAGCTTCGAGGCGGGACTGCGCCGCATCGAGCCGCTGATCGCCCGCGGCGTCGAGATGCGCACCCTCTACCAGCACACCGCCCGCCACCACTCCGCCACCATCGGCTACGTGGAGCGGATCGCGCCGTACGGTCTGGAGGTGCGGACCCTGGAGGAGATCATCGACCGCCTCATCATCATGGACCGCAAGATCGCCTTCATCCCCGCGCGCAGCGACCGCCAAGTCGCCCTGGAACTGCGCCACGAGGGGCTCGTGCAGTACCTGGTGGGTGTCTTCGACCAGTTCTGGCAGTACGCCGTCCCCTGGGACGACGAGGTGCCCTACCACCTGGAGACGGCCGGCATCACCGGCGTCCAGCGCTCCATCGCCAAGCTCCTGGTGGAGGGCCACGTGGACGAGGCCATCGCCCGCCGCCTCGGCATGAACGTACGCACCTGCCGCGCGCACATCGCCAAGCTGGCGGCCGCCCTCGGCAGCGGCAGCCGGGCCCAACTCGGCTTCCTCATCGCGCAGTCCGGCATCCTCGACCAGGACGCCTGAGGCCGTCACCGCGGGGCGCCGGGGTGCGGGGGACCGCCGAGCCCGGCCCGGGCGATGCGCACGCCGAGCTGGGCCCTGCTGGAGCTGCCGAGCGCCTCGGCGAGACGGCCGATGTGATGGCGGCAGGTGCGCACGCTGATGCCGAGCCGCTGGGCGACGACCGCGTCCTGGTGGCCCTCGGCGAGCAGTGCCGCGATGACCCGCTCGCGGTGGGTGATGCCGCTGATGCCGGTCGCCGCCGGCACCGGATCGGCGAGCGGGACGGCCCGGCTCCACAGCGACTCGAAGACGGTCACCAGATGGCCGACGAGGGCGGGTTGGCGCAGTTCGAGGGCGCTGGTGCGCTCGGGGTTGGCGGGCAGGAACGCCACCGCCCGGTCGAAGATCATCATGCGGTCGGGGACCTCGTCCAGGGTGCGCACCTCGGCGCCGTCGCCCAGCCGCTCCAGATAGGCGTTCAGGGCGTGCCCGTAGCGGGCCACGTGCGTGTACAGGGTGCGCATCCGGGCACCGCGGGCCACCAGCGCCGGGTCGCGCGTCGAGGCGTGCGCCAGGATGCTGGGCGAGCGGATCCCGTTGGGCTGCACGGTCAGCATCTCGGTGCTGCACAGGGCCGACGCCCGGGCGATGGCCGCGTCGATCCGCTCGAAGCCGTCCAGGACCCGGACGGCCGCGCAGGGCTCGGCGGCGGGCAGGCCGATCGACGCGTACCGCTCGAAGGCCTCCGCGACCGCGCCCGCGCGGCGCTCCGCCTCGGCGAGGCCGTCGTGGATGCCGCGCACGAGCAGAGCCACGGCCGCGGCGTCCACCTCGCCGCTTCCCGGCCCCGCGTCCCCGTGAGGTGAGCTGCTCATACTGAACACCACGATGCATCCGGAGCCGCCGGGCCACCACCATCATGTTGCTGCACTGCATCAACTGGAGGTGGATTAAAGCTTGACATGTCCCGATGTCGAGCCCGCCCCGGACTACCGGGGGTGCGCGTCCAGGCCCGACTGCGCGATGCGCACGCCGAGTTGGGTGCGGCTCGAACTGCCCAGCACGTCGGCGAGGCGGCTGATGTGGTGGCGGCAGGTGCGCACGCTGATGCCGAGCCGCTGGGCTATCACCGCGTCCTGGTGGCCCTCCGCGAGCAGCGCCGCGATGACCCGCTCGCGATGCGTGACGCCCTCGATGTCGGTGGCGGCCGGCACCGACTCGTTCATCGGCACCGCGAGCCGCCACAGCCGCTCGAAGACGGTGGCCAGGTACTCCACCAGCGCCGGGTGCCGCAGCTCAAGGGCGCTGCTGTCGTCCGCGGCGGCCGGGATGATCGCCACCGTACGGTCGAACAGGAGCAGCCGGTCGGTGACCTCGTCCAGGGTGCGCACCTCGACCGCGTGGCCCTCCAGTTGCCGGAGGTAGTCGGTGAGGCCGGTGCCGTAGCGGGCGACGTGCGTGTACAGGGTGCGCATCCGCACCCCGCGTCCCACCATGTCCAGGGCCCGCGGCAGCGCCTGCGACAGGATGTGCTCGGGGCGGATGCCGCGCGGCTGGATGGTGAGCGCCTCGGTGGCGCAGCCGGCGATGGCGTCGTCGATGGCCGCGTTGATGCGGGGGATGCCGTCCAGGACGCGGATGGCCTCGGTGCCGGCCGACGCGGGCGCGTCCAGCGCGGCGAAGCGCTCGAACGCCGCCGCCACCACGCCCGTCCGGGCCTGGCTCGCCGCGATGTCCTCGTGGATGCCGCGCAGCAGCCGCGCCATCACCGTCTGGGGCGAGGTCGGAAGCAGCCACTGGAGGGCGCCCGGGTCCGGGTGCAGCAGCCCCAGGTCGATCAGGCAGGTGGCGTCGCCCGCGGCCTCCCGCGCGATGCGCCCGGCCCGCAGCGCGTCCGCGTACGCCCGTTCCCCGGCCGGACACAGCCGGTCCGCGCCGTGCGGATGCGCCACCTGCTCAGACATCCTCTCCCCCGCCTCCCTGCGACCGAGCCCGATGACCATATCCCCATCGGGACCCCGCTTCACGGAGATCACCGGGCGCGCGAAGGCCCGCCGCCCCGGAAGGGGACGGCGGGCCTTCTCGCGCGCGTACGGGGGCCGGGGCCAACCGCCTTACTCCGACGGTCTCTTGGGCCGCCAGACGACCAGCGCGCCGGCCTGCTGCACGTCCTGGTACGGGACCAGGTCCCGGCGGTAGGAGGCGTGCACCTGGGCCTCGCGCTGCCGCATGGCGACGGCCGCGCCCTCGACCGCCGAGGACAGCTCGGCGACCCGGGCCTGGAGCGCGGCGACCTGGTTCTCCAGCTCGATGATGCGCTTGATGCCCGCCAGGTTGATGCCCTCGTTCTGTGACAACTGCTGCACCGTACGCAGCAGTTCGATGTCGCGGGCCGAGTACCGCCGGCCGCGCCCGGCCGTGCGGTCGGGCGAGACCAGGCCGAGGCGGTCGTACTGGCGCAGGGTCTGCGGATGCAGACCGGAGAGCTGGGCCGCCACCGAGATGACGTACACCGGCGTCTCGTCGGTCAACTCGTACGCCCGGCCCCCGAACGGGGGCTGCCGACGCTGGCGGGGGTCCATCTCATGCTCCCTTCGCGGCCTGGAACAGCTCTGCCCGCGGGTCCTCGCCCGCGGTCGCCTCACGGAAGGTCTCCAAGGCCTCGCGGGCCTTGTCGTCCAGCTCCTTCGGCACGGTCACCTCGACCGTGACGAGCAGGTCGCCCCGGGTGCCGTCCTTGCGGACCGCGCCCTTGCCCCGGGCCCGCATCGTACGGCCGTTGGGGGTGCCCGCGGGCAGTTTCAGGGTGACCGGTGGACCGCTGAGCGTGGGCACCTTGACCTCGGCGCCGAGCGCGGCCTCCGCGAAGGTGACCGGCACCGTGACGGTGAGGTTGTCGTCCTTGCGGCCGAAGACCGGGTGCGTGTCCACGTGGACGACCACGTACAAGTCGCCCGCGGGGCCGCCCCGTTCACCGGGAGCGCCCTTGCCGCGAAGCCGGATGCGCTGGTTGTTGCTGACCCCGGCCGGGATGCGGACCTGCATGGTGCGCGAGGAGCGGGCCCGCCCGCTGCCCTTGCAGATGTCGCACGGGTTCTCGGCGATCAGGCCGCGGCCCTTGCAGTCCACGCACGGGTCGGTCAGCGAGAAGCCGCCGCCCGAGCCGCGCGAGACCTGGCCGGTGCCGACGCAGGTCGGGCACACCCGGGGCGTGCCGTTCTTGTCGCCGGTGCCCGAACAGGCCTTGCAGGGGGACTGGCTGGACAGCCGGATCGGGACGGTGGCCCCGTCGACCGCCTCGGTGAAGCTGAGCGTCACCTCGGACTCCAGGTCCTGCCCCCGGCGCGGCTGGGTGCGCGTGCCCGCGCCCGCGCCGCCCCGGTTGAACAGGCCGCCGAACACGTCCCCGAGGCCGCCCCCGAAACCGCCGGCTCCCGCGCCGCCGGGCTGCTGCCCGCCGAACAGGTCGCCCAGGTCGAAGTTGAAGCTGCCGCCCCCGGCACCCGGACCGGCCCGGAAGCCGCCGCTGCCGAACAGGGCGCGCGCCTCGTCGTACTCCTTGCGCTTCTTGGGGTCGCCGAGGATGTCATTGGCCTCGGAGATCTCCTTGAAGCGCTCCTCCGCCTTGGCGTCGCCCTTGTTGGCGTCGGGGTGGTTCTCCCGCGCCAGCTTGCGGTACGCCTTCTTGATCTCCGCGTCGGTGGCGTCCTTGGGGACGCCGAGAACCTTGTAGTAGTCCTTCTCGACGAAGTCCTTCGTGTTCATCGACGTCCCTCCTTCCGGACGATCACTTCTTCAATGACCGCTGCGTCAGCCCTTGTCGGGGCCACCGCTCTCCTCGTCGCTCGACTTCTCTTCCTTGGCCGCGCCCGGCTGGGGCTCGGCCACCGCGACCCGCGCGGGGCGGATCGTACGCTCGCCGATCTTGTAACCCGGCTGCAGGATCGCTACACAGGTCGTCTCGGTGACGTCCGGCGCGTAGCTGTGCATCAGGGCCTCGTGGACCGTCGGGTCGAAGGGCTCGCCCTCCTTGCCGAACTGCTGCAGGCCCATCTTCGCGGCGACCGTCTCCAGGGACTCGGCCACCGACTTGAAGCCGCCGGTCAGCTCGCCGTGTTCCCGGGCCCGGCCGATGTCGTCGAGCACGGGCAGCAGCTCGGTCAGGAGGCCGGCGACGGCGATCTCCTTGACCGTGACGCGGTCCCGCTCCACGCGGCGGCGGTAGTTCTGGTACTCGGCCTGGAGGCGCTGGAGGTCCGTGGTGCGCTCGGTGAGCGCCGTCTGGGCCTGGTCCAGCTGAGCCTGCAGAGCGATGTCCTTGGCTGCGTCCCCGGCCGGGGCCGCCTTCCCCTCCTCGGAGGAGTCGGCGGCCTTCGGCTCGGCGTCTTCCTGAGCGCCGGAGGGGACGTCGGGCTTCTCCTCGAAGCCCGGGGTCTCCTCCGTCATCAGGCGGCGCCACCCTTCGTGTCGTGCGGCTTCTCGTCGTCGACGATCTCGGCGTCGACCACGTCGTCCTCCTTGCCACCGGGCTGGGCCTGCTGGGCGCCCTCGGCACCCGCGGCCGCACCCTGCGCGGCCTGGGCGTCGGCGTACATGGCCTGGCCCAGCTTCTGCGAGACGGCGGCGACCTTCTCGGTGGCGGTGCGGATCTCCGCCGAGTCCTCGCCCTTGAGCTTCTCCTTCAGCTCGGCGACGGCGGTCTCGACCTCGGTCTTCACGTCCGCCGGGACCTTGTCCTCGTTGTCCTTGAGGAACTTCTCGGTCTGGTAGACGAGCTGCTCGCCCTGGTTGCGGGACTCGGCGGCCTCACGGCGCGCGTGGTCCTCCTCGGCGTACTTCTCGGCCTCTTCGCGCATCCGGTTGACCTCGTCCTTCGGCAGCGAGGAGCCGCCGGTGACGGTCATCTTCTGCTCCTTGCCCGTGCCGAGGTCCTTCGCGGTCACGTGCATGATGCCGTTGGCGTCGATGTCGAAGGCGACCTCGATCTGCGGGACACCGCGCGGGGCCGGCGGCAGACCGGTCAGCTCGAACATCCCGAGCTTCTTGTTGTACGCCGCGATCTCGCGCTCGCCCTGGTAGACCTGGATCTGCACGGAGGGCTGGTTGTCCTCGGCCGTCGTGAAGATCTCGGAGCGCTTGGTCGGGATCGTGGTGTTGCGCTCGATGAGCTTGGTCATGATCCCTCCCTTGGTCTCGATGCCGAGGGACAGCGGGGTGACGTCGAGGAGCAGGACGTCCTTGACCTCGCCCTTGAGGACACCGGCCTGGAGGGCGGCGCCGATGGCGACGACCTCGTCCGGGTTGACGCCCTTGTTGGCCTCGTTGCCGCCGGTCAGCTCCTTGACGAGCTCGGCGACGGCCGGCATGCGGGTGGAGCCACCGACGAGAACGACGTGGTCGATCTCGGACAGGTTGATGCCCGCGTCCTTGATGACGTTGTGGAACGGCGTCTTGCAGCGCTCCAGGAGGTCGCTGGTCAGCTGCTGGAACTGGGCGCGCGTGAGCTTCTCGTCCAGGTGCAGCGGGCCCTCGGCGGACGCCGTGATGTAGGGCAGGTTGATCGAGGTCTCGGTGGACGAGGACAGCTCGATCTTGGCCTTCTCGGCGGCCTCGCGCAGGCGCTGGAGGGCCATCTTGTCCTTGGACAGGTCCACGCCGTGACCGGACTGGAACTGCTTCACCAGGTAGTCGACGACGCGCTGGTCCCAGTCGTCACCACCGAGGTGGTTGTCACCGTTGGTGGCCTTCACCTCGACGACGCCGTCGCCGATCTCCAGGAGGGACACGTCGAAGGTGCCGCCACCGAGGTCGAAGACGAGAATGGTCTGGTCGTCCTTGTCGAGACCGTAGGCCAGGGCGGCGGCCGTCGGCTCGTTGACAATACGCAGGACGTTGAGGCCCGCGATCTCGCCGGCCTCCTTGGTCGCCTGGCGCTCGGAGTCGTTGAAGTACGCCGGCACGGTGATGACCGCGTCGGTGACCTTCTCGCCGAGGTAGGCCTCCGCGTCGCGCTTCAGCTTCTGCAGGATGAAGGCGCTCATCTGCTGCGGGTTGAAGCTCTTGCCGTCGAGCTCGATCTTCCAGTCGGTGCCCATGTGGCGCTTGACCGACCGGATGGTCCTGTCGACGTTGGTGACCGCCTGACGCTTGGCGACCTCGCCGACCAGAACCTCGCCGTTCTTCGCGAAGGCGACGACGGACGGCGTGGTCCTGGCGCCCTCTGCGTTGGTGATGACGGTGGGCTCGCCGCCTTCAAGAACGCTGACGACGGAGTTAGTCGTGCCCAGGTCGATGCCGACCGCACGTGCCATTTCGATTCCTCCAACTGACTACTTGAGTGGAACTGACTCAAGGATGCATCATCCACCCCACCCGGTCAACAGAGCTGAGCCCCCCAGGCTCAACTTTTATACGCCCCTTAGCCCCCACCCCGCTGGGGCTCCGCCCCAGACCCCGTATCGCGCCTCAAGGGCGCTCGTCCTCAAACGCCGGACGGGCTGAAGTTGCCCATGCGGGCCAGCACGATGCCGCCAAGGGGCGCGGGGAACTGCGCGAGAAGCGGGCACGGTCCGCAGATCGAAGGGGGTTTGAGGGGCGCGGGGCCCCCTCACGACCCCGCATCGCGCGATTCGCTACGCAGGCGCGGCCTGAGCCGGAACCAGCTCCGAGGCCCCCAGGGGCTCCGCGGCATCCTCGCGCAACAGCACCAGCGCACACTGAAGCATCCGCCCCTCACGCGGATCGGTGAACCCCGGCTCCAGCGACATCAGGGTCAGCCCCAACCGCTCCCGGGCCAGCGCGAGCAGCTCGTCGAAGAGCCGCCCGCCCTCGAAGAGCGGCACCAGCGGCGCCCCGATCCGCACCCCGCAGATCTCGTCCGCCAACTCCCCCGCCCCGTCCAGGACTTGGGCCTCGTACCCCTGGACGTCCAGCGCGAGGAAGACCCGCTCGCCGGGGGCGGTGACCTGTTCCCACACCTCGTCCAGGCGCCGGGTCTCCACGATGACGTCGCCGGTGTACGCGGTGCGCGGGGCCGCCGCGCGGTGGCGGGGCAGCATCGGCAGGAAGGAGCTGGCGGGGCCCGCGTTGCCGGAGATGTTGAGGGGCGCGGTGCCGGTGCGGTCGCCGAGCGCGTACGGCAGCACGCTCCAGGTGTCGTCGAGCGCGGCGCGGTGGCGCAGTTCGGCGCGGGGCTCGCGCAAGGGCTCGAAGGAGACGATGCGGCCCCGGTAGCCCGCCTCGCGCAGCAGGGTGCCGAAGTCGCCGCGGTGCGCCCCGACGTCGAGGACGAGGTCGATCTCGTACCGGGCGAGCAGCCTGACCAGTTCGTGGCCGCCGGGGCGGTGGCGCACCACGTCGACACCGAGGCGGCGCACCGCGCGGCGCAGCCGGCGCAGGAGGGTGGTGATCACGTGGCTGCCGCTCCCTGTGGGAAAGGGGTTCATCCCCGGCCCCCCGCGAGGTCGACGGAGGCGGTGGCGCTCTCCTGCGGGGTGCGGGCGTGCGGGGTGCGGCGGCGCGCGGCGGGCCCGTACACCGGCACCCGCAGGAGCAGCACGACCGCGACCGGTACGACGAGGGCCAGCGGCAGCACCGCGACCGGGGCGACGCGCCCGTCGTGGACCTGGAGCCCGATGAGGGTGCCGGCCAGCGACACGACACCGAGGACGACGGCCGAACCCTGGATGGTGAGGCCGAGCCCCCGCAGCCGGTGCGCGATGTGGTCGCCGCCGCCGCGCGTCAGCGGGCGGCCCGCGCGGCGCCGTGAGACGAGCACGAGCAGGGTGTCGGTGAGGACGACCAGGGTGAGCATGAAGAGCTCGGCGGTGGTCCGCTCACCGGGCTCCCCGGCGTGCACGGTCACGGCGGACGCGGCGAGCAGGAATCCGGTGAAGAGCGCGCCGCAGTCGCCGAGGTGGATGCGGGCCGGGTGCCAGTTGTGCAGCAGGAACCCGGTGAGGGCGGCGGCGAGCACGCTCAGGAGGAGCCCGTGTCCGGGGCGCCCCTCGGCGATGGCGCACACCGCGAGGCCGAGCGCGGTGACGGCGGCGACCGCGCCCATCGCGCCGTCGGAGTTGTCCAGGAGCTGGAAGGCGTTGGTGACGAACACGATCCACAGCACCGCGAGCGCGCCCGCGCCCGGCGACAGCCCGGCCAGCGCGACCACCGCGGTCGCGGCGGCCGCCTCCGCCACGAGCCGCACCCGTACGCCCAGCGGCCGCAGGTCGCCGATCAGGCCGAGCAGTGCGACCGCGCCGGCCGCGGCCAGCAGCGGCGCGACACCCGGGCCGAGTTCGGCGACGCCGAGCAGCGGTCCCGCGCAGGCCACGCCCAGCGTGGCGAGCGCGACCGCGATGCCGCCCAGGTGCGGGGTGGTGTCGCCCCTGCGGGCCCGGCCGAACCGCAGCATCAGGGTGCGGACCAGGGCGGCGAGCAGGGCGGTCAGTACGAGGGCCGCCGTGGCGGCCGCGAGCCCGTGCAGCATGTCGGCCGCCCCCTCAGCCGTGGTGCTGCCCGGCCGACGACGCGGCGGGCGCTCGGAGTCCGGGCAGCACGACGGGGGCGGCGCCGCGGGCCCGCCCGATCGCCGCGTCCAGGATGTCGTCGATGCCGCGGGCGGGCCGCCAGCCGGTCAGTTCGCGCAGCCGCGTCGCGTCGAGCGGCCGGGCCGCCGCCTTCCCCCCGTACGGCACGCGGTCGACGACGTAGGGGAAGTGGCGGATGGGCGAGGCGCCGCCGGCGCGGGCCAGCGTGCGCTCGGCCAGCGCCATCACGGTGATCTCCTCGCCGCCCGCGATGTCGAACTCCGCGCCCGGGGCGCCGGGGTGGCCGAGCAGGGCGAGCAGCGCCTCGACGGCGTCCGCGACGTCGAGGAAGCGGCAGGTGCGGGCGGCGTCGCCGTGCACCACCAGCGGCTCGCCCGCGACCGCCCGGCGCACGAGCCGGGTCAGGAGGGTGGCGTGCCCGGGCGACTGGCGCGGACCGACGGTGTCGCCGTGGCGTACGACGGTGGCGCCCGCGTCCGCCTCGCCCCGGCCGTCGGCCGCCGCGATGAGGAGCCGGCGGCCGTGTCTCAGGGCGGCGGCGCCGATGGCTCCCGTCACCGGCGCGAGGTGGACCACGGTGTCGCAGCGGGCGGTGAGTTCGTCGGCCAGGCGCTCGTCGAGGACCGAGCCGCGCACGAAGCGCAGCCTCGGATCGGACCAGGCGGCGGCGAGGTTGGCGCGGGCTCCGGTGGACAGGTCGTCGAGCACGAGCACGGTGTGGCCCTGGCCGAGCAGCGCATCGGCGAGGTGCGAGCCGATGAATCCGGCACCACCGGTGACGAGGTACGTGGCGGGAGCTGTCATGGGGACGCCCATTCGGTTCGATCGTCGTGGCGGACAACAAGTTAGTTTGTTATGTCCGCATATGTGGTGAATAACACGATGGATATCCGGCGCCGACCAAGGGCACGCTGAGCGACACAGATCACCGCCTGCGCGGCTACAGTGCGGCGGTAGAAGTGGGTACGCTCAGGTGGACTGGGTAAGTTACTGCTTAGTAATCCGTTCGAGCCCGTCCCCCGTACCCCACCTCGCAGGCCCGAGGAGCCCCCTCATGCAACTCGCCGCGATCATCGTGTCGCTGGTCCTAATCGCGGTCGGCGTAGCGCTGTTCGGCCGTGCCCTCGTGCAGATCTACCGCTTCGTGCGGCTCGGCCAGCCCGTGCCCGCCGGCACCCGCACGGCCGATCCCTACCGGCGTGCGGTCACCGTGGTGAAGGAGTTCCTCGGCCACACCCGCATGAACAAGTGGGGCATCGTCGGCGTCGCGCACTGGTTCGTGGCCGTGGGCTTCTTCTCGCTGCTCCTGACGATCGTCAACGCCATCGGCCAGCTCTTCAAGGCCGACTGGATCCTGCCGGTCATCGGCGACTGGGCGCCGTACAACGTCTTCGTCGAGTTCCTCGGCACGATGACCACGCTCGGCATCCTGACGCTCATCGTCATCCGGCAGCTGAACCGGCCGGGCCGCCCGGACCGCAAGTCCAGGTTCTCGGGCTCCAACACGGGCCAGGCGTACTTCGTCGAAGCCGTCATCCTCATCGTCGGCATCTGCATCTTCACGCTGCACGCCCTGGAGGGCGCCCAGCACCACGTGGACGGCTACGAGGCCTCGTTCTTCATCTCGTACCCGGTCGTCGCCTGGTTCCGCGGCATGGACCTGTCCACGCTGCAGAACCTCACGTACTTCTTCGCGGGCCTGAAGATCGCGACGTCCTTCATCTGGATGATCACCGTCGCGCTCAAGACCGACATGGGCGTGGCCTGGCACCGCTTCCTGGCCTTCCCGAACATCTTCTTCAAGCGCGAGGCGGACGGCAGTGTCGCCCTCGGCGCGCTCCAGCCGATGGCGTCGGGCGGCAAGCCGGTCGACTTCGAGGACCCGGGCGAGGACGACGTCTACGGCGTCTCGCAGATCGAGCACTTCTCCTGGAAGGGCATCCTCGACTTCTCCACCTGCACCGAGTGCGGGCGCTGCCAGTCGCAGTGCCCCGCCTGGAACACGGGCAAGCCGCTCTCCCCCAAGCTCCTGATCATGTCCCTGCGCGACCACGCGCACGCCAAGGCCCCGTACCTGCTCGCGGGCGGCGGCAAGGACATGGAGGGCAACGAGAAGGCGACCGAGGAGCAGCTGGCGAACGTCCCGGCGGCCGCCCTCGCGGAGGCCGAGCGCCCCCTGATCGGCACCCTCGAAGAGAACGGCGTCATCGACCCCGACGTCCTGTGGTCCTGCACCACGTGCGGCGCCTGTGTCGAGCAGTGCCCGGTCGACATCGAGCACATCGACCACATCGTCGACATGCGCCGCTACCAGGTGATGATCGAGTCCGCGTTCCCGTCCGAGGCGGGCACGATGCTCAAGAACCTGGAGAAGAAGGGCAACCCCTGGGGTCTCGCCAAGAAGCAGCGCGTCGAGTGGACCAAGGAGGTCGACTTCGAGGTCCCGATCGTCGGCCAGGACATCGAGGACCTCACCGAGGTCGACTACCTGTACTGGGTCGGCTGCGCGGGCGCCCTGGAGGACCGGGCGAAGAAGACCACCAAGGCCTTCGCGGAACTGCTGCACATGGCGGGCGTCAAGTTCGCGATCATGGGCGGCGACGAGAAGTGCACCGGTGACTCCGCCCGCCGCCTGGGCAACGAGCCGCTGTTCCAGCAGCTCGGCCAGGAGAACGTGGCCATGCTGAACATGGCGTACGGCGAGGATGACGAGGACCCGGCGACGAAGAAGCCGAAGTCCGCGAAGAAGATCGTCGCGACCTGCCCGCACTGCTTCAACACGATCGCGAACGAGTACCCGCAGCTGGGCGGCGAGTTCGAGGTCATCCACCACACGCAGCTGCTCCAGCACCTCATCGACGAGGGCAAGCTGGTCCCGGTCACCCCGGTCGACGGCCTGATCACGTATCACGACCCGTGCTACCTGGGCCGTCACAACAAGGTCTACACGCCCCCGCGCGAGATCATGTCGGCCGTCCCGGGCCTGCGCCAGCAGGAGATGCACCGCCACAAGGAGCGCGGCTTCTGCTGCGGCGCCGGTGGTGCGCGCATGTGGATGGAGGAGCGGATCGGCAAGCGCATCAACAACGAGCGCGTCGACGAGGCCCTGTCCCTCAACCCGGACATCGTCTCGACGGCCTGCCCGTTCTGCCTCGTCATGCTGACGGACTCCGTCAACGGCAAGAAGGCTGCATCCGAAAGTGGCTCCGCCACGGGCGTCAAGCCCAAGGAGAACCTCCAGGTCGTGGATGTGGCGCAGCTGCTCCTCGACTCGGTGAAGACCCCGGTGGACCCGGCCGGCACCGCCGAGGCGGAGAACGAGCCGGAGCCGGAGCCGGTGAAGTAACGCCGGTTCTCCCGCGCACGGAAAGCGGCCGGTTCTGCCCGAGGGCGGAACCGGCCGCTTTCCGTTGCGCCAGGGCGGCCGGCCCGCCGAAGGGCAGTCGCGGAGGCGACGGCTCCGGGATCCCCTAGGGGATGTCACAGCTCAGCCGCAAAGGCGCCCGGTTCCGGCCGCCCCCGGTTGGCGTACCGGCGGAACAGGTACGTTCGATTCGTGGCTGGATTCAGGATCGGACGCGGCGGCCGGGACAACAACCGCCGCCCGCGGCAACCGCAACGACAAGGGCAGCAGCAGGCGTCGGCACAGCAATGGCCGGACAGTCGGCAGCAGCCGCAGTACGGGCATGGGCAGGGGCACGCACAGCAGGGACCGCAGGGTTACGGGCAGGGACAGCCGCAGTACGGCGGGCAGCCGCAGTACCGGCAGCCCTATCCGCAGCAGGACGAGCCGGAGTACTTCGGCGACCCGTACTACCAGGGCCAGGGCCAGCCGCAGGGCTACGCCCCCGCCCAGGACCCGTACGCGAACAACCCGGGCCACACCCAGGCGTTCAGTGTCGGCGAGGACCCGTACGGCGACGGCGCGACCTACCGGGCGGGCGCGGTCACGGCCCCGCCCAGCGGGCCCCGGCTGCACTGGAAGGAGCTCCTGTCCGGCATCGTGACGCGGCCGGGCCCGACCTTCTGGCAGATGCGGGACTACCCGGTGTGGGGCCCGGCGCTGATCGTCACGTTCCTCTACGGGATGCTGGCGATCTTCGGCTTCGACAAGGCCCGCGAGGACGTCATCAGCACCGCGCTGTCCAAGGCGGCCCCGGTGGTCCTCATAACCGGCGTCGTCTTCGTGCTCGGCGGGCTGATCCTCGGCGCGGTCACCCACACCCTGGCCCGCCAGCTCGGCGGCGACGGCGCGTGGCAGCCGACGGTGGGCCTCTCGATGCTGATCATGTCCCTGACGGACGCGCCGCGCCTGCTCCTGGCCCTGTTCCTGGGCGGGAACAACAGCGTGGTCCAGGTCCTCGGCTGGGCGACCTGGCTGGCGGCGGGTGCGCTGTTCACCTCGATGGTGAGCAAGTCCCACGACCTGCCCTGGCCGAAGGCGCTGGGCGCCTCCGCGATCCAGCTGATCGCCCTGCTCTCGCTGATCAAGCTGGGCACGATCTAGCCGTACGCACGCGCAAGGGCCCCGCCGGGTCGCGACCCGGCGGGGCCCTTCGCCGTTCCCGCGCCGCCGATCAGGCGTCGAGGACCTGGCCCTCGCGCCGCACGACGGGCGGCTCGACCGACCACGGGAAGTTGATCCACTCGTCGGTGCGCTTCCACACGTACTCGCACTTCACGAGGGAGTGGGACTTCTCGTAGATCACGGCGCTGCGGACCTCGGCGACGTGGTCGAGGCAGAAGTCGTGCACCAGCTTCAGCGTCTTGCCGGTGTCGGCCACGTCGTCCGTGATCAGCACCTTCTTGCCGGAGAAGTCGATGGCGTTGGGCACGGGCGCCAGCATGACCGGCATTTCCAGCGTGGTGCCCACGCCCGTGTAGAACTCGACGTTCACCAGGTGGATGTTCTTGCAGTCGAGGGCGTAGGCGAGCCCTCCGGCGACGAAGACGCCGCCGCGCGCGATGGACACCACGATGTCCGGCTCGTAGCCGTCGTCGGCGATGGTCTGCGCGAGCTCGCGGATCGCGCCGCCGAACTTCTCGTAGGTGAGGTTCTCGCGCACGTCGTTCTGGTCGTTCATGCTCACACCTGGGTCCGATGGAAATTGAGGAAGGACCGCGAGGCGGTCGGCCCGCGCTGGCCCTGGTAGCGGGATCCGTACCGCTCGGACCCGTAGGGCTCCTCGGCGGACGAGCTCAGCCGGAACAGGCACAGCTGCCCGATCTTCATCCCCGGCCACAGCTTGATCGGCAGCGTGGCGACGTTGGAGAGTTCGAGGGTCACGTGGCCGGAGAAGCCGGGGTCGATGAACCCGGCGGTGGAGTGCGTGACGAGCCCGAGCCGGCCGAGCGAGCTCTTGCCCTCCAGACGGCTGGCGAGGTCGTCGGGGAGCGAGATGACCTCGTACGTCGACGCGAGCACGAACTCCCCGGGGTGCAGGATGAACGCCTCGTCCCCGTCCGGCTCGACGAGCCGCGTCAGGTCCGCCTGCTCGATGGCGGGGTCGATGTGCGGGTAGCGGTGGTTCTCGAACACCCGGAAGAAGCGGTCGAGGCGCACGTCGATGCTCGACGGCTGCACCATGGATTCGTCGTAGGGATCGATCCGTACCCGCCCGGAGTCGATCTCGGCCCGGATGTCCTTGTCTGAGAGAAGCACGTCCCGAGGATACGCAAGGCGCGCGGCCCGTCCGCAATCGGACGGCTCCGCGCGCCTGTGGTCCACCGCCGCTACCGGCCCGGCCCTACCGCTGTTCGACCAGCACCGGCACGGCATGACGCAGCCGCGCGCACCGGGGACAGCGGATCAGCCGGCCGGGCCCGATCCGCTCGGTGCCGAGCTGCTGCATCGGAAACGAATCCGTGGCGAAGACATGCCCTCCGGCGCAACGGACGACAGTGCGCTCCAACGAGTCCATCAAGTCGCTCAAGTCCCTTCCCCAACAAGCATGGACGGAGAAACCACCACATTAGGGGATGAACAGGACGGCGATCCACGCGGCACTCCGACCGCGCGCACGCCCTTCACGGTACGCCCCAACTCCCCCCGCCCGCACCGGGATCCCGACCCTCGACAGCACGACGGCCCCCGGTGAATCCACCGGGGGCCGAGCATGGGGTAGAGTGAGCGACGACCGCTTCCCCATGGGGAACGATCACGCGAGTGTAGTTTAATGGTAGAACATAAGCTTCCCAAGCTTAGAGCGCGGGTTCGATTCCCGTCACTCGCTCCATTTTTTTATGAACCCCCAGGTCCACGGCCTGGGGGTTGTTTGTTTTCCCGGATCTGCCAGCCCCGCTGTCGGGCGAGGCTCGCGGATGCGACGGCCTTCGGGACGGGGGCTTCTGGCGCCGATAGCGTGGGGCATGGTGCAGGTCAAAGCCTGACAAATCGCTGTCCCCTACGTGAGGCGTTTCTCCATGAGCCTGAGCATCCGCAACCAGATCGCCGGAACCGTCACCGCCATCACTCCCGGCGAGGTCATGGCGACCGTCAAGGTCCGGCTCAACGGCGGCCAGGTCGTCACGGCCGCGATCACCCTGGAGGCCGTCAAGGAGCTCGGCCTCGCCGAGGGGTCCGCGGTCACGGCACTGGTCAAGTCCACCGAGGTCTCGCTCGCCACCGGCCCGGTCGAGGGCCTGTCCATCCGCAACCAGATCCCGGGCACCGTCGCCGACATCGCCACCGGCGGCGCCATGGCCTCCGTCAAGGTCGACGTCCGGGGCGGCGAGCTGACCGCCGCGATCACCAAGGACGCCGTCGCCGACCTCGCGCTCACCTCCGGCACCCCGGTCGTCGCGCTGATCAAGTCGACCGAGATCTCCCTCTCCGTCTGACCGGTCCGGTCACCCCGGGCCCGGCCGCACCCGTGTCACAGGGCCCGGCCCACCCGTACGTTCCAGCGGCCCGCCCGGCCGGTCAGCTCCGTCGCGGTCAGGGGCGGGACGTCGATGCGCCAGAACGCCGACCCGGGCGCGTTCAGGGCGGTGAGCACCAGGGCCCGTACGATCTCGGGCTCCACCACCGCCAGGGTGCGTCCGCCCCCGGCGGACTCCAGCCATCCGGTCACCCTCGCGCACAACTCCCGTACCGATTCGCCGCCGTGCGGAGCCGCCGCCGGGTCGCTCAGCCACGCGGCCACCGCATCCGGCTCCGCGGCGCTCACCTCGGCCAGGGGCCTCCCCCGCCAGCGGCCCGCGTCCAGACCAGCCAGCTCGGGCACCTCCACCGCGTCCCGGCCGAACACCCCGGCCGTCTGGCGGCAGCGAGCCGAAGGGGCGGTCAACAGACGCTCGTACGGGGGGAGTTCGGGGGCCGCCTCGCGGGCCCGGGTCAGGTCGGCGGGGGCCAGCGGGGTCCCGTCGTCGAAGCGCGCCTCGCGCAGTGCCCGTCCGGCGGGCGGGGAGATCAGCAGCAATCTCACGGTCATGGCGCTTCCTTCTAGCGGGGCTCAAGTCGGGCGGCAGCAGGGCAAGTTGACAGCCGCGCGCCCCTGGGGCCTCCGTGCGCCCTTGGCCCCTTTCCCGCATCGCGCTACCTTCTCGTCGTTGATGACGACGGCAGGACGGAAGCCGGTGGGACTCCGGCACGGTCGCGCCACTGTATGCCCGGCACCAACCGGCCCCGCGGGGAAGGGACGGGCGAGTCAGACCCGTAGCCGTCGTCCAGTGCACCACCAAGCCGGGACGCGAGTTCCCCCAGGAGGTCCTGCCATGGCGCAGTACGCCGTCCAGCCGACCAGCACGCCCACCACCGTACCCGCGAAGCTGCCGATCGGCGCGATCGCCCCCTGGGCGGTCTTCTTCGGCATCCTGATGCTGGTCCTGCTCTACTTCATCGGCGCCGAGCAGGGCGCCACCTCCCTCGTCTCCGGCGCGAACGTGCACGAGTGGGTGCACGACGGCCGGCACCTGCTCGGCTTCCCCTGCCACTGAGCGGCAGCGGGCCGCCCCATGAACTCCGCGACCGTACGGGGCCTCCTCGTGCGCGGCATGCTCGCCGGCCTCGCCGCCGGGCTGCTCGCGCTCGCCGTCGCCTACCTCCTCGGCGAGCCGCGGGTGGACGCCGCCATCGCCTACGAGGACGCCCACACCCACGAACACGGCATGGCAGCCGTCAGCCGCACCCTTCAGTCCACCGGCGGCCTGGCCACCGGAGTACTCGTCTACGGGGTCGCCTTCGGCGGCATCGCGGCGCTCGCCTTCTGCTTCGCGCTCGGCCGGATCGGCCGCTTCGGCCCCCGGGCGACCGCCCTGCTGCTGTCGTCCGCCGCGCTGATCGCGGTCTACCTGGTGCCGTTCCTGAAGTACCCGGCCAACCCGCCGTCCGTCGGCGAACCCGACACCATCGGCAGACGGACCCTGCTGTACTTCCTGATGATGGCGCTCGGCGTGCTGCTCGCCATCGCCACCGTGGTCCTCGGCAGGCGCCTCGCGCCACGCCTGGGCAACTGGAACGCCACCATCGCCGCCGGCGCCTTCTTCGTGCTGGTCACCGGCCTCGCCTACGGCTTCCTTCCGGCCGTCGACGAGGTGCCCAAGGACTTCTCCGCGACCCTGCTGTGGCAGTTCCGCCTCGCGGCCCTCGCCATCCAGCTGACCCTGTGGACCGCCTTCGGTCTTGTCTTCGGACACCTCGCGGAACGGGTCCTCACGCCCCCGCCCGCGATCGCGACGGCAGCCTCCGCCGAGCCGCCGACTCACGTACGCCCATGAGCGGTTGACCAGCGGAAGGGCCCGCCGGGGCGCACCCGGCGGGCCCTTCGGCATCTCTCGGCCTTCAGGCCCCCCGGGCCCCTGAAACCCGCCTGAAACCGCGTTGAACCCGCCCGGCCGCAAGCTCTGCGGCATGACGAAAACGACGAACGACCTCGCGATCGAAGTCACCGGGCTTCGCAAGTCCTACGGGGACAAGACGGTCCTCGACGGCATCGACCTGTCCGTCCCGGCGGGCACCGTCTTCTCGCTGCTCGGCCCGAACGGCGCGGGCAAGACCACCGCCGTACAGATCCTCTCCACGCTGATCAGCCCCGACGCCGGACAGCTGCGGGTCGGCGGGCACGACCTGGCCACCGAGGCGCAGGCGGTCCGCGCCGCGATCGGGGTCACCGGGCAGTTCTCCGCCGTCGACGGCCTGATCACCGGCGAGGAGAACATGCTGCTCATGGCCGACCTGCACCACCTCTCGCGCCGCGAGGGGCGCCGGGTCGCCGCCGAGCTCCTGGAACGCTTCGACCTGACCGAGGCGGCGAAGAAGCCCGCCTCCACCTACTCCGGCGGCATGAAGCGCCGCCTGGACATCGCCATGACGCTGGTCGGCAACCCCCGGATCATCTTCCTGGACGAGCCGACCACCGGTCTCGACCCGCGCAGCCGGCACAACATGTGGAACATCATCCGCGGCCTCGTCGCGGGCGGTGTGACCGTCTTCCTCACCACCCAGTACCTGGAGGAGGCCGACCAACTCGCGGACCGGATCGCGGTGTTGAACGGCGGCAGGCTGGTCGCCCAGGGCACCGCCAAGGAGCTGAAGCGCCTGGTCCCCGGCGGTCACGTGCTGCTCCGGTTCGCCGAGCCCCGCTCCTACGAGAGCGCGGCCCTCGCCCTGCGCGACGCCACCCGCGACGACGAGTCGCTGTCGTTGCAGATCCCGAGCGACGGCACCCAGCGCGAGCTGCGCGCCATCCTCGACTGGCTGGACTCCGCCGCCATCGAGGCGGACGAGCTGACCGTGCACACCCCGGACCTCGACGACGTGTTCTTCGCCCTGACCAGCCACACCGACACCCCCGTACCGGCCGCCGCCGGCGCCCAGAAGGAGAACGTCCGATGAGCTCCCTGTCCCTCGCCGTCCGCGACTCCGCCACCATGCTGCGCCGCAACCTGCTGCACGCCCGGCGCTACCCGTCGCTCACCCTGAACCTGCTGCTCACGCCCGTCATGCTGCTGCTGCTCTTCGTCTACATCTTCGGCGACACCATGAGCATGGGCATCGGCGGCGGCGGACCCGACCGGGCCAGGTACATCGCCTACATCGTCCCCGGTCTGCTCCTGATGACCATCGGCAGCACCGTGGTGGGCACCGCGATCTCCGTCTCCAACGACATGACCGAGGGCATCATCGCCCGCTTCCGCACCATGGCGATCCACCGCGGCTCGGTGATCGTCGGGCATGTCATCGGCAGCGTGCTCCAGTCGATCCTCAGTGTCGTGGTCGTCGGCACGGTCGGCGTGGCCATCGGCTTCCGCTCCACCGGCGCCACCGTCCTGGACTGGTTCGCGGCGTTCGGGCTGCTCGTGCTCTTCGCCCTCTCGCTCACCTGGATCGCCGTCGGCATGGGCCTGATCAGCCCGAACGCCGAGGCCGCGAGCAACAACGCGATGCCGCTCATCCTGCTGCCGCTGCTGTCCAGCGCGTTCGTGCCGCTGCACTCGATGCCGGGCTGGTTCCAGCCGATCGCCCAGTACCAGCCCTTCACCCCGGCCATCGAGACCCTGCGCGGTCTGCTGCTCGGCACGGAGATCGGCAACAACGGATGGCTCGCCATCGCCTGGGCCGTCGGCCTCACGGTGCTCGGCTACTTCTGGGCGAAGGCCAAGTTCAACCAAGACCCGCAGCGCTGATGCCGCGCAGCACCAGCGCGGCGGCCGCCTCAAGATCGTCGCGCCCCAGGGCGGCGTACTCCGACACCGCGTCGGCGTACGCCGCCCCGTCGGCGTCCTCGGCGGCCTGCCGGGCGACCGCGGTCGACATCGTCGGGAACTCGCGGTGCACACGCAGCCGTTCGGCTATCGCGACGAGGCGTACGGCCGCGGTGTTGCCCCGCGCGAGCTCGGCGAGGCCCACGGCCAGCAGCACCGTGCCGGACACCGGCAGCTCGGCGGGACTGCCCTCGACACCCGGCCGCTCGGTCAGCTCCAGGGCACGCGTCCGCAGCCGGGCCACCAGGTCCGCGACCGGTTCGAGCCTGCCGTACCGGGCGTGCGCGGCCACCGCCGTGGCCTGGATCTGCTGGGACCACGCCTCCACGAACGGGTCCTCCGGGTAGAGCGCCTCGACCTGGCGCAGCTGCCCGACCGCCTGCCGCCACAGACCGAGCCCGAGCTCGGTCAGGCCCCGCGACAGGGCGATCTCCGCGCGCGACCCGATCTCCGGGCTGAAGACCCGGGTCGACTCGGGCACCAGCTCCAGGGAGGCCATCTCCAGCCAGCGCTCCGCCTCCTCGATCTCGCCGCGCTGCAGACACGCCAGGACGAGCCCCCAGCGCACCCCGGTCATGTCGTGCCAGCCGGCCGCCTCGGCCCGCTCGCCGACCCTGTCCAGGACCTCCACGGTGGCCAGCAGATGCCGGTACGCCTCCTCGCCCCGCTCGGTCTGCAGGCACAGCTCGCTGATGCGGCCGTGGCCCAGCATCGCGGTGGCCGGATTGCCCAGCGTGATCAGGGCGCCGATGCCGCGCCGGGCCGATTCGAGGGCCCGGTCCACCTCCCGCTCGTACTCCCACACATAGCTGGCGATGCACTCGGCGACGCCCGCGAGCAGCGCGTTCTCCGACGCGCACAGCTCCAGCAGGCGCGTGTAGTGCGGCGGGTGCGCCTCGGGAAGCGCCCGCAGCACCACGTCGAGCGCGCGCAGCAGGGTGTCCGGCTCGGCGGGCGGCAGCCTGCGCAGGGTGACCAACTGCCGTACGGCGTGCGGCCCGTAGCCCATGAACAGGCTCAGGGTGCACACCACGGACGCGCTCCGGACCGACTCGACGTCATCGGGACCCGGGCGGAAGTGGGAGAGCGGCCCCGCGGTGTCGGCGGCGATGCCCACCAGGCGGCTGTAGTTGGAGTCGGTGGCCCACAGGGAGGCGAGCACCGCGGTGAGGCCCGCGAGGGCCGGGCCGTCGTCGCGGGCGAGCGCATGCCGCAGGGCCAGTACCAGGTTGTCCTGCTCGCTCCGTGCGAACTCCCAGGACGACAGCGAGTCCGGGCTGAACAGGGCGTCGTTGTGGGCCCGCCCGAAGTCCCGCGCCCAGGCCAGGAACCGGTCCGTGACCGCCTCCTCCTCGGCCGCGTCCGCACGCCGCGCGGCGCTGAACTCCCGTACCGCCTCCAGCATGTGGAAGCGCACCCCGGACGCGGTGTCGGCCGCCTTGATCAGCGACTGGTCGGCGAGCTGCTCCAGGAGGAACAGCGCGTCCTCGTCGCCCAGGACGTGCTCCGCCGCGGCCTCGGTGAAGCCGCCGGGGAACACCGACAGGACCCGCAGCGCGGCCTGCGCCTCGGGCTCCAGGAGGTTCCAGCTCCACTCGACCACGGCCCGCAGGGTGCGGTGGCGCTCGGGCACGTCACGGCCGCCGCCGCGCAGCAGCGCGAACCGGTCCCGCAGCCGCCCGGCGATCTCGGGCACGGACAGCACCCGGACCCGCGCCGCGGCCAGCTCGACCGCCAGCGGCAGGCCGTCCAGCTGGCGGCACAGCTCCTCCACGGTCCGCTCGGGCAGCTCGGCGTCCGGCCGGGCGGCCCGGGCCCGCTGGCGGAACAGCTCGACGGTGGATACGAGGCCCAGCTCCGGCAGCGCGTACACGGACTCCGAGGTCAGGCCGAGCGGCGCCCGGCTGGTGGCCAGGACGCGCAGCTCCTTCGTCCTCGACACCAGGGCCCGCACCAGCTCGGCGGCGCCCCGGATGACGTGCTCGCAGTTGTCGAGGACGAGCAGCGCGGGTCCCGGGCCGAGCGCTCCGGCGATCCCGGCGACCAGCCCCGCGGGCCCCGGAACCGACCGCACCGCGCTGGCGCCGAGCACCGAGGCGACCTCGGCGGCCACGTCGTCGTCGAGGGTCACACCGGCCAGCGGCACGAAGTGCACGATCCGCTGCTCCGCCTCGCGCGCGACCGCGTGGGCGAGCCGGGTCTTGCCGAGACCACCGGGGCCCACGATGGTGGCGACCCGCGCGGTACGCAGCAGCCCGCCGACCGCGGCGAGGTCGGCGTCCCTTCCGAGCAGCGGGTTCGGCTCGTGCAGCACGCCGTGCCGCACCAGGGGGGCCTCGCCGCGCAGCAACTCCTGGTGCAGCGCGGTCAGTTCGGAGCCGGGATCGGCGCCGAGTTCGTTGCGGAGCGCCCTGCGGTAGGTGTCGTACCGGGTGAGGGCGGCGGCGGGGCCCGCCGTGGCGGCCTCGCAGCGCAGCAGCTCCGCCAGCACCTCCTCGTCGCGCGGCAGTTCGCGGGCCAGCTGGGCCAGCGGCCGGACCGCGTCGGCCCGGCGGCCCACCCGGGCGAGCGCGAGCGCCCTGCACCGGGTGAGCGTGCGGTACGCGCCGGCGCGGGCGAGGCGCAGCGCGGCGACCGGGTCGTGCAGGTCCGCACCGGCCCCGGCGTCCACGACGCCGTCCCACAGGGCGAGGCCCGCCTCGGCCTCGGCCAGTGCCTCGCCGGGCTCACCCGCCCGGGCCCGGGCCTCGCTCGCCGCCGCGTGCAGCAGCAGGGCCGAGCTGTCGACCTGGTCCTCGGCGAGGGCGAGCCGGTAGCCGGCCGGGGTGCTGGCGATCACGTCCGGGCCGAGCTGCGAGCGCACCCGCGAGACCAGTACCTGGACCGCCTTGCCCGGGCGTTCCGGCAGCTCCTCGGGCCACAGCCCCTCCACGAGGCGCCCGGTGCTGCAGCCCGCCCTCAAGTCCTCGGCGAGCAGGGCGAGGAGGCCGCGCAGTCTGGGGGCGGTCACCTCTTGGCCGCGGTAGGCGACGCGGGGCAGCAGGGTCAACTCGGTGGTCACCCGAGCAGACTAGTCAGCGCGCCGCCCTGCGCGCCCCCACGGTCCGGTTCCGGCACCCCCGCCCACCCCCTGGGGCTCCGCCCCGGACCCCGGGAGTCGCCCCACCCCGCCCCTTCCCGAAACCCTCCGGGGGTTGAAGGGCTCCTGGGGGCTCCGCCCCCAGACCCCCGTTCGCGCCTCAAGGGCGCTCGTCCTCAATCGCCGGACGGGCTGAAGATGCCAACGCTGGGCGCCCGACAGGGGCGCGGGGAACTGCGCGAAGGGCGGGCGCGGTCCGCAGATCGAAAGGGGTTGAGGGGCGCGGGGAACTGCGCGAAGAGCGGGCACGGTCCGCAGATCGAAGGGGGTTTGAGGGGCGCGGGGAACTGCGCGAAGAGCGGGCACGGTCCGCAGATCGAAGGGGGTTTGAGGGGCGCGGGGAACTGCGCGAAGGGCGGGCGCGGTCCGCGGATCGGAGGGCCACCCGACAGGCAGGGGCACAGAATGTCGGGTCGGCCGGAGTACGCCGCTCCTGGCGTGGAGCGCGTAAGGAAGGAAGGGGGCCGGGAGATGCTGGAGCGGCTCAATCGGGCCATGGGGCACATCGAGGACCGGCTGACCGAGGAGATCGACGTCGCCGAACTCGCCCGCATCGCGACGACCTCGGAGTACCACTTCCGGCGCCTGTTCTCCGCCCTGGCCGGAATGCCGCTGTCGGAGTACGTGCGGCGCAGGCGGCTGACCGTCGCGGGCGCCGAGGTGCTCGCGGGTCAGCGCACCCTGCTCGACGTCGCGGTCCGCTACGGCTACACGTCGGGGGAGGCGTTCGCGCGGGCGTTCCGTGCCCTGCACGGCGTCGGCCCCGGCGAGGCCCGGCGGACCGGCGCCGCCCTGCGCTCGCAGCCCCGGATGTCCTTCCGCCTCGTCGTCGAAGGGAGCACCACCATGCGGTACCGGATCGTGGAGAAGGACGCGTTCCAGCTGGTCGGGAGGAAGGCACGGGTTCCGGTCGTGCACGCGGGGGTCAACCCGGCGATCGCCGCGTTCGTCCGGAGCGTCGGGCAGGAGACGGCTCCGCGCATCCACCCGCTGTCCGACCAGGAACCCCGGGGCATCGTCTCGGCCTGCGCCGACCTCGACCCGAGCCGGGCCGAGGGCACCGAACTGGACTACTGGTACGCCGTGTTGACCCGAACGGAGCCGCCCGAGGGCCTCGACTCGCTCCAGGTGCCCGCGGGCACCTGGGCCGTCTTCGAGAACACCGGGCCGTTCCCCGAGGCGCTCCAGCACCTGTGGCGGGACGTGTTCACGGAGTGGTTCCCGTCCAACCCGTACGAGAGCAGGCCGGGTCCGGAGATCCTGCGCACGCCGCCGTCCGCCGTGGGCGACACGATCGACGCCGCCCTGTGGATACCGGTCCGGCGGACCGGCCCGACCGGCGCGTAGGGCCTACGCGTTCAGCGCCCCGCGCCGAGGCGGCGCTTCGGCTTGGGCTCGGCGGCCTCGCTCCTCGCCCACAAGGAGCGGACGTGGCCCAGGTGCCGGGTCATGCACTTCTCGGCGCCCCGGGCGTCGCCCGCCAGCATCAGATCGAGGAGCTCGACGTGCTCCTCGGCGGACGGGATCAGCTCGTCGCGCTGGTCGAGCGCGGTCAGCCCGTACAGCCGGGACCGCTTGCGCAGATCGCCGACCGTCTCCACCAGGCGCTCGTTGCCGCCCAGGGCGAGCAGGGAGAGGTGGAAGCGCCGGTCCGCCTCCAGGTACCCGATGAGGTCGTGGTCGCGGGCCGCGCGCACGATCTCCTCGGCGACCGGCCGCAGCGCCTCCAGGTCGGCCCGGTCCGCGGTGCGGGTGATCCGGCCGACCATGGGGACCTCGATCAGCGCCCTGATCTCGGTGTACTGGTCGAGGTCGCGCTCGTTGACCTCGGTCACCCGGAACCCCTTGTTGCGCACCGGCTCCACCAGGCCCTCGCGCGCGAGGTCGAGCATCGCTTCGCGTACGGGGGTCGCGGAGATGCCGAAGTCCTCGGCGAGGCCGGGCGCCGAGTAGACCTGACCGGGGCGGAGTTCGCCGGAGATCAGCGCGGCCCGCAGCGCGTGGGCGACCTGGTCGCGCAGTCGCTCGGTGGTGGTGATGACCTTGCTCTGCTTCAGGTGACCCATGCTGCTGTTCCTCCGTACCGAGCGGAGACCCAGAGTACAATGTCACGTTACTTTTGCGAATCGTTCTGCTCCGGCGGGACCTCGGGGGCGAGGGCGGCCAGCGCTCCGAGCGGGACCGGCGTCGCGAACGGCCGCCGCTCTGCGGGTGGTTCGGCGCCGCCCGCCAGACAGGACACCGCCGCCCCGCACGTCCGGCCCTGGCACCAGCCCATGCCGGCCCGGGTGAACAGTTTGACCGTGCGCGCGTCCCGGGCGCCCTCCTCGACGGCCCCGCGGATGCGGCCCGCCGTCACCTCCTCGCAGCGGCACACCTCGGTCTCGTCGGTCAGCCACTCGGTCCACCCCGGGCCCGGCGCGTGCGCGGCCGCCATGGCTTCGGCGAAGGCGCGCAGCCGGGTGCGGCGCAACCGCAACTGCCGCACGCGCCCACCCGGTCCGGGGTTCCCGCCGAGTCGGCCCGCGATCGCGCGCGCCGCCAACTCCCCTTCCGCGCGGGCGAGTTGGGCGCCGCCGACGCCGCCGGGTTCGCCTGCGCCCCAGAGCCCGCGTACGGAGGTCTCCAGGCGGTGGTCCAGGGCGAGGGCGAGGGTGTGGTCGGGGGTGCGGCGGGTGGCACAGCCGAGGGAGGTGGCCAGCTCGATCCCGGGGACCAGGCCGTGGCCGACGGCCAGCGCGTCGCAGGCGATCTCGCGGCCCGTGCCCGGAATCGGCCGCCACCGCTCGTCAAGCCGCGTGACGGTGACCGCCTCCACGCGTGCGGCGCCGTGCACCTCGGTCACCGCGCTGCGGGTGCGCAGCGCCACCCGGTGCCGCAGCAGCGCCGCCCCGTGCACGGCCGCCTCGGCGAGCTTGCGCGGGTTGGCCGCGAGCGCGCCGGGGCGCCGGGCGTACCCGAGGTATCCGGACGCCTCGACCACGGCCGGGACCTCGGCCCCCGCCCCGGCGAGCGAGGAGGCGACGGCCAGCAGCAGCGGCCCGCTCCCCGCGACCACCACCCGCTTCCCGGGCAGCACGAGACCGGCCTTGAGCATGGCCTGCGCACCCCCGGCCCCGACCACGCCCGGCAACGTCCAGCCGGGAAAGGGGAGTTGGCGCTCGTACGCACCGGTCGCGAGCAGCACGGCCCGCGCCCGGACCCGTACCGGATGCTCGTCGCCCCCGTCGGCACCGGTCACGGCATGGACCGTCCAGTCGGTGTCGCCCCCGCGCTCCACCGTCCAGACGTGGTGCCCCGCGAGATGCGTGACCCCGCTGGTCGCCAGGCGCGCCCGGAGATCGGCGAAGGCCGCCCAGTCGTGGTGCAGCGCCTCGGGCCGCCGGGCGCGCAGCGCGGACGCGGGCTGCCGGTAGAACTGCCCGCCGACCCGCGCGGAGAGGTCCAACAGGACCACCCGCAACCCGAGTTCAGCCGCGGTGACCGCCCCCGCAAGCCCAGCGGCCCCACCCCCCACCACAGCAAGGTCATACGTCAGCACCGACCCACGCCCACCCCCAGGGGCCGCGGGGGTCTGGGCAACAAGCCCAGAACGGTCCCCAGCCGAACCCCGCCCCGGCACGCACACACCCCCAACACCCTCACCACCCCCCAGTGGCGCGGCGAACTGCGCGACCGGCCCACCAGCCGAACCACGAGCGGACTCCCGGGCCGCCGCAGGCGCCGGGGTCCCGGCGTGCGGGGCCTGGGGCGGAGCCCCGGCGCCCTCCGAGGCGGAAGGCCCGGCCCCGGCGGGTTCAGACGGCGAGGTCGGCACGACCATGCCCCCCCTGCGTGGTGACCGCGTCCCCGGGCCCCGCGGGCACGAGGCAGGCCCGCCGATTCGGCACCCCGTTGATCACCGCGAGACACTCGAAGCACTGCCCGATGCCGCAGAACGCCCCGCGCGGGCGGCCTCCCACGCGGGTGGTGCGCCAGGCGAGTATGCCCGCGCCCCACAGGGCCGCCGCGACGGACTGGCCGGGCAGCGCGGGCACGGGGCGCCCGTCGACGGTGATCTCGAAGGCGGGCCCGGGGCGGGCCCCGGCCAGTTCGAGCGGGTTTCGGGCCACCAAGGGCCTCCCTTCCTGGCGGTGCGGATGTTCCTGGTGGTACGGACGTTCCTGGCGGTACGGGCGTTCCTAGCGGTGCGTCCGGTGGGGGCCGGGATGCGATCCCTCGGCCCCGGTGTCGAACCGGGACGGGTCGAACGGGCCGATGTCGAGGGCGGGTCGGACCCCGGCCAGGCAGTCCGCGATGATCCGGCCCGTCGCCGGGGCGAGCCCGATCCCCGCCCCCTCGTGGCCGCACGCGTGCAGCAGACCGGGCACGCGCGGGTCGGGCCCGATCGCCGGGAGGTGGTCCGGCAGATAGGGCCGGAAGCCCGCGTACGTACGGATGGTCCGCACGTCGGCGAGGACCGGGAACAGGGAGGTCGCCCCGGCCGCGAGGCGGCGCAGGGCCTCGACGGACAGGCCCCGGTCGAAGCCCACCCGCTCACGGCTCGCCCCGATCAGGACCGGGCCCGCGCGGGTGCCCTCGATCACCAGCGAGGTCTGGAGCGCGGCCGAGCCGCTGGCCACGTCGGCGATGTAGTCCGCCGCGTACACCTTGTGCCGCACCACGCGCGGCAGGGGTTCGGTGACCAGGACGAAGCCGCGCCGGGGCAGCACCGGCAGCAACACCCCGGCCAGCCGCGCCAGTTCGCCGCCCCAGGGGCCCGCCGCGTTCACCACGTACGGCGCGTGCAGCACCCCGGTGGCGGTCCGCACCCCGCGCACCGCGCCGCCGGGCCCGGTGAGCAGGCCGGTGACCTCCTCGCCGAGCCGTACCTCGGCGCCGGAGGCGCGCAGCAGGTGGGCGGCGGCGAGGGCGGGCATGACCTGGGCGTCCTGGGGATAGTGGACGCCGCCCGCGAGACCCTGCGCCAGATGCGGCTCCAGGTCGTGCAGCCGGTCGGCCGCCACGTCGCGTACGGTCACGCCCGCCTTCTCCTGGCCCGCCGCGAAGGTGCGCAGCGCGGCCATTCCCGTCTCGTCGGAGGCGACGACGAGACCCCCCTTGGGCTCGTACTCCACCCCGCGGGGCAGCAGTTCGGCGAGCTCGGCCCACAACCCGCTCGAATGCAGGGCGAGTTCGAGCTCGGGCCCCGGTTCCTTGTCGGAGACGAGGAGGTTGCCCTCGCCCGATCCCGTCGTGCCGCCCGCCACCGGCCCGCGGTCGAGCACGGTGACGGCGAGGCCGGCGCGGGCCGCATAGTAGGCGCAGGCGGCCCCCACGACCCCGGCCCCCACGACGACGACGTCCGAGGTGCTGCGCATGGATCTCATGGACACCTCAGTAATATTTCACATGGCACCAGCCCTGCCAAGACGCCTCCGCGACCAACTGCCGTACGGGGCCTCCCCCGTGGGCCCCGTACGGCCAAGGGCGGATAAAAGAGTTCCCGACACCTTGTCAGTGCAATTTCACATTACTATGTTACGGGTCACATTCCAGCCTCCCGGGGCTGTCCGAACTGTTCACGGAGTGACCACTGATGAACAAGCGCACCTGCACCGCCCTCGCCGTGGCCCTCACGGCGACGCTCACCCTCGGCGCGACCGGCTGTTCCGGGGCGAAGCACCCGAGCGCGGGCCAGTCGGGCGCCAAGAACCCCGCCGTCGAGAACGTGGGCAAGGTGATCGGTGGCACCCCGGTCAAGGGCGGCACCCTCACCGTCCTGTCCAACCAGGACTTCACCCACCTCGATCCGGCCCGCAACTGGGTCATGACCGACATGGACTTCGGCACCCGGCTGCTCTACCGCACCCTGGTGACCTACCGGGCGGCCCCGGGCACCGCGGGCGGCGAGCTGGTGCCCGACCTCGCGACCGACCTCGGCACCGCCTCCAACGGGGCCCGCACCTGGACCTTCCACCTCAGACCCGGGCTCGCCTACGAGGACGGCACACCGATCACCGCGCAGGACGTCAAGTACAACGTGGAACGCTCCTTCTCCCCCGACCTGCCCGGCGGCGCCGACTACGCGGCCCGCTACCTCACCGGCGCCGAGGGCTACCAGGGCCCCGCCCAGGGCAGGCACCTCGACTCGATCAGGGTCCCCGACGACCACACGATCGTCTTCGACCTGCGCAAGCCCTTCGCCGAGTTCCCCAACGCCGCCGCCATGCCCACGTTCGCGCCCGTCCCCCAGGCCAAGGACACCGGCCCCAAGTACGACAACAGACCCTTCTCGTCCGGCCCGTACAAGATCGAGTCCTACGACCGCAACAAGCAGCTGACCCTGGTGCGCAACACCCACTGGGACGCCTCGACCGACCCGGTCCGCAAGGCCTACCCGGACCGCATCGTGGTGACGATGGGGCTCAAGGGCACCCAGATCGACGACCGCCTGATCGCCGCCCAGGGCACGGACGCCTCCGCGGTCTCCTGGGGGGCGCTGCGCCCCGAGAGCGCGTCGAAGGTGCTGCCGAACGCCGAGGTGCGCTCCCGCCTCGTCGCCGAGTCCAGCAACTGCACCGACATGGTCCAGATGGACACCGGGCGGGCCCCGTTCACCGATGTGCTGGTGCGCCGGGCGGTGATGTACGCGCTCGACAAGGACGCGGTGCTCACCTCGTCGGGCGGCCCCGCGTTCAACGACCTGTCCAGCGCGTACATGCCGGCGGGCCTCTTCGGCGGCAAGCAGCCCGACACCCTCAAGATCCCCGCCACCGGTGACGTCGCCAAGGCGAAGGAACTGCTCAAGGAGGCGGGCAAGGCGGGCGGGTTCGAGACCAGCATGACCGTCTCCACCGGCGACAAGGGCCGCGCCGAGGCCATCCAGGAGTCGCTCGCCAAGGCCGGGATCAAGGTCACCATCGAGACCGTCGACCCGTCCGCGTTCTACGCCACCATCGGCGACACCAAGAACCGTACGGACATCGTGTACTCGGGCTGGTGCCCCGACTACCCGTCCGGCTCCACGTTCCTGCCGTTCGTCTTCGACGGGCGCTCCATCAAGGACAAGGGCAACCAGGGCAACCACTCGCTCTTCCGCGACGACGCGACCATGAAGCGCATCGACGAGATCTCCGCGATGCCCGACGCCCAGGCCGCGGCCCAGGCCTGGCAGCGACTCGACGGCGAGATCCTCGCCAAGGCCCCCGCCGTCCCCGTCCTGGTCCGGCGCTGGCCGCTGGTGCTCGGCACCAACATCGCGGGCGGCTACGGCCACACGTCCTTCGAGGGCCAGCTCGACTACGCCACCATCGGGCTCAAGAACCCCGCCAAGAGCGGGAACTGAGGACCGCCCGACCATGACCACCTCGGTGAAGACCCCCGCCGGCACGCCCGCGGCGGCCCCCGGCCGCGGGCCCTGGCGACTGGCCCGCGCGGAGCTGCGCCGCCGCACCTCCGTGCGGATCTCCCTCGGCGTCGTCGTCCTGTTCCTCCTCATGGCGGCGGGTGCCCCACTGCTCAGCGCGCTGTGCGGCTGGGCGCCCGACGCGTTCGACAAGAGCGCCATCGATCCCTACCTCGGCGGCCGGCCGCTGGGCCCGCTCGGCGGGATCTCCGCCGACCACTGGCTCGGCGTCGAACCCGTCACCGGCCGCGACCTGTTCTCCCGCGTCGTCCACGGCGCCCAGGTCTCCCTGCTCATCGCCCTGACCGCGACCGCCGTCGTCGTGGTCGCGGGCACCGCCGCCGGGATCGCGGCCGGCTACTTCGGGGGCCGCACCGACACGGTGCTCTCCCGCCTGATGGACCTCACCATGTCCTTCCCCTCCCTCATCTTCATGATCGCGATGATGTCGGTGGCCAAGGACGTCAACCGCATCCTGCTGATGACCGCCGTCATCGGCCTGTTCGGCTGGCCCGGCATCGCCCGGGTGGTGCGCGGCCAGACCCTCTCGCTCAAACACCGCGAGTACGTGGACGCCGCCCGCGTCGGCGGCTCCGGCCCCTGGCGCATCCTGACCCGCGACATCCTGCCCGGGGTGGCCGGACCCGTCATCGCGTACACCACGCTCGTCGTCCCCGGCATGATCGCCACCGAGGCCGCGCTCAGCTACCTCGGCGTGGGCGTGCGCCCGCCCACCCCGTCCTGGGGCCAGATGATCGCCGAGAGCGTGTCGTTCTACGACACCGACCCGATGTACTTCGTCATCCCGAGCGCCTGCCTGTTCCTGACCGTGCTCGCCTTCACCCTGCTCGGCGACGCGCTGCGCGACGTCCTCGACCCGAGGGGGAGCCGCACATGACCCGCTACCTCGCCCGCCGGGTGCTCGGAGTGATCGGGGTGCTCATCGCGATCGCCGCCGTCACCTTCACCATCTTCTACGTCCTGCCCTCCGACCCGGCGGCCGCCGCCTGCGGCAAGTCGTGCAGCACCGAACGCCTGGAGGCCATCCGCGCCCACATGGGCCTGGACCGGCCGCTGTGGCGCCAGTTCTGGGACTTCGCCTCCGGGATCTTCACCGGCCGCACCATGGGCACCGGCCAGTACGCCCTGCACTGCGACTTCCCGTGCCTGGGCTACTCGTACGAGAACAGCGAGTCCGTGTGGGCGCTGCTCATGGACCGGCTGCCGGTCTCGGCCTCCCTCGCCGTGGGCGCGGCCCTGCTCTGGCTGCTGCTCGGCCTGTCCGCCGGAGTCACCGCCGCACTGCGCAAGGACACCCTCACCGACCGGGCCCTGATGGTGGGCGCGGTCGCCGCCGCCTCCCTGCCGGTCTACTTCACCTCGGTGATGCTGATCTACGGACTGATCCGGGTGGCCGGGCTCCTGCCCTACCCGCAGTACGTCTCCCTCACCTCCGACCCCCTGCACTGGGCCTCCAACCTGCTGCTCCCCTGGATCGCCCTCGCCTTCCTGTACGCCGCCATGTACGCGCGCCAGAGCCGAAGTTCGATGATCGAGACGATGGCGGAGCCCTACATCCGCACCGCCCGCGCCAAGGGCCTGCCGCGCCGCACGGTCGTCGTCAAACACGGGCTGCGCTCCGCGATGACCCCGGTCCTCACCCTGTTCGGCATGGACCTGGGCGGGCTGCTCGCGGGTGCGGTCATCACCGAGTCCATCTTCGGGCTGCCCGGCGTCGGACGGCTCTTCTACGGCGCCCTGTCCACCGGCGACCAGCCCGTCATCCTCGGCGTGACCCTGCTCGCCGCCGCCTTCATCGTCGTGGCCAACCTGGCCGTCGACCTCCTGTACGCGGTCGTCGACCCGCGAGTGAGGCTCTGATGACTCCACCGCCCCATGCCCAACCGCTTCTGTCCGTACGGGACTTGAGCGTCACCTTCGCCACCGCGCGCGGCCCCGTGCGGGCCGTCGACACGCTCTCCTTCGACGTCCACCGGGGCCGCACCCTCGGCATCGTCGGCGAGTCCGGCTCCGGCAAGTCCGTCACCTCGATGGCCGTCCTCGGCCTGCACACCGGCGCCGAGGTCACCGGCTCCATCGCCCTCGACGGCCAGGAGCTGGTGGGCCTGCCCGAACGTGCCCTGAACCGGGTGCGCGGCCGGCGCATCGCGATGATCTTCCAGGACCCGCTCTCCAGCCTGCACCCGTACTACACGGTCGGCGAGCAGATCGCCGAGCACCACCGCGTCCACTTCAACTCCCGCCGCGCCGAGGCCCGCAGGCGGGCGGTGGAGATGCTCGCCGAGGTCGGCATCCCTGAACCCGGCCGCCGGGCGGGCGAGTACCCGCACCAGTTCTCCGGCGGCATGCGCCAGCGGGCGATGATCGCCATGGCGCTGGCGTGCGAACCGGAGCTGCTCATCGCGGACGAGCCCACCACCGCGCTCGACGTCACCGTCCAGGCCCAGATCCTGGAACTGCTCGCCCGGCTTCAGGAGGAGCGGGGCCTGGCCGTCGTGATGATCACCCACGACCTGGGGGTGGTGGCCCGGGTGGCCCACGAGGTCCTGGTGATGTACGGCGGCCGGGCGGCCGAACAGGCGCCGGTGGACGCCCTGTTCGCGATGCCCGCCCACCCCTACACGCGCGGCCTGCTCGACTCGCTGCCCCGCCTCGACGACGGCGACGACGCGCCCTTGCGCGCCATCCCGGGCAGCACGCCCTCCCTGCTCACCCCCTCCCCGGGCTGCGCGTTCGCCCCCCGCTGCCCACGTGCGGCCCTCGCGAGCAGCGCCCAGCGCGAGCGCTGCGAGAGCGAACGCCCCCTGCTGGGCGGCCCCGAGGGCCACCCGGTCGCCTGCCACCTCCCCGCGTACGAAGGCGTAGCGTCATGAGCACTGCGACAGACCAACCCCTGCTGTCGGTCCGGGACTTGAGGATGCACTTCCCGGGCAGGCGCGGCCGTTCCGCGCCCGTGCGGGCGGTCGACGGCGTGAGCTTCGACGTGGCGGCGGGCGAGACGCTGGGCCTGGTCGGCGAGTCCGGCTGCGGCAAGTCGACCACCGGCCGCATGATCGTGCGGCTCCTGGAGCCGACCTCGGGGACGATCGCGTACGAGGGCCGCGACATCAGCCGTCTGAACCGGCGCGAGCTGCGGCCGGTGCGCAAGGACCTCCAGATGGTCTTCCAGGACCCGCACTCCTCCCTCAACCCGCGCCAGACGGTGGCCCGCATCATCGCGGACCCGCTGCTGGCGCACGGCGTACCGGAGTCGGCGGCGCGGGCGCGGGCCGTGGAGCTGATGGACCTGGTGGGGCTGATCCCCGAGCACATCGACCGCTATCCGCACGAGTTCTCCGGCGGCCAGGCCCAGCGCATCGGGATCGCCCGCGCGCTGGCCCTGGACCCGAAGCTGGTCGTCGCCGACGAGCCGGTCTCCGCGCTCGACGTCTCCGTCCAGGCCCAGATCGTCAACCTGATGGAACGCCTCCAGAAGGAGCTCGGCCTGGCCTATCTCTTCATCGCGCACGACCTGTCGGTGGTGAAGCGGGTCTGCGACCGGGTGGCGGTGATGTACCTGGGGCGGGTGGTCGAGGTGGGGGCGAAGGAGCGGGTGTACGCGGCGCCGGCCCACCCCTACACCCAGGCCCTCCTGTCCGCCGTGCCGCTGCCCGATCCGGCGGCCGAGCGGGCCCGCGAGCGGATCACGCTCCTGGGCGACCCTCCCAGTCCGGCCGCGCCGCCGCCGGGGTGTGCGTTCCACCCCCGGTGCGGGCGGGCGCGGGCGCGGTGCGGGGTGGAGGCGCCGGTCCTGCGCGTGCCGACGCCGGGCGACCCCCGCGAGGTCGCCTGCCACTACCCCGGCCCCGAGTAACCCCCTGGGGCTCCGCCCCAGACCCCGTATCGCGCCTAAAGGGCGCTCGTCCTCAAACTCCCCCAAGGCCTTAAGGGCCAGGGGGGACCCCCATGACGGGCTGAAGATGCCAACGCTGGGCGCCCTTCAGGGGCGCGGGGAACTGCGCGAGAAGCGGCCACGGTCCGCAGATCGAAGGGGGGTTGAGGGGCGCGGGGAACTGCGCGAGCAAGCAGGCACGGTCCGCAGGTCGGAGGGGGTTTGAGGGGCGCGGGGAACTGCGTAAAGGGAGGGGGTTACAGGACCATGCTGCCCAGGGGGCGGTCCGGGCGGGGGCCGGGGAGGACGTAGAAGAGGGCAGAACCGTAGTGCTCCGCGAAGGAGCTGAGCGCATCCCCCGCCACCAACCGCTGCTGCACCCGCACGAAGAGCGAGGGATCCTTCATGTAGGCCAGGAAGAGCAGCCCCCGGTCACCGGGGCTGTTCTCGTAGGAGTAGCCGCGCCGCAGCATGCGGGCACCGTCGTCGAGGCGCGGATTCGTGAGCCGCACGTGGGCGTCCGCGGGCAGGACGTAGCCGCCCTCGGGGGTCCGCGCGTCCACGTCGACGTCGTCGTGCTCGGCGCCGCCCTCCAGCGGCTCGCCCCCGCGTTTGCGGCGCCCGATGATCTGCTCCTGCCGGGCGACGGGCAGCCGGCCGAACTCCTCGACCCGCAGCCGCACCCGGCGTACGACGAGGAAGGTGCCGTCGGCGTACGGGCCGGGCCCGGGCAGCCACACCCAGCGCTCGCTCTCCTCGGCGGAGGGGTTGGCCGTGCCGTCCTTGAAGCCGAGCAGGTTGCGCGGGGTCTCGCCCTCGCGCCGGGCGGTGAAGGGGCCGGACTGGGGGCCGGGCAGTTCGGGCGGCAGGAAGCCCGCCTGGCGCCAGCGCGGCCGGAGCACCCCGGCGCCCGCGCCCGCGAGCAGCCCGGCGACCCGCTCGCACGCCTTGGCCTCGCGCGCGCAGATCTGCACCCCGATCTCGCCGCCACCGGCCCCCGCGTCGAGGTGCTCCCCGTCGAACGCGGGCAGCTCGCGCAGTCCTTCCGGGGCGCCGACGCCGATCCGCTGCGGCAGGGCGGGTCCGATGCCGACGGTCGCGGTGGTGCCCGGTTCGAGCCCGGTGAGCGACTCGCTCCACCGCGCGAGCAGCCGCCGCACCGCGTCCCTCCCGGGGGCCCCACGGGTGCCCGGGGTGAGGTCGTAGGAGAGGACGAGCGCGTGCTGGGGCTGGGGGTCGGTCACCCCGCCCTGCCGGACGGGCCCGGCGGGCGCGCCCCGCTCGGGGCGCCGCTCACGCGGGGGCGCCTCGTCGCATCCGGTCAGCGCGAAGGCGACGGGGAGGCCGGCGAGGAGGGTGCGGCGACGCACGCTGGGGTCACTCAAGTCATCGTACAAAACAGTACATTTCGTGAGAGAGGTGGTGCGCACGATACACCCGCCGCACGGAGTTTCCGGGCTTCCGCGACCCTGTGTCCCCGGACCCGGCGCCCAGAAGTGACGAGGCCCACACCCCTGCCGCCAAAGCCCTTCCCACCAGCCGGAATCTGTCAGTGGACAGTCGATATCCGTCATCCGTTTTCTGTTATCCGGGCACGGCCGGACTGTTCTCCTCTCTGTCGGGTCAGTTAGGTTCGGTGCTCCGGGAGAGTGGACGAGGCGTGATCAGTGAACAGGCAGCCGCGGTGGTCGTCGCGGCCCGGGACGGGGATCAGCGGGCGCGGGACGAGCTCGTCGCCGGATATCTGCCGCTCGTGTACAACATCGTCGGCCGGGCGCTGCACGGGCACGCCGACGTCGACGACGTGGTGCAGGAGAGCCTGCTGCGGATGCTCGACGGCCTCGGCTCGCTGCGCGACCCGGAGGCGTTCCGCTCCTGGCTGGTCGCCGTCACCATGAACGAGATCCGCCGGTACTGGCAGGGCCACCGCCGTACCCCCGTCGACAGCGCGCTCCACGACGTCCACGACGTGGCCGACCCCGGCGCCGACTTCGTGGACCTCACCATCGTGCGGCTCGGCCTGTCCGGGCAGCGCAAGGAGGTCACCGAGGCCACCCGCTGGCTGGAGCCCGACGACCGGGCGCTGCTCTCGCTGTGGTGGCTGGAGGCGGCCGGTGTGCTCACCCGGGGCGAGGTCGCCTCGGCGCTGGACCTGTCGGCCGAGCACGCCGCCGTACGCGTCCAGCGCATGAAGGGCCAGCTGGAGACCGCCCGGGTCGTGGTCCGCGCGCTCGCCGGGATCGAGCGCTGCGGCGAGCTGTCCGGGCTCGCCCTGTCCTGGGACGGCGTGCCCTCCGCCCTGTGGCGCAAGCGCATCGCCCGGCACGCCCGCACCTGCGCGGTGTGCACCGGGCACTGGAGCGGGCTCATACCCGCCGAGGGCCTCCTCGTCGGACTCGCCCTCGTCCCCGTCGCGGCCACCACCGCCGGGCTGCTCGCCGTGCTGCACGGAGCCGGACCGTCGCTCCGGCCCGCCGCCCTCGCCACGGACGCCCCGGCCGCCGGCGTCTCGACCCAGCCCCTCCCCCACGCCGCCCCGCGCGGCGCCCGCGCCGCCCACCGCAAGGGCCGCGCCCCCGCCTCCCGGCGCGACCGGCGCGACCAGCGGGCACGCCGTCGGCGCCGGGCCGGCGCCCTCATCGCGGGCATCGCCACGGTCGGCGCCCTCGGCGGCGCCTTCCACTTCCTCACCGATTCCGGCCAGGAAGCCTCGCGCACGGTCGCGGACGCCCCCGCCACCACCACGGACGCCGCGGCCGACGGCATCGGCACCAAGCCCGTGCCGCCGAGCCCCTCAGCCTCCAACTCCCCTGCCAGGCCGAGCAGTTCACCGAGCCCGAGCGCCAAGAAGTCGACGCCCCCGGCCAAACCGTCCAGCCACCCCGCGACGCCGAAGCCCAGCGCCACCGCCAGGCGCGCGACCCCGGGCGCCGACACGGGCGAGCCCGCCGCCGTCCAGGATGTGCTCGCCCTCGTCAACTCCGAGCGCGCCAAGGCCGGTTGCTCGGCCCTTACCACCAACTCGCAGCTGTACAGCGCCGCGCTCAAGCACTCCGAGAACATGGCCGCGCAGAACTTCTTCGACCACACCGACCCGAGCGGCGCGGGCCCCGGCGAGCGGATCACCGCCGCCGGGTACCAGTGGAGCACGTACGGCGAGAACATCGCGCGGGGCCAGGCCGACGCGGCCGCCGTCATGGACTCCTGGATGCACAGCCCCGGCCACCGCGCGAACATCCTGAACTGCGCGTTCAAGGAGATCGGCATCGGCGTCCACTACGGGTCCGGCGGGCCCTGGTGGACCCAGGACTTCGGCACGCGGAGCTGAGCGCGGCGCTTGTGGCGCACCAGCACGTCGGCGAGCCCGCTCAGGACCGGCTCACGGCGGCGGGCCCGGGTGGAAAACCCGGGCCCGCCGTCCGCAGCAGGGGCTCAGCCCTCGTCCTCCAAGTCGCCCTCGGTCTCCAGGTACACCTGGCGGAGCGCTTCGAGGACCGCCGGGTCGGGCTTGGCCCACATGCCGCGCGACTCGGCCTCCAGGAGCCGCTCCGCGATGCCGTGCAGCGCCCAGGGGTTGGCCTCCTGGAGGAAGGCTCGGTTGGCCGGGTCGAGGACGTACGTCTCGGTCAGCTTGTCGTACATCCAGTCGGCGACCACGCCCGTGGTGGCGTCGTAGCCGAACAGGTAGTCCACGGTGGCGGCGAGTTCGAAGGCGCCCTTGTAGCCGTGGCGGCGCATCGCCTCGATCCACTTGGGGTTCACCACCCGGGCCCGGAAGACGCGGCTGGTCTCCTCGACCAGGGTGCGCGTCTTGACCGTCTCCGGACGCGTCGAGTCGCCGATGTACGCCTCGGGGGCGGTGCCGCGCAGCGCGCGGACGGTCGCCACCATGCCGCCGTGGTACTGGAAGTAGTCGTCCGAGTCGGCGATGTCGTGTTCGCGGGTGTCGGTGTTCTTCGCCGCGACCGCGATCCGCTTGTACGCCGTCTCCATCTCATCCCGGGCCGGGCGGCCGTCCAGCTCGCGGCCGTACGCGTAGCCGCCCCACACCGTGTAGACCTCGGCGAGGTCGGCGTCGGTGCGCCAGTCGCGGGAGTCGATGAGCTGGAGCAGGCCCGCGCCGTAGGTGCCGGGGCGAGAGCCGAAGATGCGGGTGGTGGCCCGGCGTTCGTCGCCGTGCTCCGCGAGGTCGGCCTGCGTGTGGGCGCGTACGAAGTTCTGGTCGGCGGGCTCGTCCAGGGACGCGGCCAGCCGCACCGCGTCGTCGAGCAGCCCGATGGTGTGCGGGAAGGCGTCGCGGAAGAAGCCCGAGATGCGCAGGGTCACGTCGATGCGGGGGCGGCCGAGCTCGTCGAGCGGGATCGGCTCCAGGCCGGTGACCCGGCGCGAGGCGTCGTCCCAGACCGGGCGCACGCCGAGCAGCGCCATCGCCTCGGCGACGTCGTCGCCCGCCGTGCGCATCGCGCTCGTACCCCACAGCGAGAGCCCGACCGAGGTCGGCCAGTCGCCGTTGTCGGTGCGGTAGCGGTCGGCGAGGGACTCGGCGAGCGCCTGCCCGGTCTCCCAGGCGAGCCGGGAGGGGACGGCCTTGGGGTCGACCGAGTAGAAGTTGCGGCCGGTCGGCAGGACGTTGACCAGGCCGCGCAGCGGCGAGCCCGAGGGACCGGCCGGGACGAAGCCGCCGTTCAGGGCGTGCACGGTGTGGTCGAGCTCGGCGGTGGTCGCGGCGAGGCGCGGCACGACCTCGCGGGCCGCGAACTCCAGGATGGCGCGCACCTGTTGGGGCTGGTCGGCGGGGATCGCCGCGAGGTCCCAGCCGGCGTCGTCCATCAACTGCACCAGCGCGCGGGCCTGCTCCTCGGCCTCGTCGGCTGAGGTGCGGGTGGCGGCGGACTCGTCCAGGCCGAGCGCCTCGCGCAGACCGGGCAGGGCGGTGGTGCCGCCCCAGATCTGGCGGGCGCGCAGGATGGCGAGGGCCAGGTTGACGCGGTCGGCGCCGGCCGGGGCGTTGCCGAGCACGTGCAGTCCGTCGCGGATCTGGACGTCCTTGATCTCGCAGAGCCAGCCGTCGAGATGCATGATGAACTCGTCGAAACCCTCGTCCTCGGGCCGGTCTTCGAGCCCCAGGTCGTGGTCGAGCTTCGCGGCCTGGATCAGCGTCCAGATCTGCGCGCGGATCGCGGGCAGCTTGGCCGGGTCCATGGACGCGATCTGGGCGTGCTCGTCAAGGAGTTGCTCCAGGCGCGCGATGTCGCCGTAGGAGTCGGCGCGGGCCATCGGCGGCACCAGGTGGTCGATGAGCGTGGCGTGCACCCGGCGCTTGGCCTGGGTGCCCTCGCCCGGGTCGTTGACCAGGAACGGGTAGATGAGCGGGATGTCGCCGAGGGCGGCGTCCGGGCCGCAGGCGGCGGACAGGCCCGCGTTCTTGCCGGGCAGCCACTCCAGGTTGCCGTGCTTGCCGAGGTGGATCATCGCGTCGGCACCGAACCCGCCGTCGGCGGCCGGGGCCGCGATCCAGCGGTAGGCGGCCAGGTAGTGGTGCGAGGGCGGCAGATCGGGGTCGTGGTAGATCGCGATCGGGTTCTCGCCGAAGCCGCGCGGCGGCTGGATGAGGATCAGCAGATTGCCGCGGCGCAGGGCCGCGAGCACGATGTCGCCCTCGGGGTTGCGGCTGCGGTCCAGGAACATCTCGCCGGGCGGCGGCCCCCAGTGCTCCTCGACCTCGGTGCGCAGCTCCTCGGGCAGCGTCGCGTACCAGCGCCGGTAGTCGGCGGCCGGGATGCGGACCGGGTTGGCGGCCAGCTGCTCCTCGGTGAGCCAGTCCTGGTCGTGGCCGCCCGCGTCGATCAGGGCGCGGATCAGCTCGTCGCCGTCGCCGGAGACCAGGCCCGGGATCTCGTCCTCGTGCCCGAAGTCGTAGCCCTCGGCGCGCAGTCGGCGCAGCAGCGCGACGGCGCTCGCGGGGGTGTCGAGGCCGACCGCGTTGCCGATGCGGGAGTGCTTGGTGGGGTACGCGGACAGCACCAGCGCGAGCCGCTTGTCGGCGGCCGGGATGTGCTTGAGCTTCGCGTGGCGTACGGCGATCCCGGCGACGCGGGCGGCGCGCTCGGCGTCGGCGACGTAGGCGGGGAGCCCGTCCTCGTCGATCTCCTTGAAGGAGAACGGGACGGTGATGAGGCGGCCGTCGAACTCGGGCACCGCGATCTGGCTGGCCGCGTCGAGCGGCGAGACGCCCTCGTCGTTCTCCTCCCAGGCGCTGCGTGAGCCGGTGAGGCAGAGCGCCTGGAGGATCGGCACGTCCAGGCCGCTGAGCGCGCCCGCGTCCCACGACTCGTCGTCGCCGCCCGCCGACGCGGTGGCGGGCTTGGTGCCGCCCGCCGCCAGGACGGTGGTCACGATGGCGTCGGCGGCGCCCAGCTCCTCGATGAGCTCGGGCTCGGGGGAGCGCAGCGAGGACACGTACAGCGGGAGCGCGCGGGCGCCCGCGTCCTCGATCGCGCCGCACAGGGCGTCCACGAAGGCGGTGTTGCCGCTCATGTGGTGGGCGCGGTAGTAGAGCACCGCGACGGTCGGGCCCTCGCCCGGGTTCGCCGTACGCTCCAGCGGGCCCCAGGACGGGGCGGGCGCGGGCGGCTCGAAACCGTGGCCGGTGAGCAGCACGGTGTCGGACAGGAAGCGGGCCAGCTGGTCGAGGTTGGCCGGGCCGCCGTGCGCGAGGTAGGCGTGCGCCTCGGCGGCGATGCCGACGGGCACGGTGGAGGCGGCCATCAGCTGGGCGTCCGGGGCCTGTTCACCGGTGAGCACGACGACGGGCAGGCCGCTCGCGGTGAGCTGGTCCAGGCCGTCCTGCCAGGCGCGTACGCCGCCGAGCAGGCGGACGACGACGAGGCCGACGCCGTCGATCAGCGCGGGGAGGTCGTCCAGGGCGAGCCGGGAGGGGTTGGCGAACCGGTAGGGCACCGGGCCGTTCGCCGCGCGCGCGCTCAGCAGGTCGGTGTCGGACGTCGACAGGAGCAGGATGGGGCGGGGGTCCTCTGCGGGCTCCCCGGACGAGTGCAGCATGCGGCGTCAGGCCTTCCTCGGGGTGTCCGCGCCCCGGGTGGTGTCGGAATGGGTCTCCCCGAGTCGGGGAGGGGGAGTTCCTGACTCACCCGGCCGGGCGCGAGGCTCGGTCCGGGCTCACAGTGGCGGGACCGCGCCGGAATCTCACCGGGCTTCCTCCCCCTGTCGCCGTCGCCGGCGCGTGCCGGGCCAGGTGGCCCGCCGCCTGCATAGTAGCGACCCTGCGTGGCCCCTCGGCGGGGGGCCGCGTCGATTGTCCCCGGCTGCGAACCGTGCGGGGAGGCTCGCATCCCTTCCGGTACTGGTGCTGGTCAGCACAGGCAACCTCAGCCCGTCCGGCGATTGAGGACGAGCGCCCTCAAGGCGCGATACGGGGTCTGGGGCGGAGCCCCAGGGCGCCTGCGGACCGTGCCCGCTTGCTCGCGCAGTTCCCCGCGCCCCTAACAGCACCGTGCTGGCCAGCATGGGCGAGCTCAGCCCGTCCGGCCTCGTGGGTATGCTCGCCGCCATGCCGCCCCCCGCCACAACACCCTCACACCAGGGCGAACCCCCTATAGAGGACGCCTCGGGAGAAGCCACGCGCGAACCCGGCCCGCACCCCGTCGTACGGGACCGCGGCGACGCCTGCCCCGGCGCCCTCCGCCTGCACGCCGCCGACGACGGCCAACTGGCCCGACTCAGGCTGCCCGGCGGTATCTTGACGAACCATCAGGTACACGCGCTGGCCACCGCGGCCGAGCGGTACGGGGACGGCCACCTCGGCATCACCTCCCGCGGCAACGCCGAGTTGCGCGGCATCGGCGAAGCCTGCGGCACCGGCCTCGCCGAACTCCTGCGCCACACCGCCCTGTTGCCCTCCGAGCAGCACGAGCGCATCCGCAACATCGTGGCCACCCCCCTGGCCGGTCTCGACGACCGGGGCCACGGGCACACCCCCGCCTGGGTGCGCGCCCTGGACGCGCTGCTGTGCGGCCAGGACTGGACGGCCGCCCTCTCGGGCCGGTTCCTGTTCGTGCTCGACGACGGCCGGGGCGACGTCGCGGGCCTCGGCGGCGATGTGACCTTGCTCGCACAAGCGGGGGACACGGCCCTGGTACGCGTCGGGCCGAGCACCCTGCGCGTGGCGGCGGGCGACGCCCCGCGGGCGGCACTCGCGGCCGCCCGCGCCTTCCTCGACACCGCCGCCGCCGCGGGCAACGGCGCCTGGCGGGTCCGCGAACTCCCCCCGGGCCACCCCGTGGACCTCGCGGGCGCCCTGGCCCTGGCGGGCATCCCGGCAACCCCGGCAGCACCCCCGGACGCGCACTCGGCCGCCCCGGCCCCCGGCATCGTGGCGAGTCCCGACGGAACGTACGCCCTGATCGTGGCGCCCGTGCTCGGCCGGGTCGGCGCCCCCGCGCTGCACGCGCTCGCCGGCCCCCGCGACGAGGTCAGGATCACCCCGTGGCGCCAGTTCGTGATCCCCGGGTTCGACGAGCGCGCGGCCCACGAGCGGCTGCGAGAGCTCGAAGACGCCGGGTTCGTCACGGGCCCCGGGTCGCCGTGGACCGGGGTCGGGGCGTGCACCGGGCGGCCCGGCTGCGCCAAGGCGCTGGCCGATGTGCGCCGGGACGCCCTGCCGGGGCGCGGCCCCCTGCCGGTCTACTGGTCGGGGTGCGAGCGCCGCTGCGGGCATCCGCACGGCGACTGGGTGGACGTGACCGCGACCCCCGACGGCCACTACACGGTGGCGGTACGGGGCGCGCGCGAGCGTCACGTACCGGTGGCGGAAGACGGGTTGGCGGCTGCGGTCGCCACCGCTCGGAGCGCGGGGCCATGAGGGCCGCACGCACCACGGCGACGTGCGGGAACCCGAGCACGACGACGGCACGGACCCCGCACGCGAAGGCGCCCCGGCCGGGCCCGGACCGCACGACCACCCCAGCCACCCCACCCGCACGTACGACGACAGCCCGCCCACTGCCCGCACCGCACGGGACGACGACACAGCCGGACCGGACGCAGGCGACGGGGACAACGACGAGATGAGCGAGAGCACAGTGTTCGACTACGAGAAGGACGGCGCGGAGATCTACCGCCAGTCCTTTGCCACGATCCGCGCCGAGGCGGACCTCACCGGCCTGCCCGCCGACGTGAGCCAGGTCGCGGTCCGCATGATCCACGCCTGCGGCATGACGGACCTGCCCCGCGACCTCGGCTTCACGCCCGGCGTCGTGGCCCGGGCCCGCGAGGCGCTGCGCGCGGGTGCGCCGATCCTGTGCGACGCGCGGATGGTGGCGAGCGGTGTGACCCGCAAGCGGCTGCCCGCCGACAACGAGGTCCTGTGCACGCTGGCCGACCCGTCGGTGCCCGGGCTCGCCGCGAAGCTGGGCACCACGCGCAGCGCCGCCGCCCTGGAGCTGTGGCGCGACCGGCTCGACGGCGCGGTCGTGGCCGTCGGCAACGCGCCCACCGCGCTGTTCCGGCTGCTCGAAATGATCGAGGAGGGCGCGCCGCGTCCGGCCGCCGTCATCGGCGTGCCGGTCGGCTTCATCGGCGCCGCCGAGTCCAAGGACGCGCTCGCCGCGCACCCTTCGGGCCTGGAACACCTGGTGGTACGGGGCAGGCGCGGCGGCAGCGCGATCGCCGCGGCCGCACTCAACGCGATCGCGAGCGAGACGGAATGAACGAGAGCGCGATGCAGCAGAACAGCGAGCAGGACGACAGCACCTCCGACGCCCTCACCGGCACCGGGGACGGCGCGACCACCGGCCGGCTGTACGGGGTGGGGCTCGGGCCCGGGGATCCGTCCCTGATGACGGTGCGCGCGGTGGAGGCCATCGCGGAGGCCGACGTGGTGGCCTACCACTCGGCGCGCCACGGCCGCTCCATAGCCCGCTCGATCGCGGCGAAGCACATCCGTGCCGACCACATCGAGGAGAAGCTGGTCTACCCGCTCACGGTGGAGACCACCGACCACCCCGGCGGCTACCGGGGCGCCCTGAACGACTTCTACGAGGAGGCCTCGGCGCGCCTCGCCGAGCACCTGGACGCGGGCCGCACGGTCGCCGTGCTCGCCGAGGGCGACCCGCTGTTCTACGGCTCGTACCAGCACATGCACAAGCGGCTCGCGCACCGCTATCCCACCGAGGTGATCCCCGGCGTGACCTCGGTGAGCGCGGCGGCCGCCCGGCTCGGGGAGCCGCTGGTGGAGGCCGAGGAGATCCTGACGATCCTGCCCGGCACGCTGCCGGAGGAGGAGCTCACCGCGCGGCTCGCCGCGACCGACTCGGCGGTGGTGATGAAGCTGGGCCGCACCTTCACCAAGGTGCGTACGGCACTGGAGCGTTCGGGGCGCCTGGACGAGGCGCGGTACGTGGAGCGCGCCACCATGGCGGGCGAGCGCACCGGCAGGATCGCCGACATCGACCCCGAGTCGGTGCCGTACTTCTCCGTCGCGGTGCTCCCCAGCCGCATCGACGCGACGCGGCCCGTGCGCGAGCGGGGCGAGGTCGTGGTCGTCGGCACCGGCCCGGCGGGCCCGCTGTGGCTGACCCCCGAGACGCGGGGCGCGCTCGCCGCCGCCGACGACGTGGTCGGCTACACCACGTACGTGGACCGGGTGCCGGAGCGCCCCGGGCAGCGGCGGCACGGTTCGGACAACAAGGTGGAGTCCGAGCGCGCCGAGTTCGCCCTCCAACTGGCCCTGCGGGGCAGGAAGGTCGCCGTCGTCTCGGGCGGGGACCCGGGCATCTTCGCGATGGCCACCGCCGTCCTGGAGGTCGCCTCGCAGCCGGAGTACGCCGGCGTCCCCGTGCGGGTCCTGCCGGGGGTGACCGCCGCGAACGCGGCCGCCGCCCGCGCGGGCGCCCCGCTCGGCCACGACTACGCGACCATCTCGCTGTCCGACCGGCTCAAGCCCTGGGAGGTCATCGCGGAGCGCCTGCACGCGGCGGCCTCCGCCGATCTGGTCCTCGCGCTCTACAACCCCGGTTCGGCGAGCCGTACCTGGCAGGTCGCCAAGGCCCGCGAGCTACTCCTGGAGCACCGCTCGCCGGACACCCCGGTGGTGGTCGCACGCGACGTGGGCGGTCCCACCGAGCGGGTCCGGATCGTGCGGCTGGCCGAACTCGACCCGGCAGAGGTCGACATGCGCACCATCCTGCTGATCGGCTCCTCGCAGACCCGGACCGTACGGCGCGGGGACGGCGAGGAGATCGTCTGGACCCCGCGCCGCTACCCGGAGAACTGACGCACCCAGGCGGCCGCCTCCTCGGGGGTGGCCGCCACGGTCACGCCGTCCGGCACGGGCGGCCGCCGCACCACGACGACGGGGATGCCCGCCTCGCGGGCGGCGGCGAGCTTGGGCGCGGTGGCGGCGCCCCCGCTGTCCTTGGTCACAAGCACCTCGATGGCGGCCCGCCGCAGGATCTCCCGCTCCCCTTCGAGGGTGAAGGGGCCCCGGTCGAGCAGCACCTCCATGCGGGCCGGGCAGGGCGGCTCGGGTGCGTCCACCGAGCGCATCAGGAACCACAGCGCGTCGAGGTGGGCGAAGGCGGCCAGGCCCATGCGTCCGGTGGTGAGGAACACCCGGCGGCCCAGCGCGGGCAGCAGCGCGGCCGCCTCGTCGAGCGAGTCCGCGGGGTGCCAGCGGTCGCCGTCACCGGGGACCCAGCCGGGCCGCCGCAGGGCGAGCAGGGGAACATGGGCCGCGGCCGCGGCCGACGCGGCGTTGAAACTGATGGTCCGGGCGAAGGGATGAGTGGCGTCGATGAGCGCGTCCACCTCGTGCGTACGCAGCCAGTGGGCGAGCCCGTCTGGTCCGCCGAAGCCCCCGACACGGACCTCCCCGTCGGGCATCCGGGGCGCGGCGACCCGCCCCGCGAGCGAACTCGTCACGCGCAGCCCGGAGACCTCGGCGCCGTGCAGCAGCCCGGCCAGCCGACGGGCCTCGCCCGTACCCCCCAGAATCAAGACGTGCACAGGATCCGGTTCCGTTCGTGAGTGAGGCCGATGGTCATGAGTGGTGCGAGTGTCAGGCCGACGGTCATGAGTGGTGCGTGGGCAAGGCCGATGGTCACGAGTTTGCTCGATGAGGGCGCGGGCGGGCGAGACCGGGGCCCCGGCCGTGAGTGAGGCGAAGGGCGGGCGCGGCGCCCAGCTCAAGCACACCGGTCTGCGCCCCGGCTGGACGACCGGCGCCTGCGCGACGGCGGCCACCACGGCCGCGTACACCGCGCTGCTGACCGGCGACTTCCCCGACCCGGTGACGATCACGCTGCCGCGCGGGCAGACACCCGCGTTCGCGCTGGCGGCGGAGGAGCTGGCGGCCGGGCGGGCGATGGCGGCCGTGGTGAAGGACGCGGGCGACGACCCGGACGTCACCCACGGCGCGCTGATCCGCTCGACGGTGCGGCTGCTGCCGCCCGGCTCGGGCGTGGTCTTCCGCGCGGGCGCGGGCGTCGGCACGATCACGCTGCCCGGCCTGCCGCTGCCGGTGGGCGAACCGGCGATCAACCCGGTGCCGCGCCAGATGATGACCGAGCACGTGGCGCTGGTCGCCGGGCGGCACGGCGCCCCCGGGGACGTGGAGATCACCGTCTCGGTGGACCACGGCGAGGAGATCGCCCGCTCGACCTGGAACCCGCGCCTGGGCATCCTGGGCGGCCTGTCGATCCTCGGCACGACCGGCATCGTGGTGCCGTACTCGTGCTCCGCGTGGATCGACTCGATCCGGCGCGGCGTGGACGTGGCCCGGGCGGCGGGCCGCACCCATGTGGCGGGCTGCACGGGCTCGACGTCGGAGAAGACGGTGGTCGCGGAGTACGGGCTGCCCGAGGACGCCCTGCTCGACATGGGCGACTTCGCGGGCGCCGTCCTGAAGTACGTACGCCGCCACCCGGTGGACCGCCTCACCATCTGCGGCGGCTTCGCCAAGCTGTCCAAGCTCGCCGCGGGCCACCTCGACCTGCACTCGGCCCGCTCGCAGGTGGACAAGCCGTTCCTGGCCGACCTGGCCCGCGCGGGCGGCGCGCCGGAGTCGCTGGCGGCCGAGGTGGAGCAGGCCAACACCGGCCTCGCGGCGCTCCAGTTGTGCACGGCGGCCGGGGTGCCGCTGGGCGACCTGGTGGCGGCGCGGGCCCGCGACGAGGCGCTCGGGGTGCTGCGGGGAGCCCCGGTCGCGGTGGACGTGATCTGCATCGACCGGGCGGGCCACGTGGTGGGCCGGAGCAACCCCGCGGGGCCGTGAGCTTGGCTCAGCAGCGGTGCCGGTCGGCCGAGTACAGGTGGCTGTCCCGGAACTCGGCCGCGCCCAGCGTGCGGCCCACCAGGATGACGGCGGTGCGCACCACGCCCGCCTCCTTCACCTGGCCCGCGATGTCGGCCAGCGTGCCGCGCAGGATCAGCTCGTCGGGCCGCGAGGCGAAGGCGACCACGGCGGCCGGGCACTCGGCGCCGTAGTGCGGCAGGAGCTCCTCGACGACGCGGTCGACGTATCCGGCGGCCAGGTGCAGCACGAGCAGCGCGCCGCTGCGGCCCAGGGTGGCGAGGTCCTCGCCCTCGGGCATGGCCGTGGCGCGCTGGGCGACGCGGGTCAGGATGACGGTCTGGCCGACCGTGGGCACGGTGAGTTCCCGTTTGAGGGCCGCGGCGGCCGCGGCGAACGCGGGCACCCCGGGGACGACCTCGTAGGGCACCCCGGCCGCGTCCAGGCGCCGCATCTGCTCCGCGACGGCGCTGAACACCGACGGGTCGCCCGAGTGCAGCCGGGCCACGTCGTGCCCGGCCTCGTGGGCGCGTACCAGCTCCTCGGTGATCTGGTCGAGGGTGAGCTGGGCGGTGTCCACCAGGCGGGCGCCCTCGGGGCATTCCGCGAGGAGTTCGCGCGGCACCAGGCTGCCCGCGTACAGGCAGACCTGGCAGGAGGCGATCCTGCGGGCGCCGCGCACCGTGATCAGGTCGGCGGCGCCGGGGCCCGCGCCGATGAAGTACACGGTCATGTGGCTGCTCCTGGAGGGGTGTTGACGGGTGCGGATGCGGACTTGACGACGGCCCACTGGGTGACCGGCATGGCCTGGCGCCATCCCGTGAAGCCGCCGACCGGCACGGCGTGCGCGACGGCGAGCCGGACGAGTTCGCCGCCGTGGCGCCGGTACCAGTCGGCGAGCAGCGCCTCGGATTCGAGCGTGACGGTGTTGGCGACGAGCCGCCCGCCCGGTGCGAGCGCGTCCCAGCAGGCCGCGAGGAGGCCGGGCGCGGTGAGCCCGCCGCCGATGAACACGGCGTCAGGGGACGGGAGTTGGGCCAGGGCCGCGGGTGCTGCGCCGGTGACGACACGCAGCGCGGGCACGCCGAGCCGGTCGGCGTTGCGGGCGATGCGCTCGGCCCGCACGGGGTCGCGCTCGACGGTGAGGGCACGGCAGGAGGGGTGCGTACGCATCCACTCCACGGCGATCGAGCCGGAGCCGCCGCCGACGTCCCAGAGCAGCTCGCCGGGCGCGGGCGCGAGCGCGCCGAGGGTGGCGGCGCGGACGTGCCGCTTGGTGAGCTGGCCGTCGTGTTCGTACGCCGCGTCGGGCAGCCCCGGTACGGCGCCCAGGCGCAGCGCGTCGGGGGCGCGGCGGCAGTCGACGGCGATGACGTTGAGGGGGTCGCCGGGCGGGGCGTCCCAGTGGTCCGCGCCGCCCTCGACGCAGTGCTCGCCCTGCGAGCCCAGCTGTTCCAGGACCCGCATCCGGCTGGGCCCGAAGCCCCGGTCGCGGAGCAGGGCGGCGACCTCTGCGGGGGTGTCGGCGCCGGAGCTGAGCACGAGCAGGCGGCGGCCGTCGTGCAGCGCGGCGGCGATCCTGGCGAGGGGCCGCCCGACCACGGTGACGACCTCGGTCTCCTCGACGGCCCAGCCGAGCCGGGCGCAGGCGTACGAGAGCGAGGAGGGGTGCGGCAGGATGCGCGGCGGGGTGCCGAGCAGCTCGGTGAGGGTGCGGCCGATGCCGTAGAACATGGGGTCGCCGCTGGCCAGCACGGCGATGCGGCGGCCCCGGTGGGCTTCGAGTAGCCCCGGCACGGCGGGCCGCAGCGGTGTGGGCCACGCGACCCGCTGCGCCGGGCAGTCGTCCGGCACGAGCGCGAGCTGACGCCCTCCGCCGATGACGACCCCGGCGCCCATGACCGCGTCCCGCGCGGCGGGCGCGAGCCCGTCCCACCCGTCGGCCCCGATCCCGATGACGGTGACGTCGGGGGTGGGGGCGGGGTGGGTGTTCACGTGTACCTCGGGGTGTGCGGGGGTTGGTGCCGCACTCTACTGTCCCGGGCCCTCGCCCCACCCCACCCCTCCCCCAAACCCCCGGCCCCCCGCGGACCGTGCGTGGCCTGTCGCGCAGTTCCCCGCGCCCCCAAAAGCCGCCTTCGCCCGCCGACCGTGCGTGACCGATCGCGCAGTTCCCCGCGCCCCCAACCCCGCTTCAGTCTGCGGACCGTGCCCGCTTCTCGCGCAGTTCCCCGCGCCCCTAACAGCACCGCGCTGGCCAGCATGCGCATCTTCAGCCCGTCATGGGGGTCCCCCCTGGCCCTTAAGGCCTTGGGGGAGTTTGCGGACGAGCGCCCTTAAGGCGCGAACGGGGGGCTGGGGGCGGAGCCCCCAGGGGCTGGGCCGGCCGCTCCGCCGACCTACCGCCGCCGGGAAAACGGCTCGCGCCCTCGACCCCCCTCCCCCTAACCTGACCCCGCGGACCCCACCCCCACCCCCGCGGGAGCAGCAGATGCGCCGTCTCTTCGAAGCAGCCCAGAGCCCACACCTCACGGCACCCTTCGGAGAACCCCGCACTCATGCGAACCCTGAACATCGGCATCCTGGCCCACGTCGACGCCGGTAAGACCAGCCTCACCGAGCGTCTCCTGTTCGACACCGGCACCATCGACCGGCTCGGCAGGGTGGACGACGGCTCCACTCAGACCGACACCGACGCCATCGAGCGCCGGCGCGGCATCACCGTGCGCTCAGCCGTCGCCTCGTTCCGCGTGGGCGACACCCAGGTCAACCTCATCGACACCCCGGGTCACAGCGACTTCATCGCCGAGGTGGAGCGCGCCCTCGGCGTGCTGGACGGCGCGGTCCTGGTCCTGTCCGCCGTGGAGGGCGTCCAGGCACAGACTCGCGTCCTGATGCGCACCCTGCGCGAGATCCGCCTGCCGACGCTGGTCTTCGTCAACAAGATCGACCGCCCCGGCGCCCGCGCGGACACCCTCCTCGCAGACATCCGCCGCGCACTGACCCCGCACGCCATCGCCATGACAGCGGTACGGGACCTGGGCACGCGCGCGGCCACCGCCACCCCCCTCACGTACCGGCACCCCCGCCCGGGCGGCCTCCAGTTCGCCGCCCGCATGGGGGAGTTGCTGGCGGAACACGACGACGAACTCCTGGCCCGTGTGGTGGACGGCCCGCCCCCCACCCCAGCCGAACTCGACAAGGCCCTCGCCGACCAGACCGCGAAGGCCCTCGTGCATCCGGTGTACTTCGGCTCGGCCATCCGGGGCGAGGGCGTCGCCGCTCTGATCGACGCCCTGGTGACAATGCTCCCGGCCCCCGATCCCGTGGCGCCGGACACCCCTCCCCGGGGCACGGTGTTCGCCGTGGAACGCGACGAGTCCGGGCACAAGACCGCGTATCTGCGGCTCTTCGAGGGCGAAGTGACGGCGCGTCAGCCATTGATCTTCACCTCCCCCGGCGGCGACTCCGGCGGCACGGGGCCCCGCACCCACACCGGCCGCCCGACCTCCCTGGACATCATCGGGGCCGAGACGGCACCGGGGTCGGCCCCCGGCGCCCCCGCCCGCCTGACCGCGGGCAACATCGGCAGACTCCGGGGCCTGCCCGACATCCGCGTGGGCGATCACCTCGGCCGCCCGCACGAGCGCGCGCCGCGCTTCGCCGCCCCCACTCTCCAGAGTGTCGTACACCCCCGCGAGCCCGGCACCGGGCCCGCCGCCCGGCTGAACGCGGCGCTCAAGGACCTCGCCGAGCGGGACCCGCTGATCCGCGCCCGCACCGAACCGGGCGGCGCCACCTCGGTGTTCCTGTACGGGGAAGTGCAGAAGGAGGTCATCGCCGCCACCCTCGCCGACACGTACGGCATCGACGCCGCGTTCGAGCCGAGCCGTACGGTGTGCACCGAACGCCCCGCCGGGACGGGCGAGTCGGCCGTGGAGATGTACCGCGGTCCGGCCCCCACCGGGCACTGGGCGACCATCGGGCTGCGGGTCGAGGCGGCCCCGTACGGCAGCGGGAACGCCTTCCGGTACGAGACCGAGCTGGGCGCGCTCCCCCGCGCGTTCCATCAGGCCATCGAGGAGACCGTGCACGAAGCCCTGCGCGCGGGCCCGCTCGGCTGGGCGGTCACCGACTGCGCGGTCACGCTCGTACGCTCCGGGTTCTCCAGCGTGTTCAGCACCGCGGGTGACTTCCGGGCCCTGACCCGGATCGTCCTGGACCAGGCCCTGAGGAACGCCGGGACCGAGCTCTACGAGCCGTACCTGGCCTTCGAGTTGGAGATCCCGGCCGCCTCCCTCGCCCCGGTGGCCGGGCACCTGACCTCCCTGGGCGCGCTCATCGAGGAGAGCACGGCCGCCGCCGGGGGCTGGCTGCTGCGCGGCACGGTCGCGGCCCGCCGGGCGGCGGAGATCGAACGCCGCCTGCCCGGCCTGACCCACGGCGAGGGCGTGTGGTGGTCCCGCCCGGCACAGGACCGGCGAAGGCTCGACGGAGGGCCGGGGGACAGCCGGGGGTGAACCGGCCGGAGGCGGGCGAACGGCCGCTGGACATCCGCGCATGTCCCGACCGGCCGTCCGCCCGAACCGCCCTCGCTCCCTCGCTCCGGCCGACGACCCGGCCGACGATCCCCCACACAGCCCCCGCACACCCCTTGCGACTTGGTCCAGACCAATGCCAGTCTCTCAAGTACCGCTACCAGAGGGCGACTTGGCGCGCCCCCAACTCGCCACCGCCGCCCCGAACTCCCCACGATCAAGGAGCACTCGCATGTCCGCTCGGCGTACCGCAGCGTCCCTGGGTGTCCTCGGGGCGACCTCCCTGACGCTCCTCACCCTCACCCCGACGTCCGCCTCCGCGCACGGAGCCATGTTCAACCCGGTCAGCCGGATCGCCGCCTGCTACGCCGAGGGTCCGGAGCACCCGGTGTCGCAGGTGTGCAAGGACCTCGTGGCGGACTCCGGAACCCAGCCGCTGTACGACTGGAACGAGGTGAACATCGCCAACGCCAACGGCCAGTCCCGCCAGCTCATCCCCGACGGCAAGCTCTGCTCGGCGAACCGGGACAAGTACCGGGCGCTGGACTGGGCCCGGACCGACTGGCCGTCCACCAGCGTCTCGGCGGGCCAGTTCCCCTTCAAGTTCCGGGTGACCGCGGCGCATTCGGGCACCATGACGGTGTACATCACCAAGCAGGGCTTCGACCCGACCAAGCCCCTGAAGTGGTCCGACCTGGACGACACCCCGGTCGCCACCTACCAGACCTCCAGAACGGCGACGGACGGCTACTACAACTTCACCGGTACGCTGCCCGCCCGCACCGGACGCCACATCATCTACAAGGTCTGGCAGCGCGACGACAGCCCGGAGGCGTTCTACAGCTGCTCCGACGTGGTGTACGGCGCCAGCACCGCCAAGGCCGCCGCGGCGCCGTCGGAGCAGCGGATCGCGGCAGGCACGTCCCACTCCACGGTGAGCCACCACGGCCATGGCGGCGACCCCGTCACCGCTCCGGCCGCCACCGCCCCCGCGGCCTCGCCCGCGTCGTCCGGCAACTCGGCCGCCCCCCAGGCCCTGGCCGCGGTCTCCACCGCGAGCGCCGCGGCCGGCGGCTTCCTGCTCCTGCGGCGCCGCCGCGGCTGAGCCCGGACGAGATCGGCGCGAGCGGCACCGGGCGCCGGGACCCCTCTCCCGAGCCGCGTCGGCGGACGCGGCTCGGGAAGGCCGGGCCCACGGGACCTTCGACCTACTTTCGCGTCCGCGCACATATGCTACTTTCGAATCGACGCAAGTAAGCGCACGGCGAGCGTCCCCGACCAAGCCGCGCACACCGCACGGCCGACCGTGATCGCCGTGCGCCCACCACCGCACGGGCGGACCTCGCCCGTGCACCCACCGCACGGCCGTGGTGTCCTCGACGACCCATCGGAGCCGTGCCCGCAGCGAGGAGGTGTTCGGGATGAGTCCCGACCGAAGTCCTCGCCGCGCCCTGCCCGTCGGCTGACCGACCGGCTTTCTCCCGCACCGCACGCGCCCTCCGCGCGCACCTTCGCCGTGCCCGCGTGCCCGCATGCCCGCACGTCCGCATGCCCTCCATCGGCCACGCGGACGCGGAACACACACCCCCGTAGACCTGACGACCCCAGGGAGGTCTCGTCATGACCACGCTCACCCCTACCCCCACCCCCGAGAAGCTCGCACCGCCGGGCCGGCGCCGCCGTCGCGAGCGGCACGCGGCCGAGCTGGAGGCCCGCACCCGGGCCGTCGGCGCGCGGCTCGGCGCCATCGCCGCACAGCCCACCGCCCAGGTACTCAGGGAGTACGGAGTCGACCGCGCCGGGCTCTGCCAGGCCGAGGTGCTCGACCGCCAGGAGCGGTACGGCCTCAACACGGTCGCGCGGGAGCGGGCCCCGCGCTGGTACGCCCAGCTCGCCCGCGCGTACGCGAACCCGTTCATCGCCGTACTCGTCTTCCTCGCCGCCGTCATGTACTGGCAGGACCCGGCGGACCCCGGTGTCGTCATCCTCTCCGTGATGGTCGCGATCAGCGGGCTGCTGCGCTTCTGGCAGGAGTTCCGCTCCGGGCGGGCCGCCGACGCGCTGAAGCAGCTCGTCACCACGACCACCGCCGTCCAGCGCCGGGCCGGGCGCGGCGCGCTGACGACCACCGTCGAGATCCCGATGGAGCAGGTCGTCCCGGGCGACCTGGTCAAGCTGGGGGCGGGCGACCTGATCCCGGCGGACCTGCGGCTCGTCACCGCCAAGGACCTGATGGTCAGTCAGGCCGCGCTGTCCGGGGAGTCGCTGCCCGTCGCCAAGACGGACGTGCGCGACGGCGAGGAGAACCGCTGCACGACCGCCGACCCCGTCGAGGCGGGCAACCTGTGCCTGATGGGGACGTCCGTAACGTCCGGTACGGCTACGGGAGTCGTGGTCGCGACCGGCGCCGACACCTACTTCGGGTCGATGGCGGGCTCGCTGGTCGGCGAGCGGCCGCAGACCAACTTCGACACCGGGGTGCGCAGGGTCAGCTTCCTGCTGATCCGGTTCATGCTGGTGATGGTGCCGGTCGTGTTCGCGATCAACGGGCTCACGAAGGGCGACTGGGACGAGGCGTTCCTGTTCGCCGTCGCCGTGGCGGTCGGCCTGACGCCCGAGATGCTGCCGATGGTGGTGTCCGCGAACCTGGCGCGCGGCGCGGTCGCGATGGCGAAGAAGAAGGTCGTCGTCAAGCGGCTCAACGCGATCCAGAACCTGGGCGCGATGGACGTGCTGTGCACCGACAAGACGGGCACGCTCACCGAGGACCGCATCGTCCTCGACCGGTACCTGGACGTGCACGGCACCGAGGACAGCGAGGTCCTGGAGTACGGCTATCTGAACGCCCACTTCCAGACCGGGCTGCGCAACCTCATGGACCAGGCGGTCATCGACCGCGTCAACGAGGCCGAGGAGGTTGTCGTCGACGCACGGTTCACGATGGTCGACGAGATCCCCTTCGACTTCGCCCGGCGCCGGATGTCCGTGGTCCTCAACCGCAACGGCCTGTCCGGCGCGGCCGGCCGGCCCGAGCACGTCCTCATCACCAAGGGTGCGGTGGAGGAAGTCGTCGCCCTGTGCACACACCTGGTGGACCGGGGCGAGCGCGTGGAGCTCACCGACCAGTTGCGGTGGCACGTCACCCGCACCGCCGAGGACAACAACCGCCGGGGCCTGCGGGTGCTGGCCGTCGCCACCCGTACGATGCCGGACCCGCGCGACACGTACACGGTGGCGGACGAGTCCGGCCTGACCCTGGTCGGCTTCCTCGCCTTCCTCGACCCGCCGAAGGCGGACGCGGCCGCCGCGCTGCGCGGTCTCGCCGACAACGGCATCGCGGTCAAGGTCGTGACCGGCGACAACGAGCTGGTCGCTGCGCGGGTCTGCGCGGACGTCGGCATCGAGGTGGGCACGGTCGTGACGGGTCCCGAGGTGGACGCCCTGGACGACGCGGAGCTGTCCCGGCTGGCCGCCACCACCACGGTGTTCGCGAAGGTCAACCCGGTCCAGAAGGCCCGGATCGTACGCGCCCTGCAAACCCGCGGGCACACGGTCGGCTTCCTCGGGGACGGCATCAACGACGCGGCGGCCCTGCGGGACGCGGACGTCGGCATCTCCGTGGACACGGCCGTCGACATCGCCAAGGAGTCGGCGGACATCATCCTGCTCGAGAAGGACCTCACGGTGCTCGAACAGGGCGTGGTGCAGGGCCGCACGACGTTCGGCAACACGATCAAGTACATCAAGATGACGGCCTCCTCGAACTTCGGCAACGTCTTCTCGGTGCTGGTCGCGTCGGCGTTCATCCCGTTCCAGCCGATGCTGGCGATCATGCTCCTGGTGCAGAACCTGGTGTACGACATCGCCCAGCTGGCCACGCCGTGGGACCGGATGGACGAGGACTACCTGCGCAAGCCGCGCAACTGGGACGCCAAGGGGATCGGGCGCTTCATGGTGACGATCGGGCCCATCAGCTCGGTCTTCGACATCGCGATGTTCGCCATCATGTGGAACGTCTTCGGCGCGAACACCGAGGCGAACCAGGCGCTGTTCCAGTCGGGCTGGTTCATCGAGGGCCTGCTGTCGCAGACCCTGATCGTCCACATGATCCGCACGCGCAGGATCCCCTTCCTCCAGTCCCGGGCGACGTGGCCGGTGATGGTGATGACCCTCCTCGCGGTGGCGACGGGGCTGTTCCTCCCCTTCTCCCCGCTGGCCTCGACGATCGGCTTCGTGCCGGTGCCGATGAGCTACTTCCCGTGGCTGATCGGGGTGCTCCTCGCGTACTGCACGCTGACGCAGCTGGTGAAGGGCTGGTACGTCCGCAGGTTCGGGGGCTGGCTGTAGAGGGCCCTTCCGCCCCTGGGGGTCGGTGCTGGTCGGCACCGACCCCCAGGGGCGCGGGGAACTGCGCGAGAAGCGAGCACGGTCCGCAGCCGAGGCGGGGCCGACCGGCGCCCAGGGCGGAGCCCCGGCGGGGTCCGGGGCGGGGCCCCGGGCTCAGCTCCCCGCCCGGACCAGGCCGCACTCGTACGCGAACACCGCCGCCTGCGTCCGGTCCCGCAGCCCGAGCTTCACCAGCACCCGGCTGACGTGCGTCTTCACGGTCTGCTCCGCCAGCACGAGACGCGCCGCGATCTCGGCGTTGGACAGCCCCTGGGCGATCAGGGAGAGCACCTCCGTCTCGCGCTCCGTCAGCACCCCCACCCGCTCCTTCAGCGGAGCCTTCGGCGCCGACTCCGTGAGCCGCGAGAATTCCGCGATCAGCCGCTTGGTGAGGTTCGGCGCGAGCAGGGCCTCGCCGGACGCCACCACCCGTACCGCGTGGGCGAGTTCGTCGGCCGAGGCGTCCTTCAGCAAGAACCCCGAGGCGCCCGCGCGCAGCGCCTCGTACACGTACTCGTCGAGATCGAAGGTGGTCAGGACGAGCACCTTCGCCTCAAGGCCTTCCGTCCGCATGAGGCGCCGCGTGGCCTCGATGCCGCCCAGTTCGGGCATGCGGATGTCCATCAGGACGACATCGGGGGCGAGTTCGGCCGCGCGGGCCACCGCGTCCAGGCCGTCGACCGCCTGTCCCACCACCTCGATGTCCGGCTCCGCGTTGAGCAGCACCGTAAATCCCTGACGGACCATCATCTGGTCGTCGGCTATCAGGACACGGATGGTCATGGGCTGCCCTTCGGTGGAAGCGGGTTCAGCGGGAGCGTGGCGGTCACTTCGTAGCCGCCGTCGGGGGTGACGCCGGCGGCGAGTTCGCCGCCCAGCATCGCAGTACGTTCCCGCATGCCGAGCAGTCCGTGCCCGGCGCCGGGGGACGGGGCGACCGGCCGGTCGGGCGCGGTGTTGCCGACCCGCACGACGAGCCCGGCCCGCTGGTAGGCGACCACCACCCGGACCGCCGCCCCCGGCGCGTGCCGCATCGCGTTGCTCAGCGCCTCCTGCACGATGCGGAAGGCGGAGAGTTCCACCCCGGGCGAGAGCGCGCGCCGGGTGCCCACGATGTCGGTGGTCACCGCGAGACCCGCGGCCCGCACATTGGCGACCAGGTCGTCCAGGCGGTCGAGGGAGGGCTGCGGGGCGTGCCGGACGCCCTCGGCCGCCGGGTCCTCCGAGCGCAGCACGCCGAGCACCCGGCGCAGCTCGGTCAGGGCCTCGACCGCGTTCTGCCGTATCCCGGCGAGGTTCTCCTTCAGCTCCTCGGACGGGTTCTCCACCAGGTGCGGGGCGACCTGCGCCTGGATGGAGATGACCGACATGTGGTGGGCCACCACGTCGTGCAGCTCGCGCGCGATCCGATTGCGCTCCTCCAGCAGGGTGCGCCGGGCCCGCTCCTCGGCGGTGAGCTCCTCCTGGACGACGAGCTGCGTCCGGGCCACCCGGCGCCCGCGCAGCGCCGCCCCCACCACCACGGCGATGGAGAAGGACACGGCCGCGAGCCCGGCGCTCGGCGAGTTGTGCGGCCGGGTGTGGAGGATCGCGCAGAGCAGGCCCGCCACCAGGCTGATCACCAGCGTCTCGACCGCCACCCGGGGCCGGTGCGTGAGCGCGACGAACAGGAGCACCCCGGCGGTCACCGCGACCCCCACCCCGCTCCAGGGGTAGAGCGCGTCCGGATCGACCCGGGGCTCGGCCCACAGCGCGGCCACGACCGTCACGGCCGTCGTCGTCCACCACGCCGGCAGCGGCCGGTACATCGCGGCGACCAGCGCCCCCGCCTGCACCCCGGCGAGCACCACCCCGATCTCCATCCCGAGGTGGAAGCGGCGGGAGTACTCGACGGTCCCGCCCACCAGCAGGAACACCGCCAGGAGCAGCAGCGGCACCGCGAGCGCGGGCCGCCACACCAGCCAGCCCTGCTGCTCGCCCCGCGGTCGCGGCGCGGACGGGCTCAGCAAATCCTGGCGCAGGGCGAGCGGCACCGCCCGCAGCCCGGCCACCGTCAACCGCCGCGCGCCCCGCCCGTGTTCGGCTCCCCCCGTCTTCACGGAGGCCACCCTAGGCATGTCGCGTCTCCTCCGTCCGGGCGGGACGCCCTTCGCGCACCACCCGCGACCTTCCCCGCCGGGGTTGTTCGTACGTGCGGAACGTCAGCCAGCACACGGTCAGCATCAGGGCGAACACCGGCAGCCAGAGAAGCCGGGCGAGGATCCAGGTACCGCCGTCGGGCACGGTGTGCAGCCCCGGCAGTGGGCCACCCGCGAGCAGGCCGAGGCAGGTCACCGCCATCATCGACGTCTGGTGCCACAGGAAGATCGTCATCGCGGACAGGTTCACCAGCGCGACCACCGCCCACAGCGCGGGCCGCCGCAGCGCCCGGCGCAGCGGGCCGAGCAGCAGCAGCGCGGCGCCGCACTGCGCGAGGCCGAACGTGACCGCGGCCAGCGTCGGCGGGTTCAGGTTGGACATCGCCGCACCCGGCACCCCGACCATCGAGGCGGGGTAGCCCGCGAACAGGACGAGCAGCGTGGTGGCGGCCGCGCCGCCGACCAGCAGCACCCACCCCGTCGTCCGCAGCGACGTACCGGCACCCCGGCGCGCCCACAGCGCCCCCAGGCAGTACGGCACCAGCCACCCCGCGGGCAGGTTGATCCACCCCGCCCACGCCTCCCCGCCACTGCCGAAGCGGTACACGTCCACGTACAGGACGACCGCGAGCGGCCACAGCGGATGCACCCGGGACACGAGCGGGGTCGCCGCCGTCATGGCGGCGAAGACGAGCAGGAACCACAGCGGGGACAGGACCAGTTTGATCAGGGTGTGCACGGTGTCGAGGCCGACACCGGCCGCGAGCAGCCCGCCCGCCGCGACCAGCCACACCACCAGCACCGCCGCCACCGGACGGAACAGCCGGCCGAGCCGGGCCCGCAGCCACTGCCCGTACGTCGTGCCCCGGGCCCGCGCGGACGCATAGCTCGTGGTGGCGACCTGCCCGCCCACCAGGAAGAAGACGGCCAGGGTCTGGAACGCCCAGGAGATGGGCGCCAGGTGGGGCATGTGCTGGAGGGGGCTGGCGGCGTGCACCGTGCCGCTGTCGAGGACGAGCGCGGTGACCAGCCAGTGGCCGAGCACCACCCCGAGGATGGCGAAGGCCCGCAGCGCGTCCACGGAACGGTCGCGGTCGGCCGGTGTCGCGGCGTCGATCCGCCGGATGAGTTCACGCACGACGGTCCTCCCGAAGGGGCTGCCCGACCGGCGCCGGTCCGATCGGCTGCTGTCCGTTCACGATCCGGGCGATGTTCTCCAGCGACGCGGTGCCCGGCCTGAGGTAGTCGCTGTGGCCGCCGCGCCCCGCGTCGAAGACGTGGGCCCCGAAGTGGCGCGAGACCGGATCGGTGCCGAACCCCACCGTGACGAAGGGGAGGTGGAGGCTGGTGTGCGGTACGTCGGCGATCCAGTCCGCACCGCCCCGCCCCGCCCACACGGTGGCGCGGGTGCGCAGGGCGGCCGCGGTGTCGAAGCCGGTGCCGGGGCTGCCGTACAGGACGATGTCGGACACCTCCGCGCCGGACGCCGCCTTGGCGCAGACCACCGAACCGTACGAGTGGCAGAGCAGGGTGGTGCGGGCGAACGGCTTCGCCGCCCTCAACCCGGCCAGGAATGCGGTCAGTTGCGGTGCGGCGTCGTTGGCACGGCCCGGGGTGAGGATCTCCGGGCTCACCGTGGCCGGGGTCTCGTACCCCATCCAGCCGATGACGGCGGTGTCCGGGCCGAGCCGGTTCGACAGGGCCGTCGCGCCGTCGCGGAGCCGGGCGTACAGGTCGAGGTTGGTGTCCGAACCGGGGACCAGGACCGCGATCCGCCGCGCGCGGGCCAGGTCGCCGAAGACCTCGGCGGTGCGTCCGCCGTCGCGCCCGTCGAAGGAGAGGAAGTGGCGCCCCGGGTCCGCCATCGCGCTCAGCGCCGCGGCCCGGCGGTGGTTGCCGTGGTCCTCGGCCGACTTCTCGGCGGCCAGGATGTTGCCGCGGTTGGCCGTGTACCGGCCGTCGAGGCCCGCGACGGAGAGCGGGCCGAGAGCGGCAGGGGCCGGGGCCGCCACGGACGCGGGCCGGGCCGCGCCCGACAGCGGTACGGCCACCGAGGCGGCCACGAGCGCGGCGATCAGAGTGCGGCGCAGCCGCCCGAAGCGGTGGCTGCTGGTGCCCGGAGACCGGTCATGCGGATCGCGCGACGCCATGAGGAACCCTTCCGTACCGGTGAATGACCGTTGTCGATACGGAAGTTACGAAGCGGCGGGCATCACCGGCGTCGCGCTGGAGAGCCCACTTGGCGGGTACGCCCCCAGAGGTAGGGGGTGGCTCGCAAGTACTACGGGTACCCCGCGCGACCCGCGCGGGCAGCGCCCCGCGCCCCAGGCCGCCTCACCTCTTCACGGGCTCGCCCTTGCGCGCCGACTGGAGCCGGTAGGGCACGTCGATGACGGTCACCCCGGACATGAACAGCAGCCGGGCCTTGAGCCGGAGCGCGTTCTGGTTGTGCAGCGGCTGCTCCCACCAGTGGCCCACGATGTACTCGGGGATGACCACCGACACCATCGCGCCCGGATCCGAGTCGGCCGTCTCCTTCACATGGGCGAGGACGGGGCCGACGACCTCCCGGTACGGCGAGTTGATGACCGTCAGCGGTACGCCCAGGTCGTACGCGGCCCACCGTTCGCGCAGCAGGGCCGCGTCCTCGTCGGCGGCGGCGGAGAGCGCGGTCAGCGTGTCGGGCCGCAGCGCCTGGGCGAAGCCGATCGCCTTCAGGGTGGGCGCCTGCACACTGGAGACCAGCACGAACGCGTGGTGGCGCGCGGGCCGGCGCGGCTTGGCGTCCGGCTCGACGGCGACCTCCCGCGCGACCTGCTCGTAGTGGCGCCGCACGCCCTTCATGCCGAAGAAAAGCAGCGGCATCGCGATGATGACCAGCCAGGCTCCGTGGGTGAACTTGGTGATCAGGACGATGATCAGGACGAGCCCGGTCAGCGTCGCGCCGACCGTGTTGATGGCGAGCGAGCGGTGGATGTGCCGCCGCCGCTCCCGGCCCTCCGGGGTGGCGAGCTCCTTGCGCCAGTGCTTGACCATCCCCGCCTGGGACAGCGTGAACGAGACGAAGACGCCGATGATGTACAGCTGGATCAGCCGGGTCAGCTGCGCGTCGAAGGCCACGATCAGCGCGATGGCGGCCAGCGCGAGCAGCACGACACCGTTGGAGTAGACGAGCCGGTCGCCCCGGTTGTAGAGCTGGCGCGGCGCGTACCGGTCGCGGGCGAGGATCGAGGCGAGCATCGGGAAGCCGTTGAACGCGGTGTTGGCGGCAAGCACCAGCACGCCCGCCGTGAAGGCCTGCACCAGGTAGAACATGATGTCCACATGCCCGAACGTGGCCCGCGCGATCTGCGCGAGCGCGGTGGACGTCGCCGTACCGGCGGGCAGCCCCAACTCCGTGGGATCGGCGGCCACATGGACCTGGTAGACCATGGCGAGCGCGGTGATCCCGGCGAACATGGTGACCGACAACAGGCCCATCGCGGCGAGCGTGTTGGCGGCGTTGCGGCTCTTCGGCTTCTGGAACGCCGGTACGCCGTTGCTGATCGCCTCCACGCCCGTCAGCGCCGTACACCCGGAGGCGAAGGCACGCATGGCGAGCAGCACGACGGCGATCCCGGCGTACGTCCCCGCCGCCTGGATGGGCAGCGCTGCGGACTCGGCCCGGATGGTGGCACCGGTGGCGAGCCGTACGGCGGCGAACACGAACATCACGTAGATCACGAACACGAAGCCGTACGTGGGGATCGCGAAGACCCGCCCGGACTCGCGCACCCCGCGCAGGTTCATGACGGTGAGCACCACCACGAAGGCTACGGACAGGGCGACTTGATGGTCCGCCAGGGACGGAATCGCGGACGTGATGGCCGCGACGCCCGACACCACGGACACGGCGACGGTCAGGACGTAGTCGACGAGCAGCGCGCTGGCCGCGGTGAGCGCGGCGGTGGGCCCGAGGTTCTCGGCGCTCACGATGTAGGCGCCGCCCCCGCCCGGATAGGCGTAACAGGTCTGCCGGTAGGAGGCCACCACGACCACCAGCAGAAAGACGATGGCCGCCGCCGCGTACCAGGTCAGATGCAGCAGGGAGGCCCCGCCGAGCGCGAGGATGAGCAGGATCTCCTCGGTGGCGTACGCGACCGAGGACAGCGGGTCGCTGCAGAAGATCGGCAGCGCGAGCCGCTTGGGCAGCAGCGTCTCACCGAGCCTGCTGGTGTCCAGCGGCCGCCCGACCAGCATCCGCTTCACGGAACTCGAAACTCCCATAACTGAGGAAAGTAGCCGTAATGCGGCATATGTAATGGCTTGCCGCACCGACTGGCGCCATACGGGTGATTTCACGTTCCGTGCGCGTGACGTGACTGTACGCAGCTATCCTCGGTCAGCAGTACGTCTGATTCGTCCAACAGCTGTGCTGCACCAGGGAGTTGCGCATGCGACCCAAGGACCTCAACCCGTGGGACTCACCCCGCGCCTTCTACGGCACCGAACTGCGCCGCAAGCGGGAGGCGGCGGGGCTCTCCCAGGAGGAGCTCGGCGCGCTCGTCTTCTGCTCGGGCACGTACATCGGCCAATGGAGGCCGCGACCCGCCGCCCGACCAAGGAGATGGCCAAGCTCCTCGATGCCGCGCTGCACACGGACGGCATCCTGACCCGCATGTGCGAGGCGATGGAACAGGCCTCGCAACACGCGGAGTACTTCCGCCTGGCGGCGGAGCTTGAGGCGATGGCCTCCGCGATCTGCGAGTACGCGCCGATGATCGTGCCGGGGTTGCTTCAGATCCCGGATTACACCCGGGCCTACACACGAGCGGCGAGGCCGCTGGCCACCGAGGAGGACATCGAAAAGAACGTCACCTCCCGCCAGGACCGGTCTCGGCTGCTGGACAACCCAACGTCCCCCGAGCTGTGGTTCACCCTGCACGAGATCGTGCTTCGCACACCGGTCGGTGGAAGCAAGGTGATGTACGAACAGCTGGCTCACATCGTCGAGTTGATCGAGCGCCATCGAGTATTGGTTCAGGTACTTCCGCTGGCCACCGGAGCACACCCCTTGATGAACGGCATGTTCGCTCTCATGTCCTTCACTGACGCGCCTCCGGCCGTATACACCGAAAACGCGCACTCCGGCCAGCTGTTGGACGCTCCTGCCCTGGTCGCCCGCTATGCGAAGACCTACGATCTGGGCAGGGCCGTGGCATTGTCGCCGGACGCGTCCCTGTCCTTGATTCGGGCGGCGATGGAGGACTACGCAGCATGAAGATATCGCGCTCTCTGGCCACCGCCCGCTGGCGGAAGTCGTCCTACAGCAACGCGGAGGGCGGAAGCTGCGTCGAGGTGGCCGAAGGCGCTTGGCGCAAGTCGTCGTACAGCAACGCGGACGGCGGGAGCTGCGTCGAGGTGGCCGCCGGAGCCTGGCGCAAGTCCTCGTACAGCAATGACGAGGGCGGGGACTGCGTCGAGGTGGCGGACGGGTGCGGGGAGGTCGTTCCGGTGCGGGACAGCAAGGTCCCGGACGGGCCCGTCCTGCTGGTGGGGGCCGTGGCGTGGACGCGGTTCCTGGGGGAGGTCACCTCGTCCTGAGGGGCCCGTACGTAGGATCCCGCCATGGCGATACCACACCTTCCGCCCGCGCCTCCGGCGTCATGTCCCCTGTGCGAAGGGGGGCTTGAGACTGTCGAGCTGAGCACGAGCCACTCGGGGAGTTCGTACCTCGTGGCCAGGTTCTTCCGGCCGGACAAGATGTTCGCGAGCAAGAGCTACCTGATGGCGCTGGCCTGTCGCGAGTGCGGGCACGTGCTGACGTTCCTGGAGAACCGGGGAATCCTGGCGCGGGGGAAGTAGCCCCGGCGGGGTCAGGCCGCCTTGAGCTGGGCGTGGCGGAGGGTGCGGAGGATGAGCCACTGGTCGCCCCAGGCCATGGCGGTGCCGATGACGGCCATGGCGATGCCGAGGGTGAGCTGTCCGGTGGCCGCGCCGAGGGCGAGGCCCGCGACG
>NZ_QOLA01000024.1 GCF_003324565.1 Streptomyces sp. SDr-06 | reverse complement strand
CGTCCTGCACTGGTCCCACTGGCGTCGGAAACGGCAGTACCAGGCCCGCCTCAGCCACTACAAACGACGCGGCCACACCCCACCCGAAACTGTCCACCCGTCACAACAAACACCGTTGCAGTACTAGGAAGCTGCAGGGCTGACATACAACGCTCCTTGCACAGCGCGTACCTACATGGAAGGTGCGCAGGGCGTCTGCCGGTGGGAGGCGAGGGGGCGCGGCTACACTGAGAGTGCGCGCGGGCACGGCAGGTGACCGGGTCGCGGAGGGGAGGGTGGTCTGTATGACAGCGGGCAGTGCCGACTTCGCGCACCCTGACGGGGAGGTCCTCGCGGATGCCGCCGCGGTGTTCGGCCTGTTGGCCTCGGCCGCACGCCTGCACATTCTGTGGGCGCTGGCCGAGGGCGAGAGTGATGTGTCGGGGCTCGCGCAGCGGGTGGGCGGCGCGCTCCCCGCGACAAGTCAGCACTTGGCGAAGCTCAAGCTCGCCGGCCTTGTGGCGGCCCGTCGTGAGGGACGTCGCCAGATCTACTACGTCGACGACCAGGACATCGTTCCCGTCGTGCAGTTGATGTTGCGCCAACTCCGGGGGATGGCCGATCCATCCCCCGAGCCTCTCCTGCGTGCCGTGGGATCCTGAGGCCGGAAACGGGCCCCCGGTACGGGGAGTGTCACGTACGCGGCGCCCCCTCGCTACCGGGCCGACAGCATCGTGGGTGACGGGCCGACCACCCCTGTTCCTAACTCCTACGGCATCTCTCGCCATCGCGCGCCGGTCCTGAACCAATAGATCACGCCCTTGAACTGCTGCCGCAGTCGCTCGGGGTGCGGGCCGTACATGCCGATCGTCAGGTGCACGCGTGTCGCACACGATGTTCCACCGGCTCTGGGCCCGCCACGCGCGCGAATTCCGCAGACGATCGCGACTCGATGTCCGACCTAGCGGAAACTGTCCGCATGCTCTTCCGCCCATGAGCGGAACGTGCGCGCCGGCGCTCCGGTGATCTCCTCCACCGTGGATGTGATCAGGTTGGATTCGGGTCGAGCGTGAGCGCTGGCCAACAAGGCCTCGACGAGAGCGGGTGGCCTGCCGTCGGCGAGCATCCGTTGACGTGCGGCCTCTACCGGGAGCTTCTCGAAGTGCGCAGGGTGGCCGATCGCTTCCCCGATCGTGTGGACCTGCTGGGCTCTGCTGAGTACCTGCGGGCCGGTCAGGACGTATTTTCTACCCGCATGCCTGTCATCGGTCAGCGCCTGTACCGCCACGTCCGCGACGTCGCGTTCGTGGATCACCGCCGTGGCGGCGATGTCGGGGCCACGAACGACGTGGGTGGTGCGGATCTGCTCGGCCCACCCTCGCGCGTTGGAGGCGATGGTGTTCGACCGCAGGAATGTCCACTCCACGCCGGATCCTTCGATCAGCCGCTCCATGTCGGCGTGAAGCTGGTTGATCGGGTCTGTCTGGTGTTCGGCGTCTTCGTTCACACCCGACGACGAGAGATAGACGATGCGGCGGGCATGCCCCGCAATCGCCTCCAGTACGGCGCGGGCGCCCTCAGTCGTAAGGAACGGCCAGATCAAGAACACGGTGTCGCTCCCGGTCAGTGCTCCCTCGAGCGTGTCCGGCTGGGCCAGGTCCCCGCCCATTACCCTGACCCCCTCAGGTAGCCCGGCCGACTCGGGCTCACGCGCCAACGCGCGCACGGCGGTACCGGCGGCCAGGAGTTGGACAACGACCTGTCGGCCGACATTGCCGGTCGCGCCCATCACGAGAATCTCACTCATGATCAGGTCAGCCCCGGCCATGCCCAAGGTATTCCGAGACGGCCCGGGATGCTCCGCAACGCGGTTGAACTGCTGCCGCGGCCACGCGTCGGGCCCAGGCCGTACGCGCCGATCGGCGCGTACGGCCCGAACGCCCACTGCTCGTCGCTCAGTTGCGATGGAGTTGAGTGATACGACCTACCTGTCCTGGCCTGTCGCCACGGTTCGGCCACCAGCTTGACGCCGGCCGGACACCGGATGGCTGCCTTCCGTGTACGTGTCCCTTGTTCGGTGTGCTCCATACAAGGAACGGCGCTGCCCTGACCCCGTCCCACAGTTGTACAGTTGCGCAAAGTAGCAATCGTTCCGGCGGGTGCTCCTGCCCCCGACCGGCTCTGCAAGATGAAGGCGAGGACGCAATGTTCCGCAATGCCCTGGAGCCGTGGCATCTGCTGATCCTGGTGGCGGTGATCGTCCTGCTGTTCGGCTCCAAGAAACTGCCCGATGCCGCCAGGGCGCTGGGCAAGTCGATGCGCATTCTCAAGAGCGAGACCAAGGCAGTGAAGGAAGACGGCGGTATGCCACCGTCGGCGTCTGCCGAACCCGGCCCGGTTGCGACCGAGACGCCACGAACCATCCGGAACGCGCCCGGAGACACCTCTTCGGCCCGCCCTGTCGCAGAAGGCTTGCACGGCACGCATTGACCCTCAGGCCAAGCGGTGTCCTTCCGGCGCCCGGCCCGCGTGTGGTCCGCAAGCCCACACCACAGCCGTCGACCGCGGCGAAGACGCAAGGGTCTGCGCGCGCGGTCGGACGCGGCCTGAGTGGAGGCTGTTGAGCGACGCCGCACTCAGGCAGGGGGCGCCCACATGCCGTCCTTGCCGCGCGGCAGCCGATCCCGTGTCTTACCGGCACGAAGGCGGCAGTCAGGGCCGGTGAGAAGTCGGCTTTCCATGGCGGACGTCAGGATGCGCGCTGGGGTGCGCCGAGGTAGGTGAGGACGGCGAGGACGCGTCGGTGGCCGCTGTCCTCCGGGGGAAGGTCGAGCTTCGCGAAAATGTTGCCGACATGCTTGTGCACGGCTCGCTCGGTGATCACGAGGCGGCCGGCGATCTCGGAATTGCCGTGTCCCTGGGCCATCATGGCGAGTACTTCGCGTTCGCGCTCGGTGAGTCGTGCCAGGGGATTGTCGCGCGTCGCGAGGAGTTGGCGGACCACCTCGGGGTCCAGTGCGGTGCCGCCCGCCGCTACCCGGTGGAGCGCCTCGAGGAAGTCGTCGACGCGGGCGACCCGGTCCTTGAGCAGGTAGCCGACGCCGGTGCCATCGGCGAGCAGCTCTCGGGCGTAGGTGTCCTCGACGTACTGGGAGAGCACGAGGACCGGGAGGCCGGGAAGGAGTTGGCGGGCCCGGAGCGCGGCTCTGATGCCTTCGTCGGTGAAAGTCGGGGGAAGGCGGACGTCCACCACGGCCACGTCGGGCCGGTGGGTGAGCGCGGCCGTCACGAAGGACTCCGCGTCCTCGGTCGTGGCGAGCACTTCGTTTCCGAGGGCCTCCAGCAGTGCGCAAAGCCCCTGGGCGAGCAGTGCGTTGTCCTCGGCGATCAGGATGCGCACGGGCACTCCACGGTGATCACGGTCGGCCCGCCGGGCGGGCTCTGCACCCGCAGCACACCGTCGACGGCCTCGACACGTTGCCGGATGCCGCGCAGCCCGGTGCCGCCTCCTTCTGCCGCCCAGCCTCGGCCATCGTCGGTGATCTCCGCGCGGAGCGTGCCGCCGGCTCTGGTCAGGGTGACCGACACGGAAGCGGCCTGGCTGTGCTTGGCCGCATTGGTGAGTGCCTCGGTGATGGCGAAGTACACCGCCACCTCGACCTGCGCCGGTACGGCGCCGAGTGCGCCGAGTTCGACGGTGGCGGGTATCGGGCAGCGGGCGACGACCGCCGAGACCGCACCGCCGAGGCCACGGTCGGCGAGGATCGGCGGGTAGACGGAGCGCAGCACGTCACGCAGCTCGGCCATCGCTTCCTCGGCACCCTCCCGCGCCCGGGCCAGCAGCGGACCCACTGCCGCGGGGTCGGAGCCGAGCGTCCGCTCGGCGAGCCCGAGTTGCATGGCAAGGGACACCAACCGCGCCTGGGTGCCGTCGTGCAGGTCTCGCTCGATACGGCGCAGCTCGCTGCCGTGCGCGTCGAGCGCACCGGTTCGTGTCCGGTCCAAGGTCGCCACGCGCTCGGCCAGGACCGCGGCGGCCGAGGCGGAGAGCAGCCACCGGCTCACGGACGCCGCCAGCCGGGCCAGCAGGGGCGGGCCGAACAGAGCGAGCAGCACGCTCAGAAGGAACTGCGGCACTCCGACATAGAGCGCGGATCCCCAGCTGTCGATAGGGGCGTTGAGGATCAGCCGGACGGGTTCGTCCGCGGGGAAGAGCCACCACAGGCATGCGAGTACGAGCGCGGCCGCCGGGAACAGGAACATCACCGCGCCGATGAGCCCGAACACGGTGCCTGTCACCATCATGCCGAACGCCCAGCGCAGGTCGCGGCCGGTCGCCGGGTCCGACAGCACCGCCATCAAGCGCCTTCGCTCGTGCGGTCCGGCCGGCGCCGTGGAAGTCGCCGCCCACCGTCCCAGCCGGTCGCGTTCGGTGTCGGCCAGCCGGCGTAGCAGCCGCAGTTCGAGCGGCAGGACGAGCAGTCCCACGCCGACCAGGCAGAGAACAGCCGAGTACATCATCACGGGCACCAGGACGATCAGGCTCAGTCCACGGCCGAACGCGCCCACGCAGTATCGGGCGGCACGGGCCGAACGCGCCGCACTCACACGGTCCATCCATAACTCGTTCACGCGGGCCACTCTTCCTCTCCTCGGCCTCCCGGCGCAGTGGAGCCAACTACACCAACAGGAGGCGAGCGTGCACGATCGCCCTGGTCACCCCACGGTTCATAGCGTCACAGCCATGAAACGAACGAGCACCCCGCCCAACTCGCCACCCGGTCTCACCCCCTTCCTGGCGATCAGCTTCGCCGGAGCATGGATCACCATGATCCCGCTCTGGGCCGACGGACTGCGCCGTACGAACGCCGCGCAGCAGACGCCACCCCTCGCCGCGCTGTGCATGATCCTCATGATGCTCGTCCCGGCACTGACGGCCTTCGGTCTCACCGCACGCCGGCGGGGAGCACGCGGTGCGTTACGCGTCCTCGGGCTCACCAGGGCCACGCCGTGGCGGCACGAACTGCGTTGCGTGGCAGCGGCGCTCACGGTCCCGCTCGGCCTTACCGCCGCGGGTCTGGCCGTCTCGACCCTCGCCGGCTGGTACACCCCGGCCCACCTGCCCGGGCCCGGCACGATCGCGCCGCTCGTGCTGAGCGCGCTGGTGTCCGCGCCGCTGTACTTCGGCGAGGAACTCGGCTGGCAGGGCTACCTGCTGCCCCGGCTACTCCACCACGGCAGGACCCGCGGGTTGCTGATCGGCGGCGCGATCTGGGGGGCGTGGCACGTCCCCATGACCGCGCTCGGCGGCAGCTATCCCGGCCACCCCGCGCTGCTGGGCATACCCGTCGCCGTAGTGACGGCCATGCTGCTCGGAACGGTGATCGCCGCGGTGCGGCTGTCCACCGGGTCGGTCTGGGCGGCCGTTGCCGCGCACGTCTCGCTCAACGAGTTCGCGCTGCCGCTGACCCGTCACATCTCCGACGAGCTCGTCGACCCGCTGCTCGCCGGGCCGTTGAGCATCTCGACCTGGCCGGCCAGCGCCCTCGCCGTGCTGGGCATCTGGCTGACCCACCGGCGGCGCGCCGGGCACCCTGCGCTCGGCAACGACGCAGCGATCCACAACAAGCCGGCAATGCGGATCGGACGGAAGAACGGAAACGCCGACTGGCGGTCCGCAATCGCCGCCGCCAGGAGGGACAACTGACACGGTTTCCCCCGGCTGGTCCTTCTTTCGCCGTTCGGCGGTCATGCCCTGCGGGAACAAAGTGCTGCCCGACAGCTGCAGGGCAGCGGGCGCGGACAGCAGACCGGTCCCGCCTCGGCTCGATGTGCGGCGGGACCGGTCGTGGGGCTACATGTCAGCTCAGTCCGACCGCGGAGAGCGCAGTGGTCCAGTCGGTCGCGATGGCCTGCTGGGCCGGCGCGAGCTGCACCGTCCCGGAGCAGACGGCCTTGTACAGCTTGTACTCCACGGTGTCCTTGTCGTCCGAGGAGTAGCCACCCACGGCATAGCGCGGCTGCGGCCACAGGTTCTGGGGGCTGCGTGGATCCCCGCCCAGCGACAGCGGGATCAGGTGGTCTTCCTCGTAGTCCGCGGTGTTGGTGTCGGTGTAGCCGTACTCACCGATCTGCTGGACCTTCAGCGAGTTGGTGTAGCTGACGGGCGGCCGGATGGAACTGCTGTATCCGGATACACAGATCGTGTCGTAGATGGTGTCCTGTGTGACGTCCGGGTTGAGCGCGCCGGGCTGGCAGGAAGAGTCCTGCAGGGGCAGGCGGTCCTGGGAGCAGGTGGTGGCGGCGTGCGCGGTACCAGTGCCGCAGATGACCGCTCCGGCGATGAGAGGCAATGCGGAGGCGGTGACTACGAGTTGGCGCAGACGAGGCATGGGGGCTCCTTTGGTCGAGGCTGCCGCGGCCCTTGCCGGGGTGGCGTAGACATGACAGCAGTCATCCATCTATGCGGGTAGATCCCGACGGTGAACACCTCATGGCCGATGCGTTTCCACGACCTGACCCTGGCTCCTGACGTGCGGCGAGACACTCGCTTTCTTCGTTTGTTCCTGGTCTGGGCTTCCTTGATGCTGGCGCGGAATGTCTCAAGCCGAAGCCTCGCGAGACAGCTTGGGGACCGACGCGACAGCTGGCGCCACCTCTCTCGAACTGTCAGGCCGGATACTTGACTTGGGAGGCCAGCCCCGTCCCGGGCGAGCAGGCCGCCGAGGCCGTTGCTCGCGACGGTTCACCCCGGCGGCAAAGGAGGGGGTTGGACAACTGCGGGCGGCGGGCTGTTGGAGATGCGGGCGACAGCGCCCGTCGGCCCGCCGCAGGGCGCTGAAATCTGTGGTCGGTGTCGAGTGCTCCGTCGAACTCGAACACGGGTTTGGGGACGTCCCGGCCGGTCCGGTCGGTGATGGTGGCCAGGCCGACGAGTTTGGACGGGCCGCCGGCGACGTAGGTGGAGTCAGCTCTGATCTGCAGTTCGAACTTGCCGCTTTGGACTGTGTGGTGGTCGTCGTGGAAGGTGACCATGCAGATCCAGTCGGTGCCGGAGCCGGTGTCGGCGACCTTCGGGCCGCCTCGGTCGCACGCGGCGGAGGCGTCGATGCCGGCGACGGTGATTCCGGGAATTCCCAACATGTGGGCCTGCTGGACGTAGAGGTTCGCGAACGTGGGTGCCAGGGCCTTCTCGACGCGGACCTTGGTGACATCGGGGCTGCCGGCGGCTGTCGTGACGGTCACGGCGGCGATCGCCAGGGCCAGGCCCAGGCCGCTGGTGAGCAGTCGGGTGCGGTTCATGCGTTCAGCCTCCGGTGATGTCGCGGCGGTGCAGGGAGAAGTAGGCGAAGGCGAGGCAGACCCCGGTCCACGCGGCACTCACGGCCAGGCCGAAGGCCAGCGGGCCGTAGAAGGGGTGTGCGGTGAGCAGGCCGTGCCAGGAGTCCAGCGGTGTGGTCAACAGGAAGCGGCGGGTCAGGTCGATGCCGCCGATACTGCCGAGCAGTTCCATCACCAGGCAGGGGACGACGGGGGCGGCGACACCGGCGGCGGGGTTGCGGGTGACGACCGACAGCAGGATCGCGAGCGCGGTGAATCCGATCAGAGGTGCGAGGGCGGTCGCCCAGCTGGCGAGGACCAGCTGCAGCGCGGCGCCGGGGGCGATCAGCTGCCCGCTCAGTCCGGTCAGCGGCTGGGTTCCGATGAGCAGCATGCTGGTGACGACGGTACTGGCGGTCAGCACGATCATCGCCACGATCGTGAACCCGGTCGCGGTCAGGGTCTTGGCCCAGAAGATCTGACTGCGGCTGACCGACCGGGTCAGGATCGTCTTCCAGGTCCCGTGCTGGTCTTCGTTGGCGAAGATGTCACCGGCGACGAGGGAGGCGAGAACCGGGAAGATCCACTGCGAGGCGAAGGCGAGCAGGAACAACGGCATCGCGTATCCGCTGGTGTGGATCGGGCGACCGTAAATCGTGTCACTGGGCGTCTGCTGCTGTCCGTTGAAGACCAGGACGATCGCGATGGGCGCCAGGAGGCAGACCAGGAGGGCGTAGCGGCTGCGGGCCTGGGCTGCGAGCTTGGCGATCTCCCAGCGCACCACGGTCATGGTGCCGGGCCTGCGGATGGGGGAGGGGCCCGCGGAGGAGGCCGACGGCCGGACCCCGGGAGCGGTGGTCGTTGCATTCACTGGTGCGCTCCGCTGGTCGCCGAGGTGCTGGAGTCAGAAGTGGGTTCGGTGAGCATGAAGAACAGGGCTTCCAGCGGGGCTTCGTCCAGACTCAGTCCACGCAGGGCTATCCCCGCTCCGGCGATGTCGGCGATGAGCGCATCGACGCGGTGCTGGGGTCCGCGCACCGCCAGTGCGTCATCGGTGCGAGTGACGTCCAGATCGCGGGCGCGGGCGAGCTTCTCGGCGGCGTCATTGTCGGTGGTGGTGATGCGGTGGGCTTGGGCGGGTGCCTGTTCGCGCAGGGTGGCGATCGAGCCGTGGTAGACGACGGAGCCGGTGCGCATGATGGTGACGTCGTCGCAGATGTCTTCGACCTCGCCCATGTCGTGGCTGCTGAGCAGCACGGTCAGCCCGCTGGCGGCGAGGCGTTTGACGAGGGCTCGCATGTCGCGGATACCGGCCGGGTCCAGGCCGTTGGCGGGCTCGTCCAGGACGAGGAGTTTGGGGTCGCGCAGCAGGGAGGCCGCGACGCCCAGGCGCTGGCGCATGCCGAAGGAGTACCCGCCGACCTTGCTGCTCTGCCGGTCGGTCAGGTCGACGGTGTCGAGGACCTCGTCGATACGGTGGGGTGTGGTCCCGCCGTCGAGCCCGGCCAGCAGCTCCAGGTTCTTGCGACCGCTCAGGCCGGGATAGAACTTGGGACTTTCGATGAATCCGGCGACGCCTTCGAGCACACCGACGCCGGCGGACTGCCAGGATCGGCCGAAGACTTCCAGGGTGCCGCTGTCGGGACGGATGAGTCCGAACAGCATGCGCAGAAAGGTGGTCTTTCCGGCGCCGTTGGGGCCCAGGAGCCCGTACACCTCGCCCTGGGCGACCTGGATGGTGATGCCGTCGAGGGCCGTCAGGATCCCGTACGTCTTGGTGAGGTCGGCGGCATGGACCGCCAGCACTTCTGTCATGTGCCGGGACGCTAAAGATCACACATGAAACGGAGATGAAGTCCGCAGTCCGCAGTCCGCTGGCCGTGCAAGGGCAAGACGGGCTACACGCCCCCGTGGCGCTGACCGTCGTCGACGGCGCCGGCGGCAGACGCCGCGGCCATGGCGGGAGGGCTCTCGCTGTGGGCCAGGATGACGGTGACCGTGGTCCCGGCGCCCGGATGGCCGCAGTCGACAGCGAGCTGCTCGTTGCTGTGGTGGTGTGCCTCGCCGGAGCAGATCCGCAGTTCTCCGTGGTGCGCGTGGAGGGTGGCTTCGACCGGGGACAGGCCCAGCCCGCTGCCCGGGGAGGTGCGGGCGGTGTCAGCGCGGCTGAACCGCTCCGTCGCACGCTGGAGGAACAGCGGATCCATTCCGGGTCCGCTGTCGTGCACGGTCAGGACGGCCCAGGCACCGTTCCTGTAGGTGGCGGTGGTGAGGGTGGCGGTGGTGACCCTTCCGGCGCCGTGCCGCACGGCGTTGTCGAGAAGGTTGGTGAGCATCGTCGAACGAGAACGGCTTCGCCAGGTAGTCGTCCGCCCCCGCATCCAGCCCGGCGACCCGGTCGGGAACAGCGCCGCGCGCGGTGAGCATGAGCACAGGAAGCATGCGGTCGTGCCTGCGCAGCGCCTGGCATACAGCGATCCCATCAAGACCGGGCAGCATCACATCCAGCACCAGGCTGTCGTAGCCGCCGTTCAATGCCGCCGCGAGCCCTTCGGAACCCCCGTACCGTACGTCGACAACGTGTCCTGCCTCCCGCAGCCCGCGGGCGATCAGATCAGCCAGCCGTTGTTCGTCCTCCACCACGAGAACCCGCACAACGGCCCCCCTTTCCCGGCAACCGCCCCTGTCGCGCAGCGACCACCCACGCCGTCGAACCTTCGTCGCCGGCTCCGCCGGCATACGAGTGCGCCGGCGGCGACGCGCATTCTAATGTCCTGGAACCGTGTGCCGAGCCGCTGCCAGACCTTCCTGCCGACCGGCCGCTCCGACGATGACGCTGCTCCGCCTTCGAGACGGGACGGGCCTGCCAGTCTCACCCCCCGGTCCTAGCCCTGCCCGGTGATCTCCTCGGGCGGCAGTGCGGACAGCGTGCGCAGGGCGTTGAGGAAACCCCGGCGGTCCGCTGCCGGGAGGCGGGCCAGGAGTTGGTCCTCGCGGTGCTGGATCGCCGACTGGACGGCGTCGCGGAGGCGGCGGCCCTCGGATGTGAGGGAGAGCAGCCGGGCTCGGCGGTCGGCCGGATCGGGGCGGCGCAGGATCAGGCCGCGCCGCTCCAGGTCGTCGAGCACGCCGATGATGCGCGTCTTGTCGGCGCCGATGGACTGGGCCAGCGCGGACTGCGTGCGCACGGGCTCGTCCTCCAGGTGGAGCAGCACCGAATAGGCCCACATGGCCAGGCCGTGGTCTTTGAGAACAGGAAGTTCGGCGGCCATCAGGGCCCGGCCCAACGGAACCACCATCGCCGCCAGGTCTTTGCGCTCGCTCCGCCCGCCGCGCTCCGTCGTTCTTCCGTGCTCTGCCATGGTCTGGAAAATACACGTTGACAGATCATGTGCTGGAGCAGATCGTAGGCGCATGCTTACTAATCTGGATCGGATGCGGGACGCCGACGCCCAAGCCGTGCGGTACAGCGTCGAACTCGTGAACAAGGTGAAGCCCGGGGATCTCGGCAGGCCCACCCCCTGCGCGGACTGGACGCTCGCCGACCTGCTCGCCCATATGACCGCCCAGCACCGGGGGTTCGCGGCTGCCGCGGCCGGTGAGGGGGAGAACGAGGAGGCCTGGCGGGTCGTCCCGGCCGGAGCCGATGCCGTCGAGAGCTATGCGGCGGCTTCCGAGCGCGTGGTACGCGCCTTCGCGGCGGTCGACTCGGCCGAGCGGAAGTTCACCCTGCCCGAGATCGCCTCCGGCCCAACGTTTCCCGCCGGTACCGCCATCGCCTTCCACTTCATCGACTACGTCGTGCACGGCTGGGACGTCGCCCGCGCGCTCGGCCTCCCCTATGCGCCCGACCCTGGGCTGCTCGAAGCCGCGCTGCCGGTCGCCCTGGCCGTGCCCGACGGCGACGAACGGCTCGCGCCGGGCGCGGCCTTCCGGCCCGGCCTCGTGCCGCCCGGCGACCCGGACCCGCTCGACCGGATCCTCTCGGCCCTGGGCCGCTCACCGAACTGGCGGGCGGAGTAGGGGTGGGTGTCTTGGTGCCTGAGCTGGGCCTTCAGGGGAGCGAGTCGCCGACGGCGGCCGGGATGTGGGTCGCGGGGGAGGCCCGGCCTGGCCGCCCAACGGCCCATCCCGTTCAAGGATCAATCTGACCGCACTCCCGCCCAGTCTTCGTGATGGCTTGCGGCAGCTGCCAGGGGCACTCGGTCGTGAGCGGCGCCTGCTCCGGTTGCGTGCGCCCGGGCATGACCGCACCCTCAAGTGAAGGTAATGGCACTGTCCTGATTCAGCTATTTGGTCGCTGGTTGCTGTGGGCTCAGGAGTGCGGTCGGCTGCCGGTGAGGAGCGTCGTGGCGTACCAACGAGACATCTCCACGGAATCCCGGGCCGAGCCCCAGGGGGCGCTGCGGCGGCTGGCGGACGCGGCCTGGCAGAACGTGCTGCTCGCCGGGATCGCCTCCGCGCTTCTCGGTGTCCTGGTGCTGGCCTGGCCCGGTGCGACGCTGCTCGCGGTGGCGATCCTCTTCGGCGTGTACCTGCTGGTCAGCGGCGTCTTCCAGATCGCGGCCGCGCTGGGAACGCATACCTCGACGTCGTTGCGGGTCATGGGGTTCATCAGCGGTGCGCTGTCGGTCCTGCTCGGCCTGCTCTGCTTCCGGAGCGCTCTGGAGTCCGTGCTGATGCTGGCCCTGTGGGTCGGGATCGGGTGGCTGTTCCGTGGCATCACCCTGACCTTGGCCGCCGCCCACGACCCGTCCATGCCGGCCCGCGGCTGGCTGGTCCTCGCGGGCATCGTCAGCGTCCTCGGCGGCGTTGTCATGATCACCTCCCCGTTCACGTCGTTGGCCGTCCTGACCGTCCTGTCCGGATGCTGGCTCCTCGCCCTCGGCATCGTCGAGATCGTCACCGCCTTCCGGATCCGCAGCCGTGCCAAGCAGGCCTTGCCCGGAGAGGGGCCGAGCTGGGCGCCGGGACCGGGCGGGGTCGCGTCGGGCCCACCGCGCCGCACGCCATGACGGGGCCACGCCGCCACCGCCGAGGACTGACGCCGATCGAGTCCATGTAACGGTGCCCCTGCGGGCGGACGGGACCATCCCCTGGGTGCGGGTTTCCCAGGGGATGGCACGGACGGTCAGCGGAACAGGCCGAAAAACCCGCGGACCTGCTCGACCAGCGAATCCGGCTGCTCCAGCGCGGCGAAGTGGCCACCACGCGGCAGTTCCTCGAACCAGCGCAGGTCGGTGAACCGCAGCTCGGCCTCCCGCCTCGACGGACGGCTTATGTCGCGAGGGTAGACCGACAGCCCGGAGGGCGCGGTCACCTTGTCCCGGAAGTTGGCGAAGCCTTCCCAGTACAGGCGCGCCGACGACGTGGCCGACGCGGTGAACCAATAGACCGAGATCTCGTCGAGGATCGTCTGCCGCGACAACGCGTCCTCGGGATGGCCGTCGTTGTCCGTCCACGCCCAGAACTTCTCGGCGATCCAGGCGGCCTGCCCCGCGGGGGAGTCGGTGAGGCCGTAGCCGAGCGTCTGCGGCCGGGTCGCCTGGATCGCCGAGTACCCCCGGCCGGTGCGCTGCATCTCCTTCTCGGCCTTGAGATTCGCCAGCTCCGCGGGCGTCGGGTCGTCGAACGTGCCGGCCGCCACGGATCCCAGGTTCAGGTGCACGCCGACGACCCGCTCGGGTGCCACTTCGCCCAGCGCCCCGGTCACCGCCGAGCCCCAGTCACCGCCCTGCGCGCCGTACCGTTCGTAACCCAGCGAGACCATCAACGTGTCCCAGGCGCGCGCGATGCGAGCGATGCCCCACCCGGTCGTCGACGGCTTGTCACTCCAGCCGTACCCGGGCAACGACGGCGCGACCACGTGGAACGCGTCCGCCGGGTCACCGCCGTGCGCGCGCGGGTCGCTCAGCGGGCCGAGGATTTCCAGGAACTCGAGCACCGAACCCGGCCACCCGTGCGTGAGCACGAGCGGGAACGCGTCCGGCTCTGGCGAGCGGACATGCAGGAAGTGGATGCCCAGCCCGTCGATCGTGTCGCGGTACTGCGCGAATGCGTTCACCCGCTCCGCGAACCCGAAGTCGTAGTCCTCGGCCCAACTGCGGCACAGCTCCTGGGCGTACGCCAGCGGCAAGCCCTGTGACCAGTCGTCAACCGGTTCGCGCTCGGGCCACCGCGTCCGTCGCAATCGTTCACGCAAATCCGCTATCTCGGCTTCGGTGACGCTGACCTCGAATGGCTCGGCGGACATGGCAAGGCTCCTTACGGGTCAAGGCGTTACAAGCGCCAGTATCCGTGGGTGAGCAGCCCGCGTAGTGGGCGAGCGTGGAGCCACGCTGTGGTGCTTGGGCCCGAATATCGCGTCGAGCAGCCCACGCGTGCCGGTCTCGCACAGCGCCATCATCTGCGCGACCGGGAACCCTACGCACCCTGGCCGCGAAGGCCTCCCCGGGGGGCGTACTGGGCCGTGATCAATCTGCGGGTTTCGCCCCCGTCGGTCTGCCGGATCAAGGTGGGACCTGCGCGCTACGTTGATCACATGAGCTACGAAGCGAGCAAGATCGTGCGCATCAGGCCGCAGCAATTCCACGGGACCGTCGGCGTGGAGGATTGGCGTGTCGTGGGCGAGGGGGCGTGTGCGTACTTCCGTACCGCGTCGTTCGCGGTCGGCGCCCAGTTCGTGCAGGCGATCAGCGAGTTGCCCGGTGTGGGGGAGGAGTATCCGGACATCGACATGCGGCAGGAGGGCGTGCTCGTACGGCTGATCACGGTCACGGGTGACTACTACGGGCTGACCGAACGGCACGTGGAGCTCGCCCGGCAGGTCTCGGCGGTGGCTCGTAGGTTGGGCATACCGGCCGATCCGTCGGCCGTGCAGACCGTCCAGGTCACCATCGATGCGCTCGAAGGTCCCGGCGTGGTGGCGTTCTGGCGTGCTCTGCTCGGCTACCAGGACCGCGCGGGCAGCGGTGAGGACCTGATAGATCCGCGCCGCCGCGGGGCACCGTTCTACTTTCAGCAGATGGACGCACCGCGCCCCCAGCGGAACCGGGTACACGTCGATGTGTGGGTGCCCTACGACCAGGCCGAGGCACGGATAGCCGCCGCGCTCGCGGCTGGTGGCCGTCTGGTGAACGATGCCGACGCGCCGGCGAACTGGGTGTTGGCCGACCCCGAGGGCAACGAGGCGTGCGTCGGCGTAGCCGGCACGCCCGAGCCGACCACCGATTCCCCATGAGCGTCTCGTGCCAAGTCCGAGGCGTGGCAGCCCACTTGACGCACCGGCCGCTGACCCAGGTGGGCTGCAGTCGTCGTGTGAGCAGGGCACGCTTGCGAAGAAGATCGGGGCGGGCCGGCCGCGCATCTGGCGTTTCAGCAGCCGATTCCGCGCCGAGGGGGGCATGGTGCTTGCTGCTGCGCGGCCATGGGATTCGCACCGCACCACCTTCCCGCTCGAAACTCACAACAGCGCCCCGTCTCCGGCACGATCGGAAAGCGGGGCGCCTTGGGTGGTGCAAGGCCGTCGGGGGAAGCTCCGTCCGGCTTCCCCCGACGGTGCCCAGGGGCTGTCAGGCGAGGTCGTCGACCGTGGGGACGACGACGCCGTAGAGCTCGGTGACCGTGGCGAGTGCGCCGTCGTGGATCTGCTGGGCGGAGATGTGCTCCTGGCCCGCGGCGGTGGTGGGCAGGGACCGGGTGGCGGAGGCCTGGGCGACGACGGTGGGGCGGAAGCCGTTGAGGAAGGCGCCCTGGGCGGTGAACAGGACGCACATGTTCGTCATGAAGCCGGCGAGGATGACGTTGTCGTGTCCGGCTTCCTTGACGAGGGTGGCGAGGTCGGTCTCGTGGAAGGCGTTGGGGACGGACTTGATGACGCGGCCTTCCCCGGCGATGGGGGCGAGGTCGGCGACGATCTGACCGTCCTCGGTGTCGGGCTGGTAACCCTTGTCCTGGACGTGGATGACGGGGGCGCCTGCGGCGCGGGCTGCGTCAAGGAGGCGCTTGCCTTCGGCGACGGCGCTCTTCCATCCGTCCAGTTCCATGGTGCCGTGGGTGTAGGTGTTCTGGAAGTCGATGAGGATGACGGTGGCGTCGGCAAGGGCGGCGGGGGTCTCGTCGAACTCGTTGAGCTGGCGCAGCGTGGTGGTGCCCATGGGGTCCCCTTTGAAGAATGTGGAAGGCAGGAGCGCTGATGAGCGCCCTGTGGTGTTGGCGACGCTAACACAAGACGTAAGCGGGGTGTACACGGTGACGATGGTTCCGTTTGTGCGGGTTGATGGTTTCCCCTGGTCAGACGCGTTAGCGGTTCGTACATGAACTGTTAGCATGGCTTCATGTCGACAGCGAGAGAGCGCATTCTGGCCGCCACGACCGAGCTGATTGCTTCGCAGAGCGCGGAGGAGATCTCCACGCGGTCGATTTGCGCGAAGGCGCAGGTGGGGGCCCCTGAGATTTCCCGGCAGTTCGGAGGGAAGCGGGGGTTGATGGCGGTGGTGGCGGACCGTGGCTTTGAGCGTTTTCTGGCCAGTAAGCGGAAGAACCCCCGGACGGAAGATCCGGTGGCGGATGTGCGGACGGCGTGGGACAGTCACGTGCGTTTCGCCTTGGAGAACCCGCATCTGTATCGGCTGATGTTCACGCCGGACGGGGAGCCGAAGCCCCAGGCGGTCAAGGAGGCTCAGGCGTTGCTGCTGGGAGTGCTGCGGCGGTGCGAAGCGGCCGGGCGGCTCGTGCTGGCACCGGCGGTCGCGGGCCAGGCGATTTTGGCGGCGAACGTGGGAGTGTGCCTGATGATGCTGTCGTTCCCCGAGCTGTTCGGGGATCTGGCGGTGTCCGAGGTGGTGCGTGATGCGGTCCTCGGGAAGGTGACGGGTCAGGCGCAGGGGGACGGGGATGCGGGCCAGGCGGCTGCGGCGGTGCTGGCGCGGGCGCTGGTGGGGACGCTGTCGGGAACCGTGACGGTGGAGGAGGAAGTGGTGCAGGCGTTGTCGCGGTCGCTTGATTCTTAGATTTTCGCAGCTCAGAAGGGCCCCGTCCGGGTTGGGCGGGGCTTTTTCCTGCCCAGGGGTGTTATCGACGCTTACGTGATGTGTTAGCTTCGTAAACACCTCAAGGAGGGCTCGACGGGTCCTTGAGGTGACCGCTGCTGTGCGGGAGAAGTGCGTCACGGGGGACGCCAGGAGCCTTTTTGTCCCTTCCGGCCTGTCGGAAAGCACCTCTTTCTTCCGCATGTCCATTTTTTCGGAGGGGACCGGACATGTCTGCTGTACCCACGCCCGATGAGGCGCCCAACGAGCTGATGACGGGGGACTCCTTCCTGGAGAGCCTGCGGGACGGGCGTCAGGTTTTCGTGGACGGGGAGGTGGTCAAGGACGTCACCACCCATCCGGCGTTCGCGGGCGCCGCGAAGTCGTCCGCGCACCTGTACGACGCGCTGCACGCGCCGGAGACGAAGGACTTGATGACGACGGTCGACCGGTATACCGGCCACCGCGTCCACCGGTTCTTCACCCCCGCGCACTCGGCCGAGGAACTGCTCAAGGCCCGTGACGCGATCGAGCACTGGGCGCGCATGAGCTACGGGTTCATGAACCGCACGCCCGACTACAAGGCCTCCTTCATGGCCGGCCTCGTCTCCACCCAGGACTTCTACGCCCCTTACGACTCCAACGCGCGGGCCTGGTACGAGAAGTACGTCAAGCAGGGCATGGCCGTCTCGCACGCGATCGTCAACCCGCCGGTGGACCGCAACCGGGCGTCGCACGAGATCTCGGACGTGTTCATCACGGTCGTCGAGGAGCGGGATGACGGCATCGTGGTGGAGGGAGCCAAGCTGATGGCGACCGGCTCGGCCCTGACGAACGCGGCGTTCGTGGGTCAGATCCACCTGGGCAACCTGCAGAAGGGCAAGGCAGAGGACATGGCGCTGGCGTTCATCGCGCCGATGAACACCCCGGGCCTGAAGGTGATCTGCCGTCCCTCCTACGAGAAGAAGGCCGCCTCTCCGTTCGACAGTCCGCTCTCCAGCAGGTTCGACGAGAACGACACGGTCCTGGTCTTCGACAACGCGTTCATCCCGTGGGAAAACGTGCTGATCTACCGGGACACCGAGAAGATCCACGAATACTTCCCCCGCTCGGGCCTGCTGTCGCGCGGCTTTTTCCAGGGCGCCATCCGCATGGCGGTCAAGCTGGAGTTCATGGCGGGACTCTTGGACAAGGGCACTCGCATGAACGGCACCCAGGACTTCAGGGGGGTCAAGGCCGGGCTGGGTGAACTCCTCGCCTGGCGTCATCTGACGTGGGCGATGACCACCGCCATGGCGATGGACCCCGAGGAGGGCCCGGCGGGAACGGTGCTGCCGAAGCTGGAATATGCCGCCAGCCACCGGGTGCTGGCCCCCTTGTCCTGGCGCCGGGTCCACGACTTCTTCGAGGAGCACCTGGCGGGCTCGCTCTTGATGACGGGCTCCAGCTACAAGGACTTGCAGAACACCGAGCTGCGTCCGCTGCTGGACCGGTTCTACCGGGGCTCGGCAGGCGGCGCCGAGGAGCGGATCAAGCTGTTCAAGCTGGCGTGGGACGCGATCGGCAGCGAGTTCGGCGGCCGTCATGAGCTGTACGAGCTGAACTACGCGGGCGGCCCCGACCAGGTGCGTCTGGACACCGCCAACGCCGCGCAGGCGATGGGGCTGCTGGACGCCTACGGCGCCCAGGTCGACAAGGCGATGGGCGACTACGACCTGGACGGCTTCACCCGGGGCCGCTGGGCCGAGGACCGCTGACCGCAGGGTCTCCCACAGACGCAGCCGGGTGCCGTCTCCCCCTTCCCCCGTCGGCGCCCGGCTGCCCTCCTGCTTACGCTCTGGAGGTTTTTCCCGTGACTGATGACCTGCGCAGCGTCATGCGCCAGTTCGCCACCGGTGTGTGTATCGCGACGACTTGCCGCTCCACACGGGCCGGTGCCCGCCGCCACAACGCGATCACCGTCAACTCTCTCGCCTCACTGTCCCTCACTCCGCCACTGGTGAGCTTGAGTTTCCGGGCGGACTCCGAATTCCTCGCCGATGCGCTGGCCTCACGCGTATTCGCCGTTTCCATCCTCGGCGCGGACGCGGAAGAGACGGCCCGTACGTTCGCGGGACGGCGGCCCGAGCGGGACCGTGCCCTGCGCACCGCCGCCACCCGTCCCGGAGAGCACACCGGAGCGCTGCTGTTCGCCGGGGCCGGGTGGATGGAGTGCCGCTACTACGACCACCACGCGGTCGGTGACCACGTCCAGGTGATCGGCGAGGCCGTCGCCCTGGGTGCTGCCGGCTCCGCGCACACTCCGCTGATCTTCCTCGGTGGTGGTTTTCACCGCCTCGACACCGAAAGCGCCGCCTCATGAACCGCACCCGTATTTTCGCCGCCGCCCTGATGGCCACGAGCATGCTCACCACTCCCACCGCGCACGCCACCGGTGCCAGTACCACCACGTTCATGTGCGTTACCGACAGCATGGACGGCGGGAAGACGACCGCCGTTGCGCCCGAGGCCGCCGCCTCCCTGAAGCAGCGCACCCGGTCGTACGAAGGGCCGTGTGCCGCGTTCGGCCCCGCCCAGGATCTCGGCAACGGCAACCTGCGCTCCTACACCCAGACCAATCAGGACGGCACCCCCTACGCGGTCGGGGTGACGTTTACCCGCGATGCGCTGGCGGGGCTGCCCACCGACATGAACGACCGTCACCACTGCTACGACGTCAACGGTGACGGGCGCATGGACCAGGACACCGAATGCGTCGGCGGCTATGAGCACCCCCTCGCCCTGCCGTTGGCCACCGGCACCGCAGCGCCGGGCCTGTCCTCCCAGTGGGTGCTGACCAACTACAACCCGAAGGGGCACGGCATGGCTGGCATTTACGACGTGCCGCACTTCGATTTCCACTTCTACCTCAAGCCCAAGTCGGTGCGGGACGCGATCCGTACCGGGCCGTGCGGGCTCGTCATCAACTGCGACGACTACGCCACGGCCACCAAGGAAATCCCCGCGCCGTACATGCCGGCCGGCTACATGGACCACAAGGAAGCCGCCGAAGGCGCCATGGGCAACCACCTCATGGACACCGACGACTCCCCTGAATGGCATGGCCAGCCGTTCACGCACACCTTCATGTACGGAGGGTGGGACGGAGACCTCCTGTTCGAGGAGCCGATGATCACCAGGGCGTGGTTCACGGGCCTCGCCGCCGGGACCAACGCGAACGGCTGCTTCCCCGTCAACCAGCCTGCCGCGTGGAAGAACGCCGGGTTCTACCCCCGCCAGTACTGCATCACCTACGAGCAGGGCCGCGACGACTTCACCGTGTCGCTCCGCGACTTCTTTTCTGCCCCCGGAGCGTGAGTGATGAACGGGGGATCATCCATCGCCGTCGTCGGGGGCGGCGCAGCGGCGGTGTGCCTGCTCGACGCGCTGGCCGCCGCCACGTTGGCGCCCGGCTCTTTGACCGTGTTCGAGCCGTCCCCGCACCTGTGGCGGGGCAGGCCCTACCAGGTCGACACCGAAGCCCTCACGATCAACATGGTGCCCGCCGACATGTCGGTACGCGCGGGGGATCCGGAGCACTTCGCGTACTGGCTCGCCGGCCGCGACCGGATCGCGACAAGCATCTCCGTGTCCGACCCGCACTCCGGGGCCCGCTTCGTCGCCCGCACCATTTACGGCGAATACCTCGAAAACACCGCCTACAGTGCCATGGGCAGGCTGCGCCGTAACGGCTGGCGTGTCGATCTGATCGGCGCGCCGGTGACCTCGGCCGCACGCTGTGCGCGGCGGGTCATGCTCCAGACGAAGGACGGCCGGGCCCGTGTCTTCGACTACGCCGTGCTGTGCGTAGGGAGGGGAGCGCCGGAGGATCTCTACAGTCTGGCGGGCACCGAGGGGTATCTCGGGGACCCGTATCCGGCGGTCGACCGGCTTCACGAGATCGGCGGGGACGATCACGTGGCGATCCTCGGCAGCGGTCTGACGGCCGTCGACACCGTGCGGTACCTGGCGGCGAGGGGCCATCAAGGCAGTATCACGATGGTCTCCCGCAACGGGGTGCTTCCCGCGGTGCGGCAGCGGCAGGCCGACTTCACGGTGACCAACCTGACCCAGCCGCGCATGCGGGCCCTCGCGGCGCAGGGCGGGACGTTGTCGCTGGCCGAGCTGGCCGCCATGTGCCGCAGCGAACTCGTCCAGGCCGACTGTGACCCCGGCAGGGTTGTCGCGGAAATCGGTTCCATGTTCACCGAAAAGCCGCTGGACCGGCTGCGCCGTCAGCTGTCACTGGTCGACGACACGGATCTGGGGCTGCGCATATTGCAGCGGGCCATTCCCGACACCGGGCCCGACGTGTGGCCGCTGCTGGCCGAGCGGGACAAGAAGTATCTGCTGCGCCGGCACCACCGGGCGCTGATGAGCCTGTGCTGCCCGATGCCGCCCGCCTCGGCCGCCCTGCTGCTGGAGCTGGCGGACACAGGACAGCTGTCCGTGCAAGGGGGGCTGCGCCATGTCGTCCCGCAAGGCAGTACCCGTTTCACGCTCACCACGGCCGACGGCACCTTCACGGCCGACCGGATCGTCAACACCATCAGCCCTTCCGCCCAGCGCATCCCGCACGCGGCCCAGGGTCTGGTCACCTCGCTGCTGCGCTCGCGCAACGCGGCCGTCCACCCCTATGGAGGGCTGGCCATCGAACGTGCCACCAGCCGTCTGACGGTCGCAGGACAGGCGGATCCGTGTCTGTACGCGCTGGGCGACCTTGCGGCCGGCGCCCTGTTCTTCACCTGGGGAATTCCCTCGCTGGTCGACCGGGCCCGCGACATCGCCGATGCCATCACCGCCCACCGGGCGGCCGCCTCGCTGACGCCCGCGCTGCTGAGCGCCTGACTCAAGGAGACCACCGTGACCCGTGAAGACGTGCGCCCCGTGTTCCTCGCGGATACGGCCACCGGGCTGCCCATCCCCGCCGACACGACATTCGCCACCGTCACCGAGCACCGCCGCCATGTCAAGCAGCGCCTGGCCGCCGCGCTGCGCCTGTTCGGCCGCGAGGGCTTCGGGGAGGGAATATCGGGACACATTTCCGTCCGCGACCCCCAGTACACCGACCAGTTCTGGGTCAACCCGTTCGGAGTGTCCTTCAACCGGGTCACCGTCGCCGACCTGATCCGTGTCGACAGTGAAGGCCGCGTGGTGGCGGGAGTGCGGAAGGTGAATCCGTCCGCGTTCGTCATCCACGCGGCGATCCACCAGCAGTACCCGGACCTGCACGCCATCGCGCACGCCCACACGCCCCACTCCCGCGCGCTCGGCTCGCTGGGCCGGCTGCTGGAGCCCATCGACCAGGAATCCGCCGCCTTCCACGGCCGCCAGGCCCTGTACGAGGCGTACGAGGGTCCCTCGGTCACCGTGCAGCAGGGCCGCGACATCGCCGCCCGCGTCGGGGACAACAGCGCCCTGGTGCTGCGTCACCACGGCCTGATCACCGTCGGCGGTTCGGTCGAGGAAGCCGTCCACCGGTTCTTCACCTACGACTCCTGCGCCCAGGTGCAGTTGCTGGCCCACGCTGCCGGAAAACCCCACGCCTTCACCGCCGCCCAGGCCGAGGCCGCCGCCCAGGGGTTCGGCGATACGCAGCTGGCCCGCTTCAGTTTTGAGCTGCTCTGGGACGAGATCACTCACGACCAGCCCGATTTCCTCAACGAAAACTAAGGCGCGTCCGCGCCCCTCTGTCTGCAGTGCGAAGGGAAACCCGTGAGAGTCCTTCTGTTCGGCGCGTCCGGGAACATCGGCTCGACGATCACCCACGAACTCATCACACGCGGCCACCACGTCACCGGAGTCACGCGTACCGGGAACACCACCACCACCACCGGGAACTACACCGCCCGGGCCGGCGATGTCCGGGACGCCCGCACGGTTGCCGCCCTCGCCGAAGGCCACGACCTGGTGGTCTCCGCGATCGGCCCCCGCCACGGCGGAAACGACGACGACCGCGACATCATCGTGGGTGCCACCGCAGCCCTCATCTCCGGCCTGCGCCTGACCGACATCACGCGCCTCGTGGTCCTGGGCGGCGCCGGCAGTCTGCTGACGGCGCCCGGCGTCCGCGTCATTGACTCACCGCACTTCCCCGAGATGTGGAAGGCGAACGCCTCCGCCCAGAACGAGGCGCTGGAAATGTACCGGCAGGTCAGTGACCTGGACTGGACGTTCGTCTCGCCCCCCAAGCTGATCGAGCCAGGGGAGCGGACCGGCGCCTACCGCAAGGGCGGTGATGAGCTGCTGACCGACGCGAACGGCGATTCGAAGATCAGCATCCCCGACTTCGCGATCGGATTCGCCGACGAGGTCGAGCGGGGTTCCGCGATCCGCGCCCGTATCAGCCTCGCCTACTGACCTTCCCCCTACAGCCCCGGCCCTGCTGCACACGGGCCGGGGCCCTGGAGAAAACGATGACGAAAACCCAAGGCACCGTCCGCTTCACCGTCCTTCTGGGAGCCCTGACGGCGCTCGGGCCCCTGGCCAACGACACCTATCTGCCCAGCCTGCCGCAGATCGCCGACCAGCTGCCCGCCTCGGCTTCCGCCACCCAACTGTCCCTGACCGCCTGCCTGGTCGGGCTCGGCACCGGCCAGATGATCGCCGGACCCATCTCGGACCGTCTCGGGCGACGCGGCCCCCTCATGGCCGGACTGCTCCTGTTCATCGCCGCGGGGGTGGCTTGCTCCTTCGCCCCCAACATCTGGCTGCTGGTGATGTTGCGGCTGATCCAGGGCATCGGCGGCGCCACCGGCATCGTCATCGCCTCCGCCATCGTCCGCGACCGCCATGAAGGTGCAGCGGCCGCCCGCCTGTTCTCCACTCTGATCCTCGTGACCGGACTCGCGCCCACCCTCGCCCCGCTGGCCGGTGGGCAGTTGCTGCGCTTCACCGATTGGCGCGGTATTTTCCTGGCCCTGGCTCTGGCCGGGGTCGTCATCGGCCTGGCCTGCGCGATGTTCCTGCCCGAAACGCATCCCGCCGCGAACCGCCGCCGGGGCCCGGCAGCCAAGGGGGCCTTCAAGACCCTGCTCGCCGACCGCAATTACGTGGGCTGCCTGCTGTCGATCGGGTTCGGATTCGCCGCCATGTTCGCCTACATCGCCGGCGCCCCCTTCGTCCTGCAGGAAATCCACGGCCTGTCCCCGCAGGGGTTCTCCTACGTGTTCGGCGTCAACGCCCTCGGTCTGGTCACAGCCGCCCAGATCACCGGCCGAATCGTCCACAGGACCGGACCCCGGCGTCTTCTCGGGGCGGGAGTCACCGCCTGCGCCCTGGGAGGTGTGGCGACCTTCGTCTGTGCCGTCGCCAGTGCCCCACTGGCCGCGCTGCTCATCGCACTGTTCGTGATGGTCGCCTCCGTCGGCCTGATCATGCCGACCTCCATGGGGCTGGCCATGAACGACCACGGCGACATCGCCGGGTCGGCTGCCGCTCTCATCGGCTTCTTCCAGCACGTCATCGGCGCCGCCATGGTCCCGCTGGTCGGCCTGGCAGGAAGGACCTCCGCCGTGCCCATGGGCATCCTCACCGCCGCCCTCGGCCTCGCAGCGCTGGCTTCCTTCACCCTCACCGGCACCAAGCCGGCCCCCGCCCCCGTGGCGCCGCAGCCGGTGAAGGCAGCCTCATGACCGGGAAGGCACTCCTCGACGGCGGCCCCGCCATCACCCCCGCCGTGGCCACCCTCGCCGACGCACTGATACGTACCGCGCGGTGCCACGGCCGGCAGAAAATCGTCTTCCTGCACACCAACGGCACCCACACCGCGCTCACCTACAGCCAACTGCTGGACGACGCGCGGAGAATACTCGCCGGCCTGCGCCGCACCCTCAACCAGCCCGGCGACATCATCCTTCTCGACACTCCCGACCCCCAGGAGCTGGTCACCGCCTACTGGGCCTGCCAGTTGGGTGGCTACGTCCCGCTGCCGGTGCCCGATCGGGACGGCCTGCTCGACCAGGTGTGGACCGTCTATCGGCAGCCCCGCTTCATCACGGGCAGCGGACGCACCGTCCCGGCCGGTATGACTCCCTATGCCACCGGAACCTACGCATACCTCCTCGGCCACGCCCCCGACCCGCATCATCACCAGGGACGGCCCGAAGACCTCGCGCTGCTCCTGCTGACCTCCGGCTCCACCGGCACCCCCAAGGCCGTGCGCCTGACCCACCGCAACATCCTGACCCGCACGACGGCGACCGCCCACGTCAACCGCCTCGACCACCGCCGGCGCACGCTCAACTGGATGCCGCTGGACCACGTCGGCGGCCTGGTCATGTTCCACACCCGCGACACCTACCTGGGCGCCTACCAGGTCCACGCACCCCAACCGTGGATCCTGAACGGCCCGTTGCGCTGGCTGGACACCATCCACACCCACCGCATCACCTGCACCTGGGCGCCCAACTACGCGTTCGCCCTCGTCAACGACGCCCTGCGGGACGGCAGCGGCGCCCCGTGGGATCTGACCTGTCTGACCTACATCATGAACGGCGGGGAACCTCTCCGAGCCGGCGTCATCAAGGACTTCATGACCGGCCTGGCTCCGTACGGGCTGCCGCGCGATGCCATGTATCCGGGCTGGGGCATGTCGGAAACCTCCTCCGGCGTCACCGACTGCCCATTCACCGAACATCCAGGCCGGCGCTACGTACCCGTCGGGCGCCCCCAACCCGGCACCCGCATCCGCATCGTGACCGACGACGGCACCCTGGCCGACAAGAACACCGTCGGCCACGTCCAGGTCGCCGGCGCCACCGTCACCGACGGGTACCATCACGGCGACGACCAGACCCGGCAGTCCTTCACCCCCGACGGCTGGTTCACCACCGGGGACCTCGGCTCCATCGACGGCACCATCCTGACCGTCACCGGCCGCGCCGACGACCGGATCACCCTCGCCGGCGTCATCTACCACGGCCACGAAATCGAAGCCGCCGTGGAAGAACTCGACATCGCCGCCCCCACCTACACGGTGGCCACTCCCGTCACGACAACGGCCGGGGAAAACCTCGCCGTGTTCTTCCACCCGAAAAACGGCCACGCCACCCCGGTCGAACTGGGCACCCTGCACGGCATGCTCGCCGCCCGCTTCGGCATCACCGGTGCCCGCCTGCTGCCCGTCGGCAAGGACGACATCCCCAAGACGGGCATCGGCAAGCTCCGCCGCGCCCCACTGCGCCAGCGCTACGAAAGCACTCCCGAAGCCACCTGGACACCCGTCCCCTCGGGCGGCTGAATAAACCGCACTCCCCGGCGCGGCAGCCTCATCCCCCTTCGGGACAGGCTGCTGCGCCTTCCTCCTGCCATGTTCCGCCCGGAAAGGAACCCTTCTGTCATGCCCCTGCACGAAGACCTGCGCCCGCTGCCCGGTGAACCCGCCGCCCTGGACCTCGTCAATACCCGCTACCGCGACCGCACGGGGCATATCGACCTGATCAACACCCGGGCCGCCCTCAACCGCTGGCTGCACACCAGCGGCCACCTCAAGGACTACCCCGACCCCTACCAGTCCGCCGACGACTACGCGTTCACCGTCATCCGCCGCGCCCGCGACATCCTCACCCAGTTCCTGGCCGACCCCGCCGACCCGAACGCGCTGACCCGCTTCAACTCCCTGCTGAGCCACGGCCGCACGCGTCACGAACTGACCCCCACCGGGCCGGTGGAACACCTCGATATCGACGACCCCGCCCACCTCATCGGTCATCTCGCCGCCGTCAGCTACCTCACCCTCCTCACCCGCGGCCCCGACCGGCTGCGAACCTGCGCCAACGACTGCGGCCTGTATTTTTTCGACACCTCGCGCAACGGCTCGCGCCGCTGGTGCTCCCGGGAGGGCTGCGGCAACCGGGTACGCGTCGCCCGCCACTACGCCCGCCGAAGAAACAGCGCCTGACCAGCGCAAAACCCCCGCCCCTCCCCGGACAACCGGGGAGGAGCGGGGGTTTTCCGTTGCGCTCAGTGCTCTTCGCGGACCGGGCGGCCCGGCGTGGCGGAAGTGCTGCGCTGGCGTGGGACGAAGACGACCGGCCGCGCTGTACTGGCCTGCCCCTCGCCGTGCCGTCCTCGCTGGAGGACCCGCACCACGCCGGGCCGTGCCGCGTACAGCCCGGCCAGCAGCTCGGGGACCGCCAGGACCAGGAGCACCATCAGCGGGACATCCCAGCCGCCGCTCAGACTGTGCACGAAGCCGATGGCGAACGGGCCGAAGCCGGCCAGGAGATAGCCGCCGGACTGCGCGACGCCCGACAGCCGCGCCGTCGTCGCCGCGTCCGTGGTGCGCAGGCTCAGCAAGGTCATGGCCAGCGGGAACGCCCCGCCCGTCGCGATGCCCAGGATCAGTACCCACGCCCAGCCTGCGGACGGCGCGAACCAGATACCGCTCAGCCCCACGACCTTCGCGGCGAACACGGCCACGACCAGGGGCCCTTGATGGTCCATGCGTGCGGCGGCCACCGGCATCGCCAGCCCCAGGGGCACCCCCAGAGCGAGCATCACGGACATCATCGTGCCCGCCGTCGCCGCCGAATACCCCCGGGACTGCATGATCTCGGGCAGCCACGCCACCAGGACATAGAACGCCAGACACACAAGACCCAGAAACGCGATGATCGCTCCGGCCACCGGCGAGCGCAGCAGATTTCCCTGTCCGGTCGGCTCGGCCTTCCTGGCCGTCGCGGTGACTGCACGGTCCTCGTCGCCCGGGGCTGCTCCCCAGGCGAGGGAGCCGACAGCGGCCGGGAGCGCCCACAGGGCCAGTGCGATCTGCCAGCCCGCGCTCTGGGACACCGGGACCGCGAGGCCGGCCGCCACCGCCCCTGAGAGGGCCATCAGCATCATGGCCAGCCCGGTCATGGTGCCGAGGCGGGCGGTGTAGTGGCGCTTGATGACGGCGACGATCAGGACGTTGCCCAGCGCGATCCCGCTACCGGCCAGAACCGTTCCCGCATACAGCGCCACCGGCCATGGGAGGGCGCGCAGCGCGGCCCCGGCGGAGATCAGGCCCAGAGAACAGCTGACAGCGCCCCGTTCCCCGATCCGCCGGGCGAGGCGGGGCGCGAGGAAGGAGAAGAGGCCCAGGCACAGCACGGGCAGCGTGGTGAGTACGTCGACGGCTGTCGCCGACAGTCGTAAGGCGTTCTCGAGGGCTGACAGGATCGGCGGGACGGAGGTGATCGCCGCGCGGAGATTGACGGCCAGCAAAATGACGCCGGCCAGCAGCCACACCTGTTTTCGTCGTGAGGACACAGAGGGCATGGTCATGGTTTTCCCCCGGGAATGGGCGACGGCCCCCGCCCCATCCGGGTGAAGGGATGGGGCGGGGAGCCGCCGGGTCTTTCGGGACGGTCGCAGGGTCAGACGGCGACGGAGCGCACGGCCTGCTGTGCCTTCAGCTTGGAGTGGAACGGGCAGGCCGCCAGCGACGCCGTGGACGCGGTCGCGCCGGTGTCACCCAGCAGCTTCAGGAGTTCCTGGGAGAGCAGGTCGGGCCTGCCCTTGAGGGCGTCGGCCAGCTGCTGGTCGGTGGAGAACACCATCTGGGCCGCGATGTTGTCCTGGACGATGCGGGCGAGGTTGTCGAGGGCCACATCGACCGCGTTCGCGATCGACGGGGCCTGGCAGGGCAGGTCGATCAGGTGGCTGTCGGCCATCCCGTTGTCCATGAAGTGCTTGATGATGATCGAGTTCTGGTTGAGCTCGCTGGTGGTCCACATCGACAGGACCACCACGTACAGCTCGTGCCAGCGGTCGGCGCCGACCTTGGACTTCCAGCGGGTGAAGAGATCCTTGACGGCCTCGATCTGGACTTTCGCCGCCCAGTACATGTTCTGCTTGATGTCGTCGCCGACCTTGCCGGTGAAATCCTCGAAGCCCTTCATGTCGAAGGTACGGCGCCGGATGATGTCGTTCGCGTACGTCATGCCCGAGTCCAGGATGTGTGCGCAGGACACCTTCAAGTCCGTGGGCAGACCGGCCTGTTCGAGGGTGCGCCGGGCGGTGTCGAGGTCGGCGACGAACTTCGTCAGCGGGTCGACCCAGTCCGTCTTGCCCGGCCCCACGTACGCGGTCATCGCCAGATCCCGGGCGTACATGTCCTTCTGCCCCGCCGGAATGCGTGGGTCGAGGTAGGGCGCGATGACGGAGAAGATCCCGAGCGGGACGTGTGCGATGGACTTCGCCAGCTGGAAAATCTGGTCGATCGGCTCCTCCACGAACCGCTGACCGTCCAGGACCAGGGTGTACTTACCGCCCTGCATGCCGTTCTCCACCACGATGACCGGCGTCAGCTGCTGCGTCACCCCGACCCGCAGCTTGTCGTAGTTGGTGCGCATGTCGGTGTCGACCTGAAGGATGTTGCCGCGCGCGGTGAGCTGGTCGCCGGCGGCGTCCCCGTTGCCTGCCGGAGCCGTCGCGTCCGGGGCAGCCGCTCCGGCCGGAGCGGCTCCCGTTCCGGTCAGGAAAGTCGCTGCCGCCGCTGCGGTGGTGGTCGCCGCAATGAAGTTTCTTCGCGTGCTCATACTCCCGTTTCCCCCCTGGGAATAGGACTGTTTTTGGGTGATGCCGCCACTACGGCTCGCAGGGACTCTGCGCGGAACGGACGATCGCGGGATGGGCGACGGCACCGTATGAGTGGACTGGGCCGCGCAGAGATCTCCGAGACTCAGAAACAGATACTTCCGTTATGCGGAAGTTGCTTTCCGGCCTGTGGCGGCGAGAGCGAGATTAATGGCCTGAACGGATCGCCCGCAGCTCGAAAACAACCGAATGTCGCTAATGAAAAAAATGTCGGGTAAATCTCCACAAGTGGAGCGTTGCGTCCCGTCACCGGCATGTCATATTCCGCTCTGCGGAATGACTCCTGGCCTTTTTCCGGCAAAATCGCCCACGCTTCTGCGGACGTGAGCTAGGCGGCTATTCGAACATCCTCTACGGCCTTTACGGGTGTGTGGCTGATCCTTACCCGTAGCACCACGCCCTTGCAGCCACACGGCAAAGCCCCTCCCGGGAAAACCCCCGTTCCGAGGAACGGGGGTCCGGGAGGGGCTGACGACGACAGTCAGGGCTTCAGCGCGACCTCCGCGCCGGCTTCCTCAGGGCACGGCGTCCACACGATGGCCGGCGGTTCGAGTCCGACCAGGGCGGTACGCCGAAGCGAGCGCGGTGGCAGTGGTTGAGAGGGGGACGCGGGGCTCATGACGTCCTTGCAGGGGGGCTCGCAGCCGTGCCGGTCGTGATGTTGACGGCGTTGGCCACCGCCTGTACCCACGGGGTCCTGACGACTCCGTAGTGCGTGGTGTCGAGCGCGTGGAAGCCGTCGAGCAGCGGCAACCGCTCCTGCCACAGCCGCCGTTGCTCCTCCGGGGAGCCCAGCACGGGCAGGCCGTCCACCGGGCGGGTCGCCAGCCACAGGCGGCTGCGCGTGCGCGTCAGCCGGGGCGGCTGGTGGTGTGCCATGGCGGCGACGTTGGCCCGGCAGCAGCGCGCCAGACGCTCGGCGTACGCCAGCGCCTCCGGGCCCGGTCCGGCCGTGGCACGGTTCCCGTCCGTGCCGCCCTGACTCAGCTCGTGCGCGAAGACCGCCGCGTAGAGCGCCTCGTCGTACGCCAGGAAGTGTGGCGCGGCATCCGGCGGTGGCGGGTCGAGCAAGTCGAGCTGGGCGGCCGGGTGGCCGGCTGCCTCCGCCTCGGCCGCCACGGCGTGGGCCACCCATGCGCCGAACGACCAGCCCGCGAGGTGCCAGCGCCACGGACCTTGAGGAAAGCGGGCACGCAGCGCGGCGTGGTAGTGACGGGCCCGCTCGGCGAGCGACCAGGAAGGCCGCTCGGGGCTGCGCAGCGCGGGGTCGGCGATCAGACAGACCGTGAGGTGCCGGTCGAGGACCGACACGAGCGCACGGTAGGCCTGGACGTCACCCCCGACCGGGTGGATCAGGCACACCACATCGTTCCCGGTGCCCTCCTGCCACACCTCGATGGGCACCTGGTCGGCCGGGGGAGCCGCACCGGGACCGGCGGCCTCGGCCTGCTCGGCGAGGGCCAGCACACCGTTGAGACTGATGCGATGGCCCAGCTGGGAGAGCTCGAGGACGACGCCGTAGTGCTGTTCGATCTTGGCGACGAGGTCGAGCATGGTCAGCGAGTCGACGCCGTGGTCGTACAGCGAGACCGCCGGGTCGATCTCGTCAAGCCGCAGCCAATCGCGGAGCCAGCCGCTGAGCCGGGCGGCGATCGCTTCCGGCCGTGCCTCGTCCTGCGGGACGTCGGCGCCCCTTGTGCGCGGCACCGCGCCCGGCGCCGCCGACGGGGCGTAGAAGTCGCGGGCCCGCTCGATGTCGGTGGTGGACACCAGAAGGTGCGGGAGCTGGAGCTGCAGCGCCCGTGCGAACAGCCGCTGGCCCTCCTTGATCGCGAGACCGACGGTGAGGTGTTTCTGGTGACGGGCGTCCGACCTCAGGGCGTCCCGGGCCATGCCGACCTCGCTCCAGATGTCCCAGCCGATGCCGATCCGCAGTGTGGTGGCGGTGGCGTCCGAGCGGTACCGGGCGAAGCCGTCCAGAAGGCCGTTCGCGGCCGCGTAGTCGAACTGGCCGACCCCGCCGTACTGCGCGGACACTGACGAGCAGTACGCCGCGAAGCCCGGCTGGTAGTCCTCGATCAGCCGCTCGACCAGCAGCGTGCCGCGCAGCTTGGCGGCCGTGGCCTGCCGCATCGCCGCGCTGTCGCGCCGGGAGATCAGCCCGCCGCCCGCCGAGCCCGCGGCGTGCACCACGCCGTCGATCCCGCCGGATCCTCTCGTGTGCGCGGCGATCCGGGAGAGGATCACGTCGAGCGCCTCCTCGGCCAGATCGGCCTCGACCAGCTCGACGCGGTCCGCCCACGGGGCGAGATCCTCGGGCAGCCGCGCACCGCGGGAGAGCAGGACGACCCGGCACTCGGAGTGCGTCAGGAGCCACGCGGCCAGGGAGCGACCGATGCCTCCCGTGCCGCCGATGACGAGGTACGTGGCCGGGGCAGCGGGGAGTGCGGCGGAGACCGTCGCGGCAGGGACGGGCACCGGCAGCAGCGCCTGCCGCCACCAGTAGCCCTGCCGCAGTGCGAGGCGCCGGGGCAGTTCCGCCGCGGCGTCGGCCCCGCAGAGCAGCGCCGCCAGCGCCCCACTCCAGACGGCCGGGTCCGCGACCGGCAGGTCCACCCAGTGTCCTGCGAGGTCACACTCCTGTGGTGCCACTTCTCCAGCGCCCGCGAGCAGCCCCAACTCCGGCCGCTGTACAGCGCCTTCGACGGGCTGCGCCCCGTACGAGAGCCACCAGGCCCGCAGCCGTACCGGCCTTGACAGCTCGCCGGCCGCCCGCAGCAGGGCGGCCGGGGTGTCCAGGCAGGCCCAACGGGCGCGCTCCAGCGCCTCCTCGCCGATCCGCCCGTCGACCGCCAGCGGAAGGGCGTGCAGCCAGTCGATGCCGGCCTCGTGCGCATCGGGCGACGAGGGAGCCAGCGCGTCGAGCAGCTGCCGCAGTGCGTCAGGGTCGGCCGGGTCCACCTCGTAGACGTGGTCCGCGCGTTGGGTGAAGGCGTCGGCAGCGCTGACGCGTACCACCCGGTCGTAGGCCGCCTCGAAGGGGGCCAGTGCGTCGGACGGCAGGGGAAGGGCGGTCATCGCCACCAGCACTCCCGCTCTGCGCGGCCCGGCCGCGGTGACGGCACGGCTCAGCCGGACCCAGTGCGGCTGGTGCAGCCAGTCGGTCTCGGGCAGGCGCTGTGGGTCTTCTGCGTCCTCGGTCCGGGCGGTGGCGCGCTCGAAGTCGTACTCGGCGAGCGCGAAGCTCGGCGGCGGGAAGTCCCAGGGGGCTTGCGCGGGTCCGGAGGGCCAGCGGACCGCCCGGCCGGACAGCCAGGCGCTCACCACATCAGCGGCCGTGTACTCCACGGCACGGCACTCCTGCTCACGCGCCGCCACCTCGACACCGGAGACCGTGCGCAGCCAGTCCACCGCCGCGGACGCGTCGGCGCAGACCGCCGCGGCCCGCAGGCGGCGCGCGGGCCGCCCCGCCTGCAGATGGCGCAGCACCTGGGCGTACGCCTCGGGCCGTGCCTGAAGATAGTCGGCGATGCGGGCGGCGTCGGTGCGCAGCCCGGCAGTGCTGCTGCTGGAGAGCAACAGGCAGGGAATGAGGGGGAGTCCGGGGCCTTCCTGTTCCTGTGTCCCGTCTGCTTCGAGCACCAGATGCGCGTTGGTGCCGCCGATGCCGAAGCTGCTCACCGCGGCCACCCGGGGCCGTCCCGCGGGCCAGGGCTCGGCCGCGGCCGGGATGAAGAAGGGCGCCGTGTCGGTGCCGATCTGCGGATTGAGCGTGCGGAAGCCGACGTTGGGCGGGATCAGCCCGTGGTGGACGGCGAGGGAGGCCCGGATGAGACCCACCACTCCCGCTGCGGCTCCCAGATGGCCTATCTGGCTCTTCACCGAGGTCAGTGCGCACCGGTCGGCCTCGGCGAGGTCGAAGGCCTGGCGCAGCGCGCCGACCTCGACCGGGTCGCCGAGCCGGGTGCCCGTGCCGTGCGCCTCGACGTATCCCAGGTCGGCGCTGTCGCGGCCACTGCGGCGCAGCGCGGCGCGGATCACCTCGCGCTGGCCCGGAAGCGAAGGTGCGCTGTAACTGAGCTTGCCCGCGCCGTCGTTGTTCAGCGCCGATCCCGTGACCACCGCGTACACGGTGTCGCCGTCCCGCCGCGCGAGGTGCAACGGCTTGAGTACCACCACACCGACACCGCTGGCACCGATCGTGCCGTCGGCGTCGTCACTGAACGGCCGGCAGTAGCCGTCCTTGGAGAAGATGTGCTGAGGGCGGTACGCGTAGCCGCCCGTCAGCAGCGTGTCGACGAGCACCCCGCCCGCCAGCATGACGTCGGCCTCGCCCTGGCGCAGCAGCCCCGCCGCGACGTGCACGGCGACCAGGGAACTGGCGCACGCCGCCTGCGCGGTGAACGCGGGGCCCGTCAGATCGAGGTGGTAGGCGACCTTGGTGGTGAGGAAGTCCTTGTCGTGGTGGAGCGCTAGCTGGAAGCCGTCCGGCAGGCGCTCCGGGTCGGCCTCGCGCAGCAAGGACTGGAAGTAGGTGTTCTCGCCGCAGCCGGCGACGAGTCCGATGCGCTGCCCGGACGGGTCCGCGATCCCGGCATGAGCCAGCGCCTGGGCGGAACTCATGAGCAGATGGCGCTGCTGCGGATCCATCAGCCGCGCCTCCTGGCGGCTGATGCCGAAGTGCTCGGGGTCGAAGGAGAGGAGCCCCGACATCTGGCTGCGGGCGCCGACCAGTCCATCGGCCGCTTCGAAGTGCTCCACGCCGCGTGCTCCGCTCCGCACCATCTCCCAGAAGGCGGCCAGGTCGTCGGCGCCCGGCAGCCGTACGGCCATGCCGATGACGGCGATCGGTTCGTCCGCCGCGGCGTGCGCAGGCCAGGCCGTGTCGGTCGTGCGCGTCGCACCGTCCAGGAACCCGGCGAGGCGGCGGATGGTGACGTGTTCGAACAGGTCGGGGACGGTGAAGTCCAGACCGGGCTCGGCGGTGCAGCGCAGCTGGAAGCGCATCAGGTCCAGGCTGGAGGCGCCCGCGTCGAAGAAGCGCTCGTCGGGTGCGAGGGTCCGGCCGAGCACCTCGTCGAGCAGTGCGGTGAGCCGGGCCTCGCGCGGCGACAGGACCGGCGGGTTCTGGGAGAGGGCGGTCGGCGATGGCAGTTCGTCACCGGGTGCGGTCAGGGCCGCGCGGCGGTCCAGTTTGCCGCTCGGGGTGAGCGGCAGCCGCACCAGGCGCCGGAAGCGGTCGATCCGTACGTACGGCGGCAGCAGCGGCGCAAGGTGGCGTGACAGCTCCGCGCTGGTGGGGTCCTGGGCCGTGGCTTCTGCGCGGAACTCCAGGCAGGCCACGAGCCGTTCGCCGTCCCGTACCACCGCCGCGTTGACGACGTCGGGGTGGCGCAGCAGTGCCGCCTCGACCTGGCCGAGCTCCAGGCGGTGGCCGCTCAGCTTGATCTGCTGGTCGTCGCGGCCGTGGTAGTGCAGCAGGCCATCCCGGTCGAAGTGGGCCAGGTCGCCGCTGCGGTAGAAGGTTCCCAGGCCGGGCAGTTCGACGAAGCGCTCCGTGTTGAGCCGTTCGTCGCCCAGGTAGCAGGGTGCGGCCATCGGGCCGCCGATGAGCAGGTGGCCGGTGCGGCCCGGGGACACGGGCTGGTCCGCCTCGTCGACCACCCGGAGCCAGGCAGCCGTCACCGGCCTGCCGATGGCCGGGCGCTCCGGCCAGTTCGCGGGGTCGGCCTCCAGGCAGAGGCCGCTGACCACATGGGTCTCCGTCGGCCCGTAGTGGTTGAACAGGCGGGCGCCGGGCAGCCCGGCGAACCAGCGGCGGATGGCGTCGGTGCACAGCAGTTGCTCGCCCGCGGTGATCACCTCGCGCAGCCGGGAGGGGTAGCGGCCGAGCCGCACGCCGTGCTCGGCGAGCAGGTTCAGGGCCACGTACGGCAGGAACAGGCGCTCGGTACCGGCCGCTTCGAGCTGGTCGAGCAGAGCGGGCGCGTCGTGGCGCCATTGCGGGTGCACCAGATGCAGCGCACCGCCGCCGCACAGCGTGGTGAAGATCTCCTGGAAGGAGACGTCGAAGGACAGCATGGAGAACTGCTGGGTGACGGCGGCGGCCCGCAGGCCCCCGGCGTCGCGCTGCCACTGCAGCAGATTGCACAGGGTCCGGTCGGACACCTGCACGCCCTTGGGGGCGCCGGTGGAGCCCGAGGTGAACAGCGTGTACAGCGGGTGCCGGCCGTCGTGCGGCGGCAGTGCGGGGGTGGCCGCCGGAAGCTGGTCCACCGAGGGGATCCGGTGGCGGGGCAGGCCGCGGGGAGCGATGGCGTCGAGAGCGTCCGCGTCCTGAGGTGCCACCAGCACGCACAGGGGCTCCACTTGGGCCAGGATCTGCCGCAGCAGGTCCTGCGGATAGGTGGGGTCGAGCGGCACGATGGTCAGGTTCAGCCGGGCCAGTGCCAGCAGCGCCACCACGTGTTCGGCCGATGGCTGGAGGTACAGCGCGACGCTGCGGGGGCCGCTGTCCTGCGGCACCTGTGGGTGGAGCCGCAGCAGCTCGGCGGCGAGCGCGTTGGCGCTGGCATCCAGTTGGGTGTACGTGAGGGTGCGGCCCGCGTGCACCAGTGCGGGCGCGTCGGGTGTGCGCAGGACCTGCTGGGCGAAGCCCTCGGCGACGGTGGTGTGCGCGAGGGGTGCCGGGGCGGCGCGCCCCGGCTCGGGCAGCCGGCGGCGCAACGGTGCCACCAGCTCGGACAGTGGACGGTCCACGCCGTCGGCGAGCGCCTCGATGCCGTGCTCGAACAGCTGGGCCAGCGCCGCCATTTCGGTGGCGTCGAAGTGGCGGGCGTCGTACTCCCACAGGCAGTCCAAGCCCGTCGGCCGCTCGACCACCGACAGGGTCAGGGGGCACTTGGCGTCGATCGGTGCCCGCCACTGCGGACGGATGTCGCAGCCGGGCAGCGCCAGTGTGTCGAAGTCGGTGTTCTCCAGGACGAACATGAAGTCGAACGGTGTGCTGCCCGCCGGGCCCGGCAGGTCGGCGACGACGTCGGCGAGGACCACGTCCTGGCGGTCCAGGACCGCCTGCGTGGCGGCGCCGTGGCGCAGGAGCTGGGAGCGCAAGTGCTCGCGCGGGGCCAGGCTCAGGGGGAGCAGCACGGTGTTCGCGAACATGCCGATGCTGGACTCGAAGTCCTGCACGGGCCGGTTGGCCACCGGCGTGGCGATCCGTGGCCGGGTGCTGCCCGTCACCCCGTACAGGCTCCAGGCATAGACGCCCAGGAGGAGTTGGAAGCGGGTGAGACCGAGGTCGCCACAGAGCCGGTCGAGCGTGGCGCGGCGGCCCGTGTCGAGGAGGGTGTGCAGCAGCCGTCCCGTGGGGCCGCCCAAGCGGTGGGCCGGCTCCAGAGGCGCCGTATCGGCCGCACCAGCCGGGCCCTGGGGCAAGTCGGCGTACAGGGTGGGCAGTTCGGACCGCTGGGTGCGGTAGGCGTCGCTGCTGAACCACTCGGACTGCCAGCGGGCGTAGTCGAGCGGCGTCGGCGCCGGTCGCGTGGTCATCTGCCCGGCGCGGCCGACGGCTGCCGCATAGTCGGCCGACAGCTCGCCGAACAGCACGTTGAGCGACCAGCCGTCGACCGCGATGTGATGCATGCGCAGGTACAGTTCGCCGCCGCCCGGACGGGGCAGCCAGCACGCCTGGAACAGATAGGGCCGGGCCAGGTCGAAGGGCGCGGCGAACAGCCGGTCGGTGAAGGCCCTTCGGCCTGCCGCGTCGCGGAGGGCCTCAGCGGGAGGTTCGGTCCACGGGTCGTACGGCTCGTGCACCGTCTGCAGCAGACCCTCGGGCGTGGCGGTGAAGGAGGTGCGCAGCGCGGGGTGGCGGGCCACGAGGCGTCGCAGCGCGCCGCGCAGCGCGGTGGTGTCGACAGCGCCGTCGACGCGGAAGACCATCGGCACGCTGTACGCGCGGGACGCCGGATCGCGCTGCTGCAGGAGCCACAGCCGCTGCTGCTCGGAGGTGGCCGGCGCGGTGGGCGGAGCCGCGGCGCCGGTCGGCCCAGGTGCGGGAACCTCCGGGTAGGGGGAGGCCGATGCCTCCGTCGCTGCCGCCAGCTCGGCGAAGTCGCTCCGCAGGACCAGGGACGGAGGCAGTTCGCAGCCCCACAGACGGCGCGCCTCGAAGCGCAGCCGCAGCGCCTTGAGCGAGTCGCCGCCGCAGGCGATCCAGCGGTCGGCGAGGCATAGGCCCTCGGTCCCCAGGGTCCGTTCCGCCAGGGCGAGAACCTCCCGCTGCCGGGTGGTGAGGACGGCGCCGGTCCGGGTGGTTCCGGTGCGCCGCCACGGTGCGACGTCGTGCCGCAGCAGGGCCTCCCGGTCTACCTTGCCGTTGGCGTTGAGCGGCAACGCGTCGACCAGGTGGATCCGGTGGGGGCGCATGTAGGCGGGCAGGGCGGCGTCCAGGTGCCGGTGGAAGTCGTCCAAGGACAGCTCGGCGCCGAGGATCAAGTAGGCGAGCAGCTCGTTGACGCCGTTCGCGTCGCGGCGGGTGCAGACGTAGGCCTGGCGGACCGCGGGGTGCGTCACGATCTGACGCTCCAGTTCGCCCGGTTCGATGCGGAAGCCGCGCACCTTGACCTGGCGGTCGGCGCGCCCGACGTACTCGGCGTGCCCCGCGGCATCGAGCCGGACCAGGTCGCCGGTGCGGTAGTGGCGCACCGGCGTTCCGTTGGGCCGCTCCAGGGTGACGAAGCGGCGCGCGCTCTCCTCGGGGAGGTTGCGGTAGCCGACGGCCAGCGCCTCGCCCGCCAGGTACAGTTCGGCGGTCTCGCCGGGCTCGGCAGGGCGGTGCCCTTTGGCCAGGACGAGGGCCTCGGTGCCCGGCAGCGCTCGCCCGATGGGCACCACATCGCCCGCGAAGTCCCGCGGGACGGCGTGGCACAGCGCGAACGTGGTGGCTTCCGTGGGGCCGTAGACGTTGTAGAGCTGGGTGGTACTGGTGACGTTGGACCGGTACCAGCGGCGGATCAGCCGGGCGTTGAGCTGCTCGCCGCCCACCAGCACCTGGCCGATGCCGGAGAAGCAGTGCGGCACCTGGTCGACCACCGCGTTGAACAGCGCGACGGTGACGAAGAGGGTGTCGATGCGCAGCCGCTCCAGTTCGGCGGCCAGTACGTCGGGTGTCTGCGCTGTCCCGTCGTCGATGATCACACAGCAGCCGCCGGTCAGCAGCGGCACCCAGACCTCGAAACTGAGCGCGTCGAAGGCAGGGTTGGACAGACACGAGTAGCGGGCGCCCTCGCGCAGAGCGATGTAGCCGGGCTGGGCCAGGCGCACGATGCCGGAGTCCCGTACCTCGACGCCCTTGGGCAGTCCTGTCGTGCCCGAGGTGTAGAAGACGAAGGAGACCGGTGCGGGGCCCTGCGGCAAGGTGCGCGGATCCGGCGCGGGGGAGCCCGCGCCGCCGGAGAGGAGCTCGTCGACCGGCAGGGGCCGTACACCCTGGGGAAGCCGCTGCGGGGCCGTGGCGCCGTGGAGCACTGCCACGCTCGCCGAGTCGGTCAGGATGTGGTGTTGCCGCTCGGGCGGGCTCTGCGCGTCCAGGGGAACGACCACCGCGCCCAGGCGCAGGATGCCCAGCATGGCGCAGACCAGTTGCCAGGAGCGCGGCAGGCAGACCGCGACGGCCTGTCCTGGCCGCACGCCGCGGCGGTGCAGCGCGTCGGCGACGGCCGCGCTCGCGGTGTCGAGGTGCGCGTAGTCCAGGATGTGCTCGCCGTCGATGAGCGCGGGGGCCGACGAGTGTCGGCGAGCCCGGTCGAGTACGGCGGCGGCGAGGCCGGGAGCGGGGGAGTGCGGTGCGGCGCCCATCAGTTCCCCCGTGCGGAGCCGGCACCGGCGGTCCGAGTGGTGGTCGGCTGCGGGCGGGGCCCGGCCAGGTCCGTCAGCTCTGCCTCGATCGTCGCGGCCACCCGCAGCACTGCTTCGGACACCAGCATCTCCCAGTGGTCGCACCGCACCGGCTCGACCCGGTAGTCGCCTTCGGCGCGACGGTGCCAAAAGCCCCGCACCTCCTCCAGCAGGGGCCCCGGCGCGTTCTCGACGGCCTGCATCAGGACCGTGCGCGCGGGCGACGGGGCGGGTATGTAGGAGGTGGCGGTGCGCCGGTTGTGGTTGTAGATGTGGAAGTACTGCTCGATCTGCCGGTCGTCGATGCCGGGGTACATTCCGTTGAACTTGACCAGCTTGTCGCGGAACTCCGCCATGTCCACGGGTGCGACGGCGGCGCGGCGCTCGGGATCGTCGGTGCCCTGCGTGTCGAGCAGTACCACGCTCACTCGCTCGTGTCCTGCCGCGGCGAGGCGGCGCCCCATCTCGTGTGCGACCAGACCGCCGTACGAGAGACCCGTCAGGACGAGCGGCGCGTCGAGCAGCGGGGTGATGAGCTCCAGGTACGAAGCGGCCATGGCCTCGACCGTGGGCAGGAACGATTCGCCGGGGTTGACGCCCGGCGACTGGATGCCGTGGACGCCCACGGAGTAGGGCAGCACCTTGGCCAGCGACAGATAGCAGAAGGCGGTGCCGCCCGCCGGATGGACGCAGACGACCCTGGCGCCCCCGTCACCCGCGCGGAAGTCCAGGAGGTTGTCCGGTGGTGGACCCGACGCCCCCCGGCGCAGCCGTCCGCTCAAGGCCTCGATGGTCGGGTGCAGCAGGACGTCGCGGACCGGCAGGGCCTCGCCGAACGCCTCCCGGACCGCGTGGGCCAGTTTGATGGCGGAGATGGAGGTGCCGCCGAGGTCGAAGAAGTCATCGCGGATGCCGATCTCGGGCCGCAGCAACAGCCCTTGCCATATCTGATAGAGCTTCAGCTCGATGTGGTCGCGCGGGGTCGCCTGGTTCACCTGGGCCGGAAGGCTGGTGTGCGCCAGAGCCAGAAGCGCCGCGCGGTCCAGCTTCCCGTTGTCGGTGACCGGCAGCCTCGGCAGCTCGACGAAGACCGCGGGGATCATGTGACTCGGCAGGCGAAGGGCGAGTGCGGCACGCCACTCGGCCACCGGCCGGGGCGCCGCGCCACCCACCCCGACGGCGGCCACCAGCCGCGGTTCACCTGCGGCGTCCCGGTCGGCGAGGACCGCGGCCTCGCTCACGCCCCGCTGTTCGAGGAGCGTCGCCTCGATCTCGCCCAGCTCGATCCGGAAGCCGTGCAGTTTGACCTGGTGGTCGCGGCGGCCGACGTAGAGCAACTGGCCGTCGGGCAGCCAGCGGGCGATGTCACCGCTGCGGTACATGCGCGCGCCCGGCACGAAGGGATCGGGAACGAACCGTTCGGCGGTCAGGTCCGGCCGGTTCAGATAGCCGCGGGCCAGTCCGGAGCCCGCGATGTACAGCTCGCCCGCGACGCCGATCGGCACCGGCCGCAGCCGCTCGTCCAGCACATAGACGCGGGTGTTGGCGACCGGGCGGCCGATCGGCGCCTGGCGCGCCAGCGGCTGTGGGTCGAGCTGGGCGGTGCAGTACAGCGCGGTCTCGGTGGGTCCGTAACCGTTGAGCACCCGCAGCCCGGGCAGAGCCTGCTCCATGCGGTGCAGCGCGTCCTCGGCCAGCGGCTCCAGGCCCGTACGGACGCAGCGCAGCGCGAGGCCGGCCAGCCGCTCCTCGGGAGCCTCGCAGATCCACCGTACGAAGGAGGGCGGCAGCAGGATGTCCACGATGCGGTGCTCGCGCATCCAGGCGGTCAGCGTCTCGGGGTCGTCGCGGACGTCCCGCGGTACGAGCTGGAGCACGCCGCCCGTGGTGAGCGGCAGCAGGAATTCCTGCACCGAGGCGTCGAACGCGAAGCTCGGCCACATCGCGGACGGCAGTCCCGGCGTCGCGCCGAATTCGTCGCTCCAGTAGTCCAGCAGGTTGAGGATGCCCCGGTGGGTGGCGGCGACGCCCTTGGGGCGGCCGGTCGACCCCGAGGTGTAGATGACGTACGCGAGGTCGTCCCGCCGGTAGGGCGTCGCGGGAGCGCCGTCGCGCGGGGCGTCGGCCTCGACGGAGGCGAGCCGCAGCCAGGGAGCCGACGGCGCGTCGTCGTCGGAGCCCGGGGCGGCGTCGTCCTGGGATGTGGCGCTAAGGGTGGGGGCGCCGTCGGTGTCGCTGAGGACCAGCACGGCCCCTGAGTCGGCCACCATGTCCGCCAGGCGCGCGTGGGGGAGCGCGGGGTCGAGCGGCAGGTACGCGCCGCTCGCCTTGAGCACGCCGAGTATGCCGACCACCAGGTCGACCGAGAGGCCCATGTGCAGCCCCACGACCCGGTCGGTGCACACGCCCCGGGCGATCAGGGCCTGGGCGACGCGGTTGGCGCGCCGGTCGAGCGTGGCGTAGTCCAGCCGCTCGCCCTCATGGACCACCGCCACCTGGTCGGGCCGCTCGCGCACCCGCGCCTCGAACCGCTCCACGAGACCGGTAGGGGTCGGCGCCCGCTCGGTGCCGTTGAACTCCACCAGGACCTGGTGGAGTTCCCGCTCGTCCAGGAGCGTCAGGGCGGCCACGGGCCGCTCCGGGTCTTCGGCCATCTGCCGCAGTACGTGCAGCAGTTGGCGTACATGGCGCTCGGCGGTCGCCGCGTCGAAGAGCGCGGTCGCGTAGTCGAGCTCCCCCGTGACGCGGCCATCCCGCGCTGTGAGGCAGAGCGTCAGGTCGAACGCGGCCGTGAAGCGCGGGAACTCCAGCGGCACGCTCTGGAAGCCGGGCAGCTCCAACATCTCCTCGGTCGCCGTCTGCCAGGCCAGCATCGCCTGGAACAGCGGGGTGTGCCCGAGGTTTCTGGGTGGGTTCACCGCCTCGACGACCTGCTCGAAGGGCAGGTCCTGGTGCTGGAGCGCCGACAGCACGGCCGCATCCGCCCTGCGCACCAGCTCCGCCACCGTCGGTTCGCCCGACAGGTCGACGCGCAGCGCGACCGTGTTCACGAAGAAGCCGATGAGGCCTTCGAGTTCGGGACGCGTCCGGTTGGCCGCCGGCGCCCCGATCACTACGTCCTCCGTGCCCGCCAGACGCGAAAGCGTCAGCGCCCAGCCCGTGAGCACGGTCTTGAACAGGGTGCTGCCGTTCTGCTTGCCCAGCGCCCGCAGCGCGGCGGTCAGCTCCTCGTCGAGGGTGACGGGTACCTGTGCGCCCCGGTAGTCCTGCTCGGCGGGGCGCGGCCGGTCGGTGGGCAGTTCGAGGAGTGCGGGGGCCTCCGTGAGGGCCTTCCGCCAGTGGGCTCTCTGGCTCTCCGCGGCGTCCTCGGAGAGCCACTGCCGCTGCCAGGCCGCGTAATCGGCGTACTGGACGGGCAGCGCGGACAGCGGATTCTCGGCGCCCGCCGTGAAAGCGGCGTACAGCGCCCCGAGTTCCCTGTTCAGGACGGACATCGACCAACCGTCGGCAATGATGTGATGAAGCGTCAGTAGCAGGACGTGCCGTTCGGCCTCCAGCATGACCAGGCGTCCCCGGGTCAGCGGTCCGCGCTCCAGGTCGAACGGCGCCGCGGCCTCCTCCCGCTGGAGCACGGCGAGTTGCTGCCAGGCATCGGGTGTGCCGGTGAGATCTGTGATCGTGAGGGGAAAGCCCGCGTCGGCGGGGCCGACCCGCTGGAAGGGTACGCCTGCCACAGAGACCAGCCGGGTACGCAGTACCTCGTGGCGGGCGGCGAGCGCGTCCAGGGCCCTGCCCAGCGCCGGGCGGTCCAATGCGCCGCGCAGCTCCACTGCCATGGGCATGTGATAGGCCTCGCTCGCGCCCTGCATCTGCGACAGGACCCACAACCGCTGCTGCGCGAAGGACAGCATCAGGGGAGCGGTCCGGTCAACGAGCGGCACAGGTCCAGGTCGTGACGGTCTCGGGCCGGGCGTTTCCGGGGCGGAATGACGCAATTCTTGGTTCGCGGGCAAGGCCAGCTCGTCCCCTCTGTGGGATGCCTTTTCACAGCCGTGACTGGATAGATGTCTCAGCGGAATCTGTCGAGTGCCAACGCGTCGCCGCAATGCACCGAATGGACTGAACTAATCGCTTGAAGTGCTGAGGGAGTTGGGGATCCCAGAAAGAAACCCGGCGCATGGTCCGATCTGCCGTACGCGGGCGTTCGCTCGGCCGCGCTGTTGTCCGGCGCCGACTTCCCGAGCGGTGGTTGAGATAATTGATCAGCGATTCTCGGCCTGTCAATGGTCGTTCGTCCCGGTGGGCCACCCTGCCACGCGCTGACCGAGCGGTCTGCCCGAAAGGACCAGAGGGAAGGTACGGAAGGGCACAATGGCAGACGGGAGTATTGCATTTCGCGTGATTGCTGAGGCAGGTTGAGGCAAATCTCCGACCTCAGGCGACAGGAGCCGCTCTTTCGGTGCCCGAGGCTTGTGTCGCCGGTGCGCGCGGGCCTGTGAGGCGACCTCGGTGGGGTGGAACTCCCGTCCAGTCATGAGCGAAGCAGTCCTGTTGACGGGCTGTTCGGCGGCTTGGGCTCCGCGGCGTGGGTGAAGGACCCACCCCCGATACTGACCCGCCGCTGTAGGTGCGTCCGCGCTACTCGTCGCCCTGTGAAGGCGCATGGCGCGGGTGAACCCTCGTCGAGGCCTTGGCAGATCACTCTCTACGGCACCGCGCGCTTCGCAGCGCTGCGGCCCCCGAGCGCCCCCCGGTCGACACGACCCACCCGCTGGGTCGCCACCGTCGCCGCACCAGCGACCGGATCGTGCTTCGGGTACAGAAGATTCTCGCGGAGGTGCCTGTCGGCCAGCGAGCCTGGGGCCGCTGACGCCCGCAACGGCGTCGCACACCGTGGCATCGACGACAGACCAGAGGTCGGAGCTCCTCATCACAGGACTTCGCCGGACCGTTCCCCTGCTCGACGACCGCGCGGACACCTGGGGCACTTCGATGTGCACGAGGGCGAGCATCGGGTGGCCGAAAGCCGCAAGAAGAGCGCCGGACCGGTGCCGGCGATCACGCCGTCCCGCTCCATCCGGTCGCCTCGCGCGTGGAGAGTACGGCGGGCGACGGTGACCAGCGGCCCGGGCCGCGGCTGGGCTGACCGTACGGCCGAACGACGTCCGCGTTCGTCGGCCGACGAGCCGCAGGCGGGGGTATTTGTGAGGATGGTGGAGAAACGGGGCACGCGTGGGGAGTCGAGCGGGCGCCGGCGCCCGCGGCCGTACCGATCACGTGAGGATGGACGGATGAACACTGCGGAACTGGTGGCGGACGCCTTCGGGCGTGTCCAGGAGGACGTGCACGCCGTCGTCGAGGGTCTTTCGGCCGAGGAGCTCGCCTTCCGGCCGGACGGCGAGGCGAACTCGATCGGCTGGCTCGTGTGGCACCTGACGCGGGTTCAGGACGACCACATCGCCGACGCCGCCGGCCGAGACCAGGTGTGGACGGCCCGGGGCTGGGCCGACCGGTTCGGCCTGGAACTCGGTGACGAGGAGACCGGCTACGGGCACACGGCCCACCAGGTGGCGGCGGTCAAGGGCGTCTCCGCCGAGCAGCTGAGCGGATACTACGACGCCGTGCACGAGCAGACCCTGGCCTTCGTCCGGGGCCTGGACGACTCGGCGCTCGACCGTGTGGTCGACGAGCGGTGGACGCCACACGTCACGCTGGGCGTCCGCCTGATCAGCGTCATCGGCGACGACCTCCAGCACGTCGGCCAGGCCGCCTACGTACGCGGACTTCTGAAGCGCCGCTGACCCGGCGCCGGGGACCGGGCCGTCCCGGCGGGGGCCCGGAGCGCGCGGTTCAGGCTGTCGGCAGAGCCGCGTCGAGCCAGTCGAACATGACCTGGTGGGCGCGGTGGAAGGCCCCGACGTGGCAGTGCTCGCCGGATCCCTCCGCCTCGCTGAGCGTGACCAGCGTGGCGCGGGCGCTGACCAGCCGCTCCGCGACGAGGCGGGGCTGGCCCGCGAAGAACTGGTCGTTCTCGGCGTCCAGGACCAGGGTGGGGGCGACGATCTTGTCGGCGTGGCCGTCCAGGGTGAAGGCGCGGCTGCGCCGCGGCAGATCCGCGTAGGAGCGCGCGCCGAGCGCCCACACGCCGTTGTCGAGGGCCCAGCGCACCTGGGTGCTCTCGGCGGCGGCGCCGAGAGCGGCGTCCGCGGCCTCGTCGCGTCCCTCGTCGATCCAGGCGAGCACCTCCGGCGGCAGGGCGCGCTCGAAGGCGCCCGCGAAGTCGAAGACACCGTCGTCGAGGATGAGCGCCGCCACCCGGTGGTCGTAGGCGGCGGCCCGGGCGACCATGTAGCCGCCGAGGCTGTAGCCGAACAGGGTGATGCGCGCCGGGTCGATCTCCGGCCGGGTGAGCGCGTAGTCGACGACCGGCGTGGACACCGCTTCCCAGTCCGCGCGGAAGACGAGCTTCTGTTCGCGCAGTACGGCGCCCTGTCCGGGGCCGTCGAAGGCGAGCACGTTGTAGCCGCGGCGCAGGGCGGCCGCCGCGATCACGAAGTAGGACTCCTCGGCCGTCGAGTCGTAGCCGTTGGTGTACACGACGGTGGGGCGCGGCGTGCCGCTGTCGTCCACGAGGAAGAGGTAGCCCGGCAGCGTCGTGTCCTCGTACGGGATGGCCACGGTCTCGACCGGCGAGTCGAAGAGGCTCACGGCGACGGCGAACGTCCTGCGGGATGCGGTCGACAGGAAGGCCACCTCGGGGTCGGTGGCAGGCGCCTCGCGCAGGTAGAACTCGGCGGTGCGGTAGTAGTTCGACGCCCTCAGGAGCGCCTCGCGGGCGCTGCCCCGGTGGCCCGCTGCCAGTGACCGCTCGCCGATGGCCGCGACGCGCTCGGCGGTCGCCTTCCAGGCCCGGTGCCAGCTCGCCTCGGAGCTGTCGGTGATGTCGCGGGCGGTGGCGATGACCTCGCCGAGGTCGGCGCCCTGGTAGGCGGCGAATCCGGCGGTCCGCAGGGTCTCGAAGGAGAAGGACCCGTCGTCTAAGAGGAATTTCATGGTGCGCCGTACGTTCGCTGGGGTGGCATGCGGGATCTGGCGGATCCGTACCCGAGACGGGCCCGTTCCGTCTCGGTTGGAGCCTAGAGGGCGAACAGCCGAGACGCAACCGTTCCGTCTCGGATAGGGTGGGCCACATGAGCGCAGCAGCCACCCCCACGTCCCCGCCGGAGCGGCGCGCCGCGGGAGGGCCCGTCCTGCAGGACGAGGTCACCCAGGCGCTGACCGCGGCGTTCTTCGAGGAACTGGCCGAGGCCGGTTACGGCCGCTTGGCGATGGAGGCCGTCGCCCGCCGCGCAGGCGCGGGCAAGGCCGCTCTGTACCGCAGGTGGCCCTCGAAGCAGGCGATGACCGTCGCGTTGGTCTCCGAGGTGGCCACCGCTGGGCCTCTCCCCGACACCGGCTCGCTGCACGGCGACGTACGCGCGTTCCTGCATGGCTGGATCACCGCGCTCAGCCACCCGCTGACCACCCGCGTCATCCCGGACCTGATGGCCGAGAGCATCCGCAACGAGGAACTCGGCAGAGCCCTGCTCGCCGCGGTGCGCGACCCGCGCCGCGAGCACGCCTCCCACGTGCTGCGCAGGGCGGTCGAGCGCGGCGAACTCCCGCCGGACGCCAACAATGAACTGAACCTGGACTTCCTCACGAGCCCGGTCTACTGGCGCGTGGCCGTGGTGCGCACCCCGACCGGCGACGACTACCTGGACCGGCTCACCGCGAAGGTCATCGCGGCGCTCTCGGCCTGAGGGACCGCGCCGCTCGACCGAACAGAAGCAGCTGGCCGGTGCCCGAGCTGTACGAGACCGTCCTGCTCTCCATTGCGTCGCGGCGGCCGTACGGTTCGGTGCCTGGTGCTACGAGCGGCGCGGGCCCGAGCCCTGCGACCGTGACGCCCGCGCCGGGGTCTTGCCCGTACCGGCCGAACCGGGCGACGACTCGGCAGGCCGAACGAGCGGTACCGGTCCGCGCCGCACCTTCAGCCGGGCCGGGCCGCCCGGGCCGGTCGTGCGGTGGTCCCAGACGGCCCGGCGGGGTTCAGGGGCTGACGGTGTTCCAGCGTTCGGCTGGGATGTCCTGGCATGTGTAGAGGTTGACGCGGCCGTGGTTGGCGTCGGGGGCCAGCAGGCACAGGTGGTTGGCTTCGTTGCGGTAGCGGATGCTGCCGTCCGGGTAGGCCTCGGCGAGCCAGCGCTGACCGGCTCCGGCGACGCCACGGGCATCGTCACACGCATACAGCAGGGCGGCCGTCTGCTTGTTGGCGTTCACGTCCTGGCTGCCCAGGCACTGGTTGTTGCCGCTGAGGCTCTGGATGCGGACCAGGTTGTCGGCCCGGCTGATCCGCTGAATGTTCCAACCGAAGTCCTGCTTCTCGTAGAACAGCCAGTAGATCCACCACGAGCGGGGCGGTGTGGGCTGGGTGTAGACGAAGGTTCCGGGAACGTTGCCGGCCCTGCGCAGCCGCCCGCCGAGGAAGGAGGATTCCAGGCGCACGTTGTCACCGGTGGTCTGCCATCCGGCGGGCGGTGAGGCGGCGTTGTCCCACCAGAGCTGGCCGGCTTCCTGGGTGCACGGCGCGGCGCTCACCGTGGCGCCGTTCGGGGTGAGGCAGAGGCCGGGGACGGCCACGTTCCGCCAGCGTTGCGGTCCGCCGTTGTCGTCGTTCCAGGCCGGGGGGTCATCGAGGTGGGCGATGGTCCACTGCGCGCGCGGGTCGGCGCACCGTCCCGCGACGATCGGGGTGGAGGCGGCCCGGCGGACGCTGGGCGCGATCGCGATGCAGTCACCCGTGCCGATGTTCTGCAGGTAGTGGGTGAGCGCGTCGGTGGTGAACATCTGGAAGGTCTGGCTGCCGTTGTAGCGGGCCTGCCCGACCGTGATCGTACGGTTCGGGTTCTCCTGCAGCAGACCGCCGGTTGGGGAGGCCAGCACGCTGTGGAAGACGTGGGACGGGAGCGGCGCCCGAACCGGAGGCGGGGTGCGGGCGAACTCGACGGGCACGTGGTCGGATCCGCCGCCCCGGGGAACGGTCGCGGCGAAGCCGCCCGGTGCACCGCGCGTGATCGCGTAGTCCAGCTCGCTCGGTGTGTCGCCGCCGATGTACGTCGGCTGCCCCGTGCGCAGCAGAGCCTCGTCTGCGCGCAGATGCAACGACTGGTTGCGGGCCTCGTCGTTGGAACGGTTGAGGATGTTCACGTTGAAGTCGCCGGCCAGCACCCAGTTCCGGCCGTCGGTGGCCGCGAAGGCGCGGACTTGGCCGAGCAGTCCTTGCACGTCCTCACCGCGGGCGTGGGTGTTCCAGTACCAGGTGCTGCCGAACCGCAGACCGAGCAGGGGACGCGCCCGGTAGCGGTTGTTGGGGGCGTTGGGGTCCGGGTTGTAGGCGGGGTTCTCCAGCACCCGGACGTCGTCGGCCGGGGTGTCGGTGACGAACGCCAGGTTCATCTGGCCGCCGTCCCACGTGTCCAGATCCGTCCCCGCGACCCTGCGCGGGTCGGTCTGCAGAAAGTACACGTAGCGGCTGCTGGCGTTCGGACCGCCCGCCCAGGTCACCCGCTGGACGGAACTGGGCTGCGGGGCACGGTTGGGAGTGAGCCGGATCTGGCGGAACTCGCTGCGGTCGTTGTCGTGCGCCGGCAACGGCGGTCCCGCACCCGCCTCCTGCAGCGCCACCACCTGGTTGGTCGCGGCCAGCGGTGCGACCTCCGACGTCCACCGTGAACCGTTGTCGGAGCCGTGCATGTTGTACGTGGCGAACGGCGATGTGCCGTCGCCATTCACGGCCCGCGCGGTGCTGGTGGCCGTGACGATCCCCGCACAGGCCAGCAGGAATGCCGTCACGACGGACACGACGGGGCGTAAACGCCGAGCTCCGCCCGGCGGGCGGGCGTCGGCGCCGCCGCGCCAAAGAAGTCGATCAGTGTGCATCAACGTTCCCTTCGATCGGGACACTTGAGGGCACCAAAGGATCCGTGGCCGACCGGAGGCCGGCGCGCGGGCCCTGCGTCCAGGCGATCCAGGACGCCACTGGGGGAAACGGCCCCGGCCCGGCAGGGGTTCACCGTTTTCCCGCCAACCCCCACGGCCCGACCGGCATCAGCCATCCCCAGCGGACCTGCGGGAGGCGGGAGTACACCGGGTCACGGCCGATCGCAGCGGTACTCTGACCGCGGAACGCTTTCCGAGTCGGCGCATGACCTGACCTGGCGATTACGTCCCCCAACGCCGAGTCGGCCAACACGGAACCACCCTGTCCACATCCGCACTGCGCCACGCCGAAACGGGGCCGTGCCCTTCCGCAGCACACCTGTCACTTGTGGTGCCGAGAGCAAGAGTCCGCAGTGCTGGTCGAGGGCGGGGGACCGGTCGAGCGATGCCGCTGTGGTGCACGGGCGCGGCGAACGGCCCCGGTCCGGGGCCCCTGGTCCCACACCTTGGCCCGGCTCACCGGCCCGATCGCCAGGGCTGTCAACTTCAGTGCTCCTGATCGGCGTTGGACGGCGGAAGCATCGATACCCAGACGTACTGGCGGCCGTCGGCGTCAGGCGCGCGGCCTTCCGTGACTGGCCGGTGCGGGACTGCATACGGATCCTCGTCGAGCGCAGGGCCCGCGCCGCTTTGGACAAAGTCGCACGACCGGCGGGCCGCGGTCCCCGCGCGATCTGCCACCACGGCGAGCGGCGGTGAGGCCGGAGAAGGGGGTCTTGGGGGCCTTTGTGTTGCGGGGCCCGGCGTTCCGTCACCTCGGCATGGGGTGGACCGCCACCCGGCCGGGGCGAGTTCAGGATTGAGCTCGCCCCGGCCGGTGTCCGGACGATCGCCGTGGATGTGCCGGCAAGCGCCGTGCGGGCCCCTGGGCATCGGCAGGGTTATCAGCCGGTCACGCAAGGCCTCGTTGTCGAGCGGCCGTGGTTCAGGGATCCGCACAGCGAGCCGTAGCCGCGTTGGTGCACGCCGAGCAGGGACAACTCAACCCGGCGCCCGGGGTTGACTCGTCCGCGCACAGCAGTGCACGAAGAACGCGTCCGACCGCGCGGACAGACACCCGTAGAAGGCCGTCCGAAAGCGTGAGAGTTCCGCGTCCGCATTCTGCCTACCGGTCGACGCCAGCACACTCAACCGCGCGGCCCTTCTCGTGAACCCCATTGTCTCAGTGAAGAGTTCAGGATCACGAGGAAGGCCGCCTCGTACCCTGCGATCACTCCACAGAGTGCCGATCGATCATCGGGTCGGCGGCTTGACCCAGCCCTTTTTCACCAACTGGTCGCAATGCCACTTGGAATGAGACGGGGACTCGCCCTTCTGCTTGGTGGCTTTCAGGCAGTCCTGATAGGCGTACGGCGGGACAGGCTTGGAGATGGCGACGGCGCTCGCCATCGGAGAGGCCAGGCCGGTGGTCACGATGGCCGTGGCCAGGACAACGCTCATTCGAAGCATAAGAAGTTCACCTCTCGCTCGATAAGGGTGTTCGTGAACACCAACGAGCCTGGTCGTCCTGTGACACGCTCCTGGGGCCCCGGGGCGTCGCACGCAGGCACGGACACCCGGTCGGCCCTAACGCCGTCGCAAGACCCTCAAACGCCCTGGGGTGTGGTCCCGGCCGCCGTTGTCGCGGGCAACCGCCGTGGAGGCGCGGCAGGCCGCAACGGCGGCCGGGGCTCAGAGTGGGGTGTGCAAACCCGGTCGGACAGCACCTCAGCGCCACCGTTGCCACGGCCACGCGCGCTGGGTCACCAGGCCGGTGCCCGCTGCTCGGGTAGGTGGGTTCAGACGGGGCGCGTGCGTGACTTTCGCGGAAGGCGGGCGTTCACTGGGCATGCGAAAGATCATCACGTGCGGCCTGCTCGCCGCTGCGGCCCTCTCTGCCGCCCAGCCTGCCTTCGCCGACAACGACAGCAACTTCGCCGGCGGGGTCAGCGCCGCGAACAACTGGAACTTCGCCGCCGCAGCCGTGTGCATCCAGGAACTTGCCGTGGTACCCGCACTCAGCGACTGGACCGGCAACCACCAGAACAACTGCTCCGTCGGCAACGTCATCGACCAGACGGGCGGAGCGCTGCTGCCCGACCGCTGAACTGCGCCGATGACAGGCTGAGATGGCGGACCCCCACCATGCCGCGAGGCGGTGTGCGGGATCGCTCCAGCCTGATCAGATCCCCAGCTGCCCCTGACGGGGTTGCCGCCATACCCCGGGGCAACAACGCCGGTCCCACGCCTGCAGCGTGGAGCGTCACCGTTCGCCTGTCAGTCGACGCCGCTCCGCGAGGGCGCTTTCGGGGAGTTCGGGGTAGAGCTCGGTCATGCTGCCCCCGGGCATGTAGCGGCGGGGGAAGGCGATCCAAGGACGCACGATCGACTGTGCCCCGTCGTCAGATGAGGAGAGCCATTAAGCCCTCCCCATCTTTCCCCGCCAACGTCCTTCCCCTGCCACACCGAGGACCTGCAACGCGACATGCGACGGTGAGACGTAGACACAGACTTGGACGTCCTACGGGTCGGGCTGCTTGGTTGTGGGCGAACTCGCGGGCGGGCACTGGAGGAACGTCAAGGGATGTGCTTGCGCAGCCATTTCAAGGCTGCGTCGGTGACGGCGGGCCAGCCGCTGTCGACGATGAGGGAGTGGCCGCGGTCGTCGAAGCGCTGGTATTCGGTCACCGCCGAGGAGCGCTTGTACTGCTTGTACGTGGAGCGGGTGAGGATGTCCGGGATGGTGTGGTCCAGTTTGCCGGAGAGCAGGAGCAGCGGGCCGCGTTCCTCGTTGTCCGTAGCGACCTTCGCGGGTGAGTCGCGGTGGAGGTTGGCGAGTGCCAGCTCGAAGAGGGGACGGGCCGGGCTGGGCATCGACCATTTCTCGTAGAGCGTGTCGGACTCCTCCTTGGAAACCGCGTTGGCGAAGCCAAAGCGGAACTGCTCCGGGGTGAGGGACACGGCTCGTTCCGCGTTGCGGGGATTCCTGAGGACAGGAAAGGTGGCTCTGCCCTGGGTGGGACTGAGCGCTTTGACGCCTTTGATCTGTCCGGGGGAAATGGCCACGGCGGCCCGTCCGATTCCCTGTCCCAGCAGATGCTGGACCACGAAGCCGCCCATGGAGTGCCCGACCAGGACGGGCGGTTCGGGCAGCTGCTCGATCACAGCTGCGCATGCGGCGGAAATGGCCTCGACACCTACGCCGGCCTGGGTTTCGGGGTGGGCGCGGGCTTCCGCGACGGTGTCGGGCTCGCCCGGCCACGCTGGCATCACCGGATCGTAGCCCTCGTCGGCGAATCGTTGTGCCCACTGCTGCCAACTTATGGCGTGGAGCCACAGGCCGTGGACGAATACCACGGGTATCCGGCTGTTCGGCATGAGACTCTCCCGTCTCCACCCCGGCTACCTGGCCACTATGGCATCAGATGTCCGGTTGTGCAGGTCGAGGTCGCGCGATAAGAGGCGCCAGTGTTCGTAGCCCCCAGAACCTCAGCGGAGAGAGCCCAGGCGCAGAGTTCGGCCGTGGCAGTCGCGACGCCGCCACTCGCATGGCGGAGCCATCGGTCTGCCCCCGCGTGGCTGGATCGTGTCCCTTGTGGTGGTGTAGCCGATCAATCGGTGGTCGTGTTGGTGGTGTGGGGTAGCGCGGGGGCGCTTTCGGGGAGTTCGGTGTAGAGCTCGGCCATGCTGCCCTCGGGCATGTAGCGGCGGGGGAAGGCGATCCATTCGTCGTGCAGCTCGAAGAGCACGGCGGTGACCAGCCGCAGCAGGGCGTCGTCGTTGGGGAAGACCTGGACGCCATCGGTGCGGCGCTTGATCTCCCGGTTGATCCTCTCCAGCGGGTGCGTTGACTGGATCTTCTTCCAGTGCCGCTCGGGAAACACGGCGAAGGCGGTCAGGTCGTCCTTAGCGTCCAGCAGCATCTGTCTGACCTTGGGGGACTGGCTGCCGAGCATGTCGGCGACGGTGTCGACCTGGGACCCTGACCGCGTTCTCGGTGGGCTGGGCGAAGATCGTGCGGATCGTCGCGGCGACCATCTCAGCGGCGTCCTTCGGGATCACCCCGAAGACGTTCCGAAAAAATTGGACGCGGCATCTTTGGTAGGCGGCGCCGATCATCACCTTGCGGATCGCGTTGACCAGCCCGGTGTGGTGGTCGGCGAGGACCAGGCGGACCCCGCTCGGGCCGCGTTCGCGCAGGTGGCGAAGGAACTCGGTCCAAAATGCCTCGGTCTCGCTGTCGCCGACCATCACCCCGAGGACCTCGCGGCCGCCATCCTCGGTGATGCCGGTCGCGATCACCACGGCCCTCGAGGCGATCTGGTGACGGACCCTCGCCCTGCAGTACGTCGCATCCAGGTAGAGGTACGGGAAGCGGGGGGTGGTTCAGGGGCCTGGTGCGGAACGCGGTCAGCGGCTCGTCCAGGGCGGCGCAGATCCTCGAGACCTCGCTCTTGGATATCCCGCTGTCCCCGTCCAACGCTTTGACCAGGTCATCCAAGCTGCGAGTGGACGAGTGGAGACGCCTTCAACGTATGCCTCCATGATGACGGCGTAGAGGGCCTGGTCGACGCGGCGCCGCCGTTCCAGCAGGCAGGGGAAGAAGCTCCCGGCCCGCAGTTTCGGGATGGCCAGCTCCATATCGCCGGCCTGCGTGGTGAGCGTCTTGTCCCGGTGCCCGTTGCGGTAGTTGGTGCGGGCATCGGTGTGCTCGTTCCACTCGGCACCGATCTTCGCCGCGGTCTCGGCCTCGATCAGCTCCTGCAGCTTCCTCTCGGCCACACCGCGGACGAGTTCAAGTCCCTCGGCCGAACGTAGTGCATCGAGCAGACGTAGTAGTTCAGACTGGGACAGGGCCGCTGTGTGCCTCCTCCCTCGATGAACTGGCTCTTTATCAGGGAGGATTGCACGGTGGCCCGCCTCGTGCGCAGGGAGCGCGCGCCATCAGCCGGAGCACTACTCAGCGTCGATCGCCTACACCATCACGCGGGACGCCATCCGTCGTTGACGGGGGAGCAGATCCCCAGTACGGCGGCGGAACGAATGCCCTGTTCAGTCAGGGGTTGGGCCATCCCCTGACTGGGTTCGGCGACGACACCGCACTCTTCGCCATCGGCGATCTCGACTGGCTGACGGACGAGGATCTGTGACCCCGCGCCCTGTCCGGCGGTGAAAACGTCGTGGCGCCGACAGCCGCGGAGCTGGTTCGCTGTCCGGTCCAGGTTCATGCCCTCTCGAAGAGGTCGGCGACCTGCGGTCTCCAACTGACCGATGTGACGGCGCGGGGGACTTCGCGGCCCTGTTGGAGCCACTGCCGTACGACGGTGTCGTAGATCGGCGAGTCGGAGGTGCTGCGGAACGCAACTTGTAGCCGGGTCATCTCGGCGGATGGCACCAGAGAGAAAGACTCCATACACAGTCCAACGGGTCACGTCGGCAGTGCGTCGCGGGTAGTGCTCCGAACTGGCGGAAAGTCGTTTTTGCGACTGGTCCGACGGCACCAGCACGAATCCGCGGCTGTAGAGGTTTGGGGCTTCGTGCAGCGCGCGGGCCTGGGGGCGCGGGCGCCCAGTAGCGGCGCAGCTTGGCAGCCAACTCGTGCGGGGGCGGCTGTTGCCGGAGGACGCGGACAAGCACACGGTGGACCTGGTCCGCTCGGGGCCGGAAGAGGGCGAGCACGTCGACCACGAGGAGCGGCTGAGGCACAGGATCTACTCGCCGACCGGCCGGGAGGGCCTGGCTCCGGTGGCGTTCGTGCACGAGGACACCATCGGCCAGGCGGCTGTCGCACGCGGCCGACAACGGCGGGCTCAAGCTGGTCCAACGCAAACGGATCGGTGAACTCATGGGTGAACTACGAGATGCCGTGCACAAGACCCCTGGCGGATTCCGCCCCAGTACCGTGCCGAGAGCATCCAGCTCAACGTTCGCGTAGGTCAACTGGCCCAAGAACACCGCTCACTCCAAGAACGACTTTCAGGGGTCCGCTCCAACCTACGGTTCGCCAAGAAGCGCAGCGTCGACCTCGAAGTCCAGCTCCTTGCGCAGGGAACGATCGCTACGAACGTCAGGGACCAGTCCCCGATCCCCCTCGACCACGACCATGCCGCGTCGCTCGGCTGCTGGAGAGAGGTCAGTATCTCCGGACAGGCGGAATGATCAGTCCGGGGCCTCGGGGTGCGACCACGGTCGTGGCGCCGAGCTCACTCAGGGCGACGACGGGCGTCACTGCTCGCGTGACCGGGACGACCACCGCGGTGGCCTCCTTGGCGGCATCCTTTAGAACCAGGGGCTCGCGTCTGTGTCCCGCGCGACAGCCGTTCTGCGGTCACCGCGCGGGACGGTGCTGCGCGGCACCCACTCGCCGCAGGACGCGCTGCCTAGCTTTTCCCCCGGCCGGTGAACGTCCGACGCGGCGTTGGCGTCCACCGCAGGGCTTACCGAACCTCTTTCATCCTGAAGACGTCCAGATCAGGAATGTGTGGACGGCTCGGGCGATGGCGCCGATGCGGCGGGTGGAACGCCGGGCTCGTTGCATCAGTCGCCATGGTGTCAACTACGCGCAGGCGCGTTCTGCTGGAGCCCGCAGCCGCATACGGTCACGGTTGAACTGCTGTTGGTGCTCTGGCTGTTCACGGTGGTGGTACGAGGGGGCGCGGACGGTGGCGCGGCGCCCTGGCAGGACCGTTCGGCGAGAACGGGAGTCTGCCTCGTCAGGCAGGCGTGGATGAGGCCGTGAGTGCGGGCCGTGGTGAGGTCATGGGTGCGTCCCGGTGTCGTGCGGGACCCACAGGGGTGCCGTGTGGTCGAGTGACGACCTGGACGTTCATGCCGTGCTGCTGGGGCTTCTGGCTGTAGTACGGCTCGTTCGCCTTCATTCACCCAGGCTCCGGCTGAGAGGCCGCCCCCAGCGGGTCGGGATCCGCGCCCCGTCGATGATGACGAAGTCGCCCTCGCCCAGGCCGACCAGGGCCTCGATGGCGAGTCTCACGTGCATCCGCGATGCCGTGCTGGGCGCTGTCGGGCAGGCCAACGCGGCATCCTGCTCGGACTGTGCCGCCGAGCAGTTGAAGGCCGTCGGCGTGCGCGGCAGGGCCAGGGGAGGCCGTGTCGGACGTCGACGCTGCTGGGCGTGGTGGTCGCTCTGCTGATGTGTCGGATCCTGTTCCGCCCCTCGGGCCGTCCGGGGCGTACATCGCCCGACTGGTCGCGGCGGCGCTCGGCAGGGCCGTGCCCCCCTCCGGCTCTAAAGGCTAATTATTTGCATCATGAGTCTCCGGATGCCTAAAGTGCTTAATGCAAAACATTGGCCTTAAGGCTCAGAGGTGCTTCCATGACCAGCGTCACCGCCCTGCCGTCCCGCCCCCGCCGCCCGCTCGTGCTGAGCCGCCGCGGCGCCTTCCCGCTGCACGCCTCGGTTCTGGTCACCCTGTTGGCCGCATCCAGCGCACCGACCCCGCTCTACGCCCTCTACCAGGCCGCCTGGCACTTCTCGGCCATGACGCTCACCGTCGTGTTCAGCACCTACGCGCTCTCCCTGCTGCTGGCGCTGCTGACCGCCGGAAGGCTCTCGGACCACCTCGGCCGGCGCCCGGTCCTCGTCGGGTCGCTGCTGGCCGAGGCCGTCGCGATGGCCGTCTTCGCCACCGCTCAGGGGGTGCCCGCGCTGATCGCCGCCCGGATCCTGCAAGGCCTGGCAACCGGTGTGGCCACCAGCGCCGCCGGAGCCGCCCTGCTCGACTTCGAGGACCCCCGCCGCCCCGGCCGGGCAACGGCCGCCAACGGCATCACCCCCGTGGCCGGCATGGCGCTCGGCGTGCTGGCCGCCACCGCCCTCGTCCAGTACGCCCCCGCCCCCACCCGCACCGTCTACCTGCTGTTGCTCCTGCTCTTCACCGCGCAGGCCGCCGCGACCCTCCTCACCCCCGAGACGGCCCGCCCCCACCCCGGGGCCCGGCGCTCACTGCGCCCCGCCGTCACCATCGCCCCCGCCTCCCGGTCGGCCCTCGCCCTCGCCACGCCCGGTATCGTCGCCGCCTGGGCCCTGGGCGGCTTCTACTCCTCCCTGGGCCCCTCGCTCGCCCGGCTCATCGCCCCGGACGCCGCCCGTGCCACCGGCGGTCTGGTCTTCTTCACCATGACGGCTGCGGCCGGCCTCGCCGGCTACGCCGCCCGGTCGCTGCCCGCCCGCACCGTGAACCTCGTCGGCGCCGCGCTGCTGATCCCGGGAGCCCTGCTGACCCTGAGCGGCCCCCAACTGCGCAGCCTGCTCCCGCTGTTCGCCGGAGCCGCGCTGGCGGGCGCGGGCTTCGGCGCCGTCACACAGGCAGCTCTGCGCCTGCTGCTGCCCCCGGCCGCCCCGGCCGAACGCGCCGGCACCCTCGCCGCCTACTACGTCCTCAGCTACCTGGCCATGAGCGTCCCCGCCGTCCTCGCCGGCTTGCTGACCAACCTGTACGGCTTGCAGACCGCCGTCTCGCTCTACGCCGTGACCGTCGTCCTGCTGGCCCTCACCGGCCTCACCCGTGCCCTGGGGTCCCGCACCACCTGACCGGGTGCGGCCCGCCCCTGCCCCGCCCACCCGGAAGGACCCACCGATGAACGCCACCACGCCCCGTCAGAGCATCCCCGTCACCACCACCGGATGGAGCCTCGGCGACATCGCCGTACGCCGCGTCGACGAGATCGAACTGCCCCGCCAGACCGGACCGTGGCTACTGCCGGGTGTCACCCCCGCGGTACTGGACGAGGCGTCGTGGCTGCGCCCCGACTTCGCCGACGCCGAAGTCCCGCGGCTGGCGAGCCACAGCTTCGCGGTGGAGGCCGGCGGGCTGCGGATCGTCGTGGACACCGGCATAGGCAACGCCAAGCCACGCGCCAACCCGGCATGGAACGGTCTCGACACCGACTTCCTGGAGCGGCTGACAGCCGCCGGTTTCCCGCCCGAGTCCGTGGACCTGGTGATCACCACGCACCTGCATACCGACCACGTCGGCTGGAACACCCGCCTCGCAGGCGGGAATTGGGCCCCCACCTTCCCCAACGCCCGCTACCTCACCAGCCGCACCGAATGGGAACACTGGGCGGCCACCGACCTGGACGAAGCCCGCACCCAGATGTTCCGCGACTCCGTCCACCCCGTCCGCGACGCCGGACAGTACGACCTCGTCCATGTGCCCGAGCAGGGCCACGAGGTGGCGCCGGGCGTCCTCCTGGTCCCCGCCCCGGGCCATACCCCGGGGCAGGTCGCCGTCGAACTGCGCGGCAGCGACCGGCGGGCGCTGATCACCGGCGACAGCATCCACCACCCCGTGCAGCTGTCCCACCCCCACGTGCACAGCTGTGTCGACATCGACCCCGCCCAGGCGATCCGCACCCGCACCCGGCTGCTCGACGGCCTGGCGGACACCGACGCACTGCTCCTGGGCACCCACTTCCCGCGGCCCACGGCCGGCACCGTCCGCCGGGAGCACGGCCGCTACCGGCTGCTCGCCGAGCAGGGCGGCGAGAACCCGGCCATCGGGGCCTGACCGCAGGCCCGGTGTCTCGCGCACCAGGACCCGCTGGGGGCCGCTCTAGCCATCTGAAGGGGCGTTGTCGGGAAACTGACCAAGACTCGCTCCGCGAGCCGGAGAGTGCATGCCAGGATGACCCCATGAGCGATGAGAGCCGCAGCTTAGCCTGGCGTTCAACCTCCCCCGTTCACCTGACCCGTTGATCCCGTTCCATTCCCGGGACAGAGCAGCCTGAGCGGAGGCCGCTGGAGGAAAATCGGCGCAGTTGTGCCGCGGACACAGATCCACCGCACGAGAACTGACGACACGTGATGGCCAGGAGATGAGAGGCGATGGCGAGTTCAAGCGCGATGCTGCAGGGCGGCCCGGCCCGGAACGGGGTCTACCCCGAAGGGACAGCGCCACAGGACTTCCGGCCTTGGCGGGTTCGATCCGGAAGACACAGCTCCCTCCAGTCGCCGAGCGTCTGTGACGGCACGGTGTACGTCTGCTCCAAGGAGGGCGTCTGCTACGCACTCGCCGCTCTGACGGGAACCGTTCGCTGGAGCACCGCGATCGGAGAGCGGATGGGTTTCGCCCCGCCCGTGGTCAGCGACGGTGTTGTCTGTGTCACCGACGCCATAGGCAGGGTGTACGCGCTCGGTGCCGAGGACGGCCAGGAGCACTGGCGCCGCCGCTTCGACGGTTCGGTACAGCTCGTGGCTGACAAGGGGGTGGTGTACGGGGTGGATTCCGCCTGGTTGCACAACCGCGGCGCCAATCCTGCGAAGTTGTTCGCGCTGAACCTCGCCAGTGGTGAACCGCTCTGGAGGACCGACGTCTTCGACCGCGCCATGACTCATCCAGCCCTCGCGGACGGAAGGATCTTCCACACCAGCGAATTCGGCGACATTGGCGCGTACGACGCCGCCACGGGCGACCGCCTGTGGCGGGTACCGTGCGACAGCAGGTGGGTAGACATGGCCAACAGCCCGTGCGTGGGGGACGGTGTCGTCTACGCCGCCGTCCAGTCGACGCTGTTCGCGCATGCCGCGGAAGACGGCGAGGTCCTGTGGAGCCGAGACTATGGGGGACTCATCCGGAGCAGCGTCTCGGTCCTGGGTGACACCGTGTACTTCAGCACGAAGCCACACTCACGCAGGGACCGTCCGGCCTCCTACGCCGTCGACGCGGCCACCGGCGAAATCCGCTGGCAGTTGGCCAACCGCTACGGAGCCTCGGCCATCGCGCTCAGCGGCTCTTCGGGCTGGGTTGTCTCCGGCCGTGACATCAACTACCTGTACGCCGTTGACCTCGCCACCGGCACCCGCCGCTGGAAGCGATACCTGGGTCCCAAAGGTGGCACCGTACCCGTCCTCTGGAACGGCATAGCCTTCCTCTCGACCCACACGGACAGGCTGATCGCCATCGACGCGCGGACCGGACAGATGCCGTCCCGGCTGCTCAGGAGCCGTAGGCCAGGGACGCCGTGACTACGTGACGGCCTCGACCGAGGTTGCCCAGGAGTCCCGTGATTGGCGTGTCCGGTAACCATCGTCGATCGACGGAAGCCGTCACCAGGCATATCGGCCACGTCGACCGACCAGCCGCCGCCCGCAGCGAAACGGGGGCGTGTTTCTCGTTGAAGAGGCCCTACTGGCAGCCGTATCGGTGGCGGCTGCTGTTCCGTGCGGACGATTCGTCGGGGTGGGAGGCGATGGGTCCCCAACCGCTCCATCAGGTTCCGTCCGATGCGCTGAAGAGCGCGTCCATCGAGGCCTGGGCCCACGCGTTACTGGGGGAAGCGCCGGACGAACTGGAAGACCTGTGTGGCGACCTGCTTGTTGAGTGTTACGAGGAGCCTGCCCCCGCAGAAGGCACTCCTCCCGTATACGCATGCCAGACAAGGCTGCCGGCATACATCTCTGCCGAGCCACTGGACTGGGCGCCGGCCACGAGCGCCGGGCCCTCCGAGGCGAACGCCTCGGTCCGCCGCTCCCGCTAAGACCCGGAGCACCTCCGCATAAGTACCTGATCAGGAACGAATACCCCTGGAAGGGCCGACTGGGGCCGGTGTTGTACCAGGGGCCGTCGTCTGCTTCTTGTAGTGGTCGTGCTTCCACGGGCCGCGTGCGGCGATCCGGCTGTGGCCGTCAGAGCGCTTCAGGCGCATCCTGTGAAGTGCGCAGAGTGGGCGTGCGCGGGTCCTGCCAGCGAGGAGGAATGCATGGAGAGCGCGCCGAGCAGGACGGCCATGTTTGCGGCCGTGTCGCGTGGATTGTTTCGCCTGGAGACGGCATCGCCGTGGGCACTGGATGATGCGCTCGCCCTGGTGCTCGTCGGCCCGGTATGGCGCGAGCTGCGAGACCGGTACGATCCGCTGTTCCCCGGCCCGGTCCGTCGCGCGTCCCGCGCGGCTGTCTGCACTCGGAGCCGGTACGCCGAGGACCGGCTGGCTGCTGGCGCCTTCACGCAGTACGTGATCCTTGGCGCTGGGCTTGACTCGTTCGCGTGGCGGCGCCCGGATCTGCTCGGCCCGCTGACGGTGTTCGAGGTGGATCATCCTGCTTCCCAGGCCTGGAAGCTCGAGCGGGTCAGGGTGCTCGGCCTGCCGCTCGGCGACTCGCAGATGTTCGTGCCCGTTGATTTCGAGGCCGAACCGGTTCAGGCTGCTCTGGGCGCGGCCGGGTTCGACTGGGCGCAGCCGGCGATGTTCTGCTGGACGGGCGTCGCACCCTATCTGACGGCGCAGGCGATCGAGGCGACGTTGCGCACGATCGCGGCGGCTGCTCCGGGGTCTGAGGTGGTGTTCTCCTACCGGGCCGAGGACTGTGTGCTGGACGACGTGGGGACGGAATTCGCCCGGATCTACACCCCGATCGCGGCTTCTGCCGGCGAGCCCCTTCAGCCCGGTTGGCCGGTCATCGAGATCGAGAGGCTGATCAGCCGGTGCGGGCTGAGGGTCGTGGACCATCCCGCATGTGCTGACCTCCAGCAACGGTACTTCGCCGACCGTACCGATGGGCTGCGGCCCTATACCTTCGAGACCCTGGTGGCCGCGCGGGTCACCTGAAAGCGCGGCCATGTCCGGCAACTTCACCCTCTCCGCGGGCCAGGCGGTGAAGGTACGGCAGAGCAGCACGACAACCCCCAGCGCCTCGGCGGTGTCGCGTCCGTCCGTTTCATTCATGCTGGGCGACACGACTGCCGTGATGGCAGCTGCGAGGGTGGAACGTCGCGCAACTGGCTTCTGGCGTGCGGTGCGTAACCACAGGTGACACACCGTGGTGGCGGTGGGGCAGGGGCCAGGTGCCGTGGTACGGAGCGACATGCCGTGCCGGAATGATCGGTCAGCTGTTTCCGGCCGGGTGGTCGGCCTTCCCCGACGGTGCGCAGGCGGCCAGGGCCGGGCGCCCCTGGCAGCTCGTTGACCCGGGCCCGGCCGCGCACGTGGGGCCCTCTGGTCACGTCACCGCGTTTCCTGCCCGAAACCGTTTCCCGCGTCCTCGCCCGCGGCGGCGGGAGCGGGAATCGCGTGTTCGGCAGCGCGGCTGACCTGCTCCCATGCCGCCCAAGTGGCCATGCGGGTACGGGCGATGTCGAACGCGAGGTCGTAGACCATGCTCCCCAGCAGGAGACGCAGCGGCGGCTCGTCGCTGTCGACCAGCTTGAGCAGCGCGGCCGCGGCGAGCTTGGGATCGCTGTCGACCGAGCCTTCGGCGAACTGCTCGGCCAGTTCCGCCCGCAGTGGCGCGTACGCCTCAATGGGGTTCGTGCTGCGCATGGCGGTGTAGAGGTCCGTCCAGTAGCCGCCGGGCTGGACGATGCTCACCTTGACCCCGAAGGCCGCCGCCTCCGCAGCGAGCGCCTCGGTGAGGCCTTCCAGGGCGAACTTGCTGGCGCTGTAGAGGCCGGTACTGGGGAATCCGCCCAGGGCTGCGATGCTGGAGACCTGCACGAGGTGGCCGCAGCCCTGCTCGCGCAGAACGGGCATGACGGCTTGGGCGACCCAAAGCGCGCCGAAGAAGTTGAGGTCCATTTGGGCCCGGGCCTCGGCCTCGGTGAACTCCTCGACCATCCCCATCGTCAGCATTCCGGCGTTGTTGACGACGATGTCGAGCCGGCCGAAGTGGCCAACCGCCTCGGCGACGGCGGCGAAGACCGCGTCGCGGTCGGTCACGTCCACCCCGAGGGGCAGCACCTGCCCGGGGTGGGCGGCCGCGAGTTCCTCCAGCGGGGCCGTGGTGCGGGCGGCGACCGCGACACGGTCGCCGACCGTCAGCGCCGCCTCGGCGAAGGCCCGGCCGAGGCCCCGGCTGGCACCGGTGATGAACCAGACGCGGCTCGGGGTTCCGGCTGAGGTGTGCATGTGAGGTACTCCAGTCTGAGTGGCTGTTGTCGTTCCGATCTTGAGGGGTGTTCGTCGAACGGGAGTCCCGATCGGGTGGTTGCCGCTGGCCGCGGGCATGAAGGCAGGGCCTCTTGGTAGCTCGGGGTTGCGAAGCCGACCGAGATCCAGGAGACCCTGTTGCCGCAGTTGTACGTGCTCGTGCCGGTGGAGTTCAACTCGGCGTCTCCGTCGTGTGATTGTGTTGCCCACCGGTTCGGAAACGCAGCGGATCACCCGGAACGTGTTCGGCGGTATCCGTCGGACATGACGGACGCGGAGTGGGGTCAGGTCCGGCCGCTGTTGCCGGCGCCCGGCTGGCTGCGCGGGCGGGGCGGGCAGCCAGAGGCGTACTGCCACCGCGCGATGTTGGACGCGATCCGCTACCTCGTCGACAACGGAATCAAGTGGCGCGGCATGCCGGTCGACTTCCCGCCGTGGGACCGGGTCTACGCCTTCTTCCGCCGCTGGCGCGACCACGGCCTGGTCAAGGAGTTCCACGATCGGCTGCGCGGGCAGGTCCGCGAAACGCTGGGCCGCGACGCGGCACCGACGGCCGGTGTGATCGACTCGCAGTCGGTCAAGGCGGACGCCGTCGTCGGAACGGACAGCCGCGGCTTCGACGGCGGCAAACTCATCAATGGCCGCAAGCGGCACGTCGTGGTCGACACGCTCGGCCTGCTGCTGGGCGTGATGGTCACCGCCGCGGACACCGGCGACCGCATCGCCGCCCAGGAACTGCTCGGGCAGGTCGTCGACGTCCACCACCGGCTGGAACTGGTCTGGGCCGACGGCGGCTACACCGGCGGCCTTGTCACCCACTGCCTGGCCACGTTCGCCCTGGTCCTGGCGATCGTGAAACGCAGCGACGACATGCGCGGCTTCGTGGTGCTGCCCAAGCGGTGGATCGTCGAGCGGTTCTTCGCCCACCTGATGCGCACCCGCCGTCTGGTGCGCGACTTCGAACGCCGCACCGCCAGCGCCGAGGCGATGGTCTACTGGTCGATGACCCTGCTCATGACGCGCCGACTTGCCCGGCCACACCTTGGGCGAGGGTGAACCGGCCCGGCTGCCGCTCGGCCGGCCAGCCCCGCGCGACCAGACGCTTCGCCATCGACCGCAGCGCCTCCACCCTGGCCGGCACCGCGTCCAGACCGAACAGCACGGCTAACTCCTGGCAGGCCAGGGGCCCTTGATGGAGACGGTGCCGGTCCGCGAGCGCGGCGAGGATGCGCTGGCAGTCCACCGACAGCACTGACCAGGCCAGCCCCTCACGCCACACCGGCACCTGCGACTTCGGTTTCGCCGCAGGCCCGGGCGCCGAGCACGCGTCCGCGTCCTGCGGGCCATGGGCGGCCTCTTGACCGGCGATGTCACCGCCGTCCGGAGCCAGGACGGTGCCCACCCGCCTGCGGGCGATCGCCCACTCCTGCCATTCCCGCTCGGCCGCGGCCAGTTCGGCCTGGATGCGATCGGCTTCCTCACGCAGCCCGTCGACTCGACGGCGAGCGGCGAGTTCGTGCTGTTCCAGCAGTCCGACGACCGACGGCATCTGCAGCCTCCCGGGGAGCGACGACCCGACAAGTCACCACTCCCGCCGAATCGCCGGCCCTATGCCTGACCAGCGAAAACGCCGCCTTCAGATTCGGAACAACAACAGCCACTTAGTGGCGGCCTGGGCGGGCGGTGACCGGCGTGGTGAGGGTGAGGGCTCTCTCCTTGGTGGTCAGGTCGGCGTGGACGTAGGCGTCGGTGGAGCGGACGCCTGCCCGGGCGAGCTGGAGTGCGATGCCCGTGGTGTCAATGCCGGCCTGCTGCAGTGACATTGCGCCACTGTGCCGCAGGACGTTGAGGGCTGAGGTGGCCAAGGTGATCGGCAGCAGGTCCAGGCGCGACGCCCTGGATCCGGCCCCGGCTGAACAGAATGCTCTTTGAGACGTGAGCGGCGGTCCGCGAATCCTGCATGATGAGTGATCGTCGTGGGTACCGGGAGGGCTCGTGGTTGAGGGCAGCGGGGTGGACCTGATCCGCATGAGTGACGGGGACATCGGCGGCAATAGCGTCCGGCTGCGGGTGCTGGGTCGGCAAACAGGCCGGGGCCGACTCCGTACAACGACTACCTCGACGCCGAGATCATCGTCACGAGTGGCTTCGCCAACGGGCGCCTTGAGGTACGTCTGTCACCCGAGGACCTGGACGACTGGTCTGCGGCCCTGGACGAGCTCGCGGCAGGCAGAGGCATCCGCTGGCTGCGCAGTATCGAGATTCGCCTGGAGATCGACCGCCAGTTCTCGGTGCCCGTTCCCGTCGTCACGGTGGACGACGCCGAGTCGGTCTCCTCGATCCAAGTCTGGCTGGACGTGGGCTGCGGCTGGGTCGATGACCTGCGCAAGCAGTACGAGCAGGTGCGGAAGACCTGGCCAAACGAGACGGTCACATCGCCGCGGCCAAGGAACTTCTGGCAGTGAACGGGCAAGCCGCTGCCAGCAGATCAGAGAACAGCCCCAAGCTGAGCAAGGCTTCACGGATGTCATCGCGGATCTCCCAGCCGGTCCGCAGGCGGCGCAACCAGTGCAGATGGGCAGACTCGCTGCACAGCCCAGCGTTGCTTTTCAACCCCATGCCGCCTCGCCGGCCACCTCGTTGAGCGCTACCGCGTGGTGCTCTGCTCCGGGTGCTCTACTTGGTTTTGCCCGGTCGTTCGGGGGAGCGGGAGTGTCGGTGGGCTGCGACTCTTTCGCGGGTGGCGCACCGGCGGGAGCAGTAGCGACGTTCCGGGCCGCTGCCTTGTGCGATGAACACGTTCTGGCAGCTGGTTGATGCGCAGATCCTGCCGGGCGGGCGTTGGCGGTCCCAGACCAGGACGGTCAAAGCCATGCAGGAGGAGGCCAGGAGCCACTCGCCCCAGGGGGCGTTGTCGTCGTGGTCGAGGTGAGGATGCCAGGGGGTGCTGCCGCCGTGCGAGGTCAGGCGGAGAGCTCCGGCGTGGTCCTTGAGGAGGCGATTGAGGGTCGCCGCCGCGTCATCCGTGTGCTCGGCCGCGAAGACCTGCCGCAGTAGGGCAGCGGCTGCGCGCATCTCGACGACGTCCCCAGTCGTGAGATCGATGGGGTCAGTCTCACCGTAGGCGCGGAGCACGTCGGCGACGGCGATGGGGTCAGGGTGCTCGTCCGTGAGGACGTTGATCAGGGCGGCCGTGCGCCGAGCTGTGGTCAGCACGGAGAGCCGGGTGGACCAGTCGTCGCTGTTGAAGGACACCTGCGCAATGTAACGCATCTTGCTGAGTTTTGAGTTACCTCCGTAACGTCCTGTTGATGGAACGGCGTTACTCACTCTGCTTCTATCTCGCTGGAGCCGTAGCAGCTCGTGCCGGGGACGAGATGTCGGGACCGTCGCTGATGCTCGCAGCATTCGCCCTCGCCGGATCGGCCGTCGAAGCGTCGTCGCTGCTCGCGGGCATCACAATCGCTGCCGCGGTGGGCGGGCCGGTGATCGGAGCACTCCTTGACAGAGCCGTACGGCCGGGACGCCTGCTGGCCGGGGCTCTCGTCCTGTATGCGGCGGGGCTGGGGGTGATTCTCGCGGGACTGGACCGGTTGCCGGTCGGTGTCACCATCTTGATCGCTGTGGTGACGGGGCTGTTGGGGCCGGCCCTGTCGGGCGGATGGACGGCCCAACTACCGTGTGTGGTGCCGGGCGACCGCCTGCCCCGGGCGAACACACTCGACGCCATGACGTTCGGCATGGCGAGTCTGGCCGGTCCGGCACTCGCCGGCACCGTGGCGGAGACGCTGGGCGCCCCGACGGCCGTGGTGGTCGCCGCGGTACTCATCGGTTCGGCGCTGCCCGCCGCCTGGATGCTGCCCGCGCGCCCCGGCCGGGCGCGCGGTGCTCCGACAACCTCAGTGGTCAGTGACCTTGCTGCCGGTCTGCGGGTCCTCGCCACAAGGCCGCCGTTGGCCCGAGCGACCTTGACCTCGGTCCTCTCGTGCGCTGCTCAGGGCATGCTGACGGCCTGTATTCCGCTCCTGGGCGAGCGGGTCCTGGGCGGGGCCGACCGCGGTGCGGTGCTGCTGTCCTGCACGGCGATCTCCGCTCTGGTGGCCAACGCCGTCCTCGCGCGGTTTCCGCGTTCGGTCGCCCCCGACACGGTGATCTGGGCCAGTGCCCTCATCCAGGCTGCCGCGCTGGCCTTGGCCATATGGGGCCAACCAGTCGTGCTCATCGTGGCCGTACTCGTCGCCGGGATCGGTGAGGGACCCCAGTTGGCTGCCTTGTTCGCGGTCCGTCACCGGGAGGCTCCTGAACGACTGCGCGGGCAGATATTCACCACCGGCGCCAGCTTGAAGATCACCGCATTCGCCCTGGGTGCGGCGGTTGCCGGGCCGGTCGCGACGTGGTCCCTTCCAGGCGCCTTGGCTTTCGCAGCGAGCTTGGCGGTCCTTGCCGCACTGGGTTTCTTCGCTGTCCCGTCGGCATCAGCCACCCCGTCCGGGGGCCGTGCGGCACCGGGTTGATCAGGCGCGGGAGCGACAACCATGGCCTTGCCAGGTGCGCGTCGATTGCCTGGGCGTGTATCGGAAGTGGCTTGAGAGGCTGTTGGTTCGTCAGTCCTGAGACGGGTCGGCGAGCCAGCGGTCGTCCTGGAACTCGGCTGGGACTTCGTCTTCCCACGGATCGATTCCGCGGCGTTCCAGTTCGTCGAACCATCGGTCCCGCTCCGATTCGGGGAGGCGCCGTCCGCACCAGGGGCAGAAGTCGATAGTGCTGCTCGAAGTGCCCCCGTCGTGGATGATCAGCCCGTACTCCTGGAACTTGGCGCTGAACTTGATCAGCGCGTCTGGGCAGGCGAAGGGGTCGTCGTGGTCTGCAACCGAAGCGAGATGCCTGTCATGTCGGCCTGGCCAACCCGAAGATGGAAGGGCAGCTCGTTCTGGAACGGCACAGCGGGCGGGACCTTCGAGGGCGTCGCCGTCACCCAGGGCGTTCTCGCGATGGCGGCCCGGTATCTGAGACAGCATCAGGATCGGTGCGCCGGTTACCTGCTCGCTGGCCGCCGATGATCCCTGATCGCGACGTCGACCTTCCCGCATTCATCGGGTCGGCATCCCTTGGGGGGCACTGTTGACCACGATCGGCAGAGATCCCTCAACGAGGTAGGGATGTTCGGGGAAGTGGTCGATGTGGAGGCGACCGCCGTCCTCCATGGTGGTCATGCCCTGGAGGTTGGCTGCGGGTATCGGCTTGGCGCCGGGATCGCCGCTGACCACCGGGGCCTCCCGCGAGGCGTCAAGCTTGTGGATTCGAACAAGCGCGAACCCTTCGGGTGAGGGAAGCTCCGCCGACGGGTTCATCCGGTGGATGCCTCACTCAGCTATCGTGCGCCGGTATCAGCAGTCGTCATCGACAAGGCGGGTCATGAGTACGTCGGCGCCAACAACGGCCGGACCAGCGCAACTGAAGCGGCACCTGGGCGTCTTCGACGCGGTCGTGGTCGGTCTCGGGTCGATGCTGGGCGCGGGCATCTTCGCCGCCCTCGGACCGGCCACCTCGGCGGCCGGCTCCGGCCTGCTGCTGGGCCTGGCCCTGGCCGCCGTGGTGGCGTACTGCAACGCCACTTCCTCCGCTCGGCTGGCCGCTCGCTATCCGCAGTCCGGCGGCACCTACGTCTACGGCCGTGAACGGCTCGGCGAGTTCTGGGGCTACCTGGCCGGGTGGGGTTTCGTGGTCGGCAAGACTGCCTCCTGCGCGGCGATGGCCCTCACCGTCGGCTCCTACGTGTGGCCCACCCAGGCCCACGCCGTGGCGGTCGCCGCGGTGGTCGCGCTGGTCGCGGTGAACTACGTCGGCTTGCAGAAGGCCGCCTGGCTCACCCGCGCGATCGTCGCCGTGGTCCTGGCCGTGCTCGCTGCCGTCGTCACGGCGTGCTTGAGCAGTTCGGCCGCCGACACCGGCCACTGGACCGTCGGCGCCTGCGCCGGATGGCCCGGCGTACTCCAGGCGGCGGGCCTGCTGTTCTTTGCCTTCGCCGGCTACGCGCGCATCGCCACCCTCGGCGAGGAGGTCCGCGAACCTCAACGCACCATCCCCCGCGCCGTCTTCATGGCGCTCGGCATCACTCTGGTTGTCTACGCCGTCGTCGCGCTCGCTGCTCTCTCGGTGCTCGGCCCCCACCACCTGGCCCACACCGCCGCGCCGCTGGCAGACGCCGTGCGCGCGGCCGGCGTCCCAGGGCTGGTGCCCGTTGTGCGCGTCGGGGCGGCGGTGGCGGCCCTCGGTTCACTGCTCGCGCTGATCCTCGGGGTCTCCCGCACCACTCTGGCCATGGCCCGAGACCGCCACCTGCCGCACGCCCTGGCCGCCGTCCACCCGCGCTTCGCGGTACCGCACCATGCCGAGCTGGCCGTCGGCGCCGTCGTCGCTGTCCTGGCCGCGTTCGCTGACGTGCGCGGGGCGATCGGGTTCTCCTCCTTCGGCGTGCTGGCCTACTACGCCATCGCCAACGCTTCCGCCTGGACTCTCAGCCGCGAGGAAGGACGCCCGCCCCGGGTCGTGCCCGTCGTCGGCCTGGCCGGGTGCATCGTCCTGGCACTCGCGCTGCCCGCGGCTTCCGTGCTGTGGGGAGCCGTGGTGATCGCGCTCGGCGCTGCTCTGTACGGCGCCCGCAAGTGGTTCACCCGCAGCACCTGAATGCCGGGGGAGGAGCGATGCTGATCGGGCGGCAGGACGTTCTGCGGCCCCATTCCTGGAGGGGGTGGGGAATTTACTGAGGAGACGCAGCCCACGCCAGCTGGGTGTGGGCAGGGGAAGCGGCCAGAGCCGGAGCGACCGGGTGCGGTTCGTTTCGAGTGACGGCCGCGATCGAGCGCTGAGGGCATACGTTGGACGGAGGCAGGGCGGAGGCGCTCGCGCTCGTGCCCGGCGTCCTGCGGCCGGGCGACGCGGGCCGCCCTTGCCGCCGGCCACATCACCGTGCTCGATGCGGTGTTCGGCCAGATCGAGGACCCATCCCTATGGGAAGCGCTTCGCGATCGCCTCGGCGATCGTGTCTGGTGCGTGCTCTTGAATGAAGTGCCGCGCGTGCGGCAGTTCGACCACGTCGAGATCGGCGAAGGTCGCACGCATGCGCGGGATACAGGCGCTCGGCCGGAACACCATGTCCCGCATTCCCCACACCAGCAGGGCCGGTTTGTCGCCGAGCAGGACAGGCACGTCTCGGGCGAGTTGGTCCAGCAGGGGGCGCGCGGCACGGATCTCTCTGGGCATCACGGCGAGTCCACGCCGGGCTTGAGCGGTGGGCTGCACCGCGCGGTAGTGGTCGGCCTCGGCCGCATCGAGCGTGCGCCCCAGCTCAGCGAGCAGGACGCGCTCGACGAGGAAATTCCGTTCGAGAATCCGCCGCTGTATCGGACGACTGCTCATGACCATGCTGAACATCCGATTGGCCATCGCTTCGATCGGCCAGAACAGGGTGTTGCCCAGCACGACCCCCCTCACCCGGTCCGCGCGCGAAGTGACCGCGCCCAGACCGATGGGCCCACCCCAGTCCTGTCCCATCAGAACGAAGCCGTCGAGCTGCAGGTGGTCGATCAGCTCTCCGAGGACCGCGGTGTGCTCGGCGATCGTGTAGCCGAAACCCGCAGGACGTTCGGACAGTCCGAAACCCAGATGGTCGACGGCGATGCACCGGTACCGGTCGCGCAGGGCCTTCACGATGTGACGGTATAAGAAGCTCCACGTCGGAGCGCCATGACAGAACAGGAGCGGCGGCCCGGCGCCCTCGTCGATGTAGTGAACCCGGCCGACGGACGAGTCGAACCAGCGCGACTCGAACGGGTACAGGCTCCTGTCGGGAACGAAGTCGATCAGCATCGGGCCCTCCCTATGAACGCACACTACATGTGTAGTGTGCGGGTGCGCCGCCCGATTGCCGAGTCCTCCGGTGCTGGGCCCGATCTACGATGGGTGCGGATTCTCCACACCCGAATCGACGAGCCTCACCAGTCTCCGGCACTGGTTGCACCGTCCTCGCGGACGCCCGCTCTCCGCCCTCACCGAGGACGGAGAGCCTCGCCGCGTGTCTCACGCCAGGATCTGCACCCAGGGGCTCATGAGGCGGTACGGGGTCCCCGCGGGGATGTGCAGGCGCTGCATCTCGGCACGGATCTTGCCGTCGGCCTGGACCGCCTCCTGGGTTCCGGAGGGCACGAAGTGGGTGCGCCCGCCCGCGACGACCAGACCCCAGTACTGGTAGTGCGTGAGCGTCAGATAGACCCGCTTCTGGATGTAGTCGAGGACGACCTTGGTGTTGTGCTCGGAGTTCGAGCCGGTTCCCGTGTACTCGGCGAAGCCGCGCGGGAACCCGGCTGCGTTCAGGACCGAGGAGCCCGTGCCTGACTGGGAGTGGGCGCTGTAGTGATCGTGGAGGCCCTGGCTCTCCTGGGGGACCTGGGCGCGGAAGGCGTCGGGGCCGCCACTGTGGTCCGCGCCGTTGGCGGGCAGCCGGCCCGAGTCGTCCTGGTGCCAACTCCTGAGCGTGCCCGGCTCGTTCGGCGTCGCGTCCCTCCTGGCGAGCTGGTCCGGCGTCCGCTCGTCGAGCAGGGTGCCGCTCTCCAACTGGTACCGGACGTCGAATATCAGGTTGGTCAGCGGTCGGGGCAGCAGTTCCTTGGCCATGCCCCAGGTGAGCTGCTTGAGGGGATCGTTACCGATGCGTCCGGTGGTTTCCTGCGCCTCGGCGGCCCGCTCTCCGAGCCCCTGACCGAACTCGTCCCACATCTCGTCGTCGTTCGCCCAGACGCCCTCCTTGCCGCCGGGCAGGCTCTGGTGCTCGTAGCCGCCCTGGGGCTCGACCGCGTACCGGGTGTTCTTGTTGGCCCGCACGTCCGCGGGCACATCGGTGGCGAGGACGCCCTGGATCGCCGTGACGAGGGCGTCCAGCTCAACTGCCCCGTTCCCGGCGGGAGTCCGCAGGGCCTTGGCCAGTCCCTTCAACCGAGTCCCGCCGTCCTGGGCGTAACCGACGGCCAGCTTGTAGTCGTCGACGACGACCATCCGGTAGTACTCGCCGACCTGTTGCCGCGTCAGGGCGTTCTTGTCCGCGACGTTCTTGGCGCTCGCGTAGCCGTCCAGGGTGACCGTGATGGCGCGTTGGACCGCCGGCCCGGCGGAGGCACTCTGGACCGGGGTCGGCTTCTCGGCGCCTGACTCGGCCGCCGAGGCCGCGGACTGCCGGGCGGAGCCGCCCGACATCACCCGGGTGGCATTGGCCTCCGCCTCCCGCTCGAACCGGTCGGAGGGGTCGGAGACCTTGAGTCCGGAGCCGTTGTCGGTACCGGCGACGGGGCCCTGGCGCTGCTGGATGACATGGGTCAGCTCGTGGGCGAGGGTGTGCTTGTCGGCGCCGCCGTCACCGATGACGACATGGCTGCCCGAGGTGTAGGCACGGGCGCCGACCTCTGCCGCGGAGGCCTTGGCGGCACTGTCGTCATGGATGCGTACGTCGGAGAAGTCCGCGCCGAGCCGGGACTCCATGTCGCCGCGGGTCGCCTCGTCCAGGGGGCGTCCGCTGCCGCGCAGGACATCGTGCACGGCGGAGCGCTGCACCGCGGGCTGCTCGGCCGGGTGGCCGCAGCCGGCGCCGTGCTGATGCTCGTCCCGCTCGCCCGCGTGACCGGCCTGCCGGAGGAGCTGCACGACGGCCGCGTTCCCCGCGGTGTTCTGAAGTGCGCGCAGGCCCTGCGGTGGTGCCGCGCCCTTGGCTGCGGGCTTGCCCGTCGGGCCGCGCCCATGCGTGGCGTCGGCCCTTCTGGGATCGTCATGGTTGTGCACGGAGCCTCTTCCTGCGCTGGACTGTATCCCCTCCTGCATACGCGGTGGAGACGCCAGGCGCCAGGTACACGAGGGCACTGTCGCGGGGCCGCCCGGACAGAACGGCTGCGTCGAGACGGCCCTGGGTGCGCGTCTGGCTAGGCAATTTCATCCCGATCATCTCCGGAAGCGCCGGCGAACCAGGAGCGGCCTCTGGGGCCGGCGGGTCACCCATCCGGTGAAAGGGAGTGCAAATCTGACAGCGGGTCCGACGATCATGGGAGAGGCGTCAAGCGGCTGACACCGCAGTGGAGTTGGAGACCGTGGAGCCTGTCGGGAAGGACTGGTCCGGGCCGCCCGTGCCTGTGCCGGGCGAGCAGTTGGTGGCGATGCTGGTGGAGAGGGTCCGGTCAGAGGGGCTGCAGCTGACCAAGCGGGTCCTGGAGTCCGCCCTGGAAGGTGAGATCACTGATCACGTCGGCTACGAGAAGCACGAATCAGCCGGCCGGGGCAGTGGCAACTCGCGCTGCCGACGTGGCCACGGCCGCTCCACCGCGATCAGTCGTCCAGCCCCAGGCGACGACGGGCGCGGTGGGCAGTGGACAGAGCGCGGTCCATCTCGGTCTGAGCGGGCCAGCCGTCCTCCGGGTGGGCGCAGCGGTTGCGAACCAGCCGCAGATGTTCAAGGTCGCGGAGGGTGAGTCCCGTGTGCCGGACGAGATACGCGACGCATCGCTCCGGGCGGGCATGACGCTGCAGGACCCCCCAGGCGTACAGGAGTTCATGAAGTCCCTGGGGTGAGTGAAAAGTGAGGGTCACGGCAGCTCCGGACACAACGAGGCCGAGGCACGAACGGGGCCTGGCCGATCGGGTGGGATGCCTTGAGTTCAAGGTCCGGGGCCGGGATTCGCCGCTGGTCCGATGGTTATTGAAGGTCTTTGAAGGGTGTTGAAGGGAGGTGAAGCCCGTTGCGGTGATGCCGCCACCGCTCTGGGCAGTCCGGTCTAGGCTGCGCTCCACCGATCGCCCGGAAAGAGGCGGGGGAGTGGGGGAGGGGTGCGGGCGTGGTCGACAGCGAGAGCACGACGGCGCAGGGTGACGGGGCGCAGGAGCTCGCGCGGTACATGCGCGAGTTGCGGGTGTCGCACGGTTCACCCAGCTACCAGAACATCATCAAGCGGATCCGTGGGATTGACGCGTCTTCCTCACTGTCCCTGGGAACCTTGTCGAACGTCTTCAGGGGCAACCGGGGCCTGCCGCGCCGCGAGACCGCCGAGGCCGTCGCCCGGGCGCTCGGCGGCAGGGAGGCCGCGTTTGAAGCGCTGAGGCTGTGGGACGAGGCCCGGCGGCAGCGTGACGAGGCTGCGGCCGTCGGGCGCACGGTGAGAGAGGTAGCCGCGGACGACGCGGCGCCGCCCGGGCGTCTTGTCACCGGCCGGCGCCGGCTCGTCCTCTGGGCGGTGCCCACTGCCGTGGCCGCCTTGCTGGCCGCGGGCGGCGTGTGGCTGCTGGCGGATGACCATGTGCCGGCCGGGGCGATGGGCAGCAGCACCGCCATCTCGTCGACGGGGCCCGTCCCCTCTGGGCACGGAGGACCCGCGCCCCTGCGGCCGGCAGCCGGTGCGTCGCCGAACGGGCCGGTCTGGACGGGCAAGCCGCCCTTGGCCGTGCGCGCCGCATGGAGCGACGGCGAGTGCCCGACGATCTGGTACGACGGCCCGGCGGAGCAGTACTTCACCGCGTGGAAGAACCACACGAAGGACGCGACGGCGTCGGAGTTGGTCAGTGACCGGTACAGTCCGCCGCTGGACATGACGGTGCAGGGCCGCACCCAGGAGTCGGTGCTGCTCACGGGCATGGAGGTCACGGTGCTGCGCAGCGCTCCCCCGCCGACCCGCGGAGTCGTCATCAACACCGCGTTCGGCTGCGGTGCGGCGCAGCCGCAGCGGTCGTTCACCGCGGACTTCGCTCGGAGTCCGGTGAAGGTGACCGCGGACACCGGCCAGGACACCAACGGCAAAGAGATCCCGCCGGTGCGCTTCCCCTTCAAGGTCAGCCTCAGCGATCCCGAGGACTTCCTCGTCAACGCGAAGAACGTCACAGGCGACTGCGCGTTCGCGATCGTCCTGCACTGGGTTGCCGACGGCAAGGCCGGCACCACGACCCTGGACAACGGCGGCAAGGGCTTCCGTCTCATCAAGAACGGCTCACTGCCGGCCTACCGGTTCAACGGGGACATGGAACGGCCCGCCCTCGAACGCGTCCCACCCTCCTGACGAGGTCCCGCCACGCGCCGGTGTCCGATGCCGACATGACAGGCTGCGCTTCCACCTCGCGATGGATAGCGCCCATATGTTGCGGGCGCCGGACCGGCGGGTCGGCGTGATCACCAGGGACCGCCCTCACACCCCGCCTCGACAACGACGGCCAGGCCCACTTCGCGGGACCGTCAAACGAGTGTCTTGCAGTCCCCTCCGTCAGCGAACGATCCGGTAGAGATGTTCGGGGCGGCCGGTGGTGCCGTAGCGGAGATCCAGGCGGACCAGGCCCTCCTTCACCAGGTAGGAGAGGTATCGCTGGGCCGTGGCGCGGGAGACTCCGGTCTGTTCTGCAGCCTCTGTGGCGGACAGGGGCTCGCGGGCGGCGCGCAGGGTCTGGTGCAGCAGGGCGAGCGTGGGAGCGGAGTGGCCCTTGGCAGGCACGCGGGGGGCAGCGGGCGGCCGGGCGGCGCTGAAGAGCGCGTCCACGTCGGCCTGATCGGTTTCCGGCACCGAGCCGAGTGCGGCCATGCGGTGCTGGAGTTCGCGGTAGGCGGTGAGCCGCTCGGCCAGGTCGGCGGAGCCGAAGGGCTTGACCACGTATCCCACGGCGCCGAGTTTCAACGCGGTCCGTACCGAGGTGATGTCCCGGTCTGCGGTGATCATGATGGCGTCGGGACGGTCGCCGCCCCCGTCCCGACTCAGCTGGCGGAGCACGTCGAGTCCGCTTCCGTCCGGCAGGAAGACATCGAGCAGGAGCAGGTCCGGATCGTGGGTGCGCACAGCGTGCAGCGCCTCGGCCGCCGTCGCGGTTTGGCCGACCACCTCGAAGCCCTCGACGCGGGACACGTAGTCACAGTGGATGTGGTTCACCCGGAAGTCGTCGTCCACCACCAGGGTCCGGATCACCAGCGATCCCCTCCTTCGCTGCTGTCTGCCGCTCCGGCAAGTACCGGCTCGGCTGTCCTGAACGGGGCGCCCTGCGGCGCGGATGCGGCGTCGGGCAGCGGGAGTACGACGGTGAAGACCGCGCCCGGTCCCTCGCTGGCCGTGATCGTGCCTCCGTGGCGCTGCACCAGCCGGTGGACGAGCGCCAGCCCCAGGCCGCGCCGGGCGGTGCCCCGGTCCGGCCGGGTCGACCAGCCGTCCTCGAAGATCGATTCGGCGGCGCCGGACGGAATACCGGGACCGCTGTCGGCCACCTGCACGACGACCGCTTCGATGCCCTCGACCAGCGAAAGCCGTACCTCTCGGCCGCCTGCGGGAGGCGGCCCGCTGACCGCCGCGTCAATGGCGTTGTCCAGCAGGTTGCCGGCGACGGTCAGCAGCCGACGCAGATGCGGCGGGTCCTCGCCGAGCGCGGAGTCGTCGCTCAGCGCGAGCCGCACACCGCGCTCCGCGGCCACCGTGGCCTTGGCGATGATCAGTCCGACGAGCAGCGGGTTGCCGATCTGTTCGCGTACGGACTCCGTCAGTGCCTGTTCGGTGCCGCCTGAGCCAATGGCGAACTCGTAGGCCGCGTCGTGGTCGCCGATTTCCAGTAGGCCGGCCATGGTGTGCATGCGGTTGGTGAACTCGTGCTGCTGCGCGCGCAGGGCGTCGGTCAGCCCGCGCACCGAGTCCAGTTCGCGCAGCAGGCCGACCAACTCGGTGCGGTCTCGCACCGTGACCACCGCGCCCAGTTCCCGGCCGTGCAGGGCCACCGGCATCCGGTTGACGACCAGGCAGTGGTCGTCGGTGAGCACGCTGAGGTCGGGGCCGGTCAGGGAGCCGTCCAGCGCGCGGCGCAGTCGCCCGTCGGGCAGCACCTCCGGCAGTCGGCGGCCGAGCGCCGTACCGAGTCCGAGCAGGCGGCGAGCCTCGTCGTTGACCACGGTGATCCTGCCGTTCGGGTCGAAGGCGATCACGCCTTCGCGGATCCCGTGCAGCATTGCCTCGCGATCCTGGAGCAGCCCGGCGATCTCCTCCAGTTCCAGCCCGAACGTTGACCGCTTGAGCCGCCGGGCCAGCAGGAACGCCGCCCCCGAGCCGAGCGCGGTGGCGATCGCGGCATAGAGGCCGAAGGTGGGTAGCTCCCGCCACAGCTCTCCGAGCACGTCGTGCTCGGGGATGCCCGCCGACACCTCGCCGACCAGCTTGCCCGTCGGCCCGTACAGCGGAGACTTGCCGTTGGCCGACCGTCCGGTCGCGCCCGCATCGGAGCCGACGCTCGGGTGGCCGTCCAGCACCACGATCGGCTCATCCACCGGCATCCCGACCAGTGCGGGGTCGGGATGCGAGTGACGCCTGCCGTGCAGGTCGATGACGACCACGTACGAAGCCCCGGACGCCTTCCGGATGCGCTCGGCGACCGTCTGCACGATGCCGTCGCCGCCGCCGAACTCCAAGGCCTGGCGAATCTGCGGTTCGGCGGCTGCGGTCTGCGCGATGTCCAGCGCCCGCTGCTCGTAGGCGCGGTCGATCTCGGCACGCTGCGCGAGGGCGAAGAGTCCGAAGCCGATCGCTCCGGTGAGCGCGAGGATGAACAGCTGGCTCGTCAGGATGCGCGTGGACAGCCGCCCCTTCCCTCTGCTGCCGATTCGGGTGCGCATGGATATCACGGGTGCCTCTTTCGTCCCTCGGGACGTGGTGCCGGGCCCGGCCCCTGCGCCGTTCCCGTGGTGGCGCGATTGTGCCCTACTCGTGTCGCTCGGCCCACCCCCCAGCCGTTGAGCAGAACGAGCAGAAACCCCGTTAACACAGCTATCGCGAGATACGTCTGAAACCACGACGTGACACTGCGTCGCCTCTAGCGTCTGCCTTCCTCGACCTCCCAAGGTCAGGAAGGGGATGGTTTCACATGGCTTCGCACAATGATGTTGAAATGAGCCCGGTCGCCGGAAGGATCGACCGGGACACGGCACGAGTCGAGATTTGCGGGCTCACCAAACGATTTCTGACTCCTGCCGGTGAGGTATTCACGGCCCTGCAGGATGTCTCATTCACCGTGGAGCCAGGCCAGTTCTGTGCGGTGGTGGGGCCGACCGGATGCGGCAAGTCAACGACACTGAGCATGGTGTCCGGGCTCGACCGGCCCAGTGAGGGATCGGTCAGGGTCGGCGGCCGCGAAGTGAACGGCGTCGCCGACGGCGTCAGTTTCATGTTCCAGAGCGACGCGCTGCTGCCCTGGAAGACCGTCCTCGGCAATGTGCTGATGGGGCCGGTCTTCCGCGGGGTGCCCAAACAGAAGGCGCAGGCCTTGGCGCGGGACTGGCTGCGCCGGGTGGGCCTGGCGGGGTTCGAGGACCGTCACCCGCACCAGCTCTCCGGCGGCATGCGCAAGCGGGTGGCGATGGCCGCGGCTCTGATCAACGAGCCCAAGATCCTGATCATGGACGAGCCGTTCGGTGCCCTGGACGTACAGACCAAGGCCATCATGTCGACCGAGCTGCTGGGCCTTTGGGAGCAGATCCGTCCCTCGGTCATTTTCATCACCCACGACCTCGACGAGGCCGTCGCCCTCGCCGACCGCGTCGTCGTCATGACATCCAGCCCCGGGTCGGTCAAGGCGGTCTTCGACATCGACCTGCCGCGCCCGCGCGGATCGGTCCAGGAGATCCGTTTCCAGCCCCGCTTCACCGAGCTTCAGCACCAGATCTGGGACACGTTGCGCGAGGAGGTGGAGCGCGCCTACGCACGCACCGCAGGAGGTTCGGCATGAGTACAACGTCCACCGTTTCCCCGACTCCGCTCACCAACAGCGCACAGGCTTCGGGCCCGGGCGCCGCCAGGCGCGCCGCCCGACGACGCCTCGCGGTGGTGTGGACGGGCCGCGTCGGTCTCGCGGCCCTTGTCATCGGCGGCTGGCAGGCGTTCACCGCCTGGGGGATCGTCGACCCGTTCTTCTTCGGACAGCCGTCCGGGATCTGGCAGCGGCTGGTCGACCTCTTTCAGCACGGCACCGAATTCGGGTCCTTCTACCAGAACATCTGGACCACGCTCCAGGAGGCCCTGGCCGGTTTCGCCGTCGGTGCCCTCACCGGAGTGATCTTCGGCGTCGCGCTGGGCCAGAGCCCGTTGCTCGCCGACATACTCGGGCCCTACATCAAGATGGTGAACGCGATTCCGCGTATCGTCCTCGGCTCGATCTTCATTGTCGCATTCGGCATAGGCGTACTGCCAAAGATCTTGCTCGCCGCGGTGCTGGTGTTCTTCATCGTCTTCTTCAACGCCTTTCAGGGCGTCCGTGAGGTCGACCGCAACATTCTCGCCAACGCCACCGTGCTCGGCGCTTCGCAGACGCAGATCATCCGGCACGTCATCGTGCCGTCCGCGCTCACCTGGATCATCGCCAGCCTGCACAGCGCCTTCGGGTTCGCCATCGTCGGAGCGCTCGTCGGAGAGGTGCTCGGCGCGCAGAGCGGTCTCGGCCTGGTCATCAAGACCGCCCAGAACAACTTCGACCCCAACGGCGTGTTCGCGACGATGCTCGTCATCTCGGTCATCGTGCTCGGCGCCGAGTGGCTGATCAGCAAGCTTGAGCGACGACTTCTTTCCTGGCGTCCGCCGTCCCGCTCCGAGGCTGGCGACTTCTGATTGCGCCTCTCCGCCGCCCGCGCCCAGTACCGAACACCCCCTCTGTTCCGCCCTCCGAAAGGAAAGTGGCCCGTCATGTCCCGACGACCCGCCGTCGCCGCGTGTGCCCTCGCCGTTCTCACCCTCGGTGCGACCAGCGCCTGTTCCAGCACCTCCAGCAGTGCCGACGGACCTGGCGGCACACCGACCGTAAAGCTCATGGTCGGCGGCATCGACAAGCAGATCTACCTGCCGTACAAGCTCGCCGACAACCTCGGCTTCTACAAGAAGTACGGCGTCAACGTTGTGCTGAGCACCGAGACCGACGGCGGCGTCGGTGCCGAGGACGCGATGGCCTCCGGGCAGGTGGACATGGCCGGTGCCTGGTACAACCATACGATCGATTTCCAGGTGAAGGGCAAGGCCGTCGAGGACGTCGTCCAGCTGTCCGGCGCGCCGGGGGAGCGGGAGATGTGCACCGCGAAGAGCGGCGTCCACTCGGCAGCCGACTTCAAGGACAAGACGCTGGGCGTCACCGATCTGGGTTCGGGCACCGACACCCTCACCCAGCTGCTGGCTGCGAAGGGGAACGTCAAGACCAACGAGTTCTCACGGATCGGGGTCGGCGCTGGCTCCACCGCAGTCGCCGCGCTGCAGAACGGAAAGGCCGCCTGTGTCATGACGACGCAGCCGACGGTCGCCGCGATCGAGAAGAAGGGCGTGGGTACCTCGGCAATCGATCTGGCCACCACGGCGGGCGCGCAGAACGCGCTGGGCGGCGCCTGGCCGGCCGCCGGCGTCATCGCCCGTACCGACTGGGTGAACGCGCACAAGCCCGCCGTGCAGAAGCTCGTCAACGCGCTCGTCGCCACCATGCACTGGATCAACACCCACAGTGCGGCGGACATAGCGAACAAGCTTCCGTCGTCGTATGTGTCGAACCAGTTGGTGACCAAGGCCGATTACATTTCGGCTCTCACCCAGGACAAGGGTCAGTTCCTCCCGGACGGGATCATGCCGGCGGGCGGCCCGAAGACCGTTCTGGCGACCGAGGAACTGGTCGGCCACGCGACCTCGTCGGTGAACCTCGGCACGACGTTCACCAACGACTTCGCCATCGAAGCCAACAAGACCGGGGGCTTCACGACCACGACGGCCCCGGCGGGGTCGAACGGCTGAGTCTTCGGAACGCGGGGCCCGCCCAGGTGACAACCGCCTGGGCCGGGCGCCTGGAGAGCAGGCCACCGTCAGCGCCGGGCCGCGGGTCAGCGCTTTGCCTCCGCCGCCACGGCGCGCACGGTTCCTCGGCTGCCTGCTGCCTGCTGGTGACGGCGGGCCCCTCCGCGGTAGGCGCCGGTGCGTGCTCGTACGCATGCGGCGGGCTTCCGGCAAGCGTCAGAGCCGGGAGCGGGAGACGGCAGGCCTGTCGCTTCGCCGGACGCCCGGCGAGCGTGGCGATCAGGCGCTGAACAGCCGGTTGGAGAACGAGCGGTATTGCTGGCGCTCGGCGAACAGCCGAGGGGGCGTCGGAGCCGATGCTGTTCAGAGCGGAGCGATGGTGCTCCGGTAGGCGGCGATGGTCTCGGTGAGCTGGATCAGCAGGGTGGCCGAAACGCCGTTCAGGACAACGCTGTCGGCTGTCAGGCGGCTCACGTACCGCTGTTGAAGGCTCCGACGGCGAACCTCGGCAGCAATGGTGGCACCCGGCAACCGGCCAAACGCAGGGCCGGGAACCACGGACCCACCCACGCCGACGAGATCGAACACCTTCTGCCCACCTTGCCCCCATGACCGAAAGGATGCCTCTCGTGTCCGTGGTGCATTGACCCCTTGGTGTCATCGCGGTTGCATGCTTGGGGCCTTCTGGCGGGTCCGGAGGCGGGCCCTATTCCTGACTGGGGGAAAAATGAGGGGAAACACAGGCCGGAGCACCACCAGACGCGTATGGGGTGCATTAGGCGCGGCGGTCGTGCTGTGTGCGGTCAACGCGGTGTTGCCCGGAGCCGCATCGGCAGAGCCTGCGGGCGTCGCGCGCGACAGGGGAGCCGGTGTCGAGAGGATCAGTGTCGCGGCCGACGGCACTCAATCCGACGGTGATTCCACCGGTGGTGCGATCTCGGCCGACGGCAGCCGCATCGTCTTCTCGTCGTCGGCGAAGAACCTCACGCCCGGCAATCGTGCGGGGGAGGAAGCTGTCTACCTGCGCGACCAGCGGTCGGGACAGCTCAAGCACGTGGGCAGCTACCCGCTCGCCTCTCCGGTGATCAGCGGGGACGGGGAGTATGCCGCCTATTGGGTGCGGTTGTTCAGGGACACCAAGGTCAAGCTGGCTCAGTGGACCGCAGGCAGTTCGATCGGCATCAACTGCGATGCCCTCAGCTGCAGTCAGCCGTCGCTGAGCGGGGACGGCCGCTACGTCGCCAATGTGGCCACCATCGGTCGACCGTCGTCCAGCCAGCGCATCGACGTGTGGGACTGGCACGCCAACACCAAGCAGGAACTCGCCCGGTTCGACCACACCGCTCCGTCCCGGCCGTCCATCAGTGGTGACGGCCGCTTCGTCGCCTACCAGGACGGCAGGGCCGGGGACGTCTTCGTGTGGGACCGGAACGACGGCTCCACCTCCGGCCCGATCGAGGGCCCGTCCAAGGAGGCGGCAATCGTCCAGATCAGCAAGGACGGCAGCAAGGTCGTCTACCTCTCGGGCTCCGACACGTACGTCCACGACCTGGCCTCGGGCACCGCCGAACTGGTGCCGAACGTAAAGGGCGTGGCCATCGATCCCACCGGCAGCTATTTGTTGTACGCCCCGAATGACGCGACTGGACCGTCCCTCATGCTGCGCGACCTGCGAGCGGGCACCGACGAGGTCGTCTCGAACCAGCCGGCCTCGGCCGGGGTCGACGCGGTCAGCGCCGGTGGGCGCGACGTGGTCTTCCAGTCCACGGCCGACGACATCGTGCCCGGTGACACCAACGGCAAGTCGGACGTGTTCGTCCGTCACTTCTCCTGATCGTCCTTGCGGCCGCGCTCTTCGCATGCCGCGCCGCTCTCGCACCGACGTGGGAGCGGCGTGTGGTGGTGAGGGCTCGTGTAGAGCCATTCGGATCGGTGTTGGAGGGGGCATGGTCATGGTGGAGGGCGACGGCTGGGCCGGGATGGGTTGGCACTGGACGGACGTGGGTGGTGTGCGTCGACGTCTCGAGCGGGGCGCCGATCCGGAGGTGTGGAGCGGGGGGCGTCCTTTGCATCGGGCGGCGGTGCTCGGCTCTGCGGAGGTTGTCGCGGAACTGGCCCGCAGAGTGGCGGACGTGGACGCTCTGGAGTACGGGGCGACGGCGCTGGGGGAGGCCGTCGTGTCCAGGCAGCCCGACAACGCACGGGCCCTTGTTGCCGCCGGGGCCGATCCCTGGCGGGAGTTGATCGGAGGCTGGTCACCGGGGCGGCTGAGCCTGGCAGGGCCGACGCCAGACCTGTTCACCGTCCCACCCGGACAGCGTCTGACCGAAACAGAGCGCGCGGCGGCCGACGAGGCCGTGCGGCTGATCGGGGCGCTCGGCCGCTTCCACTACGAGGGCACGGGGCTGGCCTGCGTGGCCGGGATCGACGCGGCCGAGGCGGTGCGCCGCCTAGAGGCGACATCGATGCCGGACGAGGACATCGCAGAGCTGCTCGAGGACCCGTACGCGTACGACATGGACGAGACCCTGCAGATCGTCGGAGTGACGTCCGTGCCGGGCGGCTGCGTCGTCACCCAGCCCTGGGGATACGCGCCACACATGCCGGGCGTCCTCACCCGGCTGTCCGCCGGCACCGTCTGCTACGGCCTGTACGCCAACCCCAAGAGCGGTAATCAGGGCAGCATCGCCCGCGATGGTTCCGTCATCGCCGGGGACCTGCACCCCGGCGGCGGACCGAACGAGGACGACACCCACGAGGAGGTTCTGGCTTCCTACCTCTACCAGTACAACGCAGTGGCCTACTCCTGCGCCTTCGCACAGCTGCGCCTGGTTGATGCCCGCGCAGTCATCGGGCCTCCCGATCTGTGGGTCCAACTGCCACAGCGCGATGATTGGAAACACTGACCCAGGCCGCGGCCCGACCACTGCCATTGGCCCCGCTCAGCCCCATGGAACGCGTTCAGCCGGGCTGTCTCCGGGCATGGAGTCGGGTCAGCCCGGCTGAGACGACATGTGGCATTCGCGCCCTCGGGACCACGCCGACCAAGATCCGCAGCATCTACATGTCTCAACTGATCTGGTCGCCGCAGATCACAGGCAAGGACTGACGGGACACCGGCTCCCGGCACCCGCTCCAACACCGAGCCGTGTCGCATGCCTGACCTGTGAAAGCCCCGGGTGCCCACCGAAAATCGCTGTTGCCCCACCGCGGCAACGCCCGCACGGTCAGGGTCTCAAGAAAATCGGCCGGTCCTTGACGGCCCTCTGATGCCGACCGAGTCCGCTGCATTCGTCAGCCCAGGCCGGGGATCGTCGAGACGAAGAGGTCGATGAGCTTGATGCCGACGAAGGGCAGGACGAGTCCACCGAGACCGTAGACGCCGAGGTTGCGGCGGAGCAGGTCGTGGGCGGAGGCCGGGGTGTAGCGGACGCCCCGCAGGGCGAGCGGGATCAGCGCCACGATGATCAGGGCGTTGAAGATGATGGCCGATGTGATGGCGGACGTCGGACTGTGCAGGCCCATGACGTTGAGCGCTTCGAGGCCGGGGTAGGTGCCGGCGAACATGGCGGGGATGATCGCGAAATACTTCGCGACATCGTTGGTGATGGAGAAGGTGGTCAACGCGCCCCGGGTGATGAGGAGTTGTTTGCCGATCTCGACGATGTCGATGAGCTTGGTCGGGTTCGAGTCGAGGTCGACCATGTTCCCGGCCTCCTTGGCGGCCGAGGTACCGGTGTTCATCGCCACCCCGACGTCGGCCTGCGCGAGGGCGGGAGCGTCGTTGGTGCCGTCACCCGTCATCGCGACCAGCTTGCCGCCCGCCTGTTCCTGCTGGATGAGGGCGAGCTTGTCCTCGGGGGTCGCCTCCGCCAAATAGTCGTCCACGCCCGCCTCCTGGGCGATGGCCCGAGCGGTCAGCGGATTGTCCCCCGTGATCATGACGGTGCGGATGCCCATCCGGCGCAGCTCGGCGAACCGCTCGGCGATGCCTTCCTTGACCACATCCTTGAGGTGGATGACGCCGAGGATCCGAGGTCCGTTCCAGTCGTGCACGGCAACCAGGAGCGGTGTGCCGCCAGATGCCGACACAGCATCCGTGAACTGCGCGGCCTCGGGCGGCACTTGGCCGCCGTACATCTGGACCCACTCGATGACCTGAGCGGCCGCGCCCTTGCGGATGTGGGAGACGGCGCCGTTCTCCCAGCGCAGATCCACGCCGCTCATCCGGGTCTGCGCGCTGAACTCAACGAACCGTGAACCGTGCAGATCGCCCTCGTTCGGCTCGCGCAGCCCGTACCGCTCCTTGGCGAGGACCACGACCGAGCGGCCCTCGGGGGTCTCGTCGGCCAGCGAGGCCAGCTGCGCCGCGTCCGCGAGATGCGGCTCGCGGACCCCGGGCATGGCGATGAACGCGGTCGCTTCACGATTGCCGAGGGTGATGGTGCCGGTCTTGTCGAGCAGCAGCGTGTTAACGTCCCCGGCCGCCTCCACCGCCCGTCCCGACATCGCCAGTACATTGCGCTGCACCAGCCGGTCCATGCCCGCGATCCCGATCGCCGAGAGCAGCGCGCCGATAGTGGTCGGGATGAGCGTCACCAGCAGCGCCACGAGCACGGTGGTGGACTGGGCGGCGGCCGCGTACTCGGCCATCGGCTGAAGCGTGACCACCACCAGGACGAACACGATGGTGAGCGCCGACAGCAGGATGTTCAGGGCGATCTCGTTCGGCGTCTTCTGCCGGGCCGCGCCCTCCACCAGAGCGATCATCCGGTCCAGGAAGGAATGCCCCGGCCGTGAGGTCACCCGCATCACGATCCGGTCTGACAGCACTGTGGTGCCGCCGGTCACTCCCGAACGGTCACCGCCCGACTCGCGGATGACCGGTGCGGACTCTCCGGTCACCGCTGACTCGTCCACGGCTGCGACCCCGTCCACTACATCACCGTCCGCCGGGATCAGCTCTCCGGCCTCCACCAGGACGAAGTCGAACGGCTTGAGGTCGGTGGCCGCGACCGCCTCGGTCCGGGCGTGCCGCACATCCGTGCCCACCCGCCAGTTGTCGCGCAGCCTGAGCGCCACCGTGTCCGTACGGGCCCTGCGCAAGGACTCGGCCTGTGCCTTGCCCCGGCCCTCGGCCACCGCCTCGGCGAGATTGGCGAAGATCACCGTCAGCCACAGCCAGACACTGATCACCCACGTGAAGACGGACGGATGGACCAGCGCCGAGAGCGTGGTGAGCACCGCGCCCGCCGACACCACGAACAGGACGGGCGTACGGATCAGGGCACGAGGATGCAACTTGCGTACGGCGTCCGGGAACGACTTCACCAGCTGGACGGGCTCGAAAAAACCGGCCGTCCGGCGGTTGTGACGGGACCGGGGTGGCCGGGGATTCCTCGGCGGTGGTCCGGCGGGGGCGGGGATGGTGGGGGTCTGCTGCTGAGCGGCGGGAGACATCGTGGAATGACCTTCTGGTGGGGTGGCGGCCCCGCCTCTGTGCGGACAGGGCGACCGACCCGGCTGGGGCTCGAGAGACGGGGGAGCGGGCCCCGGTTCGGTCCCCGGGGCCCGTCACGGACAGAGTCGGGCGGGCGCGACGCGACGCGATGGCGCCCGCCTTGGACGGGGACCGCCGGCCAGGGGCGTTCGCGACGGTTTGAGCGGTAGCACAGGAATCTAGATCACGATCGACCCGCGTTGGGGCCGTTACACGGAGTATTTACGGCTCTCTGATGGCGCTTGAGCACGGGCGCAGCAGGGAGGCGCGTCATGCATTCTCGGGAAGGCGATGGGGCGGTTCACCGGAGCGGCGCGAATGGAGAATTTGTCACGGTCAACCGCCGTGGCACCGGGTTTGGTGGGCCCTGGCGGAACCTGGCCGATAAGAGCGGCAACGGCTGTGCTCCGGCGCCCCGGACGGAGTAGCGGGAACCGGCATTCCCCCTGTTCGGCGGGCATTTGACGCCGCCTGCGTATGGGTCTCGTCAAAGTCGCGCCAATGGCCGGTCTTCCCGCGCATGCGGACTGATTTCGGGACGATGGTGAGGGTGAGCTGTCCGGTCGCCGCACCGAGCGCGAGGGCGACGGTGCCGAGGCCGCGTCAGTGCTTCAAGGTGTCGTCGAGCCAGTCGAGGATGCGGCCCATGGCCAGGCGCTGGGCGCCGGTGTGGCAGTGGGCGCCGGCGCCTTCCGCGACGGTGAAGCGCATGAGGGTCTTGGGGCAGGTGAGGTGGTCGTAGAGCTGCTGCGGCTGGCCGTCGAAGAACAGGTCGTCCTCGGCCTCGCAGACCAGCGTCGGGCAAGTGATCTTCTCGGCCACGCCGTCGGCGAGGGTGTAGTCGAGGTAAGAGGCAAGGAATTGGCGAGGGGTGGAGACGTCCATGACGTACGAGCCGTGCGTAATCGCCCAGCGCATCGTCGAGTTCGTCTTCATCAGCGCCTCGATCGAGGCGTCGATCTCGGGGGCGTGCTCGGCCCGCAGCAGGGCCTCGGCTTCGGCGCGCGGCATCGGCATGTTCCGCGTGGCGAGTTCACCGAGGTCGTAGACGCCGTCGACCGCGATGACGGCGGCGAGGCGGTGCTCGAAGGCGGCGGCGCGGGGGGCGAGCAGGCCGCCCATGCTCAGGCCGAGCAGGCCGATGCGCTCGGGGTCGACCTCGGGGCGGGTGTCGATCAGCCAGTCGAGGACCGGGGTGATCACGCTCTCCCAGTTGGGGCGGAAGGGCAGCCCGTCGCGGAAGCGGGCGGCGGGCTGCCCGGGGCCGTCGAAGGTCAGGACGTGGTAGCCGCGCTCCACACCGGCCGCGCCGCCGAAGAAGTGCATCTCCTCGGCCGAGCCGTCGAATCCGTTGTGCAGGACGATCGTCGGCGCGGGACCCTCGCCCGGGGCGCGGTAGAAGTAGCCGCGCAGCGCCGTGCCCTCGAACGGGATCTCCACCGGCTCGATCTTCGTCTCGAAGAGCCGGGCGGCGGCATGGAAGGCGCTGACGGCACGCTCGTAGGAGGCGGCGATGCGCGGGTCGCCGGGGTTGCCGTGGAGGAAGAACTCGGCCGAGCGGAAGTAGTTGCTCGCCCGGAGGAACCCGTCCCGCGCCGTGATCTCGTGGCCTCCGTCGTACGCGGCCCGCGCCTCGGCCTCGGTGCGCTCGGCGGTGGCGGCCCACTGCTCGTACCAGCTGTCGTAGTCCCCTGCGGTGATCTTCTCGGCGGTCGCGACGACCTCGCCGAAGTCGGAGCCGCCATAGGCGGCGTGGCCCAGCGCGCGCAGGGTCTCGTACCAGAACTGCGGGTCGTCCTCGAACAGCATCGGCTTCATGGCCGGTCTCCCTCAATCTCTTAACGCAGGTGTTTATTGCGTTAAGAACGTAGCGCGATCGAGAGATCTAACGCAAGTGCTCTTGCGTTAACCTTCTTGATGTGACCGGAAACCATGACGTGACCGAAAACGGCGACACCAGCGACGCGCACGAGCCCGGCCGAGAGAACAGGCCGGAGCCGGAGAGCCGGCCGCGCCGGCGCACCGGAGGCCGCAGCGCCCGCGTGCGGGAGGCCGTCCTCAGGGCGACGGCGGAGCTCATCGCCGAACAGGGCCACGAGCGCATCCCGATCGCCGAGATCGCCGAACGCTCGGGCGTCCATCAGACGTCCATCTACCGGCGCTGGCGTACCACCAACGCCATCGTGCTCGACCTCTCGCAGGAGCGGCTGACGTCCCTGTGGGCCGTTCCCGACACCGGCAGCCTGCGCGGGGACCTCCTCGCGTACGCGCAGCGGGCGGCCGAGTCGATGACCGGGCCGGACGCGGCCGTACTCCTGCGCGCGCTCATCGCCTCGGTGCCCGACGGTGGCGGGGCGCCCACCGGCGGTGCCGGGAAGGCAGGGGCCGCGGAAGGGGCTGGGGGTACCGCAGGCGCCGAGGCGGGCGGCATCCCGCACCCCCTCCCCGCACGCGGCAAGGAAATCCAGAGCATGCTGGACCGTGCGGCGTCCCGCGGCGAGCCCCGCCTCGACCTCCTCGACGTCCTGGACGGCATTCTCGCGCCCATCTACCTGCGCACCCTCTTCCGCATTCCAACCCAGGACGCGCACTATCTGGGCTCTCTCGTCGACAAGACCCTTGCGGCGGCGGCCATGTGAGGGCGGCCGCACGCGGGCCTTCGGCCCTGTGAGGCCGACAGCGTGAGGGCGGCCATGTGGGGGTGTGCTCTCACGCGTGGACGGCGCCCTCCGAAATGCCGACCAACGGGCGGGCGGGCCTTTGCGGTACAGGATCACTGACACCAGGAGGTGGCAGCCAGGCCGCCGAGGGCTCCCTCGACGACGGTGCCGGCGAGCAGGCGGGCCGTGGCCTGGGGGCCGGAGTCCTTTGGCGGGGAGGGTGGCGCCGTCCATGGTCCAGGGGCGCCGTGGGCGGCCCAGGAGTCCCAGGGCGAGGAGGCGTTCCGCGGAGGGCGGATCGGCCGATATGTCCCCGATGTCGAGGTGTTTCAGTACGTGGTGGCGGACGAGGCCCTCGTAGGGGGCGGCGGCTGCTTGGAGTGCGGCGCCGAGGACGGCGCATCCGAGGTTGGAGTACCCACACGTCTGCTCCGGCGTGCTCTGGGCGAGCCCGTGCCGAGGGCCTCCGTACTCGGGCCACCAGCAGCGGCCCGGCCAAGCCCACTCCCACGACACCGAGCCGCCAGGCGCCGGCGACCCGGCCTTGACCGGCATGTCCGCGAGGCACTGCCTGTCCCGCTCGAAGAGCTGATAGTGCCCTTAACCGGCTGTCAGCCTGCCACTGGCTTCTCCCCCTGCGCCTTGCCACCGTGAGTTGAAGGACGGGTGACGTGTCAGCTCTTGAGCCACCGGGTCCACACTCACTCAGAACGTCGGGCGCCTCATTCTTCCGGTGCTCTGCAGTTCGGGCGCTGGGCTGGGACGCCGGGACGGTCCCGTGACGGGTGTGTGGACGTCTCAGCGTGACCGCGGGACTCTACATCGACCGCAGAACGCTGCTACTGCGCTCGCGTGAAAGGTCCACCCCACCACGCCCTGCGCGATCCCTCTACCCGGCTCCTGCTGCCACCACCGCCCCGTTGCGATGTTCACCGTTCCCTGGGGCTTCGGAATTTCTCGTCTAGGGTTCTCGTCGTGGATCGTGTACTGATAGCCGGCATTTCCGGGGCGGGGAAGACAACTCTGGCAAGGCGCCTGGCGGTGTGTGCCGGTCTGCCGCGCCATGAGCTCGACGCCCTGCACCACGGTCCCCATTGGCAGCCGCGGCAGGCCTTTCGGTCCGACGTGGAGCAGTTCGCCGCGACCCCGCGGTGGGTCACGGAAGATCAGTACGCCGCCAAGCTCGGTGATCTTCTGCTGGCGCGCGCGGACACGTATATCTGGCTCGACCTGCCCCGCAGGACCGTCATGTTCCGGGTGCTACGCAGGTCCGTGAGCCGCGCGCTCATGCGCCGCGAGCTGTGGAACGGCAACCGGGAGGGCTTCCGTGACTGGCGCGACGCTGACCACCCCATCCGCTGGGCCTGGGCGCAGCATGCGGCGAAGCGGTCCCGGACGTGTGACAGGCTCCGCGGTCAGCCTCATCTGACGGTGATCCGCTTTACCTCGGCCCGAGAGGCCCGCGCATGGTTGCGGGCCCAGCAGCACACCCTTCCGGGCTGAAGAACGTCCCCCCGGGACAGGCCGTCGACGTCAGTGGACCAACTCCCATCCCCGCGGGGGCGGTCAAGCCGGGGGTGTCCACGGCCATCAGCGTCGGGTGTCTGCCGCAGGTGTGCGGAGGGCCAGCACGGCGACGTCGTCGTCATTGCCGTCGGGGCGGATCTGTTCCAGGAGCAGGTCGCAGAACGATTCCAGAGGGCGGTGGGCGAGAGCGGCCGCATGACGCCGTAGCCGCTCCAGGCCCTCGTCGATGCCGTGGCGCGGTGACTCGACCAGGCCGTCGGTGTAGAACATGACGGTGCTGCTCGGCGGCAGGACGCAGATGGCGTCGGGGCGGGGCGTGTTCACCCCGGCGCCGAGCAGAATGCCATGTCCCTCGGTGAGGTATCGCGCTTGACCGTCGTGGCCGACCAGCAGGGGCGGAGGGTGGCCTGCGTTCGTCCAGCGCAGTCGCCACAGTCCGTCGTCCCCCACGGCGAGGGTGCTGAGGAGCATGGTCGCCATGGGTACTTCCGCTATGTTTTTCAGTGCCTCGTCGAGCTGGGCGGTGATGGCGCTGGGGGCGTCACCCGGCCGGGACCAGGCGAAAGCGCGCAGCATGTTGCGTACCTGTGCCATTCCCGCTGCCGCCGTGAGGTCGTGCCCGACGACGTCGCCGATGACCAGGGCGTGGATGTTCTGGGTGGTGGCGAAGGCGTCGTACCAGTCGCCGCCGACGTAGGAGGCGTGCGGGGCGGGCACGTACCGGGCCGTCATCTGGATTCCCGGTATGCGGGGGAGTTGGGGCAGCAGGTGGCGTTGCATGGTTTCGGCGACCTTGCGCTGGCGCTGGTACAGGCGCGCGTTGTCCAGTGCCAGGCCGGCGCGACGGGTGATGTCCTCCAGGAACGGCAGGTCGGTGGAGGTGAACGCGTCGAGCCGTTCCGCGCGTCCCAGAGTCAGGGCTCCGAGCACGTTGCGCAGGCCCCGGATGGGCGCAATGGCCGCGGAGTGCATACCGGTCTCGGTGAACAGACGAGCCTGTTCCACGGCGATGCCCGAATCGGGAGGGCCGTGATACGTGGCCGGGTCGGCCAGCGAGGACGCCGCTCCGCGCAGTGCCCGCGACAGGGGCATGGGGGAGTCCTCGAGTACCGGGGGCATAGGACCTTGCAGGTCCTCGCGCTCGATCAGCACGCCGTCCTTGTGCTCGACGACCAGGGCACGCCGCACCTCGTCCTGCTCCGTGAGCAGATCGATCACCGCCCAGTCCGCGAGGCGCGGTACGGTCAGAGCTGCCAGGCGGTGCAACGCGTCTTCCACGTCCAGGGTGGAGGTCAGCTGCGTGGTTGTCTCTGCCAGCAGCGCCAGGCGGTCCAACTCCGTCAAATGGGTCGGCCGATCGTCGCTGATCCCGTCCGGGATGCCGGCATCCGCCTCGTACAGCGTTACGTGGGCACCGCTCTTTCCCGTGCTGGACGACCACGGTGCGCTGAACCACGACAGTCGGACGAGCGTGCCGTCCTGGCGGGCGAACCACTCCGCGTCACCGTGCTGCGTGGTGCCGGCGAGCAGGGCCCTCCGCAGCCGGCAGCGCATGCGCGGCACGGCGTGCCCGTGGCTGTCACGGTGCAGCAGGTCATGGAAGTCCTGCCCGTCGAAGTCCTTGGACGGGTGCCCCAGCAGGCTGCGCACCGCGCTGTTGGTCGCGACGATGAGGCCATCGGCGTCGGTGACCACGACAGCGGCCCGCATGTCTTCCACGGCCATGCCCGGGAAAGCGCCGGCCGCAGCCGTAGAACTTGCCCCGCGCGTGTGCCCGACCTCCTGACCGGTCACGTCCATCTCCCTAGCTGGTAAAAGCCGACCTGTCACACCTGCCCGCTATGCAACCATGCAGCCGAGGCGAACACGAGACACGGCGGTCGGCCGCCGAAGTTCGACAAGACCGACCACCGTGAACGTCACGCGGTCGAATGCGGGATCAATCGCCTCAAGTGACACCGTGCGGTGGCCCCCCTGCTAAGAAGGCTTCCGCTTTCCGAACGTAGTCGCTGAGTTTCTGCTGGTCAGACATGGTTCTGGCTGCTTGGTGGGAGAGACGACGCATCGTGTCGTCTGTCTGGTGGAGGTTCCGGGTGCCGTCTGTGATGGGGCTGCTGGAGGCCCGGGAGAAGAAGGTGCGGGAAGAGGTCGCACGGTTGCGGGAAGAGGCCGAGCGGGTGCAGGCCGCGCTCGGTGTGGCGGAACGCGCTCTGGAGCGGTTGGAGCTGGCGCGGGTGACGGTCGCGGAAGTGCTGGCCGAGGAGCCTTCGGCTGGGGCGGCGGGGCCGGGGCGGGCCGCGGTGGCGGGCTCGGTCGTGCCGCATCGGGCTGAGGGCGTCGGTGCGGAAGTGCTCGCGCCGGAGTACCAGCAGATCCTGGCGGTGCTCGCCGCACCGGAAGCCGCTGGCGGGATGCGGGCGAAGCAGCTCGCGGTCCAGTTGGGGTGGCAGACGACTCCGGCGGGGGTGGAGGGAGTGCGCTCGCGGGTGAAACGGCTGACGGCCCGGGGCTGGGTCGCGGAGCTCCGGCCGAACGTGTTCGGCGCGGTCAGGCCGGCGGTGTCGGCTGCCGTGGGATGAAAGCGTGCCGGCGGCGCCCGGCCAGGCGGCTGCTCATGAGCATGGTCATCGACCACAGCACCATCGCCTCGTGCATGGCGGGCAGGGTCTCGTAGTCGCGGACCAGGCGGCGTGAGCGCATCAGCCAGCTCAGCGTGCGCTCCACCACCCACCTGCGCGGCAGTACGACGAACCCGCTTGTGTCGTCGGAGCGTTTGACGATTTCGACGGGGAGGCCGAGTTCCTCGGCGGCCCAGTCTACGAGCCGGCCCGCGTAGCCGCCGTCCGCCCACACCAGCCGGATCGCGAAGTGCAGCTTGCGCAGCCACTCCAGCAGCGGGACGGCAGCGTCGCGGTCCTGCACGCTCGCCGCGGTGACCAGCACCACCAGAACCAGGCCGAGGCAGTCGACCGCCAGGTGCCGCTTGCGCCCGCCCACTCTCTTCCCGCCGTCCCACCCGGACGTCGAGCGCGGGACGTTCGCTGCTGCCCGCACCGACTGCGAATCCACGATCGCGGCCGTCGGGTCCACGCTGCGGCCCTCCTTCACGCGCACGCGGTCCCGCAGCCGGTCGTGAAACTCAGCCAGCAGCCCCCCGGCCTGCCAGCGGCGAGCGAAGGCATGCACCCGCCGGTAGGGCGGGAAGTCCTTCGGGAGGTTTGCCCACTTCGCACCGTTGTCGACCACGTATCGGACCGCGTCCAGCATCACGCGGTGGCAATAGCCCTCCGGACGGCCGCCCCGGCCCTCCAGCCACGCCGGCACCGGCAACGACGCCCGCACCACCTGCCACTCCGCCCCGGTCATGTCCGACGCGTAAGACGGGGCACGGTCCGGCTGGTCCGAGGCATTCCCGAACCTGTGCGCGAGGCAGTCACACGACCGGGACGGCACGTTGGACTCGGCAGGCATGAGCGCGAAAGACTGTGACAACAGGGCCTCCTGGAACAGCTCGGTTGGGATCGCAACCCCGAGCTACCAAGAGGCCCTTCCTTCATGCACCGACCGCGCGACGATCACCCGAACAGGAACCCTGTTCGACTCATCAAGCCTGCTGAACGGAAAGCGGAAGCCTTCTAAGACAAATGGCGTCCCCCACGAGCCCAGCGAGACGAAGACGCCGGGTCTTCCATTCTCAGTGTCCGGCGGGCGAGCTTGCTCTGCTTCGACAGACACCATTGGTGTGGTGGCCAGGCGGGTCAGCCCTGCAAGTGCCGACAGGTCCATGGCCACGCCCCGACGGAGCGGGTCCTTTTGCGGACGGGTCAACGCCCGGCGGCAGTTCGTCAGCCACTGGCCGACCGGTTTGTCGAGCGCGAGCCGTGCAACGGCGACATAGCCATCCCCCTCTCGGCTTCACTTCCGGTTACCGGACCACGGCCGCGTTGTCGATCGCCTGTTCACAGCTGGGTCGGGAGCGGTTTCCGGCCGACCCCCATAGGCGCGAGGTCGTGCCTTGTACCCAGTGCCTCTGACGTTGCCGTAACGGACCCCCTTGCGAAGTCGACGCCGAGTGCTGCGAGCCGTGTGAGCTGCTGGCCGCTCCGCCCATCGCGGCGGTCTGGTTCGAGTGCCACAGGCCGAGCCGTACGGCGTACTCCTGGCCGTCTTTGACGACGTGCTCGGCGTGCTGACGCGGGAGCACGGTGCGCTGCTCTTGCTCGGTGTACTGCGCGAGGGCCGCCGAGCCGCCGGAACCCCTCGGCATCCCGCGCCGCTCCGGCCGCCGCGGGCTCGCTCTCGAGCCGTCCGACGTGGACGCGTGCCTGCCGGCCGAGGTGGGGGCCGCCTCGATGCCGAGCGCACCGCGTCGCTTTTCCTGTTCGGCGTTGAGGCGGTACCAGTCCCGCCGTTGGAGGGTGAGCCAGGGCCGATGTCGTCACCCTGCCAGGTCACCTTGGGCATGATTCCCTTCAGCAGCGCCCCTGCGGCCAGCAGGTCTGGAGATCCATGTAGTTGCGCTGTCAGCCGCGCCGGGCCGAATTCCATTCCGGGTCGACCGCATCGAGCTGCTCGGCGCGCTCCTTGGCGCGTGTGGGGTGCCTGCTGAGCCTGGATAGTCGCTGGTCAGGCTGCGGGGCAAGCGGTGCAAGTGCGCTGTCAGAGGCCGGGGCCCGGGCTTGGCGTCCGTTGCGCAACGGCGCGAGCAGCCTGGCGTATGGCGCAGATCGCGGGCAGGGCGTTGTTCTTGGGCATCCAGGCCAGGGCGGCGGTGCTGGGTGATAAGTCCGATACCTCTACGTAGTGCACGCCGGGGCGGGGGTAGAAGTTCCGTGCGGCGGCGGGCAGGAAGGCCATGGCTTCGCCGTGGGCCACGGCCAGGAACAGTCCCTCCACATCATGGACAACAGGCCCGTAGCGCACGGGGGTGCCGTTCGGGCGCGGGTCGACGGCCCAGAAGTTCCACCAGGTACGCGGGCATTCGGGCGGGACCTCGACGACGGGGCGTTCTGCCAGTTCTGCCACGGTGACGCTGGTCCGTCCGGCGAGCGGGTCATCGGCAGACAGACAGGCCACACGCGGCTCGGTGGCCAGCGTCAACGTCTCGATGCCCGGCGGTATGGGCGAGACGAGGAAAGCGACGTCGACTTCACCCTCGGTCAGCGCCAGGACATGACGTGCGATGTCGAGACTGCACACATCGAGCTCGAGAGCAGGGTGCCGGGCGCGGAGTTCCGCCAGAACAGCGCGCGTATAGGGCTGCTGCGCCTCCGCCCCGATGGAGCCGATCACCAGCCGGCCCTGAATCTGCCGGACCTGGGTCTGCGCAACGTGACGAACACGATCCATCGCCTCCACTGCCGTTCGCGCTTCCGGCAGCAGCGCCTGGCCTGCCGGCGTGAGTTCCACCCGACGGCTCGAACGAGCCAACAACTGCACCCTGAGACGCCGTTCAAGAGCACGGATCTGGCGGCTGAACGCGGGCTGACTGATGAACATGCGCTGCGCTGCGTAACCGAAGTGCAACTCCTCGGCCAGCACCAGGAACAGGCGCAACTGATGCACGCTCGGTTCGCGGGCGGAGCCGGTTGCCGAGGCCCTCTCGCTTCCGGCTTGTCCGTCCCTGGTCGAGCCGTCCATGCCCATCACGGTATCAATGGGCCCTCGGTCGGCATCGGGTTTCTCTTTACCCGCACCGGTGTGCGCGGTCAGGATGGGGCCACACCGCCTCAGTGCCGCTCGGAAAGTACGGAAGGTCTGTGCTGTCCACGGCAGCACAGCAGCGCCATCTCGCGAGGAAAGCAGGGCCGATGCCACGACACACCACGGGCCCCATGCTCTCCGTCGCGTCGTTGACCGGCGTGGCCTGGGGCCTTCCCGCAGGCCCCGGCGGGGATAGAAAGGGATAGGGGCTCCGGGCCGACTGCCCATCGGCGCGTTCGCACCCGTGGGCGTCAGAGGCACATCCGACCGCCAGGGCCGCCAACAGGCTGCCACTAAAGGGGAACTCCATGCATCGCCGGATCAACGCTGCCGTCACCACGGTAGCGCTCCTGACCGTCGGCTTCACCGTCACCGCCGCGGCCGTGCCTGTGTCAGCGGCACCCGTGCCCGCCGCGACTGCACGTCCGGCCTCAGCAAGCACCATCTACTGCCCGGGCGACGTTGACTTCACCGGAACGAGCATCCGCATCCGGTCAGCCCCGGACCTGGGCTCCTCCACCAGGGGCTACGGCAGTCACCACGACTGCTTCACCGGAGGCTTCCAGACCACCGGCGCGAGCGTGAACTGTGGGACAAACTCGACCAACCAGTGGCAGTACGGAACGAATCGCCGCACCCATGTCGCCGGATACGTCAGCTGGTGCTACCTGGAAGTCGACGGGACCGGCTGACAGTCGTCCGGTCCCACGGCGCAGGTTCTGACGCTGCGGGCCGACCGGTCGGACAGGACATGCATCTTGGAACCGGGACGGATCGCCCGCAAGGGCATCGAGTCCAGCGAGCGTCTGGGACGCCATCTCGCTCGCCGGCTCGTCCTCACCGAACGTCTCTTGAACGCGACCTCCGGCCGGCGCAGGAAGTCGGTGGCCACGGCCGCCGCGACTGCCTCGTCATCACCGGTGATCTCCTGGATCGCCTCGACCTTCTCCTCCAGCGTGACCGGCGTGTCCGGCGTCCAGCCCACCACCCTCTTCGCCGCATCCCCTGACCACCGGAACTCTCCCGTGCGCTCGTTCCACGCGGATTCTTGATGACCTCGAACCGGTCCTCCACCTGCGCCAGAATCCGGTGGACCTCACAGGACACCCCCGCCTGCCGCAACTCCTCGGGCCACTGCGCCGCCACCCACCGCCGGGTGCGCACCGTGTAGCAGGACAGGCCTATCGACTCCGCGAACAGCCGTAACGACTCCCGCACCTCCAGGCCATCACCCTCGACCGGACAGCGCCCGCCCCGCGGACGCATCGGCTCGATCTCTTTGCCGACCGCAGGAGCTCGGATACCGGCTCTGAACTGCGACGATTCATAGACTACATGTCCGTGACGGCGAGTTGGGGCCGATGCCGTAGCTCGTCCGAGTGGTCTCATGGGGCGGCCCGTCCACCGGACGGTAGACGGGCCGTGAAGGGGTTTGGCAAGGCGAGATCACATGGCTGATGTGGGCCTAGGCCCTGTCGTCAAATGATGATCTTGAGTAGTGGATCATGGTCGGGTGATACGTCGCCATGAACTGTCCGATGCCGAGTGGGAGTTTGTCTGTCCGCTGCTGCCGGTCTCCTCGCGGGGCCGGAAGCGGTTGGACGACCGAAAGGTCCTCAACGGGATCGTGTGGAAGTTCCGTACCGGCGTGGCCTGGCGGGATGTGCCCGAGCGGTACGGGTCGTGGGCCACGCTCCACACACGCTTCCGCCGGTGGGCCAGGGACGGCACCTTCGAGCGGATGCTCCGGTCGGCGCAGGCGAAGGCGGACGCGGCCGGCGACATCGACTGGCTGGTGTCGGTCGACTCCACCGTCGTGCGTGCCCACCAGCACGCCGCCGGGGCCCGAAAAGGGGGCACCGCAGCCCCGCGCTCGGACGCTCGCGCGGCGGCCTGACCAGCAAGATCCACCTGGCCTGCGACGGACTCGGCCGCCCGCTCGCCTTCACTCTCACGGGCGGGAACACCAACGACTGCACCCAGTTCACCGCCGTCATGGAGGCGATACGGGTGCCCCGGATCGGCCCGGGGCGCCCCCGGGTGCGGCCCGCCCATGTGCTGGGCGACAAGGGCTACAGTTCGAAGGCGATCCGGACCTGGCTGCGACGGCGCGGCATCGGCCACACCATCCCCGAACGGGCCGACCAGGTCCGCAACCGGGCCCGGCGCGGCAGGCAGGGCGGCCGCCCGCCCCGCTTCGACAAACGCCTCTACACACAACGCAACATCGTGGAACGGTGCTTCAACCGCCTCAAACAGTGGCGCGGCATCGCCACCCGCTACGACAAAACCGCCGAGTCCTACCAGGCAGCCGTCACCCTCGCCTCGCTCCTGATGTGGGCGTGACACTTTGACGACAACTCCTAGCCGCGGCCGGGGCCGTCGTGGTAGTCGGGCCGAGCCAGCAACACGGAGTTGAAGTAGTAGCCCTGCTCGTCGTCCGGCTCGTCATCACCGGCGAAGGGGTGCCAGAAACTGAGCAGTAGGTCCGGCGCGACGAATGACGCGGGGTCCTCGTCGTCAGCGGCGATGGCCGTGACGTCGGACATTTGGGTCACGACCTCGCGGGCCGGCAGGCCGAAGACATCGATTCCGCGGAAGGACGCGACGTCCGACGGTTCAGAAGGGCGTCCCAGCTCTACGGATTCCAGCTGGTCACGCGCGCATCCCGGTACGTCTCGGAGGAGTTCGCCCAAGTCTGCACCGACCTCGGCGTGGTCAGATCGCGCGGCGCGGTGGGCACGAGCTCGGACAACCCCGCCGCCGAATCGTTCACCGCGACCATGAAACGCGAGACCCTCCAGGGCGGGAAACGCTGGTCAGGAGCCCGCGATGCCCGTCTCGCGGCCTCCCGGTGGGCTACCCGCTACCACACCAGAAGAAGGCACTCCAGCATCGGCCAGATCAGCCCGAACGCCTTCGAACAATAATCAGCTACGCTGACCGCCGCCGCATGACAACCGGTGTCCACGATCTTGGGTCGCGGCCCCGTCAGAGCCAGTTACGGTTGGCGCAGCCCGGCACTGACCATCCGGCCGGCACGTTGGACGGCGTTCGCCAACTTAGTGATGTCATGCGAGGGCGCGGCCATGGCACAGACTGCTCCGACGATGTCGCCGTGTGGGGTGGTCACTGGCGCGGCTGCGCAGCACACTCCAGGGATCAGCTCCTCCCGGTCCAGGCACACCTGTTTTTCCCTGATGGCTGAAGCCTCGCGTGTCCAGGTTGCCGGCAGGTGGCTCAGTGGCGCTTCGGGCGGGGCGAATGCCACCAGGAGTTTGCCTGCGGCTGTAGTCCATGGCCAGCTCGCGCCCGGGCGGACCGGGGCCAGATGGTCCACTATGCCGGGAACGCCGAAAGCGGCCAGCGTCCGCCCCTCACGCACCACGCAGATCGCTACCGAGGCGTCGGTGGCGGCTGCCAGTTTCCGGATCGGGGTGTTCGCTGCGGCGCGAAGTCGTGGATGCGGTTGCCACCCCAGGCCTAGACGGAACATCCGAGGACCCATCCGGTAGCGGCAGCCGCGATGCTCAACGGCGCCCAGCTCGGCCAGCTGCTCCAGGAGCCGATACGCCGTGGCCTTGGGTAGTCCGGCGCCGGCCGACAGTGCTGTGAGTCCGGCTTCCTCGGCCTCCTTGAGCGCGTCCAGCAGTGCAAAGGCCCCCTCCAGCACTCCGCGCCCGCGAGACGGCCTTTCACCTGCGAAGTCTGCTGCAGAGCCAGCCATCTGATGCCCCCTTGGTTTTCCCGTGGGAGCCGATTTCACAGGACAGGGCTAAACACATCATAAATTCCCCCCAGTGGCGGAACCAGAAGTACCACTTCCGGATATGTGCAATTTTTGAGCCCGTGGTAAATCTGGTTCTGTTGTGGCAGGAGGGGCCTGGCCACTCTGCCGCGTGCGGGTCGAGTTTCTGGTTTGGAGGGTCCACTCAGCGGACCGCCGTTCGCCCTGTTGGTGAGTCTTCGCTAGGCTGGGCGCCGTCTCAATTCTCGGCATTACGAATCGATGGCGGGGCGATAATGTGTCGCGCCCCGGGGTGAGTATTGCATTGGATAGGATATCGAAATTCCAGTCACGGCTTCCATTTCGGTACAAGCTGGTGCGAGTGAAGATTCCTGGAGAGATATCCCTTTGCGTTGACCGCCTGCTCCATGTGAAGACGTGCTTAAAAGGTGCTTCGGTAAGCGTGTCACCGTCGTGCCGGAAAATTCCCTGGCGGGAAATGTGTGCTGCACGGTTGTGCCTGGCGAACAAGGAGTGGATCTATGTCGAGCCGAGTGGCGACCATCTCCGGTGGCCCGAACGTCATCGTCTGGGATATCACTTACGCCTGTCCGCTGCGATGTACGCACTGTTATTCCGAATCGGGACGGCGTGCTTCGAAGCAGCTCTCCCTCGTGGACATGCTGCGGGTCACGGAGGCGATGCTGGCGCTGTGTCCGGCGGCCATCGTGCTCGCGGGCGGCGAACCCCTGGTGGTGAAAGGCGTGCAGGAGGTCGTCGACCGCATGGTCGACGCCGGTGTGGAACCTCATCTCTACACCGGTGGATGGTCGCTGGGCCCGTCGGTGGTCGAGGACGTACTGGTGAAATGTGCGGACGTCAGTGTGAGCGTCGACGGTGCGACGGCAGAGGTCCATGACGCCGTCCGCGGCCGGGCGGGCTCCTTCGACCGTGCCATGGCCACTCTGGAGCTGCTCGACCGGTGGGCCGCCCGCCAGCGGGCCCGTAACGCCAAGCGATGTGCATTCGCGCTGGATGCGACCCTCGTGCGCAGCAGCTTCCACCAACTGGAGTTGTTCTGCACCGATATTGCTCCGCGGTTTCCGGAGCTGCATCAGTTGTCCTTCGGTGCGGCCATGCCGATCGGGCTGGCCAGCCGTCCTGGGTTTGCCGAGCATGATCTCCTCACCGATGAGCAGGCCGATCTCCTGGTCGATCCTCAGCACATCGAATGGCTTCGCTCCCTCGTGCCGCCATCGGTCCACGTATCGGTCACCGACAATCGTCTGCTGCGCTACCACCCCGATCTCCTCGCGCAAGGCCGCATCCCCGCGATGCAGGTGGAACCGGACGGCCGGGTACGGGCGATGGCGATATACGAGGGCACCGTGGGCAGCCTGCTCACGGATCCACCGATGGAGCTGTGGAGGCGCTCGGTCGCGAGGTGGAGCGACCCATTCGTTGTCGAAACCCTTTCGCCCGTCTACACCATGCAGGACTGGGCTGTGGCGACTCGCCGGATCGACTACCACTTCGGCACGGACGACGACCGTGCCCGTATCGACGCCCGTCCGCTCGTCCTCTCCCAAGCCCTTCCCGCCGGATGAACACGAAGTGCCCCGCGGGAAGCAGTTCATTCGCTGCGACGCTGAAAGGAGGTGTATTCGCATGGAATTCGACGTGACTGCCCTGCAGGTCCTGGAGGAGCCCGAGCCCGAGCTCGGCCTGTTCCCGTGCTGCGGCACCTGCTGAGTGCCACCGGTCCGGCCCGCTTCCCACACCGATCGTGCGTGGGGGCGGGCCGGACCCCCTGTCGGTGACCGCAACGGAGAAGCGATGTCTCACTTTCATTTCCGGCATGTGCGGCTCGCGCCCGTACCCGCAGCGACCAAGGCCGTCGCGGCAGCCGTTGCGTTGGGCGCGGGGCTGCTGCTTCCGGTGGCATTGGCCCGTGTGGTCGACCGGACACTGGCGGGCGGCGACACCGATCTCTTGTTGCTGGTGTTCGCCGGACTGTTGCTGCTGCGCGTGGTGGCCGAGGCGGGCGGTGAGATGGCAGGGGTCTTGGCAGAGACCTCGGTACTCGGCCGGCTGCGCTACCGGCTGGTGCGGCAGGTGTTCATGCTGGGGGTGCCCGGTTCCCGGCGCCATGCGCTTGGCGACCTGATCGCTCGCCTGACCGGAAATGCCGCGTCGGCGGCCAAGGCGGTGCCCTATCTGGTCGAAGTCGGGGTGGAGATCCTGGGAGCGGCCTGCGGGGCGGCGGCCCTGTGCTGGATCGACTGGGAGGCCGGTCTCACCTTTCTGATCACCGCGGCCCCGCTGGCGTTCACGATCCGGCGGCTCGCCCAGCGGTCGTCCAGCGCGTTCGCCGAATATCTCGTTCACCTCTCCGCCATCGCGGCCCGGTTGGCCGATGCGGTCTCCGGGCGAAGGACCATTCGCGCCTGCGGAACCGGGCGCCGGGAAGCCACGCGGGTTCTGTCTCCGCTGACGGAGCTGGCGCGAGCGGGAATGGCCACCTGGAAGGTCCGGCGCGCTGTCTCCTGGCAGGTGGCGTTCGCTCAGACTGCCATCCGGATCCTCGTCCTGCTGGTCGCCGGGACGGGTGTCGCCGACGGCCGGATCTCCCCGGGCGCCTTCTTCGCGCTGACCCTGTACCTCACCATTGCCCTGGGGTTCGTCCAGCAGGTGGACACCCTGCTCTTCCTTGCCGACGCGCGGGCCGGTGCCGCCCGCGTCCAGGAGCTGCTGGCAGAGCCGTCGTCAGCTGGCGGAGGGACTGCTCAACTTCCCGCTGGACAAGGAGAGTTGTCCTTCCGCAGAGTCTCGGTCCGCCACGGCGACCGAACCGTGCTGGACGCCGTCAGCCTGGACGTACCGGCAGGGATCGTGCTGGCGGTCGTGGGCCCGTCGGGCAGCGGCAAGACCGCTCTCGGGCTGCTCGCGGGCGGGCTGGTCGATCCCGACGAGGGTGAGGTGCTGCTGGAGGGCGTCCCGCTGCGTGCCCTGGATCCCGGAGCCGTCCGCGCGGCCGTGGGGTACGCCTTCGACCGCCCGGTTCTGCTCGGCGACACCATCGGTGACGCCATCGGCTTCGGGAACCAGGCGAGGGGCAAGGTCGAACGCGCGGCCGGGATCGCCCAGGCCGAGGACTTCATCCGCAGGCTCCCGGACGGGTTCGACACCAGGCTCGACCAAGCTCCGCTCTCCGGCGGTGAGTTGCAGCGGCTGGGGCTGGCCCGGGCGATCGCACATCAAGGACGAGTGCTGGTTCTGGACGACGCCACTTCCAGTCTGGATTCCGTCACCGAAGCCAAACTGGCTGCTGCGTTCGTCGAGGGGTTGGCCGGCCGCACCCGGCTGGTGATCGCGCACCGTGCCATCACGGCGGCGCGGGCCGACCTGGTGGCCTGGCTCGATCAGGGACGCATCCAGGCGGTTGCGGCCCATCACACCCTGTGGGCCACCGAGCCCCGGTACCGTGCCGTCTTCGGGAACGCCGGGTGAACCGGGCCGGGCACACGCTGCTGCTGAGCGTGCTCCGCCAACGGCGGGGAACCCTGGCGCGGATCCTGGTCTGGTCCGTCGTCGAGACCGCTCCCGTGGGAGCTTCGGGGCTGCTGATTTCCACGGCGATCGACCACTTCTTGTCGCATGACGTGCTGCCCGCCGCCGAGGCCCTCACCGCGCTGCTGGCGGCCGCGCTAGTCGGGGCGGCGGCCACCCGCCGGCTCTTCCCATTGATGGCCGCGGTCATCGAACCGGTGCGGGACACGTTCGTGATCGCGCTGGTGGAGGGGGTGCTGGCCGATGCAGTGAAGTCGGACCGCCCGCCGGATCTGGCCTCCGTCGCCCGGCTCACCGAACAGGTGCAGACCGTCCGGGAAGTCCTGCACGCCCTGCTCCGCATCATCCGCCAGATCGTCTTCGCCTCGGCGGCCGCGCTGGTGGGACTGAGCCTGCTCGCCCCGCTGACCGCCGTGATCAGCGGCGGGCTGGTGCTGGCGGCGCTGGCGCTGTTCGCCTGGCTGCTGCCCGGCCTGGCCGCGCGTCACAAGGCGGTGCTGCTCGCCGAAGAGGAAGTGGCCCAGCGGGCGGGCACCGCTTTCAGCGGGGTGCGCGACGCGATCGCCTGCGCGGGCGAGCACCGGGTCATCGCAGGCATCGACCAGGCAGTGGACGAACAGCGGCGACGTGCCCGTGCGCTGGCCCGGGCGACCGCCGCACGGACGCTGGTGGTCTTCGTCGGAGGCCAGCTGCCGGTGATCGTCCTGCTGGCCTCCGCGCCTTCACTGCTGCACCGCGGCTACCTGAGCGTCGGCGAGCTGGCCGGCGCAGTCACCTATCTGACGGTCGGTCTGGAACCGGCGCTGCGCAAGCTGCTGGAGGTGATGGCCACCTGGGGACTGGAGATGGCGGTGAGCATCACCCGGCTCGGGGAGGGGTTCGCCGAGCCTGCCGGGACACCTACCGCAAGCCCCGCCCCTGACACATATGACCTCGAGGTCGACGGCCTCACGTTCGCCTACGGGCCGCACGCCATTCCGATCGTCCAGGACCTCCACTGCTCTGTGCCGGAGGGGAGTCATCTGGCGGTCGTCGGACCCAGCGGCATCGGCAAGTCCACGCTGGCCGGGCTGCTCACCGGGCTGCTGACGGCGCAGCGTGGACGGGTCCTGCTCGGCGGCGACGACATCAGCGGCGTCGACCAGCGTGAACTGCGCCGGTTCGTGGCCTTGATCCCGCAAGAGGCGTACGTCTTCGCCGGCACGCTCCGGGAGAACCTGACCTACTTGGCGCCCCGGGCCACCGAGACCGAGATCGCCGAGGCCCTGACTGTGGTCGGCCTGCGGCCGGTGACCGACCGGCTGGGCGGGGTCGACACCAGGGTCGGCGCGGGCGGCGCCGAACTCTCGCAGGGCGAGCGGCAACTCGTCGCGCTGGCTCGGGTGTACCTCTCTCCCGCCCGGCTGGTGATCCTGGACGAAGCCACCTCCGGGCTCGATCAGGAGGCCGAGGCGAAGGCCGAGGCCGCATTCGCCCGAAGGCCCGGAACGCTGATCGTCATCGCGCACCGGATCAGCTCCGCCCGCCGCGCCGACCGGGTGCTCCTGCTGGACGGGTGCACCGCTCGCTTCGGTACTCATGACCAGCTGGCCGCCGCGTCCGCGCTCTATGCCGACCTGGTCGGCAATTGGGACCACGAGCATGGCTGTCCGCTGACGTATTCCGGCAACAGAGGAGAGAAGGATGCTGGTCGCTGACCGTCCTGGCTACATTCTGTGGGACATCACCTACAACTGCCCGCTGCGCTGTGTGCACTGCTACTCCGAGTCGGGCAGGAGGCCGTCACGGCAACTGAGCCTGCGGGACAACCTCCGTGTCGCGGACGCGATCGTCTCGCTCGCCCCAGACAACGTTGGGCTGGGCGGTGGTGAAGCACTTGTGGTGCCAGGGATCTTCGAGATCATCGAACGGATCACGAGCGCCGGGATCGGGGTGTACCTCTACACCGGAGGATGGCCGCTGCGGGAGCGCGCGATGGAAGAGATCCTACGGTTGCGGCCTCAGGTGAACATGAGTATCGACGGGGCGACAGCCGAGGTCCACGACCGGATCCGCGGCCGGGCCGGTTCGTTCGACCGTGCCATGAAGGCGCTGCAACTGCTGGACGATGCATCGTGCGAGGCGCGGCGACGCGGTGACCCATCGCCGGTGTTCGGCATCGACAGCACGGTCCTGCAAAGCAGCTTCGGCCAGCTGGAACTGTTCTGCAGTGAAGTGGCCCCCCGCTTCCCAGAGATGAGCTTCCTCTACCTCAGCGCCGTGGTGCCCTCCGGGCTCGCCAACCGTCAAAGCTTCGTGGAGCAGGAACTGCTCAGCGATGAGCAGGCCGCCTGGCTGGCCTCGCCCGAACTCGCCGAGCGCCTGAAGTCCCTGGCACCTGCCTCGCTTGAACTGTCCCTGTCCGACAACTGGGGTACGAGCATGCACCCCGACCGGATCGCGGCGGGAAACTTCTTCGCCGCGATGGCCGTGGAACCAGACGGAGCCGTGCGGGCTATGTGCATCTACGAGGGAGTGGTGGGCAACATCCTCGAGGACGACCCGCGGCTGCTCTGGAAACGCTCGGTCGCACGTTGGCACGACCCCTTCGTGGTGGACACCCTCAAACCGGTCCGCACCATGCGGGAGTGGGCCGAGGCCGCCCGCCGGATCGACCACCGCTTCGGCACCGACGACGACCGGGCCCGCATCGCGGGGCGCCCGGAACTCTCGGCAGCGCTGTCGCTCCGAGGACGATCATGACCGTCGACGATCTGCTGCTCATCGACTGCGCCCAGGCGGCACTCGCCCGCCACGACGGCCTCGGCTGGCAGGCCAGGCCGGACACGTTCTGGTGCTACGTCGAGCCCCCGGGCGGGCGCTCGGTACGACAGGGGTGGAAACTACACCTCTCCGCGACCCCCTTGTCCGCGCCCCTGGTCCTGGCCAGAGCGGCGGACGTGCTGCTGCGCCGGACCTGCCCGTTCAAGTTCGCGAAAACCCTTGCAGAGGTCGAAGAGCTCGGCTCCCGGCTGTGCAACCGGGGCACGGGCGGCAAGTTCCTCACCGCGTACCCCGAGTGCGACCAAGAGGAGCTCGGGGAGCTGGCCGAAGAGCTGCACCGGGCGACCGCCGGCCTGCCTGGGCCGGGGATCCTCTCGGACCGGCCCTACCGGCCCGGCAGCCTGGTGCACTACCGGTTCGGAGTGTTCACCGGAGTGCCGATGCTGGGCAACGACGGCAGCTACGAGGCGATGCTGATCGCCCCGGACGGCCGGCTGGTGCCTGACGAGCGCAAGGCGTGGTTCTCACCGCCCTCGTGGGCTTCGCCCGACCCCTTCCACCCCCTGGCAGAGGCCGCCCCCACGGTCCCCAGACCCGTGCTGCTCGATGGCCGTTACCTCGTCCGGAAAGTCATCCGCCATGCCTTCACCGGAGGCGTATTCCTGGGCTCCGATCAGATGACCGGGGCCGAGGTCGTCATCAAGCAGGCCCGGGCGCACACCGGGGCGGGATTGGACGGGCAGGACATCCGTGACCGGCGACGACACGAAGCGGAACTGCTGGCACGGTTCGCCCCCTCAGGCCGGACCCCGCACCCCGTCGGCGTCTTCGAGCAACAGGGCGACCTGTTCCTCGTACAGGAGTCACTGCCGGGCGTCTCCTTGCGCCAGTGGGTACGCGAGAACCTCGAACCGGACGACGGCGGGGCGTGGGGCGGGCCGGTCTCCCAACTGCGCGACATCGCCAGCGAACTCGTGAACCTGCTGCGGCTAGTGCAGGACAGCGGTTTCGTCACCCAGGACTTCACCCCCGACAACGTCATGATCCTGGCAAACAGGGAGCTGCGCCTGATCGACCTCGAGCAGCTCGCCGAGCCCGGCACCCAGGTCAAGCGGTCCCACACTCCGGCGTATGCCGCACCGGAGCGGCTCGGCGCACCACCGTCCGGGTCCGCCCCCGCACCTTCCGCCGCTCTGTACAGCCTGGGTGCCACCTTGTTCTACCTGGTCAGTGGCGCCGACCCGGCACTGCCCCCGGACGAACCACAGGAGCGGACCGCTGCCGAGCGCATTGCGCACTGGCTCCAGCGGATTGCCCCGCGCAACGCCGCAGCGCGGCTGATGGCACCGGTCATCGTCGCCCTCATGGATGCGGTTCCGCAGCGACGCCCCGGTCTCGACGCCGTGCGCGCCCTCCTCGTCGAAGCGGAAGGTCCCGAGGCGCGCCCCACGGCCAGCCGGATCGGCGACCACGACCTGGACCGCCTGATCTCCGACGGATTCGCCCACCTATGGGACACCATGGACCCGGCAGACGACCAGCGCCTGTGGCCAACGGGTCGGAACGACAGGGGAACCGATCCCCTCAACGTCCAACACGGCAGCGCTGGTGTACTCGGCGCGCTGGTCCGCGGCTGCCAGGGCGAGCCGGCGCTCGTGGAAGCCGTCCAGGCCGCGGCCGACTGGACAGCGCGCCGCGTCGGACGCGAACCACGCGCGCTGCCCGGCCTGTACTTCGGCCGATCCGGAACGGCCTGGGCACTGCTGGAAGCCGGCCAGCTCCTCGGCGACGACCGGTTGCGCCGACTGGCAGTGGACCTCGCCCAACGGGTGCCCATCCGCTGGCCGAATCCGGATGTCTGCCATGGGACCGCCGGAGCTGGCCTCACCCAGCTGCGATTCTGGGAGGCAACTGGAGGAGAACAGTTCCTGGCCCGGGCGCGGACCGCAGCCGAAGCGCTCGCCACAGCCGCCGAACACGGGGGCGGACAGGTGAGATGGCCGATCGCCGCCGACTTCGCCTCGGCGCTGGCGGGCGTCGTCCACTATGGCTTCGCCCACGGGGTGGCCGGAGTGGGCACGTTTCTGCTCGCGGCAGGCAATGCAACCGGCGAGCCGCGCTACACGGAGCTCGCCACGTCCGCCGCGGACACGCTGGGCTCCCTCGTACGGTTCGACCGGGGCGCCGCGTACTGGCCCAGCGACGACAAAGGTGGACTCCTGAAGACCAACTGGTGCAGCGGCTCCTCCGGGATCGGCACCTTCCTGATCCGGATGTGGCAGCACTCCGGCGAGGACCGGCACGCCGACCTCGCGGTTCAGGCAGCCCTGGCCGTCCGCCGCTCCCGCTGGCACATGGGAACTTGCCAGTGCCACGGCCTTGCCGGGGATGGCGACTTTCTGCTGGACCTGGCCGAGCTCCTGGGCGACAAGCGCTACCGGGAGTGGGCGGCGGAGCTCGCGGAGAGCATTCAGCCCCGTAACGCCCTGCGCTACGGCCGCATGGTTCTGCCCGACGACACCGGAAGTGCGGTGACAGCGGGCTTCAGTACCGGCCTCAGCGGTGTGCTGGCCTTCCTCACCCGTTTGCGCGACGGCGGCCCCCGGCTCTGGCTTCCCAACTCCCTCATGGTGGGGCCTCGGCCCGAGTTAGCTGCCGCATCCGATCGCGGTGAGTAGGGCCGGGGACTGGCCGGGTGGCTTCCGCCCCGTTTCCAGCCCCCGCCGAGCAGGGCCGAAGATCTCGAGCGGCATGATGGAGCTCTGACCTTGAAGGAGTGCCGCCCATGCGACTGGTTTCTGATCCTGTGTTCGGCGAAGTTGGGTATCACTGCTTCAGCGGAGGAACTGGCCAGCTTGGCACGCGCGGTGGCCGAGGGCGCCGGGTTCATCGGCTCCACGTCACCGCTGGATAGCGACGCCTTGGCAGGGATCGATGTCAGAAGGGCTGTCGGCCCTGGGATTAAAATCGGGCTTGACGCCTCCCGGCAGGTCCTGGTGATCAGCGGCGATCCCGGCGCCAGGGCGATTTTCGCAGCCGATCTCCAGGGCATGGCCACCGCGGAGGACGGTGGTCACCTCCAAATCGGCTACTTCCCCGAGCACCCCTACCTTGTTGAAGAGTCTCTGCCGATCGTGGTCGACAGCCTTCACGGAGGGATGCCGACCCGATGAATGGCGGGAGGATCGATGTGGCGATCAGTGATTGAGGCGACCAGCGAGGTTCAGGTCTGTCGTCACACACGGATCTTGGACACGGCCTGGCCGTTCGGCGCCCGGCGGGGGCCTCGGGTGGTGGCCGGTCCGGGCCGGGCGGGCCCACGGGCTCGGCGCTGGGGGGCGTGGGCGTAGTGGGGGCGGGCCCGTACCGGGGCCAGGGCCTTGCGGGCGGGTGGCTGTACCGGATCGGGCCAGGATGGTCCGGGTGCCACGGTGGTGACGCGGCCGTCGGCGGGGACCAACTCCCATGCAGGCGCCGCGGTTTTGGGGCGACGGCCACGCAGCCCGTGCCGACCAGCACCGCTGGCACCACCGACAGCAGGCGAAGAGCGCGCATCAGGGGCCGTTGGGGGCGAACTGCTGGGCCGGTGGAGATCAGGCCGCGGCCCACCCAGCCGTCCACGCCGGAGCCCTTCATCGCGTGCGCCCCGGACACATCGCGGGTGTAGCCGTGGAAACGGCAGTGCTGGTCGCGGTATCCGATGCACCTTCCCTGCGTTCTTCGACGGGCTTTGGCGGATGACGACCGTGTCCGCGTTGACCGGCAGGGTCTGGGTGCACCAGTACTACTGGGACCCACGTGCCGGCCTGCGCTGGGGCGACGGCCACGCGCTGCCCCATGTAGGCCAAAAAGGCTTTTGAGAAGATAATGTACACATCTTCACCCTTCCGAGCTGCTACTTCAGTCGTAGATCGTTAGGTGCCCTGGTCTGGGCCGGCCGTTTGCAGCCGGTAGTGGCAAGTGCGGGGCCGGTGCTGGTGGCGGCGCGAGTGTGATCAGCGCAGCCGGTGCCTGGCATCGTGCGCTTCGCGAAGGGCCTGGCCAAGGGCATTGATGTCTTGAACGGGCGAAGCTTGGGACGCTGCATTATCTGTAAAATTGCCGGTTCGCAGTAAAGGAGCTCATGGTGAAAATCAGTTGTACCGTGCGAAGTCTCCTGGGACGTGATCTCATGACGCGTGTCCGCTCGTCGGACAGATACGCTCCGCTGGATCCAGTTGTCTCTGCAGGGTGGGTGCTCGACGACGGCGCCACCTTGCTGGCGGAATTTCGTGACTCCTATTTCGGGAGGCGGTCAGACTTTTCGAACATCGGGGCTTGCGAATCGGCGGTAAATGGTCGCGGTATCCCAGATATGGATATCGATGTGATGGGCAGTGGAAGCATCGACATCCTCATGCGAAGAGGGCTCTCTTTTGCTTGGGATGCTCTCCACGAGGCCGTAGATCTGTCGTGGAAGCCGTCGCTGGTGGCCCGTGTTTCCGTAGAGGCGACCCTGATGGATGCGGACATGTACACCGGCTACGTCACCTTCTTCTCGGCCGAGTTCGCCGAACGGATGGGGATGGGCGAGGCCAGCGACTTGCCTGGACTCCAAGTCGCCCTGACTAGCGAAGACTGCGTGACTCCGCTGGCTGACTGACAGACACCAGAGGCTCCACCGGACATGGTCCCGGTGGAACCTCTCCCGTTATCCAGCAAGGGTGCCGGTTCCAGGCAGGACGGCCTTCGTAGTCCACAATCCGAACGCTGAGGACGCGGGGTCTATCTACCGCCTGGATCCAACCAGGCTGGAAGACTGTTGGGTAGGACTGGAACGACGTCTGAAGATGCGGTGGCGGCGGGCGAACTGCTTGCCGAGGCTGAGATCGCCATACTGCGACGCGCCCTCCTGGAGTGGTGCGGCCCGGCCCGATGCAGTGATCAACTGGCCGTCGGGATGGGATTCACGGATGCACAGCACCTGGTTGACCAGTGCCTCGCGCTTCGTAGCACGCTCGCCTCGGACGAGCGGATCTCTCCGGTGGAGTGGGCGCGTGTGCTGCTCGCGGTAGAGATCGTCTTCGTGAGTGACCTGATGGGGTCGGGAGCCGAATGGCCGACGACCACGGGGCTCGACGATGAGTTGACCATCATGGCGCTCCGCGTGATCCATCGGAAGTTGGACAGGACCATCCGCTCCTGCTACGGGAAGACTCCGAGCGGTCACTGACCCATGGGTCACTCCGTACCGCTGTCAATGAGGCAGGGGCGGTCACTCGCGTTGGGGAGTCTGGTCTCTGTTCGTGTGCGACGAGCTGTTATTGAGTGAGGAGGGTGGTGAGGGTGCCGGTGATGAGGAAGGGGCCGTAGGGGATCGCGGTTTTTGGGTGGGCTTTGCGGAGTGCCAGTAGGCCGAGGCTGTAGGTGGCGGCGAGGAGCGGGCCGGCGATGG
>NZ_QOLA01000023.1 GCF_003324565.1 Streptomyces sp. SDr-06 | reverse complement strand
CACCAGGGGGGGAAGGCGCCGGAGCTCGTCTGGGGGGCGGGGCCTAGGCCGCCGCGTCGAAGCCCGTGTCGCGGGCCATCTTCTTCAGTTCGAGCAGCGCGTGCTTCTCGATCTGACGGATCCGCTCGCGGGTCAGGCCGTGTTCCTTGCCCACCTCTGTCAGCGTACGCTCGCGGCCGTCGTCGATGCCGTAGCGCATCTTGATGATCGAGGCGGTGCGCTGGTCGAGCTTGCCGATCAGGTCGTCGAGCTCCTCGCTGCGCAGGAGCGTGAGCACGGACTGCTCGGGCGAGACGGCCGAGGTGTCCTCGAGCAGGTCGCCGAACTGGGTCTCGCCCTGGTCGTCGACCGGCATGTTCAGCGAGACCGGGTCGCGCGCCCAGTCGAGGACGTCACCGACGCGCTCGGGCGTGGAGCCCAGCTCGGCGGCGATCTCCGTGTGCTCGGGGTCGCGCCCGTTCTCCCGGTTGAACTCGCGCTGGACCCGGCGGATGCGGCCCAGCTCCTCGACCAGGTGGACGGGGAGGCGGATGGTGCGGGACTGGTCGGCGATCGAGCGGGTGATGGCCTGGCGGATCCACCAGGTCGCGTACGTGGAGAACTTGAAGCCCTTGGCGTAGTCGAACTTCTCGACCGCGCGCACCAGGCCGGCGTTGCCCTCCTGGATGAGGTCGAGCAGGGGCAGACCGGCCCTCGGGTAGCGCCGGGCCACGGCGACGACGAGGCGCAGGTTGGACCGGATGAAGAGGTCCTTGGCGCGCTCGCCGGCGGCGTACAGCGCCTCCAGCTCCTCGCGCGAGGCCCCGGCGGCCTTGCTCTCGACCTCTCCGTCGAGGATCTGGCGTGCGTACACACCGGCCTCGATGGTCTGCGAGAGCTCGACCTCCTTGGCGGCGTCGAGCAGCGGCGTACGCGCGATTTCGTCGAGGTACATACCGACCAGGTCGCGGTCGGCGATCTCACCGCTGACTGCGCGGACCCTGCTTTCCGACTCCGAACCGCCAGAGGCGGACTGTCGGCGGGCGACGGCGCGGGTTGCCATGCGTGCTCCCTTACTGAGTGGTCGCGACACCCTCCCGGGTGCCCTGCATCCGATGGAAACAACGGCTGGAATCCGGACAGAATTCCCGTCCCACCCATCGATTTTCGTGATCATGCAGTACCCTGTGCCGCCACGGGAGGGGGACAGGTGCCGCAGGGACGTACAGAGGTGCAGGTCAGACCTGGTGCGGAGGCCGATCTGGAGGCACTCACGGACCTTTACAACCACTTCATCCGTGAGACCGCCATCACATTCGACACGGTCGCCTTCACCGCCGAACAGCGCCGTCCGTGGCTGCACTCCCACCCTGAAGACGGCCCGCACCGTCTTCTGGTTGCTCACGATGACCGTTTTGTCGGCCCCGGCGGCGTTCTCGGCTACGCGACCAGCAGCCCCTTCCGCCCGAAGCCCGCGTACGCGACGTCCGTCGAGGTGAGCGTGTACTGCGCGCCGCGGGCGACCGGCCGCGGCGTGGGCACGCTCCTGTACCGCTCCCTGTTCGAGGCGCTGGCCACCGAGGACGTGCACCGGGCGTACGCCGGGATCGCCCTGCCGAACGAGGCCTCGGTCAAGCTGCACGAACGCTTCGGCTTCGCGCACCTGGGCACCTACCGCGAGGTGGGCCGCAAGTTCGGCCGCTACTGGGACGTCGCCTGGTACGAGAAGGAGCTGGGGGCGTCGTAGCCCTCAGGGGCGCCCGAGCAGCGGAAGGCGCCCCGCGTGCACAACTCCCGTGCCCCGCGTTCCCGTTCAGCCGTACTGCACCGAGCGCTTGGCGAGCCCCATCCAGAACCCGTCGATGACGCTGCGCGCCCCGCCCGGCTCGCCCTCGCTCGCGCCCATCGTCACGAACAGCGGGGCGAAGTGCTCGGTGCGGGGGTGGGCGAGCCGCCCGGCGGGGGCCTTGTGCTCGAAGTCGAGCAGGGCGTCGAGGTCGCCGTCGGCCAGCGCCCGCGCGCCCCAGTCGTCGAACTCGGCCGACCAGGTGGGCACTTGGCCGCCGGTGTGGCGCAGGGCGGCCAGGTTGTGGGTGAAGAAGCCGCTGCCGACGATCAGCACGCCCTCGTCGCGCAGGGGCGCCAGCTTGCGGCCGATCTCGTACAGCCTGCGCGGGTCGAGGGTGGGCAGGGAGATCTGCAGGACCGGGATGTCGGCGGCGGGGAACATCTCGACGAGCGGCACATACGCGCCGTGGTCGAGCCCGCGGTCCGGGATGTCCTGCACGGGCATGCCGGGCGCGCGCAGCAGCTTCCGTACGGAGTCGGCGAGTCCGGGGGCGCCGGGCGCGGCGTAGCGGACCTGGTAGTAGTGCTCGGGGAAGCCCCAGAAGTCGTACACCAGGGGCACGGTCTCGGTGGCGGCGAGCGCGAGCGGGGCCTCCTCCCAGTGGGCGGAGACCATCAGGATCGAGGTGGGCCGGGGCAGCGCCGCGGACCAGGCCGCCAGCTCGCCGGGCCACAGCGGGTCGTCGGCGAGCGGCGGGGCGCCGTGCGAGAGGTACAGGGCGGGCATGCGCTCGGGGCGGGCGACGGTCATGGCGGACACTCCGGCTCACTCGCGGTCCGGCCGAGGGTCCGGCCGGAATATTGCTTGAAATCTCAAGCTCTTGCTCCACGGTAACGCTGGCTTGTTCAACTTTCAAGAAGCGTCCGTACAGTAGATGTATGACCTCGGCACCCAACTGGCTCAGCGACGAGGAGCAGCGCACCTGGCGCGCCTACCTCCACGCCACCCGGCTCCTCGAAGACCACCTCGACCGACAGCTCCAGCGCGATGCCGGGATGCCGCACCTCTATTACGGGTTGCTCGTCCAGCTCTCCCAGGCGCCCCGGCGCCGGATGCGCATGACCGAGCTGGCCAAGCACTCCAAGATCACCCGCTCCCGGCTCTCGCACGCCGTGGCGCGGCTGGAGAACAACGGCTGGGTCAAGCGCGAGGACTGCCCGTCCGACAAGCGCGGCCAGCTCGCCACGCTGACCGAGGCGGGCTTCGAGGTTCTGGAGCGGACCGCGCCGGGGCATGTGAGCGCCGTACGGCAGGCGATGTTCGACCGGCTGACCCCGGCGCAGGTGGAGCAGCTCGGCGAGATCATGCGCGTGATGGCGCAGGGCCTCCAGCCCGCGGACGCCAAAGCGGACCTGCCCTGGCTCCGCTGAGTCGGCGGGGCCGGGGCAGGTCCGTGCGTCCGGGGTGCTACCGGGCGGTCAGTGGGCGACCACCGGGATGCGCACCTCGTCCTCGACGTCCTCACCGGCGCCCGGCCCGGAGACCGAACCGCCGCCGGGGCGGTTGGTGTTGATGAGGGTGACGGCGATCGTGGCGGCCGCCGCCAGGATGCCGACCGCCCACCAGATGGCGGCGGTGAAGCCGTGCACCATGGCCTGGAGCTTCAGGAGCTCGGGGTTGGTGGCGCCGAGCGCCATGTGGCCGCTGACGTACGCGGTGGTCGCCGAGGCGGCGATGGTGTTCAGCAGGGCCGTGCCGATCGCGCCGCCGACCTGCTGCGAGGTGTTGACCATCGCGGAGGCGACACCCGCGTCACGCGGCTCGACGCCGATGGTGGCGAGCGACATGGCGGGCATGAAGGCGGTGCCCATGCCGAGGCCGAGCAGGATCTGCGCGGGCAGGATCACACCGGCGTACGAGGTGTCGATGTCGAGCTGGGTGAGCAGCAGCATGCCGACGGCGGCGGTCAGGAAGCCGGGGCCCATCAGCAGGCGCGGCGGGACCCGGGTCATCAGACGGGCGCCGATCTGGGTGGAGCCGGTGATCATGCCCGCGATCATGGGCAGGAAGGCGAAGCCCGTCTTGACCGGCGAGAAGCCCTTCACGACCTGGAGGTAGTAGGTGAGGAAGAGGAAGAGGCCGAACATCGCGATGATCGCGAGGCCGAGCGAGAGGTAGACGCCGCCGCGGTTGCGGTTGGTGATGACCCGCAGGGGCAGCAGCGGGTGCCGCACCTTGGCCTCGAGGGTGACGAAGGCGGCGAGCAGCACCGCGGAGGCGATGAACATCGAGATGGTCAGGGTGTCCGACCAGCCGGCCGACTCGGCGCGGGTGAAGCCGTAGACGAGCGCGACCAGACCGGTGGTGGACAGGACCACGCCGGGCACGTCGAGCGGCGAGCGGTTGCGGGTGCCGGCGGGCTCGCGGATGACGAGGTAGGCGCCGAGCGCGGCCACGATCGCGAACGGGATGTTCACGAAGAAGGTCCAGCGCCAGTTGAGGTACTCGGTGAGGAAGCCGCCGAGGATGAGGCCAACCGCGCCACCGCCACCGGCGATCGCACCGTAGATGCCGAACGCCTTCGCGCGCTCCTTGGCGTCGGTGAACATCACCGCGAGCAGCGAGAGGGCGGCCGGCGCGAGCAGTGCGCCGAAGGCGCCCTGGAGGGCGCGCGAGCCGAGCAGCATCGCCTCGCCGGTGGCGGCGCCACCGAGCGCGGACGCGGCCGCGAAGCCGAGCAGACCGACGACGAAGGTGCGCTTGCGGCCCCACAGGTCGGCGATGCGCCCGCCGAACAGGAGCAGCCCGCCGAACGCGAGCGCGTAGGCCGTGATGACCCACTGCTTGTTGGCGTCACTGATGTGCAGCGCGTGCTGGGCCGAGGGCAGCGCGATGTTCACGATCGTCGCGTCGAGCACGACCATCAGCTGGGCCAGGGCTATGAAGGCGAGCGCCTTCCAGCGACTTGGATCGGGAGCGAGGGAGAACTGGTCCGACGTGTCGAGACCGACTGTTTTTGACATGGGGGTAGCCACCTTGGGACGCGGAATACCGGAAAAAGTGTCGTAACTACGCTGGAACTACGTCTGAACTACGGCTGAATTACGGTGCGTGAACAGGGAGTTGAGGGCGGGAGGCGATCAGCTCGTGCGGAGGTCGTCGAGGGTCGCCGCACTGCCGGGCAGCTCGGACCGCGCCGGGGCCTGAAGCCCGTCGAGGAACAGTTGCAGATGGCGGTGGACGAACTGGTCGATGTTCGGGCAGGGCGTGCCGGGCAGGGGCCTGGTCAGCTGGGAGAGGGCCACCATGAGGTCGCCGACGGCGACGTCGTCGCGGAGCCGGCCGGCCGCGCGGGCCCGCGCCATCAGCCCCTCGACGTCGCGTTCGAGGCGCTCGCGCGCCGCGTTCAGCTCCGCGTGGTCCTGGTCGAAGGTGTTGGAGAGCATCGGGCAGAGCGCGCCGATCCGCTCGTCGGCGGCGGCGTGCACGAAGCGGCGCAGCGCGTCGAAGGGATCGGTCTCCTCGGCCGCGGCCGTCTCGGCCTGGGCCGAGACGCGGTCCATGACCGAGAGCACCACGCTGGTGATGAGCTCGGCGCGGTCGGCGAAGTGGCGGTAGATCGTGGCATTGCCGACGCCGGCCCGGCGGGCGATCTCGTCCAGCGGGCGCTCGGCGCCGTACTCGACGAACATCTCCCGCGCCGCGGCGATGATCCGCTCCCGGTTGCGCAGGGCGTCGGCCCGCGGGCGCGGGGCACGACGCGGCGCTGCGGCGACGGAAGCGGCGGCGGTCTGCACGACTCTGCTCCTTCTGGAAGGTGATCGGGTCTGGTGGGCGGTCGGGCCCGCGTTGTCCGCCCGGGACCTGACCCAAGCGGGGAAGCACTCCCCGTTTCGCGGGGACACGAGTTCAAACGGGGAAACCTTCCCCGGTTATTTCCGCCCGACATGTGACCTGAGTCACATATCCCCATGTCCCGAAAAACCCACATTCGGGCCACCCAGCGCGCGTACCCGTCCCACCCGCCACAGGGTGATCAGACGAGCGCAGTCAGGAACCGGCCTGCTGCCGGTCCCCGAAGGCGAGCGCGTGCGCATGCAGGACGACAGCCAGTCCCGCCCGGCTCGGGCACCCGGCCGCCGCATATCCCCCCGGCGGCGCAGCCCCATCCTCGGCGCCGCCCTCGCCTCGGTCGCCTTCGCGGCGCTGACCACCGGCTCCACCACCCTGTCGATCGCCAGCCGCGCCTCCGCGGGACCGGTGGCCGCCCCCGGCGAGTCCCCGCTCGCCCCCTGCCGGATCCCGGCCGTGCTCGGCGTGCAGATGTCGGAGGGCATGCCGACCCCGCCCGGCTACGCGCACTCCACCGGCATCGTCCGGGCCCTCACCCTCATGATCGACTTCCCGGACGCCCCGGGCCCCGGCTCCGCCCTCAGCCGGTACAAGGAGTTCTTCCCGCAGACCAGCGACTGGTTCCGCAACGCCTCCTACGGCCGCCTCGACTACCGCGCCGAGGCCCCGATCCCGAACTGGCTCAGGATGCCGAAGTCGTTCACGGCGTACGGAATCGAGCGCGGCTCCCCTTATGAGCCCGGCTACCACCGCCTGGTCCAGGACATGATCGCGGCGGCCGGGCCCAGAGTGAACTTCTCGAAGTACGACCTGGTGAACGTGCTGGTGACCCCGAACGCGGGCCCCTCCGCCCTGGACACGGTCCTCTCGGTGACGTTCTCCGGCAACGAGGACGCGCCCTACGCGGACGGCGTCCCGCTCTCCAACACCTCGTTCGTCTACAGCCGCCAGGACGACGGCTCCGGCTCCTACGGGGAGACCGGCTACCGGGTGCTGCCGCACGAGAACGGCCACGTCTTCGGACTGCCCGACCTCTACACCGCGCAGGGCGGCGGGGCCGTCGGGCACTGGGACATCATGTCCGAGGACTGGGGCGCCAACAACGACATGCTGGGCTGGCACAAGTGGAAGCTGGGCTGGCTCGACAACAGCCAGGTGTCGTGCGCGACGGGCACGGGCGTGAGCCAGTACGTCCTGAGCCCGCTGGCCACCGAGGGCGGCCCCAAGCTGGTCTTCGTGCCGGTGACGAAGGAGAGCGGGTACGCGGTGGAGGTCCGCACCCGCGCGGGCAACGACGAGGCGGTCTGCAAGCCCGGGGTGCTGATCTACCGCGTGGACGCGAGCGTCGACACCGGCCGGGGCCCGATCAACGTCTCCGACAGCCAGCCCACCAGCGGCGGCTGCACCCGCCGCCCCAACGTGAACGCGGAACTCTCGGACGCGCCGTACACCACGGGAGAAACGTTCGTGGACCGCACGAGTGGAGTGCGGATCGCCGTGACCGGGGTGGACGGGATGGGCAACTACCACGTAAAGGTAACGAAATCCTGAGGCTTGTCTCCCCTCAACTCCGTTGCCTTGAAGGGGAGTTGGGCGACCTCCGCCTCTCCAACGCACGAGGGCCGACGGCCCGGTGCGCAGCCCCCGCCAGGGGTCCAGGGCAAGGCCCCACGGGGCACGGGGCACAGCCCCCATCGGGGTCCGGGGCGGACCCCCGTGGGGGTGCAGGGGGTCTGGGGGCGGAGCCCCCAGGGCTCAGCTCATCCAACCCCCGTCACGGGCGGGCGGGCGGGCGGGCGAACTCCCCGGGGTCCGGGGCGAAGCCCCGTGGGGGTGCAGGGGGCGCAGCCCCCGCAGGGGGTCTGGGGGCGCAGCCCCCAGGGCTCAGCTCATCCAACCCCCGTCACGGGCGGGCGGGCGGGCAAACTCCCCGGGGTCCGGGGCGGAGCCCCGGGTGACGGACCTTTCCCACCCCCACAACCGCCGGAGGCTTTAGGGAAGGGGCGGGGTGGGGAAAACCTCCCGGAGCTCCCGCTTCAGCACCTTCCCCGTCGCATTCCGCGGCAACACCCCCTCCCGCAGCACCACCCGCCCCGGCACCTTGAACCCCGCGAGCACCGCCCCGACATGCGCCCGCAGCTCGTCCACCGACACCCCGGACCCCGGACGCACCTGCACCACCGCCGCCACCTCCTCCCCCAGCACCGGATGCGGCACCCCGAGCACCGCCGCGTCCAGCACCGCGGGGTGGTCGTGGAGGACGGCCTCGACCTCCACGCAGTACACGTTCTCGCCGCCCCGGATCACCACGTCCTTGAGCCGGTCGACGATCGAGACCCGCCCCTCGTTCAGCACCGCGAGGTCCCCGGTCCTGAACCACCCGTCCTGGAAGGCGAGTCGCGTGGCGCCGGGATCGTTCCAGTACCCCCGGATCAGCGACTGCCCGCGCAGCCACAGCTCCCCCACCTCGCCGTCCGGCAGCGGCGCCCCGTCGGCCCCGGCGATCCGCACCTCGGTGACGGGGGTGGGCCGCCCCACACTGTCGGGCCAACGTCGGTACTCCACACCGAAGTTGGCCATCACCCCGCCACTGGTCTCGGTCAGCCCGTACCCGTTGCGCGGCTCGATGCGCGAGCCGTACCGCGCGGTGAGGCCGCCCACGAGGCCGGGCGGGGCCGCGGCGCCGCCGGTGTTGAGCGCGGTCAGGCTCTCCAGCGGATCCCCGGACTCCGCGGCGGCGGCGAGGAGTTGGAGGGCGGTCGCGGGCACCCCGGCGTAGTGCGTGACCCGGTGCTCGCGGATCAGCGCGAGGGCGCGGCTCGCGTCCCACTTGCGCATCAGGACCAGCGTGCCGCCCGCCGACATCGCCGCGTACACCGAGGTGAAGGCGGCGACGTGGAAGAAGGGGAAGGTCATGAGGGTGACCGGGGCGGGTCCCTGCCCGGGGACGAGGCCGCGGCCGAGCAGCGACATGGCCGCCTGGAAGCGGGGGTTCATCGCCGCCCCGGCCTGGGCGAGCTGGGTGGCGACGGCCCCCTTGGGGCGGCCGGTGGTGCCGGAGGTGTAGAGGATGGTGGCGTCCGCGTCCGGCGCGACCTCGACGTCGGGCGGCCCGGCCGCCGGGTCGGGCGAGGTGAGCTCGTCGAGGTCCTCGTACCGCTCGAATCCGGCGGGCACTTCGCCCGCGTGGTGGAAGACCAGGCCGGGCACCCCGTGCGCGGCGGCCCAGCCCGCCACCCGCTCCAGGCGCTCGCCGTCGACGAGCAGCACGCGCGGGGTGCAGTCGTCGAGGGCGTACGCACACTCCTCGCCGGTCCACCAGGCGTTCAACGGCACCGTCACCAGGCCCGCCAACTGGGCTCCCCAGAAGGCGATCTGCCATTCGGGATGGTTGCGCAGGGCGATGGCAGCGCGGTCACCCGGGCGCAGCCCGTGGACGTCGGTGAGGCGGCGGGCCAGCGCGCAGGCGGCGGCGAGGAACTCGGCGTAGCTGTACGTGCCGGTCTCGGCGATCAGGAACGGCCGGTCCCCGAAGGCCCAGACCGTCTCGACGAACTCGCGCAGGGTGCGCGGCCCGGTCGCGTACACGAGGTCGCCCGTCTCGGTGCGGACGGTGGCGAAGGGCGCGCCCGGCGCGGTGAGCAGCGCCTCCGCGCGCTCGGGCCCGAAGCCCGGCCCGGCCTCCCCGGACCCGGTCGCGGGCCGCCCGGCGGAGCCGGGCCCCGCCGCGTCCGGCCCGGTCGCGTCCGGCCCGGTCGCGTCCGGCCCGGTCGCGTCCGGCCCGGTCGCTTCGGGCCCGTTCGGGTCCGGCTCTGTCGTCGCCACGGGAAGCCTCCTAAGCGCCTGCTCAGTCCCAGTGGTGCACGACGCTATGCCGCGGCCCCGCCCCGGTCAAGGTCGGTGTAGAACACAACTGCTCTGGCGGTCAGCCCGGCCGCACCACTTGGCCGATTCCGTTCGGTCCCGAGGCCGTGCCGGTGAGGGCGTCCTGCGGGACGGGCCGGTCCGCCTTGAGGGCGGCCCAGACCTTCGCGCCCCGGGCGGCGTCCGGCACCAGGCGGTCCTCGTCACCCTGCTCCAGCTGGGCCGGCAGGGTGACCATCTGGACGTCCGGCGCGCCGAGCCCCCGCATCGAGTACGCGAGCGAGGCGAGGTTGCCGACGTGGGCGAGCGAGGAGTCCGTGGTGAGGGACTTCGTCGCGGTGTCGGCGACGTTGAAGAGCCTGGCCGGGTCGGCGAGCAGGTTCTGCCCCGTGAGCCGGCTGAGCAGGGCGGTCAGGAACTGGTGCTGGAGCTGGATGCGTCCGAGGTCGCTGCCGTTGCCGACGCCGTGCCGGGTGCGTACGAGGTCGAGGGACTGCTGGCCGTTCAAGTGGTGTCGGCCGGCCCGCAGATGGACCCCGCTGTCCTTGTCGTCGATGGGCTTGACCAGGGTCACGGTGGTCCCGCCGAGGGCGTCCATCAGCTCGGCGAAGCCGTCGAAGCCCACCTCGACGTAGTGGTTGATCCGCAGACCGCCGCTCAGGGACTCGACCGCCGCCACCGTGCAGGGGGCGCCGCCCGTCTCGTAGACGGAGTTGAACATGACGCCTTCGCGCTCCGGCAGCTTCTGGCCGGAAGCGGTCGTGCAGGCCGGGCGGTCGACGATGGTGTCGCGCGGGATGCTGACGACCGCAGCCTTCCTGCGGCCCCCGTACACATGGAGCAGCAGGGTGGTGTCCGAGCGCCCGGTGTCGTCGCCCCCGCCCGCCCGTCCCGCGTTCTTCCCGGCCCGCGAATCGGAGCCGACGATCAGGATGTTGAGGTCGGAGGTGGCCGACGCGGCGGGGGTGAGCAGCGAGCCGAGCTCGACGCTGCTGATGTTGTCGCTCAGCCGGTGCCAGGTGTACGCGGCCGCGCCGCCCACGAGCAGCAGCAGCCCGGCGAGCGAGCAGAGCACGAGACGCAGACGGGTGGGCCGGCCCATCCGGGGTATCCGCCCCCAACGGGGTCCGTACGTCATCCCTCGACTCCGTCCGTAGCCCGACCCAGAACCCAGAACCCCGCATGCGTACGCACAGGGCGTTACCGCACACTACAAGAAAGGTTCATACCACCGCATAACGGGCACATCAGGCCGGCAGCCTCTCGGAGGGGAGACGTCCACGGTGACAGGCAACCGTACGAAGCGCGCACAGACCGGCCGCCCCGGCGCCGCGGCGATCCTGGCCCTGCTCGCCGTGGCCGTGCTGGCGCTGGGCGCCTGCTCGTCGGGCGGCGGCACGGACTCCCCCGGCCCGAGCCCGACGGTGTCCAGGGCGCGGATCACCACCACACCGCAGGACGGCGCGGGCCACGTCGGCATCACCGTCAAGGACGTCGGCGCGAGCGTGACGGACGGCACCTTCACCTCGGTCACCCTCACGGCCCAAGGCGGCAAGGCCATCGCCGGAGCACTGACCCCGGCCCGCAACGCCTGGCACCCCTCGGCGAACCTGGCCCGCGGCACGGCGTACACGCTGACCGCCGAGGCGAAGGACCCGGATGGCCGGACGGCGACCAGGACCGCGCGCTTCACCACGGTCTCCGAGAGCAACTCGGTGATCGCCTTCTACACCCCCGAGGACACCTCCACGGTGGGCGTGGGCATGGAGGTCTCCTTCCGGTTCGACAAGCCGGTGACCGACCGGAAGGCCGCGGAATCCGCCGTGAAGATCACCTCGACCGGCGGCCAGCAGGCGGTGGGCCACTGGTTCGGCGACCGGCGCGTCGACTTCCGCCCCCAGGAGTTCTGGAAGCCGGACTCCAAGGTGACCGTGAACTTCGACTTCGACGGGCTCCAACTGGCCAAGGGAATCTATGGAGTTCAGGACAGGTCCTTCTCCTTCACCGTGGGGCGCGAGCAGATCTCCACGGTGGACGCGGCCCACCAGGAGATGACCGTCCGACAGAACGGCGCCACGGTCAAAACGGTGCCCGTCTCCACCGGCTCCCCGAAGTTCGCCACGTACAACGGCACGATGGTCATCAGCGAGCAGTACCGGCAGACGAAGATGAACAGCACCACGGTGGGCCTCGGCGACGAGTACGACATCCCCGACGTCCCGCACGCCCAGCGCCTCACCAACTCCGGCACCTTCATCCACGGCAACTACTGGGCGGCGCCGTCGACCTTCGGCGCCCAGGCCACCAGCCACGGCTGCGTCGGCCTCCAGGACACCCAGGGCGGCGGCGACCCCGGCTCCCCCGCCGCCTGGTTCTACGCGAACTCGATGCCCGGCGACGTGGTGATCGTGACCAACTCGACGGGCGGCGGCACGGTGGCCCCCGACAACGGCCTGAGCGGCTGGAACATGCCCTGGCCCGCCTGGACAGCGGGCAGCGCGACCACCTGAGCCCCCGCCGGGCCCCTCGGACGCCGGGCCTCGCCCCACTCCCCCCGCCCCGCCAACAAGCCCCTCCCCACATCCGCTACCCTGTCCAGGTCTGCCATCGGCAGCACGCCTCCGTAGCTCAGGGGATAGAGCACCGCTCTCCTAAAGCGGGTGTCGCAGGTTCGAATCCTGCCGGGGGCACAGTGGTGAGCAGGACGAAGGCCCCGAACCGATCATGGTTCGGGGCCTTTCCGTACGACGGCACGGGGTCGGTGCCCCGGGGCGGCGGGGAATCCGGGCCTCTTTTACTGCCAGCCCCCGGTGAAGTCGCTGTTGAGCTGGGCGTCGCAGATGTTGTAGCCGCCCGACGCGTGCCCGGCCTTCGTCTGGCCGTCCACGGTCACGCTGCAATTGACGTCGCCCGAGCCCTGCAACTGGGCGTTCAGCGAGTAGTACATCGCGCCCTTCTTGAGGGGCAGGGTGGCCTCGAACTTGCCGTCCTCGAACACGCCCTTGCGGGTGTCGCTGTCGGAGCCGTAGGAGATGTCGAGACCGCCCAGCATTCCGGCCGGGGCGCTCCCCCAGACCTTGAAGACGACGGTCTTCGGTACGTCGGCCTTCTTGCTGTCGTCCTTGGCGCCGGCGGCCGGTTTGTTGCCGGTCGTGGACTTCGAGGCGCTCCTGCCGGAGTCGTTCGCGCCGCTGCCGCTGACGGCCGCGGCGACGACGCCGAGCGCGACGGCCACGCCGACGAGGCCGAGGCAGCCAAGGCCGATGACCTTCCCCGCGCCGGGTCCCTTTTTCGGCGGCTGCGGCTGAAACGGCGGCCCGTACGGCTGCTGGCCGTAGGGCTGCTGCGGGCCGGCCCATCCGGGATGCTGAGGCTGCTGATTACTCACGGGTCCCCCAAGATGTCTGCTGTCGCAAGCAAGATGTGGGACATGTGGAGATGGCGGCCAGTTGCCGCTTACCGGCTGGATTCACCCCATCGAGGTAACCCGGCGGATGGGACCGGGCTCCCTCAGGGGGTCAGGCCCTCCGGGCAGCCCGTGCCGCGCGGGATGCTGTAGGGCGCGGCCACCCGGTAGGTGCCCGGTTTCGGGGCGACGAGTTCGGTCCACTCGTCGCCCGCGGCCGTCTGGGGGGCCTTGCGCAGGCAGCCGTTGGGGTTGGTGTACGACTTCGGGCCGTGGCCGCGCAGCTTGGACTCCGGGGTCTCCTGCGGCGGCACCACACCCTTGCCCTTGGCGTCGACCAGCTTCAGCCAGGGCGAGTACGGGATGCGGATCAGGACCTTGCCCGCCGAGCCGACCTCCACCGTGACCTCGCCCTCACCGGCGTGCTTGACCGTGGCGGGCGGGTCCGCGAGCGGGGTCGGGTTGTCGACGGCGTACAGGCGCCAGTGCTCGTTCGACCAGATCTGCTTCAGGTACGGCTGGCCCTCCTGGAGGAGCTTGGCCTCCTTGATGTCGCCGCTGGAGTCCGCCGGGCCCATCGGCAGCACCACGTAGCGCACCGCCCAGCGGTCCAGCCAGGCGTGGTAGTTCTCCGAGTTCAGGGTGTCGTCGTAGAAGAGCGGGTTGCGCTGCATGTCCGCCTGCCGGTTCCAGCCGCGGGCGAGGTTCACGTACGGGGTGAACGCCGAGGCCTCGCGGTGGCTGGAGGCGGGGACCACCTCGACCCGGCCGGTCTCCGCGTCGAGCCCCTGCAACTGGGCGACCAGCGGCGCCAGATCGCGCGCCCAGGTCGCCGCGGGGGCGGTGCGCACGATGTCGTCCGCCGACTTGAAGCCGATCCAGCCGTTGAGGCCGGCGAAAGCCAGCACGAGGACGTACCACTTGCGGGACTTCGGCACCGCGTACGGCAGGGCCGCGAGCAGCAGCACCCCGGCGAACAGCATCGCCAGGCGCGTGATGTTCGAGCCGATCTGCGAGTGGATCGCGAAGCACAGCAGCACCCCGACGCCGTACACCAGCGCGGCCGTGCGGACCGTCCGCCAGTCCTTCGGCACCAGGAAGAAGATGAGGGCCGCGAAGAGGAACGGGCCCGAGGTCGTCATCAGCGCCATCGGCTGCGTGCCCGAGAAGGGGAAGAGCCACGCCGACAGGGCGACCACCACGACCGGCGGCAGACCGATCGTGTACGCGCCCGGGCGGCGCTTGTTCAGGAAGAGCGCGGCCGCGACGATGCCGAGGAACAGTCCCGCGACCGGGCTGCTCGCGGTGGCGAGCGCGGCGCACGGCGCGGCGACGGCCGCCTTCTGCCAGCGGTTCTCGCGCCGGTTGTGCGGCCAGCAGAACACCGCGGCCACCGCGCCGAGCGCGAACATCGTGCCGAGCCCGAAGGTCACACGGCCCGACACGGCGTTGCACAGGAAGGCGAAGAGCGCGGCGAAGGAGCAGGCCAGCGGGTTGCGGACCGCCTTGACGCGGACCAGGATCAGCGCGGTGAGCCCGGCCGACACGGTCCCGGCGATCATCATCGTGGTCCGGACGCCGAGCACCGACATCAGATACGGCGAGACGACGCTGTACGACACCGGGTGCATGCCGCCGTACCAGGCCAGGTTGTACGCCGACTCCGGGTGGCGGCCGACGAACTCGGTCCAGGCGTCCTGCGCCGCGAGGTCCCCGCCGCTGTTGGCGAAGACGAGGAACCAGAGGATGTGGGTCACGGCCGCGGCCGCCGTCACGAAGGCGACGGGGTGGCGTCTCGGCCAGGAGTCCGGGCCCAGGCGTATTCGCCGCTGGGCCCGGGACGCCCAGGACGGGGTCCCGGTCCCGGTGGTGCTCGTGGTCGTACTGGGGCTGCTGTCGGCGCGGGTGGGCGTCGGCTCAGCGGTGGTCACTGCGGCTCTCCCGCCTCACGCTGTCTCACCTGGCATGCGCGACCGTGTGCATTCGCACACGGTCCGCGCGGGGGCCGCCCGGGCGGCCCGTACTGCTTGTGTCCGGAGCACTCCGGACGGAGTCGATGCTTCCCCGGGTACTCCCCCGAGATTGTCCCCCGACTCAAGGGACGCCGTCCCCGCGTCCCCAGTTGCCCGAAGCTAGCACGAGGGCGCCCCGCAGGTCGGGGCGCCCTCGAAGCGGTCGGGGGCGGTCAGCCCAGTCGGGTGAGCTTGTCGCCCACGCCCGGCTCGGTCAGGGCGCGGCCCAGCTCGACCGGGGCGGTCAGCCTGCCGTTGCCCGTGCCGATCGACAGCTCGCCGACCACGGTGCCCGGCTTCGCCGAGTGCGGGACGGCCTTGCCCGCGTCGCCCAGGGTCACGTCGACCTTCAGGCCCGGCCAGCCGACCGCCTTCAGGTCCTTGGCCGCCACGACCGGGGTCCTGCCGCCGAGCCCGTCGTCGACGTACCCGACGACCTCGCCCTTCTTGACGACGGTCGCCGAGGTCACCGCCTTCTGCACGGCCTGGATCAGCGTGTAGCTGTTGCTGATCGCGGACTTCAGCTTGTTGTCGAGCGTGGTGCCGGTGCGCTGGCCCATGACGATGCCGTAGATCCGCTGGTTCTTGCCGTCGACGACGGTGTCGGCCGCCCACAGCAGATTGCCGCCGGCCGGGGTCGAGGAGCCGGTCTTGATGCCGCTCACACCCGGCTTGAGCAGGATCGTGTTGTTGTTGTAGATCATCGTGTCGATGCCCGGGATCTTGATCTGGGGCGTGTTGACGATCTCCCGGAAGATGTCGTTCTGCATCACGGCCTGCGCCAGCTTGAGCTGATCGGTCGGCGTGGAGACTGTGGTCTCCTTCAGCCCGCTCGGGTCGGTGTACGTGGTGCTGGTCATGCCGAGTCCCTTGGCGGCGTCGTTCATCTTCGCGATGAACGCGTCCTCGCTCCCGGCGTCCCAACGGGCCAGCAGCCGCGCGGCGTTGTTGCCGGACGGGATCATCAGCAGTTCGAGCATCTGCTTCTCGGTGAACTGCTGGTCCTTGCGGATCGGCGCCGTCGACTCGTCCGGCTTCTTGGCGTCGTCCTCGGCCTGCTGATCGACCGTGATCTTCTCGCCCTCCTGCTTCCCGGTGATCGGGTGGCCCTTGAGGATCACGTACGCCGTCATCGTCTTGGCGACGCTCGCCAGCGGCGCGGGCTTCTGCTCCCCGTGCGTACCGAGGCTGCCCACCCCGTCCACGGCCACCGCGGACTGCCCCTCGGCGGGCCACGGCAGGCTGAGCTCGCCCCCGTTGAAGGTGTACGTGGCCGACGAGGTGAGGGTCAGCTTCGGCGCGGGAAGCGGGCGCAGGATCTGTACGACCGCAAAGACGACCAGGAGCAGCAGGACCAGCGGGGTCCAGATCTTGAACCGCCGCACCGTGGTGCGGACCGGGGTCTGCGGCGGGGGCGGGGTGTTCGTCAGCTCGGCGAGCAGGTCGAGCGGGGGCTTCGGCGGCAGCGGCTGCTGTCTGGTGCGCTCGGCCCGCTCGGGGACGGCCCCACTCGGGGCGCCGAAACCGGGGCCGGTGGCGGGCGGCGGGGTGACCTTCGGCGCCTCGGGCTTGCGAGCGGGGGCGTCGAGCTTCTTGGCCGGGGCGCCGTTCGCGGTACCCGCGTCGTCCGGCCGCAGCGGCACGAACCGGCTCGTCCGCTCGCCCGCCTCTTCCCCGGTCCGCCCGGCAGCGGACTCCCGCTGCGGCGAGGGCAGCTTCAGCATCGCCGTCGGCTGATCGACGGCGGGCGGAGCGACGGCCTTGAAGACGGTGGTCGGCTGGTCGATCCCCTCGTCCTGAGCCCCCTTGCCGTCGGACTTACGGTCGGAGCCCTGCCCCTTGGCCTCGGCGGCCTTGACCTCAGGGGCCTGAGCCTTGGCCTCGGCGGCCTGCGCCTTGGGTTCGGAGGAGCCCGCCTTCGGCTCGGAGGAGCCCGCCTTGGACTCGGACAGGTCCGCCTCCGGCTCGGAGGGAGTCGCCTTCGGCTCGGAGGGAGTCGCCTTCGGCTCGGAGGGAGTCGCCTTCGGCTCGGAGGGAGTCGCCTTCGGCTCGGAGGGGGTCGGCTTGGGCTCGGAGGAGGTCGACCTGGGCTCGGGGGTGGTGCTGCGCTTGGCGCCCCAGGAGGTGGTGCGGGCTGCCGAGGCATCGTCGTCGCTGTCGGGCTCGGTGCCGGGCTTGGTTGCGGGCTCGGACTTGGAGGCACTCTCGGCTACGGGCTCGGACTCGGACTCGGCCTTGGTGCCGCTCGCGGCTCCGGGCTCGGGCTCGGTGCGGCTCGGCTGAGCCTTGTCGGCCGTGGCCTTGTCGTCGGAAGCCTTGTCGTCGACGTCAACGGTGGCGTCAGCGTCCGCGGTCGCGCCAGTCGTGGCAGCGTTGTCGACGGCCTCGGACTTGGTGCCGGTGGACGCGGGCTCGCTGCCGTTGGTCTCCGGCTTGGCGTCGCCCGCCGTCGGCTTGGCGCCGGTGCTGGGCGCGGTGCGGCTGTCCTTGGTGTCGGCGGTGTCGGCGGTGTCGGCGTCGCGGGCCTCGGCCCCGTCGGACTCGCGGTCGCCCGACACGGAGTCCGCCGACTTCACGACGCCCGGCTCAGCGGCACCCGAACCAGCGGCGCCCCGCTCAGCACCCTCCGAGCCAGCGGTATCCGACTCCGCCTCGGCCTCCTGGTCGACCCACGCCGCGACCGCCGCGCGGAGCCGGGAGTCGCCGTCCTCCTGGCGCGGGGCGCGGAAGACGGCGGTCGCCTGGTCCACGGAACCCGCCGCGGCCGAACCCGAGCCCGCCGCGGAGGTGCCGGAACCATTCGCCGTCCTGGCGCCGTCCTCTCCCTTGCCGGAGGGGGACGGGGAGTGGGAGACCGCGAGACGCGGATCGCGTTCGCTCGTAGTCGTCTCCCCCGACGACTGCTGCTGCTCCGACTTGTCGGGGGACTCGCCCGCCACCGATGCCTCCTCCAGACGCCGGGTGGCGTCATCCGAAACTGTCCGAACCATGTACCAGTGTCCCGTGTGCCGGGTAGGACCCCCCGGCTAGACGAGAACGACATACCTGTCGGTTCCCGTACGAACCACCCAGGCGCTCTCGACAGATGAATGTGAGAGGGGTCACCCTGTCATTCATCCACGCGGGGAGGCATGGATGGGCAGGAGCCGCAGAACTATTCCGGAAGAGCTGTTGCTGCTCGCTCTGGACCCGGCCACGGGTACCACAGCGCAGCCGCAGTCGCTCGACCTCGGCCTCGCCGGAGCTCAGCTAGTGGAGCTGGCTCTGGCAGGACGGATAGCCCCAGACGGGGATCGCATCGCCGTGGTGATGGCACGGCCGACAGGAGATCCGACACTGGACTCCGCACTGGAACTGCTGCGCAGGCGCGGCAGTCCGGTTCGGGCCGTCCACTGGATCGGCGGGCCCCGCCTCGGGCTCCGCCAGATTTACCTCGCGCACCTGGAGCGGTGCGGCATGGTTCATGCCGTGTCCGGCCAGATGTGCGGGGTGCTGCCGACGACTCGCTACCAGGCGACGGACACGGCGATCAGCCGGGACATCAGGGCCCGGCTGGACAGTGCGATCCGCACCGGCGTACCGCCGGACCCGCGGACCGCGGCGCTCGCCGCGCTGGCCCACGCGGTCGGGCTCGGCAAGCACCTCTACCCCGGCAACGAGGGGCGGTCATCGCGCTCCCGTCTCAGGGACCTGATCAGGCACGACCCCATGGGTGGGCTCGTCGCGCACGCCGTGATGGACGTGCAGAACGGGGTGGCCGCTCAGCCACGCCGCAACGGCCAGAGCGCCGCCGCCCCCGACAACGGAGGCCGCCACGCCGCGGCGGCCGGCGTTCCGATGCAGCCGCATCACGGGGCGATGGTGCGGGCCGTGGCCCACCACTAGTACCACCGGCAGGACCGCACCACCGCCGCGCCGTCGTCCCCATGACCCGGTTCGGGAACCGCACATGACGCGCGGGGCTGTCTCGACAGCCCCGCGCGTTCGCGTAGTCGCTGTGTGTGGCCATTTTCCAGCGCGCGCCCGGATATTGGTGGCAGTCTGCTGAGCAGAAGAACAGAAAAGCCGTGAGCCGGAGGTGCGTTACCCGTGGCGTCCAATGTGAATCCCACCGTCAGGCGGCGCCGATTGGGCCAGGAGTTGCGCAGGCTCCGCGAGCTGAAAGGCATGACGGCCGAAGAGGTCGCCGAGCGTCTGCTGGTGTCCCAGTCGAAGATCAGCCGCCTTGAGAACGGCCGCCGTTCCATCAGCCAGCGCGACGTCCGCGATCTGTGCGGGGTGTACGAGGTCGACGACCACCGCATCGTCGACTCGCTGATGCAGATGGCCAAGGACTCCCGCCAGCAGGGCTGGTGGCACGCCTTCGGCGACATCCCGTACAGCGTCTACATCGGCCTGGAGACGGACGCGGCGAGCCTGCGCGTCTACGATCCGCAGGTCGTGCCGGGCCTGCTCCAGACCCGGCAGTACGCCGAGGCCCTCATCGCGGGGGCGCTCCCGGAGACCGCCCCGACCGACGTCGAGAAACGGGTGAACGTCCGGTTGCGACGGCAGGAGCGGGTACGGGCGGCGGAGAACCCCCTGCGGCTGTGGGTGGTCATCGACGAGGCGGCGCTGCGTCGCCGGGTCGGCGACAAACAGCTGATGATCGACCAGCTGGAGTTCCTCATCGAGCAGTCCCAGCTGCCCCATGTCACCGTGCAGGTACTGCCGTTCAGCATGGGCGCGCACCCGGGAATCAACGGGCAGTACGCGATTCTGGAATTTCCGGACGCGTCGGACTCCAGTGTCGTCTACATCGAGGGCGTCACCAGTGACCTTTACCTGGAAAAGGCCAATGATGTCCAGAAATACAGCGTGATGTACGAGCACCTGCGCGCGCAGGCCCTGAATGTCGACCAGACGCGGGAATTCATTACCGCGATCGCGAAGGACTACGCGCGCGGCACAGCCGGGTGAGAGCCTGAAGCGCGGCACCGTACACCCCCCACACGCCGCGATGGAAGGCCCGGCTGGAATATGCCATCCGGTTGAGTGAATGGCCGCCGCGCACCGGGGGACCTGCGAGTAGCGTCGATCACGCCAACGAAAAACGTTGGCCGAGAACGACCAACTCGCAAGAACCGGAGCGAACATGGCAATTCTTCAGGGCGCCACGGACACCTGGACCAAGTCCTCGTACTCCACCGGAAACGGCGCATGTGTCGAAGTCAAGTCCCCTCAGACGCACGCCATCGCCGTGCGGGACTCGAAAGTCACCGAGGGCCCCTCGATCTCCTTCGCCCCCGGCGCGTGGAACGCGTTCGTGGCCGAGGTGACCCGGGATTCCCTCAGCTGACGACCTCGCCGGCCATCGTGATACCCGCAGTACCGACAAGAGCCCTCTCGACTGGTCCGCCGTCCCGGCCGAGGGGGCTCGGCCATGTCCGCGGCGCCGGGACCGGCTACCGGAGTTCGTCCACGTAGCGGTCGCTGCCGGGCACGGTGGGGATGAACGGTGCCGCCAACTCCAGCCTCCCCAGGCCCGTTTCGGCGACCTCCGCGTCGAGCCCCGTGAAGCGGTCCGCCCAGACCTCCCCCGGGTGCCGCTCCAGGAACCACAGCAGGGTGAGGCGGGTGTCGACCCCCTCCACCTGCTTCACGTACGTCATGCGGTCGCCCGGCAGCGGCGTCGGGCGGAACACCGTCACCATCGCGGCGGGCCCCCCGGCCAGCCGCTCGGGCAGGTGGCGCGAGCACAGCCATTCCAGCAACTCGGCCCGCGCCCCGGCGCTTTCGGCGTCGATGACCTCCAGGACGAGCCCCGCGTACGGGTGGTCGAGCGCGTGGTAGTCCCGCGGCCCGGCGGCTCCGTCCCGGTAGACGGTGGCCTCGTGGTCCTGGAACGAGGTGAAGACGTGGGTGCGGTCCTGGTAGACCCGGCCGTCGCGGTTGAGGCGCTTGTTGATGCCGACGGTCCACTTCATGTGCTCGTCGTAGCGCCCGTCGGTGATCCAGTACGTGGAGAGGTAGCAGCCCGCGCCGACCGGCTGGGCGACGGCGGACTTCTCCGGGTAGCGCAGCCCCTGGAGCGCCCGGGTGGCCACCCAGCGGCGCCCCGCGTACATCCAGGGCATGGCCATCGCACCGGCGTAGTAGTGGTCGTCCTCGTACCAGCGGTTGTAGGCGTACTCATGGCCCGGGTGCGGCTCCACCATGGTGATCAGCGCGTGCCCCGGGCGCACCCCGTAGGGCCCGACCGACGCCAGCTCCGCGTACGCCTCGGGCCGTGTGTCCTCCGTCATGCCGCGTCCCTTCCCTTGGCCACCGGACGGACTTACTCTGACGCTCCGTCAGAAAATGTGCCAGAGCCGGGAGGCGACCGGATGTTGCTGCGTGGGAAGACCGTCGTCGTCTCCGGGGTCGGGGCCGGACTAGGGCACCAGGTGGCCGCGGCCGTGGTCCGCGACGGGGGCAACGCGGTGCTCGGCGCGCGCACCGAGGCCAACCTCGCCAAGTCCGCCGCCGAGATCGACCCCGACGGCGGCCACACGGCGTACGCGGCGACCGACATCACCGACGAGCGGCAGTGCGAGGCGCTCGCCGCGCTCGCCGTGGAGCGGTTCGGGGCGATCGACGCGGTCGTCCATGTCGCCGCCTGGGACAGGTCCTTCGGCGGCCTCCAGGACGCGGACTTCGCCACCTGGCAGCAGGTCATCGACGTGAACCTGCTCGGCACGCTGCGCATGACGCGGGCCTGCCTGCCCGCGCTCAAGGCGCGCGGCGGCTCCGTCGTCGTGATCGGCACGCAGTCGTCGGTGGCGGCGCCCTCACAGGTGCGGCAGGCGGCGTACGCGGCCTCGAAGGGGGCGTTGACCTCGGCGATGTACTCCATGGCGCGGGAGCTCGGACCCGACCGCATCCGGGTCAACACGGTGCTGCCGGGCTGGATGTGGGGGCCGCCGGTGCGGGCGTACGTCCAGTTCACCGCGCACACCGAGGGCGTGCCCGAGCAGGAGGTGCTGGGGCGGCTCACCGAGCGGATGGCCCTGCCGGAGCTGGCCACGGACGCCGACGTGGCGGAGGCCGTGATCTTCCTGGCGTCCGACCGGGCCCGCGCCATCACGGGTCAGTCGCTGCTCGTGAACGCCGGGGAGCTGATGAGGTGAGCCCGCCGGCGTGAATCCGCTCCCGCGAGGTGGGCTCACCCGAGACGCGCGCCCGTGGACGTGTGCGCAACCCGCCTTGAATCAACGGCAGTTGGACCTGACCCTCTCGGCCGCAGGGGACCCGCATCCCGTGCGGTCGTTCGCATGTGGTCGCTCGCATGTGCAGGGAGCCTGCTGGACGGAGCCTGACGAAGTGCCCGCTCATCGTGTGGCCCCGGTCGCGCGCACGACAACACCTCCCGAGGCAAAGCACGGGCAAAATCGTTCGACTTCCTGACCCTTGTTCATATCCATGACCGCCGAATGCCTTGACCACCCCCTCCGACAAGGGGTTCAATCCCCGAAGTCCCCGCTCCCGCACGGGGCGCCGCTGAACCGGGCGAGCCGACGAAGGGCATCCGAGTTCACTGACGTCGTTCAGCGACGTACACAGGGCGGACCCCTTGGAGGGGGCACATGAACAGTCTCGACTGGGCCGTGCTCATCGGCTACTTCGGCGTGATGGTCGCGATCGGCATCTGGTCCCACAAGCGGGTCGACGACGTCTCCGACTTCTTCACCGCCGGCGGCAGGATGCCCTGGTGGCTGTCCGGCATCTCGCACCACATGTCCGGCTACAGCGCGGTGATGTTCACCGGCTACGCGGGCATCGCCTACCAGTACGGCGTCACGTCCTTCGTGACCTGGTCCTTCCCCATCGCGGTCGGCATCGGCATCGGCGCCCGGCTCTTCGCGCCCCGGCTCAACCGGCTGCGCTCCCGGCTCCACGTGGCCTCCCCGCTCGAATACCTCAAGAACCGCTACAACCTCCCGACCCAGCAGGCCCTCGCCTGGTCCGGGCTGCTGCTGAAGATCGTCGACGTGGGCGCCAAGTGGGCCGCCATCGCGACGCTGCTGTCGGTGTTCACCGGCATCACCATCACCCAGGGCATCTTCATCACGGGCTGCGTCACCGCCGTGTACTGCACGGTCGGCGGGCTGTGGGCGGACGCGCTCACCGAACTCGGCCAGTTCGTCATCCAGTTGGCCGCCGGACTCGCGATGCTGATCGCCGTCATGGGCAAGCTGGACGGCTTCGCCACGCTGTGGACGGTGTGGGACAAGCTGCCCGGCGGGCACGCCCACGCCACCGCGGGCCCCTACACCGTCACGTTCCTGCTGGCGTTCCTGTTCATCAAGACCTTCGAGTACAACGGCGGCATGTGGAACCAGGCCCAGCGCTACATGGCCACCGACTCGGCGCGCTCGGCGACGCGGTCGGCCCGGCTCTCGGCGATCCTGTGGGCCGTGTGGCCGACCGTGCTGTTCTTCCCCATGTGGTGTGCGCCGCTCCTGGTCCACGCGAAGAAGCCGGACGGTTCGGACTCGTACGCCCTGATGACCCAGACGCTGCTGCCGCACGGCATGCTCGGCCTGGTCGTCGTCGGCTTCTTCTCGCACACGATGGCCATGTGCTCGTCGGACGCCAACGCCATCTCGGCGGTCTTCACCCGGGACATCATGCCGGTCCTGTCGACGTCGGCCCGCGGCTGGAACCCGCGCGCGGGGCTCGTCGCCGCACGCCTGTCGACCCTGGTCTTCCTCGGCCTGTCGATGACGATCGCGACACAGGTCAACTCGCCCGCGTTCAAGGACATCATCACCGTCGTGATCAAGTGGGTGGCCGGGCTGATGGGCCCGATCGCCATCCCGTTCATGCTGGGCATGCTCAGGACGTTCCGGAGGTCCGGCCCGACGGCGGCGCTCACGAGCTGGGCCGCCGGGCTGCTCGCGTTCTTCTTCGTGAACTACGACCTGGACGGCTCGCAGAAGACCGGCGTGGCCCTCCAGTGGCAGGTGTCGGTGCCGCTCGCGATCTCGCTGATCCTGTACGTCCTGATCGGTCTCCTCAAGCCGGAAGACACCCCCGGGCGGGACGCGCTGCTCGCCCGCATCAACTCCGATGACGGCGGCCCGGGTTCGGCCCCGGCGGCCGCCTCCGTACCGGCGCCGTCCGAAGCCGGGGAGGCGAGGGTGGCGACGGCCGACTGAGCGTGGCACGGACGGCCCGGCGCGGGCCCGCGAGCCGTTCGGGGCCGCCGCCTCAGCCGACGATCTGCGGGTCGCCCGTCTCGCCCGGCGCGAAGCCGTCGCCGCCCGGGGCCGGGTAGGCGCCGTCGCGGTGCGGGCCCGGGCGCTCGTGGCGGCCCTTGGAGTCGTCGTCGCCGCCCGGCGGGCAGTGCTGGCCGCCGGCCTCCTCGTCCTCCTCCATCACCATCTGGTCGACGGCGTGCTGGGCGTCCCTGGCGTCGTACGGGGGGAGTTCGCCCTCGCGGGCCGAGGGGTCGGTGAAGGCGGGCTCGTCCTCGTTCTGGACGTACTGCGGATGGTCGGCGTCGTCGGCCGGGGCGGCGACGGAGGTGCCCGCGCCGGTGCCGAGCAGGGCGAGGGCGACCAGCGGGGCCGTGAACCAGCGGGCCGACGACGTGCGGGCGGCCACGGTGCGGGCCACGGGAAGGGGGGTCATGACGACGACCCTGGCGAAGTCCCGCGTGCGCGCGCGAGGGACACGCGGCGCTGGGGCCGGTCATCCGCCCGCAGGGGTGGATTCAACCCCTCGGATAGCGCAGCAGCCACCCTGCCGTGTTGACGGCGGGACCGTGCAGGGCGGGGCCCTGGGTCATCTCCATCGCGAAGTCGTCGGCGAGTTCGAGCACGGTCGCCCGGCCTTCGAGCTGGGCGAGCCAGGCGGGCGGCAGCGCGGTCTCGCCGTGCATCGCGCCGAGCAGACTGCCGCAGACGGTGCCGGTGGCGTCCGACGGCCCGTCGTGGTTGACCGAGAGCAGCAGGCCGTGCCGGATGTCCTCGCCGACCAGCGCGCAGTACACCCCGATCGCGAGGGCCTCGGGCGCGGTGTGCCCGGTGCCGAGCGTGGCGACCAGGCTCGGGCTCGGCATGCCCTGCCGTACGGCGCCGAGCGCGTGCTTGAGCGCCTCGGTGACGCGCTGGTGCCCCGGGCGCACGGCGAGCTGCGCGAGGGCCCGCTGGACCGCGCCGTCCATGGACTCGCCGCGTGCGAGCCCGTGCACGATGACGGCGAGCGCTCCGGCGGAGAGGTAGGCCGCCGGGTCGCCGTGGGTCTGCGCCGCGCACTCCACGGCGAGCTGGAGCACCAACTGCGGCTCCCAGCCCACCAGGAGACCGAACGGCGCGGACCGGGTCAGTGCGGCCGGGTCGTCCGCGCCCGGGTTCTTCGGCTGTTCCAGGGTCCCCATGATGTCGTCGCCGAGTCCCACCAGACACGCCTTCGCGGGGTCGCGCCGGGCGTAGAGCCACTCCTCGCGGGCCAGCCAGCCGATGTCCTCGCGGCGCTCGTCGGGCCCCCAGTCGCGCTGGGTCGCCGCCCAGCGCAGATGCGCGCGGTGCACATCGGTGGGCGGGTGCCAGGCCCCGGTGTCGCGGCGCACCTGGGCCCGTATGAGCCCGTCGACGGTGAACAGGGTGAGCTGGGTGGCCGCGCTCACCGCGCCCGCGCGGCCGTACGCGGGGACGAGGTCGCCCAGCGCGTCCAGGCCGTGCCGCGCGCGGATCTCGCTCAGCGCGAGGCCCGCGACGCCCGTGCCGAGCGCGTCCCCGATCGCCCCGCCCAGCAGGCAGCCCCGCACCCGGCTGCGGAAGTCCTGCTGTTCGGCACGGCCCCAGACGGGTGCGGTGGCTCCGGCTGCTGCGCTCATGCGGCAGCACGGTACCTGAACGGATGCGCCCGTTTAAGAGGGCAAATTGACCGACCCTGCGCGCCGTGGCTCAGGCTCTGGGGGCGGGCCCCGGCCCCGGCGGGCTGCCCGGGTAGGCGGGGTCGCCCTTGTCGGCGGGCAGCGGGCCGGGCGGGATGCCCTGGGCCGCGCCCGCCTGCTCGGCCCGCGCGAGGTCCGCGAGCGCGGCCTGTTCCCGCCCCTCGGCCCGGTGCAGCCGGGCACGCTGCCTGTACGCCCACACATAGCCCGGCACCAGCGCCACCGCCCGGTCCAGGTCGGCCAGCGCCTCGGCGCCGCGCCCCAGCTCGGCGAGCGCCACCGCCCGGCTGCCCAGCGCCCACGCGTACCCCGGGTCGAGCGCGAGGGCCCGCCCGTACGCGGCGACGGCCTCCTCGTAGCGCCCCGCGAACCGGAACACGTCGCCGCGCTCGCCGAGCACCCACGCCCACGACGGCGAGAGCCGCTCGGCCCGGTCGAGGTCGCCGAGCGCGCCCTCGGTGTCACCGAGGAGCCCGCGCACATGGGCCCGCCGCACCAGCGCCCAGCCGTAGTCGGGGTCGATGAGCAGGGCCCGGTCGAAGTCCTCCAACGCCTCGGCGGGACGGCCCAGTTGGGCCAGGGCCTGGCCCCGGCTGCCCAGGATCAGCGCGTCGCCCGGGTCGAGCGCGAGGGCCCGGCCCAGTTCGGTGACGGCTTCCGCATAGCGGCCCGCGCGCCGGTGGGTCTCGCCGCGCTCGCGGGGCGCGCGGGGGCGGCCCGGCTCCAGCTCCTCCAGCCGGTCGAGGTCGGCGAGGGCGGCCGCGTGGTCGCCGACGGCCCGGTGGGCCACGGCCTGTCCGTGGAGGGCGTCCGCGGCGGCGGGGTCCAGGGTGAGCGCGCGCCGGTAGTCGGCGAGCGCCTCCTCGTACGCCTCGCTCCTGAAGTGGCCCCAGGCGCGGGCGGTGTGCACGGCGACCCGGTCCTCGTCGGTGAGTTCGGGGCGCGCGAGCATCATGCCGAGGACGTCCACGCCGTGGCGGTCCTCGGCGGCGAGGGCGGCGAGGCAGGCGGAGCCCCACTTGCGCAGGGGCTCGCGGTTGGCGTCCTCCCCGGCCTCAGCGATCACCCGCGCCCAGCGGCGGGCGGTGACCGTGCCCTGCCGGCAGGCCTCGATGCCGTCGCGCAGCACCTCCCCGAAGGCGCCCGCGGCGTCGGCGCACAGCCGGTGGTAGAGCTCTTCGAGGCGCGGCTCGCGCCAGGCCTCGTCGCGCCAGTGCCCGCCGGTCCCGGCCGCGGCCCGCTCCTGGGCGTACCAGGCGGCGAGCCGTTCGTGCCCGGCCCGCCAGCGCTGCGGCGAGGCGGTGCGCTGGAGGCGCTGCATCGGGGCGCGGACGACGTCGTGGTACTTGATCCGGCCGCCCTGGTCCCGCACGAACGGCAGCGAGCGCAGCCAGTCGAACATCCCGGCCGCGTCCCCGCTGACGGCCGCGCGGAAGGTGTCCTCGTCCAGGCGGCGGGGCAGCGCGCCTTCCAGCGCGGCCGACCGGCGCACCGGGTCGGGCTCCCACTTCAGGAACCGTTCCACCGCCGTGGCGCTCGGGTCGCCGATGTCGCCGGGCGTCGCGGGCCGACTGCCCGCGAGGGTGCTCACGAGCACCGGGAGCCGGCCGGAGAGGCGCAGCACGTCGCGTACGACGTCCTCGTCCACCACCCCCTTTCCGGCCAGGAGTTGGCGCGCCTCGTCCTCGGTGAAGGGTTCCAGCGGGAGATCGGCCACGAAGTCGGCGGCGGCGGGCCAGCGCGTGGGGTCGGGCCTGCCCTGGCCGGACAGCGTGACCACCGCGTTGGCCGGGAGCCCGCCGTAGCGGTCGGTGGTGATCAGGTCGCGCAGCCAGTCGTCCAGGAAGGCCCCGGTGCGTTCGTAGGTGTCGAAGAAGAGGGCCACCCACGGGACCTGGGCGGCGACCCGGCCCAGCTCCTCCACGAACACCGGGGTGAGCACCCGCAGCGGGTCGAGGACGAGCTGCACGTCCTCCTGGCGGCCGAGCCGGGCGCTGAGCGCGGCCCTCAACCGGTCGGCCCCCTCGGCGAGTTGGGCCGGGTCGACGGCGGCGGCGATCGCCCCGACGCCGGGCACCAGGCCCACCCCGGCCAGGCTCGCCCGCGCCGCGGCGACCGCGCCGGCCGAGGGGCCCGAGCCGGTCCCGGCACCGGCCGCCTCGGCCTCGTACCGGCGCTGGCGGTAGGTGGCCAGTATCTTGTCGAGCGCCTTGAGCGGGCAGCCCTGCCGGGCGAACCGCGCGCTGATCGCGCCCAGCGCCTCCGGGACGCTGTCCACGCCCTCGTCGGTGTAGGCGGTCAGCGCCCCGCGCTCCAGGGCCGCCTGCTCCAACTCCCGCACCAGCGAGGTCTTCCCGACCCCGGCGTTGCCGTGCACGCGGAAGACGAAGCGGTGCCGCTCGTCGTCGACGGGGACGTCGAAGTTGCGCCGGTAGACGGCGAGTTCGTCCCGCCGCCCCACGAATCCGGCCCGCTTGCGGCGCCGGATGAGCTCCTGCATCGAAGGCTGCACGCCCCCCACCACTCCCCGTCAGTCGAGACCGAGATACTCCCCCACCTCGACCATATCGGGGAGTGCCAGGGCACCTTGGGGCCGGAGCCCGTGGAGATAGACGGCGACATGGCGTGCGGCGAGCGCCCCGGCCGCCTCGCGCGGCAGGTGCGGCATGGGCCGGCACGCCATCGCCGCCGCCCCGATCAGGTCGAACGCGGTGACGTCGGCCCGCATGACCCCGGCGGCCCGCCCCTCGGCGAGCACCTCCTCCAGCGCGCCGAGGATCGTCCGCTGGAGCCCCCGCACCCGGGGGTCGCGCACCACGGGGCCGCCGATGAGCGGCATCACCAGGCGGTCGCGCTGCTCGACCACGCGCCGGAACAGCTCGTCCAGGACCGCCACCGGGCCGCCCCCGGCCGCGCGGGCCGCCTCGAGCGCGGCGAGGCCGGTCTCGAACCCCTCAAGGGCCACATCGGTGATGAGCGCGTCCCGGTCGGGGAAGCGCCGGTACAGGGTGCCGATGCCGACTTCCGCCCGCCGGGCGATGTCGTCCAGGGCGACCGCCGTCCCCTGTTCGCGGAACAGCTCCCGGGCCGCGGCCAGGATCTTCTCCCGGTTCCGCCGGGCGTCGGCACGCAGTCCTGTCATGCGGACATGCTAGGCGCCGACGGTTAACTGGAGCTTTTCCTCCACATAGGGCGTACGGTGGTGCTGCGAGCGACCGCCCCATCCACCGCCGACAGAGAAGGCACAGCCATGCCCGACGCATCCGACACCCCCGAGGACCGCTTCTTCGTACTCCGGCCCGGCGAGACCCGCCCCACCCGGGTCCCGCTCCCGCCCGGCTTCGGCGTGAAGGTGACCACCACCGACAGTGAGGGCCGCCTCGCCGTACTGGAGAACCGGCTCGACGTCGACATCCCGCCGCACGTCCACGAGCTGATGGACGAGTTCGTGTACGTCCTGGAGGGCGAGATGGAGATCGACTACAAGGGCGCCACGCACCGGCTGACCCCGGGCATGTCCGCCCTGCTCCCCCACGGCGTCCCGCACGCCATGCGCAACGCCTCCCAACCCCCCGTCCGCGCCCTCCAGATCTCGACCCCGGGCGGCTGGGACCGCTTCGTGGAGGCCCTGTTCGAGGCGGGCCCGGCGGTCCGCACCCCGGAGGGAACGATGGACCTGGAGAAGGTCAACGCCCTCGGGGAGCGGTACGGGATGCGGTATACGCGGGGGACTATGGCGCTCGACTAGTCCCCCACCACCGGCAGCAGCTCCGGCAGATGCCCGTCCGAAGCATGGGCCGCGCGTACCCGCTCGTCCGGGACCTCGCCGTACAGCGTGGTGCGGGGGCGGGACGGGCGGCCCGCCGCTTCCGCGATGGCCACCAGGTCCTTGACGGAGCGGTACGAGCCGTAACTGGAGCCCGCCATACGGGAGATGGTCTCCTCCATGAGGGTGCCGCCCAGGTCGTTCGCGCCCGAGCGCAGCATCTCGGCGGCGCCCTCCTGGCCGAGCTTCACCCAGCTGGTCTGGATGTTGGGGATGTGCGGGTGCAGCAGGAGGCGGGCCATCGCCGTCACCGCGCGGTTGTCGCGGGCCGTCGGCCCGGGGCGCGCGATGCCCGCCAGGTACACCGGGGCGTTGGTGTGGATGAACGGGAGCGTCACGAACTCCGTGAAGCCGCCGGTCTCCTGCTGGATGCGGGCCAGCGTGCGGAAGTGGCCGAGCCAGTGCCGGGGCTGGTCGACATGGCCGTACATCATCGTGGAGGAGGAGCGGATGCCCAGCTCGTGGGCGGTCCTGACGACCTCGATCCAGGTGGCCGTCGGCAGCTTGCCCTTGGTGAGGATCCAGCGGACCTCGTCGTCCAGGATCTCCGCCGCCGTGCCCGGGATCGAGTCGAGCCCCGCCGCCTTCGCCTCGCTCAGCCACTCCCGGATCGACATGCCGGTGCGGGTGGCGCCGTTCACGACCTCCATGGGCGAGAAAGCGTGGACGTGCATGCCCGGCACCCGCTCCTTCACCGCGCGCGCGATGTCGAAGTAGGCCGTCCCCGGCAGGTCGGGGTGGATGCCGCCCTGCATGCAGACCTCGACCGCGCCGACGTCCCAGGCCTGTTCGGCCCGGTCGGCCACCTGGGACAGCGACAGCGTGTAGGCGTCCGCGTCGGTGCGGCGCTGGGCGAAGGCGCAGAAGCGGCAGCCGGTGTAGCAGACGTTGGTGAAGTTGATGTTCCGCGTGACGATGTACGTCACGTCGTCGCCCACCACCGACCTGCGGACGTCGTCCGCGACCCGGCACAGCGCGTCCAGCGCCTCGCCGTCCGCGTGCAGCAGGGCGAGCGCCTCCGCGTCGGTCAGCCTGGTCGGGTCGTCGGCGGCCACCGAGAGCGCCTGGCGCACGTCCGCGTCGATGCGCGAGGGCACCATGCCCGGGGCCGCCGCCTCGCGCAGCGCGCCCCAGTCCCCGTACACCGAGTCGAAGTCCTCGCGGCGGTCGCCGGTGCGGCCCTCGGTGTCGATGGTGTGGTGCAGATCGGTACGGCCGGACGCCACGAAGCCCTCGTCCGGCTCCTGCCAGGGCAGGCCGCGCACCTCGGCCGTCTCGTCGGCCAGGCCCGTCTCCGGGTCGGCGAGCGCGCGCACGTGCGGCAGCAGCCGCGGATCCAGCCACGGCTCGCCGCGCTGGACGAACTCCGGGTAGATGCACAGCCGTTCACGCAGCGCGAACCCGGCGGCACCGGAGCGCGCGGCCAGCTCGTCGATCTGCGGCCAGGGGCGCTCGGGGTTGACGTGGTCGATGGTGACCGGCGAGACGCCTCCCCAGTCGTCGATGCCCGCGCCGATCAGCCGCTCGTACTCGCCCGCGACCAGGTTCGGCGGCGCCTGGAGGCAGGCGGCCGGGCCCATGATGTGCCGGGCGACGGCGACCGTCGCCACCAGCTCGTCGAGGTCGGCGTCGGGCATACCGCGCATCGCCGTGTCCGGCTTGGCGCGGAAGTTCTGGATGATCAGCTCCTGGATGCCGTGGTAGGCGCGCGAGACCCGGCGCAGCGCGAACAGCGAGTCGGCGCGCTCCTCGTACGTCTCGCCGATGCCGATGAGCAGACCGCTGGTGAACGGCACCGACGAGCGGCCCGCGTCCTCAAGGACCCGCAGCCGCACGGCCGGTTCCTTGTCCGGGGAGCCGTGGTGCGGGCCGCCGGGCTCGGACCACAGCCGGGTCGCGGTCGTCTCCAGCATCATGCCCACGGAGGGCGCGACCGGCTTGAGCCGCTGGAAGTCGGTCCACGACAGGACGCCCGGGTTGAGGTGCGGGAGCAGGCCCGTCTCCTCCAGGATGCGGATCGCCATGGCGCGCACATACGCGATGGTGTCGTCGTAGCCGTGCGCGTCCAGCCACTCGCGGGCCTCGGGCCAGCGGTCCTCGGGCTTGTCGCCGAGCGTGATCAGGGCTTCCTTGCAGCCGAGTTCGGCCCCCTTGCGGGCGATGTCGAGCACCTCGTCGGGCGACATGAACATCCCGTGCCCGGCCCGGCGCAGCTTGCCGGGGACGGTGACGAAGGTGCAGTAGTGGCACTTGTCCCGGCACAGCCGGGTGAGCGGGATGAAGACGCTCTTGGAGTACGTGATGACGCCCGGCCGGCCCGCGGCGTCCAGGCCCGCGTCGCGGACCCGGGCGGCGGAGCGGGTGAGGTCGTCGAGGTCGGCGCCGCGGGCCTGGAGCAGGACGGCGGCCTCGGCGACGTCGAGCGCGACACCGTCCCTGGCGCGTTTCAGCGCGCGCCGCATCGAGTTGGCGGTCGGTGCGGCGGACTGCTGCGAGGCAGGGTCCGGTCCTTCTGCCTGCGGGGGCTGCGCGCTGGAAGTCATCCTCCGAGGATACGAGCGCGGGGATTCGCACCCGGGCGGCGGGCACCGTCCCCGGCACCCGCCGCACATTTCCGGCCGATCTGCGCGAAAGGGCGGCACCACGCGGCGCGTCCGCGCCGATACTGGGGGTCGCTCCGGGCCCGAGCGGCGACACCCGTGCACGTTCGACGAACGGATGGGACCGACGTGACGACTTCACAGGGAACGCGACCGGACGCCGTGGTGAGCCTCTACCCGGAGCTGGACGAAGAGGCGCTCGACCAGGTCGCGCGGGCGCTGCGCACCGGCGACACCTCGAAGCTCTCCCCCGCACGGGCGGCCGAGGTCGCCGAGACGCGCGAGGTGGCCACCTTCCTGGACGGCGTGAAGGTGCCGGTCGGCGAGGGCGTGGAACTCGACGCCGCGGTGTGGCTGCACCGGGAGGAGGGACCGCACCCGCTGATCGTGATGCCCTCGCCGTGGGCCAAGCAGGGCTGGACGCTCTACACCGTGCAGGCCATGCGCTTCGCCCGCCGCGGCTACCACGTGCTGGCCTACACCGCGCGGGGCTTCGGCGAGTCCGGCGGCGAGGTCGAGGTGGCCGGCGAGGCCGACATCGCCGACGGCAGCAAGGCCCTGGACCACCTCATCTCCCAGGCGGGCGGCCCGGGTTCGATCGGCCGGATCGGCTTCCTCGGCGACTCCTACGGCTCCGGCATCAGCCAGCTCGTCGCCGCCGAGGACCGGCGGGTGCACGCCGTGGTCGCGCTCAGCACCTGGGGCGACCTGGGCGAGGCGTTCTACGAGAACGACACCCGGCACGTCGCCTCCGTCCAGACCCTGCTGGGCGCGGCCGCCACCGCGCGGCTCAGCGAGCGCACCCAGCAGGCCTTCGACGACGTCCTGGCCAACCGGAACATCGAGGAGACGCTGGAGTGGGCCGCCGAGCGCTCGCCGTACCACCGCGCTCAGAAGCTGAATGACCGTCAGGTGCCGGTGCTGTTCGCGCAGGCGTGGCACGAGACGCTGTTCCCGGGCAACCAGACGCTGAAGATGTTCAACGCGCTGAGCGGACCCAAGCGGCTGCTCTGGTCGATCGGGGACCACTCGGGCCCCGAGATGTCCGGCATGATCGGACTGCCCAACCGGATCTGGCAGGACGCGCACCAGTGGTTCGACCGGCACCTGCTCGAAGCGAACGGGGACGAGGCCGCGGCCGCCGCCTTCGACACCGACTCCGGCGCCGAGGACCAGGTCGTCAGCGAGGTCATGTGGGGCCGGGCCCTGGAGTCCCGGCCCAGCTGGCACGCGGCCACCGGCAACCCGGAGCGCTTCTACCTCACCGGGCCCGCCGAGGGCGGCAAGGACGGCGGCCTCCTGGACAAGCCCACGAACGGCTGGCACACCACGTTCACCACGGGCACCGACACCCCGGCCACCGTCGCGGACCGGATCCTGCTCACCGGGTACGCGGAGCTGGCCGGGCTGCCCAAGGCGTACCGGACCGGGAAGATCGACCGGTCCGACGCCGGGGTGTGGACGAGCGCGCCGCTGTCGTCCCGCCACCAGCTGCGCGGCGTGCCGCGGCTGCGGGTGACGGTCGCGCCCAGCGAGGCGGACGCGACGTTCGTGGCGTACCTCTTCGACGTCAACGCGTTCGGCATCGGCCGCATCATCACGCACGCGCCCTACACCTTGCTGGGCAGCGCTCCCCAAGAGCCGGTGACCATCGACATCGCGCTCCAGGTCACCGGGTACGACGTGCGGGCCGGGCACCGCCTGATGCTCGTCCTGGACTCGGTGGACCCGTTCTACGGCCCGGCCGCCGAGACGCCCGGCACGATCACCGTCACCTCGCCCGACGAGGACCCCTCCTACCTGGAGGTCCCGCTCAGCTGACGCACGGCGCGGGGGCGGCCCACCCGACGGGCGCCCCCGCGCCCCGTCGCCTAGAGGAACGCGGCGTACTCGTCGAGGACCTTGAGCACCCCGGCCTCGTCGGCGGGCGGCAGCTGGAGGACGACCTCCTCGATGCCGAGCTCGGCGTAGTGCGCGAGCTTGCCGGGGGCGGGCAGCACGGCGTACGGGACGACCTGGAGCTCCCGAGCGTCGCGCCCGGCCGCCTCCCACGCCGCGCGGAGCACCGGCAGCGACTCGGTCAGGCCGCGCCCGCCGATGGGCAGCCAGCCGTCGGCGTACTCGGCGATGTGCGCGAACAGCCTCGGTCCCGCGGCCCCGCCGATCAGGGTGCGGGGAGCGCCGTCACGGACGGGCTTGGGGAAGGCGTACGAGGCCCGCACCGAGCCGAACTCGCCCTCGTGGGCGGTCGGTTGCGCGGACCACAGGGCGCGCATGAGCGCCATGCGGTCCCGGCCCAGCTCGCGCCGGGTCGTCCACTCGACACCGTGGTCGGCGGCCTCCTCCTTGTTCCAGCCGAAGCCGAGCCCGAGCGTGAAGCGGCCGCCGGACAGGTGGTCGAGGGTGGCGATCTGCTTGGCGAGGTCGATCGGGTCGTGCTGGGCGATCAGCGTGATCCCGGTGCCGAGGTGCAGGTTCTCGGTGACCGCCGCGGCCTGCCCGAGCGCGACGAACGGGTCGAGGGTGCGCCCGTACTCCGGCGGCAGCTCGCCGCCCGCCGGGTAGGGCGTGACCCGCTCGACCGGGATGTGGGTGTGCTCGGGCAGGTAGAGCCCGGAGAACCCGCGCTCCTCCAGCTCGCGGGCCAGGCGTACCGGGGTGATCGTCTGGTCGGTCAGGAAGATGGTGACGGCGATGCGCATCGGCATACCTTCCGGTCGGTCTGCGGTGGGGATCACTTCCTATCCCCAGCACCGCGCGGCCGCAAGAGCCGTCCGGGGCCGGTGTCCCGGGTCCCCCGGAATCGGACACGTCCCCTCAACTCCCGGACTCCCGGCGTTCACACGCGGGTACGACAGTGGGCACACACCCGGCCGGAGCCCGGCGCCCCGCGCCGCCCCTCCCGAACCACCCGTATCCATCCCCCACTTCCTGGGAGCTCCGCTCATGACCGAGAACGGATCCGGATCCATCGGCAGGCGAGGACTCATCGTGACGGGCGCGGCCACCGCCCTTACCTTGGGAACCGTGAGCTTCGCGAACGCGGCCCCCGGCGGCGGCGCCGGCGCCCGCCCCGACGAGACCAGAGTGGTGCGCGGCACCCTGCCGCCCGGCTCCCCCGACTTCGTGTACCTGCCGGTCGAAGTGCCGCACGGAGTGCGGGAGTTGGCGGTCTCGTACGCGTACGAGAAGAAGACCGTGCCCGCGGGCACCCAGAACAACGCGCTCGACATCGGCGTCTTCGACGAGCGGGGCACGGCGCTCGGCGGGGAGGGCTTCCGCGGCTGGTCGGGCGGGGCGCGCACGGAGTTCTTCATCCGCGCCGACGACGCGACCCCGGGCTATCTGCCCGGCCCGGTGCGCGCCGGGACCTGGCACGTGGCGCTGGGCCCGTACACGGTGGCCCCGCAGGGTCTGCCGTACACGGTGACGGTCACCCTGAAGTACGGCGAGCCCGGCACCACCCCGCCACCGGTCTACCCGCCGGCCCGGGCCAAGGGGCGGGGGCGGGCCTGGTACCGGGGCGACTGCCACCTGCACTCCGTGTACTCGGACGGCGGGCGCACCCCGGACCGGATCGCGGCGCTGGCCCGGGCGGCGGGCCTGGACTTCATCAACACCTCGGAGCACAACACGAACGCGGCACACCGGGCGTGGCAGGGCCTGTGGGGCGACGACCTGCTGATCATGACGGGAGAGGAGGTCACGACCCGCAACGGCCACGTGGTCGCCCTCGGCACCGACCCCGGCACGTTCGTCGACTGGCGCTACCGGGCCCGGGACAACCGTTTCGGCCACTTCGCGCGCGAGGTCCGCGCGGCGGGCGGCCTCGTGGTCCCGGCCCACCCGCACGCGACCTGCGTCGGCTGCGGCTGGAAGTTCGGCTTCGGCGAGGCGGACGCGGCGGAGGTGTGGAACGGCCCGTACACCCCGGACGACGAGGTGACCCTCCAGGAGTGGGACAACTCCCTGACGGTGGCGGCCCGTTCGGGCAGGGCCTGGACCCCGGCGATGGGCAACAGCGACGCCCACCGCGACCCGGACCGCGTCGGCGGCCCCCAGACGGTGGTCCTGGCCGACGACCTGACGCGCGAGGCGATCCAGGCGGGCCTGAAGGCGGGCCACTCCTACGTGGCGGAGTCGGCGGCGGTGTCCCTGTCCTTCACCGTCTCCGGAGGCCGCGGCCAGCACGCGGGCATCGGCGAACGTCTGCGGGCGGCCCCGGACGAGCCGGTGACGGCCCGCCTGGAGGCACAGGGCGCCCCCGGCTGCTCGGCCGCCTTCGTGACGGACCAGGGCACCCTGTTCACGACCCAGCTCCCCGCCTCGGGCACCGGCACGGCCACCTGGCAGACGACCCCGGCGTACGCGACGTACATCCGGGCCGAGCTCCGCCACCCCCCGCTCGCCCCGGGCCTGCCCGGGCCGCTGGCGGCGTTCACCAATCCGGTGTTTCTGGGCCGCTGACCCGGCGTCGTACCCTCGCCCCATGGCCAGCAGCACCCCCCAGTCCGTCGAGCGTGCGCTCGCGATGTTCGATGCCGTCGCCGACGCGCCGGGGCCCGTCGGGGCCAAGGAGCTGGCGCGGCGGGTCGGCTGCTCGCTGTCCACCGCCTATCACCTGCTCGGGGCGCTGACCGCGCGCGGCCATCTGACGCGGACCGCTCAGGGGTACGTGCCGGGGCCCCGGGTACCCGCGCTGCACCGGGGGTACCAGCGGCATCTCGGGGTCGGGGCCGGGGTCGGGGAGCTGCTGGTGCGGCTGCGGCGGGCCACCGGGGCGCAGGCGTACTACACGGTGTACCGGGGCGGTCTCATCACCGTCGTCGACAGCACCGCGCCCGTCAGCGACACCGCCGAACCGTTCGTCCCCGGCCCCGAGATCCGCGCGCACGCCACCGCGCACGGCAAGGCGCTGCTCGCCGGGCTGCCCCGGCCGGTGCGGCGGCGCTATCTCGACGAGCACGGCATGGCCCGCTTCACCGACCGTACGATCACGGCCGCCGACCGGTTCGAGGCCGAGCTGGCGCGGGTCCGGGGGCAGGGGTTCGCGGTGTCGGTCGGGGAGGCGGACCCGGCGTACACCTGCCTGGCCGTGGCGCTGCCCGGCCCGCGCGGGGACGGCAGCGTGCACGCCCTGTCGGTGTCCCTGGCCACCGCGGAGTTCCGCGGGCGCCGCGGCGCGATCCGTGGCGCCGTCGCGCGGGCGGCCGCCGAGCTGGTCCCGGAGGGCTGAGCGGCCCGTTTTCCGGCGGGGCCGGAATCCGCCGCGTCCCGCTTGCACCGGCGCGGGCGGCCCCGCACGGTGGAGGCATGATCTTCATCGCCGTCAGGTTCACCGTCCGGCCCGAACACGCCGACAACTGGCTCACCATCGTCGACGACTTCACCCGCGCCACCCGCGCGGAGCCGGGCAACCTGTTCTACGACTGGTCCCGCAGCGTGGACGACCCCACCCGGTACACCCTGCTCGAAGCCTTCGCCGACGCCGCCGCGGGTGCGGCGCACGTCGACTCCGACCACTTCCGCGCGGGCATGGAGTCGATGGCCGGGGCCATCGCCACCACCCCCGAGATCATCAACGTCGAGGTGCCCGGGCAGGGTTGGGGCGAGATGGCCGAGCTGTCCCCGAGGTAGCGGTCACCCGGGCCAGACGATCGACTGGAGCTCGCTGTACGCGTGCAGCGCGTACGAGCCGACGTCCCGGCCCACCCCGCTCTTCTTGAAGCCACCGAACGGCGCCTCCATGTTCCGGCCGATCGTGTTCACTCCGACCCCGCCCGCGCGCAGCCGCCGCGCGACCCGGAAGGCGCGGGCCACGTCCCCGGACCACACGTAGTCGAGCAGGCCGTACTCACTGTCGTTGGCCAGCGCGACGCCCTCCTCCTCGTCGTCGAAGGGGATGACCACGACGACCGGGCCGAAGATCTCCTCGCGGGCCACCCGCATGTCGTTGGTGCAGTCCGCGAGGAGCGTGGGGGCGACATAGAACCCCCGCTCCAGGGGCGGGCGTTCACCCCCGGTGACGACCGTCGCGCCTTCCTTGCGGCCCAGCTCCACGTACGACTCGACCCGGTCCCGGTGGGCGGCCGAGATCACCGGCCCGACCACCGTGTCCCGCGCCGTCGGATCGCCCACCTTCAGGAAGCCCGCGTACGCCTTGAGCCTCTCGACCAGCTGGTCGTGGACCGCGCGCTGGACCAGGACGCGGGTCGGCGCGGTGCAGATCTGGCCGCTGTAGAAGGAGAAGGTCGTGCCGATGCCCTGGACCGCCGAGTCGAGGTCGGCGTCGTCGAAGACGACCGCCGCCCCCTTGCCGCCCAGCTCCATCAGCTGCCGCTTCATGGCCCGCCCGCACACCTCCGCGATGCGCTGCCCCACGGCCGTGCTGCCGGTGAAGCTGACCATGTCGACGTCGGGCGAGTCGACGGCCGCCTCGCCCACCGCGGGCGCGGACCCGGTGACGACGTTCACCACCCCGCGCGGCACCCCGGCCTCCTCCAGCGCCTCGGCCATCCTGAACACCGACAGCGGGTCCTGGGGCGCGGGCTTCACCACGACCGTGTTGCCCATGGCGAGCGCGGGCGCGACCTTGCCCGCCGGGTTGGCCCAGGGGTTGTTGTACGAGGTGATACAGGTGACCACCCCGACCGGCTGGCGCACCGCGAGCGCCCCGAAGACCCCGGCCCGCCCCATCGGCCCCGCCTCGTTCACCTGCGGCACGAGCGCCCGCTCCACCGGCTCCAGGGCGCCCTTGGCGTACCGGCGGAACCGCGCGACGCCGACCCCGACCTGCATGCCGCGGGCGGTGGCGGCGGTGGCGCCGGTCTCGGCGCGGGCGAGTTCGGCGTTGGGCACGAAGTCGCGCTGCATGAGGTCGGCGGCCCGGTCCAGGATCGCGGCCCGCTCCTCGGGGCGCGTACGCGACCAGGAGCCGAACGCCTCGCGCGCGGCGGCGGCCGCCCGGTACACCTGCTCGCGACTGGCCTCCGGCGCGAGCCCGACCTCCTCCTCGGTGGCGGGATCGAGCACGGGAAAGTGGCCGCCGTCGGGCTCGACCCACTCGCCACCGATGAACAACTTCCGCTCACTGCTGGTCAGTTGGGAGCTACTCACCTGGTGCTCACCGTCCTGGTGTCGCGCCCGGAACGGAGCACCGTGCCCGGCACGGCGCCCGTCACCCGGTCGTCGCGGAGCGTCTCGACGCCGTTGACCCGGACCGAGACGATGCCGATCGCCTTGGAGTCGAGCCGGGGGCTGTTCCCGGGCAGGTCGTGGACGAGGGTGGCGGGTCCGGCCTCGATGCGTTCGGGGTCGAAGAGGACGAGGTCGGCGTGGTAGCCCTCCTCTACGCGGCCGCGCTCGCGCAGCCCGAACAGCCGGGCCGGATCGTCGGTGAGCATCCGCACGGCGCGTTCGAGCGGGACGAGCCTGCGGCCGCGCAGACAGTCCCCGAGGAAGCGCGTGGTGTACGGGGCGCCGCACATCCGGTCGAGGTGCGCCCCGGCGTCGGACCCGCCGAGCAGCACGTCCTCGTGCTCCCAGGTCTCGCGCCGCAGCGCCCAGGTGGCGGGGTCGTTGTCGGTCGGCATGGGCCAGAGCACCGTACGCAGCCGGTCGTTGGCGCAGATCTCGACGAGGCAGTGGAACGGGTCGAGCCCGCGCTCGGCGGCGATGTCCCCGACGACCCGCCCGGAGAGCCCCTCGTTCTCGGGGCTGTAGGTGTCGCCGATGACGTACCGCCCGAAGTCGGCGAGGCGCCGGAAGATCCCGGCCTCCTTGCTGTCGGCGCGCCGCAGCATCTCGGCGCGTACGCCGGCGTCGCGCAGCCGGTCGATGCGCTCGGGCACGGGCAGGCCGAGGATCTCGCCCCAGCCCGGGATGAGGTTGAGGGCGCAGAAGGTGCCGAGCGACATGTTCATGGGCGTGAGGATCGGCATGGTCAGGGCGACGATCCGGCCCCCGGCCTTGCGGGCGCGTTCACTGGGGACGAGCTGACGGGGTACGCGTTCGGGAACGGCGGCGTCGATCGTGAGGACGTTCCAGTTGAGGGGACGCCCGGCGGCGGCGCTCATCTCGACCAGCAGGTCGATCTCCTCGTCCGCGAACTGGTCGAGGCACCCGGCGACGATCGCTTCGAGCTGGGTCCCCTCGTGTTCGCCCACCGCCCGGCTGAGGGCGAGGAGTTCGGCGGGCAGGGCGTGCCGGGAGGCGACGGGCCTGCCGTCGCCGTCGGAGTGGGTGGAGGACTGGGTGGTGGAGAGCCCCCAGGCCCCGGCGTCCATCGCGTCGTGCAGCAGGGCGAGCATGGCGTCCATCTGCTCGGGACCGGGCTGCCCGCCGACCGCGTCCGGGCCCATGACGTGGCGTCGCAGGGCGCAGTGCCCGACCATGAACCCGGCGTTGACGGCGATGCGCCCGTCGAGCGCCCCGAGGTAGTCCGCGAAACTGGACCACCCCCAACCGACCCCGTCCTCAAGGGCCTTGAGGGACATGCCCTCGACCTTGGACATCATGCGGCGGGTGTAGTCGGCGTCCTCGGGGCGCGCGGGGTTGAGCGGGGCGAGCGTGAACCCGCAGTTGCCGCCGGCGACGGTGGTGACGCCGTGGTTCATGGACGGGGTGGCGTACGGGTCCCAGAAGAGCTGGGCGTCGTAGTGGGTGTGCGGGTCGACGAACCCGGGGGCGAGGACGAGCCCCGTGGCGTCCTCGCTGGTCACGGCCGCCTCGGTGACGGTGCCGGGGGTGGCCACGACGGCGATCCGGCCGTCCCGGATCCCCACGTCGGCGCTCCGCGCGGGCCCGCCGGTCCCGTCCACGAGGGTGGCGCCCTTGATCAGGTGGTCGAGCATGGGTTCCCTTTCCTTGTCGTGGTGCGGGGTCGCTGCCGCGCCGGCCGTACGGGGTGCCCGGGCGCACCCCGGCCCCCGTGCCCGGGGCCCCCGATCCCGCCAGCGGGTCCCCCCTGGCCGGGAGTGATGCGAAGTGCTCGGCTGCACCCCGGCCAGGCAAGTACGGGGTGCCCGGGCCCACCCCGGCCCCCGCGCCCGGGACTCCCGGTCCCGCCAGCGGGTCCCCCCTGGCCGGGAGTGGTACGGAGTGCTCGGCTGCACCCCGGCCCCTGTGCCCGGGGCCCCGATCCCGACAGCGGGTGCGCCCCGGTCGGGGGCCGCCGCGAATGGCCTCCGGCCGGGGCCGGTTACGGAGCGGCGGTCCGGGAAGACACCGCCCCGCGTCTCTCTGCCCGGGGGCTTCGGCCCCCGGCTCCCCCTGGGCTGGGGGTGGCCCCGGGGGCGTTCTCCCACCCACCGCCCGTGTGCGCGGTGTCGGGTGGCTCGGGCGTTTCCGGGGCTGCGCCCCGGGTCCCGGAGCCCCTCCCCGCCCCTTCCCCAAACCCTCCGGGGGTGGGAGTCCGGATGCGAGTCCTTCACCCGCGGACCGTGCGTGGCTTGTCGCGCAGTTCCCCGCGCCCCTGGCGGTACTAGTGCTGGCCAGCACAGGCAACCTCAGCCCGTCCGGCGTTTGAGGACGAGCGCCCTCAAGGCGCGAACGGGGTCTGGGGCAGAGCCCCAGGACGCCCGCGGACCGTGCGGGGCCGCTCGCGCAGTTCCCCGCGCCCCCGGCGGTACCGGTGCTGACCCGCATGAGCATCCTCAGCCCGTCCTGCGGTAGGCACGAACGGGGTCTGGGGCAGAGCCCCAGGGGGTTGGTGGGGCGGCTCAACCCCCCGCAGCCCCCCTGAACCGCGAGGACCGATGCACAGGATCCGTATCGATCTTCGGAATCACATGCTCCCCGATCAGCCGAATCGTCTGGAGCGTGTCCTCGAACGGCACCCCGATCGGCAGCCCGAACGACAGCTGGTCCGCCCCCGCCTGCTCCCACCGCTTGCACTGCGCCGTCACCTCGTCCGGATCACCGCAGATCATCAGCTCCTCGGCGATGAGCAACTCGATGATCTCCGCGTTGTACTCCGGCAGCGTCTCCGGCCACTCCGGAATCCCCTCCGGCCGGGGAAACGTGTCGTGATAGCGGAACACCAGCGACTGGAGCCGGTTGAGACCCCCCTCGACCGCGATCCGCACGGCCTCGTCGTGCGTCGGCGCGCAGATCGCCGTGGACGTCACCATCACGTTGTCGTTCACGAAGTCACCGACCGGCTCGGCCTCCTGGATGGCCGTCTTGTACTGCTCCAGGACCCACTCCATGTCGGAGACCTTCTGCACGGAGAAGCCGAGCACCCCGAGCCCCTTGCGCGCCGCCATGGCGTACGAGGAGGGAGACCCTGCGGCGTACCACATGGCCGGGTGCGACTTCCCGTACGGCTTGGGGAAGATCTTGCGGGGCGGGAGCGACCAGTACTTGCCCTGGAACCCCGGGTACTCCTCCTGGAGCCACATCTTGGGGAACTCCGCGATGGTCTCTTCCCAGATCTCCTTGGTGTAGTTCATGTCGGTGACACCCGGTATGAACCCCAGGATCTCGTGCGACCCGGCCCCGCGCCCGCTGCCGAACTCGAAGCGGCCCTCCGACAGGTGGTCGAGCATGGCCACCTTCTCGGCGACCTTCACCGGGTGGTTGACCTGGGCCAGCGGGTTGAAGATGCCCGAGCCGAGGTGGATGCGCTCGGTGGCGTGGGCGAGGTAGCCGAGGAAGACCTCGTTGGCGGAGAGGTGGGAGTACTCCTCCAGGAAGTGGTGCTCGGAGGCCCAGGCGTACTTGAAGCCGGACTTGTCGGCCTGGATGACGTACTTCGTCTCCTCCATGAGGGCCTTGTGCTCCGCCATGGGGTCGACCGCGGACCGTGCTGCCGGCACGTATCCCTGCACAAAGAGTCCGAATTCCAAGGGACTTCTCCTTCATGAGAAATCACGAGTTTCTGACGCACCGTCAGATTGTGACGAGCTCGACTGTTCCACCGGCCGTGGGGACCGTCAATACCTGACGCATGGTCAGGACCCGGGCCGCTCCCACCCCCCTCAGAACAGCGAGACCCCGGCCAGCCAGCCTCCGTCGATGACGAACGGCTGGCCGGTGATGTACGAGGAGTCCTCGCAGGACAGGAACAGCGCGAGCGCGGCCACCTCCTGCGGTCTCCCCACCCGGCCGAGCGGCACGAGCTTGCGGTAGAGCTCGTCGAGGGCCGCCGAGGTCTCCGTGGCGTCCGCCGTCGGGTCCAGCTGGGCCGGGTTGGACATCGCGGTGTCGATGGCTCCCGGGCACACGGCGTTGACCCGGATCCCCAGGTGCGCGAGCTCCATCGACGCGACCCGGGTGAGCCCGAGGATCGCGTGCTTGGTGGCCGCGTACGTGCCCACCGCGCTCATGCCGGTCATCGCGGTGTACGAGGCGGTGTTGACGATGGTGCCGCCGCCCGCGGCCCCGATCTCGGGCGCCACGGTCTTGATCCCGAGGAAGCAGCCGACCTGGTTGACCCGCACGACCGCCATGAACTCGTCGAGGGGCGTGTCGACCAGCGCGTTGAAGCGCAGGATCCCCGCGTTGTTGACCAGCCCGTCGATCCTGCCGAAGGCGTCCTTGGCGGCGGCGACCGCGGCCACCCACTCCTCCTCCCGGCTCACGTCCAGGTGGACGAAGCGGGCGGCGTCCTCCCCCAACTCCTTCGCCAGCGCCTCCCCTTGCTCGTCCAGCACATCGGCGACGACCACCCTCGCCCCTTCGGCCACGAACAGCCGGGCCTCCTGCTCGCCCTGGCCGCGCGCGCCGCCGGTGATGAAGACGACGCGCCCATCGAGCTTGCCCATAGCGGACTCCTGGTGATCGGGGGTGCTAGTCATGGAGGTGCGGGGCGACCTCGGCCCCGAACGCGGCCATCTGGTCGGTCAGTTCGGCGCACCCGCGGGAGCGGAACCGGATCTGGATCTGGTCCACGCCCATCGCGCGGTACGCGCGCAGCGACTCTGCGAGGGCCTCCGGCTTGCCGGTGAGGGTGTGCCGCCCGGTGCCCCAGCCGGGTTCGCCCACGTACAGCGGCTCGGTGATCGCGCCCACCACGATGGGCTCCTCGACCCCGGCCTGCTCCCGCAGCTCCTTCAGCCGGGCGATCCGGGTGGGGAGCTGGTCTCTCGGGTCGCCCTGCGGCAGCCAGCCGTCGCCGCGCAGCGCGGCTCGCCGGACCGCCGCCGGGGACGATCCGCCGACCCAGACCGGGACGCGCCGCTGTGCGGGCCGGGGCCGCTGCCCCAGCCCCTCGAACGCGTACCGCTCCCCGCGGAAGGACGGGTACTCCTCCGGGCCGAGCGCGGCTCGCAGCGCGTCGATCGTCTCGTCCAGCACGGCGCCCCGGCGCTCGAAGTCGGCTCCGACCGCCTCGAACTCCTCCCGTACGTGCCCGGCCCCGACCCCGAGGATCAGCCGGCCGCCGCTGAGGTGGTCCAGGGTCGCGTACTGCTTGGCGGTGACGAGGGGATGGCGCAGCCCGACCACCGCGACATGGCTCATCAGCAGCACCCGCTCGGTGACCCCGGCGAGGAAGGCGAGGGTGGCGACCGGGTCGTACCAGATGGTGCTCATCGCTCCCGCGAGGCGGCGCGGAATGGCGACGTGGTCGCAGCTCGCGAGATAGGCGAAGCCCGACCGGTCGGCGGCCCGCGCGATCTTGACGAGATCCCCGGGCCCGGCACCGGCCTCCCACGCCTCCGCGTAGATGGTGCTCTGCGACTGGACGGGGAGCTGCATCCCGTACACCAGTCGTCCGTTCGGCAGTATCGGCACGTCCCGCACCCCTGATCTGACGATCCGTCACATTGGCTCGACGAGCCTCATCGTCGTAGCTGACGTCTCGTCAGGCAAGGGGTGTGCAGGCGGTCACCTCGTCGCGGGCCTCAGCGCAGTCGGCCGATGTTCAGGAGCCGGTTGGGGGAACCGGAGCCAGGCTTGGTGACGCGACCGGTGGTGGCGGACGCGGTCAGGGCCGAGGCGACCTGGACGGGCCGGGCCTCGGGGTGGTCGGCGAGATAGAGGGCGGCGGCTCCGGCCACGTGCGGGGCCGCCATGGACGTACCGGAGTCGGTGATCGTGGAGGTGTCGCTGCCGTTCCAGGCCGAGGCGATGGACTCACCCGGGGCGAACAGATCGAGTGCCGCGCCATGGTTGGACAGGCTGTCGCGGGAGTCGCGCTCGGTGGTGGCGCCCACGGTGACCGCCTCGCGGACCCGGGCCGGAGAGTGCAGGGACGCGTCCTGGCCGTCGTTGCCCGCCGCGACGGTGTACGTCACTCCGGAGGCGATGGACTTCCTGACCGCCTGGTCGACCACCGCGTCGGCGCCTCCGCTGAGCGACATGTTGGCCACGGCGGGCTTGACCGCGTGCCGCGTCACCCAGTCGATGCCCGCGACGATCTGCTCGGTGGTGCCGGATCCGGCGTCGTCGAGGACCCGCACCGCGACGATCTTCGCCTTCTTGGCCACGCCGTAACGGCTGCCCGCGGCGATGGCGGCGACATGGGTGCCGTGCCCGTTTCCGTCCTGGGCGACCTGGTCGTCCTCGATGGCGTCGTAGCCGTAGGAGGCCCGTCCGCCGAAGTCCTGGTGGGTGATGCGGACCCCGCTGTCGATGATGTACGCGGTCACGCCCGATCCGGCACTGCGCGGATAGGTGTAACTCCGGCTCAGCGGAAGGCTCTGCTGGTCGATGCGGTCGAGCCCCCAGGACGGCGGGCGGGACTGGGTGCCGGTGACACGGAAGGCGCGGTCGGCGGAGACCGACGCGACCGCGGGGTCCTTGGCGATCCGCTCGGCCTGCGACTCGGAGGCCCGGACCGAGTATCCGTTGACGGCCTGGTGATAGGTCCGCTTCACGGTCGCCCCGTACTTCCGGGCCACCGCCTGGCCCGCGGCGGAATCGGCGCGGGGGGCCGATTCCTTGAAGGTGACGATGTAGCTGCCGGGGACAGCGTCGGCGATGGCGGCCTTCGCCGTCCGGCCCTCTCCGGTGGGAGCGGCGGACGCGACGGGCGCGGCGCCGGACGACAGGCCCGCGGTGAGCACAACGAGGGTCGTCAGACCCACGGCGATTCTTCGTGCCCATGACATGGCAGGGGTCTCCTCGATCAGGGGTGGGGACGTCCGCGCGTGCGGACTGGGTCAGGGGGTACGTCCGCGGCGCCGCACGGGTTCGGGGAAGGGGCGTAAGCGAACGCGGTACTGGACCGGGTCAGGCCGACGTGATGTCTCGGCGGCGGTACGCCCACAGGCCGGCCGCCGCGACGGCCGCCGTGCACAGGCAGAACACCGCCGTCGCGACCGGGGTGGACAGATGGGAACCGACCAGCGCCTGGGCGAAGGGCCGGTCGTCGGCCGCGTACGCCGAGACGTCGGTCAGCATGGCCCGGCCCGCCGCGAACGGCAGCCAGTCGCTCACCCCCGAGAGGCCCGGCAGATACCGCAGCAGCATGCCCGCGAGGCGCTCGCCGAGCAGCGGCCACAGGACGAGGAGCAGGACCGCGACGGTCCGGTTGCGCAGCATCGCGGCCACCGCCGTGCAGAGCACCGCCCAGCACGCCATCCAGCCGACGAACCTCGCCGCCGGGGCCAGGACTTCGCTCCATTCGGGCTGCGGGGCCCCGGCCGCCGCCAGGGCCACCGCGCAGGAGAGCGAGCCGAGGAGCGCGCTCGCCGCGGCGACGGCGGATCCGGTGAGACAGCCGACCACGCACTTCGCCGCGTAGGCGGTGCCGCGCCCGTTCACGGCCAGCCAGGTCGTCCGTGCGACGCCCCTCACCAGATCGGTCGAGACTGGGCCGGTGGCCAGGACGAGCACGAAGAAGCACAGGGCGGGAACCTGCGTCGCCAGCGGGGTCCACGCGATGGCGTCTGCCACGGCCACCGGGCTGACAGTATGCCGCGGGTCGGCGTCGAGCAGGATCGTGACGCCCGTCAGCAGGCTCAGGAGCGCGACCACGCCGAGCAGGATCCAGGTGGACCGCAGCGCGCGCAGGTGGCGCCCTTCGTAGCGGCAGGCCCGGCGGAACGCCTCGGCGGGCCCGACGGGCGCGGGGGCGGTGGGGGCTGTCGCGGCCGTCGTCACGGGAGCTGTCATGAGATCGTGAACTCCTCTTCGGCGATGGCCAGGTAGAAGTCCTCCAGTGAGGGCCGTTCCTCGTGCAGCCAGTACAGGGGCACGCCGGCCTCCAGTGCCAGCGTGCCGATGCGCGCCCGGTCCAGGCCCGTGACGATCGCTCCCTGGCCGCCGGTCGGCGTCAACCGGCCGCCCCGCGCCGCCACCGCGCGTTCCAGGGTGGGCAGGTCGGGGGCCTCCAGGGTCACCGAGCGACGGTCGGCGGCACGCTCCATCACCTCCGCCATCGGCGCCTGAGCCACGACCCGGCCACGGCTCAGCACCACCACACGGTCGGCCAACTGCTCCATCTCGCCCAGCAGATGGCTGGAGACCAGCACGGCCCGGCCCAGCGCCGCCTGGGTGCGCAGGAACTCGCGCAACCACCGCAGCGCATGGGGGTCAAGACCGTTCGCGGGCTCGTCCAGCACCAGCACCGGTGGATCGCCCAGGAGCGCCTGGGCGATGCCCGCGCGCTGCGCCATGCCCAAGGACAGCTGGGAGAGCCGCAGTTGGGCGGCGTCCGACAGCCCGACGGTCTCCAGGAGTTCGTCGACGCGCCGGTCCGGCGCCGCGCACCCGGCGGCCACCATGCGCAGGTGCGCCCGCAGGCGGTGCTGGGGATGTCCCGCCACGCCGCCCAGGACCGCCCCCACCACGGTTCCGGGTGCGCCGAAGGAGTGCAGCGGGCGGCCGAGGAAGAGGGTGTGCCCTTCTCCTCTCGACAGGCCCAGCATCACCTGGATCGTCGTGGTCTTGCCCGCACCGTTGGCGCCGACGAATCCGGTCACCTCGCCGGACCGCAGGACGAGCGAGACACCGTCCAGGATCCGTTTCGAGCCATGGGACCGGCCGAGGCCGTGCGCCTCCACGAGCGGGTCGCCCTTCTTCACCGCGTCATTCCTTCATCTGGGCAGCCGGTCGGCCGGCCCGACCAACGGCCCGGGAGGGCCCGGACAGCCGCCGCGCGCCGCCGCTGGGTTCGGGTAGGGTTCCCTTGTGTTATCGCAAGGGGGAGGAAGTCTTCACGGGCGACTTGAACAGGCGTGGAAACCGAAAGGCCGCCCGCGAGCTTCTTCCCCCGATTACCTCTTCGAGAGCGCGATCAGCCGTACCGGGCCGGGCAGCGCCGAGCGCCACGGCCCCGAACACCGCACCGCGTTCCTGACATCAATTCACCCTTGATTCAAAAGGGCAATCAACTGCCATGCCATTACGGCGTGGACAAGAATGCACATGCCCCATTGCGCGGACCGGCGCATTCCACGGCGAAGCACCGTTGCCCATTCGACCGCCACCGAAAGGGCGGACAGGGCCCACAGCACCCAGGAAATCGCATTCCACAGGGTGGATGTCTGATCCGCCAGGACTCCGATGGCCGCCAAGGGTGCCAGCGCGAGCAGGGGCAGCGCCCACGTGCCGGTGGCGGCGCGGGGGGACTTGGTCTCGTTCATCCAGGACGCTCCGTCTCTGCGTATGCCGGGTGTCGGCCGGGTCCGTCCGGACGGACCCGGCCGACACCGTGTGCTGGGCTCCGGGGTGCCGTGATGCGCACCCCGGATTCCGCTCACCGGGGATCACCAACAGGCCGATCCCCCACTGTCATCAGTGCAGGGCGTTGTAGATGTCGAGAATCGTCAGGCCCGGGCTGACGGCCGCGAGCGGGGCCTTCACCCACCAGGACAGGCCGTCGTACCACTTCTTGAAATCGCTGTACTTGCCGGCGATGGCCTTGGCGAAGCCGCCCACCTTGCTGAACGCGGCACGGATGGCGCTCCACTTGCTGGCAGCCGTGAACTCGCCGCTGGCGATCTGCTTCATCTCGACCTGCTCGGCAGGCGTGAGGCGGGCCGCCAGCGGGCTCGACAGGAGGGCGTGCGCGGCCTGCTGGGCCTCGGCCTGCTGCGTGACGGAAACGGACTGAGGTGCGGCCACCCGGGCCTCGGAGGCCTGGGCCAGACCCGCGGCCCCGCCGAGGGTAACAGCGGCGATGGCGGAAACAGCGGCCATGCGCAGAGAGTTGCGGTTCATTCGTTTCTTCCCTTGCGTCGTCGCAAGGGGGAGGAAGCCCAAAGGGCAACCCAAACAGGCGTGGAAACCGAAAGGTCCCCCCGGACTTCATTCCCCCGATTACCCGGCTGTCGCCTCCCCTTCGGTCAAGGAGGAGAACGACCGCCCGGCGCCCGGCCTTTCGGTGCCAGGCACGACTGAACGTAACATGCGAAACGATCACTTGGCCACCGATCGCCGTCGGCAAAATTCACTGGAGCATGGTCGACGGCTGATATAGCAGTGGCAATGTGTTGGTCAAGACCAACTATCGCGTGTACCCGCCGAGTTGCGTGATCATGGCCCGCCCCCGACAGGGTGGGAGCGGGCGCGTGGACGGCGAGGCCCGGGTAGGACCGGCCGGATCAGCCGAGCAGCGCGTACACCGTGGACGCTCGGGCTGCGGGCTCTTCGGCGCCTTCGGCGGTCAGGGTGATGTCGGCGAAGGCCATGCGGCGCCCGAGCTTGGTGACGCGCGCGTCGACGAGTACGTCGGCGCCGGTCACCGGGCGCTGGAAGGTGGTGGACTGCTGCACGGTCGTCATCGGCCCGTACGCCCCGCGCGCGCAGGCCACCGCGATGACGGTGGCGGTGTCGGCGGCGGCCATCAGGGCCTGCCCGCTGATCCCTCCGCCGTCCCGCGCGAGCGCGTCGCTCCACGGCAGTCGCAGCACGGCGTGCCGCTCGCCGGTGTCCTCCACGGTCAGCCCGAGGCCGAGCACCCAAGGGGCGAAGTGGTCGGCCAGGATCTTCTCTGCTTCCGCACGGGTCAGCGCCATGGCCTTCATGGTGGCGGCGACGAGGCCGGATGTCACCGCCATCCCGGGGAGGCCCCGGCCGCGGACTCCGGCCGGGGACCGGGGCCGCCGCGCAGGCGGCGCGCGGGGCGGCCCAGCGCCGGAACCCCGCCGGCACGCCGGCCCGCCAGTCCCTCACCCCGTGCACCCCGCCTACGCCCCCACCCAGAGCCCCTCCGGACTGAGCCCCAGCAGGTCGATCGCGTTGCCCCGTACGATCCGCTCCACCACGTCGGGCGGCAGGTGCCCCATCTGCGCCTCCCCGACCTCGCGCGACTTGGGCCACGTCGAGTCGGAGTGGGGGTAGTCCGTCTCGTACAGGACGTTGCCCACGCCGATCGCGTCCAGGTTGCGCAGACCGAACGCGTCGTCGAAGAAGCAGCCGTAAACGTGCTCGGCGAACAGTTCGGACGGGGGGCGGTGGACCTTGTCCGCCACTCCGCCCCAGCCCCGGTTCTCCTCCCAGACCACGTTCGCCCGCTCCAGGATGTACGGGATCCAGCCGATCTGGCCCTCCGCGTACATGATCTTCAGGTGCGGGAAGCGCTCGAACTTGCCGCTCATCAGCCAGTCGACCATCGAGAAGCAGCAGTTGGCGAAGGTGATGGTCGAGCCGACCGCGGGCGGGGCGTCCGGGGAGGTCGAGGGCATCCTGCTGGACGAGCCGATGTGCATCGCGATCACGGTGCCGGTCTCGTCGCACGCGGCGAGGAACGGGTCCCAGTCGTCCGTGTGGATGGAGGGCAGCCCCAGGTGCGGCGGTATCTCGGAGAAGGCGACCGCGCGCACCCCGCGCGCGGCGTTGCGGCGCACCTCGGCGGCGGCCAGCTCCGCGTCCCACAGCGGGATCAGGGTGAGGGGGATGAGACGGCCGTGCGCCTCGGGGCCGCACCACTCCTCCACCATCCAGTCGTTGTACGCCCGCACCGAGAGGAGGCCCAGTTCGCGATCCTTCGCCTCGGTGAAGGTCTGGCCGCAAAAGCGCGGGAAGGTCGGGAAGCAGAGGGCGGACTGGACGTGGTTCACGTCCATGTCGGCGAGGCGCGAGGCCACGTCGTACGAGCCCGGCCGCATCTGCTCGTACGTGATGACCTCCAGCTTTATCTCGTCCCTGGCGTAGCCCACCGCCGTGTCCAGGCGGGTGAGCGGGCGGTGGAGGTCCTCGTACACCCACCAGTCCCCGATCGGGCCGTCGTCGCCCTTGGCGCCCATGACCGGGGCGAACTTGCCGCCGAGGAAGGTCATTTCCTTCAGGGGGGCCCGGACGATGCGCGGGCCGGTGTCCCGGTACGCGGCGGGGAGGCGGTCCCGCCAGACGTGGGGGGGCTCCACGGTGTGGTCGTCCACCGAGATGATCTTCGGGAAGGTCTCCATGCCGTTCACGGTAGACCCGATCTGACGATCCGTCAGCTAGTTGGACGGTGCCTCCGCGCGGCGCCCCGCCCCGTCCCGGGCGCGAATTCCGCCCCGGGGGGCTTGCGATGAGTGTGCAGGGCATGTGTCGAAGCCTTGTGCAGAGCGTCACCTGCTGCTGACGCGACCCCTCCGGACAGGGCAGACTGGCGGGAGCAATGCCAGGAGTACGGGGGTACAGGGGGCAGCTATGGACCGTGACGGCGGGCCGCGCGTACCGGAGCAGCGCGCTCCGGTACCGCCGCCGCAGCGCGCGACGGGGCACCTCGCCCAGGAGGAGGCCGAGCACGGCCCGGAGGCATCCGGCGCCGGGCTCCGCTTCGGCGTTCTCGGACCCGTACGGGCCTGGCGGGGCGAGCAGGCCCTGCCCTCCGGCTCCCCGCAGCAGCGCGCCCTGCTCGCCGCCCTGCTCCTGCGCGACGGCCGCACCGCCACCGCCGCCGAACTCATCGACGCCATCTGGGGCGACGAGCCGCCCTCCCAGGCCCTGGCCGCGCTCCGCACCTACGCCTCGCGGCTGCGCAAGGTCCTCGACCCCGGGGTGCTGGTCAGCGAGTCCGGCGGCTACGCGATCAGGGTCGGCGCCGCCACCCTCGACCTCGCCCAGGCACAGGAGCTGGCCACGGCCGCCGAGAAGGCGCGGGCGGGCGGCGACCAGACCCGCGCCCGCGACCTGCTCAACAGCGCACTCGCCCACTGGGACGGCGAGCCCCTGGCGGGCGTGCCGGGCCCGTACGCCGAGAACCAGCGCACCCGGCTCGCCGAGTGGCGCCTCCAACTCACCGAGGCCCGGCTCGACATGGACCTGGAGGCGGGCTGCCACGCCGAGGCCGTCTCCGAACTGACCGCGCTGACCGCCGCCCACCCGCTGCGCGAGCGGCTGCGCGAACTGCTGATGCTGGCCCTGTACCGCAGCGGCCGCCAGGCCGAGGCCCTCGCGGTGTACGCGGACACCCGGCGGCTGCTCGCCGACGAGCTCGGCGTCGATCCGCGCCCCGAACTCGCCCGCCTCCAGCAGCGCATCCTGCGCGCCGACGAGGACCTGGCCCGTCCGCCCGCCGCCGCGCCCGCGGCCGCCCCGATCCCGGTGCGCCCGGCCCAACTGCCCGCCTCCGTGCCGGACTTCACCGGCCGGGCGGCCTTCGTGCGCGAGCTGACCTCGCGCCTGGCGAGCGCCGAGACCACGGTGATGGCGGTCTCCGCGCTCGCCGGCATCGGCGGCGTGGGCAAGACCACGCTCGCCGTGCACGTGGCCCACGCCGCCCGCCCCTACTTCCCCGACGGCCAGCTCTACGTCGACCTCCAGGGCGCGGGCTCGCACTCCGCCGAGCCGGACACCGTCCTCGGCGCGTTCCTGCGCGCGCTCGGCACCGCGGACTCGGCGATCCCCGACTCGATGGAGGAGCGCGCGGCCCTGTTCCGCTCCACGCTCGACGGCCGCCGGGTCCTGGTCCTGCTCGACAACGCCCGCGACGCGGCCCAGATCCGGCCGCTGCTGCCGGGCACCGCGGGCTGCGCGGCCCTGGTCACCAGCCGCATCCGCATGGTCGACCTGGTCGGTGCGCACCTGGTGGACCTGGACGTGATGTCCCCCGAGGAGGCGCTCCAGCTCTTCACCAGGATCGTCGGGGAGGAGCGGGTGTCCTCCGAGCGCGAGGCGGCCCTGGACGTGGTCGCCGCCTGCGGCTTCCTGCCGCTCGCCATCCGCATCGCCGCCTCCCGGCTTGCCTCGCGCCGCACCTGGACGGTGTCGGTGCTCGCGGCGAAGCTCGCCGACGAGCGCCGCCGCCTGGACGAGCTCCAGGCCGGCGACCTCGCGGTCAAGGCGACGTTCGAGCTCGGCTACGGGCAGCTGGAGCCCGCCCAGTCCCGCGCCTTCCGGCTGCTCGGCCTGCCCGACGGGCCCGACATCTCACTGGCCGCCGCGGCGGCCGTCCTCGACCTCCCCGAGCAGGAGACCGAGGACCTGCTGGAATCGCTGGTCGACACGTCGCTGGTGGAATCGGCCGCCCCGGGCCGCTACCGCTACCACGACCTCGTCCGGCTCTACGCGCGTTCGTGCGCGGAGCGCGACGAACTCCCGCCCGTGGAGCGGGAGCTCGCGATGTCGCGGCTGCTCGACTTCTATCTGGCGACCGCCTCCGGGGTGTACGCCCTGGAGCGGCCGGGCGACCGGCTCGTGGACCACCTGGAGCCGACCGGGCGCGCGGGCCTGTCCTTCGCGGACCGCCACGCGGCCCAGGACTGGTTGTACGCGGAGGCGATCCCGCTGCTCGCGTGCGTGCGGCAGGCCGCCGAGCGGCCGCAGGCGCTGCGCCGGGCCGTGGACCTGCTGTGGTCCGCCCTCGACCTCGCCGAGTCGGGCACCAACTCCAAGGAGTACGTGGCCACCGCCGCAGCCCTCCAGGCGTCCGCCCACGCCTACGGCGACGTGCGGGCGGAGGGCCGCGCACTCACCGCGCTCGCCAACGCCCGGCACACCGCGGGCAGCTTCGACCAGGCCGACCGGGAGGCCGCCGAGGGCATGCGGCTCGCCGAGATCGCCGAGGACCCCCTGCCCGGCTGCTGGGCCCCCAACATCCGCGGCGTCATCGCCCTCTACCAGAACCGGTACGAGGAGGGCGAGAAGCACCTCACCACGGCGATCGAGAACTACGCGCGGGGCGCCGACCGCCCCGGCGAGGCCAGCGCGCTGTGCAACCTGTCGCGCATCCACCTCGCGATGGGCCGCACGGCCAGCGCGGTGGAGCTGGCGAAGAACGGCATCGCCATCTACGACGGGCTCGGCAACTCCTTGCGGGGTGCCAACGCCCGTTACGCGCTGGGCCTGGCCCTGGCCAAGAACGGACAGCACGCCGAGGCGGTGCTGCGGCTCCAGGAGGCCCTGGACGTCTTCCGGGACGGCCGGCAGCGCCTGTGGGAGGGGATGGCCCTGTTCCGTCTCGCCGAGGTCGACGTCGTGGCCCGGCGCCCGGCGCAGGCCGCCGCGAACGCGGAGATGGCGCTCACCCGGCTGCGCGGCATCGGCGGCGACTGGCGGCGGGGCAACGTCCTGATCGTCCTCGGGCAGGCCCTGGACGCCATCGGGCAGACCGGCCGTGCGCAGGTCTGCTGGCGGGAGTCGCTGGAGCTGTTCGAGGCGCTGGGCGCGCCGGAGGCCCAGGTGGTGCTCTCGCTGCTGACCCCCGCACACGCCGCATAGGGCCCGGTACAGCGCGTTCATCGTTCGTTTATCGCCACCCGGCACTCTCTTACTCAGTCGTTCCGTGGGCCGGGGGGCAAGCGGGAGGGCGAACGGCCGCGGTACTAGTCTGAGCGGCCCTGAAGGACCCGTCCGGAAGCCCTCGGGGGAGCGGCCGGACGGGTCCTGTCCATCACAACTGCGCGGCCAACGGGAGACACCATGGGCGACATCAAGAGCACCGAGCCGATCATCAAGCCGCTGGACGTCCACGCCACCGCCGTGGGCGACGACGGCACGGTCAAGCCGCTGGACGTGCACGCCACGGCCGCCGCGGACGACGGCACGGTCGGGCCTCTGGACGTCCACGCAACGGCCACGGACGCCTCGACGAACGACGTCCACGCGACCTCGGAGCCCGTCACGTAGCTCCTTCTGAGCGGGGGACGGCCGCGGCGGCGCGGGAGGGGAGCCGCCGCGGCCGTGGCATGTCGGCAGGCCTGCTCCGGCGGGCCCCCGTGACCGCACCACCGGGACCGGCGATCATTGCGTGCGGGCGGCACCCGCACCGTCACCGGAGCGGGCCGACGCCCCGCATCCCGCACGCCCAACACCCAGTACCGCACATGGAGTTGCCATGACCCGCACCAGCCGCGCACTCGCCACGTACGCCGTCCTCATAGCGGCGGCCCTCGCCGCCATGGTCCCGGCGACGACCGCCCCACACGCCACCGCGGGAGGTCCCGCCGCCCAGGACATCCACGCCACGGTGATCTCCCCGCAGGACATCCACGCCACCTGAGCCGGTCGCCGCCGCGCGGAGCTGTCAGCTACGGGGACCGCGGGCCCGCAGCTCTCCCTTCACCACCTTGCCGCTCGCGTTCCGCGGCAGCTCCGCCAGGAACTCGACCTCCCGCGGCACCTTGTAGTTCGCCATCTCGCGCCGGGACCAGGCGATCAGGTCGTCCGCCGTCAGGACCGACCCGGGCCGCCGCACGACGTACGCCCGGCCCACCTCGCCCAGGCGCGGGTCCGGGACGCCGATCACCGCCACGTCGGCCACCTCGGGGTGCAGGCCCAGGAGTTGCTCGATCTCGGCCGGGTAGGCGTTGAAGCCGCCGACGATGAACATGTCCTTGATCCGGTCGGTGATGCGGAGGTTGCCCGCCTCGTCCAGGACGCCGATGTCGCCGGTGTGCAGCCAGCCGTCCGCGTCGATCGCCCCGGCCGTGCCGGGCTCGTCCTCGAAGTAGCCCCGCATGACGTTGAAGCCGCGCACCAGGATCTCGCCCGGCTCGCCCGGGCCCGCCGCGACCCGTACCTCGGTGCCGGGGATCGCGCGGCCCGAGGTCGAGGCGATGACCTCCGCCGGGTCGCCGCGGCGGCACATCGTGACGATGCCGCTCGCCTCGGAGAGCCCGTACGCCGTCAGGACGGTGCCGACGCCCAGCTCGGCCCGCAGCCGTTCGACCAGGCGCAGCGGGACCACCGCCGCCCCGGTCACCACCAGGCGCAGCGCGCTCAGGTCGTGCTGGTCGCGGGCCGGGTGGTCCAGGAGCGACTGGTGGAGGGTGGGTGGGCCCGGCAGGACCGAGACGCGTTCGGAGGCGATGTTCGCGAGCGCGGTGTCGATGTTGAACACCGGCTGCGGCACCATCGTGGCGCCCCGCATCAGGCAGGCGATGATGCCCGCCTTGTAGCCGAAGGTGTGGAAGAACGGGTTCACGATCAGATAGCGGTCGCCCTCGCGCAGGCCCGCGAGCTCGGACCAGAGGGCGTAGCCGCGCAGGGTCTGGGCGTGGGTGATCACCGCGCCCTTGGGACGGCCGGTGGTGCCCGAGGTGTAGACGATGTCGGAGGGCGACCCCGGCTCGATGAGCGCCGACCGGGCCTCCACCTCGGCGCGGGACACGCCCTCGCCGCCCGCCAGGAAGTCCTTCCAGGTGCGGAAGTCGTCGGGGGCGTCGTCCGAGAGGACCACCACCTGCTCCAGGTGCGGCAGCGACGGCAGCGGGCCGGGGCCGGACCCCTCGGCGGTCGCGCGGCGCAGCGAGGCGACATAGGAGGTGCCCAGGAACGTACCGGTCACGAAGAGCAGCCTGGCCCGGCTGCTTTCGAGTACGTACGCCGCCTCCGCGCCCTTGAACCGCGTGTTCAGCGGCACGAGGACCGCGCCCGCCGTCACCGCGCCCAGCGCCGAGACGATCCAGTCCGAGGTGTTGGGCGCCCACACCGCGACCCGGTCACCGGGGGACACCCCGGCCGCCGTGCACGCGGCGGCCGCCCGCTCGACGCGCTCGCCGAGCTCCGCGTACGAGATCCGGCCGCGCCCCTCGACGACGGCCTCGCGCTCGCCATACCGCCCGGCGGCGTCGCGCACCAGCCGGGCGATCGTGCCCCACTCCAGGTCCCCGCGTATCGCAAGCCCCATCGCACGCCCCTCCGCCTTCCCCGCGCTCTCGGTCCCGTTCGAGCAGGGGATTCCCCGTTGCTGACTATCCGTCAGATTAGCTGTAGCCTCCTCCGCTGTCAGTACTGGTGACGCTCGTGGAGGTGGGGCCATGGCCACCCTGAAGGACGCGACAGCCATAGTGGGGATCGGGCAGACGGCCTTCGCCAAGCAACTGCCCGAGTCCGAGAAGACGTTGGCGTGCCGGGCGATCGTCGCCGCGCTCGACGACGCGGGCATCGACCCGGCAGAGGTGGACGCGTTCGCCTCGTACACGATGGAGGAGACGGACGAGGTCGAGGTCGCCAAGTCCGTCGGCGCGGGCGACGTGACCTTCTTCAGCAAGGTCGGCTACGGGGGCGGCGGCTCCTGCGCCACCCTCGCGCACCTCGCCGCCGCGATCGCCACCGGCCAGGCCGGCGTCGGCGTCGCCTGGCGCTCCCGCAAACGCGGCAGCGGCCCAAGGCCCTGGAAGAACACGGCCGTTCAGTTGCCCACCCCCGCCCAGTGGACCCGCCCCTTCGGTCTGCTGCGGCCCGCCGACGAGATCGGCATGCTGGCACGCCGCTATCTGCACGAGTACGGCGCCACCCGCGACCACCTGTTCAACGTGGCCCTCGCCTGCCGCAACCGGGCCAACCAGAACCCGGACGCGATCATGTACGAGCGCCCGCTGACCCGCGAGATGTACATGACGTCGCGCTGGATCAGCGAACCGCTCTGTCTCTTCGACAACTGCCTCGAGACAGATGGCGCGTTGGCGTGCGTCCTCGTCTCCGCCGAGCGGGCCCGCGACTGCCGCCACAAGCCGGTGTACGTGCACTCCGTGGCCCAGGCCCTGCCCGCCCAGCACCACGGCATGGTCAACTACTGGAACGACGACCCGCTGACCGGGCCCGCCTGGACCGCGGCCCGGCACCTGTGGAAGCAGGCCGACTTCGGCCCGGACGACGTGGACGTGGCCCAGATCTACGACGCGTTCACCCCGCTCATCCCCCTGTCCCTGGAGGGCTACGGCTTCTGCGGGCGCGGCGAAGGGGCCGCGTTCACCGAGGGCGGCGCGCTGGAGATCGGCGGGCGGCTGCCCATCAACACCGGGGGCGGCGGCCTCAGCGAGGCCTACGTCCACGGGTTCAACCTCATCAACGAGGGCGTCAAACAGCTGCGGGGCACCAGCACCGCCCAGGTCCCCGACGCCGCGACCTGCCTGGTCACCGCGGGCGAGGGCGTGCCCACCTCCGCCGTTCTGCTGAGGAGTTGAGAGATGCTTTCCCCTGTTGTGGACGACGACGGCGCCCCCTTCTGGGAGTACGCGGCCCAGGGCGAGCTCCGCGTCCAGGCCTGTGCCGCCCCCGACTGCGGCCGGCTCCGCTTCCCGCCCCGGCCCTGCTGCCCGCACTGCCAGTCCTTCGACAGCGAGTGGCGCCGGATGTCGGGGCGCGGCCGCATCTGGTCGTACGTCTTCCCCCACCCCCCGCTGCTCCCCGACTACGCGGTCCAGGCCCCGTACAACGCGGTGGTCGTCGAGCTCGCCGAGGACCCGCTGATCCGCCTGGTCGGCAACGTGGTCGCCGAGCCGGGCGCCCCCCTCGACTCGGTCGACCCGGCGCGCCTGCGGATCGGCGCCCGGGTGCAGGTCGCGTTCACCGAGGTCGACGGGGTGACCGTGCCGCGCTGGCTCCTGGAGCGCTCGTGAGCGTCCTGATGACCCGCGACAAGGAGACCGGCGTCGCGGTGGTCACCCTGAACCGGCCCGAGCGCCTGAACGCCGTGGACCTGGACACGGCAGAGCAACTGAGCGGAATCTGGCGTGAGTTGAGGTTCGACGAGACGGTCCGGGCGGTGGTGCTCACCGGCGCCGGCGAGCGGGCCTTCTGCACCGGCATCGACCGCTCGGCCGAGGTGGCACAGCCCTCGTCCCCGTACTCCACCGACGATCCCCTGATCGCGATCGGGCCGAAGGCGAACGACCTGTGGAAGCCGGTGATCGCCGCCGTGCGCGGGATGGCCTGCGGCGGGGCGTTCTACCTGCTGGGCGAGGCGGAGTTCGTGATCACCGCCGAGGACGCCACGTTCTTCGACCCGCACACGACGTACGGCATGGTCAGCGCGTACGAGTCGATGTATCTGGCGCTGCGGATGCCGCACGGCGAGGCGGCCCGGCTCGCGCTGATGGGGACGGCCGAGCGGATGTCGGCGCGGCGGGCGTACGAGATCGGCTTCGTGAGCGAAGTGACCGTGCCCGGCGAGGAGTTGACCGTTGCGCTGTGCTGCGCGGAGACCATCGCCTCGTACCCGACCGAGGCCGTGCAGGGCACGGTCCGCTCGGTGTGGGCGGCGAAGGAGGCCACCCTCGCCGCGGCCCACTCCCGCGCCCCGGCCTTCGTGACCCTCGGCAACCTGCCGCCCGACCGCCAGGCGGAGCTGTTCACCACGCGCCGCTCCAAGGACTTCCGGATGCGGTGACAAGCGGGGCGGCCGCTGTCCGGCGCCGTCCCTTCGAGCCCCTGGCGGTGCGCCCACCGGGCCCGCGGCCGGGCGGGCTCCCGCGTGGTCGGCTCCGTCTTCGGCCTCGCCATGGCGGCCGGTGTCGCGCCCGGCAGGGACAACCGGCGAGCGCGCCGCCCGGCCGCCGGGTAGCGGGGTGCGCGTGCCGGGCGTAGCGTCGGCAGCGAGAGCCGCCTACAAGGAGGGCCGGAGATGGTCCGCAACGTCCTCGGCTCGATCCTCGCTCTCCTCGGAGCGACGGCCGCCGTCTGGAGCCCCTTCCGTGCCTGGTACGACGGCCGTCACGGCAGCACCTACCGGATCGACGACCTGTTCTCGGGCATCTCCGCGACCAAGGCGGAGGTGGCCGGCTCGGTGCTGCTCCCCCTGGCCTTCGCCGCGCTCGTGACGCTGGTGGGCCTGGTGCTGCGCTCGCGCGTCCTGGTCGCCGTCGCCGGTCTCGTCGTGCTCGGCTTCACCATCCTGTGGATGGTGCGGCAGGGCCAGGCGACGGGCAGCCTGACCGTGGACTCGTCGGGGCGCGGCCTGGGACAGGGCGTGGCGATCGCACTGGGCGCCGGCCTTGTGCTGCTGCTCGCTGCGGCCCTGATGTCCGGCCGCCGCAGGACCGAGCCGGAACCGGCCACCCCCGGAGCACCGCCCCCGGACGCCCGGTACGAGCCGCCGCCGTCGGAGCATCCGTACGAGCCGCCGCCGTCGGAGCGCCCGTACGAGCCGCCGCCCGAGCGCCCCTATGAGGGTCCTTTCGAGCCGCCTACCGGGCCGCCGCCGCATGAGCCGCAGCCCCCGTACGAACCGCCCCGGCCCTGAGGGCTCAGGCGCGGACGCCGATCACCACGTTGGCGTACAGCTCCTCCGAGGTGACGAGGCGGGCGCGCAGCCCGCCCGCGGACATCGCCGCCAGCGCGCCCGGCACCTGCCGCTCGCTGGTCTCGACGAGCAGGGTGCCGCCCGGGGCGAGCCAGCCGGGCGCTTCGAGGGCGACGCGGCGCATGATGTCGAGGCCGTCCGTCCCTCCGTCGAGCGCGACGAGCGGCTCGTGGTCGCGGGCCTCCGGGGGCAGCAGGCCGACCTCGTCGGAGGGTACGTAGGGCACGTTCGCGGCCAGGATGTCGATCCGGCCGCGCAGTCCGGGCGGGAGCGGCGCGAAGAGGTCGCCCTGGTAGACCTGGCCGCCCAGCGCGGCCACGTTGCGGCGGGCGCAGCGCACGGCGGCCGCCTCGATGTCGGCGGCGTGCAGTTCCGCCCCGGGCAGCGCGGTGGCGAGCGCCGCACCGAGCGCGCCCGAGCCGCAGCACAGGTCCACCACGACGACCGGCCGGGTGGTGTCGGCGCCGGCCAGGGCCTGCCGCACCAGGAACTCGGTGCGGCGGCGCGGCACGAAGACGCCGGGCTCGACGGCGACCCTGAGCCCGTGGAACTCGGCCCACCCCACGACGTGTTCGAGCGGCAGCCCCGAGGCCCTGCGCTCCACCATGGCGGCAACCTCGGCGGCGTCCTTGGCCGTGCCGAGTATCAACTCGGCCTCGTCCTCGGCGAACACACACCCGGCGGCCCGCAGCCTCTCGACGACGACGGAGGACGAGAGCACCTCAACTGCCATACAGATCAAGCCCCTTCACCTTTTCGCGCCCCGAACCACCCAACCCCCTGAGGGGCGCGGCGCCACCATGCGGCCCGAACCACCGAACCCCCTGAGGGGCGCGGCGCCACCATGCGGCCCGAACCACCCAACCCCCTGAGGGGCGCGGCGCCACCATGCGGCCCGAACCACCCAACCCCCTGAGGGGCGCGGCGCCACCATGCGCCCCGCGCCACCCCAACCCCCTGAGGGGCGCGGCGCCACCATTGCGGCCCGCGCCACCAGAATCCCCTGAGGGGCGCGGGGAACTGCGCGACCAGCCACGCACGGCCCGCGGAAAACCACCGGGCCCCGCACCCAGCGGACCCCCGCCCAGCGGGACCCGGGCCCAGCGGGCCCGGGGAAGGCAGCCCGCGCCTAGCGGGATCCCGAGGTAGCCGTCCCCTTCACCGCGTCCAGAGCGTAAACGCACCGGTCCTTGCTGCACGCGTACACGACCCCGCCCCGGACGACGGGCGACCCGGTGATCTCACCCCCGGTGGCCAGCTTCCAGCGGAGCTGTCCGCCCGCCGCGTCCAGGGTGTAGAGGCAGTGGTCGGCCGAGCCGAAGTGGATGCGGCCGTCGGCGACGACGGGGGCGCCCACGACCTCGCCGCCCGCCGCGAAGCGCCACTTGGGGGTCGAGGTGACCGCGTCCAGGGTGTAGAGCGCGTTGCCGCTGCCCACGTGGACGTTGCCGTCGGCCACCAGAACCGGCTCGACGGACTGGCGGGACTCGGTGGCGATGCGCCAGCGGTCCTTGCCGGTCGAGGCGTCGAGCGCGTACACGGTGCCGAGGTAGTCGGCGAGGTACACGCCGCCGCCCGCCACCGCGGGGCCCGGCGCGAAGGCCGGCGGGCACAGGAAGACCGCGGGGGCTTCGAAGTGCCAGCGGACGTGGCCGGAGGCGATGTCGATCGCGAGGACGCGGGTGCCCGCCGAGACGTAGACGTAGCCGTCCTGCGCGGGTGCCACCCGGACCGGGACACCACCGCAGGAGGCCGCGTCGCCGACGGGGTAGGACCAGCGCTCGGCGCCGGTGCGGGCGTCCAGGGCGCGCAGCCGGGCGTCCTGCCAGACGTAGACCGTGCCGTCGTGGATCGCGGGCCCGGCCTCGGGGGTCTCGAAGTCGGTCTGGGCGCCGGCGGTCTCCCACAGCTTCTCGCCGTTCGCGGCCTCCCAGGCCTGGACGCCGCCGCCGCGGGTGGCGGTGACGACGGTGCCCCGGTCGGCCTTCAGGGAGTACACCCAGGCGTCGGTGGGCAGCCGCCACAGCTCGCCGCCGTCGGTCGCGTCCAGGGCGTACAGGGTGGGGCCGTCGGAGGCGTGGATGCGGCCCGCCTCGACGGCCATCGCCCAGGCGACGTCGCGCGTCTTGAACTGGCGGCGGCCGGTGCCCACGTCCAGCGCGTGCACCTCGAAGGAGGTGACGTAGAGGAGGTCGCCCGCGACGGCCGGGGTGCCCCACACGTCGTTCGACATGCGGAAGCGCCAAGGGCGCCAGCGGCCCGGCGCCTCGGGCGGGTGGGCGGGCGGCGGCACCGGGGCGGCCTGGGCTCCGTTGGCGGCGGGCGCGCCGGGCCTGCGTACCCAGCCGGTGGCGGGCCCGGCGTCGACCGCCACCCGGGACGCGTCGGCGGCCCTGGGGCCCGGCCCGATCGGCACCTTGGCGCCGGGCAGCCGCACCGGCTCGTCGGTGTGGACGGGCGGATAGGTCACCGAGGAACCGGCGTGCCGGCCCGGGTACGGGGGCTCGGCCGGGCGGGGCGGCGCCGGGGGTCCCGGCCTGCTGGAGCGCACCGCGCTCGGCGCGGGCTCGGCGGCCGGGGCGACCTGCATGCGGCCACCGCCCCTGCGCTGCTCGATCATGGCGACGGAGCGGGGCGGCAGCCAGGCCGACGCGGTGCCGCTGTCGTCCGAGCCCGAGGCGAAGAGGTGGGGCGCGAGCTGGGCCTGGAGGTCCTCGGGGGACGGCCGGTTGGGGTGCTCCATCTGCATGCAGGACTCGATGAGCGGGCGCAGCTCGTCCGGCAGGCCGGTGATGTCGGGACCCTCGCGCAGCAGCATGAACACGGTCTCGACGGGGTTCGCGCCGTGGAAGGGCGCGTGGCCGGTCGCGGCGAAGACGAGGGTCGAGCCGAGCGAGAAGACGTCGGAGGCGCCGGTGACGCTGCGGGAGTCCTTGGCCTGCTCGGGGGACATGTAGGCGGGGGTGCCCACCGCCACGTTCGTCATGGTCAGGCGGGTGTTGGAGACCCCGGACGCGATGCCGAAGTCGATCACGCGCGGCCCGTCCTCGACGACCAGCACGTTCGACGGCTTCAGGTCGCGGTGGACCAGGCCCGCGCCGTGGATGGACTGCAGCGCCTCCGCGATGCCGGCCGCGAGCCAGCGCACCGCCTGGGCCGGGAGCGGCCCGCACTCGTTCACTATTTCTTCGAGGGAGGGCGCCGGAACATAGGCGGTGGCGAGCCACGGGACGGGGGCGCGCGGGTCGGCGTCGACGACGGCGGCCGTGTAGAAGCCGCTGACCGCGCGGGCCGCCTCCACCTCGCGGGTGAAGCGGACCCGGAAGAGCTGGTCCTCGGCGAGTTCGGTGCGCACCGTCTTGATGGCCACGCGGCGGCCGGAGGCCGAGCGCGCCAGATAGACCAGCCCCATGCCGCCGGCACCGAGCCGTCCCAGCACCTCGAAGGGGCCGATCCGCCTCGGGTCGTGCTGCGTCAGCTGCTCCACTTGCCTGCCACCTCCCCGTACGGGCCGTGCGAAATTCGGCCCCGTGCAGCGTCTCACGCGGCACCCCGATTCTCCCTGCCGGAGGTGGCCGGTGGCCAACCCGGGTCCAGACCGGTATGTCCCCTCCCGATCCGGGACACCCCGGGCATGCCGCGCGCGTTCTACGTGCCTGAACCCTGCAGAACGGCGAAGGCCGCTCCCTGGTTGTCGTTGAGGACCGCCATCCGCCCGTACGGAATGTCGAACGGCTCGGCGGTGACCCGGCCGCCGAGGCGGGTGCAGACGGCGGCCACCGCGTCGCAGTCCTCGACGCTGAAGTAGATGAGGAAGTGGTCGGGCAGGGCGGCGGGGAAGGCGTCCGACATCAGGCTGCGGCCGCCGATCGCGCCGTCCGGGCCGGGCTCGGTGCCGGGCAGCGACCAGGTGCGGAAGTCGGCGCCGATCTCGTCGGGGCTGCCCGGGTCGCCGCCCTGGTAGCCAAAGACGGACTCGTAGAACGCGTCGGCCTGGTCCTTGTCGCGGGTGTACACCTCGGTCCAGCAGTACGAGCCGGGCTTGCGCATCAGCTCGAAGCCGGTGTGCGCCTGGCCCTGCCACAGGCCGAAGACGGCGCCGCCCGGGTCGGCGGCGACCGCCATGGTGCCGTGGGGCGGCACCGGCGTCGGGTCGGTGATCAGCCGGCCACCGGCCGCGCGGATCCGGGCGGCGAGGGCGTGGGCGTCGGGGGTGGCGAGGTAGATGGTCCAGGAGGTGGGCATCCGGCCGTCCCGCTTGGGCTGGAGGGCCGCGACGCGCCGCCCGTCCTTGTAGGCGGTGGTGTAGTTCCCGTACGCCGCGTCGGCGGCCTCGTCGAAGGTCCAGCCGAGGAGCTCCCCGTAGAACCTCTTGCCGGCCGCCAGATCGGACAGCGAGACGTCGGCCCAGCACGGCGCGCCTTCCGGATATCCGCCCATGCGCCTGATTCCTTCCTGAGGTGCCCCGCCGGGGAGCCGGGGCGCTGCCGCGTTCGGGGTCAAGCTAACGACCCCTCACGTGCGACGCGGTCGCACAATTCGAACGTATGGCCAGATTTCCGCACGCGGCGTGGCGACGGGCCAAGTCCCGCACGGCTTGTCCACCAAAGTTGTCCACAGGGTGTTGATAACACCATTCGAGTGGCCGGGCGGGTCGGGCGGCCACGGAGCGCGACGACCGAAACCCGATGCCCTCATCGACCGCGGGCCCGCGGTCGCACTCCGCGCCACGACACGGAGAGCCCCCCGCTGGACGGGCTCCCGGGGCACCCGGTTCCCCGCGCGCATCGGGACGTACCGCCCCCGGGCCCCCATTTGCACTCGGCCGAATAGCGCTCCGATCACCCCTCGGTAAGCTGACGGCATGACAGGACAAGTACGCACCGTCGACGGCCGCGTGGCCGGCCGACGCGGCCAGGCGACCCGGCAGAAGCTGCTCGACTGCCTCAGTGAGATGCTCAGCTCCTCGCCGTACCGGGACGTAAAAGTCATCGACGTGGCCCGGAAGGCGGGCACTTCGCCCGCGACCTTCTACCAGTACTTCCCCGACGTCGAGGGCGCCGTCCTGGAGATCGCCGAGGAAATGGCCAAGGAGGGCGCCGGGTTGACCGCTCTGGTCGAGGGCCGCTCCTGGGTCGGGCGGGCCGGCTGGCAGACGGCGGAGGAACTCGTGGAGGGCTTCCTCGACTTCTGGCGCAGGAACGACGCGATCCTGCGGGTCGTCGATCTGGGCGCGGCCGAGGGCGACAAGCGCTTCTACAAGATCCGCATGAAGATCCTGAACTCGGTCACCAACTCCCTTACGGACGCGGTCACCGAGCTCCAGTCCAAGGGCAAGGTCGACAAGGACGTCAGCCCCGCGGCGATGGCGGGCTCGCTCGTCGCCATGCTGGCGTCGGTGGCCTCGCACCAGAAGGGCTTCCAGACCTGGGGCGTCAAGCAGGCCGAACTGAGGCCGAACCTGGCGCTGTTGGTCCACCTCGGCATCACCGGAAAGAAGCCGACGAAGTAGCCCTCACACGTCGGCCGATACCCACGTCGTCCTGTCGCGCCGACGGCGGTGCGCCCCCCCTTCCGGGGGCGACCGCCGTCGGCGTTCCCGTCTGCACGTGCCTACCGGTCCCTGCGTTCCAGGCGGAAGAGCCGGATCTCGCGCTCGATCCGGGACTGGTAAGTGGCGTACGGCGGCCAGAAGTTGAGCGCCGCTTGCCACGCCTCCAACCGCTCCTCCCCGTCGAGCAGCCGGGCCCGCACCGCGATGTCGCGGCCCCTCCAGCTGATCTCCGCGTCCGGGTGGGCGAGCAGGTTGCCGGTCCACGCCGGGTGGCCGGGCCGCCCGAAGTTGGACCCGATCAGGATCCACGTGTCCCGCCCCTCCTCCGGCATGCAGGCCAGCGGAGTGGTGCGCGGCAGGCCCGACTTGGCGCCGCGCGTGGTGAGCACGACGCCGGGCAGCATCTGGGCGCTGAGGATGACCCGGCCGCGGGTCAGCCGGTGCACGGCGCGGTCCATCGCCGGGACGACGTGCGGGGCGATCCTGGCGAACGTACGGGTCGAGGACAGCTTCTGCATGAGCCGCACCCCGGGTGCGGTCCTGGTGGGCGCGGGGCTCACACCGCCACCTCCGACGCGGCCGGGCCGAACAGTCCGGCCTGTTCGGCGGCGTGGTCGCGCAGGCGGTGCACGGGCCCGAAGAGCAGTTCGTCGGAGGCGGCCCGCTTGAAGTAGAGGTGCGCTTCGTGCTCCCAGGTGAAGCCGATGCCGCCGTGCAGCTGGACGGCCTCGGAGGCCGCGGCCCGCAGCGCGTCGAGCCCCTGCGCGAGCGCGAGGGCGCCCGCCCCCGGGTCCCAGGCCGCGTAGTACGCCGCCGACCTGGCCGCCTGCACCTGGACGTACAGGTCGGCGAGCCGGTGCTTGACCGCCTGGAAGGACCCGATGGCCCGCCCGAACTGCTCCCGCTCCTTGACGTACGCCACGGTCCGCTCCAGCGCCTCGGCCGCGGCCCCGACCGCCTCGGCGGCGAGGCAGACGGCGGCCGAGCGCCCGGCACCGGCCAGAGCCGCCCGGATGTCGAGCGCGTCGTCGTCCCCCAACAACTCGGCCTCGACATGGCGCAGTTGGACCCGGCCCTGGGAGCGGGTCTCGTCGAGCGTGGTCTGCCGGGTGCGCCGCAGCCCGGCCGCGTCGCCGTGCACCACGAAGAGCAGGGTGCGGCTGCGTGCGAAGCCGCCGGTGTGGGCGGCGACGAGGAGGAGCTGTGCGCTGTGCCCGTCGAGCACCTGCTCGGCCTCCCCGTAGAGGCGCCAGCCGCCGTCCGGCGCCCGCCCGGCCTGCACGCCCCCGGCCCGGCCGCCCCCGGCCCAGACGCCGTCCGCGTACGCACCGGTGAGCCCGAGCGCGAGGGCGAGACCGGCGCCGGGCACGACGAGGGCCGCACCGCGCTCGCCGCGCGCGAGGGGCGGCAGCAGCGCCGTCTTCTGCGCGCCGGTGCCGAGGGTTGCGATGAGCGGGGCGGCGAGCACGGCGGTGGCGAGCAGCGGTGAGGGCAGCAGGGCGCGGCCGGTCTCCTCGCAGGCGAGGGCGAGCTCGGCGGTGGTGCAGCCGACGCCCCCGTACCCCTCGGGCAGCGCGAGCCCCGGCAGCCCGAGCTCGGCCGCGAGCCGCCCCCAGAGCGCGGTGTCGTGACCGACCGGGGTGCGCACCGCGCTCTTCACGTCCTGTGGACCGCAGTGCTTGGCGAGCAGTTCGTGCAGGGTGCGGCGGATCTCGTCCTGCTCCGCGGTGAAGGCGGCGTCCATCGTCGGCTCCTCCCCCAGAGGCCCGAGCCTCTGATCTGACGGGTCGTCATGTTAGGGGCGAGGTGCGCAGATGGACAGGCCCGCGGCCCGCCCCATCACCCCCGCCCGCCCCCAACCCCCTTCGATCTGCGGACCGTGCTCGCTTGCCCGCGCAGTTCCCCGCGCCCCTGGGGACGGCGGCCCTCGCGGGGTGTCCTCGCGCGCCCCCAACCCCCTTCGATCTGCGGACCGTGCCCGCTTCTCGCGCAGTTCCCCGCGCCCCTGCAGGGGGGGCCGGCATGGGCATCCTCAGCCCGTCATGGGGGTCCCCCCTGGCCCTTAAGGCCTTGGGGGAGATTGAGGACGAGCGCCCTCAAGGCGCGAACGGGGTCTGGGGCGGAGCCCCAGGGGCCTGAAGCACGGGCCGGGTGAGGACATCTGATGTACCGTCAGGTAAATGGCACCCTTAACGCAACGGCGCCGCAGAGTCGCCGCCGTCGGCATCGCTCTCTCCGACACCGGCCGCGTGGACGACGCCACCCCGTACGCCCTGCACGCCCAGGCCGCCCGCAGGGCGCTCGCCGACTCCGGGCTCGACCGCTCGGTCGTGGACGGGTTCGGCTCGGCGGGGCTCGGCACGCTCGCGCCGGTCGAGGTGGCCGAGTATCTGGGACTCCGCCCCACCTGGGTCGACTCGACGGCCGTCGGGGGCGCCACCTGGGAGGTCATGGCCGCGCACGCCGCCGACGCCATCGCCGCCGGGCACGCCAACGCCGTCCTGCTGGTGTACGGGTCGACCGCGCGCGCCGACATCAAGGCCGGGCGGCGCACCTCGAACCTCTCCTTCGGGGCGCGGGGCCCGCTCCAGTTCGAGGCCCCGTACGGCCACACGCTGATCTCGAAGTACGCGATGGCCGCACGCCGCCACATGCACCAGTACGGCACCACCATCGAGCAGTTGGCCGAGGTCGCGGTGCAGGCGCGGGCCAACGCGGCCACCAACCCGGACGCGATGTTCCGCGAACCGATCACCGTGGACGAGGTGCTGAGCGGCCCGATGATCGCGGACCCGTTCACCAAGCTCCACTGCTGCATCCGCTCCGACGGCGGCTGCGCGGTGCTGCTGGCGGCCGAGGAGTACGTACCGGACACGGCCAAGGCACCGGTGTGGGTGCTGGGTTCGGGCACGTCGGTGTCGCACACCACGATGTCGGAGTGGGAGGACTTCACCGTGTCCCCCGCAGCGGTGTCCGGCCGGCTCGCCTTCGAGCGGGCGGGGGTGCGCCCGGCGGACGTCGACCTGGCCGAGATCTACGACGCGTTCACCTATATGACGCTGGTGACGCTTGAGGACCTCGGGTTCTGCGCGAAGGGCGAGGGCGGGACGTTCGTGGTGAAGGGGCGGCTGCTGCGCCAGGGCGAGCTGCCGGTCAACACGGACGGCGGCGGCCTGTCCGCCTGCCATCCGGGGATGCGGGGCCTGTTCCTCCTCGTGGAAGCCGTACGCCAGTTGAGGGGCGAGGCGGGTGCGGGGCAGGTGCGCAAGGCGGGGGGACGACTGCCCGAGCTCGCGGTGGCGTCCGGCACCGGCGGATGGTTCTGCTCGTCGGGGACGGTGGTGCTCGGCCGGGAGTGAGGGGCGCGCCCTCGGACGGGGGCGCGGGATCGGTGACCGCACGGGCGGAACGGGTGGGGCGGGGCGGCCCCCGGCCCCGCCGGGCCGGGAGAATCGCGGCATGGAATTCCGCGAGTTTCTGCACACGCTGCGCGTCTGGGACGTGGAGCTTCCGCACTTCGACCCGGCCACGGCGCCCGCCACGCCCCTGCCCCTCTTCCAGGAGTGGCTGATGCACGCGGCCGGGGCGGGCCAGGCCGAGCCGCACACCATGTCGCTCGCGACGGTCGATCCGCAGGGCCGCCCCGACGTACGCACGCTCATGCTGCACGACGCCGACGCGGACGGCTGGCACTTCGCCTCGCACTCCACCAGCGCGAAAGGGCGGCAGCTGGCCGCCCACCCCGTCGCCGCGCTCGGCTTCTACTGGCCCGAGGTGGGCCGCCAGGTCCGGGTGCGCGGAAGCGTCACCCCGGCCGGACAGGCCGCCTCGCAGGCCGATCTGCACGCCCGCTCGACGGGGGCACTAGCGGCGGCCCTGGTCGGCCGGATGAGTGAAGTGCTGGACGAGTACCACGAGTTGGAGGACGCGTCGGCCGTGGCATGGGAGCGGGCGCGGACGGAGCCGGAGACGCCGGTACCCACCTGGACCCGGTACGTCCTTGACCCGGCGGAGGTCGAGTTCTTCCAGGGCGACGCACAGCGCCGGCACGTGCGGCTGCGCTACCGCCGCGAGGGCCCCGCCTGGACCCGCGAGCTCCTCTGGCCGTGACCGGCCGGACCCACCGGGGCCGCGCCCCGCAGTCGGGGCGTGGGGCCGCGCGGAACGAGCCGGTCGCTGCGGGTCGCTAGTCCGTCGCGAGACGGGCGTGGAGGTGCAGGTCGCGGAAGGCGTCCCGGCGCTGGGCCTCGAACATGGCTCCCCGCAGCGTGCCCTCCGCCGCGTATCCGGCGCGCTCCGCCACGCGGCAGGACGCCTCGTGGCCCACCGCGTGCGCCAGCTCGACGCGGTGCAGGCCCACCTGGTCGAAGACCCAGCGCGTGAGGAGTTCCAGGGAGTGGCGCGCCACGCCGCGTCCCCGCTCCTCGGGAAGCGTCCAGTAGCCGACCCGGCCGGAACGCATCGTCCAGTTCACGGAGTTGAGGCTCACCTGGCCGAGCACCGCGCCGCTGGACTCGTCCGTGACGCAGTACGTGGCGAACTCGCCCCGCGCCCAGCCCAGCGTCCGGCGCCGCAGTAGCTCCGCCACGGCCGCCTCGTCCTCGACGGGGGCGGGGTGGGTGTTCCAGCGCAGGTACTCGGGGTCGGTCACCCCGCGCAGGAGGACGTGCACGTCGTCGTCGCGCCAGGTCCGCAGGCGCAGGCCGTGACCGCGCAGGTCGGCCGGTATGAGCTGGTGGTCCATGCCGTCATTCAACCCCCGCCCGGCGCGGCGGGTGCGGAAATTTCACGTGGCGGGACGGGCAGGAGGGGATGGTGCTGTCCCTGCGGAAAGACTGCGGAAGGACCCCGACCGTGGGGCGCGCGGCCTGCGGGTTCAAGCCGGGTCGGGGCCGAACACCGGCACGCTCACACCGTCGTCGGCCCCGGTCCGGAACGCCACGCGCAGCTCCATCCCGATCCGCAGCCCCTCGTGCGGACAGTCGACGACCTCGGTCATCATCCGAGGCCCTTCGGCGAGGTCGACGACGGCGGCGACGTAGGGGACGCGCGCGCCGAACGGCGGCAGGTCGTTGCGGTGCACGACGGACCAGGTGTAGAGCGTGGCCCGGCCGCTCGCCGGGCGCCACTCCACGTTCTCGCTCCAGCAGTACGGGCAGAACTCGCGCGGGTAGTGGTGGTGGCGGTCGCAGTCGGCGCAGTACCGGATGAGGAGGCGCCCCTCGGCGGCCGCGTCCCAGTACGGCCGGGTGAAGGCGTCCGCCTCGGGGGTGGCAGCGGTGACGACGCCCGAACTCGGGGCGCCGGTCGGTCCCGGAGCGCCGGTCGAGCCGAGCGGTGCGGCCGAGCCCATCCGGCCGCTCGGGCTGACCGGGTCGGCCGGGCTGATCGGGATGATCGGGCTGATCGGGTCGGCCGGGCTCATGGGAACAGTCCCAGCGCGTGGTCGAGGGACCAGGTCTGCCACGACATGCCCCCGAGGCCGACGAGCGAGATGAGGGTCATCATCCCGTTCTGACCCTGCTCGGCCCAGTCGTGGATCATCAGCACCAGGTACACGAGGTTGAGCAGAAGGCCGGAGATGAGCGCGATCGGGGTCAGGAACCCGGTCACCAGGCCGAGCCCGAGGGCGAGTTCGGCGTAGACGACCACGTACGCCATCGTCCTGGGGCGGGGGTTGACCACGACGTCGAAGCCGCTGCGGACGGCGTTCCACCGGTGCTTGGCGGCGACGTCGGACGCCCAGCCGATGCCGGTGCCGTGCTCGAACCAGTCCTTCTTGTCCTTGTGGCGCCAGCTCTCCAGCCACCACAGGCCGAGGCCGATGCGCAGGACGGCCAGCCACTCGGCGCCGCTGAGCCAGATCGAGTCCACCCTGGGCCCCCTTCCCGGTGCTCCGCTTCCGTTTCTGACGGTACGTCAGTTCAGCGGATCGGGAGCGCGGGCGCAAGAGGGGCGTACGCGTGATCAGATCGCAACCGATTCCGGTCTTGACCGAGACCCATCAAGTATTCGCGCCGTTACGCTCAGCGTTCATGGCCGACACCACCAATGCCACGAGCCCCGTCTACGTGATCGGCGCCGGGCCCGGCGGTCTCGCCGTCGCCGCCGCGCTGCGTGCCCGGGGCGTGCGGGCCGTCGTACTGGAGAAGTCCGACGCCGTGGGCGCCTCCTGGCGGCGCCACTACGACCGGCTCCATCTGCACACCACCCGCCGCCTCTCCGCGCTGCCCGGGCTGCGCATCCCGCGCCGGTTCGGGCGGTGGGTGTCGCGCGACGACCTGGTCCGCTACCTGGAGAAGTACGCGCTGGTCCACGAGCTGGAGATCGTCACCGGGGTCGAGGTCGAGCGGATCGAGCGCGGGCCCGGCGACGAGGGCTGGGTGCTGCACGCGACCGGGGGACGGCGGCTGGTGACCGGGGCGGTGGTGGTGGCCACCGGGTACAACCACACGCCGTACGTGCCCGAGTGGGCCGGGGCCGACGCGTACCCGGGTGAGCTCCTCCACGCGAGCCGCTACCGCAACCCCGGGCCCTACGCCGGGCGGGACGTCCTCGTCGTCGGCGCGGGCAACACCGGGGCCGAGATCGCGGCCGACCTCGCCGGGGGCGGGGCCGGGCGGGTGCGGCTCGCGGTGCGGACCGCGCCGCACATCCTGCGCCGGTCCACGGCGGGGTGGCCCGCGCAGGCCACCGGCATCCTGGTGCGACGGCTCCCGGTACGCCTCGTGGACCGGGCGGCGGCGGTGGCCGAGCGGCTCTCCGTGCCCGACCTCTCCGCATACGGTCTGCCCCGGCCGGCCGGGGGCCTGTACTCGCGGGTGCGGGAGGGGGCGATTCCCGTGCAGGACGTGGGGCTCGTCCAGGCGGTCCGCGCGGGGCGGGTCGAGCCGGTCGGGGCGGTGGAGTCCTTCGAGGGCGGCAAGGTCGTCCTCGCGGACGGGACGCGGATCTCGCCGGAGGTGGTCATCTGCGCGACGGGGTATCGGCGGGGGCTGGAGGGCCTCGCTGGGCACCTCGGCGTGCTGGACGAGCGGGGCCGGCCCCGCGCCCATGGCGCCCGTACGGTGCGGGGGGCGGCGGGGCTGTACTTCACGGGGTTCACCAATCCCATCAGTGGGATGCTGCGGGAGCTGCGCATCGACGCGACCCGAATCGCCAAGTCCCTGTCCACCTAGCACCCCCTGGGGCTCCGCCCCAGACCCCCCGAGGGATTTGCCCACCCACCCGCCCGTGCAACGGGTTGGATGGGTACAGCCCCTGGGGCTCCGCCCCAGACCCCGGGCGGGGGCTCCGCCCCCGGGCCCCCGGGGGGTTTGCCCTCCCGCCCGCCCGTGCGGGGGGTTGGATGGTTCCGCCCCTGGGGCTGCGCCCCAGACCCCCCGAGGGGCTCCGCCCCTCGAACCCCGGCGGGGGCTGCGCCCCCGCACCCCCGTTCGCGCCTGAACGGCGCTCGTCCTCAAACTCCCCCAAGGCCTTAAGGGCCAGGGGGGACCCCCATGACGGGCTGAGGTTGCCTGTGCTGACCAGCACGGTGCTGTTAGGGGCGCGGGGAACTGCGCGAACGGCCACACGCGGCCCGCAGGCCGCGGAGGGCGGGGCGCCGGGGCAACCCCGGTCCGGGGGAAGTCAGGGCCGCGGGGGCGCCGGGGCCGGGGCTCGGCCACTTGGTGGGGGTTCTCGGACAAAAAGGAGGGCCTCCCGCCCGATAGCGCTCAACGGGGTTTGCGAACAGCAGGGTTGAGGGGAGGTCCAGCGCACGCTCCGCCGGGCGGAGGACGGCACCCCCACGCCCCGCAGGGCCGAGGCTTTGCTCGCAGACCAGTTCCTGACAAGTCGTCAGGTCTGTAATCTGACTATGCGTCAGTTACGACCGGCACGGCTCAGTCATGTTGGCCCTCGACCAGGAGCGGGCGGAACGATGCTTGGATCGACTCACGGCACCCTCACGACCGACTTCCGCGCGCGGGTGGTCGCCTGCGGCGAGCAGCCCGCCCCCGGCGCCGTCCACGGCAGAGCGGCGGGCGAGGGCGACCTGGACGTCAGCGGCCGCCCCCTCTACGCCGACGTGCCCGACCTCGACCGGTTCTTCCGGCCCGAGTCCGTGGCCGTCGTCGGCGCCTCCGACGCCGAGGGCCGCCCCAACACCGGCATCACCCGCCAGCTCATCGACTGGGCCCGCCGGGTCGGCGCCCGCCTCCACCCCGTCCACCCCACCCGTGCCTCCGTCTTCGGGCTGCCCTGCGTCCCCTCCGTGTCCGACCTGCCGGAACAGGTCGATCTGGCCGTACTCCTGGTCGGCGACCCGCTCCCCGTCGTGGAGGAACTCGCCGAGGCCAAGGTGAAGTTCGCCGTCGCCTTCGCCTCCGGTTTCGCCGAGACCGGCGAGCAGGGCGCCGCCGCCCAGGAACGGCTGGCCCGTGCCGTCAAGCGGTCCGGGCTCCGGCTGCTCGGACCCAACACCAACCTCAACGCCTTCGAGCGGTTCCGGGACGACCTCGACGGCCCGGCCATCGCGCTCATCACGCAGTCGGGGCACCAGGGACGGCCCGTCTTCACGATGCAAGAGCTCGGCGTGCGGCTCTCGCACTGGGCACCCACCGGCAACGAGGCCGACCTCGAAACCGCCGACTTCATCTCCTACTTCGCCGAGCGCCCCGAGGTCGGCGTCATCGCCTGCTATGTGGAGGGACTCAAGGACGGGCGGTCCTTCCTGCTCGCCGCCGACCGCGCGGCCCGCGCCGGGGTGCCGGTGGTGGCCGTCAAGGTCGGCCGCACCGACGCGGGGGCCCGCATGGCCGCGTCACACACCGGCAAACTGACCGGCGCCGACGACGTCGTGGACGCCGCCATGCGCCAGTACGGCGTGATCCGCGTCGACGGGCTCGACCAACTCCAGGACACGGCCGCCCTGTTGGCCCGGTCCCGGGCACCGCGGGCCGACGGCGTCGTCGTGTATTCGATCTCGGGCGGCACCGGGGCGCACTTCTCGGATCTCGCCACCGCCGCCGGGCTCCACCTGCCGACCCTCTCGCCCGCCAAGCAGGACGAGCTCCACGCGTGGATACCGTCCTACCTGAACGTCGCCAACCCCGTCGACAACGGCGGCCACCCCGTCGGCGACTGGCGCGGGCGCAAGATCATCGACGCGATCCTCGCCGACCCCTCCGTCGGGGTGCTGATCTGCCCCATCACCGGGCCGTTCCCGCCCATGAGCGACAAGCTGGCGCAGGACCTGGTGGACGCGGCGGAGCAGACGGACAAGCTGGTGTGCGTGGTGTGGGGGTCGCCGCTGGGCACCGAGGCCGCCTACCGCGAGACGCTGCTCGGCTCGTCCCGGGTCGCCACCTTCCGTACGTTCGCCAACTGCATCGGCGCCGTACGGGCGTACCTCGCCCACCACCGGTTCACCACCGGCTACCGCTCCCCCTTCGACGAGGCACCCCGGGTGCCCTCCCCCTCCTTCCGCAAGGCGCAGGCGCTGATGCGCCCGGGTCAGCAGCTCAGCGAGCACGCGGCGAAGCAGCTTCTTCGGGCGTACGGCATCCGGGTGCCGCGCGAACAGCTCGTGACCAGCGCGGCGGCCGCCGTGCGCGCGGCGGGCCTGGTCGGCTACCCCGTCGTCATGAAGGCCTCGGGCGCCCGCCTGGCCCACAAGAGCGAACTCGGCCTGGTCAAGGTCGGGTTGACCTCGGCCAGCCAGATCAGGGACGCCTATCGCGAACTCACCGACATCGCACGCTACGAGGGCGTCGAACTCGACGGCATCCTGGTCTGCCAGATGGTCGAGCGCGGTGTCGAGATGGTCGTCGGGGTCACGCACGACGCGCTGTTCGGCCCGACCGTGACCGTCGGGCTCGGCGGGGTGCTGGTGGAGGTGCTCGGCGACTCTGCCGTACGGGTGCCGCCGTTCGGCGAGCAGCAGGCGCGGGACATGCTCGGCGAGCTCCGGGGGCGGGCGCTCCTCGACGGGGTGCGCGGCGGGCCCCCGCTGGACGTGGACGCGCTCGTGGAGGTCGTCCTGCGCGTCCAGCGCATGGCCCTGGAACTGGGCGACGACCTCGCCGAGTTGGACATCAACCCCCTGGTGGTGCTCCCCCGTGGACAGGGCGCCGTCGCGCTCGACGCCCTCGCCGTCTGCCGCTGAGCACGACCCGCGATCGCCCGCCCGGCCGGGCCCGCGATCCACCGCCGAGCCCCGCCCATGACCGGCACCCGAGCCCGGCCCGCGAACGACCGCTGGGCCCCGCCCGCAATCCGCAACCTCCCCCGGCTCCAGGCCCACCGCCGAGCCCCGCCCATGACCGGCACCCGGGCCCCACCCGCGCCGCTCCCCCGCCATCCCGCTCCCCCGTCCCGCAGTCCGGCCCGCCCCAGCCTTGGAGCCCGCATGGAACCGCTCGATTCATTGGTACTGCACGCCACTGACAACGGCGTCTCCTGGATCACGCTCAACCGGCCCGACGCCCTGAACGCCGTCACCTGGGCCCAGCGGGAACGGGTCATCGAGCTGCTCGGCGCGGCCTCGGCCGATCCCGCCGTCCGGGCCGTCGTGATCACCGGTACCGGCAAGGGGTTCTGCGCGGGCGCCGATCTGCGCGGTGCTCCCCAGGCCGACTCCGGCGCGGACGGCGAGCGGGTCGCGGGGGATGTCGCCCGCATGATCCGCCAGGGTGCCCAGCGGCTCGTCACGGCCGTGCTCGACTGCGAGAAGCCGGTGATCGCGGCCGTCAACGGCACCGCCGCCGGTCTCGGGGCCCACCTCGCCCTCGCCTGCGACCTGGTCCTGGCCGCCGAATCGGCCCGGTTCATCGAGGTGTTCGTACGCCGGGGCCTCGTGCCGGACGGAGGCGGCGCCTACCTGCTGCCGCGCCTCGTGGGTCCGCAGCGCGCCAAGGAGCTGATGTTCTTCGGCGACGCGCTGCTCGCGGCCGACGCCGAGCGCATGGGCCTGGTCAACCGGGTCGTCGCCGACGCCGAGCTCGCCGCCACCGCGAAGGAGTGGGCCGAGCGGCTCGCCACCGGGCCGACCCGCGCGCTCGCCCTCACCAAACACCTGGTGAACGCCTCACTGGACACCGACCGCAGCACCGCGCTCGCCGCCGAGGCCTGGGCTCAGGAGATCAACATGACCACCCGGGACGCGAACGAGGGAGTGGCCGGCTTCAAGGAGCGGCGCACCCCCAAATACCGGGGGCTGTAAGGACTTTCAGTGCCGTGCGGCACTTCCTATCTGACGTACCGTCAGCTTCAATGGCTGGTGTGATGGGACACGCAGGGATGGCGGCCACCGTCGTCCGATACCTCAGGTCCGTCGGCGCCGCCACGGCCGCCGAGCCCGTCGAGTTCCTGCCCCGGCCGGACCTGCGGGCCGTACGGGACGACGAGCGGGCACCGGTCGATCCCGCCGAATTCCGTCGCGTGCTGGGCCAGTTCGCGACCGGGGTCACCGTCATCACGGCCGAGGACGCCGACGGGCCCACCGGTTTCGCCTGCCAGTCCTTCGCCTCGCTCTCCCTCGACCCGCCCCTGGTCGCCTTCATGGTGGCGCGTACGTCGACGACCTGGCCGCGCATCGCCCGCGCCGGGGCGTTCTGCGTGAACGTGCTGGGCGCCGGACAGGGCGCGCTGTGCCGGGGGTTCGCGGTCAGCGGGGCGGACAAGTTCGCCGGGGTCGGCCACGACGCCGCGCCCGCGACCGGCTCGCCCCGCATCGACGGCGTACCGGCGTGGATCGACTGCCGCGTCCACGCCGTGCACACCGGAGGGGACCACCTCATCGTGGTCGGCCGCGTCGAGGCGCTGGGCACCGGCGACGACGCCGAGCCGCTGCTCTTCCACCGGGGCCGGTTCGGCCGCTTCACCGACTGAACGGCGCGGCTCCTCCAAGCCCCCTGTGCCAGGGCGGCTCAGGGCTCCCGAAGGCCCCGGCCCCCGCCCCCAGCGACTCCTGAGTGCCTCAAGCTGCCGCTCACTCCCGCGGCCCCCGGACCACCCGGACCCCGCTCACCAGGACCCCTCGGTGATGAGGCCTCCGCTGCGGGTCTCCACGCGCAGGGCGCCCTTGTCGCCGTACTCCGCGTGGCGCCAGTCCGCGAAGACCTCGGCCACCCGGCCGCCGTCCCCCGCCGGCGGAGTGAAGTTGACCGTCACCACGGCCTGCTCGGCCGCGCCCTGCTTGCGAATCCGCACCGCCACCACCGACGGCCACATTCCGTCGTCGGCCTTGGTGAGGTGCTTGCCGTAGTAGTCGACGAAGTCCCGGGTCATGTCGAACCAGCCCGCCGGAAGGCAGGGCGGCGCGGTGCCGTCGGTGGGCGGGCCGGGTGTGCCGGGGTCCGCGTCGGTGGGCGGGCCAGGGCTGCCCGCGTCCCCGTCCGTCGGCGGGCCAGGGCTGCCCGCATCCCGGTCGGTCGGCGGACCGGGGCTGCCCGCGTCCTGGTCCGTCGGCGGGCCCGGCGTCCCGGCCTCGTCCTCCGTCGCCGGACCCGCGCCGCCCGCGCCCTCCTCCGTCGTGCCATCGCCGCAGGGAGCGGCCGACGTGGCGGACGGCTTCGGCGGGGCGACGGCCGCCGGATCGCCCGGACCGGACTCTCCACAGGCGGCCACGGCGGCATACAGCAGGGCCACGACCAGCACGGCGCGCGGTACGGCTCCGGGTCTCCCGGCCTTCATGGCGTTCATGGCGTTCCCCCTCGGTTGCCCGTCGGGGAACGCGGGTCCCGCCGAGCGGCACCCGGCGCCGTCCCCGTACGGGAAGAGGGGATCACACGGCGAGCGGTTCCCCGGCGGGGCCGCCCCGGCGGATGACCAGGGCCATCAGGGCGGCCGCCGCACACAGCGCGCCCGCGGCGTACCAGACGACGTCGTAGCTGCCGAAGACGTCGCGGGCCAGGCCGCCGAGGAAGGCGATGAGGGCCGCGCCGACCTGGTGCGAGGCGAGCACCCAGCCGAAGACGATGGCGCTGTCCTCGCCGTAGTGCTGACGGCACAGGGCGATGGTGGGCGGCACGGTGGCCACCCAGTCGAGCCCGTAGAAGACGATGAAGAAGATCATCGGCGGGTGGACGGCTGGTGCGAGCAGCATCGGCAGGAAGAGCAGCGAGACGCCGCGCAGGGCGTAGTACGTCGCGAGCAGGCGGCGGGCTTCGAAGCGGTCGGTAAGCCAGCCGGAGAAGATCGTGCCCGCCACGTCGAAGACCCCGATGACGGCGAGGAGCCCCGCGGCGGCCGTGACCGGCATGCCGTGATCGTGGGCGGCGGGTACGAAGTGGGTCTGGACCAGGCCGTTGGTGGAGGCCCCGCAGATCGCGAAGGTGCCCGCGAGCAGCCAGAACGGCCCGGTGCGGGCGGCCCGCACGAGCACCGTGAGGGTGCGGCGGGCCGCGCCGGTGACGGGCGCGGGCTTGGGTACGTACGCCCCCGATCCGTACGGCGCGAGGCCCACGTCGGCCGGGTGGTCGCGCAGGAGCAGCCAGACGAACGGGACGACGGCGAGCGCGGCCAGGGTCACGGTGATGGCGGCCGGACGCCAGCCGTGGGCCTCGACCATCCAGGACAGCAGCGGCAGGAAGATCAGCTGGCCGGAGGCGGAGGCCGCGGTCAGGATGCCGGTGACCAGGCCGCGGCGCTCGGTGAACCAGCGGTTGGTGACGGTCGCCGCGAACGCGAGCGCCATCGAGCCACTGCCCAGGCCCACCAACAGGCCCCAGTACAGGATGAGTTGCCAGGCAGCGTGCATGAAGACGGTGAGCCCCGAGCCCGCCGCGATCACGGTCAGGGCGACCGCGACGACCTTGCGGATGCCGAAGCGGTCCATCAGGGCGGCGGCGAAGGGGGCGGTGAGGCCGTAGAGGGCGAGGTTCACCGAGACCGCGGCGCCGATGGTGCCGCGCGACCAGTGGAACTCGTCGTGCAGCGGGTCGATCAGAAGGCCGGGCAGCGAGCGGAAGGCCGCCGCCCCGATGATCGTGACGAAGGCGACGGCCGCCACGAACCACGCGCGGTGGATCCTGGACTCGGCCTTCCTGAGCGGCGCGGGCTCGACCTGGGGGCTGTCGGTTGTCTGGGTCACGTCACACAGCCTGGCCGTACGCTGGTGGCCGAACGAGTGGCTCAAAGGTCACCCTTCGCAGGGATCGGGCCACGCCCCGGCCGCTGCCCGTGGCCCGTGATCGAGAGGGAGAACCGCCATGAACCAGCGCCCCGGCCGTGCGGGAGGCGCGCCCCACCGCGTCGTGGTGCTCGCGCTCGACGGGCTGCTCCCCTTCGAGCTCGGCATCCCGCAGCGGATCTTCGGACGCGCGGTGGACCCGGAGCGCGGGGCGCTGTACGAGGTGGTGACGTGCTCGGTGCGGCCGCCGGGGCCGGTGCGCACGGACGCGGACTTCTCGATCCTCGTCGAGAAGGGGCCCGAGACGCTGGCCACCGCCGACACCGTGGTGATCCCGGCCTCGTACGAGCTCGGCCCGGTCTTCGAGGAGGGTGTGCTCACCCCCGAACTGGCCGCCGCACTCGCCCTCGTACGCCCCGGCACCCGCATGGTGGCCATCTGCACCGGCGGCTACGTCCTGGCGGCCGCGGGCTACCTGGACGGCCGCCCGGCCGCCGCGCACTGGGCCTCGGCCGAGCACTTCCAGCGGCGCTTCCCCGCCGTCGAGGTGGACCCGGAGGTGCTGTTCATCGACGACGGCGACGTGCTGACCTCGGCCGGGGTGGCCGCCGGGATCGACCTGTGCCTGCACATCGTGCGGCGCGACCACGGCTCGGCCGTCGCCAACGACGTGGCTCGGCGCACGGTGGTGCCGCCGCACCGGCCCGGCGGGCAGTCGCAGTTCATCGAACGCCCGGTCCCCGAGCCGCAGTTGGCGACCACGACGGGCGCGCGGGCCTGGGCGCTCGGCCGCCTGCACGAACCGATCCAGCTGCGCGACCTGGCCGAGCGGGAGGCGATGTCGGTGCGCACCTTCACCCGCCGCTTCCGTGAGGAGGTGGGTCTGAGCCCCGGCCAGTGGCTCACCCAGCAGCGCGTGGAGCACGCCCGCCACCTGCTCGAATCCACGGATCTTTCGGTGGAGGCGATAGCCCGCGCGGCGGGCTTCAACACGGCGACCTCCCTGCGCCAGCACCTCCAGGCGGCCCTCGGCGTCCCCCCGACCGCCTATCGGCGCGCCTTCCGTGCGGGCGTGGGGAGTTGACCCCGCCGCGGCAGGAGGCGCGGCCCGGCTAGAACGTCAGCACCCCCCGCGCCACCCTCCCGTGGTGCAGGTCGTCCGCCGCCTTGGTGAAGTCCTCGACGGGGTACGTCCTGGTGACCAGTTCGTCGAGGAGCAGGGCGCCGCGGCGGTACAGGTCGGCATAGCGCGGGATGTCGCGCTGGGGGCGCGAACTGCCGTAGCGGCAGCCCAGGATGGACTTGTCCAGGAACAGGGCGGCGGGCGCGAACGACGCCTCGACCGTGGGGGCGGTCATGCCGAGCAGGATCGCCTGGCCGTGCCGGTCCAGGAGGTCGACGGCCGCGCGGACCAGGGCCGGGTGGCCCACGCATTCGAAGGCGTGGTCGGCGCCGCTGGGCAGGAGGTCGCGGACGCCGTCGGCGGAGGGCAGGAAGTGGGTGGCGCCGAACCGGCGGGCCAGCGGCTCCTTCGCCGGGTTGGTGTCCACGGCGACGATCACCGAGGCGCCCGCGATGCGCGCACCCTGGATGACGTTGAGGCCGATCCCCCCGGTGCCGATGACCACCACCGTCTCGCCGACGTCCACCCTGGCCCGGTTGAGCACCGCGCCCACGCCCGTCAGGACCCCGCAGCCGATCAGGGCCGCCGAGGTGAGCGGCACGTCCTCGGGGATCCTGATCGCCTGTACGGCCTTGACCAGGGTGCGTTCCGCGAACGCCGAGTTGGCGGCGAACTGGTGGAGCGGCGCTCCGCCCCGCGAGAACGGGCGGCCCGGCATGCCGATCGCCTTGCGGCACATCGTCGGCCTGCCCCGGTCGCACTCGGCGCACGCCCCGCAGTTGGCCAGCGTGGACAGGGCGACGTGGTCGCCGGGCGCCACATGGCCGACCCCCGCGCCCACCGCCTCCACCACGCCCGCGCCCTCGTGGCCGAGCACCACCGGCACCGGGAACGGGATCGTGCCGTCGATGACGGACAGGTCGGAGTGGCACAGCCCGGCCGCCGCGACGGCCACGAGCACCTCCCCCGGGCCCGGGTCCCGTACCTCCAGATCGTCGACGACCTGGCTCTGCTTCCCGTCGAACACGACGCCTCTCACGGAACACGGACCTCCCTGGGCAGGCCGAGCACCCGCTCGGCGATGATGGTGCGCTGGATCTCGTCCGAGCCGCCGTAGATCGTGTCGGCCCTGCTGAACAGGAACAGGTGCTGGAGCGGGTCGAGTCCGTAGGGCCGTGCCTCGTCCCAGTCGGCCGGTCCCACGGCGCCGGCCGCCCCCCGCACCGCCATCGCCAGCTCCCCGAGCCGCTGGTGCCAGCCGCCCCACAGCAGCTTGGCCACGCTGGACGAGCCCGACTCGCCCGAACCCCCCAGCGTGCGCAGGGCGTTCCACCGCATGACCCTCAGCTCGGCCCACTGGTCGACGAGACGCCGCCGCAGGACGGGATCACGGACGGCACCGCTGTCGAGCGCGAGGGATACGACGCGCCCCAACTCCGCCTCGAAGCCGACCTGTTGGGCCAGCGTGGAGACCCCGCGCTCCAAGTCGAGCAGACTCATGGCGACCTGCCAGCCGTTGCCCTCGCCGCCCACGAGGTGCTCGGCCCGCGCCTCGGCGCCGTCGAAGAACACCTCGTTGAACTCGCTCGTCCCCGTCATCTGCCGGATCGGGCGGACCTCGATCCTGCCCGGCTGGTCCATCGGGACGAGGAGGAACGACAGGCCGTGGTGGCGCCGCGAGCCCTCCTCGGTACGGGCCAGCACGAAGCACCAGTCGGCCTCGTGGGCCAGCGACGTCCAGATCTTCTGACCCGTGACGCGGTACGTGTCGCCGTCGCGGCGGGCGGCGGTCCGGACCCCGGCCAGGTCGGAGCCCGCGCCGGGTTCGCTGTAGCCCTGGCACCACAGCTCCTCGCCGCGGGCGATGGGGGGCAGGAAGCGGTCCTTCTGGGCGGGGGTGCCGTGGGCGAAGAGGGTGGGGGCGAGGAGGTTCTCGCCGATGTGGCCGGTGCGGGTGGGGGCCCCGGCGCGGGCGTACTCCTCGGCCCAGACGACCTGCTGGGTGAGGGTGGCGGTGCGGTTGCCGTACGCTCCGTCCGGCCACCCCAGCCCGATCCAGCCGCCCCGGCCCAACTCCCTCTCCCAGTCCTCGGGTTGGTCGGCCATGTGGGTGGCCAGCCAGGTACGGGCGGCGTGGCGGAAGGTGTCGTCCTGCGGGTCTGTGCGGAAGTCCACGGTGCCTCCAGTCGAGAGAGCGTTCTTCCCCACCCCGCGGGTGCGGGCATCCCTGGGGCTCCGCCCCAGACCCCGTTCGCGCCTTAAGGGCGCTCGTCCTCAATCTCCCCCAAGGCCTTAAGGGCCAGGGGGGACCCCCATGACGGGCTGAAACGCCCCGTGCGGGCCAGCACCATCCCGCCAGGGGCGCGGGGAACGGCGCGAGAAGCGGGCACGGTCCGCAGATCGAAGGGGGTTAAGGGGCGCGGGGAACTGCGCGAGAAGCGGGCACGGTCCGCGGGGGTCGTGCGGGCATCCATCGCCTCCGGCATGAGAGGAGCGGGGGGTTCGGGGGCGGCGCCCCCGGGGCTCAGCCATCTCGACCCGCCGCACGGGCGGGTGGGCAAGCCCCCGGGGTCTGGGGCGGAGCCCCGGGCATGGCGGAGGGAGGGCACGCTCAGCCCGCAGGGGGCCCCGCGTTGGGACGGGCCGAGGACGCCGCGGCCTGAGCCATCTCCTCCAGCCGCGCCAGCATCGGCATGGGATCCACCCCCACCGTCCCCGGCAGGAAGTCGGCGATGCGTTCAGGCGTCCAGCCCCCCTCCGCGTACCCCGCGCGGAGCTCCCGCGGCTGCGCCCACACCGCGATCTTGGGACCCGCGACGGTGTACACCTGCCCGGTGATCCCCTCGTCCCGGGCCCGCTCGGACAGCAGATAGACCACCAGCGCCGCGACGTCCTCCGGCGAGCCGATCTCCTTGAGCTCCATGGGGACGTTGGCCGACATCCGGGTGCGGGCGACGGGCGCCACCGCGTTCGCCGTCACCCCGTACTTGTGCAGGCCGAGCGCGGCGCTGCGTACCAGCGAGATGATGCCCCCCTTCGCCGCGCTGTAGTTGGCCTGGGCGACACTGCCCTGGTGGTTGCCGCTGGTGAAGCCGATCAGCGTGCCCGAGCCCTGCTTGCGCATCACCGCCGACGCGGCCCGGAACACCGTGAACGTGCCTTTGAGGTGCGTGGCGACCACCGGGTCCCACTCCTCCTCGGACATGTTGAACAGCATGCGTTCGCGCAGGATGCCCGCCACGCACACCACCCCGTCGATCCGCCCGTACCGCGCCAGCGCCGTGTCCACGATGCGCTGGCCGCCCGCCATCGTGGAGATGTCGTCGGCGACGGCCACGGCCTCGCCGCCCGCCGCGACGATCTCCTTGACCACCCCGTCGGCGATCTCGCTGCTGGGCTCACCGCCCTCGATCGAGACGCCGTAGTCGTTGACGACGACCCTGGCTCCCTCGGCGGCCGCGGCGAGCGCGACGGCGCGGCCGATGCCCCGGCCGGCCCCCGTCACGGCGACGACCTTGCCTGCCAAGAAGTTCCCCACGTCCGGCCCCTTCCCGCGGTTTCTGACGGCCCGTTAGATTTTATGTCCGGTCGGACGCGTCACCACAAGACCCCGGGAGGGACGGGTATGTCACTGCCGCCCGAGTTCCACGACATAGCCAAACGCGTGAACAACTGGGGCCGTTGGGGGGCCGAGGACGAGCGGGGCACGCTCAACCTCATCACCGACGAGGTGATGCGGGGCGCCGCCGCCGAGGTCCGGTCCGGCCGCCGCATCCCGCTCGCGCTCCCGCTCCGGCAGGACGGCGTCCAGACCGGGATCATCCCCGGCCGGATCAACCCGCTGCACACCATGGTCCAGATCAACCAGGAGATCTTCGGACCCGGCACCGTGGCGTGCAGCGACGACGCGGTGACCTTCGGGCTCCAGGCGGCCACCCACTGGGACGCCCTCACGCACGTCTCGCACTCCGGGAAGATCTACAACGGCCGCCCCGCCGCCACCATCACCGCGCACGGCGGCGCCGAGTTCAGCGGCATCGACAAGACCGGCCCTGTCGTCTCGCGCGGGGTCCTGCTCGACGTGGCCCGTGCCAAGGGGCTAGACCGGCTCGAAGGCGGGCACGCGGTGACCCCGGAGGACCTGGCGGAGGCGGAGGAGTTCGCGGGGGTCACCGTGCGCGCCGGGGACATCGTCCTCGTACGCACCGGACAGATGCGGGTGTACCTGTCCGGGGACAGGCTCGGCTACGGCTATCCGTCGCCGGGGCTCTCCGTGCGGACGCCCGAGTGGTTCCACGCCCGGGACGTGGCGGCGGTCGCCAACGACACGCTCACCTTCGAGATCTTCCCGCCCGAGATCGAGGACCTGTGGCTGCCGGTGCACGCGCTCGACCTGGTGGAGATGGGGATGCTCCAGGGCCAGAACTGGAACCTGGAGACGCTGTCCACGGCCTGCGCGGCGGCGTCGCGCTACGCGTTCCTGCTGAGCGCCATGCCCGAGCCGTTCGTGGGAGCGACCGGAACGCCCGTCGCCCCGGTGGCCGTTCTCTAGGCCCGACTCACGGGTGGCGGCGCCGCGTGCGCGCCCCGAGCGCGGCACCGTCGCCGCCACCCGGCATCGGCGACCGGCTCCGCTCCTCGTGTGCCCTGAGAGGAGCCTCGTCCTGGTGGAGCTGACGCCGAGCCGCGACCCGCACTCGCCGAGGCCGTGCAGGGCCTCGGCGTCCCCTCGCGACGAATCGCTCATCCCAGGGTGATCAGGGCGCAACGATGCGTCAACACCCGGTGGGTGGTTCGTCACTTATGCGGTATTTGTGACAGCGCGTGGAGCCTCGTAAGCCCCGCTCCCGTACGCCCCGTCCGTGCGCCCCGAACGCTCCTTGAGCCCCGAATGACCCGAAAGCTCCGGTGCGGACTGCGCTCCGGGCGCGTCGCGGTCCACCTCGCACCAGATCGACTTGCCCCCGCCCTCGGGGCGCCAGCCCCAGCGGTCGGCGAGCCCGTCGACGAGTTCGAGCCCGCGCCCGTTGGTGTCGTCACCCTGGGCGTGGCGCGGTCGGGGCGGACAACAGCTGCTGTCCGCCACCTCGACCCGCACCGTGCCGCCCTCCGCCGGGCCGAGCAGCATCCGCAGCACCGCCGGACAGCCCGTATGCACCACGGCGTTGGTGACGAGCTCCGAGATCAGCAGGATCAACGTCTCGGCGCACGGCTCATCGAGCCCTATGCCGGAACCCGCCAGTCGCGAGCGCGCCCACTTCCGGGCCCGGCCCACCTCGGCGGGATCCGGTCCGACCTCCAACTGAACCTGAAGCACCTGCACCGTTCACACCATCCGAACCGGCGGACACATCGCCTCGCGCCTCACAGGGACCACCATCGGGGTCACGGAATGTGATTCCCATGGGAGACAGCATGGTTGACGTACAGTCACCGCAACAAGCGCTTCGGGCATATTCCAGCGCGAAGGAGTATGCGTGGTGCATACTGTGCGGCTCACCGTGCGGAGAACCGAACGGGAGCACGTACAACGCCCCCGTCCGGCGCGGTCGGCGTGCGTTTCCGGGCCCGGAGCCGCCGCATCGGCAACGCCGGGAGAGCCGGGCCACACCACCTCTCGCATCCCACGGAGAGTACCGGAGAGCACCCCCGGGTCCGGCTCGTGGAGAGTGCGCCGGGCCTGCCGGTTGTCAACACACCGTGACCATGTACCGCGCACGGGTCACCTCCTGGCCGCCGCCCTAGAGCGCGGCGGCCAACGCCTCGGCCGCCTGCGACGCCGACTGCCACTGCTCGGCCCGCACCCAGGCCCGCTTGAGGTGCAGATGCACGTCGGCCTCCCAGGTGAAGCCCATTCCGCCGTGCACCTGGAGACAGTCGCGCGCTCCCCGCACGGCCGCCTCGTCGGCGAGTAGTTTGGCCCCGGCGATCTCGTCCGGGTCGCCCGTCACGGCCGCCGCGTAGACGGCGGCCCGCGACACTTCGGTGCGTACGAGCATGTCCGCGCAGAGGTGCTGCACCGCCTGGAACGCGCCGACCGGCCGCCCGAACTGCTCGCGCGTCCGCGCGTGTTGGACGGCGAGCTCGGTGGTGCGGGCCGCGCTGCCCAGCTGTTCGGCCGCGGCGAGCAGCACGGCTTCGGGCACGGTGGACGTACGGGTCCCTGGCGTCCGGTGCAGCGGCGTCAGCGGGTCGAGCGAGCGGAGGGGCCTCGCGTCGCGGGCGTCGCCCTGGACGTGGTCGGACTCCGCCAGCCAGCCGACGAGCCCGCCGTCGACCCGGGTCACCACCGTCTCGCCGGTGGCCGCGCCCGCCACGGACCCGGCCGCGAGGTGCGTCGCCACCAGCGGTCCCGGCAGCAGCGCCCGCCCGGCCTCCTCGAACACGAGCACCGCCTCGGGCAGTCCGAACCCGACCCCGCCCTCGTCCTCCGGCAGGCGCAGGGCGAAGAACCCCGCGTCGCCGAGCGCGCGCCACAGGGCGCGGTCGAGGCCCGGCCGCTCCACGGCGGCCCGCAGGGCCTCGTGGTCGAACCGGGCGTCGAGCAGCTCCCGCATCCCCGCCCGCAACGCGCGCTGCTCATCGGTGGGTTGGAAGTCCATCAGCGCCCCTTGGGCAGGCCGAGGATGCGCTCGGCGACGATGTTCCGCTGGATCTGCGAGGTGCCCGCGGCGATGGTGTACGAGAGGGAGGAGAGCCGGTCCAGGGTCCAGTCGTGGTCGAGGTCGAGGCAGTCGGGGCCCAGCACCCGGGCCGCGGTGTCGTACAGCTCCTGGCGGGCGTGCGAGTAGCGGAGCTTGAAGACGGAGCCGCCGAGGCCGGGCACTCCGCCGCCCCGCTCCGCCTCGCTCACGTTCCACTGGGTCAGCCGCCACAGCGCGGTGAACTCGGCGTTCAGCAGGCCGAGTTGACGTCTGAGGGCGCTGTCGTCCCAGCGGCCGTTCTCCTTCGCGGCGGCCGCGAGTTCGGCGAGCGTCCGGCGGCAGGCCACCACTTCCCCCACGAAGGCGGTGCCGCGCTCGAAGGACAGGGTGACCATGGTGACCCGCCAGCCGTCGTTCTCCGCGCCGACCCGGTTGCCCACCGGGACCCGTACCTCGTCCAGGAACACCTCGGCGAACTCGGCCGACCCGGCGAGTGTGCGCAGCGGGCGGACCGTGACGCCGGGGGCGTCCATCGGCAGGGCGAGCCAGGTGATGCCCCGGTGCTTGGGCACCGCCTCGCTGATGGGCTCGGTGCGCACCAGCAGTTCGCACCAGTCGGCGACTTCGGCGTGCGAGGTCCAGATCTTCGAGCCGGTCACGACGTAGTCGTCGCCGTCGCGCACCGCCCGGGTGCGCAGCGCCGCGAGGTCGGAGCCCGCGTCCGGTTCGCTGAAGCCCTGGCACCAGATCTCGTCGCCGCGCAGCACCGGCAGCAGCCAGCGCGCCCGCTGCTCGGGGGTGCCCTCGGCGGCGATGGTGGGGCCCGCGTGCAGCAGTCCCACGAAGTTCGCGCCCACGTAGGGCGCGCCCGCCTTCTCGGTCTCCTCCAGGTAGATGAGGTGCTGGGTGGGGGTGGCCCCGCGTCCGCCCGCCGCCTCGGGCCAGTGCAGCCCGGCGTACCCGGCGTCGTACAGCATCCGCTGCCAGGTGGTGTCGTAGGCGCGTCGCGCCGGCCAGTCCAACGGGTCTGGTTTCGGCGGGAGTTTGGGCAGCGAGACCGCCAGCCACTCCCGCAGCCGGGCCCGGAAGGCCTCTTCCTCCTCGGTGTACGTCAAATCCATCGGCGCTCCTCGGCAGGCCCGCGGACCCTCGGCTCGCATATCTGATGCTCCGTCAGATGGCAGGCTAGCTCCCGCGCCTCTGGACCAGCAAGGAGCGGGCGCCTACCCTCTCGGGCATATCTGACGGCTCGTCATCTGGGGGCTGGGCCATGACCGACACCGCACACGCGCTGGGCTCCTCGCGCACGCTCTGGGAACTGATCGAGCGCCGGGCCGAGCTCACCCCGGACCGCCCGGTGCTGCTCCAGGGCGACCGCACCCTCACCTTCGGCGGCCTGCGCGAGCGCTGCGAGCGGGTGGCCGCAGGGCTGTACGGGATGGGCGTGCGCCCCCGGAGCGTGGTCGCCTGGCAGCTGCCGACCCGCATCGAGACGGCGGTGCTCTCCTTCGCGCTGGCCCGGCTCGGCGCGGTCCAGTCGCCGGTGATCCCCTTCTACCGGGACCGCGAGGTCGGCTTCGCGCTGCGCGCGTCCCGGGCGGAGTTCTTCGCGACGCCCGGGGTGTGGCGCGGCTTCGACCACACCGCCCTGGCCCGCCGCCTCGGTGCGCGGAACGTCTTCGAGGCGTACGGACAACTTCCGGACGGCGACCCGGCGTTGCTGCCGCCCCCGCCCACCGAAGGCACGTCCGTCCGCTGGATCTACTGGACCTCCGGCACCACCTCCGACCCCAAAGGCGTGCTGCACACCGACCGTTCACTGATCGCGGGCGGCTCCTGCCTCGCGCACGCCCTGCGCCTGTCGGCCGCCGACGTGGGCTCCATGGCCTTCCCGTTCGCCCACATCGCCGGTCCCGACTACACGGTGATGCTGCTGCTCTACGGCTTTCCCGCGGTGATGTTCGAGCACTTCGCGCTGCCGGACGCGCTGGCGGAGTACCGACGCCACGGGGTGACGGTGGCGGGCGGCTCGACCGCCTTCTACTCGATGTTCCTGGCCGAGCAGCGCAAGCGCCCCGGCGAGAAGGTGATCCCCACCCTGCGGCTGCTCGCGGGCGGCGGCGCCCCGAAACCGCCCGAGGTCTACCACGCGGTCGTACGGGAGATGGGCGTGCAGCTCACCCACGGGTACGGCATGACCGAGGTCCCCATGATCACGATGGGTGCCCCCGACGACACCGCCGAGAACCTGGCCACCACCGAGGGCCGCCCGCCGCCCGGCATGGAGATCCGCGTCACGGACGAGGCGGGCCGGCCGGTGCCCCCCGGCACCGACGGCGAAGTGCGGCTGCGCGGCGAGGCGGTGTGCCGGGGGTACCTCGACCCGGCCCAGTCCAAGGACGCCTTCGACGCCGACGGGTTCCTGATCACCGGGGACGTCGGGCACGTCAAGGAGTCCGGGCACCTGGTCCTCACCGGGCGGATCAAGGACATCATCATCCGCAAGGGCGAGAACATCTCCGCGAAGGAGATCGAGGACCTGCTGCACACCCATCCCGGGGTGGGCGACGCCGCCGTGGTCGGCCTCCCCGACGCCGAGCGCGGCGAGCTGGTGTGCGCGGTGGTCGAACAACCGCCGGGAGCGGCCGAGTTGACGCTCGTCGGCCTCACCTCGTTCCTGCGCGAACAGGGGCTGTCCGTGCACAAGTTGCCCGAGCGGCTCGAGGTGATGGAGGCGCTGCCGAGGAACGAGACGCTGCGGAAGGTGCTGAAGTACAAGTTGCGCGAGCGCTTCGGCGGGGCATGACCCCTGCGCCCTGCCCCTCCCCGACGAGGACGGACCGATGGAACTCACTCGCAGACACCTCATGCTGGGCGCCGCCGCGCTCTCGGCCACCACCCTCCTCCCGGCCACGGCGCACGCCGCCGTCCGGCCGCGCGCGAGCGCGAACCCGGCCGACTGGATGGCGGCGCTGCCCGACGGCCTCTCGCTGCTCCGCATGACGATCCCGGGCACGCACGACTCCTGCTGCACGAACCCGAACAACGGCACCGAGTGGTCGCACACCCAGAACTGGGGTCTGACCCAGCAGTTGCAGCAGGGGATCCGCTTCTTCGACATCCGGGCCAACGGGCTCCAGGGTCACCTCAAGGACGCCTTCGGGATCTACCACGGCGCCTTCTACCAGGGCATGACGTTCGGCGACGTGCTCACCCAGAGCGCCGCCTTCCTGGACGCGCACCCCGGTGAAGTGCTCCTGATGCGGCTCAAGAAGGAGAACGGCACCAGCAACGACGTGGGCGCCGACTTCAAGAACGTCCTCGACGTCTACCTCGACCAGAAGGGCTGGCGGCCCCGGTTCCTGATCACCGACCGGGTGCCCACGCTCGGCGAGGCGCGCGGCAGAATCGTGCTCATCGCCCAGTTCGACAACGACTGGCCGGTGCTCCAATGGCCGGGCGGGGACAACGACTTCCTGTCCAACCAGTACATCCGGCTCCAGGACATCTACCAGGGTCTGTCCTGGCCGTCGAAGAAGACCGCCAAGGTCACCCAGCAGTTCGACAACGCCTTCAACGACCAGGACTCGGCCCAGCTCTACATCAACTTCACGAGCTACGCGGGCGGCGGCTGGCCCAAGGTCAACGCGGACGCGATCATGCCCGGCGTACAGAGCTATCTGGCCGCGCGCCTGAGCCAGAGGACCCACCTCGGGGTCGTCCCGATGGACTTCCCCGACTTCCACGCGGACACCCTGCGCACCCTGATCGACTGGAACGGGCACTGACCGCCGCGGCTACGGCAGCGTCGTGAAGTAGGCGGCGAACGCGGCCAGCGCGGCCGGTTCGGTGATCCGGCCGTCGGCGTCCGCGTCCAGGGCCACGGCCACGTCGGAGGCGATCCCGGGCGCGACGCCGAGCGCCCGCAGCGCACGCTCGGCGTCGGACACGGAGACCGTGCCGACGCCGTCCGTGTCGGCCACCGCGAACGCCGCGTGCAGGAAGGGCCGGGCGATCTCGGTGAACCCGGCCGTGCGGTCCCGCAGCCGTTTCACGGCGCCGCCCACGAACTCCTGCCGGGTCACCCGCTGGTCGCCGTCCACGTCCGCGATCCCGGCCAGCCCCTGCCACAGCGCCTCCGCGCCGCCGTACAGCGCCTGGCCCTTGTCGCAGCGGGCGGTCGTGTCGAACTCGGCGAGCAGCGCGGCGGCCGCCGTCGAGAAGTCCTCCCGGTCGATCCAGCCGTTGCCGTCCTGGTCGAAGGAGGCGAACCGGGCGGCCACCCTGCGCTCGTACTCCGCGTTGTCGGGGCTCTCGGGGCGCTCGGGACTGTCCATGCTGTCCATGGCCGGAGCGTACGACCAACGGCGCCCGCGCGAGGGGGTTACGCGGACGAGTACCGCGAGCGGGGTCCCGGTCACGGGGACGCGGCGGCTTTACGCGGAGAGGGGTTCGGCCAAGTCGTCGGAGGCCGAACCCACATCCCCGTACACCTCGAAGAGCCGGCGCACCCCGAGCGCGGCCAGCACCTTGTTCACATGGCTGCCGTCGAGGGCGCCGCGCGCGGGCAGGATCAGCCGCAGCCGGCCCTGACAGGAACGCATCAGACGGCGGGCCGCTATCAGCACGCCCACGCCGATCGAATCGCAGAACACCACCCCGGACAGGTCGAGGACCAGGTTCCGGCGGCCGTCGGCGACCACCGCGTGCACCTGCCGGCGCAGCCCCGGTGAGGTCACCAGGTCCAGCTCGCCACTCACGCGCAGCACCGTCCACGCGCCCTGCTCGGACTCGTCCACCCTCAGCGTCACGTCGCCGGCCCCTCTTCTTCTCTTTGCTGCCGTGCCCCGTGGTTGCGCCCTGCCCCGCCCCACTCCCGCGAAACACGCCCTTTACCACCAGCGGACTTTGCGAGGGCGTACTTGGTGCAAACCTCCGTGCATTGTCAGCCCGTCGCATTACATTCGTAGGTACACAGGGACGGGCGCACAGGGGCACAGACGGGGACGACAGGGTTGGGGAGCCTATGCCGAAGGACGCACCACCTCGGTGGGACCGCCGGATGCAGCAGCGGCTCGCGCGCGGCGAGGCGGCCGCGCTCGGCGAGCTCTACGACCGGTTCGCTTCCCTGGTGCACAGCCTCGCCCACCGCGTGCTCAGCGACGAGGCCGCGGCGGACCAGATCACCCGCGAGGTCTTCGGGTACGTGTGGGAGAACCCGGACGCCTACGACCCCAAGCAGGGTTCGATGCGCTCCTGGGTCGCCAAGCTCACCCAGCGCCAGGCCGTGCAGCGCCTGCGCCAGGACGAAGCGTCCTCGTACGCGGAGAACGGCGGGGGCTGCTCGACCGAGGAGCTGGAGCTGAAGGTGCGCCGCGCGTCGGCGGCCGCCCGCGCCGACTACATCGTGACGTCGATGCCCGCCCCGCTGCGCGCCGCCCTGGAGCTCGCCTACTTCCAGCGCCGCGACTACCGGCAGGCCGCCGCCGACCTCAGCATCACCGAGGACGAGGCGCGCCGGCGCCTGCGGCTCGGCCTGCAACTGCTCTCCTCGGCCATCACCCGGCCGCCGGAAGGAGCCGCGCCGCCCGGATACGGACGGGCGCTGTGAGCGGGCCGATGGAGCAGGGCGAGCCCACGCCCGACGACGAGAACACCCCGCGCATACCGTCACCGCGGGCGGCGGGCGACGACCTGACGGGCGGCGAGCGGGGCTCCGGCGCGTTCGTGCCCGGGCCGCGCGAGGGAAACCGTTTCCTCCCGGCGTCCCCGGAACCGCCCCGCGCGACCGAGCCCGAGCCGGGCCCCGAGCCCGCACCGCGCGGCTCGACGGATCCCGGCGCGGAGCCGGAAGCCGCGGCGGACGGCGAACCGTCCACCGCCGAGGCGGGGCCGACGGGCCCCGAAGCCGCCCCCCAGGAAGCGACGGCGCACGAACCCGTCCCGCGGGAAGCCGCGCCGCCCTCGCACACCGTGCTGAAGTCGCTGCTCGGCGCCTGGGCGCTCGCCGCGTGCTCCGCCGAGGAGACCGACGCCGTCGAGGCGCACCTCACCGAGTGCGCGCCCTGCGCGGACGAGGCGCTGCGGCTGCGCGACGCGGTGGGGCTGCTCCAGGCGGAGCGCAGTCTCGACCTCGACCCGATGCTGCGCGCCCGCGTCCTGGAAAACTGCCTGGGCCGTCGCCCGGCCCGCATTCCGGTGCCCGCCTGGGCGGCCCCGTACGACGCGGAGGCCGCCCGGCTCGACGCGCTGCTCAACGACTTCGGGGACGCCGAGTGGCATGCGCCGGTGCGTCTGAAGTGGTTCGAGCGGGAGCGCCGGGCCACCCGGCGGACGACGGTCGCCGGGGTCATCGGACACCTGATGGCCGTCGACGCGCTGGTGGCGACCGCCCTCGGTCTCGACGAGCCGGTGCCGCTCGACGCCGAGGCCGCGGCGGGCGGCCCCACCGCGCGCACCGAGGCACTGTGGCAGGCCGGGCAGTACCCGCTGACCCGCACGGTCCGCGACCCCTGGCGCGAGCAGTCCCACACGCTGATCCGCACGGTGTCCTTCGCGGGCCGGGGTGCGGCCGAACTGGACGTGTGCTACGGGGAGTTCGCGCTGCCGCTGCAGGACGCGATGCTCGACCGGGCCTTCGAGTGCTGGATCCACGCCGGGGACATCGCGGAGGCCGTGGACTATCCGTACGACCCGCCGTCCGGGACGCATCTGCACGGCATGATCGACCTGGCGGCGCGCATCCTGCCCGCCGTCCTGGCCGACCGCCGCCGGGCGGGGCTCGCCGCGCCGCCGCGCGGCCTGGTCACGGCGGGCTCCCCGGGCCGTTCGCTGCGCCTGGAGATCGAGGGCGTGGGCGGCGGCGACTGGCACATCGCGCTCGACTCCCCGGCGGCCGTCGCCTCGCCCGAGCACGAGGTGGCCCATGTCGCCCTGGACGGCGTGGAGTTCTGCAAACTGGCCGCTGGGCACGTGCCGCCGCAGGACGCGGCCGCGGGCCAGCTCGGCGACCGCGAGGCCATCAGGGACGTCCTGTTCGCGGCCGCCTCATTGAGCCGACTCTGAGCGGGCTCTGAGCCCTCGGGGGGGGGCTCGCCCGCGTACGGGTTACGCGAAGACGACCGTACGGCGGCCGTTGAGCAGGATGCGGTGCTCGGCGTGCCACTTGACGGCCCGCGCCAGCGCCTGGCACTCGACGTCCCGGCCGATCGCGACGAGCTGGGCGGGGGTGACCTCGTGGCCCACGCGCTCCACCTCCTGCTCGATGATCGGCCCCTCGTCGAGGTCGGCCGTCACGTAGTGGGCGGTCGCGCCGATCAGCTTCACGCCGCGCGCGTGCGCCTGGTGGTAGGGCTTGGCGCCCTTGAAGCTCGGCAGGAACGAGTGGTGGATGTTGATGATCCGCCCGCTGAGCTCCTTGCACAGGTCGTCCGAGAGCACCTGCATGTAGCGCGCGAGCACCACCAGCTCGACCCGCTCCTCGCGCACCAGCTCCACGAGCCGCGCCTCGGCCGCGGCCTTGGTGTCCTTGGTGACCGGGATGTGGTGGAACGGCACGTCGTAGGACGCGACGAGCTCGGCGAAGTCGGTGTGGTTCGAGACGACCGCCGCGATCTCCACCGGCAGCGCGCCGGAGCGGGAGCGGAACAGCAGGTCGTTCAGGCAGTGCCCGAACTTCGACACCATGAGGATGATCCGCATCCGCTCCTCGGGGCGGTGGATCTGCCAGTCCATCTGGAAGGAGTCGCCGACGGCCGCGAAGCTGGCGCGCAGCTTGTCGACGGTCACCGGGGCCTCGGCCGAGAAGTGGACCCGCATGAAGAAGAGACCCGTGTCGCTGTCTCCGAACTGCTGACTGTCCTCGATGTTGCATCCCGTGATGAACAGGTAGCTCGACACGGCATGCACGATGCCCTGCTTGTCCGGACAGGAGAGCGTGAGGACGTACTGGTCAGTCATCCAGGCAGGATGCCACAATCCGGCACCCGCGCAGGTTCCGGCCCAGGATCCGGACCTCAGGCCGAACGGGTCAGGATGCGCAGCACTTCGAGGGAGCGCGGCGGCGCGTCGGGGTCCTCGCCGTCGCTCTGCGCGAGCCGCACGTGCGCTTCACGCGCCGCCCGCACGGCCTCGGGCCAGGCGTGGTGCGCGAGGTAGGCGGAGACCGGGGCGTCCGCGCCGACCTGGTGCATGATGCGCAGCACCCGCAGGACGGCGAGGTCGACGAGCGCGGCCTCGCCCGAGTCGCGGAAGATCGTGCCGACGTACTTCTCGGCGGACCAGTTGTCCAGCCAGGTGTCCTCGACCAGGCGGTACACGGCGTCGGTGACGTCCCCGAACCCCTCGCGCCCGGCCAGCCAGGTCTCCTCGTGGAAGACGGGGTCGGAGAGCATGTGCAGCGCGGACCGTACGTTCGTACGCCAGCGCCACCACGGCATGTCATTCAACGGCATGCCGCCCATGGTGGAGGAGCGACGGCCGCGACGGGAAGGGCTTGCTGAACCTTGCTGCACGTTTTCGATCGTACGTTCCCCACGATCGCCGCCCGACCGGCCCCTGCAATTCACCTTTGTGTCACCCTGCGTTGAAGCATGCTCACTTCGCCGTTACCCATGAGGCGGAAGTGTGTGGGCACATGACCGGTTACGGATGGCGGCGTCCTCGGGGCTCGACCAGGCCCTGGCGCTCGATCAGTTCGATCAGCTCGAAGGCCGCCGTGTTCGCCACGTGTTCGGCGGTCGGCGTCGGCGCCCTGACCGGCTGCGGTGTACTCCCTGGAGTCGCGGGGGGCTCCAGGGAGCCCATCACCGTGATGACCTGGGCCCCCGACGGCACCTCGGCCACCAACACCCCCGGCATGCCCGCCATGGCGAAGGCGTTCGCCCGCTGGGTCAACGCCAACGGCGGCATCGACGGCCACGAGCTGAACGTCCACACCTGCAACGAGCACAACACCGCGACCGGCGCCTCGGACTGCGCACGCCGCGCGGTGAAGGAGAAGGCGGTCGCCGTCGTCGGCTCCTACAGCCAGTACGGCAGCGCCTTCATGCCCTCCCTCGAAGTGGCCGGCATCCCCTACCTCGGCGGATACGGCATATCCGACCAGGAGTTCACCAGCGCGCTGTCCTACCCCGTCAACGGCGGCCAGGCCGCTCTCATCGCGGGCAGCGGACAGCAGCTCGCCCCGGACTGCGAAGCGGTCTCGCTGGTACGCCCCGACACCATCGCCGGCGACGTGCTGCCGACCCTGCTCAACGCCGGGCTGCTCGCCGCACACCGCAAGCCGGTCGCCGACATCCGTACGACCGAGGACGCCGGCGACTACACCGCCGAGGCCCAGCGCGCCCTCGCGCAGGCCGGGGCGGATCCCGCGCAGGTGAACCGGCTCGGTCGCAAGGCGGCCGGGCAGAAGGCGCGGAAGGGCTGCGTGACGGCCGTGCTCGGCGACCGCACAGAGACCTTCTTCGACTCCTTCCGGCGGGTGGAGAGCGACGACCAGAAGGTGCGGGTGGCGTCCGTCATCGGCTCCATCGGCCAGCCGCTCATCGACCGCACCGGCGGCAAGGACGGCCCCTTCGAGGGCGCGTACGTCACCGGCTGGTATCCGGAGGCCGACGACCCGCGCTGGGACCCGATGAAGAAGGTCATCCGCGAACAGGCCTTCGGGGACGACGCGATCGACGCGGCGGACGCCGGGGTGCAGACCACGTGGATCGCGTACACGGCCCTGAAGAAGGTCGTCGAGTCGCTCGGCCAGGACTCGGTGCGCGCCGTGGACGTGGTGCGCGCGCTCAACAAGGGCGTCAGTGTGAACACCGGCGGCCTCACCCCCGACCTGCGCTGGCGCTTCGAGGACATGCTGGCGGCTCCGGACTTCCCCCGCATCGTCAACCGCCAGGCCACGTTCCAGGTCGTGCGCGACGGCCGGCTGGTCTCCCTGAAGAAGGGCTTCGTGGACGTGAGCTCCACCCTGGAGAACACCGCGGCGAACGGCTGACCGCGGCGCGGGGCCGTGCCCCGGCGCGTTCCGCCACCCGGGCGCGACCAGCCCCTGACGGCCCGCGCCCGGGGACCACCGGGCGGAAGCACGGACGCCCGCGCGCTAGAGCTGGGTGGCTCCACGCTTGGTCAGGTTCCACTTCGTGGCGATGGCGTTCCAGAGCCCGGAGGCCTCCTGCTTCGACTTGGTCGCGTCACCGCTCGCCTTGTCGCCGAGGCCCGCGTCCTTCGTCCGCTTGGCGTGCCCGTCCTTGCAGCCCTTCCCCTTGTCACCGGCGACCGCGTCCGCCCATGCCGCGTAGTGGTCGTCGGCCGCGGCCGAGGACTGCCACGCCTTGGTGAGCGCGGCGGAGAGCTGGTCGTGGTTCGGCAGCTTGTCGACGGAGAGCTGGCCCAGGCGCGTCACCAGGTCACCGCGCTGCTTGGCGGCCGAGCGCAGCGTGGCGGCCGCCTGGTCGAGCTTGTCGCACTTGCGGATGTCGGCGACGGCGCCGATCACCGCGTCCCGGCTGTTGCCGCTGTCGGCGAGCACCTTGTCCAGCGCCTCGGCCTGCGCCTTGGCGGGGTCGTCGGCCGCCTTGGCGCCGCCGCCGTCGCCGGTGGCGGGCGAGCTGACGCCCGCGGGCTGCTTGTCGTCCTTCTTGGCGTCGTCCCCGCCGCCGCTGAGCAGCGCGCCCGCGCCGAGCCCGATCGCAGCGCAGCCGACGACCACGGCGGCGATGAGGCCGACCCGCGACTTGCGCCGGGGCGCCTCCGGCCCGTACCCGGACGGCTGCCCGCCGGGCTCCTGGTACGGGGGCTGCGCCGCGAACTGCGGCCCCGGCGCCTGCGGCGGCTGGTAGGGCGCCTGCGACTGGGGCCGGTTCAGCGGGACGGAGGGCTGGAAGCGCGGCAACTGGGCGGATTCGGCGCCCTGTTGGGGCGGCCCGTCGGCCCGGAAGAGGCTGTCGAACTCGGCGGGGGGCTGCCGCTCACCCGGAGCGCCCGGGCGTATCCCGTACGGCGCGTCCTGCGGGGGCGGGGGCACCGGCGGCAGCATCTGGGTCGGTCCCGCGTCCTGGCCGGGGGCCTGGGCGCCGAGGAAGGCGGTCGACTCGCCGGCGTGCTCCGGCGGCAGCGCTCCGGCCCGGCCGGAGACCGGGGCGATGTACTGCGTGGCCTCACCGCCCGAACCGGCGGGCACGGGCGCGATGTACTGCGTCGCCTCACTGCCGGAGCTCCCGGGCGCGGCCGCGATGTACTGCGTCGCCTCCGAGTCCCCATGACCGCCCGGCAGCGGCCCGATGTACTGCGTCGCCTCACTGCCGGAGCTCCCGGGCATGGGCGCGATGTACTGGGTCGCCTCGGAGTCCCCGTTGTTACCGCCCGGCACTGGCGCGAGGTACTGCGTGGCCTCGCTGCCGGAGTCGCCGGGCACGGGCGCTATGTACTGCGTGGCGTCCGCGTCCCGGCCGCCGTTCTCGGGCGGGAGGGGCTGCCCGATCGTCGCCGGTCCCTGCGGCCGGGCGAGGGGAGGCGGCGGCTGCGAGGCGTGGCCCTGGGGGCCCCAGGGCTGATCCCAGGGCTGGGCTCCAGGAGGCGCGGGCAACGGCTCCCCGGCACGGGGGCCGCTTCCGTCGGCGGGCAGCACGACGCCCTCGTGCGCGGGCCGTACAGCCGGAAGCTGCGGCTCGTCACCCTGTCGGCTCTGCGTCACCGGAACTCCTGTACGTGGACCTACGGAATCGTCGGTTCACGCTACCGGGTGCCCCTACGCCCTTGCCAAGCCCTCCCTCAACCCGCTCCCCTCAGGCCGCCTGGACCTCCAGACGCTCCCCGAACTCCCGCACGGCGGGCTCGTCCCCGTACGGTTCCAGGCGCTGCTGGAGGTCCTCCAGATAGTCCGCGCCCCGGTTGGAGCGCAGCGTGGACAGGAGCTCCACCGCGCGGGTGCCCGTGGCGCACGCCTCCTCGACCTCGCGCTGCTGGACCTGCGCGGTGGCGAGCAGGATGAGGCCGATGGCGCGCCGCCTGGCCCGCGACTCGGGGTGCCCGGCCAGCGACTCCTCGGCCCGCCGGGCCGCCGCCTCCGGCTGGCCCAGGTCCCGGTGGCAGTGGGCGAGTTCGTCCGCGAGGTAGGCGTGGTCGAAGTGCGCGATCCAGCCCGGGTCGTCGCCGGACCCGGGGTCCGCCGCGTCCAGCGCGGTGAGCGCCCGGCCCGCCACCGCCTGGCAGGTGCGGGCGTCGCCGAGCAGCGCGTGCCCGCGCGCCTCGGCCGCGTAGAACATCGCCTCGGCGCGCGGGGTGACCCGGCCGCGCGCGCCCTCCTGTGCGGCGCGCGCCAGTTGGGCGATCTCGCGCGGGTTGCCGAGCTGGGCGGCGAGGTGGCTCATGGACGCGGCCAGGACGTAGCCGCCGTAACCCCGGTCGTCGGCGGCCTGGGCGAGCCGCAGCGCCTGGATGTAGTAGCGCTGGGCGAGGCCGGGCTGGCCGGTGTCGACGGCCATGTACCCGGCGAGTTCGGTGAGCCGGGCGACCGCCGCGAACAACTGCCGCCCCACGGACTCCCGGTAGGACCCGGCGAGCAGGCCGGACACGACGCTGTTGAGGTAGTGGACGACGACCGGGCGCACATGGCCCGCCCCGAACCGGTGGTCCAGCTGCACCAGCGCCTCGGTCATCGCCTTGACGGCCTCGACGTCGGCGGTGCCCACGCGCTGGCCCGCGTTGCGCGCCACCTGCGCGTCTGCCCCGGTGATCAGCCAGTCCCGGCTCGGCTCGACCAGCGCCGAGGCCGCCACGGTGGAGCCGGACAGGAAGTCGCGGCGCCCCACGTCGCTGCGCCACAGCTCGCAGACCTGCTCGATGGCGCCGAGGACGGTGGGCGAGAACTGGAGCCCCACCCCCGACGCGAGGTTCTTGCCGTTGGCCATGCCGATCTCGTCGATCGTGACCGTGCGGCCCAGCTTGCGCCCGAGCGCCTCCGCGATGATGCCGGGAGCCCGCCCCCTCGGCTGCTGTCCGCGCAGCCAGCGCGCCACGGACGTCTTGTCGTAGCGGAGGTCGAGGCCCCGCTCGGCGCCGACCATGTTCACGCGGCGGGCGAGGCCGGCGTTGGAACATCCGGCTTCCTGGATGAGCGCCTGCAGCCGTTCGTTGGGCTGGCGGGCGACGAGAGGCCTGGCTGCCATGAGAACCCCCTGGAGCGGCAGTGATCAGCACAGTGATCACTGCCCTGCGAATATGCAGAGAAACGAGGGGAATCGGGAATATGGCGTCATTGCCAGAATTCCTGTGTGCTTCCCCCGCATATGGCTACCCGCCGACCGACACACAGCCCCACGCGCGCCCCCGCCCATGCACCCATGCGCCCCATATGCAGGACCGATACCGCTGATCCCACGCTCGCCGCGCCCGTAACCCTCGGTGGTGGGCGGAGTTGAGTCCGTCGTGGAAGAAACCATCACAGGCACGGTCACGGATACGGAATCCGCACAGATCCCCAAGCAGCGCGGCGAACAGCTCCTGGACAGCGCCGTACGGTATGCGGAGGAGCGGCACTGGGACGTCTTCCCCGGCACCTTCCTGGAGGCCGACGAAGGGGTCGAGCGCTGCTCGTGCGGTGACACGGCGTGCCCGAAACCGGGCGCGCACCCGGCCCGGCCGGACTGGGCGACGCAGGCCACCGGCAGCGCGGTCGCCGCCCGCCGCCTGTGGTCCAAGCACCCCCGTTCCTCGATCCTGCTTCCCACCGGGCGCACCTTCGACGCCATCGACGTACCGGAGTCGGCCGGGTTCCTCGCGCTGGCCCGCATGGAGCGGATGGAGCTCACGCTCGGCCCGGTCACCTGCACCCCCGACCGCCGGATGCTCTTCTTCGTGCTGCCCGGCGCGGGCGCCAAGGTCCCCGATCTCGTCCGCAAGTTGGGGTGGACGCCCGCCTCGGTCGACCTGATCACGCGCGGCGAGGGCGACTACGTGGCGGCGCCGCCGACCCGGGTCGGCGGGTCGGGCGCGGTGCAGTGGGCGCGCCGCCCGACCCCCGCGAACCGCTGGCTGCCCGACGCCGAGGAGCTGATCAGCCCGCTCGCCTACGCCTGTGGACGCGAGGCCGCCGCGGCGAGGTCACGCCGCCCCTAGCGCTCGTGCCGCCCCCGGCTCCTATGGTGTCCAGGTAGGCATCATCACGGGGACGAAAGGCATCAGCATGCCGGACCAGGCATCCGAGACTTCGGCGGACACGGTGGGCGGAGCGCGTACGGCGCCGCCCGCCGTACGCGTCCAGGGACTGTGGAAGCGCTTCGGGGAGCAGATCGCGGTCGCGGGGATCGATCTGGAGCTGCCCGCGGGCAAGTTCATCGGTCTGGTCGGCCCGAACGGCGCGGGCAAGACCACCACCCTGTCCATGGTGACCGGGCTCCTCAGGCCGGACCAGGGCACGGTCGAGGTCGCCGGGCACGACGTGTGGCGCGACCCGGTCGCCGTGAAGTCCCGCATCGGCGTGCTGCCGGAGGGGCTGCGCCTGTTCGAGCGGCTCTCGGGACGCGAACTCCTCGGCTACTCCGGGCGGCTGCGCGGTCTGCCCGGCGCCGAGGTCGACAAGCGGGCCTCCCAGCTTCTGGACGTGCTCGACCTCGCGGGCTCCCAGCACAAGCTGGTCGTGGACTACTCGACCGGCATGCGCAAGAAGATCGGGCTCGCCGCCGCCCTGCTGCACAACCCCGAAGTGCTGTTCCTGGACGAGCCGTTCGAGGGCGTGGACCCGGTGTCCGCCCAGACCATCCGCGGCGTCCTGGAGCGCTACACCGCCTCGGGCGCCACCGTCGTCTTCTCCAGTCACGTCATGGAGCTCGTGGAGTCGCTGTGCGACTGGGTGGCCGTGATGGCCGCGGGCCGCATCCGCGCCCAGGGCACCCTGGCCGAGGTGCGCGGCGACGCGGCCTCGCTGCAGAGCGCCTTCCTCGAACTGGTCGGCGCGAGCGGCCGTGACGCCGGGGACTCGCTGGACTGGCTCGGCGGCGCCCGATGACCGCGCCCGCTCCCCACGCCACCGCCCTGACACCCCTCTTCGTACGCCTCAAGCTGTCGCTGCTCAGGAACGGGCTGCGGCAGTCCGGCGGACGCCGGGCCGCCTACATCACCTCCGCCGTCCTGGCCCTGCTCTTCGCGGCGCTGCAACTGCTGGGCCTGATCGTGCTGCGCGGCAACGAGCACGCCGGCACCCTGACCGTGCTGCTCGTGGCGCTGATGGCCATCGGCTGGACCGTGATGCCGCTCTTCTTCCCGAGCGGCGACGAAACCCTGGACCCGACCCGGCTCGTCATGCTGCCGCTGCGGCCGCGGCCCCTGGTCGGCGCGCTGCTCGCGGCCTCCCTGGTGGGCATCGGACCGCTGTTCACGCTCTGCCTGATCCTCGGCTCGGCGATCGCCGTGGCGCACGGGCCCGGCGCGGCGGTGATCGCGGTCCTCGCGGTGCCGCTGGCGCTGCTCGGGTGCGTCGCGCTCGCCCGCGCCGTCGCCACCGCCAACACCCGGCTCCTCACCTCGCGCAAGGGTCGCGACCTCGCCGTGCTGAGCGGCCTGGTCATCGCGGTCGGCATCCAGTTCGTGAACTTCGGCGCGCAGCGGCTCGGCCGCACCGGGGGCCTCTCCGCCCTCGACCCGGTCGCGCACGTGGTGCGCTGGCTGCCGCCGGCCTCCGCGATCGGCGCGGTCGACTCGGCGAGCGCGGGGGCGTACGGACGCGCGGTGGCCCAACTCCTGGTCGCCGTGGCCGGGTTGGGGCTCCTCCTGTACGCCTGGCAGCGCTCGCTGGTGAAGCTGATGACGACGCCGGACGGGTCGACGCTCCAGGCCGCCGACGCCGCCCGCAAGGACGCCTCGGGCAAGGGGCTCGTCGCGCTCCTCCCCGAGGGCCGCACCGGCACCGTGATGCTGCGTACGCTGCGCTACGCCTGGCGGGATCCGAAGACCAAGGCCGCCTGGATCACCTCGCTCGCCATCGGCCTGATCGTGCCGGTCTTCAACGCCCTCCAGGGCAGCGGCACCGTCTACTTCGCGTGCTTCGCCACGGGCATGCTCGGCATGCAGATGTACAACCAGTTCGGGCAGGACACCTCGGCGTTCTGGATGGTGCTCCTGACCATCTCCTCGACCCGGGACGCCTATCTGGAGCTGCGCGCCCGGGCGTTGGCGCTGCTGCTCGTGACGCTTCCGTACACCCTGCTCGTGGCGGCGGTGACGGCCGGCATGCTGGGCGACTGGGCGAAGCTGCCCGAGGTCGTCGGGCTGGCGCTCGCGCTGCTCGGCGCGATGCTGGCGACGGGTTCGGTGGCGTCGGCGACGCTGGCGTACTCGATCCCGCAGGACAGCCGCAAGAACGTGGCGCCCGGGCAGGGCGGCATCGCGTTCCTGTCGGTCCTGGGCGGGATGGCCGTGAGCACGCTGCTGTGCGCGCCGATGATCGCGCTGGCGATCTGGCTGCACGTGTCCGCCAACCACGACGCCCTGTGGCTGCTGCTCCCCCTGGGAGCCGCGTACGGAGCACTCATCAGCTGGCTGGGCCTGAAGGCGGCGGCCCCCCGAGCGGCATCCCGCCTCCCGGAAATCCTGACAGCAGTAAGCACAGGCTGACGCCCCCGCCCCCGCAGGGCCCACTCTGCTGGGGGCGCGGGGAACTGCGCGACCAGCCGTCCACGGTCCGCGGACGAAACCGGGTTTCAAGGGGCGCGAGGAACTGCGCAAGGGGCGCCCCGGCGCGGCGGGGTTCAGGGGGTGAGCACCCCGTCGAGGAACGGCTCGATCGCGTCGCGCCACCCCTCCGGCTGGTCGTAGTGGACGAGATGCCCCGCATCGGCCACCTCCGCGTACTGCCCGCGCGGCAGGACCCGGACCATCTCCTGGGACTCCGCGCGGCCCAGCTCCCCGTCCAGCCCCCGCACCACGAGCGCGGGGCACTCGACCTGGGCGAGCTCCTCCCAGTGCGCGTCGTACACCCAGGTCTCGCGCGAGGTCAGCATCTGGCGGCGGGAGAACACCGGGCGCCAGCCGTCGGCCCGCTCGGCCATCACCTCGGCGAAGAACTCGCCCCGCGAAGGGCTCGGCCGCTCGACCCAGGGGTCGTCCTCGCCGAACCACTTGCGTACGTCGGCCAGCGTGGCGAACGGCACCGGCCAGGACTTGAACCAGTCCTCCCACTCGCGCTGCGAGGCCGCGCCGAGCGCCGAGGCGCGCATGTCGCAGATGACGAGGGCGCGGACCAGGTCGGGGCGCTTGGCGGCGAGCTGCCAGGCGGTGAGGGCGCCCATGGAGTGGCCGATGAGGGTGACGGGGGCGAGGCCCAACTGCTCCACGGCGGCCTCGGCGTCGGCCACGTAGACCTCGCGCGTGAAGGGGCCGTCGGCGGGTTTGTCGCTGCGGCCGTGGCCGCGCTGGTCGAGGGCGACCGGCCGGTGTTTCTCGGCGAGCCAGCGGGCCGTGGAGGCCCAGTGCGAGGCCCGGCCCATCAGTCCGTGGAGCAGTAAGACACCCGGAGCGCCCTCGGTCTCCGCGCGGGCCTTGGGCTGCTCCGCAAACTCCCAGGCGGCGAGGCGCACCCCGCCGGCCCCCGTCACATCGATGCGCCGCACCATGTGCCCTGGCACCCCCTTCAGCCCCGACAGCTCCCGAGTGGTCAGTTCACGGCAGAGTATCGAACCTGTATTCGAAAACTCGCGTCTCTCGCGCAACACCCCTCGTTCGAGTGACCACGCTCAAGGATTGACCCAACGTGCCGAGGGGAGATCTTCTCCGGGAGGCGGGCCGCTCGGGGAAGACGGTCCGCGGGGGTCGACCCTGGGAGCTCGGGGCTCCGGGTCGTCACCGGGGAGGACAGGCCCCGGCGCCGCGAGGCGCCGGGGCCCTGGTCTTCCCGAAGCGGGTCTGCGGGCGAAGCCGCCCGGACAGGGCCGGGCGCCGAAGGTGGTGCGAGTGGTTCGAACGGCGCCATGCTGCCGCCCCCTCCCGTGCCGCACGCCTCTGCGGTCATATGCCTCAAGGCAAAGCCTCGCACGCGATCCGCCCGGCCGCTGCCATTCCACCCGGAAACCGGCCTTCCCCGCAAGCTTCCCGCACCCTTCACGAAGCGCGCTCAACTGCCGTACGGAGAAGGGCCGATGACGCTCGGTCACAGCTGCCGGTCGGAGGGGTTCCGCCACGGCCACGGCGCCCGGCACCGCCGCCGGGCGCGGCGCCGCGAGGGGTCAGCGCTTGGCGACGAACACGTGCGACGCGACGTCCGCGCCGAGCTCGGCGGCCTCGCCGCTGCTGCCCACCAGGACTCCGCCCGGCGACTGCGTCACGCTCACCACGGAGCCGGGCTGCACGCCCGCCCGCCGCAGCGTGTACATCAGCTGGGCGTCGGTCTGGATCGGCTCACCGATCCGGCGCACGATCACCGTCTTGCCCTCGGGGCCCGGGTCGAGCTCACCCAGACTGATGATGCCGTCCTCCAGGAACGCGTCGGCCTCGGCCTTCTCGCCCAGCTCCTCCAGGCCCGGGATCGGGTTTCCGTACGGCGACTCGGTCGGGTGGCGCAGGAGCTCCAGGACGCGGCGCTCGACCGCCTCGCTCATCACGTGCTCCCAGCGGCACGCCTCCGCGTGCACCTGCTCCCACTCCAGGCCGATCACGTCGACGAGCAGGCACTCGGCGAGCCGGTGCTTGCGCATGACCCGCGTCGCCAGGCGGCGGCCCTCGTCGGTCAGCTCCAGGTGGCGGTCGCCCGCGACCTGCACCAGGCCGTCGCGCTCCATGCGCGCCACCGTCTGGCTCACCGTCGGGCCGCTCTGGTCCAGGCGCTCGGCGATGCGGGCGCGCATGGGGACCACACCCTCCTCCTCGAGCTCGAGGATGGTGCGGAGATACATCTCCGTGGTGTCGATCAGTCCGGACATACGTGCCCCTCGATGCTGTGACATAAAAACGTCGTACCGCTGGCCCTGAAGCAATTCTGACGCATCGCGCTGACAACCGTGCCGCGGTGGCCGTCGCCGTCTTGACCAGCCGCCCGGCGAGACCGTATTGACAGGGGAAAGGTCCAGACCGCACCGTGATCGGCGCACGGTCGTAACCCCACCCCGGAAAGGGTCCTCGGCGATGAGCGAGAGCAAGCTGGCCGGTCAGTTCTTCGACGCCGCGATCGGGCTCCTGGGACGGGTGCGGGAGGAGGAGTCGCTGAACATCGCGGCCGCCGGGTCCCTGATCGCCGACACCGTCGAGGCGGGCGGCCGGCTCTTCGCCTTCGGCGCCGGACACTCCTCGCTCGCCGCGCAGGACGTGGTCTACCGGGCCGGCGGGTTCGCCCTGATGAACCTCCTCGCGGTGCCCGGGGTGGTCGGCGTCGACGTCATGCCCGCCACCCTCGGCTCCGCCCTCGAACGGGTCGACGGGCTCGCGGGCGCGGTGCTCGACTCCAGCCCCGCCAGGTCCGGCGACGTACTCGTGATCATCTCCCTGTCCGGGCGCAACGCGCTGCCGGTGGAGATGGCGATGAACGCGCGGGCGCTCGGCCTCAAGGTCATCGGGGTCACCTCGCTGGCGTACGCCGAGGGCACCAGGTCGCGGCACGTCTCGGGTACGTTCCTGCGCGACCACTGCGACATCGTGCTGGACAGCAAGATCGCGGTCGGCGACGCCGAGTTGACCCACGACGGCATCGAGGCGCCCTTCGCACCCGCGTCCACCGTGGTCACCAGCGCGCTGATGCAGGCGACGATGGCCGCGGCCGCGGAGGCCCTGGTGTCCCGCGGCATCGAGCCCCCGCTGCTGCGTTCCGGGAACGTCGACGGGGGCCACGAGTGGAACGGCCGCGTGATGTCGGAATACGGCGACCGCATCTTCTTCCGCCACTGAGGCCCCGCCGGGTTCTCGGTGCCCCGGCCCCGCCCCGGGCCCCTCTCGGACCTCCGCCCCCGCCGGACACGGGGCTCCGCCCCGGACCCCGCTCCTCAAACGCCGGAGGGGCTGATTCTGCCTCCCCGGGCCGAAGGGGACCCCAAGCCCGCAAGGCCATCCCAACAGGGCGCCCAGGGGCGCGGGGAACGGCGCGACCAGCGGTCCACTGCCCGCGGTCAAAGACGCCCCTGGGGAGCAGAGAAAGCACTCGCCCCGCACCGGATACCTAGGGGCGCGGGGAACTGCGCGAGAAAGCACGCACGACCCGCAGACAAAAGACCCCCCACGGAGCGGACACCCAGGGGCGCGGGGAACTGCGCGACCAGCCGTCCACGGCCTGCGGACAAAGGACGGCCCCCGGGAGCGTGGAGATCGCTCGACCACCCCACACCGGACAGCCAGGGGCGCGGGGAACGGCCCGACCAACCACGTCCGGCCCGCAGACAGAAGACACCCCCAGGGTGCAGAGGAAGCGCTCCCCTTGCACCCGCCCCCCAGGGGCGCGGGGAACGGCGCGACCAGCCACGCACGGCCCGCAGACAAAAGACCCCCCACGGAGCGGATACGCGCTGGGACCCCGGGCGGGGTGGCGCGAGCGGCCCCGTACCCGCGCCCGGGTGGACGGACGGCGGTCAGGGGGTCGCGGGGACCACCCCGGCCAGGTCCACCCCCGTCGCCACCCGCGCCGCCACACTCTCCGCATACGCCGCGTCCGGCCGCTCGAAGGCCGGCCGGCCCGCCGTGCGCAGGAAGGTCAGCACCCCCAGGGTGCGGCCCCGGCTGCGCAGCACCGCGCACAGGGCGTGCGCCGTGTCGGGCGGCCACTGGCGCTCCAGGGCCCACTCCTCGTCCGCGCCCCCCGCACTCGCCCGGACGGAGCCGATGCGGTCGACCGCCTGGAGCGCGGGGTGGCCCGCCGGATAGCGCACCGGGATGCCGCCGCCGACCACCGGCGCGGCCGGGCCCGGCGCACCGGCCGGGGTGGCCGCGGCCCGTACGAGGCGCTCCCCCACGGCCAGGTCCACCAGCGCGTGGTCGGCGAAACCGGCCAGCGCGAAGTCCAGGTGGCAGGTCACCGCCTCCATCGGGTCCTCGCACTCGGCGGCGGCCCGCGCGGCACGGTGCAGCTGATTGGAGCGGAAGCGGAGCCGGTCCATCTCCTGTTCGGCGAGCTTCGCCTCGGTCACGTCCTGGAAGAGCCAGCCGACCCCGAGCGGAACCGGTTCTTCCGCCAGCGGCGACGCCAGCCTCAGGAATCCGCTGCGCCAGCAGCGCCGCCGCTCGCCCTCCGCGGTGCGCAGCGTCACCCACACCTCGGCGGGGCTGGCCGGAGCGCCCTCGGCCAGGACGTGCTGGAGCGCGCCCTCCAGTTCCTCGACGCCCTGGACGATCAACTCGCCCAGCGGACGCCCGAGCAGGGTCGCGCGTCCGGTGCCGAGCGCGCGGGCGGCGTAGGCGTTGACGATGGTGGGCCGCAGGTCCACGTCGACCAGGACGACGCCCCAGGACCCGTCCTCGAACAGCGCCTCGCTCAGCGCGATGGACCGCTCCAGGTCGATCTGCGCGTGCACCTCGCTGAACGCGCAGTACACCCCGGCCGGGTTGCCGTCGGCGCCCCGGACGCCCGCCGTCTGCGTACGCACCAGGACGCGGCTGCCGTCCTTGCGCAGGAGGGCGAACTCGTGCACCTGGCGGCCCGGTGCGTCCATCACCGCCATCAGCCGTTCGCGCACCTCGTCGGCGTCGGCGGGCCGCACCGCCCAGCCCGTGAACCCCCGGCGCCCGACGGCCTCCTCGGACGGCCAGCCGAGGATCCGCTCGGCCTCGCGGTTCCAGTGGGTGACCACGCCGTCCGCGTCGAAGGCGCACAGCGCGACGTCCATCCCGTCGAGCAGCGCGGCGAGGAGGTCTCCGCCGGGTTCGGCCGGGCCCGCGGGCCCGGCTCCGGTCCCGTCCGGAACCGGCGCACTGGCGGTCTCACTCCGGGAAGCACTCATCCTGGCACCCCCTGCAGGACGTGGTCGCCGCATCACGCGGCTGACGCGCGGACTCACGCACGTCGGATCATTCAACTCGAACGTGACGCAGCCCACACCGACTTCGGCGAAATCCCTTCCGGCCGACGGCGGTTACCGGCCGCCCCTGGACGCCTCGGCCGGGCGTGCCCATAGTGACGCCCATGACCTCTCTCGTACGTCATGTGACCATCGACTGCGCCGACGCCCACCGGCTCGGCGCCTTCTGGGCCGAGGCGCTCGACGGCTCCCTGGGCGAGGACGACGTGCCCGGCGACCCGGAGGCGCTCGTCACCGCCGACGGCATCTCGCTGCTCTTCATCGCGGTGCCGGACGCCAAGTCGGTGAAGAACCGCGTCCACCTCGACCTCCAGCCCCAGGACCGCACCCGCGACGAGGAGGCCGACCGCCTGGTGGCCCTGGGCGCCACCCTCGTCGCCGACCACCGCCGCCCGGACGGCACGGGCTGGCTCACCCTGGCCGACATCGAGGGAAACGAGTTCTGTGTGGAGCGCGGTGCCGGGGAGCGGGCGGGCGCCGAATAAATCGGTTGAGGGGCCCCGGACGGCTGCCTAATGTGTGGTGCACACGAGAAGGGAGGTGGTTTGACAGATGTATGCAAACCGGACGCGTGAGGTGGCTGCGGGCTGACGCCTGCCAGTCGCACTCCTAGTGCGGGGCCGGCATGACGTCGGCCAATTTCCCAGCAGTCACCGACCCGCGGGCTCGCCGGTACGTCCGGCCGGCTCCTCTCCGGAGGAACCCGAGCCCGCGGGTTTCTGCTTGCCCGGGGCCGTGCGGCCCAGGTCAGGGAGCGAGGCGGTCCACCCGCCAGGCCGCGCCGTCGGCGGCGTACCGCAGCCGGTCGTGCAGGCGGTTCTCGTGGCCCTGCCAGAACTCGACGGCCTCCGGGGCGACCCGGAAGCCGCCCCACCGCTCGGGCGCCGGGACCTCGCTACCCTCGGGGTAGCGGGCCGCCAACTCCTCGTAGCGGGCGGTCAGTTCGGCGCGGGAGGCGATGACGGTGGACTGGGCGCTGGCCCAGGCGCCGAGCCGGGAGCCGTGCGGGCGGCTGCGGAAGTAGCGCTCGGTCTCCTCGCGCGAGACGCGGGAGGCGGTGCCGGTGACGATGACCTGGCGGGCCAGCTGGTGCCAGGGGAAGAGCAGCGAGACGTACGGGTTGGCCGTGAGTTCGGCGGCCTTGCGCGAGGCGTAGTTGGTGAAGAAGACGAAGCCGTGCTCGTCGTAGGACTTCAGGAGCACCGTGCGGGTGGAGGGGCGGCCGTCGGGGGTGGCGGTGGCGACGACCATCGCGTTGGGCTCGTGCAGCCCCCCGGCCACGGCCTCCTTGAACCAGCGCGCGAACTGCGCCATGGGCGTGGCGGCCAGGTCCTCCTCCGCGAGGAGGGTGGTGCGGTACTGCTCGCGCATCGCTGCGGGGTCCAGGTCGGTCACGCACCCATCCTGCCGCACCGTCGCCGTCCGCCCGGCGGGAGCCCAGTCTGCCCGCGGCGGCGGGGCGTTAACCCTGAGCCGACGAATTGCGGCAGTGTGCCGGATGTCACGCTTCCCCGCATCGGCGGGACCCGCCAAACTCTCGGCTGGGCCACTGTGGCCTCCATACACGTGAGGGCCCACGGCGGGGTTCCTGACTGCCGTACGGGGCATGACCGAGGGACCCGGGGCGGCAGGGGCCGCCCGCAGCCCGACGCACACATCTTGAGGAGCCGCCTGATGTCCGACTTCGTACCCGGACTTGAGGGAGTCGTCGCGTTCGAGACGGAGATCGCCGAACCGGACAAGGAGGGCGGCGCCCTTCGCTACCGGGGCGTCGACATCGAGGACCTGGTCGGGCACGTCTCGTTCGGAAACGTGTGGGGCCTCCTGGTCGACGGCGCGTTCAACCCCGGCCTGCCGCCGGCCGAGCCGTTCCCGATCCCGGTCCACTCCGGGGACATCCGGGTGGACGTGCAGTCCGCGCTGGCCATGCTGGCGCCGGTGTGGGGACTCAAGCCGCTGCTCGACATCGACGAGCGCACCGCCCGCGACAACCTGGCGCGGGCCGCCGTCATGGCGCTGTCGTACGTCGCCCAGTCGGCGCGCGGGCAGGGCCTGCCGATGGTGCCGCAGCGGGAGATCGACAAGGCGGAGTCCATCGTCGAGCGGTTCATGATCCGCTGGCGCGGCGAGCCGGACCCCAAGCACGTCAAGGCGGTGGACGCGTACTGGACGAGCGCCGCCGAGCACGGCATGAACGCCTCGACGTTCACCGCCCGCGTCATCGCCTCGACCGGCGCCGACGTCGCGGCCGCGCTGTCCGGCGCGGTCGGCGCGATGTCCGGCCCGCTGCACGGCGGCGCCCCCTCCCGGGTGCTCGGCATGATCGAGGAGATCGAGCGGACCGGCGACGCGACGGCGTACGTGAAGCAGGCCCTGGACAACGGCGAGCGCCTGATGGGCTTCGGGCACCGCGTCTACCGTGCCGAGGACCCGCGCGCCCGGGTGCTGCGCCGCACCGCGAAGGAGCTGGGCGCGCCCCGCTTCGAGGTGGCGGAGGCCCTGGAGAAGGCGGCCCTGGACGAGCTGCACGCGCGTCGGCCCGACCGGGTGCTGGCCACGAACGTGGAGTTCTGGGCGGCGATCGTCCTGGACTTCGCGGAGGTCCCGGCGCACATGTTCACGTCGATGTTCACCTGCGCGCGGACGGCGGGCTGGTCGGCGCACATCCTGGAGCAGAAGCGGACGGGCCGTCTGGTGCGGCCGTCGGCCCGCTACGTGGGCCCGGGTTCGCGTGACCCCCGGGACATCGAGGGCTACACCGACATCACGGACATCAGCGCGCACTGAGCGGGGTGGGTCGCACCGGCGGCCCACACACGGAGTAGCCGTACGGTCGCTCAGCGCGACAACCCCGGAGGGTCGACCTAGCGTCGGAGTGTCCGCTTTTTCCACCGAACGTGGAGTTCACTGTGAGCCTCATCCGACGCGCCGCCGTTGTGGTCGCGCTTTCCGCCGCCGTCATAGTCCCCGCCGCCGCGACCGCCCAGGCGGCTCCGCAGGCCGCCCCGCGCGTAGCGGCACACGACCACGATCACGACGGTGACTGCCACCATCACCACGGCTGGCACCACGACCGCGATCATCACCTGCTGGACCTGGGGCTCCTCTGACGCGGACCCCCGCTCCACAGCACGGGCGCG
>NZ_QOLA01000022.1 GCF_003324565.1 Streptomyces sp. SDr-06 | reverse complement strand
CCACCCGCACGATCTGACAGCCCGACGCCGTCAACTCGGCGATCTGCTGCAACGTCGCACCAATGTCCGACGTCCGCGTCGTCGTCATGGACTGCACCGAGACGGGTGCGTCCCCGCCCACCGCCACGGAACCGACCTGGATCTGACGGCTCTTGCGACGCTCGGCGAGCCTGGTCGGTACGGACGGCATTCCCAGTGAAATCGCAGTCATCTGCTGTGCAACCCCAAGGTGTGGATCAAGGTCCCGAGATCGGCGGGCTCCAGCCTTCGAGGTTACGTCACCGTGGGGCCCCCGGGCACACAGTGCCCCCGGAGTTCACGCGAAGGGGCGGCTCGGGCACGCTGTGCGCCCGAGCCGCCCCCGTCCGCGTCCGTCATCCGCGTACGCCCCCTCGTACGGCCAGACGTGTCCCGCGCGACCGTCAGGTCATCTTCACCGGGTTCACCACGTCCGCCACCAGGACGAGCAGCGTGAAGCAGATGAAGATTCCGGCCACCACGTACGCGACCGGCATCAGCTTGGCCACGTCGAACGGGCCCGGGTCGGCGCGCTTGAGGACGCGGGCGACGTTGCGGCGCAGCGACTCCCACAGGGCTCCCGCGATGTGGCCGCCGTCCAGCGGCAGCAGCGGCAGCATGTTGAAGAGGAACAGCGACAGATTGAAGCCCGCGAGCAGGAACAGGAACGTGGCGATGATGTTCGGCGTCGGGGCGTCCAGGTTGAGCACCTCACCGCTGAGCCGGGCCGCGCCGACCACGCCGACCGGGGAGTCGGCCTTGCGCTCGCCGCCGTCGAAGGCCGCGTTCCACAGGTCCGGAATCTTGCCGGGCAGGGCGATGATCGAGTGCACGCCGTTCTGCACCATGTCGCCCATGCGGTTCACGGACTCGCCGAAGGTGAGCGGCTGGATCTCGGTCTTGGGGGCGAAGCCGAGGTAGCCGGCCGGAACGTACTGGTCGGGGACGGCCTGGCCGTCGGCGTCCTTCTTGGACACCATGTTCTTGGCCAGCGTGGGGTGCAGGACGACCTGCTGACCGGCGCGCTCGACGGTGACCGTGGCCGGGCCGATGGTCTCGCGGATGCGGTCGGAGAGGTCCGACCAGTTCTTCACTGGTTTGTCGTTGAACGCGACGATCTTGTCGCCGGTCTTCAGACCCGCGGCCTCGGCGGGCGAGACCGCGTCGCCCGGCTTGCAGGTCTCGCGCTTCTCGCTCTGCGCGATCACGCACTTCTGGACGCCTGCGACCTCGGTGGTCTGGGCCGCCATGCCGAAGCCCATCAGCACGGTGAGGAAGATCGCGACCGCGAGGATCAGGTTCATGAACGGGCCCGCGAACATGACGATGACGCGCTTCCACGGCTTGCGCGTGTAGAAGAGCCGGTCCTCGTCGCCGGGCTGGAGCTCCTCGAAGGCCGCCGCCCTGGCGTCCTCGATCATGCCGCGGAACGGCGAGGTCGACCGGGCCTCTATGCGGCCGTCCGCGCCGGGCGGGAACATGCCGATCATGCGGATGTAGCCGCCGGCCGGCACCGCTTTGATCCCGTACTCCGTATCGCCCTTCTTGCGCGACCAGATCGTCGGGCCGAAGCCCACCATGTACTGGGGCACGCGGATGCCGAAGAGCTTGGCCGTGGAGAGGTGGCCCAGCTCGTGCCACGCGATGGAGATGAGCAGCCCGACGGCGAAGAGCGCTATGCCGAGGACCGTCAACAGGATCGTCATGCGCGTGCCTCCGCTGTCGCCTTCACCGCGAGTTCCCGGGCCCGGGCGCGTGCCCAGGTCTCCGCTTCCAGGACGTCCGAGACCGTGAGGGAAGTTCCCGCCGAGGGCGTTCCGTGTTCGGTGACGACCTCCGTCACCGTCTCCATGATCCCGCTGAACGGGAGCCGCCCGGCCAGGAACGCGTCCACGCACTCCTCGTTCGCGGCATTGAACACCGCCGGAGCCGTCCCGCCCAGTTCCCCGACGTGCCGGGCGAGTCCCACCGAGGGGAACGCGTCGTTGTCGAGAGGGAAGAACTCCCAGGTCGAGGCCTTGGACCAGTCGAAGGCGGGGGCCGCGTCGGGAATCCGCTCGGGCCAGCCGAGCCCGATCGCGATCGGCCCGCGCATGTCCGGCGGGGTGGCCTGGGCCAGCGTGGAGCCGTCGGTGAACTCGACCATGGAGTGCACGTAGGACTGCGGGTGGACGACGACCTCGATGCGCGAGAACGGGATGTCGTAGAGCAGGTGCGCCTCGATCACCTCCAGGCCCTTGTTGACGAGGGTCGCGGAGTTGACGGTGATGACGGGGCCCATCGCCCAGGTGGGGTGGGCCAGCGCGTCGGCCGGGGTGACGTCCGCGAGCTCGCTCCTGGTGCGCCCCCGGAACGGGCCGCCGGACGCGGTCACCACGAGCTTGCGCACATCGGCGCGCTTGCCCGCGGCGAGCGCCTGGAAGAGCGCGGCGTGCTCCGAGTCGACGGGGATGATCTGGCCCGGCTCGGCGATCGCCTTGACGAGCGGGCCGCCGACGATCAGCGACTCCTTGTTGGCGAGCGCGAGGGTGCGGCCGGCCTCCAGGGCGGCCAGTGTCGGGGCGAGCCCGATGGAGCCGGTGATTCCGTTGAGCACGGTGTGGCACGGCGAGCCCGCGAGCTCGGTGGCCGCGTCGGGGCCGGCGAGGATCTCGGGCAGCCGCTCGCCGCCGTACCGCGCCGCCAGCGCCTCGCGCAGCGCGGGCACCGCGTCCTCGCGGGCCACCGCGACGGCACGGACCCCGAGCCGGCGCGCCTGCTCGGCCAGCAGCTCGACCCGTCCGCCGGCCGCGGAGAGCGCGGTCACGCGGAAGCGGTCGGGGTTGCGCAGGACCAGGTCGATGGCCTGGGTACCGATGGACCCGGTGGATCCGAGGACCACCACATCGCGTCGGCCAACGGCTGGATCGAAGGCGATGTGGGGGTCGGCGAGGGGGGCTGGGCAGTCGCTCATGCCCCCATTGTTGCCGCATCCGCTGTGCGGCCGAACAGCGCTCCTGCCAAGAAGACCGGGACGAGTGCGCGGGCGCCGTCCCGTACCCCGCTGTCGGGGCGGCGCCCGCGGCCCCCGGGCGACCGAGCGGAACCTTTTGCTCCGCCACCCGGGGTCCGGCCGCCGCTCAGCGGATGGGGCGGTGGACGTTGTCGCGCTTGGCCGGACCCGGGGTCGCGTCCGCGATCCAGGGGCCGTCGTCGGAGGGGTCGAGGACGCCCTCTTCCAGCCAGGTGTACGAACCCGCGAGCACCTCGTCCACGATCTTGCGGTCGAGGTCGTCGGTGTTGCTCCACAGGCGCGTGAAGAGCTCCTCCACGCGGATGCGGGACTGGCGGCAGAACGCGTCGGCCAGTTGGAGCGCCTCGCGGCCGTTCTCGCCGGTGGCGCGCAGGTGCTCGGCCCGCACACAGGCCGCGCTCATCGCGAACAGCTCGGCCCCGATGTCGACGATCCGGCCGAGGAAGCCCTGCTTGGTCTCCATCCGGCCCTGCCAGCGTGACATCGCGTAGAACGTCGAGCGGGCGAGCTTGCGCGCGGAGCGCTCGGCGTACCGCAGATGCTGTGCGAGCGGGCCGAACTCGGCGTACGAGCGCGGGAGTTGACCCGGTCCCGCGACCAGCTTGGGCAGCCACTTGGCGTAGAACCCGGCCGCGCCCGCGCCCGCCTTCGCCTTGTCCTGGAGGGACTTGTCGGGGTCGATCAGATCGCCCGCCACGGACAGGTGGGCATCGACCGCCTCCCGCGCGATCAGCAGGTGCATGATCTCCGTCGAGCCCTCGAAGATCCGGTTGATCCGCATGTCGCGGAGCATCTGCTCGGCGGGTACGGCCCGCTCCCCGCGGGCGGCGAGCGAGTCGGCGGTCTCGAAACCGCGGCCGCCGCGGATCTGGACCAGCTCGTCCGTCATCAGCCAGGCCATCTCGGACCCGTACAGCTTGGCCAGGGCCGCCTCGATGCGGATGTCGTTGCGGTCCTCGTCGGCCATCTGCGAGGAGAGGTCGGTCATGGCTTCGAGGGCGAACGTGGTGGCCGCGATGAAGGAGATCTTCGCGCCGACCGCCTCGTGCCGGGCGACCGGCCGGCCCCACTGCTCGCGGACGCCCGCCCATTCACGGGCGATCTTCAGACACCACTTGCCGCCGCCGACACAGAGCGCGGGCAGTGAGAGGCGGCCGGTGTTGAGCGTGGTCAGGGCGATCTTGAGGCCGGAGCCCTCGGGGCCGATCCGGTGGGCCGCCGGGACCCGGACCTGGTGGAAGCGGGTCACGCCGTTCTCGATGCCGCGCAGGCCCATGAAGGCGTTGCGGTTCTCCACGGTGACGCCCGGCGAGTCCGCCTCGACGACGAAGGCCGTGATGCCGCCGTTGTGGCCCTCGGACCTCGGCACCCTGGCCATCACCACGAGCAGGTCGGCGACGACGCCGTTGGTGGTCCACAGCTTCACGCCGTCCAGGACGTAGTCGTCGCCGTCGGGCACCGCGGCGGTCGCGAGCCGGGCCGGGTCGGAGCCCACGTCGGGCTCGGTGAGCAGGAAGGCGGAGATGTCGGTACGGGCACAGCGCGGCAGGAAGGTGTCCTTCTGCTCCTGGGTGCCGAACAGCTTGAGCGGCTGGGGCACGCCGATCGACTGGTGCGCGGAGAGGAGCGCGCCGATCGCCGGGCTGGCCGAACCGGCCAGCGTGAGCGCCTTGTTGTAGTAGACCTGGGTCAGGCCCAGGCCGCCGTACTTCGTGTCGATCTTCATCCCGAAGGCGCCGAGCTCCTTGAGCCCGTTGACCACCTCGTCGGGGATCCGCGACTCGCGCTCGATGAGGCGTCCGTCCACGCGGGTCTCGCAGAAGTCGCGCATCTTGGCGAGGAAGGCCTCGCCGCGCTCCACGTCGTCCGGCGCGGGCAGCGGATGGGGGTGGATCAGATCGAGGCGCAGCCGGCCGAGGAAGAGTTCCTTCGCGAAGCTGGGCTTGCGCCAGTCCTGCTCGCGGGCGGCCTCGGCGACCTGGCGCGCCTCGCGCTCGGAGACCTTGGGCGTGTGCTGTGGTGCGGTCATTGAGGGGTTCTCCTCGCCGCGGGCTGACGGGTGCGGGCGGCTGCCCGTTACCGGGTGGTGCTACTCGTCCGTATGTACCCGATTCCCGGCACTTGGACCACCCCTCGCGCCTGCCCGGGCGTACGACGGCGGCCGGAACCCCCGCACAGTGGGTTCCGGCCGCCGGTCTCGCTGCGCCGGGTGACTACAGGGCGAGGCCCGTCAGGACGAGGACGCGCTCGTAGGTGTAGTCGTCCATCGCGTAGCGCACGCCCTCGCGGCCCACGCCGGAGGCCTTGGCGCCGCCGTACGGCATCTGGTCGGCGCGGTAGGACGGCACGTCGCCGATGATCACGCCGCCGACCTCCAGGGCCCGGTGGGCGCGGAAGGCGGTCTGCAGGTCGTGCGTGAACACCCCTGCCTGGAGGCCGTACTTGGAGGAGTTGACCGCGGCGAACGCCTCGGCCTCGCCGTCCACCTTCTGCACGGTCAGGACCGGTCCGAAGACCTCCTCGCAGGCGAGGGTGGTGTCGGCGGGCAGCTCGGTGAGCACGGTGGGCGCGTAGGAGGCGCCGTCGCGCTCGCCGCCGGTGAGCAGCTTGGCACCGGCCTGTACGGCCTCGTCGACCCAGGTCTCGACGCGGCGGGCGGCGTCCTCGCTGACCAGCGGGCCGACGTCGGTGGCGGAGTCGGACGGGTCACCGGTGACCTGCGCCTCGACGGCCGCGACGATCTTCGGAAGGAGCCGGTCGTACACCGCGGCGTCCGCGATGACGCGCTGCACGGAGATGCAGGACTGGCCGCCCTGGTAGTTGGAGAAGGTGGCGATGCGGGTCGCCGCCCAGTCCAGGTCCTCCTCCGAGGCCCAGTCGCCCAGGACGACGGCCGCGCCGTTGCCGCCGAGCTCCAGGGTGCAGTGCTTGCGCGGCACCGAGTCCATGATCGCGTAGCCGACCTTGTCGGAGCCGGTGAAGGAGATGACCGGGAGGCGGTCGTCCTGCACCAGGGCCGGCATCTTGTCGTTGGCGACCGGCAGGATGCTCCACGAGCCGGCGGGCAGCTCGGTCTCGGCGAGCAGCTCGCCGAGGACGAGGCCCGACAGCGGGGTCGCGGGGGCGGGCTTCAGGACGATCGGCGCGCCCACCGCGATGGCCGGGGCGACCTTGTGGGCGCACAGGTTCAGCGGGAAGTTGAACGGCGCGATGCCGAGGACGACGCCCTTGGGGAAGCGGCGGGTCAGGGCGAGGCGGCCCACGCCGCCGCCGTCGGTGTCGAGGCGCTGGGCCTCGCCGCCGTTGAAGCGCCGGGCCTCCTCGGCCGCGAAACGGAACACGGACACCGCGCGGCCGACCTCGCCGCGGGCCCACTTGATGGGCTTGCCGTTCTCGGCGGAGATCAGCTGCGCGATCTCCTCGGTGCGCTCGGCGAGCCGCTTGGACACGTGGTCGAGGGCGGCGGCCCGTACGTGCGCGGGGGTCGCCGCGAACTCCTCCACCACCGCGTGGGCCGCGGCCACGGCCTCCTCGACCTGGGCGTCGGTGGGGACGCTGACCGAGGCGACGAGCCGGCCGTCCCAGGGCGAAGTGACATCGAAGCTGTCGTCGCCGGTGGCCTCGCGGCCGGCGAGCCAGAAGGCGTGGGTAGCAGTCATGCCCTCACCGTAGGCCGGGGGGCGGGGGCGTGTGTTTGTCCGAGGTGGAGTGGTCGCCCCCCCGGCATACGCCGCTTTGTCATCCCCGCCCACCCTTTCAGAGGCTCTGCACCGGTGCCGCCAAGGGGCGCGGGGAACTGCGCGAGAAGCGGGCACGGTCCGCAGGCGAGAGCGGGTTGAGGGGCGCGGGGAACTGCGCGGGAAGCGGGCACGGTGCGCAGACCGAAGAGGGTGGATGGGGCGCGGGGAACGCGCGGGAAGCGGCCTCGGCTCGCGGCCGAACGAAGCCCCCGGAGGGTCTCGGGAAGGGGCGGGGCGGGGAGAAATTCAGCCCCCGGAGGCAGACGTCGCCTTCAGGGCCAGCCACAGCTCCATGCGGACATCGGGGTCCTCCAGGGACCGCCCCAGGATCTCCTCGACCCGCCGAATCCGGTACCGGAGAGTGTGCCGGTGCACCCCCAGGTCCGCCGCCGCCGCGTCCCACTGCCCGTGCCGCGACAGCCACGCCCGCAGCGAGGCGACCAGATCCCCGCGCCCCGTGGCGTCGTGCTCGTACAGCGCCCGCAGCATCCCGTCCGCGAAGGCCCGCACCGCGTCGTCGGCCAGGAGCGGCAGGACGGACCCCGCCGCGAGGTCCTCGTGCTCGACGAGCCGTTTGCCGCGCCGCCGGGCCACCGAGAGCGCCTGCTCGGCCTGCTTGTAGGCGGAGGCCGCCGCGATCGGCCCGGCCGGGGCGGAGAGCCCGACGACGAGTTCCTCGCCCTCGGCGTCCTCGTGCCGCTGGCAGGCGGTGACGGCCTCGCCGCCGTCGGTGGCGAGCACAACGAGCCGCCGGCCGTCGGGCACCACGAGCACCGCCTCGCCGCCGCGGGCGGCGGCCGACTCCATGGCCTCGGCGAGCGCGGCGAGCCCGGCGGGCTCGCCCTCGCCCGCGACCTCGGCGACGACCAGGCGGAACGGCGCGTCCAGGAGCCCGCCGTAGAGATCGCCCGCGACCGCGCGGGCGTGGTCCTGCTGGCCGGACAGGAGCATGCGCAGGACCGCCGCGCCCAGGCGTTGTTCGGCCGCCTGGAGGGACCGGGAGCGTTCGGTCGTCAGGGTCAGCAGGGCGACCGCGGAGTGCACGGCGTACCGCTCCGCCGTGCCGAGCGGCGCCCCCGTGCCGACGGCGAGCGCGCCGCGCACCCGGCGTCCGGTGCCGAGCGACTGGAGCTCGACGCGGTCGCCGGAGGCGTCCTCGGCGCCGCCGACCACCGCGCTGGCCGGGGCCGCGCGTTCGCGCAGCCGGGCGACGTCGGCGGTCAGCCGGGCGGCGCGGCGCGCGGCCCAGTCCGGGGCGGCGGCCACGACCGCGCCGGAGGCGTCGTACAGCGCGGCCCAGCCGTCGACGTGCGCGGCGAGCTTGGCGATCAGGACGGACGGGCCGTCGGCGAGGGCCGCCTTGGTGAGCTCGCGCTGCGCCGCGAACCCGGCGGTCACCGCGCGGTACTGGTCGGCCGAGATCGCCGCCGAGACCTCCTTGGAGATGGCCAGGAACGGGGTGCGCCGGGGCACCTCCAGGAGCGGCAGGCCCTCCTCGCGGGCGGCCGTGAGCAGCGCGTCCGGCACGGTGTCGTAGTTGACGCCGACGGCGAAGCCGAGCCCGACCACCCCGGCCCTGGCCAGCCTGCGCACGTAGCGGCGCATGGCCTGGGGGTTCTCGGCGTCCAGCGTCATGGCGGTGATGAGCAGCAGCTCGCCGCCCTCCATGTACGGGACGGGGTCGGCGAGTTCGCTGACGTGGGCCCAGCGCACCGGGCGGTCCAGGTGCTCCTCACCCGCGCGCACGGTGAGCTTGAGCGCCGAGTGCTGGACGAGCGAGGCGAGCGTGGGCGGCATGGGACCGGGCTACCTTCGGCGGAGGTGCGGGACGCGATTGCTACGTCCCGTATGAACGGGGCACCTCCATTTTGCCAGCCCGGCCAGGTTCCGGGGCGCCGGTCGACCGACCGGTACCGGCCTCATCCGCGCAGGTCGACCAGGAGCGGCGGGGCGTGTTCTCCGTTCACCGTCGTCAGCGAGAGCACCGCGTGCCCCGCGGGCACCTGGTGGGCGAGCTCGGAGGCCGACCAGCGCTCCCGCTCGACCTTGCGCACCGTGACGGCGTCGGTGGTGACGGCCTTGCCGGTGACGAGCTTGCGCAGCGCGTGGACCGCGCGGGTGAGCGGCTGGTCGGCGAAGACGGTGTGCTGGGCGACCTCGGTGGTCTCGACCCACTCGGTGCCCCACGCCTGCGCGAAGAGCCGTCCGTCCCAGGTGGTGACCCCGGAGAACGCCATGTGGCAGCCGACCGAGCCGAGCAGCGAGGTGTGCAGCTGCTCCGGTACGTCGCCGAGCGCGCGCAGGGTGAGCAGCACCCCGGCGTTGCAGTTCCGCAGCCGCTGGAGGGCTCGTACGGACTCGGCGGTGACGGCGTGCGTGGCGTCGTCGACGGCCAGGAAGGCGAAGAGGGACCGGTCCCTGCGGGCGGCGGCCGCCGCGGTGAACTGGGCGAGGACGAGCCGGGTCAGCAGGTGGGCCGCCTCCGGGTGGCCGCGCTCGGGCACGTCGATCCGCACCCGCAGGGGGTGTTCGAGCGAGCGCAGCGAGAACGGCCGACTCTCGCCGGTGGTGTCGAAGAACCCCTCGAAGGCGGGGCGGTCGAGCACCGCGACGCGCGCGGCGAGCGCGAGCCCCGGGTCGCCCGGTGAGCCCAACTGCCGCTCGCGGGCATCGAGTTCACGGTGGTAGGCGCGGTGCGCTTCGGCGTCCAGACGTGCCCGGAGGCCTTCCACCGCGCCCGGCGATCCGTCCAGGAGTTCACGCAGGACGGGGACGGAGGGGAAACACCCGTGGGCCGCGCGGTAGGGGCCGAGCAGCTGGGCCAGCGCGGTCGCCGCGCGCCGCGAGTCGACCTCGGGGAGGTCGCCCGCGAAGGCCTCGGCGAGCAGGGCGGCGGCCTCGTCGGGATCGGTGGTGCCGCCGTACAGATCGAGGTCGTACGCGGATGCCGCGTCGCCCGGCTTGATCACCACGTCGTAGCCGTCGTCGGGGCCGAGCGGGGTGCCCGCCGCGCACACCGCGACGACGGCGGCCTTCCCGGCGAGCGCCTGGAGGGCGAGCGATTCCACCACGGGCCGGACCAGATGCCGGGTCTTGCCCGAGCCGAACGGTCCGACGGCGAGGAGCGAGGAGCCGAGCGCGGCCGGGTCGACGGCGGCGCCCGCTCCCCTGCGGGCGGCCGGGGTGCGTTCCGTGTCGGGGTAGCGGCCGATCCGCACCTGCGAGGTCAGCAGGTCGTGGGTGGCCGCGCGGGCGGGCAGATCACGGTCGCCGGAGGGGTGCAGACAGGCCCGCGCGCCCTGGTGCGCGACGGCCTCGGTGAACGCGCCGAGCCGGGACGGGTCGGCCTTCACCGAGGCCCAGGCGCGCCGGATCCGTACGCAGTCGACGTCGTTCATGCGCCCGGACCGCTCCTCCGCCACGAGCCGGTCGGCGGCGGCGCTCTGCCCCGCGGCGCGCAGCTGGGGCCAGTCGGCCGGGGAGGGCGCGGGCGCGGCGGGGGGCGCGGCCGGGGTCCCCGGCGCGGGAGCGGCCTTGCGTCCGCGCAGCTGCCCGAGCCAGTCGCCCGCCTTGGCGAAGGGCCACAGCACGGCGGCGCCGACCACGACGTACAGGGCGTAGTTGACGAAGGTGGCCACCGCCCGGTCGCCGTCGCCGGTGGTCCAGGACAGCGGGAACAGGCTCCAGATGGTGAAGAAGAAGGGGAACAGACCGGTCCCGATCACGAGCCACACCGCGAGGGCGCCCGCGAGGCCGGTGCGCAGGGTCCGCTCCGGCTGGGGGCAGTCCACGGCGTACCGGCGGAAGACCTCCAGCCAGTTGCCCATCCGGCCGAACACGTAGATCAGCAGCGCCGCGAACAGGCTGTTGTAGACCTCGATGGCGGTCAGCGCCTGCGGCGGCCGCGGATAGCTCCACCACTCGGTGGGGGTGAAGAGTTCGAGCAGGACCCGGCTGTGCGGGACGTAGCCGTTGGTCCACAGCGACCAGACGAGGGTGGCCGCGAGCAGCGCCACGAGCGCGCCCACGAGCAGGGCCCGGTCGGGCACCCGGTCCGGGTCGGCGTCCGGGCGCGGCCGGTGGCCGAAGCGCCACAGCCCCGGCTCGGCGGGGGCGCGCGGGGTGCGCAGCCAGTCGCCGAGGGCGGGCCCGGCCGTCGGCGCCTCGACGGGCCTGGGCGGGAGCGCCGGGCGCGGCGGCGGTCCGGCGGGCCGTGGGACGCCCCCCGAACGGGTGCCGCGTGCGTCGTGCGTGCCTTCGGTGTCCATCGACCCCTTGCCCCCTGACCAGCCAGGTCCGTTCCGAGCGGTGCGAACGCTCAATCTAGTGGCAGCACACGTCGGTTCACCGCTGCCGCGCACCGCGCGCCCATCCGGGGCAACTGTCCGCCGAGGACAAGGGGCACACCCCCACCACTACCGAACGGAGCATGCCGCGGCCCGGCCGGGCGCTCTAGCCTGCCAGGAAAGCCAAGGAAGCGTCCGCATCCCCCAGAAGATCTCCAGGAGCCCCTCATGAGCGCGATCCCGCAGGAGCGCCGCGTCGTCACCGCCATCCCCGGCCCGAAGTCGCAGGAGCTTCAGGCCCGCCGTCTCGCGGCGGTCGCCGCCGGTGTGGGCTCCACGCTGCCGGTCTTCACCGCGCGCGCGGGCGGCGGCATCATCGAGGACGTCGACGGCAACCGCCTGATCGACTTCGGCTCCGGCATCGCGGTGACCTCGGTCGGCGCCTCCGCCGAGGCCGTGGTGCGCCGCGCGAGCGCCCAGCTGCAGGACTTCACGCACACCTGCTTCATGGTCACGCCGTACGAGGGCTACGTCGCCGTCGCCGAGCAGCTCGCCGAGCTGACGCCGGGCGACCACGCCAAGAAGTCCGCGCTGTTCAACTCGGGCGCCGAGGCCGTCGAGAACGCCGTCAAGATCGCCCGTGCGTACACCAAGCGCCAGGCCGTCGTGGTCTTCGACCACGGCTACCACGGCCGCACCAACCTGACGATGGCGCTGACGAGCAAGAACATGCCGTACAAGAACGGCTTCGGCCCGTTCGCGCCCGAGGTCTACCGGGTGCCGGTGGCCTACGGCTACCGCTGGCTCACCGGCCCGGAGAACGCCGGCGCCGAGGCGTCCGCCCAGGCCATCGACATGATCAACAAGCAGATCGGCGCGGACAACGTCGCCGCGATCATCATCGAGCCGGTGCTCGGCGAGGGCGGCTTCATCGAGCCCGCCAAGGGCTTCCTGCCCGCGATCAGCCAGTTCGCCAAGGACAACGGCATCGTCTTCGTGGCGGACGAGATCCAGTCCGGCTTCTGCCGCACCGGCCAGTGGTTCGCCTGTGAGGACGAGGGCATCGTCCCGGACCTGATCACCACCGCCAAGGGCATCGCGGGCGGCCTGCCGCTCGCCGCCGTCACGGGCCGCGCCGAGATCATGGACGCCGCGCACGCGGGCGGCCTCGGCGGCACCTACGGCGGCAACCCGGTGGCCTGCGCCGCCGCGCTCGGCGCGATCGAGACGATGAAGGAGCTCGACCTCAACGGCAAGGCCAAGCGCATCGAGGAGGTCATGAAGGCCCGCCTCGCCACGATGGCCGAGAAGTACGACATCATCGGCGACATCCGCGGCCGCGGCGCCATGATCGCCATCGAGCTGGTCAAGGACCGCGCCTCCAAGACCCCGAACCCGGAGGCCGCCGGCGCGCTCGCCAAGGCCTGCCACGCGGAGGGGCTGCTCGTCCTGACCTGCGGCACCTACGGCAACGTCCTGCGCTTCCTGCCTCCGCTGGTCATCGGCGAGGACCTGCTGAACGAGGGCCTGGACATCATCGAGCAGGCCTTCACCGGCGTGTGACACCGCCTGTGAAGAAGGTGTGGGGGGCCAATGGCGGGATGGAGTTCCCGCTGTTGGTCCCCCCGTCCTCTGCCGTACGGTTTCTGCAGATGAGAGAAACACCCCGCCCGCAGGGGACTGCGGGTGATTCCAGGGCGGAGCATCCCCAGCCTTGCCCTGGTCGTGCCCTCGCGCACACCACTGGAGCCTCCGGCTCCGGAACTCCTCACCGATCGGATGGCCGTCCGCCCCACACCCCCCGGGGCGCGCGGTACACCGGTCCAGGCGGCCGCCCCGGAACCTCCCCCCCTGTTCCGGGGCGGCCGGCTTTCCTCTTCGCCGCGCTGCTCTGCGCGTTCGCGGTGATCACCTGGCAGGTCGCGTCCGGCGGCCCGCTGCGCCGTCTCGACGAGCGCGTGGACCCCTCGCTCACCGGCCACGGCCCCTCCTGGCTCGCCGAGGCGCTCGCCGACCTGGGCAGCATGCCGGTCGCGCTGCCGGTCCTGGCCCTGGCCATCGGGTACGCCCTGTGGCACGGGCTGCGCCGCCGGGCCCTGATCGCCGCCGCGACGATGGCCCTGGTGCCCCTGCTCGTGGTGCCGCTCAAGGAGTGGATCGCCCGCCCGGGCCCGTTCGACCCGGCCACCGGCTACTACCCCTCGGGGCACACGGCGACCGCGATGGTGGCCTACGGGAGTGCCGCTCTGCTGCTCTCCCCCTTGCTGCGCCGCCGGTGGCCGATGCCCGCCGCCGCGGGGGCGCTGACGGCGGCGACGGGCATCGGCCTGGTGCTGCACGGCTACCACTGGCCGCTCGACGTGCTGGCCAGTTGCTGCCTGTGCGGGGCGCTGCTGGTGGTCAGCTCCACGGGTATGCGTCGTAGTTCTTCGAGAACTCGCCGCCGTTGAACCGGTCCCAGTTGATGGACCAGGTCATCAGGCCGCGCAGCCCCGGCCAGCTGCCGTGGGTCGCGTACGAGCCGCAGTTCGCCTTCCTGGTCAGGCAGTCCAGCGTCTTGGTGACCTCGGCCGGGCTGGTCCAGCCGTTGCCCGCCTGACTGGAGGCGGGCAGGCCGATGGCCACCTGATCGGGCCGCAGCGCCGGGAACGTCTTCGCGGCGTCGCCCGCCACCGGGAAGCCGGTGAGCAGCATGTCCGTCATGGCGATGTGGAAGTCCGATCCGCCCATCGAGTGGTACTGGTTGTCCAGGCCCATGATCGAGCCCGAGTTGTAGTCCTGGACGTGCAGCAGCGTCAGGGAGTCGCGCAGCGCGTAGATGACCGGGAGGTAGGCGCCGCAGCGCGGGTCCTGCCCGCCCCAGGGGCCCGAGCCGTAGTACTGGTAGCCCATCTGCACGAAGAACGTCTCCGGGGCCATCGTCAGGACGAACGCCGGGCCGTACTTGGCCTTGAGGGTCTTCAGGGCGTCGATGAGGTTGACGACGACCGGGGTCGTCGGGCTGCGGAAGTCCGTGTCGCCGGTGTTGAGCGACAGGGAGTGCCCCTCGAAGTCGATGTCGAGCCCGTCCAGGCCGTAGTCGTCGATGATCTTCGAGACGGAGGAGACGAAGGTGTCGCGGGCGGCGGCCGTGGTGAGCTGGACCTGGCCGTTCTGGCCGCCGATGGAGATCAGCACCTTCTTGCCCGCGGCCTGCTTGGCCTTGATGGCCGCCTTGAAGTCGGCGAGCGGCTCGACGGTGGGACATTCGCTGACCGGGCACGGGGTGAAGCGGATGTCGCCGGAGGTCGGGGAGGTCGGTTCGCCGAAGGCGAGGTCGATGATGTTCCAGTCGGCGGGCACGTCCGCCATGCGCGTGTAGCCCGCGCCGTTGGCGAACGAGGCGTGCAGATAGCCGACCAGCGCGTGGCCCGAAGGGGGCGGGTTCCCTCCCCCGGACGTGGTGGCCGCGGTGACGGTGGCCGACTTCGGGGATTCCCCCGCGCTGTTGGTCGCGGTGACCTGGAAGGCGTACGAGGTGGCGGGCGCCAGACCCGTGACGGTGGCCGAAGTCCCGCTCACCGAGGCCGCCTTGGCGCCGTCCCGGTAGACGGTGTAGCCGGTGGCGCCCGCCGAGGCGGACCAGGTCAGGTTCACGGACGAGGCGGTGGCGCCGGACGCGGTGAGCCCGGCGGGGGCGGTGGGTATCTGGACGGGGGCGCCGCCGGGACCGGTCAGGGTCACGTCGTCCGCCCCGTACGCGCCGGTGCCGTACCAGCCGTGTGTGTAGACGGTCACCGACGTGGTGTTCGCGCCGGTCCTGAAGGTGGTCGTCAGTTGCTGCCAGGACGGCGCGGACTGGGTCCAGGCCGACACGTCGGTGGTGCCGGTGCCCGAGGCGCCGAGGTAGACATAGCTGCCCTGCACCCAACCGCTCAGCGTGTACGCGGAGTTGGGCTGGACGGCCACGGTCTGGGAGCACTGCGCGTTGTCGCTGCCCATCGGGGTGGCCCGCAGCGCGCCGGTGCCGCTGTGCACGGGCGAGGAGACCGCGGCCCCGCTGCCCGCGGTGCAGTTCCAGCCGTCGAGTCCGGATTCGAAGCCGCCGTTGCGCAGGAGGTCGGTGTCGGCGGCGCGCGCGGACGGCGCCACGGCGACGAGTCCGGCCGCGGCGAGTGCGGCCGCCGTCACGGCGGCGCAGAGGGATGGCCACAGGGCCGGATGTCTGGTGCGGTCCACGACTGCCTCCCGGCAAGGGGGTATGGAGACACGAAGTCCGCACAACATGGTCCAGACCAATCGGCTTGTCAAGATGTCCGGCGACGAGCCGCCCCGGGCGGTTCCCCTTTTTTTCCGTCAGTCCCCCCCGCGCGCGAGCCGGGCCGCCGCCTCGTGCATCGCCAGCTCCAGGAGGGCGGGATCGGTGAGCGTGCCCGAGCCGTCGGGCGGCACCAGCCAGCGCACCCCGCCCGACGCCCGGCCCGGGTACGGCACCACGATCCAGGTGCCGCGGCCCGCGCCGCGCACCCCCGTCCCGAGCCAGCGCCCCGCGGTGCCGGGCGGCACGAAGAACCCCACCCGCGCGTCACCGAAGTCGGCCAGCACGGGGCCCGGCCGGTCCACGAGCCGGGTCAGCACCTCCAGCGCGCCGTGCCCGAGCTCACCCGGCAGGATCAGTACGTCCCAGCGCCTGCCGGCCGGAAGAAGAGCGACCCCCAGGGGGTTGCGCTCCCATTCCCACCGGCAGGCGTCGGGATCCGGTGCCACCGATGCCAGCCATTCCACCGCGGTCTTCGACCCCGAGGCAGTCATTGCCGTCCTCCGATCCGGTTCCACTTCACCGGGCGGCGCCCGGTGCGTCCCGGGGGAGAGCGGCGCGGGGCCGGACTATGACGCGACTTCGGCCACCTCGTAGGGGTGAACCGGGTCACACCATGATCGAAAGAAGTGCGCCCCCGGCGTGACCGGGGGCGCACGGAGGATCAAGCGCGGTGGACCACCGAGCCGACGGGTCAGGAGTCGAAGCCGAGACCCACCCGGTCCATCGCCCTGAGCCACAGATTGCGCCGGCCGCCCCGCTCGTCGGCGCGGGCCAGCGACCACTTGGTGATGCCGATGCCCGCCCAGGCCACCGGCTCCGGCGGGAAGGGCAGGGGCTTGGTGCGCACCATCTCCAGTTCGGTGCGCTCGGTCTGCTCGCCCGCGAGCAGGTCGAGCATCACCTCGGCGCCGAAGCGGGTCGCGCCGACCCCGAGCCCGGTGTACCCGGCGGCGTACGCGACCCGGCCCGCGTGCGCGGTGCCGAAGAACGCCGAGAAGCGCGAGCAGGTGTCGATCGCGCCGCCCCAGGCGTGGCTGAAGGCCAGCCCCTCCAGCTGAGGGAAGCAGTGGAAGAACTGCTCGGCGAGTTTGGCGTAGGTCTCGGGCCGGTCGTCGTACTCGCTGCGCACCTTCCCGCCGTACGGATAGACGGCGTCGTAGCCGCCCCACAGGATGCGGTTGTCGGCGGACAGCCGGAAGTAGTGGAACTGGTTGGCCGCGTCCCCGAGCCCCTGGCGCCCGTGCCAGCCGATCGAGGCGAGCTGGGCGGCGTTGAGCGGCTCGGTCATCAGCGCGTAGTCATACACCGGGACCGTGTACGGCCGCAGCCGCTTGACCAGCGAGGGGAACACATTGGTGCCGAGCGCCACGTGCTCGGCGCGGATCTTCCCGTACGGGGTGCGCACGCCCATGCCGGTGCCGACCCGGGCCAGCGAGAGGCCCGGCGTGTGCTCGTAGATCCGTACGCCCAGGTCGAGACAGGCCCGCTTCAGGCCCCAGACGAGCTTGGCGGGATGGAGCATGGCGACGCCGTCGCGGTCCCAGAGGCCGCCGAGGAAGGTGGGCGAGTCGACCTCGGCCCGCAACGCCTCCTCGTCGAGGAGTTCGAGCCCGCCGAAGCCGAGGCTGGTGGCCTCCTCGTACATCTCGTGCAGCTCTTCGAGCTGGTGGGGCTCGGTGGCGACGTCGATCTCGCCGGTCCGCTCGAAGTCGCAGTCGATCCGGTAGCGGGCGACGGCGGCCTCGATGGCGTCGAGGTTCGCCGCGCCCAGCTCCTCGAGCCGGGCGAGCTCGTCGGGCCAGCGGGCCAGGCCGTTGCCCAGGCCGTGGGTGAGGGAGGCGGCGCAGAAGCCGCCGTTGCGGCCGGAGGCGGCCCAGCCGATTTCCTTGCCCTCGATGAGGACGACCTCGCGGCCGGGCTCGCGCTCCTTGGCGATCAGCGCGGTCCACAGGCCGCTGTATCCGCCGCCGACGACGAGGAGGTCGCACCTCTCGTCGCCGGTGAGGGCGGGCAGCGCCTCGGGGCGGCCGGGATCCTCCAGCCAGAAGGGAACGGGCTTCGCGCCCGCGAGAGACTTCGTTGCCGCACTGCTCATGGCTCGGGTCACGGCCATGATTTCAACTCCCTCAGGAACTGCGTGGGTTACGCTTTCGCGCTGTTCTTGCGCCGGTTCGCAATGAATTGTCCGGTGGTGACCACCACGACGGCGATGATGAACATGGCCGTCCCGATGACGTTGATCTGCACGGGCGTGCCGCGCTGCGCCGAGCCCCACACGAACATGGGGAAGGTCACGGTGGAGCCCGCGTTGAAGTTGGTGATGATGAAGTCGTCGAAGGAGAGCGCGAAGGCGAGCAGCGCGCCCGCCGCGATGCCGGGCGACGCGATCGGCAGCGTCACCCGCAGGAACGTCTGGACGGGCCCGGCGTAGAGGTCGCGCGCGGCCTCCTCAAGGCGGGGGTCCATGGACATCACGCGGGCCTTGACGGCAGTGACGACGAAGCTGAGGCAGAACATGATGTGGGCGATCAGGATCGTCCAGAAGCCCAGCTGCGCGCCCATGTTGAGGAAGAGCGTGAGCAGGGAGGCGGCCATCACGACCTCGGGCATCGCCATCGGCAGGAAGATGAGCGAGTTGATCGCGCCGCGCGCCCGGAACCGGTAGCGGACCAGGGCGAACGCGATCATCGTGCCGAGCGCGGTCGCGCCGATCGTGGCCCAGACGGCGATCTGGAGGGAGAGCGAGAGCGAGCCGCACATGTCGGCGACCCCGCACGGGTCCTGCCAGGCGTCGGTCGAGAACCGCGTCCAGGAGTAGTTGAAGCGCCCGTTCGGCTTGTTGAACGAGAACACCATCACGACGATGTTCGGCAGGATCAGGTACGCGAGCGTCGCGAGTCCCGCGATGACCACGAGGTTGCGGCGCAGCCACGTGAGAAGGGGCATGGACCTCATCAGACCAAGTCCTCCGTCCCGGCTCGGCGGATGTAGACGGTGACCATGACCAGGACGATCGCCATCAGGATGAAGGACAGGGCGGCGGCGGTCGGATAGTCCAGGACGCGCAGGAACTGCGACTGGATGACGTTGCCGACCATCTTCTGGTCGGTGGAGCCGAGCAGTTCGGCGTTCACGTAGTCGCCGCTCGCCGGGATGAAGGTGAGCAGGGTGCCGGAGACGACGCCGGGCATGGACAGCGGGAAGGTCACCTTGCGGAAGGTGGTGGCCGGGGTCGCGTAGAGGTCGCCGGCGGCCTCGTGCAGCCGGGAGTCGATGCGCTCCAGGGAGGTGTACAGCGGCAGGATCATGAAGGGCAGGAAGTTGTAGGTGAGCCCGCACACCACCGCCATCGGCGTGGCCAGGACCCGGTTGCCCTCGGTCCAGCCCAGCCAGTTGGTGACGTCCAGGACGTGCAGCGAACCCAGCGCGTGCACCACGGGTCCGCCGTCGGCCAGGATCGTCTTCCAGGCGAGCGTGCGGATCAGGAAGCTGGTGAAGAACGGCGCGATGACCAGGACGAGGACGACATTGCGCCAGCGGCCCGCCTTGAAGGCGATCAGGTACGCCAGCGGATAGCCCAGCAGCAGGCACAGCAGGGTCGCCGTCCCCGCGTACAGCAGCGAGCGGACGAACTGCGGGTAGTACTCCTTGAAGGCGTCCCAGTAGGTCTGGAAGTGCCAGGTGACCTGGAAGCCCTTCTCGAGTGAGCCCGTCTGTACGGAGGTCGAGGCCTGGTACACCATCGGCAGCGCGAAGAACACGATCAGCCACAGGATGCCGGGCAGCAGCAGCCAGTACGGGACGAGCCGCTTGCGGGTGGACGCCTTGCGGAGCGGCAGCTCCGCCGGCGCTTCGGCGAGGGCGGTCACGCGGCGTCCTCGACCTTCTCGACACCCGCGTCGATCGCCTGCGCCGCGTCGAGGCCGAAGGTGTGCGCCGGGTTCCAGTGCAGGACGACCTCGGCGCCGGGAACGAGCCCCGCGCGCCTGTCCACGTTCTGCTCGTAGACCGAGAGGCCCTGGCCCGCCGGGGAGTCGACGAGGTACTGGGTGCAGACGCCGATGAAGGACGAGTCGACGATGCGGCCGGGGACGCGGTTGCGGCCCTCGGCGACGGCGCCCTCGTCGTCGCGGTGGGCGAGCGAGATCTTCTCGGGGCGTACGCCGACGAGGAGCTTGCCGCCGCTGCTGGTGGCGGCCGGACATCGCCCGCCGGGCAGCCGCAGCTTGGCGCCACCGGCCGTGACCACCACGTCCTCGCCGGTCTTCTCGGCGACCTCGGCCTCGATGAGGTTGGAGGTGCCGAGGAAGTTCGCGACGAACGTGGTCTGCGGGTTCTCGTACAACTCGGCCGGCGCGCCGAGCTGTTCGACCCGCCCGCCGTTCATCACCGCGACCGTGTCGGCCATCGTCATGGCCTCCTCCTGGTCGTGGGTGACGTGGATGAAGGTGATCCCGACCTCGGTCTGGATGCGCTTGAGCTCCAGCTGCATCTGGCGGCGCAGCTTGAGGTCGAGGGCGCCGAGCGGCTCGTCCAGGAGCAGCACCTGGGGGTGGTTGATGAGCGCGCGGGCGACCGCCACGCGCTGCTGCTGGCCGCCGGAGAGCTGGTGCGGCTTGCGCTGGGCGAAGTCGCCGAGCTGCACGAGCTCCAGCATGTCGTCGACCTGCTTCTTCACCGACTTGATGCCCCGCCTGCGCAGCCCGAAGGCGATGTTCTCGGTGACGTTCAGGTGCGGGAAGAGGGCGTAGGACTGGAAGACGGTGTTCACCGGACGCTTGTACGGCGGCAGGTCGGTGACGTCCTTGTCGCCGAGGAAGACGGTGCCGGTGCTCGGCTCCTCCAGCCCCGCGATCATGCGGAGGGTGGTGGTCTTGCCGCAGCCGGACGCGCCGAGCAGGGCGAAGAACGAGCCCTGCGGAACGGTCAGTTCGAGCGGATGGACGGCGGTGAAGGAGCCGTACGTCTTGCTGATCCCGGTGAGGCGGACATCGCCGCCGGCGGTGCTGTCAGTCATGGGTGGGGTCCCAGGGGGGTCGAGAGGACGGGGGGTAAGGGCGAGCGCCCGTAGGGGCGCGGGGAACTGCGCGACCGGCCACGACGCACCCGCAGCCGAAAAGCGGGCGCACCCGCGGAGCGCTCACGCTCCGATGAGCTTGGAGAACTTCTGCTCGTACGCCGTCTCCTCGGCCTCGCTGAGCGAGCGGAAGGCGTGCGACCTCGCGGTCATCGCCCGGTCCGGCAGGATCAGTTCGTTCTGCGCGAGCGCCGGGTCGATCTTGGCGAGTTCGTCGCGGACCCCGTCGACCGGGCACTGGTAGTTGATGAACGCGGCGAGCTTGGCAGCCACCGGCAGCTCGTAGTAGTAGTCGATCAGCTTCTCCGCGTTGCTCTGGTGGCGGGCCTTCGCCGGGATCAGCAGGTTGTCGCTCGACGTCATGTACCCGGCGGCCGGGATCGCGTACTTGATGTCCGGGTTGTCGGCGCGCAGCTGGGTCACGTCACCGCCCCAGGCGACACAGGCGGCGAGGTCGCCCTTCACCAGGTCACCGGTGTAGTCGTTGCCGGTGAAGCGGCGGATCTGCTTGGTGTCGACGCCCTTCTGGAGCCGTCCGATCGCCTCGTCGAAGTCGGCGTCGGTGACCTTCGCCGGGTCCTTGCCGAGGTCGAGCAGGGTCATCCCGATGGTGTCGCGCATCTCGGACAGGAAGCCGACCCGGCCCTTGAGGCTCGGGTCGTCGAGCAGCTGGGTGATGGAGTCGACCTTCTTGCCGCCGGTCGCCTTGGCGTTGTAGGCGATGATGGTCGGGATGCCGGTCCAGGGGTAGGAGTAGGCGCGGCCGGGGTCCCAGTCGGGCATGCGGAACTGGGGCGCCAGGTTGGCGTACGCGTGCGGCAGGCGCGCCGGGTCGAGCTGCTGCGCCCAGCCGAGCCGGATGAGCCGGGCCGCGAGCCAGTCGGTGAGCACCACGAGGTCCCGGCCGGTGTCCTGGCCGCCCGCGAGCTGCGGCTTGATCTTCCCGAAGAACTCGACGTTGTCGTTGATGTCCTCGGTGTACTTGACCTGGATCCCGGTGCGGCGGGTGAACTCGTCCAGCGTCGGATGGTGCTTCTTGTCGTCGCTGATGTCCATGTACTGCGTCCAGTTGGAGAAGTTGACCTCCTTCTCCTGGGCGGAGTGGTCCGCGTTGGACGGTCCGGTGCCGTTCTCCTTGGTGGCCGCCGGGATGCCGCAGGCGCTCAGGCCGGCGAGACCGCCGACGGTGAGCGCGCCCATGCCCGAGGCGCGCAGCAGGGAACGGCGGGTCAGGGCGCCCCGGCCGTTGGTCATGCTGCGCCGGATGGCCGCCAGTTGGGCCGGGGCGAGGGGGGCTCTCCCCGCTCCGGCCGAGTGGAGGGCCGGGGGGAGGTCGGGCTCGTACTGCTCCATGCGCTGGATGCCCTTTCGGGTGGGTTCGGAGGCCTGGTCGGGCCGCCTCTGCTATCGGTCCCCGAAGATCGTGCGGTGCCAGTCCTTCCTCGGCACCGCTGTGTTGTCGTACATCACATGCTTGACCTGCGTGTACTCCTCGAAGGAGTACGCCGACATGTCCTTTCCGCTGCCGCTCGCCTTGTAGCCGCCGTGCGGCATCTCGCTGAGGATCGGGATGTGGTCGTTGATCCACACGCAGCCCGCCTTGATCTCGCGGGTGGCCCGGCCGGTGCGGTACACGTCGCGGCTCCAGGCGGAGGCGGCGAGCCCGTAGGGGGTGTCGTTGGCGAGCGCGATGCCCTCGTCGTCGGTGTCGAAGGGCAGGGCCACCAGGACCGGGCCGAAGATCTCGGCCTGGACGACCTCGCTGTCCTGGGGGGCGTCCGCGACGAGGGTGGGCCGGTAGTAGGCGCCGTCGCTCTTCGGCGCCTCGCCGCCGGTGACGATCCGGGCGTAGGCCCTGGCCCGCTCGACGAAGCCGGCGACGCGGTCGCGGTGGACGTGCGAGATCAGCGGGCCGAGGTCGGTGTCCGGGCGGAACGGGTCGCCGAGCCGCACGGTCTCCATCAGGGCGGCGACCTGCTCGACGAAGGCCTCGTACAGCGGGCGCTGGACGTAGGCGCGGGTGGCGGCGGTGCAGTCCTGGCCCGAGTTGATGAGCGAGCCGGCGACCGCGCCGTGCACGGCGGCCTCCAGGTCGGCGTCGTCGAAGACCACGAAGGGCGCCTTGCCGCCGAGTTCGAGGTGGATGCGCTTGACGGTGCGGGTGGCGATCTCGGCGACCCGCTTGCCCACGGCGGTGGACCCGGTGAAGGAGGTCATCACGACGTCCGGGTGTCCGACGAGGTGCTCGCCGGCGTCCTTCCCGGCACCCGAGACGATGTTGACGACCCCGTCCGGGATCCCGGCGTCCCGCGCTGCCTCGGCGAACAGGAGCGAGGTCAGCGGGGTGGTCTCGGCGGGCTTGAGGACGATGGTGTTGCCCGCCGCGATCGCCGGGAGGATCTTCCAGGCGGCCATCTGGAGCGGGTAGTTCCAGGGCGCGATGGAGCCGATGACGCCGATGGGCTCACGCCGTACGTACGAGGTGTGGTCGCCGTCGTACTCCCCGGCCGACCTGCCCTCCAGGTGCCGGGCCGCGCCCGCGAAGAACGCCGTGTTGTCGATGGTGCCGGGCACGTCGAACTCCCGGCTCAGCTTGAGGGGCTTGCCGCACTGGAGGGACTCGGCCCGCGCGAACTCCTCGGCGCGCTCGGCGAGGATCCCCGCGAGCCGGTGCAGGGCGTCCGAGCGCTCGCCGGGGGCGGCACCGGCCCAGCCGGGGAAGGCCGCCTTGGCGGCGGCGACCGCCGCGTCGACGTCGGCGGCGCCGGCCAGTTCGTAGCGGTAGACCGTGGCTCCGGTCGCCGGGTCGACGACGTCCTGGCACCGTCCGGAGGTGCCGGGACGCAGCCGCCCGCCGATGTACTGGGCCCCGGCCGCGAAGCGGTCCTGTGCCGGGAAGCGGTCCTCCACGGGAAAGCGATTGCCGGTGTCGGTGTCCATGTCGCCCACGTTCTTCGTAGCTCCAGCTCGATTTGAGTGCCGATCCTGGCAGAGGCACATCTGGCCAACAAGTGATTCCGTTGTTGCCTTTTGGTTACGCGACGGAATCTGTCGACCATGTGTCGCGTCGGGGCGGTCCCGGCCCGACGGAGTGTCAGTGGCGCGTGCCAGACTCGCGTGCATGGAAGGGATCACGGGGGATCGCGCGCCGCTGGACGAGCTGATCGCACAGGTCAAGAACGGTGAACGGATCAAGTTTCTGTATTTCTGGGGACACCGGGCGAAGCGGGACGGCACGCTCGGCCCGAGCTGCTTCAGCCAGTGGTGGCCCTCACGCTTCACGGTCGACGGCGTCGAGTACGCCACGGCCGAGCACTGGATGATGGCGTCGAAGGCGCGGCTGTTCCAGGACCCGGAGGCGGAGCGGGCGGCGCTCGCGGCGGCCAGTCCGGCCCTGGCGAAGAAGGCCGGGCGCTTGGTGCGGGGCTTCGACGACACGGTGTGGCAGCGCGAGCGCTACCGGATCGTGCTGGCCGGCAGTCTGCACAAGTTCGGCCAGGACGAGGCGCTGCGGCGGTATCTGCTCGGCACCGGCGGCCGGGTGCTGGTCGAGGCGAGCCCGCTGGACCGGATCTGGGGCATAGGCCTCGCGGCGGACGCACCGGAGGCGGCGGACCCGGCGCGGTGGCGGGGGCTGAACCTGCTGGGCTTCGCGCTGACCGAGGCGCGCGAGCTGCTGCGCTGACCTCCGGCGATCGCGCGGGCCCGGACCCGGGAGCGGGCCCGGCCCGGACGAACCGGACGGAGGGGCCCGTCGCGGGCCCCTCCCTCGCAGCCATGCCTCAGCGGGCCGAGGAGGCCAACGCCAGGAAGTTCGAGTAGTCGTCGTAGGTGGTGTGGTGCTTGGGCGCGTTGGCCACCACCACGATCAGCAGCACGAGGATCAGGATGCCGAGCACGATGCCGACGATGCCCATGATGACGCCCGCGAGCGCCTGACCCCGGTTGTTCGCCTCACCGCGGGCGACCCGGCCCTTGCCGAGCAGCCCGAAGATCAGCGCCAGTGCGCCGAGCACGATCCCGGCGATGCCCCAGGTGCAGATCATCAGCACGCAGGCGGCGATGCCGAGCACCATCGCGGCGGTGCCGAACCCGTTCTGCGGGACGGGCATCCCGGTCCAGCCGGGGTAGCCGAACGCGGGCTGCTGGCCCGGGTATCCGGGGTAGCCCTGGGCGGGCTGCTGCGGGTAGCTGGGGTAGCCGTAGCCGGCGGGGGCGGTCTGGCCGGGCGCGGGCGGCGGTGTGGGGCCGCCGAAGCCGGGGCCGGGCGGACCGGGGAAGGGGCCCGGCGCCGGCGCGGTGCCGGGAGCGCCCTGGACCGGGGCAGGACCCTGACCCTCGGAGCCGGGCATCGAGACGACCGTCGGCTGGTCGTGGACCGGCGGCTTGTCCAGCGGAACCTTGTGCTCCGGCGGCGCCCAGGGGTCGCGGGGCTCCTGGCCTCCCGACGGCTGCTGGGTGTTGTCTGACATGGGCCTCCCCCATCGTGGTGCCGTCATGCTACGGCCCGCGTTCCGGGCGGCTCCGCCCGGCCTACCATGATCCCCGACGGGCGAAGGCCGTACGCCGCCGACCGCGCGAGGACCCTCGCGGCAGACCCCTGGAGGACCCCATGACCGATCTGCACCCCTTCATCGCGGGGCTGCCCAAGGCCGAGCTCCACGTGCACCACGTCGGCTCCGCGTCGCCGCGCATCGTGGCCGAACTCGCCGCCTGCCACGCCGACTCGAAGGTCCCCACCGACCCCGAGGCGCTCGCCGACTACTTCACGTTCACGGACTTCGCGCACTTCATCGAGGTCTACCTCTCGGTCGTCGACCTGATCCGCACCCCCGAGGATGTGCGCCTTCTCACCTACGAGGTGGCCCGGGACATGGCCCGGCAGAACATCCGCTACGCCGAGCTGACCATCACCCCGTTCTCCTCCACCCGCCGGGGCATCGACGAGCGGGCGTTCATGGACGCGATCGAGGACGCCCGCAAGGCCGCCGAGACCGAATTCGGCACCGTCCTGCGCTGGTGCTTCGACATTCCGGGAGAGGCCGGTCTCGAAGCCGCCGCCGAGACGGCCCGGCTCGCCACCGAGGACGCGGTGCGCCCCGAGGGCCTGGTCTCCTTCGGCCTCGGCGGACCCGAGATCGGTGTGCCCCGCCCGCAGTTCAAGCCGTACTTCGACCGGGCCATCGCCGCCGGTCTCCACTCGGTGCCGCACTCGGGAGAGTCCACCGGACCGCAGTCGATCTGGGACGCGCTGATCGAGCTGCGCGCCGAGCGCATCGGCCACGGCACCAGCGCCACCCAGGACCCGGCGCTGCTCAAGCACCTCGCCGAGCACCGGATCGCCCTGGAGGTCTGCCCGACGTCCAACCTCGCCACCCGGGTGGTGCCCGACCTCGACCAGCACCCTGTCCGGGAGATGGTGGCCGCGGGTGTCCTGGTCACCGTCAACAGCGACGACCCGCCGATGTTCGGCAGCGACCTCAACAACGAGTACGCGGTCGCCGCCCGCCTCCTGGACCTGGACGAGCGGGGCCTGGCCGACCTCGCCAAGAACGCCGTCGAGGCGTCCTTCCTGGACCCGGCGGGCAAGGCGCGGCTCGCCGGCGAGATCGACGACTACACCGCGAAGTGGCTCGCGCGCTGACCTCCCGGCCCCCGGCGCCGGGCCGGCCGGCTGGCTGACCCAGGCGCCGCTCAGCACAATGTCCCCATGCGCACCGTGACAGTCGTGGGCCACCGCGGCGACCCGTACCGCGTCCGCGAGAACACCCTGCCCTCCATCGCCTCGGCGCTGGCGCGGGGCGCGGACGCGGTCGAGATCGATGTCCGCACGACCCGGGACGGCGTACCCGTGCTGCTGCACGACGACACCCTCAAACGGCTGTGGGACTTCGACCGGCCGCTGGCCGAGCTGCCGTACGAGGAGGTGCGCGAGGTCACGGGCGGCGGGGTTCCCACGCTGCGGCAGGCTCTGATGACGGCCGGCGCGCACCGGGTGATGCTCGATCTGCCCGGCGCGGGCGAGGAGACGGTGCGCACGGTGGTGGGCACGGTCCGCGAGTGCGGGGCGGGCGAGCGCGTCCACTACTGCGGGGGGCCGGTCGCCATGCTGCACGTCCGCGCCGCCGACCCGCACGCCGAGATCGCGCTCAGCTGGGTCTCCACCGCCCCGCCGCGGCGTTCGCTGGTCGACGCCGTGCGGCCGCGCTGGCTCAACTACCGCTTCGGTCTGGTCGGTTCGGAGCTGGTGGCGCGGGCGCACGGGGACGGGATGCTCGTCTCGGCGTGGACCGCGGACACCGCGCGGACCATGCGCCGGCTCGTCGGGCACGGCGTGGACTCGATCACCACCAACCGGGTGGACACGCTGTGCGGCATTCTGTCCGGGCGGTAGGACGGGCGCTGTTCGGGACGGGCGGGGGGACACGGGGTGGGTACGGAGACGCTGGCCGCACGGCTGCGGACGGTGAACGGCTGGGTGGTCGACATCGGCCTGGCCCTGCTGGTGCAGGTGGCGGTGTCGATCCCGTTCGTCGTGGACCGGCCCGACGGGCTGCGCCCGGCCACCTGGGCCGACTACGCGATGACCTCCCTCGGCGTGCTGCCCCTCGTGTGGCGGCGCCGCGCCCCGGTCGCGGTGACGCTGGCGGTCCTGGCCGCCCAAGCGGCGTACAAGCTGACCCTGGACGGCCCCGGCCAACCGCTGCCCTACGCGGGGCTCGTCGCCCTCTACACGGTCGCGGCGCTGTCCTCGGCGCGCCGCCGGATCGGCATCGCCGCGCTGGTCGCGGCGCTGATCCTGCCCTCGGTGGCGCTCAACACCCAGGACGCCAAGGAGCTGATGTTCTCCTTCTTCGTCTTCGGCGCCGCGTACGCGCTCGGGCGGCTCACCCACACCCGGCAGGCCTACACGGCGGCCGTCGAGGATCGCGCGGCGCAGCTGGAGCGGGCCAACCGCATCGAGGCCGAGCAGGCGACGGCGCGTGAACGGGCCCGGATCGCACGGGAGATGCATGACATCCTGTCGCACGCCGTCAGCATCATGATCGTGCAGGCCGAGGCGGGGCCGCTGGCCGTGCGGGCGGCGCCCGCCCGGGCGGAGGCCGCCTTCGAGGCGATCTCCGAGACCGGCCGGGACGCCATGGTGCAGTTGCGCCGGATGCTGGGGGTGCTGCGCGAGGAGGCCGCCCCCGACAGCCCGGCCGCCCCGCGCGAGCCGCAACCGGGGATCGCGGCCCTGCCCGCGCTCGCCGAACGGGTCTCGCTCGGCGGGCCGCCGGTCGCGTACGAGGTGACGGGCACCCCGAGTCCGCTTCCGCCGGACACCGAGGCCACCGTGTACCGGATTGTGCAGGAGGCCCTGACGAACACGGTCAAGCACGCCGCGGCCCGGACGGTTTCCGTGCGCCTCGCCTACACCGGGCGGGAGTTGACCCTCACGGTCCTGGACGACGGGCGCGGCCCCGGTGCCGCGCCCGGACCCGGCACCGGGCACGGTCTCATCGGCGTCCACGAGCGCGCCGCGGCGCACGGCGGCCGTGCCTGGGCGGGCCCGGGGCCGGGCGGCCGGGGCTTCGAGGTCGGGGCCGTCATCCCGCTGGACGGCCTCGCCCGCCCGGCGCCGAACGGCGGCTCGGTAGGCTCCTCGGCGGAGGTGGGGGCGTGACGATCCGTGTGGTGGTGGCCGACGACCAGGAGCTGGTGCGCAGCGGCTTCGCGCTGATCCTGGACGTGCAGCCGGACATCGAGGTGGTGGCCGAGGTGGGCGACGGCGCGCAGGCGGTGGAGGCCGTGCGCCGCCTCGCGCCCGACGTGGCGCTGCTCGACATCCGCATGCCGCGCCTGGACGGCATCGAGGCCTGCCGTGCGATCAGCGCGGCCGGGTCCTGCCGCACGGTGATGCTGACCACCTTCGACGCCGACGAGTACGTCTACGAGGCGCTGCACGCGGGGGCGAGCGGCTTCCTGCTCAAGGACGTGCGGCGGGACGACCTGGTGCACGCCGTGCGGGTGGTGGCGGCCGGGGACGCGCTGCTCGCGCCGTCGGTGGCGCGCCGCCTTGTCGCCGAGTACACCGCGCGGCCCGCCGCGCCGAGCCCCTCCTCGCGGCTGGAGGCGCTGACCGCGCGCGAGCGCGAGACGCTGCTCCTGCTCGGCCGGGGCCTGTCCAACGCCGAGATCGCGGCCGAGCTGACCGTGTCCGAGCACACGGTGAAGACGCATGTCGGCAACGTGCTGGCCAAGCTCGGGCTGCGCGACCGCGTCCAAGCGGTGATCTGCGCGTACGAGACGGGCCTGATCGCCGCGGGCACCCCTTCCTGAGCGCGGCCCCGCGGAGGGATCTCGCTCGCGCGGGGGAGGGAGCCGTCGTCGAACTCCCCCGCACCGGTGAGGTGTCGGCCCGCCGGAACCGCCCGCGGCGGCGATCCGCCCGGGGGTCCCTGCTCGGCAGGATGGAGTCCGTCAACACATCGGACCGCCCGAGCACGGAGACCCCCTCATGAACCCCCGCACCCGCACCACCCTGATCGCCGCCGCCCTGGTCCTGGGGATCTCGGCGGGCCCGGCCACCGCCGCTTCCCCGGCTCCCCCGGCGGCCCGGGCCGCCGCGCACCTGGACAGCGGCAGCCTCGACACCGCGGCCCTGCGCGCGGCCATCGCGAAGGCGGGACAGCCGGGCGCCGACGCGACCGCCGCGCTCGTCCGCGTCGGCGGAGGCGAGGGACGCTGGGTCGGCAGTGCCGGGGTGCACGACCTGGCGAGCAGCACCCCGGCGGACCCGGACGCGCGGTTCCGGGCGGGGTCGGTCACCAAGGTCTTCACCGCGGCGATGGTGCTCCAGCTCGCGGGCGAGGGCCGCGTCGACCTGAACCGGCCCGCGCGCGCCTATCTGCCGGACCTGATCCCGGCCGCGTACGCGGAGGTGACGGTGCGTCAACTCCTCAACCACACCAGTGGCATCCCGTCGGCCGGCTCGCCCGACGACTCCGTGGAGTATCTGTACGCGCACCGCTTCGAGGCCCGCGACCCGGCCGACGTGGTGCGAGAGGCGACCGCCCGGAGGCCCGACTTCGCGCCGGGGACCGCGCAGCACTACGACAACATCGGCTACACCGTGGCGGGTCTGCTGATCGAGCGGGTCACCGGTGACACCTACGCCCACCAGCTCGCCGCCCGCATCGTGCGGCCGCTGCGCCTCAAGGACACCTATGTGCCCGGCGCCGACCCCGCCATCCGCGGCCCGCACAACCACGGCTACCAGGTGTTCGCGAAGCCGGACGGCTCGACCGAGCTGCGGGACGTCTCGGAGTGGGGCGCCGGGGACACCTTCGCCGCGGGCGACCTGATCTCCACCACGGCCGACCTGGAGCGCTTCACGCGGGCACTGTTCACCGGCCATGTGGTGCGCGGCGCGCAGCTCAAGGAGATGTTCACGCTGCCCGGCCCGTCGGTGCGCGCCATGGGGACCGGCAAGCCCGCCTCCTACAGCGCGGGCCTGTCGACGATGCGGCTCGGCGGTCACGACGTATGGGGCAAGACGGGTGGCCGCTGGGGCTACAACACGGTGATCGCGGCCACCGTGTCGCCCACCGGAGCGCTGTCGCGGACCCTGGTCTACAGCGTCAACTCCACGGACGCCAAGGGCTCCGACATGAACCCCACCGCCCAGCGGATCATGCTGGCCGCCTTCGGCGCCCCGGACCGCGCCTGACCCTCACGCCGGTACGGGCGCGCCCATCGCCTCCAGGGTCTTGATCTTGCGCCGCACGATGAACAGCGGGATCACGCCGAACACCCCGAACGACATGTCGATCACCGACCACCAGAAGGGGATGCCGCGCAGGGGCCCGCAGATCAGCGCGAGGGGGATGATGCCCGCGCAGGCGATCATCCCGAACTCGACGACCCAGATGTTGCGTACGGGGTCGCGCAGCGGCCCGCAGAAGGCGACCGCGATGACGAGGTGGGCGAAGGCCAGCCAGTCCGTGCCGTACAGCAGGAACGGGTACTCGGCGTCCGCCGAGTCCAGCCCCGCGCGCACGCGGTCGATCCAGGCGGCCGCCCCCGGCAGCCAGTCGCCCAGCGGCGTGTTCCGCAACAGGGACTGCGTCCAGTGCAGTTCATGGACCAGGGGAAAGGCCGTCAGACCGCTCAGCACGAGGCAGACGACGAAGACGGCCAGCCATACGCGGGTACGCCGCACGAGGGCGTTTCGCTCGCTCATGATCACAGCGTACGCCCCTGTTGAACGCGTTCAAAACCCGGTCCGGTCCGCGGTCACAGGCCCACGATCGCGTTCCAGCGTTTGGCGAACTCGACCCGCTCCTCGGAGGTGATGTCCCGGGCGATCGCGAGGCGCTTGCGCATCGCGTCGTCCGGGAAGATCAGCGGGTCCTCGGCGAGTTCGGCCTCGTCCTTGTTCTTGGAGGAGGCCAGGACGTCGCGGGCGGCCGGCACCGGGCAGACGTAGTTGACCGAGGCGGCCAGCTCGGCCGCGACCCGGGGGTCGTAGTAGTAGTCGACGAGCGCCTCGGCGTTGGCCTTGTGGCGGGCCAGGTTGGGGATCATCATCGACTCGGCCCAGAGCTCCGCGCCCTCCTCGGGCACCACGAACTCGATGTCGGGGTTGTCGGCCTTCAGCTGGAACACGTCGCCGCTGTAGGCCTGACAGGCCAGCACGTCGCCCTTGTTGAGGTCGCTGGTGTAGTCGTTGCCGGTGAAGCGCCGGATCTGCTTCTTCGCCACCATCTTCTCGACGTGGTCGCACATCCGGTGGAAGTCGGCCGCGGTCCACTTCGTGATGTCGGTGCCGTCGCCCTGCATCAGCAGCGCGAACGACTCGTCGAGGCCGGAGAACAGCGTGACCTTCCCCGCGAGCCGCGGGTCCCACAGATCGCTGACGTGCTTGATCTCGCGGCCGAGCCTCTTCCTGTTGTACGCGATGCCGGTGATCCCGGACTGCCACGGGACGCTGTGCAGGCGCCCCTTGTCGAAGGCGGGTGTGCGCAGTTGGGGATCGAGGTGGCGGGCGACGTTGGGCTGCTTGGCCCGGTCCATCTCCTGCACCCAGCCGAGCCGCACGAACCGGGCCGCCATCCAGTCGCTGATCACCATGAGGTCCCGGCCGGTCTCCTGATGGTTCATCAGGGCCGGGCTGATCTTCCCGAAGAACTCGTCGTTGTCGTTGATCTCCTCGGTGTACGTGACGGAGATCCCGGTGTTCCTGGCGAACGCGTCGAGGGTGGGGCGCTTGGAGGCGTCCTTGTCGTCGACGTCTATGTAGAGCGGCCAGTTGGCGAAGGTCAGGGACCGGTCGGCCGCCGAGCGGTCGCGCCCGGCCCGGTCGCCCGGTTCGACGTACGCCGCGGGGACCCCGCAGCCGGACAGCGCGGCCAGCGCGGCGCCGCCGCCGAGGGAGCGCAGGAGGCTGCGGCGGGAGAACGGGCTGGCTGCGGGGAAGGCGGTCGGTCGCATTCCGGCAGGATGCCCGCGGCGCCCCGGCGCGTTCAATGGACGCTGCGTACAGCCGTGGGGCCCAGGCCGGACACCCTGTCGGGGGTGCGGCGGCAACGCCGAAGGGGCGGGGCACCAACTCCCCCGCCCCTTCGGCGCGTTCAGGCTCCGACTCAGCCCTCGATGGACGTCATCACGTGCTTGATGCGGGTGTAGTCCTCGAAGCCGTACGCCGAGAGGTCCTTGCCGTAGCCGGACTTCTTGAAGCCGCCGTGCGGCATCTCGGCGACCAGCGGGATGTGGGTGTTGATCCACACGCAGCCGAAGTCCAGGTTCTTGGACATGCGCATGGCGCGGGCGTGGTCCTTGGTCCACACCGAGGAGGCGAGCGCGTACTCGACGCCGTTCGCGTACTCCAGGGCCTGGGCCTCGTCGGTGAAGGACTGGACGGTGATGACCGGCCCGAACACCTCGTTCTGGATGATCTCGTCGTCCTGCTTGAGGCCGGAGACGACGGTCGGGGCGTAGAAGTAGCCCTCCTCGCCGACCCGGTGGCCGCCCGCCTCGACCTTGGCGTGCGCGGGCAGGCGGTCGATGAAGCCGGAGACCTGCTTGAGCTGGTTGGCGTTGTTGAGCGGCCCGTACAGCACGTCCGCGTCGTCCGGCCGGCCGGTCCTGGTCTCGGCGGCGGCCTTGGCGAGCGCGGTCACGAAGTCGTCGTGGATCGCCTCGTGCACCAGGACGCGGGTCGCGGCCGTACAGTCCTGGCCGGCGTTGAAGTACCCGGCGACCGCGATGTCCTCGACGGCCTTGGCGATGTCGGCGTCCTCGAAGACGACGACCGGGGCCTTGCCGCCCAGCTCCAGGTGGACGCGCTTGACGTCCTTGGAGGCGGACTCGGCGACCTGCATGCCGGCCCGTACGGAACCGGTGATGGAGGCCATCGCCGGGGTCCGGTGCTCGACCATGGCGCGGCCGGTGTCGCGGTCGCCGCAGATGACGTTGAAGACACCCTTGGGCACGATCGCGCCGATGATCTCGGCGATCAGGACCGTCGAGGCGGGGGTGGTGTCCGACGGCTTGAGGACGACCGTGTTGCCCGCCGCGAGCGCCGGGGCGAACTTCCACACGGCCATCATCATCGGGTAGTTCCACGGCGCGACCTGCGCACAGACGCCCACCGGCTCACGGCGGACGATCGAGGTCATCCCCTCCATGTACTCGCCGGCGCTGCGGCCTTCGAGCAGCCGGGCCGCGCCCGCGAAGAAGCGGATCTGGTCCACCATCGGCGGCACTTCTTCGGTGCGGGTGAGCTCGATCGGCTTGCCGGTGTTCTCCGACTCGGCGGCGATCAGCTCCTCGGCGCGCTCCTCGAAGGCGTCCGCGATCTTGAGCAGCACCTTCTGGCGCTCGGCGGGGGTGGTGTCGCGCCAGGCCGGGAAGGCCGCGGCGGCGGCCGCCATGGCGGCGTCCACGTCCTCCTGGCCAGAGAGCGGCGAGGTCGCGTACGCCCGGCCCGTCGCCGGGTTGACCACCTCGATGGTCCGCCCGTCGGCAGCATCGCGGAACTCCCCGTCGATGTAGTTGCGCAAACGACGCAGTTCGGTGGTCACTTCGCTGGCCTCCCGGTCCGATGTCCGATGGGTGAGACAGCCCACCCTAGTCGGTCGAGTGACGCTTTCGACAGACCCACCGCCCGTGAACTTCGGATTCAGTTCTCTGGAGGTCACGGAACAACGAATTTCATCGCTTTGGGGTTGCGGGACGGACGACTCGGGTGCACAGTGGCTCCGTGGCCAGCCGAAGCACAGACCCCAGGATCGGGAACGGATCACCCTCCCGTGTCCCGACCACCGCCCCCCAGGCGGACGCCCCGCGTCGCACCAACGGGACGTCGATCGATGCCGTCTCCCTGGCGATCATCGAGCAGCTCCAGGAGGACGGGCGCCGCCCGTACGCCGCGATCGGCAAGGCCGTCGGCCTGTCCGAGGCGGCCGTGCGCCAGCGCGTCCAGAAGCTCCTGGACCAGGGCGTCATGCAGATCGTCGCCGTGACCGACCCGCTCACCGTGGGGTTCCGGCGCCAGGCGATGGTCGGCATCCGGGTCGAGGGCGACCTCGACCCGGTGGCGGAGGCCCTGACGGCCATGGCCGAGTGCGAGTACGTGGTGATGACCGCGGGCTCCTTCGACCTGATGGTGGAGGTCGTCTGCGAGGACGACGACCACCTCCTCGAAGTGATCAACAAGAGGATCCGCGCCCTCCCCGGCGTGCGCTCCACCGAGAGCTTCGTCTACCTCAAGCTGAAGAAGCAGACCTATATGTGGGGAACCCGATAGCCGTGAGCAAGGACCTCAGCCAGACCGCCTACGACCACCTGTGGATGCACTTCACCCGCATGTCGTCGTACGAGAACGCGCCCGTTCCCACCATCGTCCGTGGCGAGGGCACCTACATCTACGACGACAAGGGCAAGAGGTACCTGGACGGCCTGTCGGGCCTGTTCGTCGTCAACGCCGGCCACGGCCGTCACGAGCTCGCCGAGACCGCCTACAAGCAGGCGCAGGAGCTGGCCTTCTTCCCGGTGTGGTCCTACGCCCACCCCAAGGCCGTCGAGCTCGCCGAGCGCCTCGCGAACTACGCGCCGGGCGACCTCAACAAGGTCTTCTTCACCACCGGTGGCGGCGAGGCCGTCGAGACCGCCTGGAAGCTGGCCAAGCAGTACCACAAGCTCACCGGCAACCACACGAAGTACAAGGTCATCTCGCGCGCGGTCGCCTACCACGGCACCCCGCAGGGCGCCCTGTCCATCACCGGCCTGCCCGCCCTGAAGGCGCCCTTCGAGCCGCTGGTCCCCGGCGCGCACAAGGTGCCCAACACCAACATCTACCGCGCTCCGAGCCACGCTCACGCCGATGATCCCGTGGCCTTCGGCCGCTGGGCCGCCGACCAGATAGAGCAGGAGATCCTCTTCGAGGGTCCCGAGACCGTCGCCGCCGTCTTCCTGGAGCCGGTGCAGAACGCGGGCGGCTGCTTCCCGCCGCCGCCCGGCTACTTCCAGCGCGTGCGCGAGATCTGCGACAAGTACGACGTGCTGCTCGTCTCCGACGAGGTCATCTGCGCCTTCGGCCGGCTGGGCACGATGTTCGCCTGTGACAAGTTCGGCTACGTACCGGACATGATCACCTGTGCCAAGGGCATGACCTCGGGCTACTCCCCGATCGGCGCCTGCATCGTCTCCGACAGGATCGCCGAGCCGTTCTACAAGGGCGACAACACCTTCCTGCACGGCTACACCTTCGGCGGCCACCCGGTCTCCGCCGCGGTGGGCCTGGCCAACCTCGACATCTTCGAGAAGGAGGGCCTCAACCAGCACGTGCTCGACAACGAGGGCGCCTTCTTCGACACCCTCAAGAAGCTGCACGACCTGCCGATCGTCGGCGACGTCCGCGGCAACGGCTTCTTCTACGGCATCGAGCTGGTGAAGGACAAGGCCACCAAGGAGACGTTCAACGACGAGGAGACCGAGCGCGTCCTGTACGGCTTCCTCTCCAAGGCGCTCTACGACAACGGCCTGTACTGCCGGGCCGACGACCGCGGCGACCCGGTCGTCCAGCTCGCCCCGCCGCTGATCTCCGACCAGTCGACCTTCGACGAGATCGAGGGCGTGCTGCGCCAGGTCCTCACGGAGGCCTGGACGAAGCTCTGACCGTCGGCGCCCCCGGCCCGGCCGCGCCCATCCGAGTGAGATGGGCGCGGCCGGGCCGCGTGCTGTCCGGGCAGCCATGCCCCAGTCCCTAGCGTGCCCAGTGACCGATCGGCCCTGCCTTCGTTCCCCCGTACGGGGAGCAGGAAATCTGATCTGAACCGAGGTGTGCACCATGGTGGCTCCGCCGGACAACGACGTGCTGTGGGCGCGTTCCCTGCACCATTCCCACAGCGGCTCCCCCGCCCTGACCGGCGTCAGCGTCGGGGTCCGCGAGGGCGAGATCCTCGCCGTCGGCGGACCACGCGGCAGCGGCAAGACGACGCTGCTGCGCTGCCTGTCGGGCTCCCTGGTCCCCGACGAGGGCGAGGTGTGGTTCAACAGCGGGCCGGTGCACACCCTGGGCGCGGTCGCCCGCGAGCGGCTGCGCCGCGACCGGTTCGGCTGGATCGACCCCGAACCCACCCTGGTCCCCGAACTCACCGCCTGGGAGAACGCCGCCCTGCCGCTGCTCCTGCGCGGCATCGCGCACCGCGCCGCGAAGAAGGCCGCCCTGGAGTGGCTGGAGCGGCTCGACATCGACATGTGCGCGAGGAAACGCCCGCACGCCCTGCTCCAGGCGCAGCGTCAGCGCGTGGCCATCGCCCGGGCGCTGATCGCCACCCCGGCCGTGCTGTTCGTCGACGAGCCGACCGCGACCCTGCACCGCGCCGACCGGGCCCAGGTGCTGCGCACCCTGCTCACCGCGGCCCGCTCGCACCGGATCACCACACTCATCGCCACCCACGACACCGACATCGCGGCGCTGGCCGACCGCACGGTGGTCCTGATCGACGGCCGCCGGGTCAACTCCCCCGGAAACAAAGGCGCTTCGGAAACGGAGGGTATCGCGGCGTGCTCGCTCTCCGTCTAGCCCGCGCCACCCATCCCCTGGTCCTGCTGCGCCGTCTGCTGGTGTCCGCCGCGTCCGCCGGGGTCGGCTTCCTGCTGCTGTGCACGCTCGGGTACGCGGTCGGCCATCCCGGCGGGTCGGCGCTGCGGCTGCTGTGGTGCGTGGTGCCCCTGGCGGCCACCGTGTACTTCGCGGTCGCCGTGGCCCGCACCGACCCGAGCACCCGGCCGCGTACCGGGCTGTCCGCGGTCGGCCTGGGCCCGGCCCGCCTCGCCGCGATCGCCGCGGTGTCCACCCTCGTGTCGTGCACGCTGGGCTCGGCGGTGGCGCTGCTCGTCTATCTGCGTCTGCGCGGCGACATCTCGGGACTCCCCTTCGACGGGGCCGCCGCCGGTCTGCTCACCGCGGACCAGCCCATGCCGCTGGCGGGCGCCCTGACCCTGCTCGCCGTCCTGCCGGTGACGGCGTCGGCGGCGGCCGGGATCGCGCTGCGCCCGCGCACCCCGCGCCCCGGCGACGAGAGCGATCCGGTGCGCCCCGAGGAGCCCGCGCCGGCGCCGAGCGGGCTGCCCTGGGGCTTCGCGCTCGTCGCGGCGGGGCTCGCGGTCGAGACGTACGTGAGCCGCGGGAGGTCGCAGGCCGCGTTCCCGATGCCGGGCCACCCCGAGGGCAGCCCGGCCGGGGTGCTGGCCGGGTGGGCGCTGACCGCGGTCGGCCTCGCCCTCGCCGGGCCGGGGCTCGCGCACTTCAGCGGGCGGCTGCTCCAGCTCGCCCGGCCGGGCGCGGCCCGCCTGCTCGCGGGCCGGATCCTGATGACGGAGGCCCGCCGCATCGGGCGCCCGCTGGGGGTGGTGTGCGCGGTGGCCTCCGCGGGGATCGCGGCGGGCACGCTGTACGGGGACCGGGCCGGGCCGCACCCCTTCGGGCCGCTCACCGGGCTCGGCGCGGCGCTGGTGATCAGCTGCACGGTGGCCACGCTGCTGACGGCGACGCTGGAGTCCCGGCACGCCCGTGCCCGCACCACGGAGGCCCTGCTGTCCCTGGGCACCCCGGCGACCCTCCTCCGTACCGCCGCCACCCTGCGCGCCGTGTCCCTGCTGGCCGTCTTCACCCCGCTGACCCTCACGATCGCAGAACTCGCGGCCCTGCCGCTGCGCTGAGGGGCCAGCCCCCTGGGGCTCCGCCCCAGACCCCCGTTCGCGCCTGAACGGCGCTCGTCCTCAAACGCCGGACAGGCTGAAGATGCCCATACTGGCCAGCACCAGTGCCTTTAGGGGCGCGGGGAACTGCGCGAGAAGCGGGCACGGTCCGCAGGTCGAAGGGGGTTTGAGGGGCGCGGGGAACTGCGCGACAAGCCGCGCGCGGTCCGCGGGTGAAAGCGGGGTTGGGGGGCGCGGGGACCCCGTGAGGGGCTCGGGCGGTGCGTTTAGCATGGACGCCGTGCCGGACGAAGAAGCGACGCGCCCCACGCGCAGCGAGACCGAGATCGAATCCCTGGCCGAGTTCGACGCGGCCACCGCCCACCGCGGCCTCGCCGGCTTCAGGGTCCAGTCGGTGGACCTGACCGCCCGCACGCCCGTACTGCTCGCCACCGACACCGCCGACGCCGTGTTCCTCGGCTGCGCGATGGAGCCGGAGGCCGCCGCCAAGGTGCGGGCCGACGGCGCCCTGGTCTTCCCGCCCGTACCGCACCTGCCGTTCGACCCGTACCGGGGCGCGCTCTACTCCCCCGCCGAGCTCTTCGAAGGTCTGGCGTCCGGCTACGAGCGGACCCCGGACGCGCTGTCGTACGCCTGGTTCCAGCGGACCAGGACGGACGGCGACATCTTCTCCTCGATGCTGCGCTCCATCCACGACGACGCGATCTCCGACGCCCTGGACGAACTCCTCGTCGGTGCACGGGTGGTGGGCGTGATGGGCGGTCACGCGATGGCGCGCGGCACGGCCGAGTACGAGGGCGCCGCCGTGCTCGGGCGCACGCTGGCCCGCGCCGGGTTCACGGTGGCCACGGGCGGCGGCCCGGGTGCGATGGAGGCCGCGAACCTGGGCGCGTACGCGGCGCCCTTCGACGACGCGATGCTGGCCTCGGCCCTCGAACTCCTCGCCACGGAGCCGTCGTTCAGGCCGTCCGTGTCCGCGTGGGCGCGCGCCGCCTTCGACGTCCGTACGAAGTGGCCGCGCGGCGGCACCTCCGTCGGCATCCCCACCTGGTTCTACGGCCACGAGCCGCCGAACGCCTTCGCGAACTCGATCGCCAAGTACTTCGCCAACGCCACCCGCGAGGACGGCCTGCTCGCCCGCTCCAACGCCGGGGTCGTCTTCCTGCCGGGCGCGGCGGGCACCGTACAGGAGATCTTCGACAACGCGACGCCGAACTACTACGAGTCGCGGGGCGGCCCCACCCCGATGGTGCTGGTCGACCGCGCGCACTGGACCGAGCGGCTGCCCACCTGGCCACTGCTCCGGGCACTCGCGCGGGACCGGCCGATGGCGGCCCGGATCGCGCTGGTCGACTCGGTCTCCGAGGCTCCGGCGGCGCTGGCCCGTATGTCCCTCCAGCCGTCGGCCGGGTGACGGGCGAGCGCTTCGGAAGCCGATATTCCGTGAGCGTCGCAAGAGGAGCATCCGCTCAGGCAACTCCCAAGGGGCGGTAAACGTCTGGTAAAGCGGAGTGGGGCGGACAGGCCGCCCCCGCCAGGAACGGAGTCACTTGTGCTGCTCGGTCTGCTGACCGCCATCGCCGCCTCGGTCTGCTACGGCACGGGTTCGGTCCTGCAAGCGGTGGGGTCCCGCAAGTCCGCCCGCCGCGACGCGGCCGCCGGTGACCGGACCCAGCACGGCGGGCCCAGCCTCTCCTCCACCGCCAAGGCGGCGACGACGTGGGAGTTCATCGTCGGGACCGTGCTCGACTTCGTCGGGTTCGGCCTCGGCGCGCTCGCGGCCCGCCTCCTGCCCCTCTTCCTCTCCCAGACGGTGATCAGCGCGAACCTGGTCATCACGGCCGTCCTCAGCGTCAAGCTCCTGGGCATCCGGCTGAACCGCGCGGAGTGGACGTCCATCGGCGTGGTGTGTTCGGCGCTGGTCCTGCTCGCCTCGGCGGCGGGCCACGAGGGCAGCGGGCACACCGAGCGGGCCACGCACTGGTGGCTGCTGGCGGTCTCGATCCTGCTGATGGCGGGTGGCACGGTGGTGGTACGGCTCCTGGGCGCCCGCGCCGCGATCCTCGCGGGACTCCTGTCCGGCCTCGGCTTCGGCGCGCTCGGCGTCGGCGTACGCGTCCTGAACGGCATCGACCCCTTCGACGTCGGCGCCCTGCTCGGCGACCCGGCGCTGTACGCGATCCTGGTCGCGGGTGTCGGCGGCATGTACCTGCACACGGTGGCCCTCCAGATCGGCTCGGTCAACGGTGCGACGGCGGCGCTGGTGGTGGGCGAGACGGTGCTGCCCGGCGCGATCGGTGTGCTGTGGCTGGGGGACGCGTCGCGCGAGGGCCTCGCGTGGATGGCGGTGCTGGGGTTCGTCCTCGCGGTGGCCGGGGCGGTGGCGGTGGCGTGGTTCGGTTCGCCCGACGCGCACGGGGCGCCGGAACGCGAGCGCGAACTGACCCCGGTGGGCTAGGCGCGGACACCACGGGGCCCTGGGTGGAACCCGGCCCCACGGAGGGTCTAGGCAACGGGCGGGGTGGGGGAATCGCCCAGCACCACCACCGCCTCCGCCGCGAAGGCGACCCCCGTCTCCGCCCCCACCACGGGCGCCCCCTCCAGCCCGCACTCCGCCTCCAGATGCGGCCCCGCGTCCGGCCGCAGCCGGAGCGAGACGTGGCTGCCGCGGAACGTCCGCGCGACCACCGTGCAGGGCAGCCCGTCCCGCGGGGGGACGAGCCGGACGCCCGCCGGGCGGACCAGGACCCGTACGGGACCCTGGGGGGAGCCCGCGGGGACCGGCACCTTGCCCCAGGGCGTGTCGGCGATCTCTCCCGCCACGGTCGCCGGGACCACGTTTTCGAAGCCGAGGAAGCGGGCCACGAATTCCGAGGCGGGCCGCTGCCAGACCTCCAGAGGCGTACCGGTCTGCGCGATACGGCCGTCGCGCATCACCACGACCCGGTCGGCCAGCGCGAACGCCTCGCCCTGGTCGTGCGTGACGGCCAGCACCGTGGTGCCCAACTGGCCGAAGAGCGCGCGGAGTTCGATCACGAGGCGTTCGCGCAGGGTGCGGTCGAGCTGGCCGAGCGGCTCGTCCAGCATCAGGAGCCGAGGCGAGGGCGCGAGGGCCCGCGCCAGCGCCACGCGCTGCTGCTCGCCGCCGGACAGCGCGGCGACGGCCCGCCGCTGCGCGCCGGGGAGCCCGACGAGTTCGAGCAACTCGGCCACTCGGCGCGCTTGTTCGGCCCGCGCTGCCCCCCGCATCCGGAGCCCGAACGCCACGTTCCCGGCGACGTCGCGCTGCGGGAAGAGCTGGTGGTCCTGGAACATCAGGCCGAGCCCGCGCTGGTGCACGGGCACCCCCGCCTGGTCCACCCCGGCGAGCAACACCCGCCCGGCGTCCAGGGGCTGGAGCCCGGCGACGACCCGCAGCAGCGTCGACTTGCCGCTGCCGCTGGGCCCGAGCACGCACACCGTCTCGTGGTCGGCGACCTCCAGGTCGACCGCGTCGAGCGCGGCGCGCTGTGCGAACCGTACGGTCGCACCGTCCAGTCTCAGCATCAGAACTCCCCGCTCCGGTCGGTCCGGATCCGTTCCAGGACGAGCAGCGACACCGCGCACACCACCATCAGAATCGTGCTGAGAGCCATGGCCTGGCCGTAGTTGAGGTCGCCGGCCCGGCCGAGGAGGCGGGCCACGGCGACGGGCAGGGTCGGATGGTCGGGCCGGGCGATGAAGACGGTCGCCCCGAACTCCCCGAGCGAGACCGCGAAGGCGAAGCCCGCCGCGATCAGGAGGGCGCGCCGCACCAGCGGCAGGTCCACCTCTCGCCAGGCCCGCAGCGGGGACGCCCCGAGCACGGCCGCCGCCTCGCGCAGCCGCCCGTCCACCGCGCGCAGCACCGGCAGCATGATCCGTACGACGAAGGGAGTGCCCACCAGCGCCTGGGCGAGCGGCACCAGGATCCACGAGGTCCGCAGGTCCAGCGGCGGCTCGTCGAGGGTGATCAGGAATCCGAAGCCCACGGTCACGGCGGAGACGCCGAGCGGCAGCATGAGGAGTGCGTCGAAGCCGCGGATCAGCCGGCCGCTGCCGCGCCGGGTCAGGGCGGCCGCCGCCAGGCCGCCGATGACGAGCGCGATGGCGGTGGCGGCGAGCGCGTACTGGAGCGAGTTCCCGATCGCCTCGATGGGCGGCACGAGGAAGCTGCCGTTGTCCCCGGCGTCCTGGAGCGCCCGGTAGTAGCCGAGACCGTAGCCGTCGGGGGTGTCCAGGGAGCGCTCGATCAGTACGCCGACGGGCAGCAGGATGAGCAGGACGACGACCGCGAGGACTCCGGCGAGCAGCGTCCACTGCCCGGCGCCGCGCGGGCGCCGCGCGGTCTGGGCCGGGTCGACCAGTGTGAGCGCGCTCTCGCGGCGGCGCACCGTGCGGGCGTGCACGGCGAGGACGGCGCCGACCGCCGCGAACTGCACGAGCGTCAGGACGGCCGCGGTGGGCAGGTCGAGGAGTTCGGCGGTCTGCCGGTAGATCTCCACTTCGAGGGTGGAGAAGGTGGGGCCGCCGAGGATCTGGACGACGCCGAAGGAGGTGAAGGTGAAGAGGAAGACCATGAGCGCGGCGGCGGCGACCGCGGGACCGAGAGCGGGCAGCGTCACCGTGCGCCAGGCCGCGAACCGTGAGGCGCCGAGCACCCGGGCCGCCTCTTCCTGGCGGGGGTCGAGCTGGGACCACAGGCCGCCGACGGTGCGGACGACCACCGCGTAGTTGAAGAAGACGTGAGCGAGCAGGATCGCCCACACCGTGGTGTCCAGGCGCACGCCCCACAGCTGGTCGAGCAGCCCGCCGCGGCCGAGCAGCGCCAGGAACGCGGTGCCCACCACGACGGTCGGCAGCACGAACGGCACGGTGACGACGGCCCGCAGCAGTTGCTTGCCGGGGAAGTCCAGGCGGGCGAAGACGTAGGCGCCGGGCAGGGCGATCAGCAGGGTGAGCGCGGTGGAGGCGAGCGCCTGCCAGGTGGTGAACCACAGGACGTGCCCGATGTCCGGGTCGCCGAGCACCTCGCCGATCCGGCCGAACTGCCAGGCGCCGTCCGCCCGGAGCCCGCGGCCGACGATGGCGGCCACGGGCCAGGCGAAGAACACGGCGAAGAACACGGCGGGCAGGGCCATCAGGCCGAGCCGCACCGCGCCCCGCCGCGCTTTCGTGCCTACTTCAGGACGAGCGAGGACCACGTCTTGACCCACTGGTCACGGTTCTTGGCGATCTTGTCGGGGGCGACGGTCGCCGAGTTCGTGACCTTCGCGCCGAACTTGGTGAACTCCGGCGGGACCGCCGCGTCCTTGGCGACCGGGTCCACGAACATCTGCAGCGGCATGTCCTCCTGGAACTTCTTGGAGATCAGGAAGTCCAGGAGCGCCTTGCCGCCGGCCTCGTTCTTGGCACCCTTGAGCAGGCCCGCGAACTCGGTCTGGCGGAAGCAGGTACTGGTGGCGACGCCGGTGGGGGCCTCGGCGGGCTTGGGGTCGGCGTAGATCACCTCGGCGGGCGGGCTGGAGGCGTACGAGACGACCAGCGGCCGGTCGCCCTTGGCCTTCCTGCCGCCGGCCGAGCCGGAGAAGTCGGTGTTGTAGGCCTGCTCCCAGCCGTCGACGACCTTGACGCCGTTGGCCTTCAGCTTCTTCCAGTAGTCCTGCCAGCCCTCGTCGCCGTACCTGGCGACCGAGCCGAGCAGGAAGCCGAGCCCGGGCGAGGACGTCGCCACGTTCTCCGTGACGAGGAGGTCCTTGTACTCGGGCTTGATCAGGTCGTCGAAGGACTGCGGCGGGGTGAGCTTCTTGTCCGCGAAGTACTTCTTGTCGTAGTTGACGCAGATGTCGCCGGTGTCGACGGGCGTGACCCGGTGCTTGGCCCGGTCGAGCTGGACGTCGGCGGGGATCCGGTCCAGGCCCTTGGCCTCGTACGGCGTGAAGACGCCGTTGTCGAGGGCGCGCGAGAGCAGTGTGTTGTCGACGCCGAAGAACACGTCGCCGCGCGGGGAGCCCTTGGTGAGGATCTCCTGGTTGAGGGCGGCCCCGGCGTCCCCGCTCTTGAGGACCTTCACGGTGTAGCCGGTCTGGGCGGTGAACGCCTTGAGCACCGGGTCGGACGCGGCGAACGAGTCGTGGCTGACCAGCGTCACCGTCTTACTGGCGGGCCCGCTCGCCGTGCCGGACTTCTTGCCGTCCGAACCGCCGCAGGCCGCCAGGGTGGTGACCCCGAGGGCGGCGGCGAGCGCGCCGGCCGCGAGCCTCTTGGTACGCATGTGTTCATTCCTCCTGGAGATGACCAGGAAGAGACGCGGCCCTGCCCGCACGACGTGGCGTCGTGCGGGCAGGGCGCAACAGCTTGAGTAATCGCCGAACTTCCTACCCCGAATGACCGGGGCAAGGTTCAGAGGGTCTGCGGTCCGTGTCCCTCGCGGGCACCGCACTCTCAGCGCTGTGGCGCTCCCCTGTCGGAATATGCAGATGTTTCCAGCCAGGTTACACGGGGCCCTTCACGCGCCCGGGGCCGTTTCGCCGTTCGGACGCGCCGTGGCTAGCGCTCGGAGGCGGCGAGCTGGCCGCAGGCCCCGTCGATCTCCTGACCGCGGGTGTCGCGGACGGTCACGGGCACGCCGTGGGAGGCGATGGCCTCGACGAACGCCTTCTCGTCCTCGGGCCGCGAGGCCGTCCACTTGGAGCCCGGCGTGGGGTTCAGCGGGATCAGGTTGACGTGCACCCGCTTGCCCTTGAGGAGCCGCCCGAGCAGATCACCGCGCCACGCCTGGTCGTTGATGTCGCGGATCAGGGCGTACTCGATGGAGATGCGGCGGCCGGACTTCTCGGCGTACTCCCACGCCGCGTCGAGGACCTCGCGGACCTTCCACCGGGTGTTGACCGGGACGAGGGTGTCGCGCAGCTCGTCGTCCGGCGCGTGCAGGCTCACCGCGAGGCGGCACTTGAAGCCCTCGTCGGCGAAGCGGTGCATGGCGGGCACCAGGCCCACGGTGGAGACGGTGATGCCGCGCTGGGACAGGCCCAGGCCGTCCGGCTCGGGGTCGGTGAGCCGGCGGATGGCGCCGACCACGCGCTTGTAGTTGGCGAGCGGCTCGCCCATGCCCATGAAGACGATGTTGGACAGGCGCGCGGGACCGCCGGGGACCTCGCCGTCGCGCAGCGCCCGCATGCCGTCGACGATCTGGTGCACGATCTCGGCGGTCGACAGGTTGCGGTCGAGACCCGCCTGGCCGGTGGCGCAGAACGGGCAGTTCATGCCGCAGCCGGCCTGCGAGGAGATGCACATCGTCACCCGGTCCGGGTAGCGCATCAGGACGGACTCGACGAGCGTGCCGTCGTGCAGCTTCCACAGCGTCTTGCGGGTGGTGTCGTCGTCGCACGAGATGTGGCGCACGACCGACATCAGGTCGGGCAGCAGCTCCTCCTGGAGCCGGCCGCGCGCGGCGAGCGGGATGTCGGTCCACTCCGCCGGGTCGTGGGCGTACCGCGCGAAGTAGTGCTGCGAGAGCTGCTTGGCGCGGAACGGCTTCTCGCCGATCGCGGCGACGGCTTCCTTGCGCTCGGCGGGCGAGAGGTCGGCGAGGTGCCGCGGCGGCTTCTTGGCTCCGCGGGGGGCGACGAAAGTGAGTTCTCCGGGCTTGGGCATGGTTCCTCAAGTGTCTCAGACGTACGGAAAAGGGCTCGCCGTCCTGTGGACGACGAGCCCTCACCGTGCAAAGCGATACGAAAACGCAGGTCAGCCGGTTCCCACGAACACCACGAGCAGCAGCCACACCACGGGGGCCGTCGGCAGCAGGGAGTCCAGGCGGTCCATGATGCCCCCGTGGCCGGGGAGCAGCGTGCCCATGTCCTTGATGCCCAGGTCCCGCTTGATCATCGACTCGCCGAGGTCGCCGAGCGTGGCGCTCGCCGCGACCGCGAGGCCCAGCAGCAGGCCCTGCCACCAGGTGCCGTCGTCGATCAGGAACTGCATGCACAGCGCGCCCGCCACCATCGCGAACGACACCGCGCCGAACAGGCCCTCGCGGGTCTTTCCGGGGCTGATGCGCGGCGCCAGCTTGTGCTTGCCGAAGCGCCAGCCGACCGCGTACGCGCCCGTGTCGCTGACCACCGTGAGCAGCAGGAAGACGAACACCCGCCAGGGGCCGTCGTCCGCCGTGAGCAGCATCGCGACGAACGTGGCGAGGAACGGCACGTAGAACGCCGCGAAGACGCCCGCCGTGACGTCCCGCAGATAGCCCTCGGGCGGCTCGGTCATCCGCCACACCAGCACCGCGAGCGAGGTGAGCGCCATCGCAACCCAGGCACCCTCGGCACCGCTGACGTACCCGGCGACGACCATCGCCGCGCCGCCGACCGCGAGCGGCACCAGCGGCGCCTTGATCTGCTTGCGCTCATCGAGGCGGCTCGTCAGCTCCCACAGCCCGACGACCACGGCGACCGCGATGACGCCGACGAAGACGGCCTTGACGATGAAGAGCGACGCGAGGATGACCGCGCCGAGCCCCACGCCGACCCCTATCGCGGCCCGCAGATCGCGGCCCGCCTTCTTCTTCTCCGGCTGGGCGGGCACGGACGGCGTGGGCGGGGTGCTTGCCATGGGCTCCTGCGGCGTCTCGTCGCGGAACAGGGGACCGCCCGGCAGAGCGGCCCCCAGGTCACGTTCGTCGCGGTCGTCGGGGCCTCTGCCTGCGTCGGGCACGATGGGCATCTGCTGCGTCCTCGACGGAGGCGGGGCGTCATACGCATCGTATGCGGGCCCCGCCGGGAACGCCCCCTGGGAAGGCCCCTCGGGGGTTCCCCAGTATTCGGGTCTCGGCGGAGCCCCCCAGGAAGAGTCGTTCATCAGACCTCGAGCAGCTCGGCTTCCTTGTGCTTGAGCAGCTCGTCGACCTGCGCCACGTACTTGGCGGTGGTGTCGTCGAGCTCCTTCTCCGCACGGCGGACCTCGTCCTCGCCGGACTCCTTGTCCTTGACGAGCTTGTCGAGAGCGTCCTTCGCCTTGCGGCGCACGGCGCGGATCGACACCTTGGAGTCCTCGGCCTTGGTGCGCGCGACCTTGATGTAGTCCCTGCGGCGCTCCTCGGTCAGCTCCGGGAAGTTCACGCGGATGATGCTGCCGTCGTTGCTCGGGTTGACGCCGAGGTCCGAGTCGCGGATGGCCTGCTCGATGTTGCGCAGCGCGCTCTTGTCGAACGGGGTCACCACCGCCATGCGCGGCTCCGGCACCGAGAACGAGGCGAGCTGGTTGATCGGCGTCAGCGCGCCGTAGTAGTCCGCCACGATCTTGTTGAACATCGCCGGGTGCGCACGCCCGGTGCGGATCGCGGCGAAGTCCTCCTTGGCGACCACGACGGCCTTCTCCATCTTCTCCTCGGCCTCGAGGAGGGTTTCTTCGATCACCACTTGCTCCTGCATGTCTTGGGTGGGCCGGGAGTTCTCAGTGCGACCTGAGCCCTTGAGCCCCGGATAACCAGCGTCTTTCCCTGCACGGTGTCCGACCGGCAGGGGATTGTCCATCCCCCGGTCAGGCCCGGGTGCCCTGGTCGCTCACGAGCGTGCCGATCTTCTCACCCTTCACGGCGCGCGCGATGTTGCCCGCCGTCAGGAGCTCGAAGACGAGGATCGGGAGGGTGTTGTCGCGGCACAGGGTGATGGCGGTCATGTCGGCGACCTTCAGGTCGCGCGTGATGACCTCGCCGTACTCCAGCGCGTCGAACTTCACCGCGTCGGGGTTGACCCGGGGGTCGGAGTCGTAGACCCCGTCCACGCCGTTCTTGCCCATCAGCATGGCCTCGGCGTCGATCTCCAGGGCGCGCTGGGCGGCCGTGGTGTCGGTGGAGAAGTACGGCATGCCCATGCCGGCGCCGAAGATGACGACGCGGCCCTTCTCCAGGTGGCGCACGGCCCGCAGCGGAATGTACGGCTCGGCGACCTGACCCATCGTGATGGCGGTCTGGACGCGCGAGTCGATGCCCTCCTTCTCCAGGAAGTCCTGGAGGGCGAGGCAGTTCATGACCGTACCGAGCATGCCCATGTAGTCGGAGCGGGCCCGGTCCATGCCGCGCTGCTGGAGCTCGGCGCCCCGGAAGAAGTTGCCTCCGCCGATGACGACGGCGATCTGCGCCCCGTCCCGGACGACTGCGGCGATCTCGCGGGCGATGTTGTGCACGACGTCGGGGTCGACACCGAGCCCCCCACCGCCGGCGAACGCCTCACCGGAAAGCTTCAGCATGAAGCGCCCGGCCACCTTGCCGTCATCGCGCTTGTGGTCGGCCGAGTGATCGGCCTTGGCGGCGTCCGCGCCCTGATTCATGGGGATCTCCTCGTGCACATACGAAGAAGGCCATTGCCGTGGGTACTCATGGTCCCTTGCGGCAATGGCCTCCTCGTCAGATCTGCGGTCGTCCGTCGCGTGCGCGGCCGACGACTGCCTCAGACCCTAGCGGGGTCTAGTGTCGAACGCTGAACAGACTCAGATGCCGACCTTGATGCGCGAGAAGCGCTTCAGGGTGACACCGGCCTCCTTCAGAACCTGCTCGACGGACTTCTTGTTGTCCAGCGCGTACGGCTGGCCCAGCAGCGTGGCGTCCTTGAAGAAGCCGTTGACGCGACCCTCGACGATCTTCGGGAGCGCGGCCTCGGGCTTGCCCTCGGCGCGGGTGGTCTCCTCGGCGACGCGACGCTCGGTCTCGACGACCTCGGCCGGAACGTCCTCACGGGTGAGGTACTTCGGCGCGAAGGCGGCGATGTGCTGCGCGACACCCTTGGCGACCTCGGCGTTCTCCTTGTCGAACTCGACGAGGACACCGATCTGCGGCGGCAGGTCAGGCATGGTGCGGTGCATGTACGCGGCCACGTAGCCGCCCGTGAACTGCGCGAAGCGGTCCAGGACGATCTTCTCGCCGAGGTTGGCGTTGGCCTCGTCGACGAACGCCTGGACGGTCTTGCCGGCCTCGATCTCGGAGGCGAGCAGCGCGGCGATGTCGGCCGGGGAGGTGGCGGCGACGTGCTCGGCCAGCTTGGCGGCGACGGCCTGGAACTTGTCACCCTTGGCGACGAAGTCCGTCTCGCACTTCAGCTCGACCAGAACGCCGGACGTCTTGTCCTCGGAGATGAGGGAGACGACGGCACCGTTCTCGGCAGAACGGCCCTCGCGCTTGGCGACGCCCTTCTGGCCCTTGATGCGCAGCGCCTCGACGGCCTTGTCGACGTTGCCGTCGGCCTCGTCCAGGGCCTTCTTGCAGTCCATCATGCCGGCGCCGGTGAGCTCACGGAGCTTCTTGACGTCAGCGGCGGTGTAGTTCGCCATGAGTCTGTGTTTCTCTCTCGGAGTCGATGAGATCTACGAAGATCTGCGGGGCTACGGGTCGACGGCGGGGGCTTGTGGCCCCCGCCGTCAACTACCGAACCTGTTGGGTCCCTGGGGAGGGTCAGGCCTGCTCGGCGTCCGTGGCCGGAGCCTCGGCCGGCTTCTCGGCCTCGGCGGCGGGGGCCTCGGCAGCAGCCTCGGCGGGCTTCTCCGCCTCGGCGTCGTCAGCCTTCTTCTCACCCTCGAGCAGGTCGCGCTCCCACTCGGCGAGCGGCTCGCCGGCCGCCTTCTCGCCCGGCTTCGAGTCGCCGGTGGCCGCGCCGGAGCGGGCGATGAGGCCCTCGGCGACAGCGTCGGCGATCACACGGGTGAGCAGGGTGACGGAACGGATCGCGTCGTCGTTGCCCGGGATCTTGTAGTCGACCTCGTCGGGGTCGCAGTTCGTGTCGAGGATCGCCACGACCGGGATGTGGAGCTTGCGCGCCTCACCGACGGCGATGTGCTCCTTCTTGGTGTCGACGATCCAGACGGCGCTGGGAACCTTCGACATCTCGCGGATACCACCGAGGGTCTTCTCCAGCTTGGCCTTCTCGCGCGAGAGGACCAGGAGCTCCTTCTTGGTGAGACCCGACGCCGCGACGTCCTCGAAGTCGATCTGCTCGAGCTCCTTGAGGCGCTGCAGACGCTTGTAGACGGTGGAGAAGTTGGTCAGCATGCCGCCGAGCCAGCGCTGGTTGACGTAGGGCATGCCCACGCGCGTCGCCTGCTCGGCGATCGCTTCCTGCGCCTGCTTCTTGGTGCCGACGAACATGATGGAGCCGCCGTGCGCGACGGTCTCCTTGACGAACTCGTAGGCGCGGTCGATGTACGACAGCGACTGGAGCAGGTCGATGATGTAGATGCCGTTGCGCTCCGTGAAGATGAAGCGCTTCATCTTCGGGTTCCAACGACGGGTCTGGTGACCGAAGTGGACGCCGCTCTCCAGCAGCTCCCGCATCGTGACGACGGCCATGGCCGTACTCCTTGAGGTACTCGGTTATCGCGGCCGCCGGTCGGCTGCCGCGCCTGACGCCCCGGTGCGCCGTGCCCAGAACCCTGAACGGGTGAGGACCGAGAGGCGCGGCCGGCGATGGTGGTGAGACCGCCGGCGGGGCGTGCGAAGTCGACCCGGTCACCCGGATCGCCACAAGAAGTGTACGGGACCCGCACAGTGCCGGGTGACGGCGCTGTCCACAACCAGCGAGTACTCCACAGCTTCCCGTCAAGATCCCCCCGCCCCGCCGCATCCCGGGACCCTGATACCCATGTACCGAGCACTCCTGATCGCCCTCGCCGCCGCGGCCGCCTGGCCGGTCCTCCCACCCGCCGTCATCCACCCGTGGGCACCGCCCGCCACGCCCTACGGCCCCGGCCACCGCGGCGTCGACCTCGCCGCACCACCCGGCACCCCCATCCATGCCGCCGCCGGCGGCCGGGTCACCTTCGCCGGCCAGGTCGCCGGGCAAGGAGTCCTCACCATCACCCTGCCGGGCCCGACGTCCCCACCGCTGAGAACGACCTACGAACCAGTACGCCCCCTGGTGACCCGGGGCACCGAAGTAACAGCGGGCCAAATCGTCGCCACCGCCGACAGCGCCCCCTCCCACTGTCCGGGCGGCTGCCTGCACTGGGGCCTGCTCAGAGGCGACATCTACCTGAACCCCCTGCTCCTCCTGCACCGCGCCGCGCCCTCACGGCTGCTGCCGGTGACGGGGGTGGTCGAGCCTGGGGGGTGAGGGGTGGGGGTGCGGGGAGGGGTGGGGGGGAGGGGGCGGGGGGGAGGGGGGCGGGGGGGAGCCCCCGCCAGAAGGATCAGCCGCGTACGCCTCGCAGCGCCATGGCCACCGCCGCGTCGGCGATCGCGGTGGAGGATTCCGTCGGGCCCTGTTCGATGCGGCGGACCGCCGCGTCGACGATGCCCTGGAGGAGGACGGCGGCCAGGCGCGGCTGGTCGTGGTCCAGGTCGGCGAGGGCTTCGACGATCATGGCGATGAGGCCGCCGTGGGCGGCCCGGATCTTCTCGCGGGCGCCGGCGTCGAGTTCGCTGGCGGAGATGGCGACGACGGCTCGGTGGCGCTGGTCGCCGACGAGGCCGAGCTGGTGGCGTACGTACGCCTCGACCTTGGCCTCGGGGGTTTCGGCCCGCTGCATGGCGCCCTCGATCTCGGCGGCCCAGAGCGGGAAGTCGACGGCGCAGAGTTCCTCGACGACCGCGGCGCGGGAGCGGAAGTACTCGTACACGGACGAGCGGGCGAGGCCGGTGCGCTCGGCCAGGGCGGGGAAGGTCAGTGCTTCCGTCCCGCCTTCGGACAGCAGGGAGCGGGCGGCGTCGAGGAGGGCGTCGCGCTGCATGGTGCGGTGCTCGGCCACGGAGGCCGCTCGGATCCTGGGCACTGCTCCACTTTACGACCGGCCCGCCAGGGTGCCCGGCAAGGACGATTCGCCGGGGCCCTCACCGCCCGACGTCGGCCAGTTTGGCCCTCAGCTGGAGGACCGACTTGGTGTGGATCTGGCTCACTCTGCTCTCGGTGACGCCGAGCACGTTGCCGATCTCGGCGAGGGTGAGGCCTTCGTAGTAGTAGAGCGTGACCACGGTCTTCTCGCGTTCGGGGAGCGTGTTGATGGCGCGGGCGAGGAGTCGGCGCAGTTCGCGGTCCTCGGCGACCTCGACGGGGTCGTCGGCGGAGGTGTCCTCGAGGGTGTCCATGAGGCTGAGCCGGTCGCCGCTCTCGCCTCCGACGTGCAGCAGTTCTTCGAGGGCGACGACGTTGGCGAGGGACAACTGGCTGAAGACGGCGTGCAGTTCCTCGACGGCGATGCCCATCTCGGAGGCGACCTCGGCCTCCGAGGGCGTGCGTCTGAGCTGGGCTTCGAGGGTGGCGTAGGCGCGTTCGACGGCACGGGCCTTCTGGCGCACGGAGCGCGGGATCCAGTCGAGGGCGCGCAGTTCGTCGATCATCGCGCCGCGGATGCGGGTGATGGCGTACGTCTCGAACTTGATGGCCCGCTCGATGTCGAACTTCTCGATGGCGTCGATGAGCCCGAAGACGCCGGAGGAGACGAAGTCGGCCTGCTCGACGTTGGGCGGCAGGCCCACGCTCACGCGTCCCGCGACGTACTTCACCAGGGGCGAGTAGTGCAGGATCAACTGCTCGCGCAGCCGCTCGTCGCCGGTGGCCTTGTACGACCGCCACAGCTCGTCGACGGACGAGGGCGCCGGTGGCCGCACGGTGCCGCTGCCGCGGGCAGCCGGGGGCGCTGCCGTGCGATCAGACCCGGAGGTGTGCTGGGGCATGCGTTGCCTTGAGCCGTTCTGCTGTGTCGTGAGCGGAGAGCCGTGTCCGGTCGGGGATCCTCGTGAGCGTAGCGTGACTGGGCTGTCGCGGTGCGCGAAGGCCCGGCGGCAGGGCGCGGTCGTCGGCACCGGGTGCGGCGCAGTCGCAGGTGGGGGCCGTCGCGCCGCGCGTCGGCCCCGAAAGCGCTGTCGTGCGGCCCGCGGTGGACATCGCTCCTCACCTTGTCACCCGATTGCTCCAGGTCAAGCACCGCCTCGCCGCGCGCCCGCCGGGCGCAGGGCGTCGGCCGTCAACTTCCAGTTGTCTCCGACGCGTTCGACGAAGCCGAGGGAGTGCAGTTCGTAGAGCCGGCCGAGCGCTTCGTCGGTGCTGGTTCCGGCTTCGCGGGCGAGGTCGCGGGCCGCGACGGCGCCGCGTGAGGGGAGGGCTTCCAGGACGCGGGCGGTGGTGGGGGCCAGGAGGTCGCGGGGCAGGACGGGTCCGCGGCGGGCGGGTGCGAGTTCGCCCATGTCTCCGACGAGTTCGATGATCTCCGCGGCGTCGGTGACCAGCACGGCTTCGCCGCGCAGGAGTTCGTGGACGCCGGCCGAGAGGCCGCTGGTGGCCGGGCCGGGGACGCCCATGGTGAAGCGGCCGAGTTTCTGTGCGGCGCGGGCGGTGACGAGTGAGCCGCTGCGGTATTCGGCTTCGACGACGACGGTTCCTCGGGTGAGGGCGGCGATGACGCGGTTGCGCAGGATGAACCGGCTGGGCGTGGGGTGGTCTCCGGGTGGCAATTCGCCCACGAGGAGGCCTTGTTCGGCGATGCGTCCGATCAACTCGGCGTGCCCGCGGGGGTAGACGACGTCGACTCCGCAGGCGAGGACGGCGATGGTGGCGCCGCCGGCGGCGAGGGTGCCGCGGTGGACGGCTCCGTCGATGCCGGCGGCGGCGCCGGACACGACGACCCACCCTTTCTCGGCGAGGCCGGAGCCGAGCACGGCGCCCATGTGGGCTCCGTAGGGTGTGCAGGCGCGGGCGCCGACGACGGCGACGGAGCGCAGTGCCCAGATCCGCAGGTCGCTGTGGCCCCGCACCCACAGGCCGACGGGGCGGGCGTCGGCGAGGTCGTCGAGTTGGCGTGGCCATTCCTCGTCGCCGGGGATGAGGAATCTGGCTCCGGCGGCGGTGGCGGTCGCGAGGTCCTGGACCGGGTCGGCGAGGGCGGCTCGGCGGCGGTGGCTTTCGAGTCGTGCGGTGCTGGCGCCGGGCAGGTCGTCCTCGGGGCCTTGGGGGTGGGTGAGGCGGCGCATGAGGTCGACGGCGCCGTAGGTGCGCAGCCAGCGGCCGCCGCGTTCGTCGCCGGGTTCGATGACGCGGGTGAGGGCGGCTCTGGCGAGGCGTTCGGCGCTGGCTCGCGGGGTGTTCATGGGGTGCTCCCGGTGGGCATGGGGGCGCCTCGGGAGATGCCGGTGCGCAGTTCGAGGGCGAGGGCGACGTGTCCGGCGTCGGGGCGGTCGTCTCCGGCGAGGTCGGCGATGGTCCAGGCGACGCGCAGGACGCGGTCGAGTCCGCGGGCGGTGAGCAGTCCGCGTTCCATGTCGCGTTCGGCGCCGGTGAGGGCGCCGGGGGCGGTGAGCCAGCGGGTGCGCAGTTCGTGTCCGGGGACTTCGCTGTTGTTGTTCCAGGGGGTGTCGCGCAGGCGTGCGGCGGTGCGGTCGCGGGCGGCGAGGACGCGTTCGGCGACGACGGCGCTGGGTTCGCCGCGGCCGCCTCCGCCGAGGAGGTCTTCGCGGCGTACGGGTTCCACTTCGACGCGGAGGTCGACGCGGTCGAGGAGGGGTCCGGAGAGTCTGGCCTGGTAGCGGCGGATCATGGAGGCGGGGCATTCGCAGCCCGCTCCGTGCAGGGTGTGGCGGCCGCAGGGGCAGGGGTTGGCGGCGAGGATCATCTGGAAGCGGGCGGGCAGGCGGATGACTCCGGCGCTGCGGGCGATGACGACGTGCCCGGATTCGAGTGGCTGGCGGAGCGCGTCGAGGGCTTTGCCCGCGAACTCGGGGGCCTCGTCGAGGAAGAGGACGCCGCGGTGGGCGACGGAGACGGCGCCGGGGCGTGGGAGGCCGTTGCCGCCGCCGACGAGGGACTGCATGGTGGCGGAGTGGTGCGGGGCGCAGTAGGGGGCGCGGCGGACGAGGGGTTCGCCGGGCGGGAGGATGCCGGCGACGGAGTGGACGGCGGTGACTTCGAGGGATTCCTGGCGGGTGAGGGGCGGCAGGATGCCGGGGAGTCGTTCGGCGAGCATGGTTTTTCCGGCGCCGGGTGGGCCGGAGAGGAGCAGGTGGTGGCCGCCTGCTGCGGCGATTTCGAGGGCGGCGCGGGCGGCGTGCTGGCCCGCGACGTCGACGAGGTCGTGGTCGCCGTCGCGGGGGCCCGTGGTCAGGCCGGTGCCGGCTCCGGCGCCCGGTACGACGAGTCCCGCGAGCATGGCGTCGGGGCGGCCCTTTTCGGCGGGCTCCTCCTCGGGGACCGCCTCGTCGGTGAGGACGGCGACGAGTTGGCGCAGGCTGCGGACGCCGAGGACGGAGATGCCGGGGACGAGGGCGGCTTCGGCGGCGGTCTGTTCGGGGACGACGACCTGTTCGTAGCCCGCTTCGGCCGCGGCGAGGACGGCGGGCAGGATGCCGCGTACGGGGCGTACGCGGCCGTCGAGGCCGAGCTCTCCGATCATGACGAGGTCGGTGAGTTCGCGGGGGTCGATGCGTTCGGCGGCGCCGAGGATCGCGCAGGCGATGGCCAGGTCGAAGCCGCTGCCGCTCTTGGGTACGGAGGCGGGGCTGAGTCCGACGGTGAGTTTCTTCTGGGGCCAGGTGTCGCCGGAGTTGACGACGGCGGCCCGTACGCGGTCGCGGCTTTCGGCGAGGCTCTTGTCGGGGAGGCCGACGAGGGTGAAGGCGGCGACGCCGGGTTCGAGGTCGGCCTGGACCTCGACGACGACTCCTTCGACGCCGACGAGGGCGACGGAGCAGGTGCGTGCGAATCCCATGTCAGGCCGCCCCTCGCACGTGTTCGGCGCGCGGGGCGCCCTTGCGGGGCAGGACGACGCCGATGAGGTCGATGCGCACACCGCCGGGCGGTGGCCCTCCGTGGGCGGCGAGCCAGTGGCCGGCGAGGCGTTGGAGCCGGTCGGCCTTGGCGGGGGTGAGGGCGGCCATGGGGTGTTCGTAGTCGCCGGCCCTGCGGGTCTTGACCTCGCAGATGACGAGCGCGGGGCCGCCGGGGGACGTGTCGTCGCGGGCGACGACGTCGATCTCTCCGGTCCTGCCGCAGCGCCAGTTGCGTTCCAGGACTGTCATTCCGGCTGCTTCGAGCAGCCGTACCGCCAGGTCTTCGCCGTACTTTCCGAGTGCTCCGCGAGCGTTCATGTCGGCACCACCTCCGGCACCGACTGTCACGCATCCGGCCGCAGGAAGTGGATCTTGGTGGACAACGCTTCGGCTGTGGAAAACTCCGCCACTCGAAGGGGGCGTTCCGCGCCCCACACCCCGGGTTGCCCCTGCTCCTCACCCCGGCTTGGGCCTGCCCCTCGTCCCTGGTCCGGCCCCGCCCCTCCCCCGCGCCCCGCTCAAGCCCGCCGCGCCGCCCGGACGAACCCTGCGGCCCGGGCCGACCGGCCCGTGGCGGCTCAGTCGCCCGAGGCCCGGCCGCCCGGCGCTCAGCCGCCGGGCAGTTCGAGGTCGCTCTTGTTCAGCTCCTCGATGTTCACGTCCTTGAACGTGAGCACGCGTACCTGCTTGACGAACCTGGCGGGCCTGTACATGTCCCACACCCAGGCGTCCGCCATCGACACCTCGAAGAACACCTCGCCCTGGACCGAGTGCACCTGCATCTCGTAGTCGTTGGTGAGGTAGAAGCGCCGCTCGGTCTCAATCACGTATTTGAACAGACCGACGACGTCGCGGTACTCCCGGTAGAGCTTCAGCTCCATCTCGGTCTCGTACTTTTCGAGGTCCTCGGCGCTCATGGCATGTTCCCCTTCAGCCGTGCGTCCCCCTATTGTGCGTCAGCCTCCTGGGCCCCTAAACGATTTCCGGGGCCAGGACCACCGGCGCGTGCGGAGGACCCTCGTCGAGCAGCGTGCGCAGCAGCTCGGCGAGCCTGGTCGGGTACACCGTCTCACGCGCCGCCGACAGTTCGGCGGAGGTCCACCACCTCAGGCCCGAGGTACTGCGCCGCTCCAGCTCCGTCAGGCCGCCGGGGGCGGTCTCGGTCTGGCTGGTGCGGGCCAGGTAGTACCACTCGTCCTGGTCCCAGCGGCGGCCGTCGAAGGGGAAGGAGCAGGTCCGCTGCCACAGCACCGGGCCGAGCTCGACGTCTGTGATCCCGGTCTCCTCCGCGAGTTCGCGCAGGGCCGCCTCGGCCCGGGTCTCGTCGCCCTCCAAGCCGCCGCCGGGGGTGAACCACCAGGTGTCGGCGGGGTCTTCGGGCTCGTACCCGTGCATGAGCAGGATGCGGTCGTCCGGGTCGAGCAGGATGACCCGGGCGACCTTGCGCGGCTCGGTCATCGGCGTCACCTCGCGGGCGCGGCGGCGCGGGTCCTGCCGCGCCGGGCGAGGGCGGCGATCGGTCCGTGGGCGGCGCCCAGCAGGATCAGCACGGCGCCGGTCACGACGGCGCCCAGGACCAGTTTCAGCGGGCCGGGCCGGGAGATGCCGCCGGGCAGGTCCTCGAAGCCCGAGGGGCGCCCCAGCATGCCGTCCATGGGCCAGGCGATGGCGTCCACCCTCGCGGTCACGGCGGTCAGCGGGACCGAGCCGTTGGTGGCGTCGTCCAGGTGGACGCGGGAGTCCATCGAGACGTACCGGTCGTCGCCGAGCAGGAAGACCTGCCCCTGGGGGACCTTGGCGTCGAAGGACGAGGCGGAGGCGGGGGTCTTGCCGTGCAGATACGGTTCGTCGACGGCGCGGCCGTTGACGGTGAGCTTTCCGTCCGTGCCGCAGCACTTCACGGTGTCGCCCCCGATGCCGACGACCCGCTTGACCATGGGCATGTCGCCCCAGGTCTTGTCGGTGAACACGACGACGTCACCGCGCCGGACGTCACCGGCGGATATGCGCTGGGCGAGCACGTGGTCGCCGGCCTTGACGGTCGGCGACATGGATTGGGTGGGCACGGTGTACGGCTTGTACTGCACGGCCCCCCAGGCGAATCCGCCGAGGAAGAGGACACAGCCGACGGCCACGGCGAGTCCCGACAGCACACTGCCGAGACTGCGGCCGCGGCCGTCGTGGTCCAGTCCGTTACCGCTCATCGCAGCGCTCCCTTTCCGGCAGCGCCCGGGGTGCGTGGCGCACCCCGGGCTCCGGAGATCGACGATCCGGGACCGCACCCTACCCGGCGGTACGCCCGCGGGTCAGCCCTTGGCGACCGGGCTTTCCGCCTTGACCTGCGCTTGAAGGAGCTTGCGGCGCCGCCACAGCACCATCGGCACCGCGCCGACGAGGCCGACGGCGGCGGGCGCCGCCGTGCCCATCGCGCTCAGGCCGGGCTGGTCGAAGGTGTCCGGGACGCCGAGCCAGTCGATGCGGTTGAGCGGCCAGGCGATGGTGAAGGCGCGGCCGACGACCTCGTCGGTGGAGACCGTGCCGCCACCGGTCAGTTCCTGGTGGTAGCGGGAGTCCAGCGAGTTCTGGCGGTGGTCGCCCATCACCCAGATCCGGCCCGATGGCACCTTGATCGGACCGAACGGCATGTCGTCGCAGGCGCTGTCACCGGGGTAGATGTACGGCTCCTTGAGCGCCTTGCCGTTGACCGTGACCGGGCCGCCCTTCTTGCACTCGACCGTGTCGCCGCCGACCGCGATGACCCGCTTGATCAGGTCCTTCTCCTCGGCGGACGGCATCAGGCCGATGAAGCTGAGGAACTTCTGCGCCGCGTTCGGGTTCGGGGTGGGCTCGCCGTCGAGCCAGCCGCCCGGGTCGTGGAAGACGACGACCTCGCCGCGCTGCGGCTCGGCGCCGAACCACGGGGTGAGCTTGTCGACCAGCACCCGGTCCCCGCGCTGAAGGGTGTCCTGCATCGAGTCCGAGGGAATCGAGAAGGCCTGCACCAGGAACGTCTTGATCAGCAGGGCCAGGACGAGCGCGATGCCGATGAGCAGCGGCAGTTCCTTCCAGAAGGAACGCGGCTTCTTGGGGGCGCGCCCCTCGCCGTCACCGGGGCCTTCGCCGCCGGGTCCGCCGTCGCTGGGTCCACTGTCCTGCGCGGGCACCGTGTGCTCGGTCGCGGGGCTGTCCGCCGGTTCCGCGGAGGCCGGCCCCGCGGTGGATCCCGGGGAGGAATCGGCGAGCTCGTTCTCCGGCCGCTCCTCCGGCTCTTCGCGTCCGGATCGTGCGCCGACCGCCAAATCCCCCACATCCACTCCTCACTCTGTGCCACCGCCTGGCCCGTACGAGGCTCAGGCCCACCACTCCCATAACGAGCGGGAGTTCCGCAGGGGTCGGGGGCTGGCTCGCTTGGTCCGGCTCCACCGCCGGTTCCCGGGACGACACCCTATGCGACATACCGAGGGCCGAGCCGCCGGGCGCGGCGGGCACCGGGCCGAACGCGGAGGGCACCTCCAGCCGGCGCCAGTGTGCGAAAGGCCAGGCCACGACCACCGCGCGGCCCACCACCCCGCTCACCGGGACGGTCCCCTGGTGGCCGTCGTCGAGGTGGTACCGGGAGTCCGCGGAGTTGGACCGGTGGTCGCCCATGACGAAGATCCGGCCTTGCGGAACTTTTACCTCGAATTGGATGAGGGAGGGCGGATTGCCGGGGTGGACGTACGGCTCGTCGAGCGGCCGGCCGTTGACAGTGATCCTGCCGTCCTTGTCGCAGCACTTCACGGTGTCGCCGCCGACCGCGATGACCCGCTTGATCAGGTCCTGCTCGTTGTCGGAGGGGAGCAGGCCGATGAAGGTCAGGCCCTGCTTGACCTGTTTGACGACGACGGGGTCCTCGCCCGAGGACGCCTTGTGTTCGTCCTTGAGCCAGCCGCCGGGGTCCTTGAACACGACGACCTGGCCCCGCTCCGGTTCCGAGCCGAACCAGGGGGTGAGTTTGTCGACGAGGACGCGGTCGCCGATGGTAATGGTCTGCTGCATCGAGCCGGACGGGATCACGAAGGCCTGGACGAGGAACGTCTTCAGGACGAGGGCGATGAGCAGCGCGACGACGATCAGGAGCGGGATCTCGCGCACGGCCGACCTGCGCCGGCGCCGTTTGACCTTGCGGGCGAGCCTGCGCCGCTCGGCCCGGCCGCTCTGGCCGCGCCGTCCCTGGGCGCCGGACGTGGGCCGGGTGCCGGTGGGCAGCGGCTGGTCGGGAGCGGGGGCGGGGGCGGGGGTTCGCGACCGCCCGCGGCTACCCATGTCCCCCGCCCGGGCTCGGTACGTCCGCGAAGGCGCCGGAGCCGCCCACCGAGGTCCACCGGCCGAAGGGCCAGCCGATCCAGTCGGCGCGCCCGATCACGCGGTCGACGGGCACCATGCCGCCGCCGGGGTCGCCGAGGTGGTCGCGGGAGTCGCTGGAGCGGGAGCGGTGGTCGCCGAGGACCCACAGGGTGCCGTCGGGTACGACGATGTCGAAGGGCACCTGGGAGGGGCTGTCTCCGGGGTGCAGATAGGGCTCGTCGACGGCCGTGCCGTTCACCTGGATCCTCCCCCGCCGGTCGCAGCAGACCACGTGGTCCCCGCCGACTCCGACGACGCGCTTGACGTAGTCGGTCTCGACGGGCTCGGTGAGGCCGAGCGCCGCTCCTGCTGAACGCACCGCGCGCCCCAGCGGGTTCCCCTCGTCCCCTTCGCGTACGAAGGAGCCCCGGCCGTCGAAGACGACGACGTCGCCGCGCCCGGGGGCGGCGCCGAAGCGGTAGGCGAGCTTGTTGACCAGGACCCGGTCGCCCACGTGGAGGGTGGGTTCCATGGATCCGCTGGGGATGAGGAAGGGCTGCACCACGAAGTGGCTGAGCAGCAGCAGGAAGACGACGCAGAGCGCGAACAGTGCTCCGGCCTTGCGCCAGGGCCCGTCGAGGTGGTCGGCCAGGGCGGTGAAACGCGCGGAGCGCGACTCTTCCGCGGGCCCCGGATCGGGGGTGGCGGAAGGGTCGCGCTCCGTGTGTTGTGCTTCGGTGTCCATCGGGGCCAGAGCTTATCCGGCCGCCGTCGGACCCGTACGCGCGTGTGAGCCGGGGGCTCAGCGGTCGCGCTTCTCCTTGATCTTGGCGGCCTTGCCGCGCAGCTCACGGAGGTAGTAGAGCTTGGCGCGACGGACGTCACCGCGGGTCACGACCTCGATCTTCTCGAAGATCGGGGAGTTCACCGGGAAGGTGCGCTCGACGCCGACGGAGAAGGAGACCTTGCGGACGGTGAAGGTCTCGGAGACACCGGCGCCCTGGCGGCGGATGACGACGCCCTTGAACTGCTGGATACGGGAGCGGTTGCCCTCGATGACGCGGACGTGGACGTTGACGGTGTCACCCGGGCGGAAGGCCGGGACGTCGCTGCGCAGCGCGGCGGCGTTGACGGAGTCGAGCAGGCTTGCCATGACTGACTACTTCCTCACTGATGCCACAGGTCATCAGCGGCGTTCGAGATGGATGGGGTGCCGGGCGCGGTGGGCGGGCGTCGTTCCCCCTGTGGCAGGGGCGCCGGCCGGGCGTACAGCAGCGGCCTATTCTTCCACGTCCTGGGGCCTGCGCCAAAATCGGCCGCCGGGCTCGGGGGCCCAGCCGAGGATGGAGAGGGTTTCGCGGTCCTTCTTGTCGAAGGCGGTGGCCTCGCAGCGTTCGATCAGGTCGGGCCGGTGGAGGGCGGTGCGCCTGAACGCCTCGTCCCGGCGCCAGCGGGCGATCTTGCCGTGGTGGCCGCTGAGCAGGACGTCGGGGATGCCGCGGCCGCGCCACTCGGGGGGCTTGGTGTAGACGGGGCCTTCGAGGAGGTTGGCCATGGCGCCGGGCGCGAAGGAGTCGTCGCGGTGGGACTCGGCGTTGCCGAGGACGCCGGGCAGCAGCCGGGCCACCGCCTCGGTGATCACCAGCACCGCGGCTTCGCCGCCGGCCAGGACGTAGTCGCCGATGGACACCTCGTACACGGGCAGCCGGGTCGCGTACTCGTCCATGACGCGGCGGTCGATGCCTTCGTAGCGGGCGGGCGTGAAGATCAGCCAGGGCCGCTCGGAGAGCTCGACGGCGAGTTCCTGGGTGAAGGGGCGGCCGCTGGGGGTGGGCACGACCAGGACGGGCCCGTGCGCGCCGGATTCGTAGCCGTTCGCGAGCGTCTCGTCCAGGCAGTCGCCCCAGGGCCCGGTCTTCATGACCATGCCGGGGCCGCCGCCGTAGGGGGTGTCGTCGACGGTGTTGTGCCGGTCGTGGGTCCAGTCCCGCAGGTCGTGGACGTGGACGTCGAGCTGGCCGCGGGCGCGGGCCTTGCCGACCAGCGAGACGTTCAGCGGGTCGAGGTACTCGGGGAAGATCGTGACGACGTCGAGCCGCATCAGTTCCGGCCCTCGGTCTCTTCGCCGGGCTCGTCGTCGCGGGCGGAGGCGATCTCGGCGCGGTCGTCGATCAGGCCGGGCGGCGGGTCGATGACCGCGCGCTGCGCCTCCAGGTCGATCTCGGTGACGATCTGCTCCACGAACGGGATCATGACCTCGGTGCCGTCGGGCCGCTCCACGATGAAGAGGTCCTGCGAGGGCAGGTGGGTGATCTCGGTGATGCGGCCGACCTCGGTGCCGTCGGCGAGCACCACGTCGAGGTCCATGAGCTGGTGGTCGTAGTACTCGTCGGGCTCTTCGGGCAGTTCGGCCGGGTCGACGTCGGCGATGAGGAGGGTGTTGCGCAGGGCCTCGGCGGCGTTGCGGTCGCGCACGCCCTCGAAGCGCAGCAGCAGCCGGCCGCTGTGCACCCGGCCGGTCTCGATGGTCAGCGGGCCCGCCGATGCCGGGTCGGTGGTGAGTACGGCGCCGGGGCCGAGCCTGAGCTCCGGCTCGTCGGTGCGCACCTCGACGGTGACCTCGCCCTTGATGCCGTGGGCGCGGCCGATCCGCGCGACTACCAACTGCACGCTTGCTTCTCCTTCGGACAACTGCGGCCTGGGTGCGGCCGCGGCCTTCGCCCGGCCGCGGGGTCCGGGCCGGGCGCCCCGGTCTCGTACATCCGGGGCCTTCGTACCACTATGGCCTCTGCGGCCTGTATGGGCTGTACGGCCTGTATGGCCTGTATGGCCCTGTATACGACTACGGGCCGGGGAGGGCCAGAAGCCCTCCCCGGCCCGAGCCGGCGTATCTAGGTAAAGCGACCCAACTGGTCAGCGGACCTGGTCCACGTCGACGAGGTCGACGCGGATGCCACGACCGCCGATTGCGCCCACGACGGTGCGCAGGGCGCGGGCGGTACGGCCGTTGCGGCCGATCACCTTGCCGAGGTCGTCGGGGTGGACCCGGACCTCCAGCACGCGCCCCCGGCGCAGGTTGCGCGAGGCGACCTGCACGTCGTCGGGGTTGTCGACGATGCCCTTCACGAGGTGCTCGAGAGCCTCCTCGAGCATGCTCAGGCCTCGGTCGACTCGGCGGCGGCCTCGGCCTCGTCCGCCTTCTTCTCGGTCTTCTTCGCCTTCTGGGTGATGGCCTCACCCTTGGCGTCGTCGCCCTCGAGGGTCTTGGCGAAGGCCTCGAAGGAAGCGCGCTTGTCTTCCTTCGTCTCCGGCTGGAGCAGCGGCGCGGGGGCCGGGAGGCCCTTGTGCGCCTGCCAGTCGCCGGTGAGCTTCAGGATGGCGAGGACGGCCTCGGTCGGCTGGGCGCCGACGGACAGCCAGTACTGCGCACGCTCGGCGTTGACCTCGATGCGCGACGGGTTGTACGTCGGGTGGTACAGACCGATTTCCTCGATCGCGCGACCGTCACGGCGAGTGCGGGCGTCGGCGACGACGATGCGGTAGTGCGGCTGGCGAATCTTGCCGAGGCGCTTGAGCTTGATCTTGACTGCCACTGGAGTGGTGTCTCCTGGTCTTGACGTGGTTGGGCACATGAGATGCCACGTGGGGTTGCGGTACTCGGGTGCCCGATGGACGCGTCAGCCGGAGGCGAGAGGGTTCCTGTGCGGCTGTCGAGTACAGCTAGCCATTGTGCCACACGCCTGGAGTGCGCACGCCGGGGGTCCGTGGGGCACCCCCGGTGGATCCGCTTCCACGGGCCCGTGCCGCCCCTGCCGGCGGCCGGACCCGGGGTCAGCCGACCGCGGCGACCACTTCGGCCCCTTCCGGGATGCGGAACGGCTTGCCGCAGCCGCCGCAGACGATGGGCGCCTGGGCGAGCACGGAGGGGACGACGCGTACGTTGCGCCCGCAGTCGCACACGGCCTTGACCCGCACGCCGCCGCCGGAGGAGCCGTGCCGGGCGGCAGGTCCGCGGAAGGAGCGCTTGGTGTCGGCGGCGGTGGCGACGGTGTGCGCCTTCAGTGCGCGCTGCAGCCGTTCGATGGTGGGCCGGTAGCGGCGCCTTGCCTCGGCGTTCAGCGTGACCAGGGAGAAGCCGCTGCTGGGATGCGGTTCCTCCGGGTGGTCGAGGCCGAGCTCCTCGGCGATCGCCAGGAATCTCCGGTTGTGGTAGCGGCCGGCGCGGGAGGTGTCGCGGACACCGCGGGCGGCGGCAATGCCGTGGACTGCCTCATGGAGCAGTCGCTCGAAGGAGAGCTCGGCGCCACAGGCGGACGACGACTCTCCGATCAGGGACTCGGGCGCGGCTAGGTCCGGCAGCTCGGAGTGGTACCGCTGAATGTCGGCCCACGCCTGTGCCAGCTCTGCGGCGAGAACAGGTGGTGTCGTGCTCACGTCGTGACAACGAGCCGCAGGGCCGCTGTGTTCCTATTCCGGGCCATCCCAAATAATTTGCTCGTACCCGTCAGTTGGCATTGATGCGCGCGGACGAGGGCGGGTGCGCTGATCTGCGGAGAAGGCTCACAGCTCACACCAAGGTATGACGTAGCGGCGCGTACGCCCCGGCGCGTAGCTGAAGTGTGCGCGCCGGGACGGTCGTTGTCATCTGATGGGCAAGAGGTGTTTCGGCCGAGTCGGGGTGGCTTGTCGGCCACCGCTCGGACCGCACGGGTTCCGCTCAGTAGGCGCGGGCCACGATCGCGACGATACCGGGTGCGTCGTCGGTCTCGGGCACCGACCCGTCCTCGGCGACCAGACACCGTACGGACACGGCCTGTTCGGCGAGCTTGGCCTCGCCCTCGGGGCCGAGGTCCGCCCACGGGATGCGCGCCCAGCCGCCGGCCACGGCCGCCTCGGCGGCCTCGGCGAGGGTGGCGACGTCGCTCGTGCGGGACTCGCGGCGCTCGCGGGACTGCCGCAGGAGCAGCGCCTGGTCCTCTTCGAGGACGGTGGGCAGCAGTGCGGCGAGCGCGGCCGCGTCGCTGGACACGGCCTCCTTGCCGCCGGGGATGCGGCGGGCCAGCATCGCGGTGCCGTTCTTCAGGTCGCGCGGGCCGATCTCGATGCGTACCGGTACGCCCTTGAGCTCCCAGTCCACGGCGCGGCGGCCGAACGGGGTGTCCACGCGGTCGTCGACCTGGACGCGCAGGCCCGCGGCCTTGAGGCGGTCGCCGAGTTCGCGGACCTTGGCGACGGCCTCGTCGCCCTTGATCGCCATGACGACGACCTGGACGGCGGCGAGCCGCGGCGGCACCCGCAGTCCGCTGTCGTCGCCGTGCGACATGATCAGCCCGCCGACCATGCGGGTGGAGACGCCCCAGGAGGTCTGCCAGACGAGTTCCTGCTTGCCGTCCTTGGACAGGTACTGGGTGTTGAAGGCCTTGGCGAAGTTGGTGCCGAGCTCGTGGCTGGTGCCCATCTGGAGGGCCTTGCCGTCGCCCATCATCCCTTCGAGGGTGAGGGTGTTGATGGCTCCGGCGAAGCGCTCCTTGGCGGTCTTGCGGCCGAGGACCACGTCGATGCCGAGCACGTTGATCATGAAGTCGGCATAGACGTCCCGGTGGATGCGGGCGGCGTAGTCGCGGGCGTCCTCGTAGGTGGCGTGGGCGGTGTGGCCCTCCTGCCAGAGGAATTCGCTCGTACGGAGGAAGACGCGCGGGCGCATCTCCCAACGGACCACGTTCGCCCACTGGTTGATGAGCAGCGGCAGGTCGCGGTAGCTCTGGACCCACTTCGAGAAGTAGTCGTTGATGATCGTCTCGGAGGTGGGGCGCACCACGACGGGCTCTTCGAGCTCCTTGCCGCCACCGTGCGTGACCACCGCGAGCTCGGGCGCGAAGCCCTCGACGTGCTCAGCCTCGCGAGTCAGGTAAGACTGGGGGATGAAGAGCGGGAAGTAGGCGTTCTGGGCGCCCGCGTCCTTGATGCGGGCATCCATCTCCTGCTGCATCCGCTCCCACAGGCCGTATCCGTACGGCCGGATCACCATGGTGCCGCGCACGGGACCGTTGTCCGCGAGCTCGGCCTTGTTGATCAGATCCTGGTACCAGCGGGGAAAGTCTTCCGCCTGGGGCGTGAGAACGGGTGCCTTTGCCATGGCGCGAATGGTACGGCGCAAGGGTCGTGGAGCGTGAATCGGCTTCCGGCCGCACCCGGTCCGCGCTTTACGCGGTTGATGGCTCCGCCCTCTGGACGCGGGGCAGGATGCGGAGTTCCCTGGCATACGGGGGAAGTGCGTACGGACATTCACGGGGGGCTGTCAATCAGGGCACAGCTGACCTCTCGGCGATTGGGGCGCTTTCCATGACACCAACGCTCGTCCGGCATCAGTCCCGCACGGCCTCCGCCCCCTCGGCGGGCACGTCCGAGCGCGCGCGGGACTGGGCGGAGATCCAGGAACGGATGCTGGTCCCCCTCATCGAGGCGGCGTACGAACGGCTCGACGTGGGGCCTGCCACCCGGTTGCTCGGGCTGGGCTGCGGATCGGGGCTCGCCCTGCTGATCGCGGCCTCGCGCGGGGCGGTGGTCACCGGTGTCGACCGTCCCGAGCGCGCGGCGCGCCTGGCGCTGGCGCGCGACCGGCTGGTGCCCGAGCCCGGCTGGGACGGCGCGCCGGGGATGGGTGCGAGCCGGGTGGTGACGGGCGGGCCCGCCGACGCGGCGGAGCCGGGCCGTCCCCCGTACAACTTGATCACCGCTTTCGAGCCGGTCGGCTGCGCGGCCGGTGACACCGAGGGGCTCGTGGCGGCCCTGGAAGGGGCCGTCCGCCTCGCCGAGCACGGCAGTGCGGTGGTGCTGGTCGGCTGGGGGCCGCCGGAGCGGTGCGCGACCTCGGGCGTGCTGCGGGTGGCGACCCGGCTGACGTCCCGGCTGAGCGAGGCCCCGCGCTGGCGGCCGAGCCGCCGTGACGACCTGGAGGACGTGGCCGCGCGTGCCGGGTTGCGGCCGGACGGTTCGGGCCGGGTGGCCTGCCCGTTCGGCTACGCGGATCTGGACAGTGCGATACGCGGCCTGATGTCGACGGGCGCCTTCGACGCGGCGGCCCGCGCGACCGACCAGGCGCAGGTGGAGAAGGAGCTCACCGAGGCGCTGCACGGGCATGTACGGCGCGACGGCACGGTGTGGATGCCGAATGTCTTCCGCTATCTGATCGCCCGTACGCCCTGACGGTCACAACCCCCTTGGTCCGCAGGCCAGTTGGGGCGGGCCACTAGCTCCCCGCCTTGGACAGGCGGGGAATCCCGGCCGCGCGGTAGGCCGCCTCCTCCTCCAGGGTCTCGTTGGCCAGCAGCGCCTTAGCGAGCGCGTCCAGCTTGTCGCGGTTCTCGCTCAGCAGCAGGCGGGCCCGGTCGTAGCACTCGTCGACGATGCGGCGCATCTCGACGGCGATGGCGTCCAGGGTGCCGGGCGCGGCCGAGAGCCCGTAGGCCTGCTGGGCGTCGCCGGGCAGCGCGGACAGCGGGCCGATCTTCTCGCTCATGCCCCAGCGGCCGACCATGCCGCGCACGATGCTGGTGACCTGTTCCAGGTCGTTCTCGGCGCCGGTGGTGATCACGTCGAAGACGAGCTGCTCGGCCGCCATGCCGCCGAGCGCGCCGATGATCCGGCCGCGCAGGTACTCCTCGGTGTAGGCGTACTTGTCGGCGTCGGGGGTGGACAGGGTGACGCCGAGGGCCCGGCCCCGGGGCACGATGGTGACCTTGCGGACCGGGTCGGCGCCGGGCTGGAGCATGCCGAGCAGGGCGTGCCCGCTCTCGTGGTAGGCGGTGCGGCGGCGCTCCTCGTACGGCATCACCAGGGGCCGCTCGGCGCCGAGTTGGACCTTTTCGAGAGCGTCGGAGAGGTCGGACTGGGTGACCTCGCGCTGCTGACGCTTGACGGCGAGCAGGGCGGCCTCGTTGGCGAGGTTGGCGAGGTCGGCTCCGGTCATGCCGGGCGTGGTGCGGGCGACCTGCTCCAGGTCGACGTCCTGCGCCATCGGGATCTCACGGGTGTGGATCTTCAGGATGGCCTCGCGGCCGCCCCGGTCGGGCGGGCTGACGTGGACGATGCGGTCGAAGCGGCCGGGCCGGGTGAGGGCCGGGTCCAGGACGTCGGCCCGGTTGGTGGCGGCGAGCACGATGACGCCCTCGGAGCCGGAGAAGCCGTCCATCTCGGTGAGGATCTGGTTCAGGGTCTGTTCGCGTTCGTCGTGGCCGCCCATGCCGGAGCCGCCGCCGCGGGCCCGGCCGATGGTGTCGATCTCGTCGATGAAGACGATCGCGGGGGCCACCTTGCGGGCCTCGGCGAAGAGTTCGCGTACGCGTGAGGCGCCGACGCCCACGATCATCTCGATGAACTCGGAGGCGGAGGCGGAGAAGAAGGGCACCCCGGCCTCGCCCGCGACCGCCCGGGCGAGCAGCGTCTTGCCGGTGCCGGGCGGGCCCGCGAGCAGCACGCCGCCGGGCATCCGCGCGCCCATCCGGTGGTAGGCGCCGGGGTTCTTGAGGAAGTCGACGACGTCGTTGAGCTCGCCCTCGACCTCGTCGATGCCCGCCACGTCCTCGAAGGTGGTGCGTTTGCCGTCGGCCATCTCGACCGGTTTGGGCGGCGTCTTGCGGCCGAGCATGCCGCCGGCGCCGCCGCCCATGCCCGCACTCATGCGGCGGGCGATGAACAGCCACAGGACAACGAGCAGCAGCATCGGGGCGAGCGAGATCAGCAGGTTGGAGAGGAAGCTGCGGTGCTCGACGACCGGCTCGGCGGTGACGGTGACGCCCTGCTTGGTGAGCTGGCTCCACAGGTTGTCGTCGGCGAAGGTCGGCCGCTGGGTGGTGAACTTCGTGTAGTCACCGCTGCCCTCGCCGGAGGGGACGGGCGCCTTGTTCTTGAGCTGGCCCTGGATGGCGTCGCCCTTGGCGTAGATCTTCGAGACGTTGCCGGCCGCGACCTGCTTGCTGAACTCGGTGTACGAGACGGTCGGCTCGTCGCCCTCGTTGAAGAACGACAGGATCAGGTTGGTGATCAGGTAGACGATCAGCGCGGTGAGGATCAGCCGGCCCCAGCCGCCGGGCATCTTCCTCTTCGGCGCGGGCGGCGGGGGCGCCCCTTCCGAGCGCCACGGCTGGTCGGGGCGGTCGCGCGGGGGTACGGATGTGGGCACGTGCTCTCCTCAGGGCCGGTACGCGCCATTATTGGAGACCCGTATAGAGAAGGCATTCCGGGCGGGTCCGACGGGTCGCCCGCACGCGAAGGGGCGCCCCCCGGACCGGCCGGAGGGCGCCCCACGCACAGGACCGCGAGCGGTCAGCCCATGAACTTCTTGAACTCGTCGGGCAGCTCGAAGTTCTTCTGCTCCTCGGCGGACGGGAGCCCGAGCGCGCCGCCCTGCGCCTTGCGCTCGGCGGCCGCGGCCTCCTCGGCCTTGCGCTTCATGGGGTTGCCGCTCTTGCGCTTGCCCTTGGCCTGCTTGATCTGCTTCTTCTGCCGGCCGGGGCCGCCGCCCATGCCCGGCATCCCGGGCATCCCCGGCATGCCGCCGCCCTGGGCCATCCGGGACATCATCTTGCGGGCGTCGAAGAACCGCTCGACCAGGTTCTTCACCGCGCTGACCTCTACGCCGGAACCCTTGGCGATACGGGCGCGGCGCGAGCCGTTGATGATGGTCGGGTCGTGGCGCTCACCCGGGGTCATCGACTTGATGATGGCCGCGGTGCGGTCCACGTCCCGCTCGTCGATGTTGTTGATCTGGTCCTTGATCTGCCCCATGCCGGGCAGCATGCCGAGCAGCTTGGAGATGGAGCCCATCTTGCGGACCTGCTCCATCTGGGCCAGGAAGTCGTCGAGCGTGAAGTCCTTGCCCTTGCTGGACGCCAGCTTGGAGGCCATCTTCTCGGCCTCGGCCTGGCTGAACGTCTTCTCCGCCTGCTCGATCAGGGTGAGCAGGTCACCCATGTCGAGGATGCGGGACGCCATCCGGTCCGGGTGGAAGGCGTCGAAGTCCTCCAGCTTCTCGCCGTTGGAGGCGAACATGATCTGCTTGCCGGTGACGTGGGCGATCGAGAGCGCCGCGCCGCCGCGGGCGTCGCCGTCGAGCTTGGAGAGCACCACGCCGTCGAAGCCGACGCCGTCGCGGAAGGCCTCGGCGGTGTTCACCGCGTCCTGACCGATCATCGCGTCGACGACGAAGAGGACCTCGTCGGGGCTGACGGCGTCGCGGATGTCCGCGGCCTGCTGCATCAGCTCCTGGTCGATGCCGAGGCGGCCGGCGGTGTCGACCACGACCACGTCGTACTGCTTGGACCGGGCGAACTCGATGGAGTCCTGCGCCACCTTGACCGGGTCGCCGACGCCGTTGCCCGGCTCCGGCGCGTAGACCGCGACGCCCGCGCGCTCGGCGACGACGCTCAGCTGGTTGACGGCGTTGGGGCGCTGGAGGTCACAGGCCACCAGGAGCGGGGAGTGGCCCTGGCCCTTGAGCCACTTGCCGAGCTTTCCGGCGAGGGTGGTCTTACCGGCACCCTGGAGGCCCGCGAGCATGATCACGGTGGGCGCGGTCTTGGCGAACCGCAGGCGCCGGGTCTCGCCGCCGAGGATGCCGATGAGCTCCTCGTTGACGATCTTGATGACCTGCTGGGCCGGGTTGAGGGCCTGGGAGACCTCGATGCCGGACGCGCGCTCCTTGACCTGCTTGATGAAGGCGCGGACTACGGGAAGCGCGACGTCGGCTTCCAGGAGCGCGATGCGGATCTCGCGCGCCGTGGCGTCGATGTCCGCCTCGCTCAAGCGTCCTTTGCCCCGGAGGTTCTTGAACGTCGCACTCAGGCGGTCGGAAAGGGTATCGAACACGGTGGTCGCGGGTCCTCGGCTCGTGGGGCGGGCGGGTGAACGTCCCCCAGGGTATCCCGGGCGGCGGAGGTGCGCGGGGGTGCCTGTGGCGGGCCGCTCCGCTACTCGGCTCCGGGTGCGGCCGCGAGGAGCGCCTGAAGTCTCTGGGCCACCCCCGCCGCCTCGCCCGGTGTCAGCGTCGCTCCCTTCGCGTCCGTCACATAGAAGGCGTCCACGGCGTTCGACCCCAGTGTCGACACGTGTGCGGACCGCACCCGTACCTTCGCCCCCTCCAGCGCGTGGCCGATGCGGTGCAGGAGGCCGGGGGCGTCCTGGGTGCGCACCTCGATGACGGTGGCGTGCCGGGAGGCGGAGGGGGCCACCGTCACGCGGGGCGGGGGCGCCGGGACGCCGCGGCGGCGCGGGTAGGCCGCCTCGCGCTCGGCGAGGCGGCCCTCGATGTCGAGGGACCCTTCGAGCGCCCGCGCCAGGTCGGCCCGCAGCCGGGCCGCCTGCGGCAGCGAGCCGTACTCCGCGGCCACCCGCCAGTCCAGCAGGAGCACCGAGCCGCCGACCGGTTCGGGCAGTTCGACCGCGCGCAGCTCGGCGGCGCGCACGGTGAGGCGGTGCAGGGCGAGGACCCCGGCCGTCACCGGGAGGACGCCCGGCTGGTCCGGGACGGCGACGAGCAGCTCCACCCCGAGGGGTTCCTGCTCCGCGGCCACCTCGGCACCCTCGGCCCGGGTGCGCAGGGCGAGGACGGGCCCGCCGGTGCGGTGGGCCTCCACGGCGAGGCGTTCCTGTTCGGCGGTGATCGCAGCGGGCTCGGGGTCGACGGGCTGTCCGGCGAGGACCGCCGAGGCCCGGCCGACCAGGTCCGCCACGAGCGAGCCGCGCCAGGAGGACCAGGCGGCGGGCCCGGTGGCCAGCGCGTCGGCCTCGGTGAGGGCGTGCAGCAGCTCCAGGGTGCCCGTCGAGCCGACCGCCTCGGCGACCGCGCGGACGGTCACCGGGTCGTCGAGGTCACGCCGGGTCGCGGTCTCGATGAGCAGCAGGTGATGGCGTACGAGGGTGGCGATCACGGCCACGTCGGCGGCGTCGAAGCCGATCCGCGCGGCGACGTCGCGGGCGATGGTCTCGCCTGCCACCGAGTGGTCGCCGGGCCAGCCCTTGCCGATGTCGTGCAGGAGGGCGGCGACCAGGAGCAGGTCGGGGCGGTGCACCCGGCGGGTCAGGTGCGCGGCGCGGACGGCGGTCTCCACGAGATGGCGGTCCACGGTCCAGGTGTGCACGGCGTTGCGCTGCGGCCGGCAGCGCACCCGCTCCCAGTCGGGCAGCAGCCGGGTGATGAGGCCCTCCGCTTCGAGGGCCTCCCAGACGGGGACGGTGGACTCCCCCGCGCCGAGCAGCGTGACGAGCTGCTCGCGGGCCTCGGCCGGCCAGGGCGTGGGCAGCGGCCGGGCGACGGCCGCGAGGCGGCGTACGGCGTGCAGGGAGATGGGCAGGCCCGACTGGGCGGCCGCGGCGGCGGCGCGCAGCGGCAGCACGGGGTCCTTCTCGGGGCGGGCGGTCAGTGCGAGCACCACCTCGCCGTCCTGTTCGACGACGCCCTCGGCGAGCGGGGTCCGCTCGGGCGCGCCGGTGCGGCCGCCGAAGAGGCGGCTCAGCCGGGGGCGGGCGGAGCGGGCCCGCAGCACCCGGCCGACCTCGCGCCAGGTGACGTCGCCCGCGTAGGAGATGACGCGGGCCGCCTCCGAGACCTGACGCAACATCACATCGGCGTCCAGGAGCCCCAGTTCGGCCGCGACGGCGTCCTGTTCCTGGAGCGCGAGGCGGTCGGTGGCGCGCCCGGTGCACAGGTGGAGCGCGTCGCGTACGTCCAGGAGGCGGCGCCGGGCCTCGGCGAGGCCCTCGCGGGGGGCGTCGGCGAGCCAGGACGCGGCGACCGCGCGCAGGGCGGTCGCGTCCCGCAGGCCGCCCCGGGCCTCCTTGAGGTCGCCTTCGAGCAGGTACTGCAACTCGCCCTGGCGCTGGGCCCGTTCGCGGCACAGCTCGCCGAGTTCGGGCAGCCGCCCAGGGGCGGTGTTGCGCCAGTCGGCGAGCACCGCGGTGCGCAGCTCGGAGGTCAGGGAGAGGTCGCCCGCGACGTGGCGGGCGTCCAGGAGGCCGAGCTGCACCTTGAGGTCCTCGCCCGCGGTCCTGCGGGCCTGGGCCGGGGTGCGCACGGAGTGGTCCAGGGCGAGGCCGAGGTCCCACACCGGGTACCAGATCCGGTCGGCGAGCAGGGCCAGCGCCCCCGCGTCGGCCCGTCCGTCGTGCAGGAGCAGCAGGTCCAGGTCGCTGCGCGGGGAGAGTTCGCCGCGCCCGTAGCCGCCGACCGCGACCAGGGACGCGCCGCTCACCCCGGCCTCCTGGCCGGCCGCGGTGAACAGCGCGGCCAGCCAGTGGTCGGTCAGGTCGGACAGGGCCGCACGGCGCGGCGGCCCGCCCTGCCCCTTCTCGGTGAGAAGGCGCAGCCGGGCCGCCGCGTAGCCGCCGGGCTCCGAGTCGCCGTCGTTGGACCCGTAACTCACTTCAACGCTCGTCACCCAGCAGCTCCTTGGCCGTGTCTACAGTGCGTCGGGCCCGCGCTCGCCCGTGCGGACGCGGACGGCGGTCTCGACCGGCACGCTCCACACCTTGCCGTCGCCGATCTTTCCGGTGCGGGCCGCCTTGACGACGACCTCGATGAGCTCCTCGGCGTCGGCGTCGTCGACCAGGACCTCTATGCGGATCTTGGGTACGAGGTCGACGGTGTACTCGGCGCCGCGGTAGACCTCGGTGTGGCCGCGCTGGCGGCCGTATCCGCTGGCCTCGGTGACGGTCAGCCCGTGGACGCCGAAGGCCTGGAGGGCCTGCTTGATCTCGTCGAGCCGGTGCGGCTTGACGACCGCGGTGATGAGCCTCATGCGTCCACCTTCTTGTTCGCTGCTGCCTCGGCCGGGACCGGCACGCTCGTGCGGGAGGCGGTGCCGCCGCCCGCGCCGCTGAAGTCGTACGCCGTCTCGGCGTGCTCGACCTGGTCGATGCCGGAGATCTCGTCGTCCTCGGGGACCCGCATGCCGATCGTCTTGTCGAGCAGGAGGGCGAGGACCGCCGAGACCACCAGCGAGTAGCCGAGGACCGCGCCGACACCGATGGCCTGCTTGCCGAGCTGGTCCAGGCCGCCTCCGTAGAAGAGGCCCTTGGCGGTGGACTGTACGCCGCCGGTGGCGAAGAGGCCGACGAGCAGCGAGCCGGTGATGCCGCCCACCATGTGGACGCCGACGACGTCGAGGGAGTCGTCGAACCCGAAGCGGTACTTGAGGCCGACGGCCATGGCGCACAGGACGCCCGCGATGGCGCCGACCGCGATCGCGCCGAGCGGGCTGACGCAGCCGCCGGACGGGGTGATGGCGACGAGGCCCGCGACCGCGCCGGACGCGGCGCCCAGGGTGGTGAAGGAGCCGTGGCGGAGCTTCTCGTAGAGGAGCCAGGCGAGCATGGCCGCGGCCGTGGCGACCTGGGTGTTGACGAACATGACGGCGCCCACGCCGTCGTCGTTGCCGAGCCAGGAGCCCGCGTTGAAGCCGAACCAGCCGAACCACAGCAGGCCCGCGCCGAGCATGACGAGCGGCAGGCTGTGCGGGCGCATCGGGTCCTTTTTGAAGCCGACGCGCTTGCCGATGACCAGGATGACGCCGAGGGCGGCCGCGCCCGCGTTGATGTGCACGGCCGTGCCGCCGGCGAAGTCGATGACGCCCTTCTTGAAGAGCCAGCCGTCCGAGGCCCACACCCAGTGCGCGACCGGGAAGTAGACGACGGTGACCCACAGGGCGGTGAACAGCGACCAGGCGGTGAACTTGACGCGGTCGGCCAGGGCGCCGCTGATGAGCGCGGGCGTGATGACCGCGAACATCAGCTGGAAGACGGCGAAGACATAGATCGGGATGGAGTATCCGGGCCAGAGCTGGACCAGGCCGATGCCGCTGAGCCCGAAGTAGTCCTTGGACCAGCCGATGAAGCCGTTGCTCTCACCGAAGGCCAGGCTGAACCCGTAGAGCACCCACAGGATGGTGACGATGCCGAGGCTGATGAAGCTCATCATCAGCATGTTCAGGGTGCTCTTGACGCGGACCATGCCTCCGTAGAAGAAGGCGAGTCCGGGCGTCATGATCATCACCAGCGCTGAGCAGATCAGCATGAATCCGGTGTTGGCGCTGGACAGCTGCGGAGCGTCAGCTGCGAGCGTGATGCCTGGAGGCATCGGCGTCTCCTCGTCGTCGGTACGGCCCGTGCGGGGGCGTTACTCGGGCGGGAACTGGCTGGAGGCCGGTTATGCGCCATGAGGTTGTCCCAGCGCGGTTTCCGTCGATGCCGCTCGATGTTTCGCCGCAGTGACGAAGGGGGCGGGCGTGTTACGCGCCAGTGAACTGACGGATCGGAGGAGGGGTCGGCGGCTACCATCCGCGTACGTCCACGCACGCCGGACCGGCCGCGACGCCACCCGCTTGACCTGGCGTGGGGGGGCCGAGTCGGGCTGAACGGGGTGGGTGTCGCGGCCGGAGTCCTGTATGCCGTCGCCCGGGCGGGCAAGGGGCGGTGCCTCAGACGGCCTCGGCCGTCTCGGGCAGTTCCCTGCTGAGCAGGTCCGTCATCTGGACCACCTCGCCGACGTCCGAGAAGTCGCGGGCGGCGGTGTCGACGGTCTTGCGCAGCCGGGTGTTGACCCGCTCGGAGCGGACCCGCTTGGCGACCCGCAGGGCCTGCTCGGCCAGCACGGTCGACTGCTCGGGCTCCCGCTTGAGCAGGTGGACGGTGGCCATGCCGATCAGGTTGAGGGCGTAGGAGCGCTGGTGCTCCTCGTCCTTGCCGAACAGGGCGACGGCCTTCTCCATGACGGGCTCGGCGAGCGAGGCGTAGGTGGGGCTGCGGCCGGCCACATAGGCGAGGTCGCGGTAGGAGTGGGCGTTCTCGCCGTTGAGCTCCGCCTCGGAGAAGAAGCGGATCCAGTCGGGCTCCGGCTCGCCGTCGAGACCGGCGTCGCCGAAGGTCTCCTCGGCCATGCGGACGGCCCGCTTGGTCTTGCTGGGCTGGCCCATGTTGGCGTAGGCGCGGGCCTCCATCGCATACAGCATGGCCTGGGTGCGGGCGGTGGCGCAGTCGCGGCTGCCGTACTGGGCGAGGTGGATCAGTTCCAGGGCGTCGTCGGGCCGGCCGAGGTGGATCATCTGGCGGCTCATGGAGGACAGGATGTACGAGCCGAGGGGCTTGTCGCCCGCCTCCTTCGAGGCGTGCAGGGCGAGCACGAAGTACTTCTGGGCGGTGGGCTGGAGGCCCACGTCGTAGCTCATCCAGCCGGCCAGCTCAGCGAGTTCGGCCGCGCACCTGAAGAGGCGTTTGGCGGTGGCCACGGGCTGCGGCTCCTGGAGGAGGTCGGTGACCTCGTGCAGCTGGCCGACCACGGCCTTGCGGCGCAGGCCGCCGCCGCACTGGGCGTCCCACTGGCGGAACATCGCGGTGGTGGACTCGAGCAGCTCCAGCTCGGGCCGGGACAGCCGGGAGGGGCGCCGGGCGGTCGCCGCGGTCTCCTGGGGACCGCTCTCGCCCGAGAGCGAGGGCACCAGCCAGCGCTGCATGGGCTCGATGAGGGAGGGCCCCGCGGCCAGCATCAGCGAGGTGCCGAGGAAGCCGCGCCGGGCGAGCATGAGGTCGCTGCGGGAGAACTCGCTGAGCAGCGACACGGTCTGGGGCCCGGCCCAGGGCAGGTCGACGCCGGACACCGATGGCGACTGGTGGGCCTGGCGCAGCCCGAGGTCCTCGACGGCGACGACGCTGCCGAACCGCTCGGAGAACAGCTCCGAGAGGATCCGGGGAATGGGCTCGCGGGGCATCTCGCCGTCGAGCCAGCGCCGCACCCGGGAGGTGTCGGTGCTGATGTGGTGCGCGCCCATCTGGCGCGCCCGCCGGTTCACCTGGCGCGCCAGCTCACCCTTCGACCAGCCGCTCCGTACAAACCACGAACTCAGCTGCTCGTTGGGGCGCTTGCCGGCGCTCGTACCGCTAGCCCCACTGCCGCCCACTGGAACGCCCCCAATCCACTGAAGCCTCTTGTGCGTCGGTTGTGCATCGATTGCTCGAACCCCTATCAGAATGCCGCTAGTTGGGCCTCCTGTCCCGCGGTTGCACCCGCTCGAACCGGAAACCGGCTTGCCTCCGGCATACCCGCGGGTGCGTATACCCCCTAGGTCCGTGTACCGACGGTAATCCTACGATCACCCGTCCGGCCATGGCGATTCCAGAAACGCCACCATTCGCCACCCCTTCGAATGAACTCCCCCGCCGCCAGGCGCGATTCACTTGACACAGGACGATCAGCGTCGGGTGGAGCGGAGTGAGCCGGGGCGCGCGGCGCTCGACGCACCACCCCTTTCACGACCGTGTCCGACCTGGCGGAGACGGTGTGTGACGGGAAAACTCCGGATAGTCACGACTATGTCACTGGCGTCGTAACCCCGACGCGACAGACCCGTTGGAGGGGGCATGGGCTTCACGATCGGCGGCAGCCGGGGGATCAAGGAGACCCGGCCCGGCTCTTGGCGCCGCGGCCGCTCCGCGCGCATCACCCGTACGAGCGAGGTCACGGCGGCGGCCGAGTACACCGGCCTGTGGGGCTGGGACGTCTCACCGGGCGCCCGCGCCCTGAACGGCGAGTGCTCCTGCGGCAGTTCGTCCTGTGCGGCGCCGGGCGCGCACCCGCTCGCCTTCGCCCCGGAGATCACCGCGGGCGCGACGCTCGACGAGGTGACCAAGGCGTGGTCGCAGTGCCCGGGCGCGACGGTGCTGCTGCCGGTCGGGCGGACCTTCGACGTGCTGGACGTGGCGGCCCCGGCCGGGCGGCGGGCCCTAATTCGGCTGGAGCGGATGGGTCTTCCGCTGGGCCCGGTGTCGACCACGCCGGCCGGCCGCACCCACTTCTTCGTCGCCCCGGGCGCCTCGGCCGAACTGCCGCGGCTGCTCTACCGGATGGGCTGGGACGACGCCGTCCTGGACCTGCGCTGCCCGCCGCGGGGCAGCTATGTGCCGGCGCCGCCGTCGGGCGAGGTGCACTGGCTGCGCCCGCCGTCCCTGGACACGGCGACCCGGCCGCCCGAGGCCCGGCTGCTCCTGGGCACGCTGGCCTACATCTGCCACCGCTCGGCCGCCTAGCCGCCCGGCGGTCCGGGGACCCCGGACACGGCGACGCCCAGCCGCACCTCTCCGGTGGGGCTGGGCGTTCGTGTGCGGGGGCCGCTAGTCGCCGATGAGGGCGTCGACGAACGCCTCCGGCTCGAAGGGGGCCAGGTCGTCCGCGCCCTCGCCGAGGCCGACGAGCTTGACGGGCACGCCCAGTTCGCGCTGGACGGCGATGACGATGCCGCCCTTGGCGGTGCCGTCGAGCTTGGTCAGGACGATGCCGGTGATGTCGACGACCTCGGCGAACACCCGGGCCTGGACCAGGCCGTTCTGTCCGGTCGTGGCGTCGAGGACGAGCAGGACCTCGTCCAGCGGGCCGTGCTTCTCGACGACGCGCTTGACCTTGCCGAGCTCGTCCATGAGCCCGGTCTTGGTGTGCAGCCGGCCCGCGGTGTCGATGAGCACGACGTCCGCGCCCTCGGCGATGCCCTCCTTGACGGCGTCGAAGGCGATCGAGGCGGGGTCGCCGCCCTCGGGGCCGCGCACGGTGCGGGCACCCACGCGCTCGCCCCAGGTCTGGAGCTGGTCGGCCGCGGCGGCGCGGAAGGTGTCGGCGGCACCGAGGACGACGGACTTGCCGTCGGCGACCAGGACGCGGGCGAGTTTGCCGGTGGTGGTGGTCTTGCCGGTGCCGTTGACGCCGACGACCATCACGACACCGGGGACCGTCTCGCCGCCCTCGGTCCTGACCTCGCGGTCGAAGTCGGTGCCGAGCAGGGTGAGGAGCTCCTCGCGCAGCAGGGTGCGCAGGTCCTCCGGGGTGCGGGTGCCGAGCACCTTGACGCGCTCGCGGAGCCGGTCGACCAGCTCCTGGGTGGGTGCGACGCCGACGTCGGCGGTCAGCAGGGTGTCCTCGATCTCCTCCCAGGTGTCCTCGTCGAGGTGCTCGCGGGAGAGCAGCGTGAGCAGCCCCTTGCCGAGGGAGTTCTGCGAGCGGGCGAGGCGGGCCCGCAGCCGGACGAGCCGTCCGGCGGTCGGCTCGGGGACCTCGATGGCCGGGACCTCGGGGGCGGCCGGCTCCTCGACGACGACCGGCGTGGCGGGGGCCTCGGGGAGCCCGACCTCCTCGATGGTGCGGCGCGGCTCCTGCGCCGTCTCCGCGGCGTCCTCACCGACCTGAGGCTCGGCGGGCGGGGCTGTGATGGTCGGCGTGCTCGGCGGCGCGGTGGGCGGCAGCTGCTTCTTCTTGCGGCTGCTGACCACGAGCCCGCTGATCGCGCCGACCGCGACCAGGGCGATGACTACAGCAAGGATGACGAATTCCATAACTCCCCCAGTATCGGGTACGGGCCCACGAGGGCCCAGTTTGTGCCTTCGTCCGAGAACGGAAGGGAATTATGGGGCAGGTGTCAGATTAAAGTACGATAGAGGTGGGCGCATCAACGCGCGTAGAGTCCCCTTCGACTACCCCCACCGGCTCAGCGTCGAGCCGAGCGAGAGGCACGGAACTCCACCCCCATGAACACTGGCACCTCCGACGAACCGCAGAGCGCCCTGGAAACCCGCGGCCTTGAGCCCGTGCCGGACGCGGAGCGCACCGCGAGAACCCGCGAGCTCTTCCCCACCTGGGTCGCCGCGAACATCAGCGTGCTGCTGCTCACGATGGGCGCCAGCCTCGTCGTCGCGTACAAGCTCAACTTCTGGCAGGCGATCGTGGTCGCCGTGGCCGCGCCCGTCCTCTCGTACGGCCTGGTCGGGCTCATCGGGATCGCGGGCAAGCGCGGCGGCGCCCCCGGCATGGCGCTGTCGCGCGCGGTGTTCGGCCAGCGCGGCAACCTGCTGCCCGGTTCGCTGATCTGGGTGGCGCGCTGGGGCTGGGAGACCATCAACGCGGTGACCGGCGCCTACGCGGTGCTGACCGTGCTCGACATCCTCTTCGGGATCAAGAGCAACACCTTCCTGATCATCGTCACGCTCGCCGTCTTCGTGGTCATCACCTTCGCCATCTCGGGCCTCGGCATCCACGTCGTGCAGAAGTGCAACAAGTACGCGACGTTCCTGTTCGGCGCGTTCTCGGTCCTGGTGCTGGTCTACCTCGTCATGAACACCCACTGGTCCGCGGTCTTCGACCAGCCGGCCGGCAAGACCTCGCTGATGGTCGCGGGCACCGGCATGATCGCCGCCGGCGGCGTCAGCTGGATCCCGTCCGCCCCCGACTTCGCCCGCTACCTGCCGCGCACCGCCTCCGCGAAGGCGATCGTCGGCAACTCCATCGGCGGCGCCGGCATCGTGGTGCTCCCGATGGTCCTGATGGGTGCCGTCATGGCGGTCTCCACGCCGGACCTGGCCTCCGCCGCCGACCCGGTGTCCTTCCTCGGCGAGATCCTGCCGATGTGGATCGCGGTGCCCTACCTGCTGATCGCGCTGGTCGGCATGCTGCTGATCAACTCGATGTCGATGTACTCGGCGGGCTTCACCGCGCAGACCCTCGGCTTCAAGATCCCGCGGCACTGGGCGGTCTCCGTCAACGCGGTGATCTCGCTGGTCTTCGGCGGCGTCCTGATGCTGGTCGCCACCAGCTTCATGGGCTCGTTCATCGCCTTCCTCTCGCTGCTCGCCGTCGCGTTCTCGGCCTGGGTCGGCGTGTTCGGCGCGGACATGCTGCGGCGCACCGAGTACAACGCCAAGGCGCTGCTCGACACGGGCCGTACCAGCGCCTACTGGTACAGGGGCGGCTTCTCCCCCGCCGCCGTGGCCGCGTGGGCCATCGGCCTGGTCGGCGGCCTGATGTTCACCACGTCCGACTGGTTCACCGGCCCGCTGGCCGCCAACAACCCGGTCGGCGAGTACGGCCTGGGCTGGGTCGCCACCATCGTGATCTCCGGCCTGCTGTACGTCGTGCTGCCCAAGCCCGCCGTGGTGGCCGCGGAGCCGTCCGGGTCCGCCGACGCCGAGTCCGCCGAGACCCTGGCCGTCTGACGCATCGTCAGCTAACGTCCCCCTTCGCCCGGGGTTCCGCGGAACCCGCCCGGTGGAGGGGGACTTTTCCATGCCGTTCACGGTCGTACGCATGAACCTGGTGGACCCGGACGCGACCCGGCCGTCACTGTCGGCCCGCTACCGGGCGGCTCTGGAGATGGCGGCGTACGCCGACGACCGGGGCGTCGACACCGTCCAGACCGAGGAGCACCACGGCGCGGACAACAACTGGCTGCCGTCCCCCTTCACCTTCGCGGGGGCGGTCTTCGGCGCCACCCGCCGCATCGCGGTGACCGTCTCCGCGATCATCGGCCCGCTGTACGACCCGCTGCGGCTCGCGGAGGACATCGCGGTGCTCGACCTGGTCAGCGGCGGCCGCCTGGTGACCGTCTCGGGGATCGGCTACCGGCCCGCCGAGTACGAGCGGCAGGGCGTGGAGTGGGGCCGCCGCGGCCGACTCCAGGACGAGCTGCTCGACACGCTCCTGAAGGCGTGGACGGGCGAGGAGTTCACCTTCCGCGGGCGCCGGGTCCGGGTCACGCCGCGCCCGTTCACCGAGCCGCATCCGATGCTGCTCGTCGGCGGCTCCTCGCGGGCGGCCGCCGACCGGGCGGCCCGGTTCGGCCTGCCGTTCTTCCCGAGCGCGCACCTGCCGGAGCTGGAGGCGTACTACACCGAGAGGCTCGCCGCGTACGACACCGAGGGCTTCTGCAGGATGCCCGCGGAGCGGACGCCGCTGCTGCACGTCAGCGAGGACCCGGACCGCGCCTGGGCCGAGTACGGCGAGCACTTCCTGCACGAGGCGCGGACGTACGCGTCCTGGCAGTCCAAGGACATCCGCTCGGCGGTGAAGTCGTCGGCGGGCTCGGTGGCGGAGCTGCGCGCGGAGGGCGTCTACCGGATCGTCACACCCGAGGAGTGCGCATCCCTGGGCGCCGACAGCCTCGTGCTGCACCCGCTGTGCGGCGGCCTGCCGGTGGACGAGGGCTGGCGCAGCCTGCACCTGTTCTGCGAGCGGGTGCTGCCCGCCCTCTAGGCCCCTCGCGCGGCGGGGAGGAGCACACCGAACCGCCCCGGCTCGATCAGCGAGCCGGGGCGGTTGAGTGCGAGGAGCGGGGCAGCGGGGATTAGCCCATCTCCTCCAACGCCTTGCCCTTGGTCTCCTTGACGTACTTGAGCACGAAGGGGATCGAGAGCGCGGCGAAGACCGCGTAGATGATGTACGTGCCCGACAGGTTCCAGTCCGACAGGCTCGGGAAGCTGGCCGTGATGGCCCAGTTGGCGATCCACTGGGCGGCCGCGGCGACACCGAGGGCGGCGGCGCGGATCCTGTTCGGGAACATCTCGCCGAGGAAGACCCACACGACCACGCCCCAGGACAGGGCGAAGAAGAGCACGAAGACGTGGGCGGCGATCAGGGCCACGACGCCCTGGGTGTTGGGGAGCTTGCCGTCGACGAGGTGGGCGGAGAAGGCCCAGGCTTCGACGGCGAGCGCGGCCGCCATGCCGATGGAGCCGGTCAGCGCGAGCGGCTTGCGGCCGACCCGGTCGACCAGGACCATCGCGATCACGGTGCCGACGATGTTGATGATCGACGTGGTGAACGAGTAGAAGAACGAGCTCGACGGGTCGATGCCCACGGACTGCCACAGCGTCGAGGAGTAGTAGAACGCGACGTTGATGCCGACGAGCTGCTGGAAGACCGAGAGGCCGATGCCGACCCAGACGATGGGCAGGAAGCCCCACTTGGAGCCGAGCAGGTCCTTGAACGTCGACTTGTGCTCGGAGCGCATGGCGTGCTCGATCTCGGCGACGCGGGCGTCGAGGTCGACGTCCTTGCCCTCGACGTCGGCCAGGACCTTCTTGGCGGCGGCGTCGCGGCCGACCGAGATCAGGAAGCGGGGCGACTCGGGGATGGCGAAGGAGAGCAGGCCGTACAGGAGGGCCGGGATGACCATCACGCCGAGCATGACCTGCCAGGCCTCAAGCCCGATGATCTTGCCGCGCTGCTCGCCGCCCGCGGCGTTGAGGATGCCCCAGTTGACGAGCTGGGAGATCGCGATGCCGATGACGATCGCGGCCTGCTGGAAGGAGCCGAGCCGGCCCCGGTAGGCGGGCGGGGCGACCTCGGCGATGTAGGCGGGGCCGATGACCGAGGCCATGCCGATGGCGAAGCCGCCGATGATCCGCCAGAAGGCGAGGTCCCAGAGCGCGAAGGGCAGTGCGGAGCCGACGGCGCTGATGGTGAAGAGGACGGCCGCGATCTGCATGCAGCGGATGCGGCCGATGCGGTCGGCGATCCGGCCCGCGGTGGCGGCACCGATCGCGCAGCCGATCAGAGCGATGGCGATGACCTGGGCGAGCGTCCCCGAGCCGATGGAGTACCGGTCACGGATCGCCTCTACGGCGCCGTTGATCACGGAACTGTCGTAGCCGAAGAGGAAGCCGCCCATCGCGGCCGCCGCCGTGATGAAGATGACATGGCCGAGGTGGTCCGGGGCGGTGTGGCCGCCTCCGGACGCCTGCGCCTGCGCGGTACTGGTCACGTGTACTCCTGGGGCCGCCCGGCAGCGTCGTCGGGCGTGAGGGGACTCCTTCAAGTGGTGCACAACTTCTCGCCACCCACCACTTGAAGGTAAAAGCAACGTTGCAGAGACTATGCCTTCAAGTTTCGAAGTCAATACCTGTTCACTTGTGAATCTGCCGCCAGGACTTGCCACTCAGTGTTCAAGAGTTGAATAGGTGAGGTCAGCGGCCGGTGCCGCCGCCCATCGTCGTGGCCGCCTGGTTCAGCGCAGCCGCTGGCTGATGACCTTGGACACGCCGTCGCCCTGCATCGAGACGCCGTACAGCGCGTCGGCGACCTCCATGGTCCGCTTCTGGTGCGTGATCACGATGAGCTGTGAGGACTCCTGGAGCTCCTGCATGATCCGGATCAGCCGCTGGAGGTTGGTGTCGTCGAGGGCGGCCTCGACCTCGTCCATCACGTAGAAGGGACTGGGCCTGGCCTTGAAGATGGAGACGAGCAGCGCCACCGCCGTCAGCGAGCGCTCACCGCCCGAGAGCAGCGAGAGCCGCTTGACCTTCTTGCCCGGCGGACGCGCCTCCACATCGACTCCGGTGGCGAGCATGTTGCCGGGGTCGGTCAGGATCAGCCGCCCCTCGCCGCCCGGGAAGAGCCGCGAGAACACCCCCTCGAACTCCCTGGCCGTGTCGCGGTAGGCCTCGGTGAAGACCTGCTCCACCCGCTCGTCCACCTCCTTCACGACTTGAAGGAGGTCGGCCCGGGTCTTCTTGAGGTCCTCCAGCTGCTCGGACAGGAACTTGTGGCGCTCCTCCAGCGCGGCGAACTCCTCCAGGGCGAGCGGGTTGACCTTTCCCAGCTGCTGATACGCCCGTTCGGCTGCCTTGAGCCGCTTCTCCTGCTCGGCCCGCACGTAGGGGACCGGCTGGTTGCGCGGATGGTCCGGGTCATCCGGCAGCTCCTCTCCCTCGGCGGGCGGCGAGGGAGCCACCGGCTGGTCGGGGCCGTACTCCGCCACGAGCCCCGCCGGCTCGACTCCCAGCTCCTCCAGCGCCCTGGTCTCCAGCTGCTCGATCCGCAGCCGCTTCTCTGCTCCCAGTACCTCGCCGCGGTGAACCGAATCCGTGAGTTTGTCGAGTTCCGCCTTGAGGTCCCGCCCGGCGCCGCGCGCCGCGGTCAGCTCCTGCTCGCGCTCGGCCTTGGCGGCCTCGGCCCCGGCCCGCTCCCGCTCGGCCCGCACCAGCGACACCTCGACGTGGGCGAGCAGGGTGCGGGCGCCCGAGGCGACGGCCCCGGCGACGGCCGCCTCGTGACGCAGCCGGGCGCGCCGCTGCTCGGCGCGGGCCCGCGCCTCGCGTTCGGCCCGGGCCCCGCGGTCGAGCGCCTCGGCCCGCCCCGCGAGCGCCTTGACCCGCTCCTCGTGGGTACGGGCCTGGAGGCGGGCCTCCATCTCGGTCTGGCGGGCGTTGGCGCCGTCCGCCGCGAGCCGGTCGCGCACCGAGGTGTCGGGCTCCTCCTCGACCGGCATCTCCTCGGCGACGAGCAGCCGCTCGGCCAGCTCCTGCGCCTCCTCGGTCGCCTTCTCCAAAGCCTCCTGGGCGCGGGCCGCGGCGGCCGCGGTCCGCTCGGCCTCCCCGGCCGCCCCGCGCGCCTGTCCGGCGAGCCGGCCGAGCTGCTGGGCCACGGAGGACCGCGCCTTCTCGGCGGCCCGCCGCCGCTCCCCCAACTCCTCCACAGCGAGCGCCAGTTCGGCCCGGCGTCCGCTCGCCTCCTGCTGCACCCGAGCCAGTTCCTCGCACCGTACGGCCAGGTCGGCGAGCTCGGCGGCGGCTTCGTCGACGGACGCCTGGACCTCCAGGAGGCTGGGCGCTCCGGCCGATCCGCCGTGCGCGAAGTGGGCGCCGAGCACATCGCCCTCGGCGGTGACCGCGATCAACGCGGGCCGGGTGTAGACGAGGTCCTCGGCGTCCTCCAGGGTGGCGACCACCACGACGTCGCGCAGCAGCCGCCGTACGGCGGGCAGCAGGTCGGCGGGGCCACGGACCAGGTCGGCGGCGCGGGGCGGGCCGTCCCCGCGCGCGGGCCGCGCGTCCTCGTCCTCGGGGGCGCCGTTGAGGAGCAGGGCGGCGCGGCCGGCGTCCTGCTTGCGCAGCATCCGGATGGCTTCGGCGGCCGCCGAGGGGCCGCTCACCGCGACGGCGTCGGCGGCGGCGCCGAGGGCCGCGGCGACGGGCACCTCGTACCCCGGGGCCACGGTGAGCAGCTCGGCGGCCGGGCCGAGCAGCCCCGTCAGCGCGTCGCGGGCGGCGAGCAGCGCGCCCGTGCCGTCCTTGCGGCGCAGTCCCAGCGCGAGGGCGTCGTGCCGGGCGGAGACGGCGGCACGTTTCCGCTCGGCTGCGGTGGCCTCCTCGCGGGCGGCGCCCAGCGCGGTCTCGGCCGCGGCAAGCTCCCGCTTGGCCGCGTCGTGGGCCTCGGCGAGCTCGGTGTCGTCCGCCTCCAGGCCGTCCACCTCGGCCTTGAGCTGTTCGTACTCCTCCTGTGCGAGGGCCGCCCGCTCCCCCGCCTCGTCGCGCGCGGCGGCGAGCCGGTCGATCTCGGCCTGCGCGGAACCCGCCCTGCTCCGCGCCGCGTTGACCTGCCCGTGCAGCCGCGCCAGGCCCTCGCGCCGGTCGGCGATGGCGCGGGCCACGTCCTTCAAACGCCGTTCCTCGGCGGCGAGTTCCCGTTCGAGCTCGGCGCGGTGGGCGGCGGTGTCCTCCAGGGCGTGCTCGGCCGCTTCGAGGGCCGCCTCCAGCTCGGCCTCCTGCTCGCGGATCCGGGCGGCCTCGCGCTCCATGTCCTCGGGGTCGCGCCCGCGCCGCTCCTCGGGGGGCTGCGCGCTCGCGCTCTTGACCCGGGCGTCGGCGAGCGAGATCGTGCCGCGCACCCGCTCGGCCAGCTGGGACAGCTCGTACCAGGTCCCCTGCGCGCGCTGGAGCCGCGGCGACAACTGCCGCACCTGCTCCTCCAGTTGGGCCTCGCGGGCCAGCGCGGCCTTGAGGTCGGCCGCCGCGCTCTCCTTGCGGCGCAGCAGCTCGGCCTCGTCGGCGATCTCGGCGCTGAGCGCCTCCCGCATCCGTACGAGGTCGTCGGCGAGCAGCCGGAGCCGGGCGTCACGCAGGTCGGCCTGGATGACGGCGGCGCGGCGGGCGACCGCGGCCTGCCGGCCGAGCGGCTTGAGCTGGCGCCGCAGCTCGTCGGTGAGGTCCTGGACGCGGGCGAGGTTGGCCTTCATCGCGTCCAGCTTCCGCAGCGCCTTCTCCTTGCGCTTGCGGTGCTTGAGGACGCCCGCGGCCTCCTCGATGAACGCGCGCCGCCCCATCGGGTCGGCGTGCAGCACCGAGTCGAGCTGGCCCTGCCCGACGATGACGTGCATCTCGCGGCCGATGCCGGAGTCGGAGAGCAGTTCCTGGATGTCGAGCAGCCGGCAGGTGTCCCCGTTGATCTGGTATTCGCTGCCGCCGTTGCGGAACATGATCCGCGTGATGGTGACTTCGGCGTATTCGATGGGCAGCGCGCCGTCGGAATTGTCGATGGTGAGGGAGACTTCGGCACGGCCCAGCGGCGGACGGCCGGTGGTCCCGGCGAAGATGACGTCCTCCATCTTTCCGCCGCGCAGCGACTTGGCCCCCTGCTCGCCCATCACCCAGCTCAGCGCGTCCACGACATTGGACTTGCCGGAGCCGTTGGGGCCCACCACACAGGTGATGCCCGGCTCGAACTTCAGCGTGGTCGCGGAGGCGAAGGATTTGAATCCGCGCAGAGTGAGGGCCTTGAGGTGCACGCCGCCGGACTCTACCTTTCACTCTCGGTTTCGCCCAGGAAGGTGCAGGGCACATCAGACCGTAAGAGAAAGGCAGACCGGGCAGACCGGCGCGGACCGGCCCGGAAGAAAGAAAGAAGGGACGCCGAAGCGTCCCTTGCAATGCATTGCAGGTCTTGCGGATCTCTCGATCTCGACGAGAGGAACGGAAGCCTCTCTCACCCGACGATCAGGTGAGGGCGGGCTCCGCCTGCGGGACGTCGATGTCGATGCCTTCGAGCAGCGAATCTCCGCGGTGCGAAGCGGCGGCAGCCGACAGCACGTCGTTCTCGGACTGAATCCGGTTCAGCTCGGACTCGAGGTCCTGGACGCGCTGCTGGAGCCGTCGCATCTCGGCGAGGAGTCGCGGGTCGGAACCGCCGACGTAACCGAGAAGCGCCTTTGCCATGATGGATGGTCCTCCACACTGAGTGACCGACCGAAGCGGTGTGGGTCGTGAGGGAATCGCACCCGCGGTGCTTGGACTTTGACTGCGGTTCTTCATGCCAAACAGCTAAGGTGCGCGGGGCTTCCAGAGTCTCACCAAAAAGTTTGACGGTCAACACGATCACGCCCCGTATCCACCGGCAATCCGGGGGCCCGCGGCCGCGGAACGCGCGGCGGGGCCTTTCCTCGGAGCCCTGGGGGCGTGGAGATCATCCTTACTGCCGCAGCCTTGCACGCCGCGCGCGAGATGGCAACAGCCAGATCGTTCGAGGTCAGCGCGTGGTTGCGAGCCGGACGCGGGGTGTCACCGCGGTCGGCCGCCGCCGTCGGCGCAGCGACGCTCAGCGGATGGCGAAGGTGTCGTAGCCGCCGCGCGGTGTGTCCCAGATCTCGGTCACACCGTCGACGCGGCCCGGTGTGTCGTCGGAGCGAAGCCACTCCAGCAAACGGTGGCAATTCTCACGTGGCCCCTCGGCGACGACCTGGACGCGTCCGTCGTCCAGATTGAGGGCGAACCCGCTGAGGCCGCCGATCTCCAGAGCATTTGCCCTGGTGAACCAGCGGAAGCCGACTTGCTGCACTCGCCCGCGCACCCAGGCCGTCAGTCGAACAACTTCGTGCGCATCTTCGTTCATAGGTGCACGCTAACCGGCCAATTGCTCACGCAGCACTTCGCCCCCATGCGTCATGGCGTACAGTCGCGACGAAATGAGCCTCACCCGTATGGGTTAGTGCGCATTTGATCATTTCGGGCCGATCATGGCCCTCTCGGCAATGCGACCAGGCATTGCCCACGGCATTGAGGAAGGCACAGATGGGACGCCATCGTCGCTCCGCCGCCGACCCCGCGCCCGCAGACGTCGCGGCGGGTCAGGACGGCCGGTCCCCGGGCGGATCCCGCAGGAAGCGGGGGAGCGTGCCCGTGCGCATCGGGCTGCTCGGCGTCTCCGCCGCGGTGGCCGTGGGCGCCGTGGCCGTCGCCTCGGGCCTGCTGCCCGGTGGCGGCACGTACAAGGTGAGCGGCGACACCGCGGCCGATGGCCGGCTCCACGCGAGCGCCACGCCCAACGTGCAGGCGCAGGGCGGCGAGTCGGAGAAGCCCAGCAGTGCGGCGCCGACCCCCGCCGAGACGGCCAAGGCGGCGCACGCGCCGTCCACCGCCCCCTCCCCCAGCGCCTCGGCCACGCCGTCGGCACCCGCATCTGCGCCCGCGCCGCAGAAGAAGACCGAGGCCCCCGCCTCCGTCCCGCCGAAGCCGGCCGCCCCGTCGGGCACCCCGGCGGCCCGCGTCCCCGCGCAGCGCGTCCAGGCGCCCTCCGCCGAGGCCTCGGCCGCGGCCACCGTGATGTCCCTGGTCAACCAGCAGCGGGCGATGGCCGGTTGCACCCCGGTGAACGCCGACCCGGCGCTGGCCTCGCTCGCGACCGCGTTCAGCGACGACATGGCGGCCCGCGGCTTCTTCGACCACACCGACCCGGACGGCAGGACGCCGTGGGACCGGGCCGCGAAGGCGGGCGTCCAGGGCCTCGGCGGCGAGAACATCGCGCGCGGCCAGGCCGATGCCAAGGCCGTGATGGACGCCTGGATGAACAGCCCGGGCCACCGCGCGAACATCCTGAACTGCTCGTACAAGTCGCTGGGCGTCGGCGTGCACTTCGGCCCCGGCGGCCCCTGGTGGACCCAGGACTTCGGCTTCTGATCAAGCGCGCGACCGTACCTTCCGTACGGGCCGTCGCTCATGCGTAGGCGCGTGGACGGAATTCGTTCGTACGCGCATGAAAAGCCCCCGCCGTTGCGACGGCGGGGGCTTTTTCACAGGAGCGGAAGTGGATCACCGCGCGGGAATCGCCTGGAACTCCGGTCCGCCGCCATGAATCGATCAGGCGCTGAGGGCGGCCCTGCCCACGAGGAAGACGCGGGTGGTCTCGGCGACGCGGCGGCCGAGGCGCTCGGCGGTCGCTATGTCGGCCTTGTGGACGCCCTCGGGGCCCTGGTCGGTGTGGGTCTGGGCGGCGGCGCCCGAGGAGAAGCCGAGCCGGTTCAGGTCGTGCTCGGAGGCCGTGCTCGCGTTCCAGCCGGGCTTGAGGCCGAGGTTCACCCAGTGCATGCCGTGCTGGGCGGCCAGCGTCTGGAAGTACTGGAGGGTGTGGCCCTTGTCGCCGCTCTTGGAGCCCGAGTTGGTGAAGCCGGCGGCGATCTTGTCCCGCCAGGCGTCGGTGAACCAGCGCTTCGAGGTGGCCTCGGCGAACTGGTGGAAGGCGCCGGACGCGGTGCCCATGTAGGTGGGCGAGCCGAAGATCACGGCGTCGGAGGCGTCGAGCAGCTCCCACTCCGCCTCGGTGATGGCGTCCACGGCGATGACGTGGACGGTGGCCCCGGCCTCGGCGGCACCGGCGCGGACGGCTTCGGCGAGCACGGAGGTGTGGCCGTACCCGGAGTGGTAGGCGATCGAGACAACAGGAGTGGTCACGGCGGGGGATCCCCTCAGAACGTCAGAAGAACGACAGAACGGGCGCGACGGCCGACGGCCGGTTCCGCGGCGGCTGCCCGCCGCGGCGCTGCACACAGGTAAGCACTAACTTTTGGTTAGCGCAACCCATGCGTGTGCGCTGTGGAGGAGTAGCCTGTAGGCATGGACGAGATCACCACCGCCGCACCCACAGCGCCCTGCGACGGCACGGACCTGGCGTTCGACGTGTTCTCCAGGTCCTGTCCGTCCCGGCGCACGCTGGAGAACGTCACGGGACGCTGGGGCAGCCTCACCCTGGGCGCGCTGCGCGAGAGCAGCCTGCGCTTCAACGAGCTGCGCCGCCGGGTCGACGGCGTGAGCGAGAAGATGCTGTCCCAGACGCTGCACGCGCTGGAGCGGGACGGCCTCGTCCACCGCGAGGCCCAGCCCACCAACCCGCCGCGGGTCGACTACGAACTGACCCCGCTGGGGCGCGAGGTGGCCGACCGGCTGCTCTCACTCATCCACTTCGTGGAGGAGCGGATGCCGGCGGTGCTCGACGCGCGGCAGAGCTACGACGCGGCGCGCGGGACCCTCTGACACTTCGGGCAGAAGTAGCTGGAGCGGTTCATCCAGGCGCGCCTGCGCATCGCCGTTCCGCAGCGCCGGCACGGCTCGCCCTCGCGGCCGTACGCGTCCAGCGAGCGATCGAAGTAGCCGGACTCGCCGTTGACGTTGACGTAGAGGCTGTCGAAGCTGGTGCCGCCGACGGCGAGCGCCGCGTTCATGACGTCCCGTGCGTGGCCCAGGAGTTCGGCGGCCTTGGGGCGGTTGAGGGTCGCGGTGGGGCGGTCGTAGTGCAGCCGGGCGCGCCAGAGCGCCTCGTCGGCGTAGATGTTGCCGACCCCGCTGATGAGCGACTGATCGAGCAGGGCCCGTTTGACCGTGGTGCGCTTCAGGCGGAGCGCCACGAAGAAGGCCTCGTCGTCGAACTCGGGGTCCAGCGGGTCCCGGGCGATGTGCGCGATGACGTCGGGCAGCCCGTCGGGCGTGTTGTCGTGCAGCGAGAGCCCGCCGAAGGTCCGCTGGTCCACGAAGCGCAGCTCGGTGCCCGCCTCGTCCTGGAACCGCACCCGGATCCGCAGGTGCTTCTCGTCCGGGGCGTCCTCGGGCTGCACCAGCAGCTGCCCGCTCATGCCGAGGTGGCCGAGCACGGAGGCGTCCGTGTCCGCGAGCGGCAGCCACAGGTACTTTCCACGCCGCCGGGCGACCCCGATCCGGTGGCCCTTGAGCCGGGCCGCGAAGTCCTCGCCCCCGGCGAGGTGGCGGCGTACGGCGCGGGGATGCAGCACCTCGACGTCCGCCACGACGCGCCCGGCCACCCAGCGCTCGAGTCCACGCCGTACCACTTCGACTTCGGGCAGCTCAGGCATGGCCGCAGATTACCGCGTGCCCCTCGGCCGCTCGCAACGGGCCGGGTCCGGGCGGCCCCGGGGCGGGCGGGCATGCGAAACCCCCGCCCGGCACCGCGGGTGCTGGACGGGGGCTCGAAGGAAGGAGGGCCCTCAGGCCGCCGAACCGCCGGCGGCGGGGGTCGGCGACCCGCCATCGGTCGCGGCGGCGACGGGAGCTTCCGCCGCTGCCTTGGCCCGCTCGTCGGCGGCGGCCCGGATGGCCCGCCATGCCGACTCCGCGGCCTGCTGCTCCGCTTCCTTCTTGCTGCGGCCGGTGCCGGTGCCGTACGAGACACCACCGACGCGGGCGGCAGCAGTAAAGGTCTTCTCGTGGTCGGGCCCGGTTTCGGAGACCAGGTACTCGGGAACACCGAGCCCTTCGGCCGCCGTCAGCTCCTGGAGACTGGTCTTCCAGTCCAGGCCGGCCCCGAGGTTCGAGGACTTCTCGATCAGGGGGTCGAACAGCTTGTGGACGAGCGCGGACGCCGCCTCAAGACCCTGGTCGAGATAGACCGCACCGATCACCGCTTCAAGGGTGTCGGCGAGGATGGATGCCTTGTCCCGGCCGCCCGTGCCCTCTTCGCCCCGGCCGAGCCGGATGAAGGAGCCGAGTTCGAGCCCGCGGCCCACCTCCGCCAGCGCACGAGAGTTGACCACCGCGGCCCGGAGCTTGGCCAGTTGGCCTTCCGGAAGGTCGGGGTGGGTGCGGTACAGCGTGTCGGTGACGACCAGACCGAGCACCGAGTCCCCGAGGAACTCGAGCCGCTCATTCGTCGGCAGACCGCCGTTCTCGTACGCGTACGAACGGTGGGTGAGCGCACGCACCAGAAGGGCGGACTCGAGCTGATACCCGAGCCGCCCTTCCAGAAGCGTGTGGGACGAGGCCGTGTTGTTGTCCGCCTTTTTGGCGTTGGACTCAGACATCGGGCCTCTCACCAGCCGCTCAGACCTCGAGGACCTGGCGCTTGTTGTAGGTGCCGCAGCTCGGGCACGCGATGTGCTGGAGCTTCGGCTCATGGCAGCGCTCGCACGCAACCAGGGTGGGGACCGCAGCCTTCCACTGCGACCGGCGGTGGCGCGTGTTGCTGCGCGACATCTTCCGCTTCGGAACAGCCACGGCTACTTCTCCTGCTTCTCGGCGGCGTGCTGCGCGTCAGAGGCAGTGCCGCTCATGTTGTCCTTCTCGCCGTCCTGGATGGTCCCGGCGAGTCCCTGCAGTGCCGCCCAACGGATGTCGACGGCGTCATGGTGGTGGTCCGGGTCGTCTGCCAGGCTCGCTCCACATTCGGAACAGAGCCCGGGGCAGTCCTCCCGGCACACCGGCTGCATCGGCAGTGCGAGCACTACCGCGTCACGCAGCAAGGGCTCGAGGTCGAACATGCCGTCCTCGAGCGGAATCATGTCCTCGTCGTCCTCGGCATCGTCGTCCGCGGCTGCCTTGCGGCGGCCCCGGTCGTCGGTGTCGGGGTACGAGAACATTTCCTGGAAGTCCACTTCAACGTCCTGCTGAAGCGGCTCCAGACACCTTACGCACTCCCCCTCGGCCGATGCACGGGCGGTGCCTGTGACAAGCACCCCTTCCATGACCGACTCCAGACGGAGCTCGATGTCCACGGGCCTTCCCTCGGGCACGTGGATGACCTCGGGGATCCCGAGTTCCTTCGGGGCCTCCACGGTGCGGGAGAGCCGCTGGAGCGCACCGGGACGCCGTCCCAGCTCGTGTGTGTCGAACACGAGGGGATTGCGGTGGTCGAGGCGCGTGCTCAGGGCTCTTCCTGCTTTCGAGGTCGTGGAGTGGCTGCCACCGGCTTCGCGGAGCGAATCGGGCAGCTTGGATCGCGGACGTACGCGCGACCGAACAGCCAGGATACTGGACCGGCCGCCATAGGCCCAATCCGGTCCCGGTCCGCTCCGGTCCCGGCCGCTACGAGCGGTTCTGTCCGTGCCCCTGCTCATAGGCGCGCAGCTGATCCAGGTTGATCATGCTGGTGTCGAAGAGGCTGGTCTCATCGAGCGCGCTCTGCTGCTGGGGCTGCTGCTGCGGCGGCCCGCCGTAGTGCCCGGCGTCGGCCGCGCCCGCGTACTGCTGTTGGTTGGGGTCGTAGGCGTACGGGTCCTGCTGGCCGTATCCATACTGCGCGTACTGCTCCTGCTGCTGGGGCTGCTGATGCTGCTGGTACGCGTAAGGGTCCTGCTGGGGCTGCTGGTAGCCGTACGGGTCGTACGCCTGGGGCTGCTGCTGGGCGGGGATGTGCGGCTCGGCCGGGGCGTGGGCGGCGGCGTGGGCCGCGGCCGGGTCCGGATCGGCCAGCTCGGCGAGGCCGGCCAGGTAGTCGGCGTCGCTGGTGTGCTGGTGCAGGCCGCCCGCGGCGTCCTGGGCGGCCATGTGCGCGCCGAGCTCGTCGGAGGCGGTGTGGCCGTGCAGCTTGCGCCGGCCGCGGCCGACGGCTTCGAGGGTCTTGGCGAGCACGGCCTCGAAGGCGCCGAGCTTGGCGTCGACGTACTCGTCGGCCCGGTGGATCAGCGTCTGCGGGTCCGCGCTGTACTCGGGGGCGTCCTCGTCGGTGTTGCCCTGCTCGTCGAGGCCGGGGCCGCGGCCGAGCAGCTTCTCGCGGCCCCGGTCCACGGAGCCGATGGTCTTGGTGAGGACGACCTCGAAGTTGGCGAGCTTGGAGTCGACGTAGTCGTCGGCCTCGGCCCGGATCTCCTCGGCCTCCCTGCGGGCCTCCTCCAGGATCCGGTCCGCCTCGTCCTGGGACTGGCGGGCGACGGCGGTGTCGGAGATCAGGGTGCCGCGCTGGGCGTGCGCGGACTCGATGATCCGCTCGGCCTCCTGGCGGGCCTGCTCCACCATCTGCTCACGGCCGCCGATCAGCTCCTGGGCCTGGGCGAGCGAGCCGGGCAGGGCCTGGCGCACCTCTTCCAGCATGGCCAGGAGGTCGGCGCGGTTGACCACGCACGAGGCCGACATGGGCATGGACCGGGCGCTGCCGACCACCTCGACGATCTCGTCGAGCTTCTTCTGCACGTCCACCGGTGATCGCCACTCTTCTAACGGATTGGAGACGGACGGGACGACTGTAAGGCCAGTCGGCGCCCGCCCGACACCGGGTGACGAGCTGTCAGCTCACGACTCGGGCACCGCCCGGCGGCTCACTTCTCGGCGAGCCGCGCGACCAGCGCCTCGTGGACGGTGGCCGGCAGCAGGTGGGAGACGTCTCCGCCCCAGGTCGCGACCTCCTTGACCAGCGAGGACGACAGGAAGCTGTACGTCGGGTTGGTCGGCACGAACAGGGTCTCGACGCCCGAGAGGCCATTGTTCATCTGGGCCATCTGCAGCTCGTAGTCGAAGTCGCTGACGGCCCGCAGGCCCTTGACGATCGCGGGGATGTCCCGCTGCTTGCAGAAGTCGACGAGCAGGCCGTGGAAGGACTCGACCTCCACGTTGCCGAGGTCGGCGGTCACCTCGCGGATCATCTCGATCCGCTCCTCGATGGTGAACAGGCCCTGCTTCGACTGGTTGATCATCACCGCGACGTGTACGACGTCGTACAGCCGGGAGGCGCGGGCGATGATGTCGAGGTGTCCGTTGGTGATGGGGTCAAAGGACCCCGGACAGACGGCGCGGCGCAACTGATGTCCCTCGCTCTCCGGTCCGGTCATGGGGTGTCTCTCGGTGCGTTTTCGCACGTGGAGGCGGCGCGACCGTACCAAAGCGTGCCCTCGCCGTATCGACGGGCCCGCAGTGCTTCGAATCCTTCGGGCCAGCCGAATTCCCCGCCTCTGGTGCTGCGCTCCACGGTGACGAGGCAGTCCTCGGCGAGCCAGCCCCCGCGGCGGAGTGTGAGCAGGATCTCCCGAAGATCGTCGTCGGTGACGGCGTACGGCGGGTCCAGGAAGACCACGTCGTACGGGTCGGCGGGTGCCGGGCCTGTCACGATCTGCTCCGCTTTGCCGGTACGCACCTCGGCGCCCGGGAGCTTCAGCGCGGCCACGTTGTCGCGAACGGTGCGGGCGGCGCGGCCGTCGGCCTCGACGAGCAGGGCGTGCCCTGCGCCCCGGGAGAGCGCCTCCAGGCCGACGGCTCCGGAGCCCGCGTACAGATCGGCGATCCGGATGCCGTCGAGCGTGCCGAGCAGCGCCTCCCAGGTGGAGAAGAGGCCCTCGCGCGCCCGGTCGGAGGTGGGGCGGGTGCCGGTGCCCGGCGGTACGGCGAGGCGGCGTCCACCGGCCCGGCCGGCGATCACGCGGGTCATCTCAGTCCTTGTCGGTGTCCATGGGGGTCATGGGGGGTCCTGCGTCGGATGTGCTCCCCCAGTCTGTCAGCCCTTGTCGAGGTACTGCTCGCGGTCCTTGTCCAGCAGGGCGTCGAGCGCGGTGCGCAGCCCCGGCAGCCCGTCGAGCCCGGGGTCGGTGGCGACGACCGTGACGGCCTCCTCGCGGGCCGCGGCGATGACCTCCTCGTCGTCGATGACGGTGAGCATCCGCAGCGAGGAGCGCACCCCGGACTGGGCCTGGCCCAGCACATCGCCCTCGCGGCGCTGTTCGAGGTCGATGCGGGAGAGCTCGAAGCCGTCGAGGGTGGAGGCGACCGCGTTGAGCCGGGCCCGGGCCGGGCTCGCCTCGGGCATGTCGGTGACGAGCAGGCACAGGCCGGGCGCCGAGCCCCGGCCGACGCGGCCGCGCAGCTGGTGGAGCTGGGAGACGCCGAACCGGTCGGCGTCCATGATCACCATCGCGGTGGCGTTCGGCACGTTCACCCCGACCTCGATGACGGTGGTGGCGACCAGCACGTCGACCTCGCCGGCGCCGAACCGGCGCATCACGTCGTCCTTGTCGTCCGGCTGCATCCGGCCGTGCAGGATCTCGGTGCGCAGCCCCTGGAGCGGGCCCTTGGACAGCTGGTCGGCGATCTCGATCACGGCGAGCGGCGGCCGCTTGTCGGCGGTCTCGGCCTCCTCGGCCTTCTTCCTGCCCTTGGCGGTCCTGGCCTCCTCCTCGTCGTCGCCGATGCGCGGGCACACCACGTACGCCTGGTGTCCCTTGTCGACCTCCTCGCGGACCCGCTCCCAGGCGCGGGCCAGGAAGTGCGGCTTGTCCTGGGCGGGGACCACGTGGCTCGCGATGGGCGAGCGCCCGGCGGGCAGCTGGTCCAGGACGGAGGTCTCCAGGTCGCCGAAGACGGTCATGGCGACGGTGCGCGGAATGGGGGTGGCCGTCATGACGAGCAGGTGCGGGGGCTGCTTCCCCTTGCCGCGCAGGGCGTCGCGCTGCTCGACGCCGAAGCGGTGCTGCTCGTCGACGACGACCAGGCCCAGGTCGTGGAACTGCACCTTGTCCTCGATCAGGGCGTGGGTGCCGATGACGAGGCCCGCCTCGCCGGTGACCAGGTCGAGCAGGGCCTGGCGCCGGGCGGGCATCCCCATGGACCCGGTGAGCAGGACGACCTTGGTGCCGAGGTCGGAGCCGCCCAGCATCCCGCCCTCGGCGAGCTCGCCCATCATCTCGGTGATGGAGCGGTGGTGCTGCTGGGCCAGGACCTCGGTGGGCGCGAGCATCGCGGCCTGACCGCCCGCGTCGACCACGGCGAGCATGGCGCGCAGCGCGACCATCGTCTTGCCCGAGCCGACCTCTCCCTGGAGCAGGCGGTGCATCGGGTGCTCCGTCGCCAGGTCGTCGAAGATCTCCTTGGAGACCTTCTCCTGGCCCTCGGTGAGGGTGAAGGGCAGCTTGGCGTCGAAGGCGTCGAGCAGGCCGCCGGGCGCGGGTCGCCGTGCCACGGCCGGGAGTTGGCCGTCCGCGTGCCGTCGGCGGGCGAGCGCCACCTGGAGGACGAAGGCCTCGTCCCACTTCAGGCGCCGGCGCGCGTCCTCGATGTCGGCCCTGCTGTGCGGCCGGTGGACCTTGAGGAGGGCCTCGGGCAACGGGACGAAGCCGCGTCCCGCGCGCAGCGTCTCGGGGAGCGGGTCGACGGCCTCCTGGGCGCTGGGCAGGACCGCGTCGACCGCCTTGGCGATCTTCCAGGACTCCAGGCCCTTGCAGGCCGGGTAGATCGGGATCAGGGCGCCCGCCCACGAGGCGATGTCCACCCCTCCGTCCGCGCCGTCCCCGTCGGCCGGATCCGCGCCGAGTTTCGCGTAGGTGGGGTGGGCGAGCTGCATGCGCCGGTTGAACATCGACACCTTGCCCGCGAACATGGCGCGGCTGCCGGGCAGCAGTTCCTTGTGCGGCTTGTGGATGCCCCGCCCGAAGAACACCAGCTGGAGGCGGCCGCTGCCGTCCGTGATGGTGATCTCCAGGCGCTGGCCCCGGCCACCGTTGAAGGTGTGCACCCGGGCGTCGGCGACCTGGGCGACGACCGTGACGTCCTCGTCGAGGGGCAGCTCGGCCAGCTTGGTGAGCTGGCCGCGCTCCTCGTACCGCCGCGGGTAGTGGTGCAGGAGGTCGCCGACCGTGTGCAGGTCGAGGTGCTCGGCCATCACCTTCGCGGTGGGTCCGCCGAGCAGCTTCTTCAGTGGTTCTTCGAGCGCAGGCACGCGATCCATTGCACACCACCGGACTGACAGCCCGCCCAGGGCTGTGGACAACCGCTGGTCACACCGGCGACGCGGGGCCTCCCCCGGCGCCGTGCGGGGAGGGTCTACTCGACGCCGATGAGCAGCGGAACCCCTTGGTGGCCGCCCTCGTACACCACCGTGTCGACCGCCAGATGGGCCTTGCTGACGTGCGACGCGAGCTGGGCGGCCAGCTCCTGCGGCGCGTCGGCGGACACGACGAGGGTGACCAGTTCGCCGCCCGCCGCCAGCATCCGGTCGAGGACGGTGCGGGCGGTGTCGGCGAGGTTCTGGCCGATGACCACGACGTCGCCGTCGATGAGGCCGAGGACGTCCCCGGCCTGGCAGACCCCGGCCATCGTCCACGACTGCCGCTCGGCGACGGCCAGTTCGGCGTGCCGGGTGGCGCCGGCGGCCGAGGTCATCGTGACGACGTCCTCGTCGAAGCGCCGCTCGGGGGCGTGCACGGCGAGCGCCGCGATGCCCTGGACGGCGGCCCGGGTCGGGATGAGCGCGACCCGGATGCCCTCGGCCCGCGCCTGTTCGACGGCGGCCGCGGCCGTGTGGCGCAGCTCGGCGTCGTTGGGCAGCAGCACGACCTCGCGGGCGTGCGCGCGCCGGATCGCCTCGACGAGCTCCCCGCTGGCCGGGGCCTCGCCGGGCCGGGCCAGCACGGTCGTCGCGCCCGCCTCGGCGCAGAGCCCGGCCAGACCCTCGCCCGGTACGACGGCGACCACGGCCCGCTGGACCTGCTCCCGGGGCGGCTCGACCACGGCCGGCTGCTCGAAGTGCGTGATCCGGATCCGGTGGGGCCGGCCCGACTCGACGCCGGCCTCCACGGCGGCGCCCGCGTCGTCCACGTGCACATGGACGTTCCAGAGCCCGTCGCCGCCGACGACGACCAGGGAGTCGCCGAGCCCGTCGAGCCGGGCCCGCAGCCGGTCCACGGCCGCGTCGTCGGCCTCCAGGAGGTAGATCACCTCGAAGGCGGGTCCCGCCGCGGCGGGCTCGGCCGGGCAGTCCTCCACGGGCACCGGCACCCGCGCCTCGTGGCGTACGACGGGGGCCTCGCCGGAGAGGGCCTGCACCAGGGCGCCGAGAACGGTCACCAGGCCCCGGCCGCCGGCGTCCACGACGCCCGCGCGGCCGAGGGCGGGGAGCTGGGAGGGCGTGGCGTCCAGGGCGTCGCGGGCCCCGGCGTACGCGGCCTGCGCCACCGCGGCCGGGGCGCCGCTCGCGTTCTCGGCCGCCTTGGCGGCGGCGGTGGCCACGGACAGGACGGTGCCCTCCACGGGGTGGGCGACCGCCAGGTAGGCGGCGGAGGCGGCCCGGCGCAGCGCCGCGGCGAGGTCCCCCCCGTCCTCCGCGACGACCTCGGCCATGCCGCGCAGGAGCTGGGCGAGGATCGTGCCGGAGTTCCCGCGGGCGCCGATCAGCGCGCCGTGCGCCATGGCCCGTACGACGTCGGAGGTGGGCGGGACGCCGTCGTAGACGGGCGGCTCGGGGTAGGCGGCGAACACCGCCTCCACGGCCTGCGCCGCGGACTCCATCGTCAGATACAGGTTGGTGCCGGTGTCCCCGTCCGCGACCGGATACACGTTGATCGCGTCGATCGCCTCGCGGTCGCGGCCCAGCGCGTCGAGCGCCAGCGCACACCAGCCGCGTACCGCGACGGCATCGAGGGTCTGCGGCACCGGGTGTTCCTCCTTGCGGGCGGGAAGCGGATGAGAGCCCGTGGCTGCATCCGGGCGGGGTGCAGACACAGGCTCTGAGCGCAGAGTAGACCCGGGGGCGGCCCGGGGTCCGGGGCGGGGGCGGCCGGGGTCGTGGTAGTTTCGTATCTCAGGAGCAGCCGTTGTATGCTGCTTCGGTTGCCCGACGAGAGTCGGGCCAATTCCCCCGGCAAGCCACTTCAGATCTCTGATTCCGGTGCGCCGGATTTCACTGTAAGTGCATTTAATGCATCTGAAGCTTTTGGAGTGACCCGTGGCTGCCAACTGCGACGTCTGCGGCAAGGGGCCGGGCTTCGGCAACAACATTTCGCACTCGCACCGCCGTACGTCTCGTCGCTGGAACCCGAACATCCAGCGTGTGCGTGCCGTGGTCGGTCGGACGCCGAAGCGGCTCAACGTCTGCACCTCGTGCATCAAGGCCGGCAAGGTCTCGCGCTAATTGCGACGTCTGTCGTAGCGCAGCCCCTGCGGTTGCCTTGAAAAGCCGGTCCACCTCGGTGGACCGGCTTTTTGCCGTACCCGCTACCTGAAGCGCCAGCCGTGGTCGACGGGGCCGATGCCCGCCCCGAGTGCGAATCCCGCGCGGATGGCGCCGGTCACGTACTCCTTGGCCGCCCCGGTCGCCTCCGGGACAGTGAGGCCACGGGCCAGGCCGCAGGCGAGCGCCGAGGCCAGGGTGCAGCCCGTGCCGTGGGTGTGGCGGTTGTCCAGGCGCGGCGAGCGCAGCCAGTGCTCCTCGGTGCCGTCGGTGAGCAGGTCCACGGCGTCGCCGGGATAGTGCCCGCCCTTGATGAGCGCCCACCGGGGCCCGAACTCCAAGATCGCGGCCGCGGCCCGGCGCATCCCGTCCTCGTCCTGGACGTGCACGCCGGTGAGCTGGGCCACTTCGTCGAGATTGGGCGTGGCCACGGTCGCGGCGGGCAGCAGCCTCGTCCGTACGGAATCGAGGGCCTCGGCCGCCAGCAGCGGGTCGCCGTGCTTGGAGACGCCCACCGGGTCCACCACGACGGGGGCGTCGGTGGCGGCGAGCAGTTCGGCGACGGCCTCCACGAGGGGGGCCGAGGACAGCATGCCGGTCTTCACGGCGCCTACGCCGATGTCGCCGACGACGGCCCGGTACTGGGCCCGCACCGCCTCCACCGGAAGCTCCCAGGCGCCCCGCACACCGAGCGAGTTCTGCGCCGTGACGGCCGTGATCACGCTCATGCCGTGCACGCCGAGGGCCAGCATCGTCTTGAGGTCGGCCTGGATGCCGGCGCCGCCGCCGGAGTCGGATCCGGCGACGGTCAGCACACGGGGGATCACGCGGGATCGTCCCCGAAGTGGTCCCAGCCGCCCTTGCTGGTCCAGGGTGCGCCGTCCACGGTGACGGTGGGCAGCGCGGACGGGTTGAGGACCTCGCCGATGACCTTCCAGCGGGCGGGCAGCTTCACGTCCGGCGGGAACGTGGCCACGATCGCGTGGTCCTCGCCGCCGGTGAGCACCCACTGGAGCGGGTCGACGCCCACGGCCTGGCCGATGTCGCTCATCTGCGTCGGGATGTCGATGAGGCCCGAACGCAGGTCGATGCGGACCTTGCTGGCCTCGGCGATGTGGCCGAGGTCGGCGACCAGGCCGTCGCTGACGTCGGTCATCGCGGTGGCGCCGAGACCGGCCGCCGCGGGGCCCGCGTGGTACGGCGGCTCGGGGCGGCGGTGTGCCTCGACGAAGGCGCGCGGCGAGCGGAATCCGCGCGAGAGCACCGCGAAGCCCGCCGCCGACCAGCCGAGCCAGCCGGTCACCGCGACGACGTCGCCGGGCTGAGCGCCGGCCCGGGTCACCGGCTCGTGGTTGCGCAGGTCGCCGAGTGCGGTGATGGCGACGGTGATGGTGTCCCCCCGCACGATGTCGCCGCCGACCACGGCCGCGCCCGCGACCTGGCACTCGTCGCGGATGCCGTCCATCAGCTCGGTGGGCCAGGTGACCGGCAGCTCGGCCGGGACGACGAGGCCGAGCAGGACCGCGGTCGGCACCGCGCCCATGGCGGCGATGTCGGCCAGGTTCTGCGCGGCCGCCTTGCGGCCCACGTCGTACGCCGTCGACCAGTCGCGCCGGAAGTGGCGCCCCTCCAGGAGGATGTCCGTGCTGGCGACCACCCTGCGGTCGGGTGCGGTCACGACCGCGGCGTCGTCGCCCGGCCCCAGCCGGACCGCGGGGGTGGAGGTGAGCCGGGAGGTCAGCTCCCTGATGAGCCCGAACTCCCCCAACTCGCCCACAGTGCCTTTCACCGTGTCCCACCTCTCATCTTCGTACCCCTTCTGCCCCGTGCGCCTGCGGTCGCGAGCGGTCACGGGCGTGGGTACCGTCAACACATACGTCAACTTCATGGCCGCTCTCGCCGCACGGCGTGAGCGGCCGCTCGCGCGGGTCTCCCCGTCGCGCGTGGCGACGCGGTACCGTGGCGTCTCTTTCTCTCCCCCACATGATCCTCGTGGCCGCCCTGGAGGTTCCGTGGTACAGGCGTACATCCTCATTCAGACCGAGGTGGGCAAGGCGTCGACAGTCGCCGAGGCCATCGGAAAGCTCGCTGGGGTGATCCAGGCCGAAGACGTGACCGGACCGTACGACGTGATCGTGCGCGCCCAGGCCGAGACGGTCGACGAACTCGGTCGCATGGTGGTCGCCAAGGTCCAGCAGGTGGACGGCATCACCAGAACGCTGACCTGCCCGGTCGTCCATCTGTAGCCCCCGCTTACCCTGGGCCGGTGACTCTCTCTCGCCGCCGGCCGCTTCTCGTCCTGCCCGCGGTCGCCCTCCTGGCGGCCGCGGGCTGTTCTTCGTCCGACGCCCCCGCGAAGGTGGCGGTTCCCTCACCACCGGCGAAGGAGGCGGCCGCCTGCGCCGCCCTCGACAAACTCCTGCCCGGCACCGTGGCCGGGCAGAAGCGGCACGACCCCACCCCGGATTCGCCGCTGACGGCCCGGTGGGGGGACGGGGACGCGGAGATCGTACTGCGCTGCGGGATCCCCCGCCCCGAAGAGGTGGCGGATCCGAAGTATCCGGGGGTCGAGGTGGAGGGGGTCTCCTGGACCGTGCAACCCCGCTCCCAGGGGCCGCGCTTCATCACGCAGTACCGGGAGCCCTATGTCGAGCTGCTGACGGGGACGCGGTACGAGCACGACGCCTCCGTGCTCCAGCCGTTCGGCGCCCCCGTCGCACAGGCGGTCCCCAAGACGCTGGACGTGCCCTAGCGCAGCCCCGTGGACCGTCGCAGCGCCGCCTGGATGAGCTTGTCGACCAGGTCCGCGTACTCGACGCCGCTCTCCTGCCACATCCGCGGGTACATCGAGATCGGCGTGAAGCCGGGCATCGTGTTGATCTCGTTGATGACGAACTCGCCGTTGTCCTGGAGGAAGAAGTCCGCGCGGACCAGGCCCTCGCAGGAGGCCGCCTCGAAGGCCTCCACCGCGAGCCGCCGCACCTCGGCGGTGGCCTCGTCGCCGATCGGTGCGGGCACGATCCCGGCCGCCGAGTCGATGTACTTGGCCTCGAAGTCGTAGAACTCGTGGGCGGTCACCGGCGGGATCTCCGCGGGCACGCTCGCCCGCGGGCCGTCCTCGAACTCCAGGACCCCGCACTCGATCTCGCGGCCGCGCAGCAGCGACTCGACGAGGAACTTAGGGTCGTGGCGGCGGGCCTCGGCGATGGCCTCGTCCAGGCCCTCGAAGGATTCCACCTTGGTGATGCCGAACGAGGAACCGGCCCGGGACGGCTTGATGAACAGCGGCCAGCCGTGCTCACCGGCGAAGTCCGCGATGCGCTGGCGGGCGGCCTTCTCGTCCTGCTCCCACTCGCGCGGGCGGACCACCAGGTAGGGCCCGACGGGCAGCCCGAAGGAGGTGAAGACGCGCTTCATGTACTCCTTGTCCTGGCCGACGGCGGAGGCGAGCACGCCCGAGCCGACGTACGGGATTCCGGAGAGTTCCAGCAGGCCCTGGAGGGTGCCGTCCTCGCCGTAGGGGCCGTGCAGCATCGGGAAGACGACGTCGACCTCGCCGAGCACCTTGGGCACCGAGCCCGGCTCGCTGTAGACCACTTCGCGGCTGGCCGGGTCCACCGGCAGGACCACACCGCCCTCGGGGGACTCGGCGAGCTCCTCGACGCTCGGGGTGCGCCGGTCGCTGATCGCCATCCGCTCCGGTTCGTCGGCGGTGAGCGCCCAGCGGCCGTCCGTCGTGATGCCGATGGGCAGCACGTCGTACTTCGTACGGTCGATGGCGCGCAGCACCGCACCGGCGGTCACGACCGAGATGCCGTGTTCCGAACTGCGGCCGCCGAACACTACGGCCACCCGCGGCTTGCGGAGCTGCTTCTCAGGGCTCTGGGGGAGGTTCTCGCTGCTCATATCGCGTTGAGGGTACCCGTTCCGAGCGCCGCATCCATGGCCGCGGGGGCCCGGCGCGGTCAGCGCCGCTCGGCCTTGGCGCTGCGCGACATCAGCTCCTTGAGGGCGACGACCGGCGGCTTTCCCTCGTGGACGATGCCGACGACGGTCTCCGTGATGGGCATGTCCACCCCGTGCCGACGCGCCAGATCCAGTACGGATTCGCAGGACTTGACGCCCTCGGCGGTCTGCTTGGTGACCGCGATGGTCTCCTGCAGGGTCATGCCCCTGCCGAGGTTGGTGCCGAAGGTGTGGTTGCGCGAGAGCGGCGACGAGCAGGTGGCGACGAGGTCGCCGAGGCCCGCGAGGCCGGAGAACGTCAGCGGGTCGGCGCCCATCGCGAGGCCGAGCCGGGTCGTCTCGGCGAGGCCGCGGGTGATCAGCGAGCCCTTGGCGTTGTCGCCAAGACCCATGCCGTCGGCGATGCCGACGGCGAGCCCGATGACGTTCTTGACGGCGCCGCCCAGTTCGCAGCCGACGACGTCGGTGTTGGTGTACGGGCGGAAGTAAGGGGTGTGGCAGGCGGCCTGGAGGCGCTGGGCGACGGCCTCGTCGCGGCAGGCCACGACGGCGGCGGCCGGCATCCGCTTGGCGATCTCCTTGGCCAGGTTGGGCCCGGTGACCACGGCGACGCGGTCCTCGGCGACCTTGGCGACCTCGGCGATGACCTCGCTCATCCGCTTGGCGGTGCCGAGTTCGACGCCCTTCATCAGGGAGACCAGCACGGTGTCGGGTGCCAACAGGGGCGCCCAGGCGGCGAGGTTGTCGCGCAGCGTCTGGGAGGGGACGGCGAGGACGGTGAAGTCCGCGCCGGCCGCGGCCTCGGCGGGGTCGGTGGTGGCCCGCACGGACGCGGGGAGTTCGATGCCGGGCAGGTAGTCCGGGTTGGTGCGCGTGGAGTTGACCGCTTCGGCGAGCTCGGGGCGGCGGGCCCAGAGGGTCACCGCACAGCCCGCGTCGGCGAGGACCATGGCGAACGCCGTGCCCCACGAACCGGTCCCGAACACCGCTGCCTTGGTGGTGCCCTGTGTCACTTGGTGCCCTCCCCGGCGGCCTTGCGGCGCTGCTGTGCGCGGACTTGGCGCAGATCGTACGGCTTCTCCGGTGCCTTCTCGCCCCGCAGCTCCTCCAGGAGCGAGGTGATCGCGGCCATGATGACCTCGGTCACCTCCTTCAGCACCTCGGGGGTGGGCTCCTTGTCGTAGAACCGGTCGAGGTCCACGGCCGGACCGGCCTTCACCTGAAGGGTCTTGCGCGGGAAGAAGCGGACCTTCTTCTCCTTGGCGTACGGCGGCATCGCCAGGTTGGCGCCCCACTGGGCCACGGGGATGACGGGCGCCCGGGTCAGGAGCGCGGCCCGCGCGACGCCGGTCTTCGCGGTCATCGGCCACTGTTTGGGGTCGCGGGTGAGGGTGCCCTCGGGGTAGAAGGCGACGCATTCACCCCGCTCCACGGCGTCGACGGCGGCCCGGAAGGCGCCGACGGCGTTGGTGGACTCGCGGTAGACGGGAATCTGGCCGGTGCCGCGCAGCAGGATCCCGACGCCGGGGGCCTTGAAAAGCGCGGCCTTGGCCAGGAATCGGGGCACCCGGCCCGTGTTGTATTGGAAATGCCCGTAGGAGAACATGTCCAGATACGAGTTGTGATTGATGGCGGTGATGAATCCACCGTCGGCCGGAATGTTCTCCATTCCGCGCCAGTCCCGCTTGAACAGAACGACCAGCGGCGGTTTTGCGATGACCGCCGCCAGGCGGTACCAGAAGCCGATTCTGCGGCGGGACACTCGGACACCTTCCTCTGCGGACCCCGGCCAGGCCTCTGCGACCCGGGGGAACTGACCCTGCGTGGCTGCTGGGGGAAAGTGTCGCCCCCGGCCCCTGGTCTGTCGAGAACACCGTACGCCCCGGTCCGCGCGCCAGCCGTCCGGGCGGGTGACAATGAAGCCCGCCGCCGCCCGGCCGACTCGGGGCGGCGCCCGGACGGAGGGGACGCCACGAACACCGCCACAGCTGCCCGCTGGTCCCTCGTCATCCCCCTGAAGCCCTTGGCGCTGGGCAAGAGCAGGCTGACGGCCGCCGTCGGCGAGGCGCTGCGGCCGCGGCTGGCCCTGGCGTTCGCGCTGGACACGGTGGCGGCCGCGCTCGCCTGTCCCGCGGTGCGCGGTGTGGCGGTCGTCACGGACGATCCGCTGGCCGGTGCGGAGCTGGCCGCGCTCGGGGCGCGCATCGTGCCCGACTCCCCCGGCGCGGGTCTCAACGCGGCGCTGGCACACGGGGCGTACCGGGTGCGTTCGCGGCGCCCGGAGCTCGCGGTGGCCGCCCTCAACGCGGATCTGCCCGCGCTGCGCCCCGCGGAACTGGGCCGGGTGCTCGCCGCGGCCGGCGCATTTCCGCGTGCATTTCTCTCGGATGCGGCGGGAATCGGCACGACTTTCCTTTCGGCGGCTCCCGGCGCCGATTTGAACCCGGTTTTCGGCGGTCCTTCACGGGCCGCCCACGGTGCGTCGGGGGCGGCCGAAATCCTGCTCGACGGGGTGGACTCGGTGCGCCGGGACGTCGACACGGGCGCCGATCTGCGGGCCGCGCTCTCCCTGGGCGTGGGCCCCGCCACCGCCGCGCTGCGGGGCGCCCTCGATCCCGTGCCGGGGCACTAGGCTGGCGGTATGCAGGCGACCGCGTACACATACGACTTTGAGACCCGCAGCGGCAGCGTGCTGCTCGACGACGGCACCCCGGTGCAGTTCGGGGCGCCGGCCTTCGACGCGGGCGGTCTGCGGCTGCTGCGGCCGGGCCAGCGGGTGCGCGTCGAGACCGAGGGGTCGGGCGCCGATCTGCGCATCACGCTGGTGACGCTGCAGACGTTCTGAGCCCGCCCCGGGCGCGCTCACCTGGCCGGAAACGGCCGCGGGCCGGGTCTCCCCGAGGGGAGCCCGGCCCGGCGCTTGAGCCTTGCCGCTGCTGACTACTTCTTGCGAGCGGTCGCCTTCTTGGCGGTGGTCTTGCGCGCCGTGGTCTTCTTCGCGGGCGCCTTCTTCGCGACGGCCTTCTTGGCCGGCGCGGTCTTCTTCGCGGTGGCCTTCTTGGCGGTCGCGGTCTTCTTCGCCGGCGCGGCCTTCTTGGCGGTGGCCGTCGTCTTCTTGGCGGTCGCCTTCTTCGCGGTGGTCTTCTTGGCCGCCGTGGTCTTCGCCGCGGTGGTCTTCTTCACCGCCGCGGTCTTCTTGGCGGTGGCCTTCTTGGCGGTCGTGGCCTTCTTGGCCGCGGCCTTCTTGACGGTCGTGCGGGTGGAAGTACCGCCCGAGAGGCTGCCCTTGGGGGCCTTCTTGACGGCCACGTCGTTCTTCGGGAGCTTCTTCGAGCCCGCGACGAGGTCCTTGAAGCCCTGACCCGCGCGGAAGCGCGGAACCGAGGTCTTCTTGACCCGGACGCGCTCACCCGTCTGCGGGTTGCGGGCGTACCGGGCCGGGCGGTCGACCTTCTCGAACGAGCCGAAACCGGTGACCGAGACGCGGTCGCCGGCGACGACCGCACGGACGATCGCGTCCAGCACCGCGTCCACCGCGTCCGCGGCCTGCTGACGGCCGCCGACCTTGTCGGCAATCGCTTCTACGAGCTGCGCCTTGTTCACGTCTTCCCCTTCGGAGACATTGCCTGAGCGAAAGCGTCCAGGCCTTTTCGCACGTTAGGCAGATATATACCGCAAATCAAACACGAAACGGGCTAATCACCCTAGTGCCGCAACGAAGTCGGCTCGCACCGAGTTCCTTACGGCTCAGTCGCCTTCGGGGAATCGGCCCTCGTCGAGGTCCTTCATCAACCGGTCCAGACGCCTTGCCGCATCGGCGACATCGTGTTTGGCAGCCGCTGTTATGACCAGCAGCTTCCGGGACAGCGCCATCCGTACGCCCTCCGGGACTTGCAGTTCGCGCACCCTTGTGTGCGCTTCTTTCAGTTGGTCCGCCACCAGCCCGTAGAGCTCGAGTTGGCTGTCGCGTTCCATGCGTCGATTGTGCCATCTGAGGCGAGTTGTCACCTCCGGCGGGGGCAACTGAGCGAATCAGGCGTCTCCTGGACGTCCGTACGATGCCCCGATCGCGCAAGCGAGTATCCGGCCATCTGCCCTGTCTACAAGGCTAGTTGACGTCACCCCCGGAGCCCAAAACGCGACGCGCCCCCTGCCCGGAAATCAATCCGGAAATCAGGGGGCGCGATGCAGCCGAAGGGGGGTCAATACGCGGTTCAGGCCTGGATCGTGCTCGGCTTGAAGGCGGGTCGGCGGGCCTCGTAGGCGGCGATCTCGGGCTCGTTCTGGAGCGTGATCGAGATGTCGTCCAGACCGTTCAGGAGCCGCCAGCGGGCGTTCTCGTCGAGTTCGAAGTCGGCCGTGACGCCTTCCGCGCGAACTTGGCGATCCTGCAGGTCAACGGTGATTTCGGCCTGCGGATCGCGCTCGGTCAGCTCCCACAGCGCGTCCACGACCTTCTGGTCGAGAACGACGGTGAGCAGCCCGTTCTTCAGCGAGTTGCCGCGGAAGATGTCGGCGAAGCGGGACGAGATCACGGCCTTGAAGCCGTAGTTCTGCAGGGCCCACACCGCGTGCTCGCGGGAGGAGCCGGTGCCGAAGTCCGGTCCGGCCACCAGCACCGTGGCGCCCTCGCGCTCGGGCCTGTTCAGGACGAACTCGGAGTCCTTGCGCCAGGCCTCGAAGAGCCCGTCCTCGAAGCCGTCCCGGGTGACCTTCTTCAGCCAGTGGGCCGGGATGATCTGGTCGGTGTCGACGTTGGAACGGCGCAGCGGTACGGCCCGGCCGGTGTGCGCGGTGAAAGCTTCCATGGTTCTCAGGCCTCCACGGGGGTGCGGACGTCGGACAGGTCGGCGGGGGCGGCCAGATGGCCGAGAACCGCCGTCGCGGCGGCGACCTGGGGCGAAACCAGGTGGGTGCGGCCGCCCTTGCCCTGCCTGCCCTCGAAGTTGCGGTTGGAGGTGGACGCGGAGCGCTCACCGGGGGCCAGCTGGTCGGGGTTCATGCCCAGGCACATCGAGCAGCCCGCGTGCCGCCATTCGGCGCCGGCGGCGGTGAACACCTTGTCCAGGCCCTCGTCGATGGCCTGCAGAGCGACCCGGACCGAGCCCGGGACGACCAGCATCCGTACGCCGTCGGCGACTTTGCGGCCCTCGATGACGGCCGCCGCGTTGCGCAGGTCCTCGATCCGGCCGTTGGTGCACGAACCTACGAAGACGGTGTCGACGTTGATGTCGCGCAGCGGCTGTCCGGCGGTCAACCCCATGTATTCCAGGGCCTTTTCGGCGGCCAGGCGCTCCGAAGCGTCTTCGTACGAAGCCGGGTCGGGGACGGACGCCGAAAGCGGCGCACCCTGGCCGGGGTTGGTGCCCCAGGTGACGAACGGCGAGAGCTCGTCGGCCTTGATGACGACCTCGGCGTCGAAGACCGCGTCCTCGTCCGTCCTCAGGGTCTTCCAGTACGCGACCGCCGCGTCCCAGTCCTCGCCCTGGGGGGCGTGGGCGCGGCCCTCCAGGTAGTCGAAGGTGGTCCGGTCGGGGGCGATCATGCCCGCGCGGGCACCGGCCTCGATCGACATGTTGCAGATGGTCATGCGGGCTTCCATCGAGAGCTTCTCGATGGCGGAGCCGCGGTATTCCAGGACGTAGCCCTGGCCGCCGCCGGTGCCGATCCGCGCGATGATGGCGAGGATCAGGTCCTTGGCGGTGACGCCCTCGGGCAGTTCGCCGTCGACGGTGATGGCCATCGTCTTGAACGGGGCCAGCGGCAGCGTCTGGGTGGCCAGGACGTGCTCGACCTGGCTGGTGCCGATGCCGAAGGCCAGCGCGCCGAAGGCGCCGTGGGTGGAGGTGTGCGAGTCGCCGCAGACCACGGTGGTGCCGGGCTGGGTCAGGCCCAGCTGCGGTCCCACTACGTGGACAACACCCTGCTCGACGTCGCCCAGCGGGTGCAGGCGCACCCCGAACTCGGCGCAGTTCTTGCGCAGCGTCTCCAGCTGGACCCGGGAGACCGGGTCCGCGATCGGCTTGTCGATGTCGATGGTGGGGGTGTTGTGGTCCTCGGTGGCGATGGTGAGGTCGAGGCGCCGCACCTGGCGACCGTTCTTGCGCAGTCCGTCGAAGGCCTGCGGGCTGGTCACCTCGTGCAACAGGTGCAGATCGATGAAGAGGAGGTCGGGCTCGCCCTCGGCTCGCCTGACGACATGGTCGTCCCAGACCTTCTCCGCGAGTGTCCTACCCATCGCCTTCCCTCCGGCCGGCGTCGTCGCCGGCACTACTAGAGATCGATTGCCCGTACCCGTACCGCACGCCCCGGGCGAGGGCCGCGCCCCGTTGTACGGATCGCCAGTACAGCTTGACGACTTCCGGAGAAAATTGAACTTGCGTTTCACAGAGTGAGACGTGAATATCGTTGCATGGACAACTCTAGCGGCGTAGGCGTTCTGGACAAGGCTGCCCTTGTCTTGAGCGCTCTGGAGTCCGGTCCGGCCACCCTCGCAGGTCTGGTCGCGGCCACTGGGCTCGCACGACCCACGGCACACCGCCTCGCCGTGGCACTGGAACACCACCGGATGGTGGCGCGCGACATGCAGGGCCGTTTCATTCTCGGCCCGCGTCTCGCCGAGCTCGCGGCGGCGGCCGGCGAGGACCGCCTGCTGGCCACGGCCGGCCCGGTCCTGACGCATCTGCGGGACGTCACCGGCGAGAGCGCCCAGCTCTACCGCCGGCAGGGCGACATGCGGATCTGCGTGGCGGCCGCCGAGCGCCTCTCCGGCCTGCGCGACACCGTCCCGGTCGGCTCCACGCTGACCATGAAGGCCGGCTCGTCCGCCCAGATCCTGATGGCCTGGGAGGAGCCCGAGCGCCTGCACCGCGGCCTTCAGGGCGCCCGCTTCACGGCGACGGCCCTTTCCGGGGTGCGCCGCAGGGGCTGGGCCCAGTCGATCGGCGAGCGCGAGCCGGGTGTGGCCTCGGTCTCGGCGCCGGTGCGCGGGCCGTCGAACCGGGTGGTGGCCGCCGTCTCGGTCTCCGGCCCGATCGAGCGCCTGACCCGGCACCCGGGCCGGATGCACGCCCAGGCGGTCATCGACGCAGCCGCCCGGCTGTCCGAGGCCCTGCGCCGCAACGGCTGACCTGTCCCCTGCTGCCACTTTCCCGGCCCACCGCTTCAACGCCGCAGCGGTGGGCCGCAGGTGTGTCCGGGCCGGTTCAACGGGCCGCGCGAGCTGGGAGGTTGGCAGCGGCGCCGCCGAAGTCACTTGTCCCGCAGTGGAGTTGGGCCCTCCACCGGTCCCAGGCGCGAAGACGGCAGAGTGCGGTTCCGGGCAAACGAAGAGGCCCTCCGCAAGATGCGAAGGGCCTTTTCTCTGTGCGTACCCCCGACCGGATTCGAACCGGCGCTACCGCCTTGAGAGGGCGGCGTGCTAGGCCGCTACACAACGGGGGCCTGCCTGCGTGTTCGGACCTTCCAAGAAGATCCAGGATCTTGACATGATCCGCTGGGCTACCAGGACTCGAACCTAGAATGACGGTACCAGAAACCGTAGTGTTGCCAATTACACCATAGCCCATGGTGGTTTAGACCAGTACCCCCGACCGGATTCGAACCGGCGCTACCGCCTTGAGAGGGCGGCGTGCTAGGCCGCTACACAACGGGGGCCCTAGCGATCCTGCATCGGGTTCACCGGGTGCGACCCTGGTGATCCCGCGGGAAGGATCTGTACCCCCGACCGGATTCGAACCGGCGCTACCGCCTTGAGAGGGCGGCGTGCTAGGCCGCTACACAACGGGGGCCTTGCAGATAAAGCTCTGCGAGCTGGGCTACCAGGACTCGAACCTAGACTAACGGAACCAGAAACCGTCGTGCTGCCAATTACACCATAGCCCACCAAAACGCAACTCCCGTGAGGAGTTTTGCTTGGCTTGCGCTTTCGGTTCCGGGCTTTTCTTCCCGTTCCCCTCGGCGCAGGAAGAACATTACCCGAAGGTGTCCGGCGCTCCAAAACGGGTATCGAGCCGCAGGAGGTCGGGGAGCTGGTCGAGTCCCGTGATGCGGACGAGCTCGGGTCGCCCGCCGGTTCCCGACCGGTCGAGCCAGACTCCCTTGAGCCCCGCCTCCACCGCCCCGCGCGCGTCGATGTCCGGCTGGTCGCCCACGTAGGCGACCTCCTCGGGCGGCAGTCCGAGCGCCTCGCAGCCGGCGTGGAAGGCGGCCGCTTCCGGCTTGGCGATGCCGAGTTCGGCGGCGCACAGCAGCGCCTCGAAGCGGTCCCGCACGCCCAGGATCTTGAGCTTCCGCTCCTGGTTGGGGAGGGAGGAGTTGGAGAGGATGGCGTGCCGGTAGTCGTCGGCCAGCAGGTCGAGGACGGGCAGGGCGTCCGGGAAGAGGCTCCAGGCCGCTTCGTAGTGGGCGATGTGCCGGTCGAACCAGGCGTCGGCGGTCTCGTCGCTCACCTGCTCGCCGACGAACGCCCGCACCCGGTCCCGCCGCTGACCGTGCCAGTCGATCTCACCTGCCGCGAACCGCGCCCAGTGGAAGGCGGTGACCTCGTCCCAGCGGTCCAGGGCGCGCTCCACACAGTCGTACGCCCCGGGCAGTCCCTCCAGCCCGAGGTGCGTACGCATACCGGAGCGGGAGGCCGTGGAGTAGTCGAAGATCGTGTCGTCGATGTCCCACAGGACCGCGCGGATGGGCATGCTTCGAGCTTAGGTCTTGCGTCCGGATCGCGGACGGCGTTCCGGCATATGCGGTCCGGGCCGCCGGGTCAGGACACCAGGGCCTCGACGGGGACCACGAAGAAGTCGGTGACGAAGCAGGTGATCGCGCCCGCCTCGTCGCGCCCTATCCACGTGGGGTACGCGCCGTCGCCCCAGCCCGAGGTGAAGGCGATCAGGTTGTGGCCGGTGGCGGGGTCGGTCACGGTGTGCGGCCCCGGAGTGGGCGGGACCGTGTCGAAGGCGTCCCACAGCGGGCCCTCGTCGCCCTCGCAGTCGGGGAAGGAGCCGTCGGACCCGGCGTCGTAGAAGCAGCCCGTGCCCGCGTCGACCCCGTACCCGAAGAACTCCTCGTCATCGAGCTCGGCGAGGTCCTGGCCGGGCTGGAGCGCCAGCTCCCACGAGACGGTGGGGGCGTCCTTGATGACGAGCCGCGCGGCGGCCACCCGCAGATGCGGGGTGTCCGGCTCCGGCTCCCCCGGCCGCACGAGCGTGGCCACCGCCGCGTCCACCCGGTACCGCCCCGGCTCGACCTGCGCGGTGAACGGCTCGGCCTCACCGGCCCCGAGCGAGACGAACGGGTCACAGGCGATGACCCGCCCGGTGTGCAGCCACAACCGCCCCCCGGGCACAACGCTCAGCGTGCCGGTGCTGCCCGACTCCTCGGTGAACGTGTTGCCCGGGGTGAAGTGCCAGGAGAAGTCGGGGGCGGACATGGGCATGAGGATCTCCCGGTGAGGCGTGGCGGCACGGACCGCAGCGGTTGTCTGCACTGCCCAAAACATAACTCGGGGCACTGACAACGGGATCGGGGGCGGGGCGATGCCTCGCCGCTTCTGCCCGTGGGGCAACTTCCTTACCCATGGGGCGTGTTGTCAGGGACTTCCGCCTCGCGTCAAAGCCGGCGTACGTCTCCGCGCCGGTCCGGGGCGTACCGGAGTCGGTCCTCACGGGGGGGCAGAGACGCCCGAGGGGCGGCAGCCGGGTTGGCTGCCGCCCCTCGGGCGTGTGTACCGATGCGACTACGCCGCCAGCTTCGCCAGTGCCGCGTCGATGCGGGTCAGCGTCTTCTCCTTGCCCAGGATCTCCAGGGACTCGAAGAGGGGGAGGCCGACCGTGCGGCCGGTCACGGCCACGCGGACCGGGGCCTGGGCCTTGCCCAGCTTCAGGCCGTGCTCCTCGCCCGCCGCCAGGACCGCGTTCTTGAGGGACTCGGGGGACGTCCAGTCCGCCGCGTCCAGCTTCTCGCGGGCCGTGCGCAGCAGCGCGTCCGAGCCCCCCTTCATCGCCTTCGTCCAGGACGCCTCGTCCTCGACCGGCTGGTCCAGGAAGAGGAAGTCGACGTTGGCGGTGATGTCGGAGAGGACCGTCACGCGGGTCTGGGCGTGCGGGGCGATCGCCTGCCAGGCCTTCTCGTCGAAGTTCTCGGGGGCCCAGTTCGCGTGCGGGGCGCGCAGCCACGGCTCGCACGCCGCCGCGAACGCCTTCTCGTCCAGCATGCGGATGTGGTCCGCGTTGATGGACTCGGCCTTCTTCAGGTCGAAGCGGGCCGGGTTGGCGTTGACGTCCGCGATGTCGAACTTCGCGACCATGTCCTGGATCGAGAAGACGTCCTGGTCCGCGGAGAACGACCAGCCGAGCAGCGAGAGGTAGTTCAGGAGGCCCTCGGGCAGGAAGCCGCGCTCGCGGTACACGTTCAGGGACGCCTGCGGATCGCGCTTGGAGAGCTTCTTGTTGCCCTCGCCCATGACGTACGGCAGGTGGCCGAAGGTGGGGATCTCCTTGGCGATGCCCAGCTCGATCAGCGCCTTGTAGAGCGCGATCTGGCGCGGGGTCGAGGAGAGCAGGTCCTCGCCGCGCAGGACGTGGGTGATCTCCATCAGGGCGTCGTCGACCGGGTTGACCAGCGTGTAGAGCGGGGCGCCGTTGGCGCGGACGATGCCGTAGTCGGTGACGTTCTCGGCCTGGACGGTGATCTCGCCGCGGACCAGGTCCGTGAAGGTGGTCGCCTCGTCGGGCATCCGGAAGCGGACGACGTGGCTGCGGCCCTCGGCCTCGTACGCCTGCCGCTGCTCGGCGCTCAGGTCGCGGCAGTGGCCGTCGTAGCCGGACGGCTTGCCGGCGGCGCGGGCCGCCTCGCGGCGGGCGTCGAGCTCCTCGGTGGTGCAGTAGCAGTTGTAGGCGTGGCCACCGGCGAGCAGCTTGTCCGCGACGTCCCGGTAGATGTCCATGCGCTGCGACTGGCGGTACGGCTCGTGCGGGCCGCCCACCTCCGGGCCCTCGTCCCAGTCGAAGCCCAGCCAGCGCAGGGAGTCCAGGAGCTGGTGGTACGACTCCTCGGAGTCGCGGGCCGCGTCGGTGTCCTCGATGCGGAAGACGAACGTACCGCCGTGGTGCCGGGCGAAGGCCCAGTTGAACAGGGCGGTGCGGACCAGGCCCACGTGGGGGTTGCCGGTCGGGGAGGGACAGAAACGTACGCGGATCGCGTTAGCCACGCTTGATCACCTTGTTGGTGAGAGTGCCGATGCCTTCGATGGTGACGGCGACTTCGTCGCCGACGTTGAGGGGGCCGACCCCGGCCGGAGTGCCGGTGAGGATGACGTCGCCCGGGAGCAGCGTCATGGCCTCGGTGATGTGGACGACCAGGTCCTCGATGGAACGGATCATGTCGGCGGTGCGCCCGAGCTGGCGCTGCTCGCCGTTGACCGTCGCCTGGATGGTGAGGTCCGCCGGGTCCAGGTCCGTCTCCACCCACGGGCCCAGCGGGCACGAGGTGTCGAAGCCCTTGGCGCGGGCCCACTGCTTCTCGCGCTGCTGCACGTCGCGGGCGGTGACGTCGTTGGCGCAGGTGTAGCCGAAGACGACGTCCTTGACGCGCTCGCGCGGGACCTCGCGGCACATGCGGCCGATGACGACCGCGAGCTCGGCCTCGTGGTGCAGCTCGTTGGAGAAGGAGGGGTACTCGATGGCGTCGCCGGGGCCGATCACCGAGGTGGTCGGCTTGAAGAAGGCGACGGGCACCTCGGGCACCTCGTTGCCCAGCTCCTTCGCGTGCTCCGCGTAGTTGCGGCCGATGGCCACGACCTTGTTGGGGAGCACGGGCGGCAGGAGGCGGACCTTGCTCAGCGGGACCTTGGTCCCGCTGAGTTCGAAGTCGCCGTACGGGATGCCCTTGATGATGTCGAGTACGAGACCGTCGGGGCCTTCGCCCTCGACGGCTCCGAAGGCGACATTGCCGTCGATGGAGAACCTGGCGATGCGCACGAGTGCTGTCGCCCCTCACTTCGCTTGAGCTGGTACTGGCTGGAGTCTGACGCTCCAGGCTAACGCGGGCGAGGACACCGGACGTGCGATTACTCCGCGGCGCGAGGGGCCGGGGACGGTGCGGAGCGGCGGGCTCAGCCGGCGGTGGCGGCGCTCTGGGCGGGGGCCTTCATCAGGATGGTGCGGCGGGGGTTGGCCGTCTGCGCGGGAAGGTCGACGGTGTGCTCCGGCTGCGCCGCCCGCTGCAGCTCCTCGGCGTCCGCGAGGTGCGCCAGGGTGGTGCGGCGCGGGTTGGCTATGTTGCGGATGATCATCGTCGTCTTCATCTCTGCTACGAACCCTGTCGGTACGGGCGCCGCGGCGGCGCCGGTTGTCGGATTGGCCATCCCTGTAAAGCGCCAGGCTAAACATTCGAATTCCCGGCAAAGGGTCGTAGAGACGACGATCAACATGTGAGTTTGCTCACGAATCAAGCCACAAAAGGGATATAAGGGTCCGTCAACTAGGCGGCCAGGAACGGACATTCCGGCATTGAACCCTCTATTCCGCTCCTGATCATCGCGACTGGGACACCCCCCACCCGTAAGCGACTCGTACGCATTGGTCCGCTTTCTCCGTGATCACTTTCTACGTCTTGTGACGCACCCTGCACAATGTGTCACTCAGGTCACGGCCCGGTACGCGGGCCTTGTTGGAGATCCGGCACTGTGCTGGAATTCCACGCACCGCCGCGGGTCACTGACCGGCGCGCAGGGGCGCAACGCAGCGCCGGGTGAGCGGCGGGAGGGGGAGCAGGACAAGCGCCGGTCACTCAGACCACACAGGGGGCGCGCAGTGCCCCCCATGACGCCGACACCGTCCCATCCGCCTGTGCGGAGGGACGCCTGGTCCAGAGGTTGCGACGCTAGTGCAGGGACGTTTCAAGAGGGATGGCAGCGCTGCGGCGGAGCAGGAGCCGCAGGGCGGGACTGGCCCCAAGACGGCCAGTTCCTCGCCCCAGCACGCCCAGAACCCCCGGGGCCCCGAGAACCCCTCCGCCGCACCGGCCGGCGAGGCGGGCGGACAGACGGCGCGTACCAGCGGGCCCTCGGGTCCTTCCGCCGGTGACCCGAGCGGCGCCGACCGCAAGCCGACGGGCCCCGTCGACACGGGCTCCCGAATAGCCCTGCGCAACTGGCGCATCTCGACCCGCCTGGTCGCCCTGCTCGCCCTCCCCGTGGTCGCCGCGACCACCCTGGGCGGCCTGCGCATCAACCAGTCGATGAACGACATGCAGCAGCTCGACCACATGCAGCTGCTGACCGACATGACCAAGCAGGCGACCGAGCTCGCCGCCGCGCTCCAGACCGAGCGCGACGACTCGGCGGGCCCGCTCTCCACCGGCACCTCCGACGCCCGCGTGCAGACCGACCGCGGCGCCACCGACCTGGTCAAGAAGTCGTTCATCAACGCGACCCAGGACGTCAGCGGCACGGAGAACGACGACGCCCTGGAGTCGATCCGGCGCAACGTCACCAACATCGCGATCCAGCTCCAGGACCTGGAGAGCATCCGCAAGACCGCCTACCAGGGGAACGGCTCCACCGACTCGCAGACCGTCGAGTCCTACAGCCGCCTCATCCGCGGTCTGCTGAGCCTCTCGCAGGACATGGCGCAGGCCACCTCCAACCCGGAGATGATCAAGCGGACCCGTGCCCTGGCGGCCTTCTCCTCGGCCAAGGAGTACGCCTCGGTCCAGCGCGCGATCATCGCCGCGGCGCTGCCGCCCACGAAGGACAAGCCGGGCAACCTCCTGGAGCCCGACCGTCTCTACGCCAAGGCCGCCCAGGACGGCGAGCGCCAGGCCCTCGCCTCGTTCCAGAACGTGTACGAGGCCAACGGCGGCAACTCCACCGAGCTGATGGCCCCGCTCGACAAGGGCAACTCGGAGATCACCGCCGCCAACGCGTACTCGCAGCGCGTGCTCAAGAACCCGGGCGGCATCGAGCAGGAGCAGAAGCGCTCCTACCTCGACTGGTACGACCAGGACTCCAACAAGATCAACCAGATGAAGACCATCGAGCAGACCCTGCTCGGCGAGATGGAGCAGAAGGCGCGCGAGCTGCGCGACTCCTCGCAGCGCGACGCGATCCTCAACGGTGCGCTGATCCTCGTCGTCCTCGGTGTCTCGCTCGTCGGCGCCTTCGTCGTGGCCCGCTCCATGATCCGCTCGCTGCGGCGGCTCCAGGACACCGCGACCCGGGTCGCCCAGGACCGTCTGCCCGAGCTCGTCAAGCAGCTCTCGGAGTCGGACCCGCAGGACGTCGACACCTCCGTGGAGTCGGTCGGCGTGCACTCCCGGGACGAGATCGGCCAGGTGGCCGCGGCCTTCGACGACGTGCACCGCGAGGCCGTCCGCCTCGCCGCCGAGCAGGCCCTCCTGCGAGGAAACGTCAACGCGATGTTCACCAACCTCTCGCGCCGCTCCCAGGGCCTGATCCAGCGTCAGCTCTCGCTCATCTCCGAGCTGGAGTCCCGCGAGGCCGACCCGGACCAGCTGTCCTCGCTGTTCAAGCTCGACCACCTCGCGACCCGTATGCGCCGTAACGGCGAGAACCTCCTCGTCCTCGCGGGCGAGGAGCCCGGCCGCCGCTGGACCCGCCCGGTCCCGCTGGTCGACGTGCTGCGCGCCGCCGCCTCCGAGGTGGAGCAGTACGAGCGCATCGAACTGGCCGCCGTGCCCGCGACCGAGGTCGCCGGCCGCGTGGTCAACGACCTCGTGCACCTCCTCGCGGAGCTCCTGGAGAACGCCACCTCGTTCTCCTCGCCGCAGACCAAGGTCCGCGTCACCGGTCACGCGCTGCCCGACGGCCGCGTCCTGGTCGAGATCCACGACACCGGCATCGGCCTCTCCCCCGAGGACCTCGCCGCGATCAACGAGCGGCTGGCGTCGCCGCCCACCGTGGACGTCTCGGTCTCGCGCCGCATGGGTCTGTTCGTGGTCGGCCGCCTGTCCCTGCGACACGGCATCCGCATCCAGCTGCGCCCCTCCGACTCCGGTGGTACGACCGCGCTCGTCATGCTGCCCGTCGACGTCGCCCAGGGCGGCAAGAAGATGCCCGGCAAGCCAGGCGCCGGACAGCAGCCGCAGGCTCCGGCCGGCCAGGGCGGCCGTCCCGGCCTCGCGGGCGGCCCGCCCTCGCGTGCCGGTCTGGCCGCGGGCCCGCTCAGCGGTGGCCCGGGTGCTCCCGGCGGCCGGGTCGAGCGGGGCCGCCGTGCGGATGCCCTGGATGATGGCGCGGGCCTCCGGCTCGTGGCCGTACTCCCACAGGTTCGCCGCCT
>NZ_QOLA01000021.1 GCF_003324565.1 Streptomyces sp. SDr-06 | reverse complement strand
ACCACACCCCCATCGGCGTCTTCCGCTCCGTACAACGCCCCGTCTACGACACCCTGATGGCCGACCAACTCGACACCGCCATCGAACAGAACGGCAAGGGCGACCTCGCCACCCTCCTCACCGGCAAGGACACCTGGACCGTCGTCGGCTGAACCACCCATACGAGAACCGGGTGCCTGGCCGGGGAGTCCGCATGGACCCCGGGCCGGGCACCCGCTCTCATAGAGGGATGGACCGTCTCGCGTACCGCGTCAAGCGACGCCTGCTCGGCAGGCCCCTCACGACCGAGCGCGTCAGTGAGGAGAAGCTCGACAACCGCACGGCGCTCGGCGTCCTCGCCTCGGACTGCGTCAGCTCGTCCGCGTACGGCTCCGAGGAGATGCTCCGGGTTCTGGTCCCGGTGGCGGGGGCGGCCGCGTTCTCCCTGCTCATGCCGGTGACCGGGGCCATTTTGCTGGTCCTGCTGCTGCTGACGCTCTGCTACAGCGACGTCGTCATGATCTACACCCGGGCCGGCGGCTCGTACGTCGTGGCCCGCGAGAACTTCGGCCCGACCGTCGCGCAGATCGCCGCGGTCGCGCTGCTCGTCGACTACATCGTGACCGTCGCCGTGCAGGTCTCGGCGGGCACCAACGCGCTCGTGTCTCTGGCGCACCTGGTCGGCGGCGGCCCGACCGCCATGGACCACCTCCAACTCCCCATCTCCGCCGGGGTGATCCTCTTCCTCGCGTACGGGAATCTGCGCGGGGTGCGCGAGGCGGGGCGGCTGTTCGCGCTGCCCGCCTATCTGTTCATGACGGCGGTCGGGCTCGTGCTCGCCGTCTCCGCCGTGCGCGGTCTGACCGGTGGGCTGCCCCGGGCCGATCTGCACGCGGCGGGCGTGATCCCCGTGGGCACCCCGGGCGACGGCTGGCTGTACGGGGCCTCCCTGTTCATCGTGCTGCGCGCGTTCGCCAACGGAGGCTCCTCGCTGACCGGTCTGGAGGCGATCTCCAACGGCATCTCGGCGTTCCGCGAACCCCAGGGCCGCAACGCCCGGCGCACCCTGATCACGATGAGCTGTGTGCTGGGCGTCCTGGTCCTCGGCGTCTCGACGCTCGCCCACTTCACGCACGCGGTCCCGTATCGGGACGGCACCCCGACCGTCATCGCGCAGGAGGCGCACTTCGCCTTCGGCGGCGGGCCCCTGGGGACGGCGGGCCTGGTCTTCGTGCAGCTGGCCACGGCCCTGGTCCTCTACACGGGCGCCAACACCCCTTTCACCGGCTTCCCGTTCCTGGCCAGCTTCGTGGCCGAGGACCGTTTCCTGCCCCGGCAGTTGACCCGCCGGGGCCACCGTCTGGCCTTCTCCAACGGGATCATCGCGCTCACCGTGGTGGCCATGGCCCTGCTCCTGGTGACCCGCGCGAGCGTGGACAAGCTGGTGGCGCTGTACGCGATCGGGGTGTTCACCGCGTTCACGATGGCCGGGGCGGGGCTCACCGCCTACCACTGGCGGCGGCGCGAGCGGCACCGGCGGCTGAAGATCGGCGTCAACGCGGTGGCGGCCGTGGTCTCGGCGACGGTGGTCCTCATCTTCGCCGTCACCAAGTTCACCGAGGGCGCCTGGCTGGTGGTCGTCGTCTTCCCGCTCGGCGTGTGGGCGCTGACCCGCATCAACCGCGAGTACCGGCGGGAGGCGGCGGTGCTCGGCGCCATCCAGGCCCCGGGCGCCGAGCTGCCGCGCGCCAGGCGGCACTTGGTGTTCGTCCTGGTCGAAACGCTCGACCTCGCAACCCTCAAGGCCCTGCGGTACGCGCACGAGGTGCGGGCCGACGAGATCAGGGCCGTCCACTTCGCGATCGACGAGGCGCACGCGCGCAGGCTGGCCGCCGCCTGGGAGACGACGGCCGCCACCTCGGTGCCGCTGGAGGTGGTGGCGTGCCCCGACCGGCGGCTGCGGCACGCCATGGTGGAACTGGCCGGGCGCACCACCGAGGATGGCGCGACCTCGCTGACCGTCCTGGTCCCCCGGCGCCTCTACACCCACGCGCTGGGCAAGCTGCTGCACCGGGGGACCGCCGAGGAGATGGCCAAGGCGCTGGAACACCTCCCGTCGGTGGCGGTGACGATCCTGCCCTTCGACGTGTCGCGCGCCCTGCACTCCCTGGAGGCGGGCAAGTCCCCTCAACCCGACTGATCTATGGGGCAGTTGCCTCCCGCGCCGCGTCGTACGCGGCCCGCGCGCGCTGCACGTCGTCCATCCGCGCCCCGGTCCAGCGGGCGAGGGCGCGGACCTGCTCGGCGGCCTCGCGGCCGAGCGGGGTGATCGAGTAGTCGACGCGGGGCGGGATCACCGGCTTGGCGTCGCGGAGCACGAAGCCGTCCCGCTCCAGCGTCTGCAACGTCTGGGCGAGCATCTTCTCGCTGACCGTGCTGACCTTGCCGATCTCGCGGCGCAGCTCGCTGAAACGGTACGAGCGGTCGAGCAGCGCGTCCAGCACGAGGACGCCCCACCGGCTGGTGACGTGCTCCAGGACGAGCCGGTGCGGACACATCTCCTCGCGCTGGGCCCAGCTCCGGCCATCACTTACTCCCATACCAGTACCTTACTTCAAAGTGGGTACTTACGAAAGGTTAGCGCTCTCCGTAGGGTGGATGTCGAAGCACAGGAACCACCCCCTTCCCCCGAGGAGATCCCATGAGCATCGTCGTCACCGGAGCCACCGGAGCGCTGGGCCGTCTCGTCGTCGACGAGCTGCTCGCCCGGGTACCGGCGAGCGAGATCGTCGCCGTCGTACGCGACAAGGAGAAGGCGGCCCCGCTCGCCGCGCGGGGCGTCGAGCTCCGCATCGCGGACTACAGCGAGCCCGCCACGCTGGCCGGGGCCTTCCGGACCGGCGACCGGGTGCTGCTGATATCCGGCAGCGAGGTCGGGCAGCGGGTGCCGCAGCACACCGCGGTGATCGAGGCGGCGAAGGCGGCGGGCGTGGCCCAGCTCGCCTACACCGGCGTCCTCGGCGGCCCGGACGCCGACTTCGCCCTCGCGGCCGAGCACAAGACCACCGAGCGGCTGATCCTCGACTCGGGGCTGCCGTACACGTTCCTGCGCAACGGCTGGTACACCGAGAACTACACGGCGAACCTCGCCCCGGTCCTGGAGCACGGCGCCGTCGTCTCCAACGCGGGCGAGGGCCGGATCGCCTCGGCCACTCGCGCCGACTACGCGGCGGCCGCGGCCGCGGTGCTGACCGGGGAGGGTCACCTGGGCCGGGCCTACGAGCTCAGCGGCGACGTGGCGTGGTCGCTCGACGAGTACGCCGCCGAGGTCGCCGCCGCCTCCGGCAAGCCGATCGTGCACACCTCCGTCACCCCCGAGGCCCACCTCGCCGTCCTGACCGGCGCGGGCCTGCCCGCCGCCTTCGCGGAGATCCTGGTCGACGTCGACCTCGCCATCGAGCGCGGCCTGCTGGCCACCACCCCGGGCGACCTGGCCCGCCTCATCGGTCGCCCCACCACCCCGATGGCCGCCACGGTCCGGGCCGCGCTGGCCGCGTGACCCCCGGGCGCGTACGCATTCCGGATCGTCAGGACCGTATCGCGGTACGGGCATGACACCACGGGCCCTTCGGCGCTACCTTCTGCTGGATCGCGCGCACAGGGAGGGCCAGTGGCCAAGGACTCGGCAGGACAACAGCGGACCGGACTGCTCTACGGAATCGGCGCGTACGGGATGTGGGGGCTTGTCCCCCTGTTCTGGCCGCTCCTCAAGCCCGCCGACGCCATCGAGATCCTGGCCCACCGCATGGTGTGGTCCCTCGCCCTGGTCGCCGTCGCCCTGGTCGCGATGCGCCGCTGGGCGTGGATCGGCGAGCTGGTGCGCCGCCCGCGCAGGCTCGGCCTGATAGCCGTCGCCGCCGTCGTGATCACGGTCAACTGGGGCGTCTACATCTGGTCGGTCAACTCCGGCCACGTGGTGGAGGCGTCCCTCGGCTACTTCATCAACCCGCTCGTCACCATCGCGATGGGCGTGCTGATCCTGAAGGAACGGCTGCGCCGGGCCCAGTGGGTCGCGGTCGGCATCGGCGCGGCGGCCGTGGTCGTCCTGACCGTCGGCTACGGACGGCCGCCGTGGATCTCGCTGACGCTGGCGTTCTCGTTCGCCACGTACGGCCTGGTCAAGAAGAAGGTGAACCTCGGCGGGCTCGAATCCCTGGCCGCCGAGACCGCCGTGCAGTTCCTGCCCGCGCTCGCCTACCTGCTGTGGCTGGGCGGGCAGGGGCGGGCCACCTTCACGAGCGGGGGCGCCGGGCACGCGGCGCTGCTCGCCGCGACGGGCGTGGTGACCGCGATCCCGCTGATCTGCTTCGGCGGCGCCGCGATCCGGGTGCCGCTCTCGACGCTGGGCCTGCTCCAGTACCTGGCCCCGGTCTTCCAGTTCCTGCTCGGCATCGCGTACTTCCACGAGGCGATGCCCCCCGAGCGCTGGGCGGGCTTCGCGCTGGTGTGGCTGGCCCTGACGATCCTGACCTGGGACGCGCTGCGCACCGCCCGGCACGCCCGCAGGGCCCTCGCGGCGGCCATGGCGAACGTGCCCGCGACCGGCATGCCGAGCGGCCGGGACGAGCCGCGGGCGGACCTGCCGGAGGCGCCGCGGCCGTCCTAGCCCCCCTGGACGGTGAACCGGCGCCGGTACGCCGAGGGGCTGAGCCCGGTCTCACGGCGGAGCCGGGCCCGCAGGTTGGCCGACGTGCCGAGCCCGCTGAGCCGGGCGACCCGGCCGAGGCCGGACTCACCGCGTTCCAGCAGCCGGCAGGCGAGGGCGACCCGTTCCGCGGTGAGCCAGGCCAGGGGGGTCGTGCCGAGCTGCTCCTGGAACCTGCGGTGCAGGGTGGCCGGGCTGACCGCGGCGCGGCGCGCGAGGTCGGCGACGGTGAGCGGCTGATCGAGCCGTTCCTGAGCCCAGGCGAGCACGCCGCCCAGCGAGGTGGCGGGGACGGCGGGCACCGGCCGCTCCACGAACTGGCGCTGCCCGCCGTCCCGGTGGGCCGCGAAGACGAGACGCCGGCTCACGGCGTTGGCGACCTCCGCGCCGTGGTCGGACCGGATGAGCCGCAGCCCGAGGTCGAGGGCGGCCGCGCTGCCCGCGGCGGTGTGGACGTTGCCGTCCGCCACGAACAGCACGTCGGGCTGGAGCAGCACACGGGGGTGTCGGTCGGCGAAGGCCCGGGCCCAGCGCCAGTGCGTGGTGGCCCGCCGACCGTCGAGCACCCCGGCCGCGGCCAGCGTGAAGGCGCCGGTGCAGAAACTGACGAGCCGCGCGCCGCGCGCCGCCGCGTCCCGTACGGCGTCGAGGACGGCGGGGGTGGGCGTGGTCAAGGGGTCGGGCCGGTTGGGCACGATGACGGTGTCGGCGCCGCCCACCACATCGAGACCGGCCACGCCGGACAGCGTGAACATCCCGTTGTGCATGCGCACGGAGGGGTCGGCGGCGGCCAGGGCGAAGTCGTACCAGGGCCGGTCGAACTCCGGCCTGCGCAGCCCGAACAGCTCGGTGGCGACGCCGAGTTCGAAGGGGTTGGACCCCTCGTCGACGATGACCACGACCCGGTGGGGCGCGGTGGCCTGCTGGGGGACGCCCGACGCGTGCTGCGAGGATCCTTTCGCCATACGCGATTCCTAGCACTCGCGGGGCCGCCGCGCCAGGCACGACGATGAGGCCATGAATCCCGGACCCGCCCGTAGTGAACCCCTCCTCCTCTCCACCGCGCTCGCGGGGTTCGAGGCCCTGTGGAGCCCTCGGATCGTCGCCCAGGTGAACGACTACGACGTACGGATCGCCAAGGTCGCGGGCGAGCATGTGTGGCACGCGCACGACGACACGGACGAGTTCTTCCTCGTCCTGGAGGGCGAGTTGACGATCGCGCTGCGGGAGGACGGGGTCGAGCGGGAGGTCACCCTCGCGCGGGGTGCGGTGTTCGTGGTCCCGCGCGGCACGGAGCACAGGCCGTCGTCCGTGGCGGGGGCGGCGCTGCTGCTCTTCGAGCCGACGGGGACGTTGACCGTGGGCGACCGCCATGACCCGGTCCCACCCCACGTGGACACGACCCGAGGCCACGCCCTCCCGTAATCTTCTGGGGCTCCGCCCCTGGGCCCCGGTGGCACCCGTCGGCCGGCGCCGCGGACCATACGGGGTTGCTTGCGCAGTTCCCCGCGCCCCTCACCCGCTTTCGGCCGCGGACCGTGGAATGCGGGTTGCTTGCGCCTCCGCCCGCCCTTCACGTGCGGACCGTGCGTGGCCGCTCGCGCAGTTCCCCGCGCCCCCAACCCCCTTCCGCCCGCGGACCGTACGGGGTGCTCGCGCAGTTCCCCGCGCCCCTAGCAGGGGCTGGGTCGGCCACGTCGGCATCCTGACCGGCTTGGTGCTGGACCATGCGGGCATGCCCAGCCCGTCACGGGCCCCTTAAGTCCTTGGGAAGTTTGAGGACGAGCGCCGTTCAGCCGCGAACGGGGGGAGGGGTGCAGGGGACGCAGTCCCCGCAGGGGGGCCTGGGGGCGCAGCCCCCAGAAGCCGAACCATCCAACCCCCTGCACGGGTGGGCGGGTGGGCAAACCTCCGGGAGCCCCAGTACCGGGCGGGCGGCCGGGCTGCAAAAAACGGGGTGCCCCCGCCCACCCACCCCGGCTAGCGTGAGCCGCATGTACTCGTACTACTTCTTCCGCTGACCCACCCCGCCCCGCGGCACCCCGCGCCGCGCTGCCCAGCGTCAGGAAAGAAGACCCCGAGTACCCCCAAGGGAACCGCATGCCCGCCCGCACAAACACCCCCTCCCAGCTCACCCTCGCCCACGCCTCGAAGGCGTACGGCGACCGCCTGGTCCTCGACGACGTCTCGCTCACCGTCCGCCCCGGCGAGAGGGCCGCCGTCATCGGCGAGAACGGCTCCGGCAAGTCGACCCTGCTGCGGCTGCTCGCCCGCGCCGAGCGGCCGGACACCGGAGAGGTCACCGCCGTCTTCCCCGGCGGCACCGGCCACCTCGCCCAGACCCTCGCCCTCCCCCCGGACCGTACGGTCCAGGACGCCGTGGACCTCGCCCTCGCCGACCTCCGCTCCCTCGAAGCGGACATCCGGGCGGCCGAGACCCGCCTCGCCGACGCGACGGCCGCCGAACTCACCGCGTACGGCGACCTGTTGGCCGCGTACGAGCAACGCGACGGCTACCGCGCCGAGGCCCGTACCGACGCCGCCCTGCACGCCCTCGGCCTCGCCCGCGTGACCCGCGACCGCGCGCTCGGCTCGCTCTCGGGCGGCGAGCAGTCACGGTTAGCGCTGGCCTGCGTACTGGCCGCCGCCCCCGAGCTGCTGTTGCTCGACGAGCCGACCACCCACCTCGACCGCCAGGCCACCGACTGGCTGGCGGATCAACTCCGCGCCCACCGGGGCACATTGGTGGTGGTCACCCACGACCGGGCCTTCCTCGAACGCGTCTCGACGACGATCCTGGAGGTGGACCGGGACCTGCGCACCGTCGTCCGGTACGGCGACGGCTGGGCCGGATACCGTACGGCCCGGGCCGCCGCCCGGCGCCGCCGGGAGCTGGCACATCAGGAGTGGCGCGAGGAGCTGGCCCGTACCCGGGAGCTGGTCGACGGCGCCGGGCAGCGGCTCGCCGCCACCGGCAAGGACCCGCGCCAGGGCTTCGGCAAGCACCGCCGGTCCTCCGAGTCCAAGCTGTCCGGACAGGTCAGGGCGGCCAGGACGCGGCTTGAGCAGTTGGAGCGCGAGCCGGTCGCGGCCCCGCCGCCGCCCCTGCGGTTCAACGCCCGTCTCACCACGGCGGCGGCCACCCCCGACGGCCCGCTCGTCGAGCTGACCGGGGTGAAGGTCGGCGACCGCCTCGACGTGCCCGGCCTCACCGTCAAGCCGGGCCGCCGCCTCCTCGTCTCCGGCCCCAACGGCGCGGGCAAGACCACCCTGCTCCGCGTCCTCGCGGGCGATCTCACCCCGGACGCGGGCGAGGTGCGCCGCTCCACGCCCCATGTCGGATACCTGGCGCAGGAGTTGAGCCATCGCGCCACCTCCCTCCCGCTGCTCGACGCGTACGCCGTCGGCCGGGCCGGGCCGCCCGAGGAGTACGCCGAGGAGCTCCTGTCCCTCGGCCTGTTCCGGGAAAAGGACCTGGCGGTGCCGGTGGCCGGGCTCTCCGTCGGACAGCGGCGGCGGCTCGAACTGGCCCGCCTGGTCACCCGCCCCGCCGATCTCCTCGTCCTGGACGAGCCGACGAACCATGTGTCGCTCGCGCTGGTCGAGGAGGTGGAGCAGGCGCTGGCCGACTACCCGGGGGCGATCGTCGTGGTCTCGCACGACCGCCGCTTCCGGTCCTCCTTCACCGGCGACCGGCTGGAGTTGAGCGCCGGAGCGCCGGTGGGCTGACCCCCGTTCCCGTCGGCCACGGTGTCCCGTCCCGCGCGACGGGACACCTCCGCCCGGCTATAAACGAACACATGACCCTCCACTGGAAACTCGTCGTCGACGCCGCCGACCCGCACGCCCAGGCAGACTTCTGGGCCGCCGCCCTCGGCTACGAGGTCGAGGACAACAGCCTGTTGATCAACCGGCTCCGCTCGGCCGGCGCGATCGGCCCGGAGCTCACCCTGGAACACGGCGGCCGGATCGCCTTTCGCGATCTGGTCGCCGTCCGGCATCCGGACGACTCCTACGACCCCGAGAGCGGCACCGGGCTCGGCCGGCGCATCCTGTTCCAGCGGGTTCCGGAGGCCAAGACGGCGAAGAACCGACTGCATATCGATGTCCACGCGGCGCCCGGCGCTCGGGAGTCCGAGGTCGGCCGCCTCACCGGAATCGGGGCGAGCGTGCTGCGCCAAGTGAAGGAGCCCGGCGGCGAGTTCACCGTCATGGCCGACCCCGAGGGCAACGAGTTCTGCGTCCAGTAGCGGATGCGGCCGGGGCTGGTCCCGCAAGCCGCTCCTCCGCACCGGGAGCCGGCCCACCTTCTGACGCCCGGACCCTCCCCCGCGTGACGCCCGAGCCGCCCCTACGGAAAGACCCGACACCGAAAGCATGCATGTGCATATACTGCACGCGCATGCTTCAACGGGGTGCGCACGCACCGGATTTCGGGATGGCACACGGAGGGGACCATGGCCCGCGACTTTCTCTTTCTGCTCGGCAGCACACGCAGCGGCGGCAACACCGAGGCGCTCGCCCGGCAGGCCGCCGAGCAGCTACCGGCGGGCGACACCGCCCGCTGGCTGAGCCTCGCCGACCTCGAACTCCCCACCTTCCGCGATCCGCGCCACACCGACGGAAGCGCCCAGACCGCTCCCACCGGGAACCTGGCGACGCTCCTGGAGGCGACCCTGGCCGCCACCGACCTGGTGATCGCCTCGCCGCTGTACTGGTACAGCGTCTCCACCCCGGTCAAGCACTACCTCGACCACTGGGTGACCTGGCTCTACGACCCCGAGCTCGACTTCAAGGAGCGCATGGCGGGCCGCACCCTGTGGGGCGTGACCGCGCTCGCCGGTACGGACCACGCGGCGGCGGAGCCTCTCGTCGGCACCCTGCGGCACTCGGCCGCGTACATGGGCATGAACTGGGGCGGGGTGCTGCTCGGTTCGGCCGTGCGGCCCGGGGAGATGGCGCGCGACACCGAGGCCGCCGCCCGCGCGAAGACCTTCTTCAGCTCGACGCCGGAGCCCGCAACGCGCGCATGACATGGTCCACCAGCGTCTCGATGCGCTCCGGTCCGGGCAGCGGACGGCCGAGCGCGTGACGGTAGTAGAGCGGTCCGTAGAGCATCTCCACGGCCAGCGGAAGATCGGCGTCCGGGGGCAGTTGACCCTGCCCCTGAGCCCCGCGCAGGCGCTCGTACACCAACGCGACGCGGGGGATGACGAGTTCGTCGTTGACCGCCCTGGCGAGACGCTCGTCATGCAGCACCTCGGAGAGGATCCCGCTGTACGCCGGGCCCACCACGGGCGAGGTGAACAGGCGTACCAGGCTGCCGATATGGGTGCGCAGATCGGCCTCGATGTCGCCGGTGTCGGGGAACGGCGAGTCGCTCACCACCAGCTCCGTCACCGCGTCGAGCAGGACCGCGCCCTTGGTCGGCCACCAACGGTAGATCGTCTTCTTGCTCACGCCCGCGCGGGCCGCGATCGCCTCGATGGTGACCTTGCCGTAGCCGTTCTCCGCGCACAGTCCGAGCGCGGCCGCCAGCGTCGCCTGGCGCGATTTCTCGCTGCGGCGTCTGGATCCCGGGGCCGATGCGGACGAGGTGATCATGCCCTCACTCTACGAGCACGCCCGGAACCGGATTGACAGCCGAGCGCGCGGCTCCAACAATGACGCAGGAAACGGAACGTGTCGTGTCGAGCCGTCACGGGGGTCGGCTCGCACGACCGGTCCGTTCCGGACACGTCATCCGCCGTTCCCGGCCCTCATGCCGTGATGTCCTTCGTCGTGAAGCGGGCCCACGCCGCCGAGCCGAAGACCGCGACGTACAGGGCCTGGAGCTCGAAGTTCTTCACCAGCTGGTCCCAGTAGACGGGCTCGCGCAGCACATCGGCGAAGGACAGCCAGTAGCGCGGGAAGAGGTAGGGCTGGATCGCGTGCAGCTGCGGTATCTGGCCCAGGATCTGGACCGTGATCAGCAGCCCCACGGTCGAGGCCATCGCCGCGATCCCGCTGTTGGTCAGGGTCGAGATGAACAGGCCGAGCGCGGCCATCCCGGCCAGCGAGACGGCCACCACCACGGCGATCGCGACCGCTCGCAGCAGCCCGTCCGCGAAGGAGATCCGCGTGCCGGAGATCGTGGTGACCTCGCCCAGCGGGAAGAGCAGCGCGCCGACCGCGAGTGCGGAGACGGCCACCGCGAGCGTGGCGATCAGGCAGAAGGCGAGCACCGAGGCGTACTTGGCGAGCAGCAGCCGGGTGCGGCCCGCCGGGGCGACGAGCAGATAGCGCAGGGTGCCGGAGTTGGCCTCGCCCGCCACCGCGTCGCCCGCCACCACCCCGACGGCCATCGGCAGGAAGACCGGCAGCGTGGCCGCCAGCGCCGCGAAGACGAGGAAGAGCCCGTTGTTGGTGACCTGCGCGACGAAAGCCGGGCCGTCCGCGCCGCCGCCGCGTCCGCCGCCCCCGCCGCCCCGTGTGTCGGCCTTCACCGCGATGCCGATGAGGACGGGCACGGCGGCGAGCACCCCGAGCAGCGCGAGCGTGCGCCAGCGGCGCAGCACGGTGACCAGCTCGGAGCGGAACAGCCCGAGCGACCACAGGACGCCCGGCCTCCGCTCGGGCGCGGGCCGCGCGTTCGGTCCCGTCACGTCCACGGCCTCAGCCCGCGACATCGAAGCCCTCCCCGGTCAGTGCGACGAACGCGTCCTCCAGGGAGGCCCGCTCGGCCGCGAAGCCCCTCACCCGGACCCCGGCCCGCACGAGCTCGGCGTTGAGGTCCGCCAACTCCACGTCGTCGGGCGGCAGTTCAGCGGTGACGCGGTCGTCGTCGACCACCGTCACATCGGCGATGCCCCGCTCCTTGAGGAGCCGGGCCGCCGCCCCGGTGTCGGGGGTGGTGACCGCGAGCCGACCGCGCGCGCCGGCGGCGAGCTCGGCCACCTCGCCCTGGACGACGAGGCGGCCCTGGTTCATCACCGCCGCGTGCGTGCAGACCTGCTCGATCTCGTCGAGGAGGTGCGAGGAGAGGAAGACGGTCGTCCCGTCCTTCGCCAACTCCCTGATCAGCGCCCGGATTTCGCGCATGCCCTGGGGGTCGAGCCCATTGGTCGGCTCGTCCAGGACGAGCAGCTCCCGGCGCTGGAGCAGCGCCGCCGCGAGGCCCAGGCGCTGCTTCATGCCCAGCGAGTACGCCCGTGCCTTCTTGCCCGCGGCGGCCGTGAGGCCCACCCGGTCCAGGGCGGTCGCCACCCGGGCGGTGCGGGTGCGCGGGTCGGCGGTGGGGTCGGCGGCGTCGTACCGCAGCAGGTTGTCGCGGCCGGACAGGAAGCCGTACAGGGCGGGGCCCTCGATGAGGGCGCCCACCCTGGGGAGCACGGTGCGGACGGCCTTCGGCATGGGGCTGCCGAGGACGCTGGCGGTGCCGGAGGACGGCTCGATGAGGCCCATCAGCATGCGGATGGTGGTGGTCTTGCCGGAGCCGTTGGGGCCGAGGAAGCCGAACACGCTGCCGCGCGGGACGGTGAGATCCAGCCCGTTCACGGCCAGTTGGCCGCCTCGGTACCGCTTGCTCAGGCCGTGCGTCTCGATGACCGATGGACTGTTCCCCACCCCGCCCCTTCCCGGACCAGGAGGCGTGCCCCCGGCCCTCGCTCCTCACCTGCCGGAGAGGGCGCTCTTCGCCTGCCGGGGCCGAGGAGAGGACGGGCGCCCCCTCCTCGGCCCCCTTGCCGTACAGCCGGGCCCGGCCCTACCTGGCCGCGTTGGCCGCGTCGATCAGCGCGTCCTTCGTCACCGCGCCCACGTACACCTTGCCGTTGTCCGTGATCAGGGCGTTGACCAGGCGGGTCTTGAAGACCGTGCCCGAGCCGAACGTCCCAGTGACCTTGTCGCCGAGCGAGTCCAGGAACTTCTGGGCGTCGGCGCCGCCCTTGCTCTTGTCCGCCTTCGGCATGCCCTTGCCGCCGGTGTCGAGCTCGGCGATGGCGGTCCAGCCCTTGCCGATCACCTTGGAGTTCTTCGCGTTCTTGGCGTCGCCGAAGCCGCCCAGACCACCCGGCAGGCTCTGCTCGGGCTTGAACGTCTGCTTCTTCTTGCCGTCGTCCTCGGTGACCTTCGCGCCCTTGGGCGGGCTGAACGTGAAGGTGTCCGCCGACGGCTTCGAGAAGTCGACCTTGGTGAAGCCCGCGTCGACCACGGCCTTGCCGCCCCCGCTCGGCGCGAGCGTGAACTTCAGCGGCACACCGGTCTTGGCGTCCACCGCTATGCGGACCGAGCCGATCGTCGAGCCGGACTGCTTCGGCTTGATCAGGAGCTGGTAGGCGTCCCGGCCGGCCACCTGGGCCGTGCCGTCGACCGACACCGCGGTGGTCGGGTCGATGTTCTTGAGGAACTGGTCGGCCAGCGCCTTCGGCGTGGTCGGAACGCCCTGCTCCGGGGCCTTACCGCCGTGCTCCTTGGCGGCGTCGGCCGCGGACTTCTGCGAGTGGTACGCCTGGTTGGAGCCGCTGTCGTACGCCCAGACGTCGGTGCCGTTGTGGATCAGGCTGTACTCGGCCGCGTCCTCCAGGATCGACACCTTCTGGCGGTCGGGGCCGTCGGCCGCGACGCGCAGGGTGTGCGTGCCCGAGGCGAGCTCGGTGAGCTTCGCGTCCGGGGACGCGGACTTCTCCGAGCCGCCGGCCTTCGGCGCGAGCGAGCCGAGGCTGCCCAGACCGGGCAGTCCCAGGTCGGTCGTGATCTTCATCGTGCCGGAGAGCTGCTGCGTGTCCGACGCGGCCATCTTCTCGATGAGCTGCTGCGCGCTGATCGTCGGCAGACTGGGGTCACCGGATGCGGCGAGCGCCGGGACCAGCCCGATGGTCGCCGCCGCCACCCCCGCCACCCCGACCGGGACGAGATAGCGCGCCGCCTTGCGGCGGCCCGCGCCGAGGTCCCTGGCCTCGTCGGTGGCCTGTGCGCTGTCGTTCGGTGCCATGTGTGCCCTACCTCCGTGGTCGGCGGCGTCCGTCCGTCGTGCTCAGTTCCACCCCGCGCCGCCATTCTCACCCGAATTGGTCAGGAGTGGTGCTTCCAATCTGACCAAAAGGGCCGCCCCGGCGCGTCAACCCCCGGGAGCAACCTCACGTACCTCTCTGGGATGACGGAACCCCTGGACGGCTACCCCGTCCAGTAGGGGTTGAAGGGGGCGCCCTGCCGACCCGATGGCCCGACCGGCGCATGCGTGGCCGGAATTGAGTGTCCGGACGGCCGGATCCGTACCCCTGGGTGAGAGCAAGCGGCACTACGAAGGGGGATCGCCATGCTCAGGACTCAGCGGTTCGCGGTGGGAGCGACGGCCGGAGCCTTCGTCATCGCGCTCGCCGTCAGCGGCTGCGGCAGTGGATCCGGCTCCTCCACCCCCAGCCCGCCCACCGGAAGTTCCGTCAACAGCTCGGCCCCGCCGTCCGCCGACACCCTCTCCACCGCCAAGGTCGACAAGGTCGGCACCGTGGTGGTCGACGGCAAGGGGTTCGTGCTCTACCGCTTCGACAAGGACACCGCACAGCCGGTGCCCAGGTCGAACTGCTACGGGGCCTGCGCCACCCAGTGGCCGCCCGCCCCCGCGACCGGCAGGGTCACGGTGAAGGGCATCGACAAGTCGCTGGTCGGCACGGTCACCCGGACCGACGGCAGCAAGCAGCTGACCCTCGCGGGATGGCCGCTCTACCGGTACGCCCAGGACGACCAGCCGCACGAGGCCTACGGCCAGGGTGTGGGCGGCATCTGGTTCGCGGCGACGCCCACCGGCGCCAAGGCCGCGAGCGGGGCCACCGGCACCACCTCGGGCGGCGGCTCGGGCTACTGACCGCCGGCCGGGGGCCGGCGCCGGTCAGCCCGCGCGGTGGACGACCGCGTCGCAGAGCTCTTCGAGCGCGGACTTCGCGTACCCGGAGGGCAGCGGCGCCAGCGTGGCCCTCGCCTCCTCCGCGTACCGCACGGTGTCCCTGCGCGCCTGCTCCAGGGCCGGGTGGACGCGCAGCCGGCGCAGCACCTCGGCGTGCCGGGCGTCGTCGCTGAGGTCGCCGTCGAGCAGCGCCACGAGCTCCAGGTCCTCCGGACGGCCGTCCCGGGCGGCCCGCGCCCGCAGGTGCAGGACGGGCAGCGTCGGGATGCCCTCGCGCAGGTCGGTGCCCGGGGTCTTGCCGGACTCGTGCGAGTCGCTGGCGATGTCCAGGACGTCGTCGGCGAGCTGGAAGGCGGTGCCCAGGCGCTCGCCGTACTGCGTGAGGATGTCGACGACCGACTCGTCGGCGCCGGACATCATCGCGCCGAACCGGCCGGAGACCGCGACCAGCGAGCCGGTCTTGCCGGAAAGCACGTCAAGGTAGTGGTCGACCGGGTCGCGCCCGTCCCGGGGGCCCGCGGTCTCCAGGATCTGACCGGTAACCAGCCGTTCGAACGCCTCGGCCTGAATGCGTACGGCCTCGGGGCCCAGATCCGCCAGTATGTGCGAGGCGCGCGCGAAGAGAAAATCACCCGTGAGGACCGCGACGGAGTTGCCCCAGCGGGCGTTGGCGCTGTCCACACCGCGCCGCACGTCGGCCTCGTCCATCACGTCGTCGTGGTACAGCGTCGCGAGGTGCGTGAGCTCGACGACCACCGCGGAGGGCACGACGCCCGGCGCGTACGGATCCCCGAACTGGGCGGCCAGCATCACGATCAGCGGGCGGAATCGCTTGCCACCTGCGCGGATGAGGTGCTGCGCGGCCTCCGTGATGAACGGGACCTCGCTCTTGGTGGCATCGAGCAGTCCCGCCTCGACAGCCGCCAATCCGGTCTGGACATCGGCTTCAAGTGCCTGGTCCCGCACGCTCAGCCCGAACGGCCCGACGACGGTCACGAGGGGTACTCCTGTCTGCTGACGATCACACGGATTGTCGATGTGTCGCTGCCTTCACTCAAGTCAGCGTATCGGGTCGCTGTTCGATCACCGTGGGCGCCTTCCCGTCACCCCTCGCGCGCAGTCCCTTGGACCCCGGTATGTTCTTGATCAGCTCATACGATCAGGAGTGGGTCTTTTGTCCGGAACGATGACCGCCACCCCCGGCGATCCGGCCGCCGAGCAGCCGCCCCCGCAGGACGACCACGCCTTTTTCGGTCAGCCCCGCGGGCTGCTCACCCTGTCCGGCCTGGAGGTCTGGGAACGCTTCTCGTTCCTCGGCATGCAGGCGATCCTCGTCCTGTACTTCGCCGACTCCGTCGCGCACGACGGCATGGGCATGGACGCGGGCACCGCCGCCTCCGTCTCGGCCGCCTACGGCACCCTCGTCTACCTGGTCTCGGTGGCCGGCGGCTGGCTCGCCGACCGCATCCTCGGCTCCTACCGCGCGGTCCTGTACGGCGGCGTCCTCATCGCCTGCGGCCACTACGCGATGGCCGTGCCCGCCCCGGCGACGACCTGGGCCGGGCTCGGCCTGATCAGCGCGGGCACCGGCCTGCTCAAGCCCAATGTCGCCTCCATGGTCGGCAAGCTCTACCGCACCGACGACCAGCGGCGCGACGCCGGATTCGCGCTCTACTACATGGGCATCAACATCGGCGCCTTCCTCGGGCCGCTGATCACCGGCTGGCTCGGCGACCACAAGGGCTGGCACTGGGGCTTCTCCGCGGCCGCCGTCGGCATGACCTTCGGCCTGATCCAGTACGTCCTGGGCCGGCGCCACCTGGCCGGACGCAGGCACGCGGCCGAGTTCGCGCTGCCGCCCGAGGGCATGCGCCGCGCGGTCCGGCTCATGGTGCTCGGCGCTCTGATCGTCGCGGCGCTCGCCGTGCTGCTGGCGCTGGGCGGCTGGCTGACGATGAGCCGCTTCGTCGACCTGCTGACCCTGATCTCGGTGATCGCGCCGGTCGTCTACTTCGCGGTGATGTTCGCGAGCCCCCGCGTCACCCCCGAGGAACGCGGCCGTCTGCGGCCCTACGTGGTGCTGTTCCTGGCCTCGGTGGCCTTCAACTTCATCCTGTTCCAGGCGTACTCGACGATGATGCTGCTGGCCTCCACCAACGCCGAGACCACTCTCCTCGGCTTCCACTTCCCGGCAGGCTGGTACGCCTCCGCGCTCGGCGCGTTCGAGGTGGCGCTCGCGCCGGTGGTGGCCGCCGTGTGGGCCCGCATGGGGCCGCGCCAGCCGCACGCCTCCAACAAGATCGCCTTCGGGGTGATCCTGGGCGGGCTCTCCTTCCTGCTGATGGTGGTGCCGACCGCCGGGCACGGCGGCGCCGCGTACAAGATGGCGGCCTGGTGGATCGTCGGCTCGTACCTGCTGCTCGGACTTGGCGACATCCTGCTCGAAACCTCCGGCATGTCGGCCACCACCAAGCTCGCCCCGAAGGCCTTCGCCAGCCAGACGATGTCGCTCTGGTTCCTCTCCCTCGCGCTCGCCAACGGCATCCAGGCCCAGACCGTGAAGGTGTACGGAAAGGTCTCCAACGCCGCCTACTTCGGTGTGAACGGCGCCGTCGCGGTGGCCGTCGGCGTCGCCGTGATCCTCGCCGCCCCCTGGCTCAAGCGCACCATGCACCCCGTCCACTGAGGTCGCCGCCATGCACATCCGCACCGAGTTCCCGTACGAGACGCAGCGCGAGGATGTCCGGATCCCGCTGCCCGACGGCACGCTGCTCTACGCGCGCGTCTGGCGCCCGGTCACCGAGGAGCCCGTCCCCGCGCTGCTCGAATACCTCCCGTACCGCCTGACCGACTGGACGGCGCCGCGCGACTGGCAGCGCCACCCCTGGTACGCCGGGCACGGCTACGCCTCGGTACGCGTGGACGTGCGCGGGCACGGCTGCTCCGAGGGGCTGCCGGGCGACGAGTACGACGCGACGGAGCTCGCCGACGGTGTCGCGGTCGTCAACTGGCTCGCCCAGCAGCCCTGGTGCACGGGGAAGGTGGGCATGTTCGGCATCTCCTGGGGCGGCTTCAACAGCCTCCAGATCGCCGCCCTCGCCCCCGAGCCGCTCAAGGCCGTCGTCACGGTCTGCTCGACCGACGACCGCTACGACAACGACGTCCACTACATGGGTGGTTCGGTGCTCGCCGTGGACATGCACGCCTGGGCGGCGACCATGCTCGCCTTCGTCTCCCGCCCGCCGGACCCCCTGTTCGTCGGGGAAAAATGGCGGGAAATGTGGCTTGAACGCCTCGAAGCGGTACGCCCGTTCATCCACACCTGGCTCGCCCACCAGACCCGGGACGCCTACTGGAAGCACGGCAGCGTCTGCGAGGACTACGCCGCGATCGACGCGGCCGTCCTCGCCGTGGGCGGCTGGCACGACCCCTACCGGGACACGGTCCTCAGGCTGGTCGAGCACCTGCCCGCCGACCGGGTGCGCGGCCTGATCGGCCCCTGGTCCCACCAGTACCCGGACCGCGGGCTGCCCCCCGGCCCCGCGATCGGCTTCCTCCAGGAGACCCTGCGCTGGTGGGACCACCACCTCAAGGGCGAGGAGACGGGCGTGATGAAGGAGCCGCTCCTGCGCTCCTGGATCAGCGAGTCCCACCCGCCCGCCACGGTCTACGCGGAACTCCCGGGCCGCTGGGTCGGCGACCCCGCCTGGCCCTCCCCGCACGTCACCCCGGTCTCGTACGCGCTCCAGGGCCCGCCCGTACGGGTGCGCTCGCCGCAGCACACCGGCCTGGACGCGGGCCGCTTCTTCCCCTTCGGGAACGACGGCGACCTCCCTCCGGACCAGCGCGCCGAGGACGCCCACTCGGCGGCCTTCGACTTCCCGGTGCCGGCGGACGCGGGCCCCCTCGACGTCCTGGGCCGCCCCCGGGTCACCCTGCGGCTGCGCATGGACGTGCCGTTCGGACAGGCCGTCGCCCGGCTCTGCGACGTGGCCCCGGACGGCTCCTCCACACTGGTCACGCGCGGCGTGCTCAACCTGGCCGCCCGCCACGGCAGGGACCGCGCGGCGGCCTGGCCCCTGGGCGCGACGGAAGAGGTGACCTTCGCCCTCAACGGCATCGGCCACTCCTTCCCGCCCGGCCACCGCATCCGGCTCGCGGTCTCCTCCGCGTACTGGCCGTGGATCTGGCCGCAGGCCGACTCGGTGGGCTTCACCCTCGATCCGGCCGGCTCCTTCCTCCAACTGCCCCTGCGGGAGCGCACGTCGGACGACACGATCGCGTTCGCCGACCCCGAGCAGTCCGAGCCGCTCGGGGTCTCCTTCCCCGCCCCGCTGGACGAGCCCCGACCCGAACGGCTCGTCGTCCGCGACGTGGCGAAGGGCGAGTGGCGCCTGGAGGTCGACCCGCGCTACGGCGGTACGCGGGTCTATCCGGACGGGCTCGAATTCACGGAGGACGCGAAGGAGACGTACACGATCCAGTCGGACGACCCGCTGTCCGCCCGGACCCGCTCCGACTGGCATCTGCGGCTGCACCGGCCGGAGTTGGGGTGGGACGTGACGATCGACACGCGGTCGTCGATCACGTGTGACGCGGCGGATTTCGTGACGTCGGACGAGGTGGTGTGCCGGGAGGGGGACGAGGTGGTGTTCCACCGCACGTGGGAACGCCGAATCCCCCGAGAAACGGGCTGAGCCTGACAGCACCGGTGCTGGCCGGTACGGGCAACCTCAGCCCGTCATGGGGGTCCCCCCTGGCCCTTAAGGCCTTGGGGGAGTTTGAGGACGAGCGCCCTTAAGGCGCGAACGGGGGTCTGGGGGCGGAGCCCCCAGGTGCTCAGCCCGCCGCCACCGAGGCGGCCAGCCGCGGCGACGCGTACTCCGTGCCGCAGACGAACCGCATCACCGGCCCGAAGGACGACGCCGCGGGCAACCCCGTGAAGTACAGCCCGGGGACGGTGGACTGGTAGCCCGCGTCCAGGACCGGCGCCCCCCGGGACGTGGACAGCTGGGTGCGCAGCCCGTGCCCCAGGAAGTCGAGGGCGGCCACGTCCATGCGGTAGCCCGTCGCCGCCATCACATGGTCCGCCGACAGCTCCCGCTGCGCCCCCGTACCCCCGCTGAGGGTGAGCACGGGCCGGCCGTCCTCGACCCGGGCCCGGACGATCCGGCGCCCCTCGGTCACCGCGACCCGCCCCGTGAAGCGGTCCCGCAGCCACCACGCGCCCAGCGGGCCCAGCACGTTGCGGACCAGATAGTGCCGGGCGGGCGCGGGCAGGTGGCGGAAGTGGGTCGCGTGGTACGAGAAGGCGTACAGCGACCAGGCCCTGCCGAAGGGCGAGTTGGGGCTGAAGCGGGGTTGCTGGTCGGGGGCCGCGCCGAAGCGCACCGCCCCCGCCCCGCGCGCCACGACCCGTACGCTCGCCCCCGCCTCGGCCATCAGCACCGCGTTCTCCAGGGCGGACTGACCGGCCCCGATCACCAGCACCTCGCGCCCGGCGAAGCCGGACAGGTCGTGGTGCTGGGCGGCGTGCGAGACGGGGCCCGTCGCCGAGGGGCCGTCCGGCACGGCAGCGGCCAGTTCGCGCGGCAGCCGGGCCAGGCCCGAAAGCCCGGTCGCCACCACTACGGCCCGCGCCTCGAAGCTCTCGCCGGAGTCCAGCTTCAGGGCGAAGCCCCCGCCGGGCACCCGGTCCACCTCGACCACCCTGACCTGCTCCAGGTCGGGGAAGAGCTGGTCGGCGAACCACTGTCCGTACGCCGAGAAGGTCTCCACCGGGATGAGGTCCCAGTCCGATTCGAGCCGCCGGGTCCCGGTGTCCGCACAGAAGTCGAGCAGGCCGTGTCCGGGCTGGGGCGCGTCGATGCTGGAGGCGGCCGGCGTCGACTTGAGGACCATGCCGGCCGGCATGTGCTCCCGCCAGCTCACCATCAGCGAGCCGAAGACGCGGACGGGTATGCCCCGGGCGCGCAGATGGGCGGCGGCGGACAGGCCGAACGGCCCCGCGCCGATGACCGCCACCGGACGTGTCGAAGTGCTCACTCAGGGACCCCTTCCAGGAAAACGACTCACCCCTGTCGCGACGGCGACCGCCGCACGGATCAAGGGGTTCGGCGCGACATTGCGTCGGGTTACTTCGTCACGGCACGGCGGGAGCTCCGCCAGAGCCGGTACAGGTGCTGCGCCCCCGGACGGACGAAGCGGGCCATCATCGTGAAGAAGGGTCTGAGATCGTCCCCCGCGACCCAGGCGAGTTCGGTACCGGTCGGGCGCTCGGGCGCGTGGGGTGTGGTGTAGCCGCTGCGCCGGTAGGCGAGCAGCGCGGGCAGGTCGATGTTCTCGACCACGTAGCGGCGCCCCGCGGGCTGTTCACCCTCCGGGACCCGTCGGCCGGTGAGGTGCAGGTGCTGGGCGCGGATCACGTCGACGCCGGACTCGCTCTCGAAGAGGCGGAACTGCGCGCCCATCCTCGGGTTGAAGTCCAGGAGCTTGTAGCGCCCGTCGCGCCGGTCGAAGCGCAGGTCGAGGTCGACGATGCCGGTGAAGCCGATGCGTTTGACGAACTGCTCGGCAAGCGCGGCCAGTTCGGGGTTGTCGACGACGTACGCGTTGGCCGTCATCCCGGCGTGCGGGGGCCAGGAGCGCACCTTCACTCCGGTGAACAGCGCGAGCGGGGTGGAGTGTTCGTCGAAGTAGGCGTGCACGATCCAGTCCTCGGCCTGCTCGCGCGGCAGGTACTCCTGGAGGATCACCCCGGGGCTCGCCCCCCAGCCGCGGGCCAGCGCGAGCAGGTGCGCGCGGCTTTCGATCCGGGTGGTGCCGGGGACGGCGGGACTGCGCCGCCGCACGAAGGCCTCCCGGTTCTTGGCCACCACCGGGAAGCGGGCGTGCCGTGCGAAGTCCTCGACATCGGCGTACGTCTCGGGAAAGGCGGCCGCCGGGGACGGCACCCCGTGCTCCACGCACAGCTCGTGCAGCCCCTGCTTGCTGGCCAGGCGCCGGGGCAGGTCCGGGGCCACGGGCGGGAAGAGGAAGTGTTCGGCGAGCTCCTTCTGGTGCTCGGCGATCAGCACCGCGGCCTCTTCGTCGGTGGGGATCAGCACGGCGGGGCGGCCGATCCGCCGACCGATCCCGAGCAGCCCCTCCACCAGCACGGCCGGGTCCTCGACGCCGGTCGTCGGCCAGGGAAACGCCCGCTCCAGGTAGCGGGACTGGGCCGCGGGGGTCCAGCGGTCCTCGGTGATCGCGTACATCGGCACCCCGAGTCTGCCCAGACTGCGGATGGCGCCGACCCCGCCGTGGTGCAACGGATAGTTCCCGAACTTGACGATCAGTCCCGGTACGTCCCGGTCCGCCCTGAACAGCACGTTACTGCCCGACACCAGTTCCCCCTCGGGACAGAGAGCCCCCACAGCCCCGCAGGGACGCGCGACCCCCTCGCCGGGCGTGCCCCGGACAGAGACGCTAAGGGGGAACCGCCGCTTCCGGAGACGGAATTTCCGGACATTGCGAACTCTTTAGGCACTGCCGCCCCGCGCACCGCCGACGTAACGTGTGACCCACACCCGTGGAAAGCGAGGCAGGCACCGATGTCCGAGCAGAGCCCGCTCGAACTGGCCGAGGGCGACCCCTTCGGCCCGCACAATCTCCCCTACGGCGTCTTCTCCACGCCGGGCCATCCCGAGGACCGCAGGGTCGGCGTGCGCATCGGCGACCACGTCCTGGACGCGGGGGCGGCGGCGCACGCACTGGGTTCGCCGTACGCGGCGCTCCTCGCCAGGCCGAGCCTCAACCCCCTGCTGGCGGCGGGGCGCACGGCCTGGCGCGATGTGCGCCGGGCGCTCACCGCCTGGGTGACCGTGCCCGCCCACCGCCCGGTCATAGAGCCCCTCCTGCACCCGCTCGCCGAGGTGGAGCTGCACCTTCCGTACGAGGTCGCCGACTACGTCGACTTCTACGCGAGCGAGCACCACGCCACGAACGTGGGCCAGATCTTCCGCCCCGACGGCGCGGCGCTGACCCCCAACTGGAAGCACCTGCCGATCGGTTACCACGGCCGGTCCGGCACGGTCGTGGTCTCCGGCACGGAGGTCGTCCGCCCGCAGGGCCAGCGCAAGGCGCCGGCCGACCCGGCCCCGGTCTTCGGCCCGTCGGTGAAGCTGGACATCGAGGCGGAGGTCGGCTTCGTCGTGGGCGCACCGTCGCGGCTGGGCGAGCGGGTCGGACTGGGTGCCTTCGACGACCACGTCTTCGGCCTGTTCCTCCTCAACGACTGGTCGGCGCGGGACATCCAGGCCTGGGAGTACGTGCCGCTCGGCCCGTTCCTCGGCAAGTCCTTCGCGACCTCGGTCTCGGCGTGGGTCACCCCGCTGGAGGCGCTGGTGGCGGCCCGGGTCGCTCCCCCGGCCCGCGACTTCCCCCTCCTCCCCTACCTGGACGACTCCGCCGAGGAGGTCCCGGGCGGCTTCGACCTGCGCATCACGGTGTCGATCAACGGCACGGTGGTGGCCGAGCCGCCGTTCGCCTCGATGTACTGGACGGCCGCGCAGCAGCTGGCCCACATGACGGTGAACGGCGCGTCGCTGCGGACTGGGGACGTGTACGGCTCGGGCACGGTCAGCGGCCCCGAGCGCGGGCAGCGGGGCTCGCTCCTCGAACTCACCTGGAACGGCACCGAGCCGCTGGAGCTGCCCACCGGCAAGCGGACCTTCCTCGAAGACGGCGACGAGGTCGTCCTCACGGCCTGGGCGCCGGGGGCGCACGGAGTGCGGGTGGGCCTGGGCGAGGTAAGGGGCCGGATCACTCCGTCGACCTGATCCCCTGAGCCCGCCCCGCCCGGCCGGTCACCCTGCGACTGCGCCGCGGGGCCTCCCGGGGGCGGGGCGGTCGGGCGGGGTCGGGAATCGGCCCCGGGCTGTGGACAACTCCCGGGGTGTCGGCGGGGGCGCCTATCGTTGCGAGGGTGAACGGTGAGGCAGTCGACGGACCAGTACGGGGGACAGAGCGATGAGCGCGACGGACGGAACGCGGACGGTGACCGCGGAGCCCGACACCGAGGCCCTGCAGACACTGCACCGCGTCTTCGGATACGAATCCTTCCGCGGCGCCCAGGGCGAGATCATCGAGCACGTCGTGTCCGGCGGCGACGCGGTGGTCCTTATGCCGACCGGCGGCGGAAAGTCGCTCTGCTACCAGATCCCCGCCCTGGTCCGGCCCGGCACCGGCGTCGTGGTCTCCCCCCTCATCGCGCTGATGCAGGACCAGGTGGACGCGCTGCGCGCGCTCGGCGTGCGCGCCGGGTTCATCAACTCCACGCAGGACTTCGACGAGCGCCGCACCGTCGAGGCGGAGCTGCTCGCCGGCGAGCTCGACCTGCTGTACCTGGCCCCCGAGCGGCTGCGCGTGGAGGCCACGCTCGATCTGCTCTCCCGTGCCAAGATCTCCGTCTTCGCCATCGACGAGGCGCACTGCGTCGCCCAGTGGGGCCACGACTTCCGCCCGGACTACCTCGCCCTGTCCCTGCTCGGCGAGCGCTGGCCGGACGTACCGCGCATCGCGCTCACCGCGACCGCCACGGACGCCACGCACCGCGAGATCACCCAGCGCCTCGGAATGCCGCAGGCCCGGCACTTCGTGGCGAGCTTCGACCGGCCGAACATCCAGTACCGGATCGTGCCGAAGAGCGACCCGAAGAAGCAGCTCCTCGCGTTCCTGAAGGAGGAGCACGAGGGGGACGCGGGCATCGTCTACTGCCTCTCGCGGGCCTCGGTGGAGAAGACCGCCCAGTACCTGAGCGACAACGGGGTGCAGGCCGTCCCGTACCACGCGGGCCTCGACGCGGGGACGCGCGCGCTCAACCAGTCGCGCTTCCTGCGGGAGGACGGCCTGGTCGTGGTGGCGACCATCGCCTTCGGCATGGGCATCGACAAGCCGGACGTGCGGTTCGTGGCCCACCTCGACCTGCCGAAGTCGGTCGAGGGCTACTACCAGGAGACCGGCCGCGCGGGGCGCGACGGACTGGCGTCGACGGCCTGGATGGCGTACGGGCTCCAAGACGTCGTCCAGCAGCGCAAGTTGATCCAGAGCGGTGAGGGGGACGAGGCGTTCCGGCGCCGCGCGGCCGCGCATCTGGACGCGATGCTGGCGCTCTGCGAGACCGCCTCGTGCCGCCGGGCCCAGCTCCTGGGCTACTTCGGCCAGGAGGCCGAGTCCGCGAGCTGCGGGAACTGCGACACCTGCCTGACCCCGCCGCAGACGTGGGACGGCACGGTCGCCGCACAGAAGGTCCTGTCCACCGTCGTACGCCTCCAGCGCGAGCGGGGCCAGAAGTTCGGCGCGGGCCAGATCATCGACATCCTGCTCGGCCGCAGGACCGCGAAGATCATCCAGTTCGACCATGACGCGCTGTCCGTCTTCGGCATCGGGGAAGAGCTGTCCGAGGCCCAATGGCGGGGCGTGGTACGGCAGTTGCTTGCGCAGGGACTGCTCGCGGTGGAGGGTGAGTACGGCACGCTGGTCCTGACCGAGCAGAGCGGAGAGGTGCTGGGCGGCGGGCGCGAGGTCCGGATGCGGACGGAGCCGGAGAAGCCGGTGCGGGCGGCGCGCGGCGCGTCGAAGAAGTCCACCGTGGCGGCCGACCTGCCCGCAGAGGTGCTCCCGGTCTTCGAGGCGCTGCGGACGTGGCGCGCGGCCCAGGCGAAGGAGGCGGGGGTTCCGGCGTACGTGATCTTCCACGATGCGACGTTGCGGGAGATCGCGACGGTTCGGCCGGGGTCGATGGGGGAGCTCGGGGCGATCGGTGGGGTGGGCGAGAAGAAGCTGGCCACCTGGGGCGAGGAGGTCCTGGCCCTCCTCACCACCCTGCCCTAGCCGGGGACTGGGGCCTCGCGCCCCAACCCCGATCTCGCCCGCAGACCGTGCGCGCCTACCCCGGAGTGCGCGGTTCCCCGCGCCCCTAAACCCTCGTCCAGCTGCGGACCGTGCGTGGTTGCTCGCGCAGTTCCCCGCGCCCCTGTAGGGGGCCCAGCATGGGCATCCTCAGCCCGTCATGGGGGTCCCCCCTGGCCCTCAAGGCCTTGGGGGAGATTGAGGACGAGCGCCCTTTAGGCGCGAACGGGGTCCGGGGCGGAGCCCCAGGAACGCCTTCAACCCCCGGAAGGCCTCGGGAAGGGGCGGGGTGGGGTGGGGGCCCCGCCCACCCCCTACCGAACAAACACACCCGCACTGTGCGCCAGGTCAAGGAAGTACTGCGGCGCGACACCCAGCACGAGCGTCACCGCGACCCCCACCCCGATCGTGGCCATCGTCAGCGGCGACGGCACCGCGACCGTCGGCCCGTCCGCCTTCGGCTCGCTGAAGAACATCAGCACGATCACCCGGATGTAGAAGAACGCGGCGACCGCCGAGGACACGACACCGACCACGACCAGCGCTCCCGCGCCCCCCTCCGCCGCAGCCTTGAACACGGCGAACTTCCCGGAGAAGCCGGAGGTCAGCGGGATGCCCGCGAAGGCGAGCAGGAAGACCGCGAAGACCGCCGCGACCAGCGGCGAACGGCGGCCGAGCCCCGCCCACTTGGACAGGTGCGTCGCCTCGCCGCCCGCGTCCCGCACCAGCGTGACCACGGCGAACGCGCCGATCGTCACGAACGAGTACGCCGCCAGATAGAACAGCACCGACGAGATGCCGTCCGCGTTGGTCGCGATGACACCGGCCAGGATGAACCCGGCGTGCGCGATCGAGGAGTACGCGAGCAGGCGCTTGATGTCGGTCTGGGTGATCGCGACGACCGCGCCGCCCAGCATCGTGATGATCGCGACGCCCCACATGACCGGCCGCCAGTCCCAGCTCATGCCGGGCAGCACCACGTACAGCAGGCGGAGCAGCGCCCCGAAGGCCGCGACCTTGGTGGCCGCCGCCATGAAGCCGGTCACCGGGGTGGGCGCGCCCTGGTAGACGTCCGGCGTCCACATGTGGAACGGCACCGCGCCGACCTTGAAGAGCAGGCCCATCAGGAGCATCGCGCCGCCGATGAGCAGCAGCGCGTCGTTGCCCATGGTCCCGGCGAGCGCGGGGTCCACGTTCTGGACCGAGCCGCTGACGACGTCGGCGATCGTGGCGTACGAGACGGAGCCCGCGTAGCCGTACAGGAGCGCGATGCCGAAGAGCAGGAAGGCCGAGGAGAACGCGCCGAGCAGGAAGTACTTGACCGCCGCCTCCTGCGACATGAGCCGCTTGCGGCGGGCCACGGCGCACAGCAGGTAGAGCGGGAGGGAGAAGACCTCGAGCGCCACGAACAGGGTCAGCAGGTCGTTCGCCGCCGGGAAGACCAGCATGCCGGAGACCGCGAACAGGGCCAGCGGGAAGACCTCGGTCGTGGTGAACCCGGCCTTGACCGCTGCCTTCTCGCTGTCGCTGCCCGGCACCGAGGCGGCCTGCGCGGCGAAGGAGTCCACCTTGTTGCCGTGCGCCACCGGGTCCAGGCGGCGTTCGGCGAAGGTGAAGACCGCCACGATGGAGGCCAGGAGGATGGTGCCCTGGAGGAAGAGCGCGGGGCCGTCGACCGCGACGGCGCCCATGGCGGCGATGTGCGCCTTGGTCGTGCCGTAGCCGCCGGCCGCGAGGCCGACCACCGCGGCGAAGGCGGCGGCGAGCGCGACCACCGACAGGAACACCTGCGCGTAGTAGCGGCTGCGGCGCGGGACGAAGGCTTCGACGAGGACGCCGAGGAGCGCCGCGCCCACCACGATCAGGGTGGGCGCGAGCTGCGCGTACTCGATGTGCGGCGCGGGGATCTTGTCGAGCTTCCCCCCGGCCGCCGTGGTCCACAGGCTGTGGACAGCTGATGAGCTCACTTGGCCGCCTCCACCACCGGGTTGGGGTCCTTCTTCTGTACGTCCGACATGGTGTGGCCCACCGCCGGGTTGACGATGTTCGTCAGCGGCTTCGGATAGACCCCGAGGAAGATCAGCAGGGCGATCAGCGGGGCCACCACGAGCAGTTCGCGGACCTTGAGGTCGGGCATGCCCTGGATCTCGGCCTTGACGGGTCCGGTCATCGTCCGCTGGTAGAGGACGAGGACGTAGAGCGCGGCCAGGACGATGCCCAGGGTCGCGACCACGCCCGCCGCCGGGTAGCGGCTGAACGTGCCGACCAGGACCAGGAATTCACTGACGAAGGGCGCGAGCCCCGGCAGCGAGAGGGTCGCGAGGCCGCCGATCAGGAACGTGCCGGCCAGCACCGGGGCGACCTTCTGCACCCCGCCGTAGTCCGAGATGAGCCGGGAGCCGCGGCGCGAGATGAGGAAGCCGGCCACCAGCATGAGCGCGGCCGTCGAGATGCCGTGGTTGACCATGTAGAGCGTGGCGCCGGACTGGCCCTGGCTCGTCATCGCGAAGATGCCCATGATGATGAAGCCGAAGTGCGAGATCGACGCGTACGCCACCAGGCGCTTGATGTCGCGCTGGCCGACCGCGAGCAGCGCCCCGTAGATGATGCTGATCACGGCGAGCACCACGATCACCGGCGTCGCCCACTTGCTGGCCTCGGGGAAGAGCTGGAGGCAGAAGCGCAGCATCGCGAAGGTGCCGACCTTGTCGACGACCGCGGTGATGAGCACGGCGACCGGAGCGGTGGCCTCGCCCATCGCGTTGGGCAGCCAGGTGTGCAGCGGCCACAGCGGGGCCTTGACCGCGAAGGCGAAGAAGAAGCCGAGGAACAGCAGCCGCTCGGTGTTGGTCTCCATGTGGAGCGAGCCGCTCGCGCGGGCCGCGGCGATCTCGTTCAGCGAGAACGAGCCCGCCACCACGTAGAGACCGATGACGGCGGCCAGCATGATGAGCCCGCCGACCAGGTTGTAGAGGAGGAACTTGACGGCCGCGTACGAGCGTTGGGTGGCCGCCGCCTCGTCGCCCTGGCCCGGTGCGGCAGCACCATATTGGGAGGGGGCGGCGCGGTCGCCGAAGCCGCCGATGAGGAAGTACATCGGGATGAGCATGGCTTCGAACAGGATGTAGAAGAGGAAGACGTCGGTGGCCTCGAAGGAGAGCACCACCATCGCCTCGACGGCGAGGATCAGGGCGAAGAAGCCCTGCGTCGGCCGCCAGCGGCTGCTGTGGGTCTCCAGGGGGTCGGCGTCGTGCCAGCCAGCCGCGATGATGAACGGGATGAGCAGCGCGGTGAGCCCGATGAGGGCCACGCCGATGCCGTCCACGCCCAGTTCGTAGCGGACGCCGAAGTCCTTGATCCAGGCGTGGGACTCGGTCAACTGGTAACGCGAGCCGCCCGGTTCGAACCGTACGAGCTGGATCGCGGCGAGCACCAGGGTGCCCACCGAGACCAGCAGGGCCAGCCATTTGGCGGCGGTGCGCCGGGCCGCCGGGACGGCCGCGGTCGCGACGGCGCCGAGCGCCGGGAGGGCGGCCGTCGCGGTGAGGAGGGGGAAGGACATCGCGTTACACCGCCCTCATCAGCAGAGTCGCGGCGATGATCACCACAGCACCTCCGAACATCGAGACCGCGTAGCTGCGGGCGAAGCCGTTCTGCAGCTTGCGCAGCCGGCCGGAGAGCCCGCCGACCGAGGCGGCGGTTCCATTGACGACCCCATCGACCAGGCTGTGGTCGAGGTAGACGAGCGAGCGGGTCAGGTGCTCGCCGCCGCGGACCAGGACCACATGGTTGAAGTCGTCCTGGAGCAGGTCGCGGCGGGCGGCCCGGGTGAGCAGCGAGCCGCGCGGGGCGACGGCCGGGACGGGCCCGCGGCCGTACTGGGCGACCGCGAGGCCCACGCCGATCAGCAGGCAGACGATGGTGGCGGCGGTGACCGTCCACTGGCCGACCGGCGAATCGCCGTGGTCGAACGAGGTGATGGGCTCGAGCCACTTCACGAACCGGTCGCCGATGCCGAAGACGCCGCCCGCGAAGACCGAGCCGAAGGCGAGGACGATCATGGGGATCGTCATGGACTTCGGGGACTCGTGCGGGTGCGGCGCGTCGTGGGCGCCCCGGGTCTCGGCGGCGGGTTCCACGCTCGGCTGGTCCGGCGACGGCGTTTTCGCGTGCTTCCAGCGCTCCTCGCCGAAGAAGGTCAGGATCATCACGCGCGTCATGTAGTACGCGGTGATCGCGGCGCCGAGCAGGGTGACCGCGCCGAGGATCCAGCCCTCGGCGCCGCCCTTGGCGAACGCCGCCTCGATGATCTTGTCCTTGGAGAAGAAGCCGGACAGGCCGGGGAAGCCGATGATCGCGAGGTAGCCGAGGCCGAAGGTGACGAAGGTGACCGGCATGTACGTGCGCAGGCCGCCGTACTTGCGCATGTCGACCTCGTCGTTCATGCCGTGCATGACCGAGCCCGCGCCGAGGAACAGCCCGGCCTTGAAGAAGCCGTGCGTCACCAGGTGCATGATCGCGAAGGCGTAGCCGATCGGGCCGAGGCCGGTGGCCAGGATCATGTAGCCGATCTGCGACATCGTCGAGCCGGCCAGCGCCTTCTTGATGTCGTCCTTCGCGCAACCGACGATCGCACCGAACAGGAGCGTGACCGCGCCCACGACCACGACCGCCGTCTGCACGTCCGGCACCGCGTTGAAGATCGCGCCGGAGCGGGTGATCAGGTAGACGCCCGCGGTCACCATCGTCGCCGCGTGGATCAGGGCCGAGACCGGGGTCGGGCCCTCCATCGCGTCGCCGAGCCAGGACTGCAGCGGCACCTGTGCCGACTTGCCGCACGCGGCGAGCAGCAGCATCAGGCCGATGGCGGTGTCGCGGCCCGAGCTCGCCCCGCCGGCCTCACCGAGGACGGTGGAGAAGGCGAACGAGCCGAAGGTCGTGAACATCACCATGATGGCGATCGACAGGCCCATGTCGCCGACCCGGTTGACCAGGAACGCCTTCTTGGCGGCGGTCGCCGCGCTGGGCTTGTGCTGCCAGAAGCCGATGAGCAGGTAGGACGCGAGGCCCACGCCTTCCCAACCGACGTAGAGCAGCAGGTAGTTGTCGGCGAGGACCAGGAGCAGCATCGCCGCGAGGAACAGGTTCAGGTAGGCGAAGAAGCGGCGGCGGTTCTCGTCGTGCTCCATGTAGCCGATCGAGTAGATGTGGATCAGTGTGCCCACACCGGTGATCAGCAGGACGAAGGTCATCGACAGCTGGTCGAGGTGGAAGCCGATGTCGGCCTGGAAACCCGCCACCGGAACCCAGCTGAACAGGTGCTGGGTCACCGTGCGGCCGTCGGCCGGGCGGCCCAGCATGTCGACGAAGAGCACCGCGCCCAGGACGAAGGACGCGCCCGCGAGCACCGTGCCCAGCCAGTGGCCGATCCCGTCCAGTCTCCGTCCGCCGCACAGCAGTACGGCCGCTCCGAGCAGAGGCGCCGCGATGAGCAGGGCGATGAGGTTGTCTGTGTTTCCCACGGTTCTAGCGACCCCTTACAGCTTCATCAGGCTGGCGTCGTCGACCGAGGCCGAGTGGCGGGAACGGAAGAGCGACACGATGATCGCGAGCCCGACCACGACCTCCGCGGCGGCGACGACCATCGTGAAGAACGCGATGATCTGGCCGTCGAGGTTGCCGTGCAGCCGGGAGAAGCAGACGAACGCGAGGTTGCAGGCGTTGAGCATCAGCTCGACGCACATGAAGACCACGATCGCGTTCCGCCTGATGAGCACTCCGGCGGCGCCGATGGTGAACAACAGGGCTGACAGATAGAGATAGTTGACCGGATTCACTTGACCGCCTCCTCGTCCCGGCCGAGCCGCTCCTCGGAGCGCTGCTCCAGGGCCTTGAGGTCGGCGAGCGCCTCGTCGGACACGTCACGGATCTGGCCGCGGCCGCGGAGCGTCTGGTTGACGGTGAGCTCCGACGGGGTGCCGTCGGGGAGCAGGCCCGCGATGTCCACCGCGTTGTGCCGGGCGTAGACGCCGGGGGCGGGCAGCGGGGGCAGGTGCTTGCCGCGTACGCGCTCCTCGGACATCTCCCGCTGGGTCTTGGCGCGCTCGGTGCGCTCCCGGTGGGTGAGCACCATCGCGCCGACCGCCGAGGTGATCAGCAGGGCGCCGGTGATCTCGAAGGCGAAGACGTACTTGGTGAAGATGAGGGCGGCGAGACCCTCGACGTTTCCGTTGGCGTTGGCCTGGCCGAGGCCGGTGAAGGTCTTCAGCGAGGCGTTGGCGATGCCCGCGACGAGGAGCACCCCGAAGCCGAGCCCGCAGGCCGCGGCCCACCAGCGCTGGCCCTTGATCGTCTCCTTCAGCGAGTCGGCGGCCGTGACGCCCACCAGCATGACGACGAAGAGGAACAGCATCATGATCGCGCCGGTGTAGACGACGATCTGGACGACTCCCAGGAAGTACGCCCCGTTGGCGAGGTAGAAGACCGCGAGGATGATCATGGTCCCGGCCAGGCACAGCGCACTGTGCACGGCCTTCTTCATGAGCATGGTGCACAGCGCGCCGATCACGGCGACCGTGCCGAGCACCCAGAACTGGAAGGCCTCGCCCGTGGAGGTGTGCGAGGCGGCCGCGGCGGCCAGCACCGCGCTCATGCGCCCACCACCTTCCGGGACGCGGGCTCGTCCTCACCGAAGGTGGATGCGCCCTCCTGGGGCCGCTCGCCCTTGCTGAGCGCCACCTGCCGGACGGTGCCGGGCGCGGCCTCGGTGACCAGGCCCCGGTAGTAGTCCTGCTCGTCCATGCCCGGATGGATCGCGTGCGGGGTGTCGACCATGGTGTCGTCGAGCCCGGCGAGCAGCTGCTCCTTGGTGTAGATCAGGTTCTCGCGGGAGGAGTCGGCCAGCTCGAACTCGTTGGTCATCGTCAGCGCCCGGGTGGGGCAGGCCTCGATGCACAGGCCGCACAGGATGCAGCGGGCGTAGTTGATCTGGTAGACCCGGCCGTAGCGCTCGCCCGGCGAGTAGCGCTCCTCGTCCGTGTTGTCCGCGCCCTCCACATAGATGGCGTCGGCCGGACAGGCCCAGGCGCACAGCTCGCAGCCCACGCACTTCTCCAGGCCGTCCGGGTGCCGGTTGAGCTGGTGGCGGCCGTGGAAGCGCGGCGCTGTGACCTTCTGCTGCTCCGGATACTGCTCGGTCAGCCGCTTCTTGAACATGGCCTTGAAGGTCACGCCGAAGCCGGCCACCGGGTTGAGGAACTTCTCCCCCGACTCTCCGGGCTTCCCCGACTCCCCGGGCTTCGCGGACTTCTCCGACTTCCCGGTCGATGACTCAGACACCGTCGCCCTCCCTTCCCTCTCGGTCACTCTCAGTATCGACGCCACCACTGACAATCAACTCGCGCTCGTGGCGCGGCCGTCGGCGGGGTACGGGCGGAAGGGTCTGTCCGGGCAGCGGCGGCACCGGGAACCCGCCGGCCATCGGGTCGAAGGCGGCGGACGGCGTCTGCGCCTGCGCGTCCTCCTTCTTGCCGCGGAAGACGTCCGCGACGAAGGAGAGGAGCAGCACGGCGACCACCGCGCCGCCCACGTACAGCACGATCTTCGAGAAGTCGTAGCCGTCGTTGCGCAGCGCCCGGACGGTCGCGACCAGCATCAGCCAGAGCACCGAGACCGGGATGAGGACCTTCCACCCCAGCTTCATCAGCTGGTCGTAGCGGACCCGGGGCAGGGTGCCGCGCAGCCAGATGAAGAAGAAGAGCAGCAGCTGGACCTTGATGACGAACCAGAGCATCGGCCACCAGCCGTGGTTCGCGCCCGCCCAGAAGGTGCTGATGGGCCAGGGGGCCCGCCAGCCGCCGAGGAAGAGGGTGACCGAGACGGCCGAGACGGTGACCATGTTGACGTACTCGGCGAGCATGAACATCGCGAACTTGATGGACGAGTACTCGGTGTTGAAGCCGCCGACCAGGTCGCCCTCGGACTCCGGCATGTCGAACGGCGCCCGGTTGGTCTCGCCGACCATCGTGATGATGTAGATGATGAAGGAGACCGGCAGCAGCACGATGTACCAGCGGTCGCCCTGCGCCTCGACGATCTTCGAGGTCGACATCGACCCCGAGTAGAGGAACACCGAGGCGAACGCCGCGCCCATGGCGATCTCGTACGAGATCATCTGCGCGCACGAGCGGAGACCGCCGAGCAGCGGGTACGTCGAACCGGACGACCAGCCCGCGAGCACGATGCCGTAGATGCCGACCGAGGCCACCGCCAGCACGTAGAGCATGGCGATCGGCAGGTCGGTGAGCTGCATCGTGGTGCGGTGGCCGAAGATCGAGACCTCGTTGCCCGCGGGCCCGAACGGGATCACGGCGATCGCCATGAAGGCCGGGATCGCGGCGATGATCGGGGCCAGCACGTAGACGACCTTGTCCGCGCGCTTGACGATGACGTCTTCCTTCAGCATCAGCTTGATGCCGTCGGCGAGCGACTGGAGCATGCCCCAGGGGCCGTGGCGGTTGGGGCCGATGCGCAGTTGCATCCAGGCGACGACCTTGCGCTCCCACACGATGGAGAACAGCACGGTCACCATCAGGAAGGCGAAGCAGAAGACCGCCTTGACGACGACGAGCCACCAGGGATCGCGGCCGAACAGGGAGAGGTCCTCCGCAGCGAGCGTGATCACGCCTCCACCACCTCCGAGGGGGCTTGCGTAACGGCCGGGCCGATCCGCACGACCTGTCCGGGGACCGCGCCGGTGTCCGCGGTGACGCCGGCGCCGACGGAGTTCAGCGGCAGCCACACCACCCGGTCGGGCATCTCGCTCACCTGGAGCGGGAGGCGGACGTGGCCGGACGGACCGGTGACTTCGAGCAGGTCGCCGTCCTTGACGCCGGCCTCGGCCGCGGTGGCCGCGGACAGCCGGGCCACGGCGGCGTGCCGGGTGCCCGCCAGCGCCTCGTCGCCGTCCTGGAGCGAGCCCTGGTCGAGCAGCAGCCGGTGCCCGGCGAGCACCGCCTCGCCCTCGGCGGGCCGGGGCAGCGGCTGCGCCGGCTCCAGGGGCTCGCTCGCGCGCGGTCCGTCCCAGGTGCCGAGCCGCGTCATCTCACGGCGTACGGCCCGGACATCGGGCAGCGCGAAGTGACTGTGTTCCCCAGCGCCTCCGGCGCGGGCCAGGACATCGGCCAGCATGTGCAGCACCCGCGCGTCGGTCGGGGCCAGGGCCCGGGTCATCTGCTCCGGCTTCAGCGCGGCCTCGAACAGGCGCGCCCTGCCTTCCCAGTTGAGGAAGGTGCCGGACTTCTCGACGACGGCCGCGACCGGGAGGACCACGTCCGCGTGGGCGGTGACCTCGGTGGGCCGCAGCTCCAGGCTGACCACGAACGTCTCCGCGAGGGCCTGGCGGGCCCGCGCCGGGTCCGGCAGGTCCGCCGGGTCGACGCCCGCGACGACCAGCGCGCCCAGTTCGCCGGTGGCCGCGGCCTCGACGATCTGGCCGGTGTCGCGGCCGTAGCGGTGCGGGAGTTCACGTACGCCCCAGGCCGAGGCGACCTCCTCGCGGGCGCGCGGGTCGGTGGCCGGGCGGCCGCCGGGCAGCAGCGACGGGATCGCGCCCGCCTCCACCGCGCCGCGCTCGCCGGCCCGGCGCGGGATCCACACCAGTTCGGCGCCGGTCGCCGTGGCGGCGCGTACGGCGGCGGTCAGCGCGCCGGGCACGCCGGCGAGCCGCTCGCCGACGACGAGGACGGCGCCCGGGGCGCGCAGGGCCTCGGCCGCCTTCGCGCCGTCGGCGTCCAGGCCGACGCCGCCCGCGAGCGCGTCCAGCCACTCGGTCTCGGTGCCGGGCGCGGCGGGCAGCAGGGTGCCGCCCGCCTTCTCCAGGCCGCGCGTCATGTGGGTGGCGAGCGCGTAGGTGCGCTGGCCGTGCTTGCGCCAGGCCTTGCGCAGCCGCAGGAAGACGCCGGGCGCCTCCTCCTCGGACTCGAAGCCGACCAGCAGGACGGCCGGCGCCTTCTCCAGGGAGGTGTGGGTGACGCCCCGCCCGTCGAGGTCGCGGCCGTGTCCCGCGACCCGGGCCGCCAGGAAATCGGCCTCCTCGGCGGAGTGGACGCGGGCCCGGAAGTCGACGTCGTTGGTGTCGAGGGCGATCCGCGCGAACTTGGCGTAGGCGTAGGCGTCCTCGACGGTCAGGCGTCCGCCCGCGAGCACCCCGGCCCGGCCGCGCGCGGCGGACAGCCCGGCGGCGGCCGCCTCCAGCGCCTCGGGCCAGCTCGCCGGTGCGAGCTCACCCGTGGCGGCGTCGCGTACCAGCGGCGTGGTCAGCCGGTCCGGCTGCTGCGCGTACCGGAAGCCGAACCGGCCCTTGTCGCAGAGCCACTCCTCGTTGACCTCCGGGTCCTCGGCCGCCAGTCGCCGCATGACCTTGCCGCGCCGGTGGTCGGTGCGGGTCGCGCAGCCGCCCGCGCAGTGCTCGCACACCGACGGCGACGACACGAGGTCGAAGGGCCGTGAGCGGAAGCGGTACGCCGCCGAGGTGAGGGCGCCGACCGGGCAGATCTGGATGGTGTTCCCGGAGAAGTACGACTCGAAGGGGTCGCCCTCGCCGGTGCCGACCTGCTGGAGCGCGCCCCGCTCGATCAGTTCGATCATCGGGTCGCCGGCGATCTGGTTGGAGAACCGGGTGCAGCGGGCGCACAGCACGCAGCGCTCGCGGTCCAGGAGCACCTGGGTGGAGATCGGCACCGGCTTCTCGTAGGTGCGCTTGCGGCCCTCGAAACGCGAGTCCGTGTCGCCGACCTGCATCGCCTGGTTCTGCAGCGGGCACTCGCCGCCCTTGTCGCAGACCGGGCAGTCCAACGGGTGGTTGATCAGGAGGAGTTCCATCACGCCGCGCTGGGCCTTCTCGGCGACCGGCGAGGAGAGCTGGGACTTGACCACCATGCCGTCGGTGCAGGTGATGGTGCAGGACGCCATCGGCTTGCGCTGGCCCTCGACCTCGACGATGCACTGGCGGCAGGCGCCGGCCGGGTCGAGCAGGGGGTGGTCGCAGAACCGCGGGATCTCGATGCCGAGCTGTTCGGCGGCGCGGATCACCAGGGTGCCCTTGGGGACGCTGATGTCGATGCCGTCGATGGTCAGCGAGACGAGATCCTCCGCCGGCACGGCCGCCTCGCCGCCCCCGGAGGAAGCGCTACTCGTCGTCACAGTCATGCGTTCACCTCCGTGCTGTCGTCCGCCCAGGCCGTGGACCTGGCGGGGTCGAAGGGGCAGCCCTTGCCCGTGATGTGCTGCTCGTACTCGTCGCGGAAGTACTTGAGCGAGGAGAAGATCGGCGAGGCGGCGCCGTCGCCGAGCGCGCAGAACGACTTGCCGTTGATGTTGTCGGCGATGTCGTTCAGCTTGTCGAGGTCTTCCATCGAGCCCTTGCCCGCCTCGATGTCGCGGAGCAACTGGACCAGCCAGTACGTCCCTTCGCGGCACGGGGTGCACTTGCCGCAGGACTCGTGGGCGTAGAACTCGGTCCAGCGGGTGACGGCCCGCACCACGCAGGTCGTCTCGTCGAAGCACTGGAGCGCCTTGGTGCCGAGCATCGACCCGGCCGCGCCCACGCCCTCGTAGTCCAGCGGCACGTCGAGGTGCTCGTCGGTGAACATCGGGGTCGAGGAGCCGCCCGGCGTCCAGAACTTGAGCCGGTGGCCGGGCCGCATCCCGCCGCTCATGTCGAGCAGCTGGCGCAGGGTGATGCCGAGCGGCGCCTCGTACTGGCCGGGGCTCGCGACGTGCCCGCTCAGCGAGTACAGCGTGAAGCCCGGGGACTTCTCGCTGCCCATGGATGTGAACCAGTCCTTGCCCCGGTGCAGGATCGCGGGAACCGAGGCGATGGATTCGACGTTGTTCACGACAGTGGGGCACGCGTACAGACCGGCCACCGCGGGGAAGGGGGGGCGCAGCCGGGGCTGGCCGCGCCGGCCTTCGAGCGAGTCCAGGAGTGCGGTCTCCTCGCCGCAGATGTACGCGCCCGCGCCCGCGTGCACGGTGAGTTCGAGGTCAAGGCCGCTGCCCAGGATGTCCTTGCCGAGGAAGCCCGCCGCGTACGCCTCGCGCACGGCCTCGTGCAGCCGCCGCAGTACGGGGACGACTTCGCCGCGCAGATAGATGAAGGCGTGCGAGGAGCGGATCGCGTAGCAGGCGATCACGATGCCCTCGATGAGGGAGTGCGGGTTGGCGAACAGGAGCGGGATGTCCTTGCAGGTCCCGGGCTCCGACTCGTCGGCGTTGACCACCAGGTAGTGCGGCTTGCCGTCGCCCTGCGGGATGAACTGCCACTTCATTCCGGTGGGGAAGCCCGCGCCGCCGCGGCCGCGCAGACCGGAGTCCTTGACGTACGCGATGAGGTCGTCCGGCGTCATGGCGAGCGCCTTGCGCAGGCCTTCGTAGCCGTCGTGGCGGCGGTAGGTCTCCAGGGTCCAGGACTCGGGCTGGTCCCAGAAGGCGGAGAGGACGGGTGCCAGGAGCTTCTCGGGGCTGCTCCCGTTCCCGTTTCCCTCGATCTCGGTTGCCAAGGTCATCACTCCCCCTCCTCGTTGACCGGACCCGCCGGGTGCTCGGGGTCGGACGCCGAGGTCGGCTGCGGTGCGTCGTGGGAGCTCAAGTGCTGGGCGCCCGGCTGGGGTTCGTCGTGCGCTGCCTCGCCGCGCGGGTGGACCACGCGGGCCGCGGGCGTCTCGCCCCTGGCCAGCCGCAGGCCGACCAGTGAGGCCGGGCCCGCGCCGCCGGTCGCGGCGACGGCGCCGGGGCGCTCGTCGGGGAAGCCGGCCAGGATGCGCGCGGTCTCCTTGTACGTGCACAGGGGGGCGCCGCGGGTGGGTTCGACCTGGCGGCCCGCGCGCAGGTCGTCGACGAGGCGCTTGGCGCTCTCGGGGGTCTGGTTGTCGAAGAACTCCCAGTTGACCATCACGACGGGCGCGAAGTCGCAGGCGGCGTTGCACTCGATGTGTTCGAGCGTCACCTTGCCGTCGTCGGTGGTCTCGTTGTTGCCGACGCCGAGGTGCCGCTTCAGCTCGTCGAAGATGGCGTCGCCGCCCATGACCGCGCACAGGGTGTTGGTGCACACCCCGACCTGGTAGTCGCCGGACGGCTTGCGGCGGTACATGGAGTAGAAGGTGGCGACGGCGGTGACCTCGGCCGTCGTCAGCTTCAGGAGGTCGGCGCAGAAGGCCATGCCGGTGCGCGTGACGTGGCCCTCCTCCGCCTGGACGAGGTGGAGCAGCGGCAGCAGCGCGGAGCGGCTGTCGGGGTAGCGGGCGATGATCTCCCTGCCGTCCGCTTCGAGCCGGGCGCGTACATCGGCCGGGTAGTCGGGCGCGGGCAGTTGAGGCATGCCCAGTTGGATGTCTGTCACCGGTCGACGCCTCCCATCACGGGGTCGATGGACGCGACGGCGACGATGACGTCGGCGACCTGGCCGCCCTCGCACATGGCCGCCATGGCCTGCAGATTGGTGAAGGACGGGTCGCGGAAGTGGACCCGGTAGGGGCGGGTGCCGCCGTCGGAGACGACGTGCACGCCGAGTTCGCCCTTGGGCGACTCGACGGCGGTGTAGGCCTGTCCGGCCGGGACCCGGAAGCCCTCGGTCACCAGCTTGAAGTGGTGGATCAGGGACTCCATCGAGGTGCCCATGATCTTCTTGATGTGGTCGAGGGAGTTGCCGAGTCCGTCCGGTCCGAGCGCGAGCTGCGCGGGCCAGGCGATCTTCTTGTCCTCGACCATGACCGGTCCCGGCTGAAGCCGGTCCAGGCACTGCTCGACGATCCTGAGCGACTGGCGCATCTCCTCCAGGCGGACCAGGAAGCGGCCGTAGGAGTCGCAGGTGTCTGCGGTCGGGACGTCGAAGTCGTAGGTCTCGTAGCCGCAGTACGGGTCGGTCTTGCGCAGGTCGTGCGGCAGGCCGGCCGAGCGCAGGATGGGCCCGGTGGCGCCGAGCGCCATGCAGCCCGTCAGGTCGAGGTAGCCGACGTCCTGCATACGGGCCTTGAAGATGGGGTTGCCGGTGGCGAGCTTGTCGTACTCCGGCAGGTTCTTCTTCATGGTCTTCACGAACTCGCGGAGCTGGTCCATGGCGCCCGGGGGCAGGTCCTGGGCGAGCCCGCCGGGGCGGATGAACGCGTGGTTCATGCGCAGGCCGGTGATCAGCTCGTAGAGGTCGAGAATGAGTTCACGATCCCGGAATCCGTAGATCATGATCGTGGTCGCGCCCAGCTCCATGCCGCCGGTCGCGATGCACACCAGGTGCGAGGAGAGCCGGTTGAGCTCCATGAGCAGGACGCGGATGACCGAGGCCCGGTCGGGGATCTGGTCGGTGATGCCGAGGAGCTTCTCGACACCGAGGCAGTACGCCGTCTCGTTGAAGAACGGCGTCAGGTAGTCCATGCGCGTGACGAAGGTGGTGCCCTGCGTCCAGGTGCGGAATTCGAGGTTCTTCTCGATGCCGGTGTGCAGATAACCGATTCCGCAGCGGGCCTCGGTGACGGTCTCGCCCTCGATCTCCAGGATCAGCCGGAGCACGCCGTGCGTGGAGGGGTGCTGGGGACCCATGTTGACGACGATGCGCTCGTCGTCGGCCTTCGCCGCGGACTGGACGACCTCGTCCCAGTCGCCCCCGGTGACCGTGTAGACGGTCCCCTCGGTGGTCTCGCGGGCGGACGCCTGCGACGTTCCGTTGGATGTGGACATCAGCTGTACGACCTCCGCTGGTCCGGAGCCGGGATCTGGGCGCCCTTGTACTCGACCGCGATGCCGCCGAGGGGGTAGTCCTTGCGCTGCGGGAAGCCCTGCCAGTCGTCCGGCATCATGATCCGGGTGAGGGCGGGGTGGCCGTCGAAGACGATGCCGAAGAAGTCGTACGTCTCGCGCTCGTGCCAGTCGTTGGTCGGGTAGACCTCGACGAGCGAGGGGATGTGCGGATCGCTGTCGGGGGCGCTCACTTCGAGCCGGATGAGCCGGCCGTGCGTCAGGGACCGCAGGTGGTAGACGGCGTGCAGCTCGCGCCCCGTGTCCCCGAGGAAGTGGACGCCGCTCACGCCCGTACAGAGTTCGAAGCGCAGGGCGGGGTCGTCGCGCAGGGTGCGGGCGACGCGTACGAGGTGCTCGCGCGCGATGTGGAAGGTCAGCTCGCCGCGGTCGACCACCGTCTTCTCGATGGCGTTGCCGGGCAGCAGGTCCTGCTCCTCCAGCGCGCCTTCGAGTTCGTCGGCCACCTCGTCGAAGTAGCCGCCGTAGGGCCGCGAGGCGGCGCCGGGCAGCGCGACGGTGCGCACGAGGCCGCCGTAGCCGCTGGTGTCGCCGCCGTCCGCGGCCCCGAACATGCCCTTGCGTACGCCGATGACCTCGCCGGTGTCGTCGCGCTGGGCGGGCACGCCGTTCTGTTCCGGAGTGTCGGGAGAGCTCACCGCAGCAGCCCCTTCATCTCAATGGTGGGAAGCGCCTTGAGGGCCGCCTCCTCCGCCTCGCGGGCCGCTTCCTCCTGGTTGACCCCGAGCTTGGAGCCCTGGATCTTCTGGTGGAGCTTGAGGATGGCGTCCAGGAGCATCTCGGGCCGGGGTGGGCAGCCGGGCAGGTAGATATCAACCGGGACAATGTGGTCAACACCCTGAACAATGGCGTAATTGTTGAACATTCCGCCCGATGAGGCGCAAACCCCCATGGAAATGACCCACTTGGGGTTGGGCATCTGGTCGTAGACCTGCCGCAGCACCGGCGCCATCTTCTGGCTGACCCGGCCGGCCACGATCATCAGGTCGGCCTGGCGCGGGGAGCCGCGGAAGACCTCCATGCCGAAACGGGCCAGGTCGTAGCGGCCCGCACCGGTCGTCATCATCTCGATGGCACAGCAGGCCAGGCCGAAGGTGGCGGGGAAGACGGACGCCTTGCGCACCCAGCCCGCGGCCTGTTCAACGGTGGTCAGCAGAAAGCCGCTAGGCAGTTTCTCTTCGAGTCCCATAGGTGCCCCTCAGCCCCTCAGTCCCATTCCAGGCCGCCGCGCCGCCACACATACGCGTAGGCGACGAAGACGGTGAGCACGAAGAGCAGCATCTCCACGAGCCCGAAAAGCCCCAGGGCGTCGAAGGTGACGGCCCAGGGGTAGAGGAAGACGATCTCGATGTCGAAGACGATGAAGAGCATCGCCGTCAGGTAGTACTTGATGGGGAAGCGGCCGCCGCCGGCCGGCGTGGGAGTGGGTTCGATGCCGCACTCGTACGCCTCAAGTTTCGCCCGGTTGTACCTTTTTGGACCGATTAGCGTGGCCATGACCACGGAAAAGATCGCAAACCCTGCCCCGAGGGCGCCGAGCACGAGGATGGGCGCGTAGGCATTCACGCTCCTCGCTCCTTCCAGTCGTCCTTGACCGTTGGACCGCACACGGGCTTCACGAACGCCTCTCCGCCTCCCGTTTTGCGAGAAGATCGCGTACATGTGAGGCAGTTCACAAGCCCGACTGCCCCGCATCCTATGCCCGGCGGTCTGTGATCTGCGACACGGGGTGCGACAACGCCTTTGTGATCTCCACCACCTGACGAAGGATCATGAAGTCGGATGAGCGGTGATCTTCATACGCGAAGCGCCTGAGTGATCACGAGACGTGACATTCGATGGTGTTGCCGCTGGTCGTCGGCCGTCTGGCGTTATCAAGGGATGTGCGCTACAGGCAAATTGGCGGTGGACGGCCATCCGGTGATAAGCGGCCGCTCGTCACTCGCGAGAGGGACTTCGGCGCCGAAAGGTGGACGTGTGCACACCTTCACGAGAGCCGCCTCGCCCCTTCGGCCGACTGGATCTCCCGCGATGTGACCTGCGTCACTCGTCAACCGGTGCTGAATCAACGGGGCTTGGCCATCGACGTGAGGGGATGGTAAGCGCCGGGCAATTCGGGCGTTTCATGGAAAACACATGATCACAGCCCTGATCGCGCGTGCCAGGTTTGTCCGTTACGGCGTCAATAAGTGCTGGCAAGAAGCGGATTCGGCGCGTCCGCCATCAACTGTGGCGCAGCACACGTTTCTTGAAGGGAACCCTGTACCCCTGATAGCGGTTGTACCCATGTCCCACACCGCTCACATACCCAGCCACCGGAAGCCCCGCCGCAGCGCCTCGAAGGTCACGCTCCGGGCCGGAGTTGCCGGTGGCGTACTCAGCACCATCGCGCTGGCAGGTGCGGCCGCTCCCGCCATCGCCGCTCAGCCGGTGACCGAGACCATCGAGATGCCGACGCTGACGGGCGACCTCGCGACCACCGCGGCCGCCACGGCGCAGGCCACCAAGACGGTCGCCGCCGACCTCCAGCTCCAGGCCGCCCGGGACGCCGCCGCGTCCAGCGCCGCCAAGGACGCCAAGAAGGCCAAGGACGACGCCGACCAGAAGGCCGCCGAGGCCAAGGCGAAGGCCGACGCCGAGGCGAAGGCCAAGGCCGACGCCGCCGCGCGCGCCTCCCGTTCCTCCGAGCGCACCACGCTCAGCGCCTCCGCCGGCACCACCTCGGGCAGCGCGTCCTTCAAGTCCTCGACCGCGACCGGCTCCGCCGCCGCCATCGTGAACTTCGCGCTGGCCCAGGTCGGCAAGGCGTACGTCTCCGGCGCCACCGGCCCCAGCGCGTACGACTGCTCCGGTCTCGTGCAGGCCGCCTACCGTCAGGCCGGCGTCGACCTGCCGCGCGTCTCGCAGGACCAGTCGGCCACCGGCACCCAGGTCTCGCTGTCCAACCTCCAGCCGGGCGACGTCCTGTACTGGGGCAGCTCCGGCTCCGCGTACCACGTGGCGATCTACGTGGGCGGCGGCAAGTTCGTCGGCGCGCAGAACTCCTCCACCGGCGTCGTGGAGCGCAGCATGGACTGGGACCAGCCCACCGGCGCCGTCCGCATTCTCTGAGGCGCCCAGCGGCCTTCTGAGCCGCATCCGCACCGCCTGCAAGGGCCGTGGCTCCCCCGCTCGGGAGCCACGGCCCTTCGGCATGCCCGGAATGTGTTGAACTCTGCCTGTCGGCGGGCAGAGTTCACCTATCAGGGGGTGGGCGCATGGACGAGCAGGTTCGGGACGCGGATCCGCAGCCGTACGAGGTCTACGCCGACGGGCTCGGCATGTTCGCCGCCATCGGGATCGTGTTCGTGGTGTTCGGCCTGTGGATGCTCACCGGCATCCGCCCGTGGCACGGCCCGGTCGACTGGTCCAAGCTCGCCTTCGGGTGGGGTTTCGCCCTGTTCGTCCTGGGCGCCGGCACGTTCCTCGTCCTCGCGTGCGTGTACGGCGCGGTGCGGCCGGTCATCCGCGCGGACGCGACCGGGATACACCTCGCCACGCGTTTCGACGCGCCCTGGTCCGAGGTGCGGGAGATCGAGGTCGGCACCGTGGCCATCTGGGAGCACGGGGACGAGAGCACAGCGGGCGGCTACGAGCACCACCGCGCGGTGTGGGTGACGCTGCACAGCGGCAAGCGGCACGAGTACGTGGCGCGCCGCCAGGGCGGGGACCTCTCCGCCGATGAACTGCGCACCGGTCTGTCCCGGTTCGCCGGAGAGGTCCCCGTCCGCTGGACGGACACGGTGGAGCGCCGCAGCTAGCGGCGGACCCGGTTCAGGCCTTGGGGGCCACCTTCGAGAGGCCGTTGATGATGCGGTCCATCGCGTCGCCGCCCGTCGGGTCGGTGAGGTTGGCCAGCATCTTCAGCGTGAACTTCATCAGCATCGGGTGGGTGAGCCCGCGCTGGGTGGCGATCTTCATGACCTTCGGGTTGCCGATGAGCTTCACGAAGGCGCGGCCCAGCGTGTAGTAGCCGCCGTAGGTGTCCTTGAGGATCTTCGGGTAGGCGTGCAGCGCCAGTTCGCGCTGCGAGGGCGTCGCGCGGGCGTGCGCCTGCACGATGACGTCCGCCGCGATCTGCCCCGACTCCATGGCGTACGCGATGCCTTCGCCGTTGAACGGGTTGACCAGACCGCCCGCGTCACCCACGAGCAGCAGGCCCTTGGTGTAGTGCGGCTGGCGGTTGAAGGCCATCGGCAGGGCGGCGCCGCGGATCGGGCCCGTCATGTTCTCGGGGGTGTAGCCCCAGTCCTCGGGCATGGAGGCGCACCACGCCTTGAGGATCTCGCGCCAGTCCAGCTCCCGGAACGCGGAGGAGGAGTTGAGGATGCCGAGGCCGACGTTGGACGTGCCGTCGCCCATGCCGAAGATCCAGCCGTAGCCCGGGAGCAGCCGGTCCTGCGGGCCGCGCCGGTCCCACAACTCCAGCCAGGACTCCAGGTAGTCGTCGTCGTGGCGCGGCGAGGTGAAGTACGTCCGCACGGCGACGCCCATCGGGCGGTCCTCGCGGCGGTGCAGTCCCATGGCGAGCGAGAGCCGCGTCGAGTTGCCGTCGGCGGCGACCACGAGCGGGGCGTGGAAGGTGACCGGGGTCTTCTCCTCGCCGAGCTTGGCGTTGACGCCGGTGATGCGGCCGTTGCGCTCGTCGATGATCGGGGCGCCCACGTTGCAGCGCTCGTACAGCCGCGCCCCGGCCTTCTGCGCCTGCCGGGCCAGCTGCTCGTCGAAGTCGTCGCGCTTGCGCACGAGTCCGTAGTCCGGGTACGAGGCGAGGTCGGGCCAGTCGAGCTGGAGCCGGACGCCGCCGCCGATGATCCGCAGGCCCTTGTTCCGCAGCCAGCCCGCCTCTTCGGAGATGTCGATCCCCATCGAGACCAGCTGCTTGGTGGCGCGCGGGGTCAGGCCGTCGCCGCACACCTTCTCGCGCGGGAAGGCGGTCTTCTCCAGGAGCAGCACGTCGAGTCCGGCCTTGGCCAGGTAGTACGCGGTCGTCGAACCGGCCGGGCCGGCGCCGACGACGATCACGTCCGCGGTGTGTTCGGAGAGCGGCTCGGTCACAGCGGGATCTCCCGAAGACTCGAATTTGCGTGCCGAGAAGCACAGGACATGTGCAGTCTATGGGTGGCTGTTGATCGACATCGCGAAGGGTTGCCCACGCCATGAGCTCTGTGTCCCCCGTGCCGGAGAAGTCCCTGCCCGCCGTGCGGCTGCGCGTGCCCACCGAGGAGGACGCCTACGCCTGGCACCGGGTTTTCGACGACCCCGACGTGATGGAGTTCCACGGCGGCGCCTCGGCGGAGGTCTCCGTCTACGAGGAGCTGACCGCCCGCCAGCGCAAGCACGACGCCGAACACGGCTTCTGCCTGTGGACGATGCTGGACGAGGACGGCGAGGTGATCGGCTTCACCGGTGCCCAGCCGTGGCCCCTGGACGACTGGGGTCCGGTCGGCGAGATCGAGATCGGCTGGCGTCTGGACCGCGCGCGCTGGGGCCGCGGATACGCGACGGCGGCGGCGCGGGCGACCCTGGACCGGGTGCGCGCCGCCGGGATTTCCCACGTGGTGGCGATGATCCATCCGGACAACGCCCGCTCGGTGGCGGTGGCGGAACGGCTCGGGATGACCCTGTCCAGAACGTACCCGTCCCGGAAGCTCGGGGTGGACGCGCTCTGTTTCCGCCTGGAACTGGCGGGTTGAGCGAAGGGGTGCGGGGGCCGCGCCCCCGCACCGCCGCGCTCAGGCCTTGAACCCGCGGTGCAGCGCCACGACCCCGCCGGTGAGGTTGCGCCAGGCCACCTTGGCCCAGCCGGCCTCCTGGAGCCTGCTCGCGAGGGCGCTCTGGTCCGGCCAGGCACGGATCGACTCGGCGAGGTAGACGTACGCCTCCGGGTTGGACGAGACGGCCGTGGCCACCGGGGGCAGTGCCCGCATCAGGTACTCGGTGTACACCGTCCGGAACGGCTTCCACGTCGGCTGCGAGAACTCGCAGATCACGACCCGGCCGCCCGGCTTGGTGACCCGGTACATCTCGCGCAGCGCGGCGTCCGTGTCCTGGACGTTGCGCAGCCCGAAGGAAATGGTCACCGCGTCGAAGGTGTCGTCGCGGAACGGCAGCTTCGTCGCGTCGCCCGCCGTGAACGGCATGTGGGGCTGGCGCTCCTTGCCGACCCGCAGCATCCCTAGCGAGAAGTCGCAGGGCACGGTGTACGCGCCCGCCGCGGCGAACGGCCGCGAGGAGGTGGCCGTGCCCGCCGCGAGGTCGAGCACCTTCTGCGCGGGGCGCGCGTCGACCGCCTTCGCGACCTCCTTGCGCCACAGCCGGGTCTGCCCGAGGGAGAGCACGTCGTTGGTGAGGTCGTAGTGTGCCGCGACGTCGTCGAACATCGAGGCGACTTCGTGCGGCTGCTTGTCCAGGGATGCGCGGGTCACGCTTCCATTCAAGCAGGACGCGGCTCGCGCCCGGGTGCCCGGCCCTCACCGGCACAGCCGGGGAACGTACATTCTCCTTTCCGTGCCACGGGGCGCGGAGTCACGAGAGCGGGTGCGCACGACATGCGGAGTTTCCTGAGGGTGCCGGTGGCGGGGGTCGGTGCCGTGGCCGCGCTGATGTGCGCGGGGTGCTCCGCGACCCCGGACGCGGCCCCGGCCGTCCCGTCCAAGCCGGTCCCGCGCGCGGCCCTGAACAGCACGTACTCCCCCTACGTCAGCGCCACCACGGCCACGCCGACCGACGCGGTGGGCTCCCCTGCCGTCTACAACCTGGCGTTCGCCATCGCCCACGGCAACACCTGCCGGGCGGTGTGGGACGACGACACCGCCATCGTGGACCAGGACGTCAAGGACCGGGCGGCCGCGCTGCGCACGTCGGGCGCCGCGGTGCGGGTGTCCTTCGGCGGGCAGGCCGGCAAGGAACTGGCGCTGACCTGCGGGACGCCCACGGAGCTGGCGGCCGCCTACGGCTCGGCGCTGGACGCGGCCGGGGCCACCGAGGCCGACTTCGACATCGAGGGCGCGGCGCTGGCCGACTCCGCCGCGCTCACCCGGCGGGCCGAGGCGATAGCCCTGCTCCAGAAGCAGCGGGGCCTCAAGGTGACGTTCACGCTCGCGGTGATGCCGACGGGACTCACACCTGAGGGCGTGGCCCTGTTGAAGTCGGCCAAGGACCACGGGGTGAAGGTCTCCACCGTCAACGTGATGACGATGAACTACGGCACGTCGTTCGGCGGGAACATGGGCGACTACGCGGTGCGGGCCGCGACCGCCGCGCACGGCCAGCTCCAGCGGGTCCTGGGCCTGTCCGACCAGGCGGCCTGGCAGGGGCTCGGGGTCACGTCGATGATCGGCGTCAACGACGTGAAGGGCGAGACGTTCACGCTCGACGACGCCGCGAAAGTACGGGGGTTCACGAAGGACAAGGGCGTCGGCCGGGTGTCCCTGTGGGTGACCTACCGCGACCAGAAGTGTGCCGATGGCGTCAACTCTGCTGTGGCGCAGGCCAGTTGCAGTGGTGTCGACCAGGCGCCGGGCGCCTTCGCGAAGGCGCTGTCGGGGAGCTGAGGGGCTAGCGGCGCCGGTGCAGCAGCCGTCCGCCGATGACGGTGGCGACACAGGTCCCGGCCCCCTGGGCGAGCAGAGCGGCCTCGTCCGGCACCGCGAACACCGCGAACCGGGCGGGGGCGCCCACCACGAGCGGGGCGCGGAAGGCGGCGGCGGGGGAGGCCGCGGCCAGCGGGTCGAGCACGGCCGGGCCCTCGGCCGCACCGCCCGGCAGCACCTCGAGCCCCGCGCGGTGCACGGCGGTTCGCACCGAGGGGGTGGTGAGCCGGGCCGCCACCGCGACCACACCGCGGGCCAGCAGCTTCTGGGTGCAGCGCCGCGCGCTGTTGCCCCGGCGGGACTCGCTCGGCGCGAGGGCGGCGAGCGCGGTACCGGTCAGCGGTTCGGTGCCGAGCTCGTCGGCCTCGAAGGGGTCGTCCGGGAAGTAGGTGTGTTCGAGCAGGGCCGTGCCGTGCCGGTTGACCAGGCCGGGCGTGAGCAGGCCGGGCCAGCGGCGGACGCGGGCGGCGGGGTGCGCGGCCGCGACGTCCTCGTACGGGCCGATCGCCGCGATCCGGTCGCCGTCGACCAGGACCGCGCCGCCCGGGATCTCGGTGGAGTCCCCGGGCAGCACCAGCTCGGCCGCGTGGAGCGTCAGCACGTCAGGAACACGCCTCAGTTGGAGGCGAGGAGCTTCAGCTCCGGGTGGGCGGTGCCGCCCTCGATCGCGGTCGAGGAGATGTGCGACTGGACGCGCGTGTCGACCGGGTCGTTCGCCGGGTCGTCGTGCACGACGAGGTGCTCGTAGGTGGTGGCGCGCTGGGCGGGCACACGGTCCGCCTTGCGGATCATGTCGATCATCTCGATGAGGTTGGAGCGGTGCTTGGCACCGGCCGACGAGACGACGTTCTCCTCCAGCATGACCGAGCCGAGGTCGTCGGCGCCGTAGTGCAGCGACAGCTGGCCGACCTCCTTGCCGGTGGTGAGCCAGGAGCCCTGGATGTGGGCGATGTTGTCGAAGAACAGCCGCGCGATGGCGATCATGCGCAGGTACTCGAAGAGCGTCGCCTGGGTGCGGCCCTTGAGGTGGTTGTTCTCCGGCTGGTACGTGTACGGGATGAACGCGCGGAAGCCGCCCGTGCGGTCCTGCACGTCGCGGATCATGCGCAGGTGCTCGATGCGCTCGGCGTTGGTCTCGCCCGTGCCCATGAGCATGGTGGAGGTGGACTCCACACCCAGGCCGTGCGCGGTCTCCATGATCTCCAGCCAGCGCTCGCCGGACTCCTTGAGCGGGGCGATCGCCTTGCGCGGCCGCTCGGGCAGCAGCTCGGCGCCGGCCCCCGCGAAGGAGTCGAGTCCGGCGGCGTGGATGCGGCTGATCGCCTCTTCCACGCTCACCTTGGAGATGCGGGCCATGTGCTCGACCTCGGAGGCGCCGAGGGAGTGGATGACCAGCTGCGGGTAGGCCTTCTTGATCGCGGCGAAGTGCTCTTCGTAGTACTCGACGCCGAAGTCGGGGTGGTGGCCGCCCTGGAACATGATCTGGGTGCCGCCCAGCTCGACGGTCTCCGCGCAGCGGCGCAGGATGTCGTCGAGGTCGCGGGTCCAGCCCTTGGCGGTGTCCTTGGGCGCGGCGTAGAAGGCGCAGAACTTGCACGCCGTCACGCAGACGTTCGTGTAGTTGATGTTCCGCTCGATGATGTACGTCGCGATGTGCTCGGTACCCGCGTACCGGCGGCGGCGCACCGCGTCGGCGGCGGCGCCGAGCGCGTGCAGCGGCGCGGACCGGTACAGGTCCAGCGCTTCCTCCGGGGTGATCCGCCCGCCCTCGGCGGCACGGTCGAGAACGGACTGAAGATCGGCCTTCTCAGTCACCGGGGGTGTCCCTTTCGGAGGGGTTGGATGTCTGGGGTGCGGCGCGGAGCGCCTCGTTCGGGGTGGTGGTGGGAGACGGGTGGGCGGACCGATCCAGCGTACGCCAGCGGCCCCGCCCCGCTGAGCGGGGGCCGCCGGGCGCTTCAGCCGCCGAGCCCGCCGATGAGCAGCCCGCCGAACGCCCCGGCCAGCAGGAAGGGCCCGTACGGGATGGCGGTGGCGCGGCCCGCCCTGCGCAGCACGAGCAGCCCGAGCCCGTAGAGCGCGCCGAGCCCGAGCCCGAGCAGGGCGCCCGCGAGGAGGACCGGCGGGCCGTACCAGCCGAGAGCGGCGCCGAGTCCGAGGGCGAGCTTGGCGTCCCCGAGGCCCATGCCCGCCGGGTTGATGAGGACGAGGACCAAGTAGCCGCCGCCCAGGACGAGTTCGCCGATCAGCGCGCCGGTCCAGGAACCCGCGTGCCCGGGTACGAGCGCGGCGAGGCCGAGCAGCACCGTGGCCGCCGCGGCGAGCGGCAGTGTGAGCACGTCGGGCAGCCGGTGCACCCGCCGGTCGACGAGCCCGAGCAGCACGGCCACCGGCGCGAGCAGCAGCCAGACCACGAGCTCCGGGCGGGCGCCGGTGGTGGCGGCGAGCGCCGCGCAGACCAGCCCGGTCAGGAGCGCGACTTGGGGCGTGGCGGGCCCGTGCCCACGCGCGGCACCGAGCCAGCCCCGGGCGGGCCCGGTGAAGGGCCGCCCCTCGGGGTCGGCGGAGCGCCACGGCTGGTCCGGCTCGACGCCGAGGCGGTGGGCCGGGCGGGGCAGCAGGGACCCGGCGGCCGCTCCCCAGAGCGCGGCCCCGGCCACGAGGAGCGCGGTCACTGCTTCGTCAGAATGCCGGACGGCTTTCCGGCGGCCGCCTCCTCGGACTGGTACGTGACCTTGCCGTCGGCGCTCAGGGTGAAGACGAGTTCGGCGGTGCCGGAGGTGCACAGGCCCGCGGTGCCGGGGTTCGCCGGGTCGGTGCGCTCCTCGATGCGCACCTCGCTCGCGGTGGCCGAGAGCAGCTTGCCCACGCCGTGGCACTCCACCTTCGTGCCGAGCAGGTCGATCGTCGAGGTCGTACGGACCACGTCGCTGCCCGTCCTGCCCGCCGTGAAGGCCGCGGCGATCGTGCCGTGCGGCTGCCCGGTGCTCCGTTCCGTGGTCGGCCCCTGCCAGGTGCCGACGAACTCCTGTGGAAGAGCTGCCAGTTGGGACCCGGAGGGCGACGGCGTCCCGTCCCCGGTCGGCTCGCCCGCGCCCGGGTCGGACGACTGGCCCGAGCCCGTCGACGAACTGGCGGCGGGCGGCCTGGCGCCGGTGTGGTTCGCGCCGCCGCCCGGCAGCAGGTCGAAGAGGAACGCCGCGCCCACCGTGACGGCGGCGAGCGCGCCCGCCACGGCGAGGGCCACCGTGCAGCTGACCCTGCGGCCGCGGCCGCGTTCGCCCGGTTCGGCGGCGGTCGAGACGGAGAGGGCGACGCGCGGGCCCCGGTCGGCGGGGTGCGGCGGGGCGGTGGGCGGCGGGGGCGTGCGGGGACCGGGGAGGTCCCTGCCGTACGAGGCGTCCGGCGGGCCGAACGCACCCGCCGCGGGGCCCGTGTCCTGCGCCCGGCTCCCGCCGATGGCCGGGCTGCTGAACGGGATCGGTCCCGAGCCGCTCACCGCCTGCTCGGGCTCCAGGTCGAGCAGGCGCACGGCGGACCGGCTGACCTCCTCCACGAGCGGGCCGGGCAGCCAGCCGCCGCGCACCAGCGCCGCCGCCCCGGCCGGGGCGAGCCGGGCCGCGAGGGAGGCGGGGGCCGGACGGTCCGCCGGGTCCTTGGCCAGGCAGTCCGCGACCGCCTCGCGCAGCTCGCCGGTGAGGGCCGCGCCCAGCTCGGGCGTCTCGTGCACCACCTTGTAGAGGAGGGCGGCCGACGAGTCGCCGGGGAAGGGCGGCTCGCCGGTCGCCGCGTAGGCGAGGACCGCGCCGAGCGAGAACACGTCGGCGGCGCCGGTAACGCCCCGGCCGAGGATCTGCTCGGGCGACATGTAGCCGGGCGAGCCGATGGAGACGCCGGTCGCGGTGAGCGAGGCGGTGCCGTCGGTGGCGCGCGCGATGCCGAAGTCGATGAGGCGGGGGCCGTCGAGGGTGAGCAGCACGTTCGACGGCTTGACGTCGCGGTGGACCAGGCCCAGCGCGTGCACGGCGGCCAGCGCCTCGGCGAGGCCGGCGCCCAGCACGCGTACCGAGTGCTCGGGAAGCGGGCCGCGGTCGCCGACCGCCTGGGTCAGCGAGGGCCCCGCGACATAGCCCGTCGCCACCCACGGAACCGGCGCCTCCGGGTCCGCGTCGAGCACCGGCGCGGTCCAGTCGCCGCCCACCCGCCGGGCCGCCTCGACCTCGTGCCGAAAGCGCGCCCGGAACTGTTCGTCGAGGGCGAAGTGTGGGTGCACCACCTTGACGGCGACCGTGCGGCCGCCCGCACTGCGGCCCAGGTAGACCCGGCCCATGCCGCCCGCCCCGAGTCGGCCGAGCAGCCGGTAGGCACCGATCGTCTGTGGTTCGCCCGCTTCCAACGGCTGCAACGACTGCATCGCGGTGCTCCCCCAACGCCCACCTGGTCATGCCGGTCCGACAGCAGCGTAGAGCCGGACGTGCGCGGGATCACCCTCAACCGAGACTGAACCGATGCCTGTACGAGCGAACCGAATGGCGGGTTCCGCCCTCTTGACTGGCGTAGTTCGTGCGTAATCACCCGAATCACCGCCCGAGGCGCCCCGCGGGACCCGCCCCGAGCCCGCCGCCGGACCCCAGAATCACGGAGCCCCGAAATGAACCGTCGCCGCCCCGCCGCTCTGATAGCAGCCGCCGTCATAGGCGCGGTCGTGCTGGTCAGCGGCTGTTCCGACGAGGGCAAGCCGGTCAGCTTCGACTCGGGTCCGAGCAGCCCGCCGGCCAACCCCTCGCCGCAGGGCGGGAAGAAGGGCGCCGACGCCCCCGCGAAGAACGGGGCGGCATCGCAGACGCTGCTGCCCACCGGCCCTAAGGCCGAGTTCACCACGCAGAGCAGCCTCGGCGACGGCACCAAGATCGGCGTGACCACGCTCAAGGGCGCCAAGTCCGGGTTCACCGGCAAGGTGTGGGTGTGGGCGCCGCAGCAGTACTTCGACGAGAAGTACAAGGACAGCGGCTTCCCGGTGCTCATCGCGCTACCGGGAGGAAACGGTTACCCCAAGAACTACTGGATGGGCACCGACCTCAAGCTCCAGAGCAGCATCAGCGAGTGGTCGAAGACCGGCAAGAGTCTGCCGTTCATCGTCGTCATGCCGGTCCTCAACCCGGACGCCAAGCACTACTACGACGGCAGTGACATCCCGGGCCAGCCCAAGATGGGCACCTGGATGACCGAGGACGTGCCGGACCTGGTGAGGGCCAACTTCCGTACGTTCAAGTCCCGGGACGGCTGGGCCTTCATGGGCTCCTCGTCCGGCGGCTTCGTCGGCCTGAAGTCGGTGCTCAAGCGGCCCGACCTGTTCAAGGCCGCGATCGCCTCGGGCCCGGACATCGTGCCGGACTCCCCGCTGTGGGCCGGCCACGAGGCCGAGAAGCAGGCGAACAACCCGGAGAAGCTGGCCCAGGACCTCATCGACCAGAAGGGCCCCGAGGTCGCCCTCGCCTTCCAGGTGGGCACCAAGGAGGGCACCGTCGTGCCGAGCGTGCGGAAGTTCATCGACACGTACGGCAAGGGCCCGGTCAAGACCCGCCTCCAGATGATCGAGGGCGGCACCCACAACGCCCACACCTATGTGAAGGGCATGGGCGAGGGGACCATGGAGTGGATCAGCAAGCAGATGCTCGCCCCGGTCCCCTCCTCCTGAACCGCGGGCCCCACGGACCGAACCGCGGGCCCTACGGGGCGAGCAGCTCCACGTTCACGTCCGCCGGGAACCCGGTGGTCGGTCCGGTCCGCCGGGCGAACTCCCGTACTCCTTCGAGCTGTTGGGCCCCGAAGCGGAAGTCGAGCGTCGTGAAGTAGCGCTCCAGGAGGTCGGCGTCGAAGACCTCCCAGCGGGCGGCCTGCTCGGCCACCTTGCCGACCTCCTCCAGGGACAGGTCCCGCGAGGCGAGGAACGCCTCGTGCACCTGCTGGACGAGCTCGGGCTCGCGGGCCAGGTAGTCCTTGCGGGCGGCCCACACGGCGAAGACGAACGGGAGCCCCGTCCACTCCTTCCACATCGCGCCCAGGTCGTGGACCTGGAGCCCGAGCCGGGGCGCGTCGTGCAGCGAGGCCCGCAGCGCGGCGTCCCCGATCAGCACGGCGGCGTCCGCCTCGCGCATCATCAGGCCGAGGTCGGGTGGGCACGTGTAGTAGTCCGGGGCGACCTGGTACCGCTCGGCGAGCAGCAGCTGCGCCAGGCGTACGGAGGTCCGCGAGGTGGAGCCGAGCGCGACCCGGGCCCGGTCCAGGTCCTCCAGGGGACGCTGGGAGACGATCACGCAGGACATGACGGGCCCGTCGCAGCCCACCGCGATGTCGGGGAAGGCGACCAGGTCGTCGGCGTTGCGCAGGAACTCCACGAGGGTGATCGGTGCGATGTCCAGGTCGCCGCCCACCAGCTGCTCGCTGAGCTTCTCCGGGCTGTCCTTGGTCAGCTCCAGGTCGAGCAGCGTTCCCGTCCGGGCCAGGCCCCAGTACAGGGGCAGGCAGTTGAGGAACTGGATGTGACCGACGCGCGGCCGGCCGCCTTGGTGCTGGGGGCTGGTTGAATTGTCCACATGGCGAGGCTAGACCCGTCCCATTCCGTGGACGGCGCCGGGCCCTGCCGGGGGTGTTCGGGGGTGTCGGCGGAGGGGCGCGCGAGGGGCCTCGCGGGGTGCCTTCCAAAGTGGCTCTCGGGGTGCCTTGAGGGGGCTCTTGATCACCTGCTCAGCCGCCGGTCAAACGTCCGGGCGGAGTGATCTTTCCCTCTACCGCAGCACCTGAGCTGCGTGCTACGCTCAGCGCAAGTTGCAGTTTGGTTTCCCTTGCAGTACAGAGCCTGCGGAGCATGTAACCCGCAGGCTTTTGTAGTTTTCAGACTTGTTTGCAGGTTCTGGAGCAGGGCAACCCTTTGGCCCAAGGAGGGCTTATGGCTACCGGAACCGTGAAGTGGTTCAACGCTGAAAAGGGCTTCGGCTTCATCGCCCAGGACGGCGGCGGCCCGGATGTCTTCGTCCACTACTCCGCGATCAACGCGTCTGGTTTCCGCTCCCTGGAGGAGAACCAGGTCGTGAACTTCGACGTCACCCAGGGCCCGAAGGGCCCGCAGGCGGAGAACGTCACCCCGGCCTAACTTGCCCGGGTTGGCGATCGCTGACTTAGCAGTACCCAAGGAGCCCCGTCCGCCCGGACCGGGGCTCCTGCCTTTTCCCCCAAAGAACCAGGCCCCCTCCTGGGCAGCGCTGGCCAAGCCCAGACCCCCAGGGGCGCGGGGAACTGCGCGAACAAGCCCCACGATCCGCAGCCGAACACCCACCCTCGGGGGGTCTGGGCACCGCCCAGAACGGCTGCACCCTCGGGCCTGGGCACCGCCCAGAACGCCGCCGCCTCGGGGCCTGGGCACCCCCAGAGCCGTCCCGCCCGGCGGGGCTCAGGCGTACAGGCGGTCCACCTCCGCCGCGTACCGCGCAAGCACCACCCCCCGCCGAACCTTGAGCGTCGGCGTCAGCTCCCCCCGCTCCACGGAAAACTCCCGCGGCAGAACCGCGAACCCCCGGATCCGCGCGGGACGGGACACCTGCGCGTTGGCCGCCGAGACCGCCTCCTGGACCCGCGCGCGGACCTCCGCCTCGCTCAGCCCCGCCGCCTCCTGCGCGTCCACCGTGATCAGGGCGACCGGGTACGGCCGCCGGTCGCCCGCCAGCACCGCGTGCGAGACGATCCGGGACCGCTCGACGGCCAGTTCCACGTGCGAGGGGGTCAGGTTCTTCCCGGCGGAGGTGATGATCAGGTCCTTCTTGCGGCCGGTGATCGTCAGGTAGCCGTCCGCGTCAAGCGCACCCAGATCCCCCGTGTGCAGCCAGCCGTCCGCGTCCAGGGCGTCCGCGGTGCCCGGTTCGTTCGCGTGGTAGCCGGGGAAGACCATCGGCCCCCGGGCCAGCACCTCCCCGTCGGGCGCGATCCTCACCTCGCACCCCGAGACCGGCCGGCCCACCGTGCCGTAGCGCACCGCGCCCGGATGGTTGAGCGAGATCACGCCCGCGGACTCGGTCATCCCGTACCCCTCGAAGACCTGGATCCCGCAGGCCCGCAGGAAGTCCAGGACCGCCGTGTCGATCGGGGCGCCGCCGGTCAGGGCCCAGCGGAGGCGGCCGCCGAAGGCCGCTCTGACCAGGCTGAACAGCGACTCGTCCGCGGCCTCGTACGCGGCCCGCCGCTCGGGCGGAAGCATCCCGTCCGCCGCGAGCACGCCGACCGCGACCGCCGCGTCGAACCGCTCCCCGCCGCCCTCCTCCGCCTCGGCGAGCGAGCGCACCACCGAGTAGACCTTCTCGAACAGCCGTGGCACGGACGGCAGATGGGTCGGCTGCGCCTCGGCGAGTTCGCCGACCACGTCCTCGATCCGGCCGCCGAAGTAGCAGAGCTCGCCGCCGTACAGGAGCGTGGAGAACTGGATCAGCTGGGCGAGCAGGTGCGCCAGCGGCAGATAGAGGTAGGTGCGGTCGCCGGGCCCGCCCTCGATGAGGTGCAGCGTCGCGTCCTGGACGGCGCCCATGTTTCCGTGCGTGAGGCGGCAGCCCTTGGGCGGCCCGGTGGTGCCGGAGGTGTAGACGAGCTCGGCGTCGTCCTGCGGCCGCACGGAGGCGGACCGGGCCGCCAGGTCGGCGAGCGGCACGGCGTCGGCCGACAGCGAGGCGAGCGGCACCGCGCTCCCCTCCGGGACGCCGGTCATCAGCAGGACATGGGCGAGCGCGGGCAGCTTCCCGCGCAGCCCCTCCACCCGGGCCGCCTCCCGAGGCCCCTCGCAGACGACCGCCTTCGCCGCGGAGTCGGCGAGGACCCAGGTGGCCTCCTCGTCACCCGCCGTCGGATACACCGGCACCACCACCGCTCCCACCGCCAGGCAGGCGAGATGCGCGTACGTCCACTCGGGCCGGGTCTCCGCGAGGATCGCCACCCGGTCGCCCCTCCCGATGCCGAGCGAGAGCAGGCCGCGCGCGGTGCGGCGCACGGTGTCGCGCAGTTCGGCGTAGGTGACCGACGCCCAGCCCCCGTCCGCGTCGCGGAACCTGAGGGCCGGCTGGTCCGGGTGGCGTCCGGCGGCCCATTCGGCGAACACGGCGAGCGTCTCGGGGCGCGGGCGCTGGTGCGGGCTCTGGGGGGTCATGACCCGACGGTAGGTACGACATCGAGCCGGGCGGGATGACGGGAAACGTCACCCCGGCTGACCGCACCGCTCAACCCCGCTACCGTCGTTGACCATGGCGAAGCCGACGATCACCGTGCACCATGTGCGGGCCGTGCTGCGCGGCGCCGTGCGGCACGGCATCGACACCGTGCCGCTGCTCCAGGCGTCCGGCATCCCCCCGCTGCTGCTCGGGGACGACCGGGCGCGCGTCACCCCGGCCCAGTTCGCGCAGCTCTTCCGCGCCCTGTACCGGGCGACCGGGGACGAGTTCCTGGGGCTGGGCGCCGCCCCCAGCCGCCCCGGCACCTTCGCGATGATGTGCCACGCCGCGCTCGGCTGCCGCGACCTCGGCGGCGCGATGCGGCGCGGCACCGCCTTCTACGGGCTGTTCCCGCACGGCCCCGACCTCGCTCTCGAAGTCACCGGCCCCACCGCGGTGTTCACCGTGCGCGGCGATCTGGCGGGCCAGGACGAGGACCGCTTCCTGACCGAGTGCCTCGTGATCATCTGGCACCGCCTGTGCAGCTGGCTGGTGGGCCGCCGCATCCCGCTCACCCGCGCGTCCTTCGGCTATCCGCCGCCCCCGCACAAGGACGAGTACGCGTCGCTGTTCGGCTGCCCGGTCCGGTTCGGGGACTCCCGTACGGAGGCGGTGTTCGACGCCCACTGGCTGACCGCGCCGCTCGTGCGCGACGAGGCCGCCCTCGGGCAGATGCTGCGCCGCTCCCCCTTCGAGCTCCTCAGCCGGCGCGCGTACGGGACGACGGTGGGCGAGCAGGTGGGCCGGGCGCTGGCGGCCGGCCTGCGCGCCTCGCCCCGGCTGCCCACCCTCGACGAGACGGCCGCCCGCCTCGCCATGTCCCCCGCGACCCTGCGCCGCCGCCTCGCCCAGGAGGGCACCTCGTTCCAGCGGCTCAAGGACGCGGTACGGCGCGACGCCGCGATCGCGGGCCTGGCGGAGGGCCGCGAACCGATCGCCGAGATCGCGGCACGTCTCGGCTTCTCGGAGGACACGAGCTTCCACCGCGCGTTCCGCCGCTGGACGGGGACGACGCCGGGCGCGTACCGCCTGGGCCACTGAGGGCAGCCGGGGGTCGGCGAGCGGCAGGCATCCGTCCGTCGACGGGGTCAGTGAAGCTGAGCGGATCGGTCAGCTCCGTACCTACCGGTCAGTCACTACCTTCTCCTCAACTGCCCGCGCCCCATAGGACCGTTGGGAGAGCCGCATGCACGTCCGTACCAGAGTGGCCGGTGCCCTCACCGCCGCGCTGCTCCTGTCGGCAGCCACCCCCACCGCGTTCGCCGACGACACGGCGACCGCCTCGCCGGGTGACATCGTCACCCAGTCCCCCACCGAGTTCCATCCGCTGCCCGGCCAGTGGACCAACACCAAGGCCTGGCACATCACCTACCGTTCCACCACCGCCAAGGGCGGCCCGAACACCGTCTCCGGGACGGTCATCGTGCCCAACGACGGCCGCACCGGCCCGCGCCCGCTCGTCACGTACGCGGTCGGCACGGTCGGGCTCGCCGACTCGTGCGCGCCGAGCGCCAACTTCCCGTACGGGACGGCCGTCGAGGCCACCCTGATCAACCAGGTCGTGCAGAAGGGCTGGGCGGTCGCGGTCACCGACTACGAGGGCCTGGGCACGCCCGGCGACCACACCTACACGGTCGGCCGCGCCGAGGGCACCGCCGTCCTGGACGCGGCCCGCGCCGCCGAGCGCCTCGGCATCCCCGGCGTCGACGCCAACTCACCCGTGGGGATCATGGGGTACTCGCAGGGCGGCCAGGCCAGCAGCTGGGCGGCCGAGCTGCACGACTCCTACGCCCCCGAACTGAAAGTGAAGGGCACCGCGACCGGCGGCGTGCCGGCCGACCTCATGAAGGTCGCGGCCTCCAACGACGGCGGGCTGGGCTCCGGCCTGATCTTCATGGCGGCGGCCGGGCAGAACGCGGCCTTCCCCGAGCTGAAGCTCGACTCGTACCTGAACCCGGCGGGCAAGGCGCTGGTCGACTACTTCAGGAACAACTGCGTGGCCGTCGACACCACGGTGGGCTCGTTCAAGCACATCACCGACATGACCGTGAAGAACCCGCTCGAACAGCCCGACTGGCAGGCCAGACTGGCCGAGTCGAAGCTCGGCACCCACCGCCCGGACGCGCCGGTCTACCTCTACCACGGCACGGTGGACGAGCTGATCCCGTACGCGGTGGGCCAACAGCTCCGTTCGGACTGGTGCGCCCGGGGCGCGGACGTGGAGTGGCACGCGCTGCCGCTGCTCGGCCACATCGGCGGGGTCACGGTGGGCGGGGTACCGGCCGCGAACTGGCTGGCGGACCGTTTCGCGGGCAAGCCGAGCCAGTCCAACTGCTAGGCCCGACAGATGAGTTGAGCCCGCTCCCCATCACGACGGGGGCGGGCTACAACCCGTACCGGCGGGCCGACTCCTCCTGCTGGGCGATGCGGTGGAGGGCGCGCAGGACGGGCTCGAACAGGAGGGTCGCGGCGACGGCGGTCTCCACCTTCTCCTCCTCGGAGGGATGGGTCTCCACGAAGTCCAGGTCGCGGACGGCCGCCCGGTGCATGAGCTCGGCGTACGGGGCCATCAGCTCGGCGTTCCAGGGGTAGCCGAGCCGGATGAGCGTCGCCACGGCGACGATCAACGCCCGGTGGTCCGGGGAGAGTTCGCCGATGTCCTGCGCGGTGGACCAGCCCAGCATCTCCAGCAGCCGGTCCACCTCGGCACGGGCGGCGGCCACGCTCTCGTCGCCGTCGTCCGGGTCGGGCCCGTGGGGCAGGGCCCACAGGGCGGCGCCCAGCCGCATGGTGCGGTCGAGGGAGTCGTCGTCGACGAACCCGATGACCTCCTTGGCGGTGGCCACGGGAAGCCGCCCGACCTCGATCAGGGCCCGCACGAGGCGGAGGCGGCGCAGATGGCTCTCGTCGTAGTCCGCCGTGGTCGCACCGATCTTGCGCCCCGGCGCGAGCATCCCCTGCCGCAGGTAGTACTTGATCATCGCGGTGGAGACCCCGCTCCGCTCGCTCAACTCTGCCAGCCGCATCCCTTGCGCCCTTCCTCGGATAACGCCATTATCCAAGATGTAGAGCCTGGGTAACTCCGTTATCCAACAAGCGAGTTGCCCTCCGGGGAAGCCGTCCGACGAGGAACGCTGGAGGCACGATGTTCGCCAAGCAGAGCCCGACCCGCACGACGGCCGCCGCCGAGGGCGACGTGGTGGTGCTGCTGATCGGGATGCGCGTCAACCACTTCTGGGCGGTGCACCAGTGGGTCCCGGTGGGCCTGGCCATGTTCCGCATGCTCGGCGAACTGGGCAAGGACAAGAGCCGCGGGCTGCTCGGCCACGTCCTGCTGACCGCGTCGCCGCGCACGTACTACGTGGTCCAGTACTGGGAGTCCAAGGAGAAGCTGTACGCCTACGCGCACTCGCCGGAGATGTTCCACCACCGGGCGTGGGCGATCCTGAACCGCAAGGAGCGCAAGGGCAAGCTGCGCGGGCACGTGGGGCTGTGGCACGAGACGTACATCGCGCCCCAGGGCTCGTACGAGTCGATCTACGCGGACATGCCCCCGTTCGGCCTCGCCGCGGCGACGGGCGTGGTCCCCCTGGAGGCCCGCGGCCGCACGGCGGCGGAGCGCCTGGGACGCCGGAAGCCACCCCAGGGGACGGCGCCGGCAACCTCCGAACCGGCGGCCTCCTAAGAGGCAGCCGGTCAAGGGGTACTGGCTGCCCTACAGGGGCGCGGGGAACGGCGCGATCAACCACGCACGGCGGGCGGACGAAACGGGCTTTAGGGGCGCGGGGAACGGCGCGAGCAAGCGGGCACGGTCCGCGGGCGAAGGCGGGTGAAGGGGCGCGGGGAACGGCGCGATCAACCACGCACGGCGGGCGGACGAAACCGGCTTTGGGGGCGCGGGGAACTGCGCAAACGGCCCCCCGACGGCCCGCAGTCGAAGCCCCCGCGCCCCCGGCAGAACACCTACTCCGCAGAACACCTACTCCGCAGAACGCCGACGACGCGTGGCCACCAGAATGCCCGCGCCCCCGGCGAGCGCGACGGCGGTGCCACCCGCGGCCCACGGCAGCGTGGAACCGGCGCCGGTGGAGGCGAGGGAGGTGCCGCCGGAGGCAGGCGCGGGGTCGTTCTTGGTGGCCGCGGTCACCGACGTGCCGCCCTTGTCGGCAGCCGAGGCACCGGCACCCTTGTCACCCGCCTTGGAGGCGTCAGGCGTGGGCGTACCGTCGCCGCCCTTCTTGCCGTCGTCCTTCTTCCCCTTGTCCTGCCCCTTGTTCTTGTCCTTCGCGGCAGCGGCGTCGGCCTCGTCCTTCTTACGGGCCTCGTACTGCCCCTTGTCGAGGAAGGCCTGGACGTCTTCGGGGGTGCCGAGGAGGGCCTTGGTCCCCGCCTCCTTCACGGCCGGGCCACCGGCGTTGATGAGCTGGCTGACGAGGACGCGGTTGTCGATGATGCGCGCCTTGAACTGGCCGACCTCGAGGAACTCCTTGATGGACTCGCGGGTGTTCGTGTCCAGCGCCTTGGAACCGGCTTCCTGCACCGAACGGCCACCGGCGTTGATGATCTGGGCCACGCGCACCCGGTCGTCCTGGAAGCGGGCCTCGTACTGGCCCACCTCAAGGAACTTCACACGATCCTGCGGGGTGCCCTTGAGCGCCTTCATGCCCGCTTCGCGGACACCCCGGCCGACCTTGTCCGCCGTGCCGATGATCCGGGATACGGCGACCGAGTTGTCGGTGTCGCGTACGGCGAACTGGTCCACTTCAAGGAACTTCCGCATCGCAGCCGGGCCGGCGCTGATGGCCTTGGCCCCCTCTTCCTTGATGCCCTCCCCCGCGTCCTTGGCCGCCATCAGCCGCAGGATCTCCGCCTTGTCCGCGGCCGCCTGATCGCCGGAGGTCGTCGCCCCGGCGTCCGGCGCCGAAACGGCGGGAGCCTTGACGTCGGCGGCGTACGCCGGAGAGGCGAGCAGAACGGCCGACCCGATGGCCGCGGAGGCGACGAGCGCCGGCATGCGCGTGAACTTCACGTGATTCCCCCAATTACCCAAGAAAGTCAGAGTTGGTCACCCGCATGGTATGTCGACCTTGACTTTTCCTTTACATGGCCCCCACTCCTTCGTCATGCGGATGGAGTTCCGCCCAGACGACCTTGCCGACGCCCGGCCGCGCCTTGACGCCCCACGCCACGGCGACGGCGGCCACGAGCAGCAACCCGCGCCCGCATTCGGCGTCCTCCGCCACCGGCGCCGCGGCGGGCTCCGACTCACCCCGCGCGTCACTGACCTCGATCCGCAGCAGCTCCCCGAGCGCGAGCCGCACCTCGAAGTCCCGCCCCGCTACGTGACCGTGGGTCACGGCATTGGCGGCGAACTCGGCGACGACGAGCGCGGCGGCGTCGGAACGCGGACTCCCGTACGGGATGCCCCACGCGTCCAACTGCTGCACCGCCAGCCACCGAGCGAGCCGCGCGCCGCGCCGCGTACTGCTGAATCGCTGGACGAACTCGGTTGCCGTGACGGCGGATTGGGGATTCATGTCACCGAGCGTGACGAGTTCTGCGTACGCTGAACAGGGGCAACCGCGCAACACCGGTTTGCTGTACGGGTGCGAGGTGCGCGCTGTAGGGGTTGTCGACCGTAACCGCATGCGCGGAGGCATAGGTGGAACAGGAACGCCGCCCGGAGTCGCCCGGCGAGGCGGAAGGCGCCTCGGAGCTGTTCAGCGCCCTGGGCAAACAGATCAGGGTCCTGCGCGAACGCGCGGGCCTCACCCAGCGGGAATTCGGGAAGCTGGTGGGGTACAGCGAGGCCCAGATCTCCGCCGTGGAAAGAGGGGTGCGCATCCCACAGCCGGAATTCCTGGATGCGGCGGACGAACTCCTCAACGCGGGCGGCCTGTTGAGCGCGGCGAAGGACGACGTGCGCAAGGCCCAGGCGAAGGCCCGGACGCGGCATCCGGAGTGGTACCGGGACTATGCGCAGCTTGAGGCAGAGGCCATCGAGTTTCACAACTACAACAACCAGGTCGTGCACGGCCTTCTCCAGACCGAGGACTACGCGCGCGCCATCTTCACGCATCGGCGTCCCCTGCTGGACGAGGCGACCGTCGAAAAGCGCGTGGCCGACCGCCTGGCACGTCAGCAGATCTTGGAGCGCTGGACATCGGCGACGTACAGCTTCGTCCTGGAGGAGGTCATCCTCCAGCGCCCGGTGGGTGGACGAGACGTACTCAACGCACAGTTGAGGCAACTCGTGCGCCTGGGCGGTCTACGCACCGTGGAAATTCAGGTGCTGCCCACGGCCAATGAGGAACACCCGAACATGGACGGCGCGTTCACCCTCATCACCACCAGGAGCGGGCACCAGGTGTCGTACACCGAAATCCAGGGCTACCCGCGTCTGATCACCACAGCGAAGGAGGTCCGGCACATCACCGACCGCTATGGGATCATCCGGGCGCAGGCTCTCACCCCACGGGAGTCGCTGTCCCTGATCGAGAAGACGCTGGGGGAACGATGAACACCGAGCAACTCCACTGGTTCAAGGCCAGCCACAGCAGCGGCGGAGGCGGTGAGCGCGTTGAACTCTCCTATGCCTGGCGGAAGTCGAGCTACAGCGGAGGCGAGGGCGGCGAGTGCATAGAAATCGCCGCCCACCCCACCACCATCCACATCCGGGACTCGAAGAACCCCCAGGGTCCCCAGCTCGCGGTGGCCCCCCGGGCATGGGCGGCGTTCACCGCGTACGCCACGCAGTAGGGACGCTCAGCCCTTCGAAAGGGCCCCCATGTACTCGTCCCAGGTGAGGACCGACGACGCGGGCGGGGCATCGAGCTTGGGGTCGACGCCGTAGGCCGAGTACTCCTCGGTCACGACCTCGTCGCCCTGCTTGCCCTTGCCCGCTTCCTGGGACTTGAGGACGAGGTCGTCCTTGCCGACCCACAGGTCGAGGACGACCTGCGTCCGACCCGCCTCCTTGGCCCCAGCGACGTATCCGTCACGGCCGACGTCGTCCATCGCGGGGCCCTTGTACTTGGCGAGGTCGACGCCGCGCGGCCCGCGGCAAGGGTGGGCGGCGCGGGCAGGGCGGCTGCCGGGCAGCGGGGGTGGTGGCCATTGGTACACAGCGGCGCGGAGGCCGATACACAACCGTCCGGGCCCTGATACGCCGCCCGTTCAGGCTTCGAAGTGACTCTCCGCCCCCGAGACGGAGCCGCCACAGCAGTCACCCCGAAGCATGAGGAGCAGGCCATGAAGACCCCCGGACACATCCCCTCCGACGCCACGCCCGCGGTCCGGTCCCGCAGGTTCACCACGCTCTGGACGATGACGACGGGAGCCGTCGGAGCGGCGCTGCTCATCGGGTCCCTCGTGCTGATCACCGGCGCCTTCCTGACGGACTCGGCGGCGGGCGAATCCTGGCAGCCCGCCGGCACGCTCGGCGCGGTCGGGCTGTGCCTCGGCGCGACGATGGTGAGCGTCGGCGTGCTCGGCCGGAGCCTGGGGACGAAGTCGGGGCTCCGGTGAGCGCGCTCCTGCGCGGGGCCGCCGAACTCCCCGCGCGCGCCTGGCTCACGGCCTGCCGGTTCGGCGACGCCGCTCTCGCCGGGGCGCACCGCGTCGGGTCGAGGAACGCGCTGCCCTGGCCCCGGGAGGGGCAGGCGAGCGTGGAGGTCGTCGGGGTGGGCAGCCTGGGCACGCTCGGCGAGCAGACGCCGGTGCCGATCGCGAGCATCACCAAGGTGATGACGGCGTACGTGGTGCTGCGGGCGTTTCCGCTGGGGCCGCGGGATGCGGGTCCCGTGATCCGTGTCGACCGCGCCGCCGCCGAGGAGTCCGCCTCGGCGATCGAGTCGGTCGTGCCCGTAGAGGAGGGGCAGGAGTACCCGCTGCGGCACCTGCTGGAATTCATGCTGATCCCGTCGGGCAACAACATCGCCCGGCTGCTCGCGCGCCGGACCGCCGGTTCCGAGGCGGCCTTCGTACGCCGGATGAACGAGGCCGCGGCCGAACTGGGCCTGACCCATTCTCGGTTCACCGGCTCCTGCGGCATGGACGCGGGGAATGTCAGCACGGCGCGCGACCTGCTCACGCTGGCGGGGGCGGTGATGCGGAACGAGGTGTTCCGGACGATCGTCTCGACCCCCTCCGTCCGGCTCCCCGGAGGCCACGGCGAGGCCCACACCACGAACCGGCTGCTGGGGCGGTACGGGGTGGTCGGCCTGAAGACGGGGACGAGTACGCCGGCGGGCGGGAACGGCCTGTGGGCGGCGTACGCCGATGTGGGCGGGGCCCGGCGCCTGGTCCTGGGCGCGGTCCTGGCCCAGCGCGTGGGGCGGTCGCCGGTCCGGGCGAGGGCGGCGGTGTGGGCGTGCAGCCGGGGGCTGGTGCGGGGGGTGCGGCGGGGGGCGGGGACTCTGGTGATCTCCCCCACCCCGCCCCTTCCCGAAAACCTCCGGTGGGAGACGGGGGCTGGGCGGGGCCGGGAGGGTGTGGAGGACTTGGCACCCCACCTCGTCCCCCCGCGGACCGTACGTGGCTGATCGCGCAGTTCCCCGCGCCCCTGAGCGGGTGGAAGCGAACCCCGCGTTCCAACAGCCGAGCAAACCCCCAGGACCCGCGCCCCATGCCCCCTACCCGGGCGAACCCCCCGGGGCGCAGGGGACGAAGTCCCCGCGGGGCCCGAGGCGCAGCCCCAGGGGTGCAGGGGACGAAGTCCCCGCCCTGGCTCGGGGCGCAGCCCCAAGAGCCGAACCACCCAACCCCCTGCACGGGCAGGGGGGCGGGCAAACCCCCAGGGGCGCAGGGGACGGAGTCCCGCTGGGGGTCTGGGGCGGAGCCCCAGGGCTGAGCTTTCCAACCCCGCGCAACGGGCGGGCGGGTGGGCGAACCCCCAGGGGCGCAGGGGGCAGAGCCCCCGCCGGGTCCCGGGGCGCAGCCCCAGAACAGAACCCTCCAACCCCCTGCACGGGCGGGCGGGCAAACCCCCAGGGGCGCAGGGGACGAAGTCCCCGCAGGGGGTCTGGGGCGCAGCCCCAGGGCTCAAGCCATCCAACCCCCTGCACGGGCGGGCGGGTGGGCGAACCCCCGGGGTCTGGGGCGGAGCCCCAGGAGGCCCGCCCCGACCCCGGGTCACAGAGGCCGCACCCCCGGAGGGGCTACGCCGCGACCGGCACCGGGGAGTCGGAGGACTCCTCCACGGGCGACCCGGACGCCCGGTTGAACGCGTCCAGATCCAGGATCTTCTCCCGCGCCGACACGATGACCGGTACCAGCGCCTGCCCCGCCACGTTCGTGGCCGTACGCATCATGTCCAGGACCGGGTCGATCGCCATGAGCAGGCCGACGCCCTCCAGGGGCAGGCCCAGCGTGGAGAGGGTCAGGGTCAGCATGACCGTGGCGCCCGTCAGACCCGCCGTCGCCGCCGAACCGATGACCGAGACGAACGCGATCAGGACGTAGTCGCCGACACCGAGGTGCACGTCGAAGATCTGGGCGATGAAGATCGCCGCGAGCGCCGGGTAGATCGCCGCGCAGCCGTCCATCTTGGTGGTCGAGCCGAACGGCACGGCGAAGGACGCGTACTCCTTGGGCACACCGAGCCGCTCGGTGACCTTCTGGGTCAGCGGCATCGTGCCCACGGAGGAGCGGGAGACGAAGGCGAGCTGGATCGCGGGCCAGGCACCCTTGAAGAACTGGACCGGGTTGACCTTGGCGACGGTGGCGAGCAGCAGCGGGTAGACCCCGAACATCACCAGCGCGCAGCCGATGTAGACGTCCGCGGTGAAGGTGGCGTACTTGCCGATGAGGTCCCAGCCGTAGTCGGCGATGGCGAAGCCGATGAGGCCGAGCGTGCCGAGCGGGGCGAGCCGGATGACCCACCACAGCGCCTTCTGGAGCAGCTCCAGAACGGCCTCGCTGAGGGTGAGGATCGGCTTGGCCTTCTCGCCGAGCTGGAGCAGCGCGATGCCGGCGACGGCGGCCATGAACACGATCTGCAGGACGTTGAGTTCGGTGAACGGCGTCACCACGTCCGTCGGGATGATCCCGGTCAGGAAGTCCAGCCAGGAGCCCGTGTGCTTGGGGAGCTTGCCGTCCTTCGGGGTCAGCCCCGTGCCCGCGCCCGGGTTGGTGAGCAGCCCGATGACGAGGCCGATGGCCACCGCGATCAGCGACGTGATCATGAACCAGAGCAGGGTGCGCGAGGCCAGCCGGGCGGCGTTGTTGACCTTGCGGAGGTTGGTGATCGACACCAGGATCGCGAAGAAGACGAGCGGCGCCACGGCCAGCTTCAGGAGCTGGACGAAGATGCTGCCGATCTGCTCCAGGGTGTCCTTGAGCCAGCCGATGTCCTGGCTGCGGGCGAGCCAGCCGAGCAGGCCGCCGAGGACGAGGCCGGCGATGATCTGGGCCCAGAAGGGAAACTTCGAGAATATCGAGGATATGGAGGAGCCGCGCTTGGGCTTCTCCTGGGCGGTCGCGGAGGACACGGACATACTCCCGGGTGAGCGGAGACGGGGACTGATCGACGTTCGAAGATGAGCGCGGCGCCCGTTCACAGGGGACTGGTCAGCGTGGACCGGTCACGTAACGCGGAAGACGCCGCCGCATGATGCCGGGGTCAGACGTCGCGGCAACAGACCGCGGACATGCAGCGGCAGAGGTCGACATGCAGACGCGCCACGAGCGGAACGGCTCCGCCGGTGGGGTGCTGGTGCACTGCTGCTGTCGTCATGTCGAACACGTTAACACTTGAACTTTGAGAACCTCAAAGCAGTTCTTTTACCCCGGGATGACCGGAAGCCGCTCCCGCCCGGCCGGAAACAGCGGCGGCCCGGCCCTGGAGCGGTGAGCTCCGGGGCCGGGCCGTACGAGAAGGGTGGGGTGTGTCCTGCGCGGGGCGCCTACTGGGCGAGACGGTCCTCCTGGGACCGGTTCGCCTCCAGCTTCGCCTTCGCGCTCTCCACCTTGGTGACGAGCTGCGCGGACATCGCGTCGCGCTGCTTGCGCAGCAGCACGAAGCTGAGCGGCGCGGAGATGACCAGGGCGAGCAGGATCACCCAGATGAAGTTGGAGTGGCCGAGCCCCTTGGGCAGCACACCGAACTGGACCAGCAGGCCGACGAAGACCAGGCTGCCGATGAAGATCCCCACGCGCAGCATGGTGTACCAGATGGTGGCGCTCGGCTTGGCGGCGTTCACGACTGACCTTCTCTCTACGGTGGCCCTGTCCGACTAGTGAAGCACGCCCACAATTGGATCAGTTCAGGGGGAGCAGCATGATGATGTCGTCGCGGTCGTCACCGTCGGCGACCCGGATCGCGCCGGGCACCCGTCCGACCTCCTTGTAACCGCACGCCGTGTAGAACCGGTCGGCGCCGGTGCCGCCCCGGCAGGTGAGCCGGATCGCGTCGATGCCGCCGAGGCCGCGCACCGCGTCGGCGGTCGCCCGCATCAGGTCGCGGCCGTACCCCTTGCCCTGGTGCGCGGGGTGCACCATGACGGTGTACAGCCACACCCAGTGCGCCATCAGGCGGTGTGTGTTGTACGCGACGAACGCCGTGGCGGCGGCGCGTCCCTCCTCGTCGAACCCGACGACCAGCCGCATCCGGCCCTCGGCCATGGCCGCGAGGTGCTTGACCAGTTCGGGCCGTACGTCCTCGATGGAGACCGGCGGCACGAACCCGACGGCCCCGCCCGCGTTGGACACCTCGGCCCACAGGCCGAGGATGTCGTCCCGCAGAGCCGGGGTGACCGCCGGGTCGAGCTGGAAGGTCAGTGCCATGGGGCCCTCGTTCAGAAGCGCATCGGCTGCGGCGCCTCGCGCAGCTCCGCGTCCGGGCCCGGGTACTCGCGGATGATCTCGTACCGCGTGTTGCGCTCCACGGGGCGGAAGCCGGCCTCGCGGATGAGGTCGAGCAGGTCGTCGCGGGTGAGCTTGTTCGGCGTGCCGTAGTTGTCGGCGTCGTGCGTGATCTTGTACTCGACGACCGAGCCGTCCATGTCGTCGGCGCCGTGCTGGAGCGCGAGCTGCGTGGTCTGGAGGCCGTGCATGACCCAGAAGCACTTCACGTGCGGCACGTTGTCGAACAGGAGGCGGGAGACCGCGAAGGTCTTCAGCGACTCGGCGCCCGTCGCCATCGTGGTGCGCGCCTGGAGCTTGTTGCGGACCTTGCCGTCCTGCATGTCCACGAAGTCGTGCTGGTAGCGCAGCGGGATGAAGACCTGGAAGCCGCCGGTCTCGTCCTGGAGCTCGCGCAGCCGCAGCACGTGGTCGACGCGGTGACGCGGCTCCTCGATGTGCCCGTACAGCATGGTCGCGGGCGTCTTGAGGCCCTTCTCGTGGGCGAGGCGGTGGATGCGCGACCAGTCTTCCCAGTGCGTGCGGTGGTCCACGATGTGCTGGCGGACCTCCCAGTCGAAGATCTCGGCGCCGCCGCCGGTCAGCGACTCAAGGCCGGCGTCGATGAGCTCGTCCAGGATCTCGCTCGCGCTCAGCCCGGAGATCGTCTCGAAGTGGTGGATCTCGGTCGCCGTGAACGCCTTCAGGCCGACGTTCGGCAGCGCCTCCTTGAGGGCCTTGAGCGAACGCGGGTAGTAGCGCCACGGGAGCGTCGGGTGGAGCCCGTTGACGATGTGCAGCTCGGTGAGGTTGTCGTTCTCCATCGCCTTGGCGAGGCGGACGGCCTCCTCGATGCGCATCGTGTACGCGTCCTTCTCGCCCGGCTTGCGCTGGAACGAGCAGTACGCGCACGACGCCGTGCACACGTTGGTCATGTTGAGGTGACGGTTCACGTTGAAGTGGACGACGTCACCGTTCTTGCGCGTGCGCACCTCGTGGGCGAGCCCGCCGAGCCAGGCCAGATCGTCCGACGCGTAGAGCGCGACGCCGTCCTCGCGGCTGAGCCGCTCGCCGGCCCGGACCTTCTGCTCCAGCTCGCGCTTGAGTCCCGCGTCCATCAAGGCCGCCTCCCATACGTGTGTCTTTCAGGCTCCACCAAAGGTACGCCCCGCCCTACTCGGGAAGTTCCCCGACCCGGTTCTCCCACTTGGTGGAGAGCACGATCGTGGTACGGGTGCGCGAGACGCCCTTGGTCGAGCCGAGCCTGCGGATCGTCTTCTCCAGGCCGTCGACGTCCCCGGCCCGGATCTTGAGCATGTACGAGTCGTCGCCCGCGATGAACCAGCAGTCCTCGATCTCGGCGAGGTCGCGCAGGCGCCGGGCCACGTCCTCGTGGTCGGCGGCGTCCGAGAGCGAGATGCCGATCAGCGCGGTGACGCCGAGGCCGAGCGAGGCCGCGTCCACGGTGGCGCGGTATCCGGTGATGACACCGGCGGCCTCCAGACGGTTGATGCGGTCGGTGACGCTGGGGCCGGAGAGCCCGACGAGCCGGCCCAGTTCCGCGTACGAGGCCCTGCCGTTCTCCCGCAGTGCCTGGATGAGCTGCCTATCGACGGCGTCCATATGCCTGAAGCCTTCCATTGTTCAGCGATACCGCGAGTTTAAGTGTAGAATCTAAGGCATGCAGGGGCGACACCCTGCGAATCATTCAGCTGCTTGCATAAATTTCCAGCAGATCAAAGACGATCTTTCAGGAGTTGTCACCGTGTACACGATCGAGATGGCCTACGCCCGGATGCGCGAGCTTCAGGACCTGGCCAACCGGTCCCGTGCCCACCAGCCGTCCGCGACGAAGCCCCGCGCCCCCAAGCGCGCCGCCAAGAAGCGCTAGTTCTCGCGAGAGCCACCTCCAAGGTCCCGGCCCCGCTCGACCGGAGCGGATCCCGACCCCAGCTCTCCCTCCCAACGGCGGTACAGGCCGTGCGGCACCCCTGCCGCGTCCAGTACGCGCCCCGCGACGAAGTCCACCAGATCCTGGATGTGCGTCGCCCCCGCGTAGAACGCCGGAGAGGCGGGCAGCACCACCGCGCCCGCCTCGTCCAGTGTCACCAGGTGCTTGAGCGTCTGTCCGTTCAGCGGCGTCTCGCGCACCGCGACCACCAGCTTCCGCCGCTCCTTGAGCGTCACGCTCGCGGCCCGCTGCAACAGGTCCTTCGAAAGCCCGAGCGCGACCCCGGCCACACAGGCCGTCGACGCCGGCACGATCAGCATCCCCCGCACCGGGTACGAGCCCGACGAGGGCCCCGCCGCCAGGTCCCCGGCCGCCCAGTGCCGTACGTCCGAGACGTCCACCGCGCCGAACGTGCCCGGTTTGCCGTCCGCGCCCCGCGCCAGCCACGTGCGCAGATCGTCCTGCCAGTGCGCGTCGCGGAACGCGATGCCGGTCTCGTCGAGCAGCGTCAGGCGCGAGGCCCGCGAGACCACCAGGTCCACGCTCTCCCCGGCGGCCAGCAGCGCGCGCAGCACCGCCGCCGCGTACGGCGTCCCGGACGCACCCGAGATCCCGACCACCCACGGCTTGCGCTGCTGACTGTGTACGTTCACGTGCTCCACGTGTCCGAGCCTATCCGGCGACCCGCGCCCGGGTCCGGGTCAGGTGGCTAGAGCGTGAGGCCCCGCACCAGCAGGTCGATCAGCGCGCAGACGAAAAGGGCGATCCCGATGAAGCCGTTGACCTGGAAGAACGCCCGGTTCAGACGCGAGAGGTCGTGCGGCTTGACCAGGGTGTGCTCGTAGAGGAAGGCCCCGAGCACGACGAGCAGTCCCAGCCAGAAGAAGAACCCGGCGCCGGTGGCGAGGGCGTACCAGACGAGCAGGGCCATCGTCACCGTGTGGCAGCCGCGCGCACCGTAAATCGCGGCCGGGATGCCGAAGCGGGCCGGCACCGACTTCACCCCGTGGCCGCGGTCGGCCTCGACGTCCTGGCAGGCGTAGATCAGGTCGAAGCCGCCGATCCAGATGCCGATGGCGAGACCCAGGATCACCGCGTCCCACGACCAGGACCCGGTGATCGCGATCCAGGCGCCGACCGGGCCCATCGCCTGTGCGATGCCGAGGATGGCCTGCGGGAAGTTGGTGAACCGCTTCCCGTACGGATAGACCACCATCGGGATGACGGCGACCGGCGCGAGCGCCAGGCACAGCGGGTTGAGCGCCGCGGCCGCGCCGAGGAAGACGACGAGGGCGATGAGCGCGCCCGTCCAGGCGGAGCGCACCGAGACCGCGCCGGTGACCAGCTCGCGGCCCGCGGTGCGCGGGTTACGGGCGTCGATCTCGCGGTCGATGATCCGGTTGCAGGCCATCGCGAACGTGCGCAGCCCCACCATGGCGACGGTGACCAGGAGCAGCCGCCCCCAGTGGATGTTCCGGTCGAGCTGGAACATCGCGGTCAGCGCGGCGATGTAGGCGAAGGGCAGCGCGAAGACCGAGTGCTCGATCATGACCAGGCGCAGGAACGCCTTGGTGCGGCCCGGCTGCGGGACCGCTGCGGCTGAAGCACTCACTGGCGTCCGCGCTCCGGTTCGTTCCCGCGCGGGCGGGGGGACCCGGCCTCCGCGCCGCTGTTCACCCTCATCTGTCGGCACCTCACAGCCCGTACTCCTTCCAACGCCTTGTCACCCGTGCGGCCGTCTCCGCGTCCGACTCGACCATCGCCGGCCATCCACCGTCCCGCGTGTACCCCTCCTCGGGCCACTTCGCGGTCGCGTCGATGCCCGCCTTGCCGCCCCAGAACTGCTGGTACGAGGCGTGGTCGAGGTGGTCGACCGGGCCTTCCACGACGGTCAGGTCGCGGGCGTAGTCGGTGTTCCCGAAGGCCCGCCAGGACACTTCGTGCAGGTTGTGGACGTCGCAGTCGGCGTCCACGATCACGATCAGCTTGGTCAGCGACATCATGTGCGCGCCCCAGATCGCGTGCATGACCTTCTGGGCGTGCTTGGGGTACTTCTTGTCGATCGAGACGATCGCGCAGTTGTGGAAGCCGCCCGACTCCGGCAGGTGGTAGTCCACGATGTCCGGCACGATGATCTTGAGGAGCGGCAGGAAGAACCGCTCCGTGGCCCGGCCCAGCGGCCCGTCCTCGGTGGGCGGCCGACCGACCACGATCGACTGGAGCAGCGGGCGCCTGCGCATCGTCACGCAGTCGATGGTCAGCGCGGGGAACGGCTCCTGCGGGGTGTAGAACCCGGTGTGGTCGCCGAACGGGCCCTCGGGCAGCATCTCGCCCGGCTCCAGCCAGCCCTCGATGACGACCTCGGCGTTGGCCGGGACCTGCAACGGCACCGTCTTGCAGTCGACCATCTCGATCCGCTTGCCCTGGATGAACCCGGCGAAGAGGTACTCGTCGATGTCGCCGGGCAGCGGCGCGGTCGAGGCGTATGTGACGGCGGGCGGGCAGCCGAAGGCGATGGCGACCGGCAGCCGCTCACCGCGCTTGGCGGCGACCGCGTAGTGGTTGCGGCTGTCCTTGTGGATCTGCCAGTGCATGCCGATGGTGCGCTTGTCGTGGCGCTGGAGCCGGTAGAGCCCGAGGTTGCGCACGCCCGTCTCGGGGTGCTTGGTGTGGGTGAGCCCCAGGTTGAAGAACGAGCCGCCGTCCTCGGGCCAGGTGAAGAGCGCGGGCAGCTGGTCCAGATCGACGTCGTCGCCCTTGAGGACGACCTCCTGGACGGGGGCCGCCTCCTGCTTCACCTTCTTCGGCGGCACGTGCACCATCGAGCCGAGCTTGCCGAAGGCCTCGCGGACGCCGACGAAGCCCTGCGGAAGCTCCGGCTTCAGCAGCCCGCCGATCTTCTCGCTGATCTCCTCGTACGACGTGAGCCCCAGCGCCTTCAGGAGGCGGCGGTCGGTGCCGTACACGTTCATGGCCAGGGGCATCGACGCGCCCTTGACGTTCTCGAAGAGGAGGGCGGGGCCCCCGGCCTTGTTGACCCGGTCGACGATCTCGCCGACTTCGAGATACGGGTCGACCTCGGCCTTGATGCGCTTGAGGTCGCCCTCGCGCTCCAGCGCCCTGAGCAGCGATCGGAGATCGTCGTAAGCCATGGGGTCAAGTATCGGGCACCCGCTACCCTGGGCCGGTCACCGGGGCCGAGGCACGGCCCGCAACCGTTCCCGGGGGGACTCTCCAACCATGCTCAGGTATCTGCCGTTCCTGCTGGTCCTGGCGCTGTGGATCTACGCGTTCATCGACTGCCTCAACACCCCCGAGGAAGAGGTCAAGGGCCTCCCCAAAGTGGTGTGGATCATCATCGTCCTGCTCTTCGGCGAGCTCCTGATCGGGCCGATCGCCTGGCTGGCCGCGGGCAAGGTCCGGGGCGGGAACCCTGCTGGGCGCTGGACCGCCCCCGACGACAACCCGGCCTTCCTGGCCTCCCTCAAGGAGGAGAACAAGAAGGACGAGGCGCTTCTGAAGGACTGGGAGGCGGACCTGCGCCGCCGCGAGGAAGAGCTCAAGCGGCGCGAACGGGGCGAGGACTAGGCCCGCTTGGGCCCCGGCCCCGCCCCTCCCCCAGCCCCTCCGGGGGAGTTCGTTATGCCGCGGACCGTACGTGGTTGCTCGCGCAGTTCCCCGCGCCCCTGGCAGGGTCGGTGCTGGCCGACAGGGGCATCTTTAGCCCGTCATGGGGTCCCCCCTGGCCCTTAAGGCCTTGGGGGAGATTGAGGACGAGCGCCCTTTAGGCGCGAACGGGGTTTGGGGCGGAGCCCCAGAGGGCCCCCACCCCGGTACTGGGTACCGACTCAGACCCCCGCGTAACTGTGCTTTCCGTTCACGAAGATGTTCACGCCGTAGTAGTTGAACAGCCAGCACCCGAACGCGATCAGCGCGAGCGTCGCGGCCTTGCGGCCCTTCCAGCCGGCGGTGGCCCGGGCGTGCAGGTAGCAGGCGTACGCGACCCAGGTGATGAACGACCAGGTCTCCTTGGGATCCCAGCCCCAGTAGCGGCCCCAGGCGTCGCCCGCCCAGATCGCGCCCGCGATGATCGTGAACGTCCACAGCGGGAAGACGGCCGCGTTCACGCGGTAGGCGAACTTGTCGAGCGTGGCGGCCGCGGGCAGCCGCTCCAGGACGGAGGTCGCGAAGCTGCCGGGCTTGCCGCCCTCGGCGAGCTTGGTCTCGTACCGGTCGCGGAAGAGGTAGAGGAGCGTGGCGACCGCGCCCACGTAGAAGACCGCGCCGCAGAAGATCGCGGTGGAGACGTGGATCCACAGCCAGTACGAGTGCAGGGCCGGGACCAGCTGGTCGCTGGCGGTGTAGAGCACGGTGACCGCGAGGCCGAGGTCGAGCAGGACCGTGGTGACCAGCGGAAGGCCGAGCCAGCGGACGTTCTTCTTCAGGGCGAGCAGGCCCAGGTACACGCCGACCGCGACCGTGGAGAAGGTCAGGTTGAACTCGTACATGTTGCCCCACGGCGCCCGCTGCACGGACAGCGCGCGGGCCAGCACACCGGAGAACTCGATGAGGAAGGCAAGGACCGTCAGGGAGATGGCGATGCGGCCGTAGAGGTCGCCCTTCTCGTCCCCGCCGGAGGCGCCGGGGCCGTCCGGGACGTCGCGCGAACCGCTGGCGGACCGCGTCACGACCTTCGGGCGCTCCAGGACGGCGGTGCCGCCGTTCTTAGTGGCGACCTCGACCTTGACGGTGCCCGCGTCCTTGGCGTTCTGCCCGGCGCCGGTCAGCGCGGCCGCGGTGCGGGCGACCTTGCTGCGGCTGCCGAAGAGCCACTCGGCCATGTTGGCGAAGAAGGCCAGCAGATACACGGCCATCGACGAGTAGATCAGGTAATTGCTGGTGTGCGCCAGGCTCTCATTGGTGGTGGCGGCGAGATTCACTTCTCAGCCCCTTCGGCAGGAACAACTGAGGGTTCGGGTTCGGGATCCGGCGCGGTCGGCGCCTGTGGGATGAGCGTGACCGCGAGATCGGCCAGCTCCTCGGGAAGCTTCGTGGACTCGCTGCGGCCGAGCCCGGCCATCTCGACCACGGTCACGCCGTCGTCGCCCTTGACGGCGCGGACCCAGACCCGGCGCCGCTGGATGAACAGCGAGCCGGCGAGGCCCGCGATGGCCGCGATCGCGCCGGTGAGGGCGAGACCGTTGGCGGGCTGGTGGGAGATCTGGAAGCTCGCCCACTGCGGGATGGGGCCCTTGTCGAAGGTGATCGACCCGGCGCCGTCCGGCAGTTCGAGGCTCTCGCCCGGCAGCAGCAGCTTCTTCAGGATGTTGCCCTGGGCGTCCTTGAAGGGCTTGATGGAGCGGCTGCTCGTGTCCAGCTGGTACACGTTCTTCGGCAGCCCCGAGTTGAGACCGAGGTCGCCGTGGTAGGCGCCGACGTTGAGGACCGGGAAGTCGGGCGCGGGGAACTTCGAGAACATCTGGGTCGCGCCGGTGCCCTTGCCGCCGAAGGTCGGCACGAAGAACGCGGCGAAACCGAGCTGGTCCTTGTTGCCCTGGGCGTCGCGGTAGCCGTCGAGCACCTTGATGGCGCCGCTGGACGTCAGGTTGTTGTCCATCGGCAGCAGCGGCACCGCGCCGTGGAAGACGACGTTGCCCCGGCCGTCCTTCACGGTGACCGACGGGGCGTAGCCGTGGGAGAGCAGGTAGACCTTGGAGCCGTCGACGATGAGCGGCTTGTTGACCTCGACGGTCTTCTGCTGCGCCTTGCCGTTGGCACCCTCGGAGTAGGTGAGGTGTGCCTTGAACTCGCGGGCCGTGCCCAGCTCGGGCCCGCTGCGCTCGTACGACGCGTCGAAGCGGTCCAGGGTGAAGCTGAACGGCGCCAGGTCCCCGGTGTCGAACAGCGAGCCCGACTTGAAGTCGTCGTACTGCGTGAGCGTGTTGGAGAAGCCGTCGCCCTGGACGACGAGCTTGCCGCCCTCGGACTTGAAGAGCTGGCCGGCGGCGAACGCCACCAGGATCACGATCAGCGCGACGTGGAAGATCAGGTTGCCGGCCTCGCGCAGATAGCCCTTCTCGGCGGCGACGGCGTCGCCGCTGATCCGGGCGCGGAAGCGGCGCTTCTTGAGCATCGCGAGCGCGGCCTCGCGGACCTGCTCGGGCTCGGTCTCGGTGCGCCAGGTCGTGTACGCGGGCAGCCGGGTCAGGCGGCCGGGCGCGGCCGGCGGCTGTCCGCGCAGCTGGCCGACGAACTGCCAGGTGCGCGGGACGATGCAGCCGATGAGCGAGACGAACAGCAGGATGTAGATCGCGGAGAACCACACCGAGCTGTAGACGTGGAAGAGGCCGAGCTTCTCGTAGATCGGCGTGAGCGTGTCGTGCCGCTTCTGGAAGTCGGCGACCTTCATCTCGTCGACGCTGGTCTGCGGGATCAGCGAGCCGGGGATCGCGCCGAGCGAGAGCAGGAAGAGCAGGATCAGGGCGACCCGCATCGAGGTCAGCTGCCGCCAGAACCAGCGGATCCAGCCGAGGACGCCGATGCCGACCGGGCCGTTGGACCGCTCCTCGGTCGGGGCGGTCGAAAGCTGCGACCCGGCCTCGCCGAGGTCGGGCTCCGGAGTCGATTCGGTCTTGCTCATGCGTCAGACACCCACCTGAAAGCCTTGGGACCAGCCCTGTACCTGCTGGACGAGCTCCGCCCAAGCCCCGGTCAGCAGCAGCACACCGGTCACGATCATCATGCCGCCGCCGATCCGCATCACCCATACGTAGTGCTTCTTGACCCAGCCGAAGGCGCCGAGCGCCTTGCGGAAGGCGACCGCCGCGAGCACGAACGGCAGCCCGAGGCCGAGACAGTACGCGACCGTCAGTATGGCCCCGCGGCCCGCGCTCGCCTGGTCCATGGCCAGCGCGTTCACCGAGGTGAGCGTCGGGCCCAGGCACGGTGTCCAGCCGATGCCGAAGAGCGCGCCGAGCAGCGGCGCCCCCGCCAGACCGGTCACCGGCCGCCGGTGGAAGCGGAATTCGCGCTGGGTCATCCAGGGCATGAGGCCCATGAAGAAGACGCCCATCAGGATCATCAGCACCCCGAGGACCTTGGAGAGCGTGTCCCCGTACTCCTGGAGGTTCCTGCCGAAGTAGCCGAACAGGGCGCCGCCGGAGACGAAGACGGCGGTGAAGCCGAGCACGAACAGGCTGGCGCCCGCCACCATGCGGCCGCGCCGGGCCTCGGCCAGGTCGGTGCCGGTGACTCCGGTGACGTACGAGAGGTAGCCGGGGACCAGCGGCAGCACACAGGGCGAGAAGAACGAGACGAGGCCGCCGAGTACGGCGACCGGCAGGGCCACCAGAAGGGCGCCGCTGAAGACCGTCTCATTCATTCCGCCGACGGCGGCCAGTGCCATCACGCGATCACTTCTCCGCGATCAGCGGGTCGATCATCTGGTGCAGCTTCGTGTCGTCGAGCGCCATCAGGGCGCGGGCGGCGATCTTTCCGTTCCGGTCGAGAACGATCGTCGACGGAATGGCCTGCGGATTCAGGCTGCCCTTCGGGAAACGCAGAATGAGCTTGCCGATCGGGTCGTACAGGCTCGGGTAGTCGACCCCGAATTCCTTCTCGAACCGCTGGGCCGGGCCCTTGTCGGTGTCCCGGGTATTGATCCCGACGAACTCGACGCCCTTGGCCTTCGTGTCCTTGGAGACCTTGGCCAGATACGGCGCCTCGGCCCGGCAGGGCGCGCACCAGGAGCCCCACACATTCAGGACGACGACCTTGCCCTTGAGGGAGGCGACGTCGAGCTGTTTGCCGTCGACGGTCTCACCGGACAGTTCCGGGGCGTTCTGGCGGCCGCCCTTGGCCACGGTGGCGATCCCGCCGGTACCGGTGACGAACTTGGTGTCACCGGAACCACCGGACGTACCACCGGAACCGCAGGCCGTCAGGGTCAGCGCACCGGCGGCCGCGGCAGCCGCGGCCAGCGTCAGGGTGCGACGGCGTCGGAAGGCAGGACTCACGGACATGTGAAAAGTTTCGCATGGCGGTTTCGGGGATCTTGCCCGCCCCCCTGGCTGCCCGTAAAGCCCCTTGTCAGGAACGCCTAAGCGGACTTCATGAACGCGTTCCAGCCACCGGTGGGGGCCTGTCCCACGCCCAGCGTACGGAGCTTGGCGAGCACCTTCGGGTCCTGTACATCGAGCCAGTCGACGTACTGCTTGAAGGAGACGAGCCTCACATCCTTCTTCTCGTCGCGCTGCGCCGCGATGCCCTTGAACGCCTCCTCGACGGCGTCCATGTAGATGCCACCGTTCCACTCCTCGAAGTGGTTGCCGATGTAGAACGGCGCGCGATTGGTTTCGTAGGCGCGCTTGAATCCGGCGAGATAGGCCTCGGTCGCCTGCTTGCGCCAGCCCGGGTAGTTGGCCGGGGGCGCCTTGGTCGAATTCTGCGACTGGTTGGCGAGGATGTTGTAGTCCATCGAGAGGACCTGGAAGGAATGCCCGGGGAAGGGTATTTGCTGGAGCGGCAGATCCCACAGGCCGTGTCGCTTGACCGGCCACACCTGGGTGCCGCCGGGCGACGAGGCGTCGTAGCGCCAGCCCATCTTCTGCGCGGTGGGCAGCAGGTTGTCCTGGCCGAGCAGGCAGGGGGTGCGGCCGCCGGCGAGCTCGTGGCGGTAGTCGAAGGGCAGCGGGTCCTCGTCCGTCCAGCCCGTGTTCGTCTTCCACTTGGTGACGAAGTCGATCGCCTGGTCTATCTCGCTCTGCCACTGGGCCGGGGTCCAGTGCTCCACCGTGCCGCGCCCGGAGCAGAAGTGGCCGTTGAAGTGGGTGCCTATCTCATGGCCGTCGGTCCAGGCCTGGCGGACGTACTTCAGCGTCTCCTTGAGATGGGGGTCGGAGAGATAGCCGATGTCGGAGGCGCCGACGGGGTTGTTCGGCGGCTGATAGAGCCGCTTCTTCGCCTCGGGCAGCAGGTAGAGCCCCGAGAGGAAGAAGGTCATGCCCGCGCCGTGGTCCTTGGCGAGCTGGAGGAAGCGCGGGAAGAGGCCGTTGCCGACCTCGCCGGCGCCGTCCCAGGAGAAGACGACGAACTGGGGCGGGGTCTGGCCGGGCTCAAGGGGGACGGGCTTGTCGGGCTGGTGCGGCTGCTTGCCGGTGTCCGCGGTGGAACCGTCGCCTATCAGCTTCGCGTCGGCCTTCTTACCGGCCGCGTCGCCGCCGGTCTTGCCGCCCGCTCCGCCGCCGCCCGAACTGCCGCATCCGGCAAGCCCGGCCGCCGCGGCGGCCCCCAGACCCAGTCCCAGCATGCCCCTTCGGCTGAAGTTCCGACCGATCTCCCGCATAAGCCCGTCCGTTCCCATCGCGTCGCACCGTCGTCTCGTCGTCCTCGAACCCAAGCGCGTCACCGCAGTTGGGCAATTTGTGAGATGCCGGGCGAAACAGGGATGGTTCCCCGCGGCTCGCACAAATCTTCTTAAACCGTACGAGGTGGGGAGTGCGGGTCGGAGAGGTGGGGGGGGTGCTCACCCGGGGCCGGGCGGCGCGGGCCGGCCGGCCGGAGGTCCGGCCGGCCGGGTGCGTCAGGCGCCGAACGCCTTCGACTTGCCCTTGACCGGCTTGGCCCCGGCCAGCAGGTGCGCCGGTACGAGATCGCGGGCGGGCTCGCTGTAGCCCACGGACACGATCCGGTCGCCCTGATAGGTGAAGCTGGTGAGCGAGGCCAGGGTGCACTGCCGCTTGCGCGGGTCGTGCCACAGCCGCCGCTTCTCGACGAAGCTGCGCACGATCCAGATCGGCAGCTGGTGGCTGACGCACACCGCCTCGTGGCCACGGGCCGCGTCGCGCGCCGCGTCCAGGGCGCCCATCATGCGCACGACCTGCTCCACGTACGGCTCGCCCCAGGACGGGCGGAACGGGTTCGTCAGGTGCTTCCAGTTGGCGGGCTTGCGCAGGGCGCCGTCGCCGACCCCGAAGGTCTTGCCCTCGAAGACGTTGGCCGCCTCGATCAGGCGAGGGTCGGTGGCCAGGTCCAGGCCGAGCACCTTGGCGATCGGCGTCGCCGTCTCCTGGGCGCGCTCCAGGGGGGAGGCCACGACATGGGTGATGTCACGGCCCGAGAGGTGCTCGGCGACCCGGTCGGCCATCTGCCGGCCGAGCTCGGAGAGGTGGTAGCCGGGGCGCCGCCCGTAGAGCACCCCGTCCGGGTTGTGCACTTCGCCGTGGCGCATCAGGTGCACGACGGTCAGCTCGTTCCCGGCGTTGGTGTTCTCGCTCATGCGGTGGCCTCCGCTGCGGCACGGGCGGCGGCGGGCAGCGCGGCCGCGACGCGCTCGATCGCGCGCTCGTCGTGGGCGGTCGACACGAACCAGGACTCGAAGGCCGACGGCGGCAGGTAGACGCCCTGCGACAGCATCGAGTGGAAGAACCCGTTGAAGCGGAACGCCTCCTGCTTCTTCGCGTCGTCGTAGTCGCGGACCTCGTCGGCCGTGAAGAAGACGGAGAACATGTTGCTCGCCGTCTGCAGCCGGTGGGCGACGCCCTCCTTGCTGAGCGCGGCGGTGACGAGCGCCTGGATCTCCCGGGAGACGGCGTCGACCTTGTCGTACGCCGCGTCGTCGAGGAGCCGCAGCTGGGCGAGCCCGGCGGCCGTCGCGACGGGGTTCCCCGAGAGGGTGCCCGCCTGGTAGACGGGGCCCGCCGGGGCGAGGTGACCCATCACATCGGCCCGGCCGCCGAACGCCGCGGCCGGGAAGCCGCCGCCCATGACCTTGCCGAACGTCATGAGGTCCGGCACCACGCCGTCGACGCCGAACCAGCCCGCCTTCGACGTACGGAAGCCGGTCATCACCTCGTCGGAGATGTACAGCGCGCCGTTCTTCGCGCAGGCCGCCTTCAGGCCCGCGTTGAAGCCGTCCCCCGGCGGGACGACGCCCATGTTGCCGGGCGAGGCCTCGGTGATCACACAGGCGATCTCGCCCGGGTGGGCGTGGAACGCCGCGTCCACCGCGTCCAGGTCGTTGTACGGCAGCACGATGGTGTCGCCGGCCTGGGCGCCGGTCACCCCGGGGGTGTCGGGGAGGCCGAACGTGGCGACCCCGGAACCGGCGGCGGCCAGCAGCGCGTCCACATGACCGTGGTAGCAGCCGGCGAACTTGATCACCTTGGCGCGGCCGGTGAAGCCACGGGCCAGGCGGATCGCGGACATGGTCGCCTCGGTGCCCGAGGACACCAGGCGGACCTGCTCGACCGGGCCGACCCGGGCCACGATCTCCTCGGCGAGCGCGACCTCGCCCTCGCCGGGCGTGCCGAAGGAGGTGCCGCGCGCGACGGCCTCCTGCACGGCGGCCGTGACCTCCGGGTGCGCGTGCCCGAGGATCATCGGGCCCCACGAGCACACCAGGTCGACGTACTCGCGGCCGTCGGCGTCGGTCAGGTAGGGACCCGTACCGGACACCATGAACCGGGGCGTACCGCCCACGGCCCGGAAGGCACGGACGGGGGAGTTCACGCCGCCGGGCGTCACGGCGGACGCGCGGTCGAAGAGGTTCTGCGAAACTGGGGCGTCGTATTCGTACGGATAGCTCACACACGCCATGGTGGCAGAGGGCCGGACGTTCTTGCGGACTGGTGTTTCACCGCACCCGCGCGGGGGAGGTCAATGACACGATGATCCGCAGATGATCGAGTTGCATCGGCGGATGATCGGGTTGCGCGGTGGGGGCCGTGCCATCTACAAAGCAGTCGGGCTACAAGCAGTCGGGTGAAGGATATGCATCGCGGTGGCGGACTGGGCGAAGGGACCGATGACCGGGGTCCCGAGCGCGCCCACCGTCGGGGACGGCACCGGCGACGCGACGCCCAGGACCGGATCGACCGGGTCGGGGACGTCGCAGGGGCGGGGAACGGAAGTGGCCGGGTGGGGGTGACCTACAAGTACTTCGGCGCTCCGGACGGCGCGACCGCGGCGCGGGTGCCCGTGACCATGCGCCCCGAGGAGCTCGGTGGTGACGAGCTGGGCATGGGCGGCATGTTCACCAAGATCAAACCGGAGACGATGGCCGCGATGGTCCTCACCGGCATCCAGGGCATACCGCTGCACAAGGTCCCACCCCTGGAACTGGTCGTGCTCCACCCCGACTACGCGGTGGTCAAGCTCCCCATGACGGTCGTCGACCCGCTGCGCGGCGTCGGGGAGGAATCGGTCGGCGCAGCCGCCTTCATCTGGTCCACGGTCCCGGACCGCGGCGGCCCGCGTGACGCCTTCAACGTCTATCAACTCCTGCACGAATGGCAGGACTTCTCGCACCGGCTGCATGAGGCGGGGCATCAGCCGTACTGCTTGGTGTGGCCCTGACCGGCTGACCGGACCGCGACCTTCCCGGCACCGCACGGCCGGGACGACCGTGCCGCTTTCGGGAGGTCGGGCCCAAGGTCCCGCGGGGCACGGGCTTGCGCCGAGGGCGGCGGGACCCAACGCCCGACCGGGCGCGACGACCAGCTTGGACCTTCATCCATTCGGCCTCGCAAACGCCGTGTAGGTTCGGACGGATCCTTTGTGTATGCGGCGCGAAGCCGCTTATCTTGGCGCACATGCAGTCCTACACCATCGGCCAGGCAGCGCGTCTGCTCGGCGTCAGCCCCGACACCGTGCGCCGCTGGGCCGACGGCGGCCGCGTCACGACCCATCGCGACGAAGGCGGCCGCCGGCTCATCGACGGGCGGGACCTGGCCGCCTTCTCCATCGAGGTCGGCCAGTCCTCCAACGGCGAGGAAGAGGTGCCCTACACCTCCGCCCGCAACGCCTTTCCCGGCATCGTCACCGCCGTCAAGCTCGGTGACGTCGCGGCCCAGGTCGAGATCCAGGCCGGTCCGCACCGGCTGGTCTCCCTCCTGACCCGGGAGGCCGTCGAGGAGCTGGGCCTTGAGGTGGGCATGCAGGCCACCGCGCGGGTGAAGTCCACCAGCGTGCACATCGACCGCACCTAGGTCGGCGTCAGGCCTCTCACGAACGTCCCCGCGGCGTCGCCCTTCCCCGTTCCTCCCAGGACATCCGGCCCGGATGCCCGGCAGGGGGAAGCCCCTCTCCTCCCGGCGCGGCTCGACCACCATCCGAAGGAGCACCACCCATGTCTGTCATGGCTCTCAGCACCAGGCGCCGCCGCGCCGCCGCGGCAGTCGTCTCCGCCGCCCTGCTCATCCCGCTGGCCGCCGCCTGCGGCAGCGACAAGAGCAGCGGGGGCGACAAGACCGCCTCGCCGTCCGGCAGTTCCGGCGACGCGCCGAAGGCGGCTCAGCTGACGGTCCTCGCCGCCTCCTCGCTCACCGACGTCTTCAAGGCGGCGGGCGCCGCCTACGAGAAGGAGCACCCGGGCACCCACGTGAAGTTCTCCTTCGCGGGGTCGCAGGAGCTCGCCGCCCAGGTGAAGCAGGGCGCGCCCGCCGACGCCCTGGTGACCGCGGACACCAAGACCATGGACGGCCTCAAGGCGGGCGTGAACGATGCGTCGGTCATCGCCAAAAACCGCCTGGTCATCGCGACCGGCAAGGGCAACCCGAAGAAGGTCGAAGGCCTGAAGAACCTGTCCGACACCCATCTGAAGGTCGTCCTCGCGGCGCCGGAGGTGCCGGTCGGCCGGTACAGCAAGCAGGTCCTGGACGCCCAGAAGATCACGGTCAAGCCGGTCTCCCAGGAGCCGAACGTGCGCGCCGTGCTCAGCAAGGTGGAGCTGGGCGAGGCCGACGCCGGCATCGTCTACAAGACCGACGCCGCCTCCGCGAAGGGCAAGGTCGACACGGTCGACATCCCGGACGCCCAGAACGCCGTCGCCAAGTACCCGGCCGCCACCCTCAAGACCTCGAAGAACGCGGACGCCGCCGCCGCGTTCGTGAAGTGGCTGTCCTCTCCCGAGGCGCAGAAGATCCTCCAGGGCGCCGGCTTCCAGCAGCCGTAACCGCGCGCCCGTCCGGTCCACCACGCTCAACCACTGTGCAGGGTCTGCCCGTTCACACCGGGCGGGCAGGCCCCGCGCCATCAGGACACCGGGACCTCCCATGACTCGCAGCCGCTCCCGCCCGCGTCCGCCCGTCGCTCTGGCGCTGCCCGCGCTGCTCGCCGTCGCGTTCCTGCTGATGCCGCTCCTCGGCATCCTGGCCCGCACCCCTTGGAGCGATCTCGGCACGCACCTGACCGGCCCCGATGTCACCGAGGCCCTGCGGCTCTCGCTGGTCGTCTCGTTCTGGGCACTCGGCTTCTCCCTTCTTCTCGGTGTGCCCCTGGCCTGGCTGCTTGCCCGGGTCGACTTCCCGGGCAAGGCCCTGGTGCGCTCACTCGTCCTGCTGCCCATGGTGCTGCCGCCCACGGTCGGCGGTGTCGCCCTGCTGCTCGGCTTCGGGCGGCGCGGGCTGCTCGGGCCCTGGCTCGAGGGCACCTTCGGCATCACCCTCCCCTTCCACACCTCCGGCGCCGTGGTCGCCGCCACCTTCGTCGCGATGCCGTTCCTCGTCATCAGCCTGGAGGGCGCGCTCGGTGGGCTGCGACCCCGCTACGAGGAGACCGCCGCCTCGCTCGGCGCCTCGCCCTTCCGGGTCTTCCTCACGGTGACCCTGCCCATGGTCGCGCCGGGCCTCGCCGCGGGCGCCGCGCTCACCTGGGCCCGAGCGCTCGGCGAGTTCGGCGCGACGATCACCTTCGCCGGCAACCTCCCCGGCACCACCCAGACCCTGCCGCTCCAGGTCTATCTCCTGCTCCAGGACTCCCCCGAGGCCGCGACCTCCGTCTCCCTGCTGCTGCTCGCCATCGCCATGGCGGTGCTCGTGGCCCTGCGCGGCCGCTGGACCGGCTCCGCCTCGGTACGCGGCTCAGCCGCCGCCCCCGTACGCGCGGACACCGCGCCGCCGGACACCGACCCGGCGCGTACGAGCCCGGCCGACCCCGACAGCGCACGCCCCGGCTTCGGGACGACCGCCTCTCCCCGCGGCCCGGAGGGCGCCGCCCGCCCGGGCGCACCCCGGCCCGCAGAAATCCCCAACTCAGCTCTGGATGAGGCGAGTTGGGCGCTGCACGCCGAGGTGACCGGTTTCAATCAGCTGACCCTGGAGGCGGACCCCGGGACCACCATCGCGGTCGTCGGCGAGAACGGCGCCGGCAAGACCACCCTGCTGCGGGCCCTGCTCGGCCTCACCCCCCGCGCGCACGCCGACCTGCGCCTCGGCGAGCTCGACGTCACCACCCTGCCGCCGCACAAGCGCGGGGTCGCCTGGGTGCCGCAGGACGGTGCGCTGTTCCCGCAACTGACCGCGCTCGCCAACACGGCGTACGGGCTGCGCGCACAAGGCGTCTCCCGGCGTGCGGCACGCGCCGCCGCCCAGGACTGGCTGGACCGGCTCGGTGTCGGGCACCTCGCCCAGCGCAAGCCCGCACAGCTCTCCGGCGGCCAGGCCCAGCGCGTGGCCCTGGCGCGGGCGCTCGCCGCACGCCCCCGGCTATTGCTCCTCGACGAGCCGCTCGCGGCCCTCGACCAGACGACCCGGGCCCATGTGCGCCACACCCTGCGCACCCACCTGGCGGGCTTCGCCGGTGTCTGCCTGATGGTGACCCACGACCCGGTCGAGGCCGTCTCCCTGGCGGACCGGGTCCTCGTACTCGATGCCGGGCGCGCGCTCCAGGACGCGCCGCCCGCCGAGGTCACCCGCAATCCCCGCTCCCCCTGGGTGGCCCGGATGCTGGGCCGCAACGCGTGGGCCGGGGAGGCGAACGGCGACGGGCTCGCGCTGGCCGGCGGCGGGCGGATCGTCGCGGCCGAGCCACTGCGCGAGGGCAGCCGGGCACTGGCGATCATCGCGCCGGAGTCCGTGTCCGTGCACCGCAAGCGTCCCGATGGCAGCCCCCGCAACGTCTGGCCCGGCACCGTACGGGAGATCACCGCGAGCGGAAGCAGGCTGCGGGTGCTCATCGGGTCCGCCGAGTCGCCCGACCTGATCGCGGAGATCACCCCGGAGGCGGCCGCCGAGCTGGGACTCGCGGAGGGCGCGGCCGTGTGGTCGAGCGTGAAGGCAACCGAGGTGACCCTCGTGTCCCTGTGAGCCGGCGCCTCTAGACTGGCTGCCCGGGGGCGACAGGAACAGCCACCACATCCAGGAGACGGGAGACGACGGTGACCACGACGAGCGGCACCGACCCGTCGGCCGAGGTGCTCGGCGAGGCAGCGGGGGTCTTCGGACTCCTTGCCTCGCCCGCGCGGCTGCACATCATGTGGACGCTGAGCCACGGCGAGTCCGATGTGTCGGGTCTGGCCGAGAGGGTCGGCGGTGCGCTGCCGGCCGTCAGTCAGCATCTGGCGAAGCTGAAACTCGCGGGGCTCGTGCGGTCCCGGCGGGAGGGACGCCGGGTCGTATATCTCGTCGACGACCCCGATGTGGCTCAGATGGTGCGCTGGTTGGTCGCCCGGCTGGGCGAGGGCGTGAAGCTGCCGGGACCGTCGGGACTCGTCCGTGACCTGGGCGCCTGAGCGGATCTCTTCTCTGCAGTTGTCAAGGAGCACTCCTCTGCAGCTGCTGCGTTCCCTCGGCTCGGGCCCTCGGGGGCTGGTGGAGTCCGAGGCCGAGAAACGACTCCTGCGGTATGGGGAAAACGTCCTTCCCGCGCGCCGAGTTCCCTCGCTCCCGATCATTTTTCTGCGCAGCCTGCGCGACCCGTTCACGGCCGTGCTCGCCAGCCTCGCCCTGGTCTCGGCGGCTGTCGCGGCCTGGGCCACGGCGGCGGTCATCGCGGTGCTCGTAGTGGTGAGTTGTGCGCTGCGGGCGGCCGGGGAGCACCGCGCCGACCGTTCGGCGGCGGGCCTGCGGGAGCTGGTGGCGAGCACCGCGACCGTGCTGCGCAGGTCGGACGAGGAGGCGGCGCCGGTCCCGCGCGAGGTGCCCGTGGACCAGGTGGTCCCGGGCGATGTGGTGCGCCTGGCGCCCGGCGATCTCGTACCGGCGGATCTGCGCCTGCTGCGGGCCACCGGCCTGACGATGCATCAGGCCGCGCTGACGGGGGAGTCCGCGCCGGTGCCCAAGTACCCGGTGGACGAGCCGTCGGCGCGGCTCTCGTCGGCCGAGGCACAGCCTCTCGCCCTCGACGCGCAGGACTTCGACCGGCCCGAGGTCTGCTTCCAGGGCAGCAGCGTGGCCTCCGGCGGCGGCACCGGCGTGGTGATCGCGACCGGCGGCGACACCCGGTTCGCGAGGGCCGACAAACTGCCCGGGAACGACCGGCGCACGACCGCTTTCGACCGGTCGGTGTACGGAATCTCCTGGATCCTGATCCGCTTCATGCTGCTCACGCCGCCGCTGGTCCTGATGGCCAATGCCGCGCTGCGCGGGCGCGGCCTGGAGACGCTGCCGTTCGCGGTGGCGGTGGCGGTCGGGCTCACGCCGGAGATGCTGCCGGTCATCGTGACGACCACCCTCGCGCGCGGCGCGTCCGCGCTGGCCCGCACGCACCAGGTGATCGTCAAGCGGCTGCCCGCGCTGCACGACCTGGGCGCCGTCGACGTCGTCTGCCTCGACAAGACGGGCACCTTGACCCAGGACCGGCCGGTCCTGGACTGCGCGCTCGACGCGTCCGGCACGCCCGACGACTCCGTACTGCACTGGGCCGCCGTCAACAGCCTGTGGACCGTGCAGCTCGCCGAACTGCCCAGCGCCGACGCACTCGACGAAGCCCTCCTCGACGCCGCCGAGGAACGTTTCCCCGACGGCCTGGACGCCCTGGAGTACGACGCGGTCACCGTCCTGCCCTTCGATCCGGTACGCCGCCTGTCCACCGCCGTGGTCAGAACGCCGCACCGGTTCGGCCGCCACACCCTGGTGGTCAAGGGCGGCGTCGAGGACGTCCTGGAGCGGTGCGCGCTGACCGGCGACGAACGCGAGCGGGCCGTCGCGCTCGCCGATCGCCTCGCCGCGGACGGGCTCCGTGTCCTCGCGGTGGCGCTCGCGGAACGGCCCGCCGCCACCCGCCCGTACACCACCAAGGACGAGCGCGGACTGACCCTCCAGGGCCTGGTCGGGCTGCGCGACGCCACGGCGGAGACCGCGGCCGACGCCCTCTCCGCACTGCTCCACCGGGGCATCGCCGTGAAAGTGCTGACCGGCGACCACCCCGGCACGGCCGCCCGCGCCTGCCGTGAACTCGGCCTGGAACCCGGCGAGGTCGTCACCGCCGCCTCCTTCGACGGCCTCGGCGACACCGAACTGGGCGAACTCGCCGACCGCACTACTGTCTTCGCCCGCTGCTCCCCCGAGCAGAAGGCCCGGGTCGTACGGGTCCTGCGGGAACGCGGGCACGTCACCGGGTTCCTCGGCGACGGCGTCAACGACCTGCCCGCGCTGCGCGCCTCTGACGTCGGCATCTGCCCGCCCGAGGCCGTGGACGTGGCCCGCGAGACGGCCGACGTCGTACTCGCCGCCAAGGATCTGACCTCCCTCGACCACGCCATCGTGGCGGGCCGCGGCTGCGGCGCGACCATCGCGGGCTATTTGCGGATCACACTCTCCTCAAACCTCGGCAACGTCATCGCCATGCTGACCGCCGGTCTGCTGCTGCCGTTCCTGCCCATGCTGCCGTCCCAGGTCCTGGTCCAGAACCTGTGCTTCGACGCCGCGCAACTGGCCTTCGCCTACGACCGCCCCCAGGCCGGAGCGCTGCGGCGGCCGCTCAAGCTGCGTCCGCGTGAAGTCCTCGCCACGGTCACCGGGTTCGGCGTCCTCAACGCCGCCGCCGACCTCGCGACCTTCGCCGTGCTGGTCTGGGCGGTCAGCCACACCCGCGCCGAAACCGCCTTCCACGCGGGCTGGTTCACCGAGAACCTGCTGACCCAGGCCCTGGTGATGGTTCTGCTGCGCACGGGACGCGGCGGCAAGGTCCCGGTCACCGCCGGCATTCTGGCGCTGACCGGTCTGCTGCTGCCCCTGTCGCCCCTCGGCCCACTCATCGGCATGACCGCGCTGCCGCCCGCGTACTACCCGCTGCTCGCCCTCGTGCTCGCCCTGTACGCGGGTGCCCTGCACTGGCTCACCCGGCGGACCCGACGGACGGCCGCCCCCTGAGACACTGCAGGGCCCGAGCGACGACCTCTTGAAGACCGGAGCGACGACCTCTTAAAGAGGTGCCCGGTACAGAACAGAGCCGCACCCTCTTCAAGAGGTGGCCGCTTCCTCAAGGGCAACCGCTCCATAGGATCGGGCCATGTCAGCGCAGAGTCCCGGCCCGCGACGCGACACGCGCGGCATTGTCGACGCCTCCGACCTCTTCGCGCACGTGCGGTTCCGCCGCCATGAACCGGCTCCCGCGCTGCGCCCCTATCTGGAGCACTACTGGCTGATCGACTGGGATCTCCCCCGGCCGTACGCCTCCCATGTGGTGCCGCACCCCTCCGTCAACGTGGTCTTCCAGCGGTATGACGACGGCCGCCCGGACTTCCTGGAGCTCGCGGGGGTCGGGCTCGCCCTGGACACCCGGAAGCTGTCGGGGCGCGGGCGGGTGTGCGGGATCCAGTTCCGCCCCGGCGGCTTCCGGCCCTTCGCACCGGATTTCCCCGTCTCCCAGTGGACGGACCGGGTCATTCCCGCGGACCCGGTCTTCCCCGGGGCCGACCCCACGGCGGTCCTCTCCCCGGACCGGGACGAGGACCGCGTGGCCGCCCTCGACGCCTTCCTGCTCGGCCTCGATCCGCGGCCCGACCCCCAGGCGGAGCTCGCGATGGAGCTGGTGGACCGCATCCGCCACGACCGCACGGTCCGCCGCGTCGACGCCCTCGCCCGCGAGGCGGGTCTGTCCGCACGCTCCCTGCAGCGTCTCTTCGCGGCCTGCGTGGGCGTCGGCCCGAAGTGGGTCGTGCTGCGCTACCGCATCCACGAAGCCCTCGAACACGCCGAGTCCGACGACGCCGTCGACTGGGCCCGGCTGGCCGCCGAACTGGGCTACGCCGACCAGGCCCATCTCGTACGGGACTTCACGGCGACGCTGGGCGCACCGCCCTCGGCCCTGCGCCCGGCGGCCTCCCGCCCCTGATCCGAGGCCGTTGTCAGACCCGGCGCCTACCGTCGGGGACATGAGTGACACCACACGTGAAGTTCCCCCGCACGTCCGGCTGGAGGCCTGGTCCGACGCGGACCTCGGTCTGCTGCGGAGGAAGAACGCCCCGGAGATGACCGACCACCTCGGCGGCCCGGAGTCCGAGGAGAAGATCCTGGCCCGCCACGGCAAGTACACGGCCATGAGCGCCCGCCCCGCCACCGAGGGGCGCATGTTCAAGGTCGTCCTCGACGGCACGGGCGAAGCCGTGGGATCGGTCGGGTACTGGCCCCGCATATGGCAGGGCGAGGCGGTGTACGAGACGGGCTACGGCATCCTTCCCGAATACCAGGGCCGCGGTCTGGCCGCCGCGGCGCTCCTGGCGGTCGTGGAGGCGGCCCGCTCAGCGGGCGGCCCGCGTCGTCTGCACGCCTACCCGTCCGTCGATCACGCCGCCTCCAACGCCACCTGCCGCAAGGCCGGGTTCGAGTGCGCCGGCGAGGTCGAGTTCGAGTACCCGCCGGGCACGCTGCTCCGGTCGAACGACTGGTGGATCGATCTGGGATCGGGCGGCTGACCTCAACTCGGCCAGAAGCTGACTCAGTTGGAGGCCATGGCTCCCGGCAGGCGGAGGGTCACGCTTCAACCTGCCTTGTCGGCGACGAGGTTGACCTCCTTCGGGCCGCCGCCCTTCCCAGAGCTCAGTCCAGGTCCTTGTTGAAGTTGAAGGCGGTCACCGCCATGCGCTCGCGGAAGTAGAAGCGGTGGGCGTCGGTGCGGTGGGTGCCGGAGTCGAGGTTGAGGGAGGTGCAGCCCGCCGCCCTCGCGTGGCCCTCCAGGTGCGCGAGGAGGGCGTGGCCCACGCCGGTCGAGCGGGCGGTGGCGGCGGTGACGAGGTCGTCGACGTACAGCTTGCGCACCGCCACGGTGTTGACGATGATCCGCCACCCGGCGGCGCCGACGCAGACCCCGTCGTCGCCGTAGACGGCGGTGAAGCGCAGCCCCTGGGCGTGCCCCTCCGCGTAGATCTCGGCGAAGAGGTCTTCGGTGAGGTGCGGTCGGAGTTCTGTGAGAACCGGCAGCAGGTCGTCCGTCAGACGCCGGTCACCCGGCTCAAGGTCAATGATCTTCATGCGGGAAGGGTAGAGGCCGCGTCTCCGGCCCACCGCGCGGCCCACCCCCGCGCGCCATCCGCCTCTCCCCACGCATTTCCCCAGGCATCCTCCCGTCTCCCCTCAGCCGCCTTCCCGGCGCCGAAGAATAAGGCGCTTGACGCAGGCGCCGCCCTCCTGGATATTTATCTGCGTGACGCAGATTCTGCACAGCGCAGAGCAGTGGCACGGACTCCCGGCCTGCCCCAGGGCCTGAAGGCCAGCGGCCGGCAGCGGGGAAGCCGTCGGGAAGCCCCCACGCGCCACCCATGACCTCACGCACCACCCCACCCGCAGGCCGATCCGCCACGACAGCGCGGCCCGGTCGGCTAGGTCCGCCGGAAGAGCTCACTGCCCCGGCGGCCGCCCGCGACGTACGCTCGCCCCATAGGGGCCAGTACTGCGGGAGTACTTCAACTTTCTTGACACGAAGGGCTTTTAGACCATGACCGTTCTGATCACCGGCAGCCGCGGCAAAGTCGCCGCCGCCCTCATCCCGCTGCTCCACCAGCACGGCGTCGCCGTGCGAGCGGCATCCGCGAGCCCGGACAAGCTGAGCCTTCCGGAGGGGGTGGAGCGCGTCGTCTGCGACCTCGACGACCCGGCGACCTTCCCGGCCGCGCTGGCCGGTGTCGAGTCGGTCTTCCTGTACGCCAACCCGAAGCACATCGAGGCGTTCCTCTCCGAGGCGAAGGCCGCCGGGGTCCAGCACATCGTGCTGCTGTCCTCCAGCTCCGTCCTCGCGCCCGACGCCGACACCAACGCCATCGCGGCCATGCACCGCGCGGTCGAGCGAGGCCTGGAGAGCTCCGGCATCCAGTCGACCTTCCTGCAGCCCGGCGGTTTCGCGGGCAACGCCCTGGGGTGGGCCTGGGCGATCAAGTCGACCGGCACCGTGGACCTCCCCTACCCCGAGACCCAGTCCAGCCCGATCCATGAGGCGGACATCGCGGAAGCCGCGCTCGCCGTGCTCACCCGGCCCGAGCTGCGGGGCCGGGCCTACCACCTCACCGGGCCCGCCTCCCTCAGCGCCGCGGAGCAGGTCGCGATACTCGCCGAGGTGATCGGCCGGCCCCTCACCGTGAACGCCGTGAGCGGTCAGGCCTGGAAGGAGTCGACGGCCGAGTTCATGCCCCCGGCCATCGCCGACGCACTGCTCAGCTACTTCGCCTCCAGCGACGGTCGGCCCGACTCCGTCACACCCGTCGTCGAAGAGCTGACCGGTCACCCGGCCCGCACCTTCGAGGACTGGGCCCGCGAAAACGCGGACGCCTTCCGTCCCTAGCGGGTCGGCGCACCAGAGCGAGCCCCCGGTGCTCCGGCGCAGACACCGGGGCGCGCCCTGAAATGCCTGGCCCACACCCCTGCGGGAATGCGATCCTGACGGCGTGAATGGACCGGAGATCCAGATCGACTTCGCCCCCGAGCTGCACCTTTTCGTTCCGCCGAAGCGCCGACAGGGACGCAGCGCCGTGGTGACCGACGGCGTGTCCACCCTCGGCCACGTCGTCGAATCGCTGGGTGTTCCGCTCACCGAGGCCGGTCGGCTGCTCTCCGACGGACGCGAGGTCCCGGTCTCGCACATTCCGGCGGCGGGCGAATTCATCGAGGTGCGCGCCGTCGAGCGCCCACAGCAGGTGCCGGGCGCCCCTCTGCGCTTCCTGCTCGACGTCCATCTCGGCACGCTGGCCCGCCGGTTGAGGCTGCTCGGTGTCGACGCGGCGTACGAGAGCGAGGACATCGGCGACCCCGCACTCGCCGCGCTCTCCGCTCGGGAGCAGCGCGTCATGCTCTCCCGGGACCGGGGGCTGCTGCACCGCCGCGAGCTCTGGGCCGGGGCCTACGTCTACAGCCACCGCACCGACGAGCAACTCCGGGACGTACTCAGCCGGTTCGCGCCGGTCCTGGCGCCCTGGACGCGCTGCACCGCCTGCAACGCACCCCTACGAGAGGCCGACAAGGAATCGGTGGGTGCGCGCCTGGAACACGGCACGCGCACCACGTACGACGTCTTCGCGGAGTGCGGTTCCTGCGAGCGCGTCTACTGGCGCGGGGCGCACCACGCCAGTCTTGAGGCGATTGTCGACGACGCCGTCCGCGAGTTCGGCACGGCCGGGCCCTGCCCGGCGGAACAGGCCGGATAGGGACGGCGAGGTCGCGCGGCGGGCCCGTCAGAGCTTGCCGCTTCTGAGGCGTTCGACCTGGCTCGCGCTGAGGTCGACCGTCCGGCGCATATGGGTGGCGATGAAGGCGATCTCCTCGTCCCCGTACGCGTCGAACATCTCCCACCAGGCGCCGTTGAGCCTGCCCCAGACCTTGCCGAGCTCCGCCATCCGCTCGGGCACCACCTCGACGAGCACCTTTCTGCGGTCCTCGGTGTCCCGGCGGCGCGTCACATACCCGGCCCTTTCGAGGCGGTCGACGAGCCGGGTCGCGGACCCCGTGGTGAGCCCGGTGAGCCCGGCGATCCGCCCCGTGGTGACGGGCCCGGGTTCGAGGCCCAGCAGGTTGAGGCACTGGAGGTCCGTCGGGTGCAGCCCAAGATGGTCGGCGAGGGCCTGGTTGAAGAGCGCGTACGAGGCCATGTAGCGGCGCGAGACCGCGCCCAGATCGCGCAGGACCCCGTCCCGGTCGGGCCCGGTCGGCTCGCCCGAACGCTTCTTCTGTGCCATGCAGAAAGTCTACGGCGCAGAGGAATGCCGCGTGCTGGCACGGAAGAGCTTTGCCTCGTACTGCCACGGAAGGGCTTCTGAGCGCTGGGGCCTAAGGCCGCTCGGCCGTCAGATAGCGCTGCACGGTGGGGGCCAGCCAGCCGACCACTTCCTCCCGAGTCATCGCGACGGCGGTCGGGATGCGCAGCACATAGCGGGCCATCGCCATGCCGAGTATCTGCGAGGCGACCAGAACGGCGCGGCGCGGGGCGTCGTCGGGATCGGGGCAGACTCCGGTGGCGACCGGGATCAACTGCTCGGCGAATATCGTCTGCACCCGCTCGGCGCCGGCCGCATTGGTGACGCCGACCCGCAGCAGGGCGGTGAGCACGTCGTCGGCCTCCCAGCGGTCGAGGAAGTGCGCGACGAGGGCGGCCCCGATGTGTTTGCCGGGCAGGCTCCCCAGCTCCGGCATGCGCAGGTCGATCTCGGAGGCGGCGGCGAACAGGCCCTCCTTGTTCCCGTAGTAGCGCATCACCATCGAAGGGTCGATCCCCGCGTCCCGGGCGATGGACCGGATGGTCGCGCGCTCGTAGCCGTCGGTCGCGAAGCGCTCGCGGGCGGCTTCCAGGATCGCGGCCTTGGTGGCGCCGGAGGTGCGGCGAGGGCTTCCGGAAGGGGCTTCGGTCGTCATGCCAACAAATGTAGGCCAACAGGTGTTGACACGCCAGTCTCGGCGGTTCTACATTTGCCAACAAGCGTTGACCAACAACTGTTGGCCCCGAGGAGGAAGCCATGCGCGACACCACCGACTCGACCGGCTCCGCCCGCTCCACCGACCCCACCAGCCCATCGGGCGCGGCGAGTTCGCCCACCCCCGCGCGTTCCACCGGCGCCGCCCGCGCCACGATCCGGCCCGAGACCCCGTCGACCAGTGACGTGCTCGTGGTCGGCTCCGGCCCGACCGGACTGCTGCTCGCGGGCGACCTGGCCGCGGCGGGTCTCAGCGTCACCGTGGTCGAGCGCAGGGCCCACGGGATCAGCAACATGACGCGCGCCTTCGGCGTCCACGCGCGCACGCTGGAGATGCTCGACGCGCGCGGCCTGGCGGACGAACTGATCAAGCGGGGCAGGACCATCGAACGGCTGCGGTTGTTCGGCCGCCTGTCCCTCGACCTGACCCGGCTGCGCTCGCGCTTCCCGTACCTGCTGATAACTCCGCAGTACGAGGTGGAGCGGCTACTGGAACGGCGCGCGCTGTCGGCCGGTGCCCAATTCCGTTACGGGGCCGAGCTGTTGAGCCTCCAGCAGGACGACACCGGGGTGACCGCCGAGCTGTGCGACGGCGACTGCGAGCAGCCCGTCAGGGTGCGGGCCCGCTACCTGGTCGGCGCCGACGGCGTACACAGCGGCGTCCGCAAGGCCCTCGGGCTGCCCTTCCCCGGGGTGTCGGTGATCCGCTCGATCGTGCTGGCTGACGTGCGGCTCGCCGAGGAGCCGGAGAACATGCTCACCGTCAACGGCTCGGGCGACTCCTTCGCCTTCATCGCGCCGTTCGGCGACGGCTACTACCGGATCATGGGGTGGAATCGGAAGCGCCAGGTGCCCGACACCGCCCCCGTCGACCTCGACGAGGTCCGCACGATCGCGCGCGAGGCCCTCGGCTCCGACTACGGGATGCACGACGCCCGTTGGATCTCCCGCTTCCACAGCGACGAACGCCAGGCGCCGGCCTACCGGGTCGGCCGCGTCTTCCTCGCCGGGGACGCCGCACACGTCCACTCCCCCGCGGGCGGCCAGGGCATGAACACCGGCCTCCAGGACGCGGCGAACCTCTCCTGGAAGCTCGCCGCCGTGCTGCGCGGCCGCACCGCCGACGCCGAGGCGCTCCTCGACAGCTACCAGGCGGAGCGGCACCCCGTCGGGGCGATGGTGCTGCGCAGCAGCGGCTCGATCGTGCGGCTCGCCATGGCCCACAACCCCCTCCAACGGGCCACCCGTTCCCTGCTCACCCGGTTCCTCAACGCCGTACGACCGGCCTCCGACAAGGCGATGGGAATGATCAGCGGCCTCGGCATCTCGTACGCGGCGGAACGCGGATCGCACCCGCTGACCGGGAAGCGCGCCCCCGATGTGGAGCTTGCGGAAGGGCGGCTCTACGAGGTGCTGCGGCGCGGCGGGTTCGTCCTCGTGACACCCCGGGACGGCAGGGTACCGGCGCCGGAGGGAGCGATATGCGCCCACTGGAAGAGCGAGCGCGGCAGCACGCTCCTTGTCCGCCCCGACGGATACGTGGCCTGGGCGAGCGACCGCCCGGACGCGCCGGGGTTGCACGCGGCTCTCACCCGCTGGACGGGCCGGGCACAACCGCGGGCGGTCATCCAGCAGCGGGGGTGAGGACACCGGACTGGTGCACCCCGGGAAGCCCTGGGGCGCCGCCGTCAGAAGGTGTACGGGTCGCCGGTGGCCGGGGCCAGGACGTGGTGGGTGTTGTTCGCCGGATTGTGGTCGGTCATGCCGCCGTTCCAGACGGTGTCGATGTCGAGCCCCACCTCGGTGGGGGTGCCCAGGGTCGCCAGGTCGAGGGCGAGTTGGACGCCGTTGCCCGCGGCCCGCATCGGGCCGGTGCCGCACTGCACCGCCGAGGGGCCGGTGCGCAGGCAGCTCGGGGGCAGGGTGGCACCGGGATCGAAGGCAAGGGAGAACCGGAGTCGCACGGTGGCGCCGGAGACCGGGGAAGGACCGTGGTTCGCCGTCGCGAGCCAGACGCCGACGTGGCCGTTCCAGAGGGAGACATGACCGTGATACGAGACATCCGCCTCACCCCGGGCGCCGTCTGCCGCGGCCGGATCGGGAGCGGTCACGGCCGACAGCACGGGACGTGCCGCCGCGCCGGGTCCGCCCCCGCGTCCGGCATCGGTCGCCCCGCTCGACGTGCCGGTGGCGATCAGCGTCGCTGCCACCAGTACGGCGACGACGACCGTTGCCAGCGTCCCGCGCACCGCGGCCGGACGCAGAGCCGCCCGGCCACCGACGACCCCGAACACGCGAGGACTGCCGCTCTCGCCGAATCCGCCCGAGCCGAGCGCCCTGCCCAACGTGCTCGCCTCGCGGGTCCTGCCGAACGCGCGGGATCCGCCCGACCTGACCGTCCCGCCGAACCCGCCCGAGCCGAGAGTTCTGCCGGTCCCGCCGGTCCCGCCCAACGTGCTCGCCTCGCGGGTCCTGCCGAACGCGCTCGACCAGCGAGCTCTGCTCGATCTGCTCATCACACGAACCACCATGAGCGAAAGGTACCTTTCACCCCATATTTCCAAGGAACGCCACCCCGAACGCGGTCCCGGACACCGGCCCGCCCCATGCCACCCTGATCCCATGCTCGTCGCTCGTTCAGCTCTCCTGTTCGTCCTGGCCGCCCTGTTCGAGATCGGCGGGGCCTGGCTCGTCTGGCAGGGTGTCAGGGAGCACCGGGGGTGGGTGTGGATCGGCGCGGGGGTCGTGGCGCTGGGCATCTACGGCTTCGTGGCGACCCTCCAACCGGACGCGGAGTTCGGCAGGATCCTCGCGGCGTACGGCGGTGTCTTCGTGGCGGGATCGATCGCCTGGGGCATGGTCGCGGACGGCTACCGCCCCGACCGCTGGGACGTCACCGGCGCCCTGATCTGCCTGGTCGGGATGGCCGTGATCATGTACGCCCCGCGGGGCCGTTGAAGATCGCCCCGCCCCGCCCGAGCGAGCCCCGGCCCGCCTATCCTGGCCGCGTAGCGGTTTCGATCACCCCTTCGACCACCACCGTCCAACCGCGGACAGCCCCCAGTCCCCCACCGTCCAGTCCACACCGTCCAGCCCCATCGGTCACCGGCGTTGGGAACGAGCCGCCGCCGACCACCCCAGCCACGACCGCAGCGCCGGTCACCACACGCGCGAGGAGCACGACATGACTGCCGCCGGGACCCCGATCGCCGTCGTCACCGGAGCGAGCAGCGGGATCGGTGCCGCCACCGCCCGCCAACTGGCCGCCGCCGGTTACCGCGTGGTGCTCACGGCCCGCCGCAAGGACCGGATCGAGGCGCTGGCCGCCGAGATCAACGAGGCGGGCCACCAGGCGACGGCGTACGCGCTGGACGTGACGGACCGCGCCGCCGTGGACGAGTTCGCGACGGCGTTCCGCACCATCGGGGTGCTCGTCAACAACGCGGGCGGCGCGCTGGGCGCGGACCCCGTCGCCACCGGCGACCCGGCCGACTGGCGGCAGATGTACGAGACGAACGTCATCGGCACGCTCAACCTCACGCAGGCCCTGCTGCCCGCGCTCGAAGCGTCGGGCGACGGCACGATCGTCATCCTGTCCTCCACGGCGGGCCACGCCACCTACGAGGGGGGCGGCGGCTACGTGGCCGCGAAGAACGGCGCCCGGGTGCTCGCCGAGACGCTCCGGCTGGAGATCGTGGGGCGTCCGGTGCGGGTCATCGAGATCGCGCCCGGCATGGTGAAGACGGATGAGTTCGCCACGACGCGCTTCCGGGGCGACACCGAGAAGGCCGCCAAGGTGTACGCGGGAGTGGCCGAGCCGCTCACCGCCGACGACGTCGCCGACACCATCACCTGGGCGGTCACCCGGCCCAGCCACGTCAACATCGACCTGCTCGTGGTCCGGCCCCGCGCCCAGGCCTCCAACACCAAGATCCACCGCGAGCCGTAACCGACCGGATGCCAGGTGCGGCCCGAGGGTGCGGGGGCGCCCAGCAGCACTCCCACCGCCCCCACCACCCCTGACCCGCCCCTACTGCACCTTCGCGCGCAGCATCGGCATCCTCGTGTGGCGGCGCTTCTCGCCCGCGTGGAAGACCAGAATGATCATGCGGGCGCCCGGTGCGGCCATCGGCTGGGCGGCGCACATCGTCACCCAGCCGGGGCCCTGGGCCGCGTGGTTGAGGGGTCGCTCGTCACCGTCGAGGTGCAGATAGGCGCTGGCGCGGTTGTAGATCTCGGCGGCGAGGGGGTCCGCCAAGACCTCCTTCTCGATCTGGGCCAGCGTCTGGTCGGTGGGGTCGGCGGCCAGCGCGGCCCGCAGCTGGGGCAGCACGAGCGGCGCCCAGGAGTGCTCCCAGTCGGTCAGGGTCTCCCGGGCCGCGGGGTCGAGCGCCATCCAGCGCATGGTGTTCTGGGGCACCCGGCCACCGGGGAACATCTCGCACCAGCGTTCGTTGTGGGCGAGCAGGTTCCACGACCGGTCATTGACGTACGCCATGTGTCCGATGCCGTCGACGGCCTCCTGCCACACGCCGGGGATCTCCTCCCCGGACTGCGAGTGCAGGGGGAAGGGTGGGTCCTGGCCCAGGCAGTACCGCCACAGGGCTATCCACTCCTGCTCGTTCATGCCGAGCAGGCGCGCCACGTCCTGCAGCAGGTCCGCGGGCGGGTTGGGGTAGCGGCCGGACTCCAGTCGGCCGTAGGTGTCGGGGGCGCGGTGCAGGATCTGGTCGATCTGGGCCTGCGACAGGCCAGGCGCCCGCCGCCCCTGCCGGGTGGGCCTGCTCAGCCCGTGGCTCTCGGGCTTGATCAGCGCGCGGCGCTCGCGCAGCAGGGAGCGCAGAGCGGGCTTGTCCATCTGTGGTTCTCCCCCGGTAACGGGCGGCCGGCGACTTCGCCGCTGGCCGCGCGGTTGGAACAGCCGCTCCCGACTTTCGGTCCCGACTCTGCCATCGGCTCCGGGCCGGGTGCTCGGCGTGCACCGGGGCGAGCCGGTGCGCGTCCATGGTCGGCGTACGTTCCATTGTCGGCGTCGTACGTCCCATTGTCGGAGCGGATCGATTCCCCGGCTGCCCGGGGTGGCCGCGGAGCGCCGCTCGGCCGGTGCGGCCCGGCGGGGGCACGGCCCGCCGACAGCACGACGGCCCCGGACGGGGACGAAGTCGTCCGGGGCTGGGAGCACCGCGGTCACCGCGGGCGGGACGAGGACGGCCACGGCCATCACGGCCGGAGCGCGGGCCGGGAGGTGATTGGCGAGGTGTGCCCTTTCGTGGACGGGTCGGGTACGGTCGGCCCCCTCCGGGCACAGCTTTGGTGCCCGCCCCCTTCGGGGGTGGCCACCGAGGCACCCGCCAGGAGAGACCCCACAGGTACGCTGACCGATGGGGTATGCATGGATCAAGCGGTAGCGGGGTGCGGACGTACGCAGGGCGCACACACGCAGCGGCGCAACGGGGGCAGACATGGGCGAACCGGACAGCCGGGCGGCCGAGGCCAGAGCGTTGTCCCCTGCCGCCGTCGAGGTCTATGCCCGGGTCACCCGCCATGAGCACGTCGATCCGGAGCGGGACGCCGCGGCGCTCGCGGAGCTCGCCGAGTGGGGCCTGGTCACCACCGATCCGCATCTGCCGCACCTGCCCATCGCGCTCGACCCCCAGGAGGCCGGCCGCCGCCGGCTGGACGACGAGCTGCGGCGGATGGCCGCCAAGGCCGCGCTCGCGGCCCGCATCCCGCTGGTCACCGACGAGCTGAGCCTGCACTTCGAGCGCGCCAAGTGGCGCTCGGGCCGGGGCTCGGAGTTCCTCGGCGAGCCCGAGCTCGTCAACGCCCGGATCGAGCAGGCCGTCGGCCAGGCCCGCGCCGAGCTGCTCACCGCACAGCCCAGCGGCCCGCGCACCCCCGCCCAGCGGGAGGCCGTCGAGGAGCGGGACCGCGCGGCGCTCGCCCGCGGAGTCCACATCCGCAGCCTCTACCTCGACACCGGCCGCGAGGACGTGGAGACCCGCGCCTATGTGACCGCGATGACGGGCCGGGGAGCCCAGTTCCGTACCCAGGTCACCCAGTTCCAGCGCTGTGTCGTGATCGACCGGCGGCAGGCATTCATCTCGGACCACATCGTCAACTCCGCACCCGGCCACGCCTCCTGGCACGTACGGGACCGGGCCGTGGTGGCGTTCATCGCCGAGGTCTTCGAGGAGTGCTGGCGCCGCGCCGACCCCTGGAACGGCGATCCGCACAGCGGCGCACCCCGCTCGGAAGGCCGGCCGGGGACGCGCACGACGCTGCTCCAGCGCGAGATCCTGCGCGACATGGCGCGCGGCATCGAGCAACGGCTCACCGCCCAGCGCCTCGGCATCGGGCTGCGCAGCCTTTCCAAGGAGGTACACACCTTGCGCCAGTTGTTCGGAGCGTCCACGCTTCAGGAACTCACCTATCAGTGGGCCCTGTCCGACGAGCGCCTCATCGACGACCGCCCGCCCCACCCCGGCCAGGCCACGGCCTGACGCACCGGCAGGGCACCGGCGGCACTCAGCCACCGCGTGCCACAGATATCCCGCCCACCGGGCCGGATCTTTTCCCACCCCGCTTTTCAGCGGATAAATCTTCAGCGGAAAACAACCGCCGCTTCCTGCATGCTGAATGAGGACGATCAATGGCACGCCCCGGGAGGGACGAAGCCGGATCGCCTGACGTCCGCTGTCACGAGGACGTTGTCCGCGTACGCCAGAACCGGCAGTGCAGGGCATGGGCAGACGATGCCCTGCCGGGCGTCCCGCGGACACCGGGCGGCTTCTGCCACTGCCGCCCGGACAAAACCGGACCCCTCCCCGGTACGTCCTCGTGATACGGGCAGTGCCCGGCAGGCCCTCGGCTCGCCGAAGGCACAGCCGCGCGCCCCTTCCGGCGCTTTCCCGGCATGCGGGCCGGGAAGAGGCGGCGGCCGGGGGCTCACGCCCCCGGCCCGGCCGCGCTCCCCCGGGCTCACAGCGGCCCGGAGTCCCACGCACCCGGCGGACCGGTGCCAACTCCCGGTCCCTGAGCAGGGTCAGATCCGCCTCCGCGCAAGCCCGAGCAGCCGGAGCCGAGCACTCACCCCTGGACGCCGGAGCCGGCCGCTCAGCCCTTGACGCACACCACCTGCTTCAGCTTCGCCACGACCTCCACCAGGTCGCGCTGCTGGTCCATCACCTTCTCGATCGGCTTGTAGGCACCCGGGATCTCGTCCACGACACCGGCGTCCTTGCGGCACTCCACGCCCCGCGTCTGCTCGGCCAGGTCCCGCGTCGAGAACGCCCGCTTGGCCGCGCTCCGGCTCATCTTGCGGCCCGCGCCGTGCGAGGCGGAGTTGAAGGACGCCGCGTTGCCGAGCCCCTTCACGATGTAGGAGCCCGTGCCCATCGAGCCCGGGATGATCCCGAAGTCGCCGGAGCCCGCCCGGATCGCTCCCTTGCGCGTGACGAGCAGGTCCATGCCCTCGTACCGCTCCTCCGCCACGTAGTTGTGGTGACAGGAGATGACCGGTTCGAAGGTCACCTTGGCCTTCTTGAACTCCTTGCGGACCACGTCCTGGAAGAGCGCCATCATGATCGCGCGGTTGTACTTCGCGTACTCCTGCGCCCAGAACAGGTCGTTGCGGTACGCCGCCATCTGCGGGGTGTCCGCGACGAAGACGGCGAGGTCGCGGTCCACCAGGCCCTGGTTGTGCGGCAGCTTCTGGGCCTCGCCGATGTGGAAGTCGGCGAGCTCCTTGCCGATGTTCCGGGACCCGGAGTGCAGCATCAGCCAGACCGAACCCGTCTCGTCGAGACAGAACTCGATGAAGTGGTTGCCTGATCCGAGCGTTCCCATCTGCTTCGCGGCCCGTTCCTCGCGGAACCTGACCGACTCCGCGATGCCGCCGAACCGCTCCCAGAACCCGTCCCACCCCGAGGTCGGGAAGCCGTGCAGCCGGCCCGGGTCCACCGGGTCGCCGTGCATCCCGCGGCCCACCGGAATGGCCTGCTCGATCTTCGAGCGGAGCCGGGAGAGGTCGCCCGGGAGGTCGTTGGCGGTCAGGGAGGTCTTCACCGCGGACATGCCGCAGCCGATGTCGACACCCACCGCGGCCGGGCACACCGCGCCCGCCATCGCGATGACCGAGCCGACCGTGGCGCCCTTGCCGTAATGGACGTCCGGCATCACGGCGAGGCCCTTGATCCACGGCAGGGTGGCCACGTTGCGCAGCTGCTGGAGCGCGCCCGCGTCGATGGACGCCGGATCGGTCCACATCCTGATGGGCACCCGTGCGCCCGGCATCTCCGTGTACGACATAATTCCTTGATCCCCCGAGGGCAGAAAACGGCAAACAACGCCCAGAACCGCACGAATGGCAAAAACTGGTGCCAAGACCCACAACCAGGAAAGTGGACCGGCGTTCACAGGTGCGCGTGCGATACACATTGTGTCCGGCCACCGCCCACGGGCGGCAACTGCTTTTCCCTTCGTCGTCCCGCTGAAAGGAGCCTGGAAACCGTGCAGCGAAAGGCGTACGTGCCTGGTCTCGCACTCCTGGTGGCGCTCGCCTCCGGGTGCTCTTCGGGCTCCGGCGGCGACGGCTCCACCGCCGACTCCAAGGCGGGCGTGCCCAAGTCGGCGGTCGCGCAGCCCGGCAAGTACCGCACCCTCCCCGAGCCCTGCCGGGCCGTGAACAAGGGCGCGCTCAAGGACATGCTGCCCGGCGCGGCCGCCCTCGCGGAGGCCGACGCCACCAAGGAGTACGCGGGCACCGCCGACCTCACCTACGACACCGACCGCCGGGTCGGCTGCCGCTGGAAGGACGAGACGCCCGAGGGTGTGCGCAGGCTCACGGTCGACTTCGAGCGGGTCGTCTCGTACGACCCGACCGTGAGCGACGACGACCAGACCAAGCAGCTGTACGGGAAGAAGGAGACGGCGGCGAACCTGCCCGCCCCCAAGAGCTCCGCCCCCGCGCCGTCCGTCTCCGCGACCGCGGGTTCCTCGGTCTCGCCCGCCGCCGGCGCCCCCTCCGTCCCGGTCGGCTCGCCCACCGGCGCCCCGGCCTCGCCCAGCCCCTCCGGCAGCGGCGGCGCGGACGGCGTCCAGCCCCGCCGGCTCAGCGGGCTCGGCGACGCCGCGTTCCTCAACGACGTATCGTCCCCGTCCGGCACCGACGGCGGATCGGCGACCGGACAACGTACCGTCACTGTGGTCTTCCGTACGTCCAATGTGATCGTGACCATCGAGTACACCGCCCAGGCCGTGGCATCCGCCGCGGTCCCCGACAGCAAGGAGCTGCAGGAGCAGGCCCAGGCCCTGGCCGGCAAGCTCGTCGAGCAGTTCAGCGAATAGCGCGCCAGCGCGAAGAACGAAGAGCGAAGGAATCATGCACCGATCAGCCCCGGCCACCCCCGAAAAGGCCCACGCCCCGGCCCCGCGCATCCGGCTCGCCCGTGTCCTCGCCTGTGCCGCGGTCCCTGTAATGCTCGTCGCAGTGGGCTGCTCCTCCGACTCGGGCGGCGACAAGAAGAAGGACACGGCGAGCGCGACGGCGTCCGGCAGCTCGCAGGCCTCCGCGTCGCCCTCCCTCGCCCCGGCGAAGTTCAAGAAGCTGCCCGAGGCGTGCCAGTCGATCACCCCGGCGTCGATCGACAAGTACGTCCCCAAGGCGAAGACGAAGGCGGGCGAGGTCGGCAAGACCTCCGACCCGCAGTCCCAGGCGAGCTGCACCTGGAACGGCCTCGACGACAAGGGCGTGCAGGGCTCGCTCTACCGCTGGCTCGACGTCGACTTCAAGCGCTACGACTCCGCGCAGGGCCTCGGCACCGGCGACGCGCTGGCCCAGAAGCAGTACGACCGGGCGGTCTCGGCGGCCAAGGCGACCGCCGACGCGAAGAACGTGAAGGCCACGCCGCTCTCCGGGGTCGGCGACCAGGCGACCGCGATCACGTTCGACCTGAAGAAGACCGACGCGGACTTCAAGTACGGCGTCGTGGTGGTGCGCACCGCCAACGCCGTGGTGACCGTCGACTACAACGGCACCGGCTACCAGGGCGCCGACGCCCCGCAGACCAACGAGGTCCAGGACGGCGCCACCGTCACCGCCAAGGAGGCGGTCGCGGCGGTGGCCACCGCGAACAACAAGTAGCGCTCACGCCACCGTACGGAGTCCGGCCCTCCCCTGTGGGCCGGACTCCGTACGCATGTGCCAGGCTGTGCCCGCCAGTTGCTTGACAAGGGGAGGGGACGCGGGTGGCCGCGACTCAGCTGACTCGGACCCACCGCATCCTGATCGGGGTGGTGGTCGCGGGCGCCGTGGTGATCGCCGGGATCGGTTTCGCGGGTTCGTACGCCGCGGTCCGCGAGCTCGCGCTGCACAAGGGGTTCGGGAACTTCTCCTACGTCTTCCCGATCGGCGTGGACGCGGGCATCTGTGTGCTGCTCGCCCTCGACCTGTTGCTGACCTGGATGCGCATCCCGTTCCCGCTGCTGCGCCAGACCGCCTGGCTGCTCACGGCCGCCACGATCGCCTTCAACGGCGCCGCCGCCTGGCCGGACCCGCTGGGCGTGGGCATGCACGCGGTGATCCCGGTCCTGTTCGTCGTCGCCGTCGAGGCGGCCCGGCACGCCGTGGGCCGCATCGCCGACATCACCGCAGACAAGCACATGGAAGGCGTCCGCCTCACCCGCTGGCTGCTCTCCCCCGTCCCCACCTTCCGCCTCTGGCGCCGCATGAAGCTGTGGGAACTGCGCTCCTACGAGCAGGTCATCAAGCTCGAACAGGACCGCCTCGTCTACCGCGCCCGCCTCCAGGCCGTCTACGGCCGCGCCTGGCGCCGCAAGGCACCCGTCGAATCCCTGATGCCGCTGCGCCTGGCCAAGTTCGGCGTGCCGCTCGCCGAGACCGCCCCCGCCGGCCTCGCCGCCGCCGGCATGGACCCGGTGCTCCTGCCGCCCCCGCCTGCGGCCGCCCGCGTCGAGCCGCAGCCGGAACTGCCCCCGGCCCACGCGCACTCCGCCCCCGAGGAGCCCCCGCTCCAGGCCCCGCCCCCCGCCGCCCCGCAGGAGCAGGCCCACGCCGGGCCGGAGCAGCCCACCACGCACGAGAGCCCCTGGTTCGCCGCCCAGCACGTCTCGCCCGAGGTCTACGAGGGCACCTACGACCCGGCGTTCACGCCGGAGCAGCCCCAGCCCGAGCAGGGCCCGGACCAGGAGCCCGTGATGGTCCCGGCGGGTCCCGGCCGCGAACGCCGGCTCGGCGTCCCCGGCCCGCGCGCGGCCGGGCCGCAGCCCGCGCAGGAGCAGGAGGCGTACGCGGAACCCGTACCGACGGACGCCGAGTTCGCCGAGTTCGCGGGCGTCGCCTACGACGCCTTCCGCCGCTATGTGAACCAGCACAGCGACTACCCGACCGTCGAGGCGCTCGACATAAACCTCACGGACGTCCACGGCGTGAGCTACCCCGGCAGCTCGGCCGTGCTGCGCAAGCTGTACCCGGAGTTCAAGCAGCGCTTCGAGGCCGAACTCACCGAGGACCACATCGCCTGACAGTGCGTCAGGATCAGGCCTGCCGGTCCTTCTTGGCGCCCTCGCCCCAGACGGCCGGGAGGGCACCGACGACCGTCAGGGCCACGACACGGCGAAGGGCCGCCACCCGGAATCGGTGGCGGCCCTTCGACCCGCGGCAGGTCAGACGGCGAGCAGCTTGCGCACCCGGTCGGCGCCCACGGCGAGCAGCAGCGTGGGCAGTCGCGGCCCCGTCTCACGGCTCACCAGGAGCTTGTAGAGCAGCGCGAAGAAGGACCGCTGGGCGACCTTCAGCTCGGGCGTCGGCTTGGCGTCCGGCTCCAGGCCCGCCATCACCTTCGGCACGCCGTAGACGAGCGTGGTGAGCCCGTCGAGCGACCAGTGCGAGTCGAGGCCCTCGACCAGCAGGCGCAGCGACTCGCGGGCCTCGTCGTCGAGCGAGCCGAGCAGCTCGGCGTCCGGCTCCTCGCGGACCAGGGTGCGCTGGTCGGCCGGGACCTGGGTGGAGATCCAGTTCTCGGCGCGGTCCAGGCGCGGGCGCACCTCGTCGAGCGAGGACACCGGGTTGTCCGGGTCCAGCTCGCTGAGGATGCGCAGGGTCTGGTCCTCGTGGCCCGCGGTGATGTCCACGACCGAGGCCAGGGTGCGGTAGGGCAGCGGGCGCGCGGTGCGCGGCAGCTCACCGGCGGCGGTGCGGGCGGCCCGGGCGTGGGCGGCCGCGTCGGCGGGCAGCACCGAGCCGTCGGCGACCTTCGCCTCCAGCTTGTCCCACTCGTCGTACAGCCGCTGGATCTCCTGGTCGAAGGCGATCTTGAACGACTGGTTGGGGCGGCGGCGCGCGTACAGCCAGCGGAGCAGCTGCGGCTCCATGATCTCCAGCGCGTCGGCCGGGGTCGGGACCCCGCCCTTCGAGGAGGACATCTTGGCCATGCCGCTGATGCCGACGAAGGCGTACATCGGGCCGATCGGCTGGACGCCGTCGAAGATCGACACGATCTGGCCGCCGACCTGGAACGAGGAGCCCGGCGAGGAGTGGTCGACGCCGGACGGCTCGAAGATCACGCCCTCGTACGCCCAGCGCATCGGCCAGTCGACCTTCCAGACCAGCTTGCCGCGGTTGAACTCGCTGAGCCGCACGGTCTCCGAGAAGGCGCACGCGGAGCAGGTGTAGCTCAGCTCCGTGGTGTCGTCGTCGTAGGCCGTCACGACCGTGAGGTCCTTGCCGCAGCCGCCGCAGTACGGCTTGTACGGGAAGTAGCCCGTCGAGCCGGTGCCGTCGTCCTCGGCCGCCGCGCCCGAGCCCTCGGCGGCCTCCAGCTCGGCCTCGTCGACCGGCTTCTGCGACTTCTTGCCCGGCGCCTTCTTGGTCCGGTACTGCTCCAGGATCGCGTCGATGTCGCCGCGGTGCTTCATCGCGTGCAGCACCTGGTCGCGGTAGACGCCGCTGGTGTACTGCTCGGTCTGGCTGATGCCGTCGTACTCGACGCCCAGCTCCGCGAGGGCCGCGGTCATGGCGGCCTTGAAGTGCTCGGCCCAGTTCGGGTACGCCGAACCGACCGGCGCCGGGACCGAGGTCAGCGGGCGGCCGATGTGCTCGTTCCACGACTCGTCCACCCCGGGGATGCCCAGCGGCACCTTGCGGTAGCGGTCGTAGTCGTCCCAGGAGATGAGGTGGCGGACCTCGTACCCGCGGCGGCGGATCTCGTCCGCGACCAGGTGCGGGGTCATGACCTCGCGCAGGTTGCCCAGGTGGATGGGGCCGGAGGGCGAAAGGCCGGACGCGACGACGACCGGTTTGCCAGGCGCACGTCGCTCCGACTCGGCGATGACATCGTCCGCGAAACGGGAGACCCAGTCGGTCTCGGTGCTGCTCTGAGCCACGGTCGGCACGTCCTTCTTTCTCGTATGCCTGGGAGAGGCTGGCATGCCCATTCTCCCAGACGGAACGAGCTCCTCGGGGGTTGCCCGTATCTCGGGAGAAAGGGGAGGAGGCCGCGTGGGAGAATCGGGGGGCAAACGTCCTCACTCCCGACAGGAACGGCACCTCATGGCCTCGGTCCATTCCCTCGCTTCCACTGTCCAGCAGCGCCTGGCGGACGCCCTCTCGGCTGCCCTGCCGGAGGCCGGCTCCACCGACCCGCTGCTGCGACGAAGCGACCGGGCCGACTTCCAGGCCAACGGCATCCTGGCGCTCGCGAAGAAGCTCAAGGGCAACCCGCGCGAGCTCGCCACGAAGGTCGTGGACGAGGTCAAGGGCGACGCGATCAAGGAGATCGAGGTCTCCGGACCCGGCTTCCTGAACATCACGCTCGCCGACCGCGCGATCATCGAGACGCTCGCGGCCCGCGCCGCCGACGACCGGCTCGGCGTGCCGCTGAAGGAGAACCCGGGCGTCACGGTCATCGACTACGCCCAGCCCAACGTGGCCAAGGAGATGCACGTCGGCCACCTGCGGTCGGCCGTCATCGGCGACGCGCTGCGCGGCATGCTCGACTTCACCGGCGAGCAGACGATCGGCCGTCACCACATCGGCGACTGGGGCACCCAGTTCGGCATGCTCATCCAGTACCTGATCGAGAACCCCGGCGAGCTGGCCCCGGCCGACGCCGTGGACGGCGAGCAGGCCATGAGCAACCTGAACCGGGTCTACAAGGCCTCCCGCGCGGTCTTCGACGCCGACGAGGAGTTCAAGGAGCGCGCCCGCAGGCGGGTCGTCGCCCTCCAGTCCGGCGACAAGGAGACCCTGGAGCTGTGGCAGCAGTTCGTGGACGAGTCGAAGGTCTACTTCTACTCGGTCTTCGAGAAGCTGGACATGGAGGTCCGGGACGACGAGATCGTCGGCGAGTCGGCGTACAACGACCTGATGCCGGAGACGGCGCGGCTCCTTGAGGAGTCCGGCGTCGCCGTGCGCTCCGAGGGCGCGCTCGTGGTCTTCTTCGACGAGATCCGGGGCAAGGACGACCAGCCCGTCCCGCTCATCGTGCAGAAGGCCGACGGCGGTTTCGGGTACGCGGCCTCCGACCTCTCGGCGATCCGCAACCGGGTCACCGACCTGAACGCGACCTCGCTGATCTACGTCGTGGACGTCCGCCAGTCGCTGCACTTCAAGATGGTCTTCGAGACGGCCCGCCGGGCGGGCTGGCTCGGCGACGACGTCACCGCGCACAACATGGGCTACGGCACGGTGCTCGGCGCGGACGGCAAGCCGTTCAAGACCCGTGAGGGCGAGACGGTCAAGCTGGAGGACCTCCTCGACGAGGCCGCCGAGCGGGCCACCGCGGTCGTGCGCGAGAAGGCCGAGAAGGTGGGCCTGAGCGAGGCGGAGATCGTCGAGAACGGCCGGTACGTCGGCATCGGCGCGGTCAAGTACGCGGACCTGTCGACGTCGGCGAACCGGGACTACAAGTTCGACCTGGACCAGATGGTGTCGCTGAACGGCGACACGTCGGTGTACATCCAGTACGCCTACGCCCGCATCAAGTCGATTCTCCGCAAGGCCGAGCACATCTCGCCCGCCGCCCACCCGGAGCTCGAACTCGCCCCTGCGGAGCGGGCGTTGGGTCTGCACCTGGACGCGTTCGGCGACCTCGTCTACGAAGCCTCGGCCGAGTACGCCCCGCACAAGCTGGCCGCGTACCTGTACCAGCTGGCGTCGCTGTACACGACGTTCTACGACCAGTGCCCGGTGCTCAAGGCCGACACCGAGGCCCAGGTCGAGAACCGCCTGTTCCTCTGCGACCTGACCGCCCGGACGCTCACCCAGGGGATGACCCTGCTCGGCATCCGGACGCCCGAGCGCCTCTAGTATCGCCAACTCCCGTGCGGGGCCGCCTGGTTCACCCGGTTTCCAGGTGGTCCCACACGTTGGTGTCCGGGCGGTACTCGTACGCCGGGCGGCCCTTGACCGCGCTGGTGCGGAACGGCTTGCCGTTGTCGTCCACCCGGACCTTGCCCGAGCGGTCGCCGCTGGTCCAGGAGACCTCCAGGTACCAGGTGACGTCGTTCGCCTGGGTGTACACGTTCAGGTCGAAGACCTCGGGGTCGGACGTGGACACCTTGAAGGGGAAGTCGCGGGCCGGGATCTTCGTGTCGGCCTGCTGCCCGGCGACCGGCTTGCTGACCGGCTGGGCCGCGTCCAGGTTGATGTCGAAGCTGTACGGGACGATTCCGCTGCCGCAGCCCGTACCCATCGAGTACGCCGTCCAGTTCAGGGGCGCCTGGCGTCCCACGACCCGTACGTTGATTCCGGTGATCACCACCGGTTCCGCGCTCTTGCCGGTCACGGTCAGCTCGAGTTTCAGCGCCTCGCCGTCGACCCCGTTGAGCGCCCGCGCCCAGGAGCGCCGGTCCTGGAGGTTCGTCGGGGGCGGCGGCACCGCGCCGGGTTTCTGGTCGAGCAGATAGAACTTGCCGCACGGTGTTTCCCAGTCGTACGAGCTGATGCCCACGCTCACGGGGGCGCCGCCGGCGGATCCCGGCTTCGGCGAGGGCTTCGGGCGGCCGGAGGACACCGAGGCGCTCGGCGACGCAGCCGACGGGCTCGGGGCGGCGCTGGGCGAGCCGCTCGGCGCGTGCCCGGAGGGGGTCCTCGGCGCGGGGGTGCTCTCCTTGGCGTCCGCGACCGTGGAGCTCTTGTCGTCGTCGCCGGACAGGCTCGCGACGGCGACAGCGGGAACGGCGAGCGCGACGACGGCGGCCCCGATCAGCGCGAGCCGCACCTTGCGGCTGCTCAGCCTGCCCCTACGTGTCGGGGCGTGCGAGGCGGTGGGCACGACGTCGGGCAGTTCGACGGCCGCCTCCCTTTTCACGGGCTCGGCCGTGGTCCCTGCGACCGGCTCGGACGCGGGCTCCGCGGCCATCTGCTCGGAGGCAGCGGCCGGTTCGCCCCGATCGGCCGGGGCTGCCGGAGAAGCAGCGGCGGGCGCCGGTTCCGGCTCGCGCGCGGAAGGCGTCTCGGCGGCCGTCGGCGCCGGGTTCGTACCCCGCGCGCGCCGCCGCGCCTCGTCCGCCAGGATCCAGCGCCGGTGCAGCTCGACGGACTCCTCGGGGGTCGCCCCGCACAGCCGGGCGAGCCGCTCGACGGGCGCGTACTCGTTCGGGACCGCGTCTCCGTTGCAGTACCGGTGCAGCGTGGAGGTGCTCATGTGGAGTCGGCCCGCGAGCACTCCGTAACTGCGTCCCGAGCGGTCCTTCAACTCCCGTAGCAGCGCCGCGAGCTGCTCGGACTCGGTTGTCGCCATGCCCCGGTTCCCTCCCCAGCCATCCCAGGAACGCATTCCAGGGACAGGTCATTTCCCCAGGTCAAAGGGTGTTTCAGCGTTCCAGCTTCCCCCATTGTCCCTTGCTCGTTGCGGGGCCGTCGGACCGGCCCGCAAGGTAGCTGTAGCAAGCAACCGAACAGCTCGTTCCGGGAGCAGCCCATGCGATTCCGCGTCCGGTTCAATCTCGCGGACTCGATGGCCGTCGTCGTTCTGGCCGCGTCCATCGCCACCCTCATCACGCTGATCCACCACTACCGCGCCTGACGCCATCACGGCGTCCGGAACACCGACTTACCGACACACGGGGAGCACCACCATCATGCGTACCTCCTTCCGCATCGCCGCCGCCGCGACCACCACGCTCATCGCCGCCCTCGCCCTGACCGCCTGCGGCAGCGACAGCGGTTCCGACGCGGCACTGTCCAGCGACCAGCCCTCGGCCTCCGCCCCGGCGACCGCCGCCCCCGCTCCGACGGCGGGTGACGCGGCGGGCAGCAAGGGTTCGGACTCGGGCAAGGGAGTGGGTACGGGCTCGGGCAAGCACACCGGCGCCCCGGCCAAGTCGACCGGCAAATCCACGAAGAAGCCCTCCGGGGGCGGCGGTGACGCCGACGCGCCCTGCACCGGCGCCGACGTGAAGCTGACGGCGACCCCGGTGAAGCGCCCGGTCAACCACATCCTGCTGACCGTCACCAACACCAGCAGGACGATGTGCAGCGCCTACAACGCCCCCGCCGTCTCCTTCTCCAGCTCCCAGCAGGCGCCGATCCCGGTGGACAAGGAGACCATCCCGCAGGCGGTGGTCTCGCTGGCCCCGGGCGCCTCGGCGTACGCGATGGTCCGCACGCTGGGCGAGGACGACGGCAGCGCGTCGTACAGGACGAGCAAGGTCACCGTGTACTTCCAGGGCAAGGTCGGCATGGAGTCGACGGGCCCCGCTGCACACGCCTCGCTCCCCCAGAGCGTGGCCGTCGTGGACAGCCAGGCCATGGCCACGTACTGGCAGTCCGACCTGTCGGCGATCGACTCCTGGTAGATCCCCGCGTCCCGCACGGCGACCACGGTTGCCCCCGCCGGGGCGGCGGGGTGGAATGCCCCCATGGACAGTCCACCTCCCGCCGGACCACCGCCCCACCAGGCGGTACTGGACGAAGTCGGCCCGCGGCTCAAACGGTTGCGCGCCCGGCGCGGCCTCACCCTGGCCGCGCTCGCCGAGACGACGGGTATCTCGAAGAGCACCCTGTCCCGCCTCGAATCGGGACAGCGCCGCCCGAGCCTGGAGCTCCTGCTCCCGCTCGCGAGCGCGTACGGCGTGCCCCTGGACGATCTGGTCGGGGCGCCCGAAGTGGGTGACCCCCGCGTCCGGTTGAGCCCCCGCCCGTCTCCGAACGGCGGCACCTTCATCCCGCTGACCCGTGCACCGGGCCCCCTCCAGGCGTACAAACTCCTCATCCCCGACCGGGGCACCGAACCGGACCTCCGCTCGCACGAGGGCTACGAGTGGCTGTACGTCCTGGACGGCCTGCTGCGGCTGGTCCTCGCGGAGCACGACCTGGTGCTCGGCCCCGGCGAGGTCGCCGAGTGGGACACGAAGGTGCCCCACTGGTTCAGCAGCGCGGACGGCCGCCCCGTGGAGGTGCTCAGCCTCTTCGGCCGCCAGGGCGAGCGCATGCACGTCCGCGCGAAACCGAAGAGCTGACACCAACTGGGCCTGCCGGTCGCGCGGTTCAGCCTCTGAGCGCACGACCGAGGCGCGTCAGCCCCTCCCTGATCTCGTCCGGAGCCGAGGTCACGAAGCAGAGCCGCAGCGCGGCCGGGTCGGGCGCACCGGCGAAGAAGGGCGCGCCGGGAACGTAGGCGACGTCGTGCTCGATCACCATGGACAGCAGGGCCGTCGCGTCGCTGCCCTCGGGCAGCCGGGCCCACAGGAACATGCCGCCCTCGGGCCGGTTCCAGGTGGAGCCGTCGGGCAGCGCCTCGGGGAGCGCCGCGAGCATGGCGTCCCGGCGCTCGCCGTAGGCCGTCCGGACCTTGGCGACGTGCGCGTCCAGGTCGCGGTCGGCCAGATAGCGGGCGGCGGCGAGCTGGTTGACGGTCGCGGTGTGCAGGTCGGAGGCCTGCTTGGCGATCACGCAGGCCCGCAGCAGCGCCCGCGGCGCCCGCAGCCAGCCGATGCGCAGACCGGGCGCCATGATCTTCGAGTAGCTGCCGAGCAGCACGGTGCGGTCGGCGGCGTCCTCGAACGAGGAGATCCAGGGTACGTGGGCGCCCTCATAGCGCAGCTCGCCGTACGGGTCGTCCTCCACGAGCCACAGCCCGCGCCGCACCGCCACGTCGGCGATCGCGCGGCGCCGCTCGGCGCTCATGGTGCGGCCGGTGGGGTTCTGGAAGGTGGGCACGCAGTAGAAGAGCTTGGGCCGCTCGCGAGCCACGAGTTCGTCGAAGGCGACCGGGTCGGGCCCGTCCTCGTCGCACGGCACCGCCACGATCCGGGCACCCGCGAAGCCGAAGACCTGCAACGCGGCCAGGTAGCAGGGGTCTTCGACGAGGACCACGTCGCCGGGTTCGAGCAGCGCGGCGGCCAGCAGGGTGAGTCCCTGCTGGGAACCGGTGGTGATGAGGAGGTCGTCGGTCCCCGTGGTGAGCCCCCGCTGGGCGAGCCGCGCGGCGGTGGCTGCCCGCAGCGCCGGGCTGCCCTCGGTCGTGGAGTACTGAAGAGCCGTCCGCGCCTGCTCCTCCATCACCGCCCGGAACGCGGCGGCCATGCCCTCGCCGTCGAACAGCTCGGGCGCGGGAAGACCGCCCGCGAACGAGATCACCTCGGGCCGCGCGGTCAGCGCCAGGATCTCCCGTACGGGGGAGGCCCCGACGGACGCGGCCCGCGCGGCGAGCGCGGGCACGGCTGCGGCGGCCGGCGAAGGGGCGGTCATGGTGCGGCTCCTGTCAGTTGCTCGGATGTTCGACCACCCGGCACCCTATGCAGCGCCCAGCCACCATGATCAGGCCATTCCACGATCCGGTCCCGCGTGCGGGCGGGGGCCCCAGCGATCCGGGCCGGGGTACGAGCCGCCGTCCGGGCAGACGAACTCGCACCAGACCACCTTCCCGGGGTCGCGTTCCCCCACCCCCCACCGGTCGGCCGTCGCACCCACGAGGAGCAGCCCGCGCCCACCGTCGTCCGCCAGGTCCGCGACCCGGGGCACCCCGCCCCCGCTGTCCTGCACCTCGACCCGCAACACGGCCCCCTCGCGCAACTCCGCCCGCAACAGAAATCCCCGCCCCGGTGGCACCCCGTGCACCAACGCGTTGGTGGCGAGCTCGCTGACACAGAGCAGAACGTCGTCACGCCGGTGCGCGAACCCCCAGTCGGAGAGGGCCACTTCAGCGAACTCCCTCGCCTCGGGCACGGATTGGCGCCGCCGGGGGTAGAAGCGCTCGCGGAATTCGTTCTGGGTGAGGGCCGTCGTCATGGGGGGAGGGTTTCGGAGCTGCTCTTTGATGACGGAGAGGTTGGACCCGTACAAGTATTTTGTACGGGTCCGCCGCGCATAACCGCGCTGCGGGTATGGGGAGTTGGCAGACATGCACCCCAGGAAGAACGCATCCGCGATGCGTATGGTGGGCGCGCAATTGGCGTGCTTCAGGCGAGCAGCCGGATACACCCAGCGACGGCTGGCGGAACGGGTCTGCGCCGATCCGGAGACGATCGCCTCGATCGAGCAGGGACGGCGCGTACTGAAGCCCGACCTTGCCCGCGAAATGGACGTGGTGCTGGACACCAAGGGCGCTCTGACCGTCGCGGTCGAGAACATGCCGGAGGTCGACCGGTATCCGTTGTGGGCGGAGAAGTACATGGACGAGGAGCGCGTGGCAATCGCCCTCAGCTTCTATGCCAACCAGGTTCTGCCGGGCCTCCTCCAGAACGAGGAGTACGCCCGCGCGGTGTTCCGGAGCCGAGTACCGGCGTACAGCGAGGACGAGATCACCCTTCAGGTAGAGGCCCGCCTCGACCGCCAGGCCATACTCCACCGCAAGGAGCCTCCGTCGTTGAGCTTCGTCATCTCCGAGGCGATCGTCCGCGATCGGCTTGGCGGGGACGCGGTGTACAGGGAGATGCTCCGCCACCTCCGAGAATGCGCGGAACTCCCCGGCCTGGCTCTCCAGATCATGCCGCTCGGCCGCACGTCTCACGCATCCCTGGATGGCGCCTTCATCCTGCTGGAGACTCCGGACCACCAGCACCTCGCCTATACCGAGACTCAGCGTGGCAGCCACTTCGTGGCCGACCCTGGCGACGTAAGCATCCTGGCGCAGCGGTATGCGATGCTGCGAACACAGGCCCTCAACACCGAGGACACGAAAGGCCTGTTGGACCGTTTGCTAGGAGACTGATGAGCATCGGCGCACAGAAGTGGTTCAAGTCCAGCTACAGCGGGAGCGATGGCGGTGAGTGCCTCGAAATGGCCTGCACCTGGCGGAAGTCGAGCTACAGCGGCAGCGATGGCGGCCAGTGCGTGGAGGTCGCGGCTCACCCGTCCGCGATCCACATCCGTGACTCGAAGGACCCGGAGGGCCCCACCCTCACGCTGAACCCGGCCGCGTGGCAGGGCTTCGTAGCGGAGCTCTGAGCTCCGGATCAGACGCTCGCGGCGTTGTCAGTGGCGGGACCTACATTCGGGGTATGGCGATGCTTCCGAACCCACTCCCGCAGTTGACGAACGATCCGACCGGTACGGCGCTGGGCCTCGCGCTGCCGCCCGGCAGGGTGATCGGCCCGGCGACCGAGCCACTGCTCTGGTACGCGGATGAACCGGCCGCCCCGGAGGACTTGGCGCGCCTCGCCCCGGCTCGCAGGGCGTTGGGCCTACATCCCGTACTGCTGGGCGGCACAGGGGAGTTGGCCGAGTGGGAGCTGGCCCCGGAGGAGATGTCGTACGCGGGTGACCACGACGCCGAGGACGTGCTGGCGGGGTTCTGGGAGACGTACGCCGAGGAGCTGGGCCATGACCCCGACGAGTGGCCGGGGCTGGCGGAGGCCCCCGCGCTCCAGCGAGACCCCGACGGCAGGGCGGCCGAGGTCGCGCGGGAAGCGCTGGGCGAGGGCCACCTGAAGGGCGCCCGCGCGGCACTGGTCCCGGCCCGCCGCAGCGCGGACATACCGGCGGCGATGGGCTGGCGCGGCCCGCTGAACCACGAGAACGACACGGCGAGGCTGTGCGCGGTGCTGCGTTCGTGGGAGGACAGGTTCGGGATCAGGGTGGTGGGCCTGTCCTTCGACCGGCTCACGGTCTCGGTGGCAGCCCCGCCGACCGACCCGGAAGAGGCGTTGGTGCTGGCGGCGGAACACTTCGCATTCTGCCCGGACGCGATAGGGACCACGCTGCGGGACCATGCGGAGTCGCTGGTGCGCAGCGGGAGTTGGACCTTCTGGTGGGACTGAAGGGGCGGGCGTCTTGGAGGGCGGCGACGCATGGGGTACGCCGCCGCCATCGTCCAGGGCTCTGAGCCCTACAGCCCCTTGGCCACCTCGGTCGCCCAGTACGTGAGGATCATGTGGGCTCCGGCTCGCTTGATGCCGGTCAGGGTTTCCAGGATCGCGCGGTCGCGGTCGATCCAGCCCTTCTCGGCGGCGGCCTCGATCATCGCGTACTCGCCGCTGATCTGGTACGCCGCGACCGGCACGTCCACCGACTCAGCGACCTTGGCCAGGATGTCGAGGTAGGGACCGGCGGGCTTGACCATCACCATGTCCGCGCCCTCTTCGAGGTCCAGCGCCAACTCCCGCAAGGATTCACGGGTGTTGGCGGGGTCCTGCTGGTAGGTCTTGCGGTCGCCGCGCAGGGAGGAGCCGACGGCCTCGCGGAAGGGGCCGTAGAAGGCGGAGGAGTACTTGGCGGTGTAGGCCAGGATCGAGACGTCCTCGTGGCCCGTCTGGTCCAACGCGTCCCGGATGACGCCGACTTGGCCGTCCATCATCCCGGAGGGCCCCACGACGTGGACGCCCGCGTCGGCCTGGACCTGGGCCATCTCGGCGTAGCGCTCCAGGGTGGCGTCGTTGTCGACCCGGCCGTCCGCGTCGAGCACACCGCAGTGGCCGTGGTCCGTGTACTCGTCCAGGCACAGGTCGGACATGATGACGAGGTCGTCGCCGACCTCTTCCCGCACGGCGCGGATGGCGACCTGGAGGATCCCGTCCGGGTCGGTACCGGCCGTCCCGGCCGCGTCCTTCTTCTCGTCCTCGGGCACCCCGAAGAGCATGATCCCGGCGACTCCGGCGGAGACGGCCTCCACGGCGGCCTTCCGCAGCGTGTCGAGGGAGTGCTGCACGACGCCCGGCATGGCCTGGATCGGGACGGGCTCGGTGATCCCTTCCCTGACGAAGGCGGGGAGGATGAGGTCGGCGGGGTGCAGCCGGGTCTCCGCGACCATGCGGCGCATGGCGGGGGTGGTGCGCAGCCGACGGGGCCGGGCCCCGGGGAAGGATCCGTACACAGTCATGGCGTACACGCTACGCCCGCTTTGCGGGGGCTCTCCCCCACCCCTGGGTTGAAGCACCTGGGGGCTCCGCCCCCAGCCCCCCCCCGTTCGCGCCTCAAGGGCGCTCGTCCTCAAACGCCGGACGGGCTGAGGTTGCCCCTGCTGGCCAGCACCATGCCGCCAAGGGGCGCGAGGAACTGCGCGAGAAGCGACCACGGTCCGCAGGCGTCCTGGGGCTCCGCCCCAGCCCCCGTTCGCGCCTGAACGGCGCTCGTCCTCAAACGCCGGACGGGCTGAAGATGCCAGCACTGGCCCGCACCAGTACCGCCAGGGGCGCGAGGAACTGCGCGAGAAGCGAGCACGGTCCGCAAGCCGAAAGCGGGTTTAGGGGCGCGGGGAACTGCGCGAGCAAGCGGGCACGGTCCGCAGGCCGAAGGGCGGGCCGGGGTCCCGGGGCGGAGCCCCAGGGGGTGGGGGCGGCCCCCGGGGTCTGGGCTGAGCCCAGGGGCCCCGGGGGCACCCCGGGTTACGTCGTGCGGCGGCGCCGGGCGCCGGGGCGGCGCTCGCTCGGCCGGGTGACGTGCTCGCCCGCGGACACCGCCGCGTCACGACGAGCCGCCCCGAAGTCCGCCAGCGCCTGCGCGAGCTTGTGGACGGACGGCTCCGGAGCCATGACGTCCACCCGCAGCCCGTGCTCCTCCGCCGTCTTGGCCGTCGCGGGGCCGATACACGCGATGACGGTCACGTTGTGCGGCTTGCCCGCGATGCCGACCAGGTTCCGCACCGTGGAGGAGGACGTGAAGAGCACCGCGTCAAAACCGCCGCCCTTGATCGCCTCACGCGTGTCGGCCGGCGGCGGCGACGCCCGTACGGTCCGGTAGGCCGTGACGTCGTCGACCTCCCAGCCGAGCTCGATCAGGCCCGCCACCAGCGTCTCGGTGGCGATGTCGGCACGCGGCAGGAAGACGCGGTCGATCGGGTCGAAAACCGGGTCGTAGGGCGGCCAGTCCTCCAGGAGACCCGCGGCGGACTGCTCACCGCTGGGCACCAGGTCCGGCTTGACGCCGAACTCGACCAGCGAGGCGGCCGTCTGCTCACCGACCGCGGCGACCTTGATACCGGCGAAGGCCCGAGCGTCGAGCCCGTACTCCTCGAACTTCTCGCGCACCGCCTTCACCGCGTTGACCGAGGTGAACGCGATCCACTCGTAGCGGCCCGTCACCAGGCCCTTGACCGCGCGCTCCATCTGCTGGGGCGTGCGCGGCGGTTCGACGGCGATCGTCGGCACCTCGTGCGGCACGGCTCCGTACGACCTGAGCTGGTCGGAGAGCGAGGCGGCCTGCTCCTTGGTACGCGGTACGAGCACGCGCCAGCCGAACAGCGGCTTGGACTCGAACCACGAGAGCTGGTCGCGCTGAGCGGGGGCGCTGCGCTCGCCGACCACGGCTATGACGGCCTGGTGCCCGTCCGGCGAGGGCAGCACCTTCGCCTGCTTGAGCACCTGGGCGACCGAGCCGAGCGTCGCGGACCAGGTCCGCTGGCGCGTGGTGGTGCCCGCGATGGTCACGGACATCGGGGTGTCGGGCTTGCGGCCCGCGGTGACGAGCTCGCCGGCCGCGGCCGCCACCGTCTCCAGGGTGGTGGAGACGACCACCGTCCCGTCGCTCGCGCCGACCTCCGCCCAGCACCGGTCGGAGGCGGTGCGGGCGTCGACGAAGCGGACGTCCGCGCCGCTGGACCCGCTCAGCGGGACACCGGCGTACGCGGGCACGCCGACCGCGGCGGCCACGCCCGGCACCACCTCGAAGGGGATGCCCTCGGAGGCGCAGGCCAGCATCTCGCCGGCGGCGTCGCCGTCGAGGCCCGGGTCGCCGGAGACGGCACGGACGACCCGCCTGCCGGAGCGCGCGGCCTCCATGACAAGATTGGCGGCATCCCGCAACACAGGGATCCCGGCGGTTGTTGACGCCTCGTCAATGACCGTCAGCTGAGGTGTGTCCACACCTGCCCGCGCATGCGCGCGAACAACGTCGAGCACTGCGGGCTCGGCGATCAGGACGTCCGCCGACGCCAGCGCCTCCACGGCGCGCAGCGTCAGCAGTCCGGGGTCACCCGGTCCGGCACCGAGGAAGGTGACGTTTCCGGCTGCGGTGGGGTGGGTGGTGGGGCTCAAAGTGCTCGCTCCCCCATAAGACCGGCCGCACCCTTGGCGAGCATCTCGTCCGCGAGTTCGCGTCCGAGGGCCATCGCTTCGTCGTGCGACGTGGGTACGGGACCGGTGGTGGACAGCTGCACCAGCGAGGAACCGTCGGTGGTACCGACAACTCCGCGCAGGCGCATCTCATGAACAACCTGCCCGTCGGCCAGCAGGTCGGCCAGCGCACCCACAGGTGCGCTGCAGCCGGCCTCCAGGGCGGCGAGCAGGGACCGCTCGGCGGTCACGGCGGCCCGCGTGAACGGGTCGTCGAGCTCGGCGAGCGCGGCGGCGAGGTCGGCGTCGGCCGCCGTGCACTCGATCGCCAGGGCCCCCTGGCCGGGGGCGGGCAAAACGGTGTCGACCGACAGGAAGTCGGTCACGACGTCGCTGCGTCCGATGCGGTTGAGCCCCGCGGCGGCCAGGACCACCGCGTCGAGCTCGCCCTTGGTGACGTATCCGACGCGGGTGTCGATGTTGCCGCGGATCGGCACGGTCTCGATCGTCATCCCGTGGCTGCGGGCGTACGCGTTGAGCTGCGCCATCCGCCGTGGCGAACCGGTGCCCACACGGGCGCCGTCCGGGAGTTCGGCGAAGGTCAGCCCGTCGCGCGCGACCAGCACGTCACGCGGGTCCTCGCGCACCGGCACCGCGGCCAGCACCAGGTCGGGGTGCTGGGCGGTGGGCAGGTCCTTGAGGGAGTGCACCGCGAAGTCGACCTCGCCGCGCAGCAGCGCGTCGCGCAGCGCGACGACGAACACACCGGTGCCGCCGATCTGGGCGAGGTGCTCGCGGGAGGTGTCGCCGTACGTGGTGATCTCCACCAGCTCGACGGGACGCCCGGTCAACTGCCGTACGGCGTCGGCCACATGGCCGGACTGGGCCATGGCGAGCTTGCTGCGCCTGGTCCCGAGTCTCAGTGCTTTCTCGGTCATGACCGCCCTCGGTTCTTGACATCGGCGTCGTTCAGATCGGCCCTGGACACGGCGGCGACCGTCTCCGGGTCGAGGTCGAAGAGAGTCCGCAGCGCGTCCGCGTACCCGGCGCCGCCGGGTTCGGCCGCGAGCTGCTTGATCCGCACCGTCGGTGCGTGCAGGAGCTTGTCGACGACGCGGCGCACGGTCTGGGTGACCTCGGAGCGCTGCTTGTCGTCCAGCCCCGGAAGTCGGCCCTCCAGGCGCGCGACCTCGCCGGCCACGACCTCGGCGGCCATGGCCCGCAGCGCGACCACGGTGGGCGTGATGTGCGCGGCCCGCTGGGCGGCGCCGAACGCGGCCACCTCGTCGGAGACGATCGAGCGCACCTGGTCCACATCGGCGGCCATGGGCGCGTCGGCGGACGCCTCGGCGAGCGACTCGATGTCGACGAGCCGCACCCCGGGAACGCGGTGCACGGCGGCGTCGATGTCCCGCGGCATGGCGAGGTCGAGCAGCGCCAGCTTCACGGGCCCGGCCGCCACGGGAATGTCGCGGCGGGCACGGGAGATGCGCCGCTGGGTGTTCTCGGCCCAACTGCCGTGCAGCTCAAGGGAGTCGGCGTCGGCACCCGGGGTCGCGGCGGCCGCGCCGTCGGCCCTGAGCGCCTCGTCCACCACCCCGAACCCGGCCACCGCGGCACCCGCGGCCGCCGCGCCGGAAAAGTCGACGGGACAGCCCGCGGCGGAAGCGGCGGAGGCCGACACGGCCGGCTCGGCCGCCTTCAGCTCCTCGCCGACCGCGGCGGCCACGGCCTCGCCGGTCAGCACCAGACCCGTCGCGCCGGTGCAGGACACCGCGATGTCGACTCGTGTCAGTTCCCGTGCGACATCGGCCATCGCGACCGCGCGCGCGGCCGTGCCGGCCTCGCCGAGGATCTCGACGAGCCGTTCGGCGCGGGCGTGCGTGCGGTTGGCGACCACGATCTCGTCGACGCCGGTCCGCGCCAGCGTCGCGGCCGCGAGCGAGGACATGGAGCCCGCGCCGATGACCAGCGCCCGCTTGCCCTTGGCCCAGCTCTCGACCTCGACCCCGGCGGCGAGCTGTTCGAGCCCGAAGGTGACGAGCGACTGCCCGGCCCGGTCGATGCCCGTCTCGCTGTGGGCGCGCTTGCCGACCCGCAGCGCCTGCTGGAACAGGTCGTTCAGCAGGCGTCCGGCGGTGTGCAGTTCCTGCCCGAGCGCGAGGGTGTCCTTGATCTGCCCGAGGATCTGGCCCTCGCCCACCACCATGGAGTCGAGTCCGCAGGCCACCGAGAAGAGGTGGTGGACGGCCCGGTCCTCGTAGTGCACATACAGATAAGGAGTGAGCTCTTCGAGGCCGACGCCGCTGTGCTGGGCGAGCAGTGTGGAGAGCTCGGCGACGCCCGCGTGGAACTTGTCCACGTCGGCGTACAGCTCGATGCGGTTGCAGGTGGCGAGCACCGCGGCCTCGGCGGCGGGCTCGGCGGCGAGGGTGTCGTGGAGCAGCTTGGCCTGCGCGTCCGCGGAGAGGGAGGCCCGCTCCAGGACGCTGACGGGGGCACTGCGGTGGCTCAGGCCGACGACCAGGAGGCTCATGCCGGCATCACGGCGGGCATGTCCCCGTCCGGTCCCTTCCGGCCATTGGTCACGGCGCCCCGCACCGGCGGCACGACGGCCGCGGCGGCCTCGGCGACAGCGGCTTCCTCGCCGGCCTTGCGCTGCTCGTGGAAGGCGAGGATCTGGAGCTCGATGGAGAGGTCGACCTTGCGCACGTCGACGCCCTCGGGCACCGAAAGGACGGTCGGCGCGAAGTTGAGGATGGAGGTCACCCCGGCCGCGACGAGGCGGTCGCAGACCTGCTGAGCGGCGCCCGCCGGGGTCGCGATGACCCCGATCGAGACCCCGTTCTCGCTGATGATCTTCTCCAGGTCGTCGGTGTGCTGCACCGGCATCCCGGCCACCGGCTTCCCGGCCATCGCGGGGTCGGCGTCTATGAGGGCCGCGACCCGGAAGCCGCGGGAGGCGAAGCCGCCGTAGTTGGCGAGCGCGGCGCCGAGGTTGCCGATACCGACGATGACAACCGGCCAGTCCTGGGTCAGGCCCAGTTCCCGGGAGATCTGGTAGACGAGATACTCGACGTCGTACCCCACACCGCGGGTGCCGTACGAGCCCAGGTACGAGAAGTCCTTGCGCAGCTTCGCGGAGTTGACCCCCGCGGCGGCCGCGAGTTCCTCCGAGGAGACCGTCGGCACGGAGCGCTCCGAGAGTCCGGTGAGCGCACGCAGATACAGCGGAAGCCTGGCGACGGTGGCCTCGGGGATTCCTCGGCTTCGGGTCGCCGGTCGGTGAGTTCGGCCAGTTGCCACGGTGCTCCTGCGGGATGAGCGGGGCTGCAGGCGGCCACATGTCCCAGGACCGCCCCGTCGGATGCAGGCTATGTCTTTGTGAACGCGTGCACAAAGATGGTGTCCGCTTTGTCCGAGCAAAGTGACCGGGCTCACGCGACCCGGGGAGCGGATCGCGGAACCACGAACGGGTTCAGTCCGTTCAGGACCCGAAGGGGGCAAGGCCGCACACACTCCTCACAGCGATACCCCCGAACCACAGCAAAACGACCATGATGGTAACCGCAACTATCGCGATCGCCCTCATTTGGCTGTTCAGCCCCCACCGCCCGGACTCGCCCAGGATCAGCCGACCAGCGCGCCTTTGAGGCGTACGGGGTCCACCCGCCAGAAGGTGTGCTGCTCGCCGTCGACCAGCACGACCGGAATCTGCTCCCAGTACTCCTTGTACAGCGCCTCGTCCTGGGTGATGTCCTTCTTCTCCCAGGACGCACCCGTCTCGGCGCACACGGCCTCGATCACCTCCTGGGCGTCGTCGCACAGATGGCAACCGGGCTTCCCGATCAACGTGACCACCCGGTCGGCAGGGCTCCCGCCCGGCTTCTTCGTACGTCGCAGCAAGGGACTCATGCCTTCCATTCTCCAACCCCCGGCGCACCGGGCGGACCCATACGCCCGGATCGTCCGTTTAACGCGGCGGTCTCGGAGAGTTCACGCCATCGCATCCCGGCGAGTCGGGAAGTTCCGAACAGACTGGCTATGCTCACGACATGGCCGCACTGGGATGGCTCACCCCTCGTAGGCGCTCGGCGACAGCACGCAGCGTGCTGGCCGGCGAGGCCGCAGCCGAGGCAGCCCGAAAGTCCTCGCAGGAACTGGCAGCGCTGGCGGAGCTGGCGCAGGCCATGGCCGACGAGAATCCACCGGAGCCCGAGTTCCCCGTCGTCGGGGACGATCTCGCCGCCGCCTTCTTCGACCTAGACAACACCGTGATGCAGGGCGCCGCCCTCTTCCACTTCGGCCGGGGCCTGTACAAGCGGAAGTTCTTCCAGCGGCGCGAGCTCGCGCGGTTCGCCTGGCAGCAGGCCTGGTTCCGGCTGGCCGGCGTCGAGGACCCCGAGCACATGCAGGACGCCCGCGACAGCGCGCTGTCCATCGTCAAGGGCCACCGCGTCTCCGAGCTGATGTCCATCGGCGAGGAGATCTACGACGAGTACATGGCCGACCGCATCTGGCCCGGCACCCGCGCGCTCGCCCAGGCCCACCTCGACGCGGGCCAGAAGGTCTGGCTGGTGACGGCCGCGCCCGTCGAGACCGCGACGATCATCGCCCGCCGCCTCGGCCTGACCGGCGCGCTCGGCACGGTCGCCGAGTCCGTGGACGGCGTCTACACGGGGCGCCTGGTGGGCGAGCCGCTGCACGGCCCCGCCAAGGCCGAGGCGGTCCGGGCGCTGGCCGCGGCCGAGGGGCTCGACCTGGCCCGCTGCGCCGCGTACAGCGATTCGCACAACGACATCCCGATGCTCTCGCTCGTCGGCCACCCCTACGCGATCAACCCCGACGCCAAGCTCCGCAAGCACGCCCGCGAGCGCGAGTGGCGGCTGCGCGACTACCGCACCGGCCGCAAGGCCGCGAAGGTCGGCATCCCGGCCGCGGCCGGCGTCGGCGCGCTGGCGGGCGGCACGGCCGCCGCGGTCGCCCTGCACCGTCGCCGCCGGTAACCAACCCCGCTCCTCAGGCGCGGTCGGCCAGGTGGCCGACCGCGCCTTCGCCGACCCCGGACGCCACCCTCCGCAGCCACGGGCCGTCAGCACCGGTCGCCGGCCGCCGGAATATTCGATTGTGGGGGTTTCGCCCCATCCCCCTTGGCCCGCCAGCCCCGTTGCCCACACCCGGGCACAACAGATCCCCGGCGCGGACAGATCCGGAAGCAATCCGATCAAGTTCTGCTCACGTTGTGCGACTTGAACCGACCCAGAGACGTAACAGAAGCGACGGAATCGACGATTTGAGCAACTGGGTGTAGCGCTCCCTGCACGAAGCGTTATTCTCCTCAGACGCAATCCGGAACCCGTACATCGCCACGATGGGTGAACGGTTCCGCACTGCACGTGATGGAAGCTCTGCCTCTGGGAGTCCCGTGTACCCACACGTCGGGGTTGACGCCTCGGGCCTGGCTACGCTGCGCGGGGCGGTCGTCGACCGCCTGCGCGTCTTCGTCCCCACCGCGTACGCCGGCGCCCCTGCCTTCGCCACCGCAACACCTGTCGGGCCCTGCTATGCCCTGGCCGACGGCGGTGCCGCAGTCGGGAGACGCAGCGGCGGCCGCAGCACGGGCACGTCCGCGACGCCCACCGCCCGCCGGCCCACCGCCGACAGCGACAGCGCGCGCATGATGGACCTCGTCGAGCGCGCCCAGGCCGGCGAGGCGGACGCCTTCGGCCGGCTCTACGACCAGTACAGCGACACCGTGTACCGCTACATCTACTACCGCGTCGGCGGCAAGGCGACGGCCGAGGACCTCACCAGCGAGACGTTCCTGCGCGCCCTGCGCCGGATCTCCACCTTCACCTGGCAGGGCCGCGACTTCGGCGCCTGGCTGGTCACGATCGCGCGCAACCTGGTCGCCGACCACTTCAAGTCGAGCCGATTCCGGCTCGAAGTGACCACCGGCGAAATGCTCGACGCCAACGAGGTCGAGCGCTCCCCCGAGGACTCCGTCCTGGAGTCGCTCTCCAACGCCGCCCTGCTCGAAGCCGTGCGCAAGCTCAACCCGCAGCAGCAGGAGTGCGTGACCCTGCGCTTCCTCCAGGGCCTCTCGGTCGCCGAGACCGCCCGCGTCATGGGCAAGAACGAGGGCGCGATCAAGACCCTCCAGTACCGGGCCGTGCGCACCCTCGCCCGGCTCCTCCCGGACGACGCCCGCTGACCGCCCGGCCCCTCCGGACGGCCCCCGCCGACCCGCCGAGAGCGGGTCCAACTCACCATCCGTGAGCCCCCGATGACGCTGTGGTCCGATCATCCTTCGTCCGTAACCCAAGTGCCGCGTCCGTCGTTGTGCGGGATGAAGGCTCCCTGTGGTCACGCCATGTCCACAGCCGCTCACTCGATCGTGTGGATGTGCTCAAGGCGTGCAACCTTCCAGGCCCCTTGGGGAGTCGACCGTGATGACGAGAGGAGGTGCCGCCAGTGATCGCGAACGTATCGGCGCACCGGCGGGCGAACGCCTTCGCCCAGGCCCTGGAAGAAGCCTCGGCGGCCGACCAGGAGACACCCGAGACCGGCGCGGCCGAACCGGCCGACACCAGCGGGCTGTTGACCCTGGCGGGTGGGCTCGGCGAACTGCCGAAGCCGGAGATGGATCCGCAGGTCAAGATCGAGCAGCGGGCGCTGCTCATGGCCGAGATGGAGCGGATGTTCGCCGGCGGAGGTGCCGCCGACCCTCAGGTGCCCGAGCAGCGGACCGGCCGCGGCGCCCACCGGGCGACCTCGCTCCGGAAATTGCGACCCCGCTCCCGCTGGTCCAAGGGCATTGCGGCGGGCGGACTCAGCATCGGTGTGGCCGCGGGCGCGTTCAGCGGCGTGGCCGCTGCCAGTTCCGACGCCCTTCCCGGTGATTCCCTGTACGGGCTGAAACGCGGCATGGAGGACCTCAAGCTCGGCATGGCCGACGACGACGCGAGCCGGGGCGAGCTCTACCTCGACCAGGCCTCGACCCGGCTCTCCGAGGCGAGACGCCTCATGGAGCGGGGCCGCGCGGGCGACCTCGACCACGAACAGCTCGGCGAGGTCCGGCGCGCCCTCAACGGCATGGAGCACGACGCCTCCGAAGGCCACCGCCTGCTGCACCAGGCCTACGCCAGGGACGGCTCCCTCGGCCCCATCGCCGCCCTGAACTCCTTCTCCCAGGCGCACCGCGCGAGCTGGAGCAAGCTCCGCGGCAAGCTCCCCGCCCAGCTGACCGACGTCGGCGACAAGGTGAGCTCGGTCTTCGCCGCCATAGACCAAGAGGTCGAGCCGCTGCAGTCGCTGCTGCCGAAGGCGTCGTCCACCACGCACAGCAGGCAGAGCTCCTCGCACCCCGGCGGTTCCTCGGGCACCACCCACCCCTCCACACCGTCCTCGTCCACGTCCTCGGGCCACACCACCCCCAGCACCGGCGGAAAGCCGCAGCCCACGGGCTCTCCGTCCAGCGAGGGCCTGCTCGGCGGCAACACCGGCGGCCTGTTGGAGCCGGGCACGGGCGGCACCGCCCCCGCTCCGACCGGCAAGTCCCCGAACAAGCCCCCGGTCCCCAACGTCACCCTGCCCCCGCTCCTGCCCGGCCTCCTGCCGGGCCTGGGCATCGACGCCGACAAGGCGGAGTAGGGGTTCACGTACGAACGCACTGGAGGGGCTGGGATCTCCCAGCCCCTCCAGTCGTCGTGCGCGGGAACCTCGATGACCCCGGAAGGGGCCCGGAAGGACGCGCGGCAGAGCGCTCAGAAGAACACGGACCGCCGCTGCACGAGCAGCTTGTACAGCGTGTGCTGGATCTGCTCCCGCACCTGGTCCGTCAGGTTGAACATCAGCATCGGGTCCTCCGCCGCCTCCGGCGGATAGGCGTCGGTCGGGATCGGCTCACCGAACTGGATCGTCCACTTCGTCGGCAGTGGCACCAGGCCCGCGGGCCCCAGCCAGGGGAACGTCGGCGTGATCGGGAAGTACGGGAACCCGAGCAGCCGGGCCAGCGTCTTGGCGTTCCCGATCATCGGGTAGATCTCCTCGGCGCCCACGATCGAGCACGGCACGATGGGCGTGCCCGCCTTCAGCGCGGTCGACACGAAGCCGCCCCGCCCGAAGCGCTGCAGCTTGTACCGCTCGCCGAACGGCTTGCCGATGCCCTTGAACCCCTCGGGCATCACCCCCACGACCTCGCCGCGCTCCAGCAGGGCCTGGGCGTCCTCCGAGCAGGCCAGGGTGTGTCCGGCCTTGCGGGCGAGCTCGTTGACGACCGGCAGCATGAACACCAGGTCGGCCGCGAGCAGCCGCAGATGGCGCCCGGCCGGGTGGTGGTCGTGCACGGCCACCTGCATCATCAGCCCGTCCAGCGGCAGCGTCCCGGAGTGGTTGGCGACGACCAGCGCCCCGCCCTCGGCCGGGATGTTCTCGACCCCCTTCACCTCGACCCGGAAGTACTTCTCGTAGAACGGCCGCAGGATCGACATCAGGACCTGGTCGGTCAGCTCCTTGTCGTAGCCGAACTCGTCGACGTCGTACTCGCCGGTGATCCGCCGCCGCAGGAACGACAGCCCGCCCGCGATGCGCCGGTCCCAGCCGCCGCCCTGCTCCCGCTCGTCGCCCGTACGGGCCCCGGAGGGCTGCTCCGCGGACTCCTGCGCCCGGGGCAGGGCGCTGACCGGGGCGGCAGGGGGTGCGAGCGGCCCCGGCTCGGCCTTGCGGCGGCCCGGGACGGTGCGCCTGCGACCGGTGCGCTGCGCGCTCTGGCGCGAGCGGTCGTCGTCGAACGGGATGACCTTGGCGTCCGCCATCGTTGGTGCGCTCCTCATTCCGCGTTCGAAGGGGTGGTGACTGCGGCGGGTACCCCGCCGGGGAAGGGCGCGAACGGCAGACCCGCCACCCGGTCCACGGCCCTGGCCAGTGAGTCCGGCGGCAGCAGCCCCGGCCCCCTGCTGCGGGCGAAGTCCGTGAAGGCCTCGGCGGTCGTGTACTGGGGCTGGTAGCCCAGCGTCTCGCGCATCTGGGCCGTGCTGACCACCCGGCCGTGCGTGAGCAAACGAATCTGCTCCGGCGAGAAGTCGGTCACCCCGACCGTCCTGAGCGCGCTGCCGACCCAGCGGACGGCGGGCAGCAGGAACGGCACCGTGGGCCTGCCCAGCCGCCGCGAACACTGCGACAGGAGCAGCACGCCCTCCCCCGCGACGTTGAAGGTCCCGCTGTTGAGCGTCCCGCGCCGGGGCTCGCCCGACGCGATCCGCAGCACGTCGATCACATCGTCCTCGTGGACGAACTGGAGCCGCGGGTCGTAGCCGAACACCGTCGGCAGCACCGGCAGCGAGAAGTACTCGGCGAGCGGCGAGTCGGCGCTCGGCCCCAGGATGTTCGCGAAGCGCAGCACGCACACCGCGACGTCGGGCCGGCGCCGGGCGAAGCCGCGCACATACCCCTCGACCTCGACGGCGTCCTTCGCGAAGCCACCGCTGGGCAGCGACTTCGGCGGGGTCGTCTCGGTGAACACCGCCGGATCGCGCGGCGCGGACCCGTACACGCTCGTACTCGACTTCACGACGAGCCGTTTCACCGTCGGCGACTTCTGGCAGGCCCCGAGCAGCTGCATCGTGCCGATGACATTGGTTTCCTTGACCGCGGTGCGCCCGCCGCCGGAGCTCAGCGGCGTGCCGGTCACATCCATGTGCACGACGGTGTCCACCGCGTGCTCGGCGAGCACTTTCGCGATCGCCGGCTGGCGGATGTCCGCCTGTACGAACACGGCACCACCCAGACGGTGCCCCGGCCGGACCACATCGACCCCGATCACCCGGTCGACCTCGGGATCCCGCTGGATCCGCCGCACGAGACGGCCACCCAGCTGCCGGGCCACTCCGGTGACGAGCACGACCTTCCCCAAGATCAGCGCCTTCCTTCGGCCTTCGGTACGCCCCTACGCCCTAGGCGCCACCGTAGCGGCTGGATGTTGCGCGGCGATGACCACGTGCGCCCGCATGGCCGAGAAACCGCCTCCGTGTACGCCACAGCCCTCCCACCGACAATGCGGTGGGAGGGCTGCGATCTCACGAACAGCGCTCGCTTACTTCTTGTTGCGACGCTGAACGCGCGTGCGCTTGAGCAGCTTGCGGTGCTTCTTCTTGGCCATCCGCTTGCGCCGCTTCTTGATAACAGAGCCCACGACTACCCTCGCTCACTTCTTCTCACTCGGTGCGGGGCGTCTGGGCCCACACGACCTACGTCGGCCTAGCCTACCTGCCGCCGAGTGAGGGACGTAATCCGAGGGGAGCGGGGAGCTCCCTCAGGCCGTCTCCACCCCCACAAAGGACTCGCGGAGATACTCGTGAACTGCTTGCTCCGGGACCCGGAAGGACCTGCCCACCCGGATCGCCGGCAGATGACCGCTGTGCACCAAGCGGTACACGGTCATCTTCGACACTCGCATCACCGAGGCGACTTCCGCCACGGTCAGGAACTTGACCTCGTTGAGAGGCCTGTCACTCCCAGCAGCCATGACCCACCTGTACCTTCCGCACCCAACGCGCACCGGCTTCCCCTCCGGTGACTCAACGTCGCTGTGCGCTCACTCCCCAGACTAGGGGCGGGTGGTGCGAGTGGGGAAGAGGAGCTGCCATCGGCCGCCTACTGTGACAGACACGCTCGATTGAGTACATAGCGAGTAAGCGGCCGGTAGTAATCAGACCGCACAGCGTCATCAAGCGGAACGGCCACGGCCACTCGCCCCTCGGCCTCGCCGACGAACAGCGCGGGGTCGTCCGTATCGGCAAGACCGACCGCCTCGATACCCAGCTGACCTGCCCCGCAGACCCATCCGTGATCTCCGATCACCAGATCGGGAACGCGGCCGGAACCCCCTGCCGAAGCCCCCAGAGCGACCCGAACCGGGAGCGGCGAATGGGAGTGCGCGCCGGTTTCGCTCCCGGCTCCCCGCGCGCCGGGTTCCCGCACCAACGCGACTCCCCGTACGTAGTCAAGGTTGTACGTACGTACCCCGAACCGGGTCGTTATGTCGACAGAGCTACCCTGCGCGGGGGTGAGGACAGGGCATCCCGCCGCCGACAAAGCGTCCGCCAGGGCGGCGTAGAAACCGAGCAGACGGTGCGGATGACCGGTCCCGAGCAGCACCGCGCCCCGCCTCGACGCCACCTCGCCGAGCCGCGCCGCGAAGGCGTCGAGCCCCGCCAACGTCCGCTCCGGGTCGATGACATCGGGCCCGCTGACATGCCCGGGGTCGTCGCTCACCCCGCATTTGTCCGCCATCAGCCGCAGCAAGTCCCGCTCGCCCCAGCCCCATTCGGGATCGAGCCCCAGCGTCACCCGCGGGTCCCGCGCCGCGAACAGCCGATAGCTGCGCAGGCTCTCCTCCCGCGACGTTGCCACCGGCCCGGCCAGTCTGGCCGCCAGAAGATGCGCCCGCAGCGCCCCGATGCTCAACATCCGACGATGCTCCCGCAGACGCCCGCGGCTCGCGCCAATAACCGCCCGCATCCCCACAGTTGGCGTAACCGCCCCCACCTCCCACGCCCCCTGGCCCACCCGGGGCCCGCCTGGGGGTCGGTGCGGGTCGGCACCGGCGCCTTCAGCCCGCCCGGCGAGGGTTCGGCTGCGGACCGTGCGTGGTTCCTCGCGCAGTTCCCCGCGCCCCTTGGCGGCACCGGTGCTGGCCTGCACCGGGCACCCTCAGCCCGCCCGGCGAGGGTTCGGCTGCGGACCGTGCGTGGTTCCTCGCGCAGTTCCCCGCGCCCCTTGGCGGCACCGTGCTGGCCCGCATGGGCACCCTCAGCCCGCCCCGCGAGGGTTCGGCTGCGGACCGTGCGGGGCCGCTCGCGCAGTTCCCCGCGCCCCTAACAGCACCGTGCTGGCCAGCATGGGCAACCTCAGCCCGTCATGGGGGTCCCCCCTGGCCCTTAAGGCCTTGGGGGAGATTGAGGACGAGCGCCGTTCAGGCGCGAACGGGGGTGCAGGGGGCGGAGCCCCCGCCAAGGGGCCGGGGCGCACCCCGGGCGGGGTGGGGAAGCCCCCCTACGCCAACAAGCCCCGCAGGGGAAACGCGGCCCGCCGAGTCGCAAGCACCGATTGGTCGAGCCGATCCGCAGGGTCGTACCCCGCGTCCCACGACCGCCACGAGACGGTCCGCCCGTCGGTCATCCGCCCCGGCCCCAACTGCCGCGTACGCGCATACACTTCGTCCCGCCAGGACGCCGGGATCACCGACTCGGGATCGAGCGGCGCATGCCCCGCGATCCCCACCAGATGCGTCCACGACCGCGGCACGACATCGACCACCGCATACCCCCCGCCCCCGAGCGCGACCCACTTCGCCCCCTCGACGTACTCGTGCGCCAGCGAGTGGCAGGCCGCCTGCACGGCCCGCTGCGCGTCGAGTGACACGGCCAGATGGGCCAGTGGATCCTCGAAGTGCGTGTCGGCCCCGTGCTGGGTGACGAGCACCTGCGGCCGGAAATCGGCGATCAGCTCCGGCACCACCGCGTGGAACGCCCGCAACCACCCCTCGTCCCCCGTCCCCGCAGGCAGCGCGAGATTGACCGCGGAGCCCTCGCCGGGCCCGTCCGCCCCGGTCTCCTCCGGCCACCCGGTGCCGGGAAACAGCAGCCGGGGATGCTCGTGCAGCGAGATCGTCAGGACCCGCGGGTCCTCCCAGAACGCCGCCTGCACCCCGTCCCCGTGGTGCACGTCCACATCCACGTACGCGACCCGCTCGACCCCCAGCTCGAGCAGCCGCGCGATCGCGAGGGCGGCATCGTTGTAGACGCAGAACCCCGACGCGCCGCCCGGCATCGCGTGGTGCAGCCCGCCCGCGAAGTTGACCGCGTGCGCGGCCTCCCCCGCCCACACCGCCTCGGCCGCGGCGACCGACTGCCCGGCGATCAGCGCGGAGGCCTCGTGCATCCCGGGGAACGCGGGATCGTCCATCGTCCCGAGCCCGTACGAGGCGTCGGCGGCGGCCGGGTTCAGCGAGGCCGCCCGCACCGCGTCCACGTAGTCCTGGCGGTGCACGAGCCGCAGCGTGGAGTCCCCGGCCGGCGCGGCGGCCACCACGTCCACCTGCTGGTCCAGTCCGTACGCCCGCACCAGTCCCATGGTCAGCGCGAGCCGCACCGGGTCCATCGGATGGCTCGACCCGAAGTCGTAGCGCGTGACAGCTTCATCCCACATCAACAGTGCGCGGCCGTTCATGCCCGCCACCGTATCGGGCGGCCTCCGTGCCGAACGAGCGGGCGTACACCAGCGTCAGAAGCACCAGGACCATGGGCACGAGCATCGCCCCGCGATAGCTCCACGCGTCGCCGATCGCCCCCACCAGCGGCGAGCCGACCAGGAACCCCACGTAGTTGAAGATGTTGAGCCGCGCGACCGCCGCGTCGCTGGCGCCCGGAAACAGCCGCCCGGCCGCCGCGAAGGTCTGCGGCACGATCACGCACAGCCCGAACCCGAGCAGCGTGAATCCGGCCATCCCCACCCACGGCCCGGGCGCGGCCGCCACCACGGCGAACCCGGCCGCCGCGAGCACCGTCCCGAACCGCACCACAGCCACCGCCCCGAACCGCCGCACCCCGAAGTCCCCGGCGGCCCGCCCGAGCAGCGTGGTGACCATGTAGACGTTGTACGGGACCGTCGACAGCTGCTCGGAGCTGCCCAGCGTGTCCTGAAGGTACTTCGCGCTCCAGTTGGAGACCGTCGAGTCCCCGATGTACGCGAAGCTCATCACCAGGCACAGCGGCAGCAGCAGCCGGAACACCACAGGCTTGGCCCCCGCGCCCTCGCCCACCGCCGCGTCGGCGGGCGCGTCCCCGTCCACGTACCACCGGCTCGCGACCAGACACACCGGCAGCAGCACGGCCACCACCGGCAGGTACGACACGAGCAGCGACAGGTGCCAGTGCGCCCCCACCCAGGCGAGCGAGGCGCCCCCGATCCCCCCGAGGCTGTACGAGGCGTGGAACCCGAGCATGATGCTGCGCCCGTACGTCCGCTGGAGGCTGACGCCGAGCATGTTCATCGAGGCGTCCAGCGCCCCCACCGAAAGCCCGAACGCGCCGAGCGCGAGGCCGGCCTGCCACATCCGGTCGCCCGCCCCGGCCCCGAGCAGCGCAAGCAGCACGGCGGGCTGCGCGAACCGCAGTACCACGCTCGGCCGGACCCGCTTGATCAGCTGCTCGGTGCCGACGCTGCCGATCCCCGCGAGGATCGGCACGGCCGCGAGGAACACGGGCAGCAGGCCGTCGGATATCCCGTACCGATCCTGGATCGCGGGTATGCGGGTCACCAGGAGGGCGAAGGCCATGCCCTGCGCGAAGAAACTCACCGCCAGGGACGCCCTGCCGTGTCTCAGGCGTGCGTCAGTCATGGCCGCAGAGCCTAGGGCCGTCACCTACTCCTGGGTAGAGAGATCACCCGAGCAATCCGAGCAGCTGCCCCATGTCGTCGAAGTACCCGTTGGCCCCCTCCAGCCGCTCCGCGGGCGTCATCGCCGTGAACCCGTACACGTCCATCCCCGCGGCCCGCGCGGCGGCCACCCCGAGCCGGCTGTCCTCGATCACGGCGCACCGCTCGGGCGCGAACCCCATCCGCTCGGCCGCGAGCAGGAACAGGTCCGGCGCCGGCTTGCCCCGCCCGACGTCCTCCGCGGAGAACACCCACTCCTCCTCGAACCACTCGTCGAGCCCGGTCCTGCGGTGCCCGACCCTGATCCGCTCGTGCGTCCCGGACGACGCCACGCAGTACGGCACCCCGTCCGCGACCAGCTTGCCGAGTACGTCGGTGACTCCCGCGACGGGCTGCAATTCCCGCTCGAACGCGGCGAAGACCCGGGCGTGCAGAGTCTCGTCGAAGTCCGCGGGCAACGTCCGCCCGGTCCGCTCCTGAATCAGGTCGTGTACGCGGTGGACGGCGGCCCCCATGTAGTCACGCAGTGAATCCTCGTACGAGGTGGGGTGGCCGAGTTCGGTGAGATACCCGGACAGGATGGTGTTCGAGAGGGGCTCGCTGTCGACGAGCACGCCGTCGTTGTCGAAGATGATGAGGTCGTAGCGCATGACTCGACCTTAAACGCAGAAAAGCCCCGCACCGTGACCCATCAGGGTCTGGTGCGGGGCTTTTCCCACAATTTGTTCGGCGGCGTCCTACTCTCCCACAGGGTCCCCCCTGCAGTACCATCGGCGCTGAAAGGCTTAGCTTCCGGGTTCGGAATGTAACCGGGCGTTTCCCTAACG
>NZ_QOLA01000020.1 GCF_003324565.1 Streptomyces sp. SDr-06 | reverse complement strand
GCTCGGCCGGGATGACGGCCACCCGCTCGCCGGTCTGGACGAAGGTGATCCTCCCGTCCCCCACCGAATAGCTGAGCCGGCGGTTCACCCGGTACGTGCCGCCCTGGACCTGGACCCAAGGCAGCATGCGCAGCAGCCAACGGGAGGTGATCTCCTGCATCTGCGGCACGGACTTGGTAGTGGACGTCAGGTTGCGCGCGGCGGCTGTGCCGAGACTCTGCTGCGCACGGTTCTCGGGGCCTGCCTCGACCGACATGAGCATTTTCCCTTCGACGCAAATAGCTGCGGCCTCAGGGTTCCAGCCCAAGGGGAAGCTCCGCCATTCTCCCTTCGAGGGACGATGGGGAGATCAGTGCGAGGGTGCTCGGGCCCCGCCGATGGGGGCTCAAACCCCTCGCGGGTGTGGTCGGTCCTGGTGGCCCGGCCCTGCCGACCGGTGTGGCCGAAGGCGGCGACCCACCGTTGCTGGTACAGATCGGCGTGTGGCGGGGAAGGCGTAGGGGTGTGCGGTCCTTCTTCGTGGGCCTGACCGGAGGGAGGAGACATGGACGATTTCGACATCGACCAAGTGGTCCAACGAGCCCTGGATCGGCTGACGCTCCTGGCCGAAACCACCATGGCCATGACCAGCACGCTCGACTCCCACGCCGCGGTCCAACGGGTGTGCCGCATCCTCGTGCCCCAATTGGCGGACTGGTGCGCGGTCGACCTGCTGGACGACGACGGCCGGCCCCGGCGGGTCAGCGTCGTCCATCGTGATCCTGGCCTGCTGCCCGTCGGCGGCTTGACCGGGCTGCTCCCCAATCTCCCGGAAGAACCCGTCGGCCCGCTGGCGCGCGTGCTCATCGGCGCCGGCCCTCTGCTGCTGACCGCAGCCGACATCCCGAGCCCCGACAAGGCCGCCGACCCGCTGCACGCCCGCCAGCTCCAGCTGTTCGACCAGCTCGGCACCCACACGGCCGTCGTCGCCCCCGTACGGGCCCGACGGCAAGTCCTCGGCGCCCTGACCATCGGCCGCTCCGCCGACCGAGCCCCTCTCACCTCAGACGATCTCGCGATGGTCGAGGATCTGACGCACCGCATCGCTCTGGGCGTGGACAACGCGCGGCTGCACCGCGAGACCCAGCACATCGCCGAACGCCTCCAGCGCTCCCTCCTGCCCACCCTTCCCCAGACCGGTCCGCTGCAGATGGCCGCCCGCTACGCGCCCGCCGCCAGCACCGCCGAAGTCGGCGGCGACTGGTACGACAGCTTCCTTCTGCCCAACGGCAGCACCACCATGATCATGGGCGACGTCACCGGTCATGACCTGCGCGCCGCGATCACCATGAGCCAGCTGCGCAACATGCTCCGCGGGATCGGCTGCGACCGCCAAGAACCCCCCGGGCACATCCTCCGCCGCCTCGACCTCGCGCACCAGTCGCTCTATCCGCATGCCACGGCCACGTGTCTGTACGCCCTCCTCGACCAGGACGACGACGCCAGCTGGACGATCACCTACTCCAGTGCCGGACACCCGCCGCCCCTGCTGATCACCCGTGAGGGCGACACGCGCTTCCTCCGAGGAGGCCGCGGCCTCCTCCTCGGTGTCGACGCGGCTCTCCCGCGCACCGACGCCGCCGAAATGCTGCCGCCCCGTTGCACCGTTCTCATGTACACCGACGGGCTCATCGAGCGCCGCGGCGAGGACCTCGCCCACGGGATGACCCGCCTTCGCCAGCATGCGGCCGCCCTCGCACGCGAAGACGTCGACACGTTCTGCGACGAACTCCTCGCCGGCATGGCCAGCGATCACACCGACGACATCGCCGTGCTCGTCGCACGCACACCGGCCCGGTCGAAGCGCATCAGCTGACCTCGCGGCCCGACCCCTGCTTCCGCATCAATCAGTCGGCGACGACCGCCGTGTTCTGACAGGCGGCCAGCAGCCAGCGGCCGTCGTCCTGCTTGGCCATCACATACAGCGGCGCTCCCTCGCTCTCCTCGTCCGGGCTCAGGTAGCGCTGACGAACCTTGATCGCCGCGACATCGGGGCGGATGAAGAGCACATGGACGACCTCGTAGCTGACCTTGCCGTCCCAGTTGGCCGCGGGGAGCACGCCGCGGGTGAACTCCGAAATCGCGTCGAGGCCGACGAGAATCTTGCCGTGGGCCGTCGTCCAGACCGCGTCGGGGTGAAAGAGGGCGAGGAACGCGTCGGGGTCCTTGCGCCGCTGGGAGCGCTCGACGGCGGCGACGATCTCTTTGACGGCTTCGATGTCGGCGGCGTACGCCGTGGATTCCGTGGTCATGTGGGCCATGGTGCAACCTCGACCACAGTTGAGATCAAGCGGATGATCGCGCCGGGAAACGGAAGCCCGAGGATGCCTCCGCGACGCTCCACCGCCCGAGCCCTGTCCCGGGCGACGAGGACGAAGCGTGGGCGAGGCCCTGGGATCACAGCCGGGCGACTCCACGGAAGCTCTCCAGAATCTCCAGGAGGCGGCGGGCGCCCGGCCGGCTCGCGGGCAGCGTCTCATCGGTGCCCGTCGTGACGGAGTCCTCCGGAAGGGCGGCGAGCAGGTCCCGCACCGCGACGCCCGGACCGTCCAGGAGGCGCAGCATGCGGCGCACGCACTCCGCGTCCAGGGCGGTCGTCACCGCATGGCCGTTGACCGCGCACACCCGCGCCCCCTCGCTCTCGCCCCACAGCACGGGTGCGGTGGCTCGCACGACGACCTCGTCGCTCAGGGGGTGCGGCTGCTCGGGTGGCGGGGCAGGGCGCAGACCGCCGGCCGTCCAGGTCCGCAGGGACTGCACCACGGCCCGGTCCCGCATGCGCGACGCCTCGGTGTACGTGCCGAATTCCACGAGGGCCTGTTCGAAGACGGGCGGCAGTCCGACGCTCGCCGGATCGGGGACCGACAGGGGTGCCGCGGCGGCGGACAGCCGCGCGAGTCCGGCGTCGGGGTCCATCAGGGAGCGGGCGTCATGCTCGACGAGCAGGTCGTCGAGGTCGTACACGGCACGGTGGTTCTCCCGGGGCACTCCGACGTTGACGCTGGTCGCCATCGACCTCCCCACGCTCTCGCCGACGTGGTAGTGGCTTGCGGGCCAGTACAGGAGGTCGCCGGGCTCCACCTCGGCGGTGAACGACGCGGCCAGGTAGGGCTCGTAGTCGAGGACCGTGGTCGCCGCGTGTGTCCAGGGGCGGTGGGTCCAGAACCGCATCCGTTTGCGGCCCTGCAACGCGAAGAGGAAGGTGGCGAAGCGGTCCTTGTGCACGCCGACCGGTGTGTGTTCGTACGTGCCGTGGAAGAGGGTGGTGATCGCCCCCGTGGTGGGCAGGCCCACCTGTTCCCACAGGCCTGCGAGGAACGCCCGCTCGCGTTCCCACTGCGCGGCATGGAAGCCGTGGAAGGCGTGCACGATCAGCGCGTATCCGTCCTCACGGACCTCGTCGGCTGAAGTGGTCAGGCGTTTCGCGTAGCCCCTGAACGTGGCGTCCGCCGCACGCGGCAGCCACTGCCCAGGGGACGTCTGCTGCAATCGGCCGACCGCGAACTGGGTGTGGGACGGGATGAGATGCGGGTCGGGGGCGCGGGTGGCCCGCAACGCGGCCTGGAAGACCTCGTCCTCCTGGAAGGGGGCCGGACGGACGGACTTGTAGAGCACCGGCCGCCGGTCCCAGTACCGCGCGACGAACTCGGCCCAGTCGAAGCGCTGTTCAACGCTCACCTTGTGGTTCTGGTGCAGCTCCGTGCCCGTCATTCCTGCCCCCGTTCGCCCAGCACCTCGACCGCCCGCAGCCCCGCCAGCTTGGCGAGGAGAGCGGGCACGGCAGCGTTGTGCTCGTCCGCGCCGATCGCGCGGCACAGTTCGGCCACGGTCAACTCCCTTCCCAAGATGAGCTGTTCGGCGATCCGCTCCCCCGCCGCGCCGCCCACGGGAAAGGCATGTCCGTCCGCGGCCCAGAACCACCGGCCCGGCCCGTCGGGTATCCGTACGATCTCGCCCACCACCTTGAAGCGCCGCTCGGATGCCGGAGGGGAGCTGGGGCGGGGTGGCGGAGCGGGGTCGAGCCCGGCCGCCGAGCGCAGGGCGGCCCAGCGCGCCCGGAGCGCGCGGGCCGGACCTCCCTCGGCCAGGGCCGCTCCGGCAGCCTCGCCGACCCGCGCGAGTTCGGGCGCGACAAGCGTCGGGCCGTCGGGCCGGGTGGGCGCGGGGAACGGCAGGAGAGGCACCGCGCCGTCGTGGCCCAAGCGGTCGTGCACGGCGTCCGCGAGCAGGGTTCTGACCGCCGCCGTGACCAGGCGCCGCGCCCGGGGCACCCGGACGCGCAGCGTCACACACCGCTGCGCGTGCCGCTCCCGGCTGCGGTACCCCTCCGGCCAGTACAGCAACTCACCTGCGGCAGCGGCCAGTTCGACGGACTCGCCTCCCGCCTCCGGCCACAGTTCCACCTCCATGGCCCCTTCGAGGACCCAGATGAGGACCGCGTGCTCGGAGGCTGCGCCCATGCCCCGGTCCCAGGTGAAGTGCTCCGCCTCGGTCAGCTCGGACTCCACGGGCAGGCACGGCCAGCCGACGGCGCGCCACAGCCCGGCCAGCTCGTCCCGCACCGCCGTCCACACACGGTGATCCAGGTGCAGGGGCTGGAGCACGCTCAACAGGAGTCCGGGGACGGTCAACTCCCCGCCCACGCGGGCCAGGTACTGCTGTGCGCTCTCGTCGTCGGCGTCGGGCAGCAGCCGTCCGGGGGCGCCCAGCCACCCGCGCGAGGTGTGCAGGCGGACCTTCGGCAGCGCCCGGTAGAGGGTTCCCGCGCGGAACGGCTCGGCCGACTCGACGACCAGCTCGTGGGCCCGCGCGGCGTCCAGAGGCGCGGGAGCCGTCAGCCGCGCCGGCCGCCGTCCCCAGTACTGTGCGGCGAATACGTCCCAGGTCACGTGGCGCTGTCCTTCCGTGTCCCGCACACCGACACCCCGTCGGCGTTCGCGAAGCGCCCGCGCAACCGCGCGGCATACTTCTCCAGCGGCCCCAGGCCCACGCGAGCCCGGCGTGCGTCCACGTGGGACGCGTCCTCGATGGGGCAGGGCACCAATTCCCCCGCCACCCTGCGGAACTTCGTCCCGTACACCTGCTCCCGCCCCTCCGCCAGGCGCAGTGCGTCGGTCACATACGCCACCTCACTCAACGGGACATCGCCGTCCGCCGCGGCCAGCTCGACGAGCCGCAGGCAGCGCCGCTGGAAATCGGTCCGGTCCTCGACGTGCTGGACCAGTGCGCCGGCGATGGCCGAGGCTTCGGGGCCCACGAGCCGCCGCCCCGGCCAGCCGTGTTCCGTGATCACGCCGTCGAGCCAGTCCGCCGCGGCGTCGGTCAACCGCCGCAGCCTCTCTTCCAGTTGGGCGTCCGTGAAGCCTCCAGCGGCCCACGGGGCGCGCAGGGCCGCGTCCACCCGGCCGAGGCGCAGCAGCCGCGCCCGGATGCCGTCGCCCGCTCGCGCGGCATCCGCGCGCGACCCGCCCGGCTCATCGGCCTCGCTCATCTCGTCTATGCGCAGACGGAGTCTGGTCTCGTCCCAGGCGTAAGTGATCCGCCGCCCCGTCCCGGCCCAGTCGAACGACACCTCGCCGCGGTGCGGGCCGTGCAGGGCGATCCGTACGCCGTCCCCGTGCAGGCAGACGTCCGGCCCGGCCAGGTCGGCGAAGACGTGCTCCACGGCGCCGCGCAGCGCGAGGCCGAGCCGGGCCAGGTCGAGCCTGCGCCCCTCGCGCACGGCAGCCGTCGGCGTCCGGCCGACGGCGGGCCCCGGCAACTCGGCGTCCACGGCGCGCCCGCCCGGCTTGCGGAGCGCTTGCAGCGGTCCTCCGTCGGCCGTGCGGAAGAAATACGGCACATCACCCCGCGCCAACTGCGCCCGTTCGTCCGGGGCGAAGGCGGAGGCGACGTCGTCGTGGTCCGCGGTGAGGGCGTCGGCATACTCCCGGGTGGGCCGGGCGAGGACGCGTACGACATGGCCCGGGGCGCGCTCCGCGACGAACTGGGCGATGCGCTCACGGTTGCGGCACATCAGGGTCCAGGCGTCGAACATGCCGCGCAGCATGGCGTCCAGGTACGGCCCGTAGCCGACGCGTCCTGCGGTGTCCGCGACCACCGACCGCGTCCAGGTACGCGCCACGGGCCGGGTCCGGCGTGCCAGTCGCAGCACTCCGTCGTTTCCCACGGTCCAGCAGGTGGGCGGCCCGTCCAGGTCGCACCAGCGGGGCACGCTCTCCAGGCCCACATGGTGCGGGCCGCCGGCCGGATCCTGCACGAGGCCGGTGGCGGACAGGTGGTCCGAGTCGGTGAAGTACACCTCGAGGTCCACCGGGTACAGCAGCGGCCCGTCGTCCCCCGGCCGCGTCCCGGCGGGCAGATTGGGTCCGATGAGGTCGGCCATCCCGAACGCGAAGCCAGCCGCCGCGAGCGCACCGGCCCGGTGCCAAAAGCGCCGGGCCGCCGCCGGTTCCAACACCGTTCCCCGCAGGGCGAGTTCCTGGCCGGTGCGCAGGATGCCGATGGACCGGGGCGGTTCGATCCACTCGTGCCAGCTGTAGTCCGCCCCGTCGGGGCCCTGACCCATCCGGCATCGCAGCACCGGGAGCCGGACCGGCCCGGAAGCCGCCGGCAGACTGTTGAGCAGCGCGAACACCGAATCGGCGGGGGCGCCTTCGGCGCCGTCGGCCAGGAACAGCACCTCGCCCGAAGCGGGCCGAGGCTTGTAGGCCAGGCGCCCGCCCCCGGTGAACTCCACCCGAAGGACCCGCCCGCCGCCATGGTGCGTCTCGTCGCCCTGGGCCCATAGCCCGCTCACCGGGCCGTCGAGCCCTGGCACATCGGGCAGCCCCGCCGCCAGGTCGTGGTCGAGGCGGGTCAGAAAGAGGTCGAGGAAGCGCTCGTACTGAGCGACGCGCAGGGCCGCGAAGTCGGCGGCCCGCCGCTTGCCCAGGGTCAGGCAGGCTTCGAAGACTTCCGTGCTGAGGGGGCCGAACAGGTCGCCATGGGTCACGTCGAGCACCCCGGGTGCGATCAGTCCCGCCCAGCGGGGCGCGGCCCGCAGGCACCACGCGTCGAGCCGCTCCAGGGCCGCGGTGAAGGGCGCGAAGCGGGCGTCGGTCAGCGCGTTGGCGAGCGCCTCGGCCTCTGCCGCGCCGCCCAGGTGCCGCAGGACGACCACGGTTCCCTCCGGCCCGTCCGTCACGACGGGCGGGAACATCCCCTGGGCGCCTCCGTCGCCGAGGGAGTCCACTACTTTCCGTACGCCGTTGGGGAGTTGACGGTTCCGCTCCGCCTCCGGCGCGCTCGCCGCGCCCTGGGCAGGCAGCTCCCACAAGACGTCCGGCACCGCATCCCCCACCCGTCCGTGCCCGGCCCTGGCCGAAAGGCACGGGCGGGCCGTCGTTCCCAGGGCTCCGCCCGTGCTGTCGTGTGACGGTCAGTCGATGATGCAGTAGACCCGTATACAGGTGCTGGCCTGCGGGGCGTCAGCCGCCGGGCTCTGCACGAGCTCCTGCTCCAGATCGCCGATCACCAGGTCGAGCACGTCGTCGCCGACCGGCGCCGCGCTCTGGGGGTCCTGCACCGCAACAGCGTTCATCGCTTCCTCCTGACATATCAAGGACACACGGAACCACGACCGGCCGGGGGTCCCGGCCGGAGAGCTGGGTCGTACGCGAGACTTGCTGGAGATCACAGGGCAGTTGGCCGCTGACAGCCTCGCAATGGCCCATGCACCTGTCAAGAGTTCGTTCACCCACGTCATCGGCGTCGGCCACGCGGCCCGAGTGGCCGACAGACACGTGCCGCCCTGACGCTCGCCCTAGAGGGGTTCGGCTGCCTGAAGGAGTTCCTGCGGAAGGTAGGGGGACTCCACGCGGATCGCCCAGCCGCGGCGGCGGGCGTGGCAGGCCAGGGCGAGCACGTCGAGGTCGACGGAGGCATCCGGACCATCGGCGCGGTCAGCGACCTGGTAGTAGGCGCGATGGGCTTCGAGCGCGTCGGCCAGGGCGAGGTTGAAACTCTCCTCGTCACCGTCGACGAGCTGTGACAGCAGCACGGCCGGCGGCAGCACGCCGCCCCAGTCCGGGGCCTTCTCGGCCTCGTGCAACGCGCGCTGCGCGGTCGCTTCGGGGTCACTGCCCGTCAAGTAGGCGTGCAGGGCTTCGCGGTACGCGGTGAAGGCGCAGCCCTCCGGCCGGGCGGGGGCGGGCCCGATCAGGACGAGCGGGGCGAGGTCCTCGCGTACACCGGTGATCAGGGCGAGAGCAGTCGCCTTGTGCCAGCTGCCGGCACCGGTCTGCTCGTTTCTCTGGGCCGGGTAGCGCAGCGTACGGCCGTCGATGGTCACCTCGACCTCGGTGCCCGGCTTCCCCAGTGCGACACGGAACAGGGCCGCTCCTGCCTGGGAGGCCAGCCGAAGGTTCGCCAGTTGGGCGTCGCTGACGCCGCCGGGGGCGGCCGCGCGCCACTTGAAGAGGCGTTCCTGGTCGCTCAGGACACCACCGAGCTGCCGGAGTGAGAGGGGCTGCCCGTCAACGGGGGTGAACGCCCTCCGGATCCGTTCCTCGTACAGGGCCTCCACCCGCGGGTTCACCGTCCGCTCGAAGTCCGGCCGGTCCACCACCAGCGGGCCTGCGGCGAGGGCCGCTACCGCGTCCGGGCGCCGGTCCCGGCCGAACCCCGAGACCCGCGGGGCGCGGCCCTGGAAGCCGGTGATCAGCGCATGGGGGAGGTAGCCGGTGCGGACCGTGGGTTCCCAGCCCAGCGTCCGGTACGCGAGCCCGGCAAGGGCGATGGGGACGAGCGGCAAGAGCGACCTCGGCGAAGCCGCCGGACCATGCGAGGTGCTGTGCATGACCAGGAGGTCGACGAGAGCGGCTTCGAAAGCCTTCCGGTCCTCGACGACCAAGGCGCGCAACGCGTGCAGCGCCACGCCGTCCGGCCGCTCCAGCAGGGGCATTCCCGTCTGTGCGGCGCCGGCGCGGACGCGGTCCAGGGCGGCGTCGACGACGGCGAGCTTGGCGCGGGCGCTCGGCGGGTATTCCTCGTCGTCACCGGTGTAGTCCAGGACCACGGCCGTCAATCCGGTGGCGAGTTCACCGCCGGGCGTGCCCTTGGCCTGCGCGACGAACTTCTCGCGGGCGAAGTGGAATGCCTCACCGTGCCACGTGGCCTTGTCCCGCAGGACCGCCAGGCAGAGCGCGTCGATCCACTCCCCGGGTGCGATGCTCTCCACGGGGCCGTCCTCACCCGGGTCGTACCCCATGCCGAAGTTCACGTACTCCAGGAAGACCTGGAAGCCACAGTGCGGGTGGTACGCGGCGTAGGCGACGGCGCCGACCGCGGCCTCGCACGCATCCTTGAGGACGGCCTTCGCCTCCGGGGTGTCCAGGTCGGGTGTCTCGACGGAGAGGGCACCCAGGTAGTCCAGGAACTCCTCGGCGATCATCCGCCATGCATAGGTGGTCATCCGGTCGGCTCTCGACAGGGAGTGCACCTTGCCCCCGATGCGGTTCGGGAAGTCCTCGCACGCTGCCGACACGGCGGCCCCGCCCACCTGGTGACGCTCTATTCGCATGTTGCCCTGCTCCTTGATCGGATCTCAGCGACAGCCTAGGAGCGGGGTCTGTCAGGCGGTCGCCTGCCTTACGGCCTTCAGCCGAGCGGCGCCGGGTTGCTCGGTTGCGACGGCGTGTTCCGTGCCGCGGAAAATCTCCTCACGGCTTCGGTGTCTTTTCCCGCGCCGCGCCCGTAGGTGGCGTCGCCTTGCCACGCGCGGGGCGGCCGCGGACCGCGTTGAACTGTGCTCCCGCAAGGAGCGAGAGGTTGGTGAACCAGAGCCAGACGAGGAAGACGACGATGCCCGCCAGTGAGCCGTAGAGGCGGGTGTAGGAGGCGAAGTGACCGGCGTAGAGGGCGAAACCGGCCGACGCCGCGAACCACAGCAGCACCGCCAGCAGGCCGCCCGGCAAGCCCCGGCGCACACCCCGCGCCTCACGGGGTCCGGTACGGAACAGGACGAGTACCAGGACCGTGACCACGCCCAGCATGATCGGCCAGCGCAGCATCGGCCACGTACCCAGGCTGTCCAGCCCGAGCAGGGCCGCCGCTCGGCGGTCCAGCGGCCCCGAGACGACGATCGCGGCCGAACCGGTCAGGAGCAGAGCGAGCAGGACCACTGCGGTGGCCACGATGGTGTGGGCGGTGCGCAGGGCGGGGCGGTTGTCCGGCAGGTGGTGCATGGAGTGCAGAGCCCGGCGGAAGACGGCCAGATAGCTGGTCGCCGACCACAGCGCGCTGACGGTGCCCGTGGCCACCAGCAGCCACACCGCGGACTGGGCAGTCGTCATCTCGCGCAGCGCGCCGCGCAGGGCGACGGCCGACTGAGCGGGAGCGTAGGAGGTGAGGTCGTCGATCAGGCGGCCCGTCGCCTGCGGAGCCGCCAGACCGATCACCGAGACAGCGACCAGCAACGCCGGTACCAGCGCGAGCACGGCGTAATAGGTCAGCGCCGCCGCGAAGTCGGACACGTTGTCGTTCCACACCGCCACCGCGGTAGCCCGCAGATCCCTGCCCAGCGCCTTGCACGAGGCAGTAGCACGGCTACGCCTTCTGCCCATGCGCGACGCGAGTTCAGACACCGGATTCCCTTTCCGTGGGGCGGCGTGCGAAGTACGGATGCCCATCGTGACGCGCCCCACGCCACCTGGGCCGTTATGCGCGAGCAGCGGTGTGGACGGCAGAGACGACCGGTCGAACAGTAGACGGAACGGCGGACCCGGCAAAGTTCACGCCGAACGCCCAGACGACCCAAGCGGGGTCAGCCTTAAGCAAGGCGGCCGAGCCTGGTCACGTGCGCGATCCCACGACGGGCAAACCAGGGTGAACAAGAAGAGCCATCCACGTTCCATGCCCTGTCCGACGCGCGCCTGAGGGCCATGGTTGCCGGGGCGGCGCGACCGCCCCCGTTGTCGCGCCACAGCATGAGCCCAGAGATCGTCGAGCGGCGGCGCTGACAGAACGAACCGCCGGGCAGGGCGGTGCGGAGGAGGGCGGGCAGGGCAGAGCGGACCGGGGTACAGCCGCATAAGAGGGTCGTCAGGGGGCACCTGGTACGGGGTACCGATGGTGCACCCCACGTCTCACCCTGGAGTAGACGTTGACGCCACGACCGAACCGCTTCGATGGCCGCACCGCACTGGTCACGGGATCCTCACGCGGCCTCGGCCTCCTCATCGCCCGCGAGCTCACCCGGCGTGGCTGTCGTGTCATGCTCTGCGCCCGGGGCGCCGAAGGCCTGGCCACCGCCGAACGGAAGCTGCGCGCGCACGGTGCCGAGGTGTCGACGCTCGCGTGCGACATCACCGAGCCCGGCGCGCCGCAGTTGTTGATGGAGGCGGTCCACGAGCGCTTCGGCACGTTGGACATCCTCGTCAACAACGCAGGCATCATCCAGGTGGGCCCCCTTGACGCCTTCCACGAGGAGGAATTCCGTCTGGCGATGGAGACCATGTTCTTCTCTCCGATGCGTCTCGCCCTCGCGGCCCTGCCGGATCTGCGCGGCGACGCCGGGACGCTCGTGAGTATCTCCTCGATCGGCGGCCGGATCGCCGCTCCGCATCTGCTGCCCTACGTCTCGGCCAAGTTCGCCCACGCGGGCTTCTCCTCGGGGCTGCGGGCTGAACTCGCGGGCTCGGGGGTCAGCGTGACCACCGTGTTCCCGGGGTTGATGAGGACCGGGTCCCACACGGCGGCGCGTTTTTCCGGCCGCCCGGGCGCCGAGTACGGCTGGTTCGCGGCGGCGGCTTCCCTTCCCGTGCTGTCCATGGACGCGGGCCGGGCAGCCAGGGCCATCGTGCGCGCGGCCGAGCGCCGCCGCCCAGAGCTCGTCCTCACCCCGGCCGCCAAAGTGGCCGTACGGATGCAAGGCCTGGCGCCGGTCGCCACAGCACGCCTGCTGGCCGCAACGGCCCGCGCCCTGCCCGAGGCAGGCGAAGAGCCGCGCCATGACGTCGGCTCCCGGGCTGCAGAGCGGTCGTGGCTCCCCCGGTGGGTCACCACGCTCGGCGACCGCGCGGGGCGCCGCCTGGGCGAGCCCCGCCCGAACAGGCCCTGACCCGCCCGGGGGCCGCGTCCGAAACCGCCCGTCCCACCGTGACCGCACACCAGAGCCCGGACGAACGGCCTGGGTTCAGCGCCCGAGCGCCTTGCGCAGTTCCTGCTTGTTCATCGACGAGCGCCCCTCGATGGTCCGCTTCTTGGCCTCCTCGTAGAGCTGGTCCTTCGTCGGTCCCTGAGAGCCGCTGTGCGAACGCTCGCCCCCACGTTGAGACGCCGATTTCCTGTCCTGCGTCGACGTCTTGCTCGACGTCTTCGACTCGCCGGACCGGGCTCGCTCCTTGTTGACGGTCCGCGAAGCGAGCTCCTTCGCCCGCTTCGTGGACGCGCCCCGCTCCTCGGCGCTCTCCTTGATGTGCTCGTACTGCCGTTCCCGCTTGGAACTCGACCCGCGAGGCATGACCACTCCTTGGATTCAGTGATGTTCGGGCTGCCTTTTCACCATGTGCGGCCGCGCATCGGCCCGCAATCGGACGCGCACCTGGAACCAGCACCTCGTGGCCCGGGCCCCGCCAACACCGCGCTCAGAGCAGCGGCTTCCTGGGACCGTCGTGCCTCGAACCCGCGGCCCAGCGACACAACAGACAGCACGCCCCCACCAGGGTGAGTGGCCAGACCCCGGCGAACGCCCAAATGACGGCGGGGTCGGACGTGCGGATTCCACCGATGAGGAGCCCCAGCGACACGAAGGCCAGGGCTGTCACCAGGGCGGGCAGCCGGGAACGACGGCGCCTGCGAAGGCTCCCGGCCATGGCCCGATCGAACCGGCGATCACGCCGCAACCGGGCCTCGATGTCGTCGAGGGTGTTCTGCTCTCGCTGCGAAAGTTCGATTTCTTCCATGATCGGCCTGCTCAGTTGGGGACGGGCTGCGAGGGATGCACGAGGCGCGGACCCGATGGGCCGCCGGTACGTCGTCCACGGCCGCGAGGCATCCTTCGCCTCGGCACGCCGTTCCCCGCGAGTACCCCGCGAGCCCGACCAAAACGCGCAGCCGATGGTCGACGAAGTACCCGGTCCCACGCGTGCGGTGGCCGGTGAGGCGGCACCTGCGACGTGGCCTCGCCCGGGTCCGCCGGATTCCCCGACGTGATGGCGGGAGAGTCGGTCGCGTTCGAGGAGGTCGGCTCGCCCCGCGGCGGGCGAGGAGCGCGGCGGCGGTCGGGCCGACCAGGCCCCGCCAGGTGGAGGACCCCGGGCTGCGGCCTCATATCGGCTCGTTCCAGCCAACACACCCGGCAGGATTACTGTAAGTGACACCCTGGTGGCCATGGAGAGCGAAAAGTGGACGCCCACCCCCGCCCTGCCCCCTTCACCGGCATGCAACGTCCCGTCCTCGCGGCGCATCGGCGGTCCACCCGTGGTGCGAGTCGGCGTGGAGGAGGAGTACCTGGTGGTCGACCCGGTCTCCCGGCAGCTCAGCACGCGCGCGGACAAAGTCGTCGCCGAGGCGGCCGCAGAACTCGGGGCCAGAGTCACCACCGAACTGACCCGCTACCAGGTCGAGGTCCGCACCCACCCCCACACCAGCCTCACCGCTCTTGAAGAGGACTTGCGCCACATCCGCCACGCCGTCGCATGCGCCGCCGCCCGCCTGGGGCTGCGCATCGTCTCCAGCGGAACACCCGTCCTGGGCCAGCACACTCCCCCGCCGGTGTCGGAGGGTGCCCGGTACGCGCAGAGCCTGGCCACCTTCCGCGCTTTGGACGACGAGCAGACCGTGTGCGCCTGCCACATCCACGTGGAGATCCCTGACCTGGCCACCGCGCTCTCGGTCAGCAATCACCTGCGGCCCTGGCTGGCGGCGCTGATCGCGCTGAGCGGCAACTCACCTTTCTGGGGCGGCCAGGACACCGGCTATGACAGCTGGCGGACCTTGACCTGGGGACGCTGGCCCGTGGCCGGCCCGCCGCCCTACTTCGAGTCCGCCGCCCACTACGAGGATCTCGTCGGCCGACTCATCACCAGCCACACCCTCTTGGACCGTGCCGGTGTGTACTGGGACATCCGCCCCTCCCATCACGTGCCGACCCTGGAAGTCCGCGCCGCCGACGCCGCTCCCACACTCGACGACACCCTCTTGCTGGCCGCCGCGGTAAAGGGCCTCACTGCCGCGGCCCTTGTCGCCGTACGCGACAGCCAGGCCGCTCCCCGGCCGCACCCTGAAATGCTTCGGGCCGCGCACTGGCGCGCCGCCCGCGACGGTGTCCGCGGCCAGAGCGTCGACCTCTCCACCGGTCGGCTCCAGCCCGCCGCCCGCTACCAGGACCAGCTCTGGCACACCGCCCTCAGCGCCCTGCCTCCCGACGACCGCACGCGCGTCCACGCGGCCCGCCGCCATCTCGCTGCACAAGGCAACGGGGCCGACCGCCAACGCACCGCCTACCGCCACCGCCACAGTCACAAAGACGTCGTCGACCACCTCATCCAGCAGACGACCACCGGCCTTGACCGAACCTGACTTTGCAGCAGCGGGCATCGCTGTCAGGGGCTCGAAAGGGGCGGCCCCGTACGCCCTCTTTCCTGACGCCCGTTCAGCATCGGTCCGGGTCGTTCAGCCGGAGGCGGCGGGCTGGATGCCGAGGGGGCCAAATCGGTCCCGCGTCACACCGACGGGTCTCTTCAGCCGAGGCCCACCTCACGGCGCATCGGTCGTCGTGAACACGGGGTTACCGGCGCCGCTTACCCCGATGGAGCTCGTCGAGCGCCTTCTGCGCTTCTTCGGCTGCGGTCCGCGCGGTCCGCGCCTTCTTGTCGGCCCGCTGCTGGCGCCGGAGTGCCGTGTCCGCCTCCGTGGCGTAGTGGCTGTGTTGCTCGCGCGCGGTCTGAAGCTGTTCCTGCAGGGTCGCGATCTGCTGGTCGAGTGGTTCGAGCCGTGCACGGCTCCGGGTGAGTTCCTTCTCCGCGAGCGCGAGCTCTTCCTCGGCTTCCTGGTACTCCTGCGAGGTGCGGTCCACCCTGGCACGGGCGCGCTTCTCCTCCCTGGTGTCCGCCTGTACGGGCCCGGGGGCCGGGGCCCCTGTCGCTACGGGGGCGGTGGGAGGGCGCTTCTTCGTTCGGGGCGCGGCCGTGCCGGGTGCGGGTTCCAGGTTCTCGAAGCCGACCGCCGCGGGGGGTGGCTTCGCCAGGACACCCGCCGCCCAGGTCTGGGCGGTGTCCGGGTCGGCGAGGACAGCATGGAGGATCTGCTCGACATCGTGCTGGGCGCCTTCGGTGATGGGCTGGCCCGCTTCGTCGGCCAGTCGGCGGGCTTGACCGGCCATGGCGGCGATCACTTCGTGCCGCTGGTGCGACAGCTCCCGCAGCTCTTCACCCGCCAGCGTTCGGTGGGCCTCTCGCAGCGCCTGCCCCAGCTCCAGCAGTCGCCGCGTCTGGTCCGCTTCGGAGCGGGCCAGGAGGTTCGCGGCCCACACCGCCAGGGTCGGCTTGCGCAGAGCCTTGATCTGCTTCGCCGCGACGCTCTCGCCCGCCGCACGCGCCCGGGCCACATACGCGTCCCGCCCGGCGGTGAACTCGTCCGGCCTCAACCCGTAGAGCTCCCGCGTGATCGCATCCACATCAGACACATCAGCCACGTCCACAACTCTCCCCCACCAACCATGCCTCGGCGCGCGAGGGGCGGACCGAGACCCGGGGTACGCAGGCGCCGAGCGGTGCCATCAGACCGTTCCAGATACCGTCGGAATACCCCCGGGGGTACCCCTGTTATGGTGAATATCAGATACCCCCCGGGGTACAGCGTTCGGAAGGAGTCGTAAGCCGTGTTCTTTGTCGACACCCTGGAGTTCGAGGGCCTGGGCAACCGCAGCTATCTGGCCGGCGGGCCCCACAGCGCGGTGGCCGTCGACCCGCCGCGCGACATCGACCAGGTCATCGCCGCAGCGGCCCGTCGCGGTGTGCGCATCGCCTTCGTGGCCGAGACCCATGTGCACAACGACTACGTCAGCGGCGGACTGGAGTTGGCCCGCGTCACCGGCGCCCAGTACCTGGTGCCGGCGGAAGCACGCGTGTCGTTCGACCGGGTCCCTGTGGCCGACGGCGACGCCGTGACGGTGGACGAGGGCCTGGTGCTGCGCGCGATCGCCACTCCCGGCCACACCCCGCACCACACTTCCTACGCCCTGTCCGAGTACGGGCACGGTGTGGCGGCATTCACCGGCGGGTCGCTGCTGATCGGCACGGTGGGCCGCCCGGACCTGGTCGAGCCGCGACTGACCGAGCAGATGGCTCGCGCCCAGTACGCCTCCGCCCATCGGCTGGCCGAGGAGCTTGCCGACGAAGTGCCGGTGCTGCCCACCCACGGGTTCGGCAGTTTCTGCTCCTCTTCCCAGAGTCGGGGGAACGCCACCACGATCGGCAAGGAACGCACGACGAACGACGCACTGACCCTGGGCGTCGACGATTTCCTCGCCCGGATGCTGTCCGGCCTGGACGACGCACCCGCGTACTACGCACACATGGGACCGGCCAATGCGGCCGGCCCCACGCCGGTCGACCTCACCTCGCCGAAGCGTGCGGACGCGGAAGAGATCGCCGCTCGGTTGGCCGCGGGTGAGTGGGTGGTGGATCTGCGCAACCGGAGGGCCTTCGCCGAGGGGCATGTGGCCGGATCGTTCAACTTCGAAGGCGAGGGCCAGCTCGCCACGTACCTGGCCTGGCTGATCCCGTGGGGCAAGCCTGTGACGCTGCTCGCCGACACCCCCGAGCAGATCACCCGCGCGCAGCGGGAAGTCGTGCGGGTGGGCATCGACCGCCCGGCCGCCGTCGCCACCGGTGACCCGGCGGGCTGGATCCGGGACGGCGAACAGCTCGCCTCCTTCCCCCGCGCCCGATTCGCCGACCTCGCCGATGTTCGTGAGCGCGGTGACGACGTGACCGTTCTGGATGTACGCCGAGACTCCGAACGCGCGGTCGGCTACATCGAGGGCTCCGTCCACATCCCGATCCACGAACTGCCCGGCCGCATCGGCGAGGTGCCGGACGGTGTGGTGTGGGTGCACTGCGCGGGTGGGATGCGCGCGGCGATAGCCGCCTCCCTGCTCGACGCCGCCGGCCGAGGCGTGGTCGCTGTCGACGACGGCTTCGACGCCGCCCACGAGGCGGGGCTGGCACTCATCCGCCCCGATGCCGACTGACCCGCGCCTCCGGCCACCCGCACGAAACGGATCACATGATGTTCTCGCTCCTTCGCACCGGCCCCGCCCGCCTCACTCCCGAGCAGGCCCATCAGCGGACCGGTGACGGCACAGCCGTCCTGCTCGATGTCCGCGAAGCACCCGAGTGGAAGGCGAGTCATGCGCCCGGCGCGCTGCACCTGCCGCTCTCCCGTCTGCTGGCCGGGGACCCCCTCCCGGAAACCTTGCAGGGCAAACCGATCGTCGCGATCTGTCGCTCCGGTCACCGTTCCCAGGCGGCTGCCAAGCTGCTGGCCCGGCGCGGCATCGAGGCCACCGACGTCGTCGGCGGCATGGCCGCCTGGGCCCGGGCGGGGCGGCCGCTCTCCGGTGGCCGCGGCGACGGTGTCATAGCGTGAGCGCGCTGATCCTTGCCCTGATGGCGGGTGCCGTGGTCGGACTCGCGCTCGGCGCGCTCGGCGGAGGCGGCAGCGTCCTGGCGGTGCCCGCGCTGATCTACCTGCTCGGCTTCACCCCGGCCGCCGCGACCACCGCCGCCCTGATCATCGTCACCGCCACCTCCCTCACCGCCCTGTACGCCCACGCCCGTACCGGCCACGTCCGCTGGAAGGCCGGTGCCCTCTTCGCCGGGGCCGGACTCCTGCCCGCCGCTGCGGCCGGAGCCGCCGCATCCCGCCTGCCGCAGGCCGCGTTGACCGCCGCGTTCGCTGCCGTCGCCGCCCTCGCCGCCGTGAAAATGCTGCGCCCCAGCCCCGCCACGACCGGCTCCGAGCCACACGAGGCCCGGCCCGCCAGAGCGGTTGGCGCCGGCGCCGGGCTGGGCGCGCTGACCGGCCTGCTCGGCATCGGCGGAGGCTTCCTCGCCGTCCCGGCCCTGGTCACCGTCCTGGCGTTCGAGATGCAGGCCGCCGTCGGCACCAGCTTGCTTGTCATCTCGACGAACTCGCTGGCTTCCCTGGCCACGCGTGGCGCCACCGCCGCCGGCCTGGACTGGGCGGTGATCGGCCCCTTCACCGGAGCGGCGATCCTCGGCGCCTGGGACGGCAAACGTCTGGCCGCCAAGGTCACCGGCCCACGCCTTCAGCGCACTTTCGCCGTTGTCCTGCTCGCGGTGGCCGCCCTCATGCTGACCGACGCTCTCACGTGAGGAGCCCCACGGCGTACGAGGTGCCCGCGGCCCCCGTGCTCAGGCCAGAGAGAGGAACAGCTTCTCCAGCCGCGCACGCATGTGCTCCCGGTCGCCGGAAGCGGCCATGTCCTCATCGGTCAGGCAGTGCTGCAAGCCGGTGGCGATGATGGCGAAACCCGCCTTGTCCAGCGCCCGCGAGGCCGCCGCGAGCTGCGTGACCACTTCCTCGCAGTCCCGTCCCTCCTCGATCATCTTGATCACACCGGCGATCTGGCCCTGCGCCCGCCGCAGCCGGTTGACCACCGTCTTCAGTTCCTCAGCCGCCATCGCCAGTTCCACAGCCCACGCTCCTTCGAAATACCCCCGCGGGTATCCTACCGAAGGGGTAACCCCAACCCAGCGAAGGAAAGTCCCGCGTGCCCACGCCCACCTCACTCTCCGCCGACCAGGCCAACGCCTGCCTTCACGAGCTGACCGTCATCGACGTGCGCACGCCCGGCGAGTACGCCTCCGGTCACCTGCCCGGTGCCCACAACATCCCCCTCGACCGCCTCAATACAGCGTTGCCCGCCCTGAAGGACGCGGCCCGTCGCGGCGGCCTCCTCATTGTGTGCGCCTCCGGCGCCCGAGCCGCGACCGCCTGCCGGCGCCTGGCCGACCACGGCGTCACCGCCGCCACCCTCACCGGCGGCACCAACGCCTGGACGCAGCGCGGTCACGACATCCGCCGCCCCACCGGCCCCAGCACCTCCTGGGCCATGGACCGCCAGGTGCGCCTCGCCGCCGGATCCCTCGTCCTGGCCGGAGTGATCGCCGGACAGCGCCTCAGCGCTGCGCGCTGGGTGGCCGCGGGCGTAGCCGGAGGCCTTGTCCTGTCCGCGCTGACCGACACCTGCGGCATGGCCAAGATCCTCGCCAGGCTCCCCCACAACCGGCCGACGACGGCCGGCTTGGAGGCCACTCTCACCGCACTGACCGACTGACCCCAGCAGGCCGCCAGGCACCGCTCCCGGCATTCCACGGGCTCAGCCGAGACCACGATGGGCGGCCCACAACTCTCCGGCACGGCTGGCAGCCTCGGCGACGAGAGCCGCCAGTTCGGGTTGGTCGGGTACCGGGAACGAGACGTATGCCCCTCGACCACCGGCGACGGGTCGGCCGTAGGCCTTTACTGCCAGGTGCCCGTCCGGGAGAAGCCGGACGTTGAGCGTGGTCAGGGTGAACTCCTCACCACGTCGAGCGTCCGTCCAACGGAGAGCCTGCGGGATCGTGACGTTGATCGCCAGAGCACTCACTTCCAGGTCGCTACTCATGGGCGGATGCTCTCACGTGAATCGCCGCCGACGCCCGCTGCCGGCCTGCACAGCTGGGCAGTTGGATCACGACCCCCCACGGGCGAGTACGGGAAGCGTGGCTGCCGCTACCGGCTCCAGGGGCGTCGGGGAGGTCTGCACACTCTCGTGGCCGGGGCCGCACCAGGTGGTGCGGCCCCGGCCACGAGCCGTGTCGGCGGAGAGGTGCCGGTCAGTCCTTGAAGACGTCCTTCACCTTCTCCTTCGCCTCGCGAGCGTCGCCCTTGGCCTGCTCGGCGCGGCCTTCGGCCTCCAGGCGCTCGTTGCCGACCGCGCTGCCCGCCTTCTCCTTGACCTTGCCCTTGGCCTGCTCGACCTTGGACTGCGTCTTCTCATCGCCTGCCATTGCACTCAACTCCTCTTGCACCACGGTTAGCCGTATTGCACTCAAGGAATCGCGTGTCCCATATCCGCCGCCGCAAACAGGCACGATCGCATCGTCTTGAAGGATCCAGCAGTCGTGTCGACGACACCACGCGCCGAGCCGCTTCTCCAGCAGAAAGGGGAAAGACGAATGCCCGGTCGAGAATCTCATAAACAGTCGCGTTACGACGGTGTAAGCCTGCGTCGGCGGGGCATCCGCTTGCTCGGAGGTTGATAACTATGGTTCCCCTGCTTCTCGTTCTTCTGCTGGCCCTGATCCTCTTCGGTGCGGGTTTCGCACTCAAGGCGCTCTGGTGGATCGCCGTCATCGTGCTCATCGCCTGGCTGATCGGGTTCGTCGCCCGACCCAAGGGCGGAAGCGCACGCTGGTACCGCTGGTAGACGCCAGCCACACGTAATCCACATGTGGGGGCTCCCCGTCCTGCCGGGACGGGGAGCCCCCCCCATCGGTGTCCCAGCAGGCACGGGGAAGTGCACGCGCGCGTGGGTGGTGCCCGGAATCCCGGGTACCAGTAAGCATCCCGCGAGTTAATTCCCCTTCTCCCGCCTCCGATCCCGGAGTTCGCAAAGTCGGATCAGAGTACGTCCGGTGTACCACTGGCGGGGAGAACCGGGAAGATCTGATCGAGGCCGACGGTCCGGAGCACGGAGAGGGTGCGAGCGGGGACATTGGCAAGAGCGAACCCGGCATCGGCGGTCGCGGTGTGGTTGTGTGCGGCGATCATCGCGGTAATGCCGCTCGAATCACAGAAACGCAGACCGCTCAGGTCCAGGACGAGTCGTTGGCCGGGCTGGAGGTCGAGGGCCTGAAGGCGCTCGCGCAGTGTGGGCGCGGTGGCGTAGTCCAGGTCCCCGTCGATCTGGAGAACAGGGCCGGTGGGGGTGGCGCGGAGAGTAAGTACCAGCGGGTTCATTCTGCGGTTTTCGTCTGTGAGTTGGGCTACTGGTGGGGGACGGCCGGGACACCGAGGGCCATCAAGGCGGTGTCGTCGTCGAGGCCGTCACCGAAGTCGTCCAAGAGACCGGTCAGGGCTTGAACGACGGCCTGGGGTGACTGGCCGGCGAGCTCGGTGGCGAAGGCGTGCAGCGCCTGGTCACCATAAAGGGCAGTCCTGTTCTCACCGGTACGGGCCTCGGTGAGACCGTCGGTGTAGAGCAGCAGTGTGTCGCCCTGCGCCAAGGTGGTGGTGGCGGTGGCGAAGTGGGCGGCGGGAAGAATGCCGACCAGGAGACCGCCCGGGGTGGGCAGGAAGTCCGCGGTGCCGTCGGCGCGCAGGACGAGAGCGGGGGGATGTCCGCCCGAGGCCAGGCTCACCGACGTCTCGCCGGTCGTGGGGTCCGGCTCCACGACACCGAAGATGGCGGTGCAGTACCGCGGGTCACCCCCGTTGTACCGCTCGTGCAGCACGGTGTTCAGGGTGGTGAGAACGGAGACCGGGTCGGGGTCGTGCAGGGCCGCCGCGCGCAGGGTGTAGCGCGTCAGCGACGTGACCGCGGCGGCCTGTGGGCCCTTGCCGCATACGTCCCCGAGAAAGAAGCCGTAGCGCTTGCCGTCGATGGGGAAGACGTCGTAGAAGTCGCCGCCGAGCCGGTCCGGCGAGGCCGTGTGGTAGTAAGCCGCCGTCTCCATGCCAGGGATCGGCGGCAGGACGTCGGGGAGCAGTGACTTCTGCAGAACGGCGAGCGCGTCCTGCAGCCGGGCGCGGTCCGCCTCCGCCTGTCGTCGCGCTTCCTCGGCGGCCTGCCGGCCACGCAGGAGCTCTTCCTCGTAGGCGCGCCGGTCGCGCGCGTCGAAGAGAGTGGTGCGGATCAACAGCGCCTCACCGCTGTCACCCCGCTTGACCACGGAGGACACCAGAACCGGTACGCGTGCGCCGTCGGCTCGCCTGATCTCCAGGGCTATGCCGTTTATCTCGCCGTGCATCTGGAGCAGGGGGGCGAAGTGCGTCTCGTGATACAGCTTGCCGCCCACCGTCAGCAGGTCCGTGAACCGCATCCGGCCCACCACCGCCTCGCGCTCCAGACCCAGCCAGCTCAGCAACGTGCTGTTGACCTTCGCGATGGTGCCGTCCATCAAGGTGGACAGGTAACCGCAGGGCGCCTGGTCGTACAGCTCCTCGGCGCTGTCCTCCAGCAGCGCCGCGAACGCCGCGTTCGGCGTCGGCGCAGGGCCGCTGTCCCGCGGGTCGGGCGGATCCGACTGCTGTCCTGTGTGGCACGTCACGCGAGCGTCCTCAAGAACGAGGTGATGGCAACGTTGGTGACGCCGGGCGCGGACAGATGGGGGCAGTGGCCGGTCGCGTCGAGAGTCACCAACTCCGAGCCCTCGATCGCCTGGTGGACGTACGCACCGACCTCGCGCGGAGCGATGGCGTCCTGCGTGCACTCCAGCACCAGCGTCGGCACCCGCACGCCCTTCAGGTCGTCGCGGGAATCGGACAGGAACGTGGTGCGGGCGAAGACCCGCGCCATGTCCGGATCGGTCGCACAGAAGCTGGTCGTCAGCTCGTCTCCCAGCTCCGGTCGTTCCGCGTTCCCCATGATCACCGGTGCCATCGCTGCGGACCACCCCAGATAGTTCGACTCCAACGACGCGAGGAGTTCCTCGATGTCCTGGGGGCTAAACCCGCCTCGGTACCCCTCGTCGTCGATGTAGCGCGGGGAAGGAGCGACCATCACGTGCGCGCCGATGCGGTCCGGGGCCAGGGCCGCGGCGAGCACGCCGATCATCGCGCTCACGGAGTGCCCCACGAACACCGCCTCACGCACATCGAGGGCTTCACATATCTCCACCACGTCGCGGGCATATCCGTCCAAGGAGCCATAGCGGTCCTCGGAGAACGCGGACAGGTCCGAGCGTCCTGACCCCACGTAGTCGAACAGTACGATCCGGTAGTCCCGGGCCAGGGCAGGCACGGTGAGCCGCCACATGTTCTGGTCACAGCCGAAGCCGTGCGCCAGCACCACCGTGCGCCCCTGCGGGTTGCCGGTGACCGTGACGTTGTTCCTGCGACGGATTTCCATCCCTCAACACTCTCAGACCCGCGCCCCCTCTCTGTACCACCCTCCAGCAGACCGACCGGCCAACCCCGGCCGCTCCCCGCATCCGAGTCGCGTGTGCCTGCCTACCCCTGCTCCCACTCGGCGCGCGTGAGTACGTACTCGACTTCACCGTGCTCCGAGCCCTCGATCGCCTCCGGCCAGTCCCCGGTGTAGTTCCGCACGAAGGACAGTCCCGCCTTCTCCATGACGCGGCGGGAGCGGCTGTTGACGGCCATCGTGTTCGCCGTGACCCTCTCGACCCCCAGTTCCGTGAACCCCTTGTGGATCAGCGCCCTGGACCCCTCCGTGGCGTAACCGCGCCCCCACGCCGCCTGGTTCAGGCGGTAGCCGAGTTCGACCACTGCGGGGCTGCGCTCGTCCAACGGCCGGAATTCGAACCAACCCAGCCAGGTGGCCGTGGTCTTCTCCTCCACGGCCCAGTAGCCACGGGTGCCCCAACACGGGTAATCACGCAGGAGACGCGGCAGGACCCGCGTCTCGATCGCCTCACGGCTGGTGGGCCGTCCTCCGTTGATGAAGCGCATGACCTCGGGAGCACGGTCCAGGGCGAGCAGGTGGTCGGTGTCGGTCGCCGCGAACGCGCGCAGGACGAGCCGGTCGGTCTCCAGGAAGGTGGACATGCAGCGATCTTCACCACGACCGGCCACCCCTGCCACCGCTTTTCCGACCGGCGGCCGTCGAGGGTGTGCATACCGCACGGGCGCGGAACGCCCGCTGCGGACCCGATGACTGCGAGCCCCCGGGATCGGTGCGGCAATCGCTACGGAAACAGCACCGAGACGTCGATCCACAGGAGGATCGCGAGCGCGGCACCGATGCCGAGCGCCGCGCAGCCAGGCACCAGCACCGGTGCCAGGTCGTCCCTGCCTACGATCGTGGCCGTGCGGGCAGGGTCTGCTGGATCGTAGTGGACCGTGGCCCGGTATCCGATGTGGGTGTACGAGGCCACGGCGTCCTCGGTGTAGGTGATGCGACGGCCGTCGCGGGTCACGAACGCGAAGAGGTGAAAGCGGTGGCCACCCATGTCGGTGGAGTGCGAGGCGACGTCCCGGACCTCGACGCACTCGGCCACGGCGGACTCACCGTGCAGGACGACCCGGCGCATCACCAGCAGCCGCCGTACGAGATAGGCGAGCAGCAGAGCGAGTCCGACGGTCGGCAGCACCAACAGCCCCAGAATGGTCAGGATCTCCGTCACGCCGTCCGCCCCTTGTTGTTCTGAATCCTGGTGGGCACGGGGCCCATGACCTGGGAATTCCCTCACGTTAACGTGCCTGCCGCACCACGGGGCAGGAGGGTCCCGGCACGGGATGGCCCAGGCGGGCCCCTCGCAGGGAGCGTGGTCATGGTCGACCCGTCATGGGCGCCCCCGCTGGTGTCTACGCGTCCTCGTCGACAGGGCGCACGCCACGGGAGTTGGCGTTACACACCGGTGGCGCCGTCGATACGTTCCCTGAGGAGGTCCGCGTGGCCATTGTGGCGGGCGTACTCCTCGATCATGTGGATGTAGATCCAGCGGAGGTTGACGTCCTGCTCCATGAAGCGACCCGTGTCGGTCAGGGCGAAGGCGGCACAGTGTTCGCGGGCGCGGGCGATCTCGCCCCGCCAAGTGGAGAGGGCGTCGCGCAGGGTGGTGCCCTCGGCCAGTTCGAAGCCGCCGTCGGGAGCGGTCGGGTCTGCCTGCGGATCGTAGATGGGCGGGGCCTGTTCTCCGGCGAGCACGCGGCGGAACCAGTTTCGCTCGACTTCCGCCATGTGCTGGACGAGCCCGGTCAGGGTGAAGCCGGACGGCGGCACGCTCGCAGCGGCGGCCTGCTCATCGTCCAGACCCTCGCACTTCATGGCCAGGGTGGTGCGATGAAAGTCGAGCCAGCTTTCGAGCGTGGTGCGCTCGTCACCATTCAGGGGAGGCATGGGGCGTTCCAGGGAGTTCATCGGTCGATTATCGCCGGGCGCCGACGTGGCGGACGGGCCGGGCCTGACCGCAGGGCGAATTGACTGATGCAGCGTCAGCTCAGGGGATCGTCCGAGTGTGGCCGAGGGTCGCGGGCGGCGTTGCCGGAGGGATTCCCATGCGCCGCTGACCGGGGTCGGCACGACGGCTGCCGCGGGCCGTCGATGCGAACCGTTTCCTGAAGATCGCGGCGCCTCTTGCCGATCATGCCGTTTCAGTCTCCGCGCATTCCGCGCGCCGAGACCTCCGCCTGCCCCGCGGGATTTGATAATGCCGAGATGAATGCCTGTCACAGGTTGTCCGGCAGGGTGAAAGCGGTGGCCTTGGCCGGTGTCGGAGTTTGCCTGCTCGGATTGGCGCCTCTGGGAGGTGGGGACGGCGCTGCGCTGAGGATGACGGTCTCGACGAATAGTGTTCCGTCCGCCGGTGTCCAAGTGAGGGCGGATCAGGAACTGGTGCGCATCTACCGGCTGCGTAATTTCGCCGAATACGCGTTGCGCAACGTGCGGGTGGTCGACGGACAGGCGGCAGGGGGCGTCGCGCGGTGTCCTCGGGCGTCCTTGGCGCCGCTGGGGACGATGGTGTGCCAGGCTTCCGTGCGAGCCGTGGCGGGACGGCACGTCGGTCGGGTGACCGCCTCCGGCGTCCCGGCGTGGGAGGAGTACGGGCCCGCCCGTGCCTCCGCCGTCGCGGGGTACGACGCCCACGCCTCGGTGTTGTCTCTCCAACGGACCGCGTCGCAGAAACGTCTCTCCTACCGCCTTGAGTACGCAGGGGCTGCGCCGCTGGAGCATGTGCAGTTGTCGGATCCGCCCCTGAATGCGGCGGCTTTGCAGTGCGCTTCGGGGATGGGCCTGCCGCGCAGTTTGCCGTCCCGGGCCCGGCTGGAGTGCTGGGCGCCCGCGCCCGGGCAGCCCGGTCGGCACGAGTCGGTGGCACAGGTGTCGGGAACGACCGCGGACCGGGCTGTTGCCCCGGCCGGGACCCTGCTGCCGCCCTTGGCTCTTGCCGCGCAGGCGGCCGCTGAATACAGCGTGCCGCTTCCGCCGCCGGCGGCTCTTCCGCACCAGCCTGCCCCGCTCTCCTCGCCGGGCCGGGCCGACAGCGGAAGACAGCGCCCGCCCCTCGGCGCGCCCGGTCGCGATGGCCAAGCCCGGCCCCCCGCGCAGGCCCCCCGGCTCGCGTCGTCCGGGGCACCGCCCGCACCCCCGGCGACCCCAGCACCTCTCCCGGCAGCCGGCGCAGCGCCCTTCCCCCCGGCCGCGGCACGGCCTCCCCTCCCACCGGGCCCGGTTCCTGCCTTGCCGGGGGACCTGTTCCTCGCCCCGGCCGGCGATGTGCCGGGCAACGCCGAGGCCCTGGTGCCGACCGCGGCGCCGTTGCCCCCGGGGACAGCAGCGGCCGCTCGCACCGCTCCCCATCGGGCCGGTCAGCTGGACGAGGGGATGGACTGGGCATTCCTCACGTTGCTGATCGTGCTTTTCCCCGCCCTTCTGGTGGCCGTCACCTCCGCATCACGCACATCAAAAAGCAAGAAAGGGGACTGACATGTTCGGCGTGGGAATTGTGTGCGCATGCGTGGGTGCGGCAGCCGCATGGGGACTTACCTGGGCGCTTTCGCGCAGCGAGGCCTCGAAGAGGGCGCATTTGGAGGCTCCGGCACTGGCGTTCGTCGGAAGCGCCACATTGGCGCTGTTCGTCTTGACAGCGGCCTTCCTGGTGGCCAGTTCCTGGCAGCAGCGCAATGCCGCGAGCGATCACACCTATCAGGAGGCCCGGGGCCTGGAGTCCGCCTATGTCGCCGCCGGTGCGCTGCCCCCGGCGCAGGGTCAACCGACGCGACGCCAACTCAGGGCCTACGTGACAGAAGTGAACGGACCGGAATGGGAGCTGATGCGACACCAGGAGATGAGCTCCCGGGCCTCGGGCATGCTCGACGGAGCGAGGCTGACGGCGTCACACGCGCAGGGAGCGAGCGACCCGCAGAAGACCGCGCAGGAGACGCTGGCCACGGCGCTGGACACGGTGTCCACGGCGCGCAATCAGCGTTCCAGCGACATGCGGTGGACGGTTCCCGACCCGATCTTCTACGCCCTGATCGCCACAGCCCTGCTGGTCGTCCTGTTTCCGGCCCTGGTCGGCATCAACGCCGGCCCGCGGCACATGCTCGTGATGATCCTGCTGGGGACCGTCCTGGGGTTCGGCGTGTATCTCGTATCGAGCCTGCAGCACTCCTTCAACCCGCCCCTCGGGATCGAACCGGACGCCTACCGGCAGACCTTGGCCCGCTTCGACCAGCTCGACGCTTCCGCATAGAGGTCTTCGCGTGGGAACTGGATCGGTCTGCCCGGTGAACCGGTGGCCTGGTGCGGTGAGCACCACTCCCGGCTCGCCCCCTTGGGGTCGCGTGGGCCCAGGGCGCTGCGGGATGGGCTGTTTGGGCTAAAGACGGGTGCGCGCGTGAGCGGGAAGCCCGGACTGCGATGTACGGCATTGCATGGTGTGGCTATGCAATCGTCTCGACCGGTCGGGATGTCCTCCCGCCCCAACTCCCTGTCCCGGCGCGGTTTTACCGCCACCGCCGCAGCGACGGCGACCGCGCTGGCCACCACAGGAGCCGCGCCCAGCGCCGCCTCTCCTTCCGCAACCGTGGAAGCTCTCCGGCTCCCCGCCACGGAGCCCTCGTTGCCCCAGCGGTGCCGGGAGATCGCGCGGGCCCTGCTGCTGCGCGGGAGCGACGGGCGGGATCTGGTGCCCTCCTACCGGCAAGTGCTCGTGGGCAGCGGTCTTCCCCGTTCCGCCGCACGGCCGAAGAACGTGCTGGTCGTGGGGGCCGGTCCGGCCGGCCTGGTGACCGCGATGCTGCTGCGGCGCGCAGGCCATACGGTCACACTGCTGGAGGCCAACGGAAACCGTGCGGGCGGACGGATCAAGACGTTCCGGACCGGGGGTCACGAGCGCGCACAGCAACCGTTCGCCGACCCGCGCCAGTACGCGGAATTCGGAGCCATGCGCATTCCGCAGAGCCATCCGCTGGTCATGGCACTGCTCGACCATCTGGGAGTGGAGCGGCAGAAGTTCCGCCTGGTCGATGAACACCCGGACGGAACTCCTGCGCAGCAGACCTGGATCCACGTCAACGGCCTGCGGGTACGCCGGGCCGACTACGCGCGCAACCCGCAGCGGGTGAATCGTTCCTTCGGTATTCCCCGCGCCCTGTGGAATACCCCCTCCAGCAAGATCCTCAGCGATGCGCTGGCCCCGGTCAGGGACGAGTTCAGCACGCTGGGCCCCGACGGGCGCCGCGTGGACAAGCCGGTCGACGAAATGATCGCCGGGTGGGCGCGGGTCATCGAGCGCTTCGGCGACTGGTCCATGCGCCGGTTCCTGAGCGAGTTCGCCAAACTGGACGAGGGAACCATCGACCTGGTCGGCTGTCTGGAAGACATCACCTCCCGCCTGCCGCTCTCCTTCCTGCACAGCTTCCTCGACGCCGCCCTGATCAGCCCCCAGACCACCTTCTGGGAACTGCGCGGCGGCACCGCTGCCCTGCCCGACGCCCTGCTGCGGCAGGTCGAGCCGTGTGTCCGCTTCGACCGCCGCGTCACCCGCATCGAGTACTGGCACCCCGACCGCCCCCACACAGACACCCCGCATGTGAGCGCCGCCGGGCCGCACGTATGGGTCGACACCGTGTCGGAAGGCCGCGACGGAGCGCCGGTGCGGGAGCAGTTCACCGCGGACCTCGCCGTCATCACCGTCCCGTTCTCGGGACTGCGGCACATCCAGGTCGCCCCCCTCATGTCGTACGGGAAGCGCAGAGCCGTCACCGAACTCCACTACGACAGCGCCACCAAGGTCGTCCTCGAATTCAGCCGCCGCTGGTGGGAGTTCACCGAGGACGACTGGAAACGCGAGCTCGCCACCATCGCCCCCCGCCTCTACGACTCCTACCGCACCGGCCGGGCCCCCGACGACGGCAGCCTCCTCGGCCGGCACGACTCCGTCACCGGCGAACGCCTCTCCGACAACCAGCGTGCCTACTACGCCGCTTACCGCTCGGCCTCCCGCGACCAGCCCGGACCAGTGGCGAGCCTGGGCGGAGGCTCGGTCAGCGACAACCCCAACCGGTTCACGTTCAACCCCTCCCACCCCGTGCCGGGCAGCCAAGGCGGTGTCGTCCTCGCCTCCTACACCTGGGCCGACGACGCCATGCGCTGGGACGCCTTCGACGACGAAGCCCGCTACCCCCACGCCCTGGCCGGGCTCCAGGAGATCTACGGCCAGCGCATCGAGGTCTTCTACACCGGAGCCGGACGCACCCAGAGCTGGGCACGCGACCCCTACGCCTACGGCGAGGCATCCGTACTCCTGCCCGGTCAGCACACCGAGCTGTTCCACAACATCGCCACCCCCGAAGGCCCCCTTCACTTCGCCGGCGACCACACCTCCCTCAAACCCGCCTGGATCGAGGGCGCCCTCGAATCAGCCGTGCGCGCCGCACTCGAAGTCCACCACACCCCCTGACCGGCGTGACCGGCTGGGTCTGACGCATCCGGCCGAGAAGCTCCTGAGCCGACGTAGGTAGCGGTGCGCTCACCCACGGGCCGTTCTGTGCCCGAGCGGGCGTGCCGCTGTTGGCCTAATGCTCAGGGCAGCGCCTCGGCTGGTCGACCCTGGGAATCTGATCCGCAGCGGGAGATCCTGGGCGGGCGGTCCGAGGAGGGAACGTGACGGGATCCGAACACGCGCAGCAGCACCAGCCGGACTCAGGTCCCGAACACGAGCAGGTGGACGAGGACCGCCTGCTGCCGGACGTGGCACGGGCCTTGCAGGAGCTGCACCCCAACGCCTCCATGGCTCAGATCGCCAGGCAGGTCCACGTGGCCCCCGCCACCCTGTACCTCCGCCACCCCACCAAGGACTCACTGCTTCAAGCACTGGCGACCTGGTTCTTCGACGGCCTGATCACCCTCCTGGACAGGGCCCTGGAGGAACCGGCGGACCGGCAGCTGGAGCGGTTTCTGCGGACGGCGGGCGTGCACCTGGCCACCAGCCGCAGCGTCCTGCCCCACGCCTTCGGTGAAATGGCCCGGCCCGAGCAACGCCAACTCATCTACGCCAAAATCGCCGAGTTGCTGGTCACGGCCAAAAAGGCTCATGCGGTCCATCCCGACGTCGCCCTGGCCGACATCGGAGCCGTCGTCTGGAGCATGCGCGGTGTCATCGAGACCACCGCCGGACTCGCCCCGGACGCATGGCAGCGACACCTCGACATCGTGCTGGCCGGTCTCACCAACACCCGGGCCACATTCGCCCACCCGCCCCTCAGCGACGCGGTGTTGGACGAGGCGATCAGAAGATCCGGCACCGACACCAGACATCCCTGACCAACGGGCCCCGACAACACCATCGCCGCACAACGCGTCCGTCCACGGCTTTCCGGAGAGACGCCACACGCTCGTTCCTGCGCGATGCCGATCCGGCTGGAGACCGAGGCTCCTTGGCCGGGTGACGCAGGGGTCGGTCCATGCCGCCGGGGGCCTGTTCTGGATCCTGTGTGTGAATTCTGTGTGGGGTTGTCCGGAGTCCTCGCTTCGGGGTATGCGCGCCTGATGAACCAGCACCGTCAAGGAAACGTCCAGGACCCGGCCACTAAACCAGCCGATTCCGCCGCGGCCGCCGACTTGTTGCGTGATCAGCTGGCCGAGGCCATCGCCTCCATCCGCTCGCGTGGCGCGATGCTCCAGGGGCGCAAGCCCGCATCTCCCGACGAGAGCCCGTCAACCGCATCGACGCAGACGCCTCCCGACTGAGCCCCCGCTCCGGACTCGTGGCAGCCGGAGCCCAGCGAGGCTCGCGCCCGCGCGGAGGATCGTCGGGCCGCGGGAACTCCTCAGACCGGCGGACCGTGACTTCGAGCGGGTCTGGGCGTTGGGCAGGGCAACACGTCTGGCTCCCGCCCCCTTGGGGGTTCGTGTTCACCGGCCCTGGCGCCTCCCTCCCCGGCGTCAGGGCCGCCCCATGTGCAGCCACACGCGACGGACGGAGGCTCAGGTCCCGTCGCCCGCCTGCCGCGCACGAAACGCCGCGGCCTTGACCCGGTTCTGACAGGCGGTCGAGCAGAACTGGCGACCGGCGTTGCGGGACACGTCCACGTAGACCCGGTCGCAGCGCGGGGCCGCGCAGAGTCCGAGGCGGCCGGCGTAGTCGCCGCCGAGAGCCATGGCGAGACCGGTGGCGCAGCCTGCACTCCAACCGACCGCGTAGGAGTCGTCGGCACCGTGGAAGTGGACCTGCCACGGCTCGCCAGGAGCCCGATCCAGCTGGGGGCGCGCGCCGGTCTCGCGCAACAGCGCGTTGAGGGCGGGCGCCGCGTCGTCGAGGCGGTCGGCGGCGACGGCCTCGAACACCGTACGCAGGGCGCGGGCGGTGTCGGCCAACCGGTTGGCCTCGTCGAGTCTCAGGTCTGCCCCGGCGGAGAGTGCGGCGCGGACCGCTCCGACCCGTTCGGCGCCTTCGGGCGCGAGGTAGTCCCGGCCGCGCGCCTGACCGTCGGTCAGCGCGTTGACGAGCGCCACCGAGGCATCGAGCAGAGTCCGCATGTGACTGTCGAACAACACTTGACCAGTTACCTTCCGCCTGTCTACGGTGCTCGTCACTGACAATAGACCAATAACCAGTGACGGGAGGCGCCGTGCTGCGCCCCGAACCGCTGCCCCGCACCGTCCGCCTGCTCCTGCTCGCCCGGACCGTCAACCGCCTCGGAGCCTTCTCACTGCCCTTTCTCACCGCGCTGATATGCGCCGACCACGGCGCTAGTCTGACCACCGCCGGACTGGTCAGCGCCGCCTTCGGACTCGCGACCATCCCCTCGCGGCTGGTCGGCGGACGACTGGCCGACAGGGTCGGCCGGCGGACGACCATCGTGCTCGGCCTCTGCGGATGCGCGGTGGCCCAACTGGCCATCGCGGGCTCCGGTTCGCTCACCTGGGTGGTCGCCAGCGCGATCCTGCTAGGGCTGGCCTTCGAGCTCTACGAGCCGCCGAGCCAGGCGATCATCGGCGAGTCCGTTCCGGAACGGCAACGGGTGCGCGCGTTCAGCCTGTTCAGCGCCGCGCTGGCACTGGGCGGCATGGGCGCCGGACTGCTGGCCGCCGTCGTCGGCCGCTGGGATCTGCGCTGGCTCTTCGTCATCGACGCCGCGACATGCCTGGCCTGCGCGCTGCTCATCCGGCTCGCCCTCCCCCATGACCGACCGGCACGGCCCGGAGCAGACCCGGGCGACACCCTCGTGCGACCGCTGAGGGACCGCGCCCTGGTGGGCGTCCTCGCCACCGGCACCGCCTACGCGTTGATTCACCAGCAGACCGTGATGACCCTGCCCCTCGCGCTCACACGGCAGGGCCTGCCGGCCGCCGACGCCGGACTGTTGTTCACCGCCGCCGCGGCCACCACCGTGCTCGCCCAGCCACTGATCCAACTGCCCCGGGTGCGCAGGCTCGGGACGCCCCTCGCCCTCTCCCTCGCCCATCTCCTCCTGGCCGCAGGACTGACCGGTTACGCCCTCGCCCGCACTCTGCCGGCACTGCTCGCCGCGGCCGTCGTCTGGAGCCTCGGCGACCTGCTGGTCATGGGCCGCGTGTACGCGCTCGTCACCGACCTCGCCCCGCCCGGCGGAAGCGGTCGCTACCTGGCCGTGTTCGGCACCAGCTGGGGCGTCGCCGCAACGCTTGCCCCCGTCCTCGGCACCCAGTTGCTCGCCCGTGCGGGGGCGACCGCGTCATGGTCCACGATGGCCGTACTCTGCCTGCTGCTCGCAGCGCTGCACCTGCGGGCGACACCGCGACCCCCCGGTCATCAGCACGCGGCAGAGGCGATTCACCCCCGGGTTCCGGGCACCGCGCAGTGACCTCCAGCCCGGCGCCACCGCACAACCTCCAGCAGACCGAATGAAGTTCGCGCCGGAAGGTCGGTGGTGCATAGCTACCAGCATGATGTCCAAACGTCTGATGTTTGTGTAGCCTGCTGGCATGAAGCGCATCAACGCACCGCGACGGACAGCCAGCCTGTCCGCTCAGCTCGTGGACAGCCTCCGCTCGCACATCGAGGCGGGGGGCTGGCCGGTAGGGACACGGATCCCCTCGGAACAGGCACTCATTGAGGAACTCGGCGTAGGACGCAGCACGCTGCGCGAGGCGATCGGCGCGCTGGTGCACCTGGGGCTGCTGGAGCCCCGGGCCGGGGACGGCACCTACGTCCGCTCCGCCAGTGAGCTTCAGTCGGTCATGGTGCGGCGGGCGAGTTCCACGCAGCGGGACAAGGTGCTGGAGCTGCGCACCGTGCTGGAGGAGTACGCCTCGGGAGCCGCGGCCCTGCGCCGCGACGAGAGTCAGCTGCGGCAGATGCGGGAGCTGCTGGCCGACGCCGACGCGGCCAGCGCCGGCGCGGACACGGCAGCGGCCACGAACGTCGACGCCCTCTTCCACCGGGCTGTGGTCCGGGCGAGCGGGAACGACCTGCTGGTCGAGGTGTACGACTACCTCGGCACGGCACTCACCTCGTCCCTGGGGGGCCTGTCCTGGGATGCCGCCCACGCCGAGGAGCACGCCCGGCTGCACCGGCGGCTTGTCGACGCGATCGAAGCCCAGGACGCGGGCGACGCCCGTGCCGCGGCCGCGGCGATCGTCCAGCTCACCCGCGACCACGAGACCGCCGCACCACGGGCGGAGGAGGACCAGTGAGCTCGCCCTCCCGCTGACCAGACCACCCTGCTCCAACGGCAAAGCCACCCCCTGACCACGTTTCCGCGGCCACAAAGGAGATTGCCCGTGTCCCCCTCCCCCGCTGACGAGTTCGACGCACCCGCCGAGCGACGCAGCGCCCACTTATTCGCGACCGACGTACAGTTCCGCGACACCGCGCCCCTGGACGCCGTCACGGAAGCGATCCGCCGTCCCGGACTTCCCCTGGCAGCCCTGATGGCCACGGTGATGGAGCGGTACGCGGACCGCCCCGCCCTGGGCGAGCGGGCCACCGAGCCGGTCACCGACCCGAAGACGGGCCGCACCACGCGACGCCTCCTCCAGCGGTTCACCACGCTCACCTACGGCGAACTCTGGGAACGGGTCGGCGCCGTGGCCGCCGAGTGGCGGCATCACCCCGAACACGCACTGAACCCAGGTGACTTCGTCGCCGTTCTCGGTCCCACCAGCGCCGCGTACACCGTGGCGGATCTGGCCTGCGTGCGTTCCGGCGTGGTGTCCGTCCCCCTGCCGGTCGGCGCCGCGGCGGAACAATTGGCCCCCATCGTGGAGCAGACCGGGCCGCGCCTGCTCGTCGTGGACATCGACCACCTGGAGGTCGCGCTCGAGGTCACGGCGAACGCTCCCTCGGTGGTCAGGGTCATCGTCATCGGCCACCATCCCGAGGTCACCGGCCACCAGGAGATATACGAGTCCGCGCGCGGTCGGCTCACGACGCAGGGCCACGGCGCGGCCCTGGACACACTCGCGTCGGTCATCGACCGGGGAAGGACCCTGCCATCGCTCCCCCGGGTTCCCGAGGGGGCTTCGGAGGACACGCTCAGCGCTCTGATCTACACCTCGGGCAGTACCGGCGTCCCCAAGGGCGCCATGTACACCGAGCGACAGGTCAGGCAGTTCTGGGTCGACTTCGTCCCCGGTCAGATGGGTCGGCCCGCCATCGTGCTGAACTACCTGCCGTTGAGTCACATGATGGGAAGGGGCGTCCTGTTCGGCACGCTCGCCAAGGGGGGCCTCGCCTGCTTCGCGGCGTCCAGCGACCTGTCGACGCTCTTCGAAGACCTCTCCCTGGTCCGTCCCACCGAATTCGTCATGGTGCCCCGCATCGCGGACATGCTCCTGCGGCACTACCGGGACGAGGTGTCCCGCCGGAACGGGGCGGCCGGCGCTGAGGCCGACCCGGAAGAGCAGGTGAAGCAGGAGCTGCGGGAGGAGGTCATGGGCGGCCGCCTCTTGTGGGCCGTCAGCGCCTCGGCGCCGCTGAGCGCGGACATGACGGCGTTCGTCGAGAGCTGCCTCCAGGTCAGACTGCACGACGGCTACGGGTCGACGGAAGCCGGAATCGTCCTTCTCGACGGCCGGGTGCTGCGCCCGCCGGTGACCGATTACAAGCTGGCCGATGTTCCCGAGCTGGGATACTTCGCCACCGACTCACCCCACCCCAGAGGCGAACTGCTGGTCAGGTCCGACCGGCTCGTTCCCGGCTACTTCCGGCGCCCGGATGCCACCTCCGAGGTCTTCGACGAGGACGGCTTCTACCGCACAGGCGACATCATGGCCCGCGTCGGCCCCGACGAACTGCGGTATGTGGACCGCCGCTCCAGCGTCCTCAAGCTGTCACAGGGCGAATTCGTGACAGTCTCCCGCCTGGAGGCCCTTTTCACCGGCGGCCCGGCCGTCCGCCAGATCTTCCTGTACGGCAACAGTGCCCGTGCCTACCTCCTCGCGGTCGTCGTACCCACGACGGACGCCCTCGCCCGCGCCGCCGGAGACCCCCGGCGCCTGCGGCGGATCCTGCGAGAATCCCTGCGGAGCCTCGCCGCCGATGCGGGACTCAACTCCTACGAGATTCCACGGGACTTCCTCATCGAGCGCGAGCCGTTCAGTCAGGAGAACGGGTTGCTCTCCGCAGTACGCAAGCCGTTGCGCCCTGCCCTGACCAAGCGATACGGCCGCCAACTCGAAGCGTTGTACGCCGAGTTGTCCGACCGTGAGGACCGCGCAGTGCGAGCCCTGCGCCACGTCGGTACGGAGCAGCCGGTACTGCAGACCGTCCTCCGGTCCGCACGGGCGCTTCTTGGCCAGGAGGACGAGGATGTCCAGCCCGGCACACGCTTCACCGAACTCGGCGGTGACAGCCTCACGGCGCTGTCGTTCGCCCAGACGCTGAAAAAGATCTTCCAGGTCGACGTGCCCGTCGACGTGGTCATCAACCCGGTCAACACCCTGCACCACGTGGCCGGTCACATCGAACGGGCGCTCGCATCGGAACAACGCCGACCCACCGCCGACAGCGTTCACGGCCCCGATGCGAGGCGCCTCTACGCAGCCGATGTGCAGCTGGACGCATTCCTTGGCCCGGAGACCGTCGCGCAGGCCGCACAGCCGACCGGTCCGCTGCCCGAAGCCCGGACCGTCCTGCTGACAGGCGCCAACGGCTACCTGGGCCGTTTCCTGTGCCTGGAGTGGCTGGAGCGCCTGGCGGAGCGCGGCGGCAGGCTGGTGTGCATCGTGCGCGGCTCCTCCGCCGAGACGGCCCGGGCGCGGCTCGACGCGGCCTTCGACAGCGGCGACCCCGAACTCATCGAGCGCTACCGCGAGTCCGCCGCCCGGCATCTCCACGTGATCGCCGGTGACATCGGGGAACCGAACCTCGGGCTCGACCAGGAGTCCTGGCGGACACTGGCCGACACCGTGGACCTGATCGTCCACCCGGCGGCGCTGGTCAACCACGTCCTGCCCTATGACCAGCTGTTCGGCCCCAACGTCCTGGGAACGGCCGAACTGATCAGGCTCGCGATCACCTCCCGCGTCAAGCAGTTCACCTACCTGTCGACGGTCGCAGTCGTCTTCGGCAACGAGGCGGCGGCCGATGAGTCGGCGGACCTCCGCACCACCTGCTCGACACGCGACCTGGAAGGTGGTTACGCCGACGGTTACGCGGCCAGCAAGTGGGCCGGCGAGGTGCTGCTGCGCGCCGCCCACGAAACGTTCGGTCTTCCGGTCGCCGTCTTCCGCTCGAACCTGATCCTCGCGCATCCCCGTTACCGCGGCCAACTCAACGTCTCGGACGTCTTCACCCGCCTGCTGCTCAGCCTGCTGGCGACAGGCATCGCGCCGGGCAGTTTCTATACGCGGGCCACAGGCGGCGGCCACTACGACGCGCTTCCCGTGGACTTCACCGCGCGCGCCATCACCGCCCTGGGGGACGACGCACGCGAGGGCTACCGCACCTACAACGTGGTCAACCCGCACGACGACGGCATCTCACTCGACACGTTCGTCGACTGGTTGGCCGCGACCGGCCATCCGCTGACGCGTGTTCAGGACTACGCCGAGTGGCTCGAACGCTTCGAGACCGCGCTACGGAGCCTGCCCGACCGCCAGAAGCAGCATTCACTGCTCCCTCTGCTGCACGCCTTCGCCCGCCCGGAAGAGCCACTGCCCGGATCCGCCCTGCCGGCGGACCGCTTCCGCGAGGCAGTACGGGCCGCAGCCCTCGACGAGCACCACGACATCCCCCATCTGACACCGGACCTGATCACCAAGTACGTGGCTGACCTGCGGGCGCGGCGTCTGGCATGACGTCGCGCATGATCGCCACGGTGTCCGTACGAGGCGCTCGTGGTCGAAAAGGCCGGCGACCGCCTCGGCGGGAAAATCCGATTCTCGGTGAGCGGCACCGCCCCTAGGGTGGACCTATGACGTCGATCAAGAAGTTCCAGGTCACCTTCGACTGCGCGGAACCCGAGCGCCTCGCTCGTTTCTGGTGCGAGGTGTTGGGGTACGTCGTGCCGGCGCCACCGAAGGGGTTTGCGACGTGGGACGACTTCAAGGCATCGCGGACACCTGAGGAGCGGGACGCATGGTTCGCCTGTGAGGATCCCTCAGGTGTCGGCCCGCGGCTGTACTTCCAGCACGTACCGGAAGGGAAGGCCGCAAAGAACCGGGTGCACCTCGACGTGCGGGTCGGCACCGGGCTTGTGGGTGAAGAGCGCCTCGCCGCGCTCGAGGCCGAGTGCGCACGGCTGATCCCCCTCGGCGCGGTCCACGTGCAAACCCTGTATGACGGCACCGATTCCTGCATCCCGATGCTGGATATCGAGGGCAACGAGTTCTGCATCGACTGAGCGGCACGGCAAGTGATTCGCTGACCGGGGCTATCGGCTCGGGAGTGAGCGCGGGAGCCCGAACCAGGGCAGCACGTCGTTCTCGAACCGGATCATGGCGCTGACGCGGTCGCCGGAGAGTGTGAGCACGTACAGGCCGGTCCCGTGGCTGATGCCGTCACCGGCACGCAGATACGCTCCGAACGCCGGCTGCCCGTTGGCACGCGTCGGGACCAGGTCGAACCTCCGGTCAGCGCGGAAGATGGCCGCACAGAAGCGGGCGACGAGGTCCTTGCCCTCGTACTCGAAGGGCACCGGCGGCATCGCGACGAAGACGTCGTCGGTCAGAAGATCCACCAGCGCGTCGACATCGGCGGACTCCCACGCGTGGACGAACTTCGCCACGATCGCGTTCTCCGGGGCCGAGCCGCGTGCGGGCGGTTGGCCGTCCGCCGCGTGCGGCGGGCGGCGTCGCAGGGCGGCGCGGGCTCGTTTGAGGGCGCTGTTGACCGAGTCGACGGTCGAGTCGAGCATGATGGCCACCTCGCGGGCGTGGAATCCGAGGACGTCACGCAGGACGAGAACGGCGAGCTGGCGAGGCGGCAGCGCCTGTAGACCGGTGACGAAGGCCAGGGAGACCGACTCGGTCTGCTCGTAGCGGGCTTCCGGCCCGAGCGGCGACTCGGTGACGGCCTCGAGCAGGGAGTCGGGATACGGCTGCAGCCAAACGACGTCGCCGAGCCGCGTCGGCTCGGGCGGCTCGACATGGGGCACGCTCCACTCCCTGGCCTGGCGCCGGCTAGCCGAGCGCCGCGCGTTGAGGCACCGATTCGTGGCGATCCGGTACAACCAGGTCCGCATCGAGGCGCGTTGCTCGAATCCCTCGATGCCCTGCCAGGCGGCCAGCAGGGTGTCCTGAAGGACGTCCTCGGCGTCCTGCAACGATCCGAGCATCCGATAGCAGTGCACCCGCAACTCCGCGCGGTACGGCTCGACCAGTGCGCGGAACGCGTCACCGTCGCCGGCCCGGGCCTTCGACATCAGGTCGCCGCTCGCCATCCTCGTGCCCACCTCTCCCTCACCCCCTGCACTTTCTCGGGTATGGACACCGGCCGACCGCCGAACTGGGCGGCCGCCGTGCGCCCAGTTCCGCCGATGGCGCGGTGTCCGTACCAGTGACAGCCAGACCATCCGAACACAGGAGCACCGAGATGGGCACGATCGTCGTCTTCGAGAACGTTTCGCTCGACGGAGTCCTTCAGGACCCGACCGGCGAGGAGGGCTTCAGCCGCCATGACTGGCGTGCCGGGATCACTCCGACCGACCGCGAAGCCTGGAACAGGCTCATCCTGGACGACGCGTTGGGCGCGCAGGCCCTGCTGCTGGGACGGCGCAGCTACGAATTCTTCGCCGGGCGGTACCCGTCACGCACCGGCCGGCTCGCGGACCGCATGAACGGCCTGCCCAAATACGTCGCCTCCACCACGCTCTCAGATCCCGGCTGGAAGAACTCGACCATCTTGGACGGTGACATCGTGCAGAAGGCTGCGCGCCTGAAGCACACGGTCAAGGGCGAGATCCGCGTCTACGCCAGCTCCCAGCTCGTGCACACGCTGATCGAGCACGACCTCGTCGACGAACTGCGGCTGGCCGTGTTCCCGCTCGTCATGGGCGCGGGCGACCGCCTCTTCGACCCGACCGGCGCCCCCAAGGCCCTGCGCCTCGTCGGCAACCGCACCGTGGGTGACAGCCTGGCCTACCTCACCTACCAGTGGTGACCGGGTGTGTCCTGTCCCAGACCCCGGCGGATCGCGATCTCCACGGGTGAGTACGCGCCGTCGGCCCGCTCCAGTTCGTACGGCGCGGCCGGCATCAGCGGTGGCTGGGCCATGAAACGCGGTCGCACCCCATGGTGCGGTTGCGCCGCGTGCACCAGGAACGGATGGCACAGGAAGACATCGCCCGGCGAGCCGGTGGCGAGGGCCAGGGGGCGGTGGTCGGACGCGGCCACCAGGTCGGGCGCGAGCGCCAGCCCGCTCGCCCCGTCCTCTCCGTACTTCTCCAGCACCTTCGGCACATCGAGGTGGGAACCGACCCGGATCCGGGTCGGCGCATCCGCTTCACCGACCTCGCTGAACAGGAACAGCATGAGCAGTGCACGGTCCCGGGAACGCAGATTGGTGAAGTACCAGCTCTCGCCCTCCGGCAGATAGCTGCCCTCGATGTGCCAGCCCGCGTCGTCCGGCTCCTCCGTGTGCGGGAAGCGCAGGGGGAACGAGCCCAGCGAGTAGCGGGGCTCCCAACGACCGGCGCCGACGAGCAGATCGTAGGCGTGGTGCAGCAAGGGAGAGTTGGGCGCGGCGGCGAACGGCCCCTGGGCCATGCCGGCCACCCAGTGCACGGGCCGCGTCCACGTCGCTGGATCGTCCTGGTCGCAGCCTGTCTCACGCCACAGCAGCTGCGCGCAGTCCGCTGCGACACGCGGGGCGACGGCGCCCTCCAGCTTCACGAAGACGTCGCGGAGGAAGCGGGATACCAAATTCGTGTCATCCATGCCCTCATCGTGCGACGGCACCGGCCTTGAGCACCCGACTTTTTCCGCACCGCCGCTGTCGGGTATGCGTGGACCGGGTCAGCCGCCCAGTTGGGCGAGGGCCAGCGCGAGCGCCTGGTCCAGGGACTCAGCAGCGGCGCAGGGGACGTCCGGTTGCACGCCGGTGCCCTCCCAGTTCGTACCCGAGACGGGGTTGATGGCACGGCCGACGGGGATGGTGGCCTCCAGATGTGGGTGCACGGTCCAGCCCTGGCACGGATGTGCGCCGCCCCGGGTGCGCTCGCCCACGACTGTGGCCCGGCCGAGCTGTTGGAGGTCGTACGCGAGCTCCTCAGCGGCCGAGAAGGTGGTGTCGCTGGACAAGACATACAGCGGCTTGCTGCCGCCGAAGCGCGCGCCAGGAACGTGCGGCAGGCTCCAGGACTGCTCGCTGCGCTCGCCGTCGCGCCAGTACATGGTGTTGAGGTGGGTGCGCTCGTCCAGCAGGTAGCTGCAGACGAACGCCACCGTGTCCGGGTCGCCGCCGCGGTTGGAGCGGAGGTCCACGATCAGCGCCCGGGCGCGTGAGGCCAGGGTGAGCGCGGCGGTCAGCGGTTCCGCGGCCCACTCCAGCGGAAACAGCATCGGCGCCAGCTCCACCGCGGCGACCCCTCCTTCGAGCAAGCGCACCCGGGGCGCACCGCCCAGCGAGGCATCGAATTCCCGCCGCATCGAGTCCAAGGTGGCCGCTCCCTTCTTCGAGGGCACCGGGTCGGCGTGGTGCTTCAGCCTCAGGTGTCGGTCGCCATTGACGGACTGAAGGTCCGCGGTGACCAGTCGGGCGAGTTCCTCGGCACCGTCGACGTCGTAGACGCCCTCGGCGAGGCGCCCCTTCAGCAGGCCGGCGAGCTGCTCGGCCGTCTCGGGGAAAACGTAGTGCTCGGTCAGCAGCCGGGCCGTCTCGTCGATGACCGAGGCAGGCCGAAGGTTCGTCAGAGTTGTCATGGCGGGAAGTAGAGCACCGCCCTTGCCAAAGCGTCAAAGACTTTAGACACTTTCACCATGCGAGATGAGCCTTCCTGCCCGCCACCTCCTGAGGACGTCCTGGAGATCAGTGCACCTCAGCAGTTCGCGGCGCTCGCCCACCCGTTGCGTCAGCGGTTGCTCTTCGCCCTGGGCCAGCGGCCGGCCACCATCAGCCGGCTCGCGGCGCAACTCGACGCGAAGAAGGGCAACGTGGCCCATCACCTCAAAGTGCTGCGCGAAGCCGGTCTTGTCCACATCGCCGAGACCCGCCAGGTCCGTGGAGGCACCGAGCAGTACTACCAGCGCACGGCTCGACAGATGGTCGTCGCCGAACCCCAAGCGGCAGGCACCGCCGCGATGCTCGCCGCGGTCGCCCAGGAGCTCGACCGTGCTCCCGCCGAACCCCACCTGACACTGCGCCACCTGCGCCTCAGCCCGGCGAAGGCGAGAGAACTCGGCGAGACCCTCACCAAGCTGGTCGACGAGGCAGAGGAAGAGACAGAGGACCAGCCCGTGCACGGCGTGCTGGTAACGCTCTATCAGCAGGCTCCGCCGACCAGCACCACCGGTTCCGCATAGCGCCACCAACCCACAGGACCGCACCCCGGCAGGTACACCGACCGCATGAAGCCGCGGGGGTCGGACGGCAGGGGCGGCGAAACCTCTTGGGTAGCCCCTGCACCGTTGTTCTGCGGCCATCTGCGGATGATCACCCTCGCCGATGACCTCGGCCACCTTTCCTACGTCGTCACCGGAGACGGACCGCCCGTCGTCCTCGTGCATGCCGGCATCGCCGACCACCGCATGTGGGACGCGATCGTGCCCGAGCTGGCGGAACGGCACACCGTCATCCGCTACGACCTGCGCGGCTTCGGCGAATCAGCACCGCCGACCGGCCCGTTCAGCGAGACCGACGACCTGCGCCGTCTGCTGGACCACCTCGGCCACGCGCAGGTCCGGCTCGTCGGCGCCTCCTGGGGCGGCCGGGTGGCCCTGGACTTCGCTCTCGCCCACCCGGACCGAGTGGATTCCCTGGCGCTGTTCGCCCCGCCATGGCGGGGATACGACTGGTCGGCGGAGATGGTCGCGTACGACGAGGCGGAAACGGCGGCCCTGGCCACGGGCGGCCTGGACGCCGCCCTCGACATCAACCTGGACATGTGGCTGCGCGGGCCGGCACGGCGTTGGGAGGACGTCGCCGACGGACTGGCCGACCGGCTCCGCGGCCCGATACGGACATCACTGGTGAACCAGGACCTCGTGGCAGAGCACTCCCAGGGCGCCTCGACCGGCGACCTCGCCACCATCTCCGTCCCTGCGCTGGTCGGTATCGGCAAGCTCGACGTCACCGACTTCCAGGACATCGGGCGGCGCTACGCCTCCGAGATCCCCGATGCCACCCTGGTCGAGTTCGCCACCGCTGCTCACCTCATCGCCCTGGACGCGCCCGCCGAACTCAGCGCGGTACTGGTCCCCTTCCTCGCCCGTTAGATCCGGGACCGTGGCGGCGGCTCACCAGGGCGTCCCGCCGCCACGGTGCCGGGGCGCCGCCCGAACCGCCGCAGCGGGCCGAGGCGGGGTGCGATCCCCGTGTTCGTACTCGAACCCGAATACCTGGTCCGGGCGACGAAGGCCCCACCGCCGACGGGTGACTGAACCTCGGGTCCCAAGTTGCAGTTGCCGGGCCGATGTCGCGGTGTCCTAGAGTCGCCGCATGCGACGACGGACAGGACTGACGATCGCCGGCGCCGCGACCTTGGCCTGGGGTGAGTGGTTGAACTGGCGCTGGTCTCGGGCCCTGACCGGAGAAGGCGGAGGTGAGTCCGAGGCCGTGGTCGTGCTGGGCTATCGAAACCCGCAGGCGACAGCGAACTTCATCAACCGCTGGAGGGTCCGCGCCGGAATCCGCTCCGTCGACGCGGACCGCGCGCGTGAGACGCACGTGATCTTCAGCGGCGGTGCCCCGGGCGGTGGTGTCGCGGAAGCCGAGCTGATGGCCGACTACGCACAATCGGTCCTCGGGTTCGACGGCTCCGTGCTGCTCGAAGACAAGAGCACGACGACATGGGAGAACATCACGAACGTGATCCCACTGCTCGAAGACGTCGACCGCATCAAGATCGTCTCCCAGCCCGCTCATGCCCTCAAGGCGCGCGCCTACTTGCGACGGCAGCGTCCTGATCTCGCCAAGAGGCTCGTGCGCGCAGACGACTACCGTCCTGGCGAGTGGCTGATCGTCAAGCCGCTGCTGGCCCTGTACGGGCTGTGGTCACTTCGCGGTTTCACCGCCGCTGAGCGGAAGGGCACGCCGTAGTCGGCCGCTGTCGTGCGGCAGCACATCCGGTGGTTCGTGAGGCATCGGATGTGCAGATGACAGCGGATCCGCGGATGAAGAAAGCCTCGTGCTCCATCGCCGCGGGCCCCAGCACCACCCCGCATCACAAGCCCTTCAGGACCCGCTCAAGCGCCGCACGGCCCACCGGCCCCCAGTTCGGCTTGCCGCCGGGAAGGCCCCGGTCTCCGGCCTGCCCCATGCACATCAGGAAAAGGCACTTCAGCGCGGCCAGCCCGCGGGCCCGCCGGATCGTCGCCTCATCCGCACGCGCGTACCGGTCGAAGAACCTCTCGGCCATGCCCGCGGGCAGCAGCAGCCACGCGGCGGCGAGATCCCACGCCGGATCGCCCGCGAACAAGGCGCCGAAGTCCACGATGCCCGAGAACGTTCCGTCCGAGACGACGACGTTCGCGGGATGAAGGTCGCCGTGCACCCACATCGGCGGGCCATCCCACTCCGGGGACGCGACGGCGTCGTCCCAGACGGCCCGGGTGTCTGCCGCGATGTCGTCGGCCGCAACGATCTGGAAGAAGTTCTCGAAGCCTTCGGTGCAGTTCTTCGGGTGCGCGCCGAAGTCCACGCCGATCGGTGCCTCGGCAGGCGCCTCCACGTGGAGTGCCCGCAGGAAGCCCGCCAGCGCGTCGGCCGCGTGGGCGCCGCGGGTGATCGAGCCGTGATCCAGCGGTTCGCCGGGAACCCACGTCATCACGGTCCAGTGCTTGGGGAAACGGTGCGACGGTTCACCGCACCGCACCGGAGTCGGCACGGGGAGCGGCAGGCGCGGAGCCAGCACCGGCAGCCATCGTCGTTCCTTGAGCTGGAGCTCCGGAGTGGGATCCATGCGCTGCACGCGCACGGCCAACTCGTCCCCGAGACGCCACATCTGATTGCCCCAGCCGCCCGCCACCTCGCGAATGCTCAGCCCCGCCAGATCTGGATGTTGCTCCCGCAGGAGGTCGCGAACCAGGTCTGCGGTGATCTCGGTGTCGGTCATGCGACGTCACAGTACCGAGGTGGCGGGCGGAGCGGCTCTCGCTCTGATGGTTTCGGCACCACCGCACCCTCGCAGGCCGGCTCGTCCACCAAGCCGGTGCATTCGCCCGGACCGATTCCGCGCGGGCCATGCTGACCGTGACGGCCGTCAACGAGCGCTCGCCGCGCACAAGTTGACTCAGCTGTCCCGGCCCTGCCATGTGGTCACGCAGGCTTCGTTCCCCTCCGCGTCGGCAAGTACCCAGAAGGCAGGGGCACGGCTCGCGGACACGAGTCGGCCCTGAGCCGCCAGCGCGGCCTCGATCCGGCGGGACGCCTCGTCATGCGGAACGCTGATGTCGAGGTGGATGCGATTGCGCTGCGGCCGCGCGCGGTCCATCTGCTGGAACCAGAGCGCCGGACCTTGCCAGAGCGGGTCGACGAGCGGATCCTCCGGTCCCGCCGCGCCGGCCTCATCGGCATAGCCCAGCACCGCCTTCCAGAACGGTCGAATCGCGGCGATGTTCAGGGCGTCGATGGCGATCTCCACGACCTGGACGGACCGAGGCGCCCTCGCTCCGAATACGGGCTCCGGCACAAGCCCGGCCCTTTCAACGGCGGCGGAGATCTGGCGCGCGAGTCCGATGTCCCGCGAAGTAACCGCCGCGTCGCTCGACGACTGCAGGGTGAAGACGGCCCGATCAGGACGGACATCGACCCGCAGATGGCGATCGGCGTCGTCGCCACACACCGTGACAGCGTCCGCTGCCACGGTGATCGCTTGCGCCAACGTCCCGACCGGGACCGACGTGTGCAAGGCGCCCAACAGGTAGCGCCATCCATGATCCTGGACCGCATCCGACGCTTCCCGACGACTCACTATCTGCTCCATGACGGCATCCTCGCAGCCACGCCACCCAGCCCCGACTCCCGTCACTTCCGCAACAGGCCCCCGGAACATCGTGAGTCATGAGCGGGCCCCCGCGTACGCGAAACTCCCGGCAAACCGGGGCGGTCTCGAATGCTGCCCGGTCTGCCAGGAGCTCGGTCGACACCCCCTGGGCGGCCCTTGGTCGAGGGCGCCGCCGACAGGAGGAGACTCTGGCTCAGCCCACCTGTGTCCAGTCCCCGATGATCTCGTCACCGAGGTTGCACCAGGCGACGCTCTCCGCGCTCGCCCACACCCAGGGGCCGTAGTGCACGTACTGATAGCCGCCCAGAGTCTCACACGTGATCACTTCACGGTATCGGCCCGAGTCGCACCAGGTTTTGTTTCCATGGTGGCCCGCGCTGCCGAACACCCGCTGGCCCCAACACGACCGCAGCGCGGAATCGCTGGACGCGGGGGCGGCCGTCGGTGACGAGCCGCTGTCCGCGACAGCGCTCGGGGTGATGGACAGCGCTCCTCCCAAGACGAGCGCCGTTGTGGCAACGGTCCTTGCGATACGACCTTTGAGCATGCGGATCCTCCAGTTGTTGACGAGATGTGTGGCCGCGTCGACCACATAACTGGCTCGCGGCGCCTCAACCGGCGCTTCCCCGCGGCGGGTTGACGGCGCGACCCCCTGACGTCGGGGTGCGTACGATGCTGCCGTCTGCCCCCTGCCGCCGACAGGACGTCCGGCGGACGTTCAGCGGACGTTCTCCCGGGTAGGCCACAGTCCCGCAGGGAACTGACGCCGCGTGGCCCAGGGCCGCGCGGCCAGGGCCCTCCGGGCGAGGAGGAGGACATGCCGGAACGGTTCGACACCGTGCTGCGCACCTTCAGGCGGCGGGCCGGACTGACTCAGGAGGAGCTGGCGGAGCGGGCGGGGTTGTCGGCCCGGACGATCCGTGCGCTGGAGCGCGGGCAAGGGCGGACGCCCCGTATGGCCTCGGTGCGGGAGGTGGCCAAGGCGCTCGGGCTGGGGGTGGACGACCAGCGACGCCTGCTCTCCACGGCCGCGGCCGACGAGCCGGAGGCGTCGGCGGAGCCCGGCCCGCTGGGACGCAGGCGCTATCTGCCCTACGACATACCGGACTTCACCGGGCGCACCTCCGAGTTGGACCGCCTCGCGGAGCTGGTCGGCGGCGGCGGCGCGAGCGCGGTGGTGGTTTCGGCGATCGACGGCATGGCGGGCGTCGGCAAGACCACGCTGGCGGTGCACGCCGCCCATCTGATGGCCGGAAGGTTCCCGGACGGCCAGTTCTACTGCGATCTGCACGGCTTCACCCCGGGGCACGCCCCGATGGACCCGGCATCGGCACTGGAGGCACTGCTGCGCATGGCCGGCGTCGACGGCACGCGCATCCCGCACACCCTTCAGGAACGGTCCGCGCTGTGGCGTACCACGCTGTCGGGCTGGCGGGCGCTGGTGTTGCTGGACAACGCCGCGGACGCGGAGCAGGTACGGCCGTTGCTGCCCGGCTCCGCCTCGTGCGCGGTCCTGGTGACCTCGCGGCGGCGGCTCCTGTCCTTGGAGGGTGCCGTCCCGCTCTCGCTCGATGTGCTGCCCGAGGCCGAGGCGTGCGCGCTGGTGACCCTGGTCGCGGGACGCCACCGCTTCACCGACACACCCGAGGCCGTCGCCGAGATCGCCGAGCTCTGCGGCTGCCTCCCCCTGGCCATCCGGATGGCCGCGGCGCGGCTCGCCCACCGCCCCGCGTGGCGGGCGGAAGACCTCATCGCCGAGCTTCGCGTGGGTTCCCCTCGATCCGGCCGCGGCGGCGACGAGCAGGCGGTCAGCGCGGCCTTCACCCTCTCCTACGCGCGCCTCAGCCCGGGCCACCAGCGGCTGTTCCGGCTGCTCGGCCTGCATCCGGGCGCAGATCTCGACCCGTACGCGGCCGCGGCGCTGGCGGGCACGGACGTGGCCACGGCACGACAGCGGCTGGAGGACCTCGTCGACGTACATCTGCTGGAGCAGTACGAACCCCACCGCTATCAACTGCACGATCTGCTCCGCCGCCACACGCTGGAGGTCCTGCACGAGATCGAGCCGCCCGCGCAGCGGGAAGAGGCGGAGCTGCGGCTGCTCGACCACTACCTGCACACGGCGCTGAAGGCCCGTCCCCTGGTGGCGCCGGGACAGCGGCTGCTCGCGTTCGAGGTCGCCCGGCAGCCCGCCGGCACCCCGGACGTGAGCGACCGGGCCGCCGCCTTGGCCTGGTACGAGGCCGAGCACACGAACCTCGTCGAGATGATCAAGCACGCGGCCGCACAGGGCAGGAGTGAGCACGTCTGGCGGTACGCCCATGTTCTCCAGCACTTCTTCGACATCCGAGGACGCACCCTGGACTGGGTCCACACCCATGAACTCGCCCTGGCCGCCACCGAGCACCTCGACGATCGCCTGGCCCACGCCGAAACCCTGATCAGTCTCGCCGTCGCCTGCTGGTACGCCGGGCGCTACGAGGACGCCTTCCACCGCGGGTTGGAGGCACTGGCCCTGTGCCGCGAGATCGACGACGCGTGGGGCGAGGCCGTGATCCTCACCAACTTCGGTATCGCGCAGGGCACTTTGGGGCAGAGCGAGGAGGCCATCGACCTCCACCAGCAGGCGCTGGCTCTCTACAGCGGCATCGACGCGCCCTGGGGCGAGGCCCTGAGCCTGACGAGCCTGGGGACGGTCTATGCCCGGCTCGGGCGGGTCGCCGAGGCCCTCGACCACCATCGGCGGGCGCTCGACCGCTACCGCGGGATCGGTGATCCGTGGGGCGAAGCCCTCACCCTGACCAACATCGGTACCGGCTACCGGCAGTTGGGGCAGTTCGGCGAGGCGGTCGGCCATCATGCGAGGGCGCTCTGCCTCAGTCGCCGGATGGGCGACCGGCGTGCCGAGAGCGAGGTCCTCAACGACCTCGGCGCCACCTACCACGCGGCCGGCCGCCGCGAGGCCGCCCGCCGTCGACACCAACAGGCGCTGGACATCGCCGGCGCGATCGACAACAGCCCGCAGATCGCCCGCGCCCACCAGGGCATGGCCTACGCCCTGGCCCCGGAGGACCCTGCCGCCGCCCGCGATCACGCAAGGCAGGCGCTCGCGGCCCAAGGCGAACTGAGCGCCCCCGAAGCCGCCCAACTCACCACGTTCCTCGACACCCTGGCCCCAGGCCCGCCCCCCGGGCACTGACGCCCACCGGGCGCGCGGTGGACACGCCCCGCCCCGCATTCGCAGGGCTTGGTCGCACGCGATCTTCCACCCTGCCCTCACTCGATGAGGTGAACCATCAGTCACTCGCGCATGGGCCGGAGACGGCCCGGACAGCCTCGACGGGACGTTTCACACGCAGCACGTGCGCCATAGCCGCGCACGCACAGCCAGGGGGGCCGGCATGGGGGCAGCATTCGTCGGCGAGACCCCGCCTCGTCGCGCGTTGAGGCGTGCACCGGTTCTGTGCCGCCACGACTCGATACGCACGACAGCGGCGCCGCACGACCCCCCACCAGTCCGGCCCGGCTCTTCGGGAGCGTCGGCGCGGGCGTTCTGCTCCTGATCCCGGTCCCTGCCCCGCGGTGGCTCAACTTACGCCGCTCCCCGGGGACATGTCCGTCGCCACCCCGCCGCCGCCATCGCGGCGCTCCTAGAGTGCCCCTGGTTCGCACGGTGTGAACGGCTTGAAGGCCTCACGACGTTTGACAAGGAACTGACATGGCCGCATCTCAACCACCGCCCCCGTACCGGCTGTTACGGGCAACCGACCTTGTGGACCTCCAGTTCACGTTTCTCGGGCTGCGGATGGACCGCCCCTTGCTCGGCGCCCGCCGACTGGTGCGCCAGGACGCGGCCCAACCGGCCTACCTCGTCGTCACGTTCGGGCCGCAGCACGTGGCGGAACAGGCCTTCTTCGAGCTGAGCCCGGGTTTGCCCGAACCAGCCCCGCCGCTGTCGGGCTCCCCAGCCTCCACCGCGGGGGCGCCGGGCGCCCCGCTGTCCGGCAGCGAGACCCACAAACCACCCCCTGTGAACTCCCGCATCGCCGGCCGCAGCGCGCTGGTGTTCGCGGTGGGCGCCGACGACGCCATCGAGTACAGCGAGGCCGGACTGCTCACCGCGATGCGGACGCTCGCGCTGCACGTGGTGGACGCCGCCCGGGAGCCGGCCGCAGCGGCGCGGCTCCAGCCGACCGCAATCGGCCAATCCCCGGACGTGTTCCAGGCGCTACGGCTTGCCCGCACCATCGCGGAACTGACAGCGCGTCACGGCCCCGCCGGCCCGGCCGATGCCGGACTGCGTACCGATGAGTCACCCGCCGCGCTCCCCGCCTCCGGTCCGGGCCCCGAGAACCCCCTCGCCGACGCCGCGCATCCGCGCACCGGCATCGAGCTGCCCTACCGGCTGCTGCTGTCGCCCCCGCAGACCGCCGCCTGGACCCACACCGTCGCCCAGGCCGACCCCGCGGGCCGGATCGAACTCTGGCACACCCGGCTCGTCGGGGGACGGGCCCGCGCGGTGTGGACGCGCGACACCGGATTCGATCCCGCCGACCCCCACCCGCTGCCCAAGGGCGGCAGCGAGTTCACCATGGCGATGGACCGCAAGGACCGCTCGTCGGTGGTCCATCTGAGCTCCAACACCAACCTGCCGGACGCCTTCCGGCCCGCGCCGCTGAGCGTCGACCATCTGATGCTGTCGACCATGGGCGGCTGGCTCGACTCACTGGGCCGGTGGGACCGTCCGCCCACGGGCTTCGACGTCACCCAGTGGCGGCACCGGGCCGCCCTCGGCCGGGACCACTACGTACGGATCATGTACCGGGGCCGCCTGTTCCCCTTCGGGCACCTGGCCGATCTGGTCAAGGTCACCGAGCGGAAATTCGACCACGGCCGCCCCGACGGCGCCGCCTACCTCAACCAGCGGTACTTCATCATGGTGCGCGAGCCCGTGCGCACCTACGGCAGGCCGGGCGACAACAGCGACCAGACCCGCCTGCACCGGCTGTTCCCGTTCGGCAGCGTCCGGCTGCTCACCCTGACCACACCCGATCTCCAGCCGCCGCAGACCATCCCGGGCCTGTCCTCCGCCGGTGGCGAACCCAACGAGAAGCTCGCCTTCTTCCCGGTCACCGACAGCGAGGACCCCTTCTCCTTCCAGGTCGCCATGGTCGATGTGGACGGGCGGGTCCTCGAGTTCCGCACGCCCATGGCCTTCATCGGCAAGATCGTGCACGAGACCAAGGCCGACGTGCAGGCGGTCATCCAGCACTACCAGGCGCTCGGCACCGACGCGGTGCCCGGCCCGCCCGACCTCACCCGCCCCGGCGCCAACCGGGTGGTCGCCGATGCGCACGGCCAGGCGCTCGCGTACGCACCGAGCCGCAAGGCCGACGACACCACCCTGTCCACCGGGCAGCTGATCTGGGGCGCGGCCACCACGGACGCCATCCTCGCCCTGGACCCGACCGACAACCCGCGCTTCGTGCCCACGGTCCGCTGGGCGCGGGCCGTCGTCCCCGTGCTGAGCCGCTTCGGCACCGGCTTCGGCGGCGACCAGCCGCAATCGGTGCTCTATGCCGCGCCCTACGTCCAGGACGGATTCACCGACGCGAACAAGGGCCAGGTCTTCGTCGAGCTGGCCCAGCCGGTGGACCTGACCTTCCGCAACGGGGGCCAGAACGCCGGGGCCCTGGCCCAGCCCAACTTCCCCGTCGCCGGTCTCTCCCGGCTGACCGGACCAGTGGCCGCGACACCGGCGCACCTGCTCAGCGCCGATGCCGGGGCTTCGGACAAGTGGGCCAAGCTCGCCCAGGGCCGGTTCAACCCCCTGGACTACTTCGGCGCGCTCGCGGGAGCCAAGCTCTTCGGGATGTTCCCGCTCACCGAGATCATGAGCGAGATCGGCCTGGACAACCTCAAGGCGCCGAACTTCTTCACCGCGACCGTCAACGCCGTCACCTCGTTCCTGGGCGACCTGCGGGGGCTGCGCAACCTGCTGACGGGCGTCGAGGAACAGTTCCCGCAGATCGCCGACCTGGTCATCCGGGTGACGGATGCCGCCGCGGCCTTCGTCCAGGTACTGCTCGACTACCTCGTCAGCCAGCTGGACCACTCCCCCGCCCCCACCACCATCGAGGAGGTGGAGAACGCCTTCACCGCGTTCTCCGATGCCCTGACCGCGCTGCGCAACGCCCTGCCCGCGGCGGTCGACCCGGGTGTGCGCCGGCTCCTCGGCCGCGTCGCCGACCAGGTCGCCACCTGGGACAGCACCGTCGGCCAGGCCCTCGCCCTGAAGAAGGCCGTCGAACTCGCCGCCCTGGGTGCCAAGTTGCCCGATGTCGTCAACTCCCACCTCCAGTGGCAGCCCGACATCCACGCGTGGACCCCCGGAAAGCCGACCCCCACCCGGGCCGAAGACGCCGTGTTCTGGCCGGTGGGCAAACTGACCCTCGTCACCGACGTGCGAGGCTCGCTGCGCCCGGACCTGCCGCAAGCAGCCGATGTCACCTGCACCCTGGGCCAGTTCGACCTGCGCATGGTGCCCGGCTTCGACGCGGTCGTCCTGCACTTCGAGCGGATCCGGTTCACCATGCGCGCCGGGCAGAAGCCCGACGTGGAGGTGAAGTTCACGGGTGTCGACTTCGTGGGCAACCTCGACTTCGTGCAGACCCTGCGCAACATCATCCCCGGCGACGGGTTCAGCGACCCCCCGGCGATCACCGTGGACAGTTCGGGCATCCACGCCAACTACTCGATGCAGCTTCCCAACGCGGCTGTCGGCGTCTTCAGCCTGGAGAACCTCTCCCTGAACGCCGGCCTGTCGGTGCCGTTCATCGGTGACACCCCGCTCCAGGCCGGCTTCTCCTTCTGCCGTCGGGAGGCGCCCTTCCGGCTGACGGTGTCGATGCTCGGCGGTGGCGGCTACTTCGGGATCGTCCTCACCCCCAAGGAGATCGCGGTCCTGGACGCCGCCCTGGAGTTCGGTGCCGCCGTCTCCATGAACTTCGGGGTGGCCAGCGGCAGCCTGTCGGTGATGGCCGGCATCTACTTCCGCCTCGACCTGGCACAGAACAGCGTCAAACTGGTCGGCTATCTGCGGGCCCGCGGGGAGGTCGACGTCCTCGGCATCGTCTCGGCCTCCATCGAGCTGTACATGGAACTGGGCTACGAGAGCGGCTACGCGGTCGGCCGGGCCAGCCTCACGATCAGCATCGAGATCGGCTTCTTCGAGGAGTCGGTGACGATCCACTGCGAGAAGAGGTTCGCGGGAAGCGCCCCGAACACCACGCTCGCCGCCGCCGACGTCTCCCCCACAGCGGCCGCGGCGGGCCCGGTCGTCGCCCCGCCGACCTTCGCCGACCTCATGTCGCCGTACCCCGACCCGGTGACCGGCGCCCGCGTCGACCCGGTCTTCGACTACTGCACGGCCTTCGCGGAGGTGGCCTGACCATGGACAGCATCCGGTGGACCGTGCTCCCCGACGGCGTGGCCGACGGTGACGCGGTACGCGTCTCCGTCCTGGTCAGCCCGAGACTGACCGGCATCACCCGGCTCGGGGCCTCCGACCTCTTCACCGACTGGCCCCGCCACCTGGCCGCCCTGCTGCCCTCGCTGTGGCTGGAGTTCGACGCACCCGCGCAGACACTGGTCAAGGAGTGGCAGCCCACCGGCCGCTACCCGGCCGCCGATTCCTCCCTGTGGCGCACCCTGTTCACCGACGACACCTTCGTACGGCCACCCCAGGCACCGCCCGCGCTCGCCGCAACGGCTCGCCAGACCCTGCGGTCCTATCCGGGAAAGCTGGTCCATGACGAGATCACCGGTCTCTACGCGGCCGTCGCCGTGGACACCACGCGGAGCAGGCTGCGCCGCGCCTGGGCGCGGGAGGAGCGGCTCCTGTGCGAGGAGCCGCCGACGGACCACCGAGGCTGGGAGCATCCCCCGCTGTTCCGGCTGACCGGCATGATCTCGGAGCCCGTTCTGGGTCTCGGCAGGGATCTCAAGTCCGGATACGCCGCCGTGGACGCCGCGCTGTTTCCACGCGACTCCGTTCCCGCCGTCGGAGGCGGCGCCGACCACGCGCCCGTCTGCATGGACCGCACGAGCGCCCCGTACACCGACGCCAAACGACTGCTCGCGCTGGCCGAAGCGGCGCGCTTCTACCACCGCGGCACGGCACCGGTCAGTCTCGCCGAAGCCCCGCAGAACCGCGTCGACTTCCACGACGCGTGCGCTCTCCTCGGCGACTATCCGGAACTCCAGCGCAGGTTCGGGCTCGTGCTCGACCTGAGGTTCCCGGTGCCCGCCACGGTCGCCGACGGCGCGCGGATCCGGGTGCGCTTCGACGACCGGGCCGCCGGCGCCGCGCAGCTCAACGCCCCGGAAAAGCGTCCCTGGACACAGCTGCGCTTCACCCGGGGCAGTGTCTTCGCGGCAGCCGACGGCGGCCTGATCAGCGGCCGCATGCTGAACCTCGGCGCCCCCGACACGTGGCATCTGACCGAGCTGGACGTGGACGGCGCGGCTCTCAAGCACCTCGACTACGCCCGCACCGTCGACACCATGCGCAGCGACCGGCTGCCGACCGGCACGGGGTCGGTCGCCGAACTCCTGGTGAGCACGGCCACCCCGGCCGCCCGGGGCGCCGGGATCACGCTGCTGCACACGGACCGCGACCGGCATCTCGCCGGACTCATCGGAGCCGACCGCAGCCGCCAAGGCGCCACCGGGGACCTCGACCTGACGTCGCAGGACCTGGTCCGCGGCTACCGCGTGGACATCGGCACCCTCGACCCGGCCACCGGGCGGGTCACCCAGTGGCGCTCCTTGCTGCGGCGCCGCGGCAGCTACACCATCCGCCGCCCGGGGCAGCCGCCCGTCGCCGTCCCGGTCGGCCCGGACGAGGGCCTGGTCCGCGCCAGCACGGTGACGGTCGACGCCGCCGACGACCGCCAGCTGTACGGGCACCAGGCCGTGTTCGGCTGGCACGGCTGGAGCCTCGCGGCGCCGCGCCCCGGCCGGACCATCGGCCTCGACGACCAGCCGCACGCCCCCGCCCCGCCCGTCTCGCCCGACGTGCCGCTGGACACCACGTTCGTGCCGGAGCCGGGCTCACTGCCCGCGCTGCGCTACGGCCGCACGTACCGCATGCGCGCCCGCGTGGTCGACCTGGCAGGCAACAGCCTGGACCACACGGCGACCACACCCGACGCCGTCCACTCCGACGCCCTCGCCTATGGCCGCTGGGAGCCGGTGCCCCAGCCGGTGGTGGTGCCGCTGTTGCCGTTCAATGAAGGAGAGTCCACCGAGCGGCTGGTCATCCGCAGCACCGTCACCGACGACGACCGTCCGGTCTCCACCGACGCGTACGCGGCCCTGCGCTCCAACGTTCCCGACCACGCCGCGCACTCCGCGGTGGACGGCCTGGACCGCCGGTACAAGCCGGTCTCCGAGCGCCATGTCGCACCGCCCAAGACGGCGCTCCAGATGGCCGAGGAACACGGCGTGTTCGACCCGGTCTTCGGTGCGGACAAGCCCCAGCGGCTGCGCGAGGAGTACTTCGAGGCCGCCTCCCGCGAGTCCGGGTCGTTCCTGGACACCGTGGTCCGCGACGCCGAATGGCCGCACAGCGAGCACGACCTGCTGCAGGAGCAGGAGATCCACGTCGCCAAGCACTCCGTGCACGACCCGGACCCGCTCACCGCGCTGCCGCTGCCACGGCGCGGTGCCGGTCTCAAACGCGGCGAGTACGTGGTGCACAGCGGCGACCAACTGCTGCTGCCCTACCTGCCGGACGTGCTCGCCGAAGGCGTCATGCTGCGCGGTCTTCCCGGCGACACCGAGAACCGCAAGATCCCCTTCCCGGGTCCGTGGCCACAGGCCAAGCCGTTCCGGCTGCGCGTCAACGAGGGCACGGGCGAACCCGAGTGGCGCGACGGCCTCCTGGAGCGGGTCCTCGACGTCTTCCTCACCAAGGGCGAGGTCGCGACCGTCCGGCTCAGCTGCTACCTCGACCCGCGGAAACTGCCGCTGCTGCGCCAGTGGAACCTGCTCACCGCCTCCTCGTACTGGGCCGGCCTGCCCGACACCGACCGGTCGTTCGTGACCCGGGCCAGCGCCGACGGCGAGAACTGGATGCTCACCCCCTGGGTCGAACTCACCCTGGTGCACGCGGTGGAGAAGCCCGTGCACCGGCCCGAGCTCAGCCACCTCACCACCGCGCGCGACGCCGGTCAGACCGCGGCTCGCCTCAGCGGCCACCTGACCAGTCACGCCGAAAGCACCGGCCACGTCGAGCTGGACGCCTCGTGGAGCGAATGGCTCGACGACGTGACCCAGCCCGCACCCAGCCGTACCGAGGGACACACCCACCTCGAAGACATCACCCTGCGCGCCACCGAGGACGCGGCCGCGGTGAGCCGCACCCACGAGTTCGGCGACACCAGACACCGCAACGTGACGTACACGCCGACCGGCGTCACCCGGTTCCGGGAGTACTTCCACCCCAGCATCACGGAGGACCGCGCCAACGTCACCCGGGTCGGCCCCGGCTCCGACCTCGTGGCGGTGCCCAGCTCGCGCCGCCCCGAGCCGCCGTCGGTGGCGTACGCCATGCCGACGTTCCGCCGCCGTCGGACCGTCGACGACCAGCACGGCACGGTGACCCAGAGCCGTCACTCCGCCGGGCTGCGCGTCCACCTCGACCGGCCCTGGTTCTCCTCCGGCGACGACGAGATGCTGGCGGTCGTCCTGGACCCGGGCACCTCGCTGCCGGACACGTATGCGACACGGTGGGGCGTGGACCCGGTCTGGGGCGACACCACACGGCTGCCGAGCCCCACGGCCGCGCACTTCCCCAACGCGGCGAAAGTACTCACCGGGCTGCGCCTGGCCGAGTCGCCCGACACGGCTCCCCTCCTCGTCGACGCGGTGGCCTACACGCCCGTCTACCACGAGGAACGGCGGCTGTGGTACGTCGACATCGACGTGGACTTCACCGGCACATCCGGCAGCGACACGGCGTACTTCCCCTATCTGCGCCTGGCCCTCGCCCGCTACCAGCCCTTCTCCGTCGAGCCGTTGCAGCTGTCGAAGGTGGAACGGGCCGAGTTCGCCCAGCTCGTGCCGTTCCGGTCGGTCACAGGCCACCGGGACGGCGACAGCCTCACCGTCAAACTGACCGGCCCGGCGCCGTACAACGAACTGGGCGAACTCAGCGGCGCGAACGCGGTCGCGGCAGGCGCGAGCCGCCGGGTCGTCGTGTCCCTGCAGAGCCGGGCGAGCCTCAATGAGGACGACATGGACTGGCAGCAGGTCGGCGCCCCGGTGGAACTGACCTGCCGGGCCGACGGCACCGGGTTCGCCTGGACGGGCGGGCTCACGCCGCCCGGCGGACAGTTGCTCACCCTGTACCGGTTGCTCGTGCAGGAGTACGAGCTGTACCGGACCGACCAGGACACGGCCACCGACACCGTCATCGTGAACGGAACCGCCCTGCCCGCCGCGCGGCGCCTGGTGCACGCGGACCACTTCGGCCTGACGGTCGGCCTGCTCGGCCGCATCGACTTCGCCCTCTAGGAGCACAGCATGCGCCGACTGCCCCTTCCGGCCTGCCTGCTGGCCGCGCTGCTGGCCCTGGTGCCCGGTGCGTCCGCGACCGGCGCCCCGGCCGGCCGGTCCAACGATCCACAGCCGCACCGCGGCGGCGCCGCGATCACGACGACCGTCAGCGCCACCCTGTTCGACTGCACGGCGGGCTTCGCGGTGCGCCGGGTCGAGGACGGCAAGCGCGCCATGGTCACGGCCGGGCACTGCTCCGACGCCCAGAGGGGCGTCCCCGTCGTCTCGGGCCAGACCCCCTACGGCAGCGTCGCACGGGCCTTCTTCGACGACGGAGCTGACACCGGGCTGATCACCGCAACCCCCGCCAAGCCGCAGGTGTACGCCCCGACCATCTGGACCGACGGCGGCCCCGCCGGTGAGCCAGTGGCCCGCCGGGTGCTCGGCAAGGCGGACGCGCCCGTGGTCGGACAGAAGGTGTGTGTGAGCGGCCAGGTCACCAAGCTGCTCTGCGACGTGGAGGTGTTCTCGCTGAGCGAGGGCAAGGAGTGCGAGGACAAGCCCCAGCCGAGACGCTGCACCTTCGGCCTGGCGATCGCGGTGAAGGAACACACCCAGGTGTCTCAGGCGGCCGATTCCGGGGCCCCGGTGTTCGTGCCGGTCGACCAGGTCGTCGACGGACATCCCGTGCACGGCGCGGTGATCGTCGGAATGCTGGTGGCGGGCGGGCCGCGCGTGCAGCACGGGCGGGAGGACCTGTTCGTCTTCCACACCGTGAAACAGATCGAATGCGCGCTGAACGTCAGCGTGCTGACGACGGCCGACGCGGAGTCGGGCGACCCGACCCCACCCGCGCCCCGGGACTGCCGCGCCCCGGTATGAGAGGGCCGGACCGCTCTCAGACCCACGTGGGCACGTGCCCCTCGGCGTAGCGGGCGCCGAAGCCGCCGTGGGGCAGGATCTCGTCGATGGCTTTCAGGTCGGCATCGGTGAGGGTGAGGTCGACGGCCCGTACGTTCTCCTCGATGCGCTGCGAGCTGCGGGTGCCTGGGATCGGCACGACGTGTTCGCCCCGGGTCAGGAGCCAGGCCAGGGCAAGTTGGGAGACGGTGGCGCCTCTTGTCGCCGCGAGGGCCGCAAGCCGGTCGACCGCTTCGATGTTCTTCTCGAAGTTCCCTGGCTGCCAGCGCGGGTCCACGCTGCGTATGTCGCCGCCTTCGTACTGGTCGGCGGGCCTGGCGGTGCCGGTGATGAACCCGCGGCCCAGGGGCGAGTAGGCGACGAAGCCGATGCCGAGCTCGTCCAGGACGGGCAGGAGTTGCTCGGCGTCCCTTTCGAACAGGGAGTACTCGGTCTGCAGAACGGAGACCGGCTGCACGGCGTGCGCCCTGCGGATCGTCTCGGGTCCGGCCTCGCTGAGGCCGAAGTACCGCACCCATCCCGCGTCGATCAGCTCCTTGACCGTGCCCGCGACGTCCTCGATGGGCACGTCGGGATCGACCCGGTGCTGGTAGAACACGTCGATGTGATCCGTGCCGAGGTAGCGCAGGCTGTTGTCGGCGACCTTGCGGATGTTGTCGGGGCGGCTGTTGAGAGGGCCGCCGATCCGCTCCGCGGGCACCGCCATGTCGACGCCGAACTTGGTGGCCAGGACCACCTCGTCACGGAAGTCCCTGACCGCCCGGCCCACCAGCAGCTCGTTGGATCCGGTACCCCAGCCGTACATCTCGGCGGTGTCGAAGAAGGTGACTCCCAGATCGTGGGCGCGGCGGAGGGCGGCGATGCCGGCCGCCTCGTCGGTGGGTCCGTAGGCCATCGTCAGGCCCATCGCGCCGTAGCCGATGGCCGAGACCTCAAGGCCCTGGCTTCCCAGGGTCCGATGCTGCATGGCTCGCTCCTTGGAGAGATTCCAGTGCCGCCCCCGCCGACGCCTGCCCGTCAGCGAGCGTGGGCGGGAGCGGCACTGGAGGGGTATTTTCTGGCGGCCGTTGGGGTCAGAGCGCCGCGGTGACCAGTCCGGTGCGGTGGATACGGGTCTGCTCGGCGACGCGGCGGCCGAGGTGGCGGGCGGTGTTCACATCGGCGTCGTCGACCGCGGGAGTGTCGTTGAAGCTCTGTGCGCCGGCGCCGAGGTAGAAGCCGAGGCGGTTGTTGTCCTGGGGGCTGGAGGTGGTGGTGTTCCAGCCAGGCAGCAGGCCCAGGCTCACCCAGAGCATTCCGTGCTGGGCGGCCAGGAGTGAGAGGTACTGAAGGGTGTGCATCTTGTCGCCGCTCATGGAACCGGAGTTGGTGAACCCCGCGGCAAGCTTGTCGCTCCAGGCCCGGGTGCTCCAGCGCTTGCTGGTGGCCTCGGCGAAGGCGTGGAACGCCCCCGACGCGGTGCCCATGTAGGTGGGGGTGCCGAAGATGATGGCATCCGCGGCGTCCATCAGGTCCCAGTCGGCATCGCTCAGTGAGGCGACGTCCACGCGCTGGGCCCGCGTCCCGGCCAGGGAGCGCGCACCGTCCTCGACGGCCGCGGCGAGCTGCGCGGTGTGGCCGTAACCGGAATGGGACGCGATGACGATCGATATGTCGGACATGGGTATTCCTCCTGCCGCCTTGGCGGCGTGCTCGGTGCTGTGTCGGTGGACGATGAGTCGTCTCGCCGCGGCGGGCGGCCGCGCCGCTCCATGCCTGGAGTGCCAGAGGCCGGAGCCATGGCGAGGCTCACGTCCAGCTGGCGCGTGGCTGCGCCGACCACCCTCGGCCGGATCGACGTTACGGTTTGAACGTTATCACCGATAGAACACCGATGCGCAAGATGCGATATCGTTGTTTCATGAATGAGGGACGACGCGCCGCACGGCACCAGGTACTGCAGGTGGCCGCCAAGCTTTTGGAGGAGGGCGGCAGCGAAGCGGTCTCCACGCGGGCCGTCGCCGCGGCCGCGGGCATCACGGCTCCCGCGCTCTACCGGATGTTCGACGACAAGGACGGACTCCTGGCCGAGCTGGCCGCCTACGGATTCGAGATGTACCTGACCGAGAAGCGCGAGGCGCTGACACTGTCCCCCGACGACCCCGTGGGCGACCTCTACCGCGGCTGGGACCTGCACGTGGACTTCGGAGTGCAGCACCCCGCGTTCTACATGCTCATGTACGGCACCGCCCAGCCCGGCCGGCGCCCGCCGGCCGCGGACGAGGCGCACGCCCTGCTGGTGAGACTGCTGGGCCGGGTGGCCGAGGCCGGGGCCCTACGGGTTCCCGTGGAGCAGGCGACCCGCGTCCTCCACGCGGCGACGACGGGGGCCACGCTGGCGCTGATCGGCGAAGAGCCTTCGGAACGGGACCTGACCACGTCGGCACGCCTGAGGGACACCGTCATCGCGTCGGTCACCACGGACTCGCCCGACCCGTCGGGCTCGGACCTGGCCTCGCGCGCACTCGCCCTCGATGCCGCACTTCAGTCCGCCACCGAGTCCTCGGCCGAGGCCACCGGGGTACCGCTGCGGGACACGGAGACGGCTCTGCTCCGCGAATGGCTCCAGCGCCTGGCGGGCTGAACCGACCACCTCCGCTCAGTCGGCGGAATCAGCCGATCACGCCTCCACGCAGCGGGAGTTGAGCCGCGAGGACCGGCCACACCGCCTTCCGCAGCCGGTCGCCAACCCAATCAGCGCCCCGCGAACTCACCCCCATGACCTCATCACCGGAATGCCGCAGGGACGACCAACTCGCCTCCCCACCAGCCGACTTGAGACGCTCGCTCGACGCCGCACAGGGAACGCGACACCCCCGCGGACACCTCGCCTCGCGCGAGCGCTCCGCTGCGACGCGGCCGCGCGAGACCTCCCTCAGTCGCGGCCCGCGGCCCGCCTCCTGGACCACGCGGTGGCGTCCGCGCCGTAACGGACCAAGAGGCGTGCGAACTGGATGCGTTCCTCCGCCGACCAGGCCGCGGTGATCTCCTCGAACGCCGCGCGCTGTTCAGCGGCGAAGCGGTTCCGCTCGGCCTCGCCGTGCTCAGTGAGTTCGAGCACGGTGCGGCGCCCATCGGCCTGGGATGCCGCCCGCCGCAGCAAGCCCTCCTGGATGCAGGCGGCGACGGTACGGCTGGCCACCGGCTGGGCGATGCCCATCTCGGCGGCGAGACCACCGACGGTGGTCTCGCCCGGCGCGTCGGCGATCACATTCAGGACGAGATTGCGGGAAAGATCCTTGCCCGAAGCAGGTGCGCGACGTCGCAGACGGGACAGCGCTGGGCCGATCTGGCCGAGCGCCAGGTCGTCGGGGTCCTGATCAGGGGAAAAGGCACTGCTCATGGGGCCGAGTCTATCCCGCATCACACATTTGCATGCCTGCCGATAAGTGCATAGCATCAGGTATGTAAATGTTGCCCAGCAAGGAAACGAGGCGGGCCGCCATGGCAACCGCGATCACCAACGCCCACGTCTTCGACGGGGAGAAGTCGCTCGGCGTGCAGACCGTGGTCATCGATGGCGGAAGGATCACTCGGGTCGGCGGGGACGCTCCCTGGGGCAGCGAGATCGTCGACGGTCGCGGCGCCACCTTGCTGCCGGGACTCATCGACGCCCATGTGCACTCCGCCCCCGGGTCCCTGGCCCTCGCCCTGCGGTTCGGAGTGACGACCGAACTGGAGATGCAAGGGATGAACACCCGGGAGAACCGGGGCCACATCACCGACGACGACACGGTGGCCGATGTGCGCTCGGCCGGATTCGGCATCACACCGCCCGGTGGCCACCCCAGCGAGCTGATGCCCGAGGGGTTCCGGCCGAAGTGGGATCTCCCCCCGGTGATGCCCCTGATGCCGTTCTCCACCACTCCCGAGGAAGCGGCCGCCTTCGTCCCTCAACTCCTCGGCCGCGGGTCGGACTTCATCAAGTTCATGATCGACGACGGCAGCGTGGAGGGACACCCGGGGCTGCCCTCGCTCGACCAGGCCACCGTGAACGCGGGGGTGGCAGAGGCCAAGAAGTACGGCGCCCTCACCGTGGCCCACGCGCTCACCGTGGAGGCCACCACAATGGCCGCGGAAGCGGGCATCGACGGCCTCGCCCACGTGTTCATGGACCAGCCGCACACGGCCGAGATCATCGACGTGATCAAGGACGCGGGCATGTTCGTCATTCCCTGCATCAGCCTCAACGCGTCGATGATGGGCATCACCGGCAGCGAACTCGCCGACGACCCTCGGGTCGCCGCCCGCCTCGACAGCAAGTGGGACCAGACGCTGCGGTCCAGCTACAACCGCTACCCGCAGGGCAAGCTCGACGACGTGTACGACACCGTGCGCGCCCTGGACGCCGCCGGTATCGACGTGCTGGCCGGCACCGACGTATCCATGCCCGAGACGTTCTTCGGGGGCCTGGCACACGGAGCCAGCCTGCACCACGAACTGCAGTACCTCGTGGCCGCCGGCCTCACCCCCGCACGGGCCCTGCGCGCAGCCACGGCGACCACGGCGCGCCGCTTCCGCCTCAGCGACCGGGGTCGCATCGCGGAAGGACTGCGAGCCGACCTCCTGCTGGTCGACGGCGACCCGACCAGCGACATCGGCGACACCCTCAACACCCGCGCCGTCTGGCGCCGCGGTACCCGCCTGGCGGCATGACCGCAGGCCCCGTACAGCGTCCGGGAGGGAAACGAGCGGGCTCTTGCGCCCCGATCGCGGCCGATCGCCGTGCGCGTACGGCGAGTTGGCCCGACAGGTGCTCGCCCAGGGGCGGACCCGCCGGAGGCCTTGGGGGTCTCATCCCCGCCGGCCCCGGTGGTTGCGCACGAGCCGCTCCTGCATCACGGGATAGGACGTCGCCGCGGGTGGGGTGCCGCCGTCGCGTACGTCCACGGCCGCGCGCACGGCGGCATCCATCGCGGCGCGGTAGGGCAGCGATCCGGTACTGATGCGCCGCACACCCAGCCGGCCCAGCTCCGCCACGGAAAGCGTGGGGTGGGCCAGGATGTTGACCGGCGCCTCGATGGCGCCGGTCAACTGGCGCAGCTCGGAGGGATCGGTGGCCCCCGGGATGAAGATGCCGTCGGCGCCCGCCGCTTCGTACGCGTGGGCCCGCGCCAAGGTCTCCTTGACCGTGGCCTGCTGGCCGAGCCAGTACGTGTCGACCCGGGCGTTGACGAAGAGGTCGGGCGCGGCGTGCTTGATGGCGGTGATCTTGGCCGCGTGCAGCGCGGGATCAATCAGCCTCTCGTCGGTGCTGTCCTCGATGTTGATGCCGTCGACGCCGAGGCTCACGGTGTACGCCGCCACATACTCGGGGTCGTCGTCATAGCCGTCCTCGATGTCGGCGGAGACATAGAAGGAGGTGCCCCTCAGTCTCTGAGCGAGAGCCCGGGTGGCCTGCCTGCTGGCCCGGCCACCGTCGGGACTGCCACCGGAGGCGGCGACGCCGAAGCTCGTCGTGCCGATGGCGGGGAATCCCGCGTCGGCGAAGGCGAGCGCCGAGGCCACGTCCCAGGCGTTGGGCAGCAGGAGCGGGGAGTGCTGGTGGTGGAGCTCTTTGAACGTCATGTTCGTGACGACCTTTCGGGCAGGCCCCGCTTCCCCGGGCACGGACTGGGACAGGTGGAGACGAGCATGCCAGGTGGGGTGGTCGGGGTTCGCCGGGTGGCGCAAACGTGCCAGGGCGTCCGTCCGCACGGGCCGTCGCCGTGCCCGGGCCGCCCCACCGAACAACCACGATCGGCCAAGCCCCGCCTTCCGCCGCGAGCAGGGACGTCCTTGGGTCGCCAGGGGCTGAGCGGCTCGGTCCGATCCGCCCCGAGTCCGCGGTTTCGGCCGATGAGGCGTACCGTAGCTCTAATTAGTTGCATAATGGCGCAACTCGGCAAGTGTCTATGAGGAGAGCCCCGCAGGGACCGGCTCAGGCTGCCTGTTGCCTCGCGGTGCGTTCATGCCGCGGGCACGGGGGCGTGATGTCCCGGTCTGCGGTTCTCCCAGGGTGGGAGGTTTCTGTGCGGGGGCTGACGAACGCGACCCGGTCGCGATTCACAAGCGGTGCGGAGCCGGAGGACGACTTCGGGCGCACCATGTCGTTCGCGGCGCTCGCGCAGGCGCCCAACCGGCGGCGCACCGAGGCCTGGCTGCTCGGCTTCGTCGTACTGATCACGGTCGGCGGCTACACCTGCACCAGCCTGTCCATGGACGGTGGGCTGCCCTCGGGGCTGCCCGGGTTCGCCGTCGCCGTCTTCCTGCTCGCCGTGGTACCGCACCTGGCGGTGCGGCGCTGGGCGTCCCGGGCGGATCCGTTGATCCTTCCGCTCGCCCTGCTGCTGACCGGACTCGGCCTGGTGCTGATGCACCGGCTCGACATCACCTACGCGGCCGAGCCCCGCCTCAGGATCCCCCAGGCCGGCAGCGGACAGCTGATGTGGACGGTGATCGGGGTGGCCGTCTGCATCGGCGTGCTGCTCGCCCTGCGCGATCACCGCTGGCTGCAGCGGTACCTGTATCTGATGATGGCGGTGGCCCTGGTTCTGTTGATGGCCCCGGCCTTCTTCGGCGCGGACCAGTTCGGCGCCAAGCGGTGGATCATGCTCGGGCCGCTGAGCGTGCAGCCCGGCGAATTCGTGAAGGTCATGATCGCGGTGTTCTTCGCCGGCTATCTCACGGTCAACCGCGACGCGCTCGCACTGACCGGGCGGCGGTTCCTCGGCATGCGGCTGCCGCCCGGGCGGCAGATGGCGCCGATCGCGACGATCTGGGTCCTCAGCCTGCTGGTGCTCATCTTCGAGCGGGACCTCGGCACCTCGCTGATCTTCTTCGGCGTGTTTGTGATCATGCTGTACATGGCCACCGAGCGGACCAGCTGGGTGGTGTGCGGTCTGCTCATGGCCGTCGTCGGGGCCGGAGTGGTCGGCTCGATGGAACCGCACGTCCACGGCCGGGTCGTCGCCTGGCTCCACCCCATGGACGCCTTCACGCCCGCCGGACAGAAGGCAGGGATCTCCGAACAGCTCGGCCAGGCCCTGTTCAGCTTCGGCAGCGGCGGCATCACCGGCACGGGCCTGGGCCAGGGCCATCCCGAACTCATCGGCTTCGCCGGTAACAGCGACTTCATCCTCACCACCGTCGGCGAAGAGCTCGGCCTGGCCGGGGTGATGGCCGTCCTGCTTCTGTACGCGCTCCTCGCGCAGCGCGGACTGCGCATCAGCGTCCTGGCCCGCGACCCGTTCGGCAAGCTCCTGGCGGCCGGCCTGTCCGGCGCACTGCTGCTCCAGGTGTTCGTCGTCTCGGGCGGCGTCATGGGCCTGATCCCGCTGACCGGCAAGGCGCTGCCGTTCCTGGCCAAGGGCGGATCGTCCATGGTCGCCAACTGGCTGATGGTCGCCTTGCTGATCCGCATCAGCGACAGCGCCCAGCGTCGCCGCGAACCGGCTGGGCCGTCCCCGTCGGAGCCGTGACATCCCGCATTCTTGTGCGGGATGCGCCCTCATGCAGGGTCGCGGCCCTTGGTGGTACGGGAGGGGGCTGCCCAGTCCAGCGCGAAGGCGGCGAGCCAGGCGAGCCAGAGGGCGGCCGGCAGCTCCACCAGGAACGCCATGCCCAGTGCCACGTACTGGGCACCGCCGTCTTCCGACGTCGCCACGTCGAACCAGGCGTCCAGGACCAGCAGCGCGGCGGTGGCCGAAGCCACCGGCGAGACCGTCCGGACCTGACGCGCCAAGAGGACGGCGGTTGCCACCAGGCCGGTTGCCTGCAACAAGTCCATCCCGACCCAGGACACCGACCAGTTGCGCACCTGGGTCTGACCGTCCAGCCAGAATCCCAGCACCACCGTCCAGGCCAGCAGAACCGCGGCGGTCACCAGCAGGACCCGAGCTATGACCCGAGGCGCGAAAGGCATGGAGGACGGTCCCGTCTACTGAAAAGCCACTGTGCCTGGCCGACTCTATCGACGGCTCTTCAGGGGCATGCTCGACGGCCGCTGGAGCCGGTACCGCCTTCGCCCGGCCTCTGGTCAGCGGCGCAGACCGTATAGACCGCCTGAGGCGCGTGCTGTCGTCTACTATCTTTGCGTGGAGACGCAAGTTCCCTGCGGATGGACGGTCCCGCCGCACGAATGCGACGTCGGGGCAGACCCACTGACCCTGAGGGCGCCGGTGGGGAGGCGGAGGACATGGATCACCGTCACAGTGGACAGGGCCAGCATCGGCCCCGACTCCGTTCGTCACCGTCTTCCGGCATGCCGTAGCCGACAGCCCACCGTGCGCGGCGTCCGCCGGCCCGCACAGGGCGAGAGGAGGCCGCCATGGCCGAGCTGACCACCTTCGACTTCGCACTCCGGCTCGCCGCGGGTGTGGGCTGCGGCGCACTGATCGGCATCGAGCGCCAGTGGCGCGCCCGCATGGCCGGGCTGCGCACCAACGCGCTGGTCGCCGCCGGGGCCACCTTGTTCGTCCTGTACAGCGAGGCGGTCGGCGACGCGGGCAGCCCCACCCGGGTCGCCTCGTACGTCGTGTCCGGCATCGGCTTCCTCGGCGGCGGTGTGATCCTTCGCGACGGTGCGTCCGTACGCGGGCTCAACACCGCCGCCACCTTGTGGTGTTCGGCCGCCGTCGGGGTCCTCTCCGCCTCCGGACGCCTGGGGCTGGCCCTCATCGGCACGGGCGCGGTCCTCGCCGTCCACCTGACGCTGCGCCCCGCGGGACGCCTCATCGACCGCGTGCCCCAGCACGACCCCGACACCGAAGGCGTACGGGCCACCGTGCACCTCGTCTGCGACCGCGGCGAGGACGCCCACATCCGCGCCCTGCTCCTGCAAGCCATGGCGGGCAGCGGACTCGCCCCCACCGGCCTGCGCGTGCGGCGCGAGGACGACGACACCACGGAGCTGCGGGCCGTCGTCGCGATCAGCGGCGATCCCGCCCGAGCGCTGGAACAGCTCATCGCCCGCCTTTCACTCGAACCCGGCATCCACGACCTCCACTGGCACCTGGACGCCACACCCACCGACACCGAGCGCGACGCGGTGGCCTGAACAGCAACAGACACGCAAGCCCCCGGAACGCCGAGCCATCCAGTTCGCGGCCAGACCTCTCAATGAACAAGCGTCAACCTGGTCGGTCGCCGAAACCACCGCGCCGCCCTCGGCCCGGGAGGGGCCGGGCGTCACCTTCATCGCGGGCGGGACGGCGCGGCCATCCTGGAATCGCACGCATCGTGCTCGTGCCGCTCGCCGAAGCCGTCGCCTGTGGCATCGAAGCGACGCGGATGCTCGACCGTCGCGGGAATGCGCCGACCTGGGAATCGGGTCCGGAAATGCCGAGCAATACCGATGCCGGATGATGATCCCATTCCCGGAACCCACGCCGGGAATGGGCAGCCGGGCACCCTCATCCCGAAATCCGCGACCGCGGCGGCCGAAAACCCGCCCTCTGCCGCTATGCGGACAATGAGTTACGGACAACGATTTCGGCACCCTCCACCTGCGCAGAAACCCCGCAGCCAGCACACAGAAAACGCCAACTCCCCCGCCCCGCCGACCGAAAGAAGCCCCCGCGGCCCAACTCGGCGTCGACGTTCCCAATTTCACCCCAGAACCATGGTCCCGCCCTATCCGAGCGAAAGGACCATGATCGGTGAAAGCGATCAAACGAGGGGGAATCCTACTGGCCGCACTCGTCGCGGTCAGCTCGGCATTCACGGGAGTCGCGTCGGCGGACGTCGCGCCCACGCCCCGGCCCCACCACAGCGCCACCGCCCAACTCACCCCGCTGACAAGGCAGAACGTCGCCCCCAACGCAGCCGTGACCTGTACCGTCGGCCAAGTCAGAACGGACCGCACCAGCTCGTGCGCCTCCGGCGGTCTCCGCGTCGACTTCTACATCGAGCCCCAGCACCAGTATCAGGGCAGCGCCAACTTCGCATGGACCTCGAACGTCCAGCTCGACGCCCGCAACCGGCACCGCTGGACCGACAAGGTCACCCTCCGGCTGCTGTCCACGACCGTCGCGGCCGCCGAACTCGGCGTCGCCACCATCACGGAAACCTGCGGCCACTGCACCGCCACCGGGGGCACCCCGCAGATCACCACCCTGGGCACGACGCGGAATTGGGACATCGTCATCGACTCCCCCGGAGCCGTCACCAACACCGACGCACAGGCCCCGCACCTCACCTACGAGGCGGCCCCGTACACGCCGGTCAGCATCGATCTCGGCCCCAAACTCGACGTGCGGTGCGACAACACCCCCCGCATGAGCCCTGCCGCCGCGGGGGGTTGCGTCTACCCCGACTACACGCCCACCTACGACATCTCCGTCACCGGCCCCTTCGACCAGGTGGCCTGGCACATCGACTGGGCCCAGCACAACCTCAAGAACCACTGGGGATGGCAAGGTCACGGCCCCGCGCTGACGCGCACCATGGACCAGGCCCTGATACGCGCCAACCGGCGCACCGCGTGCCCGTCCTCGATCCCGCGCCCGCCCGGAAAGAGCTGCGACGAATACCCCTTCGCCTCCACCCACCAGGGCGCCAGCGTCAATCCGGACTTCTCCTGCCACATGGTCCCGGCCGCGCAGAACCGCCTCGAAGGTCGCGCCCGGCAGTCCTGGTACAACACCAACCGGCTTCTGGAGAACGACAAGTTCTGGGTCAACGTCACCAACATCCCGACCGTCCGCAGCGACGCCGCGATGCGCCCGCTGGTCCAGTGCCCGTATCACCAGACGCGTAGCGTAAGCCCCTGGGGGACAGCGAAATCGCTGTCCCCCTTCCGCCGCAAGGGAGCCCCGCCATGGCCTCGCTCATCGACCGCGTCTCCAGCCCTCACCTCTTCATTGCCCACGGCACCCTCGACCTCATCGACCTCGACACCTTCGACGACGTCCCCCTCGACCACACCGCCAACGGGCTCGTCGCCGCGCGCGATGACTACGCCGCGGTCGTCTGCGCTGTCGAAGGCGCAGACATCGACGTCACCGCCGAACTCTGGGACGGCCCACCCGCCCTTCGCCTGGACGACTGGCAGGACGTCGCCGAAGTCTCCTTCACCTGGACGACGGCCCGCGTCTCCATCGGCCCTGGCGAAGAGGGCCCCGAGGAAGCACCCGTGCTGACCCTGCCGGGCCCCGGCAGCTACCGCCTCCTGGTGCACGGGAGGAACCGCGACGACGGCGACGTACGCGAGGCCGACGACCCCGTCGAGACCTACCTGCTCCAGCTCTGGCCCGCGCCCCTCGCCGATCCCGTCATCCACAAATCCACCAGCGCCTACGGCGCCGCCCTGCGCGAGCCCCCCGCGGCGCCCACCGGCCTGCGCCCCGACTGGTACGACCAGAAGACCAGCGGATACGGCCCGGACCACCCCGCGGCCCAGCAGTAAGACGTCGACCAGGCTCCGCCGGTCGATTTCAGGGCCGGGCAGCGGGGCGGTGCCGGACAGCAGGCCGGGTGGGGCGCCACCCGGCGGCACGCCGCACCTCACAAACGCCTCAAGCGGTGCGGGAGAGCTTCTTCAGCACGTCCTGTGCGCGCTCGCCCTCGCGAACACCGTCCACGACGGCCTGGTGGTAGGCGCGGCTGTCCTCCTCGGAGTGGCACGGCACGGGGCTGCCGACGAGGGTGTACCACTCGGAGGCGCCGGAGTACTGCACGGCCAGATGCGCCTCGTGCTCCGACCAGGTGGTGTGGATGGTGAGGTCTCCCTGCATCTGGCCGAACCCCTCGGCCTGCACTACGCCGGGAAGGACGTGGATGCCCACCGTGGTCCAAGATGCCCAGGTCATATCGTTCCCTTACGTTGCAGGAGCACCGGGCGAAGCCGGGCCCGGTTGTTTCAAGTCTGGCCTCTGACGACGCCTCGCTCACTCTGGGACACACGGTCCGCGGGCAGGGAGAGTGCTCTCCCGCCTTCCTGCGCGCGGACTTGGACGACGACGAGCTCCACGCTGCTAGTCCGGGTAGCGGATGGCCTTGCGCACCCGGGATTCCACGTCCTGCCGGGTGCCACCGTGGTCCTTCGCGTAGGCGGTGACGGCGGCCTGCACGTCGCGTGCCAGGTCACGCCACGCTCGCCACGCCGTCTCGTACGTCTGTGACTGTCGGGCGGACCAGGAGCGGCCGACCAACGGTCCGTACTGCTCCCGCAACTGCTCCACCTGGGCCTGTGCTGCGTCCACCGTACGCTGCATCTCAACGAGTTCCTCGAACGTGTGCGTCACGATGGGCGATGGTAGAGCGGACGTACGCGCCGCCCCGGCCGCGACCCGCACGGTCAGCACCAGGAATCCCGCAGCTCAGCTGTCGCGGCACCACGGGCGGCTCGACCAGAAGGCATGTCCCTCCGTCGAGCGCGATTCCGGACGCGTGCCTCTTCGGCGTTCATGGTCCGGCTCATCGGGGGCAGGCGAGTCGGCGGGGAGCGGGCCTCCCCCGACAAGACCGGCACTGCCGTCCGGTTTCCGCAACCAGGAAGGAACCCTCATGTCGCAGGTCGAAGAATCCGTCGAGGTCGACGTCCCCGTGCGCACCGCCTACGACCAGTGGACCCAGTTCGAGACGTTCCCCCGCTTCATGGATGGGGTGGAGCGCATCGAGCAGCGCACCAACACGATGACTCACTGGGTGACGAAGATAGGTGGCGTGGAGCGCGAGTTCGACGCCGAGATCACCGAGCAGATTCCCGACGAGCGCGTCGCCTGGACGACCCTCGGCGGCGAGGTGAAGCAGGCGGGTGTCGTCACCTTCCACCGCCTGAGCGACAGCAGCTGCAAGGTGATGCTGCAGCTGGAGTACGACCCGGACGGGTTCGCCGAGAACGTCGGCGACAAGCTCGGCTTCGTCAAGCGTCAGGTCACCGGAGACCTCAAGCGTTTCAAGAAGTACATCGAGGAGCGCGGTCACGAGACGGGGGCCTGGCGCGGCCAGGTGTAATCGCGCGCAGGTGCTGGTCGGCGGCGGTGGTCGACATGCCGCCGTAGCGGATCTCGCGCACGCCGATGTCGCCGTCCCTGGAAGCCGGGCGCTCGTGGACGACAGCGGCAGGGTCCGCCTCGTGCAAGACGGCGGTGTTGGGCCGGGATCTCGGGCTGGTAGTCCTTGACGAGCAGCGCGGTGCGCGCGGCGTCCGCGGCGGGGGCAGTGCTCACGCGAGGGTCCTCCTTGCCGGTGGTGTCCCTGGTCGACGCGGAGTCCGCGGTCCGCGCGCGCCTGGGCTGCGGCCCGCGGGCTTCAGTTGGCGGGTTGCGCTGCCTCACGGGGGCTGCGAGACAGTTCCGGGCTGAGCTGCGTCTGGTCCTGTCGGGGGAGCAGGAGCGGAGTGGTGAGGATGAGCAGTCCCGCGACCGTGAGAGCGGTGCGTGGGCTGGTGGCGTCGGCCAGCAGTCCGGCGAGTGCGGTGAGGATGGCGATGGAAGCCTGCTGGCCGATCGACCAGGCCGACAGGGTGCGGGCGATCAGATGCTGGGGTGTGTGTTCCAGCCGGTAGGTGGCGAGCACCGGGGTGTACAGGCTCATGTTGATGATGATCGCCAGCTCGACGGCCATCACGGTGAGGAGGCCGACGACACCGGGACCGACGAAGGCCAGGCCGATCAGCCAGATGGCGCGCAGGGTGCCGACGATCCGGAAGACCCCATGCCGTCCGAAGCGGGCCACGACACGACGGGCCAGCCGCGACCCGATGAGGCCGCCGAGGCAGGGGGCGGCGAAGGCGAGGCCGTACTGCCAGGGCGGGAACCCGAGCTGGCGCAGCAGGAGCACGGCCAGGAGCGGCTCGGTGGCCATGATCAGACCGCCGACGAGCATCTGGTTGAGGTAGAGGGGCCGCAGGCCGGGGTGGCTCATGATGTGGCGCCAGCCGTCGAGCAACGCGCTCGCCCGGACCGGTCCCTTGTCGTTCACTTGCGGTGCTTCTTCCTGGCCGCGGATCGCGGTGAGGCTCAGTGCGGACAGGAGGTAGCTGAGGGCGTCGGCCACCACCGTGGTGACGGGCCCGAGCAAGCCGATCGCCGCCCCGCCGAGCGGCGGGCCCACCGCGATGGAGCTCCAGTTCGTGGACTCGAACCGCGCGTTGGCGACGAGCAGGTCGTCCGGCCGGACGAGTGCCTTGAGGTAAGCCCCGTCGGCCGCGTTGAACGTGATCTTGGCCGCGGCGACCGCGGCCGAGACCAGGAGCAGCTGGACGAAGCTGAGCCGACCGGCGGCGTAGGCCACCGGGACGCTCCCCATGGCCGCGAACCGGGCCACGTCCATCATGATCATGACGGGGCGCTTGCGCCGGAACTCCACCCAAGGCGCGAGCGGCAACGCGATCAGGGCTCCCACCGCGGGGCCCACCGCGGACAGCGCGGACACTTCGGCGGGCCCGGCGCGCAGGACCACCACGGCGATCAGCGGCAATGCCCCGAACCCCAGCCCGGAGCCGTAGGCACTCACCGCGTACGCCGCCCACAGCCAGCCGAACTGCCGGCCCAGCCGCCTTCTGCCCCTCATGTTCAGCTCGCTCCTTCAACGCCCCGCCCGAACAAACCGATGTTGACCAGAGAGAGCCAAGCGTCGGCGCTTCGGCAGGTCAAACAACCAACCCGTCACCCATCCACAACTGATGGTTGTTGGCTAGGGTGACCGGCGTGGATCTCGAAGCAGTGCGCACCTTCGTCGCCGTCGCCGACTCGGGCCGGTTCCAGCTGGCCGCCGCCGACCTGTCGATCACCCAGCAGGCCGTCTCCAAACGCATCGCCGCGTTGGAGCGTGCCGTCGGTGTCCGCTTGTTCACCCGTGCTCCACGGGGCGCCGAGCTCACCATCGACGGGCAGGCGTTCCTGCCGCACGCCCGCGAACTGCTGCGCAGTGCCGAACGCGCCGTCGCATCCCTACGCCCCGGAAGCCGCCCGCTGCGCGTTGACGTGATCAACTCGCGCGGCGCGGCTTCGAGCCTCATGCGGGGCTTCCACCGCGCCCACCCCGGGATCGACCTCGACGTGATGATGCTGTTCGGCATCGAGACGGCCGTCACCGCCATCCGCTCCGGTGAGATCGACGCCTCCTTCCGTGCCGTCCCGGCGCCCGGCCACCCCCTGCCGGAGGACATCGAGTCCGTCCGGGCGCTCGACGAACCGCTTCAGCTCCTGGTCGGCTCCGACCACGCCCTGGCAGGCGCCCGCTCGGTGACCGTGGCCGAACTCGCCGGGCACCGGATCTGGATGCCGGGCATCGCGCCCGGCACCGAGTGGGGTGCCTACTACGACGACCTCGTCGCCGAGTTCGGACTCACCATCGAGGCGACCGGCCCCAACTTCGGCTCCGACGCGCTCCTCGACACCATCGCCGACACACCGGCCCTGGCCACCTTCATGGGCGAGGACACCCGCCTGGTCTGGCCCGCCGACCATGGTCTGCGCCGCATCCCGGTGACCGATCCGGTGCCCGTCTACCCGCACTCCCTCCTGTGGCACCGCGACAACCCCCACCCCGCGCTGACCACACTGCACACCCACCTCAGCGCCACGACGGCCGACCACGGCGCCGAGGGGACCTGGGCACCGGCTTGGGCGTCTTCACGCTGAGCGCCCCAGGAATTTCAAGTGCCGTGCAGCGACCGGGAGTCACAGCGACCGCCGCGCCTGCGCCAGGTGGGCGGTGCGCGGTTTTCCTGCGGCAGGGCCCTGTTCGACTGCCGTTCGGACCCAGGCGCCGCTTGCGCAACTAGGCAAGTAATTCCGGTATGCTGCCCAGGCGCCGCGCTCATCCGGGCCTCCCCTGACGGAGGTTGGGGTGCGCAGGGGTTCGAGCGCCGCCGAGAGCTGCCATCTGGCTGAGCCGGTGCCCGCTGGGACGACGGAACGTTGGGTGCTCATGAGCGGGGGGAGGCGAAATGGACAGTAGTCCGGGCCATAGTCGGCCCCAGCTGTCGTGTTCCTCGCCATCTCTCCGCGACACCAGGCAACCGCTCCACCCCGTGCTCCCGTCCCGGCGCCGCTCGTCCGGCCGGGGGGCACGGGTGGCGTGACCTGGTGTTGCCCGGTCCCGCCCCGGCGGGTTCAGGGGGTTTCGCCTTGTCTGCCAACCAGCTGCTCATGACCACCTCCGCGCGTCTGCGCGACCGTCGGGTGAAGCTCGCACGCCGTGCCACCGCCGCGAAAGCGGTGCGCAGTTCTCTGGTGTCCCTGGCAGGTCTGACCGGCGGTCCCGTCACCAACCAGGCGGGTGAGGACGTCGGCCGCGTGGTCGACGTGGTGGCCCGGCTGTACGGCACGGACCCCTACCCGCCGGTGACCGGCCTGGTCATCCGCGTGGGACGGCGCCACGCCTTCCTCCCCATCGACGCGGTGGAACACGTCGACGCGGGCCGGGTCCGGCTGCGGACGGCGCGGATGGATCTGCGCGAGTACGAGCGCCGCCCGGGTGAAGTGCTCCTGGCCCGCGACGTGCTCGACCATCAACTCGTGGACGTGGACGGCATCCAGGTCACCCGGGCCGCCGACCTGTACCTCGCGCCCCTGGCCGAACGCATCGTGCTGGTCGGCGTGGACGTCTCGCTGCCCACCCTGTTGCGCAGGCTGGGCCCACGGCGCTGGCAAGCTAGGCCCACCCCCGAGCGCGTACTGGACTGGCAGTCGGTGGCCCCGTTCGCCGAACACGCCACCGAGGGACCGGCCGAGGTCAGCCTCCGCGGCACGCGCTCCTCGCTGCACCAGCTCAGGCCCGCCGACCTGGCCGACGTCTTGGAGGACCTGGGCCGCGCGGAGCGCCAGCAGCTGCTGACCTGGCTCGAACCCGGGCACGCCGCCGACGCCCTGGAGGAGATGGAGCCCGGCGAACTGGAGAACCTTCTGCGCGAGGCGGGCCCCTCCTACGCCGCACAGATGCTGGGCGAAATGGAACCCGACGAGGCCGTCGACGCGCTGCGCGACCTCGGCGCGGGCGAGCGCAGCACCCTCCTGGACCGCATGGCCCCGGCGCAGGCCACCAACCTGCGCGGGCTGCTGGCCCGCCCTGAGGACACCGTGGGCGGCGCCATGACCACACGGCTCGTCACCGCGCTGCGCGAGCACACCATCGCGCAGGTCCGCGGCCAGCTGGCCGAACAGGCCGAGCACCGCACCGAGATCGACGCCGTGGCCGTCGTGGACGCCGACGGCCGACTGATCACCGACGTGCCCCTGTTCCACCTCACCGTGGCCGAGGACACCTCGACCATGGGTGACGTGGTGGACTGGCTCGCCCAATTCGGGCCGCAGGTCGCCCTCCGCCCCGACACCGCCATCGACGAGGCCGCCGACCATCTGCTGGCCTCCCGCGCGTCCTCCCTGCTGGTCATCGACGAGAACGAGCTCCCGCTGGGGCGCATGCTTGCCGACGACATTCTCGACGCGCTTCTCCCCGAGCGCGGACGACGCCACTTCCGGAGGTTCTTGCAGTGACCAGCGACGCAGACACCACCGCGGGGGACGTCGCCCCTCCGAACACACGGCAACCGGCGCCTCGCAGGGGCTGGCGGAAGATCGTCGCCGTATCGGCCGTCGCGGGCCCGGGACTCGTCGCCGCCAACGCGGGCAACGACGCCGCGGGCATTGCCACGTACGCCTCTGCCGGCTCCCAGTTCGTCTACTCCACCCTGTTCTTCATGGTGCTCGTCACCGTGGCCCTGGTGATGGTCCAGGAAATGGCGGTCCGGCTCGGCGCGTACACCGGCAAGGGACTGGGCGCCCTGATCCGCGAACAGTTCAGCCTGCGCCTGACCGCCCTGGCCGTCTTCTGCCTGCTGCTGGCCAACACCGGCCTCGTGGTTTCCGAATTCGCCGGCATCGGCGCCGCGTTCGAGCTCCTCGGCGTACCCAAATGGGCCGTCATCCCCCCGGCCGCGCTGCTGCTGTGGGCTCTGGTGCTGTTCGGTTCCTACCGATGGGCCGAGCGCATCTTCCTGATCATGTCACTGGCCTTCTTCTCCTACCCCGTCGCCATGATCCTCGGCCACCCCGACTGGAGCCAGGTCGGCTCACACCTCGTGATCCCGCACATGGAGGGCAGCCAGGCGTTCATCCTGCTCGCGGTCGCGCTGATCGGCACCACGGTCAGCCCCTACATGCAGTTCTACGCCGCGGCCGGGGTCGTGGACCGCGGCGCGAAGCCCGAGGACTACAAGCTGATCCGGGCCGACGCCATCCTGGGCGCCGTGTTCGCCTGCCTCATCAGCCTGACCATCATCATCGCCACCGCCGCGGCCATCGGAGGAACAGGCCCCCTGGAATCCGCCGCCCAGGCGGCCCAGGCGCTCAAACCCGTCGCCGGGCAGGGAGCCGAACTCCTCTTCGCGTTCGGCCTGATCGGAGCCTCCGCTTTGGCCGGGGCCGTGGTGCCGCTGTCCGCCAGCTACGCGATCGGGGAAGCCGCCGGCGTCGAACGCTCCGTCTCCCGCCGCTTCCGCGACGCGCCCCTGTTCCTCGGCCTGTTCACCGCCCAGATCATCCTCGGCGCGGCCGTCGCCCTCACCCCGGTCAACGTCATCCAACTCCTCATCGGCACTCAGGTGCTCCAGGGCCTGATCAGCCCCATCGTTCTGGTCTACCTCCTGGTCCTGACCAACCGCCGCACCGTCCTGGGCGCCGCGGCCAACGGGCCGCGTTACCGCATCGCCGCCACCATCGTCGTACTGGCTGTCGCGGCCATGTCCACCATCCTCCTCGTCCAGACCATCCTGAGCTGGCTCGGCTGGGCCTGAGCCCGGACCTGCCGCTAGCGCGCGGCCCCGCCCCCTTCGGTATGCGTGCGGCATCGGCTTGCCCGGCTCGACCATCTCCGGCCTGGCCGCCCGTTGGAGGCCGACGGAATGGTCATCGCCGAACGGTTCCGGGGGCGACGTCCTTCCGCCCTCCGAGAAGGTTCGCCCTACGACAACGTCGGCGTTGGCGCGTCCGGGTCGTAGGCGGACTTGACGCGTTGCATCTTCGGGTAGTTCGCGCCGTGATGGGCCTGCTGCCAGTCGGTGAGTTCGGGGTCCAGGCCGTTGGTGTAGCCGTCGGCACCCAGATGCGTCTGCAGGGCGCCGTAGGTGTCGCACAGCCACACCAGCCGACGCCGGGCAGGTGGTGCAACTGTCCAAGGCGGGGATCGAGCTCACCGGGCGAGCCGACGAAGATGCCGGTCACCGAGGGCAGTGAGGGCATGCCCAGTCGCTGAACTGCTCGAAGGCGCTGCACACCGCACGCGGGGTCCTGGGGTCGGCGTTGAAGAGCGTCCAGCCCTGGATCACGGAAGCGGTCGCCGTGGCGCGCCAGGGGACCATGAACCGGGTGTAGGTGAGGTGGCTGTGAGCGATCAACTTCAGCTGGACCACCGGGGCCCTGCGGGCGGGCCCGGCGCCGCCCCCGGACGAGAGTGCGCTGTCGTGTCACAGCTCATTCGCTCACGAGCAACTCCCCTCACCTGGGCCTCCGTAGTTTCGGGGTGTGCCGCGGCGCGTATCGCGGCGGCCTTCCTTCCCGTCCTACCAAGAGGTCCACCCATGTTCGACATCGACCACGTGCACGCCGCCCCGAGCGGTGATCTGCTCACCCCCGACAACTCGGTCATGCTCTTCGTCGACCATCAGCCGCAGATGTTCTTCGGCACCGGGAGCGGCGACCGGACCGCCATCATCAACAGCACGGTCGGCCTCGCGAAGGCCGCGGTGGCCTTCGACGTGCCGGTCGTACTGACCACCGTGGCCGCCGAATCGTTCTCCGGGCCGCTCCTGCCGCAGCTCGCCGAGGTGTTCCCCGACCACGACATCGTCGACCGTACGTCGATGAACGCCTGGGAGGACGAGACGCTCGTCGCCGCGGTCAAGGCGACCGGACGCAAGAAGATCATCCTCTCCGGTCTGTGGACCGAGGTCTGCCTCGTGCTTCCCGCACTGTCCGCGCTGGAACAGGGCTACGAGATCTACGTGGTGTCGGATGCCTCCGGTGGCGTGAGTCCCCTCGCGCACGAGCACGCCGTCCAGCGGATGACGGCCGCCGGTGCGGTGCCGGTGACGTGGGTCCAGGTGCTGCTGGAACTCCAGCGCGACTGGGCGCGCACCGAGACGTACGGCGCCGTGATGGAGATCGTCAAGGCTCACGCGGGCGCTTACGGGCTCGGCGTCGTGTACGCCCAGAGTCTGCTCGGCGCGCACGCGGCGGGCTGACCGGGCATGGACACCGGCATCCTGATCCTGCGTCTGCTCGTGGGCCTGCTCGTCGCGGGCCACGGCGTGCAGAAGGTCAGTTCGCACCTCGGTGGCAAAGGGCTGGCCGGCGGCACGCGGGAGTTCCGCGCCGACGGATTCCGCGGCGGCACGCTCACCGCGCTCGCGGCCGGGGGCGGTCAGATCGGCTCCGGTCTGCTGCTGGCCGCGGGCCTTCTCACTCCGCTGGCGGCGACCGGAGCCATCGGCGTCATGACCGTCGCCCTCACCGTGAAATGGCCCAACGGCCTCTGGGTCCAGAACGACGGCTACGAGTACCCGCTGGTGCTCATCGTCACGTCCGGCTCCCTCGCCGCCATCGGACCCGGAGCGTACTCCCTCGACGCCGCCCTCGGACTGGCGTCCTACCCCCTGTGGTGGACGGCCCTCGTCGTCGCGGCGGGGGCGGGCAGCGGCCTGCTCACCCGACTCGTACTGCACCGCCCGGGCCCTTCCCGGCCCACCTACACCCTGTAAACCGGAGCATCCGTTGCCCACTGCCCCCACTGCCGCGCCCGCACGGAGCGGCGGCCAGCCGCTGCTTCACCAGAGCGGACCCGAGACCCAGGCCTTCGGCACCCTCAAGCAACTGCCCATCGGCCTGAGTCACGACACCCGCCTGTACGCCTGCCAGCGACTCAACCACGTGCTCGCCGACACCCAGATCCTGTACTCCCTCTACAAGAAGCATCACTGGCTGATGCGGGGAGCCACCTTCTACTCCCTCCATCTCATGCTGGACAAGCACGCGGACGAACAACTGGCCATCGTGGACGCCCTGGCCGAGCGGATCCAGATCCTGGGCGGAGTCGCCGTCGCCGACCCGCGCCATGTCGCGGAACTGACCTCCGTCCCCCGCCCGCCGGACGGCGTCGAAGAGGTACCGGTCATGCTGTCGCGCCTGCTCGACGCCCACGAGCGCATTCTGATCGACACCCGCGACGCCGCGGCTCGCATCTCCGCCGAGGGCGACGAGGGCAGCACAGACCTCCTCGTCTCCCAGGTCCTGCGCACCGGCGAAGCCCAGGTGTGGTTCGTGGCGGAGCACCTCGTCGACACCCCGCTGGTGCGTGCGTAGGAGGACGGACGAACGGCGTCGCGGGGCTCGGCCGCCCGCCCCCTCCTGTCCCAGCCGGGACGTACCAACCCCAACACCCCATGTACTGAAGGAGTTCCATGTCCTCGACCAACCGTCCCAACCCGGCGGATCCGACCACCCCAGCCACGGACACCGCGGAGCGACCGCGCCCCAGGCCCACCGTCGTGCTCGTTCACGGAGCGTTCGCCGACGCCTCCAGCTGGAGCGGCACCATCCGCCGACTGCACCACGCGGGCCATCGGGTGATCGCACCCGCGAACCCGCTGCGCGGTCTCTCCGGCGACGCCGCCTATCTGCGCGGCATCCTCGCCACTCTCGAAGGCCCCGTCGTGCTGGTCGGCCACTCCTACGGGGGTGCGGTCATCAGCAGCGCGGCCGTGGGCAACAGCCAGGTGAGGGCCCTCGTCTACATCGCCGCCTTCACTCCCGACCGCGGCGAGAGCGCGCTGGAACTGTCCGGCAAGTTCCCCGGCTCCACTCTCGGCGAGACCGTTCAGGAACTGCCTTACCCCCTCCCCGAGGGCAGCGGCACCGAACTCGTCATCGACCGGGCCAAGTTCCCCGGCCAGTTCGCCGCCGACGTGCCCCTCGCCGACGCAGCGGTGCTGGCCGCCACCCAGCGTCCGGTGGCGACGGCCGCGCTGGAGGAGGCGGCCGGGGACGCGGCGTGGAAGGCGATCCCCTCGTGGGCGCTGATCGCCGCCGCGGACAAGAACATTCCCCCGGCCGCCGTGCGGTGGATGGCCGAGCGCGCCGGCTCGCACATCACCGAGGTCGACGCCTCGCACGCCGTGCCGGTGTCACGGCCCGATGCCGTCGCCCGCGTCGTCCTCGACGCCATCGACAGCACCTGCTGAACCCAGCCACCGACCCCACCCTTCACCCCCAAGGAGAACCCCCATGTCCGAGCTGCCCGTCCTCGAATCCGCCGCCCAGGCATTCGCCGACGCCACCGCCGAGCCGCCGTACCTCTACCAGTTGCCCGTGCAGGACGGCCGCAAGGCCGTCGACGACGTCCAGAGCGGAGACGGCATCACGCTGCCGCCGGTCGACGAGGAGTGGATCACCGTCCAGGGTGGTCCGACCGGCGACGTCCGCGCCCGCATCGTCCGTCCCCGCGGCGTCACCGGTCCGCTGCCGGTCATCCTCTACATCCACGGCGCGGGCTGGGTCTTCGGCAACGCGCACACCCATGACCGGCTGGTGCGCGAGCTCGCCGTCGGCACCGGTGCGGCGGTCGTGTTCCCCGAGTACGACCTGTCACCCGAGGCGCGCTACCCGGTGGCCATCGAGCAGAACTACCGGGTCGCGCAGTGGGTGGTCGGCGAAGGACACGACAGAGACCTGGACGGCACCCGGCTCGCCGTCGCGGGTGACTCGGTGGGCGGCAACATGAGCGTCGCCCTCACCCTCATGGCCAAGCAGCGCGGCGACGTCCGCCTCACGGCCCAGGTGCTGTTCTACCCGGTCACCGACGCAGCCTTCGACACCGGCTCCTACCGGCAGTTCGCCGAGGGCTACTTCCTGCGGCGCGACGCCATGCGCTGGTTCTGGGACCAGTACACGACCGACGAGGCGGAGCGCGCGCACATCACCGCCTCCCCGCTGCGGGCCTCCCTCGGCCAGCTCTCCGGTCTGCCGCCGGCGGTCGTCATCACGGCCGAAGCCGATGTGCTGCGCGACGAGGGCGAAGCGTACGCCGCCAAGCTGCGGGCCGCGGGCGTTCCCGTCACCGCCCTGCGGGTGCTGGGCACGATCCACGACTTCGTCATGCTGAACACGCTGCGCGACACGCAGGCCGCGTCGCTCGCCATCACCACCGCCGTCACCGCGCTGCGCGAGGCTCTCGCATGACGAGCATGCCCGTCGCCGGGGTGCAGGCCGCCCAGCACCCCGAGCACCCGGCGGCCGACCTCGTCGTCCGCAACGCGAAGGTGTTCACGGGCGACCCCGCCCGCCCCGAGGCCCGTGCCGTCGCGATCCGCGACGGCCGGGTCTCGGCCCTCGGCGACGACCACGACCTGGCCGGGCTGATCGGCCCGGAAACCCGTGTCGTCGACGCGTTGGGGCGCCGGGTGGTGCCCGGTCTGAACGACTCGCACCTGCACGTCATCCGCGGCGGCCTCAACTACGTACTGGAGCTGCGCTGGGACGGTGTGCGCAGCCTGCGTCACGCCCTGGCGATGCTGCGCGAGCAGGCCGGCCGCACCCCCAGGGGGCAGTGGATCCGGGTGGTCGGCGGCTGGACCGCGGAGCAGTTCGCCGAACGCCGGATGCCGACCGTCGCCGAACTGAACGCCGCGGCGCCCGACACCCCCGTGTTCGTCCTGCACCTGTACCAGTCGGCCCTGATGAACCGGGCCGCGGTGCTGGCCGCCGGGTTCACCCGCGACACCCCCGATCCCCGCGGCGGCCAGATCGTCAGGGGCCGGGACGGCGAACCGAACGGTGTCCTGCTGGCCGCGCCGAGCGCCCTCGTCCTGTACTCCACGCTGGCCAAGGCACCCGCCCTGGACGAGGCGGACCGGCGGACCTCGACGCGGCACTTCCTGCGCGAACTCAACCGGTTCGGGCTGACGTCCGCGGTCGACGCCGCGGGCGGCTTCCAGAGCTTCCCCGACCACTACGCCACCGTCGTCGATCTGGCGCGCTCGGGGGAGCTGTCGCTGCGCATCGCCTACCACCTGTTCCCGCAGACCCCCGGGCAGGAACTCGCCGACCTCAAACGCTGGACCGAGACCGTGAAACCGGGGGACGGAGACGAGTGGCTGCGCCTCAACGGGGCCGGTGAGAATCTGACGTGGGCAGCCGCCGACTTCGAGAACTTCTCCGAGCCGAGGCCCGAACTCGGCTCCTACGAGGGCGAGTTCGAGCAGGCCGTCCGCATGCTGCTGGAGAACGGATGGGGCTTTCGCCTCCATGCCACCTACGACGAGACGATCCGCCGTGATCTGGCGGTCTTCGAGAAACTGGCTGCCGAAGGACTGTTTCCCGGCGGCAACCGGTGGCTGTTCGACCACGCCGAAACCGTCTCGGGCGACAGCCTCGACCGTATCGCGGCCCTCGGCGGCGCCCTGTCGGTGCAGAACCGGATGTCCTTCCAGGGCTCGGTCTTCCTCGACCGGTACGGTGCCGAGGCCACCGCGCACACGCCGCCCGTCCGGGCCATGCTCGACCGGGGCCTGACCGTGGCCGCCGGCACCGACGCCACCCGGGTCTCCTCCTACAACCCGTGGGTGGCCCTGCACTGGCTGGTGACCGGCCGCACGGTCGGCGGCAGGGCGCTCTATCCGCGCGAGAACCTCCTCGACCGGGAGACCGCGCTGGTCCTGTACACCCGGGGAGGGGCCCGGCTCACCGGCGAGGAACACGTCAAGGGGAGTCTGCGCGTGGGGAGTTACGGTGACCTGGCGATCCTCTCGGACGACTATTTCAGCGTGCCGGAGGCGGCGATCCCCGACATCGAGTCCGTGTGCACCGTCGTCGGCGGTCGGATCGTCTACGCGGATGCCGAGTACGCGGGCCTGGACGAGGACATTCCCCCGGTCAGCCCCGACTGGGCACCGGTGGCCCGTTTCGGCGGCTACCAGTCGGGCGGGGCTCAGCAGGCGACCGCCATGGCCGAAGCGGTTGCCGAATCCGAACGCCACCGCCAGTGGCGGGTCGCCCGCGGCCTCGGCCCCGAAGCGCCCTCGCCCTTCGTCGACCCGTGCTTCGCGCACTGAGGGCCGACGCCCGCCGAACCGACACCGACCCACACGAGGAGACCGAGCCGATGACCACAGACCCGGCCGACGGCGGCCGTCGCTTCGAACCCGACCTCAGAGCGATGACGCGGATCACCCTGCGTCCCATCGCCTCACCCCTGCCCCTGGGGTTCTTCACCGTGGCGATCGCCTCCGTGATGACGGGCTGCCTGCAGCTGGGCATCTTCGAACCCGCCGACCGGCGCGCCGTCGCCCTGTGTGTGTTGCCCGCCTTCTTCCTCCAATTTTTGGTCAGCATCCTGGCGTTCGGGGCCCGGGACGTCATCGCCGCCACCCTCATGGGCACGTTCGCCGGCAGCTGGCTGGCGTACTCCCTCGTTCTGGGCAGCGGCGCACCCGGAGGAGTGCGCGTGCTCGGCGTGTTCAATCTGGCGTTCCTGTGCTTCGGCGCGCTGATGGCCTTCGTGACGCGGCCCAAGCGGGCCCTGTGGTTCGTCATCGTCACCTCGCTGCCCCGGTGGGCGGCCACCGCCCTGGCCGGGCTCGGCGGAACGGAATGGCTCACGCGGACGTCCGGCGCACTCGGCCTGGCGGTGGCCCTCGTCGCGACATACGCCGCCTTCGCCCTGATGCTGGAGGACATGCGCAGCGAGGAGGTCCTGCCCATCGGCCGCAGCGGCCCCGCCCACCACGCCGTCGAAGGCGACCTCACCACCCAGCTCCGCAACCTGGAGCGACACGCGGGCGTGCGCCGCACTCTGTGACACCGCCCCCTTCCCCACCCTTCACGACGAAGAGAGATCTCAGTGCAGTTCGGCATTTTCACCGTGGGCGACGTCACGCCCGACCCGACATCCGGGCGGGCCCCCACCGAACACGAACGGATCAAGGCGATGGTCGCCATCGCGCTCAAGGCGGAGGAGGTGGGCCTGGACGTCTTCGCGACCGGAGAACATCACAACCCGCCTTTCGTCCCCTCCTCCCCCACCACCATGCTCGGCTACATCGCGGCCCGCACCGAACGGCTGATCCTCTCCACCTCCACCACCCTGATCACGACCAACGACCCGGTGAAGATCGCCGAGGACTACGCGACGCTCCAGCATCTGGCCGACGGGCGCGTCGATCTGATGATGGGCCGCGGCAACACCGGCCCGGTCTACCCCTGGTTCGGTCAGGACATCCGCGACGGCATCCCCCTGGCGATCGAGAACTACGCCCTGCTGCGGCGCCTGTGGAGCGAGGACGTGGTCGACTGGGAGGGGCGCTTCCGCACCCCCCTCCAGGGGTTCACCGCCACCCCGCGCCCCCTGGACGGCGTGCCGCCCTTCGTGTGGCACGGCTCGATCCGCAGCCCCGAGATCGCGGAGCAGGCCGCCTACTACGGCGACGGGTTCTTCGCCAACAACATCTTCTGGCCCAAGGACCACTTCCGGCGCCTGATCGAGCTCTACCGCCGCCGCTTCGCCCACCATGGCCACGGCACGCCCGAGCAGGCCGTCGTGGGGCTCGGCGGACAGGCCTTCATCCGGCGCAACTCCCAGGACGCCGTCCGCGAGTTCCGGCCCTACTTCGACAACGCCCCCGTCTACGGACACGGCCCGTCCCTGGAGGAGTTCACCGAACAGACTCCGCTGACGGTGGGCAGCCCGCAGGAAGTCATCGAGAAGACGCTGGCGTTCCGCGAGAGCTTCGGCCACTACCAGCGACAGTTGTTCCTGATGGACCACGCGGGTCTGCCGCTCAAGACCGTTCTCGAACAGCTCGACCTGCTCGGCGAGGAAGTGGTGCCGGTGCTGCGCAAGGAGTTCGCGGTGGGCCGTCCCGCCGACGTTCCGCCCGGCCCCACCCACGCGTCGCGCACCGCGCCCACGGCCGGAGACCAGCGATGAGCGCGCCGGCACCGGTGCCGCGTCCGCTGCGGCTGGCCGTCGTGTCCGCCGGGCTCTCGTCGCCGTCCTCAAGCAGACTGCTCGCCGACCGGCTCACGGCGGCTGTCACCGGCGCGCTGGACGGCGTGGGCGCCACCCTCGTGGTGGACGTGATCGATCTCCGCGAGCGGGCGGTGGACATCGCCCACAACATGACCACCGGGTTCCCGCCGCCCGCGCTCAGCACGGCACTTGAGTCCGTGACGTCCGCGGACGGTCTCATCGCGGTGACTCCCGTCTTCAACGCCTCCTACAGCGGGTTGTTCAAATCCTTCTTCGATGTCGTCGACCGGGACGCGCTCGTGACCACACCCGTGCTGCTCGGCGCCACGGGCGGCACCGCCCGACACTCCCTGGCACTGGAGCACGCGCTGCGTCCGCTCTTCGCCCACCTGCGAGCCACGGTCACGCCGACCGCCGTGTTCGCGGCTCCGGAGGACTGGGGCGCGAGCGGCGGGGTCCGCGGCGCCGCGCTCGACACCCGGGTGGCGCGCGCCGCCGGTGAGCTGGCCGCGCTCATGCGCGCCGGGCACCGCCGGCCGGCGGATCCCTATGCCGAACTGGTGCCGTTCGAGGCGCAGTTGAGCGGGCTGCGGCCGCAGCGGCACTGAGTGGGTGCTGCGGGCCGGGACCCGGATCACACGCTCCGGGCACCGGCCTGCCATTCGCGCGGCGACACGGCATAGGCGGCTCGGAAGGCGCGGCTGAAGTGCGAGGGGTTCGCGAAGCCCCAGCGCTGGGCGACGGCCGACACGGCCGGATCCGCCGCCCCTTCCCGCCCCACGAGATCGCGTCTGCACCGCTCCAGTCGCTCGTGCCGCACCCAGCGGCCCACCGTCGTTCCCTCCGCCCGGAACAGCTTGTGGAGGTAGCGCACCGAGATGTGGTGCTCGGCCGCGATGCGCTCGGGCGACAGTGCGGGATCGGCCAGGTGCCGCAGCGCGTACTCCTTGATGCGCGCCAGCAGGGCGTGCGTGGCCTCCGAGGACTGCGGGTGCAGCAGGCCGCGGCGTTCCCGGACGAGGACGGCGAGCAGATCGGTGGCGGTCATGGCCAGGCGCCTGGCCGTGTACGCGTCGTATCCGGCCGCCCAGCGGGAGAGACGGGTCAGATGCCCGGCGACCAGCCCGGAGGTGCCGTGCCGGCCGTTGAAGACGGTTCCGGTGATCGCCCGCAGATCGGATTCGGACACGCCCAGCTCGCTCTTGGGCACACGTACCGCGGTGAACCGGAAGTGGTCCGGCTGCTCCCGCGTATAGGGGCGTCCGGCGTCCGAGCAGGTGAAGGTGCCGGGTGTGACGAGGGCCTGGCGGCCGTCCTGCGTGAGCCGGGCGGTTCCGGTGTGCTGCAAGGTGACGGTCAGGAACTGGGCCCCGCCGCGGGCGATCAGGCGCCGGTCGCGCGACACCGTCTGCGGACCGGCTTCCACCTCCGAGAACTGCAGGGACCCGAGCGGTCGGCTGACGATGGTGCCCGGCGAGGGATCGGTTTCGTGCAGCGTGAGGTCGAGCGGGATGAACGTGTCGGACAACAGGCTGTGCCAGTAGTCCTTCCGTTCAGCGGGCGACAGCGGCGAGGTGGTGACGACGCTCAACGGATCCTCCGAGCGGGGGTGGGACTGTCTTGTCGCCCAGTGTTGAATCCCGCGCCGCCGGTGCCATCCGTCAGATGACTTAGCCTTTGTTACGTCATCGCCCCGCCTCTGGTCACTCGGCCGTTTCGCGCTCCACCACGTCGCGCAGTTGCCCCCGCGAGGTGACCCCGAGCGCGGGAAAGACCTGGTAGAGGTGGGTCCCGACAGTGCGCGGCGACAGGAACAGGCGCTCCCCGATCTCGCGGTTCGTCAGCCCCTGCGCGGCCAGCCGGACGATCCGTTGGCGCTGCGGCGTCAGCGTGCGGAACGCGCTGTGCGGCGCGGCCTCGATCGCCACGCCCGCCGCGCGCAGCTCCGCCTGGGCACGCTCGCTCCAGTGCACCGCGCCAAGGCCCTCGAACACCTCACGCGCCTTGGTCAGAGCGGCTCGCGCCTCGGCGATCTGCCGCTGCCTGCGCAGCCACTCGCCGTACTCCAGCCAGATCTGGGCGCGCTCGAACGGCCAGCGGTGTCCGGCCGGGTCTTCCAGAGCGCTCTGGAAGTGCGCTCCCGCCTCCGCGGGCTCGGCCAGCAGCGCGCGTGCCCTGTTGAGGATCTGCCGCAGTCGCGGCGATGCGCCGTCGGCCACTTCCGCGACGACCTGGTTCAGGGCCGCCGAGGCGTCGTGGGTGTGCCCGGTGAGCAGGGCCGCCGCGGCGAGGTCGGCGACGGCGTAGCAGGACAGGTGGTAATGGACCGGCGTCCCCGACCAGTCGAAGAGGGACCGGAAGTGTCCGTAGGCCGAGGCGTGGTCACCCAGCGCGGTGGCCGCCAGGCCCGCCGCCCGGCGGGCGCGGACCACGGTGCCGGCCGCGCCGGCGGGCTCCGTCACGGCCAGCGCCGCATGGGCGTGCCTCAGCGCGATGTCCGGTTCTCCGGTCAGGGCGCACAGCGTGGCCAGGACGGTCAGGGCCCGCACCGCTCCCAGCGTGTGTTCGCCCGCCAGGAACCGTCGGGCCAGCGACTCGACCCCGAGCCGTGCGTCCGCCCACCGGCCGCTGTCGAGATGGGCCCAGGCCAGATCGGCGGCGGTCATCCCGCCGTGGAAGGCCGCGGCGTGCTCCCACTGCGGGTTCGCGACCTCGGTGAGCAGGCCGACCGCCGTCTCCGTCTCGTCGAGCAGCATGCACAGCACCCCGAGCGTGTGGGTCTCGGTGGGAATCCGGCCCGGCGCCGAGGCAGCGGCCCGAAGGTGGGCGCGTACCCGGTGCCCCGCGCCGAACGGGTCGGTGACACCGGCGTCCCACAGGTCGTACGGACGCTTTTCCATACCCTCCTGCGCCCGGTCGGCCAGCAGCCTCAGCAGTCGTTCCCGCTGGCGCGGAATGCCCGAGTGGTACGCGATTCCGGTGGCGATGGTGGAGGTGCCCTCGTCCAGCCGTGCAACGTCGCTCAACGTGTCCGGGACGACCAGGGCGAAGGCGCACTCCATCCGCATCATCAGCATGTTCACCAGCCCGGTCAGGGCCGATATCCACGGCGTCGCCGCCGGATCCTCATTCACCGACGCGGCCTTCGCCGCCAGGGTCTCCGCCTGCGCGATGTCACCGACCAGCACCCCGACGTAGGCGGCCGTCGTCAACAGGCGCGTCCGGTCGGCGGCCGCGGGGTGCAGTTGGGCGGAGCGCTCCAGGCCACTCAGGGCTTCGACGAGGGCGCCGCGGCTCAACGCCCGCATCGCGGTGCCCTCCAGAGCGGCGGCCACCCCGGGATCCGGGGCCACGGTCGCCGCCGACAGCTGCCAGGCCCGACGGTCGGGGTCGTGATCCAGCACGGCGGCGAGCGCCAAGTGGACCCGGCGACGCTCCGAGAACGGCGCGGCGCTGTAGATCGCCGACCGGATCAGGGGGTGCCGGAAGGCGATCCCGTCCGCGTGGAGGCTCACGAGGCCCGCCTGTTCGGCGGGCTCCCAGACCTCCATGTCCGTGCCCGGCGGAAGGGCGGCCAGGACCGCGGACAGGTCAGCACCTTCGGCCGCTGCCGCGACGAGCAACGCTTCCTGGGTCCCCGACGGAAGTTCACCGACCTGCGCGGTGAAGGTCCGCTCGACCAGATCGGTCACGGGGAGGTGGCCCAGGGGCGAGAGCCCGCCGTCCCGGGCCGCGGAACGCGCCAGCTCGACCAGGGCCAGCGGGTTACCGGCCGCCGTGTCCAGGACGCGGCGGCGAACGGCTCCTGCCGGCGGTGCGGGCTGAGCACCGAGCAGTTCCTCCGCCTCGGCCGGAGACAGGGCGGGCACCAACAGCTCCGGGACCGAGGGATCGAGCCAGTCGGGCCGCCGCGTGCCGCGCGCGGCGACAAGCAGCCCGATCGGCTCGCCCGCTAGGCGCCGTGCCAGGAACCCGAGCACCTGGAGGCTGCCCTGATCGATCCACTGCGCGTCGTCCACAGCGAGCAGCAGCCGCTGTTCCGAGGCGAGCTGGGACATCAGGGTCAACACGGCCAGGCTCATCATCATGTGGTCGGGAGGCGTGGGGTCGTCACCGAGCCCGAAGGCGCCGAGCAGCGCGGCCCGTTGCCGCGGCGGCAACTGCTCGGCCCGGTCCAGGAGCGGCATCAGCATCTGGTGCAGCCCCGCGAAGGCGAGCTCGGTCTCGGCCGCGCTGCCCCGTACGCGAAGAACCCGGGTCCCCTCTTCGAGAGCCTCGTGAACCGCCATGTCGAGGAGGGTGGTCTTGCCGACGCCGACCTCGCCGAGCAACAACATGGCCGCGGGGGCCGTCCGCGATGACAGTGCCGTGGCCATGGTCGACCGTAGGTCCTGACGCCCGATCAACACGTGGGATACCGAACCTTCACACCAGTAGTGACATCCGCCGTACGTACGGAGGAGCGGACGGCACGACAGGGAGCATAGTCGGCGACGGAACGGGTTCCTCCCGTCCGACGCCCGCGGCTGCCCCGGCGGTCCCAGAAGGGCACCAGCACCTCGCCGTGTGCCAACGGCGGACGCAGCGTCAGATGGTCGCGGGCCCAACCGGAGCAGCCCTCCTCACGGGCACGTGCGCCGGCCCTTCACCGCTCCAGGGTCCGGTGAGGTACTCGGCGTAATGTCCTGCCTCAGCGAGACCGCCAACAGCCCCAGCCACAGGCCCACGGTGATCAGGTGAACCCGCTGCGCCATTCCCTGCCCGCCGGGCAGGCCGACGTACGGGCCGGCAGACAGGACAGCCGAAGCCAAGGACACCGGCAGCAGCCAGCACGCCCAACGTCCCGCCCACACACGTTCAGCGGAACCCGACCGCCTGGCGATCACGAAGGCGGCCATCGAAGCGAACAGTGTGAAATGCACCAGGCCGCTCGTCAGCGTATGCGCCACACTGTCCACCGGGCACCCCGCCTCAAGCGAGGGCGCGCACGGTATCGGAAACGCCACGTCCACGAGCGAACATGCCCCGAACATCGCCAGCGCGCCCCACCCCACGAGGGGCCAACTCCCTGGCCGCGTCCTCACGCCCAGACACGCCGCGGTCACCACCAAGACGGCCGTGCCCACCTCCACCGCGCTGAACAGCACACGATGGGGCTGGTCCGCGGCGAAGGCCTCACTGACGTAGGAGTCCCCTTGGTCCAGCCCCGTCGCCACCCAGAACTGCAGAAGCCAGTCGTTGTACGCCACAGCTCCCGCGACCAGACATCCGGCCGCTGCCCGACGGCCGAACGCCGAACCGTCACGCCTCGGTCCGCCGGGCGCGCCGCGGAAACTCGGCACGGCGTCTCGCCCAACCATGTGCCCACCACCGATGTCGTCCACCATCGCGCGCCGCCCCGCCGGACGCGGGCACGGACCATGCTGTTGCCGGGGTCGGCGCCCGGGGACACCCGCGCACCAGCCCGCTTCCGCCTGGCCCGGCACCGCATCAGCGTGCTCCGCATCGCTGTGCGGCGGTACCTCCTGCGGATACCGAGGTCGAGGGCCCTTGCGCACTTCCCGCCCCGCTTGACGAGGGACATAGCGGTACCTTCCTACACACTCTCCGGAAGCGAGCCCACGACACCCCAGCTCGCGCGGGTGCCACCCCACTGATGCCTTGCCACGCTCCACGGGCACCGGCGCGACAGCGTCCCCGAGGAACCCGCACATGCGGGCACGGGCACTGTGGGAGCCGACGGGTGGACCGCACCGGATCATCCAAGCGTCAGGACACCTGAACACCCGACGTCAACCGTCAACCGTCAACGGAGCATATTGGAAGGGGTGTTGGCGTACATGCGCGACGAGGCGCACCACCGGACCCGTCGGGCTCTGCCCAACGGCTGGTGCCGGAAGGCGGTGCGGTCCTTCCCCGTCGGCGAGGCGGCCTCGGACTGAGCGCCGCCTTGCCGGAGCGAGCTCCTGCCTCCGCTCGCCGTACCGCTCAGGAGAAGTCCGCGGCCGTGATGCCATCGGGATGCCCGGGCGGCCACTGCACCAACTCGATCCGGTAGCCGTCCGGGTCGGTGAGCCATGCGGTCTTCGGGCCGCGAGGACCACCCGGGTACTGGACGGGCCCGGGCTCCAGGCCCGCGTCGGCCAGCCGTTCCAGGGTGTCGGTCAGCGTGTCCACCTGGATCGCCAGGTGGTCGAAGCCCGTGCCCACGTCGACGCGCCCGCCATCAGGGCGGTGGACCAGTTCGAGCGAGGCCGCCGGTTCGCCGGGGAAGCTGAGGATCGCGAGCCGGCCCGCGTCGCCTCCCTCGATCCTGCCCAGTTCCCCATAGCCCAGAGCGGTGTAGAAGCCGAGGGAACGGTCCAGGTCGGTGACACGGTAGGAGACGAAGAGCGTCTTCACGCGGCCTCCCCGCATCGGCGCACCCGGTAACGCAGGTGCGTGACATCCCGGCCGTCGAGCCGTCGGACGAGGTCGAGTTCGATGTGATCGCTACCGAGGTGCTCGAACAGGCGTCGGCCGGCTCCGAGAAGCACGGGAATCAGGTGGATCTCCATCTCGTCGAGGTGCCCGGCTCGCAGGAGCGCCTGAGCCGCGCCCGCCCCATGGACCATGACCGGTCGGTCCCCGGCCGCCGCACGGGCCTGCCGCGCGCAGTCCTCGACGTCGGTGACGAATCGCGCGTGGCCGGGTGGCACGTCACCGTCGTCCACATGGTGGGTGAGGACGAAGATGGGCACGCCGTCATGATGGTCGCCCTGCCAGCGTTTGGCGAGTTCGAACGTCCGACGGCCGGAGATCAGCGCGCCGGTCTCCAGCGCCTCGCGGTAGATCTGGCCGCTGGGCCCGTCGGATTCCCGGTCGTCGAGCCAGTTGAACAGACGTCCACCGGCGCGCCCGAGCTCCTGGCCCGGTCGATCGTCCGGACCGGCGATGTAGCCGTCGAGCGACATCGACATGTACAGCCGAATCGGGTGATCCATTCTGGTCTCCACCTCTCCTCCGTCGTAGGGGGACGCTTGACCTCCCGCCCCGTCGGGACTGGAGTGTCAAAAGGGAGACCTCAGGCAGCGGGCAAACTCATCGCCCCGGCCGAGGCATAGTCCGGAGCGGTCGCTCCGTTGCGGTCTTCCGGCGGCACCCCGGTGCATTGGTCGGCCCCACGTGATCGGAGCAGGCTCCGGCCCGCCCCCGGGCGAACGGGCGGGGCACCTTCACGGGCCGCCGATGCCCGTCCCGGACTACCGCTGTTTCGGGCGCGCCCCCGGAGCGCGGCCGTCGTCACAGAGTGCGGTCCGGACGGCGGACGTCATGTCGGCGTTCTGGGCATCGGTACCGCCCGGGTAGAGATTCACCATCACCGTGGCCTGACGGTCGGCGGCGGCAGCGCCCGTCGTCTGATAGCCCGGCACCCCACCGTCGTGACCCCAGGCGAGGCCGCCGCACGGCAGGGGGTGACTCTCCAGGCCGAGGCCGTAGGCCCCGCCGTCCGGGCTTCCGGTCGGGCGGGTCCTCATCATCTCGTGGAGCTGGGCGGGCCGGAGCAGCTTGCCGTGCACGAGTCCGTCCAGGAAGCGGTTGAAGTCGGCGCCGCTGGAGATCATCGAGCCGCTCGCGCCCGCGAGCGTGGGGTTGAGCGCGGTGATGTCCTGGAGCGGCGCGTCCTCGCCCGGCCGGGCATAGCCGCGCGGGTGGGGCCCGCGCATCTCCGTGTCGTCGCCCGGGACGGACGTCTGACGCAGGTGGAGCGGTTCGATGACGCGTCGGCGGATCTCGTCGCCGTACGGGTGGCCGGTCACCCGCTCGATGAGCATGCCGGCCAGCACGTAGCCGGTGTTGGAATAGCTCCAGCCGGTGCCTGGTGCGAACGTGGGAGGGTGGGCGAGCGCGAGCTTCACCAGGTCACGGGGTTCGTAGTGCGCCAGGGGGTTGTTGAGGACGTCCTGCGGCTGAAGGGAGTCCAGATAGTCCGGGATGCCACTGGTGTGCTGGAGCAGCTGGCGGACGGTGATCCGTCGTCCGTCATTGCCGTGGCCCCGCACGATGCCCGGCAGATAGCGCTCCACCGGTGCGTCGAGGGACACGCGGCCCTCCCCCACCAGCTGGAGCACGACGGTCGCCACGAACGGCTTGGTCATGCTGCCGATCCGGAACCGGCTGTCGCCGCGCATCGGCGCGCGGCTCTTCACATCGGCGACGCCACTGGTCAGCACGGTGGCCCCGGACCGGTCCGCCACTGCTAGGAGCGCACCGGGAGCGCCGTCCGTCGTGGTCAGCTGGTGCAGGAGTTCACGGAGCCGGGGGGCGTCGGCGGCGGCATGAACGGGGGTCGCGTGTGCCGCGTTCTGCCGCGCCGAGCCGTCGTCGCCCTGCGCGGCCGCCGCGCCGCCGACCACCGCGACCAGTGCGAGCAGACCGGCCGACACACGTGGATATGAGGTCATGTGAGCGTCCCCGGTGGTGAGTTCGGTCCCGGTCCAGCGCCACGCGTCGTCCTCGGGTCGACGCGTCGTCCCGCGCCACCCCCATGGTGTCCGGGGCGTGGAGCGCGGCACGATGGGGCGACCACCCGGGCCGGGGTGGGGACAACCCCAGGCCCCCCCGAGAGTCACCTCCCGGGCGCCTGCCGTGGCCGCCCGACCGGCCGGGACAGGGCCGGACGCCCCGGGTCCCTGCCCCAGCGCCGAACGGTCCACCGGCTTAGCTCGCCTCGATGAGGCCCTCGGGGCCTGAACACCACCGCCGGGGTCAGGCCTTCCTGCCCGACCGCTCTCAGGCCACCGTCAGTTCCTGGTCCCGTCCGTCTCGCTCCCCGATGCCGCCCGTGCCGCCGGTCGTGCCGCTCTTGCGCCGCGCGTTGGCGTAGAGGACGAGCAGAGACGCCACCACGCTGAACGCCAGCGTGATGATCACCGACCAGGTCGCCACGTGCCCGTAGCCTCCCGGGTTGCGGGGGTCGAGGAAGTCGTACGGGTACCAGCCCGCGCTCGGGCCACGCAGCAGCGAGTAGGCGAGGTAGAGCAGCGGGAAGGCCAGCCACGGGAGGGCCTTGGTCCACGGAATACGGCGCAGCGGAGGGCGCAGGAGCCAGTCGGCGAGGAAGACGGCCGGCATGACACCGTGCACGACGTCGTTGGCCCAGATGATCGTGTTCGCGTCGATGGTTCCGGCCAGCAGGCTCCAGTAGACCGCTCCGGTGATCACCAGATAGAGGGTGGCGGCGCCCCGCACCAGGTCCGGAACGGGGCGGGTGCCCCACAACAAGGCGACCGCACCGGTCAGGAGGACGGCGACACCGAACAAATTCGAGAGATTGGTGAAGTACGAGATCCAGTTCGCGGCGCCCTCGTCGGTGTGCGTCGCTCGGTTCAGCGTGGCGGCGAGTGCGGCGACGGCCAGCAGCGCGAGCCCTGCTTTGACCGACCCTTCCAGCCTGGTGCTTATTGACATGGCCTGGATGTTACTTGCGTGTAGATCAGCGGATGACCCGGAGCAGCGCGTAAGGGCCGGCTCTGGGACCCGCGGCGTGGTGGGCCCCAGGGATCAGGGCGCGCACGGTGCCTGGCGTCAGGTGGTCTCCGATGCCCGCCGCGTGCGGGCCGGGCTGTACCCGGTCTCGACGGCGGCGTGGGGCGATGGCAGGCGTGGGGAGCGGCCCGTCGGCGAAGTGACCGGGCTGCACCCGCGGGTACGCACGGCCAGGACCACAGCCGCGGCACCGCTGGTGACCAGGCACCACAAAACGCCGAGCGCCGCGTAGGAGAGGCCGGGGCCGGTGCGGGTGAATGCGGCGGCGGCCGTGGTCTGGCTCGGCCCGAACAGGGGCAGCAGGACCAGCCATGGCTGGTCCGCGCGCGGGTTGGTCAGCGGGTTCTGCAGGGTGAGTTCGACGAAGATGCACGCGATCACGACGAACAACCCGCTCAGCTCGCTGCGCAGCGACGCGCCGAGCAGGGTGCCGATGCCCCCGTAGGCCAGTGCCGCGGCCCAGCCCGCCAGCCAGAGCATCCCGGGCTGCGGAGCCCCCACGGTCAGACGGAGTACCACCGTGATCTGCACTGCGAGCAGGGCGGCGACGGCGATCATGGCGGTGAATCGGGCGAGGGTGAGCGCGGTGCGGGGGTAGCCGGCGAGAACGAGCCGCTGGTCCATCTCCCGGGCCTTGAATGTCGTCATGAACATCATGAAGCCGATCACCGTGGCGGCACCGGGCAGGGAGCTGGTGATCTGAGTCGCCTTGCTGACGTCGCTGACGACCTGGACGTCGAGGACGTCCAGGCGGAACGTCAAGGGAGTGTGCGACAGCGATGCCCCTCCGATCCACACCCACCCCGGGATGAAGACGACGGCCATCAGGACGGCCAGGCGGTTGTGCACGTGTCCGAGCAGGGTCAGGCGCAGCGCCACCACAAACGCCGTGGTCCACGGCCTCATCGGGGTTCTCCTTGCGGAAGCGGTGTGAGACGACCGGCGCGGAGGTGGTGGATGGTGTCGAAGCGCGCCTGGTCGTGCAGGAGATGAGAGACGACGACGATCGCGCAACCGTCGCCGCGGAGTTGATTCACCAGGGCCCAGAAGCGCTCATAGGTGGTCCAGTCGAAGCCCTGGTGGGGTTCGTCCAGGATCAGCAGGTCGGGAGTGTGCATCAGGGCGAGCGTGAGGTTGAGCTTCTGGCGGGTGCCACCGCTGAGCCGGCCCAGGCGCTGATGCCGACTGTCGGCGAAGTTCAGCACATCGAGGAGTTCACCGGCCCGGTCGAGGTCAGCGAGCCGGTAGGCGGCCTGGAACAGCCGCAGGTGCTGGGCCACGGTCAGGGTGTCGTCCAGGTGGATCCGCTGTGGACAGTAGCCGAGGACGCCCGACCGCGCGATGCTGCCGCGGTCGGGTGCCAGCTGCCCTACGGCGATGCGCAGCAAGGTGCTCTTGCCCGTCCCGTTCTCCCCCGCCACGCCCACCAGGGCGCCCGGTGGCACCGTGAGGTCGACGCCGTCGAGGACCTGGATGGGCCCGTAGGACTTGCTGATGTCGCTCAGCAGCAACCGGGGTGGACCGACGCTCGTCTCCCGGGTCCTCGCCGTCGGCGGTCTGTGCTGCGCGGGAACCGGTGTCGCGGTCTGTGCCCGGGCGCTGTCGCGGTGCGATGGGCGTCCGGCGAACCGCAGGTGGGGCAGCAGCGTGTGCGCCGGGCCGTGCTGTCCTTCGCCGGGCTGTGCCGGGTACGGACCTCGTGCTGTCATGGGGCGGAACTCAGCGTTCCCGACGCGGAGTTGGAGGTGCCGCTGCGTTGTCCGGGCATGGACGGGTACGGGGCCGCGATCGCACGGGCGATGGCGCGGGCCTCGACGCCGGCCTGGTGCAGGGCGCCACTGAGGGGGTTGGTGAACCCCGCGAAGTACAGATGGGGCGCGGCGGGGATCGTCCGCGCGCCGTGCGCGGCCGGCCGACCGAGCGCGTCGAGCAGGTCGGGGCCGGGCAGCAGCGACTCGAGATGGGGGCGGTAGCCGGTTGCGGCGATCACGGCGTCCGGGACCAGATGAGAGCCGTCGGCCAACACAACTCGCCGCCCGTCAAAGGCGGTTACGGCAGCCACGGGCTGGACCATACGGGCCCGCACCGACTTGACGAAGCCGTGGTCCAGCACGGGGTTGTTCCCCTCGCGCGCGTTGCGCGTGAACGGCCCGGCGGTGGGCCGCGCCACGCCGTAGGAGGTGAGGTCGCCAACCGCGCAGCGCTGCATCAGCAGAGCGGAACGGTCACGCCAGGACAGAGGCAGGAACTCCGTCATGCGTCCGACGGTGTGCCAGCGGCTGGAGCTGCGCGGCAGGATGTTCGGCGGGGTCCGCAACGCGATCCACACCTTCCTCGCCCCGGCTTGGGCCAGCACGCCGGCGATCTCGGTGCCGCTGTTCCCGGCGCCCACCACCAGGACCGAGCGCCCTCGGTAGGGCGCGGGGCTGCGGTAGTCGGCCGAGTGCAGGAAGTCGCCGCTGAACGAGTCGCGTCCGGGCCAGTCGGGCACGTGCGGGGTGTGGCAGCGCCCGGTGGCCACCACCACCGCCCGTGCCGCGATGGTCTCGTCACCGGTCTGCACTTTCCAGTACGGGCCTCCCGTACCGGATGCGGCAGCGGCCTCGATCCGTCGCGCCCGGGTCGCCAGGCGTACCTCCAGGCGATGGTGTTCGCGGTAGCGCTCCAGGTACTGGACGAAGTCGTCGCGCGCCACCCATGAGCCAAACCGGCGAGGCAGTGCGAGGCCGGGCAACCGTGATCCGCCCCGGGCGGTGTGCAGCCGCAGGTGGTCATAGCGCTGCGCCCAGCTCACGCCCACCTGTTCCCCGCGCTCCACCACCACGACCGGAACACCTGTCCGGCGCACCGTCGCCGCGACAGCCAGGCCGCTGGGCCCGGCTCCGATGACGACCACGGGCGCGCCGTCCCTGCGAGTTTCTCGGGGTGCTGGGGGTGTCTTCGGCATCACCGCGTCAACGAGCCCGCATCACAAAGGACACGCGGGCCCGTGCCGCGTCGGTAGCATGCGCCGCATGGCCATCAGACTTGAGAACGTCGGCATCGCCGTGCGTGACCTCGAAGCAACGATCTCCTTCTTCACCGACCTCGGCCTCACGGTGGTCGGCCGGGACACGGTGAGTGGCGACTGGACGGACACCGCCGTAGGCCTTGATGGCAATCACGCCAAGATCGCGATGCTGCAGACACCGGACGGGCAGGGTCGCCTTGAGCTCTTCGAATACATCCACCCGGAGGCGATCGAGTCGGAGCCCACTCGTCCCAACGACATCGGCATGCATCGCGTCGCCTTCTCCGTCGACGACATCGACGAAGCCCTTGAGACGGCCGCGCGGCACGGATGCCATCCCCTGCGCGGTGTGGCGACCTACGAGGACATCTACAAGCTCACCTACGTCCGCGGTCCCAGCGGCATCCTTGTGATGCTCGCCCAGGAGCTGAAGAAGAACTGACAGGTGATCGGGCCCAGGCCCACTCGCCAAGTGCAGCCCCGCACCCGGCGGCCCCTCGGCCGGATGGCATGATCGCGACGTGACCAGCGAACCGCTCCGCCCGGGCTCCGCGCGGTATGTCCTCTTCGATGTCGACGGGACGTTGATCGACGCGGTGGCCAACCAGCGTCGGGTCTGGGAGATGTGGGCGAGGAGATACGGACTCGACGCCGCCTCGGTCCACGAGGTCGCGCTGCGGACGCGACCCATGGAGACCTTCGCGACGGTGGCCCCGGAGCGAGACCCGCGGCAGTGCCTGGCCGCGTTGCATGAACTCGAGGACGAAGATGTCCGGTCCGGTGCCTACGCCGCGTTCGACGGCGCACCGGAGCTACTGAACGGCTTGCCCTCCGGCCGTTGGGCACTGGTCACCTCGAACTACGAGCACCGGGTGCGCGGTCGGTTCGCCCGCACCGAACTGCCCGTCCCGGCCGTGCTCGTGGACGCCGCCGCCGTGGAGGAAGGCAAACCGTCGCCGGCCCCCTACCTGCTGGCCGCACGGCGTCTCGGCGCGAAGCCGGAAGAGTGCCTGGTCATCGAAGACGCGCCGTCCGGTGTCGAGTCCGGCCTGCGAGCCAACATGACGGTCTGGGGCGTCAACACCCCGGCACCCGTCCAGGGCGTGCACCGTCACTTTCCGAGCCTGCTCGACGCGGCGCCCGACATTCTCGCCTTCGCGACGGGGTCCCTTCGGGGTTCCACGGTCTGAGCGATCCGTTTCCGGCAGCTCGCCCACGTCGGCCGCGTGGGATCTGGGCGCGGTGAGGTGAGGACGCGCAGCGGAGCCGCGTCGAATACCGCCGCTTGCCCGCCTTCTGCCGTACCGCTTCGGCACGTTGGTGGCCGCGGCACGCCGCCGATGCCTTGCCGAAGTGGGCGCCGCGGCCGGCGAAACGACCGCTGCGCGTACGGGGGCTCGCGAACGCCTAGCGCGGCCTGAGTCCGTCGACGACGACGGCCAGCATGCGGTTCAGCTGGGGGCGCTGCTCGGGCGCGCCTGCCACGGAGAGCAATCCGGCGAGGATGCTGCCCACGTCGGCCGGGTCGATGTCGGGTCGCAGCTCCCCTCTCGCGGAGCCGGCCTGGAGCAGCGTCGCCAGGATCTGCTGAACCTCGTCGCACACCGGTCCGGTGCCGAAGCGGCCGGAAGCGCTCATGGCGACCAGGGCCTCGCAGATGCCGCGTCGTTCACCGGCCCAGTCGGCGAAGCGCAGCATCCACGCGTGGAGGGCCTGTGCGGGCGGCTCGGTGGCCAGCAGGGTGTGCGCGTCATCGCGCAGGGGGCGGATCTGGTCCCGGTAGACCTCTTCGACCAGGTCCTCCCGGGTAGGGAAGTGCCGGTACAGGGTGGCGTTCCCCACTCCCGCGCGCTTGGCGATCGCGTCCAGCGAGATCGCCCGTCCGGATGCGAAGGCTTCGGCGGCCGTGGCGATCAGCTGCTCGCGGTTGCGCTGCGCGTCGGCGCGCAGGGTGCTGCGTGGAGGTGTCATGACCTTCGCGATCGTGAGTGTCGGACAAGTCTCGGAAGCCGTTGCGGGGAGGTCCCCGGTTCAGTGTACGGTGTGTCAAGTGGGGAGGTCCCCGGTTGCGGGTGCTCCCCCTTCTTCAGTGACGAGGGGTTTGCCATGCCTACAGCCTCACCACCGGGGGACGCGGCGCGCCGATGGCGGTGCCGCCCCGCTCCCACTCGAAGGGGCTTGACCCCGCCTGAACATCCACGGGCCTGCGACCAGCCCGGAAGCGGCACACGCCAAGCACCACAACCGCACAGGAGCACACGATGACGCTCACGCTCGACACCTACCGGCAGCTGGGACGTTCCGGCCTGCGGGTCTCACCGCTCGCGCTCGGCGCGGCCACCTTCGGCAACGACTGGGGCTGGGGTGCGGAGCAGGACGAGGCGCGGAAACTGTTCGACCTCTACGTCGAGCGCGGGGGGAATTTCATCGACACGGCGGTCACCTATACCAACGGCACCTCCGAGCGCATGCTCGGCGAATTCACCCGCGACCGGCGCGACAGTCTGGTCCTGGCGACCAAGTACACGACGCTGCGTCGCCCCGATGACCCCAACTCCGGGGGCGCGGGCCGAAAGAACCTGTTCCGCTCCGTCGAGACCAGCCTGCGTCGGCTGAACACCGACTACATCGATGTGCTCTATCTGCACGTATGGGACTCCACCACGCCCGTGGAGGAAATTCTGCGCGGCCTGGACGACCTCGTACGCCAGGGCAAGATCCTCTACGTCGCCATCTCCAACACCCCGGCCTGGCAGATCTCGCGCATGCAGATGATGGCCGACCTGCGCGGCTGGGCGCCGCTCACGGCGCTGCAGCTGGAGTACAACCTGGTCGAACGCACCGGTGAGCGTGATCTCCTGCCGATGGCTCAGGAGCTGGGCCTGGGAACCGTACTGTGGTCCCCCTTGGCGGGCGGGATCCTCACCGGGAAGTACAGCCGCCAGGACATCACCGCGCCGGCGTCCCACCAGGCCGAGAGCACCCGCCGGAGCTTCAACCAGGCGCTGGGCGGAGTGACCGGGCGCAGCCTCGCCATCGCGGACGCCGTCAAGGAGGTCGCGGCGGAACTGGGCCGGACCCCCGCACAGGTCGCACTGGCGTGGACCTTGCACAACCCTGAGGTGACAGCGCCCATCATCGGGGCGCGAACTGTCGAGCAGCTGCGGGAGAATCTGGGAGCCCTCGAGGTCGACCTCACCGCGTCCCAGAAGGCGCGCCTGGACGAGGTCAGCGCGATCGATCCCGGCTTCCCGCACGCCATGCTCGCCAGTGACCACATCCGCGTCCTGACCCGCGGAAACCTGAAGATCCAAGCCCGCCGCTGACGGGTACCGGCGCGATCCCCTCCGAGGCCCGCCGACCACGCGAAGGCACGCCCGCCCTCAAGTGGGCGCCAATCCATGGTTGTTGACCCGGCTCCGCGCCGCTCGGCATCCGTCCCGGCAGGAGGACGGATGCCGAGCGGCACGCGACGGCGCGGTCAGCGGCTCGTCGTCGGGCCCTGCTCGGCGACGGTGTTACTCGTGACCGTTCCGTCGGCGCCGGCCAGCGTCACCAGGTGCCGGACCCCGTCGGGGCCGAGGACCACGGCCTGCCAGGCGCTGCCGCCGCCCTGCTGGGCGACCACCGACAGCGATTCCACCTTGCCGCCGGAAACGGCACCCGCGGCCTTGTCCACGGCCTGCGCGGCCGGGAGCGCGGGAAGCGGCGCCGGGGCCTGGACCACCGCGCCCGGCAGGGAACCCCAGCGGCCTCGCCCGGCCTCCCGGGCCTTCTTCGCACCGTCCCGGCCGTCCTCCTCCGGACCGCCCCGGTGGCTCCGGCCCTCGGCGGCGTACCGGCCTCCGGCACGCTCCTCGTGGTGGTGGTGCTCCGCCACCGCCGCGGCCGCCGCACCGCCGCCGATCAGCACCACGAGCCCGAGCGCCACCCATCGGATGCGCCCCTGGCGGGTCAGCCGGGCGAACCGGCCGCGGCGCCCCGGCGCCTTGCCGGTCGGCCCGGCAGCCTCCTCGCCCGGACCCACGGGGTACTCGGGAGGCTGGGGGTTGGACTGAGTCATCTGACTGCTCCTCGCGTTCCACCGGACACGCGCCCGGCTCGGGCAGAGCATGCGGGTAGCATGCTGAAGCTCTGCTGAAGCGACCTGAAGAACCCTTCAGCAAGCCGACGGCGCGACCTGAGAACCTTGACCCCATGCGCGTACTGGTGGTCGAGGACGAGCGGCGGCTGGCCGCGGCCCTGCAACGAGGGCTCCAGGCCGAGGGCTTCTCGGTGGACGTCGCCCACGACGGGCCGCAGGGCCTGTGGCTTGCGGGTGAGCACGACTACGACGTCATCGTGCTCGACATCATGCTGCCCGGGATCAACGGCTACCGCGTCTGCGCCCGGCTGCGCGCCGCGGGCTGCGAGTCGGGCATCTTGATGCTGACCGCGAAGGACGGCGAGTACGACGAGGCCGAGGCCCTCGACACCGGAGCCGACGACTTCCTGTCGAAGCCGTTCTCGTACGTCGTCCTCGTGGCCCGGCTGCGCGCGCTCGTCCGGCGCACGGGCCGACGCAGCCCCCAGATCATGGAGTTCGGCGACCTGGTGATCGACCCGGCCAAACAGCGCTGCACCCGCGGCGGGACCGAGGCCCGGCTGACGTCGCGCGAGTTCGCCGTGCTCGTCCATCTGGCCCGGCGCGCCGGTGAGGTCGTGCCCAAGCGGGAGATCCTCGAACAGGTGTGGGACGCCGCCTACGAGGGCGACCTCAACGTCGTCGAGGTCCACGTCAGCGCGCTGCGCCGCAAGATCGACGCCCCGTTCGGGCGGGCCGCGGTGGAGACCGTGCGCGGCGCGGGCTACCGGCTGGCGGCCGACGGTGGCTGAGCGGGACGGACGCCCAGACATCGCGCCCGGCACCGTGGTTCACCGGGTCATCGCCATGCCGCGCCGTCTCGCCCGGCGGCTGCGGCCCCGGTCCGTGCGGGCCCGCGCCACGCTGGGCGCCTCCGTGGTCGTCGCGCTGGCGCTCGGCGTCGCCTCCTTCGGGCTGCTCGGGCTGCTTGAGAACAACCTGCTGCGCAACGCCCAGAACGCCGCCGAACGACAAGCCGTCGTCACCGCCGGACTCGCGGCCGCAGGCCGCCTCGACGCCGTGCTGACACCCGACCGCGGCACCGATTTCCTCCAGGTCGTCGACGCCAGCGGGCGGGTGCTCGCGGCCAGCCCCAACCTGGCCGGCCGCCCCGCGCTGTCCACCGCGCGCCCCAGCGCACCGGGCACCGTACGAGGCACCTGGAACGGCAGGCCGGTGCGCGAGGAGCACCGCCAGCGCGTCGTCCAGGTCACCACCGCCACCAGCAAGGGCCTCGTCACCGTCTACGCGGGAACATCGCTGCGGGAGGCCGACGCGGCGGACGAGTTCATCCGGGCCTCGCTCATCTTCGCCGTGCCGCTGCTCGTCCTCACCGTCGCCCTGGTCACCTGGCGGGTCACGGGCTGGGCCCTGCGCCCCGTCGAGGCGATCCGCGCCGAGGTCGCCGAGATCAGCGACCGCGATCTGCGCCGCCGGGTACCCGTGCCACCGAGTCAGGACGAGATCGCCCGGCTCGCCGCCACGATGAACACCACCCTGGACCGTCTCGAAGCGTCCGTGGTCCGCCAGCGCCAGTTCATCGCCGACGCCTCGCACGAACTGCGCAGCCCGATCACCGTGCTCCGTACGCAACTCGAGGTGGCCCAGGCACATCCAGACCCCGCCCTGTGGGGCGAGCTCGTCAGCGGGGCCCTGGAGGACACCGTACGACTCCAGGACCTGGCCTCCGACCTGTTGCTGCTCGCCCGGCTCGACACCGAGCAGGCGCCCCCTTCCGACGCGGTCGACCTCACGGACGTCGTCCGGGAAGCGGCCCGTACACGCAAGCTGGACCGGGTCCCCGTGGACACCGACATCGCACCGCACGTCACCGTGCGCGGCAGCGCGCTGCGGCTGGCTCGGCTCGTCACCAACCTGCTCGACAACGCACAACGGCACGCCGATCACCGCGTCCTGCTCTCCCTGCGCGTGGACAAGGCCCGGGGCACCGCGGTGCTGGAAGTCGGCGACGACGGCCCCGGCATCCCGCCCGCCGACCGAGAGCGGGTCTTCGAGCGCTTCACACGGCTCGACGACGCCCGCAGCCGCGACCAGGGCGGCTCCGGCCTCGGCCTGGCCATCGCCCGCGACATCGCCACCCAACTGGGCGGCTCCCTCCACGTCGAGGACGCCGGACCGGGAGCCCACCTCCTGGCCCGCCTCCCCCTGGACACCTCCTGACCCGTTGCCCGGAGCCGCGACGGAGCGTGCGCCCTGCGCACCATGGGTCCTCCGGTCACACCTGCGCCCGATGACTTTCGGAGGTCGTACGGGGGCCGTCCGCCGAGGCCGACCCCAACTCACGGCGGTGACAAGGAGTTCGGGTCGGTGCCTGCCCCTGGGCGGAACCACCGACAGGGACGCCTGCGTCATCCAGGAGACGCATGGTGTTGTCGACGACAGGGGAGAGCAATGGCACTGTTCGGGCGAGGGAAGCGGCACAGCACGGTCTCCGGTGCGAGCTGCCCCGATCACCATCCGTGCAGCAAGCTCGCCGACATCCCCATACAGGAGCTGGACTCCCGGCTCCGGCTGGTGGTCACCCCGGTCGCCGATCTCGGCTCGGACTCGGTCACCGCTCAGCTCGGCGGGGGCCTGGCCGCGCTCCTGGTGGCGATGGGGGCGCCCGGCACCTCCGCCGCCGCCATTCCCGCCCACTTCACACCGCGCTGGAACACCACGCCCCCCGATCTGCTCGTCCGCGCGCTGGGCAACATGAAACGCGACCGCCTGGCGATCGAGGACGTGGCGGGCCAGAGCGGCGGGCCCTCCCTGTATGTCGTGACCGGCCAGGACGGCCTGCCGGGTGCGGCACACGTCCTGCGCCTGGAGGAGGTGCTGGGACAGAAGCTGCCGCACGGCGCGCTCGTCGCGATGCCGAGCAACAACCGCTTCTACGCCGTGCCGATCCTCGGCGGCGACGCCCTGGGCCTGCTCGATCCCCTGGTCTCCGCGGTCCGGGGCCTGGCGGAGCAAGGAGCTGTGCTGAGTCAGGATGTGTTCTGGCTGGACGGCGGCCGGCTGGACCCGCTCAACGCCTCGTTCAAGGACGGCGAGTTGCGCTTCTTCCCGTCGGACGCGTTCAAGCAGCTGCTGCCGCGGTTGCGTGGCTAGCGCGCCCGCTGACGCCCTCGACGGGACAGGGCGGGCCTGCGGCTTCGACGCTCACCCGTCGCGGCGGGCGATCACCCGGTAGGCGTTGGAGAAGCGGGTCCGCCGCGCCAGCGGGCTGATCAGCTGGTCGAGGACGTACACCGCGATCAGCACCGGCAGCGCCGCCCACACCAGCGCGAGGCGAAGGGCGCGGGCGGCGCGGCCCGGGCGACGGGGCCACCAGGGTGCGTCGTCGCGCGGCAGCAGCCGGTCGAACAGGAACCAGGTGGCGCACACCAGGTCGGCCGGGATGTGGGCGTCGCGGCGCTCGGCCACCTCGATGGTGAAGCCGAGCTCGCGCAGCCGTCGGCACAGATTGCCCATCGGGACCATGTTCAGGTGCTGGGGCTGGAACCAGGGCAGCCAGAGCCGGCCGAGCAGCCGTCCCGACAGCGACTCGGGGTCGGGCACCTCTATCAGGAGGTGGCCGCCGGGCTTCAACGCCGTGTGGGCGGCGGCGAGTTCGCGGTGCGGGTCGAGCGTGTGCTCCAGGTAGTGGAACATGCTGACCGCGTCGTATCGGCCCGCCATGTCGTCGGCGAGGTCCACGAACAGCCCCCGGTGGGCTTCCTGGACGCGGCCCTCCTTGGCGGCTCGCTCGACTCCCTCGCTCATGTCGAGCCCGTCGAAGTCGGTGTCGGGCAGCACCTCCTTGGCGGTGGCGCAGAAGTGGCCCAGTGAGGTGCCGACGTCCAGCCAGCGGCGGGGCAGGGCGACGCGCCGCAGGGCCCGGGCGCTGCGGCGGAACCGCTTCTTGCTGCCGTTGCCCTCGAACATCTTGGCGGTCGTCTCGGCGCCGAGCCCGTCGTAGAAGTCCCGGTAGTAGAAGTCCAGGCCCTGCTGGCTCAGCCTCGGGTTCTGGAAGATGTGGCCGCAGTCGCGGCACTGGTCGAGGACGAACTCGCCCGGCTTGCCCTGGATGAGGTCCGTGGTGCGGAACTTGCCGCGCAGCCGGGTGCCCCCGCACCAGGGGCAGTCGGTGCGGGCCGGCAGGAAGAAACGGCCCGTGCCGCGGGCCAGTTCGGCCCGGTACGAGGGCCGGAGCTGGGCGATCCGTTCACTGTCGGGCATGTGCGTGCCTCTCTGTGGGGGCTCGGTCGGGGCGGGGCGGGGGCGTCATCGCGGGCGCCCGGGGAGGGGCGCGGCGGCGGCCAGCTTTTCCAGATGTGTGGCGGCGACCGCCTCGCCGCCGGCGGCACGGAAGGCGTCCCGGACGCGGCGGGCGGCGTCCCGGTAACCCGGCTCGGTCACCACCGTGTCCAGAGCCGCGCCGATCTGCTCGCGGCCGGCCCGCGCGAACTTCACCCTCAACCCGGCCCCGGCGCCCACCACTTGGGCCGCCACGACCGGCTGGTCGTCCCTGATCGGGGCGACCACCAGGGGCACGCCGTGCCACAGCGCCTCGGTGACGGTGTTGTGTCCCGCGTGGCAGACGACCGCCGTCATCCGCTCCAGGACGGCGACCTGCGGCAGCTCGGCCCTGACCAGCACATCGGGCCCCGGGGGCTGCGACCCGAGCAGTCCGCCGGGGTCGCACACCACCGCCCGCAGCCGTCCGGCGCGCGAGCGGACCGCCGCGACGGTCTCGGCGAGGAAGCGGCCGCCCGCGTCGATGTTGGCCGTACCCAGCGTGACCAGGACCGACGGCGTCCCCGGCGCCAGGTCCAGCCACCGCCAGGGGAAGTCCCCGGCGGCGGAACGCCGGGCGGCCAGTGCCGGTCCGACGAAGCGCAGCTCCGTCTCCGGTGCGGTGTACGGGCCGGTCAGCTCGGGGGTGGTGAAGGCGAGGGTGAGCGCCGGTGAGAAACGCGGGTCGTGGGTGGCGGCCGGATCGCCGATGCGCTCCCGCAGCTCCCGCAGCAGTCCGATGAGCCAGCCGCGCACCCCCGGCATGGCGGCCATGCTCTCGGTGAGTTCGGCCGACGTGGTCGAGGAGGTCGCGAACGGCACGCCGAGCCGCTCCGCCACCAGGGCGCCCGCCACGGTCTGCTGGTCGGCCACCACCACGTCCGGCCCGAAGGCGGTGATCGCCGCCGCCACGCCGGGCGCCATCGCCTCGGCGAGCGGTCCGAGGAAGTCGGCCCACAGGAATTTCAGGGCCGCGAGGCCGCGCAGGTGGGGCGGCCGTCCCGCGAGGTGGTCGGGCCCGGCGCACACGTAGACCCGGGGCCGCTCCCCCACCAGCCGCTCGATGATCCCGGGCCGTCCCGCCCAGGCCACCTCGTGGCCGCGCGCGGTCAGTTCGGCGGCGACGGCGGCCGCCGGGTTGATGTGGCCGGTCAGCGGCGGCACGACGAACAGGAAGCGGCTCACCGGACCGGCCTCGGACCGCTGGGCTCAGGCGCGGTCGCGGCGTGCTCGCGTATCCAGTCCAGGGCGAGCCGCCCCACCTCGTCGGAGGCTTCGACCAGGACCGAGTGCTTCTGCCCGGGCACCACGGCGACCGAGCAGTGCGGCAGCAGTGACCGCAGCCGGGCGGATTCCGCGGCCACCAGGCCCTCCTGCCCGTTGACCAGGAGCACCGGGCAGCGGACTCCGCCGAGCTGTTCGTCGGTGAGCACCCGCCCGGTGGGCATGTCCTCGGCGATGGTGGTGGAGCGTACGAGCCGGGCGGCGGCCCGGCCGAGCCTGCGGATGTGCGCGTCGTGGCGGGCGTCTCCGGTGCGGGTCGAGGAGAGCGTCCCGTACTGCTCGGTGAACCACACCAGCGCCTCGTCGTCCCCCATGCCGCCGGCGTGACGCAGGGCGGACGTCATAGTGTGCGACCAGGCCCGGCTGGCGGGACCCGACTCGACCACGGTGACGGTGGCGACGCGTTCGGGCCGGTGCACGACGAAGTCGAGGGCGACCGTGCCGCCGAAGGAGTTGCCGACGAGGTGGACGGGGTGGGTGATGCCCAGTTCGTCGAGCAGCGCGTCGAGATCGGCGGTGAAGTGCTCCAGGGCGTACCCGCTGGGCGGGCGTTCGCTGCGGCCGTGTCCGCGCAGGTCGTACATGACGGCGTCGAACCCGGCCTCCGCGAACCGGGGGCCGAGAGTGAAGTAGTAGCTGGCGAGGCTGTCGATGAAGGCGCCGTGGACGAACACCGCGGTCGCACAGGGCCGTTGACGGGGCGGGCGCAGCCGCTGGACGTGCAGTCCGATGCCGTTCGCGCGGATCATGACCATGGGGCCGCTCCCGGTTGCGGGGCGGCGCCGAGCCGGTGCAGCACATGGTCGACGAGCCGTCCGACGGACAGCCCGATGACCTCGTCGATCTCCAGAGAGGCCACGAACTCGGCGAAGTTGACCTGGTCTCCGTACCGCTTCTGCAGGTGGCCGGACAGCACGACCAGGTCGATGCTCTCCAGTTCCAGGTCGTCGCCGAACAGGGTCTCGGGGCGGATGTCGGCCGGGTCGGGGGCGTAGTCCCCGAGCACCTCCACGATCAGCCCGGCGATCTCGGCCAGGACCCTCTCCCCGTCCGGTGGCGGAAGAGGGGCGGGGCCGGAGGGCCGTTCGCTGGTGGTCACTGAGTGCTCTCCTTGAGGATCGTCGCGGACGTGGTCCAGGCCACGACATGGGTGGGGTCGACGAGGGTGCAACGAACGTGGTGGCGGCGGCCGTCGACGGTGACGGTGAGGGCATCGGGAGCCGCCGCGGTGACCTCGAAGGCGTGCGGCCGCCCGCCGAACCCGGTGCCCTCCGCCTTGGCGGCCGCCTCCTTGGCCGCCCAGAACCGGGTGAACCACAGCGCCTCGCGATCCCCGGCTCCGGCGGCGACGAGCCTGCCGAGGAGGGCGAGTTCGCGGGGGCCGAGGGCGACGCGGTGGGTCTGGGGGGTGCGGTCGGCGACTTCTTCGATGTCGATGCCGACGCCGTTCGCGTACGGGCTGTGCCCCGGTGGACGGACGAGGGCGACCGCGAGGTCCCCGCGGTGGGCGAGGGAAAGGTCCAGCGGTGGGAGGGTGCGTCCGTGCAGCCCCACCGCCCGGGGCCGCCCCGACTCCTCGTTCACGATCTCGATCTCGGCCGGGAACACCGCGCCCTCGCCGCGCTCCCACAGCCATCGCCGGACCGCGTCCTTGGCGGCGATCCGGCCGAGCAGCCACTGGCGCCGTCCGCGCGGCGGGTGTGCCTCGTAGGCCTCGCGTTCGGCCCGGCCCAATTGCATGCGCATCAGCAGGTCGCGTGAGGCCAGGTCGGGCCACGCGTCGCGCAACAGGCACCAGCCGCCGGGCTGCGCCTCGGCGAGAGCGCGGTGTTCCGGGTAGCCGCCGGACCTGCGCGCGTCGAGCCCGGAGAACCGCCGGTCGCGCCAGCCCGAGAGTTCCGCCCACACCGTCCCGTCGGGCTGGGTGAGCCGGGCATCCGCGAGAAGGGTGTCCTCGGTGAGCGACGTGATGACGGCATGGCAGTCGAGTCGCGTGCCGGGGGGCGGGGGCGGCCCGTGGAAGACGACACGCTCGATGGCGACCGGGAAGATCACGGTCCGGGTGGGGTGGGTCGACATCAGCCAGTAGCCGAGGAGTTGGCCCACGTTGTCGAGGAGCGCGCCCGGCGCGGACGGCGTGGTGATGGTGCCCCGGACGTGGCCGGGCCCGATCCCGCGCAGCGCGGTGACGCCCCGGAAGGCGGGACCGTGGAACATCCACCGGTCCTCGTACAGCTGGGTCGCCGCGATGTCGGGCGCGCGTTCGTCGGCCGCGTCGAGGGGCGGCGCGGGCGACGGGGCCAGGTAGGCGGGGGCGAGCTCAATGGTCGCGTGGGCGTACGGCCCGAACGCGACCGTCCATCGGCCCAAGCCCTGCGGCCGGGCGGTGAGGGTCACCTCCACCTCCGGGATGGCGTTGACCCACTTCTCCAGCCGCAGGCCGTGCACCGCGACCGCGCGCTGTCCGGGCACCGCACGCTCGGCGGCGGCCATCAGGTGGTGCAGGACGGTGGTGGCGGGGACCACCGGATGCCGGTCGGCGGGGTCGGGCCAGCCGGGCCGCTGCGGGAAGAAGCAGTGGTCAAGGAGGTAGGGCATGGTGGCGGTGGAGACGTGCAGTCGGCCGCCGTGCTCGGCGCGCGGGGCGGCACGGTCGGGTTCGGCAGGCGCCGCCCCCGCAGGGACCGCCGCCGCCTTCGGAGCCCGCACCCCCTCCAATACGGCCGTGACGCTGTCCACCGTCTCCCGCATCAGCGCGTCCAGCTCCGCTGCGGCGGGGTGACTCCGGGTCAGCTCATCACTCAACAGGCCTGTGGGGCTGAGGCTTTGGGGCGATGCCTCTGCGCCGACGCGCAGCTCCTCACGTAACTCCTCCAGGCGGTGGGGAGCGAGAGGGATCAGCGCGGCCGTCAGGTCGAGGGGGATCGGGGCGGCGGAAGCGCGCGGCCGGTCCGGCCGGGCGGGCGTGAGCGCCAACCCCTCGGTCCACAGCCCGGTCTCCACCCGCAACAGTTGTGCGAGTCCGCCGCGTAGGGGTGAGTTGGCGGCGAGTGTGAGGTGGTCGCGGTCCTTGAGGGTGTCGTCGAGCAGCGAGGTCAGACGTCCTGTGCCCACCTGGACGAAGGCGCGGAAGCCCGCCGCGTACAGCGCGTCGACGAGCGGCCGGAACCGTACCGGCTCCAGGAGATGGCGCACGAACAGGGCGCGCACCTCGTCGGGGTCGGCGGGGAACGGGGCCGCCGTCGTACCGGACCAGACCGGCACCCGCTGCGGAAGGATCTCCGCCGCGTCCACACCCCGCTTCATGGGGCCCAGATAGGGGGCGAGCATCGGCGTGTGGAAGCCGGAGCGGAACGGAAGCAGTTGGCAGATCACGTGCTCGGCCCGGAGCTTCGCCGCGAACTCCTCGACGGGCTGTTCCGGGCCGCACACCATCGACTGGCTGGGCGAGTTGTCGTGCGAGAGGACGAGATCCGGCCAGTCGGCCAGCACCTCGCTCACCCGGGCCGCCGGGGCGCCGATCGCCGCGAACGCCAGCCCCGGCACCCGCAGCGAGTCGGGGTCGAAGGAGGCGAAGAAGTCGTCCGCCCTGTCGGCCGCGAACATGCCGCCCGCGATCATCGCCGCCCACTCTCCGACGCTGTGCCCGGCGACCCCGTCGGGCCGGACGCCGAGCGCGCGCAGGGCCTCGTCGAGGACCCGGCCGACGCGGAGCACGCCGAGGCCGTGCCGGGCGACATCGGTCGCCTCGGTGTACGCACGGCCCGGCAGCCGCAGCCCGTAGTGTTCGGCCACCTCGTCCACCCGAGGGGCGAACTCGGCCTCCAGGCCGGGGAAGACGAACGCCACCTTGCCCCCACCGGCCGGCCCGAGGAGCGGATACGGGGCGAACCACACATCGCTGCGGCCGCGCCACGGACGACCCTGGGCCACCGCCCGGCGTGCGAGTCCCAGCCGCTTGGCGGTCGGATCGACGATGCCGAGGCGGGCAGCCGGGATGCGGGAAAGGTCCTGCGGGTACGTGGCGGCGCCCCGTGCCCGTACCGCCGTGTCGTCCGCCTCCAGGAGCCGCGCCAGGCCCTCGGCGGTGCGGGCGCTCAGGCGCAGCACCCGCTCCGGTTCGCGCACGGCCGCCCGGCGCGGAGCGGCCACGGCGCCCGGGGCCTGCTCCAGGACCACGTGCGCGTTGATCCCGCCGAATCCGAACGCGTTGACGGCGGCCCGGCGCAGCGGCCCCTCCCAGGGGCGGGCGAGTGCCGCCGGGCGGAACCGGGTGCGGGCGAGCGCGGGGTGCGGCTCGTCGCAGTGCAGGGTCGGCAGCAGGGTCGCGTGGTGCACGGCGAGGGCGGCCTTCACCAGCCCGGCGACGCCCGCGGCGGGCATGCAGTGGCCGATCATCGATTTCACCGAGCCGATGACGGCCGGGTCTGCTGCGCCGGTGGCCGCCCCGAACACCTCGGCCAATGTGGCGAGTTCGGCCGCGTCGCCCGCGGGAGTGCCGGTGCCGTGCGCCTCCAGGAGGCCGAGGGAGCCGGGGGCGCGCGGGTCGAGGCCCGCTGCTCGCCAGGCCTGCCGGACCGCACGCGTCTGGCCGCCCGGATCGGGGTTCATCAGCCCGGCGGCGCGGCCGTCGCCCGCGACGCCGGTGCCCCGGATCACCGCGTACACCCGGTCGCCGTCACGTTCGGCGTCCGCGAGCCGCTTGAGGACGACGACACCCGTGCCCTCTCCGATGAGGATGCCGTCGGCCGCCGCGTGGAAGGGGCGGCTGCGCTGACTCGGCGAGAGGGCGCGCAGCTGGGTGAAGACGCTCCACAGGGTGATGTCGTGGCAGTGGTGCACCCCGCCCGCGAGCATCATGTCGCAGCGGCCCGCGGCCAGTTCGCCCACCGCCTGGTCGACGGCGATCAGTGAGGACGCGCAGGCCGCGTCCACGGTGTACGCGGGGCCCCGCAGGTCGAGCCGGTTGGCGATGCGGGACGCCGCGAGATTGGGGACGAGTCCAATGGCCGACTCCGGGTGCTCGGGCCCCAGCGTTTCGGTGAACGCGGCCCGGACCCGGTCGAGTTGGTCCGGGCCGAGGTGGGGCATGAGTTCGCCCAGGGTGCGCGTCAACTGGTGGGCGGTACGCACCCGTTGGTCGAGGCGGGCGAGGCCCGGAGTGAGGTATCCGCCCCGGCCCAGGACCACCCCGATCCGGCCGCGCTCGGGCAGCCGTTCCTCGCCTCCCGCGTCCGCGATCGCCCGGGCCGCGACGGAGAGCGCGATGAGCTGGTCGGGTTCGGTGCCCGCGACCGAGTGGGGCATGACGCCGTGGCGGGTGGCGTCGATCTCGGCGAGGCCGTCGACGAAGCCGCCGCGCCGGCAGTAGATCCGGTCGACGCCGCCCCGGGCGCCGGGCTGGTAGTAGACCGGGTCCCAGCGCCCCTCGGGCACCTCGCCGACGGCGTCCACACCGTCGACGAGGTTGCGCCAGTAGGCCTCCAGGTCCTTGGCGCCGGGCAACAGGACGGCCATGCCGACGATGGCGACCGGAATCTGACGCTCCCTCAGGTCTGCCGGGGACGGTGTCTGCTCGGCCACGTCACTGGTCCGATGCCGTGTAGACGACGGACGTGGCCGACTCGTCGCCCCAGGCCAGCTCCCGCAGCAGGGCCAGCGCGCCCTCCTCGCGGTCGATGAGGGCCACTCCGCGCCGGGCGTACTGGCGGGCGAGGTGCGGGGTGACCATGCCGCCGTGCGCTCCGGACGGCGCCCACGGCCCCCAGTGCACGGTCAGCGCCCGGCGACCGGTGCGCCGCGCCCATTGCTCGCCGACGTGCGCGAGCGCGTCGTTGGCGGCGGCGTAGTCGCTCTGCCCCCGGTTGCCGAGTACGGCCGAGACGCTGCCGAACAACACGGCCGACCGGGGGCCGTGGGGCAGTTGGGCCGCGGCGTCGAGCAGGGCGCGGGCGCCGTCCACCTTCGTCGCGTACACGCGCCGGAACGACTCGGGGTCCTTCTCTTCCATGAGCCGGTCCTCGATCACGCCCGCCGCGTACACCACCACATCGATGCGGCCCTGCTCCGCCTGGATCTCCTTGACGGCCTGAGCCACGGCCGCCGCGTCGCACATGTCGGCGACGCGGTACGCGGCGGGGCTGCCGAGCTGCTCCAACCGTTCGAGGGTGTGGGCGACTTCACGGCCCGCGAGGACGTTCTTGACCTCGCGCTCGATCGCCGCGGGGGTCGGCTCGCCCCGGGCGGAGAACAGTGCCCGCAGGGCGGTCGCGTCGGCGGCGCCCGCGAGCTCCGGGTCCTCGGGTCCGGCGGGCAGCGGAGTGCGGCCGAGGAGCTCGATCCGGCAACGGGAGGCCGCCGCGAGTGCCAGGGCGACGTCCGCGGTGATCCCGCGTGCCCCTCCGGCGAGCACGACCACGGAGTCCGGGTCGAGCCCGAGCGCGGCGGCTTCGGCCGCTCCGTCCCCGGCGGGCCCCGCCCCGGTGCGCGCCAGGCGGCCGAGGCCGCGCTCCACGAGCGTGTACCCGTACCGGCCCGCCTCGGTGCGCACGACGACGGGGACACGGTCCTCGGCGTACAGCTCCGCCAGCAGGAAGTCGGCCTGCCGGGCCGCGGTGGCCGCCGGATCGAGGTCGACGACGCGGGCGGCGATGGCACCGTACTCCCGCTCGATGGTCCGGAACAGCCCGTGCAGTCCCGCCCCCGCGTCCGCTCCGCCGCCGGGCACGGTCCTGCCGCAGATCAGCCAACGGGGTGCGAGGCGCAGGGTGGTGCGGAAGACCTCGAAGGCTCCGGGGAGCAGCGCCGCGCCGCCGTCGGTGGAGTCCTCAGCGGCCATGGCCCCCAGGTGGAAGACCCCGTCGAAGGGGCCGTCGGCCGCCTCGAGCCGCCGGTCGGTGTCGTACGTGACGGCCTGCGCGCCCCTGTCGACCAGCCGGGTCGTGAGCTCGTCGGCGGTGGCGCCGCCGCCGAGCAGGGCGAAGCGCCTGCCGTGCAGGTCCGCGTCCGGCGGGACGACCGGCAGGCCAAGGGGGATCGGCTCCAGAAGGCAGCGGCGCGGGGCCACGCCCTGGATGGGCTCGCTCTCGGGCCCGGACGGAGCCGGGTCGGCCGACTCGGGCACGGCGGTCGCCGTTTCCGGCCCGGCCGGACTCTCGTGCCGCGTGATCCATGCCGTGATCGCGGCTACCGTACGGGCCCGGGACAGCTCCTCCATCTCCACGTCGTCGAAGGTCCGGGTCCCCGCGAGACGGCGGGCCAGCTCTCCGACGATCTCGGTGCGCTTGATGGAGTCGATGCTCAGGTCCGCTTCGAGGTCCAGATCGGGTTCGATCATGTCGGCCGGGTAGCCGGTCCGTTCGCTGATGACGGCAAGCACGGCCTGTTCGATGTCGACGGCGACCGGCCGCGCGGGCAGGGCCTGCGAAGTCTCCTCGGCCACGGCCGCCGCCGGGGCTGTTTCCGCAGGCCGTGGGAGAGCGGGCACCTGTGGCGGGGAGGCGGCTCCGCCCGCGGCTCCCAAGTGGGTGAGCAGGACGTCCCGTTGGGCCGCGACCAGTTCGCGGGTCGTGCGCAGGAAGTCCGCGATGAGTTCGCCGTCGTCGTGCCGGGAGCCGCTGTCGGGTGTCACTGTGGTCGTCTCCAGACTGACCCGTCGGGCCGGTTTGAGGGCCCCGGGCAGCAGCTCGCCGGAGCGGGTGCGAACGAGGTGGCCGTCCACGGTCCAGCCGGGCGGCTCCGGTCGCTCCGTCATCGCGCCCCGGCCTTGGAGGAGCCGTCCGGCGCGTACCGGCACACCCGCCACCGCGAGCTGCGCCAGGCATTCCAGCAGGCCGCGCAGCCCGGCTCCGGGGCGCGGCTCGCAGGCGACCGCCCGGTGCGGGCGGTCGCCCAGGATCTGGCCGACGAGGCCGGTCAGGACCGTCCCCGGGCCCGCTTCGACGAAGATGCGCGCCCCGGCGGCATACATCGCCTCGACCTGTTCGGCGAAACGCACCGGGGACCCGATCTGCGCGGCCAGTTCGGCCCGGACACCGTCGGGCCGGTCCGGGTAGACGGCGGCCGTGCGGTTGGCCCAGACCGGGAACTCCGGCGCCCTGACCGGGTGCCGGGCCAGGACCGGGGCGAACCGCTCGCCCGCGCCCGCCACCAGCGGGCTGTGGAAGGCGCAGGCGACCGGGATGCGCCGCACGCTGTGGCCCGCGCCCCGGAGCTGCTCCAGCGCCTCTTCCACCAGGGCGGTGGGACCGGAGACGATGGTCTGCCGGGGGCCGTTGCGGTTGGCGGCCACGACCCTGTCGCCCAGCCCGGCCTCGGTGAGGACGCGCTCCACGTCGTCGGCGGCGGCCGTGACCGCGGCCATCGTCCCGGGGTCGGCACCGAGCGAATCCAGGATCGCCCCGGCCCGGTGGGCGCTCAGGTCGAGCAGCGCGTGCGGGGTCAGGGCTCCGGCCGCCGCCAGGGCCACCAGCTCCCCGTAGGAGTGCCCGCCCGCCATGTCGGGATGTACACCTGCCCACTCCAGCACCTGAGAGAGGGTCAAATCCACTATTCCAAGGGATGGTTGGGCCATGCGCGTGTCCTGGAGTGCCCGCTGCCGGCGCTCGGCCGCACCGGGCTCGAACGCTTGGGGCGGATAGAGCGCGGATGCGTACGCGCCGCCCTTCCGCACCAGGTGCGCGGCCTCCGGGAACGCGACAAGGAGCTCGCCGAGCATGCCGGGGCGCTGGCTGCCCTGACCGGGGAAGAGAAAGGCGACCTTGGGCTCGTCGGCTTCGGACCCGCCGGATTCGTTCCCGTCCCTTCCCCGCCCCCCTTCCACGGTGAGGGGAAGCCTGCCTGACGCGCCCCCGCCCGCGGCGTACACCCCTCTCCCCCGCTCCCCGTCAGCCGCCTTCCGCAACAGCGCCCGCAGGTCGTCCACGCTCTCGGCGACGACCGCGATGCGCACCGGACCCGGCCGGGTCGCAGCGCGCCTGGCCGCCACCAGCGCGGCGTCCCGCAGCCGCAGGCGCGCGCCCGGGTCGTCCAGCTCGCCCAGCAGCCACCGCGCCTCCCGTCCGGCCGCGGCGCCGTCCGCGCCCCGGAACAGGAACAGCTCGGCCGGCCACGCCTCGTAGCCCTGGGCCGGGGGCGCCGCGGCGCCGTGGGCCGTGAGCACCGCGTGGAAGTTGGTGCCGCCGAAGCCGAACGCGCTGACCCCCGCGATCCGTTCGGCCGCCGGGGCCGCCCAGGGCCGGGCCTCGGCGTGGAAGGCGAAGGGGCTGGTGGCGGAGTCCCAGGCTGCGTTGGGTTCCTGGATGTGGAGGGTGGGCGGGGCGATCCCGGTGTGCAGGGCCATGGCTGCCTTGATCAAGCCCGCCAGCCCCGCCGCGCACTTGGTGTGACCCAGCTGGGACTTGACGGAGCCGAGCACGCAGCCGCCCGGGGCCGCCCCTGCCTCGGTGAACACGGCTGTCAGCGTGGCCAGTTCGGTACGGTCGCCGACCACGGTCCCGGTGCCGTGCGCCTCGACCAGGCCGACCCGGGCGGGCGAGACCCCGGCCACCCGGTAGGCCCGCTCCAGCGCCGCGCGCTGGCCCTCGGGGCGGGGCGCGGTGAGCCCGAGGGAGCGGCCGTCGCTCGCGCTGCCGATCCCCTTGACCACGGCGTACACGCGATCGCCGTCCCGCTCGGCGTCGGCCAGCCGCTTCAGCGCCACGCAGGCCACCCCTTCGCCGAGCACCGTGCCGTCGGCGGAGGCGTCGAACGTACGGGAGCGCCCGTTCGAGGAGAGGGCGCGCACAGAGGAGAAGAGGAGGTAGTCGTTGATGCCGTTGTGCAGGTCGGCGCCGCCGCAGAGCACCATCTCGCTGGTGCCGGAGGCGAGTTCCTTGCAGGCGACGTCCAGTGCGGCGAGCGAGGAGGCGCAGGCCGCGTCGACGGTGTAGTTCGCGCCGCCCAGGTCGAGGCGGTTGGCGATCCGGCCCGCGATGACGTTGGCGAGCATGCCGGGGAAGGAGTCCTCGGTGAGCTGGGGCAGCTGCTCCTCAAGGGCGGGCGGTATCTCCCCCAGGTAGGCGGGCAGGACGGTGCGCAAGGTCGTCGCGCCGGACAGGTCGCTGCCGGATTCGGCCCCGAAGACCACCGACGTACGGGAACGGTCGAAGGGCCGCTCGCCGTACCCGGCGTCCTCCAGCGCCCGCCGGGCCGCTTCGAGGGCGAGCAGCTGTACGGGCTCGATGCTGCCGAGCGACGCGGGCGGGATGCCGTACGCGAAGGGGTCGAAGGGGATCGGCGGCAGGAAGCCTCCCCACCGCGACGCGGTAGTTCCGGCGCGCTCGCCCGTGGCGTCGTGGTAGATCTCCGGGTCCCAGCGGTCGGCGGGGACTTCGGTGACCGCGTCGACGCCGCCCACGATGTTCGCCCAGTACGTCGCCAGATCGGGGGCCTGGGGGAACATGCAGGCCATGCCCACCACGGCGATGTCGAGCGGCTGCGGGGCAGGCTCTTCGGCGATGTCCCCGGCGGCGCCCGGCGTCCCGGCCAGCTCGACCGCTCGCCGCTCGGCGAAGGCCTCGGCGCCGCGGCTCACGGCGTCGTGCAGCGCGCCGACGGTCGTGGTCTCCGAGCGCAGCACGGCCACCTCTCCGGCCATGAACATCCCTGCGTCGAGCTGGCGTTGCTCGGACACGGGCCGCAGCGCGTCACCCTCGCGCTCCACGCCCTTGCTGGCGATCCGCAGCCGCCCGAGGTTCAGGCGTTCCAGCTCCTCCCAGGCCTGGCGGTCGGACATGCCGTCGGCGTGCAGACGCGCGCGGGCGGCGGCGTAGTCGGCGGTGTACGGGCTGGCGACGCAGCGCGTGGCGTGGCCCGGGGCGCTCTCCAGGAGCGCGGTGGCCCCGGCGGCGATCACCTGGCGCTGGAAGACCGGCTGGATCGCGCCGCACCCGACCGCCTCGGCCGTGAAGAGATAGGCGGTCCCCATCAGGGCGCCGACCGCGACGCCGCGTGCGGCGAGCGGGGCGGCGAGCGCGGCGGCCATGGCCGCGGAGCGCTCGTCGTGGATGCCGCCCGCGAGCAGGACCTCGAAGCCGCCCGGCGCACCGGGCGCGCGCGCCAGGTACCCCTCGACCACCGCCAACTGCGCCTCCCAGAGCGGAAAGCTGTTGCGCGGTCCGACATGTCCGCCGCATTCGGCACCCTCGAAGACAAATCTGCGCATGCCCATGTCAATGAACTGCGTGAGCAGCGCGGCCGACGGCACATGCAGGAACGTCTTGATGCCGGACGCCTCCAGGTCGGCCGCCTGGGCGGGGCGGCCGCCGGCGATGATCGCGTGCGTGGGACGGACCGCTCGTACGGCCGCCAGTTGTTCTGCTCTGATCCTGCTGTCCGCGAAACCGAGGATGCCTACGCCCCAGGGGTGTTCGCCCAGTTCACGACGGGTCCGTTCGAGCAGGGTGCGGCTCTGCTCGCCATCGGACAGCGCGAGGGCCAGCATCGGCAGTGCCCCCTCGCGCGCGACGGCCGCGGCGAACCCGGCCCGGTCGCTGACCCGGGTCATCGGGCCCTGCACGAGGGGCAGGCGGGTGCCGAGAGCCTCCGCCATCGCAGAGCCCGCCGCCAGGACCCCGACACCGGCCGCGTCACCGACGGCAGCCAGAATGGCCTCGCGCACTCCGCGCACGGCACCGGCCACGGTCCCCCACCGCTCGGCGAACCGCGCGGCGAGGAACCCGTCCTGGCCGACGGGGAGTTGCAGCCCGGTGCGGGCATTGCGCAGCGCCCGGACACCGTCGACGACCCGTGTCTCGGACCCGTCCATCGCGCGCAGCGCGGCCGCCGCCTCGTCCCCGATCCCGGACTCCTCGAGCAGGGCGAGCTGAGTGTCGAGGACGACCCCGGCCGCGCCGCCGACCACCGCGGCCGCCGCCGTGCGCGGGCCGATGCCCCCGCAGGCCCACACCGGCAGGTCGCATGCGGGGTCGGCGAGCAGCGCCTGGAGGAGCACGAACGTGCTCAGATCGCCGCTGCGCCCGCCACACTCGCTGCCGCGCGCCACGAGCCCGTACGCACCGTCCGCCGCCGCCCGGCGCGCCTCCTCCCGGCCTCCCACCTCCACCAATACCCGGCATCCAGCGCCGAGTTGGCGCGCTTTCCAGTCCGCGCCGGCCGCGAGCACGACCACCGGAGGGAGGGCGCCGTCGCACCCCTCGGCGACCTCCTCCGGTGTCAGCGCGCAGGACGGCCCGACACGGACGGCGAACGGGCCCCGCGTCCAGCGCCGTACCCGCGCGAGCGCTTCCCTGGCACGACGGTCACCCGCCCCGAGATCCAGCACTCCGAGTCCGCCGGCCCGGCACACCGCGGCGACCGGACGCGGGTCGGGCAGTCCTAACGGGCTCAATCCGATGACAAGTTCAGGGTTCGGCGCTACGGGCGTCATGAACACTCCGAATCAAACCGGTGGAGCTGTGAGGGGGGTTACGGCAGCAGCGAGCCCCGGACGGCCTGGGCGGACCGTCGGGCGGCGTCGGGCCGCGGGCGAAGCTCGTACCACTGCCGGGACGTGCGCTGATGCGGGGTCTTGCGCTGCCGATGCGGGGACGTGGGGAACGGGGAGGTGCGCTGCCGGTGCGGGGGACATGCGCTGGTACGGGTCATGCCGGTGCCGGGAAGTGCGGGGCGCGGGATCACGCGGGGGTCGACCCTACCGATAGCGAGGAGCGGCTGCCAGGGCGCCTTCCGCCCCGTCGCGTGCCGCCGCACCGCTCCCGCTCGTCCCGATTCCCCACGGTCCTTCCGCGCTTCCATGACGTCCCGATATATCTGACGTCCCGTCATATTGCAATCGTAGCAGCGCAGTTGAATGCGGAGGGAACGTCGTTGCACCGGCAGGAGGGCACATAGTCCCGCTCAGGTGATACCGCTACTTCCTGTGACTGCGGGAAGGGCCCTTGCTCCGGCGTGACCCGCGGCACCAGGGGCCCCGCTCTCCGGCCCTCAGCAGAGCAGCAGCGCCGCCTGCCACGGCAGTTCGCCGAGCTGCGCCTCCGGGTTCGTCGCGAAGTCCAGGGCGAGTGCGGCACCTGCCGCGCCGTCGAGGAAGCCGGGGCGGTGCACAACGGCAGCACTGGCGGTGGACGAGGCGGGCCAGAGGAAGGGGTGCGCCAGTTCGGCGGCACTCGCCAGGAGCTGGGACAACTTCGGTATGTGCACGATCAGTTCGGCTCCGCCGGGTTCGCGGGACATCAACGTCACGATCGTGGTGAACCCCGCCAGGCCGTGGCAGAGCGTGGGATCGCCGAAGGCTGCGGCTCCGCCCGGCCGGTCGCAGACGGCGGCCACCGCGGCCACCGCCTGGCGGTTCCATTCGGGCTCCTTCAGCGCCAGGGCGGCCAGTTGCAGGGCGCGGGCCACGCCGGGCGTGCCATAGCACCAGCCGGTGCGGGCCTCGGCCAGGTCCGGGCGCGTGCCGGACGCGGCTTCCACCTCGGCCAGCAGCGGGACGACGTTGGGCCAGCCGGTGCCGTCGGGGCTGCGGCGGGCGAGCAGCCATTCCGCGATGGTACGGATGGCCTGCTCCTGGCCCGGCACCCGCACGCCCGCACGGTGGGCGAGGGACAGCAGCGCGAGCGGGCCCGGTATGCCGTGCGCGAGGCCGACGTTGAAGTGGCCGCCGGGGAGCCCGTCCGGTTCGCTGATCAGGATGGGGTCGCCGGTCCACCAGCCCGGCACGAGCCGGCCGTCCGGCACCGTGACCGGGCGGGTGAGCGCCACGAGGTGCGCGAGGAGCAGTTCCGTGGTGCTCCGGTGTTCGGGCCCGGCTGCCAGGAGCAGACGGCCGAGGCCGGAGAGCCCGGCCACCACGTCGTAGCCGGACATCCGCGCCCCGGCCGTCCCCGCCGCGACCCGGGGCGCGTCCTCCTCGACCAGCCTGCGCGCCAACAGGGCTGCCTGGGTGTCCAGTTGGGCGAGCAGGGCCGCGTACTCGCCCGGCCGGGTGATGGCGGTCCGGGCGGCGAAGGCGACGGCGGGCAGCCCCGCGTACAGCCCCTCCCGCGCGGGCCGGCGGACCCCGGTGACCGCCGCTGTCAGATGGGCGTGCGCGGCCTTCGCGTACTCGGGTTCGTCGTGGGCCAGTGCCGCGAAGAGCAGTCCCACTCCTGCGTGGCCGTCCGCGAGGGACTGGGGATGCCACAGGGAGCGGGTCTCGGCCAGCTCGGGCGTCTCGGCGGCCATCACGCGCGCGGCCAGTGCGACGGGATCGGCCAGGCGCTCGGCGAGGCTCGCGACGAGGTTCTCGGTCATGCTCGGGCCCTTTCCCGGTCGAGGTGCGCCTGGACCGCGCCACGGGCCACGGCCAGGGCCTGTGCCTCGGCCGTGCGGTCCGTGCCCAGGCGGCGGTTGCAGTGCATGTGGACGAGGGAGGCGAGCACCGCGTCCGGGGAGACGCTCAGCGTGCCCCGCCGCTCCTCCGCTCGCACGTGCCGTCCGAAGCCCTCCAGCGCCGCATGGTGTGGCTGCGCCACCGGGTCCAGCAGACCGTCCGGGGTGATCCGGGCGAGCGCTTCCCGCCGGCGCGCCGCGAACGCCTTGTGGTGCTGCTCCCGCTTGGGGTACGTCGCGGTGAGCCGGCGCCGCCAGTCGCCGCCGTAGCCCCGGTGAAAGGCCCGCACCAGCTCGGTCACGTCGTACGCGGTGGACAGGATCGGGTCGTGCGTGGGGGCCGCCAGCCGCTCCAGCACCAGCTGGCTGTCGGCGTGGAAGACCGCCTCGGCCGCGTCGAGCAGCGCCGGGCCGCCGTAGCGCTCGGTCTCGGGTGCGTAGCTGTCCAGGCGCAGGCCCCGGGCCATACCGTCTGCGGAAAGTTGTCCGGCCAGGTCGTGCAGGCGGGGCAGGACGACGCCGTTCAGCAACGCCGGGTCGCCGTGCAGCCGCAGCCGCAGATGCGGGTCCGGATCCGCGTACCGGATGAAGAACCAGCGATCTACGCCTCCTGGTCCGACGGGCGGGGTCTGCAGCTCGCTCAGGAAGTGGCGCAACGGCCCGGTCAGGAGCTCGTCCTGGCGTTCCGCGGAGGAGTAGAGGGTCGCGTACAGCCAGGGACCGCCGGGCGGGATTTCGCCGGTGCCGCGCCGCACCGCCGGGCGGGCGGTGCGTACGGGTGCCGCGGGAGCTGGCTGACGGGGCATCAGGGTGACCACGGCCTCGACCTCATGGGCGCCGCCGGGACCATGGAGCCAGCCGCTGTCCGTGGCGTGATCCAGGGGCAGCTCGTGCACCACGGCCACGCCCGCACGCTCGCACTCCCGGCGCAGGATCTCCTGGTGCGCCGGGACGGCGAGGTTGAGCGGAATGCGGTGGTCGCCGATGGTGAGCTGGACATGGTCGGGCACCTGCCACAGGGTCCGCCACTCGCCGAGGGGCGGACCGGCCGCGTCCAGTCGCCAGCGGGCCGGGCTCAGGACGGTGCGGCCGGTGCGTACGGCGGGCAAGAACGGCAGGTCTTCCGCGGGACCCCACTCCCACAGCCGCACCTGTCTGCGACTGAACGCCGCGGCTTCGACGAGGAAGCGCACCGCGTTGGGCGCGGCCAGTTCGCGGTTGAGCACGTGGAGCGCCGACGGGGCCAGCTCGCGCCCGAGTTCCATGGAGACGATGCGGAAGCCCTCGGAGTCGGCGCAGACCGCGATGTCGTCGAGCGTGAGGTCCGTGACGCCCGGCGCGGCGGGGCCGGGGTGGGCGCCGACGACCAGGCGACCCTCCAGCCAGGTCGGCACCTTGGCGACATTGGCGTGCCGGTGGTGCGAGGCCTGGTGGTGGACCTGGACGGGCAGCCGTCCGGTGCTCTCGCGCGCGGCTCGCACGGTGCGCCGCATCTCCTCGGTCTGCGCGGGCGGGAAGAGGTGGGCGAAGCGGCCCATGAGACCGCCGGAGGCGGTGGCCGCGCCGCCCAGTACGAGCGTGAAGTCGCCCCGGTCCACCGCGGCGGCGGACTCCGCGGCCACGCGTACGACGAGTTCGAGGGCGGGCGGCCGCACGGTGTCGGTGGACTCGTCCCGGTCTGCCGCCTCGAATCGGCTCAGCAGGTTCTCGTCCAGGACGACCTCGCGCGCTCCGCGCGCCTGGGCCTCCGCCGCGAGGCCCAGCAGCAGACGCCGGCGTACGGCGCCGAGGGAGGCGGGTCCCGGAACGGGGCGGTGACTCGGGGGCAGGCGGTATCCGGCCGGTGCGCCGAGGCCGATGTCGGGATCGAGGAGTTCCTTGACGGACACATGGCGCCCGAGACCGTACCGTTCCACGAAATCCTGGTGGTAGGCGGCCAGGCGGCCCTCGCCCGGGGGCGACAGGCGCCACAGCACGGTGCCCGCGCGCTCCAACTCCTCGGCCACCGCATGAGAGAGCACCACGCTGCCCTCAAGGCGCAGATCCACTTGGACGGCGTGTGCCGACGGGCCCGAGCGTCCTGCGGTGGCCTCCCCGCTCGGGGCCGGGCCGGGGCCTCCCGTCGCACACTCAAGTGCCGTGCGCCAGGCCGCTTTTCCCTCCCCGAGCGGGGTGTGACGGTACTCGGCCAGAGAAGCGCGCAGGTCGGCGATCCACCGGGCGGCGGGCGTGGCGGGCGGGAGCAGCGCCTCGACGTGGGCCAGTGGATCGGGCGCGTCCAGCGGTGGGCGCAGTTCCGTCAGCAGCACCTCGGCCCCGATCAGCTGCGCCACGAGGCCCGCCACGGCGCCTTCGGGCGCGCCGGGGAAGCGCGCTTCGACGTCCCGGATCAGGTCACCGCAGCGGACAGGGCGGGCCGCTGCCTCGACCACGGCACGTACCACCGGCGTGTGGCGCAGCGTCCGCGATGTGGGTCCGCTGCTCCCCGGGGAGGTGTCGGAGCCGACGGCGGTCGAGGCCGGGGCGAACGGCAGGACCAGGCGCCCGCCGCGCACGAAGCACAGGCCGTTGGCCACCACGCTCAACCCCACGTGGACAGCGGGGTCGCGCTCCCACTCGGCGATCAGCCCCGCCAGCCAGCCGGCGTCGGGACGCACCGCCCGGTGCCCCCCGCCGGTGAGCTCTCCCTTGGTGGCCGCGCCGAACGAGCCCCACAGCACCCCCGCGAGCAGGCCGAACGGGGTGGGCCGCGAGGAGGCCCTGAGCAGATAGCGGGTCACGGCCCGATGGGCCTTGCGGAGATCGGAGGCGGCCACCGCCGTGTCCGCGAGGACCGCGTCGACGGTGCGGGCGAGCGAGGGGCTGGAGACCTCCAGCGCCTCCCGGAACCGTGCGTCGGCGAGCATCTCCCCCAGGTGGGCGCGGAGTTCATCGGGCTCCGCGCCGGTCGCCTCCGGCCGGTCCCGCACCCCGTCCCGCCAGGTGGCGCGGACGCTCGACCGGGCCAGAATCGGCGCCCTCAGCAGCACTCCATCCGCGCACCGAAACACCGGATCCACGCCTTGGCCACGCCGCATCTCTGCCACGCCCCCTTACTCGATGCCCCATGAAACGGACTCAATAATTCCCGGTTTCTCACCCCGGTAATGCCGCCACACTAACCAGGATGCACCTCGCCCGTAACCCCTTGACTTCGGTTTCGGTGCCTGCCTAGATTCCGCTCAAGTCGCCGAATGGCGGCGAATCAACAGGATCCACAGGGAGGAATTTCCATGTCCGAAAACATGACGGACCTCTTCGACATCGACCTCACCGAGACCGCCCTCCAGGACGTCGAGTCCGAGAGCGGCACGGGCGCCATTTCCGGCGGGGAGTCCTGCTTCCGCACCTGCACCACCTGCGCGCTCTGCTGATCCAGACCGACTGAAGGGCCGGTTCCGGAGGGACACTTGTCCGCCGGGACCGGCCCCGGGGTCCGTGTGGCCGGTTCCAGACATTCGCGTTCTGGACCCGTCGCCCAGTGGAGCAGTGCCGAGGGCAACAGAAATTGCCCTTTCGAGCACGGGGCACCGGATCGGCCGGGCACGAACAGCGCAGCTCTGACAGCACCATTGACGCGGTGAAATCCTTCGATGACACTTCTTGGCACGGCGGCCGTGACCATGCGGATTCATGAGCAGACACATGGAATCATGAGAGAGCACTGCGCCGATTTTTCTGCCGAATAGGCTTGCGAGCGCGCGACCGACAGACCGCCCTACCCCCCTTTCGAGTTTCCCTGCGCTCTTTGGGGAATTGCCGCTGTGCTGGCGCGCACGACCGCGCCGTGCACCGCCCCCGCCGACGACCCGTTCAGCGGCGCATCAGTACATCGCGTGACAGAACTCGCCCGGCCCTGCAACGATTTGGTCGTCCGATGACGGTTCCCCGTGGGAGAGCGGGCGCGGTGAAACCAGAGCCCGCGCCCCCGCGTCTCACAGCGGGTCCGGTCACGACCACTCGGGGGGCGAGTGCCATGAGTTCCGAGATCTACTTCTCCAACAACTACCGTGACCTGTGCGAGCAGCACGGCACCGGAGCGGGCTTCCAGTTCGAGTTCCACTGCTCGCGCTGCTTCGACACCTGGCGGTCGCCGTTCGAGAACTTCACCGCGGGCCGCATGGCGGGCTGGCTGTCCCGAGGGGTCACCGCCGCCTGGAGCGTGATCGGCGGGCGGGCGGGCAACGGCGTGTCGAGCGCCGCCGACGGGCTCGCGGGCGCCAGCTGGGGCGGCGCCCGCGACGCGGCCTTCCAAAGGGCGGTCGACACGGCGCGGGGCCACTTCAACCGCTGCGGACGGTGCAGCAGTTACGTGTGCGGCCGCTGCTGGAATCCGGAGCACGGCCTGTGTCTGCACTGCGCCCCCGACACGGCGGCGGAGGCCGAGGCGGCTCGGAGGCAGGGCATCAACGACATGGCGTCAGGCCAGGCCTACGCCCAGGGGCGGGTCCAGGGGGAGGCCTACGATCCCACCACCGCACGGCAGCTGGTGTGCCCGCAGTGCCGGGCCGAGACCCGCGGCGCGGCGTTCTGTGGCGGCTGCGGCCACCGCCTCGCCCAGCCGACGCACTGCGCCTCCTGTCAAGCCGTGGTCCCGGACCACTCGGTCTTCTGCCCGTCCTGCGGCACCAAGCGCTGACCGCGGCCGCCCGGGCCCTGCCCGCCGGGAAGTCTCCCGATCACAGCCCGTTGGGTGACTCCGGCTGCGCCAAGCGGTAGCCCAGCGGTGTCGCGACATGCTGGACGGCCTGTCCTCTGCGCAGGGTTCGGATCAGACCGGCGCGGCGCAGGACGGAGGCGTGTCGACTGGCCGCGGCGTTGGACACACCGAGCAGCGCGGCCAGTTGCCGCCCTGTGACACCCCCCGACGTGACGATGCCTTCGAGTGCCTCCGCCCTACCGGTGCCGAGCAGGGACCGAAGCGCCGCCGTGTGCCCCGGTTCGGTTCGCGGGGCAGATCCCGCGGGGATCCGGACGGTCAGGTCCCCGCTCTCGGGCTCGGCCAGGGTGACCCGCCTGCTGAGGGCCACCGCCTGGATGTGCAGCGAGCCCTGACCGAGTTCGAGGTCGGCGTCGAAGACCGTCGGTAGTTCCAGGACACCGCGGCGGAACCGGATACCGTGTCCGAGTTCCTTGAGCATCACCGACGCGCCGCCGCCGACATAGATCTGGGACAGATCGGCGGCCCGGGTCGCGACCGCGGACCGGATGCCTGAGCGATGCGGCTCAATCGCCGTGCCGCGCAGCTGGTCGATGGCGTTCGCCAGGACGCCGCGGGCCCGCTCGTCGCCCTCGGCCAGGGCTTTGGTGAAGGGCGTGGGGCTGCGGCGGGCGAACAGGTCGGCAAGGTACAGGCTGCTGACGCCCTCGGCGAGGTCCGGCTGGAGGCTGCGCGAGTAGAGCTGCGCCAGCGGCCCCTGAGGGAGCCTGCCGCGGGCGTGGGCCCCACCGGCTGCCGTCAGTTCGGCACCGAAGTCCGGGAGGGAGCAGACCCGGACGCGGCCCAGTCCCTCGGATCCCAGGTGAATCCGTATCAAGGTTGGCCCCCTGTGCGCTTGACGTCCCCATCAGGGCTTTTGCGCGTGCATGTCGAAAGCTACCGCTGAATGCGCGCAACCGAAAAGATGCGTACGCACCACGGCGGGGCCCGGACGGGGGTCGGGCCACGCCACGGTGCACTGGCGACCGCCGCCCGCCGCCCCCCACGTGCGGGCAACGGCGCCCAGGGCTGTCAGCCCTGGGCACGCGTGCCTACCGCCTGCGGTCCACCACCGCCCGCAGCTTCCCGCTCGTCGCCGTACGGTCCAGATCGGCCCCGTCCCGCACCTCCACCGCGAAGTCCAGCAGCCCTTCGTCCACGGCCGAGCGGACCTCCGGGTACTCGGCGAGGAACGCGGCGCGCGCCACCTCCGGGTCGGGGGCCAGGGAGCGCTCCATGCGGAGGGTCAGGCATTCCCTGGCGGACCCCGCCGTCAGGACGGCCTGGAGCTCGCCGCTGTAACGCAGGCGCTCCTCTGCGATGCCCACGAGCCGCCGGTAGTTGAGGAAGTACGTCGCCACACGCATCACTTCGCCGAGACGGCCGAGCAGTTCGAAGCGTGGGGAGCGGTTGCCGCAGGGGCAGTCGCCGGTCAGGAGGCGACCGAGGTCGCCGATGACGTAGCGGTCGAGGTGCTGTCCTCGGCGGGCCCGGGTGGTGAAGACGAGCCGGCCGGTCTCCCCCGGCGCCACCGGGCGGTCGGCGTCGACGGCGACGATCTCCAGGGTGTGCAGGTCGGCGTGGAGGTGGTGGACGCTGCCGCCGCTCTCGACGCACTGGTAGCCGAGCGGGCCCAGGTCGGTGCTGCCGTAGGTGATGGAGTGGACGACCTCGATGCCGAAGGTCTCGGTGAGGGTGCGGCGCTGCTCCTCGGTGAAGTGCTCGCCCCCGTAGAAGATCTTGCGTATGCCGCCGTAGGAGCGCAGCAGGTCCGCTTCTTCGTGCAGGAGCTGCCACAGGTAGGAGGGCATGCCGAAGAGGGTGTCGACCTCGTACGCGACGATCATCTCGGCGGTGGCGCGGTGGTCGGCTCCGGCGGCCATCGGCATCTGCACGCCGCCGAGGCGTTCGAGGATGGAGAAGAAGCTGATGAACCCGCCGTACATGCCGCCGCAGTAGAAGAGGTTGGCGGTGCGGTCCAGGGCTGGGTCGTAGCCCGCCGCGAGCAGGCCGCGGGCGGCGGCGTGCATCTGCGCGTCGTAGTCGTCATAGCTGAACAGGGACAGGGCGGGCGTGCCGGTGCTGCCTCCGCTGCGGAAGTACAGCTCGGCATCGCGCCGTTCGACATCCCGGTTGAGTTCCTGGACGGCGGCCTTGTCGAGCAGCGGCCCGGTCGGTGCGGGGAAGGCGGGCTGCCGCAGGAGGTCGTCAAGGCACGCGGTGGTGGAGAAGCGGGCGTCGGCCTGGACGGCGACGCGGCGGCTGTAGCGCTGCAGGGCGTACACACCGTCGTGCGGCTCGCCCACATAGCCGGAGGTCATGGCGCCGACCGGGGTGACCCGGGTGGCGCCGGCGGCCAGGACGGCAGTCGAGAGTTCGGCGATGTCGGCGCGGCTGCCCGCGATCCCCGCGGTCTGCAGATACCGGCGCATGGGCCGCAGCGTGGCGATGACGTTCTTGCGCGGCAGCGGCTTGACCCAGACGCTGCGGTGCAGCGGGGACGCGGTGAGTGCGGGGCGCGTGTCGGCCATGACGCGCCAGCTGCCGTCGGGGGCGGCCAGGACGCGGGTCAGACCGAGGTGTTCCTCCAGGCGGGCGAGGTGCTCGGTGGTGGTGAGCTCGGCGTACTCGGCCGGGTCCAACTCGCTCTCCACGGGCGCCGGTTGAGCGGCCAGCGCGAGGGTGAGGCGGTCGGCGACGGCGTACAGATCGTCCGGTTCCTCGGTGTCGAGGTAGACGACCTGGGGGCTTGAGCACGCCTGCTGCTCGAAGACGCAGATGTCCTCGGCCAGCGCGTTCAGGGTCGCCTCGTCGGCCCACGCGTCCCGGGTCAGGTACGCGAAGGAGATCTTGTGTCCCCACTCCACCAGACGGCAGCCGGCCGGGACATGGGCGGCCACCCCCTCCACAGCCGCCTCGCCTCCCCACACGGCAACGGCATCGGCCGGGGCACACATCAGGCGCAGCCAGTTGGCGCGCGAGGAGGAGAAGCGCAGCACGATGACCCGCTCGGCCAGGGCGCCGCTCGGGTCGAACGCGGCGAGCTCGGCCAGCAGGTGCTGCGCGAGGAGAGTGTCGGCGCTGCTGGTCTTGAGGATGTTGACGTTGCCCGCGAGCAGTCCCTCGATCAGGCTGAGCGGGGCGACGGTGGCCGCGTTGCCAGGGGCGATGTGGGCGACCAGGCCGACCGGCGCCCACGCCTCGTACACCGTCTCCTTGGCGTCGGGGCGGCTGAGCCGCTGCGGGGCGGTGCCGCCCAGCTCGCGGCGGAGCTTGCGGGTGAGCGCGTCGCGGCCCAGGAAGGCGGCGAGCTCGGCGAGCAGTTCCTCGGCGTCGCCGGGCAGGTGCGGAGCCAGCCGTTCCCGTACGGGGTGGCCGGGGTCGCGCAGGGCGTTCGCGAGTGCGTCGCAGGCGGCCAGGACGGTCTCGGTGTCCAGCGGGGTGGCGAGCGCGGCCTCGACGGTGGCGGGCAGGGTGGCGAGGCGCCGTGCGGCCTCGTCGTCGCCGATGAAGGCGCCCTGCCAGTAGTGGTGGTTCGTCCGGTTCTCGGCCTCGGTCATGACATTCCCTTCATCAGTTCGGCGGCGGCCACGGCACAGCTCTTGTTGCGGCTCACCCCGGCACGCCCGTGGATGGTGAACCAGTCGGTGTCCAGTTCGCAGCCGCACTCCTCGCCCGGGTGCAGCGAGGCGAGGTCGCCCATGACGACGCTCTGCGCCGGCACGGAGGTGATGTACGGGGACACCAGGTGCAGGTAGCCCCGCTCTCCGTACCCGAGGGGCTCCAGGGTGCGGGTGGAGCGGATGAACACCCGCGACCAGACGGGCGCGTGGAGGTTGTGGTGCGAGCACTCGATGTACGGGACGCAGTGCTCCACCGAGCCGAAGGTGTCGCGGATCCGCTCGGAGGGGATGCCGAGCTGTTCGGTGACACGGGCGTACAGCTCGTGCTTGCCGATCTGCTGGTCGGTGTGGCCCTTCCAGCCGCCGCCGAGGATGATCAGGGAGTTCTCGGGGAGTTGGAGCGGCGGCAGACCCATCGCGCGCATCCGCTCCAGGGTGAACCAGAGGAAGGCGGGGAAGCCGAGGATGCGTACGGGAGCGTCGTCCTCGGCGAAGCGGCGCAGCGCGGCGACACAGCCGAAGGGGTCGAACTCGTGCCCGTTGCCGGTGGCGCGCAGGGCGTACTCGACCTGGCGGGCCGGAGCGAAGTCGCACAGGTAGTTGTCGGTGAACGCGGTGCCCAGCTTGAGGTCGCGGGCGGGCTCGTAGCTGTAGAGCAGATAGTTGACCGGCTGGTCGGGGGTGATCCAGCCGTTGCGCTCGAAGATGCGGGCGACCATGCGCTGGGCGGACCGGATGGTCCACTCGTCGAAGAACATCTGCGACTTCTGGCCGGTGGTGCCCGAGGAGGTCAGATGCAGATGGACGTCGTCCTGGGGGATGGAGAGGACCTCGTGGCGCTTAAAGAAGTTCGCGTGCACCAGCGGCGCACCGTACGGCGTGTCCTGTCGCTCACCGTCGTACAGGCTCCGGAAGAACGGGGAGCGCTCGCGGTGCCAGGCGTTGCTCTGCGCCATGGCGGCGGCGAACAGGTCGTCCTCGGCCGGTCCGCAGGCGTAGGGCTCGGTCAGGTCGCAGAGCTGCTGGACCTGGGCCAGCGCCGTGGCGTCCGGGACGTCGACGGGGGCGAGATGGGGGTTCGAGGGGGTCATGAGGCAACCTCACGGGAGGGCAGATAGGTCGACGCCCAGGCCGACACATAGGAATCGAGGAAGGGTTGCAGCGGTGGGTCGACGACGACACCGCGGAAGTCGATGTGCTCGGTGGTCCGGGACATCACGACGTAGTCGTGGAAGCCGTCGCCGTCCCGGCGCATCGCGGGATACAGCGCCCCGGCGATGAAGCCCTGGGCGCCGAACGCCGAGAGCGCGGCGTGGTGTTCCAGCGGCACCAGCGCCTCGACGTATCCGGCACCGGCCCGGGTCAGGGTCCGGGTGACCGACTCCAGCCAGCCCGCGGCGAACGCCGGGTCGGGGTGGGCGGTGACCAGCGCGCAGTACCCGCCGGTGCGGTTGAGGTACGCGTACACCTCGAAATCGCCGTCGTCCGGGGTGAGCAGGATGTTGGGCGTGTGCAACGGGTAGAACCAGCGGCCCGGTTCGGGAAAGCGCTCGTGGAAGCGGCGGCGGACGAACGCCGGAGCCTCGACGATCTCCAGCGGAGCCGGTACTGCCCCGGCGGGCGCGGGCCGCGGCGCGGTCGGCCGGGTGTCGGCGTAGCTGATCCCGAGGCTGTCCTCGACGGTGCGCAGCAGGGGTGCGAGCGAGGCGGGCACCTCGGCGACGGGCACGCGGCGGTCGAACACGCCCGGGGAGTGACGCGCGTAGAGCGCGAGGCTTTCGCGGCTGCTGAGATCCACGGCGTTGGGCAGGATGCCCAACGGGCGGAAGCCGTTGCGGGCCACGACGCGCTGCGGTCCGGCGCTGACCGTGCGGACCGTGGCGTACACCGAGTCGAGCTTCCCCGCGCCCAGCGTGCGGGCGCACAGGGCCTCGGTGAGCTGTCCGGCGAGGCCCGAGCCGCGCTGGTCGGGGTGGACGGCGAGCCCTTCGAGACGGCCGATGCGGCTGCCCGCCTCGCCGTGGACCGCGGCCGACCCGGCGAGCGCGCCGGTGCGGGCGCAGCGGGCCACGAGCCAGAGGGTGTGCGGGTCCTGGATGAGCCGGGACATCTCGGCGGGATCCGTGCCGAGGGCGGTGGGGTAGTGCGGCCCGTACACGGCGTAGTAGAGCTGGCGCAGGTCGGCGATGTCGGCAGGGGTGGCCCGCTCGATGGTGGCGGTCATCGCGTGCCTCCGGTGGCGGCCGGTTCCGGCGTGCTGCTGCCGCCAGTTGACGAGTCGTCAGAATCGGTGGCCGTCGTCGGGCGGTCGCCCAGCAGGCCCAGGAAGACGGCCGCGGGCAGCAGCCCGGCCGCCTGGATCAGGCACAGCGTCTGGGCGGACAGGTGGTCGCCGAGGAGGCCGAAGAGCAGCGAGGCGAGCGGGAAGGTCGCGCCGAGAACGGCCTGCATGACAGCGAAGAACGCGGGCTTGTCGGCAGCGGGTACGAGCCGCTGGAACAGGGCCACGAAGCGGACGCCGATCACCCCCACACACCAGCCGGTCACCAGCAGCGAGCCGGCGATGACCGGCCGCGCGGCGACCAGGCCGGGCACGGCGAGGACGAAGGCCATCATGGCGAGGCAGAGGGAGCCGACCACGGTGGGCCGCCCCGGTACGCGCGCGCCGGTGAACGAGCCGATGAGCGTGCCCGCGCCGAGCGATCCCTCCAGGAGCGCCACCGTGCTGCCGTCGCCGTGCAGCACCGAGGCCGTGTACAGCGGCATCACGACGAAGACGGCGGTGGTGAAGAGGTTGGCCGCGGCGAAGCAGAGCAGGATCGCGCGCACCTGGGGCAGCGCGCCCAGGATCTGACGCAGCGTCCGCCGCGCTGCCACTCCCCCGGCCCCCTCGGCTGCGGCGTCGGCGGTGGAATCGGCCGTACGGAAGCGTGCGGTCGTGATGAGCAGTGCGGCGGCCGCATAAGCGGCGGCGCAGCCGACGGCGAGTCCGGCCACCCCGGCCTTGTCCACGATGAGGGCGCCGAGCAGGGCGCCGCCCAGGCTCGCCAGGGACTGGGTGGACAGTTCGAAGCCGGTCGCGGCCTCGATGTCCTCGTCGTCCACGAGCTCGGGCACGGAGGTGGTCAGGCAGGGGTCGAAGAACGCCTGGCAGGTGGCGAGGGCGAGGGTCGCCGCATACGCCGCCGCGATGGGCAGGTCGCTCGCGCAGGCCCAGATCGCCAGAGCTGTCGCGACGGCTCCCGCGCCCCCCGCGGCGGCGCGCAGCAGCGAACGGTGGGCCCAGCGGGCGATGGTGCGGGCGACCAGGGGCGCCAGCGCGACGGCGGGCAGGGTGCTGACCGCCATGAACAGCCCTGAGGCGAGGCCGCCCGCGCTGGACGCGGCGTAGGCGATGAGCCACCAGGAGATGCCCACCTGGAACATGCGCACCGCGGCCTGGGTGCACACCTGGCCCAGCCATACGGCGCCGAAGGCGCGGTTGCGCAGGACGAGCGGGAGGCGGCGGCCGGTGATCGTCGGGGTGGTCATGCGGTCGGCCTCTCGTCGATCACGCGGACGAGCTTGCCGGAGCGGGGGTTGACCACCAGGTCGCGGTGGCGCGCCCATTCGACGCGGAGCGGGTGGACGAACCCGGCGGCGACGCTGTCCGGGTAGAGCGGGCGGGCGTCGTTCAGCTCGGTGACCACGGCCTTGGCGAGCACTTCAAGGCCGGCCGGGTCGTCGTCGCCGGGGGCGGTGGCCAGGCGCAGCACGAGTCCGTCGCGGCCCTCCCAGCGGCGTACGACGAGTTGCATGCCCATGACGCGGCCTTCGGTGTCGGCCTCGGCGACGGCTGCCTGGGCGTCCTGCGCGTACAGCGAGACGGGGCCCACGCGCACGCCTTCCTCGGCGCGGCCGAGGATGCGGAAGACTCCGCCTTCGACGTCGGTCCACTCCGCGCGGTCCCCGGCGGGGTAGCGGATGACCGGCATGAGGCGCCGGAAGAGCTGGGTGACGACGACGCGTCCGGCCCGGCCGGTATCACGGATCGGCTCGCCGGTCGTCTCGTCGAGGATCTCGACGACGGTGTGCGGGGTGAACGCGCGGTGGGTGCGCGGATCCGGGCCCGGCACCGGCCGGCCGAGGAGGCCGCCGTCCACGCTGGCGTAGCCGAGCGAGCGGGGTTCGGCGTTGGGGAAGGCGGCCGCGAGCAGTCGGCGCTGGTCGTCGAAGAGAGCCTCGCCGCCGAAGAACAGCAGCTCCACGGCGGGCAGTTGACGGCCCAGGGACACCAGGTGCTCGGCGAGCCGGCACAGCGTGGTGGGGGTGCCCGCCACGACCTGCGCGGCGAAGTCCTCAAGGGTGGGAACCGTCGACTCGAGCGGAGCGCCGCCGCCGATGGGCAGCCGTACGTTGGCGACGGGAGCGTGCGCGAGCGAGTCCAGGATGAACAGGAAGCTGGCGTAGAGCTCACCGGCGTAGAAGAGGTCGGCCACTCGGTGCCCGGGGCGCAGACCCGCGTCGACGAGCCCGGCACCGAAGGCGGTGACGAACTCCTGCCACTCCTCGCGGGTGTAGCAGGAGAACTTCGGCGCGCCCGTGGTGCCACCGGTCTTGAACACGACGGCCTCGCCGAGCGGAGCGGTCAGGACACGGTTGTCGCGCAGGGTGTTGGCAGCCCAGAACGCGGCCTGGTCCACCACCGGAAGGTCGGTGAGGCGGTCGACCTCGGGCGGCAGGTCCGCGTAGAGATCCGCGTAGAAAGGAGAGTGGTCGCGGGCGAAGCGTATGAGGTCCGAAACCTGATGGACGGGCATGCGGCGTTTTCCTAAAGAGAGGTGGAGACAGAAGAAGGCGCGGGGATGGTGAGCCAGCAGACCGGGTCGCCCCCAGACCCACCTGCTTCACCGTTCAACATTCCTTGGGGCACGCGCTGTTGACGCACCCCGGGCAGCATCGACCCCCCGCCCCCCGCTGGTCCACATCATGGAACACAGTTGACACAGCGCCAAATCGAGTGCCGCCTTCGAGACCCCTGCTGGCCAAAAACAATGCCCTTGGATACGTGGGTCTCAGTGCATGAACAGTGAACTTTCGAAGGTCAACCCGCCATCCCGTCCGGAGTCGCCCAGCACCGGCCCGGACGCCGTCGGGCCCGGCCCAGCGGGGCGAGTTGAGTCGGCGACCCCATGTGATGTCTTGCTCGTACTTGCCCGCTGTGGTCTTGCTCGTACTTGCCCGCCGCGCGCTTGCGTCACTGGCAGCGCGCGGCGGGCGCGACGGCCTTGATCAACGCGGCCGGGCTTCGTACGCTCACCCGATGGGACATGACGATCTTCCGACGCTTGAACTCGCCTTCCCGGGTCCGGAACGTGACCGCGGTCTGGCCGCGATTCGCAGCGGTGAGAAGACCGCGCTCACGGGCCTTCTGGAGATCTACGAGCACGCTGGAGAACCAGTACCGCAGGTCGGTCAGAGGTACTCGGTGCTCGATTCAGCGGGTCGGCGAGATGTGACGATCGAACTCGTCGACGTGCGGGTCGTCCCCATGAAGGACGTCGACGACGACTTCGCGCGGGCAGAGGGGCGCGGTTATTCCGATGCGGCCGAGTGGAAATCGGCCCACGAGGAGTTCTTCCAGAGCCAGGGAGTAAACGCATATCTGGGCCGCACGCCCGCCATTGACGGTGACACGCTCGTTGTTGCCCAACGTTTCCGGGTGGTTGAGACCGACTCCTCCGATCAGTGACCTCCCACGCAGCTCTTGTGCCACCGACCGTCCGGCCCGCCGCGCGACGGCGCGGCCGTCCAGCAGGGCAATCGGCTCCAATAGCGGCACCGGCCATCGCTCCGACCAGGCTGGCCCCGCCCGGCTGAGCGCTGATGGATGAGATGTTGATGGTCCCGGACCCAGCGGGCAGGATGAGCGTCCGAGACCGTGCGCGGACCAGGGGGAACGATGGGCATGGCACTCCGCTCGAGCAGCCTCCTGACAGGCGAGGAGGTGCGACTCGTCAAGAAGGCGAACGCCGTGGTGCGTGTTGCCGAGGCCGGACTTACGCGCTTCTCCCACGATCAGGCGATGTGGATGATCGGAATGCACGGGTCGGAGGCGATCGGCGGCCAGCTGCACGTGACCAACTACCGGCTCGTCTTCTGCTCACATTTCTTCAATCGCGCCACCGGGCGGTTCAGCATCTTCCTGCCCGCCATCTCCGCGGTGCGCGACACCTCTTGGGGTATCAGGAGGCAGATCGAGGTCTCCACAGGAACACACCGGTTCACGTTCATCGTGTGGGGAATCCCCGCGCTGATGGCCGCGATCGAGGACCTCCGCCGGCACTGGACCTCTGAGGAGGTGGCCTGGCTCGCCGAAACCGCGACGGCGGAACGCGCCAAGCTGGGCGAAGGATTGGTCCCGCGCCGGAGTCAAGCCTTCAGCCCGAACACGAGCCCTCTTGCCTTCGTGGGAGCAGCGGGGCTGATGGAGCTCCTAGAACTCTCCCGGCCCGCTTGAGACCCGGGCAAGGCCAGCACCACTGGCTCCTGCAAGAGGGCAGAGGGCACCCGTCGCCACGGGAGTGCGCACGCGTCATCCGCGGACGATGACGTTTGTCATGCGGAGTCGGTGCCCGCAGGCACTGCTGACGAGCAGGGGCGCGGACGTAATTTTTGGGGCATGGAGATCACGAAGAACACCGAGTCCCCCGCCCGTCGCACCGAGTGGAGCCTGTCCCTGCTTGGCGGCCTCAAGCACCGCGGCGCCTTCCAGGCACGGGAGCGCACCGTGCACGTCGCCGCCGTCGGCGGGGCCAAGCTCGACCACACCGAAGCGACCCTCCCGGCCGGTTCGACCCGCCTGGTGAAGGCGGCTCTGGTCGGCGGCGCGGAGCTCACCTACCCCGAGGGAGCCTCCGCCGAGGTCGACGCCTTCTCCGTGTTCGGCGGGGTCGACCTGACGGTTCCGGCCGGTACGGCGGTCGAGGTCAGCGGGTTCTCCCTGCTCGGCGGTCGCAGCCGCGGCCTGGAGGGCGAGCCCGGTGGCGCGGTGGTCTCGGTGCGCGCGTACTCGCTCGTCGGCGGCGTCAAGGTACGCCAGGACTCCTTGCGCTGACGGTCACCGGCACGAAGAACGGCGCCCCCTCTCCTCTTCCTGAGGCGAGCAGCACTCAAAGTCCGATACGGCGGTGTGTACGAAGCTGGCGGTGTGTACGAAACTCCCGCCGCGTGTCGCGTTCTTCGGGAAGTTGCCCCGAGGGGCCGCTCGGCCGGACGGTGCCGGCGCGCCGGGATCGAGTCAGCTCCGGTTGCGCGGATGGTTGCGCGCCGCGCGCTCGTTGCCTCGCTTGTAGTTCCCCGTCCAACGCGCCATCACCAACTGAGGATCACCGGCCTCGCACTCGGCGAGAAACTGCTCGGCCCGACTGCCGCGCAGCGTACTGGCGGCCCGGTTGTGATGAAGGATCAGGACGGTTCCGTCGGGGCGCACGTCATAGCTGAAACCATGAGGAGAAGGCATGGACGGACCATGCCGCCCCTGCACTTCCCCAGCAACAGGTTTTTCGCCCGCGCTGCTGCCTCCTTTGAGGGGCAAGCCCGGTGCCCCGCTGATGTCGGGTGCTCACTGCGCGAGCCCCGGCCCTCGCACGCTCTCAATGATCACGGCATAGCCGGAGACCATCGCCAACCGCACACGACCTCGTCAAGCTGCGGGCTGCACGGCCTATACCGCTTGGCCGTTGGCCCTGACCGCTGATTCCACCTTGCGCCGATTCACAGGGCGATCACGATCTTGCCGTGCACATGCCTCTCGGCCTGTGTCGTCACGGCTTCGCGAATCCGCTCGATGGGGAAGGTGGCCGCGATCGGCACCGTGATCTCGCCCGCATGGATGGCGTCGGTGATCCGTTCCAGAGTGCCGGGGGCCGCGTCGAGCGCGCCCGCCACGTGCACGCCGGGAGGCGGGGCAGGGCCGTCGGCCACGACGGAGATCCGCTCCGGTGCCACGCCGAGTTCGAGCGCGGTCTCCGCCGTCTCCCGTCCGAACAGGTCGGTCGCGGCGGTGATCCCCTCAGGTGCCAGGGCCCGCACCCGGTCCGCCAGGCCGGGGCCATATGCCACGGGTTCGGCGCCGAGCCCGCGCAGGAATCCGAATGTGCCCTCGGAGGCGGTGCCGAGCACCCGGGCGCCCGCAAGCCTCGCCAGCTGCACGGCGAAGATGCCCACGCCGCCCGCCGCCCCGCCGATCAGTGCAGTGTCCCCGGCACTGAGCCCGATCGCGGCGAGCGCGGCGGCGGCCGTCAGACCGGACACCGGAAGCGTGGCGGCCACTTCGTCGCCGACACCGTCCGGGGTGGGCCACAGGTGTGCCCCGGGCGACTTGACCAGCACGAAACCGGCGACGGACCGGCCGATCGCAGCCCCGAACACCCGATCCCCGGTGGCGAATCCCTCGACTTCGGCACCCACCTCGTCCACCACTCCGGCGAAGTCGCTGCCGAACCCGGCCGGCAAGGTGATGCCGAAGCGCGCCGCCATGTCGGGCTGCGAGGTGATCTGCCAATCCATCGGATTCAGCCCGGCGGCAGTGACCCGCACGCGAACCTCGTCCGGTGCGGCGTGCGGCTCGGGTATCTCCTGCACTTCGAGTACTTCGGGACCGCCAAAACGCGTGTAACGGACAGCTCTGCTCATCGGTGACCTCTCCCGGACAGTGATGGGACTTGGTCTCATCGACCGTACACGAGTGATGGGACCAAGTCCCGTAGACTGCCTCCATGGCTCGTTGGCAACCCGATGCACCAGGACGACTCGCCGCCGCGGCCCTCGACCTCTTCGAGGAGCAGGGCTACGAGAACACGACCGTGATCGAGATCGCGGAGCGCGCGGGACTCACGAAGAGCACGTTCTTCCGGTACTTCCCGGACAAGCGCGAAGTGCTCTTCGGCGGGGGCACGGTGAATGACCTGCTCGTCGAAGGGCTCACTTCGGCGCCGCCGACGGCCGGGCCGCTCGACGCGGTGGCACACGCCCTCGACGCGCTCGGCCGGACGTTCTTCACCCTCGACCGCCGCGAGTTCAGCGCCCGACGCCAGTCCGTACTGAACGCCCATACGGAACTGCGTGAGCGCGAAGCCCTCAAAAGGATCGACCTCACCGCCTCGATGGTCGAGGCCCTCAACCGCCGCGGGGTCCCCCACCTGCCCGCACGCGTGACCGCTCAACTGGGCGCGCTCGTCTGGGAGCTCGCCTACGATCGGTGGATCGAGCCCAACAACAGCGAGGACTTCGGCCCGCTGGCACGCCAAGCCCTCGCCGAGGTACGCGCGGCCGGAGCCCTGCGCTAAGGCTCGCCCCCGAGGACCGCCCCCTGGGGGCAGCCTCTGTCGGCGAACTGAGGGCCTGAAACCCGTGCGCCGCATGCGCAAGGAAACTCCGGCCGCGGGCTCACCCATCGCTTCGGACCCGTCACAGCCGGTCGGCCAGTGCGGAGCACTCCATTTTCTGACCCCACTCGGGACCGATCCCGCCCCTCGGCCGAGCCGACGGTAGGCGATCGCCCCGAGATGGTGGGCGTGTCTGAGCGTGCGCACTGATTCGAACACGTGGTCTAATTTCAGTCATGGCGCGAACCTTTCCCCATGACCTTGTCCAGCTGCAGCGCGACTGGAATCGCACGTACGAGGCGCTGGCCTGCGCGCCGTTCCGTACGGTGCTGCGTCGGCGGCTGCGGGTGCTGTCCTGCCGGATCGCCGGCCACCCGTACTGGAGCAGGGCAGGCCGCTCTTCGGCCGCGCGTACGGAGTTGCGTCGGCAGGCGCGCGCCGCCCAAGAGCGGGAGACGAGAGCGGCATGAGGGGGCTTGACGGGCTGACCCCACGCCAGGAGGAGATCGTGCGGTGCGCCCGCCGGTGGGTGGCCGAGTACGGCGAGGCCCCGTCCGTGCGGGAGCTCGGCGAGGCGGTCGGCCTCTCCAGCAGCGGCTCGATCGCCTACCAGCTGCGCCGGATGCGGGAGGCCGGGGTGGTGGTCGAGACGCGCGGCCGCCGCAGCGACCGCTGCCCGCACTGTGGGCGCTGACATGAAGGGGGAGAGACCGGCGGCGTACCGGGTGACCCTGCGTTTCGTGCCGGACGGCCCGGTCGTCACGGGCGACTGGGCCGACCTGGCCACGGCCGAACGTGTCTGGCGCGCTCACATCGGGAGCTACGGCAGCCACCCCACGGCGAGCATCACCTTGACCCACCAGCTCCTCGACGGCAGCTGGCGGACCGTGGCGGTCTGGACACGAGACAGCGGCGAACAGCGGAGGTAGCGAGGGCGCTCCGGCAGAGCCGACATCGCGAACATCCGCCGGGGCTCTCCCGGTGGCGCCCGCACCCGAGCGTCCAAACTCGACATCCAGGTGGGCCGCCGGGCGTGACACGGAGACCGTCGCCCAGACCCCTTTGTGCCCCACTCCGCCGATTCAGCTGTTGGGCCCGGTCACTGCGCGGGCGCGATCCCGGAGAAGGGGTTCGGAAAGTCCTTCAGGGACGGCTGACCGGAGTAAGTGGAGCCGTGGCGTGGCCTGTTCGCGCGGGTGCCGGCATCCTGCGGGGCCGCGTTCGGCGATGCTGCCGCGTCCCTCCCGACAGGGGGCGCTGTGAACGGGTCTTCGGCCGTCGGCCGGGGTGATGGCGCGGCGGGGCTCGGGGCTACGCCGCTCGCCTCGGGTCCGGCGCCGGGTTCACGACGGCTTCGGCCCCTTCCCGGCACCACCAGACCGGCCTCGTACGCGACGGCGACCGCCTGAGCGCGGCTGCGCAGCCTCAGTTTGGTCATGGTGCGGTGCAGGTGGGTCTTGACGGTGGCTTCGCTGACGACGAGCTCCACGGCGATCTCGTCATTGGTGAGCCCCTTGGCCACCAGTTGCAGCACGTCCCGCTCGCGACTGGTGAGCTGGGACAGCCCGGGGTGGTCGAGGCGGGGCTCGTCGGGGCGCAGGGTGTAGGCCTCGATGAGGCGGCGGGTCACCGCCGGGGCGAAGAGCATGTCCCCGGCGGCAATGGTCGTGACGGCGGAGATGAGCCGTTCCGGCGGGGTGTCCTTCAGGAGGAATCCACTCGCCCCGGCGCGGAGAGCCGCGTACACGTACTCGTCGACATCGAAGGTCGTCAGGACAATGATGCGCGGAGGTGCCACGGGGTCCCCGGCCAGGATGCGTTGGGCTGCCGTGATGCCGTCGATGCCCGGCAGCCGGATGTCCATGAGGATCACGTCGGGACGGTGGGCCCGCGCCGCGGCCACCGCCGATTCGCCGTCCGAGGCCTCCGTGACCGCGTCGAACCCGGGTGCGGCACGCAGCAGAGCGGCGATGCCCGCCCGGATGAGGTCCTGGTCGTCGACAACTAGCACATTGGTCACGGTCGTCCCCCTCGAATGCCGTCACGGACAGGCTCATGCGTCTTCCGGGGGCGCCGAGCTGGTCGGAAGGGAGAGGCGGACTTCGAATCCCCCTTCACTCAGCGGCCCGGTGGACAGCCTGCCGCCGCAGATCCTCACGCGTTCTCTCATACCGATCAAGCCATGTCCCGGCCCTCGGGAGGCGATGGCCGGTTTCCCTGTGCCCCCGTCGTCGCGCACCAGAATGCTCAACTCGTCCTTGCCGTAGGCGATATGCACCTCCACTCGTGCCGATTCCGCATGTTTGACCACATTGGTGAGGGCCTCCTGGAGGACCCGGTAGGCGCACACCTCCAGACCCGGATCGAGCCTGCGCGCCATCCCCGTCGTCCGGATTTCGACAGTCACCCCTACCGCCTCGATTCGCTGGGCGAGTTCCCCGACGCGGCTGAGTTCCGGCAGCGGGCCCAGCGGCGCGGCCGAGTCGTCGTGCGTCTCGCTGTCGACCCGGAGCACCGTGAGCAGCCGCCGCAGATCGTGCAGCGCCTCACGGCTGGCACCCGCGATCGTGGACAGCGCCGAGCGGGCGGTGACCGGGTCCGAGGCGAAGACATACTCGGCGAGCCCAGCCTGGACCGAGATCACCGACATGTGGTGGGCCACCACGTCGTGCAATTCGCGCGCGATGCGCAGCCGCTCGTCGATCACAGCGCGCCGCGCCTGCTCGCGCTGCTCGTGCGCCAGCGCCTCGGTCAAACGCCTCAACTCGCGGTTGCGCAAGGCCAGTTCGCGCTGGCCGCGGCCGAACAGAAGACAGACGGAGGGGACGAGCAGGGCCTGGCCGACAGTCAACGGCAGCCCCAGATGACCCGCGAACCCGCTCTGCAGCACGACCGCGGCAGCGAGCGCGGCGCCGGCCGCGGCCACCCGCGCGGGACACCGGGCGGCCACGCCCACCAGGGCGACGACCACCGCCCACCAGTTGACCGACGGCTGGTACCCGACCGCCAGGAACAGCGAGTACGCGAGGCAGCAACCGACCAAGGTGGTCACCGGCAGGGCGCGTCGCACGGCGATGGGCAGCGCGACGAGGCAGGTGAGCAGATACGCCCGCGCGTCGAACGGATTCCAGCCCGGGGGCTGGTACTCCGTGCCCGCCACGCAGCCGCTCACGGCGACGCCGAGGCACAGCGCACTGTCGAAGAGCGCCTGGCGCAGGCGCGGTGTCGGTCTCATCGCAGGAACGTAAGCAGGATGCGACGCGGCAGTCGTCCAACCTGCGGTTGATCTGCTCGGCCGTCCGCCGGGCCGGGCGGACCATGTCACCCCCTGGTTGCATCCGGCCTCAACCGTGCGGTCGAGAGCGGTGCGCGGGTCAACTGCCCGGTGTACACGCGGGCGAGCAGAGTTCCAACCGGTAGTGGACGTCCCGGCGTACCGCCCCCTCCTAGTCTTCGGGCCGTTGGATCCGCGACGGAGAGGAAGAACCCGTGAAACGCATAGTCGGCGCGCTCCTGGCCACAACGGCCCTCCTGGGGGGCGGAGTCGTGGCCGCAGCTCCGGCATCGGCCGCGACCAGCTGCTACGGCAGCAGTTGCAACGGCCTCGACCCCAACAAGACCACCTGTGCCAACGACGCGAAGACCGTCGAGGTCGGCAACGGCAGCGGCAACATCCAGTTGCGCTACAGCCCGTCCTGCCGAGCCGCCTGGGCGCGCCTCCAAACGAGCCGGGGCCCCGGCTCCATCGAGGTCAACAACGACCGGGGCGACCGCTACACGGCGTCCGTTCCCAGGTCGGGCAGCGTCAACGTGTACACCCGCATGGTCAACGACAAGGGCATCACCTCCAACGCGATCTACACCTACAACGGCGGCAAGAGCTGGGACGCCACCGTGCGCTACTGACCGGCCCCGCAGCCCCGTTCGCTGCCCACCCAGCAGCGCTCCGTCGTCCCTCACCCCGAACGAGACAGGAGTTGGAAGCATGCCCACGCCCTTCGTCCCCCACGGCCGAGCGCTGACCGGGGCGGCCGCAGCGGGTCTCCTGCTGGCCCTCTCGGCCTCCGGGAGCGCCCTCGCCGCCCCCGCCAACGCGACGTACTCCTACACGAGTTCCGTCGACGCCAACAGCAGCCTGCGGATCGGCCCCTCGACCACGCTCCAGCGGGTGGGCATCACCACGGCGAAGGACCCCGTCCAGATCGACTGCTACTACCACGGCACGGACGTCAACTCCGGCGGACACCACACCGACGTGTGGTACCGCATGAGCCGCGTCACCGACCCTCGGCTCGGTACGCGCTACGACGCCTGGTCCTGGGGCGGCAACGTCAACACGCCGCACGACCCGCCGGCGGGCATGCCCGAGTGCCACTACGAGTAAGACCACGGTCACCACCTCGGCATTGATCAACACCGGGTCAGGGGTGTGTCGCCACGCCCCGGAATCTGCGTCCCGCAGCGCCGGACACGTCGCGGCAGAACACCCCTGCACCCCACCGACACCCGTTTTTGTTCCTCAAGGAGCCCTGTGTGAGAGCGATTTCCCCTGTCCGAATACCGGCCCTCGTCACCGCGGTGACCGCGGCGGCCCTGCTCGTCCCCGCCCTGGGCACCTCGCATGCGTACGCCCTCGACCAGGTCCGCGCCGAGCAGGCCAACCTGGCGGGCCTCGGCTACCTGGCGCCGAGCGGAGTCGACGGATCCGACGGCCCGGCCACGCACACCGCCCTCAAGGGCTTCCAGCGGGACAACGGCCTGGACGAGGACGGCACGTACGGGGAGCGCAGCGAACTGGCCCTGCACCGCCAAGTCCAGGCCGTACAGACCAAGGCCGGCGTGACGGCCGACGGATCCTTCGGGGCCGGGACGAAGTCAGCCGTCCAGCACTGGCAGAGCGCCCACGGGCTCAACGCCGACGGCGTCGCCGGGGCCGCGACGATGTCCTCGATGGGCGTGGCGCGCACGGCCCGCATCATGGCGCAGAAGCAGTTCTCCACCCACGGCTGGAGCGTCTCCGCGCAGTTCGACTGCCTGAACAGCCTCTGGGTCGGCGAAAGCAACTGGAGGGTGTACGCCACCAATCCGAGCAGCGGCGCCTACGGCATCCCTCAGGCGCTGCCCGGGACCAAGATGTCGACCGCCGGAGCCGACTGGAAGACCAACCCCGCCACCCAGATCAAGTGGGGCCTCAAATACATCGGCGACCGCTACGGGACCCCCTGCAACGCCTACAGCACGTGGAAGTCCCGCTCCCCGCACTGGTACTGAGCGCTCCACGGGACAGGGAACGTCCGTCTGCGCACCCCGGGAGCCGGTCGCCCATCGAGGGCACGTACGCCCCGCGCACTGCGTCAGGACGGCCGGATCGACCCGTGCGCCCCTCGCGTCCCGCTCGTACCCTCCTGTGCGACCCCTCGGGGAGATCCCTCCTCACCTCCGCCTTGCCACGGAAGGAAGTCACCCATGCCCAGCGTACGCAGCCTGTCCCTGACCGCCGGCGCCCTCGGCGCGGCCGTCGTACTGGCCCTGCCCGGCAACGCCTTCGCCGTCACCAAGCTCTCCCAGTCGGAGGCGGCGTCGCAGTTGCGGGCCGCCGGAATCACCTGGTCCTCCAGCGGCAACTGCACCACCCGCTCGAACTCCTCGTGCACGTCGTTCGACCAGATCAACCAGGCCACCGTGACCGGCCTCAAAACCCTCAAGAGCGCCAGCAAGTGCGCCATCAACGTCACCGGCGGCACCGAAGTGGGACACGCCTCCGGCACCTACAGCCACTACAACGGCTACAAGTCCGACATCAACCCCAACACCTGCGTCAGCAACTACATCACCCACAATCTCACGCACATCGCGACCCGCGGCGACGGGGCCGCCCGTTACCGGTCCTCTGCGGGCAACGTCTACGCACGCGAGAGCAACCACTGGGACATCGCCTGGTGCGGCGGCAGTGCGGCCTGCACCGCCGCGGCCAGCAGCTGATCACGCCCTGCCCCACATCCGGCGGGGCGCCGCGGCGCCCCGCCGGGACCACTCCCTCCCCACTGTCTGAGAGGTACGTCATGAAGCACCGCATCGCCGTGCTGCTGGGCACCGGAGCACTCCTGGCGACCGGCCTGGTCGCCGCGCCCAACGCCTCGGCGGCCACCAGCTGCCTGGGCGCCACCTGCAACGGCAAGAACCCCACCGCCACGACGTGCGCCAACGACGCCCGCACCGTGGCCGGAAATCAGGCTCCCATCGACGCAATGGAGCTGCGCTACAGCCCGTCGTGCCGGGCGGCCTGGGGCCGCTTCAAGATCAGCGCCCCGTCCGGCTCGAAGATCGAGATCAAGAACAGCCAGGGCAAGAAGTACACGACGTACGGCAGCGGCACGTTCTACAGCGTCATGATCAACGACAAGGACGTGAAGGCGTGGGCCTGCGGCTACTGGTCGGGCAACACCGTATGCACGAAGGACTACTGATGACCTTTCAGGTACGCGGCATCGTGGCGGTCGCGGGAGCGGTGGCGGCCGCCGCTGTCCTCCTTGCGCCCGCCTCCTCCGCCTCGGCGGCCACCTCATCGGGCTTCGACTGCGGCTACCCGTACGTCTGCTTCTACGTCGGGGAGGACGGCGTCGGGAAGTTCAAGGACATCACCTCGGGCTGGCAGACGCTGACCCGCAGCCGGGGCGCCGAGTACGTCGTCAATACGCGCCATGACGACGGCGCCCTGCTGCACTTCACCAACGGCCGAACCACCTGCGTCAAACCCGGAGCCACCCTTTACGCCCCGTCCATCGGCACCGTGGACAAGCTCCGCATCACCGATTCCGCCCAGTGCCGGGGCTGACGACGCCCACGTGAGGAGGAGCCTCGGGGCGGCCCGCACTCCTCGTGACGGATCAGTAGCCTCCCCCGTGGATGGCCCGCAGCCAGGGCTCTCTCACGGCGGGCAGCCGCGCGAGCGTGTACCGGAACGCCTTCCTGGACGGTTGCCATCGGCACTGCGGGTGCGGTGGCAACGGGTCGTCCCGCTCCACGCCCGTCGGCAGCCCGCCGACCACGGGCAGCCGGGCCCGGTGGGGCGGGAAGGCGAGTTCGGCCCAGAGCGCCGCGTCCATGGGCACCGGCACCGCACCGCCCCGCGGTTGCCACATCTCTCCGGTCTGGGGGTGAACGGGCACGAGCACCAGATCAGTTGCCGACTCACCGAATCCTGGCCCGCCCAGGCCCAGCCGCTTCACACCTCCCCCGGCGGGCGGGAGAGCGCCGAGTGCTCGGCCGAAGAGCTCGGCGACCGGCCCGGGCACCGCCTCGACCGGCGCGCCCCCGGCAGCCACCACCACATGAGCGAGCGCCACGCCCGCCGGGATGTCCTGGTACTCGCTCAAACGGTGCCACAGCGCGCCGGTGGCCAGCAGCTCCGCCCAATCCATGATCGGCCGCTCCGGCGGGGCGGGCAGCCGCACCACCTCCTGCGCGATCAGCCGGACGACTTGCCAGCACCCGCAATCGTCCATCCTCGTACCTACCGGCAGATCACAGCCCAGACAGGCGAGATTCGGCCCGTCCCTCCCGTCGATCCCCCTGCAGTAGCCACCGGCCCGTTCCAGGATCAGCCCGGTGGCGCGCATGTCGCCGGGCGCGAGGAGCACACTGCCGGGCGGTCCGTCGGGCAGCGCGCCGTACGGCGCGAAGTACCCCCGCTTCGCCGCCTCGCATGCTCCGACCTCGTCCCACTGCCGCCACGGCGGGCCGTACGGGGCGGGGTCGACCGCGTACGACCCGGACTCCAGCAGAGGCGGATGCAGCTCCTCCCAGTGGGTGCCGGCGAGGTGGACGGGCAACGCCACCTCCGACACCGCAGCCGTCAGGACCGCACCACAGCCCGCACACCCGAACACCGCCAAACCGTCCCCTCCCCCTGTCAAGCCCCTGCATCCCACCAAGCCGGAGGACCGTGGGGCAAAGGGTTTTCAGGGAGCGCGCCGTACGACACCTGAGTACAGGTTCGGACGGCGCCGCGGGCGCGGTGCACAACCCCTGCTCTGCGGGCGCCCGCCCACGATCATTGGGACGGCATGACCGGTGACCGCAGACCGAGCCACTGCTCGGCACCCCAGGCCTGGAACCGTTCCACCTCGGTGAACCCCAGCTTCGCCGCGAGGCGCATCGACCCCGCGTTGGCGGTCTGGGTCGCGAGCACCACCGGCTCGCCGGGAAGGACGCCGTCGAACCAGTCCAGCACCGCTCCACATGCTTCCGTGGCGTACCCGAAACCCCAGGCGCGCAGCAGGAACAGGTAGCCCAGATCGGCCTTCCCCACCGCAGCCGGGCGCCGGTGCTCCGTTGCCTTCCTGAGCAGGATCTGGCCGATCATCGCCCCGTCGAGTTCAACGACGAAGCTTCCGGGCCAGCGAGCGGGCACCTCCGGCATGTCGCGCTGGAGCTCGTCGCGCGGTCGGGGGCCGCCGAGGTATGTGTGCACCTCTGGCGAGGCCAACAGCTCGATGAAGGTCGCGCGGTCCCCGGCCTGGGACTCGCGGAGCACGAGCCGTTCGGTCCCTATCGGGGCAGGTGGCCAGGGGACGGGTCCGATTCCAGTCATGGCGGGCAACCTATCGCACGCCCATGAGACGGACCCGGACGCCCAAGTGGGCCCACGGTGACGGGATATGACAGCCGCGCGCACATCGCGGGATCGGGTCAGCGGGGCTGCTGGGCTGTTACGTCCGGTTCGCCGCCTGCTTGACGGACCTGATCACCGGCGCGGTTTCGAGGTGGGTGATGGCGGGGAGCGCGGCGACCCGGGTGGTCAGATACCGGTACAGCTCCCGCTGGTCCGCGCACACCACGCTCGCGTACAGGTTGGTCGGCCCGGTCGTGGCGGCGGCGAACGCGATCTCCGGATGGCCCGCCAGGGCCTGCCCGGCCTCCTCCAGGTGTGCGGGTGCGACCGAGAGCCAGAGCAGGGCTCGGGCGCGCATGCCGAACATGCGCCAGTCGACGTCGATGTCGAGGTAGAGCACGCCGTGTTCGCACAGCTCCGTCATCCGGCGCCGGACCGTCGACGGCGACCAGCCGGTCGCCTTGGCCAACTGCTCCAACCCGGCCCGACCATCGGTGGCGAGCACGGCGAGGAGCTTGCGGTCGCCGTCGTCGAGCCGCACCGGTCCCGGCCGGTGCGGCATCGGGGGCGGGCGCAGCCGCTCGATCGCCTCCGCGTCCAACGACCCGAGCTTGCCCACCAGGTTGTCCGGCCCTCCGTAGAAGGCGTGCAGCACGGAGTGCGCGGTCACGCCCTCCACGCGGGGGGTGCGCGGCAGTTTGGCCAGCAGCAGCGCCTCACTGTCCGCCTCGCTCTCGGCACGGACCACACAGGTCACCTCGGTCCCGCCGGACGTGAGGCTCACCCAGGACGTGTCGGGGCGCCCGGCCAGCGCCTCCGCGACCGGGAGGGAGGCTGCGGGCGCACAGCGCACCCGCAGGAACCACAGGACGGCGCCCAGCGCGGTGGAGTCCACCCCGCACAGCACCCGCACCACCCCGGCCGACCGCAACCGGGCGTACCGGCGGGCGATGGTGCGATCGGACACGCCCAGGGCTTCGGCGATGGCGCTGAACGGCGCGCGGCCGTCGATCTGCAGGGCATGGGCGAGCCGTCGATCCAGCTCGTCGAAGTCGGATTCCACCGGGCCGAGCCTACGCGACGTCAGATTCCTGCACAATCAACTCCCTTTCTGGCTAGGGCCGTTCGGTAGGCGCAGGGTTGTTTTCGTCCCGATCGACACACCCAAGGAGAGAGTCCATGGACACCGATGTACTCATCGTCGGCGCCGGCCCGACCGGCATGACGCTGGCCAACGAGTTCTTGATGACCGGAGTGTCGACCGTTCTGGTCGACAAGCTGCCCCAGCGCAGCGACCTGTCCAAAGCAGGCGGCGTGCAGTCTCGCACGCTGGAGGGGCTCGACCAACGCGGGCTGCTGGAGCCCTTGTTGGCCACCGGAGATCATCCCGTGACCACCGGCCACTTCGCCGGTGTCCCACTCCCGCACGATCCCGACCGGCACCGTCTGCCCTGGCGGGCCGTACCCCAGGTGGTGATCGAGGGGTTCTTCGAGCAGCACCTCGCCGCGCGCGGCCTCCACGCCCGCCGGAACCACGAACTGGTCGGCCTCGTCCAGGACGATGACCAGGTCACCGCGACCTTCGCCAACGGCGCCACCGTCCGCTCCCGTTACCTCGTCGCCGCCGACGGCGCCCACAGCACCGTGCGCTCGCTCCTGCGGGCCGCCTTCCCCGGTCAGCCCGGTACGTTGACCATCATCGCCGCCGACGTGCGACTGGAAGGCGCCGATCCCTCCACGTCGCACACCTGGAACGAGGACGGGCACTGGGCGGCGCTGTTCCCGCTCGGCACCGATCCCCAGGGCAGGCCGCTGCGCCGCCTGGTCCTCGGCGGGCCGGGCAGGTCGCTGCCCAGGGAGATCCCGGTCACCAAGGACGAGATCCGCCACGGACTGAGCACCGTGTTCGGATCGCGCGTGCAGCTGAGCGAACTGCGCTACGCCCGACGCATCACCAACGCGTCCCGGCAGGTCGAGCACTACCGGCACGGACGGGTGTTCCTCGCGGGCGACGCCGCCCACGTACACCTTCCGCTCGGCGCCCAGGGCATGAACACCGGCATACAGGACGCGTTCAACCTCGGTTGGAAGCTCGCCGCCGCCGTGCACGGCTGGGCACCGGAGAATCTGCTCGACACCTATCACGCGGAGCGGCATCCGGCCGGGGCCGCCGCGCTGCGCAACGTCCGCGCCCAGAGCCTGCTGATGGACTGGGCCGGCACCCGCGATCCCGAGGTGCTGGCCGCCCGGGAGACCTTCAGGGCCCTGGCCCAACTGCCGGACGTCCAGAACCATCTGGCCGACCTGATGTCCGGGATGGCCATCCGCTACCCCATGCCGGGCACCGGGCTCCACCCGCTCGTCGGCCGACCCGCACCGGACCTGGACCTCGGCCCGGTCCGCGTGCACGAACTGCTGCGGTCCGGCCGTGGCATCCTGCTGGACCCCGCCGACACCCATGCCAAGGTCGCCGACTCCTGGTCGGACCGGGTGGACCGGGCGGGCCAGGGCGCCGACACCGAGCCCATGCTCATCCGGCCGGACGGCTACGTGTGCTGGGCCGGCACGGACAACCCGGAACCGGCGCTCGCGCACTGGTTCGGCGAGCCCCGCTGAGCCGACCTCCTGCGTACGGCTCGGCGAACCCCACGCCGAGGTGACCTCCCGGCGCCAAGCCGGATGCACCGGGTCGTCGTCGGCCTTTCGCGTACACGTGCGAGACTCCTGGCCTCATCCCAGGGAGGGGCACGGAACGTGGAGAAGTCCGAGGCGAGGAAGATCGTCAAAGAGGCGCGGGAAGCGTGGGAGGCGCAGGAGTGGCTGCGCTCCGCCGAGCTGTACGAGCAGGTCCTCGCACACTATCCGGACGAGAAACCCAGCGCGGTGTGGTGGTACGACGCGGCTCTGGCCCACAAGTTCCTGCGGAACTGGGCGAAGGCCTACGAGCTGGGCCGCGAGGCCGCCGCCCGGTCGCCACGCGGCGAGCAGGATCCGGCGTTCTGGAACCTGGGCATCGCCGCCACCATCCAGGGCGACTGGGCGACCGCCCGCGACGCGTGGGAGGGCTTCGGAATCCCCATGCCGGAGGGCACGGGGGAGATCAACGCCTCCTTCGGGCCCGCATGCGTGCGGCTGGACACCGGCGGAGAGCGGGAGGTGGTGTGGATTCAGCGCCTCTGCCCGACGCGCGGGCGCGTGATGAACGTACCGGCGACCGAGGGCCGCCGCTTCGGGGAGATCGTCGTCCACGATGGAGAGCCCACGGGCGAGCGGACGTTCAACGGTCAAAGCGTCTCGGTCTTCGACGAGTTGCTGCTCCTGCAGGCCTCCGAGCTGCCGACCCTGCGGGTCAGCGTGAACGCGGCCGCGCCATCCGATGTGCAGGCGCTGGTGGATTCCTTCTTCGCCCGGGACTACGGCGCCGAGCCGGCGAGCAGCTTTCACATGCTGTGCGCCTGCTGCAGCACGGGCCGCGTTGACTGGGACACCTCCAGCACGCCGACCCACGGCGGCTCGCAGAAGGTCTGGCTGGCCGCCCCCGAGGCAGAGGCGCGCCGCCTGCTGGAGGAGTGGGCGGCAGCGGCCGGACGTACCTGGGGCGGCCTGCAAAAGGCGAATTAGCGGTCCTGGATGTCAGCGGCTGCCCACCACGATGGCGGCGACGGTCGGTACGAGTTCATGGCACGCGATGTGGCTCGCCCCGCGGTCGTGCTGGGCACCTCGGGGAGCCGAAGCGCCGTGCCACGGACAACGGGCCCCTCCCCCGCCTTCGGTGGGAAAGGGGCCCGCGGGCGCCACTGGCGTCACACGTCAGCCTGGCGTCAGGAGACGGTCACGTCGTCGTAGTAGGTGTAGGTCTCGTCACCCGCGTAGTCGTCGTCCTTGCTGGTGAGCGTGAGGGTGTAGCTGTGGCCCGCGGTCAGGGAGCCGGAGACGGTCTTCCAACCGGCGCCGTTGGTGCAGGTCTTGGGCAGGACCGTCGCCGTGGTGCCCGTCGTGTTGTCCTTGAGCGTCGCGGTGGCCCAGTCGTAGGTGACCGTGTCGGGGCAGGTCATGTCGTAGGCGAAGGACACCTTGGAGCTGCCGGCCGGCGCGGTGAAGGTCTGGGCGATGGAGGAGGTGTTGGTCGGGCTGGTCGAGCCGACCAGGGCGCCGTAGCTGCCGGTGTGGGCGGCGTCGGTGCTGGCGGTGGCGGAGCCGGTGGCGGTCCAGCCGCTCAGGTCACCCGTCTCGAAGGTGCCGTTGGCCAGCGCGCTGCCGCCGGTACCACCGCCGGTGCTGCCACCGGTGGCGAAGGCCGTGGTGCCGTTCGGGGTGCCGAGACCGGTCGGGCCGTCGTAGCCGGTGCCCGCGGTGCACAGGTAGCTCGGCGAGCAGGTGCCGTTGCTGCCCGTGGTGACGTCGTTGAGCGCGCCGGTGTGCGCGTACGGGTACTTCGCCGGGTAGTCACCGGTGCCGGGCGTGCCGGCCAGCGCGTAGACGCCCGCGATGATCGGCGCGGAGGCGCTGGTGCCGCCGTACACGTTCCAGCCGCTGGCCTGGTAGCTGTCGTACACCGCGACACCGGTGGCCGGGTCGGCGACGGCCGACACGTCGGAGATGGCGCGCTTCGAGCAACCGCTGTCGGCCTGCCAGGTGGGCTTGGGGTCGTACGCCGAGCAGCCGGAGCCGGTGCCCTCGGTGCTGCTGGTGTGCCACACCGACTCGGACCAGCCACGGGCGCTGGAGTCGCGCTTGAGGGCGGTGCCGCCGACGGAGGTCACGTACTGGGAGGCCGCCGGGTACTCGGCGCCGTACGCGGAGTCGCCCGCCGAGACGGTGATCGCGACACCGGGGTGCTTGAAGTACTGGTTGTCAGCGGTGAGGTCGCTGGAGTCCTCGGCGCCGCCGTAGCTGTTGGACACGTACTTGGCGCCCTTGGCGACGGCGGTGTTGACCGCGGTGCCCAGGTCACTCATGTTGGCCGTGCTGGACTCGACCAGCAGGATGTGCGCGTTGGGGGCGATCGCCGAGACCATGTCGAGGTCCAGGGAGATTTCACCCGCCCAACCGGCGTCCGCCGTCGGGTAGTTGGTGCCACCGGTCTGGTCGACCTTGCTGAAGCAGCCGTTGGCCGTGGTGCAGGCGGGCAGGCCGTACTGGCTGCGGTAGGCGGCCAGGTCGGACTCGGCGTTCGGGTCGTCCTGGGCGTCGACGATGGCGATCGTTGCACCCGCACCGCCGTTCGCGGGCAGGTTGTACGCGCTCAGCAGGTCGGACGGACCATAACCGGACGGCACGGCGAGCGGCGAGACCGCGTTGACCGTGAGCGCGTGCGGCTGAACGATGTCGGTGCGAGCGAGCGCCTTGCAGGCCATCACGCGGTGCTTGGTGGGCTGCGAGCAGAGCCGCTTGACGTGGGGGGTGGTCGAGGCCGACGCGTCGGCGGCCTGGACCGAACCGGCCGCGACCAGGCCGGTGGTGGCGAAGGCCAGCGAGACGAGCCCGGTCAGGGCGGTCCGCTGCGCGGCTCTTGATATATGGGGGATACCCATGGGTGGGGGTGCCTCTCTCGTACCGGTCACGACGCGTCGATCGACGGGCGTGACCGCTCGGCTGGTCTTTGGCGAACGGCATACCGGGTCACGCCCTGAACAGACACTCGCCACCCCGCCGAAATATCCGCGTGAAGAGAGCAGCGAAAAGCAGCGCCGCGAATCGCCCAGGGGATTCCCCCTGGGCATGCGGTGGCCTTTTCGCGGGGAATTGCTCTCTCCGCAGACAGGGAAGTAAGCCCCCGGACCGAAACGCGAACCCCATTCATCTAACGAACTGTCACCACGGGCTGTGGTGTCACCGTTCGCCGGGCGGAAGCAAACCAGAGTTGATGAGCACCGGTCAACAGGTGTGACCTCGGGTTCGTTCACCCAACTCGTTACGGGGGTGTGAACGGGACGGACAGACCAGGGCCAGAGCAGGTAAATGCCTGGCGGCCCATTACTGACGACTGGATCGGAATTGGCCTGCACCTGGCCCGGCAAACAGAAATGCATGGTCTGATCTTGACCACTCATTGACCACTACGGCCAAGACGAACTCGCCAACCACGCCTATCAGAAGCGGCAGTTGGGGCGCCCCTGCTCGCTTCGCCGGATTACGGACGGAAGAGAGCAGCCCCTCACCCGCCCTGCCGCAGCGGCTCAAACGCCCGCATTCCAACCGAGCGATTTGTTGGCATTGCACGTCAACTTGTGTTCGTCCGGGCAGATTTCGCAGGCCGGGATGCGCGGCAGAACCCGGACTGGGCTCCGCCAAGGTTCTTCGTGGCGATCGCTGCGCCGACACCGGAATTCACCCGTAGCGCTCAAAGAGGGCCAGGACATACTCCTCGAGTCTGTCGGCCAGCAGGGCAGGAGTCAGATCCGAACGCCCCAGTTCGCGCCAGGGGACGGCAACCTTCTCGGCGTCGGGCGCGAACGCCAACGCGTCGAGCATGCGCCAGTACAGGTGCGCCGCGGCCCGATCCGCGAGCAGACCTCCGGCCGCGGCATACCGGTCGGCGAAGCTCATGCCCAGGGGAACGCCGTGGAGCAGAGCCAGGGCCGTCGAGCAGTGGGCCACATCCAGGTCGGCGGGACCCCACGAGGTCTCCACCCAGTCCACGACACCGCTGATCCGGATGTCGTCGCCGTCACCGTCGAAGAGAACATTGCCGGGGTGGAAGTCCCGGTGAAGGAAGCAAGCCTCGTAGGCGGGCGGCGGTTGCCGGATGACATCGACAGCGCGCCGCCACAGCTCCGGCCGCCCCGTGGACTCGGGAGGCGTCACTCGCTCCGACGAGGTCCACGGCTGCCACACCCGCGGCCTCGACTCGGCGGTGACCTCGACCTGGTGGATGCGAACCAACTGGTCGGCCAACAGATCGGCGCGTTGCTCAACTCGGTCGCCGTCCACACGGACGGTCCCGCGCAGCAGGGACATCAGCAGGGACGGGTGGTCGCAGCGGGTCGCCGCGGCGTCCACATCCACGAGCACGGCCGCGGGCACATCCGTCTCGCCGAGCAGGCGCAGGACCTCGGCCTCGCGCGCCAGCAGGCCCTCGGCGTGACGGACGTAGAAGGGCTTCACGAACGACCGCAACACCAGGCCACGGCGCCCGCCCGGACCGACGATGCTCAGCCGTCGCATCTCCGAGGTCCAGCCGCCCCGCAGCCGGGTGACTCCCTCGATACGTTCCCCGGCAGCGAGCCCCCTCACCACCCACGACCGCGTGCAGCCCCACCCTTGCGCCTCAAGCTCGCCACCGACACGGCCCGCGCCCTCGCCTTTGATCACGGGCGGAGGCTACCGGGCCACCCTGGGCGCACCCGCCCGGGGGCCGGGCCTCATGATCATCGCCGGACTGGCACGGGTGACACGCATCGCGCCGCTCCCCCTACCTCTCTATCTCAACGGGTCGCTCAGCAAAGGGCCTTGGAAGCCCCCGGCAGGTCTGCCTGCTGTCCCGGTACCTGGTGAACGCGGCACCTCGTCCGGCGCTCCCTCTCCACCGGCCCCGGAGACCTCAACCACTCAGCGCGGTACAGCGGCTTCGGCTTCCTCTGCGACGACCTGGTCAATGTTCTTGATGGAGGCAAATCGTCCGGCGAGCGCGAACAGAGTCCGCTCGATGACCGCCTCGGCGCTCAGAGTCCGCGGGTCGGCGAGGATCTCCTCGGGGGTGCGGCCGGCGGGTGCCTCCCAGTGAGGTATCGGGTTGGTGGCGGTGGCATCGACCACGAAGGTGACCCGATACCCCAGGTCTGCGGCGACCCGGGTGGTGGTCTCGCAGCACTGCTCGGTGCGGATGCCGCAGATGGCGAGGTCGCAAATGCCGCGTTCGGTGAGGATCTGCTGCAGGTTCGTCGTGGTGAACGCGTTGATGGACGTCTTGCGGATCTGCGGCTCGTCGGGGAGCGGCTCGCGCAGTCCCTGCTGGTAGGCGACCTGTCCGGACGACGGATCGAAGACCATGCCGGTGCCGGGCTCGGTGTGCAGGCACCAGATGACCAGGTCTCCCTGGGCTCGTGCGTGGTCCACGAGCCGGTTGACGTCGTCGACGATGTCCGGGTTGCTGACGGTCCTCCACAGCGGATGGTTGCGGAACGAGTCCTGGACATCAATGACGATGAGGGCGCGGGCAGTCATGGGCTCACTCCTGGAGAAGGGCACGCGGGAGGCACGTGCCGAAGGGACTTCAGTGCGGTACCTAATGGTGAAATGAAGCTACGACCGTTAAGTGACGGCGTCAAGGGCCTCCTAATGGATTCAGATCTCAGATATCATTAGGCTATGGATGCCGGAACCTCCCTCGCCCTCGAACTGGCCAACACCATCTACGCTGTCCGCGGCCGTCGACAGGACGGCCTGGACGCATGGCTGGACCAGCGTGGAGCCGACGCCGACCGGACCCGATTCACCGAACTCCGGGACGCCGTACGCACTTTGATCCAGGCGGCATCCGAGGGAGCGGGCTACCCACCCGAGGCACGGGCGATCGTCAACCAGGCCTCGGCCGCGGCGCCGTCGTGGCTCGAGCTCACCGACGAACCGGGGATCGAGGAGAAGTCGGCCCCAGCAGGGTCGGCCGCCGACATCGAGTTGGCTGCCGTCGCTCGCGACGCGATTGCCCTCCTCGCCGGTGAGCGCCGCGAAGCCCTGCGGCCATGCCAGGCCCCCGCGTGCCTCCAGTTCTTTCTCAAGGCCCACCCTCGACAGGAGTTCTGCGGACCGGCCTGCGGCAACCGCGCCCGCGTGGCCCGCCACTACGCACGCCACAAGGACCAATGAACCGCGCCGCCAAGTCACTGACCCGGCCCCTTCCCTGACGATGCCGCTCGCGCGCTGCTGGCCCGTCAGGACACAACTCTCGTGCCGCTCAAGGGATTTGCCGCGGAACGGCCAACGCGCATGATCTGCCTCCTACCTCACACGCACGATCGGCAGAGCCGGCCGAGTTCGACACCCGCACTGCGCACGGAGTGGCCAACGCCGGTCCCGGTGGGCCGGTCGAGGACCTGGTCATGTCCGGGCCGCAGGGCGATTCGCTCACGACCGATGCGGCGTTCCGCGGTACGGCCGCGCCCGGACGGCATGCGAGTCGCGGCCGGACTACCTGGCGAGGAGGCCGTGGCGGGCACGTCCCCGGCCGTGCGACCGCCCGCCGGACAGCCACTCGCCGTCCCCTCCCCGCCACCCATGTGGCCGAGCCCCACCCGGAGATCTCGGACAATCGCCGGTCCACTCCGAGGCCCTGCTGGAGCGGGCTTCGAAGGCTGCGAAAGCCGTTGCCGGAGCAGCGCCGAAGCGGGTTTCCTCCAGGTTTGACGCGCCCCGGCCCGGAGGTCGCAGGGGGCGGCGCACGCGCTCGGCGGCGGTCCGGCAGGAATGGCAGGGGTGGTGCCTGTCCGTTGTGATGGAACCCAGATGTGTGTACCAGACAGCACATACGGGCTGCCGCAGTGGTCTCTCAAGCAACTTCGGCAAAGGAACCTTTCATGGCATCTGCTCCCAGCCCCATATCGGACGAACCGGCTCCGATCGACACGGGCGACACGACCCATCTGACTCTGCTCCAAACCGCGGCCATGTCCCGGCCTCTGGATGAGGTCGCCTCCTTGGCGCACCTCCTCAACCAGACTGGTGAACGACCACGGCCAGGTGATGAGGCGCTCCACATGGCTGCCGTCTCGCGCCCGCTGGACGACGTGCGCCAGCTGATCTCTCTCCTCAAGAAGCCCCCGCACACGGACGACGAAGCCGATACGGCTCTGCGCGCGGCCGCGGCGGAACGGCCCATCGAAGAGGTGGCGGAGCTGATCAACAGCTTCCGCCCGGGGGCTGACGCATCCGTTGAGCGCGAGGCGCCGCATCAGGAGCCGCCTCCGCGTCCCTTCGGTCCGCAGTCCCCCGCGTCGCCGGACCAGGACGCGCCCAAGGCGGCGGCGATTCCGACCGGAGCCCCTCCGCCGCCGTCATCCGCGCCTGCGGTCGGCAGGCCTGCCCCCGAGGCAGCCCCGGCGACTGCGGGGGCGGCTAGAGTGCCGGCTCTGCGGTCCGTGCTTCGCTGGCCGGCCGCGGCCGCCCTGCTGATGATCGGCGTGATCCATCTGCCGACCGACATCACGGCCGCGCGGTCCGGAAACACGGCGGCGTACGCGTCCATGGGCATCGCGGCGATCTGTCTGATCCTGGCCTGCCTCCTGCCCCTGCACGACCCCGTCTGGGTCTGGGCGCTGGGCGCGGCCGCGGCCGTCGCCACCGCGGTGGTTCATGCGGTGGGCGCGCGGTTCACCTCCGTACACCTTCTGAGGGACAGCCTGGGCAGCTCGTTCACGGGCGCGACCACGCTCGCGGTTTTGTGCGCGGTGGTCACCGCCGGGCTGGCGGTGGCGGTATTGCTCCGCAAGTCGGACAGCGGGCAGCAGCCGACACGACCTGAGTGACCCACCGCGTTACTCGGTGGCCAGGGCCCGGATCCGCGTCATGGATCCGGGCTCGTCGGCATGTGAGCCCCCGCCGTGCGCGCCCGTTGAGCGGGCTGCCCGGTGGCCGGGCCGACTGCCGCGATGAGTCCGATGGTGCGCCCCGTTGCTGTTGCCGTGGTCCTCAGCCGATCCGGGGGAGGTTCCCGTGGTGCTGGAAGAGGGCTTCGGCCGTGGCCTTCATCAGCGTGAAGCGGGGGATGTCGGAGACCTGCCGGGACAGCGGCCGGCGGCGGCCGCCGCCGGTCACCTGGAACGCACCCTTGCGCACGCCCAGGTCCTCCACGAGGCCCCAGGAAAGACTGTCGCCCGCGACCTCGATCCGGTCCTGCGCCAAGGTGATGCCGCCGAAGACCTGCGGTTCTCCGCGTTGGACGGCTTGCAGCGTGCCAGGCAGCCTGGTCTCAGCGAGATGGGCGCACACCATCCGGCACAGCTCCGAGCAGGCATATGCCTGGGGAGGCCCGGACGTGTCGACCGGTGGCTTCTTCATCCGTCCGTCGTGGAAGGTACTCGCCAGCTTGAGTGACACACCATCAGTCCGCGTCAGCGTGTAGGAGTAGTCCGTATACGAGTACATGCCGTTCTGGTAATGCGCCGTCGTGGACTCGCGCCAGTCCCCGACATCGGCCCAGCGCATGGCCTCCGTTGGCGCACCCGGGTCCTGCCAGACCACACCCGCATAGAACACGTAGACCCGGCGCACACTCTTGCGGCGCAGACCGACCTTGATCGGGAAGGAGCTCTGCAACTCACCCAGGTCGTACCGGGCCGCCAGTTCCCTGGCGTCGTGGGTCAGGTCCGCCCATTCGCTGCTGCGGGGCAGGATCATGATCTCCAAGTGAACCTCCGTGGGACGGGGGGCAGGGGCCCCGGCCGGCGTCGTCCAAGACGTCGGCACGCGTCCACGCGGTTGCACCAAGCCTCCGGGCGGCTCGGGGGCGGCCGCGTCGACTTCACGGCCCGGTGCGTGCCGCAGGCACAGGAGGGCGGCTCCTGGCGGCGCGATGCGGGGGTACCAGAGGTTCGCGTTCAACCACGCGCACGGCGACGGCGGCGGCTGAGGGCATTCGCCAGATCAGTTCAAGGCTCTGGAAATCGTCCCGCCTGAATCGGCGTGGTCCACTCGTTCACGAGATGCCCAGAGCCTGCGAGAGCACCCGGCCCTCGGCACGGCCGCCCTCGCCTGCCGTGCCCGTCGTTTCACCGTGACACGCCCCGGCAAGCGCCACAACCCGCCGCGTCCCGTGCCCGCCGCCTCAGGGCCCGCCCCGGGGCGGCCTCTGTGCTCCGCCGGATGCTTTGGAGGCCCCCTTCAGGCGTCGCACCGCCCTTTCTCGGTGCTCCCGTACCGGCAGCGGCCGTAACCTCGGGGCGGCCCGGACGTTGAGTACAGCAACACGTGGAACCTCCCTCCCGCCTCCGGGCGGTTCGTGTTCATCGGCCCTGACGCCGTCCTCCCATCGGCGTCAGGGCCAACGCGCGTCCGGTGCCGGCGCCCGCGGGGCCCGAGTGGAGCAGGCCATCGAATCCTCCCGCCCGACGAAGCTCACCGTTTCCGCCGCCCTCTACTGGGCCCGCCCACCCGGCAGTTCAGGACACGTCAGGCTCTACGAGGCGCCCCTGCGAGCACCGCACGACAACTCCCGCGTCCTGACGTGCGGGCACAAGGCGCTACCGAGCGCGATCGGGACGCTGCGGGGCCCGCGGAGGCGCCGGGCCCCTCATCCGTCCCCACCTGCGTCCTCGGCCTCTCGGACACAGCCGTCACCGCCAGTAGCCGCTCGACGTGCACCACGTCCGTACGCCTGGTTCGCTGAGGGAACCCCTCCCCCGAAGCCCCCTGGAGTAGCCATGAGCACCACGGACGGACTCGGAGACCGCAGCGCCGCACAGGTGCTTGCCCAGGTGAAGGAGCTCGACGCCGCCGCCCTTCGCGCCCAAGACCCCGCGATACGCCAGGTCTTCCACGACAAGGCTCGCCGTCTCCAAGAGGAGAACGAGCGTCGCCACAACTCCGACGGTGACTGACTGCCCAACGCCCCGTCCGCACCTCGCCGGACCCCTCGTCGCCAACTCGCCGTTCCCGGCCTGTACGTGGGTCTCTTCCTCCCTCGACACAGACCGAGCGCGGCAGCGCAGGACAGCACGCCACAGAGCCTCACGCGTCGATGCGTGAGCGGTCCAGGGTGGCGGCGGAGCTGGTGATGAACTCCTTGCGGGGCGCGACCTCGTTGCCCATCAGGAGGTCGAAGACCTGCTCGGAGGCCTCCAGGTCACCGATGTTG
>NZ_QOLA01000001.1 GCF_003324565.1 Streptomyces sp. SDr-06 | reverse complement strand
CAGTAGACGACTGGGTTGATAGGCCAGATGTGGAAGCCCGGTAACGGGTGGAGCTGACTGGTACTAATAGGCCGAGGGCTTGTCCTCAGTTGCTCGCGTCCACTGTGTTTGTTCTGAAGCAACGAACTCCCGCATGCCTGGATGGGTGTGTGCCGGTTGAGTTCAACTTCATAGTGTTTCGGTGGTCATAGCGTTAGGGAAACGCCCGGTTACATTCCGAACCCGGAAGCTAAGCCTTTCAGCGCCGATGGTACTGCAGGGGGGACCCTGTGGGAGAGTAGGACGCCGCCGAACAAATTGTGGGAAAAGCCCCGCACCGGATCTGTAGGAATACAGGTCACGGTGCGGGGCTTTTTCGCGTTTGCGGGTGTTTCGGGGGCTGCCGTTGCGGTCCCGGGAGGAGCGCCCGCACCCCCGGTGTATCGGGGGCCCTCGCTGACGGTAGGGTCAGGGGGCATCGTTGGCACGTTTCCCACAGGAGGCCCCCGGGTGGAGGTCCAGGAGACTCGCGTTCAGACGGACCGGGTGCTCACCATCCCCAATATTCTCAGCATGGCGCGCCTTGTCGGCGTACCGCTCTTCCTGTGGCTGATTCTCCGCCCCGTCTTCGGCGGCCCGAACAGTGATGGCTGGGCTCTGCTGGTATTGGCGCTGAGCGGTGTCAGTGACTACCTGGACGGAAAGCTCGCCCGGCGGTGGAACCAGATCAGCAGCCTCGGGCGGCTGCTCGACCCTGCTGCCGACCGCCTGTACATCCTTTCCACGCTGGTCGGTCTCACCTGGCGGGAGATTCTGCCGATTTGGCTGACCGCCGCCCTGGTGGCCCGCGAGTTGATGCTTCTGGTGATGGTGGGCATCCTTCGCCGGCACGGCTATCCGCCGCCCCAGGTGAACTTCCTGGGCAAGGCCGCGACCTTCAACCTGATGTATGCGTTCCCGCTGCTGCTGCTCAGTGACGGAAGCGGTTGGCTCGCCTCCCTCGCGGCGATTTTCGGATGGGCGTTCGCAGGATGGGGTACAACTCTGTATTGGTGGGCAGGAATCTTGTATGTGGTTCAGGTCCGCCGACTGGTGAAGGCGGACGTAGCGGCCGATTGAGCTCGGTGATCGCGGGCCCGGTGTCGTGCCGGAAGCCATGTGTGACGCCAGAGGCCTGCCCGTGCGGGTGAAGTCGGCCAGACCGTCATCTCTGCAAGGAGGACGTTTCCGACATGAAGGCCGTCGTGATGGCTGGCGGCGAAGGCACACGCCTTCGTCCCATGACTTCGAGCATGCCCAAGCCGCTCCTGCCGGTGGTGAACCGGCCGATCATGGAGCACGTGCTGCGGCTGCTCAAGCGGCATGGGCTCAATGAGACCGTCGTGACCGTGCAGTTCCTGGCGTCGCTCGTCAGGAACTATTTCGGTGACGGGGAAGAGCTCGGAATGGAGCTCACCTATGCCAACGAAGAGAAGCCCCTCGGTACCGCGGGCAGCGTGAAGAACGCCGAGGAAGCCCTCAAGGACGATGCCTTTCTGGTCATCTCGGGTGATGCCCTCACCGATTTCGATCTGACCGATCTCATCAATTTCCACAAGGAGAAGGGCGCCCTTGTCACGGTGTGCCTGACCCGTGTGCCCAATCCCCTCGAATTCGGCATCACGATCGTCGACGAAGAGGGCAAGGTCGAGCGCTTCCTGGAGAAGCCGACGTGGGGACAGGTCTTCTCCGACACCGTCAATACGGGCATCTACGTGATGGAGCCCGAGGTATTCGACTACGTCGAGGCGGACAAGTCCGTCGACTGGTCCGGTGACGTCTTCCCGCAGCTGATGAAGGAGGGCAAGCCGATCTACGGCTATGTCGCCGAGGGCTACTGGGAGGACGTCGGCACGCACGAGAGCTACGTCAAGGCGCAGGCCGACGTGCTCGAAGGCAAGGTCGATGTCGAGATCGACGGATTCGAGATCTCCCCGGGCGTATGGGTCGCGGAAGGTGCCGAGGTGCATCCGGACGCGGTGCTCCGGGGCCCCCTCTATGTGGGGGACTACGCGAAGGTCGAAGCGGATGTGGAGATCCGCGAGCACACCGTCGTGGGTTCGAACGTGGTCGTCAAGAGCGGCGCCTTCCTGCACAAGGCCGTCGTCCACGACAACGTCTACATCGGCCAGCACAGCAATCTGCGCGGCTGTGTGATCGGCAAGAACACCGACATCATGCGGGCGGCCCGGATCGAGGACGGTGCCGTCATCGGGGACGAGTGCCTGGTCGGCGAGGAGTCGATCGTCCAGGGAAACGTGAGGGTCTACCCGTTCAAGACCATCGAGGCCGGCGCCTTCGTGAACACGTCGGTGATCTGGGAGTCGAGAGGCCAGGCCCATCTCTTCGGAGCCCGGGGCGTCTCCGGGATCCTCAACGTCGAGATCACCCCGGAGCTCGCCGTTCGCCTCGCGGGCGCGTACGCCACCACGCTGAAGAAGGGCTCGACCGTCACCACGGCACGTGACCACTCCCGTGGTGCGCGAGCGCTCAAGCGGGCCGTCATCTCGGCGCTGCAGGCCAGCGCCATAGACGTACGGGATCTGGAGAACGTGCCGCTGCCGGTCGCGCGGCAGCAGACCGCGCGCGGCAGTGCGGGCGGGATCATGATCCGTACGTCGCCGGGCGTTCCGGACTCCGTCGACATCATGTTCTTCGACGAGCGGGGCGCGGACCTGTCGCAGGCCGGGCAGCGCAAGCTCGACCGGGTCTACGCGCGCCAGGAGTACCGGCGTGCGTTCCCGGGGGAGATCGGAGACCTTCAGTTCCCCTCCAGCGTCTTCGACTCCTACACCGGGGCGCTGCTGCGCACGGCCGACACCACCGGGATCGCGGAGGCGGGGCTCAAGGTCGTCGTCGACGCGTCCAACGGCAGCGCCGGTCTGGTGCTGCCGAGTCTTCTCGGTCGGCTCAAGGTCGACTCGCTGACGATCAATCCGGGTCTGGACGAGTCCAGGCCCACCGAGTCCGCCGAGAGCCGGCGGGCCGGGCTCGTGCGGCTCGGGGAGATCGTCGCCTCGGCGCGGGCCGCGTTCGGGGTGCGGTTCGACCCGGTGGGCGAGCGGCTCTCGCTGGTCGACGAGCGGGGCCGGATCGTCGAGGACGACCGGGCGCTCCTGGTCATGCTGGACCTGGTCGCGGCCGAACGGCGCAGTGGTCGGGTGGCGCTGCCGGTGACGACCACCAGGATCGCCGAGCAGGTCGCCGCCTATCACGGCACTCAGGTGGAGTGGACGACCACGTCGCCGGACGATCTGACCCGGGTGGGCCGCGAGGAATCCACGATCTTCGGTGGCGACGGGCGCGGCGGGTTCATCGTGCCCGAGTTCAGCAGTGTCTTCGACGGAGCGGCCGCCTTCGTGCGGCTCATCGGTCTGGTGGCGCGCACCCAGCTCACGCTCAGCCAGATCGACGCGCGGATACCGCAGGCGCATGTGCTGCGGCGGGACATCCCGACTCCGTGGGCGGTCAAGGGCATGGTGATGCGCCGGGTCGTGGAGGCGGCGGGGAGCCGGTCCGTGGACACGACCGACGGCGTGCGGGTCGTCGAGGCCGACGGCCGCTGGGTGATGGTGCTGCCCGATCCCGCCGAGGCCGTCACTCATCTGTGGGCCGAGGGGCCGGACGACGTGTCGGCTCAGGCGTTGCTCGACGAGTGGGCCGCGGTGGTCGACAGCGCAGGTCACTGAGGTCATAGGGGTGTGCCGGGCCGGCCCTGTGGGCGTGGCCCGGCACACCGGTGGGGCCATTCGGTGGTAGCGGTGCCGACGTGCGACGATGTGCGGCATGTCGCAGCAGCCCCCCGTTCGGAGCACGCCGTCTCCGCCCCCGCGTCCCGACGCGTCGATGTCGCTGCTGACCAATGTCATGGACCACGCGCTCGACGACGGTTACGCGGAGGCGACCGCCCGCCGCGAGGCCGAGGGCGAAGCGGGGATGCCGCGCACGCTGCGGGCCAAGCTCGCTCTCGCGGGGGGCCTGGTGCTCGCCGCCCTGGTGGTGACGGTCGGGGCCGCGCAGGCCCGCATCACCGCTCCTGTGGTCGCCAAGGAGCGCCAGGAGCTGATCGACCGGGTCGAGTCGGAGACCAAGGCCGCCGACAAGCTGCAGGACGACGTGGACGGGCTGCGGACCGAGGTCGGGGACCGGCAGCGCAAGGCGCTCGAGAAGCACGGCGGCGACCAGGGCGAACTGGTGGCGCTGTTGTCCGGCGCGACCGAGGTGCACGGGCCGGGCGTGAAGCTGGTCGTCGACGACGCCAAGGACACCGCCCAGGGCGACGGCAGCCGCCCGCGTGAGAGCACGACCTTCGCCGACACCGGCCGGGTACGGGACCGTGACATGCAGCGCGTGGTCAACGGGCTGTGGCAGTCGGGCGCGGAGGCCATCGCCATCAACGGCCAGCGGCTGACGTCGTTTTCGGCGATCCGGGCCGCGGGCGACGCCATACTGGTCGACAACAGGCCTCTGGTGCCGCCGTACACGGTCCTCGCGGTGGGGGACGGCAAGAAGCTGAGTACGGACTTCCAGGACAGCGCGGACGGTCAGTACCTGCACGTACTGGAGCAGAACTACGGGATCAGGGCGAGCATTTCGGCCGAGGCCGACGTGCGTCTGCCCGCGGCGCCGAGCCTGACCGTACGCACAGCAAAGCCAATGGCCACGGGCGCCGGCAAGGGCGCGGCCGACACAGGGAAGGGCACATCGTGATCGCCGTACTTGGCCTCGTCGTGGGAGTCGTGGTCGGACTTTTCGTCCGGCCCGAGGTGCCTGCGGTGGTCGAGCCGTATCTGCCGATCGCCGTCGTCGCGGCACTCGACGCGGTCTTCGGCGGGCTCCGAGCCATGCTCGACGGCATCTTTGTCGACAAGGTCTTCGTGGTCTCCTTCCTCTCCAACGTGGTGGTCGCGGCTCTGATCGTCTTCCTCGGTGACAAGCTGGGCGTCGGCGCGCAGCTGTCGACCGGCGTCGTCGTGGTGCTCGGCATCCGGATCTTCTCCAACGCGGCCGCCATCCGCCGGCACGTCTTCAGGGCCTGAGGCCGGTGAGCGACGTGAAGAACACCGATCAGGGTGACGGCGGCGAGGAGCGGCCCGTCGACGCTCCGGGTGAATCCGGCGAGACCAAGGCCGAACTGACGGGGCGTCAGCGGCTTGCCGCGGGGCTCTGGCCGCCGCGGATCAGCCGAGCGCAGCTCATCGTGGCGCTGCTGCTCTTCGTCCTCGGCCTCGGCTTGGCGATCCAGGTCCGCTCCAACAGCGACAACAGCGCGCTGCGCGGCGCCCGCCAGGAGGATCTGGTGCGCATCCTGGATGAACTGGATTCGCGTACGAAGCGTCTTGAGGATGAGAAGCAGCGTCTGGAGGGCCAGCGCACCGAGCTGGAGACCAGCTCGAACCAGGCGGAGGAGGCGCGCAAGCAGACCGTGGAGAAGGAGCAGCAGCTCGGCATCCTGGCCGGCACGGTCGCGGCGCAGGGGCCCGGCATCACGTTGACGATCAGCGACCCCAAGGGCGCCGTCGAGGCGGACAAGGTGCTTGACACGGTGCAGGAACTGCGGGCGGCGGGGGCGGAGGCGATCCAGGTCAACGACGTCCGCGTGGTGGCCAATACGTTCTTCTCGGACGAGACCGGGGGGATCGGCGTCGACGGCAGGAAGGTCACCGCGCCGTACGTCTTCAAGGTGATCGGCAAGCCGCAGGACCTGGAGCCGGCTCTCAACATCCCCGGCGGCGTCGTGCAGACTCTGGAGAAGGAGCAGGCCACCGCCACTGTGGTCCGCTCGGAGAAGATCGTTGTGAGCGCCTTGCGAGTCGCGAAGCGGCCTGACTACGCTCAGTCGTCCTCGCACTGATGAGGGCGGGCGTGAGACCTGCCGCACAAGGGCAGGAGGTTGCGGGGGGTCGCCGCTCCGTAACAGTGGTGCGTGGTGGAAACTGTTTGGCGGATACGGACGTTGTGAGGATGTCCGGGTCGGCAGGTGTGTTGATTCTGGGTTCGTCCTGCCCCACGGGCGGGTCTATTTCGGTCAAGGGGAATCGCCCGTGAAGTTGTTTGCGAAGTTGTTCGGCAAGAGCGCACGCCAGGACGGCGGCAACGCCGCCAGGCACCGTGCTCAGCGCCCCGGTGGGCCGGAGGAGCAGGGCGGCGAGCGCCCGCTGTTCCGTGATGAGGTGGCTGGTTCCGGTGGTGACATTCCGGGCGCGTCGTCTGTTGACCCTGCGGGTGCAGGGCGCATAGGTTTCGGGGAACCGTCAACCTCAGGTACGGGTGGAGGGTTTGGCTCCGACCCGTATGCCACCAGTGCCCACGCGGTGCCGCCGCGGCAGGAGGATCCGTCGATGTCGGGCATGCCTGTTTGTACGAGGTGCGGGCACAGCAATGCTGCCGCCAGCCGCTTCTGCTCCAACTGCGGCGCCCCGCTGCGGCCGGGTGTCGTTCCGGAGCGCGCCTCCGAGACCACCTCGACCATCTCGATCTCGGGCCTTGAGGCGTACGACGCCGAGGTGACGGGCCAGACGCAGCTGCCGTCGCTCTCCCCGGAGGCGCAGGCCGCCGTCGACGCCCTGCCGCAGGGCTCGGCGCTCCTGGTGGTGCGCCGCGGGCCGAACTCGGGAAGCCGCTTCCTCCTGGACGGCGAGCTGACCACGGCGGGCCGTCATCCGCAGAGCGACATCTTCCTGGACGACGTGACGGTCTCGCGTCGCCACGTGGAGTTCCGGCGCGGTCCCGACGGGCGTTTCACCGTCTCCGACGTCGGCAGCCTCAATGGCACGTATGTGAACCGAGAGCGGATCGACTCCGTCGACCTGGCCAACGGCGACGAGGTCCAGATCGGGAAGTACCGGCTGGTCTTCTACGCGAGCCAGCGCGCGCTCTGAGAACCGGCCCAGGGAAGGTTCATGCTGCAGACACCGACGGGCGGTGCCGGATCCGGCACCGCCGCCGCGGGCGGTCGGCTGATGAGCATCGGCGGGGTGCTCAACCAGCTGCGGGACGAATTTCCCGAGGTGACGATCTCCAAGATCCGGTTCCTGGAGTCCGAGGGCCTGGTGGAGCCGCGGCGTACGCCGTCCGGGTACCGCAAATTCAGTGCCGAGGACGTCGAGCGGCTGGCGCAGGTGCTGCGGATGCAGCGGGACCACTATCTGCCGCTCCGGGTCATCCGCGAGCACCTGGACGCGCTGGGCCGCGGTGAGCAGCCTGCCCTGCCCGCACCGGGCGGGTCCCGGGAACTGCCGGACGGCTTCGGCGAGCCCGACGCCGACCGTCCCACGGCCGCCCGGGTGGGCCGCGCGGAGCTGATGGCGGCCGCCGAGGTCACCGAGGCGGAGCTCGCCGAGTGGGAGTCGTACGGGCTGGTCACGCCCGGCCCCGAGGGCGGCTTCGACGCGGAGTCGGTGAATGTGGCACGTCTTGTGGCGGATCTGGGGCGGTTCGGTCTGGAACCGCGGCATCTGCGCGCCATGAAGGCCGCCGCGGACCGCGAGGCCGGGCTGGTCGAGCAGGTGGTCGCACCCTTGCGGCTGCACCGCAATCCGCAGACCAGGGCCCATGCGGAGGCCACCACGAAGGAGCTCGCGGCCCTCTCCGTGCGGCTCCACGCGGCCCTGGTGCAGACCGCTCTGGGTGTCCGGCTTCACTGATCTTGTAGGTGCCCGACTACCCAAACCTGCCGAGCACGTCCTAGGGTTGCTGTGTGAACGAGCTCGACGTCGTGGGTGTCCGGGTGGAAATGCCCTCCAACCAACCGATCGTGCTCCTGCGTGAAGTGGGAGGCGATCGGTACCTCCCCATCTGGATCGGTCCGGGGGAGGCGACCGCGATCGCCTTCGCCCAGCAGGGGATGGCGCCGGCGCGGCCCTTGACGCACGACCTTTTCAAGGACGTGCTGGAGGCCGTGGGCCAGGAGCTGACCGAGGTCCGCATCACGGACCTGCGTGAAGGCGTCTTCTACGCGGAGCTGGTCTTTGCCAGTGGGGTCGAGGTGAGCGCTCGGCCGTCCGACGCCATAGCGCTGGCCTTGCGCACCGGAACGCCGATCTACGGCAGTGACGGTGTCCTCGACGACGCGGGAATCGCCATCCCGGACGAGCAGGAGGACGAGGTGGAGAAGTTCCGCGAGTTCCTCGACCAGATCTCGCCCGAGGACTTCGGCACCAACAGCCAGTGAGCTCCGGATACGTGATCCGGCGGCCCTCGCGATGGCGGCGTGCGCGGTGCGTGCGCCGGGGGTGTTTCGGCGCATTCGAGTAGCCTTTCCCGCTGGAGAGTCACGGGAAACCACTCTCAGGGTGATTATCACTCGGCGTGCCGAGTGTGGCGATCGTTGACGCACCCCGAGTGACTGCCTACCGTCGAGTGGGCAGGTCAAGGACGGAGGGTCGGCGTGAGAATGAGCGGCGACGGTACGGCAGGGGGCGCTCCCGGACGTAGTCCGGGGGAGGGCGGGCCGTACCCGCTCCACAGCAGTGCGGCCGACCCGAGTACCGAAACGATCGGATACCGGGGGCCGACCGCGTGTGCGGCGGCGGGGATCACCTACCGACAGCTCGACTACTGGGCCCGCACCGGCCTGGTCGAGCCCAGTGTCCGTCCGGCGTACGGATCGGGCACCCAGCGTCTCTACAGCTTCCGGGACGTCGTCGTCCTGAAGATCGTCAAGCGTTTCCTGGACACCGGCGTAGCCCTCCAGAACATCCGCGCGGCCGTGCAGCACCTGCGGGACCGCGGCTTTCGCGACCTGGAGCGGATGACGCTGATGAGCGACGGGGCCACGGTGTACGAGTGCGCGTCCCCGGACGAGGTCGTGAACCTGCTCCAGGGCGGCCAGGGCATCTTCGGGATCGCCGTGGGCGTGGTGTGGCGGGACGTCGAGGCGGCCTTGTCGCAGCTGCACGGCGAGCGCGTGGACACCGGTGAGACCCTGGTCGGGCACAACCCGGCCGACGAGCTGGCCAGACGGCGCAACCGGGCGGTCTGACCTCCCCGGCGGCGCCGCCGGGCCGATTGTCAGTGGCGTACGGCAGCATCGGTCGTGTGAGAGCCGCGCCGACCATCCTGCATCTGGACATGGATGCCTTCTTCGCCGCCGCAGAGCAGGCGTCGAAGCCCAGCCTGCGCGGAAAGCCGGTCATCGTCGGCGGGCTCGGGCCGCGCGGGGTGGTCTCCACGGCGTCGTACGAGGCCAGACGGTTCGGCGTGCGCTCGGCGATGCCGATGGCGCAGGCTCGCAGCCTCTGTCCGAACGCGGCCTATCTGGTGCCGCGCTTCCAGCTGTACCGCACGATCAGCGAGCAGGTGATGGAGCTGCTCGGGCGGCTGTCCCCGCTGGTCGAGCCGCTGAGCCTGGACGAGGCCTTCGTGGACCTGGAGGCCGGCGGGGTGGCCTTCGGGTCGGCCTCGGCCCGGGAGGCCGGTGAGCGGCTGCGCAGGGACATCAGGGCGGTCACCGGGCTGAGCGGATCGGTGGGGCTCGCCGGATCCAAGATGCTCGCCAAGATCGCCTCCGAGCAGGCGAAGCCGGACGGGCTCGTGCTCATAGAACCGGGCACCGAGCGGGAGCTTCTCGCGCCGATGACGGTGCGCACCCTGCCGGGCGTGGGGCCGGCCACCGGGGAGCATCTGCGGCGCGCCGGGATGGCCACGGTCGCCGATCTCGTCGAGGCGGGGGAGGACGAGCTCGTACGGCTGCTGGGGAAGTCGCACGGGGCGTCGCTGTTCCGGATGGCGGCGGGGTACGACGACCGGCCGGTGGTGGCCGAGCGGGACGCGAAGTCGGTGTCGGTGGAGGACACCTTCGACATCGACCTGCACGACCGGGGGCGGATCACCAGCGAGGTGGGGCGGCTCGCGGACCGGTGCGTGCAGCGGCTGCGCGGGTCGGGGCACTCGGGCCGGACCATCGTGCTCAAGGTCCGCCGCTACGACTTCTCGACGCTGACCCGGTCCGAGACGCTGCGCGGCCCCACGGACGACCCGGCGGTGGTGCGCGAGGCCGCCGGGCGCCTGCTCGACTCCGTGGACACGACGGGCGGTGTGCGGCTCCTCGGCGTGGGGGTCAGCGGGCTCGCCGACTTCACGCAGGAGGACCTGTTCGCCCAGGCCGCGGGGGAGCGTGCGGAGGAGGAGCCAGAGGGCGAGCAGGGCCCGGCGGAGCCGGTGGAGGCCGAGGCCGAACCGGATCCGGCTCAGCGGCGGTGGCTGGCCGGGCACGACGTGCGGCATGCCGAGTACGGGCCGGGGTGGGTGCAGGGCAGCGGGGTCGGCCGGGTCACCGTGCGGTTCGAGACGCCGACATCAGGGGCGCCCGGCCGGGTGCGCACCTTCCGGGTGGACGATCCCGGCCTCACGGCGGCGGAGCCGCTGCCGCTCGTCGGTGAAAGGGACGCGGCGCAGGGAGAGGGCGAGGCCGGGGACGGGGAGGCTGTCGTCGGGGGTCAGATGTCGCCGCCCGCGAGCCGGCCGAAATCGCGGTCGGACGGCGGCGGGCCGGGGTCGGGGGCCGCAGTGTCCAGACCGTAGTGGTGGTAGAGCTGGAGCTCCTGTTCCGGGGAGAGGTGGCGGCCCACGCCGAAGTCGGGCGCGTCCTTGATCAGGGCGCGATCGTAGGGGACGTGCAGGGCCTCCTCGACCAGGGTGCTGGGTTCCAGGGGGACGAAGGCGTCCCGGCTGAACAGGCCGGTGCGCACGGCGGCCCACTCGGGTGCGCCCGTCGCGTCGTCGAGGTAGACCTCGTCCACCGTTCCGATCTTGTGTCCACTCCGGTCGTACGCCTTGCGGCCGATCAGGCTGCGCGGATCGATATCGGTCTGCACGGTCCCTCCAACTGGTCGCAACCGGTTACAACTGCTCCATAAGCACTACGAAAGTGCACATCGTGAGTGTTGGCCACTTGAGACATGGAACAAAGAATCGGGCTCGGACCTCGCTGGTAGGCTGGCAAACGGCTGCTGACCCCGTGCGGGAGAGCCCTCCGGCGAGCTCCCTGAGTTCTCGGCGGGCGCCGAAGGAGCAACTCCTCCCCGGAATCTCTCAGGCCCACGGACCGCACGGACGAGGTCACTCTGGAAAGCAGGACGGGGGAAGCACGGGCACTCCGGCCCGGGCGGAACCTTTCCTCACCGACGGTGAAAACCGGTCGCCCCCGCGCGCCCGGTGAAGCTCTCAGGTTGAGATGACAGAGGGGGAGGCCGTCCGGGCACCCGCGCCGTGGTGCCCCTCGCAGGTCGTGCGACCAGGAGGCCTCCGTAATGACCGCCAACCGCATTCCGCTCAGCAGCCTTGAGCGTGGCATCCCGTTCGAGCAGCGCCACATCGGGCCCGATGCCGGGGCCCAGGCGAAGATGCTCGCGCAGGTCGGCTACGGCTCGCTCGACGAGCTGACCGCCGCCGCCGTTCCCGAGGTCATCAAGAGCGCCGGGGCGCTGGGGCTGCCCGAGGCGCGGACCGAGGCCGAGGTGCTCGCCGAGCTGCGCCGGCTCGCCGACCGCAACCAGGTGCTCGCCCCCATGATCGGTCTCGGCTACTACGGCACCTTCACGCCGCCGGTGATCCTGCGCAACGTCATGGAGAACCCGGCCTGGTACACGGCGTACACGCCCTACCAGCCGGAGATCTCGCAGGGCCGCCTGGAGGCGCTGCTCAACTTCCAGACCATGGTCGCCGAGCTGACCGGCCTGCCCACCTCGGGCGCCTCGCTGCTCGACGAGGGCACCGCCGCCGCCGAGGCGCTCGCCCTGTCCCGGCGCGTGGGCAAGGTCAAGGGCGGGGTCTTCCTGGTCGACGCCGACACCCTGCCGCAGACCGTCGCCGTGATCCAGACGCGCGCCGAGCCCACCGGCGTCGAGGTCGTCGTCGCCGACCTGAGCGAGGGCATCCCCGCCGAGATCGTCGAACGCGGCGTCTTCGGCGTGCTGCTCCAGTACCCGGGCGCCTCCGGCCGGGTCCGCGACCTCAAGCCCGTCATCGACGCGGCCCACGAGCTCGGCGCGATCGTCACCGTCGCCGCCGACCTGCTCGCGCTCACGCTGCTCGCCTCGCCCGGCTCGCTCGGCGCCGACATCGCCGTCGGTACGACCCAGCGCTTCGGCGTCCCGATGGGCTTCGGCGGCCCGCACGCCGGATTCATGGCGGTCCAGGAGAAGTTCGCCCGCAGCCTGCCCGGCCGCCTGGTCGGCGTCTCCGTCGACGCGGACGGCAACAAGGCCTACCGGCTGGCCCTGCAGACCCGTGAGCAGCACATCCGTCGTGAGAAGGCCACCAGCAACATCTGCACCGCGCAGGTGCTGCTGGCCGTCATGGCCGGGATGTACGCCGTCTACCACGGCCCGGACGGGCTGCGGCAGATCGCCCGGCGCACCCACCGCTACGCCGTCGTGCTCGCCGAGGGCCTGAGGGCCGCCGGGGTCGACGTCGTGCACGGCGCCTACTTCGACACGCTGACCGTACGGGTGCCGGGCAAGGCCGCCGAGGCCGTCGCCGCGGCCCGCGAGGGCGGGGTCAACCTGCACCTGGTGGACGCGGACACCGTCTCCCTCGCCTGCGACGAGACCACCACGCGCGCCCAACTCGCCGCCGTCTGGGCCGCGTTCGGGGTCGACGCCGACGTGGAGGCGCTGGACGAGGTGGCCGCCGACACGCTGCCCGACGCCCTGCTGCGTACCGACGACTTCCTGACCCACCCGGTCTTCCACCAGCACCGCTCCGAGACCGCGATGCTGCGCTACCTGCGCAAGCTCGCCGACCGCGACTACGCGCTCGACCGCGGCATGATCCCGCTCGGCTCCTGCACCATGAAGCTGAACGCGACCACCGAGATGGAGCCGGTGACCTGGCCCGAGTTCGGGCAGATGCACCCCTTCGCGCCGGTCGAGCAGGCCGCCGGATACCTCACGCTCATCCGTGAGCTGGAGGAGCGGCTCGCCGAGGTCACCGGGTACGACGCGGTGTCCATCCAGCCCAATGCCGGTTCGCAGGGCGAGCTCGCGGGTCTGCTCGCGGTCCGCGCCTACCACCGCGCCAACGGCGACACCCAGCGCACCATCTGCCTCATCCCGTCCTCCGCGCACGGCACCAACGCCGCGAGCGCCGTGATGGCCGGCATGAAGGTCGTCGTCGTCAAGACCGCCGACGACGGCGAGGTCGACGCGGACGACCTGCGCGCCAAGATCGAGCAGTACCGCGACGAGCTGTCGGTGCTGATGATCACCTACCCGTCGACCCACGGTGTGTTCGAGGAGCACGTCGCGGAGATCTGCGGTCTGGTCCACGAGGCCGGCGGCCAGGTGTACGTCGACGGTGCCAACCTCAACGCCCTGGTGGGCCTCGCCAAGCCGGGCAAGTTCGGCGGCGACGTCTCGCACCTCAACCTGCACAAGACGTTCTGCATCCCGCACGGCGGCGGCGGCCCCGGCGTCGGCCCGGTCGGCGTGCGCGCGCACCTCGCGCCGTACCTGCCGAACCACCCGCTCCAGCCGACCGCCGGTCCCGAGACGGGCGTCGGCCCGATCTCGGCCGCGCCGTGGGGCTCGGCGGGCATCCTGCCGATCTCGTGGGCGTACGTACGTCTCATGGGCGGTGAGGGCCTCAAGCGCGCGACCCAGGTCGCCGTGCTCGCCGCCAACTACATCGCCAAGCGCCTCGAGCCGCACTACCCGGTGCTCTACACGGGCCCGAACGGGCTCGTCGCGCACGAGTGCATCGTGGACCTGCGGCCGCTGTCCAAGGCGACCGGCGTCAGCGTCGACGACATCGCCAAGCGCCTGATCGACTACGGCTTCCACGCGCCGACCATGTCGTTCCCGGTGGCCGGCACGCTGATGATCGAGCCCACCGAGTCCGAGGACCTGAACGAGATCGACCGGTTCTGCGACACGATGATCGCGATCCGCGGCGAGATCGAGAAGGTCGCCTCCGGCGCCTGGCCGGCCGACGACAACCCGCTGGCCAACGCCCCGCACACCGCGGCCGCGCTCGGCGGCGAGTGGAACCACGCCTACAGCCGCGAGGAGGCCGTCTTCCCGGCCGGCGTGTCGGCCGCCGACAAGTACTGGCCGCCGGTCCGCCGCATCGACGGCGCCTTCGGCGACCGCAACCTGGTCTGCTCCTGCCCGCCCTTGGACGAGTACGACAACTGACCGGACATGCGTAAGGGCCGGTTCGGGGGATGTTCCCCGGGCCGGCCCTTGTGGTGTCCGTACGGGACGGGTCCGTACGAGAACTGCCGAACGAGGCCGCGTCAGGCGGCCGTCGCCACCTGCTCCGCCGTGAGCGACCGGTGCGGGGCGATGATCTGCCCGTCCGGCAGCAGCTCACCGGTGTCCTCGAAGAGCAGGACACCGTTGCACAGCAGGCTCCACCCCTGCTCCGGGTGGTGTGCCACGGGCTTCGCGGCTTCCCGGTCGGCGGAGAAGGCTGTAGGGCAGGCTGGCTGGTGCTGGCACATGGATGCGTTCTTTCGCTGCGTCGTGGTGAGTGTGCTGCGGCTCGATGCGTTGTTCATGGCCGCCCCCCGTAGTAAGTCGGTCGGTCCGATCCCAGTGTTGCCCCACGGGCGTCAATCCGCAGGGATTTCGCGGCAGCGCTTCCTACTGCTTAATGACGTATCACCCGTGCGGACGGTTCAGCTCAACTGGCCTGTCTTTTCGGGTGGTTCGCAGTGGCCCGCCGGGACTAGCCCGTATGGCGGAGGCGGCGCGTACGCAGCATAGACACACCAGTGCCCCGCCACCACACCGGTCGCGGGGCACTTTTCTCGCGCGTCGCCGAAGGCGAGGTCAGACGGGCTGGCCGAGCAGCGGAGCGGGAGCCAGACGAAGGGTCAGGACCGGCAGCAGCTCGCTCACCCGCAGCGGGCGGTGGGCGCAGATGCCGGGCGGCGCGGGCGCCAGCGGCACCAGCAGGTCGTGCGGTGCGGGGGAGCCCGAGGCGCCGTCGGCGGTGGCGTCGGAGTGCAGCCACAGCGTCAGCATGTACAGCTCGGGGACCGAGAGCAGCCGGGGCTGGTAGTGCGGGGTGAGCAGCTCGGCCTGGCGCAGGGCGCGCTGGGTCGAGGCGATGTAGGGGCCCTCGAAGAAGTGCGAGAAGGCCCAGCCGTCCGGGGTGAGGCGGGTGTCCGCGGCGGCGACCGGATGGTCGGGGCCGCTGATGAGGAAGCGCCAGCCGGCCAAGCGGGTGCGCGGGGTCCGGCCGCCCGGGGTGATCCCGTCCAGGACGTGGAGCGGGAGCGGGAGTTCGGGGGTGAGCGGGCCTTCGGCGGAGCGGAGGGCCGGGGTGCGGGCCTCGCGTACGGCGGTGGGGGAACCGAGTGCCGCGAGTACGCTGCGCAGGGCGGGCGCGGGGGCCGGGGGGACATGCAGCGGCATGGTGGGTCGCCTCTCACTTCGGAGACACGGTGATGCGTGGGCAGTGCGGACGGCGCTGTCTGCGGTGCGGGGTCAGAGGGGGGCCGTCGAGCGATGGCCGGGGCGCCAACTCTCTGCCTCGTTTGCGGAGTTTATACGACACGTGTTCACGCAGTGTTTCGTCTAGCTGTCGCCGATATTGCCCGCAAGTCGGTATCAGGTCCTTCCGTGCGGGCGATTCACCCGGGCACATATCCGGTGCGGGTCCCCCACCTGGAATGCCGTCCCGCCGGGGGTCGGCCGAATCTCGTCGGTGTTTTTCACCATTACCGAGCGGGCGGTAACTGCACGTTGCCGTATGCCCGCTGAATGTGCCGCGGGCCCTGGCCCCCGACGCTACTCCGGTGGCGTCGCCCGCGCAGGCGTTATGGATCAGTCTGCCGGGGCATTATCGACCATGACGCGAGCGGCCGGTGTCGCTGGCTGCCCATTCGAGGAGGGACCCTTCGATGGGGGAGAAGGTCGTGGCAGGCGGATTCGACCTGTCCGATCGGCACCGTTACCGGGACAAGCTGCACCAGTGCCTGGAGGGGCTGGGGAAGCTGTTGGACCAGAAGCGGTTCGACCGTCCCAGGAACCTGATGGGGCTGGAGCTGGAACTGAATCTCGCGGGTCCCGACGGTATGCCGCGCATGATGAATGGCGAGGTGCTGGAGCGCATCGCGAGCAGGGATTTCCAGACCGAACTCGGAATGTTCAACCTGGAGGTCAACATTGCCCCGCACCGGCTCGGCGGCCGGGTATTCGATCAGCTCGCCGAGGAGTTGAGGACCGGGCTCGGTTATGCCGATCGCAAAGCCGCCGAGGTCGAGGCGGGCATCATCATGATCGGAATTCTGCCGACCCTGGGCCAGGACGATCTCGTATCCGGGAACCTTTCCGACGTCGATCGCTACACCCTGCTGAACGATCAGATCGTGGCCGCCCGCGGGGAGGATTTCACGCTCGACATCCAGGGCGTGGAACGGCTCGTGTGCACCTCCGCCTCGATCACCCCCGAAGCGGCCTGCACCTCCGTGCAGTTGCACCTCCAGGTGACGCCCGCGCGCTTCGCCGCGGTGTGGAACGCGGCGCAGGTGGTCGCCGCCGTGCAGATCGCGGTGGGCGCCAACGCGCCCTTCCTGTTCGGGCGGGAGCTGTGGCGCGAGTCGCGGCCGCCGCTCTTCGAGCAGGCCACCGACACCAGGCCGGCCGAGCTGCGGGCCCAGGGGGTGCGGCCGCGCACCTGGTTCGGGGAACGCTGGGTGAGCTCGGCGTACGAGCTCTTCGAGGAGAACCTGCGCTTCTTCCCGCCGCTGCTGCCCATCTGCGACGAGGAGGAGCCGCTGCGGGTCATCGCGGACGGCGGGGTGCCGCGCCTGAAGGAACTGGTGCTGCACAACGGCACGATCTACCGATGGAACCGGCCGGTGTACGGCATCGCAGACGGCGTCCCGCACCTCCGGGTCGAGAACCGGGTGCTCCCGGCCGGGCCCACCGTCGCCGACGTCCTCGCCAACGCGGCGTTCTACTACGGCCTGGTGCGCGCCCTGGCGGAGGACGCCCGGCCGGTGTGGACGCGGCTGCCGTTCGAGTCGGCGGCCGCCAACTTCGACACCGCGTGCCGCTACGGCATCGACGCCGAGCTGCTGTGGCCGGCGCCCCGGCGCGGCGGAAGCCTCGCCCGGGTGCCGGCCGTCAAGCTCGTACGCGAGGAGCTGCTGCCGCTGGCGGCGTCCGGGCTCGACGCGTGGGGGATCGAGCCGGCCGACCGGGACCACTACCTCGGCATCATCGAGGAGCGGTGCCGGCGCCGCGTCAACGGCGCGTCCTGGCAGGTCGACACCTACCACCGGGCGCTGACCGCGGGGCTGGGCCGGGACGCGGCGCTCGCGGCCACCACACGGCGCTACCGGGAGCTGATGCTGGCGGGCGAGCCCGTGCACACCTGGCCCACGGGCTTCCCCGGCCCGTCGGGGCGTTAGCCGCGGTGCTGTGCCCGGCCCAGGCCCATGATCGCCCCGAGGATCACGGCCTGGAGGCCGGCCGGGTCGTTCACCTGGTACCCGGCGCCGCCCGTCGCCCGCGCGATCTGCCGCGCCTCTTCGCGATCGGCGTCCGGGCCGACCGCGATCACGATCAGCGGCACCGGCTTCGAGGGATCGGTGAGCTTCTCCAGCCGCGCGACCAGGTCGGCCCGCGAGATGCTCCCTGGGTCCTCGTGGGCGCCGTCGGTGAGCAGCACCACCGCGTTGACCTTGCCGCTCGCGTACGTCCTGGTCGCCTCCTGGTACGCGGCCAGCGTCGTGTCGAAGAGCCCGGTGGCGCCGCCCGGCACCGGTCTCAGCGCGGCGAAGGCGTCCGACAGCCGGTCGCGCTGGGTGCGGCCGGCGCCCGCCGGGTCGCCGAGCCGGGCGGTCGGCACCAGCTCACGGTAGGCGCGTGAGCCGTCGAGGCGGGTGGAGGAGTCCCACAGGCCCATCTCGTCATCGGGGGTGAACCGTGCCAGCGCCCGCAGCAGCGAGGCGCGGGTGACCTCCATCCGTGAGCGGCCGCCCGAGCCCGGCACGATGGCCGCCATCGAGCCGGACACGTCCACCACCGTCGTCAGCCGTGCGCTCTGCACGGTGATCGTCCACATGCCGAGCGCGTCCTGCAGCTCCTGGGCGGAGGGAGGCTCGGCGGTGGCGCCGGCGTACGGCTGCGGAGAGCTGCCCACGGCGGCCGAGGCGACCGGAGCGGCCAGGCTCTCGCCCGGCGGGCGGAACCCCTGTGCGGCCAGTACGCGCACGGACCCGGGGTCGCCGAGCAGCGTCAGAAAGCGCATCGCCGCCCGGCTCTCGTTGGTGCGCATGCCCGCCTCACGGATCATCGTGTACGGATAGTCGAGCTGCGGCGCGCCGTCCTTGGGGTAGAAGAGCCGCACCCTGCGGTCGGCGCCGTGCGAGGCGTTGTACGCGAAGGCCGCCTGTTCGGACAGGAACAACGTCTGGTTGCGGCGTGCGTTGCCGCTCTCCGCGGCCGAGTTGTCGCGCGGCAGCGTGTCCACCACCTGCCCGTCGTGGTCCGAGACCCGCTGGGAGAGCAGCTTGGCGAGGGCCGCGGTGCGGGCTGCGCCGTCGCCTCCCCCGCTCGCCGCCGACTTGCCGACGGAACTCAGCGCGAGCAGTCCGCAGGCGCTGTGCGCCGGGTCGGCCGAGCCCAGGCGTACCGTGCCGTCCTGCCCGGCGGCCTCGGCCACCGCGGCCCAGGTGTACGTCTTCGCCGGCCAGCCGAGCGACTTGGCGGCCGCCGGGACCGCGGCGAGGGCGACGGGGGAGGCGGCGACGTGTCCCGCGGTGACGACGGTGGCCGAGCCGCCGGTGTCCTTCACCCGGTCCACCCACATCGACGCGTCGGGAATCCACACCGAGAAGTCGGGCTTGGCGTGCGCGGCGAACGAAGCCGCGACCTGGTAGGAGTCGCGGGCGCTCACCCGCACGTCCATGCACGAGCCGTCCGAAGCGATCTTCTTCTGGCGGGCCCGGTCGGCGACGGCCTCCACGGCGGGCGCCACATCGGGCGAGGCGACCAGATCCAGCCGCACCGCGGACGCCGTACAGGAGTGGCGGAAGGTGAGCAGCCCGCGCTGCACGGCGACGGCCGTGCCCCCGGCCACCGTCAGGACGAGCGCGGTGGCGAGGGCGATCGTGCGCCGCCGCGCCGAGGCCGCGCCCTCCCCGGTGCTCCCGGTCGCGGCGGCGTCGGGCAAGCTGTGACGTCCCATGACGGTGGTGCCCCTCCTTGAATCCTGAACAAGGAAAAAGGGGACCGCACCAACGCCATGGCGCCCGCCCCCCGGCCTGTCGCGCACGATCTTCGTCAAGTCCTTCGAGACCCTAGCGGGGCGGCGGTGGGGAAGGGACGGGATTCGTCAACTGGAGGCAGGTGTGCAGGTGGAGGCCGGGCGTGTGGCTGATTCTCTTCCCGGACAGGGGAGTTCACCGCGGATCCTGCGGTCCGAGACGGTGCTCGTGCTGGCGCTCTCGCTCGGCGCGAGCGGAGTGTCGGCGCTGATCAGCTTCGTCGGATCGCTCACCAGGCCGGGCGGACTCAAGCACCAGGCGGCGCACCTCAACTCCTCGCTGGCGCCCGGGCGGCCGTGGCTCGATCTCACCTGGCAGCTCGTCGGCATCGCGACCGCGCTCGTGCCCGTCGCGCTGGTCGCGCACCTGCTGGTGCGGGAGCGGGCCGGTGGTCTGCGGGTGATCGGTTTCGACCGGACGCGGCCCTGGTCCGACCTCGGCCGGGGCGTTGTGATCGCCGCCGGGATCGGCAGTGCGGGGCTCGCCTTCTATCTGGTGGCTCGCGCGGCGGGCGGCAATCTGACCGTGGTCCCCGAGTCGCTTCCGGACGTGTGGTGGAAGTATCCGGTGCTCGTCCTCTCGGCGCTGCAGAACTCCGTGCTGGAAGAAGTGATCGTGGTCGGGTATCTGCTGCGCAGACTCGGCCAGTTGGGCTGGACGCCGATGGCCGCGCTCGTCGCGAGCTCGGTGCTGCGCGGTTCCTACCACCTCTACCAGGGCATCGGCGGCTTCGTCGGGAACATGGTGATGGGCGTGGTCTTCGTCCTGCTCTACCGGCGCTGGCAGCGTGTCGGCCCGCTCGTGGTGGCGCATGCACTGCTCGACATCGGGGCCTTCGTGGGGTACGCGCTGCTCGCGGGGAAGGTGAGCTGGCTGCCGACGATGTGAGCGGTGCGGGGGTCGCGGTAAGGGGCGTACGACCAAGGCGTATGCCCCTTACGCCGTTGCGGCGCGCCTACGGCGCGGTCAGCAGGTCGCCCTCGATGACCGTCACCGCGCGGCCGATGAGGAGGGTTCGCTCGCCGCGCACATGGGTGCGGACGAGCCCGGAGCGGGCCGAGGCCTGGAGGCCGGTCAGCTCGGCGCGGCCCAGGCGCGCCGACCAGAAGGGCGCGAGCGCGGTGTGGGCGCTGCCCGTCACCGGGTCCTCGTCGACGCCGACGTTGGGGAAGAAGCAGCGCGAGACGTAGTCGTACCCCGAGGCGGGGTCACCGGCCGCCGCCGTGGCGATGATGCCGCGCCTGGAGTGCCGCCCGAGCGCGCGGGCGTCGGGCGCCAGCGCGCGTACGGCCGCCTCGTCGGGCAGCTCCACCAGGAGGTCGCCGATGTCGGCGGAGGTGTCGTGGGCCGAGAGCACCGGGGCGCCCAGCGCCTCGGCGAGGCCCGCCGGGACCGGCTCCTCCTTGAGCGAGGAGGTGGGGAAGTCCAGGGTGATGGTGCCGTCCTCGGCGGTGGTCGCCGTGAGGATGCCGCAGCGGGCGGCGAACCGCACCGTGCCGGTCGCGGCCCCCGTCGAGTGCAGGACGTGCGCGGTGGCCAGCGTGGCGTGGCCGCACATGTCGACCTCGGCGGCCGGGGTGAACCAGCGCAGCGCCCAGTCGACGTCGTGGCCCGGCGGCAGCGGGTGCGCGAAGGCGGTCTCGGCGTGGTTGACCTCGCGGGCCACGTCCTGCAACCAGGAGTCGGCCGGGAAGGCGTCGAGCAGGAGCACGCCGGCCGGGTTGCCGGCGAAGGGGCGGTCGGTGAAGGCGTCGACGATTCGGATGCGCATGGCCGCACCGTACGGCACGGGAAAACCCGCGGGCCAAGGCCAATCGGCGACGGCTGGACCGCCTTTTGGCGCCGTGCGCCTCGCGGTGTTCGTGCCGCGCCGGGCATTCGGGCCCGGCCGAGGTGGCGGACCGGCCGCCACGGCTCGGTGTCCCGGGCCCGGGGGTTCACACGATCAGCGGGACCGGATGGACCTCGTCGGCCGGGTGACCGGCCCGTTCGTGGATGCGCTGCACGGCCTCCGCCGAGGGCGCCTCCGACAGGCAGTAGACCGTGCCCGACGTGGGGTCGGCCCAGGCCTGCTGGAAGTGGACGCCTTCCTCCTTCTCGATGGCGAGGTCCGCCTGGTGTGCCTGCTTGAGCTGGTCGGCCGTGATGCCCGTCATCCCGCGGTGGACGTCCATGAACTGCGACATGACGCCACACCCCCTTTCGACGTTCCGCACCGGGGCGGTCGGAGTCGGCGGGTGGGCCGGTCGGCTCCAGCTCCGGCGCCGCTTCCTCCATCGTGCGCCCCCGTGGCAGGAGCGGCGAGTGGGGAGGGGCGGCCCGCGGGACGCCCCGTCGGCGAAGCCCGGGAAGGGGTTGCCAAGCGTAAGTCACCGATATATCGTTGACGCATCGCGACAGATCAACGATGGAAGGAAGCGAAACCATGCGTTCACATGGATACGGACAGCAAGGACCCGGCCATCGCGGTCGGGGCGACTTCGAGGGGCGGCGTGCCGCCTTCGGCCCGTTCGGTCCCGGCTTCGGCGGGGGACCGTGGGGCGGGCCGTTCGGACCCGGCGGCCGTGGCGGCCGCGGCGGTCCCCGGGGCAGGGCGCGGCGCGGCGACGTCCGCGCGTCGATCCTGGCCCTCCTGACGGACCGGCCGATGCACGGCTACGAGATGATCCAGGAGATCGGCGAGCGCAGCGGCGGGGCCTGGAAGCCCAGCCCGGGCTCGGTGTATCCCACCCTCCAGCTCCTGGAGGACGAGGGTCTGATCACCAGCGAGAGCGAGGGCGGCAAGAAGCTGTTCACGCTCACCGACGCCGGGCGCACGGAAGCCGAGTCGGGGGCCGACGCCCCCTGGGAGGACGCCGGGCGCGGAGTCGACTGGGAGGCCATGCACGAGATCCGGCAGGCCGGAGTCGGGCTCATGGAGGCGTTCGGCCAGGTCTGGAAGACCGGCTCCGCCGATCAGCGCCAGAAGGCCCTCGCCGTCATCAACGACGCCCGTAAGAAGCTCTATCTGATCCTTGCCGACGAGGGCTGACCCTCGTACGGAGCACAGCCCCGCGGCCACCGGCCGCGGGGCTTTCGCGCGCTCAGACGCACAGGCCCCCGAGCTTGCGCAGCGATTCGTTGAGCGCGGCCGTCGCCGAGTCCTTGAGCTTGCCCGCCATGAGCGAGACCGCGGCGCCGGTGAACTCCCCGTCGATGCGGACCGTGCTGGCCGCGCCGTCGGCGATGACGGTGTAGCGGTTGGCCACGTTCACACCCATCGGGCCCTTGCCGCGGACCCCGAACACCCGGCCGGCCTCGAACTCGTCCACCGTCCAGGCCACTTCGGCGGGGAAGCCCATGAGCTTCATGTTCTCCGCGTAGGTCGCACCCAGCTCCAGCCTGTCCGGGGCGCCCGCGGGGAAGCTGGTGTGCGTGGCGTTCCACTCGCCGTACGAGGAGAAGTCGGTGAGCTGTGCCCAGACCTTCTCGGCCGGAGCCTCGATACGTGCCTCCGCGCTGACCTCGGCCATGCGACCACTCCTTCGGGGACGGTGACGGGGACGTGTCGCGGAACGTAGCGGGGGCCGGGCGAACATTCAATACTGATGAACCGTCAGGTTCCGGGGCGCCCGCTCCCGCCCCTCCGCTCAGATCTTCTGAGCCTCCAGCGCCCAGATCCTGGCCGAGTCGAAGAGGTCCGAGGCACGCGGCCGCGCGGACTCGTCGTGGCAGTGGAACGCCGCCCAGAACAGATCGCCGGGGAGCGCGTCGCGCGGCGCGTACACCCGGTACACGTACTGCAGCCCGTCCTGGGCCAGGAGGGCGACCATCCAGCACATCGGCGGCTCCCTCGGCGGTGGGGACGGCTGTGTCATACGGGAAGGACGAGCCCGGGCGGCGGCGCGGTTGCGCCAGGGGCGCGGGGTGGGACGCCACGCGCCGCCGGGTCGCCCTCGCGGGGGAGATTTCCGAGATCTCATCCGTAAGGAGGAGAACCCGGTCATCCGTGCCCACCTTCTGTGGGAGGGGCGAATGCTCCCCGGCGGGGATGTTCCCCGAGTCATCGGATGATGAGGTTGACGGGTGCACAGTCCTACCCCAGGCGCCCCTCACCAGGCCCCCGTCCCCGCAGACATCGAAGCCCGACTCACCGCGGAGCTGGCCTCGGTGGTCGCGGGTGCCCGCAGGCGTGCGCTGCGCGACGGGGACCGGCAGCTGGACACCGCGCATCTGCTGCACTCGCTGATGGAGAGCGACCCCGAGGTACGGGCCGCCTTCGAGGACGGTCCGCAGGTCGCGCGCGTGCTCGGCTACCTGGTGCAGCGCAGCATCGGCTACGGCCTGCGCTGGCAGGGATCCGTCGAGGACTCCGGCGCGGTTCCGCTGATGACGCAGCCGGGATGGTCGCCGAGCGCGCTGACGGCGATGGAGTACGCGATGCGGCGGGCGGGTGCCCGCAGTGGCGGGCGGGTCACCGGGCGGGACCTTCTGGCGGCCCTGGCCGTCGACCCGGAATGCCGAGCCGTCCAGGTCCTGCGGCACGCGGGGGTGGACGCGGCCACGCTGACGGAACGGCTGGGGGAGCCGTCCGGTGCGGGGCCGGGCGCGAGCCCGGCCGAGCCGTCCGGATACGGGCCGACCCAGGGACGGGAGCCCTTTGGCCACGGCTGGGCCGACCCCGCGGGGGAGCCTTCCCGGCAGGCCTGAGGGCTGTGCGGCCGGGCGTGCCGAAGGCCCTCGGCGAGCCCCGCGCGGCCCCGCCGTCTCGACAGGTGTCACGCGGATGACGGTGCTGACCCGGGCTGCCATGATGTGCCGATGCACGCGTCTCAGGGAAGAAGCGTCGGCCTGGGACTCGCCCTGGTGTCGGCCTTCGCGTTCGGTGGTTCAGGGGTGGCGGCCAAGCCGCTCATCGAGGCGGGCCTCGACCCGCTGCACGTGGTGTGGCTGCGGGTGACCGGCGCCGCGCTCGTCATGCTTCCGGTGGCCTGGCGCCACCGCCGTCTGGTGCTGCGCAAACCCGCGCTGCTCGCCGGGTTCGGACTGCTGGCCGTCGCGGGCGTCCAGGCCTGCTACTTCGCCTCCATCTCCCGCATACCCGTCGGCGTCGCGCTGCTCGTGGAGTATCTGGCGCCCGCGCTCGTCCTCGGCTGGGTCCGGTTCGTGCAACGCAGGCCGGTGAGCCGGGCCGCCGCGGTGGGCGTGGTGCTCGCCGTCGGCGGGCTCGCCAGTGTCGTCGAGGTCTGGTCCGGTCTGAGCTTCGACGCGGTCGGACTGCTGCTCGCGCTCGGCGCCGCATGCTGCCAGGTCGGCTACTTCGTCCTGTCCGACCAGGGCGGCGAGGGCGCGGACGCGGTCGATCCGCTCGGCGTGATCGCCTACGGCCTGCTGATCGGCTCCCTCGTCCTGACCGCCGTGGCCCGGCCCTGGGGCATGGCGTGGTCGGTGCTCGGCGGCAGTGCCGACATGGACGGCACCCGGGTCCCGGCCGCGCTGCTGCTGTGCTGGATCGTGCTGATCGCCACCGTCATCGCGTACGTCACCGGGGTCATCTCCGTGCGCAGGCTCTCCCCGCAGGTGGCCGGGGTGGTCGCGTGTCTGGAGGCGGTGCTCGCGACCGTCTTCGCCTGGGTGCTGCTCGGCGAGCACCTCGCCGCGCCCCAGATCATCGGCGGCGCGGTGGTCCTGACCGGCGCGTTCATCGCCCAGTCGGCGGCGCCCAAGGCGTCATCGGGGCCGATCGCCGCGGGCGGACCGGCCCCGGCCGAAGGGGAGTTGTCGGCCGGACGGCCGACCGCCTAGGGTGGCGATCATGCACGCGACCGTACTGCCGCCTCCCGCCGCGTAACGCGGGCGGCCGCACTCCTGACGAAGACCCGGCTCGGGCAGTCCCCGAGCGGCTCGTCGCTGCCCGCGTACGTCACGCCGGCGACCAGTCAGCTGTCTTCCTCTTCGGAGTACGTACGTGTCGAACGCTTCAACGGGCCTCGCCATGGGCCCTTCCACCACCCTGCCCGTAGGGCGCGGTCTGCTCTATCTCGCCTTCGCCGGGTTCGCCTGGGGCACCGCGGGCGGCGCCGCGGCCCTGGTCTTCGGGGCCAGCGACCTCGGACCGCTCGCCCTGTCCTTCTGGCGCTGTGCGGGCGGACTCGTCCTGCTGCTCGGCGCGATGGCGCTGCGCCGCCGTCCCGCCCGGACGGCCCCCGAACCGCGCCGCCGCAGGCTGCTGCGCGTCCTCGGCAACGGCATCGGCCTGATGATCTTCCAGAGCGCGTACTTCGCGGCGGTCGAGGCGACCGGGCTCGCGGTCGCGACCGTGGTGACGCTCGGCGCGGGCCCCGTCCTCATCGCCCTCGGCGCCCGCTTCGCGCTGGGCGAGCGGATCGGCTGGGCCGGTAGCGCGGCCGTCGCCGGCGCGCTCGCGGGGCTCGCGGTGCTGTGCGTCGGCAACGGCGGCGGCACGGTGCGGCCCGCCGGGATCGTCCTCGCCCTGGTGTCGGCCGCCGGATACGCGGCCATCACGCTGCTGACCAGGTGGCTCGGCCGCGACGGCGGCGCCGGGGATCCGTCGGCGACCACCGCCTGGGCCTTCGGCGTCGCCGCGCTGTGCCTGCTGCCGTTCGCGGGAGCGGAGGGCCTGCTGCCGCACACGGGGGAGCCAGTGCGCGTGATCGTCCTGCTGCTGTACGTGGCGGCCGTGCCCACCGCGCTCGCCTACGCCCTCTACTTCGCGGGCGCCGCCGTGGTGCGCGCCGCGACCGTCTCCGTGATCATGCTCCTGGAGCCGGTCAGCGCCGCCGTGATCGCCGTGTCGGTGCTCGGCGAACGCATCACCGCGGCCACGGCGGCGGGTACGGCCCTGCTGCTGCTCGCGGTCGTCGGGCTCGCGACGGCCGAGACCCGGCAGGCCGCCAGGACCCGTCGCGAGGCACCGGCGCTGTAGAGGGCGGCGGGCCTTCGCCGGGCGGGGGCCCGCCGCGGCTCAGCGGCGCCGCGGGTGCATGCCCGCGCCCTCAGAGCGCGGCGAGGTAGTCGGGCAGGGCCCTCTCCGGGTAGGCGCCGTCCGCCGGGAGGGGCGCGCCGTGGGCCGGGGCGAGCGGCAGCACGCCGGCCCAGTGCGGCAGGGCGAGGTCCTCGGGGTCGTCGTTCGGGCCGCCGGTGCGGAGCTTGGCCGAGACCTCGTTCAGGTCGAGGCTGATCACCGCGGTGGCGGCGAGCTCCTTCGCGTTCGCCGGGCGGGAGTCGAGGGAGCGGCCGGGGACCACGTGGTCCACCAGGGCGTCGAGCGCGGCGCGCTTCTCCTCGGGGTCGGTCACCTCGTGGGCGATGCCGTGCACCACGACCGAGCGGTAGTTGATCGAGTGGTGGAAGGCCGACTTCGCCAGGACCAGGCCGTCGACGTGGGTGACGGTCAGGCACACCGGGAGCCCGGGGTCCGCCTGGCCCGCCGCGCGCAGCGGGCGGGAGCCGGTGGAGCCGTGTATGTAGAGCCGCTCGCCGACCCGGCCGTAGAGCGTGGGCAGCACGACGGGCGCCCCGTCGCGGACGAAGCCGAGGTGGCAGACGTACGCCGTGTCGAGGATGCCGTGCACCAGCTCGCGGTCGTAGGAGGCCCGCTCGCGTGAACGGGTCGGCACGGTGCGGGCGGTCGCCTGGTAGGGGGCTGCGGTCGCGGTGTCCGACATTGCGTTCTCCATTGCACTAGTGCATAATCTGGTTTGTGCTAGGAGGATATCGGATTGTGGGGCGGCGCGCATCGGAGATTGCCGAGAGCGTGGAGCGCGCTGTGGGTTCCGGCGGGCTCGAACCGGGTCAACTCCTGCCGCCACTGAGGGAGTTGGCGACCGACCTCGGGGTGAATCCCAATACCGTGGCGGCCGCCTACCGGCTGCTGCGCGACCGCGGGGTGATCGAGACGGCCGGCCGGCGCGGCAGCCGCGTGCGGCCGAGGCCCGCCAGCACCGCCCGCGACCTCATCCGGGTGGACGTGCCCGAAGGGGTGCGCAACATCGCCGACGGCAACCCGGACCCGGCGCTGCTGCCGCCGCTCGGCGAGGCGCTGGCCGCCGCCGCGCGCGGCAACGCCGAACAGCCCGGCCGGTTTCTGTACGGGCAGGAGCCCGTGGACGCCGAGCTCGCCGGGCTCGCCCGCGCGGGCTTCGACGAGGCGGGCGTGCCGGACGGGCCGGTCGGGGTGCTCTCGGGTTCGCTCGACGCCATCGAGCGCGTGCTCACCGCCCACCTGCGGCCCGGCGACGCGGTGGCGATCGAGGACCCCGGCTGGGGCGCGCTGCTCGATCTCGTACCGGCGCTCGGGCTGCGGCCCGAACCCATGGCGCTCGACGACGAGGGCCCGCTGCCCGACGCGCTCGAAGGCGCCCTGGCGGCGGGCGCCCGGGCCGTCGTCATCACCTGCCGGGCGCAGAACCCGACGGGCGCCGCCGTGAGCGCGGCCCGCGCCCGGGCCCTGCGGGGCGTGCTCGCCGCGCACCCCGGCGTGCTGCTCATCGAGGACGACCACGGCCACGGCATGGTCGACGTCCCGCTGCATCCGGTCGCCCCGGTCACCGAGCACTGGGCGTTCGTCCGCTCCGTGGCCAAGGCGTACGGGCCCGATCTGCGGCTCGCCGTGCTGACCGGGGACGCCGTGACCCTGGACCGGGTGCGTGGACGCCAGCGGCTCGGGCCCGGCTGGGTCAGCCGGCTGCTCCAGCGGGCCGTCGTCGAGCTGTGGACATCGGGCGCGGTCGACCCCGCGAAGGTCGCGCGCTCCTACCGCGAACGGCGCGAGGGCCTGCTGCGGGCGCTGCGTGCGCGGGGGGTCGAGGCCCATGGGCGCAGCGGGTTCTCGATCTGGGTGCCGGTGCCCGACGAGACGGGGGCGGTGTCCCGGCTGCTGCACGCGGGCTGGGCGGTGGCGCCCGGCGCCCGCTTCCGGATGGCCTCGGCGCCCGGGGTGCGGCTGACCGTGTCGAGCCTGCGGCGGGACGAGATCGAGCCCCTCGCGGAGGCCATCGCCTCCGCGACCGGCCCGGGCCCCGGCACCCGCTACTCCTACTGAGCGCGGGGCTTCACCCGGGCCCGGCTCTGGGTCAGGGCCGCGCCCGCCAGCACGATGACCGCGCCCACCGGGGTGTTCCAGCTGAGGCTCTCGCCGAGCACCGCGACCCCGGCGGCCGTGGCGATCACCGGGATGAAGTAGGTGACCATCTGCGCCGTGGTCGGACCCACCTCGCTGACGAGCCCGTACTGGACCAGCACCGCGAGACCGGTGCCGAGCGCGCCGAGCGCCGCGACGGCCAGCAGCGGGACGAGCGGAAACGACCTCGGGACGCCCGCGAACAGCGGGGTGACCAGGGCCAGTTGGAGCGTCGCGACAGCGAGCTGGGAGCCGATCAGGGACAGGTTGGAGTGCCCGCTGCCCGCCAGCGTGCGGCGGACGTAGATCCAGCCGATCGGATAGCAGAGCGAGGCGAGCAGCGCCATCGCGGTACCCGTGACGTCCAGGCCGTGGAAGCCCTGCCAGGCGCCGAGCACCGTGAGCACTCCGAGGAAGCCGAGCCCGAGCCCGGCGACCCGGCGCCGGGTCGGCCGGTCCTCCGAGAGCGCGACCATCGACAGGGCCATGCCCCACAGCGGCGAGGTCGCGTTGCAGATGCCGGCCAGCGTCGAGGGGATCGTCAGTTCCGCGTACGCGAACAGGGAGAAGGGCGCCGCGTTCAGGAGGAGCGCCGCCACCGTGAGGTGCAGCCAGGTGCGGCGCCCGCGCGGCACCCGCTCGCGCCTGACGGCCATCGCGACGGCGAGCACCAGGGTGCCGAAGAGCAGCCGCCCGAAGGTGACCTGGAAGGGGGCGTAGCCGTCCGTGCCGACCTTGATCAGCAGGAAGCTGAAGCCCCAGATCAGGGAGAGCGCCGCGAAGCGGAGGCGCCAGTCGAGGGCGGGGCGGCGCGCGGCCGTCGGGGACGGGGTGGAGGCCGGTGGGGAGGAGGGGGCCCGGGACGGGGCGGCGGTGCTCATGCCCCCACGATGAGGCGCGGCATCGCGTAGCACAAGCGAGAAACCATGCGGGTGATCGGTTAGCATCGCTTACATGTTGAATCTGGAGCGCCTGCGCACCCTCGACGCGGTGGCCCGGCACGGCTCGGTGGGCGGCGCGGCCGACACCCTGCACGTGACCACCTCCGCCGTCTCCCAGCAGCTCGCCAAGCTGGAGCGGGAGGCCGGGCAGCCGCTGCTCGCCAAGAACGGGCGCGGCGTGCGGCTCACCGACGCCGGGCGGCTCCTCGCCGAGCACGCCGCGCGCATCCTCTCCCAGGTGCAGGTCGCCCAGGCCGAGTTGGAGGCCCAGCGGGGCCGCGTGGTCGGCGAGCTGCGGATCGCGGGCTTCGCCACCGCGGCCCGTGGCCTGTTTCCGGCGGCGCTCGCGGCGCTGCGCGCCGAGCACCCGCGGCTCGCCGTGCGCTCCGAGGAGATGGAGGCCGACGAGTCGGTGCGGGGCGTGCTGCTCGGCGACCTCGACCTCGCGCTCGTACTCGACTGGTACAACAAGCCGCTGCCGCTGCCCGACGGCCTCGCCAAGCGCGCGGTCCTCGACGACCTCGCCGATGTCGCGCTCTGCGCCGACCACCCGCTGGCCGGGCGCGACGTGGTCGACCTGGAGGAGTTCGCCGAGGACGAGTGGATCACCTGGCCAGAGGGCGAGTTCTGCAACGAGTGGCTGATGTTCACCCTGCGTGGCAAGGGCATCGAGCCGAGGGCCGCCCATGTCGCCCGCGAGCACGCCACCCAACTCGCCCTGGTGGAGGCCGGGTTGGGCGTCAGTATCGCCCCGCGCCTGGGCCGGGGCCCGGTCCCCGAGGGGGTGCGGGTGGTGCCGGTGCGCGATGCGATGAGCCGCCATGTGTACGCGGTGTGGCGCGCCGACGCCGACCGCCGGCCCTCGATCCGGGCCGCGGTCGACGCGCTGGCCGCGGCGGGGGAGCGGCTCGCCTAGCCGCGCCCCGCTACCGCCCGAACGCGCCGCCCAGCTTGCGGAAGTCCCACGACACGACGGTGTCCGGCGTCAGCCGCAGCCAGGCGTGCCGCCCGTCGTGGACCATCTCCTCCAGGCCGAAGTTCTTGGCCGCGAACCGCCGCTCCACAGCGGCGAGTTCGGGACACGGCTGCCCGGTGCGCGGGACCTCGCCGACCGGGACGACGCTGCCGCTCAGCTCCACCCCGCGCAGCTCCCCGTACTCCGTGCCGTCGTCCACCACCACCGCGACCCGCGGGTCCTTGCCGAGCTGCGCCCAGCGCCGGCTTCGGGTGATCGAGTACAGCCAGAGCGAGGCGCCGTCCCAGACGTACCAGAGCGGGGCGACGTGGGGGGTGCCGTCCGCCGAGACGGTGGCGAGGCGGCAGGTGCGCTGCTCGCCGAGGAAGGCGTCCCGCTCCTCGTCGCTCATCATGATCCGGCGGCCCCGGCGCTGTGTGGCGGTCATCCGCGCCTCCCCTTCCAAGGTTCCACGCGCAGCAGCCATCTGATGCTGCGTCAGGAATCATGGCGTGCCCTTCCCTCGTCGCGCAATGGCGGTTAGCCTCCCGCGCCATGGCGACGAAGGAACTTCTCGCGGAACAGCTCGTCCCCGCCTCCACGGTCCTGATGACCGTCGAATGCCAGCAGGGCGTGGTCGGAGCCGACAGCGCGCTGCCCGAACTCGCCAAGGTGGCACGGGAGTCGGGCGCGCTGCGCAATGTGGCCCGGCTGGTGGCGGCCGCGCACGAGGCGGGCGTCCAGGTGCTGCACGCGGTCGCCGAGCGGCGCCCCGACGGGCGCGGCGCCAGCCGCAACGCGCGCCTGTTCCGTGCCGCCGAACGGCTGCCGGTGCAGCAGTACTCCGGCTCGCGGGCGGTGCGGATCGCCGAGCCGATCGAGGTGGCCGACGAGGACATCGTCGTACGCCGGCTGCACGGCCTGTCGCCGATGGCCGGCACGGACGTGGACGCGCTCCTGCGCAACCTCGGCTGCCGCACTCTGATCGTGACCGGCGTCTCCGCGAACGTGGCGATCCCCAACGCGGTCTTCGACGCCGTCAACCTCGGCTACACGGCGGTGGTGGCGGCCGACGCCATCGCGGGGGTGCCGGCCGACTACACCCCCGCGATGATCCGCAACACCCTCGCCCTCGTCGCCACGGTGGCGGGCACCGATGCCATCCTCGGCTGCCTCGGCGCGGGCCGCCGCGTCACGCGAGCTTGATCGAACCGCCCTCGACGGAGATCGCGGCGGCGGGCAGCGGGGAGGGCGCGGGGCCACCCTTGACGCTGCCGTCCGCGACGTCGAACTTGCTGCCGTGGCACGGGCAGTTGATGGTTCCGCCCGACACGGACGACACGGCGCAGCCCTGGTGGGTGCACTTCGCCGAGAACGCCTTGAACCGGCCCGCGACCGGCTGGGTGACCACGACGCCCTGCGCGGCGAAGATCTTCCCGCCGCCCTGCGGGATGTCCGAGGTCCTGCCGAGCACGCTCCCGGCGTTCTTGTTGCCCCCGTCCGCGGCGGGTTTGGTGTCGTCGCTCCCGCCCGCGCTGTCCGAGCCGCTCCCGCACGCGGTGAGCGCGGCGGCCAGCCCGGCGGCTCCGGCACACGCGATGACGGTGCGGCGCGCCGGTACCCGCACGGGTCCGGCCTGCGATTCGGTGCTCATACTGACTGTCCTCTCGACGTACGACGCGTAGCTGCGTGGAGGGGTACGCGAGGGACGGACGGGGCGTTCAGCGCTCCGGCGACTTCTCCGGAATCCAGGGGGGCGCGGCCGGCGGGAAAGGCAGCGGGTGCCCGACGGCCGCGAAGTAGCCTGTGCCCATGCTCACTGAAGTCACCGCGACCCGGTACGTCACGCCCTTGCGTGAGGGCGGGTCGCTTCCGGGCATCGTCGAGGCCGACGATCTCGGAACGTATGTCATGAAGTTCACCGGGGCCGGCCAGGGCCGCAAGACGCTGGTCGCCGAGGTCATCTGCGGGGAACTCGGCCGTCGGCTCGGGCTGCGCGTCCCGGAACTGGTCACCATCCAGCTCGACCCGGTCATCGGCCTGTCCGAGCCCGACCAGGAGGTGCAGGAGCTGCTGAAGGCGAGCGGTGGGCTGAACCTCGGGATGGACTACCTGCCGGGTTCGCTCGGCTTCGACCCGCTCGCCTACCAGGTGGACGCGGCCGAGGCCGGGAAGGTCGTCTGGTTCGACGCGCTGATCAACAACGTCGACCGGTCGTGGCGCAACCCCAACATGCTCGTCTGGCACGGTGACCTGTGGCTGATCGACCACGGCGCCACGATGATCTGGCACCACAACTGGCCCGGCGCCGCCGCGTCGGCGGCCAAGCCCTACAACGCCTCGGACCACGCGCTCGCGCCGTTCGGGCCCGACATCGCCGCCGCGGCCGCCGAGCTCGCGCCGCTGGTGACCGAGGAGCTCCTGACCGAGGTCACGGCCCTGGTGCCCGGCGAGTGGCTGGTCGACGAGCCCGGGTTCGAGACGACCGACGCGCTGCGCCGCGCGTACGTGGAGCCGCTGCTCGCCCGCGCCGCGACGATCCACGAGCGGATCACGCTGGACGCCCCCACCGCCGCCAGGCCCTCCCAGGCCCCCGGCTGGCTGACCGGGCACGCCCGGCCCTGGCCCCACCCCACCAAGAACAGCACCACCGAGAACAGCACCACCGTGAACAGCCAGAACAGCCAGAAGGATGCCGACCGTTGAGCAAGCGCGATGTCTTCGAGTACGCGCTGCTGCGCGTGGTGCCACGTGTCGAGCGCGGTGAGTGCTTCAACGCGGGTGTGCTGGTCTACTGCCGCGCCCAGTCCTATGTCGCGGCCCGCACCCACCTGGACGAGGCGAAGCTGAAGGCGCTCGACCCGGCCGCGGACGTCGTGGGCGTACGCGCCGCGCTGCGCGCCGTCGAAGGCGTCTGCGGCGGCGGCGAGGCGGCCGGGCAGGCGGCCGGTGACGACGCGGGCCGGCGGTTTCGCTGGCTGATCGCGCCGCGCTCCACGGTGGTCCAGCCGGGCCCTGTCCACACGGGCCTGACCGCCGACCCGGCGGCGGAGGCCGAGCGGCTGCTCGACCTGCTGGTGCGCTGATTCTCCGCGTCCGCCGGGGTGTGACATGCGCCGGGGGATCCGTGGCCCGTTGACACCGCGTGCCAGGGCTTCTAGCGTCTCGTCTGCTGAAGCTACTAAGCGGTTGCTCAGTGACTGAGGGCCGCGGATCCCAGGGCGAGGAGAACAGCATGTCCACCACCGAGCAGCGTGTCGCCATCGTGACCGGGGCGGCGCGGGGCATTGGCGCCGCGACCGCCGTCCGGCTCGCGGCCGAGGGCCGGGCCGTCGCCGTACTCGACCTCGACGAGGCGGCCTGCAAGGAAACCGTCGACAAGATCACCGCGGCGGGCGGCCGGGCCATCGCCGTCGGCTGCGACGTCTCCGACAGCGCCCAGGTGGAGGCGGCCGTCGAGCGGGTCGCGGCCGAGCTCGGCGCCCCGACCATCCTCGTCAACAACGCCGGTGTGCTCCGCGACAACCTCCTCTTCAAGATGAGCGAGTCGGACTGGGACACCGTGATGAACGTGCACCTCAAGGGCGCGTTCCTGATGGCCAAGGCCTGTCAGAAGCACATGGTGGACGCGAAGTGGGGCCGCATCGTCTCGCTCTCCTCGTCCTCGGCGCTCGGCAACCGCGGCCAGGCCAACTACTCCGCCGTCAAGGCCGGCCTCCAGGGCTTCACCAAGACCCTCGCCAAGGAACTCGGCAAGTTCGGCATCACCGCCAACGCGGTCGCCCCCGGCTTCATCGTCACCGAGATGACCGCGCAGACCGCCGCCCGGGTCGGCATGGGCTTCGAGGAGTTCCAGGCCGCGGCCGCCACCCAGATCCCCGTCCAGCGCGTCGGCTTCCCCGAGGACATCGCCAACGCGATCGCCTTCTTCTCGGGCGACGCCGCGGGCTTCGTCTCCGGCCAGGTCATGTACGTGGCCGGCGGACCGCTCAACTAAGGCCAGGGGCAAGGAACATGACTGAACTTCCTGCACTGTCGGGCAAGGTGGCCGTGGTCACCGGAGCCAGCCGCGGCATCGGCTACGGCGTCGCCGAGGCGCTCGTCGCCCGCGGCGACCGGGTGTGCATCACCGGACGCGGCGAGGACGCCCTCAAGGAGGCCGTCGAACGGCTCGGCTCCGACCGGGTCATCGCCGTCGCGGGCAAGGCCGCCGACGAGGCCCACCAGGCCACCGTCGTCGAGCGCACCATGGAGGCCTTCGGCCGGGTCGACTACCTGGTCAACAACGCCGGCACCAACCCCGTCTTCGGCCCCATCGCCGAGCTCGACCTGAACGTCGCGCGCAAGGTCTACGAGACGAACGTGATCTCCGCGCTCGGCTTCGCCCAGCAGACCTGGAAGGCCTGGCAGAAGGAGAACGGCGGGGCGATCGTCAACATCGCCTCCATCGCCGGACTCTCCCCCTCGCCGTTCATCGGCGCGTACGGCATGAGCAAGGCCGCCATGGTCAACCTGACCCTCCAGCTGGCGCACGAGTTCGCGCCGGCCGTGCGGGTCAACGCCATCGCCCCGGCCGTGGTCAAGACCAAGTTCGCCCAGGCGCTCTACGAGGGCCGCGAGGAGGAGGCCGCCGCGGCCTACCCGCTGGGCCGGCTCGGGGTGCCCGCCGACATCGGCGGCGCCGCCGCGTTCCTCACCTCCGACCAGTCGGACTGGGTCACCGGACAGACGCTGGTCGTCGACGGCGGTCTCTTCCTGAACGCGGGGGTGCACTGACGACGGGCCCCGACGGTCCGGGCGACCCTGAGCGGATTTGCTCCTGAATATGCCAAGTGCCCTGCTGAGACGGTCGGTTGACCCAGCGGGGCACTGCGGTATGGTCTGCCGGTCCCATGGCCGATCGAGGAGCGTGCACGTGTTCAAACGGACCATCTGCCGGCGCACCATGGCGGCCCTTGCGTCCATATCCCTGCTCGGTGGCTGCGGACTGCTCTCGGGGGGCGGTTCGCAGACCCAGCAGGAGATCACGGTGGGGACGACGAGCGAGCCGAGCACGCTCGACCCCGCCGCGTCCTGGGACGGATCGTGGGAGCTGTACCGCAATGTCTTCCAGACCCTGGTGGCCTTCCCGACCGGCAGCACGGCCCCGCAGCCCGACGCCGCGCAGTCCTGCCAGTTCCAGGACAAGTCGAGCCGCACCTTCACCTGCACGTTGCGCAAGGGAATGACCTTCTCCGACGGCACGAAGCTCGATGCGAGCGCCGTCAAGTACTCGATCGACCGGATCGTGAAGATCAATGTGAAGGCCGGCCCGAAGGGGCTGCTCAGCAGCCTGGACCAGGTCACCGCCGACAACGACCTGACCGTCACCTTCCACCTCAACAAGCCCGACGCGACCTTCCCGTATGTGCTCGGCGCGCCCGCCATGTCCATCGTGGACCCCCGGGCCTACCCCGCCGACAAGCTCCGCGACGACGGCGGGCTCACCGGCTCGGGGCCGTACACGCTGCAGTCGTACAAGGCGGGCGACCGAGCGGTCCTGAAGAAGAACGACCACTACCAGGGCTTCGCGCAGCCCAAGAACGACGGCGTCACCATCCGCTACTTCCGCGACTCCGGCGCCATGGTCGACGCCCTCAAGAACAAGCAGATCGACGTCACCTACCGCGGCATCACCGCCGACGAGGTCGAGGACATCCGCAACGAGAAGGCCGCGGGCAAGCCGCTCCAACTGGTCGAGAACACCGGCACCGAGATCCGCTTCCTGGTGTTCAACCCGAAGGACCCGCAGGCCGCGAACCCGGCGGTGCGCCGCGCGGTCGCCCAGCTCGTCGACCGCGACGCGCTGGTCGCCAAGGTCTACAAGGGCACCGCGGAGCCGCTGTACTCGATGGTCCCCACCGGTGTGAACGGACACACCACCAGCTTCTTCGACGCCTTCGGCTCGCCCAGCGTCCCCAAGGCCAAGGACATCCTGCGCAAGGCAGGCGTCACCGCCCCGGTCCCGCTCCAGCTCTGGTACACCACCGACCGCTACGGCTCCTCCATGGAGGCGGAGTTCAAGGAGCTCAAGCGCCAGCTCGACGCCTCCGGGCTGTTCGACGTGACCCTGAACAGCCGCCCCTGGAAGACCTACACCGAGGGCTTCCAGGCCGGGGACTTCCCCGTCTTCGGACGCGGCTGGTTCCCCGACTTCCCCGACCCCGACAACTTCATTGCGCCGTTCGTCGGCAAGGAGAACGCGGTCGGCACGCCCTACGAGCCCCGCGAGATCACCACACAGCTGATCCCGCAGTCCCGCGAGGTCTCCGACCGGGGCGCCGTCAGCAAGCAGTTCGAGCGGGCCCAGGACATCCTCGTCGACGACGTACGGCTCCTTCCGCTGTGGCAGGGCAAGCTCTACATCGCGGCGAGCGACGACATCGCGGGCGGTGAGCGCGCCATGGACCCGCAGACGGTCATGCAGTTGTGGGAGCTGCACCGCAAGACCAGCTGGTAGCGGTGGGCGCGGGCGGCGTTGTCAGTGGCTGCGGGTAGGTTCGGGAAACCGCGAGCGTGCGGGAACCGAATGTCCCACGGAGGTTGTTGACGTGACCGATATCGCCATGCTGCCCGAGTCCTGGCAGGGCGTCCTCGGCGAGGAGCTCCAGAAGCCGTACTTCAAGGAGCTCACCGCGTTCGTCGAGGAGGAGCGGGCGAGGGGCCCCGTCTACCCTCCCCGCGAGGAGGTCTTCGCGGCCCTGGAGGCGACGCCGTACGACCAGGTGAAGGTGCTCGTCCTCGGGCAGGACCCGTACCACGGCGAGGGCCAGGGGCACGGCCTGTGCTTCTCGGTGCGGCCCGGCGTCCGGACGCCGCCCTCGCTGCGCAACATCTACAAGGAGATGCGGGACGAGCTGGGCCTGGAGATCCCGGACAACGGCTATCTGATGCCGTGGGCCGAGCAGGGCGTGCTGCTGCTCAACGCGGTGCTCACGGTGCGCTCCGGCGAGGCCAACTCGCACAAGGGCAAGGGCTGGGAGAAGTTCACCGACGCGGTGATCCGCGCGGTCGCCTCGCGGCCCGACCCGGCGGTCTTCGTGCTGTGGGGCAACTACGCGCAGAAGAAGCTCCCGCTGATCGACGAGGAGCGCCACGTGGTGGTCAAGGGCGCGCACCCCTCGCCGCTGTCGGCGAAGAAGTTCTTCGGTTCGCACCCGTTCACCCAGATCAACGAGGCGGTCGCGGCCCAGGGCCACACCCCGATCGACTGGCGCGTGCCGAACCTGGGCTGAGCTGTGGGCCGGGGGCGGGCGGCCGTCGGCCGGGCGGGTGACGGCGTCCGGCTGACAGGCCCCGGGCCCCGCCCGAGCCTGAGGCCGATTGTCAGTGGCGGCGGCTAGCGTCGAAGTCGTTCGACTTTCGTGACGACTGGACGACGGGTGGAGACAGCGGTGACGGACATGCAGGAAGCCCCGGGGGACGTCGTGATGACCCGGATCGGTCAGGCGATGATGCTGCTCCACGGCGGCGACCGCGAGGAGGCGCGCAACCGGTTCGGCGCCCTGTGGTCGCAGATCGGCGAGGACGGCGACGCGCTCCACCGCTGCACCCTCGCCCACTACATGGCGGACACCCAGGACGACCCCGGGGACGAACTGGCCTGGGACCTGCGGGCGTTGGCGGCGGCCGACGGACTGAACCAGGAGCGCCTGACCGAGCACCACGCCTCGCTCGCGGTGCGCGCCTTCTACCCCTCGCTCCACCTCAACCTGGCGGCCGACTATGTGAAGCTGCACCGCCCCCAGGAGGCCCGGCTCCACCTCGACCGCGCCCACGCCGCCCTGGACGCGCTGGCCGACGACGCGTACGGCAACGGCATCCGCGAGGCGCTGCTCCGCCTGGAGCGGCGGCTGGATGCCGTGTGAAAAAACATAGGTGAGAGACCGTCAATTGCCGTAGGCGTCATGGCAGATGCGTGCCTCGGGGCTGTCGTCGCGCCAGCCGCCGTAGCTCCGCCCGAGCGCGCAGACGTCGCCCGCCGCGGGAGGCGCCGCGGGGTGGGGGCGATGCTTTCCGGGGGCGGCCGAAGGCGGGTGGGGCTGCTGGGCCCGGCGGTGGTGCTCGTGGCGGGCCGGGTCCGGCGGGGCCGCCCTCGGGGCGCGGGCAGGCGGCGGGGGAGAGGGGGTGTCCGGGGGCAGGATCGTGGACAGGGCCTCGCGGGCCGGGGCCTGGACGATCCGCGGCGCGACCTCGCCCTGCCGGCGAGGCGAGGGAGGCGGCGGCTCCGTGGGCGTGGGCCGGGCCTCGACGGAGACACAGCCCGAGAGGCAGCCGCAGAGGGTGGCCGCGGCCGTCAGGAGCCCCAGCGCGTTCCTGGTTCGGTGCATCGCTCAACCCTGCTGGCGGACAAAGCGGTTGGTCGACCGCGCGGGCCCACAATGGCCCGCACGAGTGACCTTGCCGCGGTGCCTCGGTCTGCCCCGGCCGGGCGTTCAGTCTCCCGTCGAACCGTCGATGGCCTCGCGGATGAGGTCGGCGTGGCCGTTGTGGCGGGCGTACTCCTCGATCATGTGCGTGTAGATCCAGCGCAGCGTGAAGTGCTGGCCGCCACGGGCGGTGCCGACGCTGAGGTCGTCGAGGTCGTGTTTGGCCGCCCGGGCCCGCGCGGCCGCGATCTCGCCGCGCCAGGTGGCCAGCGCTTCGGCGTAGGTGTCCTCGGGGCCGAAGTGGAAGTCGCGGTCGGGGTCCTCGTCGGTGCCGTACACCGCCCGGTCGGGCTCGCCGCCGAAGACGGTGTCGAACCACCAGTGCTCGACCTCGGACAGATGGCGCAGCAGACCGAGCAGGGTGAGCTCCGAGGTCGGCACGGCGGCCGCCTTGAGCTGTTCGTCGGTGAGCCCGGAACACTTCCAGGCCAGGGTCTCGCGGTGGTACTCCAGCCAGCCGTCGAGCATGGCCCGCTCGGTGGCGTCGAGTGCGGGCTCGGTGCGCTCGGTCGACGGGGCCGACGGTACTGCGGGGGTCGTCATGGCGTCATCCTGGCCGACGGCCGCGACCGGGGCCACTGGTTATCGCGGCGCACCGTTCATCGCGGCGGCGGCCCGGCGAGCATGCCGCGCAGCAACTCGGTGAAGCCGCGGCGGATCTCCGGCTCGGAGGGCACCTCGGCGTGGTACGAACCGGCGGCGCAGGAGAACATCAGCCCCTCGCTCCAGGAGATCAGGGACAGCGCGTGGCGTTCGGGCGCCTCGGACCCGGCCGCCCGCATCAGCGCCACCAGGGGCTCCCTGAACCGCTGCCCGGCCGCGTCGTAGTAGGCGCGGAGTTCGGGGCGCCGGGTCGCCTCCAGGGCCAACTCGTATCGGGACACGAGCAGTTCGCGGTTGCCGGTCAGATAGCGGTGCAGCGCCAGGGCGAGCGAGGCGGCCAGGTCGTCGAGGCCGCCGCCGGGCACCGGCAGCTCGGCGGGAACGAGCACTCTGGCCTCCCGTTCGGCCTGCCGTCCCACCGCCACCTCCAGCAGAGCCTGCCGGGTGCGCGCCTGGTTGGAGGTCGAGCCGGGCGGCAGTCCGGCGAGCTCGTCGACGGCCCGGTGGGTCAGCCCGCGCATGCCGCGCTCGACGAGCAGGGCCAGCGCGGTGTCGGCGATGAGTTCGCCGCGCGGGGTGCGCGGGGGGCGTGCGGTCATGGGAGCAATCTATCCCGCGCACTACAGCTGTAGTAGCGTGGCGCGCACTACGGGTGTAGTCGGAGGGAGTGTCATGAGCGGGAACGGCAGGGGCGCCGCGGCGCGAGCGGTGGTCGTCGGCGGCGGCATCGGCGGGCTCACCGCCGCCGCCGCGCTGATCCGGCGCGGCTGGCAGGTCACCGTCCTGGAGCGGGCCGAGGAGCTGAGGCCGGTCGGCGCGGGCATCGCGCTCGCGCCCAACGCCCAGCGCGCCCTGGACGTCATCGGCCTGGGCGACCCCCTCCGGGCGCTCGCCGCCTGGCAGGGCGAGGGCGGCCTGCGCACCCCGGGCGGGCGCTGGCTCTCGCGCACCGACCCGCGGGCCGCGGCCGAGGCGTTCGGCGGCCCGGTCGTCCTGCTGCACCGGGCCACCCTCATCGACATCCTCGCCGCCGCGCTGCCCGAAGGCACCGTGCGCACCGGCGCGGCCGCCGAACTGGTCGACCACGGGGGCGCCGACCGACCCGCGGTGCTCCGCACCGCCGCCGGGGACATCGCGGCGGACCTGGTGGTCGGCGCCGACGGCATCCACTCCACGCTGCGCACGGCCCTCTTCCCCGCCCACCCGGGACCCGCCTACGCCGGATTCACCACATGGCGCGTCGTGGTGCCCGGCCCCGGCCGGCCCTTCGCTCCGCACGAGACCTGGGGGCCCGGCCGCATCTGGGGCACCCAGCCCCTGAAGGACGGCCGGGTGTACGCGTACGCGGCGGCCAGGACCGCGCCGGGCGGGCACGCCGCGGACGGTGAATTGGCCGAACTGCGCAGGCTGTTCGGCACCTGGCACGACCCGGTTCCGGCCGTCCTCGACGCGGCCGAGGGCGGCCCGGTGCTGCGCAACGACGTGTACTGGATGGCCACGGCGCTGCCCGCCTACCACCGGGGCCGGGTCGCCCTGGTCGGCGACGCTGCGCACGCCATGGCGCCCACGCTCGGCCAGGGCGGCAACCAGGCCGTCGAGGACGCCGTGGTCCTCGCCCACCACATGTCGCCGCGGGCCGACCCCGCCGACGGACTCGACCGCTACAGCGCCGAGCGGCTGCCGCGCACCATGGGCATCGCGCGACGGGCGGACCGGGCCGCCCGCCTCAACCTGATGCGCGGCCCGGTGGCCATCGCGGTCCGCGACACCCTCATCGGTACGCTCTCGCGCCTCGGCCCCTCCTTCGTGCTCCGCTCCTTCAAGGACATCGCCACCTGGCAGCCACCCGGGCGCACGTATGCTGACCAGGCAATCAAGCAGGACAACACTCGGCGACAGGAGACCCTGTGAAGGTCGGCTGCATCGGACTCGGGGACATCGCGCAGAAGGCCTATCTGCCCGTCCTGGCCACGCTGCCCGGTACGGAACTGCATCTGCAGACCCGCACCCCGGCCACCCTCGCGAAGGTGGCCGACGCCCACCGCGTCCCCGCCGCGCGGTGCCACGCCGACCTCGACTCGCTGCTCGCGCAGGACCTCGACGCGGCGTTCGTGCACGCGCCGACCGCGGTGCACCCGCAGATCGTGACCCGGCTGATCGAGGCGGGCGTCCCGACGTATGTCGACAAGCCGCTGGCGTACGAACTCGCCGACTCCGAGCGGCTCGTGGCGCTCGCCGAGGAGCGCGGGGTCGGCCTCACCGTCGGCTTCAACCGGCGGCTCGCCCCCGGCTACGCCCAGTGCGCCGACCATCCGCGCGAGCTGATCCTGATGCAGAAGAACCGCGTCGGACTCCCCGAGGACCCGCGCACCCTGGTGCTCGACGACTTCATCCACGTCGTGGACACACTGCGCTTCCTCGTGCCGGGGCCGATCGAGCACACCGTCGTACGGGCCCGGGTCCGCGCGGGCCTGATGGAGCACGTGGTGCTCCAGCTCTCCGGCGAGGGCTTCACCGCGATCGGCACCATGAACCGCATGAACGGCTCCACCGAGGAGATCCTGGAGGTCTCCGGCCAGGACACCAAGCGCCAGGTCCTCAACCTCGCCGAGGTGATCGACCACAAGGGGCAGCCGACCGTGCGCCGCCGCGGCGACTGGGTGCCGGTGGCCCGCCAGCGCGGCATCGAGCAGGCGGTCCTCGCCTTCCTCGACGCCGTACGGGCGGGCAAGACGCTCAGCGCACAGGACGCTCTTGCGACGCACGAGCTGTGCGAGCGGGTGGTGCGGGAGGCGTGGGAGCAGGCCTCCTGAGGGCACGGGCGCCCTCGGCCGCGCAGTACACGGCGAGCGCGACGAGCGCCGCGTACACGGCCCAGTCGCCCAGGCGCACATACGGCGTGGTGCCGGTGGCCAGCGGGATGTCGTACACGGCGGAGGTGCTGGCCGTGGTGGGCAGCCACGTCTCGATCCGGCCGCCGTCCGGGCCGTAGACCGCGCTGATGCCGGTCAGGGTCGCATGGACCATCGGGCGTCCCGTCTCGGCGGCGCGCAGCGCGCCCAGCGAGGCGTGCTGGGCCGGCGCCCAGGTGTCCTGGAACGTCGAGGTGGACGACTGCGCGATGAGCACCTGGGCGCCGCCGCGCACCAGATGGCGGCTCATGTCGGGGAACGCCGACTCGAAGCACACCAGCGGTCCCACCCGCACCGCGTCCGGCAGCGTCATCACCACCGGGGTGGTGCCGCGCCGGCGGTCCTCGCCTGCGGCCTTGCCGACCGAGGTGGCCCAGCCGAGCAGCGAACGGGCCGGGATGTACTCGCCGAACGGCACGAGCCGCATCTTGTCGTAGCGCTGCCCGGTCGGGCCGTGGGGGCCGACGAGGACCGAACTCTTGAAGATCCCCGGCTTGTCGGACCTGCGCGCGTCGACGTTCACCAGGATGTCCGCGTCCAGGTCCCGGGAGAGCGCCGCGATCCGCGCGGCCAGGTCCGGCCGGGCGGTCAGGTCCTGACCGACACTGCTCTCGCCCCACACCACGAGGTCCACGTGCTGCCCCGCCAGGGCCCGGGTCAGCGCCTCGCTGCGGGCGAAGCGGGCATCGCCGTTCTCGATCACACCCGGCTGTACGACGGCGACCCGGAGATGTCCGTCCCGCTCCATGTGCGGAGCCCACATCCACACGGCACCGGTCGTGAGGGCGCACACCACCAGGGCCGAGACCATCGCGATCCGCACAGGGGGGAGTGCCACACCCAGGGCGACGGCGGTGTTCACCGCGACCACGAGCAGGCTGACCAGCCACACCCCGCCCACCGACATCAGCCGCAGCGCGGGCGTGACCTCCCACTGGCTCGCGCCGAGCAGCCCCCACGGACCGCCGAGCCCCTGCCACGACCGGACGAGCTCGACCATCAGCCAGCCCGAGGGCACCACCACGACGGCCGTCAGCGCCCGCGGGGTACTCGGGCGGCCGCCCAGCGTCGAGCGCACGAGCACGCCCCAGGGCGCCCACAACAGCCCGAGCAGCGCCGCGAGCACCACGATGAAGACATTGAGGCTGGGCAGCAGCCAGTGGTGCACGGCCAGCATGAAACCGGTGCCGCCGAGCCAGCCGTCCAGCGCGGCCCGCCGCGCACTGCCCGCGGAGCGGACCAGAAGCAGCCAGGGCACGAGCGCCACGTACGCGAACCACCACAGCGAGGGCGCCGGGAAGGCGAGCGCGGGCAGCGCCCCGGCGAGCACCGCGGCCGCGCCGCGCCACCAGGCCGACGTCAGTCGTGGTGTATGACGGCCGACCGGAATCCGCATACCGCGCCTCCTCGCCACCCCCGTGATCAGTGGCCCCCGCACTGACCAGTGTGGGGGAGCGGCGCCCGCGCGCACAGACGGCGGGGCGCCCGGCGCGTCCCGCCCGCCGCTCAGCCCCCGGCGAGCGCCCCCGACATCCGCCGCCACTTCTCGTGCACGGTCACCGACCGCAGCCCCCAGCCGGTGTCCGTGCGGAGCAGCGAGAACGCGTAGCGCCCACCGGACTCGAAGTCGGGCGCGGAGGGCGTCCCACCGCCGTCACCGCCGAAGCACATGGGGTTGAGGTAGTCGGCGCGCAGCTCGGCCCGGTCGCCCGGATAGCCACCGAGATCCTGGAGGGTCACGAGACGGTTGGTGATCAGGTGCTGGCGGACCGGGAAGAGCCGCATCGTCTCGGCGAGCCAGCGGGCCACCTCCTCGGCCGGGCCCTCGATGCCGCCCGCCGGCCGGTAGTCGGCGCGGCCGTCGGCGCAGAACAGGGCGCGGTAGGCGGTCCAGTCCCCGTCGTCGACGGCCGCGGCGTATCCGGTGACGAGTTCGTCGATGGCCAAGCGGTCAAGGAGGGTGCCGAGATCCACGCGCTGCGTCATCGGCTCAGTCTCCGGCAGCCGGCGCCGCACGCCAAGAGCCCTGCACTTGTGGCCCGTTGGCGCCCCGTGCTACGGCTGGCGCCATGACGGACGAGACCCTCCCCCCGGTACGCAGCGAACGGCGCGGCCCGGTCACCACGGTGATCCTGTCGCGCCCCGGCGTCCGCAACGCGGTGGACGGCCCCACCGCACGCCTGCTCGCCGACGCCTTCCGCGCCTTCGAGGCCGACGAGGAGGCCGCGGTGGCGGTGCTCTGGGGCGAGGGCGGCACGTTCTGCGCGGGCGCCGACGTCAAGGCCATCGGCACCGAACGCGGCAACACCGTGACCGAGGACGGCGACGGGCCGATGGGCCCGACCCGGCTCAGGCTCTCCAAGCCGGTGATCGCGGCCGTGGCCGGGCACGCGGTGGCGGGCGGCCTCGAACTCGCGCTGTGGTGCGATCTACGCGTGATGGAGGAGGACGCCGTGTTCGGGGTCTTCTGCCGGCGCTGGGGCGTGCCCCTGATCGACGGCGGGACCGTGCGCCTTCCTCGGCTCATCGGGGCGGGCCGCGCGATGGACCTCGTCCTCACCGGCCGGCCGGTGGACGCGGCGGAGGCGAGGGCCATCGGCCTCGCCGACCGCGTCGTCGCGAACGGCACCGCCCGCGCGGCGGCGGAGCGGCTCGCCGCGGAGATCGCAGCCTTCCCGCCGGTCTGCCTGCGCCACGACCGGATGTCGCTGCTCGAACAGGAGGGCCTCGGCGAGGCGGAGGCCCTGCTCAACGAGGTGCGGCACGGCACGCACGCGCTGGGCGAGGCGGCCGCGGGCGCGGCGCGGTTCGCCGCAGGGGCCGGCCGGCACGGAGCGTTCGAGGGCCGGGGCTGAGACTGGGGCCTACGGCTTGCGCACGTACGGCGTCGTCACGGTCAGCGGGGTGAAGCCGAGGCGTCGCAGGATGGGGCGGCTCTGGTCGGACGCGTCGACCTGGAGGTAGCGGTAGCCGCGCTCGGCGGCGATGCGGGCGCGGTAGGCGATCAGGGCGCGGTAGATGCCCTTGCCGCGCCACTCGGGCAGGGTGCCGCCGCCCCAGAGGCTGGCGAAGTCCGTGCCGGGGTGGAAGTCCATGCGGGCCGCGCTCACCGGGGTGTCGCCGGCCATCGCGACGACCGCCGTGACGGTCTCGGGGGCCTCGGCGAACTGGGCGAGCAGCCGCGCCCGGAAACCTGACCCGTCGTTGCCGAAGGCCCGGTCGTGGACGTGCGCCATGAGGTCGACCCCGGCCTCGTCGGTGACCGGACACAGGGTTACGCCGTCCGCGGGCGCGACGTCGAGGGGGAGGTCCGCCACCCGGGCCACCATGACGGTCTCCTCGGGCTCGGCCTCGAAACCGGCCGCCCGCAGCCGCTGCCCGAGGTCGGCGGGGCGGTCGTGCGCGTACAGCTTCCACTCGCACTCCTGGCCGAGGGAGGCGAAGTGGCGCGCCTGCGCCGCGATCTCCGCGTCGGCGGTGTCCGCCGTCAGGTCCGACCAGAGGATGCCGTTCCACACCGGGCCGGGACCCACCTGCCGTACGACACGGGCGGCCCGCTCGACGGTGGCCAGGGGCCCGTCGGGCAGGGCGTTCTTGCGCAGCTGCCGGTCGAAGATCGCCAGCAGTTCGTCAGCGGTGTCGCCGTGCGGCGTGTGCGTGTCCATGGCGGTCACTTGAACACCGTGAGAAGGACCGCGGCAACTGGAATTCGCGCGGCTCAGGCCTGCGGCTTGGAGACGGTTCCCGCGGCGAGCGGGGCGCCGTCACCCACGGCCGCGGCCCACTCGGCGAGCAGCCGCTCGTACTCCTCCGCGGGCCAGTGCCCGTCCGCGCCGTCGACGAGCGCACGGATGGCGTCGTTGGCGGCATCCGCGTCGGTCGGCGCCGCGCCGGGCCGTTCGGGGGAGGAGGACATGGCACCAGGCTACGGGTCCGGTCGGACATCCGACCCCGCCGAACAGGCCGAAGCCCAGGTGGGAGCGGTCCGAGGTGGTCAAGGTCACAGGATTCGGGAGGTTTGGGCCGGGCCGGGTCAGGCCGCCTGGACGGCGTCCGTGCGTACGGCGGCGGCCCACTCGACCAGGAGCCAGTGGTAGCGCTCCTCCTCCTCGGGCGAGAGGCGTCCGTCGGACCGCTCCCACAGGGAGCGGATCTCCGCGTTCACCACGTCGGCAGGGCGAAGGGAGCGGCGGTCGTGAGTCGGGGGCATGAGGACAACCCTACGGCCAGGAGGTGACCCACCGCCACGGAGTGGGAACTCTCAGCCAACATGAGGCGGTTGAGGACGATGGGACGGCCGGAACGCATCGGTCCGGCGGCGTGATCCGGACGGCGGGAACCGGCCGGGGTGCGGCAGCGGTGCGGCAACTGACCGGCGCGGCCCGGGCGTTGTCCGGGCCGTGGCGAGCGTCTGCGCCTATCCTCGCGGCATGGAGCAGAGCGAGGTTCTCAAGCGAGTGATCGGCATTCTCACCGAGGCCGGGGACTACCGCCGCCGCCTGGAGGAGGACGGCGAACGGGCCGTCGGGGACCGGGAGATCGGCATCGTCACGGCTCTGCTCAACGAGACGATGCCGCGCATGGAGATCCCGGCCGACGCCACCCCGCAGGAGGTGGCCACCCTGGTGGCCCGGGAGGTCGGCGGGGCCATCCGGCAGCTGGTCGCCGCCTTCAGTCTGGCCTTCGTGGCGCTTGCCGAGGTCCACGACGGCGGCGAGCAGGACGTGTCGTCGGCCGACGTGCTCCAGGACCTGGCCCTGCGTGCGGAGGAGCTGAAGGGGGAGGGCGGCCCCGGTCGGGCGGCCCGCTGAGCGCGCCAACCGCCGCACCGCACAGGGGAGTCAGAGCCCTTCGCCCGCGTCCGGATCGAGGGACCCGGCCGCGATGAGGGCGAACAGGGCGGTGCCCAGAACGATGCGGTAGGCCACGAACGGCATGAAGCTCCTGCTGGAGATGAACCGCATGAACCAGGCGATGACCGCGTACCCCACGGCGAAGGCGATGACGGCGGCGAACAGCGTCGCCGCCATCGGCGCCTGCCCCGGGCCGCCCGCGTCCTTGAGCTCGAAGACCCCGGAGGCGAGGACGGCAGGGACGGCGAGCAGGAAGGAGTAACGGGCCGCCGCCGCGCGGGTGTAGCCCATGAGCAGGCCGCCGCTGATGGTGGCGCCGGAGCGCGAGACGCCCGGGATGAGGGCCATGGCCTGGCAGACGCCGTAGACCAGGCCGTCCCTGGTGCTGAGTTCGCGCAGCGACTTGCGTTCCCGGGCGGCCCGGTGCCGGCCGCCCGACTCGTCGCGGGCCGCCAGCCGGTCGGCCACGCCGAGCACGACGCCCATCACGACCAGCGTCGTGGCGATCACCCGCAGATCGCGGAAGGAGGTGTCGATGTGGTGCTTCAGGACGAGGCCGAGCACCCCGATCGGCAGCGAGCCGACGATCACCAGCCAGCCCGTCCGCGCATCGTGGTCGCCGCGCAGGGAGCGGTCTGTGAGCGAGCGGAACCAGGCCGAGACGATCCGCGCGATGTCCGCGCGGAAGTAGATGAGGACGGCCGTCTCGGTGCCGATCTGGGTGATCGCGGTGAACGCGGGACCCGGGTCCTGCCAGCCCGCGAAGGCGGCGGTCAGCCGCAGATGCGCGCTGGAGGAGATGGGCAGGAACTCCGTGAGCCCCTGCACGAGCCCGAGTATGAACGATTCGAACCAGGACATGGGGAAGTGTGCCATCCAAGAGGGTCGAGGCCGCGGCCGGTCGGCATGAAGGGGACCGGCCGGAGCGCCGGGGCAGCGCGGCTGCACCGGTGATCTTGCGCGGTGAGCGGCACGGTAACGACCATGGGTGAACGGACGGTTGACGCCGCGCGGCCCGCAGGAAGCGCGGCCGACCGGGCCGCGGGGGAGCCGGACCGCCCGCTACCGCGCCCGCAGCCGGTGCCGCTTGCGCCAGGCCACCACGGCGGCCGCGGCCCCGCTCAGCACGATGAAGCCCATCGAGATCAGGAAGGCGGGTGAGGTGGGCGACGAGGCGGTGCTGCCCGCGACCACGTACGCGAGGGTGTTGGGCACCGAACCGAGGCCCGTCGCGAGCAGGAACGGCGCCCACCCCATGCGCGAGACCGCCGCGCAGTAGTTGGCGGCGGCGAAGGGCACCCCGGGGAACAGCCGGATCGCCATCATCGAGCGGAAGCCGTGCCGCGACAGCTGGCCGTCCGCGGCCTTCAGCCAGCGCCCGCGCAGCAGGGGCCGCAGCGCGTCCTGCCCGAGCACCCGGCCGAGCCCGAAGGAGATGCCCGCCCCGAGCACCGTGCCCGCGAGCGAGGACACCAGCCCGGCCGAGGTGGCGAAGAGGGCCCCGGCGGCCAGATTGAGGATCGGGCGCGGCACGAACGCCGCCGTGCACAGCCCGTACGCCACCGCGAAGAGCGCCACCGCCCCGGCCCCGCCCACCTGCGGCGGCCAGCCGTCGGCGAGCAGCCGCTGCGGCTGGAGCACCAGCACGGCGGTCCCGGCGGCCGCGAGCACCACCACGAGCAGCGCGAGCCGCGCCCAGGGCGAGAGTACGGCTCGCGTGCAGCGGGCGGCGAGGCCGGGGGACGGGCGGACGGCGGGGTCGAGCATCCGGGGAGACTAACCGACGCGGTGATGTGATCGCCGTAACGGGGGCGCGGCGGGGCCCCGTGCGCACCGGGCCGCCGCCAACTTCCGCCCGCCGAAAACCATTCGACGCGCCCGCGGCCGACGGGGATGATCGGCGACATGTCCAGGTACGCCTTCCCCGCAGCGCCGTCCGCAGTCGCGGACGCGCCGAAGGCTGCCGTCCTCACAGCGGCCGACGCACTCACGGCCGCGGCGCCCTTCGGCGGCGCCCGAGGCTGACCCTTCCCGGACAGTCCGGCGGACCCCGCACGGGGAGGGTCGGCCCGACGCAGGGGTCCCAGCTCAGCTCCGCGACCACGCGAGGGACATTCAGCCATGCCCAAGACGGCATACGTACGCACCAAGCCCCACCTCAACATCGGCACCATGGGCCATGTCGACCACGGCAAGACGACCCTGACCGCCGCCATCACCAAAGTGCTCGCCGAGCGCGGCAGCGGCACGTTCGTGCCGTTCGACCGGATCGACCGGGCCCCGGAGGAGGCCGCCCGCGGCATCACCATCAACATCGCGCACGTCGAGTACGAGACCGACACCCGCCACTACGCGCACGTCGACATGCCGGGTCACGCCGACTACGTCAAGAACATGGTCACCGGCGCGGCCCAGCTCGACGGGGCGATCCTCGTCGTCTCCGCGCTGGACGGGATCATGCCGCAGACCGCCGAGCACGTCCTGCTCGCCCGGCAGGTGGGCGTGAACCACATCGTCGTCGCGCTCAACAAGGCCGACGTCGGTGACGAGGAGCTGGCGGACCTGGTCGAGCTGGAGGTGCGCGAGCTGCTCTCCGCGCACGGCTACGGGGGCGACAGCGTGCCCGTGGTCCGGGTCTCCGGGCTCAAGGCCCTGGAGGGCGAGCCGCGGTGGACCGAGGCGATCGGCGCGCTGCTCGACGCCGTGGACACCTATGTGCCGATGCCCGAGCGGTACGTGGACGCGCCGTTCCTGCTGCCGGTCGAGAACGTGCTCACCATCACGGGCCGCGGCACCGTCGTCACCGGAGCGGTCGAGCGCGGCACCGTGCGGGTCGGCGACCGGGTCCAGGTGCTGGGCGCGGACGTCGAGTCGGTGGTCACCGGCCTGGAGACCTTCGGCAAGCCCATGGAGTCGGCGCAGGCCGGCGACAACGTGGCGCTGCTGCTGCGCGGGGTGCCACGTGACGCGGTCCGCCGCGGGCACGTGGTCGCCGAGCCGGGCAGCGTGACGCCGAGCCGGAGGTTCACCGCCCAGGTGTACGTCCTCTCCACGCGCGAGGGCGGCCGCTCCACGCCGATATCGACCGGCTACCGGCCGCAGTTCTACCTCCGCACCGCGGACGTGGTCGGTGACGTCGACCTCGGTGAGGCGGCCGTCGCGCGGCCCGGCGACCGGGTCACCATGACCGTCGAGCTGGGCCGCGACACGCCCCTGGAGCCGGGCCTCGGCTTCGCCATCCGCGAGGGCGGCCGCACCATCGGCGCCGGCACGGTCACCTCGGTCCTGTGACCGGCCGGCCCGCCTCTCCCACCACCCGGGGAGAGGCGGGCCGTTGGCGCTCGCCGCTTCCCGGGCCACGGTGCGGCGCCGCTTCGGCCGTCGCCCCCGCCGCGGCCGGCAGCCCGGAGCCGGCCGCGGGCGCACAATGGGACCGTGAACGACGACCAGCACGCCGAGCCGATACCCGTCGTCCGGGAGGTCGACTGGGGCACCGCCAAGCTGCTGCCCGACATCGACCGCGAGCGGGCCTGGCTGCTGACCGTGGACGGCGCCCCGCAGTCCTACGTGGACCTCGACGACCCGACGTACATCGAGTTCGAGTACGCCCGCAGGCTCGCCCATGTCGTGGACTGCGCGGCCGACGAGGGCGCCCCGCTCGACGTGCTGCACCTCGGCGGCGGCGCGCTCACCCTGCCCCGCTATGTGGCGGCGACGCGGCCCGGCTCCCGCCAGGACGTGGTGGACGCCGACCGCGCGCTGGTCCAACTCGTCCGGGAACACCTGCCGGTGCCCGGGAACTGCGGGATCGCCGTGCACGCGGCGGATGCCCGGGCCTGGGCCGAAGGAGCGCCCGCAGCCTCGGTGGACCTGCTCGTCGCGGACGTCTTCGGGGGCTCACGCGTGCCCGCGCACCTCACCTCGATCGAGTACGCCCGGGTCGCCCGGCGGGTCCTGAAACCCGGCGGTGTCTACGCGGCGAACCTCGCGGACGGCGCGCCCTTCGCGTTCCTGCGGTCCCAACTCGCCACGTTCCAGGCCGTGTTCGCGGAGGTCGCGCTCATCGCCGAGCCGTCCGTGCTGCGTGGGCGGCGCTTCGGGAACGCGGTGCTGCTCGCCTCGGACCACCCGCTGGACGTCGGCGCGCTGGCCCGGCGCACTGCGGGCGACGCCTTCCCGGCGCGGGTCGAGCACGGCGACGCGCTGCGCCGCTTCGTCAAGGACGCCGAGCCGGTCGGCGACGCGGACGCGCGGCCCTCACCCGAGCCGCCCGACGGCGCCTTCAGCATCGGCTGACACCCCGCTGCCGCGCGCGGCCACCGCCTCGGTGCGCCGGGTCAGACGGCGTACGCCGGGCACACACAGCACCGCGGCGGTGAGCAGCACGATCAGTGCCGAGCAGCACCACAGCGCGGACGTGCGGCCGACCGCGCTCTCGGCCGGGCCGGCCAGCGCGGTGGCCAGCGGCACCATGGCGATCGAGCCCAGCCAGTCGTAGGCGGAGACGCGCGAGAGCTTCTCCTCCGGGATCTCCTGGTTGAGGGCGGTCATCCAGGAGACGCCGAAGACCTCGATCGAGACGCCCGTCAGGAGCATGACCGCCGAGAGCGCGGCCACCGGCAGCGGCACCGCGAGCGCCGCCGACGGCAGGGCCAGCGGGAAGACGCACAGGGTGCCCGCGAGCAGCAGGCGGCGGGGCTTCCAGCGCGTCATCAGGAGCGCGCCCGCGACGGTGCCGACGCCGAACGCGGCGAGCGCGATCCCCCAGGGTCCCGGCCCGCCCAGCTCGTCGCGGGCCACCAGCGGCCCGTACACCGCCTCGGCCGCCGCGACCACGGCGTTGACCACCGCGAACTGCACCACGATCGCCCACAGCCAGGGCCGCGAGACGAACTCCCGCCAGCCGTCGCGGAGATCGGAGACCAGGCCCCCTCCGGCCTCGCGCGCCGGTATGTGGGCGACGTCGAGGAAGGCGCGCAGCGCGCCCGCCACCGCGAAGGCCGCCGCGTCGATGGCGAGCACCCAGCCCGCGCCGAACACGGCGATCAGCGCACCGCCGAGGGCGGCCCCGCCGATGCCCGCGCCGTGCATCGCCATCCGGTAGAGCGCGAAGGCGCGGCCCGCCTCCGGGCCGCTCACGCTGGACATCAGCATGCCCTCGGAGGCCGGACCGAAGAAGGCCTGGCCGACGCCGCCGAGCGCGGTCAGCGCCATCATCTGCCAGAGCCGGGCATCGCCGGTCAGGACCAGGAGCGCGAAGGCGCCCTGGGAAAGGAAGTTGAGGGTGTTGGCGGCGACCATCACCCGGTGCCGCGGCAGCCGGTCGGCGAGTGCGCCGCCGACCAGGAGGAACAGGACGAGCGGCACGGTGCGGGCCGCCGCGACCAGACCCACGTCGCCGCCGCTGCCGCCGGACTGCAGCACCGCGAACGCGGCGGCGATCAGCGCGCCCTGGCTGCCCAGGTTCGTCACCACCGCGGCCGCGGTCAGCAGGGTGTAGTTGCGGCCCGCCCAGGAGGGGCGGCGCGCGGGCGAGGGGATGGCGGCGGAGGTCACTCAGGGACTATCGCCGCCGCCACCCCGTGGCGCCAAACCGTTTGTGGCCCCGGCTCGCGCCCGGGCCCCCGGCTCCGTCAGGAACCGGAGCCGGTGACCGGCACCAGACGGATGGTGCTGAGGATCTTCTGGATGGTGTCCTCGGGGACCGCGTCGGGCACGCCGGTGTTGGCGATGAAGCTCCAGGCGGCGAGGTCGCCCTTGGCGGTCTTGAAGCCGAACAGCACGGACTGGCCCTCGGTGGAGCACTTGTCCGTCTTCTTCACGCCCGTCGTCTTCGCGCGCACCACACTGCCCTGGAGGCCGGACTTGGTGGTGTAGGGGACCGGCTTCTCGGAGGTGATGTGGTTCTTGTCCGGCTGGGTGTAGGCGTAGTACAGCCAGTCGTCGGCCTGCTCGGCGGCGTCGTCGGTGGACTTGGCGCCGTTGGCACCCTTGGTCCCGACGCTGGCCAGCGCGGTGTTCTCGTCGCGGCCGCTGGAGTTCTTGGCGGTGCACCACTTGGACTTGTAGTACGCGGGGGCGGACATCATCATGCCGCCGAACCCGTTGGGGTCGGCCTTGTCGGACCAGCCCACGCTCATGCCGGGGCTGTCGACCTCCCAGTCCGGCGGCACGTCGAAGGCGTCGCCCTTGGTCGGGTTCACCACGACCTTCCAGCCCGCGATGACCGGCTGGACCTGGGTGCCCGCGCCCCGCGGGTTGGGGGCCGGGGAGGACGGCGCGTCCGAGCCGGAGGCCTGCGCCGACGGCGACTTCTTGTCCTTGTCGGCCTGGTTGGTGCTCTTGCCGTCGTCCTTGAGGACCAGCACGCCGGTCACGGCGGCGGCCACGACCACGGCGGTGGCCGCGATGATGGCGATGAGGGTGGTCTTCTTCTTGTTCTTGTCGTCCGGGCTGTCCGGCGGCTGCGGCGCCCCGAGCGGGCTCCCCACCGGGTACTGCGGCACCGTCGGCTGCTGGTACGGGTTGGGCGTCTGGTAACCCTGCGGCGGATACCCGGGCTGCGAGGGCTGCTGCCCCGGCTGCTGGTAGGGATTCGGCTGCTGGTACCCCGGCTGCTGGTACGGGTTCTGATTCGGATCCTGCGGGTTCTGCTCGCCCCCGGGCGGCTGCTGTCCTGGCCACATGGCCAGTAACCATAGAGGTGCCCCGGTGCTCCTGCTACGGCCGCCCCCGGCAGGGGATGGCCAACGGTCGCTACTCATGGGTAACATCACGTCATGAGCGCTGATCAGATGACCGTGGGCGAGATGCTCACCGCGACCGTCCCCATGGCCCGCACCCTCGACCTCGAATTCCTGGAGACCACCCCCGAGCGGGCCGTGGTGCGGCTGCCGGACCAGGCCGCGTACCACAACCACGTGGGCGGTCCGCACGCCGGCGCGATGTTCACGCTCGCCGAGTCCGCCAGTGGCGCCATCGTCATCGCCGCCTTCGGCGACCAGATGAACCGCGCCGTGCCGCTCGCCGTGAAGGCCGAGATCGGCTACAAGAAGCTCGCCATGGGCGTCGTCACCGCGACCGCGACCCTGGGCCGCCCGATCGCCGACGTCGTGGCCGAGCTCGACGCGGGGCAGCGCCCCGAGTTCCCGGTGTTCATCGAGATCCAGCGCGCGGACGGCGCGGTGACGGGCGAGATGACCGTGGTGTGGACCCTGCGTCCCCACTCCTGACCGCCACCAGCGCGGGCTACGGAACCCGAAGGCGCTCCGGCAACGGCCGGGGCGCCTTCTCCATGTCCCGACAGCTGCCCTGCCCCTTTCCTTGACTCTTCCACCGGACGGTCCTACGTTTCCCGGCGCCTCGTGGCGCCTGACGGGTTGTCAACTCGGTCGTGACGCATAGTGCGTTCACAGGTCGAACGCCGGCCCGCCGCCTGCTGTGCCGCGGTCCACCACGTCGTGCCCGCACACAAAGGAGTGTCGGTCCATGTCCGAGACCGTGTCCCGAAGGTCAGCCCTGCGTCTGCTCGGCGGCGCCGCCATGGTCGCGGCGGCCGCGACCGGGACCCTGGCCGCACCCGCCCGCGCCCTTCCCTCGGCCCCGGTCCCGCGCCGGGTGGAAGCCCTGCTCGCCCGTCTCACGCTGGACGAGAAGATCGGCCTGCTGCACGGCGCCGACGATCCCCGCGGCCTCGGCCAGGCCGGTTACGTCCCCGGGGTGCCGCGCCTGGGGATCCCCCCGCTCAGACTCGCCGACGGACCGGCCGGTGTCCGGGTCACCGCGCACGCGACCGCCCTGCCCGCCCCCGTGCTGCTCGCCTCCGCCTTCGACCCCGCGCTGGCCCGCGCGTACGGTGAGGTGATCGGCCGCGAGGGCCGCGCACTCGGCCAGGACGTCCTCCTGTCGCCCATGGTCAACCTGATCAGGACCCCGTACGCCGGACGCAACTTCGAGACCTTCTCCGAGGACCCGCTGCTCGGCGCCGACCTGGTGGCCGAGGAGATCCGCGGCATCCAGAGCCAGGGGCTCATCGCCACCGTCAAGCACCTCGCCCTGAACAACCAGGAGAAGGACCGCATGACGATCGACGTGCGGATCGCCGAACAGGCCCTGCGCGAGCTCGAACTCCGCGGCTTCGAAGCGGCCGTCGCCGCCGGAACGGGCGCCGTGATGGGGGCCTACAACAAGGTCAACGGGGTCTTCGCCTGCGAGAACAAGCCAATTCTCGGCGACATCCTGCGCGGTGACTGGGGCTTCGAGGGCTGGGTGATGACCGACTGGTTCGCGGCCCACAGCACCGTCGCGGCCCTCACCGCCGGGCTCGACATGGAGATGCCGAGCGGAAACTATTTCGCCGACGCCCTGCGGCGGGCCGTGCTCGACGGCAGCGTCCCGGAGGAGTTCGTCGACCGTTCGGTGCGCCGGATCCTGTCCGTCATGGACCGCTTCGGGCTGCTCGACGGGAGCGCTCCCGCCCGGCCCGACCGCGACCCGCGGGCCGGGGCGCGCCTCGCGCTCGACGTCGCCAAGGCGGGGGCCACCCTGCTCCACAACCGGCACGCCACCCTCCCCCTCACCGGTCGCGCCGCGCGCGCCATCGCGGTGATCGGGCCCACCGGAGCCCTCCCGTTCGTCAGCGGCGGCGGCAGCGCCCACGTCGTGCCCGTCCACGCGGACAGCCCGCTCGACGCTCTGAGGGCCCGGGCCGGCGACGACGCCCGGGTCGACTACGCGCTCGGCGAGGACCTGTTCGGCAAACCCCTCCCCGGGACCTCCCCCGGCGCCGACTTCGAGGGGCAGCCCGTCGCACCCCGCGCCACCTGGACCTACGACGGCACGCTCACCGTGACCGAAGCCGACGAGTGGACCTTCTGCGTCCACTACTCCGGCGACCGGCCCAAGGTGCGCCTCGACGGCGCCGAACTCTTCCCGCCCGCCCCCGGCCTCGGCGAGTTCTTCGCCGGGGGACTCGTCGGCGCCGCCCCCGACGGGCTCACCGTCCGGCGCGCCACGCTGCGCCTGTCCGCCGGGACGCACCGGCTCGCCGTCACCGCGAAGGGCCGAGACAAGGGCCAGCTCTTCCGGCTGCGCCGCACCACCGGAGCCGCCCGCGCCGCCGACGTCGCCGAGGCCGTACGCGCCGCCCGCGCGGCCCGGAGCGTCGTGCTGTTCGCGTACGAGGACGCCACCGAGGGCGCCGACCGCACCGGCCTCGCGCTGCCCGGCCACCAGAACGAGCTCATCGAGGCGGTGGCCGCCGCCAACTCCCGCACCACGGTGGTGCTCAACACCTCCTCGTGCACCACCATGCCGTGGCTGGACCGCGTCGGCGCCGTACTGCAGATGTACTACCCGGGCCAGGAGGGTGCCGAGGCCACCGCCGCCGTCCTGTTCGGGGACTGCGACCCCGGCGGCCGGCTCACCCAGACCTTCCCCGTCTCCGACGACCGGCACCCGATGGCCGGGAACCCGCGCCGCTACCCCGGCGTGAACGGCACCGAGGAGTGCTCCGAGGGCATCCACGTCGGCTACCGCTGGTACGACGCCGAGGACGTGAACCCCCTCTTCCCCTTCGGCCACGGCCTGTCCTACACGTCCTTCGCGTACACGGGCCTGAGCGTCCGGCCCGACGGCGACGGGCTCGCGGTGGGCTTCACCGTCCGCAACACGGGCCGCCGCACCGGCACCACGGTGGCCCAGGTCTACCTCGGCCCCTCACCCGACCTCCGCCTCGACCAGGCGCGCCGCGCGCTGGCCGGCTACCGCCGCCTGGAGTTGGGGCCCGGCCGCGCGCGGCACGTGAGCGTACGGATCTCCGCCCGCTCCCTCTCCTCGTGGGACCCCGGCCGGCACCGCTGGGTCCTCGGCACCGGAACGCGCGAGGTGAGCGTCGGCGTCTCGGCGCGCGAGCCCCGCCTCGTCGGGCATGGCCTGGTCCCACCGCGCCCCGCGGGCGACCGGGCCTGACCGGGTAGGCTTCCCGGCGTGCGCCAGGGGGGCGCACTCCGGGCTTGGGCCCGGTGCGAGCGGGAGGAAGCGGCGTTGCACATCCAGGAGTGGCTGGAGCACATCCCCGCCGTCAGCGTCTATCTCCTGGTGGCGCTGGTCATCGGGGTCGAGAGCCTCGGCATCCCGCTGCCCGGCGAGATCGTCCTGGTCAGTTCGGCCCTGCTCGCTTCCCAGCAGGGCCACATCAACCCGGTGGTGCTCGGCGCCTGCGCCACGGCCGGTGCGGTGGTGGGCGACTCGATCGGCTACGCCATCGGCCGCAAGGGCGGCAGGCCGCTCCTCGCCTGGCTCGGCCGCAAGTTCCCCAAGCACTTCAGCGAGGGCCATGTGGCCATGGCGGAACGGTCCTTCCAGAAGTGGGGCATGTGGGCTGTCTTCTTCGGCCGCTTCATCGCCCTGCTCCGCATCTTCGCGGGCCCGCTCGCGGGCGTCCTGCACATGCCGTACTGGAAGTTCCTCATCGCCAACGTGCTGGGCGGCATCTGCTGGGCGGGCGGCACGACCGCCGTCATCTACTACCTCGGCATCGTCGCCGAGTCCTGGCTGAAGAACTTCTCCTACCTGGGCCTGGTGGCCGCCCTGCTCATCGGCGTCGTCTCGATGCTGATCGTCAAGAACCGCGCGAAGAAGTCGATGGCCGAGGCGGAGGCGAACGCCGCCAAGGAGAACGTGCCCGCCGCAGACTGATCGCCTCCGCCCGGGGCAGCTCCGTCCCGTCAAGGGCGCCCGGCCGAGCCCTCAGGGTGTGCGGTCGCGCAGCAGAACGTTCAGGGCCCGGCCGAACACCACCCGCCCCGCCCTCGCCGTCAACGCGTCGAGCGCGCGCGGCAGTCCGCGCACCCGCAGGTCCTCACGCCACACCAGGTACGCCCCCGAACCGGCCGCGCCGACCTCGATCTCGGCCCAGCCGGTGACGGCCCGCCCGAGTTTCTCCAGGCGGCACCGGCCCGGCCGCTCCCCGGTGGGCGGCTCCCAGCGCACGATCTCCATCGGGTCGTCGAACCCCAGCGGGCCGAGCCCGGTGCGGGCGACGAACACGGTGCCGACGTCGACCGGCGCCGGGGTGCGCACGGTGACCCGGGTCAACGGGACGCCGTCGCCGTGCCGTTCCCAGTCGGTGAGCCGGCGCCACGCCTCGGCGGGGGCGAGCGGAGTGCGGCGGTCGATCCGGAAGAGTGCCATCGCGCGATCGTAAGCGGCCCCCCGACCGCGCGGGCCGCGGCCCGGTCGCTTAGCGTGACACCCGGCGCGATGGAACCCGTACGAGGAGTGGCGCATGGCAGAGCAGGCGTTGGTCGTGGCAGTGGGCGGCAAGGCCCCCGAGATCGCCCCGACCGCATTCACGGCACCCACCTCCGTGGTGCTCGGCGAGGTCACGCTGGCCGCGGGCGCGAGCGTCTGGTACCACGCGGTACTGCGGGCCGACTGCGGGCCGATCGTGATCGGCGCCGAGAGCAACATCCAGGACAACTGCACGGTGCACGTCGACCCGGGCTTCCCGGTCACCGTCGGCGAGCGGGTCACCGTCGGGCACAACGCGGTGCTGCACGGCTGCACCGTCGAGGACGACGTGCTGATCGGCATGGGGGCCACCGTCCTCAACGGTGCCCGGATCGGCGCCGGTTCGCTGATCGCGGCGCACGCGCTGGTGCCGCAGGGCATGGTCGTGCCGCCCGGCTCCCTGGTCGCGGGCGTACCGGCCAAGGTGCGGCGCGAGCTGAGCGACGAGGAACGCGAGGGGATCAAGGTCAACGCCCTGATGTACCTGGGCCTGGCCGAGGACCACCGCAAGGCGCACGGCGGCTGAGCGGAAGATCACAGGCGTCGGCCCTGATCGGCGCGGGCGGCGATGAGTACCGTGAGCGGGTGCCCAAGAACAGAAACACGTTCTCATCGCTGACCGCCTGGCGGCGCCGCATCGCCTCCCGCGCGGTCCACGGCGGTTGGGGCTGGATCAAGGAGGCCGGGGCGGTCACGGCCGAACACCCGGGCAGGCTCCGGTTCCGCCGGATCGGCGCCGGCACCCGCCTCGCCTTCCCCCAGGGCACGGTCTTCGGCGAGCCGTGGATCGAGCTGGGCGACCACTGCATCATCGCCGAACAGGTCACGCTCACGGCGGGGATGATGCCCGGGCTCGACCTGGGCGCCGAGCCGATCCTGACCCTGGGCAACGGCGTCGTGCTCGGGCGGGGCAGCCATGTCATCGCCGACACGACGGTCACCATCGGCTCGGACACGTACTGCGGCCCGTACGTCTACATCACCTCGACCAATCACAGCTACGACGATCCGCACCAGCCCGTGGGCAAGCAGTGGCCGCGCATGGAGCCGGTCGAGATCGGCCCCGGGTGCTGGCTCGGCACGGGCGCCGTGGTGCTGCCGGGCGCCCGACTCGGCCGCAACGTGGTCGTGGCGGCGGGCGCGGTCGTCCGCGGTGAGGTGCCCGACCACGCGGTGGTGGCCGGGGCGCCCGCGCGGATCGTGCGCACCTGGGACGAGCAGAACGGCTGGCAGCCGCCGCTGCGCACGCCCGCCCCGGTGCCCATCCCGGCGGGCGTCACGCCCGAACAGCTCCTCGCCCTCGCGGAGTTGAGCCCCGAGGAGGCCTGATCAGCCGGTCGCGAGCAGCACGGTGCCGACCAGCGCGAGACCCGCGCCGGCCGCCTGCACCGCGCGCAGCCGCTCCTTGAGGACCCCGCGCGCGGCCAGCGCGGTGACCACCGGGTAGAGCGAGGCGAGCACCGCCGCGATGGTGACCGGGCCCTGCTGGGCGGCGATCGAGTACGTCCCGTTGGCGGCCACGTCGGCGAGGCCCACGAAGGCGAGCGCGGGCAGCGAGAGCCACACCAGGCGCGGCCCGCCGTCCTCGGGCAGCGCGCGGGCGCCGCGCCGCACCGAGACGAAAAGGGCGCTGCCGCCGACGGCGACGTTGGTGACGCGCTGCACGAAGAGCGCCAGGAAGAGCCCGGTCACGGTCGTGGACGCCTCGGAGATCAGCGCCATCACCGCGCCGAAGCCGACGGCGGCGAGCAGGGTGAGCAGGATGGCCTGGCGCCGCACCGCGGCGCCGCGGAACTCGGGGCCGCCCGCCAGCAGGATGCCCACCACGGCCACGGCGATCCCGGCGAACTGGAGGACGCCGGGCCGTTCGCCGAGGACGAGCCCGACGCCGACCGGCACCGCGACGCCGAGGGAGCCCAGCGGCGAGACGACGCCCATGGGGCCGAGCGCGAGGGCCTTGTAGAAGCTGAGCATGGCGACCGGGCCCACGGCCCCCGCCGCGACCGCGAACCAGAGCTGCGGCCCCGCCTCGTGCCACCCGCCGGTGGCGGCGACGACCGCGCCGAGGACCACCACGGCGACGGTCTGCGAGGCGACCACCACCGTCAGGGCGGGCATGCGCCGGGTGAGCAGCCCGCCGCCGAAGTCGGCCAGCCCCCACAGGAGGCTGGTGGCCAGGGCGAACAGTGCTGGCAGTGCTGGCATGGAGGGCCTCGCAGTACAGTGCGGGTGACGCGGAAGAACAGTGGGGTGCACTCCACGATAGTGCAATGAACTGGACCCTGTCATCGAAAATATTGGACGGCCCCTTGTGGGGCCCACCTCATGGACGGAATGTGTCGGACCTCGAACTGCTGACCCAGTCACTGGCCCGCAACGTCAAGCGCTGGCGCACCGAGCGCGGCTTCACCCTGGAAGCGCTCGCGGCCCGCGCCGGAGTCAGCCGCGGCATGCTCATCCAGATCGAGCAGGCCCGGACGAACCCCAGCGTGGGCACGGTGGTGAAGATCGGTGACGCGCTCGGCGTGAGCGTCACCACCCTGCTCGACTACGAGAGCGGGCCCAAAGTGCGCATCGTCCCGCCCGACCAGGCCGTGCGGCTGTGGTCCACCGAGCAGGGGAGCTACAGCACGCTGCTCGCCGGGACCGAGGCGCCCGGCCCGCTGGAGATGTGGCACTGGCATCTGGTGCCGGGTGACGCCAGCGGCTCGGACCCGCATCCCGCGGGCACGGTCGAGCTGATCCATGTGACGCGGGGCACGCTCACCCTCGGCGTGGACGGCGTCGACCACCTCGTCCCCGCGGGCCACTCGGCATCGTTCGAGGCCAACGCGGCGCACACGTACCGCAATGAGGGAGATGAGCCGGTCGTCATGACCATGGCCATCTCGGTGCCGTTCGAACGCTGAGACGCTCAACCGCCTCTCGTTCAGGGCCTGTTAGCGTGGTAGTGACACGCGCGCCCGTACCAGGGGGAGGGGTGCGGTGTCCGCGTCCGACCGTGAGCCAGATCGCGCCCCCGGGGCGCGCACCGTGATCGGCCATCGGCGCGTTCGGGACGATTTTGGCCCAGTATCTGGTCATCGGGGCCGAGTCGGGTGGAGGCTGACTCATGTCGCTCTCCCGTCTGCGAGGGCGAGGGCGGCGGAGTTCATCTCGGACGAAACCACTCGTGCGAGTGGTTTCTGTGCCATCGCCGAACCCGGGCACGGGCCAGCGCAGTTGTGGTGTCCCGGGGGAGGCGGCAGTGGTCGGACCGGTCGCTCGTGGCGCATGAGCGCACATGGGCAGGGTGTGCGGCCCGAATTGCACGACGAACGAAATGCCCATGCAATGTTCTTGAGCCGTGTTCTTACGCAGTGATCCAGGAAGCCCCTGCTGCGCAAACGGCGCTCCGATCCGAAAGGCGCTCTCGTGGAAGCTCTCGTCTCGGCGGCCGAACGGCCCGGCCCCGCCCCCCACAGGCCGGCCAGCAGGCGGATGCCGCTCGTGCAGCGGGCGGCGGCGCAGAGCGCCGGGAAGGCTCCGGCGAGCCTGATCAGGGTGACGGCGGCGGGCAGGGCCCCCGGTGTTCCCGGTACGTCCGCCTTCCAGTCGGCGCTCTGACGGGCGGAACGACCCCACCCATGGACCGGCCGACTCCGCCGGCGCTGTCGCAGTTCGTGCTGAAGGTTCACAGCCGCTGCGACCTGGCCTGCGATCACTGTTACGTCTACGAACACGCGGACACCAGCTGGCGCGGGCGGCCCAGGGCCGTCTCCGAGGAGATCCTCGCCCAGGTGGCGGACCGGATCGCCGAGCACGCCCGGCGCCACCGGCTCCCCACGGTCCACGTCGTCCTGCACGGCGGCGAGCCCCTGCTCGCCGGGCCCGGCCGGCTGCGGCGGGCCGCCGAGGAACTCCAGCGGGCCCTGCGCCACGTGAGTGCCCTCGATCTGCGCATGCACACCAACGGGGTGCTGCTCGACGAGGAGTTCTGCGAGCTCTTCCTCGAACTCGGCATCAAGGTCGGGGTCTCCCTCGACGGCGACAAGGTCTCCAACGACCGCCACCGCCGCTACGCCGACGGCCGCAGCAGCCACGCCAAGGTCATCCGCGCGGTGGAACTGCTCAACCGCCCCCGCTACCGACCCCTGTTCGCCGGACTGCTCTGCACCATCGACGTGGAGAACGATCCGCTCGCGGTCTACGACGCGCTGGTCGCGCTCGCACCGCCCCGCATCGACTTCCTTCTCCCGCACGCCACTTGGGACACACCGCCGCCGCGCCCCGGCGGCGCGGCCACGCCCTACGCCGACTGGCTCGACGCGATCTACCGGCGCTGGGACGCGGCCGGGCGCCCGGTGCCGGTCCGCATCTTCGACTCCGTGCTGCGCACCCTGCGCGGCGAGGCCAGCCTCACCGAATCGCTCGGGCTCGCTCCGGCCGACCTCGTGGTGATCGAGACCGACGGCACCTTCGAGCAGGCCGACAGCCTCAAGACGTCGTACGACGGCGCCCCGGCCACGGGCATGGACGTCTTCACGCACTCGCTCGACGACGTCCTCCAGCACCCCGGCATGCTCGCCCGCCAGCAGGGCGCCGAGCAACTGTGCGCCCAGTGCCGAAGCTGCCCGGTCGTGCAGTCCTGCGGGGGCGGCCTCTATGCCCACCGCTACCGCAGCGGCAACGCGTTCGACAACCCCTCCGTGTTCTGCCCCGACCTGCTGGCGCTGGTCACCACCATCCGAGACCGGGAGGCGGCCGTGTCCGCGCCTATGCCCACGCCCGCGCAACTTCCCGTGGAACAGGACGACTTGGAGGCGCTCGCCGCAGGCTTCGGCGGGGCCGGGACCGTCACGCGGCTGGCCGCCGCCCAGCTGGACATCAACCAGGAACTCCTCGCCGCCGTCAGCGAGTGCGTCGCGCTCTCCGACCGCGACGGCGCGGCGGCCTGGGAGCTCGTGACCCACCTGGACGCCGAGGCCCCCGCCGAGCTCGACGCCGTCCTCGCCCACCCCTACACCCGGCCCTGGGCGCTCGGCGTGCTCGAAGGGCGGGCGGCTCCCGCGGCCGGGCTCGCCGAGATCGCGGCCGCCACGGCACTGCGGGCCCGGCTGGAGCGGAGCGTCACGGTGCCGCTGCGCGACGGAGTCCTGCGCCTGCCCGGGCTCGGCAGCGTCCGGCTCGGCGCCGGGGCCGAGCACGCCGAAGTGACCGGCGGCGCCGACGGATTCACGGTGCGCGCGGGCAACCGGCGGCTCGACATCGGCTGGCACGAGGGGCTCGACGGGCCCACCCCGCACTGGCACCCGGTACGCCTCTTCGAGGGCGAGGGGTGGAGCGTGGCCATCGAGGACACCGACCCGCTCAGGGACCGCCACAAATGGCCCGTGGCCGAGCGGCTCGCGGCCGACGAGGCCAAGCTGTGGGCCGAGGACCTCACCGGCGCCTGGTCCCTGATCCGGCGCGAACTGCCCGCCTACGCCGACGGCGTGGCCGCAGGACTGGGTCTGATCACCCCCCTGCACGCGCCGCACGGCAGCAACGTCAGCGCCGCGTGCAAGGAGGCGTGGGGCGCGATCGGCGTGGCGCGGCCCGCCTCGCCCGACCGGCTCGCCCTGCTGATCGTCCACGAGTTCCAGCACGTGAAGCTCGCGGCGGTCCTCGACGCCGTCGACCTGTACGACAAGACCGACCGCAACCTCTACTACGCCCCCTGGCGCGACGATCCGCGGCCGATCGGCGGGCTGCTGCAGGGCACGTACGCCCACATCGCGGTGACCGACTTCTGGCGGGTGCGCCGCACGACGGCGGACGACGCCGCTCAACGGAGCGCGGCCGAGGCGGAGTTCGCCCGCTGGCGGCAGCAGACGGCGGAGGCCGTCGAGGAGCTGCTCGGCTCGGGATCCCTCACCGACCTGGGGCAACGCTTCGTCGGCAGGATGGGCGAGACGGTGTGCGGCTGGCTCGACGAGCCCGTCTCCGGGGCCGCTCTCACCGCCGCGGTCGGCTCCGCCCGGCGTCATCGGACGGCCTGGAAAGCCCGCGTCGAAGGCCGCGCCGAGTGAATTCCCCTGCGAATTGAGCGAATTCTCCCCCTCATTGATTGATCCACTCGACGGGTGCCGCACGATTTCGGTCATGATCTGATCGAAACTCCCTGAGTGGATCAGCCAATGGGTTTGTTCGTTCTGTTCCGCCGGAGAATCCTCCGTTCCTACACTGAGGTCCCATCCACTTGGACCGGGGGAGACAGTGGTGCAGGGATCAGTGGGGGCCGGGGGAGACGAGCAGAAGCCATACTTCTTCCTCAGCTACGCGCACACGCCGAAGAGCGACCCCAAGGACAAGGACCCGAACCTGTGGGTCCAGCGTTTCTTCCGGGACCTCTGCGCCCATGTGATGCAGCTGACGCCCCTTCCGGCCGGCAGCGCCGGCTTCATGGACCAGCAGATGCAGCCCGGCGAGGGCTGGCAGGAACGCCTTTCGGAGGCCCTGGCGTTCTGCAAGGTGTTCGTTCCGCTTTACTCGCCGCGTTATTTCCTCAGTGAGCAGTGCGGCCGGGAGTGGTTCGCCTTCTCCAGCCGGGCCGTCCACCGGCCGCCCCCCGGCATGAACAACAGCGGCCCGGTGATGGGAATCGTGCCCGCGCTGTGGGTGCCCGTCCCCGCCCGGCAGCTGCCGCAGCCCGCCGAGCGGCTCCAGTTCAACCACGCCACCTTCGGCGACGAGTACGCCGACGAGGGCTTCTACGGGCTCATCAAGCTCAACTACCTGCGGGACCAGTACGAACGGGCCGTCTACCGGCTGGCCAAGCGCATCGTGAGCGTGGCCCAGCAGACCCAGCTGGAGCCCGGCGACCCGTACCAGGACTATGCCAAGGTGCCGCCCGCCTTCGGTCCCACCGGTGGGCCCGCCCGCGAGATGGAGGTCTCCGTCCTCGCCTGCTCCCGATCCAGCCTCCCCACCGGACGCAGCCCGAACTACTACGGGTCCGAGTCCCTCGACTGGAACCCGTACCACGCGGCTTCCTCCAGACCGCTCGCCGATCACACGGCCGACGTCGTACGCAAACTGAGCTACACCGTGCACCTCAGCGATTTCGAGGCCGAGCCCCAGCGGCTGCTGGCCGCGGGGCCGCCCACCGGGCCCGGACTGCTGCTGCTCGACCGCTGGGCCCTGGACGCCCGGGAACGCCGCGACCTGGTGGCCCAGCTGTCCGTCACCCCCCGGCCGTGGATCAGCGTCATGGTTCCGGGAAACGAGGCCGACCCCCAAAGCCGCGCGCACCACGAGGAGTTGTCGCAGCGGACCGAGGCCGCGCTGGCCGCCCGGGTCAACGAGGCCGACGGGCACCGCACACCGAGTGCGGGCCTTCCCACCCTGGAAGCCTTCAGCAAGGCGATCCCCGCGGCCGTGAAGGCGGCGGTCAGACACTACGAGGCCAACGCGCCGACCTATCCACCGCCCGGCAGCGGCGGGCCGATGCCCCGGGTGCTGCCGGGCGGCATCGGGTACGGCGTCAGCGGCGCGAGTGGCCGCGGGCACGGCATGGACGACGACCTGGACGAGATCGACGGGACCACGGACGGCCAGGACACGGACCAGGACAAGAACAACGGGGATAAGGCGGAGGGCTCATCAGATGACTGAGAACCGCAACGGGACCGTCGTCACGTTCTATTCGTACAAGGGCGGCACCGGACGGACCATGGCGCTGGCCAACTGCGCCTGGATCCTGGCGGCCAACGGATACCGGGTCCTGGCGGTCGACTGGGACCTGGAGGCGCCGGGACTGCACCGGTTCTTCCACCCCTTCCTCGACCTCGCCGACCTGGAGGCGACCCCCGGCCTGATCAACCTGATCACCGACTACCAGGACGAGGCCCGCCGCCCCGCCGACCGCGACCCCGACTGGCACCGCGACTACGCGCGCGTGCGTCCCCACGCCACCTCCCTCAACTGGAACTTCCCGCAGGGCGGCAGCCTGGACTTCCTCTCGGCCGGGCGCCGCAACCGGGACTACCCCTCCATCGTGGGCAAGATGGACTGGGACGACTTCCACGAGCGGTTCGGTGGCGGCCAGTTCTTCGACGCCATGCGCGACGACATGCAGCGCCACTACGACTACACCCTGATCGACAGCCGCACCGGCCTCAGCGACATCGCCGACATCTGCACCGTCCAGATGCCCGAAGTCCTCGTCGTCTGCTTCACCTTGAGCGACCAGAGCATCGACGGGGCCTCGGCGGTGGCCCGCGACATCGAGGAGCGCTACCACGAGCGGCGCATCCGCATCCTGCCCGTCCCGATGCGCATCGACGACGGCGAGAAGGAGAAGGCGGACGCCGGACGGGCGCTGGCCCGCGAGAGCTTCCCCGGCTTCCCCAGCGGCCTCAGCGCGGAGGAACTGGGCAACTACTGGGGCACGGTGGAGGTGCCCTACCGCCCGTTCTACGCGTACGAGGAGATCCTGGCCACCTTCGGCGACGCGCCCAACGTGGGCAGCTCCATGCTCAGCGCCTGCGAACGGCTCACCTCCGTCCTCACCGGCGGCCTGGTGAACTCGCTGCCCCCCATGGACGAGGCCGACCGCCTCACCCATGTCGCCGCCTACACCCGGCGCCGTCCCATGCCGCCGTCGAACCTGGTCCTGACCCATGTCGCCGAGGACCAGATGTGGGCGGACTGGCTGGTGCACGTCCTGACGACGGCCGGTTTCCACGTCGTGCCGATCGACGTCCGCACCCCCCGGGCGGCCACCGTGGAGGCCGAGTTCACCACCGGCGCCGGATACCGCGTCATCCCCGTGGTCTCACAGGCCTACCTCAACACCGAGCGGGCCCGCAGCTTCTGGGAGACCGGGGCCGGCCTCGACGCCGCGGGCGGGCGACGCCAGATCCTGCCGGTCCGCGTCGGCGACGTGCGGCTCAGCCCGCCGCTCAGCAGCCGCGGCGTCATCGACCTCGTCCGCCTCGACGAGACCGACGCGGGGGCCGCCGTGCTGCACGCGCTCGACCGGGCCGAGGCGGTCACCGCGCTGGCGACCGGGCCGGCCGGTCCGCGCTATCCCGGCAGCGTCCCCAAGATCTGGAACGTACGCCCCCGGCACGCCTGGTTCACCGGCCGCACCTCCGTCCTGGAGCGGCTGCGCGACCAGCTGCGCGGCGACAGCCGGTCCGCCCAGCGCTTCCCGCAGGTCCTGTACGGGCTCGGTGGCGTCGGCAAGACGCAGGTGGCCCGGGAGTACGCGCACCGCTTCCGCGCCGACTACGACCTGGTGTGGTGGGTCGAGGCCGAGCAGCCCGACCGCGTGGTGTCCTCGCTCGCGGAGCTCGCCGCCGAGATGGACCTGAGGGCCGGTGACGTGGTGGCCGAGGCGGCCACGGCCGCCCTGCAGGCGCTGCGGCGCGGCGCCCCGTACTCCCGCTGGCTGCTGATCTTCGACAACGTCGAGGACCTCGACCGGGCGCTGAAGCTGCTCCCGGAGGAGATGGAGCCCATCCCCGGCGAGACCTACGGCCATGTGCTCGCCACCTGCCGCAACAAGCCCGCCTCGACGAAGGTGGAGGCCATCGAGGTGGAGGTCTTCACCCGCCCCGAGAGCGTCGAGCACCTGTGCCGCCGGGTCACCAAACTGCCCGCCGCCGACGCCGACCGGGTCGCCGACGCGGTCGGCGACCTGCCCCTGGCGGTCGAGGTCGCGGCCGCCTGGCTCGCCGAGACGGCCACCCCCGTGGACGCCTATGTGGAACAGCTAAAAGAGCAGAGCACCAAGGTCCTCTCCCTCGGCAAGCCCGAGGACTACTCCGAGCAGATCGGCGCGACCTGGAACATCTCCATCAGCCGCCTGCGCGACGAGTCCAAGGCGGCGGTACGTCTGCTCGAGCTCTGCTCGTTCTTCTCCGCGGAACCGATCTCGATGCGCCTGATCGGCAGCGACTCGATGTTCGAGTCCCTGCTGCCGTACGACCCCGACCTGCGCGAGCGGTACATGCTGGGCAAGGTCATCCAGACGCTGAACCGGTTCGCGCTGGCCAAGGTCGACCCGGCGGACAGCAGCATCCAGGTGCACCGCCTCGTGCAGGCCGCGGTACGGGCCGGCCTCAGCGACGAGGAGGCCGACACCGCCAAGCACGAGGTGCACCGCATCCTGGCCGAGGCGCGCCCGGTCGAGGGCGTCGACCGCGACAACCCGGTCAACGACCCCAAGAGCTGGCCCAGTTTCGAGCTGATCTGGCCGCACCTGAGCGCCTCCGGCATCGCCGACTGCGACGAGGAGAAGGTCCGCCAGCTCATGGTCGACCGCATCCGCTACCTGCTCAAGCGCGGTGAGCTGGAGAGCGCCCGGGTGCTCGGCACCCAGCTCAACAAGGTCTGGACCCGCGAGCTCGGCGAGAACGACCTGCAGACCCTCAACATCCGCTTCGAGCTCGCCAACGCGCTGCGCGCCCAGGGCAAGTACCAGGAGGCCCGGGCGATGGACGAGGACACCCTCGCCCGGCAGATCAGCGTCCTGCACAAGGACCACCCCAACGACGACCACCCCAGCATCCTCATCACCACCGGCAGCCTCGCCGCCGATCTGCGCGCGCTCGGCAGGTTCGACGAGGCCCTCACCCGCGACCTGCGGATCTTCCAGGGGCTGCGGCAGATCTTCGGCGAGAACCACCCGCGCACCCTGATCGCGGCCAACAACCTCGCCATCGACTACCGGCTCAGCGGAGACAGCGAGGCGGCCCGCAGGCTGGACGAGGAGACGGTGGAGCGCCGCAGCGCCTTACTCGGCGACGAGCACCCCTTCACCCTCACCACCAAGGGCCACCTGGCGCGCGACCTGCGCGAGAGCGGCGAGTACGCGGCTTCGGTGCAGGTGCTGCGGGAGGTGGTGTCGGCGTTCGAGCGGGTCCTCAACGCGGACGTGCCCGAGGCGCTGCGCACCGCCAAGAGCCTCGCGGTGTCCCTGCGCAAGGCGGGCCACCCGCACGAGGCGAAGCGGCTGACGGAGGAGACGTACAACCGCTACCGCGGCCGGTACGGGACCAAGGCGCCCGACGCGCTCGCCTGCTGCCTCAACCTGGCCGCCGACTTCTCGGCGACCGGCGACAAGCAGGCCGCACTCGACCTCGCGCTGCAGGCCCTGGAGGGATACCAGAGCACGCTGGGGGAGGAGCACCCCTTCACGCTGGCCTGCCGCAACAACCTCTACATCTACCAGCGCGGCCTGGGCGCGGCCGAGGAGGCGGTGCGCGGCGGCGAGGACGTGCGGGCCGCCCTGGAGGAAGTCCTGGGCGCGCGCCACCCGTTCACGCTGTGCGCGGCGATCAACCTCGCCAACGCCTACGGCGACCTGGGCCGCCCCGACCTGGCCGAGCGCTGGGAACGGACCGCTCTCAAGGGCCTGTTGGAGCGGTTCGGGCCCACGCACCCCGATGTGCTCGCCTGCCGTTCCAACCTGGCGATCACGCTGCGGGCGGCCGGCCGCGAGGAGGAGGCCCAGCGGCTGCGGGCCTCCATCCTGGAACCGGCCGCGAAGCAGCTGGGCGTGGACCATCCGATCGCCGAGGCGGCGCGCGCCTGGCGCCGGATCAACCGGGACCTGGAGCCGCAGCCGGTGTGAGGAACGCGGGGCGTGCTCGGGCCCACGGGCCCGGGCGCTGCCCGCCGCTCACCAGGTGGCCCAGCTCAGCACGCGGGTGAGCACGCGCAGCGCCCCGAAGTGTGCGGCGCCCCGCTCGACGATCAGCTGGGCTCCGGGGATCCGCTCGGCCAGCCAGCGGGTGTGCTGCACCGGGGCGAACACGTCCTGCTCGCCGTGCCACAGCAGGACCGGGGCGGTGATGTCCTGCGGCCGGAACTCCCAGTCGTTGCTGAACGCCATCACGTCGTCCACCCAGCCGTCGGCGGAACTGCGCAGCCCCTCCTCGAAGTTGCGCTCCAGCATCGCCCTGATCCCGGCGTCCGCGACGATGGGCCGGTCCGGCTTGGGCAGGCCGTGTCGCATGTCGTCGACCGAACGGCGCGGATCGGACCGGATCGTGATCGACCGCATCTCCAGGGCCGTGGCCAACTGCCGCTGCCCGGCGGCGGCGTTGATGTACTCGCGAACGTTGGACTCGGTCATCCCCTCGAACCAGTCGAGCCCCTGCGCGTCACGCGGCGCGAGCCCCACCAGGGCCGCCGCCCGCGCCGTGCGGTCCGGGAGCAGTGCCGCGCAGGCCAGGGCGTGCGGGGCTCCGCCGGACCGGCCGACCACGGCGAACTCGTCGATGTCCAGCGCGTCCGCGATGGCCTCCACGTCGGCCGCCGCGTGCGCCACCCGGCGGCCCGGCAGCCGGTCCGAATCGCCGTACCCCGGCCGGTCGAACGTGATGAGGCGGACCCCGAGGCGGTACAACACCGCGCTGCGGGGTGCCGGGCCCAGCCGGCTCCCCGGTGTGCCGTGCAACAGGAACACCGGTCTTCCCTGAGGGTTACCGTAGTTCTCGACCGCTAAGTCCCGCCCGTCCCTGGTACGAATCAGCTCCCCCAACTGGTGCCTCCCCGTAGGTCTGGTAGGCGACAGTATGAGCGTGTGCGATTCAGTGGTACATACCCGCACTCGTCGAATGCGGGCGGCGGGGACCCCTCCGCTCAGCCGAGGCGGGGGATCTCGATGGCCGGGCAGCGGTCCATGACCATGTCGAGCCCGGCGGCGCGGGTGCGGTGGTAGGCGTCTTCGTCGATGACGCCGAGCTGGAACCAGACGGCTTCGGCGCCGATGGCGACGGCCTGGTCGGCGACCGCGCCGGCGAGCTCGCTGTTGACGAACACGTCCACGACGTCGACGGGGAACGGGACGGCGTCGAGCGAGGCGTAGCCCTGCTCGCCGTGGACGGTCTCCGCCTTGGGGTGGACGGGCACGATCCGCTTGCCGAAGCGCTGGAGGACCCGGGCCACGCCATAGGCGGCGCGGTCCTGATTGGTGGAGAGACCGACCACGGCCCAGGTGTCCCCGGTCGCGGTGAGAATCTTGCGGACGGTTTCCTGATCGGCGTGCACGGGCTCTCCTGGTCATCCTCGGGCGCTCCACGGTCACCGTGCACAACACGTCCGGGCGCGGCGGCATTCCTGTCAGGCCCTCGCCCCCGAAGCACGGCGGCATGGCGGGGTGTGGAATCAGTCCGTTGTGAAGGTGTGGGTGGACCCGAGTGACCCTCCCACCTCAACGTCGACCACCAGCGAGGGGCGGGTGGCGACCACCGTGACGGACGGGTCGGTGCGCAGGACGCGGCGGGCGGGTCCGGCCACGGTGACGCGTACGGTGTCCTGCGTCTGGGTGGGGTCGGAGAGGGCGTACGTGTGCCCGTGCGGGGTGCGGCCCCAGATCATGGCCGCGGGCCCCGAGACGTGGACCCGCTCGGCCGCCCCCGGCCCGAAGAACACCGCTGCGGTCAACTGCCCCTCCAGGCGCACCGCTTGGACGCCCGCCGCGTTGGCGATGACCTTCCAGCGTCCGCACGCCCGGCGTGTCGCGGCCGCCGAGGCGCCGGGGAGTACCGCGTAGGCATAGCGCGCGCCGGTGGGGCGGGCTCCGTGGTCGAGCACGATCTTCTGGTAGCGGCGGGTGTACGGGGCGGGCGTGCCATGGGTGTTGGCCCCGGTGTCGACGCCCAGCCAGCTGCCGGTGCGGTCCTCGCGCAGCAGGGTCACCGGCTGCCCGTCGAGCAGCACGTACCCCGCCGTGCCCTCCAGGTGCAGCCACCGGGCCCGGGGTACGACGGTGGTCACACCCGGCGTGGTCCCCACGGGGCGGCCGTCGACCAGGAGCCGAGCGGTCCCGCGCTCGCCCAGGTTGCGGTTCTCGACGGCCGTCCGAACGGCGGCACCGGAACCGTCCGTGAGGGCGGCGCCGAGGCAGATCACCGCGTCCGGCGTGAAGAACCACGACTTCCTGGCCGTCAGGGTGCCGTCCTGGGAGACGAGGTCCAGCCCGTGCGCGCCGTGCGCGGCGTCGAAGCGCACCCCGCCCGCGTACGCCGTCGTGGTGCGCGGCGGGTCGGTCAGGAGCGGGGGCGGCGCCGCGTCCTTCACGGTGGTGCCGGGCAGGAGCGTGGCGTCGACGGTCGGCCAGTAGGCGTCGCTGTAGTGGCCCTGCTGACCGGGCAGGAAGGTGTACAGCACGCCCTCGCCGGTGTACCAGCCGTGCAGATTCATGCCGTTGAGGGACTCGTACCGGCAGATGCGCCGCGAGCCGACCCCGAGCGACGCCGACCAGCCGTCGGAGGCGTGCACCATCCGGTCCATCTGCGGAAACACCCGGTGCTCGCGGACGGCGGGGCCGGGCCGGAGCGCGGGCAGCTGCTCGGCGAACTCCACCTCGGGCACCCCGACGGGCTGGAGCCCGCCCGAGAACCGCGCCAGGCCCGAGACGTCGAGGTACGGCGCCCAGGTGCCCTCGGAGATCCAGCGCGCGGCGAGCCGGGCGAGCCGGGAGCGAGTGGGTTCGGCGGCGGTTCTGGCGAGGAGCACCACGGCGGCGATGAACTGGTGCCCGGCGTCGTGCCCGGTCTCGCCCTGCCGGGACAGCATCCGCCCGCGGACCGGTTCCATCATCGACCCGGCGAACAGGAACGGCGCGTACACCTCGGTGACGGCCTGGTCGAACGTCTCCCGTACGCCCGGGTCGAGTTGACGGGATGTCCCGTCGGTGACGTACGTCAGCGCGGCGATCGCGCTCAGCAGGACCAGGCCGTAGTGGCCGGGGTAGGGCACCACCTCGTGCTGGATGAAGGACCCGTCGGTGCGGTAGCCGTCGCCCGCGGTGGACCGCCAGGTGAGGTCGGCGGCCCCGTGGCCCGCGGTGTCGGTCACGGCCGCGAGACCGGCGGCGACCCGTGCGGCGTCACCCGCCAGCGCGCCGGACACCACGGTGATCAGCGCCTTGTCGGCCCGGTTGGCGCCGGTCTCCACCAACCCCGCTGTCGCGGTGCGCCGGTTGGGGTCGGCCACGAAGCGCAGCACCGGCCGCAGCACCCGTTCGCGATCGGCGCCGGGCAGCCGGTCGCCGAGCGCCACGACGGTCTGGAGGAGCCAGTACGGCACGCCTATCTCGTACGAGTACCAGTTGCCGGTCTCCGGGGTGTGCTCGTTGTACTGCGTGCGGTAGAGGGTGGTGAGCGCGGTCACGAGGCGGCCGGGCAGCTCCGGGCGGTTGGACAGGGCGGACCCGGGGGTGGCCCAGTCCACGGCGATGGTCCGCAACCGGTAGTACATGGTGGGGAAGTAGGTGCTGCCCGGGCCGACCGGCAGGTCCGCCCAGAGCTGGTCGGCGGTCACGTCCATGGCGGCGTCGTAGCCGATGGCCACCTCGTCCAGGGCGGCCACGGCCCGGGTGCGCCGGGCGGAGGCGCGCCCGCGGCCCGTCTGGAGTTCCCGGTAGGCCGCCACGATCCTGGCGTGGTCCGACGCGTCCGACGGCCCCGCTGCCGCGAGCGCGGACTCGACCGGGCGGAGGGAGACCGCGGTGGACAGGGCCGCGGTGGCTCCGTAACGCAGTACTTCTCGACGATCAAGCGACATCGCTCGTCCTCACGTCGGGGCGTGGCTGAGGGAGTGATCCGACTGCTGGATTCAGCTATTTGAACGGCACTCACATACGAGAACCTCATGAGCGGGGCTCAACGTAGCCCCGGCGCGGAGCGCGAGTCAACGCCCGTGACCGTGCCGCGGCAGGGCGGGCGGAAAACCCCGTGCGGCCGCGACGTCCCGCTCCCTACACTCGACCTGCGCGCCGCCGACCGCGGCGCCCTCATGTCGAGTGACGACCGCCGAGCGAAGAGAAGGGGAGCCGGGCCATGCGCACGCAGCACACCGCGGCCTTCGCCCCCTCGTCCCGGTACGACGTGATTTTGGTGTCTCGCGTCGCCCGGTGACGGCTGCGCGGCCCTCACCGACGTTACGTGACGCTCCGTCAAGTCGCCATGCTCGCAGCGCCGTTGCCGTGCTCCGCACGGCCGTGCCGACAGGCCTGACGCCGTCCTGAATCGCGCTTCCGGCTCGCCCGAAATCTCCCGGGCATCCTTCGCGAAAGCACTCGAAAGGCCTCAGGCCATGCGCACCAACAGGCTTCCCCTCACCGCGACTTCCCTCTCCGCCGTCCGCAACCTCGGCATCCTCGCCCACGTCGACGCGGGCAAGACCACGGTCACGGAACGCATCCTGTTCGCGACCGGCGCCGTCCACAAGCGGGGCGAGGTTCACGACGGGACCACCGTCACCGACTTCGACGCGCAGGAGCGGGACCGCGGCATCACGATCTTCGCGGCGGCGGTGAGCTGCCGGTGGGACGGACACCGGATCAACCTCATCGACACCCCGGGCCACGTCGACTTCGCCGACGAGGTCGAACGGTCCCTCAGGGTGCTCGACGGCGCCGTCGCGGTGTTCGACGCCGTGGCCGGGGTCGAGCCGCAGAGCGAGTCGGTGTGGCGGCAGGCGGACCGGCACGGTGTGCCGCGGATCGCGTTCGTGAACAAGCTCGACCGGGCGGGCGCCGACCTCGACACGGCGGTCGCCTCCATCCGGGAACGGCTGGGCGCGGTGCCACTCGTGGTCCAGCTGCCCGTCGGACGCGAGGACGGTTTCACCGGGGTCGTCGACCTGGTGCGGATGCGCACCCTGGTGTGGCACGACGACGTCTGCGTGACCGGAGAGGTCGAAGGGGCGCTGCTCGACGAGGCCGTCCAACGGCGCCGCCTGTTGGAGGAGACGGTGGCGGAACTCCATCCGGACGCCTTCGAGGAGTTCTGCGCCGCCTCGGCGCTGAGCGGGCCCACCCTCGTGCGGGCCCTGCGCGAGCTGACCCTCGCCGGGGACGCGGTGGTGGTCCTGTGCGGCTCGGCCTACCGCAACCGCGGCATCGAGCCGCTCCTGGACGCGGTCCTCGCCTATCTGCCCTCGCCCGCCGACATGCCGCCGGTGCGCGGCACCGTCGACGGCGTCGAGCAGGAGCGGGCGCCCGACCCGGCGGAGCCGTTCGCGGCCCTCGCCTTCAAGGTGGCGGCCACGGCACGCGGACGCCTGACCCATGTACGCGTCTACTCCGGAATCCTGCGCAAGGGGGACTCCGTACGCGACGCGGCGACCGGCCGCGTCGAACGCGTCGGCCGGATCCTGCGGGTCCAGGCCGACCGGCACGAGGAGCGGGAGGAAGCGATGGCCGGTGACATCGTCGCCGTGGTGGGCCTCAAGGCCGCCCGGCCCGGCGCGACGCTGTGCGCACCGGACGCGCCCGTCCTGCTCGAACCGCCCTCGGTGGCCGAGCCGGTGGTGTCCGTGGCGGTCGAGGCGAGGCTCGGCACGGACACCGGGCGGCTCGCGGCGGCCCTCGCGCGCCTCGCCGAGGAGGACCCCTCCCTCGTGGTGCGGTCCGACCCGGAGAGCGGCCAGACGGTCCTGTCGGGCATGGGCGAACTCCATCTGGAGGTCGCGGTGGAGAAGATCCGCCGCGACCAGGGGGTGGAGGTCGCCGTCGGCCGTCCCCAGGTCTCGTACCGCGAGACCGTCCTGCGCGGCGTGACCGGCCTCGTGTACCGGCACGTCAAACAGGACGGCGGGGCCGGGCAGTTCGCCCAGGTCGTCCTCGACGTGGAGCCCCTGACGGAGGTGGGATTCGAGTTCCGGTCCACGGTGGTCGGCGGCCGGGTGCCGCAGGAGTACGCGCGCGCCGTGGAGGCGGGCTGCCGTGACGCCCTCGCGGCGGGCCCGTTCGGCGGCCATCCGGTCACCGGCCTGCGGGTCACGCTCACCGACGGGGCGACCCACTCCAAGGACTCCTCGGAGATGGCGTTCCGCACCGCGGGCCGGTTCGCCCTGCGCGAGGCGCTGCGGGCGAGCGTGATGGGGCTCCTCGAACCGGTCGTCGAGGTCACGGTGACCGTGCCGGAGGACGGCGTCGGCGCGGTCCTGGGCGACCTCGCGGCCCGCCGCGGCCAGGTGACGGCGTCCACCGCCGCGGCCGGAACCGCGGTGATCACGGCGACGGTGCCGCTGGCCGAGTTCTTCGGGTACGCCTCGCGGCTGCGCGGACGCACCCAGGGCCGGGGCACCTTCACCACCCGGCCCGCGCCCCTCGCGCCGGTGCCGGCCGCGGTCGCCGCCGACCTGGCGGCCCGGTAGCCGACCGCCCGCCCCGCCCCGGTCCGCCGGGGCGGGGCGGGCGCATAGGCTGGGCGGATGCAGGAGCAGTACCGCACCATCGCCCGAGAGGGCGTGCACGAGAGCGAGATCAACAGGTCGCGCTTCATCTGCGCGCTCGCGCCCGCCGCGACCGAACAGGAGGCGCAGGACTTCGTCGCCCGCGTCCGCAAGGAGCACCCGACGGCCACCCACAACTGCTTCGCGTACGTGATCGGAGCCGACGCCTCCGTGCAGAAGGCGAGCGACGACGGCGAGCCCGGCGGCACCGCCGGTGTGCCCATGCTCCAGATGCTGACCCGGCGCGAGGTGCGGTACGCCGTCGCCGTGGTCACCCGCTACTACGGCGGGGTCAAGCTCGGCGCGGGCGGTCTGATCCGGGCGTACGGCGGAGTCGTCGGCGAGGCCCTGGACGCGCTCGGCACGATCGTGCGCCGGAGGTTCCGCCTGGCCACCGTCACCGTCGACCACCAGCGCGCCGGCAAGCTGGAGAACGATCTGCGCGCGACCGGCCGCGCGGTGCGCGAGGTGCGCTACGCGGAGGCGGTGACCATCGAGATCGGGCTGCCCGAGGCCGAGGTCGAGGGATTTCGCGGCTGGCTCGCCGACGCCACCGCGGGCACGGCGACCCTGGAGCTGGGCGGCGAAGCGTACGGGGAGGCCTGAGGCGTACCGCACGGGGCCCGAGAGGCGTGGCGAGCCACCGGATGTCCCGGTTACCGCCCGTGATGTCGGACCCCACCGTTACCCTCGGGGATCATGAGATTCCTGCACACCTCGGACTGGCACCTGGGCCGGTCCTTCCACCGGGTCGAGCTGCTCGGTGCCCAGGCGGCGTTCCTCGACCACCTGGTGGCGACGGTCCGTGACCGGGGTGTGGACGCGGTGCTGGTGGCAGGCGACGTGTACGACCGTGCGGTGCCGCCGCTGGCCGCCGTCGACCTCTTCGACCGGGCCCTGCACAGCCTCGCCGACCTCGGGGTGCCGACCGTGATGATCTCCGGCAACCACGACTCCGCGCGCAGGCTCGGCGTCGGCGCCGGGCTGATCCGGCAGGCCGGGATCCATCTGCGGACCGACCCGGCGGGCTGCGGCACCCCGGTCATGATCGGCGACGTGGCCTGCTACGGCCTGCCCTACCTGGAGCCTGCCCTGGTCCGCGACCGGCTGGGAGCGCCCAAGGCCGGTCACGAGGCGGTGCTGGCCGCGGCCATGGAGCGGGTGCGCGCCGACCTCGCGACCCGCCCCGAAGGCACCCGGTCCGTCGTCCTCGCGCACGCCTTCGTGGCCGGGGGCGAGCCGAGCGACAGCGAGCGCGACATCACCGTGGGAGGGGTCGCCGCCGTGCCCGCCGGGGTCTTCGACGGCGTCGACTACGTGGCCCTGGGCCACCTCCACGGCAGCCAGGTGATCACCGAGCGGGTCCGCTACTCGGGCTCGCCGCTCGCCTACTCCTTCTCCGAGACCGGCCACCGCAAGTCCATGTGGCTGGTGGACCTGGCCGCGGACGGAGCCGTCACGGCCGAACGGATCGACTGCCCGGTGCCCCGCCCCCTGGCCCGCGTCCGGGGGCACCTCGAAGCGCTCCTCGAAGACCCGGCGCTGACCCGCCACGAACAGGCCTGGGTGGAGGCCACGTTGACCGACGCCGTGCGTCCCCCCGACGCCATGGCGAGGATCAGCACCCGCTTCCCGCACACGCTGAGCCTGGCCTTCGACCCCGAGCGGTCCGACGACGATCCGTACGCCTCGTACGCACAGCGGCTCCGCGGCCGCACCGACCAGCAGATCGCGGAGGACTTCGTGGCGCACGTGCGCGGTGGCAGCGGCCCGGACGACCGGGAACGGACGGTGCTGCGCGGGGCGTTCGACGCCGTACGCGTGGACGAGGGCGTCCGCGAGGTGGCCCGGTGAGGCTGCACCGCATGCGCGTCACGGCCTTCGGCCCCTTCGCGGGGAGCCAGGAGATCGACTTCGACGCGCTGTCCGCCGCGGGTCTCTTCCTGCTGCACGGACCGACCGGTGCCGGCAAGACCTCGGTCCTGGACGCCGTGTGCTTCGCCCTGTACGGAGCGGTGCCCGGCGCCCGGCAGAGCCCGGGCACGCCCCTGCGCAGCGACCACGCCGCGCCCGACGTCTTCACCGAGGTCCTGCTCGAACTGACCATGGGTGGACGGCGGTTGGAGATCACCCGCCGCCCGCAGCAGGACCGCCCCAAGAAGCGCGGCAACGGCCTCACCACCGAGAAGGCGCAGACCTGGCTGCGCGAGTACGACCCGGCGGCCCGCGCCTGGCAGGCGCTGAGCCGCTCGCACCAGGAGATCGGTGAGGAGCTCGGGCAGCTCATCGGGATGAGCCGGGAGCAGTTCTGCCAGGTGGTGCTGTTGCCGCAGGGGGAGTTCGCGAAGTTCCTCAGGTCCGACGCGGAGGCCCGCGGCCGACTCCTTGGCAGGCTCTTCGACACCCGCCGGTTCGCCGCCGTGGAGGACCGTCTCGCCGAGCTGCGCAAGACCGCCGAGCGCCAGGTGAAGGACGGCGACGAGCAGTTGCTCGCCCTCGCCCAGCGGATGGCGCAGGCGGCGGGTGACTCCGCCGACGCGCGGGAGTGGCCGCTGCCGGAGGCCCGGCCGGGCGATCCGGGCCTGGCGGCGGCCGTCTTGCAATGGGCGGCCGTCGCGCGCGCGGGAGCGCGGGAGCGGCTCGACATCGCGTCGGCCGCCGTGGCAGCGGCCGAGAGCCGGCAGGCCGCGGCCCGCCGCGTCGCCGAAGAAACCCGGCAGCTGGCCGCCCTTCAGGAGCAGTACGCCGAAGCGCGCCGCGGCGCCGACGAGTTGGCGGCCCGCCGCCCCGAACTGGAGGCGCTGCGGGCCCGCCTGGAGACGGCCCGCAAGGCGGAGCTGGTCTCGCCCGCGCTCGAATGGTGGGAGCAGGCCCAGCGCGCCCACCGCACGGCCGCATCCGAACGGGACCGCTCCCGCGCCCGGCTGCACCCCGAGCTCGCCGACGCCGGGGCCGATCAACTCGCCGCCCTGGAGCGCAGGATGCGCCAGGACCTCGGCGCCCTGGAGTCCGCCCGACGGGCCGAGCGCCGCAGCGCGCAGATCGACGAGGAGCGCGCCCGCCTCGACCGGCAGGCCCGCGCCGACGAGGACGTCCTCACCGACAGCCTCGGCTGGCTCGCGGGCTGGGAGGCCGCCCGCCTCGGCCACCAGGCACGCATCGACGCCGCTCACGAAGCGGCGGCCCGCGCCGAGCAGCTCGCCGGTCAGCTCGAACCGGCCCGGCGCCGCCTCGCCGCGGCCCGCGAGCGGGACGCGCTGGCCGGCCGCCTGACCGCCGCCGACCGGCGCCACAACGACACCCGCGAAGCGGCCAACGCGGCGCACGAACACTGGCTCGCGCTGCGCGAGGAACGGCTGCGCGGCATCGCGGCCGAGCTGGCGGCGGGGCTCCGCGAGGGGGAGGCCTGCGCGGTGTGCGGCTCGGTCGACCACCCCGCGCCCGCGCGCCCCGCCACCGGCCAGGTCGACCGGGCGAGCGAGGACGCCGCGCAGCAGGCCTACCGGGGCGCCGACCGGGCCCGCGTCGAGGCCGAGGCCGCACTCTTGGCCGTACGGCAGGAGCTCGCCGTCGCCCGGGCCGAGGCGGGCGAGACGGGCGTGACCGAACTGGCTGACGCGGCAGGCGAGTTGCAGCGGGCACTCGCCGAGGCGCGGACCGGGGCCGCCGGGCTGCACGAGGCCCGCGAGGCGCTCGCGGCGGCCGAGCGGGAGCACGAGCGGCGGCTCAACGCGCAGCGCACGGCGCAGCAGAACATCGCCGCCCGCACCGCGAGCCGCGAGGCCCTTGATCGTGAACAGGCGTCCCTGGAAAGGGAGTTGAGCGAAGTACGGGCAGGCGCGGCCAGCGTGGCGGAGCAGGCCGGGCTGCTCGAACACCGGGCGGCCATCCTGGCCGAGGCGGTGGAGGCGGTCCGCGCCGTCGAGGACAGCGCCGAGCGGCTCAAGGAGGCTGACGGGCGGCTCTCGGAGGCGGCGTTCCGGGCCGGGTTCGACACCCCGGCCGCGGCCTCGGCCGCGCTGATCGACGAGCGGGGCCAGCGCGACATCCAGCACCGGCTCGACGAGTGGCAGCACCAGCAGGCCACCGTCACCGCGCGCCTCGCGGAGCCGGAGACGGCCGCCGCAGGGCGGCTCGCGCCGGCCCGCACCGAGCAGGCGGCCGCCGAGGCCGCCGCGGCCGAACGGGCCCTGCGGGATGCCGCGTCGGCGCTCTCGGCGGCCCGCGACCGCTGCGCGGAACTGCGCGCACTGAGCGCCCGGGCCGCCGAGGAGACCCGCCGGATCGGGCCGCTGCGCGAGGAGTACGAGCGGGTGGCCCGCCTCGCCGGGCTCACCGCGGGCACCTCCGCCGACAATGAGCGCAAGATGCGCCTGGAGTCCTATGTGCTCGCCGCCCGCCTCGAACAGGTCGCGGCGGCCGCCACCGCCAGGCTGCAGCGCATGTCGGGCGGGCGGTACACCCTGGTCCACTCCGACGTGAGGGGCGGCCGGGGGCGCTCGGGGCTCGGGCTGCACGTGGTGGACGCGTGGACGGGCCGCGAGCGCGACACCGCGACGCTGTCGGGCGGCGAGACGTTCTTCGCGTCCCTCGCCCTGGCCCTTGGCCTGGCCGACGTGGTCACCGACGAGGCGGGTGGGGCGCGGCTCGACACCCTGTTCATCGACGAGGGCTTCGGCAGCCTCGACGACCAGACCCTGGACGAGGTGTTGGACGTCCTGGACTCCCTGCGCGAACGCGACCGCAGCGTCGGCATCGTGAGCCACGTCGGCGACCTGCGCCGCCGCATCCCGGCCCAGCTGGAAGTGGTGAAGGACCGGACGGGCTCGTCGGTACGGCTGCGGGGGGCACCCCCCGGGGACTGAGCGCACATGCGCGGGCCGCGCGCGTTCCCCGCGCCCCGTGCGCTACCCGGCACCGTCCAGCAGGAGCACCCTCAGCCCGCCCGGCAGCCGGACGATCAGCCGCACCGAACAGGGCCGGGCCAAGGGGCCGGTCGGCTCACCGTCCGATCGCGCGGCGTGGGAGCGGGGACGAATACACCACGCTCGTCGTCACCGACCCCAGTGTGCCGATCTTTCCGGAGATCTCCTCCAGGTGACTCATCGAGCGCGCGCTCACCTTGATCACGAAGCAGTCGTCGCCCGTCACATGGTGGGCCTCCATGATCTCCGGCATCGCGTCCACCAGGTCGTGGAAGGGCTTGTAGTGGCCGTTCGGGTAGCGCAGGCGCACGAAGGCGAGGATCGGGCGGCCGAGGCGTTCCTGGTCGACGACGGCCGTGTAGCCCGCGATCACCCCGGCCTCCTCCAGCCGCCGTACCCGCTCGGTGACGGCGCTCGCCGACATCGAGACGGTGCGGGCCAGCTCGGCGAAGGAGGCCCGTCCCTCCTGCTGGAGGGCTTCCAATATGCGCCAGTCGGTGGCGTCGGGGGAATACGCGGTCATGCGGGACAGACAACCGTGGAATCCCCGGCAGATCAAGAGATGTCCCGGGGATCGGACCTTCCTGAGTTGATCACCGGCGCATAGATTTTCAGCCATGACGACACAGCTCACCGCCCCCGCCAACCCCGTTCTGCGGGTGGCCCCGGCCGCCCCCGCCGACGCCGCCGCCTACTTCCGCGCCAGCCTGGTCTTCCATGCCGACGTCTCCGACGTGGCCGCCGCGCTCGACGCCGAGGGCGACCCGGGGTTCGTGGTCCTGGACTCCCGCTCCACCGCGTCCTGGGACCAGGGTCACGTGCCGGGCGCCCTCCACCTGCCGACCGCGCTGATCGCCGAGCAGGCCGAGCAGCTCCTGGACAAGTCCGTGCCGGTCGTCACGTACTGCTGGGGCCCCGGCTGCAACGGTGCCACCCGGGCGGCGCTCGCGCTGGCCGAGCTCGGCTTCCAGGTCAAGGAGATGCTGGGCGGCTTCGAGTACTGGGTCCGCGAGGGCTTCGCGTTCGAGACGTGGGAGGGCGCGGAGAAGCGCGCCGCCGACCCGCTGACCGCGCCGGTCGACTCGGAGGACTGCGGCTGCTGAACCGCCGTGCGGGGGCGGCTCGTCCCAAGAGCCGCCCCCGCCGGGGCCTCAGAGCTTGGACAGCTCGTCGACCAGGTCGTCGAGGCCGAGCGAGCCCTGGGACAGGGCCGCCATGTGCCAGGCCTTCGGGTCGAAGGCATCGCCGTGGCGGGCCCGCGCGTTCTCCCGGCCGAGCAGCCAGGCGCGCTCGCCCAGCTTGTAACCGATCGCCTGCCCCGGCATCGACAGGTAGCGGATCAGCTCGCTCCGCACGAAGTCGGCGGGCCGGCTGCTGTGCGCGCCGAAGAACTCGTGGGCCAGCTCCGGCGTCCAGCGCTCGCCCGGGTGGAACGGCGAGTCCGCCGGGATCTCCAGCTCCAGGTGCATGCCGATGTCGATGATCACCCGGCAGGCCCGCATCATCTGTGCGTCCAGGTAGCCGAGCCGGCGCTCGGGGTCGGTGAGGAAGCCCAGCTCGTCCATCAGGCGCTCCGCGTACAGCGCCCAGCCCTCGGCGTTGGCGCTGACGTGGCCGACGGTGGCCTGGTAGCGGGAGAGCTGGTCGGCCACGTGCACCCACTGCGCGATCTGGAGGTGGTGGCCCGGCACGCCCTCGTGGTACCAGGTCGACACCAGGTCGTACACCGGGAAGCGGGTCTCGCCCATGGTGGGCAGCCAGGTGCGGCCCGGCCGGGAGAAGTCCTCGGAGGGACCCGTGTAGTACGGGGCCGCGGCGCCGCCGGGCGGCGCGATGCGCGACTCCACCTTCCGTACCCGCTCGGCGAGTTCGAAGTGCGTGCCGTCCAGTGCCTCGATGGCCTCGTCCATCAGCGACTGAAGCCACTCGCGGACCTCGTCGACGCCCTCGATGTGGGTGCCGTGCTCGTCGAGGTGGGCCAGCGCCTCCCAAGGCCCCGCGCCGGGCAGGATCTTGGCGGCCTCGGTCTTCATCTCGCCCAGCAGCCGGTGGTATTCGGCCCAGCCGTAGGCGTACGCCTCGTCCAGGTCGAGCGCGGTGCCGTTGTAGTACTGCGACCAGCGCTGGTACCGCTCGCGGCCGACCGTGTCGGATGAGCCCTCGATGGCCGGGGCGTACACGTCGCGCAGCCAGTCGCGCAGGGCGGCGAGGGCGGCGGACGCCTCGCCCGCCGCCGTGTCGAGTTCGCCGCGCAGCGCATCGGGGCCGGGCGCCGCGAGCCCCTCGAAGAAGCCGGTGTCGACCCACTCGCCGAGCTGGCCGATCACGGTGGCGGTGGCGCGCGGACCGCCGTACAGCTTGCGCTCCAGGCCCAGCTCCAGCGAGGCGCGGTAGCCCTCGAGGGAGGCGGGCACCGCGCGCAGCCGGGAGGCCAGCGCCTGCCAGTCCTCGTCGGTGTCGGTCGGGTTCATCGTGAACGCCATCCGCACGCTGTGGGCCGGCGAGTGCAGATTGCTGACCGTGCGGAGCCCCTCGTCCGCCTGGTGCACGGCGAGTTCGGAGGTCAGCCGCTCCCGCAGCAGCCGGCCGCAGCGGCGCTCGGCGTCGCTGTCGGCTCCGGGCTGCCGCTCGGCCTCGTCGAGGCGGGCGAGCGTCGTGCGCGCCAGGTCGGCCACGGCCTGCTGTCCTGCGGGGGAGAAGTCGGGAAGCAGGGCGTGACTGGCCCTGACGCCCAGATAGCTCCCGGTGATCGGGTCGAGTTCGATGAGTGCGTCGACATACGCGTCGGCGACCTGGCGGGGCAGCGCGCTGCTGGAAGTGACTGACATGCGGCCATCCTCTCCGAGCGAGGGCTTCGCGTCACCACCAATCTTGACGGAACGCCTGACCGGGCCGCCGCGCCCTCCTGCTCAGCGCTGCTCGAAGTGCCCGCGCCGGGCGGCGGAGCCCAGGGGAGCCGCCTGGCCGAGCCGGGCCGTGACCACCAGGGTGCCCTCCTCGATCTGGTAGTCCAGCGGCAGGCCGAGCCCGCGCATGGCCGCGACCATGCCGGTGTTGGAGGCCTGGGTGACGGCGTACACGCTGTCGCAGCGGGCCTCGACGGCCAGGTCGACCAGCCGGCCCAGCAGTTCGGAGCCGATGCCGCGGCGCTGCCAGGAGTCCTCGACGATGAGCGCGACCTCGGTCTCGTCGCCGTCCCACAGCAGGTGGCCGAGCGCGACCAGGCGCCCGGAGGCGGTCTGCACGGCGAGGGTGCGGCCGAAGCGCGGGCTCAGCAGATGGCCGAGGTAGCGGTCGGCGTCGACGACAGGGCCGTGGTAGCGCAGGCCGAGCGTGCGGTCGGAGCAGCGCTCGTGCATGGCCTTGGCGGCGTCGAGGTCGCTCTGGTCGGCGCGCCGTACGGTGATCTCGTTGCCTTCGGGCAGCGTCAGGACGTCCTCGCTGCGCGGGACGCGTGGGCCGAGGCGGGCGTCGAGCTCGACCAGCGCACGGGCCCGCGCGAACTCGGTCGGGGTGAACGGGAGATGCGGCCGCTCGATGGTGATCACGCCGCCGCTCGGATCGCGCAGCCGCATGACGGTCGACTCCAGCACGCCCTCGACCGGGGCCGTCTCGCCGGTGGGCCGGCCGGTCAGCGAGACCGCGGGCAGCGAGTGGATGGTGCAGCGGCCGAGCAACTGGCGCAGCGCGAGGGGGAGTTCGGCCGCGTCGAGGGCGGTGCGGGTGGCCAGGCCGAGCACCCGGGTCGGCGCGTCCACGAGGTCGTGGGCGTCGGCCCGCTCCGTCCAGGTGTCGTGCCCACCGGCCCGGGAGACCGCTCGGGAGAGTTCGGCGGCTGAGAGCTCGGCAGGGGTACGCAGCAGGAACTCGTCGACCGTGCCGTCGGCGAGCGGGTGCGTCTGGAGCGTGAGGATGTCCACGTGGTGGCCGGCCAGCGCGGTGCACAGCGCCGCGAGGCTGCCGGGTGCGTCCCGTACGGTCGTCCGCATCCGCCACAGCGCCGTCTCGCGCGGCGTGTTCCGGCTCCCGGGACCGGTCGTCGTGCCGTCGGTATCACCGGGGCCGGCGGTGTCCTGGAGAGGTGGCGCATGGCTGTGGCGCCGGGCCCACCAGGTGTGGAAGGCCGCCGTGGCGACGAGTGCGACCGCCGAGGCGATCAGCATGAAGGGCCCGTCGGGGCCGTGGGCGACCAGGTTCGCGAGTCCGTCCGCGACGGCCACGGCCGTGAAGAGCGCGGCGAGTTCGACGAGGTCCCGCCGCCAGTGGTGACGGCGGCGGGCCTGCTTCTGGGAGATCGATTCCTGCATATCAGTCATGGCATCACTGTGACTCAACGGTGTTGCGTGATCACGAACGCTTTGTGACTGACGGGTTAAGTGTGCTTCTGATGCTCTTTTGGCTGTTTTTTGCCGAGCGTGGCGCGGAGTGTTCGCGTCCGCCGCCCGGCCCGCCCGGCCCGCCATCGGGCCCATGGATCACTGGCCCACGAGGCCGGGCCGCAGCACCTGGGTGAAGAGTACCGAACCTCCCTGCGCCCGCAGCCGCACGGTCAGCTCGCCGGAGCCGCCGTCGATCTCGATCTCGCCGAAGTTCGGCGGAGCCTCCAGGGGAGAGGCGTTGGCCCTGGCCGGCGCGTGCACGAAGACCTGCCGGGGGCCGAACGTGGCGTCCAGCTTGTTCGCGGGGAAGCCGCCCGCCGCGAGCGGCCCGGACACGAACTCCCAGAACGGCGCGAAATCCTTGAACGCCGCCCGGGCGGGGTCGTAGTGCTCGGCGGCGGTGTAGTGCACGTCCGCGGTGAGCCACAGGGTGCCCGTGACGCGGCGGTGCTTGATGAAGCGCAGCAGCTCGGCGATCTGCAACTCGCGCCCGAGCGGGGCGCCCGGGTCGCCCTGGGAGACGGCCTCGAAGTCGGTGGCGCCGTCCGTGACGACCAGGCTGAGCGGCATGTCGGCCGCGATGACCTTCCACACCGCCCGGGAGGCCGCCAACTCCCGCTTCAGCCAGCGCAGTTGCTCGGCGCCCAGGATGCCGACCCGGTCGTCGGGCTGACGGTCGGGCGAGTTGGCGTCGCGGTACGTGCGCATGTCGAGCACGAACACGTCCAGGAGCGGGCCGTGCCGCAGCACCCGCTGCACCCGGCCGGCGCGGGGACCGGTCCCCAGGGACGAGATCGGGAAGTACTCGCTGAACGCCCGCCGCGATCGGGCCGCGAGCACATCGATGTTCTTCTCCGTGTAGCGGGGGTCGTCCAGGATCTGGCCGGGATACCAGTTGTTGCGCACTTCGTGGTCGTCCCACTGCACGATGGAGGGCACCTGGGCGTTGAACGCGCGCACGTTCTCGTCGAGCAGGTTGTAGCGGAAGTTGCCCCGGTACTCGGCGAGGGTCTCCGCGACCTTCGACTTCTCCTCGGTGGTGATGTTGCGCCAGACCCGGCCGTCCGGCAGCGTGACGCTGGGCAGGATCACGCCGTCGGCGTAGATGTTGTCCCCGCTGGACAGGAAGAAGTCCGGGTCCAGACGCCGCATTTCGTCGTAGACGCGGTAGCCGCCGAGGTCCGGGTTGATGCCCCAGCCCTGTCCGGCGATGTCCCCGGACCACAGGAACCGCACGTCGTCGTGGCGGCTGCCGGGGGCGGTGCGGAAGGTGCCGCAGACCGGCTGTCCGCTGCGCGTCGGGTCGTCGGGGTCGGCCAGGGTGACGCGGTAGTGGATCTGCTCGCCCGCCGGGAGGCCGTGCAGCGGTGTCGTACCGGTGAAGTCGGTGCCCGGTCCGAGCAGGGGGCCCTGCCATCGGCGGGCCCGCCGGAAGGACTCCGTCGCGGACGTCTCGACGACCATCCGGGCCGGCCGGTCGGAACGTGCCCAGACCAGACCGGAGGAGGCGGTGATGTCACCGGCCTGCACACCCCAGGAGGCGCTCGGCCTGCCGGAGCGGGCGAAGGCGGGTGCCGAGGCGAGCCCGGTCGGCAGGGCGAGGCCCGCCGACGCGGCGAGCGAACCCTTCAGTACGGTACGGCGGCTGGGCATCGGGATTGCCTCCTGGGAGGTGGGTCACGGGGTCGCCCGCCATGCCTACTGGCCGGTTGCGGCGCGGACGCGAACGCGGGATGAACAGCCGCCCGGGGCCCGCCCGGCGGACCGGCCGGTGCCCCGCCTGCCGACCGGCCCAGCAGACGGTGCTGGAGTCGGCCAAGGTGATGGACCACTGCTCCGGGGGACCAACAAGCCGTAGGGGCCGACGATCGTGCAGGCATCCCGCGCCGGGCAGGCCCTAGGTCGCAAGGACGGGGACCAAGGGACGATCGACCCGCGGATCTTCGTTGGCTAGGTTGCCGGTGAGGCACGAGGAGGACCCGATGACCATCGGTGGCCGTTCACACATCCGCATCGCACGGCCGTCCCGCGATCTGGCGGCGGCGGAGCGCTTCTGGGTCGAGGGGCTCGGTCTGAAGGTCGTCTACCGCGCCGAGGGCGGCTCGGAACCGGGCGAACACGACCTCCTGATGCTCGGCTGGCCGGACGCCGACTGGCATCTGGAACTGGTTCACGAGGCCGCCCACCCGGTGGAGCCCCGGCCCACCGAGGAGGACCTCCTGGTCGTCTACCTCGACGAGGAGGTGCCTCGGGAACTGGTCGACCGCCTGGTGGCGCACGGCGGGGCAGAGGTGCGGTCGCCGAACCCGTACTGGAACGCATGGGGAGTGACCGTGGCCGACCCGGACGGCTACCGCCTCGTGCTCTGCGAGCGCGGCTGGTCCAACGCCTGACCCACGCGACCGCGCCGCCCGCCCGTGCCGAAGCCGGCCCGGGCTCAGGCGTGTTGGGCCGCCGGACGGGCGAGCGCGCCGACCGGGCGGCTTCCGTCCAGGATGACCCGGGTGACGAGCGCCGGGTCGTCGTTCATGGGCACATGGCCGCAGCCGGGCAGGCGCACGAGCCGGGCGCCCGGGATGGTGTGCTTGGCGCGGACGCCCTGGCGGCGCAGCAGCAGCCGGTCCTTGCTGCCCCAGGCGACGGTGATCGGCACCGAGGGCACGTCATGGGTGAACAGGACGCCCTGCCCGGCGGCGAGGGTCTGCTCGAACCCGGGCGCGTGGCGCAGCGCCAGCGTCTCGGCCACCACCGCCTCCGCTGACCGCCGGGCGGGCCGCGCGTAGATGGTGCTGGTCAGTGCGGTACGCCCGGCGGGTGTGCGGGACATCCGCTCGATGGCCGGGAGCGGCAGCGCCTTGGCCACCTGCCGCATCGTCCGCAGGACCGTGAAGGCGTACTGCCGCTCCGAGGGTGTCCAGAACCCGGCGGGGGAGAGCGCCGTCACGGAGCGTACGAGCCTCTTGCGCCCGAGCTCCAGGGCGAGCAGGCCGCCCAGCGAGTTCCCCGCGACGTGCGGCCGGTCGATGCCCAGGGCCTCGGACAGCGCGCCGAGGATCGGCACGACGGTCGCCAGGTCGTAGGAGACGCCGTCCGGAAGGGCGGGCGAGGCGCCGAAGCCGGGCAGGTCGATCGCGATCACGTCGCGGTCCGCGGCGAGCAGATCGAAGACCGGGTCCCAGGCCTGCAGATGGTGGCCGATCCCGTGGAGCAGCAGGAGCGGCTCACCCGTGCCTGCGCGCCGGTAGGCGACCGAGGCGGAGCGGCTCCCCCGGGGAGTGTCGATGGTGAACGAGACCTCTGCCGTCATGGTGCTGCTCCCTGTCCTGGGATCCGCGCTTAGACATCCTGTCAGCAACAACTACCGCTCGGTAGCGTGGAGTTCAAGGGGCATACCGGACAGGCCGCCCGCGCGCGGCGACTTCCCTCGCCCTTGATCGCACCCCGAGGGCCCGGTGGCGCGCGGCCGTCACCGGCGCACGAACGTCGTGTGAACGCTCTGCGGCAACCCTCGTGCGCGCTCCGTAACGGAACGAGGATTGGTCTTGACCAAGGGGGTGGGCCGCCCTATGGTCGCAGAGTTAGTGCAGGAACCTTTAATAAACAAGGGCACGGAAAGCCGCCGCGGACACGGCGATTGCGGAGGATCAGGGTGGGGACCACGCAGCTGGAATCGGTGCCGGAACCGAAGTACTGGCACCTCAAGACGGTACTCAGCGAGGCGCTCGACTCGGACTTCGCCGTGGGCGAGATCCTGCCCAACGAGCGTGACCTCGCCGCCCGCTTCGGTGTCGCACGGGCCACGCTCCGCCAGGCACTGGAACAGCTCGAACTCGAGGGTCGGCTCCAGCGGCGCCGCGGCGTCGGCACCACCGTCGCCCCGCCGCGCACGGCCGTCTCGGTCGGCACCGCCCAGCACGACTGGCCCGGTGCGCCGGGCGACGCCTGGCAGACCGCCGACGCGACGTCCGCCGTGCCCCCGCAGGCGGTGGCCCGCCTCTTCGACGCCCCCCGCGGCGAGGAGATGCACACCGTCCGCCGGACCCGCGTGGTCCACGGCCAGGCCGTCGCCGCCGAGCTCCTCTACGTCCCGGCCGCCTCCGTGCCCGAACTGTCCGCGATCGACGTCCCCTCGGGCCCCGCCCGCGGCCGCGCCGTCCTGCGTGAACTGCAGCGCCTGGAGCTCGAAGGCCAGGACCGCGCCGTGGAGCTGGGCTCCGCGCGCGCCGACGACGCCAAGGAGCTCGACCGGCTGCCCGGCGCCCCCGTCCTCGTCGTGACCACCCGGTACTTCGCCGGGGGCCGCACGGTGGCCGTCTCGGTCGCCACCTACCGCGCGGACACCTGCCGCCTGACCTTCGGCGACTCGGGCGACGTGGAGATCAGCCACCCCGGCCAGCAGCGCCGGGCCTCCTGACCGCCGCCCCAGCATCCGAAAGCGCCACGGCCCGCAGCTGTCGAAGCCGCGGGCCGTGACGCTTTTGCCGGTCGTCGGGTGCGCTCAGCGCCGCGCCGTCACCGTCCCCTCGACGGCGAACAGCTCTTCCTCCACGTGATCGAGGGCCAGGCGCAGCGCGCCCGTCGCCACCACCGCCTCGCCCAGCATCGAGAGCACCACGCGGGGAGGCCGCAGGCAGTAGCGCGCCAACTCCCTGCGCAGCGGCTCCAGTACGCCGTCGATACCGGCCGCCCAGCCGCCCACGACGACCAGTTCGGGATCGAGGGCCAGTACCAGCGCGGCCACGTCGTGCACGAGCCGCTGCAGGAACCGCTCGACCGCGGCCTGGGCCCGCGTGTCGCCCTCGCGGGCCAGCGCGAACACGTCGGCGACGGCCTGCTCGTCCAGCGGGTGCAACGGCTCGTCCGTCGTCGAGAGCAGCTTCTCGGGGGTGACGTCGCGGCCGAGCAGGTGCAGCGCGCCGATCTCGCCCGCCGCACCGCCGAACCCGCGGTGCAGCCGACCGCCGATCAGCGAACCCGCTCCCGGGCTCAGCCCGGCCATCACGAAGACGATGTCGTCGGAGTCGGCCGCCGCACCCTTCCAGTGCTCGGCCACGGCCGCCGCGTTGGCGTCGTTCTCGACCAGGACCGGGCAGCGGAAGGAGCGCCGCAGCCGCTCGCCCAGGGCCAGCCCCGTCCACTCGGGCAGCGCGGTGCCGAGCCGCACCGTGCCGTCGGCCTCGACGATGCCCGGGCTGCCGACACCGACCGCCCGCAACGAGCTGCGCGCCACACCGGCACGGCGCAGCACGTCGGCGACGGTCAGGCGGACCCGCTCCAGACGTTCGTCCGCCGAGGCCGTCTCGGGCACCTCGCGGGAACCCGCGCCGAAGATCCGTCCGTCCAGGCCGGACAGCAGCGCGGCCACCCGGTGCGGGCCGATCTCTATGCCGAGCAGATGCCCGGCCTCGGCCCGGAACCGGAAGCGTCGCGCGGGCCGTCCCTGCCTCCGTGCCTCGCCCTCCTCGGGGGCGGACTCGACGACGAGCCCGGCCTCCATCAGGCCGTCGACCACGCCCTCGACCGTCGGCCGGGACAGACCGGTGATCCGGGTCAGATCGGTCAGTGTGGGAGATTCCGCGCCCCTCAGGGCATGCAGCACCACCGCGGAATTGATCCTCCGCAGCAGAGAGGGGTCTCCGCCGGTCAGCCGCCCCAACGTGTGTCCTCCCAGCTCGTGCGCGTGTCTGCCGGATCGTACTCGCTGGTCAGGTGTACGGCGAGCGGCGGCCGGTAACGGAGGCGCATCAGCTCGGGGCCACGTGTCGCAGGGCGGCGGCGCGGCCCACTTCCGGCCGGACCGGGCGGACCGGAAGATCCTGCTCCAGGACCCGGCCGGGCCGCTGGGCGCGTGGAGCGGCATGGCCGCCAGGGCAGGCTGGGCGGCGCTCCCGGTGGCCGTCGGCCGGTGGGCGCCGTGGCGGCGCGACGCCTGACCGAGGTGTGGCCGAGCGGCGACTGACGGGCCGCCAATTGTCAGTGCCGGGCGGTTTACTGACGGCATGACCACCGCTCTGTACCTCCAGCACATCGACTGGCTGCGCACCCGGGAGTTCCCCGCGGAGCGCAGCCGCAGCGGCACGGATGTGAGCGGGCCGGGATACCACAGCGCGTGCCTGAGCGCCGACGAGGAGGAATGGGAGGACCTGACGGAGCGACTGGAAAAGCGCGCCCAATGCGTCGCCGACCACGACGCCCTGGTGGCCGAGCTCACACGGCGCTGGGAGGAGCCGCAGTGGATCAGCCTCTGGAGCGCGCAGGCCCGGCTGGTCGCGGGCGAGGCGATACCGGAGCCCTGGGCGGAGTTCGCCGTCGGCTTCGACTTCCTGCACCTGTGGCGGGTCGAGGGCCGGTGGATCGCCGTGGGCCTCGACCTGGAGGAGGAGGGCGCGGGCTGGGACCTGAGCGTCACCGTGACGGAGGTCGACCCTCCCTGAACTCCCGCACCGCATGGGACGGTTCGGCTAGTCGGGCTGGGAGGGGGAGGCCTGCGCGGCGACGCGCAGACGGGCGTACTCCTCGGCCATCGTTTGGGCGGTCCAGTGGGCATTGAGGCCGCTCGGGTTGGGCAGGACCCACACCCGGGTCGCGCCGATCGTGCGGTCCTGCGGACCGATCCGGGCCCGGCGGTCGCCGAAGGCCGTGCGGTACGCGGTCACGCCGACGACGGCCAGCCAGTTGGGCCGCAGTTGCTCCACCTTCGCCGTCAGCAGGCGCCCGCCCTCGCGGAACTCCTCGGCGTCGATTTCGTCGGCGCGTGCGGTGGCCCGGGCCACGACATTGGTGATGCCGAGACCGTAGGAGAGGAGTTCGTTCTGCTCGGAGGGCTTCAGCTGCCGGGGGGTGAAGCCGGACAGGTGCAGCACCGGCCAGAAGCGGTTGCCCGGGCGGGCGAAGTGGTGACCCGTGGCGCCCGACATCAGGCCCGGATTGATGCCGCAGAAGAGTACGGACAGACCGCCCGCGATCACGTCGGGGATGACGGTGTCGCGAGCGGCCTGGAGTTCCTCGGGACTCAGCACGGGCGCGGCATCACAGGATCGAGCCCGGCGCGTAACCGGCGGCCGCGGGGTGCTGCTTGACGATCTCCTCGATGCGGGAGACCACCGCGGTCACCTGGTCGCCGGCGGCACCCGTGAAGGACAGCTTGTCGGCCATCAGGTCGTCGAGCTGGGCGCGGTCGAGCGGCATGCGCTCGTCGGCGGCCAGCTTGTCGAGGAGCTCGTTGCGCTCGGCGCCCTGCTCGCGCATCGCGAGGGCGGAGGCGACCGCGTGCTCCTTGATGACCTCGTGCGCGGCCTCCCGGCCGACGCCCGAGCGGACGGCGGCCATCAGGACCTTCGTCGTCGCCAGGAACGGCAGGTAGCGGTCCAGCTCACGGGCGACGACGGCCGGGAACGCGCCGAACTCGTCGAGCACCGTCAGGAAGGTTTCGAGCAGGCCGTCGAAGGCGAAGAACGCGTCGGGCAGCGCGACCCGGCGGACCACCGAGCAGGAGACGTCACCCTCGTTCCACTGGTCGCCCGCCAGCTCGCCGGTCATCGAGGCGTAGCCGCGCAGGATCACCATCAGGCCGTTGACGCGCTCGCAGGAGCGGGTGTTCATCTTGTGCGGCATCGCGGACGAGCCGACCTGGCCGGGCTTGAAGCCCTCGGTGACCAGCTCGTGTCCCGCCATGAGCCGGATCGTCTTGGCGACGGAGGACGGGGCGGCGGCCAGCTGCACGAGCGCGGTCACCACGTCGTAGTCGAGCGAGCGCGGGTAGACCTGGCCGACCGACGTGAAGGCGTGGGCGAAGCCGAGGTGGCCCGCGATGCGCTGCTCCAGGTCGGCCAGCTTCGACGCGTCGCCGCCGAGCAGGTCCAGCATGTCCTGAGCGGTCCCGACCGGACCCTTGATCCCGCGCAGCGGGTAGCGGGCGAGCAGGTCCTCCAGGCGGCCGTACGCCACCAGGAGTTCGTCGGCGGCGGTCGCGAAGCGCTTGCCCAGGGTCGTGGCCTGCGCGGCCACGTTGTGCGAGCGCCCGGCCATGACCAGCTCGGCGTACTCGCCGGACAGCTTGCCGAGGCGGGCGAGGACCGCCACCGTGCGGTCTCGCATCAGTTCGAGGGACAGCCGGATCTGGAGCTGCTCGACGTTCTCGGTCAGATCGCGGGAGGTCATGCCCTTGTGGACCTGCTCGTGACCCGCGAGGGCGTTGAACTCCTCGATGCGGGCCTTCACATCGTGCCGGGTGACCTTCTCGCGCTCGGCGATCGAGGCGAGGTCGACCTGGTCGACGACGCGCTCGTAGTCGGCGAGTGCGGCCTCGGGCACCTCGATCCCCAGGTCCTTCTGGGCACGCAGCACGGCGAGCCACAGCTGGCGCTCCAGCTTGACCTTCTGCTCGGGGGACCAGAGGACGGCGAGCTCCGCGGAGGCGTAGCGGCCGGCCAGAACGTTCGGGATGCGAGGCTTCGCAGACACAGCAGTCACGTGTCCAGAGTCTACTGGCGATTTCTGCAGGCCAGCGCCCCACCCCGGTTTGTGCCTTGCTACGAGAGCGAACGTCGCTCACGGAGCGGCACGCCCGGTCGGCTCGCGGTGACGGGCGCGGTCACTCCCGCGCGGCGTCGCCCACCTCGAACCCCAGGGCCTCGGCCGCCGCGGCCGGGGTCGGCTGGGCCCAGCGCTCGGCCATCGCCTCCCGCGAGGACAGCGAGCGCAACTCCGCGCGGTCCAGGTAGAGGATGCCGTTCAGATGGTCGGTCTCGTGCTGCACGATGCGGGCCGGCCAGCCGGTGAACACCTCGTCCACCGCGTCGCCCCGCTCGTCCAGAGCCCGCAGGCGCACGGTCTCGTGCCGGGCGACGACCGCGCCCCAGCCGGGCACACTCAGGCAGCCCTCGAAGAACGCGGCAACGCCGGGACCGACCGGCTCGTACGAGGGATTGACCAGAACCCGGAACGGCTGCGGCACGCGGCCGCGGGCGTGCCGGATCTCCTCGGACACCTCCGCCGCGTCCTCGATGACCGCCAGTCGCAGCGGGAGCCCCACCTGCGGCGCGGCGAGACCGACGCCCGGGGCGGCGCGCATCGTCTCGCGCATCGCCTCGATCAGGCGGTCGAGGCGCTCGCGGTCGAGACGGCCGTCCACCGGCTCGGCGGGCCGCCGCAGGACGGGGTCGCCGGCGGACACGATCGGCAAGGGGCCCGGGGTGGCGAGCAGGGCGTCGACGAGGTCGGTGAGCGCGGGGGAGGACATGCGCACAGCATGCCAAGAACGATCACCCGGCGGGCGCCCGGGTTCATGTCCGCCGTGTGAACAATCCGGCCTTCGGGAATGCGCGGCCGGAATCGGATCTTTCCTGTAACGGTGCACCGCCCGCCGCGCGGTGCACGCGGCGGCCGGCCGACTCCACGGAGCAGGGGGACGCGCCCGCCTCCGTCAAGCGTCCCCGTCAAGCACCGCAGTACCGACGCCGCCCCACCGGCGTCGCCCCATCCGAGCGAGGAGACCATGCCCCACGCGTCCGTACGCACCGAGATCCCGGCGCATCCGCTGGACAACCCCGCATACGCCTCGCTCACCGGGCCGCACGCGCGATTCGCGGAGTCGCGCGGAAGAGTCCTGCGCTACCGGACCGATGTCTCGCCCTGGCTCGGGCTGCCCGAGGACACGGACGTCGCCGACTGGGCGGACCTCGCCGCGCTCGTGGGGCCCGGCGCGGAGGTGGCGCTCCCGGGCGTGCGCGTCGCGCCGCCCGAGGGCTGGGAGGTCACCTTCGACGTGGCGGGGGTCCAGCTCGTCGACGAGGGCGTGGACGCCCGGCCCGACGAGGAGGCGATACCGCTCGGCGCGGACGACGTGCCCGACATGCTCGCCCTGGTGGAACGCACCCGGCCCGGGCCGTTCCTGCCCCGCACCGTCGAACTCGGCACCTACCTCGGCATCCGGCGCGACGGCCGCCTGATCGCGATGGCGGGCGAGCGGCTGCACCCGCCGGGCTGGACCGAGATCAGCGCGGTCTGCACGGACGACGCCTTCCGCGGCCAGGGGCTCGGCTCCCGGCTGGTCCGCGCGGTCGCCGCGGGCATCAGGGAGCGCGGCGAGACCCCGTTCCTGCACACCGCGGCCGCCAACACCGGCGCCATCAGGCTCTACGAGTCGCTGGGCTTCCGGCTCCGCCGCACCACGCGGTTCCTCGGAGCCCGGGTGCCGGAGCCGAGCCCGGCCGCCTGACGGCTCGTCCGGGTCGGGATGGTCCTTCAATGTCCTTACTGCTGAGTGAAGTTGACGTCACGTCAACTCCCTTGGGTGCCGGGCTCAGTCCTCGGCGTCCTCGACCCGCACCCAGTCGGACACCGGGCCCACCGCGCCCGCCGGTGGCGTGACCCAGAACGCCCGGCCCTCCTCGGCGCTGAAGTGGGCCCCGCTCCGCCCGTCTCCGGAGGAGCGTCCGGTCACCCGGCGTCCTATCCACGGCACCAGGTGCTGGCGGGCGAAGCTGAGGTCGGCGGTGCGGCGGGCGGTCCAGCCGGGCAGGACGGCGGGCGGCAGCGGCGAGCGCCAGTCGTCCTCGGGGTCGAGGCCGAGCGCCTGCCAGACGGCCTCGGCCACCCGGCGGTGCCCCTCCGCCGTCAGGTGCAGCCGGTCCACGTCCCACAGCCGGGGGTCGCCGAGGGCGGGGGCGCCGTACAGATCGACGACCAACGCGCCGTGCCGGGCGGCGAGTTCGTCGACGTGGGAGAAGAGCTCCTCCATGCGCGGACGGAAGCGCTGCATCACCGGGCCGTTGCGCCCGGGGCTGCGCATCAGGACCAACTGCTTGCAGGACGGGGCCAGTTGCTCGACCGCCTCGGTCAGCAGGCCGCGGACCCGGCCCATGTCGCACTTGGGTCGCAGCGTGTCGTTGAGGCCGCCGACCAGGGTGATGACGTCGGGGCGCAGCGCCGCCGCGGCGGCCACCTGCTCCTCGACGATCTGCCCGATGAGCTTGCCGCGCACGGCGAGGTTCGCGTACCGGAAACCGGGCGTGCGGGCCGCGAGACGGGCGGCGAGCACATCGGCCCAGCCCCGGTAGGACCCGTCGGGAAGCCGGTCGGACATGCCCTCCGTGAAGGAGTCCCCGATCGCGGCGAAGCTGGTGTATGAGGCATTCATCTCCATGGCGGAGCGATCGTACCGCGCGGTAGCCAGGGGTGCCCCGGGCGGTGATCCCGCGGGGACCGGCAGGGGCCGCCCGGCCGGGGGTGCGAGACGGCGGCGGCCGTGTCGAAGACGCTGCTCGGCCCCTGTCGGTGGGGCCCGTTCCGCGGTATGCCAGGAACACATCAACATGTCCGGGGCCCCGGCCGGGACCGGCCCGTGAGAGAGCGAGCGTGCGATGTTGTTCACCGCTGCCTTCTGGAAGGCCACCGCCGAGCGTGCCGTCCGGACCTTCGCCCAGGCACTCGCCGCCGTCCTGACGGCCGGGGCGACCAATCTCCTCGACGTGCACTGGACCGCGGCGTTCGCCACCGCGGGCATGGCCGCGGTGCTCGCCGTGCTGATGGCGGTCGGCACCTCGCAGCTGGGGCAGCCGGGGCCGGGCCTCACCGAGAGCCCGAATCCGAGCCACCCCGCCAACCCCGTCCTGTGAAGCGGGGCCGAGGGGCGCCCGAGCGCCGGGCTCGCCCCGGCGCTCGGGCGTTCTCTAGGCCGTGGCCGCGGGCGGCCGTCCCACGAGCTCCCGCAGGACGTCCTCCATCGTGACCAGACCGGCCAGCTTGCCGTCCTCGCCGAGCACCGCCGCCAGGTGCGTCCGGCTGCGCCGCATCGCGGTCAGCACGTCGTCCAGCGGGCTCGCGGCGCGCACCCGGGCGATCGGCCGCAGGGCCGAGACCGGGAAGGCCACCTCGCGCGGCGCCGCGTCCAGCGCGTCCTTGACGTGCAGATAGCCCAGGATGCGGCTGTCCTCGTCGACGACCGGGAAGCGCGAGAACCCGGAGCTCGCGGCGAGCCGCTCCAGCTCCTCCGGGGTCGTACCGACCGCGGCCCGCACCACCTTGTCCAGCGGCACGACCACGTCCTGCACCGGCCGTCGGCCCAGTTCGAGGGCGTCGTGCAGGCGCTCGGCCGCCCGGTCGTCCAGAAGCCCGGCATCGCCCGCGTCGGTGACCAGGCGGGCCAGCTCGTCGTCCGAGAAGGTCGCCGTGACGTGGTCCTTGGCGTCCACCTTGAGCAGCTTCAGGATCGCGTTGGCGAACGCGTTGATCGCGAAGATCACCGGGCGCAGCGCGCGGGCCAGTGTCACCAGCGGCGGGCCGAGCAGCAGCGCGGTGCGGGCGGGCTCGGCGAGCGCGACGTTCTTCGGCACCATCTCGCCGAGCAGCATGTGCAGATACGTGGCGATCGCCAGGGCCAGCACGAACGACACCGGATGGATGAGGCCGGCCGGCACGCCCACCGCGTCGAAGACCGGCTCGACCAGGTGCGCGATGGCCGGTTCGGCGACGACACCGAGCACCAGGGTGCACAGGGTGATGCCGAGCTGCGCCGCGGCCATGAGGGCCGAGACGTGTTCCAGGCCCCAGATGACGCTGCGGGCGCGGCGGTTGCCGTCCTCGGCGAGCGGCTCGATCTGGCTGCGGCGTACCGAGATCAGCGCGAACTCGGCCCCGACGAAGAAGGCGTTCACGACCAGGGTCGCGAGGCCGATCAGAATCTGGATCGCGATCATCGGCCGGCCTCCTCGTCGTCGCCGTCGGCGTTCAGGGGTGCGTGCAGCAGGACGCGGGCCGCGCGCCGCCCGGACGCGTCGACCACGTCCATGAGCCAGCCCGCCAGCTCCACGCGGTCGCCGACCGCCGGGATCCGGCCGAGTTCGGTCGCCACCAGACCGGCGAGGGTCTCGTACGGGCCGTCCGGGACGCGCAGGCCGATGGCGGCGAGCTGGTCGTCACGGGCGGCGCCGTCCGCGGAGTACAGGGTGCGGCCGTCGGCGTCCTGCCCGGCCGGGGCGAGGTCCGGCGTCTCGTGCGGATCGTGCTCGTCGCGCACCTCCCCGACGACCTCCTCCACGATGTCCTCAAGGGTGACGACGCCCGCGGTGCCGCCGTACTCGTCGATGACGACGGCCATGGTGCGCTTCCCGGACAGCTGGTCCAGGAGCCGGTCCACGGTGAGGGTCTCGGGCACGAGCAGCGGCTCGCGCAGCAGCGAGGTCACCGGGTACAGGCGCCTGCGCTCGGCGGGAACGGCCAGGACGTCCTTGATGTGCGCGATGCCCACCACCGAGTCGAGGCTGCCGCGGTAGACGGGGAAGCGGGACAGGCCGGTGGCCCGGGTCGCGTTCGCGACGTCCTCGGCGGTGGCCTGGATGTCGAGCGCGGTGACCTGGACGCGGGGCGTCATCACGTTCTCCGCGTTGAGCTCGGCGAGGTTGAGGGTCCGCACGAACAGCTCCGCCGTGTCCGCCTCCAGAGCGCCCTCCTTGGCCGAGTGCCGCGCGAGGGCGACCAGCTCCTGCGGGCTGCGGGCGGAGGCCAGCTCCTCGGCGGGCTCCAGGCCGAAGCGGCGCACCAGATGGTTGGCCGAGGTGTTGAGATGGCTGATCAGCGGGCGAAAGGCCGCGCTGAACGCGCGCTGCGGCGCCGAGACGACCTTGGCGACGGCGAGCGGCGAGGAGATCGCCCAGTTCTTGGGCACCAGCTCGCCGACGACCATCAGGAACACGGTGGAGATCACCATGCCGAGCACGAGCGCCACCGAGCCCGCGGTCGTCGGGGTCAGCCCGAGTGCTTCGAGCGGGCCGCTCAGGAGCGACGCGATCGACGGTTTGGCGATCATGCCGATGACGAGGCCGGTGACGGTGATGCCGAGCTGGGCGCCGGACAGCTGGAAGGTGAGGCTGCGTACGGCCTTGAGGGCGCTGGACGCCCCGCGTTCGCCGCGCTCGACGGCCCGCTCCAGATCGCTGCGCTCGGCGGTGGTGAGGGAGAACTCGGCGGCGACGAAGAGCGCGCAGACCAGCGAGAGCAGTACGGCCGCCAGGAGCAGGAGCACTTCGGTCATCGGGTCACCTCCGTCCCATGATCGGCCAGGGGGAGGTGCGGCGCGCGATCTCGCGCGGCGGTACTGGTACTGGGAGGCTCGCCCATGGGCGGACGCTCACACCTTTCAGTCGGTGGGCAGTGGTCCACCCATGGTAAAGCAATGGCAAAAGGTGGTCCGGGCGCTCAGCCAAGCGGCTTCACCCAGCGGCGCCAGTGCTCCTCGGCCCCATAGCCCGCGGCCTGCCAGGCACGCTGGGCGAGCTCGTTGCGGACCAGCACCATGGCGTCCGCGCGCCGCCCGCCGAGCCGGACGAATCGCTCCTCGGCCGCGGCCAGGAGCGCCCCGCCGACGCCCCGGCGGCGGTGGCCGGGGTGCACGGCGAGGCGGTAGAGATGACAGCGCCACCCGTCGAAGCCCGCGATCACGGTGCCGACCAGTTCGCCGCCGTCCTCCGCGAGGATCAGGGCGCCGGGGTCACGGGAGACCAGGCCCTCCACGCCGGCGCGGTCGTCGCTGATGCTGGTGCCCTCGGCCGACGTCTTCCAGAAGCCCAGGACCGCGTCCAGGTCCTCTGGCCCGGCGGGCCGGATGCGCAAGTCGTTCATGGCGCCATCCCATCACCGGGCCGCTGCCGGCGGCGAACCGTTTTGGCATGCGGACGCCCTGCCCTGGTCCGCGGGCGCCCCGCCCGCTCACTCTCCCCGCAGTTCCTCGATCACCGGCCCGAACGCCTCCATCTGCGGGTCCAGGACGGTGAGGTAGGAGAAGCCGTACCGCTCGCGCTGGGCGCGCAGCTGGTCGGCCAGTTGGCGGACCGTGCCGATCAGCAGCATCGGCAGGTCGAGGATCTCGTCCTCGGTGAGGTACGGGAGCTGGTGCAGTGCGGCGCGTGCCGCGGCCCGGCGGTCGTCGGTCACGGCCACGCGCTGGATCAGCAGGTTGAGCTCGGCCGGGGCCGTGCGCTCTGCCGCGAACCGCTGGTAGGTGGCGACCAGTTCCGCGACCCCGTCGGCGGTCATCATCCTCAGCGTCCCGTCCTGCGGGGACTTGCGCGCACCAGTGAAGGCGGCGATGTCCGCGTGCTCGGCGCTCAGCCGCAAGATGCGGTTCCCGTTGCCTCCGATCAGCAACGGCGGCCGGGGCCGCTGCACGGGCCGGGGCGCGTATGCCTCGTCGCCCAGCAGCCGGTCCAACTCCCGCACGGTGTGCGCCAGATGGTCCACCCGGCCGCCCGGAGTGCGCCAGGGGACCCCGGCCCGCTCGTGCTCCTCCTGGACGTACCCGGCCCCGAGCCCGATCTCCAGGCGGCCGTCGGTCAGCGCGTCCACCGTGGCGATCTCGCGGGCCAGCAACTGAGGTGTCCAGAACGCCGCGTTGACCACGAACATCCCGACCCGGGGCCGCTCGGTCGCGTACGCCGCCGCGACCATCGCGGGGCCGGGGGCGGGCATGCCGAGGTGGTCGGCCACCTGGATCACGTCATAGCCCAGCTCCTCGGCCCGGCGGCAGCGCTTGCGCCACTCCTCGCCCACCGCGGGAGTCACCATGTTCACAGCGAATCGGAACGGACGGGACATCGGCTCTCCTGAGGTGAGGGGTGGTTACTCGTGCGCGATGGCGGCGAGCACGTTCATCCGCGAGGCGCGCAGCGCGGGCAGCAGCGCCGCCACCAGGCCGACCGCCACCGAACCCACCACGACCGCGGCGATCGTTGACCACGGCACGGCGAACGCGTCGAGCCCCTGGAGCGCCAGCACCCGCTGCACCGCCACCCCCCACACCATGCCCAGGGCGAGTCCGAGCAGTGCGCCGAACACGGCGATCACGACGGATTCCAGCCGCACCATCCGCCGCAGCTGCACCCGGGAGAGCCCGATGGCCCGCAGCAGGCCGATCTCCCGGGTCCGCTCGACCACCGACAGGGCGAGGGTGTTGACCACGCCGAGCACCGCGATGACGATCGCGAGGCCGAGCAGCGCGTACACGAGATACAGCAGCACGGCGATCTGGTCGTGCACCAGCTTCTTGTAGTCCGCCTGGTTCCTCACCTGGACCTGCGGATACGAGGCGAGCGTCGACTCCAGGGCGGCGCGCAGCCGGCCGGTCGAGGTGCCGCCGGCCGCGTTCACGTACACGGCGGCGTCCTGCCCGCCGGGCACATACCGTTCGAGCGTGGACAGACCCATGAAGAGGGCGCCCTCGGTCGCGAAGCCGCCGCTGCCCTGGCCCATGTCGGTCAGGGCGGCGACGTTCAGGCGCGCCCGCTGCCCGGAGGAGAACAGCACGGGCAGCGAGTCGCCGAGCCGCACGTCGTGGTCCCGCGCGTACGTCCGGTCCATCGCGAGGCCGCCGTCGGCGAGCGCCTGGGCCGTGCCGCCGCTCGCGTACGTCAGATGGGCGACCTCGTCGAGCCTCGGGTCGTAGCCGGACGCCGTCGTGTCCACCCGCCTGCCGTCCGGCAGCGTGATCCGCATCGGCGCGAAGCGCTGGCGCACCACGGTTCCCACGCCCTTCGTGGCCCGGACCCGCTCGGTGACCTCCGGCGGGAACGGCTGGAAGGCGGCGCTCTGGACGACGAAGTCCGCGCCGAGGACCTTGTCGATCTGCTGGTCGAAGGACTTGGACATCGAGGTGCTGGCGACCGAGAGCCCGGTGACCAGCGCGATGCCAACCATGAGCGCGGACGCGGTGGCCCCGGTGCGCCGCGGATTGCGCAGGGCGTTGCGCCGGCTCATGCGGCCCACCGGCCCGAACAGCCTCGGGAACCCGCTGCCGAGCACCCTGATCACGGGCCGCACCAGGAGCGGGCCCGCGACGACCGTGGCGATGAGCGTGAGCACCAGACCGACTCCCAGCAGCACGGCGGCGCTCGACGCCTTCCCGGCGGCCGCGCAGCCCGCCAGGGCCGCGGCACCGGCCGCGCCGACGAGCGCGCCCACCACGGCCCGCACCCGCAACGGCCGCCCCGCGCCCGCCACTTCGGCGTCCGCGAGCGCGGCCATCGGGGAGACGCGGGCGGCCCGGCGGGCGGGCAGGTAGGCCGCGACGAACGTCACCCCGACGCCCACCGCGTACGAGGCCACCGGGGTGGGCGGGCGGAACACCATCTCGGCGGCGCTCAGGTGCATCCCGAACAGGCCCATCAGCGCGATGAGCCCGGCGGCCAGGCCCACGCCGGCGGCGAGTCCCAGAGTGGACCCGACCAGGCCGAGCAGCAGCGCCTCCAGGAGCACCGAGCGGCGCACCTGGCCGCGGTCTGCGCCGAGCGCCCTCAACAGGCCCAGTTCCCGGGTGCGTTGGGCGATCAGCATGGAGAAGGTGTTCACGATGAGGAAGATCCCGACGAGCACCGCGATGCCCGCGAAGCCCAGCATGAGGTACTTGACGACGTCGAGGAACCCGCCGAGCCGGGCGGCGTCGGAGGTGGCCTGCTCGGCCGCGGTCTTGAGGTCGTACGCTCCGCCCACCTGGGCGGCGATGCGCTGCTTCAGTACGTCGTCGCCCACCCCCGGGACCGCGTCCACCGAGATGCCGGTTGCCGCGTCCGGCCTGCCGAGCAGTTTGACCTGGGCGGTCGGCGTGTCCAGGAAGACCAGCGCCGCGCCCGGGTTGGTGGTGGTGAACGTCGCGATGCCGACCACCTTCACGGTGAACGAGCCGGGCCGGGCGAGCACCGTGAGGGTGTCGCCGACGCGCACCTTCTTCTTGTCCGCGGTGTCCTGGTCGAGCAGCGCCTCACCCGGATCGCTCGGCGCGTGACCACGCGTCAGCTTCACCGGACTGCGCCGGGTGACGTACCAGTTGGTGGCGATCGTGGGACCGCCGCTGGTGGGGCCCACGGCCTTGTTGTGGGCGTCGACGACGGTGATGCCGGAGACCGCGGCGTCCACGCGGGCGGCCGCGACGCCGTCGACACCGGCGAGGCGCGCGGCGAGCGCGGCCGGCACGGTGGGTGTCTCGCCGGACGGCAGCGCGGTGTCGATCTCCTTCTTCGGTGAGAGCGTGACATCGGCCGAGGTCGAGGCGAAGAGCCGGTCGAAGGTGCGCGCCACGGTGTCCGAGAAGATCAGCGAACCGGCGACGAAGGCCACCGAGAGCACCACCGCGAGCGCCGAAAGCAGCAGCCGCCCCTTGTGCGCGAGGAAGCCGCGCAGGGTCGCCTTCAGCACGGCGGATCAGCTTTTCCGCAGCGGGTCGGGCCGGGGTGCGGGCGGTTCACCGGGGTGCGGCCGGACGCCCGAGAAGAGCCGCATCCGTTCCAGGACGGCCTCCGCGGTGGGCCGCTCCATCCGGTCCACGACCTTGCCGTCGCCCAGGAAGAGCACCAGGTCGGCGTGGGACGCGGCGCCCGGGTCGTGGGTCACCATCACGACCGTCTGGTCCAGCGCGTCCACCGCCTCGCGCAGGAACGACAGAACCTCCGCGCCCGCTCGCGAGTCGAGATTGCCGGTCGGTTCGTCCGTGAAGATCAGCTCGGGCCGGGGGGCGAGCGCCCGCGCACACGCGACGCGCTGCTGCTGACCGCCGGACAGCTGGGCCGGCCGGTGCTTCAGCCGGTCGCGCAGGCCCAGCGTGTCGATGACCCGGTCCACCCACGCGCGGTCCGGGGCGCGGCCCGCGATGTCCATCGGCAGGGTGATGTTCTCGGCAGCGGTGAGCGTCGGCAGCAGGTTGAACGACTGGAACATGAAGCCGATCCGGTCCCGCCGCAGCCGGGTCAGCTCACGCTCCCTGAGCCCCGTGATCTCGGTGTCCCCGAGCCAGACCTGCCCCGCCGACACCGTGTCGAGCCCGGCCAGGCAGTGCATGAGGGTGGACTTCCCCGAACCCGAGGGCCCCATCACCGCCGTGAAGGCGCCGCGCGCGATGTCCACGTCGACCGAGTCCAGGGCGAGCACCGCGGTCTCGCCGCTGCCGTACGCCTTGGTGAGCCCGCGCGCCCGCGCGGCGACCGGCGCCGAGGGCTCCGTGCCGTACGCGTGCGCCGTTGCAGGTGTGGACAAGGCCGCCTCCCCGATTGTGGCGTCATGGCCGTTCCAACTCCCTTACCGGATACGAGAGTAGGGGCCGGACCGGGGAGTGGCCATCCGTCGTGGGGTCCGGTGCCGGAGGCCGATGTAAGGGCCACCCGACGGCCCGGGCCCGCTATTCGTCGGGACCGAGCGCGGGGCGCCGCGCCACCCCCAGCACGCACGGCGAGGACGGGGCGGCGACGCCCTTGGCGGGCACCCGCAGATGGCGGTAGCCGACGATCTCGAAGCCCGCCGCCTCGATCGCGCCCAGCGGATCGCGCGCCGTGTGGCAGCCGCCGAACAGCGCCGGCCACAGCGTGCGGTCCAGACCGCGCTGCACCGCGGCCAGCGCCCGCCCCTCGGCCCGGCCGTGCTCGAAGAAGCGCAGCTCCCCACCCGGCCGCAGCACCCGGCGGATCTCACCGAGCGCCCTCGCCAGGTCCCGCACCGAGCACAGCACGAGGGAGGCGACCGCCGCGTCGAAGGCCTCGCTCTTCACCGGAAGCGCCTCCGCCGCGCCCGGCACCACGTCCACCGGGACCTCGGCCTGGAGCGCGGAGCGCACCGCCAACTGCCGCAGGATGCGCTCCGGTTCGATGGCCACCACCTCGGCCACGGCCGCCGGATAGTGCGCGAAGTTGAGCCCGTTGCCGGCGCCGATCTCGATGACGCGTCCCGAGAGCCCGGCGAGCAGTTCCCTGCGGTGCTCGGCGATCCCGGCTCTGAGGTCCATCGCCTCGCTGAACCGCGCGTAGAAGCGGGCGAAGACGGGGTGGTGCACGGCATCCGGGGCGATCTTGGTGCGCTGCGCCATGGCGGACCTCCTGAGCCTGCGGGCGGACGGCCGGTACCGGCATCCCGCGGGCGGCCGGTTACCGCCATTGTCCCCGCGCCGCGCCCGCTCACCCGTCCCCGGACTCCACGAAGCAGAACTCGTTGCCCTCGGGGTCCCGCATCACCTGGAAGGCCCCCCGCTCGTCGGTCACCGTCGCCCCCACCGGAGCCGCACCGCGCCGTACGGCCGCGGCCCGCGCCCGGCGTACGTCCTCGACCGCGAGGTCCAGATGCAGCCGGTTCTTGACCGCCTTCGCCTCCGGTACGCGCTGGAAGGCGAGCCGCGGCGCGCCCGGCGGATCGAGGTACGCCCACGCGGTGTCCCGCACCACCGGTCGCCCGCCGAGCAGCCCGGCCCAGAACCGGGCGAGCCGCCCCGGGTCGGCGCAGTCCACGACGAGCTGCCCGAGGCGGGCCCGTAACACAGCCATCAGATACTCCAAACGCCGCCGAGCGCCGGGGCGAGCCAACCGGCCGCTCGGGTACGGAAGTCGGCGGGCGCCAGTCGTCCGGCGCCCTCGGGCACGGTGCCGAGCAAGGGTGCCCCGGCTGCCTCCGGCAGGTCCACGAGATTGCAACGCGAGGCCAGATCCGGCTCGGCCGGCCAGCTGCCCACGACGACCCCGGCGCACTCGAGATCCCGGGCCCGCAGGGCCTCGCCGGTCAGGGCCGTCGAGTTCAGTGTGCCCAGTCCGGCGGGCGTCACCACCAGGACGGGCGCACCGAGCAGGCGGGCGGCGTCCGCGAGCGTGCCCCCCTCGTCGTCGAAGCGCACCAGGAGGCCGCCCGCGCCCTCGACCAGGACCAGATCGTGCTCGGTGGCCAGTTTCGCGGCGGCCTCGGCGACCTGCTCGGGACGCACGGGCGCCATGCCGGCGCGGCGGGCCGAGGTGTTGGGGGCCAACGGTTCGGGGAAACGGCCCAGTTCGAGGCCGGTCACCGCCTCGCCCGCGAGCCGCCGCACCTCGAAGACGTCACCGGGCTCGCCCGGCGCGACCCCCGTCTGGGCCGGTTTGAGGACGGCCACCGACCGCCCGGCGGCCAGCGCCAGGGCGGCGACGGCCGCCGTCGTGATCGTCTTGCCGATCTCGGTCCCCGTACCGCTCACGACCAGAATCGCCATCTCAGCCCTCCCGCGCGGCCGCGCACACCGCACGGCAGACGCGCGCCAGATCGTCGTCGCCCGTCACATAGGGCGGCATCGTGTAGATCAGATCCCGGAACGGCCGCAGCCACACGCCCTCGCGCACGGCGGCGGCGGTCGCGGCCTTCATGTCCACGGCGTGGTCCAGCTGCACGACGCCGATGGCGCCCAGCACCCGGACGTCCCGGACGCCCTCGATCGGGCGGGCCGCCGCGAGCCCGTCGAGCAGGCCCGCCTCCAGGCGCTTGACCTCGCCCCGCCAGTCCTGGCCGAGCAGCAGGTCGATCGAGGCGAGCGCTACCGCGGAGGCCAGCGGGTTGCCCATGAAGGTGGGCCCGTGGGCGAGCACCGGGACCTCGCCCGACGAGATGCCGTCGGCGACCCGGCTCGTGCAGAGCGTCGCCGCCATCGACACATAGCCGCCGGTCAGCGCCTTGCCGACGCACATGACATCGGGCGAGAGCGCGGCATGTCCCGCCGCGAACAGCTCGCCGGTGCGGCCGAAGCCGGTCGCGATCTCGTCGAACACGAGCAGCACGCCGTGCTCGTCGCAGGCCTCGCGCAGCACCCGCAGATACGCGGGGGAGTGGAAGCGCATGCCCCCCGCGCCCTGCACCACCGGCTCCACGATCACCGCGGCCAGCTCGTCGGCGTGGCGCTCGATGGCCGTGCGCAGCTCGTCGGCGTACGCCTCGTCGAACTCCGAGGGCGGCGCCCCCACGAACAGCTGGCGGGGCAGCGCGCCCTGCCACAGCTCGTGCATCCCGCCCTCGGGGTCGCACACCGACATCGGCTGCCAGGTGTCACCGTGGTAGCCGCCGCGCCAGGTCATGAGCCGCTGCTTGCGCGGCTGCCCGACCGAGCGCCAGTACTGCAGGCACATCTTGACGGCGACCTCGACCGCGACCGAACCCGAGTCGCTGAGGAAGACGTGCTGGAGCGGCTCGGGCGTGATCTCGACGAGGCGGGCGGCGAGGCGGACGGCGGGCTCGTGGGTGAGCCCGCCGAACATCACATGGCTCATCCGGTCGAGCTGGGCGCGCGCCGCCTCGTTGAGCACCGGGTGGTTGTAACCGTGCACGGCCGACCACCACGAGGACATCCCGTCGACCAACTCGCGCTGCCCGTGGGCCGGTTCGGCCAGCCGCAGCCGTACGCCCGACGCCGACTCGACCAGCAGCTGCTCCTGCCGTCCCGGCATCGGGCCGTAGGGGTGCCAGACGTGCCGGCGGTCCAGGTCGAGCAGGTCGGCGGGGGAGTACTCACGCATTGGGCGCGAGATCCGTCCCCGCGCCCCGGCGCCGCACGGCCACCAGATCGGTGCGCGCCTGGTCGGCGGGCGCCTGCTCGGGCACGGCGTGGCCGCCGCAGGGACCGCAGCCGCCGCCCTCGTGGGAGCCACAGCCGCTCTCCTCGTGCGAACCGCACGCGCCCGCGTTCGTACCGCAGCCCGCGGCGGCGATCGCGTCCGCGCGGTGCTTCGGGAGGGTCGTGGTGCCCGCGCCCTCCACCTCGAAGCCCGCGTCCGCGATCATGTCGAGGTCGGCCTGGCCGGCCTGGCCCTCGCTGGTGAGGTAGTCGCCGAGGAAGATCGAGTTGACCAGGTGCAGCGCGAGCGGCTGCATCGTGCGCAGATGCACCTCGCGGCCGCCCGCGAGCCGCACCTCGACGTCGGGGCACACGAACCGGGTCATGGCCAGGATGCGCAGACAGCGCTGCGGGGTGAGGTTCCACTCCTTGCCGAGCGGGGTCCCCTCGAACGGGATGAGGAAGTTCACCGGCACCGAGTCCGGGTCCAGCTCGCGCAGCGAGAAGACGACGTCCACCAGGTCCTCGTCGGACTCGCCCATGCCCGCGATCAGGCCGGAGCAGGCGGACAGGCCCGCGCCGTGGGCCTTGGTCACGGTGTCCACGCGGTCCTGGTAGGTGTGCGTGGTCGTGATGTCCCCGTACGTCCCCTCGGACGTGTTGAGGTTGTGGTTGTACGCGTCGGCCCCGGCGGCGCGCAGCCGCTCGGCCTGGCCGTCGGAGAGCAGACCGAGGCAGGCGCAGACCTCGACGCCCTCGTTCTGCTCCTTGATCGTCTTGATCGTCTCGGAGACCCGGGCGATGTCGCGGTCCGTGGGGCCGCGGCCGCTGGCCACCAGGCAGACCCGCTTCGCGCCGCCCGCCACACCGGCGGCCGCGGCCTTGGAGGCCTCGTCGGGCTTGAGCCAGGTGTACTTCAGGATGTCGGCCTTGGAGCCGAGCCGCTGGGAGCAGTACGAACAGTCCTCGGGGCACAGGCCCGACTTCAGGTTCACCAGATAGTTGAGCTTCACCCGGCGTCCGAACCACTGGCGGCGCACCTTGCCGGCCGCGGCCACCACATCGAGCAGTTCGTCGTCCGAGGTCGCCAGTACGGCGAGTGCCTCTTCGCGGGTCGGCAGTTCGCGCCGCAACCCCTTGTCCACCAGCGTGTTCAGCAGGTCCATGGCGCCGATCTTCGCGCACGGCACCGCCTGCGGCCAAGGTAGGGATCCCACAACACGGGCCGTTTGAGGTGTGTGTATCGCCACACCCTGACCTGGCATGGCACCGGCTAGGGTCTGTCGGCAGCCTACAAAAAGGGACTCGACCATGCCGCGAGCGCCGTTCGACTGGATCGATGGAGAATCGGAGCGCCGCGAGCGCGCCGGTCTGGTCCGCACGCTGCGGCCGCGCGCCGCCGACCAGGACCTCCTGGACCTGGCGAGCAACGACTACCTCGGGCTCACCCGGCACCCGGTGGTCACGGCCGGCGCCGCCGAGGCGGCGCACCGCTGGGGCGCGGGCGCCACCGGCTCACGTCTGGTCACCGGAACCACCGCGCTGCACACGGAGCTGGAGCGCGAACTCGCCGCGTTCTGCGGATTCGAGGCCGCGCTCGTCTTCTCCTCCGGCTACGCGGCGAACCTGGCCGCGCTGACCGCGCTCGGCCCGCACGGTTCGCTGATCGTCTCGGACGCGGGCAACCACGCCTCGATCGTGGACGGCTGCCGGCTCGCCCGGGCCCGGACGGAGGTCGTGCCGCACGCCGAGCCGGAGGCGGTCCGCAAGGCGCTGGACGCGCACGGCGGCCCCGGTCTCGCCGTGACGGACTCGGTGTTCTCGGTGGACGGCGACGCCGCTGACCTCCCCCGACTGGCCGCGGTCTGCCGGGAGTTCGGGGCGGCCCTGGTGGTGGACGACGCACACGGGCTCGGGGTGCTCGGCGAGGGCGGGCGCGGCGCGCCGCACGCGTCCGGGCTCGCGGGCGCGGACGACGTGGTCGCCACCGTCACCCTGTCGAAGTCGCTCGGCAGCCAAGGCGGAGCGGTGCTCGGCCCGGCCCGGGTGATCCGTCATCTGGTGAACGCGGCGCGCACCTTCATCTTCGACACCGGACTCGCGCCCGCCTCGGTGGGCGGGGCGCTGGCGGCCCTGCGCCTGCTGCGGGATGAGCCGGACCGTGCTGGCCGGGCCCGTGCCGTCGCGGCCGAGCTGCATGGCCGGCTCGCCGCCGCCGGGCAGCGCGCGGTGCGGCCCGACGCGGCGGTCGTCTCGGTCCGGGCGCCCTCGCCGGAGGCCGCGGTGGCCTGGGCCGCAGACTGCCGTGCGGCCGGTCTGGTGGTCGGGTGCTTCAGGCCGCCGTCGGTGCCGGACGGCATCTCGCGGATCCGGCTGACCGCGCGGGCGGATCTGACGCCGCGGCAGGTCGACAGTGCGGTGGACGTGATCCTCCGGACCGCGCCCACCGCCTGACGAGCCGTCAATCGGCTTGTGTGTAACGGGAGATGAAGCGCTGCCAGGCCCGGGCGCCGAAGAGCAGCGCGGGCCCGTCGATCCGTTGGGAGTCGCGCACGGCAAGCAGCTCGCCATTGAGCCGGGCCGTCTCGACACAGTTGTTCATGCCCACGCTGCGGCTACTGCGCCGCCAGCTGGCACCGGTGAGGGACGTACTGGAAGGAACGTGCGCAGGGCGTGCGGACATCAAGCCTCCCCACTCGCCCTGGACTAGCCCGGTCCTTCCCGGACCGTCCGGGCGATGAGATCCAACGAGTCCTCGGAGGAAAGCGCGAGTGCCTGAACGGTCTGGAACGCGGCACTGTACGCCTCGAGGTCTTCTCTCCGTTCGAGGTAGAGGCTACTCGTCAAGTGGTCGATAACGACCACATCCAGATCTGAAATGGCCGGAAAAGAAAAGATAATGAAAGGGCCGGTGAGGCCGACATAGCCGCCGTACTGGAAGGGGATGACCTGCACCCGCACGTGCGGCAGCGCGGCGAGCTCCAGCAGATGCCGCAACTGCTCCCGCATGGCCGCCCGGCCGCCCACCCGACGGCGCAGCACCGCCTCGTCGAGCACGGCGCTGAGCGCGAGCGGCGGGTCGCCGCGCAGCACCTCCTGACGGGCGATCCGCACCTCCACCAGGGAGTCGACCTTCTCCGGCGGCAGCCCGCCGAGCGCCGCCCGGGTGACCGCCCGCGCGTACGCCGGGGTCTGAAGGAGTCCGGGCACCACCGAGGTCTCCAGGGTGCGGGCCGTGCGCGCCTGGGACTCCAGACTGATGAAGTCGCGGTACTGCGTCGGCAGCAGCCCGCGGTACGCATGCGCCCAGTCCACCCCCGCGCCGCCCGCCGAGTCGGCCAGGGCCGCCAGCAGGGCGACGAGTCGGGGGTCGCTCACCCCGTATGCTTCCAGCAGCCGGGCGACGTCCGCCGGTTTCACCCCGCTGCGACCGGTCTCGATCCGGCTCACCTTCGACTGATGCCAGCCGACAAGACCGGCCGCCTCCCCGCTCGTCAGCCCCGTACGATCGCGCAGCCGCCGCAGTTCCTCGCCGAGCTTGCGTCTGCGCACCGCCGGCCCGTTCCCCATGGCCGCCTCCTTCATGTCAGGCGATGGGTAAGTGTGGGCCCAAATACGGTCTACCGTCGGAGAGTTCACCGCTTTGAGCGACAGATATATGCATATCTTGGTGGATCGCACCCGAGACCGGCACGATGAGTGGCACTCTGGCGCGAAGCACAATCCGAGGCCGATGTCGTCTTCGCGAGCGCTCAACCGCTACGAGTCCTCAAGCCGGCCCGGGTGGGAAAGGGACAGCGTCGCCATGGCAGACCACCTCGAAGCAACTGTCACTCTGCCGAGCGATCCCGCCTCGGTCTCCGCGGCACGGCGCTACGTCGCCGAGGTCCTCACCGACTGGGGACTGCCGTCCGACGCCGAGGCCGCCGACACGGTGCGGCTCATCGTCTCCGAGCTCGCCACCAACGCGGTCCAGCACACCTTCGGCCAGTCGCCCACCTTCACCGTGGACGTCCGCCTCGAGCGCGAGGAGGAGCTGCGGATCGGCGTCACCGACAGCCACCCGCGCTGGCCGAAACGATTGCCCGCGGCCGTCCAGCAGGACAACGGCCGGGGCATGGTGATCATCCGCTGGCTCGCGGCCGAGTGCGGCGGCAGGCTCTCGGTCGCGCCCACGGGGGACGGCGGCAAGACGGTGTGGATCGCCCTGCCGTGGGTGGCCCCGGTCCAGAGCGGCTAGCGGCGCCCTCGGGCGTACGAGGCCTCCCGGTGCGCGGGACCGCACCGGGAGCCCGGACCGGCGCCGCGTCAGCCCACGCGCCCGTACCAGACGTTGTCGCTCCAGATCCGTTCCAGGCGGACCACGGCCCCGGACTTGGGGGAGTGCCAGATCCTGTTCTCACCGGCGTAGATCCCCACGTGGTAGACCCCGCCGCCCGAGTGGAAGAACACCAGGTCGCCCGCCTTGCGCAAGGACGCGGTGATGTGCCGGGAGCTGTTGTACTGCTGCTGGGCCGAGCGCGGCAGCTTGTGACCCGCCTGCTTGAACGAGTAGAGCGTGAGCCCCGAGCAGTCGAAGCGGTACGGGCCGGTGGCGCCGTACTGGTAGGGCGCCCCCTTCTTCGAGGCGGCCACGTGGAGGGCTCTGGCGGCCACGGCCGCGGCGTGCGCGTCGGGCGTGGCGCCCGGAGCCAGTGTCGTCGCGCCCGTCACGGCGAGGGTGAGGGCACAGACGGTGCCGAGGCGGACGGCCAGGGACGGGACATGTGTCTGCGCAGTCATGCGCAACCCTTCGTCAAACCGCCTGCGAAGGATGACCTGTCGGGTTCGGACTGGCGAAGATGCCCGGCCGCGCGAACGGCTACACCCCGAGGGACGACCTGGTCCGGCCCTCCCGAAGTACTCGGGTCCTCCACTCCTGCCGGTCCACTCCTGTCGACCAGACGTCCGGAGCGGCGGCAGGACTCGGCGTCCGCCCGGACCGCCCCGCCGTGGTGGCGGGGGCTTGTCGTCTCAGGGATCTTCACGCACCGACTGTCGGATTTCCGACCCGAAACGGCTTTGTGTGAGGCTGCTCACGACTGCCCCGTTCGGGTGGACAAGGGCGGTTCGACCTACCCCCGAAAGGGGCTGACGAGCCCCGTACCAGCAGCGGAAGGATCGATTCCGGGGATTGTCCACGGGCCGTGAGCGACTCATGAGGGCCAGGGAAAGGAGCCGCCCGTGGGCCGAACGGGGGTACCCCGTCTGGTGCGTTTCACCGGCCCCGTGAGCGCGTCGGGTGTCCCTCGCGGCGCCCCGCGCCCTCAGGCCGAGGCCCCCGGCGGCACGGTGAGCCGTCCCGCGCGGCGCTCGCCGTCCAGGACGCGCAGGGCCCGCGTGAGCGTCTCGCTGTGCACCCGCGTCTCGCCGCGCAGGTGCATCAGCGTGAGGGCGTCCCTGACCGCGACCGCCCGGCCGACCAGGGCCTGGGCGGCCCGCAGGGCGGTGTAGGTGTCACGGCCGTGGGCGGGATTGATCCGGCCGAGCAGATCGACCACTTCGAGGTAGGAGTCGATGAACTCGGCCTCGGCCCGCGTGAGCGCAGGCAGCGGCGGAAGCTCCGGTGGCAGCACGGCGGTTCACCTCCCGCGCAGAGACGTCTTGCGGCTCTCCAGCACGTGGTCGGCGAGCCCGTAGGCCACCGCGCCCGCGGCGTCGAAGACCAGGTCGCGCTCGATGTCGGCGGTCACCCGCTCGGCGGTCCTCCCGGTGTACCGGGCCAGGAGCTCGGTCAACAGGGCCCGGCCGCGCAGGACTTCGGCCGCCTGGATCTCCAGATCGGAGGGCTGGCCCCGCACCGCCTCCTCGATGGCGGGCTGTTGGAGGAGCACCCGGGAGCCGGGCTGCACGGCGCGCTTGCCGGGCGTGCCGGCCGCGAGCAGCACGGCGGCCACCGAGCCGACCTGGCCCAGGCAGAACGTCTGCACCTCGCAGGTGACGAACCGCATCGTGTCGTGGATCGCGGTCATCGCGGTGAGCGAGCCGCCGGGGGAGTTGATGTACAGGGAGATGTCCCGGTCCGGGTCCGCGTGCTCCAGGTGCATGAACTGGGCCATCACGTCGTTGGCCGCGGCGTCGTCGACCGGGGTGCCGAGAAAGATGATCCGCTCCTCGAAGAGCTTGGAGTACGGATCGAGCGTGCGGACGCCGGAGGCGGTGCGCTCCTGGAACTCGGGCACCACATATCGGGCGGCAGGGCGGTGGTGGTTCATGACATACCTCTCCTCGACCGGAGGCCTCAGAGCCTCTGTAAAAAACGTACAGGACGTACGGTCCGCTGGGTATCGCGGCGACGGAGATCCGCGAGAAGCGGCAGGTCGGAGGGTGTTTCGCTGGGAGCGAGCGGGCCGTTTCGGCCGCCGAGGGGCCCGGGCGCTGGCTCAATTGGCGCTCTCCCGGTGATCCGCGCGGGTGGCTAGCGTCCCCGGCACGGGGGTCACCTGGGGAGAGGGCTCACTGAAGTGTTCTATTTCGCATTCCGTCTCGTGGTGCTGGTGCCGCTGCTGCGCTGGGTGTTCCGCCCGCGCGTCGAGGGCGCCGGGCGGGTGCCCGGGGCAGGTGCGGTGATCCTCGCGGGGAATCACCAGTCGTTCACCGATCAGTTCCTGCTGGGCGTGACGCTCAGGCGCCGCCTCACCTTCCTGGCCAAGCAGGAGTACTTCACCGCGCCGGGCCTCACGGGCCGCGCGACCGCGGCGTTCTTCCGTGCGCTCGGGCAGATCCCGGTCGACCGCTCCGGCAAGGACGCGGCTCGGGCCGCGCTCGACACCGCGCTCCAAGTCCTGGACGGCGGAGGGGTGCTGGGGGTCTTCCCCGAGGGGACGCGGTCCCACGACGGGCGCCTTTACAAGGGCAAGGTCGGCGTGGCGGCGATGGCGCTCAGGTCCGGCGCCCCGGTGGTCCCGGTCGCCATGATCGGGACGTTCGAGGCGCAGCCGAAGGGACGCAGGCTGCCGCGCCGCGTCCCGATCACCATCCGCTTCGGCGAGCCCCTCGACTTCTCGCGCTACGCCGGGATGGAGAACCAGCGCCTGGTGCTGCGGGCCGTGACGGACGAGATCATGTACGCGGTGCGGAAGCTGTCGGAGCAGGAGTACGTCGACGTGTACGCGGCCGAGGCGAGGACGGCCCGGGCCGCGGGCGCGGCCGTCGCCTGACCTTGCCCCGGTCGGCCGTGAGGGAGCGGGGCCCCGGCCGTGACCGGCCGGAGCCCCTTGGCGCGGCTCTGACCTGCGCCGTCGTCGTCTCGCAGGGATCTCACGCGGCGGGTGGGCGGCGTCTAAGCTGGGATGCATGGCCTACGAGATTCCGGTGACGCAAGCCCGCGCAGAGCTCGCGGAGCTGATCAACCGCGTGGTGTACGGCGGTGAGCGGGTCGTGGTGACGCGCCACGGCAAGCCGCTCGTCGCCCTGGTCTCCGCCGCCGACCTGGAGAAACTGGAGGCCGAGCGGGAGCCGGAGGAGGAGCAGGTGGCGAGCTCCCTCTCGACCGTGCACCCCGTCACCCCGCCCGCCCCCGTGGAGCCCCGGCGCTTCGGGATCGCCGCCGAACACCGCGGCCCGCGCATCGGCGACTGACGGCTCGCGCCGCCCGTCGAGACAAAGGTGCCCTCTGCACGGACCTGACCCGTGGTGATGCGTCCTTGATCATCACGTGTTCCTAAAGTGTCAGTTAACGCGCTGGAAAAACTTCCGCTCTAACGTGCAATGCCTGGCCCCAGGGCCCGGAGACGCGGCTCAACAGGATGTTGAAGTCGGATACGGTTCCGCTGCGTTCGGGCGGAGCGGGCGCTGTCCCGTCGGTCTCCGCCCTCGACGCCAGCTGGGTCCGTCCACGCCTGTCCGTGGACGGAAGGGCACGACTGTGAGGTGGGAAGCGTGCAACTGACGCCGCACGAGCAGGAACGCCTGCTCATCCATGTAGCCGCCGATGTGGCGGAGAAGCGCAGGGCCCGCGGGGTGAAGCTCAACCACCCCGAGTCCGTCGCGCTCATCACCTCGCACATCCTCGAAGGCGCCCGGGACGGCCGGACCGTCGCCGAACTCATGGCGTCCGGACGGAAGCTGCTCGCCCGGGACGACGTCATGCCGGGCATCCCCGAGATGATCCACGACGTCCAGGTCGAGGCGACCTTTCCCGACGGCACCAAGCTCGTCACCGTCCACCAGCCGATCGTCTGACGGGAGCCTGGCCGTGATTCCCGGAGAGATCCTCTTCGCCGAGGACCCCATCGCACTCAACGAGGGCCGCCCGACCGTGCGCCTGACCGTCCTCAACGCCGCCGACCGGCCCGTCCAGGTCGGCTCCCACTACCACTTCGCCGAGGCCAACCCCGGCCTCGACTTCGACCGAACGGTTGCCCGGGGCAAGCGGCTCAACATCGCCGCGGGCACCGCGGTCCGGTTCGAGCCCGGCATTCCCGTCGACGTAGAACTCGTACCCCTGGCCGGACGGCGCGTCGTGCCGGGTCTGCGTGGCGAGACCGGAGGGTTCCTCGATGACTGACCTCGACCGCGCCGGCTACGCCGACCTGTTCGGCCCCACCACCGGCGACCGCATCCGCCTCGCCGACACCGACCTGCTGGTCGAGATCGAGGAGGACCGCTCGGGCGGGCCCGGACGCGCAGGCGACGAGGCGGTGTTCGGCGGCGGCAAGGTGATCCGCGAGTCCATGGGGCAGGCGCGGACCACCCGGGCCGAAGGCGCGCCCGACACCGTTGTCACCGGGGCCGTCATCATCGACCACTGGGGCGTGGTCAAGGCCGACGTCGGCATCCGCGACGGCCGGATCACCGGCATCGGCAAGGCCGGAAACCCCGACACCATGGACGGCGTCCACCCCGACCTCGTCATCGGCCCCGAGACCGAGATCATCGCGGGCAACGGGAAGATCCTCACCGCGGGAGCCGTCGACACCCACGTCCACTTCATCTCGCCCACCCTCATCGACCAGGCGCTCTCCTCGGGCATCACCACCCTGGTCGGCGGCGGCACCGGCCCCGCCGAGGGCACCAAGGCCACCACCATCACGCCCGGCTCCTGGCACCTGGCCCGGATGTTCGCCGCGCTGGAGAACGCGCCCGTCAACATCGGACTGCTCGGCAAGGGCAACACCATGTCGCGCGAGGCCATGCACGCGCAGCTGCGCGGCGGGGCCCTCGGGTTCAAGATCCACGAGGACTGGGGCGCCACCCCGGCCGTGATCGACGCGTGCCTGAGCGTGTGCGACGAGACCGGCGCCCAACTCGCCATCCACACCGACACGTTGAACGAGGCCGGCTTCGTCGGCGACACCCTCGCCGCCATCGCGGGCCGCTCGATCCACGCGTACCACACCGAAGGTGCCGGCGGCGGTCACGCGCCCGACATCATCACCGTGGTCTCGCAGCCGAACGTGCTGCCCAGCTCCACCAACCCGACCCGGCCGCACACCGTCAACACCATCGAGGAACACCTCGACATGCTGATGGTGTGCCACCACCTCAACCCGGCCGTTCCGGAGGACCTGGCGTTCGCCGAGTCCCGGATCCGGCCCTCCACCATCGCGGCCGAGGACTTCCTGCACGACCTCGGCGCCATCTCCATCATCTCCTCCGACTCCCAGGCGATGGGCCGCATCGGCGAGGTCGTGCTGCGTACGTGGCAGACGGCGCACGTCATGAAGGTCAGGCGGGGAGCGCTGCCCGGCGACGGGTCGGCCGACAACCACCGCGTGCGGCGGTACGTCGCGAAGTACACGATCAACCCCGCCGTGGCCCAGGGCCTCGACCACGAGATCGGCTCGGTGGAGCCGGGCAAGCTCGCCGACCTGGTGCTGTGGGAGCCCGCGTTCTTCGGCGTCAAGCCGCAGCTCGTCATCAAGGGCGGCCAGATCGCGTACGCGCAGATGGGCGACGCCAACGCCTCGATCCCGACCCCGCAGCCGATCCTGCCGCGCCCCATGTTCGGTGCCCAGGGCAGGGCGCCCGCCGCCAACTCCCTCAACTTCGTCTCCCAGGCCGCGCTGGAGGACGACCTGCCCGGGCGGCTCGGCCTGGGCAAGCGGTTCGTGGCCATCAAGAACACCCGCCGGGTGGGCAAGGCGGACATGCGTGAGAACGACGCGATGCCGGATGTGCGGGTCGACCCGGACACGTTCACGGTGACCATCGACGGCGACGTGGTGCAACCGGCGCCGGCCGCCGAACTGCCCATGGCCCAGCGCTACTTCCTCTTCTGACGGGCCATCACCACATGAGCCGCGCAGCCCTGCTCGTCCTCGCCGACGGCCGCTTCCCCGCCGGTGGCCACGCCCATTCGGGCGGCGCCGAACCGGTGGTCAAGGCGGGACGCATCCGCCACGCGGCCGACCTCGCGGAGTTCTGCCGGGGTCGGCTGCACACCGCGGGCCTCACCGCCGCCGCGCTGGCCGCGGCGGCTGCCGCCGGCCTGGACCCGCTCACCCTGGACGAGGCCGCCGACGCCCGCACCCCGTCCCCGGCGCTGCGGGCCACCGCCCGCAAGCTGGGCAGACAGATGATGCGGGCGGCCCGCGCCACATGGCCCTCGGCCGAACTCGACGCGCTGGCCGCCGCCCGCCCGCGCGGCGTCCACCAGCCGCTCGTGCTCGGCCTCGCCGCCCGCGCGGCGGGGCTGGGGCCCGAGGATGCGGCCCACTGCGTGGCGTACGAGGTGGTGAGCGGCCCGGCCACGGCGGCGGTACGTCTGCTGAGCCTCGACCCGTTCGACGCGACGGCCGTCCTGGCCCGGCTCGCGCCGGAGCTCGACGCGGTGGCGCGGCGGGCCGCCGTCGCCGCGGCGGAGGCGGTCGTCGAGGGGCTCGACGCGCTGCCTGCCGCCTCGGCCCCGCTGCTCGACATCATGGCGGAAGCCCATGCGGCCTGGCCGGTGCGGCTGTTCGCGTCCTAGGGAGCGGGCCTCCCTCCGGGGGCTCCGCCCCCAACCCCCTGTCGCACCTACTCCCTCCCTCGCCCTGAACGGGCGCGTCCTCGAACTCCCCAAGGCCTCAAGGCCAGGGACCCGACAACAAGTCGAGGACGTTCACCACCACCCCTTTTGGAGCCCCCCATGCACCTCGACCACTCCCACGAAGGCCCCGCCGCGATCAGCGCGGACGCCCACCGCCCCGACGGCACCCGCCGGGCGCTGCGCGTCGGGCTCGGGGGACCCGTCGGCTCCGGCAAGACCGCCACCGTGGCCGCGCTCTGCCGCGCACTGCGCGACCAGCTGTCCATCGCCGTCGTCACCAACGACATCTACACCCGCGAGGACGCCGCGTTCCTGCTGCGCAACGCCGTGCTGCCGCCCGAACGGATCCAGGCGGTGGAGACCGGGGCCTGCCCGCACACCGCGATCCGCGACGACATCTCCGCCAACCTCGAAGCCGTCGAGGACCTGGAGGACGCGGTGGGGCCGCTCGACCTGATCCTCGTCGAGTCCGGCGGCGACAATCTCACCGCCACCTTCTCCAAGGGGCTCGTCGACGCCCAGATCTTCGTCATCGACGTGGCGGGCGGAGACGACATCCCGCGCAAGGGCGGGCCGGGCGTCACCACCGCCGACCTGCTCGTCGTGAACAAGACCGACCTCGCCCCGTACGTCGGCTCGGACCTCGCCAGGATGGCGAGCGACGCCAAGGAGCAGCGGGCCGAACTCCCCGTCGTCTTCCAGTCGTTGAGGTCGCCGGAAGGCGTGTCCGAGGTCGCGGCATGGGTCCGGGAGCAGCTCGCGGCATGGACGGCCTGACGCTCGGCGCGCCCGGTCTGCGCGCCACCGCCCGCATCGTCGCCACCCCCGAAGGCCTGCCCGTCCTGGAGGGCGAGGGGCCGCTCGCGCTGCGCCGCACCCGGGCCCGCGGCCCCCACCACCGGGTCACCGTGGTGGGGGCGATGAGCGCACCGCTCGGCGGCGACCGGATCGCCGTCGAGGCGGAGGTGCGCGCGGGGGCGCGGCTCGCCGTCGACTCCAGCGCCGCCACCATCGCGCTGCCCGGCCGCGACGGCGAGCGGGCGCACTACGACGTACGCCTGACCGTCGGCGAGGGCGCCGAGCTGCGCTGGCTTCCCGAGCAGCTCATCTCGGCGCGCGGCAGCGACCTCAGGATGCGCACCAGGATCGAGCTCGCCGCCGGTGCCCGCCTCGTGTTCCGCGAGGAGCAGGTGCTCGGCCGCCACGGCGAGGAGACCGGCACCCTCACCACCCGCCTCACCGTGCACCGCGCGGGCCGCCCGCTGCTGGACCAGGAGCTGGCGTACGGGCCCGGCGCGCCCGGCGGCTGGGACGGGCCGGCGGTGCTCGGCGGGCATCGGGCCGCGGGTCAACTGCTGTTGGTCGGACCGGAGTTCGCCGACCGGCCCGCCGAGCCCAGGGTGCTCGGCGAGCTCGCCGTGCTCACCCCGCTCGCCGGGCCCGGCCTCCTCGTCACGGCGGTCGCCGAGGACGCCCGGCTGCTGCGCCGGACGCTCGACGACGTCCTGCGGACGCACCTCGCGACACGCTGACCGCTCAGCGGAACACCACGCACCGGCTATCGGTTCGGTAAAAAAACACCTGTACGGCCTGTGCACAGTGGGCTCACAGACGAAAGGATCCCCCGAAAGGCCCAAACGGCGCGCTGCGACTGCCAGCGCCCTTCAGCAGGGGGAGGTACCACTTGAGACGCACCGCAGTGCTCGGCTCGGCCGGCACACTGATCGCGGGCACGCTGATGGTGGGCGCGATAGCGGCTCCGGTCGCCAACGCCGACAACCGCGACCACGGGTGGTCCGAGGCGCGTGGCGCGCAGGTCGCCGCCGACCGGGCGGCCAAGCAGGGCATCGCATGGACGGACTGCCCGACCGACTGGGCGATCGCCAAGCCCATCCAGTGCGGTTACGTCAGCGTCCCGCTCGACTACGCCCGGCCCAACGGCAAGCAGATCAAGCTCGCCGTCGACCGCATCGCCAGCACCGGCACCAAGGCCGAGCGCCAGGGTGCCCTCGTCTACAACCCGGGCGGCCCCGGCGCCTCGGGCATGCAGTTCCCGACCCGGGTGACCAAGAAGAACCCGCTCTGGGTCAACACGTCGAAGGCGTACGACTTCGTGGGCTTCGACCCGCGCGGCGTGGGCCACTCGACGCCGATCTCCTGTGTGGACCCGCAGGAGTACGCCAAGGGGCCGAAGGCCGACCCGGTCCCGGACTCCGAGGCCGACAAGCGCGCCCAGCGCAAGCTCGCCGCCGAGTACGCGGACGGCTGTGCCGAGCGCAGCGGCTGGATGCTGCCGTACATGACCACCCCGAACGCCGCCCGCGACATGGACGTCATCCGTGCCGCCCTCGGCGAGAAGAAGCTCAACTACCTGGGCGTCTCCTACGGCACCTACCTGGGCGCGGTCTACGGCACGCTCTTCCCCTCGCACGTCCGCCGCATGATCGTGGACAGTGTGGTCAACCCGGACCAGGACAACATCTGGTACCAGGCCAACCTGGAGCAGGACGTCGCCTTCCAGGCCCGCTGGAACGAGTGGGAGGACTGGGTCGCCAAGTACGACGCCAAGTTCCACCTCGGCACCACGCGTGCGCAGGTCGAGGCCCACTGGCTGAAGCTGCGCGCCGACGCCAAGAAGAGCCCGCTGGGCGGTCAGGTCGGCCCGGCCGAGCTGCTCGGGTACTTCCAGAAGGCGCCGTACTACGACTCGTACTGGGTGCCGGTCGCGAAGGCGCTCAGCGCCTACGCCGCGGGTGACAGCAAGCCGGTCATCGCGGCCACCGCCCCCGACATGTCGGACATCGCGGGCAACATCGCTTCGGAGAACGGCAACGCGGTCTACACGGCCGTCGAGTGCGCGGACGCCAAGTGGCCCACCAGCTGGCGCAAGTGGGACCGCGACAACACCCGTCTGAACAAGGACTACCCGTTCCTGACCTGGTCCAACGCGTGGATGAACCTGCCGTGCGCCACCTGGCACACCAAGCAGCAGAACCCCATCGAGGTCAAGACCGGCAAGGGCCTGCCGCAGGTCCTGATCGTGCAGTCCACCAATGACGCCGCCACCCCGTTCCACGGCGCCGTCGAGCTGCACAAGGCCTTCAAGAACTCGCGCCTCATCATCGAGAAGGGCGCCGGTTCGCACGGTGTGACCGGTCTCGTCAACCCGTGCATCAACTCGCGGGTCGAGAACTACCTGCTCGCCGGCAAGACCGACAGCGCGGACTTCACGTGCACCCCGCACGCGACTCCCGTGCCGTAAAGGCCAGTTGAGGAGAGGGGCGGCCGGAGGTTCTCCGGCCGCCCCTCTTCGCTAGGCGCGCCCGGCCAGCCAGGCGTCCTCGGCCGCGTAGTCGAACAGACGGGCCGACGCGTAGTTCCTGGCCATCTTCGGGAAGGCCTCGCTCCACTCCCGGCCCGCCAACTGCCCGGCCAGCCACTCGAGCGTGGCGGGCAGCGACTGCGCGTACCCGGTCACCGGCCGGTAGCCCAGCTCCCGTTCGGCCGCCGCCATGTCGTACACGATCGGATGCGGGGTGGTCCAGGGGGTGGCCCCCACACCGTCCCGCGGCGGGGGCCCGTCCACCAGGACGAGCTCGCCGCGCACTCCGAGGACCTCGTCGACGGCGGCGCTGATCTCGGCGACCGTGGGGGCCTCGCCGTCCCCCGCGTTCAGGACCCGGTCGCCGGGCTTGCGTGCGGCCAGCCTGATGAGCTCGGCGATGTTGGAGACGTGCGCCGGATGGAACCGGCTCTCACCCCGGTACGCCAGCACCCGCACCGGGCGGCCGTCCAGCGCCCGCTTCACGAAGTACAGCTCGCGCGGCGTCTGGCAGTGCGGTCCGTGGATCGCCCCCGCGCGCAGCAGTGTCGAGGGGATCGAGGAGGCCAGCAGCTCCTGTTCGAGGGCCACCTTCCGGGTCCCGTACGTCGCCTCGCCGGGGGCGACGGTGGTCCCTGACTCGGGGATCGGGACCGGATAGCGCGGCGATCCGTCGGGCTCGTCCTGGGTGTCGAAGCTCCGCCCCTGGTCGTCCTCGTAGACCGCCCCGCTGGAGATCACCACCGCCGACCCGATCCGGTCGCCGAGGCCGGTCAGCTGCCGGGCGTGCTCCCGGTCGAACGCCACCATGTCGACCAGGACGTCGACGCCGTCCCCCAGTGCCGCGGCGAGCGCGGCGCCGTCCTCCCGGTCGAGCCGCACGTGCCGTACGTCCCTGGGCCAGCCGGGGTCGGTGCCGCCTCCCCGCGACGCGGCCCGCACCTCCCAGCCGTCCTCGGCGAGGGCGCGCACGGCGGCCCGCCCGATCTGTCCTGTTGCTCCGATGACGAACGCGGTTCCCTTGGTCATGCGTGGGACGCTACGTCCGCGCTGATCACGGCGGCCAGGCCGTTTCGCCCTGCGCGGATCCGCCCAGGGCCGACCGGTCCGGGGAACTCGCCCTCTCAGCTCATGATGCCCCGGAACCTCCGCGACTCCTCAGCCTTCACATCGGCCGCGTACCGGTCCACGTACTCCTGGCCCGACAACTCCATGACCTTGTACATGATTTCGTCGGTGACCGCCCGCAGGACGGCCTTCTCGCCCTCCATTCCCTCGTAGCGGGAGAAGTCGAGCGGCTCCCCGAAGCGGATCGCCACCCGCTTGATCTTCGGGAGGACCTGGCCGGGCGGCTGGATCTCGAAGGTGCCCACCATCGCGCACGGGATCACCGGGACGCCGCCCCGGATGGCCATCACCGCGACGCCGACCTTGCCCTTGTACAGCTTGCCGTCGTGCGAGCGGGTGCCCTCCGGGTAGATGCCCAGCAGTTCGCCCTTGGCGAGCACCCCGAGCCCTTCCCGGATCGCGGCCCGCCCCGCCTCCTTGCCGGACCGGTCCACCGGGATCTGCCCGATGGCGCGGAAGAACGCGGCGGTCAGCCGGCCCTTGATGCCGGGCCCGGTGAAGTACTCCTGCTTGGCCAGGAAGGTGATGCGCCGCTTCAGCATCACCGGCATCAGGAAGTGGTCGGAGAAGGAGAGGTGGTTGCCCGCGACGATCGCCGCACCCTCGTCCGGAATGTGCTCAAGGCCCTCCAGTCGCGGCCGGAACAGCAGTCTCAACAGGGGCCCCAGGACTGCGTACTTGAGGATGTAGTAGAGCACCCGCGAGCTCCTCACCGTGCGGAAGGGTGGCCAGTGTAGGGGGCGGCCGCCACCCCTGTAACCACCGGCGACGGACCCCGCGCACATCGATCAATCGATCATTTGCGGCGGACTCCTTGAGGGTACGAAGCGCGGCGTGTACAAACCCTTCACGTCACCGCGTGCACCGCTCCCCTCCCTTCCCTCTTCCCGGGCTGGAGTCCCCATGACCACACCCTGGTCCCGTCGCGGCTTTCTGCGCGCCACGGGCGGCTCGGCCCTCGCACTGGGCCTCACCGGCACCGCCGCCGCTCCGGCGGGTGCCGCCGATCCCTACGACGCGCTCCGCGCCACATGGCGGACGTTGATCCTCGGCCCCGGCTTCAACCCCGCCGACGAGCCGTTCACGTCCCGGCTCGCCGGGCTCGGCTCCTCGGCGGCGTCCCTGCTCTCCACGATGGCGCCGGCGAGCGGCTCGCTCTGGCCCGACGCGGTGTACGCGGACCCCGACCCGGACACCGACCAGGAGTCGTACGGCTACTCGGCCCGCATGAACGACAGCTACACGCGGCTGCGCACGATGGCCGAGGCCTACAGCCGCCCGGGCACCGGCCTCACGGGTGACAGCGGGCTCGCCGCCGCCGTCGTCACCGGCCTCGACCACCTCCACAGCGAGGTCTACAACGAGAACCAGGCGCCCTACGGCAACTGGTACAACTGGCGGATCGGCGCCCCTCAGGCCCTGCTCGACAGCTGCGTCCTGCTGGGGGACCACCTGTCACCGGTCCAACTGGGCGGCTATCTCGCGGCAGTCGACCACTTCGTCCCGGACAGCGCCGTCTCCGTGTACTCGGGCACGAGCACCGGCGCCAACCGCGTCGACCTCTGCCGGGTGCTCGCGGTGCGCGGCCTGCTCGGCAGGAACTCGGCGAAGCTCACGCTGGCCGCGAACGCGCTCTCGCCGGTCTTCCCGTACGTGAGCGGGGGAGACGGGCTCTACGCCGACGGCTCCTTCATCCAGCACACCTATGTGCCCTACACCGCGTCCTACGGGTCGGTCATGCTCGGCGGCCTCGGCCTGCTCTTCGCCCTGCTCGCCGGGTCCGCCTGGGAGGTCACCGACCCCGCCCGGCAGATCGTCTTCGACGCCGTCGAGAACGCCTGGGCGCCCTTCCTCTACAACGGCCTCGCCCTGGACGGCGTCGCGGGCCGCGCCGTCAGCCGGGGCGTCTCGGCGGCCGACCCGCAGGCCCTCCAGCAGGACGACCATGTGCGGGGCCACGCGATCCTCGCCTCGATCGTGCTGCTCGGCCAGGGGGCGAGCAGCGCCGAGAACACCCGCTGGCGCGGGCTCGTCCAGGGATGGATGCGGCGCGACGACTACAGCCCGCCGATGAGCGACGCCTTCCTGCCCCTGGCAAGTCTGGCCCGCCTCAAGGGAGTTCTGGACGACAGCGCCGTCCCCGCGATCGCCGAACCCGTCGGCCACCGGCTCTTCACCCACATGGCCCGCGCCACCCACCGCCGTCCCACCTGGGCGGCCGCGCTCAGCATGGCCGACAAGCGCATCACGTACTACGAGACCGGCAACGGCGAGAACCTGCACGGCTGGCACACCGGCTCCGGAATGCTCTACTGGTGGGGCGACACCTACGCCAACGGGCAGTACAGCGACGCGTTCTGGCCCACCGTTGACCCCTACCGGCTGCCCGGCACGACCGCCTCGCGCAAGGTGCTCGCCGACGCGGCCGGCGGTGACTGGGGGGCGTCGAGACCGGACGTCAACTGGGTGGGCGGGGCCACCGACGGGCAGCGGGCCTCGATCGGCCAGTACCTCAAGGGACTGGGGAGCACGCTGCTCGCCAAGAAGTCCTGGTTCTGCCTCGACGACACGATCGTCTGCCTGGGCGCGGGCATCACGTGCGCGGACGGCACGGTCGTCGAGTCGACGGTTGACAACCGCAATCTCGGTGCGACCGGAACCGCGGCTCTCACCGTCGACGGCACCGTGCAGCCGCTCACCCACCCGTGGTCCGCGACCCTGGCCGGCGCGTCCTGGGCCCACCTCGCGGGCCATGGCGGGTACGTCTTCCCAGGACGCGCGACCATCCAGGCGCGACGCGAGGAGCGCACCGGCCGCTGGAGCGACATCAACAAGGGCGGCTCGACGGAGCCGGTCAGCCGCCGCTACCTCACCCTGTGGGCCGACCACGGCACGAACCCCTCCAGCGCCCGCTACGCCTACCTCCTGATGCCGGGCGCCTCCGCGAGCCGGACCGCGGCCCGCGCCGCCGACACCGGCTGGCTCGGCGTGCTCGCCAACACCGATGACCAGCAGGGCGTCCAGGTGCCCTCGTTCGGGTTCACCGGGGTCAACTTCTGGTTCGGGGGCACGGTGGGTCCGCTCACGGCGAGCGCGCCCTGCGCCGTGATGATCAGCGAGCGTGGCGACGGCACGGCCGTGGTCTGCGTCAGCGATCCGATGCGGGCACGTACCTCGCTCACCGTCACCTGGAAGCGGGCCGTCGCCTCGGTGACCTCACGTCCGGCCACCGTCACGGGCGCCACGACGGGCTCGTCGCTCACCCTCAGCTTCGGCGATCTGAGCGGCACCGGAGGGGCCACCCAGACGACCGTCGTCCGGCTCGGCTGAGCGCGCGGTGCGGCTCAGGTGCTGCGCGAGGAGGCGGCGGCCGTCCCGATCGCGGTGAGCCCGAGCACCACCCAGCCGAACCACAGCCAGCCACTGCTGCCGAGCGCCACCGTGTACGCCGTGATGAGGACCAGCATCACGAGCGTGAGCACCATCATCGACTTCGTCGAACGGGGCATCGCGTCCCCTTCCTCCCGGCGGGTGCCGTGAGGTCCATGGTCTCCCCGCGAGGGGCCCCGGCGCTACTGCCCGCGCGTGTTCAGGGAGGCGAGATAGGCGTTGTAGGCCTGAAGTTCCTTGTCGCCGTCGCGCTCGGCGGCCCGGTCGGTGCGGCGTGCGTGCCGTTTCTCGGTGGCGTACCACTGGAAGACCAGCGCGATCAGCACGAGCACGGAGGGGATCTCGCTGAACGCCCAGGCGATGCCGCCACCGGCCTGCTGGTCGGTGAGCGCGTCGATGCCGAGCGAGGCCGGGGGGTTCTTGTACGTGCCGATCATGGGCTCGGTGGCCATCATCAGCGCGATGCCGAAGAAGGCGTGGAAGGGCATGCCCGCGAAGAGCTCCAGCATGCGCATCACATAGCCGGGCCGGTGCGGTCCCGGGTCCACGCCCATGATCGGCCAGAAGAAGACCAGGCCGACCGCGAGGAAGTGGACCATCATCGCGATGTGCCCGGTCTTGCTCTCCATCAGGAAATCGAAGATCGGCGTGAAGTAGAGCCCGTACAGGCTCGCGATGAAGAGCGGGATGGTGAACGCCGGGTGCGTGATGATCTTCATGTACCGGCTGTGCAGCAGCATCAGGAGCAGCTCGCGCGGACCCTTGCGGCCGCGCGGGGCGACCGGCAGGGCACGCAGCGCGAGCGTGACCGGCGCGCCGAGCAGCAGCAGGATGGGTGACAGCATGCTGATCACCATGTGCTGCACCATGTGCACGCTGAACATGACCATGCCGTAGTCGTTCAGCTTGGTGCACATGACGAAGCCGATGGTCAGGACGCCCACGGTCCAGAAGATCATCCGGCTGACGGGCCAGCTGTCACCGCGCCGCCTGAGCCGGACCACGCCCCACGCGTACAGGGCGAGCCCGAGGAGGCAGCCGATGAGGAAGAAGGAGTCCGCCGACCAGGCGAGCCCCCGCGCCAGCGTGAACGGCGGCAGGTCCATGTTCATGTCCATGCCGTGCCCGCTGTGATCCATCCGCTGACTCCTGATTCGTACCGGTTGTTCCGCACCAGACTAGAACCGCCCCCGGCCGGTGGTGCGGCCGGGGGCGGTTCCTTGCGTACGAAACAATCCGGGAGCGGACGGGGACGAGCCGGATGCGGGCGGAAACTAGAGGACGCACTCCGCTTCGGCGTACCGCTCGGCCGGGACGGTCTTCAGGGTGGCCGTCGCCTCGGCGAGCGGGACCATGACGATGTCGGTGCCGCGCAGCGCGGTCAGCATCCCGAACTCGCCGCGGTGGGCGGCCTCCACCGCGTGCCAGCCGAAGCGGGTGGCGAGCACCCGGTCGTACGCGGTGGGCGTGCCGCCGCGCTGGACGTGACCGAGGATGACCGGCCGGGCCTCCTTGTTCAGGCGCTGCTCCAGCTCGATGGAGAGCTGGCGCGCGACGCCCGCGAAGCGCTCGTGGCCGTAGACGTCGGTGCCGCCCACGTCGAACTGCATCGAGCCCTCGCGCGGCTTGGCGCCCTCGGCGACGACGACGATCGCGAACTTCTTGCCCGCGGAGAAACGCCGTCCCACGAGCTCGGTCAGCTCGTCGATGTCGAAGGGGCGCTCGGGCACGACGATGGCGTGCGCGCCTGCGGCCATGCCCGAGTGCAGGGCGATCCAGCCGGTGTGGCGGCCCATGACTTCGACGATCAGCACCCGCTGGTGCGATTCGGCGGTGGTCTTCAGCCGGTCGAGGGCCTCGGTCGCCACGCCCACGGCGGTGTCGAAGCCGAAGGTAACGTCGGTCGAGGCGATGTCGTTGTCGATCGTCTTGGGCACGCCGACGATGGGCAGGCCCGCCTCGGACAGCAGGGTCGCGGCCTTCAGGGTGCCCTCGCCGCCGATCGGGATGATCGCGTCGAGACCCAGCTCGGCGACGTGTCCCTTGGCGCGCTCGACGCCGTCGCGCAGGTGCGCGGGCTGCACGCGGGACGAGCCGAGGATGGTGCCGCCACGGGCCAGGATGCCGCCGACCGCGTCGAGGTCGAGCTTGCGGTAGTCGGCTTCGAGCAGGCCCTTCCAGCCGTCGTGGAAGCCGATGACCTCATCGCCGTGGTCGACCACCGCGCGGTGCACGACGGATCGGATGACGGCGTTGAGGCCGGGGCAGTCGCCGCCGGAGGTGAGCACACCAATTCGCATTGCCCGGAGAACCTTTGCAACGTGGGCCGACGACCGGACCACGTCGTCCGGTTGGATCCCCGTCACCCTACCGGCGCAGGGCGACGGGGGCCGAATCGGAGGTCCGACTGATGGACGTGGTACGAACGTACGAACCGTCCAGCAGCCGGACCGGGTGGTCCGGGGTGTCCGCCGGTGTTGCCCGGTGTCGCTTTCGCGACTAGGCGGGCTGCGTCGCCGACGCGATGCGCTCCGCGCGCAGCGCCTCGTACCAGCGGTCGTCGGTCGGCGGCAGCGCGTTCACGTCGAGGGCCAGCTTCAGGAGCATGTCCGCGATCTGCGGATTGCGCGCGAGGACCGGGCCGTGCATGTACGTACCGAACACCGTGTCGTTGTACGCGCCCTCGGTGCCGTCGCCCGTGCCGTTGCCCTTGCCCAGGCGCACCCGCGCGAACGGGCGGGCGGTGGGCCCGAGATGGGTGACGCCCTGGTGGTTCTCGAAGCCCGTCAGCTGGGGCAGGCCGAGCCGCTCGTCGATGTCGCCGAGCACGTCGCCGACGCAGCGCTCGCCCTCGCCGCGCGTCGAGACCACGTCGAGCAGGCCGAGGCCCGGCTCGCGCTCGCCGAGGTCGTTGATGAACTCGTGGCCCAGGATCTGGTACCCGGCGCAGACCGAGAAGATGATCGCGCCATTGGAGGCGGCGCGGCTCAGCCCGGTGTCGCGGCGCAGCCGCTCGGCCGCCAGCCGCTGCGGCCGGTCCTCGCCGCCGCCGATGAGGTAGATGTCACCGGAGGTCGGGATCGGCTGGTCGCTGCGGACGTCGAGCCGGTGCACGTCCAGGCCGCGCTGGCGGGCCCGGCGCTCCACGACCAGGGCGTTGCCCTGGTCGCCGTAGGTGCTCAGCAGGTCGGGGTAGACCCACACGAGGCGCAGGCTGTTGTCTGCCATGTCGCTTGCTTGCTCCTTACTGGGTCAGTTGCCGACGACGCGCCGGACGTCCTGGAACGCGGTGTAGTTGGCGATCAGCTCGATCCGTCCGGGCGGCGCCAGCTGCGTGCACTCCTCCAGGCTGTCGCAGACCCGGAAGTCCAGGTTCGCGACCTCCAGGCGCACGGCCAGGTCCAGCTTGCGGTCGCCGATCACGAAGATCGGGTGGCCGGCGAGCCGGGTGTAGTCGACGTCCCACAGCCAGGAGGTGTCCGTGCCGTCCGCGCCGCGCGCGTTGACGGACAGGACGACCGGCGTGGGCGGCGGGTCGATGAGGGAAAACGTTTCGAGCCAGCCCGCCGGGTTCTTCGCGAGCAGCAGCCGCAGCTCGCGGCCCTGGAAGTTCACGACGTCGTAGCGGCCCGCGACCGCCTGCACCTGGTACATGCGCTCCAGGGCGACCTGCGGCGGCACCCCGAACACCGCGGCGACGGCGGCCGAGGTGGCGGCGTTCGCCTTGTTGGCGCGGCCGGGCAGCTGGAGGTGGATCGGCCAGGCCGACCCGTGCGGGTCCAGGACGTAGTCGCCGTTGAGGACCCAACTGGGCGCCGGGCGGCGGAAACCGCACTCGCCGCAGAACCAGTCGTCGCCGGGCCGCTGCATCACACCGCCGCAGGCGGGGCACGACCAGGCGTCGTCCTTCCACTCCTGACCGGCCGCCACCCACACCACATTGGGGGAGGAGGACGCGGCCCACACGACCAGCGGGTCGTCCGCGTTGGCGATCACCACGGCCTTCGAACCCGACAGGCCCTCGCGCCACTTCTCGGCGAGCATGCGCGTCTCGGCGGCCCGGTCGAGCTGGTCGCGGGAGAGGTTGAGGAGCGCGATCGCCTTCGGCGTCACATCGCGCGCGACTCCCGCCAGATACTTCTCGTCGACCTCGATCACGCCGTACTTGGCGTCCGAACCGCCCGCCAGCGCCGAGGTGATGCCCGCGGGCATGTTGGCGCCGAGCGCGTTGGACACCACCGGGCCGCTGGCCCGCAGTGCCTCGGCGATCAGCCGGGTCGTGGTCGTCTTGCCGTTCGTCGCCGACACCAGGACGACGTCCAGATGAGTGGCGAGCCGCCCGAGCAGATCGGGGTCGAGCTTGAGCGCGACGCGCCCGCCGATCACCGATCCACTGCCCCGCCCCGCCGCGCGCGACACCGCCGCGGCGGCCTTGCCCGCGGTCACCGCCAGCTTGGCTCGCGGTGACAGGGGCCCGGCACCTCCAACGTGTCCTGACATCGTCCTTGATCCTCCTTGCGCCTGGGTCGGGTGTCAGCCTATCGAGATCCGGTCAGCGCCCCGAACCGCGCCACCATCCGGAATGCCCTCCGGCCGCCGGAACGTACCCTTGCGCCCATGCGCCACCGCCCCATTCCCGGCAGTTCCGGCTCCGTACGAGAGATGAGTCTCCTCGGTGACCGGCTGCTCCACGCCCCCTGCGAGCCCGTCACCGACTTCGGTCCCGCGCTGCACCGCCTCGTCGAGGACATGTTCGCGACGATGTACGCGGCCGACGGCGTCGGCCTGGCGGCCAACCAGATCGGCGTCGCGCGGCGGGTGTTCGTGTACGACTGCCCCGACGACGAGGACGTGCGGCACCTGGGGTACGTCGTCAACCCGCGCCTGGTGGAGGCGGACGGGGTCGAGGTGCGCGGCCCCGAGGGCTGCCTCTCGCTGCCCGGCCTCGAGGCGCCGACCACGCGCTTCGACCGCGCGGTGGTGGAGGGCGTGGACCTGTCCGGCGGCCCGGTGCGGATCGAGGGCACCGGGTTCTTCGCCCGCTGCCTCCAGCACGAGTGCGACCACCTGGACGGGGTGGTGTACGCCGACCGCGTCACGGGCCGCCACCGGGCCCGCTTGCAGCGTGCGATCCGCAAGGCCCCCTGGAGCTGAGGCACGGGGGGCTCTGCCCCCAGCCCCCGTTCGCGCCTGAAGGGCGCTCGTCCTCAAACTCCCCCAAGGCCTTGAGGGCCAAGGGGCACCCCCATGACAGGCTGGGAGTGCCCGTTCACGCACGCTGCGAGGGGCGGGGTGGCAATTCAGAAGCCCGGGCCGCCCACCCGGTCGCCCGCCGCGGCGAGCCGGCCCCACAGCAGGTCGGCCAGCGCCTGCACCAACTCCGCACGGGAGCAAGGGCGTTCGCCCAGCCACCAGTCGCCCGCCGCGTGCATCATGCCGACGATCCCGTGCCCCCAGACCCGGGCGAGCACCTCGCTGCCGGGACCGAGGTCGATCCGCTCGGCGATGACCACCCCCAGGTCCTCGCCCATCCGCCGCAGCAGTGGCGCGGAGTGCCGGCCCACGTCGAAGCCCTGCTCGGACTCGGGCGCCGGGGTGTCCTCGGCGGGGTGCATCAGGAACCGGTACACCTGGGGGCGCGCCTCGATCGCCGCCAGATAGGTCTCCAGGGTCGCCTCGACCCGCTCGCGGCGCTCGGCGGGCGCGTCGAGCGCGGCCCGCAGCGCGGAGAGCAGGGCGTCGGTGTGGCGCTTGGCGAGGGCGCGGTAGAGGCCGCCCTTGTCGCCGAAGTGCCGGTAGAGGATGGGCTTGGTGATGCCCGCCTCCGCCGCGATCGCGTTCATCGAAGCCTTGGGGCCGTCCCGGAGCACCACCCGGTCCGCCGCCTCCAGCAGTTCGCGCCGCCGGCGCTCCGCCGCCGTGCGCTGCTGCTCGGCCTGCTCTGTGGTCTCCATGGGTTCTTCTCCCCGCCCGTACCGCGTTCTTCCGTGGGTTCCCTCGCTCGGAAGCCTTGCGCAACGTAACACTCCACTCGTCCGGGGTGCTGGTCGGCCGGTGGTCGGTTGACATTGGCTACCCGTCGGTAACAGACTGCGGTTACCGCAAGTAACGCATGGAGTGGTGGAGGGGACATGGCCGAGTTCACGATGGATCTCAGCGACGACCAGAAGCAGGTCCAGGACTGGCTGCACGGCTTCGCCAAGGATGTGATCCGCCCCGCGGCCGCCGAGTGGGACGAGCGCGAGGAGACCCCCTGGCCGGTGATCCAGGAGGCCGCCAAGGTCGGAATCTACTCCCTCGACTTCTATGCGCAGCAGTTCTTCGACCCGACCGGTCTCGGCATCCCGGTGGCGATGGAGGAGCTGTTCTGGGGCGACGCGGGCATCGCGCTCTCGATCGTCGGCACCGGCCTCGCCGCCGTCGGCGTCCTGGCCAACGGCACCGAGGAGCAGATCGGGACCTGGATCCCCCAGATGTACGGCGACGTGACCGACGTCAAGGTCGCCGCCTTCTGCTCCTCCGAGCCGGACGCGGGTTCCGACGTCGCCTCCATGCGCACCCGGGCGGTGTACGACGAGGCCAAGGACGAGTGGGTCCTGAACGGCACCAAGACCTGGGCGACCAACGGCGGCATCGCCAACGTGCACGTCGTCGTCGCGGTCGTGGACGCGGAACTCGGCTCCAAGGGCCACGCCTCCTTCATCGTGCCGCCGGGCACCCCGGGCCTGACACAGGGACAGAAGTTCAAGAAGCACGGCATCCGCGCCTCGCACACCGCCGAGGTCGTGCTGGAGGACGTACGCGTCCCCGGGCACTGCCTGCTCGGCGGCAAGGAGAAGCTCGACGAGCGTCTGGCCCGGGCCCGCGAGAAGGCGAAGGCGGGCGGCGAGCGCCTGAAGAACGCGGCCATGGCCACCTTCGAGGCCTCCCGCCCGGCCGTCGGCGCCATGGCGGTCGGCACCGCGCGGGCCGCGTACGACTACGCCCTCGAATACGCCAAGACCCGCGAGCAGTTCGGCCGCCCGATCATCGACAACCAGGGCGTCGCCTTCCAGCTCGCCGACATGCGCACCCAGATCGACGCGGCGCGCCTGCTGGTGTGGCGCGCGTCCTGGATGGCGACCACGGGCAAGAAGTTCGAGTCGGCCGAGGGCTCGATGTCCAAGCTGTACGCGAGCGAGACCGCGAAGAAGGTCACCGCCCAGGCGATCCAGATTCTCGGCGGCAACGGCTACACCCGTGAGTACCCGGTGGAGCGCATGCACCGGGACGCTGCCATCTACACCATCTTCGAGGGCACGAGCGAGATCCAGCGCCTGGTCATCGCCCGCACCCTGTCGGGGGTGCCGATCCGCTAGCGCTCGGCGCGCGGCAGGAAGATCCGGTCGAGGTGGTAGCCCAGGGTGGCCCTCACCTCGGCCGCGCCGCGCCGTCCGTGCAGCATGTCGCCGCCGAGCCCCACGGCCCCCGACACCAGGAGATCGGCCTCGTGCCCCGCGTCGAGGCCGGGCCGGCAGGCGCCCGCGTCCTGCGCCTGGCGGATGATGCCCGCGACCAGGTCCTCCAGTGGGTGCTCGGCGCTCAGGAACACCGCCGCCAGGGCGGGATCGGTGAGGCTGCGCGCGTAGTACGCCGCCAGGACCCGCAGCGCGAGGCGGCGCTCCTCGTCGAGCGGCAGGAACTCCTGGAGGATCGCGTCGAGCAGTGCGCGCGGGTCGCCCGGGTCGTAGTCGATCCGCCCGCGGGCCCGCCGCTCGTTGTCCGCGTGCAGCAACTGCAGGGCGCCCACCAGGAGTTGGTGCTTGCTGCCGAAGTGGTACTGGACCGAGCGGAGCGAGACGCCCGCCTCCGCCGCGATCTCCCGCATGCTCGCCTCGTGCAGCCCCCGCCCGGCCGCGATGCGCCACACCGCCCCGGCGATCTCCCGGCGCCGCCCCTCCCGCTCCTCGGGCTCGCGCGGTTCGGGCTCCGGCAGCGGTGGCCGCTTTCGGGCGCGGTACGCCCTGGCCTGGCAGCTCCGCGAACAGTAGACGGCGGGGCGGCCGCGTCCTCCCGCGCCGATGGCGGTCCCGCACAGCCCGCAGCGGCCTTCCTTTTCGTCACGCACCCGACCGACTATAGGCGGCGAATTAGTGTGACGTAAGGCGCCTCAGCCCCACAATCCGGCGCGTTCGCGCTGGTACGTTCGTATCACTGGCCGAGTGAAACGGAGCGGGTGACGGCGCATGAAGTACGACGTGTTGCAGATCGTGGGGGCGGCGCTGATGGTCGTCTTCGTCCAGGGCGCCCTCCGGATCTCGGTGCACCACGACGACACCGGATTCCTCGGCTGGGTCCCGGGTGGCTTCCCGGCGCAGCTCATGGCCCACCTGGCGCTGGCGGCGACCGGCGCCCTGGTCGGCGGGTACGCCCACAGCCGTGCGAAGGCGCTGGGCCGGCGCGAGCGGGGCTGACCCCGGACGCGCGTAAGGCGCCCCGCCCTCGCCAGGAGGGGGAGCGCCTCGGGCGGCGGAGCCGGTCAGGCGGGCAGGTTCGCCTCGATGAGCGCCACGACCTCGGGGGCCTCCGGCTCGGTGCGCGGGCGGATGCGTGCGGCCACCTCGCCCCGCGGGGACAGCAGGAACTTCTCGAAGTTCCACTGGATGTCACCGGCCTCGCCGTCGGCGTCCGCGGTCTTCGTCAGCTCCGCGTACAGCGGGTGACGGCCCTCGCCGTTCACGTCGGTCTTCTCCAGGAGTGGGAAGGTCACGCTGTACGTCGCCGAGCAGAACGTGCCGATCTCCTCGGCGGTGCCGGGCTCCTGACCGCCGAACTGGTTGCACGGCACGCCGAGCACGGTCAGGCCGCGGTCGCCGTACTCCTTCTGGAGCCGCTCCAGACCGGCGTACTGCGGGGTCAGGCCGCACTTGGACGCCACGTTCACCACGAGCACGGCCCGGCCCTCGTAGTCGGCGAGCGAGGTCGGCTCGCCGGTCAGGGTGCGCAGCGGGATGTCGTACAGGCTCATCGGTAACTCCTTCTGGAAAAAGGTGAGTTGATCAGTCGCCGGTGGCGGCCAGCGGGCGGAAGAGCCCCTCCTGGACCACCGACACCAGCAGCTCGCCGTCGCGGTTGTAGATCCGGCCGCGGGCGAGGCCCCGGCCGCCCGTCGAGACCGGGGACTCCTGGTCGTACAGGAACCATTCGTCGGCGCGGAACGGGCGGTGGAACCACATGGCGTGGTCGAGCGAGGCCATGTCGAAGCCGCGCGGCCCCCACAGCGGCTCGACCGGGATGCGCACCGCGTCCAGGAGCGTCATGTCGCTCGCGTACGTCAGCGCGCAGGTGTGCACCAGCGGATCGTCGCCCAGCGGGCCGACCGCCCGCATCCACACCGCGCTGCGCGGGTCCGCGCCCTTGATCTCCTCGGGCGTCCAGCGCAACCGGTCCACGTACCGGATGTCGAACGGCTGGCGGCGTGCCATCCGCTCCAGCGCCTCCGGCAGCGCCCCCAGATGTGCGCGGATCTCGTCGCTGACCGTGGGCAGCGACTCCGGCTCGGGGAAGTCGAGGCGCGGCGGCAGCTGGTGCTCGATGCTGCCGGGCTCCGGGCGGTGGAAGGAGGCGGTGAGGTTGAAGATCGTGCGGCCCTGCTGCACCGCCGTCACCCGCCGGGTGGTGAAGGAGCGCCCGTCGCGGACCCGCTCCACCTGGTAGACGATCGGCAGACCCGGACGGCCCGGCCGCAGGAAGTAGGCGTGCAGCGAGTGCACCGGGCGCTCGCCGTCCGTGGTGCGCCCGGCCGCCACCAGTGCCTGGCCCGCGACCTGGCCGCCGAAGACCCGCTGGAGGGACTCCTCGGGGCTGCGGCCGCGGAAGATGTTGACCTCGATCTGCTCCAGGTCGAGCAGATCGACGAGTCTCTCCGCCGGGTTGGTCATGTCGTCGCGGTCCTCTCGGAGTGGGGGCGGGGTCAGAGCTCGCCGACGTCGGTGACGCGCACCACCGCGCGGCCCTCTTCGTCGGAGGCCGCCAGATCGACCTCCGCGCTGATGCCCCAGCCATGGTCGCCGTTCGGGTCGGCGAACGTCTGGCGGACGCGCCACAGGCCGTGCGCCGCGTCCTCCTCGATGGCGAGCAGCTTGGGGCCGCGCGCGTCGGGGCCGGTGCCGAGGTCGTCGTACTCGTCCCAGTACTTGTCCATCGCCTCGCCCCACGCGTCCGCGTCCCAGCCGGACTCCGCGTCCAGCTCGCCCAGCGCGTCGACGTTGTCCAGGGCGGCCAGCTCCACCCGGCGGAACATGGCGTTGCGGACCAGCACCCGGAACGCGCGGGCGTTCGCGGTGACCGGCTTGACCTCGTCGGCCTTCTCCTGGGCCTCCTCGGCGGTCTGCACCTCGGGGTTGGCGAGCTGCTCCCACTCGTCCAGCAGGCTGGAGTCGACCTGGCGCACCATCTCACCCAGCCAGGCGATCAGGTCTTCCAGGTCCTCGGTCTTGAGGTCGTCCGGGATGGTGTGGTCGAGCGCCTTGTACGCGCTCGCCAGGTAGCGCAGCACGATGCCCTCGGTGCGCGCCAGCTCGTACCAGGAGGTGAACTCCGTGAACGTGAGGGCCCGTTCGTACATGTCGCGGATCACGGACTTCGGCGAGACCGGGTGGTCGCCGACCCACGGGTGCGACTTCTTGTAGACGTTGTACGCGTGCCACAGGAGCTCTTCCAGCGGCTTCGGGTACGAGATGTCCTGGAGCCGCTCCATGCGCTCCTCGTACTCGACGCCGTCCGCCTTCATCTGCCCGACGGCCTCGCCGCGCGCCTTGTTCTGCATCGCGGCGAGGATCTGGCGCGGGTCGTCCAGGGTGGACTCGACGACCGAGACCATGTCGAGCGCGTAGGACGGCGACTCGGGGTCAAGGAGGTCGAAGGCGGCGAGCGCGAACGTCGACAGCGGCTGGTTCAGCGCGAAGTCCTGCTGGAGGTCGACGGTGAGCCGGATGGTGCGGCCCTCGGCGTCGGGGGTGTCCAGCTGCTCCACCACGCCGCCGTCGAGCAGCGAGCGGTAGATCGCGATGGCCCGGCGGATGTGGCGCAGCTGCGCCTTGCGCGGCTCGTGGTTGTCCTCCAGGAGGTGCCGCATCGCCTCGAAGGCGTTGCCCGGCCGGGCGATCACCGAGAGCAGCATGATGTTGGTGACCCTGAAGCGCGAGGTCAGCGGCTCGGGCTCGGAGCCGATCAGCTTCTCGAAGGTGGTGTCCGACCAGGCCACGAAGCCCTCGGGAGCCTTCTTGCGGACCACCTTGCGGCGCTTCTTCGGGTCGTCGCCCGCCTTCGCGAGCGCCTTCTCGTTCTCGATGACGTGCTCGGGCGCCTGCGCCACCACGAACCCGGCGGTGTCGAACCCGGCCCGCCCCGCCCGGCCCGCGATCTGGTGGAACTCGCGGGCGCGCAGGGTGCGCACGCGGTTGCCGTCGTACTTCGTCAGGGCGGTGAACAGCACCGTGCGGATGGGCACGTTGACGCCGACGCCCAGGGTGTCGGTGCCGCAGATGACCTTCAGCAGGCCCGCCTGCGCCAGCTTCTCGACCAGGCGGCGGTACTTGGGCAGCATCCCCGCGTGGTGCACGCCGATGCCGTGGCGGACGTAGCGGGACAGGTTCTGGCCGAACTTGGTGGTGAAGCGGAAGTTGCCGATCAGGTCGGCGATCTTGTCCTTCTCCTCGCGCGTACACATGTTGATCGACATGAGCGACTGCGCGCGCTCGACGGCCTGCGCCTGCGTGAAGTGCACGATGTAGACCGGCGACTGCCGGGTTTCGAGCAGCTCGGTCAGCGTCTCGGTGATGGGCGTGGTGACGTACTCGTACGAGAGCGGCACGGGCCGGGTGGCCGAGCGGACCACGGCGGTCTCGCGGCCGGTGCGGCGCGTCAGGTCCTTCTCGAACATCGAGACGTCGCCGAGGGTGGCCGACATGAGGATGAACTGGGCCTGGGGGAGTTCCAGGATCGGGATCTGCCACGCCCAGCCGCGGTCGGCCTCGGCGTAGAAGTGGAACTCGTCCATCACGACCTGGCCGATGTCGGCGTGCTTGCCGTCGCGCAGCGCGATGGAGGCGAGCACCTCGGCGGTGCAGCAGATGACGGGCGCGTCCGCGTTGACGGAGGCGTCGCCGGTCAGCATGCCGACGTTCTCGGTGCCGAACAGCTTGCACAGGTCGAAGAACTTCTCCGAGACCAGCGCCTTGATCGGCGCGGTGTAGAAGGTGACCTCGTCCCGGGCGAGCGCCGCGAAGTGCGCACCCGCCGCCACCAGGCTCTTGCCCGAGCCGGTCGGGGTGGACAGGATGACGTTCGCCCCCGACACGACCTCGATCAGCGCCTCCTCCTGGGCCGGGTACAGGTTGATGCCCTGGTCCTCGGCCCAGGTGGAGAAGGCCTCGAAAAGGGCATCGGGGTCGGCACTCGGCGGCAGCTGATCGATAAGGGTCACGCCCCCATCTTGCCTGGCGCGGGGCCGGAAGCGGGAACCGGCCGTCGGCACGAAGATCATCGCGGGTAGGCTGCCAGCTCGGCCCGCCTGCGGACGGGCCGTCAACTGAGCGACGGAACAAGAGGAATGGGGCGGGGCACCGTCATGATGGGACCTGCGCACTCACTGTCGGGGGCCGCGGCCTGGCTCGGGGTGGGTGCGGCGGCGGCCGCGGCCGACCACCCGATGCCGTGGCCGGTGCTCGTCGTGGGCGCCCTGATCACGGCGGGCGCGGCCCTCGCGCCCGACCTCGACCACAAGTCGGCGACCATATCGCGCGCCTTCGGGCCGGTGTCCCGGGGCCTGTGCGGACTCGTGGACGAGCTGTCGCACGCCGTGTACAAGGCGACCCGGGGTCCCGGCGACCCGCGCCGCAACGGCGGCCACCGCACCCTGACCCACACCTGGCTGTGGGCCGTCCTCATAGGCGCGGGCGCCTCCGCGGCGGCCCTGTTCGGCGGGCGCTGGGCGGTGCTCGCGATCCTCTTCGTGCACCTGGTCCTCGCGGTGGAAGGCCTGCTGTGGCGGGCCGCCCGGGTTTCCAGCGACGTCCTGGTGTGGGCGCTCGGCGCGACCAGCGCGTGGATCCTGGCGGGCATCCTCGACCAGCCGGGCAACGGCTCGGACTGGCTCTTCAGCGGTCCCGGCCAGGAGTACCTGTGGCTCGGCCTGCCGATCATCCTCGGCGCCCTCGTGCACGACATCGGCGACGCCCTGACCGTCTCGGGCTGCCCGATCCTGTGGCCGATCCCGCTCGGCCGCAAGCGCTGGCACCCGCTCGGCCCGCCGAAGGGCATGCGCTTCCGGGCCGGCAGCTGGGTCGAGCTGAAGGTCCTGATGCCGGCGTTCATGGTCCTGGGCGGCGTGGGCGCGGCGGGCGCGCTGAACTTCATCTGACGGCTGGCGGCCCGGGCCGCCTCGGGCCGGGGTTCCCCCGCCCCACCCCTTCCCGAAACCCGCCGGGGGAAGGGGCGGCGTGCGCCGTCGCCGACAGCGGACCGCGGGCGGCCACTCGCGCAGTTCCCCGCGCCCCTGGTGGGGGTGGTGGGCGTTCGTGGTTGGCCACGGATCGTGGGTGGTCGCTGGCGCAGTTCCCCGCGCCCCTGGTGGGGACCGTGCGCTGTTCGCCGCGGATCGGGGGTGGTCGCTCGCGCATTCCTCGCGCCGCTCGGGGCGCTCGGAGCCAGGGGCGCCCTGGTAGGGGCGCGGGGAACTGCGCGACCAGCCCCGCACGGCCCGCAGGGGCGGCGGACAGGAGCCCGGGGGCGGCCCCGGGCAAGCGCCCGACCGCGCATGGCCCGCAGGGGCGGCGGACAGGGGCCCGGGGGCGCCCCGGACAACCGACCCCGCCCGGCACCGGAGTGCCGAGCCCGCCGCGCGCCGCAGGCTAGCCGTGCCAGGAGCGCCACAGCGCGGCGTACGCGCCATCGGCCGCGACCAGCTCCTCGTGGCTGCCCAGCTCCGCGATCCGTCCCCGCTCCACCACCGCGATGACGTCCGCGTCGTGCGCGGTGTGCAGGCGGTGCGCGATCGCCACGACCGTGCGGCCGTCCAGGACGCGCGCCAGCGAGCGCTCCAGGTGGCGGGCCGCGCGCGGGTCGAGGAGCGAGGTGGCCTCGTCCAGGACCAGCGTGTGCGGGTCCGCCAGGACCAGACGGGCCAGCGCGATCTGCTGCGCCTGCGCCGGGGTGAGGGAAAGCCCGCCCGAGCCCACCTCCGTACCGAGGCCGTCGTCGAGCGCCCGGGCCCAGCCGTCCGCGTCGACCGCGCCGAGCGCCGCCCACAGTTCGGCGTCGTCCGCGCCGGTGCGGGCGAGCAGCAGGTTGTCCCGCAGCGAGCCCACGAACACGTGGTGTTCCTGGTTGACCAGCGCGACGTGCTCGCGCACCCGCTCCGCGGGCATCCGCGACAGCTCGGCCTCGCCCAGCGTGACGCGGCCCTCGCGCGGCGCGTAGATCCCGGCGAGCAGCCGCCCCAGCGTCGACTTGCCCGCACCGGACGGGCCTACGAGGGCGACCCGGGTGCCCGGGGCCACCGACAGGGACACCTCGTGCAGGACGTCCACGCCCTCGCGGTAGCCGAAGCGCACCTCGTCCGCGTCGACGTGCCGCCCGTCGGGACGCACGTCCGCGTCGCCCGGCTCCGGCTCGATGTCGCGCACGCCGACCAGCCGTCCGAGCGAGACCTGGGCCACCTGGAGCTCGTCGTACCAGCGCAGGATGAGTCCGACCGGCTCGACCAGCATCTGCGCGAGCAGCGCGCCCGTGGTGAGCTGCCCGACCGTGATCCAGTCCTGGAGGACGAACACCCCGCCGATCGTCAGCACCGACACCATGATCGTCATGTGGGTGACGCTGACCACGGGGAAGAGCACCGAACGCAGGAACAGCGTGTACCGCTCCCAGGCCGTCCACTCCTTGACCCGCTGGTCGGAGAGCGCGATCCGGCGCGCGCCGAGGCGGTGCGCCTCGACGGTGCGGCCCGCGTCGACCGTCTCGGTCAGCGCGGAGGCGACCGCCGCGTACCCGGCGGCCTCCGAGCGGTACGCCGAGGGCGCCCGCCGGAAGTACCAGCGGCAGCCCACGACCAGGACCGGCAGCGCGATCAGTACCGCGAGCGCCAGCGGCGGTGCGGTGACCCCGAGCGCGCCGAGCAGCAGCGCCGCCCACACCACGCCGATCGCCAGCTGCGGCACGGCCTCGCGCATCGCGTTCGCCAGGCGGTCGATGTCCGTGGTGATCCGGGACAACAGATCGCCCGTGCCGGCCCGTTCGAGCACGCCCGGCGGCAGCCCGACCGAGCGCACCAGGAAGTCCTCGCGCAGATCGGCCAGCATCTCCTCGCCGAGCATGCCGCCGCGCAGCCGGACCGTCCGGACGAAGACCGTCTGGACGACGAGCGCGACCGCGAACAGGGCCGCGGTGCGTCCGAGATGGAGGTCCCGCACGCCCGTCGAGAGGTCCTCGACGAGGCCGCCGAGGAGGTAGGGGCCGACCATCGACGCGATCACGGCGACGGCGTTGACCCCGATCAGGATCGAGAACGCCCTGCGATGGCGCCCCAAGAGCTCCCTCACGTACGCCCGTACCGTCGCCGGGGTCCCCACCGGCAGGGTGGTGGCCGACTGCGGGGCCGCCGGGTCGTACTCCGGTACTGCCACGCCGATCATGCCGACTCCTCCACTCTCTGCATCGTCTTCGACTCCTCCTCGTCCGTCTCGCGCGTGACCACCGCGCGGTAGCGGGCGTCGGTGTGCACCAGCTCGCGGTGCACCCCCACGGACGCGACCTCGCCGTCGTGCACGAACACGATCCGCTCGGCCAGGTCGAGCAGCAGCGGCGACGACGTGAACACGACCGTCGTCCGGCCCGCCCGCAGCCGCTTGATGCCGTCCGCGACCCGCGCCTCGGTGTGCGAGTCGACGGCCGAGGTCGGCTCGTCGAGTACGAGCACCTCGGGGTCGGTCACCAACGACCGTGCCAGGGCCAGGCGTTGGCGCTGCCCGCCCGAGAGCGAGCGGCCGCGCTCGGTGATGCGGGTGGCCATCGGGTCCTGCCCGCCGTCCACCGACGCCTGCGCGAGCGCCTCCAGTACGTCACCGCACTGCGCCGCCGCCAGCGCGTCCGCCGCGTCGACCCGTCCCGACGACGGCACGTCGAGCAGCTCGCGCAGCGTGCCCGAGAGCAGCACCGGGTCCTTGTCCTGGACCAGGACGACGGTGCGGGCGTCGTCCAGGGCGAGGCCGTCGAGCGCGACGCCGCCGAGCAGTACCGAGGGCAGCCCGTCGCCGTCGGCGGCGTGCCCGCCGAGCCGGTCCGCGAGCCGCCCGGCCGCGTCCGGGTCCCCGCACACCACGGCCGTGAAGCGGCCCTCGGGTGCGAGCAGCCCCGTCTTCGGGTCGTACAGATCGCCGGAGGGCAGGGCCCGCCGCTCCGGCCCGGACGGCACCCCCGTGTCCGTCCCGGCCGGATCGGTGACCCGCTGGAGCGCGAGCACGCGCGCCGCCCGCTTCGCGGAGGGCCGCGAGAACGAGTACGCCATCGCGATCTCCTCGAAGTGCTGGAGCGGGTACAGCATCAGCGTCACCGCGCTGTACACGGTGACCAGTTCGCCCACCGCGATCCTCCCCGCCAGCGCGAGGTGCGCGCCGTACAGGACGACCGTGATGAGCAGCAGGCCGGGCAGGAGCACCTGGACCGCCGAGATCAGCGACCACATCCGGGCGCTGCGCACGGCGGCCCGGCGGACCTCCTGGGAGGCCTCGCGGTAGCGGCCGAGGAAGAGCTCCTCGCCGCCGATGCCCCGCAGCACCCGCAGGCCCGCGACCGTGTCGGACGCCAACTCCGTCGCCCTGCCCGCCTTCTCGCGCTGGATGTCCGCGCGCCGGGTGGCCCGCGGCAGCAACGGCAGGACGGCCAGGGCCAGTACGGGCACGCCGAGTGCCACGACGATGCCGAGCGTGGGCTGGTAGATCAGCAGCCCGACACAGATGGTCACCAGGGCCGCGGCCGCCGCCGCGAAGCGCGAGAGCGCCTCGACGAACCAACCGATCTTCTCGACGTCGCCGGTCGAGACCGCCACCACCTCGCCTGCCGCGACCCGGCGCGTGAGCACCGAGCCCAGCTCGGCCGTCTTGCGGGCGAGCAGCTGCTGCACCCGGGCGGCCGCGGTGATCCAGTTGGTGACCGCGGTGCGGTGGAGCATCGTGTCGCCCACCGCGATGGCCACGCCCAGCAGCACATTGAGGGCGGCGGCCAGCGCGAGCCGGTGGCCCGAGCGGTCGACGGCCGCCTGCACGGCGAGGCCGACGGTCCACGGCAGTCCGGCGATGCCGCACTGGTGCAGCAGCCCCCAGGCCAGGGACTTGAGCTGGCCGCCGAGCTGGTTGCGGCCCAGCCAGTACAGGAAGCGGGGACCCGAGCGGACGTCCGGTTCGCCTGGATCCGTAAAGGGAAGATCGCGAATCTGCATGGCGTCCGGGGTTCCTTGCATCGAGTGGCTGAAGCCGTGCAAGGTTCACCCTTTCCGTGCGCGGTTTTCAACCGATTTTCCCGCGTAGGGGCCCAGAACCCGCCATGGTCGGTGTCCCGGGTCTGGCGCCACGGCCGCGCCCGCGCTTCACTCCTGACCCATGAGACGACGAAGGATCATGTCCATGCTCGGCGGCCTCACCCTGGCCGCGGGCCTGGTGCTCGGCGCGGGCCCGGCAGCCGCGGCCGACACCCCGCCCCCCGAGTTCGGCACCGACTGGCACGACCCGCTGACCGCGGCGCCGCCGGTGACCACCCCGCACACCAGGTCCTGCCAAGTCACCCTGGCCGAGACGCAGTTCCGCGACTACACGCCCTTCAAGGGGAACTACGCGCCGCCCAGGGGCTGCGGCGACCGCTGGAGCAAGGTGGTGCTCCGCCTCGACGGCAAGGTCAAGGGGCGCCAGTACGACCGGCTCGGCTATCTCCATGTGGGCGGCGTCGAGGTGCTGCGCACGTCGACGCCCGAGCCCTCGGTGGAGGGCATCGCCTGGAACGTCGAGAAGGACGTCACGCGCTACAGCGACACCTTCCGCTCCGCGCAGCCCGTCGAGATGCTCATCGGCAACACCGTCGACGACACCTACACGGGAGTCATCGACGTCAAGGTGACGCTCACCTTCTACGCCGCCGAGGGCCGCACCGCGCCCGCCGCGACCCCCGACCGGGTGCTTCCGCTGGACACCCCCCGGGTGACCACGCCGCGCAACGCCGAGCGCGTCGTCGCCGAGGTGTACGCGACCGGTTCGGGCGGCGGCTGCGAGGAGTTCTGGTACCTCGCGGTCCCCGATCCCGCCGCGTACTCCTGCAAGGCGCCGGCCGGGCCCAACCGCGAGGTGCAGATCAGGGTCGACGGCCAACTCGCGGGCATCGCGGCCCCGTTCCCGACCGTGTGGACGGGCGGCTGGTCCAACCCCTTCCTCTGGTACGTCGTCCCCGCCCCCCGCGCCTTCGACGTCAAGCCCGTCGAGTACGACCTCACGCCGTACGCGGCACTGCTCAACGACGGCCGCCCCCACCAGGTCGAGGTGGCGGTCGCCGGCGTCCCGGCCGGGCAGGCGGGCTGGTCCACCCCCACGAACCTGCTCATCTGGCAGGACAAGGGGAGCAAGGTCGTCACCGGCGCACTGACCCGCCACGACGAGACGGCGCCGGTCGACTCGACCACGTACAAGCCGGGTTCGGCGGAGCTGCGGCTGGACGCCAGCAGCAGCCACCGGCTCACCACCGGGGGATACCTCAACACCTCGCACGGCCGCGTCACCACGACGGTGGCCCGCTCGCTGTCCGCCGCATCGGTGCACCGCTGGACCGAGGGCGAGAACACCGATGCGCTGAAGGGGAGTTGGCACGACGACGAGAGCGTGACGACGGGCGGCCGGGGCCCGGCGGTGACCGCCCGCGACAACCGCACGTACACGATGGACGGCACCACCACCATCGGCACGGACAACCGGCTGCGCACCGTCATCACCCTGGGCGACCGCGCCGACGCCCTCACCCTGCGCGGCGCGCGCCCCACCGCGTTCTCGCACCTCGACGACACCTATCAGGGTGACGCCTCCTGGACCATGAACGTGCCCCGCGACCAGCGCCACGCGGTCGGCACCTCCGCCGAGCGCTACCGTCTGTACGGCTCGGACGGCTGCTACGACCGCAGCCTGAAGACCGTCCAGGGCACCCTCACCGAGGACGTCCGGCACTGCTGAGACACCGCCGCCCCCGGCCGGCCCCGGCCGGGGGTACCCGGAGAACCGGATGCCTTCCTGTGCTCGTGTTACGCCGACGGCACCGGGTCCTCACGCCTCGGCGGGCTTCTCGGAGTCCATCCCGGCGCGTGGCCTCTTCCACTCGCCCCGGGTGAAGTCGGGAATCTGCTGCGGCATGCCCCGCTGCTTGATCGAGAGATTGCTCAGCGGGACGGGCGAGGTCCATGTCGCGGCGTCGTACACGTCGAAGTCGGGCACCAGGCCGAGGCGCATGCACTGCATCAGCCGGAACACCAGCAGGTAGTCCATCCCGCCGTGGCCGCCCGGCGGGTTGGCGTGCTCCTTCCAGAGCCAGTGGTCCCACTCGGCGTACTTCGAGAAGTCGCCCCACTCGTCGTTCTTGTGGTCCGGCTCGAGGTAGATCCGCTCGGGGTAGTCCTCGAAGAGCCCCTTGGTGCCGCCGAGGCTGTTGATCCGGCTGTACGGATGGGGCGTCGACACGTCGTGCTCCAGCCGGATCACCCGGCCCTTCGCGGTCTGCACGAGGCTGATCGTGCGGTCGCTCTCGATGTACGTCTCCTTCCAACTCGGGTCGTTGGCAGGCATGTTGGCGGCCCGGTACTGGGCCAGGCCGAGTGAGGGCGAGCCGACGCTGACGATGCTCACCGCCCGGTCGCCGCGGTTGAGGTCCATGTAGTTGGCGACCGGCCCGAACCCGTGGTTGGGGTACAGATCGCCGCGCAGCCGGGTGTGCCAGAGCCTGCGCCACGGGCCCTCGTAGTAGGCGGGGTCGAACATCAACCCGCGCAGATCGTGCTGATAGGCGCCCGCGCCGTGCAGCAGGTCCCCGAACTTGCCCGCGTGCGCCATGCGCAGCACCCGCATCTCGTTGCGGCCGTAGCAGCAGTTCTCCAGCTGCATGCAGTGCCTGCGGGTCCGCTCGGAGAGGTTCACCAGCTCCCACAACTGGTCGAGCTGGAGCGCGATCGGGCACTCCACGCCGACGTGGACCCCGTTCAGAAGAGCTGACCTGGCGATCTCGAAGTGCGAGTCCCAGGGGGTGGCGACATGGGCGAAGTCGACGTCGCCGCGCTGGAGGAGCTGCTCGTAGTCGTGGTCACCGTGTACGTAGACGGCCGGCGCGGGCTGTCCGGCCGCCGTGACCTTGGCGGCGGCCCGCTCGGCCTTCGCCTTCACCGGATCGCACAGGGCGACCACCTCGACCCCGGGCAGCGCCAGATACAGGTCGATCATCGCCCCGCCCCGATTGCCGAGGCCGATCAGCGCGACCCGCACCGTCGAGCGCCGCTGGAAGGGCACCCCGATCATGGTTCTGCCCTGCCGCCGGTGTTCCTGAGCGGGCGCCGCCTCCTCCGCGGCGGCGGGCGGGGCCCCGAACGCCCCGAGGCCCAGGCCCGCGCTCGCGGCTCCGGCCGTCCACAGGACGGACCGCCGACTGACGTCGTGCTGCTCCGGTACCTCGTCGTTCATCGAACCTCCAGGTGATCGGCTGGAATTCCATGGGCTGACGTTTGCGCGACCTTGACCGAACCTCGGTAAGGACCTTGAAGGGTGAGACACATGGCGCGCAAGAGCCCCGCCGAAACTCTTGATACCGGCCCGCGAACTTTCGGCCGCGCTTTGCCGGGGCGCGGCGGCGCGTGTCGTACGTCTGGAGCGCCCCCACCGCGAGCCGTGGGGCCGTCGGGGAGCCCTCAGGGGCGCGGGGAAGTGAATGCGTGCGGCTCCGCCGCGTGGGCGCGACGAACCCCGCCCCGCCGAACCCGAACCCGAACTCCGCGGAGCGCCTAGCTCCGCCGCAGATACTCCGGCCCGGGCCGGGTCGCCCGCTCGAGCTCCAGGATCACGGAGTAGTACCGCCGCCCCGTACCCCGTTCCAACCCCACCTCGCACATCCGGTTCGCCGACAGATGCGCCTCGTACGGGCGGGAACGCACCTCCGCCGCCTCCCGGGACGTGGCCGAGGCCGTCAGCTCGGGATGCAGCATCCCCCGGTCGCCCGCGAACGCGCAGCACCGGACGGCGTCGGGGACGACGACCTCCTCGGCGCAGGCCGAGGCGACGGCCCGCAGCTCCGCCTCGTCGCCCAAGTGCCGTGTGGAGCAGGTGGGGTGGAGGACGGCCGAGCGTGCCGTGCGCAGGATCGTGAGGTCGGGCAGGAGGGACGCGGCCCACACCACCGAGTCCACGACGGTCAGCTCCCGGTGCAACTCCCGGTTGTCCTCGGTGAGGTGGGGCACCACCTCGCGCGCGATGCCGAGCGTGCACGACGAGGCGTCGACGACCAGCGGGATGCGGCCCCCGGCGGTCCAGCCCCAGGCGGCCTCCACGATGCGGTTGGCCATTACGGCGTTGCCCCGGGCGTACCCCTTGGAGTGCCAGATCGTGGCGCAGCACGTCCCCGCCACGTCGTCCGGGATCCACACCGGATGACCGGCGCGCTCCGAGACGGCCACCATGGCCTGGGGGAGGGAGGGGCCCCGGAAGCCCTCGGGTTCACCGAAGATGCGGTTGACGCAGGCCGGGTAGTAGACGGCCGAGGCGCCGACGCGCCGCGTGCGGGGCAGCGCGGCGGAGGCGGCGCCGGGGATCTGGGGCAGCCAGTCCGGGACGAGGTCGGGGCGTACGGCCCGGCGGGCGAACCCGGTGGCCCGCGCCAGGAGCCGGTCGTTGATCCGGTCGGCGGCCGCGACGGCGAGCCGCGCGGAGGCCTCGGCCGCCTTGAAGTGCCGGGCGGCGAGCTCCGCGACCCGCTCCTCGCGCGCGCTGTGCCGCCGATGGCGGAACTCCTTCATCAGCGCGCCCGTGTCGATGCCGACCGGGCAGTCGAGGGCGCAGGTGGAGTCCCCGGCGCAGGTGTCGACCGCGTCGTAGCCGTACGCGTCGAGCAGGCCGGACTCGACGGGGGAGCCGGCCGGCTGGCGCGTCATCTCGCGGCGCAGCACGATCCGCTGGCGCGGGGTGGTGGTCAGGTCGCCGCTGGGGCAGGTCGGCTCGCAGAAGCCGCACTCGATGCAGGGGTCGGCGATCGGTTCCACCGTCGGGATGGTCTTGAGCCCCCGCAGGTGCGCCTTCGGATCGCGGTCGAGCACGATGCGCGGCGCCAACACCCCGTCCGGATCGATGACCTGCTTGGTGCGCCACATCAGCTCGGTCGCCCTGGGTCCCCACTCCAGCTCCAGGAAGGGCGCGATGTTGCGGCCGGTAGCGTGCTCGGCCTTGAGCGATCCGTCGAAGCGCTCCACGGTGAGGCGGCAGAACTCCGCCATGAACGCGGCGTACCGCTCCACGTCGGCAGGCTCGCGGGCGTCGAAGGCGAGCAGGAAGTGCAGGTTGCCGTGGGCGGCGTGGCCCGCGACGGCCGCGTCGAAACCGTGCCGGGCCTGGAGTTCGAGCAGCGCGGCACACGCCTCGGAGAGGCAGGCCGGCGGGACCGCGAAGTCCTCGGTGATCAGCGTCGTACCGGAGGGGCGGGAGCCGCCGACCGCGGTCACGAACGCTTTGCGGGCCTTCCAGTACCCGCCGATCGTCGCCGCGTCCCGGGTGAACGCGTTGGTCACCGAGGTGACGGGAGCGACGAGTTCGAGCCCGGCGAGCACCGCGGCGGCGGCCCGCTCGTACGCCTCCCGTGCGGCCTCGTCGGGTGACCGGAACTCCACCAGGAGCGCGGTGGTGTCCTTGGGCAGCCCGGCCCAGTCGGCGGGCACGCCCTTGACGCTGACGGAGGCCCGCAGCGTGTTGCCGTCCATCAGCTCCACGGCGATGGCGCCCGCCTCGTTGAACAGCGGGACGGCCGCGGCGGCCGCGGGCAGCGAGGGGAAGAAGAGCAGCGCGGTGGAGACCAGCCGGTCCAGCGGCAGCGTGTCGAAGACGACCTCGGAGATGAAGCCGAAGGTGCCCTCGGAGCCGACCATGAGGCCCCGCAGGATCTCGACCGGCGTGGCGCCGTCGAGGAACGCGTCCAGCCGGTAGCCGTTGGTGTTCTTGATCTCGTACTTGGCGCGGATCCGGGCGGTCAGCTCCGGGTCCGCCTCGATCTCCGCCTTCAGCGCCAACAGGCCCGCGCAGAGCCGGGGTTCGGCGTGCGCGAGGTCCTCGTCGGCCGCCGGGTCGGCGGTGTCGACGACCGTGCCGCTCGGCAGGACGAAGGTGAGCGAGGACAGCGTCCGGTAGGAGTTGCGGGTGGTGCCCGCCGTCATGCCCGACGCGTTGTTGGCGACGACCCCGCCCACCGTGCAGGCGATCGCGCTCGCCGGGTCGGGCCCCAGCACCCGGCCGTGCCGGGCGAGCGCGGCGTTGGCCCGCACGACGGTGGTCCCGGGAAGGATCCGTGCCCGCAGCCCGTCGTCGAGCACCTCGACCCCCACCCAGTGCCGGCGCACGTCGACCAGGATGTCCTCGCCCTGCGCCTGCCCGTTCAGGCTGGTGCCCGCCGCCCGGAAGACGACTTCGCGGCCCTTGCCGTGGGCGTACGACAGGACGGCGGAGACGTCGTCGATGTCCTCGGCGACGACGACGGCCTGCGGGACGAAGCGGTAGGGGCTCGCGTCCGAGGCGTACCGCACGAGGTCGGAGACCTTCCAGAGCACCTTGTCCGCGCCGAGCAGCGCGATCAGCTCCGAGCGCAGCGGCTCCGGGGTGCCCTCGGCCAGGCGGTCGGGGACCCGGTCGGGCGACGGCGCGCGGTGCCCTTCCGGGCGCAGGGCTCGCGGATCGGGCTCCAGCAGCGGCATGACCACGGCCTCCTCGGGTCCGTCAGCAGCGGCGCTCCGGCGATCCGTCCACCAGAGCCGTCAGCAGTCCGCCGAGCACCTCGCGCTGGTCGGCGGTCAATGGAGCCAGGATCTCCTCCGCGGCGCCCCGGCGCGCGCCGCGCAGCGCGCGCAGCGTGGCGCGGCCCGCGTCGGTCAGCTCGATCCGGATCACCCGGCGGTTGGTCGGATCCGGCACCCTGCGCACGTCACCGCTCTCCTCCAGCGCGTCGACCAGCGTGGTCACGGCGCGCGGGACCACTTCGAGGCGGGCGGCGAGATCGGCCATGCGCGGCGGCTCGTTCCAGTGGGCGACGGTGCGCAGCAGCCGGGACTGCGCGGGCGTGATGCCGACCGGCTCCAGGTGCTGCTTCTGGATGCGGTGCAGGCGGCGGGTCAGCCGGAGCAGCTGCTCGGCCAGCAGGCCGTCGGCGTCGGGGGCCCGGGAGATGTGTGGCTGCATAGGGGAACAATAACAGGACCCCGTTCATTGTGAGTATAGGTAACAATGAGCTATGCTCCCGAAGTCTCGCCGTTCCGCCCCAGGGCGGAGGCCCTCACACCCTCTCGAAGGAGCCCATGCGCCCCGAACACTCCACCTGGACATCCCCGCCCCGCGGCACCGGGCCGCGGGAGCCCGCCCAGACCCGCCGCATCCTCGGCCTGTTCCGCCCCTACCGCGGCAGGCTCGCCGTCGTCGGCCTGCTGGTCGCCGCGTCCTCGCTCGTCTCGGTCGCCTCGCCGTTCCTGCTGCGCGAGATCCTCGACGTCGCCATCCCGCGGCAGCGCACGGGCCTGCTGAGCCTGCTCGCCCTCGGCATGATCGCGACGGCGGTCGTGACCAGCGTGTTCGGCGTGCTGCAGACGCTCATCAGCACCACCGTCGGCCAGCGCGTCATGCACGACCTGCGCACCGCGGTCTACGCCCAGCTCCAGCGGATGCCGCTCGCCTTCTTCACCCGCACCCGCACCGGCGAGGTCCAGTCCCGCATCGCCAATGACATCGGCGGCATGCAGGCGACCGTCACCTCCACCGCCACCTCGCTGGTCTCCAACCTGACCGCCGTCGTCGCCTCCGTGGTCGCGATGCTCGCGCTGGACTGGCGCCTGACCGCGGTCTCCCTGCTCCTGCTGCCGGTCTTCGTGTGGATCAGCCGCAGGGTCGGCCGCGAACGCAAGAAGATCACCACACAGCGCCAGAAGCAGATGGCCGCCATGGCCGCCGAGGTCACCGAGTCGCTCTCGGTCAGCGGCATCCTGCTCGGCCGCACCATGGGCCGGGCCGACTCGCTGACCAAGAACTTCGCCGCCGAGTCCGAGCGCCTCGTCGACCTGGAAGTGCGCTCCAACATGGCCGGGCGCTGGCGCATGTCCACCATCGGCATCGTCATGGCCGCCATGCCCGCCGTCATCTACTGGGCGGCCGGCATAGCCCTGGAGGCAGGCGGCCCCTCGACCTCCCTCGGCACCCTCGTCGCCTTCGTCTCGCTCCAGCAGGGCCTGTTCCGGCCCGCCGTGAGCCTGCTGTCCACGGGCGTCCAGATGCAGACCTCGCTCGCCCTCTTCCAGCGGATCTTCGAATACCTGGACCTGCCGGTCGACATCACCGAGCCCGACGAGCCGGTACGCCTGGACAGGGCGCGCGGCGAGATCCGCTTCGAGGGCGTCGACTTCCGGTACGACGACCAGCAGGAGCGGCCCACCCTCCGCGGTATCGACCTGTCCGTGCCCGCGGGCAGCAGCCTCGCCGTCGTCGGCCCCACCGGCTCCGGCAAGTCCACGCTCAGCTATCTGGTGCCGCGGCTGTACGACGTGACCGGTGGCCGCGTCACCCTGGACGGGGTCGATGTGCGCGCGCTGGACTTCGACAGCCTGGCCCGCTCGATCGGCGTGGTCTCCCAGGAGACCTATCTCTTCCACGCCTCGGTCGCCGAGAACCTCCGCTTCGCCAAGCCGGGAGCCACCGACGAGGAGCTCGAAGAGGCCGCCCGCGCCGCCCAGATCCACGACCACATCGCCTCGCTGCCCAACGGCTACGACACCCTCGTCGGCGAGCGCGGCTACCGGTTCTCCGGCGGTGAGAAGCAGCGCCTGGCCATCGCCCGTACGATCCTGCGCGACCCGCCCGTCCTCATCCTCGACGAGGCAACCAGCGCCCTCGACACCCGCACCGAACACGCGGTCCAGCAGGCCATCGACGCGCTCTCCCGGGGCCGCACCACCATCACCATCGCCCACCGCCTGTCCACCGTGCGCGACGCGGACCAGATCGTCGTCCTGGACGGCGGCCTGATAGCCGAACGCGGCACCCACGAGGAACTGCTCGACCAGGACGGCCGGTACGCGGCGCTGGTCCGCAGGGACGCCGAGCCGGCTCCCGTCCGCGGATGACGGTGGGGGGCGCACACGGCGACGCCGCCGCTCCCGTGGGACGGGGAGCGGCGGCGCCGGGCGTGACGATCGTCAGACGAGCCAGCCGATGAAGTGGAGGACGCCGGCGAGCAGGTCGGTGATGAGGTTCATGGTGGTGCTTTCTCCTTGTGCGATGGGCATCGGACAGATGCCGTGTGGGACTGCGCACCGCCGGTCTGCAGCCCGCCGCTTGCGCCCCTCAAGCATCCTTCGCCACAAGGGAGTTGAGCAACGAATACCGAGACGATCACGCGTACCGGCGAACAACCGATCCCCTGTTCGTGTGTTCCCCAGAGTTGGGCGCGGTGCGTGTCGGCCCCTGTTGAATGTCTGATTTGTCTTATATCTGGGGGTAGCGTGCCGCCATGAGTGAGACCTCGTACCGTCGACGGGCCCGGCTCACCCGCCATGGCCGGCTCATCCTGCTGCTCGTCGCGCTGCTCGTGGTGGCCGGTGTGGTACTCGTTCTGGTGCTGCGCGAGACCGGCGCCCCGGCCAGGTCCCTCGTCGTGCCGGAGGGGTGGCGGGCGACCCAGGTCTACGCGGCCGTCGACAAGCGCCTCGACCTGCCGCCCGGCACCACCAAGGCGGCCGCCGCCTCGGCGGAGCTCAAGCTCCCGGCCGAGGCCAAGGGCAACCCCGAGGGCTATCTGTTTCCGGCGACCTATCCGATCACGGACGACACCACCCCCGGTGGTCTGCTCGCCTACATGGTCGAGACCGCCAACAAGCACCTCGGCCAGGACGGCATCACCGCGGGCGTTCGGCGCGGGGGCCTGACGGTGTATCAGACGGTGATCGTCGCCGGAATCGTGCAGGCCGAGGCCGACTCCACGGCCGACATGGGCAAGGTCGCGCGCGTCATCCGCAACCGGCTGGCCCGCGGGATGCCGCTCCAGATGGACTCGACGCTGAACTACGCGCTCAACCGCTCCACGCTGACCACCACCGCGGGCGACACCAGGACCGACAGCCCGTACAACACCTACGAGCACAAGGGGCTGCCGCCAACCCCCATCGGAAACCCGGGGCAGCAGGCGCTGAACGCCGCCATCAATCCGACGCCGGGCACCTGGCTGTACTTCGTGACGGTGGCGCCCGGCGACACGCGCTTCACCGACAGCTACGCCCAACAGCAGCTGAACGTGCGGGAGTTCAACGAGAACCAGAAGAGGACGGGAGCGGCGGGGTGATCAGTTCCGCTTGCCCCGCCGATCACACCAGGGCGGGCTCCCGGTCGAGCAGCCGCTTGATCTCCCGCACCGCCGCCCGCCCGGCCCGGTTGGCGCCGATCGTCGACGCCGACGGGCCGTAGCCCACGAGATGCACCCGCTCGTCCCTGACCGCCCGGGTCCCCTCAAGCCGGATGCCGCCGCCCGGCTCGCGCAGCCGCAGTGGCGCCAGATGGTCGATGGCCGGGCGGAAACCGGTGGCCCAGAGGATGACGTCGGCCTCGACGCTCCGCCCGTCCTTCCACGCCACCCCGTGCTCGGTGACGCGGTCGAACATCGGCAGCCGGTCCAGGACGCCCTTGGCCCGGGCCGCCCGTACGGCGTCGTTCAGGGGCAGCCCCGTCACCGAGACCACGCTCCTGGGAGGCAGGCCGAGCCGTACGCGCTCCTCGACCATCGCCACCGCCTCGCGCCCGGCCTCCTCGTCGAAGGGGCCTTCGCGAAAGACCGGCGGACGCCGGGTGACCCAGGTTGTCTCCGCGGTGACCTCGGCGATCTCCATCAGGTGCTGGGTGCCCGAGGCGCCGCCGCCGACGACGATCACCCGCTGCCCGGCGAACGCCTCGGGCCCGGGATAGGTCGCCGTGTGCAACTGCCGCCCCCGGAAGGTCTCCTGGCCCGGATAGCGCGGCCAGAACGGCCGGTCCCAGGTGCCGGTCGCGTTGATCAGCGCCCGCGCGGCGTATCCGCCCTCCGAGGTGTCGACGAGCAGCCGTCCCCCCTCGCCCTCCCGTACGGCCCGCACCTCGACCGGCCGGTGCACCCGCAGGTCGAAGGCGTCCTCGTAGGCGCTGAAGTACGCCCCGACGACCTCGGAGGAGGGGCGGTCGGTGTCTGCCCCGGTCAGCTCCATGCCCGGCAGCGCGTGCATGCCGTGCACCTTGCCGTACGTGAGCGAGGGCCAGCGGAACTGCCAGGCGCCGCCCGGCCGGGGCGCGTGGTCGAGCACCACGAAGCCGCGATCGGGCTCCAGGCCCGCCCGCCGCAGGTGGTAGGCGGCGGACAGGCCCGCCTGCCCGGCGCCTATGACCACCACGTCCACGTCTCGCACCCCGAAGTCGTTCACGGTTCTACCAACCACGGGGGGTGCGTGGATCTTCCCGGGATCAGCGCCCGCCGCCCACCAGGAGCGGGGCCCCGCCCGGCGCGGAGGCCGGGCGCCCGTTCGCGGCGGGTATGCCCAGCAGCGGCGACGCCGGGATCCGCGGCAGCAGCCCGCGCGCGGCGAGCTCGGGGGTCACGCCCTCACCGAACCAGTACGCCTCCTCCAGGTGCGGATAGCCGGAGAGCACGAAGTGCTCGATCCCGAGCTCGTGGTACTCCTCGATCCGGTCGGCCACGTCCGCGTGGCTGCCGACCAGCGCCGTGCCCGCCCCGCCCCGCACCAGACCCACGCCCGCCCACAGGTTCGGCGAGATCTCCAGCTGGTCCCGCGTGCCGCCGTGCAGGGCGAGCATCCGCTGCTGGCCCACCGACTCGCTCCGGCCGAGCGCCTGCTGGGCCGCGGCGATCGTCTCGGCGTCGAGGTCGCCGAGCAGCCGGTCGGCCGTCGCCCACGCCTCGCGCGCCGAGTCCCGCGAGATGGTGTGCAGCCGGATGCCGAACCGGACCGTGCGCCCCCGCTCCTCGGCGAGCCCCCGGATCCAGTCGATCTTCTGCTTCACCTGCGCGGGCGGCTCGCCCCAGGTCAGATACACATCGGCGTGGTCGGCGGCCACAGGTCCGGCCGCCGCCGAGGAGCCCCCGAAGAAGATCTCGGGCAGCGGGTCCGGCGGCAGCGCGGTCAGACCGCCCTCCACCTGGTAGTGCGCGCCATTGAAGTCGTACGGCCGCCCGCGCCACACCCCGCGCACGACGGACAGGAACTCCGAGGTCCGCGCGTAGCGGCGGTCGTGGTCGAGGTGGTCGCCGAAGCGGCGCTGCTCGGTCGAGTCGCCGCCCGTCACCACGTTGAGCAGCAGACGGCCCCGGGTGATGCGCTGGTAGGTGGCCGCCATCTGCGCGGCGAGGACGGGGGAGACGACGCCCGGCCGGAAGGCGACGAGGAACTTGAGCCGCTCGGTGTGCTGGGACAGCGCGGCGGTCGTCAGCCAGGCGTCCTCGCACCAGGTGCCCGTGGGCGTCAGGACCGCTTCGAAGCCCAACTGCTCGGCCGCCTTGGCGATTTGGGCCAGGTACTCGATGTCGGGCGCGCGCACCCCGCCGACCGGGGTGATCCGCGAGCGGGTGATGCCGCCGTCGGTGTAGGCGTGCCGGTCGACCAGCGTCCGGCCGTCACCGCCGGTGGGCAGGAACCAGTGCAGATGGACGGTCATCAGGAGGAGGCCTTTCCGTACGAGCGGGGTGCGGTGGTGGAGGCGGGCAGGGAGCCGTTGAAGCGGGTGTCGACGTAGTCCTTGAAGGAGAAGCGGCGCGGGATCAGCTTGAGGTCGGCGAAGGTGTCGGCGATCTGCTGCTCGGAGGCGATGGCCGCGGCGTCCACGGCCACCGCGACACGCGTGCCGTTGCTGCGCCGCACCGAGTCGAGCGCCACGTCGTAGGGCAGCCCCGTCTCCTTCGACCAGACCTTCGCCCAGGCCTCGGGGTGCCGGAAGACCCAGTCCTGGGCGCGGTTGAGGCGCTGGAGATAGTCCCCGATGGCCTTGGCCCTCGCCGGGTCCCCGAGCGAGGAGGGCGCCGCGACCTGGAACCCGAGGCCGTTGACCACGCCCTCGCCGGTCGTCAGGACCCGCCCCTTGTGCGCACCGAGGACCTGCGAGGTGTACGGGTCCCACACCGCCCAGGCGTCGACCTTGCCGCGGCTGAAGGCGGCCAGCGCGTCGGCGGGCTGGAGATAGCTGAGCCGGACGTCGCCGATGGTGAGGCCTGCCTTCTTCAGCGAGGCCAGCAACTGGTAGTGGGCGGAGCTTCCCTGGGCCACGGCGATCGACTTGCCCCTCAGGTCCGAGGGGTTCTTCAGCGGGGAGTCCTCGGGCACCAGGATGCTCTCGCCGGCGGAGGATCCGTGGCTGGCCGCCACCACCTTGATCTTCGAGTCGGCGCCCGCGGCGAACACGGGCGGTGTGTTGCCCACCGCGCCGATGTCGACGGCCTTGGCGTTGACCGCTTCGAGCAGCGGCGGCCCCGATGTGAACGTGGACCATTTGATCTTGTAGTCGAGGTGCTCGAGTTCCCCGGCGGCCTTCAGTACGGCTTCGGAACCGCCCTTCTGGTCACCGACGTTGAGCGTGATCGCGCCGGATCCCGCGCCCGGTCCGCTCTTGGCGTCGGCGGCGGAGTTGCCGCCGCACGCGGCGAGCAGCAGGGAGATCGGCAGGAGCAGGGCGGGCAGGGTGTGGCGTCGCACGAGTACGTACTTCCTTCGTGAAGGTTCAGTCGGAGACGGCGGCGGGCGTTCGTACGCCCAGTTCCTCCAGGAGGCGGGAGCGCAGGGCCGCGAAGCCCGGCGCACCGACCGTGCGGGGGCGGTCGAGGCCGACGGGCGCGTCATGGGCGATGGCGCCGTCCCGCATGACCAGCACGCGGTCGGCGAGCAGCAGCGCCTCGTCCACGTCGTGCGTGACGAGCAGGACCGCGCAGCCGCGGCGCTGCCACAGTTCGGCGACCAACTGCTGGGCCTTGATCCGGGTCAGCGCGTCCAGCGCGCCGAACGGTTCGTCGAGCAGCAGGAGATCCGGCTCGCGCACCAGGGCCCGGGCGAGGGAGGCGCGCTGGGCCTCGCCGCCGGAGAGCGTCTTGGGCCACGCCCCCGACCGGTGGCCGAGCCCCACCTCCTCCAACGCGGCCTCGGCGACGGCCCGTTGGGGCTTGCCCGGCAGCCCGAGCAGGACATTGCGCCACACCCGCTTCCACGGCATCAGCCGGGGCGCCTGAAAGGCGACGGCCCGCCGCCTGGGCACGAGCACCGTGCCCTCGATCTCCCGGTCGAGCCCGGCGAGCACCCGCAGCAGCGTCGACTTCCCGCACCCGCTGCGCCCGAGCAGCGCCGTGAACTCGCCCGCCCGCAGCGTGAGATCGAGCCCGTCGATGACGGGCCGCCCGTCGAAGGACCGGGTCAGCCCCTCGACCCGTACGGCGTCGGCGGCCCTGGTGGTCACTGGCCCGTGAAGGTCGGTCGCCATTGCAGCAGCAGCCTTTCGAGAGTGCGGACGAGGGCGTCGGCGAGCAGGCCGAGGAGGGCGTACACGACCAGGCAGACGACGATCACGTCGGTGCGGAAGAACTCGCGGGCCTGGTTCATCAGGAAGCCGATCCCGGCGTCCGCGTTGATCGACTCGCCGAAGACCAGGGCGAGCCAGGCGGTGGCGAGCGAGTAGCGCAGCCCGGTCATGGCGCCGGGCAGCGCGCCCGGCAGCACCACATGGCGCACCAGACCCCAGCGGCCGAGCCCCAACGCCTGCCCGGCCTCGACGAGTTGGGCATCCACGCCGCGGATCCCGGCGTACACGTTCAGATAGAGGTGGAAGGTCACGCCCAGCGCGATGAGGGCCACCTTCGGGGCCTCGCCGATACCCAGCCAGATGATGAACAGCGGGATCAGGCCGACCCAGGGCACGGTGCGCAGCATCTGCACGGTGGCGTCGATCAGGTCCTCGCCGAGGCGCGAGAGACCGGACAGGAGGGCGAGACCGATCCCGGCCACGCCACCGATGAGCAGCCCGACGGCCACCCGCTGGAGCGAGATGCCCATGGCGGACGGCAGCGTGCCGTCCGCGACCAGATCGGCCCCGGCGCGGGCCACGGTGCCGGGCGAGGCGAGCGTGTCGGGGCTCAGCACCCCGGTGGCGCTGAGGACCTGCCACAGCACGAGCAGGGCCAGCGGCCCGACGGTACGGCGCAGCCAGCGCGGCACCGAGCGCGACCGGCCGCGCCGGGAGGCGAGCGGATCGACCGGTTCGAGTTCGGGGCCAGTGGGCGGGGCCAGGACGGACGTACCGGTATTGGCGGATATGTCCGGCGGCGCATGGTCGACGGTCATGGGGACTCCATGGTCGAAGGGGAGAGCGGCCGCACGTGCCCGGGAACGGCGGCGAGCGCGACCACGACACCGGTGTGCGCGGGCACGGGGTGGTGGTGCGGGCGTGGCCGTCCGGCCGGACGCGTCAGCGGGCGGCGGTGAGGCTCAGGAGGAAGGAGGGGCGTACGAAGGCGCGGGGTGCGACGTCCGGCCGCGGCAGGCGGAAGGAGACGTCAGAGTCGGCTGAAACGACGTCAGCGGCCGCGACAACAGGCGGCGGAGGCCACCCGCAGCAGGTCGATGTGACCGCGCGTGGTGAGCAGGGCTGTACGCGACATGGCGCGAACGTAGCGACCCGTTCCGGACGAGGTCAACGGTGTCTCGCCCCTCGGACGCGCGATCTTGCCCATCGGGCACCGCCCCGGTGCGCCCGCGCGCGAACACCGGGCGCGGGCGGGAAGATGGGGGGCATGTCCGACGTCTTCAGCACCCACATCCTGCACGTCGCGACCGGCTCCCGCGAGACGGTCGCCGATCTGACCGGGGACTGCGAGGAGTTCCTGCGCCAACGGGCGGCGGGCCGCGACGGCCTGCTCAACATCTTCGTGCCGCACGCCACGGCCGGCGTCGCGGTCCTGGAGACCGGCGCGGGCAGTGACGACGACTTGCTCGCGGCCCTGCACACGCTGCTGCCCGCGGACGACCGCTGGCAGCACCGGCACGGCAGCCCGGGCCACGGCCGCGACCACGTGCTGCCCGCCCTGGTGCCGCCGCACGCCACCCTGCCGGTCATCGGCGGGCGGCTCGCCCTGGGCACCTGGCAGTCGGTGTGCCTGGTGGACACGAACAAGGACAATCCCAACCGGCAGGTGCGGCTGAGTTTTCTCGGCTGAGCCGCCAAAGGTGCTTACCCGCTCGGTGAGTTGAGGGTGTGGCATCATGGCCGCGTTGTCTGCCGGGGGGTCGGCAGCCTGAATCCCCGGCACCGCTGAATCGGCATTGCAACGGCCTGCTTCTCCAGCGTGGAAGGCGTGGAAGGCTAAAGGATGAAGGTGTCTGGCTCTGCGTTACCGTCGCCGGAGGACCGTCGGCTCAGGCGCCGTCTCAAAAAGGTTCGTCAAACCTGTGAGGCGCTGCTCGCGGACTGGGGCATGGAGCACGGGTGCGGTATTGATGAACTCCACCGCTATCTCAGCACACAGAACCAGCGGCCGATCCATCTGATTCCGATGCCCTTCCCGGAACGTCATCTCTTCGGCCTGTGGCTGAAACTCGACGAGTTCGACATCATCGCTTACGAGAAGGCTGCCTCCCCGTCGCACAAAGAACACATCATTGCCCATGAACTGTCGCATATCGCCTTCGCGCATCGCGGATCCGTGGAATTCGACCGGAGTGATACGAGTCAGTTGTTCACGGATGTCGAACCGGCGGTCGTGCAGAGCATGTTGATGCGCTCGCGCTACAGCGACGACGAGGAACAGGAAGCCGAGACGATGGCCTCGTTGATCCTGGCCCGCGCCACCAAGCGGTGGCTGGAACCCGCCTGGGGCGTCCCGGAGGAGGCCGCGGAGATCGTCGCCCGGATAGAGAACGGCGTCGGCCACCCGGACCCGTCATGAACGCCGTCAACGGCATACTCACCTGGGTCTGCGCCCTCGGCGGCCTCGCGGCCTTCGCCTACCGGCTGCCGGACCTGCTGCGCAGAAGGCACGACGTCGCCCTGTGGGCGCTGTGCGTCTACTTCCTGTGTTCCGGGATCAGCTTCCTGGTCGACCTGGACGCGCTGCGGGTGCACATCTCCGACCTGTTCGGCCTGCCCAACATCACCTCGCTGATCGTCCAGGCCGCCGTCGTGGTCCTCACCGCCGCCCAGCAGGTCGTCCTCGTCCACTGGTCGTCCCCGCCCGAGGAGGCCCAGCGCCGGGCCAGGCACCGGGTGCTGTTCTTCGGGTCCGCCCTGTGCGTCCTGGTGGTGGCCTCCCTCGCGGTCAGTCCGGTGGCCAGCGCCAAGACCGCCACATCGACGATCCTGCTCAGCATCCAGGACGGCCGGTACGCGCTGTACATGTCGTTCTATCTCGTCATCTGCGGCATCGGGCAGTTCGAGACGGTCCGGCTCTCGCTGCGCTTCACCAAGATGGCCAACCGGCAATGGCTGAAAGTCGGCATGCGGACCGTCACGGTCGGCGCCAGCCTGATCCTCGTCTACTGCGTCACCCGCAGCATCCAGATCGCCGGCACCCGGCTGCACTACGACGCCTCGGTCCTCGACCCCATCCAGTGGTCGTGCGGCACCGTCGGAGCCCTGCTCCAGATCACCGGCTGGACCATCCCGTCCTGGGGCATCCACATCACCCGCGCCCTCGGATGGCTGCGCAGCTACCGCTCCTACCTCCGGCTGCGGCCCCTGTGGTGGGCGCTGTACCAGGCCTCGCCGGACATCGCGCTCGACCCGCCCCGGTCCTGGGCGCGCGACCTCATTCCGCCGCGCGACCCGCACTACAGCCTCTACCGGCGCGTCATCGAGATACGCGACGGCCAGCTGATGCTGCGCACCTCGCTCTCGCTCGCCGACTTCTCCCGCGTGGCCCGCTCCCTCGGCCTGCCCGAGGATCCCACGTCGCCGCTCGGCGAGGCACTCCAGGTGCGGGCCGTCCTGAACCGCCCGGCAGAGGAGCGGGACGAGCAGGCCGACGCCGCCGACATCCCCGCGCGGCCGCCGTACGACGACTTCCGCGACGAGGTGGAGTGGCTGACCCAGGTGGCGTCCTCGTTCACCGCCCTCACCCAGGGCCGGGCGGTGCGCGCGCCCGACACGATCGCCTCATGACCCAGGCGTGCCCCGCGCCGTGCCACGGTGCCGACCGCGACCGGCTGACCGCTTTCGCGCTGCGGGAAGTCGAGCGCCTCGTGGCCCTCGACGCCGCCCACGGGGCGAGGGCCGCGGTGCCCGCCGTGCGCGACCTGTTGCTGAATGTTCCGGAGCTGTCGGCCGACCCCGCTTGGATGGCCGGGGAGCGCGGCGACCTGCTCGCCGCGCTCGCCGAACTCTGCGAAGTGATCGGCTGGATCCTCTTCGACGCGGGCCTGAACGCCTCGGCCCGCCGGATGAACGCCCGCGCCCTGGCCCTCGCGCACCACTGCGGCGACCTCGCCGTCGCCCGCCTGGTGCTGCTCAACGACAGCATGCTCCACGCCCGCGCCGGACGCCCGCGGGCCGCCCTGGAGAGCGCCGCCCGGGTGGCCGGATCCCGCCCGCTGCCCACCCTGGTCGCCACCCTCGTCCTGGTCCGCCGGGCGCACGCGATCGCGATGCTGGGCGGTGCCCGGGAGGCGGAGGGGCTCATCTGCCGGGCCCGGAGCCGGTTCCAGGACGGCGCCTCGCGCCACGACCCGCCCTGGGCCTGGTGGATCGACCAGGCGGAACTCACCGGCCACCACGGGTGGGTCCGGGCCAGACTGGGCGACTGGGACCGCGCCATCCCTCTGTTGTACGAAGCGGCCACCGCGCCCGGCCCCTCGTACCGCCACCTGTTCACCGCGGAACTCCTCGACGCCCTGGCCGGCGCCGGAGCCTGGCGCGAGGCCGAGGACCTCATCACGGACCTCGCCCCGCGCGCCGCGGCCATCGGCTCCGTCAGGACGACCGAGACCCTCGCCCGCACCGCCGACCGCTTACGCGGCTGCGCGGCGGCGCCCCCGAACCTGCGGGACGCGGCGGCCTTCCTTCTGGAATCCGTCCCCCGGCACGTCGACGGCCAGGAACGTCCTTCCCGCTAGGGACGGCCGGGAGCCGCCCGGCCCGCGAGGACCAGCCAGGTTCCATCACACCACCCGACAGACAGGGACCACATGCTTCACATCAGGGTGTCCACGCCCGCGGCCGCCGCCATCGTGGCGGTCGTCCTCCTCTTCGCCACCGGCGGGCCGGTGTCCGAAGTCGCCTACGGCCGGGCCGCCACGACCCAGCCGGAGACCGCCACGCACGGCAGTCCGTATCTGGCCACCCATCTGTACTTCGGCACGGGCCGCCACAACGGGGAACCACCCATAACCGACGAGCAGTTCATGAAGTTCGTCGCCGACGTGGTGACCCCCCGCTTCCCGTCCGGACTGACGATCCAGCAGGGCCGCGGCCAGTGGCGGGACAAGACCGGCAGCATCAACCGCGAGCTCTCCTACGAACTCACGGTGCTCTACCCCCAGCGCGAGGCCCGCACCCACGACCCCGACATCGAGTACATCCGCCACCTGTACTGCTCGATGTACGGGCTCGAATCCGTCGGCCGGGCCGACGTGAAGGCCCAGGCCGACTTCTGAGCCCGGCCGGCCGGCGCGCGGCGCTCAGCGCGTGAGCCGCCGTACGACGAAGAGCATCCCGCCGAGCAGCACCAGCACCGTCCCGGTGATCAGGGAGTCGAGGTCGCTGAACCCGGTGCCCAGGAGCCCGTGCCCGCTCCCGCCCGCCGCCGAGCCACGGGGCGGGACGGGAGCGGCCCGGGCCTCGGCGGCCCGGTCCGCGCCGGTCACGGGCGGCGTCGAGGCGGCGGGTGACGGGGCGGGCGGAGGAGCCGGGGAGGCCGAGGCGCAATTCCGTACGCCGCTCACGTCCTGGCGGAAGCCGCCCGGCCCCAGGACGGTGAAGCGGTAGCTCTGCCGCTCGGCGACCGGGACCAGGATGGTCCGCGACCCGCCCGGCTCCACGGTGGCCGACACTCCCGCCAGCCGGAAGGTGAACGGAACGTCGCCCCCGTTGCTAGCCGTGACGTCCACCCCGTCCCTGGCGCAGTCGTCGACCGCCGCCACGGACGGCGCGGGCCCCCGTGCGGGCCGTGCCGCCGCGGTGCCCGCGAGGGCGCTCAGGGCCGCGAGCGCCACGGCCCAGCGGGCCGCGACGCGCTTCGGTGGATGCCTCACAGCGGGCCCTTCGGGCAGCAGGTGGGTACGCGACAGGGACGTCCTCCAGTACGCGAACGGGCGGCCCGGCGTTCAACGACGGTGGCCATCAGGCGCGTCGGGGCCCCTGTGGCTCACAGGCCCGGCGCGCCCCAGACCGGGAACCAGCGCGACAGATCGCCCTCGATGCGCAGGTCGTCCGCCACGACCGCCCTGATCCGCAGCTCCAGCGCGTTGTCCCGGCGCTCCCCGGGCAGCGGCGCGAAGGGGTAGAAGGTGCCCCGCTTGTAGAGGTACACCAGGGCGAACGCCCGACCCTCGGGGTCCTCGAACCCGACCAGTGAGCACAGGAGCTGGGGGCCGAACCCCGATCCCTCCAGCGCGGTGTTCACGGCGTGCAGATCGCCGACGAGCGCGGCCAGGTCGCTCGGGGTGCGGCGGGACAGCAGCCAGGAGTACCCGTAGGAGTCGCGGCTGAACTCGACGGAGGACGCGGCCCGTTCGGTGTCCGCGTTCAACAGGTCTGTCACGTCCTGCCGGATCCCCGCGAACGCGGGCCCCTCCACCGTGGTGAAGCACACCGAGCCACGGCCGGTCGGTGTGAACCCGGCGGCCGCCTCCAGGGTGACCGCCGCCGACGGCAGGGCGAACAGCCGGTCCAGGTCGGGCGGGGCGGGCCGGGTGCGCCCGAGCAGGATGTCCAGGAAGCCCATGCGCTCCGTCCTCGGTCAGGGGGTGGGGGACCGCGCCTCAGGCCGGACGGCCCAGCTCCGCGGAGATCTTCGCCAGCCGCTCCAGGCGCTGCTCCAGGCTCGGATGGGTGGCGAAGAGCCGGGCGAGGCTGCTGCCCGCGCCGAAGGCCGGGACGAAGTAGAAGGCGTTGAACGCGCTCGCCGTCCTGAGGTCCTTGCTCGGAATGCGGGCGATGTCCCCGTCGAGCTTGGTCAGCGCCGAGGCGAGGGCCGAGGGGTGCCCGGTGAGGAGCGCCCCGGCCCGGTCGGCGGCCAGCTCCCGGTAGCGGGACAGGGCCCGGATGAGGAGGAAGCTCAGCGAGTACACCAGCGCCGAGACCGCCATGACACCCATCAGGACGACCATGGTGTTCTGGTCGCGCCGCCCGCGGCCCCCGTACAGCTCGGAGTAGAAGGCGAAGCGGACGACGAGTCCGGCGATGACGCCGAGGAACGAGGCGACCGTGATCACCGCGACGTCGCGGTGGGCGACGTGCGACAGCTCGTGCGCCAGGACTCCTTCCAGCTCGTCCGGTTCCAGGCGCCGCAGCAGCCCGGTGGTGACGCACAGGACCGCGTGATCGGCGTTGCGGCCGGTCGCGAACGCGTTCGGCAGGTCGATGTCGGAGACCGCGACCTGGGGCCTCGGCATGTCCGCGGTGGCGCACAACCGGTCGACGATGCCGTGCAGTTGGGGCTGTTGCTCGCGGGTGACGACGCGGCCGTGCATCGCGTACAGGGCGACCTTGTCGGAGAACCAGTACTGCGACCACAGGACGGCGGCCGCCACCACGACGACCACCAGCGTCGACCTGAGCAGGACCAGGAGGGCCGCGACGAACGCCACGTACAGCAGTCCGAGCAGGAACACCGTGGTCAGCATCCGGGCGGTGAGCTGCCGGTCGGGCTCGAAGCGGCTGTGCACGGCCGTCACACCCGGCCCGGATCGGCGTCGCCCGCCCGCGCACGGGACCGCGCGGCCGGGGGTGCGAGGAGGGACGGCGCATTCTTCTTGATCATGGCGTTCTCCGGGACCGGTGAAGTGCTGCTCCCTCTCCACCATGCCACCGCGCGGACCGTTCAGCGCAGCTGCCGCCGGACCAGTTCGTGCAGGCGCCCGCGGGGGTCGGCGAGGAGTTCGTCGGGCGGGCCCTGCTGGACGATCCGGCCCTCGGACATCACGATCACGCGGTCGGCGTCCAGGACGGTGGAGAGCCGGTGGGCGATCACGACGCGGGTGGCCCTGAGGCTCCGGGTGCTCTCGATCACCACGCGCTGGGTCTCGTTGTCGAGGGCGCTGGTGGCCTCGTCGAAGAACAGCACGCGGGGGCGCCTGACCAGCGCCTGGGCGATCATGAGCCGCTGGCGCTGACCGCCCGACACGGCCCCGCCGCCGGAGATCATGGTGTGCAGCCCCATCGGCATCCGCTTGATGTCCTCGGCCAGCCCCGCCATCGCGGCCGCCTCCCACACCTCCTCCTGCGTGAACACCTCGGCCCCGCAGATGCAGTCCAGGATCGATCCGGTGAGCGGCTGGGCGTTCTGCAGCACGACCCCGCACTGGCGGCGCACGGCCGCCCGGTCGAGGGCCGCCAGGTCCTGGCCGTCGTACAGGACGCTGCCCGACACCGGGTCGTCGAAGCCGATGAGCAGCCGCAGCAGGGTCGACTTGCCGCAGCCGCTCGGCCCGACCACCGCCACGAACTCGCCCGGCGCCACCTTCAAGGACACGTCGTCCAGGACCAGCGGCCCGTCGTCGGTGTAGCGGAAGGACAGGCCCCGCGCCTCGATCCCGCCGGACAGGGCGCCGGGCTGGGCGCTGGCCCCGCGCACCTCGGGCGCCTCGTCGAGGACCGGCTTGATCTGCTCGAACATGGGCAGCACGGCGGCCGCCGAGATGAACGCGCCGGTGAGCTGGGTGACCGCGGTCAGCAGCATGGTCACGGCCGTGTTGAACGTCAGAAAGGCGCTCGCCGACAGGGCGCCGCGGGCCGGGCCCGCCAGCAGGACGAACAGCAGGAGCGAACACAGCGGCAGATACACCGCGTTGAGGACCGTCGTCAGGTTCTTGATCCGCCCCGCCCGCTTCTGGAGCTCCCGGCTGCGCGCGAACTCGCCCGCCCACGCGCCGTACGCGAAGCTCTCGGCCGCGGCCACCCGCAGCTTGGGCAGTCCGCGCAGGGTCTGGAACGCCTGGTTGTTGAGCTTGTTGCCCAGCTCGACCAGCCGGCGCTGCCAGCGCAGCTCCCGCAACCCCAGGGTCAGGAACACCACGGCGATCACGATCAGCAGGGCGACCGCCACCAGCGCCAGCGGCACGCTGAACCACAGCAGCAGGACGAGGTTCATCACGCCGACCGTGCCCGCCTGCACGGCCACCGGGCCGATGCCCGAGAGCACCCGGCGGATCGCGCTGACCCCCATCGCGGCGCTGGCCAGTTCGCCGGTCGAGCGCTCGGTGAAGAACTTCGTCGGCAGCCTCAACAGCCGGTCCCACACGGCGGGTTGGAGCGTGCTCTCGATCCGCCCCTCCATGCGCAGGATGGTGAGGTTCTGGAGCAGCGTGAACGCGGCGGACACGATGCCGCTGACGATGACGGCGAGCGAGACCTGCACGATGAGGCTGCTCTCGGCACGCGGCACGTACACGCCGAGCACCTGACCGGTCGCGAGCGGCACCAGCGCGCCGAGCGCCACCGTCACCAGACCGGCGAGCAGCAGATTGCGCACGTCGCCGCGGGTGCCCCGCAGGCTGAAGCGCAGCAGCCCCCACTTGCCCAGCGCCTTCTCCGGCAGCGGCCGGTAGAACATGACGGCGCGCGGCTCGAACTCGTCCGCGTTGTCCGCGCCCACCCGGGTGCGCCGGCCGGACGCCGGGTGCACGGCCTCGTAGCCGCCGCGCCGCCACAGCAGGGCGACCGGCGTGCCGCTCGCCCGGTGGCCCACCAGCGGGCCGGCGTCCTCGCGCCACCAGCGCCCGTCCAGACGCACCGGCCGGGTACGGATCCGGGAGGCGACCGCGACCTGCTCGACCGGGTCGACGCGGTCGCTCACGGCGCCGCCGAGCGCGGGGTCGGCGAGGGTGATTCCGGCCGCCTCGGCCACCAGGCGGCACGCCGCGTAGGTGGCGTCGTCCGTGGAACCAGGGGTGCGCGAAGGCTCCTTGCGCCGCCGGCCGATGGAGGTGAGCAGCGCCCGGTCGGCCTCCTCGCGGACGGCCTCGCCCGCCTTGATGCCGGCCGCGGCCCGGTCCTCGTGCGCCCGCTCCAGGCGTTCGATCCAGCGGTCGAGGGCGGCGAGCAGCCGGTACTGCCGGTTGACCATGCCCTGCCACAGGGCGCCGTCGACCAGCAGGTCACCGGCCGCCTCCGCGCTGAAGGCCGCCCCGTACTGCACGCTGCCCGGCGACACCGGAAGCCACAGGATGTCGTCGTCGGCCACCGCCTCGTCGAGCGCGGTGCGGCCGTCCAACGGGGCCTCGAACAGCACGCGTTGGCCGCGCCCGACCCCGAGCGAGAAGGCGTGCTCCAGGAGGCTGAGGGCCGCGTCACCCGTGTCGTACTGGCTGAGGTACTGCCCCTCGTACGGGTCCGGCGACCGGTACAGCTCGCGCAGCGGGATGCGGCGCAGCACGCACTCCCTCAGGGGGCGCCCGACCAGGGTGTGCTGCGGGCCCTCGACCGGGCCGAGCAGCAGGGTGCCCGGCTCCAGGCGGCCCAGGAAGTGCCAGTGGCCCTGGGCCGCGGCGTCGACCGCGAACAGGTCGAGGGCGCCGCCCACCACGAGCCACAGCACCTGCGGCCCCTCCAGCGAGAAGCCGCCGAGGCCGGCGCAGTCGATGTGCTGCCCGAGTCCGCCGAGCGCGCCGACGACGGCGTCGTGCCCGGCGGCGCCCGGGTCGGCGACCGGATGTGCGGAGGTCACCTCAGTGCTCCCTGACCAGATCGGCGTACGGCCCCGCGGCGGCGAGCAGGTCCTCGTGCCGCCCGCGTTCGACCACGGTGCCGTGGTCGAGCACCACGATCTCGTCGCTGTCGCGGACCGTGCTCAGGCGGTGGGCGATGACGACGCAGGCGCAGCCGCGGCGGCGCAGGTTGTCGATGATGACGTGCTCGGTCTCGGCGTCCAGGGCGCTGGTGACCTCGTCGAGGACGAGGATGCTCGGCCGCCGCACCAGTGCCCGCGCGATCTCCAGGCGCTGGCGCTGGCCGCCGGAGAAGTTGCGCCCGTCCTGCTCGACCCGGCTGTGGATGCCGCCCGGCCGGCGTGCGACGACCTCGTACAGCGCGGCGTCCCGCAGGGCGGCCTCCACGGCGTCGTCCGGGATGGAGGGGTCCCACAGGGCGACGTTGTCGCGGACCGTGCCCTCGAAGAGGAAGACGTCCTGGTCGACGAAGGAGACCGAGGCGGCGAGCGCGCCGCGCGGGATGTCCTTCAGGCGCTGCCCGTCGATGCGGATGGTGCCCTCCCAGGGGGCGTAGAGCCCCGAGATCAGCCGGGACACCGTCGACTTGCCGCTCCCGGAGCCGCCGACCAGGGCCACCTGCTGCCCCGGACCGACGGTCAGCGAGAAGCCGGTCAGCAGGGGCTTGTCGAGGGGGCTGTAGCCGAACGTGATGTCCTCGAGCGTCACATGGCCCTTGAGGCGGCGCGTGTTCGCGGCCGGCTCCGGGCGGGTGTGCAGCGCGTCGACGGGGAAGTTCTCGACGTCCTTGAGGCGGGTCACGTCGGCCGCGAAGTCCTGGATGCGGCCCGCGACGCCGTTGAGCCGGGTGACCGGCGCGGTGAAGCGGGTCACCAGCGCCTGGAACGCCACGAGCAGACCGATGGAGATGTGGCCCTCCACCGCCCGCAGCCCGCCGATCCACAGGATCAGCGCGCTGTTGAGCGTGGCGAGCGCGGGCGCGACCACCCCGAGCCAGGCGCTCGGCACCCCGAGGCGCTGCTGCTCCTCCAGCGTCGTGGCGTGCTGACCGGCCCAGCGCCGGAAGTAGCCGTTCTCGCCGCCGGTGGCCTTCATCGTCTCGATCAACTGGAGACCGGTGTACGAGGTGTTGGTGAGCCGCGCGCTGTCGGCGCGCAGCTTCTGCGTACGGGTGGCCCGCAGCCGCACGACGATGCGCATCGCGACGACGTTGAGCAGCGCGATGCCCACCCCGATGACGGTGAGCTGCGGATCGTAGGTCCACAGCAGGAAGGCGTAGAGCAGGACCACGATGCCGTCCACGGCGGCCGCGGTCAGGTCGCGCGCCAGCGTCTCGGCCACCGCGTCGTTGGACTGGAGCCGCTGGACCAGGTCGGCGGGGCTGCGCTGCGCGAAGAACGTGACAGGGAGCCGCAGCAGGTGCCGGAAGAAGCGGGCGCTGCTGAGCGTGGAGGAGATGATGCGCCCCCGCAGCAGGTTCGCCTGCTGGAGCCAGGTCAGCACGACGGTGAGCGCCACCATCGTGCCCATGGCCGCGAACAGCACGCCCAGCAGCGAGGTTTGACGGCCTATCAGGAACAGGTCGATGTATGTGCGGCTCAGCGCCGGCAGCGTGGCGCCGACGGCCACGAGCAGCAGGCTGGCGAGCAGCGAGGCCAGCATGGTGCCCGTGGTCCCGCGCAGCCGTGCGGGAAGCGCGCCGAGGACGCCGGGCTTCCTACCGCCGCGCCGGAAGGAGGGCCCCGGCTCCAGCACCAGGACGACGCCGGTGAAGCTGGTGTCGAAGTCCTCCGTCGGCACGAAGCGGCGGCCCTTGTCGGGGTCGTTGATGTGCACGCCCCGCCGCCCCAGGCGCCGTCCCATGCCGTCGTAGACGACATAGTGGTTGAACTCCCAGAACAGGATGGCGGGCGCCTGCACCTCGGCGAGCGCGGCGGGCTCCATCTGCATGCCCTTGGCGGTGAGGCCGTAGCCGCGGGCGGCCTTGAGGACGTTGCTGGCGCGTGAGCCGTCGCGCGAGACGCCGCACGCGATCCGCAGCTCCTCCAGCGGCACATGGCGCCCGTGGTGGGCGAGCACCATGGCGAGCGACGCCGCGCCGCACTCCAGGGCCTCCATCTGGAGGACGGTGGGGCTGCGCACGGTCTTCGCGCGGGGTGTCCTCGGCGCCCGGCCCGGCCGTGCGCGGCGGCTTCCGCCCGACGGATCGGGCGCGCGCCGGCGGCCGTGGCCGGTGGGCGGGAGCTGCGGTGTGGTGGAGGAGGGAGCGGTCACGGGAGCAGCCAATCGAGGGGACGCCGGTCGGCCAGGTGGACGGTGCCGGTGGCCAGGGTCATGGAGTCGACGGCGAACGGCGGGCCCTGGGCCGTCGACCAGCGGTAGCCGGACTTCGTGGCGGGCGTGCGGTCGAGTTGCACCAGCACCCCCACCGGCCTGCCGTGCTGCGAGAACTGCTCGGCCAGCTGCCCGTCGCCGAGGAAGGCGGCGATCTGCTGCTGGGTCTGCGGAGCCCTGCCGATCGCGGCCACCCGGCCGCGCAGTACCCCGTACCGCTCGGCCGGGACGGACTGCACGGTGAGGTCGACCGCCGCGCCCGGCGGGACGCTCGCGGTGCTGTCGCCGGGCACGTACAGCATCACCATCAGGGGGTCGTCGGCGCCGCCGGTGCGCTCCACGCTCGCCACGTTCGCACCCATGGCGACGACGGAGCCGATGGTGGCGGAGAGACTGGTGAGGCGGCCCGCCGCGATCGCGCGGACGATCCGGTCGCCCTGCGGGGTACGGACCTTGAGGAGGGGCGCGTCGGCCGCGAGGGTCTCGCCCTCCTTGGCGAACACACCGGTGACCTGGCCCGCGAGGGGGCTCTGCAGGACGTAGCTGCCCTGTGCGTGGGTGAGGATGCCGGGTGCGTCGATCGTGGAGGAAACGGAACCCGTCACCGCCCAGAAACAGGCGGCGGCCATGACCAGCACCGTGACGCAAAGGACGAGGCGGCCCTGCGGTCGTGCGAAACGCACCGGCAGGTCGAGTTCCTCCGGTGATTGCAGTTTGGAAAGGGCCTGTTGGCGAAACTGCACGGAACTCTTTCCTTAACCGTGAACCAATGCGCACATCATCGGCAATGAGCCCCGGAACCAAGGGTTCCGGGGCTCGTGCGCGATCTCAGAGACCGGCGACGAGGCCAGAGGCCAGGCCGGTGACGGCGCCGGTGTTCACGCCCGTGACCGAGCCGACGAGACCCGTGACCGAGCCGACGATGCCGGAGACCGGGAGAACGGAGTCGGCGGTGCCGGTCACGTTGCCGACCACGGTGCCGACGAGGCCGCCGGAGACGTTGTCGAGGTCGGCGTCGGAGATCTCGAGGGTCTCGACCTGGGGAGCGTTGTTCATGGGAGTACTGCCTTTCATGGGGACATTTCCTGGCGGGAACTCCTTGTCGGGGCTCCCGCAGTGGCCAGGATCAAAACACGCCAACGGCTTTCACAGCCAATCGCTCCGGGCTGGTTCAGGGGTTCTGTGCGGCTCTGAATTGCCGTCGCGTGCAGGTGCGTTCATGATTTGGGGTCAGATTCTTCACGAGCTTCACGAGATGAATTCCTCGGGCGAGGCGCTCACCTTTCTCAACTGGGACACTCCCGCCCCAAAGCCCCTGGCTCCGGTCCGGACCCGAGACCCGCCCGTGACCACGGTGACGGCCCTGCGCAGTCGGTGTGCAGGTTTTCGGAAGGCGCCCCTCCGCTTGCCTCCGCGGCACGCAAGTGCCGCTGGGCGCTCGGGAGTGGACGGCCCGCGACGCCCGTACTTCGGGCCCCATAAGGGCGGGGCCCGGGACATGTGCGGCGCAGTACGCGAGTCGGGGCAGAACACCGGGCGGACGGCCTACGGGAGTTGAGTGCCGCGCTGGGCCGGAAGCGTGCCGGGCGGGCCGCCGCGGCCGGGGCCCGACCACGAGATCCGGTCACCTGTACGGAAGATGACGCCGAGGTGAATACCGCGAAGTGCTGTCCTGGGGCGCAGGTCACCGGGCACGGGCCGGCCACGAAACTCATCCGTGGATGGCTGGGGGTGGTCCTCCGGGTGAAGTGTGCGCGAGGATGGCGCCATGACCGCGGCTCATCGCGCCATGGAACAGTTGCAATCATGGCCGAACCTGGTAAGTGGCCCGCCCCGCTGCGCCGTTGGGGAGGCGCTCTTCACGGCGGAATGCGAAGTGGTGCATTTCCATTCCGGATTCGCGGCCGACCTGCATCTCACCCGCACCGCGATCGAGCGACTGCGGACCGAGCTGAGACACAGCACCGCGATCCGCCTCACACCCGGGTCCGCGTGGGTGACCATACTGCTGGACTGCGACTCGGACGTGGACCTGCTGCTCACCCTGGTCAGCGTCGCCCTCAAGGCCCACACGGGCGCTCCGCCCGGCCCCCTCCTCTCCCCGTGCACCTGGTACCGCCCGGCCGTCCCGCTCCAGAGCGGTCCGGAGCGGACCGTCCTGGAGCTCCCGGTGCGGGGCATGATGCCCGCCGCGCGGCGGGCGGTCGGCAGGTTCCTCGCCCACGGACCCCGGGCAGTCTGAGGGCAAGCCTTGGCACCGGGAGGGCCGAGACGCGGCCTCGCCCCGGCGGGGTCAACGCCCTTGCAGCGCCATGACGTTGTCGCCGAACGTCCAGTTCTTCGAGCCGTCCCAGTTGAGGGACCAGGTCATCAGGCCCTTGAGCCCGCCGCCGAAGGCGTTCCAGGCCTGGGCCACCTGATCGGTCGCCAGGTACCCGCCTCCCGCGCCCGGCTGGGCCGGAAGCCCCGGGACCTGCTGGTCGTACGGCACCCTGATCGTCGTGCCCTGGACGACGAGGCCCCGGTCGAGACAGGCGGTCTGGGCGCTGAACCCCTCGACCGTGCCGGCCTCGTACGAGTCCCCGGAGCATCCGTACATGCTGCCGTTGTAGTACTGCATGTTGAGCCACCACAGGCGGCCGTTGTCCGCGTACTTCTTCACGATGGGCAGGTACGCGCCCCAGATGGAGCCGTAGGCCACGCTGCCGCCGGTGACGTACGCCGTCTCCGGGGCCATCGTCAGGCCGAAGCCCGGCGGCATCTGGGCGAGGACGCCGTCGATGATGCGGACGAGGTTGGCCTGCGAGTCGGACAGCGTGGTGACGCTGCCGCTGCCCACCAGGCCGGTCTCGATGTCGATGTCGATCCCGTCGAAGTTGTACTGCTTGAGGATCGGCACGAGGGTGGCCACGAACCGGTCGGCGACCGCGCTCGAACCGAGGTCGATGCCGGCCGCGGCCCCGCCGATGGACATGAGGATCGTCTGGCCCGCCGCCTTCGCCTGGCACATCTCGGCGGGGGTGGGCACCTTCACGGTCGAGTCCATGCCGTCCTGCCACAGGACGGTGCCGTCCGAAAGGATCACCGGGAAGGCGGCGTTGACGACGTTGTAGCCGTGGGCGGCGATGCGGGGGTCGGTCACCGGGATCCAGCCCAGTGGCGGATGGACGCCATTGGCGGCGCCGTCCCAGTTCTCCCAGTAGCCCTGCAGCACCTTGCCCGCGGGTCTCGGCTTGACCGCGCAGGTGTCGGCGTGGGGTGAGCCCGGCGCCGCCGCCACCGGGGCCTGTGCCGCGAGAGCCAGCGCCAGAGCGGCTCCCAGTAGACGTAACGTACGACCGGCCATGCTGCGCTCCTTGCCTCCAGGAGCGCTGCGTGGGGGCGCGGCGGCTCCCGGACCGTGGGGGGACCTGAGGAGGGTGCGAGGGGGGTGGCGTCCCACACCGTAGATTGGTCCAGACCTTCCGTCAATCGTTCGGGACGAAGCTGGTACCGGAGCCACGCACCACGTCAAGTCCCTTGCGGACAAGGCTTGTTGAGAGCGAGCCCAGTCGTCCGGGCCGGATGCGGGGCGGGCGGTGGCCCGCCCCCGCGCCGGGCGTGGATCAGGCGCCCGTCACCCAGTCGTAGGCCCGCTCGGCGTCGAACTCCCGCTGGCCGCCGGGGAAGAGCAGACCCGCCGTGGCGAACGCCGGGTCACCGGCGGTCCTCGGCAGATAGGGCACGGCGACGCAGCGCATCCCGGCGGCGTGGGCGGCCGCCGCACCGGGCGCCGCGTCCTCCAGGACCACGCAGTCGGCGGGCGCGGCACCGAGCCTGCGGGCGGCCTCCAGGAAGACATCGGGCTCGGGCTTGCCGTGCTCGACCTCCTCGGCCGACACCACCAGCTCCATGAACGGGGCGAGCCCGGTGCCGCCGAGCACGGCCTCGATCGCCGACCGCGAGGAGCCCGAGGCCACCGCCATCGCCACACCCGCCGCGTGCAGCCGCTCCACGAACTTGCGCATCTCCGGGAAGACCTCGGTGGAAGCGCGGGCCAGCTCCAGATAGGCCGCGTTCTTCGCCGCCAGCATCTCCTCGACGGACCCGGTCAGCGCGTGCTGCCGGTCCAGGATCTCCAGGGTCTCGCGGGTGCCGATGCCGATGAAGCGCGCGTGCTGCTCCCAGGTGTAGCCGGGCAGGCCGTGGCGCGCGAGCACCTGGCGCGCGGCTTGGTAGTAGTTCGGCTCGCTGTCCACGAGGGTGCCGTCGAGGTCGAAGATGACCGAAGTGGTACGTGATATGCCCATGTGTCCCAGCATGCCAAGGACCGCGGGCATCCCGCACCGCTCACTTCGCGGCAGTGCGCCCCACCGACTCCACCAGCGGCAGCAGCCGGTGCGCCACCCGCTCGCGCAGGGCGACCTCGGTGCGGGTGCGGACCACGCCGGGGAGCCGGATGAGCCGCTGGATGACGTCTTCGAGATGGGCGTTGTCGCGGGCCGCGACCCGCGTCAGCAGGTCGCCGCCCCCGGTGATCGAGAACGCCTCGATGATCTCGGGCACCGCCGCCAGGGCGTCGCCGACCTCGTCCAGATGCCCCTGGGTCACCTCGATGTGCACGAAGGCGAGCACCGGGTGGCCGAGGGCCGCGGGGGAGAGGGCCGGACCGGTGCCGGTGATCACGCCGTCCCGCTCCATCCGGTCGAGCCGGGCCTGGAGGGTGCCGCGGGCGACTCCCAGGATGCGCGCGTACTCGCGGATGCTCGTGCGCGGCTGCTCAATGAGCAGCCGCAGGATCCGGGTGTCGAGTGTGTCCACCGTCATGGCCCGTTGGCTCCCCTCTGGTCCTACTGATGAGGCGTCGACTGTACCAATGGCTCAGTGATACGGAGGTCGGTTGAGCCAGTGTGACTCCGGATGTTTTCCTCTGAGGACGGCGCCGCTCAGCGCGCGGGACGGCGACGACGCCGGTCCGGGCCCGCGGCGCCTTTGTCATGCCTGAAGCACTGTGCACGTGAGGGGGCGCGGCTACCGCCGTGAAGAGGATGTTTGTGGCTCCGGACCCGGGGCTTGTGCGACTGCGTGTCTCGCTGCGAGCCGTGCTCGGTGTCGGCCTGTCGGTGACCGCCGCGGAGCTGTGCGGCCTCTCGCTGCCCGCCTCGATCACCGCGGGCCTTGCCTCGCTGCTCGCGCTCTTCACGGTCGGCGACGCGCAAGTCCGCGCCCAGGCCGTCACCACCGCGCTGCTGCCCGCGGTGGGCTTCCCGGTGCTCGCCCTCGCGGCCGCGCTGCACGGCACGCCGCTGCTGCGCGACGCCTGCTGGCTCGTGGTGATCTTCGCCGGTGTGTACGCCCGGCGCTGGGGTCCGCGCGGCCACGCGCTGGGGATCTTCGCCTTCATGATGTTCTTCACCACCCAGTTCCTGCACGCCGTCCCCGCCCAGCTGCCGCAGCTCTACGGGGCCGTCGCGCTGGCGCTCGCCGCCTCGGCCGGGGTCCGGTTCGGGCTGTGGTGCGTCGAGCGCCGCACCGCGCCGCCCGCGGTTCCCGCGCCGCTCACCGGGCGCGGGCTCGCCCGCCCCACCACTCGGCAGGCGTTCCAGGCGACCGTGGCCTGCGCGATCGCGCTGGGGGTGGGCCAGGTGCTCTCCGAAGCCCGCTGGTACTGGGCCGTCGGCGCCGCCTGGTGGATCTTCGTCAACACCGCCTCGCGCGGCGAGACCCTGGTCCGCGGCTTCCGCCGGGTCCTCGGCACGGTGACCGGCATCGCCGCCGGGCTGCTCATCGCCATCCCGCTGCACGGAGCCCCGCTCCCGACCGCGGCGCTGGTCGCGGTGTGCGTCTTCGGCATCTTCTACACCGCCGCGCCCAGCTACAGCTGGATGATGTTCTTCGTCACCGTCATGGCGGGCCTGCTCTACGGACTGCTCGGTGTGCTGCACCCCGGGCTGCTCGTGCTCCGCGTCCAGGAGACGGCGGTGGGCGCGCTGGGCGCGGTGGTCGCCGTCGCCCTGGTCCTTCCGGTCAGCACGCACGCCACCACCGACGCGTGGATCCAGCGGGCCCTGCACTGCGTACACCGGTGCACGAGTGCGGCCGCGCACCGGCTGGCCGGTGACGAGAGCGCCGACCCCGCGCCGCGCGCCGCCGAACTGGAACTGCTGCTCGGCCGGGTCCGCCTCTCGCTCGCCCCGCTCGTCCACCCGCTCAGCCCGCTGCGCGCCCGCCGGGCCCGCGCCCGCCAGGTCCTGGTCCTGCTCGACGACTGCGCGCGCGAGGTGCGGGGCCTGGCCGCGGTGGCCGCCGACCCGGCCGCCTCCCACGACGCCCGCCTCACCGTCGCCTGCCGACGCGTGGAGGCGGCGGTGGCCGCCCTGGTCACCCCGGGCCCCGACCCTCTCGCAGCGCCCGTCCTCGCATCGGTCCCCGCCCCCCACCACCACCCAGGCGCGGAAGCCGCGCTGAAGCACCTGCACGGCCTGGAGCGGGCCCTGGCGGAACTGGCCGCCCCGCTCACGTCTCCACCCCGGGCGCCGCTGGCAGCGGCCTGACCGGTCGGACCGGCCCCATCGCGGCTGGACACCCCTGCCACGCCGCCCAGTTGGTCCAGACCCCCTGCTACGGTCCCCGGAGCACAGCGGTGCGGGTCGGCTCCGGGTCGCCGGGGCGGCTTCGGCGGAGAGGGGTTGCGCGTGGGCAGGGACAGGGCCGCTCGGGCGTTCATCGGGTCGTTCACCACGGCGGGCGGTCGGGGGGTGACCGCGGTCGCCGTCGACGAGGAGACCGGAGCGCTCACGCCGCTCGGCTCCACGGCGGCCGTCGCCAACCCGTCGTATCTGGCGGCCTCCGCGGACGGAGCCGTCCTGTACGCCGTGGGGGAGAGCGCCGACGGAACGGCAGCCGCCTTCGACATCACCGCGCCGGTGCCCCGGCCGATCGGCGAGCCCGTCGCGGTGGACGGTGCGGGCCCCACCCACCTTGCGCTGGCCGCCGGGCACCTCGTCACGGCCAACTACGGCTCCGGCAGCGTCACCGTGCTGCCGGTCCGGCCCGGCGGGGACCTCGGCCCGGCGGCGTCCGTCCTCACGCACCACGGATCGGGCCCGCACCCCGACCGCCAGCGGGAGCCGCACGCCCACCAGGTGCTCGCCGACCCGAGCGGCCGCTGGCTCCTCAGCGTCGACCTCGGCACCGACTCCGTACGCGTCTGCGAACTGGATCCGCGAACCGGCGCCCTGCGCCTGCACAGCGAGGCCGCGCTGCGGCCCGGCAGCGGACCCCGCCACCTCGCCTTCCACCCGGCGGGCCGGCACGCGTACGTCCTCAACGAGCTGGCGCCCACGCTGACCGTGTGCCGCTGGGACGCCGACGGCGGCGTCCTCGAACCCCTCGGGGAGACGCGCGTCGTGGCGGACGGCGTGAGCCAGGAGACCTATCCCTCGGAGGTCGTCGTCGCCCACGACGGACGCTTCGTGTGGGTGGCCAACCGCGGGCACGACTCGATCGCGGTCCTCTCGCTGGACGAGGCGGGGAAGCGGGCCCGCCTCGTCACCACCGTGGACTGCGGCGGCCACTGGCCCCGCGATCTCACCCTCGACCCCTCGGGACGCCGCCTGTACGCCTCCAACGAGCGCTCCGGCGACGTCACCTGGTTCGCGATCGACGCCTCCACCGGCATCCCGGCCCGGGCGGGCTCCCTCGAAGCGCCCGCCGCCTCGTGCGTCGTCTTCCGCTGACGGCGACCCGCACCACGGCGGGGCCGCACCGGACGTCCGGTGCGGCCCCGCTTTTTACGTGGTGCGTACGGTCAGTGAACCGGCGATCCCTGCGGCTGCGGGGTGATGCCCAGCGCCGCCGCGTACTGCGACAGGACCAGCTTGCCGATCGCCGGGTAGGCGCCGAGCGCCTCGGCGACCGCGCACTCGGCCTCCTTGGCGGCGGCGTCGAGCAGCCCGTCGGCCACCTCCGGGCCGATCAGGTACGGGGCCACGGCGAGCTGCACCGAACCCGAGCCGCGCAGCTGTGCGGCCATCGCCGCGATCGCGCCCTCCTGGTCGAGCGCGGCGGCCATCACCGGCACGGCGAGCCGCGCGGCGAGCAGCATGCCGGTGATCCCGGCGGCCTGCACGGCCTCCTCGCCGCCGACCGTCGCCAGGATGATCCCGTCGGCGGCGGTCGCGACCGTGAAGAGCCGGGCGCGGTCGGCGCGGGCCAGACCGGCCTCGGAGAGCCGCACGTGCAGGCCCTCGGCGAGCAACGGGTGCGGGCCGAGCACATCGGTCAGCTCGGCGGCCGCGCGGCTGTCCATGACCGCCTGCCGTATCCGGCGGATCAGGGCGCTGTCGGGGCCCGCGAGCAGCGGCACGACGACGGCGGCCGGGCCCTGCGGGTCGGCGACCTCGCGGCCCGCCGCGCGCGCCTGCTCGACGCGCGCGCCGCGCTCGGCCTCGGTCTGGGCGAGAACGGCGTCGAGCGTGGGGTACTCGGCGGAGTCGGCCTCGGTGCTGTCCAGGTAGCCGATGCGGGCGTGCAGGCCGGGCAGCTCGGAGCGGGCGATGCTGATGACCTCGTCGGCCAGGCTGCGCACAGCGGGGCCGGGAGTGCCGGGAACGGCGAGAACGAGCGCGGGCGCGCCCTCCGGAGCAACCACCGGTTCCGGGCGGCGGTGCCGGCCGGACTGGCGGGGTCGCGGCATTCGTACGGGCAGGCCGGATGCTGGCCCAGTGGGGGTGCTCATGGCGTCGCATGCTACTGGTTTTGCGCGGGCGACTGTTCGGGGAGGGGACAGCTGAGCGGTATCTGTCCCGATTTTCCCGGAGAGTGACATAAAGATCAACTGTCCTGGTCTGACCCGGCACTCACTCGGTCGCGATCCACAACATGCGCGGGTCACGCGGCAGTCGCAGCTCCGCGCCCGCGAGGCTCGCCGCGATGAGCAGCGAGCCGTCGAGCGGATCCCCGGCCGCTTCGACCGTGCGGACGTACGGCAGTTGGCGGCCCAGCTCCTCCCGCAGCGGTACGAGAAGGGGGTCGCCCAGCTTGAACAGGCCCCCGGTGAGCGCCACTTGGGGCGCTTCCCGGCTGTTTGGCGGGCAGACCGCGGCGGCCGCCTCGACGATGTGCCGGGCCGCGTCCCGCAGGATGCCGGCCGCCACCGGGTCGCCGGCGGCGCACCGCGCGACCTCGGGCGCGAACGAGGCCAGCACCGCGGGCCGGTCGCCGCGCGGGTACAGCAGCCCCGGCAGCTCGCCCGGGGCGCCGAACACCGCCTTCAGCCGGGCGAGCAGCACCGCCGAGCCGCCCCGCCGCCCGTCGTGGGCGCGCAGGGCCGCCTCGAGCCCGGCCCGGCCGATCCAGGCGCCGCCACCGCAGTCGCCGAGCAGATGCCCCCAGCCGTCGGAGCGCCGCCAGCCGTCGAGGTCGGTGCCGAGCGCGATCATCCCGGTCCCCGCGGCGACCACCGCCCCGGCCCGCTGGCCGAGCGAGCCCGCGTAGGCGGTGACCGCGTCGGCGGCCAGGGCGAGGGTGTGCACGCCGAGCGAACGGGCCAGCGCGCCGGGCAGTTCGGCCCGCAACGCGTCGCCGAGCGTGGCCATCCCGGCCGCGCCGACCGCCACCGCCGTGATGCGCTCCGCCCCGGTGCGCGCCCTCAACTCATCGGCCGCTGGGAGCAGTTGATCAAGCAGGTGCCCGGCGTCGATCCCGCCGGGGCCGGTCCGCACCGGCTCCTTCGAGGCCACCGTCTCGACCGGGGAGCCCGGCTCCGACCGGCGCAGGGCGAAGCGCACGCCGGATCCGCCCGAGTCGACCCCGAGCACCCAGGGCGCGCCTCCGTCCGTCACGGCAGGCGCCAGTCGACGGGCTGGGCGCCCTGCCGCTGGAGAAGTTCGTTCGTACGGCTGAAGGGCCGTGAGCCGAAGAAGCCGCGGTCCGCCGACATGGGGGAGGGGTGCGCGGACTCGATCGCCGGGAGGTCGCCGAGCAGCGGGCGCAGGTTGCGGGCGTCCCTGCCCCACAGCACCGAGACCAGCGGGGTGCCGCGCGCGACCAGTGCCCGGATGGCCTGTTCGGTGACCTCCTCCCAGCCCTTGCCCCGGTGGGCGGCGGGCTTGCGGGGCGCGGTCGTCAGCGCCCTGTTGAGCAGCAGCACCCCCTGCCGTGTCCACGGCGTGAGGTCGCCGTTGGACGGCCTCCCCACGCCGAGGTCGGAGTGCAGCTCGCGGAAGATGTTCTCCAAGCTGCCGGGCAGCGGCCGCACTTCGGGCGCGACGGAGAACGACAGGCCCACGGCGTGCCCCGGCGTCGGATACGGGTCCTGGCCGACGATCAGCACCCGGACGTCGTGGAACGGCTGCTGAAATGCCCGCAGTACGTTCGGTCCTGACGGCAGGTAGGTGCGTCCTGCCGCGATCTCCTCCCGGAGGAAGTCGCCCATCGCGGCGATCTTCCCGGCCACGGGTTCCAGTGCGTCCGCCCAGCCGGGCTCGACGATCTCTTTCAACGGTCGTGCTGCCACGGCCGTCACTCTACTGGCGCAGCACCCGCCGCATTCCCCCGCCCGTCAACCGATCGCCGCGGCCCGTACGCACAGCACGTCCGGAAGGTGCGAGGCGAGCAGTGTCCAGCTGTCGCCGTCGTCGGCGCTCGCGTACACCTCGCCGTTGCGGTTGCCGAAGTAGACCCCCGCCGGATCGGCGTCGTCCGTGCACAGCGCGTCGCGCAGCACCGTGCCGTAATGGGCGTCCTGCGGCAGGCCCGCCGAGAGGGGCTCCCAGTTCTTGCCCGCGTCCTCGGTGCGGAAGACCCGGCACTTGTTGTCGGCCGGGACCCGGTCGGAGTCGGCCGTGATGGGGAAGACGTAGGCGGTGCCGGAGCGGCGCGGATGGGTGGCGGCGGCGAAACCGAAGGTGGAGGGCAGGCCCGCGCCGATGTCCGTCCACTGCCCGCCGGCGTCGTCGCTGCGGTAGACCCCCCAGTGGTTCTGGAGGTACAGCCGGTCCGGGTCGCCCGGGTCCTGGGCGACCTTGTGGACGCACTGGCCGAACTCCGGGTTCGGGTCCGGCAGGAAGACCGCCGAGACGCCCCTGTTCGCGGGCGCCCAGCTCTGCCCGCCGTCCGTGGTGCGGAAGACGCCCGCCGTGGACACGGCGACCGTCAGCGCCCGGGCGTCCCGCGGGTCCGTGACGACGGTGTGCAGGCCCTCGCCCCCGCCGCCGGGGACCCAGCGCGAGCGGGTCGGGTGCTCCCACAGCGGCCGAACGAGCGCGAAGCTCTCGCCGCCGTCCTCGGAGCGGAACAGCGCGGCCGGCTCCGTGCCCGCGTACACCACCCCCGGCGCCTCGGGTCCGGCCGGGCGCAGCTGCCAGACCCGCTCCAGGGAGGCGCCGGTGAACTCGGGGAACTTCACGGCCGGTTGCTTCGGCTCGGTCCAGCTGCGGCCCAGGTCGTCGGAGTGGAACACGGACGGTCCCCAGTGGGTGCTGTCCCCGCCGACCAGGAGCCGCGGCGTGGGCTCCCGCCGGGTGTCGATGGCGACGGAGTACACCGCCTGGGCGTTGAAGTGGGGACCGTCGAAGTCCCAGATCGCGCCGCGCCTGCGGCCCAGAAAGAGCCCTTTGCGCGTACCCACGGTGAGCAGTACTTCAGACATGCCGGTCCCTCCAAAACGCCGTTGTTCCGGATAGTGGCCAGTGTGCACCCGGCCACTGACAACGGCCTCCAAGACCAGGAAAGCGGCAGCTCAGGCGGGTTCGGTCAGCGCTTCCACCAGGTACGGCAGGAACCGTTCGGCCAGGGCGCCCGGTGCCAGGGCATCCGGCTCCACATAACTCTGCCCGAGCGCTCCCTCACGCAGAGCGACCACGACGCGTACGAGTTCGGCCAGGTCCCCGCGCGGCCGGAGCCCGGCCCGCGCCAGCAGCGCTCCGAGCAGCGCCGTGGCCTCCTCGCGCAGCCGTGCGTCGTGCTCGGCCAGCCGGGCGGCCGCCTCGCGGTTGCGGATCGCGTACAGGGTGAACTCGGTCGTCACCAGATACCAGGTGCGCTCGTCCGGCTCGATGTGGGCGAGCAGTGCGGCGATGCGGGCCACCGAGAGGTCGCCGTCGTCGGTCGCGTCGGCCAGCCTGGTGATCCGCTCCAGTTCGCGTGCCGCGTGCGCGTCGAAGAGCGCGAAGAACAGCTCCTCCTTGGAGGCGAAGTTGGAGTAGAAGGCGCCCCGGGTGTAGCCCGCGCGCCGGCAGACGTCCTCGATCCTGGCCGCCCCGAACCCCGACTCCGCGAACACGTCGAGCGCGGCGTCGAGCAGCCGGGCCAGCGTCTGCGGCCGCCGCTTCGTCATTCCCCTGGGCACGTGTCCCTCCCGGACCCTTGACAGCGCGTGCGCGCTCGGAAAGCATCCGAACGCGTATCGGATACGCGAATGTATCCGATCCGAGCCGTCCGGCAACCCCTCTCCATAGCCCGGCCAACTCCCCCCAGGAGGCACCCAGATGAGTGACGAAGGCGCGGCTCCGGCCCCCGCCGAGGTGATCGCGGGCGCGGCGGGCCCCATGCCCGAGGGGGCCACCGTTCCCCTGCCGCCGGTCTTCGAGGACGTGGCCGAGGAGCGCCGCCACCGCATGGAGCAACTGGCCGCCGGATTCCGGCTGTTCGGCCGCTTCGGCTTCTCCGAGGGGGTGGCCGGGCACATCACCGTCCGCGACCCGGAGCACCCCGACCGCTTCTGGGTGAACCCCTTCGGCATGAGCTTCGGCCGGATCAGGGCGTCCGACCTGATCCTCGTCGACCACGAGGGAAACCTCCTGCACGGCGACCGCCCGGTGAACCGCGCCGCGTTCGTCATCCACGCCGCGGTCCACCAGGCGCGCCCCGACGCGGTGGCCGCCGCCCACGCGCACTCGCTGCACGGCAAGGCGTTCTCCTCCCTCGGCATCCGCCTCGACCCCCTCACCCAGGACGCCTGCGCCTTCTTCGAGGACCACGGTCTCTACAGCGACTACCGGGGCGTGGTCAGCGACGCCGAGGAGGGCAAGCGGATCGCCGCGGCGCTCGGCGCGTACAAGGCGGTGATCCTCCAGAACCACGGGCTGCTGACCGTGGGCCACTCGGTCGCCGAGGCGGTGTGGTGGTTCATCACCATGGAGCGCTCCTGCCAGGCCCAGCTCCTGGCCATGGCCGCCGGGACCCCGCGCCACATCGACCGCGAGACCGCCCTGCACACCCGGGGCCAGCTCGGCGGCCACTTCGCGGGCTGGTTCCAGGCCCAGCCGCTCTACGAGCAGATCGCCGACTCCGACCCGGACCACGTCAACTAGCCTGCCCCGCATGGGATTTCGAGCCGGGCGCGGCATCGCCGACATCACCGGGGAGGCCGCCGAGTGCGGACTGCTCGGCTACGGCAGGGCGGACCAGCAGAGCGCGGGAATCCACACCCGCCAGCGGGCCCGCGCCTTCGCCTTCGAGGAGCACGGCGTCCGGCTCCTCCTTGTGGTGTGCGAGCTGCCGCTGATGTCGGACGCCGTCGTGCGGGAGGTGCTGCGGCGGCTGCCCGAGGGCTACGGCGCGTCCAATGTGATGCTGACCGCCACCCACACCCACTGCGGACCTGGCGGCTACTTCCACCACCGGCTCTACAACAGCAACACCGGCGGCTTCCGGGAGCGTACGTTCGATGCGATCACCGACGGCATCACCGAGGCCGCCCGCGCGGCCGTCGCCGATCTGGCACCCGGGCATCTTCGGCTCGCGCACGGGGAGTTGACCGGCGCCAGCGTCAATCGGTCGCGCCGGGCCTTCGAGCGCAACCCGGCGGACGAGCGCGCCCACTTTCCGGACGGCGTCGACCCCCAGACCACGCTGCTCGCCATCGAGCGCGACGGCCGGCTCGTCGGCGCCGTCAACTGGTTCGCCACCCACAACACCAGCATGACCAACCGCAACCGGCTGATCAGCGCGGACAACAAGGGCTACGCCGCCCTGCACTGGGAGCGCGCGGTCGGGGGAGTGGACCATCTCTCCGGCGCCGCGCCGGAGTTGGTGACCGCCTTCGCGCAGACGAACGCGGGCGACATGTCGCCCAACCTCCGACTGGCACCCGGCCGCGGTCCGACCGACGACCAGTTCGCCAACACCCGGATCATCGGCACCCGCCAGTACGAGGCCGCGGCCGCGCTCACCGGGGGCAGGGTGATCTCCGGCGGGCTCGACTTCCGCGCCACCCGCGTGCACCTGTCCGCCGTCGAGGTGCGCCCGGAGTTCACCGGCGACGGCCGCGTCCACCGCACCTCGCCGCCCATGGCCGGAGCGGCCGCCTTCGCCGGGGCCCGCGTCGACGGCCCGGGCTTCAGGGGCTTCAGGCCCGGGGCCAACCCCCTGTGGGACGCGGTCTCGCGGCGGCTGGTCTACCCCCTCGCGCCCGCCTTGCGCGACGCCCAGTACCCCAAGGCGCTCGCCCTCCCCGCCGGTCCGCTCAACCGGATCGTGCCGATGGTCCAGGAGTACGCGGCCCTCCAACTCCTGCGCATCGGTCCGCTGTTCCTCATCGGCATTCCCGGCGAGGTCACCGTCGTGGCCGGACTGCGGCTGCGGCGCACGGTCGCCGCGATCGTCGGCGCCGACCCGCGTGATGTCCTCGTCGCCGGATACAGCAACGGCTACGTCCACTATGTGACGACGCCCGAGGAGTACGACGCCCAGGAGTACGAGGGGGGCAGCACGCTGTTCGGGCGCTGGGAGCTGCCCGCGCTGTGCCAGAGCGTGGCGGGCCTCGCGACCGCGCTGCGCGACGGCACCCCCGTCGACCCGGGCACGCCGGAACCCGCACGGCCGGCGCGCCCGGCGCGCCGCCGGTCCGGCCCGGACGCGCCGCATCCGGGCCGCCGGTTCGGCGACCTGCTGGACTTCTCGCTGATCGGCCGGCGCGCCACGGCCTCCTTCGTGGCCGCACACCCCTCCAACGACCTGCGCAGGGGCGGCAGTTACCTGTCCGTGGAGCGCCGCGGCCCCGACGGATCGTGGACGCGCGTCGCGGACGACGGCGACTGGTCCACCGTGTTCCGCTGGACCCGCGCCGGCGCCGCGACCTCGATCGCCACCGTCACCTGGAACATCCCGGCGGACACCCCGCCCGGGGCCTACCGGGTGGGGTACCACGGGGACAGCGCCAAGGGCCCGTTCACCGGGGTGAGCGGGCCCTTCGAGGTCGGCTGAGCCGTGGGTCGCCCGGCTCAGACCGAGCGGTGGTACTGGTCCGGCACGCGCACCTCGCCGCCCAGTTCGCGGGCGGCCTGGCGGGCCCACGAGGGGTTGCGCAGCAGCTCGCGGCCCAGCAGGACCGCGTCCGCCTCGCCGTTCGCGAGGATCTTCTCGGCCTGCCCCGGCTCCGTGATCAGGCCGACGGCCGCGACCGCGAGCGGGCTCTCGTTGTGCACCCGCTCGGCGAACGGCACCTGGTAGCCCGGGCCGGTCGGGATGCGTACGCCCGCGGCGTTGCCGCCCGTCGACACGTCCAGGAGGTCCACGCCGTGCTCCTTGAGCAGCGCGGCCAGGCGCACCGTCTCGTCCGCGCTCCAGCCGCCCTCCTCCAGCCAGTCGGTGGCCGAGACGCGGAAGAAGAGCGGCAGGTCCTCGGGCCACACCGCCCGTACGGCGTCGGTGACTTCGAGGGCGAAGCGGGTGCGGTTCTCGAACGAGCCGCCGTAGCGGTCGGTGCGCTTGTTGGAGTGCGGGGAGAGGAACTGGCCGATCAGATAGCCGTGCGCACCGTGGATCTCGACGACCTTGAACCCGGCCGCCAGCGCCCGGCGGGCCGCGTCCGCGAACTGGCCGACGATCTCCTGTATCTGATCGATCGTCAGCTCGCTCGGTACGGTGTGGTGCTCGTCCCAGGCGACCGGGCTCGGCGCGACCGGCTGCCAGCCCTCCTCGGTCCCGGGCTTCAACGGCGCCCCGCCCCGCCAGGGGCGGTCCGTGGAGGCCTTGCGTCCGGCGTGCGCGATCTGGATCCCGGGCACGGTGCCCTGGCCCTCCAGGAACGCGGTGATCCGGCGCAGCGCCTCGACCTGGGTGTCGTTCCAGATGCCCAGGTCTCCCGGTGAGATCCGCCCCTCGGGGCTGACGGCGGTGGCCTCCACCAGGATCAGGCCGGTGCCGCCGGTGGCGCGCGCCGCGTAGTGGGCGAAGTGCCAGTCGTGGGCGACGCCCGCGTGGGGCCCGAAGGCCTCGGCGGAGTACTGGCACATCGGCGCCATCCAGACCCGGTTCGGGGTGGTCACGGACCGCAGGGTGTAGGGCTCGAAGAGGGCACTCGCAGCAGACACGGCAGACTCCAGTCGGACGGCCCGGGGCGCCGGTGCGGCGCCGGGATCGCTTCGTACGATACTCATCGTAGTACGGCAGATGTCAAACTACGACGAGTCTCGTACAATCGATCCCGTGACCACCGCGACGAACACCCGTGAACTCGCCCACCCCGCGCGCGACGAGATCCGCCTGGAGGGCATCCTGCACGCGCTGTCCGACCCGATGCGGATGCGCGTGGTGCGGGCGCTGGCCGCACACGACGGGGAGCTCTCCTGCTCGTACTTCGTGCTGCCGGTCACCAAGTCGACGACCACCCACCACTTCCGGGTGCTGCGCGAGAGCGGTGTGATCCAGCAGGTCTACCGGGGCACCGCCAAGATGAACGGCCTGCGCCGCGCCGACCTCGACGCGCTCTTCCCCGGCCTGCTCGACAGCGTCCTGGACGCGGCGGCCCGGCAGGCCGGGCGCCTGGGCGCCGACGGCTGAGCGCGCGGCCTCAGCCCGCGCCCAGCGCAGCCGCCAGCAGCCCGTCCCAGTCGGGGATCTTCACCGAACGGCGCCCCAGCGAGCGGCCCAGCTCGGCCTCGGCGCGCTCGATCTCCAGCCAGCCCTGCCAGGTCACCGGCCGCAGCCCCAACTCCCGCAGCGCGTCCAGGGGTTCGGCCGCCGCAGGGCGCCCGGCCAGGAGCGGGGCGTCCTGGAGCAGCGAGGTCACCGTCTCCTTGGCGCAGGGGCGGTTGGTGCCGATCACGCCCGTCGGGCCGCGCTTGATCCAGCCCGCCACGTACTCGCCCGGCGACGGCGCCCCCTCCCGCAGCACCCGGCCCGCCGCGTGCGGCACCGTCCCAGTCGCCGGGTCGAACGGCAGGCCCTGCGGCGCCACCCCGCGGTAGCCGACCGCCCGCAGCACCAGCTGCGCCTCGATGTCCTCGTACCTCCCGGTGGGGAGCACGCCGCCCGAGCCGTCCGGCACCGTCCGCTCGAAGCGCACCGCGCCCACCCTGCCGTCGCGCTCCACCAGCTCCACGGGTCGCAGGTAGAAGCGCAGGCTCAGCCGCCGGGTGCCCGGCCGCGGCGGCCGCCCGATCCAGCCCCGCAGCACCTCCACGTTGCGCCGCACCGGGCCGGGCAGCGCCGCGGGGTCCACGAAGTCCGGATCCAGGGCCAGCTCGTCGATGTCCACCGCGACGTCGGCGCCCGGCAGCGCGCCCAGCTCCCGCAGCTCCTTGGTGGTGAACCGGGCCTGCGAGGGGCCCCGGCGTGCCGCCATGTGCACCTCGCGCACCCGGCTGACGGCGAGCGCGCCGAGCGCGGACTGCGGCACGTCGGTCGGCCGCAGCTCGTCCGCGCCGCGGGCCAGCATGCGCGCCACGTCCACCGCCACGTTGCCCGCGCCGATCACCACGGCCGAACGGGCGCCCAGGACGAAGGAGTCGGGGTCGCTGTCGGGGTGCGCGCTGTACCAGGACACGAACTCTGTGGCCGAGAAGCTGCCCGGCAGGTCCTCGCCGGGGATGCCCAGGCGCCGGTCGGACTTGGCGCCCACGCAGTACACCACCGCGTGGTAGAGCCGCCGCAGCAGCTCTGGCGGTACGCCGCCCGGGCCCACCTCGACATGCCCCAGGAAGCGGATGCGGCCGTCCTCCAGGACCGTGCGGAGGTTGTTCTGCAGCGACTTGATCTTCTCGTGGTCCGGCGCCACCCCGTAACGGACCAGACCGTACGGGCACGGCAGCCGGTCGAGCACGTCCACGTGGATGTCCTGGGGCGCGCTCTGCTCCACCAGGCTCTGGGCGGTGTAGACCCCGCTCGGCCCGGATCCGACGACGGCGATGCGCAGCATGGCGGGTGCTCCTTGGACGAGAGAACCACAGAAGACCGCAGGGGTCTTCAGGATGGCACCGCCCGGCACACGGCGGGTAGACGTCCGCCGCCGATCAGGGGGTCCGGCCGGGCGGCGAGCCCAGCTCCCATTCCAGTCCGTACCGCTGGAACAGCTCGGCCCGCAAGGTGGCCGCGTCCATCGGGGCGCCCGGGATGAGCGCGGCGAAGACGGCACCCATCAGATTGGCGCGCAGCAGCGGGTACTCGGTGTCCACGTCCTGCGCCCCGTACCGCTCGACGGTGTCCCGCAGCAGCGCGGCCAGGCGCTGCTGCTCGGGGCACTGCACGAAGCCCTGGGCCTGGAGGATCCCGGCCATGTGGGCCCGCATGAGGACCGGCTGGGCATGCGTGAGCCCGAGGATCGCGTCGATCGCCCGGGCCAGCCGCTCCCTCCCGTCGTCGGTGCGCGGCTCGCGCTCCAGGCCCGCCTCCAGGGTCAGATGCATGAGGCGGTGCACCGCGGACTGGAGCAGCTGGCGCTTGCCCGGGAAGTAGTACGACACCAGGCCGCGGGCCGAACCGGCCCGGTCCGCGATGTCGCCGAGCGTCGTCGACTCATAGCCACGTTCGGCCACCAGCTCCACAGTGGCTTGCAGCAGCCGCTCGCGAGAACGTCTGCGCAGTTCTTCATTGACCGCTGCGCTGCGCGGGGACATGCTGTAACTCCTGCGTTGACTGGCTGAGAGCCAATATACTCAGGCTGTCGCAGGGCGGTACCCCCTAGCCGGGGCCTGACCTGCGCATGGGCTGCTCGTTCGGGGTGACGCGGGGGATCACCCCGGACGGGTGGCCCCCTTCCAAGCCCTTCTCCCGGCGCGCCCGGTGGCTGCTCAGCTGCCTTCCGCGGCCCGCGCGAGCACCGGCAGCAGAGCGTCCGGCCGCTCCTCCACCGGCAGATGGTCGACGAAGTGCACCGCGCAGCCGAGCGCCGCGGCGCCGCCGTCGGCCCGCCGGTCGTCCCCCACCATCAACACCTCGCCCGGGTCGAGCGCGAGCGCCTCGCAGGCCGCCTTGAACAGCCGCGCGTCCGGCTTCTGCACGCCGTGCTCGAAGGACAGCAGATACGCGTCCACGTGGTCGTCCAGACCGTGCGCGCGGAACACCGGCCGCAGGTCCCAGCCGATGTTGCTGACCACGCCGACCTTGACGCCCCGCTCCCGCAGCCCGGCGAGGACCCGCCCGGTGTCGGGGTACGGACGCCAGGCGGCCGGGGTCATGTGGCGGTCGTAGAGCCGGTCGTACAGGGCCGGGTCGGGCAGTTCCACCTCGCGCGCGAGAGCGGTGTACGTCGTGCGGTGGAGCGCGGCGCTCCGGTCCCGCACGGGCCACAGCTCCGCCAGGTGTGCGGGTATCCGCAGCGGGTTGGCGCCGCCGGGCAGTGCACCGGCCTCCTCCAACTCCTGTGCGCACCGCGCCAGTTCGGCGGGCGGCAGGGTGGTGCCGGACGCGTCGAGCACGGCGGAGAGCCAGTCCTGGACCGGCTCGACGCGGAAGAGGGTGCCGGAGAAGTCGAAGAGAACGCCCTTGATCGTCATGCCCGCGATCCTCGCGTGCTCATCCCCGGTGCTTCAAGGCCCAGCGGGCGTGGGCGGCCGCGCTCAGCGCGACGACCGCCACCCCGATCAGCCAGCCGCCCAGCACGTCCGAGAACCAGTGCACGCCCAGGAACAGCCGGGTGAACCCGACGCCGAGCGCGGACAGCACCCCGGCCGCGAGGACGGCCGCACGCGCCCGGCGCCCGGCCCCGTGCAGCGCGAGCAGCCAGACGAGCAGCCCGAAGGCGACCGTCACGCTCAGCGCGTGGCCCGACGGGAAGGCCGCGTACCCCGCCGAGTCCACCGGGTCCGGCCAGCGCGGCCGGTCCCGGCCGACGGCCGCCTTGAGCCCCTGCTGCACGGCCGTGCCGAGGCCGCTCGTCGCCGCGACCCACAGCGCGAGGAGCCGCTCGCCCCGGCGCAGCAGGACCGCGACGACCACCGCGAGCAGGGCGCGCATCGTCCACGGGTCCCACACCCAGTCGCTCAGGATCCGGTTGAGGTGGGTGAGGCCCGGATCGGCGACCGCCCGCCGGTGCAGACCGTCGGCCGTCAGGCGGTCCCATGCCATCAGCGGATCCCACTGGGCGACCACCGCGACCAGCAGGACGCCGGCGAGCAGGGCGCAGACGAGGCCGGTGCGCAGCGGCACGGCCGGGCGGGTCTCGGAGGGGGCGAGCAGCATGCGGAAGATCCAGGAGGAGAGGGCCGGCTACGGCCGGCCCAGGGCGTGCAGCCCTGGCACCAAGGCCACGACGAGCGGCACGGCGGGCACCAGGGCGGCGTACGCGGTCAGCCGCAGCCGGTGACTCGCGGACAGCCTCGGAGCCGCCGACAGGAGCCGGTGCACCCGCTGGGGGAGCTGGCCCTCGGGCGTGGGACAGGGCCCGAACACTCCCCGGTGCTCGTTGAGTTCGACCAGCGCGAGCGCGATCGTGAGGCGTCCGAAGCGGCGGGACGCCACATCGTCGGCGGCCAGCTCCACCAGACGGTGCATCTCGTCGCGGAACGCGGCGAACACCGGCACCTGCGGGAACCCCCGGGCGAGCGCGCCCGAGCAGTGCAGCAGCCAGTCGTGCCGGGCCCGCGCGTGCCCGAGCTCATGGGCCAGTACCGCATCGAGCTGACGGCCCTTCAGGCGCTGAAGTGCCGCCGTGGTGATGACCAGTTGGGGGGTCTGGCCGGGCAGCCACCAGGCGTCGGGCCGGGCCGCCTCCAGGACCACCAGCCGCTCGCCCGAGGGCTCCTCGCCGGGCAGCAGGGGCGAGCGCAGCCGCAGCTCCGCGCGGCGCCGGCGACGGCGCGCCCAGCTGTCCCTGATCTCCCGCGTGAGCATCGCCCCGGTCCAGGCGCCACCGAGGAAGAGGACCACCGCGAGCGCCGCCGACCAGGGGCCGTACGGGCCGAGCGCGTAGGCCTCGACGACGGCGCGGGGCGCGGGCGCGAACACCTGGCCGCGCACGGTCTGCCAGGCGGACGCGGCACTGATGACCATCGCGAGCCCGAAGCAGAGCAGGACCGCCGCCACCGCGCACTGCCAGACCCACAGCGCCACCACCGGCTCGCGCTCGACCCAGTCGGCGCGGGCCAGCAGTCGCGGGGCGGCGACGGCGGACACCAGGCCGAGCACCAGCAACGCGAGGGAGACCGTCATGGCCTCAGCCTATGAGCGGGGCTGCTCCGATAGGTATGGCGGCGGCCGCCAAGTGACGTACGCCACGACGCCGGCCTGCGAGGGCGGCGGCTCAGACGGTCACCAGCATCGCCAGCATGGCGATCCCCATCGAGAGCCGGCACGCCAGGGCCAGCTCGGGCCGCGCGCCCCAGGAGACGGCGAGGGTGGGGCCGCCCGCCGTGCCCGAGGGCAGCAGCCGCGCCCCCGCCGACAGGACGTAGACCGCGAAGTACACGAGCAGCGCCCCGGTCAGCGGCGGCAGCCCGCCCGCCGCGTGCCCCTCGTGCCCCGCGTGGGTGCCCGCGGCGCCGCCCGGCATCGAGAGCGCCATGTAGACCATGGCCAGCGAGCCCACCGCGTGGTGCAGGTGGTGCGCACCGCCCCGCGCCAGCCACAGCGCCCGCAGCGCGGCGCCGCCGAAGACCACCGCGTACACGGCCGCCGTCCACGGCGAGGGTGCGAGGAACGCGGCCGGCACGGCCATCGCGGCCATCCCGAACCCCATCACCGCCTCGCCGGCCGCCGCGCCGCGGGCCTCCGCGGGACCACCGCGCATCCGCAGCAGACAGGACGCGCCGGTCGCCGCGCACAGCGCGACCAGCAGCCAGCCGGGCAGCACCGGACCGTGCACGGCGTACCTCCCCGCTCGATGACGCTCGATGGATCGCCCTGCCGACAGGTCGATGCCCGCCCACGGGGCCGCATACGCGGGCGCAGGGACACACGAGGGGAGCGCGCGGGAGATCTCCACCGGTCGGGAGGCGTCGCGCGAGACGCCTAATGGGAGCTACGGAACCGGGGATCCCGGAGGGACGGCGTCAGGGGCGGAAGCGCAGCGGGTGGTCGGCCGGGACCTCCACCACCGCGATGCGCACCCCGTCCGGATCCTCGATCCACATCTCGACGAGTCCCCACGGCTCGCGCACCGGAGGCCGCGCGATCGCCACCCCGCGCCCCACGAGCTCCTCGTGCGCCCCGGCCACATCCGCCACCTGGAGCCACAGCTGGAGTCCCGGCGCCGGAGGGTGCTCGGCGCGGCCGGACACCTCCAGGAAGCCGCCGCCCAGGAAGTACACCGTGCCGCGCTCGGGCCCCGTACCGAACTCGCGGTAGACGGGGAGACCGAGTTGTCCGCCGTAGAAGGCGCGCGAACGCTCGGGGTCGGTGGGGCGCAACAGGGTCCGGCTGCTCAGTACGTGCACCATGACCGGGACCTTAGTGGCCGGGAGTGGCCGGGTTACGCTCGGGAGGCCGCCGCAGCGCAATCGAGTCAGCAGGGAGACCGCGATGGACACCGCCAGCCGGGCCGCCGGAGAGCTGAGCTACCGGGACGCCACCGAAGCCGACATCGAGGCGCTGGTGCCGCTCATCGAGTCGGCCTACCGCGGGGACTCCAGCCGCACCGGCTGGACCACCGAGGCCGACATCCTCCAGGGGCAGCGCACCGACCCCGAGGGGGTGCGCGCGGTCATCACCACGCCGGGCAGCAGGCTGCTCACGGTGGAGCGCGACGGGGTGCTGGTCGCCTGCTGCCAGCTCGAACACCGCGGGGACGCGGCCTACTTCGGGATGTTCGCGGTCTCTCCGGCGCTGCAGGGCGCGGGCCTCGGCAAGCAGATCATCGCGGAGGCCGAGCGCACCGCCCGGGCCGACTGGGGCGTGCGCGAGATGCACATGACGGTGATCTCGGTGCGCGACGAGCTGATCGCCTTCTACGAGCGGCGCGGCTACCGCCGTACGGGAGAAATGACGCCCTTCCCGTACGGCGACGAGCGCTTCGGCCTGCCGCAGCGCGACGATCTCCAATTCGAGCTGCTGGTCAAGGAGTTGGGGTGAGGCGGCGCTAGGCGGTGAAGCGGCCGGTGCGGCGGATCTCGGGATAGTCGGTGGTCGCGCCGTCCAGCTGGAGGGCGCGCACCAGACGCAGGTGGTCCTGGGTGTTCACGGTCCAGCCGATCACCTTGAACCCCGCCGCGTGGGCCCGCTCGACCGTCTCCAGGGTGAGCCGGTGGATGCTCAGGACCAGGGTCTTCGCGCCGACGGCGCGGGCCCGGTCGAGGAGATCGGGCCCCCAGCTGTCGTCGACCAGCCCGGTGCGCACACCGGGCACGAGGGAGGCGATCTCGGCGAGCGCCTCGTCGTGGAAGGACAAGACCTCCACCCGGTTCACGAGATCGCGCCGCAGGATCACCTCGGCGAGCGAACGGGCCGCGGCGACATCCTTGATCTCTGCCTGGATCGGGGTCTTCACCGCGTCGAGGACCTCCTCGAAGACGGGGATGCGCTCGCCCTGACCCGCGTCCAGCTCCCGCAGCTCGGCGAGGGTCATCTCGCCGATGGGGCCCTCCCCGTCCGTGGTGCGGTCGACCTCGGCGTCGTGCATGACGACGAGGGCGCCGTCCTTGCTGAGGTGCAGATCGAGTTCGATGGCGTCCATGCCCGCGCGTTCCGCGTGGACGAAGGACCGCAGGGTGTTCTCCGGCTCGACACCCATGACCCCGCGGTGACCGATGGTGAGGAACGTCAAGACAGGCCTCGCTTCCGTCGACGGCGGTATGCGCGCGTGACGCAGTCCCGTGCGCACGCGGCAGCCGCAGCCTAACGGCCCGCCACCGCAACGGACCCCGGCTCGCGCGGGGCATCGGAGTCGTCCGCCCGGGTTGACGCGATCCCGAGGATGAAGCCGGTGATGAGGGCTGCGACAAGCACTGCGCGGGTACTCACGGGGGCGGCTCCGGGGTGCGGGCGAGGGGCGGGAGGACTCCGTCCTACCTGTGCGCACCTCGCGCGGGCCAACCCGTGTCACCCGCCCGTGGGCGATTCCTGTCGCCCTTGACGCGGGGCCCCGCGGGCGTCACCCCGGGCCGGGCCAGCCGTCGTCATTGTCCGGATCCCCACCCCGGGGGGCCGCCAGCACGTCCAGATCGGCGAGCATCGCCCGCGCCAGCTCCAGCTCGGCCAGCTCCCGCCGTTCGCTCCAGCGCAGCGCGATCCGGGGATACGCCCACCCGTCGGTGCCCTCGGCGTCCTCGGCACGCGCGAGCGCGGCCCGTACCCGCGTCAACTCGGCCTCGGTGCGCACCAGATGGTCCCCGACCAGAGCGCGCAGCCGCTGCGGCGCCGCCAGGTGCCCGAGCCAGACCCGCAGCACCAGCGGGTGCTTGAGGACGGCCGGGCCCGCGGCCCCGGGGGAGTCCGCCCACCCGGCGAGCGCGCTGCGGCCGGCCTCGCTGATCGCGTACCGCCGGGTGGGGCGCGGCTCCTCGGGCCCCGAGGGGCGGGACGTGACGTATCCGAGCCCCTCCAGGCGGCGCAGCTCGGCGTAGATCTGGCTGACCGCCGGCGCCCAGTAGAAGAACCGCAGCGAGGCGTCGGCCCACTTCTTGAGCTCGTAGCCGGTCCGCTCGCCGGGGAACGAGAGCAGCCCGAGCACTGCCCACGCCGTCGGCGGCAACTGCGCCGGGGGGCCGGGCCCGTCGGTCGACTCACGGCTGCTCATACGGCGCATTGAAGTGAGCGCGGCGCCCGGAAACAAGCCCTTGGGGGGACGTCGGATGCTCCGTGATCCGGGGCGGGCGGTTGGCGGATCCCACCGTCGCCGGGGCGCGCGTCGGCACCGGTCCCTGAAGCCAACCCGGCGCGGGGCGCGGCCCCCGGTCCCGTACGCATGCCCGGCCCGCGGGCGGGCAGCCGCCCTCCGGGGTTGCCCGCTGCCCCGTCGGGCCGAAGCCATATCCGTGCCATTGCGTGAACACAGGAAGAAGAGCGGCGTGACGTGCGCGCGGCAGGATAATTTACTGAGATCCCTCTTGAGCGGAACAACCGAACATGGATACGGTGTCTTGACGCGAGGTTCTCCTGTGGAGGAAGTGACATGACGGAAATTCTTGTGCAGGACCCGGCCGTGGGGGGCGCAGTATCCGACCGGCGGGTGGTCGACCACCCCGCGTGGACCGCGCTCAAGAATGCCGTCGAGGAGATCCGGCCCTGGCAGTCCAAGGACGGCTCGATCGACTTCGACGCGGAGGGCGCCCCGCCCCGCGCGGTCGTCGAGGCCACCCTCGACCAGGTGATCGCCGCCGTCGAGCAGCTCTCGCCCCTGCTGCCGCACGACGCGGCCTACCACGACGCCCTGATCGCCGACCTGCGCAAGTGGGCCGACAGCGCCTTCGACGTGCCGGACTTCCTGGACTCGCTCCTGAAGTTCCACCCCGCCGCGGACCGCGCCGACGGACTGCAGCGCCTGGTCCTCTTCCCCATGTACACGCAGAACGGCAACCCGGACCGCAACCTCGAAGCGGTCGTGCTGCGTATGGTCTGGCCCGAGTGGCTCGCCGAGCTGGAGGCCACCCGCTACGACAACCCGCTGTTCTGCGGCATCACCTTCGAGGACTTCACCGCCGGGTACGACACCCACTCCGCGGTGCTCTTCCCGGAGACCATCGCCGTGCGCGAGGCGCCCGAGCGCTTCACCTGGGGCGGCATCTTCTGCGACCGCGAGGCGGCCCGCTTCCGTGCCGTGACCGAGGCGTCCGTGCGCATCCTCGGGCTCGGACTGCCCGAGGACATCCGGGAGATGGTGGCCGACCAGGAGCGCTGTGAGCAGGCCTTCGTGCTCTGGGACATGGTCCACGACCGCACCCACAGCCACGGCGACCTGCCCTTCGACCCCTTCATGATCAAGCAGCGCCAGCCGTTCTGGATGTACGGCCTGGAAGAGCTGCGCTGCGACCTCACCGCGTTCAAGGAGGCCGTGAAGCTGGACGCCGAGGGCAACCGGCACGGCCGCGACGTCCAGTACGCGGTGCTGTTCGACCGGATGTTCCGCTTCCCGGTCTCCGGCGACCGCGTGCGCAACTACGACGGGCTCGGCGGCCAGCTTCTCTTCGCCTACCTGCACAAGCACGACGTGGTGCGCTGGACCGACAACAAGCTGCACATCGACTGGGACCGCGCCCCGCAGGTCACCAACCAGCTGTGCGCCGAGATCGAGAAGCTCTACCGCGACGGCATCGACCGCCCGAAGCTGGTCCACTGGTTCGCCGCGTACGAGCTGGTCTCCACCTACCTCGCGCCGCACCCCGGATCGCGCTGGGCCAAGGGCCCCGACGCCCTGGATCTCGCGCAGCCGCCCCGCAAGCTCGTCGACGACGTGCTTCCGGACGAGTTTCCGCTCAGCATGTTCTATGAGGCGCTCTCCAAGAAGCTGAAGAACGTGATCGCCTCCACCAAGGGGATCACCGCCGCTTCCGCTCCGGCCGGAGCCGCCGCGTGAGCGCTCGGACGGAAGGGGCGAAGAAGATGAACAACGGACCTCTCAACGGAGCCGTCGTCGCCGTGGCCGGAGCCGCCGGCCCGGCCGGCCGCGCCGCCCTGCTGCGCCTCGCCGAGGCGGGCGCCGTCGTGGTGGGCGCCGACTCGGACGCGCAGCGGCTCGCCGAGGCCGTGGACGCCGCGCGGTACGCGCACGGCGGGGCCACCGTCACCGGAGACACCGTGGACCTCCTCGACCTGCGGGCCACCCGCGACTGGGCGGACCGCATCCAGAAGGAGTTCGGGCGGGTCGACGGCATGGTCCACCTCGTCGGCGGCTGGCGCGGCAGCGCCTCCTTCCCCGAGACCGACCTGGCCGACTGGGAGCTGCTGGAAAAGCTGCTGATCAAGACGGTGCAGCACACCTCGCTCGCCTTCCACGACCCGCTGCTGCGCAGCGGCCGGGGCCGCTTCGTGCTGGTCAGCCAGTCCGGCGCGCACAAGCCCACCGCGAACAACGCCGCCTACAATGCGGGCAAGGCCGCCGCCGAGGCGTGGACGCTGGCGCTCGGCGACGCGTTCCGCAAGGCGGGGACCGCCGAGGGGGCCGACGGGCCGACAGCCGCTGCTGCGATCCTGGTGATCAAGGCATTGGTGCACGACGCCATGCGCGCCGAGCGCCCCAACGCGAAGTTCGCGGGTTTCACCGACGTCAAGGAGCTGGCCGACGCCATCGCCGGCGTGTGGGACAAGCCCGCCCAAGAAGTGAACGGACAGCGCCTGTGGCTGACCCCCAAGCCGTGAGGACGGACGCGCGACAGCACCACGACCCGGCGGTGCGCGGTTTCGCGAGCGACAACTACGCCGGAGCGCACCCGGAAGTCCTCGCGGCCCTCGCGCTCGCCAACGGCGGTCACCAGATCGCCTACGGCGAGGACGAATACACCGACCACCTCCAGCGCGTCATGCACAGCCACTTCGGCGCGGGCGCCGAGACCTTCCCCGTCTTCAACGGGACCGGCGCCAACGTCACCGCCCTCCAGGCGCTGACCGACCGCTGGGGCGCGGTGGTGTGCGCCGAGACCGCGCACATCAACGTGGACGAGGGCGGCGCCCCCGAGCGCATGGCCGGGCTGAAGCTGCTCACCGTGCCGACGCCGGACGGCAAACTGACGCCCGAGCTGATCGACCGCCAGGCCTGGGGCTGGGAGGACGAGCACCGCGCGATGCCGCAGGTCGTCTCGATCACTCAGAACACCGAGCTGGGCACGGTCTACACGCCCGACGAGATCAAGGCCATCTGCGACCACGCCCACGAGCGCGGCATGAAGGTCCACCTGGACGGGGCGCGCATATCCAACGCCGCCGCGTCGCTGAACGTGCCGATGCGTACGTTCACCAACGCGGTCGGCGTGGACGTCCTGTCGTACGGCGGTACCAAGAACGGCATGCTGTTCGGCGAGGCGATCGTCGTGCTCGACCCGGACGCGGGGCGCCGGCTGAAGCACATCCGGAAGATGTCCATGCAGCTGGCCTCCAAGATGCGCTTCGTCTCGGTCCAGTTGGAGGCGATGCTCGCCAAGGACCTGTGGCTGCGCAACGCCCGCCACGCCAACGCGATGGCCCGGCGCCTCGCCGAGGGCGTGCGTCAGGTGCACGGCGTGGAGATCCTCCACGAGGTGCAGGCCAACGCCGTGTTCGCGCGCCTGCCGCACGACGTCAGCGAGCGGCTCCAGAAGCGCTACCGCTTCTACTTCTGGGACGAGAAGGCCGGTGACGTCCGCTGGATGTGTTCCTTCGACACGACCGAGGACGACGTGGACGGCTTCCTCGCGGCGCTGAAGGAAGAGATGGCCCGCTGACACTCGGAGCCTGATGGGTGATACTTATGCGGCCGACCGTAAAGTCATTGACTTGCGGTCGGCCGCATTCGTACGCTCGCGTGCCATGGAGCTCATCCAGCACAACCCTCAACTCTCCGCCTATCTCGCGGCGGACGAGGTCATCGACCATCAGCACCCGTTGGTGCGCGAGACGGCAGCCCGGCTGGCCGCCCATGCCGCCGACGCATATTCATACGCCGAAGCGGCCTACACCTTCGTCCGGGACGAGATCCCGCACTCCGAGGACTCCGGCGCCCTGCGCGTGACCTGGCGTGCCTCCGACGTCCTGGCCGAGCGCACCGGCATCTGCTGTGCCAAGTCCCACGCCCTGGTGGCCCTGCTGCGCGCCGAGGCGATTCCGGCCGCCCTCTGCTACCAGCGGCTCGCCGACGACGACGGCTCCCACCCCCTCGTGCACGGGCTCGTCGCCGTCCGGCTGCCGGGGCGGGACGCCTGGGCGCGGATCGACGCGCGGGGCAACAAGCCGGGGATCGACGCCCGGTTCTCGCTCGACGAGGAGCGCCTCGCCTGGACGGTGCGGCCGGAGTTTAATGAAGTGGACTACCCAGTGCTTTACGATGTACCGCATCCGGCTGTTCTGAGTGCGCTCAAGGCCGCGCCCGACCGGCCGTCGCTGTGGCCGATCCATCCGACCGAACTGTGAGGCACCACCGATCATGACGCTCACGCTCACCGTGTCCGAGGACGTGCTGGCCGTCGCGCCCGACTTCACCCATGTCGCCGTCGAGGCCTCCGGACTCGTCAACGCGCCCAGTGACGCGGCGAGTTCGGCGCTGCTCGACGACGCCGCGCGCCGCCTCGCCGAGCGGCTCGCGGGCCGCGCCCCGCACGAGGACCCGCACATGGCCGCCTGGCGCGCCGCCTACACCGCCTTCGGCTCCAAGCCCAACCGCACCCGCAACTCGGCCGAGGCGCTGGCCCGGCGGGCGGCGGCCGAGGGCGGGCTCCCGCGCGTCAACCGGCTCGTCGACGTCTACAACGCCATCAGCGTCGCCCATCTCGTGCCGGTCGGCGGCGAGGACACCGATCACATCAGGGGGACGATGCGGCTCGTACGGGCCACGGGGGAGGAGTCCTTCCACACGGTGGCGGGCGGCGAGGCGGTCATCGAGCACCCCGACGCCGGCGAAGTGGTGTGGTGCGACGACGAGGGCGTCACTTGCCGCCGCTGGAACTGGCGCCAGGGAGTGCGGACCAGGCTCACCGAGGAGTCGGTCAACGCGCTCTTCCTCCTTGAAGGGATGGCGCCGCACTGCGACCTGGTCGCGGCCGGCGCCGAACTGGCCGAACTCCTGGAGAAGTCCAGCCCCGGCGCGCGGATCACCGTGCACCCGCCGGTCGGCGCCGCCGTACAGGAGTGACGATTCAGCCCGCCGCCTCGGCGCCCTTCACCTGCTCGGGCGTCGGCGCCGAACCTCCCAGGTGCGCGGGCACCCACCAGGTGTCGCTCGCGTCCTTCGGGCGTACCGGGTAGGCGCGCTGGGCGGCTTCGAGCAGCTCCTGACAGCGCTCGCGCAGCCGCCGCGTGATGGCACCCGCGTACTGGTCGGCGGGGGCCTCCACCGGCTCGCCCACGCGGATGGTGACGGGGATGTGACTGCGCTTGAAGTTGCGCGGGCGCCCCTTCGTCCAGATCCGCTGGGTGCCCCACAGGGCCATCGGGATCAGCGGCACCCCGGCCTCCTGCGCGAGCCTGGCCGCACCCGACTTGAAGCTCTTCAGCGTGAACGACTGCGAGATCGTCGCCTCCGGGAACACCCCGATCACCTCGCCGGACCGCAGCGACGCGAGGGCGTGCTGATAGGCGTCCTCGCCCTGCTTGCGGTCGACCGGAATGTGCTTCATGCCGCGCATCAGCGGGCCGGAGATCCTGTGCCGGAACACCGACTCCTTGGCCATGAAACGCACGAGCCGCTTCTGCGGCAGCGCCGCGAGCCCCGTGAAGATGAAGTCCAGGTAACTGATGTGATTGCTGACGAGCACCGCCCCGCCCGTGCGTGGGATGTTCTCCGAACCCTGCGTGTCGATCTTCAGGTCAAGCGCCTTGAACATCGTGCGAGCGGCGCCGATGACCGGCCGATAGACGAGTTCTGCCATCTGAGGGGGGACCCTTCGTGTGCCCGGGGAGGGTGCTCCCGGAGAATAAGTTACGCAGCCGTAGGTTTTAGGGCTTTGGGCAGATGGTGCCCGATGCGCGCCGAGCTGGCCAGTCCCGGCGCCGCGCGCAGGGGAGATTCTCGTCACGTCTTCGCAGGTCGGGGCCCGGGGAATCATTGCGGGCCGGTGCGCGCTGCAACGGTACGACAGAGCAGGTAGTGACGGTGTGAAGACCGGGGGCGACGGTGCTGGGAGGCGGCGTGGTGGAGGACGGCGGACGCAGGCTCGGCGAGGCCGAACTGGGCGCGGGGCTCGGGCGGCGGGCCACCCTGGTGCAGTTCTCCAGCGCGTTCTGCCAGCCCTGCCGGGCGACCCGGCGCACGCTGGCCGACGTGGCCGCGATGGTGGACGGCGTCGCCCATGTGGAGATCGACGCCGAGGAGCGGCTCGCCCTGGTGCGGGAGCTGGGCATCGCCCGCACCCCGACGGTGCTCGTGCTCGACGCGACGGGCCGGATCGTGCGCCGGGCGGCCGGGCAGCCGCGCCGGGCGGACGTGATCGCGGCGCTGGGGCAGGCGGTGTGAGGTGTGCGCGGACCCGCGGTCCCGGGTGCGCAGTGAGGGATCTCCCACATCAGCAAAGGCACTTGACTGCGACGGCGTCCAATCGTCAGTCTGACGAGGTGCCGACAGACCTCCTTCTCTATGGACGCGCCCATGTGGACCTCGCCCGCAACGCGAGTGCGCGCTGTCCGGGCCGCTGATCATCCGCAGCCCCCGTCGCACCCTCTGCAGAAGGACAATTCCATGACGGCCTCGCCCGAGCTCGGTACCGCACGGACCGCCTCTCCCGAACTCCTCAAGTCGGTCTTCCGCCAGCACGCCGCGGGTGTCGCGGTGATCACCGCCCAGCGCGGCGGCCGGCCCGTGGGCTTCACCGCCACTTCCCTCAACTCCGTCGCCGCGGAGCCCCCGTTGATCTCCTTCGGGATCGGCACCGGCTCCTCCAGCTGGCCCGTCGTCGCCGAGGCCGACCATGTCGGGGTGCACATACTCGGCGAGCACCAGCAGGACCTGGCCGCCACCTTCGCCCGCAGCGGCGCGGACCGGTTCGGCCCCGGCACCGAGTGGCGCACCGGCCCCGAGGGCGTGCCCGTCCTCGACGGCGTCCTGGCCTGGCTGGTCTGCAAGGTGGTGGCCCGCGTCCCGGCCGGGGACCACCGCATCGTGCTGGGCCAGGCGGTCGTCGGCGACCCCGCGGGCGGGGGCCGCCCGCTCCTCTATCACCAGGGCCGCTTCAACGCGCTGCGCGACTGAGAGTTCCCTGGCAGGACCGATTACTCAGCGTTGGCAAGGTCACAGTTCAAAGCGCTTGCTTACTGGGAACAAGCTGGGTGTACTGGCGAGTAATATTTCGTTCGGAGCGCCGGTCGCCCCGACCGGAAACCGCCCCATCAGGCGCCTATGCTGCGTGCAACAAGGCAGCCCAGAAATGACGATGCAGTAGGAGAGCCGGCGTGAGCTTGAGGATCGTTGTCTGTGTGAAGTACGTGCCCGACGCCACCGGCGACCGGCACTTCGCCGATGACCTGACCGTCGACCGCGACGACGTCGACGGCCTCCTTTCGGAGCTCGACGAGTACGCGGTCGAGCAGGCACTGCAGATCGCCGACGAGGCGGACGACGCGGAGATCACCGTGCTGACCGTCGGCCCCGAGGACGCCAAGGACGCGCTGCGCAAGGCGCTGTCGATGGGCGCCGACAAGGCCGTCCACGTCGAGGACGACGACCTGCACGGCACCGACGTGATCGGCACCTCGCTGGTCCTGGCCAAGGCCGTCGAGAAGACCGGCTACGACCTGGTCATCTGCGGCATGGCCTCCACCGACGGCACCATGGGCGTGCTGCCGGCGCTGCTCGCGGAGCGCCTCGGTGTCCCGCAGGTCACGCTGCTCTCCGAGGTCTCGGTCGAGGGTGGAACGGTCAAGGGCCGCCGCGACGGCGACACCGCCTCCGAGCAGCTCGAGGCGTCCCTTCCGGCCGTCGTGTCGGTGACGGACCAGTCGGGCGAGGCCCGCTACCCGTCGTTCAAGGGCATCATGGCCGCCAAGAAGAAGCCGGTGGAGTCCCTGGACCTGGGCGACCTGGACATCGACGCCGACGAGGTCGGCCTCGGCGGCTCCTGGACCGCGGTCGACTCCGCGGCCGAGCGTCCGGCCCGCACGGCCGGCACGATCGTCAAGGACGAGGGCGAGGGCGGCAAGCAGCTCGCCGAGTTCCTCGCGAGCCAGAAGTTCATCTAGGCGCCGCCCCGGCCCGGAACCCCTCCGGGCCGCGTGCCTAGGGCTCGCCGAGCCCCTCAACCGCCCGCCTTTTCTTCGCACGTGCAGGAGATTGAAGTCCCATGGCTGAAGTTCTGGTCTACGTCGACCACGTGGACGGTGCCGTCCGCAAGCCCACCCTCGAACTGCTGACGCTGGCCCGCCGCATCGGCGAGCCGGTCGCCGTCGCGCTCGGCGCCGGCGCCGAGAACACCGCGGCCGCGCTCGCCGAGCACGGCGCGGTCAAGGTCCTCACGGCCGACGCCCCCGAGTTCGCCGAGTACCTCGTCGTGCCGAAGGTGGACGCGCTCCAGGCCGCGTACGAGGCCGTGTCGCCCGCGGCCGTGCTCGTCCCGTCGTCCGCCGAGGGCAAGGAGATCGCGGCCCGCCTCGCGGTCCGCATCGGCGCCGGCATCATCACCGACGCCGTCGACCTCGAAGCCGGTGCCGAGGGCCCGGTGGCCACGCAGTCCGCGTTCGCCGCCTCCTTCACCACCAAGTCCCGCGTCTCCAAGGGCACCCCGGTCATCACGGTCAAGCCGAACTCGGCCGCCGTGGAGGCCGCCCCGGCCGCGGGCGCCGTCGAGGCCCTCGCCGTCACCTTCTCTGCCCTGGCCACCGGCACCAAGGTCACCTCGCGCACCCCGCGCGAGTCGACCGGCCGCCCCGAGCTGACCGAGGCCGCGATCGTGGTCTCCGGCGGCCGCGGCGTCAACGGCGCCGAGAACTTCGCGGTCATCGAGGCCCTCGCCGACTCGCTCGGCGCGGCCGTCGGCGCCTCGCGCGCCGCGGTGGACGCGGGCTGGTACCCGCACTCCAACCAGGTCGGCCAGACCGGCAAGTCCGTCTCGCCGCAGCTCTACATCGCCAACGGCATCTCCGGCGCCATCCAGCACCGGGCCGGCATGCAGACCTCGAAGACCATCGTGGCCGTCAACAAGGACGCCGAGGCCCCGATCTTCGACCTGGTCGACTACGGCGTGGTCGGCGACCTGTTCCAGGTCGTCCCGCAGCTGACCGAAGAGGTCAACTCCCGTAAGGGCTGACCTGCGAGTTCTGTCCGGTCCCGGGGCCGCGTGGTGATCTTCACCGCGCGGCCCCGGGCCGTTTCGGACAACCATTGACGCAGGAGGAGCTGACTACTAACTTCGCTATACGGATTGTTGATTCCGTGAAGCGGAAAAGTTTCGACGGTGTGGAGGGTGCAGGATGGGTCAGCAGGAGCAGGTGGCAACGAGCCTCGCCGGGGTCGTCAGCGAGGAGATCAGTGCCTCGCTCGTCACGGTGGACGAGGAGCTCGCCCGCCGTTACCCGGGCGACCCCGGCACCCGCCAGCCCGTGCACACCGTCTACGTGCCCGGTGACGTCTTCGGCGCCGGCACCATCCGCTCCTGGGGCGACCAGGCGCTGGCCGCGCTCGACGAGCACGCCCCGGACGCCGCCTCCTTCGCCAAGGTGCTCGGCATCTCCGACGCGCTCGCCGGGCCCGTGTACGACCGGGTGCGCGCCAAGCTCCGCGACGAGCCCGTCGAGGACCTGCGCGTCGACTTCGAGGACGGCTACGGGCCGCGCCCCGACGCCGAGGAGGACGCCGACGCCGCGCGCGCCGCCCGCCTCGTCGCCGAGGCCTTCACGAACGGCACCGCCGCCCCCTACATGGGCATCCGCATGAAGTGCATGGAAGCCGCCGTCCGCGACCGCGGCATCCGCACCACGGACATCTTCCTGACCACCCTCATGCACAACGGCGGGCTCCCCGACGGCCTCGTGCTCACGCTGCCGAAGGTGACCTACCCCGAGCAGGTCACCGCGTTCGTGCGGCTGCTCGGCGCCTTCGAGAAGGCGCACGGCCTGCCCGAGGGCCGGCTCGGCTTCGAGATCCAGATCGAGACCAGCCAGTCCATCCTGGCCGCCGACGGCACCGCCGCCGTGGCGAGGATGATCGACGCCGCCCAGGGCCGCGCCACCGGCCTGCACTACGGCACCTTCGACTACAGCGCCTGCGTCGGCGTCTCCGCCGCCTACCAGGCCAGCGACCACCCGGCCGCCGACCACGCCAAGGCCGTCATGCAGGTCGCCGCGGCCGGCACCGGCGTACGCGTGTCGGACGGCTCGACCAACGTGCTGCCGGTCGGCTCCACCGAGCACGTCCACGAGGCCTGGCGGCTGCACTACGGCCTGACCCGCCGCGCCCTGGCCCGCGCCTACTACCAGGGCTGGGACATGCACCCCGGACACCTGCCGACCCGTTACGCGGCCGTCTACGCCTTCTACCGCGAGGGTCTTGAGCAGGCCGCCGGACGCCTCGCCGCGTACGTCGCCAAGACCGAGGGCGACGTCATGGACGAGCCCGCCACGGCCAAGGCGCTCTCCGGCTATCTGCTGCGCGGCCTGGACTGCGGCGCCCTCGACAACGACGAGGTGGCCCGCCTGACCGGCCTGACCCGCGCCGACCTCGACGCCTTCGCCTCGCCCCGCCGCGGCACCCTGACCGTCACCGCCCCGTAGCGGAACCGGGACCGGACGGCCCCCGAGCGCTGTCACCCCTGCCCCGTACTCTGTACGCGACCACAATCGCCACAGCGGAACGGGGCAGCGGTGTCTACGGGGGAGAGCCAACTACTGGCCGGCCGGTACCGGGTCGTCGAGCAGCTCGGCCGGGGCGGCATGGGCGTCGTGTGGCGTGCCCACGACGAGGTGCTCGGCCGCGAGGTCGCCGTCAAGGAACTGCGCACCTTTACCGACGCCTCCGCGCCCGAACTGGGCGACCTGCGGCTGCGGATGCAGCGCGAGGCACGGGCCGCGGCGCGGGTGCGCCATCCTTCGGTCGTCGCCGTGCACGACGTCACCGAGCACGAGGGCCGCCCCGTCATCGTCATGGAACTCATCGACGGTCCCTCGCTCGACGACGTGCTGGCCGAGCGGGGCGCCCTTGAGCCGGGCGAGGCCGCGGCGATCGGGGCGACGGTCCTCGAAGCGCTGGCCGCCGCCCACCAGGCGGGCGTGCTGCACCGCGACGTGAAGCCGGGCAACATCCTCCTGGACCGTTCCGGGCGCGTGGTCCTCACCGACTTCGGCATCGCCGCCATGGACGACCCGGGCGACGGCTCGGCCACGCACCTGACCCGCAGCGGCGAACTGGTCGGCTCCCTGGACTACCTGGCCCCCGAGCGGGCCCAGGGCCAGGAGCCGGGTCCCGCCTCCGACGTCTGGGCCCTGGGCGCCACCCTGTACGCCGCCGTCGAGGGCGCGGCGCCGTTCCGCCGCACCTCCACCTGGTCGACGCTGAACGCGATCGTGGTCGAACCGCTGCCCGAGGCCCGCCGGGCCGGGGCGCTCGGGCCGGTCCTGCTGCGCCTCATGGACAAGGACCCGGCCCGGCGGCCGGACGCGCGGACCGCGGCCGGGCTGCTGGCCGAGGTCGCCGCGGGCGCGGCCCTGACCGCGCCGACGGCGATCCATCCGGCCCCGGCGCCCGCCGCGCCCCAGCGCAGCGCGACCGTACGCGACGCGCTGCCGCACCGGCCCGAGGGCTTCGGCCCGGTGGTCGCGCCGGTCCCGCGGCCGCACCCGGCCGAGACCTTCGGGCCCGTGGTCGCCCAGGCGCCACCGGAGCGAGCGGCCGGTCGAAAGGGGCGTGGCAGGGTTCTCGTCGCTGCCGGGGCCGCCGCGGTGGTGCTGGTCGGCGGCGGGGTGGCCTACGCGCTCCTCGACCACGGCGCGGGGGACGGCGGCGGGCAGCAGGCCGTGGGCGCGGCGAACGGCACCTCCCCGCGCCCCGCCGACGACCAGGGCGAGGCGGCGCGTCAGGGCACCTCCGCTCCGTCGGCCGGCGCGACCCCCAACTCGCCCTCGTCCGCGCCGCGTTCGAGCGGCAAGCCGTCCGCCAAGGCAGACCCCGCCAAGAGCGGTGACGCCAAGGGCGACGCAGGCAAGGCGCCCGACCCGAAGAAGAATCCGCCGAGCAGTCCCGGCGGGGGCGGCGCCGCACCCCCGGCCGGCAGCTGCCGGCCGATCGCGGGCGGCAGGTTCAACTGCGAGGTGTGGCGCGCCGCGAATTCCATCCGGTCCGACGGCGCCGCGGCGGGCGTGCTCAACGCGGGCACCAACTACTTCTACTGCCAGAAGGACCTGGGCCGCCGCGAGACGTACGGGAAGTGGACCAACACCTGGTGGGCCAGGACCGACGACGACAGCGGCAACACCCAGGTCTACGTCAGCGTCGTCTATCTGAAGGGCGGCGACAACGACCAGCCGGTGCCGGGCCTGAAGGCCTGCTGACCGCGCCCGGCCGTCCTCGGACGGCCGGGGCCGGGGGCCGGTCGAGCGCTACGCGTCCGTGGGCGGGGGGATCTCGCCCGAGCCGCGCTCGATCAGCGCGGTGGGCAGTTCGACCCGGGCGGGCGTCTCGTCGGCGCCGTCGAGCCGCCGGAAGAGCAGCTCGGCGGCCGTCCGGCCGAGGGCGGCGGCGTCCTGCGAGATGACCGTGATGCCGAGCAGGTCGGCGAGTTCGATGTCGTCGAAACCGACCAGGGCCACCGGGCGCTCGCGTCCCGCCAGCACCCGCACCGCCGTGACCGTCACCCGGTTGTTGCCCGCGAACAGCGCGGTGACCGGCTCCGGCCCCGCCAGCATCGACTCGGCGGCCGCGCGTACGCGCTCGGGGGACGTCGAACCGAGCGACACCCAGGAGTCGTCGACGGTCAGCCCCGCGTCCGCCATCGCCGCGTGGTAGCCGCGCAGCCGCTCGGTGGCGGTGTGGATGCGCGGCTGGTCGCCGATGAAGCCGATCCTGCGGTGGCCGTGCGCGATGAGATGGGCCACTCCCGCACGGGCGCCGCCGAAGCTGTCGGACAGGACCACGTCGGCGTCGATCCGCCCCGCCGGACGGTCCACGAACACCGTCGCCACGCCCGCCTTTATCTCCGGTTCGAGATAGCGGTGGTCGGACCCGGCGGGGATCACGATCAGGCCGTCGACCCGGCGGGCGCAGAAGGCGAGCACCAACTCCTGCTCGCGGTCGGCGTCTTCCGCGCTGGAGCCGTTGATGAGCAGCGCCCCGTGCTCCCGCGCGGCCTCCTCCACGGCCCGGCTGAGCGGCCCGTAGAACGGGTCGGCGAGATCCTCGAGGACCAGGCCGATCGAGGCGGTGCGCCCCTTGCGCAGCACCCGCGCGCTGTCGTTGCGGCGGAAGCCCAGCGCCTCGATGGCCTCCTGCACCCGTCGCTCGGTGTCCGGGGTCACCCCGGCCTCCCCGTTGACCACCCGGGACACCGTCTTGAGGCCGACCCCGGCGCGCGCGGCGACATCCTTCATCGTCGGACGGTTGCCGTAGCGGGGCTCGTGGTGGCGGGCGTTCTCGGCCACAGTGCGCTGTCCTGTCGTCGTCGGGAGCCGTCCGGCGCGGTCCGGTGCCATAACGGTGTGTGGCGTCGAGCATAGGCCCTGGACAACGTTGTCACATGCATGGAGACTCTCATCTTGACCTGCTGTTACCCGTCCCTCACCAGGAGATCCGACCTCGATGCACACCGACCTCGTGGCCGCGCTCGACATCGGCGGCACCAAGATCGCCGGAGCCCTGGTGGACGCCGACGGGCGACTTCTCGTCCGGGCGCAGCGGCCGACTCCCGCCCATGAGGACGGCGACACGGTGATGCGCGCGGCCGAGGCGGTCGTCGCCGAGCTGACCGGCTCCCCGCTGTGGCACCGTACGAGCGCGGTCGGCATCGGCAGCGCCGGGCCCGTGGACGCGTCGGCGGGCACGGTCAGTCCCGTCAACATCCCCGGCTGGCGCGGGTTTCCGCTGGTCGAGCGGGTGCGCGCGGCCACCGGCGGGCTCGATGTCGAGCTCGTCGGCGACGGTGTCGCGATGACCGCCGCCGAACACTGGCTCGGTGCGGCGCGCGGCCATGACAACGCGCTGTGCATGGTCGTGTCCACCGGCGTCGGCGGCGGCCTCGTTCTCGGCGGCAAACTTCACCCGGGCCCCACCGGCAACGCGGGCCACATCGGCCACATCAGCGTCGACCTCGACGGCGACGCGTGCCCGTGCGGGGCGCGTGGCTGTGTGGAGCGGATCGCCAGCGGCCCCAACATCGCCCGGCGGGCCCTGGAGGGTGGCTGGCGTCCCGGCCCCGACGGCGACACCTCGGCCGCCGCCGTCGCCGCGGCCGCGCGGCGCGGCGACCCGGTCGCGGTGGCCTCCTTCGAGCGCGCGGCCCAGGCCCTGGCGGCGGGGATCGCCGCGACCGCGACGCTGGTCGAGATCGAGATCGCCGTCATAGGCGGGGGAGTGGCGGGCGCGGGCGACGTCCTGTTCGCCCCCCTGCGCCGGGCGCTGCGCGACTACGCCACGCTCTCCTTCGTGCAGCGCCTCACCGTGGCGCCGGCGCTGATGGGTACGGACGCCGGTCTGGTGGGGGCGGCGGCCGCCGCCTCGGCCCGGCGGGCGGACGCGGCGGCGTTGCTCAAGTGACGACGAACATCCCGTAGCCGTCGGCGGCCCAGCCCCTTCCTCCATCGCTCCGACGTGTCACCACCAGACCGGTACGCCCGGAAGGTGACGCATCGTCACGCCCTCCCGCGCCCGCGCCAGGTGGGACGATTCCGCCCTCCCGTCGACCGTCCGCGCGGGGCGAGCGTTTCCGGTAGGGCTTGTTGAAGTCTGTTGGATGAGAAGCGGTAACGGTTGCTCGGCTTTGCGTCAAAACCCTTGACGACGCCCTGACTTGGGGGTGTGATCCAAGCCTCGCGTTTGGTTGTGTTGGGTTGCACCCCGGAGGAGGGGGACATGGCGCAGTCATCGTTCAACGGTCCTGCAGCGCCCGGCGGCGTGGCGGGACATCGGATGTCCCGGCGGAATCTTCTGCGTGGTGCGGCGATCGGAGCCGGGGCGGTCGCCCTGCCCTCGCTGCTCGCGGCGTGCGGCAGCGGGCCCGGTGGCGACACCAAGACCATCCGGCTGGGGTCGAACTCCTCGGACGCCGTCCCCAAGAAGGCGTTCGCCGACGCGTTCGCGGCGTACGAGAAGCAGTCCAAGGACGGCCGCAAGATCAAGGTCAACACCGTTGACCACAACACGTTCCAGGAGAACATCAACCGCTATCTGCAGGGCAAGCCGGACGACGTCTTCATGTGGTTCGCGGGCTACCGCATGCAGTTCTTCGCCCAGAAGGGTCTGCTGTACGACATCAGCGACCTGTGGCAGGGCTTCCAGGGCTTCTCGGACGCGCTCAAGGCGCAGTCGACCGGCGCGGACGGCAAGCAGTACTTCGTGCCGTACTACTACTACCCGTGGGCGGTCTTCCACCGCGCGAGCCTGTTCACGCAGCACGGGTACACGGCGCCCAAGACCTTCGACCAGTACGTCGAGCTCGCCCAGCAGATGCGGAAGGACAAGCTCGACCCCATCGCGTTCTGCGACAAGGACGGCTGGCCCGCCATGGGCACCTTCGACTACCTCAACATGCGCTCCAACGGGTACGACTTCCACAAGAGCCTGATGGCGGGCAAGGAGGCGTGGACCGACCAGCGGGTCAAGAACGTCTTCGACAGCTGGCGCCGGATCCTGCCCTACTGCCAGCAGGGCGCCAACGGGCGTACCTGGCAGGAGGCGGCGCAGAGCCTGCAGAAGAAGCAGTCCGGCATGGCGGTGTTCGGCCTGCCGCACGTGGGCCAGCAGTTCCCCACCTCGGAGCAGGAGGACATCGCGTTCTTCCCGTTCCCCGTGATGGACCCGCAGTACGGCCAGGACGCGGTGGAGGCGCCCATCGACGGCTTCCTGCTCGCCAAGAACGCCAAGGAGCTGAAGAACAAGCAGTCCATGGAGAGCGCCAAGGACCTGCTCAAGTGGCTCGCCACCCCGAAGGCGGAGGACATCTACCTCGCGGGCGACCCGAACAACATCGCGGTCAACACCGGGGCGGACACGGCCAAGTACACCGCGCTGCAGAAGAAGGCGGTCGAGCTGGTTTCCGGGGCGAAGCAGATCTCGCAGTTCCTGGACCGCGACACCCGCCCCGACTTCGCCTCCACCGTGATGATCCCGGCCATCCAGCAGTTCATCGGCAACCCGAAGGACGTGGACGGGCTCGTCAACGACATCGAGCGGCAGAAGAAGACCATCTTCGCCACCGAGGGCTGAGGGCCCGGCGCTCCTCCAACTGACCGACGCTTGCTTCGACTTGGAGTACTCAGCCGTGGCGTTCATCACCGCGCGGCGCGGTGGACGACGGGGTTCCAGGCGGTTCACCGCCCGCGACCTCGTCGTCCTAGGCGTGCTGCTAGGCCTTCCCGTCCTGCTCGACATCGCCATCGTGTGGGGCCCCACCGTCGCCTCCGTCGTCCTGTCCTTCACCAGCTGGGACGGGATCGGCGACATCACGTGGGTCGGCACGCGGAACTACACCAACCTCTTCACCAACTACCCGCCGTTCTGGCCGGCGGTCCGGCACAACCTGATGTGGCTGGGCGTACTCGGCTTCGTGGCGACGCCGTTCGGGCTGCTGCTCGCCGTCCTCATCGACCGGGGCGTACGCTTCAGCCGCTTCTACCAGTCGACCCTGTACATGCCGGTCGTCCTGTCGCTCGCCGTCGTCGGCTTCATCGCCCAACTGGTCTTCTCCCGCGACCAGGGCGCGCTCAACGCCCTGCTCGGCGACAAGGGCCACCCGACCGACTGGCTCGGCGACCCGAACCTGAACATCTGGATGATCCTGCTGGCCGCCGCCTGGCGGCACACCGGCTACGTGATGATCCTCTACCTCGCCGGACTCAAAGCCGTCGACCCCTCCCTCAAGGAGGCGGCGGCCATCGACGGCGCGACCGAGCGCCAGACCTTCTTCCGGGTCGTCTTCCCGACGCTGCGCCCGGTCAACGTCATCGTCGGCGTCATCACGGTCATCGAGTCGCTGCGCGCCTTCGACATCGTGTACGCCGTCAACCACGGGCGCAACGGCCTCGAAGTGCTCTCGGTGCTCGTCACCGACAACATCATCGGCGAGGCCAGCCGCATCGGCTTCGGCTCGGCGATCGCCGTGGTGCTGCTGACCGTCTCCCTCGGGTTCGTCATCACGTACCTGGTCCAGGAGATCCGAGGGGAGAGGAACCGATGACCACTCACACCGCGCCGGTGCCCACGGCCACCGCCCCGGCGGCGGCCCCCGCCGCCCGACGGCGCCGGGCCCGCCCGGGCCGCCTCGGCGTGCACGCCTTCCTCCTGACGGTCTCGCTCGCCTTCCTCGCGCCGCTGCTGCTCGCCGTCTACGCCTCGCTGCGCCCCTACGAGGAGACCTCGCGCTACGGCTACTTCTCGCTCCCCAAGCACCTCTCCTTCGCGTACTACCAGCAGGCCTTCACCGACTCGGGCATGACGAAGTACTTCGTCAACACCCTGATCATCGCCGTGCCGGGCGTGCTCCTGGTCCTGTTCTTCGCCTCGTTCGTCGCCTTCGCCGTCTCACGGCTCAGACTGCGGGGCTCCATCGTCCTGCTGATGCTGTTCACGGCGGGCAACCTGCTGCCCCAGCAGGTGATCGTGACGCCGCTGTACGTGGTGTTCAACCGCGTCCCGCTGCCGTACTGGATGTCCGACTCGATGACGATGTTCGACTCGTACTGGGCCGTCATCGCCGTCCAGGTGGGCTTCCAGATCGGGTTCTGCGTCTTCGTGCTCGCCAATTTCATGCGCACCCTGCCGCAGGAGATCCTGGAGGCGGCGATCGTCGACGGCGCCGGGGTGTGGACCCAGTTCTGGCGCATCACCCTGCCGCTGTGCCGTCCGGCCCTGGCGGCGCTGGCGACCCTCCAGTTCACCTGGATGTACAACGACTTCCTGTGGGCCCTGGTCTTCATGTCCGACGGCGACAAGCTTCCGATCACGTCGGCCCTGAACAACCTGCGCGGGCAGTTCTTCACGGACTACAACCTGCTGGCGGCGGGCTCGGTGATCGTCGCCCTCCCCACCCTGGTCGTCTTCCTGCTGCTGCAACGGCACTTCATCGCGGGCCTCACACTGGGCTCCAGCAAGGGGTAGAAGGTTCGACCTGCTACGACACGGGGCGCTGGCCGTTGGTCGGCGCCCCGTTGAAGCCGCTCCGAAGAGGGGGTCCGGCGGACTGCTTGGGGACTTTGAACGCCTTCAGCGGCAGCTTTCCAGGGAGCGAAATCAACGCCGAGGGAGAATCCAGGGAGATCTTTTTCAGCTCGGGCTTCGGAGGAGCGAACCAGGCGTCCATCGCCATACGCCCGCGCCCGTCCGCCTCCGGCATGAAGTGCGCGTAGACCCGGAGCGTGATCGCCGCATCCTTGTGGCCGAGCCACTTCGAGACCGCCACGACCGACTCGCGGGCGTCCAACTGCACCGAGGCGTAGGTGTGGCGCAGCGCATGGAAGCCGAACTCGCGGGTGTCCCCGTAGGGGATGTTGCGGGTCTTGGGGTTGTACGGCGGTGCGGGAGGGATGACGCCGGCTGCCGCCAAGGCTTTCTTCCAGTAGTGCTGGTTGAAGGACCACGCTCTGATGGCGTCGCCTTCGAGGTTCGTCACCAGGAGGTTGTGCGTCCGCGGTCTGCGGTCCTCGGTCTCCTTCTTCGTTGTCCCCGGCCGGGGATCGCCCCATGGAAGAGTCACCTTCTGCGGGGGGAACGCCGCTTTGTGGGCACGGATCTGGGCGGCGAGGTATCGAGGCAGCGGGACGGGGCGTTCCTTGCCGGTCTTGGGAGGGGCGAAGACCAGCTTGCCGGCCACCCGCTTGACCTGGCGGCGGACATGAATGAGTTCCGCACTCTCGTCGATGTCGAGGTCGACGTCGAGCGCGAAGGCCTCCCCCTGGCGCAGGCCGGCGCCGACGCCGATGTCCACCAGGATCCGGTAGCGCTCATGGAGCTCGGCCCGCACACTGGCTACGCGCTCGCGGGTCCAGGCGCGCGCCTTCTGCTCGGGGACGACCGGGGCCTTGATGGTCTTGGACTTGCAGGGGTTCCTCGTGATCCTCTCGTCGTCGACGGCGTAGGTGAGGATGTTCGAGAGGTAGCCCCACACGGCAAAGGCAGTGCCGGGTGCGACGGTCTGCTCCAGTGCCTTGACCCAGACGCGCAGCGTCGCGACCTTGATGTCGCGGAGCTTCATCTCCCCGAGCGGCGGCAGGATGTGCGTCCAGACGCGGCCCTTGATGGTCTCCAGCGTTGCCGGGTCGGCCTTGAGAGACGGCCACCAGGCGTCCTCGACGTACTCCCGCAGCAGCATGTTGCCGTCGCGCGGGTCGATGAACTCGCCCTTGGTGGACTCGTGCTGTGCCTTCGCCTTCCAGGCCTCGGCCCCGTGCGGCCCGGTCCGCTTGTCGAAGGACCTTGACCGGACCCCGGGGATGCCGGTGACCTTGTAGCGCTTGCCCTTGCCGTGGAGGGCGGTCTCAACCCGCGTGGGCTTCCCCGTCTTGGGATCTGGCGGGCCCTTCTTGTACCACCGGTCCTCGATGTAGCCGGGCAACGGTGCCCCCCTCACGTGGGTCCTCGGGCGAGTCCATAGAGACGATCTCGCCCTTCCAGAGCTGGAACCATTGTGCTCCGGCGAGGAGCTCCTCCAGGACAGGGTTGAGAGCCTGGGCGATGTCCTCGACGGGGGTGTTGCGATCGAGCCGGATCCGGACCTTGCCGCGCGTTTCCTCGACGTCGACCGGCATCTCGGGGTCGAGGTCCGCAGCTTCATAGATGACGCGCAGCATGAGCCCTCCCGTTGCTCAGTGCACTTGGTGGCGGATGGCCGGAAGTGCACGGGTGTGGAAGGTTACGACTGTCGTTAAGGCTTCGACAATCGGTTGCGCGAAATGTCTACCGAGCGAAGATGTCGATCAACGCCTGTGGAGGGTGGGGGAGTTGTTTACTCCTCGCGCTGTGCGCGTTCGTCCGCCTCGATCATTGCGCGCCAACGGCGCAGCTCGGACTTCGACTTCCCTGCGAGGTGCCCGACGATGATGCGGACCTCCTCGTCGTAGCCGGCGAGCTCGGTGGCTTCGTAGGCGAGCCACTGCTCGGCTGCGGCTTCCTTGACCCGTCGGACCGGGCTGCCGAGGGCGTTCGCGATCGCTTCGAGCTGCTCGGGGTTCGGCGGGCTGACGGGCGGGGTCTTCACGAGCTTCTGGAAGTACTGCTTGGTCAGGGGGGTGACACGCGATGCCTTGTCGGCCATCTGCTGATAGGAGATACCGGAGTCGTTGGCGTTCTGGACCAGGCGCGAGAGGGCGCCCATGGGGGAGGCGTTGGCGGCGCCGGGGGCAGGGGCGCTAGCCGGTGCCGTCATGTCCTCATCCTCTCGGGTCACAGTGGGTACCGACTGTCTCTCTAGATTCGATGTTGTTCCGGCAAACTAGCAGGTCAATCCGTACAACCATCCCCGCTCGGGGACGAAACGTCTACAGATCAATGCTAGCCAGATGGCTTGTTGGCTGAAACGTAGGATTCGGTCGTCCCAAATCTGTTGACGAAGTGTCCTAGTCGCGGTTAACTGGTCTTAGTCAAAGCAACTCCGCACCGCTGGAGATCCATTGGCCTTGCGCTACATCCTCAGAGACCGCGAAATCCTCAGATGGATCATGGATCACCCAGGTCGCGGCGCCCCTTACTCGATCAGAACCCTGTCTGACGCGACAGGTGTCTCCCGCTCCCAGCTGGGGCGCCTGCTCAGTGGCGACAGGGAAGCACTGAGCGCGGACGAGGCCCACAGCGTCACGGAGGCCCTCGGGGTCGCCGTACTGGTCCTCTTCGCGCCACCGCCGTCCCCGTGGCGGGACGAATCGTCAACAGATTGAACGAACAGGAAGGAGGCACCCAGTGCCGAAACCCCGGCGAACCCCCCAGCCGCCCCCGCCCGGCTTCGTGTGGATCGACAAGGCCGTCGAACTCACCGGACTCGCCAAGAGCACGCTCTACAAGTACCGCCAGCGAGGCGCCGCGCCCCAGTCGGTGACGATCGCCCGCAAGGTCGCCTACCGGCTCACCGTCATCGACGAGTACCTCGACAACCTCGACAGCCCACACGCGGAGCCGAGCGTCGAGAGCCGGCCTCCCGAGCCGCGCAAGCCCCGCAAGCGCCGGGTCTCAGCCGTGAAGTAGCGGCTATGCGGGCCGCCGCCGGGCTCTGACCTCCGACGGACGGCCCTGGAACCACACCTCAGAACCCTGCAGAACAGGAGCGTGGACCGTGTCCACATTCTCTCAGAACCCTGATCCAACAACCACGTTCGACGAGATCACCCGTGGCGTTCCGATGCCGTCGCCTTGGCAGGCGGTGTGGAACGAGGCCGAGGAGCTGCTGTACGCGACGCGGCCGGAGGGCTTCGACGTCGAGGAGATCGGCCGGGTGGCGTTCGACTGCCTGCCGGAGTCGGAGAAGGAGGAGGCGCTCGACGCCCTCTTCTACACGTACTGGGCGGCAGCCCAGGCGGACCGCGAGACCCGCGCCGCGATCGACGGCGGTGGACGATGAGCATCTCGACCACGCCCGAGTTCAAGCAGCTGGTCATGGCCCTCGACGAGCGCATCCCCGCCGAGGCGGCATCCGATCTGCTGCACGCCTTCTACGAGGCGGTGCGCACGGAGACCCGCAGGCAGGTCGCCGCTGATTTCGAACTCGTCGGCAGGCGCCAGGAGTCGCTCACGTGGGGTCAGGCCGTGATGGTCGCCCGTGAGGGCCTGTGCCAGTGCCAGGGCGGCAGCGTTCCGTGCCCGAAGCCCGAGGCAGGTGCGCGATGACCGCCCGGGAAAGGCTGCTGAGCTACGCGCTGTCGGCCACGCCGAACGAGGTCACGATCGCCAAGTGCGAGGAGCTGGCGGACGACCTCCGTGCCGAGGTCCGTGCCGAGGTCGCCGCCGACGTCCACTGCGCCGAGCTGCCGACCTTCCCGGCCGGGGAGCGGCCCGAGCTGGTTGCGAAGATCGTGCGAGCCGTCGATGTCCACGTAGCCCAGTGGGGAGCGGAAGCCCCCTACGGAGTCGCCGCGGTGAGCGACGCGCGTATCGATGCCCTGCGTGAGGCGAGCACTTGCCTGACGCGCATGGCGGAGTCGGCACCCGAGCGCCTGAAGCCCGGTCTGAATCATGCGGCCGGTGTGCTGCTGGACATGGTCACCGGCCGGGACAAGTCCGCCGGGGGTGCGTCATGACGAGTCGTGACCCGCTGGCTTGGCGTTCCGAGTTGGAGCCTGCCGAGCGCCGGAATCTGGTGAGTGAGCTGGCTGGTGCGCTGCTCGGCTACTGGCACAGCGACCCGGACGACACGGTTCTGGATCGGGTCGCCGAAGTCATCGGCGAGTGGCAGGCCTTGGCGGCAACGCCGGACCGGATCCGCCCCGGCGACATCATCACCCTTCGCAACTTCGAAGGCGGTGCGTCATGAGCCTCCCTGGATGCGACTGCGGCGCGTGCTGTGAGGCGTGCGGCCACGAGTCGAACTGCACGCGGTACGCCTCGAAGCCCCTGTCGACGGTCGACGCGTCGAGCGTCACCCCGCAGCCGGGCTCGTTCCTGGAGTTCCTGCTCACGGACGGGGGGTGGGCGTCATGACCGAGCCCCTGACAGCGGAGCGTATCTCCGAGATCAAGAGCCTTCTGCGGTACGAGACTTCGATCTCGTTCCACAGCGCGCGGGCCAAGGAGTCGATGCTCCTGCTCGTCGCCGAGGTCGAACGCCTGCGGGCCGAGTTGGCTCGCCCGGCGATCGAGGCCGAGCGCTGCAGGGTCCGCGATGTGCTGAGCACGGCGGCCGCCGAAGCGCGCGATGACCGCGACTTCGAAGGTGAAGCCGAACTCGGCCTGCGACTGCGCGCCTACGAGGCGAAGTGGGCTGCTGAGGACGCCGGGAGGGCCGAGTGATGACAACTCCCACGAACCCGATCGAGCGCCTGGACGTGCCGCTGGCTCGTCTCGACGCGGACGTAAAGGCCCTGGTCGCCCGGCAGCGGGCGCGGCAGGTGCTGGAGACGGCGCTCACCAAGACCGCCAGCGAATCGGACCGGATCGCCTACGCCGGCGACCTGTTCCTGATCGCTCACCCGGAGGCGTGCTCCACCGACGCCGACTATCCGAACTGGCAGCCCGGGAGGGCGTCATGAACCGTACTCGCCCCACTGGCCCTATTGCGTTCGCGCTGGGTGGCGACAGCGTCACCGCCTCGTACAGCATCGCGCCGAGCCCCTACGCCATCCTGCACGTCGGCAGTGCGCTGACGTTGCACGCGACGCCCGGCGTCGCCGACCCGGCCGTGCTGCGGGACCTCGCCGCGAAAGCGTCGGAGATCGCGAACTGGCTGGAGCAGGACAGCGTCGAGGCCGGTGAGCTCGATGCTGCGTGAACTAGTGCCCCCCGCCGAGAAGGTCGAGCAGGCCCTCATCGCCGTCGACGTCGACTACCTGACCGTGTACGGCCCCGACATGAAGGCCTGGTCGAAGGGCGTGCGCGGCGAATACCTGGAGCTCGCCGCCTCCCGTCGGCGCGTGGTCCGCGAGAGTCACCCGGCCCATCCGCGTAAGTCGTCGGCGGGCCGGCGCCGTCGGCATCAGAAGCAGCTGGCTTGGCGTATCGGCCGCCTGGTTCCGGGCGCCCGCATCGTGCTCGTCACTCCGGTGCTGGGTGCGGACGGGAATGACCGGCTGGTCGTAACGGTCGCCCGCAACGCGTGGGGCAAGCGGATCCTGCTCCGCACTGATGCCCAGCGGCAGGTCGTCCACTGGCTTCAGGGGGCTTTCCCTGAGGCGGACTGGACGCAGGCGCAGACGTGGCGTGCGGACACGAATGAAGTGACGCCCTGGGACCCTCCGCACGCGCTGAGGCGGTGGGGGTGGTGAACCCGTCAAGCCGTTTCCTCGGCTGGATCGTCCGGGGCATTCCGCTCGGCAGGTTCGAACCCAAGCAGCTGCGGGCGGCGGCGGTGCATGTCGCCGACCGGGTTGCCGCCCGGCATCCGCATGACCTGGATGCGGTGATGCCGCATCTCGCCGGCCGCCTGGTCGCCAAGGACCCGGCCGTGGCCGACGAACTGCTCGAACTCCTCGACGTGCTGGGGCTGACGCCGGAGAGGCAGGAAGCCGCATGACCCGTTTCGCCGCCCACGCCGCTGCCGCCATGGCCGTCTGCTTCACCTTCTCCGCCGCCTGTTTCTGGGCAGGCCACCGCATCCGCACAAGGGGGAACTGACCGTGCCTACCTACCGCTTCACCGAGTATCCGCTGACCGAGAAGAAGTCCGTTCCGTGCACCGTCTGCGGCAAGAAGGTCCGCCGCCAGCGCACCTTCTCCCAGACCCTCAACCCGTTCAACAAGAACGAGGACGGCAGCGTCAAGACCGTCCCCGACATCTACCGGGCCTTGCGCGTGCAGGCCGACGCATGGAAGGCCGAGCCGGAGACGCACCCCGGATGCGAGGCCGCGTCATGACGACCGAAGACGACGCCCGGCGGGCCCGGGAACGTGCCGACGCGCTGAAGGCCAAGGCGGACAAGCTGACGGCCGACGCTGAACGGCGCACCGAGCGCGCGTCCGCCATGTACGGCCGGTTCGCTGGCGGTCAGCCGCTCCTCAGGGGCCACCACTCGTACCGCAGCGCACGCCGCGACAAGGACCGCGCCGACGCGGCCTCGGACCGCGCCATTGACGCCTACAAGGCGGCCGAGCGTGCCCAGGCGGAAGCGAAGTGGGCCAAGGCGAAGGCCGAGGCGCGAACCAAGATTGCCGACACTGTCGCTACTCGGTCCCGTTCGTGGGAGCCCGGCGACTTCCAGGTCGGCGACATCGTCACCGTCCGCGTCTTCGAGACGAGCACCAGCACCTACCGGGTCAAGAGGGTCAACAAGAAGACGCTGACCCTCGACGGCGGCGGGGGCGGCTGGGACGACCCGAAGCGCGAGTACAACCGCGTCCTGTCCCGCACCCGTGACGGCGTGACCATCACCGACCCCGAGGCCGGTGAGCGCGATGACGACTGACCTCAACGCGACGGACACCGTGGGTTTGACCGCCGAGGGACGCCAGCAGCTCCGCGTCATGCTCGGTCCGAACCAGACCGTCCCCAAGACGGCTCTGCTGTTCGACTTCGCCCAGTCCATCCGTGACATCCGCGAGCACCAGCAGAGCGCCCCGACCGGCGAGAACCTGTTCGCCGCGAACCTCCACGGCTGGATGGGCGAGCGGGCCCGCTGGATCCTCGCCTACCTCGTCGAAGTCGACGAGCAGCGCGAGCGTGCCGTCGCCCACGACCGGCAGCCGTACCCGACCGCCGACGCCTACGAGCAGGCCTGCAAGGCCATGTGGGCGCACAAGGAGCGCGCCGACAAGGCCGAGGCGCACGTCCGCGAACTGCTGGCCATGAACGCCACGTTGGAGCGGGCCCTCGGTATCCCGGACGAGCCGCCCGACGACGACGAGTGGGTGACCGCATGACCGCCGGTTGGGCCGCCTTCACCTTCCTGGTGACCGCCTACACGATCCTCGCGGCCCTCATCTGCCACCAGGCCGTCAGCAACCGGCGGACGCGGCAGCAGGCCGCCGCCCGCACCCGCATCCCGCACCAACGCCAGGGGGACCAGTGAACGACCACGACGAGCACGACTACGAGCAGTACGCCGGCGAAGAGCGCGAGTACCCCACGGCCGCCGAGGAGACGGCCTACGAGATCGCCCTCGACTTCGCTGATGAGGAACGGCATGCGGCCGAGGAGGCCCAGGTCTCCAGCGCCGAGCCGGACGACGACGGCGACGAATGCCACGCCGAGTTCATCGACGGGTCGTGGACCTACTGCGGCTGCGACGAATGCGACGAGCGCGAAACCCGCGACGGCAACGAGGTGGAGCCGTGGTGACCATGACGAAGGCCCCCGAAGTCCTGCTCGCCGACGTCGTCGACAAGGCGTATGACGTGATCGACGCCAACGGCTACTGCAAGACCTACCTGTACGACACCAAGCAGGCCGCTGGCGGCACGTCGCTGAAGGACTGCCGGGTGGACCTGTTCGGCGCCATCAACATCGCGGTGCATGGAACCCCGCGCTGGGTCGGCGGCAGCAACCTCGTCGCCGACACCGAGAAGGCCGTCACCACGGACTGCGGCGCGGTGTCCCTCGCCGCCTGGATGACGCAGAAAGGCCACAACAAGCGCGAAGCCCTCGCCCTGCTCAAGCGGACGTCGGCACGGCTGCGCCTGCAGGCGGTGACGAAGGCATGACGATCACCCTCCCGTGGCAGGGCACCGGCAACTACACCGTCGAGGGCAGGCTGCGTCGCACCGAGCGCCACCTCGCCGAGGTCCGGGCCGACAACGCGTGGCTCCTCGCGGTCAAGGCCGCAACCGACGACTACTTCACTCGACTCGTCGCAGACCGCGACGACGTGTACGACGCCTACAAGCAGATGGCCAAGCGCGCCGCCGACAGCGAGATCGTCGCCTCTTGCGCCCAGTCCGAACTCGAAACCGTAACTGCGGACCGGGAGCGGCTGGAAACCGAAGTCCGCGCGCTGCGGGCACAGATCGCAAACCTAACCGCGGTCACGGTCCCGGCCTGGCACCGCGACATCGACCCCGGCGACCACCCGACCGAGCCGACCGGCATCGACGTCCGGGACCTCAGGACCCGGTTTGCCACCGGGCCGGTCGTCAGCCTCCACTACTCGCCGCAGGCCGTCAGCCCCACGCACGTCCCCGCGCTGGCCGCGCTGGACACCGACACGGTCGCGCTGCCCGTCCTCGCCGACCAGCTCGCACAGGGGGTGTCGTGATGGAGCCGTACTACGCGGACGATCAAGTCACGCTGTACCTCGGCGACATGCGGGAGGTTCTGCCCGCGCTCGACCTCAAAGCCGATCTTGTGGTGGCAGATCCACCGTATGCCGAGACCAGCCTGGCCTGGGATCGGTGGCCGGACGGCTGGCCCACCCTCGCCGCGACCGTCGCCTCGTCGATGTGGTGCTTCGGGTCGATGCGCATGTTCCTCGACCGGCGCGACCAGTTTGACGGCTGGAAGCTCAGCCAGGACATCGTCGGTCACGACGAGGACGGCCAGCCGGTCGTCGGTGATGTGAACGTCGTCTGGGAGAAGCAGAACGGCTCAGCATTCCAGAACGACCGATTCAAGCGCGTCCACGAGCACGCTCTGCACTGGTATCAGGGCGCGTGGAGGGACCAGCGTCACCAGACCCCTCGCGAAAGGGTCTACGACCCGAGTGACAAGTACGAACGCCGCAACGTCACTTCCGGGATCGACCACACCGGGAAGATCGGCCCGCACAACCACGTGCGGGACGGCAAACGGCTGTTGAGGTCCGTCCTCAAGGTCCGCAACATGCACGGCCGGAATATCCATCCGGACGAAAAGCCCCTCGGCCTTCTGGATCCAATGATCAAGTACGCGTGCCCCGAGGGCGGTCTGGTCGTCGATCCGTTCGCTGGCAGCGGCAGCACGTTGGACGCCGCACGCCAGGCCGGACGACGTGCGGTCGGCATCGAGGCTCACGAACCGTATGCCGAGGCCGCCGCGCTCCGGCTGTCCGCGCTGGTCCTCACCTAGACCCGCCGGCGGGTGTCGACTCCGCGTCCGCCCGCCGGCGACGACCACCGCCCCGCCCGAGGCGAATTCGGGCGGGGCTCACCATCCAGAACTCCAGGAGCAGCACCGTGAATTCCTGGCACCACGCACAGTCCTCAGCCCGCAAGTGGGGCGGTGAACCCGACATCTACCTGCCCGTCCACGAGTTCATCGACAGCTCGAAACGGATCATCGGCGACGTCCGGCACCGCTCTCTCTATCACCACACCGAGGGCGTCTGGCTCTGCCAGCGAATCTTCGGCGTGACGCTCGACATCCCCAAAGCTCGCAGCACCGTCCAGGTGCCCGTCCGCCTCATCGCCGAGCAGCACGTCCTCGAAGACCTCGGCTGGCTTCCCAGCCCTGCGGACTACATCGACGGCATGCCCATCAAACAGTGGATGTCCGGCAGCCAGCGCAAGACCGTCCCCCTCTCCCATCTGCTCCTCGACGCCGCTGGAGGCACTCGATGACGAACCGAAATTTCCTCGGCATCCCCGTTGAGGGCGACTACACCGCAGGCTCAACCCGCACTGAGCAGAAGCCGATCGAGGAGCTCCAGCCGATCCTGCAGGCCGTCCTCGACGACCCCACGATCATCGAGTTCGGCTGGCGCCAGTACACGCCGTACTTCAATGACGGCGACCCCTGCGAATTCAGCGTCTACGGGACCTGGGTCCGCACTGCAGAGGACGCGGACACCGACGACGAGTACGAGCTTGAAGTCGACTCGCACCGCTCCCTCGGCAAGCGTCCGTATCGCAAGGACCCTGAGACAGGGGAGTACGGCTTCCTGCCCTACGAGGGGCCCGACGAAGCTCGCTACGACCGGTGCAGGGCACTGAGCGGAGCCGTCGAAGGCGGCCACTTCGAGACTGTCCTCCTCGACGCCTTCGGCGACCACGCCACGATCACCGTCCGCCGGGACGGCATCCACGTCGACTTCTACGAGCACGACTGATGGCCCGTTTCCTGCTCGGTCTGCTGGCCGGCGTCGCAGCCGCAGCCCTCGTGTGGGCGGTCTGCCACCACGTCGGCTGGGCCCTGCTGATCGGCCTGTGTGTCGCCGTCCTCGCCTGGGTCGGCCACCGCATCATCCCCGACCTGATCGACACCATCGGCGACTTCTTCTAGGCCAACCTGACCGCCGCGTCGAGCCGCCCCCGGGCTCCGCGGCAGCCGAGGGCCGCCGCCCCCGTCACCCCCTGCGGGACGCGGCGGCCCCGGCACCCCACACCCGAAAGGCACGCCACATGAGCACCGAGAACCCGCCGAGCGCCCTCAGGCCTCTGGCGTTCATCGACACCGAGACCACCGGCCTTGACCCGTTCCTCCACGACCCGTGGGAGATCGCCGTCATCCTGCGGGTCGACGGGCACGACGCCGAGCACGTTTACCGGATCCTTCCCGACATCACCGAAGCGGACCCGGAAGCCCTCAAGATCAACCGCTACTTCGAGCGGGTCCAGGCTGGCGGCTGGCAGTGGGACGACCCGAAAACCGCAGTCCATCGCCTGTACGCACTGCTTAACGGGGCGGTCGTCATCGGATCCAACCCGGCCTTCGACGCGGAGATGTTGGCGCACCTCTTCGGCCTGTACTACGAGCAGCCCCGGCCCTGGCACTACCGCACCATCGACGTCGCCACCCTCGCTGTCGGCTCCCTGTACGGGCGCGCCGCCGAGTGGACGAGGAAGGACTGCGACGCCGACTGGTACCGCAAGGTCAACGAGGCAGTCGGCTGGCCGTGGAAGTCCTACGACGCCTCCCGGCACGTCGAAGTCGAACCGCCGGCCGCCGGTTCCGCACACACCGCGCTCGGCGACGCCCGCTGGGCCCGCGACGTGTACGACGCCGTCACCCAGCCCGACGCCTTCTACGCCGCCAGTGATGAACAGCTCTCGCAGATGGCCGGTGACGCCCTCACACGCTTCCACGGCGGTGACCGGTGACCGCGCCCACCGAGACGACGGAGCCCGTCACCGAGCCCGGCGCTTACACCATGACCGCCGAGCGGTACCACGCCGACCCGGTCCCCGGCGGCAGCCTGTCCTCGACCGGAGCCCGCCGCCTCCTCGCCCCCTCCTGCCCGGCCCTGTTCCGCCACCACCTCGACCACGGGCAGCCACCGAAGCGGGAGTTCGACCTCGGCACCGCCGCCCACGCCGTCGTCCTGAACGACGGGCCGGTCATCGAAGTCATCGACGCCGACAACTACACGACGAAATCCGCACGGGCACAGCGCGACGCAGCCCGAGCCGAAGGCCTCGTCCCCCTCCTGGCCGCCGAGCACGAACAGGTCCAGGCGATGGCCGACGCGCTGCGCAACCACACCGTTGCCGGGCAGCTGTTCGCCCCCGGGACTGGCATCGCCGAACAGTCCCTGTTCTGGCAGGACCGCCCGACCGGAGTGTGGCGCCGGGCCCGTCCGGACTGGCTTCCCGTCCCGGCCGGACGGCGGATCGTCGTCGACTACAAGACCGCCCGCGACGTCAGCCCCGACGCCATCCAGAAAGCCGTCTACGAGCACGGCTACCACCAGCAGGCCGCCTGGTACCTCGACGGCATCAAAGCCCTCGGCATGGCCGGAGACTCCGAGCCCGCGTTCGTCTTCGTGTTCCAGGCCAAGGCCGCCCCGTACCTGGTGACCGTCGTCGAACTCGACTCGATCGCCCTGGCGATCGGCGCCGCCCGCAACCGGCGCGCCATCCAGCTCTACGCCGAGTGCACCGCCACCGGCCACTGGCCCGCCTACGACGACGGCATCGCCTACCTGCCCCTGCCCGCCTGGGCCGAAATCCGCGACAAAGAGGAGTACCTGTGAACCAGCCCGTCCAACTCCCGTCCAACAGCGCCCCGGCGCGCATCGGACAGGGCACCGCCGTCGAACAGTCCCGCGCCATCGCCGAAGTGCAGGCCGCGATCGTGGTCGCCCAGCAGTGCCCCCGCGACGTGCCGGCCGCCGTCGCCGCGATGCGCACCGCCTGCGAACAGAAGGCCCTCGCCGACCGGGCGTTCTTCCGCTACTCCCGCGGCGGCTCCAACGTCTCCGGCCCCACCGTGCACCTCGCCCGGGAGATCGCCCTCGCCTGGGGCAACATCCAGTACGGGCTCGTGGAAATGCGACGCGACGACGAGTTCGGCCAGTCCGAGATGCAGGCCTTCGCCTGGGACGTCGAACGCAACGCCCGGAACTCCTCCACCTTCATCGTCCCGCACAAGAGGGACGTCAAGGGCGGCCCCAAGGCTCTCGTCGACCTGCGCGACATCTACGAGAACAACGCCAACAACGGCGCCCGCCGCGTCCGGGAGGCCATCTTTGCGGTCCTGCCGCTCTGGTACGTCGAGCAGGCCAAGGACATCTGCAACAACACCCTCGCCAAGGGCGGCGGCGTCCCGCTGCCGACCCGCATCGCCGACGCCATCAAGGCCTTCGACGGGCTCGGCATCAACGTCGACCGCATCGAGAGCAAGCTCGGCCGCCCGCAAGGCAAGTGGACCGACCACGACCTCGCCCAGCTCCAGGTGATCTACCAGTCGATCCAGCGCGGCGAAGTGTCTCGCGACGAGGAGTTCCCGCCCGAGCGGGTCACCGCCGCCGACCTCGTCGGCAACAAGGCCAAGCCCGTCACCGACGACACCTGGACCGCCGACGGCGCGCAGGACTGGCCCGCCGTCGCCGAAGTCCCCACCCCGTAACCGCCTTCGGGGACGTCGCGGCCCGAACCTACGGCAGCCCCACGGCAAGGAGACCACACCCATGACCGATCAGCCGCTTGAGGCCCGCTGCGACCACTGCAACCAGACCCGGCCCCTGTTCCTGTACGAGCCCGACCACGGCCATCTCGGCGCCTCTCAGTTCACCTGCCGCTGGTGCATGCGCGACAAGCAGCCACTGCTCTGCGTCCGCTGCCACGACGCCGAGGCCCTGCTGGAGGAGAACGACCCGGCGATCAACCAGGACGCCGAGACCATGCGCCAGATCTGCGAGACGAACGCCCGCATCGCCGCCCGCGAAGAAGCCCAGAAGGCGGTCCTCGACGGCATCGCCGCCGCGACCGAGCAGGCCGAGGGGAACGCGTCATGACCCTCGTGCAGCCTGCCCTGGACGGCAGCATCCCCGCCCCGAAGATCCCCGCAGCCCGGCGCCGGATCGAGGACTACGAGACCTGGGTCGCCGAAGTCTGGCCCGTATTCGTCGAGGTCGCCAAGACCCGCCGCCGCTTCGTGACCTGGCAGATCGAAGACGAGTACGACCTGCCCGATCCTCCCAAGCGCGAATGCGACTGGGGACGGCTCATGGCCCGCCTCCACGCCGAAGGGATCGTCGAGTACGCCGGATTCGGCCTCACCCGCGACAAGTCCGGCGTCCGCCGCTGGCGCGGCACGACCGCGGCCGTCGAGGGGAGGGCCGCATGACCGTCCTCGACGTCGCCGGCTGGGCGATGGACGCCGCCCCCTACATCCCCGCCGTCGCCATCACCGGCGTCCTCGCCGCCGCCGTGTACGCGGCCTGGCACGGCACCCGACGCATCCGGCAACGACGGGCAGCCCGCCGCATCGCCGACCACCCGCTCGTCACGCGCAAGCCCGCAACCCCTGCCCAACGCGACAGCAACCCCGAACGCCAGCAACTCGAACAGCTCTACCAGATGCCCGCCTGGGAGGAGGACCACCGATGACCACCACGACCAAACCACTCCCGCCGCACGGCACCCTGTCCCGAGCGCAGGCACATCACTGCAAGTGCCAGCCGTGCCGCAACCGCGCCGCCGAATACGCCCGCGACCGCCACCGGCTCATCGCCTACGGCCGCTGGCAGCCCTACGTCGACGCCGAACCCGTCCGCCAGCACGTCCGCATGCTCATGTCCTACAGCATCGGCTGGCAGCGCGTCTGCGCTCTCTCCGGCGTCTCGAACGGAGGGATGAGCCGACTCCTGTATGGCGACTACAGCCGCGGGAGCGGACCCAGCAAGCGCGTCCGCACAGCCACCGCCGACCGTATCCTCGCCGTCAAGCCCTCACTGGACGCAGCCGCGCCCTGCGCCCTGGTCGACGGCACCGGCACCCGCCGAAGGCTCCAGGGACTCGTCGCCATCGGCTGGCCCCAGCGGACCCTCGCCAACAAACTCGGCGTCGACAGGGTCACCGTCAACGACCAGATCCACCGGCAGATACCTGCCTACGCATCCACTGCGCGTGGCACTCGGGACATGTACGACCGCCTGTGGAACGTCGACCCCCTCTCGCACGGCGTCGCCCCTCGCTGGGTCCGTCAGGCACACGTTTTCGCGGCGTTGCGCGGCTGGCCGCCGCCCACCGCCTGGGATGACGACTACATCGACAGCCCCGCCGCCACGCCTGACCTCGGCGAACATGTCGACCGCTACACCGCGATCGCTGAAGACGCCCGCTGGCTCATCAAAGAACAGCACTACACCGTCCCGCAGGCCGCCCACCGCCTCGGCATCACCAGCGAACACCTGTACCGCGCTTTCAGGGCCCGGCCCGTAGCGGACGAGTCGGTGGTCCCCGCATGAACGGACACCGTGTCGGCGCTGGCCAGCGCGAGCGTCTCTACGCCTCCACCACGGTCACCTTCGACGAGAAGGCCGACCTCGACCTCATCGCCATCGAATACGCGCTCAACGGCGAACCCGTCACCCTCACCCGCGCTGAAAAAATCCACGCCGCCAAAATCCTCGACGGCCTCGGCGTCGCCCTGAAATCCATCGGCGAACGCATCGGCTCCGACCCGACCACCGTCGAAGGCTGGAAAAACAACGGCTGGAAGCCCGGCGGCGCCCACCCCAAAACGAAAGCGCGCCAGCCCCGGCCGGACCCCGTCTGCGGCGAACCCCGCATGTACCGCCGACACCTGAAGAACGGCGAACGCTGCGACACCTGCCGCGCCGCCAACGCCGCCGCCGACCGCCGCTACCGCCGCTACCGCCTCACCGGCAGCCGGAACGCCGCGTGACCGCCTCCCGACCGGCCAGCGCCCGACCCCACTAAGCCTGCCGCCGACACCCCCGATCCGAACCGCCACCGCTCGCCAAGGAGCTCCCGTGATGCGAACCACCCTCAATACGGCCTCAGTTCAGATTGGAGACCGGGCTCGCACCGATCTCGGCGACCTGTCGGCCCTTACCGATTCAATCCGCGTGCTCGGACTGCTGCAGCCCATCGTCGTGACCTCCGACAACCGGCTGATCGCAGGCCACCGCCGTCTGGAAGCCTGCAAGGCGCTGGGCATGACGCAAGTTGACATCGTCGTCGCCGAACACATCCACGACGCGGTCGACCTCCTCAAAGCCGAGCGCGACGAGAACACCTGCCGCAAGGCCATGACCGCATCCGAACTGATTGCACTCGGGCGGCAGATCGAGGAATTGGAGCGCCCCAAGGCTGCGGAAGCTCTTCGCCGCGGCCAACTGAAGGGCGCCGCGAGCACTGCAGGAAGGCTCTCCGTACCGGCGAACGAAGAGCCTGCGGAACGCTACGACTCCCGCGAAAAGGCTGCCGAGGCGGTCGGCTTGTCAACCGCCACCTACTCCCGGATCAAGCAGATCGCGAACGCGGCAGACGGCTACGCCGAATCGCGCGGCCACCGCAGCGAGGTGGCACCGGAACGGCAGGCCGAATCCCGCGAAGCACTGGAACTGATCGACAAGATCAGCGCCGGTGAGGAAGTGCGGCCAGCTGAAGGCGGCAGGCCGCTGACCGTGACCGCCGTCTACGAGAAATGGGACGGCAAGAAGGTCAATCGCGGTGACGCGGCCCCGCAGAACCGGCGTCGTTCGCTGCAGACAGCTCCTGTGGCGCCCCCGCTGACCGACGCGGCAGGCCGGCGGATGCCGCAGCGCTCCCAGCGCAAGTCCATCAACGAAGGGCTCGCCGCCCTCTCAGGCCTCTGCATCGGCTTCTCCGGCATTACCGAGCTGGACGAAGACACCGACGCAGAAGAGGCCGCGCTGTGGCAGCGCGACCTCGACCAAGTGCTGCGTGTGCTGCGCAGCTTCAACACGATCCTCAAGGAGCACGTCAATGGTACTCGCTAGCATTCCCGCAGCTCGCCTGGAGACTGCGTCCATCGAGTGGCTTTCACCGGCCGACATCACCCGCGACCCGCGGGTCAACACCCGCCCGGTGGACAGCGCCTGGGTCGAGCGCAAGGCCCGTGAAGGGTTCGACTTGACGCGGCTGGGCGTGCCCGTCGTGTCCCGCCGGGCTTCCGGCGAGCAGGTGTGGCTCGACGGCCAAAACCGCGGCGAACTACTGCGGAAGGCCGGATGGCCCACCCGGAAGATCGAATGCAAGGTCTTTACTGGCCTGACCCTCCAGCAGGAGGCAGCCCTGTTCCTGGGCCTCAACGACGGCCGCCAGGTCAAGGCGGTCTACAAGTTCCTGGGCCGCGTCACTGCCGGGGAAGCAGACGCTGTGGCTATTAGCGCAATCGCCACATCCCTCGGTTGGAGGATCAGCGACCAGGCCGGATCCACCTCCATCACGGCCGTCAAGAGCCTGGAGCGGCTTTTCCACGGCGAGCGCGCACAGAACCCGGCCATGGCCCCCGGGAGGGCTCTCACTCTCACACTGCGGATCGTCACTGAGGCCTGGGGCTACAAGAGCGAAGCCGTCAACGGCGACGTGCTCCTCGGTATCGGCTCGATCTTCAACCGGTTCGGTGAGGTCGTCGAACTCCCCGCACTGATCAAGAAGCTGGCCGAGTTCCCGGCAGGCCCCTCCGGCCTGCTCGGAAAGGCCCGGGGAGCCCGCGACTTCAAGGGCGGCACCGTCGCCCACTGCGTCTCCGAAATCGTCGTGCGCGCCTACAACACCCGCCGCCGCGCGGGAAGCCTGCCCGACTGGCGCTAGCCCCACCCCGGGGCTGGTCACGGCCGGCCCCGGTCTCTCCTCTTATCCGCACTGCTTGAGGGAAGCCGCACATGCCCTGGTTCAAGGTCGACGACAAGGCGCACTCCCACCCGAAGTTCATGCGGGCCGGGAACGCCGCGCTCGGCCTGTGGCTGCGCTGCGGCTCCTACGCGGCACAGCACCTCACCGAGGGCATCGTGCCGGGCGTTGTCGTCCAGCTGTACGGAACGGCGGCCCAGTCCAACAAGCTGATCAAGGCCGGGCTGTGGCATGCGCACGGCCACGACTGCGCCCGCTGCCCGGACCCGCAGCCCGGTGACTTCGTGATCCACGACTTCCTCGAAGACGGCCGCAATACCTCGCGGGCGAGGTACGAGGAGGAGAAGAAGAAGGCCCGCGAGCGGCAGGCAAAGCACCGCGGAACGAAGGGCTCCGAGGGAGAAAGCTCCTCGAAAACGAATCGATTCGAGAACGAATCGTCCTCGAAAAACAGTGAAATAGTACTGGAAAAAACCGAGTTCCAGGACTCCACCGCAGGTCAGGGCACTACGTCACGGCGTGACGATTCCGTCACGGGTATCCATGCCGCTGCCATGCCTGCTCCCAGTAGTTCCTACGGAACTACTGATGCTGCTGCAGCGCGTGCGCGCGAGCCCGAGGAGTACCGCAGCTACGACACCCTCGCCGAGCTGAAGGCCGCCATCTCCGCCACCGGGCTCCGTGGCATCACCTGGGACCTCCAGCCGTCGCAGATCGAAATTGCCCGACAGGCCATGGAACGCGTCGGCATCGCCGACATGGTCATCTACGCGACCAACAGCGCCCAGCAGAAGGGGCCCCCGGCCAGCGCCTCCGCCTGGATCAGGGGCTGGCGCTATCTCGAACCCGAACCGCAGCCGTCCGCCCGCGGTCTGCCAGCTGCGGTCGGCGACAACGTCGTCCGCCTTCAGCCCGGCAGCCAGCGCCCAGCCACATCTGACCTCCGTGTTCAGCAAGCCCTCGAAACCGGCCGCCGCATGCAAGCCGCTGCCGATGCCCAGAAACAGGAGAACCAGTGATCACCTACGAAGAGGCCGGGAGACTGCTCGGCTTGGCCGCCGCCCGCGACCAGCGCATCGTCGGCGAGGCCGACATCCTCGCCTGGCACTCCGACCTCAACGCGGCAGGCGTCCTGTTCGCCGACGCCGACGCCGCCCTGACCCGGTTCTACGCCGTCGAAATGGCCGGCCTGGAACCCGAAGCCCGACGCCGCGTCACCACCCCGGACGTCATCGGCATCGCCCGCAAGATCCGCGCCGAGCGGCTGGCGAACTTCGTGTACGAGCCGCCGCCCGGCGACGACGACCCCGACTACCTCGCCCGGCTGCGGTTCCAGATAGCCAAGACCGCCGACGGCAGCACCCCGGCGCTCACCGAACGCCCCGCACTGGAGGGCGGCCCGCACCCGGACGTCCTCAAGGCCCTGGCCCAGGTGGGCCGTTCGACCCCGGACGTCGGGGGAGAGGGGCCGGTTGCCGAGGTGCGTCGCGTCGGCCCGCTCGGCATCCAGTGCCCGACCTGCCAGGCGGCGATCGGCCGCCCCTGCAAGATCGGCGGCTTTGACGAGAAGCGACCCCCGCGCGAACTTCGTACCCCGCATGCCGCCCGTACCCGCGTCGCGAACGGCGGTCCCGCGCAACTGGAGTCGCCCGCCGAGATCGAGCGGCGGCGTGCCGCGTCGATGGCCAAGCTCCAGGAGCTCGCCGACCGGGAGCGGGAGGCGTCCGGTGGCTGACGTCGAACGCGACGACATCCGCGAGATGCGCGCTCAGGGGGACTTGAAGGCGTTTCTGCGGCAGCAGATCGCCGAGGGCCGTGGCCGCCGCGACAAGCCCCCGACCGTGGTGCCGCCGAAGCCTCCGGGCTACCGGGCCGGCGCCTGGCCGACCGGCACAAGCCCGCCCGGCCCGCCGCCTCCGCAGCCGCCCGGCGCCTGGACTACGGCCCTGGAGGCGTACCGGGCGCACATCGTCGCGACCGAGCACCGTGACCGGCTCGCCGAAGACCCCGGCCAGACCTGCGAATGCCCGCCCTGCACCGACCTGAGGAGGAACCCGTGAACCGTCACTCGCAAGCCCCGATGCCCGAGTCGATCCGCCACCAACTGCGCGCCGGGCAGCATCCGGCCCGTTCGGTGCCGTGCCCGTGGTGCGGTGTGGCCGGGCACAAGCCGTGCCAGGCCGGGAAGTCCCGGCTGCTGACCGGCGGGTCACTGCACCCGCAGCGGGTCTCAGCCTGGGCGGAGCTGACCGCCTGCTGCCCGACCTGCCAGGTCACGCCGGCCGTCCCGTGCCACGAGGACGGCCGCGAGCGGGCGACCGTGCACGCCCGCCGGTACGCCGAGGCCGAGCAGGTGGCGGCATGAGCGAGCCCGTCGAAGCCAGGTGCGCCCGATGCGGACAGCGCCGTGTCGTCTTCCCTGCTCCCGAGGAATGGGGCGCCGCGCAGAGCCCGCTCTGCACCCGTGACTGGCAGCTGTACGCCGAGGCCCGGGCGAACAAGACCTACGTGGACTTCCACGACGCGTTCGACAACGCCAGCGACGAGGAATTGGAAGAGGCCCTGCGAGGTCCGCAGTGACGCCGCTGGAGCGCCTGATGGCCGAAGGCGTCCCCGACGGCACGTTCGGCGCCTCACGGCCCGCACAGCCCCGCCGCAGGGCCACACAGCCCGAACCCTGGACCCCGGCCGAACAAGCCGCCCACTACGCGGCCCTGGCCGCCGCCCTCGGCGAACCCCACCTACGGATCGCCGACGCCGCCTGACCGCCGGAAGGAGCCCGACCGATGACCGCCTGCCCGCACCCGACCAAATCCCGCTTCGCGACCCGCTCCGCCGCCGTGAATGCCAGCCAGCGCGTCGACCTGCGCGCCAACCTCCAGCTCACGCCCTACGAATGCGTCTGCACTTGGTGGCATTTGACGAAGGGCACCGTCGCGGCGGCTCTCACCGCCGACGACGCCGACCGCGCCGACATCGAACGAGTCGCCGCAATGCCCGACATCGACTTCCGCGAGATCGTCGTCGCCGACGTGCGCAACGAAGGCACCCGCGCACAGCGGGCCGTCCTGCGCCACGAACTCAACCTCCGCCGATGGAAGCGCCACCTCGCCCAGCTCGCCGGCGACGCCGAAGCGCAACTGCGAGCCCGCAAGGACGACACCAGCCTCGAAGCCCACGACTGGCGCAAGCGCACCACCAGCTACCGCAACACGATCACCCTGCGCGTCGAGGAATGCCGCCGACTCCGGGCCGTGGTCCACGCAGAGGCGATCCGCAAGAACGACTACCGCCGCCGGGACGCGGAGATCGCCGCAGCAGCCGGGGCGACCGTGAAGGAACTCCGCCACCACGCAGGTGAGATCGCTGTCGATCGGCTCATCGAAGCGCACGGCCCGGAGTTCGCCCGCTACTGCGCCGAGGAATACCGGGCGCTCGGCCTGACCGTCCCGGACCGCATTGCGCGCCGCATCACCGAGATCCGCGCCGACCGCACCAGCCCCGCCGCCTGACCGCCAACTCCCGAAAGGAGAGACCTGATGACCCTCACGATGATCGGCGTCGCGTTCATTGTCTGCGGCCTGGCCGGGGAGCTGACCGGCCGTCTGGCCCGGTACCAGAGCGACGGCCTGTTCGCGCTGGCCTACGTGCCCTACGAGATCGACAACTTCCGTAGCGGCCACAGCGTGTGGGCAGTGATCGACGCCGCGCTGTTCGCGTTCTTCGCCTACCGGTGGTGGACGGGCGGCGGCGGAGACGACACCAAGCGCCGACTCCGTTCGCTGCGCACCCGGTTCACGCCCAGCCGCCGCACCGCACCCCAAGCCGCCTGACCACCACCTGCCGTGCCACGACGACCGCCGTGGCCGCCCGCCAGCCCCCTGACCCGCCACCACACCGAGGAGACCGTGATGCCCGACCTGCCCGAGCCAATTGTTCAGGCGACCCGCTACGAGGTGTCGCTGCTGCCGGAGGACAACATCAACCGGCGCCACTTCACGATCACCGTCGAATGGCGAGGTGACGACCGCTGGGCGGTCTGCCGCTTCCACGAATGCCTTGGCAAGGACGGCGCTTGGGAGTACGAGCCGAGGCCTTCGGAGCGTGACGACGACTGGGTCGAAGCCCACCGCTTCGGCCTCGATTCAGCCCTGGCCCTGGCCAAGCAGGCCGCGCCCGATCTCGTGGTCAACGGCCACACCGCCGCCGATGCCTGGCGCCGCACCCACCGTCCTGCCTGACCGCCCCGACCACCCGACCCGGAGGAACCCCATGACCGACCGCGAACCCACGATCTACAACCGCGCCTTGACGGTCACCTGCCCGCGCTGTGGCTGTGTGCCCGGCGCCCGCTGCCTCGACACCCGCGGCACGCCCCTCAAGCCCGGCAAGGTCCACCGGGACCGTGCCGCCGCGTACCGCGAGCGGGAGGCGCAGCGATGACCGACCCCAGTCCCGATCTCGCCGCCCACCTCCGTCGTTTGGAAGCCGACATCGAGGAAGCCCGCAAGACGCTCGTTGCCGCCAGGGCCCGCTTCGACCGGCTGTGCGCCGAGTACGCCGCCCTCAAGCGCGCCGAACGCGAGGAGGCGCAGCGATGACCGACACCAGCCCAACCGCCGAACTCGGGGCCGCCGCTGAGCGAATCCGCATCTGGCTGGCTGAGGAGCCCGCCCAGCCGTGGTCGCCCGGTGCGCTGGCTACCTTCGGGCCGGAACTCGCCGACTGGTTCGACTTCGAAGCTGGCTTGATCGAAGTCGTCCCTGGTTCCGAGCTGCCCGGACGGACCCTGCACGCCCTCGCCGTCGCCCGCCAGATCCTCGGGAGCCCGTCATGACCGCCCGTCCCGTCGATCACGCCCGGCCGCTGCTGACGGCCCGCCGGATCGAGATTCTGCGGCTGTACGCCCACGGTTACGACACGGCCGGTGTGGCGGAGGCGATGTTCGTGTCGCCGTCCACGGTCAAGGACCAGACGCGGCTGGCATGCCAGCGTCTCGGTGCCGCGAACAGGACGCAGGCTGTCGCGGTGGCGATCGCCCTCGGACTGTTGCCGCTGGGGGACATCGCGATCCCCGAGCCGCGGCGCCAGCTCGCCACCGGAATTCCCGGCAGGCGGTGGGCGTCGTGAGCCGACCCGGCGGCCGGCTGACCGCCCACCAGCTCGACCTGCTCCGCCGGTTCGCGGCGGGCGAGACCATCCAGCAGATCGCCGTCCGCGACCGGGTGGCCGCGTCGAACGTCGGCAAGACCGCCGCCCGGCTGCGGGCCCGCCTCGGTGCCAAGTCGCTGCCGCACGCCGTCGACATCGGCCACCGCCTCGGACTGCTTGGGGACGAGCGGTGACCGCCCCGTCGTCCAGTCCCCGCGGTGAGCGTGCCGGAACCCGGGGCGTCCGCTGGGAGACCGAACTCCGGCCTGTCGAGACCGTCGTGGACGACGAGGCGCCCGAACCCCGACCCAACCGGGCCACCCGCCGCAGGCAAGCCCGAGCCGCCAGGAGGCAGCGATGAAACACACCGCCGACACGATCAACGACGACGAGCTGGACGCGCTGTACGAGCGGCTGGCGCGCGCCGAGGGCGCCGTCGAGCGAGTGCGAGCGCTCCTCGCCAGCCGGACATGGCACCGGGCCGAGCGAGAGCACCAGGTCGCCCGGCTCCGTGCCGCCGTCGCTGAGCCGCAGTCGGTGTCTGAGTCGTGAATGCCGCTCTGAGCCCCCGGACTCAGCCGAGGACGTCCTCGGCCCGTAAATCGCTCCTACACAAAACCCGGAACCCTAGAAAGGGCCATTCCATGTCACTGCCTCGCCCCGGTCACGACGGAATCCCGCTGAACGCGATAGTCCACAGCTGCGGATCATGGTGGACCGGTACCCGCCGCGTGCACTGCCCGGCCGACAACTGCCACCGAACCTTCAGCTCCGAGACCGCAGCGAACAAGCACCGCACTGGTGCCTTCGGCGTCGATCGCCAATGCGCCGACCCTGCTGACGTCGGACTCGTTCCCAAGGCCGCGAAGTTCGGCACCGCGTGGTGCTGCCCCGGACCCGAGGCGGACAACGACACCGCCACCTGGCGGACCGACGACAGCCCCGCCGAAGAGCCTGCATAGCCCGTGCAGACCGCCGGGGCGTGGTTCTCCCGCCCGAACAGCGCCCCGGCGGACTCCGCGACCCGCCGCGCCGAGAACGGCCCTCACAGCCGCACAGGCGCCCCGCCACCCCAACCCTGCCCGGAAGGAACCGACATGCCCATCGAGCTCGGCCAGATCTACCGCTCCTGCGACCCGCGCGGCGGATCACCGATCCGCATCGACGCCTACACCTCTGGCCACGATCACGCCTACGTCGTCGACGCCATCACCGGCAAGCGCCCCCGATGGATCCTCGTCGCCCAGCTCCACGCCACTGCGACTACCTGCAACGGCAAGCCGCGCCGCACCGGATACGCCCTCGACACCGGGAGCCCGCGATGACCGCCCGCCGCCGTGGTATCTGCCCGGTCTGCCGCCGCGAGTTCGACGTCCGCGTCGACGGAAAGATCCGCCACCACCTCAAGCCCCGCCAATCGCACGCCTGGTACCGGTCCCCGCGCTGCGGCGGCGCCGAACAACCCGCCCTGCCCCTCACCGAACCTGGGAGTCAGCCGTGACCGACCAGCCTGAGCCGCTGACTGACGAGCAGCGGGACGAGTACGTGCAGGCCGCGGCCGAGTTCGGGGCGGCTGCCCAGCGGATGCTCCAAGCCGCCGCGCCCGCCGTTCAAGCACTGATCGCCCAGGCCACCGTCCTCCACGCCGCGCTGCGGGACGCCGGGCTGATCGACGAACACGGTCGCTTCGCCGGTGGACGGCAGGACGACTTCGAACTCTGCCCGCAGCCCGACACCCACGACGGAGACGACCATGTCTGACCAGCCCGAGCCCGTCCGCAAGGATCTCCTGCCGCCCGTCCCGCCGCCCGAGTGGGAGTTCCACACCGTCCTCGGCGCCTACCCGGACCCCACCCGGTACGGGGTCGTCCCCGGCGACAACGAGGGGTTCAAGGCGGGCAACCGGCCCGTCATCCGCCGCCGGATCACCTACGGCGACTGGGAGCCCGTCCGCCCCGACTACTGGGCAGCCCAACCACCGCCCTGCGGCGCTTCGGACCTCGGCGCCATGCGCCAGCCGCTCGGCCCGTGCATCCTCCGCCACCAGCACGACGGGCCCGTCCACCAGGACGCCAACGGAGCCACGTGGCACCGAACCGGCGACACCGACCCGCTCGCCCCGTTCCGGGCCCTCCTCGATCAGGCCACAGCTGCCGCGGTCCAGGCCGCCCGTGCCGAACGCGACGCCGACGACGACACTCGCCCGGACCACCACACCACGGCCGCCGTATGGACCCAGGCCGCCCACCTCCTCGACCAGGCCATCCGGCAGGCAGACAACCCCCGGACAACCCCGAACAACCCGCCCGCCAGCGGCGACGCCGAGGTTTGCTGCGCCTGCGGAGGCGGCCCGATCGTCTACAGGAACTTCGAGGACAACCCGTTCTGCGCGCACTGCAGCGAATGCGACTGCGGCCTCCCCGACGGGCGCTGCACCGTGTCCACTTGCCCCGACTGTGGAGTACGGCCCGGTGCCGAACACGCCGACGGCTGCGACGTCGCCCGCTGCCCCACCACCGGCAAGCAACGGCTCAGCTGCGACCATGGCGCGTCGTGCGGAGGCCCGTTGTGCCGGACGCGGTGGATCGGGCGGCTCCCCGCCCCTGCTGCTGGTCAGCCCAACGAGGACGCCGCCGCACACTACATCCTGACCACGATCTGCCAGACGAACGGCTACCGGCCCCCACCACCCGGCGTCCGGATCACCGCCGACGACCTGGCCGAGATCGACCGCGCGGTAGAGGGCGGCACACCGTTCGGCGAGGCCGTGAGCGACGTCATCAGCCTCGCCAACTGGCGTGCCCGGCAGGCTGACACGATCCTCGACCAGCGCCTCAACGACGCCCTGAACGGACCGGAGACCCCGTGACGTCGCACCCCATCCCCGAGAACCACAACCACTGGTGGCTCACCTGCGGGAAATGGCGCCGCCTGCACGCCATCCCCGGGACGGCGATCAGCCGCGACGAAATGCGCGACGCGATCGACGAATGCGTACTCCTGCCCGCCCGCGCCGCCTGCCGCCTACGCCGCGCCTGGGACTACCCCGGCCTCGGCTCCCGGTTCGGACGGCGCCGCTGTACCGCCTGCTGCCAGGCAATCGAAATCCCCAACGGGCACGGCACCCCCGCCAACAATCCGGCCAGGACGGAGACCCCGTGAGCTGCGTGTTCCTGTACGTCGGCATGGTCATCGCGGTCGCCTCCGTGCCCTCCGGAATGCTCGCCAACCTGCTGTTCAAGCCAACCGAGGAGGACCGATGATCCCCACCCTGCTCGCCGCGGCCTGCACGGTCACCGGGGTCCTCGCCGGGATCTGCATCGGCGCCGCCCTCGCACTCCCCACCGCCCACCGGCGCGTTGTACGGCGCGCCTGGAACGGCAACCCCCACAGCCACCGCCGCTGACTGGATGCGCCCGTGCGCTGTACCAGCACGCGCCCTGCCCCGCCAGCATGAGGACATGAGCATCGACGACCCCGACGCCGACTATCCGTTCGCCCGCTACATGGACGAGATCGCCGCCTGGTACAGGGACATCATCACCACCTACTACCCCAAAGGCCACGACCAACTGTCGAAGGGCCTCATCCTCGACGACCGGGACCGCTTCGCCCGCATGGTCACGGAACAGCCCGACCCGACACCCGAGGTCCTTGCCGCCGCCGTCCAATGGAACCGGACCGTCCTGCTCCTCGCGGACAGCGAGAAAGACCAGGACAGGCCCGGCTTCAAACCGGAGTGGGTAGCGGTGTGGGACTACTACATCGACGGCAACGACGAGATCCTCGGACCCTATGGTCCTTCCGGGCCGTGAACGGCGGCGCCACCGGTCACTCTGACGGCAGCCGTCCGGCGATGTCTGTGGCCAGCTGGTACGCGTCCAGCTCCTCGTCGGAGTCCCCGTCGCCGGCCTCAGCGAAATGCATCAGCAGCCGCACCGCCTCCCGCGCCTCCACCAAAGTGACCAACGGCTCGCGCGGAGCATCCGAATACGTACCGGTCACGGGGGAGGAGAGAGCGTCCATGACCGGTCAACTCCCCGACGGCGCACGGGGTTACGCGCCTTGACCCGCCCCTCCCCGCAGCGCAACGCTGAATCCCAAGCCGAAAGGGGGGCCGTCATGAGCTGGGTAGACCCCGAGTACATCCCCGTACTCCAACAAGACCACCGGTACACCCGGCTCCTCAACCTCACCCAACGCCTGCTGGAGGAACGCGTGCCCCGCTGCGGCAACTGCAACGGCGGCACCATCACCATCCGCGACGAAGACGGCAACGAAACCACCGTGCAGTGCTCGAACTGCCAGGGCACCGGCGAGGTCGGGACCATGGCCGACAACGAGGACAACGGGCAGGTCGGCGGACGGTAGCGTCACGAAACGGCAACACCGCAGCGCCCCAACGAGATCAAGCGGTGTCATAGCTCCCTCATCTCGTTGGGGGCCCCATGAACCACAAACGCACTGCCACCGTCGTTGTCCTCGCCGCCGTCGGACTGCTCCTCGCCGGATGCTCCAGCAACGACCCCGCGCCAGCCAAGACCGCCGATGCCGCCAACCCCGGCACCGCCACGGGGACCGTCGACGTGAGGCTCCCGCCCGACGGACCGAAGAAGCCCGCACCCGCCGCCAACCGCACCGCCGCCGCGAAGATCCTCCACGCCAACGTGCAGCACTACCGTGACAGTCTCGCCGCCGGCCGCAACACCTGGGGGAGCAGCAAGTTCGGGCCCTGGAAGCAGCAAGCCCTCCTCGACCTCACCTATCAGGGCGCGTTCACCAAGGCCGACAAGCAGTTCACCGCCGACACCGAACCCGACAGCATCAACACCTGGCGCGACGACATCGCCAACGCCGCCGACGCGATCAAGCAGTGGGCCGAGAAGAACACCATCGACACTGCGACCCAGCCCGCCCCCGCCACCACCGACATCGACAAGGCCCTCTCCGAAGCCGACAAAGACGCCGACCAGGTAGCCGCCGGAAAGTAGCCAGGCAAACACAAGCGCCCCCGACCTCACGGTCGGGGGCGCTGTCGTCTGTGCGGGGCTAGGCGTGGACCGCGGTCAACAGGGCCTCGAAGCGGCGGTTCGACGGCCGGCAGTCCACCGGCCCGACCATCGCCTCCCACTGACGGCACGACGCCGACACGAAGGCCGCCACCGCCCGCGGATCCGCCTCCCGCCACGACCGGAACCCGGCAGCCCACTCCAGCGCGCCGGCCGCGGGCCAGCCGGCCTCCATCAGCCGCACCGCCGTGTACGCCACATCCACCCAGGCCGGGCCCGACGCGGCCATCGCCCAGTCGACCAGATAGACCTGCGACAGGTACGGGATCATGTTGTGCGGGTTCGTGTCCGTGTGCAGCAACGCCTCCCCGTCGAGCAGCCGCAGCCCGTCCTCGTCGAGGAACCCCTCGAAACGCTCAGCGAGACGCGGCACCGCCAGGCCCGTTGCCTTCAGCCCCTGCGCACGGTGCAGCGTCTCGGCGACCAGATCCACGTCCCGCGACCCGGCCGTCAGATCAACATGCTGGTCGCCCACACACTGGAACACCAGCAGATCCCAGCCGCCGCACAACCGGGACCACAGCACCGGCGCGACGACGCCAGCCGCAACCCGAGAAACGGCCACCTCCCGGCCCTGCCCTGCCACGCCGTGCGCATCATCCTCCGGCACGCCCTTCACGAACCGGCAGGACCCGTCTTCCGTGTAGAGGTGGACGGCGAGCCTGCAGTTCAGGCCGCTGCCAACCGGCTCCCAGTCCACGACCGGGCCCACCTCAGCCACCGCCTGGGCCCGGACAGGCGCAGGCAGGTCGGCCCAGTCGGTACGAGAGTTCATGACACCCCTTCCGGCAATCCTGACCACAGGCTCCAACAGCAGTGCGGGACCGCACAAGCAACCCCGCACCCTTCACCCAGAGCAATCAGCCCTGCGTCGCACCACACTTACGACACCGCGGCTGACCACTCCACGGCACCCACTCGTGATCACAATTGCTGAGCATGTCCACCTCCGCTTTTGAAGCCCGGCACGAGCCGACCCCGCACCGCCGTACACCCCCAGCCACGACAGGCCGGGGACGAGACAGGGCCGTCAGCCAGCGTCCCGCCGCTGCGGCACGATGACGAGGAACGCATCGGCGTCCATGTCCATCACGACCTCGGCCTTGACGCCCTCTTTGCGGCGATCACGCGCGAACTCCTCCGCAGGCCAGGAGCCACGCGGACCACCCGCAGGGAACGACTCGATCACCAGCTGGCTCATGCTGGCACCTCCACGCCGCTGGCCTCGTTCGCCCGCCGCGCCGTCCGAGCCGCACGACGAACCGCCGCAGCGAACGCGACCAGATCGGCCGCCAGCTCGTCCGCCATGTCCGGCGTCAGGAACGCGTCCACCGCCGACTCGTTGCCCACCAGAACATGCGCAGCCCGCATCCGTGGATCGCCGTGCGCAGGATCAGAATTGACCCGGGCGAACAGGTCCGAATGCGCCGCCCGAGGATCGAGCATCGTCAACACCTGCATGCCCGCCCCCTCCGACCAGTGCGTGATGTCCTCGACCGCGCCGGTGTGCAGCTTGACGTGATCGACGATGCACCACGACGGACATTCAACAAAGATCCGCTGGCCGTGGACCAGAGCAGGGACCAGTCGCGAGGCGGGGGACGTCGGGGTGGAGACAGGCTGGGGGCTTGCGTGCTCGCTTGCTACGCTCATATCTGAGCGCTCCTTCCACGCAGGTGGGATCTCTCTTGATCAGCGGTGACAGCCGCTGGTTGTCCGCCCGGACGGTGACAGCCGTCCGGGCGTCGCTGTACATGCACCCTGCTTACTCAGCGAGCGGTGCACACTCAGGCTCCCGAGGTTCTACGTAGAAGTCAAGGAGTCTTGCAAGAGTCGCCATGTTCGCTGTATTCGCATGCGGGCACTAGCCTGATCTACGTAGAAGTTGATCGAGGAGGGAAAGTGGCAGATCGGGCACCGCGGAAGCCTGCCAAGCACGTGGTCATCGCTGGTGAACTGCGCGAGAAGATTTACAGCCACGCACTCGCTCCCGGTGATCAGGTTCCGAGCGAGCCTGAGATCGCCAAGCGCTGGGAGGTGTCCGCCGACACGGCCCGTAAGGTGCTGGCCGAACTCGCCAATGAAGGCCTGACCGAAGCAAGACAAGGTGTCGGCACCGTGGTGCGTGACTTCATGCCCATTCGTCGCAATGCGACGAAGCGGCTCTCGGTCGAGGTCTGGGGCGACGGGGTCTCGATGTGGGACATCGACGCCCCGGATCGGCCGCGCACCGTTGAAGACCTCTCGGTTGACGAGGTCCAGCCGCCCGCCCTCGTTGCTGCGGCCCTCGATCTTGAGGAGGGTGCAACGGCTTGGCGCCGCTCGCGGCGCTACTGCGTTGACGGAGAGCCGGTCATGAGGGCGGTCTCTTACATCCCGGCCGACCTCGCCTCCGGGACGCCCATCGCCGAGTTGGATACGGGAGCTGGCGGCATCTATGGGCGGCTTGCGGATGTTGGGCACGGGCCGGTCGACTTCCGAGAGGAGATTCGGGTTCGGATGCCACGGCCGCAAGAGGCTGAGGACTTGGCGCTGGGCCCGGGAACCCCTGTTGTGATCATCGCTCGCTATGCGATGGACGCTGAGGGGCGGGTCGTTGAGACCAATGAGATGACCCTCAGCTCGGCCAAGTACATCCTTGAATACGCCTTCAAGTCCTAGGAGTTCCGGCCCGCAGCCCCCACCTTTCGGTGGGGGCTTTTTTGGTTCCTCGGGAGAGCTTGACTTCTACGTAGAACATGGCTTCACTGGCTTCTACGTAGAACTTGGCGACCCACCGGGTCCCACTTTCCGATGGAGCCCGCATGTGCGAAGAAGTACCGCCGCAGGCAGAGCAGTTCCACACTGCCGGTCAACTGGCGCGGCGCCTCACCGTTCACGTATCCACGATCTACAGACTCATCGACAACGGGGACCTGCGCGCCCACCGCATCGGCGGTGGGTCGGTGCGACGGCGCGGACTGCGCATCCCGGAGTCCGCCGTCGTCGAGTACCTGCACAAGTCGCGGGTTGCTGCGGGTGAAGTGGCCTGATGAACACCCCGACGAAGCCCAACTTCAAGACGCTGAAGCCCATGCGACTCCCGGACGGCCGTGAAGTGCAGCTGACCCAGGAGCAGTTCGACCACGTGTGGTCGCTCGTTTCGCTCGACGCGAGCGGTTGCTGGATCTGGAACGGTCGCCGATTCCCGACGGGATACGGGCGATACAGGCTCGCGGGGACGGTGGTCTATTCGCACCGCCTGATGTACATGATCACGACGGGCCCGATCGAGCAGGGGCTACACACAGATCACCTCTGCCGTAACCCGCCGTGCTGCAACCCGGAGCACCTGGAGCCCGTCACCTGCCGCGAGAACATCATGCGCTCCCCGATCGCTCCGGCTGCGATCAATGCGAACAAGACCCACTGCAAGCGCGGACACCCGCTGTCCGGCAGCAACGTCCAGGTGACGCCTGATGGCGGCCGTAGCTGCCGCACTTGCGCCATAACGCTGGGGCGCGAGCGGTACGCCGCTGCGACTGGTGCTCCTCTTCAGCAAGCACCGATCGACCTGGATGCGCCCACCGCGCCAAGGCGCCACCGCGGCGCCGAGTCCTGCGCGAAGGGGCACGCCCTCGACCTCCTCAACACCTACGTAGACCCGAAGGGCTACAAGCACTGCCGTGCTTGCCGAGCCGCTGCTCAAAGCCGCTACGAAGCAAGGAAGAAGGACCGGTCATGACTATCACTCTCCGCCCGGGTAGCGATCACCAGTACACCCCCCTCTCCACCGCCGCATCCCGCGAGCCTCTGCGCCGCGTCCTCGGCACCCCGGCCCCGACGAAGGCCGAGCTCGACGCCGATGACTCCGCCTACCGTGCCCGGCTGATCGAGTTGTACGCCCTGGCTCGCGGCGACTGGGACGTTGAGATCCAGCTTCTCAACGAGGCCTCCCGCTACGACAAGGCGCACCCCGTTGAGCCGTCGCTGTATGACGAGCTGCACGCGATCGAGCTGTTCGGCGCGCAGTACAGCGAGGTGGCGTGATGGCTGACTTCCAGGACCGTATGTCCGCCGAGAGCGAGCAGGTCTATCAGCGGATCTTGTCCGGTGACTGTGTCGATGTCGAGGCCGAGCTGTTCGACGCGCAGCTTCGGGCGTCCTCCGGTGAGGAGGAGGCGTGATGGCCGGGCTGGGACACGATGCGCTGCGGGCGATCGAGTTGCAGTTGGCGCTGGGCGGGATGAGCCCCGACACGGGGACGGCGGTCCGTCTGATCGTCCTCACTCCGGGTGGGGATCTGGTCGGCACGGTCCGCCTGACTGAGGCGGATGTGGAGCGGCTGCGGTTGGCGGCGGAGGCGGGTGCCGAGGCGCACGCCGTGGACGCTGGCGAGCTCGTGGCTGAGGCGGAGGCCCTCCTCCGCGGCGGCGGTGAGAGGTCATGAGCCGCCCCGATCTGACGGACGCCGAGCGTCGATGTCTCCTGTGGGCGGCTGGAGTTGTGGCCGAGTCCAAGGCGCAACCCACGGGCGACGCCAGCGCGGTGGCGAAGATGAACGGCCGCCTGGAGGTTTTGGCCGACGGCCTGCTGCACCTCTTCGGAGGAGACGTCCTCGCCGACGTCGAGCCCGGGGACGAGTCGTGACCGCCGCGACCCTGGCGCCGACGAGGCCGGAAGGCTCGTGGCACGGGCTGTTCACTCCGGACCCGGACGTCTGCCCTGTCCATCGCTGCTGGGTCGACGAGTGCGAGCCCGGCAGTCACGACCTGGCCGACGACGGGGGTGAGGCGTGATGGCGCTGACGCTGCCGGAGATCCAGGCTGCGGCCTGGGACAACAAGCTCGCGAAGGGCTTCAACGTCACGGACGTGCCGCTGGAGTTCGGTCTGCTGACCGCCGAGGTCGGCGAAGCGTTCACGGCATGGCGCCAGGGCCTGCCCGGCTTCGGTGCGGAGCTGGCCGACGTGCAGCTGTACCTCGTCGGGCTCGCCGAGATGACGGGCATCGACCTGGGCGAGGCGGTCGAGGCGAAGCTCCGCGCCAACGCAGCCCGCGTCTACCGGCGGTCCCCGTCCGGGGTGCTCGTCAAGACCGGCGACGGTGGGGTGGTGTGACCCGTGGTCTACGTCCTGATCGCCGCGTCGATGTTGTGGATCGTCGCCATGGTCGCCTTCACCGTCTACGTGCTCGCCGCCGACCCCCGCTGACGCTGTCCGCCCGCTGTGCTCCACACCGTCGTCCGGGTGTGGGGTGCGGCGGCCGGACAGTCCGGCCCGAACCGAGAAGGGAACCGCATGCACCGGATCACCAACCCGAAGCACCCGAACGTCGACCAGGTCGGCACGGACGTCGAGTACAAGGGCGAGCCGCACCGCATCACGGACGTCGGCGGCAACTACTTCACGGTCGTCCGTCTCCGAGACGGATGGGGCGAGCACGCCCGAGTCACCGAGATCAACGGCCGCTGACGGCTGCCCTCACTGCCGGTCCCCGTACCGGCGGCGAGGGGCCAGGACAGCGTTTCCATCGCAACCCGCACGCCTGATCTGAGGGAGGTTCACCGTGCACGCCTATGTGATCACCGCGAAGCCTGCGGCATGGCAGCGACTGCTCGCCGCCGGGTGGGCGTGGACGGTGCGCCTCGCCGCGATGAGCGTGATGGTCCTGATCGGCGCGGTCACGTTCGCGGTCCGCTGCACCCGGCCGGCCGTCATCTACCTCGCCGAGGTGGTGATGCGCATCGAGTTCTGGGCCGCCGAACGCACCGGGCTGCCGCCGCTCGGCGCGGTCGTCGGGGCGCAGGTCACCGCCGAGTTCATGAACGAGTTCCGCAAGGGCTGGGACCGCCCGGCCACCGAAACCACCTGACCCGAGGGAGCCCGCCATGGGCCTGTTCAGCCGCAAGTCGTCCGACCCGTTTGACACGCCGCAGGGCAAGCGCGACGCCGCCGCCGACGCCGAACGCCAAGCCCAGGAGTTCCGTGCCAAGGGCGAGACGGAGAAGGCCGAGGTCTGCGAGGACTGGGCCGCCAAGACCCGCCGCGCCGCGAACGACCTCGACCACTACTGACCATCCCGCACCCAGCCCGTAAGGACCAAGTCATGCGTCTGTTCTCCGCCTTCGCGATCTTCGCTTCGTTCGCCGCTCTCGCCTTCGCCGCGTACCGGGGCGTCAGTTGAACCGGCCAGCCCGGCAGCCCGCCACACGCCGGACGTCCAGCGTCGTCGACCTGCTGACGTTCATCACCGCCTGCACCACCGGCTACCTGGCCGGACACGGCGCAGCCCACCTCGGCGCGAACGGGCTCCTCGCCGTCGCCGCCGCAATCTCCGCGTTCGTGATCACCCGCACGGTCCTGACCCGCAGCAACGCCCGCCACACCGCACGCCGCCACACCCACCACTGAACCGGAAGGACACCGCGCGCCATGACTGTCAGCCCGCCTCTGAACGGCCACCAGCGGCCGGCCATGCCCGTACTCGGGGACTGGCGGGCCGTCACCACCGACCCGAAACCTGCCGACGAGCCCGACACGGCCCCCCTGCCGGACGTCGTGGCACAGGCCCAGGCCGAAGCGATCCGCGCCCAGGCGTGGGCCGACGCCGAAGCCATTCGTATCGCCGCCGAAGCCGCCGCCCAGGCAGAGATCGTCAGGGCGGAGGAGGAGGCCCGCAAGCTGCGGCTGGCCAACGACCGGGCCGAACGCAAGGCCCGCGAGGAGGAAGCCGCCTCGGACGCGCGGATCGCCGACCACAACCGGCGCCGCGAGGACGCCGACCGGGCTCGCCAAGATGCAGCCCGGCAGGCCGCCGAACAGGAGGCCGCCGACGCCAAAGACGCGATGGAGTCCGAGGCGGCCGAGTCGCAGTGGCGCGGATACGCCCGCGGCTTCTACATCGTGTGCGCCATCGTCGCCCTGCCCGTGCAGATCGCCGCGTTCTACAACCCGCACGCCGTCTGGCTGATGGCCGCCCCCCTCATGCTCGAAGGCGCCGCCTGGGTCGTCCAGAAGGGTGCGGCTGCAGCTTCTGCCGCCCGCCGGGCGTGCTGGCACTACCGGCTGATCGCCTGGCTGTTCGCGTTCATCGCGGCCGGCATCAACCTGTGGCACGGCCTCAACGCGTTCGACCCGGCCACCGCGATCGGAACCGCGTTCGCGTCGATCGCCGGACCCGGCGTATGGGATCTCCACGAGCACGGCCGGATCCGGAAGCGCGACGGCATCCCGACCCGCAAGCAGCGGCGGGAGCAGCGGAAGACTGAGCGCGCCGAGGCCGTCCGCAAGGCTGCCGAGGAGGCGCGGAGCCAGGCCGAGAAGGAAGCCGCCGACAAGGCCGCAGCCGAAGCCATAGAGCAGCTGGCCGAATCCCGCGCCCGGCAGTTCCCGAAGGTGTGGGAGCACGCCCTGAAGCTCGCCGCGGCGGTCGGGGAGACGACCGTCACCGAGACTGTCTGGCGGCGCGCGCACCGCGACATCGAGGGCACCGACCCGGGCGAATCCGCCGAGGTGATCCGGGCCCGCAACGCCGCCGAAACCCGGGTCGAAGCGGCCCGCCAGAACACCACCGTGAACACCGCCGCCAAGGTCAAGAACACGCAGCGTGCTGCACAAATGCCCCCCACTCCCAGGACGGGGCCGAAAGTGCGCGGTGTACGCAGCCGCGGCGACACCCCCAGGTACGTGAAGGCCGCCCGTAAGCAGGCCTCCATCACCGCCCGCCACGCAGCCGCCGACAGCCGCCAGAAGGACCAGTGATGACGACCGAAGCCCGCCCGCAGCTCCCCGCCGACTGGGACCTGACGAAGGTGATCCCCGGCGAGGTTGTAGACGCCGCACCCGCGGATGCCGACGAGCCTGAGGACGACATTGCCCCGGGTGTGATCGAGGTCCGTCCGTACCGTCGCCCGGTCCTGTATCAGGCTGGCGGGGCGGCCATGGTCGTCGCCTCGGTGACGGGCCGGATGCTCGGCCTGTCCGCCCGCGGCACGTGGATGGCGGCCGGCTGGTTCGGTCACGGGCTGAAGTCGTCCTGCGTCCTCGGCTACCGCTACGCCCGCGCCCACGATCTCCAGGAAGTCCTCGGCGGCATGTCGAACTCCGGGCACTGGAACAAGGTCGAAATCGTCCGCCGCAAGCGCTGGTGGACGCTCGGCTGGACCGCCGGCGCCACAGCCGCGCTGAATCTGGCCGGCTGGTGGGCGCTCGTCAAGTTCGGCGGCCTGACCGCCCTCGACTGGTCGTGGACCGTCACCCCCGCGTTCACCGGCCTGGTCGCCGGAACGCTGCTCACCCTGTACGGCCGCTACCGGCTCAACAGCCCCAGCATCGCGCCCGAGCAGATCATCGCCGACCCCGACAACCCCGACTCCGACGAGCCGTTCCCGCTCGCCATGTGCCAGTCGCCGGGCCAGGTCGAAGAGTGCGTCTCCCGCGCGCTCGCCCACAAGGGCATTGGCACACGCAGCGTGCAGGTTCTCGGATACCGCGGCTGGGGCTGGGAACTCGACGTCGTCCTCAACGCCAGCAAACCCGCAGCGGTCAGCGCTGTCCTCGATGACCTCGACGCCCTCTTCGACATCCCGCAGGGCGGCACCATGTTCGAGACCGACCCCCAGCGCGCCGCCCACCTCACGATGCGGCTCGTCCAATCTGACCCGTTCGCCGACATGGCACGCCCGAGCATCCATGCCCCCCACTCGCTGTCCGTCCACGACAACATCGTCATGGGGCGGGCTATGGACGGCTCGACGTTCGAGCTCACCCTCGACGGGTTCTGCGCCCTCATCATCGGCGCCATGGGTGCAGGCAAGACTCTGGGCGCCCTGCGTACCGTCGCTGAGGCCCTCACCGCCTGCATCGACGCCGTGTGCTGGGACCTTGATCCCCTCAAGGGCGGCCTCGACGAATTCGGCGACCTCATGGAGTTGCGGGCTCGTGACCCCAAGGCCTGCGAGGAGGCGCTGGAGCGGGCTCTGAAGTTCGTTACCGCACGGTCCAAGGTCATGGCCCGTCTGAAGATGGGTGACCGGTGGAAGGCCAGCGCCAAGCACCCTCACCTGTACATCTTCATTGACGAGTTCCTCCAGCTGTCACCGCGCGGCAAGGAGCGAGCCATCCAGCTCCTGCGCACGGGACGGCAGTACGGCATCTACCTGATCTTTGCCGGGCAGGAAGCCACTGAGGATGCCCTCGGCGACGCCATCGCCGGCATCGTGCCGTTCCGCATTGGCATGGCCTGCCGCTTCGAGGACATCCGCCTCCTGTTCGGCCCCGGCAAGGGCGCCGTCGGCTGGCGGCCGGACCGGCTCGAACCCGCCGTCGGAGAGATCGTCAATGATGCCGGGCAGTCGTTCATCATGGGCGGCGGCTTCAACCGGGCCATCCGGCACCGCTTCAACGGTTTCACCCGCGACCAGATCCTCGAAGCGGTACCCGCCCGAATTAAGGCGGGCGCCAACCGGCTGGACGCCGACACGCTCCTCGAAGCCGGCGAGGGCCTGACGGCGGGCAGCCAGCGACGGTCGCTCACCGAGCAGCTCGCCGAGTTCGCGCGGGAAACGATGAAGGAAGACGCGATCACCCTCCATCAGCTGCTCAAGCTCTTCGATGACAAGGGAGCCGACTGGCTCCCGACCGCAGTGATCGTCGAGTTCGGTGTTGCAGCCGACGGCGGCGAGTTGCAGGGCCTGCTCGACAGTCTCGTGGCCAACGCCGTTTCGCGGCGGGACTACGCCGGGGACCGGCGGGTCCGCGGCTGGGATCGGGAGATCGTCGAGCAGGCGGCCTCTGTCCTGATTGCCCCGTCCTGACCCCCGTCCTGCTCCCGTCCCAGGTCCGTCCCAGGCCCGCCCTGGGGCTGTCCAGTTGCTGTCCAGGTCCGCAGGTGGGACGCCCTCTGGACGGGGCGTGGACGGGGTCGGGACGCCCTCTGGACGCCCTATTGATCCATATATGTGAAGTTCTAGAAAGGGAGTTGCCGATCATGGCCACGAGGAAGCCGGCCCCCCGTAAACGGACCGCACCACGCCGCCGCAAGCCGGTGTCCCGCGCCCGCAGCACGCGCCGGCCCCGCGGCGGCCCGCTCGGACGGCGGGCTGCTACCTGGCTCGCGTTCTTCGTCGCCAAGCACGGCGAAAAGCACCTCCAGGCCGTCAACTCCCGCAAGGACGCCGCAATCCTCCGCATGACCCACGAGGGATGCCCGCGCTGCAAGGGCAACGGGCAGATCTTCACCAAGGGCAAGGACGGCTCGTTCACCGGCTCCAAGCCCTGCCCCGCCAAACCGACCAAGGCCAAGGCCGGACGGATGCGCGTCGCGATGGCCGCCCGCTTCGGGCCCGACAAGCACTCCGGCCTCGTCGGCTGGGCCTGCCCCTGCGGGAAGAAGGAGAAGCCCCGCTACCGCGATGCCAAAGCCGCAACCGCCGCGCTGCGTACCCACGAACGCCAGAAACACAGCGGGAAGACCGTCGGCGGCGCCTGGTACGCCCAAGTCGCCGACACCACGCCGAAGAACACCACCCCCAGCACGCCCACGACGGCCAAAGTGCCGAGCAAGGTCGGTCCCTGATGAACATGCCGCTGCCCGAGCCGCGCCCCACAGCCGGGCAGCGGCACCCCACCCCCGCCGACCGTGACCTCGCCCGCCTCACCGCCGCAGCCGTCGAGGCCGCTCTCGCCGAGGGCTTGCAGACGTCGTACCGCACCGCTGACCCGACCGTCCCGTCGTGGACGGACGGCCCCCAAATCGGCACCGCCCTGCCGGTGCCGCAACCAGGGATTCCGCCCATGTCGCAGCGCTCGACGGACATCGGCCGCACCGCCCTGTTCTGCGGAGTTGCGACCGTCCCGCCCGGCCTGATTTTGATCGGCACACTGCTCGCCTCCGGGCAGGCCAACCCGACGGTGGTCGCCTGGATTTGCGCAGCGCCCGCCGCGGTCGCCGTGCCGATCCTCGCCATCGCCCGGCTGATCCGCGGCGCCACGGAGGCCGGCGAGGCGGCTCCCGCCGAGGTCCACAACCACTTCAACGGCGACGCCCACGTCCACCAGGACCAGCGCCAGAGCAAGACCATCGGCGTCTGGGCCAAGACCAACAACCAGCAGTGAAGGAGTAATGACCATGGGCCTGTTCACGCCCAAGTACCCGAAGTCCGATACCCCCGGAGCCGACCCGCAGCGTCGGGAGTCCCGGGCCGACCGCAAGCACCGCGAATCCCGAGAGCGCGTGGACGCCGCAATGAAGCAGAGCTGGCAGGACGCTGAGCGAGCCAGCAAGGAACGTGGCGCCCGTTTCTGGGCCGACTACGAGCGCGACAACGGGCCCGGCAGCGTCGACTGGCACGGCTGACCAGACCCCGACAACCGCAGCCGCTCCAACACCAGCATCTGAGGAGACCGTCATGACCGATGAGTGGAGCGGGGAGGCGGTGCGTGTGCGGATGGCCGCCAGGAAGCGCGCCTACGTGATCCGCTCCCACGAAACGGAAGCCGCGGCGTTTGAACGAGCCGCAGACAAAGCCACCGACGACGGCCGCGCCCACCTGCAGAAGGTGGCCGCCCGGTATCGACGCCTCGCCGACATGGCCCGCCACCACCCCGACACCTACCCCGACGACCTGGAGAACTGGATCCCATGACCGACGTGTGGAACGGCGAGCCGTTGCCCGATCGCGGCAGGAAGTACACCGAGATCCACTACCGGCTGTACGACCGCCGCACGCGCGCCTTGATCAGCTTCAACTCGACGAACAGCCTGGACTGCATCGTCACCGACGTGCTCCGGACCGCCGCCGAGCACCCCAACGCCCGCATCGTCGCCGTCGAATACGACGGCCCCGCCTACCCGAACTGAAGGAGATCAAAATGCCCGACATCGATGACCTGTGGATCGACGACAGGGTCGACGTCACGAACCCGCCTGAGCACTGCGGCATGCCGATGAAGGTCTGGGCGGAGGCGGGCGGCTACCGGCTCGTCTGCCTCGACGACGACCTCGAACTCAGCACCGACGCCAACGGCATCATCACCGAACCCCCACTCGTCAGGGAGTAGCCATGACCGTCACCGAACAGCCGACTGCGGCCTGGCCTGAGGGCGTCATCGCCCGCTACGTCACCATCGCGGGCACCGTCGACCGTCGTACCACCGTCGATCTCACGGTCGTCGAGCACACGCACCGGTTCCCGGACGGGATTGTCGGAACCCGCAACTCGACCAGGGCCGCCTGCGCCGGCTGCTCGGCGGTCATGGAGTTTTCGCACTGGAGGAAGCGCCGCGGCACCATCGCGGACTGGGAAGTCGAGGACCGGCAGACCGCCGACCACGACGCCGACACCTGGGCCCAGGCACACGCCGAGAAGTGCCGACGCCTGGCCCGCCCGGAAGGGAACTGACCATGGCCCTGTACATCAGGACTGTCGGCCTGGCGAGTCTGATCGGCCTCGCGGTGTTCGCCGCCGTGATCCTCACCGGCCCGCCGGAGTTGAGCGGAACCCGCATGGCCGTCGCGGGAATCGCGGCCATCGCCACCTCATCGAGCCTCGCCTGGACGATCGGCCGCTGGAGCAACACATAGCCAGTACAGCCGAGTTCAGCCCGCCCTTGCGGCCCCGCGCCTTCACCGGCCGGGGCCGCAGTCGTGCCCGCCGCTATTTCTGCGGGCCGATAGAGCACCCGTACTGTGTGCCGCTGATGTGGAGAACGCCGCCAATGTCGTGGACCTGGGAGAGCGGCACGGGCGCCGTGTACGTCCGGTGGCCGGCGCCGATCTGGTCGTCGTGCCGGTACGTCTGGTCCCCGGTCGCGTGGGTGACCAGCTCCCCGGCGACCGTCGTCGTCACCGTCCACGACATGGAATCGCCACGATCCTGGTAGGTGATGCTGCACTGCGTGTCGCCCGCCGCATCGAAGGCGTGCGAACCGGCAGGCTTGGACGGCGGCGTCGAGTCGCCCCCGCTACTGGAGCAGGCAGCGGTCAGCAGGATCGCGGCGACAGGCAGGACGATACGACGCACAGGGCCCCCTCAATGCAGTGGGCGCTCAGCGTAGAGCCGAACCAGCCGGGCGGAGCCTGAAGTGCGGCAGGCCGCCCGATCGGAGGACGGCTCAGGGCCGCCATTCCTCCCGGTAGTCCGGGTGGGTGGCGAACGGCAGGGCGAGGAGGCGCACCGCGCTGTACAGGCCCGTCACTTCGCCTGCCAGGTGGTGCCGATTCTCGGGGGCGTCGTACCAGGCCACAGCCTCTTCGTAGGCAGCGACGATCGACCGCTTGGCTTGGATGTCGGCGAGGACGCATTCTGGCTGGATGTCCTGGAGGTAGCCGTCGAAGGCTTCGTGACGCCTGATCCATGACTGGTAGCCCTCGACGTCCTCCGAGGACAGCAGCGGGCTGCCGTCTTGCCCCACCAGGCAATCCCGCCACTCAGGTTCCGTGACTTCATCGAACCTGCGCCATTCCCACGGACCGGCGGGTAGCGCACGCAGCCGTGCCACGCGCTCGTCGAGCCGGTCGCGGATGAACTGCACCAGGTCGTCGGTCACTTGGAGCCCGCCTCGCGTTCTTTCCGGGTCTGGGTGTGCCCGTTGATCCTGAGGCAGATTTTGCGGGCGCTTTCGTGGTTGATGCGAGTCCACTTGCCGAGCTCGCGGAAGCTGTGGCCGTCGAGGCGTGCGGCGGCGATGTCGTTGTCGCGCGCCAGCTCGGCCTTGTCGATGGTAGTGGCGCGGCGGTTGAGCTGCTTCTCCCAGTCGGTCATGGCTTCAGAGTCTCACGGCGGGGTGTCTATCCGATAGCCGAGTTTTGTCTAAACGGTAGACAGTGGGCAGGGTGCGGTGCGACCGTAGTGTCTAGAAAATAGACACCAGGGGGATCTGATGTTCCGCAAGCTCCGCTCGATCTGCCGCACCATCGCCGCCGCACTCCGCACCACCCGTGCCCTCGGCTACGCCGCCCTCAACGGCGACATCGGCACCCAACTCGCCGACGGCCGCCTCATTCGCACCGGCGACATGCTCGACCGGCTCGGCGCCGGCGACCTCTCCGACGGACAGAAGAGCTGGTACGGCCGCCACGTCGCCAAGGCCTACCGGGCCGCGCACGACGGGCAGGACGCGCCCCGTGCCTGGGTGCAGCACCGCACCACCGGCTGCTGGATTCGCGTGTACGTCTACTCCCCGGCCGATGCTGCGCTGTACGTCGGGCTGCGCACCTACAAGGGGACCCGTCACCTGGTCGCCGTCGAACTCTCGGAGGTCGCATAGACCACGCCCTGGGAGGAGACGGTCGCCGAGGCCGCGCAGGCTGACGAGTGTTACTGGCTCGCCGCCTACGACCACGACGACGAAGACGACCCCGAGGACGACGAGGAGATCGCCGCCGAGCGCTGAACCGGGGCACGCATACTGGCGGGAGCATGCTCCCTGCGGACCTGTGTGCCGCCGGGATGCGGATCGAGTCGGCGGAGGAGCAGTGAGCGAACGGGAACTGCTGGAAGCGGCGTACCTGGACGGGGTCGAAGCCCACAAGGCGCACCCGCCGCGCCTGCGTCGCGACCGGGACGGCATTTACCACTGCGCCGCCTGCAATCCGGGCAATCGGTGGGAGCGATCCGTGAACTGCCTGCTCTTCACCCGCTTCGGGGTCGCCAGGCGGGGTAGGCGCCTCGCCCTCCTCTTCCAGCACCTGGGGTGGCACCGGTGACGGCCACGGATCGCATGCTGGCGTGGCTGCGGGACGCCATGGACGCGGCACAGCGTGACGCGGAAGCGGCGACGCCCGGACCGTGGGCGCCGAAGGCCGCGGATCCGGGGGACGACGAGGTGTACACCGAGCACGACGGCGAGCATGGCGATCTGTTCGGCGAGGTCGTCGCCTACGTGCGCGGCCAGGAGTATCGCGGGAAGTCCGGCCGGACGCTGGCCAACATGCGCCTGATCGCAACGCACGCCGACCCCAACGCCGTACTGCGCCGGATCGCCGCCGACCGAAAGCTCCTCGAACTCCATGCAGACGACGGCTGTCACGACTGCACGACCTGCGCCAAGGAGGGCGAGGAGACGAACGAACTGGGCTGCGCCTTCCATCAACCGCTGCCCTACCCCTGCGACACGGTGCGCCTGCTCGCCGAAGCCTGGGGATGGACCGAGGACGTGACCGGGGACATCCACGACGCCGACCTCCGCAACTATGCGGCAGTCGCTGAAGCCCTGAAAGAAAGTCTCCGACGGACCGTCGACACGATGCCGGCCGGGCACCCAGTGGCCAATCTCCTGGAGTCCGCCGCCGACTCGATCACACGGCCCTCCTGCTATCCCGGCCGTGCGGACCGGCCCGCCGTGTCCGACAGCTGCTACCAGGCGTCGTGGGGCTGGATCCACGTCAAACCCGGCTGCCACTGCACGCGCTGAACCGCAGAGGCATCGTGAACGCCCGGATGTGGGCCGTTTTCGCGGTCGTGGCCGTCGCCTACGGTGCCGTCTCCATTGCCCGGAACTGGCGGCGGGAACGCGCCCTCACCGTGCAATGCAGGGCTGACGAGCAGGCGAAGACCGAGGCACTCTTGCGGCAAACCATCGACGGGCACAACTGAAAGGAGAACCCGTGAGGAAGAAGGCTCAGAAGCTCGCCAGGAAAGGCTCCTGCCGCGTCTACTGGGGATCACACGGCTGCTCCAAGCAGCGCGGCCACATGGGGAAGCACTACTGCGGCGGCTGCTGCTACGCCCCCGACCCGAGCGGTGCCATCTTCTACGGCGAGGACTGGGACGGCCCCGTCAATCGATGGTGCCAGCCCTGCCTGAAGATGCATCTGGAGGGCGAGGTCTGCGAGCGGGAGCGGGATCGCGTCTGAATCCCGGTTCCGTAACGCAGAGTTGCATACTGGCCTCAGCACCCGCACCCGCCCCGGGAGGCCCGCTGTGCCCACTCCCTGCCCTGGTCCGTGCAACAACGCCTGGCGCCGCGCCGAAGAAGTCCTCGCCGAAACCGGCACCGAACACCACCTGACCCCCGCCTGGGGCCAGCCCGTGCAATGCGACGGCTGCGTCGCCCACGCGCGACAGCGCCTGGTCGAGATACCGGAACTCCTCGCGGCCGCCCACCTGGAAGCGCTGCACGCCACCCGTTCCCCGAGCACGGCCACCATCCACACCAGGTCCAGCGACGCCCCCGCCTGGCCCGGACAAGCCGCCCGCCTCCTCACCGAGACGATCCTCGACGAGATGGAAGAACTTGCCACGGACGTACTGACGTTGCGCGGCATTTGGCGCGACGACCATCAACCCAGCCGCGACGGCATCACCGAGGGCCGGCGGATCAGCGACTGTGCGCACATCCTCGACGCCCACCTCGACTGGATGATGCAAAACCACCCCGCCGCCACCGAGCTCCACGACCGGGGCAACGCCAACCCTGGCGGCCAGATCAGGGGCTGGCATGCGGCGGCAACCAGGTTCATCAAGGCGCATCCGCAGTTCGACGTCCGCAAGCTCGCGCCCTGCCCGCGCTGCAAGGGGCCGTATCTGGCCGAGTCCCGTGATCTGCGGCTGGTCGATGATCGGCCGTACATCGAGTGCCGGGACCCGGACTGTCAGCGGATCCTCACGTCGGCGGAGTACGACGTGTATGTCAAGGCTCTGGCGGCAGTTGTCGCTCAGGCGGCTTGATTTTTTCGCTTTCACGCGTGAGACTTTTCGACGGAACCGCATGCCCATACGTGCCCAAGGCCCTCACGAGTCCCACTCGTCGGGGCCTTTCGTCGTATCCGGGGAGGACGCCTCATGGTCGACCTGACCGCCGACCTGCAGACCGCACTGTGGAACGTCACCGAAGCGGCCGAAGCTGCCGGGGTCGCCCCGAATGTCGTCCACAACTGGCGCTACCGCGGTCGACTCTCGATAGCTGGCCGAGACCGCAAGGGACGCCCGCTCTTCCTGGCGATCGACGTGATCCGCGCCGAGAAGGCCACCCGCGAACGAGCCCGCCGCACGTACACCGCACAGGCTGCCTGACCCTCCATCTCGGGGCTGTCCGTCCCCCAGCCGGCCCCGACGTCCCGCTGCCCCGCCCGGACCCCCGCTGGGCAGCGGGACCCCAACTTCCGTCGCCCGGCCGGGCCGGGGCAGGGCCCGAAGGCTGGCCGGGTCATGGTGCGCCAGCACGCCGGGCGGCGGAACCTCTGGACGGGGGAGTGGTGGCGCGGATCCAGGTGCTCCAACTCCCGGACTCGATCGACGAGATCGCCCCGTTCGTGCTGATCCTCGATCAGGCCCAGGATCTGATCGCCGCGAACGAGCTGCTCGACTACGACCCGATCGCCGTGCTGAAAGCCGTCACCGGCGCGCGGCACGTGTTCATCACCGCCGCGACCGTCGACGTTCCCTGAACTCGCCCTCACTCGCAGGAGACCCCCCCCATGTCCGCACTCGTCGACCACCTCCACAACCTGCTCAGCCGCTTCGCTTCGATCGGTAAGGCCGACATCGAGCAGGTCGTCACCGCCGTTGAGGAACACCTCGCGCCGCTCCTCGACCAAGCCCGCACCGAGCTCCTCGCCGACCTCCAGAAGCTGATCGCCGACATGAAGACCGACGAAGCCAAGCTCGCCGCCGAAATCGCCAAGCTCCTTGGCAACGCGCCGGTCGAACCGCCGGCACCGCAGGCCTGACCGTCGTGGGCGAGCAGCGCGCCGAGCAGGCGCCCGAGTCCCGGCTGTACATGGTCGTAACCCGCGCCGACGGGACCGTCCACGACCACGGGCTCGTCGAGGCCACGTTCAACAACCCGATCAAACGGGCCTGGTGGCGTCTGATCGGCAGGCCGCTCGCTAACCGGCGTATCGCCAAGTCCAATCGCACGACAGGAAGGGGCTGACCTCAATGGCCGCTGTGGTCACATCCAAGGGCCGCGACATCATGACGGGCCGGATGCGCGGCTCGTCACCGACGCAGGCCGAGCCCCTCAACCTCGCGTGGGGCAACAACCCCAACTCGCTGACTGCCGCGGTCACGGACGTCGCCCTGTACAAGGAAGCCGCCGAGGCCAGGGTTGCGGGCACCAGTTCGCAGCAGACCACGACCACGGCGAACGACACGTACCAGGTGACGGGCACGTTCACGTCCGCCTCGGGGCAGACGATCGCCGAAGTCGCCCTGTCCGACGCCTCGTCGAAGCCCTTCAGCTTCACGTGGGCGACCGCTCCGACCGGTACCGGCGGCACGTCGGGTACGGCGTCGGCGTCCTACACCCCCGCCAACGGCACCTACATCCAGTGCCGGGGCGAGGTCATGCAGGTGACCGCCGGGTCCGGGTCGACGGCACTGACCCTGGCGCGGGCGGCGAACGGGTCGACGGCGGTGACGCAGTCGAACGGCGACACGGTGACGCTGGGGAACATTCCGGGGTCGACGGCTGGCACGAACGGGACGCTGTTCTTTCATGCGGATCACGGGTCGCAGACCTTGGCGATCAATGACGCTGTGACCTATACCTTGACCGTGAAGATCACGTAGTGGCGCTGACCGGCAACCTGCTGACGTACAACGACGAGAGCGTCGAGACCGACATCACCGGCTGGGCTGCCGGAGGCAACACGACCATCGCCCAGTCCACCACCCAGGCCCGCGACGGCACCCACAGCCTCCGCCTCACCTCCACCGCATCGGGCACCATCTCCGCCAACACCGCCAACCGCATCACCGGACTCAGCGTGAGCGCCCAGTACACGGCGTCCTACTGGCTCTACCCACCTGTGCAGGTCACCGCGCACATCGAGGTCGACTGGTACACCGCCACGACGTACATCTCCACCGGCGTCGGCGCGGACACCACCGCCCCCGCCAGCGTCTGGACCCAGATCGGCGCCCCCATGACCCCGGTCGCCACGACCCAGCAGTGCATCCCGATCATCGTCATCACCGCCACCGCAGGCAGCCAGCTGTACTACTGCGACGAAATGTTCTTCGGCTACCCCCCGGAACAGGCCCTCCTCAACCGGGCCCCGGCCATCGTCCGCTCCCACGTCTGGTAGGAGGCTCCGGTGGCCGGCTCCCAGTTCCAGGCCTACAACTCGGCCCTGTCGACGACGACGAACGTCGACGGCGGCACCTCCTACGCCGCAGGCGCCAAGGTCGCCTTGCAGCTGGGCATCCCCGCGAACGGACAGATCGCTCTCGTCGAGTGGGGCGTGTCGCTGGCTGCGGTGCAGACCACTGCCGCAGTCCTTGAGGTCGCCTCGACGGCCACCGCGTCGACGGTGACCACCGCGCACACCACGACGACGGTGTTTCCGGCGATCGACAACTACACCCTGTCGAACAGCCGCCTGACGATGGGCACGGGTGCGACCGGCTTCGGCAACGGCGCGATCACCTCCAACACGACGTTGCGGCCCGTCGACCGGCAGCAGGTCTTCTCGGCCTACGCGAAGATCTGGCCGCTGGAGGACTACCCGCGCTTCGGCGGATCATCGGCCCAGTACCTGCAGTTCCGCATCAACACCGCGGCCACCGTCAACGCGATCATCTACGCCCGCTGGATCGAACTCATCTAAGCGGGGGCTGCCGTGGCACGTCTCGGGCGGTCGATCCCAGACCGGATCCGCCTCGGAACCGACCTCACCACAGGCCCCCACAACTACAACATTAGCGCCACGGCGACCGTGTCGACCGGCGGCAACCTCGTGCGGCTGACGGCACTGCCCAGAACGGCAACGGCACTCACCAGCGCCACGGTCCTGCGGCTGGCGGGGCTGCCCCGATCGGCGGCGGCAGCCACGACCTCGACAGTTCAGCGGCTCACTGGACTTCAGCGGGCGGGAACGACCGGTACGCTCGCCGGGACGCTGCGACAGACGGGCCTGCCCCGGACTTCGAGCATCGCCAGCACCGCGACACCCCAGCGCGCCACGGCATTGCCCCGCGCCGCCACGACCACGACCACCCTCAGCGTCACCCGCACCGCAGCACTCGCCCGCACGGTCACGGCCGCGACGGCGGCGGGCGTGACTCGCACCGGGACGCTCAGCCGCCAGGGCACCGCCGGAACAACGGGCGGCTCACGGCGAGCCACGACTCTGCCACGGTTGACAACCCTCGCCACGGCGACCAGCCTGGTCCGGGCAGTGACCAAGGCGCTTACGGCCACGGCCACCACCAGCGTGTCCCTGGCGCGCGCTGCGGCGCTGGCCAAAGCGGCGGCGGTCACCGGCACGGCCTCTGCGGCGCGCGCCGCAGGCCTGGCCAGAACGGCGACAGTCAGTGCCGGCGCCACGGCCGCGATACGGATGACATGGTCCCGCGCCCTGGCCGCAACCGCCTCGACCGCCGCCGGCGCCCAGCGGCTTGCCGGACTGGCCCGCACCGCCACGGCGACGACGCTCTCCACAGTCGGCCGGATGACGGCCAAGACCTTGGCGGCGACGGCGAACACAGCGGCCGGTGTACAGCGGGCCCTGACCACCAGGCTGACGGCCACGGTCTCGACGAGCGCGAACGCCGTCCGTACCTCGACGACAGTCCTGACGGCCAGCATGGCGGCAGGCGCAACAGCGCTGCGGGCTGCGGCACTCCGACGTACCGCCATCGCCGCGACCGGCGTGAGTGCCGTCCGCGCGTGGGCGACGACGCTCACGGCCACCGCGACCAGCAGCCCGTCGGTGCTGCGCGCCACCGGCCTCGGCCGGGCTGCCGCCGCGACGAACAGGGCGACCCTGCAACGCGCAACCGCGCTCGCCCGCCCGGCCGCCGTGGCCGTGACTGCTGCGGCGGCCAGCGCCCGCCACTTCCTGCGGACCCTGGCTGCCACCACCTCCACCACCGGCAGCGTGGCGCTGCAAGGTGCGCGCACCATCGCCCTCGCGGCGGTCGCCGGGCTTACCGGCAGCATCGGCAGGGTGGTCGGCCTGCGGCGCACCGCGGCGGTGGACGCGGCTCCGGCGGTGCAGCGCTCGACCATGCTGATCCGGCAGGCAGCCGTGACGGCCACCGGCACGGCCGCCCGGGCGGCGGCCATCACCCGCCAGGCCACCGTAACGGTGACGACAGGCATCGTCAGCGCCCGCCGCTACATCCAGCGGCTCGCCGCGACCGTCGCCACCAACTCGGCCACCACGATGCTCCTCGCGCGCTCCGGCGATCTCGTGGTCCGGGCCGTCGGCCCGCTCCTGCGGTGGGCCGTATCTGCGGGGCCCGGCCGGTGGCAGGTGGGCCAGGGGCAGGGCCGCTGGCAGACGGGCCCGGACCCCGACCCGCGCTGGCGGATCACGCGCATGATTCACCGATGGCGCGCCAAGGGGGGCAAGTGACGATCACACAGTCCGCGGCAAGCCTCCAGTACGTCCAGGCGTCGGTCATCGCGACCGTCGGCGGGAACCCCCTCAACCCGACCGGTGACGTCGTGCAGTTCGCGTTCCTCACCGGCAGTGGAACCCCCACCGGGCCCGACTGGAAAGCCGGGTCCTGGGACGGCACCCAGCCCCGCCCGCCCGGCAACGCTTACTTGGCACAGTGCCTGGTCGGGCCCGGCGGCACGGTCACGCTCACCCCGGGCACCTACACCATATGGATCAAAATCATGGACAGTCCCGAGATCCCGGTCATCAACGTCGGCCTGCTCACCATCACCTGAGGAGGCCGACATGACGGAGCCCCTGGCCGCGCCCATCCCGGCTCCCGGCCCGGTGTCGCCGCCGCTCGCCTGCGGGCTGTGCGGCGGCGAAGCTCTCGTGCACTGGCAACGCCGCCTCACCGACCCGGAGTTCGCCGACTACCTGCACGCCATCCAGACCCGCCGCGACGAACTCACCCTCCTCGCCGACCCGCAGCAGCAGCCGCCCGACTTCGGACCGCTGCCCACGCAGACGGACGTCACACGGGCCGTCGGCGCCTGCATCCACCACGCCATCGGCCAGGACGCCGCCGCCCGCATCCACACCAAAGCGTGCACCGCACCCAACGCGAAGACGCTGCCCGCCTGCGACTGCACGCCCGAGCCGCTCCCCGCACCCGAACCGGACCCCGCGCCGCAGGAACTCCCACCCGGCTGGCACTGAGCAAGGGGGGATCCGATGCCACGTCCCCGCGCTGAACGCGCCGCGACCGCCGACCGGCGCGCCAAGCTCGTCGAGTACCGGCGCCGTAAAGTCCCGTATTCGCAGATCTACGAGGAACTTGGGTACGCCAACGCCAACGCCGCGTCCAAGGATTTCTACCGGACGCTGGAAGAGAACATCGCCGGACTCCGCATCGGTGTCGAGGTGTACCGCGAAGAACAGCTCGCCGAGCTGGAGCACCTCGCCGAAGAAGCTCACGTGGTGATGCGCGCCCGGCACTACGTGATCACGCCTGGCGGGAGGCTCGTCGAGGACCCTGAGACGGGTCAGCCACTGCTCGATCCGGGGCCGAAGCTGGCGGCCATGGACCGGCTTGTGAAGATCGGCGACCGGGTGGCAAAGCTGCGAGGTCTTGACGCCGCCACCAGGATCGAGGGGGTGTTCACCGTCGATGCCCTCGACCACGCCCTCATCGAAGCCCGGGAACAGCTCGCCGCTATTGAAGCTCAAGATTCAGAAGATGGAGGAGCTGAAAGCCCTCCAGGCTGAAGTCCGGCGACGCGAGGCCGAACGGCTCCGCCGCATCGACGTGTTCGGCCTCCTCGACTACACCCCCACCGCCCGGCAGCAGCTGTTCCACGACGCCGAGGAATTCGCCGTCCTCATGGGCGGCGCGGCCGGCGGGGGCAAGTCGAAGGCACTGACCATGGAGGCGATCCGGGCCTGCGTCCGCTACCCCGGAATCCGCGTCGGGGCATTCCGCCGCACCTACGGCGAGCTCAAGGAATCCCTGCTCGCCGAACTCGCGGCGGTCGGCTACGCCGGAGCTCTCGGGGCCTCCTGGAACGGCACCGAATACGAACTGCGCTTCCCCAACGGCAGTCTCCTGATGTTCCGCTACGCCGAGTCCCTCAAGGACTCCACCCGCCGCCAGGGCGGCCAGTACCAGCTGCTGATGTTCGACGAGCTGACACTGACCCCGCCCGACGTAGTCGCGTTCCTGGAGTCGCGGCTGCGCACCGGCCGCGGCGACGTACCGGTCATCGGAGTGCGAGCCGGCACCAACCCCGGCGGCCCAGGACACGGCACGGTCAAGCAGCGGTATGTCGACGCCACCGGCTACGGGCAGCGTGTCGTCATCGACGAGCGCGGCAGGACGGTCCGCTTCATCCCGTCCAAGCTCACCGACAACCCGCACATCAATCCCGAGTACGCCGACGACCTCAAAGCGCTCCCGGACAAGCTCCGCCGGGCCTTCCTCGACGGGGACTGGGACTCTTTCATGGGACAGGCCCTCAGCGAATGGCGGCACGACCGCCACACCATCGCCCCGATCGCCCTTCCCGCATCGTGGCGTCGCTATGTCGGTATCGACTGGGGCTACACCGCTCCCTGGTGTGTGCTGTGGGCGGCTGTCGACGAGGACGGTCGGGTCTGGTTCTACCGCGAGCTGTACGCCACCCAGGTCGGCGAGGCCGAACAGGCCCGCCGGATCCTGGCCGCCGAAGGGTCGGACGAGCAGGTTGCGGCCCGCTACGCCGACGATTCGATGTGGGCAACCCGGGGCGACGCGCAGGCTGTTGCCGACGTCTATGGCCAGCACGGCGTGCCGCTCACCCCGGCAGGCAAGGGGCCTGGCTCCCGCCTGTCCGGGCTGCAGCGCTGGCACTCCTACCTTGCGGAAGCCCCGGCCTGCCCGCACCACCGTGCCCAGGGCTGGGAGACGTGCCCGAAGGTGCACGTGTTCACGACCTGCGCGAATCTGATCCGCACGCTGCCGGTCCTGCCACATGCCATGAGCGGCAACCCGGAGGACGTCGACACCAACGCCGAGGACCATGCATACGACGCGGGCCGCTACCTGTTGATCAACTTGGGTGGCGGGGCGCGCTTCCACTTCCCGGCGCCGGATCCGGTGGCCCCAGTTCTCGACCCGAACGCCACGAGCAGCAACAGGCCCGTACCGGCGGTCCCGTCGATCGGCAGCTTCCCGATCCTGACAGGGGGTGACCCGTGGGCGCTGTGAGCTGGCTGCGCGAGCGCCTCGGGCGCACCCCCGTCGCCGAGCAGGCGGTCGTCGAGTCGCTGGAGGCGCCGACCCCGGCGCAGGTACGGCGGGTCGGTTACGAGTACGGTCTCCCACTCAACATCCAGAACACGAGCAGCCTGACGTCGGCGACGTCGGAGCGGCAGCAGGTTCTCGCCCAGCTCCACCAGGCCTACATGTCGTGCAACTGGGTCTCCGCCTGCGTCGACCTGATCGCGCGGACCGTCACCGCCGGCGGCCTCCAGGCCGTACCGGAGAACGACCCTGCCGGGGCCGGAACTGCGCCCGAGACCCCGCAGGTGGCGCGGTTGCGGCGGCTGATGCGGTTCTGCAACGCCCGCGAGGACATGGTCCAGCTGCTGCGGAACGTCGCGACGGACCTGCTGCTGTTCGGCGACGCTTACCTGGAGGTCGTTGCTCTCCTGGGGGAGCCGGTTGCCCTGTACACGCTGGACGCCACCACGATGACCGTGGTGTCCGACGAGCACGGCGAGGTGTCCGGCTACATCCAGGACGTCGACGGCGTCCGTATCGCGCGCTTCGACGCGGACCAGGTCATCCACATCAGCCTCGACGCTCCCCGCGGCGGCCTGTACGGCGTCAGCCCAGCGCAGAAGGTGCTGTTGCCCGTGACTGCGTGGTTGTTCACCATGGCCACGCTCAAGGAGTGTTTCCGGCGCGGCGATCCGCCCCGGTTGCATGTCGACCTGGGGCACTACAGCGACAGCGACGTGCAGAAATGGCGCGAGATGTACCGCGTCTTCAACCTCGGCCCGAAGGCTGTCGGCGAGCCGGTGGTCACGACCGGGAACGGCGTGGTTGGCGTCCTGGACCAGCGGAAGGTAACCGACTACCTGGACGCCGACAGGCAGCTGCGCGACCAGATCATCGCGTCGTTCGGAGTGCCCCCAGCGAAGTTGGGGATCATCGAGACCGGCAACCTCGGCGGCGGTACAGGCGAGGCGCAGGACAAGACGTTCCGCGTCAACACGATCATCCCGATCGCCAACCTGATCCTGGAGAAGCTGAACTTCCACCTGCTCCAGCTCGGGTTCGGGATCACCGACTGGCACCTGGAATTCGAGGAGATCGACTTCCGGGACTCGAAGATCGTCGAGGATATCCGGGAGACGAGGCTGCGCAACGGCGCGTACACCCTCAACCGGTGGCGTGCCGAGATCGGCGAACCCCCCGTCGACGGCGGTGACGACGCGATCTTCATGGAGCGCACGTTCATCGCCGACTGGTCGAACATGGGCGACCTCGCCAAGTCGTTCATCACCAAGAATCTCGGCTCCCAGGCACAAGCCCCGGCGCCCGGCGAGGCTCCGCCCGACCCGAACGATCTGGTGCCACCGCCCACCGGCGACGGCCCCCAGGACCCCGAGGACGGCCCCGGCCTCGCCAAGGACGCCGCGCAAGGTGAACCGCCGGAGGAACTGTGGGACGACCTGTACCGGCGCTGTCTCGACGAAGCCCTGGCCAAACTGTGACCGCGCTGCGAGGACACGCCAATGAGCTGGATGCCGACCGGCTCGGCGGCTTCCACGTCCGCTGGTACGCCCACAACGCGGGCCATCTCGCGGGCCCGTTCCTTTCTATGGAGGAACTCGCCGACTACATGGCCTGCCACGGCCTGCCGGGCCCCGACGAATTCCTCGCCCCCATCGAGCAGGAGGGATGGTGACCTCTATGGGACCCGGGCATCCGACGCGCGCGCAGGACGTAGGGCCGCTGATCGCCAAGCGGATCGGCTGAGTTGAGGGGGTGGCCGTGCCTGACGCCACCCTCCAGATCGGCAGCCTCCAAGGCATCTGGCGGCCGGTTTACGCCCGCCGCCTCGCCCTGCACGCCACCGCTGACGCGATCGTCAGCGCGGCCTGGCGGGCCGACCTGCACGGCCTCAACCTGGGTCCGGCCGTCGACGCCTGGCGGCTCGCAATCGGCGAAGCGCTCACCCCTGCGGAGCGGCACCGGCGGCAAGCGGCAGCCCAAGCCGTCGCCGCGACGCTCGCCGCCCGCAGTTGGCGCCGCACCCGAGCCGCCCTCGCTCTCGCCGCGCAGCGCGCCCACCGAGCCGGATGGACCGCCGGACATGCCCTCGTCACCCGCGACGAGGCCGACGACAGCGACCTCGACGAACCCGAGAACCCCTACGCCATCGGCTCACCCGACTTGAGCGACGACAGAGCCGACGCCACCGCGACCGCCGTCCTCTCCTCCGCCTTGACAGCCGGCGCCACCCGGGCCGGACGCTCCATGGCCGACAGCGACGAAGACCCTGCGGGTGACGCCGAGGTCACCCTCGATGAGGGACTCGACGTGGAGCTCGCCGCCGACGTCACAGTTTCCGCCGCCTACGGGGCCGGAATGCTCGCCGCCTACCTCGGCGCCGGCGCCCAAGCGGTGGTCTGGATGACCGCAGGCGACGCACGCGTCTGCGAGCTCTGCCTGTCCCGAGAGACCGCCAGCCCCTACAGCCTGCTCGGCGCGCCGACGTTGCCCGCTCACGCCCGCTGCCGCTGCTGCCTGGTGCCGCTCTGAGACCTGGAGGATCTGATGCCTACAAATCCGGTGTTCACGCCGGTCGACAACAACGGCAACGTGATCGGCTCCGCCTCCGGTACGGCGGGCAGTCCGGCGTCCAGCGTCACGTCGATCCAGGGCGTGGTGGGCGGCACGAGCGTGCCGGTGACCACGTCCACGACGACCACGACGTTCATCACCTACCTGTCTGGCGCTCAGGCGGTGAGCAACGCCGGGGTGTCCTTCTCGACCGCGGCCGTGTCCGCGCTCGCAGTCGACATCACCCTCGTGGGCTTCACCGGCGGCAGCAGCCCAGCTGTCACCTTCTTCGCGGACCGGCTCGGCTCCGACGGCGTCTGGTACCGGGTGTGGACGAGCGGATCCCTGACCAGCGCCGGGGTGACCAGCGTGCAGATCGGCCCGTTCCCGGCCGCTACCGGCGTCGTCACCGCGGTGCTCACGGGCACGGCTCGCTTCGGGTGGAGCAGCACAGGGAGCCCAACGGCGATCACGTTCTCGGCGTCGGTGGTCGGGCGGTGATCAACGTGTACGAGATCCCGCCCAAGAAGCGCGCTACCCGCAAGGCCGTGACGCTCGCCGACGTTGAAGCCGCAGCCGACGAGGCCGAGTTCACTGAACGGCTCCTCGAAGCGATCGACACCAACCCGCGCGTGCGGGCCGCGATCCTGCGCCTCGTCGCCGGAACCCGCCGCCAACCGAGGCCGACCATCACCACGCGCAAGGGGAGGGCCTAGTGGACAAGCGGATCGCCACCATCTCGGGCACGATGCTCACCCCCGGCGTGTCCCGTAACCGACGCCTGTACTCAGCCGAGTTGATCGCCAAGGCGGCTGCGCGGATGTCCGAGCGGATCGCCGACCCCGACGGTCTGCCCATCGTCATGCGTTCGCACCACGAGGCCGGGGATGACAGCACCCGCATCGTCGGCCGCCTCACCGACGTCAAGGTCGGCGAAGACGGCGCGGCCCGCTACCGCGCCGACCTCTACGACACGGCGGCCGGGCGCGACATCGCGGCCCTCATCACCGGCAAGGAACCCGCTCTCAAGTCCGTGTCTATCCACGGTTACTGGCTCGGCCCGGTCAAGCAGGTCAAGCACGACGGCGAGAGCGTCACCACCGGAGACGACCTGGAGATCGACGCGCTGGACTTCACGGCGACCCCCGGTGTGCCTGGCGCGTCGGTGGCCGCAGCCTCGTACCTGGATGGTCGTGCACCGGCCGAGTCGATGGCCGGGCGCACGCCGATCAGCGAAAGCATCGAAGCCACCGTCGAGCCCATCACCGAAGAGGCGCCGCCTGCGGGCCCGCACGAGTTCCACCGCATCACCGCAGACGGCCCGGTCGGAGAGCTTGCGCTCACCTGGAACCAGGAACGGGTTGACCCGACCTGGGGGCAGCAGATCGCGGCAGCCGCCCGCACGATCGTCGCGAACGAGGCGTACTCGGCGAAGCAGAAGCGCGACATGGCCGACAAGGGCCAGGCGATGACCAACGCCCAGGGCGATCCGTCGTACCCCATCAAGTCCAAGTCGGATCTCCGCAAGGCCATCAAGGCAGTTGGCCGGGGCGGCGCCGACCACGACCGGATCCGCGCCCACATCATCGCCCGCGCCAAGGCCCTCGGCCTCACCGGCATGATCCCCGACACCTGGAACAAGGACGGCAGCATGAAGGAGACCGCCAGTACCCGGCTCGGGGAGATCCGCGAGTACTACCCCGACGGACCCGGCGGCGGCGCAGGATTCTGCATCGACGCCTACAACGGCCCGATCTCCCTCACCATGCGCGCCTGCGGCATCGACCCCGCCGAACTCCGCGTCATCACCGCCGCCGCCATGACCGCCGCCGTCGACGCCCTCCAGGCGATGGACCCCGACATGGACGCCGACATCGACATCGACGGCGCCCCCCACGCCGACACCGACGGCGACAGCGGCGACGAAGGCGTGAGCGCGGACGACAGCATGGAATCCGCCCCGGCTGGCTTCCAAACCGTCAACGAGGTACGCATCCAGGCCGGAGAAGGCGCCCTCACAGATAGCGCTCTGCAGAACCTCGTGTCGAATCAGATGCGCCCGAGGCCCTCGGACCTGGATGGCCTCGATGAGGCCGTCCTACGCATCCTCCTGCGCCAGGAGGCGAAGGGAGCGGGGTCATACCGGCCCTTCCCGGCCGATCGCCCCGCGACCGACGCCCCCGCAGAGACCGCCCCGCCCGCCCAGGGCGCGGCCACCACCAACACCGAGGAGGAGGCCGCCATGGGCGAGCCCACCAAGGAATCCACCCAGGCCGAGGCAGCCCCCGCCCGGTCTCTCACCGACGCCGACCTCGCAGCTCTCGGCGCGATCTTCGGCAACAGCCTCAAGGAAGCCATGGCCCCGGTCCTCGCCGCCGTCGGCGAGAAGGCCCCCGCACAGCCGCAGACCGAAGCCAAGGAGACCGCCGAGGCGAAGCCCGCCAAGGAGGCCAAGGAGTCGAAGAAGGCACGCAAGGCCGCCCTCGCAGAGACCGTCGCCGATCTCCAGGCCTCCTTCGACGCCAAGCTCACCGAAGCGCTCACCCAGCAGCGCGACGAACTGCGCGAGACCCTCCTCCGCGAGAACGGCCTCCCCGCGCGCCAGGGCTACCGCGTCCACGAGAACGACAAGGCCCCCGACACCGCAGCCGACCTGTTCGAGGACCGGGCGAGCATCCTCCTCGGCGCCATCGGCATCCCCGCAGCCCCCCAGAACGCCGCCCAGTAGGCAGCAGCACCTCCTCCAAGGCCTCACCCCCGGTGGGGCCTTTCGCATCCCCCGTCACTTCCAGCCCCGCCCGGCCACCACGGTGCGGGGCTTTCGCATGAAAAGGAGGCGCTTCCATGCCCACTGAGCTGGAAGAAGCCATCACTACGGCAGGTGCCGTAAGTCCGCTTATCCCCAAGAGCATCGACCCACTGCTCCTGGAATACCAGCGCCGGTACTCGCCGCTCCTCGCGGTGATCCCCACCCGCGCCTGGAACAGCACGCAGTACTTCTTCAACCGCCGCGTGTCCCGCCCGGACTCCGGTGGTGTCGTCGACGGCGGCGCCCGCCCGATCGGCAACAGCACCTACGAGCAGGCCGTGTTCAACATCCGCTTGTTCCAGGCCGTCGGCGCCGTGACCGGCTTCGCCCAGGCGGTCACGAGGGACGTCGTAGGTGACCTCCGGCAGATCGAACTCGACGGCACCGTCACGTCAATGCTGTACACCCTGGAGAACTCGTTCATCTGGGGCAGCGACGGCGCCACCGCGAACGGCCAGTACCCGATCTGCTCCGGCCTGGACTACCTCGTCAGCAACTGGACGGCGGGCGCCGGCTCCAACAACTACGTCAACGCCATCGACGTCAACAGCAGCTTTTCGCTGCACTACCTCGACCAGCTCATCGACCTGGTGGACACCAACGCCGCGATGTTGCCCGGCTCGAACTTCATGCTCGTCATGTCGCCGCGCATGGCCTCGGCCGTGTCGCAGGCGTTCGTCGCCCAGCAGCGATTCACCGCACCCACCACCGCGCTCGGCGGCGGCCTGAACGTGCCGACGTACCGCGACATCCCCATCATCAGGTCGTCGTTCCTGTCGCCGCGCACCAACACCATGAGCACCGTCGCCACGGCGACCGCCACCACCGGCGGCAGCCTCGCGGCGGCGACCTACTACTACAAGGTCTCCGCTGTCGTGGCGCGGTTCGGTGAGATCGGTGCGTCCACTGAGGTCTCCCAGGTCACCACCGGCACCACCTCCACCGTGACCCTGAGCTTCTCCACGCCGACCGGCCTGCCGGACGGCGCCTCCCCGATCCTGTACAAGGTCTACCGGTCCACGTCGACCGGCACCGAGTCCCTCCTCGGTACCGTCGACGCATTCGACACGACCGGCACTGCGGTCACCTCGATCATCGACATCGGGTCGAACCTGCTCACCAACAGTTCCGGCAACACCGGCGCGACCGGCTACCAGGGCACCAACACCGGTGCGCTGCCCCGCTCCTCGGGCAACGCCGCACAGGAGGACATCTACCTCGTGCCGAGGGACCCGAACTTCCTGGTCCGCCCCTACGTGCGCGACATGCAGATCCTGCCGCTGGCGCCTACCGTCACCAGCCCCGACTCGCTCCCGTTCGCTGTATTGACGGACTCGACGCTCGCTGTCCGGGCGCCTAAGTACGTCGGGAGGCTCTCGCGAGTGGCCGCAGCCCTGTAAGGGCCGGTCGACGGTTCGCCCCCCCCCGAGAGGCCCGCGCCGCGCGCGGGCCTCTCGCCATTCCTGGAGGTCTCCTGTGGCGGACATGCCGCCCCCGCCCGGTCTGTGTGTCGTGGACTTGTTCCACGGCGACCAGGTTCCGGCGCAGACGATCGTCAAGGGCTACATGGTGTGCCCAGCGCACGTCTCCTTCGAGGAGGACTTCTTCCGCCGCTGGGAAGCCATCCAGGACCCCAAGCAGCTGGACAAGACGGAGAAGAAGCTCCTCAAGAAGCTGCTGAAATCCGTGAAGAAGACAGCGAAGACGACAGGAGGGCAGGCAGATGTGGCTTCGCAAGACCCGGCTGGTGCCGGGCACGGCCCCCGGTGATCTGGTGTGGAACACGGATCAGGACGTGGTGGAGGTCCCTGACGACCTCGGTCTCGATCTCATGGCCATCCCCGACGCAGGTTTCGTCGAAGCCGAAGCGCCGGCCGCCAGCGGCGGCAAGCAGGACGGGGCCGCCGCCGAGGCACCTGCTGAGGTGATCGAGGCACCCGCCGACGACGGTGAGACGGCTGCGGCGGAGGCCGATGCCGAGGTCGTCGAGGCGCCGGCCCGGACGAAACGTGGGCGCCCCCGCAAGACGGCGCAGTCCGAGAACTCCGAGTAGCAGCAACCGCCCGTCCGCCTACGGAAGAAGGGGGTGAGCGGGCTTGGCTGTCGACAATCCGACCCCTCTTGCGTCAGTGGCGTCCTTCACTGAAGGCCCGTTCGCGAACCTGGTGTCCGGCTACTCGACCACGGCCCAGTCGAACTTGATGCTCCAGGCCACGCGCGCCTGCGAGTCGGCATGCGACCGGCGCCTGGCGCCGTTTACGGGGGTGGTGGAGACGCAGCGCGCGGACGCGATGGACATTGAGGATGCGATGGACGCCTACGTCCCCCTCGATCCGACGTCGCAACTCGGCTTCTCCCGCGCCCAGTCGCTCGGCTCGACGCTGCTGACCCGGCATTTCTGGGTCCGCGAGCACCCGCCCCGCTACCCGGAGTTGTGGACGGGCAGCATCTCCTCAATCAGCCTGTTCAGGTCATTCTCCGGGCAGCAGTCCGTGTCCGTCTCGGCGATCCAGTACGAGCCTGACACCGGGCATGTGCGTTTCGCCTTGGGCACGTTCGTCCCGCCGGGCACCACAATTCAGGTGGTCTATTCGGGCGGCTACAGCACGGTGCCCGCCGACCTCGTGCAGGCGTGCCAGTACATGGCCGCGTCGATGGCGGTGAAGCAGCTCGACCCCGTCGACGGACGCTCCGGGCATGACCCGGACGCGCTCAGGTCGGACGCGCTGGAGATGCTCGCCCCGTACACCCGGCGCTGACCGTGGCCCGCCGCAAGCGGGTGGTGTCGGCCGCAACCCGGGCGAAACTCTCGGCCCGCATGAAGGGCAAGAAACACCCCCACAAGGGCCACAAGATCTCGGCAGCGGCACGCGCCAAGATCGCCCGCGCCCTCAGGGGCAAACACCCCCGCCACAAGGGACACCGCCTCTCGGCAACCACCCGGGCGAAGATCTCCGCCAAGCTCAAGGGCCGCCACCACAAAGGGCACGCGGTGTCCGCGGCGACACGGGCGAAGATCTCGTCCCGGCTGAAAGGGCGGCATCACCCGACGGCCGGGCGACGTCCCGGGACGACGCATCCACGGGTGGCCGGGCACAGGACCACCACAGCGCACCGCACCCGTAGCGGACGGAAGCGCGTCAGCCGCATGGCCACTCATTTCGGGCTCCGCCACCACCACAACCGCACGACTCGGTTCGGGCTGCGACACCACCGGGGCACGCACTTCGGCCGCCACCACGTAAAGAAGTCCACCCGCATCCGCACACGACGCCGCAGGAGGTGAGGCGTGTCGACTGCTGACGCGGTGGACCGCGAGGTCGCCTGGCTGAACGCGTCCGGCGACGGCCTGCCGGCGCTGTTGGCCAGTGTGGGCGGCCCGTGGGGCAACATCCAGGCGTACCAGCCGAGAACCCCCGGCAAGCGCTCCTCGAACGTGTTCGTCCTCAGGCGTCAGATCCACGAGAAACGGTTCGCGCACGTCCGAAGGATGCCCACCTACGAGTTCGCCCTCAAGCTGGTCTGGCCGCTGAGTAGCGGCCAGGGCCGTGCCGAGGACGATCAGCGGGCCTTCGATACAGCCGTCGACCTGCTGCTGACCCGCATCGGCGGCTTTGTCGGCGACAAGTCCCACGGCGGTCGGTTCCTGTCCGTGGCCGAGAACCCCGAGTACGTGACGGTGCGGTTCACCGACCCCGAGCAGACGCTCGGCTTCGCCGAATTCCACGCCGAAATCACCTACTTCGCCGACGACACCGAGATCACCGGCTGACCTTCACCCCGTTCTGGCCCCTGCTGTCGCGGGGGTCTTTCGCATGCCCGGAGGCCCCCGTGCTTCAGCGCAGTACCCACGAGGCCGCGGTGGACGTGCCGGACATCCCGGCGACCGTCCAGCCCGGCGACACCGTCGACTGGCCCCACCCGATCGCCGGTTTCGAACCCGTCGAGGACGCGCCGCCCGGCGAGGCGGATGCCCCCAAGACCACCCGCAGCAAGAAGGCCGCGCCCGCCGAGTCGGCGCCCGTCGGTGAGGAGCCGCAGCCGTGACCCAGATCAGTCGTCTCGCTACTGTCGGCCTCTCCAGGGAGGTCACCCCGGGCACGTGGCTGGCTCCCACGGTCGGAATCCCTTTCACCAAGGGCGACTTCGAGGACATGTTCACCGAGCTGAAGGACGAGTCCGTCCGCGGCAATGACACGGTGCTGCAGGGCATGTACCAGGGCGTCGTTCACGCCGAGTGGCAGTTGGACGTCATGGCCTATCCCGATCTGATGGGCCACTTCCTGGCGGGGATCATCGGCCCGGACGTCGTGACGCCGGGGGTGTCCACGACGCTGTCGTCGTCGACGATTGCCGGGGCGACGTCGATTTCGACGGCGGCGACGATTCCCGTTGGGTCGATCATCGCGATCGATACCGGTACCAAGGTGGAGTACGCCACCACCGGGACGCCGACGGGTTCAGGCCCGTACACGATCCCGATCACGGTCCCGGCGACGGGCCTGACGCAGGGACACAACTCGGCGGTGACCGTGGTGTCGCAGACCACGCACACGTTCAAGCAGTCCACGACCCCGCTGCCGACGTACTCGCTGACGATCTACGACACGACGCAGACACTGTCGTGCTCGTACTGCCGCCTCTCCGACCTCCAGTTGAAGATTGACCCGAAGGGTGTGGTCACTGCGTCGCTGAAGTACGTGTCGTTCCCGTCCGTCGTGCAGACCACCCAGTCGGAGACGTTCAGCACCTATGACCCGCTGCTCGGCTGGTCCTGGACCATGACCAACGGCGGGGCCAGCTCGACGCGCGGCCTGTCGTTCGACGCGACCGTCAAGCGCGCCACCGAAGCCATCGCCAGCAGTGATGGTACGCAGACGCCGCGCGAGGTGTTCGCCGGGCCGATCGAGGTCGACGGCACCTACAAGTGCATTTTCGAGAACCAGCTCGACATGAACCTGTACCTCAACTACACGCAGACCGCGGCCACGGCGGCGCTCGCGCAGCCGGTGGCCCGCGGCGGCCAGTCCCTGTCCCTGACCATGTCCAAGTCGGGCTGGTACAAGGGCAAGCGAGACTTCGGATCGGCCTACGTGCAGGGCGACTTCAGCCTCTCTGGGATCTACAACACGACCGACGGCGGTGCCGTCCAGGCGGTGCTGAAGAACTACCAGACCACCTCGTACTAGAGATCAACTCCCTGGTCGGGCCGCGCGTGAGGGCGTCGCGCCTGGCCAGGGACCACGCCCTCAACGCCCTCACCCGCAAGGAGAACCATGTCCGCCGGATACACCAGCCGCGTCATCCTGTTGGCCTTCCCGAAGCTCGGCGACCGGGTCAGCGTCCTGATCCGCAACCCGAAGCTGCTGCCCCCGTCCGAACTCACCCCACAGGACATCGCGGTCGACGCCCAAGGCAACCCGCTCGATCCGCAGGCAGCCAACGAGGCCATGTACAAGGTCATGGCCAACCTGATCGTCGCGTGGCGCGTGTACGACGCAAGCGCACCGGCCGCCGCGGTCACCATCGATCTCGACGCCGACCCCGAGGCCCTTGCGGAGCAGCTGGATGCCCTCGAAACCGTAGATCAGACACTGATGACGGACATCACCGCGGAGAATGTGGCCCGCCTGCCCATGGCCATCATCAACCGCATCGGTGAGGAGCTCGCGAAGGTCGCCGACCCTTCGTAGGCCCCGGCTCGGAGTACTTCGAGGACGTCCTGCTGCCTGTCGAGTCGATGATCGAAGGCACTTGGGGTTCCGACGGGGCTCCCGCCGAATGGGGCGACTTCATCCTCATGAAACGCATGAAATGGTCCTGGGACGAGCTCCAGGCCACCCCTATGTACGTGCGCCGATACACGTTGGACTTCCTCAACGCACTGGCCGAGCGTGAGCAGGCAGAGAACGACCGCATGCAGCGCCAGGCCGACCGGGCGCAGCGAATGGGGTGAACCATGCCGGAACTGAAGCCGGGAGAATTCACAGCGATCTTCGCGAAGCTGTCGGAAGAGGGCCGGATTCGGGGCCGTATCGCCCTGGAGCCGCTCGCTGCTGCCGTCGAGAAGCAAGCAAAGATCAATGCATCGTCGGGGCGGCACGCATACGGCACGCGCACCCCCGCGCGGCCGGGCTCGGGGCCCGCCATCATCTCCGGCACACTCCGCCGGTCAATCACCCATAGCCCCATCGTGCAGGTCGGCACCGGCTGGGAGACCAAAGTCGGCACCGGAGTTGGTTTCACGCCGCCCTACGGGCGCCGCCCGACCCCGGCCAACAAGTACGGCCTCTATCTGGAGACCGGGTTGCGTAACGGGGCCGTCTATCCCTTCCTCGCTCCGGCCTTCCACTTCGCGGTAAAGATCGCCGCCGCCACCATCTACACCGAGGCCTACGGAGCCGGCTGGACACGCGTCGCCTGACCGACGGCCCCGGCGCCACCCGACCATCCAAAAGGGGGGCGCCGTGACCGAGGTCGCCGACCTGTTCGTGATTCTGCGGGCAGAAACCGCGCCGTTCGCCTCGGGTATGCGCACGGCCGCGACCGAGGGCGAGTCGTTCACCGCCAAGATGGGCGGCGTCTCGGCGGCCATGTCGAAAGTTGGTGCCGAGACTGCCGCGGTCGGCGTCGGCGTCGCAGTTGTCAGCGTCAAGATGGCTGGTGATTTTCAGGCGTCCATGCAGAAGTTGGTGACGACGGCCGGCGAGTCGCAGGCGAACCTCGGCAAGGTCTCCCAGGGCGTCAAGGACATCGCGGTGCAGACCGGGACGTCCACCAAGTCGCTGGCTGACGGCATGTACATGGTGGAGTCGGCCGGATTCCATGGCGCCGACGGCTTGAAGGTTCTCTCCGCTGCCGCACAGGGCGCGCGAGCCGAGCAGGCGCCTCTGGCCGAGGTTTCCAACGCGGTCACCTCGGCGCTCAAGAGCTACCACCTGCCCGCCTCGGCCGCCGTCCAGATCACCAACCAGATGGTCGCGGCGGTCGGACACGGCAAGATGACCTTCAGCGAGTTCTCCAGCTCGCTGTCGACGGTCCTGCCGATCGCATCCTCCGCCCACCTCGGCTTCGACCAGGTCGGCGGCGCCATCGCCACCCTCACCAACCACGGCACCAGCGCCCGCGAAGCGACCCAGGAACTCGCCTTCTCCATCCGGTCGCTGCAAGCCCCCAATAACGTGGCCGTGCAGGAGATGCAGCGCCTGGGCCTGTCCAGTGTCGACGTCTCCACCCACCTGGGGCAGCGCGGCCTGACCGGCACGATCCAGATGCTCCAGCAGGCCGTTCTTCAACACATGGGCCCGGCCGGAACGGTTTTGCTCAACGCCTTCAACACGTCGAAGCAGGCCGCGGCGGACGCCACCGCGATGATCTCGCAGATGCCGCCCTCGCTGCAGAAGCTCGCACAGTCATATGCGAGCGGAAGCCTCAGCGTCACCGAGTGGAAGAAGCAGATCAAGGCCCTGCCGGTCGACCAGGCCAACCTCGCCAACCAGTTCGCGACCCTGGAGAACAAGAGCAAGGGCTTCAACACGCAGCTCAAGTCGGGCGGCCCGGCTGAGCAGACCTACAACGACGCCATGAAGAAGATGATGGGCGGCGCCACTGGCCTCAACACCGCCCTCATGCTCGGCGGCGAGAACATGGGCGACTTCAAGAACAACGTCGCTGCGGTCGGCAAGGCCGGGCAGGGCGCGGGCAAGAACATCGAGGGCTGGGACAAGACCCAGAAAACGTTCAACGTGCAGATGGGGCAGCTCAAGGAGCGCGTCGAGGTCGCGGGCATCACCATCGGCACCAAGCTGATCCCCATTGTCTCGTCGGTGATCGGCTTCTTCACCAAGCACAAGACCATCACCGAAGGTCTCGCCGTCGCGATCGGCGTGGTCCTGACCGGTGCCGTCGTCAAGTTCATCGCCGGGGCGCTGAGCCCGCTGGTCAAGGCCGTGAGCGGCATCAGCACCGTCATAGGCAAGATTCCCTGGAGTGGCATCACGTCGGGCGCGGGCAGCGCCTTCGACACCCTTCGCCTGAAGGGCATGTATGCCTGGGACGGGATCAAGTCCGGGGCGTCGGGGATGCGTACCGCAGCTGTCTCGGCGCTCGACACGGTGCGCCTCAAGGGCATGTACGCCTGGGACGGCGTGAAGTCCGGGGCGCAGACGGCGGGTAAGGCCGTGGCGGATTTCGGCTCGAAGGCGGCCACCGCGACGAAGGCGGCCGGTGAGGCGGCATGGTCGGGCACCGTCAAGGGCGTCAAGGCCGTGGGCGGCGCGATGAAGACAGCGGCCTTGGCATCGCTCGAATACGCGAAGTCCACGGCTACGGCCGTGGCTGCCAGCGTGCGGGCGGCGGTGGCCTGGACGGCGGAGAAGGTGGCGTTGATTGCGACGTCCATCGCCGAGAAGGCGGCTGCGCTAGCCCAGTGGCTGCTGAACGCGGCGATGGACGCCAACCCGGTCACGCTGATCGTCATCGCGATCGCGGCCCTGGTCGCCGTGCTGATCTACGCCTACAACCACTCAAAGACCTTCCGCGAGATCGTGCAGGCCGCATTCCGGGCGGTCGCCACGGTCGCGATGTGGCTGTGGCACAACGTGTTCGAGCCGGTCTTCCACGGGATCGCCACGGCCGTCGGCTGGGTCGTCGATTTCATCAAGGCCCACTGGCCGCTGCTGCTGGCGATCCTGACCGGGCCGATCGGCATAGCCGTCCTGCTGATCACCAAGTACTGGCGGCAGATCTCCGACGCGTTCTCCACGGCCTACCACGCAGTGATCGACACTGTGGTCAGTCTGGTCACCTGGATCGCCGGACTGCCCGGCAAGATCCTGTCCGCGCTGGCGTCCTTGGGAAAGCAGCTGTGGACGTGGGCGACCGAGGCATGGAACCGGGCGAAAAGCGCAGCCGTGACCGTCGCGACCGCCTACGTCACCTGGGTGATTGAACTCCCCGGCAAGATCCTCAACGCCCTGTCGTCCCTCGGATCAAGCCTGTGGAACTGGGCCACCAGCGCATTCAGCCAGGCCTGGCACGCGGCGATCAACGTCGTGCTCACCCTGATGAACTGGGCCAACGGAATTCCAGGCCGCGTTTTGTCGGCCCTCGGCAGCCTCGGCTCGCTGCTGTGGAGCGCAGGCTCCGACCTGATCTGGGGCCTGATCCACGGCGTCGAGTCCGCCGCCAGCACCCTGTTCTCCTACATCTCCAACATTGGATCAAGCGTGTCCGGGGCGTTCAAGTCCGTTCTGTCGATCTTCTCGCCGTCGCGGGTGTTCATGAGCCACGGCGTCAACATCGTCGCCGGACTTGTCCAGGGCCTCCAGCAGGGGGCCCCGGCTGCCGTCGGCGCGTCCCGCGACTTGGCCACAGCGACAACCCGCGGTTTCGGCAACCCCCAACTTGCCCTGGCCGGCGGCACGTCCGGGTCCGCCCTGGCTCTGGCGGGTAGCGGGGGCGGCACCGTCGTCAACAACAACTACGTCACCATCTCGCCGCAGGGCTCGATCCTCGCCGAGCGCGACCTGCGCGACGTGATGCAGCGGCAGATGCTCCAGCTCGGCGCCCGCAACTCCCAGACCTGGCAGCCCTACCACCGGTGACGGGAGGCGACCTGTGGCGATCAATCCGAACTGGCCCATCGTCGAGGAGGGCTGGGGCTCGTACTGGAACGGCTCCTCCGGCGCCCCGTGGGACCGCTACACCGAGGTCACTCCGTCCACGCGGGGACGCTCCTCGATCCAGCGGGGCCGCCAGTACGAGCTCGACCAGGTCCGCTCAGGCGAGTACCAGACAGTGCTCGCCAACAAGGACGGCAGCCTCGACCCGGCGAACACGGGCGGCCCGTTCTACGGGCACATCGCGCCCTACCAGTCCTACCGCAAGCGCGCCATGTGGCCGCCGTCCATCAACCTCCTGTCGCAGATCCAGGCGACGGGCGGGGACCTCGGCGGCTACGCCGTCGGCGCCAGCGCATTCAACGCCGACATTTTCAGCGACACCGACAGCAGCGGCAGCGCCATCGTCACCGCCTCGGCGACGGCCTGGCAGGGCGCCAACGTCCTCCAGGCCAGCATTCCGTCGGGCACCACCGCCCCGGCGAAAATCTGCCGCACCCCGCAGACCGCCGCACTGCCCGGCCAGACGTACACGATGCAGATGCGGGTCCGGAACGTCACCGCAGCCACGTCGCTCCAGGTGAAGGCAGGGATCGGCTGGTTCCTGTCACCCAACGCCACCCCGGCGAGCAGCTTCACCTACGGCTCGACGGTCACCCTCACCGGCTCGCCGACCGCAGCATGGACGCAGATCATCGTGACAGCGACAGCCCCCGCGGGGGCGATGGGCATGGACGTCGGCGTGATGGTCGCGGCGACCGCGGCTGCAACGTGCTCGGTGCAGGTCGACGGCTGGCAGCTGGAGAGGGGCTCCACCGCCTCGGCGTGGGTCCAGCCGGGGGTCTGGTATCCGATGTTCGAGGGGTTCACGGAGCGCTGGCCCGCCCAGTGGACCCACAACGGCACCTACGGCACGACGTCACCTGTCTGCGTCGATGCCATGTCCCTGCTGTCACAGGTCCAGTTGTCGGACCCGCTCACCCAGGAAATCAACAGCCATTCGCCGCGTTTCCTTTTCAAGTTGGACGACCCGCAGAACAGTAATGGGGCCAGCGACGCCACGGGCAACTATCCGCAGGCGCAGGTCGCTGTGTCCAAATACGGGGCGGGGTCCCTCACGTTCGGCACCCAGATCACAGCGACGAACCCGGCGACCGGAGTGTTCACCGGGTCCGGTGGCACCGTTGTCGCCATCGCCAACGCCAACCCCGGCCAGTTCCTTACGGGTCCAGCCACCTATCTGAAACTGACGTCGTCGGGGATCACGGGCCCGGCGAACCCGGCCCTGTGGGTCCGCACGCTCGCCTTTTGCTACACGGGCCCTGCCATCGCTGGCGGTGCTTACATGTGGTCCTGTATGGATGGCCAGCGCTCCGGCGGCTCGCCTTCGGGATCTCTGATCGCTGTCTATCTGGATACCTCGGGGCATCCGAGCATGGATCTTCGGGGGCCCACTGGGGCGGGGGGCACCTATGTGGCAGGCGGTGCAACCAACTGCGCCGACGGGAACTGGCATTTTCTGATCTTTGGCTACAACACAACGACTCAGCAGGTGGTGATCTCCCAGGATGGAGCGCTCGCCGCGTTCTACGGATCTATCCCTTCGACGTACACGCCGACAGGACTGATCAGCGACAGTCTCGGTGGATACGTCGATGCCACCAACGGGGGCGGCACCACAGCCAACTACCAGGGTGACCTCGCCTTCGCCGCCGAGTTCGCCGACTGGAACGGCATCGCAGGCGGCGGTGCTGTCGGCATCACCAACCTTTACAACGCGTGGAAAAACGCTTTCGCCGGGGAATCGTCGGACACCCGGTACAAGCGCATTCTCGGCTATGCGGGATGGACGGCTCTGTCGAACCTCCAGACCGGACTCACCACCTCGATGGGCCCGGCCGAATTTGGCGGACAGGACGGCCTCAGCGCGCTCCAGGGCGTCGTCGACACCGAGAACGGCAGCCACTTCATCGGCACCGACGGACGCGTCAACTTCCGCTCCCGGGGCGCCCGCTACAACTCGCTCACCCCGATGTACATCTTCGGGGAGCGGACCGACCTCGGCGAGTGGCCCTATGAAGACTGTCAGCTGGACTATGACTCCACCCACCTGGCGAACCGGGTCACGATCACGCAGCAGACCCCCAACCAGCAGTTCGTCGCGCAGGACTCGGCTTCGATCACCGCGTACTTCCCGCGCACGCTGACCCGCACCATCAACTCGTCGTCAGCCGCGGAATGCCAGGACGCTGCTAACTACCTGCTCTCCCGGTACAAGCAGCCTGCGATCCGCGTCAGCTCGATCAAGTTCCATCCGTCGGCCAATCCGGCCCTGTGGCCGGTGCTGCTCAGCCTGGAACTCGGCACCCGGGTCCGGGTGATGCGCCGTCCGCCCAGCCCTGCGTCGCCTATTCAGATCGAGTGCTTCGTCGAGGCGATCCAGTGGGACATGGACGACCAAGCCGAGGCGTTCTGCACGCTCCAGTGCTCGCCCGTTGACCTCACCCCGTATGCGATCTTCTCGGCCTGGCATACGACGCTGAAGACCACGGTCGCCTCGGGCGTCTCGTCGATCACGGTCAACAACAGCCAGGACAACACCAACCCCCTGGCTGCGCAGCTGCCCGCGGGGACGCAGATCGTCTTGGGCCAGAACACGGCCAACCAGGAGACCATCACGATCTCGGCGGTCGGCGCGACTTCAACGGGCTGGACCAGCGCGGTCCTCACCCTCACCGCGCCGACAACCAAGAGCCACACGGCTGGGGACCTGATCAACGAGGTGTTGCCAGCGGGGATCACGGACCCGACCACCTGGGACGCGGCCTCCGCGTTCGATGCGACAGCGTTCGCCTACTGAGGGGAGGGCCGATGGCCCGCACCGTACCGTCGCCTCCCACCGAGGTTCCCGGCAACTTCAACACGTCCGCCCTGTTCAACGCCCAGGTGCGCGATCTCAATAATTTTGCGCTGGCCGTGCCGGTCTTCCGCGGCTACCAGGCGTCCTCACAGTCCGCCGCCAACGCCACCTGGATCTCCGTCGCGATCGATACCTCGACCCTGGACTCCGACGGCGGGCACAGTAACGTCACCAACAACAGCCGCTACACGCCGACCGTCGCGGGCACCTACTGCGTGATCGGCACCGCCGCTTTCGCCGGCTCGGCGACGACCCAGCGCGCCGCCCGCCTGACCATGAACGGCTCCACGTCCATCGGCGCGGCCGTCGCCGGCGGCTCGGGCGCCTCCTGGTGGTGCGCCACCGCGATCGACTTCTTCGTCATGAACGGCACCACGGACTACGTCGAGCTCCAGGCCCGCCAGGACTCCGGCGGAACGCTGTCGACGTACACCGGCACGGACTTCAACAGCGCGCTGCGAGTGTTCTGGCTGTCCCGCTGACCCCTTTTCCCTCACCGCTCCGGCGGCTTCGCCATGCCCGGGAGGGCTCATGACGCATATCGAGCTTCTGCCTGCCCGCGGTCGGTTCGGGCGGCACGTTGAGCATGACCCGCGGTCGCTGGAGTACGCGCACGGCGTGCTGCCGGAGACGGCCATCAAGTCCGTGTCGTGGGCCCGGCGCGCTCCCGTTTTGGATCAGGGCCAGCTCGGGTCGTGCACGGCCAACGCCGGTACGGGCTTGCTGGTCACGGACAGTGCCGCAAGGCCGGGCCTCACGTCGGTGACGATCTCGACGGCTGCCGCACGCGCCTCGCACGGGCTTTTCACCCCCGGCGTGTACGCGCCCGACGAGGATTTCGCGGTCCGCCTGTACTCGCTGGCGACGCTCCTCGACTCGATCCCCGGGCACTACCCGCCGACAGACACCGGCAGCTCCGGGCTCGGCGTCGCCAAGGCACTCAAGGCGCTCGGGCTCGCCACCGGCTACAGCCACGCTTTCTCGCTGCCCGCGCTCACCTCCGCGCTGCAGCACGGCCCGGTGATGATCGGAATCGTCTGGCTGGAGTCGATGTTCGACCCGGACGGTGACGGCCGGATCGTCGTCGACCAGAACTCGGCCGTCGCGGGCGGCCACGAGGTCGAGATCGCCCAGTACGACGCGACGACCGGCGACTACTGGATCACCAACTCGTGGGGCACCGGTTGGGGCGTCGACGGGCGCGGCTACCTCACGACTCCGGACCTGCGGTGGCTGCTGTCCCAGCAGGGCGACGTCACCGTGCCCGTCTGGACCACCGCGACGGCGGCCTGACATGGGAATCTACGGCCAGGACTGGGCCTCGTACCAGCCCGCACAGCCGGATACCTCCGGCATCTCGTTCGCCTTCGTCAAGGTCACCGAGGGCCTGTCGTACATCAACCCGGTCTGGCACACCCAGCGCGACCACGCCAAGGCCAACGGCCTGGTGTGGGGCGCGTATCACTATCCGCACATGGGTAACTCGCCGCAGGCCGAGGCGGATTACTTCCTGTCTCAGGTCAACTGGCAGCCCGGCGACCTGGTCGTCCTCGACTGGGAGGGCTACGACTCGGCGAACGCCAACGTCCCGAAAAGCACCCAGGTCGCCTACAAGGAGGCCTGGCTCCGGTACGTGAAGGGCCGCCTTCCCCACAACCCGGTGGGGATGTACGCCAACACGGACTACTGGCGCAACGTCGACACCAGCGGTTACTACGGCGACTTCCTGTGGATCGCGACGGCCGGACGCAACGCGGGCGACCCCGGCATCCAAGCCGCTTGGCTGTTCCACCAGTACAGCGACAACGGGGTCGACCGCGACTACTGCCACCTCGCCTCCACCGCCGAACTCCGCGCCTGGGCTCTCTCGTTCCAGCCCAGCCCGGCCCCCGCTCCCACGCCCTCTCAGGAGACCGACATGCCCCAATGGATCACCGGCCCGGTCGCACCGGGCGCACAGCCCACCGTCGTCCTGCTCCCGCACGGCTCCGCCTGGAACCAGTTCAACCGGCGGCTGCACCTCGGCATGGACCAGATCAGCGACAAGCCGGTCAAGGGTTCGGTGCGGGTCGCCCTCCACAACGGGGCCGCCTGGCACGGCATCAAGAACGTCGCCCTCGACGCCGGCGCGGGTGTTGTCGACGTCGACATCACCGCCCCCGACGTGAAGCTCTCCCTCCAGACCGACGCCGCGGGCGTCTCCTACTCGATCGAGGTGTGGTGACATGAAGATCTTCGGAAGGGAACCGGCGGCCCTCACGGCCTTCGCCGCCGTCGCCATCAAGCTCCTCGCAGCGTTCGGCGTCGGCCTCAGCTCGGACCAGCAGGCCGTCCTCAACGCCGTCGCGGCCGCGGCCGTTGGTCTCGTGGTCGCGGTCATGGCCCACGACGCACTGGCCGCACCGCTGTACGGCCTCACGCAGGCCGCCCTCGCCCTCGCTGTCGGCTTCGGCCTGCACTGGTCCGCCGACCAGCAAGCCCTCGTCCTGTCGGCCGTACAGATCGGCATCGCGATGTTCGTGCGCACCCAAGTCACCGCGAAGGTCCCGGCGCCGGCCATCAGCCGTCCGACGGCTGTCTGATCGGAGCACGACGTGCCGGACGATCCGACCCTCGGCGAGATCGCCCGCCGCTTCGAGGACCGGCTCGCCGACGTCCGCGAGGACATCCAGCAGCTCGGCCGCCGCCTGGACGAAAAAGTCGACCAGCGGGTCTACGACCTGCGGCACGAGAGCCTCGCCGCACGCGTCTCCACCCTGGAGACCTTGCGCGAGAAAGACGCCGAGAAGCTCGTCGCGACCAGGCGCTGGCTCATCGGCGCGGTCATCGTCCCGCTGGTCAGCGTCCTCCTGCCGATGATCCTGCTGCTCACCAAGGGGACGGGATGAGCCGCACCGAAATACGCGCCGAAGAACGCCGGTGGCGGCGCGGCGACACCTGGGCCGTGTTCGGGGCGCTCGCCCTTGGCGCGGTCCTCGCCGGGATTGTCCTCAGCATCTACCAGTTGCAGAGCGACCTCACTGTCGCCAACGGGGCCAGGGACGCCCTCGCCCGGCAGGTGCAGGGGCTCGGGCACCAACCCGTCGCCGGCCCGCCCGGCAGCCGGGGCGACCCGGGCCAGTCGGTCACCGGGCCGCCCGGCCCAATCGGCCCTTCAGGGCCCAAGGGCGATCCGGGCCTGGCGGCTCCGACGCTCACTCCGGCTCCGGGCTCGACCGGGCCCGTGGGGCCCTCCGGGCCTCCAGGCAGGGATGGCAAGGACTCAACCGTGCCAGGCCCGGCCGGCCCTACCGGTGCGCCTGGGCGCGACTCGACCGTTCCTGGCCCAACGGGCCCCCAGGGCGCAAAGGGCGATCAAGGCAGTGCGGGCTCTCCTCCCGCAGGATGGACCTTCACCTACGGCGGGGTGAATTACACCTGCTCACCGGTATCCAATTTCGATGAGGCCCATCCGCGGTACGACTGCCAGCCCGACCAGCCTCAGCCAACACCATCCGCACCCAAGGCGCCGCAGAATGCGGCCCTGGACCCGAATCGGAGGCGCTGGTAGCGGCGGGCTACACCTTCAGCTTGTCCTCGGCCCTCCATTTCGCTTGGAGCCTCCTGCTTTTTGCTGCCTCACAGATGCTGCAATAGCGCTGATGCCCGCGGTCACCTGACTTCCGGTAAACCCGGTCAAACGGGTGTCCGCGCTTGCAGTGGGTCTTTCGGGCGTTGATCGCGGACACGGCCGCCGAGTCCTTGAGGACGTTCTCCCTGATGGTGACGACCTGGAGGTGCTGGGCGTTGACGCAAGCCCGGTTCCGGCAGACGTGGTTGATGACCATGCCTTCAGGTATCTCGCCGTGCATGTCGTACCAGGCGACGCGGTGGGCGCGGCGGTTCTTCCGGCGGAGATAGAAGAACCCGTAACCGTCCTTGTCGAGAGGGCCGGTCCATACGAGGCAATCGCTGTCGCGTCGCACGCGCAGCATGAATCGCTCCCTTTCGGGAGTGGTGAGGTTTCCCATACTCAATTCTATCCGGCCCGCACGGGCCAAATGGCGCGCACGGAATATCAACTGGCCATATTTACCAGCAATTTGGCATACGGGGGTGAGTGATGATTGATCGCCCAGCGCCGAGTCGAATGCCCCGCACCCGGTGGATACTCGCCGCCCTCGCGGTGCTGGCCCTGGACGTCTACCTGCTGGTCTTCCACTGGCCGGACGTCGCCGGGAACTTGGCGGCGTCGGTGATCTGGGGCACCCCGGCCCTGGTCGCCCAGCATGTCGCACTGCGCCGGCATGCGGACCGGCAGCACGCCGAGACCCGGGCCGTCATCCGCGACTCCCAGCCCACGGGCTGACCCGCACCTGTCCGCTCTCTCCCGGAGGCCCCTGTGGCTCTCGCTGACCTGGCCGTCCTGGACGGACACAAGACCGGCGGATTCCCGCCCGGCTACCCGGCGTTCGCCCGCACCTTCTACTCACCCGTGGATGCCGTCCACGACGTACTTCTTGAGATCATCAAGTCGGCCACGTCGAGCCTGGTCTGCGCCATGTACGGCTTCGATGACGACGAACTCGCCGCCGCACTGCACGAGAAACTCGACGACGAGCACGTCTTCGTCCAGGTCACCCTCGACTCGTCGCAGGCCGGCGGCGTGCACGAGCGGGAGCTGCTGGCGAAGTCGGCGTTCCCCGCGAACAGTGTGGCGGTCGGCCGCTCCGAACACGGGGCGATCATGCACATGAAGCTGCTCATCGTCGACGGCCTCGACGTCGTCACCGGATCCACGAACTGGTCCCGCTCCGGGGAAACCCTCCAGGACAACCAGCTCACGGTGCTGAGGGATCCGCTGGTCGCTGCGGAAGCACGAGCCCGCGTCGATGCGATCCACACCCACATGCTGCAAGCCGCAGCCGCAGCCGGAGCGAGGAGCACGGCCTGAACGCCTGACCGCCGTCCGCCCGCCGCGCCGGAGGGAGGTGATCGTGTGCTGTCGCTCGTCCTGAACCTGCTCGTCTCGCTCAACCTCTGCTGAGCCGAAGCTACGAACTGCCCCCTCCTCCGGGAGGGGGCTTTCGTCATGCAAGCCGCCCGCCACGGCACGGTCGGATAATCCCAACAGGTTGTCAGTGGACGGCTGTAGGCTGGCGTTGCCGCGAAGCGCAGCCCGGGGTTACTTCCCTTCCAACGGACACAGTCCTCGGGCGCTTGGTACTCGCAGCACCCTTCGGGGAGACAACTGGATACGGGTGGCTGGCGAAGCGCAGTGCGGGCCTACTTCGTTTGAGGAACGAGAGGTCGCAGGTTCGAGTCCTGCCCGCGCCCCCTCCATGGGGCCGGTAGCTCAGCTGGTAGAGCGCTATGTAGCTCGTGCGTCTGGTACTCGCCCGCCTCCCGTGTCCAGTTGAATCCTCGTTCCGGTCGCCTCGCGGCCGGGCCGACAACTGCAAAGGCGTCGCGAAGCGATGTTGCAGGGCTACTTCATGAGTACAGGTTCGATTCCTGCACGGTCCGCCTCGCGGTCTGGACCATGTAGCGCCCGTCGGGGGCGCACCCCTGCACGATTGGTACTCGCGGCGCCCAGCAGTCTGTCCGTCGGCCCGGAACCCTCCCGTATCTGGAGCGACCGATGGGCAAGTTCACTTCCGCGCCGCGCACAGCGACGTCCCCCGTGACCACAACCGGGACCACCACCACCTTCGAAGGCGGCGCCGCTTTCACTCGCGACGCCAAGTCGGACCTGTTCCTGTTCGCCGTCGTCAACATGGTCGGCGAGGACACGTTCTACGAGAGCGCCGCCGACCGCGACCACCGGTTCCGGGCACTCGTGCACGCCGCGACCCGCCAGGACCCGGACTGGGTCGCCCAGTTCGTGCCCTACCTGCGCGGGACGATGAACATGCGCTCGGCGTCGATCGTCATGGCCGCCGAGTCCGCTATCGCCCGCAAGGCAGGCACGGACCGCGAACCGACGATCTCCGTCCGCAAAATGGTCGCCGACGCGATGCTCCGCGCCGACGAGCCCGCCGAGTTCATCGCCTACTGGAAGGCCCGCACCGGCAAGAAGACCCTGCCCGGCGGCGTCCAGCGCGGTGTCGCCGACGCCGTCCAGCGCCTGTACAAGGAGCGGGCCGCCCTCAAGTACGACGGCGGCGCCTCGCAGTGGCGCATGGCCGACGTCGTCGCGCTCGCTAAGCCGGAACCGGCAGGACCCTGGCAGGCCGACCTGTTCGACTACCTCGCCGACCGGCGGTGGAAGCGCGACACCATACGGGTCACCGACCGGCTGCCTGTCCTGTCCGCCTACCGGGCCGCAATGGCCATGCCCGACGCGGAGCGGCGCGCCTGGTTCCTGGAGGACCCCGAGCGGCTCGGCCGGGCGGGCATGACGTGGGAGCAGCTGTCGAGCCTCGGCCCGATGGACGCTGCGGCCTGGTCCGCGGTCATCCCGCACTTGGGCCTGATGGCGCTGACCCGAAATCTGCGGAACTTCGACGAGGCTGGCGTGCCGGACGACGTGGCCGCGCTGGTTGCGGCCCGGCTCGCGGACCCGGAAGAGGTGCGCCGCTCGCGGCAGTTCCCCTACCGATTCCTGTCTGCTTACCGCGCAGCCCCCTCGTTGCGCTGGGGACACGCCCTGGAGCAGGCGCTGCTCGCGTCGACGGCGAACATTCCCTCGCTGCCGGGCCGCACCCTGGTCCTCGTGGACACCTCGGCGTCCATGACCGGCACAGTGTCGGCGAAGAGCCAGATCCGGCACGTCGACGTCGGTGCCCTGTTCGCGGTGGCGCTCGCCGGCCGCGGCTGCGACGTGGACCTGGTCGGCTACGCGAACGGAGTGTTCCGGCACGAGCTGGTCAAGGGTGGCAGCGTGCTTCGGCAGACCGAGGCGTTCTGTGCCCGGGTCGGCGAGGTGGGCCACGGCACGGAGACGGTCGCCGCACTGCGGTCGACGTACCGGGGCCATGACCGGGTGGTCATCGTGTCGGACATGCAGGCGTTCGCATATCCGGGGCACGGCGGCCGTGGCTCCGTCTGGGGGGCGACGGGCTACCGAGGCCTGTCAGTGTCGGAGTCGGTCCCGGCGCACGTGCCGATGTTCGGGATCAACACGACGGGGTACGGCAAGTCGTCGATCGACACGAGCCAGCCGAACCGGTTCGAGATCGGCGGGTTCTCGGACCAGCTGTTCACGATGCTCGACCTGCTGAGCCGCGGCCGGGACGCCAACTGGCCCTGGCTGTAGCGAGCGGCGACCCGACGGCCCCGTCCTCTCCGGAGGGGCGGGGCCGCTTCGCTGTGCGGGTAGGTTCCGGGGAGGGCCCCGCCTATTGATGGCAGGCGGGGGGCTCGTTACTTCCCGGCGGGTGGCGGGCCGAGCTTGCGGAACAAGTCGGCGAGTCCGGCCTCTACGTCCAGGATGTTGTCGAGGCCGTGGACCATGCGTTCGTGGGCGTCGCCCAGGAGGATCGCTGTGACCTTCTGCTCGCACGGATCGCAACACCACGGAGTCTTTGGCGTGTCGTAGAGGAACGGCTTGCCTGTTGGGTCGCCGCACCGGTCGCACTTCGGTTCGTTACGGATCTTCGGACGGTGCCACAGCTTGAACATGGTGTCCTCACTTCACGTGGTAGGTCGTGCGGCCATCTCTTGCTCGTCCAGGCAGTCAGCGCTTCCCGAGCCACTTTCGGACGGTCATGCGGTCGATACCGGCCTGCTTCGCGAACCCGGCCTCGGTGGCGTCGCCGTTGTTGATGCGGGTGACAGCGATCTGTCGCAGGCCGATGAAAGCCTTCCGCTCTGCCAGTCGGGCATCGATACGCTCCCTGCCGAGTTCTGCGACGAGGTCCTCCGGCGCTTCGGTCATGAGCCGGTAGGCAGCAGTTAGGGCGGCTTCACGATCGTCGCGGTCATCGGCGTCGGGGTACTGCTGCGCGATGTCGTCAGCTGCGCGGTGGAGTTCGGCGATCTGGTTGCCGTTGAGGGCGTGGTTGTCGCCGAGCCAGGCTTCGAGTTCGTAGCGCTGCATGCGTCACTCCTCGGTGAAGTTGCAGGCGTCGCAGTCGCAGGGGTAGGGGGCGACGGTTTCGCCGCCGACGGCCTCGGCGAAGGCGTTGCCTTCGATGGTGCGGTGGGCTACGGGGGCGTGGAAGACGGGGATTTGAGAGCTGGCGGCCTCGTAGAGGGCGCGGGCGTGGCCTTCGCCGCGGTGGTCTTCGCCGACCTCGATGTTCATGATCTCGTTGCGTTCGGTGGAGATGTAGAGCTCCGCGATGAGTTCACCGTCGGCGTCGTGGGTCTCCCAGATGTGGTAGCGGTTGCCGTCGCCGTAGTAGTCGCCGGTGCGCGTGGTGATCGTCAGCATGGCGGCCTCTCTTGGGTGCGACCCTCGCCCCTTCTGTAGACCACTCTACAGTCAACCTGTAGTCGCGTCTACAGGTTGGCCGGGGGCGCTTAACGCCTCGTTGGGGGTGGGGAGTTGACCATGGACGACTCTCGATAACCCGCCCATAGCGACTGTCCGCAAACGAACGTCTGTGAGCCAGTAGCGACGAACTCGGCTGTCCTGCGCGGGAGTTGTTACACATCCCGTGTCCGCATCTATGTAACGATCTCCCCCCTTCTCGATACACTGGGCTATGCGAATCGGCTACGGACGCGTGTCCACCTCCGACCAACACCCCGAAGCTCAGCGCGACGCCCTCACTGCCGCTAACTGCGACCAGATATTCGTCGACAAGCTCAGCGGCAAGCTCGCCTCCCGCCCCGAACTCGACAAAGCCCTCGTCGCCGTCCGCGACGGCGACCACCTCGTCATCACCAAGCTCGACCGGCTCGGCCGCTCGCTCCGCAACCTCATGGACGTCGGCGATGACCTCCGCGAGCGCGGCGTCGAACTCGTCGTCCTGGACCAGGGCATCGATACCTCGACCCCCGTCGGCCAAATGTTCTTCCACATCCTCGGCGCCGTCGCCGAGTTCGAGCACTCCCTCATGGTCGAACGCACCAAGCAAGGCCTCGAAGCCGCCCGAGCCCGCGGGCGCACCGGCGGGCAGAAGCCGAAGCTGCGCCCTCGCCAGATAAAGCTGGCCCAGGAGATGTACGACGAGACCGGCGCCGACGGCAAGCGCAGGTACACCGTGCAGCAGATCGCCGACGAGTTCGGCGTCAGCCGCCCCACCATCTACCGGCACCTGGAGAAGAAGTAGCTTCCCGCCGGCGCCCGGCCCTGCCATGCTGGCTTCGGGGTCCTGGAGCGGCGGTAAACGCGGCGATGAGCACCCTGTGCCCACCCTTCGGGGTGGGCGCCTTCGTTATGCCGCCGCGTAGTCGTGCGGCCTGCCGCCTCGCCATTCGATCTCGGGGGAGTCGCCGTCGACCATGGCTTCGGCGTCGGTTTCGTCGAGGCCGGACTGGCGCAGGAACTCGATCAGGTCGCGGTCGGAGTAGGCGACGCCGATGTCCTGGCCGAGGACGGTGACGTGCCGACCGCCTGCCGGGCGGGGCCGGTGCACGATGATCGTCGGGTCCATGACCCCAGAGTCGTCCCGGCGGCCCGGCACCGCATGCCGAGGAGCGACGGCGCCCGTAGGCTGGACGTCCGACCAGGGGGGTCCTGGGAGGCCGCGAAAAATGCCCCGCCCCATCTGGAACGGCGCCATCAGTTTCGGGCTCGTGAGCATCCCGTGCCGCGTGGTGGCTGCCACCGAGAGCCACAACATCGCCTTCCACCAGATCCACCTGAAAGACATGGCACGCGTCCGCACGAAGAAGGTGTGCGAGATCGACGGGCAGGAGCTGTTCCAGGAGGACATCGGTAAGGGCTACGAAGTTTCCAAGGACGCCATCGTGCAGGTCACCGATGCGGAGCTTGACTCGATGCCGCTTCCCACAGCAAGGGCTATCGACATCGTCGCGTTCATCCCGGCCGACTCCATCGACCCGGTCCGCGTGGGCGCCGGTTACTACCTGGAGGCCGCTGGCCCCGTTGCGTTGAAACCGTACAAGCTGCTGCGGATGGCGCTGGAGCGCAGCTCGAAGGTGGCGGTGGCGAAGTTCGCGTGGCACAACCGGGAGCGCCTGGGTCTCCTGAGGGTCAAGGACGACGTGATCGTCCTGCATGCGATGCACTGGGACGATGAGATCCGCAGCCCCGAGACTCTGACCCCGAAGCCGGTCGAGTTGACCGACGACGAGGTCGACGCGGCGATCCAGCTTCTGGAGTCGATGGCCCGCGACAACATCGACGACTACACCGACCACTACCAGGAGGCCGTCGAGGAGCTCCTGGCCGCAAAGGCCGAGCACCGCCAGCCCAAGGCGGTGGAGGCGGCACCGGAGTCGGGCGGGCAGCTTGTCGACCTGATGGCCGCTCTGAATGCCAGCGTGGAGAAAGCGAAGGCCAACCGCGGCGAGTCGACCGAGGACGCCTCAGTGCACGACCTGCCGAAGAAGCGCACTGCGAAGAAGGCGGCAGCGAAGAAGACCGCGGCCAAGAAGACCACGGCGAAGAAGGCGCCCGCGAAGAAGACTGCTGGCCGGAAGCCGCGCAGCGCCTAGTCCAGCCAGCCGAGCTCGCTGTCGGGGCGGCAGAACTGACACGCCTCGACGCCCTCGGCCAGCGCACGCAGCGCCTGGTCGCGCGTGATCGGCTTAGTGCGTTTCCCGGCCATGCCGCAGTCGCCGACGTGGACCGCGTCCGGGCGGCTGGTGGCGCCAGCGCGGGGATAGGAGAGGACCCAGTCCGGCACGGGCGGGGGTGTCGGACGTGCGGCAGCCTCGCGCTGTTCCTCGGTGGCGATCCAGCGTTCGACTCGCTCCAGCTCGCCGAGGAGGTAGCGGCGCAGGAACTGGAGCTGGACGAGGCGAGACGGCTGACCGGACATGTGTTCGAGTCTAATCCGCTGGTCCTGCGCGTTCGACCCGCCGTTGTCAGTGGCCGCCCGTACAGTGGCGCTCATCATCGGCTACGAAGAAGCCGGGGATTGCTGCTGGGGCCCGCCGGAACAGCGACCGGCGGGCCCGCTGCCTGAACTGGCGTGCCCAGCGCCCCAGTTCGTGCACAATGGCGCTATGACCACCCTGCTCGTCTCCGCCGCTGCCCGCCGCACCGTTGTTCTCCCGGCCGGAGGCCCCCGCCCGTCGCTCGCCGCGCGGGCCGCAGCCCAACACGCGGGCCACGGATCAGCCGTCCTCGACCGCGTCACGACGGCCAGCTCGGCGAGCACGCCGGGCGCTTCCGCGTTCCAGTCCGCGCTGTAGCTCAGCCCTCGTCGGGCTCCTCCGGATGCCGCACAACCCGCTTGAGCTCCGCCTCCACGTCGAAACGGTTCTGCCCGGTCGCCTCCGCATGCGCGGTGATCGCGGCCTGCACCCTCGCGGCCGCATCCAGCCACGGCGCCCACGCCTCCGCCGAATGCGGCCTCGCCTCAGCCTTCAGCTGCTCAGCCACAGATGCACGCTCAAGCTCAATCAGTTCATCAGAGAGTTCGATAGCCACGAGCCGGGATCTTAAGCCGCGGGTCTGACATCGGCCTGCGCCGCCTCGCCGCGATGCGCCGCAGCCCACTCCACCAGCAGCGACCGGTACCGGTCCTCATCAACCGGACCCCGCGCACCCTCCGGCCACAGGGCACGGATCTCCTGGTTCACCACCGCGGCCGGACGCGGCCACGAGCGCACGGTGCCGTCAGGCGGGGGAGTGGGAGGCATGGATCAAGGCTACTCCCGGGGTCGGACAAGAGCGTCGGCCGCGTCAAGAGCGATCGCCCACGGATAGCCGCCCGGGCGGCTCTCTCCCGGCTGGTTCGGCACGAAGCCGCCCTCGCCGTACAACACCGTCACGCCCATGCCCCGCAGCTCGGTGACGCTCCGCTCGAAAGCCCGGTGCTGCGCGTAGGCGGCGTTCACGCACGGCATCACCGCTGTCGGGATGCCCTTTCCGATGCCCTCCGCGACGACGCCGACGACGAAGCTGGAAGTCAGCCCGAGCGCCCACGCATTGACGCTGTTGAAGGTGGCCGGCGCGAACAGGATCACATCCGCCGGGGGCCACACATCCGGCTCCCCGGGCCGCTTGTACTCCGAGCGCACCGGATGCCCCGTCAGTGTGGCCAGCCCCGACAGGGACTCCTCCAGCCACGACGCCGCGGTCGGCGTCAAGCCGAGACAGACATCCCAGCCTCGCGCCTGCAGCGCCTCGATCACCGTGGCGACCTCGAAAACAGGAGGGGCCGCCGAACAGAACAGATACACGGTCCGCGAAGTCATGCCCCCAGTTGATCACACGCAACCGCCCCCGAACTGAAGGCAGTCGGGGGCGGAGCGTTCACCCGCGCCGGACAGCGCGAGTACCGTTCCGAGTGCGAGCAAGGAACGGAGCCATTATGCCGAGACTGGGCGACGACCACACCGGCGCGCGCATCAAAGAACAGAGGCGGCTCGCCCACCTCACCCAACGCCAACTCGCCGAGATCATCCCCTACTCCTACAGCCTCCTCAACCAGATCGAGTGCGGCGCCCGCGTGGCCACCGTTGATTTCACTGCGGCTGTCGCACGCGCCCTCCGCATCGACGTGACAGTGCTGACAGGACAGCCCTACATGACGGAGCTCCAGCAGGACCGCTTGGCCGCGCTCGTCCGCCCCATCCGCGAAGCCCTCGACCTGTACGACCTCGGCGCCGACCCCGTAGCCACGACAAGACCCGTCGCTCAGCTTGTCGACCTCGCTGACGATCTGTGCGCCCAGGTCCGGGCCACCCATCTCGGGAAAGCCGCCCGCGCCCTGCCCGACGCAATCTCCGAGCTCACCACGGCGGCCTGGCGCACCCCCACGACAGAGCTGTGGCAGGCCCTCGCCTCGACGTACCGCACCGCCCACGACATCACCGTCAAGCTCGGCTACTACGACCTGAGTGCCGTAGCCCTGGACCGCATGGACTGGGCAGCCCAACGCGCCTCGGACCCCTGCCTCGGTGCCGTCCGCCAGTACATGCGCGCCCTCGTCTATTTCCGCGAGGGCGAGTACCGCATCGGCCAGCGCCTGATCGCGGCAGGGCACAGCCATCTCGCCCAGACCGGCACCACGCGCGAATCCCTCGCCGTGACCGGCCAGCTCCACCTCGGCGCCACCGTCATCGCTGCCCGTGCGGAAGACGGCGCCGCCGTGGAAGCCCACCTCGACGAGGCCGTGTCCTACGCGAAGCGGACCGGCGACGCCTCAGAGATTCACTGGCTGTCGTTCGGGCCGACCAACGTCGCCCTGCACCGCATGTCGGCCGCCGTCGAAATGCGCCACTACGACGAGGCAGTCAAACAGGCGAAGAAGATCAAGCTGCCGCCGTCGCTCGCCGTCAGCCGGCGCGCCCACTTCTACGTCGACCGCGGCAGGGCCGAGATGGAAGTCGGCCGGACCGACGCCGCGCTCAAGTCCCTCCTGGAAGCCCGCTCCGCGGCCCCGGAGCAGACCCGCTACCACCCTGGCGCGAGGGAGACCATCAAGGGCCTCGTCCACCTCAACCGCCGCACCCCCGACACGCTCGGCCACATGGCCGCCTGGATCGGCCTCTGAACACTCACACGCTCACAAAACTGTGAGCATTCAGCCCGCCCGTGTTCGCCACGCTGGTCCCGTACCTGATCACGATGATGGGCGGGACCCGACATGACCGAGACAAGCGGCGAAGCCCCGCGGGCGTGCTTCTACTGCCCCCAGCCCGGGGCCGATTGCTGTATCCGGCTGGCCGCCATAACGAGCGGGCCGCCGCGGCCCGTGTTCGCGCACGCCGCTTGCGCCGCCGACCACGGAATCAAGCCGCTGTACCACGTCACCGACGAGCCGTCGGTGGTGATGGCCTTCCCGTGGGCGTGAGCGAGCCGCCCCGCATGCCGGGGCACTGCTGGGACCGGCACCCGCGCACAGGTACCCACTGTCTGGACGAGCCGGGGCATTCCGGGGATCACTCCAACTGGGCGACGGGTGAACGCTGGCCGAACCGGCGCAGGGCAGTCGCCGCAGCTCAGGCCACAGATTGACGGTTGGTCATCGGATCGCACCCCGTGTGTACGGAGCGCGCCCGCGAGTTGTGCATATATGCGCGCGCACCCTTCCGCTGCTGGCATATGCGGGGCAAGGTGGTGTCCGATGTAAGGATGCTCGGGGGCTACGCTCCTGAGTCGCCGCAAGTTGCACCGAAGGTGCGCATATCCGTTTCCGCCAGTCGGAAGCGGTGGTTCAATCACGTAACTCCGGCCCAGCCCCCAGCGTGGCCGCCTAGCCGAGGAGGTCCCGCACGTGGACGTGAAGAGCGCTGGCGATCCGCAGCAGGTGAGTGAGCCTCGGGTCATTCTGGCCGAGCTCGATGCGCTGGACCGACGACCGGTCAATCCCGGCTTCGTGGGCTAGCTCCTCCTGGGTCATGTCGCGCCAGACGCGGGCGTCGCGAACGCGTAGGCCGACGGCTCGACGGGCGTCGAGGATCCACTGAGGCTGGTCGGCTGGCACCCCAAAACGCTCTGCCGATCATGATCATAAGTCAGCAGCTACTTTGAGGCATTTAATGATCTTGAAGTTAGTCCGGTAGACGCCCCGGCGGCACCCTGCACTGAACGGTCCTGTGTCCCGCTGGCATATGCCGTCGGGCTAGGTCTAATGTCCGCAATCGAACGTAAGTTCACCTAATCGTGTGAACGAGGCCCAGCCTGCGTGTGTCGTTGGGGAAAGAGCACAGGAGAGGCCATGTATGCCATCGCACGGGCGGGAAGTAGGAGATCTTCCATGGACAGCCGCGAGATCCTCTCGCTCTACGAGTGGACCCCCGGACTGTGCTTCCGGCACCCCTCCCGCGGAGAGGTCGACACGACACCCGTGTCGACGCTTCACCCGCGAAACGACGGCGCACTGGAAGTCCGCGCCTGCCGCGACTGCGTAGTTGAGATGGAAGGCGTCCGGCGCCGCGCGGCCGAGAAGGCCGGCGTACCCTACGAAGCGGGGCACGTCGCCCATCCCCTGCGAGGGCGAAAGCGCTGAACAGGGTGCCTGTCTGGCGCTCACGCTGGGGAGAATCTGGGGAGCGAGCGGCGGCTGGGGAGCATCCAGGGAGCCCCCAAAGCCTCACTCAGGGTCACCCGCGGCAAGTCAGGGGAGGTCAATACCAGCAGTTCAGGGCCTTGCTGGGGTCTCCGGGGACCGAATCCGCTGGTGGCACAACCTGCGCGGGCAGTTCTTCACGGACTACAACCTGCTGGCGGCGGGCTCGGTGATCGTCGCCCTCCCCACCCTGGTCGTCTTCCTGCTGCTGCAACGGCACTTCATCGCGGGCCTCACACTGGGCTCCAGCAAGGGGTGACGTACGGCTGACGAAACGTCAGAAAGGCGGAATCCAGCCGGAGTTCGGCGTGGCCGCGAGCGGACATCGATCCCGGCTCCAGCACGCCTCAAGGGTGCCTTGAGGCGTTCACCTCAGGGTCTGCGACCCTCAGCAGATACACGCCTGCGGACCCGCCCGGCCCTCACCCGGGCGGGAGCAGCCCGGCCCCGGAGACCGCCATGACCGTCGAACTGCACGTCGCCACCGCTCTCCTGCACGACCTGGACACGGCGGGGAACCCGCTGCCCGGCCGCGAGGTCGCCCGGCGGCCCAGCCCGGTGAACCCCACCGTCACCATCCTGCGGTGGGAGCCGGCCGACGCACCGGAAGGGGCCGCGCTCATGGACCCCATCTTCCAGCGCACCGGTGTCCGCGAAGTCCGCGTCACCGAGATCCGCTGGTACGACCGGGACGGCTACTTCATCGCGCCCAGCGTGCCGCTCGCCGCCTGAGCGCTGATCGAAAATACCTCGCCCCCGCGGTCGGGATCGGTCAAGCTGCAGGTGACAGCACCCTTTCCAGGAGCAAGCAGTGATCGACCTCGACCGCCTCATCCCGCCCGCAGGCCTGGCCGCCGCCATCGACGCCGGCCACGTCGTCCGCAAGGCGCACCCCGCACTGCCGCTCTCCATCCTCTCCTACACGAGGGCCTGCCAGTACGAGCAGGCGTGGGACGAGGTGACCACCCGCTGTCGCGGACTCGTGGTCGACGACGCGACCGGGACGATCGTGGCGCACTGCCTGCCCAAGTTCTTCAACGTCGGCGAGCACACCCACGGCCGCCCCTACGCGCCGCCGCTGCCCGACGAGCCGTTCGAGGTGTACGACAAGGTCGACGGCTCGCTCGGCATCGTCTTCCACTACGAGGGCCGGTGGCGGGTCGCCTCCCGCGGCTCGTTCACCTCCGAACAGGCCGCCTGGGCCGGTGCCTGGCTCGACGGACGGGACACGGCGACCCTGCGGCCCGGCGTCACCTACCTCGTGGAGATCCTCTACCCCGAGAACCGGATCGTCGTGGACTACGGCGGCCGGCGCGACCTCGTGCTGCTCGCCGCGTACGACGCGACGGGCGAGGAGATCGGGCTTTCGCGCGCCGCCGAGGACTGGGCGCCGGTCGGCTCGGTGGCCCGGTCCTGGCCCGCGCTGCCGCTCGCCGAACTCCTCGCGCGCGCCGAGGCGAACGTCTGGGCCGACGGCGGCGAGGCCACCGGCACGGACGCCGAGGGCTATGTCATCCGGTACGCCTCGGGCCTGCGCGTCAAGGCGAAGATCAGCGAGTACGTACGGCTGCACAAGGTGCTGACCGGCATCACCGAACGCGACATCTGGCGCTACCTCGGCATCCGCCGGTTCGGCGGCGAGGACCCCAAGCGGGTCGCCCAGGCGCTGGGTTGCGCCCCCGGCGAGATCGCGGAACTCACCGCCGACGGCGCCGACCCGCTGGAGGCCATGCTCCAGCAGGTCCCCGACGAGTTCGACGCCTGGGTGCGGGCCGTGACGGCGCGGCTGGACGGACAGGCCGGCGAACTGTCCCGACTCGCCGCCGAGCGGTTCGCCGAGGTCTCCCGGCTCGCCCAGGACCGGGGCGCGTTCGCCCGCGCCGCCCAGCGAATCGAGGACCGTACCGTCCGCGCGGCCGTGTTCCAGCTGCTCGACGGCCGGGGCATCGACCTCATGATCTGGCGGTCCGTCAAACCGGCGGCCGCCGACCCCTTCACGAACGACGACGAAAGCTGAACCGCTCCATGCCCACCGTGCACGTCATGACCGGACTGCCCGCCTCCGGCAAGACCACAGCCGCCCGCGAACTCGTCGCGGACTCCGGCGGCCAGTGCCGCCGCGTCAACCTCGACGACCTGCGCGCCATGCTCAACCCCGCGGGCGCGGGACCCGACCGCTCGCACACCGCCGAGCAGTCCGTCCTCGCCATCCAGGACGCGGCGGTGCGCGAGACGCTGGCCGCGGGGTTCGACGTCGTCGTCGACAACACCCATCTGACCCCGCACATCCCCAAGCGCCTCAAGGCCGCGGTGGCGGGCCGGGCCCGCTTCGTCGTGCACGACTTCACCGGGGTGCCCGTCGAGGAGTGCCTGCGCCGCGACGCGGCCCGCGCCGTCCCGGTCGGCGAGGACATCATCCGCCTGCTCGCCGACAAGCACGCCAAGGCGGTACGGGGCGGCTGGCGGCTCACCGACGCCTGGATGAACGACACCGTCGTGCTGGCCGAGGTCGAGCCCTACACGCCGGACGCGGCGCTGCCCAGCGCGGTGATGTGCGACATCGACGGCACGCTCGCGATGAACCTGAACCGCAACCCGTACGACTTCGCCCGCTGCGAGCAGGACGGCCTCAACGGCTGTGTGCGCGACGCGCTGACCGGCTTCCGGCAGGCGCACGGCGACACGATCGTGCTGCTCTCGGGGCGGGGCGAGGAGTTCCGGCCGCAGACGCAGGCGTGGCTCGCCGCGCACGACGTGCCGTACGACGAGCTGTGGATGCGGCCGGCCGGCGACGGGCGGCGGGACGACCTGGTGAAGGCCGAACTCTTCGACGCGCATGTGCGCCACCGGTTCAACGTCCGCGTGAGCCTGGACGACCGCGACCGGGTCGTCGCGGTGTGGCGCCGCATGGGCCTGCCCACCTGGCAGGTCAACTACGGTGATTTCTGAGGGAGTTGATCAGGTCGCGTCGTGGAGGACGAGGCCGAGGGTGCGCCGGTGTCCGGAGCGCACGGTGCTCACGCCGTGCCGCACCGGCGCCGCCGACCAGCCGCGCCGGGAGGCCACCGGCCGGTCCCGGGTGGTGAAGACCAGCGCGTGGCCCTGCGGAACCAGGGTCGCGGTGCCCCTGGACTGGGCCCGCGGGCGCTGCTCCACCAGCAGGAACTCGCCTCCGGTGTAGTCGGTGCCGGGCGCGTCGAGACCGATGACGACCTGGAGCGGGAAGACCGCGTCGCCGAACAGGTCGCGGTGCAGGGCGTTCCAGTCGCCCGCCGCGTACCGCAGCAGGATCTGCGCGCACTTGGCCTGGCCGGCCTCTCGGCAGCGGGCCAGCCACTCGTCGAGGGTGTCGGGCCAGGGCGCCGGACGCCCGAGCCGGGCCGCCCAGTCCCGGGCCACGGGCAGCAGCACCGGGTAGAAGGCGGCGCGCAGTTCCCGCACCAGGTCCGGCAGCGGTTCGGCGAAGTAGCGGTACTGGCCGGACCCGAAGCGGTGGCGCGCCATGTCGACCGTCGCGCGGAACCGGTCGGCCAGGTCATACAGGTCGGCGAGGCTTCGGCACTGGGCCGGGGTCAGGAGCCGGTGCGTCAGGGCGCAGCCGTGGGCGTCGAGCTCCTCGACGATCCGCGGCCAGTCACCCGCGCCCACGCGATCGGCCGTGCGGTTGCTGGACATGTGGCCCTCCGATGTGCGGGGCGCCGAGCGTGGGGCCCGGGCCGAGACGGTGCCGCACATCGAGGGTCACGCCCGCGGGCCGCGCCGACCGGCGGAATCCGGACGTCGTGCTGGGCTCGCGCCCGCGGCCGGGCGTCAGACCGGTTCCGGCACGGGGCGGGTGACGACGACCAGGAAGGCGTCGCTCTCCAGATCCATGACGACCTCCGCCGCGAGGCCCTCGTTCCTGCGCTCCCGGGCGAACTCCTCGGCGGGCCAGTGGCCACGCGGCCCGCCCGCGGGAAAACGTTCCAGTACTGTACGGCGCATTTCGCCGCACCCCCTTGTGTCTCGGCCGGCACTCGCACAACGACGCCCGCGTCGTCGGCGTTACGGCCCCCCGTGGCCGGTGCTCGTACACCAAGACGCGTCGGGGGGCCGGAAGGTCGCATGCGGCAGGCAACGGCCCGGCCACAGTTGTGTGCGCGATCAAGGGGGGCCCGAGCCGGGCGCGGGTTTCCGTGGCAGGGTGTTGCGGGCAGTCCACTGGGGGCTATCGAAGAGGGGGAACCGTGATTGTCTGGATCAACGGTGCGTTCGGCGCGGGCAAGACCAGCACCGCGCGCGAGCTGATCGACCTGATCCCGAACAGCACGTTCTACGACCCCGAGGTGATCGGCGGGGCACTGCGGCACCTGCTGCCGCAGAAGATGCTGGACCAGGTGACCGACTATCAGGACCTGCCGATCTGGCGGCGCCTGGTGGTGGACGGCGCCGCCGCGCTGCACGCCGAGGTCGGCGGGGTGCTCGTGGTGCCGATGACCCTGCTGAGGCAGGAGTACCGGGACGAGATCTTCGGCGGCCTCGCGGCCCGCCGCATCCCCGTGCGCCACGTCCTGCTCACCCAGGAGGAAACGATCCTGCGGGCCCGGATCGCGGCCCGGGTGGAGTTCCCCGGCGATCCCGGGGCCGATGAGCAGCGCGTTCGCAGATGGGCGTACGAGCACATCGAACCCTTCCGGCGCGCGCTCGGCTGGCTCACCGCCGACGCCCACGCCGTCGACAACGGGGCCCTCGGCCCGCGCGAGACCGCCGAGCGAATAGCCGAGGCGGTCCGTTCGGGAGCGGCCCGCGCGTGCGAGATCGTGCAGACCCCCGAGCCCACCGCCGAGACGCTGGCCGCGGGGGTGCTGCTCTTCGACGAGGACGGCCGGGTGCTCCTGGTCGACCCCACCTACAAGCCCGGCTGGGAGTTCCCCGGCGGTGTCGTCGAGCGCGGCGAGGCCCCGGCGAGGGCCGGGGTGCGCGAGGTCGAGGAGGAACTCGGCGTCCGGCTCGACCGCCTGCCGCGGCTCCTGGTCGTCGACTGGGAGCCGCCCAGGCCTCCCGGGTTCGGCGGCCTGCGCCTGCTCTTCGACGGCGGCACGCTCGACGTCGACCGGGCCGGGCACGTGCTGCTGCCCGGCGCCGAACTGCGCGGCTGGCGCTTCGTCAGCGAGCAGGAGGCCGCGGAGCTGCTGCCGCCCGCCCGCTTCGAGCGGCTGCGCTGGGCGCTGCGGGCGCGCGAACGGTCAACCGTGCTCAACCTGGAGGCCGGAGTCCCGGTCGGCTGAGGCCTTCATGACGGCCGCCGCGTCGTCGGTCAGCGGGTCGCCGTGCCCGAAGCAGACGGTGTCCGCGGCGAGCCCGGCCAGCCGGCGGAACGAGGCGAGCGCCCGCTCCCGGTCGGTGTTGAAGACGCCCACCATCACCTGGCCGACCCCGGCCACACTGTCACCCGTGAACAGCACGCCGTGGCGCGGCAGATGGACCGCCATCGAGCCGTCGGTGTGGCCGGGGGAGTGCACCACGACCGCGCCGTCCCCGAAGCCCAGCGCGTCCCCGTCCGCGACCTCGCGGTCCACCCGGGTCGACGGCGCCGGGGGCACCGTCAGGGCGTGCTCGTACAGCGGACGCTCCCAGTCCAGGAGCACCGGCTCCGGGGTCGGCCGCTCGCCCCGGATCACCGGGGCGTCGAGCCGGTGCGCGATCACCTCGGCGCCGTACCGCTCGGCGAGTTCCCCGGCCGCGCCGACGTGGTCCCGGTGGCAGTGGGTGATCACAATGCGGCGGATCGCGGCGGGATCGAGGCCGAGCCCGCGCACCGCGTCCTCGATGGGCGCGGCGGCGTTGACGTCACCGGCGTCGATGAGGGTCAGCCCGTCGTCGTCGCGCCACAGGTAGGCCTGGCCGACGGGGAAGCGGAACAGGTGCAGCCGGGGGAGTACCGGTAGGAGATCCATGCGGCGAACGTACGGCGCGACGCCGGTCGCCGCATGGATCTACGCTCTGCGCGATGTCCGCCGAGCGCTGAACCTGCCCGGGGGTCAACCCCGCTTGGACTCCGCGTAGTTGACCAGGAAGTGGGCCTCCGCGATCGACAGGCGCTCCAGTTCCTGGGGCGAGACGCTCTCGTTGACCGCGTGGATCTGCGCCTCGGGCTCGCTGAGGCCGATGAGCAGGATCTCCGCGCGCGGGTAGAGCGCGGCCAGGGTGTTGCACAGCGGGATCGAGCCGCCCATGCCCGAGGACTGCATCTCCTCGCCCGGGTAGGCCACCGCCATCGCCTCGGCCATCGAGGTGTAGGCCGGGCTGTTGATGTCCGCGCGGAACGGCTGGCCCTGGCCGACCTGCTCGATGGTGACCCGGGCGTTCCACGGGACGTGCTTCTCGATGTGGGCGTAGAGGAGCTTGGTCGCCTCGGCCGCGTCCTGGCCGGGCGGCACCCGCAGGCTGATCTGGGCGCGGGCGCTGGCCGGGATGGACGGCGTCGCGCCGGCCACCGGGTGGCAGTCGATGCCGATGACCGTGACGGCCGGGCGGGCCCAGATGCGGTCGGCGACCGTGCCGGTGCCCGGCAGCGCCACCCCGTCCAGGACCTTGGCGTCCTGGCGGAACTCGTCCTCCGGGTACTGCAGTCCGTCCCACGCGGAGTCCGCGGCCAGGCCCTCGATGACGGTCTGCCCGTGCTCGTCGCGCAGCGAGTCCAGGACACGGATGAGCGCGGCCAGCGCGTCCGGGGCCGCGCCGCCGAACTGGCCGGAGTGCAGATTGCCCTCCAGGGTGTCGACCTGGACGCGGATCATGGTCATGCCGCGCAGCGTCGCCGTCACGGTGGGCAGGCCCACGCGGAAGTTGCCGGTGTCGCCGATGACGATGGCGTCGGCGGTGAGCAGCTCCGGGTGCGCCTCGGCGTACTGCTCCAGGCCGCCGGTGCCCTGCTCCTCCGAGCCCTCCACGATCACCTTGACCGTGACGGGGACGCCGCCGTTGGCCTTCAGGGCGCGCAGCGCGAGCAGGTGCATGATGAAGCCGCCCTTGCAGTCCGCGGCTCCGCGCCCGTACCAGCGCCCGTCGCGCTCGGTCAGTTCGAACGGCGGGGTCACCCACGCCGACTCGTCCAGCTTCGGCTGCACGTCGTAGTGCGCGTACAGCAGGACGGTGGGCGCGCCCACCGGGCCGGGCAGCAGGCCGTACACCGACTGCGAGCCGTCCGGGGTGTCCAGCAGGGCGACGTCCTCGAAGCCCTCGGCGCGCAGCGCGTCGGCCACCCAGTTCGCGGCGGCCTCGCACTCGCTCCTCGGCGCCACCGCCTCGTCCGCCACCGACTGGAACGCGACCAGTTCCGTGAGCTCCGCCTTGGCGCGGGGCATCAGGGACGCGACGGTCTCGGCGATCGGATGTGCGGTCATGGGCACGCTCCTCGTGGGTGCGACGTTGTGTGTACAGATACGCAGGTGTACGTGTGTGTACGGCGAAGGTATGGCCGATCCTCCCACAGCGGGCCAGGACAGGAGGGCGGGGCTACTGCCCCGTAGGATGCGGTCGTCAGCATGGGCCACGGGTCGGACGGGGAGCAAAGGCACATCGTGAGCAGCGAGAACGCAGACGCTGGGACGGACGGACCCCTGGGGGAGCACCAGGGCGGGCCCGCCGCCGAATCGGTGACCGGACCGGGTGCGGGGCCCGTCTGGGACGTCGTCGTGGTCGGGGCCGGCCCCGCGGGGGCCTCGGCGGCCCACGCGGCGGCGGCCGCGGGGCGCACGGTGCTGCTCCTGGAGAAGGCCGAGCTGCCCCGCTACAAGACGTGCGGCGGCGGCATCATCGGCCCCTCGCGCGACGCCCTGCCCCCCGGCTTCGAACTGCCCCTCCAGGACCGGGTGCACGCGGTCACCTTCTCCCTCAACGGGAAGCTGACCCGCACCCGCAGGTCGAAGAAGATGCTGTTCGGGCTGATCAACCGGCCGGAGTTCGACGCCGGCCTGGTCGCGATCGCCGAGAAGGAGGGCGCCGTGATCCGTACCGGCGTCACCGTCTCCAAGGTCGAGCAGCACGGCGCGGCCGTGCCCGACCGGCGCACCGTCGCCGTCGTGCTGTCCGACGGGGAGACCGTGCTCGCCCGCGCGGTCGTCGGCGCCGACGGCAGCGCGAGCCGCATAGGCGCCCACGTCGGGGTCAAGACCGAGCAGGTCGACCTGGGCCTGGAGGCCGAGATCCCGGTGCCGCCGAGCGTGGCCGAGGACTGGGCGGGCCGCGTCCTGATCGACTGGGGCCCGCTGCCCGGCAGTTACGGATGGGTCTTCCCCAAGGGCGACACCCTCACCGTCGGCGTGATCTCCTCGCGCGGCGAGGGCGCCGCCACCAAGCGCTACTTGGAGGACTTCATCGCCCGGCTCGGCCTCGCGGGCTTCGAGCCGGCCGTCTCCTCCGGACACCTGACGCGCTGCCGCAGCGACGACTCGCCGCTGTCCCGCGGCCGGGTCCTGGTCTGCGGCGACGCTGCGGGCCTGCTGGAGCCGTGGACGCGCGAGGGCATCTCCTTCGCGCTGCGCTCGGGGCGTCTCGCGGGCGAGTGGGCGGTGCGCATCTCCGAGTCGCAGGACGCCGTCGACGCCCGCCGCCAGGCGCTGAACTACGCGTTCGCCATCAAGGCCGGGCTCGGCGTCGAGATGGGCGTGGGCCGCCGGATGCTCGCCCTCTTCGAGAAGCGCCCGCTGCTCCTGCACGCCGCGATCACCGGATTCAGGCCCGCGTGGAAGGCCTTCGCGGACATCACCCGCGGCGCCACCACCCTGGCCGGTCTGGTGCGCACCCACCCGATGGCCCGGCGCGCGCTGGACGCCGTCGACCGCTGAGCCCGCACGGGCCGGGGTTCACCGCCCCGGCCCGGCCGGGTTCAGCCGAGGCCCGCGAGCGCGCTCGCCGCGGCGGCCGGGTTGCTCTCGGCCCTGAGGTAGCCGTGGTCGAGCAGCCACTTGACGTTGAGGGACTGGCCCTGGCCGGGGTCGACGAACGCCGGGTCCAGCTTGATCTGCCGCCCTCCGCCCGGCTGGTCGAACCAGGGGGCGATCCGCCCCTGCCACACGGTGAAGGACTTCACCACCGCGTACGCGTGATAGGCGCACGGGTGGGCGGCCTCCCGCGTGATCAGGCTCTGCGGGGGCAGCGCCCGCTCGCTGTAGCGGGCACCGGCCGGGGCGAGGAACGAGCCGTACTCGGAGCCGAACCGGTCCAGGTCCTCGCCGACCCGCAGCGCGACGGCGTGCTTGTCCGGGGTGCCGTCGGGGCGGGTGGCGAAGCCGTCGTTCGGCGGGTACTTCCAGGAGCCGGCGGCCGGGTCCCAGAAAGTGGCCAGGAACGCCCGAGGGCTCTGGTGTCCGGTGCGGTGGTAGCCGAGGACCAGCGGCCCCACCGGTCCGTCCCAGCGCCGGGGCAGGTTCCGCGGGCCGAGCCGCTCGTCACCCCGGTACGTCCCGGTGCACGCGGCCGGACGCTCCGCCGGGGCGGCCGCGACGGGGCCCGTGTCGGAGGCCGCCTGCGCGGTGCCGGTGCCCAGCAGCGCCGTCGCGGCCAGTGCCGCGAACGTCGTACCGACGAGAACGCGCAGTCTGCGCATGGGTTTCACCGGGATCCTCCTCAGAGATGATGAGCCATCACATCTACTGGGAAGAAAGTGACTTGAGGGCCCCCGGTGGCAAGTTCGGCCGAATAGCGGCCGGTCGCGGTCCGAATCGGGACCGTTGCGCGCAGCTGCGGCACCCCCATCCGGCGCAGCACCCCGACGACACGGCTCCGGGCCCTTGACGCCCGGCGGCACGAGGCGCTTTCATCCAGCCAGTGGCCCGGATCGCGGCGCGATCCGGCACCGCGAGAGGTGCGCCCAGCCGACGGGGAACCCATGCCGGGGTCCCCATCCGGCCCGAGTCGCCAGGATCCGACCCGGGTCCGAGGCGGGGACGTACCCGCGAGGGATGGAGCGGATCATGCCCGCCGGCCCGGATCACTCCACCGCCCCCTCGCCCCACAGAGCGCCGGACCGCCGCGCGCTGCTGAGGGCGACAGCGGGCTGCGCGGTGGCTGCCGTCGCCGCACCGGCCCTCGCGGCCTGCGGCTCCTCCGCCGAGGGCGTCGGCCCTGACGGGACGGTCACCGTCGAACTGTGGCACGGCCAGACCGACACCTCGAAGAAGGCGATCGAGGCCCTGGTGGCCGAGTTCAACCGCACCCACTCCAAGATCCGCGTCGACACCGGGGGCGGCGCGACCTCCGACGTGATGCTCCAGAAGGTGACCGCCGCCCTGGCCTCCGGCTCGTACCCGGACATCGCCTACGTCTTCGGCTCGGACATCGCGAGCATCGCCCGCAGCCCGCGCGTCGTGGACCTCACCACCGCCCTGCGCAACGGCCCCGTGCCCTGGACCGACTACTGGCCCTCGCTGCGCGACGCGGTGACCGTCAACGGCAAGGTGCGCGCCGCGCCCTCCCTCGTCGACTCCATGGCGGTCGTGTGCAACAAGACGCTCTTTCAGCGGGCGGGCCTGCCACTGCCCCAACCCGGCTGGAAATGGGCCGAGTTCATCGACACCGCCCACAAGCTCACCGACGCCTCCAAGGGCGTCTTCGGCACCGGCTGGCCCGGGGTCGGAGACGAGGACACCACCTGGCGGCTGTGGCCGATGGTGTGGGATCTCGGAGGGGAGATCATCGCGCCCGGCGGCAAGAGCATCGGCTTCGCGGACCAGGGCCGCCGGGCCCTGGAGACCGTCGCCTCGCTCGTCGAGGGCAAGAGCGTCTACATCGACCCCAAGCCGGGCAGCGCCCAGCTCTACCAGGTCTTCCTGTCGGGACGCATGGGCATGGTGCTGGGAGGCCCCTGGACGCTGCCGGACATCATCACGGCGAAGGTGGACTACGCGGTGGTGCCGCTGCCCTCGTTCAGCGGGCGCCCGGTCACCATCTCGGGGCCCGACACCTGGACCGTCTTCGACAACGGCTCCGCCCGCTCCCAGGCCGCCGTCACGTTCGTCGAGTGGCTCATCGCGCCCGAGCAGGACGCCAAGTGGGACATCGGCGCCGGAAGCCTGCCGCTCAGCGCGGAGAGCGCACGCCTGCCCGCCTGGGTCGACCACTCCGCGCAGACGGCGGGACTCCCGGTGTTCACCAAGGCCCTGGAGTCCGCGCGGGTACGGCCCGTGCACCCGGCGTACCCGCAGATCTCGCAGGCGTTCGGCGAGGCCGTCGTCGCGATTCTGCTGGGCCGCTCCTCCCCGGACAAGGCCATGCGCCAGTGCGTCGAAAAGGCCGACGCCGCCCTGCTGATCCCGCGCTGAAGCCGACTCCGTGACCAGAAGGGCCTGAGAGATGAGAAGTACTGGGCCGCGGACCCCCCGCCCGCTCACGCTCGACCCGACCCCGGCGGCCCGCGCCGCGAGGCGCCGCCGGGCGCGCGGCGAGACCGCCACGGCGTGGGCCTTCATAAGCCCCGCCGTCCTGGTCATCCTCGGGCTCAGCGTGGTACCGCTGCTGTGGTCGCTGCTGCTCTCGTTCCGCGCGGACGACCTGGTCACCCCGGGCCGCTGGGTCGGCCTCGACAACTACCACGCGCTCAGCAAGGACCCGGCGTTCCGCACCGCCGTCAAGAACACCCTGATCTACGCGGCCGTCTACGTCCCCCTGAGCCTGGCCGGAGGGCTCGCCCTCGCGCTCGCCCTGAACCGGCGCATCCGCCTCGTCGGGCTCTACCGCACCCTCGTCTTCATCCCGTTCGTGGTCTCCGCCACCGCGCAGGGCGTGCTGTTCTCGTTCATCTTCGACCCCGAGTTCGGCGTGGCCAACGCGCTCCTGCACCACATCGGGGTCTCCCCGCAGGGCTTCCTCTCCAACCCGGGCCAGGCCCTCTACGTCCTGCTGCTGATCTCGCTGTGGAGCGGCATCGGGTTCTGCGTGATCGTCTACCTCGCGGCGCTCCAGGACGTACCGGCCGAACTCGTGGAGTCGGCCCGCCTCGACGGGGCCAACCGGGCCCAGGTGCTGCGCCACGTCACCCTGCCCTCGCTGACCCCGGTCACCGTCTTCCTCGTGCTGTGGCAGTTCATCATCGCCCTCCAGGTCTTCGACCTCGTGTACGTCACCACCAAGGGCGGCCCCCTCGGCGCCACCACCGTCATCGTCTACTTCGTCTGGGAGCAGGCCTTCCAGAACTTCACCGCCGGATACGGCGCCGCCGCGGCCTACGTCCTCGCGATCGGCCTGGTGGCCGCGGCCGTCGTGCTGCGCCTCTACCGGCGCCACCGGGAACGTACGCAGCCGGCCGGCGTACGGGGAGCGGGCGTTGTCCCAGCGGAAGGAGCGGGCCGATGACCGCGCCCTCGATGACCCAGGGGGCCGCCGCCTCCGTCAGTGCCCCTGCCCGCCGCACCGCACGCCGGCGGCGGCTGCCGTTCAGCCCCTGGCACCTGCTGCTCGCGCCGCTCTCGATCGGTTTCGCGCTGCCGCTGGTGTGGCTGGTCATCAGCTCCGTGATGAGCAACGCGGAGATCAACCGCTTCCCGCCCGCGCTGTGGCCGCACGGCATCGACCTCGGCGGCTACCGCTATGTGCTCGGCAACGCGATGTTCCCGCGCTGGTTCCTGAACTCGTGCATCGTCGCGTTCGTGGCCGTCACCTCGAACCTCGTGCTCGGGGCGCTCGGCGGCTACGCCTTCGCGCGGATGCGGTTCGCCGGATCGCGGATGCTGCTCGGGCTGATGCTCGCGACGATGGCCGTGCCGTTCCAGCTGACCATGATCCCGACGTTCCTGGTGATGAAGTGGCTCGGGCTCATCGACACCCTCGGCGCGCTGATCGTGCCGTCCCTGGTCACGCCGTTCGCGGTGTTCCTCTTCCGGCAGTTCTTCCTCTCCCTGCCGCGGGAGCTGGAGGAAGCGGCCTGGATCGACGGCTGTTCGCGGCTGCGGGTCCTGGTCTCGATCGTGGCCCCGCTGGCCCGCCCGGCACTCGCCACGGTCGCGGTCCTCACCTTCCTCGCCACCTGGAACGACCTCTCCTGGCCGCTCATCGCCATCAACCACGACGCGCACTACACCCTGCAACTGGGCCTGACCACCTTCCAGGGCCAGCACCACACCAAGTGGTCCGCGGTGATGGCGGGCAACGTCATCACGGTGCTTCCGGTGCTCCTGGCGTTCCTGTTCGCGCAGAAGACGTTCATCCAGTCGCTGACGTCGAGCGGCCTGAAGGGCTGACCCCGTCCGTCACCACCCGGGACGAGGCCGCCGCCCGTGCCCGCGCACGAGGGAGCACGGCATGACCGAGACCAAGATCGCTTTCATCGGCGCGGGCAGCGTGGAATTCACCCAGGGGCTGCTCGCCGACCTGTTCGCCTTCCCCGAGTTCGCCCGCGCCCGCATCGCGCTCCACGACATCGACCCCGAGCGCCTGGCCACCAGCGAGGCTGCCGCCCACCACATCGCGGGCGAGCTCGGCGCGGCGCCGACGGTCACCGCCCACCTGGAGCGGCGCGCGGCGCTCGACGGCGCCGACTTCGTCATCAACACCGTCCAGATCGGCATGGACCGGGCCACCCGCACCGACTTCGAGATCCCCGCCCGCTACGGACTCCGCCAGACCATCGGGGACACCCTCGGCGTCGGCGGCATCTTCCGCGCCCTGCGCACCTTCCCGCTGCTGCGCTCGCTCGCCGCCGACCTCGCCCAACTCTGCCCGGACGCCTGGCTGTTGAACTACACCAACCCCATGGCGATGAACCTGCTGTACCTGCACCGGGTGGCCCCCGAGCTGCGGGCCGTCGGCCTGTGCCACTCGGTGTACTGGACGATGCACGACCTGTCCGAACTGGTCGGCACCACCTTCGAGGAGGTCTCCTACCTCGCGGCCGGGGTCAACCACCAGTCCTGGGTGCTGCGGTTCGAGCGCGCCGGCCGGGATCTGTACCCGCTCCTCGACGAGGTCATCGCCAAGGACCCGGAACTGCTGCGGCGGGTGCGCGTCGACATGTACCGCAGGCTCGGCCACTACCCCACCGAGACCAGCGAGCACTCCTCGGAGTACGTGCCCTGGTATCTGCACCACGACACGGAGGTCGACCGGCTGCGCCTGCCGGTGGGCGTCTACCTCGACATCGTCGAGGACAACCTCGCCACCTACGCCCGCACCCGTGACGCGCTGGCCGCGGGGCGGCCGCTGCCGGTGGAGGGGACCATGGAGTACGCCCCGCAGATCGTCCACAGCATCGTCACCGGCACCCCGCGCACCGTCTACGGCAACGTGCCCAACCAGGGCCTGATCGACAACCTGCCCGCCGACTCGGTCGTCGAAGTCCCGTGCCTGGTCGACGCGTTGGGGGTGCAGCCCACCAGGATCGGCGCCCTGCCGGCGCAGTGCGCGGCGCTCAACCGGGCCTATGTGTCGGTGACCGACCTGGTGGTGCGGGCCGCCGTCCTCGGCGAGCCCCGCCACATCCGGCACGCCGCGATGAGCGATCCGGCGACGGCCGCCGCGCTGCCCGTCGAGCGGATCTGGGACCTGTGTGACGACCTCGTACGGGCGCACGAGCCGCTGCTGCAGCCCGAGTTGAGGGCCGTGTTGGGGCACTGAGCCCCGGTGGGGGAGGGGGCCGGGCGACCGGATGGGGTCACTGGGTGATCGTGATGCGGAAGACGGGGTGGTCGGGGGCGATCCGGCGGAGCTCCTCGTCGCTGGAGTCGGGGCCGACGCCGTTGAAGAACACGCCGACCTCGGCCTTCCAGCGCTTGAGGTAGGCGCGCAGCAGGGCGGGCTTGTCGTCGTCGGCGACCTCGACCGCGGTGAACACCTCGGTCTTCTTGCCCAGGTGCAGTTCGCCGCCGCCCGCCGCCCGCATGTTGTGCGTCCACTGGACGTGCCCGCGCGGGGCCACCAGGTACTGGGCCCCCTCGAAGGTCAACAGGTTGACCGGGGTGCGGCGCCACTCGCCGCTCTTGCGGCCGCGGACCGCCAGGACCCGCGAGCCCCAGACGCTGATGCCGCGGCGGGTCATCCAGGCGACGGCGCGGTTGAGGACGTTGACCGTGAACCAGCCGGGCTTCTGGACGTGTGCGGATGCGGACATGGTGTGTCTCCCGTGAGGGTGAGAGAGAGCGGTGCTCTCGTTCGTGAGCAGTCTGCACCGCAGCGGTGCCCCAAAGCAAGAGCACTGCTCACAGAAAGGTTCGCCGATCTGTTTTGTGTGCGGCAGTCGCGTTCTTGGCCACTGCTCTCCCGGCTGGCAGACTGAGGCCATGAGCACCGTCCAGGGAGCCCGCGCACGGGCACGTATCGAAGTCACCGCGGCCATCAAGGACGAGGCCAGAAAGCAGCTGGCGGCGGACGGTGCGACCAGACTCTCGCTCCGTGCCGTCGCCCGGGAGCTCGGCATGGTCTCCTCGGCCCTCTACCGGTACTTCCCCAGCCGGGACGAGCTGCTGACCGCCCTCATCGTTGACGCCTACGACGCGGTGGGCGAAGCCGCCGAGCAGGCCCTGGCCAGGCAGCGGGCCGCTGCGTCGCCCGCGGCCCGCTGGACCGCGGTCTGCCGCGCGGTGCGCGCGTGGGCGCTGGCCCACCCCCACGAGTACGCGCTCATCTACGGATCGCCCGTCCCCGGCTACACCGCCCCCGAGGCGACCGTCGGCCCCGCCGCCCGGGTCGGACTCGTCCTCATCTCGATCGCCCGGGACGCCCACCAGGGCAAGGGCATCGCGCCCCCGCCGCTCGCCGCGCCGCTGCGCGCCGAGGCCGAGCGGATGGCCGCCGACTTCGCCCCCGACCTGCCCCCGGCCGTGGCCGCCGCGCTGGTCGCGGCCTGGGCGCAGCTCTTCGGACTCGTCTCCTTCGAGGTGTTCGGCCAGTTCCACCGCGTCGTCGAGGACCGGGAGCCGTTCTTCGCGCAGGCCGCGGAGCAGCTGGCCCGCTCGGTGGGCCTGGTGCTTCCCGCGTAGCCCCTCCCCGCCGTCCGCCCGGGCCCGTACTCCCCGCGTAGTACGGGTGATCACCTCGCACGGCTGACGCCGCGGGCCCGGGCCGCGGTCTAGCGTGGCCGCCATGGAGAAGCAGTCACCCGGCCCCGCACGCTGCGGCGGCCCGTCCTGGCGACAGGAGGGGCCGCCGCCCTTGCCGCGGCGCTGGGTGCGGGGACCCGGCGACGAGGACGCCCGCGCGGTGCGGCTGCCCTGGCCCTCCACGGCCGCGCTCACCGTGTTCGTCCTGGCGGGCTCCCACTTCGCCGCCCATGTGCAGACGGGCCGGGCTCCGCTGGACGCCTTCGCCCACGGGCTCCTGGTCGCCGGTTGCGGGGTGCTCCTGGTCCGTCGTCGCCACCCTGTCGTCGCGGTGTTCGCCGCGTCGGCCGCCGTCATGGTCTACCTCGGTGCCGGATACCCCTACGGCCCGGTGTTCCTGCCGGTCATGGTCGGCTGCTTCGCCGCGGTCGTCGCGGGCTGCCGCCGCCAGGCCTGGGCCGCGATCGCCATGCTCTGGCTCGGGCACCTCCTGGTCGCCCACTGGCTCTACCGCTGGCTCCCCCCGGCGGGCGACGGCGCCGCCCCCTGGGGTCAGGAACTGGGCATCGCCGCCTGGGCGGTGGCCATCATCGCGGTCGCCGAGGTGGTGCGCGTACGACGGGAGCAGTGGGCCAGGGAACGGGCCGGGCGGGCCGCCGCGGCGAAGCGGCGGGCCGACGAGGAGCGGCTGCGGATCGCCCGCGAACTGCACGACGTGCTCGCCCACAGCATCTCGGTCATCAACGTCCAGGCGGGGGTCGGCCTCGCCCTGCTCGACTCCGACCCCGAGCAGGCCCGCACCGCGCTGACCACCATCAAGTCGGCGAGCAAGGAGGCGCTCGGCGAGGTGCGCCAGGTCCTGGAGACGCTGCGGGCGCGCGGCGAGGCACCGCGTTCCCCGGCCCCCGGCCTCGACCGCCTCCCCGAACTGGTCGAGCAGGCCGCGAGCGCCGGACTCACCGTCGAGACCACGACGACCGGCCGGCGCGGGACCCTTCCGCCCGGCACCGACCTGGCCGCCTTCCGCATCGTGCAGGAGGCGCTGACCAACGTCGTACGCCACTCCGCGGCGCGCACCGCCCGGGTCGAGGTCGCCTACGAGCGCGGTGCCCTGGTGCTGCGCGTCGACGACGAGGGGCCCGCGTCGGGCGGCGACGCGGGCGGCAGCGGCAACGGACTGATCGGGATGCGGGAGCGGGCCGCGGCGCTCGGTGGCACCATCGACGCGGGGCCGGTCCCGGCCGGAGGCTTCCGCGTCACCGCCCGCCTCCCGCTGGCCGCCGAAGCGAAGGAGGACGCGTGATCCGCGTAGTGCTGGCCGACGACCAGCTCCTGGTACGGGCGGGGTTCCGGGCGCTGCTCGACGCCCAGGCCGACATCGAAGTGGTGGGGGAGGCCGCCGACGGGCAGGAGGCGCTGGAGCTGGTGCGCGGGCTACGGCCGGACATCGTCCTGATGGACATCCGCATGCCGAGGCTCGACGGTCTCGCCGCCACTCGCGCGATCACCTCGGACCCGGACCTGGGCGCCGTCAAGGTGGTCATGCTCACCACCTTCGAGCTCGACGAGTACGTCTTCGAGGCGATCCGCGCCGGTGCCTCCGGGTTCCTCGTGAAGGACACCGAACCGGACGAACTGCTGCGCGCGGTCCGTGCGGTGGTCGATGGCGACGCGTTGCTCTCACCCGGCGTGACCCGGCGCCTGATCGCCGAGTTCGCCGCGCGCTCGAAGGAACCGGCCGGCGCCGACAGCTTGGCCGAACTCACCGACCGAGAGCGGGAGGTGATGGCGCTGGTCGGCATCGGGCTCTCCAACGAGGAGATCGCCCGGCGGCTCGTGGTCAGCCCGCTGACCGCGAAGACGCACGTCAGCCGGGCGATGGTGAAGCTCGGTGCCCGCGACCGGGCCCAACTGGTCGTCCTGGCCTACGAGTCGGGTCTGGTGCGGCCGGGCTGGCTGGGCTGACGCGGGCCGCGGCCGGCCCCGTGCGGAAAGCGCCACAGGACGTGCACGGTCCGCCAGACGAAGACGAGGACGGCGCAGCCGCCGCCGATGAGGAGGAGCACCCGCCGCAGGGCGGGCGGGAGTTCGAGCGCGTAGCCGGAGCCGCCGATCGCGCCGAACACCACGCCGGCCGCGAACAGGGCGCTGGCCAGCGCGTATCCGATCTCGATCGTGATGGCGTCCCGCTCGGCCCGGCTCCGTGTCCCCATGCGCGAAGTTTCACAGCAGGGACGGCCGACGGGCAACCATCGCCCCTCGGCCGTCCCTCCCCCCGGTGCGTGCACAACACAGGGTACATGCGCGTGCATTGAGTGTGAATGCATTTAATTCGCATGCAACAAACCGGCCCGGCTCTGCTACCGTGCGGCCATGGCAGCTGAGAAGACCGAGCGCCTGCTCGTGGAGGAATGGCGGGGACTCCTCGCCCTGCACGCGCGCACCACGTGCGAACTCGACCGCGAGCTCCATCCCTACGGGCTCGGCGCGAGCGACTTCGAGGTCCTCGACGTTCTGGCCGAGGGCTGCGCGGGCGACCCCGGCTGCACGTTCCGCGTGCAGGAGCTGGCCTCGCGCATCCACCTCAGTCAGAGCGCGCTGTCCCGCCTGGTGGGGCGTCTGGAGAAGGACGGCCTGGTCGCGCGGGGGATGTGCAGCGAGGACCGGCGCGGGGTGAGCGTGTCGATCACCGAGTCGGGCCGGTCCCGCCATGCCGAGGTGCTTCCGCTCCAGCGTGCGGTTCTCTCCCGGATGCTCACGCACCGCGACTCCCGCTAGCACGTCCGCCACCTCCCTTTCAGGTCAGGGCAGTTGACTTTCCGTCACCCGGCCCCGGTTCTGAGGCGCGCTCGCGTGCCGCGCGGTCCAGCCGATCAGCGCGGCGCCCGCGGCCAGGACGGCGACCGTGGTCAGGGCGAGCGGCAGCGACGACCACTCGGCGAGCAGCCCGATCGCGGGCGGCCCGAGCAGCATGCCGCCGTAGCCGAGGGTGGAGGCCGCGGCCACCCCGCCGGGCCCGGCGAGCGCGCCGGCCCGCGCGACGGCGACCGGGAAGATGTTGGCGAGGCCGAGGCCCATCACGGCGAAGCCCGCGAGGGCGAGCCAGACCGTCGGAGCCAGGGCGCCCAGCAGCATCCCGGCGCAGGCGGTGAGCCCGCCCGTCACCAGCGTGCGGGTCTGGCCGAGCCGTTCGAGCAGCGCGGTGCCCGAGAGCCGCCCGGCCGTCATCGCCAGGGCGAACAGGGAGTAGCCGACGGCGGCGACGCCCGGCGCCGCGGCCAGGTCCTGTTCCAGGTGCAGTGCGCCCCAGTCCGCCATCGCGCCCTCGCCGTACGCGGTGCACAGCGCGATCACGCCGAAGAGCAGCACCAGACGCCGGGCCCGTCCGTCGAGCCGGCGCCCTTGTGTGTGGGGTGTGCTCGCGTGCACCGGCGCCGGGTGCCGCAGGAGCTCCCGCCCGGCCGACGCGGTGACGACCAGGCCGACCCCGGTGAGGGCCAGCAGGTGCGCGGTGGGGGAGAGGCCCGACGCGACCAGCGCGCCGACGCCCGCGCCGACCATCCCGCCGAGACTGAACGCCGCGTGGAAGCTCGGCATCACCGGGCGGCGCAGCGCCGCGACCAGGTCGACGGCGGCACTGTTCATCGCCACGTTGATGCCGCCGTACGCGGCGCCGAACACCAGCAGCACCAGTCCGAGGGCGAGGGCCGAGTGGGTCAGCGGAGGAAGCGCGAGGGTGAGGGCCATCAGCGCGCCGCAGGCGACGGTCACCGGATGGCTGCCGAACCTGCGGCACAGCCGCCCGGTCAGCACCATCGTCACGACCGCCCCGGCGGAGACGCCGAGCAGGGCCAGACCCAGCTCGCCCGCGGAGGCCCCGGTCTGCTGCTTGATCGCGGGAATGCGGACGACCCAGCCTGCGAACAGGAAGCCGTCGAGGGCGAAGAACACGGTCAGGGCGGAGCGGAGGCGGAACAGGGAGGGCGCGGCGCTGTTCTCGCCAGGTCCCCCCGGAGCGGCCGTCCGTACTTTGTTTAGTAGCGGCACAAAGTCAGGATAGGGGCAGCGCGGCGGCGCATCAACCGGCCCGGACGGCGCGGGGACGGCCCGCGCGGCCGCCTGCGTCGTCCCAGGCGGAGCCCGGCGGCCCGGCATCCGGGACCCGCCCCCCGACCCGTCGCCCGGCCAACTTCCGGAAGGATCGCTTCCGTCCGGGGCCATGGGAGACTCGCCCCCATGAACGGCAAGGCGACGACCATCAGGACCAGGCTGGAGAGGGGCCGCGGCGCGCTCGGACCCGCCCTCGAACTGGTACACACCGGCCGCGCGCCGACCCGCGCCGTGCTCACCGCCGAACTGGGCGTCACCCGCGCCACCGCGGGCGCGGTCGCCGCCGAGCTCGAAGCGCTCGGTCTCATCCAGGTCGACTCCCGGCCCGCCGCGGCCGGTTCGCAGGGCCGCCCCTCGCACCGGCTCGCCGTCCACGACCACGGGCCCGTCGCGCTCGCCGCGCAGGTGCACGCGGACGGCTTCCGCGCCGCGCTCGTCGGCCTCGGCGGCGAGATCGTCGCCACCGACCCCGGCTGCGTGATCGTCTCGGCGGACCCCGCGCAGGTGCTCGGCGAGGTCGTCGACGCGGGCGCCGCCCTCCTCAGGGGCAGTGGCCGCAGATGTGTGGGCGCGGGCCTGGCGGTGCCGTCCGCCGTCGCCGAACCGGAGGGCACCGCGCTCAACCCCCTGCACCTGGCCTGGCCCGCGGGTGCCCCGGTGCGCGAGATCTTCGCGGAACGCGTCCGCGCGGCCGGCATCACCGGCCCCGCCTTCACCGGCAACGACGTCAACCTCGCGGCGCTCGCCGAACACCGGCACGGCGCGGGCCGCGGCGCCCAGCACCTGCTCTGCGTCGCCACCGGCCACCGCGGCGTCGGCGGCGCGCTCGTGCTCGACGGCCGTCTGCACACGGGGAGTTCGGGCCTGGCCCTGGAGGTCGGCCACCTCACCGTCAACCCGGACGGCCGCCCCTGCTACTGCGGCAGCCGCGGCTGCCTCGACGTCGAGGCAGACCCGCTGGCGTTCCTCACGGCCGCGGGCCGCGTCCCCGGACCCGAGGTGTCGCTCCTCGAACAGTCACGGGGACTGCTGCGCCACGCGTACGCGGACGCCGCCGTGCGCCGCGCCGCCGAGGAGCTCATCGACCGGCTCGGCCTCGGCCTCGCCGGACTCGTCAACATCCTCAACCCCGACCGGATCGTCCTCGGCGGCCTCCACAAGGCGCTCCTGGAGGCGGACCCGGACCGGCTGCGGGCCGTGGTGGCCGACCGCAGCCTGTGGGGCCAGAGCGGCGGTGTCCCGATCCTCGCCTGCTCCCTCGACCACAACAGCCTGGTCGGAGCGGCCGAGCTGGCCTGGCAGCCGGTGCTCGACGACCCGCTCGGCGCGCTCACTCACCAGGCGTAGACCCGCGCAGGGTTGTTGATCAGGATCTGCTCCACCAGGTCCTTGCCCAGGCCGAGTTCGAGCCTGGGCCGCACCCGGCGCAGCAGATAGGGCATGCCCGGCGTGTCCGGGGTCACCGTGTCCCCGCCGAGCAGCAGCCGGTCGGCGAACCCGGCGTCCGCGAGGGCCCGCAGCGCGTCCGGCATCCGCCAGTCGGTGGCGTGGTTGGCCCGCGAGGGCCCGTCGAAGGCGAGGTTGGCCCCCGCCTCGGCGGCCAGGCGGTGCACCGCGAAGTCGGGGGAGCGGTTGAGGTGGCCGAGGATCACCGAGCCGGGCGGCACCTCCAACTCCCCGCAGAGCAGGTCGAGTACGTCGAGCACACCCGTGCCCAGCTCCAGGTGCACGGCGATCGGCGCCCCGGTGCGGTGATGTGCCTCGGCGGCGGCCCCCATCGTCAGCGCGGCGTGCTCGTCGAGCCCGTGGAAGCCGCCCGCCACCTTGATCAGGCCCGCCGTGACGCCGGTGTCGCCGATGCCCTCGGTCAGCTCGGCGACGAACAGCTCGGCGAGCCGGCCGCGTACCGCGTCGAGCAACTCGGCCCCGTAGTGGGCGGCTTGGTGCAGTCCCGTGGCCGCGATGACATGCACCCCCGTGGTGCGCGAAAGGGCGGGCAGCTCGGCGATCCGGCGCCCCATGCCGTACGGCGTCCACTGGACCACCGTGCCGCCGCCGAGCGCGCCGAACCCGGCGAGCCGCGCCGCCGCGTCCGTCACGTCGGCCAGCTCCTGGCCCGGCAGCAGCGGGCTGCGGATGAAGAGGTGGTCGTGGGCGTCGACGACCCCGAGCAGGTCGGCCGGCACCGGGCCGAGCACCGTGTGCGCGGCGCTCACCACTGCCGCCCCGACCGCAGCCCCGCACGCCCGGGCTGCGAGAGGTGCAGCACCTGGAAGCGTTCGCCCCGCGCGGGCGGGTCGGGCTGCTCCCACAGCGTGAACCGCACCAGTTCCCAGCGGCTCGGGTCGATGGCCACGGCGCTCGCCACCACCCCGGGCGCAGTCTCCCCGGCCGCCTCGTCCGCCACGAAACGCGCAGGCTCCACGTCGTGCGGGACCGGCACGCGCACCCGCGTCGCGGCAGCGGGCGCGGCGCCGGACGCGGGCCCCTCCTGGTACGACAGGCCCGTCAGGAGTTGCACCCGGGGGCGCCCGAAGTCGTCGACGAGCCCCTGGAAACCAGGGCCCCACAGAAAGGAGTTCATGCCTTCGGCAGTGGACCACAGGTAGAACGTGGCATAGGAGTTGACCGGTGACCCGGCCGCGCGCTCGCGCATCAGATAGGCCTTGAGGCCGAGCCCGGGGAAGTCGTCCAGGAGATGGCCCCGGGTGGCGACGCGTTTGCGGATGATCTCCATGTCGTAGTCGGCGGGCAGTGTGATCTCGTACTGCAGGGCGTGCATCGCGTACTCCTCGGGCGGTGGGGTGGGCGGTGCTTCAGCGGGACGCGGCGGGCGGGGCGAGCAGCGAGAGCAGTCCGCGCACGGCCGCGTCGAAGCCGTCGGCCGAACCGGAGGCGCGGGCCAGGACGTAGCCGCCCTGCACGGTCGACACCACCGTGGCGGCGACGTCGTCCGGCACCAGCCGCGCGGCGAACTCGCCCCGGTCCAGGCCCTCCTGAACGATCTCGGCGAGCCTGGCGCGCAGCCAGTCGAGCGTCTCGTCGACGGGTGCGCGCAGCTCGGCGCTCGCGATGATCTCGGGGTCCATCGTCAGCCGCCCGACGGGACAGCCGCGCAGCACGTCACGCTCGCGCAGCAGGTAAGCCGAGATCCGCTCGCACGCCGTGCCGTCGCCCCCGAACGCGGCCGCGGAGGCGGCCCGCAGCTCCTCGGCGGTGCGCCGGATCGCGGCCAGCGCCAGATCGGGCTTGCCCGCGAAGTGGTGGTACATGCTGCCCTGGCCCGCGCCCGCCTGCTGCTGGATCGCCTTGGGGCTGGTCCCTACGTAACCCCGCTCCCACAACAGCTCACGCGTGGCCTCGATCAGACGCTCCGGAGTGCTCATGAGGCCACTGTACATACCAGTAGGTACAGAATCCAGAGCAGACGGCGAACGCCGCTCTACTTCCCGCGGGGTACGCCGACCGCCGCCGGCCGTACGACGACTCGCACCCCCGGCCGGAGGGAGGCTCGAAGCATCACCGAACCACCCCCACCGAGGGAGCTGACAAGGATGAACACCCTGGCCTACGCGGGACCCGGACCCTGGATCCTCTTCTTCCCGCTGATCTGGGCCGCCGTGATCCTCACCGTCGTCACCGTGCTGCGCCGCGGCGGACCGCGGGGCCGCCGCGGACCGTGGCGGACGCCGATGGACGACCGCTCACCCATCGCCGTGCTCGGACGCAGGTTCGCCGCCGGCGAGATCGACGAGGAGGAGTACTGGCGCCGGATCTCCGTCCTGGAGGAACACTTCGGGCGGACCACCCTGACCCCTCCGGGCAAGGGCGGCGCGGCGTGACCACTGCCGCCCGGGTCGTCCACGCCGTCAAGCCTCACGGCCCGGTGACCGCGAAGTGGGCACCCTGGCTTGCCCGGTCAGCCCGCGGCGGCCGTCGCCCGTCCGCGCGCCGTGCGCGAGGCCCGGCTTCCGGTGAACGGCGTGGCCGGCTCCGATCCGTACAGCGGGTACGGCGGCAGGGCCACGGCGGGCGAGGGGACGGCCAGCGTGAACCACACGGTCTTGCCGGACTCGCCCAGCGGACGCACGCCCCAGCTCTCGCTGACCGCGGCTATCAGGGCGAGCCCGCGGCCGTTGGTGGCCACGGCGTCGGCGTCGCGCACGGCGGGCAGCGTCGGATCGTGGTCGTGGACGGAGATGGTGAGGCGGTCGAGCAGCAGCTCGATGACCACGGTGCACATCTTGTCCGGCTCGGCGTGCCGGTGGACGTTGGTGAGCAACTCGGTGACGCCGAGCGCCGCCTCGTCTATCAACGGATCCAGATGCCAGTAGCGCAACTGCGCCGATACGATTCTGCGGACCTGTCCGATCCGCGACGGCAGGGCTTGGAGCTCCACCGTGCACTGCCTGCTTGGCTGGCTGATCACGGTTGCGACTCCCTGAATGAGGTCCGGAAGTAGCTGTCTGGCCCGGCGGCCTTGCTCAGAGCGTCACCGCCGGTCAACCCTCGGTGATGTGACATCAGCGTGACTCAGGGGTGGGTGCTCCGCAACTCGCGCCCCCTGGAATCTCACGCGGTTCAGCCGTGCGCGCCGTGCGTCGTCTGGCGGATGGCCTGCAGGAAGCGCTGCGTCAGCTCGCTGCCCCGCGAGCGGTCGGGTTCCTCGCCCATCGTCAGGCGGTAGCGGGTGCCGTTCAGCCGCGCCACCGTGCGGTCGTCCTTGGCGAGCCACGGCAACCGGGGCCGTGCCGCGCTGACCGCGTCGACGGGCGCGCTGTCGATCTCCCGCCCGTTGCTGGTGAGCAGCGCCAGCCGGCCGTCCTTGATCAGCACCTGGCCGGCTCGCGTCAGCGAGCGGGTCCACCGCTCGATCCGTACACCCTTCGCACTGAACTCGGGTTCCGCCATGACCGTCCGGCCCCCTTCGCATCGTTCCTGGTGGGCAGTCTGCACAACGACGAGCCTACGCACCAGGGCGCACGGGGGATCGGGTCCGGGCCAGGTGCGCCCAGCCGTCACCAGGCGTCCCACAAGCCACTCCTATGGATCCCCAAAGGGAACGTTTGTGCAGGTGAGAGGGGTATTGTCGGGTGAGGGGGCGGCACGCAGAACACGACGAGGAGTGGCATGGAAACCATCGATGTGGACCGCAGCGATCCGGAGTACCGCGCCTGGCTCAAGGAAGCCGTGCGCAAGGTCCAGGCCGATGCCAACCGCTCCGCCGACACCCACCTCCTGCGCTTTCCCCTCCCCGAGGCCTGGGGCATCGACCTCTATCTGAAGGACGAGTCGACCCACCCCACCGGCAGCCTCAAGCACCGCCTCGCCCGCTCGCTGTTCCTCTACGGCCTGTGCAATGGCTGGATCCGGCCGGGCAAGCCGGTCATCGAGGCGTCCAGCGGCTCGACCGCCGTCTCCGAGGCGTACTTCGCCAAGCTGATCGGCGTGCCGTTCATCGCGGTCATGCCCCGCACCACCAGCGCCGAGAAGTGCCGCCTGATCGAATTCCACGGCGGCCAGTGCCACTTCGTCGACGACTCGATGAAGATGTACGAGGAGTCCGCCAGGCTCGCCGCCGAGACCGGCGGCCACTACATGGACCAGTTCACCTACGCGGAGCGGGCCACCGACTGGCGCGGCAACAACAACATCGCCGAATCGATCTACCAGCAGCTGAGGTTGGAGCGCTACCCCGAGCCCGCGTGGATCGTCGCCACGGCCGGCACCGGCGGCACCTCGGCCACCATCGCGCGCTACGTCCACTACATGCAGCACGACACCATGATCTGCGTCCCCGACCCGGAGAACTCCTGTTTCTTCGACGGCTGGACGCAGGGCGACCCGCTCGCCACCAGCGACTGCGGCTCGCGCATCGAGGGCATCGGCCGCCCCCGCATGGAGCCGAGCTTCGTGCCCGGCGCCATCGACCGCATGATGAAGGTCCCGGACGCGGCGAGCGTCGCGGCCGTACGCGCCCTGGAGAAGGCGATCGGCCGCAAGGCCGGCGGCTCCACCGGCACCGGGCTGTGGAGCGCGCTGCGGATCGTCGCCGAGATGGTCGCCGAGGGCCGCACCGGCAGCATCGTCACGCTGCTCTGCGACCCGGGTGACCGCTACCTCGACAAGTACTACTCGGACGCCTGGCTCGCCGAACAGGGCCTGGACATCACCCCGTACGCCGAGACGCTCGACAGCTTCCTGGCGAGCGGGGTCTGGCCGTCCCGGTGACCTGGCCGGAACGGGACCTTCTGCCCGTGCGGGACCCCGCCCCGCGTGCCAGGGTGACGACATGGACACGCGCCCGGTAGTCGTCGCCGTAGACGGATCCGACCACAGTCTGCGAGCCCTGGAATGGGCCATTCCCGCCGCCCGCAGACTGGGCACGGAGCTGGTCATCGCGCATGTCCTGCCCGACCACACCCAGCTCTGGGCGGCCCGCCGCTCGGCCCTCGGCCCCGGCCCGGCGCTCAACGATCCGGTCACCGACCGGATCCGCGCCGCGCTGTCGGGCCGCGACGAACTGCCCTCGGTGCGGTTCGACTCCCTGGAGGGCGAGGTGGCCGACGCGCTGCACGCCCTGGGCGCCGAGGCCAGGATGCTGGTGATGGGCTCACGCGGGCGCGGCGGCTTCGCCAGCCTGCTGCTCGGCTCCAACTCCCTGGCCGTGGCCACCCGGGCACCCTGCCCCGTCGTGGTCGTGCCGCCGCTGGCCCGCACGGGCGAGGCCGAGCGGGCGACCGGCCGGGTCGTGCTCGGGCTCAATCTGGGCGAGACCGCGGACGACGTGATCGCGTTCGCCTTCGCGGAGGCGGGCGCCCGGAACGTGCCGCTCCAGGTGCTCTCGGCCTACCCGGCCCCGCCGCCGACCGCCCTGATGGTCGCGGGCGAGTTTCCGCCGGCGGCCCTCGAACGCGATCAGTACGAACCCCTCGAACGGGACCTGCGGCGCGAGCAGACCGAGCGGCTCCAGCCCTTCAAGGAGCGGTTCCCGAAGGTCGAGGTGGACCCCGTGATCGCGCCCGCCGACGCGGCCGGCCACCTCGTCGACGCCTCGGCGTCGGCCGCGCTGATCGTGGTCGGCCGGCACCGCAGGCGCCTGAAGCCCGGCTCCCTGCTGATGGGCTCTGTGGCGCACGCGGTGCTGCACCACGCGGAGTGCCCGGTCGCGGTGGTCCCGGCCCGCGGGGACGACTGACCCGCCCCGGAACCCGAGGCTCTCGCGCCGGGGCCCAACTTCCGCCACACGACGGCGCGTTGGGCACCCCGGCCGGACCCGTGCCGTGCTCCCGCCGGTAGCTTGGCGGTCTACGGTAGGGAAGATCCACTGAGCGGCACGGGGAACACGGGGAGCTGTCATGCCATCTGTACTGATCGTCGGCGGGGGACTGGTCGGGCTGACCGCCGCCCTGTGCCTGGAGTACCACGGGGTCGACTACGTGCTCGTGGAGCGCGACGCCGAGCCGACCGTGCTGCCCCGCTCGCGCGGCATGCACACCCGCGCCGTGGAGATCTTCCGTCAGATCGGCGTCGAGGACGCCGTGCAGGCCGCGAGCGCGTCCGCCCTGAAGATGGGCAGGTTCGGCGGCGCGCGCACCGGCCGGAGCATCGCCGATTCCGAGGCGCTGGACCTTCGCCACGTCCTCGCCACCGGCGCGATGGTCGGCGCGGACGAAAGCCCCTCGGCCTTCTGCTTCTGCCCCCAGGTGCTCCTCGAGCCGGTCCTGCGGGAAATCGCCGAACAGCGCGGCGGCGACATCCGCTTCGCGACCGAGCTGACCGCGTTCACCCAGGACGACGACCGGGTCACCGCCACCCTCACGGACCGGTCCACGGGCCGCACCAGCACCCTGTACGCCGACTACCTCCTGGCGGCCGACGGCGCCGGAAGCCCGATCCGTACCGCGCTGGGCATCACCAGCACCACCCGCCCCGCCACCCACCACTACCTCAACCTGTACTTTCGCGCCGACCTCACCGAGCTGGTGCGCGACCGCACCTTCAGCCAGTGCGAGATCACCGGGCCCGAGGTGTCCGGCCTGTTCCTGGCCAAGAACAACACCGACGAATGGTCCTTCCACCTCGCCTACGACCCCGAGCGCGAGAGCCCGGCCGACTACCCCGACGAGCGGTGCACCGCCCTGCTGCGCACCGCCATCGGCGCGGACGACCCGCGGCCGCGCATCGAACTGCTCGCCCGCGGCGCCTGGGACACCGGCACCGCGGTCGCCGACGCCTACCGCGGCGGCCGGGTCCTGCTGGCCGGGGACGCGGCCCACCGGCACGCCCCCTGGGGCGGCTTCGGCGCCAACACCGGCATCGCCGACGTGCACAACCTGGCGTGGAAGCTGGCCGCCGTCCTGCGCGCCGAGGCGCCGGACACCCTCCTCGACACCTATGAGCCCGAGCGCCGCCCGCGCGGCCTGCTGGTGGCCGAACAGGCGTGGCTGCGCACGGACTTCCGCGCCCGGTACGCCATCCGTACGCCGGACAACGGCGACGCCCTCGACCGCCAGCGGGGCACCGGTGAGATCATGACCCGCTACCGGTACGCCTCCGCCGCCGTTCACGGCGCGCCCGCCGGGGATTCGGTCGACCTGCTGGCGGGGCAGACCGGCACCCGCACCCCGCACCTCTGGCTCGACCGCGACGGCAGCCGCCTGTCCACCCTGGACCTGTGCGGGCCGGGTTTCACCCTGCTCACCTGCGGGGACGCCCCGGCGGACGCCGCCTGGTCCGACGCGGCCAAAGCGCTTCCGGTGACGGTGCATCACATTGTCGCCGGGGAGGCCGACTTGGAGCGGACCGCTTCCGCTGTGCGGGACACCGAGGGGGCCTGGACCACCCTCGTCGGACTGCCGCCACAGGGCGCGCTGCTCGTCCGCCCGGACGGCTTCGTCGCCGCCCGCTCCGACGAGGGGCTCACCCCGGAGACCCTCGACGAGATCTGGCGGTCCGTCATGGGGCTGTGCACGCAGGTGGGTTGAGGAAGACGTTGCGTCCGCGAGGCGGCGGTCCGGCTTGGTTCAGGGGGCCGGGGCGCTCGCGAGGCGACGGTCCAGCTTGCGCATCGCGCTCCTGAAGGACTGGCCCATGCCCGGCCCGGCCACCCGGGCCAGCAGGCGGAACAGGGCCGGTCCCTCGGTCGCCATCGTCCAGCGCACTCTCGTGCCCGAGCCGTCCGGAGCGAGCCGCCAGTCCTCCAACAGGGCTGTCACTCCAGGGGCGTTGGTCTCGTCCACGCGGTAGGCGTACCGCTCGCCCGGATCCGTGGCCATGATCGTCTCGCGGAAGAACACGCCGCCCCGCAGCCTGATCTCGCGCCCGGCCCCGCCGTCCAGGGGCCGGGCCGCGGCGATGGAGGAGAACCAGGCGGGCATGTCGCTCACCTCGTCGGCGAGCGCGCGGTAGACGGCCGCGGGTCCGGCCGCGAGACGGGCGGTGAACACCAGGCGCGTCGGCGCCGACCCGGCGAAGTCCAGTTCCACGGGCCTGAGTCGGCGAGCCATGACGCGTTCCTCCTGACGTGCGGGTGCGCGGGGGCCCGTGCCCGTCGGACACGGGAGCCCGCACACCATAACTGGCGGATCGTCAGATGTCTGCGGGGCCGCCGTTGCCGGGCCCGTTGTCGCCCCCGTTGTCGGGGATCTCCCCGGCCACCACGAGGTCCCTCAGATGCTCCGTCATCTCCTCGCGGGAGCGCTCCGTGAGGCCCGCGTCCGTCACCAGGGAGTCGACCTGGTCGAGCGCGGCGAACGAACTGAGGCCCACCGTCCCCCACTTGGTGTGGTCCGCGATCACCACGACGCGCCGCGCCGACTGCACGAACCGACGATTGGTCTCCGCCTCCGCGAGGTTGGGCGTGGAGAGTCCCGCCTCCACCGAGATGCCGTGCACCCCGATGAACAGCACGTCGAAATGGAGCGAGCGGATCGCCGCGTCGGCCACCGGCCCCACCAACGTGTCGGAGAGCGTGCGCACCCCGCCCGTCAGCACCACGGTGGCCGCCCCCGGACGCGGCCCGGAGCCCGCCGGAGACCGCTGGGCGGCATGGAACACATCGGCGACCTGCACCGAGTTGGTCACCACCGTCAACTCCGGAACGTCCACCAGCTGCTGAGCCAGCGCGTACGCCGTCGTCCCGCCGGCCAGCGCGATGGCGCTGCCGGGCACGGCCATGCGGGCCGCCTCCCGCGCGATGTCCTGCTTGGCGCTGAGCTCCAGCGTCGACTTCGCCTCGAAGCCGGGCTCGTGCGCCGTGGCGTCCGCGACGGGCACGGCCCCGCCGTGCACCTTCTCGATCACACCCTGGCGCGCCAGCGCGTCCAGATCCCGGCGGACCGTCATGTCCGACACATTGAGTTTCCGGGTGAGTTCGTTGACCCGGACCCCGCCCCGCCGTCTGACCTCATCGAGGATCAGCGCACGACGCTGCTCCGCGAGCAGATTCTGGTGGTCGCTCACTGCCGGGCCGGCCCCTTCCACATCGTCGAACACACTCGCCGGGCACATCTGCACCCCCGGCCTCCGGACACCCCATCCTGTCACGGGGAGATTCGGTGAGAGCACTGCACCAGGGGACCCGGATCCGAGATCCTGATGTTCCGAGTCACCCGCGCCGCCGATCCTGCCATCACGAGAGCGAGTCGCAGAAGTGTCCCGTGCCACACCCGCCGCCCGGGCCGGTGCTCCAGCCGTCGAGAGCGGCGGCCCCGCACTCGAGCTGCTGGTCCACGGCGTCGGGGGCACCACCCCGCAGAAGATGCTCGCCGACCCGCGCACCGTCCGCGTCGCCGGAGACGACACCGCCGCCCTCTACCGGCGCGCCGAGGACGCCGACGCCGAGGCGCACCCGGAGCGCTACCGGGGCCGCCCGGTGCCGGAGGCGTACGTCTGGTGCAATCTGACCTCCGGCAACAGCGCCCGTGCCCTGTGGCTGCTCCTGCTGCCGTTCATGGTGATCAACCTGGCCCACTGGATGCGCCCGCCCGCCCGGGATCCCGCCTGGGCGATCCGGCTGTACGGGGTGCTGGTGCGGCTCGTCGCGCTCAGCCTCACCGTGCTGCTGGTGGCCGCCGCCTGCGAGGTCGCGCTCGACCTCACCGCCTGGCAGTGCGCGGGCTCGGCCGCCTGCTCGCGCTCGTGGTACTGGCTGGGCTTCACCTCGGTCGCCCACCACGGCTGGTGGGCGCAGCCGGGCCGCCGCCTCGCCCTCGCGGCCCTCGCCCCCGCGGGCCTGACCCTGCTGCTCTGGTATCTCTCCAACCGCACCTGGAGCGCCTACGAGTCGCAGCAGCCCCTCGACGCCGAGCCCGCCGCCAACCCCGCGCGGGCGGCCGGACCCGCGTTCAGCAGGCCCGGATTCTGGTACGGCAGGCGCCTGGTGGCCCGGCTGCGCGCCGCCCACACCGCCGCGGGGTTCCTGACCACCGCCGCCGGGGTGACAGCGGCCGCCGCCCGCTACGACCGCGCCGCCACCAGCGCCGTCTTCGAGACGCTCGGCCTGCTCCTGGAGTCGACCCTGGCCATCGCGGGGCTGGTTGTGGTGTGGGTGGTGTGCCGTCGCGGGCGGACCGAGTCCCATCTCGACGAGCGGCTCGACCGGGCCGTCACCGCCTGGCTGCCGGTCTCCTCGCTCGTCCTGCTGGCGTCCGCCCTGGTGTACGCGGCCTGGGACCGCTCCGACTGGGTCTCGGCCGGGACGCTGCCCGGTGACCGGGCGTTCGGCTTCCTGACCCTGGCCCAGGGGGTGCTGGTGGTCGCCCTCGCCGCGGTGGCCGGGCATCTGCGCCGCCGGGCGCCGGGGGAGCGCACCACGCTGGGTGGGCTCGGCGGCCCCGTCGTCGCGATGCTCGCCTGCGCGCTCGGGGGCGTGATGACCGGCGGCGTCGCCCAGCGCGTCGCCGACTGGATCGACCACGGCGCACCGCAGGGCACGCGCCGCTCGGTCTTCAACGGGCCGCCTCCGCTGCTCACTTGGCAGGCCTCGGTGATCCCGGCCCTGCTCGCGCTGCTTGTGCCCGTCGTGGTGTTCTTCGTCGTACGCACCTGGCGCACCGCCCGCGCCGAGGCGCCGCGCGTCATGGCCGACTACCCCACCGAGCGGCCGGACACCGCCCGCACCCGCCAGATCGCGCGCGCCCGTGCCATGGCCGGGCTCACCGACCACGCCCCGGTCTTCCTCGGCGTCGTCTCCGGCGCGTCCCTGCTGCTCGGCGCCGCGGCCCTGGCCGGGGCCTGGTGGACCAGCCAGGTGCCGGACCGGGCGGCCGACGGCGCGGCCGCGCCCGTCGCCTTCGCCGCCGACGCCGCCCAGTCCCTCGGGTCCTGGTGCACCGGCTTCGGCTTCCTCCTCTTCGTCACCTGGGGCCGGCGCGCCTACAAGGACGCGGCGGCCCGCCGCACCGTCGGCATCCTGTGGGACGTCGGTACCTTCTGGCCGCGCGCCGCCCACCCCTTCGCGCCGCCCTGCTACGCCGAGCGGGCCGTGCCGGACCTCGCCTGGCGGATGAACACCTGGACCGACCGCACCGGCGGCCGCCTCGTGATCTCGGGCCACTCGCAGGGCAGCGTCCTGGCGGCGGCCGCTGTCTGGCAACTGCCCGCGGCCACCCGGCGCCGGGTGGCCCTGCTCACCTACGGCTGCCCCGTCGAGCGGCTGTACGGCCGCTGGTTCCCCGCCTACTTCGGCCCTGCCCCGCTCCGGGCCCTGCACCAGGAGGTGCACTGCTGGCGGAACCTGTGGCGAGCCACCGACCCGATCGGCGGGCCGGTCCTGACCGGCGGCGACGTCGACAAGGGTCCGCTGCTCGACCCGCTCGCCTACGGCCGGACCCGCGAACACCCGCTGCCCGCGCCGATCCTGGGACACTCCGACTACCAGGCCGATCCCGCGTTCGGCCGCGAACGGGCGCTCCTGCTGGCCGAGTTGGCGTCGGGGGTGCCGAACCAGCGCGTCGATCAGGGAAGTTCGGGCAGATCGTCCGGATAGAGCAGGGTCAGATCGTCGGTGCTGGCGTCGGCGAGCTGGGCGACCCGGCCCGCGTGCCGCTCGACCATCGACTCGAACGTCTGGCGCGCGGTGCGCCCGTTGCCGAACGCGGCGCCCCTGGGCAGCACCGTGAAGTACTTCAGGAGGCACTCCGCGGTCCCGGAGCCGAGCCGGTACTCGTGCTCGTCGGCCTGCTGCTCCACGATGCGCAGCAGCTCCTCGGGGGAGTAGTCCGAGAACCTGATGGTCCGTGAGAAACGGGATGCCACACCGGGGTTGACGCTCAGGAACCGCTCCATCTCCGCCGTGTATCCGGCGACGATGACCACCACCGCCTCACGGTGGTCCTCCATCAGCTTCACCAGCGTGTCGATCGCCTCCCGCCCGAAGTCGCGGCCCGAGTCCTCCGGGGAGAGGGCGTACGCCTCGTCGATGAAGAGCACGCCGCCGTGGGCCCGATCGAAGGCCTCCTGGGTGCGGATCGCGGTGGACCCGATGTGCTCGCCGACCAGGTCGACACGGGACACCTCCACCAGATGCCCGCGTTCCAGGACGCCGAGGGAGGCGAGGATCTCCCCGTACAGCCGCGCCACCGTGGTCTTGCCGGTGCCGGGGGAGCCGGTGAAGACCAGGTGCCGGCGGACCGAGGCCGCCTTGAGACCGGCCTGCTGCCGCTTGCGGCCGACCTCGATCATGTCGGTGAGCGCCCGCACCTCGCGCTTGACGCTCTCCAGGCCCACCAGCGTGTCCAACTCGCCGAGCACCGCCCCCGAACTGCGCGCGGGCTCGGTCGCGGGCGCCGGGGGCTCGACGGGGCGCGGGCCGGGGACGGCGGAGAGCAGCCCCATCGTCTGCGTCGCGCTCTGCACGGCGGGCGGCTCGGCGGCGCCGTCCTTGGCACCGCTCTCGTCGCTGGTGCAGTCCTCCACGACCGCGCCGTCCTCGGAGAACTCGTACCCCCGGCGCGCACAGCGCTCGGTACGGCAGCGCGTCAGGGTCGTACGGCAGCCGTCGATGACGTGGAAGCCGAAGCCGCCGCTGCCGGTCACCCGGCAGCCGTGGAAGGTGCCCCGGCCCTCGGCGGAGACGTAGAACCCAGCCTCCGCGGGCGAGGTGACCGTGACGCGCTCGATGCGCGGGTCGGCGCCCTTGGTCACGATGACACCGGTCTGCGCGCCGTCGATGGTGCAGCCCGCGAGGGTGCCGCCGCTGCCGTGGTCGCGGAACCAGGCACCCGTGGAGGCCTCCCGGATGCGGCAGTCGTCGAGCTGCGCGGTCGCGCCGTCGCTCACCGACACGGCCGTGTTGCGGACCTGGGTGAGGTCGCTGTCGACCACGTCGGCGCGCGAGCCCCGGTCGAGCACGAAGATCGCGTCCGGTACGTCATGGACGCGGCAGCCCTCCAGGACCGCCGTCGCACCGTCGCTGACCCACACCGCCGGGTAGTCACCCGTACTGTCGTGGATCTCGCACTGGTTGGCGTCCACCCGGGTGCCCGGGTCCCACACCGACAGGCCGTTGCGCCCGAAGCGGCGGACCTTGGTGCGCGTCAGCGTGAGCAGCGAACGGGAGCGCAGGTCCACCGCGTTCTCGGGGATGTCGTGGATGTCGCAGTCCGCGAGCGTGAGCACCGCGTCCGTGTCGAGGGTGATGCCGTCGGCCGACGTGCGGTGCACCGTGCAGTCGGTGAGATGGGCCGCGGCCCGCGAGGCGATCTGCGCCCCGGCGCCCTTGATCTCGTACACCTCGCAGCCGAGGGCCTCGAGCCCGCTGCCCTCGCCGCTGACGGCCAGTCCGGCCCCGCTGGCGTGGTGCACCCGGCACCGTTCGAGCCGGGGGTGGCCGCCGCTGTGCACGGACACCCCGGACTGCCCGGCCGCGACGACCTCGCACTCCTCGAACACCCCGCCCGCGCCGTCGAAGACACCGATGCCGACGCCGCCCGGATTGTCCACGGTGCAGCGCCGCACCGTGGGCCGGGCGCCGCCCCGCACCTCGATGCCGACCGCCGAGCGGGTCACCACCCGCAGATCGGCGAGCTCGGGCGCGCCGTCCTCCACGAGCAGCGCGGGCGCCGCCGCGTCCTGGCCCTCCAGATACAGGTCCCGCACGGTCGCCGAGGCGCGCACGGTCAGCGCCACGCCGTCGACGGGCGCGATGCGGACCGAGCCGACCGCGCCCTCGGGGCCGCGCAACGTCACGGAGCGACGCAGCACCAGGTTCTCCCGGTAGGTGCCCGGGGCGACGGTCAGGACGTCGCCGTCGCCTGCGGCCTCCAGGGCCGCGGCCAAGGAGGCGTACTCACCCGTGCGGCGGCGCCACCTCGACGTGCCCGTGTGCGTCACCTGGACCGTGCCCTGAGCCATCGTGCTGCCGTGCCCCCACCTCGTGCGTGCGTCCTTGCACACACCTCGACCGTGACCTCGTATGTGCGACTGATGGTCCACCGTAGCGCGCGCCGGGCCGCTGAGTTGACCGGTCAGCTGCCCGCGCCGGTACGGCCCCAGTCGGGACCGTACCGGGCCCACGCCCGGTCCAGGCGCTCATACCGCCGGCGTATCAGGCGCCATACGGTCAACCGCCGCAGCGCCTCGACGAGTCCGGCGCTCGCCGCGGCCGCGCAGATGCCCGAGAACACGGCGTGCGTATCGGCCGCGGCCGGCGCCATCGGCCGGGGCACCGGGCGCCCCTGGTCGTCGGTCCATATCGGGAAACGGGAGCCGGGCGGCGGTGACATCAGCGGCGCGGCCAGCGTGCCGCTGTGCGAACTGCCGTCCTGAGCCGTCCAGTTGGCGACGACCATGGTGTGGATGGCGCGGCCCGGCGAGCCGTCCGGCTCGGCGGCCGGGGCCCGCTGCCCGGCCCGGCGCACCACCACGGCCTCGGTCGGGTGCCGGTGGCGGTGCTGCTCGGCGGCGGTCCGGCGCAGTGAGGTGTCGGTGAGCGAACCGCAGAGCACTCCCGCCGCGGGCGCGGCGAACACCATCAGCAGCAGGGCAACGAGCGCCAGCCAGGCCTCCACGAGGTCGGTGCGGCGGCGCAGCGGATTGCGCCGCCAGCGCCAGACTCCCGCCATGGCTCGCACGGGCCGCGCACCCCCTTCCGCCGTCGCGCCGCCCGGGCGGGGCGGCCTGCGCGCGGGTGGCGCGAACAGGGATCCGATCCACCCGGCTTGTCCCGTCCAACGCATCCGCCACCCACAGGAGTTCCCGTGGGGACCGCGGCTATGCGAGCACCCTCATCGCGTCACCGACGCGGATGGTGCCGGTGTGCTCGGGGACGACCAGCACGCCGAAGGCCAGCGACTTGCCCACCCGTCGGTACCGGCCCAGGGTGCGCAGCGGCTCCTTGCCGCGCTCGGCGGTCGCCTGGTCGGTGGTGGTGATCACGCAGCGGCCGCAGGGCTTGGCGAGCCGGAAGGAGACCTCGCCGATCGCGATCCGCGACCAGGTGTCCTCGGCCCACGCCTCGGTCCCGTCGAGGACCACGTTCGGCCGGAACCGGTTCATCGGAAGCGGCCCCTCGGCGGCGTGGTCGCCCTCGGCGATCAGCGAGTTGAGGGCGTCGAGCGAGGCGCGCGTGGCGATCAGGAGCGGGAATCCGTCGGCGAAGCTCACCGTCTCGCCGTTGGGCGCGTACTGGGGATCGATGGCCCTGCGGTGGGCCGGGTCGTCGAGGTGCATCAGACGCACCTCGGTGCCCAGGTAGGCGCTGAACCACGCGTGAGCCTCGTCGGCGGCGGCCACCGCCTCGAACTTGTTGCCGAAGAGCGTGACGCCCGTGGGGGCCATCGGCTGCGGCGGCTCGACGACCAGATCGCCGCACCCGGGCGCGGAAAGCCGCACCCCTCCGCCCGGCAGTGTGGCGGCACTGCTCAGGGCCAGACCCGGCCGCTCGCGCTGCGTGACGGCCGTTCCCTGCGTGTCCACCAGCATCCAGCGGCGGTCCCCGGCGAGCCCCCATGGCTCGACCGCCGCTCGTGCTGTGTCGTATCCCCCGACCGACTTGACGGGATGGATGTGGATCCCGTGGACGACCGCATCAAGTCCGTTGTTCATGAACACATCCTGCCAGCCGCCCCGGACAGTCGTCCGGGCGGCCGGAACCCGCCTGGATCAGTAGCCGGTGCCCTGGTAGGGCCGGTTGTACGGATCCTCGTACGGGGCGGGCGCCGGCCGGGGCGCGGCGGGCCGCATGGCCTCGTACCCGGTGCCCTGCATCGGGCGCTGCGGCATCGACGGCTGCCCATGGTAGCCGCGCGGGGCCGAGGGCTGCTGCGGGATGTACGGCGCGGGCGCGTGCTGCAACGGCACCGGCTGCTGCATCTGCTGCTGGTAGCCGTACGACGAGGCGTAGGAGGGGGTCTGCTGGGAAGGGGCGGCCGGCAGGGCGGGCAGCGCCGACGGCAGGGCCGGCAGGTGGTTGCTGCCGGTGTCATAGAGAGAAGGCACTCGGATCGGGGCGATCTGAGGCGTACCCCGTTCTGCGACGAGGGAGTCGTAGATGGGGGTGTCCGGGAAGAACGGCGCGGAGTAGTAACCGCCGCCATAGGTGGAGCGGGGGGAGGTCATGGCACATAAGTTAAGCCCACGATGTGGTCGTTGGGGAGCCCGATAAGAGGGTTGTTTTGCGTGTTCGGAGTGGCTGGGCATCATCAATGTGAGCGAACTTGGGAAAATCGGTCGCGCCCGGGCGTTGAAATCGTGTAAAGGGCAAGGTCATCAGGGGTTACCGGCGGGTGGCCCGGAGAGGTGCCGGGCGGTCGGTCGCGCACTAGGTTGGCGGTGCGGAAATCTTTCGGCGCCGCCACGAGTGATGGGGGAGAGCATGTCCATGCTTAAAGGAGCCAACGTCGCGGTGCCGGCGCCCTCGGTACGCGTCGAACTGTCCTGGCGGTCCGGCCCCGGCGTCCCCGACGTCGACGCCTCGGCCCTGCTGCTGTCCGGCGGACGGGTCCGCTCCGACGCCGACTTCGTCTTCTACAACCAGCCCGCCCATTCCTCGGGCGCCGTACGCCACGAAGGCAAGCGGTCCGGCCCCGACGCGGTGACGGACACCCTGCTCATCGACCTCGCGCGGGTGGAACCCGCCGTCGAGCGCGTGGTGCTGGCCGCCTCCGCCGACGGCGGCGCCTTCGGCCGGGTGCCCGGGCTCGGCATCCGCGTCCTGGACGCGGTGACCGGCGCGGAGCTCGCGCGCTTCGACAGCCAGGACGCCACCGTGGAGACCGCGTTCATCCTCGGCGAGCTCTACCGCCGCCAGGGCGCCTGGAAGTTCCGCGCGGTGGGCCAGGGCTACGACAGTGGACTCGAAGGCCTGGCAACGGACTTCGGCATCACCGTCGACAAGCCCCAGCCGCAGCCCATCACGCCGCCCCCCGCCCCCGCGCCCTACACCCCGCCTCCCACTCAGACCGCCTATATGCCGCCACCGGCCCCCGTCTGGCCCGAGCCGGCCGCCCAGACTCCGGCGCCCTTGACGGCCGCTCCGCTGACGCCGCCGCCACCGGTGCGCCTCTCCAAGGTCACCCTCACGAAGGACGCCCCCAGGGTTTCGCTCGCCAAGCAGGGCGGCACCTCGGGCGCGATGCGGGTCAATCTCAACTGGCAGAGCCGCAAGCAATTCAGCGGCTGGGGCGCCAAGTTGGGGCGTGCCGTGGCCAACCACAGCGATCTCGACCTCGACCTGTGCGCGCTGTACGAACTCGCCGACGGGCGCAAGGGCGTCGTCCAGGCCCTGGGCAACGCCTTCGGCGCGCTGCACCAGCCGCCGTACATCCACCTCGACGGCGACGACCGCACCGGCGCCGTGGAGTCGGGCGAGAACCTCACCGTCAACCTCGACCAGAAGGACAAGTTCCGCCGCCTGCTGATCTTCGTCACCATCTACGAGGGCGCCCGCAGCTTCGCCGATCTGCACGCCACGGTGACGCTCCAGCCGCAGTTCGGCGCGCCGATCGAGTTCTTCCTCGACGAGTGCACCGTGCCGTCCACGGTCTGCGCGCTCGCCCTGATCACCAACAACGGCGGCGATCTGGTCGTCCAGCGCGAGGCCCGCTACCTGGTGCCCGCGCGCGGCGTCAGCCCGCAGCGGACCATAGACCAGGCCTACGGCTGGGGCATGAACTGGACGCCCGGCCGCAAGTAGCCCGTCACGGCTGTTCGGGCGCGGCCTCGGGCCGGGTGTAGGTGCGGCCCTTCCAGGCGGCCCCGCGGCCCCGGTAGTGCTGCACCGCCGAGTCGAGCGTCATCAGGAGGTACAGCAGCGCCGTGAACGGCAGCGTCAGGGCGAGCACGGGCCGCTGGCGGTAGTAGCGGAGCATCGGCAGATACGTCCCGGCCATCACCAGCCAGGCGAGCCCGCCCGCCCAGGCCGCCCCCGGGCTCCCCGTCGCGAGCCCCGCGAAGAAGGTGACCGGCGGCGCCAGATAGACCAGCGCGAGTCCCGCGACCGTGCCGAGCAGCACCAGCGGGTTGTGCCGCAGCTGCGCGTACGCGCTGCGCGAGACCATCCGCCACAGGTCGCCCAGGCGCGGATAGGGGCGCACGCTGTCGACGCGGTCGGCCAGGCCCAGCCAGACCCGGCCGCCGGACCGGCGCACCGCGCGGGCCACCGACACGTCGTCGATCACCGCCTGGCGCACCGCCCGCGGAATCCCGGCCCGCTCCGCGGCCTCCGTACGCAGCAGCACGCAGCCGCCCGCCGCGGCCGTGGCACGGGCCCTGCGGGCGTTGATCCAGCGGAAGGGATACAGCTGGGCGAAGAAGTAGACGAACGCCGGGACGATCAGCCGCTCCCAGCCGCTCGCCACCCGCAGCCTGGCCATCTGCGACACCAGGTCGAAACCGCCCCCACGCGCCGCGGCGACCAGTGCGCGCAGGCTGTCCGGCCGGTGCACGATGTCGGCGTCGGTGAGCAGGAGGTACTCCGGCCCGTCGGCCCGCGCGAGCGCGATGCCCGCGCGCAGCGCCCACAGCTTGCCGGTCCAGCCCGCCTCCGGTTCCCCCGGCGACACCACGGTCAGCGCCAGGCCTCCGTGCCGCTCGGCGAGGCGGCGGGCGAGCTCGCCCGTCCCGTCGGAGCTCCCGTCGTCCACCAGGAAGACGCTCGCGCGGCCGGGATAGTCCTGCGCCAGCAGCGAGGGCAGACTCGACGGCAGCACCTCCGCCTCGTCCCGGGCGGGCACCACCACCGCTACATCCGGCCAATGTTCGAGCTCCGCGCGGGGTGGCAGCCGCTGGTCGGTACGCCAGAAGAAGCCCTGCCCGAGCAGCAGCCAGAGCCAGACGACGAGGGACGCGAGGGCGATCCATACGAGGGCGCTCATCCGCCGCAGTCTGCCCCACATCCCGTGCTCCGTACCGGACCTCGGCCGGTCGCGGCAGGGCCGTCGACTATGGTGACCGGGTGAAGATCGCGCTCATGGACTCCGGAATCGGCCTGCTCGCCGCGGCCGCCGCGGCACGTCGGCTGCGGCCCGACGCCGAACTCGTGATCTCGTCCGACCCGGACGGCATGCCCTGGGGTCCGCGCACCCCCGAAGGCATCGCGGAGCGCGCGCTCGCGGTGGCCAGGGCCGCCGCGGCCCTGGGGCCGGACGCCCTGATCATCGCCTGCAACACCGCGTCCGTGCACGCCCTGCCCGCGATCCGCGCCGCCCTGGAGCCGCGGATCCCGGTCATCGGCACCGTGCCCGCGATCAAGCCGGCCGCGGCCGGCGGGGAGCCCTTCGCCATCTGGGCCACCCCGGCCACCACCGGCAGCCCCTACCAGCGCGGGCTGATCCGGCAATTCGCCGACGGTGTCCCCGTCACCGAGGTGCCCTGCCCCGGTCTGGCCGAAGCGGTGGAGCACGCCGACGACGCCGCGATCGACCGGGCCGTCGCGGCGGCCGCCGCCCTCACTCCGCCGGAGGCAAGGACCGTCGTCCTGGGCTGCACCCATTACGAACTGGTGGCCGCACGCATCCGTACGGCCCTGCGCCCGGACGGCGGACCGCTCACCTTCTTCGGCAGCGCCGAAGCGGTCGCGGCCCAGGGCCTGCGCCGGGCCGGGATCCTGCCCGCTCCCGATGCGCCCCAGGTCGGAGGCCTGACCGTGCTCCTCAGCGGCCGCCCGGGCGCGCTGCCCGAGGTCGCCCTCGCCTATCCGGAAGGCCGCCTGCTCCAGGCCGTGAGCCCCGCTCACTGAGAGCTGAACGGTGCCACCGCAGCGGAACCTGAGTACGCTGCTACACATGAGGGAACCGTCCCCGGAACACCCCGAGCCCCCCGAGTCACGTCATGCCTCGTCCGCTGCCGAGCAGGCGCCAGAGGTCTGGACCGGCCGGGCGACCAACCGTGTCCAGTGGCTTCTCGCGGCCGGCGGTGCGGCCTGCATCGCGCTCGGCGTGGAGCTCGCCGTCGACTCGACGTGGACCTCGGGCATCGCGCCGCTGCTGATGTCCGTGGTCGGCTGCCTGGCGGCCGGGCTCCTCGTGCTCTTCGGAACGCTCGCCTTCGTCCACGTGGCGGTCAAGGTCGACGGCGACTGCCTGGAGGTGCGCTGCGGCCACATCGGGCTGCCGCGCCGCACCATCCCGCTCGACCACGTCGTCGGAGCCGACTTCGTGCCCCGGGTCACCCCGCGGCAGTGGGGCGGCTGGGGCTACCGCTGGCGCCCGGAGATCGGCACCGCCGTCGTCGTACGCCGCGGCGAGGGCGTGGCGCTCAAGCTCGGCGACGGGCGGGTGTTCACCGTCACCGTCGACGACGCCGAAGCGGCGGTCCGGGTCATCCGTGACCGGCTGCGGCTGCTCGGCACCGGCAAGCCCGTCGGGGCCTGACCGCGCCGCGCGCGCGACGGTGGCCCTCGTCACCGGACTCCCCGGTCCACAGCGACCCGCCGTAGACTCCGCCGGGTGAGCACCACCGAGACCCCCACAACCGAGCCGGAACAGCTCGGACCGCGGTCTGCCGCCCCCGCGCGGCTGCGGACACTGCTGAACCGTCTCCTGCGGCCCGCCGTGGCCGCGCTGGGTGGGGTGCTCCTGTATCTGAGCTTCCCGCCGAGGCCCCTGTGGTGGCTGGCGCTGCCCGCCTTCGCCGTCCTCGGCTGGGTGCTGCGCGGCCGCGGCTGGAAGGCGGGCCTCGGCCTCGGGTACCTCTTCGGCCTCGGCTTCCTGCTCCCCCTCCTGGTATGGACCGGCGTGGAGGTCGGCCCCGGCCCCTGGCTGGGGCTCGCCGCGATCGAGGCGCTGTTCATCGCCGCGGCCGGCGCGGGCACCGCCGTGGTCTCGCGGCTTCCGCTGTGGCCCGTGTGGGCCGCCGCGCTGTGGATCGCGGCCGAGGCGGCCCGCGCCCGGGCGCCGTTCGGCGGCTTCCCCTGGGGCAAGATCGCCTTCGGACAGGCCGACGGGACGTTCCTGCCGCTGGCGGCCCTGGGCGGTACCCCGGTCCTCGGCTTCGCCGTGGCGCTGTGCGGGTTCGGTCTGTACGAGTGCCTGCGCCAGGCGCTGCGCCTGCGGAGCACCGCGTCCGTGCGCAAGGGCGCGCCGGTGGCCGCGCTGCTCATGGTCGTCGTGCCGGTCGCGGCGTCCTTCGGCGCCCGCGGCCTGGTCAGCGACTCCGCCGAGGACGGCACCGCGACCGTCGCCGTGATCCAGGGCAACGTGCCCCGGCTCGGCCTCGACTTCAACTCCCAGCGCCGGGCCGTGCTCGACTACCACGCGCGCGAGACGCTGCGCCTGGCCGACAAGGTCAGGGCGGGCAAGGAGCCGAAGCCGGACTTCGTGCTGTGGCCGGAGAACTCCTCCGACGTCGACCCCTTCGTGGACGACGACGCACGGGCCGTCATCGACCACGCGGCCAAGGCCATCGGCGCCCCCATCTCGGTCGGCGCGGTCGTCGGCGGCTACGGCGCGAAGCTGTACAACGAGCAGGTCCAGTGGGATCCGAAGCTGGGTCCTGTGGCGACGTACGACAAGCGCCAGATCCAGCCGTTCGGCGAGTACATCCCGCTGCGCGGCCTCATCGCGACCTTCGCCCCCGGCTACACCTCCATGGTGCGCGAGGACTTCAACCGCGGCACCAAAGCGGGCCTGTTCACCATGGCGGGCACCAAGGTCGGCATCGCCACCTGCTACGAGGCCGCATTCGACTGGGCGGTGCGCGACACCGTCACCGCGGGCGCCCAGCTGATCTCCGTGCCCAGCAACAACGCCACCTTCGACCGCAGCGAGATGACCTACCAGCAGCTCGCCATGTCCCGCGTGCGGGCCGTCGAGCACAGCAGGACCGTCACGGTTCCGGTCACCAGCGGTGTCAGCGCCGTGATCATGCCCGACGGCAAGGTCGTCCAGAAGACCGCCATGTTCACGCCGGCCTCGCTCGTGGCCAAGGTGCCGCTGCGCTCCTCGCAGACGCCCGCGACCAAGCTGGGCACGCTGCCCGAGTGGCTGCTCGTCGCGGTCGCCGCGGCGGGCCTGGCCTGGGCGGTCACCCGGTCCATGCGGGGGCGTCGCGACACCGGGAGCTGACGGCCGGTTCCGCGGGCCCGTTAGGGTCGGCGCATGGCAACTCCTGACTTCATTCAAGACATCCGGGCCCTCGCCGGGCATCAGCTGCTCCTGCTGCCCGGGGTGAGCGCGATCGTCTTCGACGACGAGGACCGGGTCCTGCTCGGCCGTCGCGCGGACACCGGGGAGTGGTCGACGATCGGCGGCATCCCCGAGCCGGGGGAGGAGCCCGCCGACACCGCGGTGCGCGAGGTGTACGAGGAGACCGGCGTACGGTGTGTCGCCGAGCGGGTGGTGCTGGTGGAGGCGGGCCGGTCGACCATCACCTATCCCAATGGCGACCAGTGCCAGTTCATGGACATCTGCTTCCGCTGCCGGGCCGTCGGCGGCGAGGCCCGCGTCAACGACGAGGAGTCCCTTGAGGTGGGCTGGTTCGCCCTGGACGCCCTGCCGAAGCTGAGCGAGTTCGCGCTGTTCCGCATCAAGCAGGCCCAGTCGGACAGCCCTACGTGGTTCCGGCCCAGTACTGGGCTCTGAAGTATGTGGGCTGACCACATGGGTGGGTGCGGGCGGCCTGCCTAGGGTCAAGAACATGACCGCCCCCCTCGCCCCCGCCCCTTTGCCCCGCTCCGTCACCGTCGACCTGGGCGGCCGCACCGCGCTCGTCACCGGCGCCGCGGGCGGCATCGGCCGGGCCTGCGCCCTCCGGCTCGCCGCCGCCGGAGCCAAGGTCACGGCGGCGGACCGGAACGCGGCAGGCCTCGAAGAGCTCGCCGCCGGTGCCGCCGGGCTCAGCGGCACCGTGGAGCCGCTCGTCCTCGACCTGACCGACCTCGACGCCGCCGAACAGGCCGCCGCCGGAACCGACATCCTGGTCAACAACGCGGGGCTCCAACTGGTGTGCCCCATCGCGGAGTTCCCGCCCGAGGTCTTCCACACCGTGCTCACCGTGATGCTGGAAGCCCCCTTCCGGCTGATCAGGGGAGCGCTGCCGCACATGTACGGGCAGGGATGGGGACGCATTGTGAACCTGTCGTCGGTGCACGGGCTGCGGGCCTCCGCCTTCAAGTCGGCCTATGTGTCCGCCAAACACGGCCTCGAAGGCCTCTCCAAGACCGCCGCCCTGGAAGGCGCCCCCCACGGGGTCACCTCCAACTGCGTCAACCCGGGTTATGTGCGCACGCCCCTGGTGGAGCGGCAGCTCGCCGATCAGGCCGCGGCGCACGGCATCCCGGAAGAACGCGTGCTCACCGAGGTGTTCCTGAGGGACGCGGCGCTCAAGCGGCTCGTCGAGCCGCACGAGGTGGCCGAGGCGGTCGCCTATCTCTGCACCCCGCAGGCGTCGTTCATCACCGGCACCTCCCTCGCCCTCGACGGCGGCTGGACCGCCCACTGACCCCCGGCCGCCCCGCGATTCCCCGCTTGTCCTGCACTCCTCACGAGTTGTCCACAGGCCTGGCGAGGCCGCCCGTCCGGCAGGTATCCCTGTGACCATGTCCCACGACCAGCCGCAGCTCACCGACCATCCGGAAGCCCCTTACCTGGAACTTCTCGCCCGGGGCGCGCCGGCCGAGGCGTACGACCGGCCGGCGCTGCTGGCCCGCGCCGACGGCGCGGGACCCGAGGCGCTCGCCGGTCTGGACGCCGCGAAACACCTCGCCCTGCGCGTACGGGCCGACCTCGAAGGGCGCAGGCGCCGCGAGGCCGAACTGTCCGCCCTGTTCGAGACCGCCCACGACCTCGCGGGCCTGCGCGACCTCGACGCCGTGCTGCGCGCCATCGTGCAGCGCGCCCGCTCGCTGCTCGGCACCGAAGTCGCCTACCTCAGCCTCAACGACCCGACGGCGGGCGACACCTACATGCGGGTCACCGAAGGTTCGGTCGCCGCCCGCTTCCAGCAGCTGCGGCTCGGCATGGGCGAAGGGCTCGGCGGGCTCGTCGCGCAGACCGCGCGTCCCTACGTCACGTCCAGCTACTTCGACGACGAGCGCTTCCAGCACACCAGCGCCATCGACACCGGCGTACGCGACGAGGGGCTCGTCGCCATTCTCGGGGTGCCGCTGATGCTCGGCAGCACCGTCATCGGCGTGCTCTTCGCGGCCGACCGCCACTCCCGGGTCTTCGCCCGCGAGGAGATCGCCCTGCTCGGCTCCTTCGCCGCGCACGCGGCCGTCGCCATCGACACCGCCAACCTGCTGGCCGAGACCCGCTCCGCCCTGGCCGAGCTGGAGAGGGCCAACGAGACCATCCGGGACCACAGCGCGGTCCTCGAAAGGGCCTCGGAGGTCCACGACCGGCTCACCGAACTAGTCCTGCGCGGCGGCGGCGTCCACGACGTGGCCGACGCCGTGTCCGAAGTCCTCGACGGTACGGTCGAGTTCGCCGGTGCCGACTCGGCGCGGGCCGCCGTCCTGCGGCTCGGCGGCACCGACGGTCACGCCATCCGCCACGGCGAGGACTGGCTCGCAGGGGTGTCGGCCGGGGACGAACTCCTGGGCGCGCTGGTCCTGCACGGCCAGCCGGACCTGGATCCGGTCGACCGCCGCACCCTGGAACGGGCCGCCATGGTCACCTCCCTGCTGCTGCTCGCCCGGCGTTCGGCGGGCGAGGCGGAGCAGCGGGTGCGGGGCGAGCTCCTCGACGACCTCCTGGACGCGCCGGACCGCGACCCCAGACTCCTGCGGGAGCGCGCCGCCCGGGTGCGGGCCGACCTCGACGCCCCGCACGTGGTGCTCGCCGCCCGCCTCGACGGCCTCGACCCGGGCACCAGTGCCCGCCGGACCGCGGACCGCCGGCGCATCGGCTCCGCCGCCGCGTACCTGGCCACGACCCGGCACGGCCTGGCCTCGACCCGGGACGGCGCCACAGTGCTGCTCCTGCCGCTCGGGCCCGGCGACACCCCCGCCGAGGTCGCCCGGCACGCGGCGAAACAGCTCAGCGGCGCCCTCCACGAGCCGGTCACGGTCGGCGCGTCGGCCGTCGTCGCGGCCCCCGCCACGACCCCCGCGACGGTCGCCACGGCGTATGCCGAGGCACGTCGCTGCCTGGAGGCGCTGCGGTTGCTCGGCCGCGCCGGGGAGGGAGCGGCCGCCCAGGACCTCGGCTTCCTCGGACTGCTGCTCGCGGACACCCGGGACATCGGCGGCTTCGTCGACCGGACGATCGGCGCGGTCGTGGCGTACGACCGGAAACGCGGCACCGATCTGGTCCGCACCCTCGACGCGTACTTCGCACACGGCATGAGCCCGGCCCGCACCAAGGAGCACCTGCACGTCCATGTGAACACGGTGGCCCAGCGGCTCGAACGGATCGGCCGTCTCCTCGGTCCCGACTGGCAGTCACCGGCCCGCGCCCTGGAGATCCAGCTGGCCCTCCGCCTCCATGTGGCGGCGCCCGCCATGACGCCCTGACGGTGGGGCGGCATCATGCCGCCACCCCACCCCAACTCCCGCGCGCCGTCAGGCAGTACGCGCCTTCGCCGAGTGCGCCGTCGCCGCGGCCCCGGCCGGTCCGGCGGCCTCGACGTGCTCCAGATCCCGCTCCCGGGTCTCGCGCGCGCACCCGACGGCGACGACGGTGAGCAGCACGGCCGCGATGACGTACAGGGCGATCGGCGTCGACGTGCCGTAGTCGGAGAGCAGCGCCGTCGCGATCAGCGGCGCGGGCGCCCCGGCCGCCACGGAGGAGAACTGCGCCCCGATCGAGGCCCCCGAGTACCGCATCCGGGTCGCGAACATCTCCGAGAAGAACGCCGCCTGCGGCGCGTACATCGCCCCGTGGAACACCAGGCCCACGGTGACGGCGACGATCAGGCGCGGGAAGCCGCCGGCGTCGATCAGCGCGAAGAACGGGAACATCCAGGCGCCGACGCCGAGGGCGCCGATCAGGTACACCGGCCTGCGCCCGATCCGGTCCGACAGGGCGCCCCACGCCGGGATCACCACGAAGTGCACCGCGGAGGCTATGAGTACGGCGTTGAGCGCGGTCTGCTTGGCCATCCCGGCCGAGGCCGTCGCGTACACCAGGAAGTCGTGGTTCTTCACGCCGGACGCGGTGATCTGCCTCGGCGCCGCCCTCACGGACGGTTCCGGTGCCGCCGTTCGGACGGCCGTCGAGAACCGCAACCTGGGCGAGCGCGGGACCGCTCGGCTCCTGGTCGACGGCCGCTCGCTCCCCTGGTCCGCCGTGCGGGCCTCGGCCCGCGCCAACGCGGCCTTGAACACCGGTGATTCGTCGACCGAGAGCCGGATCCACAGCCCGAGCAGGACGAGCACACCCGACAGCAGGAACGGTATGCGCCAGCCCCATGCGGTGAACGCGTCCTCGCTCAGCAGGGACGTCAGCGCCGAGAGCACGCCCGCGGCGAGCAACTGCCCGGCGGGGGCGCCGGTTTGGGGCCACGAGGACCAGAACCCGCGCCGCCGGGGGTCCCCGTGCTCCGACACCAGCAGCACCGCCCCGCCCCACTCACCGCCCAGCGCGAACCCCTGCACCAGCCGCAGCGCCGTGAGCAGCACGGGCGCCGCGGCCCCGATGGTGGCGTGGGTGGGCAGCAGCCCGATGCCGAAAGTGGCCCCGCCCATCATGAGCAGGCTCACCACCAGCAGCTTCTTCCGGCCGAGCCGGTCCCCGAAGTGCCCGAAGACGAGTGCCCCGAGCGGCCGCGCCGCGAACCCGACCGCGTACGTGAGGAAGGAGAGCAGCGTGCCCACGAGCGGGGCAGACCCGGGGAAGAACAACTTGTTGAACACCAGCGCGGCGGCCGACCCGTACAGGAAGAAGTCGTACCACTCGATGGTGGTGCCGATGAGGCTGGCGGCGACGATGCGCCTGAGGTTGGTGGCGGGTGGGGGAGCGGTCGAAGAGGCGGCCATGGGTACCACTTCCGGGAGGGTGGGGACGGTCGTGTGTCGCCACACCGTAGAAATGCCCAGGTCAGGCCGCTATGTGGCGGGACACCACAGTCCGCGGCCGGAGTGTGAGTTCAGCATCCATGCCCCCGCTCCGGCGCCGCCGACGCACCAGAGCCGCACCCGCCCGTGCGCCAGGGGCGCGGTCCGGGCCGGTGCGGCTGTGTGTGCAGGGTGGCGGTCCGGCTACTCCTTGGCCTGCTGCTGGATCTTGACCAGGTTGCCGGACGGGTCACGGAAGGCGCAGTCGCGCGGCCCCCACGGCTGGTCGATGGGCTCCTGGAGCACCTCGGCGCCCGAGGCGCGCACCTTCTCGAAGGTCGTGTCGAGGTCGTCGGTCCTGAAGACGAACATCGGCATGACGCCCTTGGTGAGCAGTTCCTGCAGGGCGTCGCCGTCGGTCTGGGAGCGGCCGGCGTGCGGCTCCGACAGGACGATCTCGAGCCCCGGCTGGGTCGGGCTGCCGAGGGTGACCCATCGGTAGTCGCCGGACGCGACGTCGTTGCGCACTTCGAGGCCGAGCGCGTCGCGGTAGAAGCCGAGGGCCTCGTCCGGGTCATTGACGGTGATGTGGCAGTACTGGAGCGCGATGCTGGTCATGGCTGCCACGTTAGGCGGCGGGCTGGTCGTCCGCTTCTCGGATCCTGCTCGGCCCCGCGGGCCCCGCGGAAGGATGGCGCGTCGGGCGCGTGCGCACCTTCGCCACGCACGCGGGCATCGCCGCAACCGCGTCGTGCAGCCGCCCGCGGTACGCGCTCGGTGTCTCGCCCACGATCTCGGTGAACCGGGAGCTGAACGAGCCGAGCGACGTACAGCCGACCGTCATGCACGCGTCGGTCACGCTCATGCCGCCGCGCAGCAGCGCCATCGCCCGCTCGATCCGGCGGGTCATGAGGTAGCTGTACGGGGTCTCGCCATAGGCGGCCCGGAACTGCCGCGAGAAGTGCGCGGGCGACATGAGCGCGTGCTGGGCCATGGTCGGCACGTCGAGGGGCTTGGCGTACTCGCGGTCGATGAGGTCCCGCGCCCGGCGCAGGTGCACGAGGTTGGCGAGCTCTTCCGGGGTCATGCGAACGACGCTACCACCGCCCCCTGACAGCGGCTCTGACCTGCGAAAACATGGTGCCGGACGGTGTCTCACCGACAGTCCGGGTGTCTCCCGCACGCCGCCGCCCCGGACCGGGCGCCCGTGGCGGGTCCGGGGCGGGGCGGGCTCAGCGCCGAGTGTCCGCCACGGTCGTGGGCGGCGCCTCGCGCTGGTGGGGGAGCAGAGCCGGGGTCGGCGGCGGCTCGGGGCCGTCCTGCTGGAGGGACACGGTCCGGGTCGGCGCGGGGATCGAGATGCCCTCCGCCCGGTAGCGCCGGTGCAGCCGCTTGATGAACTCGTGCTTGATCCGGTACTGGTCGCTGAACTCCCCGACACCCAGGATCACGGTGAAGTTGATCCTGGAGTCCGCGAACGTGTGGAAGCGGACGGCGGCCTCGTGCCCCGGCAGCGCCCCGGCGATGTCGGCCATCACGCTGTCGACGACGTCCAGCGTCACCCGCTCGACGTGCTCCAGGTCGCTGTCGTAGCCGACCCCCACCTGCACCAGGATCGACAACTCCTGTTCCGGGCGGGTGTAGTTGGTCATGTTCGTCCGGGCGAGCCGCCCGTTGGGGATGATGACGAGGTTGTTCGACAGGTTGCGCACCACCGTGTTGCGCCAGTTGATGTCGACGACGTAGCCCTCCTCGCCGCTGCTGAGCCGGATGTAGTCGCCCGGCTGCACCGTCTTCGAGGCGAGGATGTGGACCCCGGCGAAGAGGTTGGCGAGGGTGTCCTGGAGCGCCAGGGCGACCGCGAGGCCGCCCACCCCCAGAGCGGTCAGGAGCGGGGCTATCGACACGCCCACGGTTTCGAGGGCGACCAGGACGCCCATCGCGACCACCACGACCCGCGTGATGTTGACGAAGATCGTGGCCGAGCCGGCCACCCCGGTCCGGGAGTGCGCCAGGGACTGGACGAGCCCTGCCACGAGCCGGGCCGCGGTGAGGGTGATGACGAGGATGAGCAGGGCGTTCAGCCCGTGGTCGACGATGCCCGCGACCCGGGTGGTGAGCGGCAGCGCGGAGGCGGCCACCGCTGCGCCCGCGACCACGGCCGCCCACGGGGCGATGGTGCGCAGCGCGTCGACGATGATGTCGTCGCCGGTCCAGCGCGTTCTTCGCGCGTGCCTGCCGAGCCATCTCAGCAGGACGCGCAGGAGCAGCCCGGCCGCGATGCCCGCGGCCAGGGCGATGGAGGCCGCCACCCAGTCGTGCAGGACGAGGCCCCGGTTCAACGGACGTCCTCCGGGCAGCGCGGGGACGCGAGTTGAGCGAGGGGCGCCGTCGATCGCCGTATGGGATGTGTCGTCACTGTGTCACCTTGTCGCCTGTCAGATCGTGCTGCCGGAAGCCTCGTTCGGGCCGTACGCGCACGGAACGGGCTGCCATCCTGCCGCATGGGCGGAGCGTCCTCGCAGGTGGGCCGGTGTCACGCCGTCTCGCCGCTTGCGTCCCGGGCGGCGCCGCGCACGAGCGAGTCCGCCGTGGCAACCGCCCTGGCGCGGGAGGCCGTTGGCCAGTGCGGGCCCGAGCGCCTGAAGACCGCGCGGGCCGTCTCCCGGGCCACACGCGCCGCCATCCGGCCCAGGGTCGCGGCCCGAACAGCGCCCCCGCGCACCCCACCGCCGAGCGGGCATCGCCCGCCCATACGGCGTCGTACACCATCGCCTCGGGCCCGCCCGTGGAGCGTGTGGAGGTGGTGCCGTCTCCCGCTGCCTCGCGAGTGGTCCCCCGTCCCATGGGGCGGGACGCGATGTGGCCGCAGCCCATGTGGCCGCAGCCCATGTGGCCGCAGCCCATGGGGCCGCCCACCATGACGGACCGCTGACGGGCACCGTGCCGTCATGGACGCGGACCTGACGCCGGGCCGTCCCGCGAGCCGCCCCCGGGTCTCCGGAGCGCGGGTCTGCGGAGCCCCTCGCGGCCCAGGAGCCCGGCCCCTCCCGCGGGCCCTGGCCGGCCGCGGGCACCGGCGGCCCGGCCGCCAGGAGGCTCGCCCTTCTTCGGGCCGGGGCCATCCGGACGGCGGAACCGGGAGGTATCAAACGCGGGGCCCGGAGGTATACCTAGCGATAAGGAACGTGTCCGCTTCGGCGGCGCCCGGTCGGTCCGGGGTCGTGGACGGTTCCCCTTGCAGGACGGCGGGAGCCCCCTTCGCGGGCAGGCCCTGTTCCGGCGCGGCGATCCGCGCCACGTCCCCACCCTGTGTGAACCCAGCCGGTTCCCCCTTTCGCGATCCGTCGCGGGCCGTGGAAGCGATCACCCGAGGAGTGAGGCCATGAACGTGAGGTGCGACGGGATCGTCCAGTACTTCGACCGGGAGAAGGGCTACGGCTTCGTCGTGCCGATCGGGCAGCGCGACGGCATCTACGTGCGGCGGGAGGACATCGAGGACGAGCCCCGCACCCTGTCCGAGGGGCAGCAGGTCTCCTTCGTCATAGAGCTGGGCCTCGGCCGCTTCGAGGCGCGCGCCGTCCGGCCCTGACCCCGGTGCCCTTCCGGGCACCGCTCCCGCCCGCTGCGCGGTGGACCCGCCCGGGTCCTCGGCCGCACCTCCCCGTGAGCAGCATCGGGCCGGGGCCCCGTCGTGACCCGGGGCGATCACGAGATATCTTGATGTCGAGCAATGTTGCAGACGTGGAGCGGAGCACCCGGTGACTGACTCGACCATCATCTACACCCACACTGACGAGGCGCCGGCCCTGGCGACGCATTCGTTCCTGCCCGTGATCCAGGCGTACGCCTCGACCGCCGGTGTCACTGTGGAGACCCGTGACATCTCCCTCGCGGGGCGCATCATCGCGAGCTTCCCCGAGTTCCTCGAGGAGAGCCAGCGGATCGACGACGCGCTCGCCGAGCTCGGCGAGCTGGCCAAGACGCCCGGCGCGAACATCATCAAGCTGCCGAACGTGTCGGCCTCCATCCCGCAGCTCAAGGCGGCCGTCGCCGAGCTGCAGGGCCAGGGCTACGCGCTGCCGGACTACCCGGACGACCCGAAGACCGACCAGGACAAGGACGTCCGCGCGCGCTACGACAAGATCAAGGGCAGCGCCGTCAACCCGGTCCTGCGCGAGGGCAACTCCGACCGCCGCGCCCCCGCGTCGGTCAAGAACTACGCCAAGGCCCACCCGCACCGCATGGGCAAGTGGACCTCCGACTCGAAGACGAACGTCGCCACCATGGGCGCGGACGACTTCCGGTCCACCGAGAAGTCCACGGTGATCGCCGAGGACGGTTCGCTGCGCATCGAGCTCGCGGCGGCCGACGGCACCACCACCGTGCTGCGCGAGTCCGTACCGGTGCTGGCCGGCGAGGTCGTCGACGCGTCCGTGATGCACGTGGCCGAGCTGCGCCGCTTCCTCACCGCGCAGATCGCCCGGGCCAAGGCCGAGGGCGTGCTGTTCTCGGTGCACCTCAAGGCCACCATGATGAAGGTCTCCGACCCCATCGTCTTCGGTCACGTGGTGCGCGCCTTCTTCCCGAAGACCTTCGACAAGTACGGTGACGTGCTGGCCGCGGCCGGTCTGTCCCCCAACGACGGCCTCGGCGGCATCCTGAAGGGCCTCGACAACGTGCCGCACATCGGCGCCGAGATCAAGGCGGCCTTCGAGGCCGAGCTCACCGAGGGCCCCGCCCTCGCGATGGTCGACTCCGATCGCGGCATCACCAACCTGCACGTGCCGTCGGACGTCATCGTCGACGCGTCCATGCCGGCCATGATCCGCACCTCGGGTCACATGTGGGGCCCGGACGGCCAGGAGGCCGACACCCTCGCCGTCCTCCCGGACAGCAGCTACTCCGGCGTGTACCAGGCCGTCATCGACGACTGCCGCGCGCACGGCGCCTTCGACCCGGCCACCATGGGCTCGGTGCCCAACGTCGGCCTGATGGCGCAGAAGGCCGAGGAGTACGGCAGCCACGACAAGACCTTCGAGATCCAGGCCGCCGGCACCGTCCGCCTCGTGGACACCGCGGGCAACGTGGTCCTGGAGCAGGAGGTCGCCGAGGGCGACATCTTCCGCGCCTGCCAGACCAAGGACCTGCCCATCCAGGACTGGGTCAAGCTCGCTGTCACCCGCGCCCGCGCCACCGGCGACCCGGCCGTGTTCTGGCTGGACGAGGGCCGCGCCCACGACGCCGTCCTCATCGAGAAGGTCCGCACCTACCTCGCCGAGCACGACACCGAGGGCCTGCGGATCGAGATCATGTCGCCGGTCGAGGCCACCGCGTTCTCGCTGGAGCGCATCCGCCGCGGCGAGAACACCATCTCGGTCACCGGCAACGTGCTGCGCGACTACCTGACCGACCTGTTCCCGATCCTGGAGCTGGGCACCAGCGCCAAGATGCTCTCGGTGGTCCCGCTGATGAACGGCGGCGGCCTCTTCGAGACGGGCGCCGGCGGCTCCGCCCCCAAGCACGTCCAGCAGCTGGTCAAGGAGAACTACCTGCGCTGGGACAGCCTGGGCGAGTTCCTCGCGCTCGCGGTCAGCTTCGAGCACCTGGCGACGACCACGGGCAACGCGCGCGCCCAGATCCTCGCCGACACCCTCGACCGCGCCACCGGCACCTTCCTCAACGAGGACAAGTCGCCGAGCCGCAAGCTCGGTGGCATCGACAACCGCGGCAGCCACTTCTACCTGGCGCTGTACTGGGCCCAGGAGCTGGCCAGGCAGACCGAGGACGCGCAGCTCGCTGAGGCGTTCGCGGAGCTGGCCAAGACGCTGACCGAGCAGGAGTCGACGATCGTCGACGAGCTCATCGCGGTGCAGGGTTCGCCGGTCGACATCGGCGGCTACTACCAGCCGGACCCCGCCAAGGCGTCCGCGGTCATGCGCCCCTCGAAGACCCTGAACCAGGCCATCGCCACCCTCGCCTGAACCAGCCCGACTCCCCTTCGGGGGAGAGCAGTTGAGCACGCCGCCGCCCCGGCCGGATCCTTCCGGCCGGGGCGGTCGGCTTCCTCGTCCCGGAGGCTGCGCGCGGCCGCGGCCCGAACGGGGCCGCCCCGCCTGGCGGTTCAGACGTGGCGGGGCAGCCGGACCGTCAGCGAGTAGAGGCGGGTGATCTGCTTCGGGTTCTCGTTGTCGTCGCTGACCAGGAGCAGCCGCAGTCGGCCGTCCCCGGTGCGGCCCGTGACCGCCACGCCCTCGATGTTGTCGAGCAGCGGGTTGGGCTGCGGCTGCCTGGCCGTCGCGCCCAGGGAGGGGCAGGCGGCCAGATCGGCGAGCAGGGTCTTGCGCACGGCCCTGGCCCGGCCCGGCAGGTTCTCGACCCCGCTCACGTCGCTCGCCCCGCGCGGGTCGGCGAGGAAGAGGCGGACGGTGTTGCCGACGCCCGCGGTGAAGCCGCGCTCCAGGACCAGCAGCCGCCCGTCGCCCGCCGCGGTGATCTCGGAGACACCCGTGTTCGGCTCCGCGGGATACGCGTACTGCCCGGCGAGGCGGAAACCGTCCGTGGGGCCGCCGCGGTGCCAGGTCTGGAAGCGTACGAGCGAGCGACCGGCCGCGTCCTTGCCGTCACCGGACAGCGGGGCCTCCATCGAGGCGACCAGGGTGTGCCCGCCGGGCTGGAGGGCGAGGCCCTCGAAGGTGGCGTTGGTGACGGCGCGGCCGGCCGGGGCGACCCGCAGCGCGTCGGGGACGGGCAGGCGACCCAGCGGCCTGCCGTCGCGGTCGTAGCGGCGTACGGACGGCTCGGTCTCCGAGGTGATCAGGCGGGAGCCGTCGCGCTCCACGACGACGGCCTCCGAGTCGAGCGGCGCCCCCTTCTCGTCCGCGAGCGGAACGACGCGGGTGGGAGCGGCCACCGGACCCCGGCCCACCGTCAGGCCGAAGAGCCGCGAACGGTCGGACAGCGCGGCGACGGTGCCGTCGGTGTCCACGGCAAGCCCGGACAGATTGCCGACCACCGTGCCCTGATACACCGTTTTGTCCAGACCGTCCCAGAAGCCGTCGAGCGCGGTGGACGAGGAGCAGGCGTGCGGGGCACGTGCGGGCGCCCGTTCCGCGGCGGTCGCATCGGTGACGCTCGCGGAGACGGCGACGGCCAGTGAAGCGGTCGCGGCGGTGACGGCGGTGCGCAGGCGCACGGTTCCTCCCAGGATCGGGTACGGCGGTACCGACACCGTAGATCGGCTTGTGTGACCGGCGAGTTGAGTCGCACCGTCCTGCGGGGGAACGCCGGACCGCCGGTCGTATCCGGCGCGGACCCGGGCGATCGGCCACCCGGGCTCGTGCGAGGGCGGCCCCGTCGCGGCCGCGAACCGCTGGTGAGCCGGGGCCCTGGCGGCTCGGCGGGGGCGCTGAGCCACTTATCCTGAGCCACTCAGTCCGTACCGGTGCCCTGGCCGCACAACTTGTCCTTGGAGTCCGCCTTGAGGGTAAATCTCCGTTCCCGAGTCACCATGTGGCTCGGGCGCACCTACCTTGCCAGGATCCAGAAGCGCGGCATCGGGCCCGGCACGATCTCGCTCCTGCCCGACGCGCTGCTGATGCCGCTGCGCCGGGACGGGCTCGACCCGGTGGCCGAGCTGACCGCCCGGCAGGCCGAGGAGCCGGTCAGCAAGGTCCCGCTGCCGTTCGGCATGGACGCCTGGGTCGTCACCGGCCACGACGCCGTGAAGGCCGTACTGGGCTCCACCGACGGGTTCAGCAACGACTTCACCCACCTCGCGGGCAACGCGGGAGTCGTCGAGGAGCAGCACCCGGGCGGGCTCGGTTTCAGCGATCCGCCGGTGCACACCCGGCTGCGCCGCATCCTGACGCCCGAGTTCACCATGCGGCGCCTGCGCCGGCTGACCCCGCGCATCGACGCCCTCGTCGAGGAGCGGCTCGACGCGATGGAGGCCGCGGACGGGCCGGTCGACCTGGTGGAGGCCTTCGCGCTGCCCATTCCCTCGCTGACCATCTGCGAACTGCTGGGCGTGCCCTACGAGGACCGCGACGACTTCCAGCAGCTCGCCATGGAGCGCTTCGACCTGTTCGCCGGCGCGACCGCCCCGCTCGGCGCGATGTCGGCTTCTCTGTCCTACTTCCGCGACGTCGTCAAGAAGCAGCGCGAGAACCCGGGCGACGGCCTCCTCGGCATGATCGTCAAGGAGCACGGGGACAGCGTCGGCGACGACGAACTCGCGGGGCTCGCCGACGGCGTGCTGACCGGCGGGTTCGAGACGACCGCGAGCATGCTGGCGCTCGGCGCCCTCGTCCTGCTCCAGGAACCGGACGCCTTCGCGCGAATAGCGGACGACGAGGCGGCGGCCGCGACATTCGTCGAGGAGGCGCTGCGCCATCTCACCGTCGTGCAGCTGGCCTTCCCGCGCTTCGCCCGCGAGGACGTCGAGATCGCGGGGGTGCGCATCCCCAAGGGCGACATGGTGCTCTGCTCGCTGAGCGGCGCCAACCGGGACGCCGCGTTCACCCCGGACGGCGCCCGCTTCGACCCGTCCCGCAGGGCGAGCGGCCACCTGGCCTTCGGCTACGGCATCCACCGCTGCATCGGCGCGGAACTGGCCCGCATGGAGCTGCGCGCCGCCTTCCCCGCCCTGGTCCGCCGCTTCCCCGGGATGCGCCTGGCCGTGCCGGCCGAGGAACTCGCCTTCCGCAAGCTGTCGATCGTGTACGGCGTTGAGTCCCTGCCGGTGCGGCTGCGGGGCTGACCCGCCCGGGCCGGGACCCGGGCGGGAGCGCTCATCAGCTCACCGTGAGCGCGGTGTCGTCGATGACGAACGACGTCTGGAGCTTGGAGCCCTCGGTCGCGGTGAACTTGAGCGTCACCGTCTGCCCCGCGTAGGCGCCGAGGTCGAAGGTGTGCTGGGTGTAGTCGTCCGCCGCGTCGAGGTTGGAGTACGTGGCGAGGGTGGCCAGGACCGATCCGCCGCTGCCCAGCACCTGGACCTTGAGGGTGTCGTACGCCGTGCTCGTGGTCGTCTCGTCCGTGTCGATGTGCAGCTGGAAGCCGAGCGAGGCCGCGCAGCCCGCCGGGATGGTCACCGTCTGGGCCAGCGTGTCGGTGTGCGCCGTGCCCTTGCCGCCGAGCCAGGCCTTGTAGGCGCCGGAGTAGGGGGGCTCGCCACTGCTGGTGTTGATGATGCCGCTGGTGGCCGTCCAGCCCGAACTGCCCGATTCGAAGCCGGGGTTGGCGAGCAGCTGGGCCGGGGTGCACGGGGTGGGGATGCCGCCGCCCCCGGTGCTGCCGCCCGCGCCCGAGAGCCACTCGGTGGCGTTGAGGGCGAGCGCGGCGTCGGTGCCCGCCGGGTCGTTCCAGCCGTCGTACAGGTTGTTGCCCGGCTGGCCGGTGCCGTCGTCGATCGGTGAGCTGTCGCCCCAGAAGGCGACACGGCCGCTGCCGAAGGTGCTGGTGGCGAAGAAGGCGCCGGTGTTGCCGGAGTAGCCGGTGCGGTAGACCTCGCCCTTGACCGCCGGGTTGTCGGACGGCTTGAGGGTGGCGGTGGTGCCGTTGCGGATGATGCTGCCGGTCACCTTGCCGAACGAGCCGTTCAGGACCGGGTCGGAGGCGTCGCTGATGGCCCGCGGGTTGTCGGTGCCGATGTTGAGCGAGTCGACCGAGAAGCCGAACGGGTCCGACGAGTCCACGCTGTTGTTGGACATCAGGTCGTTGATGACCTTCACCGCGTCCGCGCCGTCGTTGTTGCGGTCGGAACCGGTGTGGTCGGAGATGAGGAACAGGCCGCCTCCGTTGCGCACGAACTGCATCACGGCGGTCTTCTCGGACGCGCTGAGCAGCACGTTCGGCTCGGGCATCACGAACGTGTCGAAGTTCTTCAGGTCCGTCGCCGAAGAGGTGCCGTACGTGATCGTGCCGCCCGAAGGCAGCGTCTTCAGGGCGTAGTTGCCGGTCTTCTGGAGCGCCACGCCCCACGAGGACAGCGCGCCCGTCCAGTCGCCCTCGGAGCTGGGGGAGGGGTTCTCGCCGAGCGGGTCCGGCTGGCTGGTGCTGATGATCCAGTCGGCGTTGCCGGCTGTCTCCGCCTTGGAATTGTCGAACAGCACCCGGTGCTGGGTGGCGGCCGCGGCCCGGGGGGCGGGCGACGCGGGCGGGGTGGCGGCCTGGGCGGCCGCGCCGCCCGCGACGACGAGCGCGCCGAGTGCGGTCAGCACACCGGCGGTCCGGCGATGGGAGCGTCCGGAACTTCTGGCTCCGAGCATCCTGTGTACCTCCGTGAGGGTGGGGGCCAAGGTGGTGGGGACACCAAGTCTGCGCGCGTAGAACGTCGTTGTACGGACGCCTGCGCGGCGCGCGGTTGAACCGTACATGGCAGAAACGTGCGACGGCAGGCTTGTCCGTGGCGAAATCTGCTGGTAATCGCGCATGCGCCCCTGGTTCTAGGCTCGTTACCGGGAACGGTGACGGGGAGCGCGCACGGGGAAGCGGTGCGGGCGTGATCGGGGAGGTTGTCGATGGCTAGTGGCACGAGGCTGCGCCCGGTGGGCGGCCAGGACGTGCGTCCGCGCCACCGCGTGGTGCACGGGTACCGCCGGGCGTACCGGACCGCGGGGCAGGGGCCGCCCGTCGTGCTGATCCACGGCATCGGCGACTCCTCCGCCACCTGGGCCGGGCTGATCCCCGGCCTCGCCCGCCGCTACACCGTCCTCGCGCCCGACCTGCTCGGCCACGGCGCCTCCGACAAGCCGCGCGCCGACTACTCGGTGGCCGCGTACGCCAACGGCGTCCGGGACCTGCTCGGGGTCCTCGGCATCGAACGGGCCACCCTGGTCGGGCACTCGCTCGGCGGCGGCGTGGCCATGCAATTCGCCTATCAGTACCCGGAGTTGACCGAGCGGCTCGTCCTGGTCGGCGCCGGGGGCGTGGGCCGCGAGGTCAACCCGGTCCTGCGCGCCGCGGCCCTGCCCGGCGCCGAGCTGGTGCTCGCCCTGCTCTCGCGGCCCGGGATGCGTGGGCCGGTCCGCCTCGTCATCGAACTGATGCGGCTGCTCGACAGCGACCTCGGCCAGGACGCCCCGGAGCTGCTCGGCCTCGTGGACGCACTGCCCGACGCCAGGTCCCGGAGCGTCTTCATCCGCACCCTGCGCGCGGTCGTCGACTGGCGCGGCCAGGTCGTCACCATGCTCGACCGCTGCTATCTGACCCAGGGCATGCCCACCCTGCTCATCTGGGGCTCGCGCGACAGCGTCGTACCCGAACGGCACGCCCACCGCGCGCACGCCGCGATGCCGGGCAGCCGGCTGGAGGTCTTCGAGGGGGCCGGGCACTTCCCCTTCCACTCGGATGCGGCCCGCTTCCTCGCCCTGGTCGAGGACTTCATCGAGTCCACCGCGCCCGCCGACTGGAGCGCCGAACGCTGGCACGCCCTGCTGCGGGCGGGCCGCTTCGGCACGGTCGTGGCCGAGCCCGATCCGGCGTACGAGGCGGCCGTGGAGCGGGAGTTGAGGGTGGAGAGCGAGCGCAGCGCGACCTAGCCCCGCCGGTCGGGCGGGGCCGGGTCGCGCCGGGTCCCGGGTCCGGGCCCCTCAGGAGCGAGGGGGCGCGCCGGACGCGCGGAGGACCGCGGTCACTTCTTCAGGACCGCCTCCATCACGGACTTCGCGATCGGCGCGCCCAGCTTGCCACCGGCGATCTCGGACCGCTTGATGTCCATGTCCGCCGGGTCCACGAAGACCGCCACCGCCACCGGCGAGGTGCCGTCGCTCTGCTTGGCGTACGACACGAACCAGGCGTACGGGCGCTCCTCGCGCACATCGGCTCCGTGCTGGGCGGTGCCGGTCTTGCCGCCGACGGTGACGCCCTCCATCCTCACCTTCTTCGCGGTGCCGTCGCTCGCGGTGAACTCCATCATCTCCTGCACCTTCTTCGCGGTGCTCTCGGAGACGGCCTGGCTGAGGGCCTCGGGCTGGGCCTTCTCCAGGGTCGAGAGGTCGGGGCCGCGCAGCTCGTCGACCATGTACGGCTTCATGACCTTGCCGTTGTTGGCGATCCCCGCGGTCACCATGGCCATCTGGAGCGGGGTGCTGGTCAGGCTGCCCTGGCCCATGCCGGTCAGCGCGGTCTGCGGCTTGTCCAGCTTGTCCGGGTAGCCGCTCTTCGCCGTGCGGACCGGAGTGAACTGCTCGTGGTTGAAGCCGAACTTCTCGGCCGTCTCGCGCATCTTGTCCTTGCCGGTCTTGAGCGCGGTCTGCAGGAACACGTTGTTGCAGGACCACTGCATGCCGGTCTTGAGGGAGACCTTGTCGCACAGCGAGTTCTCGACGTCGTTGCCCACCTGGGTGGTGCTGAGCGGCAGGGTGTAGGGGGCCGGGGCGTCCGGCATCGGGGCGTTGATGTCGCTCACGACGCCGTGCTCCAGGGCGGCGGCCGCGGTGAGGATCTTGAAGGTGGACCCCGGCGGGTACACCTCGCGGATCGCCCGGTTGTTCAGCGGCTTGCTCTTGTCGGCGTCGAGCCTCTTGAACTCCTCGCCCTCCTTCTTGGAGATCCCGGCGAAGACGGAGGGATCGTAGGAGGGCGTGCTCACCATCGCGAGGATCCTGCCGGAGCGCGGATCGAGGGCGACGACCGCGCCCTTGGCGTTGAGGTCCGTCAGCCCCTTGTACGCGGCCTTCTGCGCGGCCGGGTCGATGGTGGTGATCACATCGCCGCCGCGCGGGGCCTTCCCGGTGAGCATCGACTTGGTCCGGTCGAGGAAGAGCCGGTCGTCCTTGCCGTTCATCACCTTCGCGTGCACGCCCTCCAGGAAGGTGGCGCCCTGCGCCTGGGAGAGGTAGCCGGTGACCGGCGCGTACATCGGGCCGTCCTGGTAGGTGCGCTTGTACTTGAAGTCGGAGCCCGGCGTCTGCACCGACCCGGTGATCGGCTTCCCGCCCACCACGATGTCGCCACGCGGCTGCGAGAAGGCCTCGATCTGGACCCGGCGGTTGTGCTCATCGCCGGCGAGGGCGTCGCCCTTCACGAACTGGACCCACGTCGCCCGGATCGGCAGGGCGAACACCATCACCCCGCAGAAGACGGCTATGTGGCGCAGCGGCTTGTTCATCACACTCCCAGAGACGTACCGAATGGGGTTGAACCGGACATGGAGTGATCAGCAGATCAGGCCGGGCGCCCCGATGTCCAAGAGCGGCAGCACATCGACGCCTTGGTGATCCGCCTATCGGTGCAGGTCACAGCCGTACGGCGGGGGATTTTCCAGAGTGTGGCTGTTACGGAAAGGTCATATAACGGTCATCGGGGGCATCGTCGCCGGCCCGGTGGTGGGCGTCTTCGAGCCGGGCAATGCCCGACGCGGCGTCGTGTGCAATTCACCGGGAGCACATATGGCGATCCCATACTCACTGCGCGGAAGCCCATGCGGAAACCACAGAGGGATTCGACTGTGCACCACGTCGCGGAGAACGCCACACCCATGCTCTCGATATCCACCGCAACCACGGCCACCGGCTCCTCCTACGTCACCTCCATCGCGGACACCGAGCAGCAGATCCGGGCCGCCCAGCGGCTGCGGTACCGCGTCTTCGGCGAAGAGATGGGCGCCACGCTCACCACCCCGCTGCCCGGCCACGACATCGACTCCTTCGACGCCCGCGCCGACCACCTGATCGTCACCGACACCTCCAGCGGCGACGTGGTCGGCACCTACCGGCTGCTGCCGCCCGGACGGTCCCAACGCTCCTACTGCGAGGGCGAGTTCGACCTCGAAGCGCTCGCCCCGCTGCGGTCGTCGATGATCGAGGCGGGGCGTTCCTGCGTCCACCCCGACCACCGTTCGGGCGCGGTCATCAACCTGATGTGGTCGGCGCTGGCGCGCTATGTCCTGCTGTCGGGCCACCGCTACCTGGCGGGCTGCGCGTCCGTGCCGCTGGCCGACGGCGGCACGGCCGCCTCCAGTGCCTGGCTGCTCGGCAATGCCAAGCACTCCTCGCCGCCCGAGCTCAGGGTGCACCCCCACCGCCCCTGGCTGCCCGCGGGCCCGGTGGAGGGCCGCCCCAGCTACGCCGACCTGCCACCCCTCCTGCGCGGCTACTTCCGGCTCGGCGCCTGGATGTGTGGCGCGCCCACATATGACCCCGAGTTCAACGTGGCCGACTTCTTCGTGCTGCTCGACATGGACCGGCTCGGCGAGCGCTACCGCCGCTACTTCCTGGGGGACACCCGATGAACCCGTGGTCGGTTGCGGCGCCCTGCACCCCGGACTGTGTGCGCGAGACGGAGCCGCGGGTGCCGCTGACCGAGGCGGCCCGCCGGTACGCGGCCCTCACCCACACCCTGATCCGCACCGTGGCGCTGGGCGACCGGCTTGCCGCGCCCGCCGTCCTGCGCGCCCGGGCCCGCGCCGTCCTCGACGCCCTGGGCGTGCGGCTCGAAACCGGGCCGGTCCCGCCCGGAGGCGGCGGGGGAGCGCTGCTCGTCGCCAACCACATCTCCTGGCTCGACGCCGTGGCGCTGCTCGCAGTGGAGCCGGTCAGCGTGCTCGCCAAACGGGAAGTGGGCCAGTGGCCGGTGGTCGGCACGCTGGCCCGCCGCATCGGCACCCGCTTCATCGACCGGGGCGCCGTACGTGAACTCCCCTGCATCGTGGCGGAGTTGGCCGCCACCCTCGAAGCCGGCCGGTCCGTCCTGGTCTTCCCGCAGGCGACGACCTGGTGCACCGTGGCGGGCGGCCGGTTCCGGCGGGCCGCGTTCCAGGCGGCCGTCGACGCGGGCGCGCCGGTGCGGCCGATCACCGTCGACTACGTACAGCGCGGCGTCCCCAGCACGGTCGCGGCCTTCCTCGGCGGCGACGACTTCACGACCTCGCTGCGCCGGGTGGCCGCCGCCCGCGACCTGAGCGTGCGGGTCACCGCGCACCCGCCGCTGTGGGGCACCGACCGCCGCACCCTGGCCGCCGAGGCCCACGCGGTGGTCCGCGGCGCCCGTTGTCCCGCCCACGCCGAACAGGCCGTCCCCGTCTGACCTGTGCGCCCGCCCCGCCCGGCGCACACCGGGCCCCCGTGCGCAGCCTCTAAGCTGGGCAGCCATGTTCACCCCCCAGGGCCCCACCGTCCGTGAGCTGGCCGCCCAGGCGCTGTCGTCCGTCGAGCACGGCTACGACCTCCTGGCCCCGAAGTTCGACCACACTCCCTTCCGCACACCGGGGGCGATCCTCGATGCGGTGGCGGCCGTCCTCGACGGGCTCGGCCCCTTCGACCGGGGGCTCGACCTGTGCTGCGGCACCGGCGCGGGCCTCGACGTGCTGGCCGCCGTGTGCCGGAAGAACGTCACCGGGATCGACATCAGCGCCGGCATGCTGGACGTCGCCGCCCGTGCGCATCCGGAGGCCACCTTGCTGCGGGCCGACGCGCGGGCGCTGCCGCTGCGGGCCGCGTTCGATCTGGCCGTCAGCTTCGGCGCGTTCGGGCACTTCCTGCCCAGGGAGCGGCCGAACCTGTTCGCGCAGGCCCATGCGGCGCTGCGGCCGGGCGGCCGGTTCGCGTTCCCGGTGGTGGCGCCCGCCCGGCCGGGCAGCCCCGGCCACCTCGCCCTGCTGGGCTTCGACGCGGCGATGCGAGTGCGCAACGCGCTGTGGCGTCCCCCGTTCGTCATGTACTACCGGGGGTTCCGCCTCGGAAACGTGCGGCGCGACCTCGTGGCCGCCGGTTTCGGTGTGGAGCTGTACGCGCTGGAAGAGCTGGGCCGCCGTCCGGACGGAAGCCCCCGGGCCCGACTGGTCGTGGCGACCAAGTAGCCGACCGGGAGGGGGCCCCGTCCGTCAGGACGAGGCCCCCGGCCGTGCTCACCCACTCCCGTCAGGGTCGCACCTGTCGTCGCCGTGCCGCGCCTGTCGGTGCGCACGGTCCCGTGTGCCGCCAACGGGCAACTGGGCTCAGGAGCAGGTCAGTTGCGGGGCGGCCCAGTCGGCATGGTCGTAGTCGACCCCGTCCCCGGCGTCCGTCACGACCAGCTTCAGTTCGTTGGCCCCGGTCAGGTCCGCCGCGATCGCCTTGGCGGCGTCCGCCCCGGTGAGCCTGCCGCTGTCGGCGGCGAGCGCACCGTCGCGGTACACCTGGAAGACGACCGAGCCCTTGGCGCCCACCTCGTCGTCCACGCCCACGCTCGCGTTGAACGCGGTGCAGGTGCCGCCGAGGTAGTACGTCACCGCCGACGCCGCGTGGACCCCGAGGCCCTTGGCGTACGTGGTGCCGTTGATGGTCAGGGTGGTGCCGTCGCCCGCGGCCTGCTCGCCGTTGCTGCGGTCGCGCTCGACCGGCCCCCAGCCGTTGGCCGCCGACGTCCAGGGCAGGTCGCTGAGCGCGTGGGTCCCCGCCGACGGGCCCCGGCCGCAGGCCAGTTGGGCGTTCGCCCAGTCGGCGTGGTCATAGGTGGTGCCGTCGCCGCCGTCGGTGACCACGAGCCGCAGCTTGGTGGCGCCGGTGAGATCCGCCGTCAGATGCTTGGCCGGATCGCTCGCGGTGCGCAGCCCGCTGTCCGCGACCAGCGTGTCGTCGCGGTAGATCCGGAAGACGACCGAACCCCCCGCCGTGGCCTCGTCGTCCACCCCCACGTCGACCCCGAGCGAACGGCAGCCGCCGCCCAGGTAGTACGCGATGTCCGAGGGGGCGTGCGCGCCGAGGCCCTTGGCGTAGGTGGTGCCGTTGATGGTGAGGGTCCGGCCGTCACCGGCGGCCTGCTCGCCGTTGCTGTGGTCGCGCTCGACCGGGCCCCAGCCGTTCACGGCCGACAGCCACGGCAGGTCGCTGAGCTGGTTGAGGCCGGTCGGCGGCGGCACCGGGGTGCCCGGCGTCACCCGGTACATCACCGTGCCGTGCGCCGGTACCGACGCGCTGATCGTGCCGGTGGTGCTGCTCGTCGCCTTGGACCACAGGTCCTTGAGCGCGTAGGACGAGGCGCCGCCGATGCCGAGCGCGTCGACGCTCGTGGAGATCGTCCGGGCGGAGGTGTTCTCGTTGGTGAGGGTGACCGAACGCCCGCCGTCAGCGAGGGGTTTGGACATCACGACCAGGCCGCCGGAGCTGGACACCACCGTGCCCTGCTTGCCGAGCGGGTCCTGGTCGACCGCGATGACGTCGGTGTTCTTGAGGATGGCGAGGGTGGCCGCGCTCGGACTGCGCAGATCGCTGCCGATGAGCAGCGGCGCCGCCATCTGGGACCACAGGCTGAAGTGGGTGCGGTACTCGGTGTCCGTCATGCCGCCGTTGCCCACCTCCAGCATGTCCGGGTCGTTCCAGCCGCCGGGGCCGGAGTACGGTGCGAGTGACTGGTTCTGGTGCGCGATGCCGATCATGCTCGACCAGTTGTCGCTGATGTCGCCCGTGGTGCGCCAGGAGTTGCCGATGCCGGGCGCCCAGTTCCAGGGCTGGTTGGAGCCCCACTCGCAGATGCTGTAGAGGATGGGCCGGCCGGTGGCCTTGAGGGCGTCTCCCATGGCCTGGTAGCGCTGTTTGGCGTCCACACCCGTGTTGTTGCAGTTGTCGTACTTGAGGTAGTCGACGCCCCAGGACGCCCACAGGTTCGCGTCCTGCCGCTCGTGGCCCAGGCCGCCGGGGAAGCCCTGGGTGTCACAGGTCTTGGTGCCCGCGCTGGAGTAGAGCCCGAACTTGAGGCCCTTGGCGTGCACGTAGTCCGCGACCGCCTTGATGCCGTGCGGGAAGCGCACCGGGTCGGGGACGAGGTTGCCGGAGGCGTCCCGGTTGGGCAGCGCCCAGCAGTCGTCGATGTTGACATAGGTGTAGCCGACGGCCTTGAGGCCCTGCGCGACGAAGGCGTCCGCGATGCCCTCGACCATCGACTCGTTGAACTCGGCGCGGCAGTGCGTGGAGTTCCAGTTGTTGAACCCCATCTGCGGGGTGCGCGCCAGACCGTTGTCCACGGCCGCGGCGGGCGGCGCGGCCGCGACCTCCACGGCGACCGTCACGCCGCCCGCGACGAGAGCGAGCGTGCCCAGCGTGGCGATCAGGCGTTGTCTGAAACTGTGCAGTTCGGTAGTCAAGTGCGGCTCCAGTGAGGGTATTTGGCGCACAAACGAACGGCGTCGAACGAAAGCAACCACATCTCAGCGGTCAGTCACGTGCATGTCAAGAGAAAGGGAGGGGGAGTCGCGAAAGTGTCCCTCCGGGCCACGGCGGGTCCTGGACGGGCCCATGGACGGGCGCTGGAGCACGGGCGAAGGCATCGGCAGGCGGCCGCGAGGACGTGCGATCGCCCCGGTCGTGAGGACGGGGCGCGCGGGGGCGGCGGTGTGTGTGACGGCCCGCACAGCGCGGCAGCCCCACCGCACCCTGCGGTGGGGCTCCGTCGCGACCGATGGATGGACCAGGAGGACCGGGCGCACGGCCCGGTCCGGGGTGGGGGTCGCTAGCAGTCGGGGACGCGGCCCTGCGCGTCGACGTAGGCGGCGCTCGCCCAGCCGCCGGCCCGGTCCAGCCAGTACCACCAGCTGGTGCCGTCGACGCTCGACCCGTGTGTCTTGCACTCCAGCCGGTCCTGGGCGCCCGGCGCCAGACTCGTCACCACATCGGCGCGCAGGTTCGGCTCGTCCCGGATGTTCAGCTCGATGCGTGAGGTGACGGTGCCCCACACGGTCCCGTCGTCATGGTGCGCCGGGGCCGCGGCGGCGGTGACCGCCATGGCGACGCTTCCCGCGGAAAGACCGCAGGCGAGCAGGCCCGCGGCCACGGCTCGACGTGTGCGTCCGGTGTGCATGAGCGACTCCCTTCGTCACTGCTGCCCCCTGGGGCGCCCGGCGGATCACGGCCTGGCCCCTCGACGCGTCCCTTCCATCACACACCCGGTCCACGCGGGATGCGACCCGAACGCCCACCGCCTACGCTCTCGGCCCCGTGCCGCCCGGTCTCTCGCGGGTGGTACGGGGCCGAGGGGAGTGCTGCCCGTGGATCAGGCCGATTCCCGCAGGCTCATGAGCGACCCGACGAGCTGGTCCACCTCCTCCGGGGTGTTGTACAGCGCGAAGGAGGCGCGGGCCGCCGACTCCAGTCCGTAGTGGGCCAGGGCGGGCTGTGCGCAGTGGTGGCCGGCCCGGATCGCGATGCCGTCGCGGTCCAGCCACGAGGCGATCTCCGCCGGATCGTGGCCCGCCAGGGTGAACGTGAGCACCGCGATCCGGCTGGGCGCCGACCCCAGGATCTCCAGGCCCGGCACCCTCCCCATCGCCTGCTGCGCGTACGCCGTGAGCCCGTCCTCGTACGCCGCCACGGCGGTGCGGTCGAACGACGTGAACCAGTTCAGGGCGGCGAGCAGCCCGACCACGCCGCCGATGTGCCCGGTGCCCGCCTCCATGAGATGGGGCACCGGGGCGAAGGTGGTGCGCTCGAACGACACCGAGTCGATCATGTTGCCGCCGCCCTGCCAGGGCCGCAGGCCCGTCAGGACCTCCGGCTTGACGTAGAGCGCGCCGATGCCCGTGGGGGCGTAGAGCTTGTGACCGGAGAACGCGTAGAAGTCCGCGTCCAGTTCGGTCACGTCGACGGGCAGGTGGGCGACCGCCTGCGCGCCGTCGACCAGCACCCTCGCACCGTAGCGGTGGGCCAGCGCGGTCATCTCGCGCACGGGCGGCACGGTGCCGAGGACGTTCGAGGCCTGGCTGATGGCGACGAGCTGGGTGCGCGAGGAGAGCAGGTCGGCGTAGGCGTCCTGGTCGATCTGCCCGTCCGCGAGCAGCGGCACCGGGACGACGCGCGCCCGGGTCTCCTTCGCGATCAACTGCCAGGGGACGATGTCCGAATGGTGCTCAAGGACGGGGACGAGGATGTCGTCGCCGGGGCCGAGGTTCGCCCGGCCCCAGCTCTGCGCGACCAGGTTGACGGCCTCGGTCGTGCCCCGCACGAACACGATGGAGTCGGGCGAGGGCGCGCCCAGGAAGTCCGCGACCGCGGCCCGCCCCGCCTCGTACATCTCGGTGGCCTCACGGGCCATGGTGTGCGCGCCCCGGTGGATGTTGGAGTTCGCCGCACCGTAGTAGCCGGCCAGCGCCTCGATGACCTGGCGCGGCTTCTGCGTGGTGGCCGCGTTGTCGAGCCAGACCAGCGGATGCCCGTTGACCGTGCGGTGCAGGATCGGGAAGTCCTTGCGCGCCGACTCGGGTGAGAACGTGCCCGGCCGGCGGCCGGCGACGGTGCGCTCCGTGACGTCAGGAATAGTCATGGTAGTTGGACACCTCGACGTTCTGGAGCACCGCGATCGCGTCCTCCACCAGGACGGCCGTGTTGAAGTACGCGGTCATCAGGTACGAGGTGATGCCCTTCTGGTCGACACCCATGTTCCGCATGGACAGGCCCGGTTCGATCTCGTCGGGCACCGCGGCCGGCCGCAGCCCCACCACGCCCTGCTCGGCCTCGCCCGTGCGCATGAGCAGGATCTCCGTGGTGCCCACGCTGCCGCCGCCCGAGAACCTGACCTTGTCGGAGGGCAGCAGCGGCACCCCGCGCCAGGTGAGCATGGGGCTGCCGAACCGGTTGTCGGTCACCGGCGGCACGCCCCGCCGGGTGCATTCGCGGCCGAACGCGGCTATCGCCCTCGGGTGCGCGACGAAGAACCCCGGTTGCTTCCACACCTTCGCGAGGAGCTCGTCGAGGTCGTCCGGGGTCGGCGAGCCGGTGCGGGACTGGACGCGCTGGCCGGCGGAGACGTTGTTGAGCAGGCCGAACTCGGGGTGGTTGAGCAGCGCCGCCTCCTGCCGCTCGCGCAGGGCCTGCACCGTCAGGTTGGACTGGGCCCGGGTCTGGTCGATCGGGCCGTTGTACAGGTCCGCCACCCGGGTGTGGACCCGCAGCACGGTCTGGGCGAGCGTCATGTGGTACTCGCGCGGCGCGTCCTCGTAGTCGACGTAGGTGCCGGGCAGGTCGACCTCGCCGACGTGCCCGGAACTGAGGTCGATGGGCACCTCGGAGCCCGGCTTGACGGTGTCGCCCGTGGCGTACAGGTCCATGGCGGTCCGCAACTGCTCGCTGCGGTCGGCGAGTTGGGTGAGCGCGGACCGCTCGGCGCACAGTGCCGTGCCGGGCGTGAGCGCCTTGACCCGGTAGGGCATCGCCTCGCCGCGGGTCCACGCGTCGAGGTCGAAGAACTGGCCGTCGCCCGCCACTTCGAGCAGGGCGTCCTCGCCGTAGCGGCCGGTGACCCGCTTCTCCGCGCGGCCCTGCACCAGGATCCACAGCCGGTCGGCCGGGTCGCCCTCCTGGACCAGGACCTGGCCCGCGTCGAAGGTCACCGGGGTGAAGGCCCCCGCGAGTTCGCCGAGCAGCGCGTCCTCGGCGTCGCGTAAGTAGGGCAGCTCGCGCAGGTCGCCCGGCATGACGCGCGGGGTGCCGTCCTCGTCGTACGTGCTGATCCGGTCGTCGCCCAGGACGAACGAGCGGCGGCGGTTGACCCGGTAGACACCGGACTCGACATCGACCCAGGGCAGGGCGCGCAGCAGATAGCGCGGGGTGATGCCGCGCATTTGCGGAGCGGTCTTGGTCGCGGTGGCGAGTTGCCGTGCCGCGTCCGGGCCGAGACTCATCCGCTGGTTATTCACAGGAGCGTTCACTGGTACCTCCTCGACGGGGTTGGACGAGGACCGATGGTGTTCCTGGAATTCGGGCACCACAAGGGGCATGTGCCGGCGGCAGGCCGGAAATGGCGCTGGGAGGGCCGCGAAAAACCGCTCCCGCGCAGGTCGGAGCGGATGCGGTGCACGGCATAAGAGACGCGATTCAAACTCGTCGTACCGGCTATTAGATCCTGAAAGCCCGGCTTATGGGAATGCTGATTCCGGTCGAATTCCAGGATCCGCGGCGTGAATTCACCGGGAAATGATCAGCGGGTCGCCAGCCCTGGCGCCGAGGTGTGCCGGCCCGCCTTTCCGGCGGGTGCCGCCCGCTCACCCGCTGCGGTGCGGCGACCGCCGCGCGCGAAGAACCCGGCCAGCGGCAGGGTGGCCGCGCCCACGGTGACGGCGTCCGGGCCCAGGCTGCCGAGTTCGATCGTGACGCGTTCCGCGGGGTGGCGCAGGGCGTAGGCGGTGGCGTGGCGGCGCACGGACTCCAGGATGTGCGGGCCCAGTCGCTGGCCCGCCCAGCCGCCGATGAGGATGCGCTCGGGGGTGTAGAGGTTGATCAGGTCGGAGAGTCCGGCGCCCAGGTACTCGGCGCACTCCCCGAGCACCTCCAGGGCCGCGGGGCTCGCGGCGACGCCCTCGTCCCGGGGGTGCGCGGCGGCGAGCAGCGCGCTCAGGGCCTCCTCCTCGGAGGGCTCCGGGGGCAGGTCCCCGCCCGCCTCGCGCCAGCGCCGAAGGAGTGCTTCGGCGCCCGTGTATGCCTCCAGGCAGCCGAGCGCGCCGCAGCGGCAGCGCCGGCCGCGCACGTGCACGGTGGTGTGGCCCCACTCGGCGGCGCCGCTGTACGCGCCACCGCAGAGCGCGCCGCCGGAGACGACGCAGGCGCCGACGCCGGAGCCGACCAGGACGACCACCGCGTCCACGGCGCCGCGGCCGCCGCCGAACCACATCTCGGCCTGCCCCAGCGTCTTGGCGCCGTTCTCGATGAAGTACCCGACTCCGGGAGGGAGTTGGAGGGAGTCCCGCAGCAGCGACTCCAGCGGCACCGCGTCCCAGCCGATGGTCTGCCCGTGCACCACGGCCCCCTCGGGGGAGCCGCGGTCGACGATGCCCGGCACGCCGACCCCCACGCCGAGCAGTCGCCGCGGATCGAGCCCGCTCTCGCGCAGCACCGCGGCCACCCCCGCGCCGATGTGGCCGACGACGCGCCCGACGTCGTAACCTCCCGCGCCCAACGGATGCTCGGCGCGGGCGAGTTCGCGCAGTGCGAGATCGAACAGCGCGACCCTGATCCGGGTCTCGCCGACGTCCACGCCGATGAGATGGCCGCTCGCGGGAGCGATCCGCAGCAGGGTGCGCGGTCTTCCGCCGTCGGAGTCCACCACCCCGGCGTCCTCCAGGAGCCCGTCGGCGAGCAGATCGGTGACGACGTTGCTGATGGAGCCCGAACTCAACCCCGTGGCCGGGCCGAGCGCCTGCCGGCTCATCGGGCCGTCGAAGTACAGCCGTCGCAGCACCGTGCCGCGGTTGTCGCGGCGCAGGTCGCGGACGGTCCTGGTGTGCGGTGTGGCCATGGGGCGCCCTCCCTGCGCGCAACATACCGGTGCGAGAGAAGTGTTGGCGCGCCTCTTCCGCGGCCTACGGCATGGCATGAACCAAGGCGTGAGGGCTGATGGGAGGGCCGCTCCTGGCCGTGAGGCCATGGGGAGCGAGATCGCCGCCCAGGCCGACCGGGTCGCGACTAACGCGAGTTGCGGTCTTCCGCCGAACCGTCGCCCAGGTAGGTGGCCAGGCGTTCGAGGAAGGTCCGCTGGCCGTGGACCAGCAGGGGCGCCGCGGCCTCGGGGGCGAGCCACGCGAAGCGGTCCATCTCGGGGAACTCGCGCAGGGTTCCCGACCCCCGCGGCCACTCCATGGTGAACGTGCCCGGCACCGCGTCCGCCGGGTCCAGGTCGGCCTCGACCGCCCACACCGTCACGGTCTTGCCGCCCCGCTGCACGATCTCTCCCAGCGGCACGAGCGGGCCATCGGGCGGCGCCAGTCCGAGCTCCTCCTCGAACTCGCGCCGGGCCGCGGCCGCCGGCACCTCCTCGGGGCCGTACTCGCCCTTGGGAATCGACCAGGCGCCGGCGTCCCGGCCCGTGAAGAACGGGCCGCCCATGTGCCCGACGAGCACCTCGATGCCGTCCCCCGCCCTGCGGTACAGCAGGAGCCCAGCGCTGCGTTTTCCGGCCATGGCGCTAGTCTGGTGGCCCGCCGCGCACGGCGCCATGGGACGCGTGCGGCGGGCCCGCGGACGTCGGGGCGGGGACCCTGGCCGGGAGCGCTCAGGAGCCGGACTGCTCGGAGCGCTTGGCCGAGACGGCGAGCGTGAAGGAGTGCCCGGCGGGGTCGGCGTAGACGCGTTCGTCGCGCGGCCCGTTGTTGTCCTTGGTGTCGACGGGGGTCGCGCCCAGGGTGATGGCCTCGCGCTCGGCGGCGTCCATGTCGCCGAGCGCCACCACGATCCTCAGGTGTGCCTGCAGGGAGTCGTCGGGGCGCGGCCAGCTGGGCGGGGCGTAGCCGTGGTCGCGGCGGATCGCGAGGTGGGTGCCCTGCGCGCCGACCACCTCGACGAAGTCCGGATCGCAGGCGGTCTCGATGTCGCCACCGAGCAACTCGGCGTAGAACTGGGCGAGTTCGACGGGTTCGGCACAGTCCAGGACGAGGATGCTGGTCTTCTGAACACTCATGCCGCGACGAGTGCCCGTGTGCGCCCCCTCGCTAACGCCCGGCCTCACGCACCGTGTCGAGATAGTCGCGGATCGCGTCCCGGTTCCTGCTGAGGCACTGGATCTTGGCGTCCATCTGGGCCCAGTGCCGCTCCAGGTTCTCGATCAGGGCGGCGCTCGCACCGCTCACATGGATCGAGTCGGGACCGTCCAGACACGGCAGGATCTCCTTGATGATCCTGGTGGGCACCCCCGCGTCGAGCAGGCCGCGGATCTGCGTGACGCGCTCCACCAGGTGCTCGTCGTAGTCGCGGTAACCATTGGCCGCCCGGGCCGGGGCGAGCAGGGCCTGGGCCTCGTAATAGCGCAGCAGGCGGGTCGGTACGCCGGTACGGGCGGACAGCTCTCCGATGCGCACGGTGGCACCTCCAGGACGGGGCCTTTTTCCGGTCGGGCTTCCCTTGACACTAGTGTGAAGGTTCGACGATGGCCTCATGATCACACGGAGACCGTCCGCCCCGGCGGCGACCCTGGCCGTCCTCTCGGTCGCGCAGTTCCTCATCGCCCTCGACTACTCGATCATCTACATCGCGCTGCCGAGCATCGCGGACGACCTGGGGCTCGCCCCCTCGCTCGCGCAGTGGGTGGTGAGCGCGTACGCGGTGCTGTTCGCGGGCTTCCTCGTCGTCGGCGGCCGGCTGGCGGACCGGGTCGGCGCCAAGCGCCTGTTCGTGGTGGCGATCGTCGCGTTCGGCGCGGCCAGCGCGGTGGGCGGCGCCGCCCAGGACGGCACGGTGCTGCTCGCCGCGCGCGGGGCGCAGGGGCTGGGCGCCGCCCTGCTCCAGCCGGCCGTGCTCGGTCTGATCGGCACGACGTTCCCGGCCGGGCCCCGGCGCGGCAGGGCGCTCGCGGTGTGGGGATCGGTGGGAGCCTCCGGGCTCGCCGCGGGCGCCATCCTCGGCGGACTCCTCACCTCCGCCTCGTGGCGGCTCACGTTCGTCATCAACGTGCCGCTCACCCTGCTGTGCGCTCTGGGCGCCGCCCTGTGGGTGCGCGGGTCCGGCACCACCGCACCGGCCGGGCCGGCCCCGGTCCTCGCCTCCCTGCTCGGTACCGGCACCGTGCTCACCCTCGTCCTCGGACTCACGCTCGGCTCCGGTGAAGGCTGGAGCGCGGTGCCCACCCTGGTCTGCCTCGGGCTCGCCCTGGTGTTCGCGGCCGCCTTCCTGCGCGGCGAGGCGACCTCGCGCACCGTGCTGATCGAACCCGTCCTGCGCGCCACCCGCTCGCTGCGTACCGGGGCCGGAGCGACCGCGCTGTACATGGCGAGCGTGGGCTCGGAGTTCTACCTCCTGACCCTGCTCCTCCAGTACCTCAAGGGCTACACGCCCCTCGCGGCCGGGCTCGCCTTCCTGCCGCTCGCCGTGATGGTGACCGCGGGCAGCGCGGCCGCGGGCCGGGCCGTGCGCCGCGTCGGCCCACGGGCCGTGCTCGTCGCCGGTTTCGCGCTGGCGGCCGCAGGACTGCTCTGGCTCGCGCTCGCCCTGACCGGCGACTCGTACGCCGTCGACCTGCTGCCCGGCCTGCTCCTGAGCGGATTCGGCCACGGCGCCGTGTACACCTCGATGTTCATCATCGGCACCCATGACGTGCCCGCCGCCCACCAGGCCACCGCGGGCGCCCTGCTGACCACGTCCCAGTACCTGTCGGGCGCGGTCACCGTGGCCGTCCTGACGCTCACGCTGGGGCCCTCCCCGGACCACGTGAGTTTCCGGCTCGCCTTCCTGCTCACCACGGCCGCAGCCGCCGCGGGCGCGGCACTCGTCGCCGCCCGCCGCGAGCGGCCCACGGCCGACGATCCGGTGCGGCGGGTCCTGGTGGGCTGAAGGGCGAAGGTGCTCCGCTCACTCCGCCAACTCCCGGGCGTCCAGCGGCCGTCGCCACGTGACGAGGCGGTGCACGGCCGCCAGCTCGTGCTCCAGGGGCGAGGGCGGGACGGCGAGCACCGGGCAGGAGGCGTGCGCCAGGCAGTAGCGGGCAACCGAAGGGCGCAGCGCGCGGCGCAGCCTGCCGCGGGGGCCGGTGCCGAGCACCAGGAGGTCCTCCGCCGCCCGCGCCGCCTCCACCAGGACGGCACCCGGGGTGCCGCGTACGACCGTCGCTTCGAGCGGCACGGCAGGACCGGCCGGTCCGAAGGCGGTGTCCAGGGCCGTCAGGAGCCGCTCGGCCGCCATCGCGCGGCACTGCGCGAGCAGGTCCGGGTCGAGGGAGCCGCGGTGGCCGAGCTCGCCACCGGGCGGCGCCCAGGCGAGGACCGCCACCAGGGTGCCCCCGCCGTGTGCGGCCTCCCGCGCCGCGCGGTGCAACGCCGTCAGGCTCCCGAGCGATCCGCTGACCCCGGCCACCACACGCCGCCCACCGATCCTGTCCATGACTCCCTCCACGGCTCCCGCTCCAGCTCCGCTCCGTCTTCGCCTTCCCGACGAGCCAAACCCGTACACCCCTCGCGGCGGCGCGCGTTGGCGGCTTCCTGACGGTCGCGCGGGGGATCCTGACGGGCCCATGACGCCGCGTCCGCCGCCGCGTCAGCATCCCGTCATCACTGGCCGCCCGGACGTCAGCATCGCGTCAGGGCGCCGGACGGCCGCGACCGCCGGGCGTAGCGTCGCCGTTGTGCCCCGGCCCGCCTCCCCGTGCCGGGGCCGCCCCACCCCGAGCGAGGATCCTCCAGGAGGAATCCCATGGCACAGCCCGTCCGCGACGACGACCCGGACCCCTGCGAACACCCCCCGGCCGGAGCGCTGTTCGTGCCCGTCCGGCCGGGACCCGCCCGGTGCGCGGCCCGGATGTTTCGCACCCCGCTGGGCGACCGCACCGCCGTCGCGTTCACCACCCGGGGCCGGCTCGCGGCGACGCTCGGCCCGGACCAGGCCTGGATCAGGCTGGCCGAGCCCGCGCTGCGGGCGCTCGTCGAACCGCTCGGAGTCACCGCCGTCACGGTGGACCCTCAGCTCTGCGCGCCCGCCGTCACCCGCACCGTCCGGCCCTGGAGGGTGCGTGACGTGGGCGTGACCGGAGCCGCGGCCGTCGCCGACGCGCTCGCCCTGTGGATCGGCTGAGAAGGAGTACGAAAGCCATGACCACCCTGAATCTGCCGACCGGCCTGACGCCCGCCGACGACCTGTCCGTGTGGCCCGCCTCGACCGCCCGGCTCGCCCACGGCGGCCTCGCGGTGGGGGCCGTCCCGCTCGGCGAGATAGCCGAACGCTTCGGCACGCCGGTCTACGTGCTGGACGAGGGCGAGGTGCGCGAGCGCTGCCGCACCTACCGCAGCGCGTTCCCCGAGGCCGAAGTGCTCTACGCCGCCAAGGCGTTCCTGTGCCGCGCCCTGGCCCACTGGGTCGACGAGGAGGGCCTCGGGCTCGACGTCTGCTCGGCGGGCGAGCTCGAACTCGCCGTCACCGCCGGATTCCCGGCCGAACGGATCGTGCTGCACGGCAACGCCAAGTCCCCGCAGGACATCGAGGCCGCGCTGCGCCTCGGGGTCGGACGCATCGTCATCGACAGCCCCTTCGAGATCGCCCGGCTCGCGGCGGCCGTCGGCCCGCACGGCCACCAGAAGGTGATGGTCCGGGTGGTGCCGGGGATCAGCGCGGGCGGCCACGACAAGATCCGTACCGGAACCGACGACCAGAAGTTCGGCCTGTCCCTCACCGACGGCCACGCCCAGCACGCCATCACCCGCATCCTCGGCCAGCCACAGCTCGAACTGACCGGCCTGCACTGCCACTTGGGCTCGCAGATCACCACCGTCAAGCCCTACCTCGCGGCCGTGCGCCGCATGGTCGGCCTGATGGCGCGCGTCCGCGACACCCACGGCGTGGTGCTGCCCGAGCTCGACATGGGCGGCGGTCACGGCGTCGCCTACCGTCCCGGCGAGGACGCGCTCGACATCACGGCGCTGGCCCGCCGGATGCGCGCCGAACTCATCGAGAGCTGCGCGGCGGCCGGGCTCGCGGTGCCCCGGCTGCTCGTCGAGCCGGGGCGTGCCGTGGTGGGCCCGGCGGGCGTCGCCCTCTACCGGGTGCTCGCCGTCAAACGGACCGGCGAGCACCTCTTCGTCGCCGTCGACGGCGGCATGAGCGACAACCCGCGGCCCGCGCTGTACGGCGTGCGGTACGCGCCCCGCCTCATCGGCCGGGCCTCGACCGCCGGGTCCTGCCGGGCGACCGTCGTCGGGCGGCACTGCGAGGCGGGCGACGTCCTGGCCGCCGCGGTGGACCTGCCCGGCGACATCCACCCCGGCGACCTGCTCGCCGTGCCGGTGGCGGGCGCCTACCAGCTGTCCATGGCGTCCGGCTACAACCTGGTGGGGCGCCCGCCGGTGGTCGCGGTCGCCGACGGGCACGCGCGGCTGCTGGTGCGCCGCGAATCCCTCGACGACTTCCGCAGCCGCGACGTGGGGCTGTGAGCGGACCTCATCGCGGACGCTGGCCCACCCGGGAGGCGGGGCGCCGCCCGAGGAGTTCGGCAAGACCACGCCGGGTCGCGGCCAGCACGACCCGGTCCTCGGGCCGCAGGACGTAGCCCGGCGGAAGTTGCCAGACCAGGTCGCCGGGCGCGCCCCCGCCCCCTCGACGGGCCGCGCCCAGGTCGGGGACCCGGTCGGCCGGCGAGGAGGTGTCGAGCGCGAGGACCCGCCAGGCGCCCTCGCGGAACGCCTCTTCGACGGTGCGGCCCTCCAACTGCGGATGGCCCGCCACGTCGATGGCCGCGAACAGCAGCACCTTGCGCTCCACCGGTATGGCGCCCAGGATCTGACGGCCCATCATCGCCCCGGCGAAGGCGGGCGCCGCCAGGTGCGAGACGCTGCGGCTGCGGGTGAGCGCCTGCGGGTGGGCGGCGCGCAGGGTGCGGTAGACCGCGGTCGCGAAGTCGTCGTCGTACAGCCGCATCACCACCCGCAGGTCGGGCTTCACCGAGCGGGCGTACAGGGCCGCTTCGAGATTGGTGGTGTCCGAGCTGGTCAGGGCGAGCAGGGCGTGCGCCCGGTGGATCCGGGCCGATTCGAGCAGGCCCTCCTGCGTGACGTCGCCGATGACGGTGGGCACCCGCAGGCGCCGGGCCAGCGCGATGCCGCGGGCCTCCGGGTCGGCCTCCACGCACACGACGGGGATGTCGAGCTCGCGCAGCCGCACCAGCACCCGGGCCCCGACCTTGCCCATGCCGAGCAGCACCACATGGCCGGAGAGCCCGCGGGAGGGGCGGGGCAGCGAGGAGGCACTGCGGAAGGTGCCGAGGCCTTCCAGGACGGCGGCGATCAGGACGGGCAGGAGCAGCAACCCGGTGAGCCCGGACAGGAGTTGGAGGACCTGGCGGCCCACCGGCTGGCCGATGGCCGGGTCGTCGATGGCGAAGATGTCGAGCAGGGTCAGATAGGCGGCGTGCAGCGGGTCGTCGCCGGTGGTGAGCCAGGTCGCGATCGCGAGGGCGAACACCGAGGCGACGATCCCGGCGAGCGACCAGCGCAGCCGCCGCGAGAACAACCGGCCCAGCGGGGCGCGGAGATCGGTGAGGCGGCCGGGCTGCTGCGGGGGACCGGTGTAGGTCACGGTCTCCAGGACGACCCGGCCGCGCCGGTCGGCGTCGTCCATCGAGCGCTCGTCCGGCAGCAGCCGGGGCCCCTCCGCGCCGCTGCGGTCCGAACCCTCCGCGCCCGCCGGGTCGTTGGTGGTCGACGACAGGAGGGCCAGCGTGCACAGTCCGGGGTCGGTGACCTCGCCCGGGCGCGGCGGCGGACGCTGCCCGGCGCGCAGCAGCACCCCGTCGGCGTGCACGACCTTGCTGGTGCCCGCGATGGCGGTCGCGGCCAGCGCGGGCGCCGCGGTGTCCGCGTCGGACAGGACGGTGGTGGACGCCTCGGAGGCGGGCGTGGCGGGGTCCGCCGCCGCGAGGGCGGCGGCCTGGTCGAGCAACTCCTGGAGGTACTGGCCGAGTTTGCGGTTGTAGAGGCGGATGACGAGCCGGACGCGCGGATTGAGGCGCCGGGCGATCAGCGCCGCCCGGATGTTCGTCTCGTCGTCGCTGTGGACCAGAGCGAGGGCCGCGGCCTGCTCGGTCCCGGCCTCCATCAGTGCGGTGTCGTTGGGCTCGACGGCCTCGACGAGCCGGGCCTCGCCCGCCCCCTCGGTCCCGGTGACGGGGGTGCGCAGCACCACGGACGACATCCGGCCGAACAGCGCCGAGGCCCTGGCGCGGCCGCCCGCGGGGAGCCGGTCCGAGCGGGTCTGGTGCTCCGGTGGCACGAGGAGCACCACACGCTCCCCGTACACGTCGCGCAGTTCGCCGGCGAGCCGGTGCGCGAGGGCGCCGTCCCCGCTGACGATCATGTGTCCGACGGGAGGCCCCGCCCACTGCTGGGACGGGAGCGGCTGTTGAGGAAGTGAAGGCACACCCCAGACCATGCCTCATGGTGCGGCGCGCCGTCGACGGGCCACGGGGCCCGGCGTGCCGACGCCGCACATCTCAACCGCCGCTCTCGGCCAGGCTGTTGTAGCGCAGAAGGTACGCGGCGAACCGGTCGAGGTCCTCCGGGGCCCAGTCGGCGAGCCGGTCGTGGAAGGCCTGGCGGCGCAGCTCGGCCGCCTCGGCAAGCTTCGCGGTGCCCGCCGGGGTGAGCTGGAGCACCTGGATGCGGTGGTCGTCGGGATCGCTGATGCGTTCCACGAAGCCGAGCTTCTCCAGTCCGGCGATCTGGCGGCTGATCGTCGACTTGTCGAGCATGTAGTAGGCGGCCAGATCGGTCGCCCGGCAGCCCTGCTGGTCCTCCAGATGGGAGAGCAGGGTGAACGAGACGAGCGAGAGCTCCGGGTGCATCCGGGCGGCGGCGGCCCGGGCGCGCCGGGCGAACGCGGTCAGCTCACGCTGGATGGTGACGACCGACTGGTCTCGGCTGAGCACGACTGATCCCCTTCCTCTCGGTTCCTCTCGGTCCTTCCGGGTGGACAGTTGTAGAATACAACGCCGTTGGGGATGCGCGGAACGCCACGCCGCGGGCCCCTGGCCTCAGCCCTTCGGCGGCTCCTCGCCGAGGGTGTCGAGCGCCTCGCTCAGCCAGCCGATCCAGAACGTCTCCAGCTCGATGCCGCCGCGCAGCACCAGATGGCGCAGCCGGTCCTGCTCGCTGTCCCGCTCCGGCGGGAAGTCCTTCGACTCGATCCCGTGGTACGTCTCCAACTGGGCGCGGTGCAGGGCGAGATGACGCTCCAGCTCGGCCCGGAGCCCGCCCGTTCCGATCACCGCCGCCGCCCGCATCCGCAGCAGCAGGGGGTCCCGCATGGGCTTGGGGTCCTGGCCCGCCGCCGCCCACTGGGCGAGCTCGGCGCGGCCCGCGGGGAGCACCTCGTACTCCTTCTTCTGGCCGCGGGCCGGGGCGGCGGTGGGCAGCGCCCGGATGAACCCGGACTGCTCAAGACGCCCCAGCTCGCGGTAGATCTGCTGGTGCGTGGCCGACCAGAAGTAGCCGATCGACCTGTCGAAGCGGCGGGTCAGTTCGAGCCCCGAGGAGGGTTTCTCGAGCAGGGCGGTCAGGATCGCGTGCGGGAGGGACATGACCGCATCCTAGGTTCGCCCGGCCGGCTCAGAGCGTCGCGGCCAGCCGGGTGCCCTGGTCGATGGCGCGCTTGGCATCCAGTTCGGCGGCCACGTCGGCGCCGCCGATGAGGTGCACGGTGGCCCCGGCCGCGGTCAGCTCCTCGTACAGGCCGCGCCGCGACTCCTGCCCCGCGCACAGCACCACCGTGTCGACGGGCAGGACCGAGGACTCGCCGTCCACGGTGATGTGCAGGCCCGCGTCGTCGATCCGGTCGTAGCGCACGCCCGGGACCATGGTCACACCGCGGTGCTTGAGCTCGGTGCGGTGGATCCAGCCGGTCGTCTTGCCGAGCCCGGCGCCCACCTTCGACGTCTTGCGCTGGAGCAGGTGCACCTGGCGCGGCGGCTTGGGCCGCTCCGCCCGGCGCAGCCCGCCGCGCTCGCTGTAGGCGGTGTCGACGCCCCACTGACGGAAGTATGTCTCGGGGTCCAGGCTCGCCGCGTCGCCGCCGTCGGTGAGGAACTCCGCGACGTCGAAGCCGATGCCGCCCGCGCCGACGATCGCGACCCGCTCGCCGACCGGCGCCCCGTCGCGCAGCACGTCGAGGTAGGTCAGCACGCTCGGGTGGTCCGAGCCGGGGATCTCTGGAGTGCGCGGGGTGACGCCGGTCGCGACGACGATCTCGTCGTACGAGCCGTCGCCCAGGTCGGCAGCGCTCACCTCGGTGTTCAGCCTGACCTCCACGCCGTGCAGTTCGAGCTGGGTGCGGAAGTAGCGCAGCGTCTCGTCGAACTCCTCCTTGCCCGGCACCCGCTTGGCGATGTTCAGCTGGCCGCCGATGCGGTCGGCGGCGTCGAAGAGGGTGACCGCGTGCCCGCGCCCGGCCGCCGACACGGCGAACGCGAGCCCGGCCGGGCCCGCCCCGACCACGGCGAGGCGCTTGCGCAGCCGGGTGGGGGACAGGACCAGCTCGGTCTCGTGGCAGGCGCGCGGGTTGACCAGGCAGGAGGTGATCCTTCCGCTGAAGGTGTGGTCCAGGCAGGCCTGGTTGCAGCCGATGCAGGTGTTGATGGTCTCGGCGCGGTCCGCGGCCGCCTTGGCGACGAACTCCGGGTCGGCGAGGAAGGGGCGCGCCATCGACACCATGTCCGCCCGCCCCTCGGCCAGCAACCGCTCGGCGACCTCGGGGGTGTTGATGCGGTTGCTGGTGATCAGCGGGATCGACACCGACCCCATCAGCTTCTTGGTCACCCAGGTGTACGCGCCCCGGGGCACCGAGGTCGCGATCGTCGGGATGCGTGCCTCGTGCCAGCCGATGCCGGTGTTGATGAGCGTCGCCCCGGCCGCCTCGATGGCCTGCGCGAGGGTGATGACCTCGGCCAGCGTCGAGCCGCCCGGGACCAGGTCCAGCATGGAGAGCCGGTAGATGATGATGAAGTCGGCCCCGAGCCGCTCGCGCGTGCGGCGCACGATCTCGACGGGGAAGCGCATCCGGTTCTCGTACGAGCCGCCCCAGCGGTCGGTGCGCCGGTTGGTCGCGCCCGCGACGAACTCGTTGATGAGGTAGCCCTCGGAGCCCATGATCTCGACGCCGTCGTACCCGGCGGTGCGCGCGAGCCCGGCCGCCCGCACGAAGTCCTCGATGGTCCGCTCGACCTCCTCCTCGCTCAGCTCGTTGGGCACGAACGGGCTGATCGGCGCCTGGAGCGCGCTCGGCGCGACCAGGTCCTCGTGGTAGGCGTACCGGCCGAAGTGCAGGATCTGCATCGCGATCCGGCCGCCCTCGCGGTGCACCGCGTCGGTGACGGTGCGGTGCTGGGCGGCCTCCGCCTCGGTGGTGAGCTTGGCGCCGCCGGGGTAGGGGCGGCCCGCGTCGTTGGGTGCGATGCCGCCGGTGACCATGAGGCCGACCCCGCCGCGGGCCCGCTCGGCGTAGAACGCGGCCATCCGCTCGAAGCCGTTCTCGGCCTCTTCGAGCCCGATGTGCATCGAGCCCATCAGCACCCGGTTGGGCAGCGTGGTGAACCCGAGGTCGAGGGGGCTCAGCAGATGGGGGTACGCGGTCATGGGGGCGCCTCCGGGTGGGGTGTCGTCGCCTCCAGTTGTAGACCAGGGAACCCGCTTATGCAACAAGTTGCATAACGCTGAGGTGGCGTGATCCCGCTCTCACACCCAGGGCGGCGGACCCTCGGGGGCGAGCTGGTGGACGTCGAAGAGCACGGCCGCCTCCACCCCGAGGGCCGGGCCCGCCGCCCGCGCGATCCAGGTCAGGAAGGGCCGCGGGGCGAAGGCGTCCGCGTCCGCGCCGAGCCCCTTGGTGTACTCGGCGTGCGCGGCAAGCGAGGCGATGCCGCGCTCCAGCGGGGCGCCGGTCACATCCACCCCGTGCGTGGGCCGCTCGGCCCCGGCGAACGCCACGAACCGCACCCCGGGCCACGGCTCAAGACCCTCCTCGGTCAGCTCGGGGAAGATCCAGCGGTTCCCGGCGTCGCGCGCCGCGTCCAGCGCCGCGAGCCCGACCGCCCGGTGATCGGCCTGATTGACCAGCCCGCCGATCATCCGCACCGTGTACGCCCCCGACACGATCACGTCCGGCCGGAACCGGCGGATGGCCCGCACGATGTCGCGCCGCAGGGCAGGCCCGTACTCGACGACCCCGTCACGATGGCCGAGGAACTCCACGTCCGTGACCCCGACCTCGCGCGCCCCGGCCCGCTCCTCGGCCTCGCGCAGCGGCGCCGCCCGGTCCGGCGGCACGCCGTCGATGCCCGCCTCCCCGCGCGTCGCAAGCAGATAGCCCACCTGTTTGCCCTGCGCCGTCCAGCGGGCGACCGCCGACGCCGTGCCGTACTCGATGTCGTCCGGGTGCGCCACCACGGCCAGGGCCCGTCCCCAGTCCTCCGGCAGCGGGGAGAGGGAGGGCCCGCCGCTCCCACCGGCATCGTTGAAGGCGCTCATGCCCCTCATGATGGCGCCGCCCGGGCGGCGGCGACAGCCGGACGACGAGGCCGCGGCACCGCGAGCAGGATCGGCGTGCCGAGGGCGACCCGCCTGCCTCTCCTCCCCTCACGCGGTGGCCCGCCGCTCACACCTTCCGGTAGCCGTACGCCTCCGTCGCCGCCGCCTCCACGGCGTCCAGGTCCGCGCCCGCCGACGCGCTGACGACCGCCGCCACCGCGCCCTCCACGAACGGGGCGTCCAACAGCCTTGTCCCGGGCGGGAGTTCGTCGCCTTCGGCCAGCAGTGCCTTGACGGTGAGGACGGCGCTGCCCAGGTCCACCAGGACGGCCACGCCCGCGCCCCGGTCCACCGACCCGGCCGCCCGCACGATGAGTTCCTCACTGGTGCCCAGGCCCCCGCCGGGCAGGCCGCCCGCCGGTGCGACGGGGGCGGTGGCGCCGCCGCCCGCGAGCCCCTCGGCCAGCTCGGCGACGGCGGCCGCGACCGCCGCGCTGTGCGAGACGAGCACCACCCCGACCAGCGGCGCCGCGCCGCTCACGCGGCCGCCTCCGCCAGCGCGCCGATCAGCAGCGCCGACGATGCCGCCCCCGGATCCTGGTGGCCCTCGGACCGTTCGCCGAGATAGCTGGCCCGCCCCTTGCGGGCGCGCAGCGGCACGGTCGCGAGCGCCCCGGCCCCGGCCGCCTCGGCCGCCGCCCCGAAGGACTCGCCGAGCGCCTCGACCGCGGGCAGCAGCGCGTCCAGCATCGTCTTGTCCCCGGCCGCCGCCCCGCCCAGCTGGGCGACGGCCGCGACCCCGGCGCCCAGCGCCTCGGCCAGCTGCTCCCGGCTGACCTCGCCGGCGTCCCCGAGCGCCTTGCCCGTACGCCGCAGCAGCGTCCCGTACAGCGGCCCCGACGCGCCCCCGACCGTGGAGATCAACTGCCGCCCGGCGAGGGCGAGTACGGCGCCGGGGGTGGGCGGCGCCTCCTTGTCGAGCACGGCGGTCACGGCGGTGAAGCCGCGCTGCAGATTGGCTCCGTGGTCGGCGTCGCCGATCGCGGAGTCGAGATCGGTCAGCCGGGCCGCCTCCCGGTCGACCGCGGCGGCGGTGGCGGACATCCAGCGGCACATGAACGCGGCGTCGAGCACGAGCTCTCCCTCAGGCATCGGTTCAGCAACCCCACCGCAGCGCGGGCGTGTCGACCGGGGCGTCCCACAGCCGCAGCAGCTCCTCGTCGACCTGACACAGCGTCACCGAACAGCCCGCCATGTCCAGCGAGGTCACGTAGTTCCCCACGAGCGTACGGGCCACCGGAACGCCCCGCTCGGCGAGCACCCGGTGCACCTCGGCGTTGAATCCGTACAGTTCGAGCAGGGGAGTGGCCCCCATTCCGTTGACCAGGAGCAGGACGGGGCTGGTGGGCCGCAGGTCCTCCAGGACCACGTGCACGGCGTAGTCGGCGATCTCGCGGGCGGTCATCATGGCCCGCCGTTCGCGCCCCGGCTCGCCATGGATGCCCACCCCCAACTCCAGCTCGCCCGGCGGCAGTTCGAAGGTCGGGCTGCCCTTGGCGGGGGTCGAGCAGGCCGACAGGGCCACCCCGAAGCTGCGCGAGGCCCCGTTCACCTGGCGGGCGATCGCCTCCACCCGCTCCAGCGGCGCGCCCTCGGCGGCGGCCGCGCCCGCGATCTTCTCGACGAACAGCGTCGCGCCGGTGCCGCGCCGCCCCGCGGTGTAGAGGCTGTCGGTCACCGCCACGTCGTCGTCGATGAGGACCTTGGCGATCCGCACGCCCTCGTCCTCGGCGAGCTCCGCCGCCATGTCGAAGTTGAGGACGTCCCCGGTGTAGTTCTTGACGACGAACAGCACTCCGGCGCCGCCGTCCACGGCCGCCGCCGCCCGCACCATCTGGTCCGGCACCGGCGAGGTGAACACCTCCCCGGGACAGGCCGCCGACAGCATCCCCGGCCCGACGAACCCCGCGTGCAACGGCTCGTGGCCCGACCCGCCGCCCGATACGAGGCCCACCTTCCCGGCCACCGGGGCGTCCCGCCGGACGACCACCCGGTTGTCGACGTCGACCGTGAGCGAGGGATGCGCGGCCGCGATGCCGCGCAGCGCGTCCGCTACGACGGTCTCGGGCACGTTGATGAGCATGTTCACCATGACCTCCAGGGCGAGGCGTGCGGAGTGTGACGGCCCCAGTATCACGCGACGCCCCGCGGCCCGGGCAGCCGAAGTGCGGTCAGGCGGGTTGTGACGTGCGCGGACGCAGCGCCTTGGCGATCACGTCCGGCCGGTTGGTGATGATGCCGTCCACGCCGAGGCCCACCAGCCGGGTGGCGGCGGGCGCGCTGTCGACGGTCCAGGTGTTGAGCCGCAGGCCCACCCGGTGCGGGCCCTTGAGCGCGTGCACGGCCTTCACGTACGCCGAAGTCACCGTGTGCTGCTCGGCGTTGATCTCGTCGCTGAAGGCGGCGTACTGCTTGAGCTGGGATACGGGCGGGTTGCCGAGGAAGCCGGTGCGTACCGAGGGGCGCAGGCGGTGCGTGGTGCGCAGCGCGGGGGCGCTGAAGCTCTGCACGACCAGGCGCCGGTTGAGGTGGGCGGGGTCGAGCCAGCCGGACCGGCCCAGCGCGTCCAGGGCCTGGCGCTCGACGCCGGGGTACAGCTCGGGCTGCTTCAGTTCGAGCAGGAGACCCTGGCCGGTGTGGTCGAGCAGGCTCAGGTACTCCCGCAGGGTGGGGATGCGCTCGCCCCGGAAGCGCGGGTTGAACCAGCTGCCCGCGTCGAGCTTCTTGATCTCGGCCAGGGTGAACGAACCCACCGCCCAGGGGGCCCGCTCGGGGTAGCGCCGCTTGGCGTCGGTGGTGCGGGCCAGCGTGGTGTCGTGGATGACCACGAGCGCGCCGTCGCGGGTGCGCTGGACGTCGTTCTCCACCCACCGGACGCCGAGATCGGCGGCCCGCTGGACGGAGCTGAGGGTGTTCTCCGGAGCGTAGGCCGAGGCGCCGCGGTGGCCGAAGACGATGACGGGCCCGGCCGGTCCGGCCGCCGCGGCGCGGGCGGGCAGCGCGAGGGCGAGGGCCCCGCAGAGCGCGCTGACGACGGTGGACACAGCGGTGCGGTGGCGCATGGCATTCCTCACGACGGCACGGATCAACGTGCGCCGAGGGTGCCAGGCCGCCGCGGCCCGCGACGGCGTCGCGGGGAGGCGGCGGCCAAGATGCCGGGCGGGTTCCCCGCTGCGGGTGGCCCGCGTTCGGCCAGGAGGCCCAAGGACGAGCACATGAGCGGGCGTCCGCCGCGGGGGGTGCCGCCCGGCAGCGGGTCCAGCGGTCCGCTACGGCAGCGGGATCGACATCTCGCCCCGGCGGCCCGTCGCGGCGTCCACCATGCGCAGCCTCAGCTGACCGTGTTCGTTCGCGTCGTGCGGGACGTAGAACTGGAAGGAGAAGTTGCCGCGCGCGTCGGCCGTGTCGCGGCTCCACTGGCGGGTGCGCGGCGCCTTCTGCCAGCCCTCCACGAAGGTGCGCACGACGGCGCGCGGGGTCCAGGCGACGCCGTCGACGTAGTACGTGCTGCCCGTCTGCCACCGGGTGGTGCGCACATGGAGCGCCGGCTCGCTGCTCTGCTGGGCGGCCGCGGCGGCCGTGGGCACGGTGAGCGCGCTCAGCAGCATCAGCGAGACGGGCAGCAGCCGTTTCGGGGTCATTCCTTGCCCTCGTAGCGGCGCTCGAAGCGGGCGATCCGCCCCTCGGTGTCCACGGTCCGGGCCGTACCGGTGTAGAAGGGGTGGCTCTTGGCGGAGATCTCCACGTCGATGACCGGGTAGGTGTTCCCGTCGTCCCAGTCGATGGTCTCCTCGCTGGTGGCGGTCGACCGGGTCAGGAAGGCGAACCCGGCCGCCCGGTCACGGAAGACGACGGGCTGGTACGGGGGCTGCTTGTCACGCTGCATGAGGACTCCGGGGTGGGGGTCAGCGGGTTTCGTCCGGCTCGGTGGCGGCGGGGTCCTGGAAGTCGTCGAGGCGGTCGAGGTCGTCCTCGTCGACGATGTGCATGGCCGCCTCCTCCGCCGACGACGCGGCACCGTCGATGCCGACGTCCGTGGCGAGCATCCGGGTCTCGTCGTCCGGGTGCGCGCCCTCGTCGGGGGCCACGAGGCGCCCCGCGCGGGCGCCGCCCACCTCGTTGTCGCGGGGCTCGCCGTCGGTGTCCCAGGTGTCGCCCACACCGTCGCCGTCGGCCACGGCCACCTCGGGGACCTCATCGGCCAGGCGCCGCTCCAGGCCCTCGCCGCGCAGGCGTTCGGCGGCGGTCACCCCGGGGCGCTCCACGGCCCACGGCCGCTCCGGCGGTGAGTACCCGGCGTCGAGGGGCTCCGCCGGACCGTCGTCGAGGGTGTCCTCGGTGCTCAGGATGCCCTCGTCGTCCTGCACCTCGGAGCCGTCGGGCTGGTAGACGTCGTCCCCCCACGCCTCACTGTCGACCACGGCTACCTCCTGGGTTGCGACCAGTGGCTCGCACGCCGCGCGGTCCGATCCGGCAGCCCTCACCAGTCTCGGCTCGCGGGGCGCCCGGCCACCACCGCACGCGAGCCACCCGGGTGACCACCGGGCCGCCGACGGCAGCTCGGCCACCGTGCGCCCGGGCGATCCATGGCCCCGCCCGACCGCGGCGGGGCTCCGGTCGCCACCTTGGTGGCACCTCCCGAGGAATGCTTGTATAGTACAACTCATAGAAGTTGTAAAAGCCAACCATCGATCGCGCGGCCGCCTCGGCCGCGGCCCGGTCAGAAGGGTCCTGTCATGTCCGGAGGCCACAAGGCCGGCCGTGTCGCGCCGGTCGACGTGCGTACGGCGCCGTCGAACCCCGCGCTGCGGCACGTCCTCACGCACCTGATCACCCCGCTGCTGATGTGCCTCGGCATGGGACTCGCCTACCTGGGGGCCTTCGCCACCCCGGAGCCGCACCACCTGCCGGTCGCGGTCGTCGGGGCGGGCCCGGAGGCCAAGGTGTTCGCGCAGACCGTGAAGGACAAGGCGGGCGACAAGCTGGACGTGCGCACGGTCGCCGACCGCGCCACCGCCGTCGACCAGCTCAAGCACCGCGACATCACGGGTGCCTACGTCCTCAGCGCGAAGGCGCCCGAACTCATCGTCGCCTCGGCCGGCTCCGACATGAGCGCCACCGCCGTCGAGAAGGTCTTCACCCCGGTGGCCGGGGCTCACGGCGTCCCTCTGAAGATCACCGACGTCGTGCCGCCGGTCTCCGGCGACCCCACCGGATCGGGCATCTTCTTCCTGCTCATCGCCGTGAGCATCGGCTCGTACGCCTCCGTCGCCGCCCTCGGCGCGGCCGGCGCCGGGCTCTCGCTGAGGCTGCGGGCGGTGCTGGTGGCCGGGGTGTCCCTCGCGGTCTCGGTGATCGGCGCGGCCTTCGCGGGCCCGCTGTTCCACCTCGTCGACCACGGCCTGTGGGGCGTGTGGGCGATGTCCTGGCTGTACTCGGCGGGCATCCTCTTCCTCGGCGTCGGGCTCCACACCTTCCTCAAGCGCTGGACCACGCTCGCCGTGATGGTGCTCTTCGTGATGCTCAACTTCACGAGCTCCGGCGGCCTGTTCCGCCCCGAGCTGCAGAACGGCTTCTTCGGCGGCCTGCACGCCTTCTGGAACGGCGCGGGCCTCGTCGAGGGCATCCGTGACCTGGTCTACTTCGGCGGCCACGACCTCGCCCGCAACGTCTGGGTGCTCGCCGCCTGGCTGGTCCTCGGTCTCGCCGTGCTGGCCGTCGCCGGTCTCGCCGAACGCCGCCGGGCCCCGGCCGCCGCCCCCGCCGGGGCGGCGCCCGCCACGGCGGCGCCGTCCGGCGCGGCCCTGGCCGAAGCGGCCGAGGAGGAAGAGGAGGTCGAGGAAGCCGTCGGCGTCTGACACCGACCCGCGCACCAGGGCGGCCCCGGTCGACGGGGCCGCCCTCGTCGTCGGTCGCGGCGCGCGTGGCCTGTTGGCAGGGTGGGGCCGGTGACCGTGCGGCCGGACGACCCCAGGGAGGCAACCATGCCGGGAGAGCGCACGATGCGGGTGCGCCGCGTCTACGATCCGCCCGAGAAGGCCGACGGGGTACGCGTCCTCGTCGACCGCCTGTGGCCCCGGGGTCTGTCCAAGGAACACGCGGCCGTCGACGAGTGGCCCAAGGAACTCACCCCCTCGACCGAACTGCGCCGCTGGTACCACGAGGACCGCGGGCGGTACGCCGACTTCACGAAGCGGTACGAGGCCGAACTGGCCGGACCGGACCAGACCCGGGCCCTGGAGCGACTGCGGGACCTCGTCGAGGACGGCACCGTCACCCTGGTCACCGCCGTGAAGGACATCGAGCACAGCCATGTGCCGACGCTTGTCTCCGTCGTGGAGCGGGGCCGCCCGTCCGGGTGAACCCGGCGGGCGCACCCGCGCCGACGCGGCTAGGCAGGGTGCATGGCACCCATGTCCCGGATGGCACGACTCGACCGCCGCTGGTTCGAGCGGGTGGCGACCGCACGGCCGGCCGGCGCCGACCAGGTGCTGCCCGTCCTGAGCCGCGCCGCCGACCACGGCAGACTCTGGTTCGCCGCGGCGGCGACGCTCTCCGTCGTCGGCGGCCCCACCGCCCGCCGCGCCGCCCGGCGCGGGATCGGCGCCCTCGCGCTGGCCTCCCTCACCGCCAACACCGCCGGCAAGTACGCGACCCGGCGCACCCGGCCGGTCATCGACGCCGTCCCGCTGGTGCGGCGCCTCACGAAGGCGCCGCACACCACCTCGTTCCCCTCCGGGCACTCCGCGTCGGCCGCGGCCTTCGCGACGGGTGTGGCCCTGGAATCCACCCGGTACGGGGCGCTGGTCGCCCCGGTCGCCGCCGCCGTGGCGTTCTCCCGCGTCTACGTCGGCGTCCACTACCCCGGCGACGTGCTGGCCGGCTGTGCGCTCGGCGCGGCCGCGGCCGCCGTCACCTGCTACTGGTGGCCGCCCAGACCCCACCCCCCGCACCCGCTGCACACCCGCGCCGCGGCGCCCGCCCTGCCGCGCGGGCAGGGGCTCGTCGTGGTCGTCAACGGGGGCTCCGGCAAGGGGGTTCCGGGCCGGCTGCCCGCCCAGGACCACCTGCGGCTGCTGCTGCCCGAGGCCGAGATCGTCGAACTCGCTCCCGGCGAGGACCTGGGCGCGCTGCTCGACGAGGCGGTCGCCCGGGCGGGACAACTCGGCGGCGTACTGGGCGTGTGCGGCGGCGACGGCACGGTGAACGCGGCCTGCGAACGCGCCGCCCGGGCCGGGCTCGCCCTCGCGGTGTTCCCCGGCGGCACCCTCAACCACTTCGCGCTCGACGCGGGCGTCCCCGCCTTCGAGGACACCGCGCACGCCCTCGAACGCGGCGAGGCGATCCGCGTCGACCTGGCCCGCGTCCGCGACGACGCGGGGCGGGACGTCGCGGCCTTCCTCAACACCTTCAGCATCGGCCTCTACCCGGACCTGGTACGGATGCGTGAGCGCATGGAGGGCCGGATCGGCAAGTGGCCGGCCGGCGCCATCGCCCTCGTGCGGGTGCTGCGCACCGCCACACCGCTGCGTCTCGTCGTGGACGGGCGGCCCCGGCGCCTGTGGCTGCTCTTCGCGGGCAACGGCCACTACCAGCCCGACGGGCTCGCCCCCTCGCACCGGCCCCGCCTCGACCAGGGCCTCCTGGACGTGCGCACCGTCGACGCCGAGCTGCCCCTGGCCCGCACCCGCCTGGTCGTCTCCGCGCTGGCCGGGGCGCTGCGCCGCTCGCACGTCTACCGCGCCGAACGCGTACGGTCGCTGCGGCTCACCGGCCTCGACGCCGTGAACACCCTCGCGTACGACGGCGAGACCGCGCCCGCGCCCGACGGCCTGCGCCTGGACAAGGCGGACCGGGAACTGGTCGTCTACAGCCCGGCCGAACCGCAGGACGAACTCGCCCAGCGGGCCCGCACCGCGAGGGCCGCCATCGCCGCGGGCGCCACCGCGAGCCGGGCTCGTACGGCGCCCTGATTCCGCTCAAGCCCCGCTCCACGCCCGGGACTTGACGCCCCGGGACACCGGAGCGTCAGGCTCCGGGGGAGTGGGCTCCGACAGCCTGCGGATGAGGAGCCACGCCAGCACGGGGAAGAGCACGAGCGGGGCCGGCGCGGTCCGCAGCGACGTCGCGTCGGCCGCGGCCCCGATCAGCGGACCGGCCACCCCGCCCGCGCTCACCGTCAGGCCGAGGGTGACCCCGCTCGCCGTGCCGATCCGCGTGGGCAGACAGTCCTGCCCCAGCGTCACCCGCAAGGAGAACGGCACGTACAGCGCGGCCGAGGTGAGGGCGACGAACAGGTGGAAGAAGGGCCCGAGAACGAAGACGACCCCCGCGACGGCGGGCATCGCGGCCGCGTACGACCAGCGCACCACCCGCACCCGGTCCCAGCGGGACGCGAGCCTGCCGCCCACCACCGTGCCCGCCGCGCCGCCCCCGTACAGCACGAACAGGGCCGCGGAGCCCGCCAGTTCACCGCCGCTCACCCGCTCGCGGGCGTACCCCCAACTTCGCCTCTACCCGGCGGAACAGATCTTCGGCCGCACACCCGGTGCGCACAGCCGCTTGCGTTGGAGCACGCTCCAACTCGTAGCGTCGTGGTCATGAACAACGCGGAGCACACGAACGACGCACCCGACGCCCGGCACGCCGCCGACGGCGCCACCGACGAGCGGTACGAGCGCGGGCTCGCCTTGCTGCGGACCGTCGGCCGCCAGGAGCACCCGGCCGTCCTGGACAGCCTGGCCGACATCGCGCCGGACCTGGGCCGCATGACCGTGGCCTTCGGGTACGGCGACGTGCTCTCCCGGCCCGGACTCACCTTGCGCCAGCGGCAGATCGCCACCGTCGGCGCACTGGCCGCGATGGGCAACGCCGCTCCCCAGCTGCGCTTCCACATCGACGGCGCGCTCAATGTCGGGGTCAGCCCCGCCGAGGTCGTCGAGATCCTCATCCACACCGCCGTGTACGCGGGCTTCCCCGCCGCGCTCAACGGGATCGCGGCCGCCCGCGAGGTCTTCGAGCGCCGCCCCGACGTCGCCGCCACCCCGGTCGACACCGAGCCCGCGCCCGGCGACCGCCACGAGCGCGGACTCGCCAAGCTGGCCGAGGTCGACGGGCACGCCGGTGACCAGGTCGTCGCCTCCCTGCGGGACATCGCGCCCGATCTGGCGCGCTACATCATCGACTTCGCCTTCGGGGACGTCTACGCGCGCGCCGGGCTCGACCTGAAGTCGCGTGAACTGGCCAGCGTCGCCATGTGCACCGCGCTCGGCACGGCGGCCCCCCAGCTGCGTGTGCACATCCACGGCCTGCTCAACGTGGGCGGCACCCGTGAGGAGGTCGTCGAGGTCATCACGCAGATGGCGGGCTACGCCGGGTTCCCCGCCGCGCTCAACGGCATCGCCGCCGCCCGCGAGGTCTTCGCGGAGCGCGCGGAGAACTGACCGCGCCCGCGCTACCCGAGCCTGCGTACCGGGCACCCGGCCAGGAACGCCTGGATGTTCTCGACCGCCTGGCCGTAGTAGGCCTCGTAGTTGGCGCGCGAGACGTAGCCGAGATGCGGCGTCGCGAGCAGTCGCGGCGCCGACCGCATCGGGTGATCGGCGGGCAGCGGCTCGACGGTGAAGACGTCCACCCCGGCCCCGGCGATCCGTCCCTCGCGCAGCGCGTCCAGCAGGGCCTCCTCGTCGACGATCGCCGCGCGGGAGGTGTTGACCAGATGGGCGGTCGGCTTCATCAGGGCCAGTTCGGGGGCGCCGAGCAGACCCCGGGTGCGCTCGCCCAGCGCCAGGTGCACGGAGACGAAGTCGCTCGTGCGCAGCAGCTCCTCCTTGGAGGCGGCGAGCCGGACACCGACCTCGGCGGCCCGCTCCGCCGTGAGGTTCTGGCTCCACGCCACCACGTCCATGCCGAAGGCGAGGCCCACGTGGGCGACCTTGCTCCCGATCCGGCCGAGGCCGAGCAGCCCGAGCCGCCGGCCGTGCAGGTCCGCGCCCAGGGTGCTCTGCCAGGGGCCGCCGACGCGCAGCGCGGCGCTCTCCTCGACCAGCCCGCGCGCGAGGCCCAGCAGCAGCGCCCAGGTCAGCTCGACCGGCGGAGTGGACCGGCTCTCGGTGCCGCACACCGTCACACCGTGAGCCGTGGCGGCCTCGAAGTCGATGACGGAATTGCGCATGCCGGACGCGATCAGGAGCTTCAGCCGGGGGAGTGCGGCGAACAGGGAGGCGGGGAAGGCGACCCGCTCGCGCAGGGTGACGACGATGTCGAACCCGGCCAGCGCGGCGGCCAGTTCGGCCTCGGTGGCGAAGTGCTCGGCGAAGGAGACGACCTCGACCTCGCCGTCGAGCGGGGACCAGTCGGCGACCGAGGCCGCGACGTCCTGGAAGTCGTCGAGCAGGGCACAGCGCAGGGGCATGTCGGTTCTCTCCCGGTCTCATCGCACGGCCTGGCCCCGGCGGACCGCCGGTACCGACATGATCACTGCCTCTTCCGCCCGTCGGACGGGCGGGGTCCGGCCACGGGACGGTGGCCGACGCAGCAGGTGCCGTGACGGCACACCCTGGATACGCTCGGATGCGGGCGGAGGACCGGGTTCCCCGGTGCTCCGTCCGCCGACGACGAGACCGCGGACCCACGAACCCGACCGCCACGGAAGTCGAGAACCACAGAACGGGAGAGACCGCCACCGGTCCCGTGCCCCGCCCGCCCCGGACCGCATGCCGGAAGGTGTGCCCATGACCAGCCCGAGCCCCGCGACGAGCCCCGACGAGCGGGCGCGCCACGGCCGCGCCGCCCGCAAACGGCTCTCGCGCTCCGCGCACGGCCGGTGGATCCCCGGCGCCGACCGGCCCGACCCGCTGACCGTCCTCGGGGAGCAGGCCCGCACATGGGTGCCCGAGCTGGTCCCGATCCGGTACGGACGGATGGCCGAGAGCGCGCTCCGCTTCCTGTGCGGATCGCCCGCGGTGATGGCGGCCGACCTCGCGGCCCAGGAGAACACCGGGCTGACCGTCCAACTCTGTGGCGACGCCCACCTGTTGAACTTCGGCGTGTTCACCTCGCCCGAGCGGTCCCTCCTGTTCGACGTCGACGACTTCGACGAGACCTGCCCCGGCCCCTTCGAATGGGACGTCAAGCGGCTCGCCGCCAGCGTCGCCGTCGCCGCGCGCGAGAACGGTCACCGGGGCCAGGGCGTCCGCGTCCCCGCCCTTGCCGCGGCGGAGGCGTACCGCCGCGGCATGCGCAGGCTCGCCTGCCGGGGTGAGCTCGACGTCTGGTACGAGCACATCGACACCCGGGACATCGTGCGCCTCGTACGCCGCACCGCCGACCGCGGGGCGACCGGGCTGGGACCGGCCGCGCCGCGCGGCCGCACCGACCTGCCGCCCCTCGCCAAGCTCACCGAGATCCGCGACGGGCGGCGCCGCGTCGTCGAGGACCCGCCGCTGCTCGACCCGGTGGACGGCCCCGACCTGGTGGCGCTGCGGAAGATCTTCAGTGACTACCGTTCCTCGCTGGCCGAGGAGCAGCGCGTGCTCCTCGACCGCTACCGGTTCGTGGACGCGTCCCGCAAGGCCGTCGGGGTGGGCGGCATCGGTCCTCGCTGCTATCTCGTGCTCCTTGAGGGCCGGGACGCGGCCGATCCGCTCTTCCTCCAGATCAAGGAGGCCCAGCGGTCGGTGCTGGAACCCCATCTCCCGGGCGTGGCCCCGGCCCACCACGGGCACCGGGTGGTCGCGGGCCAGCGCCTGCTGCAGGCCGGCGGTGACATCTTCCTCGGCTGGATGACCGGGCCGCAGGGGCGGCACTTCTACTGGCGCCGGCTGCGCGACCTGAAGGGCGCCGTCGACCTCGGCCGCATGGCCCCGCCGGTCCTGGCGGCGTACGCCGGTCTGTGCGGCACCGCGCTCGCCCGCGCCCACGCCCGGTCCGGCGACCGCATCGCCGTCGCCGCCTACCTCGGGGGCTCGGACGCCTTCGAGCGGGCCGTCGCCACGTTCGCGGTGCGCTACGCCGACCAGAACGCCGCCGACCACGCGGCCCTGGCGGCGGCCGTGGCCGACGGCACGATCGAGGCCGCGACCGGGTTCTGACACCGCGCCCCAGCCGATGCCGGCCAGCACCGGTGCTGTTAGGGGCGCGGGGAACTGCGCGAGAAGCGACCACGGCCCGCAAGCCGAAGGGCGGGCAGGGGTCCCGGGGGCTGGGGCGCAGCCCCCCGGGGGGCAGCCGAGCAGGCTCCCGGACGCCGTCCGACTCCCTGGCGGCTACCAGGAGTGCTACTGTGCCCTCAGCACGTGTGTACGCCCCCTTCTTCGCGGCGTCCGTGCTCGTTCCCTCCCGGTGCCGCCTCCAGCGCGGCGCCCGCTGTTCCCCTCCCGGCCGTCGTACGGCCCGGACTTCTCCTGCGCCCCGTCGCGCGAAGGGACCCTCCTGTGCTGAGCACGCTCGAACACCCCCGCACCATCCACCACGACCACCACGACCACTCCACCGAGGCCCCGCTCGCCGGGGTCCTCGACCTCACGGGAGGCCAGGGCCGACTGCGGACCGCCGGCTGCGCCCCCTCCCCGGGCGACGTGAAGGTGCCGCCCACTCTGATCAAGCAACTCGCCCTGCGCAAGGGCGACTTCGTCGAATGCGAGGGCGCCACGCCCGAACGCGTCGTACGTGTCAACGGCGCCCCCGTCCAGGAGCTGCGCCGTCGGCCGCACTTCGCCGACCTCACCCCGCTGCACCCGCGTGAGCGGCTGCGCCTGGAGACCCGGGCCGACCGGCTCACGACGCGCGTCATCGACCTGGTCGCCCCCGTCGGCAAGGGGCAGCGCGGGCTGATCGTGGCGCCGCCCAAGGCCGGAAAGACCGCGGTGCTCAAGGAGTTGGCCGCGGCCGTCGCCCACAACCACCCCGAGTGCCATCTCATGGTGCTGCTGGTCGACGAACGGCCCGAGGAGGTCACCGACATGCGGCGATCGGTCCAGGGCGAGGTGTTCGCCTCGACCTTCGACCGGCCCGCGAAGGAGCACATCGCGCTCGCCGAGCTCGCGATCGAGCGCGCCAAGCGCCTGGTCGAGCAGGGCAGGGACGTCGTCGTCCTCTTGGACTCGCTCACCCGGCTGTGCCGCGCCCACAACAACGCGGCGGGGCCGGGCGGGCGCACCCTCAGCGGCGGGGTCGACGCCGCCGCCCTGCACGGCCCCAAGCGGCTGTTCGGCGCGGCACGCCGCACCGAGGAGGCCGGTTCCCTGACGATCCTGGCGACCGCTCTGGTCGAGACCGGCTCGCGCGCCGACGACTACTTCTTCGAAGAGCTCAAGAGCACCGGCAACATGGAGCTGCGGCTGGCCCGGGCCCTCGCCGACAAGCGGCTCTTCCCGGCCGTCGACATCGCCCCCTCCGGCACCCGGCGCGAGGAACTCCTGCTGAGTCCTGGGGAGTTGAGCGCGGTGCGCGGGCTGCGCCGGGCGCTGCACCACCAGGACGCGCACGGCGCCCTCGAAGCTCTCCTGGACAAGATCCGCCAGACGCCGGACAACGCCGCCTTCCTGCGGCACGTCCGACTCACCGCCTGACGGGGGCCGGGGCGCCGGGGCGCGCCCCGGCCCGGCGGCGCGCCCCGCTGGGCCGTCACGCCCCGGAAAGCCTCAAGGGAGCAGCTTGTCGAGGGCGGCGGGACCCTCCGCGGCCAGCTTGCGCTCGGCCCAGGCCAGGTTCTGCGGGGTGATGTCCCGCCCGGACGCGAGCACGAGGTCCTCGGCGGTGACCTCGCCCCCGGATCCCGTGTGCAGCAGGGCGTCGGGGGTCACGGGGTCGGGCTGCGGGCTGGAATCGGGCCGGTCGTTCATACCGCCTCCTACGTTCGTCCGGTAATGCACCATTCTCGCCCCCGCCTACCCGCACCGCATCCGGCCCACACGCCCCGTCCGCACCTCTCCACGGGGCCCCACCCGGCCGGTCGACGGGACAGGTCAGGGGGTCGCGTACACCTGGCCCGCGTACGACGAGAAGGCCTCCGCGGTGAGCTTGCGCGCCAGGTCCGCCTCGGTGATCATGCCGACCGGCGCACCGTCCTCGACCACCACGATCCGGCGGATCCGCGCCCGGCTCATCGCCTTGACCGCCAGGGCGGCCTCGGCGCCCGCGTCGACGGTGTGCACGACGCCGTCGGTGAGCTCACCCGCGGTCACCTTCGACGCGTCCTTCCCCGCGGCGAGGGCCTTCACCACGATGTCGCGGTCGGTCACGATGCCGGTGAGCTCGCCGTCGCCGCCCTTGACCGGCAGCGCGCCGATCCCGTGGTCGCGCATCAACTGGGCGGCGCGGTCCAGGGTCTCGGACGCCGGGACGCAGCGGACGTCCGCCGTCATCAGGTCGCGGGCAGTGATCACGGGAGCCTCCGGTCGGGGTGCGCGAGGGGTGGACGGACGCGGCGCAGACGCCTCGGCCATGCTCACCGCGGGCACCGCCCCGGGCCACCGCACGCGGTCGATCGGGTGACCCTCGATGCCCCTCCGCGATGACGGCCCGTGCGGGAGCGGGCGCAGCATGTGCGCGCCGGCGCGGCGGAGCCGTCCGGGCGGTGCCGCCGGTCGGCCCGCGCGGGCTCCGCGGCCGCGCTCCCCTTCCAGATTCTTGGAACACGTTCTACTGTGTGCGCCGCCGTACCGCGACCGTCCTGGAGGGGCCGTGCACCTCGAATACACGCCTGAGCAGCAGCAGTTGCGCGCCGAGCTGCGGACCTACTTCGCCGAGCTGGTGCCGGACAACGTCTACGCGCGGTACGCCGACCCGGCCGCCCAGAAGCGGTTCTACCGGGACACGGTGCGGCGGCTCGGCGGGGACGGCTGGCTGGGCGTGGGGTGGCCCGAGGAGTACGGGGGGCGCGGCCTGAGCCCCATGGAGCAGTTCATCTTCTTCGACGAGGCCGCCCAGGCCGGGGTCCCGCTGCCGCTGATGGCCCTGAACACCGTCGGCCCGACGATCATGCAGTTCGGCACGGCGGAGCAGAAGGCGTACTTCCTGCCCAGGATCCTCTCCGGCGAGATCGACTTCGCCATCGGCTACAGCGAACCCGACGCGGGTACCGACCTGGCGGCCCTGAAGACCCGCGCGGTGCGCGAGGGCGACGAGACCAGCGGCACCTACACGGTGAACGGGCAGAAGATCTGGACGACCAACGGGGACACCGCCGACTGGGTCTGGCTCGCCGTGCGCACCGACCCCGACGCGCCCGCGCACAAGGGCATCACCATGCTCCTCGTGCCGACCTCCGACCCCGGCTACAGCTGCACCCTCATCAACACCCTCGCCTCGCACGACACCACCGCCAGCTACTACGAGAACATCAAGGTCCCCGCCACCCGCCGGGTCGGCGAGGAGAACAAGGGCTGGCGGCTGATCACCAACCAGCTCAACCACGAGCGGGTCACGCTCGCCGCCCACGGCACGATGGCGATCCGCGCGCTGCACGACGTCCAGCGCTGGGCCGCCGACACCAAGCTCGCCGACGGCCGCCGCGTCATCGACCTGGGCTGGGTCCGCAGGAACCTCGCCCGCACCCACACCCGGCTCGACGCGATGAAACTCCTCAACTGGCAGATGGTGAACGCCGTCCAGGAAGGCACCCTCACCCCGCAGGACGCCTCCGCCGTCAAGGTGTACGGCTCCGAGGTGCGCAGGGACGCCTACGCCTGGCTCATGGAGGTCGTGGCGGCGGCCGGCCCGATGAAGGAGGGGTCGGCCGGCGCGGTGCTGCACGGCGAACTGGAACGCGGCTACCGCTCCGCGGTGATCTTCACCTTCGGCGGCGGCAACAACGAGATCCAGCGCGAGATCATCGCGTGGATCGGTCTGGGGATGCCGCGGGTGCGGCGGTGACGGGACCGGTACCCCGCCCGCCGCGCACCAACTAGTCTCGGATGGTGGGTGCGACGGCGGGCGCGCTCACTGGAGGTGGCGGATGGCTGGCGCCGATCCCGGATACTTCGGGCCCGAATCGGTCACGTGGCAGCTGCACAGCGACCCGATGATGTGGGTCGCCGGGGTCCGGGCGCTGTACCTCCAGGCGCTGCACCCCCGGGCGGTGCGCGGGGTCATGCAGAACTCCGACTTCCGCAAGGACGCCTGGGGGCGGCTGATGCGCACCGCCAACTTCGTGGGGACGCTCTCGTACGGCACGAAGGAGGCGGCCGAGCAGGCGGGCGCGCGGGTGCGCCGCATCCACGCCCTGCTGAAGGCCGACGACCCGGTGACCGGGGAGCGGTTCGGGATCGACGACCCCGAGCTCCTCCTGTGGGTGCACTGCGCGGAGATCGACAGCTACCTCACCGTGGTGCGGCGCTCGGGGTTCCGCCTCAGCGACGCCCAGGCCGACCGCTATGTCGGCGAACACCGCGTGGACGCCCGCCTGGTGGGCCTCGACCCGGCCGGCGTGCCGGGCACGGTCGCGGAGCTCGCCGCCTACTTCGACTCCGTACGGCCGGACCTCGCGGTCACCGCCGACGCGCGGGCGGTCGACGACTTCCTGCGGCGGCCCCCCACGCACCCCCTCCTGGTCCCGGCGCGCGCGCTCGTCTGGCGGCGCGTAGCGGGGCTGGCCTACGCCTCACTGCCCCCGTACGCCCATGCCCTCTACGGCCGCCCCGGCCCCGCCGAGCGCAAGGTCAACCGTCAACTGGTGTTCACCGGAACGGCGTTGCGCCGCATACCCGCGTCGGTGCGCTGGCGGCTGCCGCCCCGTCACATCCTCAGGGCGGTCGCCCGGCTGGGTCCCGGGTCGCGCCCGGCACCGTACACACTCCGCGAACAGGCGGCCATACTGGACGGGCCGGGGAGGGCGCATGGTCAGTGACGGGGGCGACGGCACCAGATGGCGGACACCAGGCTGATCCACGGCCGCTACGCGCTGCTCGACCTCATCGGGCGCGGCGGCATGGGCGAGGTGTGGCGGGCCCGCGACGAGTCGCTGGGGCGGCGGGTGGCGGTCAAACTGCTCAAGCCGCCGGCGCCGGGCCACGAGGAGTCGTTCACCCGGGTGCTCCGGGAGCGCTTCCGGCGCGAGGGCCGGGTCGCCGCCGCGCTCCAGCACCGCGGTGTCACCGTCGTGCACGACTTCGGGGAGTACGAGGGTGGGCTCTACCTCGTCATGGAGCTGCTCGAAGGGCGCAACCTCAGCCAGCTCCTCGGCGACAACAAGCAGCGTCCGCTGCCGGTGCCGGACGTCATGGACATCGCCGAACAGGTCGCGGCCGCCCTCGCCTACACCCATCGGCAGGGCATCGTGCACCGGGACCTGAAGCCCGCGAACATCATGCGTCTCGACGACGGCACGGTGAAGATCTGCGACTTCGGCATCGCGCGGCTCGGGGCCGACATCGGCTTCACCGCCCGCCTCACCGGCACCGGCATCGCCATGGGCACCCCGCACTACATGTCGCCGGAGCAGATCGGCGGTGCCGAGCTCGACCACCGCAGCGACCTCTACTCGCTGGGCTGCGTGCTGTACGAACTCGCCACCGGGGCGCCCCCGTTCAATCTGGAGGACGCCTGGGCGGTGCTCGTCGGCCATCGCGACACCCTGCCCCGGCCGCCGCGCGAGCACCGCCCCGAACTCCCCGAGTTCCTGGAGCGGGCCGTGCTCGACCTGCTGGCCAAGGAGCCCGGCCAACGCCCCGACAGCGCCTCGGAGCTGGCCGAGCGGCTCGAGGCCGGGCGGGCCGCGCTGCCGCGCGTTCCCGACGCCGCCGCGCCCGCGATCGACCCGGTGCCGCTGGCCGCCCGCCACGGTCCCCGGCTCCCGTCCTGGACGAAAGGCATGACCACGGGCCACAAGGCGACCGGCACCCTCTCCTGGTCCACGCCGCCCGACCCCACGGCGGGCCTCACCGGCGAGTGGACCGCCCCGCCCGCCGACCCGCGCCGCACCCCCGCCGTCCGGGCCGCGCGGGAGCAGGAGCGGCCGCCTCCGCCGCCGGACGTCCTGGCCGCCCTGAACAGCCGCCACAACGCGGGGCTCAGCCTCGGCCGGCTCGGCCGCTGGGCGGAGGCGGGCGAGGTGCACCGGGCGGTCGCCGCCGAGCGCGCCCACCTTCTGGGGCCCGACCACCCCGACACCCTCGCCAGCCGCTACGAAGTGGGCTTCACGCTGAGCCGCACCGGCCGCCCGGCCGACGCACTGCGCGAGTTCGGCAAGGTCGCCGACGGCAGAGCCCGCACGCTCGGCCCCGAGCATCCCGAGACCCTCGACGCCCGCCAGGAGACCGCGTACGTCCTGGGGCAGCTGAGCCGCCACTTCGAGGCGCACCAGGTGTACGTCACGGTGCTGGCGGCGCGTGAGCGCACCCAGGGCCCCGACGACCCGGACACCCTGCGCTGCCGCCACAACCTCGCCTTCAACCTCAGCAGGCTCGGCCGCCTGGAGGACTCCTACGCGATGGCCCGGGACGTGGCCGCCGCCCGCGCCAGGGTGCTCGGCCATGGACACCCCGACACCCTGGTCACGCAGTACGAAGTGGCGTACGCGCTCGGCCTGTTGGGGCGCTGGGTGGAAGCGCTCGCCGCCTATCGCGAGGTGGCGCGGGGGCGGGCGGCGGCGCTCGGCCCCGACCATCCCGACACCCTGGCGGCCCGCTACGAGATCGGCATCAGCCTCGGCCGGCTCGGCCGCAGCCCCGAGGCCCTGGAGCTGTACCGCGACCTGATCGAGGACCGGCTGCGGGTCAGCGGCCCCGAGGACCCCGAGACGCTGCGCGCCCGGCACGGCCTCGGCGTCAACCTCGGCCGGCTCGCCCGCTGGGGGGAGGCCCTGCGGGAGGCGCGCGAGGTGTGCGCCCTGCGCGAGCGGGTGCTGGGACCCGACCATCCCGACACCCTGATCAGCCGCCGGGAGATCGCCGTGGCCCTGGGATGGCTGGGCCGCTGGGCCGAGGCGCTGGACGTCTACCGCGCCGTGGCCGAGGCGCGCGAGCGCGTCCTGGGCGCCGACCACCCCGCCACGCTGGCCAGCCGCAACGACGAGGCGCTCTGCCTGGAACAACTGGGCCGGGGAGCGGAGGCGGTCGCGCTGTACCGGAAGGTGGCGGCCCTGCGCCGCGGCGGCGCCGGCCACCCGTGACCCCGGGACGGGTTCCGCGAGCGATCATCCCGTGTTACCAAGGGGCATGCCCGCACCCAGCGCGTTCGCCCGTGATCTGTACGACGCCGTCATCGTCGGAGGCGGCCACAACGGCCTGGTCGCCGCCGCCTACCTCGCCCGCTCCGGAAAGTCCGTCCTGGTCCTGGAACGGCTCGGCCACACCGGCGGCGCGGCCGTCTCCACCCGGCCCTTCGCGGGCGTGGACGCCCGGCTCTCGCGCTACTCCTACCTGGTCTCCCTGCTGCCGCGGAAGATCGTCGACGACCTGGGGCTCGACTTCGCGGTCCGCAAGCGGACGGTGTCCTCCTACACGCCGACCGTGCGCGACGGCCGCCCCGGTGGCCTCCTGATCGGCGGCGGCCGGGACAGGACCGCGGCCTCGTTCCGCCAACTCACCGGATCGGATGCGGAGTTCGCGGCCTGGGAGGCCTTCTACGACACCACGCGCAGGGTCGCCGAACGGGTCTTCCCCACCCTCACCGAGCCGCTGCCCACCGAGGCCGCACTGCGCGAGCGGATCGGGGACGACGAGGCGTGGCGGATGCTCTTCGAGGAGCCCATCGGCGTCGCCGTCGAGGACCGCTTCGGCGACGACCTCGTGCGGGGCGTCGTCCTCACCGATGCCCTGATCGGCACGTTCGCCGACGCCCACGACCCCTCACTCGCCCAGAACCGCTGCTTCCTCTACCACGTGATCGGCCAGGGCACCGGCGACTGGGACGTCCCGGTCGGCGGCATGGGTGCCCTCACCGACGCGCTCGCCCGGGCCGCGCGGGCGGCGGGGGCGGAGATCGTCACCGGACACGAGGTGACCGCGATCCGCACCGACGGCACCGAGGCCGAGGTCGCCTACGTCACGAGTGAGGCACCCGGCACGGTCGCCGCCCGCCACGTCCTGGTGAACGCCTCGCCGCAGGCCCTGGCCGAACTCGTCGGCGACCGTCCGCCCGAGCCCGCCGAAGGCGCCCAGCTGAAGGTCAACATGCTGCTCAAGCGGCTGCCCCGGCTGCGCGACAGCGCGGTCGACCCGCGCGAGGCCTTCGCCGGGACCTTCCACATCGCCGAGGGATACGGCCAGTTGGCGACCGTGTACGCCGAGGCGGCCCGCGGGGAGCTGCCCGCCGTCCCGCCCTCGGAGATCTACTGCCACTCGCTCACCGACCCGTCGATCCTGGGTCCCGGCCTCGCGGCTCAGGGGTACCAGACCCTCACCCTGTTCGGCCTGCACACCCCGGCCCGCCTCTTCGCCGACGACCACGACAAGGCGCGCGAGCACCTGCTCGCCGCGACCCTCGCCGAGCTCGACGCCCATCTGGACGAGCCGATCGCGGACTGTCTGGCCCTGGACGCGGAAGGCCGCCCCTGCATCGAGGCGAAGACCCCCCTCGACCTGGAACACGACCTGCGGCTGCCCGGCGGGAACATCTTCCACCGGGCCCTCGCCTTCCCCTACGGCGACGGCTCGACGGGCCGCTGGGGCGTCGGGACGGGGCTCGCGAACGTGCTGCTGTGCGGCGCGGGCGCCGTGCGCGGCGGCGGCGTCAGCGGAATCCCGGGCCACAACGCGGCGATGGCGGTGCTCGGCCGCTGACCCTCGGGTCGGCCCGCCGGCCGGCTCAGTCGGCCGATCGCGTCCAGCCGGACGCCTCGATCCGGGCGGCGTCGTCCGGCCGCGCCTCGTCGAACAGGACCCGGCGGTCCCGGACGCACAGCCCGTCGACGTACACGCCCCGGCCCACGTACAGCGGGCCGGTCGTGTACCGCCAGCGCAGCCGCACCGGGCGGCCGCGCCAGGCCGCCAGGTCAGCCGTCGCCCGGTGCCAGACCCGCCCCGACCACCCCGTCACCGAACCGGCGGGGTGTTCCACCGCCCCCTGCCCGGCGCACGCCGTCGTGAACGGCACCGGCCGCCAGGTCGCCCCCGCGTCCGCCGAGGCCTCCAGGGCGAGGGTGCCCACGCCCGGCTCGGTGTCCCACCACAGCGCGCACTCCAGGCGGGCCCCGTCGGAGGCGGGGGACAGCTCGGGCAGGGTGAGGGTGCGGCTCTCCCCGCGCGCCATGCCCCCGAACCAGGACGTGCCCCCGCGCGGGGGACGTACCGCGACGGCCCGCGCGAGGGCGTTGCCCGCGGCCACGCGCGGGGCGGAACCGGAACGCCATGTGCGCACCGGGTGAACGGAGTTGGAGAGCAGGACGAGGAAGGTGTCGGTGCTCGGGTCCAGCACGATGCTGGTGCCGGTGAAGCCGGTGTGCCCGGCGCTGCGCGGCGTGGCCATCGCGCCCATGTACCAGTGCTGGTGGAGTTCGAAGCCGAGCCCGTGCGCGTGGCCCGGGAAGGTCGTGTTGAAGTCGGTGAACAGGAGCTCCACGGAGTCGGCGCTCAGGATGCGGGCCCGCCCGTAGCTCCCGCCGTTGAGCAGCGCCCGGGCGAGGACCGCGAGGTCCCAGGCGTTGGAGAAGACCCCGGCGTGGCCCGCGACGCCGCCGAGGCAGAAGGCGTTCTCGTCGTGGACCTCGCCCCACACCAGGCCCCGGTCGAGCCCCGACCACGGCGTGCGGGCGTCCTCGGTCGCGGCGATCTCCGGGCGCCAGGAGGCGGGCGGGTTGTAGCGCGTGCGGCGCATCCCGAGCGGCGCGGTGATCCCGTCGTGGAGCAGCGCGTCGAGCGGGCGGCCGGTGATCTTCTCCAGGACCAGTTGCAGGGAGATCAGGTTCAGGTCGGAGTAGAGGTATGCGCTGCCGGGCGGGCTCGTGGGCGCCTCGTTCCAGATGAGCCGGAGCCGGTCCTCGCGGGTCGGCGCCTCGTAGAGCGGCAGCCAGGAGCGGAACCCGGAGGTGTGGGTGAGCAACTGGCGTACGGTGACGGCCGCTTTGCCCGCCGCGCCGAACTCGGGCAGGTAGGAGGCGACCGGGTGGTCCAGGTCCAGCGTGCCGCGCTCGATCTGCTGGACGGCGAGCAGCGAGGTGAACAGCTTGGAGAGCGAGGCGAGGTCGTAGACCGTGTCCCGGGACGTCGCGATCCGCCGCTGAGGCGGGAGCTCGACCGCGGTGTCGCTCTTCTCGTCGTACGCCGCGTAGCGGACCGCGCTGCCGAGGGCGTGGTGCAGCGCCACCGTGCCGCCGCGCCCCGCGAGCAGGACGGCCCCCGCGTACCAGGGGTGGTCGGGGGAGGGGCCGAGGAACGTCCCGGCGTCCTCGACGAGCCGGTCCAGGTGCGCGGGCAGCAGCCCCGCCTGCTCCGCGGTCCCGCGGCGCAGTGTCCGTCCGCGCTCCGAGGCCGTCGCCCCGCCCGGCAGCGATCCCACCATCAGCGCCCCTCCCAGCACCACGGCCGCACCGGCCAGCCGTCGTCTGCTGACGCCCCCGACGTCCTCGGCCACCGGCACGCACCTCTTCCCGGCGCGCCTTCCTGACGCGCTGAAAGTATCTTTCGTGATCACGTCGAACAACGGAAACTTTCTGCCCTGGGGGCGGCCCGTGTCAACGAAGCGGCGGGGGTGGCGGCGCCCGGCAAAGAATCTGACGCAGCATCAGAAAATCTCTTCCCTCGTCGCCCCGGCTGCGGCATCCTGCGCCCCATGCAGACGGAGCTGAGCAAGAAACTGGGAGTCGAGCACGCCGTCTTCGGCTTCACGCCGTTCCCGGCGGTGGCCGCGGCCATCAGCCGGGCCGGCGGGTTCGGTGTGCTCGGCGCGGTCCGCTACACGGCCCCCGACGACCTCGCACGCGACCTCGACTGGATGCAGGAGCACACCGACGGGCTGCCCTACGGCCTCGACGTGGTGATGCCCGCCAAGAAGGTGGAAGGCGTCGGGGAGGCCGAGGTCGAGGCCATGATCCCCGAGGGGCACCGGCAGTTCGTGCGGGACACCCTGGCCAAGCACCAGGTGCCCGAGCTCGCCGAGGGCGAGGCGTCCGGCTGGCGCATCACGGGCTGGATGGAACAGGTCGCCCGCGACCAGCTCGACGTCGCCTTCGACTACCCGATCACGCTGCTCGCCAACGCGCTGGGTTCACCGCCCGCCGACGTCGTCCGGCGCGCCCACGACAACGGCGTGCTGGTCGCCGCGCTCGCGGGCAGCGCCCGGCACGCCCGCCACCACGCGGAGGCGGGCATCGACATCGTCGTCGCCCAGGGCTACGAGGCCGGCGGCCACACCGGGGAGATCGCCACCATGGTGCTCGTCCCCGAAGTCGTCGACGCCGTCGGGCCGTTGCCGGTGCTCGCGGCCGGCGGCATCGGCAGCGGCGAGCAGATCGCCGCCGGGCTCGCGCTCGGCGCTCAGGGCGTGTGGCTCGGCTCGCTCTGGCTCACCACCACCGAGGCCGAACTCCACTCCCGCGCGCTCACCCGCAAACTGCTCGCCGCCGGTTCCGGCGACACCGTCCGCTCCCGCGCGCTCACCGGCAAACCCGCCCGCCAACTGCGCACCGAGTGGACCGATGCCTGGGACGACCCGGCGGGCCCCGGCACCCTGCCCATGCCGTTGCAGGGCCTCCTGGTCGCCGAGGCGCTCTCGCGCATCCAGAAGTACGAGGTCGAGCCGCTGCTCGGCACCCCCGTCGGCCAGATCGTCGGACGGATGACCGCCGAACGCAGCGTCCGGGACACCTTCGACGACCTGACGCGCGGCTTCGAACGCGCCGTCGACCGCGTCAACCGCATCGCCGGGAGGGACGCCCGATGAACCAGCCGCCCAACGGATTCTGGGCCCAGGCCGCCGCCGATCCCGACCGCGCCGTCCTCGTCGCCCCGGACGGCGAGGAGTGGACCGCGGGCCGGCTGCACGCCGCCGTCAACCAGCTCGTCCACGGACTGCGCGCCGCGGGTCTCGAGCGCGGCGACGCCTTCGCGGTCGTGCTGCCCAACGGGGTCGAGTTCTTCACGGCCTATCTCGCCGCCTCCCAGGGCGGGTTCTACCTGGTGCCCGTCAACCACCACCTGGTCGGACCGGAGATCGCCTGGATCGTCTCCGACTCCGGCGCCAAGATCCTCATCGCGCACGAGCGGTTCGCCGAGGCGGCCACCGCCGCCGCCGACGAGGCCGGGCTCCCCGCATCCCACCGCTATGCCGTCGGCGCGGTCGCCGGATTCCGGCCGTACGCCCAACTCCTGGACGGGCAGCCCGACACGGTGCCCGCCGACCGCACGCTCGGCTGGGTCATGAACTACACCTCCGGCACCACCGGCCGCCCGCGCGGCATCCGGCGTCCGCTGCCCGGAAAGCCGCCGGAGGAGACCTACCTCGGGGGCTTCCTCGCCATCTTCGGCATCAAGCCGTTCGACGACAACGTCCACCTGGTGTGTTCACCGCTCTACCACACGGCCGTCCTCCAGTTCGCGGGCGCCTCCCTGCACATCGGGCACCGCGTCGTTCTCATGGACAAGTGGACGCCGCAGGAGATGCTGCGCCTCATCGACGCACACGCCTGCACCCACACGCACATGGTGCCGACCCAGTTCCACCGCCTGCTCTCCCTGCCCGACGAGGTCAAGGAGCAGTACGACGTGTCGTCGATGCGGCATGCCATCCACGGCGCGGCGCCCTGCCCCGACCACGTCAAACGCGCCATGATCGACTGGTGGGGGAGCTGCGTCGAGGAGTACTACGCGGCCAGCGAGGGCGGCGGGGCGTTCGCGACGGCCGAGGACTGGCTGAAGAAGCCGGGCACGGTCGGCAAGGCCTGGCCCATCAGCGAGCTCGCCGTCTTCGACGACGACCACGTGCGGCTTCCGGCGGGCGAGTTGGGCACGGTCTACATGAAGATGTCGACCGGCGGTTTCAGCTACCACAAGGACGAGGGCAAGACGCGGAAGAACCGCATCGGTGACTTCTTCACGGTCGGAGACCTCGGCTACCTCGACGAGGACGGCTACCTCTTCCTGCGTGACCGCAAGATCGACATGATCATCTCGGGTGGCGTCAACATCTACCCGGCCGAGATCGAGGCCGCGCTGCTGGCCCATCCGGCCGTCGCCGACGCCGCGGCCTTCGGCATTCCGCACGCCGACTGGGGCGAGGAGGTGAAGGCCGTCGTCGAGGTGGCCGACGGGCACGCGGCGGGCGACGCCCTCGCGGCGGAGATACTCGCCCACTGCGCACGGCAGTTGGCCGGGTACAAGTGTCCCAAGTCCCTCGACTTCATCGCCGCGATGCCGCGCGACCCGAACGGCAAGCTCTACAAGCGGCGGCTGCGCGAACCGTACTGGGAGGGCCGCGACCGCGCGGTGTGAGCCGTTCTGTCCGGATCCGCTGGCGCCCCGGCCCGGCGTCGAGTTGAATGACGCGGCAGCCGCCGGGGCCCGAGCCGGCGGGCCCGGGAGGTGGACGTCATGACCGAGCACGCCGAGGAGTTCGAGGACCACCGGCAGGTGCTGCTCGGGCTCGCCTACCGGCTGCTCGGCTCCCTGTGGGACGCCGAGGACGTCGTCCAGGACGCCTATCTGCGCTGGAGCCGGGTCGACCGCGCCCGGATCAGGGACGCGCGCGGCTACCTGATCACCGTCGTCTCCCGGCTCGCCATCGACCAGCTGCGCTCGGCCCGGGTGACTCGCGAGGCGTACGTCGGACCGTGGCTGCCCGAGCCCGTGGCCACCGACGCGCTCGGCCCACTGGACACGGCCGAGCTGCGCGACACCGTCGCCTACGCCACCGTCCACCTCATGGAGCGGCTCTCGCCCCCGGAGCGCGCCGTGTTCGTGCTGCGCGAGGCCTTCCAGCTGCCGTACGAGGAGATCGCGGGCATCGTCGACGCGAGCGTGGCCAACTGCCGCCAGATGTACAGCAGGGCGGGCCGCCACCTGGCCGCGGGCCGCGACCGCTTCCCGCTGTCCGACGACGAACACGCCAAACTGCTCGCCCGATTCCTCGAAGCGGCCCAGGGCGGCGATCTGAGCGCGCTCGCCGAACTGCTCGCCGAGGACGTCGTGGCCTGGAGCGACGGCGGCGGAAAGGTCAGGGCCGCGCTGCGCCCGGTCACGGGCCGCAAGAAGGTGCTGGCCTTCATCACCGGCCTGCTCAACCGCTACGAACTCCAGGCCTTCGAGATCCTGGACGTCAACGGCGGCCCGGCCCTGTCCATCACCGCCGACGGCCAACGGCAGGTCGGTCTCGTCCGCTTCCGCGACGGGCTGATCGAAACGATCTACACGATCCGCAACCCCGACAAGCTCACGCACCTCGACGCCTCCGGCACGCCCTGAGGCGACGCGCCGGGCGGCCGACGGCGCGCACGCCTTGACCCCGCCCGCGGGAGCCACCCAGGATCCAGCCATGGACGAGGTACGCAGCAGCACCGTCGACGGCATCGTGCGCCGCAGCGCCCGCCGCACCCCCGACCGCACCGCCCTGCGCTACGGGGAGCGCGCGTGGAGCTATGCCGAACTCGACGCGGCGGTCTCCACGGCCGCCGCCTTCCTCACCGCGCGGGGCCTGTCCAGGGGCGACCGGGTCGCCACCTACGGCCACAACTCGGACGCGTACCTCATCGCCTTCCTCGCCTGCGCCCGCGCCGGACTCGTCCATGTGCCGGTCAACCAGCACCTCACCGGCGGGGATCTGGCGTACATCCTGGAGCAGTCCGGCGCCGCCCTCGTGCTCGCCGACCCCGCCCTCGCCGACCGGGTGCCCGACGGTTTCGCGCTCCGCCCGCTGCGTGACGCCGCCGACTCGCTCCTCGCGGCCCTGGACACGCCGCTGCCGTACGAGCCCCGCGGCGAGCAGGGCGACGTGGTCCAGCTGCTCTACACCTCGGGCACCACCGCGCTGCCCAAGGGCGCGATGATGACCCACCGCGCCCTCGTCCACGAGTACGTCTCGGCGATCACGGCACTCGACCTCGCCGCGTCGGACCGGCCCGTGCACGCGCTGCCGCTCTACCACTCGGCGCAGACACATGTGTTCCTGCTGCCGTACCTCGCGGTGGGCGCGGAGAACACCATCCTGGACGCGCCCGACGCGGAGCGGATCTTCGAGCTGGTGGAGGCGGGCCGCGCGGACTCGCTGTTCGCGCCGCCCACCGTGTGGATCGCCCTCGCGGGCCACCCCGGGTTCGCCACGCGCGATCTCGGCGGACTGCGCAAGGCCTACTACGGCGCCTCGATCATGCCGGTGCCGGTCCTGGAGCGGCTGCGCGAGCGGCTGCCGCGGCTCGCCTTCTACAACTGCTTCGGGCAGAGCGAGATCGGCCCGCTCGCCACCGTGCTCGGCCCGGACGAACACGAGGGGCGGATGGACTCGTGCGGGCGGCCCGTGCTCTTCGTCGAGGCGAAGGTCGTCGACGCGAGCGGCAAGGAGGTGCCCGACGGCACGGCGGGCGAAGTGGTCTACCGTTCCCCGCAGTTGTGCGAGGGCTACTGGGGCAAGCCCGCCGAGACCGAGGACGCCTTCCGCGACGGGTGGTTCCACTCCGGTGACCTCGCGGTGCGCGACGCGCAGGGCTACTTCACCGTCGTCGACCGGGTGAAGGACGTCATCAACTCCGGGGGCGTGCTGATCGCCTCGCGTCAGGTCGAGGACGCGCTGTACACGCACCCGGGGGTCGCCGAGGCCGCCGTCGTGGGCCTGCCCGACGCGCGCTGGATCGAGGCGGTCACGGCGTTCGTCGTGCGGCGCGGCGAGGTGACCGGACCCGACCTCATCGAGCACGCGCGGGAGCGGCTGGCCCACTTCAAGGCCCCCAAGCGGGTCGTGTTCGTCGACGAACTCCCGCGCAACGCGAGCGGCAAGATCCTCAAGCGTGAACTGCGCGACCGCTTCGCCTGACCCCCGCCGTGCTCACCCCCCCGTGCCGACTCCGCCGCTGGGCGCGCGTGCTCAGCGGCCCGGGCGGAGGTCGACGATCCGCTTGAACTTGCCCACCGAGCGCTCGATGGTCTCCGGGTCGACGACCTCCACGTCCACGGAGACACCGATCCCGTCCTTGACCGCCGCGACGATCGAGCGCGCCGCCTCCTCGCGCCGCTCGGGCGCCGTGTCCGCCCGGGCCTCCACCCGCACCGTCAGCGCGTCGAGCCGGCCCTGCCGGGTCAGCCGCAGCTGGAAGTGCGGGGCGAGGCCGGGCGTGCGCAGCACGATCTCCTCGATCTGGGTGGGGAACAGGTTCACTCCGCGCAGGATCACCAGGTCGTCACTGCGGCCGGTCACCTTCTCCATCCGCCGGAAGACCCGGGCCGTGCCGGGCAGCAGCCGCGTCAGGTCCCGCGTCCGGTACCGGACCACCGGCATGGCCTCCTTGGTGAGCGAGGTGAAGACCAGCTCGCCCCGCTCGCCGTCGGGCAGCACCTCACCGGTGAGCGGGTCCACGATCTCCGGGTAGAAGTGGTCCTCCCAGATGTGCAGCCCGTCCTTGGTCTCCACGCACTCCTGCGCGACACCCGGGCCCATCACCTCGGAGAGCCCGTAGATGTCGACTGCGTCGATCGCGAACCGCTCCTCGATCTCGCGGCGCATCTCCTCGGTCCACGGCTCGGCGCCGAAGATGCCCACCTTGAGCGAGGTCGTCCGGGGATCGACGCCCTGTCGATCGAACTCGTCGAGCAGCGTGAGCATGTAGGACGGGGTCACCATGATGATCTCGGGGCGGAAGTCCTGGATGAGCTGGACCTGACGGGCCGTCATACCGCCGGACGCGGGAATCACCGTACAGCCGAGCCGCTCCGCCCCGTAGTGCGCGCCGAGGCCGCCGGTGAACAGGCCGTAGCCGTACGCCACATGGACCTTGTGGCCGGGTCTGCCGCCCGCCGCCCGGATCGACCGGGCCACCACGTCCGCCCAGGTGTCCAGGTCCCGCTGGGTGTAGCCCACGACGGTCGGGCGGCCCGTCGTGCCGCTGGAGGCGTGGATGCGGCGGATGTCGGACTCCGGGACCGCGAACATCCCGAACGGGTAGTGGTCGCGCAGGTCGGACTTGGCGGTGAACGGGAAGCGGGCCAGGTCGGCGAGCGAGCGGCAGTCCTGCGGATGGACCCCGGCCTTGTCGAAGGCCTCGCGGTAGAAGCCGACGTGGTCGTACGCGTGGCGCAGCGCGGCGCGCAGCCGGTCGAGCTGCAGGGCTTCGAGCTCCGGGCGGCTCAGCCGCTCGGCCGCGTCCAGCTCAGCTGCCATGGGTGCGCTCCCGTCCTCGCTCCGCCGAAAGGGCGACGAAATCGGACGACCGATCATTCGGTCGATCTGTCTCGCCTCAGTAATCCAGCCGCCCCGGGCGCGCGTCAAGGCCCCTGGACAACTCGGCCCCGCCCCTCGCCGGCCGCACACCACCGTTCATGATCGCGCTGTGGGTGAAAGGCATTGCCCCGTCCGGCGGGCGGCTGTGAGGATCGGCCGCATGCCGATGTTCACGACGTACGACGGAACCGAGCTCGCCTATCACCTGCGCGGGGAGGGCCCACCGCTGATCTGCCTGCCGGGCGGGGCGATGCGCGCCTCGGAATACCTGGGGGACCTCGGCGGACTCACCGCCCACCGCCGGCTGGTCCTGCTCGATCTGCGCGGCACGGGTGACTCGGCGGTGCCCGACGACCCGGCGACCTACCGCTGCGACCGCCAGGTGGCCGACGTCGAGGCGCTCCGCGCGCACCTCGGCCTCGACCGGATCGACCTGCTCGGCCACTCGGCGGGCGGGAACCTGGCGATGCTGTACGCGGCCGCCCATCCCGAACGCATCGGCAGCCTCGTGCTGATCACTCCCTCCCCGTGGGCCGTCGGCATGCCGCCGACCGGTGAAGAGCGGCTCGCCGCGGCGCGGCTGCGCAAGGACGAGCCCTGGTTCGAGGAGGCGTACGCGGCCTACGCGGCGGTGCTGGCGGGACAGGAGCCGCGGGCGGACTACGACGCGCTCTTCTACGGCCGGTGGGACGCGGCGGCCCAGGCCCATGCCGCCGAGGGCGAGCGGCAGTACAACGAGGAGGCGGCGACGATGTACGGCGGCGACGGCGCGTTCGAGCCGACCGCCACCCGCGCGGCCCTTGCCCGGCTGGAGGCCCCCGTACTGCTGCTGGCCGGTGAGCTCGACGGCGGCCCGTGCCCCGATCTCGCGGCGCGGGCCGCGGCCTGCTTCGCCGACTGCCGACTCGAAGTCCAGCCCGGCGCCGGGCACTTCCCCTGGCTCGACGACCCGGGCGCCTTCGTCCGCACCGCCGCCGCCTTCCTCGACCCGGGCGTCCGTACGATCACCGTCGGAGGCGTGCGGCTCGCCTACCGGGTCCGGGGGGCCGAGTCCGCGCCGCCCGTCGTCCTCGTGCACGGCCGGGGCGGTGACAGCCGGGACTGGGCCGAGATCGCCGAGGAGCTCGCGGCCACCCGCCGGGTGTACGCCGTCGACCTGCGCGGCCACGGTCTGAGCGACTGGCCGGGCGCGTACTCCTTCGAGGCGTTCCGCGACGACCTGCACGGCTTCATCACCGAGCTGAGCCTCGGCGGGGCGGACGTGGTCGGTCACTCGATGGGCGGGGCCGCCGCCGCACTGCTCGCCCAGGAGGCGCCCGGACTGATCGGCCGGCTCGTCCTGGAGGAGGCGCCGCCGCTGTTTCCGCTGGACCCGCCGCGCGGCCCCGCGGAGCGCCCGGACGGCGAGCTCGGATTCGACTGGTCCGTGGTGACGGCGATCGACGCGCAGCTGAACGAGCCCGACCCGTCCTGGCGCGGCCGGTTCGCCGCCATCGCGGCATCGACCCTGGTGGTCGCGGGCGGGCCGGAGAGCCACATCGACCAGAAGAAGCTGGCCTGGATGGCCTCGCGCATACCGGGCGCCCGCCTCGTGACCATCGAGGCCGGCCACCTCGTCCACACCGACCGGCCCGCCCAATTCCTCGCCGCCCTGAGGGAGTTCGGTATCGGGTGAGGCCGCGGGCGCGGCGCCTCAGTGGGCGTCGGCCTCCGTCGCCACCGTCCGCGCCCAGCGGTAGTCGGCCTTGCCGCTGGGCGAGCGCTGGATGCTGGGGGCGATCACCAGCTGGCGCGGCACCTTGTAGCCCGCGAGCCGGGTGCGGCAGTGCGTCTGGATGTCGTCCAGGGTGGGCCGGACCGCACCGTCGCGTATCTGCACCACCGCCGCCACATGGCTGCCCCACGTGGCGTCGGGCACCCCGGCCACCAGCGCGTCGTACACGTCGGGATGCGACTTGAGGGCCTGCTCGACCTCCTCCGGGTAGACCTTCTCGCCGCCCGTGTTGATGCACTGCGAGCCGCGCCCCAGGACCGTGACGATGCCGTCCTCGTCGACGGTCGCCATGTCGCCGAGCAGCACCCACCGCTCCGGGCCCTTCTGGAAGAAGGTCTCCGCAGTCTTCGCCGGGTCGTTGTAGTAGCCGAGCGGTACGTGCCCGCGCTGGGCCAGGCGCCCCGCCTCGCCCACCGCGACCGGCTCGTGCGTCACGGGATCCACCACCCGCGTACGCTCGTTGACCTCCAGGCGGAAGCCCTTCTCCGGACCCGAGTCGTCCGTCGCCTTCCCGTTGGAGCCGGACTCGGACGAGCCGAAGTTGTTCAGGATCAGCACGTTCGGGGCGAGGGCCTGGAACTGGGCCCGCACCGTCTCCGACATGATCGCGCCCGACGAGGAGACGGTGAACAGGGAGGACAGGTCGGTGCCCTTGAGCGGGCCGCGCAGTGCGTCGACGAGCGGCCTGAGCATAGCGTCGCCCACCAGGGAGACGCTGGTGACCTTCTCCCTCTCGATCGTGCGGAGCACCTCCTCGGGCACGTACTTGCGGTGGATGACCACCCGCTGGCCGTAGTCGAAGGCGACGAACGAGGTCAGCGTCGAGGTGCCGTGCATCAGCGGGGGCGCGGGGAAGAAGGTCAGGCCCGCGCCGCCCTTGGCGACCCGCTCGGCCAGTTCCTCGGGCCGCTGCACCGGCTCGCCCGCGGGGTCGCCGCCGAACAACCCCGCGAAGAACAGGTCCTCCTGACGCCACATCACGCCCTTGGGCATGCCGGTGGTGCCGCCGGTGTAGATGATGAAGAGGTCGTCGGCCGAGCGCGGCGCGAAGCCCCGCTCGGGGGAGCCCGCCGCCTCGGCCTCGGCGAACGCCGTGGCGGCGAGCGCCGGGGTGCCGTCCTGGACCGGGCCGACCCGGACCAGGTGGCGCAGCTTCTCGGTCTGCGGCAGGGCGCCCGCCACCCGCTGCGTGAACTCGGCGTCGAAGACCAGCGCGGCGAGATCGGCGTCCCGGTAGAGGTAGACCAACTCCTCCTCGACGTAGCGGTAGTTGACGTTGACGGGGACGAGGCGGGCCTTGAGGGCGGCCAGCACCGTCTGGAGGTACTCGACGCCGTTGTAGAGGTGCAGTCCCAGGTGCTCGCCGGGCTCCAGGCCCGCGTCGATGAGATGGTGCGCGAGCCGGTTCGCGGCCTCGTCCAGCTGCCGGTAGGTCAGCCTGCGTTCGGCGCCGGTTCCGGGATGGTCGACGTACACGAGCGCCTCGCGGTCCGGCACCACGTCGACGACGGACTCGAACAGGTCGGCAAGGTTGTACTCCACCATTCCTCCTGACACCGGCCCCGACGGACTCGGGGGTCATCAGAGCAAAGCCGTGCACAACTGGGAAGAGGCGCCGCAGAAGAAATCTGACTGCCTGTCAGAAAACTATTGAACTGGCACCGCCGCTACTGCAACCTGTTCTAGGTCTTGAGACGGGAGGACGGCAATGGGCGGTACGGAACACCTCACCGTGCAGCGCGAGGACGCCACACTGGTGCTCACCCTGAACCGGCCGGAGGCGAAGAACGCGCTCTCGCTGCCGCTGCTGGTGGGCCTCTACGACGGCTGGCTGGAGGCCGACGCGGACGACTCGATCCGGTCGGTCGTGATCACCGGGGCGGGCGGCGACTTCTGCGCGGGCATGGACCTGAAGGCGCTGGCGGGGCGCGGGATGGAGGGGGACCAGTACCGGGACCGGCTCAAGGCCGACCCGGAGCTGCACTGGAAGGCGATGCTGCGGAACCACCGCCCCCGCAAACCCGTGATCGCCGCGGTCGAGGGGTACTGCGTCGCGGGCGGCACCGAGATCCTCCAGGGCACGGACATCCGCGTCGCGGGGGAGGGAGCCACCTTCGGGCTCTTCGAGGTCAAGCGCGGCCTGTTCCCCATCGGGGGCTCGACCGTCCGCCTCCAGCGGCAGATCCCGCGGACGCACGCGCTGGAGATGCTGCTCACGGGGCGGCCCTACGGGGCGCAGGAGGCGGCACGGATCGGGCTGATCGGACGCGTGGTGCCGGACGGAACGGCACTGGACACGGCGCTGGAGATCGCCGAGCAGATCAACGCGTGCGGGCCGCTGGCCGTGGAGGCGGTCAAGGCGTCCGTGTACGACACGGCCTCCCTGAGCGAGGACGACGGGCTCAGGGCGGAGCTGGAGCGGGGGTGGCCGATCTTCGCGACGGCCGACGCGAAGGAGGGCGCGCGGGCGTTCGCCGAGAAGCGGGCCGCCGTCTACCGGCGGGCCTGAGCCCGCCCCGCCCCTTCCCGAGACCCTCCGGGGAGTCGGCCCGGGGCTCTGCCCCGGACCCCGCTCGCGCCGTGAGGGCGCCCGTCCTCGCGCGCCGGACGGGCTGCGGGAGGTGTCCGCTCGTCCTCACCACACCACACGGGCCGCAGGTGGCCCGGAATTGCCAGGAACCCAAGGAGTTCGCCCATGACAGGCTCTGCCGCCCCCGAGGTGCTGCGGGCGCCCCTCGTCGTCGAGTTTCCCTTCACCCGGTCCCTCGGGCCCGTCCAGAGCGCCTTTCTCAGCGGGCTGCGGGAGCGGGTCGTGCTCGGGGTGCGGGGCGGGGACGGACGGGTGCTCGTGCCGCCCGTCGAGTACGACCCCGTCAGCGCCGAGGAAATCCGCGACCTCGTCGAGGTCGCGCCCACCGGCACCGTCACCACCTGGGCCTGGAACCCGGCCCCGCGCCGCGACCAGCCCCTCGACCGGCCCTTCGCCTGGGTGCTCGTCAAGCTGGACGGGGCCGACTCCGCGCTCCTGCACGCCCTGGACGCGCCCGGACCCGACGCCGTGCGCACCGGGATGCGGGTCCGGATCCGCTGGGCCGGGGAGCGTACCGGAGCGATCACCGACATCGCCTGCTTCGAACCGTACGACGGAGCACCCGACCATCGACCCACCGCGCACGACGGCACGTTCGAGGACGCCGTCACCGGCATCGTCGCGCCCGCCCGGCTCGACTACACCTACAGCCCCGGCCGTGCCCAGTCCGTGTACATCAACGCGCTGTCCGCCCGCCGGACGGTGGGTGAGCGCTGCCCCGCCTGCCGGAAGGTGTACGTCCCGCCGCGTGGCGCCTGCCCCACCTGCGGGGTCGCCACCGAGGAGCGCGTCGAGGTCGGACCGGCCGGGACCGTCACCACGTTCTGCATCGTCAACATCAAGGCGCGCAACCTCGACATCGAGGTGCCCTACGTCTACGCGCACATCGCCCTGGACGGCGCGGGCCTCGCCCTGCACGGCCGGATCGGCGGCATCCCCTACGACCAGGTCCGGATGGGACTGCGGGTCGAACCGGTGTGGAGCGAGGGCGGCCGCTACCCCGACCACTACCGGCCCACCGGGGAACCCGACGCCGACTACGAGACGTACAAGGAGCTGATCTGATGGCGCCCACCGGACCCGCCCGGGACGTGGCGATCGTCGCCTTCGCGCAGAGCGACCACCGGCGCCGCACCGACGAGCTGTCCGAGGTCGAGCTGCTCATGCCGGTGCTGCACCAGGTGCTCGACGCGACCGGCCTCAGGACCAGCGACATCGGCTTCACCTGCTCCGGCTCCAGCGACTACCTGGCGGGCCGCGCCTTCTCGTTCACCATGGCGCTCGACGGGGTCGGTGCCTGGCCGCCGATCTCCGAGTCCCATGTGGAGATGGACGGCGCCTGGGCGCTCTACGAGGCCTGGGTGAAGATCCTCACCGGCGAGGCGGACACCGCGCTCGTCTACGGGTACGGCAAGTCCTCGCCCGGCGAGGTGCGCGACGTGCTGACCCGGCAGCTCGACCCCTACTACGTGGCGCCGCTGTGGCCCGACTCGGTGGCGCTCGCCGCCCTCCAGGCGCAGGCCGTCATCGACGCCGGGGACGGGGACGAGGCCGAGCTCGCCTCGATCGCGGGCCGCAACCGCGCCTCCGCCGCCGCCAACCCCCATGCCCAGGTGCGGGGTTCGCGTCCCCAGGGCGACTATGTGGTGCGCCCGCTGCGCACCGGGGACTGCCCGCCCGTCGGCGACGGCGCGGCCGCCGTGATCCTGGCCGCGGGCGAGCGGGCACGCGAACTGTGTGCGCGACCCGCGTGGATCCGCGGCATGGACCACCGCATCGAGGCGCACAGCCTCGGCGTGCGCGACCTCACCGACTCGCCGTCCGCCCGCCTCGCCGCCGAACGGGCCGGCGCCTTCGAACGGCCCGTCGACACGGCCGAGTTGCACGCCCCCTTCACCTCGCAGGAGATCGTACTGCGCAAGGCGCTCCGGCTCGGCGACGACGTCACCGTCAACCCGTCCGGCGGCGCGCCGGCCGCCAACCCCATGATGGCCGCCGGGCTGATCCGGCTCGGCGAGGCCGCCGCCCGCATCCACCGGGGCGAGTCCGACCGGGCCCTCGCGCACGCCACGTCCGGCCCGTGCCTGCAGCAGAACCTGGTCGCCGTCCTGGAGGGGGAGTCATGAGCAAGGAACCCGTGGCCGTGGTCGGCGTCGGCCAGACCAAGCACGTGGCCGCCCGGCACGACGTCTCGATCGCGGGACTCGTCCGCGAGGCAGCCCGACGCGCCCTGGACGACGCCGAGTTGACCTGGGCCGACATCGACGCCGTCGTCATCGGCAAGGCGCCCGACTTCTTCGAGGGCGTGATGATGCCGGAGCTCTACCTCGCCGACGCGCTCGGCGCCGTCGGCAAACCCATGCTCCGGGTGCACACGGCGGGCTCCGTCGGCGGATCGACCGCGCTCGTGGCCTCCAACCTGGTGGCCGCCCGGGTGCACCGCACCGTGCTGACCCTCGCCTTCGAGAAGCAGTCCGAGTCCAACGCCATGTGGGGCCTGTCCCTTCCGGTGCCGTTCACCCAGCCGCTGCTCGCCGGGGCGGGCGGCTTCTTCGCCCCGCACGTACGGGCCTACATGCGGCGCACCGGAGCCCCCGACACGGTGGGCTCCCTCGTCGCGTACAAGGACCGGCGCAACGCCCTGAAGAACCCGTACGCCCACCTCCACGAGCACGACATCACCCTGGAGAAGGTCCAGGCCTCGCCGATGCTGTGGGATCCGATCCGCTACTCCGAGACCTGCCCGTCCTCCGACGGGGCCTGCGCGATGATCCTCACCGACCGCGCGGGCGCGGCCCGTTCACCCCGCCCGGCGGCCTGGGTGCACGGCGGCGCCATGCGCAGCGAGCCGACCCTGTTCGCGGGCAAGGACTTCGTCTCGCCCCAGGCGGGCAAGGACTGCGCGGCCGACGTGTACCGGCAGGCCGGCGTCGCCGACCCCCGCCGCGAGATCGACGCCGTCGAGATGTACGTGCCGTTCTCCTGGTACGAGCCGATGTGGCTGGAGAACCTGGGCTTCGCCGCCGAGGGCGAGGGCTGGAAGCTCACCGAGGCCGGCGTCACCGAACTCGACGGCGACCTTCCCGTGAACCCGTCGGGCGGCGTCCTGTCCACCAACCCCATCGGCGCCTCCGGCATGATCCGCTTCGCGGAGGCGGCCCTCCAGGTGCGCGGCCTGGCCGGTGAACACCAGGTGGAAGGCGCCCGCAAGGCGCTCGGCCACGCCTACGGCGGCGGCTCGCAGTTCTTCTCGATGTGGCTCGTCGGCGCCGAACCACCCACCCGCTGAGGCCGGTACGCGGCGGACCGGCCCCGGTACTCCTTCCGTGGCCTGTCCGTCACAGCACGCGATGGCTAGTCTGGCCCCGGACGACAGAACCGGGGAGGAGCACGGACGTGGCCGACACCACCACCACCCAGCACACCTTGCAGACCCTTGCGGGGCACACCCGTTCCGGCTGGGACAAGCCGGAGCTCGACCTCAGCGAGGCCGAGTGGCGCTCGAGCAGTCAGGGGGCGGGCGACGTCCAGATCGCCTTCGTCGAAGGCTTCATCGCCATGCGCAACAGCGGCAGCCCCGGCAGCCCGTCGCTGATCTTCAGCCCCGCGGAGTGGCGCGCGTTCGTGATCAACGCGCGGGACGGCGAGTTCGACCTCACCTGAGCCCCGCGCGGAGGCCGGTCGCGCCTGCGCCACGGGGCAGCACGACGTCCCGGCCCCGCGCCCTTGCGGGCGAGGAGCGCGGGCCGACCGCCTCTCACGGACACGTCGTAGCGGCCGTCGATGTCCTCAACGGCCTCGCGTCCCGCACGAGTTGAGCCACCCGCCTCCTCTCATCCCTCGGCGGCCTGTTCGGGGAACAGCTGGGCCCAGGGCCGCTGGCGGCCCTCGCTGACGGCGGCGATGCCCGCCTCGCCGTACCGGGCGGTCTCCAGGGACCAGGCGAGGTTGCCGCTCATCAGGGCGCGCATGCCCTCGACGTAGTCGTCCACCTGGGCCCGCGCCTGCTCGGGCAGCGCCGTCTTGTCGAGCCGGGCGTCGAGCTCGGCGGTCAGCTCCTGGAAGCGGGCCAGCCGGGCGTTGGCCAGCGCGGCCACCCGCCGCACCGCCTGGTCCACGGTGCACATCTCCTGCCGCAGCAGGATGATGACGCTGTTGTTGACGTCGCCCGCGGCCAACTCCTTGTCCGCGGACACCATGTCGTTGACGAAGATCACCACATCGGCCGTGATCTCCCGCATCTCCGCCAGCGGCTCCCCCTCGTGCAGCTCTCTCGGCAGCGTGTAGCCGCCGCAGCGCTCCACCAGGTCCAGGCAGGGCTGCACGCCGATGGAGTCCCGCCGGCCGCGCAGGAAGCCGGGGAGCGACAGGGTGCCGTTGCGCGTCCGGTTCAGCGCCTCCCAGTGATACGCGGTCAGGTACTCCCGCCAGTGCGCGCGGAAGCGGTCCTGCCACAGGAGCGGGGTGCCCGCGGTCACCCGCTGCCACAGATCACGGAAGCTTTCGGCCAGCCGGTTCGACGCCTCCCCCGGCACCGGAGGCTCGTCCCCCATGGTGCGCAGCACCGTGTCGATCTGGCGCAGCACGACGTCCGGCCGCTTGCCCAGCGGGCCGTCGAACTGGTCGTCGAAGACGAAGAACCAGGCGTTCAGATCGGTCGCCAGCGCCAGATGCGCGTCCGAGGCGTCCGGATAGAAGTACGCCATCAGGCGTTCCAGGCCCATCGCGTCGTACTCGGCCGTCGCCTGCTCCCCGGCCAGCATGCCGAACTCGTACAGCCAGTCCAGCGTGTGCCGCCGGGCCAGCTCGTGCCGGGGGTGGCGGCGGGCGGGGAAGGGTATGTCGACGAGACCGGTCCGCGCCCTGGCCGACCTGCCTCTGCCAGTGCTGACCATGCGGCACCGCCTCCTCGATGTTCCGTACTTCCTTTAATCATCAACGGGGCCGTGGCCGGGGAGAAGTCGTACGCTGCCGGAGCCCGACAGCGCACAGGGGGCGTGCGGGGGAGTGCTTGGCGCCCTTCGTTGACATTCCGATCCCAACCGTCCACGGATTCAGCCAACTTAAAGGGTCAAGCAGGAGACGGAAGTCGGTTATTCATGTCACGGTACGTGTCCGGGGGCGTAGGCTCGGTGCTACTGCCAGAAGGGGACCGCTGTGGCGGAGACGAGGGGCCGGGGCGGAGCGCCGCGCCGGATGCTCTTTGAGCGCGACGAAGAACTGCTGCTGTTCGACAGCATGTTGAACGACCTGTGTGGCCGCGCGGGCGAGGGGAGCGCGCCCAACGGCGGGCTGCTCGCCATCGCCGGATCGGCAGGCCTGGGCAAGACCACACTGGTGGCCGAAGTGCGCCGCAAAGCCGCGGCCCGCGGCTGCACCCTGCTCGCCGCCCGCGGCAGCGAGCAGGAGGAAGGCGTGGCCTTCCACGTCGTACGGCAGCTCGTGCAGCCGGTGCTGGCCGCGGCCACGGAGGCCGAGCACCGCAACATACTGGGGAGTTGGTACGACATCGTCGCGCCCGCGGTCGGACTGGTCGCGGGAAAGAGCGGGGTCGCGCCCGACCCGCAGGGCGTCCGGGACGGCCTCGACTGGCTCGTCACCCGCTTCGCCGTCCAGTACGCGCCGGTCGTGCTCGTGGTGGACGACGCCCACTGGGCGGACGAGGAAACGCTGTCCTGGCTGAGCTCGTTCGCGCTGCGCGCCTCCGACCTGCCGCTCCTGATCGTCGTGGCCTACCGGCCCGAGGAACTGCCCCGGCACGCCGCCGAGTTCCGCCGGCTCGCCATGCGGCACGGCTCGCGCCCGCTCGACCTCTCCCCGTTCACCCCGGCCGCCGTCAGCGACCTGGTGCGCGACGCGCTCGGCGAGGGAGGCGACGAACTGTTCGCGCGCGAGTGCTGGGCACTGACCGCGGGCAACCCGTACGAGGCCGTGGAGCTCATCGCGAGGATCCGCGACCGCGGCATGAAACCGCAGTACGTCAACGCCACCGAGCTGCGCGAACTGGCCTCCGCCGTACGCGGCAGCGGGCTCATCGAGCGGCTTGAGCGGCTCGGCCCCTCGGCGGTGCGCCTCACCTGGGCCGTCGCCGTCCTCGGCACCGACGCCGACCGCGAGATGGCGGCCGGGGTCGCCGGACTGGGCGCGGAGGAGATGGCCGACGCGGTGGACCGGCTGCGCGAGGCACGCATCCTCGCGCCCGCACAGGACGGTCCCGGACGGCTCGACTTCTTCCACCCGCTCGTGGGCACCGCGGTCTACCGGGCCATCCCGGCGGCCATGCGCGTCGCGATGCACGGGCAGGCGGCCTTCGCCGTCACCGAGGCCGGTCTCGGCGCGACCTCCGCGGCCCGGCACATCCTGGAGATGCACCCCGAGAACGACCGGTGGGCGGTGCGCCAGCTGCGCGCCGCCGCCCGAGACTACTTGCGCGCGGGCGCCCCGGACGCGGCCCGGCGCTGTCTGGCCCGCGCCCTGCGCGAACCTCCCGCCCTGGAGGACCGGGCCGAGGTCCTCTTCGAGCTGGGCTGCTCGGCGCTCCTGAACGAGCCCGCCACCACCGTCAACCACCTCAAGGCGGCCCTCGAAGAGCCCGAACTCGCCCCGGAACTGCGCGAAGCCGTCACCTACCGGCTCGCCCAGGCACTGGCCCACACCGACCGCATGGGCGAGGCCGCCGCCCTCGTGGCCGCCGAGGCCAAACACTCCACCAGCGCCCGCACCCGGCTGCGCATGCAGGCCGAGACCTTCCAGTGGAACGCCTTCCGCGCCGACGAGGAGGACTCGCCGACCCGCTCGCGCAGTCTGGCCCGGCTCGCCGAACACCTCACCGGACGCGGCAAGGCCGAGCGCTACATCCTGGGCCTGCGCGCCTGGGACGCGATGGTGCGCGGCGAACCCGCCGAGACCGCCCTGCGCTACGCCGAGGAGGCCCTGGAGGGCGGGCTGCCCTGGACCGACGACAACTGGGGCTTCGAGGTCCCGGTCCTGGTCGCGCTCACCTTCATGTACTGCGACCAGCCGGGCCGCGCCGACGACCTGTTCAACCAGGGCATCGCCGACTGCGAACGCAAGGGCTGGCGCGGCGCCCACCTGTCCTTCGGCCTGACGCTGCTCGGCTACATCAAGTTCCACCGCGGCCGGCTCGCCGAGGCCGAGGACCTGGTGCACAGCGGGCTGCGGATCGCCGACCGGGTCGGCCAGCAGGTCCCGGCCCAGTGGTTCGCGCTCGGCATCCTCATCGAGATCCTGCTCGCCCGCGGCCGCGTCCAGGAGGCCCAGGAGCTCTCCGACACCTACAACTACGGCCAGGTCGTGCCCAACGCCGTGGTCTATCCCGACTCCGAGACCGTCTACAGCGAGCTGCTCCTCGCCCGCGGGCTGCGCACCGACGCCGAGGAACGGCTGCGGGCCGTCGGCCGCAGGCTCGAACCGCGCGGCATGCGCAACCCCATGTGGTGCCCCTGGCGGCCGCTGCTCGCGCAGACGATCGCCCACACCAATCCCGCCGAGGTCGCGCAGGAAGCCGTCGAGATCGCCCGCCGCTTCGGCACCCCGGGCGCCATCGGCCGCGCCCTGCACGCGGCGGCCAAGGTGACCTCCGGCGCCGACAGCCTGGCCCTGATGGCCGAGGCGGTCCGCCAGCTCGAGAAGTCCCCGGCCGCCTACGAGCTGGCCCAGGCCCTGGTCGACCACGGAGCCATGCTCAGCCGCGCCGGGCTGCCGCAGGACGCCGCGGACCTGTTGATGCGGGGTCTGGAGAGCGCCGCGCTCTGTGGCGCGGACGCGCTGGCGGGCCGGGCCCGCGAGGAACTCGCCGCCTCCGGTCTGCGCCCGCTCCAGCTGCGGGCCGTCGACTCGGACTCGCTCACCTCGCAGGAGAAGGCGGTGGCCGAGCGGGCGGCGCAGGGCTGGGAGAACCGGCGGATCGCGGAGGAGCTCGGCACGAAGGAGCGCACGGTGGAGCTCCTTCTGTCCGGCGCCTTCCGCAAGCTCGGCACGGACCGCGGCGGCCTGGCCGGGCTGCTGCCCCTCCAGACCCGGGGCTCCGGCACCCGAGGAGTGCCCGGCAGCTGACCACCCCGGGACGGCCCCGGCCCCCGAGCCACCCGCTGGCAGGGGAGCCGGGGCCGCGCCCTGTGGGGGGCGGCCGGAGGGCCTCCGATGCCACCTCGTGCCACGGCCGGGGCCGCCCGCCCCTGACGGCCCGGCCGGACGCGGAATCCGACCCGCCCAGGCCTCCGGGCCCGGCTCCGCCGGACCGCTCGGGGCACGTACCATTGACCGCATGTCCTTCCTCCGCCGCCGCAGCGCCGCCACTCCCGCGGGCCCGGACTTCGATGTCCTGGCCATGGACCCGGGTGACTGGCCCGGCAACCTGGGCGCCGGTCTGCTGCCCGCCCCCGACGGCAGCTGCCAGGGTGTCTTCCTGCGCTATGACCTGTTCGGCGGCCGCGGCCCCGCGATGATCATCGGCAACCTGCCGGAGGGCTCCCCGGCCCGTGAGATGGCCGAGGGGCAGGTCCCCTTCGAGGTCGCCCAGCTGCTCGTGGCGCTGGAGAACGACGAGCCCATCGAGGTGGTGGGCTCCGAGGACATGCCGGTGATGCAGGGCGACAACCTCCTCATCGTGCGGCGCCTCAAGCTCTCCGAAAGCCGCATCTCCTGCGTGCAGTTCGACCGCAGCGACAACGTCCTCGTCACGATCGCCAGCTGGGACCGGCCGATCACCGACGACCTGTACGCCCTCCTGAAGCCGCTGCCCGCGGAGCTCTTCCAGCAGAGCTGAGCGACCCGCCCGGCGTAGCGCCCGACAGCCTGGCACCTCCCGTCCGAGGTGCCGGGCTGTCGCACGTCCCCGGGCCCTGAACCCGGCCCACCGGTACGGATGTTGACCGCCGCGCGCCAGCGGCAGGTCAGGCGCCCTGCCAGAGGTCTGGGCCACTGGTACAAGTCGGGGTGGCCGAGAGGTACTTGACGAGCCGTCATCGCGGGTCACACAGTGTCCCGCGCGGACCGCGCGCATCCACGCGCCGCTCGGCGAGAGCGCCCGCGCACCTCCCGGCAGGAAGGGTTGTCCATGACGTCCACACAGAGGATCGGACTCGCGCTCGCGGCGGCGACGGTCGGCGCCCTGGGCCTCGCCCTGGCCCCCGCCTCCCCGGCGAGCGCGGCCCAGGGCGGAGCCGAATGCCCCCGCGTCCTGAAGTGCGACTGGGTACCGGCCGCCTACCAGCAGACCGGCGACCCGGCCAACAAGGAGGCGTACGGCAACTACGACCTCTCCGACCGGCCCCACACCAACAAGATCAAGTACATCGTGCTGCACGACACCGAGGAAACCTTCGCCACCACCCTGAAGATCTTCCAGGACCCGAAGCGCGCCGCCTCGGCCCACTACGTCGTGCGCTCCGGCGACGGACACGTCACCCAGATGGTGAAGACCAAGGACGTCGCCTGGCAGGCCGGGAACTGGTACATGAACACGGAGTCCATCGGCATCGAGCAGGAGGGCTACGCCACCGAGGGCGCCACCTGGTACACCCCCGAGATGTACCGCTCGACGGCCGCCCTGGTGCGCTACCTCGCGGCCAAGTACGACATCCCGCTCGACCGTCGGCACATCCTCGGCCACGACAACGTGCCGCCCACCAGCCAGGGCGGCACCGCCGCCATGCACTGGGACCCGGGCCCGTACTGGGACTGGAACCACTTCATGAGCCTGCTCGGCAGACCCACCGAGCCCACCGGGCGGCCCGGCGGCCAACTGGTCACCGTCAACCCGGTGTTCAAGAAGAACCTCCAGGCCATCCGCGACTGCGAGAAGAACATCGACCTGCCCGTGCAGCCCTCCAGCGCGGTCCCGCTGTACACGGAACCCTCCACCGGTGCCCCGCTGTTCGCCGACCCCGGACTCCACCCTCCCGGCCGGCCCGGCACCAACTGCGCGGGCGACTGGGGCAGCAAGATCAGCGCCACCCAGCAGGCCGTGGTCGCCGACCGGAGGCCCGGCTGGACCGCGATCTGGTGGTACGGACAGAAGGCCTGGTTCCAGAGCCCCGAGCACACCCGCACCACCACCCCGACCGCCGGCTACGTCGTACGCCCCAAGCAGGGCCTGACCGACGTGCCGGTCTACGGAACCGCCTACCCGGTGGCGGGCGACTACCCGGCGGGCTTCACCTCGCCGCGCGTGAGCGTCCCGCTCGCCTACACCATCAAGGCCGGACAGTCCTACCCCGGCGGCGAACCCACACCCGCGGGCTACTACTACGCGCCCACCATCGACTCCTCGTACCCCTACGACCACACGTTCTTCCCCGGCAGCACCCGCTTCGTGACGGTGCAGATCGGCCACCGGATCGCCTTCGTCAAGGCCTCCGACGTCGACGTCGTCCGCGTGCGCTGACGCACGACAGCGCGCTGCGCGCCCGGTGTGTCGGCACCGGACGCGCAGCACGCTTCCCCCTCTGCCCGGCGGTCAGCGCGTGCCGACCGCCGCCCGCACCGCCCGCCGCGCCAGGGCGCAGTCGTCGTGCAGCCTGCGCAGGAGCAGCCGCTGCTGCTCCCCGGCGGACAGCACACCCGGCGGGGTCTGCGCCGGGCTCGCCGGCGCCGTGTCCCGCATGGTGCGCTGCACCGCCGTCTCGTACGTCCGGATCTCCCGGGTCAGCACGAGCATCAGGTTCACCAGGAATGCGTCCCGCGCGGCGGGGCCCGCCGCCTGCGCGGCCTGACTGATCCGCCGGCGCTCCATCGGCGCCTCACCGAGGACCGCCCACAGCGTCGCCAGGTCGTAGCCGGGCAGGTACCAACCCGCGTGCTCCCAGTCGACCAGCACCGGACCGGCCGGTGACAGCAGGATGTTGGAGAGCAGTGCGTCGCCGTGCGAGAACTGCCAGTCGACCCGGCCCGACAGGGCCAGACCGTGCACCAGCTTCTGAAGGTCGCTGAGATCCCGGTCGGTGAACAGGCCGAGCTCGTGGTACCGGGTGATGCGCGGTGCGTAGTCCAGGGGCCTGCCGAACATCTCGGCGGGCGGCCGCCAGGCGTTGATGCGCCCGATCGCGCCGAGGGCGGCCCTGACGTCGGCACGTGGCGGAGCCTCGACCGGATGCCGCTGGAGGGCCGCCGCCCTGCCCGGCATCCGCTCGATCACCAGCGTGCAGTTGTCCGGATCGGCGGCGATCAGCCGCGGCACCCGCACCGGTGGGCGGTGCCGCACGAAGGCGCGATAGGCAGCTATTTCCTGCCGGAACCGCTCGGCCCACGCGGGTGAGTGGTCCAGTAAACACTTGGCGACGGCGGTCGCGCGCCCTGTCGTCCCGACGATCAGCACCGAGCGTCCGCTGTGCCGCATCACCTGCACCGGGTTGAACTCCGGACAGATGCGCTGCACCGAGGCGATCGCGATGCGCAGCTGGGCGCCCTGGGGGCCGGACAGGTCGATTCTCCCGCTGAGCGGCTGCGTGCCCGCCCCGGGCCGACGCGGCATCCGGCCCGCGCCGTACGCCGACCCGGCGTGGGTGGGGTCGAGGTACGGTCCGCCGCCCGCCCCCAGAGGACGGTGCGGACGGGGCGGCGCGGACACGGAGGACGATGCTGTGTACATGGGTGACAGATCCCTTCGTGTGCCGACAAGTTGCGTGCGCTACCCGCCCCGGTGGCCGAGCCGCACCCTGGGGAATGTGGTCCGGCCCCCGGGTCGGGGTGGCGCTCTCTTACCTGACACCCGGCCGCGGGTGGCACACCATCTGGCGTGCCCTGGCGAACCATGGCGAATACTCGCGCCGCATCTGACAGGGGGATTACTGTCAACTCAGCCGAGAACCTGGGGGCTTGACGTGAGCGGACAACCCAACACCCGCCTGAACGACCTGTTCGGCCTCGCCGGCTGGTCCAAGGGCGAACTCGCGCGACTGGTGAACCGACAGGCGGCGGCCATGGGCCACCCTCAACTGGCCACCGACACCTCGCGGGTGCGGCGTTGGATCGACATGGGGGAGACCCCGCGCGATCCGGTGCCCCGGGTGCTGGCGGCGCTGTTCACCGAGCGGCTCGGCCGTGTCGTGACCATCGAGGACCTCGGGTTCGACCGGCACGGGCGCGCTGGAAAGCGGAACGACGTCAGGAACACCAAGAATCCGGACGGCCTTCCGTGGGCGCCCGAACGGACGGCAGCGGTCCTCACCGAATTCACGGGAATGGACCTCATGCTCAACCGACGCGGTCTGGTGGGCGCGGGCGCCGCGCTCGCCACCGGCTCCGTACTCAGCAGCGCCATGCACGACTGGCTGCACACCGACCCCGTACTCTCGGCCGACGCCCCCCGCATCAACGACCCCCTGCACGCCGACCCCGCCGGGTTCGACCGGTACGAGGCCGCGCCCATCGGGTCACAGGAGATCGACGCCCTGGAGCGCTCGGTCGAAGTGTTCCGCGCCTGGGACGCCTCCCGCGGAGGCGGGCTCCAGCGCAAAGCGGTGGTGGGCCAGCTCAACGAGGTGGGCGGCATGCTCGCCTACCGCCACCCCGACCATCTCCAGCGGCGCCTGTGGGGCGTCGCCGCCAACCTGGCCGTCCTCGCGGGCTGGATGTCGCACGACATCGGCCTGGAGCCGACCGCCCAGAAGTACTTCGTCATCGCCGCCCACGCGGCCCGCGAGGGCGGCGACCGCCCGCGCGCCGGTGAGGCCCTGTCCCGGGCCGCCCGCCAGATGGTCCATCTGGGCCGTCCCGGCGAGGCCCTCGACCTCATGAAGCTCGCCAAGTCCGGTTCGGGCGAGGAGACCCTGCCGCGCACCCGCGCGATGCTGCACACCATCGAGGCGTGGGCGCAGGCGTCCATGGGGCGCGGTCAGGCGATGCGCCGGACCCTGGGCGAGGCGGAGGACCTGTTCGTCTCCGACAAGGGCGATGTGCCGCCGCCGAGTTGGATGCAGATGTTCGACGAGGCGGACCTGCACGGCATGGAGGCGCTGGCCTTCCGCACGCTGGCCGAGCACGATCCCTCCGCGGCCACCATCGCGCAGCACCACGCCAAACAGGCGCTGGAGTTGCGGGTGGGCGGCCGTCAGCGCTCGAAGATCTTCGACTACATCTCGCTCGCGTCGGCCTGCTTCATCGCCGACGACCCGGAACAGGCGGACCGCTATGCCCGCCTGGCGCTGGTGTCGATGGGGGAGACCTCCTCGCACCGCACCTGGGACCGGCTGCGCGAGATGTACCGGCTCACGGGTCAGTACGCGGGCTACGCCAAGATCCAGGATCTGCGGGAGGAGATCCAGCTGGCGCTGCCGCAGGCGCCGTCGAAGCGGAGCCGGATCGCGGACATCTAGAAGGGGGTTGTACGCCGGACGCGTACAACCCCCGGGCCCCCTCGGGCCACTCATCCCCGCCGGTGCGTCAGGACCCGATGCGGGCCACCAGCACACAGGCGTCGTCCTCGCGCTCGTGCTCGCCGAACTCCTCGACGATCATCCGCACGCAGTCCTGGGCTGTGCGGCCGCCGTCGAAGAGGGGGGCGAGTCCGAGCAGGCGGCGCTGGTCCGCCTCGTCCGACGCACCCTGCCGGGTCAGCCCGTCGGTGCCCAGCACGAGCAGGTCGCCCTCGCGGAGCATGACCTCGGCCTGCCCGTAGGAGGCTCCGTGGGTGGCGCCGAGCAGCACCCCGTCCGGCCGGCCGAGCGCTTGTCCCGTCCCGTCGCGGAACAGCAGCGGGGCGGGGTGGCCCGCCTGGGACCAGGTGAGCCTGCGCCCGGCGGGCTCGTAACGACAACAGACCGCGCTGCCCAGGGCGGGCTGCACGGTCGTCTCCAGAAGCTGGTTGAGGTGGCCCATCAAGGGCCCCGGCCCGATCCCCGCGACGGCCATGCCGCGCAGCGCGCCGAGCAGCATCGCCATCGCGCCGGTCGCCGTCACCCCGTGCCCCGTCAGGTCGCCGACGGTCAGTAAAGAGGACCCGTCGGGCAGTTCCAGCGCGTCGTACCAGTCACCGCCGATGAGGGCGCTGGAGGAGGACGGCAGATAGTGCGCCGCGATGTCGAGCGCGCCGGGGCCGCCGTGCGGGAGTCGCAGGGAGCCGCGCCACGGTGGCAGCACGGCTTCCTGCAGCTCGACCGCGAGCCGGTGCTCGGTCCGCGCGATGTGGCGCTGGTGCCGCAGGCTGTCGCGGCTCTCCCGCACAGCGCGCTGACTGCGCCGCAGCTCGCTCACATCGCGCAGGACGGCCCACATCGAAGCGGTGCAGCCGTCGGCGTCGAGTACGGGCTCGCCCATCATGTGGAGCGTGCGGATCCGGCCGTCGGTCCGTACGATCCGGAACTCCCCGTCGATCGGGCGGCCGTCCACCAGGCAGCCCGTCACCATCGTGGTGAGCAGGGCCTGGTCGTCGGCGAACACCATGGTGGGCAGTTCGTCGAGCGACATGCCGCCGCTCTCGGGGGAGCGGCCGAAGATCTGGAAGAGCTCCTCGGACCAGCTCACCGCGTCGGTGAGCAGATTCCATTCGGCGCTGCCGACCCGGCTGAGCAGCGAGCCGGCGTCCGGCTCGTCACCGAACGCGCCGTCGACGGCGAGCGCCGCGGCGTCCTGCTCCTGCGGACTCAGGCCCTCGCGCAGCTGGTCCAAGTGCGAGCCCAGGTCGTCGAGTTGGTGCACCGCCAGGTCGCACAGGGCGCGCTGCCAGCGGCCCTGGGCGTCGTCGTCGTCCACGAGCGCGTCGCGGCGCACCGCGTCCACGCCCCCGCGCAGCCGGCGGGTCTGCGTGATCAGTGCGTCGACCGTGCCCCGCTCGGGCGGTTGTGGAGCGGGACGGTCCGCGAACAGATGGGACGGCATGACGTTCTCCGATGCGACCGCGGTAGAGCCTGGTCTGGCGAAGTGGACCGGTAACGACTGTTGCACAGGGAGCGATGCCCCGTAAGGGATTTGGCAACACTCGATACGGTGGTGCTTCTGGCATATGTCAAAGGCGAGCGTTTCCGCCGGTCGTCCGGGGGTGTCGCCGTGCGGCATATGCCGCACGGACCACGCGGGCGGCTCCTGGGCAGAGTCCTACGGGCAGCGCCGCCCGAGCCCTACCGGCGCGGCCGGAACGCGAACGCCGCAGCGCACAGCACCGCCCCGACCGCGCCCGCGCCGGGGGACCACCGCCAGGCGACCAGTGACGTGGCGGCGGCCCCGGCCACGACGGCCACGAGGCGCCCCGCCACCCAGTGGTCCCGCCGCTCCGGCTCGCGCTTCGCGAGCCGCCCCGCGAGCCCTGTGAACGTGCCGGTGAAGTAGGTGGTCGGCGCGCCCCACGCGCGCGCCTGCACCCCCATCGCGAGTGCGGCCGCGAGCAGCAGCGCCAGTTGCGGCCCCAGCGAACGGCCGGGTCCCAGCGCCCAGCCGCCCGCCACGAGGGCGAGCAGCAGGGTCTCGGCCGCGAGCAGCGGCCGGGGGGCGAGACGGGAGCCGGTGACGGCCGCCCCGGCCGCGCCGAGCGCGTACCCGAGGAGCGCGGTCAGGGCGCGGGGCACCACGTCGCGGTCCCCGGCGCCCACCGATGCGCCGACCAGGACGAGGTTGCCGGTCATCACGCCCGCGAAGACTTTCCCGAGACAGAGGAAGGCGAACGCGTCCGTGGCGCCGGAGGCCGCGGACAGCACCAGGAGGAACTTTTCCTCGGACCGGGCGGCGGAAGTTGTCGTGATCGCGGAACTCATCAGCGCATTCTCGTCTCCTTAGAAGGGCGGACGCGTCAGGGCACCCGGACCCGACCCCGTGGCACGTCCACGACAAGGGTCCACTACGGTCCCTGTGGAGCACACCGGCCCGCGCGTGTCGCGGGCCTCACGGGAGGAAGAGCATGAAGATCGACTGGGACCGGCGCACCTGTGCGCGCCGCGGCCATGTGACGTACGCGCCGCAGGAGGCCGTGCTGCGTGACCGGTTGCGGGCCGACACCGGTCTCGGCGAGGCCTGGCGCTGTCTGCGCTGCGGCGACTTCGCCCTGGGCGCGCCGCACGGTTCCGGGCCGGCCGAACAGGCGCCGCTGGTCCCGCGCGGGAAGGTGCTGCGCGACCTGTTCATCCTGCGCTTCCTGGCCGTCGAGCGGGCCGTGCGCGGCGTGTTCATCGTCCTGGTGGCGCTCGCGGTGTGGAAGTTCAGCAACTCCAAGGACGCGGTGCGCCGGTTCTTCGACGAGTACCTCGACGTGTTCCGGCCGGTCTTCCGGCACTTCCACTACGACCTCGACCACTCGCCGGTCGTGGGCTCCATCCAGAAGACCTTCGACTACAAGCACTCCACCCTGGTGATCGTCGCGGTGGCGCTGCTCGTGTACGCGCTGATCGAGATCGTCGAAGGCGTCGGGCTGTGGCGGGCCAAGCGGTGGGCCGAGTACCTCACCGTCGTCGCCACGGCGATGTTCCTGCCGCTGGAGATCTACGAACTCACCGAGAAGATCAGCTGGCTGAAGATCGTCACGCTGACCATCAACATCCTCGCGGTCCTCTACATCCTGCTCGCCAAGCGCCTGTTCGGGCTGCGGGGCGGGCGTGCTGCCTTCGAGGCGGAGCGCCACAGCGCCTCGCTCATCGAGGTGGAGACGACGGCGGGCATCGCGACGCACCACTGAGGCATACGGCCCGCCCTGCGGGTACAGATACACACGGCGTGCGGCGGGCCCGCCGCACCGAATTTCCCTGGGGGATGACAACCATGAACGAATCGCACTCCACGGCCGCGTCGAAGACCGGCCCCGGCCCGCTGCGCCGCGCGGCCGTACTCCTCGCCCTGCTGCTCGGCGCCACGCTGGTGGCGGGGCCGGTGACCGCCGAGGCCGCACCGCGCGCCACGGTCGCGGTCGCCGCGGCCCAACAGACCGCGACCGCGCGGGATGCGGCGGCGCCGGTGCGGGCGGCCGCGCAGACGGGGCGTCACACCGTCGCCGACAAGTCCACCGTCCTCGCCTCGAAGAAGGCCAAGAAGAAAAAGGGCGGCTTCTTCAAGAAGCTCGGGATCTTCCTGCTGGTCCTGGTGCTCCTCTTCATCGCGTTCGTCGTCTTCGTGATCTGGTTCATCGTGAGCCGGCTGCGCCGGCGCCGCGACCGGCACTGACCACTCAGCCGCCGGGACGCCGCTGACGCATCCGCTGGCCGACCGTTCCGCCGTCGGTCTCCCACCAGGGCCGTACGAGTCCGGTGTCATCCGGCCGCCCCTCGACGGGGGCGGCCGGAGCCAGTTCGGCGTCCAGCCGGCGGTCGAGCACCACCCGCTGGGCCCGGTCGGCCCGCGACCACTGCACCAGGATCGCGAGCAGGAACGGCAGCGACACCAGCTCGGCGATGGTGATCATCGCGCCGCCGCCGAGCTGCTGGTCGCGGTGGGCGTCGGGCGCCCACGCGGGCGCGTGGTGGAGGTACCAGGCGCCGGCGATCAGGGTGCCGTGGGTCATCACGACGATGCCGGGCACCGCGTCGATCAGCCCGTCCAGGAAGACGAGCGCGGCCCGCACGGGGTGGGTGCACCAGGCGGGCAGGGCCTCCTCGCGGGTGAGCACCGGCAGCACGAACAGGCTTCCGGCGAGCAGCAGCTGGAGGTACATCAGCTCGTGCAGCGCGCCATGGCGCAGGGCCGACTCGAAGTACGGCGTGAAGTAGATGCACAGCTCCGTTGCGAGCACCAGGCCGGTGCTGACCAGCGGGAAGGTGAGGAAGCGGACCAGACGCCCGCTCATCGCGCCCTTGAGCCGCCGGGCTCCGCGCTCCGGCAGCGCGAGCACCCCGAGGCGCAGGGGGTCGCCGAGCGCGAGGCCGAGCGGGGCGATGAGGTCGAGCAGGACGTTCTGCACGGCGGCCGGCCAGAACAGCGCGGTGTCGTACACGGCGAGCGCCGACATCGTGGCGACGGCCAGGCTGCCGAGCCCGAGGACGGCGAAGGCGGCGATGCGCGGCAGCGGCCAGGACTCACCGCGGCGGCGCAGCCGCAGGACGCCCCAGCCGTACAGGCCGCCCAGGGCGACGATCAGGAGCAGCGCGGCCGCGTCCGGCTCCCACACCGACAGCAGCCGCCCCGTGGTCAGCTCAGGCAGGTTCGCCGCCGCGGCCTCGCTCAGCGTCATTCCGGACATCCGGGTCGATCTCCTCACCGGCCCGTGACGTACGACGGGCCGCCCACACGCTAGCCCCGCCGCGCCCGGAGGCCCGCACCGGGCCCCCGGGCGGTTGAGCCGAACGCTGGGAATCGGCCGAAGAACGCGTAGACGTCATAGGTGCCCGAGGCATGTAGTGGAGATCGGCAAGACGGAACCCTTCGCTTGCGAGGTCTACATGACAGGCACGGACACCAGCGTCAACACGGACCACACCGCCACCGACACCGGCAGCGTCTCCTTCCCGCAGGACCGCAGCTGCCCCTACCACCCGCCCACCGCATATCAGCCGTTGCGCGACGAGCGCCCGCTCGCCCGCGTCCGGCTCTACGACGGCCGGATCGTCTGGATGGTCACCGGGCTCGCCGAGGCGCGCGCCCTGCTCGCCGACCCGCGGCTCTCCAGCGACCGGCTCAACGAGGCGTTCCCCTCGCCGACGGCCCGCTTCGCCGGGATCACCCGGCGCCGCGCCGCGCTGCTCGGCACCGACGATCCGGAGCACGCCACCCAGCGCCGGATGCTGATCCCCAGTTTCACCCTCAAGCGCACCGCCTCCCTGCGGCCGCAGATCCAGACGACCGTGGACCGGCTGCTCGACGCGATGATCGAGCAGGGACCGCCGACGGACCTGGTGAGCGCGTTCGCGCTGCCGGTGCCGTCGATGGTCATCTGCGCGCTGCTCGGTGTGCCCTACGAGGACCACGAGTTCTTCGAGGGCCAGTCCCGCAAGCTCCTGCGCGGGCCGGAAACCACCGACGTCGAGGCGGCACGCGACGCGCTGGAGGACTACTTCGTCCGGCTGATCGAGCGCAAGCAGACCGAACCCGGCGACGGGCTGCTCGACGAACTCATCGAGCGGCGCCTGAACGAAGGGGCGCTGAACCGGCAGGAACTGGTGGATTTCGCCACCATCCTGCTGGTCGCGGGCCACGAGACGACCGCCAACATGATCTCGCTCGGCACGTTCACGCTCCTCCAGCACCCGGAGCAGCTGGCCGAGCTGCGCTCCGACCCGGCGCTCATGCCCGCCGCGGTCGAGGAACTGCTCCGCTACCTGTCGATCGCCGACGGAATGCTGCGGGTGGCCCTGGAGGACATCGAGATCGGCGGCCGGACCATCCGCGCCGACGACGGCGTCGTCTTCTCGACGTCGATCATCAACCGGGACAGCGCCGGCTTCGACGCCCCCGACCGGATCGACTGGCACCGCACCAGCCGGCACCACGTCGCCTTCGGCTTCGGCATCCATCAGTGCCTCGGCCAGAACCTGGCGCGGGCCGAGATGGAGATCGCGCTGCGCTCCCTCTTCGACCGGCTGCCCGGCCTTCGCCTGGCGGTGCCCGCCGACGAGATCCCGTTCAAACCGGGCGACACCATCCAGGGAATGGTCGAACTCCCCGTCGCCTGGTAGCGGCGCGGGAACCGACGGAAGGAAAGGAGCCGCACATGCGGATCAGCATCGACCAGGACGTCTGCATCGGCGCGGGCCAGTGCGTGCTGACGTCCCCCGGCGTCTTCACGCAGGACGACGACGGGTTCAGCGAGCTGCTGCCCGGCCGCGAGGACGGCGGCGGCGACCCCCTGGTCCGCGAGGCCGTCCGGGCCTGCCCGGTGCAGGCCATCACCGTGCACGACGAGTGAGAGGACCGGTTCCGGTCAGTCGGAACCGGTGATCAGACGCTGCACAGCCGGCGCGTAGAGATCCGCCAGCTGCTCGGGCGTGGCGCGTTCCCCGGCGCCCGGCCGGTGCAGACTGAGGGTCGCGCCCAGGCCCAGCAGCAGTCCGGCGATCAACTCGGCCCTCAACTCGCTTTCCCCGCCGCGCAGTTGACCGGCCAGCCGGGACGTGACCTGCTCGCGGAACCGCTCCCGCAGCAGGGTCCGTTCATCCACGTTCCCCAGGGAGAACACCGCGCGAAGCAGCGGATCCCCCTGGTCCTCGCGCCGCATCCGCACCATCGTCAGGACCAGGTGCCGCCCCAGCCCTTCGAGGGGCGCCGCGAACAGCGCGTCGGCGGCGGGTCCGAAGTCCGCGACCGTGTGGAAGAGCCGCTCCTTGCTGCCGAACCGCTTGACGATGAGCGAGGCGCTCACCCCGGCGTCGGCGGCGATCGACCGCATCGTGACCTCGGCGTACGGACGCAGGGTGAACGCCCGGCGCGCCGCCCGCAGGATCGCGTCCTTGCCCGTTCCGGTGTCGGCACCGGTGGCCCGCTGCCCCGTCATGCGCTCTCCTCGGCCGTCCTGCGTCCCGGCGTGCCCTCGCCGCGCCCCGCCCCGACGGTACCCGCGGCGGGGGCGGCGCGGCCCGGCAGGCACAGCGTGGCGGCGAGTGCGGCCAGCGCGGCGCCGCCCGCGATCAGGAACACCAGGAGATAGGCGTGCAGCGTCGGCGCGGTGCGGCCGCCCGCCTCGAAGGTGACGTTCGCCAGGACGGCGGCCACCACCGCGCTGCAACAGGCCTGTCCCACCGAGCGCATCAGCGTGTTGAGCCCGTTGGCGGCGCCCGTCTCGCTCACCGGGACCGCGCGCATCACGAGGGCGGGCAGCGCCGAGTACGCGATCGCGGTGCCGCACGACACGACCGTGGCCCCCGCGATGATCAGGGGCAGGCTGTGACTGGTGAAGAACCGCACCCCGTACCCCGCGGCCATGACGGCGGCCGCGAGGGCGAGCGCGGCCTTGGGGCCGTACTTCGCCGAGATCCTGGCCGACACCGGGGACAGCGCCACCATCGAGAGACCGCCCGGCAGCAGGCAGAGCCCGCTGACCACGATCGACGCCCCGAGGCCGTACCCGGTGGCCCTGGGCTCCTGCACCATCTGCGCGGTCACCAGCGAGTTGGCGTAGAAGGCGAACCCGATGAGCAGGGCCGCCACGTTGGTGAGCAGCACCGCGGGCCGCGCCGACACCCGCAGGTCCACCAGGGGTGAGCGGGTGCGCAGTTCGTACGCGCCCCACAGCGGCCAGATCACCGCGGCCGCGCCGAGCAGGGCGAGGGTGCGCGGCGAGGTCCAGCCCCAGTCGGCGCCCTGGGTGATGGCGAGGAGCACGGCGACCAGCGCCGCCGAGAGCCCGAGCGCCCCCACGGAGTCGAACCGGCCGCGCGAGCGCAGCGGCGACTCCGGCACGCACCACAGCACCAGCGCGATGTCTAGCACGCCGAGCGCGGCGGACGCCCAGAACATCGTGTGCCAGTCGAAGTGCTCGACGACCAGCGCCGCCACGGGCAGCCCCACGGCCGCGCCGATGCCGAGCGTCGAGCTCATCAGCGCCACCGAGGAGAGCACCTTCGCGGGCGGCAGTTCGTCCCGCATGATGCTGATGCCCAGGGGGATCACCGCCAGGGCGGCTCCTTGCAGGGCGCGGCCCGCGATGAGCACCCCGATGTGCGAGCTGACCGCGCACATCACCGAGCCGGCGGTGAGCACCCCGAGCGAGAGGAGCAGCAGCCGCCGCTTTCCGTACATGTCACCGGCCCGGCCGAGGACCGGGGTGAAGACGGCGCCGGTCAGCAGCGTGACGGTGACGAGCCAGCTCGCGGCGGCCGGAGTGCTGCCGGTGAGGGCGGGCACATGCGGGAGCAGCGGCACCACCAGCGTCTGCATGACAGCCACGACGACTCCGCAGAACGCCAGCACTCCGACGAAGGAGCGGGGGCGCGGCGGGTCGGCGGGCGCGGGTATCGCTGGGGGCATGACTCTCCGTACGGCTGGAGCGCGGGCAGGGTGCACATCCGTTCACCCTCAGGGTAAACGCTTGTGCACCCTGTGTTCCCCGTCCTGCGGGAATCGGGCCCGCACCGCCCGGCACTACCGCGTGGTGCTCCCGCCGCGTGGCGCGGGCTCCGGCAGCGGCACGCCCGCGCACGTCGTGTCCTCGGCGGGCAGTGTGCCGGACAGGAGGTAGTCCTCCACGTAGGCGTCCGCGCACGCGTTGCCGTGCTGGAACTGGCCGTGGTCACCGCCGTCCACGGTGATCAGGCGCGAGCCGGCGAGCCCGCGGTGGGCGCGCAGCGCTCCCTCGTAGTACGTGGCCGGATCGTGCGTCGAGTTGAGCATCAGCACGGGCGGCAGCCCCTTGCCGGTCACCTCGATGTGGGGAGCCCTGGACCGCGGCCAGTTCGCGCAGATCGCCGCGTACGTCAGCTCCTGGGCTCCGGCCAGCGGGGTGGCGCTCGTGGCGCGGGCGCTCTGGTCCACCCAGTAGCGGCTGTCGCGCCTCCACGGGGTGTCGCCGCAGGTGACCGAGAAGAAGTTGGCGAGGAAGTTGGCCCCCATGAAGTGCCTGAGCCGGTCGGCGACGTTCTTCCTCGCGTCCGCGGGGGCGCTCTCGGGATGTTCGAGCAGGCCCATCAGCGAGGCGAAGTCCTGGAACCTGCCGGACGCGTCGTACAGGGCGTTGATCGCGGCGGCGTCCAGGTGGTTGCCCGTGATCACGGTGCCGTCGAGGTCGAGCGGGTGCTCGCGCAGTGCGGCCCGCAGCCGTTCGTAGGAGGCCTTCGCCTCGGCGGGGGTGCGGCCCTGGTGGTACGCCCGGTCGTTCCTCGCCAGCCAGGGCAGGAAGTCCTGCTCGAACCGGCGCTGGAAGCTCATCGGCTGCCCCACCAGGAACGACTCCCAGCTGCCGGTGAAGTCGACGTCGCTGTCCAGGACGACCCGCTCGACCCGGCGGGGGAACTCGGTCGCGTAGTACGCCCCGAGGACGGTGGCGTAGGACGGCCCGTAGTAGGACACCCGGTCCACGCCGAGCAGCGACCGGTACAGATCCATGTCGTGCACGGCCTGATCGGTGGTGATGTACGGCAGCAGTCCGCCCGACGCGCGTTCGCAGTCCGCGACGAAGTCACGTGCGCGGCCGAACGTGGCCGCCACCGCCCGGGGCGAACGGTCCCGCAGGTCCCCGCTGGTGAAAAGGGCGTCGACCTTGTCCTGGTCCGAGCAGACCACATTGGTGCTCGCCCCGACCCCGCGCTGGTCGAAGCCGACCACGTCGTACGCCGCCGCGAGCTTCGGGCTGAGCCGGGTCAACTCGGCCGGGCGGCGCAAGCCCGAGGCGCCGGGGCCGCCCGCCGCCATCATGAGCACGCCCCGCCGTGCGCCGGGACCGGTCGCGCGGTGCCGGGAGACCTGGATGCTCAGGCTCGGCCCGGCCTCGGCGTGGTGCCAGTCCCGGGGTACCGCCATGGTCGCGCACTCCAGCGCCCCGGACGCGCACGGCTGCCAGACGAGCCGCTGAAGGCGGTAGCGGTCGGGCACGGTGCTCCGGGCGGCGGCGCTCGCCACGCCGGCCGGCAGGGCCGCCGCCGCGAGCAGGCCGCACATGGCGGCCGCGGCCCAGCGGCCCGGCTTCCTGAACAACTGCATGGGTCTCTCTCCCCCTTGGTGGTGCGAAGGGGGGCCGGTCATCCGCGCCGCACCCCTTCCGGTGCCTCGGTCGGTCGATCGTCCACCGCCCGGGCCCCCTGCGGCGATCCGGCCACCACCCCGACCGGGGGTGGCACGGATGCCACCCCCGAGGTGGTCCAGGTTCCCGCGCGGCTCCTCGTCGCGGGCCGGGAGCGGCCCATCAACTCCATGGTCAGGAAGGCGGGTTCGAGCCGAATCGCGGGCGGGCCGAGCGGGCCGGGCGGCGCGGCTCCGCCGTCGCCGGTCAGGCCCCGGCGAGCGTGGTCCAGAACATCGACTCGTACCGCTGGAGCAGCCGTCCGTAGTGGGCCCCGCTGCCGACGCCCTCGCCGTGCGCGTCGTCCGAGCCGGCGGCGACGGCCGCGATGGCCTGCTGTTCCAGTTCCGGCGCCGGTCCCGCGAAGAAGTCGAAGAACGCGCACGCCTCGTCGGTGAACCCGTACCGGCCGCGCAGTGCCGCGGCCAGCTGGGCGCAGTAGCCGCCCCAGGCCGCGAAGTTGGCGGTGAGGGCGAGCGCCACGCTCGATGGCTCGCCGTTCAGCGCGAGCCAGGCCACATACGCCGGGTAGGCCTGGCAGCCCGCCTTCGGCTCGTACTGGCCGATGGCTTCCGGGGTGAGCCCGCAGGCCGTCTCGTACGCCGCGAGCCGCTCCAGGGCCAGCGTCTCGCCCAGGGCCAGCGAGTCGAAGAACTCCGCGCACGCGCCGCCCTTGCCCGAGCGTTCGGCCAGGAACACGAAGGCGCGGCGGTCGGAGGCGATGATGTGGCGCTGCTCCAGGGCGAGTCCCGCGAGCGCGGAGAGCGGCGCCGTGCCCGCTTCGACGAGCGGCACCAGCGGGTTGTCGTCCGCCGCGGGGGCGAGGGCGGCCGACGTCGCCGCGATGATCTCCTTGGCCGTACGCGTCTGACGAGTCATGGGGGACCCTCTTCGCAAGTCTGCCGGTGCGGACCGTCCCAGCGTCTCACGCGGCGCGGTCCGCGCTCACCGGGTGACGGACGGTCGGCGCGGTCCGCATACCCACTCAGGCGGGGACGGAGGCGGACCGGCGCCTTCGGCGGCGGTCCCGGGTCCTGTCACGCTGCGGCCACAGCAGCACGTACGCCGTCGACACGATCACGAAGGCCAGCCGGATCAGCCCCCGCGCCGCGTCGTCCGGCACCACGAACACGCTCCCGTACAGCGTCAGGAGCGCGAGCCAGCTCCACCAGGGCACCAGCCGGCGCTGCCCGATCACGTCCCACAGCAGGGTGCCGAGCAGCACGGAGGCCGTGTAGTACGTGTAGACGCTGGGGTCCAGGACGATCCGCGCGTTCGCGCCGAGCAGCACCACCGCGGCCCACCGCCCCCGCCACACCGCGATCGCGCCGAGCAGAAGGCCGAGCGCCGCCTGCGCGGGCCGGTCCCAGCCGGGTGTCTGCGCGTCCGCGACGCCGAGCCAGCGCAGGGCGGAGGCAGGCTGGTTGGGTATCGCGAAGCCGGCGGCCGACATCGAGTGCGGATTGTTGAGGAAGAACGGCGCCCAGGCGACCGCGAGGACCGCCGCGCACCACAGGCCCGCCCGCAGCCACTGGTGCCGCGGCAGGGCGAAGAGCAGCGCGGCGAAGGTGACCGCGGTCGGCTTGGAGTCCATCGCGAGGGCCAGCCACACGCCGGTGCCCACGGCGCTGTCGCGGGTCACCGAGCGGACGGCGAGCGCCGTGAAGAACAGGGCGAGGACGTCGTCGAGGTGGCCGAAGCGCACCGACACCTCGATCCACATCGGGATGAAGGCCAGACCGGCGATGAGCACCCGCTGGCGCAGCCGCTGGTGGTTGGTGCCGGTCCCCAGGAAGTACCAGGCGGCGCTGCGTCCGGCGAGCACCACGATCACCAGGCCGAGCACCGACATCAGCAGGGCGGCCAGGAATTGGCCGGTGTGGTCGGGGAACGGGTTGAAGAGCCCGGCCGTCAGGAAGCTGACCGGGCCCATCTGGAGCTCGGGGTGGTGGGCGTAGAGGTTGAGCCCTCCGGTGCCGTCACCGGAGGGCCCCTGGAAGATGAGCTCGCCGCCCGCGCGCAGATAGTGCCAGGAGAAGCCGCCGTTGGGCTCCACCACGGCGAACCACAGCGCGGTCCACGCGGAGAGCAGGATCAGATGCATCCTCTGACTGATGGCCGGCACGTGCGTTCAGCTCCTGTTTCCCTGCCCGATACGAATGGCGTTCCGTGGAGCACGTGGGGCCCCGGGGAAAGATGTCATGCGGGCCCGGTTCGTTCTCACAGCGGGTCCCCTGTGGCCGCCGCCACACCCCGCGCGGGCCGACCGTACCGCGGTCTGGCCGTTACCTCTGAGTGAGAGATAAAATGGGGACATGGCTGTCGAGGAGGCCGAGCCGTTCGACGACTCCTTCGCCGACGTGCTCGCCGCGGTCCAGCGGCTCGTCCGGCGCCGGCTGCGCCGCGGGCTGACCGCGCCCCCGTTGCGCGGCGCCCACGTCGAACTGCTCCGTCTCGTGGCGACCCGGCCCGGCATCGGGGTGTCGGCCGCCGCCAAGGAGCTCTACCTGGCGGCCAATTCGGTCTCGACCCTGGTCAACCAGCTGGTCAAGGACGGATACCTGCGGCGCGAGACCGCCCCGGGCGATCGCCGCTCGGCCCTGCTGTACGCGACCCCCGCCGCCCTCGACCGGCTGCGCGACTGGCAGCGCCGGCGCGCCGCGCTCGTACGCGACCAGGTGGCCCGCCTCGACCCGGCCGACCGGGCCGCCCTCGCCGCCGCGCTGCCCGCGCTGCGCCGGCTCGCCGAGAACCTGCACGAGGAAGCGGAGGGAACATGAGCGACGACCACGCGGTGGCGTGCCAGGGCCTCGAGTACGCCTTCGGCGAGACCAGGGCGGTCGACGGGCTCGACCTGGCCGTCGCACCGGGCGAGGTCTTCGGCCTGCTCGGGCCGAACGGGGCGGGCAAGACCACCGCGATCCGCTGTGTCACCACCCTGCTGCCGGTTCCGGCCGGCCGCGTCCGGGTGTTCGGGCACGACGCCGCCCGGGAGCGGATGGCGGTGCGCCGCCTGCTCGGGTACGTGCCGCAGCAACTGTCCGCCGACGCCGGTCTGACCGGACGCGAGAACGTGGCCCTGTTCGCCCGGGTCTTCGACGTCCCGCGCAAGGAACGCGCCCGCCGCGTCGAGCAGGCCCTGTACGCCGTCGACCTCACCGAGGCCGCCGACCGCATGGCCAGAACGTACTCGGGCGGCATGATCCGCCGCCTCGAACTGGCCCAGGCCCTGGTCAGCGCGCCCCGGCTGCTCATCCTGGACGAGCCGACGATCGGCCTCGACCCGATCGCCCGCACCAGTGTGTGGGACCACATCAACGCCGTACGCGCCGCCACCGGCATGACCGTCCTCGTGACCACGCACCACATGGACGAGGCCGACCAGTACTGCGACCGCCTCGCGCTCATGCACCGCGGCCGCGTACGGGCCCTGGGCACGCCCGACGGGCTCAAGTCCGAGCTGCGCGAGCGCCGCGGGCCCGAGGAGCCACCGCCCACCCTGGAGGACGTCTTCCGTGACGTCGCCGGCAGCGGGCTCGACAGCCAGGGAGGTGACTTCCGCGATGTCCGCAGCACCCGCCGCACCGCGGCCCGCCTCGGCTGACGCCACCGCCGGGGACCTCGACCTGCTCCTGGTGCCGCCGCGCCCGCGCACCGGCTGGCGCGTGCTGCCCGCCCGGGTCGGCGCGCTGTGCGCGGTCGAACTGCAAAAGCTCCGGCACGACCGGGCCGAGCTCTACACCCGCGCCGTACAGCCCGCGCTGTGGCTGCTCATCTTCGGCGAGACCTTCACCCGCATCAAGGCGATCCCCACGGGCGGCATCCCCTACATCGACTACCTGGCGCCCGGCATCATCGCCCAGTCCGCCATGTTCATCGCCATCTTCTACGGGATCATGATCATCTGGGAGCGTGACTCGGGCATCCTCACCAAGCTCCTGGTCACCCCCACGCCCCGCGCGGCGCTGATCACCGGCAAGGCCTTCGCGGCCGGCGTCAAGGCGCTCATCCAGGCGGTCGTGGTCATCGCGATCGCCGCGCTGCTCGGCGTGGCGCTGACATGGAACCCGTTGAAGCTGCTCGGGGTCGGCGTCGCGGTCGTGCTCGGCTCGGCCTTCTTCTCCTGCCTGTCGATGTCCATCGCCGGGATCGTGCTGACCCGCGACCGCCTGATGGGCATCGGCCAGGCCATCACCATGCCGCTGTTCTTCGGCTCCAGCGCCCTGTACCCGGTGTCGATCATGCCGGGCTGGCTCCAGGCCGTCAGCAGGGCCAACCCGTTGAGCTACCAGGTCGACGCGCTGCGCGGCCTGCTGCTCGGCACCCCCACCCATCTCGGCCTCGACTACGGGGTGCTGCTGCTCGCGGCGGCGCTCGGCATCCTGGCGGCCTCCTCGCTGCTCGGCAGGCTGGCCCGGTGAACGCCCTGCCATCATGATCGCTATGACCGAGGACAACGGATACCTCCTGGACAACCGGCGGACCGAGGCGGGCGAACGGTTCGACGCGCTCGCCGAACTCTTCGACGCCTCGACCCTGCGCCACTTCGACGCCCTGGGCCTGAGCGCCGGCCACCACGTGTGGGAGGTCGGCGCGGGCGGTCCCTCCGTCCCGCTCGCCCTGGCCGAGCGCGTCGGTCCCGAGGGCCGGGTGCTCGCCACCGACCTCGACACCGGATGGCTGACGGGCGCCACCCTGCCGCCGAACGTCGAGGTCGCCCGTCACGACGTCGGGCAGGAACAAGCGCCCGCCGGGCCCTTCGACTTCGTGCACGCGCGTCTCGTCCTGGTGCATGTGAAGGACCGTGCCCGCGCCCTGCGCTCGCTGCTCGGGGCGCTGCGCCCCGGCGGCGTCCTGTTCATCGAGGACGCCGACCCGGCCCTTCAGCCCCTGCTCTGCCTCGACGAATACGGCCCCGAGCAGGAACGCGCCAACCGGCTGCGCCGGGGCTTTCGCGCACTCCTCGCCGAGCGCGGCGCGGACCTCTCGTACGGCCGCAAACTCCCGCGCCTGCTGCGCGAGTTGGGCCTGGACGGGGTGGAGGCCGACGCGTACTTCCCGGTCACCTCGCCCGCGAGCGCGGTGCTCGAAGCGGCCACCGTGCGCCAGGTCCGCGACCAGCTCGTCGACCGGGGCCTGGCGAGCGACGACGACATCGAGCGCCATCTGGCGAGCGTCGCCGCGGGCCGTCTCGACCTGGCGACCTCGCCGATGATCTCCGCCTGGGGCCGCCGGCCCGCCTGAGCGGGGGACCGGCGACCCGGGCGCGGGATCAGGCCGCCGAGTCGAACGTGTAGTAGCGGGTGTGGTCGAGCAGGTCGGCCGGGGCCACGTTGTTCCACGGACGCATCGTGTCGTGCAGGTCCACGACGTCCGGGGTCCCCGCCGTCGGCAGATAGGGCGAGCCGGGGTGCTTGGCCTGCCACCGCGCCCAGAGCTTGTCCACGAACGCGTGGTGCAGCCAGAACACCGGGTCGTTGGGCGAGGCCCCCGTCGACATCTGGCCGCCCACCCACACGTGGACGCGGTTGTGCAGATTGACCCCGCGCCAGCCCTCCAGATGGTTGCGGAAGCCGTCGGAGGCGCTGTTCCACGGCGCCATGTCGTACGTCGTCATCGCCAGCACGCTGTCGACCTCGGCCCGGGTCGGCAGCTGGGCGACCGCCGCGCCCAGCGCCCGGCGCAGATAAGTGCGGCCGTCCACCCGGACGTTGAGGGTCCAGCCGCCCGCGCTCTGCGCGAAGGGCCCGTCCATCACCTGGCCGTCCCGGCTGCGCCCGGTGCCGCCGAGGAAGTCCGCCGCCCACAAGGAGGCGCTCGGGGTGCGGTCGACCGTCCAGTCCCAGTACGGCAGCGTGACCGAGGCGTCCACCGACTGCAGGGCCTGCTCGAACTCGATGAGGAATCTGCGGTGCCAGGGCAGGAAGGACGGCGAACGGTGGCCGACCCGGTCACCCGAGTCGGTGTCGCTCATGATGAACGCGTTGTGCGTGGTGACGAAGGCGTCGTACCTTCCGTCGCGCTTGAGCTGAAGCAGCGCGTCGACGAAGCGGCGCTTCTCGGTCGCGGTGAGGTCCGCCTGGTTCTTGCGCATGGCCATGGGTGTGCTCCTGGTTGGGCTGGATACGAGAGGTGGGCCGGCTGCCGCGTGGGTCAGGCGAGCGGAACGAGGGCGGCGCCCTGAAGCTCCACCACGGCGGCGCGGGCGACCGCGCGGGGCGTGGCGAAGGGCTCGTAGTGGTTCACGACGCTGATCCACGTCCCGTCGGCGTTCCGCATCACGTGCAGTTCCTGGCCGTCTATCCGCACGGCGTAGCCGGCGCCGTGGTGCATGTGTCCGGTGCTGGGCGCGCCCTGTATCCGGCGCCCCTGGAACACCTCGTCGAAGGGCTCGGGCGCGCCGTGGTCCTGGTGTCCCGCAGGGCCGTTGCCGGTGGCCCCGGGGGTGGCGGTGGCGGGCGGGGTGGAGGCGTGGGCGGTGCCCGCGAGGGCGAGTCCGGCGAGGGTGCCGGCGGTCGCGCCGATGGCGTGGCGGCGGGTGGGTCGAGACATAGGAATCCCCAGAGCTGTGTGGTCGATGGGCAAGGGTCCAGCGCGGGGCCCTCGCCCGTGCGCGCCGAACGGACGGCAGAGGAGGGCCCGGCACCTCGCCGGGAGGCATTCGACCGGCCTGGTCACGGCCGGGATGCCCGGCGAACCGGTGCACATCCATCCCTACCGGTCGGGGTCCTCGCCACAGAAGCCGGGAGATACGGGTTGGCCGCTATGCGGACATGTCCCGATTCGAAGTGCAGTGTTCAACAAGGGGGATCTTGCTGGCATCCCGTCGCCGGGCCGCCAACTGTGAAGATTTTTATCGGAGCATGCCGGTTCTGTGAAAATCTTGTTGCCGTGGTGCGCGGAGTGTGGCTGCCCTCACGTGCGGAAGGCGACCGGAAACGCCCGCCTCCGGTCGGCCAATGGCCGGAAGTGTCCGATCAGGCAGGGGACTTCGTTCGCTGCCCCACAGGGACGGCCGCCCGCGCCGGTCGGCTGGGTGCCGACGGGGCGCGAGCGGCCGTCAAGGTGCTGCTGGACGCGGAGGGTCGAGAGGGGCCCGGGTCAGCCCACCCCGCGGGGCAGCGCGAGTGACTGGACCTGGGGAAGAGAGGTCCAGTCGTTGGAGGCGACGCTGGCGTGGGCGGCGGCGAGCCGGGCCACCCGGGCCTGCGCGTCGGCCGGTGCCGGATTCTTGTCGTCGAGCACCGGCGGGACGTTCTGGGCGTCCGTCATGATGAGGAAGTAGTGGTGCGTGTCGTACCAGCCGGTGTCGATCGTGCCGTTCACATACGTCGCGGCGTCGCCGTCGAAGACGACGAACCACGGGCGGATCGAGGCGTCCGCGTAGCGTGAACGGGGGTCGCCCGCCTGGGCGTTGTGGACGGCCGGGAAGACCTGGGCCTGGGAGGTGCGGCCCGCCGCGGCCAGGTCGCGCAGGTGGCGCGCGTACTCGACGTCCGTCCACAGGCTGTCGGCGGGGTTGTTCTCCTCGACCGTGCCCGGGATCACTTCGAGCATCACCTTGCCCGCGAGATCCTTGCGGGCGGGCCAGTTGCCCGCATTGGCGGCCTCGTCGAGAGTGGCGTACTGGCCGCCGCCGGGCTTGGCGAGCAGGTCGGCGGGGCGGAAGACCGCCGAGCCGAGGTGGTCGCTGATCGTCTGGTCCAGCTTGGCGGGGCCCATGCCGAACGTGGCCTGGAAGCCCGCCTTCATCTCCAGTTTGATGACGAGCGGGGGATGCCCGGGGTGGGCCGCCAGCCAGACCCTTACATCGTCCAGGCAGCTCTCCAGGTTCTTGTTGGCGCCGCCGGTGTAGAGCTGGGCCGGGGTGCTCGCGTTGACGCAGTTGTTGCTGTTGCCCAGCGGGTTGGAGTGGCTGACCTTCCACTCCTTGGTGATGAAGTCGTCCCACACATCGAGTTCGATCATCGACGTGCCGGTGTCCAGGGCCTGTGCCAGATACGGGAAGGCGGCCGGATCGTAGGTGTTGTGCAGGCCGGAGACGGTGGCCCCGGACAGTGGCAGAGTCTCGGGCCCCGCGGCCGAAGCGCTGCCGCCGGCGCCCGTCGCGGCGAGGGCGAGGCAGGTGGCGAGCGCGCCGAGCAGGGCTGTGCGCAGCCGGGGCGTGAATCGTCTGGGCCGGGGATCCGACACGGGTCCTCCTAGTGGGGGTGACTCTCCGTCAGGACGGTGCCATCGTCGAATGAAGCGACGAAGACATGTCAAGTAACACGAGTTGGATTCCTCCTGTCACCCCCTGCGGCCGGTCCGGCCGCAGGGTGCCGTCCACGGGACCCGGGCCCGCCGGGCTAGAAGTTGAACACGGCCTCCGAACCCGCTGCCTTCAGACAGGAGTTGGGGTAGGTCTGCACATGGCTGACGCGCTTGCCGTTCCAGACGCCGTCCGCCCGTACGGTGACCGGCTTCCACAGCTGGGTACAGATGCGGGGGGCGCCACTGGCGGACAGGGCGGTGAAGTCACCCCGCACGCGCTTTAGTTCGGCACACGCCGCGGCCGGCGCGGGGTGCGTGCCCGACGGCGTCGGGGCGCAGCTGAGGGTGACCGCGCGCTGGACGGCGCCCCCGTCGTCGCCGGTCCCGTCCGCGACCGAGATCACGAGGGCGGACGGCGGATACAGGCTCATCGGCGTCATGGCCCCGGCCGGGGTGGCGGACGCGCTGCCGAGACCGGTACCGACGAGTCCGTTGGCCAGTAAGGCGACGGCGACGGCGCTGACTGCTGCGATCTTCCGCATTTCGAACACTCCTGGGGGTTGGTTTCCGAAGAACGAACAGGAGTCTCTCCCGAGGCGAAGACCGCCGCGCGCCACGCCGGACACATTCGGTCACGTGAAGTCACTCCCCGGAGCCGCATCGGCGCAGGACATGGCGCGGGAGCGCAGGTCGCCGAGCCCGTCAACGTCGTCCAAAAGAAGGGCATGTTGAGGGGTGGCTGGTCGATTTCAAGGCAACGGAAGGCTTAATTCTGGGAATCTTAGGCTGAATTGAGGACTGGTCAGATGGCGACGCGGTGCTGCACCGGACCTCCGGCCGGAAAGAGCGGGGACGGAACGGGCCAGTGCGCGCGATCTTCACGCGGTGGGGCTCCGGGACCCGCGGGCCGGGCCCGGCTGCTCGCCGCGCTCGCGCGGCGCGGCGCTCGCCGCGCGGGCTCACTCGGCCCGGCGCCGCGCGCCGTCGCGGGTCGTGCGGCGGCGCACCAACAGGAAGAAGGTTCCGGCCAGGGCGAGGCCACCGGCCGCGGCGCCCGCCATCGGCCACTCCGGCTCGTCCTCGTCGCTGCCCTCGGGCCTGACCGCCGCCACCTGCCTGACCTGTGCCGGATGCCGGGCCTGCCTGGTGGCCCGTACGGGTTCCAGCGAACCCACCGCGTCGACGTGGTCCCAGGCCTTGAACCCCCAGTCGAGCAGGGTGCGAGCCTCCTCGTAGACCGCGAACCCGCCGCCGGCCTGCGGGTTCATGACGGTCACCAGCAAGGTGCGCTCGCCCTGCCTGGCTGCGGCGATCAGGGTGTTGCCCGCATGGGTCGTGTAGCCGTTCTTGACCCCGATGATGCCCGGATACCGGGCGATGCCGTCGGTGCCCGAGAGCAGCCGGTTGGTGTTCACGATGCCGTACGAGCCGCTCCCGCCGGGGAACTGGGCCGAACTGGTCGAGCAGTACTCGGCGAAGTCCGGCCGGGCAAGACCCGCCCGGCCGAACACCGCGAGGTCGAAGGCGGAGGAGACCTGCCCCGGGCTGTCGTAGCCGTCGGGCGAGACGACCTCGGTGTCCAGGGCGCCCAGCTTGCGAGCCTGGGCCTGCATCTGGACCGCGGTCTCCTCCCAGCCGCCGTTCAGCCGGGCCAGCACGTGCACGGCGTCGTTGCCCGAGCTGAGGAACACCCCGCGCCACAGGTCGGACACCTGGTAGGTGTGCCCTGGCTCGACACCCACCAGACTGCTGCCCGCGCCGATGCCGGCCAGATCCTGCTCGGAGACCGTGTGCCGGTCCTCGGCGCGCAGATGGGGGAGCGCGGTGACCGCGAACAGCGTCTTGAGGGTGCTGGCCGGCGGCAGCTTGCGGTGCGCGTCCCGGGCGGCGAGGACCTTTCCCGTACGGGCGTCCGCGACCACGTAGGAGAGGGCGGACACCTCACCCGGAAGGGCGGGGGCGCCCGGCCGCGGACGCACCTGCTCGCCCGCCGGGGGGCCCGGCAGGGGCGCGGTGGCGGAACTGTCGGACGTCGGCGCGAGGCAGCACAGACCGATGGCGGCAGTGGCGGTGAGCGCTGCCATCGAACGGAATCCGGATCTGATGACCATTCAGTCACCGTAGGAACAGAACGGACATCACGCAGGTCGGCTTGTGCCGTCCGGCCTACACGGCAGGCATCCGGCGGCGGCGAGCACGGGGTCGGGCCGCACGATGGTGCCGAAGTCCGCGTCGTGGCACGCGGCGAGCCTGCGCACCACGTCGGCGAGGCCCGACAGCTCCCCGGGCGACAGCGGGCCGACGGCCCTGCGCACGCTGTCGGCCGACAGCGGGCCGCTGCGGGGCCGCGGCAGCAGGGGCTCTTGCTCGATGGGGTGCAGCCCGCACGGGGGGACCGGCCGCTCGCCGCTCGCCAGCAGGGCTTCGGTCTGCCGGCGCCAGTGCCCGGCGTCGTGCGGCTCGCCGTACTGAAGATGGTGCAGGTAGAGGCAGTGCGCCGCGGCGGGGGAGCCGGCGCCGGCCGCGAACTGCCACCAGAACCGGGCTGCCTCCGCCCGGTCGGTGAGATGGAGCAGACAGGCGAAGGCGAGCGCGCCGTACGGCTCGATCGTCGTCCCGTCGTCCACCAGCAGCCCCATCGCCGCCACGGCCGCCTCGTCACGCAGGATGTCCGCGGACAGGGCGCGCAGCCGCTGCTCGGCCCGCAGCCGGCGGGCCGTGGCGGCCGGCAGCGGGGCTCCGGGACCCGTGGACGCGCGGGACAGGACCCGCCCGGCGATGCGCTCCAGGGCGGCCCGCGCGTCGAAGTCGTCGTACTCCTCGCGCAGGACGGCGGCACCGAGCAGCACGTCGTCGATGTGGTCCGCGCTCATCTACGTCTCCTCGCTGTCGGTGTACCAGGCGAGCCGCAGATCGCGCGCGAGGCGTCGGCGGGCGCCGCGCAGATGGGAGCGGACCGTCGGGTACGAGATGCCCATCACCGCGGCGACCTCGCGCTGGGGGTATCCGAGGACGTAGTGCAGCACGATCGCGTCGTAGTGGCGCTCGGGCAGCCGGGCGATCGCGGCGTACAGGCCGAGCCCCGTTTCGAGGGTCTCCATCTCCGTGCGCAGCGCGTCACGGGCGGCGGCGAACGAGGCGGTCTGCACCAGGGCCCGGCCGCGGGCAAGCGTGCGCAGCCGCTCGCCGACCGCGTCCTGGAGAGCGGCCCACGCGTACGCCTGGACGCTGGGCCTGCGCAGGACGTGCGGCCACTCGACGGCGAGCCGCACGAACACGTCCTCGACGGCGCCCTCGGCGAGCTCGCGGGCGCCCAACTGGAGGTGCGCGTAGCGGAGATAGGTGCGGTGGTGGGTGGAGTAGAAGGCGACGAAGTCCGCCGGCAGGGCGGCGGCCAGGTCCTCGCGCACGGACGGTGGACTCCCCGGATCCGGTGCTGGACCGATCATCGGTGGCCTTGCCGGGGCCGCTCCGCGGGGCGGGCCGCGTGCCTGCTGCGGAGCTCGGCGAGTTCGGCGGCGCCGACCCGCACTCCGGCACCCAGCAGGCGCCGGGACAGGGTGCGGAGGTCGGCCGCGAAGACACGCACGGCGGTCGCTCCCGCGAGTACCTGGAGGGTCAGTTCGATGTGCACCGGCCCGGGTTCCTTCCGGTCGGGGGCGGCACCAGGACGCGCGGAACGGTGCCGGAGAGCGCCTTCGCTCCCATCTACAGCAAAGCGACTCGATGCCCCGAATGTGCACGGCGGTCGCAGGAATCTCGGCGATCCGATGCATGGGCCGCGCCGTGCGCCCCTTGTGGCCGGTTCTGTTCGCCGGGGCCTGTTTCGTTTGTTCAAGGAACAGCAATGGTCTAGTCCAAGTCGTTGACGTGTTCCGGCCACCGCCCAATTCTGGGAGCCCCCTCCCACCCCCAGGAGACCTCGACATGAAGCCACTTCGTGCTCTCCTCTGCGGCGCCGCGAGCGCCGCACTGGCCGCGGCCGGGCTCACCGCCTTCGTCACCGGCCAGGCCTCGGGCGCGACCGCCGACGCGGCCGGGCTCGGCAACCGCTGGTACGCCGCCGCGCCGTATCTGATGCCGCTGGACAACAACCCGCCCGACACCGCCGCCATCATGGACGCCACCGGCCTCAAGGCCTTCCAGCTCGCCTTCGTCCTGGCCCCCAACGGGGGCGGCTGCAGCCCCACTTGGGGCGGCACCGCGCCCGTCTCCTCCGACACGGCGGTCGCCGGAATCATCTCCTCGATCCGCGCCAAGGGCGGCGACGTCTCGGTCTCCGTCGGCGGATACGGCGGCACCAAGCTCGGTCAGAACTGTGCGGACGCGGCCTCCACCGCCGCCGCGTACCAGCAGGTCATCTCCAAGTACCAGCTGAAGGCGATCGACTTCGACCTCGAGGAGCCGGAGTACGAGAACACCACCGCCATCTCGCACGAGATCGGCGCCGCCAAGATCCTCCAGCAGAACAACCCCGGCCTGTACGTGTCGGTGACCACCGCCGGCACCGCCGACGGAACCGGCTGGTTCGGGAAGCAGATGCTGAACGAGGCCAAGGCGCAGGGCTTCGTGCCGGACAACTTCTCGATCATGCCCTTCGACGGCGGGTTCAGCGGCGCCGCCGCCCAGACGAGCGCGCTGACCAACTTCAACTCCGTGCTCCGGTCGACGTTCGGCTGGGACACGGCGACCGCCTACGCCCACGAGGGCTTCTCGGGGATGAACGGCCGCAGCGACTCGGGCGAGTACTTCTCGCAGAGCGATTTCCAGACGGTGCTCGACTACGCGACCAGCCACGGCATGGCACGCTTCACCTTCTGGTCCCTCAACCGGGACCGGCAGTGCACCCCGCCGGACAACAACGGCACGACGTCGGGGACGTGCAGCAGTGTTCCGCAGGCGGCCTGGGACTTCGCCAAGTACTCGGTGAGGTTCGCCGGGGCCACCCCGCCCTCCTCGCCCCCGCCGTCGTCCGCCCCGCCCTCCTCGCCCGGCGGCACCTGCACGGTGGCGGCCTGGAGTCCGAGCGCCGTCTACACGCAGGGCAACGAGGTCTCCCACAACGGCCACAAGTGGAAGGCCAAGTGGTGGACCCAGAACGAGGAGCCCGGGACCACGGGGGAATGGGGGGTCTGGCAGGACGAGGGAACCTGCTGAACCACCCGGCCAACGGCTCCGGACCGCGCGCGCCGCGCGGTCCGGAGCCGTTCCGCTGCCCGGGGGCGGTCACCGGAAGGCTTAGTCGATCCGCCGAATCTTTTTCCGCGGGAGCGGCAACCCCGGCCGCCGCCGCACGTCGTCAGGGGTGAAGGCGCATTCCCGCGCCTCCCCGCCGACCGTGGAGAAGCACAACGTGACCGTCCCCCAGCACCGTCCCACCCGCCCCGCGTCCCGCGGCCCCCGACGCCTCGCCGGCGCCGCCGCGACGACCGGCCTGCTCCTCGCCCTCGCCGTCCCCGCGCTCGCCGGTACCGCCCACGCCGACGGGCCGAGCGCCCGGCCGCAGCCCGCGGGCCCGGCCAAGGCGGCCGCGCCGGGCACCGCTTCGTCGCCGGTCAAGCGCGCGTCCGGCAGCGAGCAGGCCGCCCGGCCGCAGGCCGCGCCCAGCGCCGCCCCCAGCACGGGAGCCGAGAGCGGAACCGCGCCCCGCCCGGCGGCCGGCACCGGCGCCCCGGCCGCCGAACCCGCCCCCTCGGACCAGAAGGAGCTGGCTCATACTGGGTCGTCCACGACCAACGCGGTGATGGGCGCCGGAGCCGGCGCGCTGATCCTCGCGGGCGCCGGCACCGTCTACGCCGTACGGCGGCGGCAGCAGCACTGAGGCACCCACGGCCCCGTCCATGACCAGGGCGGGGCCACGCCCGCGCACCGAGGAACCGATGGAGCACATCGCCGTACCGCAGCTGTCCCCCTTCGCCCCGAGCCCGCTCGCGTCCTGGTGGCGCGCACTGCTGCGCCGGGGCCGCCTGGCGTTCCGCGACACCCGTGCGCTGTCGCCCGGGGCCGGCCGGAGCCGGTTCGCCGATCCGCCCGAACCCGCGGCGCCGCCGACGGTCAGCGAGCTCTACCATGCACACCGTCTCAAGATGGTGCGTCTGGCCGTGATGCTGGTCGATGACCGGGCCACCGCGGAGGACGTCGTCCAGGACGCGTTCACCGCGCTGTACCGGCGCCACGGAGAGCGCATCGACGAGATCGACAACGCGCTGGCCTATCTGCGCACCGCCGTGGTCAACGCCTCGCGCTCCGTGCTGCGCAGGCGCCGCACGGCCCGCGGCTACACCCCGCCCCACGAACCCGACGCCCCGTCAGCGGAGGAGCGCGTCGTCCTCGACGAGGAGCACCGCGAAGTGCTGTCCGCGCTGGGGCAGTTGACGGCCCGCCGCCGCGAGGTGCTGGTCCTGCGGTACTGGAGCGAGCTCACGGAGGCGGAGATCGCGGCGACCCTCGGCATCAGCCGGGGCTCGGTCAAGTCGATCGCGAGCCGGGCCCTCGACTCGCTGGAGAAGATCCTGGAGGCAGGGGCATGAGCGGCCTGTGGAGCCCCGAAACGCAGGGGCGGCCGGTCGAGACGCGGCTGCGCGCGGCGCTGGCCGCCCGGGCCGACAGCATCACCGCGGCCGATCTGCGTCCCGCCGACCCGCCGGGGTCCCGTGCGCGCCGCACCCCGTGGGCCGGGCTGCGGCTGCGGCGGTTCGCGCTGCCGCTGGCCGGGCTCGCCACGGCCGCCGCCGTGGCCGTCGGTTACGTCACGCTCTCCTGCGGCCGGGACGAGCAGCGCCCGCTGCCCGCCGACTCGCCGGGCCCGGTCCAGCCGCCGCCGACGCCCTCCGCGTCCGCGGAGCCCAGCGTCCGGCCGTCACCCCGCCCGCCCCGGTCACCGTCCGCCGGCCGTCCGAAGTCGTCGCCCGCGGCGCTCTCGCCGAGCCCGTCGAAGGCCCCGGGGGGCCCGGCGAACGAGGCGCCCTCGCGCGGCGCCTCCCCGCGGCGGGCCGTCCCGCCGCCCGTGCCTTCGGCCCGCTGACCGCCGGGCCACAGGGTCAGACGTCGCGGCCGTCCCCGCGGCGGCGGCGCCACAGCACGACGGGCACCGTGCCGGTGAGGGCGAGCGCCCCGGGCGCGAGAGCGGCCGTCGTGTTGATCCCGGACTGGTCGAAGGTGGCGGGGACGGGCAGCGTCGCCCAGCGGGAGAGGGGCCAGGCGATTACGAACGCGCGGCCCACGGCGTCGTCGACCGGGACGAATCCGTGGGTCTTGTCCTTCTGGTGGTAGCGGGAGTCCGCCGAGTTCCGCCGGTTGTCGCCCATCACCCACATCGTGCCCGGGGGCACGGTCACCTTGAACTGACCGCCCTGATCGTCGACCGTGCAGGGCGTGCTGTCGGGGCGGACGTACGGCTCGGTGAGCGGCTTGCCGTTGACCTTCACCGGGCCGGTGCCCTCGCACTCCACGGTGTCGCCCGCGACGCCGATGACCCGCTTGATGAGGTCCTGCTCGTTGGACGAGGGCATGATACCGATGAACGACAGCACCTTCTGCACCACGTTCGGGTTCGTATGGGGCTCACCCGCGAGCCACTCGGCGGGGTCGTGGAAGACGACGACCTCGCCGCGCGCCGGCTCGGAGCCGAACCAGGGCGTCAGCTTGTCGACGAGGACGCGGTCGCCCGGCCGCAGCGTGTTCTGCATGGAGTCCGACGGGATGGAGAACGCCTGCACCAGGAACGTCTTGATGAGGAGCGCGAGGACCAGTGCGACGCCGATGAGGATCGGCAGCTCCTTCCAGAAGGAGCGGTGCTTGCCGCCCCGTGCGCGGCGCGGTTCTCGCGGCTCGCCGCCGCCGGTCTGTGGGTTCCCGTCCGCGCCGACCGCTGAATTCCCCACGCCCGCTCCTCCGTTCGTACCGCGCCCCACGCGCCCGGTGGCCTGGGTCCGCGACCTGTCCAACGAACGGTAGTTCCGGGCGGCCCTGTCCACCGGGGCCCGCGCGCGGTGTCCGCCCGCATTCCTGCATCCGAAGGACGCCGGACGCGCGCGAGCCCCCGGCGCCCGGCAGCGCCGGACGACGGGGGCTCGACGGTGCGAGGAGCGCGGGTCAGGAGGCGGGCTCGGGGCCCTGCATGTGCTCGCTGATCCACTGGATGAGGCCGCCATTGGCCATGTTCGGCACGTACGTCTTGGCGTTGTGGTCGCCGCCCTGGATGATGCTGAGCTTCGTCTTGACCGGGCCCTTGGTGTACTTCTGCACGAAGTCCTCGATCTTCGGCTTGGCCTGGGCGTCGGAGCCCGCGGTGCCGACCTGGAAGGCGAGGTAGACGTCCGGGCCCTTCGTGTCGATCAGCTTCTGGGCGAGCAGCTTCGGGTTGTTCTCCGCCTTCTCCTTGTCGTGCCCGGCCCACAGGCGGGAGTCGGGGACGATGTCGGGGCCGGAGGCGATGACGGCCTTGAACTGGTTCGGCTTCTGCAGCACGCTCTTGAGGCCGGCGAAGCCGCCGGTGGAGGAGCCCATGAAGGCCCAGCCGTCACGCGACTTGATCGTACGGAAATTGGCCTTGATGAGGTCGGGGACGTCCTCGGTGAGCCAGGTGCCCATCTTCGGCTGGCCCGGGATGTCACTCGCGTCCCAGTACAGGCCGCCCGTGTCCGGCTTGGGGTTGAGGACCGGCATCGCGAGGATGAACGGGAGGCTCTTGCCCTCCTTGGACCACTGGGAGATGCTCGCCTCCAGCTTGAGGTCCGTGCCCATCCAGTAGTTGGTCGGGTAACCGGCGCCGCCGGGCAGCGCGACCATGACGGGGAAGCCGCTCTGGGCGTACTTCGGGTCCTTGTACTCCGGCGGGACCCAGACCCAGACCTTGCCCTTGAAGCCGGACTTCTTGCCCTCCAGGGTGGTCACGGCGATCTTGGTGTCGTTCTCGGGAACGGTGCCCGCCACCGTGAACTTCGCCTCCGGGCCGGTCGGCATGAGGACCTTGGAGTCGGCCGCCTTCCCCCCGCCGCCCGGCTTGTCGCCGCCGGCCCCGCCGTCCTGCCCGAAGCTGATCGCGTCACCCTTGTCGGAGAAGACGTCGAAGTAGTTCAGGACCGGCCACGCGATCAGGCCGAGCACGACGAGCGTGACCACGCCGAGTATCCAGCGCTTGGCGCGGCTGGCCCGGCGGTGGCCCTGAGACTGATAGGCCCCGTGGCGGGGGTGGGTCATTGCGATCGCTCCGGATGGTTCTGTGGCCCAAGGGCATGCCTGTTGGTTCACCAGACGTGATGGGCAGGAGTGACCAATGGGTTCCGGATTTGTCTTACAAATCTTGTGCAAGTGACAGATCCGTCATCGCCGGTCGCGGAACGTCCCCGCTCCGCGCGGCCCCGGCCACCCCCTGGTGTGCCCTCTCTTCAGGGTCGCAGACCGTGGCGCACCCAGACGTTGGGTTCGACGTAGCTCGCGCGATCGTGACGGGTGTCACAGTGCACCGGGACCAGGGCGGCAGGGACCTCGACCTCGCCGTCCCGGTCGAAGGGGAGGCGGGTCCAGTGGCGCCATTCGGCGAGCGTCCCGCTGACCGTCATGGACGCGGCGGCAGCCTTCTCGATGGTGCCGCCCGCCCGGACGTGGACCCGCAGCCATGGATCGGCGGGCAGCCCGTCCTCGTCCCTGACGTGACGCATGTAGGCCGACATGGGCAACCGCGGCTGGAGGTGCTTGGCCGTCGGCCGCACCGGCGCCACCAGCGCGTCCAGCCCTTGGCGGCGGGCCGCCTCGCGCATCGCCGCCAGCATGCGGGGGGACAGGCCGCGCCCGAGGCTGTCGCGGTCGATGGTGATCTCCAGCGCGCTCGCGACCGTCGCGGCCCGCCCGCGCCGCAGGTCGTCGAAGGCCCACGTCAGCACCTGGTCCCAGCCTCGGTCGGGCATCTCCTCCCGGCCCTCCAGCGTCGCGTTGAACGGGACGCTGAACCCCCGGGCGACCACCCGGTCCCCCTCCGTGGCCACCACGCAGTACTGCGGGAACTCCTCCGGAACCCGGCCGAGCAGGGCGTAGCCGACCAGGTCCCGGGCTATGAACTCGGGCCATGTGTCCTGGAGGTCGTAGATCCGGGCGGCCAGTTCCGGCCGCTCGGCGAGCGTGCTGATCTTGATGAGGTCGCTGTCCGTCACGAGCCGGACCCTGCCAGAATCCCCAGGTCAGCGCCACCTCTTCAAGAGGGGAGGAGGGGAGCGTCACCCGCGTACGCAGCGCACCCGCACCGTCACATCCAGGTGGCGCCCGGCCATGCCGGGGGACGCGGTCACCCCGAACGCGGTCCGGTCGACCCGGGCCGTGGCGCGGGCGGTGAACTCCCCGGCCGCCGCGGCGCACTCCTCGACGGACAGGTCCACCGGCCGGGCGACCCCGCACACCGTGAGCGTGCCGGGCAGCGTCGTCCCGTCCAGGCGGTCCGCGGTGAAGGCGATGAGCGGGTGGCGAGCGGCGTCCAGGAAGCGCGCCGAGCGCACGGCGGTGTCCCGTTGCCGGTTGCCCGTGCGGAAGCTCGCCGGGTCGATCTCGGCGCGGACAGCCGAGGTGCCGAGCGGTTCGGCGATGTCGACGGTCCCGGACCGGATCGCGAAACTGCCGCGCACCGGCAGGAGCCCGAAGACGTGGCGGGTCCTGAAGGAGAGGGTCGAGCCGTCCGGGTCGAGGATGTAGCGCCCTACGGCGGGCGCGGCCGCAAGCCTGTCGTGGTCGGTTTCCATGGATCGATTCCACCGCGGCGCGGGCGCCGCGCGACAGGGTGTCCGGTCGGTTCCTGGAGCGACGAAAGGAGGGCCGTGCCCGCCACCGTGCGACTTTCGTAGGGTGTGCCGGGCCGAACGTCTGCTTCCCGGCGACCTCCGCGCGGTCATGTCCTACCGTGAGCGACATGAGTGACGGACTCTGGCACCGTCGGCATCCGCTCGCCGTGGATGCGGGCATCGCCGTCTGCTTCGCCGTGGGCGACGGTGCGTTGACACTGGTCGGTGCCACCTGGTGGCCCGCGCGGCCCGGCGCCCTCGCCTGGGCCATGCTCGGGGTGCAGACGCTCGCCTGCCTCTCGGTGGTGGTCCGCAGGCGCGCTCCGCTGACGGGGGTGGCCCTCCTCGGCGCGTTCACGCTCGCCGTCACCCTGCTGATCTCGCCCCTGCACGCTCTGACCCCCGCCTCCCCGGAGAACGTCTGGGCGCCGTTCTCGACCGCGCTCGCGGCGTACGGCCCCCTCTTCCACGGGAGGAACCCCCGCAACCGGCGCCGGGCGCTGCTCGCGCTCGGCCTGTTGACCCTCGTCATCGCGCGGCCCTGGGAGCCGTCCGTCACCGTCATCACCGTCGGCCTGCTGCGGACGGCCGTCGGCCCTCTGCTCGCCCTGTACTTCGACGCCCGCAGGCGGCTGGTGTGCGCCCTGACCGAGCGTGCCGAGCGGGCGGAGCGCGAGCGGTACCTGCTCGCCGAGCGGGCCCGCACCGAGGAACGCGCCCGGCTGGCCGGGGAGATGCACGACGTGGTGACCCACCGCGTGAGCCTGATGGTGCTCCAGGCGGGCGCGCTGCGCGTCACCGCGTCCGACGAGCCGACCCGGAGGGCGGCGGAGGAGTTGCGCTCGGCCGGCTGCCAGGCGCTGGAGGAACTGCGCGATCTGATCGGCATCCTGCGCACGGCGCCGGAGGGGGACCGGACGCCGTCGTTGGACGGGTTCGCCGCGCTGGTCGCCGAGTCGACGACGGCGGGCGTACCGGCCGAACTCGTCGAGCGGGGCGACCGCTCGCTGGCCTCGCCGGTCGTGGGACGCACCGCGTACCGCGTGGTGCGCGAGGCGCTGACCAACGTCCACAAGCACGCCCCGGGCGCGCGCGTCACCGTGCGCGTCGAGTACGAGGAGACGCAGGTGCGGGTCGCCGTCCGCAACACCCGGCCGACCGGCCGGCCCAACAGCGAGCTGGCGCGCACCGGTTCGGGCCTGGGCATCGCGGGGCTCCGCCGCCGCATCGAGCTCGTGCACGGCAGCCTGCGGGCCGGGCCCGAACCGGACGGCGGCTTCTGCGTCGAGGCCGTGCTGCCCGCCTTCGTACCGACAGCGGAATCGGTGGGGTGAGACCTGTGGTGCGCGTGGTCGTGGTGGACGACGAGCCGATGGTGTGCGGATTCCTCCGCACGATCCTCGGCTCCGCCGACGACATCGAGGTCGTGGCCGAGGCGCACGACGGGGCGGCGGGCATCGAGGCGGTGCTGCGCCACCGGCCCGACGTCGTCCTGATGGATCTGCGCATGCCGGGCATGGACGGGATCACGGCCATCGAGCGGCTGGCCCGGCGCGCCGACGCGCCGCCGATCGTGGTGCTCACGACCTTCGACGCCGACCAGTACGTGCTGCGCGCCCTGCGCGCCGGGGCGCTGGGATTCCTGGTGAAGTCCACCCCGCCGGAGGATCTCATCGGGCTGGTCCGGGTGGCCGCCGAAGGGCACACCGTGCTGTCGCCCGCGGCGGCCCGGAGGCTGATCGCGGCCTCGACGGACGGCCTGACGGCCCGCGACCGGGCGCGCGAACGCGTCGCCCTGCTGACCGAGCGGGAGACAGAGGTGCTGGCGGGCCTGGGGGAGGGGCTGTCCAACGCGCGGATCGCGGCCCGCCTCCATCTGTCGGAGGCCACCGTCAAGGGCTATGTGTCGCGTACGCTCGACAAACTGGAATGCGCCAATCGCACCCAGGCGGGTCTGCTCGCCCACGAGGCGGGCCTGGTCGCGCCCCAGTAGCCTCTCCAACGCCCTTGACGCGTACGGAAGTTGACCCGTTCACGGATCCTGCCTGCGCAAGCGCGTTCCTCGCCGCCGGAGCCGCTCGGGCGCCCCGCTCCCGGACACGCCGTGGCAATGCCGGGCTCGGTGCGGACGGCGGCGGATGCTTGTTTCTGCTCGTTCGATGGGAGCCATTGACAGGTACGAGCATCAGTACTGCACTGGCGGGTGCCCTCCGGCAGGCTCGTGCCGGCGGGATCGGCACCTTCCCCTGCCCTCCTACGCATCCCGCCCGGGCCCCAACCCGCCGGGCCAGGAAGGAATCTGTCGTGCCGTCACTTCCCACGCGCCGCCGGAGACTCGCCGCTGTGGTCGCGGCCCTCCTGGCCGTCCCGCTGACCGCGGTCGGAGCCTCGGCCGTCCCGGCCCCCGCGCGGCCCGCGGCCCCGGCCCGGAGCGCGCCTTTGGCCGCCACTCCGCCGATGGGCTGGAACAACTGGGCGCACTACATGTGCGACATCAGCGAACAGACCGTCGTGCACAACGCCGACGCCCTGGTCTCCACGGGCCTCGCGGCCAAGGGCTACACCACCCTGACCGTGGACGACTGCTGGATGGCCAAGAGCCGCGACAGCGCGGGCGAACTCGTCGCGGACCCCGCACGGTTCCCGCACGGCATGGCCTGGCTCGGTTCGTATCTGCACGAGCGCGGTCTGCGCTTCGGCATCTACGAGGACGCGGGCTCCAGCACGTGCGGCGGCTACCCCGGCAGCGGGCAGCCCCAGGGAGGCGGCGCCGACCACTTCGCGCAGGACGCGGCCACCTTCGCCTCGTGGGGCGTGGACTACCTCAAGCTGGACGGCTGCAACCTGTACGTCGCCCCGGGGCAGACCAAGGAAGGCGCCTACCGGCAGGCGTACGACGCCGAGGCCGCGGCCCTGGCGGACGTCGGCCGGGACATCGTGTTCTCCGAATCGGCGCCCGCCTACTTCCAGAGCGGCGAATGGGGCAACCCGGGCTGGTTCTCGGTGCTCTCCTGGGTGGGCAAGGACGGCCAGCTCTGGCGCGAGGGCTATGACATCGCCACGTACGACCCGCACAAACCCGACGCGAGCCGCTGGGCGAGCGTGCTCACCAACTACGGCTACAACCGCTGGATCGGCCGCTACGCCGGGCCCGGCAACTGGAACGATCCCGACTTCGTGCTGGCCGGTGCCCCCGGCCTGACCGCCGACGAGTCGCGCAGCCAGGTGGCGCTCTGGTCGATGATGGCCGCCCCGCTGATCCTCTCCTCCGATGTGGCCGCCCTGAGCCCGGCCGGACTCGCGGCTCTCGGCAACACGGGTCTGGTCGCCATCGACCAGGACGGCCTCGGCCGGCAGGCCGGGGTGGTCGCCACCAACGGCACCACCGACGTCCTGGCCCGCCCGCTGGCCAACGGCGACCGGGCCGTGGCCGTGCTCAACCGGTCCTCGTCGGCGCGCAAGGTCACCACCAGCCTCGCCTCGATCGGCCTGCCGGGCTGCACGGTGCGCGCCAAGGACCTGTGGAGCGGCGCGGGTTCGACCACCTCCACCGCGCTGACCGCGACCGTCGCGGCCCACGGCACCGCGATCTGGCGGCTCACCCCGGGCAGCGGCTGCGGCGAGGCCGTGCCCACCGGGCAGATCACCGGCAACGGGGCCAAGTGCGTGGACGTGTCCAACAGCGGCACCGCCGACGGCACGCCGGTGGTCCTCTACGCGTGCACGGGGAACGCCAATCAGCGCTGGACGCTGTCCGGTGACGACACCGTACGGGCGCTCGGCAAGTGCCTGACCGCGAGCGGCGCCTCGGCCGGAAGCGCGGCCACCTTGTCGGCCTGCACCGGTGGCGACGCCCAGCGGTGGACCACCGACCAGGACGGCACGCTGGTCAACGCCGCGTCGGGGCTCTGCCTCGATGTGTACGGGGGCGGCACGGCGAGCGGCACCAAGCTCGACACCTGGACCTGCGGCGACCACCAGGCCAATCAGGCGTGGTCGCTGCCCGTGTGACGCCGTATGCCGTCAGACCGCGCGGGCGAGTTCTTGTCGCACGCTGATCGCGTCGAGGCGGATCGTGACCGCCGCGGTGTCCTCGGCGCGCAGCGACCGGAGCTTCGCCCGGTCCGCGGCCACGCTCACGTCGACGCGGAACGCGACGACATAGAGGTGTCCCGCGGTCTCCTCGTCCTGGAGCGCGAAGAGGAGGTCGTAGAAGTAGTGGGTGCCTTCCGCGGCGTCCTCGAAGGTGAGGTGCGCCGCCCCTTCCTGCTCGCCGAGACCGAGGAACACCTCGGTCAGCGCGGCCTCGGCCTTGGCCCAGAACGCCGGGTTCTCGAACGGCTCGACCAGGGCCTGGCGCACCGCCTGCCGGAGCGTGAGGACCATGACCTGGACCGGAGCGGTCTCCTGGAGGCCGAAGCCGGGGATGATCTTCACGACGGAGCTGTTCGGCAGGCTCCGCGCCGCCGACCGTACGGCGGCGAAGTCGAACGCCCCGGCGGCGGCCGGCGCGAGGGCCTCCTGGAGCACCGCCTCGGCGGCCCGCACCTGGTCGAGGGTGTCCGGACCGACTTCGACGACCGTCCTGAACGCGGCCCTTGTGCTGATGGCCCGGTCAACCATGGCTGCTCCCGCGGAGGTTGGATGTGATCACTTGCCGACGCGCCAGTATGCACAAGCGGTCGCGGAGTGGGAGAGCGGTCTCACATTCCGTACGCGCAGGGGCATGGGAGCGCCCACGGTCGACCAAGAGTGACCGAACGTGACCGAAAGCACCGCGCTGACCTGCGAGTACCACGGAAAGTGAGGCCCGTCACTTCGGGTGATTTTTTCGGCATGTTCCCCGCATGCCGGGGCAGGGGCGGTGATGGCCCTGTCCCAGCACCCATCGGAGGATCCGAACCATGCCCGAGCTCTTCATCGACGGCCAGTGGAACGCCGCCGTCGACGGGCGGACCCGGGAGATCCGGTGTCCCGCCGACGGCACCCTGGTCGCCACCGTCGACGAGGCGGGTCCCAAGGACACCGCCGCCGCCATCGCCGCGGCCCGTACCGCCTTCGACCACGGCCCGTGGCCGAGGACGGCACCGGCCGAGCGCGGGGCGCTCCTGCTGCGCGTCGCGGACCTGCTCGTGCGCGACAAGGAGGCGCTCGCCCGGGCCGAGTCCCTGGACACCGGCAAGCGGCTCGTCGAGTCCCGTTACGACATGGACGACATCGCGAACTGCTTCCGCTACTTCGCGACCCTCGTCGCCTCCGAGAGCGCCGGGCGCGTCGTCGAGACCGGCAACCCGGTCGTCGACAGCCGGGTCGTCCAGGAGCCGATCGGCGTCTGCGGGCTGATCACGCCGTGGAACTACCCGCTGCTCCAGACCGCCTGGAAGGTCGCCCCGGCGATCGGGGCGGGCAACACCTTCGTCCTGAAGCCGAGCGAGCTGACCCCGCACACGGCCATCCACCTCATGAAGCTCCTCGACGAGGCGGGACTTCCGGCCGGCGTCGCCAACCTGGTGCTCGGCGCGGGCCCCGAGGCGGGCGCGCCGCTCGCCGAGCACCCTGACGTCGACCTCGTCTCCTTCACCGGCGGGCTCGTGACCGGCCGCCGCATCATGGCCGCCGCCGCGCCCACCGTGAAGAAGGTCGCGCTCGAACTCGGCGGCAAGAACCCCAACATCGTCTTCGCCGACGCGGCCCGGGACGAGGCGAGCTTCGACGCGGCCGTGGACAACGCGCTGACCGCCGTGTTCCTGCACTCCGGCCAGGTCTGCTCGGCCGGCACCCGGCTCCTGGTCGAGGACGCGCTGCACGACCGGTTCGTGAACGAACTCGTGCGCCGCGCCCGGCTCATCCGGCTCGGCGGCCCCTTCGACGAGCGGGTCGAGACGGGCCCGCTGATCTCGGCCGCCCACCGCGACAAGGTCGAGGCGTACGTCGCCGCCGGGCTCGCCGAGGGCGCCGTGCTGCGCTGCGGCGGCGAGCGGCCCAACTCGCCCCAGCTGGAAGGCGGTTACTACTACCCGCCGACCATCCTGGACGAGTGCCGGGCCGGTATGAGCGTGGTGCGGGACGAGTCCTTCGGGCCGGTGCTGACCGTCGAGCGCTTCGCCGACGAGGAGGAGGCCGTACGCCTGGCCAACGACACGGTCTACGGCCTGGCCGGCGCGGTGTGGACCACCGACGAGGCGAGGGCCCGCCGCGTCGCGGCCGCGCTGCGGCTCGGCACCGTGTGGATCAACGACTTCCACCCGTACGTCCCGCAGGCCGAATGGGGCGGCTACAAGCAGTCCGGCACGGGACGCGAACTCGGACCCGCGGGCCTGGCCGAGTACCAGGAGACCAAGCACATCTGGCGCAACACGGCCCCCGAACCCCAGCGGTGGTTCGAGAGCTGAGCCGCTGACCTCCTGACCGGCCGCTCCCCGCGGACGGCCGGTCACCGCCCCGTGCCCCTCCTGAATCCCTGCCTACTTGGAGTCTGGTCATGAGCATGACACAGGATGATGCCGAGCTCCGGGAGTTCGGCTACAGACCCGAACTGAAACGCACCCTCGGGAACTTCCACACCTTCGCCGCCGGCATCAGCTACATCTCGATCCTCACCGGCACCTTCCAGCTGTTCTACTTCGGCTTCGGCTTCGGCGGCCCCGCCTACTGGTGGTCCTGGCCGCTGGTCTTCGTCGGTCAGCTGATGGTCGCGCTGTGCTTCGCCGAACTGGCCGCCAAGTACCCGGTCGCGGGCTCGGTCTACAACTGGGCGAAGAAGCTCGGCGGCCCGCACGTGGGCTGGCTGGCCGGCTGGATGATGCTGATCGCCTCGATCGTGTCGATCGCCGCGGTGGCGCTCGCCTACCAGGCGACCCTGCCGCAGATCTCCAAGGTGTTCCAGATCGTCGGCGACGGCACCGGCACCTACGACGTCGCCACCAACGCCGTGATCCTCGCCGCGGTGCTGATCCTGTTCACCACCCTGGTCAACGCGTTCGGCGTGAAGCTGATGGCCCGCATCAACACGGCGGGCGTCTTCCTCGAACTGGTCGCCACCGTCGTCCTGATCGTGCTGTTCGCCGTCCACGTGGTGCGCGGCCCCTCCGTCGTCCTCGACACCCACGGCCACGGCAGCGGCGGCAGCTTCGGCTACATGGGCGCCTTCCTCACAGCGGCGCTCGCCTCCGCCTATGTGATGTACGGCTTCGACACGGCCGCCTCCCTCGGCGAGGAGTCCGTCGACCCCTCCCGCAACGCCCCCCGCGCGATCCTGCGGGCCCTGCTCGCCTCGTTCGTGCTGGGCGGTCTGATCCTGATCCTCGCGCTGATGAGCGTCAGCAGCCTCGACGGCAAGGGCATCACCACCGACGGCCTCCAGTACGTGGTGCTCGACGTGCTCGGCGACACCGGCGGCAAGCTGATGCTCTGGTGCGTCCTGATCGCGGTCACCGTGTGCGCGCTCGCCGTGCACACCGCCGCCATCCGCCTTGCCTTCGCGATGTCCCGGGACAACAACCTGCCCGCCGCCTCGCTCATGGCCAAGGTCAGCCCGCGCTTCAAGACCCCCGTGCTGCCCGCCGTCGTCATCGGCGTCCTGGCCCTGGTGATCCTCCTGGTGAACATCCGTCAGCCGCAGATCTTCTCGGTGGTCACCAGCATCGGCATCATCATGATCTACGTCGCCTATCTGCTCGTCACCACGCCCATGCTGATCGCGCGGCTGCGCGGCAAGTGGACCCCGGCCGACGACGGCAAGTTCTCGCTCGGCCGCTGGGGCCTGCCGGTGAACATCCTCGGCGTGCTGTGGGGCGGCGCCATGACCCTCAACCTGGCCTGGCCGCGCGCCGAGGTCTACAACGCCACCGCGCCCTACCACTGGTACCTGCGCTGGGGCGCCTTCCTCTTCGTCGGAGCCGTCCTGCTCGGCGGCTTCGCCTACTACTGGTTCGTCCAGCGCCACAAGACCGGCGTTCTCGCGAGCCATGCCGCATCGGAAACCGAAAGTGAGTCGCAGATCCATGCCCACACAGCACACTGAATCCCCCGTCCGCACCGAGGAGTTCGACTACGTCGTGGTCGGCGGCGGCACGGCGGGCAACGTGGTCGCGGCCCGGCTCAGCGAGGACCCCTCGGTGACGGTGTGCGTCCTGGAGGCAGGACCCTCCGACGTCGGCGACGACAACGTCCTCAAGCTCGACCGCTGGATGGGCCTGCTCGAGTCCGGGTACGACTGGGACTACCCGGTCGAGCCGCAGACCCACGGCAACAGCTTCATGCGGCACGCCCGCGCCAAGGTGCTCGGCGGATGCTCCTCGCACAACTCCTGCATCGCCTTCTGGGCGCCTGCCGAGGACCTCAACGCCTGGGAGGCGGCGGGCTGTTCGGGCTGGGGTGCGGCCGACATCTTCCCGCTCTACCAGCGTCTGGAGACCAACGACGCACCGGGCGACCACCACGGCCGCAGCGGCCCGGTGAAGATACGCAACGTCAAGTCGTCCGACCCGTGCGGCGCCGCCCTGCTGGAGGCCTGCGCCCAACAGGGCATCCCCACCACGCAGTTCAACGACGGCAAGACCGTGATCCGGGGCGCCAACTGGTTCCAGATCAACTCCGACGAGAACAACATCCGCCAGTCGTCCTCGGTGGCCTACCTCCACCCCGTGATGGACCAGCGGCCCAACCTCGTGGTCCGCACCGGGGTGCGCGCCAAGAAGCTGATCATCGACGGGAACCGGCGCTGCACCGGCGCCGAGTACCTCGACCCGGACCTCATCCACACCCGCACGGTCACCGCGCGGCGCGAGGTCATCGTGTCCTGCGGCTCGATCGACACCCCCAAGCTGCTCATGCTGTCGGGCATCGGCCCGGCCGCGCACCTGCGCGAGGTGGGTGTGGACGTCCTGGTGGACGCCCCCGGCGTCGGCGAGAACCTCCAGGACCACCCCGAGGGCGTCATCATGTGGGAGGCCAAGCAGCCCATGACGACGGCGTCCACCCAGTGGTGGGAGATCGGCATCTTCGCCGACACCGAGCCCGGCCTGGAACGCCCCGACCTGATGTTCCACTACGGCCAGGTGCCGTTCGACATGAACACCGCGCGCTACGGCTACCCGACCACCGAGAACGCCTTCTGCCTCACCCCCAACGTGACGCAGGCCAAGTCGCGCGGCACCGTGCGGCTGCGCACCCGCGACTACCGCGACAAGCCGATGGTCGACCCCCGCTACTTCACGCACGAGCACGACGAGCGGGTCATGACGTACGGCCTGAAGCTGGCGCGCGAGATCGCGGCGCAGCCCGCCCTGAGCGGCTGGGCGGGTGCCGAGCTCGCGCCGGGCCCGGACGTGCGCACCGACGACGAGCTGCTCGACTACATCCGCAAGACCCACAACACCGTCTACCACCCGGCCTCCACGGTGAAGATGGGTGCCGACGACGACGCCATGGCGCCGGTCGACGCCCGCCTGCGGGTCAAGGGCATCGACGGGCTGCGGGTGTGCGACGGCTCGATCATGCCGGAGCTCGTCACTGTCAACCCGTGCATCACCACCATGGCGATCGGAGAGAAGTGCGCCGACCTCCTGAAGGCCGACGCGCGCTGACCCCCGCCGACCGGTTCCGGACCCCGCACGGGGCCCGGAACCGGGCCTAGGCCGGAGGGAGCAGCGGGCCGCAGTCCCACTGCTGGAAGATGAGCCGGGTCTCCACCCGCGCGACCTCCGGCCGTGAGGTGAACTCGTCCAGGACGAGCCGCTGGAGATCGGCAGTGTCCGCGACGGTCACATGCACCAGATAGTCGTCGGGCCCGGTCAGATGGAACAGCGACCGGGATTCCGGCAGCGCCCTGACCCGCTCGACGAACGGACCGATCAGATCGCGCCGGTGCGGGCGCACCTGCACGGAAAGCAGCGCCTGGAGCCCCCGGCCCACTTTGGCCGGATCCACCCGCAGCTGATAGCCCAGGATCACCCCGGTCCGGCGCAGCCGGGCCACACGGTCCAGGCAGGTGGAGGGCGCGACACCGACCTCGGCGGCGAGATCGCGGTAGGTCGTGCGGGCATCGTTCTGCAGAAGGCGCAGAATGTGCAGATCCACCGGGTCCAGTACGACGGATTCGGCCATGGCCCGAACGTAACACGGGGTACGGCTCCCGGGGCCCGGCACCTGTTCACAGTGGACGCATGGACGCCGACACCACGCATGTGGACGCCAGAGCCGTGGACACCCTCGCCGTGCACGCGGGCCGCGAAGACCTCGCCGCTCTCGGTCTGCACGCCCCGCCGATCGATCTGTCGACCACCTACCCCTCGTACGACAGCAGGGCCGAAGCCGCCCGCGTCGACGCCTTCGCCGCCACCGGCGAGGAACCCGAGGGGCCGCCGGTCTACGGCCGGCTCGGCAATCCGACCGTGGCCCGCTTCGAGGCGGCCCTGGCCCGCCTGGAGGACACCGAGGCGGCCGTCGCCTTCGCCAGCGGCATGGCGGCCCTGTCCGCGGTCCTGCTCGCCCAGCACGCCACGGGCCTGCGCCACGTCGTAGCCGTCCGCCCCCTCTACGGATGCAGCGACCATCTGCTGACCGCCGGGCTCCTCGGCAGTGAGGTCACCTGGGCCGACCCGGAGGGCGTCGCCGACGCGATCCGTCCGGACACGGCGCTGGTCATGGTGGAGAGCCCGGCCAACCCGACCCTCGCCGAGGTGGACCTCAAGGCGCTCGCCGGGGCCTGCGGCACGGTGCCGCTGCTCGTCGACAACACCTTCGCCACCCCGGTGCTCCAGCGCCCCGCGCACAGCGGCGCCCGCCTGGTGCTGCACAGCGCGACCAAGTACCTGGGCGGCCACGGGGACGTGCTCGGCGGAGTCGTCGCGTGCGACGAGGCCTTCGCCCGGCGGCTGCGCCAGATCCGCTTCGCCACCGGCGGCGTGCTGCACCCGCTCGCGGGCTACCTGCTGCTGCGCGGACTCGCGACGCTGCCGGTCCGGGTGCGTGCGGCCTCCGCGACCGCGGCCGGACTCGCCGCACGCCTGGCCGCGGACCCGCGCGTGCTGCGCGTCCACTACCCGAAGGTGGGCGGCGCCATGGTGGCCTTCGAGACGCTCACCGACCCGCACGACGTGATCGCCCGGGTCCGCCTGATCACCCCGGCCGTCAGCCTCGGCAGCGTCGACAGCCTCATCCAGCACCCGGCCTCGATCAGCCATCGCATCGTGCCGGAGGACGACCGTGCCTCGGCCGGTGTCAGCGAGCGGCTGCTGCGCATGTCGGTCGGCCTGGAGGACGCCGAGGACCTGTGGCGGGACCTGGACCAGGCACTGGGCGGGCCGGCCTCGGCCCGGCCCGCGCGCCGGGACTTCGACGCGGCCGCGGTGGCCGGGGAGGTCCGGTTCGCCGAGGCGTGAACGGGGAGCGGGGGCGGGGGACTATCGGGACGTCTTGTTCCGGGTGAACTCGTCCTTGCCGAATCCGGCCCAACTGACCTCCAGGGTGGAGCCGTTGAGCCTGGCCGCCCCCTTCGTGCGCGCGGTGTTGCCGTCCGGGCACTTCAGATGCAGCGTCGCCGTGCCGGCGGCGCTGCTCGTCGTTCCGTTGCAGAGGTGCTCGCCGAGCACGGAGGCGTTCTTGCCCTTGATGACGAGGGCTACGGGCTTGCCCTGGGTGACGGCCACCCAGTCGCCGTCGATTCCGCCGGACGCGGGCCCGGACGCGGCCGGGGTGCCCTTTCCCTTGCCCTGAGCGGGAGTTGAGGCGGACGGCGCGCCGCTGGTCGCGGGCGCCTTGGCCGACGGCTTGTCCGAGGCCTTGTCCGACGCCCGGTCCGTGCCGCCACTGCTGCACCCCGAGATGAGGAGGGCGGCGGCGAGCCCCACGGAGACGAGGCCGGTGGTACGCGACAACCTGTGCACTGCTGATCGTCCCCTTGCGACGCTTTTTCCGGACGCGTCAAGCTACCAGCCACCCGCCTCGCGCACCCGGACTTCTTCTCCACCTGAACTCTTGACGGGTCCACGGGGGCCTCATAACTTCACACCTTGAAGAAAGCCGTGAGCCCCTCGCGTCACTGAAGACGCCCTCCACTCCCTCGTAACTCCTCCCGTACACCCCCCCACTTACCCCGTGCATCACGCGGTACAGGAGAGACGTATGAGAACGACCCCCACCTCCCCGCGCGCCCCGCGCCGCGGCACCCCTCCCACCCCACTGCTCGCTCTGGGCGCCCTGCTCGCCTCCCTCGTCTCGGCGACGGCGCTCGCCCCCGCGGCGCGGGCCGCCACCTTGCCCACGGGGTGGGTCACCGTGGCGGCCCGGCACAGCGGCAAGTGCGTGGACGCGGCCGCCGGCCACACCACCGACGGCACGGCGGTCCAGCAGTACGCCTGCAACGCGACCACCGCACAGCAGTGGCAGTTCCAGCCGACGGGAGACGGCTATGTGCGCGTGAACAACCGCAACGACCCGAGCAAGGCATGGGACGTCACGGACGTCTCCACCGCCGATGCCGCGCCCGTCCAGCTGTGGTCGTACGGCGGTGGCGCCAACCAGCAGTGGCTGCCGGTCCAAGAGACGGGCGGCACCTACCACTTCGTCAACCGCAACAGCGGCAAGTGCCTCGATGTGCCGGGTGCCTCCACGGCCGACGGCGCCCGCGTCCAGCAGTACGCCTGCAACGGCACGGCGGCCCAGTCCTTCAGCCTGGACGCGGCCGCTGGGCCCCAACCCCCGGCCGGAACACCGGACTTCGGACCGAACGTCACCGTCTTCGACCCCTCGATGTCCGCGTCGTCCATCCAGTCCCGGCTCAACCAGGTCTTCGCCCAGCAGGAGAAGAACCAGTTCGGCGCCCAGCGCTACGCCCTGCTCTTCAAGCCGGGCACCTACAGCGCCGACGCCAACGTCGGCTTCTACACCCAGGTCGCCGGGCTCGGCCTCTCCCCGGACGACGTCACCATCAACGGGGCCGTCCACGCCGAAGCCGACTGGTTCCAGGGCAACGCGACGCAGAACTTCTGGCGCTCCGCCGAGAACCTCTCCGTCAACCCCACCGGCGGCAGCGACCGTTGGGCCGTCTCACAAGCGGCCCCCTACCGCCGCATGCACGTACGCGGTGACCTCCAGCTCGACGACGGAGGATGGTCCAGCGGCGGCTTCATCGCCGACTCGAAGATCGACGGACAGGTGCGCTCCGGCTCGCAGCAGCAGTGGCTCTCGCGCAACACCCAGTGGGGGAGCTGGAGCGGCGCCAACTGGAACATGGTGTTCGTCGGCGACGTCAACGCCCCCGCCAACACCTTCCCCCACCCGCCCTACACCACGGTCGCCCAGTCACCGGTGACCCGCGAGAAGCCCTTCCTGTACGTGGACGGCGCGGGCGCCTACCAGGTGTTCGTCCCGGCCACGCGCACCAACACCGAGGGCACGACCTGGTCGGGCGGCAGCCGGCCGGGCAGTTCCCTCGGGATCGACTCCTTCTTCGTCGTGAAGCCGGGCGCCACCGCCGCCGACATCAACCAGGCACTCGCGCACGGCAAGAACCTGCTGTTCACACCCGGCGTCTACCACCTCGACCAGACCCTGAACGTCACCCGGGCGGACACCGTGGTGCTCGGCCTCGGACTCGCCACCCTCGTCCCGGACAACGGCATCACCGCGATGGACGTGGCAGACGTCGACGGTGTGAACATCGCCGGTCTCCTCATCGACGCGGGTCCCGTCAACTCGCAGACGCTGATGCGGGTGGGCCGGTCCGGGGCGTCCGCCCGGCACAGCGCCGACCCCATCTCGCTGCACGACGTGTTCTTCCGTGTCGGCGGAGCCGGTGTCGGCAGGGCCACCCAGAGCCTCGTCGTCAACAGTTCCGACGTCATCGGCGACCACATGTGGCTGTGGCGCGCCGACCACGGCAGCGGCGTCGGCTGGACCAGCAACACCGCCGCCAACGGGCTGGTCGTCAACGGCACGGACGTCACGATGTACGGCCTGTTCGTCGAGCACTACCAGCAGCACCAGGTCATCTGGAACGGAAACGGCGGACGCACCTACTTCTTCCAGAACGAGATGCCCTACGACCCGCCCGGCCAGGCGGCCTGGATGAACGGCTCGACGCGCGGCTACGACGCGTACAAGGTCGCCGACGGTGTGACCAGCCACGAGGCCTGGGGTCTTGGCAGCTACTGCTACTTCAGCGCCGACCCGTCGGTGGTGGCCGACCGGGCCTTCGAGGCGCCCACCGCCCCCGGGGTCCGCTTCCACGACATGGTGACGGTCTCCCTCGGAGGCACCGGCACCATCAGTCATGTCATCAACAACAGCGGAGGCCCCTCCAACTCCGCGAGCAATGTGGCCAACCTCGTGTCCGGGCCGTAAGGAGCCGGTCAGTCGTCGAGGGTGATCCGGACGGCCACCGTTCCGCTCGTGCCGCGCCGCAGCCGGCTGCCGAGCAGGGTGAGCCGTCCGAGGATCCCGTACTTGCGGCGCAGCAGCGCCCGGCAGGCGTCGGTGGCGGCGGCATCGCAGATCACCGCCGTGGCCGGGTGCTGTTCGCCGGTGGGGTTGCCGCGCACGTCGCAGGGGCCGGCCAGCACCTCGGGCCGGTTGCGGATGCGCTTGACCTTCCCGGAGTCGGCCACCGTCCAGATCAGCAGGGCGTCGCTGTCACGCACCACCCACACCGGCGTGGCGACGCCCGTGCCGTCCTTCTTGTAGGTGGTGACGAGCAGGTACTTACCGGCGCCGAGCCGGTCCAGTGTGTCGGCCTTCATGGCGCCGTCCTCGGGGTGCTTGAAGCGGGTGGGAGCCCTTTGTAGCAGGTGGGCGCCGACGACGTCAGGACCGTGCCACCGGGGCGCCGCCTTGGCGGTTCGTGTCCTGAAGGCGGCTTGACGCCTGCGCACCCCCGCGAAAGACGGCCCCGGCGCGACGCGCGCTGTCACGATGGGAAGGCGAGCCTTTGCGGTGACAGAGGCATCCCGTGACGACAGGAGCGGACCGTTGTCGACCAGCCCGGGTCAACCGATCGACCCCATGGACCCCTTCACCCCCTCCCCGCTGAACCAACTCCTTTACGGCCATGTGTACTCGGCGTCCGTCCGGGCGGTGGCCGTGCACCGCATCCCCGACCTCCTGGCCGACGGTCCCCGCACGGCCGGGGAACTCGCCGCGAGCGCCGGTCTGCACGCGACGTCGCTGCGGCGCGTCCTGCGCGTGCTCGCGATGCACGGGCTCTTCACGCTGGACGACAAGGGCGCCTTCGCGCTGACCGAGGCGGGTGAGCAACTGCGGACGGACGTGCCCGGCTCGCAGCACCCGATGGCCCTGTTGACCACGGACGAGATGTTCCGACGGGCCGCCACCGGAATCACGGACACGCTGCGGACCGGGACGACGTCCTTCGAAGTCGCCTACGGTGTCCCGTTCTTCACCCATCTCGCCGCTTCGCCCGCCGACCGGGAGCTGTTCGACGAGGGCATGGCCTCCCTCTCGGGGCGGGGCGCCGAGCTCCTCGCGGAGAGCTACGCGTTTCCCGGCAGCGGGACCGTCGTCGACGTGGGCGGTGGCCGGGGCGGGTTCCTGCGGGCGGTGCTCGGCCGTGAACCCGCCCTGACCGGTGTGCTCTTCGACCAGCCGGAGACCGTGGCCGACCATCTGCTCGACGTGCCGGAGGTCCGCGGCCGCTGGAGTGTCGCGGGCGGCGACTTCTTCTCGGAGGTACCGGCCGGCGGTGACCTCTACCTGCTCAAGCACATCCTGCACGACTGGAACGACGAGGACTGCCTGCGCATCCTGGGCGCGGTCCGCAGGGCCGCGGGCCCGGGCAAGCGCCTCCTGGTGATCGACGCCGTGCTGCCCGACAACGGCGCCCCACATCCCGCCGTGGAGCTGGACATCATCATGTTGATGCTGGTGAAGGGGCGGGAGCGGACGGCCCCTGAGTTCGAGGACCTGCTCGCCCGCTCGGGATTCAGGCTCAACCGCGTCCTGCCCACCCCGTCGCTGCCCTCGATCATCGAGGCGGAAGCGGTGTGAAACGGCCCGGACGAGCGCCGGGCCCCCGGATGCTCACAGCCAGAGGGCCAGGTTGCGCACGTACACGGCGACGACGGCCGCCACCGCCAGGATGATCAGCCAGGACAGGAGGCCGGTGTGGCGACTGCCTCGCACCGGCTTCCTCGTCCGCCCGGCCGCCTTCGCCTTCTTCGCTCTGCCGGATCTTCGCCGCTCCTGACGAGGAGCGGGACCCGCGGCGGTGTCGGCGAGCAGCCTCCGGCAGACGGTGGCGAGTTCGGCGGTGCCAAGGGCGAGGCTCGCCACCGCTTCCGAGCGGGCCGGGGCGGTGGTTCCGCCGTCGAGGATCCGGCCCGCGCGGATCAGCACCTGGTCCCGGCCGCCGGTGGGGGAGAGGCTGATCCAGCGCTCGACATGGGCCCCGCGGATGACGACGCTGCCCGAGCGTTCGCGGTACAGGGTGTGCTCCCGCCACAGCAGCATCCCCAACTCGCCTGCCGTGTCCCGTAGTTGTGCGCTCACACGTCCCCCGTGGTCCCCGAACATTCGAACAGACATGGGACTCTAGCGGCAGCGGCACGGGTCCGCGAACCGGCCCCGTCTCACCGGGCCGGTTCGACTTCGAGGTAGTGGTGGCGCCGTGGCCCGCGGTATTCGAGCGCCACCCACCCCAGCGGCCGCAGCGCGGCGGCGCACCGCCGGAGCGCCTCGTTCGCCGCGTACTCGGCGCCGCTGCCGGGCGGCCCCAGCCATTCGACCCGTACGGCGGCCGCCTGGTCGCCGGCGCTGACCCGATAGCCGGTCGCGCACCGCTCGCCCTGGGGCCCGACGGCGGACGGTTCGATGCCGGCCGCCTCCAGGGTGAGCGCGACCGCCCGCACCGGCTGGAGCCGCTCCCACTGCGCCGGGCCCGTGGCGTCGAGGACCCGGCGGATGTGCAGCAGCCCCTCGAAGGCGGTGCGCACGGCGGCTTCGCGGTCCGCGCCGACGGCCTCGGGCCCGTCCCCGGTGGCGGGCTCGAACGGCCCCGTCGCCTGGTCCCCGGTCATCGCCCACCTCCCTGAGGGGCTAGCATGCTGGCCGCATGCGCACGGTGTCGAGCCGGGGTCACCGGCCGCCGGAGACCCTCAGGACCGCGCCGGTGGTGTACGAGGCGTCGGGGGAGAGCAGCCACGCCACGGCGGCGGCGACCTCCGGAGCCTGTCCGGGGCGGCCGAGCGGAATGGCGCCGGCCATCCTGGCCGGACGCTCGGGGTCGCCCATCGTGGCGTGCATCTCGGTGTCGATGATGCCGGGCGCGACCGCGTTGACCCGGATGCCGTCCTGGCCGAGCTCCTTGGACAGGCCGATGGTGAGCGCGTCGACGGCCGCCTTGGAGGCGGCGTAGTGGACGTAGTCGCCGGGGCCGCCGAGCGTGGCCGCCGCCGAGGAGATGTTGACGATGGCGCCACCACCGTGCGCGGCCATGTCGCGGGCGGCCCGGCGGCAGCAGAGCAGCGGGCCGACGAGGTTCACGTCGATCACGCGGCGCAGGTCCCCGGTGCGGGAGTCGGCGAGCGGACCGAGCGGACCGGTGACACCCGCGTTGTTGACCAGGCCGGTCACCGGACCAAGTTCGGCGGCGGCCGTGTCGAACAGCCGCTCCACGTCGGCCTCCTGGGACGTGTCGGCCCGCACGGTCACACAGCGCACGCCCGCCGACCGGGCGGCCTCGGCCACATCCTCGGCGGCCGCGCTGTTGCTGACGTATCCGACAGCGAGATCGTGCCCGTCGCCCGCCAGCCGGGCGCAGATCGCCGCCCCGATTCCCCGACTGCCGCCTGTGACGATGGTGACCGGACGTGACACGTGCTGCCTCCCGCGCTTGCTGGTTGGTGCGTCTTACGACACGCCAAGTCCTACCGCACGCGCGACGGATCCCCGAGAGCGGGTCACGGGTGCGCGGGGGCCGGCCGGGCCGGGCACCGCGCTCACCCCTCGGCGCAGGCGGCCTCGTCGGAGGGTGCCGGCGACGTCCCCGCGGCGTCGAGGCCCTCGGTCAGGGTGGCCAGCAGGGTGCGCAGGGTGTGGAAGTCCTCCGGGGGGAGGTTGACGGCCCGCGCGATGTGGTGCGGAACGGCCAGCGCGCGCTCGCGCAGCGCCGTGCCCTGGTCCGTGAGGCGGACGGTGACGGACCGCTCGTCCGCGCGGCTGCGGTGGCGCTCGACGAAGCCCGCCGATTCGAGGCGCTTGAGCAGCGGCGACAGCGTCCCCGAGTCGAGCCGCAGGCGCTCGCCGATGGCCTTGACGGGCAGCTCACCGTGCTCCCAGAGCGTCAGCATCACGAGGTACTGCGGATACGTGAGCCCGAGGTCCTTGAGCAGGGTGCGGTAGACCCCGTTGAAGGCGCGCGAGGCCGCGTGCAGCGAGAAGCAGAGCTGGAGGTCGAGCCGCAGATAGTCCTCGTCGTGCGGGCGGGCGGGGGGCGTGGTCTCCATGGGTCCAGGCTAACATGCGCACCATTCAGTTGTGCACAACTTAATTGTGTGCTTGAGTTGGTTCCGGGCAGCCGAGGCTGCCCCGTACGGAGCCGCACCGGGCCCCGTACGGACGGACACGAGAGGAACCGATCCCATGGACGCGCTCTACACCGCAGTGGCGACCGCCAACGGCCGCGAGGGTCGCACCGTCAGCTCCGACGGTCAGCTGGACCTGCCGCTCGCCTTCCCGGCGGCCCTCGGGGGCAACGGCCAGGGCACCAACCCTGAGCAGCTCTTCGCCGCCGGGTACGCGGCCTGCTTCGCCAGCGCGATGGGCTCCGTCGCCCGTCAGCTGAAGCTCGACGTCAAGGACGTCTCGGTGACGGCCGAGGTCGGCATAGGCAAGGACCCCGCCGACGGCGGCTTCGGCATCGGCGTGGTCATGCGCGTCGAGCTCCCCGACCACCTCGAGGGCGAGACCGGCGAGAAGCTCGTCGAGCTCACCCACGCGGCCTGCCCGTACTCGAAGGCGACCCGCGGCAACATCCCGTTCGAGATCGTCATCGAGTAGGGACCGGCACCGGGTCAGGCGCGCTTGGCCAGAAGGCCGCGGTACCAGGCCAGGGTGGCGTCGAGCGTCTCGGCCATCGACGGCGGCCGGGTGCGGAACGCGGCCTCGAAGGCGCCCGAGTCCACGATCTGCGGCTCGGTGTGCTGGTAGAACATCTCGGCGTACGCGTCCATGAAGACCTGGTCGAACGGCCCGAAGGGGCGGGGTTCGTCGAGCGTGACGATCTTCAGAGGGCGCCCGACGCGCTCCTCGATCATGTGCAGCACCGCGCGGGTGGTGAGCGCGGGCGCGGTGGGAAGGTGCCATACGCGGCCGTCGCCGTGCGGGCTCTCGCCCAGGGTGGCGAGCCCGGCGGCCACCGAGCGGATGTCGGTGTAGCTGTGCCGCAGGTCGATGTCGCCCAGGGTCAGCACTTCGGAGCCGGTCAGGGCCCCGGGGAAGACGGCCGCGCCGAGCGTCGAGTTGAGGACGCCGGGGCCGACGAAGTCGGCGGACCGGCCGAGGACGACCGACGTGCGCGCCTCGCGATGTGCGGCCAGGTACCTCTCGTCGAGCTCCGCCCGCATCCGGCCCTTGAGGGCGGTGGCGCGCCACGGGGTGTCCTCGGTCATGACCTCGCCGTGGGTCTCGCCGTACGGGTACAGCGTGTCCAGCACGACCAGGCGCGCGCCCGCCGCCTCCACCGCGCCGAGCACGGCCCGCTGGATGCGCGGCATGACCTCGATCTGGAGGTGGTAGGCCACGTTGACGCAGTGGTAGACGACCCCGGCGCCTCGGACGGCCGCCGCCGCTCCCTCGGCCGTCGCGACGTCGCCCCGCATCCGGTCGACTCCGGCTATCTCAGGGCCCGTTCCGGACCGGTCGACGAGCCGCACCGGGTGGCCGCGGCGTGCGAGCTCGGTGGCGACGGCCGTTCCCGCCGGGCCCGAGCCGAGGACCACGTGGAGGTTGCTCTCGGTGTGCGACATGTCGAATCCCCTCATCGGCCGGGCATGCCGAGGCCGCCCGGCGTGTTATGTGCAGTGCCGTTAGTTAGAGACTCTAACGCGAGCGTGTGCTCATGCAATAACGAGGGTTGTTGAAGGGGCTGTTCTCGGGGATTCGGGCCGGCCGCTGCATCACGGCAGCCCAGCGCCTCGGGCCGCCTCTCTTCGCGGCCTTTCCCGGGGGCGGGGGCGCGGGGCCGAACCGGACCGCGAGCGTAAGGCGGCCCGGCTCCCACGGGGCGCCCCGGGTCGCCGGGCCTCCTGCGCCCCGGACTTCACGCGCGGAGCAACGCCCGGCGCCGAGCGTTTACGCGGCCGGCGCGCCGGGCGGTGTCGGTGCCGCGTTCTCGGTAGCCGCGGCGAGCCGGGCGGAGAGCGGGGCGGCGATGTCCTCCAGGGACCTGCCCTCGGCGTCGACCGCGAGGAACGCGGCCACCACTCCGGCCGCCGTCATCAGCGCGGCGCCGATGCTGAAGGCGATGACGGCGTCGCCGACCACTCCGCTGGACGTCAGCGCGGAGAAGACCAGCGGCCCCGAGATGCCGCCCGCGGCCGTACCGATGGCGTAGAAGAACGCGATCGCCATCGCGCGGGTCTCCATCGGGAAGATCTCGCTCACGGTGAGGTACGCGGAACTGGCGCCCGCCGACGCGAAGAACAGCACCACACACCAACACGCCGTCATCGTGGCCGCGTTGAGCCACGCCTGGGCGAAGAGCCACGCCGTCACGAAGAGCAGCAGCCCCGACAGCACATAGGTCCCGGCGATCATGCGGCGCCGTCCGACCGTGTCGAAGAGCTTGCCCAGCGTCAGGGGTCCCAGGAAGTTGCCGAAGGCGATCACGGCGAAGAAATAGCCGGTGGTGCCGCTCGACACGGCGAAGAACTTCACCAGGATCGAGCTGAAGCCGAAGGTGATCGCGTTGTAGAGGAAGGCCTGTCCGATGAACAGGGCGAAGCCGAGCACCGCGCGCTTGGGGTAGGCGTGGAACAGCGTGCGCGCGATCTCGAGGAAGCCCACGCTCTCGCGCTGCTCGATGGTGATCGACCGTCCCGGGGGCGGCAGGGGCTCGCCGGTCTGCTCCTCGACCTGCCGCTCCACGTCGTCGAGCAGCTGCTCCGCACCTTCCTCGCGGCCGTGGATGAACATCCACCGCGGGCTCTCCGGAACGTGCCGCCGCACCAGCAGGATGACCAGACCGAGCACGACGCCCAGGGCGAAGGTGAGCCGCCAGCCGATGTTCTTCGGCAGGAGGTCGGTGTTGAGTGCGAGCACGGAGAGCAGCGCCCCGCCCATCGCGCCGAGCCAGTAGCTGCCGTTGATGATGAGGTCCACCCGGCCGCGGTACTTGCTCGGGATCAGCTCGTCGATGGCGGAGTTGATGGCCGCGTACTCGCCGCCGATGCCGAAGCCCGTCAGGAAACGGAACAGGAAGAACCACCACGCGGAGAACGACAGCGCGGTCATCGCGGTGGCCGCGAGGTACACGGCGAGGGTGACCAGGAACAGCTTCTTGCGCCCGAACCGGTCGGTCAGCCACCCGAAGAACAGCGCCCCCGAGCAGGCCCCCGCCACATACAGGGCCGCGCCCAGGCCGGTGACCTGGGCGTCGGTGATCGCGAGCCCGCTGCCGTGCTCCGAGAGCCGGCTCGCGATGTTCCCGACGACCGTGACCTCCAGCCCGTCCAGGATCCACACGGTGCCGAGGCCGATCACGATCATCCAGTGCCAGCGCGACCAGGGCAGCCGGTCCAGTCTCGACGGCACCGCCGTCGTGATGGTTCGCGGGCCCGGCCCGGTGTCCTGTGCCGCACTGCTCATGAGCTGCCTCCTGCCGCCGCCACCGCACCTGCCGGACGCGAGTACCCGGCGGTCACCGGACATATTCCCCGCAATCACCCGCTCGCCGTCGGACCTGAGTCCGTGCGGCGCGCCCGGGGGCGCTCAGGCCGTGGGCAGGTAATCGGGGTCGGCCGTCAATTCCAGCGGCGCGAAGTCGTGTTGGGCCCAGATCCTGCGGGAGGTCTCCTGCGGGTACGGCACGGTGCTCGGCTCGGTGTCGTACACCCGGGTCAGCCGCTCGCCGGTGCGGTAGCGGGCCCAGCCCGGGTCGCCGTGCGCCGCGAAGTCGGTCCATGCCCGGCCCATGGCGTCCGACACGGCCCGGGCCTCGGCCGGGGGTTCCTCGCCGAACAGGAGCGTGGCGATTCCGCCGTGCAGGGTGGCGAACACCAGGGGCACGTCCAGACCGTGGCAGGCCCCCAGCGCGCCGCCCAACCCGGGCGCGGGCCAGGCGAGTTCATAGGCGTACGTGGTGCCGCCGCCCATCGCGTGCGCCTCGGCCAGCCGGAGGCTCGGCATCCGGAACAGCCAGTCGGACATGACGAGGTCCCGCATCGTGGTCGGGTCGGCCTGCGGGTGGGCGGCCCGGTAGGCGGCCGCGCCGTCGGGGCCGGGAGCGAACCGGGCCAGGGTGGTGTCGGCCTCCTCCCGGGTGACCTTCCCGTAGCGGCCCGCCACGACCGTGAACAGCCGGGCCTCGTCGCGGGTGTGCCCCGTGATGAGTTCTGGGTCGCGGCCCCGGCCCGAGCGGAGGGCCTCCCACGGCGTACACGGCAGGACCTCGCCGTCGACCACCGGCGCGAACGGCAGATGGGCATGGGAGATCAGCCCCCAACGCGCCCCGTACTGGGTGATCTTGCCGAGCACCGCGTCCGCCGCGTCCCGCAGGGCCAGGGGTGCGACGGGGGCCAGCGCCTCCAGGGTGGCCGGCAGGCCGAGCTCGGCGGCCACGCTCGCACCGACGTCCGCGGCCAGCGCCGCGCTGAAGAACGTGCCCGGAACGCTCTGGGCCACGGCGCGGTGGAACAGTCCGGCGGCCCTCGGCATCGCGAGCAGCGCGGCGATCGCCCCCGCCCCGGCGGATTCGCCGAAGACGGTCACCCGGTCGGGGTCGCCGCCGAACCCCGCGATGTTGTCCCGCACCCACTCCAGGGCGGCGACCTGGTCGAGCAGCGCCCGGTTGGGCACCGCGCCCTCGAAATGGCCGTAGCCCTCGGCGCCCACCCGGTGGTTGAACGTGACGACGACCGTTCCCCGGCGGGCCAGTGCCGTGCCGTCGTAGGTGGGTCCGTCCGAGGACCCGACCAGGTAGGCCCCGCCGTAGATCCACACCAGGACCGGAAGCCGGGCCGCACCGGCCGGATCGGGGGTCCACACATTGACCGTGAGCCACTCCTGCGAGGCCCCCGCGTTCTCGGGGCCGGCGCTGAATCCCAGGGCCAGCGACTGCGGGGGAGTGGGGCCGAACGCGAGCGCCTCGCGGACACCGTCCCACGGCCGGGCGGGCACGGGCGGGGCCAGGTGGAGGGGGCCGACCGGCGGCTCGGCGAACGGGACGCCGCGGAAGACGGCCATGCCGTCCGCCATGCGGCCGCGGACGGTTCCGGACGTCGTGCGGACCTCGGGGGCGAGCGTGGGTTCGGTCATGCGATGTCCCTTCTCGGCAGCGTGTCTCCACGATACGGAGCCGGGAAGGGGACGCCCGGTCGGGGGCGTCGTGCTGCGCCGCGGCCTCAACTCCCCAGCGGGACAGGATGGTTGCAGACGGGCGCGGACCGGTGGCGGGCGGTTCGACGGCCGCCCGCCGCGGCCGGGCTAGGGCACCTCGCGCAGGTAGAGCGCGCCGCAGGTGTGACAGAAGGGGTGGGCACGGTCCGTACCCCAGGCCTCGTCGGGCAGTTCCTCCGCGTTCTGTGCCAAGTCGCGTCCGCACATGGCCCGTTCCTCGTCGCCGCGGACCATGTGCCACTCCTTGAGGATGTCGCCGTCGGGAAGTCTTTCGGCAACGATGCGATGGCGCACTGGTGACTCCTCATCCGTGTCGGGCCGCGCCCGGCCGCCCGGCCGCGGACGCCGGGTACGCCCCGGCGATTCGACACTGTCACCGGTACCACGCCGACGCATGCGGAACACCTGCCGAAGGTGAGAGCGTGCCGCTCCGCGCTCAGTGCCCGGCGTCCAGGAGCGTCTCGGCCATGGAGCGGGCCCGGTGGGCCGGGGCCGGGCCGCGGTCGAGGGCCGCGACGGCCGTGGCGCCCTCGACGAGGATCATCAGCTGGTCCCCGAGCGCGGGGGAGCCTTCGGCGGTGGCCAGCCCGGTCAGGATCCGCAGGAGCTCCGCCCTGTGGCGGCGGGCGACGTCGTTCACCGCCGCCGGGGTCTCGCCCAGCTCGCCGAGGGCGTTGAGGAAGGCGCAGCCCCGGAAGGCGGGCTCGGCGAACCACTCGGCCAGCCAGTCGAAGACCGCGAGCACCCGCTCGCGCGGCTGGGCGGGCGCGGCCTCCACATGACGCCGCAGCCCGGCCGTCCAGCGCTGGTCGTGGCGGTCGAGATAGGCGGCGACGAGCGCCTCCTTCGCGGGGAAGAGCCGGTAGAGACGCTTCAGCGGTACCCGGGACTCGGCGCGGATGCGGTCCATCCCGACCGCCTGCACCCCGTACGTGTAGAAGAGCGCGTCCGCCGCGTCGAGCAGCCGGGCCCGTGCCTCGCCGTCGTCCATCACGCCACCTGTCTGACTCATGACGCCATTATTACTTGCGCGGAGAACGGGCGTTCTCTACGGTACGGAACCGGATGGAGAACGTTCGTTCTCCCCCTTCGCCGATCCGATCGGAGCCGCCGTGACCGCCGACGTACGCCCGCCCCTGCCCCCGTTCACCGAGGAGAGCGCCCGCGCCAAGGTGCAGGCCGCCGAGGACGCCTGGAACGCGCGGGACCCCGAGCGGGTCGCCCTCGCCTATACCGAGGACTCGCAGTGGCGCAACCGTGACCGGTTCCTGACCGGCCGCGCGGAGATCCGTGCCTTCCTCGCCGAGAAGTGGCGGCGCGAGCTGGACTACCGGCTCCGCAAGGAGCTGTGGTCGTACACCGGCAACCGCATCTCGGTGCGGTTCGTGTACGAGTGCCGCGACGCGCAGGACCAGTGGTGGCGCAGCCATGGCAACGAGCAGTGGGAGTTCGACGACGCCGGGCTGATGCGCCGCCGCGAGGCCAGTATCAACGACGTGCCCATCGACGAGGCGGACCGCCGGCTGCGCTGACCCCGCGGCTACGCCCAGTCGATGCCCAGCCGGGCCAGGGCGGTGCGCTGGCTGTGACTGAGCCCGGCGCGGCGGCTCTTGAGGTTCGAGTACCAGATGCCCAGCTTCACGACGGTGCCGTCAGGCAGGGTCTCCTCGTGCCCCCGGGGGATGGTGGTGCGCGCCTCGCGCTGGACGTACTGGGCCAGGGCCGAGACGCCGCGGGTGAACGCCGCCGACGCCTTGCCGGTGGCCCCGGCCCCCGGCTGCGCGGCGGGCGGCGTTGCGGGCTTCACGCCGAGCGCCGCGAGCCGCTCCCGCTGGGCGGCGGACAGGGCGCGCCAGTCCTGGCGCTGCCGCTCGACCCAGCGCCCGAGGTCGTCCCCGTCGAAGGTCACCCCGGGATGGATGTCGGGCAGCACCCCGTCGGCGGCCACGAGGTCGCGCAGCACCGCGTACTGCCGCTGCCAGTCCAGCGGCCAGGGGCAGTTCCAGTCCGGGTCGATCGCCGCGAGCTGGGCCGCACGGCGCTCGGCCCGCTCGGGGTCCTTGCCGAGGCCGCCCGTCCTGCGCAGGTTCGCCAGGTGCTGCCCGACGGGTTCGTCCAGCCAGACCGCGTCCTGCCGGGGCGCCAGATGGTGGTGGGTCCGGTGGAAGGCGCGGAACGCGGCGAGCTTGCCCTCCCACGCCTCGTCGCCCGGCTCCCACACCATCCCCGCCTCGTCGAGCTGGATCTTGCGGTGCTCGTCGAGTTCACCGGTCCGAAAGGCGTGCCGCTGCTGCGCCACCCACCGGCCGAGCGGGAACACGGCGACGCCCAGGGCGACTTCGGTGTCGTACGGGACGGACACGAGCCCGGTGTGGTGATGCTCGCGCCGCCAGCGGCGCAGCGCGCCCAGGCCTTCGAGCCACACCAGGGACTCGGGGCGGTAGACCCGGGTACGCAGGAAGGCGGCGATGGTCGCCGGGTCGCGCGGGGTCGAGAAGCGCAGCAGCGGGTTCTCGTCGTCCGCGCCGGATTCGATGATCCGTCCCCGGCTGTCGCGGCGCAGATGGGGAGGGCGGCCGCTGTCGGCCCCGCGCGTCAGCGCGTGCGAGGCGAGCTGTTCGACGAGCCGCTCGTCGTGCGAGCGCAGCCCCTGCAGAACGGCCACCAGCGGCGCGTAACTGGCGGAGGCGATCATGTCGTCCGGGTCCTCGTCCGGGGTGAGGAAGACCGGCACGAGGATCCGGGCGGTCTTCGTGGTGCCGTCCGGGTTGGGGCGCAGCGCCCGGCCGATGTTCTGGACGATCTCCACCTGGGACCCGCGGGTGTCGGCGAAGCAGATGGCCTCGACGCCTCGGGCGCCGACGATGTCCACGCCCTCGCCGAGCACCCGGACACTCGCCAGGAAGGCGCGGCTCACCGGTCGCCCGCGGGCGTCGACGCCGTCCGCGAACTGCCGCAGCGCCTCGCGCCGTTCGGACACCAGATGGTCTCCGCACAGCCACTGCGCCCACACCCGGTCCGCCGGGACGTGCCGGTCCGGTTCGAGTCCGTACGGCCGGGCCGCTGAGGGCGGCAGCTTCGCGGCCCGCCGCCGCGCCCGGCCGCTGACGTCGTTCGCGTACAGCTCGGCGGCCGTCGCGGGCAGCCGGTCCGCGAAGGCCCGGGCCTCCTCGACCCGGTGGTGGAACGTCATCACGGTGTGCAGGTCGTGCGCCGCCGCGTGTTCGAGCAGCGCGGTCTGGAGCAGCGCGAGGCGCCGCCCGCGCAGCACCTCCTCGGACGCCCTGGCACGGGGCGGCGAGGGATCGCGGATCTCCAGCACGTCGATCTCGAACCCGGCCAGGATGCCGCGCTCGACGGCCTCGCCGAGACCGAGCTGGACGATCTGCCGGCCGTAGGTGGCCGAGTCCTCCGTCATGCTCGCGATCTCCAGCTCCCGGCCGTCCCTGCCGCGCGGGGCCCGGGGAGCCGCGAGGATGCGGGGCGTGGCCGTCAGATAGAGCCGCCGCGCGGCCGGGACGCGCGCCTGGTCGTGGACGGCCGCCCACGGGCGGCCGGTGTCGCCCGCGGTGCGATGGGCCTCGTCGATCACGGCGAGGTCGAAGGGGTCCAGCCGCTGCCCGTACATCAACTCCCCGCCGCGCAGGGCCGTTTCGAGGGGTCCGGGCACCTTGTCCACGCCGGGCAGGGCTTCTTCCCCGGGGTCGTCCCGCTCCACCAGCGAGGCGTAGGTGGCGAGCACGACGGCGGAGCCCCGCCCGGCCCACAGCGCCAGCTGGATGGGGTTGGTGGTGCATCGGACGCCGAGCCCGTCCAGGACCTCGTCGGTCTCCAGGGAGCACACCGCGACCATGGGGGAGCGGTGGCCGACCTCCCGCCAGGCCCGGGCGGTCTGCACCAGCAGGTCGAGGGTGGGCACGAGCACCAGGATCCGGCCGCGCGGGAACATCTCCAGCGCGGCCGATGCGGCGGTGTAGGTCTTGCCGCTGCCGGTCGCCGAGACGACGGTGGCCCGTGCCCCGCCCTCGGGCACGCCGGCGCGGGCGGGGAAGCCGAACTCGGCGAGGATCCGCGCCTTCGCGTCCACCTGGTGCTCACGGAGCCTGATCACGCATGCCCACCGTTCCTCGTTCCTCGTCGCCGCCTCCGGCCGCCCGGAGAAGGAAAACACTAAGCCTGCCCGAGGTCGGCCACGGTGGCCGAGAGCGGCTCATCCGTGCGGTGCACCGCACGGCGGCGAGATCGTTCCCCGGGACGATCTGCCGGGGCCGGGCGCCTTGCGAAGGTGGAGCCCCGTTCACCCGTCCGAAGGGAACGCTCATGTCCTCCACCCGCCCGGATCGCCGCCGCACGCGCGTCGCCGCGACCACCGCCGCACTCGCGGCGGCTCTGCTGGCGACCGTCGTCCCGGCCGGCGCCGCGGCCCCCGCCCCCACCGCGGGTTCGGCCCCGGGCACCGCCGTGAGCGCGCCCGGCCTGGACCGCGGGGCGCTCGGCGCGTCGCTGGAGGCGATCCACGCGGCGGGCATGTACGGAGTGAACGCGACGGTCAGGGACGGCGGGCAGGAGTGGCTGGGCGCCGCCGGTGTCGCCGACGTGGACACCGGCCGCCCCATGCGGCCGGGGCTCCAGCACCGCGTCGGCAGCGTCACCAAGGCGTTCACGGCGGTCGCCGTCCTCCAGTAGGTCGCCAAGGGCCGCGTCGAACTCGACGCCCCCATCGGGCGCTACCTGCCCGAGACCGTCCCCGGGGAGCGCGGCCGGCAGATCACCGTGCGGATGCTGCTCAACCACACCAGCGGCATCGGCGACTACGTCCTGGGTGCCTTTCCCTCGCTGGCGCGGAAGTCCACCCAGAGCCTGGACGACAACCGCTTCCGCCATTTCCGCCCCGAGGAACTGGCCCGCCTGGGCGTCGAGGGCCCGGCCACGGGCAAGCCCGGCGAGAAGTGGTCGTACTCCAACACCAACTACGTCATCGCCGGGATGCTGCTGAGCAAGGTCACCGGCGAGGACCCCGAGGCGTACATCACCCGCAACGTGATCCGGAAGGCGGGCCTGCGCGAGACGTACTTCCCGCGCGCACCCCACATCGCCGGGCCGCACCCCAGGATGTACGAGTCGTTCTACGGGCTGATCGACCCGCCGCGCGACTACAGCGTGTACGACATGTCGTGGGGCGGGACCGCCGGGGCGCTGGTGTCCACCCCCTCCGACCTCGCCGACTTCTACCGCAAGCTGCTGCGCGGTCAGCTCCTCGCTCCCGCTCAGCTCCACGAGATGCGGACGACGGTGCCGGTTCCCGGCGAGAACGGGCAGGTCGCCATGCGCTACGGGCTCGGCGTGTACAGCGTCGACCTGCCCTGCGGGCGGTTCTGGGGACATGACGGAGCCGTGTTCGGGGCCGGCACGGACGTCCTGTCGAGCGAGGGCGGCAAGCGCCAGATGGCGATCGCCTACAACTTGATGAAGTACCAGAAGATCGGCCCGGACGGGAAGCTGGAGCCGAGCCCGATCGATGCGGCGTTCGGCGGGTTCTACAGCCAGGCGCTGTGCGGGACGGGGCCGGGGAGCAAGCCGGACAAGCCCGCCGTCCCCCTCGTGCCGCGGGATCTCGACCCGATGACGGCCGCGCTCCGCTGACACGGTGCCGTCGCCCCTCCGGCATCCGGCCGGCTGCCCAACAGGGCGATTCGGCTGGGCGGTTGGCAGTGGCCTGATCCGTACCGGCCGTGTTCCCAAGCGCCGTCGCCGTCTCCATGCTCGGGCGGGGAAGCGGCGACGGAGCGCGAGGGGACGGACAGGCGATGACCGATGCTCGGCGGACCGGTTCGGATGCGGGCGGCATGGCGAGCCCGGGGACCAGCCCCGCGGCGGGGCTGGAACCGTTCGACGACGTCTACGACCGGCCGGACCCGCGGGCCTACTTCCAGGCCCTCGGCCCGCTCGAATACCGCACCCCCGGCCATGCCCAGCAGATCTTCCGGCGATTGCGGGCCGCGCTGGGCACGGCGGGTCCGGCCGACCTGACGGTGCTCGACCTGTGCTGCTCGTACGGCATCAACGCGGCCCTGCTCAACCACGACGTGACGCTGGAGGAGCTGTACGCCCGCTACACCTCGCCCGCGGCCGTCTCGATGAGTACGGACGAACTGGCCGCGTGGGACCGCGAGTTCTTCGCCTCTCGGCGCCGTCGTGACCGGGTCCGCGTGATCGGCCTCGACATCGCCGCGCGGGCCGTCGCCTACGGGCTGCGGACGGGGCTGCTCGCGGAGGGCTTCGCCGAGAACCTGGAGACCGCCCCGCCCAGCCCGGCCCTGCGCCGCGCGGTACGCCGGACCCGGCTCATCACGGTGACCGGCGGCGCGAGTTTCCTGTCGCATCGCACCTTCCGTCCGCTGCTGACCGCGGCACGCGGGCCCGTGTGGGTCGCCGCATTCGTCCTGCGCACCACCTCGTACGCGGAGATCGCGGGCTGTCTCGCCGGATTCGGCCTCGCCACGGAACGGGCGCTGCCCACCTTCCCGCAGCGACGCTTCACCGGAGCCCGCGAACAGCGGTACGCCGTCGACACGGTGACGGCGTCCGGTCAGGACCCGCGGGGCAAGGAGTGCGACGGCTACTTCCACGCCGCGCTGCATCTGTCCCGCCCCACCAGCGACGTGGTGACGACTCCGCTCGACACCCTGGTGGTGGCGGGGTGAGCGGCGGGGCGGACATGCCGCTGCCGCCCCGTGCGGCACGGGGCGGCAGCGGCGCGCGGGATCAGCTGCCGGAGGGGGCGTTGGCCGCGGTCACGTTGACGGCGGCCCAGGCCTTGTCCACCGTCTTGTACTCGGTGCTGGTCGCGCCGTAGAGGTCGGCGGCGGCGCTCAGCGTGGCGGTGCGGGCGTCGTGGAAGTCGGTCGTGGAGACCATGTACCGGGTGAGCGCCCGGTAGAAGATCGCCGTCGCCTTGTCCCGGCCGATGCCGGCCACCGTCGAACCGTCGTAGGTGGGGGAGTCGTAGGCCACCGCGTTGATGGTCTTCTTGCCGCTGCCCTCGGCCAGCAGGTAGTAGGCGTGCGAGGAGACGCCGGAACCCGCGTGGACCTCGGTGTCGTAGGACGCCGACGACCAGTAGTCGACGGTGCCTTCGAGCTTGTCGAGCGAGGGGTGGTCGAGGCGGCGCAGGAACTTCTGCTGGAGTCCGAGCTTCTCGCCCAGCAGGTAATTGGGCGGGTTGTTCGGGTTGTTGGTGGCGAACTCGACGTTGCTGCCGAAGATGTCGGCGAGCGACTCGTTGAGCGCGCCGGGCTCGCCGAACTGGTTGTCGTTGGCGTCGACGCGGGTCGGCTGGAGGTTCGCCGTCGCGTCCACGACACCGTGGGTGAGCTCGTGGCCGGTGACGTCGAGGACGACGAGGGGCTGGGCGAAGGTCTGCCCGTCACCGTCGCCGTACAGCATGCAGCCGCAGTCGGACGACCAGAAGGCGTTGCCGACCTTGCTGCCGAAGTGGACCAGGGCGTGCGCGCCGGCTCCGTCGTTCTTGATGCCGTTGCGGCCCAGCGTCTTCTTGTAGAAGTCGAGGGTGCTGGTGATGCCGTACTGCGCGTCGACGGCGGCGGTGGAGCGGTCGCTCGCCCTGCCGGTGCCCCAGCGGTTGGTGGTGCTGGTGAACGCCTTGCCGCCGGCGAACTGCGCCAGTTCCTTGTTGCCCGCGTCACGGGTCTCGGTCTGGCCGCGGCTGGGGTCCTTGAGCGTGAAGGCGCTCTTGGCGGTCTGCGTGGTGGTCAGCGACACGCTGCCGACGAACAGGGAGGAGCCCGTGCCGGTCGCCTGCGCGGGGAACCCGGTGGCGGCGGAGGACGCGAGAGGGGCGGGTGCGGCCGTCCCGAGCGCGGGGCTGAGCTTCTGGCCGCTCTTGCGGAGCTTCTCCCGGAGGCTGGGCGACAGGAACGAATCGCTGGCGGGGGTGTTGCTGAGGACGGCGCCGGTGGCCGCGTCGAGGATCACGGTACGGCTGCCGGACTCGGCGGTGGCGCTGTCCTTCACCTGGATTTGGTAGGCCAGTGCCGAGCGCCCGGCGCGGGCGTCGACCACGAGCTGGGCGGCGCCGGCGGTGCCCTTGGCGGTGGCGGCGGCCTTGGCCTGGGCCTGTCCGGCCGTCAGTCTGGCGCCGGTGGACGGCAGGTCGACCTGGTGGCGCAGCGCGCGGGTCACACCGGTGTAGGCGGATCTCTTGTCGAGGTGGATGACCAGATCGCCGCCGAGGACCGGCAGTCCGCGGTGCGAGCGGACGAAGCGGACGTGCTGCTTGCCGTCCGGGTCCACCAGGACGTCGCTGGCCTGAAGTGTGTCGTCCCTGCCGACACCGGTGGCCGAGGCGTGTGCGAGGGCCGCGGTGCGGGCCGCGTCCACGACCGGCTGGAAAGCGGCGCTCGCGGCGGGGGCGGTGGCCCCCGGGGTGGCGGGTGCGGCGACGGCCGTGGCCCCGCCTCCCGCGCTGATGGTGACGGCCGTGGTGACGGCCAGGGCTATCGCCAGGCTGCGTATGTGGGGCGTACGCACAGTGGGGGGTCCTTAGAGGTGCGGGGGCGGTCGGCTCAACAACCACCCGTACGCACGGTGCTGTTGTGCACCGCGGGGACCATGTGGTCCCGGCCGAAACCCTGCTATGTCTGCCATGGACATGTAAAGGGGCAAGATCGAGTTTGGCGCTGCCGGAACTCAGATTTAACAATTGCCCCGGACTTCGATGGCCGGAAGGTGTCCAACTCCCCACTCACCGGCGGAGACGCCGGATCGCGCCGGGAGGTTGCCCCGTCCGCGCGACCCCGCGACCGGAGCCGGACGAATCGCCTGCGCGAGGCGAACCAACCCGGCTCGTACGCCTGTTGCGGACCGGAACCGGACGAAGTTCATCCTTTTCCGTCGTACGCCCCCTCCGTCACGGAAAGGTGGGTCCCGTGCCAACGGACGACGAGACGGCCGACGGATTCGCAGCGGAGCTGCGGCGCCTGAGAGGCCTGCGCAAGGTGTCACTGACCGGACTGGCCCGCTCGATCCACTACAGCAAGGGCTACCTCAGCAAGATCGAGAACGGCAGCAAGCCGCCCACCCTCGACGTCGCCCGCCGCTGCGACGAGGCACTCGACGCGCGGGGCACGCTCCTGCGCCTCGTGCCCAAACCGGCCGCCCTGCCTCCATCGCGCACCGCCCCCGGCGCCCCGGCCGACGCGGGGGTGTGCCCCTACCGGGGACTCGCCGCCTACGGACCGCAGGACGCCGCGTGGTTCTACGGCCGCGAGAGCGCCACGGCCGAACTGGCGGGGCGGCTCGCCGAGCGGATGGGCCGCGGCCCGCTCGCCGTGGTCGCCCCCTCGGGCGCCGGAAAGTCGTCGCTGCTCCAGGCCGGGCTGCTGCCCGCGCTCCGCCGCGGCGCGCTGCCCGTCCCCGGCTCCGACCACTGGCCGGTCGTCGTGTGCACCCCGACCGCCCATCCGCTGAAGGAACTCCTGCGCTGCGCGGCGGACGTGCTCGGCGCGGCGGGCGCGGAGATCACCCCCGAGGTACTGGCCGAGCGCCCGGGCGCGCTGCTCGACGCATCGGCGGTGCCCGGCCGCGAACCCGGCCTGGTGCTGGTGGTCGACCAGTTCGAGGAGGCGTTCACCCTCTGCGAGAGCGACCGCGAGCGCCGCGACTTCGTCGCCGTGCTCCACGCCCTGGCCACTGCCCGGGACAGCGACGGCGCGACGGCCCGCGCCGCCGTCGTGGTGGGCCTGCGGGCGGACTTCTGCGGCCGCTGCCTCGACCACCCCCACCTCGTGGAGGTCTTCACCCACGGCCTGTACGCGCTCGGCCCCATGTCCGCCACCCAACTGCGCCAGGCGATCACCGGACCGGCCGAACGAGCCGGGCTCAGCCTCGAACCAGGCCTGGTGGAACTGCTGTTGCGGGACCTGGGCACCGACTCGGCGGCCTCCGTGGGCTCGCTGCCCCTGCTCGCCCACGCCCTCCTCGTCACCTGGCAGCAGCGCACCAGCCGCACCCTGACCGTGGCCGGATACGAGACGACGGGCGGCATCCACGGCGCGGTCGCCCGCACCGCCGAAGCCGTCCACGCCCGCCTCGACCCCGCCGAACAGCTGATGACCCGTCAACTCTTGGTCCGCCTCGTGCACGTCGCGGACGACACCGCCCAGACCCGCAGACCCGTCGAACGCGCGTCACTGATACGGCAGTTGACCGACCCGGAGGCCGGGACCCGCGCCCTCGACGCCTTCGTGCGCGCCCGCCTGCTCACCGCGGGCAGCGAGACGGTGGAGATCACCCACGAGGCGCTCCTGCACGCCTGGCCCCGGCTGCGCGGATGGATCGACGCGGACCGGGCCGCCCTCGTGATGCGCCAGGAGGTCTTCGACGCCGCGACCCAGTGGGTACGGTCCGGCCGCGATCCGAGCTTGCTCTACCGGGGCACCCGGCTGGCCGCCGTGCGCGACCGCTCGCACCAGACCGCGGGGCGCGCTCAACTCGGGCCGGTGGAGAGAGAGTTCCTCGACGCCTGCGAGGCGGAGGAAGAACGCGGGGCGCGCGCGGCGCGGCGCCAGACCCGGATCCGCCGTACCCTGCTCGTCACCCTCGCCGGGCTGCTCGCGGTCGCGGTGACCGCCGGGGTCCTCGCCTTCCAGCAGAGCCGGCGCGCCCTGGACCAGAGCCGCACCGCCCGGTCGCAGGCCCTGGCCGTGCGGTCCGGCGCGCTCGCCGCCGGGCAGCCGGAGGCCTCCATGCTGCTCGCCGCCGACGCCTACCGCACCGACCGCACACCCCAGGCGCGCGGCGCCCTGCTCAGCACCCAGGCGCAGTACTTCGACGGGAGGCTGCGCGGCCACACCGGCCCCGTCAACTCCGTGGCGTTCAGCCCCGACGGGACCTCCCTCGCGACGGCGAGTTCGGACGCGAGCGTGCGGCTGTGGGACACCGCGACCCGCCAGGTGACCGCCACCCTGACCGGGCACACCGGGGCCGTCACCTCGGTCGCCTACTCCGCGGACGGTACACGCCTGGCGACCACCGGCGAGGACGGCACCGTACGGCTCTGGGACGCGGCCGGCCACCGCATGACCGCGACGCTGCCCGGACACCAAGGGGCCGTGCGCTCCGTGGCGTTCAGCCCCGACGGGCACACCCTGGCCTCCGGCGGCACGGACCGCACCGTACGCCTGTGGAACCTGCCCGACGGCACCCCGGGCGCCGTCCTCACCGGGCACACCGACGCCGTGATGGCCGTCGCCTTCAGTCCCGACGGGCACAGCGTGGCATCGGCCTCGGCCGATCGCACGGTACGGCTCTGGGACGTGACGGGCGGTCACCCACCCCAGACCCTCACCGGACACAGCGACCAGGTGCTCGGCGTGGCGTTCAGCCCCGACGGCCACACCCTGGCCTCCGGCGGCGCCGACCGCACCGTACGCCTGTGGGACCTGCCCGACGGGACGTCGCGCGGCGTGCTGACCGGGCACAGCGACGACGTGAACGCCGTGGCCTTCACCCGGGCCGGGGACACCGTCATCAGCGCCAGCGGGGACGGCACCGTCAAGCTGTGGGACGCGGTGAACCACCGGGTGGTGGCCACCCTGTCCGGCCACACCGACTACGTCCTGGCGGTCGCCGCCGGACCCGACGAGCGCCTGGCCACCGCCGGATTCGACCAGTCCGTGGTGCTGTGGGACCCGGGCCGTGCGGCGCTCACCGCGCGGCCGTTCACCGAAGCGTGGCAGTCGGCGCTCTCCCCCGACGGCCGCCTGCTGGCCTCCGCGGAGGCGGACCGCACCGTCCGCCTCTGGGACATGGGCCGCCACCGCCTGCGCGCCACCCTCACCGGCCACGACGGCTCGGTGTTCGCCGTGGCGTTCTCACCCGACGGCCGCCTCCTCGCCTCCGCGGGCGCCGACCGCACGGTCAGACTCTGGGACGTGGCCTCGGGCCGGCTCGAAGCGACCCTGACGGGCCACGTCGGCTCCGTGTTCGCCCTCGCCTTCTCGCCCGACGGCCACCTGCTCGCCTCGGCGAGCGCCGACCGCACCGCGACGCTGTGGGACGTCGCCACCCAAAAGCCCCACGCCACGCTGCACGGCCACGAGGACTTCGTGAACGCCGTCGCCTTCAGCCCGGACGGCCGCACCCTGGCCACCGGCAGTGACGACCTGACGGTGCGTCTGTGGGACGTGAACGACCCCGGCCACGGCCCGCGTTCCCTGCTTCACGGACACACCGGCTCGGTGCGCGCGGTCGCCTTCGCCCCCGACGGCAAGACCCTCGCCAGCGGCGCCAACGACGGCACCGTACGCCTGTGGGACGTGGCGCACCGCGCGGCGGCCGGGGTGCTCGCCGGGCACAGCGGCTCGGTGCGCGCGGTCGCCTTCAGCCCCGACGGCGCGACCCTCGCCAGCAGCGGCAGCGACCAGAGCGTACGGCTGTGGGACCCCGTGCGCGCCGAACAGACCGCGGCCCTGAGCGGCCACACCGGAGCCGTCTGGGGCGTCACCTTCGACCCCGCTCTGCCCGGCACCCTGGTGAGCAGCAGCAACGACGGGACCGTGCGGATCTGGAACACGGACGTGCCGCGCCAACAGGCGCAGGTGTGCCGCCTGTTGGGCGACACCGGGCCGGATCGCTGGGCCCGTCTGCTGCCCGACGTGCCCTACCGGCCCCTGTGCCCGCCACCCGACTGACCCCGGTCAGGGGCCGTTTCCCCGGGTGTTTCCCGTTTCCCGTCGGCACGGGAGACGGCCGACTCCTCGACAGCGCGCCCTGCCGCGGCCCAGTCTCGAACCACCGCGGCGGGTGGTCCGGATCAGCACGGGACCACACCGCGGACCGCCGGGAACCGTCCCGGCACCCGTACGACACGTACGACGAAACGGGGAAACAGATCATGCGCCACACCCTTGCCAGAGCCCGGCGTGCCGTCGCCGCGGCGGGCGTCGTGGCGGTCTGCGCGATCGTGCCGACCGCCCAACCCTCCTCGGCCGCACCCGCTTCGACGGCGCGGGCGCCGAGCACCGCGACGGCCGCCGGCGGCTGCGACGTGCTCGCGCCCGGCGCCTTGGCCACCGCCGAGGCAGCGGTCCGGGCGGCCTGCTCCCAGCTCGGCGTCTGGTACACGTGGGGCGGCGGGCACGGGCCCCAACCCGGCGCCACCTACGGGCAGGTGGACCCCACCGACCCGGCCAGCGACCACGACCCCGAACGGCTCGGATTCGACTGCTCGGGCCTGGTCAGGTACGCCTACGCCCAGGCGAGCGGGCAGGACATCCTGGCCGGCACCGCCAACAGCCAGTACCACTCCTCGCACGTCACCGCCCGCTTCGGCGCGGGCCAGGGCACCGGGCCGCTGCTGCCCGGCGACCTGATGGCCTGGGGCGGCGACAACTCCATCCACCACATCGCCGTCTACCTCGGCGCGGGCAAGATGGTCGAGGCCCGCCAGTCCGGCACCCATGTGATGGTCAGCGACGTGCGGCTCGGCGGGGACTACAACGGCGCGGTCCGCATCGGCGGCGGCCCCGGACCGAGCGGCACCTTCTCCACCTGGGGCACCGACGTGTGGACGCATGCCCAGCCGTCCACGACGAGCGCCCGGGTCAACAAGTTCGCGGGTCCGACCCGCGTGCGGATCAGCTGCCAGAAGCACGCCCAACTCGTCGAGGCCGACGGCTACCGCAACGACGCCTGGTCCTACCTGCCCGATTACAAGGCCTGGCTCACCAACATCTACATCCAGGGAGCCGCTTGGCTCGACGGCGTCCCCACCTGCGCCTGACCAGCCCGCGCCCACCCCATCGCACCCCTTCCCGAGGAGTTCGCAGTGAACGTACGCAAGAAGATCGCCCTGTTCCTCTCCGCCACCGCGCTGACGGCCGGCCTCACCGCGGCCGGGCTGCCCGCCGCCGTCGCCGCGCCCGCCAAGGCGGCCAAGCCCGCCGCCGAGTGCGGGGTCCGCTCGGACGGCCGGCTGTACTGCGGCAACCGGGCCGGCGCGAAGGGCTACGCCGACCGCTCCTACCGTTCGGCGACCCGCGGCACGCTGGTCGGCACCTTCAGCTGGTTCCAGTGCTGGGGTCACGGCGACCCGCACCCGGGCGGCAACGACATCTGGTACTGGACCCAGCTCGACAACGGCGCCTGGGGCAACGTCCCGGCCGTCGACGTGAACACCGGCCAGGACCCCGCCCCCGGTCTGCGCGAGTGCTGATCGAAGCACCGCGCTGAAGCACCGGGCCGCCCGTCGAATCCCCCGACCGGCGGCCCGGCCAGTCGTTCAACCGGCCTTCCCCGCGAGGGAGTTGAGCGCCCGCCCGCCACGCCTCCAGGACTGGGTGCCGGAGCCACTCAACCAGGACGCCGCGGACGGGGGTTGAGGACCGGGAAGCCTTCCCGTCCCCCGAGCCCGGGACGGCCGGTCACGGGAAGAGCGGCGTGTCCCGGCTCCCGGACCCCTGCGCCGTCGCGAACAGCGAGCCGAGCCCGGCGTCGAAGCGCGCGGTGTAGGAGACGTCGTCCATGAACCCGCCGCCGTGCTCCGCGCCGCCCAGCACACCGACCACGGTGGCCTCGCCGTCCGGCCCGGAGATCATCCAGGGGCTGCCGGACACCCCGGTCGAGAACCCCGCGCACCGGGCCTGCCGGAAGTCGCTGTAGGCGGGCTGCGCGTCCACCGTGCAGGTGTGCTGGCCCGGCCGGTCGTGCGGATAGCCGACGAGCGTGACCCCGGCGAGCTGGGGGGAGAGCAGCTCCGGGTGCGCGGGGACCCGGAGCGCGGACCCGACCGCCTCCTGCACACTCCTGCCGCCGACCCGGGCCACCCGCACGAAGGCCCAGTCGTACGGCCAGTGCTCGGCGCCCCTGCGGGCCTCGGCGAAGCGGGGATCGGGCAGGGCCGCGAGGACCGGCCACTCGCCCCGCGGGGTCAGCCCGTCGTGGTAGCCGGGGGCGAACGTGGCTCCGTCCAGCGGAAGGCAGTGGGCGGCCGTCACCAGCAGATCGCCGTGGCGGCTGTCCACCACGGCCGCCGTGCAGGACTGCTTGCCGCCGGCCCGCAGGAAGACCCCCACCGCTGGATACGAGCACGCCGACGACAGATCGTGCGGGTCGGGGCGGCGCTGCTCCGCCGCGCACGCGGCCGACCGCAGCGGGCGGAGGCGGTGGTAGTCCGCGCCGTCGATCCTGGCGCTGTCGGCGGCGCCGTCCAGGTAGTGCGCGGCGCTCGCCCCCGGCGGACCGGCCGCCACCGGCCGGGCGGAGGCGGCCGCGGCCGGCGCGGTCGACGCCTCGTCGTCCCGGCCGGGGCAGACGGCCAGCACGCAGGTGAGCACCGTGATCACAGCCGCTCCCACAACGAGGCCGAAAGCGGCACGGTGCCGGGGACCGCCGTGCGCATTTCTTCTCATAAGCACTCTGGCGAGGCTAGGGCCCGGGCCCGGTGCGGAGCCGCGTCGACACGACCGGCAACCGGACTGAAAATCACGCCGCGGTCCGGCACCCGCCCCCGCGGCCTGCGAGCCGGGCGGGGCTGAGGGAAGCTGGGAGGGCGGGCCGTCGGCCCCGCCCTCGGAGGCCGGGCGCGCAGGAGGTGTGCATGGACCCGGTGACGGCGTTGCGGCGGATCGCCTTCCTGCTCGAACGCGGCAGGGGCGAGACCTACCGCGTCCAGGCCTTCCGGAACGCCGCGGCCGCGATCAAGGAGATGCCCCCGGAGGATCTCGCGGCGCGCTCAGCGGTGACCGGCGAGCTGGAATCGATCAAGGGGATCGGCCCGAAGACCGCGCAGGTGGTCCGCGAGGCACTCGCCGGCGGGGTCCCCGGCTACCTCCAGCGACTTGAGGACGACCTCGCGGCCGCCGCCCCGCTCGCCGTCGGCGGCGACACCCTGCGGGCCGCGCTGCGCGGCGACTGCCATCTGCACTCCGACTGGTCGGACGGCGGCAGCACGATCGACGACATGGGCGCCACGGCGGCCGAGCTCGGCCACGAGTGGGCCGTCCTCACCGACCACTCGCCCCGCCTGACCGTCGCCAACGGGCTGAGCGCCGAGCGGCTGCGCAGCCAGCTGCGCGTGGTGGCCGACCTCAACAAGCGCTGGGCGCCGTTCAGGCTGCTCACCGGAATCGAGTGCGACATCCTCGACGACGGCTCCCTCGACCAGGAGGACGAGCTGCTCGACCAGCTCGATGTCGTGGTCGTCTCCGTGCACTCCAAGCTCCGCATGGACGCCGCCGCCATGACCCGGCGCATGATCGCCGCGGTACGGAACCCGCTGGCGGACGTTCTGGGGCACTGCACCGGACGGCTGGTCACCGGCCGGGGGCGACCCGAGTCCGAGTTCGACGCGGACGCGGTGTTCGCCGCCTGCGCCGAGAGCGGTACCGCCGTGGAGATCAACAGCCGCCCCGAGCGGCTCGACCCACCGCGTCGGCTGCTGACCCGGGCCGTGGAGGCGGGGGTCCTGTTCGCCATCGACACCGACGCCCACGCCCCCGGCCAGCTCGACTGGCAGCTCTACGGCTGCGCCCGGGCCGAGGAGTGCGGGGTCCCCGCCGAGCGCGTCATCACCACGTGGCACGTCGAAGACCTGCTGCACTGGACCCGCACCCGCGCGACCCCGGCCGGTGTGGCCGGTCCGGCCCGCGCCTCCTAGGAATCCGCCGCAACCCGCTCGACGCGGCAGCGCTCCGGTCCGCCCGGGTCCGGACGTGGCCACCCCGCCCGGCGGAGCGCACACGCGAGAGCCGGGGCGGTCACCCACTTCTGGGTGTCCGCCCCGGCCCCTGTGCCGTCCAGGTCAGATGTCGGAGGCGCCGGCCTCACGCATCTCACGCTCGGCGCGCTCCTGCGCGTCCTGGCCCCGGCGGGACGGGTCGAGGTCGTCGGGGGACTGACCCCGGCCCTTCGACGCCTGCGCCTTGGCCCGCTCGGCGGCCTGGCGTGCCTTGTCCTGGAACTTCTCGGCCTTGCCCATGGAGATTCACTCCTGTACGTGGGGGGGATCGAACACCTCAACCGTGACACGATCGGTCACGCCCCGCGCGTCGAACCGTTACACAGCGTGAGAGGTGGCCTCGGCGGCGTACCGCCAGAAGGCGTGCATCAGGGCGGGCGGCGTGGGCCCGGTCATCTCGACCTGGGTCAGCAGGATGGTGACGGCGCCGGTGGACGGCACGACGTGGGCCGCGGTGCCGGTGCCGCCGACCCAGCCGTAGCGGCCGGGCACGTTCCACGGCTCGACGCGCTCGATGTCCACCGACCCGCCGAATCCCCAGCCCTGGCCCTGGAGGAACAGCGTGGCGTCCGCGCGCTGGGCCGCCGTCAGGTGATCGGTGGTCATCTGCCGAACCGCCTCGGGCGACAACACCCGACGCCCCCCGACGCTCCCGGCACCGAGCAGCAGCCGTGCGAAGGCGTGCAGGTCGTCGACGGTGGAGACGAGGCCGCCCGCGCCGGACGGGAAGGCGGGCGGTGTACTCCACTGCCCGTCGGGGGCGTCGACGAGTTCAAGCCCGCCCTCCGCTCCGGTCCGGTAGCAGCTGGTGAACCGGTCCAGATCGCGGGCCGGCACCGAGAATCCGGTGTCGGTCATGCCGAGTGGCTCGAACAGGCGCTCGCTCAGGAAGTCGGGCAGCGTACGCCCGGAAACCCGCGAGACCAGCACGCCCTGGAGGTCGGAGCAGATGTTGTACAGCCAGGCCTCGCCGGGCTGGTGGAGCATCGGGATGCGGCTGAGGCGGGAGAGCCATTCGTCCGTCCCGGGCACCGTCTGCGGCCGCGGGGGCGCCTGGTGGAGCTCGCTGAACAGCGGCGTGACGGCGGGCAGTGAGAAGTCGGACGGGAAGCCGTATCCGGCGCGGAAGTCGAGCAGATCGCCGACCGTGATCGGCCGGACGGCCGGGACGACGTCGTCGACGGGGGAGGACGGGGTGCGGACGACCAGAGGCGAGGCCAGCTCCGGCAGCCACTCGGCGATCGGGTCGTCCTGCGCGATCAGGCCGTCGTCGATCAGCATCATGACCGCCGCGGCGGTGACGGGCTTGCCGATCGAGGCGATGCGGAAGATCGAGTCCCTGGCCATGGGGGAGGAGCCGGCGAGATCGTGGGAGCCGGCGACCGCCACCTCCACCTGGTCGCCCCGGGCCACCAGGCCCACCGCACCCGGCACCGTCCTGTCGCCGACGCAGGTGTCGAGGATCTTCCGCAACGCGTTCATGGTCCACCTTCTCGAAGGTCCGGTCGTGTACATCCGGTCCCAGAAGAGACTCCTCCCCGGGCCCGGAATCATCGGTGGTCGCCACGCGCTCTTCGCGCACCGGCCGCCACGCACGGACCATCCCCGGTCACCCGAAGTAGCTCCGCCGGGCGGGCGTAAAGGTGGGATCCTGGAACCGGGATATTCCGCCCCGAGGAGGCACTCATGCGTAAGGTCGCTGACTGTCGGGACTACCCGAGCGAATCGAATTGCAGCCTGGCGATTTCCGGTGAGGAAGACGAAGTCGTCCGGGCGGCGGCCGAGCACGCCGCATCGGTGCACGGCCACACCGACACCCCCGAACTGCGAGAAGAGCTGCGGAAGATGCTGAAGGACGAGGCAACCGTCTAGAAGCAGTGATGTCGCTGCACCGCCCGGGTGGTCAACGGCCCCTCCTGTGTGACGTAGGGTGGAGTCATCGACGCGGGGTGGAGCAGCTCGGTAGCTCGCTGGGCTCATAACCCAGAGGTCGCAGGTTCAAATCCTGTCCCCGCTACGGAATTTCGGCCCCCCGGCACCCAGTGCCGGGGGGCCGAAACGCGTGTGGAGGGTCCCGCCCCACGACCGTGACACCCTGGCGGGCCGCCCTGACCGACACCAACCCGTGACGCCCCTGTGTCGACCCTGTGTGCCGGGCTCGCCGGGGCTCCGCGCTCGCCGGTCACCTTCGGGGCCATCCAGTACGACAGCCCCGGCAAGGACGACCGCTCGCAGCGCAGCCTCAACGCCGAGTGGGTCACCGTCACCAACACCGGCCGCACGTCCGTGAGCCTGAAGGGGTGGACACTCAGCGACCGCGGTCACCACGCATACACGTTCGGCACGTTCACCCTGGGCGGCCGCGCCTCGGTGCGCGTCCACACCGGGATCGACCACAACACCCGTACCGACGTGTACCAGAGCCGTCGCGCCTCTGTCTGGAACAACAGCGGGGACACCGCCACGTTGCGCGACAACCACGGCCGCGCCGTGGTCACGAGGTCCTGGGGCCGCCACTGATCGCACCGTGCGCCAAGCGATGTGCGCACAGCGGCGGTTGACGGCGGCCGGCACCTCGGGAGGAGAGTGCTGGCCGCCGTCGCTCCCTTCTTCGCGGCTCCGTCCTTGGTGAACGGAACCAACGCACCGCGCCGTGCATCTACACCGGCGTCGGACCCTGGGTGGGGGCCTCGGTAGGGGGATGTGCATGTTCGCTGTAGGTGGGATCTTCGGGGTGGTGTTCGGAAGTGTGGGCCTGCTGTTCGTCGCGGTGGGCCTCGGGGCGCTGGTCTGGGTGGCCCGCACGGTGTCGGAGCACAAGCGCACCCTGCGTGAAGGGCTGAGGGCCGGAGCCCGCTGTCTGGAGACCCATGTGGTGCGCACCCATACATCCGGGGGCGCCACCCGTGTCCGGCGCCGTCTGATCGTGGGATTCCGTACGGTCGGCGGGCGTGAGGTACGGGCGCGGGTGACGTCGCGACACCCCTATGTGGCGGGAGACGTCGTGCCGGTGCGGTATGTGGCGCACCGGCCCGAACGCGCGGTGGCGGACGAGGCACCGACCGGCGTCGGGGTGGTGGCGTGTCTGTTCGGCGGGGCCATGGTGGCCGTGATGTGTATGGGTCTGTTCTTCGCCGCGGTCGGATTCGGCGCGGCCCTGTTCGCGGGTACGGCGGCCGACGACGGCGCCCCCGCCCCCTTGTCGGATCCATACCTCAGCGCGGCGCCCTGAGCACGGCCGGGCCGGGGATTTCTGGTGTGCGGGCGGCGGTGGGATGATGGCGCGATGTCTGATCGTGTTGTTGTTGCCGCTTGTGACGGTGCCTCGAAGGGCAACCCCGGCCCCGCGGGATGGGCCTGGGTGATCGCCGATGCGCAGGGACGCCCGGAACGTTGGGGCGCGGGGCCGCTGGGCACCGCCACCAACAACGTCGGGGAGCTCACCGCCCTGGAACGGCTGCTCGAAGCCGTCGACGCGGGCACCCGCATGCAGGTGCGGATGGATTCCCAGTACGCCATGAAGGCGGTCACGCAGTGGCTGCCCGGCTGGAAGCGCAACGGCTGGAAGACCGCCGCGGGCAAGCCGGTCGCCAACCGGGAACTGGTCGAGCGCATCGACGAGTTGCTGGCCGAACGGGATGTGGAGTTCGTCTATGTGCCCGCACACCAGGTGGGTGGGGACCCGCTGAACGCGATCGCCGACCAGGCCGCGAGTGATGCGGCCACCACCCAGCGGCCGGCCGGTACCGCCCTCGGCGATCAGGAGATGCCGGTGCCGGCACCGGCTCGTGCCACCGCCTCACGAGCCAAGCCGGCCGCCGCGCGCAAGGCGTCGTCCGGTGCCACCTCGGCCCCGTCGGGCAAGCCGCGGACCATCAAGGCGAAGTTCCCCGGGCGCTGTCCCTGCGGCCAGTCCTATGCCGCCGGCACACCCATCATGAAGCGGGACGGCGGCTGGGGTCACCCGGACTGCAGCCCAGTGGGGTGAGGCACGGGGCTGCCATGTCACCTGTCCGGTAGGTGGCTCAGAGCGTGCCGGCCGAGCCGGCACCACGCGCGGATCAGTTGGCGGCCGCGGGGGTGACGGCGCCCTCCTCCTTCTTGACGTCGGAGCCCGCGGACGCGGGGGCGCCGGTGCTGTCGGGCGCCGTGTAGAACACGGACCGGTTCTGCCGGGTGCGCTGCGCCTGCCCCTTGGCGACGAGGTTCTCGAGGGTGTTGCGCACCACGGTGCCCGCGATGTTGCGCTGGGGGTGTGCGTCGGTGAGACCCGCCGTGATCTCGGCCGCCGAGCGCGGCTCACCGCTCTGCGCGAGGTGGGCCGCGACGAGCTCCCGGAGCGTGGGAGCACTCCCGGTGGCCTTGGACTTGGTGGCCGGCTGAGCCTGCTTCTTGGCCCCGCGACCTGCGGACTTGGATGCCTTACGGGCCTGCGGGACGCGCGGGGACGAGGCTCCGGCGGACTTCTTGGGGGCCTTGTCCGGCGCGGGCGCGGCGGGGCTGCCGATCGCCTCCCGCATGGAGGCCAGCAGGGCGTGGTTGTTCTCCAGGACACTCAACTGTTCCTGGAGGGCGCTGATCTGGGCAGCGATCTGTTCGCGTTCGGCGACATTGCTGTCCAGGTCGCTCTGGATCTGGGCGGCGTACTGGGACTGGAGCGTGGTGCTTTCCGGCACGAGGTGTTCCTCCGGGGCGTGTGCGTACGTGATTGCTGCCGGATGTTACGCGCCTCTGCTGTGTTGGGGCACCCACTTGACAGTAGATGAGACCGCTCGGGGTGAGAGAAGTTCCCGCGGAACCGCCCTGTCGGGTACATCGAGTGATGTCCAACCCCGAGCATGGGAGCCGCTTCCGTGGATGTGTGACCCCCTGACCGGCTCGATCGGCGCCTCCTGTGGGCGGCACCCATGGGGGAGATGTGCCGTGTGTGTGGTGACGTCGTACAGGGGGCGACGGGCCCGGCCGGTGTCGCCCTTCCTGTGAGGTCACTCCGGTGTCGTGTACCGGAGTTCACGCTCGCCCAGGGTGCGGCGCACACATGCCGCGACCACCCGGCCCAGGCTTCCGGTACGGGTGAGCAGCTCGCGCTGGATGCGGGCCCCGTTGCCGCGCGCGAGCAGTTCCGCGGCGGCCTTGCGGGCCCAGGCGAGGTCCCCGGTGTCTTCGAGCGCCTCCCGTGTGTGCTCGAAGAGCGCCCGTACGACGACCGGCGCGGGAGCCGGCCGCATGGTCGACGGGTGCAGCAGGACGTCGTCGAGCCCCGAGCGCGCGGCCCGCCACGCGGCCAGCCGCAGCAGACTCACCCCGTGGCCCAGCGGTGGCCGTCCCGCCCGCCAGTCCCGGGCCGCGGTCTCCACCAGGGCGCGCGCCAGACCCGCCATGAGCAGCGTGGTGGTGGCCTCCAGACACACGTCGGCGACCCGGATCTCGACGGTGGGATAGCGGTGGGAGAGCCGGGCGTCGAAATAGATCATGCCCTGGTCGTGCACCACACCGCTGGTCACCATGTCGGCGACCTGGGCGTGGTAGCGCTCGGCCGAGCCGAAGACGCCCGTCGGCCCGGACATGGGCCACCGCCCCCACACCCTGCTGCGGTAGCTGTTGTACAGGGTGTCGTGGCCCTGCCAGTACGGCGAGTTGGCGCTGAGTGCGGTCAGGACGGGCAGCCACGGCTGGATCCGGTCCACCACGGCGACGCCCTCGTCGTCCGATGCGACCGACACATGCACATGGCAACCGCAGGTGAGCTGTTCCTGGGTCGTCAGACCGAACTGCTCCTCCATCCACTGGTAGCGCCGGCCCACGTTGACGGCCGGGCGGGCGGGCAGCGGGGAGGTGGCGAGGGCGACCACCGCCGCCCCCGTCTCCGCCGCGTGCCGGGCCGCCTCGTGGCGCCAGCGCACGATCTCGGTGCCGAGTTCGTCCATGTCGGTCTGCGGGCGGGTGCCGAACTCCAGCTGCTGACCCTGCAGTTCCCGGGCGAAGGTGCCCTGCAGCGGGCCGCCTCCGTCCGCGGCGGACTTGGCCAGCCGGGCCAGCACCTCCGAGGACAGCGCGCACGGCTGCCCGGTGCCCGGATCGACCAGGAGCAGTTCCTCTTCCACGCCTACGGTGCGCAAAATGACGCTCCCATCCTGTCCGGGCGCCCTGGGAGGCGGCGCGGTAAACGGCCGGGGGCACCAGCATGCCCGGCCGGTGCCGCCCCCGACTCCTGGTGAGGGGGCCGTCTTTCGGTCACACCCGGAAGGGGCGGACACCCCCTGCCCCAGGAGGCGCTGTGGGGCCCCGCCCGTCACTCTGCTCCCAGGGGACGGGCGTCCTGACACGCCGCCGACCGGGGGGAATCCCCGACGGGAGGGTGCCGTGGCGGTATTCCTTGGGGCGCGAGGGCGGCCGTGGTGTGTGCCGCCCATGTGTCACCACGGGGAGCACCACCCCCTGGAGCGCCACCACATGAACGCCGCACCATCTCGCGGACGTACCGATGTAGGAGAGAACTGCCGATGCGTGTAAGTCTTGTCGCCGCCGGGGCCGTCGCCGCCGCCGGAGTGCTTCTGGGAGGGGCCGCCGGTCCGGCCGCCGCCTCCTCGGGCACCGTGTCCGCCAACCCGTCCGGGACGATCGCCAAGGACGGCACCGTCACCCTGTCCGGCACCTACCGCTGCACCACGTCGACCACCGGCCCCGTCTTCGTCGCGAGCTCGGTGGGGACCGACTCCGTGCGGCACGGCATCGGCGGCACGGTCGCGCGGTGCGACGGCGCCGAACACACCTGGGTCAACCACGCCAAGCCCGCGCACGGGACGCCGGTCGCGCCGGGGTCGACGGAGATCGAGGCGACCCTGATGCAGCTGGACACCCGCAGTGGCCTGCCGCTGCCCGCGATCCTGGCCACCGACCGGCACAGCGCGAACCTGCTCCCCGCCAAGGACTGACGGCGCGCTTCCGCGCCGTCCCGGCACCCCCGACGCCCGAGCGCGCTTCTGGTTGCCCCCGCACGTGTGCGTGCGGTGAGTTTCGGACATACCCGCATTCATGGGGTCCGGGGGTGCACCGCGCCCTTGAAATGCTTCCCCGGCGCGGGGAGAAGTCCTGTGTACCTGGCCCTCAACATCTTTAATTCATCCGGCCGTTGCCCTGATCTGGCCGATGATTTTCTTGATCCAGTGCCAGGATGGCACTGGAAACGACCGAAAGTGTCTTGTTTGTTTTGACTCCTGATCGGCGCGAGGTGAAGGTCTCGTGCATGTCCCCTTCGCCCCGGGCCGCTCCCAGTGGCCTGCTCCGCATGCGCGACTTCCGCTTACTGCTCGCCGGAGCCGCGGCCGGGCAGGTCGGCGCCCAAGTCACCCTGGTGGCGCTGCCCTTGGTGGCCGTCCTCGAACTCAAGGCGCCCGCCTTCCAGGTGGGACTGCTCACCGCCGCCGAGACCGCCGCGTTCCTGCTCATCGGACTGCCCGCGGGGGCCTGGGTCGACCGGATGCGCAAGCTGTCGCTGATGATCCGCGCCGATGCGGTCCGCTCCCTGGCCATGGCCAGCGTGCCGCTCGGCGCCGCGGCGGGCGTGCTGACCATGGCCCAGCTGTATGTCGTCGCCCTGGTCACCGGCGTGGCCACGGTGTTCTTCGACGTGGCCCACCAGAGCTATCTGCCCCAACTCCTGCCCCGGGAGCAGCTGGTGTCCGGCAATGGCGCGCTGGAGACGGTGCGCTCCTCGGCGCAGGTGGCCGGACCCGGCCTCGGCGGCGGCCTCGTACAGCTCGTCGGGGCCCATCTGGCGATCGTGGCCGACGCGATCGGCTACGCCCTGTCCGCCGTGTTCCTGCTGGCCATCCGCCGCCCCGAGAACAAGCCCGAGCCGGTCCCCGGCGCGTCCCTGCGCAAGGAGGTCGCGGAAGGCCTGCGCTTCGTCCTGGGCCACCCGCTGCTCCGTGTCATCGCCGGCACCACCGGCCTCGGCAACTTCTTCACCGCGATGCTGATGGCCACCCAGACCATCTTCCTGGTCCGCGTCCTCGACCTGCCCCCGGCTGCCGTCGGCGTGATGCTCTCGGCCTCGGCCGTCGGCGGACTGGCCGGTGCGCTCTGCGCGGGCCGGCTGGCCGGCCGCTTCGGCCAGGCCCGCGTCATCTGGCTGTCGGCCCTGGCCACCGGTCCGTTCGCACTGCTGTGGCCGCTGTCCGGAAAGGGAGCGGCCGCCGCCCTGTTCGCCGTCGCCTCCGGCGTGGTCTTCTTCGGCGCCGTGGTCTACAACGTGGCTCAGGTGAGCTTCCGTCAAACGCTGTGCCCGGAACGGCTGTTGGGGCGCATGAACGCCACCCTGCGTTTTTTGATGTGGGGCACCCTGCCGCTCGGCGCGCTCGTCGGCGGCGCCATCGCGGACGCCTTCGGAGCGCGCTCGGCCCTGTGGGTCTGCGCGATCGGCTTCCTCGTCGTGCCGCTGCCCCTGCTGCTCTCCCCGCTGCGCCGGATGCGCGACCTCCCCGACAGCGCGGATCCCGACGAAGACGCCCACCGGCCCGCGACGACCGGCCGCGACGAGAACGTGCCCGTCGCCTGACGCCGAGCGACCGCTCACCTCCCCTCCCGCGGGCAACCGCGCGCAAGCCATGCCCGACCGAGAGTTCCCGACCCGAGAGAGGATCACGTGCTCCCCAGCATCACGGGCCAGTATCTGGCCCGCTACCAGCGCCTCGGCGCAGGTGACCCGGCCGCCGGACTGCTGCCCGTCACCGGGGCCCAGCGGCGCTTCCTGCTCGTGCGCTCCCTGGATCCCGCCGGCCGCGCCGACATCGTCCCGATGTTCTTCGCCTTCCCGCGCGGCACCGTCGACACGGCGCGGCTGCGCGCCGCCGCGGGCCACCTGGCCGCCCGCCACCCCGTGCTGCGCTCCCGCCCCAGCGTCGTGCGCGGCACGCCCGTGCTGCGGCCCGGCGCGCCGGACGTGCCGCTGGACCTGGTCGCCGGAGCGCCCGGCGAGGACGCCGAAAACGCGCTGCGCCGGACGCTGGCCGGCTGGGCCGCCGACGGCCCGCCGCTGCGCCTGTTCCTCGCCCAGGACGGCCCGCACGCCGAGGAGGAGCTCCTCGCGGTCGTCCTGGACCACACCGCCTGCGACGGCCAGTCCCTCGCCCGCATCGTCGAGGAACTCGGCGATGCCTACCGCGACCGTCTCGGACCGGAGGACCTGGCGCCCGATGCCGCGGCCGCCGAACTCGCCGCCTACCGGGACGCCGTCCTGCGCCAGCTCGACGCCGAGGACCGCGCCGCGGTGCCCGGCGCGCTGACGTACTGGGGAGAACGGCTGCGTACGGTCCGCGAGCAGGCCCCGCTGCCCGGCTCAAGGCCCATGTCCGCCGGACTGCCCAGCGGAGCGGTCGAGACGAGAATCGCCTCGCCCGCCGGGGGAGTTCCCTTCCCGGCGCTGCTCGACGCGTGCCGTGCCGCGGCCGCGGCCCTGTTCGGGACAGGGCCGGTGTCACCCATCGGCTACCCGTGGGGCGGCCGCCCGGCCGGTGCCGCACCCGTTCTCGGCTGCTTCCTGAACACCGTGGTCTTCCCGGCCGACACCCGGGGCACCGTCGCACCCGAGGTCACGGCCACCGACTGGTGGGACGACCTGGACCGCGCCGATACCCCCTTCGACGAAGTCGTCCGCGCCGCCCGGTCCGGCGGATCCGCCTGGTCCGGCAGGCTGGACGGGCTGCTCACCGTGGACGACGCCCGCAACCGCACCCCGCTGCGGCTCGGCGGGACGGCCGGCCGCGAGGTGCACATCGGCGGCCGACAGGTGCGCGCCCCCTTCGCCGTCTCCGCCACCCAGGGACCCGAACTCCACCTGCGCATGGTGTGGGACCGCTCCGTGCTCGACGACGCCGCGGCCGAAGACGCCTTCGCGGCGCTGCGCGGAGCGCTGCCCGCCGGGGCCCCCGCCCACTGAGCCCGCCCCGGCCGTCCCCACCCGGACGCCGGCGTACGACCGTCCTCCCCCGTGAACCTCCAGCATCCGGCCGTACCGCGCGATCCGCGGACCGGCCGGCCCGCCGCCGCGGGCGCACGACCGCGCGGCACCTTCCGACCCGACAACCCAAGGGATCGCCCATGCTCCCCCTCTCCTCCTCGCAGGAGATCGTCTGGCTGCACGAAGAAGTGCAGCCGGGCAGCCGCGCCTACAACTTCACCGCCGCGCTCGACCTGTGGGGCACCCTCGACGTCGAGGCGCTGCGCAGCGGCCTGGCCGCCACCCTCGCCCGCCACCCGGGGCTGCGGCTCGAACTCGTGCCGGTGGCGGGCGCGATGCCGGGTCAACGGGTGGCCGACGTGTGCCTGCCGAGGCTGCGCACCGTGGACATCACCTGGGAGGCCGACCCCGAGGCGGCCTTCCAGGACCTGCTGCGCTCCGAGGCGGAGACACCGTTGGACACCCGCGAGGCACCCCTGCTGCGCTGGACCCTCGTCAAACTCGCCGACGACCAGCACCGGCTCATCCACGTGGAACACCACCTGATCCACGACGGCCACTCGTTCGCGATCCTCCTCGACGACGTCTTCAGCGTCTACCGCGCCCAGGTGCTCGGCGAGGACCTCGAGTTGGGCACGCCCAGCTCCTATGCCGACCATGTGCGAGCCCGGGCCGACGACGTACGGGCCAAGGAGCTGGCCGCGAGCCTGGAGTACTGGTCCGACACCCTGCGCGACGCCTCGTACGACATGCCCCTGCCGGGTCTCACCCGGCCCGGCGCGCGGCGGCGCCACCACGGCGGACAGCTGCGCCAGTCCATCGGGGCGGACCTCGCCGAACGGCTGCGCGCCCACACCCGCGAGCGTGGACTCACCCCCTTCGCCACCCTGCTCGGCCTGTTCGCGGAACTGTTGCGGCGCCACAGCGGACGCAGCCAGATGGTGGTGGGAACCGCTGTGGGCAACCGGCCACGCGGCTTCGAGGACGCCGTCGGCATGTTCGTCAACACCATCCCGCTGCGGCTGAACCTGGACTCGGGCGCACCGGCCGAGGACGCCATGGACGAGGTGACCGACACCCTCATCCGGGCCCTCCCGCACCAGGAGGTGCCGGTCCAGGAGCTCACCCGGGCGCTCGGCCTGCACACCTCGGGCGCCGACAACCCGTTGTTCAGCGTCATGTTCAGCGCCCACGACGCGGCGCTGCCCGAGATCGAGGTGCCCGGCCTCGACGTCACCCTGTTCGAAGGGTTCAACACCGGCACCACCCGCTTCGACCTCGATGTGGTGCTGCTCCCCGACGACCGGCGCGGTGTGAGCCCGCGCCACGGCGTGGCCGGCATGACCCTGGTCTGGGACTACGACGCCGACCTGTTCGGCGAGGACGTGGCCAAGCTGCTCGCCGAGCGCTTCCTCGACCTGCTCCGGGCCTATCTCGACGCCCCCGCCACCCCCCTCGCCGACCTCGCGCCGCCCGCCGCGCCCCAGGAGGCCGCGTCCGCGGCGCGGGTCGTACCCGGCCGCGACCCCCTCGACCCGGCCGCGGCCCACGACCCGTCCCTGCCCGCCCTCCTGATCGGCGCCCGCCGCCTCACGTACGGGGACCTCGACGCGCGGGTCACCTCCCTCGCGGAGCGGATGCGGGCGGCGGGAGTGACGGCCGGGCAGCCGGTCGCGGCGGTACTGCCCCGCGGCGCCGACTCCGTGGTCACGCTGCTCGCCTGCCTGCGGACCGGGGCCGTCTACTGCCCCCTGTCGCCGTCCGACCCGCCCGCCCGCCTTGAGCTGCTGCTCGACCGGCTCGGCCCGGCGCTCGTCCTGACCGCCGAGGACAGCGCGGTACGCGTTCCCGACGGGCTGCCGAGCGCCGCGGTCGGCGTCGAGGTGCTGCCGCCCGCCCGCGCGGCGGGGACCGTGCCGGGCGCGGCGTACATCATCCACACCTCCGGCTCGACCGGCATCCCCAAGCCCGTGGCCGTCGGCCGGGACGCTCTGGTCAACCACCTGACCGGCGCGGCCGAGCGGTTCGCCCTCGCGGCGGGGGACCGGGTGCTGCTGTTCGCCCAGCCGTCCTTCGACGTCGCCCTCGAAGAGGTGCTGCCCTCCCTGTACGCGGGCGCCTGCCTGGTCGTCCCCGAGCAGGACGTACCGACCGGCGCCGAGCTCGCCGAACTGCTCGCCTCCGCCCGGGTCACCGTGGCCAACCTGCCCACCAGCTACTTCCTCGCCACCCGCGAGGACCTGCTGCCGGTGCTCGGGGAGGGCCGCTGGGCGCCGCGCCTGCTCGTGCTCGGCGGCGAACGCATACCGGCCGACGTGATGCGCGCCTTCTTCGCCGACACGGAAGGCGGCGACACCGCCCGGTTCGCCGTCCTCAACGTGTACGGCGTCACCGAGGCCGCGATCAGCTCCACCGTGCACGAGATCACCCCGGACAGCCTGGTCGACGGGGCCGAGATCCCGCTCGGTGTCGAGCTGCCCGGCGAGCGAGTCCACGTCCTGGACGAGGGTCTGCGGCCGCTGCCCGCCGGCGCCGTCGGTGAACTGGCGATCTCCGGCGCCGGGTTGGCCGAGGGCTACGTCGGCAACCCGGAGGCCACCGCGGCCCGCTTCGTCACCGTCGACGCGCTCGGCGGCGAGCGCGTCTACCTCACCGGCGACCTCGGCTACCGCGGCCAGGACGGGCTGCTGCGCTTCCTGGGCCGCCGCGACAACCAGATCAAACTGCGCGGCTACCGCATCGAACTCGAAGAGGTCGAAGCCGCGGCCTCCGCCGCGCTCGGCGGCCGGTCCTGTGCCGTCGTCCTCGACCGGGAAACCCCCGGGGGACCCCGTCTGGTCGCCTTCCGCGAGCGCGCCCACGAGGGCGAGGAGTGGGACGAGCAGGCCCTGCACGCCGAGTTGAGCACCCGCCTGCCCGGCGCCCTCGTGCCCGGCCGCTGGGTGCTCCTGGACAGCATGCCGACCCTCGCCGGCGGCAAGCCCAACCGGGCCGCCCTCGCCCGCCTGGCCGCCGAGGCGGCCCCCGCCGCCCCCGCCGCCCCTGTCGAGGAAGCGGCGCCGGCGACGGATCCCGCCCGCTCGGACGACCCGGCCGTGGTGCTGCTCGCCGAGGGCTGGCGCGAGGTGCTCGGGCACGACCGCTTCGAGGAGAGCTCGCACTTCTTCCACGTCGGAGGCCACTCCCTGCTCGCCGCCCAGCTGGCGGCCTGGCTGGAGCCGCGCCTGGGCGAGCGGCCCTCGCTGCGCCTGCTCTTCCAGCACCCGGTCCTCGCCGACCAGGCGCGCGCCCTCGCCCCCGCCGCCACCTCCGCACTGACCACCACCGCGCCGAAGGAGTCGTGATGACCGAGCAGTTGATGGACCGTCGGGCCGGTACGGACAGCACCCTGAGTGTGCTGCACGGCGCGCCCCTCCCCGTTTCCGCCGAAGCAGGGGTGCTGGCGCGCTACGAGGAGTGGGTCCGCCGCTCGCCCCAGGCGCCCGCGGTGATCGACGGGGAGTCCAGCTGGACCTACGCGCAGCTCGACGAGGCGGCCGACGCGGTCGCCGCGACGCTGGCCGGGCGCGTCCGGCCCGGTGACCTCGTCGGGGTCTGCCTGGACCGTTCGGCCGCCCTCGTCGTCACGGCGGTCGCGCTGGCCCGGCTCGGCGCGGTCTATCTGCCACTCGGCCCGCGTCCCGGCGAGCGCCGCATCGCCGCGGTCACCGAGGACATCGGCGTCGTCTGCCTCATCGGGGACCCCAATGTCCTGATGGCACGTCATGAAATCGGCGATCAGGTCGAGTTGGCCCTGCCCGCCGAGGGGGCCAACGCCGCCGCATCCGTCGTGGCGTCCTTCGGACCCATCGCGGCAGAGGCACGGACCGCGCCGCCCGAGGCCCTGTACGCCGTGCTCACCTCCGGCTCCACCGGACGGCCCAAGGCCGTCGCGGTCGCCGAAGCCTCGCTGGCCGTGCTGCTGGACTGGTACCGCGCCGAGACCGGACTCGCCCCCGGCGACCGGCAGTCCCTGCTGATCGGGGTCGCCTTCGACCCGCACCTCCTCGAACTGTGGGCGGGCCTCACCTGCGGCGCCGCACTCATACCCGCCCCCGACGAGGTCCGCTGGGACCCGGCCGCGCTCACCGACTGGTGGCGCGAGGCCGAGGTCACCGTCGCCGTGTCGGCCACCCCCATGATCGAGCCACTTCTCGACCGCCCCTGGCCGCAGGGCCTGAAGCTCCGGCACCTCATGGTCGGCGGCGACCGGATGCGCCGCCGCCCCGGCCCCGATGTGACCGCCACCGTCCACAACGCCTACGGCCCCGCCGAAGCCACCGTCGTCACCACCACCCACACCATGCGCCCGGACGACCCCGACGCGCACTCCGCCACCGCGCCGCCCATCGGCCTTCCCATCGCGGGCGCGACCGTGGCCGTCACCGACGCCGACGGCACGGTCCTGGCGCGGGGCACGGACGGCGAACTGCGCATCGGCGGCACCTGCCTGGCGCTCGGGTACCTGGACCCGGAGCTGACCGCGCGGCGCTTCACCGCCCCGCCGGCCGAACTGCCGGGCCTGGACCGCCTGTACCGCACCGGCGACCGCGTACGGATGCTGGAGGACGGACGCCTCGTCTTCCTCGGCCGCCTCGACGACCAAGTCAAGATCAGCGGGGTCCGCATCGAACCCGCCGAGGTCGAGGCCGCGTTCGAACACGACCCCGCCGTGCTGAGCGCCGTGGTCACCGCCCCCCGCGACGCCGAGGGCCGCGCGCGGCTCGTCGCGTACGTCCTGCCGGCGGCCGGCGCCACCCCCGCGGCCGACGAACTGCTGGCCGCCGTCCGGACCTGGCTGCCCGAGCAGGCGGTGCCCTCGACGCTGCGCGTCGTGGACTCCTTCCCCCTGGACGCCAACGGCAAGGTGGACCGGCACGCCCTCCTGAAGCACGCCGAAGAGGCACCGGGAAGCGCCGCCGACGCCGCCACGCTGCCGGACGGCGCGAGCGCCGACGAACTGCTCGTGCTCGCCGCGGTCCGCGACCTGCTCGGCCGCCCCGAGACGACACTGGAGGACAACTTCACCGACGCCGGAGGCACCTCCCTGCTCGCGGCGCGGCTCCTGGAAGTCCTGGAGCGCGAGTCCCATGTGCGGCTGCGGGCACCGGAGTTGCTGCGCCAGCCCGATCTGCGGGCCATCGCCGCCGTGCTCGACAAGCGCCGCGCGGCGGCCCGCACGCCGGGGTCCTGACATGGCCGACCCCCAGCTCCTGCCCGACGACCGGAAGGAACCGACCGTGACCGTGGCCCGGACCGGCCTGCCCGCCCTGGTGGCGCGGCACGCCGCACACACCCCGCACGCCCTCGCGGTGGCGGACGGCGACACCACCCTGACGTACTCCCAACTCGCCTCTTCAGCGCGGCGGTTGGCCTCGTACCTCCACGAGCAGGGCGTACGCCCCGGCGACTTCGTGGCCCTCCTGATGCCCCGCTCGGCCAGGACCGTGGTCGCGCAACTCGCGCTGTGGTGGGCCGGCGCGGCCTGCGTACCCCTCGACCCGGCCCATCCGCGGCCCCGTACCGAGGCGATGCTCGAAGACTCGGGCGCCACGCTGACCGTCGGCGACAGCAAGCTGCTCGAAGCCGCCGGAGCCTCCGGCGCCACCCTCGCGCTGCCCGGCGACGAGCAGCTGACCGGCGGGGAGATGCCCGGCGAGGGGCCCGGCCCCGACGACACGGCGTTCGTCATGTTCACCTCCGGCTCCACCGGCCGCCCCAAGGGCGTCGCCGTCCCCCACGGCGCCATAGCCGAACTCGTCACCGACCCGGCCTACGTCACCGTCACCGCGCGTGACCGCGTCCTGCTGCACTCCCCGGCGACATTCGACGGCTCCACCTTCGAGGTGTGGTCGGCGCTCGCCAACGGCGCCGCCGTCGTGGTGTGCACCACGGAGCGGCCCTCCTTCGAGGAGCTGGCCAAGGAGGTGGAGCGGCACGGCGTCACCGTCGCCTTCTTCACCACGGCGCTCTTCCACCAGCTCGCCGCCCGCCGCTCCCGCGTCTTCTCACTGCTGCGCACGGTGGTCGTGGGCGGCGAGGCGATGGCCGCCCAGCCGGCCCGGGCGGTGCTGCGCGCGTTCCCCTGGGTCGAGCTCGTCAACGGCTACGGCCCGACCGAGACCACGACCTTCGCCACCACCCACCGCGTCACCGACCGCGACTGCGACGGACCGGTGCCGATCGGCCGACCGGTGGCCGGTGCCACCGCCCACATCCTCGACGAGGCAGGCCTGCCCGTCGCCGACGGCGCACACGGCGAACTGTGGATCGGCGGAAGCCGCCTGGCCCACGGATACACCCGCCGGCCCGAGCTGACCGCCGAACGCTTCGTCGACCACCCCGGCCTCGGCCGCCTCTACCGCACCGGCGACCTCGTCTCGGCCCGCCCCGACGGCGTCCTGGACTTCCACGGCCGCACCGACGACCAGGTCAAGGTGCGCGGCTTCCGCATCGAGCCGGGGGAGATCGAACACGCGCTGCGCGAGCAGCCGGAGGTGGACGACGCGGCCGTCACGGTCCGCCGCCCCACCCCCGACGACGCCCGCCTCGCCGCCTTCGTGGTCGCGGGCCCCGGCCCGGTGCCCCGCCCCGAGGCGCTCCTGGCCCGCCTCACCGCCTTCCTGCCCGCACACCTGGTGCCGGACGAGCTGACCGTCGTCGACCGGCTTCCGCTCACCGGCTCCGGCAAGGTGGACCGCCGTGCGCTCGCCGACCTCGCCACGGCGGAGGCCACCGGCGCCGACGCCCAGCCGCTGACCCCGCTCCAGCAGGCCGTGGCGGAGGTGTGGAGCCGTTCGCTCGGCTGCGAGGTGACCCGGCCCGACGCCGACTTCCTCGCCCTGGGCGGCCACTCCCTGCTGGCCCTCGTCGTCGCCGAAGAGCTGCGCGAGGACCTCGGCGTCGAACTCTCGCTGGCCGACTTCTTCGCCGCCCCCACGGTCGCCGGACACGCCGCGCTCGTCGAACGCGCCCTGCTCGCCGCCCACACCGACCTGCGCCCCGAAACGCCGGAGGACACCGATGGCCACTGACACCTCCGCAGCCCTCCAGGAAGAGCTGCTGCGCAGGGCCCGCGCCCGCGCCGCCGGCCGCTCCACCGCCCCGGCGCCCGCGCGCGAGGCCGGCCCCGCCCCGCTCACCCGCGCCCAGCGCCGCATGTGGCTGATGGAACGCCTCGGCCAGAACAGCGCCCAGTACAGCGTGCCGTTCGCGACCCGGCTGCGCGGCCCGCTCGACATGGCGGCGCTGAGCGCCGCGCTCACCGAACTGGTGCGCCGCCACGAGATCCTGCGCACCCGCTACGGCACGCGCGGCGACGAGCCGTACCAGGAGCCGCTGCCCGCCCCGGAGAACGTCACCGTGGAGGTGGTGGACGCGCCGGGCGACGGCGCCGACCTCCTCACCGCACAGGCCCGCCGCCCCTTCGACCTGGCGCGGAGCACGGTCCCGCGCGCCTTCGTCCTGCGGCACGCGCCCGAGGACCACACAGTGCTGCTGACGTTCCATCACATAGCCATCGACGGCGGCTCGTTGGAGACCGTGGCGGAGGAGCTCGCCGCCCTGTACGCCGCCGCGGTCGACGGCCGCCGCGCCGACCTGGCCGAGCCGCCCCAGTACGCGGACTTCGCGCGCCGCGAGCACGCCGGGGCCGCCCGCCTCGACGACGGACTGGACCGCTGGGCCCGCCGTCTCGCCGGAGCCACCCCGCCCCGCCTGCCCCGCCCCGCCACCACACCCGCCGACCTGGCCGGGCATCCCGCGCGGACCCGCACCACCGAGCTCGGCGCGCAGGTGCTGCCCGCGCTGCGCGAGCTGGGCCGCCAACACCGCGCCACGGTGTTCACGGTGGGCCTCGCCGCGGCGTTCGCCGCGCTGCACCGCCTCACCGGCGAACTCGACCTGGTCATCGGCTGCGCCGCCACCCACCGCGAGGGCCCGGCGACGCGCGGCCTGGTGGGGCTCTGCGTCAACACCCTTCCGGTACGCGTGGACCTGTCCGGCGACCCCGCCTTCGCCACCCTCGTCGAGCGCGTACGCGACGCGCTGCTCGAAGCGCAGCAGCACCGCGAGGTGCCCTTCGACCTGATCCTGGAACGCCTCGGCGCCGCTGCCCGGGGCGACGACGGGACCGCCCTGGTGCGGGTCACCTCCGACGTGATCGGCGAGCAGACGGCCCTGCTTCTTCCCGGACTTGAGGCGCGTCCCGTCGAAGTCGGCGTTGGCGAGGCCAAGTTCGACCTGACCTTCGGTCTCCTGGACACGGACAGCCCGGCGAGCCTGGTGCAGTACGGGCGGGCCGCCCTGGACGAGGAGACGGGCCGGGACCTGGGCGCCTCCTTCGCCGCTCTGCTGAGCGCGGTGGCGGCCGACCCGGCGCTCCCGCTCTCCCGGCTGCCTGGCCGGCTCGCCCGGCCGCGGGCCACGGCCGCCCACCCCGCCGAGGTGCGGCTGCGGGCCCACCCGGAGGTCGCCGACGCCCATGTGCCGGACCCGGCGGGCGGCCCACTCCTTGCCTACGCCGTCCTCAGCCGCACCGGCGGCCCCTCGCCCGCCCAGCTCCGCGCCCACCTGCGCGGCGTACTGGGACGCGAACTGGTCCCGGCCACCGTCATGTTGCTCGACTCCCTGCCGCGCACGGCCGACGGCGCGGTGGAGGCGGGCCGCCTGCCCACCGCGCCCAGCCCGGCGGTGCCGAGGAGCCGCCACCTGGACGCGGTGACCGACGCCTTCGCGGGCCTGCTCGACCAGCGTCCGGGCCCGGACGACGACTTCTTCGCGCTCGGCGGCCACTCACTGACCGCCGTCCAGCTGGCCGAGCGCCTGCGGTCCGCCCTCAAGCTGCCGCTCATCGGCCTCGACATCATGCAGACCCGTACACCCCGCGCCGTCGCGGCGCTCCTGGACGCGCGGGCGGCGGAGCGGGCCAAGGCGGTCGCGGCGGCCTCCACCACGGCCGCGCGCCCGCGCCGGGCACGTGCGGGAACGGTCCTGGTGACCGGCGGCACGGGCGGGGTCGGCGCGTTCGTGCTGCGCGAACTGGCCGCGCGGGGAAGGCCAGTGCTCGCGCTGGCCCGCCCGGAGTCCGCGCATCTGGTCGGCGGCGACGGCATCGAGGTCGTCGAGGGCGACCTCGGTGATCTCGACAGCCTGCGCGCGGCGGTCCGGGGCGCCGACGCGGTGATCCACGCCGCGTGCACCTTCACCCGCCCCGACGTCGACGTGGCGGCGATGGGGGCCATGGTCGATGCCTGGCGCCGCGGACCGTTCGTGTTCGTCAGCAGTGTGGACGCCTACGGGCAGCCCGCCGTCGCCGAGGTCGCGGAGGAGTCCGCGTCGCGGGCGCCGCTGAGCGCGTACGGGCAGGCCAAACTCGACTGCGAGCGGCTCCTGTTGAGCGCCGCGGGCACCGAGGGGCGCGGCGGCGCGAGCGCCGTGCGCTCGCCCATCGTGTGGGGCGCCCACGACCGGCTGCGCGACCAGCTGCGCTGGGGGGCCACCGGGTTGCTGTACCAGGCCGCGCGGGCGGGCCGCCCCATCAGCCTGCCCGCGTCCGGCACGGACGGGCACGACTGGTACGGGGCGCCCTGGGTGCACGCTGCCGCGCTGGCCCGGGCCGTGGTCTCCTGCCTCGACGCGCCGGTCCACGGCGTGGCGAACGCGGTGAGCGGACACGTCGCCTGGTCCGACCTGACGGCCGCCCTGGTGACCCTGCTCGGCAGCGACAGCGTCGTCACCTTCGACGACGCGGTGCATCCGGACCTCGACCACCGGTGGCACTACCGCGCGGACCGACTCGCGGGAGCGCTGCGGCCCCAGCCGGGAGAGGACCTGCACACCGTGCTCGCCTCGATGATCACACCCGCGGAGTCCTGACCGGTCAGGACCTCCTGACCGCGGCGCGGCCGCGATGCCCGGACAGGTGGGCGTCGCGGCCGCCGTCGGTCTCTCACGCCTCTGGCAGGCACTCCGCGAGGAAGGCCTTCGCCGCGGCCCAGGAGCGCCGGGCGGCGACGGCGTCGTACATCACGCCGAGTGCGGGCAGGTTCGCCGTCGGCGCCATGAAGCCGTGTGCGGTGCCGCCGAACGCCAGGAGCTGCCAGTCGGCGCCCGCGGACGTGAGCTCGGCGGCCAGCGCGGTGACGTCGTCCGGACGCGCGAAGGGGTCGTCCCAGCCGTGGAAGACGGCGACCTTGCAGTCGATCCGCCGCCCGGACGGCGCGGGCGGCGGCGTCAGTACGCCGTGGAAGCTCGCCACGCCGGTGACGGGGGCACCGGCCCGCGCCAGGTCGAGCACGCACAGGCCGCCGAAGCAGAATCCCGCGGCCGCGATCCTCGACGCGTCCACCTCCGGCAGGGCGGCCACGGCGGCCACCACGGCTGCCAGGCGCTCCGCCAGCAGCGCACGGTCGTCCATCAACGGCTGCATGAGGGAACGCAGTTCGGCCGGGGTGGAGCCGGAGACACCCTTCCCGTACAGGTCCACGGCGAACGCCTGGTACCCCCAGGGCACCACCTCCTTGGCGAGGTCCACCATGCCGCCGGTGCGGCCCTCCATGCCGGGGAACACCAGCACCGTGGGCGCGGGACCGGGCGGGCCCTCGCCGCGCAGCAGGAGCCCCTCGAACACGGACGAACCATGGCGGTACTCGACGGGAGTGGCGGACATCGCGGGGACATCGGACATGGGGAAACCCTCTTCTGTGAGCCGCGAGCGGCGTTCGGTTCGGTGGAGCGCGGGCGTCGGCCCGCGGGATGGCACCGGGGCCTCCACAGAGGCCGGACCGATGACCTCCCGCAGCTGCGTGGCATGACGCCGGGTCTCCTCGGTGAGCCGGAGGCAGTGGGTGATTCGGGTGAACGCCGCGAACGCCGAACTCTACGTGGGCCAGGCCGAGTTCAGCCAGTTGGCGGTGGCAGAAGTACGGCGAGGCGAACCCCTCCACCCCGGACGCGCCACCAACGACCGGAGCACGTCGGGAGGCGCGCCGTCGCCCGCACCATGGGGGCTCACCCGCACGGCCACCCCCGGCCCCTGCGTACAGTTGGCGGCCGACCTCCGGCCGCCGGACAGGCGCGGCCGGGCCCCGTTTCACCAGCCAGGAGTCCACGTGTCCTTCCCGCAGCGCCCTCAGTCCGCCCCCGGCCGGTCCACGGCATGGAGGGCCGTCGCGGCGGGCGCCCTGGTGCTTCCGGTCGCGCTGGTCGCCGTGCAGATCGGGGCCGGTTCCCCGGCTCAGGCGCGGACGCACGAGCCGGTGAAGGACGGGTACGGGGTGACGGCAGCGGGTGTCGGGCGCGGGCCGAAGGCTCCGCTCGCGGCTACGGTCTCGGAGGGGCAGGTCAAGGAGGTGGCCCCGGGCGGTGTGATCACGTACCCGAGCGTCACCAGCTGTTTGACCGTGACCGTACGGCTGCGCGGCGGCGGCCTGGTGGGCGCGCACGCCAGCCTGTTCCAGGTGCCCGGCGAGCTCCGGTCGGACGCCATACTGCCGGCCCTCAGGGCCCTCGTCGGCGGTCGGCCGGTGACCGCGATCGAGGTCAAGGGGGCCGTCGGCGCCTGGCACCCGAGCTACTTCACCAAGGCGATCGAGGGTTATGGCGAGGGGGGGCGGGTCCCGGTGCCGACCGGTCAGGACTTCGACGGGATCGCCCGTGCCGTGGCCGACGGCCTCGGACGCGTCCAACACATCGTGACCGTTCAGGACGTGCCGGACGGGGATCAGATCGTTCGCTGACGCTTCGTCAGGTCGTCACCTGTCGTCGCTCCCATGTCCCCCGGCACGTACCACCGTGGTGGGCGGCCCGGAGGTGGTGGACGGCGAGTCGGGGCCCTGGGGATACGCGCGGTGGTCGGCGGCGAGGGAGCCTGCGGACACGCTCCGCCGTCTGGTGAGGGCGCTTCCTGAGCGAGGCGCGGGGGAGAACCACACGCGCTCCGGAGCCCCCATGGGTGCTCACCCCATGTGGCCGGACCCGTACAGCGCGGACGCTCGCACCGGCATGCGGTGGGGAGAGCGGAGCCACCGATTGCGGGGCGGCCGGTGCGGCGGGACGCTGGAGGGGTCAGCCCTGTGGCCTCCGACCGCGCCGGTGGCCCGTGCGGAGGCCGGGGCACCGGCGAGCGTGCGCTGCCACCGGCGGCCCAGCAGGGGAAGTGCCGGGCGGGACACGGTTCAAGCCGCGCTCCGCGAGGAGATCGTCATGGACGGCACGACGCTGGAGGCGATGCGGACCGTGCTGCGCGGCCCGGTCATCGGCCCGAAGGACCCCGAGTACGACGGGGCCCGCACGATCTACAACGCGATGATCGATCGGCGACCGGCCGCCGTCGTGCGGTGCGCGGACGCGGCCGATGTCATCGACGCGGTCGACTTCGTCAGGGACCACGGCCTCGAACTGGCGGTACGCGGCGGCGGGCACAGCGGCGGAGGTCTGTGCCTGGTGGACGACGGCGTCACCCTCGATCTGTCACCGATGCGGTGGGCCCGGGTCGACCCGGTGACCGAGACCGCCCAGGTGGGCGGCGGAAGCACCCTCGCGGACCTCGATCACGCGGCCCACGGGTTCGGCCTGGCCACCCCGGCCGGCATCATGTCGACCACGGGGGTCGGGGGTCTCACCCTCGGCGGCGGGCACGGCCATCTGACCCGCAAGTACGGCCTGACCGTGGACAACCTGCTGGCCGCCGACGTCGTCCTGGCGGACGGCAGTTTCGTCACCGCCACCGAGCGCGACAATCCGGACCTGTTCTGGGCCCTGCGGGGCGGCGGCGGCAACTTCGGCGTCGTCACCTCCTTCACCTTCCGCCTGCACCCCGTGCACACCGTGGTGCTCGGGGTGACCCTGTGGACCCTCGACCGCATCGGAGACGTACTGCGCTGGTACCGCGACTTCCTGCCCCAGGCGCCGCACGACCTGAACGGGTTCTTCGCCGAGATCGTCGTGCCACCGGCGCCCCCGTTCCCCGAGGAGATCCACGGGCACAAGATGTGCGGTGTGGTGTGGTGCTGGACGGGTGATCCGGACGTCGCGGAGAAGACCTTGGCGACGGTCGACGAGGCGGGCCCGCCGACCTTCCACTTCACGGCACCGATGCCGTACCCGATGCTGCAGGGCATGTTCGACGAGCTGATCCCCAAGGGCCTGCAGTGGTACTGGCGAGGGGACTTCTTCGACCGGATCACGGACGGCGCCATCGACGTGCACGCCAAGTACGCGGAAGGACTGCCCACCAACCTGTCGACGATGCACCTCTACCCGGTCGACGGCGCCGCCCACCGGGTGGCCCAGAAGGACACGGCCTGGGCCTACCGGGACGCCATCTGGTCCGGAGTCATCGGCGGCGTCGACCCCGATCCCGCCAACGCGGAACTCGTCCGGCAGTGGTGCGTGGACTACTGGGAGGAGTTGCACCCCCACTCCATGGGCGGCGCGTATGTGAACTTCATCGGTGAGGGCGAGGGCCAGGACCGGGTGAAGGCCACCTACCGCGACCACTACGACCGGCTCGCCACCATCAAGCGGCTGTACGACCCGCACAACCTCTTCCACGCCAACCAGAACATCAGGCCCGCCGAATAGCGGCGGGCGGCGTCCGGCCCGTCCCTCACCGCAGCGTCGTCGGTGGCAGGAACTCGCGGGGCGCCTCGCGATGCCACCATGCCCCGGTCGCACGGAGTTCCTCCCAGGTGGTGAAGCGGTAGCGCCACGTCCGGGCCCGGATGTACACCGGCGGGGCGTCGGGGAAGGGGTTGTGCCGCAGCAGCCGCAGGGTGTCGCGGTCGTTGACCAGGAGCCGTTCGACGAACCCGCTGAACCAGGAGTATCCGTAGGAGGGCGAGAGCGCCAGGAACCAGAACAGCCAGTCCAGCCGCAGATGGTACGGAGCGAACTGCCGTGGCAGTCGGCGCACATCGCCCGGCTTCCCGTGGAACTCGTACTCCCGCCAGACCGTCTCCGGGGTGATCGCGTCATCCGACGTCCCTTCGACGACGACCTCGTGCCGGATGCGCGTGATGCTCCCGAAGGCCCCGTAGGAGTTCACCAGGTGCAGGGGCTCGTACGTGGTGTTCATGCGCTGGCCGCGCGCCAGCAGATTGCGGGCTGGGCGGTAGCTGAGGGCCAGGACGAGTACGGCGACCGCCAGGACCAGGATCTCGTACCACAGCGGAGGCTTCGGCAGCGTGGGCGGTGTGCTGACGAGGGAGCCGTCCAGGGCGGAGACGGCGAGGACGATGGTCAGCCAGTTCAGCCAGGCGAAGTTGCCGGAGAGCACCAGCCACACCTGGGTGCAGACGACGAGGGCCGCCGCACAGCTCGCCACCGGCTGGGGAGTGAACAGGGCTACGGGGACGACGAGTTGGACGAAGTGGTTGGCCGCCACCTCCACCCGGTGGACCGGCTTGGGCAGATGGTGGAAGAACCAGCTCAGCGGGCCGGGCATCGGCTGGGTCTCGTGGTGGTAGTACAGGCAGGTCAGATCGCGCCAGCACGGATCGCCGCGCATCTTGATCAGACCGGCGCCGAACTCCACACGGAACAGCACCCAGCGCAGCAGCCACAGCAGGACCACCGGCGGCGCGACCTCGGCATTGCCCAGGAAGACGGCGAGGAATCCGGCCTCCAGGAGCAGCGACTCCCAGCCGAAGCCGTACCAGGTCTGTCCCACGTTGACGATCGACAGGTACAGCGCCCACAGCACCGCCCAGAACACCATGGACGCCCAGAGCGGCACCGCGTCTGCGGCCCCCGCGACCACGGCCGCGGCGAGCAGCGCACCCGTCCAGGCGCACCCGGCGAACAGCCGGTCGGAGTACCGCAGATGGAAGAGGCTGGGAGCGGCGCGGAACGGCACGCGGCGCACGAACGCGGGCACCGGCAGCATCCCGCGTTCCCCGATGAGCGCCCGGAACTGCAGGGCCGCCGCGAGGAACGCCACCAGGTAGACGGCCGCCAGAGAGCGCTGGAAGACCAGCCGGCCGAGCCAGTAGGCCGACGACGAGAACCATTCCACGGCGAGGGCGCCTCCTGGTCACAGCGGGATGCGGGGGAGTCTGTCACCTCTTCGTAGCGGGGAATCAGGCACCGGGTCGAGGCAGGGGAGGCTACGTCACCCGCCCGCGCGAGAACCGTGATCATCGGAAAAGGCCGCTGAGCGGCGCGGAGGCCCCGGAGCGGCGGGCCGGGGCGCGCCAGGGTTACAGGGCGCGGCACAGGAGCGCGGCCGGGGCGGGTGAGGCCCCGAGGCGCGCGGTGAAGGCGAGGCCCGCCATGTACTCCCCCTCCTCGCACTGCCCCTTGTAGCGGCCGTACGCGAACTCCCCGCCGGGGGAGGTGGCCGGGCGGTTGTCGCCCCGGTCGAACCCGACGGTACGGCCCGCCGTTCCGAGGCCGCCGCGGGCCGGGACGCACAGGGCCGAGGCCGCCGCCTCGCCGCGCAGGCTGTAGCCGGTCAGGAACCGGCCGGGTGGGCACTCCAGTTTGGTGTAGCCGTTCGCCCAGTCCCCGTGGGTGACGTACCGCTCGTCGCGCACGACGGTGTACGCGTCGCCCGCCGCCCGCAGGTCACCCGCGCCGGCGTCGGTGCACAGCCCTCGGCCCGTGCCGTGGGAAAGGCCGATGAGGCGCTGGCCGTCGGGACAGACGCCCTTGCGGGCACCCGGGTCCCAGTCGCCGAGCGCCGCCACGCGCAGGGAGCGGACCGCGTCCCCATGGTCGAGGTCCAGCATGTTCCAGCGGGCCGGCATCGCGATCCGGCCGGTGCGGGACGGGGAGGCGAGCAGCGCCTGCCAGTCCGCCGCGCGCCAGTCTCCCGCGTCGAGGATGCCCGAGCGGTGTCCCTCGGGGTCGTACCGCAGCAGGGCGTAGTCGTCGCCCTGTCCGGCCGGGCCGCGCAGTCCGACCAGGGGCCAGTAGCCGAAGTCCGTGTCATTGGCGCTCAGGTAGTCCGTGAAGTCGGCGAACCAGGCGCGCGCCTTGGCATCGGTCTCCGAGGCGCCCGTGCCGAACTCGCTGACCCACAGCGGCGCCGTGTAGTGCTCTCCTTCGTCGGTGACGAAGAACGCCTGCCGGCGCAGCACGTCGAAGAGGTCGGCGCGGGAGAGGTCCTGGTAGCGCGGGTCGTGGGTCTCGCCGGTGCCGTGGGCGCCCGAGTGGTGGGGGCCGGTAAAGCCGTAGAAGTGCGCCGAGTACACGAGCTTGCCGGAGCGCAGCAAGGTGTGCGAAAGGGTGCGTACGGGGGCGAGGGTGGGGCGGTCGTGGGGGAGGCCGTCGGCCGGGATGCCCGTCCAGTTGATGCCCTCGACGATGACGAGGAGGTCCGGATCGGCCTGGGTGAGGATGCGGTCGGCGGCCTGCTGCGCGGCGCCGAACCAGTCGTGGTCGTCGCCGCCGCCCCAGTTGGGATCGTCGAGGACGGTGCGTCGCACCTCGTTGTACAGGTCTGCGCCCACCACCCGCTTGTTGTCCTTGTAGCGGCCCGCCATGAAGCCCCAGTCGTCCACCCACTGGGCGGTCGACTGCGAGGTGTTCCAGCGTTCGTTGCCGTCGAGGCCGCAGCACCAACGGGCCGTGTTGGTGTGGTTGTTGAGGATCACCGCGAAACCGTCGTGGGTGAGGGCGGCGACGACGGCGTCGTACACCTGGAGCGGTGTGCTTCCCCGCAGCTCGGGGTTGGCGGCCACCGCGGCGTCCGGGACGGGGGTGGTGGCGTGGACGAGTGCGTTGGAGAAGGGGAGCCGCACGCTGTTGATGCCCAGGCGGTGGAAGTCGGCCAGCAGGTTGGCGAGCGGCACCCGGTCGACGCCGAGGGGGATGTTGTACGAGTCCTCGCCCGCGTGGTGGTTGGCCGGGTCGGCGATGTCGCCCGAGCCGGTCCAACTGCCTTGTCCGCCGCCCCAGTTGGCGGCCTTGAGTTTGAAGCGGGCACCGGTCGCGTCGACGAGGTAGCGCCCTCTGGCCGAGAGCGGGCCGGTCCAGGAATCGGTGAGTGCCCCGGTCCGCTGGACGGGGCTCGCGGACGAGGACTCTGCCGTCGGCCCCGCGGCGAGGAGGGGCGCGAGGGCGGCGAGGATCAGGGTGCACCGCCGCAGGAATCCCACCATCCGTGCTCCGTCTCAACGGGCCGTCCGGGCAGCCGGGTTGAAGCGATGGGTGAACGGCGAACGTCGGATGTGGCCGGCTGGGAGCAGCATGCGGTTCTGTTACCGCCGGGTACAACGGGGCGTGCGGCAAAGGAATCGCCAAGTGGGGCCGCCGCCCGCCCGGAAAGGGCGGGCGGCATGGGGATGGGCCGTGGGTCAGACGTTGACGCCGTAGTCGGAGGCGATCCCGGCGAGCCCGGACGCGTACCCCTGGCCGACGGCGCGGAACTTCCACTCCGCGCCGTGCCGGTAGAGCTCGCCGAAGACCATCGCGGTCTCGGTCGAGGCGTCCTCGCTCAGGTCGTAGCGGGCCAGTTCGGCACCGCCCGCCTGGTTGATCACGCGGATGTAGGCGTTGCGCACCTGGCCGAAGCTCTGGCCGCGGGCCTGCGCGTCGTGGATGGAGACCGGGAAGACGATCTTCGCGACCGGGCCGGGGACCCGGGTGAGATCGATGTTGATCGTCTCGTCGTCGCCCTCGCCCTCGCCGGTGAGGTTGTCGCCGGTGTGCTGGACCGAACCGTCGGGGCTGGTCAGGTTGTTGTAGAAGACGAAGTGGCTGTCGGAGAGCACCTTGCCGCTCTCGTTGCACAGCAGCGCGCTGGCGTCGAGGTCGTGGTCCGTTCCGGTGGTGGTCCGCACGTCCCAGCCCAGGCCGACCGTGACGGCCGTCAGCCCAGGGGCTTCCTTGCTCAGTGAGACATTGCCGCCCTTGCCCAGGCTCACGCCCATGTTCTTCCTCCGTGGTTGTGCGGTTCCCGTCGTCTGATGACAACGTCGTGGACGGCGCTACGGTTCCAAGGTTGCGCAATCGCTGAAGTGGGAGTCGCCGTCGCAGGTGCGGTGGGCCGCTTCGATGCGCCGGCGCAGATGGGGCAGGATCCCGCGCTCGAGCAGCGCCTGCCGCCAGAGCTCGTACGCGTGGGCGGCTTCCGGGCCCGGCGGGGGCGCGGTCTGCGGGGAGGGGCGGTTGCGGGCCGCGGTCACCAGCACCGCGGCCAGTCCCGGAAGCGCGCTGACCGCGGCGAGGCCCGCGAGCATCCAGCCCGCGTTGTGCAGCCCGCGCGCCAGGTGGACGTGGAGGCCCACCAGCCGCAGGGCGTACCCGATGAGGAGCAGCAGCACCGCCGCCATGGCCGACAGGGTGGGGGTCAGGACGGCCAGGACGGCCAGCAGGCCGCCGCGTCCGGGCTCCTGCAGGTCGTCGGGCGGCTGCGCTTGGGCGTCCGCCCGGACCTCGGGGAGCGCGGCCGCGCGGAGGAAGGCCTGGTACTCGGGGTTCGCCACCGCCGCGATGCCGGCGCGTTCCCGAAGGGCCCCGGCGCGCAACCGCCCGGCATCGACGGCGTGCCGCGAGGACCGGAGGAGGCCCCTGATCTCCCTTGAGTCCAGGGCTTGTTGGAGGAGCCTGGCGAACTCCCGCGCATCCTGCTCCCGCAGCCCGTCGGAACGGTGCATGTCTCCCCCGATGGTGTGTCGTGTCCCGCGCGCACACGCGGGGGCCGCCGGAACCGAGGTGTTCCGCCCGTCGCGTGACGGACCTCACCATAGTTCAAGTATTGCGCAACCTTTAAAGTGACAGAAATGGAGACGGGGATGAATGCGGGAACGGCATCGCGCGGGGAACTCGCCGTGCTGACGGGTGGTCCGGCGGACGGGCTGCGCATGTATGTGAGGGACCGTCCGTCGGTGGTGCAGGTGACCTACCCCTGTGCGTGGGAGTCGCCGACGCGGGGCGTGCGCGCCGAGGCGGTGTACGTGTACCGCCGCGACCACCGGACACGTGAAGAGCCCCTGCGCTACGGCTTCGACGGCGCCAGTCCCTGACCACACCCCCTGGGGCGGGGTTTGTTCGATTTCCGTGAGAAGGTGGCCGCCACCCCGGGTACGGGGACGGGAAAGATTGCTAGATTGCGCAACTGTCGGACTATGGGGTGGGGGCGGCTCTCCCCTTCGGGGTGCGCCGGACGGATGGGGAGCACGCGGATGGCAGGCGGTCGGGGTGGGCGCGAGGGGGCGGGGCGGAGCCAGGGGGGTGAAGCCCACGCGCGCGGCGGACGCCGCAGACGCAACGGGGTGCGGCTCGGCCTGGGCATCGTGCTGGCCCTGCTCGTCCTGGTGACGGCGGGTGTGGGCTGGGCCTACCTGCGGCTCGACGGAAACATCGAGACCTTCAACGCGGACGGCGTCTCGGGCACGCGCCCCCCGGCCTCGGCCAACGGCTCGAACGTCCTCGTCATCGGCACGGACGCGCGCATCGGCGGCAACAGTGACCTCGGCGGCGGGGACAAGAGCGACATAGGGCGCTCCGACACGGCATTCCTGCTGCATGTGTACGCGGACCACAAGCACGCCGTCGCGGTCTCCATTCCGCGCGACACCCTGGTCGACATCCCGTCCTGCAAGCTGCCCGACGGCACATGGACCAAGCCGCAGACCAACACCATGTTCAACGGCGCCTATTCGGTGGGCGAGAGCGCCAAGGGCAACCCCGCCTGCACCCAGAACACCGTGGAGAAGCTGACCGGGCTGCGCGTCGACCACACCGTGGTCGTCGACTTCAAGGGCTTCGCGAAGATGACGCAGGCCGTCGGCGGAGTCCAGGTCTGCCTGCCCCAGGACGTCTACCAGCGGGACCTCAACCCCAACCGGGCCACCCGCGGCGATCAGATCTTCGCCAAGGGCCCGCAGACCGTGTCCGGCCAGAAGGCCCTCGACTACGTCCGCATCCGGCACGGCATAGGCGACGGCTCCGACATAGGCCGCATACAGCGGCAGCAGGCCTTCGTCGCCTCCCTCGTCAAGAAGGTCAAGAGCGACGGCCTGACCCCCACCAAACTGTTCCCGCTCGCCGACGCCGCCACCCAGTCGCTGACCGTGGACCCCGGCCTCGGCTCCGCCGACAAGCTGATCTCGTTCGCGATGTCGATGCGCGACATAGACCTGCACAACACCAAGTTCGTCACCCTGCCGTGGCGCTACCAGGGCGCGCGGGTCGCCATCGTCCACCCGGACGCCGAGGCGCTGTGGGCCGCGCTCAAGGCCGACCGAACCCTCGACGGGCAGGACGCAAGCGGTCACCACGACGAGCAGGCCGGTGCGGCGTCGCCCTCGCCGACCGCGCCGCTCGCGAGCAGGGGGATCTCCGTGGCTGTCTACAACGGCACCACCGACACCGCTCTCCCGGCCCGCGCCGCGGACGCGCTCAAGCAGCAGGGCTTCACGGTCACCAGCGTCGCCTCCGCCATCGTGCGCACCCAGACCAAGACGGTCATCGAGTACGGCCCCGGTCAGCAGGCCCAGGCCCAGCAGGTCGCCCAGGTCTTCCCCGGCGCGGAGGTCACCTCGGCGGCGGCGGCCGGGATCAACGTGATCCTCGGCAGCAGCTACGCCGACCCCCTGCGGCCCACCGCGTCGTCGCCCGCACCCACCGCCCTGCCCACCGGGGTGGCAGGGACCGCCCGCTCGGCCGACGACGACGTCTGCTCCAACCTCTCGTACGGCTGAGCGGACACCGGCCCCAAGCGGCTCTGGTACGAAGGGGTTTGACAGGCCGTCAGTCAGACTTCCTCACCGGGGCAGGGTGACGCGGAAGGCGGTGTGGCCCGGGCTGCTGGTGACGTCGACCGTCCCCTCGTGAGCCTGGACCACCGCCAGGACGATGGCGAGACCCAGGCCGCTGCCCGCCGACACCGCACGGCTGTGCCCGGCCCGGGTGAAGCGCTGGAACACCTCGGGCAGCAGCCCCGCGGGGATCCCGGGCCCGGTGTCGGTCACACTCAACTCCCGTACTCCCGCACCGGTTTCGCCGATCCGCAGGGTCACCTCGGTGCCGGGCGGGGTGTGCGTGCGCGCGTTGGTGAGGAGGTTGGCGATGACCTGGTGGAGTCGGTGATCGTCCCCGGCCATGACGACGGGTTCCTCCGGCAGGTCGAGCAGCCAGCGGTGACCGGGGGCGGCGGCCTGGGCGTCGCTGATCGCGTCCAGGGCGAGCCGGGTCAGGTCGACGGGCTCCCGCGCGAGCGGGCGGCCCGCGTCCAGCCGGGCGAGCAGCAGCAGATCGTCCACGAGGCCCGTCATGCGCTGGGTCTCGGACTGGATCCGTTCCAGCGCGTGGCGCACCTCGCCCGGCACCGGGCCGCGGTGGCGCAGCGCCAGCTCGGCGTGGGCGCGCACGGTGGCGACGGGCGTGCGCAGCTCGTGGCTGGCGTCGGCCGCGAAGTGGCGCAGCCGCTCCTCGCCCGCCTGCCGCTGGGCGAGAGCGTCCCCGACATGCCCGAGCATGTGATTGAGCGCGGCGCCGACCTGGCCGACCTCGGTGCGCGGATCGGTGTCGGGAACCGGGGCGGGCATCGCGATCTCCCCACTGGCCAGGGAGAGCCGGGTGACCTCGGTGGCGGTGGCGGCCACCCTGCGCAGCGGGCGCAGGGAGAGGCGTACCCACAGGGCTCCGGCGACTCCGGTGGCCGCGAGGGTGGCGCCGAACACGACGGCCTCGACGATTTCGAGGCGGTGCACGGTCTCCTCCACCGGCTCCAGCGGCAGGCCCGTGATCAGCACATCGCCGTCGTCGCCCGACACGGCAGCGACCCGGTAGTGGCGCAGCGTCGACAACCGGATGTCATGGCCCCGCCCGTCCACCGGCACGGCGGCGAGCGCCGCGCGGTCCGCCGCGGTGAGCGGCACGGCGGCGTCGGTCTGCGCGTGCACCACGGCGGCCTGGGTGGTCTCACCGCGCAGCAGCCGCGCCCCGAACGTGCCGTTCGCCTGGCCGCGGGTGTCCGGCTGGTTGTCGGCGTCCGGCTTCTCGTCGTGTTCGAGACTGGCCGCGAACCGGCCCCCGGACGCGCTGAGTTGCTGGTCGAGCCGGCTGACGAGGAACCCTTCCAGGGCGAGGACGCTCGTCACCCCGACCGCGAGGCAGGCCAGCGCCAGGAGCAGCACGAGACCGGCCGTCAGACGGGCCCGCAGGGTGCGGGGGAGCCCCGGCCGCCTCGCCGAGGACCGGCGCTCCCGGGCGGCCCGCCGTGCGGCGCGGGGAGGGGCGGGCCACCTCATGAGGGGTCGGGCTTGAGGACGTAGCCGACGCCGCGCACAGTGTGGATCAGCGGCGTCCGGCCCGCGTCGATCTTCTTGCGCAGATAGCTGATGTACAGCTCCACGATGTGCGCGCGGCCGCCGAAGTCGTACGACCACACCCGGTCCAGGATCTGGTCCTTGGACAGCACCCGGCGCGGGTTGCGCATCAGGAAGCGCAGCAGCTCGAACTCGGTGCGGGACAGGTCCACGAGTCGGCCCGCCCGGCTGACCTCCATCGCGTCCTCGTCCATCACGAGATCGCCGACCACCAGACGGTTGCCGCCGGGCTCGCGGGCCATGCCCGCCCGGCGCAGCAGCCCGCGCAGCCGGGCCAGCACCTCCTCCAGGCTGAACGGCTTGGTGACGTAGTCGTCGCCGCCCGCGGTGATGCCCGCGATGCGGTCCTCGACCGAATCGCGCGCGGTCAGGAACAGGACACAGACGTCCGGCAGCCCGGCCCGCATCTCGCGCAGGACGCGCAGACCGTCCAGGTCGGGCAGCATCCAGTCCAGGACCACGGCGTCGGGACGGAACGACGACGCCAGGGCGAGTGCGCTCGTGCCGTCGGCGGCCGAGCGGACGTCCCAGCCCTCGGAGCGCAGGGCGCCGGACAGCACCTCGGTCAGATCCGGCTCGTCGTCGACGACGAGGATCCGGACAGGAGAGCCGTCGGTCCTGCGGAGCACGGCAGGCGGTGAGGGGTTTTCCATGATGTTTCCAGCATCCCCCGGACGCCCCGCCGCCGGAGCCGCGCGGAGCTCTGAGTTTCCTCAGAATCCCCTGTGGACGCGGCCCCCGGGCCCCCTTTCAGAGGGAACTCAGAAGTACCGGTGTGAGGCTGGCCGGGCACCGCCCACATGGTGGCGGACCACATGGATCCGCCACCCGGAAAGGGGGCCACATGGCCGCCAGCCTTCACGACAGCCGGCCCGTGGCACGCGTCCCGCACGCCGCGCCGCGCGGCACCGCCTGGATACCCCGCGCCGCCCTGATCCTCGTCTGGACCGGCGCCGCGGGCGTGCTCGGCCTGTGGTGGAGCGACACCACCTCGGTCGTCGGCATGGGGGGATGGCTGACCGACGGCGGCCGCATCACCGGGCTCCTCGCCGGATACGCCTGCGCGGTCCTGCTCGCCCTCATGGCGCGCATCCCCCTCCTCGACCACGGCGTGGGCTCCGACCGGCTGGCCCGCTGGCACGCCATGGGCGGCCGCTACACCCTCTCGCTCGCCCTCACCCACACCCTCCTGATCATCTGGGGCTACGCGGTCACCTCACACGCCCACGTGGTCGACCAGACCACCACCCTCGTACTGCACTACCCGGACCTCCTGAAGGGCACCGCCGGGTTCCTGCTCCTGGTGGGCACCGGCATCGTCTCCGCCCGCGCCGCCCGCCGCCGGCTGCGCTACGAGACCTGGCACTACCTCCACTTCGCCACGTACCTCGCGGTCTTCCTGGTCTTCGGGCACATGCTGTCCAACGGCGCCGACTTCGTCGGCAACCGCTCCGCGCAGCTCGCCTGGTACGCGATGTATGTGGGGGTGGCCGCGCTGCTCCTGTGGTTCCGCTTCGTCGTCCCCGTCCGCCGCGGGCTGCGCCACCGCCTGCGCGTCGCCGAGGTCCGCGCCGAGGCGCCGGGCGTCGTGTCCGTCTACCTCACCGGCGAGCACCTGGACGAACTCGGCGCGGAACCCGGGCAGTTCTTCCGCTGGCGCTTCCTCGCCCCCGGCCTGTGGTGGGCCGCCAACCCGTACTCGCTGTCCGCCCCCGCCCACCACCGCTTCCTGCGCATCACCGTGAAGGCCGTGGGCACGCACAGCGCCGCCCTCGCCCGGCTGGCCCCCGGCACCCGGGTCTGGGCCGAAGGCCCCTACGGCGGCTTCACCGCGGCCCGCCGCACCACGACGAAGACCCTGCTTCTGGCAGGAGGCGCCGGCATCACCCCGCTCCGCGCCCTCCTGGAGACCCTGCCCGGCGACATCACCCTCATGTACCGCGTCCGCCGCCCCGAGGACCTCGCGCTGCGCGGCGAACTCGACGCCCTCGCCGCGGCGCGCGGCGCGCGGATCCTCTACTCGGTCGACGAGCCCGCCGCCCACCACCTGCCGCTGACGGACTCGGCGCTGCTCCAGTACGTACCCGACCTGCGGGACCGGGACATATACCTGTGCGGGCCGCCCGGCATGACCGACGCGGCCCTGCGCGCCCTGCGCGGCGCGGGCGTGCGCCGCCGCCGCATCCACCACGAGTCCTTCGCGTTCTGATGCGCGATCGGAAGCCGAGGAGACCCGCCGTGCGCCGAGCCGCCGTCACCACCCTGTCCACCGCGACGGGCGTGGTCCTGCTGCTCTCCCTCAAACCCCACCAGAGCCATCCGCCCGCGGTGTCCGCCCCCAGGCCCGCCGCCTCGACACCGGGGCAGGCGGCCACCGGCACCCGCACCGGCGACTTCACCGGTGACGTCATCGACACCCGGTACGGGCCGGTCCAGGTGTCCGTCAGCCTCGACAAGGGGCGCCTCACCGCCGTCCATGTCCTCCAGGTGCCCTCGGAGAACGGCCGCGATCAGGAGATCGCCGCACGGGCCGTGCCGCGACTCACCGAGGAGGCGCTCGGCACGCAGAACGCGCGGATCGACGCCGTCTCCGGCGCGAGCTACACCAGCGAGGGCTACATCCAGTCCCTCCAGAGCGCCCTGGACAGGGCCGGTGTCTGACACCCACGCGGCCGGGGGGCTGCGCCACGCCGAGCACGTCATGGGCACGGTCTTCTCGTTCGACATCCGTGACCGGCCCACCGGCCGCGTCCGCGCCGCCCTGGCCGACGCCGTGGCCTGGCTGCACCAGGTCGACGCCGTGTTCTCCACCTACCGGCCCGACAGCGCGATCAGCCGCATGGCGGGGGGCGAGCTGCGGGCGAGCGACTGCCCGCCCGACGTGGCAGAGGTCCTCGCCCTGTGCGAGACGGCCGCCGCCGCCACCGACGGCTGGTTCAGCCACAACCCCGCGGGCCGGCTCGACCCGTCCGGGCTCGTGAAGGGCTGGGCGACCGAACGCGCCGCACAGATCCTGTACGCTGCCGGCGCCCGGAACACCTGCGTCAACGGGGGTGGCGACCTCCAGCTCACGGGCGAGTCGGCACCGGGCGTGCCGTGGCGCGTCGGCATCGCGCACCCGCTGGAGCCCGGCCGGCTCCTCACCGTCGTCACCGGCAGCGACCTCGCCGTGGCCACCTCGGGCACCGCCGAACGCGGCCACCACATCATCGACCCCCACACCGGGCAGCCCGCCACGCGCCTGGCGTCGGTCACCGTGACCGGCCGCCACCTCACCCAGGTCGACGCGTACGCCACCGCCCTCTTCGCGATGGGAGCCGAGGCCGCCCGGGCCTGGACCCGGGCCCACCCCGGATACGAGACCTTGGTGATGACCCCGGCGGGCGAGGTGTGGCACAGCGAGGAGTTCCCCGCCGTCGACCTCGACCGACTTGCCTGACCGGCCGGTCGAGGTGTCGCGCAGCCTGTGTGCTCCGGTCCGGGAGGTGCTCCCGGAGCAGGGGCAGGTGCGCGTCGCGTGTCGGGGTGACCGGCACGGCCGTCAGGAGGCGGGTCCCGCCGGCGGGGCGCCCGTGGTCGCGGCGTCGTACAGGGCGCGGGTGGCACTGCCGAAGTACGCGCTGTACGAGACCTGGGGTGTGTTGCCGCCGGTGTGGTAGCCGCCGATGACGCCGACCACCGCCCATCCGCCCGGCCACGGCACCAGCATCGGCCCGCCGCTGGTCCCGCCCACGAACCCGGCGCAGGCGATGCGCTCGAAGGTGCCCGGGTCGGCCGGGTCGTCGCTGGCCCACTGGGTGGTCCAGCTCAGGCACTCCAGCGGCTTCTGCGCGCCACCGGGGTAGCCGATCATCCGTACCGGGGCGTGCGAGTACCCCGTGTCGGTGAGCAGCTCGACGCCGCCCGCCGCGTCCTGGAGCCGCTGCCCGTCCTGGTTGGGCTCGGTGACCGCGAACCCGAAGTCGTAGGCGGCGCCCGCGTGTTCACCCTGGTCGTAGTACTCCTGCGAGACGTACACGCCGTTGTTCCGGACGGGGAAGATGCCGAACGGCGTGAGCCCGTCGTGGTACTGCGGGACGAAGCCCAGATGACGCTTGGGCGAGGTGCCGGAGTAGCCCTTGAGACAGTGCCCGGCGCTCAGCACCAGGTCGTGGTCGGGGCTGCGCACCACAGAGCCGCTGCACGTGCGCCCCGTGCCGGAGGCGTCGGTCCAGAAGAAGGTGCCGGCCTGCGGGATGCCGTCGAAGCTCTTGCTCGGCGGGATGAACTCGCCGGGCCGGGGCCCGTCCACGGTGGGCGAGGTGGTGCGGGCCCCCAGGTCGCCTCTCCGGGCCGGGTCGCTCGGCACCGCGGCCGTCATGCGGGCCGGGGTCCAGTAGGCGCTCAGCGCCGCCGCGTCCGGGTTCGGCGGGGCCGGGGTGTCCGCGGCGGATGCCGCGGGGGCCAGCCCCGCGGACAGCAGCAGGGCGGCCGCGGCCGCCGTGGCCTGTCGGATGATCCTGGTCCTACGCACCATCAGTTCCCCTCTGCCGGGACACATGTGACGGCTCACCATACGGGTGCCGCGGTGGCGGACAGAAGTGTGCGAAGTTGCCCGGGCGCGGCGCGTCGGTGACGGGGTGGTCCCACCCGGTGCGAGCGGGCACTATGGATTCCGGCCACACCTGCTGCCGCCACGCGCAGGGGGACGCCGGGCCGAACGCCTGGTGTGCGGCGCGCCGCCACCGGTTGGCGGGCAGGGCCGGGCGCAGCACGGCGAGCGCCCCGCAGTACTTCGTGAACACGGCGGGCCGCACCCGGTGGGCGTGCAGCAGCCGGTCCGCCTCGGTGAGGTGCTCGGCGGACTTCGTCTCGACCAGGACGAGACCCGCGTCGCCGCGCACCAGACGGTCCGCGCCCAGATCGACGCAGACGAGCCCCGCGTCACAGGTGATGCGCTGCCCGTCGGCCACGAAGGTGGTCCGCAGGTAGTCGGTGGACAGGGAGGGCCGCAGGGCGGTGGGCGCGTCGATCGCGTACGCGCGCCGAAGCGTGTCGGCGAGGAAGGCCTGCGGCGCGGCGTCGAGCGGGGTGTCCGCGCCGCTCAGCGGGCAGCGGTGTTTGACCGTGTCACCGCGGGCCCCCTTCAGCTTGATCTCGAACTGCCGCTCCCCGCTGTCCTCGTAGACGCGCTCCCGGATCTTGAAACGCAGCCGGCGGCCCTGGCGGTGGTCGTGGAAGGAGCGGAGCCCCGGTGTGTCGTAGTAGACCGAGTGGTAGCGGAAGGCGCGGCGGCCGTCGATGGCCAGCGCCCGGAAGGGTCCGCCGGGGTGGCGGGCCTCCGTGAGCCGGCCGATCACCCCGAGGAAGGTGGCGGCGGGCACCAGGTAGCTGCGGTCGAACCGCGTGAGCAGCGAGGACCGCTCGTTGAGCTCGGCCAGCGAGATGGGGCCGGCCGCCAGGGCCGCCTCGTGGATGGCGCGTACGGCTTCCCCGGCCGGTGCCGCCGTCCGGGTGGTCATACGGAGTCCAGGGCGGGGGTGGCCGGGCGCCGCGCCTCGACGGGGCCGGGCTGCTGCCCGGCCTGCCTCGGTTCCGGTTCGCGGTAGCGGACGTCGACCACCATCAGGTCCCGTACGAAGTCGATCTCCATGACGGTCCAGTGATGGGGCTCGCCGAGCCGCCGCGCCAGGTCGGCCCGCAGCGCGCCGGGATCGGTGTGCACGGTGTCCAGCGTGATGACGGTGCGCCGGGCCCGGGCGAACAGGCGGGGGTGGTCGGCCGCGTAGACGACCAGGAGCAGGAGCCCGCTCAGCGTCGCGGCCAGCGCGAACCCGAGGCGCGGCAGACCGCAGATGAGGCCGAGGACCAGGGTGGTGAAGTAGTAGGCCACTTCCTCGTGCTGGACGGCGTCCGAGCGCAGCCGGATGATCGAGAGGACGCCGAACAGCCCGAAGCCGAGTGCCATGCCGCCGCTTCCGCGGACTTCGGCGAGCGCCGCGACGATGGTGAACAGGGCCACGTTCAGGGCGAGATACGCCGGCACGAGATCGCGCCGCCGATGTCTCGGATAGTAGATCGCGAACGTGAGCAGGCAGATGGCGGTGAGGTCGAGCCCCAGATGGGCGGCGAGATGACGTAATGAATCCATGGCTCCGCTCCCTGCGTTCGTGCGAAGGCGTACATGTGTGTACGGGAAGAGAACCCAGACTCTAGGAGGCCCCGGGGTGTACGTTCACCAACTTGTCAGTGAATCCGACGGATCATTGATGTATCAGGGTGGCAAATGACCAATACGGCACCACCGGTGTCCCGTTCGCGCCTCTTGCGGCGCACTTGTCCTGGCGGATTGGCTGGCTGGTGCGGCCGCCTGGCAGCCCGCCTCAGCAGGTGCGATAGGCGGATCGCTATGGCCGCGTTCCGCGTGCGGCTCTTGGACGGCGGCGGGCCGGGCCTGTTCTGCTGAGGCCATGCGAGACCTCACGAAACGCCGTGCCCCCCTGTCCCGTTCCCGTGCGAAGTGGCCCGCCGCGCTGCTCGCCGTCGCCGTTCTCACCACCGGCACGGCCTCCACCGCGCGGGCGGCCGACGTGCCGCCGGTGCTCGCGCCGCTCCCCGCGCGCGGCTCGCACGACGTGGCGGACGAGCTGAGGCGCCTGGAGACCGCACAGCATGTACGGATCGGCGCGTACGCCCTCGACACGGCCACCGGGCGGAGCGTCAGCTACCGCGGCAACGAGAAGTTCCCCTCCCTGTCCACCTTCAAGGCCATGGTGTGTGCCGCCGTCCTGGGACGGGCGCGGCACACGGAGCCGGGACTGCTGGACAAGGTCGTCCACTGGAAGGCGAGCCAGGAGGTCGCCAACTCACCCGTCACCGCGGGACAGGGCGGGAAGGGCATGAAGGTGGCCGACCTCTGCCATGCGGCCGTCACCCGCAGCGACAACACGGCGGGCAACCTGGTGCTCGGCCGGATCGGTGGCCCCGAGGGCATGACCCGCTACTACCGCGCCCTCGGCGACGCGGTCTCCCGGCTCGACCGCTGGGAGCCCGACTTGAACGTGTGGAAGCCCGGCGAGCAGCGCGACACCACCACGCCCGCGGCCATGGGGCGCGACCTCGCCAGGACCTCGCTGGGCAGCGCCCTGGTACCCGCGGACCGGGCGCGGCTGAACAGCTGGCTCCGCGCCACCGTCACGGGGAACGAGCGCATCCGGGCCGGGCTGCCCAAGGACTGGACCGTCGGCGACAAGACCGGCACCAGCGACGCCTACGGCTCCGCCAACGACATCGCCGTCGCCTGGCCGAAGTCGGGGAGGCCCGTGATCATCGCGATCTACACCAATCACCTGACGGCCGACGCCCCCGCGGACAGCGCCGTGATCGCGAGCACCACCTCGACACTGGTACGCGGACTGGGTGTGCGTCGATGATCCCACGGGGCAGGTGAGTGACGCGTGGGGGAGGGGTGGGTGCGGCCGCACCCGGGACCGCCTTCCGGCGCGTCCCGGAGTGCCGCCGGGCGGCGGTTCTGTCAGGGTCGGGCTCGTACGTACCCCTGGCGCTGCGGCGCGGCACCCGTCGCACGAGGAAGTGAGAGCAAGACATGGAGAAGTTCTCCCTTGAGGCAATCGCCCGCGCTCAACTGACCGCCGCCCGCGAGGCGGAAGCGGGGCGCAGCGCGTCCACGGTGATCGGCGGCCACGAGCGCGTCCTGCGGCAGACGGTCCTGGCGCTCACCGCGGGGAACAAGCTCGGCGAGCACGGTCTGGGCGGGGAGGCCACGCTCCTGGTGTGGGCGGGCCGGATCCGGCTCGTGTCCGGTGCGGACACCTGGGAGGGCCGGGACGGCGACCTGCTGACCGTGCCCGGCACGGCCCACACGGTGGAAGCCCTGGAGGACTCGACGTTCCTGCTGACCGTGGCGATGACCTGACCCCGCCCGCCCCCACCCGCCTACGGTCGCGGAATGCCCGACCCCGCCGAACCGACCGCCCTCCGGGAGTCGTACGACATTTCCCTCGAAGAGGCGGGGCCGGGTGGCGCGCTTGCCGACGCCACCCGGCCGGGCCTGCCGGGGATCCGTACCTTGGTACCGCCGCCGCGGGCTCAGGGCGCGGCGGTCAGAGCGTGCTCGAAGTGGGGGTTGGTCCGGCAGCCGAGGTTCTCGTACGTGTTGACCCGGGTCTCCGGGTCGGTCCTCAGGAGGTGGTACTTGCAGGCCTTCTTGAGGTGACTCCCCTTGATACCGCCGGGAAAGTCGATCTCCTTGTTCCAGAGGTAGGGGGACTCGTAACCGTTGAGGTGTGCGGTGGCGTTGACGTCGATGCCACCCGGTGCCTCGATCTCGTAGACCCATCCCGTCTTCGCCGCGCCGTACGTGGCGAACTTCTGCGCCACCCACTTCTCGCAACTGGTGCTGACGTGCGCGGTGTTCTGACCGCCACCCTTGACGATGTACTCGGCGAGCGGGGTGACCGTCTCGCCCCGCGGGGTGAAACCGTCCTCGAAGAGCTGCTGCACGTTCTCGCGGGTGTCGCCCCGCCAGAGCGTGTTGGCGTCGTCGCGCCACTGCCAGTTCTCGTCCTCGGCGGCGTGCCGGACGGCCGGGGCGATGGAGGGGGAGGTGGTGGTCCGCCACCAGTCCGACGGGCGGAACGGGCCGACCGGTCCGCACGGCTCGGTGTCGGGCGCCTGCGCGCGTGCCGTCGTCGCGCGGTGGACGGTCGCGTCGGCGGGTGCGGCGACCGTCAGGGAGGCGGCAGCCAGGGACGTAGCGGCGAGAACACGCAGAGCGGTCTTCAACATGGCGGAACAGCCCATCTGTTGATCGACAAGACGGGCCCTTTCTAGCGGCCGCGGATCATGAAACGCCCGGAATCGGCAGGAGCTCACCCCCACGGGGGAAACAGTCCTACCGGATGTGTGTGGCACGCCGTCCCCGAACCCTCGCGCTCGGTGGGGCGCAGTCCCACGCCCCTGGCCGCCGTGTGTGGGGGCTGCCCCCACCCCCGTCCGCTCACGTGGGGCCGCGCCCCTCCTCATCGCCGTAGGGGTGGGGGCCGCGCCCCACTACGGGGCGGCCCTCAGAGGGCCCTGACGTCGTGCCGACCGCGATTCGTCCGTGGGGGCGATGGATGCGCGGCCGCGGAGACGGAGCCTGGGAAGGGCCGCACGAAGGGCCGCTGAACCCACGCGAGGGGCGTGCGGCCCGCCCGTATGTCGCTCGTCGTGGCCGTCATCCATCGAGAGAAGAGAGGGGACCCACATGAACGCCGTCCGGAGCTCGCGTTCCGCAGCCGCCCCCGTTTCCGCGGAACACCTCACCCACCCGCGCAGCCTGGCGGCCTTCCGTGCCACGAAGCTCCTCCTCGGGGGCTACCTCGGCATCAGCGTGCTCACGCTGGTGGCCATCGTGCTCCTGCGCGACGACTCCGCGGACGTGAACTCGGCCGTATGGGTCCGCGGCACCATCGTGGTGGTCAGCGCCCTGGTGACGTACGGATGTGCCGTCCGCGCGGCTCGCGGCTCGCGCTCCGCGTATCGCCGTCTGAGGGTCATCTCCGGCGTCATGGTGGTGGCCATCGCGGCGATCATCGCGCTGCCCGGCGCGTTCCCGCTGTGGATGAAGGCCGAACAGGGGCTCTGCGGCGTTCTGTTGATCGCCGTCGTCGCGCTGGTCAACGGCAGTCATCTGCGGTCGTTGTTCGCATCCAAGTGAGCCCGAACCCGATCCCTGCCTCAACCAACAAGAGGTGGAGCCGCGTTGGGGACTCCCCGCCTCCGAGAGTGGCACGCTCGTGGGGTGGCACGCCTTTCGCCCTGAGCGTGACTGGTTGCGACCGGGACGGATGGCGGGAAGCCTGCGGGTATGACCCCGGCCATCGCGCACCTCAGCGACCCGCACCTCACATCCGGCCCGCTGGCGGGCGCACCGGCCGAGGCGCTGAGCCGGGCCCTCGCCCGGGTCCTCGCGCTCGATCCGCCACCGGACGCCGTGGTGATCACGGGGGATCTGGCCAACCGTGGCCGCGCCGAGGAGTACGCGGTGCTGCGCGAGGTGATCGACGGATTTCCGTTGCCGCTGTATCTGACTGCCGGAAACCACGACGACCCCCAGGCGCTGCGGGAGGTGTTCGGCGGCACCGCGTTCCTGGGCGGATCACACGACACCCACTATGTGGTGGACCACCCCGCCTTCACGATCGCCGTCCTGGACTCGAAGGTGCCCGGATCTCCCGGCGGCCGACTGGGCGCTGCCCAACTCGCCTGGTTGGACGGCGTACTTGGCCGCCGCTCCGACACCCCGGCCCTGGTCTGTCTGCATCATCCTCCGATCCCGGTGGGGATCCCTTCCTGGACGCCATGCGGCTGGCCGACGGCGAGGGTCTGGCCGAGGTGGTCGTGCGTCACCCGCGGGTCGTGCGCGTTCTCACCGGCCATGTCCACCGGTCCGTCGCCGCGGAGTTCGCGGGCGCCACGCTGGCCATCGCCCCCAGCACCTATCTCCAGAGCGGCCTGGCCCGCCATGGTGAGGTCCCCAACTACCGTGACGAGCCCACTTCATTCCTCCTCCATGTGTGTACGGGACCCATGTGGGTCACTCACACCATCCCTGTCAGCCATACGAGTGCCCCGCTGGCCACCTGGCTCTGAGCACCACGACGGCAGCCCTGTTCCCGGCCCCATCTCGCGATGCCCCAGGTCATCGCGGGGGAGGCGACGCGGGCAGTGAAGCGGCGGGCGTCAGGAGGTGAAGCCGACGTGCACATGGTCGTGGTGGGTGTCGTCGGAGAAGAACTGGTTCGCCGTGGCTCCGCCCGACAGCTGCACGGGGCCGCCGACGTTGTAGGAACCGGCCGCCGCGGCGGCCCGCATGAAGGCGGTGATCAGCGTGCGGGACGTCGCCGGGTCGACGACGGCGTGGCCGTCGATGCGCCAGACGTCGAAGGCGCGGCCGAGCGGATGGTCGCTGGGGCGGTCGGTACCGAACACGTCCAGCGGGTGTCCGGAGCGTACGACGCTGACCGACAAGCGGTAGCCGCCCGCGAGCTGGAGCATCGCGCGCAGCACGCTGTCGTGCACGGCGCCGCTGCGGATGTCGGCGGCCGAGGCGGGCGGCAACTCGATCCGGGACTGGGCGAACACCTCCCGCGCGGCCGCGTCCAGAGCCGTGGCGGGGCCGGGTGCGGCGGGGTGCAGGGTGGTGACCTTCCAGCCGGCGGAGGTGCGGCTGAGCCGTACGTCGACCGTGGTGCCCCCGGGGTGGACGACCGAGCCGAGCAGGGTGGGCTGGTCGCAGACCACCAGAACGCTCGCCGTGTCGGTCAGGATGCCGCCGTACTGGGCGTCGATCACGCGGACGACAGCGGCGTCGGCGGTAGGCCTCAACGAGCCTGCCTGTGCGGCCAGTTGAGCCGCCGGGGTGGCGGAGATGCCCAGCGCCGCGGCCCGGGCGGCGGCCGCCCGCTCGCTGCCCTGCCCGTCCGGCCACGTACCGAGCGCTTCCACGAGCCGGACGGCGGCGAGCTTGGCCGCGGGCTCGATCTCTCCGGGTCCCGGTCGCCAGGAGATGGCCTTCGGGAGGGCGGCACGGGGTCTCTCGGCGTCGGACGGTGAGCCGGATGCCTGCGCGGACGCACCCGGGGAACGCGAACCGGCGGAGGGGGACGAGGAATCCGACGGCGATTTCGCCCCGCCCGAACAGCCTGCGGCGCCCACGCACCAGGCCGCCGTGCCGAGCAGTACCGAACGTCGGGCGAGGGCCCCGGGCGGAGGGGTGCAGGGCGGGGGAAGCAGGGCCATGACCGGCTCCTCGGGCGCGCGGCGGTACGGAACGCCGCCAGTATCCGCCCCTCGCTCCCGCCCGGTGGCACACCTCGCCGGGCAGGGGTCACCGGATCCACCCCCGACGGCCTTGCCCCGGACGACGGCGGGGAGCCTCCCGGGCCTTCGCCACACCGGGAGACTTGGGCTCCGCGCCACAAGCACCCCATACATGCGCCACACCCCGCGCCGCACGAGGCGACGCGGGGTGTGGTGCCGCCCTATGAGTGGGGCCCGGACTGTGTCACTTCCAGGTGATGCCCTTGCCGAGGGTGAAGGGGTCGCCCCAGTACTCGGCCGATGTCACCTTCGTCGCGGCGGAAGGTGCCAGGGCGACCGCGCAGCCGGTCTGGGTGTGGCCGTTGGTGAAGCCCTTGGGCAGCGAGTCGCTCGGGCACTTGTCGAACGACCCGATGACCATGAGGTCCTGGGCCGCGGTGCCGTCCCCGAGGAGGCCCTTGATATGACCCACCGACGCGTAGGCGAGGTCGGTGGTGCCGGTGTTCTTGATCGAGTACCGCACGTAGTAGGGGACCTTCCCCTTCACCTGGTCGCCCAGCTTGAGCGGGGCCAGATCGCCGGGCTGGCCCTGGTCGATCGAGGTGACGGTGAGCGCGATGGTGCCCTTCGTGGTGGTTCCGTAGCTGAACGGAATCTGCGCCGCCTCACCTATCTTGAAGCTCTGGCCCGCCTGAGCCATGCCGGCGCCGCCGGCCGTGCCGCCGCCTTGGGCAGGGGCGGACGCGCTGGGCTGCGCGGGTTGGCTGGGCTGACTCGACCCGGCGGCAGGAGGGTTCGAGGCCTTTCCGCCGTCGCCCTTGTCGTCGTTGTTCTGACAGCCGCTCAGGGCCAACACCCCGACGACCGCCACGCCGATGGCACCGTACGTGGTCCGTCGCACGCCGAAAATGCTCACTGTTCTCCCCCATGCATGACTGTGGACCGTCAAAAGCGATCTCTGTGATCACACTTCTTAGTACGGGAACACGGCCGCCCGCCAGCCTCGTCACCGTTCCATGACCTGCCCAATACGGAAGCGAAACGTGTTCGTCGTCGCAGGTCCGCCGGTTGGAGCGACGGGCGGTGCGGGCGGCCGCCGATGAGCACGCGGCGGGCCGCCCGGCACCCGGGCGATGATGGAGGCGCGTGCCGCTCACCAGTGTCCAGTGCACCGATGACCGGCGTATCGATCGGAACATGAGGAGTGCCATGGCCCGCAGGGTCCATCAACCGCTGGAGAACCGTGAGTTCGACTTCATCCTCGCCATGGCCGACGGCCCGGTCCTCGGGTACTTCTGCGGGAGCTGGCCGAAGGCTCTCACGGTGTGCAGGGAGATGGACTCCGTCGTGGGGGAGATCGCGGAGGAGTACGCGGGGCGGCTGACCGTCGTCAAGGTCGACATGACTCGGTGCCCGGCTCCCGTTCAGCGCTACGGAGTCACCGCCGCGCCCTCCGTCGTCCTGATCAAGGACGGGGAGGCGGCGGCCGCCGAGACCGGCGCGATGGACCGGCCGGCGTTGCGGGACTTCCTTGAGCGCAACCTCTGAACCACCACCAAGAAGGCGGAGGCGCCCGGTGGTCAGTCCCGGATCGCGACCGTCACCACCAGGGGCGGAAGCCGCCGTTCGGCGACCCAGTCGCGGCTGTGCACATGGCTCGGCTCGGCCACCTCTCGCGCTTCGTCCGGCGTCGGGTGGTGCTGGGTGGGCCCGGTGAACCCGGCACGCTCCAGGAGGGCGCGGATCGTGGCCGGGGGCCAGGCGTGGTTCGGCATGGTCTGCCAGGTGCCGTCGGTCCGGCGCAGGCGTACGGTCATGGGCTGTCCCGGCCGGTAGGCGACGCCGGGCTCGCCCACCCGCAAGGACGCGTACTCGATGCCGCTCGCCGCGGGGTCCGTGGTGAGCAGGACGAGCGGCGCTCCGGGGCGCAGCAGCCGGTGGATCTCGCCGAACACGTCGAGGACGGTCCGCTCGTCGGGCAGTGACGCCAGGACGTGGTTGCACATCGCGGCGTCCGCACAGCCATCGGACAGTGCGTCGGCCCGGCCGTCGGTGATCAGGTGGTACTCGGCGCCGGGGGTGCCCTGCCGGCGGGCCAGGGCGAGCATGTCGGGGGAGGTGTCCACGCCGATGATCCGCATGCCGAGCCGGTGGGCCGCGTGAGCGGCGACGCGGCCGGGCCCACAGCCGAAGTCCAGCAGAACCCCGGCGGCCCCGTGTTCGGCCAGGGCCCTGAAGACGAAGGGATAGCCGAGCAGCCAGTCGGTGGCCGCGTCCACCGAGGCGAACGCCCGGGCGCCCTCGCGGCCGGACCAGGCCCGCTCGCCCTCGGGAGCCGGCTTCTCACCCGCTGGTTCCTGCGGCATGCCTGCTCCCGCCTCTCGGATGCGTACGCTGCACAGGTTCTCCCCATCATCGGGTCCCTACAGGCGGGGCGCACCCCGCTCGGTGGGTGGGCGGAGCCGTTCGATGGCGACCATCGCGGCGTCGTCACCCAGCGTCCCGCCGGGGGTGTGGGCGAGCAGGTCGTCACGCAGATGGCTCAGCAGGGCGCGCGGGCCGGAGCCGCGCCAGGCGGCCGCGCGTTCCGCCAGTGGATAGAAGGTGCCCGACTCGTCGCGGGCCTCGAGGACGCCGTCGGTGTAGAGGAGCAGGATGTCGCCCGGCTCGAACGCGAAGCCCTGCGGGGCGAGCGGGGAATGGGCGAGGTCGGCCAGGCCCAGGGGCGGCGACGGATGGTCGACCTCCAGGGGGATGACCCGGTTGCCGCGCAGCAGCAGGGGCGGCGGATGGCCGCAGTTCACGATCTCGAAGGCCTGGCCCAGGTCGGGGATGTCGAGCAGGGCGGCGGTGATGAACGCCTCGCTGCGGTCGTCGAAGGGCGCGTCGGCGTCGGCGCCGCCGTCCCGATGCGCGTGGTCCAGGTCCGGCGCGACCGCGCGTTCCAGGTAGCCGACCAGGCCCGGCAGATCGGCCTCCTGGTGGGCGGAGGCCCGGAACGCGCCCAGCACCAGCGCCGCGTCCCCGACCGCCTCAAGGCCCTTGCCTCGTACGTCACCGATGATGAGCCGGGTGCCGTGGGTGGTGCGGGCGGCGGCGTACAGGTCGCCGCCGATCTGCGCGTCCGCCGCCGCGGCCAGGTACACGCTCGCGAGGCGCAGCGGGCCGAGGTGTTCGCGCAGAGGCCGGAGCACGACCTGCTGGGCGGCCTCGGCCACCGATCGCAACTGCACCAGCTCCTTCTCGTGCACCTCGCGCAGATGGGCGAAGATCGTCACGAACACCGAGATCAGGATCAGGGTGATGATCTGAAAGGTGTGGTTGAGGTCGGTGACGCTGCCGCGCACCATCGCGACGACCACCTGCGCCAGCACCGCCACGGCGCCGATGAACCCGGTGGTGCGGGGTCCGGCGAACGAGGCCGTGACGGCGGGGGCCGCCGCCAGGAAGGGGCCGAGGTGCACGTCGGGCGGGGCGAGCACATCCCCCGTCGTAACGAGCGCGATCATCGCGAACGGCACCGTCAGCAGTGCGTGACGCGCCGCCTGGGAACGGTGGCGGGCCGGGCGCAGGGCCTGAAGATCCATCACTCCTGAATACACCGCCCTGCGTCCCACACACGTCACGCCTGGCCGAATGGGGTCCCACCACACCGCACGAGAGGCAACCCGAGTCCTCCGGCCGACTGTGCTCGGAGCACACTGATTGCGGCAGACGGTGGAGGAGGCGCGCCCCGAGCGCGATCCGGCCGGTCTGTCGGACGGTAAGAGCACAACGGAGAAGGTGCGCGCACATGGGCAGCGAGACGGGCAGTGGGATGGACAGCGACATGGGTAAGGACGGTGTGCCGGTTTCGCGGTGGGCTTGTGCCCCGGCGACCCACTGCGACGCGGTGATGGCCGAGACCGCGAAGTTCGTGGCGGCCGTCCAGGACGCGGACCTGGCGACACCGGTGCCGAGCTGCCCCGGCTGGACCCTCGTCGACCTCATCCGGCACACCGGGAGCGTGCAGCGCTGGTTCTCCGGGCTGCTGCGCAGCCGCATTCAGGAGCGGCCCCTGAGCCGCGACGTGGAACTCGACCTGCCCGCGCACGACTCCGGCTACCGCGCCTGGCTGACGGACAGCTCGCAGGTGGCGGACCAGGCGTTCGCCGACACCGACGCGCAGGCCGCGATGTGGGTGTGGGGCGCCGATCCGCACGCCCGGTTCTGGATGCGGCGCATGCTGTTCGAGACGCTGGTGCACCGGGTCGACGCGGAACTCGCCCTGGGCCTGCGGCCCGCGATCGATCCCGCCCTCGCGGTCGACGGGGTGGACGAGTTCCTGGTCAACCTGCCGTTCGCCGCCCCCTTCGCCCCCAAGACCGCCCATCTGCGTGGCGACGGCGAAACCATTCGCTTCCGCTGCGCCGACCGGGCCGGTGACTGGCTGGTCCGCCTTCGCCCCGACGGCTTCGGGCTCGACCAGAACCCCGCGGCCGAGACGGACGCACCCGCGGCGCACGCCACCGTCGAGGGGGCCGCGGCCGATCTGCTCCTGCTGATGTACGGACGCCTCGGCCCCGGCTCGGAGGCGTTCGCAACGTCGGGCGACGACGACCTGCTCAGGCGGTGGGTCGCCAACTCCGAGTTCTGACGGGCCCCGGGCTCAGCCACAATCACCGACCCCGGGCCGACCGTGAAGTCGGCCCGGGGCAGGCCCGGTTGGGCCCCTGTGGTGCGACCGCACACCCTTGCCGCACGCTCACTACCCGCGTCGCCTCCACGGATCCCATGCCATCCACAGGGCGACACCACATGGGCCCGAGGAGCGCCGAGGCCCCAACGGCCCGGGCAAGCCATGGGCCCCAAGGGGCCCCGGGCCGCGTGAGAGGATCTGCGCCGCAGGCCGACCGAGACCGTGGAGGGTGTGGATGTACGCGATGTGCCTGGGGGAGGACGGCGCCGAGCTGGGCCCGCTCGAACCGTGGCAGGCCAAGGAGTTCCTGGACCATGTGAACCGGGGCCGGGAGTTCATCGGGCAGTACAACGGGCTTCCGGACGTCGTGACCGACCTCGCGTCGAGCCGGTCCTTCCTCCAGGCGTACGCGGACCGGGCGGCGGCCGACACCGGGCGCCTCTACGGCATCCGGTCGGGCGGCAGGCTGGTCGGCGCGGTGCTGTTCCGGAGGCTGGACCTCGCACAGGGTGTGGCGGAGGCGGGCTGCTGGCTGGAGCCGGCGGCGGTGGGCAGGGGCCTGGTGACCCGGGCCATGCGCGTGATCATCGACTGGGCCGTGGAGGAGCGCGGCGTCCACCGGGTGGAGTGGTGGGCCTCGGCGCGGAACAAACCCAGCATCGCCGTGGCCCGACGTCTGGGCATGACCAGGGACGGGGTGCTGCGGGAGAGCTACCTCTACCGGGGCGAGCGGCACGACGAGGAGATCTGGTCGGTGCTCGCACCGCAATGGCGGGCGGCCAAGCGGCTTCCCTGAACTCGCGAGCCCCACCGGGCAGCCCCAGCCACCGAGCCTTCGCACCCTTTGATCGTCAGAGCCCGGGGGCCCGAGCTCCTGGCGACCTCGGGGCCCGCGCCTCAACCGTCGGCCATGTACGAAGGCGGAAGTTGCGCGGGGCCCTCAAGGGAGGGCCCCGTGTGCGGGCGAGGGGTCAACGGTCCAGCTCCGCAGATGAGTTGGTCAACAGGACGGTTCTGGACCCTAGTTGTGCCCGAACTTCCGCGGCTGCTTGTGGGAGACCTCGGGGGTCGGGTGCGCGGCCTGTGACGTGGCGGCGGTCGTCTGCTCCTTGACCTCGGACGTCGTGCTGCGGTCATGGCCGCCCGTGCGTGCTCCCCGGTTCTGGCGGGTCTGCTTCTTGCTCATGGTGGTCGCCCCCTGGTGGGCAGATCGGAGGTTGAGCACTTCCACGCTTGCACGCACATCTGGAGATCGCATGTCGGGTGGGTGCGGCGCGGAGGGTCGGCGTGGGGCGCGTTGGGGGCGGGCGGTTTCACCCCCGCACGCCTGTGACGGCACGTAGTTGATCGCATACGGTGAGTCGCGAAGGCAGACCACGCGGAGTGTGGCCTGCGGCGACAGAAGGGGTACGAGCATGGTGCGGCGCATGATCAGGGTGCTCGGCGGGTGCGTGGCGGCCGCGGCGCTGGTGCTGGGGGCGCCGAATGCCGCGTATGCGGCGCAGGGGGTGCTGATCATCGACGGGGCGGCCCACCCCAATCCGAGCGGCTGCTTCCCCCTGGGGGACTTCGTGCCGTCCGTGGTCACCAACCAGACGGATGCGATCGCCGAGGTCCGGTCCGGGCCCGACTGCACGGGGCAGGTCGACTGGCTGATCTATCCCGGTGAGACCTACCACCCGCAGGGCAGCCGCAGCGTGTTCGTCCTCTGAACCTGGCGTCCCTCGGGCCGAATGGGCGCTCGGCCCGAGGGACGTCAACGCACGCCGAAGGTGCGCCGGTAGGCCTCGGGCGGCAGGCCCGTGACGCGGGCGAAGTGACGGCGCAGGGTGGCGGACGTGCCCATGCCGGTCCGTGCGGCGATGCGCTCCACGCTGTCGTCGCCCGACTCCAGCAGTTCCTGGGCCAGGCGCACGCGCTGGCTCAGCAGCCAGCGCAGCGGCGAGGTCCCGGTGACGGCGTGGAAGTGCCGGACCAGATTGCGGGTGCTCATGGCGGCCTGCCGGGCCAGGTCCTCCACCGTGAGGGGCTGGTCGATGCGGTCGAGCGCCCAGGGGAGCAGCTCGGCGAGCGGATGGTCGCGGCCGTGGGTCACCGGCGCCGGAATGAACTGGGCCTGACCGCCGTCGCGGTGCGGTGGCACCACGAGGTGGCGGGCGAGCGCGTTGGCCACCGTCGCGCCGTGGTCGCTGCGGACGATGTGCAGGCACAGATCCATCCCGGCGGCCTTGCCCGCCGAGGTGAGCACGCCGCCCTCGTCCGTGAAGAGCACCCCGGCGTCCACCGTCACCTTCGGATAGCGCGCGGCGAGCAGGTCCGCGTGGGCCCAGTGCGTGGTGGCGCGGCGGCCGTCGAGCAGCCCCGCCGCGGCCAGGACGAACGCCCCGGTGCACAGGGAGACGATGCGGGCGCCGGCGGCGTGCGCGGCGCGTACGGCGTCGACGAGCTCGCCCGGCGGGTCACCCTCGATGTCGTCCTGGGCCGGGACGATGACCGTGTGCGCGGTGGCGAGGGCGTCCAGGCCGTGGGTGGTGTCGGCCCGCAGCCAGTCCCCGACCCGAGCCCGCCGGGAGCCGCACACGCGGAACGAGTACCAGGGATCGACGAGTTCGCTGTGGTCGGTGCCGAACACCTCACAGGCCGCCGCGGCCTCGAAGAGCATGCTGCCGTCGGCGACGGCGAGCGCCACCGTCCGGCCGCCCGCGGTCTTCGGCGTGATCGGGTCCTCAGCGGTCATGTCCGAAACTGTACGCCCCTCGTCATTCCGGACGCTGGTGGACGGGTGTGCGGGCCCCACATCATGGCGTGCACACCCACCCCACCAGCAGAAATCGGGAGCCCGTCATGAGTTCCGCATCCTCCGCCCTGCCCGCCCCGCGCACCGGAGCCTGGCCCGACCGGCGGCCCGTCGCCGTCATGGGCGCAGCCGGGCACACGGGTCGCTTCGTTGTGAGGGAGCTGGTGAACCGGGGAGCGAGCGTCGTGCTCGTCGGCCGCGACCGGGCCAAGCTCGAAGGCCTCGGCGCGCTCGCCCCCGAGGCTCCGCTGCGGGTCGCGTCGACCGGGGACGCGGCCTCCCTCGACCGCGCCCTCGACGGCACCTCGGCGGTCGTCAACTGTGCGGGGCCCTTCCTCGCGACCGCGCTCCCCGTCGCCCAGGCGGCGCTGCGCGCGCGGCTGCCGTATCTGGACGTCGCCGCCGAACAGGCCGTCACCGCCGCGCTGTTCGACACGTACGACCATCGTGCCCGTGCGGCGGGCATCGTCCTCGCGCCCTCGGTCGCCTTCTACGGGGCTCTCGGCGATCTGCTGGCCACCGCGGCCCTGGGGGACTGGGCGGAGGTGGACGAGGTGGTCCTCGCGTACGCCCTCGACAGCTGGCTGCCCACCCTCGGCAGCCGACTCACCGGCAAGAGCAACGCCGGGCAGCAACTCGCTTACACCGAAGGGAAGTTGGTGCCGTTCGACTACACCCCCCCGGAGTTCCCGTGGGAGTTTCCCGAGCCGTTCGGGACGCAGGACGCCGCGCCGTTCGCCACGGCGGACCAGGTGACCATCCCGCGCCATGTGCGGACGCCGGAGGTGCGGGCGGTCATGAACCTCGCCCCGCTGCGTGACGTGCGGGACGCGACCACGCCCGAGCCCGTCCCCGCCGACAGCAGCGGGCGTTCGGCGCAGACCTTCCTCGTCGAGGCGGCCGTACGCAAGGGCGACGAGACGCGGCGCGCGGTCGCGGGCGGGCGGGACATCTACGCGGTCACGGCGCCGCTCGTCGTCGAGGCCCTCGCGCGCGTCCTCGACGGCCGGGCCCGTGCGACGGGCGTGGTCGCGGTCGGGGAGGCCTTCGACGCCGCGGACTTCCTGCGCGCGCTCACCCCCGGCCACCTCTCCCGGCTCGACCTGCCCGCCGCGTAGACCCCGGGGTCACCTTCGCGGGACGTGGGTCCTGCGCGGCGGGAGGCCGTCGTCCATGAGCGCCTCCATGACGAGCCGCACCCCGCGGGCGAGGCGGCCCAGCTGTTCGAGTTCCATCGCGTACATCCTGATGGTGTTCTCGATGACGGCCGGGGCCACGCCCAGGGTGGGCAGTTCGGCGCGGCTGGTCTGGAGGGCGACGCGCACCGCGCGGATCTCGTGCTGCACCTGGATCTGGGCGTGCCGCGCGAGCAGGACGTGGTGGCGGATCAAAGGTGAGTAGCCGGCGTAGCGGGCCGGCAGCAGGTCGCGCAGCCAACGGGTGGCGGTGCGCTCCCAGTCACGGCTTCCCGGAGATTTGACCTGGCAGGGCCAGTCCGGGCTGAGGGTGATGGTCGGGGCCGTAGAGGGCATTCTCGTCGCTTCCGATGGTTGTCGAACTCTGATCGAGAGGTGGGGGCGGCCCCGGCTCAGGGGTTAACCGAGGCCGCCACGGGCGTTCCACCGGGTCCGACAGCCTGGATCGGACACCAACGTGATGAGAGGAGGGGGAGCATCACGCCGGGTGTTCGTTCTCAGAGGGACTGGGGGTCGCTCTCCTTGGCATGGGGGAGATCGGTGGCCGCCACGGCTCAGTAAACATATATACCGTTGAGTAAACAAGGGTATGAAAAAATTCATGCGTACTTCACGTGTGAAGATCTTGCGCAGCGCCCGGGGCGAATCAGGCCCCGGGGGGAAGAAACGGAAAATCCCGTCCGGCGGTGCCTAGAGGAAGAAGCCGTGCTTGTCGGCGGCCTGCTCGTACTCCTCCAGCCGCGCCTGCGTCCGCTCGGGATCGGCGTCGGCCATCGCCTGGAGCAGCGCCGCGGCCAGCACTCCGGGCGCCGCGTACGAGTCGAAGACCAGCCGCGAGCCGGTGCCCGCGGTCAGCGCCACGTCGGCCTCGTCCACGAGCGGGCCGAGCGTGGTGTCCGTGACCAGCGCGATGCGCAGCCCGGCGCTGCGGGCCGCCCGCAGCGCGGCCAGGGTCTCCTTGGCGTGCCGGGGCATGGCGAAGGCCAGCACCCAGGTCCCGCCCGCCGAGCGGGACTGCAGCAGCGCGTCGTAGGCGACGCTGCCGCCCCGCGTCACGAGCCGCACATCGGGATGGATGCGCCGGGCCGCGTACGCGAAGTACTCCGCGAGGGACACCGAGATCCGCAGTCCCAGGACCGTCAGCGGCACCGAGAACGCCAGCTCCCGGCCGATTTCGAGGACCTGGGTGGTGTTGGCGACCAGGCGGCGCACGTTCTCCAGATTCTCGATCTCGGCGTCGACCGCCGCCTGCAGCTCGTTGTGGCGGCTCTCCTCGCGTCCCTCGGGGGTGCCCGCGACCGCGCTCAGGGCGATCGGCTGGAGGACCTCCCGCAGGGCGGGGTAGCCGCTGTAACCGAGTGAGGCGGCGAAGCGGGTCACCGACGGCTGGCTCACGCCCACCCGCTCTGCGAGTTCGGTGATCGAGAGGAAGGCGGCGTCGGTGAGGTGATCGATGAGGTACTGGGCGATGCGCCGCTGCCCGGGGGAGAGGCGGTGACCGTCGAACAGCGCGCGCACCCGGTCGCCCGGCGCGCGCTCGTGGTCCGAGGGCTCCCCGCTCGGCGTGATCGCGGCCGACTGGGCGCGTACCTGCTGCCCCGATGACACCGGCGGGCCTCCTTCTCATGCCACGTGTGCTCAAAACATAGCTCACCCTTGTGGCGGACCAGCCCAAATTCCACCACTGACCTGGTCACTTCAATGAGCGCCCTGGTGGCGGGAGCGGGCGCCCGCGATCAGCACTGCCCGGGGTGGGGGCGCCCCGGCGGACACCCGGTGGGGGTATGGTCGGGGCCGGACGCAGGAGTAGTACGAGCGAGAGGTGGCGGAGCAGCTGTGGACCGCGGGCGCACGCGCAGGCCGGGAATGTCCCGGCTGCTGGTGCTGTGCGCCGTCCTGTTCGGCCTGTTCTCCATGCACGGGGCTCCGGCGAGCGCCGCCGCGGGCTGCCACGGCGAGACGTCCATGACAGCCGCCATGAGCGCGCCCGGGGCGATGCCCGCGGCCGCGCCCATGAGCGCGGGCCACGTCATGGAGCGAGCAGCGCGTAGCGACGTGCGAGCCGCGCCCGTCGCCTCGGGAATGAGCGGCGAGCTCTGCGTGTCCACCCCCGCTCGGGAACGGTTGCCGCTGGGCGCGACCGGGCTGCTCGCCGCGCTCGGCCTGGTCGTCCTCGTCGTATGGGGTCTCGGCGGGCGCCGCGCGGCCCTGCTCCGGGCGGCACGGCGTGGGCCGCCGCTCACGGGCAGAAGTCTGCTCCTTCAGGTGTGCGTCGCGCGGACGTGACAGGTGCTGCCCGGTTCGGCCCTCCTGGGCCCAACCCGGCCGAGCGACCTGCCCGTTCGCGTGCCCCGGCAGGGGTGCGTCCACCTGGAAAGAACCCTTTGATGTCCGTTTCGCTCACCGCTGCCCGCCGCCGCATGCCGGCGGCCGTCGGCACCGTCCTCGCCCTCACTCTGGCTCTGGCGGCCTGCGGTTCCTCCGGATCCCCGTCCGAGGACCCGGCCACGCCCAAAACGAACCACGGGCCGGGCGGCGCCCAGTCCCCCGGTGGCACCTTCAACGACGCGGACGTGACGTTCGCGCAGCAGATGATCCCGCACCACCAGCAGGCCCTGGAGATGGCCGGGCTCGCCGACGGCCGGGCCGCGGACCGCGAGGTCAAGACCCTGGCCACCGCCATCGAGAAGGCTCAGGACCCCGAGATCAACACGATGAAGGGCTGGCTGAAGTCGTGGGGCAAGCCGCTCCCCTCGGCCTCCTCCTCGATGGGCGACATGCCCGGGATGAACCACGGCTCCTCCGGTATGGCCGGGATGATGTCCGATCAGGACATGAGTGACCTCAAGTCGGCCAAGGGCAAGGACTTCGACCGGAAGTTCACCCGGCTGATGATCGGCCACCACCAGGGGGCCGTCACCATGGCCAAGGACGAGCAGAAGAACGGCAGCAGCCCCGAGGCGAAGAGGCTCGCGGGCAACGTCATCGCGGCGCAGAACGCAGAGATCGAGCAGATGAACAAGATCCTGGACCGGCTCAAGTGACAGATTTCGGACGGCAGATGACAGGCAACAGGTGACAAGTAACAGGTAACAGGCGACCGATGGCCGGTAGCCGATTACGGCTACCGGCTGTCGGTCACAGCCTGACCGTTGACAGTCGGCAAGCAACCGATGGAAGGCCCGCCCATGGACGCCGTACTGCATGCCCTGCGTATCACCGGTTCCATGACCTGGGAGATCACCTGGGCCCTGGTCCTCGGGTTCGCCCTGTCCGCTGTCGTGCAGGCGGTGGTGCGCAGGTCCACGATCGTCGCCCTGCTCGGCGACGACCGGCCGCGCACCCTCGCCCTGGCGGCCGGGCTCGGTGCTGCCTCGTCCTCGTGCTCATACGCCGCCGTCGCGCTCGCCCGCTCGCTCTTCCGCAAGGGGGCGCACTTCACCGCGGCGATGGCATTCGAGATCGCCTCGACCAACCTGGTCGTCGAACTGGGCGTGATCCTGGCCCTGTTGATGGGCTGGCAGTTCACGGCGGCCGAGTTCGTCGGCGGACCGATCATGATCGCGGTGCTCGCGGTGCTCTTCCGGCTCCTGCTGCGCGAGGGACTGCTCAACCAGGCGCGCGACCAGGCCGAGCGCGGGGTTGCCGGATCGATGGAGGGACATGCCGCGATGGACATGTCCGTGCGGAAGGAGGGCTCGTTCGCCGGGCGGCTGTTCTCGGCCGAGGGGTTCACCTCCACCGCGCACGTCTTCGTCATGGAGTGGGCGGCCATCCTGCGGGATCTCGTCATCGGCCTGGTCGTCGCGGGCGCGATCGCCGCCTGGGTGCCGGACACCTTCTGGCGTACGTTCTTCTTCGACGGGCATCCGCTGGCGGCCAGGCTCTGGGGCCCGCTGATCGGACCGCTCGTCGCCATCGCCTCGTTCGTCTGCTCCATCGGCAACGTGCCGCTGGCGGTGGTCCTTTGGAAGGGCGGCATCAGCTTCGGCGGAGTGGTCGCGTTCATCTTCGCGGACCTGTTGATCCTGCCGATCCTCACCATCTACCGGAAGTACTACGGCGCCCGTATGGCGGCCTTCCTCCTCGGCACGTTCTACCTGGCGATGGTGGTCGCCGGGTATGTCGTGGAGTTCGCGTTCGGGGGCCTGGGACTCGTGCCTGGCCGGGGATCTGCGACCATCCCGACAGAGGGCGTTTCCTGGAACTACACGACGTGGCTGAACATGGTGTTCCTGCTGGTGGCGGCCGCTCTGGTCGTGCGCTTTCTCCGTACCGGCGGGAGAGGGATGCTCCGCATGATGGGGGGATCTCCCGACGGGGACATGGGGCAGGGGAGCGGTTCGGGCTCGGAGCACGGCGGGCACGGGCACGACCCGTCGGGGCACGGGTCCATGGATTGATCCGGGGGGTGCGGAGGTGCCGAGCCCGGTGGTCCCGCGGTCTGGTAAGTGCTGCTGACGTACCCATTCAACGACCGTTGAGGCGTCCTCCCTTGCCATCGTCCGGACAGCGCTCCGTTCAGCGGCGGGACTTGGCGTTGCGGCGGCGGAGCGCCAGGGCGATGCCGACTCCCGCGGTGACGGAGAGCGCGCCGAGGGCGACTTCCGCCGCGTTGCCGTGCGTGATGCTGCCGCCCAGCCCCGCGTCGACACCCGTCGGGGGCGCCTGGGATGTTGCCGGAGCGGTCCGCGCCGAGGGGGTGACGAGGCGCGAGGTCGGGCCCGCGGCGATGGTGAGCGGGGCGGTGACCACGGCATTGGGGTTGGAGCCGCAGGCGAAGCTGATCGTCGCCACGCTGCCGGACTTGAGGCCGGGGGAGACGGCGGCCGTGCCGACGAGTGCACCGTCGGCACCCGGCTTGAGGTCGGTGGCCTCCATGGGTGTTCTGCCGGTGGTTCCGTTGCCCACCAACTCCCCTTCGGCCCGGCCTCCCTGGCTGGGGTCGTCGCAGCCCCGCAGCGTCAGCGTGATGGTCTGGCCGGGGCTCGCCGTGGCCGGGCTCACCGTGGCGGTGGGTCCCGCGCTGCCGGCGGCGACGGCGGCGGGGGCCGCCAGGACGAGCGCGGCGCCGCCCAGGAGGGCTGCGCTGGGTATGCGGAGTCGGCGCATGGTCGCGTTCCTGTTCCACCGCGGCCGACGGGTGTGGGCCGATGGGGACGGCCGCGGTCCATCGGACCCGACGCTAAGCGGGGCCGCACTCGGGCGCGATTCTGGCTAGGCCAACGGGAGGCGGGACTCCAGCGCGCGCGGCCCCCCGGGAGGAGGGACGGGCGCCGACGCGGGTGCCGCGACCGGTCGTGGGCCGACTGCGGCGGGCGGGCGTCCGCACCCGCCTGCCCGCGCGAAAGGATTCGCCGCGGCCTACTCGGTGCTGTCCGCCTGGTCCGGCACCGGCTTCCGGCCGGTGACCGGGGCCGGGCTGAGGATCAGGGGCAGATACACGTCGTCCACGATCTCGGTGAGGACCTCGTCGTCCACGGGGGCGCCGAACATCAGGAAGTGGTTGCGCAACAGGTCGGTGGCGACGGAGGCGCGCCGTGAGGCCAGGACCCATGGTTCGACCTCGCCGCGCCCCACCGCCCGTTCCAGGACGACCTGGATGGTGGACGGGCCGACGGTGTGGACCCGCTGCCGGATCAGCTCGGCCAGTTCGGGGTCGCGGGTCATCTCGCCGAGGAGTCCGCGCATGATGTCGCCGAGCGGGCTGGCCATCTTGGCCGACATCTGCCGCATCAGGCCCAGCACGTCCGCACGGAGTTCGCCGGTGTCGGGGAGCCCGACATCGGAGATCTTGCCCAACTTGCAGGCGTCCACGACCAGTTGCGCCCGGCTGGACCAGCGGCGGTAGACGGCGGCCTTGCCGGTGCGGGCCCGGGTGGCGACCCGCTCCATTGTCAGGGCGGCGTAACCGACCTCGGCGAGTTCATCCAGGGTCGCCAGCAAAATGGCGCTTTCCAGCTCCTCGCCGCGACGGCGGGGGCCTTTGCGGTGGTCAGCGGGCGGTTCGGTGGCCGTGTCGGCGCTGCTGGGCACCCATGCCTCCCGGGTGTGTCCGATAGGGGCCGTTGCGTTCTCTATGGGGGCAGCCTAGCCTCTCGCCTAGAGAACTGTCCGTTCTTTAAACGGCTGAGGTTTCGAGGGATTCGATGACCGACATGACCGAGACCACCGCAGCGCCGCGCACACATGAGGCGCCCGCCTTCCCGGCGGACCGTACGTGCCCCTACCAACTGCCCGATTCCTACCGCAAGTTACGGGACGAGCCCGAGACGCTCCGGGCCGTGACCCTCTTCGACGGCCGCCGGGCCTGGGTGGTCACCAAGCACGAGGCGGCGCGCAGGCTGCTCGCCGACCCGAGGCTGTCCTCCGACCGCACCCACCCCGACTTCCCCGCCACCTCGCCGCGCTTCCAGGCGATCCGCGAGGCCCGCCCCGCCTTCATCGGACTTGACCCCCCTGAGCACGGGACCCGGCGGCGCATGACGATCAGCGAGTTCACGGTGAAGCGCATCAAGGGCATGCGCCCGGCCGTCGAGCGGATCGTGCACGGATTCATCGACGAGATGCTCGCCGCAGGTCCGCCCGCCGACCTGGTCAGCCAGTTCGCGCTGCCCGTCCCCTCCATGGTGATCTGCGAGCTGCTCGGTGTTCCGTACGCCGACCACGACTTCTTCCAGGACGCGAGCAGGCGGCTCGTGCAGGCGTCGGACGCGGCCGGTGCGGCCGCCGCCCGCGACGACTTCCAGCACTATCTGGACGGGCTGATCACGAAGATGCAGGCCGAGCCGGGGCCGGGCCTGCTGCACACCCTGGTGACCCGCCAGTTGGCGGCGGGTGAGATCGACCGCGAGGAGCTGATCTCGACCGCGCTGCTCCTGCTCGTCGCCGGCCACGAGACCACGGCCTCCATGACCTCCCTCAGCGTGATCACCCTGCTCGAACATCCCGAGCAGCACGCCGCCCTGCGCGCCGACCCCGCTCTGCTGCCCGGCGCGGTGGAGGAACTGCTGCGGTATCTGGCCATCGCCGACATCGCGGGCGGCCGTGTGGCCAAGGCGGACATCGAGATCGACGGTCAGCTGATCCGTGCGGGAGAGGGCGTGATCGTCACCAACTCCATCGCCAATCGCGACGGTTCGGTCTTCGCTGATCCGGACGCCTTCGATGTGCGCCGATCGGCCAGGCACCACCTCTCCTTCGGGTACGGGGTGCACCAGTGCCTCGGCCAGAACCTGGCCCGCCTCGAACTCGAAGTCATCCTCACCGCGCTGTTCGAGCGCATTCCGACGCTGCGACTGGCCGTCCCGGTGGCGGAGCTGACGCTCCGTCCCGGCACTACGATCCAGGGCGTCAACGAACTTCCGGTCACGTGGTGACCGGTCAGGAAGGAGGTTCCATGCGGGTGTCCGCCGACCGGAGCATCTGCGTCGGCGCCGGACTGTGCGCGCTGACCGCGCCCGGCGTCTTCGACCAGGACGACGACGGCCTCGTCGATGTGATCACGCCTGATCCCGACGGCCATCAGCAGCCTGCCGCGCGCCAGGCCGGGAATCTCTGCCCCTCCGGCGCCGTCCAGATCGCCGAGTAGTCCCCGCCGCGTCCGTGTCGGGCCGCTCGTCGGCTCCGGCCCGGACGCGGCGCCGTGCGCCTCCACCCCGCCACGGGCCTGTCGCGAACCCGGGACGGCCCGGGCCGCTGCGCGCCGGGCCGCTCCACGAAACCCGCCGACTCATCCGCCTTCCGCGGAACGGGAGTCGAGGCCTGCGGGGTCATCGCCCTCCGGCGCGGACCACAGGTGGTCGAGCGTGTCGACCACGAGGCGGCAGACGGTGTCCGGATCCGCGCTGGCCAGGGGCTCGCGTGCCACGACCGTGCGCATGAGTCCGATGCCGAGCAGCCAGGCCATGGCGAGATCCGCGCGCAGAGCGCCGTCCCGGGCTCCGGAGAGCGCGGCCAGAGCGCTCTGGTACTGCTCGCCCAGCTCGCGCAGTGTCCCGGTCGCCTCGTCGCCCCGCCCGATGGAGCGCAGGTAGACCTCCAGGGAGCGGTCGGCCGTCCCCGACGCGCTGCTGGTCAGCATCGAACGCAGCGCCGTTTCGAAAAGTTCCTCGGGCGGTGTCGCCCGGAGCTGTTCCAGGCCGCCCTGCGCGACGACCTCCGTGAGCAGGCCCTGTTTCGAGCCGAAGTACCGGAAGAGCAAGGCCTGGTTGGCGCCCGCTCGTTCGGCGATCTCGCGGACCGTCGCGCCTTCGTAGCCCCGCTCGGCGAACAGGTCCCGGGCGGCGTCGAGCAGCCGTCGGCGGGTGGCTCCGGCATCACGGCGGCGCTCACCGGCAGGCGAGTCGGGGGCATCTTCCATGGGCGACGGATCCTCTCAGACGGCCCGTCAGGATAACGGCCACAATGCGCCGTTGACCGCCCCCGAGGGCGCCCCTACGGTTGTAAGCAGCTGCTTACATCCGGGAGGCCGCAGTGACGACAGCCGACACCACCCCCCTCGCCTATCCCTTCAACACCTCCGACGGACTCCAGCTCGCCGACGAGTACGAGCGCGTACGCGACCTGCCGGGCCTGTTACGCGTGCAGCTGCCGTACGGCGAGCCCGCCTGGCTCGTCACCCGCTACGCGGACGCGCGGCTCGTCCTCGGCGACCAGCGCTTCAGCCGGGCCGAGGGCGCCGCCCACGACGAGCCCCGCCAGTCGGAAGGGCGCACCGACAGCGGCATCCTGGGCATGGATCCGCCGGACCACACCCGGCTGCGCTCCCTGGTGGCGCGGGCGTTCACCGTCCGGCAGGTCGAGAAGCTCCGCCCCCAGGTCCGTGAGCTCACCGCGAGCCTGCTCGACGACCTGGAAGCGGCCGGACCGCCCGCCGACCTCGTGGATACCTACGCGCTGCCCCTTCCGGTGGCGGTGATCTGCCGCATGCTCGGCGTGCCCACCGAGGATCGTCCGCGCTTTCGCGTGTGGAGCGACGCGGCCCTGTCGACGAGTTCCCTCACCGCGGCGGAGTTCGAGGCGAACCGCGAGGAACTGCGGGCCTACATGGGCGAGTTGATCGAGCGCCACCGGCAGGACCCGCAGGACGACCTGATGACCGCGCTCATCGAGGCCCGCGACGGCGGTGACCGGCTCTCCGAGCTCGAACTCGTCGACCTGTGCGTGGCGGTCCTGGTGGCCGGACACGAGACCACTGCCTCGCAGATCCCCAACTTCACCCTGACCCTGCTCGAACACCCCGACCAGCTGGCGCGGCTCAGGGCCCGGCCCGAGCTCATCGCCAACGCGGTGGAGGAGCTCCTGCGCTTCGTGCCGCTGGGCAGCGGGGCGGGTCAGGCGCGGTACGCCACCGAGGACGTCGAGGTCGGCGGCACCCTGGTGCGGGCCGGAACCCCCGTCCTGGTCGCGACCGGCGCCGCCAACCGCGACGCGCTGCGCTTCAGCGCCCCCGGCGTGCTCGACATCGCCCGCGAGGGCAACCAGCACCTCGGTTTCGGCCATGGCGTCCACCACTGCCTGGGCGCCCCGCTGGCCCGGCTCGAACTCCAGGAAGCCCTGAGCGCCCTCATCAACCGCTTCCCCGGACTGAAACTGGCCGGGGACGTGACCTGGAAGTCCGAGATGCTGGTCCGTGGCCCGCGCGTCATGCCGGTCGCGTGGTGAGCGCCGTGCCCTGGACCGTACGTGTGGACCCGCGGCTGTGCCTGGCCTCGGGCATGTGCGCCGGAGCGGCCCCCGACGTGTTCGCACTGGAGGGTGAGCACGCGCGGGTGCTCACCGAGGCCGTCGAGCCGGACGAGCGGATCCTGGACGTCGCCGACGCCTGCCCCGCGCAGGCCATCACGGTGTCCGACGGGAGCCGCGTCATCGGGCCCCGCCGCGACTGACAGCTCGCCAAACCCGTGCGGGCGGCGGGCGACTACTCGAAGCGCGAGGTGTCGCCCGCTCCCCGGCGCACGATCTCCATCTCGCCGTTGGAGAAGTCGATGACCGTCGTCGGCTCGGTGCCGCAGTCCCCGGAGTCGAGCACGGCGTCCACCACGTGGTCGAGGCGCTCCTTGATCTCCCAGCCCTGAGTCAGCGGCTCGTCCTCGTCCGGCAGGAGCAGAGTGCTCGACAGGAGCGGCTCGCCGAGCTCGGCGAGCAGGGCCTGGGCAACGGCGTGGTCGGGAATGCGCACCCCCACCGTCTTCTTCTTCGGGTGCAGCAGCTGCCGCGGCACCTCCCTCGTCGCGGGCAGGATGAACGTGTAACTGCCCGGTGTGGCCGCCTTGATCGAGCGGAACACATCGTTGTCGATCTGCACGAACTGGCCCAGCTGGGCGAAGTTCTGGCACACCAGGGTGAAGTGGTGGCGGTCGTCCAGCTCGCGGATCGACCGGATCCGGTTGATGCCGTCACGGCTGCCCAGCTGGCACCCCAGCGCGTAGCAGGAGTCCGTGGGGTACGCGACGAGCGCGCCGGCCCGGATGCTGTCCGCCACACCGCTGATGGTGCGCCGCTGGGGGTTCTCGGGATGCACGTCAAAGTACTTGGCCATCCGCCGAGTCTAAGGTCCGAGGGCTGCCGGTCCGCCGCGCCGATGCCGGGTGTCACCCCGGCGTGCCGCCCCGCAGACCGCGCACCAGGTCACGGGGCAGGCCGTGGGTGTCGTGCAGATAGCCGTAGTCCTCCTCGCCCAGCGGGCCGGAGAACCGGCTCTGGGACAGGACGCGGCGGCCCCGCTCCAGGAGCCGGGAGAAGCGCCGCTCCTCGTCGAGCAGCACGTCGCGCACCGGGCCGGTGTGCACCGGCTGCCCGAAGTGGTCCAGCGTGTGCGAGATCAGGTCCTCGGGCAGATCGCCGAGCGAGCGGGACGGGTCGCCCCGCCACAGGGTGGTGAGAGCTCGCCGCACCAGTCGCCGCAGGACGTAGCCGCGCCCGGTGTTCGACGGCACCACGCCCTCGCCGATCACGACGATGCCGGATCGCAGATGGTCGCAGACCAGCCGCAGCGACGGTTCGTCCAGGGGCCAGAGCGACGGCACGGAGCGCATCCACGGCTCGAACAGATCGGTCTCGAAGACCGAGCCCTTGCCCTGGAGGACGGCGGCGAGCCGTTCAAGCCCCATCCCCGTGTCGACGTTCGGCCGGGGCAGCGGGCCGAGCGTGCCGTCCTCGCCGCGACGATGGCGCATCATCACGTGGTTCCACACCTCCACCCATCGTTCGTCACCGGTCGGTGTGGACGTGGGCGGGGTGTCTCCGGTCCAGATGAAGATCTCCGAATCCGGCCCGCACGGGCCGGTGGGGCCGTTGGACCACCAGTTCTCCTCGGTGGTCAGCTCCACCGGAACCCCGAGCTCCTCCCAGGTGCGCAGTGATTCGGTATCGGGTCCGCAGTCCTCGTCGCCGCCGAAGACCGTGGCGTGCAGCAGCCCGGGGTCGACGCCGAAACCCTTGACCAGCAGGTCGTGACCCCAGCGCAGGCTCAGTGAGCCCCCGTAGTCGCCGAGCGACCAGGAACCCAGCATTTCGAAGACCGTCAGGTGGCTGCCGTCGCCGACCTCGTCCAGATCGGTCGTGCGCAGACAGCGCTGAACGTTGACCAGCCGCCTGCCGAGGGGGTGGCGGCGGCCCTCCAGGTAGGGGGTGAGTGGATGCATGCCCGACGTGGTGAACAGCACCGGATCGCCCTTCGGTGGCAGCAGCGTCGACCCCGTGATGCGCCGATGACCCTGCTCCTCGAAGAACTCGACGAAGGTACGGATGATGTTCTCGGTTTTCATGACTGCGGATCCTTCGGTGTGGGGCAGCCGGAAGGGTCCGCGGGCACGGGGCGGGATGAGAGATCCAGAACGGGATTCCGGAACGGGAATCCCGAGAGGATTCCGGAACAAGGAGTCCGACGCACCACCGGCGGGCCGTTTCCGGTCGCCGGGGGAGTGGGGAATGAGGTCAGGCGGCGGCAACCGGCGAGCTGGTCGCTCGCGCGGTCGCGCTGTCGATACGGCTGATGACCTTCATGCCCTCCACGGTACCGGGCACATGGCCGTGGGGCACCCGAATTCCTGCCGGGGTGGTTCGGGCAGGGTGGTGCGCGGGAGTTCCCCCGCGTCCCATCCTGACGACGTTTCGTCGTCGCGTGGCGGCCTGGGCCCGCGCGGCGGATGGTGCCCGGGTCAGTCCACGAACCGTATGTCCGGGAAGCGGGCGGAGGGGCCGTCCAGCAGGGGCCGGTCCTGTCCGCGCAGCCACCGGTCGAAGAAGGCCGTTATGTATGCCTCCTGCGCGGCCACCGAGCGCCGGGGCTGGACCGTGCCCACGTTGGCGGCGACAGTCCCTGCGGAGAGCCCCACATCGCGTGCCAGTTGCGGTATTTCGGACTGGAGGTCGGTGTAGCTCGCATGCCCGGAGCCGGCGAGGGTGAGGTCCCTGAGCCAGCCCCGGCTGTGCTGCCACACCGCGTCCCAGGAGGCCACCGAGTGATGGTTGTTGCCCTCCTTGCCCATCAGGAGTAGCGGCCGGTCGACTCCGTCGGTGCCGACGGAGGACGGGTTGGCGGGGTCGTCGTCGTGCTGGGTGTAACCCATGACGCCGTCCAGGTCGGCCGCGGCCCGTATCCGCGGGTCGTCGTGCATCGTCTGGGCGGCCGTGAAGCCGCCCGCCGACTGCCCGAACATTCCCACGGCATTCAGGTCGAGCGCACCGCGCAGCGCGCCCGGCAGCCGCCCCAACTGGTCCAGCACGAACCGGGTGTCGGCCACCCGCACCGCCACGGTCTTCTTCAGCAGAGCGGTGACCTCCGCCCTCCCGGCCCTGTCCGCCTTCTCGAACTCCTGGGGCAGCACGGTCTTCTCCACGCGGCCGCCCGGGAACTCCACCGCCCCCGCGTCATACGTGTGGTCGATCATCACCACCACGTAGCCACGCGAGGCGAGCCCGTCGCACAGCGTGGTGCCCAGGGTGCGAGGGTCCCCAACCCCCGGCGAGTACAGCACCACGGGGAAGCCCCGCGCGCGGTGCCGGGCGACCGGCGCGTCGGTGTACGCATGGCTGCGGGTGGCCGCCCAGTCGACCCGGCCCCGCGGTATGCCGGTCAGGTTGTTCATCGCGTCGAACCCGGCGGCCTCGCCCGGCAGCATCTGCGGGGCCCGCGGGTGCCCGGCCACGCCTCGTGCCGGATAGCGGACGCTGACCATCAGCTCGCGGTACGGCTGGGAGCCCGCCCAGGGGTCGGGCCGGCCGCGATCGGTGAGATGGAGGGAAGTCGTGCCGACCGGGTAGCTCCCCGTCGGCGTCGGCAGCGACATCCGTGCCAGGGCCGCCGGACTTGGCAGGCTCGCCAGGCCCAGTGGGCTCGACTGGCCCGATGGGCGCGACGGGCCCGGCGGGGCCGCGGGCGCGGCGCTGGCCGTCGCCGCGCACGTCAGGCACGCGGCCATGGCCAGCGCGGCGGTGGACAGGAGCACTCTGCGGGAGGACGAAGTGGTCATGGATCAAGGCTGACGCAGCGGCCCCTTTCCCACCATCGTGGAGCCACCCGCTTCGGGGGTTCGGATTTTCCGAACCCCCGGCAGGGCGCACCCGATGTTCCGCGTCCCTGATGCCCGCCGCGCAGGCCGCAACTCGCGCTCATACAGCACAACTTGAGACCGCCGCCTCATACCCCCATCGCGATCCCCGGCCATATGCGTGCTGGACTTTATCGGCCGATGCGCGTCGCGCTTTCAAGGGGGAGTGCGAGGCGGCGCCCGGGCGGTGTCGCGGGCGGGAGCGGAAGCCGCCCCGTCCGTCGAGGGTGGCGGAGCGGGCCCGGCGAGTGAGGGGCTCGCCTGGTGGGGGGAGTACCAGGGAACCTGTCGTCCCACTCGCCGGGCGCCTTCCCGGTGGCGGCATGGGCGGCCAGGAACTCCCGCGACGGCTGCCCTGTGCCTGGTACTGCACACCGGGAGCGCGTGATGGTGCGTTCGGGCCGAGCGGGTCGGGACCGGCCTTGCCACCAGAAAGACAGGTCTCTCACCTCTGCCTTCACCATCGCAGCGGCCAGCTGTCCTGTACAGGTCGATTCTGGACGGTGACGGACAGCGATGCGCGCTTCAACATGCGTCAACCGGCTTGTGTGGCACCGAGGTTGAGCTGGCGCTGCTTACTGTCCGCGCCGTTCGGCCGGGCCGGGTCGCGTGAGTTCCTCACGCCTTTTCGGTGTCCTGTGCGGCCCGTTCCGCCGCTTCCACCTGCGCGGCGAAGTCCTTGGCCGACAGGCGTTGGAGGCGCCCGCTGTGGCGCTGGGCCAGCTCGTCCGCGGGCTGCTGCGAGGACTCGTGGAGATCGACGACCAGCATCGACGTTCCGTCCTCGACCCTGCTGCTCAGGACGATCAGGCCGGCGCCGTCCTCCAGGAGCTGACGGTTCTCCGCCGCGTTGGCCAGGGTGGCTCCCGCCGCGCTGCCGAGCAGGACGCCGATCGGGCCGCCGAGAAGCCCCACGAGACCGCCGACCAGACCACCGCCCACCGTGGGCACACCGACACCCCGCACATGGTTGTCGGGCACGTCCAGCAATCCTTCGGCCGACCGCTCCAGGATGGCCGCCTGGCGCAGCCCCGGCAGCGAAACGGCCTCCTCGAAGGCCGCGCGGCACCGCTCCGCGTCGGTGAACGAGATCAGCAGAACGTGGTGGGTGTCCGCCATCGCAGGTGTACTCCTCGTCGTGTGTCGCCCGGCTCCCGGCCCTCCCAGTGGAACGCCCGCCCGGCCGCCCCGCCAGGCGGACACGGCCGTCGGAGCACCGGCCCGTCGACGGCGTCGGCTCCACCGGCCGTCAGCGGAGGCCGCCGAGGCGAACCGGGGGTGACGGACAGCGTCCCCCTGAACAGGAAGCGCGGCCTTGGCATGAAGTGCCGTTACTTGCCGGGGTGGGCCAGGAGCAGCTCGGTGTTGTGGTCGAGGGAGGTGCCGAGCTTGACGGCCGGGGTGGCGTACGGGTCGTTGTAGGACAGCTCGCGGTAGAGGGCCGCCAGTCCCCGGTCGGAGGTGTCGGCGAAGTCCGTCGTGTAGGGCGCGGCGGACTCGATGAGCGTGGTGAACAGCGACAGGGTTCCGTCGCCGTTGTCGGCCATCTCGATGATGCGGGCGTGCTGCGGGTAGTCGACGTGGGAGGCGGTGTTGATCTCCCAGAAGGCGCGCTCGGGGACGGCGTGGCCGTGCGGGAGGATCCGGTTCTCGTGGGTGTGGCCGTTCACCCACGCCACCACGTTCGGGTAGCGCTGGAGCAGCGCGACCAGCGCGTTCCCGTCGTGGCGCCCCTCGAAGGGGTGGTACGGGTCGGGCAGCAGGTTGCCCATCGTGGCGCTGGTGTGGTGGCTGAACAGGACGATGAGCGAGTCGCTCGAACCGCCGCGCACCACATGCCCGTCGGTGTCGTACCAGCGGCTGCTGTGCGACTTGAGCACCGACTCGAGCCAGTTGAGCTGGGCGGTGCCGAGTGAACCGTCCGCGAATCCGGCCCTGTTGGTGGTGTCCAGACTGATGCCGAGCACGCCGCTCGCCAGCGGGAAGGTGTAGTAGAGGTGGCCGCTGCTCGCCGCGTCCGAGGTGAAGCCGTGGCCGATCGGCCCGGCGCCGGTGTGGGCGGGGTTCAGATGCGCCTTGGCGAACTCGGCCGGGGTGAACGGGCGACGGCGCTCGTCCGGGGTGACCCGGCGGATCGCCCCGCCGTTGGCGAGCAGCTTCCCCAGCAGGATGGCCGCCTGGGCCGGGTCGTGGCGCAGCGCGTACGCCAGCTTCGCCGCGGTGGCGTCGTCGCAGCCCTCGATCTTGCGGTCGCCGGTGTAGAGGTCGTTGAGGAGGCCCAGGTCGGGCAGGCTGCCCTCGATGCTGTCGTCGTGGTTGCCGACGGTCGTGTACCAGGGCACGCTCAGCCCCGGCGCGTCGAAGGGGCGGCCGGCGCCCGACAGGAAGCCGGGGATCTGCGGGAGCGCCTTGGCCTTGTAGGTGTCCTGGAAGGACGATTCGGGGTTCCAGTAGTCCGCGCTGCCGGAGTTCTGGACGCCCTCGTAGCGCGCGGGGTCGCCACTGCTCGGGGTGATCCGGCCGCCGCTCATGACCGTCAAGTACCAGTCGAGCTCGATGAGTTCGTGGTTGTCGGTGTTGTCGCCGGTGGCCATCACCATGCCGAACGGCATTCCGGTGTACGGGCCCTGGCGCACCGCGTTGACCCGCTCGACGAGTGAGGAGGCACCGCGCACCGTCAGGGTCTCCTGGGGGCGGTGAGCGCTGTCGTTGTACTGGGCGAGGTACTCGAACCGTACGGGCGACTCGGTGTCCGCCAGGTGCAGGTCGGTGAACTGGACGAAGGAGGCGAGCCCGGTGCGCCGGTCGTCCCGGCCGGAACCGGCGGCGGCCAGTTCACCGCGGACCACCAGCGGCCATCCCGGTCCCGCCACGAGCCGCTTGTACGGGCCGTTGCCGACCGGCATCGCGGCCTGTTCGAGGGTGGTACCGCCGATGCGCACGGCCCGCGCGGCGGTGGCCGCCAGCGCCCGGTCCTGCGCCGTCGCCGACCACAGGGCGGCCCCCGCGGCCACGGCGGACATCCTCGAAACGAACTGGCGGCGGCTCATCCCGCGCATGGGTATCCCCCTGGTCATGCGGTCAATTGAGGGCACGGCGCTTATCGGCCACGTCCGTGCGGCCACACACTACTGGCGGGTAGTCGTATGTACAGGTGCCAGGAGGAAACTTGTGGGAAACAAGAGAGGTCAGCGCTCGACGAAAACGCCACACTCCGGGGCGTCTGCCAACGGGTCGTGCGCACACACCGGTGGGAGGGCCGCGTCGGCGGCCATTCCTGCACGGGCCCACGCGAGCCTACACGGGCTTCGCGGCGGGGCCCTCCGTGGACGGAGCTCCCGCCCCGCCCTCGTCGAGTTCCCGCGGCGGTACCGGATGCGCCCCGGAGGCCGCCGACGCCTGCTCGGTCGCCGCGATGGTTCCCACCAGGATCTCCCTCGCCGCGGCGATCTGGGCCGCCCGCTCGTCCAGGGCGCTCAACTGCCGCCGCAGGGAAGCCAGTACACCCGGGCACGGCATCACCGCGGCGCTCGGCGTCGTGCAGGGAAGCACCTGCCTGATGACGCGAGTCGGCAGGCCCGCGGCGAGGAGGGCGCGGATGCGCGTGACGGAGTCCTCGGTGTCGGCGTCGTAGACCCGGTAGCCGTTGGGGCGGCGCTGGGGCGTGAGCAGGCCCATCCGTTCGTAGTAGCGCAGCAGGCGCTCGCTGGTCGCGGTCCGTTCGGCCAGCTCACCGATGAGCATGCGCGTCCACCCTTTTCGTACTTGACCTTCCAACAGTGTCAGGGAGCAACAGTGGGCGTCGTCGGCCGCATTCCCGCGGCCCGTGAAGGAGAGGGACCTCCGTGATCATCGACGCCCACAGCCATGTGCACGACCCGGTGGACGTCCACCTCCGGCTCCTGGACGAGGCGGGGGTGGACCGGGCCGTGCTCTTCGGGACCCGTCCTCACCCCGAGCGGGCCACCGGCCTCGATTCGCTGCGCCACGAGATGGGTGCCCTGCACCGGGCGCTGGCCGGCGAGGGCGATACGGACGATGGATTCCGCGTCGCACGAAAGGAGTTGGACGACGCCCTGGCCGCTCACCCGGAGCGGTTCATCGGGTTCGGGTCCGTGCGCACGGACCTTCCCGCCGCGCAGATCGCCGCTGCGGTCGAGCGGGACGTCGTCGGAGGCCGGCTGCACGGCATCGGAGAGCTCACCCCGCCCCCCGGCCAGGCCGCACGGCTCGCGCCCGTCATCGAGGCGGCGCACGAGCACGGAGGGCTGCCGGTCGTCGTGCACGGCTTCGCCCCGACGACGGCCGAGGACCTCCACACGCTGGCCGGGCTCGCCGTGCGATACCCCGGAGTGCCGCTGATCGTGAGCCAGCTCGGCGGCCTCAACTGGATGACCGCCATCGAACTGGCCCGGGACACACCGAACATGTACCTGGAGCTCTCCACGGCCAACGTCATCTTCGCCGTGAAGCTGGCCGTCCAGGAACTCCCCGAGCGCACCCTCTTCGGTTCGGACGCGCCCTACGGCGACCCCGTGCTCGCCCGCGCGACCGTCGAGCGCGTCACTCCGCCCGGCGAGCTGCGCGACCTCGTCCTCGGCGGAACCCTGGGGCGGCTGCTCGGAATCCTCTGACCCCGTGCCGTCAGCGCAGGGCGCCTCCGACGAGGAGGTCGACCAGTCGCAGAGCCTGGTCGCGCGGGTCGGGCTCGCCCGCCCAGCCGGTCATCGCCAGGTGGTGGAGCGTACCGACCAGGGCGAGGGCGATCGAAGCCGTGTCGGTGGTCTCCGCGAGGCGGCCCAGGCGGACCTCGGCGTCCAGATAGGCGGCGATCGAATCCTGGATGGCTCCGAACGCCGGCGCGCCCGCGTCCAGGGCCTGGCGGATGCGCAGGGAGGTGGCGGGGCGGGTCATCGCGAGGCCCGCCACCGTGGGGTCGAGGGAGGTGAGCAGGGCGAGAGCCAGTTCCCCGAGGTTATCGGCCACGTGGGCCCGGCCGGCCTGGCCGGGCAGCTCCGCGGCCTGTCGCGCGCAGCGGGCGAACCGGTCCAGCACCAGCTCCGCGACGAACTCGTCCAGGCCGTCGAAGTGCGCGTGCAGCATCCCCTTGGCGCAGCCCGCCTCGCTGGTGATGGCCCTGCTGGTGAGCGCGGCCGGGCCCTCGCGGGACAGCACCCGTACCGCGGCGTCGAAGAGCCGCTCGCGGACATCGGGGATGGCAACTCCGCGCGGTGACATGGGGGCGACTCCTTGAACATCGTCTTCGACGTGGGGGCGGAACGAAGCGTACGTACGCGCCCTCCGTCAACGGCCCTTTGTCTCACGGGGATTGCCGGTATGGGCGCTCGCCCATACGCTTTGGGCGAGCGCCCATACTAGCTTCTGGGTGCCGCATCCCATAGGGGGCACATCGACATGAGGCACATCGTCAACACCGCACAGGAACAGGCGTGGAACGGGTACGAAGGTGAACACTGGGCCCGCCACCAGGAGCGCTGGGACGCGGTGAACGGCGGCTTCGACCGCCCGCTGCTGACCGCCGCGGCGCTCTCGGACCGCGATCAGGTTCTGGACATCGGGTGCGGAGCCGGGCGCACCACGCGGTTGGCCGCACAACAGGTCCCGGACGGCGCCGTGTTGGGGCTGGACCTGTCGGAGCCGATGCTGACCCGTGCCCGCGCGTCCGCGCGGCGTGAAGGCGTCGGCAACGTGAGCTTCGTGCGGGCCGACGCCCAGGTCCACGACTTCGTTCCCGGCGCGCACGACGTGGCGATCAGCCGTTTCGGGGTGATGTTCTTCGACGACCCTGTCGCGGCGTTCGCCAACATCGCCCGCGCCCTGCGGCCCGGCGGGCGTCTGGCGTTCGTGTGCCCCGCGGAGGCCCGGGACAACGAATGGTTGCAGGCGCTCGTGGAGCTGGGCGACGTGCTGCCGGTCGGCGGCTTCGGGGCCCCGGGCGGCCCGGGCATGCTCTCCCTGTCGGAACCGGACGCCGTCCGCTCGCTGCTCTCCGCCGCCGGATTCGAGCACGTAGAGGTGGCGAGGGCACAGGCGTACGGGACATGGGGCCGGGACGCCGAGGACGCCACCGAGTTCATGCTCGGTTCGGGCCCGGGCCGCCACCTGCTCGGCCAGGTCGACGAGCGGGCCCGGGAGCGCGCCCGCCACAAGCTGACGGGCATCCTGCGCGCCCACCGGAGCGACGGCGCGGTGCGCCTGCGCAGCAGCGCCTGGCTCATCACCGCCCACCGGCCGAACTAGGCGGGCCACTCAGGAAGGTTGGGCGCAGGCGCGCCCGGCGACCTGCGGGGCGTGCGTCAACTCGCCGTCGGCGCGGTCGGATTCGCCTTCCACTGGTCACCGATCGACCGGATCATCGCGGGGTACACGCCGAGATGGCGCAGGGGCCTGATGGCCGCCATGTAGAGGGTGCCCAGCCGTCCGTTGGGCTTCACGAGGATGGCCATCTGGCCGTGGTGGCCGTCGGACTCGTCGGGGACCCACCCGATGTGCAGTACCGCGTGCACCGTCTTGTTGGCCAGCTCGGCCGCCCACTCGTCATGGGTCTGGTAGACGGAGGAGAAGGGGTCTCCGCTCTTGAACGCGGGCCCCCGGGGACCCGCGAGGAGGTCTTCCGGAAGCCGGTCGCGCAGCGTGGGCACTCGGCCGCCCACGCCCGCGTCCGGCCTGTCCCAGCCGAACAGCTTCCCGAGCTGCCATCTGACGGCGAAGAGGAAGCGCGGCACGGCGGAGGAGGGCTGAGCCGCCCTGCCCGCCGCGAACAGGCGCACCAGGCGGTCGAGTTCGTCAGGGCCGCCCGGGGTGGGCAGCGCCCACACGTCCTCAAGGGTGAAGTCGTCCGCGATCTCGTGGATCCGCCACGGGCGGGACGTGTGCGCGGTCGCGGGGAGTCTCATGACCGGGCCCCAATCTATACGGTTCCGTATAAGTCGAGGCTAGCACCGCTGTGCGGCGCCCCATAGAGGGGCGGCGGAGCGGGGGCCGGGAGGTCACGCCCGGCGGCGGGGGCGCCAACAGCCGGTGATCAGGCGGCTGTTGGCGCTCCGGTGTGGTGCTACTTGCAGTACGGCACGGCCGCGAGGTTCTGGACGTAGCGGGCGCTGACCCAGCCGGGCTTGCCCGCGCCGAGCCTGTACCAGAGCTTGTTGCCGTCGACGCTCTGGCCGGCCTTCTTGCACTCCAGTGCGGTGACCGTGCCCTGGGGCAGCAGGTTGAGCCGCTTGGAGGTGGTGTTCGCCTCCTGGTGGACCCACAGTCCGCCCTTGGCGACGACCTTGCCCGTGGGCTGGGCCGCCGGCGTGGCGACGGGTGCCTGCTGGGCGGAGGCGCTGACGGGCTGCGGCGTCGGCGTCGCCGCCGAGGCCCCGCCCGCGCCGAGGAGGATTCCCGATCCGGCGAGAGCCGCAACGGCGCCTGCGGTGACGATCCTGCGCATGCCAGATACGTACATGCTGTTCCCCTTTCGTTCCCTTTGGGATGTGCGCCCTGTAGGACAGTGGATCGCGGCGATCCGTTCCACCTGGACCGAATAACGTCCGGAATGTGTATGGCAGTTGATGTGCAGATCGGACGTTCTCGGGGCCGGGACGAATGCCTTCAGTGTCCGGAGGGGTGGACCGCCCCCGGGCGCATGGTGTGCGGGCGAGGGGGAAGGGATGATGCGCCCATGTCAGGCCCGTCCCCCTTCGGAAGGAACCCTCAAGTGCACCGCAGAAAAGGCGCGTTGCTCGCCGCAGTCGTCCTGATCCCGCTCGCCACGGCGACGCAGGCCGGCGCCGCCACCCCGGCGCAACCGACCGCGGCCTGCGCCTACACCCCGGCCGTCCCCGCCGACAACTACAAGGGGATACCGGAATTCGACCCGGTCAAGGCCGCCCGTCCGTTCAACGCCACCCTGCGCACAAGCCAGGGCTCCATCACCTTCAAGGCGCTGACCGACAAGGCGCCGTGCACCACCAACTCCTTCCGATTCCTCGCCGAGAAGCGCTACTTCGACGGGACGCACTGCCACCGGCTCACCACCGCCCGGCTGTACGTTTTGCAGTGCGGCGACCCGACCGGCACGGGCAGCGGCGGTCCGGGGTACTCCTTCCCGGACGAGAACCTCACGGGAGCCACCTACCCGGCCGGGACGGTGGCGATGGCCAATGCCGGGCCGAACACCAACGGCAGCCAGTTCTTCTTCGTCTGGAAGGACACCAAGCTCTCGCCCGCCTACACGCCGTTCGGCAGGGTCACCTCCGGGCTCGACACCCTGCAGAAGATCGCGGCGGGCGGCGAGGACGACCAGAACGGCCCCGGCGACGGGTACCCCACACTGCCCGTGAACATCAAGCACGTGCAGATCAGGCGGACGTGATCACGGAGGGTGAAAGGGCGTGGTCAAGGCGGTGTGCGAGGTCCGCGGTGACTGCCCGCGCAGGGCGGCTCCGTCCGGCGGCGTAGGCCAAGCGACTGCTGTTGCGGTTCCGTTGGCGGGGGAGCGTCGGGTGGGCCGGAAGCGCGGCTACTCTCCGCCCATGACGGACACCTTCCACCACGCCCCGCAGGTATGGACCGCGGGCCGCTTGCGAGAAGCCCTCGCCGGCCTGCCCGACGACACCCCCATCCACATCGCCGTCGCGGACGGCCCCGGAGACTTCGAGGGCTACAGCGAGTACGCCCTGGTCGACCTGGAGCCCGTCGAGAAGGACCTCGGCGAGGACACGGCGGCCAGCACCGAGGTCGAGTACACGCTGTTCGCCGACTACAAGGCGGGTCAGTACCACGTAGACCTGGTCTGACCCGGGCGCACCCCGGGCGCCGTCCGCTCCGTACGACCCGGGCGGGACGCGGTATCCGTACCGCGTCCCGCCCGGGGGCCGGGAGCCGCAGGATCGGGGCTCAGGAGTAGAAGTTGCGCTGCCACCGGTGCTTGGCCAGCACGGCCAGCTGGTCGGCGGTCAGCGCGCGGCCGTCGCTGAGGGCCGTGTTGCGTTCCACGTTGCGCAGGCTGCGCATGCCGGGGATGACGGTGGACACCGCCGGGGAGCTCAGGACGAAGCGCAGCGCGGTCTCGGCGATCTCGTCCTGGGCGATGCCGAGGTCCTCGACGAGTGCGGCGACCCGCCGTTCGACCTGGGCCGGGCGGTCGCCCCTGAAGTAGCGGTTGCGCCAGTCGCCCTCGGGGAACGTCGTGTCGGCGGTGATCCGGCCGGTGAGGCCGCCCTCGTCGAGCGCCACCCGCACGATGACGCCCACCCCGTGCTCCTGGCAGGCCGGGAACAGCGCGTCGTCGGGGGACTGGTCGAAGATGTTGTAGATGACCTGCACGCTGTCCACGACGCCGCTGCGGACCAGAGCCAGAGCGCTGTCGGGCCGGTGGTCGTTGACGGACACGCCGAACAGGCGGATCGTGCCCTCTCGCTTCAGCTCGGCGATGGTCTCCAGCCAGTCGCCCTGGCCCACCCACTCGTCGTTCCAGACGTGGAACTGCAGGACGTCAAAGTGGTCGAGGCCGCTCGCGCGCAGACTGGTCTCCAGACTGGCGCGGACATGGTCGCCGGAGAACACCTGCGCCACGTGGGTGCCGTCGCGCGGCGGCCATATGCCGTTCGCCGGCGGCACCTTGGTGGCGACGAGCACCTCCTCGCCCGAGCCGCCGGAGCGCTCGCGCACCACCCGGCCGACGATCCGCTCGCTCTCGCCGTAGCCGCGGGCGGTGTCGATGAAGTTCACACCCAGGTCGATGGCCCGGTGCAGGGCGCGTACGGAATCGTCCTCGGTGGCACCCACCCAGCTGGACGCCCCGATGCCCCACGCGCCGTAACCGATCTCTGACACGGACAGCCCGCTGCGTCCCAGCTCGCGGTAGCGCACAATCGTCCTCCACGTCGTCGTCGTTCCGGCCGCACAGGGCGGCGGCCGGAAATCACGTTGACGATAGGCGACTTGGCTGCGCGGAGCAGGCGAGTTTCTCTCCGGCGGGCGGGCCCGCCCGGTCAGTTCGCGTTGAGGCGGGCGCTCAGCCACTCCAGGGACGGCGGAATCTCCCGGAGCCACGTGTTGAAGTTGTGGCCGCCGGAGTCGAGCGTGATCGAGGAGACCCGCGCGGGCTTCTTGACCTTGGCGATGAACTTCTTGGTCTCCTCCAGGTTGCTCTCGCCCTGCTTCGACGTGGTGACCAGGAAGGAGGAGTTGCCCTGGGGCAGGTGGTCGAGGGCCCACAGGAGATCGGCGCGCTTCTCCTGGTGCTTGTTGCCGTGGAAGAGGTCACCCGAGTCCATGTCCACGTCCGGCTTGTAGTCGGCGGAGAGACCGATGCCCGCCGCGTACGCCTCCGGGTGCTCCAGGGCGATCTTCAACGCGCAGTAGCCGCCCGTCGAGTCGCCGATGAAGCCCCAGTTCCGTGCCTTCGTGCCGACGCGGTACGTGCCCGAGATGGCCTGGCGCACGTCGTCGGCGAAGAACGTCTCCGTCTGGGGGCCGCCGGGGATGTCGATGCACTGGGTGTTGCGCGGCGGTGCCACGGTGGGCCGCATCATCAACAGGATCATCGGCTGGGTCTTCTTCTCCTTGGACAGCGTCCACGCCGTCTTCGGGTAGTGCAGCCCCTTGATGAGGTTCTCGGCCGTGCCGGGGAAGCCGGTCAGCACCACGGTGACCGGGAAGGACTTCTTCTCGAACCCCTTCTGGAAGTACTCCGGCGGCAGATAGACGTACGCCGGGGTGGCTATCCGGGACCGCGCGCCCTGGATCGAGACGCTCTGCACCTCGCCGCCGATGCTCGGCTTCCCGGCGCCGGGGACGTCGACCTTCTGCTTGCCGACCACCTTCACGCCCGGGCTGGCCACCGCCTTCGCGTCGAGGACGCCCACGCCGTCCTGCTGGCCCAGCAGATCGGCCCACGAGCCGTAGAAGAGGAACGTCTTGTTGGCCGCGAGGCCCACGGCGGAGAAAAGCAGCAGCTGAACCGCGCACATCAGGCCCACCCGCCCGACAACCTGCCGCCACCCCTGCTTCGCCAACCGCGGCCACTGCCACACGACGACGAGGGACAGCAGCACCGTGCAGAGCACGGCCAAGGCCAGAACGGTGGTACTTGTCAGCCCCATGGATCAAGAACACTCTCTGCAATTGGTCGTTCCGGACGCCGCCCCGGCGGACGCGCCCAGCCGCACCGACTCAGGGGTGCGCACCGAACTAGACAGGGATCCGGCGCGATCCGTTGCCTCGTGATCGTCAAGCTTTCGTCCGCGTACGGAATGTGGCGTAATCGGCCCCCGGTCGTGGGCCCGGACGTGCTCTGGTCCGGTCTGGCGCGCCGGTGCGCGTCGTTCGCTACGGGGCTGGGCGGGCCGCGGCGCCGACCGGCTCCCCGGCCTTCCGGACGCGGGCAGCGGCCGCGCGTTCGTCGGCGGGCGCGAGCCAGAAATAGAGCGGGGGCAGGGCGAGTTCGATGCCCATCAGGACCAGCTGGAACCAGTCCGGGCGGCCGAGGGCGGCCCAGGACACGAGCCGGGAGGCGCCGCCGAGGAAGAAGACCCCCGCGAGCAGACGCACCGCCCGCGCCGGGATCGGCGACTGCCGTGCCACCCAGATCCAGGCCAGTCCGTATCCGAGGAAGATCGCGGCGAAGAAGCGCATGAGGCTGTCCACGGTCGGGCCGGGCGAGCCCGCGCCGGACACGGAATCCATGCCGATGACGAGGTGGACGGCGCCGATCAGCACATCGGCGATGCCCATCGTCCAGGAAAGCCACTTCAGGAGCCTGGCCACGGTAGGGTCCCCCTCCGCCTTACTAGGCGAGTGTCTACTAAGGCGACCATAGGTTCGTTGGTAGACACGCGTCAAGTAACCTGGGCTCCGTGACCGTGCGCCGCAGGCTGAGCCCCGATGAGCGCCGCAGGGAGCTGGTCGACACCGGAGCCCGCCTCTTCGCGGCGAAGCCCTACGACGATGTGCTCATGGAGGACGTCGCCGAACAGGCCGGTGTCTCCAGGGCGTTGCTGTACCGCTACTTCCCCAACAAGGGCGCGCTGTTCGCCGCCATCTATCAGCGGGCCTCCGACCGGCTCCTGGACGGCTCGCCGATCGACCCGGCGCTGTCCCTGCGCGACCAGCTGTCCGCCGGGCTCGATGTCCACTTCGACTACTTCGCCGCGAACCGGCACACCGTGCTGGCCGCCAACCGGGTCCTCGCTGGGGACCCGGTGATCCAGGCCATCATCGACGACGAGCTGGCCGAGCTGAGCCGGCGCGTACTCGACGCGACCGGTCTGGAGGGCCGGACCCGGGACACGGTCTCGGCCGCGCTCACCGCCTGGCTGGTCTTCGTCCGCGCGCTGTGCCTGGACTGGCTGACCAACGAGACGTTCTCCCGGGCCGAGCTGCACGCCATGGCTGTGGGCGCCCTGCGCGGTGCGCTGGGCGCCGTCACCGATGTCGACCGGCTCCTTGGGCCGCCCACCTGAACCGGCCGACAAGCCCGACCGGTCCGGGCGCCACGCGCCGAGCCCGACCACCCCCGGTCCGCTCGCGCGGTCAGCCGAGGGCGGGCGCGCCGCCGGGGCGCTCGAACTGGGTGCGGTACAACTCCTCGTAGCGGCCGCCGAGTTGGAGCAGCTCGTCGTGCGTGCCGCGTTCCACGATGCGGCCGTCCTCCACGACCAGGATCAGATCGGCGGAGCGCACCGTGGAGAGCCGGTGGGCGATCACCACCGCGGTGCGTCCCTCCAGCGCCTCGCCGAGGGCCTCCTGGACCGCGGCCTCGGACGTGTTGTCGAGGTGGGCGGTGGCCTCGTCGAGGATGACGACGCGCTGGCGGGCCAGCAGCAGGCGGGCGATGGTCAGCCGCTGGCGCTCGCCTCCGGACAGCCGGTAGCCGCGTTCACCGACCACGGTGTCGAGACCGTCGGGCAGGGAGGCGACCAGACCGTCGAGTCGGGCCCGGCGCAGCGCCTCCCACAGCTGCTCCTCGTCGGCGTCCGGCCGGGCCAGCAGCAGATTGGCGCGGACCGACTCGTGGAAGAGGTGCCCGTCCTGGGTGACCATGCCGATCGTGTCCCGGATCGAGTCGGCGGTCAGGTCCCGTACGTCGATGCCGCCGAGGCGCACCGTGCCCGCGTCGGCGTCGTACAGCCGCGGCAGCAGCTGGGCGACCGTCGACTTGCCCGCGCCCGACGAGCCGACCAGCGCCACCATCTGTCCCGGCTCGGCCCGGAACGACACCCCGTGCAGCACCTCGGTGCCGCCCCGGGTGTCCAGGCTGGAGACCTCTTCGAGCGAGGCGAGCGAGACCTTGTCGGCGGACGGGTAGCCGAAGCGCACGTCGTGGAACTCCACGGACACCGGACCCGCGGGGACCGCGCGCGCCCCGGGCTTCTCCGCGATGAGGGGCTTGAGGTCGAGCACCTCGAAGACCCGCTCGAAGCTGACCAGCGCGCTCATGACCTCCACCCGCGCCCCGGCCAGCGCGGTGAGCGGCGCGTACAGCCTGGTCAGGAGCAGCGCCAGCGAGACGACCGCGCCCGCTTCGAGGGTGCCGTGCAGCGCGAAGTAGCCGCCGAGCCCGTACACGAGGGCGAGGGCGAGGGCCGATACGAGGGTGAGGGCGGTGATGAACGCGGACTGCGCCATCGCCGTACGGACGCCGATGTCGCGCACCCGGCCCGCCCGCGCGGCGAACTCGGCCGACTCGTCGGCGGGCCGCCCGAACAGCTTGATCAGGGTCGCGCCGGGCGCCGAGAACCGCTCCGTCATCCGGGTGCCCATCGCGGCGTTGTGCTCGGCGGCCTCCCGCTGGAGCCGCGCCATTCTGGTGCCCATGCGGCGCGCGGGCAGCACGAACACCGGCAGCAGGACGAGCGCGAGCAGCGTGATCTGCCAGGAGATGCTCAGCATCACGGCGAGGGTGAGCAGCAGGGTGACCAGATTGCTGACCACACCGGACAGCGTGTTGCTGAAGGCGCGCTGGGCACCGATGACGTCGTTGTTGAGACGGCTCACGAGCGCGCCCGTGCGGGTCCGTGTGAAGAACGCGACCGGCATCCGCTGGACGTGGTCGAAGACGGCGGTCCGCAGGTCGAGGATCAGCCCCTCGCCCAGCGTCGAGGACAGCCACCGGCTCACGATGCCGAGCGCCGCCTCGGCGAGGGCGATCGCGGCGATGAGCAGGGCGAGCCGCGTCACGGTTCCGCCCTGCTTGCCGCCGACGATCGCGTCCACGACCCGCCCGGCCAGGAGCGGCGTGGCCACCGCGAGCAGCGCCGTGGCGACGCTCAGGACCAGGAAGAGGGCGATGCGGCGCCGGTGCGGACGGGCGAACGCGCCGATCCGGCGCAGTGTGGCCCGGTTGAAGGGGCGTCGTTCCTGCTGGGCGGTCATGACGTTGTGGAGCTGCGTCCACGCGGTGGCTTCCATACTCATGCGAGGAACGTACGACCTCGACCGGACTTGAGGTCAATGATTCACCGGAACAGGACCGCCGAGCGGGCGACGACCGTCCGCGCGCCGTCGGTGCCGAGGGCTCCGAAGGCGACCGGCCGTCCCGGGCCGTGCGCAGGGCAGGTCGCGTGCTCGATGAGCTGACCGCACCGGCGCCCGGACCCGGCCCGGATGGTGACCGGCGGACAGCGCGTCAATCAGCAACTGGTCTGAGACCAAGGGTGTTTGTGTGCACAAGCGCGTACCGTGGAGCGCGTGGTCCTCCCGGAGGAACCGGTCGGCGTAGGCCGGATGAAGCCTCGTCCAGGCCCTGGCCAGGTGCGGCTTCGAGGCGCTCGGCATCCGCGCCCATGAGCGCCGAGACCGAGGCGCTCTCCAGGGAGCGGGCGAGGGACGTCCTCGACTCCCTGGCCGCGCGGCTGCGCGCCCCGGACGCGCTCCGCCCCGAGCGGGCCGACTCGCTTGCCTTCGGGCACCCGGGCATCGCCCTGCTCTTCACCACCCTCGCCGCCGGCGGGGACACCGAAGCCCGCGCGGTCGCCCACGCCCACCTCGCCGCCGCCATCCGCCCCGTCGGCGGGCTGCGGGCCTCAGGGCTGTACGGCGGGGCGGCGGCCGTCGCCTTCGCCGCCCGCCACGCCGCGACCGGACCCGATGCCTACCGTTCGCTCCTGGACGCCCTCACGCCGCGCGTCGCCGGGGCCGCCCTGCTCCGGGCACGTGCCCTGCGGGCCAGACGGGCCGCGGGCACCGGCGCGCCGTCACACCTGTACGACACGGTCTCGGGACTGTCGGGCCTCGCCCGGCTGCTCCTCGCGCTCGATCCGCACGGCCCCGCGGTGCGGGAGTGCCTGGAGGCCCTGGTCGACCTCGCCGAACCGGCCGTCACCGCGCACGGCACCCTGCCCGGCTGGTGGACGGCGGACGCCCCCGGACCGCGGGGCCCGAGCCCGGACTACCCCAAGGGGCACCTCAACCTCGGCCTGGCGCACGGCATTCCGGGCCCGCTCGCCCTCCTCGCCGTCGCGCACGAGCAGGGCGTCCGTGTGCGGGGCCAGGAGGAGGCGATCGGGCGGGTCGCCGGGTGGCTGATCCGGCAGGCGCGCGAGGGAGCCCAGGGAACGTATTGGCCGCTCGCCGTGCGGGCCGAGGACGAGCTCGGCGGCGAGCGCTCCCCGAACCCGCCGACGCGAGACGCGTGGTGCTACGGCCCACCCGGTGTCGCACGCGCCCTGTTCCTGGCGGGACGCGCGCTGAACGAGCGGGGCTGGCGGGAGTCGGCCGCCCGCTCACTGCGCGCGACACTCGCGCGCCCGAGCGGTCCCCGGGCCCTGGAGGGAAGGGGCCTCTGCCACGGCACCGGAGGCCTGCTGCACATCGCCGCACGCATGGCGTACGACCTGGAGGACGCGGAGATGGCCGGACAACTTCCCTACCTGGCGGGCCAGTTGGTGAGCCATGATCCGGCAGGTGGGGCGGGTTTTCTGGATGGGGAGGCCGGGGCGGCGTTGGCTCTCCACACCTACGTCGAGGGAGGTGCGGGCCTCGCGATGGAGCCCGAAGTCCTCGGCTGGGAGGCGGCGTTGCTCCTCGGCTAGGTCAGCGACGGTGCTCAAGGGTGGCTGACGGCGCCCAACCGCCCCGGAACCAGACCGAGGTTCCGGGGCGACGGGGTGTGGCGGAGCCGAAGATCAGCTCGAGTGGCAGGTGTTGTTGGAGGACGGGTTGAGCAGGCCGATGATGTCGATGGTGTCGCCGCACACGTTGACCGGGATGTCGACAGGAATCTGGATCACATTGCCGGAGACGACCCCGGGGGAGTCCTTGGCCACGCCGGTCGGCGGCTCCGGGTCCGCGGCAGCGGCTCCGGCGCTGCCTATCACGGCGGTGGCGGCCAGGACGCTTGCGACGAGAGCGGTGCGAATACGCACGATTTCCTCCTGTATGTGAGGGATGACCATCACAGCCTCTCCGCCCCGGGCCCCGGGGGAAAATCGCGTGACCCGATGGGGTGAACGCCGCCCCGGTCCCGCGGGGAAAGGAGCTCGCCGGATACCGCGTTTATCCGGCCTTCTCGCGCCTACTCGCATCAGGACGGCCCGTGGTGCGGGCCGTTCACCGACGGGAAGGCAGGCCATGTCCAGTGGTGTCCTCATCATCCTCATAGCCGTCGCGGTGATCGTGGTCGTGGCGGCGGTTCTCGGAACGGTCCTCGCCCGGCGGGGCAGCGGGCTGCGCCGCCGCTTCGGGCCGGAGTACGACCGGACCGTCGCCCAGCACGACGGCGACGTCAAAGCCGCCGAGAAGGACCTGGACGAGCGGGTCCGGCGGTACGGAAACCTGAAGGTCGAGCCTCCTACGCCCGAGGAGCGCAGTCGCTACTCCGTCCAATGGGCCCGCGTGCAGGAGGAGTTCGTCGACTCGCCCACCCGCGCGGTCGCCCACGCCGAGGCGTTGCTCGGCCGGCTCGCGCAGGAGCGCGGCTTCCCGGACGGCTCCGCGGAGGAGCAGCTGGCCGCCCTCTCGGTGCACCATCCCCAGCACCTCGACGGCTACCGCCGCATACGTGGCGTGGCGCACGGCGCGAACGGGCATGAGCCCAGCACGGAAGAGCTGCGGGAAACCCTCGTGCAGGCCCACGAGTTCTTCGCGGTGCTGACCGGGGAACGCCGAGGAGGCAAGTCCGGGGGCACGGAGCCCCGAAGCGGCCGGCACGCGTTCCGCGGCGGCATGCGGCACGGCGACATCGCGCGAGGGAGTCAGTCATGACCCAGGCGGAGCGACCCCAGTCCGGGCAGCCCGTACCCGATCAGCCCCTGGCCGACCGGTCCGCAGCCCAGCAGCCCCTGACCGAGCAGCCCCGGCCCGACCGGCCCCTGACGGGTCGCCCCGGGTCCGAAGGGCGCGTACCGGAGCAGGGTGTGCCCGTCCGGCCCCTGGCTGAGCGGCCCGCCGCAGCTCAGGGTGTGTCCATCGACCTCGGGTCGGACCGGCCCGACTCCGGCCGGCCCGCACGGGAGGCCGTGCCCGAGGGCGACGCGGAGGCCGACAGGGTGCTGGCGCAGCAGGACCGGGAGAAGTTGCAGCTCAGGATCCAGCACGCGGTCGGCGGCTTCGTGGACGAGCCTCGTTCCGCCGTGAAGGAGGCCGCCTCGGTGGTCGACGCCCTCACCGAGCAGCTCGTGCGGAGCCTCGAACAGCGGCGGGACACGATGCGCTCGTCCTGGAAGGACGCGTCCGGCGGGACGGCCACGGAGGACCTGCGCATGGCGCTGCGTGAGTACCGCCGCCTCGCGGAGCGTCTGCTCAGCCTATGACCCCCGACACCCCCCGGCTTCGGACGGGCGCGCCCCCGCACCACCAGAAGGTTCCACGGTCCAGACACTCAACGCACCAGTAGAGGCAAGGAGTTGGACATGTCCAGGCGCTATGGCGGCAATCCCGCGGCGACCGGCATCCTCATCATCGCGGACGTGACGGCACTGATCCTGATCCTGTGGATCGCCTTCTTCCTCATGAACGCCAACACGGCCAACGACGTCGTGTCGTGGGTCCGGCACGCGGCGGACTGGCTCTCGGGCTGGTCGCGCGACATGTTCAACATCAGGTCCGACGCGTGGCGCACGGTGGTCAACTACGGGCTGCCCGCCGTCGTCTACCTGCTGATCGGTCACGCGGTGGCGGGCCGGGTGAACCGTCCCTGACACGGGAGCACCCCCAAGGAGCTGAAGGACCTCAGGCACTGAGGAAGCTCGACGAGGGCCGGGAAGGCCCTGGGGGTCCGGGAGGGCCGGGAGTTCTGGGTGGTCCAGAGTTCCCGGCCCTTTCAGTGGGTCAGGGTGCGGTAACGGGCGTATGCGTCCCGGCTGTCCGAGACGAACTTCCAGCTCGCCATCGCCGTCCCCAGCTCGTCCTGGGTCAGCCAGCCGTGCCAGGCGACTTCGGCCGCGTCCGGCACGACCTCCGCCTCCGCCACCACGGTCTCGTACACCGCGAACCAGTACGGGCTGAGCTCGCCGTCGCACAGGAACGTGAAGAGGGGCCGCACCTCGGCCGCCGCGACCCCGAGCTCCTCGCGCAGTTCCCGGCGTGCCGCGTCCTCGTAGGATTCGCCCACGTTCACCGCTCCGGCCACCAGCCAGCTGTACTCGCCGGGGAACCGTGAGCTGTGCTCGGGGCGCCGGTGCACCAGATAGCGGCCGCTCGCATCGCGGCACAACACCATGGCCATGCGGTACAGCCACTTCTGCCGCACCGCTTCGGCGCGCTCGACGACGCCCAGGACGCGATCGTGCTCGTCGACCCGCTCCACCTGTTCACCCATGCGCCGATCCTCTCCTACGGGGCGCGAGGTGCATGGAGCGGCCCCACATGGGCGGCCCCACATGGGGCGGCCGCACATGGGGCGGCCCCACGTGAGTGCCTGCCCCGGCTCACTCGTTCGGCAAGGCCGGCTGGCCGTCCCGCCGGGGGTGCCGAAGAGTGGATCAAGAGTGGGGTGACCTCTCCATGCCGTCCATCCGATGAGGAGCGTTCATGCGCCGTTGTGCCACCGTCGCCGCGATCGCCCTGTGCGGCGCTCTCGCCGCCAGTACCGCAGCCCCTGCCTTCGCCGCCGATCAGCCGCCCACCGTGTCCGCCCCGGTGGCGCCGCCCGCGCCGGCGGACGGCCGGGTCGGTGACGACCTCAAGACCGAGCTGGCCCAGATGATGAAGGAGATCAACCAGCTCATCGCGGACGAGAAGAAGGACGTCGCGGACACGAAGAAGGAAGTGGACACGGACGTCGCCACCATCAAGAAGGAGGTGGAGGCGATGCTGAAGGAGATCGCCTCCACGGTCAAGAGTGACGTGGCGCAGGCCAAGCCGACGACCCCGACGACGCCGACGGTGCCGAAGACCGGCTGACTCCCGCCGCCTTCCTCCGCCCCCCACCGCGCGAGGGGAGCAAGGCGCTTGGGCGCGTGGTCAGTTCGCCGTCGTAGGGGGCCCTCGGCGGCGGGGGAGCGGCGGGGCGCGTCCGGGGCGTGATGGCGCGCGGGGTGGCGCACGCGACTCGATGGGGTGGATTTGCGTGCCCGAGAGCGCTCATCGCGCGTTGGTCACCGCATGACCGTATTTCCTGAGCTGCGGTACGCGGCTGCCGCCTTCCCGCCCCGATCGGCTCCGCGAACGGCGCGCCCCTCCCCGGGCGTTGGCCCCATCGCGCAACGGGGACGGGGGCGCGAACGGGATGAACTCCGTGTACAGGCAGGGGGGTTCACGGGCCCCCTGAAGAGCGTCCGCTCCGGCGGAACGGCCCTTGACCGGTTCGCTGCGGCACGCCCGCCCCGGGACAGGCCCCGGGAACACGCGGACGTACGTGCCCGCCCGCATCGCGCCCTCTGCCCGGCGGGTTCCCCGGAGGCGGCCCGGAGGACCGGCCCGCGCGGGCGTGCCCCCGCGGCGGATCCGGCCCCCTCGGCCTGCTGCCCGCCCGCGCTCCCCGACAGCTTGTGAAGGGAAGACTCCCGTGCGAATTACCGACATTCACGGCTGCGAGGTCCGTCCCGGACGGCTGGTCGAGTGGAGTCTTGACCCCGCCATGGTCGAGGCGGCCACAAGCCAGCCCGATGACTCCCGGCCTCCCGCCTATGTGCAGGAATCACACATCCGGACGGCCCGTTCGGTGCGCCGGGACGGCCTGTTCGTGCCGACCTGGCTCGGCGCCGCGTTCGACATCTCCGGGCCCGTCGACCTCGACGCCCTGGAAGAGGCGCTGCGTACCTGGACGCTGCGGCACGAGACGCTGCGCAGCGGTTTCCGCTGGGTCGGTGACGAGATGCGCCGGTTCACGGCCGCGCCCGACGCCGTGGCACTGCGACGGGACGTCGTGGGCGACTTCGCGGACGGGGAGGAGCTGAGCCACCATCTCCAGGACCGTTTCGATGTGGCGGCGGATGCTCTCGGCTGGCCGAACTTCCTGTACACGGCGGTGGCCAGGGACGAGTCCACCAGTGTGTACATGGCGTTCGACCACAGCAACGTCGACGCGTACTCGATCCAGCGCATCCCCTCCGAGATCCACGCGCTCTACTCCGCGCGGATCGCGGGGCTGAGCGAGGAGGCGGCGCCGGTCGGCAGCTATGTCGACTTCTGCGAGATCGAGCGCGCCAGCGCGGACCAGGTCGACGACACGCACGCGATCGTTGCGCGCTGGCGGGAGTTCATCACCCGCTGCGACGGCAGGCTGCCCGCCTTCCCGGTGGACCTGGGCCTCGAACCCGGCGGCAGGCTGCCGGAGCAGAAGCTCCTGTACGAGATGCTGGTGGACGACGCCGACGCCGCCACGTTCTCCGCGTACTGCCGGCCGTTCGGCGGCGGCCAGGTGGGCATCCTGGCGGCGACCAGCCTCATCGTGCACGACATCGGCGGCGAACCCGTCTACCGCACCGTGGTGCCCCTCCACACCCGGGCCAAGTCACGCTGGGCGGACTCGGTGGGCTGGTACGTCGGCGGTGCGCCGATCGAGATCCCGGTGGCGCGGGCGCTGGGCTTCGACGACGCCCTCACGATGGTCCACGGCGCGCTGCGGGCCAACAAGTCCCTCGCCCATCTGCCGATCGCCCGCGTGCTGCGTCTGCTCGGCTCGGACTTCCGCCCGACGTCCCCCGATCTCTACTCGATCGTGTCGTTCGTCGACGCACGGGACATCCCGGGGGCCCGGCAGTGGGACGAGCAGAAGGCGTACGCCATGCTCAGGGTCTCCTACGGGGACCAGGTGTGTGCCTGGTTCACCCGCCTGCACGGGGGGCTGCACCTGGCCATCCGCTACCCGGACACGGCGATCGCACACAAGAACATCCATCGCTATGTGGAACAGCTGCGGGAGCTGATCACCACGGTCGCTCGCAGCGGCCGCGTGCGGCCCACCCCGCTGCGCGCACCCGGGGAGCGCGCGGTTCCGGCGCCCAGGCCGAGCAGCGAAACGACCCGGCTGACCCTCTGAGTCCCGGCCGCAGTGGCGACGGCCCCCCTGTGGAGTGGCGCTCCGTGGGTTCGGTCCACACGTGGTGAACCCACGGTTGGGCCGGGAGCGCCTCTCGCGCGCACAGCGGTGTGGCTGGTAAACCGTTGGAGCCGTCGGACACCGGACGGCTCGGTGGTGCCAACAGAGCCTGGGGCTCACACAAAGGGGTCGGGATGCGTCGCGTACCGGTCGTCACACTCGTCACGTTCCTGCTCGCGGTCCTCGCCAGTACCCTCGCGGGCGGCACCGGCCATGCGCAGGACCGGCCCGTACGGGCCGACGACGGAGCGCGGGTCGTCGCCGAACGGCATGTCGGCCCCCGTCAGCTGGATCTCACCATCGACTCCCCGGCCCTGGGCACGACCGCGCACGTGCGCCTGCTCACCCCGGACGGCTGGTCGCCCGGCCGGCACGACTGGCCTACGCTGTGGCTGCTGCACGGCTGCTGCGGAGGCTACGCCGACTGGACGAAGTACACGGACGTCGCCCAACTCCCGCAATTGCGCCATGTGTTGGTCGTGATGCCGGAGGCCGGGGCGGCGGGCTGGTACAGCAACTGGTGGAATTACGGCAAGGGCGGCGCGCCCCGCTGGGAGACCTTCCACCTCGGCGAGGTCAAGCAGATCGTCGAGCGCGGCTACGGCGCGGGCGGACGGCGCGTCGCGGCGGGCCTGTCGATGGGAGGCTTCGGCGCCCTCTCGTACGCCGCCCACCACCCCGGCCTCTTCCGGGCCGTCGCCTCCTACAGCGGAACCGTGCACCCGCTGCTCCAGGTGCCCGGCGGGTTCGGGCCCCAGTGGTTCCTGAACCTCGACCGGCAGGTGGGCGTCGATCCGTATGCCATCTGGGGCGATCCGGTGCGTCAGCGCTCGGTGTGGGCCGCGCACGACCCCACCGTCCAGGCCGACTCGCTGCGCGGGCTGCCGATCTTCCTGTCCTGCGGGAACGGCAAGGCCGACCCGTTCGACCCGCCCGGCGCCAAGGATCCGAGCGAGGCCTTCTTCGAGCAGCAGAACCGGGCCCTCGCCGCCCGCCTGCGTGCCCTCGGCAGCCCGGCCGTGACCGATTTCTACGGCCCCGGCATCCATGAATGGCCCTACTGGCAGCGCGAGTTGGCCAGGTCCCTGCCGATGCTGCTGTCCGCATTGCGCGCCTGACGCCGATCCAGGCGCCGAGGCAGGCCTCCTGCGGCTCTGCGGGCGGGCGGCAGCCGGGAGCCCGCCCGCTCACAGCAGGAAGAGTACGAGGACGACCAGGGCGAGCACGGCCCAGGCGAGGACGCCGAGCCGGCTGCCGCGCCCCCTGCGGCGGCCCTGGTTCCACTCCGGTTGTGCCCTGAGGTCAAGGAGGCGCTCGCGGCGCTCGACGCGCACGGCCCGCTCCTCGCGGGTCAGCGGGCAACCGGGCGGCGGGGCGCTCCCCGGGGCCAGGTTTCCCCGGCAGGGGAAGGGCCGGGACGAGCAGACCGGGCAGCGCACGGGGCGTCCTCACTCGTTGGTACTCGTGGGTCTCGAAGCCGGAGCGGCCTTCAGCCTACCTGTGGATTCCCTTGCTAGCAGGGCCGCACAGGCGTCGAAAGGTATATCCGGGCACGCCCCCATGACCGTTCGGGCAGCGTTTTCCGAATCACCACAATGAATGTTTGCGAGAGGTTCCCCAGGGGCTCCAAGGTTCATTCGGGCAAAGAAATGCGCAGCCATTGACAACGCTCGTCGCGGCCAGCTTCACTTCCCCTCAGCGGTCGGCGATGGCCATTTCGTTACCCCCAGGTGACGGAATTGCCGCGCCCGGTACCGCAGTTCACATTCGGATATGCATGAGAGGAAGGGATCCATCATGGCGAAGATTATTGCCGCCCTGCGCGCCCGTGGTCCGGTCAAGAAGAGCGAGCCCAGCCTGAAGCAGGCCGCCTGGTACTTCTGGTACTAAGCCGAAGGCCAATCCCGGGCCCGCACACAACGCAGGCCGACTGAATTCCGGTCAGCTGCGTGTGCGGGCCCTCCGCATTTCATTTTCCGGAGCTCTCCGTATGCCACCCGCCTTGACCCGCCCCCGTCGCACCACGGTATTCGCCCCGCGCCTCCAGGCCTTGCTGGACGAGCACCTCGGCAAGGACCTCGTACGCCTCGAACCCGACACCATCGGCATCGCCGGTGCGGAACTCTCCGACCGCGTCCTGGGCGCGAGGCGGGCGACGGAGACCGAGCGCCCCACCTTCAAGCCCCTGCACGGCCGGTCGATCTCCAAGACGGAGGCGTCCTCGGTGATGCGCACGGTCGGCAAGGACGTCCGCGCCGCGCTCGAACAGCCGAACCCGCTGCCGGAGTCGACGGACCTGTCGGGGCCGTGGCCGATCACGGGGCACCGGTTCCTGAGCGGCCTGGTCCTGCGCGACGACCCGTACCGGCTGCGCGTCCTCATGTCGCGCACGCTGGAGATCGACCCCCGGCTCACCTGGACCACCATCGTGGCCGGGGCGGCGCTGCCCCGCCGGCCCGCGCCGGGGCCCCATCTCACGCACCTGGCCAACCTGTTCGCCGAGGCGCGCAGCTACGACGACCGGCGCTACGCGATGGGCATCTACCGCCGCGCGGCCGCCCCGGTCTGCTTCACCGTCTCCACCCTCGTCGCGAACGCCCTGTGGCTCGGCTCGCCGTTCGCCGACGACGTCTCCAACCGGGACATCCTGTACGAGGCGATGCGGCTGCTCCCTCCGTCCTGGAACCTCCTGCGCAACCGGTCGCCCGAATACCCCGCCCTCGACGACCGCATCGGGCCCGAGGACGACCTCCTCATGCTGCCGCTCCTCACCCACCGCGACCCCGCCCTGTGGGAGGCCCCGAACGAGTTCCGCCCGCAGCGGTGGGAGGGCCTCGACCCGGACAACACCCCCGGATACATGCCGTTCGGGCACGTCTCGGAACGGTGCTGGGGCCGCCACATGGTCATGCCGCTCGCCGAACTCCTCCTCGACCACATCCGCCGCACCGGCCTCGTGGTCGCCCCGGGGCAGCGGTCCGCCGACGTACCCCTGGTGGGGCTCCTGGGTGTGAAGACCGTCCATGTCGGCCACCGGAGCAAGGTGCGCCATGTCTGACATCGAGACACTCGATCCGTCCTTCTACGATGACGCCCACGCCACCTACCGGCAGTGGCGCGAAAAGGGCGGGGTGCGCCAGGCCCGGTACCCGGGTCCGGCCCCGGTCGAGGGCTGGGTCGTCACCTCCTACGCCGAGGCGAAGCGGCTGCTGGCCGACCGGCGGCTCGCCAAGGGCGGGGCGGTGGAGAGGTTCGGCCGCCACGTAGGCCTCACCCAGGGCCCCGGCCGTGCCCTGTTCACCCACATGCTCAACTCCGATCCGCCGGACCACACCCGGCTGCGCAAGCTCGTCCAGAAGGCGTTCACCGCCCACCGCACGGCAGCCCTGCGCCCCATGATCGAAGCCCATGTGACCGGGTTGCTCGACGCGTGGGAGGGCCGGGACGAGGCCGAGCTGATCAGCGAGTTCGCGCTGCCGTTGCCGCTGGCCGTGATGTTCGACCTCTTCGGCGCGTCCGACGCCGACCACGAGGCGTTGCGGATCCGGGGCAACACGCTCGACGGCGGCCAGGGCGACGGCGAGGTGTCGGTGTTCACGGCCGAGTCCATGGCCGCCTACCTTCGCGCGCTGCTCGTCCTCAAACGCGAACGGCCCGACGACGGTCTGCTGTCCGCGCTGCTCCGGGCGGACGAGGAGGGCGAGGAGGCGCTGACCGAGGACGAGATCACCTCGATGGCCTTCCTCCTGGTCGTCGCGGGCCACCAGACCACGGTCAACCTGATCGCCAACGGTATCTACACCCTGCTTGCCCATCCCGATCAACTCGCCGCGCTGCGGGCCGACCTGACGCTCCTGCCGGGTGCCGTCGAGGAGATCCTGCGCTACGAATCCCCCTCGGGCCTCGCGTCGTTGCGCTACGCCGCCGAACCCGTCATGGCCGGGGGCGCGGCCATCGGGGAGGGCGAGTTCGTACAGGTCTCGCTGCTCGGTGCCAACCGCGATCCCCGGGTGTTCGCCGACCCCGACCGGTTCGACATCGGCCGGCAGGACGCCACCCGGCACCTCGCCTTCGGCCACGGCATCCACCACTGCCTGGGTGCTCCGCTGGCCCGCCTCCAGGCCGAGATCGCCTTCAGGCACCTCTTGACCCGCCACCCCGGGCTGCGGCTGAGCGAGGACCACGAGGCGCGGTGGCAGGCCAACCCCCGCCATCGCGGCCTGCTCTCCCTGCCCCTGCGGCTGAAGTAGCCGCAGGGGCAGGGCTACTGGCGGCGGCCCGTCACTGCTTCGCCGCGCAGATCACGTCGTAGGGCCGGCCGAGGGCCATGGTCAGGCGCATGGGCTCGGTGGTTCCCGCCGGGCACTGCGACGTCTCCTTGGTGAGGTCGAGCACCTTGTACGCCCCCGCGCCCGCCGAGGCGCAGGGGACTTCCTTCGCCGTGGACGTGACGCAGTCGCCCTTGACCAACTGGCCGCCGCCGGCGCCGGGATCGCCTGGGTGGCTGGCGGAGAGGTTGCGTCCGCAGATCGTCTTGGAGGGGATGCCGCCGCCCTTGCTCTTCTTGCCGTAACTGACGCTCACCTGGACGATGAGGTCGGTGCCGGCCGGACACTGGATGGCGTCCGGCATGAAACTGGCGCCCTGCACGTCAAGGGCCTTGAAGGTGGCGCCCGACGCGTCACAGGCGAGCGGCTTGTAGCCGTTCGGCGCGTCGTCGGGGTCGGGCCCTCCACAGTCACCCACCTTCCACCCCCCGCTGTCGTGCGAAGCGGATGTGGACGAGCTGTCGTGGCCGAAGAGCTTGGACGCGCCGAAGCCGAGACCCAGGATCACCGCGAGAATCACCAGGGCGGGGAGGCATCCCCCTTTCTTGCGGCGCTGGTTGGGCGGGTACGTGCTGCCCGGGTCGACCATGCTGTTTCCCCTCCTGGGAACGGTGTGTGACGTGACCACAGGGGTGGACGCGGCATGGACACCTCATGGTTCCGGGCGGTACGGGCCTGGTCGTCCGCCTCCGAAGGCGTCCTGGACCAGCGGGAGTGCGGGGGCGGCACCGGCTCGCGGCGCCGCTGGGCGCTGTCGCTGATGCGGAAGAGGGCGACCATCAGCCAGTTGGCCACCAGGGAGGAGCCGCCCTTCGCGAGGAACGGCAGCGCCTTTCCGGTGAGGGAAATCAGCCCCGTGCCGCCCCCCGTGACGACGAACACCTGGAGCACCAGGGCGCCGGCCATTGCGGTGGCGAGCAGCTTGCCGAAGGGGCCCAGATCGCCGCGATCGGGCCGAGCCGGCGGCCGGGCGGCAGCCGCATGCCGAGGACGCGCCGCCCGGACAGGACCGGCGCATCGCGGTTGACCGCGAGGTAGCCCGCGAAGAACCCCGCGATCATGATCTTCACGAACTCGCCGGGCTGCACGGACAGCGGGCCCAGCATGATCCACCCGCTTGGCGCCGAACTGGTCGGCGCCGAAGAACGCGGGGGCCAGCAGGAGCGCCAGGCCTCGGTGCGCCGTCTGTCGGGCGCCTGGGCGAAGGTGGCGAACGACAGCGTGTGCCTGAAGACGTCCTCGGGCGACTCGGGCCGTGACCGGGCGGCGCTCGTCGGTGCCTGCACGTAAGACCTTCACGCTCAAGAGCCCGAGGCCCAGGATCCCTCGCCACCGTTCGTGGTGATCACGCGCTGAAGGACGGCGAGGGGTGGGGGGCGGTTCCGATTCCGGTTCGCGGCCGAGCCGGTGGGGCTGGTGGGCGCGGGGTTCAGCCGTCGGCCGACGTGCCGCGGGGCCGGCAGGTCATGGTCAGGGGGCCGGGGCCGAGGGTGCCCCGGACCTGGACGGTCATGGTGCTGCCGGGGTCGGGGTGCAGGGACCAGCGGGAGCAGACCGTGGCCAGGGCCAGCGTCATCTCGATGAGGGCGAACTGGTCGCCGATGCACTTGCGGTTTCCGCCGCCGAAGGGGACCAGCGCGCCCCGGGGCAGCGTGTCGGCGCTCTGGGTGGCCCAGCGGTCGGGGTCGAACCGATCCGGGTCCGGGAACAGCTCGGGACGGTGGTGGAGGAGGTAGGCGCTGTAGAGGAGAGCGGTGCCCTTCGGGAGGTGGCTCCCGGCGAGGGTGGTGTCGGCGGTGGTGACGCGGGTGAAGAACCAGCCCGCCGGATACAGGCGCAGGACCTCGTTGATGACACGGCGGGTGTACTGCAGGCCGTCGAGGTCGCCGGTGGTGGCGGTGCGTCCGGCCAGCGTCCGGTCGACCTCGGCGTGCACCTGTGCCTCGGCCTCCGGGTGCTGGCTGAGCAGCCACAGGGCGAACGCCAGACTGTTGGCGGTCGTTTCGAACCCGGCACCGATCATGACCATGAGCTGGTCCCGGATGTCCACGTCGCTCATCGGCTCGCCGGTGTCGTCGTCGTGCGCGGCCAGCAGCATGGAGACCAGGTCGTCGCCGCCCGGTGCCGCGCGGCGGTCGGCGACGATGCCGTCGATGGCCCGGTGCAGCCGGTCGCAGGCGCGGCGGTAGCGGCGATTGGCCGGGGTGGGCAGCCGGTACAGCGGGCCCAGGGGCAGCATCACCCGCTGGTAGATGCCGTCGATGACGGTGTGCAGGCTCTGCTGGACCTCGGCGACGGCCTCGTCCTGGGCTTCGGCGGCGAGCACGCTGCGGGTGACGATGCGCAGGGTCAGGGTGGTCAGCGCGGCGGTGACGTCCAGGCGCAGGCCGGGCCGCCAGCGGCCGGTCATGCGGTCGACCTCCTCGCCCATCACCACGGCGTACCGCTCGATCCGGTCGCTCTGGAAGGCGGGCTGCATCTGGCGGCGCTGCCAGCGGTGCTCCTGCCAGCCGGCCATCGGCAGGCTGCTGCCGAAGAGCACCCGGGCCTTGTCGAAGAAGGGCCCGCCCTTGTCGAAGGTACGCGAGTCGGTGAGCATGCGGTGGGCCGCGCCGGGCTCACAGACCACGTACGCCGGCCAGGGACCCATTCCGATGCGTACGAGGTCCCCGTGGGCGGGGAGCGAGGACAGGAACTCCAAGGGGCGTGCGTGGAGTTGCCAGGCGTGACCGAGCAGCGGCCAGGCTCCTGGGGCCTTTCCCGTACGCGCGGGAAGCGTCGTGCTCACGGCGGGATACCTCCGGAAGGAAATCGGCCGAGGGTGGGGCTCTCGTCGTCCCCGGATCCCGAATATCCTCCCCACCCCGCAGGCGCGGAACCCGGCGCGAAGCAGCACGGGCGGCGCGGTACCGCGCTCTCCGGCGCCCCGGTGTGCATCCAGGCGGGGGTTGAAGTGCCGTTCTGTGTAAGCGAGTTGGGACAGCGGTGACCCGGCCGTCCCGTCCGCCGCGATTCGGGTGGCCTAGCCCATCGGCAGACAGATCACCTGGGCGCGGAAGGCGCGGTCGACGGGGCCGGTGTTGGTCATGGTGACGTGCCACGCGTCGCCGAGTGCGTGCGAGGCCACCACGGAGAGACCGCTGGAGTCACCGCCCCGGTACTGGAAGCCGCCACCGGTGACCGCCGTGCCGGCGGGGCAGCCGGCGACGGCGGTCTCGGAGGCGCCGGGCGTGACCGTCATCTGGGGGCTGAGGAAGATGCGGGGGCCCTTCGCCGTCCCGGCCGCTCCCGCCGGTCCCCGCACGGGTTCCGGGCGGCTGGGGCAGGACGCGGCGGCGCCGGTGTGCGCACACTGTCCGTCACCCCCGCCAGGGGTGTGGGCCGAGGCTCCGGGGGCCGTCAGCACCCCGATGCCTACGAGCGCGGCGGCGGCCACGGCCCGGCGAGCGGTCCTGCGAGCGTTCATGGTGTTCTCCTCCAGACGAGCGGTCCACGATTACTGTCCGTGACTACTCGTCACCCTGCCTCAGTCCATGAGGAGCCGCCATCTGAAGGCCTCCGGGCGCCTGACCGAAGCTGCCGGGGGCAGGGGTTCAATGGCCGGGGGTGGGCCGGGCGCCCTGAAGACGTTCGAGGTCGGAGGGGCGCACCTGGATCGCCAGCAGCGCGATCAGCGCGGCCACCACCGCGAAGATGGCGGCCACGATGAAGGCCGTGGACACTCCGGACGTGAGGACCTGATCGCTCCAGGGCCGCGGAAGCTGCCCCGTCCGCCGGAACATCTGACGCTGCGCCGGGTCGGCCTGGCCCAGGAACCTGGGTATCTGGTCGGTCGCCTCGTTCCGGCTGGCCGTGCCGAACACCGTCACCAGGATGGACAGGCCGAGCGAACCACCCACCTGCTGCGTGGCGTTGAGCATGCCGGACGCAGCACCGGCCTCGTGCGGGGGGACGCCGGAGACGGCCATGAGGGTCAGCGAGACGAAGTTCATGCCCATGCCCAGACCGAAGACGAGGATCGGGCCCAGGATGCTTCCCGCATAGGTGGAGTGGATGTCCGTCTGGGTGAGCCACGCCAGCCCGCCCGCGGCCAGGATCGCGCCCGTCACCATGAAGGGCTTGGGGCCGTAGCGCGGCAGCAGCTGCGAGGCCAGGCCCGCGCCGACCGCGATGATCGCGCTCACCGGAAGGAAGGCGAGCCCGGCCCGGAGCGGGGTGAAGCCGAGCACGTCCTGGACGAACAGGGTGAGGAAGAAGAACATGCCGAAGATGGCGGCGGCGAGGCTCAGCATGATGCCGTACGTGCCCGCGCGGTTGCGGTCGGCGAACATGTGCAGCGGGGTGATCGGCTGCCGCGAGCGGCGCTCCACCAGGACGAAGACGGAGAGGAACACGACCGCGGCGGCGAACGACCCCAGCGTGAACGGGTCGCGCCAGCCCTCCTGGGCAGCTCGGATGAAGCCGTAGACCAGCGCGACCATGCCGAGCGTGGACGTCAGTGCCCCGGCGAGGTCGAAGTGGCCGGAATGGCGCTCCGACTCCTGGATATGGCGCGGGGTGGCCAGCAGGATGAGCACGGCGATGGGCACGTTGACGAACAACACCCAGCGCCAGTCGAGCCATTCGACGAGCATGCCGCCCGCGAGCAGGCCGATCGCGCCGCCGCCCGCGGAGACGGCGGCGAAGACACCGAACGCCCGGTTGCGTTCAAGTCCTTCGGTGAACGTCGTGGTGATCAGGGCCAGCGCCGTGGGCGAGGCGATCGCGCCGCCGACGCCCTGGACCGCGCGGGCCGCGAGCAACTGGCCGGAGTTCTGCGACAGGCCGCCGAGCAGGGAGGCGAGCGCGAAGAGGAACACGCCGCACATGAAGACCCGGCGCCTGCCGAGGATGTCGCCGGTCCGGCCACCCAACAGGAGCAGCCCGCCGAAGGTCAGGGTATAGGCGCTGACCACCCAGGCCAGGCCGGTGGTCGAGAAGCGCAGTGCGCTCTGGATGTGCGGAAGGGCGATGTTCACGATGGTGACGTCGAGCACCACCATCAACTGGCACGAGGCGATGACCAGGAGCGCGATCCCCTTGCCGCCGCCTCTGCTGCCCGGGGCTGCGGTCTCGGTCGTGGGTGTCGGCTGCGAACTCGTCATGGCGGACCTTGCCCTCGCGTGAGGGACAGTGGGCGTTGACGTCCACTAATCGACCTTATGCCCTGGTATGAGCCGCTACCAGTCGATCAAGGCTCGCCTCGGCGAGCGGTACGGCCGCGCCACCTGAATGACCCGGACGGCCGGTCGGGACGCGGGCCCGCGGTGAGCGGCGCCGCGCCCAGCAGCGCGGGGCTTTTCCCGCGCCACCGCGCCACCCGGTCGTGGGACGAGGGGAACGCCGACCATGTACCCGACGCGCCCCCCGTGGGCCCGCGTGGTGGACATCGGCTCCGCTCCCGCCGGTCGCTGAGCCGTTACGTCAGGGAGCGGCGGTCAGCGCCGGGCGTGGGCGAGCAGGGCGGTGTGGGGGAGGGTCAACTGGCCCGTGGAGTCGGCGAATTCGGTGCTGAGGAGGTCGAAGTGGCGCTTGATCTCCGCCACAGTGTGATGCGGCTGGCTCGCCAGGGTCTGCCCGATGGCGCCGACCCCGGCCGCCGCGCCACCCCACCATTCCTCGGCCGGTGTGCGGTGGTCCCAGTGGAGCCGCTCGCAGACCACGTCCTTGAGGCCCACCGACGTGATCAGGTCGGCCAGTCCCCTTTCGGTGCGGGGGAAGTCGTCGCCGGGGGCCAGGGCCGGAACGTGGGACGGCCGGACCGCGCCCGCGGCCTCCACGGCCCGGGCCAACAGGGTCTGCCCCGCCGCCGCGGGCGCGGCCCAGATCGTGACGGCGAGCCGGCCGCCCGGGCGCACCACGCGGCGCAGCTCGGCCAGTGCGGCTTGGGGGCGGCCCACGTGGTTGAGGACGAAGTTGCCCGTCACCGCGTCGAACATGCCGTCGGAGAAGGGGAGTTGAGGCAGAGCGGCCAAGTGCATCTCGGCCGCCGGGACGGCCCGGGCGGCCAGCTCGACCATGCTGATCTCGGCATCGACCCCGGTCACCGCCGCGCCGCGCTCACATGCCGCGGCGGCGGCCGCGCCCGTGCCGGTCCCCACATCCAGTACCCGCACACCCTGTCTGACCCGGGCGGCGTCGAGCAGCCGGGGAACCGGGTGGGCGCACAACGTGGCGAAGCCGTCCGCGTACGCCTGGGCCCGCCCCGCCCAGATCCGCCGCTCGCTCGCGTCGAAAGCCGTGAACTCCACCGGTGACCGCCTCTCTCCCCATCCCGCCGCGACAGCTGTGGGTGGCGCGGCCTCCGTGCGGCGCGCCCCTTCGGACGCGCGTCCTGGCACCCTACGCACCCCGGTGCTTGGCGAGTTGAACAGTTCGCGTGCCCGCGAACCGACGGGGGTTCATCGGTTATGGTGCACCACCATGTCGCGCCGTCCGATCTCTCGGTAGGATCGCCGAAGGGGGCGCTCATTACCGAGGTTCCTCCCCATCATGTGGCTCCCACGGGCACTGCCGTGGTCAACGGAGGAGCGAACAGTCGTGGTCACGCTCTATGTGTTCGTCGGCCTGCTCGTCGCGGCGGCGGTGTTCCTGATCGTCAAGCTGCTGCGGCGCGGAAACACCCCGACCGAGACCGCGGACGGCCTCCTCATCGAGCAGCAGAGCCGGATGCGGGCCCACGGCGACCGGACCTCCTTCGGCACCTTCGCGGTCCACAACGCCCCGCCGACGATGACCGACCACTACCGCAGCTGACCACCTGTCAGCTGCCGTGCCGGATCGGTCCCGGAGATCCCACCGGTACTGGTCGGCGCGTCCGCCCTCCTCGGCAACGGCGGCGAGGTGGCCCGTCCGTCGCGGGTCTCGCGGAGTGCCTCCCTTCCGCCTCACCTCAACCCTGTTGATTTACTGGGTGACTTGGCGGCGCTTCCGGTGGGGGAGCGGTCCGAGGAAGGGACGGGACGGTAGGTATGGGGAACAGCGCCCTGCTCGTGATGGATGTCCAGCGGGACATCGTGGAGTTGGCCGACCAGGAGGGCTCGGGGTATCTGCCCGGCGTTCGCCGGGCGATCGACGGGGCCCGTGCGGCGGGCCTGCCCGTGATCTACGTGGTCATCGCATTGCGGCCGGGACAGCCCGACGTGAGCCCGCGCAACAAGGTGGTCACGGCCGCGGTGGAGGCAGGGCTCTTCAGCGAAGACGCGACCGGCACGGAGGTCCACCCGGCCATCGCGCCCGAGCCGGGCGACATCGTGGTGACGAAGCGGCGCGGAAGCGCGTTCTCGGGCAGCGACCTCGACCTGGTCCTGAGGGTGCGCGGCATCGACCACCTCGTGCTCTGCGGCATCGCCACCAGCGGGGTGGTGCTGCACACGCTGTGCCAGGCCAACGACCTGGACTTCGGTCGCACCGTCCTGAGCGACGCCTGCCTCGACCTGGACCCCGAGGTGCACCGGTTCCTCATCGGGAACCTGTTTCCGCAGTGGGCGGACGTGCTCACCGTGGACGACTGGGTCCAGGCGATCACACCCCGGTAGGCGAGGAGAGGGACCCTCTTGGGAGGGGCCGGGAAAAGTGGTGGAGAACGGTGAGCCATACGTGGCAGGGTGACGCCTGTCGAAGGGGTGTAGCTCAGTTGGCCAGAGCGCCGGTCTCCAAAACCGGATGCCGCAGGTTCGATTCCTGCCACCCCTGCCAGCTGTGGCGGGACGCCCGGGCGGCTCTCCAGCGGTGTCCGGTATGCCGTCGGCCCGCTCAACCCCGCCTTAAGGAACAGTAGTTGACCCCGTACTCCCTGGCGTTCTACGTGGACGTCGTCACCAACGGGACCCTGCTCGGCCTCAGCCCATCGGACTCTCCCGACCGGGTCACCGAGGTGCTGGGCGCCGACTTCGGTGAGAACGACTTCGGCGGCGGGAACATGTGGCGTGACTACGGGCTCGCCGAGTTCTACTGGAGCCGTGCGCGCGCCAGTGACCCCTGGGCGGGGCACCACGTCACCGTGCAGGTACACCGGCTCGCCCACCGCGATCCCGCCTTCCTGAACAAGACGCTCCGTGCCCGGTACGGCCGGTTCACGCCCAGGCTCCGGTTCGAGAAGCTGCGCCGTCTCCTGGAGCGACGCGGCGTGCCCCTGGTGGAGGTTTCCGGATACTCGTGCAACGCCCCCTACTACCGGACGTACTGGCAGCCCGGCGCGCAGGTGGGCATCACGGTCGTCGGCACCTACGGCGAGTACAGCACCCCGGACAACCTGCGGGTCGGCGACGTGTACAGCATCACCTTCCCGATGACGGCCACCGAGGTGGAACGGCGCGGGGCGCGGTCCGCGTAGCCGGGGGCGGTCCGTCCCGGCGCCGTTCAGGTCCCGCGGCCCGCGGTGGCCAGTGAGCCGAGCACCTCCTGGGCCAGGCCCCGGGCGAGCTCCACCTTGTAGCCGTTGTGCCGCAGCGGAACGGCGTGGGCCAGCTCCGCCTCCACCGCCTGCTCGACGGCCTCGGGGCCCGGTTTGGTGCCCAGCAGCGCGGCCTCGGTCTCGCGGGCCCGCCACGGCCGGTGTGCCAGGCCGCCGAACGCGACGGCGATGTGCCGCACCACCCCGTGGTCCAGCCGCACCACGGCGGCGACCGACGCCAGCGCGAAGGTGTACGACGCCCGGTCGCGCGCCTTGCGGTAACGGGAGACGGTGCCCGCCGCAACCGGGGGCAGCAGTACGCCCGTGACGAGCTCGCCGGGCCGGATCACCGTGTCCTGCTCGGGCCGGTCCTGCGGCAGCCGGTGGAACTCGGTCACCGGGACGCTCCGCGCTCCGCCGGGGCCCACCAGCTCGACCAGGGCGTCGAGTGCCGCCAGCGCCACGGCCAGGTCGGAGGGGTGGGTCGCCACGCAGTGGGGGGAGTGGCCGAGGATCGCGTGCTCGCGGTTGACGCCCTCCAGCGCACCGCAGCCGCTGCCGGGAACCCGCTTGTTGCAGGGCCTGGACAGGTCCTGGAAGTAGCCGCACCGCGTGCGCTGGAGGAGGTTGCCCGCCGTGGTCGCCATGTTGCGCAGCTGACCCGAGGCCCCGCTCAGCAGCGCCTGTGCCAGCACGGGGTAGCGCTCGGCGACGGCCGGATGGGTGGCCAGATCGCTGTTGCGTACCGTGGCCCCGACCCGTATCGAGCCGTCCGCCTCCTCCTCGATGCGGTCGAAGGGCAGCCGGGTGATGTCGACGAGCACGTCGGGCCGTTCGACGCCGGTCCGCATCAGGTCCACGAGGTTGGTGCCGCCGCCCAGATAGCGGGCTTCGGGACGGCCGCCGTGCGCGGCGGCCGCCTCCGCCACGTTCCGGGCGCACACATAGGCGACCGGCTTCATGTGATCACGTCCTGTGTCTCCGCGGCCCTGCTCGGGTACGCCCCGCACCGGCACAGGTTGCCGCTCAGCTGCTCCCGGATCTCGGCGGCGCTGAGTTGTACCGGGAGGTCCTCGGGGAGTTCCATCTCGGTGACGACGGGGGGCTGGCCCATCCCGGCGCCGGCGGGGGTGTCGGGGGTGCAGTAGCCGCACTGGAAGGCGTCCCGGTCGACGGCGGGCCGCCGCAGGGGATGGAGGTCGCGGTGCGCTCCCGAGGTGGCCGCGAGTCCCTCCACGGTGACGACCTCTCGTCCTTCCTGCGCAACGGCCAGGAGCAGACAGCTGTTGACCCGCCGACCGTCCAGCAGCACCGTGCACGCCCCGCACCGGCCGTCGTCGCACCTCTTCTTCGAACCGGTCAGGCCCAGGCTGTCGCGCAGAACCTCCAGAAGGGTGGTGCAGTGCTCCAGCTCGACGGTGTGGTCGGCGTCGTTGACCCGCAGCGTCACACGTGAGTCGGTCGCACCCGGGCGAGCGGCCTGGGCGCGAGGCCCCGGGCCGCCTTCACTTCGGCCGTGTCTGGTTTCCATGGTTCACGGGCTCCTCGGTCCGGACGGCCAGCAGCCTGACCGCGTACCCACCCTCGTACAGCTCCCTCCCTCCGGCATCTCGACGCGGGCATTGCGACGGCCGCGTCCCGGCGCCCGGCACGGGCGGACTACCAGGGGAGCGGGCCGTTGGCGTCGAAGTAGCCGCCGGTGGGGCCGTCGGGACCGGTCTGGGCCATGCGGACGATGATGTCGGCGCCCTGCTCGACGGTCTGGACGCCGGTGTTGCCGTTCAGATCGGTCCTGGTGAAGCCGGGCTCCACCGCGTTGATCCGCAGGGCCGGGAACGCCTTCGCGTACTGCACGGTGATCATGTTGAGCGCGGTCTTCGACGCCGGGTAGGCGACGCCCGGGTATCCGTACGCCGGTGTGGACGGGTCGGTGACCTGGGTGAGGGAGGCCAGGCCGCTGCTCACGTTCACGATGACGGGGGCGGCCGAACGCCGCAGCAGCGGGAGGAAGGCGTGGGTGACGCGGACGGTGCCGAAGACGTTGGTCTCGAATACCTGCCGCATGTGGTCGGCGGTCGCGTCGGCCGCCCCGACCACGGCGTTCCCGGCCTCCCGGACCTCGATCCCCGCGTTGTTGACGAGGACGTCGAGACCGCCGTCGGCCTCGATGACCGCGACCGCGGCCCGCACCGACGCGTCGTCGGTGACGTCGAGCCGTACGGTCCGCGCGCCGAGCCGCTCGGCGGCGAGCCGGCCGCGTTCCTCGTCGCGGCTGCCGAGGTAGACGGTGTGGCCCGCGGCGACGAGGCGCCGGGCGGTCTCGAAACCGAGACCCTTGTTCGCTCCGGTGATCAGTGTGGTGGTCATGGCTCCATGCTGACGGCGCGCGGCGGGTGGCAGCCAGGAGTCCCCGCTTCCTGGGACTGCCAGTACCAGGACGACGCCCGGGCGACGGTGCACAGTGGGGGGCATGGCGAGCACGGAGTTCGGACGGATGGTGCGGCACTGGCGCGACCGGGTCGCCCCGGAGGCGGCCGGGCTGCCCACCGGCGGGCATCGGCGCGCGGCCGGGCTGCGCCGCGAGGAGCTGGCGATGCTCGCGGGGATCTCGGTCGACTATGTGACCCGGCTGGAACAGGGCCGGGCGGCCAACCCGTCGGAGCAGGTCGTCGAGGCCCTCGGGAGGGCGCTGCGGCTGTCGGCCGCCGAACGCGAGCACCTGTTCCACGCCGCGGGGCTCGTGCCGCCCGGGCAGGGCACGGTGCCCGCGTACATCACGCCGAGCGTGCACCGGATGCTGGACCGGCTGGGCGGCACGCCCGTCGCCGTCTCCGACGCCTCGTGGACGCTGCTGCTCGCCAACCCGCTGTACACGGCGCTGATGGGGGAGCGGCAGGGGCGGGACCGCAACGGCGCGTGGCGCGCCTTCGTCGGCCCGGGCGGCCGGGTCCGCCACTCCTCGCAGTCACGCGCCGCGCTGCAGAGCGCGGTGGTCGCCGACCTGCGTACGGCGCTGCGGCGGTATCCCGCGGACCGGCGGCTTCGGCGGCTGGTGGCCGACCTGCGGGCGCACAGCGACCGGTTCGCCGAGCTGTGGGACGGCGGAGCGGTGGGCCACCACGAGGCGTCCCGCAAGACCGTCGACCACCCCGAGGTGGGGGCCGTGACCCTGGACTGCGACCTGCTGAGCGTCGCGGGCAGCGACCTCCGCATCATGATCTACACGGCCGAACCCGGCAGCCAGGACGCCGAGCGCCTCGAACTCCTCGCGGTCCTGGGCACTCAGACCCTGACCGGATAGCGGGGCCGGGCCGCGCCGGTCAATGGTCGGCGGGCGCGGGGGCGAGTCCGTCGGCCACCAGCCCTGCCAGCACCGCCTGGCCCAGTGCCTGCACGGCGGACTGCGGGCGGACCATCACCGTGAACTCCTTGATCAGGCCCGCGTCGTCGAACTGGAGCAGGTCGATGCCGTGGATCTGCTTGCCGTCCACGGTGGCCCGGAACGGCAGGACCACGGACGGGGCCTCTTCGCCGTCGGTGCTGGTCTCGGCCGTGCCCTCGAACCGCCCGATGTAGCGCAGGTCCTCGAAGACGCGGAGCAGGACTCCGAAGAGCCCGAGCACCATGGGCCTGCCCTCGAACGGGACGAACTTCACCGGGCTGTACAGCCGGACGTCCTCGGTGAACAAGTCCTCGAACGCGGCGAGATCACGCTTCTCCACGGCCTCGCGGAAGCGATCGGCGGTCTCCATGACAACCCCTCCTCATACTCAATAATCTGACTAGTCAATTCCTTGAGTATGATGCAGCGGAGGGCGAGGAAAGGGAAGGGGGAGCCGCGATGGCCCTGCGACATGCCGTGCTCGCCGCGCTGCTCGACGGCGAGTACAGCGGCTACCAACTGGCCAAGGCGTTCGACATCGGCGTCGCGAACTTCTGGCACGCCCTGCCCCAGCAGCTCTACGCCGAGCTCACCAAACTGGAGAAGGACGGGCTCGTCGCCGGGCGCCAGGTGGTCCAGGAGACCCGTCCCAACAAGCGGCTCTTCCGGGTCACCGAGGCGGGCCGCGCCGAGCTGGAGCACTTCGCCGCCACCGCCTCGAAGCCGTCCTTCATCCGCGACGACCTGCTCGTCAAGGTCCAGACCGCCGACCGCATCGGCACCGCCCCGGTGATCGAACAGCTCGAGGAGCGGGCGGCCGCGGCCGATGCCAAGATCGAGCTGCTCGGCGCGCTGCTGCGGCAGTTGAGAGGGGAGGCGAGCGAGGAGGAGTTCCTGCTCCACGGCGAGCGCGTCGGCCCCTATCTGACGTGCCTGCGCGGCCTGGCCTTCGAGCAGGAGCACCGGGACTGGTGCCGGAGGATCGCGGCCGTCCTGAAGAAGAGGCGGACGGTCCACGCCGAGGGCTGAGCGCGCGTACGGCGAGGGATCCGTGTACTCGCGCACATCGGTCCGGGCCCGGCGCGCCGGACCGGCTTGGTTAGGGTGGGCGTGACAGCACATCCACCGCATGAACACCGTGAAACCGGAACAAGGAGCAGACGTGAGCGAGTCGGCGTCCATAGCCCTGCAGCAGGAGATCGCCCGGGAGCTGGAGGTCGCCGAGATCTTCGAGGCCGAGCGGGAGATCGAGCGCCGGGTGGCCTTCCTCGCCGAGCGGCTGACCTCCACCGGTCTGCGCTCCCTCGTCCTCGGCATCAGCGGCGGTGTCGACTCCACCACGGCCGGCCGGCTGTGCCAGCTCGCCGTGGAGCGGGCCAGGGCCGCCGGACACGAGGCGCGGTTCTACGCGATGCGACTGCCCTACGGCGTCCAGGCCGACGAGCGCGACGCCCAGGTCGCGCTGGCCTTCATCCGCGCCGATCACGTGCTGACCGTGGACATCAGGCCCGCGAGCGACGCCGCGCTCCAGGCGGCGCTGGCCGCCGGGGTGGGCTTCCGCGACGAGGGCCACCAGGACTTCGTGCACGGCAACATCAAGGCCCGCCAGCGCATGATCGCCCAGTACGCGGTCGCCGGGGCGCACAACGGGCTGGTGGTCGGCACCGACCACGCGGCCGAGGCGGTCTCCGGGTTCTTCACCAAGTTCGGTGACGGCGCGGCCGACCTGGTACCGCTGACGGGTCTGACCAAGCGGCGGGTGCGAGCCGTCGCGGACGCCCTGGGCGCCCCCGCCGAACTGGTGTGGAAGACCCCCACCGCCGACCTGGAGACCCTCGACCCGGGCAAGGCCGACGAGGACGCCCTCGGTGTCACCTACGACGACATCGACGACTTCCTGGAGGGCAAGCCGGTGGACGCGCGGGCCTTCGAGACGATCGTCAACCGCTACCGCCTCACCGAGCACAAGCGCCGGCTGCCCATCGCCCCCTGACCGGCCGCGCCCGCTACTGGAGGTGGTGCTTCTCCACCAGGACACCCGCGATGAAGGCCAGCGCCGCGACGATGCCGACGGCCAGGAGCAGCGTCAGCCACGGCAGTTCGCGCCACGGCGTGCCGCCTCGCTTCGTCTCGGTGTCCGGTGCGGGCGGTGTCGCCACGACGTGGGCGGTCCGCAGCTGCTGGGTGCCCGCGGCCGTCGGCTCGGGCGCCCCGGCGGGCACCGCGTTGAGGACGGGCGGGGTGGCGGACGCCGGGGCGTCCGGTGCGGGGTCCTGGCCGTCGGGCTTCGTGAACGCGTCACGGTCTCGGACCATGTCTTGGGTACTCCCTTGTCCTGGTGGGTGCGGGGGCGGTGCGGCCGTGACGGCCCGGTGGATCCGGCGCGCGGGGCCGTGGCCGGCGCGTCCGGCCGGGCCGGGTCACCGTGGGCTCAGGGAGCCACGGTGGTGATCCGCACCTTCTGACCCTGCGTCAGACCGCTGGTGATCTGGGTGTTGGTGTCGCTCTCGACGCCCACCGTCACCTCCGCGGGGTGCGCGGTGCCGTCCTGCGCGACCACGGTGACCATGCGCTTGGTGCCGGTGCCGCTCAACGCCGCGGTCGGCACGAACAGGGCGTCGGACGCCTCGCCCGCGACGATCTGGACGGTGACGCCCTGCCCGGTGTGCAGGTCCTTCGTCGGGCCCATGAGGTCGAGCGTCACGGGGTACTGCGCCCCGGCGCCGACACCCCCGTTGACCGCGAGCGTGCTGACCGAGAGGACCTTCGCGTTGAGCACGGTGGTCGACTGCGCGGTCAGGGTCACGGTGGCGTTCTGGCCGGGCTTGAGCCGGAGCGCGTCGGCCTCCGAGACATTGGCCTTGACCTGCATCCCGGTCGGGTTGGTGAGCACGATGAAGCCGGTCGGCGCGGCGGAGGTGCCGCCCGTGACGGCGGGGGCCGGTGCCGTACCCGCCGTGGTGCCCGGTCCGGCGGCGTAGGTCGTGCCGGTCACCGTCTGGCCGACCGAGGCGGCCACCGAGGCGACCGTGCCGTCGACCGGCGCGGTCAGCACCGTGCCGTCGAGCGTGCGCTGCGCGGTGTCCAGCGCACTCTGCGCCTGGGAGACCTGTGCCTGGGCCTGGATGAGGAGGTTGGGGTCCACGGACGGGTTGGCGACGGGCACCACGCCGACGTAGGAGGCGTTCCGCATCGATATCCCGGCGATGGTCCCGGCCTTCGTGGACTGCGAGGGAGTGGCGGTGGGCGAATCCGAAGGCTTCGCGGTCGGGCTGGGCGTGGTCGAGCCCGACGCGGACGGGCTCGGAGCGTGGCTCGGTGCGCCCGACGGGTTGCCGCCGGAACCGGCCGGTGGGCTGGCCGGCTGGCCCTCCTGCACCCTGCCGAGGTTCGCCTTGGCGGCCACCAGCGCCGTCTTGGCCTGGGCGAGCGCCTGGCGCGGCGCGGTGTCGTCGACCTTCGCGAGCACCTGGCCCTTGGTGACCTTGTCACCGGCCTTGACCTCGACCTCGGTCAGCTGCCCGCCGGTGGTGAAGTTGACCCCGGCGTCGCTCGGCGAGGTGAGCAGCCCGGCCCCGGTGACGGTCGCCTGCACCTTTCCCGTGGAGACGGCGGCCGTACGGGTGTCGGTGCGCGTGGGGCGGGAGGTGTCGCCGGAGTTCACCACCGCGTAAGCACCGCCCACGGCCGCGATGAGCACTACACCGAGCGCCGAGTTCAACAGGACGGCTTTATGGAGCCGCGGAAGGACCTTCATGTCCGGGAGCCTGCCAGTCGCTCCACGTGGCCACCATGACCCCCCGGCCAAGCTTCCGGACCAGGCGTTTTGATAAATGATCATGGGTGGGGGTCCATAAGGGCAGCCGCGCCGGTCGCGGTGCGTAGTCACATGCGCCCCACCCTTCAGACTGCCTCATTCCTGTCCCATACCGCAGGATTTTCCTTACGCGTTGTCGTCAACACCCCTTGGCAGCGGGGGAAGTGAGGCGCACGCTGAACGTGCGGGTCGGGCCGCGCCGGGCTTCCCCTCCCTGGTGTGGCCGGCTCGCTCCAGGCGCGCTCCGTCAGTGGCCGCGCCGGTACCGCGAGGGCCCCTGGGGCCTCCGCTTCCTGGCCTGTCCCGTGGACACCCGCCCCAACTGCCGCTCCCGGACGGGGTCGTGGACCGTCAGAACGGCGGTGGTGGTCAGCATCGCGAGGCCCGCGAGCTGGAAGCCGGCCGCCCACCACCACAGCAGGCCGCTCTTCGCCGTGAGGAGCGGGGCCACGACGCCGCCCGGCGAATAGACCACGGTCCGGGCCGCCCCTCGGGGAGCGGGACACGCGCCGGTCCTGGGGAGTTTCTCGGTGTTGCCGTCCGGCAGGTCGACCCAGCACTGGAGGTACTTCGTGCCGTGCGACCCGGTCTCCGTCGACGCGTACGCGATGGTGGCCGTCCCCTGCTTGCCGGTGAGGGCCAAGAAGGCGTCCGGCGCGTGCACCGCGCCGACGACCATCAGGGCGCCGCCGACCCAGTACGTCACCCGGGCCCAGCGCGGTACGGGTCTGCTGCCGAAGGCGATGTGGCGCAACACCCAGGCGTAGAGGACGATCAACATGATGAGGCCGAAAACGACCCCCAGGCCGAAGTCGAGCAGCGCGGGGCCGAGGGTGCTCACCGTGGCCACCACCACGACGACGGCCCACGCCAGGGCCATGCCGCGCGGCCCGAGCCCCCGTACCGCCGCAGCCGGCCGTTTCCCGCCGCGCGTCTTTTCGCCGCCGCTCATCGCGCCCCCCTTCACGAAGTGGCCGGAAGTCTCGCACACCCGGCTGTGCCCGCGTCAGGGCCGGTCACGAGGAACGCCGGCCGCCCCCCACCGGCACCGACCGGAAGCGATGGATCATGGCCCGGGTGGAATAGCACCCCCGCGAAGATCGCTTAACGCGGTACGTGACGTGACAACACCAAGGAGACGCTCCCCATGTGGAACGGCGACGCCCTCGACCTCGACGCCTATCTGGCGCACCTCGGTTACGCGGGGGACCTCACCCCCTCCCTGGCGACGCTGCGCGCGCTGCACCGGGCCCATGTGCTCTCCGTACGGTGGGAGAACCTGGAAGCCGTGCTCCGCAAACACCGGCCGCTCGACCTCCCCTCCGTCCAGGCCAAGTTGGTCGCCAACCCGCGCGGCGGCACCTGCTTCGAGCACGTCACCCTCTACGCGGCGGCCCTGGAACGTCTCGGGTTCTCGTTCTTCGTCGTCCAGGGCCGGGTCCGGATGGGGTCGACCAGGATCAGACCCGAGACGCATGCCATGGTGATCGTCGAGCTGGAGGGAAAGCGCTGGCTGAGCGACATCGGCTTCGGATCGAGCCCGCTCGACCTCATCGAGCTGACCGACGCGACGGATGTGTCCGACGGGGTGTGGGAGTACCGGCTGAGGCGGCAGGAGGTCTCCCCGGGCGAGGAGGGGTGGGCGCTCTACCAGCCCGCGGGCAAGCGCGAGTCGCCGGACGCGCACACCGAGGTCACCGCCGACGGGTGGATGGTCCGGCACACCTTCACGCTCCACCGCCAGTACCCGGTCGACCTCCAGGTCTCCAACCACTTCGGTGCCTCCCACCCCCGCTCGGCCTTCAGCGACCGCGTCTTCCTGCAGCGCATCCACCCCGACCGGCTGCACCTGCTGGACCACCGCACCCTGACCACGGTCAGGCCGGGCGTGCCGGGGCCGCCCGAGAGCCGGGAGCTGGAGCCGCACGAGGTGCCCAAGGTGCTCACCGACATCTTCGGGATCGAGCTGTCCGCCCAGGACATCGAGCTGTTGCTGCCCAAGCTGGCCTGAACTCTCAGGGCGCGTCCGCGAGTTCGAGGGTGGCGAGCGCGCCGCCCTCCGGCGCGTTGGCGAACGTCAGCCGGGCGCCGAGGACCGCGGACTGGCCGACCGCGATGGTCAGGCCGAGGCCGTGTCCGTGACCGCGTTCGGCCGACTCGGTGCGGAAGCGCTGGGGTCCGTGGGCGAGCAGGTCGGCGGGGAACCCCGGACCGTGGTCGCGCACACTGATCCGGCTCCCGGCGACCGTGACCACGACGGGGGCCGCGCCGTGCCGGTGCGCGTTGGCCACGAGGTTGGTGACGATCCGCTCCACCCGGCGCGGATCGGTCTCCACGACGCCCGGGGCCTCGAACCGCACCTCGGCGCCGGTCCCGCCGCGGCGGACCACATCCGTGACCAACTCGCCCAGCGGGACCGCGTCGTACCGGGCCTCCTCGGCTCCCGCGTCGAGGCGGGAGATCTCCAGGAGGTCGTCGATCAGACCGCGCAGCCTCGCCACCTCCTCGCGGACCAGGTCCGCCGCCTCGTCGTGACCCGGGAGCAGCCCCGCGGCGGTGACCAGGCCCATCATGGGGGTGCGCAGCTCGTGGGCGACGTCGGCGGTGAACCGCTTCTCCGACTCCAGCCTCCGCTGGAGGGTGGCGGCCATCGCGTCCATGGCGGCGGACATCTCGGTGATCTCGTCACGCGCCCGGCCGGAGGGCTCGATGCGCGCGTCCAGGTCCCCGTCGGCGATCCGGCGCGCGGTGCGGGCGCCGTGGCGCAGCCGCCGGTTGACCGGCTCGGTGGCGAGCGCGGCGAGCGGCACGACGAAGACGAGGGCGAGCAGGACGGCCTTGACGATGCTGCGGTCCAGGAGCTGAAGGCTGCGCACCTCGGCGCTCATGTCCGTCCGCACGGAGAGGACTTGGCCGTCGACCCGTACGGCGGCCCACATCCAGTACCAGTTCGGCGGCCGCTGGTCGTACCAGAGGGCGTACGCGTCAGACGGGTGCGTGGCGGCCAGCTTGTCCCGCAGGGGCGCCGGAAGCTCCCGCTCCGGCCCGAGGTCGGCGGCCGCGGGCCTCGTGCCGGTACGGCTGAACTCCTGTTCCGCGGAGCGCAGTTGAGCGGCCGACCGGTCCTCTCCCGCCCGGCGCCCGTGCTCCGCGGTCGCGTTGTGGACGAGGACACCGATGACGGCGGCGACGGCGCAGCAGGCGGCCGCGGCCAGTGCGGCGATCTTCCAGCGCAAGGCGCGGGGGTTGAGGAATCCCATGACCGGCGTCTCAGGTCCGCACGAGCTTGTAGCCGAAACCGCGCACGGTCTCCACGCGGTCGGCGCCGATCTTCTTGCGCAGCCGCACCACGCAGAGGTCGACGACCCGGGTGTCGCCTTCCCAGCCGTAGTCCCACACCTCGCGCAGCAGGCGCCGCCGGTCGAGCACGACGCCCGGGTTCTCCGCGAAGGCCAGGAGCAGCCGCAGCTCCGTGGGCGTCAGCGGGACGGGCGCACCGCCCCGGCGCACCCCGAGACCGAGCGTGTCGATGCTCAGGTCGCCGAACACGAGCAGGCCGGGCGTTTCCTCCGGCCCGGGCCCACCGGCCGCCTCCGCCGGAGCCGGGACGAAGGTGGCGCGCCGCAGCAGGGTCCGGATGCGGGCCACCAGGATGCCGATGTCGACGGGCTTGACCACATAGTCGTCGGCCCCGGCCTCCAGTCCGGCCACCACGTCGAGGGCGTCGCCGCGGGCGGACATCATCAGGATCGGGACGAGGCTCTCCTCGCGGATGCGCCGGCACAGCCCGATGCCGTCCAGTCCCGGCAGCATCACGTCCACGATCAGCAGATCGTGCTTCCCGGCCCGGTGGGCCTCCAGGCCGTCGAGCCCGTCGCCCGCGACCGACACCTCGTACCCGTAGCGCTCCAGGGCCAGTTGGACGGAGCGCCGGATGACGGCGTCGTCCTCGACGACCAGCACCCTGACCGGGTCCGGGACCACGGGTCCAGGCAAGGGGTCACCTTCTTCGCAGCATTCGTGCCGGTTGATGATCGAATCGTAGTCAGGGGATGTCCTGGCGACCGGGAGCCGGGCGGGGCCGTCAGGCGACGGGTCGTCAGATACGCAGGGATGCCGCCACGGGCAGGTGGTCGCTGCCGGTGTCCGGCAGGGTCCACGAGGAGGCCGGGGTGATCCCCTTCACCATGATCTGGTCGAGGCGGACCAGTGGGAAGGCGGCGGGCCAGGTGAAGCCGAACCCGCTGCCCGCCTCCCGCTGCGCGGAACGCAGCGGCCCGGTCAGCGGGTCCAGCGCCGAGTCGTCGGCCGAACCGTTGAAGTCGCCCACCACGAGGACCCGGGGCAGCGGTTCGGCCCGCACGGCCGCGGCCAGCTTCGCGGCCGACTCGTTGCGCCTCGCGGTGGCGAAACCGGACGTCGGCAGGACCCGGACCGAGGCGAGGTGCGCGGCATAGAGGGCGACGGGCCCCTCGGGCGTGGCGACCGTGGCACGCAGCGCCCGCGTCCAGGGCATGATCTCCAGCGGCTCGACCGCCGTGAGCGGGTGCTTGCTCCACACTCCGACGCTGCCGCGCACGGCCGAGTAGGGGTAGACCGCGGCCAGTTCCTGTTCGTACGTGGATCGCGCGGTGGCCCGGCGGGGCAACTCCTCCAGTGCCAGTACGTCGGCGCCCGAGGCGGCCAGGGCCCGGGCGGTCCTGCCGGGGTCGGTGTTCTCCTCGTCCACGTTGTGGCTGACCACGGTCAGGTTCCCGCCGCCCGAGCCCTTGTCCACGAGGGTTCCGGCGAACAGCGCACACCAGACGAGGGCGGGGACGAGGACAGCGACTGTGCCGAGTGCGGAGCGGCGGGCGACCGCGAGCGCCAGCAGGATCAGCACGCTCAGCCCCGTCCAGGGCAGCAGCGTCTGCGCCAGGCTGCCGAGGTTGCCGACGCCGTTCGGAACGAAGTCGTTGCGGGCCATGATCAGAGCGCAGAGCAGCGCGCAGCCGGCTATGAGTCGCCCTCGCCGCCATGTGCCCTCCCGCCATGTGCCTCGCCCCCATGTGGCGGGCCGCCACAGGGCGCCCCGCCGAGATGGGTCGCCTTGCCCTGGGGCGCCGCCCGGAGGGGGTGGGTTCGTGGGGTCCGCGACGGAGGGAGCGCCGTCAAGCGGGGCATCCATGGATCGCTTCGCACCTGTGGACATGTCGGCCGCCTCCCGAAGTCAGGACTCGTACACCGGACCCGGGTACGTCCACCAGTCTTCGCAAGGACGGCTTCCAGCTGGTCAGCGCGAGGCTTCGACCACCGCGCGGATGTGTATCAGCCGTGCTTCAGACACTCTCCTCGTGTCCCTTCGTCCGTGCGGTCGGCGTTGGCCATCAGACGGGTCTGCGGAGCAGCCACTGCCCGAAGGTCCTTCGGGGCGTCCGCACCTTGATCCGGCCGTAGGCGAAGCCGCCGGTCAGCTCCACCCGGAGCCTGGGCGGCGTCGCGGGATCCCCGGCGGCGGGGACCGCGCCCTTGGAGAAGTTCATCGACAGGGAGTCGGTGTTCACCACGACGCCCGGCCCGGTCACCAGGAGCAGGGTTCCGCCGCGCATGTTCATCTCGATGTCCAGGGTGTCCCGCGTGATCACCGCATCGGTGAAGTCCAGCGTCACATCGCACCAGGACACCTGGAGCTCCATCCGCCGCGGCACCACCCAACGGCCTTCGCGGCGGACCGAACCGGCCTGTTGCTCGATCCGTACGACGTCCTTCGCCTCCACCGCGGGCCCGTCAGCGGCCGTCAGGGGTGGCAGGTCGGCGGTGAGGCCGGCCAGTTGGTCCAGGGTGCGGGCGGTCAGCGCGACCTCCAGGCGCTGGTCGAGTTCGGCCGCATCGAGGAGGCCGTCCCCGGCCGCGACGCGCAGCATGTCCACGGTCCGGTCGCGGTCGGCGTGCGATGCCCTGAGGGGCGGCGGCCCACCGGCTTCGTTCGGCTGATCCGTGGGCGGCGTCTGTCCCGACATGTCCCCATCCCGATCTCGTGGGCGGCGCCTCGACGCCTGCGAATGAACTTACGTTATATCGCGTTACGGCGGGGGCCAAGTCCGGGGACGGGTGCCGGTCGTGGCGGCCGTCGCGCGGGCGGGCGAGCGCGGGGCGCCGCCACGGTCCCGCGCAAGGACGCGGTTGCGCGACTCGGCGGGAAGGCCGCGGGAACCAGGCTGGGAGAGTCCTCGGCGGCGTGACGTCAGCCGACGACGAACGGCAACGCGGCGGCCAGCGAACCGAGTTCGGCCCGCTCCGCGTCGGTCGGTGTCCGGCGTCCGGTGCCGATGAGCAGGGCGTCGGTGTCGGTGAACGAGGCCGGGAAGGGGGCACCCGCGATGGATTCCAGCATCGCGCGGGACCGGGCCAGGCCTTCGGCGGGCGGACCGGGAGCCCCGGGGAGGCAGGCGACGAGGTCGAGGTGGTGCAGCGTCCATTCCAGGACGTACGCGGTGAGGAAGTCGCCCACCGTGAGCACCTGGTCCTGGGTGCTGACCCGGGCCGTGGGGTCGGCGAGTTCGGCGGCCCGTCCGGCGGCGGAGCCGACGTCGTCCAAGTGGAACTTGAGCAGACGCGGATCCTCGTACGCGGTGGCCAGCCGGACGATCAGCGCGTCGAGCGGGTCGTCGCCGGCAGGCGGTTGGTGCGAGACGTTCCAGTAGGTCACCGCGTCCACGGTGGGTTCCGCCCGGGTGGGGGTGACCAGGGTGATCAGCACGTCCTGCGCATCGATGACGAGATGGCACACGAGGTCCCGTACGAGCCAGCCCGCACACCCGGACGGCTGCTGGAATTCCCGGTCCGGCAGGTCGGCGACCGTGGTGCGCAACGCGGCCCAGGCGAGCGAGAAGAGTTCCACGCCCGCAAGGTAGTGCGGCGCGAGACCGGCGGACAAGCGCATTCCGCCCAGGGGCGCGGGCGGCCCCCGCTCGTTCACGCGCGCGCCGGGGCGGGCACGACCGTGCCCGTCACCCGGACGCCGTCAGGCCTGCGCGGTCAGCCGGTCCAGCTCCGCGGAGATCTCCAGCCGGAGCGCGTCGTGCCGTGGCGCCAGGGCATGACGCTCGTCCGTCCAGTGCCCATGGGGGTAGAGCCAGACCGGCACGCGTACCAGGTCGTCCGGCTCCCATGCGAAGCGTGGCCATACGTGGGCGTGCAGGAACCCGTCCGTGTTGCCCAGGATCTCCAGGTTCACCCGACGGAACGCCGGATCGAGCCGTCGACAGGCCCGCTCGACGGCCTCGCCGAGCACGTCCATGTCGGAGAGGAAGGCCAACCGCTTGGCGCGGGGGAGGTCGGACAGCCGCTCCACTTGTGGATCGTCCACCAGCAGAACGGAGTAGCCGGGCAGGAACTGCACGTCTCCGATCGCGGCGAACCCTGCCCCCAACCGCCGCAGCACCGTTGGGTTCTCACCGCGCAGAGCGCTTCCGATCCGGTCCGCACGCCAGTCACTGATCATGACAGAGACCCTATGCGTCGACCGGCGGGCGCCGGTCTGCCACGGTACGAAGAGCCATCTCCGCCCTGCGACCCCCCCCGCCGTGCGATGAGTTTCCGCGACGGGTGGAGTCGTCAGAAGAGCACGCGGGAACGCGTGGCACTCGTCTCCCGGACCTGGCCGGTGGTGCTTCGGCGGGTCCTGGTGTGACAACGCAGGGAAAGGATGTCCGGACATGGCTTTCACCCACGTTCTCGCGGTCGCGCCCGTGAGTGAGATGGAACCCGCGGTGGCCTGGTACGAGCGACTTCTGGGGAGGCCCGCCGACAAGAGGCCGATGCCGGGGCTCGCGGACTGGCACGTCGCCCCATCGGGCTGGGTGTCGGTCTTCCAGTCGCCGCAGCACGCCGGGTCGACCCTGCTCAACCTGGTGGTCGACGATCTCGACCGGGCGATCTCGGAGCTGGCGGGGCGGGGCATCGTCGTCGGGGAGGTTCAGCCCGGTTCCCAGCAGGTGCGGTTCGCCGCCGTCCATGACCCCGACGGGAACCGCGTGACCCTGATCGAGAACCCGGTGATGTAGAGGCCCGCGCGGCGTGGTCCCGGTTCGTCGCCCCGCACCGTGCGGGACGGCCGAGCCCGCCCGCGGAACAGCCCTTTCCGGATGATCTGTCACGGAACGAAATTGCTACTCTGGCGGACATGACTGCCATGGCGCCCGCCCGCACCGCCCCCGATCTCTCCTTCCTTCTGGACCACACCAGCCACGTGCTGCGCACCCGCATGGCGGCGGCGCTCGACGAGATCGGGCTGACGGCGCGCATGCACTGCGTGCTGGTGCACGCGCTGGGGGAGGAGCGGACCCAGGCCCAGCTCGCCGAGCTCGGGGACATGGACAAGACCACGATGGTGGTGACGGTCGACGCCCTCGAGGCGGCGGGGCTCGCCGAACGCCGTCCGTCCAGCACGGACCGCCGGGCGCGCATCATCGCCGTCACCGAGGAGGGGGCCCGGGTCGCGCGCCGCAGTCAGAAGATCGTCGACGGTGTGCACGCGGAGGCTTTGGCGAGTCTCTCCGAGGGGGACCGGAGCGTGCTCCTGCGCGCCCTGAACGGGCTCGTCGAGGGGCACTTGGCCGTTCCGGCGGAGTCACCCCGCCCGGCGCGCCGGGCCCGGCAGGGGGCGAAGTGACCGAGAGAGAAGTCAGACCGAAGTAAATCGTCTACAACAAAACTATCTGTTAGTGTCTCACCTGTCGCCAACGGACAGGAGAGACCGCATGTCTGCCACTTCCGCTCCTTCATCCAGAAGACCCCGCTCGCAGTGGCTCGCCCTCGGCGTCATCGCCACGAGTCTGCTGATGGTCGTCCTCGACGGCAGCATCGTGACCGTGGCCATGCCGGCCATCCAGAACGACCTCGGCTTCTCGCCCGCGGGGCTCGGCTGGGTCGTCAACGCGTACCTGATCGCGTTCGGTAGTCTGCTGCTGCTCTCCGGCAGGCTCGGCGACCTGGTGGGGCGGCGGCGGATGTTCCTGTCCGGCACGGCGGTGTTCACCGCGGCCTCGCTCCTCGCAGGCGTGGCCACCTCCCCCGCGGTGCTGCTCGCCGCCCGGTTCCTGCAGGGCGTCGGCAGCGCGATGGCCTCGTCGGTCGGCCTCGGCATCCTGGTGACGCTGTTCACCGAACCACGTCAACGCGCCCGGGCCATCGCCGTGTTCAGCTTCACCGGAGCGGCCGGAGCCTCCATCGGGCAGGTGCTCGGCGGCGTCCTCACCGACGCCCTGAGCTGGCACTGGATCTTCTTCATCAACCTGCCGTTCGGGCTCGCGGTCCTCACCCTCGCGCGCCGGGTGCTGCCCGCCGACCGGGGACTCGGCCTCAAGGCCGGAGCCGACGCCCTCGGTGCGCTGCTCGTCACCGCGGGCCTGATGGTCGGTATCTACGCCATCGTCAAGGCCGAGGAGTACGGCTGGACTTCGGCCCGCACGCTCGTTCTGAGCATGCTCGCCGCCGTACTGCTCGCCGCGTTCCTCGCGCGCCAGGCCACCGCGAGGACCCCGCTCATGCCGCTGCGGATCTTCCGTTCGCGCAGCGTCTCGGGGGCCAACCTGGTCCAAATGCTCATGGTGGCCGCGCTGTTCTCCTTCCAGATCCTCGTCGCCTTCTACCTGCAGCGGGTGCTCGGGTACGACGCGACCCGGACCGGCCTTGCCATGCTCCCTGCCGCGGGCATCATCGGCGCGGTGTCCCTCGGCGTCTCCGCCCGCCTCAACGCACGCTTCGGCGAACGCCCGGTGCTGCTCACCGGAATCGCTCTGCTGGTCGGCGTTCTCGGACTGCTCGCCCGGGTCCCCGTACACGCCGACTACGTCAGGGACCTCCTGCCGGTGATGCTGCTCGCGGCCGGTTTCGGTCTCGCCCTGCCCGCGCTGACCACGCTCGGCATGTCCGGCGCGGGCGAGGAGGACTCGGGGCTCGCCTCGGGCGTCTTCAACACCACCCAGCAGATCGGCATGGCCCTGGGGGTGGCGGTGCTGTCCACGCTGGCCGCGTCCCGCACCAACACCCTGCTCGCTCACGGAAGAAGCCGGTCGGAGGCGCTGACCGGCGGCTACCACCTCGCCTTCGCGGTCGGCGCCGGGCTGCTCGCCGCGGCCTTCGCCGTGGCGGCCGTACTGTTGCGCGCACCCGACCGGCGGCCCCGCACGACCATGGCGCCGGCCCGCGACACCACCCCGGACGCCACCACTCTCCCGGCCGTCTGACCACCTCACGCCCGCACGACACCCGCTACCGCGCCGACCGGTTCGGGCGCGCACGCCCCGGCTCCCTCATGGCAGCACACCATGAGGGAGCCGGGGCGTCCGCTCGGGCGACGCGTCAGTTCCAGGGATCGGTGAACGACCGGCCAGGCACCGGCTTGGCGATGAGGGCCACGGCGATGAAGAAGTTGACCTGTCCGATCGCGAACATCAAGGTGGCCAGCGCCTTGGGCTCGTAGTGCTCGGCCGCCCGGGCGTAGAGCTCGTCCGGGACGCGCTCGCCGTGGCCGGCGGGCTGGAGCACCGCCTCCACGAGCGCCAGCGCCGCGCGTTCGGCGGCGGTGAAGTAGGGCGAATCCTGCCAGGACGCCACCGAGGTGATCCGCTCCTGCGACTCCCCGGCCTTGCGCAGGAAGCCCGTGTGGAGCACGGTCAGATAGGTGCTGCCGACAATCTGCCCCGCACGCAGCTGGACCAGACTGATGGTGGAACGGGGCACCGAGCCGTTGCCGGTGACCTTGAACAGGGCCGCCGACACCTGAGCCAGCTCGGGAACGAGCTGTGCGGGGTCCTCGGACATGCGCGGCTCCATCGGTACTTCCGCGGTGATCGAGCGAGTTTCCATGACCATCTCCTCAGTGGTTCGCATCGTGCTTCCACCGCCTTGACGGATCGCGCCGCGCAGATGTGACCGACCGGCCGGGCCCGCCCCCGCCCCGCTCGGTCTCCCGGGCGTGCCCGGCCCTCGCATACGCCTATGACCTGCGAGAACAGGCACTTCGCCCCGGCCCATAGCCGAGCAGGTACCAACTAGGTACCATCGAACCATGCCGTCCTTGAACATCACCTTCACCGACGAGGAGCTGGAAGCGGTCCGGGCCGCCGCGGCCGCCGACGGAAAATCCCTCAAGCAGTACGTCCACGACCTGCCCCTGCGCGAGCAGCAGCGCCTGCAGTTCGTCCGCTACGCGCTCTCCTGGGGAGAACAGCAGCGCGCCGAGTTCGACGAGGCCTTCCCCGACGAGGCGCCGCCAAGCGCGCGCAGTGAGGGGGTGGACGCCGCCTGATGGTCCTCTACATCGACGTCCCGTGGCTCCTGGACGTCCAGGAGCAGGCTGTCCCGGAAGACGTGAGCGTCGCCGACTACTCTGCCCTGGTCGCCGCCGTCGCCCGCCACAAGACCCGCATCCCCCGCCCCGCCACCGCCGACCCGGAACCCTCCTGGCGCGCGGCGGCCCTGCTGCACACCCTGGTGCGCCTGCAACCGCTGCCGCACCGCAACAGCCTCTACGCCTGCCAGGTGACGGCCGCCTACATGTACGCGTCCGGAGAGGGCATCGACCCGCCGTACGGCGCGATGGTGGATCTCGTACGCGACATCCAGGCCGGGAAGGTGAGCGTCTATCAGGCCGCCGACCGGATCCGCGCCTGGCGCATCTGACGAGGCACACCGACCGCGCGGGCCGCGACGGCGGGGGTGGCGCCGACGCCGCCAGGGCACCGCCGGGCCTTGCGCACGGAGGCGGTTTTCCGTGCGTACACGGAGGCGGCAGCGAGCCCGACGGATGATCGCCGGGCAGCGCCTGGTGTGACCTGCAAATGATGTGGAAAGCCCCGAACCCGCCCTCGCCGCTCCGGATCTGCACGTGGTGATGTGCTGTGCGCTGTGCACCTTTACCTGTACGCCGTGCTGAGCTGCGCTGTTGATGGGGAGTCGAACCCCGCGTTGCTCTCCACGCGCCAAGAAGTGAGCCGGAAACCGCCGACTCCCGGTGTGTGCACGCCTCCGGAGCAGCTACCTGCTCCACATCGTTCCGGTCCGCCGGACCCGGTCAGTCCAGGAGGTCCGCCTCCCAGTTCGTGCGCTGGATCCGCACATCGACCTCGCGGATCTCCCGGGCGATGGCGTCGGCCTGGGCGCGCAGTTCCGCGACCGGGAGCGCGGCGAGCATCACCAGTTCGGACCGGAGCTGTCGGCCGTAGCCGCGCTCGCCCGAACCAGCCGCCGCGTCCGCCGCCGCGGTGATCACCGCGTGTCGCAACCGCAGGACGTCCCGGCGCGCGAGCGCGTCGGTGAGGGTGCCGTCGGGGCCCATGTCCACGGCGGCGTTGGTCCGGTTGATCCGCCGGATGAGTGCTTCGAGCCCGCCCAGCACCTCGCCGACCTCGGCCAGCAGCTGAGCGGCGTCCTCGGCGGGAGTCTCCCCCTCCTGGTACCGCGCACTGCTGACGACGCGCGCCCGCAGCTGCTCCACGCGACGCGTAGCCTCCGCGCGTTCGGCCAGCGCCTCCGCAAGCTTCACTGCCCCCACCTCCGGTCTTCCTTGAGCTCGCACGAGTATAGGAGGGCCAATGGGCTCGTACGCAGCGGGTTTTCGCCCAGGCTCGGCGGGCGAGGCAGGGACGCGACCGGCCCGGCATGTCTCTCCGGCGTCTCTGCCCAAGGGCCGGGACCCGCGAGGGGCGGTCCGCACACAGAGACCGAAGGGCGCATTCCTCGCATATCACCTATCGTCAGGAGCCGGGACCGGTCTCTGGTCAGGGGGTCGCAACCTCGGCTCCCCGGCCGGGCCGGAGCGGGCGCTCCGGGACCGGAGCGGAGACCAGGGTTCCCAGCCCTGACGAAGGAGAGCGGATCGTGGCGAAGGCGTACCTGGTGGGAAGTGGCATCGCGGCGCTGTCGGCGGCGGCGTTCCTGATTCGGGACGGCGGGTTCGCCGGACCGGACATCGTCCTCCTCGAGGAGCAGGACCGGGAGGGCGGAAGCCTGGACGCGGCCGGTTCGCCGGAGACCGGTTACACCATGCGCGGCGGCCGCATGTTCGAGATCCACTTCGACTGCACCTACGACCTGCTGAGCTCGATCCCCTCCCTGGACGATCCGTCGAAGTCCGTCACGGAGGACACCTTCGCCTTCCACGACGACTTCGCGTGGGACGACCACGCCCGGCTGGTCGACGCGACCGGCAAGGTGGTCGCCTCGCACTCGATGGGCTTCTCCGAGCGGGACCGCCTGGAACTGGTGAAATGCGTAGCCACGCCCGAGCGCCAGCTGGACGGCAAGCGGATCACGGACTGCTTCAGCCCGGAGTTCTTCACCATCAACTTCTGGTGGATGTGGTGCACCACGTTCGCCTTCGAGCCCTGGCACAGCGCGATCGAGTTCCGTCGCTACCTGAATCGCTTCGTGCATCTCTTCAAGACGTTCGACAGCATGTCGGGGATCTACCGCACCCGGTTCAACCAGTTCGACTCGATCGTGCGCCCCCTGCTGAAGTGGCTGACCGACCAGGGCGTGACGCTCCAGCTCGGGACCCGGGTCACCGATGTGCGGCTGGCCGACGGGGACGGACTCACCGCCACCTCCCTCACCTGGACCAGAGGCGGGCGCAGCGAGGACATCGCGGTGGGCCCCGACGACCTGGTCATGGTCACCAACGGCTCGATGACGGCCAACTCCACGCTGGGGTCCACCGACACCGTCCCCGCCCTGGACACCTCCGGTTCCAGCGGCTCCTGGAAGCTGTGGGAGACCCTCGCCGCCAAGCGGCCGGGCCGGCTGGGCAATCCGGCGGTGTTCGACACCTTCGTGAAGGACTCCACCTGGGAGTCCTTCACGGTGACCACCAAGGACCCCACCTTCTTCAAGCTGATGCAGGAGTTCAGCGGCAGCGAGGCGGGCAAGGGCGGCCTGATCACGTTCAAGGACTCCAGCTGGCTGCTGACGATCGTCCTCAACCACCAGCCGCACTTCCGCGATCAGCCCGCCGACACCTTCGTCTGGTGGGGCTACGCCCTGTTCCCCGACAAGAAGGGCGACTTCGTCGAGAAGACCATGGCGCAGTGCACCGGCGCGGAGATCCTGGACGAGGTGCTCCAGCACCTGCGCTTCGAGCAGGGCCCGCAGATCCTGGAGAACTCGATCGTCATCCCGGCGCTGATGCCGTACATCACCAGTCAGTTCCTCGTGCGCTCCCAAGGCGACCGGCCCCAGGTCGTGCCCGAGGGGTCGACCAACCTCGCCTTCATCGGCCAGTACGCCGAGGTCCCCGACGATGTGGTGTTCACGGTCGAGTACTCGGTACGCACCGCGTGGACCGCCGTGGCCGGGCTCTTGAACCTGGACAAGCAGCCCCCGCCCGTCTACAAGGGGCAGCACAACCCCCGGGTCCTCGTGGAAGCACTCGAAACCCTTCACCGACGCTGAGCGGGACGCGATACCGCCGGGGCTCAACTACCGCCAGCGGCAGTGGAATTGAGCCCCGGGGCGTAGAGTCGCGGGCGTCGCACCGAGCCACCCCGGGGGGTAGGACATGCACAGTCGCCGCATCGGCACCGTGAGCGTCGGCGCCATCGGACTGGGTGGGATGCCGCTGTCCATCGAGGGGCGACCGGACGAGAAGCGTGCCGTCGCGACCGTGCATGCCGCGCTCGACGCCGGGATCTCCTTCATCGACACGGCGATGGCGTACTGCCTCAACGCCTCCGAGACCGGACACAACGAGTCCCTGATCGCCCGCGCGCTCGCCTCGTACGGGGGTGACACCTCGGGTGTGCTGGTCGGCACGAAGGGCGGGGCGGCGCGCGCGGCGGACGGATCGTGGTTCTACAAGGGCGATCCCGCGACCTTGCGCGCCGCCTGCGAGGGCTCGCTCCGGCGCCTGGGCGGCGACTCCATCGGCCTGTACCAACTGCACACCCCGGACCCGGAGGTGCCGTACGCCGAGTCGGTGGGCGCTCTGCGTGAGCTGTACGAAGAGGGCAGCATCCGTGCGGTCGGCATCTCGAACGTGAGTGTCGACCAGCTGCGCGCGGCGCATGCGGTCCTGGGCGAGCGGCTGGTGTCGGTGCAGAACAACTTCTCCCCGGCCGTACGTGACAGTGGGCCGCAGCCGCGGCTGTGCACGGAGCTGGGCATCGCCTTCCTGGCGTACAGCCCCCTGGGTGGCATCTCCCGCGCGGGCGCGCTGGGTTCCTCCCACACGGCCTTCGCCCGGGTCGCCGCCGAGCACGGCACAAGCCCCCAACAAGTCGCCCTGGCCTGGGAGTTGTCCCGGTCGCCGCGGGTCATCCCGATCCCGGGTTCGACCCGCCCCGAGACCGCCCGCGACTCGGCCGCGGCAGCCGACCTGGAGCTGACGAAGGAGGAACTCGCGGAACTCGACGCAGCCTGACCCCGGACGCACGAGGCCGATCAGCACCGGACCCTCCTGGAGACGGCTCGCAGTCGCGTGGCGGAGGAACTCGACGAGTTCAACGTCCACATCGTCGGCAGGATTCAGATGGTTCACGACTTCCGCTGAGTGATGTCGGCGAACCCCGGCCGGTCCGTCCTGGCGGGTCGCCGGGGTGCGGGCCATGGGTCCGGGGACGTCGGCCCTACTCCTTCAGTCCCACCACGCCCCAGCCCCGTTGGGCGGCCTCGGTCAGGACGCGGCCCCAGTCCTCGAGGAGTCCGGCGAACGCGTCGAAATCGGGGATCCAGCCGTCGGGGCTCGCGGCGTGCCGCGTGAAGTCGGGGCGCAGTGCGTCGAGTCGGGGGGCCAGGCGCTCCCATGTCGAGGCCAGTTCGCGCACCCCGTCCGGCGGCTGTGAGACCAACTTGCCGTAGGCGGTCCCGGGGTCGTCGCCGAAGAAGTCGGCGGTCGGGTCCGGGGGCTCGACCCCGGTGCAGGAGCCCTGCCAGAACAGGCCGAGCAGCAGCGTGTCCAAGTCGGTCCGGATCACCGGCTTGGCGTGGTCGCGGACCGCTTCCCACCGCTCGCCCGCCCAGAAGTGCGGCTTGTACGAACCCAGGGTGCGGCGGAACTCGTACAGGGCGAAGAAGGAAGCATTGTCGCCACGCGGCCACGACCAATCGCCCTCCACGCTCGGCACGTCGTAGTCCCACAGCCCCGTCTCGTCCGCGTACCAGGCCTCGCGCAGGCGGGGAAGACGGTCCCGGGGCGGGACCCGCTCCAGCCACGACCAGTCCGCGATCAACACCGTCATGTCCACACCCATGCCTCGGAGCCTACCGATCCGTGGTTTCGCGACGCGCGCTCGTCTCACGACGCTGACAAGCCCGTGGCTGCCGGGCGGGGCGGCGCCGCGGGCGGGGCCACGTAGGCTCGTCCCATGGGTAGCGAGATGGGTTTGCGGGAGCGCAAGAGGCAGCAGACGTACCAGGCGGTGTCGGAGACGGCGATCGCGCTGTTCCTGGAGCGCGGCTTCGACAAGGTCTCCGTCGCGGAGGTCGCGGCGGCCGCCGGGATCTCCAAGCCGACCCTGTTCCGGTACTTCCCCGCCAAGGAGGACCTCGTCCTGCACAGGTTCGCCGACCACGAGGACGAGGCCGCCCGCGTCGTCGCCGCGGGCCGGGCCGAGGGGGTCGCGCCGCTGCCCGCCCTGCACGCGCACTTCCGGGCGGGACTGGAGCGCCGCGACCCGGTCACCGGGCTCTGCGACAACCCCCACGTGCGCGCCTACTACGGCCTCCTCTACGGCACGCCCAGCCTGGTGGCCCGCTTGTACGGGTACCAGGAGCGCTCCGAGGGGGCGTTGGCCGCCGAGCTCGGTGGCGGGCTGGGCGCGCGAATCGCGGCCGGGCAGATCATCGCCGTCCGCCGGATCCTGGCGGAGGAGAACTGGCGCCGGATCGAGGCGGGGGAGAGCGAGCGGGCGCTGTACGGGGAGTCGCTGGCGGCGGCGGACCAGGCGTTCGCGCAGCTGGCGGAGGGTCTCGGCGCCGCATACGGGGGAGCGCGGCGCTGACCGTCTCCGCCTGCGCCACTGACGAGGGGTGAGCGCGGCACCGCTCGTTCGTTACCGAGTTAAAAATGTAACCGGGTTGCGTTATTCTGGTCTGCATGAAGTCACTCGACCGCGCACTGGACCAGGAGCGGACCTACCACAACGCCTGCCGCGCCGCCCTGGCCGCGATGACGGAAGGCGCCGGACACCGCGTCGTCATCGGCGAGAACGCCTTCGCCTCCGGCGCCGACGCCGAAGTGCTCGGCTACCAACTCCGCAGCTGGGCCAAGGAGTTGAGAGAGATGCCGGAGGGGCCGCTGTTCTTCGGCCGACTGGGCTTCGACGCGTCGGCCGACGGCGACCATGCCGGCCAGAGCTACCACATCGGCCGCCGCCGCATCAGCGAACACCCCTCGGCCCCGCCGCTCGTGGTCGACTGGCGGGCCCCGGTCTCCCGCTGCTTCTACCAGGCCAGTGCCCGCGACCCGCAGGGCGTGGAGGTCCGGCGCAGGTTCGGCTGGGCGCAGGGAAGCACGGGGGCCGCCGAGGACCTGACCGGCCTGGAGGACGAGCGCCTGACGGCGGGGGAGGCGAGGGGTGTTGGCGCGATACTCGCCGGCGAGATCGAGCGGCCCCGCGTCGGGCCCATGCGCGACATCGCGGCCACCATCCAGCCCGACCAGGATGACCTCGTACGGTCCGACCTGGCCGAGTCCATCTGCGTCCAGGGCGCCCCCGGCACCGGCAAGACCGCCGTCGGCCTGCACCGCGCGGCGTACCTCCTCTACACCTATCCCCAGCGCATCCAGCGCCGCGGTCTGCTGGTGCTCGGCCCCAACCGCACCTTCCTCTCCTACGTCTGCGAAGTCCTCCCCGCGCTCGGCGAGAGCGACATCCGCCAGACGACCGTCGAGGAGGAGATCGTGCGCGGCACCCGCGGCCGCGAGGTGCGGGCCGTCGACGCACCGGCGGCGGCGGTCGTCAAACACGACGTGCGGATGGCGGAGGTGCTGCGCCGGGCCCTGTACGGCCGGGTCGCACAACCCGTCAACTCCATCGCCCTGCGCGAGGGTTCGTACACCTGGCGCGTCTCCAGGGCGGAGCTCGCGTCGATCGTCGCGGCGGTGCGGGCCGAGGCGCCGCCGTACGCCATCGGGAGGGAGCGGGTGCGCAGCCGGGCGGTCCGGGCGATCCAGCTCCAGGCGGAACGGCGGGCCGGACCCATGAACAACACATGGCTCCAGAAGATCACCCGGACGCGGCCGGTGACGGAGTTCGTCGACGCGGTCTGGCCGAAGGTGAAGCCGGAAGAGGTGCTGGCCGAGCTGTTCACCGATCCCGACGCGCTGGCCACCGCGGCCGAGGGCCTCCTCGACCCCGATGAGCAGAAGGCGCTCGTGTGGGCGAAGCCTCCGCGTTCCTGGAAGTCCTCGAAGTGGTCGGCGGCCGATCTGGTACTGCTGGACGAGGTGGCGGGCCTGATCGAGCACCCCGAGGGGTACGGGCACATCGTCGTCGACGAGGCACAGGACCTGTCCCCGATGCAGTGCCGGGCGATCGCCCGGCGCGCGGCGTTCGGTTCCCTGACGGTGCTCGGTGACCTGGCCCAGGGCACTACGCCCTGGGCTGCCCGGGAATGGGCCGGGCAGCTCGCCCATCTGGGCAAGCCGCACGCCGTGGTCGTCCCGCTCACGACAGGGTTCCGGGTGCCCGCCGCGATCGTGGAACTGGCCAACCAACTGCTCCCCGCCCTCGACGTGGACGTACCGTCGGGTCAATCCCTGCGCAGGGACGGGCAGTTGACCTACCACTGGGCCCTCGGGCCGCACGAGCTCGCCGGTGCGGTGACCGACGCGGTGCGGTCGGCGCTGGGCCGGGAGGGTTCGGTCGGGGTGATCGCCGCCGACCGCGACGTGCCCGCACTGAGCGCCGCCCTCGCCGCGGCGGACCTCGGCCCGGCCGTCGGGGAGCGGCTCACGGTGCTGCCCGCCACGCTCGCCAAGGGCCTGGAATACGACCACGTGGTAGTGGTCGAACCGGCCGAGATCGCGGCAGCCGAGAAGCGCGGCCTGCACCGGCTGTACGTGGTGCTGACCCGGGCGGTCTCCGGCCTGGACATCGTCCACAGCCGGCCCCTGCCGCCTGAGCTGGAGCCGACCGGCTGAGCCGCCGCGGCGCGCTCGCGTCCCCGCGCGGCCCCGCGAGAGGGGCCCGCGCTCCGTCAGGACGGGCCGGGCCCGTGTTGCTCGGCATCGGTCAGGCGCGGCATCCGCACGGTCGCGGCCAGCCCTTCCTGGTGGGCGAGCAGCGCCGCCTGCACCCGGTTCTCCAGGCCGAGGCGGGTAAGGACGCGGTTGACGCGACTCTTCACGTTCCCCTCGGTGAGGCCGAGGGCCGTGGCGATCTGCCCGTTGGACAGCCCCCGCGCGACCAGCACGAGTACGTGGAGTTCGCGCTCCGTCAGCACCCGCGCGAGCTCGCCCTCGCGCAGGGCGGGGGCCGGCGCGTGGGGCAGCAGCGCGGGCGGCAGTGCGGTGACCGTGTCGATGAGGCGGCGCGTCACGCTCGGAGCGAGCACCGCCTCACCCGCGGCCGTCGCGCGGATGGCCTGGGCGAGCTGGTCGGGCGGGCTGTTCTTCAGGAGGAAGCCCACGGCCCCGGCCCGCAGCGCGGCATGGACGTACTCGTCCAGGTCGAACGTGGTGAGCACGAGGACCCGCGGCGCGGGGCCCGGCCCGGGCCAGCAGTGGGTGATGCGCCGGGTGGCCTCCACCCCGGTCACGCCGGGCATGCGGACGTCCATGAGCACGACGTCCGGCCGGAGTTCGACGGCGCGGGCCACGGCCTGCTCCCCTTCGGCGGCCTCCCCGACGACCGACAGATCCGCACGGCGGTCGATGACCAGGCGGAGCCCGGTGCGCACCATCTCCTGGTCGTCGACGACCAGCACCCGAACGCTCACGCGCCTGCCTCCACCGGTCGAGGGGCCCGCGCGTGGAGGACGGCCCGCAGCCGCCAGCCGCCGTCCTCGCGCGGCCCGGCCGCCAGCTCACCGTCGAAGGCCGCCACGCGCTCGCGCATGCCGATGAGCCCGTGCCCCGACCCGGGAACGCGGACGTGGCCCGGCGGCGGCGGGTCGTTCTCCACCTCGATCGTGAGGCGGGATGCGTCGCCGCCCACCGTGACCCGCACGGCGACGGGCCCGGCGTGCTTGATCACATTCGTCAGCGCCTCCTGGACGAGCCGGTAGGCCGAGATCCGCATCCCGGCGGGCGGCGCGGTCCGTGCCCCGACCTCCGACACATAGGTGACCCGGCATCCGGCCGTCGCCGCGGCGCCGATGAGCGGTTCGAGGTGGTCCAGGGACGGCTCGGGCGCCGGCTCCCCGTCCCGGAACGAGAGCAGTCCCAGGACGCGCCGCATCTCGATGAGCGCGGTGTCGGCGGTCCGCGCGATGAGCCCGGCGCACTCCGCCGCCCGCACGGTGGAGGAGGAGCCGGTTTCGGCCGGGGCGTCCGCCATCAGGTCCTCGGCGGCCCGGGCCTGCACGGCGATGGCGCTCACGTGGTGCGCCACCACATCGTGCAGATCACGGGCGATGCGGGCGCGCTCGGTGACCACCGCCTGCCGGGCGTTGAGCTCGCGCTCGGCCCGCAGACTCCGGTTGAGGTCCCGCAGTCGTTCCGCGTCGGCGCCGATCCTGCGCCTGCCGCACCCCAGCAGCCAGGCGAGCGCGAAGAAGAAGACGAAGGTCATGGCGCTGATCGGCTCCAGCGACCCGAGGCGCACAGGCTCCCAGTGCCCGGTGAGGGCGTCGGTCGCGGTGACCGCCCCGAGGCACAGCAGGGTTCCCGCGACGCTGGTGCGGACCGGCGCGTAGCGGGCCACCGCGTACACGCCGATCATGAGCAGGAACGGGCCCGGTATGCGGCCCTGAATCGGACTGAGCACCTGGAAGGCCACGTAGAGGCAGGTCATCGCCGTGAGGACGGCCCGCGGACGCGTCCGCCGCCACAGCAGCGGAACCGTCTGCGCTCCCCACAGGGCCACCCCCAGGGCCCCGGGCTGCGGGGTGCGGGCCGCCACGGTGACCATGTCGAACAGCGTGAGGCCACCGCCCAGCGCGACATCCGTCAGGCGCGGCCGGTCGGTCATCCATCGCCGCGCGGCTTGTGGCCCGGCTTTCCTGTCGTTCACCATCTCGGTCGTCAGGCTAGACGAACGGCGCAGCGCGCCGGATCGTCCGTAGGGCGCGCATCGATAGTTGCGCGGCCCGGCGGGGGATCACCGCGCAGACGGACGTGCCCCGCCGAGGCACCCGCCTAGCGTCCTTCCCATGACGAAAATCCCCCCGCCACCACGGTCCACCGGGCGCCTCAGCACGATGGAGCAACCGCCCGGCGCCGTGGACACGGCGGTCAACCCCCCTGCCCGTCAAGGAAGTTCAAGGACCGCGGCCCGCTGGGTGTTCCTCGCGCTCGGCACGGCCACCATGCTGTTCGCGGTGGGCGGCCGGTGGGACATCGCGGCGGCCGCCTGGATCTTCCCGGTGCTCCTGCTGCGCTTCTCCCGCCTCAGCCGGATGTGGACCGGCACGCTGTGGATCTGGCTGGCCCACATCATCGCGGCCGTCTTCTGGGTCCAGGAGTCGGCGCTCGGCTTCAACCCCGTCGCTGTGGCGGGCGCGATCGGTCTCGCCGCCCTGCAGACCCTGCCGTTCCTGGCCGACCGGCTGCTCGTCACCCGGCTGCGCCCCGCGTGGGCGGCCCTCGGCTTCCCCGCCGCCCTCGCGGCAAGCGAGTTCCTGATCACCACGGTGACCCCGCTCGGCACGGCGTACGGGTGCCTGGCCGTCACCCAGTACGGCGACCTCCCCCTCCTCCAGCTCGTCTCGGTCACGGGCCCCTGGGGGATCGGCTTCCTGATCGCCTACTTCGCCAGCACCGTCAACCGGATCTGGGAGCGCCCGTCGTGGCGCGGCGGTCTGGTCTACGGCGCTGTCCTGCTGAGCGTCCTGCTGGCCGGCGGAGCCCGGCTCGCCCTCAGCCCGGCGGGGGGCGAGAGCGTGCGGATCGCCGGCGTGAGCCCCAGCCGGGCCGTGACCGCGTCCCTCCAGGCCGCGCTCGGGCGCATCAGCGGCGGCCCGGCGGACATCGCCGCCGCACCGGCCCCGGCGGTGGAGCCCGCGATGACCGCCGTCGAGAACGACCTGCTGGCCGCCACCGAGCGCGAGGCCGCGGCCGGAGCGAAGATCGTGGTCTGGCCCGAAGAGGCTCTCAGGGTCCAGGAGTCCCACGCGTCCGAAGCCCTCGCGGCCGCCCGGGACCAGGCCCGCCGGTCGGGTGTCTACCTGGAGATCGGGGTCCGTGTCTACAGCACCACGGCGCCCGCCTACGGCCGGGACGAAGCGATGCTGATCGACCCGCGGGGCAACGTGCTGTGGACCTACCAGAAGGCCCACCCCATCCCCGGCTCGGAGAAGTACACCCCCGGCGACGGCCGGGTGCCCGTCGCCGACACCCCGTACGGCCGGATCGCCAACGTCATCTGCTACGACGCCGACTTCCCCGCCATGATGCGGACCAGGGCCGACATCATGCTCGTACCGTCGGCCGACTGGAAGGAGTACGGCGGCGCGCACACCGCGAAGGCGAGCCTGCGCGCCATCGAGGGCGGCTACTCACTGGTGCGTCAGGACGCGCAGGGCGTCTCGACCGCCTACGACCACCAGGGCCGTGTCCTCGCCACCGCCGACTACTTCACCACGCCGCGCCAGACCATGGTCGCCTTGGTGCCCACGCACGGGGTGACCACCGTCTACGACCGCATCGGCGACACGTTCGCCTGGCTGTGCGTGGCCGGTCTGGCCGGGCTCAGCGCAGTGGCCGTGGCCCGGTCGCGGCATCCCCGCGCGCGGCCGGGGACGTCCCCGCGCTGAGGGGCTCCTCAGCCACGGGACGGCTGGTCCGCATGCGGGTGTACGCGTACACGCACCCGGCGAGCGCGAGGTCGGACAGGAGCATGAACCCGATCGAGTACGAGTCCTTCGCGCTGTAGATGGCACCCATGACCAGCGGCGGTACGAAGCCGCCGAGGCCGCCCATCGCTCCCACGATGCCGGTCACGCTGCCCACTTGGGGCTGGGGCGTCACCTGGGAGACGAGGGCGAAGACGCTGCCGCTGGCCGTGCCCAGACCGGCGCCCATGCACAGCAGGGCGATGGTGCCGCCGGGATACAGCGTGGGATCGAAGGCCTGCACGATGGCGAGCAGGGCGACCAGGCCGAGCGCGCCGGCCGTGACCAGCGCCGGGTGGACGCGGTCCGAGAGCCAGCCGCCGATCGGCCGGAAGACCACGGTGGCCAGGGCGAAGCCCGCCGCCTTGGAGCCCGCGTCGGTCGGCGACAGCTGGTACCAGGTCTTGAGGTAGGTGGGCAGGTACACGCCGAACGCGACGATGCCGCCGAACCCGATCGCGTACAGCGCGGACAGTTCCCAGGTCACCCGCAGGCGGCCCGCCTGCCCCAGCCGTGAACCCAGCGACGCGGTCGGGACGGGCCGGTCGGGCCGGTCCGTGATCAACAGCACGGCCAGCACCGCGTACCCGGCGAGGGCCACCGCCACGACGAGGAAGGGCAGGTGGTAACCGTGCTTGGCGATCCTCGGGGTGAGGTACCCGGACAGCGCCACACCGCCCATGCCCATCCCGAACACGCCGAGCGCGAAGCCCCGTTTGCTGGGCGGGAACCAGGAGTTGACCAGCGGAATGCCGATCGCGAAGGTCGTGCCGCCCAGGCCCAGGAAGAAGCCGACGACGAGCATCAGGCCGTAGCTGTCGCGCGCCGGGATCAGCAGGAGCACCGGCACGATGGTGAGCGCGGACATCAGCGGGAACATCAGCTTCGCGCCGTACCGGTCGGTGAGCGCGCCCACCGGGATCCGGCCGACCGACCCGACGAGCACCGGGACCGCCACGAGCAAGGACTGCTGGAACGAACTGAGATGCAGCCGGTCCTTGTAGTCACCGGCCAGGGGGGCGATCAGGTCCCACGCCCAGAACGTGAGCGTGAACCCGACGGTGGCCATGACCAGATTGCGGTACGCGGCGACAGAAGGCTTCGTGGGGGCGTCCCCAGGCTTCCTATGGGTGTCCACGCCCCCAGTCAAGGTGTTCGGATCCGGCGGGGCGCGCCGGACTGCGCCGTACGGGGGACCTCCTTGGATACCCCCGCCGCCGGTCCGGACAGGGCCACGGCCCCACTAGGCTCGGCCGGGTACATGGCGACACCTTCCCACGGGGGTATGGAATGACGATGCACCGTCCGGGCCTGCCCGGCGACCTGCCGACGCCGGAGATCCTCTGGGCGCGGTGGGGGCTGCTGGCGGTCCTTGAGGCGACGGAGGAGGGCGAGGAGACACCGCCGGTGCACCGCACAGGGTGCTGGATCGACGAGGGCGGTCTCCATCTCGACGACTGCGGCAGTACGTGGTGGACCCTGGCCAGGATGGGCGAGGGCCGGTTCGTGCTCTACGGCGAGGACGAGTCGAGCGGCGTCAAATGGCACAAGCCGCCGATCGACATGCTGGCCGGCGCCCCGGACTGGCTGCCGTACGCCAAGCTCCGCCGTCTGCTCGACGGGTATGAACTCGGCTGCGTCTACTGGTACGAGAACGGTGCCTGGTCGCGCGCCCCGTACCCGGAGAGCCTCGACGACGACGGTCTCGACTGCGGCATGAACCGCTTCGTCGACCGGGACGACGTCGTGCGGTCCCTGGGGCTGGGGCAGGGCGACTGCGGTGGGGACGCCGTCCTGGCCCGAGCGGAACGCCATGAGCTGACCCCGGGGGCGCTGGAATCGCTGGTCGCCGCGTCCGAGGACGACCTGTGGGAACTGCCGCCCATGCTGCGTGCTCTCGACCTCACGGGCCTGGCGGGTGACGGTGAGTCACCTGACGTTGCGTCAAACGAGTTGAGCAGTCACGGCAGTTGAGCTGGTTGCGGCGGCTGAAAGCCGTCTCCGTGCCCGAGTGGTTCCAGGCGCCGAGGCGGCTTTCAGGTACGGGCCGAGGACGGGTGGTCAGACGCGGTCGGCCGCGATGAGGACGTACTGGAACGAACCGTCGCGGTAGGAGTTGATGAACGCCTCCTCGATGCCCGTGACGAGCGACGACGTGGCCCGCAACTCCCAGTAGGGCAGGGTGTCGGGGGTGAGGTCGATGACGGCCTGGGGCACCAGGCGGTTGTCGGCCATGGCCCGCAGGTACTCGCGACGCGAGTGGATGTTGCACTCGAAGTGCGCGTTGATCTGTGAGACCCACTTCGAGGGCTGCCCGTACCGGGGGTTCCAGCAGCCGGTGATGGTCACGTAGCGGCCACCCACCCGGAGGATGCGGGAGTGTTCGGCGAACAGGTCGTGCAGGTCGACGTACATGCTCGACTCGTTGTTCCACGAGGCCGCGGCCTGCCCCGTGTCGAAGGGCATCGAGAGCATGTTGCAGACGCGGGCGCGGACGTGGTCCTGGATGCGGAGCTCGGTGGCGCGCCGGTTGGCGAAGTCGGCCTGCTTGGCCGACAGGGTGACACCTTCCACCTTGCACCCGAAGCGCTGGTGCGCCATCACCATCGAGCCGCCGCGGCCACAGCCCGCGTCCACCAGGGTGTCGTCCGGCACGATGTCGCCGAGGTGCCCCAGGAGGACCTCGGCCTGCGCCGACTCCAGCCGGTGCAGCTCGCTGATCAGCTTCTTCTCGCTCTCGCTGTCATCGGCGTCACCGAGCGCGGCGTGGTCGACGGCACCGATGCCGTAGTGGTGGTGGTAGAGACCGTCGACATCGCCGAGACGCAGGTTCACCGGCCGGGCCTCCCCGTCCCAGTAGCGCGCGATGTCCCCCTGGTAGGGCGTCGCGGGGCCGGGGATGAAGAGGGAGGCGCCGTTGGAGGTGGCGGTGAGTTCGGTGCTGGTCACAGATGATTCCATTCTTCCTACCAGAAGTCCGGCAGGCTGTAGCGATAGGTGTTGGTGCGGTGCCAGTGGTGGTTGCCGTCGACCCATGCGGCCACGCCGCGCAGGAAACGCTGCACACTGGGGACGGGACACTCGGCGGCCAGAGCGGCCGCTTCGGTCTCGAAGTCGTGCATGAGGTCGTTGTGGACCTCGACCGCCTTCAGATAGGCCTCCCGGTCGGAGAGGCCCTCCCGTTCCGCGATCACGACGGGCAGGTTCAAGTGCCGCCCGGGGGCGTCGAGTTCCTTGGTGTAGGAGTAGAGGTCGTTCACGATGGTCGTCGCGTTGCCCGCGAGTGCGATGACCCTCTGCATGGCGGGTTGCGCGTGCAGGTCCGCGGGCAGTTCGTAGCCGCCCACGGTGTCGGTGATGGTGGGGCAGGGGCGGAAGTTGTTGAACTGGCGCATCGCCAGGTACTCCCACACCTCCGGGACGCGGTCCAGCTGGGCCCAGGCGGCTTCGGCGAGATACCCCATGTGCAGCCGGGCCATGTCGTGCCGGAAGCGGTCGGTCTGCGAGGCGGTCGCCGCCTGGGCGAAGTACTCCATGGCGGAGCGGTACGCGCGCCGCGGGGCGTCCGAGTGGAGCGACTCGGCCCACTGGGGCTGGTACTCCTGCGTCGTGTGCAGGGGATCGAGTGCGGTGTGGGCGAGCAGCAGCCGTTCGCCGAGGCCGACGGGCGAGCCGCCGTGGTCCTCGCAGTAGCAGTCGTCCACCGCGTTCTCGGCGACCATCAGCCGGGTCGCGAGCATCAGGTGGTCGATGGTGGGCGCGTCGGGATGGCAGCCGACCATGTAGCGCCCCACGGAGAACCCGTCGAACTGTTCCTCCCAGTCCTCGGGGTAGAGGGAGACCTCGTCCATCGCCCAGGCCTTGATCCTGCGGCTCACCTCCTCGACCCGCACCGGGTCGGGCTCGGGTACCGGGTGGTGGTAGAGGCCCGGGATCGGTACGCCTTCCGGTGGCGACGGCTCGGGAGGCGCGGGCGGCGTGGGCTGCTCTTCTTCCCTCAGCACCAGGCGCAGGCCCGCCGTGCCCAGCCCACTGGGCCCCCGCAGGATGCGGTCGAGGCCGATACGAGGGGCCGGCACATCCACCGCCGGGGCCTCGGGGCTCGGCGGCGCTGGCAGCGTGGCCGTACTCGGCGGGCCGCCGGTGGCGGCGGCGATGTCGCGGGCGCGGGCCGCGGCACCGGCGAGGACATGCGCCCCGAAGTGGGACGCGGCCTCGGGCAGGCTCGACTGCGGAGGCGTCAGCTCAGGGGCGGGCATCCAGGACTCCTTGGTGGGATGGGCAGGTGGCCCAGGTGTTTCGGGCACGCGCGAGGGACCCCGGGGGCTGCGGGGCGTCACGCGATGCGGCTTCGGGCCGGGTGGACTACCGCGGCCGGCGGGCGATCTGCACGTTCTCCAGCACGCCGCAGGCGTCCGGCACGAGGATGGCGGCGGAGTAGTAGGTGCTGACTAGGTAGGAGGTCATCGCCTGCTCGTTGATGCCCATGAAGCGCACCGAAAGGCCCGGTTCGTACTCGTCCGGCAGTCCGGTCTGGCGCAGGCCGATGACGCCCTGGTCGTCCTCGCCGGTCCGCATGATGAGGATCGAGCTGGTCTTCTCCGGCGTGATGGGAATCTTGTCGCAGGGCAGGATCGGGACCCCGCGCCACGCCTGGACCAGCTCGCCGCAGCGCTCGACCTGGGCAGGGTGCAGACCGCGCGCGTTGAACTCCCGCCCGATCGCCGCGATCGTCCTGGGGTGCGCCAGGTAGAACTTGGCACCGCGACGACGACAGAGGAGCTCGTCCATGTCGTCCGGAGTCGGCGGGCCGGAGCGCGGCTGGATGCGCTGCTTGAAGTCCGCGTTGTGGAGCAGGCCGAACTCGCGGTTGTTGATGAGCTCGTGCTCCTGGCGCTCACGCAACGCCTCGATGGTGAGCCTGAGTTGCTCCTTGGTCTGGTTCATCGGCCCGTTGTAGAGGTCGGCCACCCTCGTGTGGACCCGCAGAATGGTCTGCGCGGCGGAGAGTTCGTACTCACGCGGCCTGAGCTCGTAGTCGACGAACGCGCCGGGCAGCGCATGCTCGCCCTTGTGGCCGGCCGACATCGCGATCTCGGCCTCGCCCCGGTGGTTCTGCCGCTGCCGGGGGAGCGACCTGAACGTTTCGACATGGTCCCGCAGGCCCGGCGCATGGGCGGCCACGGCCGCGAAGTCGGCCCGGGACAGGGTGAGCAGGGTGCCCGAGGTCTCGGCGGTGACGGTGTGCTCCCAGCGGGCGCCCTCGTCCAGCAGGGCCTGCTCCCCGAAGCGGTCGCCGTCGGCGAGCACGTCCAGGGCGAGTTCGTCACCGTACGCGCCGACGGTGGTCTGCCCGACGCGGCCGTGGGCGATCAGGTGCAGCCGGTCCGCGGGGGCGCCGCGCTCGACCAGCGTCTCACCGCCGCGGAAGTCGCGCTGGACGCACCGGTCGGCGAGGGCGGTCAGCACCTCGATGTCGTCGAAGCCACGCAGCAGGGCCAGTTCACCGAGTTCGCGCGGGATGACGCGGACGTCGGCACCGTCCTGCACGAAGTCCACCTTCCCGTCGCCGACGGTGTAGGTGAGGCGGCGGTTCACCCGGTAGACGCCGCCCTTGGTCTCCACCCAGGGGAGCATCCGCAGCAGCCAGCGAGAGCTGATCTCCTGCATCTGCGGGGCGGACTTGGCCGTGGTGGCGAGGTTGCGTGCGGCCGCCGTGCTCAGGCTGGATTGTCGTGGTGGTTCGAGTCGAGCTTCGGGGCTCGAGTCAACAGTCATCGGGCGAGCTCTCCTTGGTCGGTGCGGTGGTCGGCGTGGGTGGACGCCACCGGCAGGAGGAGGAAGGGGGGTACGAAGCGGAATCCGTCCAGAGCCAGAAGGACACTAACGGCCGGTTCGCCCCCCGGACCAAGGGAAGTGGGCGACATTAGCTCGATACGATGATCGCGCCCGCGCGATGTTTGCGGCGGAACCGAACGAATCCAGTCATGACCGACTTCGGCTCCCGAGGGGCGTGCGGACCCGCTGTGGCCGTCGCGGTCGGCCTGTCGAGGCGTGTCCAAATCCTCGTAGGCCCAGGCCGCGCGGTTCGTCCGGGCCGAGCGGAGCTCGCTCGCCGCCGTCACCGCTCGTCGGCTCGGGCCACGACACGGGGGCCCCGGTGTCACCATGGCGGCACAATCCGGCCGGAGGCGGGGGCCAGTTCGGGCGTAAGGCTGGGCGACGGCTGTTCGAGGCCCTGTCGGAGCGGGCACCGCCGCCCCGGCCGGGGGGAGTCGGCGAAAGGTGAAGGCGCCGGACGGGAAACCGCACCGTCGGGCGCCTTCACTTCTGCCGGGGAACTCAGTTCTCGCGCGCTTCCGGCTTCGCATCCGGTCCGTAGAGCGCGGCGATGTCCTCGGAGCGCGTCCACCGGCTGTAGGTCGGCGACTGCGGCCAGCCCTCGGGGGAGTCCTGCCAAGCCTCCTGGCGACCGTAGGGCAGCAGGTCGATCAGGGGGAAGGTGTGGCTGAGCTGCTCGGTGCCCCGGCCGGTGGTGTGCCAGGTGCGGTAGACGGTGTCACCGTCCCGCAGGAACACGTTGACCGCGAACCCCTCTCCGGGTCCCGCGCCGACATCGGCGCCGAACGGGCTGTTCGCGGTGGAGTACCAGGTCATCTTGTTGCCTACCCGCCGCTTGTAGGCGAGTGCCTCGTCGATCGGTCCCTGGGTGACGATGACGAACCGCGCGTCGTAGGCGGCCAGGAACTCCAGGCGGGTGAACTGGGAGGTGTACCCCGTACAGCCCGGGCACTGCCACTTCTCGCCGGGGAACCACATGTGGTTGTAGACGATCAGCTGGGTCTTGTCGCCGAAGACCTCGGCCAGCCGGACCGGTCCGTCCTCGCCGTCGAGCGTGTAGTCCGGCATCTCGACCATCGGCAGCCTGCGGCGCTCGGCGGCGACGGCGTCGAGCTGCCGGGTGACGGCCTTCTCCTTCGCGCGCAACTCATCCAGCTCGCGCTGCCAGGTCTTGGCGTCGACGACGGGCGGTAGTGCCTGGGGGGTCATGGTTCCTCCGAGGTTCACGACGGACGGCTCGTAGGAGGTAGACCGCGCCCGGCCACCAAACTCATCGCTCGTCCGCCCCCGGAGGCCGGGGCGCCGATTACGCGGGGGCCGCCGTCCTCTTCCGGGCGCGGTAGGCGGCTGCCTTGATCTTGTTGCCGCAGGACTCCATGCCGCACCACTGGCGGCGCATGCCGCGCGAACGATCGATGTAGATCCGCGTGCACTCGGGGTTGCCGCACTCCTTCAGCAGGGGGGCGTCCGCGCCGCTGAGCAGTTCGACGGCCTGTCGCGCGACGGTGGCCAAAGCCTGCCCCGGGGTCGCCTCGTTGTGCCGCCCCGCGACGGTGAGCTGCGGCGTCACCGGTACCTTGCGCGCGGCGCCGTTGACCACGGCGAGTGCCTCGCGGTCGAACTCCTCACCGAGACGCCGGTTGGTGATCAGCCGGTAGAGGGACTCGCGCAGGGCTTGCGCCTCCCGTACGTCCTGCCCGTCGGCGGGTGTGATCGCGTCCACGAGCCCCGACTTGAGGTACCAGGCGTTCAGCCGCTCCGGCGTCACGAACATCTCGAACCGTGTCGAGCGGCGCGCACGGAGGGTGGCCGCGAAGTCGAGGGCCGGGTGCCCGCAGACGAAGACATGGTCGAGGTTCACATCACCATCCTGACAGGTGACTCGCGCGGAACGCAAGAATCGCCCCCGCCCCCTGGGCACGGCGGCTCGGGGGGCGGGGCGCGGGCGTCGGGGGCAGGGCGGGTCGCACTCCGGAGGGCTGTTCGCGACCCGGCGCCCGAGCCCCGGCCGTCACCCGCGACTCACGCCAGTGGGGCTCCGGTCTCCGTGAGCGTTCCGTCGGTCAGCCCCAGCCACCGGTCCACCCCGATCTCGGCGAGGAACCGTTCGTCGTGGCTGACCACCATGAACGCGCCCTGGTAGGAGTTGAGGGCGCTCTCCAGCTGACCGACGCTGACCAGGTCCAGGTTGTTGGTCGGCTCGTCGAGCAGGAGCAGCTGCGGTGCCGGTTCGGCGCACAGCACACAGGCCAGGGTGGCGCGCAGCCGTTCACCGCCGGAGAGCACCCCGACCGGCAGATGTGCCCGGGCGCCGCGGAAGAGGAAGCGGGCGAGCAGATTCATCCGTTCCGCCTCGGGGCGCTCCGGGGCGAACGAGGCGAAGTTCTCGGCCACCGTACGGTCCAGGTCCAGCAGGTCGAGACGCTGGGAGAGGTAGGCGACGCGGCCGTCGCTCCGCCTGATCTCCCCACTGTCCGGGGCGAGTTCGCCGGTGACCAGACGCATCAGGGTGGACTTGCCGGCACCGTTGGGCCCGGTGAGCGCGATGCGCTCGGGGCCCCGCACGCTCAGGCCGACCCCGCCCGGCGCGAACACGGCCCGGCCCCCGAGGCGGACTTGCATCCCCTCGCCGAGGAAGAGGTCGCGGCCGGCGGGCACCTGGGTCTCGGGCAGGTCCAGGGTGATGCGCTGGTCGTCGCGCAGGGCCCGCCCGGCCTCGTCGAGGCGGGCCTTGGCCTCGCTGACCCGGGACGCGTGCATCTGCCCGGCCCGGCCCGCGGACTCCTGCGCGCCGCGCTTCATGTTGCCGGCGAAGATACGGGGCAGACCGGCGCTCTTGAGGTTGCGGGCGGCGTTGCTCGCGCGCCGATCGGCTCGCTCCCGGGCCTGCTGCAGTTCCCGCTTCTCCCGCTTCAGCTCCTGCTCGGCGTTGCGGATGTTCTTCTCGGCGACCTCCTGCTCGGCGCGCACGGACTCCTCGTAGGCGGTGAAGTTGCCTCCGTACAGGCGCAGTTCGCCGCCGTTCAGCTCGGCGACGCGTTCCATGCGGTCGAGCAGGGCCCGGTCGTGGCTGACCAGGAGCAGGCAGCCGGTGTAGTCCGTCAGTACGTCGTAGAGCCTGTGCCGGGCAGGGAGATCGAGGTTGTTGGTCGGCTCGTCGAGCAACAGCACGTCGGGGCGCCGGAGCAGCTGGGCGGCCAGGCCCAGCGAGACGACCTGTCCGCCGCTGAGCGTGCTCAGGCTGCGGTCCAGGGCGAGGTCGGTGAGGCCGAGGCGGTCGAGCTGGGCGCGGGTGCGTTCCTCGATGTCCCAGTCGTCACCGATCGTGGTGAAGTGCTCCTCGCTCACGTCGCCGGACTCGACGGCGTCCAGGGCGCGGATCACATCGGCGACGCCGAGCACCTCGCCGACCGTGAGGTCGCCGGTCAGGGGCAGGCTCTGCGGAAGGTAGCCGACTGTCCCGTCGACCTGCACGGAGCCGGTGGCGGGCCTCAGTTCACCGGCGATCAGCCTGAGCAGGGTGCTCTTGCCCGAGCCGTTGGGGGCGACGAGTCCGGTGCGGCCGGCGGCCACGGTGAAGGACAGGTCGGTGAAGACGGGGGTGTCGTCGGGCCAGGCGAAGGAGAGGTTGGAGCAGACGATGGCGGCGTCGGGCATGGCGGTGACCTCGAGGAGTCGCGGGCGGACAGACGTCTGCCCTGGGCAGGGTGGGGAATGAGGGGTATGACGAACTGGCCACTCCGGCAGGGCACTTGAGCTCCGTCCGGTGGCCGGTCAGATCCGGGTCTCACCCGGAGATGTCGTCTTCACCCACCACGTCTGTGACTCCTCGATCACACGGTTTCAGATCGCAAGCAGCGTAGCAGCCGTGTTCACGCTGCACGGGTGCGTGGGTCGGGCGGCTGTGTGACGCGACGACCAGGGTGATGCGCACCCGGCGCCACTGCCCGTACCGACGCTCGAACCGGTCGTGGCAGCGATCCCCGTGCGGTCGGCGGGCGGCCAAGAGGTCGGGGACGAGCCAGGGTGCATCACCTGTCCATCAGGTGATGCGCCCCTCCTGGCTCAGAGGTGATCGGCGTCGACGACGGCCTGGGCGAAGGCGCTGGGCGCCTCCTGCGGAAGGTTGTGGCCGACGTCCGCGATGGTGCGGTGCTCGTAGGGCCCGGTGAAGTGGTGGCGGTAGGCGGAACCGTCGCCGGGAGCCGTGAAGGGGTCGAGGGCGGCGTCGAGAGTGAGCGTGGGCACGTGGATGGGAGGCTGCGCCGCCAGCAGCCGCTCGTAGCGGTCGTAGCGGGGTTCACCCTCGATGAGGCCGATGCGCCAGCGGTAGTTGTAGAGGACGATCGCGGCGTAGTCGGCGTTGTGGAAGGCCTGCGCGGTGCGCGCGAAAGTGGCGTCGTCGAAGTGCCAGTTGGGTGAGACGAGGGTCCAGACATAGCGGCAGAGGGCGACGCGGGACTCGGGGTTCTCCATGGCCTTCTTGCCGCGCTCGCTGGCGAAGTACCACTGGTACCACCAGGTGTGCTCCGTGGCCGGGGCGGCGGGCTCCAGCTGCGCCTTGACGTTGGTGATGAGGTAACCGCCTGTGGAGACAAGGGCCTTGACGCGCTCGGGCCACAGGGCGGCGATGATGTCGGCGGTGCGGGAACCCCAGTCGAAGCCCGCGACGACCGCCTTGTGGATCTTCAGGGCGTCCATCAGGGCGATGATGTCGAGCGCGACGGCGGACTGCTCCGCCGTGCGGGGCGTACGGGGTGAGAGGAAGCGGGTCCCGCCGTGTCCGCGCAGGTAGGGGACGATGACGCGGTACCCCAGGTCGGCGAGGAGCGGGGCCACGTCCACGAAGCTGTGGATGTCGTACGGCCAGCCGTGCAGACAGAGGACCACCGGGCCGTGCGGCGGCCCGAGTTCGGCGTAGGCGATGTCGAGGACGCCCGCCCGGACGTGTTGCAGTTCCGGGAACCCGGTGTGGGTGCCGGGTGCGATCTCGGGCACGGTGGGAGCGGAGTCGCGGCCCGGCCGGGGTGAGGCGGGCGCGGCGGAGGACTGGGCCTGAAAGCCGGACACGGCCGCCGCCCCGGCGCCCATTCCCATGACCTTGCTGAAAGTGCGCCTGTTGATCATCTGAGTCCTCCGTCGTGCGTCGTCCTGCGGTGACCCGTTCCGTCGCCGACCTCGCGTCGGTGACGGGCGGGCCTGAGGCTTGGCGACGTGACTCTCGCACAACCGACGTCACCGGTCAAGCAGGTGACTTGAATACACTTCATGCCTCATAGGGGGGCTCGGCCCGACATCCGGGCGTAGCGGGGGGCAAGGGGCCCTGCTCCTCGGCAGGGGCGCCCCGAAGCGCTCGTCGCCGGGGTCGAGGTCGCTTCCGTGGGGTGACCCCGGACCGCCTCACTATGATTGCGTAACCATCTTGACCGGTGACTGGCGAGGGGGCAGGCTGTCATCGTCGCCGATTGCAGCGGTGCGCCGACCAAGGCGTACGAAGGGGAGAGCGATCATGAACGAGGAACTCGCGACCGATGGCGCGGAATCCGCGCGGCACGCACGCTACGGCAGGCTGCCCGAGCGCATCCGCTTCGAGGACATGACCGAGGAAGCGGAAGCGACGCGGAGCGGGGGGCGGATCGCCGCGTACAACGCCGAAGACTCTTGGGTGTTCTACTCGTGCCTTGCGCTCGACCTGGGGTTGTAGGCCCAACTGGCCCCGGGACAGCCCCTGAAGGCTGATGAACCGAAGGGCGTGGTGACCTCGCGCGCTCCGCTCCCCACTCGGCCGAAACTCGCCAATGCCGATCAGACCGGTCGTACGGTCGTGTCATGACTGTTGACGACGCGCCCCTGGTGTACCGGTTGGCCCGCCCCGAGGACGCCAAGGCCATGGAGACCCTCGACGGCTCCTTCACGACGCACTCCGTGTTCCAGGTGACCGTCACCGAGGACGGGTTCGGCATGCGCGAGGTTCCGGTGGACCCGCCCATCCACAAGGTCTTCCCCGAGGAGGAGTCCTCGGATGATGAGGACGACGCGGAAGACGAGAACGCCCGGACCTGGGTCGCGCTGGACGGAGGCGAGCTGGTCGGCTTCGCCGCCGTCTCCTACGACCCGTGGAACCGGCGGCTGACCATCGAGGACATCGAGGTCTCGCCCACCCACCGCGGCCAGGGTGTCGGCCGCACCCTGATGGAGCACGCCGTCGGCTTCGCGCAGGAACGCGGCGCCGGGCACATCTGGCTGGAGGTCACCAACATCAACGCCCCCGCCATCCGCGCCTACCGGCGGATGGGCTTCGCCTTCTGCGGCCTGGACACGGCCCTGTACGAGGGCACGCCCTCGGCCGGTGAGCAGGCCCTCTACATGAGCATGCCCTGCCCCTGAGCCGCCAGCAGGCGGGTGACGACGGGGGCCGACCCGTCGGCGGGAGCGACCGTCACGGTCAGCAGCCAGTCGGCCGGGGCCGCCCCCGCGGCCGGGCCGTACCACTCGACGTGCGCGTCCAGCAGCCGCTCCCCGGCCGCCGTGCGGACGGCGTACCACCGCTGGAACGGTTCGGTTCGCCATACCGGCAGCGGTACGGCCCGCTCCCCGGCCAGGCGCAGGGCGCCCGGCCCCACCCGGTCCAGGGACGTCCGTACGGTGTCTTCGACGGTCCGCTCCACCGGCACTTGCAGGGCCTTGGCGAAGTGCAGCAGGTACTCCATCCGCTCGGCCCGCGGCGGCGCCCCGAGGACCGCCCGGCCCGAGCGGCACCAGGCCCCCCACTTGATGTTCGAGACGAGTCCGGGCAGGCGAGCCATGTCACGGGGGATCCAGAAGAGGATCACGTCGGAGAGCCGCATCGCCTCCTCCTCCCAGGCGACCTGGTCCGCGTACGGCGGGTAGTCGCCGCCCGCCGACGGCTCGGGGACGAACACCACGAGGGTGCCCTCGCCCGACCACTCGGCGCGCAGAGCGGCAACGGCGGTCGGTCGCCAGGAGGGGCGGCCGGCGTCAGCGGGCGTCGGCCCGCAGAGGTAGACGGCGGCGGACCACGAGGCGGGCGGTTCCTCGTCGACGTGGACGACGCGCACCCGGTCGAGGGGAGCGGCGGGGTCAGCGGGCACGGAGGCCTCCAGAGGTGGTGTCGGTGAGGAAGTCCAGGACGGCTCGGTTGAAGGCGGCGGGCCGCTCCAGGAAGCCGAGATGGCCACAGTCGGGCAGCTCCAGATAGCGGCCGCCGGGAACCGCCTCGGCGACCTCCCGGCCCAGCCCGGCGGGCGCCAGCAGATCGTCGGCGAACCCCACCACCAGCAGTGGAGTGGTGATCGCCGCGTATTCCGCCAGCCGGTTGCGGGTCAGCGCCCGCGCGCGGTGGACGGCGTCGCCGCCCGAGAGCGCGGACAGTTCGAACAGGTCCAGCCATTCCGCGGCCGCGTCCTCGTCGGCCAGGGTCCTGGGGGAGAGGTTCTGGGTGAGCCTGACGAATGCCTCGTACGCGGCGGGCAACCGCAACTCCGTGTCGGCCAGCTCCTGTTCGGCCCGGGCCAGCGCTTCGCCCACCGGGTCGGGTCGGCCACGTGTCGCGGCCAGGACCGCCCGGGTGGCCATGGCCGGATCGGTGACCAGCAGTTCCTGCACGGCGAGTGCGCCGAGCGAGTGTCCGACGAGCGGCACGGGTGGCAGGTCGAGCGAGGCCGTCAACTCCCTTACGTCTCCCGCGAGTTTCTCGGCGGTCGGCCCGGCCGCCGGGATCCGGTGGTCGAAGGTGATCACTTGGTGGCCCGCGGCGGTGAGCGCCGGCACCTGGTGGTGCTCCCAGATCGCGCCGGATCCGCCGCTGCCCGCGACCAGCACCACCGGTGCTCCCACGCCGTGCACCGCGTACCGGACACCGCTGGGTGTCCGGCCGGTGGTCGCCGCCTTCATGCGGCGAGCCGGGTCATGGCGGTGTGCACCCACGCCGGGCGGCCGGTGTCCAGGCCGCGTAGCGCCACGTGCACCCACAGGAACGAGGCGCGGGCGAGGATGTGCGCGCGCAGGGTGGGCCGGACCTCGCCGCCCGCCGCCCGGTACGCCTCCAGCAGCCGGTCGAGGACGGGCGGCCCGCCCGCGTACAGCAGGTCGACGAAGTCGGCTGCCGGGTCTCCGAGGCCCGCGTTGGCCCAGTCGAGCAGCCCGGACAGGCAGGGCGGTCCGGCTGCCGGGCGGGTGACGAGGGTGTGCCCGGGGTGGACGTCCCCGTGGACCAGGGCCAGCCGGTCGGGCCACAGGGCGTCGTCGTCCAGCCATGCCTGCCAGCGCCGGATCCGCGCGCGGGGCAGCCGCAGTTCGGCGCAGGCCCGGGCCAGCCTGGCCGCCACCGCCGCGCGCATCCCGTCGGGGGTCGTGGCCGCCGTCTCCTCAAGCCGGTCCAGCTCCCCGGTCGGCGTGGCGTGCACGGCGACCAAGGTCTGGGCCAGCGGCACGAGGTACTTCTCCGGATGCGCCAGCGGGTCGATGGCCCACTCGTAGACCAGGGTGTTCTGGTCCTCCGTTCCGGCAGGCTCCCCGGGCAGCCGCGGGTAGGCGACGAGCCAGGGCGTGCTCAGCCGCCAGTCGGGCACCGGCACCGGCACCCGGTCCCGTACGGCTGCCAACACCTCGCCTTCCACGGCCAGTTGCCGCACGGCCTCCGGGCGGCGGGGGCGCCGCAGGATCCAGGGGGCGCCCCGCGTGTCGAGGATGTGCGTGACCTGGAAGTCCCAGCCGGACTCGTCCAGGCGGGCGGAGGCCGGGTCCAGCCGGACGCCCAGCAGCTCCGAGGCGTACGCGGCCAACTCGGCCGGATCGGCCCCCGGATTGGCGGTCGGGTCCGCGGTCACGGTGCCGTCACCCCCGTGCCGAGGTGGCGGTCCCGGGTGGCGTTCCGGTCGACCTTGCCGGTGTGGGTCTGTTCGAGGGCGGTGACCGCGACGATCCGGCTCGGCACCATGTGGCTTGGTGCGGTGCGCGTCAGCTGTCCCCGGATCCGGGCCGCCACTTCGTCCGGCAGCTGCTGTGGCGCCGGGACGAAGAAGGCCGCGAGGGAGGTGTGCGTGCGGCCCTCGACCCGGGCCGCCGCGACGGCGGCGACCCCCTCGCAGCGCCCGATCAGCGCCTCCACGTCCAGCAGGTCGACCCGGTGGCCGCGGATCTTCACCTGGTGGTCGGAGCGGCCGCGGAACACCAGCCCCCCACCGGGCGCGGTGCTCACCAGGTCCCCGGTCCGGTACCAGCGGGTGCCGTCGCCGCTGTCCGTGAACCGGGCGGCCGTCGCCTCGGGATGGTCGTGGTAGCCGAGCGCCAGGCTCGGCCCGGACACGTGCAACTCGCCCGCCTCGTCGACGCGTTGCCCCACATGCGGCAGCGGGAACCCGATCGGCAGATCCTCGCCGGTCGCCGCCGGCGGGGCCGCGCCCGGCCCGGCCAGCGCGATCGCGTGCGTGACCAGCGCGGTCTCCGTGGAGCCGTACGTGTTCAGCAGCCGGATGCCGCCGGTGTCCAGGAGATGCCAGCGCTCCAGCATGTCCGCGCGGACCGCCTCGCCGCCGATCACCAGGGTCCGTAAGCAGTCGGGGAGTTGGGCGCCCTGGTGCAGCAGGTCCCCGACCAGGCTGTTCCAGAAGCCCGTCGGCAGCACCGCGACCGAGACGTCCTGATCCGTGACCACCTGAGTGAACCGCTCCCGTGCGGCGTCGTCGATGATCAGGGTGGCCCCGGCCGTCAGGGTCGGCAGGATCTCCTCCAGGCTGGTGTCGCCGCCCGCCCCGTGGAAGTGCAGGGCCACCGAGTCCGCGTCGATGCCGTACAGTGCGCGCAGCTCCGGCACGACGGCAGCCAGCGCCCGGTGAGGCACGACGACCCCCTTGGGATCCCCCGTGGAGCCCGAGGTGAAGAGCACATACGCCGGATCCTCGGCCCTGGCCGACGGGAGCCAGGCCGGTCCGGTGCCGTGGTGCGCCGGGTCCGGACCTGATGTCGTCCAGCGCGGCCGGATCACCCGCTCCACCGGCGGCTGGTAGCCGCCCTCGGCGGTGGCCACCGCCTCCCGGCAGCCCACCCGCTCCAGGGTGGCGGTCAGATGCGCCGCCGGATACTCCGCCTCCAGCGGTACGTACGCCCGTCCCGCGGCCAGCACACCGAGCACCGCCGCGACATCGCGGGCGGAGTGGTGCACGACGATGCCCACGGGCGGCTGCGGGCCGTCCGCGCGGGGCTCGACGGCCTGGGCGACGGACCGCGCCCAGCGGGCCAGCGTGCCGTAGCCGACCGCCAGTCCGTTGTCGACCACGGCAGGCCGGCCGGGATCGGCGCGGGCGACCGCGAAGAAGGGTTCCAGAAAAGCGATGTCGGCGGAGCGCATTGTCAAATTCCTTGTTCTGTTGGAATATTGGCGGGTGCGTATCATTGTTGAACACGACCTGGAAATACCCGTGCGGGACGGGGTCTTATTGAGCGCGGACCTCTACCGTCCGGACACTTCTGTACCCGTTCCCGTACTCATCCGGCGAACTCCCTATGGGAAATCCGGAAATCCCGGCGGGGCCTCCGTCGACGGCCTGCGGCTGGTGCGTGCCGGATATGCCCTGCTGGTGCAGGACGTGCGCGGGCGGTTCGGCTCCGGCGGCCGCTTCGAGCCGTACTGGCGCGAGGCCGAGGACGGCGCGGACACCGTGGCCTGGGCGGCCGGACAGTCCTGGTGCGACGGGTCGGCGGGCCTGTTCGGCAGGTCCTACGAAGGCATGGCGGCGCTGCTCGCGGCCGCCGAGAGCCCGCCTGGCCTGGGAGCGGTGGCACCTCAGGTGGCCGGCTCCGGCTTCGACGAGGGCTGGACATACCAGGGCGGCGCCTTCCAACTCGGCTTCATCCTCTACTGGGTGCTCTACGATCTGCTGCTCACCGGCGCCGGTCTCGACCCCGCCGTGGAACGCGAGGTGGCCGAGGCCGTCGACCGGATCGACGAGCTCTACCGTGATCCCGCCCGCGCCACCGGCCTCCTGGACCGGCTCGCACCCTATTACCCTGAATGGCGCGGCACGGCGACCGGCGACGCGTATTGGCGGCGGTCCGCGCCCCGCGAGTCCTATTCCGCGATCAAGGCGCCGACGCTCAACATCACCGGCTGGTACGACATTTTCCTGTCGGGCGCTCTTGAGAATTTCCGCGGGATCCGGGCCGAGGGCGGCACGGCGCACCTGGTGGTCGGTCCCTGGTCCCATTGCGTCACGGACGGCATTTTCCCGCAGCGCCGTTACGGAATTGCCGCCGACGAACAGCATGTGGACGTGACCGGACTCCACCTGGCCCATTTCGACCGGCACCTGCGCCCCAACCCGGCCGCCTCCGACGGCCCCCCGGTGCGGCTCTTCCTCACCGGCGCCGACCAGTGGTGCGGCTTTCCGGACTGGCCCGTCCCCGGCACCGAGCCCTACGTCCTGCACCTGGCCGGTCGCACGCTCACCGAAGCCGCCCCCGGCGCTCCGGGCCGCGACGTGATCCGTCACGACCCGGCCGACCCCGTCCCCACCACCGGCGGAGCCACCGCCCTGCCCGGGCAGTACGTCGGCGGCGACTGCGGCCCGCTGGACCAGCGCGAGGTGGAACGGCGCCCCGATGTGCGCTGCTTCACAACCCCGCGGCTCGCCGACCCGCTCACCGTGATCGGAGAAATCGAGCTGACGGTGTTCGTCACACCCGACGCCGCGGGTGCCGATGTGACCGCCAAGCTGGTGGACGTGGCCCCGGACGGCCGGGCGGAGATCCTCTGCGACGGCGTCCGGCGGCTGGAGCCCCGCGCCGAGCGGACGGAGGCGCGCGCGGACGAGCCGGCCGCACGCGCCTCCACCGCGCCGGGAGAGGACAGGGCGCCCGCCCACGGGCCGGCCGTCGAGGTCACCGTCCGGCTCGGCGCCGTCGGCCATGTCTTCCGCCGGGACCACCGCGTCCGGCTGGAGATCGCCGGCAGCAACGCGCCCCGCTTCGACGTGCACCCGCGGGTGGTGGCCCACCACACCGTCCACCATGGCGGAGACCACCCCTCACGCCTGCTGCTGCCGCGGCTCATCGACGGCTGAGGGGCGGCCCGGACCCGCGGCGTCCGGGTGGAAGACCGAAAGGTCCGCGACCTTCTCGATCTTCCGCCCGGCCTCCCAGTGCGCGCGGCGCAGCCGCCGCAGCTGGGCCTTCGAAAGCCGGGTGCTGTGCTGCGGGATCGAGCGCACCATCCGCGCCCGCTTGGCCGCGACCGGGTAGCGGTCCCGCACCTGGTACGGGTCGTTGAGCAGATGATGCGCGGTACCTGTGTGGAAGGCCGCCTTCAGCAGCGCGTAGTACGCCGCCGCACCCACGCCCTTGGCCCGCGCGCACTGCACCAGGGTCCGGGAAGCCTCGAACAGCCGCCACACCACCGGCACGGCAGGCGTGGTGAAGACCCCGGTCTCCTGCGCGATGCCCTCGCCGACGCCGTAGCGGAAGTAGCTGCGCATGTTCGCGAAGCCGTGCTGGGCGTCGTGGAAGATCCGTGCCTCCGGGAGGTAGAACACGGGGATCCCGGCCAACTGGAGCCGGAAGTCGAACTCCCGGTCCTCGCACCAGTGGATCAGTTCGTCGAAGTGGTAGCCGCCGATGTGGTCGGCGATCGCCCGGTTGTAGATGAGCGGCGGCGACAGCGCGCTGACGTAGTCGCCCTCGTCGAACTCCCGCACCCGGGCGGTCAATTTGCTCAGCAGGCCGTCCGAGTCCCCGTACACCACCTGACCCTTGACCACCGGCTCGGTGAGCACCGCCCGGACCATCATGCGCACCACGCCCGGGGCGAAGGTGCAGTCGGAGTCCATCAGCAGCAGGTACTGGTTGCCGGTGGCCGCGGCCCCGGCGTTGTAGGCCGCGCCCAGATTGCCGACGTCCTCGATCTCGGTGACCGTCAGCGGCCTCGGATGCTCCGCGATCAGCTTCTTGACGGCGTCGCTGGGGCCGTTGAGCGCCAGCACGATCTCGACGTCCTCGTCGATCGAGTCAATGCAGTCGGCGATCCGCAGATCGTCGCGCAGCGCGATGACCACACTCGTCCGTGCGATGCCCTTCTCGACCGCGGCCTCGTCCACCAGGTCGGTGGCCATGTAGGGGTCCCTCCTCATGTCGGCGGTATCGGTGTTCACGTGGTCGGGTCCTTGAACCGGAGCGGCAGGGCGGCCAGGGTGCGCCGCGCGATCGACTCGGCCTCGGCCAGGCTGCGGGCGTGCGTGATCGTCCCCGCCAGTACCTCGGACCCGCCGGTGTACGGCGGCAGCACCGTCCCGGGCCGCAGCGGGGTCCCCCAGAAGACGTCGTGCACGCCGGCCCGGCGGGCGACGTCCCGGGGGTTGCCGACCCACTCCACGACCCCGCCGTCGGCCGGCAGGAACCGCTGGACGGCCGCCGCCCGGCGGGTCGGCACCAGCTCGGCCGGCTCCAGCGGGCGGCCCAGCGCGAGCCGGACCACATTGGGCAGCGGGTCCACGCCGGTGGCCAGCCGCATCACCTCGGTGGCGATCCGGGCGCCGGTCAGCCGGCAGGTGATCTCAAGGAGCACCACCCGGCCGTCCCGGGTCCGCAGGATGTCCGTGTTGATCACCGCCGGGTCCAGCCGCAGCGCCTCGGCGCCGCGGCGTACCGTCTCGGTGACCTCCTCGGCCTGCTCCGGCGTGAGCCGGCTGGGCAGGGTGTCGCCGCCCTCGAAGAAGTACGGGGCGAACTCCTCCTTGCGCCCGTACTCGCGATCCGCGAGGCCGATCAGATGGAACTCGCCGTCGACCAGGAAGGCCGCCAGCGTGTGCTCGGTGCCCTCCAGGAACTCCTCGATGACGATGCGGCCGCCAGGACTCAGGCGCAGCGCCTCGGCAGCGATCTCCCTGACCCGGTCGGCCGATTCCACCTTCATCACGCCCAGTGAGCCGGTCTGGTCGCAGGGCTTGATCACGGCCGGCAGCCCGAGCGCGGCGACCGCCTCCACGGCTTCGTCCACCCCCTCGGCGACCGCGTGCCGGGGCATCGGCAGCCCCGCCTCGCGCAGGATCGCCAGCCGCCGGTCTTTGAGCGTGCAGTTGAGTGCCGTCTCCACGGGCAGCCCGGGGCAGCCGAAGCGCCGTGCGACGGCGCTGATCACCGGCGGGTTGTCCGCGCCGAGCGAGAACACCCCGTCCAGACGGTCGATGCCCGCCGCCCCCAGTTCGGCGAGCACCGCCACCGTGTCGTGCGGGTCGCACACCAGCAGGATGTCCGCGGCCGCGCGGACCCGGTCGGTGGGACGGTCGGTGGCCACCACCAGCTCCAGCCGCATCCGGCGCAGTTCGGCCAGCGAATGGTCCATGCCGCTGCCGAGGCCGCAGGCCAGAACCCGGTCGATCACGACCCGCCTCCCCCAGCCGCACCGGAGCCCGTCCCCGAGACGCCCGATCCCGTTCCCGAAACAGCGGCGTGCGCCGGGGAGTTGAGGCCGATCACCTGGAACACCTCCGCGTACCCCGAGCCCGCGGTCACCGCACCCCGGTAGAGGGCCAGTCCCCGGATCCCCTCGTCCCAGGCCGCGTGCCGCAGTTGCGAGACGTAGGCCCGCATCGCCTCGACCTTCGCCTCGATCTGCCCGCCGATGTCCTCGGCGTACTGGAAGCGGGCCATCGGCGCCCACACCTCGTACCCGAGCACCAGCCGCGGCGCCGGCATCGGCTCCGGCCCGGCCTCCTGGAAGAAGGAGGACTGGGCCATCCACAGCGCCTCGGTGGCCAGTTGGTGCACCATCCGGTGCTCGACGTCGTCGTCGTTGTCGTGCGGCAGGTAGACCACGTGCGGGCGGACCTCGCGCAGAACCCGGACGAGGTCCAGGTGGACTCGCCGGGTGAGCGCGAAGTCCCTTGACGGCTCCTCCAGTTGGACCACGCGGTGCACCCCGAGAGCCTTGGCGGAGGCCTCGGTCTCGGCGGCGAAACCGGCGTCGCTCACCTCGTCGTCGAGCGCGCTGCGCTCCCGGCCGATGACGATCACCACGGTGACCCGGGCACCGTCGCGCACATGCTTGGCGATGGACCCGCCGCAGCCGATGACATCGTCGTCCGGGTGGGGCGCGACCACCAGGACATCCGTGATGCCGGTCATCCCCGGGCCTTCGCGGTGCGCGCCGTCGGGAGCAGCCCGGCCCATTCCGCCCACCGGGCGGTGAGCGCGACACCCTCGGTGAAGTCCACCGTCGCCTCGAAGCCGAGCCGCTCGCGCGCCTTGTCGAACCGGGCCCGCGCCTCGGAGCGGTACAGCTCCAGCTCCCACTCCGGTACCGCGCCCGTACCGGCGTCCGGTGACGGGTCGCCGAGCTGCCGCAGCGCCCGGATCGCGTCGAAGAAGGCGCCCCAGCTCACCGGTTCGCCATTGCCGACGAGGAAGCGCTCCCCGGCGACTCCCTCGGCCGTGACGGCCAGCAGCGCCGCGTCGACCAGGTCGTCCACGTACACCGCGTTGCACGCGCCGCTGTCGCCCGTGGGGAGGGCCGCGAAGTCCTCGGCCGGGCGCTGGAGCTGTGCGGTGGTCCACTGGCCGGCCCACGGTCCGTAGACCACGCCGGGCTGCAGGACCACTGTCTCCAGGTCCGTGCCGGCGGCCGCCAGCACCGCCTGCTCGGCGGCCAGCTTCTGCTGCTCGTACTCCCGGTCCGCGGGATCGGCGGCCAGGGCCGCCGAGTCCTCGGTCAGCGAGTCGGTGCCCTTGGCGTCGTACACGTCGATCGTGCTGATGTGCACCACCCGCCGTACGCCGGCCTCCCGGGCGGCGGTCAGCACGTTCGCGGTGCCCTCGACGGTGGCGGCCCAGCGGGTGGACTCGTCGCCCTCGCTGCCGAAGGCGCAGTGCACCACGGTGTCGCAGCCGGCGAATGCCTCGCGCAGGCTCGCCACGCTCAGCAGGTCGCCGCGCCGGAACTCGATGCGCTCCTGCGGGAGTATGGAGAGCCGGGCGGCACGGCCGAATCCGCGCACCACCGGGCGGATGTGGGCATCCGTGGTGAGCGCGAGCTGCTCGACGAGCCGGCCGCCGATGAACCCGCTCGCGCCGGTGACGGCCACGCTGCGGCCGGCCAGGGCGCGCGGTGCGCCGGTGGGCCGGGTGACCCACGGCTGCGGCTCGGGCCGGCGCTCCGCTCCGCCGTAGCACCGCTGGATCAGCTCCACCACACGGACGCCGTCCTCGGGGCCGGAGTGCGCGGCCGCCGTCCCGCGGCAAGCGGCGGCGAAGTTCGCCAGCTGCTCGGTGAACAGCAGCTCCCACTCGTCCTGGGCCGGGGCCACCGCCTCGACGTCGCCGCGGTGCAGCTCCTTGCCGCCCGCGGTGACCAGGGTGCACTCACCGGCGGGGAAGTCGGTGCCGATGGTCACGGTGGCCTCGGTGCCGACCACCTTGCAGGCGATGCCGAGGTCGCGCAGCCGGCTGAAGTCGGCGAACACGTCGACCGTGCCGAAGCGAAGGTGCGCGGAGGCGTCGGTCTCCACGCCGCCCAGTGAGTTGTCCTCGTAGGAGACGACCTCCACGTCCGGGCCGAGCCACCACAGCAGGGTGTCGAAGACGTGTGAGGCGGTGTCGGTGAGCACCCCGCCGCCCGCCAGCCGGCGGTCGAACATCGACCAGGAGACCGGCTCCCAGGCGTAGGGGTGGCCCTCGGCCCACTCGACCCGGAGCACCTTGCCCAGGTCGCCGTCCTTGATGAGGCGGTGCACCCAGGCATAGGCGGGGAAGAGGCGGCGCGGGTGCGCCATGGCCAGCACGGTGCGCTGGTCGCCGGCGGCGGTCTCGGCCAGCCGGCGCGCGTCCTCGACCGAGGTGGTCATCGGCTTCTCCAGCAGCACGTGCTTGCCGGAGGCGAGCAGCGCAGCCACCGTCTCGGCGTGCCGGGTGTGCGGGACGACGACCACGGCCGCGTCGAAGGCGTCCGCGGCCTCGGACGGGTCGGTGGCGAGCACGACCTGGTCGGCGCCCTCGCCGCCGAGTTCGCGGTAGAGGGCGAGCGCGGCCTCGGCCTGCCGCGGGTCGTGGTCGATCAGCGCGGTCAGTTGCACATCACCCTTGAGCGGGGGCAGGGCGGGCAGATGGCAGCCGCGCGCTGCTGCGCCGCATCCGACGATGGCAAGGCGTACGGGAGGCATGGTTTCTCCAGTGGCTCGTGAGGTGTGGGTGAGAGGGAAAGCGGGCGGGAAGTGAGGGTCTGGGCGCGGGTCAGGGCGCGTGATGGACCCAGACGTTCGGCTCGGCGTACGTGCCGTACCCGTCGTCCGCCACCCGCAGGGGGACAAGGCCGCCCGCGAGCGGATAGTCGCCGGGCCCCGGCAGCGGGTGCCCGAGGGCCGCTTCCCAGCGGGCCACCGGCTGCCGGATGACCAGCGACTGAGGGGCGAACCCGAGCTGCCGGGCGCCCAGTTGAAGGTGGGTGCGCAGCCAGGGGTCGAAGCAGCTTCCGTCGGGGCGGCGCCAGGCGGCGTACCGCTCGATCGGGATGAGCGGGTAGCGGGGCTTGCGGGTCGGACGGACGGGGATGATCACGCCGCGCGGGCAGTCGGCCGCGGCGATCTGCCGGACGGTGGTCAGCAACCGCTCGGCATGGCCCGCGGCCCGGTGTTCAGGATCCACCGAGACGGACAGCATGCAGATCGCGTCGGGCCGCTCCGGCCGCCCGTGGTCCACGGCCTCGACCAGCACCTCGTCGGTGCCGGACGGCAGGCCCTGGGGCGTGCCGTCCCAGCGGACCGGGAGTCCGTTGGCCGCCGCCACCAGCCGGCCCTCCTCGTCCACCAGGCAGAGCTGGTGGACCGGGTACTGCTCGTACATGCCGTGCCAGCGCCAGTTGCCGGGGGACTCCCAGCCCATGAACTCCGGCATGTTCGCCCCGATCAGCCGGTCCACCTCGGTCCGCAGCCAGGGGTCCCGCGACAGGTCGGTGAGCGTGAGGGACACGTCGGCTCAGCCCAGCAGCCGGGAGTCGGCCGTCGCCCGCATCTCTCGGGAGCGGCGCAGATCGGCGGTGACGCAGACCCGCTTGAGCCAGCGGTCGGTGCCGTCGTAGCGCGCCGTGAAGGGCAGCCGGCCGTGCACCGCGCGGTGGTTGTCGATGAAGAGCACGTCGCCCTCGTCGGCGACGACCTCCCGCATCCCGGCGTCGATCACCTTGAACAGGGCGTCGTAGGCGCGCCGCGCCTCCGGGTCCTCCTCCGGCACCGAGGTGAAGTAGGGGTCCAGGCGCATGTACGGGTCCACGCGTGAGCCGTACAGCAGCGCGCCCAGCGGACGCTCGTCGATCATCCGCTGGATGGTGGAGAACCGCGCCGCCTCCTCGGGCGAGGTGATCGTGTTGTTCTTGGGCAGGTGCGATTCGTCGGGGGCGATGTAGAAGCGGGGCTCGAAGAGGATGTCGATGTCCTCCGCCGAGAGCGAGGACAGGTCCAACTCGCCGAGCGTGGTGGGTACATGGTCGGGATTGCGCAGTGCGCCCAGGATCAGGTAGTCGCTGCGGTACGGGTGGAAGGCGTCCTCGGTGTGCCAGGTGAGCAGCTCCTTGCTCCCCATCCCGAGCTGGTCGTTCTCGTGCTGACGGATCGGGAAGATGTCGTGCACCAGGTGCCCGTCCTGCTGGGTGGCCCACCCGAACGGCTCGCCCAACAGCGCCGAGTAGAGCATCAGCAGCAGTTCCTCGGCGAACTCCTGGCCGGGCCGGCCGCGGCCGCGCCAGTGGGCGGGCGTGGGGCCGATCCGGTCCTGATCGAAGTGGTGGCCGCGGATCACCACGTGGCCCTGTCGGTCGGCGAGCTTGAACTCGCGCAGGAAATGCTGGACCCCGAGCGGCAGCCGGGCCGCGAGGTGCGGCAGGTCGCGCAGCAGGACGGGGTCGTTGAAGGAGGGGTAGGCGCGAGCCAGTTCGGTGCCCAGGGCGGCGGTGGCGGACGCCTCGTCGGGGGAGAGGGTGTAGCTGGTGGTGTGGTTCGACATGCCAACTCTCGTTACGTGGGAAGAGTGACCTGATGGGATGCCCTGGCGGACAGGGCGTCGCCGCAGAGGCGCTGGTTCGGCTCAGCGCCCCGGCGCGGTGGCGGCGGTGAGCGCGTCGCTCAGCAGCCGGGAGGTCGGGGAGGTGAAGAGGGCGCTCGCGCGCATCCCGGCCGCGGCCGGGAAGGACGCACGGAGCCGCGTGAGCAGACGCATGGCGAGCAGGGACTGGCCGCCATGGTCGAAGAAGTTGTCGTCGGGGCCTAGGTCCGGGGCCTGCAACACCTCGCGGAAGTGGCCGAGCACCGTCCGCAGGGGCTCGTCCATGAGCCCTTCGACCGGCGCGGGGGATGCCGGCGCGGGCGTCGACGCGATGTGGGCCCATGCGGCGAGCAGCCGCTTGTCGACCTTGCCATGCGGATTCTTGGGCAGGACGGAGACCTGGTGGATCACCCGCGGCACCGCCCAGTCGGGCAGCATCGCGGCCAGGTGCGCCACCAGGCCGTCCCGGTCCGCCCCGGTGAGCCGTACGGCCTCCCCGGGCGGCGGGGCCTGCCGAGGGTCGGCGGGCACCACGAACGCCCAGAGCGCCGTGCCGGTGTCCGGGTCGGGGAACACCACGGCCTGGCCCGCCTCCGGGCTCTCGCACAGCGCTCGCTCCACCCGGGCCGGCTCCAGCCGATGCCCGCGGATCTTGATCTGGTCGTCCACCCGTCCGAGGAAGACGAGTTGGCCGTCGTCATCGATGCGGCCCAGATCCCCGGTCACATACATCCGGGCCGCCGGCCCGGCGGCGAGCGGGTCCGGCACGAACCGGCGTGCGGTGGCGGCCTCGTCGTCAAGGAAGCCCCGGGCGACCAGCGGGCCGCCGATGCAGATCTCCCCGGTCTCGCCGTCCGGCACCGGTCGCCCGTCCCGCCGTACGCTGATCTCCACGTCCCGCAGCGGGGTGCCGAGCGGCACCTCGGTGGCGTCCCGCGGCAACAGGCCGGTGTACAGGGTGGAACTGACGGTGCATTCGGTGAGGCCGTAGACATGGGCCAGGGCGGCCGACTGCGTGCGCTGCCACTCCCGGTAGGGCGCCGGGTCCATCCGCTCGCCCCCCACCACCACCGTGCGCAGCCGGGGCGGCGTGCCCAGGTCCCGCTCGGTGAGCCAGCGGGCGTACTCCAGCCAGTACTGGGTGGAGAGTTCCACCACGGTGGTGCCGGTGGCCGTCAGCAGAGCGTGCAGTTCCTCGGCGTCCAGGGCGCGGGTGTCGCTCCTGCAGACCACCGCCGCGCCGGCCGCGAGGGCGGGGAAGACCTCTTCGATGACCACGTCGAACCCGAGGGAGGCCACTTGGAGCCAGCGGTCCTCGCCGGTCAGTGCCAGCCGCTCGGCGACCGCCGACGCGAACCGGCCGAGCGAACCGCGCTCAACGACCGTGCCCTTGGGCGCTCCGGTGGAGCCCGAGGTGAAGAGCACATACGCGAGGTCGTCGCTCCTGGCCTGTCGCTGATCGCCACCGCGGTGGGGGCCTGCCGGCTCCGGTACGTAGGCGCCTTCGGGTGCGTGGTCCCCGTCCCCGGCCCAGATGGCGGCACCGGTACGGCGGACCAGCGCCGACCGCGCCGCCGTCGGCAGCCGGTCGTCGAGCACGGTGAACCCGGCCCCGCTCTTGAGCGCCGCGACCATGCCCAGCACCGTCTGGGCCGGGTCGTCGAAGGCCAGGCCGACGAGCTGACCCGGTCCCGCCCCGCGCCCGGCGAACGAGGCCGCCCACGCGTCGGTGAGCCGGTCCATCGCCTTGTACGTCAGCACGCGCGCCGGGGTCACCAGTGCGGGCGCATCCCCGCGGTCGCGCACCGAACGCGCCCACTGCGCCGTGAAGTCGGGCTCCGCAAGGCCCGGCCGGCTCTCCGCGGCCCCTGCCGCCGCCACGCTCATCGCCCAGCCCCGCGTTCGCGCAGGAATCCGGACAGCTCCGCGAGCCCGGCCCGGAAGGCCGCTTCGCCGCCGCCGAAGCCGAGCCGCACCCCGTGTGGTGCCCCGAAGGCGGTCCCGGGCACCAGCAACGTCCGGTGCCGGGCGAGCAGTTCGCGGCAGAGCTGTTCCACCGCCCCCGGCGCCGTGCCCGGCCGTTCCAGTTCCCGGAGCACCGGCAGTGCGCACACCCCGCCCTCGGGCGGGGTCCACCGCACCAGGTCCTCGTGCTCCGCCATCCACTCTGTCAGGTGGCCGAGGTTGCGCCCGGCCTCTTCCGCCCGCGGTCCGATCAGCCGGTCGGCGTTCCGCATCGCCCGCTCGGCGATCAGCTCCACCAGCGGCGAGAGGAACAGCGTGGTCCGGTCGCGCAGAGGGAAGGTGGCGTGCAGCAGTTCCGGCGGCGCGATGGCCCAGCCCACCCGCAGGCCGGGCAGCCCGAAGGTCTTGGAGTACGTGCCGTAGGAGACCGTGTCCGGGTACAGGGTGCCCGGGTCCGGCAACACCTCCCAGCGGTGCGCGATCTCGGCGGTCGCCGCGTCCCAGACCAGCAGCGCCTCCGCCTCCGCGACCCGCGTGAGCAGAGCCTTCAGCCCGTCCGGCGAGAGGGAGGTCCCGCTCGGGTTGTGCGGGAAGTTGACGATGACCGCGGCCGTGCCCTCGGTCACCAGCGCGGCCAGTACCTCAGGGTCGATCTCTCCGTCCCGCACGGCGCCGGCCGGCAGCACCGTCACCTCGCACCCCGCCGCCCGCGGGTAGTGGCCGAGGGAGTGGTAGATGCCCTCCTGGACCACCACCCGGTCGCCCGGCCGCAGCAGGGTGCCCAGAGTGAGGGCGATGGCCTCGCTGGAGCCGTGGGTGACCAGCACCCGGTCGGCGTCCCCGGCGGCGTAGCGGTCGGCGATCGCCTGCCGGATGCCCGCTCCGCCCTGGGAGACGCTGTCGTCCATGACGACGGCGTCGAGGTCCTCCGTGCGGATCCCGCACAGGTCGCGTATCTCGGCGAAGGTGTACGGATGGACGCCGCTGGAACTGATGTCGACGACGTCGGGGCTCAGATGCCGGCGGTACCACTCCTCCAGGACCGGAGGCTCTTCCCGCTGCGGACGGAGACTGCTCATGGCTGTGCGACTGTCCCTTCTACCCTTGACGGGTGGTCTCCTGCCACCACCGCTGCCCGGACAGCGGCAGCGTGTCGATGGGGTCGTAGTAGTGGTACGAGCCGCTGTGGGCGTCCGGGTCCGCCGCCTCCAGGGGCGTCAGATAGCTCTTGCTCCAGTGGGAGATGCCGAGGTCCCGGTCGTAGGCGTCGGTCTGGTCCACCCACCGCTTGCCGGCCAGCGGCACGTCGCACACGATGCGCGGGGTGGCGAACCCGGGCAGATAGCCCATGATCTGACGCTGCATCAGCTGTGCCCGGTGCAACGGCACCCGCCAGTGCTCGGCGTTCGGGATCATGTCGCACATGTAGAAGTAGTACGGCGTGACACCCGCGTGATCGGTGAGCGCGAAGCACAGGTCCAGCAGCTCGTGCGCGGTGTCGTTGACCCCGCGCATCAGCACGCCCTGGTTGCGTACGTCGCGCAGTCCTGCGGCCAGCAGCGCCCGGGCCGCCTCCGCGACCAGCGGGGTCACTTGCTGGGCCGCGTTGGCGTGGGTGTGCAGCGCGATCTGCACCCCGCGCGCCCGGGCCACCTCGCTGACCCGGGCGATCCCGGCCAGCACCGGCGCGGAGTTCCAGTACTGCGGCAGTCCGATCAACGCCTTGCTGGCCAGCCGGATGTCCCGAATCGAGTCGATCGTCAGCAGCTCGGATATGAAATTCTCCAGGCGGGGCCAGGGGAGGTTGGCCAAGTCCCCGCCGGACACCACCACATCGCGGATGCCGGGGGAGGCCCGCAGGTGGGCGAGGATCCGCTCGGCCCGGTCGACCGGTTTGAGCTGGAGCTTGCTCTTGGTCACCTGGGGTGTGGAGTTGCCGACCAGGTCCATCCGCGTGCAGTGCCCGCAGTACTGCGGGCAGGTCGACAACAGCTCGGCGAGGACCTTGGTGGGATAGCGGTGAGTGAGCCCCTCCACCACCCACATGTCCTGCTCGTGCAGAGAGTCCCGGCTCGCCATCGGGTGCGAGGGCCATTCCGGGTGGCGGTCGGAGAACACGGGCAGCATGTACCGGCGCACCGGGTCGTCGTAGAACGCCTTGGTGAGCTCGCCGGGCCGGGCCCCGGCCACGTGCGGGGCGATGGTGTTCAGCATGTGCGGGGGGAGCAGCACCGACATGGTCGCCCGATGCAGCCGGTCCTGCTCCCAGTCGGCGTAGAACTCCCCGTCCAGCAGGTCCCCGACGACCGCGCGCAGGCCCTTGGCGTCCTTGACACAGTGGGCGCGCTGCCACTGCGGGTCCGCCCATTCGGCGTCGGTGACGTCGCGCCAGCCGGGGAAGCGCCGCCAGTCGGGCTCGACCAGGTCACCGCGCCGGTACTCGTACATGCCCTCGGGCGGTACTGATTCCGCTTGGCCACGTGCTGTGTCCAGGTCCACCGCGTCGCCACCCATTTCCCGTCCGTTTCGGCCGTACCTCCTGACGTGGACCGATCTTGCAGAGCCGCGCGGTTGTACACGAGGGAGGGCCGTTGTACAGGGGCGTAGACAGGGTGCGCCCCGTACAACTCGCCGGGTTGTGGCCGGAAGCGGAACGCCGAGGCCGGGAGGGTGTCAGTCCTTGGGCGGGGTCGCCGGAAATCAGCCGACACTGCCGGTGTATGGCTCGAAATGCCGGATGTTCACTTGATCGGCATGTCACTGGCATGTACCAATGCCCACAGTGGCCCCTGCCGGAGGTTGTACGCCGACCACGTCAACCACCGGGGCCGCACCGCTGTGCCCGCAGGTGGCCGAACAGCCCACCCCACGGGCTCCCGATCGCGCGCTCCTATCGAGATGATCGACTTCCCAGGGGGTAAAATGCCCAGGCCAGAGCGGTTACTGGACCCCACGGCCGGACCGCTGGAAGAATTCGCCCACGGCTTGCGCACCCTCAGGCGCCAGGCCGGCAACCCCTCCTACCGCGCGATGGCGAAACGCGCGCACTACTCCGTGGCCACCCTCTCCGAGGCCGCCCGGGGTTTGCACAAGCCATCGCTCAAAGTCACCCGCGCCTACGTCGCGGCCTGCGAGGGCGACATCGCCACCTGGACGCGCCACTGGCACCGGGTGACCAAGGAACTGGAAGCCCGCGCCGCCCTCTACGACCACCGGGAACCCCACAGCGGCGAGCCTCCGCACGCGGCCGCCGGACGCGGCCGAGCCGCACCGCCGGGCCCTGCTTCCCGTGACCGCCGCGCGCCGAGCGACGACGGCCCGCTGTCCGGCCGCGAACGCGAGGAACTGCGCCGGCTGCGCCGCGAGGTGGAGGAGTTGAGGCACGCCAACGAGGTACTGAAAGCCGCGTCCGCCATCTTCGCGGCAGACCTCCGCACAACGTCCAAGGTCGTGTACAACTCCCGCGATCGACAAGATCGGTTGGCGTAATCGGAGGAGACCCGGCCCGACTCGTTCCCGACCGGAACCGACTCGAGCCGGCCCGGACCGGATGATCCCGACCGACCTTTGGGGACTGACCATGCGTGTGCTCGGAGTCAACGGCTGGCCCGGTGCCAGCCACGACGGTGCTGCCTGCCTCGTCGTGGACGGCGAAGTGATCGCCATGGCGGAGGAGGAACGCTTCACCCGCAACAAGCACGCCTACGGCGAAGCGCCCCTGAACGCGGTGGCCTACTGCCTCGCCGAGGGCGGCCTCACCCTCGGCGACATCGACGTCGTCGCCCACGGCTGGGACCTCCCCACCCTCTTCGGCGATCGGGGCCTCGACTGGTTCCGCACTGACGCCGACGCCCTCGAACACCTGCTGCCCAAGGCCCTGTTCCCGCGTACCCGGGACCCGCGGCTGACCTTCGTCAACCACCACATCGCCCATGCGGCCAGCGCCTACCACCTCTCGGGGCGTGACCGGGGCGCGATCCTGGTCCTGGACGGCCAGGGCGAGAACGAGAGCACCACCCTCGCCGTCGGCATCGACGGCGAGATCAAAACCCTCCGCGCCCATACCCCCGGCTGGTCGCTCGGGTACTTCTACGCCGCGGTCTGCGAGTACGTAGGCCTCGGCGCCGACGCCGCCGGCAAGATGATGGGCCTCGCCTCGTACGGCCGGCCCCAAGACCTCACCTTCGGCGGGGCGTTCAGCTTCGCCGACGAGGACTTCACCATCGGCGTCGTCCCGCCCGATCTGCGCTCCACCGGCACCACCGACGAGGAGACCGCGACGATTCGGCACTGGATGGCGCACCTGGAGAAGACACTCTCCGGGGGTGCCAACCGCTCGGTCCGCCGCTTCGACCCACACCTCGGCCGCTACACCCGCGTCACCGACCGCGACCCCTTCGAGTACCGCGACATCGCTGCCACCGCACAGGCCGCCCTGGAACAGGCAGTCGTCGCCCTGGTCCGCGGTCTGCTCCGGGAGACGGGCGAGTCCACGTTGCTCATCGCGGGCGGGGTCGGCTTCAACGCCACCCTCAACGGCAAGCTGATGCGGCTTCCCGAGGTCGGGGACCTGTTCGTTCAGCCGCTCGCCGGTGACCAGGGGGTCTCCCTCGGCGCGGCCGTGTGGGTCGCCGCCCAGGAGGGTGACCGGATCAAGCCGATGGAGGGGTCGGTGGCCTGGGGACCGCAGTGGTCCGCGGACTCCGTCCGCCAGGTGCTCGACGCTTCCGGCACCGCCTACACCGAGCACGACGACATCGCCTCCGCCACCGCCGACATCCTCGTCCGCGGCGGCGTCGCCGGCTGGTTCCAGGGCCGGGCGGAAGGCGGGCCCCGCGCGCTGGGCCACCGCAGCATGCTGGCCGTGCCCTCGCCCGAGAGCACCCGCGACCACGTCAACGTCCGCATCAAGGACCGCGAGGCATGGCGGCCGTTCGCCCCGAGCATGCACGAGGAGGCCGCCCCCGCCCTCATCGGCACCGCCACCCCGCTCCCGTACATGATCGTCACCACTCCGGTCACCGAAGCAGGCGCGGCCGCCATGCCCGCCGTCGTGCACAGCGACCGCACCACCCGCCCCCAGACCGTCTCGCACGCCGTCGACCCGCTCTACCACCGCCTGATCGGCGAGGTCGGCCGGCACACCGGCACCGCCGTGGTCCTCAACACCTCGTTCAACGGCCGTGACGAACCGGTGGTGTGCAGTCCGCGCGACGCCCTCGCCACCTTCCATCGGCTGCCCATGGACGCCCTCGCGCTCGGCCCCTTCCTGGTGCGCCGCCCCGAGGGCGCCGTCGGCGGGGAGCACGCGTGACCGCACCGACGCACCCGGCCGCCCTCCGCGACCCGGCCCGGCCGGACGAGGTACACGCGCACCTCGCCGGATGGCTCGCCGAGGCCGTGCTGGATCCGGACCCGGACCTCTCCGCCCCGCTGCGCGACCTCGGCGTGGACTCCCTCGACCTGATCCGCGCCGCCCGCCGGATCGAGGCCGCCTTCGGCGTGCGCGTGCAATTGCGCCAGCTGTTCGCCGAGGAGCTGACCCTCGACCAGCTGATCCTGCTGGTCGCCGACCAGGCCGGCCGACGCCGCGCCGCGGGCGGCGCCGAACCGGGCGCCGCCCACGAGCCCGTCGTCCTGACCCCCTCCCAGGAGCAGGCGTGGGAGGAGCAGACCGGCAGCCGCGCCCACTGGAACCAGGCGCTGCTCTTCACCACCCGCCCCGACCTCGACCCCGTCGCCTTCGCCCAGGCCGTACGGCACCTGGTCGCCGGACACGCCTCGCTGCGGCTCGCCATCGAGGCCCCGCCCGCCCGGCGCCCCCGCCAACTGACCGCCGCGCTCGCGCCGGGCGACCCGCTCGACGGGATCCTCGACGTGGTGGACGTCTCCGAGCTCGCGGACGCCGACCTGCCGGCGGCGGTCGCGCTGCGCTGCGCGGTGGAACAGCGCTCCCTCGACCCGCTGGCCGGCCGGATGGTCCGCTTCGTCCGGTTCGACGCGGGCCCGGCCCGCCCGGGCCGGCTGCTGATCGCCGTCCACCAGCTCGCCTTCGACATGGTCTCGTGGTCCATCCTGCTCGCGGACCTGGAAGAGCTCTACGAGGGCGTCGCCGCCGGACGTACGGACGTACGGTGCACCGAGGGCACCTCCTACCCCCAGTGGGCCCAGGCCCTCGCCGACCACGCCCGCACGCCCGAGACCGAGGCGGAGAGCGAGTGGTGGACCGAGGTGGCTCGCACCCCGGGCCAGATCCCGCTCGACCGCACGCCGCCCGACCCGAGGGCCGCGAACACCGCCGCCACCGCCGCCACCCGCACCGAGGAATTCGCCCCGGACTTCACCGCCCGGCTGCTGGAGACGGCCCGCGCCCACCGCTGCCACCCCGGCGAACTGTTGCTGCACGCCCTCGGCGAGGTGCTCGGCGACTGGCAAGGGGAACGCGCGGTCCGGGTGGACGTCCTGCGGCACGGCCGCGAGGAGGCGATCGGCGACGTCGATCTGGCCCGCACCACGGGGTGGTTCACCACCACCGTCCCGGTCCGCCTCGACCTCGCGCCCGGTACCCCGACGGAGCGGCTGGCCCGCACCGTAGGCCACCTCGCGGCCCTGCCCGGCGGGGGAGTGGGGTACGGAGCGCTGAGCCGGCACGGCCGACCGCGGCTCGCCGCCGCTCTGCGCGGCGCGCTGCCCAGCGATGTCTCCTTCGACTTCGAGGGCGACGAGTCCGACGGACTGCCGCTCGGAACCCTGCTGCCGGCCATCGCGGAGGAACCGGTGGGCGAGATCACCGGTCCCGACTGGGTGCGCCCACACCTCCTCGAGGTGATCGCCACCACCGACGACGGGGTGCTGCGCGTCGAATGGTGGTACTCCACCGCGCTGCACGACCAGGACACCGTACGACGCCTCGCCGAACGGCACCGCGCGGCCCTCGCCGCCCTCTGCGCATCCGCCACCTGACCCGGACCCACGACATGGGAAGCCGCATGCCATGACCCTGCCCAGCGTGCTCGATCCCTTCTTCGCCGTCGCCCGAACAGACCCCGACCGGCCCGCCGTCCTCGACAACGGAGTGACCGTCGGATACGGCCAACTGGCCCGCTGGGCCGGGGCGGTGGCCGACCTCGTGGCCACCCGCGGCCCGGCCCCCCACCCGCCGGTGGGCATCGTCGCCCACCACAGCGCCCGGGACATCGCCGCCATCCTCGGCGTGCTCGCGGCCGGACGGGGCTATGTTCCGGTCGTCGACGAGCCCGCCGGCCACATGGACCAGGCGCTGCGGGCGCTCGGTTGCCGCGAGGTGGTCACCACCGCCGAAACCGGCCGGCTCCCCGCCGTGGACCGGCTGCTGCGGCCCAACTGGGGCCCCTCCCGGGCCCCGTTGCGAGAGGCGGGCGAGCCGGTCGGGGCCGATGATCCGGCGTACGTCCTGTTCACGTCGGGCTCCACCGGCGCGCCCAAGGCGGCCGCCGTCCCGCACGGCGCTCTGCACGCGGTGATCCCGCAGCTGCGGGAGCGCTACGGCGTCGGACCGGACACCGTGGCGCTCAACTTCCACCGCGCCGACGGCGACACCAGCCTGGAGGAGATCCTGCCCACGCTCTGCGCGGGCGGGCTCGTGGTCATCGACGAGAACAGCGAGACCGACCTCGGGGGCGTGCTCGCCGAGGCCGAGATCACCGTCGTCAACCTGCCCGTCGACTACTGGCACGTGTTCACCGGCCACCTGCTGGAGCACGGGCTGAAACTCCCCGGCACGCTCGACACGGTCGTCATCGGCGGCGAAGCCGTCCGCCCGGACATGCTGGAACGCTGGCACCGGCTCGGCGCCGACGGGGTCCGGCTGCTCAACACGTACGGCTCCACGGAGACCGCGCTGGTCACCCACACCGCGGAGCTGGCGGGCCCGGCCGCCGAGGGCCCGTTCCCCGAGGGGATTCCGATCGGGCGCCCGCTGCCGTCCGTACGGCAGGCCATCGTCCCCCGCGCGGACGCGCCCGGCGGCACAGCTGCCCCCGGGGAGCTCTACCTGGCGGGTCCGCATCTCGCGACCGGCTACCTCGACGATCCCGAGCGCACTGCCGCCCGGTTCGTCCGCGCCGACAGCGTCGGACTCGGTGACGTCGGCGACCGCACCCGCTGGTACCGGACCGGCGACCTCGTCCACGAGGCCGCCGACGGCAGCCTTGTCTTCCACGGCCGGATCGACCACCAGGTCAAGATCCGCGGCCACCGGGTGGACCTGCTGGACGTCGAGCACCACCTCGGGCGACAACCCGGAGTCATCGCCGTGGCCGCCGCCGAGCACGTCAAGGGCGACCACAACTCCCTGGTCGCCTTCGTGGTCCTGGCCCCGGACGCCCCGAACGACGTACGGGGGCTGCGCGAGGGACTGCGCGCCACCCTGCCCGCGTACCTGGTGCCCGACCGGATGGTCGCGGTGCCCGCCCTCGTGCACACCCGCACCGGCAAGGTCGACCGCGCCGCCACCCGGGACCGCTACCTCTGAACCCGCCGCGGGACCAAGCCCTGTCGCCAAGGTCCCCCCTGCCTGGAGCCCTCCCTTGGCCAACAGACTGTTCGACGCCTCAGTGTCCCCGGCGGCCGTACCGGAAGCCGATGCCCGGGGCCCCTGGGCCTACCTGTGGTGGCTCGTGCGCATCCGGCCCTGGCCGCTGGTGCTCAGCGCCCTGCTCGGCATGGCCTGGATGGTCCCGCTGGCCCTGCTGCCCCTGGTCATCGGCCGGGCCATCGACGAGGCCGGCCGGGACGGCGACCCGGCCGGCCTCTATCTGTGGGCCCTGCTCGCCCTCGGCCTCGGCCTCATCCAGGCGCTGGCCGGTGCCGGCCTGATCCAAGCGGCTGTCGGTGCCGAGGCACACGCCCTCTCGTACACCCACCGGGTGCTGATGCGGCAGGTCACCCGGCTGGGCGGGACCCTGCGCGCCAAAGCCCGCTCCGGTGACGTGGCTGCCTCGGCCGCGGCCGACGTCGAGAGCATCGGCAACTCCTTCGAAGTCGTCGGCCGGTCGGTCGGCGCGGTGGTCGCCGCCGTGCTCGTGGCCGTCGCGCTCACCGTCACCTCACCCGTCCTCGGCCTCGCCGTGCTCATCGGCGTACCCGCCGCCGTCGTCGGCATCGGGCCCCTGCTGCGTCCCCTCCAGGAACGCGACGAGGAGCAGCGCGAACAGATGGGCATCGCCACCTCCCAGGCCGGGGACATCGTGGCCGGACTGCGCATCCTGCGCGGCATCGGCGGCGAGGCGGCCTTCGCCGAGCGCTTCCGCGTCACCAGCCAGCAGGTGCGCCGGGCCGGGGAGTCGGCCGGCCGGATGGAGGCCTGGCTCGAGGCGGCCGGGGTGTTCCTGCCCGGCCTGGTCACCGTCGGCATCGCGTGGCTCGGAGCCCGCCTGGCGCTCAACGGCACCATCACCCCCGGCGAACTGGTCGCCTTCTACGGTGCTTCGGCCTTCCTCACCCTGCCCGTCAGTACCGCCACCGAGGCCGCGGAGACGCTCAGCCTCGCCAAGGTCGCGGCCGGCCGGATCTGCACCCTGCTGCGCATCACCCCGGTACCGGAGCAGCCGGCCCACCCCGAGCCGCTGCCCGCCGGCCCCCTGTCGCTGACCGACGAGGACACCGGACTCACGGCCGAGGCCGGACTGCTGACCGTCGTCGCGGCCCCGGCCGACCGGGCAGGCGCCCTCGCCGACCGGCTGACCAGGTACGGCGAGCAGGTCGCACCGTCGGCCGTACTGGTCGGCGGCGTCCCGCTGGACCGCGTCGACCTGGCCGAGCTGCGCGCCCGGGTGCTCCGCTCCGGCCCCGCCGACACCCTCTTCAGCGGCACCGTGGGGGAGGAACTCTCCGCCGGCCTCGCCCGCTCGCGCGGCGCGCTGACCGACGCGCTCTTCGCGGCCGACGCCACCGATGTGGTGGAGGGTCTGCCCGACGGCCTGGACGAGTACCTCGGCGAGGGCGGCCGGGCCCTGTCGGGCGGCCAGCGCCAGCGCCTGGTGCTGGCCCGCGCCCTGCTCGCGGCCCCCGACGTACTGGTCCTGGAAGACCCGACGGCCTCGGTGGACGCCCAGACCGAGGCCCGGATCGTCGAGCGGGTGGCGGCCCTGCGCGCGGGACGTACAACCGTGGTGTTCAGCGACAGCCCGCTGTGGCTGGGCGTCGCCGACCGGGTCCACCTCCTGGACGCCGACGGCAGCCCCGCCCGCGCCGAAGGAGTCCGCTCATGACGACCGCCACCGACACCGCGGAGACCAGCGGTTCGACCACGCTCGGCCGGCGCCGTCTGCCACTGGCCGGCCGAGCCGAGGTGCGTAGTTGGGTCGGCGCCTTCGTCCGCGCCAACGCGGGCCGGCTCACCCTCACCCTCGCGCTCTTCGGTACCGCGCTGGTCGCCGGGCTCACCGGCCCCCGGCTGCTCGGCCGGCTCGTCGAGTCGGTCAAGGCCGGCACCACCACCGCCCACGTCGACACCCTCGCCCTCGCCTTCGTCGCCCTCCTCGTCGTCCACGCGCTGCTGGCCCGGGCGGCCAAGGTGCAGGCCACCCTGCTCGGCGAACGCGTGCTCGCCCGCACCCGCGAGGACTTCGTCCGCCGCGTCCTCGGGCTCCCGCTGTCCGAGGTGGAGAGCGTCGCCGCCGGGGACCTGCTCAGCCGGGCGACCACCGACGCCGACCGGCTGAACGACAGCATCCGCCAGGCCGCCCCGCGGATCGCCCTGGCCGCGGTCACCCTGGTGTTCACCGTCGCGGCCATCCTGCTCACCTCTCCCGTGCTGGCCCTCGGACTGATCGCCGGCGTGCCCTTCGCAGCCGTCTCCACCTGGTGGTACCGCCCCCGCGCCACCCGCGCCTACGAGCAGCTGCTGGCGCAGGAGGCCGATGTCCTGGCGGTCACGCACGAGACCACCCGGGGCTGCTCCACCGTCGAGGCACTGGACCTCGGTCCCCGCCAGCGGGCTCGCCACGGCGTGGCCGTCGACCGAGTGGTCCGCACCCGCCAGCGCACCACCTGGCTGCAGACCGTCTGGTTCCCCAGCCTGGACCTGGCCACGATGGTTCCGATGGCGCTCACCCTGCTCATCGGCGGACTCGCCTACCAGCGAGGCGCCGTGGGCCTGGGTGAACTCACGGCCGTGGTGCTCTACGTCCAGGCCCTCGGCGAGCCGCTCAACGATCTGCTCACCTGGACCGATGAGCTCCAGATCGGCAACGCGGCACTGCGCCGCATCCTCGGCGTCGAGCGGCTGCCGTGCGAGGAGCCCAAGCCCACCGCCCCCACCCAAGGCCACGGCATCAGCCTCACCGGGGTGGGATTCGGCTACGGGCCGGCCCGCGAGGTGCTCAGCGGAATCGACCTCGAACTCGCCCCGGCCGAACGGCTCGCCGTGGTGGGCGCCTCCGGCGCCGGCAAGTCCACCCTCGGCAAACTGCTGGCGGGCGTTCACCATCCCACGCGCGGCACGGTCCGGATCGGCGGCGCCGACCTCACCTCACTGCCGGTGGGCCAACTGCGCCGGGAAGTCGTCCTGGTCACCCAGGAACAGCACGTCTTCACCGGCACCCTGCGGGAGAACCTCACGCTGGCCGACGAGGGAGGCAGACCGGACACGGAGTTGTGGGACGCGCTGGAGACCGTACTCCTCGCGGACTGGGCGCGGTCGCTGCCGGACGGCCTGGACGGTGAGATCGGCTCCGGAGCGGCCCCGGTCTCGCCGTCCGCCGCACAGCAACTGGCCCTCGCCCGCGTGCTGTTGTCCGATCCGCACACCCTGGTGCTTGACGAGGCCACCGCGCTGCTCGACTCCTCGGCCTCCCGGCGGGTCGAACGTTCCCTGGCCGCGCTCATCGAAGGGCGTACGGTGGTCTCCATCGTCCATCGGCTGGACTCGGTGCGCGACGCCGACCGGATCGCGGTCATGGACCGCGGTCGGATCGTGGAACTCGGCAGCCATGACGAACTCCTCGCGGCCGGGGGAGCCTACGCCTCCCTGTGGCGCGCATGGCGTTCGGCCCGCCCCTGACGGCCGGGGGCGTCACGCAGGATGCGCGCGGTGACGGTGGCGGGAACTCCTCCGATCGCGCCGGGCGTCCTACAGGGACGGGACAGTTCGTTCGCTTCGGGGAAGGGTGGGTCCATGCGCGGTGATCGGCCGACCGAGGACCAGCTGACGAGGACTTTCGGCGCCGTGCTGGAAGAGGTGCTCAGTGGCCAGGGTCTGCGGACCTGCACCGGGCTCGACATGGCAACGGATGACGCGCTCTGGGAGATCGCCCAGTATGGTCCGGGGGCCCCTGCCGAACTTGTCGACGCCGCCCGTGCCGCCTTCGCCGGGCAACTGGACGGCAGCAACGCCGCGCGCTGGCGCGCAGAGCTCAGGCGCAAGGTGGCAGCGCGCGGGCAGCGCGCCCCTGAGCGCGGGTCAGGGCCCACCACTGAGGCTCGTGGCGGTGCGGAGCCGCCGGCGAAACCGCTCGGGGCGACGCCGACTTCCGTACGGGTGACGCGTATCAAAGGCGACCAGACCTACTTGGACGAGTACGGACGCACCTGTCACGCAGGGGAACTGTTCACTGGGGAGGTCGAGGAAGTCGCGGACAACGGGCACGTCGAGCTGCTCGGCACCTACTGCTCGGGCATCGAGCACGGGCGGCAGCGGGAGTGGTGGCCGGACGGGACCAAGCGGGCCGAGGGCGTGGCCATCATGGGTGCCGCGGTAGGTGAGTGGCGGTACTGGCACGCCAACGGCCGGCCGTCGGAAGTGGTCGTTTTCAATGAGAACGGTTGGGAGATGTCGAGAAAGCGCTGGAATGCCGTAGGCGAGCTGATCATGGATCACGTGACGCGGCGGGCCTGATCCTCAGGCAGGATCACTGGAGCGCTCGTTCGGCGAGTCGGCGTGCGTGATGCCCGTCGTGGCTCCGTGGCCGTCGGCGTCGACGCCGCCTCGCACTCTGGCTCGCGGCGGACTGGGTCGCATCGGAGAACGGCGACGACCAGTACGTCAGACAGTCCGCCGGTGGTCCCGTCGAGGCCCGGATCGGCGGGACCGTCGTGGCGGGCGACCGGGTGAGGGTGGAGCTGACCGTCTGCCTCGGACGCGCCGGCGCTCAGGGTGTGTCCGTGGCTGCCAGCACAGCCAGTCGGCGGCCGTTCGGTGAGAGGGCCACGACGGCGAGGTCCCAGCCCTGGTGGCGGAGCCACCCGCTGTCGCTGTCGAAGCCGTACCACCGGTAGGCCGCCACCAGCGCCTCGACCTCGGCCACCGGGGTGCCCTCTGCCACTCCCGTCAGTCCGGCCAGGGAACGCCAGGCCGCAAGGCGGCCATGGGCGCCGTACTCCGCCGATTCATACGCCCCTCCCTCGGCCGCGGCGTTGAACAGGACCTCCCAGACCTCCACCGGAAAGCAGCGGCCGAGGCTCACCTGGGCCGCCACGGCCGTGCACTCCAGACCGATCGTCCCCAGGGCGGCGGGCAGGCCGGCCGCCGCCAGCGGCTCGACGAACTCGAACACCCGGGCCTCGAGCCAGCCGTTCGAGTCCTCGGCCCAGTTCCGCGCGGCGGCAGCGATCAGCTCGCCGGTCGCTGGCGTGGTGGTCTCCCTCACGCCGGGCAGCGGCACCGGGGCGCTGCCGGAGTGCCATGTGAGTGCCTCTTGCCGGGTGCGGCTCTCCCCGTCCGGGAAGCGGGCCGGCACGGGGTGGCCGAGCTCGAACTCGGCACGGCTGAGCGGCAGCCAGGCGAACCGGCCGTGTCCTTGACGCGAAGCGCCCGCCCAGTTGGCCACCTGCGGCAGCCCGGCGAGGTCGACTCCTCGGACCACCAACTCCTGTACCAGGCAGGCCCGCAATTCGTCCGGTCCATCCGCCCCGTCACTGAACAGGACTGCCAGGTCCGCTGGTTGCTGTGCCGACACCAGCAGGGAGGCGGCCAGGCTCGGGAAGTAGCTGCCGTCAAGAGCCTGGGCCAGCCGGCCCGTGGCGAGGACCTGGCCGGGGCCGGGCGTGCGGGCGAGCAGCCGCAGCAGCCCGTCGCGCAGCCGCACGTACTGCCACAACTCATGCTCTCGGCCGCGGTACTCAGCAACGAGCCGGACACCCAGCTCGGCGACCCGCTCGCTGTCCCCGGCCGCCAGCCACTGCTCGGCGAGCCGCCACACCCCCGTCACACTCTTCAGGCCCGGCAGATCCCGCACGAGTTCAGCCATGTCATCAGCCACGCGGGTGAGCCTATGCCGATTCCCCCTGGTGGGGACGCGCGGCACCTGTCGCTGTCGGCGCAGGAGGCCCTGCGACGGCGGGCGGTGGCCGACCCCATCAGTTTCTGATCAATATCTGCCCCATGACGATCTCGGCAGAAAGGGCCTCCATTCATGGACCCAATGAGGCATTAGAACGCTTTATCTTCTGGATGGGGCCGGGAGCGCAGGGCATTTCGGACGCTGCCCGACGAGGGATCCACACCATGAACGAGCTGACCGGGCCTACCTGCGTGCCCGTTCCCCGACTGCTGTCGACTGGGGCGCGCCGTGGGCACTAGGCACCGCACCATGACCCGGCAGGAGCCCGTAGGCGGGCTCGCGGGCCGGGAAGCGGAGGTCGGCCGGATCCTGGAGCGATCGAGCAGGGGCGCGGTGCCCCGCGGGCTCTGCTCGTCACGGGCGAGGCGGGGAGCGGCAAGACGTCGTTGCTGGAGGTCGCTGCCGAGCACGCGCGGGTGACCGGAACGCATGTACTGAGGGCTCAAGGCTTCGACGGCGAGTCGGAGCAGTCGTTCGCGGCTCTCCACCAGTTGCTGCTTCCACTCATTCCGGGCGCGGCCGATCTCCCGGGCCACCTGAGGGAGGTCCTGGAGACCGCGTTCGGCCTCGCCCCGATCACCAGACCCGCAGAGCCGATGCGGCTGCACGTCGCCGTCCTCACGCTGCTGGTCGAGGCCTCGCGCCGTCGACCCGTCGTGCTGCTCGGCGATGACGTCCAGCTCTTCGACCGGGACTCCCTCGACGTTTTGGGGTTCGTGCTCCGCCGTTTGGCGGCCGAGCCGGTGACGGTGCTCCTCGCGGCCAGGGGGCTGACGCCTCCGGACCCCGCTGTCGCCCACCTGCCCGTCCTCTCCCTGGGACCGCTGACGCTACAAGCGGCAGCCCGCCTTCTGGACGCCCAGCCCGATTCCCCCACCGGCAGGGCCCGGAGTGAGGTTCTCGAGCAGGCTGACGGCAATCCTCTGGCCATCATCGAACTGTGCCGTTCCGTGCGATCGGGCAGCCCTCTCGGCCAGGCGGAGGGCGCACTGCCCCAGACTCAGCGGATCCAGGAGATGTTCGCCGCCCAGTTGCGCGCGCTGCCGGCCATCACCCAACGGGTGGTGCTCTACGTGGCGGCCTCCTCGGACCAGGAGGACCTGCAGACCATCATGTCCGCAGCGGGAGTCGACGCGGATCTGTCGGTATGGGCGCCCGCGGAGGACGCCGGGCTGATCACGATCGCGGGCCGCCAGGTGGGTTTCCGGCACCCGCTCGTGCGCGCGGGCGCCTACCAGGGCGCCCCGGCGCACCTGCGGCAGCGAGCGCACGTCGACCTCGCGGCCGTACATCAGGACGATCCGGCGCGCCAGGCCTGGCACCTGGCCGCGGCCTGCATCGGCCAGGACGAATCCGTGGCGGCCACGCTGGAGGACACCGCCGAACTCGTCGAACAGCGTGGCGGGTTCTACGCGGCCGCAAGGGCGCTCGAACGATCCGTCGCGTGCAGCCCCGCCCTGGAGGACCGGGCACGCCGATACGCCAAGGCACTGAGAGCCGCCAACAACGCGGGCGACACCTTTTGGGTACGCGAGCTCCATGCCAAGGTCACCACACTGACCGAGGACCGCGACCTGCTCGGCGTCGCGGCGAACGGGGCCGGTCTGGCCCTTTCCATGGCCGGCCATCAGCGGGAAGCGTTCCAGCTCCTGATGGGCGCCCTGGAACCAGACCTGCCGCAGGACGCCAGGACGACGCTCGCGGTAACCGCCGTGATCGGCGCGGTCGCCTTCCAGTCGGGCCTGTCCGAGGGCAGGCGCCCTCTGGTTCCCCTCCTCGACGCCATCGAGACCAGCGCCGTCAGTACGCCCTATTCCGAGCTGGTCGCGGACGAAGCCGTCAACGCTCTGCGGGCCGTCATCCTCTGCGAAGCGGATCCGGTCAGGAACGCCCCTGCCCTGCTGAGCCGAACCCGGCGGCCGAGCTTGCTTGAGCCGCTGACGGGCATCGCGGAAATGATCCGACTGCAGACGCTGGGCGCGGTCGCTTGGTGGGCCGACGAGTCCGAGCTGTGCGTGGAAACTTTCCGGCGGGCGTTCGCCATGCTCCGCTCGTACGGAGCCATCGGAACGGGCGCGATCGCCCTGTCGGCCATGTGCTCCGCCCTGATCAACGTCGGCCGGTGGGCGGAGGCCGACGAGCTGCTGGACGAGGCGGCGACCCTGGCGGCCGTCCAGAAGATGAAGCACATCGAAGTCGACATCGAAGCCCTCCGGGTGACCCTCCAAGCCCTGCGAGGCGGCGACGCGCAGACCCACACACGGATGATCTGTGAACTCGTGACCGCCAGTGACGCCGTGTTCGTGGTTCCCGAGTACACCCGCACTCCCGAGGCCCGCTATCCGGTAGCGCTCGAAGAGCTGTACGCCGTACTGACCTGGCTGACCGGCAACGCCCCGGACCTCGCGCTGGACGGTCGGAGGCTGGCGGTGGCCGGCGACTGCGCGGGCGCCACCATGGCCACAGCACTCACCCTCATGGCCAAGCAACGTGGCGGCCCTCGCCTGCGCGCACAACTGCTCTACTATCCGACGACCGCCCCGCACTGCGACACCGCCTCGCGGAAGCACTTCGGGTCCGGCTACCTCCTCACCACCGAGGCCCTGGACTGGTACTGGCAGCAGTACACGGACGACGATCGAGAACTCGCCGAAGCCACGGCCTCCCCGCTGCGGGCGACAACCGCCGAGCTCGCGGGCCTGCCCCCGGCACTGGTCATCACGGCTGAGGCCGACGTCGTCCGGGACGAGGCGGAGCAGTACGCGCGCCGGCTACAGCAAGCAGGAGCGGCCGTGACCGCCGTCCGCTACCTCGGAACAGTCCACGACTTCGTGTCGCTCAACGCTCTTCGCGACAGTCCGCCCACCAAGGCCGCCGTCCGCCAAGGCGGCGCCTTCCTCAAAGCCGCTCTCACCGCTGGGCGGTGAGAGCGCGGAGCGGAACCGCCCCAGCACCCAGGCCCCAGAACCTCCAGCACGTTGTCTCCTACGCGGCGACGTGAGGCAGCCTGATGCCCACCCGGAGTGACTTCGGTACCGGGCTGCCTGGAGCGTAACGGCGGCTCCAAGCACCCCACGTGAGGCTCTAGAAGAATCCGAGCTTCTTCGGGCTGTATGAAACCAGAAGGTTCTTCGTCTGCTGGTAGTGGTCCAGCATCATCCGGTGCGTCTCCCGGCCGATGCCCGACTGCTTGTAGCCGCCGAAGGCGGCGTGGGCCGGGTAGGCGTGGTAGCAGTTGGTCCAGACCCGGCCTGCCTGGATGGCGCGGCCCGCGCGGTAGGCGGTGTTCATGTCGCGGGTCCACACGCCCGCGCCCAGGCCGTACAGGGTGTCGTTAGCCGTGCCGATCGCGTCGTCGAAGTCGGTGAACGAGGTCACCGCCACCACCGGGCCGAAGATCTCCTCCTGGAAGATCCGCATGCGGTTGTCCCCTTCGAAGATGGTCGGCTGGACGTAGTAGCCGCCCGCCAACTCGCCGTCGTACGAGACGCGTTGGCCGCCGGTCAGGATCTTGGCGCCCTCCTGCTGGCCGATGTCGAGGTAGGAGAGGATCTTCTGGAGCTGGTCGTTGGAGGCCTGCGCGCCGATCATCGTGTCGGTGTCCAGGGGGTGGCCGGGGACGATCTGTTCCGTGCGGGCGATCGCCGCTTCGAGGAACTCGCTGTAGTGGCCGCGCTGGATGAGGGCGCGGGACGGGCAGGTGCAGACCTCGCCCTGGTTGAGGGCGAACATCGTGAAGCCTTCGAGGGCCTTGTCGCGGAAGTCGTCGTCCTGCGCCCACACGTCGTCGAAGAAGAGGTTGGGGGACTTGCCGCCCAGCTCCAGGGTGACCGGTTTGATGTTCTCCGAGGCGTACTGCATGATCAGCCGCCCCGTCGTGGTCTCCCCGGTGAAGGCGATCTTCGCGACGCGCGGGCTCGACGCCAAGGGCTTGCCCGCCTCCACGCCGAAGCCGTTGACGATGTTCACCACGCCCGGCGGCAGCAGGTCCGCCACGAGACTCATCCAGAAGTGGATGGAGGCCGGGGTCTGTTCGGCCGGTTTGAGGACGACGGCGTTGCCCGCCGCCAGCGCCGGCGCCAGCTTCCACACCGCCATCAGGATGGGGAAGTTCCACGGAATGATCTGGCCGACCACGCCCAGCGGCTCGTGGAAGTGGTACGCGACCGTGTCGTCGTCGAGCTCGCTGAGCGAACCCTCCTGGGCCCGCAGGGCGCCCGCGAAGTACCGGAAGTGGTCGATGGCCAGCGGGATGTCGGCCGCCAGCGTCTCGCGCACGGGCTTGCCGTTCTCCCAGCTCTCGGCGACAGCCAGCTCCTCCAGATGGGCCTCCATCCGGTCCGCGATCCTGAGCAGGACGTTGGCCCGCGCCTCCGGGGAGGTGCGTCCCCAGGCGGGCGCGGCCGCGTGGGCCGCGTCCAGGGCCAGCTCGACGTCCTCCGCGGTGCCGCGGGCGATCTCGGTGAAGGGGCGGCCGTTGACGGGGCTCGGGTTCTCGAAGTACTGGCCGAGCCGGGGCGGCACGTACGCGCCGCCGATCCAGTGGTCATAGCGGGACTGGTACGCGACGAGCGCGCCTTCGGTGCCGGGCGCTGCGTAACGGGTCATCTCCGTGGCCTCCTTCTGCCGCGCCGCCCGCCCTTGGGCGGCGCACGCAGCGCAGGCTAGGCGCGGCGACGTTGCAGCCCCGTTGCGAGGCCCTGTTCGCCCATCAGATGGGCCAACTTGGCCTGAACCGCCGCCCGTTGACAGGAAGGGAGGGCGGCGGCCAGGGCCTGCCAGACGGGAAGGTCCTCCTCGCCCCAGGGGCTGTAGGCCCAGTCGGCGAGCAGGCCGGGATCGGCGCGTGCGACGAGCGCGGCCCGCAGCTGGTCGGCCAGGCGCCGGCGCAGTCGGGCCACGGCGGGCGCCTGCGAGGCGGGGAGGAGCGGTCCGCCGTAGACGGTCATCGCGGCGGCCACCGCACCCGACCCGAGACGCCGGGCCACGGTGTCGAAGTCCGCGTCCACCGGGGAGGTGAGGCGGTAGGGGCGGGAGGCGAGGAGTTCGGGGCCCAACAGGGCCCGGAGCCGGGACAGTTCGGCGCGCAGCGTGACGGGCCGCACGGATTCGTCCTCGTACAGGGCCACCAGGAGTTCGTCGCCGTTCAGTCCCTCGGGGTGGCGGGCGAGCAGGACCAGGATCTCGCTGTGACGGTGGCTCAGGCGCAGCGTGCGGCCGTCCGCGACGAGCAGTGCCTCGTCGCGGCCCAGCGCGCTCAGGCGGACGGCCTCGCGGGCGGGCGGTGGGGCCAGCAGCGCCAGTTCGGCCTCGGCGGCCCGCGCGACCGCCTGGACGAAGCCGAGGCTGTGCGGGTGGGCGAGGCCGTCGCCGCCGGTGAGGTCGACGGCGCCGAGCAGCCGTCCGGTGTGCGGGTCGTGCACGGGGGCGGCGGCGCAGGTCCACCGCTGGACCGGGCGGCGGAAGTGCTCGGCCGAGAACACCTGGACCGGCCGGTCCTCCGCCAGGGCGGTGCCCGGCGCGTTGGTGCCGACCGCCGACTCGGCCCAGCGTGCCCCGGGGACGAAGTTCATCCGCGCGGCCGCGCCCCGGGTCCGTGGATGCCCCTCGACCCACAGGAGTCGGCCGTGCGCGTCGCACACGGCCACCAGGTGCTCGCCGTCACCGGCGTACGCCCCGGTCAGCTCCCGGATCAGCGGCATGACGCGGGCGAGCGGATGGCCCTCGCGGCAGGCGGCCAGCTCCTCCTCGCCGAGTTCCACGCCGGCCGCCCCGTCCGGGCTGACCCGGGCCCGCGCCGACCGCTGCCAGGACGCCGCCACCAGCGGGCGGACCGGGCGCACCAAGCGGCCCGCGGTCGTGAACTCCTCGTGGGCGCGCCTCAGTTGGCCGCTCCGTTCGGCCGGGTCGGCTCCCGCCTCCAGGGCCACCCATGACTCGTCCCGTCTGTCCGTCAACCCGGCCTCCCCGCCCCGCACCGTATGGCCGCCTCCATCGTCGTCGCGGCGGTCCCGCCCGGCAAGGCGCACGGGGCCGGTCGACGGGCAGGGTCTGGATCAGGCGAAGTTGACCAGCCGGATGTAACGCACCCAGTCCCACTCCGGTCCGGGGTCGGTGTGGTCGGTGCCCGGGACCTGGTAGTGGCCGATGATGTGCTCGCGGTCCTTCGGGATGCCGTACCGGTCGCAGATGGAGGCGGTGAGCGCCGCCGAGTGCTCGTACAGCGCGTTGGTGAAGTAGGCGGGCTGGTCGACCCAGCCCTCGTGCTCGATGCCGATGCTGCGGGTGTTGTAGTCCCAGTTCCCCGCGTGCCAGGCGATGTCGTGCTCGCGGACCATCTGCGCGATGTAGCCGTCGGCGGAGCGCGTCACGTAGTGCGCGGAGACCTTCTTGGCGGGGTTCTGGAAGATGCCGATGGTGTTCGACCACGTCTCCTGCGTGACATGGATGACGACGTGGTCGATCGGGTACGCCGAAGGCCTGGCCGACGCGGTGTAGTTGGAAGGGGAGGCGGGCATCCAGTGCGCGCCCGGATAGTCGGTGGTGCCGTCCGCCGCGGCTTCGGTCGCCGGGAAGAGGAAGCCGGCGGCCGCCGTGGCGGCGGCGCCCTGAAGGAGCCTTCTTCGGTTCATGGAACGCACCCCTGAACTAGGCGTGGAAGGACGGGAGTTGCATGGCCCGCTCCCGCAGGTGGCGGTGCAGGCCCCGGTGCGGCTCGCCCTGCCGGGGCAGCCACTCCTTGCGGAGCTTGGCGACACAGGTGTAGTTGGTGTCGCAGACATTGGCAAGCGGCGCCTCACCCGCCTGGCTCACCAGCTGGTACGCGTCCAGCGCGCTCAGGCCGTAGTCGCGCTCCAGCCAGCGCACCAGATCCAGCTGTGAGACGCGGAAGGCGTCCTCCAGGGGCCGCGCCGAGCCCGTCGACATGAGGTGGGTGTCGGACTCGATGCGGGGCCAGGGGGTCGCGACGCCCTTGAGGAGCTCGACCACGACCACCGTGTTCATGGCGCACTCGACGGCGACCCCGCAGGTCTCGCCCTCGCCCTGGCGGGCGTGCCCGTCACCGAGGCTGAACAGGGCGCCCTCCACATTGACCCCGAGATAGCAGGTCACCCCCGCCCGCATCTCGGGCGTGTCCATGTTCCCGCCGTGGGCGTCGGGGACCAGCGCGGAGCGCACCTCCAGGTTGGCCGGGGCGACCCCTACCGTGCCGTGCATCGGGTCCATCGGCAGCTCGGCCTCGAAGTCGCTCTCGCGGGCCCGGAAGAGACAGGTCCCGCGGGCCCGGTCGAGCTCCCACATCCACACCACCTCGGGCAGCGGCGGCTGGAGCGTGGCCGTCGTATGGGTGGAGGTGAGCGCGCCGAACAGGGGGACGGTCGTGGACGCCGCCCAGTCCCGCGCGGGCCGGATCGACACGAAGTGCACGGCCAGCGTGTCACCGGGCTCCGCGCCCTCGACGTGGAAGGGTCCCGTCTGCGGATTGAGGAAGGGGAACTCGCAGACCCGGGACACCAGGTCGTCCTCGCCGCGCACCCGTCCGGCGAAGCAGTCCTCGGTGAACAGGTCCAGTACGGTCCCGGGCGCGATGCGCGCGACGGGCGCCGCGCCCCCGAACGTCCAGGCGTACTCGTTCTCCTTGGGCCGCACGGTCACGATCCGCGGGTCGTTGCTCATCCTCGTACCGCTCCTGTCTCCTGGTGGTCCTCATCGGGATCGACGAGGTGAACGCGGCCGGTCTGCGCCAGCCGCTCGGGATACCGCCTGGCGAGGACCACGAGCACCACGGCCCCAGCCGCCATCCACACCCCGACGACCGGCCCGGCGTACGACACCGGCGCGGAGAGCTCGGCGACGAAGCCGAACGCCGGGATCCCCGCGGCGGTGAGCAGCGCCGGGACGAACGCGGCGATGCCGAGTACCGGGAACAGCAGATGGCGTACGGGGCTGAGCAGTTCACGCCGTCGCCGCAGGAAGTATCCGGCGCAGGCCAGGTCGGCCACGATGTACACGCCGATGATGACGGTGACGACGACCGTGGCGAGCAGGGCGAACGCCGTCACCGGGCCGTACCGCAGACCGAGCCCCAGCATCACGGCCACCGCCACGACGAACTGCACGGCCACCCCCGTCACCGGGGAGCGGTGGCGGGGGTGGAGGCGGGCGAAGGACCGCGGGAAGACGCCGATCCGGCCGAGCGCGAAGGCCGTACGCGTCGACACGGTGGAGCACGCGTTGGCGTTCGCCACCGTCGAGTTGACCACCGCGAGGAACAGGACCACCCAGAACAGGCCGAACGAGGCGCGCGCCACGCCCTCCCACGAGGCGTCGCCCGCGGCCCCGAACCCGGCGAACCGGTCGGGGCCGAAGTAGACCGCCATCGCGTACGTGGTCAGGACGTACACCACCCCGATCGCGAGCGCCGCGCCCAGGACCGCCCGGCGCAGGGTGCGCCGCGGGTCCCTGGCTTCCTCGGCGAGCGGCGCGGCCGCCTCGAACCCGGCGAAGGCGAGCACCGTGTAGACGGATCCGGCGAACACCCCGCTGAGGCCGCCGTACCCGTGGGCGGTGTGCGAAGGGCCGAACACCGAAAGGGTGTTGGCGGACCCGGCCGCCACGATCAGCATCACCGCGAAGGCCACGAAGACGAGCACCTCGAAGACGCCGAGCACGGTGCCGAAGCGCGCCGAGGTCCGCACCCCGAAGAAGCCCGCGACCGCGATGACGACCGCTCCGGCCAGTGACCACGGCCACCACAGGTCCGCCGGGTACGACGCCCACTGCTGGTGCAGGGTGCCCGCCGTGGTGAAGCCGAGCTGGAGCAGGAGCAGGGGCGGTACCAGGGCCTCGACGAACACATAGCCCCAGCCGACCAGGAACCCGACCGCCGGGTGCAGACCCCGCGCGCTGTAGGTGGCGACCGAACCGGCGGCGGGCAGGTGGTGCGCGAGCTCCGCCACGCACGACGCCGTGAACAGGCACGCCACCAGCGCGACCAGGACGGACAGCGGCAGGCTCCCGCCCGCGAACGCGGCGCCCGCAGGAATGGACGCGGCGACGGCCGCCGCGGGCGCCATCGCGGTGACGCTCTGGAAGAGGACCTCGCGGAGCCCGACGGCGTCGGTGGCGAGCCCGCCCGTGCGCGTACTGGCTTCCCCCGGCACCGGCGGCTCCCTCTGCTCGTCAACGGGCAGACTCTGTACGGGAGTTACCGTACGTTCCGGGATGCGCGGGACGGAAGAGGACCGGGTGGCGCGAGCGCTGCCGGACCGGTCGGCGGGTGGGGACAACTCGCGCGGAGGGCTCGCGCGGCGCCGACATTGCGCAGACCCTGGAGGGTATGGCCACGCCGCCCGTACCACCGAAGCCGCCCGGTCCGCCGTACGGGCAGGGTTTCGGGCCGCCGTCCGCAGGGGGTTTCGGGCCGCCCGCCGGGCAGCCGCCGTCGCCGCCGGGCGGGGGGCGAGGAAGACGCCCCCTGGTCATCGCGATCGCGGTGGCCCTCGTGGCGATCGCCGTCATCGCCTTCGCGGTGAGCCGGGGCGGCGGCGAGAAGCCGGGCAGCCCTGCCCGCAGCGCCACCCCGAGCCCCACTCCCACCCCGTCTCTGAGCCTGCCGAGCGGTTTGCCGACCGCTCTGCCGTCCGGACTTCCCTCCCTGCCCGCGGAGGTGCCGAGCGACCTTCCCAGCGACCTTCCCAGCGAGCTCCCCAGCTCGTGGCCGAGCGACCTTCCCTCCGGCCTTCAGGGGCTGGTGGCGGCGGCGGGGTCGGCGCGGTGAACGGGCGCTGTCAGTGGGGGAGTCGGAGGTGGGGGAGCTGAAGCACCGGCGCCCCGGCCGAAGCGGGATCGGTGAGCTGCTCGTACGAAGGGTTTGCGGCCGGGCTGTCCCACCGGCCGGAGGCGCCAGGGCGCCGGGTTCGGCTACACCATGACGCCCCCTCGCGCGGCTCAGGGGCCGGTGCCCTCCTCGGCCGCGGCGAACATCGCCTCCAGGGCCGCGGCCGGGTCGCGGTCGGCCGGGCCCGCCGCGGCCCAGCGGCCGCGCTCCTTGCGGTAGGGCCACCACCGGCCGTCGCGGCCGAGCCGCAGCTGGGCGTCCCGGCCGGTCACGGTCCACCGGTTGCCGCCGGCCGGCCGCAGCGCCGGGCGCTCACCCCGCGGCCAGGCCCGGTCGAGCCCCGCCACGGCCCGGGCCAGCTCCTCCGCCGTCGGCAGCCACTCCTCCTCCAGGACGCGAAGGGAGGCGGCGCCGCCGCACCGCCAGGCCTGTACGGCGGCGGCCAGATCGGTGGAGCGGCGTCCCGAGGCGGCGGCGAGACGCGCCGATATCCGGTCGTCCCGGCATCCGGCAGCCAGCCGTACGGTGTCCTGGTCTTCGGTCAACTCGTGCTGCACGGGCTGGAGTTCGTGCCCGGGCGCGAGTGCGTCCGCGAGCATGCGGTGGGCCCGGGCCGCCGCGTCCGCCGCCAGGAACTCCAGCGCCGCCGGGTCGAGGCCGGGCTCCGGGGCCGTCTCGGTGTCCAGCCGCGCGGGCCCGCCCGGCTCCGGCGGGAGCCGCGGGACGGCGGGGAGCGGCGGCACGATGTCCCGGGCCGCGAAGGCCTCCTGGGCCGGGATGCCGTGAGGTGTCACGGACGCGTCGGGCGCGGTGGCCGCACTGCGCTCCTGGAGGGCGTCGAGCAGCGGGCGCTCCGCACGCCCCCGCATCAGCAGCAGCACGAACGGGTCCTGGTCCAGGAGCCGCGCCACCTGATAGCAGAGCGCCGCCGTGTGCGGGCAGTGGTCCCACGCCTCGCAGGTGCACTCGGGCTCCAGGTCGCCGATGCCGGGAAGGAGTTCGACGCCCGAGTTCGCCGCGTCCTCCACCAGATGGGGCGGCATCTCGCGGTCGAGCAGCGCCGCGATGTGTCCGGCGCGCTGTGCCGCCATCGCGAGGAAGCGGTCCCAGGCGTCCTCGTCCAGCTCCTGGAGCAGCACGTCGCTGCGGTGCGACGAGCCGTCCCGGTCCCGGATCACCGCGGTGATCCGCCCGGGCCGTACCGTCACCGCGCCGACGGCTCCTTTGCGTGCGAGCAGCCGTCCCCGCTTGAGCTGCTGCCCGTCGAGCGCGGTGTCCTCCAGCGCCTTCAGCCACGCCAGGCCCCACCAGCTCGTCGCGAAGCCGCGCCCGTGGGCGGCCGCGAGCGGCGCGAAGGTGCGCTCGTTCTCGTACGTGTCGCTCATCGCCCGCTCCCTCGCAGCGCCACCAGATCCGTCAGCTCGGCATCGGAGAGTTCGGTCAGCGCCGACTCGCCCGAGCCGAGCACCGCGTCCGCCAACTCCCGCTTGCGGTCCAGCATGTCGGCGATGCGGTCCTCGATGGTGCCCTCCGCGATCAGCCGGTGCACCTGGACCGGCTGGGTCTGGCCGATGCGGTACGCCCGGTCCGTGGCCTGCGCCTCGACGGCCGGGTTCCACCAGCGGTCGTAGTGGATGACATGGCCGGCCCGGGTCAGGTTCAGACCGGTGCCCGCCGCCTTCAACGACAGCAGGAACACCGGCACTTCGCCGTCCTGGAAGCGCCGCACCATCTCCTCGCGGCGCTCCACCGGCGTCCCGCCGTGCAGGAACTGGGTCGCCACCCCGCGCGCCGCGAGATGCCGCTCGATGAGGCGGGCCATCTGTACGTACTGGGTGAAGACGAGTACCGAGCCGTCCTCGGCGACGATGGTGTCCAGGAGTTCGTCGAGCAGCTCCAGCTTCCCCGAGCGGCCGCTGAGCAGGGGATCGTCCTCCTTGAGGTACTGCGCGGGGTGGTTGCAGATCTGCTTCAGGGCGGTGAGGAGCTTCACCACCAGGCCGCGCCGCGCGAAGCCGTCCGCGCCCGCGATGTCGGCGAGCGTCTCGCGCACCACCGCCTCGTACAGGCCGGTCTGCTCCGTGGTGAGGGAGACGGCCCGGTCGGTCTCGGTCTTCGGCGGCAGCTCGGGGGCGATGCCCGGGTCGGACTTGCGGCGGCGCAGCAGGAAGGGCCGCACGAGCCGGGAGAGCCGCTCGGCGGCCGCCGGGTCGGAGCCGCTCTCGGCGGCGGACGCGTACTGCGTGCGGAAGGCGGCGAGCTTGCCGAGCAGACCGGGCGTGGTCCAGTCGAGGATCGCCCACAGCTCCGAGAGGTTGTTCTCGACGGGCGTGCCGCTGAGCGCGACCCGGGCCCGGGCCCCGATCGTGCGCAGTTGCCGGGCGGTCGCCGAGTACGGGTTCTTGACGTGCTGCGCCTCGTCCGCGACCACCATGCCCCACGGCACGGCGGCCAGCTTGGCGGCGTCCAGGCGCATCGTGCCGTAGGTGGTGAGGACGAACTCGCCGTCCCTCAGGGCCTCGAGCGAGCGCGACGCGGCGTGGAAGCGGCGCACGGGGGTGCCCGGTGCGAACTTCCCGATCTCCCGCTGCCAGTTGCCCATCAGGGAGGTGGGGCACACGACGAGGGTCGGGCCCGCCGTCGCCGGATCGTCGTGGCGGTGCAGATGCAGCGCGATGAGCGTGATGGTCTTGCCGAGGCCCATGTCGTCGGCGAGGCAGCCGCCCAGGCCCAGCGAGGTCATGTCGGCGAGCCAGTTGAGGCCGCGCACCTGGTAGTCGCGCAACCGCGTGGTGAGCGCGGCCGGTTGGGCGACGGGCTGCTCGCGGTCGGCCTCGGGGTCGGCGAGCCGGTCCCGCAGCCGGGCCAGCCAGCCCGCCGCCTCGACGTCGACCCGGCGCCCGTGGATCTCGGTCGAGCCGGTCAGGACGGCCGCGAGCGCATCGACGGGCGTCACCTTGCGGTCCTGCGCCGCGCGCGCCCGGCGCACCTCCTCGGGATCGACGAGGACCCACTGGTCCCGCAGCCGCACCACGGGCCGGTTCGCCTCGGCGAGCGCGTCCAGCTCCGACCGGCTCAGCTCCGTGTCGCCCAGCGCGAACCACCAGTTGAACGCGAGCAGCGCGTCGGCGGACAGCACCGAAGGCGCCGCGGACTCGATCCGCTCGGGCCCGCGCTCCTGCGGGCCGATCACGGCCCGCGCGGTCAGTTTGCGGGACAGCTCCTTCGGCCAGTGCACCTGGACGCCGATCGCGGCCAGGGTGCGCGCAGCGGCGCCGAGCAGCTCGGCCGCCTCCTCGTCGGCGAGTTCGACCGCGTCCGGCACGGCGGCCGAGAGCAGCGGGGCCAGCGGGGACCAGGCGCGGGCCGCCCGGCGCAGGGCCAGCAGCGCGTCCATGCGGGCGCGCGGCCCGAACGCGGCCGCCGTCGCCGATCCGGCCCACACCTCGGCGGCGTCCGCGACCAGCGCGGGATCGCTCACGCTGTGCATCTGGAGCACCGCCCGGAACACCGGCCCGGAGCCGTCTGGATCGGCCGAGGCGAGCCCCGGCAGTTCGACCCGCAGGGAGATCCGTACGCCCGCGTCGTGCCCGGCGGCCACATCGGCGGCCCAGGCGCGCTGCTCGGGCAGCCGCTGCGGGACCTCGGCGGCGAAGGCCGGCGAGCCGGTGGCCCGCATCGCGGCGGGGGTGCGGGGCAGTCCGTCGGCGACCGCGTCGAGGAAGGCGCGCAGCAGTCGCTCCGGCTCCACGAGCAGCACGGGCTCCGAGGCGTCGAGCGGCACGGCGTGCGCCTCGGGAGGCATCGCGGCGGCCAGCTCGCGCACCTGGTCCAGCTCGTCCGCGCCGAGCGGGCCGACCCGCCACGCGTCGTGATCGCCGGCGGTGAGGCCGGGCAACAGCAGCCCCCGCGCGGCCAGTTGGAGTGCGAGCAGCGCGGCCGTGCCCCAGAACGCGGCGGGGCGCGAGGCCTGGGCGGAGCCCCGGACGCGGGTGAGCACGGGCAGCGCGTCCCGGGCGGGCAGCAGGAGGGCGCGCACGGGACGGGGCGCGAGGTCGGTGTCGACGACGGTCAGGTCCTCGACGGAGCCGGGGGCGGCCGGGGGTGTCGCACCGTCGGCATGCCAGAAGGCGACCCGGCCGGTGCGCGAGGGGTCGGCGGGCAGGAAGGTCACGGAACAGCGGGCGAGTTCGGCGAGCTGGGGCGGAGTGGGAGCGGGGAACCTCTGCACAGCGATAACGCATTCCTCAAATTTGACTACGTTGCCGGAGCGGCCGAGGGTACAGCAAGGAGCGGGCCGGCGGGGGCTCCGGGCGGTGAGTCACGTCACACGCGATCCGGTGAGGTGTGGTCAGCACCACCACGGTGCGCCGGGCAAACCCCCGCCCGTGGACGGGTGGAGGCGCCATGGTCGTCCAGGGGCCCCGATCCGTACGTTCGGACAGGTCAGCGCAGAGAACTGCGGGGGACGACCGACCGGAGACGTCATGCCACAGGCCACCATGCCGCAGCCCACCCAGGGCTTCGGCGCCCCTGCCGAGCCACGGGCGGGCAGCGAGTTCGCGCCGCTGCTCAAGGCGGTGAAGGGGCAGGGCCTGCTCGACCGGCGCACCGGCTGGTACGCCACCCGGATCGCCCTCAACCTGCTGGCCCTGGCCGCCACGGTCGTCGCCATGGTGTCCACCGGCGACACCTGGTGGACGCTGATGTTCGCCGTGCCGCTCTCGGTGCTCTGGGCCCGCAGCGCCTTCTTCGGCCACGACGCGGGCCACGCGCAGATCACCCGGGGCAAGGGCGCGGGCCGGCTGATCGGGCTGGTCCACAGCGACCTCCTCCTCGGCATGAGCTACGCCTGGTGGAACGACAAGCACAACCGCCACCACGCCAACCCCAACCACATCGACAAGGACCCCGACGTGGGTGTCGGCGCGCTGGTGTGGACCCAGCGCCAGGCCGAGCGGCGCGAGGGCTTCGCCCGCTGGGTCACCCGCAACCAGGCCCGGCTGTTCTTCCCGATGCTGCTCCTGGAGGGCATCGCCCTGAAGGTCTACGGATTCCTGGACCTCAGGCGACAGCCGCCCCGCGAGCGGGCCGTCGAGGCGCCGCTGCTCCTCGTCCACCTCGCCGGGTACGCCGGCCTGCTCCTGACCGTCCTGTCGCCGGGCAAGGCGCTCGTCTTCGCCCTGCTGCACCACGCCCTGTTCGGCCTGCACCTGGGCATGACCTTCGCACCCAACCACAAGGGCATGGAGATGCCCGACCCGAACGACCCGGAGGACTCGGCCTGGGGGCACCTGCGCCGCCAGGTCCTGACCTCGCGCAACGTACGCGGCGGCTTCTTCACCGACTGGTTCCTGGGCGGCCTGAACTACCAGATAGAGCACCACCTCTTCCCGAACATGCCGCGTCCTCACCTCCGGCTCGCCCAGCCGATGGTCCGCGCGCACTGCGCGGCCCTGGGCATCCCGTACGCGCAGACCACGCTCGTCGACTCCTACCGCCATGCCCTGGAGTACATGCACGAGGTCGGCGCGCCGCTGCGGAAGTGACGCATAGTGGAAGTGCTGGAACCAGCGGGCGCGGCCGTGCGTTCTCTGGGCAGGACGAGCGGTCGCGGACCGCGAAGAGGAAGGCGACGGACATGTCGAAGCGCGCGATGATCGCCGCCGGTGGAGTCGTGGCGGGGCTCATCCTGATCCCACTGATCGGTTTCTGGCTGGCCCTGCTGGTACTGATCGGCGTCCCCGTGGCGGCCTACCTCATGCTGGACCCGAGCCAGCGCCGCAGGCTGCGGAACATCTCCCGCAAGGAGCTCGGCCGCTAGGCCACCGGGGAAGGGGCTGACCTGCCGGGATAGGCTCAGCCCGATCATTGGTACGGCAGAGGGGGGGCTCCGCGCGATGAGCGGCACCAAGGGCACGGTCACGGCGGTCAGCAGCAACGGGGAGTACTCGTTCACCAAGCCGAACCGGGACGGCATCACGCTGCTTCCCGGGCTCGGCGTGGCCGGCGATGTGCACGCGGGTGTGACGGTCAAGCACCGCTCCCGCGTCGCCCAGGACCCGACGCAGCCGAACCTGCGCCAGGTCCACCTGATCCACGGGGAACTCTTCGGCGAGCTCGCCGAGCAGGGCTTCGAGGTCGCGCCGGGCCAGCTCGGTGAGAACGTCACGACCGAGGGCATCGACCTCCTGGGGCTGCCCACCGGCACCCTGCTGCACATCGGCCCGGAGGCCGTCGTCGAGGTCACCGGCCTGCGCAACCCCTGCATCCAGATCGAAGCCTTCCAGGAAGGCCTCCTCAAGCAGGTCGTCGGCCGTGACGACGACGGCAACGTCGTGCGCAAGGCCGGGATCATGAGCGTGGTCCGCGCGGGCGGCGAGATCCGGCCGGGCGACACGATCACTGCCGAGCTCCCGGTGGGCCCGCACCGGCCGCTCGAACGGGTCTGAACCAGCAGCTCAACAGGGCCGCACCGAGAGCGTGTCGGGTCGAGCGGTCTGTGCGACCGGGGACGCGGGGGTCCGGCCCCCGCGTCCTTGCCCCTACTCGTAGTAGGAGCGCATCAACTCCACCGACCACTCCGGCTGGGTGGTCTCGCCGCGGGGGCCGAACTCGGCGAGGTACGGCTTGATGTCCAGCACGGGTGTCCCGTCCACGGCGTCGAGTCCGGCGACGCGTACGTCGAGACCCTCGACGTCGAGGATGCGGCAGCGCGAGACGCCGAGCCGGTTGGGGCGGTTCTTGCCCCGCTGGGCGAAGATCCCCACCAGGGGCCAGTCCGGATTGCCCCGCGGGCGCCGGGCACCGGACTCGATCTTCTCGGGTGCCACCCGGTCGAAGTGGAAGATCACTTCGAGATGGGAGAAGTCTGCGAGGCCGTACAGTGCCTCGGCCCCGAACTGCTCGGCGTCGAGCCGGATCACGGCTGTCTCGCGATCCCAGTGGTCGTCGACGACGTTGGTCCGCCCGCCGACCACGCGTCCCACCGGTCGGCACACCACGTCGGCCCCGCCCGCGACGGTCCTGCCCGCCACCCCCGCGCCGTCGACGACCTTGTCCGTCATGCCGTTCCTCCCCTGGGTGGGTCGCAGGACGCCCCGCAGGACCGGAGCGCCGGGAGCGATCGTAGCCAGGGTGATCGGACGCCCGGCCGTCGGGACCCGCCTCAATGAACGTAAGGCGACGGCGGATTGAACTCTGACCGGACCTGGACCTGGGTTCCACAGCATGTAGTAGCTTCGCCAGGCCGCCCGTGTTCCGCGCGCGCTCCCCAGTCAGGGACCCACCACGCACCGAAAGCCGTCGATGTCTGTTCTGACCTACCCGGAAGCGATAGGCGTCGGCCTCCTCCAAGGCGTCACCGAGCTGTTTCCCGTGTCCAGCCTGGGCCACAGCATCCTGCTGCCCGCACTGCTCGGCGGCCAGTGGAAGCGGGACCTCGATGTGTCGGCCGAAGGATCGCCGTACCTGAACGTCCTGATCGGGCTGCACCTGGCCACCGCGCTCGCGCTCGTCGTGTACTTCCGCAAGGACTGGGTCCGGGTGGTGCGCGGACTGGTGAGCTCGATACGCGAGCGCCGCGTGGCCACGGTCGACCAGAAGCTGGCGTGGCTGCTGATCGTGGCCACGATCCCGGTCGGCATCGCGGGGCTGGCCCTGGACCACCTCTTCCGCTCCACGCTGGGAAAGCCCATCCCGACCGCCGTCTTCCTGGCCCTCAACGGCGTCGTGCTCTACCTGACCGAGCAGTTGCGCCGGGGCGGTACCGGCCGCCGCCGCGCGGGCGCGTCCGCGGCGCCGGGCGAGGAGCACCTGAGCCCGGACGAACTCTCGGACCGGCGCCTGACCCGGCTCACCTACGCCCAGGCGGCCTGGATCGGAGCGGCGCAGATCCTCGCGCTGTGCCCCGGCATCAGCCGCTCGGGCTCCACGATCAGCGCGGGCATCTTCCGCGGCCTGTCCCACGAGGACTCGGCCCGCTTCGCCTTCCTGCTCGCCACCCCGGTGATCGCCGCCGCGGCCCTGCTGAAGGTGCCGTCCCTCCTCGGCCACGACGGCGACGGAATCCGCGGCCAGGTGCTGGCGGGCAGCGTCGCGGCCTTCGTCGCCGGGTACGTGGCGGTCCGCTTCCTGACCAAGTACTTCGAAACCCGCACCCTGACCCCGTTCGCGATCTACTGCACCCTGGCAGGCCTCGGCAGCCTGGCCTGGCTGACGCTGGGTTGAGGGCCCTCACGCGGGCCGCACGGCGATCCCGTCCAGTGCGTCGAGGAGGGCGGGGAGTTCGGTGCCTCGGCCTATCGGGTGTACCTCGCCCGGGCATGCGTCGAGGAGGACGAAGGCGATGTCGTCCGTCCTGGCGACCAGGGACCAGCCGGGGCCGTCGGCGCGCAGGGTGCGGGCGCCGCCCGGGGCGAAGGCCGAGCGGACTCGGCCTATCGGCGGCGCCGTGTCGAGGTAGCCGCGGAGTTCGGCCAGTACGCGGCGTACGCCCGTCAACTCTCCTTCGTCAGCGGGGTGTTCCCCGTCCGTGAGTGTTGTCGTTTCGGGGGTTTCTCCGGCGGCGCCGACCGCTTCGTCCTGGGACGGCGTGGAGCTCTCGGCGGGGGAGGCTTCGTCGTCCGGCTCGCCCGGCGCGAACGCGTCGGAGCCCAGCTGCTCCCGCCACGTCGCCCACTGCAGCGCGATCTCGTCCGCGCCCAGGCGGCGTTGGGCCGGGCCCCACTCGCTCGTGTCCGGGGGCGTCAGCGGGCGGGGGATGTCCGGGGCCGGTTCGGGGTCGTGCGGGGCGGGGACGTCCGGGGCCGAGATGGCCAGCTCCAGGGGCCAGCCCGGCAGGGCCGCCACCACCGTGCGTTCGTCCGGGGACAGCTCGTACTCCATGCCGCAGTCCCAGGACGCGATCGCGACCGCCACGAGCGACACGTCGTCGACGACGACGGTCCAGCGGGCGCCCGTGCCGTCCTGGCCGAGCACGAGACCGTAGCCCTGGGCGTACGGGCCGAGGCCGAGCGCCGCACACGCCTCGGGGTAGTCGTCGCCGAGCACGCTCGGGAACTGCGCGGGCGTCAGCAGCACCGCCGTCAGCACGTACAGCGCCTCGTCTGCGGCGGTTGCGGCCGCTTCGGCCTCGTCCGTCCCGGTCACGGAATCCTCCCCTTCGCTTCGCTCGTCGGCGCACCTTAACCACTGGGTAACGCAGGCGTCGAGGGTCCCGGGGCCCCGATCCCCGGGTGCCCGTCAGGCCGCCGGCAGGCCCATCAGCTCCCGGGCGACCGCACTCGGCGACTCGTCGCGGTCGCGGGCCAGCGCGATCACCGCCCGGCAGGCCAGTTCGCGCACCCCGAAGGACAGGGCTTCCGGCGACACCCAGGCGGCCGCCTCCTCCAGGGCATCCTGGTCGTCCTCCGCGCAGGCCGCCACGTACGCGGCCGCCGCCTCGAAGAGGTTGTGGTGACGATCGTCGGCCGCTCGTGACCGGTCCGGCTTCCGGAATCTCCCGAACATCAGGGGCCCCCTTCCCGTGGACGACCCGGCCGCGGCGTCGCGGCAGCGCCGATCTTTCAAACAGTGCTGTCCAACGTAGAGTTGGACGTCCGTCGACTGATAGGGGGCAGCGGTGAATCGCTTCGACCGGCTCAGAGAAATCCAGCGGTTGGACCCGGAGCGGGACTTCCTCGCGATCTACCGGATGACGGCGACGCTGGAGTTCCCCTGGGACTACACACGCGCCCTGGAGCTCGCGCTGTACCGGACGTACGCCGTCCCCAGCATCGGCCGCCTCCTCGCCGCGACCGCGGAGCTGACAGACCGTTCGCAGAAGCGGTACGACGACACCGCCCTGCTGCTCGACGCCGTCGTCGAGCACGGCTTCGACAGCGTCAACGGGCGCGCCGCGGTCCGTCGCATCAACCAGATGCACCGCGCGTACGACATCAGCGACGACGACATGCGCTACGTCCTGTGCACCTTCGTGGTGATGCCCAAGCGCTGGATCGACTCCTACGGCTGGCGGCGCCTGAGCGACCATGAACTGCGCGCCGCGGCCCGCTACTACCAGACGCTCGGCAAGCACATGGGCATCAAGCGCATCCCGGAGTCCTACGAGGAGTTCGAGCGCTGCCTGGACGCGTACGAGGCGCTGCACTTTGCCTTCGACGACGGAGCGCGGCGGGTGTCCGACGCCACCCTCGACCTGATGGCCTCGTGGTACCCGGGCCCCCTGGCCCCCGTGCTGCGGACCGCCAGCCTCTCCCTGCTGGACGACTCGCTGCTACGGGCCTTCCGCTACGACGCGCCCGCCCCCGCGGCCCGAGCTCTGGTCCGCGGCGCACTGCGGCTGCGGGCCCGCGCCGTACGACTGCTGCCGCCGCGCTCGACACCCCATTACGCGCGGCAGAATCCGGAGGTCAAGGGCTACCGCACGGGCTACCGGGTCCAGGATCTCGGCACCTTCCCGGTGCCCGGGGCGGGCGGCTGCCCGGTCCCGCATCTGCGGGCCACCGACAGCGAGTGAGCGCGGCTCACTCCAGTGAACGCAGCGTCGCGCGGAGCCACTTGAGCTCCGCCGCGCTGGTGGCCCGGGCGATGGTGAGGATGCCGCGCCGGAACGGGTCGTCCAACTCCTCGGCGGCTACCGGGCGTTCACCCTCGTAGAAGAAGCTCGCCGGTTCCTCCAGGAAGTCCAGCCTGCGACGCAGCACGCCGGCCTGCCGTGCCGGGTCCGGTAGATGGCGCAGGAACGCGAGCAGGGTGAACCAGCGGTTCTCGTCGGTGACGTCGAGGCGGTCCGGTTCGGCGAGCCGGTGCAGCAGGTCCCGGCGGCCCGCCGCGGTGAGGGTGAGGACGTGCCGGGGTGCGGCCGCCGCGCCCGGCTGGGTCTCACGGACCAGCAGCCCCGCCTTTTCCAGCCGTTTGATCGCCGGGTAGAGCGTGCTCTCGCCGACCGGGCGCACGTGGCCGGTGAGCGCGGTGATGCGCTTGCGCAGCTCATAGCCGTGCAGCGGCGCTTCGTAGAGGAATCCCAGGATGGCGAGTTCGAGCATGCCCGCATTCTGCCGCATGCCTCATGCGCGACGGAGTACATCGTTGACGTAGTACTACGTTGGCGATGTATGGTCGGGTGCCGAGGGCGCCGAAGGGGTGCCCGGAAACGGGGAGGGCGTCATGCGACAGGTGGAGTTCGACGAGCGGGGCAGCCGGATCCGCTGGACGGAGAGCCAGGGGAAGGGGCCCGCGCTCGTGTACGTGCACGGCCTCGGCTCCATGTCGGCCGTCTACCACGCCCACGTCGCCGGACACCCGGCGCTCGCTGGACGGCGCCAGCTCTTCGTCGATCTGCCCGGCCACGGCATCAGCGACCGGCCCGCGGACTTCGGCTACACCCTGGCCGACCATGCCGACGCCCTCGCCGCGGTCCTCGACGCGGCGGGTGTCTCCGGCGCCGAACTGGTGGGGCACAGCATGGGCGGCGCCGTCGCCATCGTGCTCGCCGACCGCCGCCCCGACCTGGTCGCCCGGCTGCTGCTGTCCGAGGCCAACCTCGACCCCGACCCGGCGCCGACGGCGGGCAGCAGCGGCATCGCCTCGTACCCGGAGGAGGAGTTCGTGCGCGGCGGCGGCTTCGCCGCGGTGCTCGCCCGCGTCGGCCCGCTGTGGGCGGCGACCATGCGCCTGGCCGACCCGCTCGGCTTGCACCGCACGGCCGTCGGCCTGGTGCGGGGTACGCGGCCGACGATGCGCGAGCTCCTCATGAAGCTCCCGGTCGACCGCACCTATCTGGTGGGCGGGCTCAGCGGTGAGCTGCGCGGGCGCGCCGAACTCACCGGCTGCGGCGTCCGGGTCGTGACGATCCCGGACGCCGGTCACAACATCATGTTCGACGATCCGGCGGCCTTCGTGCGCGCGGTGGTCCGGCCGGGCTGAGCGGGTGCCCGACAGCGGGTGGGCCCGGCTCTCACCCCTCGCGCACGGCCACCGCGAGGTAGCGCTCGTCCTCGTCGGCGTACGACAGAAGCCGCCAGCCGGCCGAGGCGAGCAGGGGGCGCAGCCGGGGCTCCGCACGCAGATCGTCGTCGGTGATGCCGCGCCCCTGGCGTGCGGCGAGCGCGGCCCGGCCGATGGGGTGGAACAGCGCGAGGCGGCCGCCCGGCCGCGTGATCCGGGCCAACTCCCGCAGATTCTCGGCCGGTTGGGGCAGATGTGAGATGAGCCCGGCACCGAACACCACGTCGAGGGACGCGGTGCGCAACGGCAGCCGCGCCACATCGGCGCGGATCAGGGCGGCGTACCGGCCGCGCCCGGCCCGCACGGCTTCGGCGAGCATCTCCGGGGTGAGGTCCGCGCCGATGACGGTGCCCTCCTGGCCCACCGCGGCGCGCAGCGGCTCAAGCGCGCGGCCCGTCCCGCAGCCCGCGTCGAGGACGGCGCCGCCCCGCGCGAGCCCGAGTTCGGCCACCGCCGCGGCGTACGCGGGGCCGTCGTCGGGGAACCTGCGGTCCCAGTCGGCCGCCCGGGCGGCGAAGAATTCCTGGACGTGTGTGTGGTCTTCGGCCATGCCGCCATGATCCCCCACGGGCCCGTCGATCCCGCAGTGGCTGAAAATCGACCGTGATGGCCATGTTCGAACAAAGTCCGATCGCTCTGGAACATCCCTTCGTCATGTTCCAGCAGCTTTCGAACTGCGCCCCTGGCGTGCGCCCCTGCCCGGACTAACGTCCCTGGGCCATGGGACACCTGGACCACGCCGCTTTCGGCTGGCTGACACCCGTGCTGTCATACGTGATGGCCTGCATAGGCGCCGCCCTCGGGCTGCGCTGCACTGTACGCGCCCTCGGGGCCTCGGGCCGCTCCCGGCGCAACTGGCTGATCACCGCCGCCTCGGCCATCGGCACCGGCATCTGGACGATGCACTTCGTCGCGATGCTCGGCTTCGCCGTCACCGGCACCGACATCCGCTACAACGTGCTGCTGACCATCCTCAGCCTGCTCGTCGCCATGCTCTTCGTCGGCGCCGGGGTCTTCGCCGTCGGCTACGGCAAGGACCGCACCCGCTCCCTGTTCCTCGGCGGACTCGCCACGGGACTCGGCGTCGCCGGGATGCACTACCTCGGCATGGCGGCGCTGCGGCTGCACGGAGCGGTCCACTACGACCCTCTGCTGGTCGCGCTGTCCGTGGTCATCGCCGTCGTCGCCGCGACCGCCGCCCTGTGGGCCGGGCTCAACATCAAGTCCCCGGTCGCCGTGGCCGTCGCCTCCCTGGTGATGGGAGCAGCCGTCAGCAGCATGCACTACACCGGAATGGTCTCGGTGAGCGTGGACGTCGCCCCGAGTGGCGCCGGGCTTCCCGGGGCGACGGCGATGCAGTTCATCTTCCCCCTCGCCGTCGGCCTCGGGTCCTACCTCTTCATCACCGCCGCCTTCGTCGCGCTCTCCCCGACGGCACGCGAACGCGCCGATTACGCCTCGGCCGAACAACTCGCCCCCACGCCCTGAACACCCCGACGCGCCGCATCCGGCCCCATCCGTAAGCGAGGAGTTCCGTGCGCATACCCCGCAAGGCCCCGGACGCCAAGCCATCGATCCCGGTGGGCGCCCGTGGACGACGCGCCCACGCAGGACCACCGGCCGCCGACGAACACGTTCTCGGAGCCACTCCCGCTCCCCAGGACGCCGAGGCGCTCTGGCGGCTGCGCCCGCGCACCGTCCGCGCCAAGATCGTCTCGCTCCTGATGGTGCCGGTCGTCTCGCTGCTCGCCCTGTGGGGCTTCGCCACCGTCACGACCGCGCAGGATGTCTCCGCACTGCGCCAGTCGCGCCGCGTCGACGAACAGGTCCGCACCCCGGTCGCCGCCGCCGTGACCGAACTCCAGGCCGAACGCCGCGCCGCCGTACGGTACGTGGCCGCCCCCGCCGACGACCGCGCCGCCGAACTCGACCAGCAGACCAAGCGCACCGACACCGCCGTCGACAGGCTCAGACTCGACCCGAGGCACACCGTCGCCGACGCGGGCGACCTGCCCGCGAGCGTGGCCGAACGGCTGCGCGGCTTCGTCGCGCAGGCCCTGAGACTGCCGGCGCTGCGCACCGGCGTCCACGATCGCGGCACCGGCTGGGACGCCGCCTACCAGCAGTACACCGACACCATCGGCGCGGGCCTCGACGTCGACGGCGCGCTCGCGGACGCCCAGGGCCCGGCGCTCGGCGCCGACGCGCGGGTCCTGTACGAGTTCGGCCGGGCCGGCGAGATGCTGGCCCGCGAGGACGCGCTGGTCTCCTCCGCCCCACTCGACCGCACCTTCACGGCCGACCACCTGCGCCGCCTGACCGGCGCCGTCGCGGGCCGCCGCGCCCTCACCGACAGCGCCACCGCGGACCTGACCGGCCCCGAACGCACCGCGTGGACCGCACTGAGCGGGCAGAGTGCCTACCCCGCGCTGCGCGCCGCCGAAGACAAGATCCAGAACGCCGAGCCGGGGCGCGCCGCCGCGACGGCCGTGGACCCCGCCGCCTGGGACGCGGTGGTGGGCACCGTCCAGAAGGGCCTGCGCGACATCCGGAGTGGCGCCGCCACCAACGCGGCCGACCACACCGACCCGTTCACGCGCGGACTGCTCACCGCGGGCGGCGCCGCCGTCCTCTTCGGCCTCGCCGCCGTCGCCGCCTCCCTCGTCATCTCCGTACGCATCGGACGCGGACTCGTCGTCGAGCTCATCAGCCTGCGCAACAGCGCACTGGAGATCGCCCGGCGCAAACTCCCCACAGCCATGGGCAGGTTGAGGTCCGGCGAGGAACTCGACATCCAGGCCGAGGCGCCGCCGGGGCCGCCCGCGCAGGACGAGATCGCCCAGGTCGGCGAGGCCCTCGGGACCGTGCACCGGGCCGCCCTCCACGCGGCGGTCGAACGCGCCGAACTGGCCAGCGGCATCTCCGGCGTCTTCGTCAACCTCGCCCGCCGCAGCCAGGTCCTCGTCCACCGCCAGCTCAATCTGCTCGACCGCATGGAACGGCGCGCCGAGGACCCGGGCGAACTGGGTGACCTGTTCCGTCTCGACCACCTCACCACCCGTATGCGCCGCCACGCCGAATCCCTGATCATCCTGTCCGGCGCCGCCCCCGGCCGCGCCTGGAGCGTGCCGGTCCCGCTCACCAACGTCGTACGGGCCGCGGTATCCGAGATCGAGGACTACGCCCGGGTGGAGGTGCGTCAGCTGCCGGAGGCCGCGGTCACCGGCGGCGCCGTCGCCGACCTCACGCACCTGCTGGCCGAACTCGTCGAGAACGCGGCCCAGTTCTCGCCCCCGCACACCAAGGTCCGCGTCACCGGAGAGCCCGTCGGCAACGGCTACGCCCTGGAGATCGAGGACCGCGGGCTCGGCATGGGCGACGACACCCTCGACGAGGCCAACCGCAGGATCGAGCAGTCCGAGGCGCTCGATCTCTTCGACAGCGACCGGCTCGGTCTCTTCGTCGTCAGCCGCCTCGCCGCCCGCCACGCCGTCAAGGTCCATCTGCGCACCTCGCCGTACGGCGGCACCACCGCGGTCGTCCTGCTCCCCACCGGCCTGCTGCAAACCGCGGTGACCGCCTCGGCTCGCCCCGCCGCCCGGCGCGATCACCAGCCGCCGCAGCCCCGCAGGCGGATCGAGGCGCCCGCCGAAGCCGCGCCCCGGCCCGCCCTGGTCGCCCAGCACGCGCCCCCGGCCGGCCCGCCCGAACCCTCCGCGGGACCCGCCGTCACCACCCTGCGCCAGCGGACCCGCGGCATCGCCCCCGACCGGGCCGAGGACGGACTCCCGCGCCGGGTGCGGCAGGCGAGCCTCGCCCCCCAACTGCGCGAGGCCCCCGCCCCCGAGACCGACCTGGGCCCGGACACGGCGCCGCCCACCCCCGAGCAGGCCCGGGACCGCATGGCCGCCTACATGGGCGGCTGGGCCCGGGGCGGCGCCTCCCGCACCGCCACCAGCACTCCCGCGCCGGGCGCGCCCGGCGCCGACCACACGAGCGAAGGAGACCGCGCATGATCGACCACCAGAGGCTCGACGCCCCGCATCCCACCGGCTCGGCGCCCGGCACCGGCGAACTCGACTGGCTCCTCGACGACCTGGTGCTGCGGGTGGGCGAGGTGCGGCACGCGGTCGTGCTGTCCAACGACGGCCTCGCCGTGGGCGCCTCCAGCGCGCTGACCCGTGAGGACGCCGAACACCTCGCCGCCGTGGCCTCCGGTTTCCACAGCCTGGCCAAGGGCGCCGGACGCCACTTCCGGGTCGGCGGCGTGCGCCAGACGATGGTCGAGATGGACGAGGGCTACCTCTTCGTCGCGGCCGCCGGGGACGGCTCCTGCCTCGCCGTGCTGTCCTCGCTGACCACCGACATCGGGCTCATCGCGTACGAGATGGCGCGCCTGGTGAAACGTGTCGGCGAACACCTCTACACGCCGCCGCGCCACATCGTGCGCCCGCCGGCCGCCGGTTGACCGGAAAGGGGACGTCCAGCCCATGAACGAGCCCTGGCCGGACGGCTCCCCGGGCCGGCCGAGCCACTGGTACGACGCCGACGCGGGGCCGCTGGTCCGCCCGTACGCCATGACCGGCGGCCGCACCGCGCCCGGCCCCAGCGGTGTCCGCCTCGACCTGATCGCACTCGTCACCCTCGCCGTGCCGCGGGGACCCGAACCCGCCGAGGAGTCCCTCCTCGGCCCCGAACACCGGGCGCTGCTCGCGCTGTGCCGCAAGGAGACCCAGTCCGTCGCCGAACTCGCCGCCGACGCGGATCTGCCCGTCGGCGTCGTACGCGTCCTCGTCGGGGACCTGCTCGAAGCGGGCCACGTCGTCGTGAGCCGGCCGGTGCCGCCCGCCCAACTCCCCGACGAGATCATCCTGAGAGAAGTGATCGATGGCCTCCGAGCCCTGTGACCCCACTGCCGCCCTCGCGCTGAAGATCCTCGTCGCGGGCGGATTCGGCGTGGGCAAGACCACCCTGGTCGGAGCGGTCAGTGAGATCCGGCCGCTGCGCACCGAGGAACTGCTGAGCGAGGCAGGGGAGTCGGTGGACGACATCGGCGGCGTGGACCACAAGACCACCACCACCGTCGCCATGGACTTCGGCCGGATCACCATCCGCTCCGGCCTGTCCCTGTACCTGTTCGGAACGCCCGGGCAGGATCGTTTCTGGTTCCTGTGGGACGAGCTCTCGCAGGGAGCGCTGGGCGCCGTCGTCCTCGCCGACACCCGCCGCCTGGAGGACTGCTTCCCGGCGGTCGACTACTTCGAGCACCGCCGCATCCCCTTCGTCGTGGCCGTCAACTGCTTCGCCGGTGCCCGCTCCTACGCCGCCGTCGACGTGTCGGCCGCCCTCGACCTGGACCGCGGCACCCCTGTCGTGCTCTGCGACGCCCGCGACCGGGACTCCGGGAAGGAGGTGCTGATACGGCTGGTCGAATACGCCGGGCGCATGCATACCGCGCGCCTGCTCGACTCGGTCGGCTGACGCCGTCGCTCCGCGCCGCCGTGCGACTCCCCGGCATCGGGCACCGCTTGCCCGGGGCGCCCCGGTGGTGAAGGGTGGCAGGAGAACGGGGAAACGGGGAATTGCATGAGCGGGGAGGCCTGACATGGCACTGAAGAAGGAACTCGACTGGCTGCTCGACGACCTGACCCGGCGGGTGGAGCACGTACGCCACGCGATCGTGCTCTCCAACGACGGTCTGGTCACCGCCGCCAGCGCCGACCTGAAGCGCGAGGACGCGGAACACCTGGCCGCGGTCTCCTCTGGTCTGCACAGTCTCGCGAAGGGTTCGGGACTGCACTTCCGGGCCGGCAAGGTGCGCCAGACCATGGTCGAGTTCGACGAGGGTGTCCTGTTCGTCACCGCGGCGGGCGAGGGCAGTTGCCTGTGTGTGCTCAGCTCCGCGGACGCGGACATCGGCCAGATCGCGTACGAGATGACCCTTCTGGTCAACCGCGTGGGTGAGCACCTCTCGGTGGCCGCACGGCAGCCCGGGAACTTCGGGGTGACCGAGCTCTGAACAGGCGTTTTCTTTGGTTGGGTTGAGCCCGTGCGGGGTTGTCCACAGGCCGGGCGGGATGTCCGTGCGGCGGGGTACGGTCGTCACCGAGAGTATTCGTCCCGAGTGCTCGTTCCTCACGGGGGAGGATCCGATGACCGTAGTCACCACCAAGAACGCCCTTGTTCCCGCCGTCGCCGCGCGTGCGGCCGCTCCATCCGGGCCACGGCTCGCGCCGGGGGCCGCGGCTCGTGAACTGGAGCTCAGACTGGGCGAGTTCGAGCTGGCCGTCCAGCTCGGCCATATCCGCACCGTGCCGGATCCCGGCGGCGGACACCGCCGGGTCACCGCGCGCGAGGTGGCGCGGCTGCGAGCCGCCGCGGACTTTCCCGAGGCCCTGCGCGAGCGCGTGCGGACCGTCGGCACCAGCGACGGCGCCGAACTGCTCGGCGTCGCCCCGGGGCGCTTCACCAAGCTGGCCCGCACCGGGCGGCTCGCTCCGGTGCGGTGCTACCTCAACCGCTACCGGGCGGTCGTCTGGCTCTACCTGGCCGATGACGTGGTCGAACTGGCCCTGCGCGAGCCCGAATTGCTCAGCGGTCGCCATCCGGAGCCCGACGGCGGCCAGGACCGGCGAGCGCGCAACTGGCGCGGCCGCAGACTCGCCATGCTGGCCCGCCAGACGGACGACCCGTGGCAACAGGCGGCCGAGGTCGCCTGCGCCCTCGACAGCGCACACCTCGCCGAGATCGTCCCGGATCCTTACGAACGGGCCTGTTTGCGCAGGTTGCGCCCCGAGCCGTTCCGGGTCCACCCCGAATCCGTGATCGCCCAGGGCATCGTCGACCGGCTGCTCCTGGCGGACGAACCGGACGAGATCGAGTGGTTCCGGCTGCGCCTGGTGGAGGCCCTCGCCGACGCCCGGGACCATTGCCCGGCTCCGCGCCCGGTTGCCGGTCCGGCGAGGAAACAGGGCCTTTGCGCCACGACGGAGCCGTCCGAGCCGCGGTCTTCGGGGCAGGCCAGACCGAGGGCACCACGTCCCGCGGTGCGGGCGCGTGCCCCGCAGAGCCCGCCGGCCCGGCAGGCGGGGGCGCCGATCCAGGGCAGTCTGCTGGGGCGACTACGGCGGCCGAGGCGGCCGGATCGGGGCGGGCGGCGACCAGCCCCTGGTTCATGACATCCTGTGGCGTCAAAGCTCGCCGGACGGGATCGGCGGACGTCCGGTACGGGGAAGGTCGATGAGGCTCTGCTTCCTGGTGGAAGAGCACTACCGCCATGACGGCATGCCCGTCGAGGTGATCCGTCAACTCGACGCCTGGGGACACCAGGTCGACGTGGTGCGCCCCGGCGGTTCGCTGCTGCGGATGTCCGAGGCGGTCCGCGCGGGCAGCCACGACGCGTGGGTGCTCAAGACGGTCTCCGGTGGGCCAGGGCTCCCGCTTCTGGAAGCCGCCGCCGCGGTCGGGCTGACCACGGTCAACGACGTCCGGTCCATCCGCGGGGTGCGGGACAAGGCACTCGCGTCGGCCATCGGCCGCAGCCGCGGCCTGCCGGTGCCGATGACCTATGCGGCCGCCCGGCCCGAACTGCTCGCGGAGATACCCGAGTCCGAGTACCCGCTGGTGGTCAAGCCCGCCGACGGAAGCTCGGGGCGGGCCGTGCACCTGGTGGGGTCACCGGACCGGCTCGTCGCGATGCTGCCCGTCCTGGCGGGCGAGGGAATGCTCATCGCCCAGCCGTACGTCCCCAACTCGGGCATCGACCTCAAGGTGTACTGCGTCGGAGGGGAGCTGTACGCCACCGAGCGCCGCTCACCGCTCCACCCCGACCACGGCGTCCGCGAACGGCACGTCCCGCTGCCCGCCGAGGTGGCCGCCATCGTCGACCAGGTCGGCGCTGTCTACGGACTCGACCTGTACGGGGTGGACGTGCTGCTTGGCCCAGACGGTCCGGTGGTCGTCGACGTGAACGACTTCCCGAGCTTCCGCCAGGTGCCGGACGCGGCAGCCAGGGTGGCCCGGGCGGTGCTCGAACTCGCCCGCACGGGCAGCGAGGTGGCCGCCGCGGCCTTCGTGGCGGGCGCGGGCCGGATCCCGGAGCAGCCGTTCGGCACCGACGGGCCGGGCTCCGCAGCACAGCCGGTCCGCAGCTCGGCCGGGGCGGGCGAGAGCCGGTGAGGGACGGCACGACGATCGGCCTCATCACGCCGGAGCCCGGACATCCGCTGCTCGCGGCGACCACGGAACTGCTCGCGCGTGAGCACCGCGTGGTGGCCGTCCACCCGGAGACGACCGACCCGACCGGACTGGAGCCGATGGCGGATGTCTATCTGCTGAAGTCGCGCACGCCCCGCGCGCTGGCGCTGGCCCGGGAGCTGGAGTCGCGAGGGGCGGTGGTGGTCAACTCTGCGGAGGCGACCGCCCTGTGCCAGGACCGCACCTACCTGGCCGACCGGGCCCGGCAGGCGGGGCTGCCGTTCTCGGCGACCCGCACCTTCGGATCGCTGGCGGACTTCGCCGCAGCCGACGGTGCGGGGGAGTGGGCGGGACCGCTGGTGGTGAAGAGCCGCCACAGCAGGCGGCACGACCTCGTGGCGCGCGTCGACAGCCTCGGTCGGCTGGCCGAGCTGGCCCGGTCCTGGGCGGACGAGCCCGTCGTGGTACAGGAGTTCACCGAGAACAGCGGCTATGACCACAAACTCTGGGTCATCGACGGAACGGTGTTCGCGGCACTGCGCCGCTCCGAGCTGTCGCCCGGGGGCCGGGGCCCCACGGTGCCGCTCGCTCTGGCCGAACTGCCGCGCGGGTGGGCCGACGTGGTGGTCGAGGTCGGCGGCGTCTTCGGGGTCGACGTCTACGGGGTCGATGTCCTGGACGCGGGGGAGGGCGCCCCGCTGATCGTCGACATCAACGCCTTTCCCGGGATCCGGGGGCAGGCCGGCGCTCCGGAGGCGTTGGCGGCGCTGGCTCTGCGCCGGGCCCGGGAGACGGCGGTGGCGGCCTGAGGGCCGAGCCGGGAACCCGCGGTCCCCGGCTCGCGCGCCCCCGTCGCACGGTGCGTGGTCAGTGCGCGGTGTGCTGAAGAACGGTGTTCCAGGCGGTGATCACCGGGCGGTCGTGTTCGCGGCCGAGCCGGGACACCGCCCCGGTGTCGAGCACGAACAGCGCGCCGCCGGAGGCCGGAAGGCCGAGGTAGCGGGCCGTGAGGACCCGCAGGAAATGCGAGTGGGCGATGAGGACGACGTCCTCGTCCCCGGCGCGCAGGGCGGTGGCGACCTCGGCGAGGACCCGGTCGGCCCGCTCGCCGACCTCGGCCGGGCTCTCGCCCGGGTGGTCGGCGGGGCCGGGTGCGACGCCGTCGGTCCACAGGTTCCAGTCGGGTCGGTCGCGGTGGATCTCGGCCGTGGTGATCCCCTCGTAGCCGCCGTAGTCCCATTCATGAAGGTCCGGGGTGACGCGGGCGTTCTTGAACCCGGCCAACTCTGCGGTCCGCACGGCGCGTTGGACCGGGCTGACCAGGACGAGACCGACCGGGCGGTCGGCGAGGAGCGGCGCGACCGCCCGGGCCTGCTCTTCCCCGTGCGCCGTGAGCGGCAGGTCGGTGTAGCTCGTGTGCTGCCCCGACAGCGACCATTCGGTCTCCCCGTGACGTACGAGGATCAACTCACCCATGGCTGTGTATTCCGTTCTCCGTGTGCGTCCCCCGGGCCGGTACCGCCCCGGCCGTACGCGAGGACAACCCCCGGGGAGCCGTGCGCATTCCGTGCGGACGGGAGTGTCGGCCGTGGGATATACCACGCTTCGGCGACCGGGGAGGGTGCGGTCTCGCGGTGGCCGCCCGCTCTCCTGACCCGGCGCCCGTCAGGGATGCATGCGCGCGCCCTTGAGCGCCTTGTCGACCGCGTTCCGCGGCCCGTGGACGGCGAGCCCGACGAGATCGAGGTCGGCGCCGGTGACCGCACGGACCGCCGCCCGGTTGTCCACGTCGTTGCCCGTACTGAACATGTCGCTCGTGAACACGCCCAGGGGCAGGGCGCGGCCCACGGCGCGGGTGTGGGCCGAGCGCAGCACTTCCTTGCTCCCCTCGAAGACGAGGACGGGCTGGCGGAACAGGGGGAGATACGGGGTGCCGTCGGCATCGGCGTACGGTTCGCCGATCGTCTCGGGCAGTACGGTGCCGAGCCCGCTGACGAGGAAGGCCGTCACATTGAGCCGCTGCCAGGTGTGCAGGTCGTCGCGCAGCAGCACGGCGATCTTCGTGTCGAAACGTACGGGCGCACTGTCTGATGTCATGGACTGAGACTGCCGAACCCGCTCCGGGCGCGTCTTGTACGTTCCTTGCATGACGGCCGGACAGGAGATCTCCGCTTGGCGCCCGCGGGTGGCGGGCGTGGTGGAGGTCTTCCACGCCCGGTTCACCGAGCACTCCTACCCGATGCACGTCCACGACAGCTGGACGCTGCTGATCGTCGACGACGGAGCGGTGCGCTACGACCTGGACCGGCACGCGCACGGCACCCCGGGTGGCTCGGTGAGCCTGCTGCCGCCGGACGTGCCGCACAACGGATCCCCGGCCACCGCGCACGGCTTTCGCAAGCGGGTGGTCTACCTGGAGCGGAATCAGCTGGACGACAGTCTCATCGCGCCCGCGGTCGACGGGCCCGACCTCGTGGACCCGGTGTTGCGCCGCAGGGTCGGGCAACTGCACACGGCTCTCGCGCACCGTGGCGCGGAGCTGGAGGCCGAGAGCAGGCTCGCGCTCATCGCCGAGCGGCTGCGCGGCCATCTGCGGCCCCGGCTCCGGGGTGACCTGCGGGCTCCCGACCGCTCGGTGGCGCGGCGCCTGCGCGAGCTCCTCGACGCGCGGGTCGTCGACGGCGTGACGCTGGAAGAGGCCGCGGGCCTCGTGTACGCCCACCCCACGCATCTGGTGCGGGCCTTCACCGCGGAGTTCGGCATCGCGCCGCACCAGTATCTGACGGCCCGTCGGGTCGACCGGGCCCGCGGACTGCTCCTCGACGGCCGGGCACCGGGTGACGTGGCCCGCGCCACCGGGTTCTACGACCAGTCCCATCTGACCCGCCACTTCAAGCGCGTGGTCGGCACCGCGCCGGGCCGCAATGCCCGTGCCGCCCGGCGCGGGCCGGACTGACGCGCGCGTGGTCAGACGAACAGGAACGCCGCCGAGGTGGCCGCGCCCAGCGCGCCGCCCGCGACCGTCTGCATGACCGTGTGGTAGCCCAGGGCCACCCGCGACCAGCACACCGCGACCGTCACCGCGTAGGAGAGCAGCCACCAGGGGGAGTGCACCACGGCGAGCAGGGCCACGACCGCCGAGGCGACCGCGGAGTCCACCGAGATCTTCCAGACCGTGTTCACGGCGAGCAGGAAGATCGTCATCACCCACAGGGCGAGCATCGCGGTCAGGATGCCGGCCGGGGCGTGGCCGAGGACCATGACGACCGAGCCGGCCCCGATCGACCCGAGGATGACGAAGAAGATCGGCGCCCGCTTGGTGCGGTCCACGACGTGCCGGTCGCCCCAGGTGCCGCGCTTGCGCTCCCACTCGATGTAGCCGGCCGGGATGAGCCCGGCGCACAGTGCGCCGAGCAGCCCCCACAGCAGGCCGGTCCACTCGCCGGCCGCGGCGAGCCCGATCCCCAGCATCCCGGCGAGCAGGACGTTGCGGGGCTGCAGGACGTCGGTGACGGTGCGGGCCGCGGCCGTCGTGCGGCTCTCGTCGGCCTCGGTCAGGGTGTCGCTCACCCGGTCTTCTCCAGGGAGTTCAGGACGCCGCGGGCCCGCTCGCCGCTGACGGTCCGGTAGGCGGCGGCCACCCGTACCAGCCAGGCGACCTCGCCGTCCTGGTCGGTGGCGTGCTTGGTCTCGACGGCTGCGGCGTCACCCGCGCCCGCGCCGTCCGCCTTGGCGGCGAGCGCCGCCTTGATCCAGTACGCCTCGGCCAGCGGCCCGGCGTTCTCCTCGCGGGGGCTGTCCTCGGCGGCGGCCCGCTTGGCGGCGGGGAGCAGACCGTCCGGCACGTAGTGGCGCAGCTTCTCGACGGCGTCCGCGATGTCGGCGGCCCACCGGTCGATCCGCAGGTCGGCCGGGGTGCCGAACCGGGTCAGCTCGCGGATGAGCGGGGCCGGTGGCTCGAAGGGCTGGTCGGGGAAGGCCGTCATCAGCTCGTGCCACAGCGGATGCAGGCGGGCCTGCGCCCGCCACAGCCGCACCCGGCGCCAGCCCTTGCTGAACGCGGGGATGGAGGCACCGAGGGCGAAGAACGCGAACAGGACGACCTGGGCGGCCTCGGTGATCTCGTCGAACCTCAGGGCGAAGGCGGGGCTCGGCTGGTCGGCGACGCTGACCCACAGGAAGAGGGTGCGGCTCACGGTGTAGCCGACGCCGATGAACATGGCGAACGTCATCATGCCGAGGCCGATCCGCAGATGGCGGGCCGTGGCCCCGGCGGTGGCGAGCGCCCACTGGTAGGCGCAGACGGCGGAGGCGGCACCCAAGTACAGGTAGAACACGCTCATGTAGAGCGTGGCGCCCCACTGCCCGGCGTGGTCGGAGACGAACCGGTCCGAGGCGTACGAGCGGTCGACCACCGTGAAGAAGAGCACGGTCAGCAGGATCAGTGTGGCGACGGACGCCTTGGCCGCCACCTGCTGGATCACCCGGGCGAACCGGACGTGGCGGGGGATGACGCCGCCCTCCGGAAAGTGTCCGTAGATGGCGACGATGTAGCTGAGGATCGCCAGGATCGCGATGGTCGCCGTGTAGTGCTTGATCAGGACGGCGAGGTCGACGATCGGGCTGTTGTTGAGGCCGATGCGTACGACCTTCGTCTTGGTCCACAGGGCGACGGCGAAGCCGGCGTAGCAGCCCCACAGGGCGCGCCTGCGTTTGTCCTCCTCGTCGCCCCAGAGCGCCGCGGGCATGCGCCACAGGGCGACGGCGGTCATCACGCCGGCTATCAGGTAGCCGGCAAGGTCAAGCGCGGTCACGGGAATTCCTCGGGGGTCACGTGCGGGGGGACGGAGGGGGTGAGCCAGGGGAGGCGAGGGGCTAGGAGCGGCGGAAGAAGCCCCGGCGGCGGTGGGCCACGGGCCGGGAGAGGGAGTTGGCGAGCCGTCCGACCATGTCGTCGCTCGTCACGTCGCGGGCCATGCGGGGAATGAGCGAGGCGCCGAACTCCGCGATCCGCTCGTCGTGCGTGTCGTACTGGGCCCGCGCCTGGATGGGGCCGCCGGAGCGGAAGGCCTCGGTGACGGCGGGCGGCAGCCCGTCGGGGTCGGCGTCGGGGTCGGCGGGTTCGGTTCGGCCGCGGTCGCCGGGCGGGTCGGAGGCGAGGACCCGGTTGATCAGGGAGGTGTTGAAGACGGGCAGCAGGTGGCGCAGCTGGTCCGCGCTCAGGGTCGTGCCGTGGTCGAACCACTCGTGGCACAGCTCGTGCAGGATCACGTGCTGGGTCTGGTAGACGGTGGGGCGCCGCCGGTAGAGCACGAAGCTGGTGCCGCCCGACTTGAGGCGCAGGCCGCAGGCGGCGTTCACCCGGGCCAGCCGGTCGGGGAGTTCGTGCAGGACGATGGTGCGGCCGCGGGCCTCTTCCATGTTCGCCACAAGACCCTGGATGCTGAACGGGGCCGGGATGGGAAGATCCGCCAGTCCGGCTTCGCACTCTCTCCGCAGCTCGCGCATGGACATTGAGACCTCTTGATCGTAGTCACGCGTGTGTGACAAGCGGTCTGCGATCTTAGCCAATCGTCATGAACACGCGGTGGCCGCTACCCGGGCTGCCCGCCAGGTGCGCCTTCGGGCCCGTTGTCCCGTCCGTCCTTGTTGTCCTCCAGCAGGGAGAGGACGAACTGGAGCAGCTCGGGGTCGAGGCCGTCGTCGTCGATGCCGCGGCCGGCCAGACCGCTGATCTCCCCGGTGCGCCGCTTCGCGAGGAACTGGAGCCCGGCGACGACGTCGTCGACCACCTCGGACTCGTCCTTGAAGAAGCGCCAGTCGACACCGAAGCCGAGCCCGAGCGCCTTGAGGATCTCTTCGGAGGGGTTGGTGACCTTGCCGGCCAGGATGTTGGAGAAGTAGCTGTGCGAGAGGGAGCCGCCCCGCTCCTTGACGAGGTCGGCGAAGACCCGGCCGGAGATCTTCTCTCCCGGGAAGGTCTTCTCGACCATGTACTCGACCTTCTGCTGCAACGTCGTCAGCTTGGGAGTGCGCTCTTCGCCGTTGTCCATCAGGGTCCCCACGTCCACGTCCGCCGCTCATGCGCTGTCCGACGATGCGCGATGTTCGATTCGGTCAACGGATTCGTACTTTAACTGACCTTGGTAGAAGGGCTCGGCCCCTGGGGAGTCTGTCGGCCAGGTCGGGCGGCGACAAAACGGAACACTTTGCTCCGCGATCAGAACCGGACTTGCGGAAACACTCTACGTCACTGTTAACTCGAAAAAACACGAACAAGGAGCCACGAGGGGAGTTCCTTGCTCGGGTGGCTGCTGTGCCCTGCGCGCTTGGCGTGTTCGGTGCGCACAGCCGTGGCACGCAGGTGTAGCCCTTCGCGACGGGGGACGCGCGAAGGGCTACACATGCATTATGCACCTTGTCTGTGGAGCTCGGTGACCACACCTCACGAGAAGTTGACCGGCTCCGTCCAACTCCGAGCCGAAGACGACCGTTTGTCGAGGGCGACCGGCGGCGGGCGGCCCCTGCGACTTGGCCGGGAAACACCTCCCGTCGCCGGGGGAGGAAACTGCCATGCTGGCCGGGTGACGTCGAGCTATCAGCCGATCCTCGCGCGGATCCTGGCGCAGGCGGAATCGGCCTCCCCTTGGCGGGTGCGCCACCGGGACCCGTGGTGCATGGTGACTCCGGCGCACCACGTCAGCCGCCGACAGGGCTGGAAGCTCCATCTGTCGGCCACGCCCCTCTCGGCGCCCGACGTCCTGGAGAACGCGGCCCGGGTGCTGGTGGCGCACGGCTGCGCGTTCAAGTTCCCGGCCACGCCGGGCCGCGCCGCCGAGATGAACGCGGTGCGCGCCGCCCGCGCCCAGTCCGGCAAGTTCCTCACCGCCTACCCCGCCGACGACGATCAACTCCGCCTGCTGGCCGCGCGGTTGCACGAACGGACCCTAGGCCTCGCCGGGCCCGCGATCCTGTCGGACCGGCGCTATCGCCCCGACAGCCTCGTGCACTACCGCTACGGCTGCTTCGCCAGGCCCCGCGAACTCAACGACGAGGGGTTCTACGAAGGCCGCCTGCGCGCACCCGACGGCACCTTCGTGGCCGACGAGCGGAACCCCTGGTTCGCCCCACCGCGCTGGGCGGGCAACCCCTTCCCGGAAACCGAGGCGGCGAGTTCCGGACGGCGCCGCGGCGAGCCCGTGCTGCTCGCCGACCACTACCTCGTCAAGGAAGCGATCCGGCACTCCAACCGCGGCGGCGTCTACCGCGCCCGCGACGAACACACCGGCGAGAGTGTCCTGCTGAAGGAGGCCCGCCCGCACGTCGGCGCCGGGACGGACGGCAGGGACGCGCGGGACTGGCTCCGGCACGAGGCCGAGATCCTGCGCCGCCTCGCCCCGCTCGGCATCACTCCACCGGTTCGGGAGGTGTTCGAGGCGGGCGGGCACGTCTTCCTCGCCGAGGACCTGATCGACGGTGTGAACCTGCAACAGTGGACCGCCGACCGGCTGCGCACCGGCGAAGGGCACGTCCTGGTCGCCGAGGCCTGGTGCCTCGCCCGCGAACTCACCTCCATGATCGGCCGGTTGCACGCCGAAGGCCTCGTGCTGCGCGACTTCAAACCGGGCAACGTCGTGATGACCCCCGACGACCGGCCCGTCCTGGTCGACCTGGAGTGCGCGGTGCGCACCGGCACCCCGGCACCCGTCGCGGGGACGGGAGGCTTCACCGCGCCGGAATACCTGGAGACCCCGGCCGGCCCCGAGGGAGCCCCGCCCGCGCCCGGGCCGGAAGCCGACTGCTTCAGCCTGGGCGCGACCCTGCTCCACGTCACGGCCGGGATCAGCCCGGTCCTCGCCCCGGACACCCCGCCCGCCCCCGAACTGCCCGCCCTGCGCGCGCTCGCCCCGCTCGTCACCGGGCTGACCGCGGACGGCGCGCGGCGCTGGACCCTGGAGCGGGCCGCCGCGTACCTGCGCACCGGCCCGGAGGGGAGGGCGGGGCGTCGGCCGCCAGGCGGCGGCGAACCGGCGGACGCCGTCGCGCGACAGCAGCCCCGACCGTCCGCTCCCGTACCCACCGCTGAGCGGCTGCTCGCCGATGGACTGGCCCACCTCGGGGCGACGATGGACCCCGCGCGGGAGTACCTCTGGCCCGGACCGACCGCACTGCCGGACGGCGACCCGTGCAATGTGCAGCTCGGCGCGGGCGGTGTCCTCGGCGTCCTGGACCGGGCGGTGCGCTGTGGGCACGAAGCGGCGGAGCCCGCCCTGCGCACCGCCGCGCGGTGGCTCGATCGGCGACTCACCGCGCCCGAACGCGTCCTGCCCGGCCTGTACTTCGGCCGCTCCGGCACGGCGTGGGCCCTGTACGAAGCCGCCACGACCCTGGAGGACCCGGCCCTGGCGGAGCGGGCGGTCGCCTACGCGCTGAACATCCCGCTGGACGGCGCCAACCCCGACATCTGCCACGGGCTGTCCGGGGCGGGCCTGGCGCAGCTGCACCTGTGGCATGCGACCGGCGACGGGCGCTTCGCCGAACGGGCGGCGCGGTGCGCGGACGGGGTGCTGCGACTGCTGCACGACGGTCCGGGGGTTGATTGGGACGCGGGCCCCGAGTACCGCGCCGAACTGGCCGGTTCGGTCTGCTACGGGTTCGGGCACGGTGTCGCCGGCAACGCGGCCTTCCTTCTCGCGGCGGGCCGGGACCTGGGCCGTCCCGACCTGACCGACATCGCCATCGGCGGCGGGCACGCGCTGTGCGCGGTCGCCCAGTGGCGCTCGGGCAGCGCGCACTGGCCGAAGGGGCCGGGCCGTACCGAGCGCCCCGGCCTGAACTTCTGGTGCAACGGGACGTCCGGCGTCGGCAGCTTCCTGGTACGGCTGTGGCGCGAGACGGGCGACGACCGGTTCCTGGAACACGCCGAGGGTGCGGCCCGCGCGGTAGGCCGGCAGCGCTGGCAGGTCGGCCCGGGAACCTGCCACGGAGTCGCGGGCAACGCCGAGTTGCTACTGGATCTCCACGAGTTCACGGGCGAGAGCCGCCACCGGGAGGCCGCGCTCGACCTCACGTCCTGTCTGACCGTGCGGGCGGCGCGCCGCAAGGGCCGTTTCCTGGTGCCGGACGACACGCTGCGCGAGATCTGTGCCTCGTACAACGTGGGGATCTCCGGCGTACTCGATTTCCTGCTCCGCCTCGTCCACGGCGGAGCGAGGTCGTGGCTGGTCGACCGGCCGGCCCGGGGGCACCACCCAACCCCCGGAAGGGACACGGCACATGGAGAGCCTCGTTCTGGAACTGCAGGAACTGCCCGAAACCGATGAACAGCAGCTCGAGCCGATGATGTGTTGCGACACCGGCCACCGCAGCTTCGAGGTAACCGATCTCTGCGCGGAGCTCGACTGACGCTGGGCGACATCCGGTGACGGCGTGCTGACGTCCGCGATCGCCCCCGCCGCCGGCACGGCCGGGACGTTGGCGTACCGGCCCGGGTGAGCGGCACCTGTGCGGGCACCTCGCTGCCTGCACAGGATGCCCGCCCGCAGCGCGGCGCCCCGGTGACCGACCGGCCTACTCCTGCTGCGGGTCGGGGCCCGGAAGGTGGACGACGACGAGCACGACGCCCGCCATCATGAAGTTGCGGGCGGCCGCGTCGAGGCCGTTCCAGGACTTGGACTGCCACATCGCGAACCACTCCCCGCCGACGGCGATGAACCCGGCCCCGAACAGCAGCAGCATCATCAAAAGCCCCAGCGTGCTGAGCCGCCGGGCCCGGCCCAGGCCGCTGCGGCGCCGCAGCCCGGTCAGCCACGCGGCCGACGCGGCGATGAGCACCAGGGCCGCCACCGTCTCCCAGGCGATGATCAGGACATAGGCGATGTCCTGGAGCGTGCCCGACGTGATGGCTCGCCACATGAGATCGGGGTCCTTGAACGTGGTGTCCATCGCCAGGACGTGCCGGACGAACTGGCGGTTGGTGTCGAAGTCGGTGATGTTGCCGAAGGCGACGAGCGCGATGTACAGCGCCACGGTCGCGGTGAGCAGTGCCGCGGCGAGCGGCAGCGCGGGCAGCCGTATCCCGGTCGCGGGCCGTGTGCCACCCGCCGAACGTGCCCCGAACCTGAACCTCGACGTCATCCCGGACTCCCCTCGTCGGACCGAGCCGATCTTATGCGCCGGACACACGGGTGCCGCGCGCGCCCGGGGACCAGCCTCCCCGCCACCGTGCCGCGCACCACCGACCATCGTCCCGACGCCGGCGTCATGAGGCAGGACCGTCCGTCGACGGATTCCAGCCGGACAACAGAACTTCCTTGCCATGCAGGGTAGTTGACGGTCGAGCCGGCGAGGAGTTGACTCGGGGCTGAAAGGCGCACCAGGGAAGGGAGCTTGACCATGATTCCCGAGCAGCCTGTTCCTCCTGCGACTCCACCGCCCCCTCCGTTCGCGATGCCCGGCCCGGCGACCGCTCAGCCCCTGCGCGCGGCCAACTGCTCCTGCGGACCGAGCTGCCAGTGCGGATGCCAGAGCGGCGGCCCCTGCCAGTGCGGGGGCGCCGTCCCCTGCTGACCCCGAAGCGACAGCGCGGCCCCGCCGGAACCGGCGGGGCCGCGCTGTCGCGAAAGGGCCGATGTCGTCCCGGTCAGCCGAGCCGGGTGAGCTTGGCGCCGAACGACGGCTCGGCGAGGTCGTCCTTGAGTGTGACGGGCACCTTCGCCTCACCGGCTCCGCTGCCCACGGTCAGGGTGCCGACCTCGGTGTCGGCCTTCGCCGTGTGCGGCAGCGTCTTGCCACCGTCCGTCAGCTTGATCGAGACCGTGGCGCCCGACCACACCGGTACGGTCAGGTCCTTGGCCGCCACGACCGGAACCGTACCGCCGAGGCCGTCGTCGACCTGGCCGACCACCTCGCCCTTCTTCACCACGGTCTCGGTCTTGAGCGCCTTGTCCGCCGCCAGGATCAGACTCTTGCTGGCCGCGGTCGCGGTCTCGATGATGTTCGGCTTGTGCTGGCCGAACACGGCGCCGACGACCAGTTGCCTGGTGTCGCCGACGGTCGTCTCGGCGGCGAAGAGCAGATTGCCGCCCGCCTTGGTCGTCGAGCCCGTCTTGATGCCCACGACGCCGTACAGCGGGACGAGCTTGTTGAAGTTGCGCTGCGTCCTGGCCGTCTCGGGTGTGGTGCCACCGGACGTCGTCGTCGACGTGTACGAGGGCAGCTTGGCGATCTGCCGGAACACCGGGTCGGCCATCGCGTGCTTGGCCAGCTTGACCTGGTCCTCGGCCGTGCTGACGGTCGACTCGATCAGGCCGCTCGCGTCGGTGTACGTCGTGTTGGTCATGCCGAGTTCCTTGGCGGTGTCGTTCATCTTCTTGATGAACGCCTCCTCCGTCGACGCGTCCCAACGGGCCAGCAGCCGGGCCACGTTGTTGGCCGAGGGCAGCATGACGGCCTGAAGGGCCTCCAGTTCGGAGATCTGCTGGCCCGTCTTGACCTCGACGACCGACTCCTTCTCCTTGACGCCGTTGGTGTAGTCGTCCTGCGCCTTCTGGTCGACCGGGATCGAGGGCCCCTTGTCACCGGCCTTGAGCGGGTGGTCCCGGAGGATGAGGTACGTCGTCATCACCTTGGCCACGCTGCCGATGGGCAGGGGCTTCATCTCCCCGTACGAACCCATCCGGCCGAGGCCGTCGATGTCGACCACCGCCTGGCCCTCGGACGGCCACGGGAGGGAGAGGGCTCCGCCGGCGGCGGTATGGGTCGACTTCGCGGTGAGCTTCAGGGTCGGCGTCGGGAGCGGGCGCAGCGCCTGGACGGCCACCAGGACGACGGCGATCAGTGCGACCAGCGTGCCCCAGATCTTGATCCTGCGCGTGACGGTACGTCCCACCGTCTCCGGCTTCGGCGGGGTGTTCGTCAGCTGCGCGAGCAGGTCGAGCGGAGGCGGCGACCCCGCGGAGTCGCCGCTAGCGGCCGCGGCCGCGGGGGGAGTGATGGCGGGGGCGGGCGGGCGGGTCAGCGCCATGGTGCGGTCGTCGTCCCCGCGCGCGGGCGCGGCGAACTCCCGGGTGCGCTCCCGGTCGACGGCGGACTGGCCGGGCTTCTTGCCGGGCGTCGGCGGCGCGGGGACGGCCCCGGCGGGGCGGGACGGGGTCGGCCGCGGCAGGTCCGGCTTCAGCGCGACGAACTCACTGGTCCGCTCGGCATCCGACTCCCTGCGGGCGGCCCACGAGGGTGCGGGCGGCTTCTTCGCGGAGCCGGAGTCCGAGCCGGATCCGGATTCCGCGTCGTCGGCCGTGTTCTGCTCGGGGGCGGGGGTGGCGGAGGGCGCGTCGGAGTCGGAGGCCGAGCCCGGGACAGGGGTCGACGTGCGGGTGACCTCCGAGGCCGAGCCCGCACCGGCGGCCGAGGGGGCCGTGGAGCCTTTGTCCTGGTCCGAGTTCGACGGCGAAACCGGGCCTGCGCCCGAGTCGGATTCCGGTACGGACGCCGATCCGGAGACCGCGGCGGGGGCCGGGCGCGAGGGCGCGTCCGGCTCTGCCGCGTCCCGGTTCTCCGTGTCCGGGCGTCGGCCCGGACCGGATGCCGGGGCGGTCTCGTGCTTGGCCCCGGCCCGGTCCACGCCGGGCTGTTCACCGTCGGACTCGGTTGACGCTGTGGGCCGTTCGCCGCGCGGCGCAGCGCTGGAGGCCGCGTCGTGGGCGCGCGGGTCGCGGGCGGCCCCGGCGTCCGTGCTCTCGGGGTTGTCAGCGTTCCCGGCGTTCCCGGCGTTCCCGGCGCGGTCGGCGGCTGCTTCCTCGGACGTCCCCGCGGAGGAAGAGGCCGATGCCGTCGGCGTGAAGACCAAGGTCTTGTCCGCCCGGTCAGCCTGGTCCCGATCCGCCGCCACGTGCCCGGAGTTGGGGCCGCCCTCGCCCTTGGGCGCCGTCTTGGCCTGGGCCGACCAGGCTTCGGCGGCCGTTCGCCCGGTGCGCGTCGATCCGGTCGGGGCCGCCCCGGCCTCTTGTCCCGCCTTGTCGGCCGGCGGGGACGACGGAGCTTTGGCGCCCGGAGCGGCTTCCTCCGGCGCTTTCACCGCGTCGGCCCTCTCATCCGGTACGGCCTCCTCGCCGGAAGCCCCGCCCGCCCTCGCGCTGTTCTTCTCGTTCATACGTAGTGCAGCCCGCCTTGCTGATACTGGTCTCGCCCTGTGCTCTGCGCTGTCGGCCGCCTAGACGCCAAGAACATGCGAAGGCGTTCCAGTCGGAAGTCCTCATTTCCGATCCGGTCCGGAACTTTCGCGGCGCCAGGCGACCAAGCAGGCACCACCACGATCGCACGTCCGTGTGACCAAATGATGACAAAGGAGCCGTGGGGGCCGTCGTGCGTTCCCGTCCGTCCATCGACGCGGACGCATTGTCAGACCGGCTTCCTATGCTGGCAAGGCAAGATCGAACGGGGACCTGTCGGGAGGCAGAGGTGCGGATCGAGCGCCATCGGGTCGGTGAGGCGGCGTGCGCCGCCGCGGAGTCCGGCTTCGCGGAGCGGATCGCCGTGGACGTGCACCGGATGCGGGACGATCCGTGTCCGGCGCGGGGTTGGCGGATGATCGCCGCTGCCTTCCTCGACTATCTCGGGGCGCGGTCGATACACCGGCCCGATCTGGGCGGAAAGGATGCCGAGGTCGCTCTCGGATCGGCCGCGGCCGCGGCGCTCGGAGCGCTCAGGCTGACGAGTTGGCCGGGGCGGCAGTTCGACGTGTTCATCGACTATGCCGCAGCAGGGGTTTCGTACGGCGGCGAGTTCGGAGGTGCCGCGCAGGATGAGGACACAGGGAAGGGTGACGCGGCCGCGAGGACCGGGCGGCAGGACACGCTGGTCTCCTCCTCTCCGTGGCTGGACTCCTTCTGCCTCGCGTTCCTCGCCCGTGCCGCGGACCGCGCGGCCGACGTCTTCATCGCGGCCGCTCCGCCGTGGCGGGGAAACGAGGGACGTGCCGACGTGGCGCTGGTCCACGCCCTGATGGCGTACGCCTTCGGCCACGAGGAGGGGGCGGACGGGTTGGCCGCCACCGGCCCCGTTCAGGACATCGAGAAGTGCGCGCTGATCGACATGATGGTCGCCACGCTCGGCGAAGGTGACGACCGGCCCGGGCCCCGGGCCGCGCTCGGTACCCTGCGAGCGCTGGCGGCGGGCGACGAAGAGGCCTTCACGCGCCGTCTGGCAGCGCAGTTGGAGCAGTACCGGACCGGCATTGAGGATGGGAATACCGAGCCGCGCAGCCTGCTGCCGCTCGACGCCCTGGCGCTCGCGGCGATGGCCCACCGCCGGTACGGCTGGCGGCCGCGGATCGACTCCGGGTACCTTCCGCGGGCCCTGGTGACCGGGTTCGCCCGCAGCGCGCCGCGGGTCCGGGCCTATGGACGGGACAAGCGCGCCGACGCCGTGGCCGCCCTCGGCACCGGCCCCCTGGTGATCGAGCGCCCCGCGCACCCCCTCGCGGCCCGGACCGCGGACGCGTCGCTGTACGACGACTACGCGGCGCAGGAGATGGCGCGCTTCCACGACCCGGGGGAGGACGCGAAGGCGCTGGCGCGGGATCTGACGTCGTTCATGTCCGACCAGCGGCAGCGGTTCCTGGCGCGGGTGGCGCTCGATCCGGGCGGGACGGATCCGTGCCAGTACGAGGCCCTGTTGCTCGGTGCCGAGGCCGGTGCGGGCGCCTTGCGGTTGGCACGGGCCGAGCCGGGCACCGAGGTCGAGGTCTCGATCGGCGGCACGACCCGGCCGCTCCCTGCCTGGCGCAGCTCCTACCGGCCCAACCCGCACCAGTGGCAACGGGCGGTGGCGCTGGCCCTGGTCGTCGGTGCGCGCGGGCCGCTGGCCGACTGTGTGCTGATGGAGCCCGGGTTCTTCGCCGAGGACGACCGCCCTTCGCCCGGTGGGGCGTACTGTGCGGCGCTCCACGACTATCTGCGCGGCGTGGCCCCCGAGGGAGCGATGGACCACGCGCTGTCGACGGCCGAGCGGACGACCGGCGGCGGATTCCTCCCTCCGCCGGTCTCGTTGTTGTCCCAGCTCATCGAGGGCGACCAGCGGGGTTTCGCCCTGGCGCTGGCCGATGCCCTGGAGGAGCACCGCGAGTACTACGCCGTCGGGGACCGGGGCAAGGACCTGGAAGCCGCCCTCAACCTCGATGTGCTGGGACTGGCCTGCCACGCGCGCCGCATCGGCTGGCCCGTCCCCGTACGGTCGCCCTATCTCCCCGAGGGGCTGCTCCGGTAGCCGCGGGGACGGACGCTACCCGGGGGCGACAGACCCCGAGCCCCGTACGACGAGCCGGGTCAGCAGGACGACGGAGCGGGGCGCGGAGCGGTCGCCGTCGATGCGGGAGAACAGGAGGTTCGCGGCCGTCGCCCCGAGGGCGACCGGGTCCTGGCTGACCACGCTGAGCGGCGGACTGAGCCGGTCGGCCAGCGGGAAGTCGTCGAACCCGACGAGGGCGACGGGGCTCGGGTGCCCCAGTCCGTCCATCACCCCGATCGTGATCAGGTCGTTGGTGGTGAACAGTGCCGTGGGGGGATCGGGCAGGGCGCGCAGTTCGGCGAGGGCGGCCGCCGCGTCGGACTGCGACCGCAGTCCGTGGCGTACGAGAGCGGGGTCCTCGGGTACGCCGTGCGAGGCGAGGGCGTCGAGGTAGCCCGCGTGGCGCTCGCGCTGGGTCCAGATGTCGAACCGGTCGCCGAGATAGGCGATCCGCGTGTGGCCGTGGCCCAGCAGGTGGCGGACGGCCTTCTCGGCTCCGGCCCGGTTGTCGACGGTGACGGTGTCCACGGCCAGGCCCTTGGCGGGCCGGTCGACGCAGACGACACAAGTGCCGCCCGCCATGGGCTGCTTGAGGAATCCGTGGCCGCCGTTGGTGGGGACCAGAATGAGACCGTCCACCTGGCGGGCGGTGAAGGCGGCTATGACCTCGCGTTCCCGGCGGGGCTCGTCATTGGTGCTGCCGACCAGCACGAGACAGCCGCGCCGGTGGGCCTCGTCCTCCACGGATCGGGCCATGAGCGCGTAGAACGGGTTGGCCAGGTCGTCCACGACGAGCCCGATGGTGGACGTGCGGAGGTTCTTCTGGCGCAGGTTGCGGGCGTTGTCGTTGCGCTGATAACCCAGCTGCCGTATCGCCTGCTCGACCCGTGCCGCGGTGTCCGGTGACACCCCGGGCTCGCCCGACACCGCGCGCGAGACGGTCATGGGGCTCACGCCCGCCGCGCGGGCCACGTCCTTCATCGTCGGGCGCTTCACGAGCCTCCTCATCGACCGGTCCGTGACCGGGACCCGGCACGGCGACGGGTCGATGATGGCAGACGGCGCCCCATGTCAGGGGGCCAGTGGGGTACCTGGATCGGCTGAGGCGCGACAGCAGGAACCACCCGTTCCGGCTTGGTAACGTTCCCATGACGAGGGACGTGCTGGATCTTGGCAGCTGACACAACGTCAAAATCATCGGGGCAGGAGAGGGTTGCCGCCTTGAGTCGACTCGGGCGGAGCCTCCGGGCGCGCGAGGGGCTCGATTTGGCCCGCACTCTTGACGGCTGGTCAGGGACACCTCAACAATCCGGAGTTGATTGGTAACGTTCACATGCACACCGAGCATCCCCCGTCCCGAGGCCGCTCGCCGGACGGCGAGCGGTCCTTTGCGAGAAGGTGGTCCCCCCTCGTGCTCCGCTCCGTGCCCTCCTCCGGATCCGTGGTCCGGCCCAGACGTGCCTCCCGATGCGTCAGTGCCCTCGGTGCTCTCGCGCTCTGCGCCCTGGGGCTCGCGGGCCTCGCCGCGACGCCCGCCCACGCGGCGACCCTCCCGCTGACCCCGTACGTCGACCCGTTCATCGGCACCGACGACAGCAATGCCCCCAACCCGGTGCCCGGCGGCGCCGGGGGCAGTACCTACCCCGGCGCCGTGGTGCCCTTCGGCGGTGTGCAGTTCGGCCCGGACACGCCCACCGCCTCCCCGTCCGGCTACCGCTACAAGGACACCTCGATCGAGGACTTCAGCCTCACCCACTTCGACGGCGCCGGCTGCGCCAACAACGAGGACCTGCCGCTGCTTCCGGTCACCGGCGCGCTCGGCGGCTCTCCGGGCACCAACTGGACGAGTTACGCCTCCGGTTACACGAAGTCCAACGAAGTGGCCAAGCCCGGTTACTACAAGACGAGGCTGGACCGCTACGCCACGGATGTGGAGCTGTCCGCCACCACCCGCACCGCGATGGGCAAGCTGACCTACCCGGCCTCGACCGCGTCCCGGCTGCTGATCAACACCGGCCGCAGCGCCACCGGGAACCGCGCCGGAAGCGTGCGCATCAACGGCAACGAGCTGACCGGCAGCGTGACGGCGGGCGGATTCTGCGGCTCGTCCAAGACGTACCAGATCTACTTCGACGTGCGCTTCGACCGGACTCCGACCGGGTTCGGAACCTGGTCGGGCGGCACGGTGAGCGACGGCTCGGCCACCGCGTCCGGCACCGACACCGGCGCCTATGTCACCTTCGACACCACCAGCAACGCCGCGGTCCAGTTCAAGGTCGGCCTGTCCTACGTCAGCGTCGCCGGCGCCCAGGCCAACGTGACCTCGGAGAACAACGGCTGGGACTTCGGCGCCGTGCGCACCGCGGCCGACGACGCGTGGAACCGGATGCTCAACCGCGTCCAGGTCTCCGGCGGCAGCACCGAGGAGCGGCAGAAGTTCTACACCGCGCTCTACCACGTCCTCCAGAGCCCCAACATCTCCAGCGACGTCAACGGTGACTACCGGGGCTTCGACAACGCGGTGCACAACTCGGCCCGGCCGGTGTACCAGAACTACTCGGGGTGGGACATCTACCGGTCCTGGGCGGCGCTGATCGCGCTCATGGCACCCACCGAGGCCGGTGACATCGCCAAGTCGATGGTCCTGGACGGGCAGCAGGGCGGCCTGCTCCCCAAGTGGTCGCAGCAGACCAACGAGGACTTCGTCATGACGGGCGACCCCGGCCCGATCATCGTGAGCAGCATGTACGCTTTCGGCGCCCGCGACTTCGACACCGCAGCGGCTCTGTCCCTCATGGAGAAGGCGTCCAACGGCGGTACCGCGCAGGGCAGTCCGATCCGCGGACGCCAGTCGACGTACACGAGCCTGCACTACCTCGACGACCCCTCGGACTCGCTGGAGTACTCGGCGTCCGACTTCGCGGTGGCCCAGTTCGCGAAGGCCCTGGGCAACACGTCGAGCTACACCACGCATATGGGGCGCGCCCAGTGGTGGCGCAACACCTTCAACTCCGAGTCGTCCTATGTGCAGCAGCACAAGAGCGACGGCTCCTGGAGCTGGCCGCTCGACCCGGCGAGCCAGTCGACCTTCACGGAGGGCAATGCCTCCCAGTACACCTGGATGGTCCCGTACGACTTCTCCGACCTGATCAACTCCATGGGTGGCGCGGTGACCGCGGTCCAGCGCCTGGACCACCACTTCACCGAGGTCAACGCCGGGCAGAGCAGGCCTTACTACTACATAGGGAACGAACCCGAGCACGGTGTGCCGTGGGCCTACAACTACGCGCGCCATCCGGCCGGGGCCACCGACGCGGTGCGCAAGGTGATGTCCGAGTCGTTCACGACCGGCGCGGGCGGGCTGCCCGGGAACGACGACCTCGGCGCGACCTCGGCCTGGTACGTGTGGGCCGCGCTCGGGATGTATCCGGCCACGCCCGGCGCGGACACCCTCGCCCTGCACGGCCCGCAGTTCTCCTCCATCGTGATCCAGCGGGCGGCCGGGAACATCACCATCAACAGTTCCGGCACCGGGCCCTATGTCCAGGCTCTGGACGTCAACGGGACGGCCACCAGCCACAGTTACCTGCGCTACCCCGACGTCGCGAGCGGTGCGACCCTCACCTACACCATGGGCGCCACACCCGGCGCGACGTGGGGGACCGGCTCCCAGGACGTGCCGCCGTCCTTCCAGGACGGTGCCACCCCGGTGCCTGCCGCGCCCGAGCTCGGGACGAACCTCGCCCTCGGGAAGCCCGTGACCGGATCGGCCACGTGCGCGACGGCGGAGTCGGCCGACAAGGCCGTGGACGGTTCCCTGGCCAACAACAGCAAGTGGTGCTCGGCCGCGGCGACCCCCACGCTCCAGGTCGATCTCGGGTCCGCCCGGAGCGTGTCCTCCTTCGTGATCAAGCATGCCGGTCTGGGCGGTGAGAACACGGGCTGGAACACCGGCGCCTTCCAGATCCAGACCAGCACCGACGGCTCCTCCTGGACCACCGCCGCCACGGTCACCGGCTCACGCTCCAGCCGTACGTACCATCCCGTGGCGGCCAGATCCGCCCGCTACGTACGGCTCGTCGTCTCCAGCCCCTCCAACACCGGCGGTGGCGGCAGCGACGCGGCGCGCATCTACGAGCTGGAGGTCTACGGGCCGAGCGGTGGCAGCCGTGACCTCGCGATCGGTCAGCCGGCCACGGGCTCCGCGTCCTGCAACGCGACCGAGACCCCGGACAAGGCGGTCAACGGCAGCTTCACCGGGGGCACCGGCGACAAGTGGTGCTCGAAGGCCCCCGGCACCAAGACCCTCCAGGTCGATCTGGGCGCGTCCCACCCGCTGACCTCGATCACCGTGCGCCATGCGGGCGCCGGGGGCGAGAGCGCGGACTGGAACACCAGGGACTTCGATCTGAGCGTCTCCGCCGACGGCGGCACCTGGACGACCGTGGCCCAGGTCCGGGGCAACACGGACGACTCCACGACCAGTCCGGTGACGGCCTCGGTCCGCCATGTGCGCCTGTCGGTCCTCACCCCGACCCAGAACAGCGACCCGGCCGCCCGCATCTACGAGTTGGAGGTCAACGGCACCTGACGCGGAACGGCCCCAGAACGACGGCGGCCCGCCTCAACTCCCCCAGGGCGGGCCGCCGTTGACCTCATTCTTCCCATCCGTGTCGGCGATCTTGGCTGCTGAAACGATTCACGCGCATAAAACGCCCGAACCTTGGGAATTCAACCACCAGAACAGGGAACACCTGTGCGACACAGGGGTGAAGGTGGGGATGCGCAGATGAAGGCCATACGGTTCGCCGGCGCGGGACGGCCGCTCAACCTGGAAACCGTGCCGGACCCGGTGCCGGGGCCGGAATGGGTGGTGGTCGACATCGAGGCGGCCGGGCTGTGCCACTCGGATCTCCACATCATGAGCGGCATGGACCTGGGAGACCTCACCGTCAAGTCCCCGGTCACCCTCGGGCACGAGGGCGCGGGAGTGATCTCCGCGGTGGGCGACGACGTGCGGGGCTTCGCGGTGGGGGACCGGGTGGGCATCGCCATCGTCTCGCACCCGATCGAAGCGGCCCGGTTCGCGCCCGGCGTGGGGCACGACGGCGCGTTCGCCGAGCAGGAGCTGGCGCACGTCTCCACGCTGGTGCACATACCCGACAACGTGTCGTTCGCCGAGGCGGCGGTCGCCACCGACTCCGTGGCCACCGCCTACCACGCGGTGCGGACCGCCGGTGCGGTACGGCGCGGCCGGACGGTCGGCGTCATAGGGCTCGGCGGGCTCGGCCTCAACGGCGTCCGCATCGCCCATCTGCTCGGTGCGACGGTGTACGGGGTCGACGTCAATCCGGCCACCTACGCCGCGGCCACGGAGGCCGGCGCCGTGGCGTGCTTCGAGGACGTCCGGCAGCTCACGACCCGCCATCCCGATGTCATCGTCGACTTCGCGGGCGTCCCCTCCACGGCCGCCGCCGCCGTGGAGAGCGTGCGACCGGGCGGCTGCGTGGTGCTCGTGGGGCTCGGCGGCGCCGTCGCCCCGATATCGATCGCCTCTCTGGTGATGCGCAACGTCCAGCTCGTCGGCTCCCTCGGCGCGAGCAAGGACGAACTGCGCGAAGTGTACGACCTCATCGCGAGCGGTGCGCTGAAGCCCAGAGTGCACGAGGTGCCCTTCACCGAACTCCCGGCGGCGATGGAGCGGTTGGCGCGGGGCGAGGTCCGAGGCCGTCTCTACACGCGGCCGCGCGCCACCCTGTCCGTGGCGGCGGAGGCCGCCTGAAGGATCACCCACGGGGCGTGGCCGGAGGCGGGCGGCCGTCGGCCCGCGCCCCGCAGCATGGCCGGATGTGACAGAAAACCGTCATTGCCGACATCCGGGCGCGCCTCGATGATGGGTGCATGTCCACTCCCCATCGCGTGGTCATCGCGGTTTTCGCGGACGTCGACGTACTGGATGTGACCGGCCCCGCCGAGGTCTTCGCACTGGCCAACCGGGTGATCGGCGGCCGGCCGGAGTACCGGGTCCGCCTCGCCGCACCCGTCGGCGGCGCGGTGGCCACCTCGGCCGGGGTGCGACTGCTCGCCGACCTCGCCTTCGCCGACGTGGGTGGCGCGGTGGACACGTTGATCGTGCCGGGCGCGGTGGACATGACGCCCGAGGGCCCCGTCGCGCGCATCGACGACGAGGTCGTGGAGTGGGTGCGCACGACCGCGCCACACGCGCGGAGGGTGGCTTCGGTGTGTGTGGGCGCGCATGTGCTGGCGGCCGCCGGGCTCCTGGAGGGGCGCACCGCGACCACCCACTGGTCGACCGCGGCTCAGCTCGCCTGCGAGCACCCGGGCGTGACGGTCGACCCCGACCCCATCTTCGTACGCTCCGGGCGGGTGTGGACCGGCGCCGGCATCAGCGCCTGCCTCGACCTCTCACTCGCTCTGGTCGCCGAGGACCACGGCGAGGAGGCCGCCCTGTCCGTTGCCCGGCTCCTGGTCATGTACCTCAAGCGACAGGGCGGGCAGAGCCAGTTCAGCGTGCCGCTCTCCCGTCCCGCCTCCACCCGCCGTGACAGCGCCGAACTGCGCAGGTTCATCGCCGACCATCTGGAGGGCGACCTGTCGGCGGCCGTCCTGGCCCGGCGGATGTGTCTGAGCGAGCGGCACTTCACCCGGGTGTTCCGCAAGGAGACCGGGACCAGTCCCGCCGCCTATGTGGAGGCGGCCCGGGTGGAGTCGGCCCGGCGGCTGCTGGAGAGCACGGACCAGTCCCTGGAGCAGATCGCGGCGGCCTCGGGCCTCGGCTCCCTCGAATCGCTGCACCGCGCCTTCCGCAGACAGCTGCGCGCCACCCCGGCGGCCTACCGGCGCCGCTTCCGCACCCTGACCTGACGCGTAACAGGGCCCCGTCGAATGGCCCTGCCACCCCCTCCCACCGCAGAATCGAAGGGAGCCCGGATATGGGCAGCCCACACGCCGACGGGCCACACATGGGCCAACTCCCCACGGAGCCGGCCCACATGGCCGAGCAACCCATAGGCGTCGCGCACACGGGCAGCGCGGCCACCACCCTGCGCGATGTGATCGGCCTGAACAACCAGTTGCCGCGCCTGTCCGACAGCGCCCTCATCATGATCGACTTTCAGAACACCTACACCACGGGTGTCATGGCCCTCGAAGGCTCCGCGCAGGCGCTGGACGCCGGTTCCCGGCTGCTGTCCGCCGCCCGCGCCGCGGACATTTCCGTGATCCACGTGGTCAACGACGGGGGCGAGGGGACGCCGTACGACATCCGGGCCGAGATCGGGGCCATCTGCCCGCAGGTCACCCCTCTCCAGGGCGAGCCGGTCGTGGTCAAGCGGTTCCCGAACTCCTTCCACGACACCGAGCTACAGGAGATACTGCGCGAACTCGGTGTCGGAGGGGACCTGGTGCTCGCCGGGTTCATGACCCACATGTGCGTCACCTTCACCGCCCAGGGCGCCTTCAACCTCGGCTACCGTCCCACGGTCGTCGCCGAGGCCACCGCCACCCGCACCCTGCCGGGCCCCGACGGGAAGCCGATCCCGGCTCCCGTGCTGAAGAACGCGAGCCTGACGACGATCACCGACCTGTTCGGCACGGTCGCGCCCACCGTCGCCAGTCTCCCCACCTGACCGGGGGAGAGTACGCCGGGTGCCGCACGGCACCCGGCGCACTCCTCAGCGCGGCGTGGACCTGATCAGCACGGCGGCGGCCAGGGCGGCGAGCAGCGTGAGGCCGGCCGACCACCACAGCGCGTCGGTGTAGCCGTTCAGGGTCGCCTGCCTGAGCAGATGGGCGAACGTGCTCGGAAGCCCCCGATTGTTGAGGTTTCCGCCGCGGGCAGCGTTGGCGAGGGCAGGGGGAAGCCCAGACGTCGACCTCAGGGCGCTGGTGATGGTGGCGGCGAGGACGCTGCCGCACAGCGCGGTGCCGAACACCCCGCCCACCTGGGCCGCGGCGTTGGTCGTCGCGGCGCCTTTACCGCAGTCCTGGACGGCGACGCCGCCCGTGGCGATGGCGTACAGCGGCATCAGCGCCATGCCGAGACCGAAGCCGGTGAGGAGCATGCCCGGCAACGGCAGGGTCGCGTAGGCGCTGGTGGCCTTGAGGGAGGTCAGGAGCGCGAGCCCGAGAGCGGAGGTCAGCAGGCCCGGCACGATCAGGGCGCGGGGCGCCACGCGGTGCAGCAGACGGGCGGAGACCTGGGTGGCGCCCAGCACGACCGCGACGGCGGTGGGCAGCAGGAGTTGGGAACTCCGGGCCGGGCCGTAGCCGAGGTCGCTCTGGAGGTGCGAGCTCAGGGCGGGCAGGAGCACCGCGCCGCCGGCCGCGGCCAGGAGCAGCGTGACGAGGGAGCCGAGACGGTCGCGGTCCCTGGGGACGTACGCGGCGAGCGGCGGACGGGACGTGTGGAACTGCCAGAACACGAAGGCCGTGAGGAGGGCGAGGCCGACCGCGAACAGGACGAGTACCCGCAGATCGGCCCAGCCGCGCGGGTCCGTCTCGTGCAAGCCGTAGATCAGGGCGGCGATTCCGGCGGAGCCGAGCAGCAGGCCCGGCAGGTCGAGGCGGCGCGGGGTGTGCAGCGGACGGTCGTGCACCAGGGTGGCGGCGCCGATCACGGCGATGACCGCGAGAGGCACGTCGAGGTAGAGGGACAGGCGCCAGTCCAGGCCCTCGACCAGCAACCCGCCGGTGAAGAAGCCCAGGCAGGAGCCGCCCGCGGTGACCGAGGCATACACCCCGAAGGCCCGGCCGCGTGCCTTCGCTTCGGGGAAGTTCGCCGTGACCAGGGCCAGTGAGGCGGGTGTGAGGAGGGCGGCGAAGGCGCCCTGCACAGCGCGGGAGGCCACGAGCGTGCCCGCGCTCTGCGCCGCGCCGCCCATCGCCCCGGCCACGGCGAAGCCCACGAGACCGACGATCAGCATCCGTTTGCGGCCCACCAGGTCCGCGAGGTGCCCGCCGAGCAGCAGCAGCGTGCCGAAGGCGAGGGCGTACGCCGTGAAGAGCCAGCTCGCCGCGGAGGCGGGCATGCGCAGATCGGCCATGACGGACGGCAGCGCCATGTTGAAGGACGCCGCGTCGAGCAGCATGGACAACTGCACCAGGGCGACCACGGCGAGACCCCACCAGCGTCTGGGGTGGGGGAGCGGCACGTCCTGGGCGGGAGAATGTGGCGCCGGCCTTGGTGGGGGCACGGGGTACGCCGGGGTCGTGGGCGCGTACGCGGGCGGCGGGGGCGCCGACGGGTGCGGCGCTTGGGAGGCCACGCGGGGATCGGCGGGTGACGCGTCGGCGGGCGCCATGACCGGGGTTTCCGGCGCGTAGTCGAGCAACTGGGCTGCGTGGCGACCCAGTTGTGCCAGTACCGCACCCGGGAGCCACTCGCCGCCCGTGGCGGCCGCCGTGCGGTCCGCGACCTGTTGGGGGGTGGGCCGCTTGGCGGGTTCTTTGTCGAGGCACTGCCGTACGAGGTCGAGCAGGGACGCCGGTACGCCGGTCAGGTCCGCCTCCTCCTCGGCGACCCGGAAGAGGTGGGCGTTCAGGCCGGTCTCGGTGGCGCCGAAGAGCAGACGCCCGGTCGCGGCGTGGACAAGGACCGCGCCCAGACAGAACACGTCGCTGGCCGGGGTGAGTTCGAGGCCGCGCACCTGCTCGGGCGACATGAAGCCCGGGGAGCCGATCAGCATGCCGGTGCGGGTGTGCAGGCTGTCGCCGGCGAGGCTGTCCATGGCCCGCGCGATCCCGAAGTCGATCACGCGCGGCCCGTCCACCGTCACCAGCACGTTGGACGGCTTGAGGTCCCGGTGGATCAGGCCCGCTCCGTGCACCGCCTGCAGGGCCAGGGCGAGCCGGTTGGCCAGCACGCGGACGGAGTTCTCGGGCAGCGGCCCGAAGTCCTTGCCCACCACCGTGGTCAGGTCGGGCCCGGGTATGTACTGGGTCGCCACCCAGGGCACCGCGGCCTCCGTGTCGGCGTCGAGCACCGTGGCCGTCCAGGCGCCACCCACCCGCCGGGCGGCCGCGACCTCGCGGGCGAAGCGCCTGCGGAACTCCGGGTGCTGTGCGTGTTCGGCCTGGACGACCTTCACGGCCACGGTCCGCCCGGCCTCGGAGCGGCCCAGGTACACCAGGCCCATGCCGCCGGCACCCAGGCGGGCGATCAGGCGGTACGGGCCTATGTACGCCGGATCGGATGAGATCAACTTGTCCACGGGGGAACCGTATTGCACGGTGCGGGCGCCTGGCACCGGATCCGCTCAAGACCCTTCAGGCGGGCCTCGTCGGAGGCCTGGGGGTTTCGTCCACGTGCAGGGTGAAGATGTCCGGGCGCGCGTAATGCCCGGTCGCGTCGAAGTCGAAGCGGCCGCGGGCGATGTCCCCCAGGTCGAGGTCGGCGAGGAGGATGCCCTCGCCGCCCCTGAGGGGACCACCCCAGCCTGCCGTGTCCGCTGTCGATCACCGGCATTGTCGAGAGCCGTCGCCGCCCCCCCGGATGAGCCGCTCGGCGGCGGTCGGCATCAGCTTGCGGTGCTTGCCGAGGTGTCGAACAGGGGTGAGCCCGCCTGGACGACGGCGGCGGTGAGGAGAGTCCCGGGCCTCGGGGTAGGGCGGCCGGTGGTCCCCGGCCACGGACGCGGCGCGGTTACTCCTCGATGGCTCCGCCGATGTGCCGCAGATGCCTGCGGAAGGTGTACTCCGGGTCGGCGGCGCGCCGGGCCAGATACGCGTCGAAGGAGGTCTGGCGGCGCAGGGTGTGGCCGGCCCGGATCCGGTCGGCCTGTTCGCGTTCGGTCCCGCGAATCCGCAGCGCCGTCGCCAGCATGTCCTCGACGTGCTCGGCGCCGACGAACAGGACGCCGTCCTCGTCGCCGAACACGACGTCGTGGCTGCTCACGACGTGGGGACCGAAGTGCGCCGTGCTCAGTGCCTCGGGCTCCCGGGGATCGAGACGCACGGGGCCGGGCGGGTAGCTGCCGTAGCTGAACACGGGCAGCCCGATGTCCGTCAGTTCCGGGGTGTCACGGTGCAGCCCCCACACCACCAGTCCCGCCACCCCCGCGGTCGAGGCCTCCAGCGCGGCCAGGTCTCCGACACAGGCCTCGTCGGTCCGACCGCCGTTGTCGATGACGAGAACATCGCCGGGTTCCGCCCGGCCGAACGCCTCCAGGAACACGTCCACGCTGCCGTAGTGCCGCGCCGGCAGCACGCGTCCCGCGATGCGGTGGCCGTGGACGACGGCGCCGATGCCGGGCGGCGCGACGCGCAGCGGCACGTCATGGCGGACGCAGGCGTCGGCCACCAGCGGCGTGGACAGATCGGCGAAGGCCTTGAGCATGGAGCTCCCCCTGACGTGGCAGCGCCGCCCCGCGCGGCGGTGCGATCCTACCGGCGGCGCCACCGTCGGCCGAGGGCCGCAGCCCCCGGGGGCGGGCCGCGCGGCCCGTGCTCCTGGCGCGCCGCGCACACCTCGGTGAAGCTCGGCATGGCTCAGTGGGAGGTGGGGCAGAGCTTCCTGGTGAGCCCGCACCTGTTTGAGCGTGATCCGAGGATCCGGCAACGGCCCGTATGTCTCGACCCCGATCGCTCCCATGCCTGCCGTTTCACTCCCGTACTCCAGAACTTCCGCGGTCAACTGGCGCTCGCGGCACGCCCGGAGGGAAATCCAGGATCCACGTGAAATCTGTGCTGATAATCCGTCCCGTGAACGCGACAGCGGTAGGGCTGAGAAAACTCGGTTGGCGAGCCGCTTCAGCAGTGTGCGGCATGGCGATTCTGGTGTGGGGTCAGATCGCGGTGCCGGCGGCCTCCTCGGCGGCGGCCCCCGCCGCCTGCCGGAGCACTGTGTTCGCCGGGGTGGCGCACGAGGACGACGATCTCCTCTTCATGAGCCCCGACTTGCTGAACGACTGGGGAAGGGGGGCCTGCCTCGACATCGTCTACCTCACGGCCGGCGATGCCGGAAGCACCGGCACCGGGTACACCGAGCAGCGGGAGCAGGGCGTCGGCCGGGCATACGCGCTGATGGCGGGCGTGCCCAACGACTGGGGCCGGCAGGATCGCCGGCACGCCGCGCGCACGGTCCGCTCGTTCGCGCTGCGGGTCCCGGCGGGCCGCCCCGCCGTGCGGGTCACGTTCGTCCGCCTCCCGGACGGTCTCCACGACGGCTCGGGCACCCGCCTGCAAGCGGGGCAGAGCCTCCTCAAACTGGAACAGGGAAGAATCCGCCGCATCACGACCATGGACCGCAGCGCGAGTTACGACGTGAAGGAACTCACCGAAATGCTGTCCTGGCTCATCGCGGATTCCCGTGCCAAAACCGTGCGCACCCTGGACTATCGGAACATCGACCATGGCAGTGGCCCCCGAAGCGACCACAGCGATCACGAAGTCGCGGCCCGCTTCGTGAAATCTGCGGCCGCCTCGATTCCGGGACCAAAACCCGTCGTCGTCGGATACCGGGGATATTCCATCAGCGCACTGCCGCCGAACATCTCCCTTCCGGCGTCCCGGCGAAAGGAAGGGGTGTTCCGGCGGTATCTGTCCACGACGCTGTGCACCATGGCCTGCGCCGACTACACCGGGCCGCTGTGGTCGTCGTACCAGCACTGGATGGTGCGCCAGTACCGCGCCTAGCGGAGGAGCGCCCGCCCACCGGGCGTCGTAGCCGCACGAGCGCCCTCACGTCCGGGGGCCGTCTGGGAAATCCGGCAGGTACCCAGTACAACGGGGGAGCGGGCGGTGACCACCGGGAGGCATGTGTGCGCAGGATCGCGATCGTCGGGGCGGGGCAGGCCGGGCTCCATCTGGCGCTGGGGCTCCAAGCCGCAGGCTACGACGTGACGTTGGTGTCGGAGCGGTCCGCCGAGCAGATCCGCGACGGCCGGGTCACCTCGACGCAGTTGATGTTCGGACCGGCGCTGGCCCTGGAGCGGGCGGCCGGGCTGAACCTCTGGGACGAGCAGGCGACCGTGATGGGCGGCCTGGAGATGAACCAGTGGGACCCGACGGCCGGTGAGCCCGGGCCTGCGCGGTTCACCACCTCCTACGACCACGAGGCCCGCTCCGTCGACCAGCGCGTCAAACTCTCCGCCTGGCTGGAGCTGTTCGCGGCACGCGGCGGGCGGGTGGAACACCGGGCGGCCTCAGCCGAGGATCTCGCGGGGATCGCAGCGCGCCATGAACTCACCGTCGTCGCCACCGGCCGCGGGGCCCTCTCGTCCCTCTTCGGCCGCGACGCGGCGCGTTCGGTGTACGACCGGCCCCAGCGCGCCCTCGCAGCCTTCTACGCGTCCGGTGTCACGGCGAAGGGGGACGAGACCGACGCGTATCTGCGGGTCACGGGGGCGCCCGCGGCCGGGGACGCGATCGCCCTGCAGGCGCTGACCGTGGGCGGCCCGTGCGAGATCCTGCTCCTGGAGGCCAAGCCCGGTGGCCCGTATGACTGTTGGCAGGACCGGCCCGGTCCGCGTGAGGGGCTGCGGCGCGCGGTGGAGCTGCTGCGGGTGCACGCCCCGTGGGAGTACGAGCGCTTCAGCCACGCCGAGCCCACCGACCGGGGCGCCGCGTTGTACGGCGCGATCACCCCGACGGTCCGGCACGCCGTGGCCGCGCTGGGCAACGGCCACCACGTCCTGGGCATGGCGGACGCGGTCGTCGTCAACGACCCGCTCACCGGGCAGGGGGCCAACAACGCCGCCCGGGCCGCGGCCCACTACCTCGACGCGATTGTGCGACGCGGCGGGCTGCCCTACGACGGGCCGTGGATGCGGCGGACCTTCGAGGAGTACTGGGAGCAGGCCCGCCACGTCCACGCCTTCACCGACCTGATGCTGCGTCAGCCCCCGGCCGAGCACGTCTCCCGTCTGCTGCGGGCCGCCTTCGAATACCCCGGGCTCGCCCACCGCTTCGCCAACGGCTACGCGGACCCGCTCGGCTACCGCGACTGGCTGATGGATCCACAGCGGGCCGACGCCTGCCTCGCCGCGATCGCGGCGTCCGGCTGAGGGCCGCGCCCTCGGCCGCGGCGGCTGCGTCCGCTCGCCGGATCGACCCTCATGGCTACGACGGCAGGGCGGATCCGGCGAGCGGGCGGTCCGTGAGCAGCAGGTCCGCGTGGTGGCGGGCCGCGACCAGCGGGTGGGCCCGCAGCTTGCCCTTGAGCTCGTTGCGGCCGTACTCGGCGAACAGCGGGTTGTCCGGGTCGGCGGTGGCGCCGGGTGCGTGGGCCGCGTGCGGGAAGGGCAGCGGCTCGATGTGGGCGTCCAGGCGCGGGTTGTAGAAGAACGGCACCGAGAAGCGCTCAGTGGCTCCGGGCGGGCTGACCACGCGGTGGTTGGTGGCGAGGAGGTAGCCGTTGGTGGCCACTTCGAGCAGCTCGCCGAGGTTCACCACGAAGGCGCCGGGGAGCGGCGGCACGTCGTGGAACCGGCCGTCCTCGCGCTGCACCTGGAGCCCGCCGACCGTGTCCTGGTGGAGCAGGGTGAGGAAGCCGTAGTCCTTGTGGGCGCCGACGCCCTGGCCGCTGCCGTCCCCGGAACTGCCCGGGTAGCGCACCAGCTTGAGGTGCAGATGGGCACGGTCGCCAAAGACGTCGTCGTAGAAGTCCTCGGGCGCCCCGATCGCGGCGAGCAGCTCGTGCAGCAGCTTCTCGGCGACGGCGCTGAGCCGGTCGATCCAGGTGAGCGCGGCGGTACGCAGCTCCGGAAGTGCGGCGGGCCACTGGTTGGGCCCTTCGAGCCACCAGTACGCGGGTTCGCCCGGGCCGGGTACGCGGGCGGCACGCTCGGCACCGATGTCGAGCTGGTCGCGCCAGTCCCGGGAGCCGCCGGTGCGCTCGTCGCCGATGCGCGTATAGCCACGGAAGTGCGGTGAGTTGACGTTGTCGATGGCCAGCCGGTCCGCCTCCGGGAGACGGAAGAACGCCCGCATCGTGTCGTTGAGCGCCGCTGTCTCGGCCTCGGTGACGCCGTGCCCGACGAGCTGGAAGAAGCCGACGTCGTGAGCGGCGCTGTGGAGCTGGGCGTGCAGCAGGCGGCGGGCCTCGGGGCCGCGGTCGGCGGCGGAGAGGTCGATGATCGGGAGCTGCGAGGAGGACACGTACGACATGGGAGCCATCCGCTGGGTATGCCCCGGCCGGCGCGGGTGGGCGCGGACGCGGCGCCGCCGGGGTGAGGCGGGCGCCACGAGGACACGGGGAGGGTGAAGGGGGGCCTGGGTCAGCGGTAGGTGCGACAGGCCATGCTCGTAACGCGGACGTAGTCCACGTGGCGGCGTCGTACGAGCGGAGGCATGGCGCACAGGTTACTCCTGGGTGACCTGATGGTGCTGTGACGGCGATCACATGAGCGGAGCCCTGTGATCACGACTTCGGCGCCCTTTCCGGGGGCGGGACTGGCCTCGCGGCGGTGCGGGCGGTGCGCTCGGTCGTCGCCCACGTCCACCCCGAGCACGGCGCCTCGGCGGCCGTCGCCGCCGCCGCGGGGCTCGCGCCCACCGAGGTGTGGCAGGACGGCGAGCGCCGTTGGCTGCGCCTGATGGCCGGGGATGCCGACGGCGCCCGCGTCATCTCCCGACCGCAGTGCGGGAGGTGAGGAACGGGCGCCGTGGCTGGTGGAGGTTCCGCCGGGCCCCGGCGACTCTGCGGGCCGTCCGGCGGACGAGGCTTCACCGGGGCCGGGGCGGGGCTTCGGGTGTCAGGTGGACCTGCGGCCCCTGCTCATCAGGATGCCGCCCGCGACCAGTGCGAACAGGCACACGCAGGCGCCTGTGATGACATTGCTGAGGATGGCTCCGGTGCCGGCGCTGCGTGCGGCGACCCAGGGGGAGACGATCAGCCAGGCTCCGAGGAGCAGGACCACGAAGTTCAGGTCCTGGGACCTCTCCGGGGCCATGGACATGCACAGGCCCAGGACCGCGAGGGCTATGCCGACGACGAGGTTGCTGAGGGCCAGGGTCGGCTTGGCGGCCGAGAAGTGGACCGTCCAGCCGGAGATCGCCGCGTATATGCCGGCGAGGATCACGAGTTCCTCGACCGCAGCGACGCCGCGGGTCTCCATCACCCTGGCGTAGCGGTCCCGCATCTCCGAGACATCGGGGTGCCCCGAAATATCACCGGGGCGGTGTGAGACGTCGGCCATCCGACTCGCCTCCTTCTGAAGTCAGCACGACTGGCCGCGCTGCGACAGTATGTCGCGCATCCATTGTGCTCTTATATGTCCTTTATGTGTAGTCCGTGAGGTCGGCAATGCGCAGGGCCCTCGCGGGGCGTCGCACGTGGTGACGTCCGGGATACGGAACGTGCGATTCGAGGGCTCGTGGCGATCGGGGCAGGCGGCTCTTCCACCCTGCGGGGGAGTTTCAGCCGGGGGGTGGCCGGGCCACGTCCGCCGGTCATCTGCCGGTCATCTGGCGGGAGTAGGACCGGGCCATGTCACAAACCACGAGCGCACCGGTGGCGTCCCCGGCCGGCTTCTCCGATGTCAAAGGCTGGTTCTGGCCGGCCGACCAACTGCTGTTCGACTGGTTCCTGAAGCGTCAGGACAAGACCCCGCGACAGGCCGGTGACCTGCTCGAACTCGGTGCCTACCTGGGCAAGAGCGCGATCTTCATCGGCGGCTACCTGCGACCCGGCGAGGAGTTCACCGTCTGCGACCTCTTCGACTCACCGGCGCCCGACGACCCCAACAGCGCCGAGATGGACCGGTCGTACTCGACGCTGACCCGCCGCGCCTTCGAAGCCAACTACCTCGCCTTCCACGAGGAGTTGCCCACCATCGTGCAGGCGCCGACCTCGGTCATCGCCTCCCGCCTGAAGGCGGACAGCTGTCGCTTCATCCACGTCGACGCCTCGCACCTGTACGAGCACGTGCACGGCGACATCGAGGCCGCGCGGGAACTGGCCGCCCCGGACGCGATCGTGGCCTTCGACGACTTCCGGGCGGAACACTGCCCCGGTGTCGCAGCGGCGGTGTGGGGCGCGGTCGCCACGAAGGAGCTCAAGCTCATCTGCATCACCGGCACTAAGGCGTACGGCACGTGGGGTGATGCCGAGCCGGTGCGGACCGAACTGCTCACCTGGCTGAAGACGCGCACCGACCTCTGGCACGGGGTGGAAGAGGTGGCGGGCGCGCCGCTCATCAGGATCAGCGGCAAGAAGGCCCAGGCGCCGACTCCGCCCCGGCCGCTGCGTGGAGCCCCTGCGCAGGAGGCGGCTCCGGCCGCGGCGGCCGTCCCGGCCCACGCGGCCGCTTCCCGGGGGCTGCTCGCCCGGGCGCTCGGCGGCCGGCGCCGGCGCTGAGAAGCGCGACGGCCCCGGCTCGCCGCGACGCGCGGGAGCCGGGGCCGTCGCCACCGGCCGGACCGGTCGGCTCCCCGCTCACGTTCGTCCGGGGCGCGAACGCGCGGGCCCCGGCGCCCCGTCGGGCTCAGTGGTCGACGACCACGCCCACACCCTGCTCCTGCCCGAACAGGTCCGTCCACGAGCCGAAGAACAGGAAGCTGTTGTTCGTCGCGAGCCCCACCGCGGCGAACACCAGCAGCTGAGTCGCAACCAGCAGTCCCAGCCGGCCCAGGACGGTTTTCCAGTTTTGACGTGCCAGGCGCGGCCACAACCAGATGGTGACCGTGAACATCACCACCGCGCACAGCACGGTCAGTGCCAGCACCTTGTTACTCGTGAGACCCATGGGTCGATAAAACTCTCTGCCAGAAGTTCACCCGGGCAGGCCCGAGTGGCACCGCTCGGGGGTGCTCAGGAGACTAGACAGGGATGCGGGCGGATCCGTTCCAGTGCGGGGCCCTCAGGATCTTTCCCCTCCGGCCGGCCCATGCGGCCCGGCGACCGGATCGGCCCGGACGCGACCCGGCCAGCACAAGGCCGCGAGCTCCGTGCCCGCCAGCAGGAAGCCGCCCACGCCGAAGTCCGCCGTCGTGTCGTAGGTGACGGGCTGGCTCGAATCCGGGCGGTCGCCGACGCCCTGGACGTAGCCGAGGAATCCGTCGGGATGGACGGCCGTGGAGACCAGGCCCTGCCAGGCCCGGACGGCGACGGGCAGGAACGCGGCCCGCGCGACCAGACCGGTCCGGACCGCGTGGGCGGCGCCATAGGCGAGGAACGCCGTGCCGCTCGTCTCGGGGCCGGGGAAGTGGGCCGGGTCGGCGAGGTTGACGTTCCAGAACCCGTCGACCCGCTGGACCCGGCGCGCCGCGTCGAGAAGACGGACCAGCGTCTGACCGTACTCCGCGACGTGCGGGGCGCCCGGCGGCAGTGCCTTGAGCGTCTTCACATGCGCCGCCGCGACCCAGCCGTCGCCCCGTGACCAGATCACGGGCTTCCCGGACGGCGACACGACGGAGCCCGGCAGACCGGGGACGAATCTCTTGTCGCGGAACCACAGGCCGATCCCCGGGTCGTAGAGGCCCGGCCCGCCCTCGGCGCTCTTGGTGTGGCGGTAGAGCCGGTAGAGCTTCTCCCCGTAGGCGTCGTCGCCGCGCAGCGTCCCCAGGCGCGCGAACGCGGGCATGGCCATGTGCAGGGCGTCCGCCCACCACCAGTCGTCGTCCTTGCCGGGCCGGTCGACGGAGACCATGCGGTGCAGGCACTCCTCGATCGCCGAGATCTTCGCAGGCTCGGGCTCGACGGCGTAGAGGTCGAGATACGTCTGCCCCGCGCACTGGTTGTCCGCGTGCCGGGTGCTCACACCCCCGATGAGGCCGTACGCGTGGCTTTCGGCCCAGCCTCGCGCGTACGCCAGGTAGCGCGGCTCGCCGGTCAGGCGGTGCAGGGCCATCAGCCCGCTGAAGAACGTGGCCCGCGCCCAGCCGTTGTCGCCCGGCGCGGTGTGCGCGGCGATCCAGTGGTCGGCGACTCTGCGCAGCACCGACACGATCTCGTCGCGGCGCGGAGGTCGGCCGCCGGTGGCGGACGCCGCGGAGGTGAACGAAAGCGCGGCGGCCAACGCCGCGCCGCCGACGAGGAGTTGACGCCGCTTCATGAGGGACACCTCTCGGGTCGCGTGGTTCCGTATCCTGCACGTGAATCCAGCATGTGTCCACGGGTGGGCGCGACACGGCGGTTGACCGCATACGTGAACGCGTGAGGGGTCGGCGCGTCAGCGTCCCGCCGGAACCTCGGGGGCGCGGCAGGAGCTCACCGCGTCGAGATACGCGGAGACCGCGTCGCGGTTGCGGGTCAGGCATTCGATGCGCTGCGTCATGCGATCGCGTTCGAGGGTGAGCGTGGAGAGCATCTCCGGGGTGGCGTCGGGGAAGTGGATGACGCGGGGCTTGTTGAGGCAGGGCAGGATCTGCTTGATGATCCGGGTCGGCAGCCCGGCGTCCAGCAGCCCCCGGATCTGCAGCACGCGGTCCACGAGGTCCTCGTCGTAGTGGCGGTAGCCGTTGGGGGAGCGGCTGGAGACGATGAGCCCCTGCTCGTCGTAATAGCGCAGCAGCCGGCGCGACGTGCCGGTGCGCTCCGAAAGCTCCCCGATGCGCATGTGCTCCCCCTCGGTCGACGCTCCAGGCCTCACACGTATGTGAGGCCTGGAGCGAGTCTAGGAGCCGGGCCCGCGGCGCGCTCGACTACTCGACCGTCGTCGACTACCGGCCACGTCGCAGATCCCGTACGAAGCGAAGGCCCGGCCGTCCGTCCAGCCGCAGGCCACCGGTGGGGGTGAAGCCGGTGCGGGCCAGCACGGTCCGCGAAGCGGTGTTGTCCAGGGTCGTGACGGCCTTCAGCTCGGTCAGGCCGTACTCCGCGACGGCCAGCGCGCAGACCTCGTGTACGGAGGCCGTGGCCAGGCCCTGCCCCGCGGCCCGCTCGGCGATGCGGTACCCGAGTTCGGCCGAACCGCCGTCGGCGTCGACCAGGTTGACCCGCCCCAGCACGCCGCCGTCGTCGTCCATTACGACGTGGAAGAAGCAGATGCCCGCGTCCTGCTCGGCGAGGAGCGCGGTCAGGCGCGCCTCGAACTGCGCGAAGTAGTCGTCGCCCCGGTCCGGGATCGACGCGGCGAAGTACTCCCGGTTCTCCTGCTCGAACTCCAGCAGCGCCGGAATGTGGTCGGGGCGGAGTCGCTGGAGTCGGGGCATGCGCCCAGGCTACGGGGTGCCGGTCCCGTGCGCCGGGTCGAGCTTGCCGCCCCCGCGCGGGACTGCTCTGATGGGTGGCCGTGACGGCAGTGAGTGCGACCGGGACGGTCGAAGCGGTATTCAGGATCGAGTCCGCACGGATCATCGCGGGCGTGGCCCGCATCGTGCGGGACGTAGGCATCGCGGAGGAACTCGCGCAGGACGCCCTGGTCGCCGCCCTGGAGCAGTGGCCCGAGGCGGGCGTCCCCGACAAGCCGGGTGCCTGGCTCATGGCCACCGCCAAACACCGCGCCATCGACCTCGTACGCCGCAAGGAGACCTACGCACGCAAACTCGCGGAGGTGGGGCGGGCGCTGGAGGACGTGCCGCCGCCCGACCCGGCGGACTTCGACGACCCCGACGCCATCGACGACGACCTGCTCCGGCTCATCTTCACCGCCTGCCACCCCGTGCTGTCGACACAGGCCAGGATCGCGCTCACGCTGCGCCTGCTCGGCGGGCTGACCACCCAGGAGATCGCCCGCGCCTTCCTGGCCCCCGAACCGACGGTGGCCCAGCGCATCGTGCGCGCCAAGCGGACCCTCGCCAAGGCCGGGGTCCCCTTCGAGGTGCCGTACGGCGCCGACCGGGACGCCCGCGTCTCCTCCGTCCTCGAAGTGATCTACCTCGTCTTCAACGAGGGGTACTCCGCGACGGCGGGCGACGATCTGGTGCGCCCCGCCCTGTGCGAGGACGCGCTGCGCCTGATCCGCGTCCTGGCGGGCCTGATGCCCAAGGAGCCCGAAGTCCACGGCCTGGCGGCCCTGTTGGAGTTCCAGGCCTCCCGCATCCCGGCCCGCACCGGGCCCGGCGGCGCGCCGGTGCTGCTCGCCGACCAGAACCGGGCCAAGTGGAACCGCCTCCTCATCCGCCGGGGCATCGAGGCCCTGCACCGGGCGGGTGACGGCCCCTACTCCGTGCAGGCGGCCATCGCCGCGTGCCATGCGCGCACCATCCGCTACGAGGACACCGACTGGACGTCGATCGCCCTCCTGTACGGCCGCCTGATGGAGCTGACCCCGTCCCCCGTGATCGAGCTGAACCGGGCCGTCGCCGTCGCGATGGCCGAGGGACCCGCGGCCGGCCTGGAACTCGTCGACGCCCTGCGCGACGAACCGGCCCTGAAGGGCTACCACTTGCTGCCGAGCGTCCGCGGCGACCTCCTGGAGCGCCTGGGCCGGGCCGCCGAGGCGCGGGCGGAGTTCGAGCGCGCCGCCTCGCTGACGCACAACGCCCAGGAAAGGGAGCTCCTCCTCAGCCGTGCCGCCCGGGTCGACCCCGAAGGCCCCTAGCGGGCGGTCCGGATGCAGGCGACGCGAGTTGCAGCCCACCCCGGTGGACGGCAATGGGGCCGTGCTGTCGCCTCAACCGGCCGCACGCACAGGTCACTTACCGCAGAACTCCCCTTCCGCGACCGCCATCACGTCGCCGGTCCAGTCGGCGTTGAAGTTGAGGGCCAGCGCATGGCGGGCGTCCTTGGTCACCAGGGCCTCGGAGCTGGAGCCGAAGATGCCGCCGTCGTGGCCCCACACCTCGGTGCCGCAGGACAGCGTCACCTTCATCAGGCCGAGCCCGTACGAAGCGTTCGGGCTTGTGCCGATCCGGACGGTCGTCGTCATCTCCGCGAGCTGGCGGGCAGGCAGCAGCTTCCCGCCCAGCAGGGCGCGGAGAAAGCGGTTCAGGTCGGGGGAGTCGGAGACCACCTCGCCGGCCGACCCGGCGACGGACGGGTTGAGTTCGGTGACGTCGTACACCCGGTCCGGTGTGCCGCCGAGCGTGGAGTACGCCCGGCCGCTGGGGGCCGGCATCCGGGCCTCGGTGCCGGGGAACGAGGTGGAGCGCAGGTTCAGGGGGCGCAGGATGCGCCGCTCCGCCTCCTGCGCGTATGTGTGGCCGGTGACCCTGTGGATCACCATCCCGGCGAGGATGTAGTTGGTGTTGGAGTACGTCCAGCTCGTGCCGGGCGCGAAATAGGGCTCGTGGGCCAGGGCGGTTTGTACGAGCCGGTCCGGGCTCCAGGTGTCGAAGCGGTGCTGGAGGAAGCCGGGGCCGAAGAGGAGGTTCCGAAAGCCCGGGTCCCGCGTGTAGTCGAAGATCCCGCTGGTGTGATTGAGGAGTTGGCGCAGGGTGATGGAGCGCCCGTCGTTGCCGTGGCCGCGCACCACGCCCGGCAGCCAGTGGTCGACCGTGTCGTCGAGGCTCAGCCTGCCTTCCGCCTCCAGTTGGAGCAGCACGGTCGAGATGAACGTCTTGGTGAGGGAGCCGACGCGGAAGGTGTCCTGGGCCCGGCGTTCGCGTCCGGTGCGCGTGTCGGCGACGCCCGCCTCGCCGGTCCAGCGGCCGTGGCCGTCCTCGGCCACCCCGATCACGCCGGGCACGCCCGCGGCGACCGCGGCGTCCATGGCTCGCTGGGCGGCCCGGTGGCTGGTGGGGCGTGCTTGCTCCGCCGAGGCGGGCTCGACGAACGCGGTGGCGGTCACCGCCGCGGCGACGGCCGCCGCGAAGATCGCGGTTCTGACTCTCCGTACCGTACGAACTGCCATGGCCTCTGCTCCCGCTGGTTCTCGTGTGTGAACCGGTCGGCCGGGAGGACCCGCGGCTGAGGAGAGGAGTTGAGCGGGCTTGGCGCGGTTGAGCGGGATCCAGCCGATTTCCGGTTCCGTCCTCATGGAAACGGAAGGACAGCCGCGGAGCGTCGCGACACGACGGCCGCGTTTCGCGCGCAAGCGTGTCTGCCGCGAGTCGACGATCTAGGTTGGGCGCGCCCGATCCCTTCGCCACGGGGGCGAGGGATGGCGCCGGGTGACGCAGGACCGGCGCCTGTCCGCGGACGCGGGGAAGCCTCGACCCTGGACAGGGGGCGGATGTGCGCGAGCTCGGCCGGCGCAGTTTCATGACCGCGGCAGGTTCGCTGGGAGCCCTGCTGGCGACCGGGGTCCCCGCCTTCGCCACCCCGCACGCGCGGGACGCGGCGAGCGCGCACGAGTACGTCGATGTCCAGCTGCTCAGCATCACCGATCTGCACGGCTTCCTCCAGGGCGCGCCGGGCGCGGACGCGGTGATCACCGGCGCGGGCGGCCGGGCGTACGAGGTGGGCGGGGTGGCCTGTATGGCCACCCATCTGGAGCGGCTGCGGGCCGGTCACGCCAACTCGATCTTCTTCGCCCCGGGCGACCTCTTCTCGGGCTGGACGTTCGCGGCGGAGACCCTGGCGGACGAGCCGACCATCGAGGCGCTGAACCGGCTGGGGCTCGACTTCGCGACGGCCGGGAACCACGAGTTCGACCGCACACCGGGGTTCCTGAACGGCCATATGCAACTCGGCATCCCGTACCCGGGCATGGGCCGCACCAATTCGTTCCAGGACTCCCAGGGCAGAGCGTTCACCGGGGCGGACTTCCGCTACTACTGCGCCAACGCGGTCTGGCGGGACAGCGGCCGTACGGTGCTGCCGCCGTACAACATCGAATGGGTCGACGCGCCGGGCGGGCGCAGGCTGCCGATCGGCTTCATCCACCTCACCACGGTCGGCACGGAGCGCTTCTCCACGTCCTATCAGCCGGCGCTCGCGACGCTCGACGAGGTCGCCACCGTGAACCGGTACGCCGCGGAGCTGAAGGGGCGTGGGGTCAACGCCATCGTCCTGAGCATGCACGACGGGGCCGTGGCCGGGGAGGACTTCAACAGCGCGACGCTCCCTTCCGGTCCCGCCTACGACCTGGCCCTGGCCGTGACGGCCGACATCGACGTGATCGTCACCGGCCACTGGCACTGCGCCTTCAACATGATGCTGCCCGATCCCCAGGGCCGGCCCCGCCCCTTCGTGGAGGCGGGCTGCCACGGTCAGTTGATCAACGAGATCAACCTCCGGCTCGATCCGCGCACCGGGTCGGTGGTCCGCGCGCTGACCACCTCCACCAACCACCCCAACACCCGGGACGTACCGCCCGACCCGGCCCTCAAAGAAGTCGCCGACTACTGGACCGGGTACGCGAACCGGCGCAGCTCCCGGCCCGTCGGGCGGGTGACCGCCTCCTTCTCGGACCGGCTCAGCGCCACGGGGGAGAGCCGGATGGGGAACCTGGTGGCCGACTGGGCGCTGTGGGCCGGGCGCCAGAAGCCGGATTCCTTCGACAACGGGAACGTCAACCCGAACGCGCCCGCCGATCTGGCCCTGATCGCCGTGGCTCCCCGCACGGGGCGCAGCGTCATCGTCCACGGGCTGCCGCACGTCCCGTCCTCGGGCGGGGTGATCACCTTCGACCAGGCCTGGAGGGCGGTCGGGTACGGCTGTCCCGTCCTCACCGCCACCGTCACCGGCCAGTGCATTCATGACGCGCTGGAACAGCAGTGGACCGAGGAGGGGGCGGATCTGGTCTACGCGCCGCTCGCCGTCTCCTCCAACGTGCGCTACGTCTTCGATGCCGCCGGGCCGCCCGGAGCACGCGTCAGCCCGGACCATGTCCTCATCGACAACGCCCCGCTCGACCTCCGTGCCTCGTACCGGCTCGCCTCCATGGCGTACACCTTCCTCGGCTCCGACGGCTATCCCGCGCTGCTCCAGCACACCGCGGCGGTCCGTCACACCCGCGACTTCGAGAGCTTCAACGCGTTCGTGCGCGCCAACTCCCGCCTCACGCCCGGACCGTTGGGGCGGGTGCGGGCGATCAACGCGGCACGACCCGGCGCGCGTCTCGGCACCCTGCCGTCGCGTCCCCGCCCCCGAGCCCTGCCCGTGCCCCCGCCGGCCCACCTCGCCTGCGAGGGGCCGCTGCCCGACCTGTAGGGGGCACTTACCTCCGGGCGGGCTGGGTAGGGTCGGGACAAGTGGTGTCCGTGAGGGGAGGCCGGTTGACCGACATGACCGACGACTTCGATCCGGCGGTACGGCGGATGATGGCGTCCAACGAAGCGAACTGGGATGCCCGCACCCCGGTCCACCTGGCCAGCCGCTTCTACGCGGTGGCGGACAAGAGCGCCGATCCCGCCCGGTGGTTCGCGGCGTACGAGTGGCAGGACCTCGGGGACCTGGCCGGACGGGACGTCCTGCACCTCCAGTGCCATCTGGGCACCGAGACGATGGCGTTCGCGGCGCGAGGGGCCCGTACGGTCGGGCTGGACCTCTCCGGCGCCTCGGTCTCGGCGGCGCGGAACCTGGCCGCCGAGGCGGGCCTGGACGTCGAATACGTCCAGGCCAACGTCTACGACGCGGCCCAGGCGCTGGACGGCCGACGGTTCGACGTCGTCTACACGGGCAAGGGCGCGCTGTGCTACCTGCCGGACCTCGCCCGCTGGGCCTCGGCGATCGCCGCTCTGCTGCGCCCCGGCGGCCGTCTCTACCTCGCCGAGTTCCACCCGCTGCTCACCTCCCTGGGACCTTCGCCGGGCCGGGGGGAGGGTGACGAGCTGCTGCTGCGGCACGACTATGTGGCGGGCCGCGGGCCCGTGCGCCGCGATGCCACGTACACCTACACCGACGGCCCGCCCGTGCGGGACGCGACCGAGTGCTTCGAGTGGGCGCACGGTCTCGGCGAGGTGGTCAACGCCCTCCTCGGCGCCGGGCTGAGGATCACCGCACTGCGCGAGAGCCCCGAGCTTCCCTGGCCCCGCTGGCCCCACATGGTGCCCACTCCGCAAGGCTGGTGGCGGCTGCCCGACACCGCCCCGCGCATCCCGCTCCTGTACGCCCTGCAGGCAGAGCGCTGACCCTGGCGGCCCGCCTTCCGGTCTTTCAACTCCCTTGACGCAAGCCTGATTTGGGGGCACGGCCGCGGGGGACAATTCCAGCGGGTGCATCTCGGCGGGGCGGCCGGGTTTCGTGCCGAAGAAGACGGGCGACCCGGGGCACGATCCGGTTCCGGGTGTCCATCGGCCGCCGCGATGCGGGCGGTTGAGCCGTGTGCCGGGTGCGCGGGAACTCGACGAGGAAGTACGGCCCCGGCGCGGGGACGTGCGGCGTGGATCGGAGAAGGGCGGCCTTCGATGAGGAGAGGGCGGAGCCGATTAGCCTTCGACACCGCCGTGCCCTGTCCTGGGAAGGGGCTCCGGAGGGGTGCCGCATTCTCCGGGGACTTGACACGTATTCATGACGGGAGCGCGCAAGCGGGGTTGGAGGACGGCCGTTTCAGTTCAGCCGCTCGTCATGTGACGCCTCCTCCGCGTTTCGCGCGTCGTTTTCTGCCCGTGCGGTTCGTGCGCTGGAGTGGTGAGCGTCGGTGGCGGGGATCCGGCGCGCCTTGTCCGGCGGCGTGTCTCGGGTTCGGCCATCCTGTTGTGTTGTATTTCTTGTGCCCGCAATCAGTGGATTCGTGTCGCGTAGTTCTTCGGGCCGCCAGGTGGGGAGCCGGAACATCACTCCCGGCGTGGCCGCGTAGTTTTCGAATGAGGGAGTCGATATGTGGGGCGTGGGTCGACGCAGCTTCATGACTGTGGCGGGATCACTCGTGACGATGGCGGCGACGGGCACGCCGGCCCTGGCCAGCGGCCACGCCCGTGACGCCGCGAGCGCCTCGGAGTACGTGGACGTACAACTGCTCAACATCACGGACCTGCACGGCTATCTGCAGGCCCCGCCGCCGGGTGACGCGGTCATTACCGGCGCGGGTGGAGAACAGTTCACCGTGGGCGGCGTCGCGTATCTGGCCACGCATCTGGAGAACCTGCGGGCCGGACACGCCAACTCGATCTTCTTCGCCCCAGGGGACCTGTTCTCCGGCTGGGAGTTCCCGGCCGAGTCGCTGGCCGACGAGCCGACCATCGAGGCGCTGAACCGGCTGGGGCTCGACTTCGCGACGGCCGGAAACCACGAGTTCGACCGGACGCCGGGATTCATGATCGACCACATGGAGCACGGCAGACCGTACGCGGGCGAGGGCTGGACGAACAGTTTCCCCGACTCGGCGGGGCGGACCTTTCCCGGCGCGAACTTCCGTTACTACTGCGCCAACATGCTGTGGGGGAATTCCGGCAGGACCGTCCTTCCCCCGGTGAATGTGGAATGGGTGCAGGGGCCGGGCGGCAGGCGCCTGCCGATCGGATTCATCCACCTCACGGTCACCGGAACCGAAACCTCTTCGACGGGATTCCAGACGGCGCTGCGCATGCTGGACGAGTTGAAGACCGCGAACCGCTATGCGGCGCTGCTCAAATCGCAGGGAGTCAACGCGATCGTGCTCAGCATGCACGACGGCGCGGTGGCCGGAAGCGATTTCAACAGCGGGAGCGCACCGTCGGGGCCCGCCTATGATCTGGCCCTCGCCGCGTCGCCCGACATCGACGCGATCGTCACCGGGCACTGGCACTGCGCGTTCAACATGATGGTGCCCGACCCCGCCGGCCGGCCGCGCCCGTTCGTCGAGGCGGGCTGCCACGCTCAGCTCATCAATGAGATCAACCTGCGGCTCGACCCGGTGACGGGGAAGGTCGTGCGCGAGCTGACCACCTCGACCAACCACCCCAACACCCACGACGTGACGCCCCATCAGGACCTCAAGGACACCGCCGACTACTGGACCGGCTACGCCAACAACCGGGGCGCGACCCGCATCGGGCGCCAGACGGCGTCGTTCACGCGCACCCTGAACAGCATGGGCGAGAGCACGATGGGCAACCTCGCCGCCGACTGGGCGCTGTGGGCGGGGGCCCAGAACCTGGACCCCTTCGACACCGGGAACATCTACGCCAACGTCCCCGCGGACCTGGCACTGATCTCGCTGGCGCCCCGCGTCGGGCCCAGCGTCATCAACACCGACCTCACCCTCGACGCGACCACCCAGGGGGCGGTCTCCTACCGCAAGGCGTTCAACGCGGTGGGCTACGGAAACCCCATCCTGACCGCGACCGTCACGGGCCAGTGCATCCACGACACGCTGGAACAGCAGTGGAGGATGAAGGGGACCGCCCTCACCTACGCGCCCTTCGCCGTGTCGCACAACGTGCGGTACACGTTCGACGCCGCCGGACCGGTGGGCAACCGCGTCAACCCCGCCGACGTCCTCATCGACGGCACCCCGCTCGACCTGCACGCCACCTACCGGCTGGCCACCACGGCCTACACGCTGATCGGCGCGGACGACTACCCGGCCCTGCTCGACCACACCGAGCCGGTGCGGCACACCCGGGACTTCGAGAGCTTCGTCGCCTACGTGCAGAGCCAGTCCGTGCTCACCCCCGCCCCCCTCGGCCGGGTCACCGCGCGCAACGCGACCGCCCTGCGCGGGGAGATGGGGGAGCTGCTGCCGCTGCCGCGCACCCGCAGCGCCGAGACGGGGCCCAGGGTCGCGGCCGCGGGCACGACCCGCGGCCGGGGGCGCTGCTGACCGAGCCGGCCTGCGCGCCGGAGCGCGGAGGCGCCGCCCCCCACCCTGGGAGCAGGAAGGACGGGCGGCGGCCCCGTCGGCGGACGCGGTGACGAGCAGCACGTAGGGTCTTCTGCGGTGGGTCGGCGCTGGACCCGCCGCTGTGATCGTCCGTTGCCCGGAGGCCGACCCTGAGTACCGTCACCGCCGAGATCGTCTCGGCCGTCCTCCTCCTCGGCGTGCTCGCCTTCGCCGTCGTACGCCCCCGCAACTGGCCGGAAGCGGTGGCGGCGCTGCCCGCGGCCGGGCTCGTCGTCGCGCTCGGCGCGGTCTCGCCCACCGCGGCGTGGCAGCAGACCCGCGATCTGCTGCCCGTGGTCGGCTTCCTCGCCGCAGTGCTGGTACTGGCCCAACTCTGTGACGACGAGGGCCTGTTCGCGGCAGCCGGGGACGCCGTCGCCCGGCTGTGCGGTGCCAGTGCCCGGCGCCTGCTCGGCGGGGTGTTCGCCGTCGCCGCGGTCGTCACCGCGGTGCTCAGCCTGGACGCGACCGTGGTGCTGCTCACCCCCGTGGTGTTCGCGACGGCGGCCCGCTCCGGCGTCCGGGCCCGCCCGCACGTCTACGCCACCGCGCACCTGGCGAACTCCGCCTCCCTGCTGCTGCCCGTCTCCAACCTCACCAACCTGCTGGCCCTTGCCGCCAGCGGGCTCTCGTTCACCCGGTTCGCGGCGCTGATGGCGCTGCCCTGGCTGGCCGCCATCGCCGTCGAGTACGCGGTCTTCCGCGGCTTCTTCCGCACCGACCTGGCGGCGACCCCGCGCGGGGCACGGGCGCCGGGCGGCACGGACGTGCCGGTGTTCACCCTGGTGGTCCTCGGGCTGACGCTCGGCGGGTTCGTCGTCACGTCGTTCGCCGGCCTCAGCCCGGCCTGGGCCGCCCTCGCGGGCGCTCTCGTCCTCGCCGTCCGCGCGCTGCGCCGGCGGCGCACCACCGCACGTTCCCTGGTGGCTTCGGCCGGCATCCCGTTCTGTCTCTTCGTGCTCGGTCTGGGCATCGTCGTGAAAGCCGTCGTGGACAACGGGCTCGGCTCCGCCATCGGACGGCTGCTCCCCGAAGGCGACTCGCTGCCCGCCCTGCTCGCCGTGGTCGCCGTCGCGGCGGTCCTCTCCAACCTCATCAACAACCTGCCCGCCGTGCTCGCCCTGCTCCCGGTGGCCGCGGCGGGCGGCCCCGGCCCGGTGCTGGCCGTCCTCATCGGCGTCAACCTCGGCCCCAACCTCACCTACGTCGGGTCGCTCGCCACCCTGCTGTGGCGGCGCATCCTGCACGAACACGACGACGCGCCCGCGCTCGGCGACTTCACCCGCCTCGGGTTGCTGACGGTTCCCGCCACACTGGTCGCGTCGACCGCCGCGCTGTGGGCGGCGCTGCACACGATCGGAGGCTGACCGCATTCCATGAGCGTCATCGTCTGGATCACCGAGAGCACCTGGCCCGCCTGCGTGGACGCCGCGCGTGAGCGGGCCGCCGACGGGGACTGCGTACTCCTGCACGTCACCGACGACGCGGTCCCCGAGGCCGCGCACGGCGCGTTCGCCGGGCTCCTCGGGCGCGGCCGTGCCGAACGCGATCCCGGGAACCGTCTGGAAGGCCTCTCCTGGGCTGCCGCGGACGACCTCCTCGCCGAGGCCGAGCGCCGCCTGGGACGACCGGCCCGCCGACTCGCACTGCACGGACGCCCCGAACAGCAGGTCGTCCGCGCCGTTGCGGGCCCCGACCTCCTGGTCTGCGCCCGCGACGGCGACCGTACGCGTCTGGGGCCGCGCAGCCTCGGCCCCGCCACCCGGTTCGTCGTCGACCACGCGCCGTGCCCGGTCCTGCTGGTCTGGCCGGACGCGGCCCCCGGCCTCGACTCGCTGCCACCGCCACCGCCACATCACCCGAGGCCTTGACCGAACGCCCGGCCCGGGCCCGTTGGCGGGCGGGTGAGGCCGGGAGCTAGCCTTGGGGAAGCGGTGATCCCTGGTGTTCGCCGCGCGGCGGTGGGGCCCGCCGTACCCGAACCGCGGCATCCGCGCCGCCAACGGTCCCTGCTTGCGAGCATGTGCGCCCGGCACGGGGTCTCCCCCTGCTCGAACGAGCCGAGAGCTTGGGGAAGGGCGCCCTCCAGGTAGGAGAGGTATGTCCAAGGGAGTCCAGCAGCCCAGGGCGGTCGCCCGGCCCACCGACCCGGATGTCGATCTGGCCGTGCCCGCGCAGCGCCGCGAGGTGGCGCACGGCCTGGGTCCGGTCGTCGCCGTGGTGGCGCTCGGCGGTGTGGTCGGCGCCTGCGCCCGCTACGGGGCCTCCCTCCTGTGGGTCACCCACCCCGGCTCGTTCCCCTGGACGACGCTGCTGGTCAACGGCGTGGGCTGTGCCGTGATCGGGGTGTTCATGGTGGTGATCACCGAGGTGTGGGCGGCGCACCGGCTCGTGCGGCCGTTCTTCGGAACCGGGGTGCTGGGAGGTTTCACCACCTTCTCCACGTACGCCGTCGACATCCAGAAGCTCCTGGCCGCGGGGCAGCCGCGCGCGGGTCTGGCCTATCTGGCGCTGACGCTCGTGACGGCGCTCACGATGGTGTGGAGCGCGGTGTGGGTGACCCGCCGCGCCCTGGTGCGGAGGCGGCGATGACCGGACCGACCGGACGGGCGCTGCGCCTCACGATCCTCATCGGTGAGAGCGATCTGTGGCACCACAAGCCCGTGTACACCGAGATCGTGCACCGCGCGCACGCGGCCGGGCTCGCCGGAGCCAGTGTGTTCCGGGGCATCGAGGGCTTCGGCGCCTCCTCCCTCATCCACACCCAGCGGCTGCTCTCGCTCAGCGAGGACCTGCCGGTGGCGATCGTCATCGTGGATGACGAGCAGCGCGTGAGGGATTTCCTGCCGCGGCTCGACGAGCTGGTCGGCGAGGGCCTGGTGATGCTCGACGACTGCGAGGTCATCCGGTACGCGGGACGGGAGCACGGCAAGTGAACTGGCTGCTCGTGGTGTTGGGGGCGGCCATCGGCGCGCCGCTGCGGTTCCTGACCGACCTGACCGTGCAGAAGAGGCACGACAGCGTCTTCCCCTGGGGCACGTTCGCCGTCAACGTCGTCGGCTGCCTGATCCTGGGCGTGCTGACCGGCGCGGTCACGGCGGGCGCCGCGTCCTCGCAGGTGCAACTGTTCGTCGGCACCGGTCTCTGCGGCGCGCTGACCACGTACTCGACCTTCTCCTACGAGACGCTGCGGCTCGCCGAGGACGGGGCGAAGTTCTACGCCGCCGCCAACGTGGTGGTCAGCGTGGTGGCGGGGCTCTGCGCGGTCTTCATGGGTGTGGCGGTCGCCGAGGCGCTCTGGGCCTGAGGCCCGCCGCGAAGCCGGCCCGGCCGGACCGCTGTACCGCGCAACCGATCCAGGTGGTTTAACGTCTACGTGCTTGTAGACGTTCATGTTCCGCTCACCCGGCAGTCACCTGGAGTCCCGCCCGTCATCCCGTCCCGTTGCCCGCGGGGCGCGCACTGCCGCCCGAACCACCGGAGAACCGCATCCCATGACCAGTTCCACCGCTACGACGCAGGCCCTGGACGGCGCGTCCATCGACGGCGGCCTGTACGGCGACATCACCGACTTCGCCCGGCACACGCACTGGCTGAACGGGCCGGTGTCCGCCTTCACGAGTTACGGCATCGCGCTGTTCGCGGTGTTCATGCTGGTCGGCTGGTGGGCGGCCCGGCGCAAGGACGCCCCGGTGATGGCGGCCGCGCTGGCCGCGCCGTTCGCGGTGGTGCTCGCGTACGTGGTCAATGACGCGATCAAGTCGGTGTTCACCGAGCCGCGCCCCTGCCGGGCGCTGCCCCACGACTTCCTCATCGAGAAGTGCCCGCCCCTGGACGACTACGCGTTCCCCAGCAACCACACGACGGTGGCCGCGGCCGCGGCCGTCGCCCTGTTCCTCGTCGACCGGCGCCTCGGCGCGGTCGCGGCGCTGGTCGCCCTTCTGATGGGTGCCTCGCGCGTGTACGTCGGCGCGCACTATCCGCATGACGTCCTGGTCGCGTTCGTGGTCGGCGGCCTGGTCTCGCTGGCGGTCACCTGGTCCGCGCGCCGGTACGCGGCGCCGCTCGTCACACGGCTGCGGGCCGGCGCGCTGAGGCCGCTGCTCGCCTGAGGCGCGGCGCGGGGCGCGATGTTCTTCGTGCGGGCGGGCGCGGACCGGTGTCACGGCCGGGCGTCAGCGCCTAGGCTCGGCGACGTGCTGCGAATCGTCGATGAACTCGCCGGACCGGGACCGCTGCGCATCTGGGCCCATGTGCCGGACGACGGCGCCCAGGGGACCGGACTGCGGGTGCTGCTGGTCGCGGACGTGCTGGCGCGCGTCGTCGAAATGCGGGGCAGGGCGGTGCTCATCGGCCGGGCCGGTCCGGGCAACCCGTCCGCCCCGGCCGCCGGGATCCGGCCGGCCGACGCCGAGGGCGATCCGGCCGAGCTGGCCGAGGCGCTCGGCGGCCCGCCCGGCGTCCACCTCGCCGGCGGCACGTACGAGGGGGCGGGCGCGGCCTGCCTCCACATCGGCGAAGCCCGGTCGCCGTCGCTGGAATCCGCCGATCTGCTCGCCGTCCGGCTGCTGCTGCTCGGCCACGGCTACGAGGAACCGGTCTCGCTGACGGCCGACGAGGTCGGCGAAGCGGGCCGCACCCTGGCCCGTTGGCGGCGCGCCGTGGCCGTGTGGGCCGAGCAGCCCTCGAAGCCGGTCCCGGCCGAACTCAAGGGCGCCGCCCGTACCGCCCTGGACAACCGGCTGGACACCTCGGCCGCCCTGCGCCTGCTGGGCGATCTGGAGAGGGACACCGATGTGCCCCAGGGCGCGAAGTTCGAGACCTTCGCCTACCTGGACCGGGTCCTGGGCCTCGAACTCGTCCGTGAGGTAGGGACGGTGTGAGTCGCGTGGCCGGTGGGCGAACGCGCGTCCACCGGCCTTGAGCCGTCAACGCAGCCCCAGGAAAAGGCCGTCGCGGACCGGGGGATCAGCCCTGGAAACCGCCCTCGCTCAGAGCCTTGTCGATGCGCGCCCGGTGCGCCTCCTGCCAAGAGTCGAGGGACTCGGCGGCCTCCTTGGCCACCTTCCGCCGGGAGTCGAGGAGCACCTGCTCGCGGCGCGCGTGGGGAGTGACCACGACTCCTTCCTCGTCGGCCACCACGACATCGCCGGCCGCCACGCGCACCCCGCCGCAGCGCACCGGCTCGTTGAGGGGAGCCACCGCCGTCTTGGTCCCGGGGATGGGGATGACGCCCCGGGCGAACACGGGAAAGCCCAACTCGCGGACCTCGGCGAGGTCGCGAATGACACCGTCGGCCACGAATGCCGCGATCCCCCGGCGTTGGGCGACGGCGCACACGTTTCCGCCCGCCAGCGCGTAGTCCAGGTCGCCCGATTCGACGACGATGACCGAGCCGGGCTCGGCGCGATGGATGGCCGCGTGCAGCATGAGGTTGTCACCCGCGGGGCAGCGCACGGTGAACGCGGGACCGGCGACCCGCGGCATCGGAGACCACAAAGGGCGAATACCGATGTCCATGACCTGGGCGCGGCCCAGAACGTCGGCGAGAGTGGTCGGGGAATAGTTCTTGAATTCGCTGTTGTCGTTCATGTTCTTCCTGACGGGACTTGATGGGGCGTAAGAAAAGGTGCTCAGGGCGTTGGTTGCGTGCCGGGGGTGGTTGTCACGGACTGCCCGGCGGCGAACGCCGAAATGATTTCAGGCGATCTGATCGGCCGCCAGCAGGTCTTTGAGGCAGATGGGGTCGGTGGCGGCCGGGGCGGTGCAGGCGTGGGCGCCGGCCACGGCGCCGAGGCGGCCGCATTCCCGTGTGTCCCGGCCGGTGAGCCTGCCGTACAGAAAGCCGCTGACGTATGCGTCCCCCGCCCCGTTGGTGTCCACGACGGGGGCGCGCGGTGCGACCGCCGGGACGTGGTGCGGGGTGGAGTGGCCGTCCCGGGTGAGGACGTGGGAGCCGTCGGCTCCCGCCGTCGCGACCACGGTGTCCGCGCGGCCTTCGCGCAGGATCTCCCGCATCAGCGCGGTCGTGCGGGCGCCCGCGCCCGCCGCGCTGAGGAACACGAGGTCGGAGCGGAGGGCGAATTCCCGGTGGTGTTCGGCCAGTCCGTCCCAGTCGTGCAGATCGGTGGAGACCGGCACGCCGAGCTCCTGGATGTCGTCGTAGAGGAAGCGCGCGAAGTTGGTGATCGAGAGGTGGACGTGCCGGGCCCTGCGGAGCCGGGGCAGGTAGAACTCCCGGGGCATCCGCAGGTCGGCCGGGTCGCGGGCGTCGTAGAACGACATCCGCCGCCCCTCGGCGTCCACCAGGTTCACCGCCCGGCGGGTGCCCGCGGGCGAGATCAGCGGGGCGAAGTCCACGTCCCCCTCGGCCAGCAGTCGGCGCACCTGGGAACCGGTCCAGTCGTCACCGACGCAGTCGATCAGGCCGACCTCCAGGCCGAGCGCCCGGACCCCGAGGGCCACGTTCGCGCCCGTGTGGCCGGGCCACTCCTCGATGGGCCCGACCTGCACCGAGTCGGCGAGCGGGACCGGCAGGGAGTCGACGCGCACGACCGTGTCCACCCCCGTACCTCCGACCACCAGGACGTCGTACTCCGCGCTCTCCCGGATCACCGTGCCACCTCTCTGCCGCCGTGTCCCACCGTGGAGGGCGGGCCGTGACCATGATCCCCGGCACGGGTGTGCGGGGTCACGGGTGCCGGCCCGCCGGGGGAGGTCTGAGGGGTGAAGGAAGTCCCGAGTGTCCCAATTGCGGGGTTATCGGATTCGCTGCCTCTGGTTTTGAAATGTCCCAATTGGGGGTTAATGGATGACGCTCCCCTTTTTGTGATCAGCCTGTCCGGGCACCCGGCGCGCGAGTGAAGTGGGTCACGTGGGGGTGGGGTGGCCGTGCGGGCTTCGATTCGTCATTTCGGCACAACGGAAAGCGAGTTGAGGGCCTTCGCGGGGACGGGTCGGGCGGGTGGATTTAAGTGGATCTATATCCCGGATGGGTCCCCCTGAATTCTGGCCTTGTTTCCACTCGGCATATTCGTTTACGTTCACCGTCAATCCGGAAGGAACGCCGAATCCTGCCGCCGTCCGGAGCCTCCCAGACACGTACGGCAGGAGCGGGGGACCCAGGTAAGCCGCCGGTCCGGATTCCGGACCGGCTGGGGTGAAGTCGCGTGTGCCGCGACCGGACATCTCCCGTCCGAACCCGACAGCTCACCTCGTAGGCGACGGAGAGGAAGAACACCATGCCTGCAAAGGGCAAGCACCGCCGCCCCAAGTCCAGCCCGCTCTCCCGTGGCCTCGCCGCCGCAGGCACGGGCGGCGCCGTCCTGGCCATCCCGGTGATCGGCGCGACCACGGCCACCGCCGCTCCGGCGTCGGTCCACTCCGCCACCACGGCGAAGGTCGCCGCGCCCGCCCTCGCGGCCGCCAAGCCGATCACGGCGGTGAAGGGGGCGTCCACGAGCTACGCCGTCGTCGCCGGGGACTCGCTCGCCAAGATCGCCGACGCCCTCAACGTGAGCGGCGGCTGGAAGCAGCTGTACCAGGACAACCAGAGCGTCATCGGCGGCAACCCCGCGATGATCCACCCCGGCCTGAAGCTCACCGTCGGCGCCCCGGCCGCCCGGGACGCCTCGGCCCAGCGGGCCGACCGCTCTGCCCGCCCGGCCACCCTCACCGCTGCCAGCACGACCACCGCGACCAGCGCGCCCGCGTACGCGAACAACCTGGACGGCTGGATCCGGCAGTCGCTGGACATCATGGCCCAGCACGGCATCCCCGGCAGCTACGACGGCATCTACCGCAACGTCATGCGCGAGTCCTCGGGCAACCCGCTCGCCATCAACAACTGGGACTCCAACGCGGTGGCCGGAACGCCGTCCAAGGGTCTGCTCCAGGTCATCCAGCCCACGTTCCTCGCCTTCCACGTGCCGGGTACGTCCCTGGACAGCTACGACCCGGTGGCCAACATCACCGCCGCCTGCAACTACGCCGCCAAGACGTACGGCTCGATCGACAACGTCTTCGGCGCGTACTGATCCGCCCGCGGGGCCGGGCGCGCTCGGGGCGCCCGGCCCCGCCGCGCGAGCAATCCTTGTCGCCGCCCGGCGCGCAGCCGTCAGCTCCGGCGGGCCAGCAGATAGGCGCGCCGGGTCTCGGCCTCCTCGGCGTACGGGGCGCGCTCCATCCGCATCTCCACGGCGAATCCCGCGTCCTCCAGCGCCTTCGCGACGCGCCCGGTTTCGAGGAAGTGGAACTCGATGTCCACCTCGTGGCCCCACCACTCGTCCAGGTGCCGCACCTCCGAGCCGAGATGGAACGCGACGAGGAGCAGGCCGCCGGGCCGCAGCACCCGGTGCGCCTCCCGGAAGGCGCCATGCAGCTCGGACGGCGCCAGGTGGATGACGGAGTACAGCGCGACGGACGCGGCGAACTCCCCGTCGGCGGCGGGCAGTTCCAGCAGATCCCCCTGGCGGAAGTCCACCGCGGGGAAGGTGCGGCGCCCGAGGGCGACCATGGCGCCGGACACATCGATGCCCACCGTCTTCACCCCCCGGTCGGCGAGCAGGCCCGCCACATGCCCCGGCCCGCAGCCGAGGTCCGCGACCGGTGCCCCCGCCTCCGTCTGCTCGACCAGGCTCGCGAGCAGCGCACGGTCGAGCGGCTTGCCCGCGAGCTCGTCGAGCAGCCGTGCCGCATAGGTCTCGGCCACGGTGTCATAGCTCCGGCGTACCAGGTCGTGCCTTCCGTGATCTCCCATGGACGAGAGCATGACATCTGCCGGACGGGGTGAGCCCGCGGGGCGAGCGCGTGGGGCACTTCGGGCCGGGCTGACGCCGTGTCGGGTCCGAACCCCCGGAATCCGGGCCTCACACCCCGTGTGCGGTGCTCAAACGGGGAGTGGCGCAAATTCCGTTCACCCCCCAGGGTGAACAAATCGCAGGCTGCACGTTTCTGCATACGGGGCTGTTTCTAGGGTGGTAGTGCGTCACCCCGGGACCACGGTGACTGCCCATTACCGAGTACCTCCGCGCCCGTGGGGGTCAGTTCTGGACCGGGAGCTGTCATGGGAACCACCGCTCGGCCATCCGTCTCGGCCCCCGTGCCGCTTCCGCCGGGGCTGTTGCCGGACCGGTGCTGCAACGCCCGTACGTACCTGATGCAGGGGTTCACCGTGGTCGAGGTCCACGGCACGGTCGATCTGGCCACCGCGCCCGGTGTACAGGTGCACCTGGACGCCGCCACCCAGCCCGTCGGCGCGAGGGTGATCGTGGACCTGCGGCCCGTGGAGTTCTTCGACTGCGCCGTCCTGACATTGCTGAGCCGGGCCTACCGCAGGGTCCGGGACCGCAAGGGGCACCTCGGCGTGGTCTGCGCCCGGCCGTGGCATCTGAGGATCCTCAGGGCGGGCGGTCTCGACGCCCTGTTCCGGTCGGCCGCCACGGTGGAGGAGGCGGCCTTCGCGGCGCTGGCCGGAGGCGTGGCCGGAGACAACCGGCCCTGAGGGAAGGCGAGTTGGCGCTCGGCGGCAACGGTGGTCGCCCCCTCGGTGCGGCCGGCGAACTCTGGCTGGAAATGAGCGGGTTGAGGCGAGAGGGCGCACCTGGCGGGTACGGATTCCCGCGTCCTGCCAACCCTTCGGGCCGTTCGGCGGCACGAGGAAAGAGAGAGCCTCCCGGCCCCGAAAGGAGCTGACCGCATGCGCGGAATTCCGGGCGGGGCGAGCGTATCGTCGCTCGGGTGACCACGACGAGAAAGATCATCCACTCCGTGTCGGTCTCTCTCGACGGCTTCTTCGCGGGGCCCGAAGGGCAAATCGACTGGCACCTGGTCGACGACGAGCTGCATCGGCACTTCAACGAACAGCTCGCCACCATGGGCGCCTTCCTGGAGGGGCGCGTGACCCACGAACTCATGGCCGAGTACTGGCCGACCGCCGACGCGGATCCCGCGGCCCCCGCCGCGGTGGCCGAATTCGCCCACATCTGGCGGGAGATGCCGAAGGTCGTGTTCTCCCGGACCCTTGAGAAAGCCGAATGGAACGCCACGGTCAGGCATGAGGTCGATGTCGCCGAGATCGAGGCGCTCAAGGCGCAGCGCGGCGGGGACCTCGTGCTCGGCAGCGCCGATCTCGCCGCCACACCCAGGCGGCACGACCTCATCGACGAGTACCGCCTCTATGTCCACCCCGTCCTTCTCGGCAGGGGCAGGCGTCTTTTCGCGGTCGCCACCGGCACGCACACGGTACGCCTCGTAGAAACCCGCACTTTCGGCAACGGAGTCGTCCTGTTGCGCTACGCACGCGACCGGACGGCGGAGTAACCGGTAACGCCGGTCGATTCGGAGCGGAGGGACGAGGAGCATGGAACAGGATCTGGCCCGGCAATGGCTGGCGACGGCCGTCGAGGAAGCCCGCGCGGGTCTCGCCGAGGGCGGTATCCCGATCGGTGCGGCGCTCTATGCCGCGGACGGCGCCGTGCTCGGCCGGGGCCGCAATCTGCGAGTGCAGGAGGGAGATCCGTCCCTGCACGCCGAGACGGCGGCATTCCGTGCCGCGGGACGACAGCGCTCCTATCGGGGCACGACGATGGTGACCACGCTGTCGCCGTGCTGGTATTGCAGCGGCCTGGTGCGGCAGTTCGGCATCTCCCGCGTGGTCGTGGGCGAGGACAGGACGTTCTGTGGCGGGCAGGAATGGCTGGCCCGGCACGGGGTGGAGGTCGTGGTGCTGGACGACCCGCGATGCGTTGCGATGATGCGGGAATTCATCGCGGAGAATCGCGCATTGTGGAACGAGGACATCGGGGAATGACCGTCGTCTTGAAGGGGCGAGAACACGCGGGCCGCTTGTCGGGCTGTCAACCCGGTGTACTAGTCCGGTCGTCGAGGTGAGCGGCCAGCTCGCGGAGATGGCCGATTGTGGTGATGGCCCGGGGCAGGTCCGCGGCGCGGGGCCCTGACGTGATGAGGGCCGCGGACATGCCGTACGCGTGGGGGCCGAGGGCATCCGCCCGCGGGTTGTCGCCCACGAACAGGATGTCCTCGGGCGGGCAGTCCGCCGCACGGGCCACCGCGGCGTAGAAGCGCGGATCCGGCTTGCGGACGCCCAGGGTGCCGGACAGCACCAGCGCGGCGAAGCAGTCCCCGAGTCCGGCGGCCCGCAGGGTCCGGCGGCGTACCGGCACCGGCCGGTCCGTGTTGGAGGCCAGGACGCAGGTCAGGCCGTCGGCGTGCAGCTCCCGCAGGGCCGCGGCGGCCGTGGGATCGACCGTCGCGTCCGGCGTCGCCGTGAACACCGCCGCGACAGCGCGCCGCAGATCCGGGATGTGCGCGCCGCAGTCCTGCGCTGCGCGGTGCAGCCGGGTGGTGAAGGTGCTGGGCACGCCCCGTGCGGCGTCGGTACGGCGCGCTCGGCGCGTGACGGTGTCGAACCGGGCGGGGAAGCCCTCCGGGACCACCGCCCCCGGCAGGCTCCGCAGGACCTCTCCGACCAACCGGCCGTCCGGAGCCGGTCCGTGGCCCGCCAGGGTGCCGACGAAATCCACCGCCAGTACGCGCACCTGCGCCATGGAAGCGCCCCCTTTCCCGGGCTCCCCGTCACCCTACTGATCGGTTTCCGGGATATGCGCCGCGCGCACCCGGGCGCGTTGTGCCGCGTGTGGGGCCGGTTCGCTCAGCGGCCGGGGACCGCGACCCGGTTTCCGTTCGCGGCGAGCGGGATGGGAATCGTGCGGGATTCGACGGCGCCCCGGCCGCCGCCCAGGGGCTTCTGATCGGCGTTCACATTCAGCGAGACGCCCTGGCCCCCGCTGAACGTACCGCTCGCGAAGGCGTTCACCCCGTCGGCCACGATCTCGTATCCGGGAGTGTCGATGATCTGGTGCTGCCGGCAGTCCCGGAACACCTGCTCCACGGGGACGAACCACAGCCAGTGGCGGTTTCCGTCCTGGTTGAGGTCGACCTTCTCGTTGAACCAGATGGCGACGTTTCCCCGCAGCGTGACCGTCGCCGTCCAGTCGATGTCGTACTTCTGCGTGCCGACCACCAGGGTCGCCTCGACCTGCGACTTGGGCGGAATCCGCAGCGGGAGATCGACGCTCCACGTCTGCGTCTCCTTGTGCGTGAACTCCTGCGTCGAGGACAGGCTCGCCTCGATCGACGTGGTCTCGCTGACCTTGGCGACGGCCGGAATCTCGGCCGACACCTCGACGGTGACGCCGATCTTCAGGGATTGGGTGACGGATATCCGCAGATCCTGCTCGGTCGTCTTGCTCTGCTTATAGGTGACGGTCTGCTCGACCTCTGTTCCGTTGCGGTAGTTCGTGGCCACTGAACTGACCTGTCCGGGAACGGGAGAAGGGGCGTTGGCATCGTAAATGATGTCCTGGTACTTCGCGCCGACCTGATGGCGGTGGTAGTCGGCGAGGAAGTTCTGCTTGCCGTAATCCGTGGAGGCGGTGAAGCGGCAGCCGTTCGACGCGGGGAACCGCTCGCGCGCCATCCACTGTCCCCAGGCGTCGGTAATCTCCTGAAGGGGCCGCGCCGTTGTTTTGGTGCCCGCCCGGCGCGGTGCGGCGGCCTGCGCCGTCGTGAGGGACAGGGGAATGGCCGAGACCACTCCCACAGCGGGGGCCAGAGTAAGCAGACGCCGTCTGGAGACATGACTCATCAGCGGGGAAGCCCTTCGGTCGGTGGGGTATGAAACTGGCCAACTTCCGTGGTACGCCATGCAATCCACCGATGCCCGCCGCCGCATAGGGGCTTTGGTCCCGACCCCGCGTCGAACCCGGCCCCGAAATGGGTGCCAGCATGTATGGACGTGACCCCTACCGATTGCGGAGACTTCCGGGACCAGCGTGTTCACCTCAGGCAGGCGGCTCTGTGCCCCGGCACCCATGGAGGGCAGGCAGATCACGGAGCAATGAGAGGACCGGCGATGTCGCTGTTCTGGCGCATCTTTCTGCTGAACGCGGCGGTGGTCGTGGTGGCCATGGCGCTCCTGCTGGGGCCGTATGTGACGGTGTCCAAGCACGTACGGCTCGGTGAGGCGGAGGTGGTGGTCTCCGGGGCCGCCGCGATGCTGGTGATCAACGCCCTGCTCGTCCGGTTCCTGGGGCTCGCTCCTCTCAACCGCCTCTCGCAGGCCATGACGACGGCGGATCTGACCCGCCGCGAGGCCCGTGCGGCGGTGGTCGGAACGGGGGAGGTCGCCGACCTGACCCGGACGTTCCACTCCATGCTCGACCGCCTCGAATCCGAGCGCGCCGCCAGCAGCGCCCGCATCCTGGGCGCGCAGGAGGCCGAACGCCAGCGAATAGCGAGAGAGTTGCACGACGAGGTGGGGCAGACCCTCACCGCCGTACTGCTCCAGCTGAAGCACGCGGCCGACCGCGCGCCCGCCGCCCTGAGCGACGAGCTCCGCCTCGCACAGGAGACGACGCGCGGCAGCCTGGACGAGATCCGGCGCATAGCCAGAGCCCTGCGCCCGGGCCTGCTCGAAGAGCTCGGCCTCGCCAGTGCCCTGCGAGCACTGGCGGCCGAGTTCACCCTGCCGGGGCTGACCGTCCGCCACCGCATCGACCGGGGCCTGCCGCCGCTGGACCCCGAGAGCGAGCTCGTCCTGTACCGGATCGCCCAGGAAGCCCTCACCAACCTGGCCCGCCACTCGGGCGCCACCCAGGCCGAACTGAGGCTGCGCCCCGGCCCCGAGGGGCTGGTCGAGCTGTTGATCAGCGACAACGGCAAGGGCCTCGGCCAGGCCCCGGAGGGAAACGGCCTGCGCGGCATGCGCGAGCGCGCGCTGCTGTCCGGCGCGGAGCTGTCCTTCGGCTCGGGACCCTACGGCGGCACCGAAGTCCGCCTCGTCATCGCCACCATGGCAGGGAGCCCCGCATGACGACACCGGACCAGACCCGCATCCTGCTCGCCGACGACCACGCGCTGGTGCGCAGGGGCATCCGGCTCATCCTCGACAGCGAGCCCGGTCTCACCGTCGTCGCCGAGGCCGACAACGGGGCCGAAGCCGTCTCGCGCGCGCGGGACACACCGGTGGACCTGGCCGTCCTCGACATAGCGATGCCGCGCCGCACCGGCCTCCAGGCGGCCCGGGAACTCTCCCGGGCCCAACCCGGCCTGCGCATCCTGATTCTGACGATGTATCACAACGAGCAGTACTTCTTCGAGGCGCTCAAGGCCGGAGCCTGCGGCTACGTCCTCAAGACCGTCGCCGACCGCGACCTCGTCCTGGCCTGCCGAGCCGCCATGCGCGACGAGCCGTTCCTGTACCCCGGCGCCGAGAACACGCTGATCCGCGAGTATCTGGAGCGCCTGCGTCAGGGGCGGCCGCTGCCGGACCGGGCGATCACGGAGCGCGAGGAGGAGATCCTCAAACTCGTGGCCGAGGGGTACTCGTCGAAGGACATCGGGGAGCTCCTCGTCATCAGCAGCAAGACCGTGGAGCGCCACCGCGCCAACCTGCTGCACAAGCTCGGCCTGCGCGACCGCCTCGAACTGACCCGGTATGCCATCAGAGCCGGCCTCATCGAGCCGTAGCCGACGACGTACCGGACCCGCGATCCGCAGTTGAACGACCCCCGCACCTTGCACCAGGAGCCACCGGTGGCCAGACAAGAACGCGCCTTACGCACCCGCGACGCCCTCATCCACTCCGCGGCCGAAGCCTTCGAGCGGCACGGATACGCACTGGCGAAACTGGCGGACATCAGCGCCGGCGCCGGGGTGAGCGTGGGGGCGCTGCACTTCCACTTCGAGAGCAAGGCCGCGGTGGCGACGAGCGTGGAGACGGCGGCGGCGACCCGGTTGCGCAGGGCCGCGGAGAGCGCTCAACGGCCGGGCATGAACGCCCTTCAGCGCCTCACCGGCACCTCCTTCGCCCTCGCCGACCAGTTGCGCAGCGACGTGGTGTCCCGCGCCGGGCTGAGATTGAGCACGGAAGGGGTCCGCGAGAGCAGCCTGGACCTGCGCCGCGAATGGCAGGCCTTCGTACGGCGCGAACTCGCGGAGACGTCCCACCAGGACCTTCTCGACGCGCCCGTCGAGCGGACCGACATGGCGGACCTGATCGTCGCGGCCACGACGGGCTTCGAGCTGCTGTCGCGCCGCGACCCCGCCTGGGGCGCGCCGCCCCTGCTCAACACCTTCTGGAGCCTGATCCTGCCCACGGCGCCCCGGTCCTGACCCCGAGGGTCCGCCCCAGGTTGACCGGTTCCCGCGGGTGGCCCCGGGACGTGCTGCGACTCTTGGGCGCGGAGGGACTCCGGCGCACGCCGAGGTGCGCCCCCGCGAGGAGAGGACAGACACATGCGCAAGAGGCACGGCGCCCGATGGGCGGTGCTGGCCGGTGCGACGGCGCTGGGCGTGACCCTGGGCGTGCTGCCCGCGGCCGCCGCCACGCCGGACCCGGACGGCTCTCAACAGGCCCGGGTCCAGGCGTACTTGGAGCGCATCGCCGGCTCTCCGAGCGAGCTCGGCCGTTTCCTGGCCGAGCTGCCCAAGGGCGCCGATCTGCACCACCACCTGGCCGGCGCGGTGCGCGCCGAATCGCTGATCGGCTACGCGGCCCGCGACGGCAAGTGCATCGACACCACGACGTACGTCGTCACGCCCGGGCCCCGGACCTGCCCGGCCGGACAGCGCCCGGCGGAGGACGCGGTGGCGCCGGGTCCGTTCCGGCGGCAGGTGGTCCGGGCCTGGTCCATGCAGGGGTTCGTCCTGCCACCCGACGGTGATCCCCAGCCCGGCCACGACCACTTCTTCGACACGTTCGGCAAGTTCGACGAGGCCGAGCGCGGCCACGACGCCGACATGCTCGCCGAAGTGACCCGGGCCGCCGCGAAGGAACACAGCAGCTATCTGGAGACGCTCACCACTGTGCAGGCGGGCGCCCTGAACCAGCTCGTCGACCGCGTCCTGCCGAAGGACCCCGGCCCCGACGACTTCGCGCGGTTCCACTCCGTGCTGACGGCGGACCCGCGGTTTCGGGTCCTGGTCCGGCAGGCGGCCGCCGACACCGACCGCGCCGTGCGCGACTACCGCACGCTCCTCGGCTGTGACACCCGCACGGCCCCGGAGGCCTGCCGGGTCGCCGTCCGCTTCGACTACCAGGTACTGCGCGCACAGGCACCGCGCCACGTCTTCGCCCAGCAGATCCTCGGCTTCGAGCTCGTCCACCAGCGGCTCGGCCGGTTCGTCGGCGTGAACATGGTGCAGCCGGAGGACGCGCCCGTCGCGCTGCGCGACTACACCCTGCACATGAGGATGGTCCGCTTCCTCAAGTCGCGCGCCCCCGAGGTGCGGATCAGCCTGCATTCCGGGGAACTCGTCGAGGGACTCAACGGAGTCGGCGGCCGTGACCTGACCTTCCACATCAACGAGGCCGTCGGCCTGGCCGGAGCCGACCGGATCGGGCACGGCGTCGACCTCGCCCACGAGAAGGACCCCGGGGCGCTGGCCGCGCGGATGCGCGAGCGCCATGTCCTCGTGGAGGCACCCCTGATCAGCAACGCCCAGATTCTCCGGGTCAGCGGCGACCGGCACCCGCTGCGCACCTACCTCGACGCGGGCGTCCCGGTGGCCCTGGCCACCGACGACCCGGGCGTCAGCCGCAGCGACCTGACCGCCGTCTTCCAGCAGGCCGTCACCGACCAGAAGGTGACCGTCGCGCACCTGCGCACCATGGCCCGCGCCTCCCTGGACCACGCCTTCGTCGAGGGCCGCAACCTGTGGAAGGAACAGGACAGGTACGGCGCCTACGCCGAGCCGTGCCGCAACGACACCCCCGCCACGCACCGGCCGCCGAGCGCCGGGTGCCGCTCCTTCCTGGCCGACAGCCCCAAGGCGGCGCTCCAGTGGAAACTGGAGGCGGACTGGCGGGACTTCGACCGCCGGTACGCCGGTCGCTGACCCGATCGGCCCTCGGGCTCAGGTGACGGTGACCGCGATCGAGTGCAGACCCGTCGCCCCGTCGGGGACGGTCGGGGTGCGCTCCTCGGTCTGGGGCGCTCCCGTGCCGTCGGTGGCGCGCACGGTCAGGGCGTGGGCGCCAGGGGCGGCCTGCCAGGGGAAGGACCACAGGCGCCAGGTGTCGACGGTGTCCTGGTCCGCGAGGCGCGCCTGCTGCCAGGGCCCGTCGTCGACGCGCACCTCGACCCGCTCGATGCCCCGGTGCTGGGCCCAGGCCACCCCCGCGACCATGACGGTGCCCTGCCGGAGCCGGGCCTCCGCCTTGGGTGTGTCGATGCGGGACTGGGTCTTGACCGGAGCCTGCTGAGACCAGGACCGCTGGACCCAGTAGGCGTCGTACGCGGCGAACGTCGTCAGCTCGATGTCCTCGATCCACTTGCAGGCCGACACGTACCCGTACAGGCCCGGCACCACCATGCGTACCGGGAAGCCGTGGTCGAACGGAAGGGGCCGGCCGTTCATGCCGAGGGCGAGCATGGCGTCGCGGCCGTCGAGGACGGCTTCGACAGGGCTGCCGATCGTCATGCCGTCCACGGACCGGGCCACCAACTGGTCCGCCGGGCCGCCCCGCGAGGGCGGGCGCACGCCGCAGTCCCTCAGGAGGCCGGCCAGCCGTACGCCGATCCAGCGGGCGTTGCCGACATAGGGGCCGCCGACCTCGTTGGACACGCAGGCGAGCGTGATGTCCCGCTCGATCAGCTCGCCCGCCCGGCCCCGGACGAGGTCGTCGAAGGTGAGGGTGCGCGGGGAGGTGACACCCTGGCCGTGGATCCTCAGCCGCCAGGTGGAGGCGTCCACCTTCGGCACCACGAGCGCCGTGTCGACGCGGTAGAAGTCGGCGTTCGGCGTGAACAGGGGGCTCAGGCCCGGCAGTTGGAGGAAGGCGGCCCGCGGCACAGGAGCGGCCGGTGACGTCGGTCGGGGCAGGACGAGCCTGCCGCGCGAAGCCACCGCCTGGCGGCCGCCGGAGGTGTTGAACGCGCGCCCCAGCAGCCCCGCGGCGGCGGACGCGGCGGCCGTCGCCGCGGCGGCGGTCACGAAGCCGCGCCGGTCCCAGGTGCCGGTGGCGGTGTCCGCCCCGGCGCCCACCGGCGGGCCGGGCAGCCGTCCGGCGAGCCAGTGAAGCAGGGCCGCACCGGCCAGCGCGCCGCACACCGACGGCAGCGCGTCGACCGCGCTGCGCGAGTCGGGGCGTCCCGTGGCGGCCAGTGCCCCCACGACCCCGAACACCAGGATCCCGGCGGCTCCGGTCCGCCGGAAGGCCGCCGCGACCACACCGAGGACCAGGGCCAGCACCGCCAGCACCGCCAGGATGCCGATCTGCAGGACGAGCTTGTCGTGGGTCCCGAAGTGGCGGATCGCCCACTCCTTGAGCGTGGCGGGCGTCCGGTCGATGGCCGTTCCGCCGACCGCCGTCACCGGCCCCGCCTCCGGCCGGACGGCGGCCGACACCAGCTCGGCCACCGCCAGCGCGGCGCCGCCCGCGAGGAGACCGCACAGCGCCCCGAGGGGGATGCGGCCGCGCCCGTTCCCGTTCCCATTCCGATGTGTTGTCACAGCGGCATTCGATACCGCGACCGTCCCGGATCGTCCACACTCTGCGGACCCGGCCCCGTGCGTCACACGGCCGGCGGTACGCGTCCCCGGCGGGCGCACTCGGCGCGGGCCGCCGGGGCGGGCGCGAACGGGGCGAGGATCACCGGCCCCCGTGCGTCAGGAGACCACCTTCGCCGGGCACAGCCGCCGCGGCTCACCACCCTTGAGGGTCGCGTCGACGCACCCGCCGGGGAGCCCGTCGTGGGCGGCGGTGCCGAAGTTGGCCGTGACGGTGAGCGTGCCGTCACCGAAGACGGTCCGCTGCACGGAGCGGTCGGCCGTCAGCCATGCGAAGGAGCTCAACTCCTGTGTCCCCGCGGCCTGGTGGAGCGGTGCGAAGTACCGCTGGAGCGCGGCGAGTTCGCGCAGGTTCTGGTCGTTCCGCCGGTCCTGGTCACTCAGGACGAAGTTCAGCGGGGTGTTGTAGAGCATCGCAAGCAGCGCCCGCGTGGTCTTCTGCTCGGGAAGCTTGCCGAAGGGCAGCTCCCAGCGCTCCGCGTTGACCAGCGAGCCGTGCAGCGCCGTCTCGTACAGCGGTACGCGGTAGGCCGGGTCGTACATCGCCCGGAGGGCGTCGGCCACCGCGGCCCGGTGCTCCGGTTTGAAGTCGCCCACCCGCACCGGCCTGAAGAAGGTGTCAGGAGCCCCCGCCGGGGTGTAGCCGCCCCAGGCCGGGTCGTCCTTGGGCTGGTCCGGCGCGGTGTCGAAGTGGCCGGTCTCCATCGGCCACAGGCGGCCGTCGACCGGGGTGCCCGAGCCGTGGTCGAAGGCGAGGACCTGGTTGGCCCAGGAACCGGCGGCCTCCGAACCGAGCACGAGCGGCGCGCGCCGTGCGGTGTCGTACGTCCCGTCGGCGATCCGCCGCATCCGGGCGAGGCGGTTGGCGCGGTCCTGGGCCATCGTCATCGGGTGCGCGGTGTCGTGGTCGCGGAAGAGCTCGCCCGCCGCGTCCACGTCCAGGAAGTAGCTCGCCGCTCCGTTGCCCACCAGCGAGCGGGTGCGGTCGGCGAGGTAGTGCCGCTGCGGCTCGGCCTGCTCGAAGGCCTGCGAGCTGAGGTAGCAGCCCTGTTTATGGAAGCCGGGCTGGGGCGTGCCGTCGGCCCGCCGTACACAGAACGCCGGGTACACGCCGTCGGGCCAGACCGAATTCGGGGGAGTGTCGGGGCCCTTGGCACGCCCGTTGGCGAAGGAGTCGTAGGGGCCCACCAGATATCCGGCCCGCTGGGCGGCGGCGACGTCCGCGGCCGTCATGGGCGCGTCGTCCGCGTCGTAGCCGAGCCACAGCCGGCTCACACCGAGGGACATGAGCCGGTCGACGCCCGCCGCCCTGCGGGCGCCGCCCCAGGCGTAGGCGTGGAACGCGCCGAGCAGCCGGCCCGTCTCAGGATTCGCGCGGATCTTATCGCCGAGGCTGCCGAGCCGGCCGTGTTCGGCGAGCCAGTGCCGGTAGTCGACGGCGGGTGCGACGGGGGATCCGTCGGTGAGCGCGAAGGCGACGGTGTAGGCGTGGGTCGCGTCGCCGGCCGAGAAGGTGTGCCGTGCCGTCGTGCGCAGGCGTCCGCCCTGGGAGGCGTACGCCAGTGACGTGCCGATGTCGGTGGGGCTGAGGTAGCTGACGCCCCGCCCGCCGCCGAGCGTGTAACCCCAGACCGGCAGGGTCAGCTGGGAGGCCATGTCCTCCTCGGAGCCCACGAGCTGGGCGCGCGAGGAGTTCCAGAAGGGGTCGGCGACCGGCAGGGACAGGCCCTCGCCGCGCGGCAGTTGGAGGGCGGAGGCGGCCGGGTCGGAGCCGGTGACGGGCCAGGCGAGCCGGGCGTCCCGGTCGGCGGTGATCGTGACGAGCAGCCTGCCGTGCTCGACGTGCGCCTCGGCGTTCAGGCCCCGGCCGGGGTAGGACCACCGGGCGCCCTGGCCCGAGACGGTCACATGCCCGGGCCTGCCGGGGGCGTCGGCCGCCGGGTCCGACACGCGCAGGGTCCGCCCGTCGTCGGTACGGGCGTCGACGCGCAGCGTCGCGGGATCGATCGTGGCGGTGCCGCCCCCGACGGGCAGCTCCACGCGGCCGTCGTGGAGGCGTGCTCCCGCGGACGGTGCGGGCCCGGCGGTGGCGGCCGGGGTCAGACCGGCCGCCAGGGCGGTGGCGACGGCGAGAACGAGAAGGGAGCGCCGGCCGGTTCGCCGGGCCGGGCGCGCGATGGATGACTTCCCCGTGCTGATGTCCATGGCGCAGTGATAGTGAAGAGTTGTAAGAGGACTCTAAGAGAACGCCCTTGGGGGCAGAGGCACCGGACGTCGTGCCGCCCCGGTGTGCGGTCGGAAAAGGGGCGCCGCCCCGCACCCCGGTGTGCGAGGGTGCCAGCCGGGGGCCCGCGCCGGCGGAGTGCGGGTGCGCCCGACTCGGACACCGGAGGGGTGCATGGGGACCACCAGGATCGCGGTCGTGACGAGTGGTGCCGGTCTGGAGCACGACAGCGACCTCCCGCTCATCGTGGCGGGGCTGTGCGCCGAGGGGCTGGCGGCCGAAGCGGTGCCCTGGGACGCGGAGCCCGTGGCGTGGGACGGCTTCGACCTGGCGGTCATACGGTCGACCTGGGACTACTCGGACAGGCTGGAGGAGTTCCTCGCCTGGGCGGACCGCGCGGCCCACCTGACCAGGCTCCTCAACCCGGCCCCCCTGGTGCGCTGGAACAGCGACAAGCGCTATCTGCTGGAACTGGCCGCCCGCGGCGTGCCGGTGGTGCCCACGCGGATCCTCGACCCCCAAGAGCCGTGCGGGGAGGCCGACTTCGCGCACCCCGGGGGCGTGGTGGTCAAACCCAGCGTCTCGGCGGGTGCCCGCGACACCGCGCGCTACGAGCCAGGCCGGAGCGCCGACGCCGTACGCCATGCGCGGATGCTGCACGCCCAGGGCCGCGCCGTGCTGGTACAGCCGTATCTGCCCCTGGTGGCCGAGGGCGAACGCGCCCTGGTCCACATCCGGGGTGCCTTCAGCTACGCCCTGCGCAAGGGGCCCGTGCTGACCGAGCCCGGGGTCATGGACAACTCCCGCAACCCGCACCCCGATATCGCCCCCCACCTGCCGACCGACGCCGAACTGCGCACCGCGTCGGCCGCGTTGGCGGCCCTACCCTCGGCGGCCGCTCCACTGTTCGCGCGGGTCGACCTGGCCCTGGGCGACGACCGGGAGCCGGTGGTGATGGAACTGGAGCTCATCGAGCCCAACCTGTTCCTCGGCTCCAACCCGCGCGGGCTCAAGCACCTCGTGGCGGCGGTGACGGCGGAGCTGAACACCGCGCGCTGACCCGCGCGATCAGGAGCGCTCCGTGATCCCCTCGGCCGGCACCGGCGGCCAGTGGCCGGGGGCGAGCACCCCCAGCGCGTACGCCTTGGCCACCAGTGCCGTACGCCCCCGGACGCGCCAGCGCTGGGAGAGCCGGGTCAGGTGGTAGTTGACGCCGTCGACGGTCAGACCCAGGGCCTTGCCGATGGCCGCCGTGGTCGCGCCGGAGGCGGCCAGCGCCAGGATGCGGGCCTGCGCCTCGCTCACCGTGCCCTGCCGAGCGGGCGGTGGTCCGGGGCGTTCGTCGCGGACGTACAGCATGGCGAGCAGAACGGGCTCGGGGTTGGGGAGGGCCATGATCGGGTCGATGGTGAACTCGCCCTCGCGCTCGGCCCCGTCCTGGCCCGCCCGCCAGGTCACCCCAATGGGATAGCGGGAGGTACGCCCCGCGCGCAGCGCCGTGACGAGGCGATCGATCTGCTCCTCGGAGCGCGGGGTGAACAGCTCGCGCAGCGAACGCCCGCGCAGGCGCCCGGGAGTGGTTCTCCACTCGGCGGCCATGGCGGGATTGGCGACGTGCACCGCGCCGTCGATGCGGCAGACGGCGATCGGCACGGGGATGCGGTCGAGGAGGGTCAGGAAGTGGTTGCGCCACGTGCCGATGTCCTCCTCCACCGCCTGCTCGTCGGTCATGCCGCGGGTCACCGCCCCTTTTCCTGGCCCGTCCGCAAGAGCGGTACGCGAGAAACCACTGCACAATCATGCAGTCGCCCGAAGCGGCGGGGCACACCGGCCGGGTGAGGCTGGACGCATGACGGACACGATCCTGATCCCCGCAGACGCACGCCCCGACGACGAGAGCGTCCCCCTGGTGGACATCTCGGCCGCTGGTCTCACCGAGACGCCCATCCAGCAGTCCATGGAGCTGGCCCGGGTGCACGGGCCGGTGTTCCGGCGCCGCCTCAACGAGCACCAGCACCTCTTCGTGAGCTCGCTCGACCTGGTCACCGAGCTCGCCGACGAGACCCGCTTCTCCAAGGGCATCTCCAAGGTCCTCGACCACGTGCGCGAGTTCGCGGGCGACGGGCTGTTCACGGCCTACAACGACGAACCGAACTGGGCCAAGGCGCACGACATCCTCATGCCCGCCTTCGCGCTCGGCTCGATGCGGACCTACCATCCCGCGATGCTGCGCGTCGCGCGCCGCGTGATGGACAGCTGGGACCGCCGGGCGGCGCTGGGCGAGCCGGTGGACGTCGCCGACGACATGACGCGGATGACCCTGGACACCATCGGCCTGGCCGGGTTCGGCTTCGACTTCGACTCCTTCGGACGCGCCACCGCGCACCCCTTCGTCGAGGCGATGGTGCGCTGCCTGGAGTGGAGCATGAAGCGGCTCGGCCGCAGCCCGGACGGCGACCACAGCGAGCAGGACCGCGCCTTCGAGCGGGACTCGGCCTATCTCGCCTCGGTCGTCGACGAGGTCATCGCCGCCCGCACCCGCAGCGGGGACACCTCCGTCGACGACCTGCTCGGTCTGATGCTGGGAGCCGAACACCCCAAGGACGGCACCACCCTGGACGCGGCCAACATCCGCAACCAGGTCATCACCTTCCTCATCGCCGGGCACGAGACCACCTCGGGCACGCTGTCCTTCGCGCTCTACCACCTGCTCAAGGACCCCACCGCGCTGCACCTGGTCCAGCGCGAGGCCGACGAGCTGTGGGGCGACACCGCCGATCCCGACCCCGCCTTCGAGGACATCGGGAAGCTGCGCTTCACCCGCCAGGTGCTGAGTGAGGCGCTGCGGCTGTGGCCCACGGCGGCCGCCTTCACCCGCCAGGCCCGCGAGGACACCGTGCTCGGCGGCCGGGTCCGGCTGCGCGCCGGCGACCTGGTCACGGTGCTCACGCCGATGCTGCACCGGGACCCGGTCTGGGGCGACAATCCCGAGCTGTTCGACCCGGCCCGGTTCACGCCCGAGGCGGAGGCGACCCGCTCACCGCACGCCTACAAGCCCTTCGGTACGGGCGAGCGGGCCTGCATCGGGCGGCAGTTCGCGCTGCACGAGGCGACCATGCTGCTCGCGCTGCTCGCGCACCGCTACCGCTTCGTGGACTCGGCGGACTACCGGCTGCGCGTCAAGGAGACCCTCACCCTCAAGCCCGACGGCTTCACCCTCTCCCTGATCCCGCGCACCCCCGCCGACCGGTCCCTGAACCGGGCCGCCCACCCCGGCCCGGGCTCGCGCACGGCCGCCGGCGCCGCCGAGCCCGTACCCGCACTGCCCTCGCGGGTGCGCCAGGGGACCGGCCTGCTGCTCCTGCACGGCACGAACTACGGCACCTGCCGTGAGTTCGCCGAGCGACTGGCCGCCGAGGCCGCCGGGCTCGGCCTCGCCGCCGACGTCGCCCCGCTCGACGCGTACACGGACGCGCTGCCCAAGGACCGTCCGGTCGTCATCGTCGCCGCTTCCTACAACGGGCAGCCCACCGACGACGCGGCCCGGTTCGTCCGCTGGATCGAGGACGCGGAACCCGGCGCGGCCGACGGCGTACCGTACGCGGTGCTCGGCGTGGGCGACCGCAACTGGGCCGCGACCTACCAGCGCGTGCCCACCCTCCTCGACGAACGCCTCACGGCCATCGGCGGCGAGCGCCTGCTGCCCCGCGCCGAAGCCGACGCGTCAGGTGAACTGGCCGGCACGGTACGGGAGTTCGCGGCCGCCCTGCGGGTGGTGCTCCTCGGACGGTACGGAGACCCGGAGAGCGTCGGCGCCGCACAGCCGTCCACCGAGGCGGCCTACGCGGTCACGGAGGTGACCGGCGGGCCGCGCGCGGCCCTCGCGGAGCGCCACGGCCTGGTGGAGATGACCGTCACCGAGGCCCGCGACCTCACCTCGCCGGGCCACCCCCGGCCCAAGCGCTTCGTGCGGGTGGCCCTGCCCGAGGGCGTCACCTACCGCACGGCCGACCACCTCACCGTGCTGCCCGTGAACGCCCCGGCGGTCGTCGCGCGGGCGGCGGCGGCCCTCGGTGTGGAACCCGACACCGTCCTGAACATCCGCGCTCCGCACGCCACACCCACGGCCCTGCCGGTCGACCGCCCGCTCTCGGTGCGTGAACTCCTCGCGCATCACGTCGAGCTGGGCGGCCGCCCCACCCGTGAGCAGACGGCGCTGCTCGCCGCCAACAACCCGTGCCCGCCCGAGCGCGCCGCGCTGGAGCGGCTGGCGGCGGACGATCCGCGCCCGCTTCTGGCGCTGATCGAGGACCACCCCGCGCTGCGGGGCGCGCTCGACTGGCCCACCCTCCTGGAACTGCTGCCCCCGCTCCGGCCCCGCCCGTATTCGGTGTCGTCCTCGCCCGCCCGCGACCCGCGCCACGCCGACCTGATGGTCTCGCTCAACCCGGGCGGCACCGGATCCGGCCATCTGCACTCCCTGCGGTCCGGCGACACCGTCCTCGCCCGCGTCCAGCCCTGTCGCGAGGCCTTCCGTATCGCACCCGAGGCACCGGAACCGGTCATCATGATCGCCGCCGGGACGGGCCTCGCGCCCTTCCGGGGCGCCGTCGCGGACCGCCTGACGGTCCGTCAACCCGCTCCGGCCCTGCTCTACTTCGGCTGCGACGCGCCGGAGTCGGACTTCCTGCACGCCGACGAACTGCACGCCGCCGAACGCGCCGGAGCCCTCTCGCTGCGCCCCGCCTTCAGCGCGCCCGCCGACGGCGGCGGCCGCTTCGTGCAGCACCGCATCGCCGCCGACGCGGACGAACTCTGGCCGCTCCTGGAGGCGGGCGCGCGCGTATACGTCTGCGGTGACGGCAGCCGCATGGCGCCGGGGGTGCGCGGCGCCTTCCGCGACCTGTACGCCGGGCGTACCGGCGCCTCGGCCGCCGAGGCCGAGGAGTGGCTGAACCGGCTGACCGCCGAGGGCCGCTACGTGGAGGACGTCTACGCCGGCTGAGACGCGCGGGGACCCGCGTCCCGCCGGGCGGCCGGGCCCGTCCGGGGGGCGGGCCCGCGCCCGGCGCACCAGAATCGGAGTAACCGGGGAGACCGGTGACCGCGGGGGCCCGGCAGCCCGTGGGTCCGGCCCTCCCCGCCCACCTCGACACCGGGAGAGAGCCCACGATGCCCACGAGCTCCGCGAACACCGAGAAGAGCACCATGAAGGCCATGACGTACGCCTCGTACGGCGACAACTCGGTCCTGAGCCTGACCGAGCAGCCCCGGCCCAAGGTGGGCCCGGGCGAGGTCGTCGTCCGGGTGCGCTGCGCGTCCGTCAACCCGGTCGACTGGAAGATCATGTCCGGGGGCCTGGACGGCATGATGGACACGGTCTTCCCGGTGGTTCCGGGCTGGGACGTCGCCGGTGTCGTGGAGAGCACGGGCATCGACACCCCCGAGTGGAAGGCGGGCGACGAGGTCTACGCGTACGCCCGCAAGGACTATGTGCACGGCGGCACCTTCGCCGAGTTCGTGACCGTCCCGGTACGCGCTCTCGCCCGCAGGCCGAAGTCCCTGAGCTGGGAGGAGTCCGCGGGTGTGCCCCTGGCGGGCCTCACCGCCCAGCAGACCCTGACCCGGCTCGGCACCGGGAAGGGTGACACGGTGCTCGTGCACGGCGCGGCGGGCGGCGTGGGCACGTTCGGCGTACAGATCGCGAAGGCCCTGGGCGCCCGTGTCATCGGCACGGCCTCCGAGCGCAACCACGACCGGCTGCGCGAGCTGGGGGCCGAGCCCGTGGCGTACGGAGACGGGGTCACCGAGCGCATCCGGGCCCTGGCCCCCGACGGCGTGGACGTCGTCGTCGACTACGTGGGCGGTGTGCTCGACACCACCCGGGCCGTCCTGCGCGAGGGGGGCCGCCACGCCTCGATCGCCGACCCCTCCGTCATGGAGGCGGGCGGCCAGTGGATGTGGGTACGCCCCGACGGCCCCGGTCTGGAGACCCTGGCCGGGCTCGCGGACGCGGGGCAGCTCAAGGTGCCGGTGGCCGAGACGTTCCCCCTGGAGCGGCTGGCGGACGCGTTCGAGCTCAGCCGGACGGGCCACGCCCATGGCAAGATCGTGATCCGGGTCGGTGAGGACAGGGCGTCCTAGGCGCCGTTCGGGGCGGGTGCCGGTGTCGGCTCGGTGAACTCGGGGGTAAATCTGGGTGTGCGGTCACCCGGATGAGCGTTCGGGCCCGCCCGGTTGCCTAGCATGAGCGGCGGCGTCCCCTCGCCGCTGACACGAACGGAGTGCCGTGATGAGCGACCCCGAACCGGGCTCGGGTCACGAACCGGCCGAACCCGACGAGGGGCCCGGCATGCCGGTGCGCGGGAGGCGGCTCATCGGTCGCCGCACCGCCGCGATCGTGGTCGTGGCCGCTGTCGCGGCGGGCGCGGCGGCATACGCCCTCGCCTCTCCTGGCACGTCGGCCGACGCGAAGCGCCCGGCGGCGAAGGGGCCGACCGTCGTCGAGGTGGCGCAGGGCGCGTGCGGCAACGGCTGGAGCGGCGCGACACCCGGGCCCCAGGTGTTCGCGCTGCACAACACGTCCTCGACACCGGCCGAAGTCGATCTCACCGATCCGGCGACCGGAGCCGTCTACGGGGAGGTCGAGGGCCTGGCCCCCGGCACGACCCGCGAGCTGCGCGTGGTCCTGGGCGGCGGCTCCTACGCCTTCAAGTGCCTGCCGGACGACGCGGACGCGGTCGTCGGACCCACCGTGACGATCGCGGGCAGCCCGGGCGGCGGGGGACCGGCCGCGGTCCCCGTCACCCAGCACGACCTCATCCCGGTGGCGCTCGCCTACCAGCAGTGGATCACGGCCAGGACCGTCGAACTGTCCGACCGCACCGACGAGTTGAAGCGCGCCGTCGACGACGGGGACCTCGCCGCGGCGCGGGACGCCTGGCTGCCCGCGTACCTCGTGTACGAGCGCATGGGCGCCGCCTACGACCAGTTCGGCGAGGCGGACGGAGCCATCAACGGCTCCGGCCCCGCCCCGTCCGCCGCCGGATCGGCCCAGGGCTTCGAGGGCTTCCACCGCGTCGAGTACGGCCTGTGGCACGGCGAGTCGGCCGCCTCGCTGCGCGGCCCCGCCGACCGGCTCGCGCAAGCCGTGCACGCCCTGCGTGACAGCTGGCCGCAGCAGCGCCTCGACCCGGCCCAACTGGGGCTGCGCGCCCACGAGATCCTGGAGGCCACCGCCCACGCGGAGCTCACCGGGCGCACCGACTACGGCAGCGGCACCGGCCTGGCCACCGCCCGCGCCAACCTCGACGGCACCCGCGAGCTGCTCACCCTGCTGCGCCCGCTGCTCACCACCCGCTACCCGGACCTGCCGCGCCTCGACGCGTGGCTGGACCGCACCCAGCACACCCTGGACGGTTTCGGCGCGGGCGGGCACTGGACGCCGTTGGACCGGCTCGGCCACCAGGACCGGCAACGGATCAACAGCGACATCGGCCAGGCCGTGGAACTCCTGGCCCCGGTGGCGACGATCTGCGACGCACGGAGGACGGCATGAGTGAGGTACGACGGCGTCGCTTCCTGCGGGGCGCGGCCGCGGGGGTCGGGACCGCGGTCACCGGAGCCGCTCTGTCCGGCGCGATCCCCCGCCCGGCCCGGGCCGACGGCACCGGCGCGCCCGGCGCGCGCGTGGACTTCCACGGGGCGCACCAGGCCGCCATCCTCCAACCCCCGCAGCGGGCCACGGCGTTCGTGTCCTTCGACGTGACGGCCGTGGACCGCAGGGAGCTCACGGAGCTGCTGCGGACGCTCACGGAGCGGGCCCGCTTCCTGGCCACCGGTGGCTCGCCCGCCCCGGTCGGCATCACCGCGCCGCCCAGCGACTCCGGAGTGCTCGGCCCGCAGGTGCCCACGGGCGGGGTGACGGTCACGACGGGGGTGGGAGCCTCCCTCTTCGACGACCGGTTCGGGCTTGCGAGCCGCAAGCCCGCCCGGCTCGGCGCGATGCCCGCCTTCCCCGACGACGACCTCGACCCGGCCTGGTGCCATGGCGACCTGAGCGTGCAGCTGTGCGCCGACAGCCCGGACGTGGTCCTGCACGCCCTGCGCGACATCGCCCGGCACACCCGCGGGGCGATGCAGGTGCGCTGGCGCATGGACGGTTTCACCAGCCCGCCGAGACCCAGCGGAACTCCCCGCAACCACATGGGCTTCAAGGACGGCACCGCCAACCCCGACCCCAAGGACGCGGCCGCGATGGACCGGCTGGTGTGGGTGGGCGCCGGCGGCGGCGAGCCCGCGTGGGCGGCCGGCGGCAGCTACCAGGTCGTGCGGCTGATCCGCATGCTGGTGGAATTCTGGGACCGGGTCTCGATCGGGGAGCAGGAGCGGATGTTCGGGCGCAGCCGGGACACGGGCGCCCCGCTGGACGGCTCCGCCGAGTTCGACGTCCCGAAGTACGCGGAGGATCCGAAGGGCGACGTGATCCCGTTGAACAGCCACATCCGCCTCGCCAACCCGCGTTCGGGGCAGCCGAGTGAGAGCGAGCGGATCCTGCGCCGCGGCTACAACTACGACCGGGGCATGGACAGCAACGGCGACCTCGACATGGGGCTCGTCTTCTGCTGCTACCAGCAGGACCTGGCCCGTCAGTTCGAGACGGTGCAGAAGCGGCTGAAGGGCGAGCCGCTGGTGGACTACATCAAGCCGTTCGGCGGCGGCTACTTCTTCGCGCTGCCGGGAGTGCGGGACCGCACGGACTGGTTCGGCCGGTCCCTGCTCGCCTGACCGGCCCCGCTTCACCAACCCCTTCACCAACAGAGGGTCAAGTTTTGGCCTGATATTCCTGACTGGCTGTTCACCAGCAGGACACAGTGTCGCCGTCGCGGTGTAGTGGTCCGCGCGAAACATCGCGTTTCGTCAACGACATCACGAAGGCGGCCGGTCGCCGGACGCCAGTGGAGGCACGCGGAGCATGGGCAGCAAAGGTAGCGCGGCGGGTCCGGGGCGCTGGGCCAGGCGGTGGGGGGCGTTCGCCGGGGCGGCGGCGCTCGGCCTGCTGAGCGGTACGGTCCCGGCCGCGGCGGACTCGGCGGACCACCACGGCGGCGAGACGGCCACCCCGGTCAAGCACCTGGTGGTCCTCTTCCAGGAGAACGTGTCCTTCGACCACTACTTCGGGGCCTACCCGGTGGCGGCGAACACCGACGGCACGAAGTTCACCGCGGACAAGCGAACCCCGAAGGACATCAACACCCTGCGCAACGCCGGGCTCCTGACGAAGAACCCGAACCAGTACCTGCCCAAGCGCCTCACCCCCGAGCAGGCCATGACCTGCGACCAGAACCACGGCTACGGGCCCGAGCAGTACGCCGCCAACGGCGGCAAGGCCGACCTGTACGTGCAGAACACGGACTCCGGCAAGTGCTCCGGCAACCTGTTCGGCGAGCCCGGCCTGGTCATGGACTACTACGACGGCAACACCGTCACCGCGATGTGGAACTACGCCCAGCACTACTCGCTCGGCGACAACTCCTTCAGCACCACCTACGGGCCCTCCACGCCCGGCGCGCTGAACCTCGTCTCGGCGCAGACCCACGGGGTCATCTCCACCGACCCCGCCTCGGGCACCGAGCACCCGAAGCAGACCGCGAAGCCCGACCCGTACACGGTCGTCTCCCCCAACGCCCAGGGTGTCGGCACGCTCGTCAACGACCCGGACCCGGCGTACGACGACTGCTCGGGCAAGGACCACACGAGCAAGAACGCGCTGGCCGCGATGCAGGGCCGCAACATCGGCGACCTGCTCAACCAGCAGAAGGTGTCCTGGGGCTGGTTCCAGGGCGGCTTCCGGCCCAGCACCGCGTGGGACGGCAAGCAGGGCGACTACGCGAAGTGCTCGGGCAGCACGCACACCAACGTGGGCGGCGCCGCGGCCGTCGACTACAGCCCGCACCACTCGCCGTTCCAGTACTACAAGTCCACGGCCAACCCGCACCACCTGCCGCCGAAGAACACCGCCGAGATCGGCCACGGCGGCCAGGCCAACCACAACTACGACCTCAGCGACTTCGACGCGGCGCTCAAGGCCGGCAACCTGCCCGCGGTGAGCTTCCTGAAGGCCGCGGAGTTCCAGGACGGCCACGCCGCCTACTCCGACCCGATCGACGAGCAGCACTTCCTCGTCGAGCAGATCAACAAGCTCCAGCAGTCGCCGGAGTGGAAGGACACCGCCGTCGTCATCGCCTACGACGACTCGGACGGCTGGTACGACCACGCGTACGCCAAGCCGCAGAACGGCTCCAAGGACACCAAGCCCGGCTCCGACGGCAAGGCCCCGGACAGCCCGGCCTGCCAGGCCGGACCGGCCGCGGCCGGCGGCTACTCCGACCGCTGCGGCCCCGGCACGCGCCAGCCGCTGCTCGTCATCTCGCCCTACAGCAAGGTCAACTCGGTCGACCACACCCGTACCGAGCAGGCGTCCATCACCCGCTTCATCGAGGACAACTGGCACACCGGGCGCATCGGCGACGCCTCCTTCGACGCCCGCGCCAACTCGCTGGAGTCGGCCTTCGACTTCAAGCACCCCAACGGCAAGCAGGTCCTGCTGAACGCCGACGGGTCGGTCAAGTCGGTCACGGACATCCCCCAGCACCCGACCGGGCCCAGCGCCCCGGCCGGGACCGGCAGCACCTCGGGCACCGGTGGCTCCGGCAACGGCCCGACCACCCAGACGGCCGGCGAGACCCTCGCCGAGACCGGCTCCTCCTCGGCGCTCCTGCCGGCCGGCCTCGCCGCGGGCGCGCTCGCCGTCGCCGGCGCGGGCATCGCCTTCGGTCTGCACCGCCGCAGGAACCACGCCGCTCAGTAGCACCCGCCGGGCGCGTCAGCACCCGCCGCACCAAGGACCGCCGACCCCGGGTCGGCGGTCCTTCGCGTCGTGGGCCCACGCGATGTGCACGACAGGGCGCGGCGTGCGTCGGGCCACCGGATCGCGGGCAAGCAACCTGTGGGAAGAGCCGGTTCCGGCGGCTCGCGGAAGGTTGCTGATGGGGATCTACGGGCAGGACTGGGCCTCCTACCAGTCCTCGACACCGAGCACGAGCGGCCTGTCCTTCGCCTTCGTCAAGGTCACCGAAGGACTCTCGTACGTCAACCCGCGCTGGGTCAGCCAGCGCGACCACGCCAAGGCCAACGGGCTCGTGTGGGGCGGGTACCACTACCCCCACATGGGCAACAGCGTCCGGGCCGAGGCCGACTACTTCATCGACCAGGTCAACTGGCGCCCCGGCGACCTGGTGGTCCTGGACTGGGAGGGCTACGACGACGCCAACTCCCGCGTCGCCAAGTCGACCCAACGTGCCTACAAGGACGCCTGGTTGAGGTACGTGAAGGGCCGTCTGCCGCACAACCCGGTCGGCATGTACGCCAATCTCGACTACTGGTGGAACGTCGACCAGGACGGCTACTACGCCGACTTCCTGTGGATCGCCACGGCCGGCCGCGCCGCGGGGAGCCCCGGGATCCAGGCCGACTGGCTGTTCCATCAATACGGCGAGTCCAACGGCCTCGACCTCGACTACTGCCGCCTCGCCAGCAGGGGCCAACTACGCGACTGGGCGCTCTCGTTCCAGTACTCACCGCCTCAGGAGACCGACATGCCCCAATGGATCACCGGCCGCGTCGACCCGGGCGCCCAGCCCACCGTCGTCCTGCTGCCGCACGGCAGCGCGTGGGACGCCTACAACCGCAGACTGCACCTCGGCATGGACCAGATCACCGCCACCCCTGCGGCCGGCTCGGTCCGCGTCGCGTTCCACGACGGCACCGCGTGGCACGGCGTCCAGGCCGTGCAGGTGGCTGCCGACGCGGGCGCGGTCGACGTGAACATCACCAGCGCCGACGTGAAGCTGAGCCTGCAGACGGACACGGCGGGCGTCTGTTTCGCCATCGAAACCTGGTAGGAGCGGTCCGAGAACGGCAGGACTCGGCCGTCCTGTTCGGCGACGCGCGGCGCGGAGCGTGACACGCTGGGCACTCTTGTGTCCTCAGTCATGCAAGGAGGCGGGTGCGCGTGCGGCCGATCCAGCCGGGGGAGACCCCTTCGGTCCTGACCGTACTGGGCGAGGAGCGCAGGCTCCGCAAGGAGCTCGGCTTCTGGAGCCTGACCGCGATCGGGTTCTCCAACATCCTCGGCTCGGGCTGGCTGTTCGCCGCGATGTTCGCCGCGCAGACCGCGGGGCCCGCCGCGCTGCTGTCCTGGGTCGGGGCGGGCGTGCTGTGCGCGCTGGTGGCCCTGGTCATGGTGGAGCTCGGGGCCACCCGCCCGGAAGGCGGCGGCACCGTGCGGTGGCCGCTGTACGCCAGCGGCCGCCTCGTCGGCACGATCGTCGGCTGGTCGGTCCTCCTGTCGGTCGGCGGCACCGCGGCGGAGATCAGCGCGATCATGCAGTACGCCGCGCACTACCTGCCCGGCCTCTACGACCACGGCCGCCTCACCGGCTCCGGCCTCGCGGTGGCCACCGGGCTCAGCGTGCTCCTGACGGCGCTCAACTGGTTCGCCGTACGGACCTTCGCGCGGCTCAACAACCTGGTGTCCCTCTTCAAGGTCCTCATCCCGGTCCTCACCGTGGTCGCCCTGTTCCTGTCCGGCACACACTCCGGCCGCCTCACCGACCACGGCGGCTTCGCCCCGTACGGCTACGCGGCCTGTCTGACCGCGCTCGCCGGCGGCGGGATCGTGTACTCCGTCAACGGGTTCCAGGCGCCCCTGGACTTCTCGGGCGAGGCCCGCAACCCGCGCCGCACCGTGCCGCTCGCCGTGCTCACCGGGATCGGGCTCGCGGTGCTCGTCTACCTCGGCCTCCAGCTGGCCTTCCTGTTCACCGTGCCCGACTCCCTGCTCGGCCACGGCTGGCACGGCGTCAACTTCGACTCGCCCTTCGGCCAGCTCGCCCTCGTCCTGAACCTGCACTGGCTGGCCACCCTGCTCTACGCGGACGCGGTGGTCTCGCCGGGCGGTTCGGCCTACGTCGGCGTCGCCATCGACGCCCGGCACACCTACGCCCTGGCCAAGAACGGGCTGCTGCCCCGCTTCTTCATGCGGATCGACCCCCGCTCCGGCACGGCCCGCCGGGCGCTGCTGCTCAACCTCGTCGTCATCATCGTGTTCATGCTGCCGTTCGGCGGCTGGCAGGACATCGTGAGCGTGATGGGCGACATGTACCTCCTGGTGTACGCGGCCTCGGCCGTGGCCGCCGCCGCGTTCAGGGCGCACGACCGGGACCGGGGGCTGCTGCCCGCCGAGGGCCAGGTGGCCGGGGTGCACTGGATCGCGCCCATCAGTTTCGTCGTCGCCAGCGAGTTCGTGTTCTGGTCGGGCTGGCACCACCTGCGGCTCGCCCTGCCGCTGGTCCTGGCGGGCGTACCCCTGTTCCTGATGCTGCGCCCCGACACCGACGGCCGCTCCTCACGTGACGAACTGCGCCACGGCGCCTGGCTCGTCTTCCACCTGGCCGCCCTCACCCTGCTGTCCTGGCTCGGCACGTTCGGCGGCTCGGGCCACCTCCCGGCGCCGTACGACTCCGTGGTGGTGGGCGCCCTCTCCTTGGCCGTCTTCGCCTGGGCCGTCCGCTCGGGAACGGCCCACCTCAGGACGGCCCCGGTCACGGCGCTGCCGACCACCTAGACCGCCGAATCCCCGCAAGTGCCGCACAGCGCCCGATCCATCGGGCGGATGTGTGCGAACACCCGTCGCGGCCTGTCCTTGTGGTGTTACCTTCCGTGTCAATCGATGCGGAAGGTACGCCTTGTGTGTGTCGGTTCCGGGGGACGGTGAGTGCTGTGGGGGATCTTGATGTGGCCGGGGGCGCCGATGCGTTTCTGCGGCACATGTTGTGGCGGTACCCGGGTCAACGGCAGCCGATCGTGGCGCTGCTGGGGCCCCGGGGGTCGGGCAAGACCGACATGGTGCGGGCGGTGTCACGGGCGTGCGGCGGCACGGTGGTCCACGCCTCGCTCGACTTCGAGGAGAACCCGGTCGACCCGGTGTCGGCGGCCGCTCTCGCCGCGTTCCAGATGATGCGCGGCTGGGACAACCTGCGCCACGGCCCCGTGTTCCACCGCTTCGGTCTTGGCCTGCTGGCCCTGAACGAGAACCTGGACGCGGACCGGGGACGCGCCGCCGACCAGATACGTGAGCTCATCCAGAAGTACACGCGCAACACCCGGCCGGGGCGTTTCGCCACCGGGCTTGAGCACGCCGCGTCGACGACGATGGACATCGTCGCCGAGGGCGCGTTGAGCCCCCTCGTGTCGGGGCCCGCGCGGGAAGTGGTCTCGGCCGTCCGCGACCGGGCCAAGCCCGTCATCGGATCCCTCTTGCAGAGTGCCGCGCGCTGGGGCGTACGGGACGCGCTGCGCTGGCACATCAGCGTTCCCGAGGCCGAGTCGGCCCGCTCCATCGACGCGCTGATCAGGCTGAGTTCCTCGTCCCGGTCCGCGGCCGTCGGCCCGCTGATGGCGGCGTTCCTCGCCGACGTCAAGGCCCAGGCCGAACGTCATCCGCCGCTGCGGTCCGCCTGCTCCTGCGTCCTGCCCGCCCCCAGCGGCCGCCGGGACCGGCACGACCACGCCTGGGTGCTCCTGGCGGACGGCGCGCAGACACCGGCCGGGCGCCGCTTCCTCACCGAACTCGCGGGAGCCCGCTCCCGCAACCAGGCGGCCGACCTGGACGGTTCGGGAGCCGCGGACCCGCTCCTCGTGCTGGCCGCGTGCGCGCAGTGGCAGTCCGAGTGGACGTCGTGGTGGTGCGAGCCCTGGCGCTCCACGCCGCTGGCAGCCACCCCCCAGCGCCGGGTCCCCCTGCTGTCCCGCGCGACCCGGTCCCTGTGGGCGGGGGAGAACGACGCGGCCGTCGCCGTCGAGCGCGCGCCCGCGGCCGCCTGGTGGTACCCCGTGTGGCTCGACCCGATGACCGAGGAGCAGGTCGGATACGCGATGGACCACTCCGATCCGACCCCCGCCCGCCCGCTGCCCGCCTCCGTGGTGCACCGGCTCACCGGCGGCCACCGCGGCGCCGTCTCCGCCGTTCTCGACGAACCCTTCGACGCGCACCCCGGCCCGCACGGACCCGCCGTCCCGCTGCTCGCCCCGGCCGACGAGGACGGCACACCGCTGTGGTCCCTCGCCCTGGAGACCAGCCTGCCCGAAGGGCTGCCCGTCCCCGGCACCGCCTGGAGCACGGCCCCCGCGGTGGTCCTCGCGGCGGCCTACCTCGCCGACGTCCGCACCGCGCACGACCCGCGGCTGCCCGCCGCCTCGACGGAACTCCCGCGCGCCCTGGAACTGCTGCGCCGGAACCTGTGGGTGAGCACCTTCACCCACCGGCCCTCCCGCATCCGGCAGATCGGCTGGGGCGACGCCGACGGTCCCGCCACACTGCACCCGTGGCTCGCCCGCTCCGCGCTCGCCGCGCTGAACGCCGCGCGCCGGGCGCGACCCGACCAGCCGACGCCCTGGGACGAGGTGTTCGCCGCGCAGTCCCTGGCCCTGGCGGCGCTGCCGGTCCCCGGCGGGGACACCGCGGCCGTCGAACGACGGCTCTTCCACGACCTGGCGCTCGGCCGCTTCACGCCGGTCGCAGCGGCCCTGGCCGACCGGTTCGACGAGGACCACCGCGCGTGGATCCGCCTGCTCGACTACCTCTCCTCGGCACCCTGCCGCCTGCTGTACGAGCACGCGCCCCAGGATGCGTACGCCACGCTGCTCGGCGGGATCGAGGACGGCGGCCAGACGGTCCTCGCGGTGGCCACCGCGAAACTGCTCGCCCTGCTGTGGCTGTACGACGACCCGCTGACCGAGCACACCCGGCGCTGGGACGGCGAGATACAGGAGTGCTTCACCCGCCTCGCGCACAACTCCCGTCTGCTGGACGTCAGTCCGCTCCAGCAGGCGGCGGCCGCCTTCGCCTAGCCCCGCGACCGCCGCGGCACCCCGCGTCCGTCGACCGCACCGCAAGGAGTGTCCATGCCACCCGCTGTAGGCAACCCCCGCTTCGGCCGGCTGCGCCGCCACCCCGTGCTCTCGCTCCTCGCGGCGCTCGTCGTCCTCACCGGTCTGGTGTTCGGCGGCCGCTGGGCCTCCGGCCGGCTCTTCCCGCCCTCGCTGACCTGCGGCACCGGACTGACAGCGACGGGAACACCGCTCGCCTGCGCGGGGGTGAACATCGACAGCGTGCCGTTCACCGGCCACGAGCCCGCCCGGATGCGGGAGTTGGAGAACATGGTCAAGACGGCCAACGACGGGGTGAAGGGCCCGTACACCAGCGTGGTGCTGATGCTGGACCTTTCGCCCGTGTCCGATGTGGACACGCTCACCTACGATTCGCTCTACCCCAACATCGAAGGGGCCCTCACCGCCGTGTGGCGGGCCAACAACACCGCCGCCTACGGCAGTACGCCCGCCATCAAGCTGTACCTCGCCAACATGGGCAGCCAGTACGGCTCCTGGTCCGAGGCCGTGGCCCAGCTGAAGGACCGGCTGAGCGCCGAGCACGTCTCCGCGGTCGTCGGGCTCGGCCAGTCCACCGACCAGACCCGGCGCGCGGCCGCGGCGATCTCCTCGCAGCTGCACATCCCCGTGATCGGGTCCACGGTGACGGGCGACTCGATGAACATCGACCCGGCCGACCCCACCGGCAAGAAGCAGATCCCCGACATGTTCCGGGTCTCCCCGACCAACACGGACTCGGTGATCGCCGCGAACCAGTACGTGTCCACCCTGCGCCCCGCCGTCACCTCCCTCGCCGTCGTCGCGGACAGCGTCACGGGTGACGACTACACGCAGACCCTGGCCGAGGCGGCCAAGACCCGGTTCAAGGCGGCCGGCCGTACGGTGACGGTGCTCCCGTACACCTCGCCCAGCGACCTGCCCGCCGGGTCGGGCCGCCAGGACTACCTGGTGCAGCAGTTCAACCTCATGCACGCCAACCTGTGCCAGGCGGCGCCCTCCGTGGTCTACTTCGCGGGCCGGGGCCGCGACCTCGGGGCGTTCGTGGAGAACTGGGTGCAGGGCGCGCCGTGCGGGATCGCCCAGTTGCACATCCTCGTGGGTGACGACGCCTCGGAGAGCATCCACGACAAGGGGGTGCTCAACGGCATCGCCTCGGGCCGGGTCACCGTCGCGTACACGGCGCTGGCGAGCCCCGACGAGTGGGGCAAGGACTGCCCCGGCTCCGACGCCAAGCACAACTACGACCAGTTCTGGTCTGCCTTCACCGGGCGGCCCGATCCCTGCACCGGCCAGCCGCTGACCGCCGACAAGGACGTGGCGACGCTCTCCTTCGACCCCGCCGACCTGGCCAGCGGCCAGGCCATGCTCACGCACGACGCGGCGGTGGCCGCGATCAGCGCGGGCCGGCACGACGCGGTGGGGCTCAAGAACCCGGGCCTGGAGACCGGCATCCTGCACCAGTTCTACTGCGCGCAGATGCTTCCCGGGGCCAGTGGATGGCTCTCGTTCCGCACCGACGGCACTCCGGCGGGCAAGCCCAGCCCGGTGGTCCAGCTCGGTTCCGACGGTTCGGCCAGGACGGTCGCCCTGACCTGGCCCGACGGCGCCCCCAACCTCAGCCTTCCGCAGCGCGGCGGCAAGGGGGCGCCGGGCTGCTGAAACCCGCACGCGCACGGCTCCCCGGCCGCATGAACCGTCCAGGGCACGGTACTGGGGGAGTGACGAGGCGGCCGGCCGGGCCGCCCGGGCACTTTCCGAGGAGGTGGCTTCGCATGACGGAGCCGATGAGCCAGACCCCGCGCAAACCCGAGTCGGACGCGTTCCGCCCGGCCGCCGACAGCACGACGCTGGAGCCCGCGAAGGTCGGCGCGGGCGAGCCGCCCGCGACCCGGGGCAGGACCACCATCGCGGGCGGCGTCGTGGAGAAGATCGCCGGGATGGCGGCCCGCGAGGTGCCGGGCGTCAACTCCCTGGGCAGCGGGCTCGCTCGTACGCTGGGAGCGATGCGGCCCGGGCGCGCCTCGGCCACCCGGGGCGTGAAGGTCGAGGTCGGTGAGCGGCAGACCGCGATCGACCTGGAGATCGTCGTGGAGTACGGGGTGAGCATCGCCGACGTGGCCGCCGAGATCCGGCTGAACGTCATCGGGGCGGTGGAGCGCATGACGGAGCTGGAGGTGGTCGAGGTGAACATCGCGGTGAGCGACGTCCACCTGCCCGACGAGAGCGAGCCCGAGGCCCCCGAAAGCCGGCTTCAGTAACATCGCCGTCCCCGTGGGAAGGAAGGCGGCCCGATGAGCACCGAAGTGAAAGTGGCCCTGGTCCTGGCGGCCCTCGCGCTGCTCGCGGGCGCCGTGGTGACGGTGGTCCTGACGGTACGTCTGATCCGCGCCCGCAAGATCCTCAAGGACGCCGGGGTCCCGTTGACGCACAAGGCCGCCTTCTGGGGCGCCGTGCTCTACGTGATCAGCCCCGTCGATCTCCTCCCGGACCCGATCTACCTCGACGACATCGGAGTGCTCCTGCTGGCCCTGCGCACCCTGCACATGGCGGCCGCCGCGCCGCGCGGTCCGCAGGAGCTCACCGGGGTCGAGACAGGACGGCGCGGAGTTCGGCGGAGGTGACGAGGGCCTGGGCACAGCCGTCCCGAAGGACGACCGCGGTGTCCTGGGCGCGCGCCGCCAGCGTGTCGAGGGCGTCGCGGGCGGACTCGCCGTAGCCGAGCTGGGGGAGGGGTGGTTCGAGATGCCCGGACAGCGGGTCGGCCGGCGTCGCCCGGCCGTCGCGGAGGGCTGACTCCAGCGATGCCAGGGTCGCCGATCCGGTGAGTTCGGGCGCGGTGGGGCGGCGGCCGGGGCCCGCCGGGCAGGGGCCGGCCGGCACGACGGGCTCCGCGCCGCGCCCCTTGGCCGCGCGGAGCACCTCCAGCGCCTCACCGACCGGGGTGTGGGTGTTGAGGTAGGGGCACGTGGGGGCGTCGCGGTCCTCGGAGACCGCGTCGTCGACCCTGGCGGCGCTCGCGTCCCCGTCGAGGAAGCCGAGCCGCAGCATCCAGGTGTCGTTGAAGTACTTGGACAGGTACTGCCGTCCGGAGTCCGGCAGGATCACCACCACGAGGGCGTCCGGCCCGGCCTCGGCGGCCACCTGGTGGGCCGCGGCCAGCGCGGTCCCGGCGGACCCGCCCACCAACAGGCCTTGCTCCCGGGCGAGTTGGCGCAGGGTGTGCAGGGCGTGCCGGTCGGCCACGGGTACGATCCGGTCGACCACGCCGGGGTGGTAGGAGGTGGGCCACACGTCGTGGGCGGTGTCCGGGTGGAGGAAGTGCCCGGCCGCCTCGATGAAGTAGGGGCGCCCGTCGCCACCCGCGTACACGGAGGAGGCCGGGTCCGCCCCGATCACCTGGATGGTGTGGTCGCTGACTTCCTTGAGGTAGCGCCCGGCGCCGCTGATCGTGCCGCCGGTTCCGATGCAGGACACCAGGTGGGTGACGCGCCCCCGGGTCTGGCGCCAGATCTCCGGCCCGGTGGTGAGGTAGTGGGCCTCGGGGTTGGCCGGGTTGTCGTACTGGTTGGCCAGCCACGCTCCCGGTGTGGTCGCGGCGAGGTGGGCCGCGTGGTTCATGGGGTGGTCGGGATGCTGGCGCGGCAGCGCGCCCGGCCTGATCACCACCTCGGCGCCGAACGCCCGCAGGGTGGCGACCTTCTCCTCGCTGACGCGGTCCGACACGACCAGCACCGTGCGGTAGCCCTTCTCGGCCGCCACGAGGGCGAGGCCGATGCCGGTGTTGCCGGAGGTGGCCTCGACGACCGTCCCGCCGGGCAGCAGCAGCCCGTCCTTCTCCGCCCGCTCGATCATGCGCAGGGCGATCCGGTCCTTGGCGCTGCCCCCGACGCTCAGGTACTCCAGCTTCGCGTAGACGGCGGCGGGGCCCCTCGTGCGCAGCCGGACCAGCGGGGTGCCGCCGACGAGGTCGAGCGCAGACTCATATACGTCCATCACCGCACCTTAGCCAATGCCCCTGCGGCACAAACGCCTTGCCGGGGTGGCGAGTTGGGTCTCTTCCCGGAGCGCGGGCGGTGGTTTTCACCCCTGCCTCCCGGCGCGCGCGGCGGGCCGGGCGTGTCCCTGTTTCCCGTTGCCGGGGTCGACGGGAAACCCGTCGACCAGACCGCGGCGCGGCGACAAGACTCCTGGGCACCGGGCCGGACGGACGTCGGACCCGGGACGCCCTCGGGGCACGGGCCCACGAGGAAGCGACGGCCGCCACCGGTCGCACCGTCCGTCGAGGAGCATCCCCATGAAGCTGCGTTCCTGGTCCCTGGCCTCGGCTCTGTCCCTGACCGCCCTGCTCATGCCCGTCACGAACGCGGTGGCGGCCCCGGCCGCCCCGGCCGCGCCCTCCTGTACCCACGGGTCGATCTGCTTCTACACCGGCTCCCGCTTCGGCGGCCGCAGCTGGGAGTGGGTCGCCAAGGACGGCTACCACGACATGCCCGCCGCGTTCCACGACAACGTCGGGTCCTTCGTGGCCAGCGTCGACGGCTGCTTCATCAACTGGGACCCGAAGGAGACCCGGGTGGTGCGCAGCGGCGACAACCGGATCGACTACGGCTCCGACTTCGGCGGGCGGATCGACGGCGTGGGCCCGACCTGCTGACGGATCCGCCGCGCCGCGATCGCCGTACGGCACCGCGCTGTCCCGGAAACGGCAACGCAAGTTGCCGGGGCGGCCGGATGGGCGCACGCTCCTCCGCATGAGCGCACACAACGCATCGGGCCACACGCACGGCCACGGCCACGACCACAGTGACATCGACTGGGAGGCCATGGCCGCCCATCTGGAGAACGGCGGTGAAGTCCAGCTCCCCGTCCTGCGCGGGACGGCGGCCCGCCTGGCGGAGCTGCTCGTCCCCGAGCAGGAGGTCCGGCGCGTCCTCGACATCGGCAGCGGGCCGGGCGTGATGACCTGCGTACTCGCCGAGACCTTCACGGAGGCCGAGGTGGTGGCCGTGGACGGCGCGCCCGCGCTGCTCGACCACACCCTCGCCCGGGCCGAGCGGCTCGGCGTGGCCGGGAACGTGACCGTGAGGCACGCCGAGTTGCCCGGGGGCCTGGAGGGCGGAGGGCTCGGCGCGGCGGATCTGGTGTGGAGCAGCAAGGCCGTGCACCACCTCGGCGATCAGCAGGGCGCGTTGGACGCACTGGCCGACACGCTCAGCCCGGGCGGAATGCTCGCCGTGGCGGAGGGAGGTCTGCCCCCGCGCTTCCTGCCGCGTGACATCGGCGCGGGAAGGCCGGGTCTCCAGGCGCGGCTCGACGCCGCCCAGGAGTACTGGTTCGAGGCCATGCGCGCGGATCTCCCCGGCAGCACCCCGGTCGTCGAGGACTGGCCCGCGATGTTCCGCCGGGCCGCGCTCAGCGACACCGGCAGTTTCACGCTGCTGCTCGATCTGCCGGCGCCGCTGGGCGAGCCGGCCCGTACGTTCCTGCACGCCCATCTGACGCGGCTTCGGGAGACCATGAGCGAGTCGCTGGACGGGGCGGACCTCAAGACCCTCGACCTGCTCCTCGATCCCGGCGCGCCCGAGGGCATTCTGCGCCGGCCGGACGCCTTCCTCCTGTCCGCCACGACGGTCCACACGGGCGTACGCGCGGCGCGATGACCCGCTCCCGGGATGCGGCGTCCGCGCGCAACGGGCCGTCGCATCCCGGTGATGGGGAAGCTATCGCCCGACGTGACCGTTCGCGAGCGGCCACTCGCGGTGGAGGCTGCCCAGCGGAATGCGGTGCTCGATGACGGGCGTGCCGAACAGGGACAGATGGAAGTCGAGCCGGCCGTTCAGGTCGAAGCCGCCGTACGCCGCCCAGGAGGCGGACGCCGACGTCTTGCCGTCGCTGGACGCGGTCGCCTTGGCGTCGGCCTCGCCGCGCAGGTACGGGGCGAAGTCCGCGGTGACACCGACCGCTCCGTACAGCCCGACGGAGGCCTCGGCGCCGAGGGCTCCCTTGACGCTGCCCGCGGCGGTGACGCTCGCGTTCACCGGGGTGCTGTGCACGGCCGACGTGCTGACCGGGGCCCAGCCCTTGCCCGCGGCGTAGCTGCCGCCCACCCGGAAGTCGCCCTTGACGTCCTGCTGGACGTCGAGCGTGACGTGCCCGTCGGCCTCCACCTGCACATAGCAGGTCAGGTCGAGGTTGACGACGACCGGCACCGGACCCACCTGGATGACCGGGGCGCTGTGCAGCTTGGCGAACGGGATCCGCTTGGGCGCGCCGGCGCTCGCCGCGGCGCGGCCCTTGAGCGCCCACTGCGAGGACCAGTCGCCGCTCATGCCGAGGAACGCGGAACTCACCTTGAGCCCGCTGTCCTTGCTGCCGTCGTAGGAGAACTCCACCTGCGGGGCGAGCTGGACGAAGCCCGAGACCGACGCGGCCGCGGAGGCGGGGGCGTCCTTCGCGGTCTCCACCCCGGCGTTCACGTCGAGCCGCAGGTTGCCGAGGGGGAGCTTGGCGCCCTGGGGGCCGAACCGCACGCCCTGGCTCCTGGCCCAGGAGAAGGTGACGCCCTTCATGAGGGGCACGACGGTGACGGATGACGGGTCGACCGGGACCTTGCCGTCGGCCTTGTCGTCCTTGAGGACGGAGGCCAGCGTCGTGGCGGCGGTCTTCACCTCGGTGCCGCGGTCGGTCGTGCCCACGACCTCGGTGACCTTGGCGAGCAGCCCGTTGGGGGCGCCGGGCGCCGGTGCGCTGGCGATGATGTCGCCCGCGGCGACGGGCTTGTCGGAGGGCTTGCCGGGCGTGGGCGAGTGGCTCGGCTTCGCCGTGGGGGAGGGCGGGGCGGTGGATATGACGGCGCGCCGGCTCGCCGCGTCGTAGGAAGCGACCTTGAGGGATGACTTCTCCGGCTGCCCCTTGCCGCTACGGGTGCGGGCAAGAGGCGTCGGCGCGGCTGAGCCCTGCGGCGCGGCGTTCACTTCGAGCTGCTGGGCGCCGTCGACGGTCGCCGCGGGGGAGGAGGCGCCTTCCGGCCCGGCCGCCGCCGGGTGGCCGGGCGAGGAGCAGCCCGTGCCGGCCAGTGCGAGCGCGGTCAGGCCGGGGAGCAGGAGGCGTCTGGTGAGGGTGCGCACGTAGATGTGACCTTCAGGTTCGGGGGGTGGCCGTTACCGACGGGTAACGTGAAGATGATCATGCCATGGGTGTGCGGCCGTGGTCATCTCGGCGCCCCTCAACTCGCCCTCGGAGAAGGTCGGTTGAAGCTTCATCTACGACTGGGGCCGGGATGCCTCCAAGGGGGCCGTCCGACGCCAGGGATGAAGCCCTTCCAACTGCGCGGCCAGATCCAGCAGTTGATGCTCACAGCCGGCGCGCCCGACGAGCTGGACGGAACCGGGCAGCCCTGAAGGAAGCGTGCCGAACGGCACTACGAGAGCGGGCCGCCCCGAGAGGTTCCAGGCCGGTGTCATCGGCGAGCAGGCGGTGTTCACCAGCATGTTGGCCAGCCAGCCCCGCTCGTGCCAGGCGTCGGCGGGTGGCCCCGGGCGGGCCAGGGAAGGGGTGACCAGCACGTCGTACTTCTCGAAGAACGGCGCGAGGCGCTCGTTGAGCGCCGCCCGGTGGTCCGTGCGCAGCATGCCGAGCCGCCCCGCCAGCCGCCCGATCTGCGCGTGCCGCCGGGTGCGCGGCGCGAGCAGCCGTGGGTCCAGCCCCTGGGCGTCCTGCGCCGTGCCGCCGGTCCACCGGGCGAGGGAGACCGCGCCGAAGGACAGCGGATAGGGCGGATGGGCGGTCGTCACCTGGTGCCCGGCCCCGGCGAGAGCCCGAGCGGCCCGGCGGGCGAGCGCCGCGTACGCCGGGCCGACACGAACTCCCGCGATCGGGCTGCGCGTTGAGAAGGCGAGGGCGAGACCGCGCGGAGGGTTGGGCTCGGGGGCTGACGCGTCGCCGTCCATCCGGGCCCCGGCGCCCGTGGCCACCTCGCCCGCCAGCACCGAGAACATCAGCCGCGCGTCCGCCGCCGTCGTCGCGAGCGGCCCGTTCTGCGACATGCCGAACCAGCCGCCGCCGAGCTCGACCGGCACCCGCCCGGTGCCCGGCTTGAGGCCGACGAGACCGCAGTGCGCCGCGGGTATGCGCAACGAGCCCATGCCGTCGTTGCCGAGCGCGACCGGCACCAGGCCCGCCGCCACCGCCGCCGCGCTGCCCCCTGACGAGCCGCCCGCCGTACGGGTGGGGTCCCAGGGGTTGCGCGCGATGCCGTGCACCCCGTCCGTGGTCCCGAAGACACACAACTCCGGTACGTGGGTGAGCCCCACCACCACCGCGCCCGCCGCCCGCAGCCGGGCCACCGTGACATGGTCCTCGGCGGCCGGTGTCGCCGGGGTCGCGGCCGAGCCGTTGCGGCAGCTCTCGCCGGAGACCGGCAGGTTGTCCTTCACGGCCACGGGCACGCCCGCGAGCGGCAGCCGGGCGAGGTCCGTGCGTGCGCCGACCGCGTCGGCCTCCTCCAGCGCGGCGGCGGCGCGTACCACCCGGAACGCGCCCACGCGGCCGTCCACCGCGGCGATCCTGGCCAGATGGTCGGCGACCACCTCGCGGGGCGTGGCCTCCTCGCGGCGCACCGCGTCGGCGATCTCGACGGCCGTCCGGCCTGCCCACTGGGTCACGGTGGCTCCTCGGTGCTGGTGCGGTCTCTCGGGCTGAGGAGGCCACTGTCGTATGCCCGTACGCGTTCTGTCGATGGCGCGATCTTCCGTGGTGGCGGATCCGGTCGCCGGGCACCGCGGAGGTGCCGCTCGTCTCCGGGCCGGGGCGTGCCGGTCGGGGCGGCGGGCCTCGCCCTCCTCCGCCCCTACCTCACCGGCTCGCGAACTCCCGTAGATCGGCGTTGAGTTGCTCGGCGTGCGTCACGTACAGGCCGTGGCCGCCGTTCTCGTACAGCTTGAACATGTTGTCGGGGATGAGTTCCGCGCAGCGGCGGCCGGTGAGGTCGATGGGGGCGGAGGCGTCCTGGTCGCCGTGGATCACGAGGGTGGGGACGTCGATCTTGCGTGCCTCGGGGGCCATCTCCAGGGTCTCGAAGTTGGCCACGGCGGCGGTCGCGGCCCGGGGGGTGGCGCCGTGGCAGTCCTGGACCACCTTCTGGACGTAGGCGGCCGAGAGGTTGTTGCCGGGGTGGCCGAGCGCGAAGTAGTCCGCGGCGCCGCTCGAGAAGAACTCGGCCCGGTCCTTGCGGAACGTCTCGTTGGCCGCCTTGATCGCCTCGGCGGGAAGTCCGGCCGGATTGTCCTCACTGTGCACGATGCCCGGCGCCATGGCTCCCACCAGCACGAGCCGGGCCACACGCTCGCTGCCGTGCCGGGTCAGGTAGCGCACCGCCTCGGCCGTGCCGAGCGAGTGCCCGATCAGGGTGACGTCCCGCAGGTCGAGGTGGTCCAGGAAAGAGCCCAGGTCGTCGGCGAGCGTGTCGAGGTCGAAACCGCCCCAGACGTCCTGCGACCTGCCGTGGCCCCGGCGGTCGAAGCCGACGCAGCGGAATCCCTCCTCGGCGAGCGGAAGCATCTGGAACTCCCACATCTGGGTGCTGAAATACGCGCTGTTGACGAAGACGAGGGTGGGTCCGTCGGCCGGTCCGTAGTCGATGAAGTGGAGCGTGGTTCCGTCGGTGGCGGTGGTGAAGTACGGCATGGGACTCTCCCCGTCGAGTGGTGTGACCGGTCGCCGTCGCGCGGCGTGCACCCACTGTGGCCCGCGGCAGGAGGCGCCCGCGATTACCGCCGAGGTAATGGTTCGGCTGACGTGGTGCGGGTCCACGCGGTGCGAGGTGGCCTTGGTAGGACTCCGGGCGGGGGCGGAGGTCAGTCGGTCTCGTCCGGCTCGGGGTCGTACTGGGCGAGCCCGTGACCGAGCGACCAGTCGATCGACTCGTTCTCGGTGAGGGTGACGAACACGTTGCGCGGCTCGGTGTCCGCGTAGGCGTGGGCGAGTTCGGCGATGCGCCGGTAGAGCGCCCGCTTCCGGGCGGGGGTCCGTCCGGCCCGTAGCGTGATCGAGACATACACGATGCCGTGGTCGCGGGGCACGCCGAGGTAGTTGTCGTAGCGCAGCGTGCCGCGTATGCCGTCGTGACCGACCAGGACCTGGAACCGGTCGTCGGGCGGTACGCCGATGGTTTCGACCAGGGCGTCGTGCACGGCCCGGCCCAGCGCGTCGAGCCGGTCGCTGTCGGCCCCCAGTGCGTCGATGCGGACGAACGGCATGTCAGGTCCCCTTCCCGGTGGTCGTCGGCCCCGTCGAGCCGACGACTGTACATACTAGTAGGTACAAGAGGGAGAAGGTAAGGCACCCGACTGCGCCCGCCAGCGAAGGCGGGTCAACCGGAAGGCGGATCAGGCGACTTGACGGAGGGTCAGAAGACGGAGAGGCCCGTCAGGGTGGTGAAGCGGTCGAGTGCGGCGACCCCTGCCACCGAGTTGCCGCGTTCGTCGAGGCCCGGGCTCCAGACGCACAGGGTGCAGCGGCCGGGGACGACGGCGATGATGCCGCCGCCGACACCGCTCTTGCCGGGCAGCCCCACGCGGTGCGCGAAGTCGCCGGCCGCGTCGTAGGTGCCGCACGTCAGCATGACCGCGTTGATCTGCTTGGCCTGGCTGCGGGTGAGCAGGGACGAACCGTCGGCCCGTATGCCGTGCCGGGCCAGGAAGCCCGACGCACGCGCCAGATCGGCGCAGGACGCGTCGATCGAGCACTGGCGGATGTACTGGTCGAGCAGGTGTGGCACCGGGTTGGTGATGTTGCCGTACGACGCCATGAAGTGCGCGAGCGCGGCGTTGCGGTCGCTGTGCGCGGCCTCGGACGTGGCGACCTGCTCGTTGAAGGACAGCTGGGCGTTGCCGGACTCGGCGCGCAGGAACGTGCGCAGCGTGTCGGCCGCGGCGCCGGTCAGGGTCTGGAGGCGGTCGGTGACGACCAGGGCGCCCGCGTTGATGAACGGGTTGCGCGGAATGCCGTCCTCGTACTCCAGCTGCACCAGGGAGTTGAAGGGGTTGCCGGAGGGCTCACGGCCGACGTGCTCCCAGAGCTCCTCGCCTTCGCGGGACAGGCAGAGCGCGAGCGTGAAGACCTTGGTGATCGACTGGGTGGAGAAGGGGTGCTGCCACTCGCCGACCCCGTACACCGTGCCGTCGAGTTCGGCGACGGCCATCCCGAAGCGCTGCGGATCGGCCGAGGCCAGCACGGGGATGTAGTCGGCCGGGCGGCCGCGGCCCGGGGTTGCCGCGATCTCGGTGGCGATGCGGTCCAGGACCGACTGAAAGGACGAGGACACGCTCAACTTGCTCCGGCTTCCTGCGGCACTGCACGACTGCAACACCCTACGACAGGAGTCACACACGTGTGCGCAGGTGTCGGGGCGGCCTGAGCCGCCGGAGCGGCCTGCCGCACCCGTCCGGAGGCCGGGGGAGCGGTGCGACCGGGATCGTCCGAAAGGGACCGAGTCCGAGCGGGTCGCCTGTCGGGCCCGCGGGGTGGGTAGGGAGCAGTTACGTTGGGCCCCACCAGGCACATCCGGGGAGTTCCGTTGCCCGCATCCACCTTGCCGCTCCATGTCGTCCCCGGCCCGCGCGGCCTGCCGCTCCTGGGCAACCTGCCGGCCTTCGGGAAGGATCCGCTGGCCTTCCTCACGCGCTTGCGCGACGACTTCGGCGACGCCGTGACCTGGTCCCTGGGTCCGCGGCGCAGCCTCTTCATCTCCCAGCCCCGCCACATCGCGGAGCTGCTCGCGGCGCGTGAGGACACGTACGAGATCCTCGAAATCGGGTGGGCGTTCAAGCAGATCACAGGGCGGAGCGTCATTCTGAGCAAGGGCAGCGACTGGCGGCGCAAGCGCTCCCTGGTGCAGCCGACCGTGCGGCCGCGCCAGGTCCGCTCGTATGCCCGGACGATGGTCGACTGTGCCGGGGCCGCGGCCGACGGCTGGCGTGACGGCGCGCGGATCGACGTCCGCAGGGAGATGGCCCTCATCACCCAGCGGGTCGTCCTGCGCACTCTGTTCGGTAACGACCTCGGGCAGCAGACCGAGGCCCTGGGCGAAGCGATGGACGTCGCGGGGACCACGGTGGGGGACGAGGTGCGGGGCATCGGCCTGTTCCTGCCCGAGTGGGTGCGGACCCCGTCCCGGCGGCGGCTGCTCGCGGCGGTGGCCACCATCGACGCCGAGGTGCACCGGCTCATCAAGGAACGGCAGGAGACGGCCCGCGCCGCACGACCGGACGCGCCCAGGCCCGACGACGAGCGCGACGACCTGCTCACCCGGCTCCTCGCCGCCCGGGACGAGCAGGGCCGCCCGCTCTCGACGCAGGAGGTGCGCAACGAGGCCGTCACCCTCTGGGCCGCGGGCCACGAGACCACCTCGACCGCTCTGACGTGGGCCGTCCATCTGCTCGCCCGCGCGCCCGAGGCACGTGCCCGGCTCGAAGCCGAGCTCCGGGACGTGCTGGGCGGCCGGCCGCCCACCATCGACGACTACGAGCGCCTCACCTGGACCCAGCAGATCGTCAAGGAGGCGACGCGGCTCTATCCGCCGGTGTGGCTGATTCCCGCGGTGGCCCGCGATGGAGCCACGCTGGGCGGTACCCGCATCCCTGCCGGAACCATCGTCTGGTGCAGCACGTGGACGACGCACCGCGACCCCCGCTGGTTCACGTGCCCCGACCGGTTCCGTCCGGAACGCTGGGGTGCCGACGCCCCGGACGTGGTGCCCGACCACGCCTGGTTTCCCTTCGGCGGCGGCCCGCGCACCTGCCTCGGTGCCCGCTTCGCCCTGGTGGAGGCCGCTCTGGTCCTCGCCACCCTCGCCCAGCGCTTCCACCTGGACCTCCCGGACACCGACGTGCCGCCGCACGCGGGTCTGCTCCTGCAGCCCGCCGGCGTGCTCCACGCGACCCTGCGCAGAAGAAGCGCGGAAGATCCGGCTCGCGTCAAATAGCCAACAGACCACGTGCGGCGAAGCCCGGCTGCTCCGGGAGGGTGAGGCGGGGCGGGAAGCGCGCCGTGCTCGACCGGCGCAACAGAACGGCGGGCTCACTCCTGGATCCGCTCAGCGTGTCACGGCGCGCGGTCGCGCCCCCTGGGCTCGGCCGAGGGGGCGCGGGTGGCGCGTCAGGCGCGCTGGGCGGCGACGAGTTCCGCGGCTTCCTCCTCGGTGGCCACCGAGGGCGGGGATCCCTCCAGGGGCTGGCGGGCCGTCTCCTTCATGGCGAGCGCGGCCACCAGGCCGACGAGACCGGCCAGCATCGTGTAGAACGCGGGCATCAGGTCGTTGCCGGTGGCACCGATCAGACCCTGGACCACCAGCGGCGTCGTACCGCCGAACAGCGACACCGAGATGTTGAACCCGATGGACAGCGAGCCGTAGCGGATCGCCGTCGGGAAGAGGGCGGGCAGCGCGGAGGACATGGTGCCGAGGTAGCAGACCAGGGCGAGGCCGAGTGCGAGGAGCCCGGCGAAGACCGCTGCCGGACCACCCGTCTTGATCAGCAGGAAGCTGGGCACCGCCAGCACGATGAAGCCGAGCGAGCCGCCGATGAGCATCGGCCGGCGGCCTACCCGGTCGGAGAGCCGGCCCACGGAGTTGATGAGCGCCATCAGCACGATCATCACGACCACGATGGACATCAGCCCGCCGGTCTCGTTGAAACCGAGCGTCGAGAGGTACGTCGGCATGTAGGAGAGCAGCATGTAGTCGGTGATGTTGAACGCGGCGACCAGGGCCAGGCACAGCAGCATCGCCCGTCCATTGCCGAACAGGATGTGCTTGAGCGGCACCCGCTCGCGCTCGGCCTCGGGCGAGCCCGCCTCCTCCAGCTTCTTGAAGGCGGGCGACTCGTCGAGCTTCAGCCGGAGGTACAGGCCCACGAGGCCGAGCGGACCCGCCACCAGGAACGGGACCCGCCAGCCCCACTGCTGCATCGCGTCGTCACTGAGCAGCAGGGTGAGGGCGGTGACGAGCGAGGCGGCCAGCGTGTAGCCGATCAGTGTGCCGAACTCCAGGAAGGACCCCCAGAATCCGCGCCGCCGGTCGGGCGCGTACTCCGCGATGAAGGTGGCGGCGCCGCCGTACTCGCCGCCGGTCGAGAAGCCCTGGACCATGCGGCACAGGATCAGCAGGACGGGGGCCCACACGCCGATGGTCGCGTAGCTCGGGATCAGGCCGATGGAGAGCGTCGCGGCGGCCATCATGATCATGGTGAGGGCGAGGATCTTCTTCCGGCCCACCCGGTCGCCGAGCGGCCCGAAGAACATGCCGCCGAGCGGCCGCACCAAAAAGGCGGCGGCGAACGTCGCAAGCGACGCGATGACCTGCATGGTGTCGCCCGCGCCGGAGAAGAAGACCTTTCCGATGATCACGGCGAGGTAGGAGTAGACGCCGAAGTCGAACCACTCCATGGCGTTGCCCAGTGCGGTGGCCTTGACGGCGCGCTTGACCGCGGCCTCGTCGGTGACGGTGATGTCCGAGCGGCGCAGCAGGGGGTTACGCCTGCGGTGGACCGCCCGGAACAGCGAGCGGTGCCTGGCGACTGCCTCGGGCGGATGATCCTCGGTACTCAGCACGCAACGTCTCTCTCAGTCGGCGATAGAAGGGTGCGCCCTACATGGAACTCCCTCGGGGTGCCGCGGTTGTGCGGTGAAGGTCCCTTGTTGCCGGACCAAAGCCCCGGGCCGGTGCGGGGGCTTTGGTCCCGAACCGCGGCAAAGGGGGACACGTGCGCTCGAGGGCGCCAGGCGCAGGGGGCGGGGCGGTCCGCATCGGCCCTTGCGGGCCGGTCGCACCGCCCGGAATTCCGGTGAACGCGGTTGGGCGTGGAAGCCGGGGTGGCTCTACGTATTCCCCCGGAACCACGGGTGACCCCGTCCCTGAGGGCGCGGCCCGAGTCGAATGCGTCGGAATTCTGGGCGCGCAAGGCGATGCCGCCACCGGATTTCCCCGAGTTTCCGGCCCGTGAAAAGCGAGCATGCGCGGCACTTGCGCGCCGCGCTCGCTCCGCTCACTCGATGGCTCAGTGCTTGAATACGTCCTTGGCCTTCTCCTTGGCCTGGCGGGCATCGCCCTTGGCCTGGTCGACGCGGCCTTCCGCCGTGAGGCGCTCGTTGCCCACCGCGCGGCCGACCGCTTCCTTGGCCTTGCCCTTGACCTGTTCGGTCTTCGCCTTGGCCTTCTTCTCGCTCGACATGGAATGACCTCCACATGCGGTCGATTGCTTCACCCGACATCGACACACCTGGCCGTTCCGGCGGATTTCAAACGGGTGGACCGTGTCAAGAAAATGTGGCCGCGACGCGGCAGCCGGTGGCCCCGTCCAGTGCTCGAAGAGCCTGCATGCCGAACTCATCCAGGGGAAAGAGCTTTGTGTCCCGTTCCGAAAGCGTCATGTCGGCCGGTGTTCCGCTGTTCCGTGTACGCAAGCCCCGGCCGCGCCCGGCGGTTCAGCCCGTGAGGCTGTTGAGCCAGTCGGTCAGCAGGCGGTTGATCTCCTCGGGGCGTTCCTGCTGGATCCAGTGGCCGCAGCCCTCCACGAGGTGGGAGGCGGTGAGGCCGGGGAGGGTGGTGGGGAAGGCGTCGATGGCGTCGGACATCCAGGTGGTGGAGGCGTCCAGGGTGCCGCCGATGAACAGGGACGGCTGCTTGATCGGGGCGCCGCGGTGCGGGGCGAGGTCTTCCCAGTCGCGGTCCATGCTGCGGTAGCGGTTGAGGGCGCCGGTCAGACCCGTGCGCTCGAACTCCCCGGCATAGACGTCGAGTTCGTCCTCGGTCAGCCAGGCCGGGAGGACGCCGACGGGAAAGCGGTCACGCAGCCGGCCGCCGGGGGCGACGAAGTGCGGGTCGGGCTCGCCGTGGGCGGGCATGGTGTCGGCGGACAGGGCGGCGTAGAAGCCCGCGAGCCACCCCCGCACATCTGGCTCGATCTCCGTCTCGGCGCGGCCGGGCTCCTGGAAGTAGGAGACGTAGAACTCCTGCTCGGGGCCGCCGATCCGGCCGAAGACGTCGGTGGGGCGGGGGCCGCCGGGTGGCGCGTACGGCACGCTCAGCAGGGCGACGGCCCGGAAGACCTCGGGGTGGAGCAGGGCGGAGGTGGCGGCGATGGTGGAGCCCCAGTCGTGGCCGACGACCACCGCGTTCTCCTCGCCGAGGGCGTGGACGAGGGCGATGTTGTCCTCCACCAGGTCCAGCATCCGGTAGGCGTCGGTCTCCGCGGGCTTGGAGGAGCGGCCGTAGCCGCGCACGTCGATCGCCACCGCCCGGTAGCCGGCCGCGGCGAGGGCCGGGAGCTGGCGACGCCAGGAGTACCAGGACTCGGGGAAGCCGTGCACGAGCAGGACCAGCGGGCCGCTGCCCTGCTCGACCAGGTGAAGGCGCCCGGCCGGGGCCTCGACGGTGCGGTGGCGGAGTGCGGCGGACGGCTCGGCGGGCTGCATGGGGACTTCTCCTCGGCTCGCGGATGGATGCGGGTACGCGTCGATCATGCGGCGCAGCGACCGTCCACCGCGATGATCCTTGCCCATCTGGCAAACTCGCAGGACAGGATGGGGAGCGGCCCATCCGGAAGGGGGCAGAGCGGGTGGCGGGCGACGATGTGGCCGAAACGTCGGCGGCGATGGGCCCCCGGCTGCGGGCCGCGCGCGAACAGCGCGGCTCCACGCTCACCGGCGTCAGCCGCGCGACCGGCATCTCCCTGAGCACGCTGTCGCGGATCGAGACCGGCCGACGCAAGCCCACCCTGGAAGTGGTGCTGCGTTTGGCGAGGGAGTACGGCGTCTCCCTGGACGAGCTGGCCGGCACCGCCCCCGCCGCCAGGCCCCGCACCTCCGCCCTCCAGCGTTTCGGCGACGACAAGGCGGTGCTGCCGCTGACCCGGTACGTCGGGGGCCTGCACGCCCACAAACACGTCCTGCCCGCCGTCCAGGAGCCGCCCGCGCGGCCCCGGCAGGTCTCCCACGACGGCTGGGAATGGCTGTGCGTCCTGTACGGGCGGCTATGGCTCGCACTCGGCGACCAGGACCTCGTCCTGAGCGCCGGGGACGTCGCCGAGTTCGACACCCGCGAGCCTCACGGGGTCGCGAACGCCGGCCTCGGCGGCCCGGTCGAGTACCTGATCATGTTCGGGCCGCAGGGAGAGCGCCTGCGACCACGCACCCTGCCCGCCCCCGGCCCCGGGGCCCGCTAGCAAGCGGCGAACGAACGGCCTGACCTCCCGGATACGCCCCTGCGAACCCGGCCCAGCGCCGTTCAGCCGATGTCAACTGCCCTCAGCGGCAGGCGGATTGGCGCCCCGCCCGTCGTAGTCGTACACGGTCACGGGTATGCCCCGGTCGACGAGCCGGGCCGTGATCAGTGGTTCCACCCTGGACCAGGTGCCGCCCGCGAGACCGCAACCGATCCTCGGCATGTGGACCGAGGCGCCCAGCTCACGGGCCTTGTCGGCGAGTGTGCCGAGAGCCGTGTCGATCGCCTCGTACCGCACGGGCACGCCCTTGCTGCCCGTGCGGATGCCTCGCTGTCCCACCATGTTCGCCACCCACAGATGGCGGTCGACCCGCACGAACTGCACCGCGCCCAGGCCGAAGTCATGGCCCGCACGGTCACGGTGCCAGCGCCGGTAGGCCGCCTCCGGTTCCGGCCAGCGCCGGGACACGGAGACCACGAAGCCCTTGCCCCAGCCCCCGAGGTCGTTGCAGACATGCGCGATCAGCTTGACGCCCTTGCCGTGTGGTGAGGTGGCGTCCCCTCGTACATACGTGATCCCCGTCATGCCGCAAGCGTACGGAGCCCCACTGACAACAGGGCTGTGACCTGCGGGCTTCGGGCGCGGGTCAGGCGCGGCCGAAGAACCGCTTCAGGCGGCCCGCGCGGGCCGGTGGGGGTGAGGCGGGTGGTCGTTGCCGCGCCAGTTCGGCGAGGCGCTCGTGCGTCTGCCGACGCGCCTGCTCGTCCTCGGGCCTCGGTTCCGCCTGGCCCTCGCGGTCGAGTTCGGCCATGGTGCGGGCCAGGCTCAGCGCGCCGCCGTCCGCCCAGGGGCAGCACAGCATCAGCGCGCAGATCGACTGAAGGGTCGTCACATCACGCTGCTGGGAGCTCGTGGCCACGTCCAGGAGCCGGACCCCCAACTGGGTCGCGATGTCGGCCCGGGTCTCGGGGTGTGTCCAGGCGATGGTGACCAGGGCGAAGGCCGCCGCCTCGTTGACCCAGTCCTCGGAGCCGAGGAGCAGATCGAGCAGCACTCGGCGGCGGTCGGACTCGGCCCAGGGCTGATCGGTGCGGTGGTGCGCGATGCCGAGGCAGGCGAAGGCCTGCACGCCACGGACCCAGAGCTCGGGCCGGCGGGCCAGCAGCGCGCGCCCCAACTCGTCCTCGCGCGGCGCGGGCGGGTGGGCGAGGGCGCCGAGGAGATCGGGGAGCGGGAGATCCGCGAGCCGGACCGCGTGGTCGTAGGCGGCGGGCAGGGTGGGCCACGAGATCTCGGCAGTGGCCCGGATCAGCTCGGCCGCCTCGGCCGACGGCGCCGCTACGGCGGGGCGGGCGGCGAGTCCGTCGTACGCCCATATCCGGGTGCCGACCTCGCGCAGCGTCCTGCGGGGGTCCGGCTCCGGCAGTGACTGGTATTCGACCGTGGCGCGCGGGAAGGCGAGGCGCATCGCAAGCAGCGAGCTGGGCGGCTCCAACTGGGAGGCGGTACAGGCGATTTCGCTGTCGCGGTTGCTGGAGGGCGAATTCAGGAACTGGTGGAGGACGTTGACGGTTGCCTCGGTGGCCGGGTGCACCATGCCCAACCAGGGCTTGCGCCAGGAGAGTTGGGCCAGCAGCTCGTGCGCGTAGTCGTGGTCGGGGTGGGCGCGGTGGTGGTCGGCGAGGGCGAGCAGATGCGTGGTGCCGCCGTCGATCCGGTGGCGCAGCCCGTGCAGTGCGGGCGCCGCCTTGGGGTGGTCCGGCTCGGCGGCCAGGACCCGTTCCAGCCACGGCAGCCCATCGGCCGCACGCCCGGTGGCCCCGTACAACTCGGCCAGGTCCACCGCCAGGTAGTCGTCGAACGCGTGGGCCAGCTGGGCTTCCCAGACCGCGAGGGCCTCGTCGGGCCGACCGTCCGAGCGCAGGGCGTTGCCGAGCATCACGGCGGGCATGAATCCGGGGGCGGTCCGCTGGGCGTGCTCGGCGAGCCGGACGGCCTCGGCGGTGTCGCCGAAGCGCCGGACCAGTCCGGAGGCCATCGCCGACAGCAGGGCGTGATCCGGATGACGCGCGGCCACGGCCCTGACCAGCTGCTCGAAGGGCTGCAGCGGGGGCCGCTGCTCCTCGGGCAGGGGGTCCGGAAGGTGTCCCGCGACCCGGGTCACCGACTGCGCCAGCGCGTCCGGACTGAGCAGCGCCACCAGTTCGGGGTCGGTGAGCCAGGCGGCGTCCGCCCAGGGCTTGGTGCGGTCGAAGGCGATGGCCGAGGCGATGAGCCCGACGGCGGCGTCGCGGTCCCCGGCGGACGCCTCGACGTGCGCCCGGCACACCAGCGTGCCCAGATACACCTCCCCTTCGACGGGGAAGAGGTCCCGGGCGGCCGCCGCGCCGCCCGCCTTGGCGCACAGTTCGGCCAGGGCCTCGTGCAGCTCGGGCAGCTGCGGTTCGTGCAGCATGGCGTCGGCCAGATGCCGTGCCGCGTGGGGAAGGTCGTCGTCGTGGAGCGCGAGACGAGCCACCGACACCTCGCCTCCCGCTGCCAGCCGTTCGTCCCCGCACTCCGGATGCCGCATTCCCTGCTCCCCCTGAAACCAGCCGTTGTCGAGCGCTGAGGCTATCCCCTGGGTGCGGCCGGGTCGAACCGCCCGGATCATGCCGCCGAACCGTTGTCCTCGCTGGTCAGGAGAGTGCTGTCGGCGGGCGTGCGCCCGGGAGCGTCAGCGGCAAAAGGGTTTGACGTCGGCGGTGCGCGGCGGTGAGATGGCGCGCCATGAGCGCGGATCGGATGCATGACGGCCAACACCCCCTGGACGGCGACCTCGTACGGAGGCTGATCGGCGCGCAGTTTCCCCAGTGGGCGGGGCTCGCGGTGGAACGGTTTCCGTCGGGCGGCACGGTCAACGCCATGTACCGGCTCGGCGACGACAAGGCCGTACGGCTGCCGTTGGTGAGCGGCGGGGCCTCGGACGTATTGCTGGAGGGGGAGTGGCTGCCCCGCCTCGCGCCCCTGTTGCCCGCCGCCATTCCCGAGGTGGTCGGCGTCGGGAAGCCCGGGGAGGGGTATCCCTGGCCCTGGTCGGTGTATCGGTGGCTGCCCGGGCGGAATCCCGAGGCCGGGGCACTGGATGAACCCCTGCTGCTTGCCAAGGACCTCGCCGCCTTCGTGACCGCGATGCGCGGCATCACCCTGCCGGGGGCGCCAACAGCCCATAGAGGGGGCCCACTTGGCTCGCTCGACGCGGAGACCCGCGGCGCGATCGAGCGGCTGCGGCGGATCCCGGAGGAGGGCGTCGACTGCGACGCGGTGGCGGCCGTGTGGGACGAGGCGCTGCGTGCCCCGGACTGGGAGGGCCCGCCGGTCTGGCTGCACGCCGATCTCATGCCGGGCAACCTTCTGGTGGACGGCGGCAGGCTCGCCGCGGTGATCGACTTCGGGTGCCTGGGGATGGGCGACCCGGCCTGTGATCTCTTCCCCGCGTGGAACCTGCTTCCGGCCGGTGCGCGGGAGGTCTTCCGCGAGGAACTCGGCGTGGACGACGCGACCTGGCGTCGTGGGCGGGCCCGCACGCTCTCCCAGGCGGTGATCGCGCTGCCCTACTACCGCGCGACCAATCCGGCGATGACCCACAACGCCCGGCATGTGATCACCGAGGTGCTGAGGGAGTGGATGTGAGGGTCAACGGGGGTGCTGCACGGGCGAGTTGGCGGCGTACGTGACTGTGCCCTGGACGGCTATGTCCAGGGCACAGGCGTGGTCGCGTCAGCCGAGCGGCTTCTCGAGCACCGCCTTGCGGTGGCTGAACGTCTCGATCGAGTACCGGCCGTGGTAGCTGCCCATGCCGCTCTCGCCGACTCCGCCGAACGGCAGGTCGGAGACGGTCAGATGGGCGAGCGGCAGCCCGAACCCGAGGCCGCCGGACGAGGTCTCGGCGGCCAGGCGCTCCCGGGTGGTGTCCGCGTCGGTGAAGGCGTACAGGGCGAGCGGCTTGTCGCGGTCGTTGATGAAGTCGATCGCTTCGTCCAGGCCCGCCACGGTGACGATCGGCAGGATGGGCCCGAAGATCTCCTCCTGCATGACCGGGGCCTTGGGGTCGACGTCGGCCAGAACGGTCGGCGCGATGTACTTGGCGGCCCGGTCGGTGGTGCCGCCCGTGACGGCCCGCCCTGAGTCGAGCAGGGCGCTGAGCCGGTCGAAGTGCCGCTCGTTGACGATGCGCCCGAACTCGCGCGAGCTCTGCGGATCCGCGCCGAAGAGCGCCTCGACGGCGCGGGCGAACTCCGGCTCCAGGGCGCGGGCCGTCTCCGGGTCGGTGAGCACGTAGTCGGGCGCGACACAGGTCTGCCCGGCGTTGAGGAACTTGCCCCGGGCCAGCCGGTCGGCGACGGCGGACAGGTCGGCGCCGCGGTCGACGAACGCCGGTGACTTGCCGCCGAGTTCGAGGGTGACGGGGGTGAGGTGCTCGGCGGCGGCCCGCATCACGATGCGGCCGACCATGCCGTTGCCGGTGTAGAAGATGTGGTCGAAGCGCTCGGCGAGCAGCGCGGTGGTCTCGGGTACGGCACCTTCGACCACGGCGACCGCGGAGGTGTCGAGGTACTGGGGGAGCAGGCGGGCGAGGGCCGCGGAGGCGGCGGGGGCCAGCTCGCTGGGCTTGACGACGACCGCGTTGCCGGAGGCGAGCGCGCCCAGCATCGGGGTGAGCAGAAGCTGGACGGGGTAGTTCCAGGGCGCGATGACCAGGACGACGCCCAGCGGGTCGTACCGCGTCCACGCCGTCGCGTCCGCGCCGAGGTGCCCGGGCACCGGGGCGGATTCCGGCCGCAGCCACTCGGCGAGGTGATCCAGGGTGTGGTCGATCTCGCGGACCGTGAAGTCGATCTCGGTGCGGAAGGCTTCGGTGGGGCTCTTGCCCAGGTCGGCGTGGAGGGCTTCCGCCAGGTCGGCCCCGTGCGCGGTGAGCATCTCGCGCAGTCGGCGCAGCTGGTCGACGCGCCACTCGACGGGCTTGGTGCGGCCGGAGCGGAACGTGGCGCGCAGCCGGGCGACGATCTCGGCGGGCTGCTCGGGGGTGTGGTCGTTCACGATGCCTCGCTGATCAGGGCCGACCCGATCGCCGTGAGGCGTTCACAGGCCGGGCCGAACGGTTCGATGCACATGCCAACCATTGAGGTCATCAATAAATTCCGCGGGCGCCGGAACTACTTTCCGTAAGCGGATCGGCACGGGTGTGTGGGGGGAGCCTGGAGCGCTACATGCGGGGCTGGCCGTAGTACCTCGCGAACTGCTCCAGATAGGAGGGCTCGCCCGCGTGCTTGGCCGCGTCGTACTCGGGGGCGTCCTTGACCTGGTCCTTGGTGCGGTCGACATGGACCGTCCGCTCGGCGGCGTCGACGCGCTCGATGGTTCCGACGGGCAGGAGTACGTGCCTGCCGAAGATCCAGGCGCCGGTGTCGACCACGAGATACGCGGCGCCGACGGCTTCCGAGTGTTTGTCGATCTTCCCGATGTGGCCGTCGGTGGCCTCCACCCGGTAGCCGACCAGGTCGACTCCCGCACGGTATCCGGCAGTTGGCCGATAGTCCCAGATCTCGTGGCTCACCGTCTCACCTCTCCGGTTCTCGCGAACGCGCCGTTGGCCGGTTGCCGTGACGGTACGTCGGCGGTGCCGGGGCCGCCACCGGGCTTCCCGCGCACCCCCCGGGCCGGGTGCGCGGGCTATGTCCTGGGCGGCAGGTAGGGGCCGGGACCCTTGAGGGTGCGGTGGATGGGGACGGTCGCGGTGTGGCGCAGGCCCGGCAGCGCGGCCACGGACTCCGTCAGGTAGCGGTAGAAGAGCTGGGCGGTCGGGACGTCGATGCTGGCGTAGAGGTTGGCCGTGCCGGTCACCGCGGCGGCGAAGGACACCTGCGGGTGCGCGGCGATCGCCTCACCCGCCTCGGCCAGGCGGGACGGATCGATCTCCAGCCACAGGGCGGCCCGGAAGTTCCGCCGCAGTACGTCCGGGTGGTACTCGACGTCGAAGTAGAGGACCCCGGCCGTTCTGAGCTCCGTGATGCGTCGGCGCACCGTCGAGGGGGACAGGCCGGTCGCCGCCGCCAGCTCCCCCGGCGCCGCCCGGCCGTCCCGGGCCAGCAGGTCGAGCAGCTGCCGGTCGCCGTCGTCCAGGGCCACCGGAGGCGTGTCCGCCGTGGCCCGCTCGGGGATGACGGAAGGCGTGAGCGCCGCGACCTGTGCGGCTGTCAGCGGGCCGCTCTTGTTGATCGTGCTGAGGTCCTGGCCGAAGAAGATGTGCAGCAGGCAGTGCGCCGAGACGTCCACCACCTGGGGTGTGCGCGGCAGCTTGCGCAGCAGCAGCGACTCCTCGATCCCCGGGCCCCGGGTCCGTACCGAGCAGGAGATCTCGGTGCCCCCGGAGCTGAGGTTGACCCAGCTGGTGTCCGTGCGGCGGGCCATCGCCTCCCCGATGGAGGCCGCCGCGTCGGGTGTGCACCGTACGCGCACCACCCACGGGGAGTCGCCCAGACGCTGCGGATCGGTCAGGCCGAGGACCCGGAGCCTGCCCGTGGAGCGCAGGCGCGACCAGCGGCGGGCGGCCGTCTGGTCGGACACCCCGAGGACGTCGGCGATCTCCCGGAACGATGCCCGCCCGTTGATCTGCAGGGCGTGCGCGAGCGCCAGGTCCTCCTGCGCCAGCCGGTGATCCGCCGGGGCCAAGGTGTCGAGATACGTCTTCATGGTTCCCATGATGTCGGATCCGCGCAAAATCCCGGTGCTGGCTCAGGGAAAGCGCCTGCCGCGTCCAACACTCGCTTCAGGGGCCACGCCGCGGCCAAGCGCGCCTTCCGGCCCCTGACCCACGCTCGATCCGATCGGAGAATCTGACATGCGCAAGTGGTGGCCCCTGACGGCGGTCTGCCTGGGCGCCTTCATCCTGCTGGTGGACGTGACCATCGTGAACGTGGCACTGCCCAGCATGGCTGACGACCTCGACGCCTCTTTCACCTCGCTGCAATGGGTGATCGACGGGTACGCCCTGGCCCTCGCCGCCCTGCTCCTGGCCTCCGGCTCCCTGGCGGACCGGTTCGGCCACCGGCGCTGTTACGTCTACGGCCTGGCGCTGTTCGCGCTGGCCTCCCTCGTGTGCGGGCTGGCCCCCAGCGTGGGTGTGCTGATCGCCGCGCGCGTGGTGCAGGGCGTCGGCGGTGCCGCCATGTTCGCCACGGCCCCCGCCCTGCTGCTGACCTCGTACCAGGGCAGGGACCGGGGCACGGCCTTCGGTGTGTGGGGCGCTGCCAACGGGGCCGCCGCCGCGGCGGGTCCGCTGCTCGGCGGCCTGCTCACCGAGCACATCAGCTGGCCGACGATCTTCTGGGTCAATCTGCCCATCGCCGCCGTCGCCATCGCGATGACGCTGCGCGTGGTGCGCCCGGACCAGCTCCGCACCGCCCCCGGTCACGGCGCGCCGGCCCGCATAGATGTCCCCGGCGCGGCCGCCTTCACCCTCGCCGCGGGCGCCCTCACCTATGGGCTCATCCGCGGCGGCGAGGCGGGCTGGACCGGGGCCGAGACCCTGGCGACCTTCGCCGTCACCGCGCTGGCCCTGGTGGCGTTCGTCGTGATCGAGCACCGGACCGCGCGACGCGGCGGCGCTCCGATGCTGGACCTGACGCTGCTGCGCCGCCCCTCGTTCGCCGGTCTGATGAGCGGCGCCCTGCTGTTGCAGGGCAGCGCCTTCGGCTGCCTGGTGCTGGTCTCGCTGTGGCTCCAGTCCGTGCTGGGCCTCAGCCCCGTCGCCGCGGGTCTGGCGCTGACCCCGCTGGCCGCGGCCTCCTTCGTCGTGGCCGTGTTCGCCGGGCGCCACATCCAGCGGCTGGCCCCCCGCGTGCCGATCGGCGGAGGCCTGCTCCTGGTGGCGGCGGGCATGCTGCTGCTGCGCGTCGGGATGACGGCCGAGGCGGGGCGGGCGTCGCTGCTGTGGGGCCTCGTGGTCACCGGTGTCGGGGTCGGTCTGGCCACGCCGGTCCTGGTCTCCGCCGCCACCTCCACCGTGCCGCCCCAGCGGGCGGGCATGGCGGGCGGCGCGGTCAACACCTTCCGCCAGCTCGGCATGACGCTGGCCATCGCTGTCCTCGGCGCGGTCTTCACCAGCCGGACGGCCGAGGTGTTCGCCGCCTCCGGCGCGGTGCCGGACGCCGACAAGGGCGCGGCCGGGCTGGCCGCCGGGCAGGCGCAGCATCTCGTCGAAGCGGCGCCCGCGGCGCGGCACGACGCGGCTCAGCACCTCGTCCACCAGACCTTCGCCACCGGCCTCGATCGCGTCTTCCTGCTGTCGGCCTCGGCCGCGGCCCTGGGCGGCCTGATCGTCCTGGCGCTCGTACGCCCGCCGGGTCGCCCGGCTCAGCGGGCGGATGGCGGCGGCTCGAGGACGGCCACGCCGGAGCAGTCGCGCCGAGAGGACTCCGTGACGTCGGGGGTGTGACGCGGGCTCGCCGGGCGGGGCACGCAGGTGGCCCCGCCCGGCCTTGCGGCACACCTCGCAGCGGCGTGGCGTGCGCGGTCAACGGGGCGTGTTTGTCAGGGGGTTCGGGGTTCCACGAACACGATGACGGAGGCGACCTGCTCGCGCTTGGGATGGGTGTCCGCACCGCCGAGCCCGTAATGGGTCTCGACGCGGCGGACCACCAGGGGGTGGCCGGTGACCCACAGGGTGACGGACTGCCCAACGGCCGGGATGGGCAACGGGCCCTCGAACATGGCGAGTTCGACCGCCTCCGCCCCGTCCGTGGTGTGGACGAAGGTCATGATCTGGCGGGTGCGCGCGAAGTCCTGCTCGAAGTCGACCTTGTCGCGGGCGGCGAGGGTGGCGGTGATGGCGTCGGGAAGGCTCATGAAGCCATCATCGCGTGTCGCGGGACCGGGACGGATCACCACCCCGGGCGGACGCGGACAGCCGTCGTTGCGTCGCGGGCATCGGACCCGGTCCGACCCTGCCGGCCCGGGTCCTCGTACGTCGTCGGGGCGCGGCGGGGCAGGTCCTGACGAGGGGGTCCCCCAACCGGTCAGGATCGGAGAAGCGCGGCACCGGGGCCGAAGCTAGCGTGATCAGCACATCGGCCACCCGGGCTTCCGCCCGGCTTCGAGCGGGGCAGAGCGCGCCGGGCCGATGCGACCCACGACCCAAGGAGCGACCATGACCAACGGCTCTTCCACCCAGGGAATCAAGACCGTGCTGCACCCCGTGACCGACCTGGCTGCGGCCAAGGAGGTCTACACCGCGCTGCTCGGCGTCGCGCCGCAGACGGACGAGCCGTACTACGTCGGCTACGCGACGGAGGGCCAGCAGATCGGCCTGGTGCCGGGCGGAGCGGACCAGGGCATGACCGGACCCGTGGCCTACTGGCACGTGCCCGACATCGAGGCGAAGCTGGCCGAGGTCACCGCCGCGGGCGCCAAGGTCAAGGAGCCCGCGCACGACGTGGGCGGCGGCCGCCTGGTGGCCACCTTCACCGACCCCGACGGCAACGTGCTCGGCCTGCTCCAGGACCGGTGAGGCCCGGCTCCGCTCCGGCCGGAGGGGCACCGCTCCCCGGCCGGTCCCGCGGCACGCGCCGAACCGTTGCCGTCACGGTGCCGACGACGTAGAACCGTAGCTACTGCTCGCAGCCGGGCGGATCCAGCCGGGCGCCCCCGGCGGGAGCGCGATCACGGCCCCGCCCGAACGATGGAGAACGATCAGCATGGCCAAGAGGACGGGCCCGCAGCCGCCCGCAGCGCACGCCGCCGACCGTCACGACCTGATCCGTGTGCACGGCGCACGCGTGAACAATCTCAAGGACGTGAGCATCGAGATCCCCAAGCGCCGCCTGACGGTGTTCACGGGTGTCTCCGGCTCCGGCAAGAGCTCGCTGGTGTTCGACACCATCGCCGCCGAGTCGCAGCGGCTGATCAACGAGACGTACAGCGCCTTCGTGCAGGGTTTCATGCCGACGCTCGGGCGGCCCGAGGTCGACGTGCTCGACGGTCTGACCACCGCCATCACCGTCGACCAGCAGCGGATGGGCGGCGACCCGCGCTCCACGGTCGGCACCGCCACCGACGTCAACGCGATGCTGCGGATCCTGTTCAGCAGGCTCGGCAAGCCGCACATCGGCTCGCCCAAGGCGTTCTCCTTCAACGTCGCCTCGATCAGCGGGGCCGGCGCGGTCACCGTGCGGCGCGGCGGCCAGGAGGTGAAGGAGCGGCGCAGCTTCAGCATCACCGGCGGCATGTGCCCGCGCTGCGAGGGCCGCGGCGCGGTCAGCGACATCGACCTGACCCAGCTCTACGACGCCGGAAAGTCGCTGAACGAGGGCGCGTTCACCATCCCCGGCTACACCGGCGGCGGCTGGAACTCACGGCTCTACATCGAGTCCGGCTTCTTCGACCCGGACAAGCCGATCGCCAAGTTCACCAAGAAGGAGCTGCAAGACCTCCTGCACCGCGAGCCGACCCGGATGAAGATCGCGGGCATCAACATGACGTACGAGGGCCTGATCCCGCGCGTGACGAAGTCGATGCTGTCCAAGGACACCGAGTCGATGCAGCCGCACGTCCGGGCGTTCGTCGAGCGGGCGGTCACCTTCACCACCTGCCCGGAGTGCCAGGGCACCCGGCTGAACGAGGGCGCGCGCTCCTCGAAGATCAAGCGGAAGAACATCGCGGACCTGTGCGCGATGGAGATCAGGGACCTGGCCGAGTGGATCCGGGACCTGAAGGAACCCTCCGTGGCGCCGCTGCTCACGACGCTCCTGGAGACGCTCGACTCGTTCGTCGAGATCGGCCTCGGCTACCTCTCGCTCGACCGGCCCTCGGGCACGCTGTCCGGCGGCGAGGCGCAGCGCGTCAAGATGATCCGCCACCTCGGGTCCTCGCTCACCGATGTCACCTACGTCTTCGACGAGCCCACCATCGGGCTGCACCCGCACGACATCCAGCGGATGAACGACCTGCTGCTCCGGCTGCGGGACAAGGGCAACACGGTGCTCGTCGTGGAGCACAAGCCGGAGACGATCGCGATCGCGGACCATGTCGTCGACCTCGGCCCCAATGCCGGTACGGGCGGCGGCACCGTCTGCTTCGAGGGCACCGTCGAGCAGCTGCGCACCAGCGGCACCATCACGGGCCGCCACTTCGACGACCGGGCCGCCGTCAAGGACACCGTGCGCGAGCCCACCGGCACGCTGGAGATCCGGGGAGCGAAGGCGCACAACCTGAAGGACGTCGACGTCGACATCCCGCTCGGGGTGCTGACGGTCATCACCGGCGTGGCCGGCTCCGGCAAGAGCTCCCTCGTCCACGGATCGATCCCGGCGGGCGAGGGCGTGATCTCGGTCGACCAGGGGGCGATCCGCGGCTCGCGGCGCAGCAACCCGGCGACGTACACCGGACTGCTCGACCCGATCCGCAAGGCGTTCGCCAAGGCCAACGACGTGAAGCCCGCGCTGTTCAGCGCCAACTCCGAGGGCGCCTGCCCCACATGCAACGGTGCGGGCGTCGTCTACACCGACCTGGCGATGATGGCCGGGGTCGCCACGACCTGCGAGGAGTGCGACGGCAAGCGGTTCGAGGCGTCGGTACTCGACTACCACCTCGCGGGCCGCGACATCAGCGAGGTGCTCGCGATGTCGGTGACCGAGGCGGAGGAGTTCTTCGCCAAGGGCGACGCGGCGACACCGGCCGCCCATCGCATCCTGACCCGGCTCGCCGACGTGGGGCTCGGCTACCTCAGCCTCGGCCAGCCCCTGACCACCCTGTCCGGCGGCGAGCGGCAGCGGCTCAAGCTGGCCACGCACATGGCGGAGAAGGGCGGCGTCTACGTCCTTGACGAGCCGACGGCGGGCCTCCACCTCGCCGACGTCGAGCAACTGCTCGGCCTGCTCGACCGGCTCGTCGATTCCGGAAAGTCGGTCATCGTCGTCGAGCACCACCAGGCGGTCATGGCGCATGCCGACTGGATCATCGACCTGGGCCCGGGCGCCGGTCACGACGGCGGCCGGATCGTCTTCGAGGGCACCCCGGCCGAGCTGGTGGCCGCACGATCCACCCTCACGGGAGAGCATCTGGCGGCGTACGTGGGCCGCTGATCGCGCGCCGCTCCCCGCACGCGCCTCGCCCCGCCGCCGACGAGCAGGTCGGGTGCGGGGCGAAGGGCGTCAGGGGAGCCGGACTGCGATGGCAGGGCCGGGCGCCTACGCCGCCTTGTCGCGATGCCGCTCGATCACGAGGAAGGCGTCGCTGTCGAGATCCATCACGACCGTGGCCGCCCGTCCCCGCTTCCTGAGCTGTTCCGCCAACTCCTCGGCCGGCCATGACCCGCGCGGTCCACCGGCAGGAAAACGTCCTAGCACCGACATGGAAGCAACCTCCCCTTCGAACCGTGGCCTGTATCGTGCGCCTGCCCTCGTATCACAGGATCATGCGCGTCGAGGGAGGAGGGCAGTCGGGCAGAACCGTCAACCCGCCTTCCATGTCCAGTAGTTGACCCTCGACGAGGCCGCGCACCTTGCGGCGCCGCGGCGGATCGCCTCGGGTCCCGTGACGCGGGCCGAAACGCCGGGGGGCGAGGCAGCCGGGGGAGGAACCCGGCATACCTATACGATCGCGGCCGCACGGGATGTCCGGCAGTCGGCCGCCTTCCCGAGTCGCCGAGGACCAGCGGGTGAGAGAAGGGCTGCTCCACGATGAGAACCAGGCTCGCGCATTCGGTGACCACCGTCGCCGCCACGGTGGTGCTGCTGGTGGGGAGCGCGGTGAGCGCGTCCGGCGAGCAGCCGCGGACCGCTCCGGACACGGCCGGGGTGCGCGCCGCGCTCGGGCGGGTGCTGCGGGCCGGGGCGCCGGGCGCGTTCGCCGTGATCCGGGATCACCGGGACCCGGCACTCACCTGGTCGCAGCCCGTCGGCGAGGCCGACCTGAGCGGCATCCCCATGACGGTCGACGCGCGGTTCAGGGTCGGCAGCAACAGCAAGATGTTCACCTCGGTGCTCGTGATGCGCCTCGCGGAACAGGGCCTCCTCGACCTGGACCGGCCGCTGCGCGCCTACCTGCCGGGCGGGACGCTCCCGGAGCGCTGGCCGATCACCGCACGGGAGGTCCTGGAACACCGGGCGGGCGTGTACGACCACGTCAACGACCTCTTGGAGCAGGAGGGGGAGGAGACCACCACCGCCTTCGAGCAGCGCATCCGCAACCGCGTGTACGCCCCACGGGATCTGGTGGCCCTGTCGGTGCGGCACGGCTTGCAGTACACGCCGGGGACCTCCTACGCGTACTCCAACACGGGCTTCGTGCTGCTGGCCCTGGCCGCCGAACACGTCACCGGGCGCCCCTACGCCGAGCTGCTGCGCGAGCAGATCTTCGAGCCGCTCAAGCTGCGCCACACCTCGTTCCCCGTGCCTCGCCAGAGCATCGCGGGCCGTCACATCACCGGCTATCTGACCCCGGACGACCGCCACCGGCCGCTGCTCGATGCGACCGAGCAGACCGCGTCCTGGATCTGGAGCGCGGGAGGCATCGTCTCCTCGGCCCGAGATCTCGACCGCTTCCTGACCGCTCTGCTGGCCGGGAGTGCCGGAGGGCTGGTCTCCGACGAGTCGCTGCGGCAGATGACGGCAGCGCTCCCCACCGGCGCGAGGAGCATCGGCTACGGCCTTGGCGTGCGGCAGATCGCCCTCTCCTGCGGGAAGGTGTTCGGTCACGGCGGAATCGTCCAGGGATACCAGTCGCAGGCGTTCTCCACGCCGGGAGGGGAGCGCACGGTCGTCGTCTTCGCGAACGCGTCCAACAACGGGGCGATCACGGAAGGCCTGATGGAAGCGCTGGAACCGGCCTTCTGCGGCGCTGCTCCGGCACGCTCACGCGTCGCCCACCCGGGCGGTCACCCGGCGATCCCGGTCGTCGGGGACCCGCGCGTCTGAGCGCCGGGTGCGGACGCCTCCCGGTCCTGGCGCCGCTACCGGCCCGTGGGATCGCTTCCGGCGGGGACTTCGTAGATTGTGCCGTCCACGCCGGAGCGGTAGAGCCTGCCCGCCGAGAAGCCGCGTTCGCCATGTCCGTACGTGATCTGCGTCGAGAGGTACAGGCCCGACTGCACCGAGCACAGCGCGCCCTGTTCGGCCCGCCAGATCTGACCCGCGGCGTGGGTGGCGATCAGGGGGCGGCCCTGGCTGTCGAGCGTGAGCCCGTCGGGCAGGCCGAGGGTGTCGGCCGGGGCGGTGGGGATCCAGCGTCGCGGGTGGGTGGGGTCGCCGACGGGGATGCGGTAGAGCGCCGGGGCCACCGTGGTCTGGATGACGTACACCTCGTCGCCCTGGGGTGAGACGGCGATGCCGTTCGGCATCAGGACGTGGGCCCACGCGGGGTCGACCCGGCCGTCGGGTGTGACGCGGCCGATGTTCCGGCCGCCCACGGTGGTGGTGTACACGGTGCCGTCGGGTGCCAGGGCGACACCGTCGATGCCGCCGAGCCCCGAGGCGTAGGTGCTGACCTCGCCGGAGTCCGGGTCCACCAGGAGGAGCTTCGAGACCGGCAGGACGTCACCGGTGAGCGAGTGGGCGAGGTCGTTGCCGGTGCCGACGAGCAACCGGCCGTCGTCGCGGACGACGACGCCTCCGTTGGCACCGATGTCGCCCGTGAGGGCGACCGGGGCGCTGCCCGGTGCGTCGATGCGGTAGACGCGCCCCGTGAAGTAGGCGGTGACGAACATCCGCCCCTTCTTGTCGACGACGATCGACTCGGCCCAGTCGGGTATCCGCGCGACCTGGACCGGCGGCGCGGTGGCGGTGGCTGCGCAGGCGGCGGCCGCGTGGGCGGGGGCCGGTGCCATCAGGGCCGTGGCCGCGGCCAGCGCGACCGCGAGCAGGGCGCTCCCGCGGGCCCCTCGCGCCGTGGCACGGGGCGTGTTCGTCGTCCTCATCAATTCCCTTCCCGGCGCGGGCAGTTGGGCAGTACGTCGGCTACCGGATCTTCCGGTACGGCCGGGTACGCGTCAACAGGGCGCCGGGAGCGGGGGCCGGAACGAGTCGATGGCGACTCGGTAGGGCGAAGGGCGGGGGCGGCCCACAAGCCTGGGGGGCGGGCCGCCGCGCCCGGTCCTCAGCGGTTGCGGTTGCCGATGAGCAGGCGGTACAGGGCGAGCACGATGACCGAGCCGACGATCGCGGCGATCCACGTCGAGAGGTGGAAGAAGCCCTGGATGGAGTGGACGTGGAAGATGACCTTCCCGAGCCATCCGCCGAGGAGTCCTCCCACGATGCCGATGAGCATGGTGATGACACAGCCGCCCGGGTCCCGGCCCGGCATGAGGGCTTTGGCGATGGCGCCGGCGAGAAGGCCGATCAGGATCCAGGCGATGATGCTCATGGTGTGTTTCCGTCCCGGGGTCGGTGGGCCCGCGCCGTGGGTGGCGCGGTGCGGATGGTGGGTTGTTCCAGGTGGCCGAGGGGGCCTTGTCTGGAAGAGTGCCCAGGTCGGGAAGGGCTATGCCAGTCGCATCGGCCATTGGGGGGCCATGGGGAGCGCATGCGGAGCAGTCGCGCGGGCCGGACCTCGCCGCTCCGCAGGCGCGTCCGCTCAGCCGTGCGCGACCGTGAGCTTGTAGAAGGCCACGCGGGCGCCCTTGGTCGTGCTGCTGGAGGACGACTGGTTGTACGAGCCCGCCTTGAAGTACTGCCGGTAGCCGTCGAACGAGGACGGAATCGGATAGTGGGTCGTGCTTCCGTTGATCGTCAGGTCGAGGGTGTGACCGCCCGAGACGCCGATCGTGTAGCTCCACTTGGTGCCGAGGGGCACATGGCCCACGGGGTGACTCGTCTGGCCGCCCGAGGGGGAGTTCTCGGTGCCCACGACGATGTCGCCGTTGGCGCGGTAGTAGAGCTCCACCAGCGGTTTCGTGGACGAGCCGCCCGTGCCGAGGTGGATCTGGCCGACGCAGACGTGGTCGGTCACCGACACCACGCGCAGGGTCGCGTCGAGCCGGTGGGCGCCCGCGAGCGGCCAGTTCGCGGTGCTGCCGTCGCGGTTCATCTCGCGCAGTTCGGAACGGGCGTAGTTGGAGTTCGGCGTGGTGACGCCCTTCTCGGGGGCCCAGAACGTCATCGCGCCGTCGTGGGGGTCGCTGTAGAAGTACGTGTCCTGGAACCCGTTGGCCCCCTGGAGGCGGGACGAGGGGATGGTGGTCGGCGACCCGGGGGATCCCACGGGCTCCTGGAGTTCCCACACCGACAGGTCGAAGGTGCCTCCGGGTGCGGTGGTCGCCGCCGCGAGGGGGGCGAGGGTGACGCTGCTGTGCGCGTCAACCCCCTTGTCGTGCGCGGCGGTTGAGAGGGAGGGGGCTACGAGGGCGAGGCTCGCGACGGTGGCGGCTGTCGTCGCGAGGGGGAGGAGCACGGTGCGTATGCGCATCAGTGGGACCTTCTCGTGGGGGAGTCTCGACGGATGGGCGCGGAACCACTCCACACCGTTCAGGATGATGAACGATGTGCTGTGATATGAACGGGGAAACCGTAGGACCCTGGCGTGGGCGCGTCAAGGGAGGCGTGCGAGGGCAGCGGCCGGGTACTCGGGATGACATGGCATCAGGACCTCGGCTCCAACGGCGTACTTGGCAGGCGGCGGTGGCCCGGGCCATCGTGCTGATCGTGGGGTTCGTCTGCATGGTGGCCTTCGCGGTGCTCCTCGCCCGGGCCACGCTGGTCCCCTCACCGGCCTCCGTCCGGCTGACCCACACCAACCTTCACCCGGGCGCCTCGGTGCGCGCCTACTTCGCCCAGCCCGACTGGCGGGACACGGTGAAGCAGGTCGGCGGCAACATCGTCCTCGGCATGCCGTTCGGTGTGCTGCTGCCGGTGCTGTTTCCCAGAACGCGCGGCCTGGTGCGCGTGGTGCTCATGACGGCCTTCGTGATGCTCACCGTGGAGACGGCCCAGGGTCTGCTCGTCACCGGCCGCGCCTTCGACATCGACGACGTCATCCTCAACTCGCTCGGGGCGTTCACCGGTTACCTGCTCCTGGGCCGCAGGCTCGGCCGCGCCCTGCATCCCAGGCGCCACCACTGGTGGCAGCGCCGTCCTGTCGAGGACGCGGAGGAGCCCGTTCCCGTCAAGGCGGGGCCCCGGCTGCCCGCGATGCTGAGGGTGGCGCGCAAGCCCGGATCGGCGGAGGGCGGGCCGGATGCGGCGCCGCCCTCCCCCTGAGGCTCGTTCACTCCTTGGTGATGCCGGTGATGACCGCGTCGCCCAGCGGCGCCTCGTCCTCGGCATAGCCGGCGGTGCGCAGAGCGGCGGCGACCGTCCGGCGTGCCTCCTGCTCCGCCGTGCCGGTGTCGTCGGCCTCCACCTCCAGGCGGACGCTGAAGGCCGACGAGCCGCTGTAGAAGGTGAGCATCTCCAAGTGCTCGGCCTCGCCGAGGCGGGTTCCGCGCGGGTCGGCGGGGCGCAGAGCGCGTTCGAGGGTCTGGGTCCTCTCCTCGGTGCGTTCGGCGAGGAGGGTTCCGGGGATCGTCACGACGTAGGTGGTCATAGAGCTACGGGGTGCCCAAAGCGCTCCCTTCGTACACCCACCCGTGCAGCGAACGGGGTTAGTTGCCCGGTCGGCGAGGCGCCGCAGGAGGCGGCCGGGCCGGCACGCGGTGGTGTGGGACTGTCGGTGCGGGGCTCCTTCAGTCCGCAGCGGGCGGCGCCGCGGTGACCTCGGCGATGAGCAGGGCGACGTCGTCGTGGCCCTGGGGCGGGGGGAGTGCGGCCAGGAGACGGTCGCAGGTCGCCTCCAGGGGCAGGCGGTGGTGGGTCAGCGCGTCGAGCAGGGCGCGCAGCCGGTCGTCGATGGGCTGGTCGCGGGTCTCGACGAGGCCGTCGGTGTACAGGACCAGCCGGTCGCCGGGGGCGCAGTCGACCGTGGTGGCCCGGAAGGGGACCCCGCCGACGCCCAACGGCGCCCCGGTGGGGAGTTGGAGGAAGCGGGGGGCGCGGCCCGGACGGTCCCAGATGGGCGGCAGGTGGCCCGCGAGGGCGATGCGGCAGTGCGTGCGGTGGGGGTCGTACACGGCGTAGACGCACGTGGCGGTGGTCTCGTCGAGCTCGGAGGTGATGCGGTCGAGGTGGCGCAGCACATCGGCGGGGTCGAGGTCGAGGCCGGCCAGCGTCCGCGTGGCGGTGCGCAACTGGCCCATCGTCGCCGCGGCGTTGATGCCGTGGCCCATGACGTCGCCGACGACGAGGGCCGTCTTGTCACCGGCCACGGGGATCGCGTCGAACCAGTCGCCGCCGGCCTCCCCGATCGCGGCGGCGGGCTGGTAGCGATAGGCGACGTCGAGCCCGGTGGGCTGGGGCGGCTGGCGGGGCAGGAGGTGGCGCTGGAGGGAGAGGGCGGCGTTGCGCTGCTGCTGGAACCAGCGGGCGTTGTCGATGCAGACGGCGGCCCGGGTGGCGAGTTCGAGGGCCAGGACGGCGTCGTCGTGGGTGAAGGGCTGGGGGTTGCGGGCCCGCTTGAGGTCCAGGGCGCCCAGGACCTCACCGCGCGCGATCAGGGGGACCGCCAGGTAGGAGTGCAGGCCCGCGCGGGCGAGGAGGGCTTCGGCCTCCTCGTCGCGGGCGATGTTCGCCAGGTCGGCGGGGCCGACCCGGCTGACGAGGACGGGTCTGGCGCTCGTGACGCACCGCGTGACCAGGCGTTCCGCGTTGTACTTCGCGATGTTGCCCGGGGGGTCGGCCGCCCGCAGGGCGTCGGTGGGGTAGGCCGCCGCGACGGCGAGGGCACGGATGGCGACCGGCCCGGTCGCGGGCTCGTCCGTGGTGCTGCGGCCGTCGAGGACGGAGTCCAGGAGGTCGACGGCGGCGATGTCGGCGAGGTCGGTCACCACGAGGTCGGCCAGTTCGTGGGCGGTGCGGTTCAGGTCGAGCGTGGTGCCGATGCGCACCGAGGCCCGGGCGATGAGGTCGAGGCGCCTGCGGGCCTCGGCCGCCTCGTTCGCGGCGTGGTACTGCTCGCTGACGTCCACGATGGACGTCGCGACCCCCAGCACGCGGCCCGCCGGGTCCTCCAGGCGGTAGTACGACACGTTCCAGGCGTGCTCCGTCGGGTCGCCCGGGGTGCGGCCGATGGCCGTCTGGTCGAGCAGCGGCACGCCGGTCTCCAGGACCCGGCGCATCGCGGACTCGATGGGCGCGGTGTCCAGGAACGGCAGGGCGTCACGGACGGTGCGCCCCATGTGGTCGGCGGCGGGAACGCCGTTGATGCGGGCCAGGGCGGGATTCACCAGCACGTAGCGCAGCTCGGTGTCGAGCACGGCGAGACCGATGGGGGACTGCGACACCAGGCGCACCGACAGGGCCAGGTCCCGCTCCACGGCACGCAGCGTCGGCTCGTCGGTCGCGATGCCCAGCGCGTACAGGCCGCCGTGCTCGTCCTGGAGCCGCATGTTGCGGAACTCGACCAGCCGCGTGCGCCCGTCCTTGTGCCGGACCGGGAAGACGCCCGCCCAGGTTCCCCCGCCGCCCATCACCCGGGCGAACAGGTCGAGGACCAGCGGGCGGTCCTCCTCGGAGACCAGGAGCTTGGCGGCGGAGCGGCCGAGGGCCTCGTGGGCGGTCCAGCCGAACAGTTCCTGGGCCGGTGGGCTCCACAGAGCGATCCGCCCGGACTCGTCCAGGACTATGGCGGCGACGCCCAGCACGTCGAGCAGGCCGCCGGGCTCGGTCGCGGCGACCCGCTGGGGCCCGAGCCGCTCCTCGAATACCTCGGATGCGTTCATCGTCGGCCCTTCGTCAGCCTGACCGGTACCTCACTCCTGTCCCAGCGCCTTCACCATCTTCTCCCCGTCCGGCGCGATCGGCAGACCAGGGGGGAGGAAGAGAAGCGGGGCGCACAGTGAGTGACCCCCGGGTTCCGCGTGGTGCCCGGGGGTCCTGCTCAGCGGGATGGGCCGGTTTCCGCCTCGCGCGTGCGGGACGGGGCCGGGCGTTCCCGCGCGGGGGGCTCCTTGCCGCGCTGCTCGTCGTGCTGGGCCAGGACCGCGAGGAGGGTGGCCACGGTCAGGCCGGCCTCGGCGGGGTGCCGCAGGGGGATGCTCGGTTCGATGCGGTAGGTGTTCGAGCGCCCCTGGCGGGTGTGGGAGAGGTAGCCCGCCTCCTCCAGGTCGGAGATGATCCGCTGGACGGCGCGCTCGGTGAGTCTGCAGTGCGCGGCGATGTCGCGGATACGGGTGGAGGGATCGTCGGCGATGGCGGCCAGCACGCGGGCATGGTTGGTCAGAAACGTCCAACCCGCGTGTGGTTCAGGTACGGCACCCATGCCCTCAGGGTAGGACGCCCCATTCACGCAAACAATCGGGCGAAACGATTTTCATGTATTGCCAGACGCTATTGGCCGCGTGCGGGGGCTCGTGTCACCCTCTGTCGCCGTGGCGAGGCCATCACAGAGGTGCGGGTCACGCTCCATCCCGGCGGTGTGTCGCGATGGGTGTGTGTGGACAGGGAAGGGGACGAAGGGGTGAGTGGGATGTCTCGGTGGGCCTGCGCACGCGCGAGGGAGGAGGGGCGTGACTGAGGACGCCTTCAGCGAGCATCGCGCGCTGCTGTTCACCATCGCCTACGAGATGCTGGGCAGCGCCGCCGATGCCGAGGACGTGCTGCAGGAGAGCTATCTGCGGTGGAGTGCGGTCGACCGCGCCGAGATCGACCACCCGCGCGCCTACCTGGTGCGAGTGGTGACCCGGCAGGCGCTCAACCATCTGCGCACCGTCAAGGCGCGGCGCGAGGAGTACATCGGCACCTGGCTGCCCGAGCCGATCCGCACCGGACCGGCGGTGGGCGATGACGCGATCCTGGCCGAGTCGGTGTCGATGGCCCTCATGCTGGTCCTCGAAACGCTGAACCCGACCGAGCGCGCGGTGTTCGTGCTGCACGACGTGTTCGGCTACAGCCACCGCGAGATCGCCGACTCGATCGGCAAGTCGGAGGTGACGGTCCGTCAAATCGCCCGCCGGGCACGGCAGCACGTCCATGCCAGGCGCCGCCGCTTCGATCCCGACTCCCAGGCCACCCGTGAGATCGTCGACCGTTTCCTCTTCGCCACGTCCACCGGTGAGATCCAGGCGTTGATGGATCTGATGGCCCCCGACGTCGTCCAGATCGCCGATGGCGGCGGCAAGGTGACCGCCGCCCGCCGTCCGGTCATCGGCAGCGAGGAGGTCGCCCGGTTCATCCTGGGCGTGGCCCGCACCAGCATCACGCCCGCGACCCGGATCGAGCACGCCACGTACAACGGCATGCCCGCGGCGCGGTTCCTCACCGACGGCGCACTCGACTGGCTGGTGGCCTTCGAGATCCACGACGGGCGGATCACCGGCCTCTACGCCGTGCGCAACCCGGACAAGCTGCACCGCGCCGACACGGTGCGCCTGCTCGACAGGGGAGGGCGCGGGGCCGCTGGACTCTAGGGCTGGACGTTGCGGCTCGGTGAGCACTCCAACTGCTTCTGGCTCGGGATGGCCCCGCAGATCGTCACGGACTCCGCCGGTGCGTCGGCGGTGACCGCGAGCATCTGCGTGTAGGTGTCCCGGTCGGTCCGGATCGTGGCCTGGAGTTCCAGGCCGGTCCGGTCCTTGATCGTGACGACGTCGCCGACGGCGCCGTTCTCTATCCGCCCCCACACCGCTTGGCAGGCGGGGCTGTAGCGCAACTCGATGTGCATGCCGCGCAGCCAGGTGTCGTGGGACGTGGACGCGTCCCACTGGCAGTCCATGGCCTGGGGGTCGCGGCGCAGACAGGTGTCGCCGGAGCAGCGTGCGTCCACCTTGCCGCCCGCGGGCACCGGGGCTCCCTGGGCCGTTCCGGTGCTCGGTGCCTGGGCGCCGGAGGGCGTGTCGCCTCCGTGCGCGCCGGACGCGGTCCCCATGACCCCCACCGTGGCGACCGCGCCCATGACGGCGCCGGACGCGATGTAGCCCACGGTCGCCAGCCGGCGCCGCCAGGGCCGGTGCCGGGCGAACAGCGGGGGAAGCCACCTGCGCGCGCGGGACGCGGCCGGTGCGGGTGCGGCAGGCTCGGCCGGGGCCTCTGACCCCTCCGTCACACCGGTGGCCGCCCCGGACGTCGCCGGGCTCCGGGGCGCGGGCTCGGGTGTCAACGCCTCGTCCGCGGCCGGTTCCGGGACGGGAGGGAGCGGCGACTGGCCCACCGCGTCGAGCAGGGTGAGCAGCGGACGCGGGTCCGCGCCCGTGGCGGCGGCGAACTGCTCGACGGCCACCTGGGAAGGGAGCTGCTTCCCGTTCAGGAAGCGCTCCCAGGAGGAGCGGCTGTAGTGGGTCCTGTCAGCCAGTTGCCCGTAGCTGAATCCGGACGCCTGCTTGATGCGGCGCAGTTCCACGAAGAGCTGTTCCTGCGCTGCTCCCACAGGTGCATCGGTCTGGTCCGACACGTGCTTCCCCCCGTCATCACTCGCGGCGTACGGCAACTCCCTGGCCGTCGCGCGGACCACAGAGTAACCGGACCTTTGAACGGTTTCCGGACGCCCGGTGAGCCGGGCCAGCCGCGCCCCGCGCGGGGGCACTTCGGGCTCGGGGCGCGGTCGCCGCTCGCCGGTGACCCGTCCCGGAATTCACCACGTGTCCGATGAAAATACGCGCTTACGCCGTTGCGCCACACGGTCCACTTCCCCGGTTCGTGTGCGCCGTTCCCTCCCATTGGGCTGGGTGAACATGATGGGTGGCTACCGCACCCTTCGTGTGGAATTTCCACGGAGACGCTTCTCAAATGCTTGGCTTCATGCTCCCGTTCAAGCTTGGGGGAGAGGGCCGGGCGGCCCTGGGAGGCGGGGGGTCGGGGAATCCGGCCGCGTCCTGGCCACGGCGCTCGTCCCGACGGAAGCGGTCGGCGCGCACCCGGGGCGCACGTCGGGGAAGCTCTTCGCGGTCCGGGAATTGGGTTTCTCCGGTGTGCCCGGAAAACCAGCCGCCCGACCGGTCGGTGTGCCCTGGAATTCCTCGGCCGCGATCCGTCGGGGCCCCAGGTGAGCCGATCGGTATTCGTTCGCGCCCGGCCCTGTGACCGCCTCCGGGAATACGCCCCCGCGCGCACTGCGCCGGGTGGTTCCACCGACGGCGGGCGGGGTCGTGTGTGGATCACCACACTCCTGCCTCATCCGGCGTCTCGCCGGAAGGCGGCGCGGTAGTCCCGCGGGCGCCGTCCGGTGTGCCGGGCGAAGAGCGCGGCGAAGGTTCCGGGGTCGCGGTACCCGACCGCCGCGGAGATCGCGGCGACGGTGCGGTCCGTGGTCTCCAGGAGGTGGCGGGCACGGCGCACGCGTGCCGTCTGGAGGTACTCCAGCGGGCTGTGGCCGGTCTCGCCCGCGAAGCGCCGCAGCAGGGTCCGCGTGCTGACGTGGAAGGTTCCGGACAGCGCGGCGAGATCGTAGGGGGCGGCGAGGTTCTGGTCGAGCCACCGCATGACCCGGCGGGAGAACTCGTCCCCCGGCCGGGGCAGGAGGCGGAGGTCGACATAGGGGGTCTGGGAGGACCGGGCGTCGTCGAGGAGCGCCACCCGCGCGGTGGTCCGTGCCACGCGGGCGCCGCTGTGCTCGCGGATCAGGCCGAGGGCGAAGTCGTACATGGCGCTGAAGGCGGCCGTCGTCGTCACGCCCCTGTCGGTGACGACGAGGTGCTCCGGCCGGATCTCGGCGGCCGGGCAGCGCCGCGCCAGTTCGTCCGCCAGGATCCAGGCGGTCGTCGCGCGGCGGGAGTCGAGCAGCCCGGCCTCGGCGAGCAGGAACGCGCCGACACAGATCGACACCACGACCCGGCCCGAGGCCGCGTGGGAGCGGATCACCTCGACCTCGGGGCCGAGGCGGGCGAGCCTTTCGTCCACACCCCAACCCGGCCCGGGCTCGGACCCCGGGGTGAGCTCGAACCCGGGGACGACGAGCACGTCGACCTCGCGCGGCGGCGAGACGGCCAGCTCCACGCCGCCCGACGCGGTCACGCGACGGCGGGGCGAGACCACGGAGACCTCGTATCCCGCCCGGTCCGGGCCCGCGACCCGCGCTGCCATCGTCAACAGGTCGGGCACGCCGAAGACTTCGGAGGCGAAGCAGCCCGGATAGGCCAGCACCCCCACGCGCAGTGCGGTCACGCTCTCCCCCTCGCCGCCGGGCCGCCGGCGAGATTACCCCTGTCTCTGGCGATCTCGCCCATCGCGCGGTGGGGTGCGTGGGGCCACGCTGCCGTCATGAGTGCTGACAACGGATGTCTCGACGACCCCATCCCCGACTTCTCCCGCCAACGCGTCGACGTGGACGGGGTGGTGAAGACGGTGTACGTCTCCGGTCGCGGGCCGGCGGTGGTGCTGATGCCGGAGATGCCCGGCATCAGCCCCGACGTCCTCCGTCTGGCCCGCTGGGTGCGCGATGCGGGATTCACCGTGCACGTCCCCTCGCTGTTCGGGGTGGACGGCGCCTGGCCCACGGCCGAGGGAGGGCAGACGATCGTCCGCCGCGCGTGTGTGAGTGCCGAGTTCCGTGCGTTCGCCGGGGGTGGCACGAGTCCGGTGACGGCCTGGCTGCGGGGGCTCGCCCGTCAGGCGCATGCCGCCTGCGGAGGTGTGGGCGTCGGCGCGATCGGACTGTGCTTCACCGGCAACTTCGCCCTCACCATGACGCTGGAGCCCGCCGTCGTGGCACCGGTGCTCGGCCACCCCTCGCTGCCCCTCGACGACCCGGCGGGCCTCGAACTGGACGACGAGGACGCGCGCGCGGTCCGGGCCCGCGTCACGCGTGACGGCCTGAAGGTCCTCGCCTACCGCTTCGAGGGCGACCGCTGGTGCACCGGGCAGCGCTTCGCCGCCTACCGGGACCTGCTCGGCGACGCCTTCGACGGCCGTGTGCTGCCCGACGGCGCCGCGAACACGAGCCCGCCCCCGTTCTTCCGCGACGTGGTCGAGACCCCCCACAGCGTGGTCACCGCGCACCTCGTCGACGAGGAGGGGCACCCCACCGTGCGGGCCAGGGACGAGATCCTGGCCTTCCTCGCCGAACGCCTGGGGACGCGCGGCTGAGCCGCGGGGGAGCGGCGACCGCCCCCCTGCCGGTCGGCGCTGTCTGTGGTCCGCCGCGGAGGACGGGTGGGGCCCTCCGCGGCGGCGCGCGACGATGTCAGCCGTCGATGCGGTGCTGGGTCCAGAGGGAGGTCAGGTCCGTGCTGGTGACCGCCTGGGCGGCGGCCTTGAACTCGGCCGTGGTCGACACGCCGTACCAGTGCGACGCGGCGTAGTCCTTGAGCAGCTTGGCCATGACGCTGTCACCGAGCACGCGACGCAGGTCGTGCAGGGCGCACTTGCCGTAGCCGTAGACGACGGTCGAGTACCGGGAGGAGTGCGCGTCCCAGTAGGCCATCGAGTTGGTGATCTTCTCGGCCGACGAGGCCCACGAGACGCTGTTCCAGCAGCCCGTGCCGGTCTTGTTCTGCGCCAGGTCGGTGGCGTAGTCGGTGAACGCCTCGTCCAGCCAGGGGCTGTTGTACTCGTCGTCGCCCACGATGCCGTACCACCACTGGTGCCCGATCTCGTGGGTGAGCGCGGTGGTGGAGACCAGGTCGAGGACGAATCCCGGGTACTCCATGCCGCCGAACCAGTAGTTGTTGTCGATCACCGCGTCCAGCTCGCCGTACGGGTAGGCGCCGAAGCGAGCCGCGTGCGTGTCCACGGCGGACTTGGCGGTGGCCAGCATCGACTGGGCGTCGGCGGAGCTGATGTCCGAGACGGAGTAGATGTTGACCGCGGTGCCGGCGGCCGAGGTGCCGGAGATCTTGTTGAAGGGGCCGGCCGCCCAGGCGAAGTCGCGGACCTTCGAGGCGGTGGCGGTGGTGAGGGTGCGTCCGCTGGAGCCGGGGGTGTCGACCGAGGTGCCGGTGGCCGGGACCAGCAGGCCGGTGGGGTGGTCGAGGGTCACCTTGAAGTCGGCGGCCAGTGAGTAGAAGGACTCGCCGTTGTTGGTGTAGGGATCCAGGTGCCAGCCCGCGGCGTCGCGAATGGCCAGGACCGGCAGGGCGTTGCCGATGTTGCTGAAGGCGCCGTCGTAGCCGAATCGGTCGGCTCCGCTGGGCACCGTGATGCCGAGGTCGAAGCCGATGGTCGCGCTCTGCCCCTGGGCCAGCGGGGTGGGCAGGTCGATCCTGAGGGCGGTGCAGTCGACGGACAGGTCTCCGGCAGTGCCGCCGGTGACGTTGCTGACCGTGATCGGCATGGCCGAGCAGCTGCCGTGGGCGTTGTCCCACAGCCTCAGATACACCTCGCTCAGCGCGGTGGACGAGGCGTTGGTGAAGGTCGTGCTCTCGTGTCCGCTCCAGCTGGTGCCGCTCGTGTCGCTGGCCAGGTCGACGGTGTACGTCGGCGCGGACGGAGTGCGGGTGGAGTCGGCGGGCGGGGTGGAGCCGTCGGAGGTGGCCAGCGCGATGTCGTCGACGACGAAGCTCGTCTGGAGGCTGGAGTCCTCCTTGCCGGTGAAGGCCACGGTGACGGTCTGCCCCGCGAAGCCCGAGACGTCGAACGACTTCTGTACGTACCCGGTGTTCTTGTCGAGGTTCGAGTACGTGGCCAGTGTCGTGCTGCCGATCTTCGCCGTCAGCTTGTCGTACGCGGTCGTGGTGGTCGTCTCGTCGGTGTCGATGTGCAGCCAGAATGTGAGGGTGGCGGTGCTGCATCCGGAGGGGATGGTGACGCTCTGGGAGAGCGTGTCGGTGTGGGTGCTGCCCACACCGTTCAGCCAGGCGAAGTGGGTGCCGCCGTGGGCGCTCTCACCGGCGCGGTTGGTGATCACGCTGGTCGACGACTGGCTCCAGGGTGAAGTGCCGTTCTCGAACCCGCCGTTGGCGATCACCTGGGTCGGGGTGCAGGCGGCGGCGCCGAGGGGCGCGGCCGACGCCGGGGTGGTGGGGAGGGAGAGGGCGGTCAGCGCGGCGGCGGCACACGCGGCCACCGCGAGGGACTTGTGGGGGGTGGATCTCACACGGAACTCCTTTGAAGCGGCCGGGATCGCGGCCTGCTCGGTGGCCGTCCGGCCCGGCTGGGGTGCGCCGGAGGGCGGCCGCGGACTGTGTGCGGCACGTACACGATCACTGCGGTGAGACGTCTGCCGCTGTCCTCCTGGGAGCGGGGCGGCAGTTGGGGGGAAGCTTCGCAGGTCTGACCGGGGCATGCCAAGAGAAGGAGGAATGCGGTCGGGGGAAATTGACAGGCTCCCGCCAGGAAGACCATGATTCCACTAGTTGACTAGTGGAATCGGGCGGGAGGGGATGTATGAACGGCACGGCCACTTCTGGTGGGAACGGCGGTAGGTGGGCCCTGGAGGCGTACGGGCTCGGCAAGAAGTACGGCCGGGCGTGGGCGCTGCTGGAGGAGTCCTTCCGGATTCCGGCGGGCCGGGTCTGCGGCCTGGTCGGGCCCAACGGGGCTGGAAAGAGCACCCTGTTGGGGATGGCGGCGCGGCTCGTCGAGCCGACGCGGGGTGAGCTGCGGATCTTCGGGCGACCGGTCGGCGACCCCTCCGCGATGCCCCGGTTCGCCTACCTCGGCCAGGACAAGCCGCTGTTCAAGAGGTTCACCGTGGCCGAGTGCCTGCGCATGGGGCAGGAACTCAACCCCGGCTGGGACCAGGCGGCGGCCGAACGGATCGTACGGGAGGGGCGGCTGTCCCTGTCGGCCAGGATCGGCAGCCTGTCGGGCGGCCAGCGCACCCGGGTGGCGTTCGCGCTGGCCTTCGGCAAGCGGCCCGACCTCCTGCTCCTGGACGAGCCGATGTCCGACCTGGACCCGCTCGCCCGCGACGAGATCGGTTCGCTGCTCATGTCGGAGGTGGCCGAACGCGGCACCACCGTATTGATGTCGTCCCACATGCTCTCCGAGCTGGAGCACATGTGTGACTACCTCCTGGTAGTGGCGGAGGGACGCATCCGCATGGCCGGTGACGCCGACGAGCTGGTGCCGCTGCACACCGTGGTCACCGGTCTCACCACGGACGGCGCGTTGCCCGACGCCCTCGCGTCCCACACTGTGATCGATGTCCGCACCGCGGGACGGCAGTTCACCGCCCTCGTGCGGCACGAGGTGCCGCTCGACCCCGCGTGGCAGCTCGCCGAACCCAGCCTGGAGGAGGTGCTGCTCGGGTACCTCCGCCACCCGGAGGCGCCCGCGCTGCTCTCCCCGACCGCCGTCCCCGACACCCGAGAGGAGCGCGTGGCATGAGCACCCTGACCCGCGTACCGCAGCAACCCTCGTCCGCCACCCGTCGACGGCTGCGCGGGCTGGCGTGGCTGATGGTGCGTCAGCACCGGGCCGCTCTCATCGCCTGCGCCGCAGTGACCGTCATCGGCGCGGCCTGGATGATCCATGAGCGCGGCACCATGCTGGACAGCCTGCACGCCGCGGGCTGGCCCGGGAACCCCGCGAGCGCCCTCGACGGCGACATGCTCCAGCGCCTCGACAACTCCTTCCACGGCGCCGCCCGGTACCTCGGCTTTCTGCCTGTGCTGTTCGGTGTGTTCGTCGGAGCCCCGCTCATCTCCTCCGACCACGAGCAGGGCACGCTGCGGCTCGTCTCCACCCAGTCGGTGTCCCGCATGCGCTGGCTGCTCTGGAAGCTGGGCTTCGCGCTAGGGCTGGCCGTGGTGACCACCGCGGTCCTGGGAGCGGTGTTCGGCTGGTGGTGGCGCGGCGTACGCCCCGTGGTGTCCAGCGACTGGCTGAACGGCGCGGTCTTCGACAACACCCTGCCGGTGCTGATCGCGCTGGCGCTGTTCACCACCTCCCTCGGCATCGCGATCGGCGCGTTCGTGCGACGCGCCGTGTCCGCGATGACCCTCACGTTCTTCTCCTCGGCGGCCTTCCTGCTGGTGGCCGACCACTTCAGGAACCGGCTCGCCACCCCGCGCAGGGTCGCCTTCCCGTTCGACGGCGCCCATCCCGCGGTGCTCAGCGGCGCGGTCGAGGTCGACCAGTGGGTCGGCACCGCGACCGGCAAGGTGTACGGGTGGGGTACGTGTGTGAGCGACGCCGCGCCCGACGCCTGCCGCGCCAGGCTCGGGATCGTCAACTCGGTGTGGGACTACTTCGGTTACGACCAGATGCCCACTCTGCAGTGGACCGCGGCGAGCCTCCTGCTCGGCGCGACCGCCCTCCTGGTGGCCCTCGTCGTCTGGCGCACCCGGCGCCAGGCCTTCTAGCCGGTGCGGCGCTCCGTATGATCCAGGACGCGGGAAACGGGCCGGGCGCGGTGTGTGCGCGACCGGGTGCCCGGACAAGGGCGGGAAGGGGGCGGGTGTGATGGTGGTGTTCCGTATCGAACGACGCGGCGGTGTGCCCGCGTACCTCCAGATCGTGCACCAGGTGGAGCAGGCGCTGCGTATGGGGGCGCTGAGCGAGGGGGACCGGCTGCCCACCGCGGCCCAGGTCGCTGCCGACACGAAGGTCAACCCCAACACCACCCTCAAGGCCTACCGGGAGCTGGAGCGGGCGGGCCTGGTCGAGGTGCGCCAGGGGGCGGGCACCTTCATCACCCGTTCCCTCGCGCCCGCGCAGGACGAGCCCGAGTCACCGCTGAGGGCCCGGCTCGCCGACTGGATGCGGGAGGCCGTCGCCACCGGGCTGACGGAGCAGGAGGTCACCCACCTCTTCGAGACGGTGCGTGCGCTGACGTACGCCGCGCCGTCCGCCCCCTTCGAGCGGCCCCGGCTCGTGACGGGTCCGGCCTAGTCGCTCGTGGCGCCGGTTTTCGCCGCCCCGGACGCGGCGGCGGTCTCGGTGACGGCGGCGGCGAGGTGTTCGCGTACGGATTCGGGCAGGGGCGTGCCCGTCGTGGAGTCCACCACCTGCTCGGCGAGGCGCCGGAGTTTGGTGTTGGTGTGCTGCGAGGTGGCGACCAGCACCCTCCAGGCGTCGTCCGGGGTGAGGGCGAAGGCGGCCATGAGGATGCCCCGGGCCAGGTCGATGGTGCCCCGGCTCAGCATGGCCTGGCGCAGCTGCCCGAGTTCGAGGCGCAGGTCCGCGTCGGGGTCCGGGTCCGTGGCCGGGGGTGCGGTGTCGCCGTGGTCCGGGGCGAGGGTGGCCTGGGCCAGGGCCTGCTCCCCGATGTGCAGCAGGATGTTGACGGCGGAGCAGCCGCAGAACTCGACGCCGCTGACGTCGAGCCGGAGCCGGCCGTCCGAGCCGGCGGGGCCGGGGCGGAGGGCGCGGCGCAGCGCGTGGTCCGCGGTGAGGTCGAGATCGCCGCACACGCTGACGACGGTCCGGTCGCCCTCGGGGCGGCTGAAGACGGTCAGTCCGGACAGCCGATGGGTGCCCGGCGTGTCCGCCAGTTTGATGCACGTGCCGACCTGTCCGGACTCGGACGGTTCACAGTGCGGCATGGCCATCTCCCCTGCGTGCCAGAGCAGTTCCGCCATCCCCAGATTCGCGCTCCCGGGCAACACACGTCAAGTGATACCGGAAGACACCTTCGCGTATTCTCCAACACGAACTGTGGGGCCTGTAAGTCGGTCCTGGGCGGTGCCTCGGAGTCGGCCCCGTCGTCCGATCTCCGTGCTACGGCTGGTTCTCGCGGGTCACGCTGGCCGATTGCGAACTGGCCGTGGAACCCGCGCGCCGCGAGGATGCTCCCCGGCCCGGTGGGGCGATCGAGAGGGCGGGGAGCGGATGAGGTTACGACGAAGAGGCGTGCGGAACGGCGGGGCGGGCGCGCTGCTGCGGGGCGTGGTCGCGGTGGCGATCGCCTGCGCCGGAGTGGCGGGGGTGCCCGCGGCGGCACAGGCGACACCCGCCGCGACCACGGCCGCGTGCGGTACGGATACGGGCGCCCAGGGGCTGGCGAGTTCGCCGGTCTCCGGCAGCCTGGTGTCCGTGGACCGCGCGGACGGCCGGATCGCGCAGTTCCAGCTTTTCTACGACACCACGGCGACCAGGGGCCTGCCCTTCGTCTGGCACCGCGAACAGGACGCGCCGGGCGGCGCCTACGGGGCCTGGCAGCGGGTGAGCGCGGCGACCGTCGGCCCGAAGAGCTACTACATCACCGCGATGGAGAACTCGGCGGGCGACCTGGAACTGCTGTTCTCCACGTACGGCACGTTCTGCCACGCAGTGGAGAGCGACGCCGCGGGCGGCTGGAGTTCTCCGGACGCGTTCGGACTCGCCCCGACCCCGTACCACGGCGGAGTCGTGCTGTTCAAAGAGCGTGACGGCAGCATCGACGCCTTCGCCTCCGGGCAGAGCACCGGCAACACCATGGAAGTGCGCCACCAGCAGGACGCGGCATCCGGCTGGGGCCCGGTGCAGAGCACGGGCCAGGTCCCCGATCCCAACGTGGGGCTGAGCCAGCCGAGCACGGTGGAGCAACTCCCCGACGGCAGGCTCCACCTGACGGCCCGTGAGTGGAACCGGAACCGGACCTGGGAGATCTACCAGTCCCTTCCCGGGGGCGGCTGGGGCCCGTGGCAGCTGACGGCCGCCGGAGCGGCACCGGCGGCGGCCGCGCCGGCCGTCGCCGCCGGCCCGCAGTTGAACGTGGACCGCACCACCGGTCTCCGGGACGGCGACATCGTCAAGTTCACCATCGCGGGGGGCCCGCCCAAGGCCTACGTCTGGGTCAAGGAGTGCGGCCCCTCGGCGTCCACGACCACCTGTGACGACGCCACGGGACGCCAGTTCCGGGTGTACCCGGACGGCACCTACCAACTGTCGCCGAAGAAGCTCTACGCCCAACTGAGCACGACGGCGGGCACGTTCGACTGCCGCACGGTGTCGCCCAGCGATCCGTGCTCGCTCGCGCTCACCGACAACAGCGGGGCCCTGCTCGCCACCGTCCCGCTGCGCTTCGACCCGCACGGGCGCACGGAGGCCCCGCCCACCCTGCACGTGGACCCGGACCAGGGACTCGTGGACGGCCAGGCGGTGCGGGCGACCGGCAAGGGCTACGAACCGCAGTACCACGTGCTGATCATGGAGTGCGCCACCGGTTCCACCGACACGTTCGGCTGCCGCCCCCGCTCCAGGCCGCCGGCCACCAGCGACAGCGGGCGGGTCGACGAGACGGTCACCCTGTCGGCGACGTTCACCGCGATCGACGGCCACACGGTCGACTGCCGTGCCGCGAGAGCGTGCGAGCTGGTGGTGTTCGGTACGAGGGTGCGCGGCCCGGAAACGGTCCGCCATGCCCTCGGATTCGCACCGGCCACGCCGGGGAGCTGATCAGCCTGATGTGACCACCGCCGCCGAGCAGGCGGGCGGCAGGCGCCGGCCCGGGTGTGCAACCCGGGCCGGCCGCATGTCCGGCAGCTTGGATCGCGCGCGTACCGTGCCTTTCCGCGAGCGATCCCGTCACCCGCTGACGCCGGGAGGCGCGGAGGCCGACTCGGCGAGGTGCGCGGCCTCGTCCAGGAGCGCGTCGACGATCCTCGACTCCGTTACGGTGCGCACGACTTGACCGCGGACGAAGATCTGTCCCTTCCCGTTGCCGCACGAGACCCCGATGTCGGCCTCCCGGGACTCCCCGGGCCCGTTGACGACACAGCCCATGACGGCGACGCGCAGCGGGTGCGGGAAGCCCTCGAAGGCCGCCGCCACCCGCCGCGCGAGCGTGTGCAGATCGACCTGGAGCCGTCCGCACCCGGGGCAGGACACGATCTCCAGGCTGCGCGGGCGCAGGCCGAGGCAGGCCAGGATGTGGCTGCCCGCCTTCACCTGTTCCACCGGGTCCTCGCTGATGGACACGCGGATGGTGTCCCCGATCCCCTCGTCGAGGAGGATCGCGAAGGCGACGGCGGACTTGATCGACCCCTGGAGCGCCGGGCCCGCCTCGGTGACGCCGAGGTGGAGGGGGTAGTCGCAGCGTGCGGCGAGCAGCCGGTTGGCGGCGACCACCACCAGCGGGTCGTGGTGCTTGACCGCGATCTTGAGATCCCGGAAGCCGTGCTCCTCGAACAGCGAGCACTCCCACAGGGCGGACTCCACCAGCGCCTCGGCGGTGGCGCCGCCGTGCTGGGCGAGCATCCTGGCGTCCAGGCTCCCGGCGTTGACGCCGATCCGGATCGGCACCCCGGCCGCAGCCGCGGCACGCGCGATGTCACCCACCCGGTCGTCGAACCGCCGGATGTTCCCGGGGTTCACCCGGACCCCGGCACACCCCGCGTCCAGTGCGGCGAACACGTACCGGGGCTGGAAGTGGATGTCGGCGATCACCGGTATGCGCGAGCGCGCGACGATGGCGGGCAGGGCGTCGGCGTCGTCCTGGGACGGCACCGCCACCCGTACGATGTCGCAGCCTGCCGCCGTGATGGCGGCGATCTGCTGCAACGTCCCGTTCACATCGGCGGTGTTGGTGGTGGTCATCGTCTGCACGCTGATCGGTGCGCCGCCGCCCACCAGGACCTCGCCGACCCTGACCTGCCGGGTCGGCCGGCGCACCGGGACGCTCGCAGGGTCGGAAGGGTGGGCGGGTGACGGGGAGGACGCGGAAGGGATCGTCGGGGACATGACGCACCTCGTCTCCGCCGCGGCCGAAGGGGCGGGAGCGGAGTGGGACAGTGGTGGCGGTCGAGCCCGCCCCGGACAGGCCGGGCGGGTTCGCGCGCCAGGGTTCACGATCAGTCAACCGCTTCCGGCCTGGGGCGGGAACACTTCGCGCGGGGCGTACGGAAGCGGGGCGAGGCACGTCGGGCCCGGGGCGCGCCGCCCCGGCCGTGCGCACCACAGCGCCGCGAACTGCTCGTGCGGGGCGGACGGAGCCGATGGGTCCGGGGTGCGGGGGTGCCGTTCGTGGTGTGCGGGGGAGGTGCCACCGCTTCCTCGTCCCTGCGGGCCGGGTGCGCCCCGGCCCGCGGCCCTGGTGGCTCAGTCGGCTCCCGGCAGGCCCGAGCGGTAGGGGCGGAAGAAGGCGCGCAGCTCTTCCGCGTAGGACTCGGGTTCCTCGAACGCCGCGAAGTGGCCACCGCGGGCCGGTTCGGTCACGTAGGCGACGTTCGCCGTGCGTTCGAGCCAGGCCCGCGGCGGGCGGACGACATCGCCCTTGAAGAGCGAGAACCCGGACGGCACTTCGACCCGGCGGGCGAGCTGGGCGGGCGGGATCTCGGAGTTCGCCCGGTACATGCGCATCGACGAGCCGATCGTCTCGGTGAGCCAGTAGAGCGTGACGTTCGTGAGGATCTCGTCCTTGGTGAAGCTCCGCTCGATGTCGCCGCCGCAGTCGCTCCACGACCGGAGCTTCTCGACGATCCACGCGGCGAGCCCGGCCGGTGAGTCGTTGAGCGCGGCGGCGGCCGTCTGCGGCTTCGTCCTGTGCATGGCGGCGTACGCCCCTTCCGTGCCGCCCCAGGCTGCGACTTCCGCCATCCACGCGCGCTCCTCGGGCGCCAGGTCGGCCGGGTCGCCGAAGTAGAGGGGCAGGCCGGCGTCGGTGCGGTGGACCGCCACGATCCGGTCGGGGTGGTCGAGCGCTAGATAGCGGCTGACGTGGCTGCCCACGTCCCCGCCCGACGCGCCGAACCGCTCGTAGCCCAGGACGCTCATCAGCTCGGCCCACAGACCGGCGACGGCGATCGAGTCCAGCGGCGGTCCGGTGGGGCGGTCGGAGTACCCGTAGCCCGGCATGTCGGGTACGACCACGTCGAAGGCGTCGGCCGGATCGGCGCCGTGGGCACCGGGATCGGTGAGCATCGGGATGATTTTGGAGTAGCGCCAGAACGAGTCCGGCCAGCCGTGGCTGAGGAGCAGCGGCAGCACGGGCCCCCTCGGCGCGACGGCCCGCGCGTGCACGAAGTGGATGCCGAGCCCGCCGAGGGGGACGCGGAAGTGGGGGAGTCGGGCGAGCGCCGCCTCCTGTGCCGGCCAGTCGAACTCGTCGGCCCAGTAGGCGACGAGCTCACGGAGATACCCGAGTCCGGTCCCGAACTCCCAGCCCGCGTCCGCGGGTTCGTCCGGCCAGCGCGTCGCGCGCAGCCGCGTACGGAGGTCTTCGAGCGCCGCGGGGGCGGTGTACGGGATGAACGACTCGGGGCGGGGCGACGAGTGGGGCATGAGAGGCACCTTACCCACCGTGGGGCCCGCGGGCGGAGGGCTCGGGACGGCTGCCGATCTGCTGGCTGTTGCCACTGAGCACGTGATGCTCGGCCAGCACGCCGCACAGCCCCACGTGGACGCCGAGCCCGGCGCAGTCGTCGTCGGCGGTCGGTGTGTTGGGCCCGGCGTAGGCGGCGCCGGCGAGTGCGAGACCCGTGCAGGCGGCGAAGGTGACCAGGGCGAGGGCGGCGGTACGCGTCACGGACATGCGCTGCCCAACGACCGGCCCGGCCGTCCGACACTCGGCGCGTGGCCGGGGTTTCACGGGGCCCGGGACGCCGAGGGGGTCACGCGGTGGCGGTCCACCCCGGGATCGTGGGGAGCACCTGCTCGGTGACCCGGAGCAGCACCGCGTCGTCCGGCACCACACCGTCCGCGCGCCACAGGGTCACCTCGAACGATCCGCCGCTGTCCTTCGCGTCCTGGGCGACGCTGACGGTGCGGGCCGGGACGCCGGGACCGGTGTCGGCGTCGTGGCCGTCGAGCCGGAAGCGGACGCTGATGGTGTGGTCCGCGTAGAACACCGCGGGGCGGCCCAGCACCGTCCGCTGCTGAGCGCCGTCTCCCAGCAGCGCGGCCGACCCGGACACCCGAAGACGGTCGTAGGTGGCCGTCAGCGTGACGGTGTAGGTCTCGAACTCGACCCGGGCCGAGGGAGTGGTGATGTCCTTGCCCAGGAGGTTCATCGACCCGTCGCCGCCGCTGGCGCTCTTCGCGATCTGCCCTGGCGTGCCCAGGAGTTGGGCGAGGTCGGGACGGTTCAGCGCCTCGCACAGGCGCGCCCCGGGGACATGGTCCTGTCCGCTCTTCCCCGGCGTCTTCTCCGGTTTCCCGTGGGAGCACGTGGCGGGCTTGGCGGCACTGCTGGAGGGCGAGGTCCCCCCGGACGCCCACACCCCGGCGCAGAGCGCCGCCACGAGCACCACCGCCGTGAGGGCCTGCAGCCACGGGCTGCCGCCCTCCGCGGGCGCGTCCAAGTCTTCTGCCATGTCCCCCGCCTGCGATGATCCCCCGATACGTGCCAGCGGACCCTAACCTGTGATCACCCCCCGTACAAGGCCGCCGAGCCCGGCTCGGACAAAGGGGGTGGCTCCAGCGGACGCCGGTAGCGCAACTCGGCGAGCACCACGTCACCGTAGGCGTCGGCCTGCTCGCCGCCGTCGGCCGTGTACCCGGCCCGTTCGTAGAACCGGCGTGCCGCACCGTTGTCGCCGAGGACCCACAGCGCCATCGAGCCGAACCCCTCGGCCCGGGCACGCTGGTGCGCGGCGCACAGCAAGGCGCGTCCGGCATCCCGGCCGAGCCGGTCCGGGTGGACGTAGAGGGCGAACACCTCGGCGACGTGTGTTCCCGGCTCCAGGGCTTCCCCGCGGTACGGTCCGAAGCTCACCCACCCCACGGCGGTGGCGTCGGTCTCAACCACCAGATCCACTCCCTGCCTGCGGGGATCCGACAGCCGGGCCGTGCGCCGGCGAGCGTCGTCCTCGATCGACATGGCGTCCAGGTACGGCTGCGGGACGATGCCCGCGTAGGCGCTCTGCCAGCCCCGGACGCGTAGGGCGGACACGGCCTCGACATCGGCCTCGGTCATCTCTCGCACGTGCGGCATCACGACACCCTAGGCGCCCGGAGGCGCGCCGGTCCCTGCGTTTTCGGCGCTCCGCCGCGTACGCGCGGCCCTGGTCCCGCCACGGCGACCGATCGTCCTCAAGAACTTGCTGCAACTTTCAGAAGGACTTTGCGCCAATCTCTTGACGCGGTATCGGCCAGGGCGGGATCGTCGTCCTCGCGCAGCCCAGCCCGGCCTCCCCGGCCGGCCGAGCGCCGAACACCGCTGTTTTCCGCGGGTGCTCGGCGCGGGACACCGATGCGCCGGGTCTCGGGACGGATCCGGTACGGGTGGTGCCGGGGGTGGTCGACGGGTTGTGCCGCGCCGTGGTGTCGGCCGACGCCACGGAGCACCTCCCCGCAGCGCCACCGCGCCCGGCGGCCACCCTCCCCAGGGCCGCCCCAGGGTGCGGATCAGCGCTGCCCCCACCAGCCCAGGGAGCCGCCATGACCGCGCCGTCCGACCCAAGAGCGTCCACCATCCTGCCCCGCATCCGCCGCCGCTGGGCCCCGGCCGGTCTCCTCGCCGTGGGCGCCCTGCTCGCGGGCGCCGTACTGCCCGTCGCCCTCCAGGGCACCGCGCAGGCGGCCGCCACCGCCAACGGCGGCGACGTGATCGCCAACCTCTTCGAGTGGAACTGGACATCGGTGGGCCAGGAGTGCGCCACCGTGCTCGGCCCCAAGGGGTACGGAGCCGTACAGGTCGCCCCGCCCGAGGACTCGATCCGGGTCGGCGCCGGCCCCCACCCCTGGTGGGACGTCTACCAGCCGGTGGGCTACGACCTGAACAGCCGGATGGGCACGGAGGCGCAGTTCGCCGCCATGGTGACGGCCTGCCACAACGCGGGCGTCAAGGTCTACGCCGACGCGGTCATCAACCACACCGCCGGAGCCAACCAGACGAGCACCGACTCCTACGGCGGCGCGAGCTTCGACCCGGCGGCCTACAGTTACGGCAGCATCGGCTACGACCGCTCCAGCTTCCACGACTACCCGGCCAACTGCCCCAACTCCGGGAACACCATCAACGACTGGAACAGCGTGCAGCAGGTCCAGGAGTGCCAGCTGGTGTCGCTGTCCGACCTGTACACCGAGAAGGACGACGTCCGCTCCAAGATCGCCGGATACCTCAACAAGCTGGAGGGGTACGGCGTCGACGGCTTCCGGGTGGACGCCGCCAAGCACATCGCCCAGGCCGACATGGCGGCCATCCTCGCGAAGGTCAACGACACCCGGTGGGGCGGCCGGCCCTACGTCTACCAGGAGGTCATCCCGGGCGGCAGCGGACAGCTCGCCCCCAGCGCGTTCGAGGGCAACGGTGGTGTGCTCGAGTTCACCTACGCCCACAAGCTCAAGGACCAGTTCAACGGCAACATCGCCAACCTGAGGACGTTCGGACAGAGTTGGGGCCTTGAGCCCAGCGACAAGTCCGCGGTCATGGTGACCAACCACGACCTGGAGCGCGACGGCAGCACGCTCACCTACAAGGACGGCTCCAAGTACACCCTGGCCCACATCTTCGAACTGGCCTGGGGCTACGGCACCCCGCAGGTGTACGCGGGCTTCCGCTTCAACGGCAACGACGACTCCCCGCCCGCCGACGCGGGCGGCCACGTCACCGACACCGACTGCTCCTCCGGCGCCTGGACCTGCGCCGACCGGGACCAGGGCATCGCCAACATGGTCGGCTGGCACAACGCCGCCAAGGGGCAGAGCGTCGCCAACTGGTGGGACAACGGCGCCAACGCCATCGCGTTCAGCCGCGGCAACGCCGCCTGGGTGACCCTCAACAACAGCGGCGCCGCCGTCACCCAGACCTTCACGACCGGTCTCGCGGCCGGCACGTACTGCGACGTCATCCACGGCGCCCCGCCCGCCGGCGGGGGAGGGGCCTGCTCCGGTCCCGCGGTGACGGTCAACTCCTCGGGACAGGCCACCGTCACCGTCAACGCGGGTGACGCGGTGGCGCTGTACGCGACGGGCTCGCCCACCCCGACGCCCACGACGTCCGGCACGGTCAGCGAGACCTTCCACGAGAACAAGACCACCGTGTGGGGCCAGAACGTGTACGTGGTCGGCTCGATCCCGGCCCTGGGGAACTGGGATCCGAACTCCGCCGTCGCGCTGTCCTCGGCGTCCTATCCGGTGTGGTCGGCCACGGTCGGCACCCCGGCGAACACCCGCTTCGAGTACAAGTACATCGTGAAGGACGGTTCGGGGAACGTCACTTGGGAGTCCGGTGCCAACCGCGTGCACACCAGTGCCGCCTCCGGGTCGGAAACCCTCGACGACACCTGGAAGTGACCGCGTCGTCCCCACTCGCGGGTGGGGACGGCCGCACGGCACACCGCCCGGGCCGGTCCGGCTACTGGATCGGCACGGGCAGGGCCAGGTCCACCGCGACCCGCCCCTCGCCCCCGTGGTGGGTGGCCGAGGACGCAAGGGGCGCGTGGCCCGCGGCCGTCGCGGCCAGGACGTACGCGCCGCCCCGCGGGACCGGCACCGCGTAGCGGCCCGCCTCGTCGGTGTGGGCGGAACCCGCCTGGCGGCCGTGGCGGTCGATCAGAGTGACCTTGGCGTGCGGCACCGGCACGCCGGACGCGGCGAGGACCCGGCCGTGGAAGGCGGCCAGCGCCTCGGTGGCCCGCTCCAGCGCGGCGTCCTCCTCGCTGCTGGCCCGCAACTGCGGCTTGGCGGCGGGACGGCCCTTGGGCAGGAACACGGCGAGCAGCAGCCCACCGGCGACCGCGGCGGTCGCGATCAGGAACGAGACGCGGAAGCCGTGCATGGTCGGCACCTCGACCGGCCCCATCTTCCGTGCGGTGTTGGCGAGCACCATGCCGATGACGGCGCTGGACACCGACGTACCGATCGAGCGCATCAGGGTGTTGAGACCGTTGGCCGCGCCCGTCTCGGACGGGTCGACCGCGCCGATGATGAGCGCGGGGAGCGAGGAGTAGGCGAGGCCGATGCCCGCGCCGACGACCACCGAGATGACGATGGTCTCCCAGGCCGCGTCCATCAGGCCGAGCCCGGCCCCGTACCCGATCGCGATGACCAGCATGCCGAGGATGAGGGTGGTCTTCGGCCCGTACTTGGCCGAGAGGCGGGCGTACACGGGCGCCGTCAGCATCATGGTCAGGCCGAGCGGCGCGACGCACAGACCTGCGACGACCATCGACTGGCCGAGGCCGTACCCGGTGGCCTTCGGGAGCTGGAGGAGTTGCGGCAGGACGAGCGAGATGGCGTAGAAGGCCACGCCGACCATGGTCGAGGCGAGGTTGGTGAGCAGGACCTCGCGCCGGGCGGTGGTGCGCAGGTTGACCAGGGGCGCCTTGACCCGCAGCTCCATCACGCCCCACAGCAGGAGGACGAGCACCGCCGCGCCGAACAGGCTGAGCGTGGTGGTCGAACCCCAGCCCCAGTCGCTGCCCTTGGTGATCGGAAGCAGCAGCAGGACCAGGCCGGCCGAGAGGCCGAGCGCGCCGAGCACGTCGAAGGTGCCCTCGGCCTTGACGGTGCTCTCCGGGACGAACAGGAGGGTGAGCAGGATGGCCACCACGCCCAGGCCCGCCGAGCCGAAGAAGAGGGCGTGCCAGTCGGCGTGCTGGGCGACCAGGGCGGCGAGCGGCAGGGCGAGGCCGCCGCCGACGCCGATACTGGAGCTCATCAGGGCCATGGCCGAGCCGAGCTTCTCGCGGGGCAGCTCGTCGCGCATCAGGCCGATGCCGAGCGGGATCGCGCCCATGGCGAAGCCCTGCAGGGCGCGCCCGGCGATCATCACGAGCAGCGTGCTGGTGAAACCGGCGATCAGCGAGCCGACCACCATGATGGCGAGGCTCGCGAGGAGCATGCGGCGCTTGCCGAACAGATCGCCGAGCCGCCCCATGATCGGGGTGGCCACGGCGCCGGCGAGCAGGGTCGAGGTCATGACCCAGGTGGCGTTGGAGGGCGAGGTGCTCAGCAGCGTCGGCAGGTCCTTAATGACCGGGACGAGCAGCGTCTGCATCACCGCGACCGTGATGCCGGCGAAGGCGAGGACGGGGACGACACCGCGTATGCCGCGAGGCGCGGCCTGCTGGTGGGTCGTCGGCAGGGACATGGCGGGGCCTCCGGAGGCGGGAGAGGTCGGCGGCGGCACCCGTACGGGGTACGTGCGGCATAAACCCGTTTCCCGAGGCGACTATTCCACCGGGGTCCGTGCCGTCCCTTATGTGCGCCAATCTTGACCTGGATGGGAAACGCTTGACCGTTTCATTGCCCCGGGCCTCCCAGGAGACGCTGGGCACGGGTGTGCCGGTGACCACGGCCCCGAGGTCGCTGCCGGAGCCGTGATCCTGGAGGCGGGCTCGTCAGTTCCCCGTCCGTGAGGCGGCTGCCGCCGCGGCCATCGCGGGGTCCGTGACGCTCGGTGCGCCCGTCTCCAGATGCCCGGCGAGGCGGCGCAGGAAGCCGTCGGTGGTGTTCGCGGTGACCGTCAGGTCGTACCAGCCGCTGACCGTGGCGAAGGACGCGGTGACCGGCGCGGTGGTGTGGGCCGGGACGGAGTAGGTCCAGGGTCCGCCGGTCGCGTACGCGTTGTCGGTGACGGTCACGGTGGCCGGGGTGCCGCCGGAGTTGGTGAGGTCCAGGACCACCTGGCCGCCGGTGGTGTCGTAGCGGGTGGCCACCTCCACCGAGGCCGCGGATCCGGCGCAGGCGGTGACGCGGTTGCCCGCGAACCGGCGGTGGAAGCCGTTGGGCCCGTACAGCGACAGGTCGTACGCCCAGGTGGGCGTGCCCGCGACCCAGTAGTCGGACACGGTGGCCCCGCCGGCGACCGTGTACAGCCAGGGGCCGTCCGTGCGGTAGGCGTTGGGATGGACGGAGTACGTCACGCCCGCCGTACCGGTGTTGGTCATGTCGATCCAGAACCGGCCGCCCGCGCAGTCGGTCCTGCCGTTCGCGTTCGGCTGCCAGGGCAGCGCCCGTGCCGGTCTGGTGCCGGACTCCTGCACCGGCAGGGACTGCTGGGCGGGAACCCGGGGCGCGGGCAGGGTGGAGCACTGGGTGTCGGCGCCGGAGACGTAACCGCTGGTGTCGGGCAGGGACGGCCAGGAGGTGTCGGCCGCGGTGAACGCGAAGGCGGACGTCAGGTCGCCGCTCACGGCCCGGCGCCAGGCGCTGATGTTGGGCTCGTGGACGCCGAACCGCTGCTCCAGGAAGCGGATCACCGAGGTGTGGTCGAAGACCTGGGAGCAGACGTAGCCGCCGCGCGACCAGGGCGAGACGACGATGAGCGGGACGCGCGGCCCCATGCCGATCGCCTTGCCGCCGGAGATCTCGCCCGCCGTGCCGACGGAACTGATGCCCTGTCCCGCGGAGGCGGGCGGTACGGGCGGTGGCATGTGGTCGAAGAAGCCGCCGTTCTCGTCGTAGTTGAGGAGGAAGGCGGTCTTGGACCACACGCTCTGGTTGGCGGCCAGCGCCGAAAGGAGCCGGGCCGACAGGTCCTCGCCCCACGCGGGCTTGTAGTTGGCGTGCTCGGACTGGGCGGCCGGGGCGATGATCCACGACACCTGGGGCAGGGTGCCCGCCTCGATGTCGTTCCTGAAGGCCGTCACCAGGTCGGGGACGGTCGCCATGCCCTTGTCGTGCAGGGCCGAACCGGGCTTGGCGTTCTTGAAGTTGGCGAACCAGGCCAGGGCGTTGTCGTCGAAGTTGTCGCTCTGCTGGTAGATCTTCCAGCTGATCCCTGCCGCCTCCAGGCGCTCCGCGTACGTGGTCCAGGCGAACCCGGCGCTCGGCTCGGTGTTGTCGAGGACCGCGCTCTTGCCCACCGAGAGCCCGTTGGAGCCGGTGAACAGGTGCAGCCGGTTCGGATTGGTCTGGGTCAGCGTCGAGCAGAAGTAGTGATCGCACAGGGTGAACGCGTCGGCGAGCGCGTAGTAGAAGGGCAGGTCCGCCCGCTGGAAGTGGCCCATGCCGAGGCCGGGCGTGCGGGCGGTGTTCCAGGCGTCGTACTTGCCGTTGTTCCAGATGGCCGTGTCCACCGGGTAGCTCATCGCCGGGGCGTCGGCACAGATGGCGCTGGTCGTGGCGGTGTCCATGCGGAACGGCAGGATGTAGCCGTCGGAGTTGGCGTACGGCTGGTGGAACACGGACCTGCCGCCCGGCAGGTTGAGGGCGTTGCGGTCGGCGAAGCCGCGCACGCCCCGCATCGTCCCGTAGTAGTGGTCGAACGCCCGGTTCTCCTGCATGAAGACGACCACGTGCTGGATGTCGCCGATGCTGCCCCCGGTGACGGGCGCGGCGAGCGCCTGCTGGAGGGCGCCCGGCAGGGCGGACAGCGCGGCGGCGGAGCCGGTGGCGCCCGCCGCCATGCTGATGAATCTGCGTCGCGTCACGGGACTCATGGGCACTCCTTGAGGTGAGGGCAGTCGACTCCGTGCTCCCTGAACGGGCGTTCTTGGCACGGGAGTTGGCGAGTCGGCGGGGTGCCGGGTGCTGTCTGTGACGCCCGGCCGGGACGAGCCTGACGCCACCGGGTGGCCGAGGGCTGCGGGTTGCCTGTCCGGCGTTCTAACAGGCACTGAAGTTTGGGCTAGTCCCGTTATGTGTTCGTTACTACCCGAGGAAATGCGGCCCGAGGAGTGCGGCGAAGCGCCGTACGGCCTCATCTCATTGAGGGATAGCCGCGCGCTTCCTGTCCCGGAAAGGATGGGTAAGTCAGACATGTGCTGGAGGGGCGCGGCCGCGGCCGTGGCCCCTGTGGGAGGGAGATTCATCATGCGCCGTCGTATCGCCGCGCTCGGCACGCTGGTCGCCGCCGGTGTGCTCGCGCTCGCCGTGCCCGCTCAGGCGGCGACCGGATTCCTGGTCGTCAACGGGGTGCTCCAGGAGAACCCGGGCAGGGGCTGCTACGCGACGTCTTCCCCGGTCTCGGTCCAAAACCACACGAACTCCGTGGTCCTGGTGCATGCCGCGGCGAACTGCCAGGGCCCGGTGACGGCGGAGGTGGACCCCGGGCAGTCGGCGACGACGTTCGGGGCGAGCTACTTCGTCTTCTGACGCCCGGGCGTCCTCCGGCGCCTGGGCGGCGAGGCGCTCGGCGTTCGCGAGCGGAGAGTTCGCCGTGGCGGTCCCGCCGCGGGGGAGGCGGGACCGCCACGGGGAAGGGCCGCGGGCGAGGGGCGCCCCGCTACTCGTCGTCCCAGGACAGGGAGCTCATCTTCCAGCCGGCCGGTGTCCGCACGAACTGGGTGGTCTTGTGGCCGGAGCCCTCGAACCATTCGCCGTTGAGGCGTCCGGACTTGCGGTACGCGCTGAACCGCTGGGCGACCGACCCGAAGACCTCGGTCCGCTCGGCGACCTCCCACTCCGAGAACTCCGTCAGGGTCCCGTCGTTGAGGATCTTCTCGCGGGGCGCCACGAACGAGTCGAGGTCGTAGACCACGGGCTCGTCCCCGGCGTTGCTGATGATCAGCCCCTGCGGAATGAAGACCTCCCGGACGATGCCGACGTCGGGGCGACCGCCCCCGGTGTTGGTGAACGCGCCGAGGAAGGTGGTCATCAGGCGGTCGAGCTCCGCCTTGACCTCGGGCTCGGGCGGGGCGAGGACGGTGTCGGCCGGAAGGTCCGCGCGGTTCCCCTCCGCGGGCGGCCACTCCTCGGCGAGGACCGCCCAGACCTCCGAGTCGTGCCGGACGTCCCGGTACGGGTAGCGCCGGCGCAGCACGCCCTCGCGGGTCATCCCGAGCCGGCGTGCCGCCTGGATGCTGCGGGTGTTGTCGGGCGTGACCCACCATTCGACGCGGCTCATCGCCCGCTCGGTGAACGCCCAGTCGATCAGCACCCGGCACGCCCGCGTCACCAGCCCCCGGCCGGCGCCCTTCTCCTCCAGCCAGCAGCCGATCTCGCACACGCCCGACACCGTGTCGAAGCTCGTGAACATGACCCCGCCGACCAGGGTGCCGTCGAGCCAGATGCCGTAGATCCGGCGGGAGTCCTCGGCCTGCCGTTCCGCGTAGCGCCGCAAGGTGGACTCGGCGCCGGCGAGGTCCGTGCTGAACGTGGCCCAGGGTATCCACGGGTCGACGTAGGGGCGGGCACGGTCCATGTGGGCCAGGAACTCCGGCGCCTGCCAGGGTTCCAGGGGGCGGAGCTGGGCGTCGTCGCCGAGCGGCAGTGCGAACACGGGATGCCTCATTCCACGGGTACGTAACAAGCGTTCGGTATGTAAGGTAGCAGCATGCCGCCCGCCCCCGGAGACCGTGAAGCACGCCGCGAAGACGTATCCCAGGCGGTGTGGGAAGTGCTGGCCGACCGCGGGTTCGGGGGCCTCACCCTGCGAGCCGTCGCCTCCGCCATGGAGGTGTCCACCGGCATGCTCATGCACTACTTCCCGACCAAGCGGGCCCTCGTCGCCCACGCCCTGCAGCTGTTGGAGACCCGCACGGCGGAGCGGCCCCGGCGGGAGCGTCCCGGCGAGGGGATCGCCGCGCTGCGCGCGATGCTCCTCGACATCCTGCCGCTGACCCCGGACGACACGGCCCGCAACCGGATCTGGGTCAGCTCCTGGGACCTCGCCCTCGCCGACGAGGGCCTGGGCGTGGAGCAGGCGGACCGCTACACGCGGATGCGTTCGGCGATCAGCCCGCACCTGGAGGCCGCGCGCACCGCTGGCGAGCTGCCCGAGTCGGCCGACCCGGAGCAACTGGCCGCCACCGCCGTGGCGTTCACCCACGGACTCGTGGTCCAGGCTCTCTTCGACCCGGCCCGCTTCCCCGAGCAGGTGCAGATCGCCCTGCTCGACGACTTCCTCGCGTCGATCACTGGACGGCCCGGCCGGGACCGGTAGGGCCGCGAGCCGCCGCCGCTCGGCGCCGTTCTGTCGTAATTGGCTGGCGCGGTACGGGACCCGCGCAGGATGATGCGCTGCGGACGGAGGCGGTGCGGCCTCCACCCTTGCGAAGGGGCGTCGCGATGACTGGTGCCGGGTCCGATCCTTCCGCCTCACGGCCCGAAGTCCGCTCGCCCGGTGGGGTGTTGCGCGGCACCATGGAGGCCGGAGTCGCGGACTTCCGGGGCATCCCGTTCGCCGAGCCACCGGTCGGCGCGCTGCGGTTCGCCGCGCCGCGGCCCGTACGTGGCTGGAGCGGTGTGCGGGAGGCCGCCTGCTACGGGCCGCCGCCACCCCAGGCCGCCCATTTCGGCATGGACGCCCTGGCGGGGGACCCGGCGGATGACGACTGGCTCACGGTCAATGTCTGGTCGCCCGTATGCGAACGCGGCGCGGGGCTCGCGGTGATGGTGTGGATCCACGGCGGGGCCTACGTGATCGGCATGTCGGGTCTGCCGGAGTACGACGGCACCCGGCTGGCCCGGGACGGCGGGGTCGTCGTGGTGACCTTCAACTACCGCGTGGGACTTGAGGGTTACGCGCAGATCGAGGGGGCCCCGGCCAACCGGGGCCTGCTCGACCAGGTGGCCGCCCTGGAGTGGGTGCGCGACAACATCGAGGCCTTCGGCGGCGATCCGGGACGGGTGACCGTCTTCGGCCAGTCGGCGGGCGGGGGATCGGTGGCCGCACTCCTCGCCACGGACCGGGCGGCAGGGCTCTTCCGCCGCGCCGTCGCGCAGAGCGCACAGGGCACCTACTTCTCACCGGAGCTCGCGGCCGACATCACGGCCGCCTGCGCCGCCGAGCTCGGACTGCGCCCGACGGTGGCCGACCTGGCGGACGTGCATCCGCGGCGGTTGTCCGCGGCCGGTGACGTGATCGCCGCGAAGGCCGGTCAGCGGGGGCACCGCTGGGGCCGCGCGGCGCGACGGTCGGTGTTCTTCGCGCCCGTCGTGGACGGTGACACGCTGACCGCCCCACCGTGGCAGGCCCTGGCCGACGGCGGCGGGCGTGCCATCGACCTCATGGTCGGCCACACCCGTGACGAGCAACGCCTGTTCACCGTGCTCGACGGACTCCTCGGCCGGGTGACCGAGGAGCAGGCGGCGGCCGCCCTCGATGCCTTCGCACCGGAACCGGACGGCGCACGCCGCTACCGCGAGGCGTTTCCCTTCGCGAGCCCGGACGAGCTGTACGAACTGGTCCAGTCCGACTGGCTGTTCCGGATGCCGACCCTCCGCCTGGCTGAAGCCCAGGTGGCCGGCGGAGGCCGGGCGCACCTGTACGAACTGACCTGGCCCGCGCCCGGCATGGGCGGTGCCTTCGGCGCCTGCCACGGCCTGGACGTGCCCCTGGTCTTCGGCACCCTGGACCGTGGTCAGCCCGCCGCGCTGATCGGGGAAGCGCCGTATCCGCAGGCGGAGGACCTGTCCGCGCGGATGCGCGCCGCGTGGACCGCCTTTGCCACGCACGGAGATCCCGGCTGGCCCGCCTACGACACCCGCCAGCGCCAGGCCCGGCTCTTCGACGTCGAGTCCACCGTCGTTCCGTACCCGGAGGAAGCCTCGCGCCGGATCTGGAGTGATCATCCCTTCCCCGCGCTGCCGCTGACCGGGTGCTGACGTCGTGGGCTCGGCGCGGGGGCGGAGGCGAAGCGCGGCGAGGCGTCGGGACGGTCGCGGCTACAGCGGCGGGACCAGCTTGAAGTAGCGCTCCAGGAGGGCGCCGTCGCCCCGGACCTCCAGGCCGTCGGCGGGGATGCGGTGCCACAGGAACAGCATCAGGTCCGAGGCCGTGGCCGTCAGTTCGACGTCACAGCATCCGGTGCCCGAGTTCAGCCGGACGCCGTCCGGGTCCAGCTGCACGATCCAGACGCCGGAGCCGTCGGACTGCCGGAACCGGAGCCGTTCGCCCTGCCCCGCCGGGGCGTTCTGGCGGGCGCGGCGGGCGGGAGCCATGACCTCGAAGGTGTGGCGCACGGCGTCGGCGGCGAGCAGGCGGTCCACCGGCCGGGGGTCGCCCAGGGCGTTCTCGATGTCCCAGAGGTGTACGGACGCCTCGATGGCCTGCATGCGCTGCCAGAAGCCCACGGACTGCTCCTGCGACCAGGACCACACCCGTTCGGCGGGATCGTGCTCGGTGAACACGGTCGCCAGCCGGGAGGCCCCCTCGTGGAACCATCCGACGAGTTCGGAAGGCAACAAGGCCTGGTTCGGGGCGTGTTGAGGATTCGGCCAGCCCTCCGGGTTCGCGGGGAGGGACAGGAACGTGAAGTCGGTGTCGTCGGGCTGGTCGAGGAGCCCCTCGCCGATCACGCGGCTCACATAGCGGTGCACGGCACCCAGATGGAAGACGAGATCGGCCACCGACCAGCCCGGGCACGAAGGGACCAGCGGAATCCCGTGGGCGCCCGCCTTCCCCGACGCCTTGAGCGCGGCGTTCTCGAAGGCCTCGATGTCGCGGCGGAACCGACTCACATAGTCCATGTCCCCGAGCACTCCTTAACCAGCATGGGCCGACTGTGCTGCCAACGGGTCCGCGACGAAGGGGGGTTGAGCCGGACGGGGCCGGGCTTCCCCGCGCTGTGCGGGCGTAGCTCCAGTCCAGCACCGTGATCACCCACTCCGCAACCCGGCGCTCAGGACGGCTGCCCCCGCCCGGACGAGGCGGGGGCAGCAGCGCGTCACGGCGTGGGCGCCCTTCGGTGAAGGCGCGTCCGGCTCACCAGGTCACGGGGAGCTCGGCCGCCATGATGGCCATGCGGTTGGGGTGCCAGGGAACCTCCGTCGGCGGGACGGCGAGACAGATGCCGGGCAGGTGGTCCAGGAGGGTGCGGAAGGCGACCTCGGACTGACGCCGCACCAGATGGGCGCCGGGGCAGTGATGGCGGCCGTAGCCGAAGCGGAGGTGCGGGTTGGGGGAGCGGGCGGGGTCGAAGGTATCGGCGTCGGGGAACGCGGCCGGGTCGTAGTTCACCGCGTCCAGGGAGAGCAGGATCATCTCGCCCTCCGTCACCTTCGCGGGGCCGAGCCGGGCGTCGCGGGTGACGAAACGCGGGATGGCGTTGCCCAGGACGACGCTGCAGCGCAGCAGCTCCTCCACGCACTGCGGCATGGTCTCCGGGCGCTCTCTGACCCTGCTCATGGCCTCGGGGTGGCGCAGCAGATTCAGGGAGGCGACGCCCAGGAAGCTCGCGAAGTCCTCGTAGCCGCTCACGAAGAGAACGGACACGATGTTGGAGAGTTGACGCATCGTCAGTCCTTGATGAGGGGCGTTGAGGTCGGCCAGCCGGTCGGCCAGGCCACGGGGCCTGCCCGGGTCGCGGGCGGCCATGTGCTCCTGCATGTACTGGCGTACCTCCTCCCAGTTGCGGGCCAGTTCCTCGTGGGTGGGGGTGACCATGGTCAGGTCGAGGTCGGCGCGGCGGGCCAGCCACGCGTGGTCCTCGAAGGGCAGGCCGAGCAGACGGCACATGCACTGGGCGGCGACCCACTCCGCGAAGTGACGCTGGAGGTCGCCGGGGGCGCCGTCGCGGACCATCGCGTCGAGGCCCTCGCGGGTCACGCCCTCGACCCAGTCGGCCGGCAGGGCGGGCTGGTTGCGGCCGAGCGCCTTGAGGACTTCGTCGCGCAGCCCCGCCTTCTGGAGGTGGTTCATGGCGTCGAGCAGTTCGGGCGCCATGATCGGGGCGTCCTGCGCGGGGCTGGTCGCCTCCGCGAGCACCGAGCGCCCGAAGGCGCGGTCGCGCAGCACATGCTGGGTGAGCTCGTAGCCGGTGACCAGCCAGGCCTGATCACCGGAGTTGGCGCGGACCCGGGCCACCGGGCAGCTGCCGCGCAGCTCGGTGAGTTCCGGGGCGAGCCGGTCGCCCCGGGTGCTGAACGGGTAGTGCGGGAGGGAGTCTTCGTGCGGGGTCGCCCCGGTGGCGGGGGCGTGCGGTGCGGTCACGGGATGCGGGCCTCTCTCATCGGGTCGCGTACGGTGCGGCGGAACGGGCGGAGTCACCACCGCACGGGCAATCGGGCCGGGGCGCGCAGCGGGGAGGTCTCGTCCCAGGCGATGGCCTCGGGCGGCGCGGCCAGCTCGATCGCGGGCAGCCGCTCCAGCAACACCTCGATGGCGATGGCCAGTTGCAGCCGGGTCAGGTGTCCGCCCAGGCACGCGTGCGGACCGTGGCCGAACGCGAGGTGCGCGTTGGGCGCCCGGGTGAGGTCGAGACGGTCGGCGTCTGCGAACGCCTCCGGGTCGCGGTTGGCGGACGCGGGCACCGGGACGACCGCGTCACCGGCCCGGATCCGCTGCCCGTGCAGGGTGAAGTCCTCGGTCGCGACGAGGATGTTGATGGCGTTCATCAGCGGGACGTACCGCAGCAGCTCCTCCACCGCGCTGCCGATCCGCTCGGGCGCTTCGCGCAGGCCGCTCAGCTGGTCGGGATGGGTGAGCAGGGCGAGCAGGGCGTTGCCGGTGTGCTGGATGTTGGTCTTGTAGCCCGCCATCAGCATGGTGACGACGAAGCTGACGACGTCGTCCCGGCTCAGCCGGCCGCCCGGCCGCCGGGCCTCCGCCAGGAGTGCCCCGATGTAGTCGTCGCCCACGCCGTCCTTCTCCCGGGCGCAGATGAGCTCGTCGGCGTAGTCCTGGAGCGCGTACAGGGCCGCGAGCACCTCATCCATCGTGAGCCCGGCCGCGCCGAGCAGCGTGAGGGTGTGCGGCAGGTAGATCTCGCGGTCCTCGTAGGGCAGGCCGATGGTCTCGCACAGCACGCGCAGCGGCAGCGGCTCCGCGTAGGACGCGACGAGATCCGCCGTCCTGCCCTCGCCGGCCCCGGCCACCATCGTGTCGACGAGTTCCCCGGCCATCGCCCGGATCCGGGGCCGCATGCCTGCGAGACGGCGGCGGCCGAACATCGGCAGGACGACGCGGCGTACGCGCTCGTGGTGCTCGCCGGTCATCTCCAGGAAGGTCGGCAGGGCCGGTGGCGGGGCATCGGCCCCCGCGCGCGGCGGCCACGCCGACAGGAGCGGCCGGACGAGCCGGGGGTCGGCGAACGCGGCCCGCGCGTCCTCGTACCGGCTGATCAGCCAGCCGCTCTCGCCGTTGGGCAACTCCGCTTTGACGACGGGGTGTTCGGCCCGCAACCGGGCGTACGCGCACGGCGGGCCCGCCGTACCAGGTTGGACCTGCGGTACCGGGATGAGGGCTTCGGGACAGCTCATGCGGCGTCCTCCGATCCCGCCCCGGGTGCGTACGGCGTGCCGCGGTGCGGCGGGTGACCTGGGCGTGCGATGTAACCGGACGCGAAGAAGTACTCCAGGTAACGGTCGAGGAGTGCCGCGTCGACCGGCGGGCAGTGCAGCCCGCTGCCGGCCAGCGCCTGCTCGGCGTTGCTTCGGCCCAGGACCGGGAAGGTGCCCTTGAGGTACATCTCCTTGACGGACATGTCGCCGTCGCGAACGCGGTCCACACACAGGGACACGAAGGGCGCCGTGGCGCTCGTCGGGTGCTCGGCGACGTACCGGACCAGCTCGCCGACCCACTGTGCGTACGGCAGGGTCCGCAGGGTGATGCCCGTGGACCGCATGCGGTCCAGGACGTCCGACAGCATCGCCGGACGGGGGTTGGTGAGGTGGTAGACGCGGCCGTCGGCCGGCTGGTGGGTGGCGATGTGGACCACTGACTCGGCGAGGTGGTCCACGGGGACGAAGTCCATCGGCAGCTCGATGTCGGGGGCCAGACCCGTCTCGGCGATGGTCTTGAACAGGGAACAGATGGCCGTCTCGGTGTTGCACGCGCCCTGCTCCCGGTCGCCGGTCACCTCGTACGGCCGGTACACGGCCACCGGAAGGCCCTGCCGGGAGGCCTCGCGCAGGACGCCTTCGGCGACCCACTTGCTCTCCGCGTAGCCCATGGTGAGCCGGTCGGCGTGGGCGAGCGGCAGGTCCTCGGGCACGTCGCGCACCCCGGCGGTGCCGAATCCGGCGGCGACGGCGACGGTCGAGACGAAGTGCACGGGCACCCGGCGCGGGGCCGCGATCCGGATGACCTCCCGGGTCCCGTCGACGTTCGCCGGGCGCAACTGCTCGTACGGATAGAGGAAGTTGACGCGGGCGCCGTTGTGCACGATCAGGTCGAGGTGACGGCTGAGGGTGGCCGCGTGGGAGGCCGAGAGACCCAGGCCCGGATGGGTCAGGTCACCGGGGAAGCACTCCACGCGCCGCCACTCGGCCTCGTCCAGGCGCAGCCCGTAGCGGTCGAGAGCGGTGCGTACGCGCTGCTTGGCGTGTGCCGGGTCCGACGCCCGGACGGGGCAGTGGACGCGGGCGGCTGTCGTGCGCAGGAGGCGGTGCAACAGGAACACGCCGACGAAGCCCGATGCTCCGGTGAGCAGCACGTCCTTGGGGTCCTGAGGGGTGGGCGCCGGGCCCTCGGCGGGCGGCAGGGTGAAGCCGAGCCCGGTCTCGCTCACGAAGTCGACGACGGGCTCGGCCCCCGCGCCGGTGCCGCCCCGGGCCTCGCGTACGGCGGCGGTGAAGCCCTCCAGCGTGGGGGTGGCCAGCAGGGCCCTGATCAGGGTCGAGCCGAGGCCGGCGTCGAGCCCGAGCAGGGCCAGGGTGCGGGTGACGGCCTCCGAGGCGAGCAGGGAGTCGCCGCCGAGGAGGAAGAAGTCGTCCTGGGGCACCGGACGCACCCGCAGGACCCGCTGCCACACCTCGGCGAGCACGTCGAGCAGCCCCTCGACCTTCGGCCCGCCCCGCTCCGGGGTGCTCGCCGCGCCGGTGTCGGGGCCGGGCGGCGGGGTGACGGACTTCAGCCGGGCGCGGTCGACCTTGCCGCCGCTGGTCACCGGGAGGTGGTCCAGGGGCACGAGGGCGGGGACGGCCTGCGGGGGCAGCCACTGGGCGCAGTAGGCGCGCAGGGCGGCGAGCGCCGGGGTGCGGCCGGGGGTGGTGGGGGTGACGTAGGCGGTCAGGGCGTCCGGGCCGGCCTCGACGGCGGCTTCACCGACCTCGGGATGGGCCCGCAACCGGGCCTCCACCTCGTCGAGTTCGATGCGGGCGCCGCGCAGCTTGACCTGGCGGTCCAGGCGGCCGCGGTACTCTAGGAGGCCGTCGGCGTCCCACCGGACCCGGTCTCCGGTGCGGTACAGCGGTCCGCCGGGTTCGACGGCGGGCAGCGAGACGAACCGCTCGGCGGTCAGCCGGGCGTCGCCGAGGTAGCCCAGGGCCAGTCCGTCCCCGCCGACGTACAACTCCCCTTCCTCGCCCGGCCTCGCGACCGAGCCGTCGGGGCGCAGGACATGGCAGGTGGTGGCGCCGAAGGGGCGGCCGAGGGGGACGTGTGCGGCGTCCCGCGGCAGGGGGCTCAGGACGTGCGCGGTGGAGACGACCGCGTTCTCGGTCGGGCCGTAGAAGTTCACCACCGTGGTGTCGGGGCAGGCCGCGAGGACGGCGTTCGCGAGGTGCGCGTCCATCGCCTCGCCGCCGGCGGAGACGAAACGCAGTGAGGCGAGCGCGGCGGGGCGGGTCCGGGCGATCAGGTGGAACACGCTCGTCGTCAGGTAGGCCACGGTCACCCCGGCCGTGCGGAAGAGCCGTTCCAGCGCGGCGGGGGAGAGCAGTTCCGCGCGGTCGGCGAGGACCAGGCAGGCGCCGGTGAGCAGCGCGCCCCAGATCTCGATCGTCGAGGCGTCGGAGGACAGGCCGTACGCGTGCAGTATCCCGTCGCCCGGTCCGGGCGGGGGCAGTTCGGGCTCGGACAGCACCAGGCGCACCACGCCACGGTGCGGCACGGCGACCGGCTTGGGGCGGCCGGTGGTCCCCGAGGTGAAGGCCACGTACGCGCAGTCCGTCGCGGAGCCGGTCCGCGCGAGGGCGGGCCGGTCGGCGGCGGCGATGGTCCGGTCGAGCGGACCGACCTCGACCGACGCGCGTAGACCGCGCACACGGCGGGTGCTGCCGGGCAGGGTGACCGCGGCGCTCAGCCCCGCGTCCTCGGCCATGGCCCGCAGCCGGGCCGGTGGGAGGTCCTCGTCCAGCGGCACGTAGGCGCAGCCCGCCTTGAGGATCCCGAGCAGCGCCACCAGTGCCTCCAGCGAGCGGCTGCCGCACACGCCTATCAGGTCGCCGGGGCGGACGCCGCGGGCGAGCAGGCGGTCCGCCAACGCGTCGGCGTGGGCGTCGAGTTGGCCGTAGGACACGACGCGCTCGCCGTGCCGGGCGGCCGGTGCTTCGGGCCGGGCCGCGGCCTGGGCCTCGAAGAGCTCCGGGATGAGGCTGTCCCGCGGGTAGGCGGGCGCGGGTGTCCGGAGCGCCCGGGGCGCGTAGGCGGCCGAGGGGCGCGTGCGGGATAACGGAACGTCGGTGTGGTTCATCAAGTCCTTCTTGCTCGAACGGCTTACGTGCGCGGGGCCTGCGCGGCCCGCGCGGGGATCTCGGGGCGGCGGCGTTCAGCCGCTGCTGCCGCCCGCGCCTTCCTCGGCGAAGTCCGCCGCGAACGCGGCGAAGTCGGCGCTGCGCCAGCGCTCGGGACGCATGCGGAACAGGACGTCCTCCTTGAGCTGGGCCGAGGTCGCCGCCAGATAGGCGCGCGCCTCCTCGGGATCCAGGTACCGGTGCGCCAGCGCCTCCCGCACGGCGGGGGCTATCGGGTCCTCGACCGCCGTGACCGGTCCCTCGACGCTGACGTACCGGTACGGACGCGTCTCGTCCTGCACGCAGAGGCTGAACCGCCCGGCGGCGCGCAGGAGTCGCGCCTTGATGTTCTCCCGGCTGGTGCCGACGACGACGTCACCGCCGGGCTCGTACCCGTACCAGACCGGCACGAGCAGGGGTGCGCGGTCGCCGCCCCGCGAGTCGGTGACGCCCAGGACGCCGACGCGTGGTTCGGCGAGGAAGCGTTCGCGGGCGTGGCGTGGCATGGAGGGCAGCATGGGTGGAGCTCCCGTCTTGGTGACTTGGCCGGGGCGACGCCGTCAGTGACGCCACTCCCCGGTGAGCGATCGTGCGAACGAGTGATCACTCCCCGACCAAATAGCCACTAAAACAAAGGGTTTAGGCCGTTCTGGGCTGGTTTACGCGAGGCCTTGGCCGACCGTGAACGGTCCCGGCGCGGGGCGGCCGGTGAAGCCGTCCGGTACGCGGAAGAGCCCGGGAACGGGGCGGGTGGGCAAAGGCCACCTCAGCTGCTCGCACCCTACGGGCGGGGTGTGCCGGGCGAAGGAGACGCTTCTCCGCGTCGGCTGAAAACACGAGGGTCACCGGAGTGACCCGCGGGTCCGGCCCGGCCCGGTCGGGAGAAGGCGTCGAAGCCCGCACCGACCCACCACGCCCCGCTCTGCCCCCGCCCGCGTCCTGCCCGGAAAGTGTGCTGGGAACGATGAGGTGTGCCGCCGGCCCTCGGGGGCCCGGGGTGTGGTTGGTCCTTCGGCGGGACGGGTCGCTCGTTCTTACCCTCCGGGCTGTTCTGTGTTCATCGGACGTGGTTAATGTGGTGCGTTCATGTGTGGTGGAGCAGTGGCCTGCACACCCACCAACCGGAGGGGGACCGGAGTTGACCGATCAGGGGGCGTACGCAGGAGGGCCGGAGGCCGCGCCGGTACCGGAAGGGGTCGCCGAAGCGGCCGGCCGGGCGCGGCTCGGCGCCCATGTGGCCGCCTACGGGGGCCGCCAGGATCCCAGCGGGATGGGATGCATGACGATCCTGGCCATCCTGCTCGGCGTGGTCGCGTTGGTCCTGCTGGTGGCCGGCATGGCGGGCGGAGCGCTCGTGCTCGCGGTGCTGGCCGGGCTTTCGTTGCTCGGCCGCTCGTGGGAGCGGGCCGGGTCGCGGCGCAACGCGAGTCTGAGGCTGGACCTCTACCGGGACGGGTGCGTCGTCTCGAGCGACGGGCGGCTGAGCGTCGTGCGCTACGACGCGACCTCCGTCTGGCAGAACAACGTGCGGCACACCGGCGCGTTCGGGCACACGGACTACGAGTACACTCTCCTCGACGTCGACGGGGCGAAGGTCGTGCTGCGCGGCCGCTCGGACCGGACGGTGACGCGCGGGGTCCTGGAGGGCTTCGACGCCTGGGGAAAGGCGATACAACTGGCCGTCACCGACGCACAGTTGCCGCGTGCCGTCGCGGCCGTCCAGGCGGGGGAGCGACTCGACTTCGGCCACCTGTGGATGAGCGCCGAGCGGATCGGCTCCCAGAAGGAGTCCCTGTCCTGGCAGGAGATCCAGGCGGTCGAGGTCGTGAACGGGTACCTGAAGATCCAGGTCACCGGGCGGTGGCGCACGCTGAGCAACCGTTCCGTGGCCGTCGTCCCGAACCTCTTCGTCTTCCTGACCCTCGCCGACCGCCTGCTGCGCACGGCCCGCCGCTGACAGCCGAGGGCCGAGAAGTCCCGGGCACCGGCCCGGTCAGGGCCGCACGGGCAGCGTCCGTACCTCGACGTCCACCTGGGGAAGCTTCGCCCACCAGTGGTGGTAGCGGCCGTACGGAGCCGGCTCGCGCCCGGCGAGCAGAGTCGCCAGTGACCGGGCCTCGGCGGCCAGGCCGTCCCAGGCGGCGGCCGACAGCGGGTGGAAGGCGGTGGCCTCGATGCCGCCGTCGACCGGCCGCCACACTCCGGCGACATAGCCGTCCACCAGCAGGGTGGGCAGCACGTCGCCGTTGTTCCGGATTACCGAAGGCCGGTAGGCCGCCGGGATCAGACGCCCCCGGTCGGCGTAGGCGAGCAGGACGCTGTCCCACATCGCCATGAGCCGGGGTGGAGCAGGGGTGTCCGGCGGAGGCCGGTCGGCATCCGGAAGGTCGAACAGCGTGACACCTCCCGGCCCCTGGAGGCGTACGACGGCACCGTCCAGGGCGGCCAGCGCTTCGCTCACCAGAGGCCGCCGCACCAGCGCGAACTGCGCCACATCGGCCACAGAGGCGGGCCCGAACCCGGCCAGATAGCGCAGGACCAGGGTGCGCAGGGCTTCCGGGTCCCCCGCCCGCCCGGCGGCAGGCGGCTCGATTCCGGAGCTGATGTAGGACGGCCGGACACCGAACGACCAGGGCGCGCCCGTCGGGACGTGCTGCAAGGGCGCGTAGGCCTTGAGCCCCCACCACCCGCCGTCCTTCTTCGCGGCCCCGACCCGCTCCTCGACCCAGCCCTGCATCTCGGCCGCGCTGCGAGGCCGCTCCGCGAAAGCCAGCAGCGGCGGAACCAGCTCTTCGGCGTCCGCGGGCGTCAGACCCGCGGCGGCGAAGCGGTAACCGAGCCGGGAGCTGTACAGCGTCGACTGCATCGCCGCACGGAAGACCGGATAGTCCTGCGCCGCCACGGCGTGCAGGGTGATGCGCATGAGCGTCGCCTTGACGACGGTGCGCCGGGCGAAGGCTTCGTCCAGCTCGGCCGGGGCGAATCCGGCGAGCCGGTTCCAGAGCGCGAGATACGGCGAGGCCGGCTGCTGGGCCTGGAGCGCGACCAGCCGCCGAACGCCGTCCAGCACGGACAATCGCTCACGCGCGAGCAGTAGTTGCCGACTCAGGGTCGCCCGGTTGAGCCCGCGCTCGGTGATTCCCATGGCCCGGAATTCTGCCCTGCCCCACCAACACCCGCAGCTTCCGGCCCCACGCGAACCGCGGCGGCCCGGCCGAGCCGACACCCTGCGACACGTGGCGCGTTCAATGCTCCGCGATCAGCGGGAGCACCATGGCCGCGGACCAGCTGAAGTTGGGGGAGTTGAGCGGGCCCCCGGTCAGCGGGTCGTAGTTCTCCATGAGGGGCGCCTCGCCCGTGAGCCCGGCAGCACCGCCGACCAGTCGCGCCGACAGGGCGTCCGCGTCGCTGCCGTATCCGTAGCGGCGCATCGCGTCGAGTGCGAAGGAGGCCTGGTCGAGCCACACGGGGCCGCGCCAGTACTGCCGCGCGGCGAAGTACGGCGAGCTTCTGGACACCGTGGGCAGGGGCAGGGGAGTGGCGAACTCGGCCGGGTCCAGGAGCCGTTCGCGTACGGCTGCCGCCTGGTCCCCGGTGGCGGCCCCGGCCCACACCGGGATCGCACCCTCGATCCCGCGCCCCCGCTCCGTCAGCCGGGTGCCCGTGCCGAGCGCGGTGTCGTAGAACCAGCCGGTCGCCGGGTCGTACATCCTCTCCCGTACGGCCCGGGCCGTGGCGGCGGCCTTGGCCTGCCAGTCCCGGGCTGCCGCGCGGTCGCCCAGCTCCGCGGCGATCAGGCCCAGATACCGCTGGTCGGCCAAGAGATAGGCGTTGAGGTCCACGGACTCCTGGGTCAGCGAGTAGCCGGTCACCCGGCCCGTGCCGTCCCGGTTGGGGACGACCGAGGTGCCAAGGGCGGCGTCGAAGCGAGGGGCGTTGTCCATGCCGCTCTCCCACGCCGCCGCCTGCCGCTGATGCTCTGCGGTGTCGTTGGCGGGGTCCACCGTCGCGCCGTACTCCGCGAGCCCGTTGTGATCGTGGTCCCGGTTGCGGTACCACCAGCGCTGATAGGCGGCCAGCTGGGGATACACCTCGCGCAGGAAGTCCTTGTCCCCGCTGCGGCCGTAGACCTGCCACACCGACCAGGCCCCGAGCGGGGGCTTGCTGTTCCGCTCGTTCCAGTTCGTCCCGCCCCGCCGCGGATCGTTGTAGAAGACGACGTCCGGGATCATCCCGGCGTCCTGCGGCCGGGTCGTGGAGCCGGGCGGAATCTGGTGGTCGAGCACCGAGCGGATCTGCGACTGGGCGAGCCCCGCGTCGAAGCGCGCCGTACCGACCGCCTGCTTCCAGGTGTCCCAGGCCCAGAAGCCGCCCGCGAACCACTTGTACGAGAGGGACGGCGTGATCCCGTCGTGTGCGAGGCAGCCGGCGGCGCTGCGCCAGTTGGTCACCAGCGTCTCCAGCGCCTTGACGGCGAGGCGCCGCCGCCCGGCCGGGACTCCGGCGGTCACACCGTCGACGTACCGCCGCCAGCGGGCCTCCGTGGCCCGGACGGTCCGGGTCGGGTCGGCGAGTGCCGACCGGATCCGACCGGCCTCGGCCGCACGCTCGGCCCCGGTGAACGTGAAGCTCTCGGTCCAGTCCAGGAAGCGTTCCGCGCCCGGCGCGACGGTGAAGGGCCGCGCCAGCTCCGTACGGTAGGAGTCACCGGTCACGGCCGTGTGGACGGGCTCGGCGTGCCGCACCTCGAATCGCTCGGTGCCGTCGGTGAGGAAGTCGTCGGGGGCGCGGACCTTGGCGAAAGCGACGGCCACACCCCCGCGCGCGGCGGCCAGACGGGGTGCCTGGCGCATGGGGGCCTCGGCGGGCCGCAGCAGGGTCCCCGTCCAGTCGGCGCCCAGGGTGCGTGACGCGCGGCCGGTGTTGCGTACGGCGGCGCGGACCAGCGCGGTGCGATGGGTGGCGTACCGCAGTTCAAGGGTGAGCCGCAGGCCGCCGCCGATGTCGTACGTCTGGACCAGGGCGCCCGGACGGGAGGTGAAGCGGGGCTTGGCGCCGCCTGCCAGGTCGAGCGCGCGGCCGTCTTCGCTCAGCCGGATGCGGCTGAAGGAGGTGCTCAGCCACCAGGGATACTCCTGGGCGATGTAGAGCGGGCCCGTGAAGCCGCCGTAGCCGCCCGGGGCTTCGGCCGAGGGCAGGGCGTAGGCATGCCAAGCCCCTTGATCGGCGAAGACGTTGACGGGGTTGTTGTCCCGCGCGTCGCCGGGCAGCGCCGCGGCGGGAGTGCCTCGCAGGTCGAGCACGTTGTCGTAGCGGGAGCCGTATCCGGCGGACTCGCCGCGCGGGGCCGGGGCGGCGGCGGTGGGCTGGCCGCAGGTGGCGGCCACGGCCAGGACGAGCGCGAGGACATGCAGGGCGCGCGAGTACGGCCGCATCGGCGAGTTCCGTCCGTCCGTGATCCGAGGTCGCGTGATCCGAGGAATGCAGCATGGACCGGACCCCGCGCCGAGGCCATACCTTCGCCCGGTCCGGCCGGAACTCGTCTCATCCGTCACGGAGTTCAGCAAAGATAGGCGGCCCCGGGGCTGGCGTCCGCGGTGACCATCTGCGGAGCGGCACGGCGGTTGGGGTCTCAGACCACGTCGATGTCGGAGAAGAACTGGTACCGGACCGGATCGTCGGGCAGGAACCAGTGGAAACCCTCCTCCAGGAAGACGGCGACCAGGTTAACGGCGATGATCAGCGCGACGATGCCGATGGCCGGGTTCCCGAGCAGCCGTCCGTACGGCGCAGGCCCGCGCGGCGGAGGAAGGCGGCTCCGGCGCCGCCTCGGCCGGGCCGGGCGCTGCGGGTGACCGCTATCGGACGCGGTCGGCGCGGCCCGTCACCACGTAGGTGCCGTCGGGGGTGCGCCGCGCGAGGCGGCCGGTGCGGAAGTAGCCGTCGGCGGTGAAGGAGTCGGCGTTCTCGTCGGGGGCCCGGTAGTAGCCGCGCGCGGTGGAGGGGCCGCGGGCCAGCAGCTCGCCGGACTCCCCGTCGGCCACGTCCTTGCCGTCGGCGTCGACAAGGCGGAACTCGTCGTCGGGGCAGAGCGGGCGGCCCTGCGTGGCGAGCACGGTCTCGTCCGGATCGGCGGGCCGGGTCAGGGTGAGGGGCCCCTCGGCCTGGGCGAAGACCTGCTGGAGGCGACAGCCCAGCTCCGGGCCGACCCGCTCGGCGGTGGCCCGGGACAGGGGCGGACCGCCGACCTGGAGGAGGCGCAGGCTGCTCAAGTCGTGGGGGTGGGACGGGAGTTCATCGAGCCAGCGCTGGAGGGCCGGGGGCGCCAGGGCGGTGAACGTGACTCTCTCCCGCTCGATCAACGGCAGGCATGCGGCGGGTGCCGGGTTCTCGGTCAGGACGACGGTGCCGCCGACGCCGAGGGTGCCGATGATGCCGGGACAGCCGAGGGCGAAGGTGGACTCGGCCGGAAGCGCGGCGAGGTACACGTCGTCCTCGGTGAGGGCGACCGCGTCGGCGGCGGCCTGTGCCTGGTAGCCGTAGTCGTTGTGGGTGCGCGGAACGAGCCGGGGTGCGGCGGAGGTGCCGCTGTCGCCGGAGAGCAGGAAGAACGCCACCTGGTCCGCGCTCTGGGCGAGCGCGGGCTCGGGTGCGGCGTCGATGGAGCCCAGTGGAGAGTATTGGCAGCCCGACGGGTCGGTCGTGAGACCGCCGTAGGGGGACTCGGTGCCCGGCTCCTCCAGGGTGAACACCCGCCGCAGGAACGGCCACTGGGCCGCGATGTCGGCCGCCATCGCCGTGTGGTCGAAGCCCCGGTGCGTCGCGGGACCGACGTACCCGACCGCCTGGGTGATCCGCACGAGCTCGGGCACCTCGGGCGTGCGGTGCGCGAGCGGGCAGAGCACGGGGATCGCACCGGCGCGCATCAGCGCGAAAACGGTGATGACGAACTCGGGAACGTTCGGCAGCTGGACGACGACCCGCTGGCGGGGCCGGATGCCGCGCAGCCGGAAACCGGCGGCCATGCGGTCCGCCTGCCGGTTCAGCTTCGCGTAGGTGAGCCGCGTGGTGCCGTGGACGAGCGCGGTCCGCGGCCCGTGCTGGAGGGCCCAGCCGCGCAGCAGGTTGTCCAGGGTGTTGCCGCGCCAGTAGCCGGCCGCCCAGTAGCGGTCGACGAACTCCTTGGGCCAGGGCGTGCACCCGTCGAGCAGGGATGTCATGCGCTTCCTTCTGTACCGGCGGGGAGCGGGGGCCGTACGGATCGCGTCGCGCTCGTCGAGTGGTGGTCCCGATGGCGCGCCCCGAACGCGACGGCGGGACCGGCCCCGCCGTGGCGATCCTGCCCATCCCATCCGCAGGTCTCCGCCCCGCACAATGCGCCGTCCCGACCATGGCCGCAGACCGCCCTCGGCAGAAGGTCCAAGGCGCGACGCTGACCAGGAGGGACGCCGGGCTCCGGGGAACCGGGCCGGTTGACCGGACCGACGGCCGGTCCCTCCCCGGGTGGCGGGACCGGCCGTTGAAGGCGAGGTGGTGCGGCCTCTGTTACCGCAGGAGGCCGCGCACGGCCTCGGGGTCGGTGGGGGCGAGAGGGGTGGCCGGAGCGGCGGTCTTGGCGGTGAGGGACCGCTCACTCACGTACGTGGGTGCGGGCTCGGGCTCCGGGGCGCAGGTCTTGGCGATGCGGCCGCGACCCGTGGGGAGGGTCCCATCACGGAGGTAGTCGGCGAAGGTGTCGTCCAGGCAGGCATTGCCGTGGAAGAGGATCTCGTGGAAGCTGCCGCCGTTCTGGACGACCAGCTTCGAACCGGGCAGCGCGTCGTGCATGGCGAGCCCGCCCTGGTACGGGGTGGCGGCGTCCTCGGTGGCCTGGAAGAGCAGCACGGGCGGCAGGCCCTTGCCCGTGATCTTCATGCGGCCGGCCGGGTTGCCCTGGTAGGGCCAGAACATGCAAGCCGCGTTGTACCACATGTTGTTGTACGTGTAGAAGGGTGCGACGGCGTTGACCTTGGCCTGGTCCTTCTTCCAGAACTCCCAGTCGCGCGGCCAGGCGTTCTCGGTGCACTGGGCCGCGTTGTACGCGGGGAAGGCGCCGTCGTCACCACTCGGCGCGGCGTACTTGTTGTAGGCGGTGTTCAGCGCCCGGGTGTCGTGGTGGGTGAGGTAGGCCGAGAGCACGGTGGCCATCCGGGGCCAGCGCAGGAAGTTGTAGCCACCCCCGTAGAAGGTGTCCTCGAACTCCGCCGGGCCGATCTTGCCGGGGGCCGGCGCGGCGTCCACCGGGTGCGTCCGCAGATCGGCCTCGACCTGCTGGTACGCCTTCTCGACCGCGGCGGCGTCGGTGCCCAGGTGGTACACGGAGTCGGCCTTCGCCGTCCAGGCCGCGAAGGCGTCGAACCGGCGCTGGTGTTCCTTGTCTTGGAGGATGTTGTGGTCGTACCAGCTGATGGTGGGCCCGACGATGCTGTCCAGGACCATGCGCCGCACGTGCGAGGGGAAGAGCTGACCGTAGGTGGAGCCCAGCGAGGTGCCCCAGGAGCCACCATAGAAGTTGATCTTCTGCGCCCCCAGCGCCCACCGGATGCTGTCCATGTCGCGTGCGTTGTCGACGGTGGTCATGTGCGGCATCAGCCAGGACCAGTCGGCCGCGCAGTCGGCGGCGTACCCGGCCGCCTTCGCCAGCCAGGCCTTCGAAGTGCCCTGGCCCACCTGGTAGTCCGGGCGCTCGCCGTCGAAGTAGTGGGCGTCGCACACGACATGGGGCTCGCTGCTGTTGGTGCCGCGCGGGTCGAACCCGATCCAGTCGTAGGTCGACGCGACGTCCTTGGGGATCTGTCCGGCGATGTACGCGGGCATCCAAAGCCCGGAGTCGCCGGGGCCGCCGGGGTTCAGCAGGATCGGCCCCTGCCGCTTGCTCTGCGGCGCGGTGGCGGGCAGACGGTTCACCTTGATCTTGATCTTGCGGCCGTGCGGGTCGGCGTAGTCCACCGGCACGTCGAGCATCGCGCACTGGAGCGTGGGCGTGGTGGCGTCGTTGCAGGAACTCCAGACGAGCTTCCCCTGCCCGGTGTCCTCGGGGGCGGTGGGTGCGGCGCCGGCGGACGTGCCGGTGAGGGCTGTGACGGCGGCGGCCGCCGAGAGCAGAGCCAGGACTTTTCTCATGCGGAGCAGCATGTGATATGTGAAATGTTACTGGCAAGGGGTCGACGGGACGTTATCAACCTGTGACGGGCGAGGAGTTGAGGAGAGGCCGCCGGGGCGCCGCCCCTCCGTGTCGAGACCCGGCTAGGCGCGCGGCAGCGCGAGCCAGGCCTTCCAGCTGATGTCCCGGCCCAGGCAGCGGGGCTGCTGGAAGGGCCAGGCGGTCGCGATCCACTGCGGCACGAACGCGTCGAAAGCGCGCTCCACCTCACTGTCGGCGAGTGCGTCCACCACCCACCAGGCCACCTCCCCGTCGGCACCGGCGCGCTCGGGCGGGTCGACATAGACACAGCCGAGGAGCGACGTCTCCTGTTCGTCGAGGAGCGCGTAGTTGAACGACTGGTGCGCGGCGATCTCCCTCTCGTGCCGCAGCAGGTCGACGCGGTTCGCTTCGTACGTCATCGTCTCACTGGGCCACGCCCAGGCCGGGCCGAAGATCTCCCACAGGCGCTCTCGGGAGCCCATGACCGCGGGATAGTCGAGCGCGCAGTCCGCCTCCCGGATCGGCCGTAGGTGCAGCGTCGTACGGGGCACGGGCACGTACTCGGGGTGGACGAAGTCGTCAGGCAGCCAATTCACAAGGGCCGAGGTTACAGCCGGCCGACGCGTGACTCACCGGCCGGCCGTTCAACTGCCCACGGGGCAGGATCAGTACGAGTCGTGGGCCTGCCAGTACGACCACGCGCCGCAAGGGCTGCCGTAGCGCTCGTTCATGTAGTTGAGGCCCCACTTGATCTGGGTGGCCGGGTTTGTCTGCCAGTCGGATCCCACGGAGCTCATCTTGGATCCGGGCAGCGCCTGGACGAGGCCGTAGGCGGTGCCGTTGGTGGCCCGGTAGTTCCAGCTCGACTCGTTGTTCACGATGTTGCTGAAGCACTGGAACTGGCCCGCGGGGATGATCTGGCGCGCGATGGCCTGGACGTCGGAGACCGAGTAGGAGCTCTGCACCTGGAAGGTGGTCCGGCTGGTCGAGCGGCTGGCGGCCTGGGTCTCCAGGTCGCGGGCCTTGGCATCCTTGTCGGCCTTGTCCGCCCTATCCTTGTCGGCGGCGCTCTTCTTGGCCTTGGCGTCCTGGGCGGCCCGGAGGCGTGCGGCCTCCTCGGCGGACTTCTTCGCCGCGGCGTTGGCTTGCGCGGACTGCGCGTTCGCCTGCTGTGCGAGAGAAGTGGTCTGCACCTGGACCTGCTGGCCGGCGGGTATGTCGGCGAGGAGCGTCGTGTCGGCAGCGGTGGCCTCGACGTTGTCGTTCGAGGCGGCGGCGGGACTCCCCGCCGCCACGCCGACCACGGCGCCAACGGCGGTGACCGCGGTGGCAGACGCCACCGCGAATCCCCGGATCGGGATCCGGCTCACACGATTTCCTTCCAGGAGCATACGCACGGGTGACCTCGCGAACGCAATCGTGCCCCTTGCTGCCTCCTCCCAACTGCCGGTCACGGAGGAACGGAACCCGATGGGCAATTTTCCCGGGACGAAACCCGGGTGATGCACGGGCGGCATACGGCTCGGCTATGGAGTTGTACGAGTACGAGGTACTCGGGGGACGGGGTGGCCGTATGCGGGGCCTGACGGTTGTAGAACTCTGCTGGAAGCCGACACCGCCCGGCAATTCCTCGCAGAGTGTGAAACCTCACACCTCGCTCGGCCCCCGAGCTTCTGCGTTCGGCTACCCAGTGAGGTGTGTCGGGACTAGGGAGCTGTGCTCCACGCGCACCCCAACGGAAGCCATCACTGGCGGAGTTGATTGCCCCTCAGTCCTCCGGCCTGCGAAGTCTTGGGCTCGGCCGGGGTGAGATCCTCGCCCGCCCACCTCGTGGAGTCGGTGCGTTAGCGGATCGTTAGCGGCTGGTGAAAGACTCGGTGCCGACGTTCGCGCACTCAGGCGGAAACCGGTCGACCCAAAGCGCCGTAGGGTGTTGGCCTTTCCCTCCCCTCGGCCCTGCGCCCGAAGGCCGCATTTCGACCGGCCTTTCCTGGACGGCCTGCGCCCGGCGTTCACCGTGCTGTACGCGGAATTCCTTCTCTGATTCGCCGGGTGGGTGACGAGCCTCATCTCCGGGGGACGGCAGGATGAGTGCATGGCCAATCAGCCCTGGTCGGGCCTCACTGTGACCTGCTGGCGGCGCAAACGATGGTGTACGGCCCGAGCGGCTTCGACTGCTCGCGGCCGGAGCCCGAACCGGAGAGCGCGGAGTACGTGGCGCACCGGTTCACCCTCGACGGGCAAGCCGTCAGATTCCGTGTGGCCAAGACCACCCCGACGCAAGTCGGTCAGTTCGTCACGCTGTGGCAGCGGTCCTCGGAGGGGCCGATCGACCAGCACGCGCTCGTCCGGGTCAGTGCCGATGAGCCTTGGCACGACGGGTGGGTCGACGTGCGACGCGAGGGTCAGTGCGGCCACCTCGCGCGCGTACCTCTCCGCCGCTTCCGAGCCGTCGACGAGCTGCTTGACCACCACGGCGGTGCCGGCCAGCTCGGCCCGCCACACCCGCGATCGGGGGCTGCTTTCGAGCTGCCGCGCCTCCTGAGGTGAGCCCAGCTGCGCCCGCAGCTTGTCCCCGAACGGCGGTGGTGCGCGCATGGCTCATCTTCGCATGAGGAGTGAACTGGCCTGGGGCTTGCGCAAGTTGGTATGAGTGTGGGGGCCGGTGGTCGGGCCCTCACCCGGCTGAGGAGAACCGCTCCACGGAAGTCACCTTGCAAGTGATGTTGCCGGTCGCCTGAGTGGGACTGCTGGCCGTGTCCTCGGCTGTCTCGCCTGGCGCCACATGCGTCTGCAACGTCCCGCCCTCGCCCACGCGGGTTCCGTTCGCGGCGAGGAACTCCACGGAGATGCTGTAGTCCGAGGGCTTTGAGCTGTGGTTGATGATCTTCAGCTTGGCGCTGGCGAAGGAGGTGGAGGGGTCGAGTTCGCAGGACGTGATGGACACGTCCGCGGCGGGAGGGTGCGCACCTTCGCTGGATCGGACGCCGCTGTTGGTGGTGGTGGGACTGGGCGGGCTCTTCTTGCCGCTGCTGCCGCCGAAGGCCAGGACGAGGACCGCGACGATCACGATGAGCAGTACGACGGCGCCGAGGCACCCGATCAGGACGCCTCGGCCGAAGCGGCGTCCGGGAGGGGCGGGGGGTTGGGGGCCCCAGGCCGGCGGGGGCGAGCCGTAGGGTGCCCCTCCGGGCGGCTGTCGCTGCCCCCATCCCGGAGCCGCTCCGCCTTGCCCGCCCGGTGGTGTGCCGCCATGAGGGTCCGGGTCGGGCGGGTGCTGTTCGGTCATGATGCGTCTCCCTGCGAAAGCGTGGCTCTCTCAGGTAAGCGCCGCGGGTCGCTCGCGCACCCCGGAGCGCGGGCCGGCTGCGCCGAACGGGCGGGGGCGGTGGTCAGGACTCGGGATGCGACAGGCGGCTGAGCATTGCCACGGCTTCGTCGAGGGGGACGGGCTGGAAGAACTCGGCGTCGACCCGCTCGACGGCGGCGATGGCGCGGGGGGCCAGTTCCGCGCCGAGGGCGGTGACGCGCAGGCGCTTGGCCCGGGTGTCCGACGGGTCCACCTCGCGTTCGACCAAGCCCTTGTTCTCCAGGGTGCGGAGTACCTGGGAGGTCATCTTGACGTCGGTCCCCGCCTGCCGTGCGAGCGCCAACTGGTTCGGATGACTTCCCTGTTCGTTGAGCCACCAGGCGCAGGCGAGCAGCACGAACTGGACGTGGGTCAGGCCGAGGGGCGCCAAGGCCGTGGCGATGCCCCGCTGCCAGCGCAGCGTGGCGTGCCACAGCAGGAACCCGGGGCTGGCTTCGGGGTTCACTGCCGTCAGCTCCGTGCGGCGAGGCCGACGAGTGCGGCCATGGTCACGGGCCAGTCGGAGGTGATGTCCGGGCCGATCCGGGGACCGAGATCATCGGCTCCCTCGCCGGTGATCTCCATCCGGTACACCACCCGGGTGCGCCCGTGGTCGAGGGGGACGAGCCGGTGGATGGTGCGCAGGACCAGCCCGTCGAAGCGGGCCTCATCGACGAACATGGTGTCCTTCTCGGCCTCGGTCACCCGCAGTTCCACCGGGTCCTGCCCGGGCGGGGTCATCGAGATCTCCGCGCCCGCGGCGAACGGGCCGCGCAGCTCGATCTTCTCGATCTCCGCGTTCCAGGCGGCCCAGTTCTCGACATCGGCCCAGAGTCGCCAGATCGCCGCGCGTGCGACGTCGGTCTCGATGCTGTGCTCGTACACCCACATGATGGCCTCCTGCGAAGATGATGTGCCCAAAGATTATCTGTGCACAGACTATCTGTCCAGGGGGACGGCCCTGGCGATCCGGCGGGTGGTGGGGCTCACGGGTCTGGGGGGCGGGGGATTGTCAGACCCGGCCCCTACCGTCGGTCGTGTGGGCCGGATCCGCCCGGCCGCGCGACGACGGGAGGCGACCACATGGGAAACATCAGCATCGACGCGAGCGCGTTGCCGAGACTGCTGGCCGACAGCAGCGACCCGCACGGTTCCACGTACCAGCGGGCCTTCACCACCCTCGCCTCCACCCACCGCGGCAGCCCGCCCGCCCAGATCGTGCCCCTGCTGCGCCGCGCGGCCGACCAGGCGCTGCTCGGCTTCACCACGGCCGACCTGCGCGAGCAGGCCGAGGCGATCAGTGCGGGCCGCCCCTACGAACTGCGGATCACCCTGTCCTGACGGCCCCGGGCCTTGTCGGAGTGCCGGGGTGGCCCGTCCGAGAGCGCCGCTCTGGCGTACCGCTGGAGGTCCGGTGCCCGCTGTGTGGCCTACTGCGCGCTCGCGGCCGGGCGCACGACCACCTCGTTGACGTCGACCTGAGGCGGCTGGGACACGGCGTAGGCAATGGCGTCCGCGATGGCCGAGGCGGGCAGGGCCACGGCGCGGTAGCTCTGCATGGCCGCTCTCGCCGCCGGGTCGGAGACGCTGTCGGCGAGTTCGGACTCGGTCACTCCCGGGGAGACCAGAGTGACCCGGATGTCCCCGTTCGACTCCTGGCGCAGTCCCTCGGAGATCGCCCGGACGGCGAATTTGGTGGCGCAGTACACGGCGGCGGTGGGGGAGACCTCGTACGCCCCGACGGAGGCGACGTTCACGAAGTGTCCGCCACCCTGGGCCCGCATCGCGGGCAGCGCGGCCGTGATGCCGTGCAGGACCCCGCGGACGTTCACGTCGATCATGCGGTCCCACTCCTCGATCTTCAGTGCTTCCAGCGGTGAGAGCGGCATCACCCCGGCGTTGTTGACCATCACGTCGACACGGCCGTGGCGCTCGCGGGCGGCGGAGACGAAGGCTTGGACGTCGGCGGCATCCGTGACGTCGAGCCGCTTGAAGGAGGCGGTGCCGCCCGCGGCGGTGATCTCCTTGGTGAGCGCGGCGAGACGCTCGGTGCGCCGCGCTCCGAGCAGGAGGTGATGGCCGTCCGCCGCGAGCCTTCGTGCGGTCGCCTCGCCGATCCCGCTGCTCGCGCCTGTGACCGCCACTACCTTCGCACCGGTCTGCCCGGCCGCCTCGGCAAGGCCGCTGTTCGTGTTCCTCGGCATGGCGAAACCCTCTGTCCTTGGTGCTGATGCTGATGGGTGCTGTCGGACCGAGTCTCGGACGGTTGAACTCCGTCTGCCAGGGCGTGCGTTGCCTGGGTGTGCCGCACCCGGGAGGCGGTGCGGTTGTGTAGGGACAAGCCGACGCTAGGCGGCTGGACGTCCTCCAAGTCGCCGCCGACGTACGGGAGGAGCTGGTCGATCCCGCGATCCGTACCGTCACGAGCGGGGCGGGCCAGTGGAGCGCCCGGGCTGGGGAGGCACTGCGGCGGCGGGCGCGCAGGTGGCCGTCGCCGCGGCACCGAAATCCGGCTCGTCCCGGCGGGCGCCGCGCGGGTGCTGTCGGCCGTCGAACCGGCCGAGGCGCTGGTGGGAAGCCGTCCAGGCACGGCTGTGGCGGCCCGCTCGCCAGGCATTCGTACCGGGCGACGAAGACCGTCCCGTATCCTCGTCCGCACATACGGACGTATAGGACCGTACCGGTTCTAACCTGCGGAGATGATCAGGCACATGTCGGAACACCCGGCCCGGAGTCTGGGCCGGGTGCTCGACGACCTCGGACCCACCCTTCTCGATCTGCTCCACGGTGATCCCGCCCGGGCGGGCGAACTCGGCGGGGTCGGCATCCATGATCCGTACGACGAGCAGCACTACCCCGAGCACGCCATCGTGCTCGGCAACGGTGTCCACGGGCCGGAACGGACGGCCCGGCTGCTCCGCGAACTGGCGCGTGCGGGCGCGGCCGCCCTGGTGGTCCGTGGACCGGTCGAGGCGTGCGCCGAACTCGAAGCCGCGGCCGCCGAGACCGGTGTCGCCCTGTTGGAGCTGACCCGCGGAGCCTCATGGGCTCAACTGGCCTCCATGCTGAGGATGTTGCTGTCCGAGGACGACGTGGGTGAGATTGGGGAGCAGACCCTGGGCGGTGTGCCGTCCGGTGATCTGTTCGCGCTGGCGAACGCGATCGCCACGCTCCTCGACGCGCCTGTCACCATCGAGGACCGCCGCTCGCGCATCCTGGCCTTCTCCGGACGCCAGGACGAAGCCGATCCGCCCCGGGTGGCCAGCATCCTGGCCCGGCGGGTGCCGGAGCGATACCTGAGGATCCACCAGGAACAGGGGGTCTTCAAGGAGCTGTACCGCCGCGAGGGCCCGTTGCACATTCCGCCGCCCACGCTGGGGGACGAGATCGCGCTGCCGCGGGTGGCGATCGCCGTGCGCGCCGGGGACGAGATCCTGGGCTCCGTGTGGGCGACGCTGCGCGAGCCGCTCACCAAGGAGCGCGAGGAGGCGTTCCGGGAGGCGGCCAAGCTCGCCGCCCTCCACATGCTGCGCTTCCGCGCGGGCACCGACGCGCAGCACCGGCTCCGCGCCGACCTGGTGACGACGGCACTGGAGGGCGGCGCCGGCGCGGCGTCGGCGCTGGGCCGCCTCGGCCTCGCCGACGGACCGCTGCTCGTCATGGCGCTGGGCCTTCAGCCGGGGGAGGGTGATCATGCCCAGGTCGCGGCGGAGTGTCAGCGGTTGGCGAGTGCGCTGGGCGTGCACCTGACGGCGGTGCAGCCGAGGTCCGCGGTGGCGTACCTTGGCGATGTCGCGTACGCCCTGTTCCCGGTCAAGGGGACCTCGGTGTCGGCCCAGGAGCGTGCCGTGCAGGTGGCGTCGAACTTCCTGGAGCGCACCGGCGCGCGCACCGGGGCGGTCGTTGGAATCGGTTCCGTGGCGGACGACCCCGCCGCCCTGGCCCGGTCGCGGGTCAACGCCGACCGGGTGCTGCGCGTCCTGCTCCACGGGCGCGGACTGCGGCGGGTCGCCGCGATCGGGGACGTGCACATCGACGCGCTGCTGCTCGAAATGCGGGACCTGGTGGCCGCCAACCGGGACGAACTGGCCGGCCCCATCGCGCGGTTGGCGGACTACGACGCGCGCCACCATGCCCATCTGGTCGAGACCCTGCGGGCGTGGCTGGACGCCTTCGGCGACGTGATCGCGGCTTCGGCGAGCGTCTTCGTCCACCCCAACACCTTCCGCTACCGCATCCGCCGGGTGGCGGAGGTGGGAGGGATCGACCTGCGGGACCCGAACGCCCGGTTCGCGGCGATGCTGCAGATGCGCCTGATGGGCCTCTACGACAGCGCGGACGAACCGGGGTGGCGCGCCGCCGCGGGGTGAGGGTGGCCCCGGTGCCCAAGGGGGCCTGCGCCGCGGCCGGTTCAGCGGCGCGCGCCGGGTGGCACGGGCAGGTCGGCATGGATGTCGCCGAAGGTGTCAGGTCCTCGGCGGCAACCCCAAGACGCGTCATCAGCACCCCCCATGGGCTGACGTCCGCCGCCGTACGCCATGGCGCGCCGGGCTGGTTGGGGCCGCCGTACGAATGCGGCCCCGATGTTGCCACTCACGTACCAACTCCGGCTCCCGCGGCGTGCCTACCGTGGCGGTCATCCGCTCAGGACACCTTTGCGGACACCCCCTCGCCCAGCCCAGGAGAACGCACCCGTGCAGGCCCACCCCGTTTCCCGTTCCGCCCCGCCGCTCGACCCGATGCTCCAGGACCTCGAAGAGCTCGTGTCGTGCGAGTCGTACTCCGCCGACCACGAGGCGGTCGCCCGCAGTGCCCATGTCGTCGCCGAGCAGGGCAGCCGACTGATCGGTGCCACGCCGCGGATCCACGTGGTCGACGGGGTGAGCCACCTCCAGTGGTCGTTCGGCACTCCGCGCGTCCTGCTCCTCGGCCATCACGACACCGTCTGGCCGATCGGCACACTCGCGTCGCACCCCTTCACGGTGCGGGAGGGCATCGTCCGCGGTCCCGGTGTCTTCGACATGAAGGCCGGGCTGGTCCAGCTCTTCCACGCGCTGGCCACGCTTCCTTCCCTGGACGGGCTGTGCGTGCTGGTCACCGGCGACGAGGAGGTCGGCTCCGACACCTCCCGCGCCCTCATCGAGGACACCGCACGGTCCTGCCGGGCCGCGCTGGTCGTGGAGCCGTCGGCTCCCGGAGGCGCCCTGAAGACCAGCCGCAAGGGCATGTCCCACTACCATCTGAGCGTCGAGGGCCGCGCCGCCCACTCCGGACTCGACCCGGACAAGGGCATCAACGCGGCCACCGAACTCGCCCGTCACCTGCTCGCCCTGGAACGCGTCACCGAAGCGGTCACCACCCGCACCGGACCGGGCACCACCATCACCCCGACCGTGATGCGCGCCGGTACCACCACCAACACCGTGCCGGCCCGCGCCGAACTGAGCATCGACGCCCGCGTCCCCACCCCGGCGGCGCAGGAAGCGGTCCACGAGCTCATCTCGGCCCTGCGTCCCCACCACCCCGGCGCCCGGCTGCACTTGGACGGCGGCCCCAACCGCCCACCCCTGGACGCCGATCGATCCAAGGAACTGTTCGCGCTGGCCGCGGACGTCGCCTGCGGCCTGGGCATGGGTGAACTGCGCCAGGCGGCGGTCGGTGGCGCGTCCGACGGCAACTACACCGCGGGCGCGGGCTGCCCCACCCTCGACGGCCTCGGGGCGGTGGGCGACGGGGCGCACGCCGACCACGAACACGTACTGGCCGCCACCATGCCGCCCCGCGCGCGGCTGCTGGCCGAACTCCTCGGAGCGATGCTGTGACCGGCCTCGACATCCGTGAGCTCCACACGATGGCGGAGTTCGAGGCCGCAGGCCGTCTCTACGCCGAGATCTGGGGCACCCGCCCGGACACACCGCCGGTCTCCGCCGAGGTCATGCGCGCCCTGAGCCACGCGGGGAACTACGCGGTCGGGGCGTACGAGGACGGCCGGCTCGCGGGGGCGTCCCTGGCGTTCTTCGGCGAGCCCGCGGGCACCACCCTGCACTCCCACATCACGGGCGCCGCCATGGGCCGGGGTATCGGTCTGGCGCTCAAGCTGCACCAGCGCCAATGGGCCCTGGAGCGCGGCCTCAAGCGCATCACCTGGACCTACGACCCGCTGGTCCGCCGCAACGCCCACTTCAACCTCACCAAACTCGGCGCCCGCCCCGAGGAGTACCTCCAGTCCTTCTACGGCGCCATGGACGACACCATCAACGGCGGCGACGAGTCGGACCGGATCCTGGCGGCCTGGGACATCACCGCGCCCCTGCCCGCCGCCGGAGCGGGTGGCCGGGCGATGCCGGACGGCGCCGTGCACGGCGTGCGCAGTGTCGAGGGGCGTCCCGAACTGGGGCCCACCGACGCCGAGTTCGTGGTGATCGAGCTGCCCGAGGACATCGAGGCCCTGCGCCGCGGCGACGCACCGGCCGCCCATGCCTGGCGGCTCGCCGTCCGCCAGACCCTCGGCGGTCTGCTCGCCGACGGGGCCGATGTCGTCGGTCTCCACGACCGTCGCGGCTACATCGTCCGCCGCACGCCCACCCCGATCCCCGCCCGACCCGCCCCCGGGAGCCACCTGTGACCACGATGAAGATCTCCGGCATCGAACTGCGCCGCATCGCGATGCCGCTCGTCGCCCCGTTCCGCACCTCCTTCGGCGTCGAGACCCGCCGGGACGTCCTCCTCGTGCGGGTCGTCACCGCGGACGGCGAGGGATGGGCCGAGTGCGCCGCCATGTCCGAGCCCCGCTACTGCTCCGAGTACGTCGACGGCGCCCAGGACGTCCTGCGCAGGTTCCTCGTCCCGGCCCTGCCCACGGACGGCGTGGACGCCGCGGGCGTGGGCCGGGCGCTGGAACCCTTCACCGGCCACCACATGGCCAAGTCCGCCCTGGAGAGCGCGGTGCTCGACGCGCAACTCCGGCTGAGCGGCGAGTCGTTCGGCTCGTACCTCGGCGCGGCCCGCGACCGCGTGCCGTGCGGGGTCTCGGTCGGCATCATGGACTCGGTGCCCCGACTGCTGGACGCGGTGGAGCAGTACGTCGCGGAAGGCTATGTCCGCATCAAGCTGAAGATCGAGCCCGGTTGGGACATCGAGCCCGTCCGTGCCGTCCGCGAGCGCTTCGGGGACGATCTGCTCCTCCAGGTCGACGCCAACGCCGCCTACACCCTTGTGGACGCCCAGCACCTCGCCAGGCTCGATGCCTTCGACCTGCTCCTGATCGAGCAGCCCCTGGCCAACGACGACCTGGTGCAGCACGCCCAGCTGGCCAGGATGCTGGGCACCCCGATCTGCCTCGACGAGTCCATCGAGTCGGCCGCCCATGCCGCTGCGGCCATCTCCCTGGGCGCCTGTTCCGTCATCAACGTCAAACCGGCCCGGGTGGGCGGCTACCTGGAAGCACGCCGCATCCACGACCTCGCCCGGGCCCACGGCATACCCGTCTGGTGCGGCGGCATGCTGGAGACGGGCATCGGCCGCGCCGCCAACATCGCCCTGGCCGCGCTGCCCGGCTTCACCCTGCCCGGCGACACCTCGGGCTCCCACCGTTACTTCGCCACCGACATCACCACGCCGTTCGTCCTGGCGGACGGACACCTCGACGTGCCGACCGGGCCCGGTCTGGGCGTCGAGCCGCTGCCCGACGTCCTCGACGAGGTGACGACATTGAGTGAGTGGCTGGCCCTCTAGGCCGGGGCCGTCCGGCGCCCTCCATGGGCCCAACCGCCGTACGGACATGGGCCGTTCAGGCGCGGTGGGCGGCCGTCGCGATCTCGGCGAAGGAGCGGATCAGCGGATTGGTGTCGCCCTCGTTCCACGCCACCACCACCCGGCTCGGTGGCATGTCCGACAGCGGCACGACGGCGAGCCCCCGCGTCGGCCGGTGGACCAGGGGTGCCAGGCCGATCGTGCCGTTCCACAGAACGGCCTGCTGGCACTCCTGGACGGCGCGCACCACGGGCCCCTCGCGGGATTCCCCGCCGTTCCAGTACGCCTGCCAGCGGGGGTCGGTTCCCTCCGGGAACCGGAACCAGCGCCGGTCCGTCAGGTCGGCCAGCTTCAACTGCGCGCGGCCGGCCAGCGGATCGTCCGCGCGCAGCAGCGCCCCCACCGGGTCGGCGCGCACCTCGTGGACCCTCAGGCCGGTCTCGTCGAAGGGGGCGCGGGTGAGGGCGACGTCGACCAATCCGGCGTGCAGCCCGCAGGTGGGATCGGTCAGGTCGGTCTCGCGGACGCGGACCTCCACGCGCGGGTGCCGTCGCCGGTAGGAGTCGGCCAGCCGGAGCGCGGCCCGGTCGCCGCCGTCGCCCAGGATGCCGACGGTGAGCGTCGCGGCTCCGGCGGCCGCGGCCACGCGCACGCGCAGCCGCTCGGCCCGGTCGAGCAGGGCTCGCGCCTCCTCAAGGAGTACCGCTCCCACCGGAGTCAGCGTGACACCGGCCGGCGACCGGTCCAGCAGGGTGGCGCCGACCTCGCCCTCCAGCTGTCTGATCGCCCGGCTCAGGGGCGGCTGGCTCATGTGCAGCCGCGTGGCGGCCCGCCCGAAGTGGAGTTCCTCGGCGACCGCCACGAAGTAGCGCAGCGTACGTAGCTCCATGCTGCGACGATACCCGGACGGTATCGAGGTCGGAGAACAGGTCTTGGACAGGCACCGGGCCCCGGCCGTGGAATCGGGTCATGACTGACGCATCGAAAACCAGCGAGCCCGTCGCCGACCCCGTCGTCTCGGTCGTCGGGCCGGGTGACGGCGAGACGATCGTTCTCGGCACCACACGCCTGCGCATCCTGGAGGACGGCAGCAACACCGGGCACCGCCTCGGGCTCGCGGAGTCCGTCCTCGCGCCGCACACGCCCGGCCCGCCGCAACACCGCCACGCCCAGCACGACGAGGGCTTCTACGTGATCTCCGGCGCGGTGCGGTTCACCGTCGGCGACCAGGACCACGATGCCACGGCGGGCACGCTCGTGATGGTCCCGACCGGCGCCCCGCACACCTTCGCCAACGTCACCGACCAACCCGCCGTCATGCTCAGCACGTTCACACCCGACCTGTACGTGCAGTACTTCCGCGACCTCCAGGACATGATCGCCGGCGGGCAGGCGCTGAGCCCGCGGGCCACCCTCCGCACGATGAGCCGGTACGCCACCGAGCCCGCCGCCGACTTCGCTCCGCAACCCGCGCCCGGTGGCCCCGGACGCGCATCGTGAACTTTGCACACACGTGAGGTGGGCCTGGTCGGTGCCCGTCCCGGTGACCGCTCACCTCCGGTGGTGGGACGGTCAGCAGGCGGCGGCCTCGATGAGGGAGAACGGGGCGGCTCCTTCGAGAGGAGCGACCGAGGTGACGGTCAGGCCCGCACGGTGGCACACCTCCTGGAAGCCCTCGCGGGTGCGCTCCCGGCCGCCCGCGTTCACCAGCATGTTGAGGTCGCTCAGATACGTGACTCCGTGGTCGGAGGCATGGGCGCCGTCCTGGGTGGCGACGGTCTCGGGCAGCACGGGCTCCACGATCAGGACACGGCCCTCGGGCGGCAGTACCTCGCGGCAGTGGCTCAGAATGGTGACCACCTGCTCGTCCGTCCAGTCGTGCAGGACGCTCTTGATCAGGTAGAGGTCGGAGCCCTTGGGCACCGAGCCGAAGAAGTCCCCGGCGATCAGGGTGCAGCGTTGCGTGAGTCCGTGCCGCCGCAGCGTCCCCGGCGCCTCGGCCAGACCCTGCGCCGTGTCGTGGACGACGCCGCTGAGGTGGGGGTGCGCCGCGAGGACGGCGGACAGGAGAGTCGCGTTCCCGCCGCCGACGTCCGTGACCGAGGTGAACCGCCCGAAGTCGAAGGCGTGCGGCAGCACGGTGGCGGTCGCCATGGTGGCCTGGCTCATCGCCGCGTTGAACGCCGTTGAAATATCGGGGTGTTGGGCGAGATGGCTGAAGAAGTCCGTGCCGAAGACGGCGTCGAAGGCCACGTCACCGGTGCGGACGCTGGTGTCCAGGTGCTCCCAGGCGCGTAGGGCCACCGGGTCGGTGAACACCCGCACGAAGGAGGTGAGGGAGCCGGGCGCCCGGGAATCGAGCAGGGCGCCCGCCGGGGTGACGGAGAACAGGCCTGGGGCGTGTTCCTCGAGGAGGCCGAGCCCGGCCAGGGCGCGCAGCAGCCGGGTCATGGACCGCGGGTCGGCCCCGGCCGCGGCCGCGATGTCGTCGGCCCGGCGGGGCGCGGCACCGATCAGCTCGATCACCTTCAACCGCACGGCGGCGCGCAGGGTTTGCGCGGCCATGCCGCCGAAGGCGGTCCGGAGGATCAGGCCTCGATCGGCCAGGTTCACTGCTCGGGCATCGGTAGTCGCCACGGTGTTCCTTCCGTTGTGGGTGGGCAGGTGCGCGTGTTCACCGGGGAGGTACGCGGACCTTCCCGGAGTGATGGGCGTTTCGGGGGCGCCTGTCAGCCGCTGGTCGTCGCCCGTGCGGCCAGGGCGCCCGGCGTGCATCCGGCGAAGTCCAGGACGTCGCGATGCAGATGCGGCTGGTCGGCGTATCCGCAGGCGAGTGCGACCTCGGTGGCGCTGTGGCCTGCGCGCAGGGCACGTGCGGCGTGATCGAAGCGGACCAGCATGGCCGCGCGCTTGGGGCTGAGGCCGATCTGGGCGCTGAACCTGGACCACAGCTGTTTGCGGCTCCAGCCGCAGGACGCGGCGAGTTCACCGATCCGCACCCGGCCCCGGCGGGCCACGATGTGGTCCCAGACGGCCGTCACCTCGGGCGCCATGACCGGCGCCCGTGCGGCCCGCCGCACCAGGAGCGCGTCCACCAGGGCGAGGCGTTCCTGCCAGGTCGAGGCCTCGGGGAGCTGCTCGCGCAGGCGCTGTTCCTGCCGTCCCCACAGGTCTTCGAGGCTGACGACCGACTGGCCGAGTTCGCTCGGGGACACGCCGAGCAGCGCGTAGGCGGCCGGGGGAGACAGCCGCATCTCGATGCATTCGACGCGTCGGCCGCGAATGCGGGCCGGGCCGGGCGCCAGCGTGGCGGCGAAGCTCCTCAGGGACTGCCCTCCGCTGCCGCCCTCGACCGTGAACGGGGCGTCCCCGAGCCCGATGACGACGACCACGGCAGGCTGCGGGAGCACCTGCTTGTCGAGCCCCGCGGAGACGCGGTCGCGGAACCCCGCCATCCGTACACCGCCGAGGGACGTGCCGTTGTGGGGGAGGGCGACCTCCCAGCCGGTCCCCGCGTCGCGTTCCAGGGGGTCCGGCCCCGCTTCGTAGCTGTGCATGCCTCTACGGTCGCCGACTTCGGCGGCCCTGTCTTGGACGAAAGTTCCCCAGCGGGGACATCGGGCCGACGTGATGGGGGCCGTGCCCGGGTGGCGCCGCGGGCCGGGGAACGCGGCGCCATCGGAAGGGGCCCGCCCAGGGGCGGTTCACACCTCCAGTTCTGCCTCGATCTTCCTCAACTGGTGGCGCGCCATCGCGAGGTTGGCCCGGGACTTGTCGAGGGCCAGATAGAGGAAGAGACCGTTGTGGCCCCGCCCTGTCAGGAGGCGGATCAGGTGGTACTGGGAACCGAGGGTGATCAGGATGTCCTCGATCTCGTCCTTGAGGCCGAGTAGTTCCATGGTGCGCACCTTCGCGCGCACCACGTCGGTGTTGCCGGCGGCGGCCACCGAGAGGTCGAGGTCCTTGCTGCCGCCCAGGGTGCCGAGGGCCATGCCGCTGCTGTAGTCGACGAGCGCCACGCCGATGGTCCCGTCGATCGTGGTCATCGATTCCTTGAGCGCGGCTTCCGTGTTGGCCATGGGATTCGTGCTTCCTTTCCGCTGTTTTCCGATGGGTGTGGTCCCGGGCCGGTCGGCCCGGGTACGTGGGGGAGTCATGGGGTCTCCAGTCGGCCGAGGCTGCCGTCGACCAGGTCGCCGATCCGGGCGCTCGCCCGGCGGGCTTCGAGATGCAGCCGCCCCACGTTGATGCGGGGCTGGGCGAGGAGGGTGAGCACGGCGGACGAGCCCGCCGCATAGGTGGCGACGTATCCTTCGTCGCCCCGCAGGAGCAGTTCGTGGAAGGCGCCCCGGCCGGCGGTGTCGGTCAGGCGCTGGGCCACACCGAGGGCGGCCGCGGTGAGCGCGGCCAGGGGCTCCGCCTCGCTCATGGCGTCCTGCGCGAGTACAAGACCGTCGACGCTGGCCGCCAACGCCCCGCTGAGTTGCGGCAGTTGGACCCGCAGCCTGCGCAGCTCGGCGAGGACCTCGGCCTCGGCCGTCATCATCTGTCTCCTTTCGGCCCGCTGCCTGCGGACGCGGATCACAGCGCGGTCTCCAGGCCGTCGCGCAGCCTGCGCAGCAGGGCCACGTCCGCGACCGCCTCCGCCTCGGCCGCGGCCCGCGCCAGGGGGGCGGGCATGCCGAGCGGCGGGACGGCCGCCGTCGGGGTCGCGATCGCGCCGGCGGCCGCCAGCCTGCGGACGTCGACCAGGGTGTGGAAGGCCGGACGCCCGAGCAGGCGCGCGATGTCCTGGGGTGTGCGGGCGCCGTCGGCCAGGGCGAGCAGGGCCCGTTGGCGGCCGGTGACCGATGCGGCGGGCAGGCCGCGGGCGCGCACCACCGGAGCGGTGTCGACCTCCGGGTGCGGCCACAGCCTCCCGAGCAGTTCCCGGCGCCGCGCGGCCTCGCGGGCCACCGCCTGCGCCGGAACGGGCGACACCGGGCCGATCCAGTGCGCCACTCCGTAGCGGAAGCGGGTGGCGCCGCTGCCGGGGGAGAGCGTGAAGAACGCGGCGTCGAACAGGGCGCCCAGATGGCACAGTTCGAGCTCGCCGCCGGGGACCTGGCCGCTGTCCACGAGGAAGCGGCCCACCGAGCCGCGCGCGCCCGCCTGGTCGACGGCCCACTGCCAGCTTTCGGGGCGCAGTCGGCCGCCCACCGTGAGCAGTATGTCGATGCCCGGCGCGGAGGGACTCTCGGCGTGCACCACCTGGCCGTCGACGAGGTAGAGCGTGCCGCTGTCGCGCAGCAGTGCCCCGGTCGCGCGCTCGGCCACCAACCGGCGGAGCATCGGCGAGAGATGGTGCCCGTCCGTCGGTTGCGCGCCGCGGTTCACGCCAGCACCAGCCGCTCGGCCAGATCGCCCAGCCGGAGCCGGGCGAGCGCGAGATTGCCCTGATCGCGGTCGAGCCAGAGGTACAGGAAGATGCTGCTGTCGTGGCCGGTGCGTACGAAGCGCAGCAGATGGTAGCCGCCGTGCGCGGTGACGAGGACGTCCTCCACCGGCAGCGACCCGCCGAAGGCGTCGGTGGAGGCGGGTGCGAAGGCCGGGTGCTCCGCGGCGCTCCTGGCGAACTCGGCGGCCTCCGCGGCCGCCGCCTCGTGGTCACCGCCCGGTGAGTCGCCGATGGTGCCGAGGGCGAGCCCGCTGGTCCAGTCGACGAGTGCCGCTCCGAGCGCGCCGGGCAGCCGCATCGTCTCCAGCAGGCACTCGTCGATTCCGGGCACGCGGAACTCCCCTCCCTGGGGTCACTTGAGGACTGGTCCCACGGCTCAACTCCGGTGCCGCGGTGACGGAGAAGTTACGCCCGGTGTAGCGAGAAGGGGGAAGTTATGGCATTTTCCAGTGGAACATGCCGTGGATGGCTACGATCCGTCCGCGCACGGCACGGGGCAGGACCGCTTCCCGTGCACCCGGGCCGAGTTCGGGGACGGTGCCGTCCGGGTCGGGCAGGATACCGGCCGTGGTGGCAGACTGCCGTACGCGGTGCGGCGCGTGAGGTGGGGGGAGAGCGTGGGGGAAGGTCTGCGGGGCGTCCGTGAACCGGGGGCGGGCGGGCCGGGCCGGGCGAGCGACCGTGCGTCGATCCGGCGGACCAACCTCGGCCTCGTGCTGCGGCTGCTGCGCGACCGCGGTCCCCGCTCGCGCGCCCGGATCGCCACGGACACCGGGCTGCCGCGCCCCACCGTCACCAACCTGGTCGCCGAACTGGTGGGCCTGCGCCTGGTCCGCGAGGGCCACTCGCAGCGGGACGGATCGGTCGGAAGACCGGGTCTTGCCGTCGAGATCGACGGCCACGCGGTCTGCGGGCTCGGCCTGGAGATCACCGCCGACTACGTCACGGCGGTCGCCCTGTCCCTGCGCGGCGAAACCCTCTACGAACGCCGGATCCCGCTCGACGTCCGCGCCCTCGGGCCGACGGCCGTGCTGGAGGAGACGGCGGAACTGATCCGCGAGGCCGACGCGGCGGTGACGGCCGCCGGTGCCCGCCTGGTGGGCGCCGCGCTGGGCGCGCCGGGGAACGTGGACATCGCCACCGGCCAGGTCGGCTACGCGCCGAACATCGGCTGGCGCGACATCGCCGCCCTGGCCGAACTGCGCCGACGCCTGGGCCGCGCCGCGCCCCGGCTCCACCTGGAGAATGACGCGAAGCTGGCGGCCATCGCCGAATACGTCATCGCCTCCGCCGCCGACATCCACGACCTCATCTCCGTCACGGGCGGGATCGGTGTCGGCGGCGGCATCGTCTCCGGCGGTCAACTCCTGCGCGGGGCACGGGGGTTCGCGGGCGAGATCGGTCACATGCCACTCGCTCCCGGCGGCCGGCGCTGCAACTGCGGGCGGCGGGGCTGCTGGGAGACCATGGTCGGGCTCGGCGCCCTGCTGCGCCACGCCGCCGACCCGCACGACCGTGTCCACGACGCCTCGCTCGATGTCGCCTCGCGCCTCGCCGACCTGCGCGCACGCGCCGACGCCCGTGACGCCCGCACCCTTGCGGCGCTGGAGCGCCTCGCCGACGACCTGAGCCTTGGCGTCGCCCTCCTCGCCGACGTCCTCAACCCCCGCGCGGTCGTGCTCGGCGGCTACTTCCCGGTCTTCGCGGACCACCTCCTCGACCGGGTCCGCGAGGGCGTCGCGCGGCGCGTCATGGCACCCGACGCGGGCGGCTGCGACATCGTCCCCTCGACCCTGGGCCTGAACGCCCCGGCCCGCGGCGGCGCCCACCTCGCCCTGGACGCCGTCTACCAGGACCCGGGCGCCGTCGCCGGGTGAGGACCGCCGCGCCCCGGGCCAGGGGCGACGGGCCGGCCCCCATGTCTCAAGCTCCGTACACCTGGAGCGACCAGAGAGAGTAGCCGTACCCCGTGGCGCGCCGCGTTCCGAGGACTCGCAGGTAACGCCCGCTTCCCGACAGGCCGTTGAGGTCGTCGACGCCTCCGTCCGAGGAGGTCGTCGCCCCGATCGTGGTCCACTGCTTGGCGTCGTCGGAGACCTGGATCTGATAGGCCTTCCCGTAGGCGGCCTCCCAGGTGAGTGTCACCTCGGACACCCTGCGGACCGCGCCCAGGTCGACCTGGATCCACTGCGGATCGGCGAACTGGCTGGACCACCGCGTGGCCCCGTCCCCGTCGACCGCGGCGCTCGCCGGGGTGGCCGAGGACTGGACGCTCGATGCGGTCGTGGGCCGGTTCAGGGCCAGGTCGGCGCGGCCGGTGGGAACGAGGCTCAGCAGCTGGCCGGCCGCGGGGCGGGTGTCGCCGCCGGTGCCACGGTTGTCCCAGGCGCGGACCGGCGCGGTGGTCACCGCCTGTGCGCCCGAGCCGAGGCTGAGCACCAGCCCGCTGTACCGGTTGACCAGCCGGTAGGCGCCGGTCGGCGCGGACGGGCCGCTTCCGTCCGAGGCCGTGACGACGGGCTGCACGGACCACTGCAGGCCGACCGCCGGGTTCGAGGTGGGCGCGGCCGCTGTCACGCCCGCTCCCCAGGCCCGGCCCGCGTCGCCGGTCGCCACGGCCAGCGCCTGGTTCGAGGCGGCGTTGCTGACGGTGAAGAAGCCGTCTCCGGTGGGATCGAACCGCCACTGCTGCGCGGGCGACGAGGCGTCCGGGGCGGCCGCGGTCAGGCCGGACCCGCTCTGCGCGAGGGACAGGCCCCCGCCCGTGCCGATCCGGTAGGACGCGCCCGGGGTCACTGGAGCCGGGAGGTCCGAGGGCGTCCTCGGCGCGATGGTGATGTCGGCGTACTCGCTGGTGTAGGTGGAGCAGTAGAACGCGCAGTACGAGCGGAAGGTCCTGCCCACGACGGTCGAGCTCGTCAGGTTCGCGGGATCCAGCATCCAGCGGTACCACGCCGCGTTCGGCTGGTCGGCGACCAGGCCCATGTCGGTCCACTTCTGGGTGGCCAGGTCGTCGGTGACGTAGAAGTGCAGGGGCGTCCTGGTGTCGGTGGCCTGGGCGACGTTGTTCTGCGGGGTGCCGATGTACTTGCCGAGGTAGGCGCTCCAGGCGACGTTCATCACCGCGAGCTGTGAATGGTCCGGCATGGCACCGCGGGCCACTTGGTCGGCGACGGTGCCGGAGGTGGCCGGTTTGTAGTCCTCACCGGGCGCGAGGTAGCCGGACCCGAGGCCCTCGGACGGGATGATGTCGCTCTCGGCGCCGCCCACCCCCGGCGAGCGCCAGGCGCCGTCGTACCACTTGCTCCAGGAGGCGGAGGCCATCTTCTGTGCCATGGGGGCCCGGGCGACGTGCTGGAGCCAGATGGTGCCGCCACCGGACTTGTCCAGGACCCGCGTGGCGTAGAAGACGTAGAAGTAGCCGGACGCGTTGTCGACGAAGAGGCGCTGGTCGCCGTCGCCGTAGTAGTACGTCTCGTGGGGGAAGGCGGTGGTGTCGCCGCGGGCCGTGCTGTAGGGCGAGGTGATCGCGTGCCCCTGGATCGTCCAGGTCGCGCCCCGGTCCTTGGAGAGCGCGTAGTCGATCGCGTCGTAGTGCAGGCCGTCGCCGAACGGCTGCGGGGTGAACTCGTTGTGCACCAGGCCGTACCACCAGCCGGTGTCCGGGTCGACCCACACCCCGCTCAGATCGCAGAAGTTGCGCTGCGAATAGCCTGAGGGGGCCGGGGCGTTGGTGGCGGTCCGGCCGGTCGGGCTGTTGTTGCAGCGCCAGGTGGTGTCGGCGTTGCTGTCCGCGGGGTTGGCGGGGTCGGAGGCGTTGCTGACCGGGGCGAGGCCGACGTGGTCGAAGTCCGTGCCGGTGTAGAAGTCCCACTGGCGGCTGTCCTTGGCGCCGTACAGGGCGTGGGACTGCTGGTAGTAGAACTGTCCGTTCCGGTCGGTGAACGGGACGGCGGGGATGTCGTCGGGGTTGGTGAACTCGACCGCCTTTCCGGAGGACAGGGTGTATCCGGAGGTCGGCGCGGCCGGTGCGCCCCACTGCTCCGCCGCCTTGGAGGGGTCGCAGGGGGCGAGGCCGACGCGGGCGAGTTCCGCTGTGGCCCCTTGCACGGCAAGGCACTTGCCGGACTTGACGCTGTAGATCGTCTTGTCGGGCAGGTACTTGAACTTCTGCTGCGGCGCGCCGCTCGCGCAGCCGTAGAGCTGCACGAGGGTGCCGCTGGCGTTGGAGGCGCCCGTCACGTCCAGACATTTGCCGAGTACGGTCACCGTGCCGTCGCCGCGCCAGGTGAACTGCTGCGCGGAGGTGCCGTTGCACCCGTACAGGCGGATGGGGTTGCCGTCGCCGGTCGCGGCGTCGGCGTCGTCCAGGCACCATCCGCCGGCCGTGATGGTGCTCGTGCCGGTGCCCGCCGCGGCGCTGTTCCCGGCGACGGCCGGAGCGGCCGACGCGGGCGCGAGCGGCAGTCCGGCGGCCGCGAGGGCCATGACGGCGCCGAGCGCCATGCGTGCGCCCCATGATCTGGGCCGTGATTCCCACCGTCTCATGACAGTCGCCCTCCTCAATTAGTTTGATTAGGATCAGAACTAATTGAGCCCCCCGTCAACCCCCTTGCACAGCAGCCCAGTTCGGGCAGGGGGAGCGCTGGACGACCGATGGCCGGGCGCCTGTGCCGCGAGAGCCGCTCGCGACGGTGACGCCCGGCCATCACGCCACGGAGTGCACCCTCCCCGAGGCCGCTCCGCCGAGGCTACTTCTGGACGAGAGCGCGGGCCGCGTCGGCGATGTGGGTGGGGGAGATGCCCGCGGCGTCCATGAGTTCGTCGGTCGTGCCGGAGCCCGGCAGGCCGACGGCGGCGAGGTGGGCGACGGCGGGGGAGGCGCCGGCCGCGCTCAGTGCCGACAGGACCGCCTCTCCGATCCCGCCCTCGGGGTGGTGGTCCTCGACGACCACCAGGGCCCCGGTGTCCCGCGCGGCGCGGCTGAGGGCGTCGGTGTCGATGGGCTTGATGGAGTACAGGTCGATGACCCGCGCCCGCACGTTGTCCGCGGCGAGGCGCTCGGCGGCGTCGAGGCAGGCGTGCAGGGTGACTCCGGCGCCGATGAGGGTGACCTGGTCGTCGTCGCTGTGGCGCAGGGTCTTGGAGCCGCCCACCGGGAACGTCTCGTCGCTGCCGTAGAGGACGGGGTAGGCGCCGCGGGTGGTGCGCAGGTAGGAGATGCCGTCGAGGTCGGCCATGGCGGCGGTGAGGGAGGCGGCCGAGGTGGCGTCGCTCGGGTAGAAGACGGTTGAGCCGCGGACGGACCGCATCATGGCGAGGTCTTCGAGGCCCATCTGGGAGGGACCGTCGGCGCCGATCTCGACACCGCTGTGGGTGCCGCACAGCGCCATCGTGATCTCGGAGACGGCCGCCATGCGGATGAAGTCGTGGGCCCGGGTGAGGAAGGCCGCGAACGTGGTGGCGTACGGCCGGTAGCCGCGGACGGCCATCCCCACGGCGTCGGCGATCATCTGCTGCTCGGCGATGTAGGTCTGGAAGAACCGCTCCGGATAAGCCTTCTTGAAGTCCTCCGCGTGCGTCGAGTTGCCGACCTCGGCGTCCAGCGCCACCACCTCCGGGCGGACGCCGAGCGCGGCAAGGGCGCCTCCGAACGCGACGCGGGTGGCGACCTTGTCACCGACGTCGAAGCGGGGCAGTTCCACGGGCCCGGCGGCCGGGGCGGGCGTGCGCTCGGCGGCCGGCGGCCTGGGGCCGCGCACGCTCAGGTGGCGGATGCCGCCGAGCTCCTCGACGGCCCGATCGGCCATGTCCTCGGGCAGCGGCTTGCCGTGCCAGCCCTCCTTGTCGGCGATCTCGCTCACGCCCTGGCCCTTGACGGTCCTGGCCACGATGACGGTGGGGGCCTGCCCGTCGGCCGCGGTCGTCAGGGCCTGGTCGATCGCGTCGACGTCGTGCCCGTCGATCACGATCGCGCGGCAGCCGAACGCCTCGACGCGGCGGGCATAGGTGTCGGTGTCCCATTCCAGCTCAGTGGGGCCGCTCTGCCCGAGGCGGTTGACGTCGATGAGCGCGATGAAGTTGGCCAGCCGGTGCTGGCCCGCCTTGTCCAGCGCCTCCCACACGGACCCTTCGGCCATCTCGCTGTCCCCACACAGCACCCACACCCGGTAGGGCTGCTTCTCGAGGTCCCGGCCGGCCAGCGCGATGCCGACGCCGTACGCGATGCCCTGACCCAGGGAGCCGGTCGCGACATCGACCCAGGGCAGCACGGGCGTGGGATGGCCCTGCAGACGCCCGCCGAAGCGGCGGTAGGTCTTCATCAGCTCGTCGTCGCTGACGGCGCCGACCGCCTTGAACATCGCGTACAGCAGGGGAGAGGCGTGCCCCTTGGAGAAGATCAGGTGGTCGCCCGCGGGGTTGTCGGGCGCCTCCCAGTCGTAGCGCAGGTGCCGGGTCATGAGCACGGCCATCAGGTCGGCCGCGGATAGGCTCGAGGTGGGGTGCCCGGACCCCGCGGACGTACTGGCGCGCACCGAGTCCACGCGCAGCTGCTGCGCGAGTTCGCGGACCTGGGGCAGGTCGGATTCGGGACCGAGGGTGGTGGTGTGCGCTGTGGTCATGGTGAGGGCCTTTCCTGGATGGCCGGTCAGTGCCGGGTGGCGGGTACCCGGTTCAGGGCGGCCGATCACAACCCGGGGCAAGGTGTCCGCCGTGAACGGCGTGGCGTCGCGGGGTCACGGAGGCGGGCCGGCCCGGGGCCGAGCCGGGCGGCCGCCTCACTTCTCGCCGAGTGCCCGCTTGAGCTGCGACTTGTCCATGCTGGAGCGGCCATGGAGGTTGCGGCGCCGGGCCTCCGCGTAGAGCTGGTCGTACGTCGGACCCTGCGACCCGCTGTGCGAGCGCTGCCCGCCCCGCTTCGACGAGGACATGTCCTGGGTCGAACTCTTGCTGGCGGTCTTCGACTCGCCCGCCCGGGCGCGCTCCTTGTTGACCGTCCTGGCAGCGATCTCCTTCGCGCGCTCGGTGCCCTCGCCGCGCTGTTCGGCGCTCTCCTTGATGTGCTCGTACTGCCGCTCCCGCTTGGGGCTCGATCCCCTGGGCATGTCTTCCTCCTTGGCTCATGGTGATCGCTCGGTCACTCTCAGCCTCTGTCGCGTACGGCCGCTTCGCAATCGGGGCGGCGCGCGCATCGGGCGGCCGGTCCGCAAAGGTCACCGCGGCCGCCGCGAGGGCGATCACGGAGCGCGGGTACCCCGGGTCCGTGGCCCAAAGCCCGTCGGCGGTGCCCGGCCCCCGGCCTTGTTCTTTATGTCTCCGCATTCGAACCGTCCGGGGAAATGAATGGAGAGGTGCAATGGGGGAACACGCATGTCTGGAGGTCGATTGCCATGGTTCCTTTGCTCCTCGTCCTGCTCCTCGCGCTGATCCTTTTCGGCGTCGGGTTCGCGGTGAAAGTCCTGTGGTGGGTCGCGATCGTTGTCCTGGTCCTGTGGCTCATCGGATTCGTCGCACGGCCCAAGGGCGGAGGCGGACGCTGGTATCGCTGGTAGCGGAATAAGGGATACCGGGCGGTACCGTTCCGCAAAAGCCGGAAAGGGCCGACGGGCCGGGTCGGGAAATTGCGGGAATCCGGTCCGTCGGTGACGAATAAGGATTGGCGCGGGTCGCCCAGGACATGTCCTGGGCGACCCGCGCCGTGTCACTCCCGCCCGCTCCGGGGGAGGTCGCACCAGGCGATGGCGTCCTCCACGAGACTGCCCAGAACCAGTCGTCCCGCGTGCTCGGCCGCGGCGGTCGTCATGCGAAACCCTCGCCCCGCACCGCGCAGTTCGCGGATCACCCGGCCGTACGCGTCCACCTCGACCACGCGTGCGGGGCTGGGCGGCACGGCCGGAAGGTGCCTGGCCGCGGCGGCCGCCGCCCGGCGCACGCGCGGAGCGGCGCGGTGCAGCCAGGCGAGCGGCGGGGTGCGGGGCCCGGCGAGCGCCACCCAGAATCCCCCGCCGGGACTGCGGGACGTGTTGTCGGGGAAGCCCGGGAGATCGTCGGCCAGGGTGTCGCGGCGTCCAGCGGCGGGGCCGGTCAGCCAGAGCCTGGTGAGGCGCCACGCCCCGGTCTCGGCGACCATCACGAACGACTCGTCGGGCGCGAGCGCCACGCCGTTCGCGAACTGGAGCCCGTCGAGCAGCACTTGGGGTTCGCCGCCCGGGGCAAGTCGCACCAGCAGGCCGGTGGGCTCGTGTTCCACGATGTCGGAGAGCCAGTCCTGGAGTCCGTGGCGGCGGCTGGAGACCGTGAAGTACATCGTGCCGTCCACCGCCGCCACCACGTTGCTGCAGAACCGCAGGGGCGTCCCGGCCACGGCATCGGCCAGGACCTCGACACCCTGCCCGCCGTCCGGGTCGAGGCGCAGCAGCCCGCGCTCCGCGTCACACACCAACAGGCGTCCGTCGGCGAGGACTTCGAGCCCGAGGGGCCTGCCTCCGGTGCGTCCGACTTCCTGGACCTCGGCCGGACGGCCGGGGCCGGGCAGCGTGATCCGCAGGAGGCGACCGTCCCCGATGCCGGTCACCACCCGCCCGGAGGCGTCGAAGATGACGTCCTCAGGGCCCACGCCGTCCACCGCGATGCGGCGGAGCTCGGGTAACGGCGCGGGACGCGGGCGCGCTCCCGCGCGGGCCGCGCTCACGCCGCGCGCCGCACGCGGCGAGCCCGCAGGCAGCGCCTCATCTCCTCGGCGTAGGGAAGGCCCACGCCGACGGCGATGGTGGCGCCCAGCGCCGCGAGGTAGCGCGCGGGCAGCGGCCTCTCCTTGGGCAGCAGCTTCCAGTCGTCGGCGCCGGGACCGCCCCGAAGCGTCGCGCGGACGGCCTCGGGGTGCAGACAGGCGGCGAAGGCCATCGCCGTCAGGGGCAGCACCTCGAGGAAGCTGTGGATGTGCTGTTCGATCGGCCGGACCTCGCGTCGGCCGGTGGCGAAGCTGACGTCGTACAGAGCGGTGGCGCCATGGGCCAGCGCGGCGCCGCCCATGACGGACAGCACCAGCGGGTTGATCTTCGCCAGGAGGCCGACAGCGACGGGGACGCCCGCCTCGGTCATCATCAGCGCGTGCACGGCCGACTCATGGGCCCCCGAGGTGTCCTCGATCCTCGTCCGCCGGTGCATCCACCAGTCGGCCACGCCCGGCAGCACCCACATGGGCAGGACGCCGTACAGCAGGAACCGCCGGTTGGCGTCCTCGACCCCGGACGCGGCCGAGGAGATCGGGAGATCCTTCCCCCGGCGCCAGCGGGCCCAGGCGCGGGCGGGCGGGCCTGCGGGTACGGGGGCGGTGGGAGTCGGCATGGCAACCCTTCTCGTCGCTGCTCGTGCTTGGTCGTACGCGGACACATCCTCGCCGCGGTCCCTACGGACCGTAGGAACAAGCCTCTCCCCGGGTGACCGGCGCCGCCTTCCGAAAACGTGCACGTGATCATCTGGTTCCCCTATGGCCGGAGTCTTCTCATCAGGTCCGGCGCCAGGGGCCGGTGACAGGGCGCTGTTTTGCGCGGGGGCTGAGGGGCACCCGGGCCTACGTGACGCCGTCGGTCCCGAAAGCGGGCCGAGAGCGGTCAGCCGCCCCGTCTGCCGGGAAAGGCCCACCGGGGTCAGAAATCCTGCCCGGGCCTGGACATGCGACCAGGCCGAAAATGACCGGAGACGGCGGCGTCGAAAACATCGGGCCGCGACCCGCGCGGCGCATCGAAGAAGGGAGCGGAGCCATGCAGGTGGCATTTCTCGTGGCGACAGAGGGCATCGAACAGATCGAGCTGACGGAACCGTGGAAGGCCGTCACCGGCGCAGGTCACACCGCGAAGCTCGTGTCGACCGACTCCGGGAAGGTCCAGGCCTTCAACCACCTCGACAAGGCCGACACGTTCCCCGTCGATGTGACCGTGGCGCAGGCGAAGCCGGACGACTTCGACGCCCTGGTCCTGCCCGGCGGCGTCGCCAACCCCGACGCGCTGCGCATGGACCAGGACGCGGTCGCCTTCGCCAAGGGGTTCTTCGACGCGGGCAAGCCGGTCGCCGCCATCTGCCACGCGCCCTGGACGCTCGTGGAGGCCGACGTGCTGCGCGGTCGCACCCTGACCTCCTGGCCGAGCCTGCGAACCGACATCACCAACGCGGGCGGCACCTGGGTCGACGAGCAGGTGAAGGTCTGCACCGGCGGTCCCAACACCCTGATCACCAGCCGCAAGCCCGACGACCTCAAGGTCTTCTGCGACACCGTCCTCAAGACACTGAAGGAATAGGCGGGTTGACGCAGGGGGCCTGGTCCGTCCCCGGCGCATCGGTGCGCCGGTGGCCGCCGCGGGGCGTCAGCGACCAGGCGCCGCCGGGCGAAGGACCAGGTCCCGCCCCCCGACCGGGGCGGCAGAGGCAGGAGAGAGACACCCGTGCCCATCGCGGCCAGGGGAGAGGCGACGGACGCATGAGCAACCCGGACCAGACACGGCAGGACACCCTTCGCACGGGGGAGAACGTGCGCGGCGGCCTCCGCACCCGCCGGATCGCGGCCCTGGTCACCGACGGGGTGGACGCGGAGCGATTCACCGCCGTACGGGAGCGGCTGGCCGCCGAGGGCGCCGTCGTCGAGGCCGTCGCCTCACACGGAGGCGAGGTCACCGGCGACCAGGGAGCCGGGCCCCAGGCGGAGCGGGCCCTGCCCACCCTCTCCTCGGACCTCTACGACGCGGTGCTGCTGCCGGACGGGGCGGACCCGGACGTCCTCACGGCCGACCCGTACGCGATGGGCTTTCTGCGGGACTGCTACATGCACGGCAGGGCGGTGGGCGCGCTGGGCTCCGGCATCCTGGTCCTCGCGGCGCTCGGCGGCATCGTGCCCGGCGCCGGAACGGACCCAGAGGAGTCGGGCAGCGGGCTCGCGGCGCAGCTCGACGGCGTGGTCACCGGATCGGCCAGGGGAGCGCACGGAACGGACGCCGAGTTCACCGACGCCTTCGCCGAAGCGATAGCCGCAGACCGCCACTGGAACCGGCCGCCGCTGCCCTCCGCCTGAACCCGCGGAACCCGCTCAAGCGTGCGCTCCGGCCTGGCCCGCCCGCACGAAAAGGCATTGCTCCAGCTGGCCGCACGCACGACAGGCACCCGTTTCCCCCAGCGGGCATAGGGGCAGTGGGGCGTCATGGATCAGTCGAAAGCGACCGACCTGGAGGCTCTGCGGCCGTACCGCGAAAACGGCCGGAGCGCGGCGGCATCGACGCGGACGGGGCCGTCCCGGACGCGGCGGACTCGACGGTGTGCGGCTCGCGGGTCGTGGCGGACGACTGACGGTCGGCGGGCCGCGTTCCGCACCGCCCCGTGGGCCCGCGGACAGCACTACGTACACAGCTCCACCCGTCCCGCCGAACCGGTCCGGGCCTGAACGCAAGGGACCCTGGTGACCCGCACCTCCGTATCGTCGCGTTCCGCGCACCTTCCCCCTCCGCAGACGCCGCGCGAGTACGCGCTGATCGCCCACGAGGAACGGGGCACCCTCATCGGCCCGCACGGGGACGTCGCCTGGATGTGCATGCCGCGCCGGGACTCCGACGCCGTCTTCAGCACGCTCATCGGCGGGCCCGGCCACTACGCGCTCGGCCCCGTGGGCCGGTACGTGTGGGGCGGCTACTACGAGAACGGCAGCCTCATCTGGCGCAGCCGCTGGATCACCGAGAACGGCATCGTGGAGTGCCGCGAGGCCCTCGCCCTCCCCGCGGACCCGCACCGGGCGGTCCTGCTGCGCCGCGTCCACGCGGTCTCCGGGGAAGCCCGCCTCACCGTCAGCCCGGCCCCGGCCGCGGGCTTCGGCTCCGACCGGTCCCACCAGCCGCACCGCGACGAGGACGGCATGTGGAGCGCCCGCACCGGAAGCCTTCGCCGGCGCTGGAGCGGCGTCCCTCAGGCGCGCCCCACCCGGTTCGGCCACCGCGGCGGCCTGACGGCGACGCGAGCTCGATCTGCCGGGCTACCCCGGTGGCGGCAGCCGGGTGGGCAACCGGGTCAACCACCAGTTCCAGCTCGACGCCTTCGGCTCCACGCGCGACGCCGGCCTGGACGAGCGCCCACTGGAGGAGGCCGAAGGCGCCTTCCTGCTCTGCGGCTATCTGATGGCGGTCGCCGAACACCAACAGGGCAACCAGGTCGAGGCCGTGCGATGGTTCGAACGCAACCGTTCCGCCTGTGGTCCGCCCGGACTGTTCGCCGAGGAGTACGACATCAGCCAGCGCCAGCTCCGCGGCAACCTGCCCCAGGCCTTCGTGCACGCGATCATGCTGGAGAGCGCCGTCCGTCTCGCCGCCCCACCCGATCCCGGCGCATGACAAGGGAAGGTGCGGAGGATGCCCGAGTTCGCTGACCCTCTCCTCGAATTTGCGCGCCGCCGCCGGGAACCGGCGGTGGTGCAGACCCTGCGATCCACGGCGGCCGCGGTCATCTCCTATGTGGTGGCCCTCCATCTGAGCAGCGAGCCCGCACCGCTCACCGCGCCGCTGACGGCCCTGCTCGTCGTGCAGGTCACCCTCTTCACCACCCTCGTCACCGCCGTGCGCAGGGTGAACTCCGTGGTGGCCGGCGTGCTCCTGGCCATCGGCTTCAGCTCCCTGGTGGGGCTGACCTGGTGGAGCCTGGGGCTGATCATCCTGGTGGCGCTGGTGGTAGGGCGCTATGTGAAGGTGGGCGAGTTCGTCCCCGAGGTGGCGATCAGCGCGATGCTCGTCCTCGGCGTGACACGCGTGTCGGCGACCGCCTGGGACCGCGTGCTGGAGACGCTGATCGGCGCGGGCGTGGGCATGCTGTTCAACGTGCTGCTCGCGCCGCCCGTCTGGGTCGAGTCCGCGGGCGGCGCCATCGAGGAGCTCGCCGCGCGGATGCGGGGGCTGCTGATGGACCTTGGGGAGGAGGTCGGTGGCCACACGCCGGTCGCCCAGGCGGCCGCCCGGCTGCACGAGGCGCGCCGGCTCGACCACGACATCGTGCGGGTGGACGCCTCGCTGCGGCAGGCCGAGGACAGCCTCCGGCTCAACCCGCGCGTCAAGGAGGGGCTGCTGTCACGGGTGGTGCTGCGCACCGGCCTGGATGCCCTGGAGATCTCGGCGGTGGTGCTGCGGGTGGTGTGCCGGTCGTTCACCGACCTCGCCAAGGAGCGTACGCAGGAGCGGCTCTTCGAACCGGAGGTGGGGGACGCCCTGAAGGAGGTCTTCGGGCATCTGGCCCGGGCCGTGGAGAGTTTCGCCGTACTGATCACCACGCAGGTCAGCGCGAACGCCGAGGAGGCCGAGGACCGGCTGGCGGCGGAGCTGACGGCGGGGCGCGCGAGCCGCAACCGCGTCGCCGACCTGCTGCTCGCCCAGGTGCAGCGGCACCCCCGGCAGTGGCAGTTGCACGGCGCGCTGCTCGCGGAGATCGACCGGATCCTCGACGAGCTCGACGTGGAGAAGCGCTCCCAGCGCCTGGTCGAGGAGCTGGACCGGCAGTCCCGGGAACAGCGCGAGCGCTACCGCCTGGTCGGGCGCGTCCGTCAGCGCCTGAGAGCGCGGGAGCCCGAGGACGAGCGGAGCGTGTGAGACCGCCGTGCGCCGCGCGGTCATCCGGCGCACGGCTCGGGGACGGCACCGGGACGGGCCAGGGCGGTGACGCCGAGGGAGGGGGGCGTCGATGGTGTGCTGGAGATGGCGGGAGGGGGTACTGCCTCCGGCGGGGGGTGGGCGGACCATACTGGTCGGGCCCTGATCTCCGACAGAACGATTCCATGGCCAAGAACAGTATTTTCTCGACCACTGTCCCCGATTCCGTGTGGCTGGGGCGCGGGCGTCATGTGGGG
>NZ_QOLA01000019.1 GCF_003324565.1 Streptomyces sp. SDr-06 | reverse complement strand
CCGCTGCCCATGGCGATGACGCCGGTCGCGGCCGCCATGGTGATCAGTCCCTTGCGGGTGACCTGTCGCATAGTCTCGTTCCCTGCCTTCTGCCTTCCGGAAAGCCCGGATGCGCCGTTGCGCCCGGGCTGAAATGCCGGGCGGCCCCGGAGTGCATGGCGCGCACTCCGGGGCCGCCCGGCTCAGACCCTCACGGGTTGAGGCACAACGTCACTTGTTGATGCAGGTGTTGCCGAAGGCGGGGTTCAGCAGCCCGATCACGGAGACCGTGTTGCCGCACACGTTCACCGGCACGTGCACGGGAACCTGGATGACATTGCCGGACGCGACACCCGGGGAGTGCACAGCGGCACCCTGGGCACCGGCATCGGCGACAGCCAGGCCCGCACCCGCGAGAACCAGACCACCAGTGACAGCCGCAGCAGCGACGACCTTCTTGATCATTACTTCCTCCTTGTTGGCAATGTGCGATCCCAGCCGCGGACCGCACACCCTGTAACGAGGCGGAAGTTATGGGGCTACGAGCATATGAGTGCATTCACTCTTTTCAGTCGGACACGTACGTTCAAACGATTAATGGAGTGTCGTTTCAGCACGTAACCGGTGCCAGGGGTCCCGGGAGGGGCCCCTTGCGCGCCGCCTCAGGAGGCGTCGATGAACCGGTCGAGGACCCGTACGCCGAACTTCAGGCCGTCGACCGGGACCCGCTCGTCCACTCCGTGGAACATCCCGGCGAAGTCCAGCTCCGGCGGCAGCTTCAGCGGCGCGAAACCGAAGCCGCGGATGCCGAGGTCGTCGAAGGACTTGGCGTCGGTGCCCGCCGAGAGCATGTACGGCACGGCGCGGGCGATCGGGTCCTCGGCCTGGAGCGCGGTCTGCATCGCGTCGACCAGGGCGCCGTCGAAGGTGGTCTCCAGCGCCTTGTCCGCGTGGACGTCCTCGCGCCTGACCCGCGGCCCCAGGATCCGGTCGAGGTCGGCGAGGAACTCCTCCTCGTACCCCGGCAGGAAGCGCCCGTCGACGTGCGCGGTCGCCTGCCCGGGAATGACGTTGACCTTGTAACCGGCGCCCAGCTGTGTCGGGTTGGCGGTGTTCTGCAGCGAGGCGCCGATGAGCTTGGCGATGCCGCCGAGCTTGGCGAGCGTCTCGTCCATGTTCTCCGGGTCGAGCTCGGTGCCCAGCGCGTCCGAGAGCTCATCGAGGAAGTGCCGCAGCGTCTTGGTCACGCGCACCGGGAACTTGTGCCGGCCCAGCCGCGCCACGGCTTCGGACAGCTCCGTGATGGCGTTGTCCTTGTGGATCATCGAGCCGTGCCCGGCGGTGCCGTCCACGGTCAGCTTCATCCAGTGCATGCCCTTCTGCGCCGTCTCCACCAGGTAGAGCCGCAGCTTCTCGTTGACCGTGAACGAGAACCCGCCGACCTCGCTGATGGCCTCGGTGACGCCCTCGAAGAGCTCGGGGTGCTTGTCCACGAGGAAGCGCGCCCCGTACGTGCCGCCCGCCTCCTCGTCGGCGAGGAAGGCCAGGACGATGTCGCGCGGGGGCTTGCGGCCGCTCCTCAGCCGGTCCCGTACGACCGCGAGGGTCATGGCGTCCATGTCCTTCATGTCGACCGCGCCGCGGCCCCACACGCAGCCGTCGGCGATCTCGCCGGCGAAGGGGTCGTGGGTCCAGTCGTCGGCGTTGGCCGGAACGACGTCGGTGTGGCCGTGGATGAGCAGCGCGGGCCGCGACGGGTCCTCGCCCGCGATCCGGGCCACCGTGGAGGCGCGGCCCTTGTGCGACTCGAAGATCTTGGGGTCCAGGCCGACCTCGGCGAGCTTCTCCGCGACGTACTCCGCGGCCGCGCGCTCACCGGGTCCGGAGTGGTCGCCGTAGTTGCTGGTGTCGATCCTGATCAGATCGCGACAGAGGTCGACGACCTCGTCCTCACCGGTCACGCCGCCGGTCCGGGTCGTGCTCGACTCGCTCACGCTGCTTCCTCCCGCTGTCGCTCCGTGTGGTCCGCCCCCATCCTCCCCCCGCTCCCCCTCGCCACCCAAGGGCGGCCTCCCGTCGACATCCCGTGTTCACGCAGGCCAGGGGGGTGATCGAGCACCCCCGGATGTTTGCTATTGTTTTCCACGTCGGAACGGGCACGGCCCGCGAGACAGACACCTTGTCCGGGTGGCGGAATGGCAGACGCGCTAGCTTGAGGTGCTAGTGCCCTTTATCGGGCGTGGGGGTTCAAGTCCCCCCTCGGACACCAGCGAGAACCCCAGTTGATCTGGGGTTTTTTGCTTTTCTGGGGTGCGGCGTGACCAACCACGTGACCAACAGCCCAGAGAGTTGCCTGGTCAGACCAGGGATGACAGGCCGAGTCGGCCCGCACCGGAGGCGGCGAGCTTCCGCGCCCCGTCCTTACGCGAGTGGCCGTACCGAGCCATCGTGTAGCCCGGTGAGTTGGGCCGGACGTTCGCGGCGACAACCGCATCCTCCCGTTCCTGCTCGGGGCGGTCCCGATGCTGGACGATGACCGGGTGAGCCTGCCGAAGGTGGACGGCTCCGACCTGTCCGACGCCTACGCGTGGGCCACCGTCCGCCCCCGCGTGGTCACGCTCTCCGAGGACGCCCGGCCGCTGTGGCGGATCGTGCGTCGGTACGCTCGCATCCTCGGCGAGACCCTGCCCGAAGCTCAGTCCGTGTTCATCGAGCGCACCGCAGAACAGACCCTCAGAGTCGCGGGCTGCCTGGCCGCCGCCGAATGCTCCGAGGCCATCACGAACGAGATGCTGGGAGCCGCGTTCTCCCTCGTACGCTGCTCCGTCCAGGACGCCGTCCGGATCAGCAAGGGAGCCGATTCGCCGAAGGTGAAGCGACAACCGGCCAGTCTCACGGACAAGGTCCGGGCCCGGATCGAGATGAACGGCGGCGCCGCTACCTCCTCCCAGGTGTTGCCTTTACGTCGGGGCAACGGCCGAGGAGGTCAAGGCACTGCCCGAAATCGTCGCCACCGTGGAACGGGCGGGGAAGACGGGCCGACCAGCGACCGTTTTCACGCTGCGCGGTGACAGTCCCAGCAGCCCCGAGGAACCGGCCTCCCATTCTCTGACACCGACGCCGGCCGATCCCGGCCGCGCCCAGAACCGAGACGCCTCCCGTCACGCTGCGCCGCAGCCGGCCAGCGCGGAGAGTGAAGAGAACTGCGCCATGGTCGTGCAACTTGCCCCGGTGGATGCGCCCGGATCAAAGCGCGCGGAACTGTCCACGAGTGGCAACCCCTTCTTGGCGCTGATCTGAACCGCTCGAACAAACCAAAGAACACCCCCGCCGATCCGGTGGGGGTGTTCCTTTGTTGGTCAGTGTGCGGACGTCCCGCCCCAAGGGATCCTGAAGAAGGCCCGCTCCTGCCACATCGCGCCGCCGCGATCATGGAAGGAGCGGGAGTATCAGTGGACGCCCCAGAAGGCGTCAGGGATGCATGGGCACGTCCAGTAGTCCCCCGCGCCACCGTTCTCCATGTCGATGATCACGCAGTTGCGGACGCCATAGCACTTCGGGCAGTGCAGGGAGCCCCCGATGTACGCCTTATCGAACAACTCCACGATGTCCGCGTAGCGCGGATCAATCCACTCGGTCACTGGTCGCGGCGTCGAGGAAACGGATGACAATTCCCCGGCGCCGGACCTCGGCCATAAAGGCGTAGGGGCCAAGCCCACGGGCGCCGGTTGTGATGATCGCCCCGTTCTCCGCAGCCACGCTCATGGCCAACCGGTACAACGAGGCGAGTGCTTCGTCCGGACTCAGCTCCTGGGCTGTGTACGTCGCGTCCTGGCTCATGAGCGGTCGATGGTGTCGAGGCTGCCGACCCGGATGACTTCGGCGAGTCTTTCCGCCACGGACGCAGGCAACTGACCCACATCGACCCACGCCGTTCCCTTGCGGGAAACCGCGGGCCGCAAGTGGGACACCTGCGTCTGTCCTGCCCCCATGTCAGACAGAGCGGTTCTGAGAGCGTCTGTGGCGTCCTGAGCGCGATCCCACGCCGCGCGCCATTCCTGCATGTCCATCACCGCTGCCTCCGCTCGGCGTGCGGGTGGTTTCGCACCTCCGCCGCAGCGTCGTAGGCTTCACTCCACCGCTTGGTCGTCTTGGCCTCTTCCAACTCCCTCACGAGTGCCGCACAGACTCCGCAACCCGGTACCGGAGTGCAGTCGTACAGGTACGCCTCTACCGCTCCCGCCAACTCCACTGGCGGTTGCGGGTACTTGAGCGGACTAGTCATGGCTTCCTCTCGTCGGCGTCTTCGGCGCCCGACAAGTGTCTTCTGCGTAGCGGCAACCCCCGTAGTTTTATGCCTGTGTTGGACTAAAGATCATTCCGATGAGGTTCTAAGCCGGTCCGCGAGGTCTTGCAGCAATCCCCGGGCAGACTGCCCGAATTGGGCTCGCGCCTCGTAGGTTGCGAACTCTTGGAGATGGGATGCAACGTCCCTGGGGTCTCTGAACACCATGACTCCTGTGGAGATCTCCACTGTCGCTATACGCTCGTCGTAGACCGTGAACGTGTTGAGTGGCGCGGGGCCCACCTGGCTATCCAGCGGGATCACGCCCAATCTGACGTTCGGCAAATGGGTCAGCGAGGCAAGGTGGTCGATCTGTACGGCTAGCGCGTCGGACCGAACGAGAGGCCAGCGAATGGCCTGCTCGGTCAGAAGGAACGTGAACCGCTTGGAGCGGTCGTACAGGACCTGTTGCCTGTCCAGCTTTTTGGCCACGGTCCGGGAATGATCACCAGGGATGTGCGCCAGGCTGGCACGGATGTACTCAGGGGTGGAGAGAAGCCCCGTAATCATCGAGAGCAGGAAAAACCGGAACTCTGTGGAGGTCTTCTCCAGTCCGGCTAGCTCAAGCTGTTTCTTGTCCAGGCCTTTCCGGCGTAGCCCGCGCGCGCCCTGCCACTCGGTCGCTGCGAGCCGGGCCAATGCCATGGCTTGGGCAAGCAACTCCGAAGGTGCTTCACAGGCTCGGAAGATCTGTTCTACGTCCACGATGGAAGCGCGAACACGTCCGCTCTCAAGTCGGCTGACCTTCGACTGAGACATGTTGCAGCGGGCAGCGACCCGGACTCCGGAAAGCCCGGACCGCTTGCGTACCGCTTTCAGAAGGGCCGCCAGTTCCTCGCTGGACTGGCCCAGCTCTTCAGGCTCGACACTCACCCGGCGATGTACTCCAGGAACGGCAGAGAAGCCTCTAGGGCTGTCTTCTGGTACTCAATGAACGGGGCAGGGTCGCCCTCGTACAGTTCGCGGCTGATCTGCTTACCGTCCGGCTGATAGTGCATGAGCACGATCGTGGTGCGGTCGAACATCCAGAAGTCGCCCACGTGGTCCGGCAGGGGATTAGGGCGGTCCGTCACGTCGAGGATGCGGATGTCTTCTCCGGCGGGTGCTTGGTGTTGGTAGTACCGATCAAATTCGAACCGCAGATAGTCGCTGAGCGGCTGTCGGACGACGTGCACACGTCCTACCTTGCGAGTGCGCACCATCTCGATCCACGAATCCTCGTACGGACCAGGGAACCGGGCCCCTGCCTTGAACGCTGCGAATCTTCCGCTTCCTGCGGTACGAGGTACTGGGGCAGGGTCTCAAGCCGCCAAGCTTCCTGTCGGAAGTCGCGGAACCTGGCCGCCCACTCCTCACCATCCAAGAGCACGAACGGCCTCCCTCAGCGTCTCCTCAGGGATCTCCACCAGCCCTTAACCCGTGGGCGGGGTGAATGCCGCCGAGAGGTCGCCCTGAACTACGAACGTGCCTCGTTCGGTGCGGTAAACGTTTGGGCAGTCACCCTGCCCGCACTTGCCGTTTCCGTTGCCTGTCAGTCGGGTCAGTTCCTCACGAGCCATGGTGTGAACCCCCTCGTCCCGGCCCCGTGCGGGCCGCTCGGTTCGACGGTACGAGCGGGGCGGGCGGAGCGTCTATGCAAGAACGCGACTATGCACGTCTTGGCATAAAGAAGTCCCCTCACTCGTCTGCCAGAGGGGCGACGGGGACAGTTGGTCACGTGGCCAACGCATGACCAACAGCGGTCCGAAACAGGCAGAAACAGCAGGTGAGAATGACCAACGCCGGAGTCAGTACAGGGCGCTCTAGGGTGCGTTTCCGCAGGTCAACACATGAGTGAGCTGGTGCCCGAGTGGAGAGTTCAAGTCCCCCCTCGGACACCAGCAGGAAAGAACCCCACTTCGGTGGGGTTCTTTCGCGTTCCGGGGCCCTGTCGCCTGGGGGTCAGGCGCGGCGGAGGGCCAGGACCGCGTTGTGGCCGCCGAAGCCGAACGAATTGCTCAGGACCACGTCGCCGCACGGCGGCAGGGGGCGCGCGGTGCCGCGGACTATGTCCAGGCCCAGGCCCTCCTCGGGGTGGTCGCAGCCGACGGTCGGGGGGATCAGGCCGTCCCGCAGCGTGAGGACCGCGACGATGGCCTCCACCGCGCCCGCGCCGCCCTGGAGATGGCCCAGGGCACCCTTGTTGGCGGTGACCGGGATGTCGCGGGTCTGGCTGCCGAACAGCCGGCACAGCGCGCGGGCCTCGGTGCGGTCGCCGTCGACGGTCGCCGTGGCGTGCGCGTTGATGTGCGCGACGTCCTCGGGGGTGGCCCCGGCGTCGGCGAGGGCGGAGCGCAGCGCGGCCTCGACGCCGCGGCCGTGCGGCTCGGGAGCCGCCATGTGGAAGGCGTCCGCCGACAGGCCCCAGCCGGCCGCCTCGCAGTAGACGCGGGCACCGCGGGCCCGGGCGTGCTCCTCGTCCTCCAGGATCAGGACGCCCGCGCCCTCGCCCAGGACGAATCCGTCGCGGGCCTCGTCGAACGGCCTCGACGCCCGGCCCGGTTGGTCGTTGCGCGTCGAGACCGCCCGCATCGCGGCGAACGCGGCGAGGATCTCCGGGGTGATCACGGCCTCGGTGCCGCCCGCGGCCACGAGGTCGACCCGTCCGGCGCGGATGGCGTCGATCGCCTGCCCGATCGCCTCCGTACCGGACGCGCACGCGGACACGAAGGTCCTGGCCTCGCCCCGGATGTCGAGGTCCTTGGAGATCTGGGCGGCCGAGGCGGAGGGCACGATCATGGGTGTGGTGTACGGGGAGACCGCCCTCGGGCCGCGCTCGTCGAGGATGAGCCGGCTCTCGACCATCACGGGCGCCCCGCCGATGATCGTGCCCATCGACACTCCGGCGCGCTCCGGGCGCAGGCCGGCGGCCACGGTGCCGGCGGGGTCGAGCCCGGCGTCGCTCCAGGCCTCGCGGGCGGCGAGCAGCGCGAACTGGGCGGAACGGTTCATCCGCCGTGAGACCGGCCTCGGCAGCAGGTCGGCGGGGTCCACGGCGGCCCGGGCCGCGAGCCGTACGGGCAGGCCGTCGAAGCCCGGACCCGTGACGGCCGTGACGCCGCAGCGCCCTTCGAGCAGTCCCTGCCACAGCCCCGGCACGTCGCCGCCGAGCGGGCTGACGGCGCCCAGGCCGGTCACCACGACCCGGCGGCGCCGGGGCGCCGTCCACTGCTCGGGGTCCGGCAGGTCGGCGGGGTCCACCCGCGTGGTGCGGACGACCTGGCGCTCGTAGCGCGGGAGCACGCGCTCCAGGTCCGGGCCGCCTGTGAGGGGGCGCAGATACAGCCTGGTCCTCGTCTCGGTCGCGGGCGCGGTGCGCACCACGACGAGCCAGGGGCCGTCCGGGTCGGTCGCGATGACGTCGCCGGGCACCAGCTCGCTCGTGGTGAGCAGCCAGCACTTGCCGCCCATGACCGACTCTTCGCTCATCGTTCCCTTTACCTCATTCACGGCGGAATCAGGGTGTTCCGGGCACAGTCCCCTCTGGCAGCATGCCTCCCCGACGGGAAGAAGGCAGGCCAGGGAGAGCCGCCGCCCGCGCCTCCCCACCTGCCGAGGAGTCGGCCCGCCTTCCTGACCTGGGGTTCTGTTGCCTCTGCGGGGTCCGGTGAGGTTCTCTGGTCCCGTGACCCGCAGATCAAGGACCCCGGCCGCCCCGCTCGCGCAGCGCGACGGCATCGATCCGGTACGTGTGCGCCTGCCCGCCGACCCCGAGGGCGCCTGGGCGACGGTCGGTGAGCATCTGGTCGGCCGGTTCGCGGGCGCGGTCGGCGCCGGACGGGTCGCCGCGATGCTCGGCGAGGGGCGGTTCGTCGGGGCGGACGGCCCGCTGAGCGGGGCGGAGGCGTACCGGCCCGGGATGTACGTGTGGTTCCACCGGGATTTCGCGCCGGAGGTGCCGGTGCCGTTCGAGGTGGGCGTCGTCCACCGGGACGAGCGGATCGTGATCGCGGACAAGCCGCACTTCCTGGCCACCACGCCGCGGGGGCGGCACATCACCGAGACGGCGGTGGCCCGGCTGCGGCGCGACCTTGGCCTGCCCGCGCTCCAGCCCGCCCATCGGCTCGACCGGCTGACGGCGGGCCTCGCCCTGTTCGTCGTACGCCCCGAGGACCGGGGCGCGTACCAGAACCTGTTCGGCGGGCGCCGGGTCCGCAAGGAGTACGAAGCGGTGGCGGCGTACGACCCAAGTGTGGCCCTGCCCGTGACCGTGCGGAGCCGGATCGTGAAAGAGCGCGGGGTCATCGCCGCCCACGAGGAGGCGGGCGAGCCCAACGCCGAGAGCCGCGTCGAGCTGGTGGAGCGGCGCGGCGGGCTCGGCCGCTACCGCCTGCTGCCCGCGACCGGCCGCACCCACCAGCTCCGGGTCCACATGCACGGGCTCGGTCTGCCGATCCTCAACGACCCGGTCTACCCGGTGGTCCTGCCGGAGCCCGCGCCGGACGACTTCGCCGCGCCGCTGCAACTGCTGGCCAAGGTGCTGGAGTTCACCGATCCGGTGGACGGGCGGGCCCTGAGGTTTGAGAGCCGACTCCGGCTGGAGAGGTGGCCGGACGGCAAGACATCGGACCAATAGGGCCCAGCTGTACGGAAATTGGGGCTTCAGGGGTGCCTGAACCCCACAGAGGTCTGATAAATATGCGGGCATGCGTGCTACCTCGTTGGGTGCGGGGTCCTGCCGGGTGACCCCCCTGTCCTTGGGCGGCGCCGCCCTCGGCAACCTCTTCTCGCCGCTGACCGACGACACGGCCCGGGGCGCGGTCGACGCCGCCTGGGACGCGGGCATCCGCTACTTCGACACCGCCCCGCACTATGGACTCGGCCTCTCCGAGCGCCGGTTGGGGGCGGCGCTGCGGTGCCGCCCGCGCGACGCGTACACGCTCTCCACGAAGGTCGGCAGGATTCTGGAGCCCCGGGAGGGCGGCGGGGACGATCTCGCGGCGGGCTTCGCGGTGCCCGCCACCCATCGGCGGCGCTGGGACTTCAGCGCGGACGGAGTGCGCCGCAGCCTGGAGACCAGTCTGGAACGGCTCGGGCTCGACCGGATCGACATCGCCTATCTGCACGATCCCGACGACCACGGCGACCAGGCGCTCCGCGAGGCGTACCCGGCCCTGGAACGGCTGCGCGCCCAGGGCGTCGTGGGGGCCATAGGCGTCGGGATGAACCGGACCGGGCTGCTGGTCCGGTTCCTGCGCGAGACGGACGTCGACGCCGTGCTCTGCGCCGGACGCTACTCGCTCCTCGACCAGGGCGCCGCCCGCGAGCTTCTGCCTGAGGCCGCCGCCCGCGGCAGACACGTGGTGGTCGGCGGTGTCTTCAACTCCGGGCTGCTCGCCGATCCGCGCCCCGGGGCGACCTACGACTACGCCGCCGCTCCCCCGGAACTCGTCGAACGCGCCCTGAGGATCAAGGCGGTCTGCGCGGACCACGGCGTCCCCCTGCGGGCCGCGGCCCTCGCCTTCCCGCTGCGTGATCCGGCGGTGGCGAGCGTACTGGTGGGAGCGCGCTCGGCTGCCGAAGTCGCCGACACCGCCGCCATGTTCACGACGCCCGTACCGGACGCGCTCTGGGAGGAGCTGGGCCTATGAGGGTCGCGCTGCACACCCGGGTCCGGGCCGACCGGATCGAGGAGTACGAGTCCGCACACCGCGAGGTGCCGCCGGAACTCACGGCCGCCATCTCCGCGGCCGGTGCCACGTCCTGGACGATCTGGCGCAGCGGCACCGAGCTGTTCCATGTGATCGAATGCGCGGATTACGCGCGTCTGCTGAGCGAGTTGGCGACGTTGCCGGTCAATGTCGCGTGGCAGGAGCGGATGGGCGAACTGCTCGACGTCGCGCACGACTACGGGGCCGAAGGGGCGGATGCGGGGCTTCCGGTGGTGTGGGAGCTGTGAGCGGGGCGGGCTTCGTCGACGCCCATCATCATGTGTGGGATCTCGGCGTCCGCGACCAGGACTGGATCGCCGGGCCCCGACTCGCCCCCCTGCGGCGGAACTTCACCGTCGACGACCTGCGCGACGAGGCCGAGGCCGTCGGGGTCACGGCGACGGTGGTGGTCCAGACGGTCACCGTGGCCGAGGAGACCCCGGAGCTGCTGGCCCTCGCGGACGGCAGCGACCTCGTGGCCGGGGTGGTCGGCTGGACCGACCTCACCGCGCCCGGCGTCGCCGACGAGCTGGCCCGGCTGCGCCGGCTGCCCGGGGGCGGGCGGCTGGTGGGCATCCGGCACCAGGTGCAGTCCGAGCAGGACCCGGGCTGGCTGGCGCGCGACGACGTACGGCGGGGTCTGGAGGCGGTCGCGGGTGCCGGGCTCGTGTACGACCTGGTGGTCCGCGCGGACCAGTTGCCCGCGTGCACCGGCGTGGCGGCCCGGCATCCCGAACTCACCTTCGTACTGGACCACTTGGGCAAGCCACCCATCGCCTCGGGCGCCCTGGAACCCTGGGCATCGGACGTGCGCGCCCTGGCGGCGCATGCGAACACCGTGTGCAAGCTGTCGGGGATGGTGACGGAGGCGGACTGGGCGACCTGGACCGTGGCGGACCTCCGGCCGTACGCGGAGGTGGTGCTCGACGCGTTCGGAGCGGGGCGGGTGATGTGGGGCTCGGACTGGCCGGTGTGTGGGCTGGCCACGTCGTACGGGGGTGTGGTGGGGGTGGCTCGGGAGCTTGTCGGGGGGTTGAGTACGGGTGAGTGGGGGGCGGTGTTCGGGGGGACGGCGCGGGGCGCCTACGGGTTGGGACCCGTGGGGTGACTCTCCCCGCCCCGCCCCTCCCCGAGACCCTCCGGGGGTGTGTGGGCTGACGGAGACTCCTGGGGCTCCGCCCCAGACCCCGATCGCGCCTAAAGGGCGCTCGTCCTCAAACGCCGGACAGGCTAAAGATGCCCACACTGGCCAGCACCAGCACCGCCAGGGGCGCGGGGAACTGCGCGACCAGCCGGCCACGGCCCGCAGGCCGAAGGCGGGTTCAGGGGCTGACCAGAACCCCCGGGGCTCCGCCCCAGACCCCGATCGCGCCTGAACGGCGCTCGTCCTCAAACTCCCCCAAGGCCTCAAGGGCCAGGGGGGACCCCCATGACAGGCTGAAAATACCGCCCAGCACCAGCACCGCCAGGGGCGCGGGGAACTGCGCGAGCGACCACGCACGGCCCGCGCACGAAGGCGGGTTCAGGGGCGCGGGGAACTGCGCGACCAGCCGGTTACGGTCCGCGGGCCGAAGGGCGACAGGGGGCCGGGGCGCGCCCCGGGGCGGAGCGCACCCCCCCCGGGGGCACGGGGTCAGTGGCCTCGGGTGAGCCACTCCTCCAGGTGCGGGGCCTCCGCCCCGACCGTCGTGCCGTCCCCGTGCCCCGTACGGACCGCCGTCCCGGGCGGCAGGGACAGCAGCCGGTTCCGGATCGAGTCGATGATCGTCGGGAAGTCCGAGAACGAGCGGCCCGTCGCGCCGGGGCCGCCGGCGAACAGGGTGTCGCCGGTGAAGACCGTGCCCAGCGCCGGGGCGTACAGGCAGACCGCGCCCGGGGCGTGGCCCGGGGTGTGGAGCACCTCAAGGGCCACATCGGCGACCGACAGGCTCTCCCCGTCCGACAGTTCGCCGTCCGGGAGGCGCGAGGGGTGGGTCTGCTTCCAGAGCGGGAGGTCGGCGGGGTGCAGCAGGACCGGCGCGCCCGTCGCGTCCGAGAGGGCGGGGGCCGCGTCGATGTGGTCGTTGTGGGCGTGCGTGCAGAGGATCGCCTTGAGCCTGCGCCCGCCCAGTGCCGCCAGGATCGCCTCCGCGTCGTGGGCCGCGTCGATGACCACGGCCTCCTCGTCGTCGCCGACGATCCACACGTTGTTGTCGACGTCCCAGGTGCCGCCGTCCAGAGCGAACGTGCCGGACGTGACCAGATGATCGATACGCGTGCGAACAGTCATCAGAACTCCACCACCGAGCGCAGCACATCGCCTTCGTGCATCCGCTCGAAGGCCTTCTCGACCTCGTCCAGCGCGATCGTCTCGGTGACGAACGCCCCGAGGTCGATCCGCCCCTGCTGGTGCAGGTCGATCAGCATCGGGAAGTCGCGCGAGGGCAGGCAGTCGCCGTACCAGGAGGACTTCAGGGCGCCGCCGCGGCCGAATACGTCCAGGAGCGGGAGCTCCAGGGTCATCTCGGGGGTCGGCACGCCGACCAGGACGACCGTGCCCGCCAGGTCGCGGGCGTAGAACGCCTGCTTGTACGTCTCGGGGTGGCCGACCGCCTCGATGACGACGTCCGCCCCGTTGCCGCCGGTCAGCTCCCGGATCGCCTCGACGGCGTCCCGCGTACGGGAGTTGACCGTGTGCGTGGCGCCCATGGTCTCGGCCGTCGCGAGCTTGCGGTCGTCGATGTCGACGGCGATGATCCTGGCCGCGCCCGCGAGCCGGGCTCCGACGATCGCCGCGTCGCCGACTCCGCCACAGCCGATGACGGCGACCGAGTCGCCCCGGCCGACGTTGCCGGTGTTGATGGCCGCGCCGATGCCGGCCATGACTCCGCAGCCGAGCAGGCCCGCCACCGCCGGCGAGACGGCGGGGTCGACCTTGGTGCACTGGCCCGCCGCGACCAGGGTCTTCTCGGCGAACGCGCCGATGCCGAGCGCGGGCGAGAGCTCGGTGCCGTCGAGCAGGGTCATCCGCTGCCGGGCGTTGTGGGTGTTGAAGCAGTACTGCGGGCGACCGCGCAGGCAGGCGCGGCAGCTCCCGCACACCGCACGCCAGTTGAGGATCACGAAGTCGCCGGGCGCGACGTCGGTGACGCCCTCGCCCACCGACTCCACGATCCCGGACGCCTCGTGGCCGAGCAGGAACGGGAAGTCGTCGTTGATGCCGCCCTGCTTGTAGTGCAGGTCGGTGTGGCAGACGCCGCAGGCCTGGATCCGCACCACCGCCTCACCGGGGCCCGGGTCCGGCACCACGATGGTCTCGACCCGTACGGGCTGGTTCTTCCCCGGTGCGATGACCCCTTGGACCTGCTGCGACATGCCGCCACTCCCTGTTCCGTGCCGTCGGGTGTATCGGGAACACCCTATGAGGTGGCCTCGTGCACCCGCTCGCCGCCGACGTAGGTCGCGAGCACCCGGGTCGCGCCGATCTCCTGCGGCGGCCCCGCGTACGGGTCGCGGTCGAGCACCGCCAGGTCGGCGAGGGCGCCCGCGCGGATCGAGCCGGTGTCGTCGAGGTGGTTCACATAGGCGGTTCCCGCGGTGTACGCGGCGAACGCGGCGGTCAGGGTGATGCGCTGGTCGGGCAGGAACACCGGGCCCTGCTCGCCGGGCGCGATCCGGTTCACCGCCGTGTGGATGCCCTCCATCGGGTCGGGGCTGCTGACCGGCCAGTCGGAGCCCGCCGCCACGGTCGCCCCGGAGCGGAGCAGCGCCGCGAACGGGTACTGCCACCCGGCCCGTTCCGCGCCGAGGAAGGGGATGGTCAGCTCGTCCATCTGGGGTTCGTGCGAGGCCCACAGGGGCTGGATGTTGGCGGTCGCGCCGAGCTCGCGGAAGCGGCCGATGTCGTCGGGGTGCACGATCTGGAGGTGGGCGAGGTGCGGGCGGGTGTCGCTCCACCCGTTGGCCTCACGGGCCGCCCGCACCGCGTCGAGCGCCTCGCGTACGGCGCGGTCGCCGAGCGCGTGGAAGTGGGCCTGGAAGCCGAGCGCGTCCAGCCGCGTCACGTAGGCGCGCAGTTCGGCGGGGTCGACGAAGCTGGTGCCGGTGTTGGCGGTGGCGCAGCCGCAGGCGTCGAGGTAGGGACCGAGCAGGGCCGCGGTGCCGGTCTCGGCCACCCCGTCCAGCATGATCTTCACCGATCCGGCCCGGAACCTGCCGTGGCCCAACTCCCGCCGTCGCTCGACGAGTTCGGCGATCTGCTCGGCGCCGCGCTCGCGGTCCCACCACAGCGCTCCGGCCACCCGGGCGGTGAGCGAGCCGTCGCGGGCGGCCCTCACATAGGCGTCCGCGGGGTCGTCCATGGAGCCGAAGCGGCCCACGATCGCGTCCTGCCAAGCGGTGATCCCGTACGAGTGGAGGTGGGCCTGGGCGCGCAGCAGGGCCGCGAGCCGTTCGGCGGGGGTGGAGCGGGGGGTGAACCGGCCGACCAGGTCCATGGCCCCTTCCTGGAGCAGCCCGGTGGGCTCGCCGGACGCGTCGCGCTCGATACGGCCGTCGGCGGGGTCGGGGGTGTCCCGGGTGATGTGGGCGAGCGTGAGGGCGGGGGTGTTGACCCAGGCGCCGTGGTGGTCCCGGTTGGGGAGGTAGACGGGGCGGTCGGGCACGACGCGGTCGAGGAGGTCGCGGGTGGGGCTGCCGCCCTCGAAGGCTTCCATGGACCAGCCGCCGCCGGTGATCCACTCCTGGTCGGGGTGGGCGTCGGCGTAGGCCCGTACGGCCGCGAGGGTGTCGGCCGCCGTGCGCAGGCCGGTGAGGTCGCAGCGCGCCAGTTCTATGCCCGCCGACACCGGGTGGACGTGGGCGTCCTGGAAGCCGGGGATCAGCAACTTGCCCGCGAGGTCGACGACTTCGGTCCTCGGGCCGATCAGTTCGCGCACCTCGTCGTGGCCGACGGCGGTGATCCGGTCCCCGGTGACGGCCACCGTGGTGGCGCGGGAGCGGGCGGCGTCCAGGGTGAGGACCGGACCGCCGGTGAAGACGAGGTCGGCGGGGGTGTGGCGCATGCGCGGATCCATTCTGTGCGGAGGTGGTGCGAAGGGGTCAGACGGTTTCGGGGGAGGCGCCCAGGGGCGGCGGGTCGTCCTCCATGGTCGAGCGGCCGGTGACGAAGTACGGTGATTTCCTCACCCACTTGGCCCAGGCGGCCGCGGCCACCCCGCTGAGCACCATCACCGCGGGGCACAGGAGCATGAACCAGCCGTTGTCGGGGCTGACTTCGAAGTGGTCGGCGGAGGTGTAGAAGGTCCAGCCGAGGTAGCCGCCGAGGCCGAGCAGGAACAGGGCGCTGAGGACCGGGATGACGACGGCGCGCACCGCCTCGCCGGCGCTCTCCTTCAGGGCGCCGCGGAATCGGCTCGCCGCGGCCAGGGCGGTCAGCGCGTAGTAGAGGGACACCACGATCCCGATGGCGTTGACGGACGCCAGGATCAGGTCGCCGATCTTGGGGATGAGCAGCGAGAGGACGGCGATGGCCGCCGCCACGGAGCCGATGGCGACGGTGCCCGCCGCCGGGGTCCCGTACCGGGGGCTGACCTTGAGCCACAGCGGGCCCAGCGTGCGGTCGCGGCTCATCGCGAACATGCCGCGCACGGTGGGGATGACGCCGGACTGGAGCGAGGCGACGGCCGAGAAGGTCAGGGCCACCAGGGGGAGGGCGGCGAGCGGCTGACCGGCGAGCCGGTCGCCGAAGAAGGTGAGGCCCTGGGCGCCGTGTCCCACCAGCTCGTCGGCGGAGAGTACCCGTTGGAAGGAGAAGGAGCCGAGGAGGAACAGGCCGAGCATGGTGAACAGGGTGATGAGTCCGGCCTTGGAGGCGTCCTCGGGGTTCCGGATCTCCTCGTTCACGCTGAAGGTCGACTCGAACCCCCAGTAGCAGAAGACGGAGAGCAGCAGTCCCTGGGCGAGGGCCTGACCGGAGGGGATGGTGAAGGGGTTGAGCCAGTCGAGGCTGAAGGGGTGCGGGCCCCTGAGCAGGCCGTCGCCGCAGAAGCCGAGCAGCACGGCGTACTCGAAGACCAGGAGCCACTTCTGCAGGGTGGCCGCCGAGCGGGTGCCCACGACCGCGGTGAAGGTGACGGCGACCAGGACCACGATGCCCAGCGCGGTGGACTGGGCGGTGGAGTCGGGGTCCAGGCGCAGCCCGCCGACCTCGTGCAGACCGCTCTCGCCCGCCAGTTGGATGAGGGCGGAGCCGGTGACGGCGGTGGTGTAGGAGAGGAAGACGACCGTCGAGACGATGCCGATCCAGCCGGTGAGGAAGCCCAGCCAGGGGTTGAGCGAGCGGCCCACCCACACATAGCCGCTGCCCATGTTGGGCTCGACCTTGTTGAGCCGCGTGTAGGCGCTCGCGATGCCGAGGATCGGCACGAACGCGAGCAGCATGACGATCGGGAGGTGCAGGCCCACCGCGCCGGCCGTGACGCCGAGTCCGATGCCGATGCTGGTGGTGGCCGCCGTGGAGGAGGCGGCTATCGCGACGCCGTCGAGGACGCCGAGGCTCTTGCGCAGAACGGGCGGGTCACTGCCGTAGGGAGTGCTCACGGACGCTCCTTCGCGAAGGGGCGCTCGTCGGCCCCGATGGCGGCACATCGAACTCGCCGCCGGACCGTTGCGTCAACGCTGTTGTCATAATGGGCGGCGGTTCGTAGGGTGCGGCGCATGAGCGAGCGAGTCGTGGCGGACGGGGAGCGGCGGCGCCGTCGGCCCACCAAGCGGGGCACGGTGCTGTCCGAGGAGCTGATCGTCGAGACGGCGCTGCGGCTGATCGGCGAGCACGGTGCGGCGGCGCTGACCGTGCGCCGGCTGGGTACGGCCCTGGGCGCGGATCCGAGCGCGCTCTACCGGTACTTCCACGACACCGACGACCTGCTGCTCGCGGTGGCCGACGAGCTCATCGGCCGCACCCTGCGCTCCTGGCGGCCGACCGGCGAGTGGCGGGCCGACCTGCGCTCGCTCGGCCTGCGCATCCACGCCGACTACCAGGCCCATCCGCAGGCGGCGCTGCTGACCTGCACCCGGGTGACCGGGCGGGTCAACGAGATGCGGTCGGTGGAGATGATCCTCGGGATCCTGCGCGGCGCCGGGTTCCCGGACGCGGAGGCGGTGCGGATCTACCACGTCTTCGTCGACCAGGCCCTGTCCTTCGCGGCGCTCGACGCGGCCGTGCTCACGCTGCCGACGCGCTCCCGGGCCCAGGAGGAGCGGGCCTGGCGGGAGAAGTACGCGCGGCTTCCGGCCCGCTCCCATCCGCATGTGGCGGCGACCGCGCCGACGCTGGTGGCGGAGATGGGCCGCAGCGCCTATCCGGCGGCCCTGGAGATGATGCTCGCGGCGGCCGCGGCCCGGCTGGGGCACGTGCGGGCCTGAGGCCTCCCGCCGCGCATGCGAAGAGGGCGGCACCCCGGCGAACCGGGGTGCCGCCCTCTCGGCAGGCCTGGGTGGGACTACTTCTCCAAGGCCGAGGCGATCGCGCCGACCCGCTTGCGGACGACGTACCAGCCGCCGACGAGCAGCGCCGCGATGATCGGCAGGCAGTAGATCGTGGTGCGGCCCACTCCCCCGCCGTACCACATCAAGAACGCCACGGCGGCGAGGAAGACCAGGGTCACGATCTGCGTGTACGGGGCCCAGGGCAGCTGGTAGGAGGGGCGCTGGAGGCGGCCCTCCTGTGCGCGGCGCCAGAACAGCAGCGAGCAGATCATGATCATCGCCCAGGTGCCGAGGATGCCGATGGAGGCGAAGTTCAGCACGATCTCGAAGGCGTCGTCGGGCACGAAGCCGTTGAGGGCGACGCCGAGGACGCCGAAGAACGCGGTGAAGAGCACGCCGCCGTAGGGGACCTTGCCCTTGTTCATCACGCCGACGAACTTGGGCGCGGAGCCCGCGAGCGACATCGAGCGCAGGATGCGGCCGGTGGAGTACAGGCCCGAGTTGAGGCTGGAGAGGGCGGCGGTGAGGACCACCAGGTTCATCACGCCGGCCGCGCCGGGTACCCCGATCTTGTCCAGGACGGTGACGAACGGGCTCTGGTTCTCGGAGTACTCGGTGTACGGGAGGAGCAGCGCGAGCAGCACGACCGAGCCGACGTAGAAGATGCCGACGCGCCACATGATCGAGTTGATCGCCTTGGGCAGGATCTTGTGCGGGTTCTCCGTCTCGCCGGCGGCGACGCCGCACAGCTCGACCGAGGCGTAGGCGAAGACGACGCCCTGGATGACGAGCAGCATGGGCAGCATGCCCATCGGGAAGATGCCGCCGTGGCTGGTGATGTTGGCGAGGCCCGGGGTGGCGCCGTCCACGTCGTGCTGGGTGACCACGAGGTAGATGCCGACGAGCATGAACGCGACCAGGGCGACGACCTTGATGATCGCGAACCAGAATTCCATCTCGCCGAAGTACTTCACCGAGATGAGGTTGGCGGTGAGGACGACGGCGAGCGCGACCAGGGCGCAGACCCACTGCGGAACGCTGCTGAACATGGCCCAGAAGTGGGCATAGGTCGCGGCCGCGGTGATGTCGGCGACGGCGGTGGTCGACCAGTTCAGGAAGTACAGCCAGCCCGCCGTGTAGGCGCCCTTCTCCCCCATGAACTCACGGGCGTAACTGACGAAGGCACCCGAGGAGGGGCGGTAGAGCACGAGCTCACCCAGGGCCCGTACGACGAAGAAGGCGAAGACGCCGCAGACCGCGTAGGCGATGGCGAGCGAGGGGCCCGCGCCCGCCATCCGGCCGCCGGCACCGAGGAAGAGGCCGGTGCCTATCGCGCCGCCGATGGCGATCATGTTGATGTGGCGGGACTTGAGGTCCTTGCTGTAACCGGCGTCACCGGCGTCGATGTGGGGGGTGCCCGTCGTCGCCCCCGCGGGGGCACTCTGGGTCTCGGCCGCAGGCATGGTGCGGTCACTCATGGAGTAGTTCGCCTTTGTGAGGGGTCATGCGGTCGTGCGGGACCGGCCTAACCGGTGATGCAGGTCGTCACCTTGGCTGGGACTAGTCGTCACCATGGCACGGACCAACGGCCCATGGTCCCGGCTGTCGGCACAGTTTGGCAGTGTCCAATGTCACGTAGAGACAGATTTGAGGTGTTTCTGAGGTAACAGAAAAGCATCCCGTGAGCGTTTTTTGTTGCCCAGGGTACCTATGGGGCGAGGACGTCCAGTTCCTGGAGGGCTCCCACCGCGATCTCCCGGGTCAGCCGCTCGGCCTCCGCGGCGTCGCGTTCGCGCACCGCCTCGGCCACCCGCACATGCAAAGTGACGGCGGCCGGATCCGGGTCGGGGAACATCACCTGGTGGTGGGTGCGGCCGGTGAGGACCTCGGCCACCACGTCGCCGAGCCGGGCGAACATCTCGTTGCCGGAGGCGTTGAGCACGATCCGGTGGAAGGCGACGTCGTGCACGAGGTACGCCTCCAGCTGCCGCCCGCGCGAGGTGGCGACCATGCCGAGGGCCTGCTCGGTGAGGTCGGCGCACTGGGCGGGGGTGGCCCGCAGCGCGGCGAGCCCGGCGGCGACCGGCTCCACTGCGGAGCGCAGCACGGTCAGGGAGCGCAGCTGGCGCGGCCGGTCGGCGCCCGCGAGCCGCCACCGGATGACCTGCGGGTCGTAGACGTTCCACTGCTCGGCCCGCTGGACGGTCACGCCGACCCGGCGCCTGGACTCGACCAGGTACATGGATTCGAGGACCCGGATCACCTCGCGGACCACGGTGCGCGAGACGTCGAAGCGCTGGGCGAGCTCGTCGGTGCGCAGCACACTGCCCGGCGGGTACTCCCCCGCGGTGATCGCCAGACCCAGGCTGTCGAGCACATGCGTGTGAAGCCCCCGGGCCCGAGTCGTCATGGGCCAAGCCTACGGGGCGGCCATCGGGCCTCAAAAGTATGACTTTTACATCACGGGCTCTTGAATATGTCGTACCTAATGGGTTTGAGTGTGCGCAACGGACATCGATGTCGATGAAGACAGCGAGGCACCACCCGCATGAACTCCCCCCTGACCATCGTCGTGATGGGTGTTGCCGGGACCGGCAAGACCACCATCGGGCCGCTGGTCGCAGAACGGCTCGGCGTCCCCTACGCCGAGGGAGACGACTTCCACCCCCAGGCCAACGTCGCCAAGATGTCCGCGGGCATCCCGCTGGACGACGACGACCGCTGGCCCTGGCTCGACGCGATCGGCGCGTGGGCGCACGGCCGCGCCGGGCTCGGCGGAGTCGTCAGCAGCTCCGCGCTCAAGCGGAGCTACCGCGACCGGCTGCGGGCGGCCGCCCCCGGCCTGGTCTTCCTGCACCTGACCGGCGACCGCGCGCTCATCGAGCGGCGGATGGCCGAGCGCAAGGGCCACTTCATGCCGACCGCGCTGCTCGATTCGCAGTTCGCCACCCTCCAGCCGCTGGGCGCCGACGAGACGGGTGTCTCGGTCGACGTCTCCGGCACCCCCGAGGACATCGCGGAGCGGGCCGCCGCCGCTCTGCGACCGCTCACCACCTAAGGAATCCCCACCGTGACCAGACTCAGCGTCGAGTTCCTGGCAGCGGGCGCCCCGGAGCCGATCACCTCGGCCGGCAACACCCAGCTGGGCATTGCCGTACTCGCGGGCATCGCCGTCATCGTTCTGCTCATCACCAGGTTCAAGCTGCACGCCTTCCTGGCCCTGACCATCGGCTCGCTGGCGCTCGGCGCCTTCGCGGGCGCCCCGCTCGACAAGGCCATCGCCAGCTTCAGCGGCGGTCTCGGCAGCACGGTCGCCGGAGTGGGCGTGCTGATCGCGCTCGGTGCCATCCTCGGCAAGCTGCTCGCCGACTCCGGCGGCGCGGACCAGATCGTCGACACCATCCTGGCCAGGGCCGGGAAGTCCGGCGGGCGGGCCATGCCGTGGGCGATGGTGGCCATCGCCTCGATCATCGGGCTGCCGCTGTTCTTCGAGGTCGGCATCGTGCTGCTGATCCCCGTGGTGCTCCTCGTCGCCAAGCGCGGCAACTACTCGCTGATGCGGATCGGCATCCCCGCGCTCGCGGGTCTGTCCGTGATGCACGGCCTGATCCCGCCGCACCCGGGACCGCTGGTCGCCATCGACGCGATCCACGCCAACCTCGGGGTGACGCTGGCGCTCGGCGTGGTCGTCGCGATTCCGACGGTGATCATCGCGGGCCCGCTGTTCTCCAAGTACGCGGCCCGCTGGGTCGACATCCCGGCCCCGGACAAGATGGTGCCCAGCCGTCCCTCCGAGGACCTGGAGAAGCGGCCGGGCTTCGGCGCGACCATCGTCACCGTGCTGCTCCCGGTCGTCCTGATGCTGGCCAAGGCCCTGGTCGACATCGTCGTCGACGATCCGAAGAACCACGTCCAGCGGGTCACCGACGTGGTCGGCTCCCCGCTGATCGCGCTGCTCGCCGCCGTCGTCGTGGCCATCTTCACGCTGGGACGGGCGGCCGGGTTCACCAAGGAGCGGATCTCGGCGACCGTCGAGAAGTCCCTCGCGCCGATCGCGGGCATCCTGCTGATCGTGGGCGCGGGCGGCGGCTTCAAGCAGACGCTCATCGACGCGGGTGTCGGCCAGATGATCCTGGACCTCTCCAAGGACTGGGCGATCCCCTCCCTGCTGCTCGCCTGGCTGATCGCGGTGGCGATCCGGCTCGCGACCGGCTCGGCGACGGTGGCGACCATCTCGGCGGCCGGACTCGTGGCGCCGCTCGCGGCCGACATGTCGACCGCGCACGCGGCCCTGCTCGTGCTGGCCGTCGGGGCCGGCTCGCTCTTCTTCAGCCATGTGAACGACGCCGGGTTCTGGCTGGTCAAGGAGTACTTCGGGATGAACGTCGGCCAGACGATCAAGACCTGGTCGGTGATGGAGACGATCATCTCCGTGGTGGCACTCGGCTTCGTCCTGCTGCTGTCACTCGTCGTCTAGCTCCGGCTCCCACAACGGGTGTTCCCGTTCCGCCCAGGGCCGCTCGACCGACCCGGTGCGCATGCCACGGCGTGCCTCCGGGTCGCCGAGCGCCATCCACACATGGCCGATGACGACGATCCCGACCGCCAGCGACAGCCAGTCGTGCACGAAGGTGGAGCCGATCCGCACCTCGATGGGCGCGAGGTGCGTGAACCACATCAGCACCCCGGTGCCCAGCATCACCAGGCCGGCCCCCGCGATCCAGCCCGCGTACACCTTCTGACCGGCGTTGAACTTCCCGGCCGGCCGCGGCTCCCGCTCCCTGCGCAGCGCGGTGCGCAGCCAGGTCCTGTCGTACGGCAGGAAGCGGTTGAGGCGGCCCAGGTCCGCCCGGAATGCCCGGGAGGCGAGCCCGAGCAGCACCGGCGCGGGCAGCAGCACCCCACAGATCTCGTGCACCCGCACCACCAGCTCCCGGCGGCCGACGGCCTCGGCGAACTGGGGGACGTACAGGATCGCCGCGGTCACCACACAGGCGCCCATCAGCCACGCCGTGGCGCGGTGCACCCACCGCTCCCCCGGGGTGAACCTGCTTACCCGGTGCGGGAGTTCAGGAGGTGGGGGTGTCCTGGCGTCCGTTGGACCGGCCGACCCAGGCGTCGGTGTCATAGCCTCGCTCCTCCCAGAATCCCCGCTCGACCTTCTCCGTCACGGTGATCCCGGACAGCCACTTCGCCGACTTGTAGAAGTACATGGGCGCCACATACAGCCGGACCGGGCCGCCGTGGGCGTGGCTGACCGGCTTGTCCTGCATGCTCAGCGCGACCAACACGTCGTCGCGGCGCGCCTGTTCGAGGGTGAGGCTCTCGCTGTACGCCCCGTCGAAGCAGGTGAACCGGACCGCCCCGGCGCCCGGCCGCACCCCCGCCGCGTCGAGGAGGCGGGACAGCTGGACCCCGGCGAACGGGGTGCCGGGCACCCGCCAGCCCGTCACGCACTGCACGTCGCGCACCAGCCGGGTCTGCGGCAGCGCGCGCAGGGCGTCGAGGGTGTAGGTGGCGGGCCTGGTGACCAGGCCGTCCACGGTGAGCCGGTAGTCGGCGGCGCTCCGGTCGGGCACGGAGGCGGCCACCGAGTAGTAGCGGAAGCCGCCGCCGTTGGGCAGCAGACTGGTCAGCCCGGTGGGGTCCTTGTCGGCGGCGGCGCCGAGGAACGACTCCAGGCCGCTCTGGACGTAGCGCGCCGAGGCGACGCCGGCCACGCCGAGCCCGAGCATGCCGAGCACGAGCCGGCGCCCGACGGGTGCGCCCCGCGCGGGCGGTGGCGTTGGATCTGGTCTCACCCGACGATTCGAACACCCGCGGGCCGGTCCTGCCAGGGGCCCCGGCCGTCCGTCACCGTTCCGTCAGAATTCCCCCGGCCGGCTCACCGCCCGGCGCCGCGGCCCGCCTCCCGCTGACCGGGCTCGCGGCGGCCCGGCACCGCGGCGCACCCGTCCCGCTCGGCGGCGGCCGCCCGCTCCAGCCGGAAGGCCCCGTCGCCCAGGCCGATCCGGGCGTGCGCCTGCGGCCTCCTCGACCGCAGCACCAGGCCGTGGACCAGGCCCACGACCAGCGCGAGCGCCACGATGCCGGGCAGCACCCAGGTGAGCGCGGAGCGCGGCCCCGCGCCGACCAGCACAGGGAACTGCTTGACGGTGTACGCGGCGATGCCGAGCAGCGCGACGCCCGCGGCGCCCGCGGCGAGCAGCCGCCACCGCTGGGCCCCGGCCGCTCCCCGGCGGACGGAGAAGACGATCATGGCGAAGGAGGCGGTGGCCATCAGAAGGGTCACGCCGAGCGCGCCGACGTTGCCCATCCAGGTGAACAGGTGCGTGACGGGCGCGGTCGGGTCGCCGGCCGGCCGGCGGTCGGTGAGCGCGAAGGTCGCCACGACCACGACCGAGATCACGGTCTGGAGCAGCGAGCCGCCCGCCGGGGCCCCGCTGGTGCTGCTGGTGCGGCCGCAGCCGGCGGGCAGCAGCCCCTCGCGGCCCATGGCGAAGGCGTAGCGGGCGACGACGTTGTGGAGGCTGAGCAGCGCCGCGAACATGCCGGTCACGAACAGGACGTGGAGCACGTCGGTGAACGTGCTGCCGAGGTTCTTCTCGGCCAGCGCGAACAGCAGCCCCGGGCCCATCTTCTGGGCGGAGTCCACGATGTCGCGCGGGCCCGTCGCCAGCGTGAGCGCCCAGGAGCTGAGCGCGAAGAACACCGCCACGAAGCCGACGGCGAGGAACATGACGCGCTGGACGACGGCGTGCGGGCGGCGGGTCTCCTCGGCGTACACGGGCGCCTGCTCGAACCCGGTGAACGCGGCGACGCAGAAGCACAGCGCGACACCGGCGCTGCCGCCGGCGCTCAGGGTGTGCGGGTTGAAGGCGTGCAGCGAGAGCCCGCCCGCGGCCGGTTTCGCCAGCGCCGTGCCGTCGAAGACGACCACGAGGGCGACCTCGACGACCAGGAGCACCCCGAGCACCGTGGCATTGAGGTCGATCTTCAGCCAGGCGAGCGCGCCCACCAGGGCGACGGCGAGCAGCGCGGGCACCCACCAGTCGATGCCGACGTGCGCGTAGGTGTCGAGCAGCGCGGAGACCTCGAACCCGAACATGCCGTAGATGCCGACCTGGAGCGCGCTGTAGGCGGCGAGCGCCCCAAAGGCGGCCGAGGCCCCGGCGGTCGGCCCGAGCCCCCGCGCGATGTACGCGTAGAACGCGCCCGCGTTGTGCACATGGCGGCTCATCTCGGCGTACCCGACGCTGAACAGGGCGAGGACCGCGCCGAGGATCAGGAACAGCAGGGGCTGCCCGACGACGCCCATCGCGGCGAACGCGGTGGGCATCACCCCGGCCACCACCATCAGGGGCGCGCTCGCGGCGAGCACCGAGAGCAGCAGCCCCGGGGTGCCGAGGCGGCCGGCGCGCAGTGCCCCCTCCTGCCCCTGGTACGTGCTGATCTCGGTCTCGCCGGTCTGGCTCGGCATGCGGGTCTGCCCTTTCGGTTCCTGCGCCAACTGCTCCCGGACCGTGGCGAGTCTGGTGTCGTCGAGGGCCGGATCGAAGGACCGGCCGCTCCGCCGGCGGGGTCGGCCGGGCGGGGGCGGAGGCGGGGACATCCGCGTACTTCCTGTGTGAGGCGAGGGCGCCCGGGCACGCATGTGAACGCTGAACACGTGCACGGTGGTCGCCGACAGCAAAGCGGTGCGCGGTGCTCCACGTCAAGGCCGTTCGGCCCTTGAGAGATCGGTGAACTTGAGCCCTGCTCAGGGGAGTTGAGCGACGCGGGTTCCGCCTAGTCTGGTCACATGACTGATCAACAGACGCTGCCCGAATTCCTGCTGGCTTTTCCGGGTCCCCTGCGTGACCAACTGGTCGCGGCGGTGCTCAGCGGCGCGAAGACCTCGACCACCGGTCTGCTCGCCGACTACGAGCACGCGGGCGATCCCCTGCCGTACGTCGGGGAGCGCAGCCGCGTGATCGACTCGGCGGGCGAGGCGGTCGCCGTGATCGAGGTGACCGGCGTGCGGGTCCTTCCGCTCGCCGAGGTGGACCTCCAGCACGCGATCGACGAGGGCGAGGGGGACGAGAGCGTGGCCCAGTGGCGCGCCAACCACGAGGGGTTCTGGCGCGGCCCCGAGATGCTGGAGGCCCTCGGCGACCCCGATTTCGAGGTCACCGACGAGACCCCGGTGATCGCCACGCGGTTCCGCCTGGTGGAGCGCCTAGGCCGGGACTGAGGGGTGCGGGCCCACCCCGCCGCGGCTAGGAGACGGCCTTCGCCGCGGCCCGGCCCGCCACGCGGCCCGAGAAGATGCAGCCGCCGAGGAAGGTCCCCTCCAGGGAGCGGTAGCCGTGCACGCCGCCGCCGCCGAACCCGGCCGCCTCGCCCGCCGCGTACAGGCCCGGCAGCGGCTCGCCGCCCGCCGTGAGCACCCGGGAGGAGAGGTCGGTCTCCAGGCCGCCGAGCGACTTGCGCGTCAGGATGTGCAGCTTGACCGCGATCAGCGGGCCGGCCTTCGGGTCCAGGATGCGGTGCGGGGGCGCGGTGCGGATCAGCTTGTCGCCCAGGTAGTTGCGCGCCCCGCGGATGGCGGTGACCTGGAGGTCCTTGGTGAAGGGATTGGCGATCTCACGGTCGCGGGCCACGATCTCGCGGCGCACCGCCGCCTCGTCGAGCAGGGGTTCCTTGGTGAGCGCGTTCATGCCGCGCACCAGCGAGGCCAGGTCCTTCTCGACGACGAAGTCGGCGCCGTGGTCCATGAACGCCTTCACCGGACCCGGCACGTCCGCCCGCGCCCGCCCGATGACCCCGCGCACGGACTTGCCGGTCAGGTCGGGGTTCTGCTCGGAGCCCGACAGCGCGAACTCCTTGCCGATGATCTTCCGGTCGAGCACAAACCACGTGTGGTCGTGGCCGGTCTTCATGATGTGGTCGAGCGTGCCGAGGGTGTCGAAGCCTGGGAAGAGCGGCACGGGCAGCCGGTTGCCGCGCGCGTCCAGCCAGAGCGAGGAGGGGCCGGGCAGGATGCGGATGCCGTGCCGGGCCCAGATCGGGTTCCAGTTCTGGATGCCCTCGGTGTAGTGCCACATCCGGTCGCGGTTGATGTGGTGGGCGCCGGCCTCCTCCGCGATGCCGAGCATGAGGCCGTCGACATGCGCGGGCACGCCGGAGAGCAGATGCTCCGGCGGGGTGCCGAGCCGCTGGGGCCACTGGGCCCGCACGAGGTCGTGGTTGCCTCCGATGCCGCCGCTGGTCACGATGACCGCCTGCGCCGTAAGCTCGAAGGAGCCGGTGACGGTCCGGGTGGATGCGGTTCCGCGCTCGGCGCCGGACGGCTCCAGGACCTCGCCGGTCACGGTGTCGAGGGCACCGGCGGTGCGTCGAAGGCCCGTCACCCGGTGCCGGAACCCGAACCGCACAAGCCCCCGGGCGGCGGACTCCCGCACCCGCCGCTCGAACGGTGCCACGATGCCCGGCCCGGTGCCCCAGGTGATGTGGAAGCGGGGAACGGAGTTGCCATGCCCGTTGGCGTCGTAACCGCCCCGCTCGGCCCAGCCCACCACGGGGAAGAAGCGGACCCCCTGGGCGTGCAGCCACGCCCGCTTCTCGCCGGAGGCGAAGTCGACGTACGCCTTCGCCCACTCGCGCGGCCAGTGGTCCTCCGGCCGGTCGAAGCCGGCCGTGCCGTACCAGTCCTGGAGCGCCAGCGCCCGGCTGTCCCTGATCCGCATGCGGCGCTGCTCGGGCGAGTCCACGAGGAAGAGCCCGCCGAAGGACCAGTGGGCCTGGCCGCCGAGCGACTGCTCGGGCTCCTGGTCGAGCAGGATCACCTTCTTGCCGGCGTCCGCCAGCTCGGCCGTGGCCACCAGGCCCGCGAGCCCCGCCCCGATCACGATCACATCGGCGTCGTACGCCATGGGCCCGTCACTCCGCTCGTCCGCCACGTTACCCGTGCGTCAGATCTTCGGCGGGCACCCACCCGGCGTCAACCGTCCGGGTCCGGGCACCCGGGAGGCATCCGCGCCCCCGGAGCGCTATCGTCGGCCAAGTCAGTGCCCCCCGGCCGTACTTGAGGTGTACGTCGTGTCGGTCCTGGTCCTCGTCCTCGCCGTGAGCGCAGCGTGCTGTCTGGGCTCGGGCTTCGTGTTGCAGCAGAACGCGGCGCAGCATGCCCCGCTGAGCGACTTCATGTCGCCGCGGCTGCTGCTCGACCTGGTGCGGATGCCGCGCTGGCTGGCCGGGATAGGCCTGATGGTGGCGGGCATGGTGCTCAGCGCCCTCGCACTGGGCTGGGGCGAGGTCTCGCTGGTCGAGCCGCTGGTGGCGACCAACCTCTTCTTCGCGATGTGGCTGTCCAGACTCTGGACCCGCCAGCCGCTGGGCCGCCAGGGCTGGGCGGGCCTGGCCCTGCTCGCGGGCGGGGTGACGGCCTTCATCGTGGCGGGCCAGCCGCACGGCGGCGTCTCGGAGGCGGGCGCGCTGCGGCACTGGCTCATCGTGGGCCTGGTGGTCGGGATCGCGCTGCTCCTTGCGGGGCTCGCCAAGCACGACCGGCTCAGCGTGGCCGCGCCGGTCATGCTGGCCGTCGCCGCGGGCCTGCTGTACGGGCTCCAGGACGCGCTGACCCGGATCAGCGGCCAGCGCCTGTCGGGCGGCGGCTGGCCGGAGTTGATGACGAGCTGGCAGCCGTACGGGGTGATCGCCCTCGGGGTGACCGGTCTGGTCCTGGTGCAGAGCGCCTTCGAGACCGCGCCGCTGCGCATGTCGCTGCCCGCCCTGACGGCCGCCCAGCCGCTCGCGGGGATCGCCTGCGGCGTCGGCTTCCTCGGGGACCGGCTGCGTACCGACGCGGGCGCGCTCGCCTGGGAGGCGGCCGGGCTCGCGGCGATCGTGGCCGGGATCGTGCTGCTCGGGCTGCACCCGGCGATGCCGTCGGGCACCGCGCCGAGGGAAGAAGTCCGCGACCTCCAGCCGCACTGAGCGCCCCGGCGGCCGGCCGCGGGGGCGGTGGTTTCATGGCTCCATGAACCCGGCTGACGAAATCCTGGACATCGTCGACGCGAACGACACCGTGATCGGACAGGCCCGCCGCGCCGACGCCTACGCGCACCACCTCCGCCACCGCTGCGTGTTCATCCTGGCCCGGGACGCCGAGGGCCGGATCTTCGTGCACCGGCGCACCCCTGACAAGCTCGTCTTCCCCTCCCTGTACGACATGTTCGTCGGCGGGGTGGTCGGCGCGGGCGAGTCGTACGACGGCGCGGCGCTGCGCGAGGCCGAGGAGGAGCTCGGGGTGTCCGGGCTGCCGCGGCCCGTGCCGCTGTTCAAGTTCCTCTACGAGAACGGCGCCCAGAGCTGGTGGTCGTCCGTGTACGAGGTGCGCTGCGAGCTGCCGGTGAACCCGCAGGTGGCGGAGGTCGCCTGGCACGACTTCCTGCCGCTCGCCGAGCTGGAGCGTCGGATCGGGACGTGGGAGTGGGTGCCGGACGGGCTCGCGGCCTGGCAGCGGCTGCGTGCCTCGGGGATCGCCCTGTCCTGAAGGGCCGCCGGGTAGGGTGCGGGACGTGATCACGATCGGGCAGACCCTGCGGCTGTGGTTCGCGCCCCAGCGCATCGGCGAGGAGGGCGAGACCCCCGACTACCGGTTCTCGCTCGCCAACGAGCGCACCTTCCTGGCCTGGATCAGGACCTCGCTCGCGCTGGTCGGAGGCGGTTTCGCGGTCGACCAGTTCCTGCCCGGGCTGCGCTGGGGCGTGCGGGTGGCGCTCGCGCTGGCGCTGCTCGCCTCGGGCGTGCTGTGCGCGCTGCGGGCGGTGAACCACTGGGTGCGCTGCGAGCGGGCCATGCGGCGCGGCGAGGACCTGCCCGTGTCGCGGTTCCCCACACTGCTCGGTCTCGCCGTCGCGTTCGTCGCCGTCGTCATGGTGGTGGTCGTCGTCTTCGGCTGGGCGGGCTGATGCCCCAGCCCGTCCCCGCGCGCGACCCGGGGCTCCAGCCGGAGCGGACCCGGCTCGCCTGGCGGCGCACCACCCTGGCCTGCACGGTGGCCGCCGTGCTGGCCGCCAGACAGGCGCTGCACCGCGGGGGTTCACCGCTCTCCCTGGTCGCGGTGGCGCTCAGCGGCCTGGTGTGGCTCGGTTTCCTGGTCGTGGCGCACCGCCGCATCCAGGCTCTGAGCGGCGCCGCCCGCCCGCGGGTCCTCGGGGTGGGTACCGCGGTCGGCGCGGCCGCCTGCGCGGTGGCGCTGGCCTGTTTCGCCGTGGCCGTACTCTTCTGACCCCCGCCTCCGGCACGCCACATTCGCCGTCCCATTCGCTGTCCGCCCTGGACGGCATACCGACTGGTCGGTAGCGTGGCTCCGGACAGGATGACCGACCCCCGTTCCGGAGGTGCCGACCATGAGCACAGTCCCCCCGCCAGGCCTCGACCCGGAGCGGCTGCGGGCCCATCTGGACCGCGCGCGTCCGGGCCTCGTGAGCGGACCGCTCAGCGCCCGGCTGATCGAGGGGGGCCGGTCGAACCTGACGTATGTCGTCACCGACGGGACCGGCCGGTGGGTCGTGCGGCGGCCGCCGCTGGGCCATGTGCTCGCCACCGCGCACGACATGCAGCGCGAGCACCGGGTCATCAGCGCCCTGCACCCGACGGCCGTCCCGGTGCCCGAGCCGGTGCTGCTCTGCGAGGACGAGTCGGTGCTCGGCTCGCCGTTCTACGTCATGGAGTACGTCGTCGGCACGCCGTACCGCACCGCGCGGCAGCTCGCCCCGCTCGGCCCCGAGCGGACCCGGGCGGCCGTGCTCGCCCTCGTCGACACGCTCGTCGAGCTGCACGCCGTGGACCCCGCCTCGGTCGGCCTCGGCGACTTCGGGCGGCCCGAGGGCTTCCTCGACCGCCAGCTGCGCCGCTGGGGCAAGCAGCTCGACGCCTCCCGCAACCGCGACCTGGTCGGCATCGACGAGCTGCACGCGGCCCTGGGCCGGGAGCTGCCCACCTCCCCCCCGCCCACCGTCGTGCACGGCGACTACCGCCTCGACAACGTCCTGATCGGCGACGACGACCGGATCAAGGCGGTCCTCGACTGGGAGATGTCCACGCTGGGCGACCCGTTGACCGACCTCGGCCTGCTCGTGATGTACAGCGCGAAGCTGGAGGTCCCCGACTCGCCGGTCTCCACCACGGCCGGCGCCGCCGGCCACCCCGACCCCGCCGAGCTGATCGAGCGCTATGCGTCCCGCTCCGGCCGCGACACCTCGGCCATCGCCTGGTACACGGCGTTCGCCTGGTTCAAGCTCGCCGTGATCCTCGAAGGCATCCACTACCGCTACACCCTCGGCCAGACCGTGGGCGCCGGCTTCGACCGCATCGGCGAGCTGGTCCCCGTCTTCATCGAGCACGGCCTCACCACCCTCCAGGAAGGCTGAACACCCGCCATGGACTTCGCATTCGACGCCCGCACCCAAGAGCTGCGGACCACACTCATGGCCTTCATGGACGGGCACGTCCACCCCGCCGAGGCCGTCGCCGAGGAGCAGCGCGCCTTGCTCGCCTCGCCGTGGGACACCCCGCGGGTGGTCGAGGACCTCAAGGCCGAGGCGCGCAGGCAGGGCCTGTGGAACCTGTTCCTGCCCGACGCGGAGTACGGCGCGGGGCTCACCAACCTCCAGTACGCCCCGCTGGCCGAAATCACTGGCCGCTCCCCGCACCTGGCGCCCACCGCCCTCAACTGCGCGGCCCCGGACACCGGGAACATGGAGGTGCTGACCCAGTTCGGCTCGGACGAGCAGAAGAAGCGGTGGCTCGAACCGCTGCTGGCCGGGGAGATCCGCTCCGCGTTCGCGATGACCGAGCCCGAGGTCGCCTCCTCGGACGCCACCAACATCGAGACCCGCATCGAACGGGACGGCGACGACTACGTCATCACCGGGCGCAAGTGGTACATCTCCGGCGCCATGAACCCGGACTGCGCGATCTTCATCGTGATGGGCAAGACCGATCCCGCGGGCGCGGACGTCCGCCGCCAGCAGTCGATGGTGCTGGTCCCGCGCGACACCCCGGGCGTGGAGATCCGCCGCGCCATGCGGGTGTACGGCTACGAGGACCACTACCACGGGGGCCACGCCGAGGTCGTCTTCCACGGCGCCCGGGTGCCCGCGAGCAACCTGATCGGCGAGGAGGGCGGCGGCTTCGCCATCGCCCAGGCCCGGCTCGGGCCCGGCCGGATCCACCACTGCATGCGGCTGATCGGCATGGCCGAGCGGGCGATCGAGCTGATGTGCCGCCGGGCGGTGTCCCGTACGGCGTTCGGCAGGCCCATCGCCCAGCAGGGCGTGGTCCAGGAGTGGATCGCGGACTCCCGGGTCGCGGTCGAGCAGCTCCGGCTGCTCGTCCTGAAGACCGCCTGGCTGATGGACACGGTGGGCAACCGCGGGGCGCACACCGAGATCCAGGCCATCAAGATCGCCACGCCGCGCACGGTCGTCGACATCATCGACCGCGCCGTCCAGCTGCACGGGGCGGGCGGCGTCAGCCAGGACTTCCCGCTGGCCGAACTGTGGGCCGCGGCACGCACGTTGAGGCTCGCGGATGGACCCGACGAGGTCCACCAGCGCTCACTGGCGCGCCGCGAGCTGAAGAAGTACCTGTAGCGATCGGCCGGTTCAGGGCCGCAGGGCACGCAGCAGCAGGTCGGCGAGGTGGTCGGCGACCTGCTGCTGGGTGAGCGGCCCGTCCGGGCGGTACCAGGTGGACAGGTGGTGGACCGAGCCGAAGTGGTAGTCCACCACCAGGTCGGCCGGGGTCGCGGTGGAGAACACCCCGGCGGCCTGGCCCTCCTCGACCAGCGCGCGGAAGCGCTCGTGGTAGCGGCGGCGCTCGGCGCGGACCTGCTTGTTCTTCTCCGGGCTCAGATGGTGCATCGAGCGGAAGAAGATCGCCGCGTCGTCGAGGTTGTCGATGGTGGTCACCACCACGTCGGCGGCCGCCTCGCGCAGCCGCCGCTCGATCGGCTCGTCCGCGCCGGCGAAGGCGTCGAGCCGCTCCTGCTGGAGGCGCAGCACACGGGCGTACACCTCCTGGAGGAGGTCCTCCTTGGAGCCGAAGTAGTGGTAGAGCGCGCCCTTGGTGACGCCCGCCGCCTCGACGATCTCCTGCACGGAGGTGCGGTCGTAGCCGTTCTCCGCGAAGAGCCGGGTGGCGGCGGCGAGCAGCCGCTGGGGGACGGGGGTGGTGCCGCTCGTCTCCGTCGCCTTGGCCATCGCCGCCACCTTTCTCTCGTACGTGCGCGAAGGGCCGGGCCCCTCGGTGTGTGCTGGTCGTGCCGTGTACATCGTGCCTGGTGGTCGCTACGCCCGGGTGCGCAGTTCCCGCCTGAGGATCTTCCCACTCGTGGTCTTGGGAAGCTCCGCCAGGATCTCCACCTCGCGCGGGTACTTGTAGGCGGCGAGGCGTTCCTCGCAGTACGCGGCGAGTTCGGCGGGGCCGGCCTCGGCGCCCGGGCGCAGGCTGACGTACGCCTTCACGCTCTCGCCCCGGTAGGCGTCGGGGATGCCCACGACGGCCGCCTCGCGGACCGCCGGGTGGGTGTACAGGACGTCCTCGACCTCGCGCGGCCAGACCTTGAACCCGGACGCGTTGATCATGTCCTTCATGCGGTCGACCACGTAGAGCCAGCCGTCGCGGTCCATGAAGCCGATGTCCCCGGTGCGCAGTTCGCCGCCGGGGAACGTCTCGGCGGTGGCCTCGGGCCTGCGCCAGTAGCCGGGCACGACCTGGGGCCCGGACACCACGATCTCGCCCTGCTCACCGAAGGGCACCTCGTTGCCTTCGAGGTCGACGATCCGGACGACCGTCTCGGGGCCGGGCACGCCGACGGAGAGGGTGCCGGAGACCGGATCGACGGGCGCCTCCTTCTCGGGCGGCACCGAGGCGCAGGGCGCGGTGCACTCGGTCAGTCCGTAGCCGTTGCGGATGTACGGTCCGAAGCCCTCGCGGAACTTCTCGACGAGCGCGGGCGGCAGCGGGGCGCCGCCCGAGGAGATCACCTGGAAGGAGGCGAAGTGCTCCCGGGTGACGCCGGGGGTGGCCGCGAGCGCCATGAAGGCCGTCGAGGGGCCGACCGTGTAGGCGGGGCGGTACTCGGCGAAGGCGTCCAGGACGACGCCCGGGTGGAAGCGGTAGGCCAGGACCAGGGTGCCCGCGTTGGCCACGCAGGCGGCGAGTTCGCAGACCATGCCGGTGATGTGGAAGAGCGGCGCGAGCGCGAAGTAGCCCGAGCCCTCGGCTATGGGATGTCCGGTGCGCTGCCTCTCCGCGTTGTAGGTGATGCCGCGATGGGTGTTCATCGCGCCCTTGGGGGTTCCGCTGGTGCCGGAGGTGAAACTGATCAACGCCGTGTCCTGGGCGGAGAGTTCCCGGTCCGCGGGCGCGCTCAGGCCCTGCCGGGCGACGGCGATCAGGTCGTCGGTGTCGGCGGGCCGGGGCAGCCGCTCGAAGCCGAGGACCCGGTCGTCGTTCCTCGTCTGGAGGTCCAGTTCGCACGCGGTGAGCGCGACGCGGACCGGCGAGTCCGCCGCGGTGTCGCGCAGATAGCCCTCCCAGGCGCGGTCGGAGCAGATCAGCGCGGCGGCCTCGGAGTCCTTCAGCACGTGCGCGACCTCGCCCGACTTGTACATCGGGTTGAGCGGCACCACCGTGGCTCCGGCCTTCCACGCGCCGAGCAGGGCGATCACGAAGTGCGGGGTGTTCTGGAGCATGAGGGCGACCCGGTCGCCGCGGACCACGCCCCGGGCGGCGAGATGACCGGCCACGGAGTCGGACAGCGCATTGGTCTCGGCATAGCTGAGACGGCCGTCGAAGTAGGCGAGCGCGGTGCGTCCGGGCGCGCGGGCGACGGCGGCGCGGAAGGAGTGCAGCACCGTCTCGGGCGGGTCGACGGCCGCCCGCTGCGCCTCGCTGAGCTGGGAGAGCCAGGGCCTGGCCGCGTAGATTGAGGTCATCCGGCGTTCGTCTCCCACTTCTGCTGGAGGTGGTTCATGCTGGTCAGCCAGCGGTCCGGGGTGGCCGCGCGGGCGGTGTAGTAGTCGGCGACCTCGGGGTGGGGCAGCACCAGGAAGCGGTCGTCGGCCATCGCGGCGAAGAGGGCCGCGGCGACCTCGTCCGGCTCGATCGCGGTGGGCCTGAGCACCAGGTCACCGGCCGAGCCCGTGGCCGCCAGCATGTCGGTGCGCACCCCCTGCGGGCAGATGGCGTGGACTTGGATGCCGCGGTGCCGGTAGGTCAGCGACAGCCATTCCGCGAAGGCGAGGGCGCCGTGCTTGGTGACGCTGTACGGGGCCGCACCGATCATCGTGAGCAGACCGGCGGCCGAGACGGTGGAGACGAAGCGTCCGCTGCCGCGCTCCAGCCAGTCGGGCAGCAGCTCGCGGGCGGCCCTCACGTGGGCCATCACGTTGACGTCCCAGGCCGCGGCCCACACGTCCTCGGGGGCGGACTCCGAACCGCCCGATCCCAGGCCCGCGTTGGCGCAGTAGATGTCGATGGTCCCGCCCAGCGCCTCGCGGGCCGCGGCGACGACGGTGGACGCGTCGCCCGGCACGGCGATCGCGCCGATCTCCTCGGCGGTCTTGCGGGCCTTGTCCGCGTCCAGGTCGTTGACGACCACGCGGGCGCCCTCCGCCGCGAATCTGCGGGCGAGCGCGGCGCCTATGCCGCCGCCCGCGCCGGTGACCACCACCGCGGTGTCCTGGACCTGTCCCGTGCTCATGCCGACCCGCCTCTCTGTTCTGCCGAACCCCCACAGACTAACCAGTCGGTATGTCCTGGGGAAGGCCCCAGCCCCCCAGGGCTGCCCCGGCCGCGCCTCCCTCCGGGGAGCCCCTCGCGGTTCCCCGCGGCCCTGGCGGTGCGCCCGCCTCTCCGTCCGCGGACCGTGCGCGGCTGCCCGCGCAGTTCCCCGCGCCCCTGGCGGGATTCGGTGACCGCGCGGCTTCCTGGTGATGCCCGTGCTGGGTCGGGGCATATCTTCAGCCCGTCCGGCGATTGAGGACGAGCGCCGTTCAGGCGCGAACGGGGTCTGGGGCGGAGCCCCAGGGGTTCTGGCACCCCGGAGGGCACGCGGCGCAGCCGAGGCGCCTCGTTCCGCTGGGCTTCCGTGCCCGCTAGCGTGCGTGCCCGGGGACCGCCCGTACGACACCCGGAGGTGGACGGATGAGCCTGTCACGACGGAGCCTGCTCGCGGGCACGGCGGCGGCCGGAGCCCTGACGGCCGCGGCCCCGGCCCGCGCCGAGGAGGACCACCACCCCCACCCCCTCCGCACCGGCTTCGCCCGCCTGGCCGCCGACGGCTACGCGACCCTGGCCGGAGAGAAGGTGGGCGTGGTCACCAACCCGACCGGCGTCACCCAGGACGTACGGCACATCGTGGACGTCATGCACGCCGACCACCGGGTGCGCCTCGTCGCCGTCTTCGGCCCGGAGCACGGCTTCCGCGGCACCGCCCAGGCGGGCGGCTCCGAGGGCCGCTACGACGACCCGGCGACCGGGCTCCCGGTGTACGACACGTACACGAAGAGCGGCCGGGCCCTCGCGGACGTCTTCACCGCCTCGGGTGTGGACACGGTGGTCTTCGACATCCAGGACGTCGGCGCGCGCTTCTACACCTACATCTGGACGCTCTACGACTGCATGGAGGCGGCGGCCCTCGCGGGCAAGCGGTTCGTCGTCCTGGACCGACCCAACCCGGTGACCGGGCGGGCCGCGTACGGCCCGGTCCTCGACCCCGCGTTCGCGACGTTCGTGGGACGCGAGCCCATCGCGCAGGCGCACGGCATGACCGCGGCCGAACTCGCCCGGCTCTTCGACGCCGAGTTCCTCGGCGGGAAGGTGCGGCCGACGACCGTCGGGATGTCCGGCTGGCGGCGATCGGCGTTCTTCGACACCACGGGTCTGCCGTGGGTGCCGCCGAGCCCCAACATGCCCACGCCGGACACCGCGCTGGTCTACTCCGGCACCTGCCTCTTCGAGGGTACGAACCTGTCCGAGGGGCGGGGCACGACCCGGCCGTTCGAACTGCTCGGCGCGGAGGGGATCGACGGCCGGTGGGCGGCGGCGCTCGACGCGCTCGCCCTGCCCGGCGTCCGGTTCCGCGAGGCGTACTTCGCCCCGACGTTCTCCAAGTTCGCGGGGAAGACCGTCGGCGGGGTCCAACTGCACGTCCACGACCGGGAGTCCTACGACCCGGTGCGCACCGGGATCGCCCTCCTGGTGACAGCGAAGCGGGTGTGGAGCGGCTTCGCCTGGCGCGCCGACCACTGGATCGACCACCTCACCGGCTCGGCCCTGGTGCGCACGATGATCGACGCGGGCGCCGGGCCGGACGAGATCGTGGCCGCCTGGCAGCCGGGGCTCGCGGCGTTCAGGGACGTACGCCGGAAGTACCTGATGTACCGCTGAGCCGGACCGCGCGCACCCGGACCTCGCCCCGTCCCGCATATGGCCGGTTCCCCGCTCCGGCGGGACGATGGGGGACGCTCATCGTCGAGCGGACCGGAGGTCGGGCCATGACAACGGACATCGGAGTCGAGCCGTACTGGGAGATCACCTTCGACGCGGACGGCGACCCGAACCCCGCCGAGCGCACCGCGCTCAGTGGTGTGGACGCCACGGATCTGGTCCTGTTCTGCCACGGCTGGAACAACACCCCGTCGGCGGCCAGGAGTCTGTACCAGGCCTTCTTCGCGGCGTTCCCCTCGCTGCTCGCCGACGCGCCCCAGGTCCGGCTCGGCTACGGCGGCATCATCTGGCCGTCGATCCGCTTCACCGACGAGACCATCCCCGACTATCCCCACACGGCGCTCCCCTGCGGCCCCGGGCTCGACGACGCGACCGTGTCGGCGCTCAAGGGGTTCTTCCCCGGACAGGACGCGACCGTCGACCGCATCGCCTCCTACCTCGCCCAACAGCCGGACTCCGAGGACGCGTTCAACGACTTCGGGCGCCTGACCCGGCAGCTGGTGACGGCGTCGGGGAGCGGATCCGTCGGCGACCTCGCGGTGGAGGACGACCCCGGTGCCTCCCCCGCGATCCTGACGGACGACACCCTGGACCTGTGCCAGAGGTTCACCGCCGCGCTGGCCGAGACCGGCATGGCCGTGCAGCCGGGGCCGCCCGCGCCCTCGTTCTCGATCGGCGGCTCCCTCAAGCACCTCTGGGACGGCGCGAAGGAGGTGCTGCGCCAGACAACCTACTACGAGATGAAGCACCGGGCGGGCACGGTGGGCCAGCGCGGCCTCGGTCCACTGCTCGGTCAACTCGCCACGCAGCGACCGGAGTTGCGGGTTCATCTGGTGGGACACAGCCAGGGTGCCCGGGTCGTCGCGTTCGCCCTGAGGGGGCTGCCGGAGGGCGCGCGCAACGTGAAGTCGGTGACGCTGCTCGAAGGGGCCTTCTCGCACTACGCCTTCGCGGAGCGGCTGCCGGACGGCCTGGCGGGGGCGGGTGCGCTCAGCGACGCGCAGGCCCGGGTCGACGGTCCGGTGGTCTCCTGCTACTCGCACTTCGACACCGCGCTCGGCATCATCTACCCGCTGGCCTCCGCGCTGTCCGGGGACTACGCGAGCGAGCTGCCCGGACTCGACCGGCGGTGGTGGGCGATCGGCCACGACGGCATCCAGGCCGTCAGCCCCTGCACCACGCTCACGCTGGCCGAGGCGCTGCGCGACGGGGTGCCCGACTCGGGCTGCGTCAGCGTCGACGCGGCCGCGGTGGTGAAGGACGGCGGACCGCCCGCCGGCGCGCACAGCGACATCTGCCACAGCGAGCTGGCCCGGGTGGTGCTGGCCGCGGGCCGGGTCATCAGGACCTGACCCGCGGTCGTATCCGTCCTAGCGGTGACTGGGGAACTCGACGACCTGCTGATAGGTCGGCCGGTTCTGCCAGTTGACCGCGGACTGGGTGATGCCGCCGAGCGGGCGCTGCACGATGCTGTCGGCGCACCACTGGTCACCGGCCTGGCAGCCGGCGTCCCCGGGGTAGACCTGTGCCGGGGTCTTGGCGGCGGCCTGCTTGAGCGTGCCGAGCAGGCTGTCGCGGCAGGCGTCGAGCTTTCCGTCGCCGCAGTAGGCGCGGGCGAGCGGGCCCTGTACCGGCTCGCCGAGGACCGTCCGCAGGTCCTTGTCGGCGTAGCTCCACCAGCCGTACTGGAAGGCGGACCCGGCGTGCGAGCCGGTCGGGCCGTGCCCGGCCGAGGGCGCTTCGTCGATGCCGAGGTTGGCGGTCAGGGCGTTGTAGAGCGGGTCACCTAGGCCGGGCCGGAATTCTGCCTCGACCAGCAGCGGCCACCAGGCGTCCATGAGGCGCACCGCTTCGGGGTGGGTGTAGGTGTGCGAGCCCTGCGAGGTCTCGCGGCGCTGGCTGCCGTCCGCCTGCCAGGACTCCAACTGCTCTACGGCGGTGGCCAGTTGCGGGTCGGTGACGGGCGCGCTGCGCAGCACCTTGAGGAGCTCGGGGAGCACGTCCTCGCCGCGCAGGTCGGTGACGGCGGCCTGCGCCATGGCGCGGGTGAGCGAGGAGCGGGTGACCCGGCCCTGGGCGACCAGGGCCTTCACCCGGCCGTCGAGGAGGTTGGCGCGGTGCACGGAGCCGTCGCCGAATCCGGCCGTGGAGTAGTCCTTGGCCTGCTTGTTGTTCCAGGACACGTAGTAGTCCTGGCCGACCGACTGGGGGTGCTGGGCGGGCGGGGTGTAGGCCGCCGTGTTGGCCGCGGGGTCGAAGCCCTGCCACTCGTAGGCCTGTTCCGCCTTGACGGGGAGGGAGGGATCGACGTCCGGGTCGCGGACCGGGTTCAGGCCGCTGTTGTAGTAGGCGGCGGTACGGGAGTCCGCGTAGAACCAGTTGAAGGTGTAGTCGACATGCTGGGCCGCCTGCTGGAAGGTCGCGGCATCCTTCACGTAGGACGGGTCGTTCATCATCTGGAAGCCGATGATCGAGTCGGCGTCGTGCCGGTAGGTGGAGCGCAGTGAGGTGTACGCGACGGCCCTGCCGCCGACGGTGGCGCGGGCGGTGACGATGCCGTAGTTGGTGCGCCACACCTGCATGCGGTAGGACCCGGCCGCGGTGGTGTCGGCGACGGTCGGCTTCCAGGAGTTGGTCTTCTCCAGCTTCTCCATCGGGGTGCACACGCCCCGGTAGAGGTAGTGGGTCGCGTCCTGGCACAACTCCACGGCGTAGGTGTCGGTGATGTCCTGGCCCGCGGAGGTGGCCGACCAGGCGTAGTCCTGGCCGCGGCCGAGCTGGACGTACATGCCCACCCCGGCGAAGGAGGCGCCCCGGGCGCTGATGCCGGGGCCCTGGATCTCCTGGAGCATGAGCAGCTGCGGCGCGAAGTAGCCGGTCTGGGGGCCGAACACCGCCACGGGGTTGCCGCTCGCGGTGTGCGAGCCGGACACCACGAGGGCGTTGGACATGCCGCGCGGCTTGCCGAGATCGATGCCGGGCAGCGCGCCGCTGTCGTACCTGCCCTTCAGCGGCGCGAGCTTCGGGGGCACCGACACGTCGGCCTTCGCGTTCGTGTTCGCCGAGCCGGTGCGGTCGTAGACGAGCTGTTCGGGCACGACCGAGCCGGGGTCGGGCAGCGCGGCGCCCTGGGGATTCGCGGGCTTGCCCGCGTACGGGAAGCTGGTGCCGTCGTGCACGGTGAGCACGGCCTCGGGGTCGTTGCGCTCGCGGAAGGACTCCCAGACCTTGGTGCCCTCGGCGACGCCGTACTTGGCCTGGGCGGCCTGGAGCGAGAGCGCGGCCTGCACCTCGCCGCCCCCGCCACCGCCGAAGAGCCCGCCCACCACGGAGGCGAGCGCGATCAGGTCGGTGAGCTTGAAGGGCTGGATCTCCCCCACGTTGGTGATGGCGTCGATCTTGCCGGTCAGGACGTACTCGCCGGGGAAGTAGCGGCCGTCCTTGGCCTGCTTGGCATAGGCGTTGATGCCGTCGACGTAGGCCTGGGCGTCGGCCATGGCCTGTTCGCCGCGGGCGCCGTTGGCCGTGCGGATGCGGTCGACCTGCGCCTGGAGGTCGGCCTCGGTGTACGGGGCCTGCGGCCAGAACTCCTGTTCCAGGCCCTGGTTGGCGAGGGCGCCGCCCGCGAAGGAGGTGAGCTCGCCACGTCCGATGTGCCGGAAGAGGTCCATCAGCCAGAGCCGGTCCTGCCCGGCCGCGTACCCGGCGCCGTACTCGGTGCCGTAGCGGGTGCTGCCCTTGATGTGCGGCACGCCGGTCGCCTTGTCGCGGGTGATGGTGACGTCGGGGCGGGGCGAGGTCGTCGACTCCGCCTGACCGTCGGGCACGCCGAAGGAGGCGTCGTTGAAGAAGGAGTTGAGCTTGTCGTCGGTGAGCGAGGCCTGGCCCGCCACCAGGGCGTCGTACTTGCCGAGTTCGTCGTCGCTGTGCGCGGGGTGGGTCCCGAACATCTTGTTGCCGAGGATCTCGACGAGGGTGGCGTTGCCGTTCGCGCCGGGCGGCAGGATGTCGGAGCACTGCCCCTGGCAGTGGTCTCCGTCCGCGGGCTCGGCGGCGCCGGCCGGGACGGCGGGGCCGAGCAGGGCCGCGGAAAGGGCGATCACGGTGGCGGCGCAGGCGGCGGCTCTGCGGCGGCCGATGCCCGTCACGCGTCGAAGTCTGCTGGTGGTGGCGGAGGTTGTGAGCCTTGCGGTGCGTCGTCGCATGCGCGCTCCTAGTGGGGGCCGATGCGCGGGAGGCTACTGGGGGGTACGCCCTGCCGTAAGGTGAACAGCCGTCACCTTCTCCGAATCCCCACACACCCGCCCGGCCTGCTCCGCGATCACGGCGGAACGCCACCGGCAGCTGTGCCCTTTCGGCCTCCGTCGGCACGCGTATTCCTTCCGGCCTTCGCAGGGTTATGTGGGGCGGGCGAATACGGATCGTGAGGCTGCGCCCCAAGTGGCCATGGGGGCCATACCGGTTGAAGGGATTCCGGATGAGCCCGACGCGCCTCTCCCCTGCTGCCCCGGGCACGCTCCCTGACCTGGCCGTCACGGGTCACTTCGGCCGTTCCAGCAGGTCGGCGGGGTGACCGGGCCATACGCGCCACGTTCTGAGGAGTTCATGAGAATCGGATTCCAACGGTTGGGACAGGGTAGGCGAATCCCCCGTAATGGACGCCATCGGAAATTCGATGGAGCCGGATCGCCTTCCGGTACGTCCATTCCTCGACGCCGAAGTACGAGCGACGGAGGTGGCAGACCCATGGCTGGATTCCGCAGTCTGGCGAGACAGGTGCGCGACCCGAGGAACGATCTCGCGTTGCGGCGCTATTCGCTGCGCAAGTGTCTGGAGAGGTTCGCCCCGTACGGGCATCGGGCGACCTGGGACCACCTGTGCGGCAGGCACCGCATCGGGCCCGAGGACCGGGCCCCCGATCCGGGGCGGCTGGTGGCCGCACTGGAGGAGCTGGAGGCGGCCAGGGCCGTCTGGCTCGCCTATGAAGTGGAGTTCGCGGCGCGCCGCAAGCGTGAGAAGCACGCGGGGCTGCGCCGCCCGGGCTCCTTCGACGACTGGCACCGGCGCACCTGGGGCGGTTTCGGGGTGGCGTGGTGCGACGATCCCCGTACGCATCCCACCGAGCCGCTGGCCGAGGTGCTCCGCCGCATGATCGCGGCGCTGCGGGCCGCACCCGGCACGGTGTGCCCGGTGTGCGGGGGAAGCCGGCTGGTGTGGAACCAGGATCTGTCCCACGAGCCGTGGTTCGGGCCGGTCTGCTCGGGCTGCGGGATTCTGGTGCCGCGGCCGGTGCTGACCTCCGAGGCACTGACGCGGGCCAAGGCGGCGGCACGGCGCGGAGAACTGGCATCGGTGGCGTGAGCGGCGCGGGGGCGAGCCGACTCTCCCCCGCGTTGTCGGTGGCCCTCGCGCAGGCATCCGTCCCCTGGGTGTCAGTGGGCTCTGGCACCATCGACGCATGATCCAGGTCTGCCTGAACGGTGTACGAAGTGCTCAGGACGGCGCGGCGGTACCGCTGTCCCCGGCCGCCCTCGCCCGGTCCGCGGCAGCGGCCGTGGCCGCGGGTGCGGCGGAGGTCCATGTCCACCCCAAGACCCCCTGCGGAAGCGACTCGCTCTCAGCGCGCGTGGTGGGCCCGGCCCTTGAGGCGATACGGGCCGCGGTGTCGGTGCCGGTCGGGGTGACCACGGGCGCCTGGGCCGAGCCCGATCCGGCGCGCCGCGCGGAGCACGTAAGGTCCTGGACGGTGCTGCCCGACTACGCCTCGGTCAACTGGCACGAGGAGGGCGCCGACGAGGTGGCGGCCGCCCTGTTGGGGCGGGGCGTGGGCATCGAGGCGGGCATCTGGTCCGGCACCCCCGCCGTCGGCCGCTTCCTCGCGTCCCCTTACGCGCCCCGGGTGTTGCGCGTCCTCGCCGAGGTGATGGGCGCACCCGCCGAGGCCGCCGAGCCGGCCGCCCGCGCCCTCCTCACCGAGCTGGGCACCGCGCACGGCAGGCCCGTGCTCCTGCACAGCCAGGACGAGGGCACCTGGCCCGTGCTGCGCCTGGCGCGCCGGCTGGGGCTCGACACCCGCATAGGCCTGGAGGACGTGCTGGTGCTGCCGGACGGCGAACGCGCCGCGTCCAACGCCCAGTTGGTGAAGGCGGCGCTGGGTAGCGCGTAGGCGCGGCAGGGCCGCTCAGGCCTTGCGCTCGGCGAGCAGCCGGGATCCGGTCAGGCTGTTGCCGAAGACGTCGTCGGGGTTGGACAGGACGCAGTTGTCCAGGGACAGGCAGCCGCAGCCGATGCAGTCCGAGAGGTGGTCGCGCAGCCTGCCCAACTGGGCGATGCGGCGGTCGAGTTCGGCACGCCAGTTCTCCGACAGCCGGGCCCAGTCCTCCTTGGTGGGCGTGCGCTCCTCGGGCAGCTCCGCGAGGGCGTCCCGGATCGTGGCCAGCGGGATGCCGACGCGCTGGGCGGCCCGTACGAAGGCCACGCGGCGCAGGGTGTCCCGGCTGTAGCGGCGCTGGTTGCCCGAGGTCCGGCGACTGGTGATCAGGCCCTTGGACTCGTAGAAGTGCAGGGCGGACACGGCGGCCCCGCTGCGCGCGGACAGCTGCCCGACCGTGAGCTCGTGGATCTTCTCTGGAATCTGCGGCACTCCTCGAACCCTAGTGCGCCTGCTCCGCGCCGTCGTCCGGCCCCCGTCGGGCCGTCCGCTCCCCGCCCGTACGTCGTTGACAGGACCGGCGGCCCGAACCATGCTGAGCTAGCTGAGCAAGCGCTTGGACAGGTGCTTGCGGATGAGCTTTTCCAGGACGGCGAGAGCGTCGCGAGAGGCAGGGACCAAGGACATGGCAGAGCCGAGGATCTTCACGTCCGCCGAGGAGCTGAAGGCCGGGGTGGGCGAGCAGCTCGGGCACAGCGACTGGCTGGAGATCGACCAGAAGCGGATCGACCTGTTCGCCGACGCCACCGGCGACCACCAGTGGATCCACGTCGACCCCGAGCGGGCGGCGGCCGGACCCTTCGGGACGACCATCGCGCACGGCTACCTCACCCTGTCGCTGCTGCCGACCCTGGTGCCGCAGGTCCTGCGGGTCGAGGGCATGAAGATGGGCATCAACTACGGCACCGACAAGGTCCGCTTCCCCTCCCCCGTGCCGGTCGGCTCGCGGCTGCGCGCGACCGCCGTGCTCACGGACGTCGTGGAGGCGGGCGGCGGCGTGCAGGTCACCGCGAAGGTCACCGTGGAGCGCGAGGGCGGCGAGAAGCCGGTGTGCGTGGCGGAGTCGGTCTCGCGCTACTTCTTCTGAGCGCGCCCCGGTCTCCTCCGCACGCTCCCGGCCCCGCCTCCGCGGCGCGGCCGGGTCCGCTACTTCTGGACCCCCACCATGCGCAGCACGAGGTCGGCGTAGAGCGCGCCGACCTCGTCGGGCGTGCGGCGGCCCTCGGTGTTGAACCAGCGGGCCACGTCGATGCAGAGCGAGAGCACGGCGAGCGTGGTGCCCGGCACGTCGGGCACGTCGAACTCGCCCGCCGCCACACCGTCGTTCAGGATGCGGCGCACCGCGGCATCGCTGCGCCTGCGCAGTTCCACGATCTCGGTGCGGTGCTCCGCACCGAGCGCGTCGAGTTCGTACTGGACGACGCGGGCCGTCATGTGGTGCCCCGCGTGCCAGCGGACGAAGGAGCGCACCGCGGCGGAGAGCCGCTCGGCGGCGCTCCCCTCGCCGTCGGCCGCGGACTGGAGGATCTCCAGGGCCTTGTCGTGGCCGATCCGGCTGATCCGGTGGAGCAGCTCTTCCTTGGTCTTGTAGTGGATGTAGAGCGCGGCCGGGCTCATACCGGCCCGGCCCGCGATGTCCCGGGTCGTGGTGGCGTGGTAGCCGCGCTCGGCGAAGGCCTCGACGGCGGCGACGAGCAGCCTCCTGGCGGCCTCGGGCGTGACCTCGCCCCACGGCTTCTCCTCGCCGCCGGCCGTCTCCTCGGTCACGTCAGCCATGCCCATCGCTCGCCCCTCTCGTCCGTCAGCGTCCGCGTTCAGGTGGACGAACACCATACCCCGAGGGTGAGCAAGCGCTTAGAGCTTCTGGAACGGGTCGTGTTCGGCGAGGAGCTTTTCCAGTCGGGCCTGGTCGACGCGGCTGACGATCTGCCCGGCCTCCTGGCGGTCCCGGACCACCTTGGCCAGCGTGAAGGCGGAGGTGACGAGGTAGAGGACCGCGATGCCGAGGAAGGCGCGGACCCAGGCGTCCGCCTGGAGGCGGAGGATGCCGATGGCGGTGGCGACGAGCGCGACCGCGAAGGCGGCGACGGCCTGTCCGTAGTAGGCCGCGGTGTTCTGCTGCTTGACCGGTGTCTCACTCATGACGGACAGCATGGAGCGGATGTGGCGCGTGCCACATCCGCTCTCGTACTCAGGGCGTACTCAGCCGCCCGCCGGGGTCAGAACGCCGAAACCCCGGTCTCCGCACGGCCGATGATGAGCTTCTGGATCTGACTGGTGCCCTCGTAGAGGGTCATCACGCGGGCGTCGCGCAGCAGCTTCCCGACCGGGTACTCGTCGATGTAGCCGTAGCCGCCGAAGACCTGGAGGGCGTTGTTGGCCGAGCGCACCGCGGCCTCGGAGGCGAACAGCTTGGCCTTGGACGCGGCGGTCGCGAACTCCTGACCCCGGTCGATGAGATCGGCCACCCGCCAGGTCAGCAGCCGGGCCGCGTCCACGTCCACCGAGATGTCGCTGATCAGCTCCTGGACGAGCTGGTAGTGGGCGATCGGCTTGCCGAACTGCTCGCGCTCACCGGCGTAGCGGACGGCCGCGTCGAGGGCGGCCTGCGCGATGCCCACGCAGCCGGCCGCGACCGACATCCGCCCCTTGGCGAGCGCCGACATGGCTATGGAGAAGCCCTTGCCCTCGGGGCCGAGCAGCGCGCCCGCCGGGACCCGCACGTCGTCGAGCACGAGCTCGGCGGTCGCCTGGCCCCGCAGGCCGAGCTTGCCGTGGATGGTGCGGCGGGTCAGCCCCGGGGTGTCGGTGGGGACGAGGAACGCCGAGACGCCCCGGTGGCCCGGGGTGTCGTTGGTGCGGGCGAAGAGCAGCACCACATCGGCCCAGGTGCCGTTGGTGATGAACATCTTGGCGCCGTTGATCACCCAGTCCCCCGAGGCGCCGTCCCGGACGGCCCGCGTGGAGAGGTTGCCGGCGTCCGAGCCCGTGCCCGGCTCGGTGAGGCCGAAGCAGCCGAGGGCGTCGCCGGAGGTGAGCCGGGGCAGCCAGGCTCGCTTCTGCTCCTCGTCACCCCAGGACGCGATCGTCTTGGTGACCAGGCCGAGGGAGACCGACACGATGCCGCGGACCGAGGAGTCGCCGCGGCCGAGCTCCTCGGTGACCAGGCAGTAGGCGAGGTGGTCACCGCCGGAGCCGCCGTACTCCTCGTCGATGGTGAGGCCGAGGAAGCCGAGCGAACCCAGCTTCTTGACGATCGACCTGTCGACGTTCTCGGAGCGGTCCCACTCGACGACATGCGGGGTGATCTCGCGGCCGACGAACTCCTCGGCGAGCTGCCGGACGGCCGCCTGCTCCTCGCTCAGCTCCAGGTTCATGTTCCCTGCACCCCAGATTTAATTACCACTGCTAGTTTTTGGTTGGCAGGCCCTACTATGTGCCGCATGGCCCGACCGCGCAAGCCCCTCCTGAGCACCGACCGCATCGTCGCGGCGGCGAGCGCGCTCGTGGACGCGGAGGGCCTCGCCGCGGTGTCGACCCGGCGCCTCGCGGCCGAGCTGGGGGTCAGCGGGCCCTCGCTGTACAACCACTTCCGCACCAAGGACGAGATCCTGGAGGCCGTCGCCGACGCCACCTCGGCGCAGGTCGACCTGTCGATGTTCGACGCGGACGACGACCGCGACTGGCGTACGTCGCTGCACGACTGGGCCCGCGCCTACCGCGCGGTCCTCACCCGCCACCCCAACATCGTCCCGGTCCTCGCCCAGGGCCCGGGACGGCGCCCGGCCGGTCTGCGGCTCGCGGACGCGGTGTTCGGCGCGATGGTGGCGGCGGGGTGGCCCCCCGCGCAGGCGACCCGCATCGGCGCGCTGATGCGGTACTTCATCATGGGCTCGGCGCTCGGCTCCTTCGCGCGCGGCTTCGTGGACGACGAGAGCGCCTACGACCCGGCCGACTATCCGCACCTGGGCCAGGCCCACCTCCTCGCCGAGCGGCAGGAACGGATCGACGAGGGCGCCTTCGAGACCGGGCTCCAGGCCCTGCTCGACGGGCTCGCGATCCAGTACGGCGCGCTGGGCGACCAGGCCGCCCCCGAGTTGGCGGACCCCGCTCGATAATTCGGCCGGATCCGGGCCTCCGGGCGCCTACTGTCCTCGCATGACCCTGACGAACTTCTCGCCCGAGCGCCGTTCCGCCCGGCTCGCCCTCGCCGCCGCGGCGGTCTCCGTCGTGCTGTGGGCCTCGGCCTTCGTGGCGATCCGCAGCGCGGGCGACGCCTACTCCCCCGGCGCCCTCGCCCTCGGCCGCCTGCTCTCCGGGGCGCTCGTGCTCGGCCTCCTGCTGCTGATACGCCGCGAAGGACTGCCGCCGAGGGCCGCCTGGCCGGGCATCGTGGCCTCCGGCGTGCTGTGGTTCGCCTGCTACATGGTCGTCCTCAACTGGGGCGAGCGGCAGGTCGACGCGGGCACCGCCGCGATGATCGTGAACGTCGGCCCCATCCTCATGGCGCTGCTCGCCTCCCGCTTCCTCGGCGAGGCGCTGCCGCCGCGCCTGATCGCGGGCATGGCCGTCTCGTTCGCGGGCGCGGTCGCGGTGGGGCTCTCGATGTCGGGCGACGGGCACGCCTCGGTGCTCGGCGTGCTGCTGTGCCTGGCCGCCGCGGCCACCTACGCGGCGGGAGTCGTCCTGCAGAAGCCCGCGCTGCGGCACGGCAGCCCGCTCCAAGTCACCTTCTTCAGCTGCCTGGTGGGAGCGCTGGCCTGCCTGCCGTTCAGCGGCCGGCTGATCTCGGACGCCTCGCACGCGCCCGCCTCCGCGACCCTGAACATGGTGTACCTGGGCGTGTTCCCGACCGCCCTCGCCTTCACGACCTGGGCCTACGCGCTGGCCCGCACCTCGGCGAGCCGCATGGGCGCCACGACCTACGTGGTGCCCGCCCTGGTGGTGCTGATGTCCTGGGCGGTGCTCGACGAGGTCCCGGCGGCGCTCACGCTGCTCGGCGGCGCCATCTGCCTGGCGGGCGTGGCGGTTTCGCGGTCCCGGCCGCGGCGGAGCTCCCCGGGCGGGGTCACCGTGGCGGCCGGGCCCGCCGCCGGGGCCGTGCCCCCCGCCCCCGAGGACGCGGGCGAGCCGAGCCCCGGGGAGCGGATCGGCTGAGCCCACTCCGGCTAGAACACCACCAGAGCCCGGCCGCCCTTGCCCGCGAGCATGGTGTCGAAGGCGGCCGGGATGCCGTCCAGGGCGATGCGCTCGGACACCATCGAGCCGAGGTCGAGACGCCCGGCCCGGATGTGCCCGGCAAGGACCGGAAGGTCGGCCGCCGGGTCGGAGTTTCCGTACACGCAGCCCGCAAGCGTGCGGCCCCAGTGGAAGATCTCCAGCGCGTTGAAGGTCACTTGCTGGTCCTTGCCGCCGATGCCGACGACCGTGGTGCGCCCGCCGCGCCGGGTCGACTCCCAGGCGGTACGGATGGTCACGGCGCGCCCCACGCACTCGACGGCCACGTCGGTGCCCTGACCGCCGGTGAGCCTCCGGATGTCCTTGGCCGTCGTCTCGGACGCGACGACGAAGTCGGTCGCGCCCGCGGCGCGGGCCAGTTCCTCCTTGGCGGGGGACACGTCGACGGCGATGATCCGCGCGGCGCCCGCGATCCGGGCCGACTGGAGGGTGGCAAGGCCCACCCCACCCGCGCCGAAGACCGCGACCGTCTCGCCCGCACGCACCCGCGCCGAGTGGTGGATCGCCCCGTACCCCGTCAGGACCGCGCAGCCGAGCAGTGCGGCCTCGATGAGCGGCACGCCGTCGGGGAGCGGGATCAGGCAGTTCTCCGCGACGACGGTCTCCTCCGCGAACGCGGCCACGTTGAGCCCCGGGTGGAGCTCTGCGCCGTCGGCGGTGCGCGCGTACACCGAGGCCGCGCCGTTCAGCGCGTTGACGCACAGCCACACCTCGCCGAGCGAGCAGGGGTGGCAACTCCCGCAGGACGGCGCCCAGTTGAGGACGACCTCGGCGCCGGGGGCGACCGAGGTGACCCCCTCGCCGACCGAGACGACGGTCCCCGCGCCCTCGTGGCCGAGCACGGCGGGCACCGGGACCCGCATGGTGCCGTTGGTGAGCGAGAGGTCGGAGTGGCAGACCCCGGCGGCGGCCAGGCGGACCCGCACCTGGCCGGGTCCCGGCTCGGGGAGGTCGATGTCGGTGATCTCCAGCGGAGAGCCGACGGCGGTCAGTACGGCGGCGCGAACCATGACGGGCGTTACTCCTGAGCGGTGGGAAGGGGAGGCGGACGGTCTCAGAACTGGAGCGACTTGGTCTGGAGGTATTCGGCCAGACCGTGGACGCCGAGCTCGCGCCCGACGCCCGACTGCTTATAACCGCCGAACGGGGCGAGGGGGTTGAAGCGTCCGCCGTTGATGTCGACCTGGCCGGTGTCCATGCGGCGCGCGAAGGCCACGGCCTCCGCCTCGTCGCCCGCCCAGACCCCGCCCGCCAGGCCGTACACGGTGCCGTTGGCGATCCGCAGCGCGTCGTCCTCGTCCACGTACTTGATGATCGAGACGACCGGGCCGAAGATCTCCTCCTGGGCGATGGTCATCTCGGGGGTGACGTCCGCGAAGACGGTCGGCGAGACGTAGTAGCCCTGCTCCAGAGGCGCTTCGGCGCCGCCCGCGACGATGCGCGCGCCTTCCTGGACGCCCTTCTCGATGTAGCCGCGCACGCGCGCCAGTTGCTTGGCGTTGACCAGCGGGCCGATCCGGTCGCCGACGGTGTACTTGGCGGCGGCGGCCGAGGCCAGCTCGACGGCCTCGTCGTACTGGTCGGCGTGCACCAGCATCCGCGTCCACGCGCTGCACGTCTGGCCGGAGTTGCCCATCACGTTGGCGACGCCCACGTTGACGGCCTTCGCGAGGTCGGCGGAGGGCAGGATGACATTGGCGGACTTGCCGCCGAGCTCCAGGGCGACGCGCTTGACGGCGCCGCCCGCCGTCGCGCCGATCTGCCGGCCGACGGCGGTCGAGCCGGTGAACGAGACCAGGTCGACCCCCTCGTGCCCGGCGAGCGCCTGGCCGGCGACCGGGCCAAGGCCCGTGACCAGGTTGAACACCCCGGCGGGCAGGCCGGTTTCGTGCACCGCCTCGGCGAAGAGCTGCGCGGTCAGGGGCGTGTCCTCCGCGGGCTTCAGGACGACCGTGCAGCCCGCCGCCAGGGCAGGTGCCACCTTGTTGACGATCTGGTGCAGCGGATAGTTCCAGGGCGTGATCGCGCCGACGACCCCGACCGGCTCCTGGTAGACGGTGGAGTTCCCGATCCGCTCCTCGAAGGCGTACGAGGCGGCCAGCTCGGCGTACGAACCGGCGACCGCGATCGGCAGGCCCGTGTGCACGGCCTGCGCGAAGGACGGCGGCGCGCCCAGCTCGGCGCTGATGGTCTCGGCGATCTCGTCCTTGCGCGCGACCAGGTAATCCCGCAGCGCCGCGAGCCGGGCCGCGCGCTCGGCGGGCGCGGTCGCCGCCCAGGCCGGGAGGGCCGCGCGGGCGGCGCGTACCGCGGCGTCGACGTCCTCGGCCGTGCCCGCCGGGACGTGCCCGATGACCTGTTCGTCGGCCGGGTTCACCACCGCGATGGTGTCGCCGCCCGCGGCGGCCCGCCAAGCGCCGCCGATGTACATGCCGTCGTGGGCCTTCATCGCAATCCTCCCGAGCGGAGCCAGTGTCGTCCGCCGCCTAAACTAGCGCCGTTAGTTTTTGGGCGCCAGGGGCGGCCCGTGGAGCCGGGGACACCAGCCCCCGGTTCCGTACCGGCGCCATCCTCCTGGTCACCGCCCCGCCCCGCCAGGCACCCCCTTCGGCCACCGGCCGGGAGCGGAGGGGCGGGGCGGAGTGGGGCGGGGTCAGACGATGCCGAACAGGATGCCCGAGGCCAGGACCACCAGGCAGGTGAGCGCCGCCCACTTCACGGTGAACCGGGTATGGTCGCCGAACTCCACCTTGGCCATGCCCACCAGCACGTACACCGCGGGGACCAGCGGGCTGGACATGTGCAGCGCCTGCCCGGCCAGCGAGGCGCGGGCGATCTCCAGCGGGGAGACGCCGTGCGCGGCACCGGCCTCGGCGAGGACGGGCAGCACGCCGAAGTAGAAGCCGTCGTTCGACATGAAGTAGGTGAGCGGCAGGCTGAGCAGACCGGTGACCAGACCCATCTGCGAGCCCATGCTGTCCGGCACCACGCCGACGAGCCAGTCCGCCATGTGCCTGACCATGCCGGTGCCGTTGAGGACGCCCGTGAAGACGGCGGCGGCGAAGACCATGCCGGAGACGTTGACGACGTTGTCGGCGTGGGCGGCGATCCGGGCCTTCTGGTCCGCGACGCGCGGGAAGTTCACGGTCAGCGCGAGGGCCGCGCCGATCAGGAAGAGCACCGGGATCGGCAGCCACTCCATGATCATGGAGGTGAGCAGCGCGACGGTGAGCAGCGCGTTGAACCAGTAGAGGCCGGGCCGCAGGGTCTCGCGCGCGGCGTCGAGCCCCTGGAAGTCGTCGTCCTCCGGTGCGCCCGCACCGGCAGCCGCCCCCGCGCCGCCGCTCGCCGCGCGTGGAGCCTCGCCGGAGCCCCCGGCGCCGACCAGGACGGTCTCCGGCTCCGGCGCCAGGACCGCGTCGAGGGAGAGGTGACCGACGCGCTTGCGCTCGCGCAGGCCGAGCACGTACGAGAGGACGAGGACCGCGACCAGGCCGACGGCCAACGCCGGGATCATCGGCACGAAGATGTCGGAGGCGTCCAGCTTGAGCGCGGTCGCGGCGCGGGCGGTGGGGCCGCCCCAGGGAAGCGTGTTCATCACGCCGTTGGCGGTGGCGGCGACGCCCGTCATCACGACGAGGCTCATGCCGAGCCGCTTGTACAGCGGGTACATCGCCGAGACGGTGATCATGAAGGTGGTGGAGCCGTCGCCGTCGAGCGAGACGACCGCGGCGAGCAGCGCGGTGCCCACCACCACCCGCATCGGGTCGGCCTTGCAGAAGCGCAGGATGCCCCGGACGATCGGGTCGAAGAGGCCGACGTCGATCATCACGCCGAAGTAGATGATCGCGAACATGAGCATCGCGGCGGTCGGCGCGAGCGAGCCGACGCCCTTGATGACGTAGTCGCCGAGATGGGCTCCCTTGCCGACGAAGACACAGAAGAGAGCGGGGATCAGAACCAGCGCCGCGATCGGCGACATCTTCTTCAGCATGATCAGGACCAGGAAGGTCGCGATCATGCCGAAGCCGAGGAGGGTCAGCATGGAGGACACCTAACGTTCACCCTTGAACTCCACCAGGGGGCTGGCGGTGCGGATGACGTTAAATCGCCGTTTCCATCCTCAACAAGACGTTGACACCTGAGCAATACGAGCAAAACTCCAGGTCACGACACGGGTGCGAGTGCGACGGGAAAGCCGTTGAGCACCGCGGTCCCCGACAGGGGGTCGATCCGCGATCCGTCCAGGAGCTGGTTGACGTTCACGCCGGGGCGGTCGGAGGCCACGGCGAGGCGGCTGCCGGGCCTGCTGTGTCCCCAGCCGTGCGGCAGGCTGACGACGCCCCTGCGCACGCTGTCGGTGATCTCCACCGGGGCCGTGACGGCTCCGCCCTCCGCCGTGATCCGCACGTCGGCCCCGTCGGCGAGGCCGAGCCGGGTCGCGTCCTCGGGGTGGATCTGGAGGGTGCAGCGGTTGGAACCGCCGTTCAGGGCGGGGATGTTGTGCAGCCAGCTGTTGTTGGAGCGCAGATGGCGCCGGCCGACGAGCACCAGCGAGTCGGGCCGCCGGCTCAGGGCGGCGCGCAGCCGGGGCAGGTCGGCGGCGATCGGCGCGGGCAGCAGCTCGATCCGCCCGCTGCGGGTCCTGAGCACCTGCGGGAGGCGGGGTTCGAGGGGCCCGAGGTCGATGCCGTGGGGACGCGCGAGCACCCGGTCCAGGGTGAGTCCGTCGGGGCGGGCGCCGAACCCGTCGCCGTAGGGGCCGAGCCGGAGCATGAGGTCCAGGCGCCGCTCGGGGCCGCTCACGCCGGTGAGCCGGGCGGCGAGGTCCTTGGCGTCCCGCCCGTGCACGGGCGAGTGCGGGTCGGCCACGGCCTTGGCGAGCGCTCCGTCGATGACCAGGGCGTCCACCGCGTCGGGCGCCGCGCCGTGCATGCCGGTCGCGGCGAGCACGAGCCGGGCGTGGATCTCGCACTCGTCCATGCGCCCGTCGGCGAGCGGGACGGCGGGCCGGGTGTAGCGGACCTGGTTGCGGACCGCGAAGCCGTTGAAGGCGAAGTCGAAGTGCGCGCTCTGCGAGGGCGGCGGCGGGGGCAGCACGACGTCGGCGTGCCGGGAGGTCTCGTTCAGGTAAGGGTCGATGCTGACCATGAAGTCGAGCCCGGCCAGCGCCCGGTCGAGCCGGTCCCCGTCGGGTGCGGAGAGCACCGGGTTGGCGGCCGAGGCGATGAGCACGCGGATCCGCCCCTCCCCCGGCGTCTCGATCTCCTCGGCGAGGGCGGCGAGCGGCAGTTCGGACTTGACCTCGGGGTGCCCGCCGACCCGGCTGCGCCAGCGCCCCAGCGCGAAGCCCTTGCCGGGGCCGGCCGGGCGGGGGGTCCGGTCGGTGGCGGAGAGCGGGAAGAGCGCGCCGCCTGGCCGGTCGAGGTTGCCGGTGACGGCGTTGAGCACGTCGACGAGCCAGTTGGCCAGGGTGCCGTGCTCGACGGTGCAGCTGCCGATCCGGCCGTAGACGGCGGCGGTGGGGGCGGCGGCCAGCTCGCGGGCGATGGCCCGGATCTCGTCCGCTGCCACGTCGCACACGGGGCCGACCACCTCGGGCACGAACTCCCTTGTCGCGTCGGCCACTTCGGCCAGTCCTTCGAGGTGCGTCTCCAGCTCGCCCGGAGCGACGAGCTTCTCCTCGAAGAGCACGTGCGCGACCGAGGCGAGCAGCAGGGCATCGGTGCCGGGCCGGATGGCGACGTGCCGGTCGGCGAGTTTCGCGGTACGGGTGCGGCGCGGGTCGACGACGGTGAGGGTGCCGCCGCGCTTGCGCAGCGCCTTCAGCCTGCCGGGGAAGTCGGGGGCGGTGCACAGACTGCCGTTGGATTCCAGCGGGTTGGCGCCGAGCAGCAGCAGGTGGCCGGTGCGGTCAAGGTCGGGCACCGGGATGGCGAACGGGTCGCCGAACAGCAGCCCGCTGGAGACGTGCTTGGGCATCTGGTCCAGGGTGCTCGCGGTGAAGAGGTTGCGGGTGCGCAGCGCCCCGAGCAGGACAGGCGGATAGAGAGCGCCGGCCATGGTGTGGACATTGGGGTTGCCGAGCACGACACCGACCGCGTTGGGCCCGTACTGCTCGATCACGGGCCGCAGGCGGGCCGCGATCAGGTCGAAGGCCTCGTCCCAACCGGCCTTCTCCAGCGTGCCGTCGCGCCGCACGAGCGGGCCGGTGAGCCGGTCCGGGTCGTTGTCCACGTCGGCGAAGGCGGCGCCCTTGGGGCAGATGAAGCCCCGGCTGAACACGTCGTCCGCGTCGCCGCGGGCCCCGGTGACCCGCCCTCCCTCGACGGTGAGGCTCAGCCCGCAGGTGGCTTCGCAGAGCGGGCAGATACGCGGGGCGGTGCGGGACATTCGTCCTCCCAGGGCGGCGGCGCGCGGGCCTTTTGAGCATACCGACCGGTAGGCATGTGGGGGAGGCCCCGGCGGGGGTCAGTCCAGGGTGCGGGCGAGGTAGGCGTGCAGGAGCCGCCGTGTCTCCGCGACGATGTGCGGGTCACCCTGCGGATCCGCGCGGAAGGCGAGCCGGAGCGTGGCGTCGGCCGCCTCCACCGCGACCAGGATGACCCGCCGCAGATCCGCGTCCAGGGTGCGGCCGAACTGGGTCGGCAGGAGCTCGGCCAGGCGGTCGGCGAGCAAGTGGTTGGCATCGGAGTCCGGGTCGGGCACGGGCTGGGGGCCGCCGAAGTCGACCAGGTTGAAGCCGGGCACCGTCTGCTTCAGGACGAGGTACTCGTCCAGGACCGCGTCGACGGCGCCCCGCCAGTCGGCCGCCTCGATCGTTTCGAGCCGCGCGTTGATCATCCCGGCGTAGCGGTCGAGGTTGCGGGCGGCGAGCGCCTCGGCCATGGCCCGCTTGTTGCCGAAGAAGCGGTAGACGGACCCGATGGGCACGCCCGCGCGCTGGGCGACCGCCCGGGTGGAGAGGTCTTCGTAGCCGGTTTCGTCGAGGAGTTCGGCACAGGCGTCGAGTATCCGCGACAGGCGTTCGGCGCTGCGCTGCTGCACGGGCGCCCGGCGGAGATTCGCGTGGAGATCAGGAGCAGGAGGCACGCGCCCATCATGCCCCGCCCGGCCGGTTTTGCCGTTGACGCGACCGCATCGTAATCCTACGGTTGAGCATAGGATTCCGGCACGGCAGCAGGAGAGCGGACGATGACGACCACCACCGGCGAACAGGCGAGGAAAATCGCGGAGGGCCTCGGCCACTCCCGCGGTTTCGGCAACGAGCACAGCTCGGAGGCCGTCCCCGGCGCCCTTCCGCACGGCCGCAACGCGCCCCAGCGCGCCCCGCTCGGGCTGTACGCGGAGCAGCTGAGCGGGTCCGCCTTCACCGAGCCGCGCGCGAGCAACCGTCGCTCCTGGCTGTACCGGATCCGGCCATCGGCCGCCCACCCGCCGTTCACCCGCGCCGACAACGGGCACCTCCGCTCGGCCCCCTTCACCGAGACCGTGCCCGACCCGAACCGGCTGCGCTGGAACCCGCTGCCCGAGCCCCCGGCGGGCACCGACTGGCTGGCCGGCCTGTGGACGCTCGGCGGCAACGGCGACGCCACCCAGCGCAGCGGCATGGCGGTGCACCTCTACCACGCCAACTCCTCGATGGAATCCAGGGTGTTCAGCGACGCCGACGGCGAGCTCCTGATCGTCCCCGAGCGCGGCGGGCTGCTCCTGCGCACCGAGCTCGGGCTGCTCGCGGCCCGCCCCGGTGAGGTCGCCCTGATCCCGCGCGGCGTCCGCTTCCGGGTGGAGCTGCTCGACGAGAGCGCGCGCGGTTATGTGTGCGAGAACTACGGCCGCCCCTTCGAGCTGCCCGAGCTCGGCCCGATCGGCGCCAACGGCCTCGCCAACGCGCGGGACTTCCGGGCCCCGCTGGCCGCGTACGAGGACGTCGAGGGCCCGGTCGAGGTCGTCAACAAGTTCTGCGGCAACCTCTGGACCGCGACGTACGACCACTCGCCCCTGGACGTCGTGGCCTGGCACGGCACCCATACGCCGTACGTCTACGACCTGCGCACCTTCAACGTGATGGGCACCATCAGCTACGACCACCCCGACCCGTCGATCTTCACGGTGCTCACCTCGCCGTCCGACACCCCGGGCCTGGCGGGCGTCGACTTCGTGGTGTTCGCGCCGCGCTGGCTGGTCGGCGAGGACACCTTCCGCCCGCCGTACTTCCACCGCAACGTCATGAGCGAGTACATGGGCCTGATCGAGGGCGCCTACGACGCGAAGACGGCCGGAGAAGGGGGGTTCGTACCCGGCGGCGGTTCGCTGCACAACATGATGTCGGCGCACGGCCCGGACCGGGAGACCTTCGACCGGGCGAGCGCCGCCGAGCTGAAGCCGCAGAAGATCGACGACGGCCTTGCCTTCATGTTCGAGACGCGCTGGCCGGTCACCGCGACCGAGCAGGCGGCGACGGCCGACCACCTCCAGCGGGGCTACGACGACGTGTGGCAGGGTCTCCAGCGCCACTTCCGCTCCTGAGCACCACCTGATACGGAATCCCTGTGACCTCCTCCTTCGCACCCGACTCCCTGGTCCTGAACCGGAAGCTGCCGCTCTGGTACCAGGTGTCCCAGTCGCTGCGCGCCTCGATACTGGGCCGCTCCCCCGACGCCTCGCTGCGCCTGCCCACCGAGGAACAGCTCGCCGCGCACTACGGGGTGAGTGTGCTGACGATGCGTCAGGCGCTGAAGGAGCTGGAGGAGGAGGGCCTGATCAGCAGGCACCGCCGGCGCGGCACGTTCATCGAGCCGGCCGCCCGGCGGGCCTCCCCGGTCCGGCTGCTGGGCTCGATCGACGCGATCGTGGCCCAGCAGTCGGGTGAGCGCACCACGATCCTGGGCCACGGCCCGGAGCCGGTGCCCGGCGAGCTCGCGGAGTACTTCCCCCACTGCCCCGAGATCGTCACCTACCGGCGGCTGCGGTGCGAGGAGGAGAGCGGCGAGCCCACCAACTGGGCGCACAACGCGGTGCGTCCGGAGGTGGCCGCCGCGATCGACCTCGCCGACCTGGGGCGCTGGCCGATGACGAAGGTGCTGCGGGACGCGGTCGGGGTGGACATCGCGCGCATCACGGACACGGTGGAGGCCCGGCTCGCCGACCCCGTCACGGCCGAACTGCTGCAAGTGCCGCTGCTCTCCCCGATCCTGCACTACACGGGAGTCACCTACGACGGGAAGGGCCAGGTCGTCGACGTGGCCCGGATCCACTACCGGGGTGACCGCTTCTCGTTCTCGGTGACGGTCGAAGCGCGCTGAGCCTTCCCCCTAGCATGCTGGCTGTGAGCGATGACGTGCCTCTCCTCGACGACCTGATGCCCTGGTCGGTGGCGCCGCTGCGGCTGGGGCGCGACTGGGTGGTGGCGCCGGACGAGCGGACCCTGCGCTCGCGCTGGGACCTGCTCGTGCGGTCCGAAGGGGCCGAGCGGGAGCGACTGTTCGAGCCGAGCCGGTCGCGTACGCCCCGCTCGGCGGTGGCCGCGCTGCCCGGCCATGACGGCGGCACCGGCCCGTTCGAGCGGGAGCGCGGCGCGTGCCCGGCCCCGGTCCGCCTGCGGTGCGGGCCCTTCGACGAGCAGTGGCTGATACCGGACCAGCGCCTGATCGACGCCGCCCGGCCCGAGCTGTGGCGGGTGGCGGACGAGCACCAGCTCTTCGCGGTGGAGCAGGGGTATGTGCCGTCGGCCGCCGCCACCTCCCGGAAGAAGGCCGAGGACCCGGGGGACTCGGGGCCCGCCCTGACCCTCTCGGCCGTGCTGCCCGACGGGCACTCCCCCGCCGGGCGCCCGGGCCGCGTCCGCCCGCTGTACCGGCGCCCCGGCGGCCTCGAACCGAACCTCGCGCCCGGCCTGCTCGCCTTCCTCGGCGAGCTGTACGCCGTCGACGTCACCCCACAGGACGTGCTCGCCTGGGCCGTGGCGGCCGCGTTCCCGGGCGCAGGGGGATGCGAGGTGCCGCTGCCCACGGATCCGCAACTCTGGTCCCGGGGCGTGGAGTTGGGGCGGCGCGTGAGCACGCTGATGGTGCGGGGCGCGCGCGGTGGCGACAAGCCCCGGCTGCCCGGCGGGCGGCGGCCCTATGTCCGGGCGGCCGTGCCCGCCCGGCCGCTGGAGCTGCGGTACGACGCCGGGGAGGAGACCCTGCACGTGGGCGACGGCGGCCGGATCTCACCGGTGCCGGCGCAGGCCTGGGAGTTCCAGGTCGGCGGGGTGCGGATCATCGAGCTCTGGTTCCGGCGGCGCACCGGGCCGGTGGAGCCGGGCACGCCGGCCGCGCTCGGCCCGCCCGGCTGGCCCCAGGAGTGGACCTCGGACCTGCTGGAGCTCATCACGGTGCTCGCCCTGCTCGGTGAACTGCGCTCGGCCCAGGCCGGGTTGAGGGCCGCCGTCACCAAGCCGGTGACGCGGGACCGGCTCCGCGCCGCGGGCGTCCTGCCGGTGCCGGACGGGGCGCGGCGGCCCGCGTCCGTGCTGGAGCACCCCGAGGAGGGCCCCGGCGGCCAGTTCGCCCTCATCTGAGGTGCGGCCGGGCTCAGGCCTGGTACTCGGTCAGGTCGATGGCGTGGATGTTGAGCGCGTGCCCGAACTCGGGGTGGACCGTCTCGCGCTCCAGCTCCATCCCGAGCTTGCGCATCACGTTCTCGGAGGCCTCGTTGCCCACCCGCGAGACGCTGATGACCCGTTCGAGCCCGCGGTCCTGAAGGGCGAACTCCAGCGCGGCATGAGCCGCTTCGGACGCGTACCCCTGGCCCCAGAACGGCCGGCCGAGCCGCCAGCCGATCTCCACCTCGTGCGCCGCCTCGGGGAGGTAGTACGGCACGGACAGGCCGGTGAAGCCGATCAGCTCGCCGGAGCCGAGGAGCTCGACGGCGAAGAGCCCGAAACCCTCGGCGTCCCACTCGTCCTCCCAGCGCTCGATGTCCTCGGCGGTCCGCTCCAGATCGCGCACCGAGCCGTCGCCGATCCAGCGCATGACCTCCGGGTCGGCGTGGATCTCGGACATCGGGACGAGGTCGTCGTCGGTCCAGCGGCGCAGCAGGAGGCGGGGGGTGCGGATCTCGGTCATGGGGTCATCCTGCACGGACGGGGGCCCGGGCCGGAAATCCGCCGCCCGCGCCCCGCTACCCGCCGAACGCGTCGAGCGTCCTGGTCAGCGCCCGCTCGAACACCGCGTCCAGATCGATGGGCCCGGAGTCCTCGGCGAAGGCCGCGGCCAGGCGCGGGTAGCGGCCGGTGGAGACCTGGCTGAGCAGGTAGGCGATGCGCACGCCGTGCTCCTGCTCGGGCGACCAGGGCAGCGAGCGGGTCCGCTCGGCGGTGGCGAGCTCGTTGGCGACGTAGGTGGTGACCACGCCGTTCACCGAGGCGATCAGCTCCATCTTGGTGCCGTACCTGGCGTCCAGCGGGTCCAGGCACGTCATGCAGTGCTCCAGGTAGCGCAGCGCGTTGGGGCTGAAGCCGTACACCGGGGACATGAGGCCGGGCACCCAGGGGTGGCGGTGCATCAGGGCCCGGGTCTGGTGGGCGAGGCCGAGCATGTCGGCCCGCCAGTCCCCGGTCGGCGGGCTCAGCTCGTACTCGGCGCTGACCGCGTCCACCATCAGCTCGTACAGGTCCTCCTTGCGCGGAACGTAGTTGTAGAGCGACATCGTTCCGCAGCCGAGCTCGGCCGCCACGCGGCGCATGGAGACCGCGTCGATGCCGTCGGCGTCCGCGATCCGCACGGCGGCGGCCGCGATGTCGGCACGGCTGAATGCGGGCCTCGGGCCCCGTCCGGCGCGCTCGGGGCGCGCCCAGATCACTTCTGGTTCAGCAGGTCGCCCTGCCATGGATCATCACCTCGCCCCCCATCGTAGTTACGTACGGCGTACGTAGTGCGCTATGGTGAGCCGCATGACGACTACGTACGCTGTACTTAGTGAAGGCCTGGAGAAGCGCTTCGGGCAGGTCCACGCGCTGCGCGGCCTCGATCTCGCGGTCGCCGAAGGAACCGTCTGCGGGATGCTCGGGCCGAACGGGGCGGGCAAGACGACGGCCGTCCGGCTGCTGACGACGCTGCTGGCGCCGGACGCGGGCTCCGCCCGGGTCGCCGGGCACGACGTGGTGCGCGAGCAGGACGCGGTGCGCCGCCGGATCGGTGTGACCGGCCAGTCGGCCTCCGTCGACGTCGAGCTGACCGGCCGCCAGAACCTCCGGCTGTTCGCCAGGCTGCACGGCATGCGCGGCGCGACGGGACGCGGGCGCGCGGACGAACTCCTCGACCGGTTCGCCCTGTCGGACGCGGCCGACCGCGCCGCCGGCACGTACTCCGGCGGCATGCGGCGCCGCCTCGACCTCGCGGCGAGCCTGCTCACCCGGCCCCGGGTCCTCTTCCTCGACGAGCCCACCACCGGCCTCGACCCGCAGAGCCGCAACCAGATCTGGTCCGCCGTCCGGGACCTCGCCGCCGAGGGCACCACCGTCCTGCTCACCACGCAGTACCTGGAGGAGGCCGACCAGCTCGCCGACGGCATCGTCCTGATCGACCAGGGCCGGGCCGCCGTCACCGGGACCCCGGCCGAGCTCAAGGCCCGCATCGGCTCCTACGCCGAGGTCGTGGTGGCGACGGAGGCCGCGCTGCCCCAGGCCGCCGCCGTACTCGACCGGTTGACCGGCTCCGAGCCCCACCTCGACGCCGCCCGGCGCACGGTGGGCGCCGTCTGCCCCGATCCCACGCTCACCCTGCCCCGCGTCGTGCGCGAACTGGACGCGGCCGCAGTCCCCATCCTGGACGCGAGCCTGCGTCCGCCCACCCTCGACGAGGTGTTCCTGCGCCTCACCGGCGCCGCCAACTCCCGTAAGGAGCTCGTGACATGACGTCGATCGCCCACGACAGCACCGCCCTGCTCGGCCGGCAGCTCCAGCGCCTCAGGCACGCGCCCGGCGTGCTGATCCTCACCCAGACCATGCCGATCACGATGCTGCTGTTCTTCGGTTACGTCTTCGGCAGCGCCCTGGCGACGCCGGGCGAGCAGTACCGGGCCTATCTGGTGCCCGGCCTCCTGGTGGCCACCGCGGCCAACGGCCTGATGACCGGGATGTTCCAGGCCGCCCAGGACTCCCACCGCGGCGTCATGGACCGGCTGCGCACCCTGCCGATGAGCCGGGCCGCGGTGCCGGTCGGCCAGAGCGCGGCGGACCTGCTCACACACGCGGCCGGCATGATCCCGCTGATGCTCGTGGGGCTCGCGGTGGGCTGGCGGGTCGAGCGCGGGCTGCCGGGCGCGCTCGGCGCCTTCGGACTTCTGCTGCTGTTCCGCCTGGCGACCACCTGGGCGGGGCTGTTCCTCGGGCTGCTGACACGGAGCGAGGAGGCCGCCGGGCAGCTGGGGTCGGCGACCTTCGTCCTGCCGCTGCTCTCCAACGCCTACATCCCCACCGACCGGCTCCCGGGCTGGCTGCGCGCCATCGCCGAGTGGAACCCGATCAGCGCGGTCTCCTCGGCCGTCCGCGAGCTCTGCGGCAACGCCTCGCCCGCCGCCGGCGCCGCCTGGCCGGTCGCCCACCCGGTGGCGGGCTCACTCGCCTGGTGCGCCTTCCTGCTGCTCGTCTTCGTGCCGCTCGCGGTCCGCCGCTACGCGAACACCGGGCGCTGAGCAGCACCGCGAGGTGACAAGCGCGGGCCGTACGCGATAGGTACGGCTATGAGCACTCAGCCGCTGCCCCTCGAAGGCATCACCGTCGTCGCCGTCGAACAGGCCGTCTCGGCACCGTTCGCGACCCGCCAGCTCGCCGATCTGGGCGCCCGCGTCGTGAAGGTCGAGCGCACCGACGGCGGCGACTTCGCGCGCGCCTACGACACCGCGGCCCGCGGACTAGCCTCGCACTTCGTGTGGTGCAACCGGGGCAAGGAGTCGGTCGCGCTCGACCTGAAGGACCCGCGCGGGCTCGACGTGCTGCACCGGCTGATCGCGGAGGCGGACGTGTTCGTGCAGAACCTCGCGCACGGCGCCGCGGCCCGGCTCGGCCTCGACGCGGCGACCCTGTGCGCGGCCCATCCGCGGCTCGTCGCGGTGGACATATCGGGCTACGGCGCCGAGGGCCCGTACGCGCACAAGCGGGCCTACGACATGCTGGTGCAGTGCGAGGCGGGCCTGGTGTCGGTCACCGGGACGCCCGAGCGGCCCGTGAAGGCCGGAATCCCGGCCGCCGACATCGCCGCCGCCATGTACGCCTTCTCGGGCGTCCTGGCGGCCCTGGTGCGCCGCGGTACGACCGGACGCGGCGGACCGGTGGAGATCTCCATGCTGGAGGCCCTCGCCGAGTGGCTGGGGCATCCGCTGCACCACGTGATGCACGGTGGCACCGAACCGGCGCGCACCGGGGTGGCGCACGCCGTGATCGCGCCGTACGACGCCTACCCCACGGCCGACGGCAGGCAGGTGCTGCTGTCGGTCCAGAACGACCGCGAATGGCGACGGCTGGCGGAACTGGTGCTTGACCAGGGGGAGTTGGCGGACGATCCCGCCTTCGCCACCAATGCGGCGAGAGTCGCGCACCGGGCGAGGACCGACGAGGCGGTGGGGCGGGCGCTGGCCGGCCTGACGGCCGAGGAGGCGGCGGGCCGACTGGAGTCGGCGGGAATCGCCTGCGCCCGGCTCAACACGGTCGAGGATGTGGCCGGGCATCCGCAGCTGGCGGCACGGCGCCGGTGGCGGGAGGTGGAGTCACCGGTGGGGCCGCTGCGGGCGCTGCTGCCGCCCATCAATCTGGGCGGCAGTCAGGAACCGCGGATGGGTGCGGTGCCCGCGCTCGGCCAGCACACCTGCGCGACGCTGCGGGCCCTGGGAATGACGGACGAGCAGATGGCGGAGCTGCGCCGGGACGGGGTGATCGCCTGAACGCGGTGCGCGTGGTGTCGGGGGTCGGTTCAGCCGCGGCTGCCGAAGAGCGAGCGGCGCAGCCGCCGCAGCGGCGCGAAGAGCGAGACGCGAGCACTCTTGCTCTTGCGGGTGTGCGCAACATCACGCGAGGTCAGCTCGCGCATCAGCAACGTCGCCTCGGCCGCCTCGCGCTGCGGGACGGCGGGACCGCCCAGCACCGAGAGGTGGCGGTCGAGCCGCGAGCTGGTCGCGCTGCTCCCGCAGGTGATGGCAGGCACTCGTGCCCTGCCGCGCATTGTTATCTGTTCCATGTCACTCCCCACCCGTACGAGGGCACCCGGCCCCGGGCAGGTTAACCCTATCGCCCCCGCGTCACACTCGTGTATCCCGGTGGCAGGATTCACCTTGAGGGGCCGCAGGTTGACGACTACGCTCCGAATCCAGCTGATTCCAGGGCGAGTTGGACAGTTCTCCGACCGCCCCTCACGCAGAGTCGCGACCCGTGTTCGTACGGGCTGTTCAATGCCGTTCAAGGAGGCGGCAGCGGGGCGCCCCTGAGCTAACTTGGAAGGGTTTCTCCGCCGCGGATGGGGGGCTCGCCAGTGAGCGAAGTGCCGGGCAGTGAGCAGCGATTGATCGCGGGGCGCTACCGGCTTCTCTCCCGTCTGGGCCGGGGCGGCATGGGCGTCGTGTGGCGCGGCCGGGACGAGGTGCTCGGGCGGGAGGTCGCCGTCAAGGAGGTCTTGGCCCCGGCCTCCCCGGACTCCCCCGAGACCGGGCGGCTGTACGCGCGTCTGGAGCGGGAGGCGTGGGCGGCGGCCCGCATCTCGCACCGCAACGTGGTGACCGTGTACGACGTGGCCACCGAGGACGGCCGGCCGTGGATCGTGATGGAGCTGGTGCGCGGCCTGGCGCTGTCCGACGTGCTGGACGCGGAGGGCCCGATGCCCCCGCAGCGCGTCGCGCGCATCGGCGCCGAGGTGCTCGCGGCGCTGCGGGCCGCGCACGAGGCCGGGGTGCTGCACCGTGACGTGAAGCCGGCGAACGTGCTGCTCGCCAACGACGGCCGGGTGGTGCTGAGCGACTTCGGCATCGCGACGGTGGCGGGGACGCAGACGCTCACCATCACCGGCGAGGTCGTCGGCTCACCCGAATTCCTGGCCCCCGAACGGGCGTTGGGCCGCACTCCGGGGCCCGCCAGCGACCTGTGGTCCCTGGGCGTCCTGCTGTACGCGGCGGTCGAGGGCAACTCCCCGTTCCGCCAGGACACCCCGCTGTCCACGCTGCGGGCCGTGGTCGACGACGCGCTGCCGCCGCCGCGCCGGGCGGGCCCGCTCGCGCCGGTGATCGAGGGGCTGCTGCGCAAGGACCCGGCGGAGCGCTGGGCGGCCGAGGAGGCGGAGCACCAGTTGCGGGTGGTCGCGGCGGGCGGCACCGTGCGGATCCCGCCGGGAGGGTTCGAGGCGACGACGGTGGCGGCCGTCCCGCCCGGACCGCCGACTCCGGTGCTGCCGCTCGCCGCCGCGGCCGCGGCCGGCAGCGACACCGCGGGCCCCCAGGACGGCGGTCGCTCCCGGCACACCGGGGCGGTCCTGCTCACGGCGGTCCTGGTACTGCTGCTCGCGCTCGGCTGGCTCGTGTACGCGCTGGTGAAGGACAACAACCGCGGCAGCGGCGGGAGTTCGGCGAGCGCCGCGCCCGCCCCCTCCGTACCGCACTCCTCCCCCACCCCCGGGGCCTCCGGCTCCGCCGGCCGCGAGAGCAGCGCGCCGCCCTCCTCCTCGTCCGCGAGTGGCGGCAGCGCCTCGGCCTCGCCCTCCGCTTCGTCGCCGCCCGCGCAGTCGGTGGAGGTCAACCTCCAGGTGGTGCGCGGGAGTTATCGGGGCACGTGTCCCGCGCCGAGCGCCTCGGCGCCCTCGATGGTGGCCGTCTTCACCGTGGGGCGCGCCCCGGCGGACGTGGAGTACCGCTGGGTCACCCGGGACGGCGAGTCGTCGGATCCTGGCTGGAAGACGCTGTCGTTCCCCTCGGGCGGCCCGCGCACCCGCCAGGTCGTGCACACCGAGTCGCCGGCGCGGAGCGGGTCCAACGAGCTGCACGTCGAGGTGCGCGGGCCGGTGAAGGCCTCGTCCGGCCCGGTCGGCTACTCGGTGACGTGCACGGAGGAGACCCCGACGGGCGGGGCCTCCTCCTCCCACTCGCCGCCGGGCACGTCCTCGCCCGCGGCGGAGCGGAATCAGGCCGCGTTCGTGAAGGTGGGCAGGTAGCCGCCCGACTGTCCGGCGGCGGTGGGGTGGTAGGACTCGCCGATGTTGGTCCAGACGACGCTGTTGAGCCACGGGCTGCCGGAGCAGATCTCGTGCCCGGTGAAGGCCGGGACGACGTCCGCGAAGCTGAAGCCGTGGTCCACGGCGCGCTTGGCGGTCACCGAGTTGAGCTCGTCGGCGGCGCCGTTGATCGCCGAGCGGGAGGTGTCGCTGAGGCCCGCGATGCAGGTTCCGTCGAGCTTGTAGAAGTGCGGGTAGCCGATGACGACGACGTGGGCGTTGGGGGCCTTGGATCTGATCGCCGAGTACACCGGGTCGAGCAGTCCGGGCAGCGTCGAGTCGACGTAGGCGCGGGCCGCCGCCACCTTGCTGAGGCAGGTGGCCTGCGAGTACAGGACGCAGCTGGTCATGACGTCCGAGAACCCGGCGTCGTTGCCTCCGATGGTGATAGAGACGAGGTCGGTGGTGGAGCTGAGCGGGCCGAGCTGGTTCGCCGTCACATCTCCGGTACGGGCGCCGGAGCACGCGGTGAAGTCGAACGAGGCGGGCGAGTGCGCCGCCGCCCACAGGGCCGGGTAAGCCCGCGTGGAGCGTTTACAGCTGCCGCTCGAACTGTCGTAGCTGCCGGCTCCGACGCCGGACGAGTACGAGTCGCCGAGGGCCACATAGTGGGATCCGGCCGCCTGGGTTGCCGCTGCGGCCACGCCGGCCCCGGTGAGGGAAAGCGCGACAGCCAGCACGAGCGCCCATGCATATGCCGCGATTCGGGACAGTTTCATGGAACCTCCTCTAGCGGGTTTTCCGCCACGGCAGTGGTACCAGCCCCCACAGGCCGCGGGAAGTGTCCATGCCAAGAACAACGCGCGGACATCTGCGCCTATCTGGTGATCCGTCAGCAACTCGCGGGTAATCCTTCACCGGAGCGCCACACTCCGCTGACGCAGCGTCAATTCTCGTATGTCACAAGCACGTCGGCGTCTTGACGGCACAGTCCGGACTGCGCCACATTGAAGCCTCGCATCCGGCGCATCGGGGGGAACCGTCGCCAATGCAGACCATCAGTGACAGATCGACAGGTGGCATGTCGGCCACCGATCTGCTGTCCGTCACGGCGGGAGCGGCGCTCGCCGCCTCGGCCGCGGGTGCCGTCCTGGCGTTCGCCGACCTCGACTCCCCGCTGCGCGCCCCGCTCACGCTCCTCTATCTGGTGGCCGCGCCCGCGGAAGCGGCCCTCTTCACCCTGCGCCGACTGGAACCGCTCGCCCGCATGATGGCGTCGATATCAGGAGCAGTACTCATCAATCTGCTGACCGCCGAAAGCATGGCAGGTCTGCACCTTTGGTCGACCCGGAACGGCATCGCGGCCGTGGGCGTGATCAGCCTTCTCCTCTTCCTGTTGGGAACGGGGGTGAATCGCTCCGGATGTGACCGTGAAAGTCCGGTCAAAAACACAGAAACGTGAGGCCTCGGCTGAGGTCTTGCCATACAGTCCCCATCATCAATACCGTCTTACATCCACCCGCAACGGTCCATCATGCAGAGCGGCACTAGGGGAGGGCTCAAGCGCCGCGATGGATACCGGAACGGGGCGCGGTAGGGGGGTGCCGTGCTCGGTCTTCGCCATGCGGCGGCCGGAACACGGGCCGCGCGGCCAGCAAAGCCAGCTCACCCAATGCGTACGGTGCGCCATGCCGTCATGACCGGGTGAGAACCCCCCTTTCGTAACCGGAAACACATCCGGACCGCCCGGGGGCGGGCGGTCCACCGGACGAGAGGGACAGAGACTCAATCATGACTCCTTCCGTGCGCCCGGCCGTCCCGGGCCAAGATCAATTAATTGCGGAATCGCCCGAAGACACCGCGGCGTCCGGCGCCGCCAGTCGAATATCCGCTGCCTACCGACCGGTTTCGGCGAATCTCGCCATTGCGCCGCCGGTAAGTGTCGTGATCCCGGCGATGAATGAGGCGGAAAACCTTCCGCATGTGTTCAAGACGCTTCCGGACTGGATCCACGAAGTCGTCCTGGTCGACGGGAATTCCACCGACAACACCGTGCAGGTCGCCCGCGAACTGTGGCCCGACGTCAAGGTCGTCAAGCAGGTCGGAAAGGGCAAGGGCGATGCCCTGATCAGCGGCTTCGCCGCCTGCACCGGCGACATCATCGTCATGGTCGACGCGGACGGCTCGGCGGACGGCGAGGAGATCGTCAGCTATGTCTCGGCCCTGGTCGGCGGCGCCGACTTCGCCAAGGGCTCCCGCTTCGCCAACGGCGGCGGCACCGACGACATGACCCCGATCCGCAAGCTCGGCAACGCGGTGCTGTGCGCCATCGTCAACCGGAAGTTCGGCGCCCGCTACACCGACCTCTGCTACGGCTACAACGCCTTCTGGAAGCACTGCCTGGACAAGATCGTGCTCGACTGCTCCGGGTTCGAGATCGAGACCCTGATCAACGTCCGGATCGTCAAGGCGGGCCTGCGCGTCCAGGAGGTCCCGAGCTACGAGTACAACCGGATCCACGGCGTCTCCAACCTCAGCGCGGTGCGTGACGGCATCCGGGTCCTGAAGGTGATCCTCAGAGAGAAGGCCGTGCCCCGGTCCCGCCGGCGGACCCAGGCAGTCTTCCTGAACACACGGCGGGGAGAGGTGTCTTGACGGAGCGTCACTTCTCCGTGGTGATCTGCGTGTACACCGAGGAGCGCTGGGAGGACATCCTGGCGGCGGTCTCCTCGGTGCGCACGCAGTCGCTGCCCGCCCTGGAGACGCTGCTCGTGGTGGACCACAACGAGCGGCTCCTGGAACGGCTCACCAAGGAGTTCGAGCAGGCCACGGCGTCCGGGGAGGTGCGGGTGCTCGCCAACGCGGGCCCCCGCGGCCTCTCGGCCGGGCGCAACACGGCGATCGCCCTCGCCCGGGGCGAGTTCGTGGCCTTCCTCGACGACGACGCCGTGGCCGAGCGCGACTGGCTGCGGCACTTCGCCGAGGGGTACGACGACCCGCGGGTGATGGCGGTCGGCGGGAGAACGGTGCCCGCCTGGGCGTCGGGGCGCAGGCCCGCCTGGTTCCCCGAGGAGTTCGACTGGATCGTCGGCTGCACCTACCGGGGGCTGCCGCCGGGCCGTGTCGAGGTGCGCAACATCCTCGGCGGCAACGCCTCCTTCCGCGTCCGCGCCTTCGACGCCGCGGGCGGCTTCGCCACCGGCATCGGCCGCGACGGCGACAAGCGGCCGCTGGGGTGCGAGGAGACCGAGCTGTGCATCCGGCTCAGCGAGGCGCTGCCTGGCGCCGTCCTGCTCATCGACGACCGCTCGGTGATCCACCATCGGGTGCCCGCGGCCCGCGAGCGCTTCGGCTACTTCCGGACGAGGGCGTACGCGGAAGGCCTCTCCAAGGCCCTGGTGGCCCGAAGCGTGGGCTCCGGCAAGGGACTTGAGTCGGAGCGGCGCTACACGACCCGGGTCCTTCCGGCCGGTGTGGCGCGCGGCTTGCGGGACGCGGTGCTCGGCCGGCCCGGTGGCGCGGGCCGCGCGGGCGCCATCGTGACCGGCGTCGCGGTGGCGGCCGGCGGCTATCTGCTCGGCACCGTACGGGCGTTGCGGAAGGGGGCCGCTTTCACCGTGGCGCCCATCGAGCGCGTGCGGCACGCGGAGGCACACGAGGCGAACGGAACAAACGGGGCGAACGAAGCAAGCGAGGAAGGCGAGGCGGCATGACAGCTGCGCGGACGGGGCCCGTGCCCATCCTCATGTACCACTCGGTGGCGCACTGCCCCGCGAAGGCGGCGTACCGGCTCTCGGTCTCGCCGGACGCCTTCGCGGACCAGATGGAGCTGCTCGCGGAGCTGGGCCGCACCCCGGTGACCACGGCCCAGCTGGCGCACGCCTGGCGCACGGCGGGAGCGCTTCCACGCCGTCCCGTCCTGATCACCTTCGACGACGGCTACGAGGGCGTGCACCGCCACGCCCTGCCGGTCCTCGCCAAGCACGGCTTCGCCTCGACGCTCTTCGTCTCCACGGGCTGGCTGCGCGGCGCGTACGACGAGGGCGGCGCCCTGGACACCATGCTGGACTGGGACCAGGTGCGCGAGCTCGCCGCGGCCGGCACCGAGATCGGCGGGCACAGCCACTCCCATCCCCAGCTGGACCAACTCCCCGACGAGCGGCTCTGGTTCGAGACGCTGCGCTGCAAGGAGATCCTCGCCGACGAGCTCGGCCGCCGCCCCGTCTCGTTCGCCTACCCCTACGGCTACTCCAGCCGGCGGGTGCGGCGCACCGTACGGTCGGCGGGCTTCACCCAGGCGCTCGCGGTGGGCAACGCCCTGGCCGAGCGCCGCCAGGGCCCGTACGCCCTGGAGCGGGTGACGGTCCGGCGCGGCACGGACCTCGACGCGTTCGAGCGGCTCGTCGCGGGCAGCGGCCGCGACATCGCGCGCGCCTTCGTCGTCGACCGCGTCCTGACGAAGGGATACGCCGTGGCCCGCAGGGCCCGGCAGGCCGGGCGGAAGCTCGGCGGCGACTGACGACCGACCAGAAGGCGAGCGGTACCCGTGGCCGACATGAGCACCGCCCAGGACCGGAGTACACCGACCCGGAACCACCACCGGGGCATCCCCCTCTTCCGCAACGCCTACGCGCTCATGCTGAACACGGGCATCAGCGCGGTGCTCGGCCTCGGCTTCTGGCTGGTGGCCGCCCGGTACTACACCGACGACGCGGTCGGCCAGGGTTCGGCGGCGATCGCCGCCATGAAGTTCCTCGCCGGGCTCACCGCGCTGACCCTGACCGGGGCGATGGCCCGCTTCATCCCGGTGGCGGGCGCCGCCACCGGCCGTCTCGTCCTGCGCACCTATGCGCTGAGCGCGTGCGTGGTCGGCGCGGCCGCGCTCGTCTTCATGGAGACGCTGGACTTCTGGGGCCCCTCGTACCGGTTCCTGCACGGCCCGTTCAAGGGGCTCGGCTTCGTCGCGGCCGTGATCGCCTGGTCCGTCCTCACCCTCCAGGACGGGGTGCTCACCGGGCTGCGCAGCGCGTTCTGGGTGCCGGTCGGCAACACGGCGTTCTCCGCGGTCAAGCTGCTGCTCCTGGTGGTGATCGCGGCCTCGCTGCCGACCAGCGGCGTCTTCGTGTCGTGGGTGGCCGCGATCGCGGTGTCCGTACTGCCGCTGGGCTGGCTGGTGTTCCGGCGCCTGGTCCCCCGCCATGTGGAGCTCACCGCACGCACCGCCCGGCCGCCGAGCCACCGGGAGCTGGGCCGGTTCCTGGCCGGCGACTACACGGGTTCGCTGTTCGCGCTGGCGGTGGTCTATCTGGTGCCCGTGATCGTGGCCTCCCAGATCAGCTCGGCGGACAACGCGTACTTCTACATCACGGCGACCATGGGCGGCACCGTCGAACTGCTCGCCATCAACATGGGCGCCTCGCTGACCGTCGAGGGCGCGCACGATCCCGAGCGGCTCGGCCGCAACGCGCGGGCCGCGCTGCTGCGCATGATCAAGATCGTGGTGCCGATCTGCGGGTTCCTCTTCGCCTTCGCGCCGCACATCCTGCACGTGTTCGGCGAGGGCTACGCCCGGCATGCCACGCCGCTGCTGCGCTGGCTGGTGGTCGGGGCGCTGCTGCGCGTGGTGATCGAGCTGTACTTCGCGGTGCTCCGCGCACAGAGCCGTACCTCGGGGCTCGCCCTGCTCCAGGGCGCGTTGTGCGTCCTGGTGCTGGGATCGACCCTCGCGCTGCTGCGGCCGCTGGGCCTGACCGGCGTGGGCATCGCGGAGGTGGCGAGCCTGTCGGTGATCGCGGTGGTCGCGGCGGTGAAGCTGTTCCGGGTGCTGCGCTCGGCGGAACCTCAGCGGGTCAGCCAGCGCACCTCGTAGGCGGCCATCGGGAACGACTTTCCGTCGACCTTCGCGTCGATGGACCGGCTCAGGGTGTTCACGACGAGCACGTCCTTGCCGCTCGCCAGCACCCGCACGTTCGGCACGTCGTCGTCGGCGACGGCGACGGCGACGGCGACGGTGGCGAAGCGGGTGCCCGGCGGGAAGGCCCTCGCGAACCTGGAGATCAGCGCGTACATGGGCAACTCCTTGCCCCCGTCGCCCTGTTGGGTCGGTGTCCACAGACAGCCGGGGCACGGACCGCTCCGCTCCTCGGGGCTCCAGTAGAAGGCGGTGCTCACACCGCCGCGTGCCAGGGCCATCATGGCAACGGCCTGGGTGGCGACGCGCCGCTGTTCGCTCCAGCCGGACTTGTCGGGTTCGACGTAGTACTCGGCCCACCACACCGGCAGGCCGCTCTGCTTGCGCACCCACTCGCTGACGGCGGTCAGCTTGTCGGTGGCGCCGAAGGCGTCGGGGAGCATCTGGTTGGTGCGGGTGAAGCCCGCGCCGTCGACCACCGCGAAGTCGGCGCCCTTCTTGTGCTTGTTCCAGTACGTGAAGGCGTCGAGCACCCGCTGGTCGACCGAGCCCCAGGGGCCCTTCAGGGCGGAGGCGTACGACTGGTCCTGCGGCCCGAAGCTGTCCATGACGAGGTAGGGGCCGCCGACCAGGTTCCGCTGGTCGGCCTTCTTCAGCGCGTCGTAGACCTGGTTGTAGAGCTGGGTGTAGCCCTCGTAGTTCCAGCGCTGGGCGGTGTCGTCGTAGAAGCCCTTGAGCTCGTTCCACACGATGAAGTGCCGCACGTCCGGATAGCGCTGGGCCACCTTCGCGGCGAGCGCCGCGAAGTCCTTGTAGTGGGTGGGCAGCGGCGCCGACTCCAGCGCCTGCACGCTCCAGTCCGTCCTGCTCGCCCCGGACCGGCCGCCCTTCATCCAGTCGGGCGCGCAGCACAGGGTGATGACGGGGGTGGCGCCGGTGGAACGGATGTAGCGCACGCGCCGGTCGAGGTCCGAGAAGTCGTACGTGCCGGGCGACGGCTCGGGGTTGCCCGCGCCCCAGCCCATGATCGCCTGGGCCTGCGGCAGGCCCTGTGCCGAGAGCAGGTCCCGGGCGCGCGCCACGGCGTCGTCGTCGCCGGTGTCGGCGCTGTACTGGGTGTGCGTGAAGCCCCAGCCGAGCGCGGGATCGGTGTTGCTCGCGCCGGTCCGGCCGGGGCCTCCCTCGCCCCCGCCCCGGTGCGTACACCCGGCCGTCGCCGCTACGAGACAGAGGACCGTGAAGAGAGCGGTTGCCAGCAGCGCCCGGGTCCCGCGTCTGGGCGACGCCGCGGACCCGCGACTGCGGATGGTGGTTCCCCGATGACGTTCCATCACGAGGGAGCGTATCGGCGGTGGTCCTCATTCCGGCCAGTTTTGCCGGAACGGGGACAGAACCACCCCCATCCATCAACGGGACAAAACACGTGCGCCCACGGGCGTGTTGGCGGATCATGGGCGGCATGTCTACCCCAGAGGCCGCGCTGCCGATCCGGCTCACCATGGACGACAGCGATTCTCCGTCCGATGTCGTCGACGCGCTCTTCCTCGGCCGCTTCGCCACGGGCGAGCAGCCGTTCTCGCACAGCTCCTCCATCGACCGGGTCAAGAAGGGCGTCAGCCTGCTGCCGCCCGCGGCGAAGGTGCTGCGCACCGCCCGCGACGACGACCGCAGCGCGACGCTCGCCGAGGGTGCGGGCTGGACGCTGCTCGTCTCGCGCTGGAACCGGGGCGCGGACGTGACGGTGACCGCGACCAGCGAGGAGCTGGCCGAGCAGGTGCTGAAGCAGGCCACCGAGGGCGCCGAGGACGAGCCGGAGCCGCAGCCCGAGAACGTCACGATGGGCTTCTGGTACGTGTCGCCGCGGCGCGGCCCGCACCGCACGACGCGGCAGATCGCGGCCGGCACCTGGGACGAGGTGCGGCCCAACTACACGGCGCCGGTGGCCGATGCGATGGACCGCCTGATGAAGGTGACCCCGGACGACATCGCGGGCCGCCTGCTCCTGCTCCACGGGCCGCCGGGCACCGGCAAGACCTCGGCGCTGCGCACCCTGGCCCGGTCCTGGCGCGACTGGTGCCAGGTGGACTGCGTGCTCGACCCGGAGCGCCTGTTCAACGACGTCGGCTATCTCATGGACATCGCGATCGGCGAGGACGACGGCAACGCGAAGGGGCGCTGGCGGCTGCTCCTCCTGGAGGACTGCGACGAGCTGATCCGCGGCGAGGCCAAGCACACGGCGGGCCAGGCCCTCTCCCGGCTGCTGAACCTGACCGACGGCCTGCTGGGCCAGGGCCGCAACGTCCTGGTGGGCGTCACCACCAACGAGGACCTGGAGCGGCTGCACCCCGCGGTGGTACGCCCCGGCCGATGCCTCGCCCGCATCGAGGTCGGCCCGCTGACCAGGGCGGAGGCCGTGGGCTGGCTGGGCACGGACGAGGGCATCCCCCGGGACGGCACCACCCTGGCCGAGCTGTACGCCCTGCGCCGCGGCACGTCCCCGGCCTCCCTCCCGGACCAACGCCCCACCCCGGAAGCGGGCTTGTACCTCTAGCCCCCAAGGGCCGCGAGGAACGGCGCGACCGACCACACACGACCCGCACCCGAAGGGAACTGCACCTCCAGCCCGCTCCACACCCAACCCCCAAGGGGCGCGAGGAACGGCGCGACCGGCCACACGCGACCCGCACCCGACCGGACTCACCGCCGGAGGCTTTCGGGAAGGGGCGGGGCGGGGCGAGCCCGCCGCAGGCGCCTGCTTCCCGCGCCTACTTCCCGTACGCCGCCCGCAACGCGTCCTCGACCACCGCACACGCCGCGTCCCGCCCGAGACCGAGCCGCAGCACCTCACCCGCGTACGCGGCCGCCGCAGCCGCGGCGAGCCGCTCGGACGCCTCTCCCGCCGCCGCGACGAACGTCCCGTTGCGCCCCCGGGTCTCGATGACCCCGTCCGCCTCAAGGGCCCGGTACGCCTTGGCCACGGTGTTCGCGGCGAGCCCGAGTTCCTCGGCGAGGCCCCGCACCGTGGGCAGTTTGTACCCGACCGGCAGCCTCCCGGACCGGGCCCGGTCCGCGATCTGGGCGCGCAGTTGCTCGTACGGCGCGGTCGCCGCGCCCTGGTCAATCACGATCTTGAGGGTCACAGACCGATTCTCCCCCGCGCCCGCCCCCGGCGAGAACGCAGGCGCCGCCGTAGTGCGGGGCGACACCTGAAAGGCGGCGTCAGGCCGGTGCCCGCCCGCGGCTCCGGTCGGCCCGCCCGGGCGGTGGCGGCTCCGTCCGGGCGACCGAAAATGGGAGGCGCCCTCCGCGCGGCCCCGCATACCGTGCGAGCGGGCCCGCCCGGAGAACGCCCCGCTTCCGGCGGTCGCCCCTGGACCGCTACCCGATATGCGCCTCGGAGGTACGTCATGTCCCCCAGCTCGGCTGAGGCCGGCACGCTTGTCGATGTCGTCCTGGTCAAGGCCGGACGTACGAAGCTGCGGTACCCGGCGTCGGTGGTGTCCGACGACGGAACCCGGCTGACCGTACGCGCCCCCTGGGCGGCCGAGGGAACCCGTGACTTCGGCTTCGTCCGGTTCGAAGCGGGCGACGTGTTCACCGAGCACTACTGGCGCGACCGCTGGTACTCGGTGAAGGAGGTGCGCGACGCCGACTCGGTGCTCAAGGGCTGGTACTGCGACATCACCCGGCCCGCGGTGCTGCGGAACGCCGAGCTGATCTCCGAGGACCTCGACCTCGACCTCTGGGTCTCGGCCGACGGCGCGAGCATACTGCGCCTGGACGAGGACGAGTTCGCCGAGAGCGGCCTGTCCGAGAGCGACCCCGAGGCGGCGGCCCGCGCCGTGGCAGCGCTGGACGAGCTCGAACTCCTGGCGAAACTCGGCAAGTTCACGGCGCTGATCGACTGACGGCTCGGGGCCCCGCAACCGCCGCTCCAGGGAGGGCCGTTCACAGCGCGGCTCGGCGTTGGGCGAGGTGAGGCGCTCGACGCGCAGGCCCCTGTCACCCCGCCCCGCACCACCGCGACACGTTGCCCCGACCGTGCCGGGCCCCTGCCCCTCAGCCCGCCTCGCGCGGGCCGAGCGTCTTGCGGTAGTGGAGCCGGTCGTAGCGCCCTTCCACCCGGCGCTCGACCATCTCGTACCCGTAGCGCGGATAGATCTTCTGGTTCTCCCACATCATCGCGTTGGTGTAGAGCCGGACTTCGGGCAGGCCGAGCGCCCGCGCGTGCTCGTCCACGAAGTGCAGCAACCGGCGTCCGAGGCCCGTGCCCTTGACGTCCGGGTGGACGGAGATCGAGTCGAGGAAGAGATGGTCCGGCTCCGCGACGAGGACCAGGACCCCGACCACCGGATCTCCGGTCACGAACACCCGCCCCGCGGCGACGTTCGCGGCGTGGTCGGCCTCCATGGGGACGGGCACGACCCCGATCCGTTCGACATACGGGCGGTAGGCGGCATCGGTGACCTCCTTCACGCGGGGCACGTCGTCCGGGGTCGCAAGGCGGATCTCATCGCTCATGGGGCCACGGTACGTGGCGGACGGGCCCGTTCTTAATCGCCTCTGAGTGGGTCCTTAACTCGACCATAAAGATCGCCATCCCCCGCTTCCAGCAGGGGATATCGCGGTGGGGCGGGGCTAGCGTGCTGATCGCCGGACGGGACATCCGGCACCCCCACACCCCACGCCCGTGCACCATCGAAGGAGTACGTCACGATGACCTTCCCCCAGCTCTCCACCGCGTTCGAGCAGCGGGGACCCCGTCGGCGCAGGGCCGCCGTCGTCGCCGCGCTCGGCTTCACGCCGCTCGCCCTCACCGGGCTCGCGGCCGGGCCCGCCGCCGCGCACGGCTCGATGACGGACCCGGTCAGCCGGGTCTCGGCCTGCTACGCCGAGGGCCCGGAGAGCCCCAAGTCGGCCGCGTGCAAGGCCGCCGTCGCGGTCAGCGGCGCGCAGGCCTTCTACGACTGGAACGCGGTGAACATGGCCAACGCCGCCGGCAGGTCCAAGGAGATCATCCCGGACGGCCGTCTGTGCAGCGGCGGCAACGACAAGTACAAGGGCCTGGACCTGGCCCGCGCCGATTGGCCCGCCACCAAGCTCTCCGCGGGCAGCCACACCTTCCACTACAAGGGAACGGCGCCCCACAAGGGCTCGTTCGCGCTGTACATCACCAAGGTCGGCTACGACCCGTCGAAGCCGCTGAAGTGGTCGGACCTGGAGGCGACGCCGTTCGCCGAGGTCACCGACCCGCCCATGCGAGGTGGCGACTACGTCTTCGAGGGAAAGATCCCGGCCCGCTCCGGCCGCCACCTCATCTATTCGATCTGGCAGCGTTCGGACAGCCCCGAGGCGTTCTACACCTGCTCCGACGTGGTGTTCGGCAAGGACAGCGGCACGGCGGGCGCCCCGGCGCCGACGGCCTCCGCGCCCACCGAGCAGGAGATCGCCGACGGCGCGGCCAAGTCGACCGTCCAGCACCACCACGGCGACGCCACCACGGGCACCCGGCCGAGCGCGGCCCCGGTCGCGGGGGCCGACGCCGCGGGCAACAATCCGCAGGCGGACGGGGCCGCGGCCACCCCGGTCGGCTCGACCGGGACCCCCGGCACGCAGAACCTCGCCGAGACCGGGGGCGACAGCAGCACCCGGTACCTCGCCCTGGCGGGCGCGGGCGCGATCGCGATCGGTGCCGCGGCGCTCTTCGCGACGCTGCGCCGCAAGGCCGTGGCGGGCGGCCGGCACGGCCGCTGAACCGCACGCGCGTGCCGCCCCTCCCGGATGCCGGGAGGGGCGGCCGCGCAGGGAAGCGGGTTCCGACGCGGAGTCAGCCGATGGCGGAGGCGCAGGTGGTGGGGGTCGCATGCGCCGGGTCTAGCGCGTTGCCGACCTCGTGGTAGGTCACGCGGTCGGTGAGGCCGATCGCCACGTGTTCGGAGAGGTCGGCGGCGCACTTGTCCTGGATGAGGACGTTGTTGACGTCCGGGCCGTTCAGGAACGCCGACCGGTAGGGGGTGACCACCTCGTCGTACTTCGTGGCGATGACCGTGTAGTGGACTCCGGGGACGGTGTCGCCGCCCTGGTTGAGCCGGGTGACGAAGGGCGACCCCGCCATCTGATCGGCGAGGCCGGGGGTGGCGAGCGTCAGCAAATCCTGGGCACCGGGGAAGTACGGCAGGAGCTTGGTGAGACCGTCGAGGGTGGTGCCGTGGTTGTCGGGGGCGATCCCGACGAGGGCGTTGACCTTGGAGGCACCGCCGAGGAACTTCAGGTACCAGCGCGGCATCATGCCGCCCTGGGAGTGGCCGACCAGGTCGGCCTTGGGGGCACCGGTCGCGGCGAGCACCTTGTCGACGTAACCCGAGAGCTGTGCCGCCGACTTGTCGATGGGACCGAGGCCGTCGAACAGCGGCACACCGGGAAGCTGACCGTAGTCGAGGGAGAAGACGCAGTACCCGCGGTCGACCAGGTACGGGGCGAGGGCCAGCCAGTTGTCGGTGCCGTTGCCGAAGGTGCCGTGCACGAGGACGACGGGCCGGGGGTGGGCGGCGGACGGTTTGCAGGAGTAGTCGTTCCAGCCACTGCTCGGCGCGGACTGGGCGTGGGCGGCGGTGGCGGGGGCGAGCGAGGCCGCGGCGGCCAGCAGCAGCGCCGAGAGCGGTCTGAGCACACGTTTCCAGGGCAGCATCGGGTGATCTCCTTGCGGCTCAAGGGAGTTGCGACGGAGGGGGTGCCCTGCGGCCCGGACCACAAGTGAGGTGCCGTACTGGGTGCGTACGGGCGTGCTCACGCCAAATTACGTACGGGTAGCCCAGGAGTGAAGTTACGCGTCAGTAAAAAACTGTCGCGTCGCTGGTTCACCCCTCTCGCGGCGGCTCGGGGCGCCCTGACGCCGCTTTGCCCGTACGACCCCGGGGCGCCGCCCAGGGCCCCGCCGCCCACTGCCGGATGGCCCCGCACCGCCCCCGGCTCAGCCCCGGTCCGCGGCCCCGCTCCCGAGCAGGGGGCCCAGAGCGGTGGCGATCTCCGAGGCGAGGGACTCGTTCACCGGTGCGTGGCCGCTGAGCAGGCGGTACCACATCACGCCGAAGGCGAAGTCGACGGCCAGGTCGAGCGACGCGGCGCCGCCCGGCCTCAACTGGCCGCTCGTCACGCCCCGTTCGAGGATGTCGCGCAGGGCCGCACGGCGCGGTGCGATCACCTCTTCCTGGAGGCGACGGGCGAGCGAGGCGTCCGCCTGCGCGTCCGCCATCAGCCCGACCACCGCCCGGCCGACGGCGCCGCGCGTGAGCCGGAAGGTGTGGCCGAGCAGTTCCTCGACATCGCGGTACACGTCGCCGGTGTCCGGGAAGAGCTGGGCTGGACTGCGGTGCGGCAGCTCGGTCAGCACTTCGAGCAGGACGTCCTGCTTGGTGGGCCACCAGCGGTAGACGGTCTGCCGGCCGACCTGGGCCTCGTCCGCGATGCCCTTGATCGTCAACTCTTGGTAGCCGTCCCGGCGGCAGAGCTCCAGCGCGGCGTCGAGGACGGAGCGCCTGGCCGCCTCGCTGCGGGGGCGCCCGCGAGGTGGGGCGCCGTCCGCGAGCCCGTCCGCCGATCCGTTCTCGATTTTCCTCATGCGAGCAGTTTACAAGACACGCTGCCTCGGAATACTCTTTACGAGACAGTGAGCCTCGAAAAGCACAACAGCCCGTACGACAGGGCCTGGAAGGACTGCACCATGAACGAGCGAGTGGTGATCGTCGGCGGCACCTCCGGCATCGGCCTGGCGACCGCGCGCCGCCTCCTGGGCGAAGGCAGGGATGTGGTCGTCACCGGCCGCGACCCCGAACGGCTGCAGGCCGCCGTGGACGAACTGACCGCGCTCGACGGCACTTCGGGAACGGCGAGCGGTGCGGTGGTGGACGCGCGGGACGAGGCGGCCACCAGGGAGTTCTTCGCGGGGCTCGGCCGGGTGGACCATGTGGTCGTGGCCGCGACCGGCTCCACGGCCGCCGGGCCGTTCCGCTCGGTGTCGACGGACGCGCTGCGCGCGGCGGCCGAAGGCAAGCTGATCGCGCACAGTCTCACCGCGCGGTCCGCGCTCGACGTCCTGTCCCCCACCGGGTCGATCACCTTCGTGACGGCGGCCTCGGCGGGCGCGGCGATGCCCGGCACGGCCGGTCTGGCCGCGGTCAACGCCTCGGTGGCGGCCATGGTCCCGGTGCTGGCGGTGGAGCTGGCCCCGGTCCGCTTCAACGCGGTGTCCCCGGGGGTCGTGGACACCCCGTGGTGGGACTGGATGGACGCCGAAGCCAAGGCGGAGACGTTCGCGGCGTACGCCAAGTCCACCCCGGCCGGCCGCACCGGTCGCCCGGAGGACATCGCGGACGCGATCTCCTTCCTGGTGGGCAACAGCTTCACGACAGGCGTCGTTCTGACGGTGGACGGAGGTGCCCGCCTGGCCTCGGGGGCGTGAACCGGGGGGGCCGTGGGGCGGCGCCGTCCGCCGCGCCCGTTCCTCTCAACTCCGGTTCATTTGTCGGGAGTTCGCAACGACGCGCCCCCGGGCGTCCCGGTCCGGTGACTTCACGATGGGTATCAGCCCCCTCGCGGTACGTTCACGGCGAGTGCCACTGCCTTGGGGGGAACCATGCGCAAGATCCTGCTCGCGACCGCTGCCACCGCCTGTCTCGCCCTGACCGCGTGCGGTCCCGGAGGGGGCGGCTCGACCGGCAAACCGTCCGCCTCCCAGCCCACGGGTGGGCCACCGTCCGCCTCGACGCCCGCGCCCGGCGGCACCCCTGGAGGCGACTCCACCACACCGAGTCCGGACCCCGGCTCCGGCCAGGCCGCTCTGCCGCTCGGCGAGCCGTCCCGCACTGTGGGGACCAAGCTCGTCGGCATCCTGGAGATCACACCCACGACCGTCGTCTACACCAAGGAGGGGAATGGAACGACCTCACGATTCGGCACCTTCGCCGTCATCACGACCAAGGACGCCTCGCTGACCGCGAACGCCGCGGACGAGGAGCCCGCGAGCGCCAACGGGACGAAGGGAGGCTGGCGTTGGGTGGCCGCCAACGGGCAGAGCGTACCCGAGGGCAATGGCGCCGCGTACAAGGTCCTCGTGACCGGGTACCACGGGGTCGGCAAGATCGAGCCGGGCACCTCCCAGCTGCGCTCCGAGGTGTTCGACCTGACACCGGAGCAGGCCAGGGCGGGCGGCACGCTGGTCTACACGGACGCCACCAGGTCCGAGAACCGCTGGAGGATCCCGGCGGTCGACTCCGGGCCGCAGGCGGCCGACGTCAAGAAGCGGCTGGCTTCCTGAACGCGCGCCGACCGGTGCGTCCCTCGCGGACCGAGGGGTATGACGGGCGTCCGGGTTAGCCCGGCCCTCAAGGTTCAGGCGGCGGCCGCGAGCGTTCCGGGAACGATGGCCCGGGGGCCGAACTTGGCGCGGGCCCGGTCGGCCACCGCCTCGATGCGGCGCGACCGCTCGTCCTGGGGGTCGAACGTGAGCTGATGCGCGGCGAGTTCGGCCGCCACCAGCCCCTCCGCCCGTAGTGAGATGCCGCGCACCCTGGCACGCTGCAGGCCGAGGGCCGCGTGGAGGGCGTACGCCGGCTCGGCCAGCGCGGGCGAGTGGGCCGAGGGCTCGCGCAGGTTGCGGGTCCGGGTGGTGCGGGACCGGTCGGCGTAGCGCACGGTGAGGCTGAGGGAGCGACACACCTGGCCGGTGCCGCGCAGCCGGACGCCGAGTTCCTCCGCGAGGCAGAGCAGCGCGCGGCGGTGGCGTACGGGGTCCACCTCGTCGCGGGGGAAGGAGCGTTCGGCGGCCAGCGAGGGCGCGGAGGCGTGCGGCGTCACGGGGGTGCGGTCGATGCCGCGGGCACGCTCCTGGAGTTCGCGCCCGGCCCTGGCGCCGAGGATCCGCTGGACGGTGCCCGGCGGTGCCTGGGCGAGGCGGCCCGCGGTGTCGAGTCCGTACGCGCAGAGGGTGCCGGCGGTGGCGCGTCCGATGCCGTCCAGCGCGCGGACCGGCTGTGCGGCGAGGTAGCGGTCCACCTCGTCCGGGCGCACGGTCCGGGTGGTGCCGGGTCGGGTGCCCCTGGCCGCCATCCTGGCCAGCATCGGGTTGGGCGCGAGCCCGATGGCGCAGTCCAGGCCGAAGTGGGCGAGCGCGCGGACCCGCAGGACCGCGGCCAGCTGTCCGGAGTCCCGGCCGAAGTACTTCTCGGCGCCGCCCAGGTCGGCGAGCAGTGCGTCGGGCGGGAGCGCCTGGACCACCGGCGTGAGGCCCTCGGCCAGCGCGACCAGAGGGGGAAGCGCCGTTTCGTCCATCGGAAGGAGGTGGAACCGTGCACAGAGGATCATCCCGCGCTCCCGGGGCTGGAGTGCCACAACTTGCGCCCCGTGGCGGCCTGTTCACCGGCCGGTCGCAGGTCGGCCCAGGGATGCAGTTCGTAGCCGGTGGACAGGTGGATGCGGCGGTCGTGGCCGGCCGGTGCGGCGGCGGCCCCGCTCGCCGGGGCGGGCTCGGTGTCCGTGGTGGGCTCGGGCGGGCTCGCCAGGCGGTCCGAGACCGCGTCCAGGCCGCCCGCGCGGCGCAGTTCGACGAGGTCGGCGAGGTTCCAGGCGCGGGCGCCCACCACGCCGAGGCTGCGCGGGCCGCGTCGCTGCACCACGCCTCGCACCAGGAGCAGCCAGGAGTGGAAGACGGTGTAGGCGCAGGCGTCGTGGCTGTCGTCGAAGAAGGCCAGGTCCACCAGGCCCGTGCCGTCGTCCAGGGTGCTGAAGACGACCCGCCTGCCGGAGCGGACCGGCGGGGTCTGGGTGGCGGCCTTGGCGCCCGCGACCAGGACGGTCTGGCCGTCCTCGGCCGCGCGCAGTTGCTTGGCGGAGAGGACGCCGAGTTCGTTCAGGAACGCCCGGTGGTCGTCCATGAGGTGGCGGGAGGCGTCCATGCCGAGGACGCCGAGTTCGGCGCTGAGCCGTTCCGCGCCGTCCAGGTCGGGCAGCCCCGTACCGGCCGTCAACAGTCCGCCGTCCAGCGGGAGTTGGCCTCCTGCGGCGCGAGGGGCGCCGTGGAGTTCGGACAGGTGGAGCAGGAGGTCGCGCCGGTTGGCGCCGAACGCGTCGAGCGCGCCGATCCGGGCGAGCCGTTCGGCGACCGGCCGGCCGGGCCTGGCCCGCTGCCAGAAGTCGGGCAGCGAGGCGTAGGGCCGGCCCGCCTCGATCCGGTCGCTCTCGGCCTCGCTGATTCCGTGGACGTCGCGGAGGGCGAGCCGCACCCCCCATTTACTGGACACCAGTTCGATTCTGTGGGTGACGGAGGACCGGTTCACGTCCACCGGCAGGATCGGCACCCCGCGCCTGCGCGCGTCCGCGAGCAGCAGGCGCTTCGGGTACATCCCGGGGTCGTGGGTGAGCAGCCCGGCGTAGAAGGCGGCCGGGTGGTGGGCCTTGAGCCAGGCCGACTGGTAGGTGGGTACGGCGAAGGCCACGGCGTGCGCCTTGCAGAAGCCGTACGAGCCGAACGCCTCGACGATCTCCCAGGTGTGGGCGATCACCTCGGGCGAGTAGCCCCGTTCCTGGGCGCGTTGGGCGAACCAGACCTTGACGCGCGCCTGGGACCCGGGGTCGGACAGCCCGCGCCGCACCCGGTCGGCCTCGCCCCGGCCGCAGCCGGTCATGACGTCCACGATCTCGATGATCTGCTCGTGGAAGACGACCACGCCGTAGGTGTCGCGCAGCGCGTCCGCCAGGTCGGGGTGCGGGAGGCGGACCGGTGCCCGCCCGTGCCGGGCCTCGATGAAGGGCCGCACCATGTCGGCCGCGACCGGCCCGGGACGGAACAGCGAGATGTCGACCACGAGGTCGTGGAAGGTGGACGGCTGGAGCCGCCCGACCAGGTCGCGCTGGCCCGGCGACTCGATCTGGAAACAGCCGAGCGTCTCGGCGGACCGGATGAGCCGGTACGTCTCCGCATCGCCCGGCGGCACCTGCGCCGGGTCGTCGAGGTCCAGCCGCTCGCCCGTCGCCCGGCCGATCTCGGCGACCGCGTGGGCCATCGCGGACTGCATCCGCACGCCCAGGACGTCCAGCTTGAGCAGCCCGAGCTCCTCCACGTCCTCCTTGTCGAACTGGGACATCGGAAACCCGTCGCCGCTGGTGGGCACCACGGGGGTGCGGCGCAGCAGGGAGGCGTCCGAGAGCAGCACGCCGCACGGGTGCATGGCCACGCCGCGCGGCAGGGCGTCCAGGGCCTCGACGAGCTCCCAGAGCCTGCCGTACTGGTCCATCTCCCCGGCCAGGGACCGGAGTTCGGGAAGTTCCCGCAGCGCGGTGCGGGCGTCGCGGGCCCGGATGTGCGGGAAGGACTTGGCGATCTTGTCGAGCACCGCCGGGTCCATGGACAGCGCGGCGCCCACGTCGCGGATGGCGTGCCGCACCCGGTAGGTCTCGGGCATGGCGACCGTGGCGACCCGCTCGGTGCCGAAGCGGTCGATGATCGCGCGGTAGACGTCGAGCCTGCGGGCGGACTCCACGTCGATGTCGATGTCGGGCAGCACCGGCCGCCGCTTGGACAGGAAGCGCTCCATCAGGAGCCCGTTCTCGACGGGGTCGGCGTGCGCGATGCCGAGGAGGTGGTTGACGAGCGAGCCCGCGCCGGAGCCGCGCGCGGCCACCCGGATGCCCATCTCCCGTACGTCGTCGACGACTTGGGCCACGGTGAGGAAGTACGAGGCGTACCCCCAGTGCGCGATGATGTCCAGCTCGTGATGCATCCGCTCCCAGTACGCGCGCCGGCCCGCATGGCCGCGCAGCACCATCCCGGCGGCGGCCCGGGAGGCGAGGACCCGCTGCGGGGTGCGGTGGGCAGCGCCGACGAGGTGGGGCTCGGGATAGCTGACGGTGCCCATGCCGAGGTTGCCCTCGGGGTCGACGAGGCACTCGGCGGCGGTCTGTTCGGTCATGGCGAGCAGCCGGTGGGCCACGTCGCGCCGCCAACCGGCCGCCTCCGCGACCCGCTCGGCGATCTTGAACATGCCGCCCGGGTCCTTGAGCCAGCGCTCGCCGCTGTCGAACGGCGCCCGCACCGGCACCAGCCGCCGCGCGGCGTCGAGCACGTCGGCGACCGGGCCCTGCCCGGGGTCGGCGTACCGCACGGCGTTGGTCAGCACGGCGCGTACGCCCTGTTCGGCGGCGAAGCCGACGGTCCGCGCGGCGAGCCGCAGCGAGCCGGGGCCCGTGCCGCGGAGCCCGTGGTGGACGGCTTCGAGGCGGAGCGCGTCGCCGAAGAGCTCCCGCCAGGGGGCGAGCAGGGTCGCGGCACGGTCGGGGCGGCCCGCGCCGAGCGCGCGGCCGATCTCGGAGGCCGGGCCGAGCAGCACGGTGAGCCCGTGGGCGGGCAGTTCGGAGCGGGGCAGGAGCGGGCGGCCCTCGGCGGTGTGCGCGGCGCTGACCAGGCGGCAGAGCTCGGCCCAGCCGTCCGCGCCGTCACGGGCGAGGAAGGTGGCCCGGGGGGCGGACTCGTCGACGAACGCCCCGCCCCGTACGGGCGTGCGCCGTCGGGTCCGCCCCCGGGCGGGCCCCGTTTCCCCGAGGAGTTCCGGCACGGCCAGGTCGGCCCCGAACAGCGGCCTGATGCCCGCCTCGGCGCAGGCCTTGGCAAAGCGGACCGCGCCCGCGAGGGTGTCCCGGTCGGTCAGTGCGAGGGCGTCCATGCCGCGTTCGGCGGCACGTTCGGCCAGCCGCTCCGGGTGGGAAGCCCCGTACCGCAGGGAGAACCCCGAAGCGGTGTGCAGATGCGTGAAGCCGGGCACCCGCACCTCCTGACCAGTCCGTTCTCACCTCCCCCTCCTTCCACCATAGACCAATTTCGAACGCGTGTGCGATAACAGGCGAGCAGCCGCCTGCCGGGCGGGTCCGGCAGGCGGTCGCGGGGTCAGGCCGTGGCGCTCGTGATCACCGCGAACGGGGCGCCGAACGGGTCGAGCAGCATCGCGATCCGCCCCACCCGCTCGATGTCGACGGCCGGGATGATGACGGTCGCGCCGAGCCCGGCGGCACTGGCCACCGTGGCGTCGCAGTCCTCGACCTCGAAGTACGGGTGCCATTCGGAGGTCGACCCGGCGTCCAGGTTCTGCTGGGGCAGCTGCATGAGGCCGCCGTGCATGGTCTGCTCGCCGCCGCCGGCCGGTCCGGTGATGGTGTAGACGACGTCCTCGCCCATGGGCATGTCCCGGCTCTCCCACGACAGGACGCTGCCATAGAAGGCCTTCGCCGTCGCGGCGTCGGTGGTGTACAGCTCGATCCAGCTGACGCTGCCGGGCTCGTTGACCAGCTCCAGGCCATCGGTGTCCCCCGGCTCCCACACGGCGAACTCGGCACCCGTCGGGTCGGTGAAGCCGGCCATCCGCCCGGCCGTGAAGACCTGCGACGGCGGGACGCGGACGGTGCCGCCCGCCTGCTCGACCGCCTTGGCGGTGGCGTCGGCGTCCACCGTGCGGAAGTACACCGTCCAGGCGGACCTCGCACCCTCGTCGGTCAGCGGGCCGATGGCGGCCAGTGTCCTGCCGCCCTGCTGCAGGAAGCCGTAGCCCCCGGCCTCCGGCCCCGCGGACTGGAACCGCCAGCCGAACAGGCTGGTGTAGAAGGAGACGGCGGCGTCGATGTCGGGGGTCCCCAGGTCGAGCCAGTTCAGCCCGCCCGGTACCTGCGTGGAGGTCAGCATGAGGTGCTCCTGTCGCGTGGGTCGGCCGCTCCGGGACGTGGGCCCCGGAAGCCTTGAACCCAGCGTGGCAGCGGGCACCCGCCCCCGACAGCCGGACGCCCCGGCTCAGCCATTCGGCCCCGCACCGACTGCGTGAACGCACCGTGCGGCAGAGCGTAGGGGCATGACTTTCGTCGACGAGGTGAAGAACGCCGTCACCGTGCGGGCCGCCCTTCTGGTCATCGGCGTACTGGGGCTGATGGTCGCCTTCATCGCGTCCTACGCGGGCGCCTTCCACAGCCCGAAGCCCCAGGACATCCCGTTCGCCGTGGTCGCTCCCCCGCAGGTCAGCGGGCAGCTCACGCAGAAGCTGGGCGCGCTGCCCGGCGATCCGCTGGACGTACGGACGGCCAAGGACGAGGCCGACGCCGCCCGGCAGGTGCGCGACCGCCGGATCGACGGGGCCCTGATCGTCGACCCCCGGGGCACCACCGACAGGGCGCTGGTGGCCAGCGGCGGCGGGGCGTCGCTCGCACAGGCGGTGGAGGCGATCGTGACGGGCGCCGAGAAGGCGCAGCAGCGCACCGTGAAGGTGGAGGACATCGCCCCCGCCGCGGCGGGCGACTCCCGCACCCTGTCCTCGTTCTACCTCGTCGTCGGCTGGTGCGTGGGCGGCTATCTGTGCGCCGCGATCCTCGCGATCAGCGCGGGCGCCCGGCCCGCCAACACCCATCGGGCGCTGATCCGGCTCGCGGTGCTCGCGGTGTACTCGATCGCCGCCGGGCTGCTCGGCTCGCTCATCATCGGCCCGGTGCTCGGCGCGCTGCCCGGCAGCTACCTCGGGCTCGCCGGGCTGGGCGCGCTCGTCGTGTTCGCGGTGGGCGCCACCACCCTCGCCCTGCAGGGGCTCGCCGGGGTGGTCGGCATCGGTCTGGCGATCCTGGTCGTCGTCGTGCTCGGCAACCCGAGTGCGGGCGGCGCCTATCCGTATCCGCTGCTGCCGCCGTTCTGGCGGACGATCGGGCCGGGGCTGCCGCCGGGCGCGGGCACCTGGGCGGCCCGCTCCATCGCGTACTTCCGGGGCGAGTCGATCAGCGGTCCGCTCCAGGTGCTCTCGATCTGGGCCGTGCTCGGCGCCGTCGTCACCGTGGTCCTGGCCGGGCTGCGGCGGGACCGCGCCGAGAGACCGGTGGGCGGATGAACATCCCCCGCCGCTCGGGCCCGGCCGAACAGGCCTTCTCCGTAAGACGGATGGAGCCGAGCGCGCAGGCGCAGCTCGGTCCGCTCGGCCTGACCGGGTTCATCGTGGTCACCACCATCGCCACCGGCATCGACGCCGGTGTCTTCCCCGAGAAGCTCGTGGCGTCCGTGGTGCCGCTGGTCGGCTTCTTCATCGGTGGCCTGGCCCAGCTGCTCGCCGGGCTCTTCCAGGCCCAGCGCGGCGACACCTGGCACGCCACGGTCTTCGGCGGATTCGGGGTGTTCTGGATGGCGAAGGCGCTGATGCTCCAGTGGGTGCTGCCGGGGCTCGACCCGTCGCTGCGCGGCGACGCGATGGGAGTGTTCACGCTGCCCTGGGTGTTCGTGGTGTTCGTCCTGTGGCTGGGCAGCTTCCGGATCCATCTGGCGCTGCTGTCCACCTTCACCTGCGTCCTGGTGGTGTTCGTCGGGCTCGTGTGCAACGGGTTCACCGGAGACGTGATCTGGAACCGGATCGCGGGCTGGGCGGGGCTGTGCGCGGCGCTGGGCGCCACCTATCTGCTGGCGGGCCAGATCCTGGCCTCGACCTGGGGCCGTCCGGTGCTGCCGATGGGCCGCTTCCTGGCGCCGCCAGACCATCCGGAGACGTGAGACGCAGGACGGTGGACGGGGCCGCCCCGCGCGAGAACGGCGCGGGGCGGCCCTGGGCGTGCGGGGGGCCTACTTGCCGTAGTACGCCCGGGTCATGAGCTCCATCATGTCGTCGATCATCGGCATCCGGGGGTTGGCCGGGGCGCACTGGTCGGCGTAGGCGTTCATCGCCTGGGCCGGCAGGGCCTCGATGAAGGCGGTCTCGTCGACACCCTCCTCCTGGAACGAGGCGGGAATGCCGCACTTGGTGCGCAGTTCCTCGACGGCGCGGGCGTAGGACTCGACGCCCTCCTCGGGGGTCGCGGCCGGCAGACCGAGCATCTTCGCGATCTCCTGGAAGCGCTCGGGGGCCCGGTAGACCTCCGCCTTCGGCCACGGGGTCGCCTTGCCGCAGACCTGGCCGTTGTGCCGGATGACGTGCGGCAGGAGCAGCGCGTTGGTGCGGCCGTGGGCGACGTGGAAGGTGTTGCCGAGGGTGTGCGCCATGGCGTGCACCAGGCCCAGGAAGGCGTTGGCGAAGGCCATGCCCGCCACGGTCGAGGCGTTGTGCATCTTCTCGCGCGCCTCGGGGTCCCCGGCCCCGTTCACCACGCAGCTCTCCAGGTTCTCGAAGATCAGCTTGATGGCCTGGAGGCAGAGGCCGTCGGTGTAGTCGTTGGAGTAGACCGAGACGTACGCCTCGGTGGCGTGGGTCAGCGCGTCGAAGCCGGAGTCGGCGGTGACGGTGGCCGGCAGTCCCATCGGGAGCACCGGGTCGACGATCGCGACGTTCGGGGTCAGCGCGTAGTCGGCCAGCGGGTACTTCTGGGCGGCCGCCGGGTCGGAGATGACCGCGAACGGCGTGACCTCGCTGCCCGTTCCCGAGGTGGTCGGGACGGCGACCAGCTGGGCCTTCTCGCCGAGCGCGGGGAACTTGTAGGCGCGCTTGCGGATGTCGAAGAACTTCTCCTTGGTGTCCGCGAACTCGACCTCCGGGTGCTCGTACATCAGCCACATGATCTTGGCGGCGTCCATGGCCGAGCCGCCGCCGAGCGCGACGATGGTGTCCGGCCGGAAGTCGCGCATCAGCCGGGCGCCGGTCCGGACGGTGGCCAGCTCCGGGTTGGGCTCGACGTTGTCGATGACCTGGAGCACGACCGAGTCCGCGCGGGCCTGGAGGATGTCGGTGACCTTCTGGACGAAGCCGAGTTCGCCCATCGTCTTGTCGGTCACGATGGTGACCCGCTTCAGGCCCTCCATCTCGCCCAGGTAGCGCAGGGAGTTGCGCTCGAAGTAGATCTTCGGCGGGACCTTGAACCACTGCATGTTGTTGTTGCGCCGTCCGATCCGCTTGATGTTGACCAGGTTGACCGCCGTGACGTTGTTGGACACCGAGTTGTGCCCGTACGAGCCGCAGCCCAGGGTGAGGGAGGGCAGGAAGGCGTTGTAGACGTCGCCGATGCCGCCGAAGGTGGACGGGGCGTTGACGATGACGCGGACCGCCTTGACCCGCCGGCCGAACTCCTCGGCGAGCCCGTCGTCCTCGGTGTGGATGGCGGCGCTGTGCCCCAGGCCGTTGAACTCGACCATCCGCGCGGCGAGTTGGAGGCCGTGTTCGGTGGAGTCGGCCTTCAGGGCGGCCAGGATCGGGGACAGCTTCTCGCGGGTGAGCGGCTCGCCCTCCCCGACCTCCGCGCACTCGGCGACCAGGACCGAGGTCGTCGCGGGCACCTCGAAGCCCGCCTGCTCGGCGATCCACCGCGGGGAGCGGCCGACGACCGCGGCGTTGAGCCTGGCGCCCCCGCAGTTGGCGGCGAAGGCCGTGGTGCCGAAGACGAACTCCTCCAGCTTGGTCTTCTCGGCCGCGTTCAGGACGTACGCGCCGAGCCGCTGGAACTCGGCGAGGCCCCGCTCGTACACCTCCTGGTCGAGGATGACGGCCTGCTCGGAGGCGCAGATCATGCCGTGGTCGAAGGACTTCGACAGCACGATGTCGTGCACGGCCCGGGCGAGCCTGGCGCTGCGGGTGACGTAGGCGGGGACGTTGCCCGCGCCGACGCCGAGGGCGGGCTTGCCGCACGAGTAGGCGGCCTTGACCATGGCGTTGCCGCCGGTGGCGAGGATGGTGGAGACGCCCGGGTGGTTCATCAGCAGGGCGGTGGCCTCCATCGAGGGGGCCTCGATCCACTGCACGCAGTTCTCGGGCGCCCCGGCCGCGACCGCGGCGTCCCGCACCACGCGGGCCGCGGCCGCCGAGCAGTTCTGCGCGGAGGGGTGGAAGGCGAAGACGATCGGGTTGCGCGTCTTCAGGGCGATCAGCGCCTTGAAGACGGTGGTCGAGGTGGGGTTGGTGACCGGGGTCATCGCGCAGACGACGCCGACCGGTTCGGCGATCTCGGTGATGCCGTTCAGCTCGTCGCGGCTGATCACCCCGGCGGTCCTGAGGCCGCGCATCGAGTTGACGACGTGCTCGCAGGCGAAGAGGTTCTTGACGGCCTTGTCCTCGAAGAGGCCGCGGCCGGTCTCCTCGACGGCCAGCCGGGCCAGCTCGCCGTGCTCGCTCAGGGCGGCCAGCGAGGCCTTCTGGACGATGTGGTCGACCTGCTCCTGGGTGAACGTCTCGAACCGGCCGAGCGCCTCCAGGGCGCCGCGCACCAGCGTGTCGACCATGGTCTCGGCGGTGTCGTTCCCGGGCTTCTTGGCCTCCATGGCAAGGACTCCTTCTGGTCGGGCGCTACGGCTTCGCGAGCGTTTCCGCGATGCCTTTCCGATGTCTCCATTCGACACCTGTGCGCGTCGCCCGCGGGCCCGACAAAGCCCTTCACCCGGAGGCCGAAAGCCCTTTCACTTGACCGTACGTCACCCGAAAACCCGCCCTGAGCTGCATGAATGGAGAGAGACTTTGGCCCCATGCGCGCTTGTGAAAATTTTCACAAGTTTTGTGTGCTCTCGGCTGTGCCCCGGCCCTCGCCCAAGACCTCCGAATGCGCCTGCGCCGCAGGCACCTGTGGCCCGGCGGTGGGGGCGGCGTCGGACGTCGCGGGAGTCGCCTGCTGGGCCCGCTCCAGGAACCGGAGCAGTTCCACCGGGAACGGCAGGACCAGCGTCGAGTTCTTCTCGGCGGCCACCGCCACCACGGTCTGCAACAGCCTCAACTGGAGGGCGGCCGGCTGCTCCGACATCACGCCCGCCGCCTCGGCCAGCTTCTTGGAGGCCTGGAGCTCGGCGTCCGCGTTGATGACCCGCGCCCGCCGCTCCCGGTCGGCCTCCGCCTGCCGCGCCATCGAGCGCTTCATCGTCTCGGGCAGCGACACGTCCTTGATCTCGACCCGGTCGATCTGCACGCCCCACCCCATGGCCGGGCTGTCGATCATCAACTCCAGGCCCTGGTTGAGCTTCTCCCGGTTCGACAGGAGGTCGTCGAGGTCGCTCTTGCCGATGATCGAACGCAGCGAGGTCTGCGCCATCTGGGAGACCGCGAACTGGTAGTCCTCGACCTGGATCACCGCGTCCGCCGGGTCGATCACCTTGAAGTAGATCACCGCGTCCACCCGGACCGTGACGTTGTCGCGCGTGATGCCGTCCTGCGCGGGCACCGGCATCGTCACGATCTGCATGTTCACCTTCCGCAGCCGGTCGGCGAAGGGGACGATCATCGTGAAGCCGGGGCCGCGCACCGAGTCCTTCAGCCTGCCGAGCCGGAAGACCACCCCGCGTTCGTACTGCTTGACCACCCGCGCCGCCGCCAGCACATAGACGGCGCCGGCGGATCCGACGGCGATGCCGGCAGCCACCAGTGCTTCGACCATCACGGCCCCCAAGGGTCCGAACCGGACGTGTACTTCGACGGTAACTCCGCATCTCCCCCGAAGGGGAGCCCGCGGCGGACGCGGACCGTCACGGGCCCGAACGCTTCGCGCCCGCCGGACCCTCCCCCGCGTCCCGCGACCCCGGCGACCTGGTCAGCGGGCACGGCCGCGCGACGCCTGCCGCCATTCCTCGCGCACGGTGTGGACCAGCTGCTTTCCGGCGACGGTGAGCTCGGGCGCCCCCTCCAGCACGTGCAGCGCGGACCCGACCGCGGCCAGACCCCGCCCGTCGCCGTCGTACACGGCGACCGCCACCCCTTCGTACGCCCCGGCCAGCAGCCGGGAGACCGGGAGCCTCCCCCAGGGCGTCGGATGCCGCCACTGCCCGTCCATGTCGTACAGGTCCTCGACGTCGAGCAGGGCGCGCAGGGCCGCGCGGCGGGCGCCTCGCAGCAGCGCCCGGGCGAGGGAGTCCTCCCGCAGGCCGACCGGCAGGCCGAGCGCACCGCAGCCGTGCCGCCCCACCACCGGGCCCGTACCCCCGGCGAGCGGGGTGAGGGTGGTGAGCACGTCGGCGCCCGCGGGGGGCGCGAGGGTCTGCGCGAGATGGGCGCGCGCCCGCGCCACCCGGCGCCCCCACGCACCCGCCTCGCGCGCGCCGAGCGGGGGCAGTACGGGGCTGCCGAAGCAGTCGCGGTACGGGTCGAGATCGTCCAGAACCAGTCCCCCGGCCCGGCCCGGCACCCGCCAGCCGGGCGCCGGTGCGGCCGGGCGGGCGATGTGCCGCTCGCCGTCCGCGTACCGCACCCGGAACCCGTGCCGCGCGACGGCGACCTCGGCCACGCCCCCGGTTCCGGGGCCGGACAGGCACAGTTCCCCGAGCGTGGGCAGATGCAGCCGGCCGTCGGACCAGCGGACGGGGATGGTCAGTTCGGCGCCGTCGCGCACCGCGGCGGCCGCCGTGTACGCGGCAAGCCGGCATGCCCGCGCCACGGCTGAGGGATGCCCGGCCCGGAGTGCCTCCAGGGCGGCCAGGAGCCAGCCGCGCGCGTAGGGGTGGGCCAGGACGGTGTCGAGCCCCGGCCCGTCGACGGCCGTGGTGAGTTCCCAGATCCGGGCCCACTCGGTGCCACCCCGGCCGCCGAGCCCGGTGTGCAGGCGGGCGAGCAGGGCGCGGTTCAACTCCAGTGCGGACAGGGCGAGTTGCGGGCCGCCGGGGAACCGCGGAGGCGGGGTGCGGTCCTCGATGCCGCGCACCAGGGCCAGAAGGTCCGGGCAGTACACCGACGGGTTGTCGAAGCCCGCCTCCGCGCGGTAGCGGTGGGTGTAGTGGCCGCCTCCGCAGGAGCGCACGACCGGGCAGCGGCGGCACTCGGCGCTCACACCGGCGAGGCCGCGCCTGCGGGCGCGCACCCCGGGGTGGGCGGCGACCGCGTCGAAGTCGTCCCGGAACACGGAGAATCCGGTGGCGGCCGCGCCCTCGTAGGCGGACTTGAGCGAGTCGACCTGTTCCAGGGAGCCGTCGGTCTCCACCACGACGATGTCGGCGGGGGCCAGGCCCAGGGACTCGGTGAGGCTGGGGCCGCCGTGCAGGGTGGAGAGCACCGAGTCGAAGAGCCGCACCGGGACGGTCCTGCCCTGCGCGTCCCAGCGGTCGAAGACGGCGAGCAGCCAGTCGGCGTACGGGGCCGCCGACGCGCCGGGCCGGGCGGGCGGGGTCTCCCAGGTGGCGTGCGGCAGCAGGTAGTCGATGCGGGGCGGGTCGAGCGCGACGAGCGCGTCGTGCACGGCGACCGGGTCGTTGGCGAGGTCGATGGTGCACAGCAATCCGGCGAACAGCCTCCGGTAGCGCGGCTGTTGGAGCAGCGCGACGGCGGCGAGGACCTGCGGGTGGCTGGTGCGGCCGTCGGCGAAGCGCCGGTGGCGGTCGTTGGCGGCGCGGTCGCCGTCGAGGGAGAGGCCGACCTTCACGCCGAACTCGGCGAACAGATCGAGGTGGCGCGGGCTCAGCAGCACGCCGTTGGTGTGGATGCGCAGGTCGAGCCCCGCGACCGGCGTGACGGCGGCGGTCAGCTCTGCGCAGACCCGGCGCAGCCGCTCCGGTCCGGCGAGCAGGGGTTCGCCGCCGTGCAGAATCACCGAAACGGAAGTCAGCCGGTGCTTTTCGGCGTGCTCGGCCAGCCGCCCCGCGGTGCGGCGAATGACGTCGTCGGATACCGCCCGGGGCCGGCCGCGCCAGCTCTGGTCTGCGGCTTCGTACACATAACAATGGTCGCAGGCCAGATCGCACCTGCTGTGCACCTTCAGGACGATCTCGCGGAATGGGACCAGCGGTCCTGTCATTGTGCCAGTTTAGCGAGATCGGGAATTCGACTGCACCGGCCGGGAGTTCACCGGGAATTCTCCGGGGCCCCGCCCGGCTCGCCCGTCCCACCGGTCCCCGCCGGGCCGACCCGGCGGAGACCGGACTCCAACTACCGGATCACAGGGCGGAGTTGAAGGAGGACACGTCTGTGGAGCGGTGGCCGTCCGGGGCGTCCAGGATCCTGCTGAGCATCTTGTCGACGGCCCGGTCCGTGCCCTTCTCGGCCAGTTCGGCCAAGGGCACCCGGTCCTTCTTCGCTGCGGCGAATGAGGCTGAATTTACTGAATCTACGAAGGGTTTCACGTTCGTCCCTGGGGTGAGTGACAACCGCACGTGGACAGTGGCACCGGCACATGCACCGTTGCAGTGTCGGCGGGACGACTTTACTCTCATCCCCACCAGCGGATGGAGTACGCAAACGGGGCGCACAAGAGCCGCCCCTGCGAAAGAATGAAGAAAAAACCGCAGACGGGGGTGCATGTGACGGCGATTCCCGGCCCACTGCAGAGCATGGTCTTCCGGAACGCGGATCTGCCGGGCCTCTTCCACCACGCGGACGCGCTGGCGATCGGCCGGCAGCAGTCGGCGGTCAAGCTGACCCGCACCCAGCTCTCGCTCCTCGTCGTCGGCGCGCTCGCCACGGCGCTGCCGCGGGTACGGGTCGGCGCGGACTTCCAGCTGCTCAGCGCGCTGAGTGCGCTGGCCTACGCCGGGGTACTGCTCGCGAGTTTCGGGGCGGCCCGCAGGCACGCCGCCTCGCACTGGCAGCTCAACCGCTCCGCCGCCGAGTTCATCAAGTCGATGTGCTGGCGCTACGCCGTGCACGGCGCTCCCTTCGACCTCAACGCCCCCGATCCGGAGGGCCTGTTCGTCGCCCGCGTCGAGGAGGGCCTGCGGGAGCTGCGGAAGGTCGGCTGGCGCGACCCGCGCGAGGACGGCGAACTCCCCTCCGGGGGTCTCGTCACGCCGAGCATGCGGGAGTTACGGGGCAAGTCGTTCAACGTGCGCAAGGAGACCTACGTACGGGACCGGCTCATCGAGCAGCGCAACTGGTACCGGCGCCGCCAGGAGACCTCGCGGCGCGCCACCCGGCTGTGGTCGACCGCGATCACCCTGCTGACGCTCCTCGCCCTCCTCTTCGCCACGCTCCAGACCTTCTCGGTGGCGCAGGGGGTGAACGCGGCGGGCGTGCTGTCGTCCTCGGCCGCGGCCTGTCTCGCCTGGAGCGAGATCCGCCGCCACCAGCCGCTGATCTCGGCCCACGCGCTGGTGGAGCAGGACCTGATGGAGATGCACGTGGCGATGGAGAACATGGTCACCGAACGGCAGTGGCCGCAGGCCGTGTACGAGACCGAGCGCGTGGTCTCGCCCCAGCACACGGACTGGCTCGCGCGGCTGCGGAGTTGACCCGCCCGGTCAGATCCTGCTGACGCCGTCGCACCAGACGACCGTGACCGGCCGGCCGAGGCTGCGGGCGTACTGCACGATGTCGCCGGTGCCGCCGAGGCCGCGGGCCGGCAGACCGTCCCACACGGCCACGAGCCGGTCGCAGTTGTCCGCGATGTAGGCCCCGGCCGCGTAGTAGGCCTCGTCCGTGGAGTGCGGGAAGCCGAGCGCGACCTCCTGGCTGGCGCGCCGCTTGAGGCCCCGGTAGCGGGCCAGTTCGGCGGCGTCCGCGAAGCCCGTCTCGTAGTCGCCGCTCGGGATCACCACGATCAGGGCGGCGCCGCAGTCCAGGGCGATGTCGGCGAAGAGCTGGTCGGCGCCGGTGGCCAGGCTGGAGAGCGCCTCAAGAGAGCCGTCGTGGCCGCAGAGCAGGGCGCGCAGGCGGTCGCGGATCTCCTCGAAGGCGTCGGACGGGATGTCCCGGTGGCCGGTCACTCCGATGCGCTTCAATGCGTCTCACCCCGTGTGTCCGGCGCCGGTCACTCTCGGACCCGTTCTGCTGCTGCCCCTCCACATCCTCTCAAATCAGCGCATCGCGTCCAGCCGGAAGCCCCCGTCCGGTTCTCCCGGGCGGGGGCTCGGCCGCCGGTCCGGCCGGCGTTCAGTGACGTACCGTCAGAAGAGGGTCACGCCATAGGCGTTCATGGCCTGGACCACCGGCTGGAAGAACGTCGTTCCGCCGGAGGTGCAGTTGCCGCTGCCGCCGGAGGTGAGTCCGAGTGCGGTGGAGCCGGCGTAGAGCGGGCCGCCGGAGTCACCCGGCTCGGCGCACACGGTGGTCCTGATGAGACCGGACACGATGTCGCCGTTGCCGTAGTTGACCGTCTGGTTGAGCGCGGTGACCCGCCCGCTGTGGATGCCGGTGGTCGAGCCGCGCCGGGTGACCGTCTGGCCGACCGTCGGATTGGCCGCACTGGTGATGCGCTGGCTGCCGACGGCGCTCGGGTGCGCGAGCGAGGTGTTGGTGTACTGCACGAGGCCGTAGTCGTGGCCCGGGAAGCTGGTGCCCACGGTCGGGCCGATGCTCGTCGCGTGCGACGTGCTGGTGTAGTAGTTCGGGTAGCCCTGGGTGCAGTGACCGGCCGTCAGGAAGTAGTACGTGGAGCCCCGCTTGACGTTGAAGCCCAGCGAGCAGCGCCAGCTGCTGGTGTAGATCGCGTCGCCGCCGGAGAGCAGCTTGGTGAACTTCCCCGGCGTCCGCTCGATGCGCAGGGCGCCCGCGTTGGCGCCGGCCTCGCGCTTGATCTTCGCCAGGTCGGCCGCCGAGACGGTGGAGTCGGCCGTGACGACGACCTTGCCGGTGGCGCTGTCCACGCTCCATGCGGTGCCGGCCACGTCCGCGCCGCGCACGGCGTCGCTCGCGGCGGTCAGGGCAGCGGCCCCGAAGGTGTGGGTGGGGGTGGCGCTCGCGTGCGGGACGGCTATCGCCACGGCGGCGAGCAGTCCGGTGGCGACGGCCGCGAACTTGGTGCGTCTCGCGAGACCGGAGGGGGGTGTGGGGGTGGTGCGCTTGATCCTCACTTCTGTTCCTCCCGAGGGGAATCGAGGGGCCCGTGGCTGGGGGGACCCCGTGAGGCGCAGCCAAGGATGACGGCAGCACAACAAGGCGCAAGCCGTGCTCCTGACAAGCGCTGCGGAGGAGTATTCGGGGGCCCGGCCGGGGCGCGCAAGGGCGCCTTTTGGCCGGACCCCGCGAGGAGGCGCGCGCCGGGGGTCAGCGGGTGCGGATGTTCCGCTCCCCCGCCGGGATGTCGAGGGGAAGGGTGTTGCCCGGGGGCGGGAAGGGGCAGATGAAGTGGTCGGCGAAGGCACAGGGCGGCAGCACCGCGCGGTTGAAGTCGACGGTCACCGATCCGTCGGCGGCCGGGGCCTCGGGCCGCAGGAAGCGGAACCGGAAGGTGGACCTGCCGCTGGTCCCGTCGGCGAACACCGCCCACAGCGAACCGTCGGCCTCGACCGAGACCTGGAGGGTGTGCTCCTGGCCGCCGAGCGTGAAGGCGATCTCCCCGGCGAGTTCGAGCCCCCGCTCGACCCCGTCGGCGTTCGCCACCCGCACCCGCGTCGGCCCGTACGGGCGGAAGGTGCCGGGCAGCCGGAACCGTTCCTCGTACGGGGTGGCGTCGATGCCCGCGAAGGCCTGGCGCGCCGCGGAGGCCGGGTCCCACACCCGGACCCCCCACAGGCCCTCCCGGCGCAGCACCACGAGCCTGCGGTCCCCCTGGGCGAGCCGGGCCTTCGCGGCCGGTCCGTCGTCGGCGCCGAGGCGCACCTCGCCGTCCAATGGAGCACCGTCCAGGGTGAGTTGGTGCTCCGGGGCGGCGGCGAGCACCAGCTCGTCGCCGTCCTCGCGCCACCGGCCGAGTTCCTCGGGCACGCCGTCCGCGAGCCAGTGGGTGCCGGTCAGGGCGAGCGGTCCGTACGGCGCGGAGACCGACTCGACGCGGTGCTCGTGCCACTTCTTCCAGTCGAGCGCCGGGTCGGGCCGGGGATCGCGCTGTGCTTGCGTGCTCATGCGGTCAACCTTTCCACACCGGGGGTACGCAGCCCGAGGTGTGAGCGCAGCGTGGAGCCGGTGTATTCCGTGCGGAACGCGCCGCGCTCCTGGAGCCGGGGCACCACCTGGTCGACGAAGTCGTCCAGGCCGCCGGGGGTGAGGTGGGGGACGAGGATGAAGCCGTCGGCGGCGTCGCCCTGCACGAACGCGTCGAGTTCGGCGGCGACCGTGTCGGGGGTGCCGATGAAGGACTGGCGGCCGGTGGTCTCGATCACCGTCTGCCGGATGGAGAGCCCCTTGGCCTCGGACAGGGCGCGCCACTTGGCGGCGATCTCGAAGGCGTTGGTGATCTTCACCCGGCCCTGTACGAGCCCGGAGTCCGGGTCGGGGTCGATCTCGGGCAGCGGGCCGTCCGGGTCGTAGCCGGACAGGTCGCGGCCCCAGATCTGTTCGAGGGCCAGGATCGCGTTCTGCGGCGAGACCTGCTGGTGGCGGATCTCGGCGGCCTTCTCCTGGGCCTCGGCCGCGGTGTCGCCGAGCACGAAGGTGACCCCGGGCATGATCTTGAGGTCGTCGGGCTCGCGGCCGTACTGGGCGAGGCGGCCCTTGACGTCGGCGTAGAAGGCGCGGCCCGCCTCCAGGGTGCCGTGCCGGGTGAAGATGACGTCGGCGGCCGAGGCGGCGAACTCGCGGCCCTCGCCGGAGTCGCCGGCCTGGATCACGACGGGGTGGCCCTGCGGGGAGCGCGGCACGCCGAACTTCCCCTCGACACGGAAGTGCCGTCCGTGGTGCGCGAAGGAACCCGCCGGACCCGACGCTCCCCCCGGCTCCCAGGAGTCCCACAACTCCCGCGCCGTGGCGACGAATTCGGCGGCCCGGGTGTAGCGGTCGGCGCGGTCGAGGAAGCCGCCGCGGCGGAAGTTCTCGCCGGTGAAGGCGTCGGGAGAGGTGACCACGTTCCAGGCGGCCCGGCCGCCGCTGAGGTGGTCGAGCGAGGCGAACCGGCGGGCGATCTCGTACGGCTCGTTGAAGGTCGCGTTCACCGTGGCGGCGAGGCCCAGCCGCTCGGTGACGGCCGCGAGCGCGTTGAGCAGGGTGATCGACTCGGGGCGCCCCACCACGTCGAGGTCGTGGACGCGGCCCTTGTGCTCGCGAAGCCGCAGGCCTTCGGCGAGGAAGAAGAAGTCGAACAGGCCGCGTTCGGCGGTCCGCGCGAGGTGCTCGAAGGACGAGAACTCGATCTGCGACTTGGAGCGCGGGTCGGCCCAGACGGTGGTGTTGTTGACGCCGGGGAAGTGGGCGGCGAGATGGATCTGCTTCTTACCCGTGGTCATGGCGGCCTCCGCCGGCGGTGGCGTACTGGTTGACGGGCCGTGCCAGGCCCAGGTGTTCGCGCAGGGTGGCGCCCGGATAGAAGTGGCGCAGCAGGCCGCGGTGCTGGAGGACCGGCACGGTGGCCCGCACGACGAGCGCGAGGTCGCGCCCGGCGTCCGCCAGGCGCAGATGGAAGCCGTCGACGGCGCCCTCCTCGTGCCAGGCCCCGATCAGCCCGGCCAGTTCCACGGCGTCCGCGGTGGTGTGCAGCGCCACCGGGACCGAGCCGAGCACCCGCAGCCGTTCGGGGTCCCGGCCGTGCGCGCGGGCCCGGTCGCGCAGCTCCTCGCGGGCCGTGCGCGCCGCGAGCGGATCCTGGGTGCGTACGAGGGCGACATCGCCGTGGCGCACGGCGGCGGCCCTCGGCTCGGCGGCGGTCGCGTCGATGACGGTGACCGGATGGCCCTGCGGCGGCCGGGGCACGATGGCGGGTCCGCGTACGGAGAAGGAGCGGCCCTCGAAGTCGACGTAGTGGAGCTTGTCCCGGTCGATGAAGCGGCCGGTGGACTCGTCGCGTATCTCGGCGTCGTCCTCCCAGGAGTCCCACAACCTGGCCGCCACGTCGGCGACTTCGCGTGCCTCGTGCCACGCCTCGGCCGTGCGGACGGCGGGCCGTCGCCCGAAGAGCCGGGCCTCGGCCTCGGTGGTGGACACCTCCGGGCTCCACCCGGCCCGGCCCCGGCTCACCCAGTCCAGGGTGGCCACGGCCGAGGAGACGTGGAAGGGCTCGGTGTGGGTGGTGTTCACGACCGGGACGAGGCCGACGTGTTCGGTGGCGGGCGCGACCCGGGCGAGCACGGCGAGCGCGTCGAGCCCCGGCCGCGCGAAGGAGTCCCCGAGCGTGACGAAGTCGAGGGTGCCCTGCTCGGCGAGGCGCGCGAGCGAGACGAAGTGCGCGGCGTCGTAGTGCCCGGCCCCGTCGAGGGAGGCGGCGAGATGCAGGGGGCCGCGCACGGGTGGTGCGGACATGGTGGGCCTTTCTGTCGTGGTCTGTCGTGGTCGGGCGGCCGGGTGGGCCCGAGCGGCTCGGCCCGGTCACGGCCTGGGCCTGGGCAGTCCCGGCGGGTTGATCTCGGAGTGCGTCACCGCTTCGCCGGACAGCCCCCACCGCGCGAGCACCTTCGCGTAGGAGCCGTCCTGGATCACGTGGTCGAGGGCCGCCGCGTAGGCCGCGACCAGCCCGCTCCCCTTCTTCGTCGTGGCGGCGATCTCGCCCTGGAGTCCGGCGCCGCCACCGGAGTACGTGCCGACGATCTCGGTCTGTCCCGCCGTGGCCGCATGGTAGGCGGCGGACGGGTTGGGTCCGAGGTAGGCGTCGATGCGGCCGGACTGGAGGGCGAGGTAGTAGTCGGTCGCCTTCTGGAAGTACTTGACGGACACGGGCCTCAGCCCGGCCTTCACGTCCTGCTCGCTCCAGTCGAGCAGGATCTTCTCCTGGTTGGTCCCGGAGGAGACCGCGATGGTCCGGCCCGCCACGTCGCGCGGCCCCCGCACCTTCCAGCCGGCGCCCTTCTTCGCCTCGAAGGCGAGCTGGTCCTTGCGGTAGGTCGCGAAGTCGTACTTCTCCTTGCGCTCCTCGGTGACGGTGACGTTGGAGAACACCGCGTCGAACTTGCCGCTGTCGAGCCCTACGAAGAGGTTCTCCCAGGAGACGGGCTGGAAGCTCGGCCGCACACCGAGGGTGTCCGCGACGAGCGTGGCGATGTCGAGCTCCACGCCGATGGGGGTCTTGTCGTCGGTGGCGTAGAAGCTGAGCGGCGGCACCGAGCCGGTGGCGACGCCCACGGCGAGGGTGCCCCGGGCGCGCACCGCCGCCGGGAGTTGCGCGGCAATCGCGTCGACCTTCCGCTCCCTGATCCGGTTCTGGTCCGGGCCGAGGTTGATGCCGGTGGACCTGGCGCCGGGCGCGACCGCTTCGGTGGCGGCGTCGCCGGTGCCGCAGGCGGTGAGGAGACCGGACGCGGCGAGGGTGGCGAGGACGGCGGCGAGAGTGCGGCGCGCGGACATGGACGTACTCCGGGAGGATCGGGGCATCACAGGACCTTGGAGAGGAAGGCGCGGGTGCGCTCGTGCTGGGGGGCGTCGAGCACGGCGGCGGGCGGGCCCTGCTCGACGATCACTCCGCCGTCCATGAAGACGACGGTGTCGGCCACCTCGCGGGCGAAGCCGATCTCGTGCGTGACGACGATCATCGTGGTGCCGGCCGCCGCCAGGTCCTTGATGACGTCGAGGACCTCGCCCACCAGCTCCGGGTCGAGCGCCGACGTCGGCTCGTCGAAGAGCAGCAGCCTCGGTTCGAGGGCGAGCGCGCGGGCGATGGCGACGCGCTGCTGCTGTCCGCCGGAGAGCTGCCGCGGATACGCGTCCGCCTTGTCGGCCAGACCGACCCGGGCGAGCAGCTTCCGCGCGGCGGCCACCGCGTCCTTGCGTGGCCGCTTCAGCGCCGAGACCGGCGCCTCGACGATGTTGTCCAGGACGGTGAGATGCGGGAAGAGGTTGAAGTTCTGGAAGACGAAGCCGATCCGGGTCCGCTGCTTGAGGACGTCGCGTTCGCGCAGCTCGTACAGCTTGTCGCCGGAGCGCCGGTAGCCGACGAGCGTGCCGTCGACGGTGATCCAGCCGCTGTCCACCTTCTCCAGGTGGTTGATGGTGCGCAGCAGCGTCGACTTGCCGGAGCCCGACGGGCCGAGGACGACGGTGACCTCACCGGCCCGGACGTCGAGGTCGATGCCCCGCAGGACGTCGAGGGAGCCGAAGCTCTTGTGCACGGACCGGACTTCGACCATGGCGGTGCTCATCGCACGGCCCCCTTCGCGTAGTGGCGTTCGACGTAGTGCTGGAGGACGGAGAGCACGGTGGTGAGCAGCACGTACCAGACGGTGGCGACCATGAGCAGCGGCACGACCCTGCCGTTGCGGCCGTAGACGACCTGCACCTGGTAGAAGAGCTCGCCGATCGCCATGACGGAGACGATCGAGGTGCCCTTGAAGAGCGAGATGATCTCGTTGGCGGCGTTGGGCAGGATGGAGCGCATCGCCTGGGGCAGCACGATCCGCCGGATCTGCCGGAGCCGGGGGATACCGAGGGCGGCCGCCGCCTCCGACTGGCCGGCGTCGACGGCCAGTACGCCGCCGCGGACGATCTCGGCCGCGTACGCCGCCTGGTGCAGGGCGAGGCCGAGGACGGCCGCGCTCATCGCGCCGACGAGCCCCACCGTGTCGAAGGCGAAGAAGCCGGGCCCGAAGGGGATGCCGAACGTCAGCCGCTTGTACAGGTAGGCCAGGTTGAACCAGAAGAGCAGTTGCACGATGAGCGGGATCGAGCGGAAGGCCCAGATGTAGCCGAAGGCCACGGCCTTCAGGAACGGGCTGCCCGACAGGCGCATGAAGGCGAGGACGACGCCGAGCGCGAAGCCGAGTGCCGTTCCGTAGACGGTGAGTTGGAGGGTGACCCCGACGGCCTTGAGGATGGTCTGGGTGGTGAAGAAGCGGGCGAAGACGCCCCACTCCCAGGCCGGGTTGGTGAGGAGCCCGTGGCCGAACTGGGCGACGAGCACCGCGGTGACGGCGACCGCGGCCCAGCGCCAGGGCCTGCGCACGGGCACCACCTTGAGCGAGGCGGGGTCGGGCCGCAGTCCGGGGGCGGCCGTGTCGAGGGGCGGATCGCTGGTGAGCGACATGGGTGTCCTTCGGGGAGGGGGCGGGGGCGGCGGTCAGGCGCTGAGGCGGCGACACGCGAGGTCGCGCAGGAAGCTCAGCGCGGCGCGGGCCGTGGCGTCGTTCTGCCGGAACGCGGCGCCCCCGGTGCGCGGCCTGGTGAAGGCCCCCGCCGCACGCGCGACGGTGAAGGGGCCGAGCGCGAACCGGCGCGGGTGCGCCCGGCCGTCCCTGCCGAGGATCCGGCCGTCGGCGGGGTCGACCTGGAGCAGGCCGGTGTCGGCCGCGCCCGCCCCCTCCTCGTACAGCGAGCGGAGCAGTGGGCTGCCGGGGCGCTCCGCGCTGGGCTCGGGCAGCCGGGCCTCCACCAGGGCCGTCGCCTCGATCCACCGGCCGGGCACACTGGCGCTGCCCGCCCTGAAGACGCCCCGCGCCTCGTCGGCCTCCACGGTGACGCCCGCGCCGAGGAAGCGCACGACGCCCGCGTCGGACAGCGCGAGCAGCTGACGCAGCCGGGGCCCGGGCGGACCGGAGGCGAGGAAGCTGAAGAAGCCGTGCCACCAGCCGCCCACGTCGCCCACCCGCAGCAGTTGCCCGTAGACGGAGAGCAGGCCGAGGAACACCGCCAGGTCCGCGCTGTGGCCGGGGTCATGACGGCGCGTCAGGTCGGACCGGATGTGGGCGCGCAGGCCGTCCTGGAGGCTCTCGTACGAGGTGAAGCGGAGGCCGTCGAGCGGGTGGTCGAGGGCTTCGAGGTCGAGGCGGTCGGCGGGATCGGGGACGGCGGCGGCGATCAGGGCCCCGAGCGCCGGGCTGCCGGGGTCGGCGGCGGCGTACTTCTCCTCGAAGTCGGCCCAGGCGCCCCGGGTGCGCTCGGGGTGGGCGGTGAACAGGCGGTGGTAGTGGGCGAAGCCCAGCTCCTTGTCGATCAAGGGCCACAGGTCGCGCCGGAAGTCGGGCCGGGCCGGGCGGCTCAGGAGGGCGTCCACCTCGGCCGGGCCGAAGAACCGCGGCAGGGGCGGGCGTTCGCCGGTCCAGGTGTAGCCGATCTTGGAGTGGTAGGGCACGCCGCGCCGGGACCCGACGTACAGCACGGGTTCCCGGCCGGAGGGGTGGTAGGTGCCGTCCGCGTCGTAGCGTCCGCCGCGGCCCTCGGTGAGCAGGGCCATGAGGTCGACGAAGGCGAGTCCGAAGCCCCGGACGATGACGGGCGCGCCCGGGCGCAGGGGGGTCAGGTCGCTGTCGGCGGTGAAGGCGGGCGGCAGGTGCACCAGGCCGTGCCGGTCGGCGAAGTCCGCCAACTCCCTCTGTTCCGCGTCGGGTTCGGCGTCCAGGTGGCCGAGGGCGAGGACGACCAGGTCGGCGACGAGCGGTTCGGTGCGGCCTTCCAGCCACACCCGCTGGCGTCCCTCGCGCGGCCCGCTGAGCCGGGTGGCGCGGGCGCGGTGCTCGTGCACGGTGACGGTGGGCGGCAGCGCGGCCACCGCGCCCTCGTACACCCAGCGCAGATACGCGCCCTGCGCCCGCCGGCTGGGGAAGACGCGGCCGTCGAGGCCGGACCACTCGGCGAGGGTGGGGCCGGGGCGCACCGGGCCGTCCTGCGGGACGGTGTCGTCGGTGAACATGGTGACGTCCTCGGCCATGGAGTTCATCCACAGCAGCGGCGACTGGTCGGCCCGCCAGATCCGCCCGCCGCCCGCGGGGTGCGGGTCCACCAGATGGATGTCCAGGGGCCGGTCGCCGTACAGGAGGGGGAGGTTGGCGGCGAGCCGTTCCAGGAGACCGGTTCCCCGCGGACCGGCCCCGACCACGACGACGGACGCGTTCACCGGGCACCCGCCGAGCCGCGTGCGTAGTACCGCTCGACGTAGTGCTGGCCCACCGACAGGAGCGAGGTCACCACGGCGTACCAGAGGGTGGCGACGAGGAGCAGCGGGACCACCTGGTAGGTGCGGTGGTAGATCAACTGGGTTGAGTACAGCAGGTCGTTGACGGCGATGACGGAGACGATCGAGGTGCCCTTGAGGGTGCCGATCAGCATGTTCCCGGCGGGCGGCACGATGGAGCGCATGGCCTGCGGCAGGACGATCCGGCGGAGCCTGCGCCACCGGCCGAGGCCCAGCGACTGGGCGGCCTCCACCTGGCCCCGCTCCACGGAGAGGATGCCGCCGCGCACGACCTCGGCGGCGTAGGCGGCCTCGTGCAGGGTGAGCCCGACGACCGCCACGGTGACCGGGCCCATCAGGTCGACCGTGCGTACCCCGAGGATCTTCGGGTACAGCGCCCCGATGTTGAACCAGAACAGCAGCTGCACCAGGATCGGCGTCGACCTGAACAGCCACACATAGCCCCAACTCACCGTTTTCAGAACGGGGTTGGCGGACAGCCGCATGACGGCGAGCAGGGTGCCCAGCGCGAAGCCGAGCGCCATCACGACGGCGGTGAGCCAGACGGTGAGCCAGAGCCCGCGCAGTACGGCGGCGGTGGCGAAGTAGTCGGCGACCACGCCCCACTGGAAGGCCGGGTTGCGCACCACGGAGGCGAGCGCGAGGCCGAGCAGCACGAGGACGACAATTGCCGTGGCCCGCTGGCCCGTTCGGCGCAGGGGAACGACGCGCAGGGTTCCTGGAGAGCCGTCCTCGGTTGCTGCGGACGGGCGTTTGGACAGGGTGAGGGACATGCGAAGGCTCCGTGGATGCAGAGATCGAACACGGGAAAGGCCTTCACGAACACGTGGCGCGGCGGTGCGGAACCGAGCCCCTCAGCACGGGTTCCGCCGCCGAGGCTATGCGCTGCATGCTGGAGGTTGTCAAGCTTGTCCGCACTGTGGGCGTTACGTCTCAGCACGGTTGACGCGGAAACGGATGCCTGTTCCACTTGGGCCATGCATCCGCAGCAGTGGCTGGTCACGCGCTCCCACATCGACTTCGGTCGAGTGTGGTCCTCTTCCTGTTGAGCTGACCCCCTGCACGGTTTCCTCATGACTCCCGTGCGCCTTCGCGCCGTGTCTCCGCGGCCTTTCCGCATGCCTTCACATCACTGAACACTCGCGCACCCCTCCCCTCGGCGTCCCCGCACCACCCGGTCACACCTCACCCGTCACCCCGGGCACGTCCGCCTGCCCGAAATCCCTGGAGCGCACCCCGTCATGAGCCGGTCCCCAAGCCTGAGCAGATCGCGCAACTTCGCCGCGTTCGCCCTGATCACCGCCGCGGCACTCGGCCTCACCGCCTGCGGGTCGCCGGACCCGGCCGACGTGGGGGCGGCGGGCAACGCGGCGCCCGCGGCCGGGCAGGGGGCGAAGATCCCCACCACCGACGTGGTGTCGGGCGTCCGCAAGGACGAGGCGGCGGCCGCGCTGCTGCCGGAGAGCGTCCGGGCGGCGGGCAGCCTCACCCTGGCCACCAGCGTCGGGACGCCACCGGGGGCCACCTACCTGGAGGACGGCAGGACGGTGGCCGGGCAGGACATCGACTTCGCGGACGCCGTGGCCAAGGTGCTCGGCCTGAGGCTGAAGCGCGAGGTGGCCTCCTTCGAGGCGATCCTGCCCGCGCTCGACAGCGGCAAGTACGACGTGGGCACCGGCAACTTCGGCGTCACCGACGAGCGCCGCAGGACCATCGACTTCGTCACCTACATCAACGACGGCCAGGGCTTCGCCGTCCGCAAGGACAGCAAGCTGGCCCACGTCACCGACCTCACCCAGCTGTGCGGCCTGAACGTGGCGACCGGCGCGGGCACCACGTTCGAGGCGACCCTGGAGAAGAACCGGCCGAAGTGCGCACAGGCGGGGAGGAAGCCGTACGCGGTGCAGACCTACAGCGACCAGGGGGCGCTGTGGATCTCGCTCCAGCAGGGCCGCAGCGATGTGGTCATGTCGACCATCAACGGGCTGCGGTACGCGGTCGACCGACAGCCGGGACTGACGTTCCTCAACGAGTTCCACCGCCTCGACGTGGGCTTCGCCTTCAAGAAGAACACCCCGCTGGCCCCGGCCTTCCAGGCCGCCGTCAACCGGCTGAAGAAGGACGGGACGTACGACAGGATCCTGGCGAAGTGGGGCACCACGGGATCGGGCATCGAGCAGTCCCGGATCTCACCACCCGAGCACAAGTAGCCCTTCGGGTAAGGGAGCTGACGTGCCGCGGCTCAGCAGCCGGCGCCGAGACAGGCGCAGCATTCACAGCACTGGCACACCTCGCAGCAACCGCAGTCGCAGTCGCAGTCGGTGCAGCAGCCCTCGCGCTTCTTGCGCGACCACGGCCCCTCGTACTCGTCGGCGCAGCACAGCCGGCAGGTGCAGCACAGGCCGATGAACGCGGCGCAGCCCGCGAAGAAGCCGCGCGGCTGGGGGCGGGGCGGCTCCGGGCTGAAGCCGGGCCCCTGGCCGCCGGGTCCGAACCCGCCGGGCCCGCCACCGTAGTGGCCCCCGCCGTAGGGGTTGCCGCCGCCATGGGGGTTGCCTCCTCCGTACGGCTGGCCTCCGTAGGGGCCCTGGCCCTGGTAGGGGTTGCCGCCCTGCTGGGGCGGCTGCCCGTAGGGACCGTACGACGCCTCGTGCCCGGTGTCGTGGGGGTGGCCGCAGGCCGTGGTGCGGAACGAGCGGTTCACCGACTGGGTCAGTTCGTGGGCGAGCAGGACGTGGGCGAGCCTGCCGTCCACGAAGTCGACCTCGCGCAGCGCGAGCCGGATGCCGTGCACCGCGTCGTCGGCGAGCCTGCGGGCCTCGACGAGGTCGGTGCCGGTGGCGGCGAGCGGATTCCAGGCACCTGACGCGGCGTCGGCCTCCCGGTCCTCCACGGCGTCCAGGAGATGCGCGAGCCGCCCGAAGAGGCGGCCCGCCTCGGCGAGCGGCGGGACGTTGTGCGGCTTTCCGGCGAGCACGGCGGTGTGCGCGAACGCGGCCGCGGTGGCCGTCTCGGTGGGCTCGGTGACGGTCAGCAGGGAGGTGCCGGGCCCCGCGAGCTCCTCGATGGCGCCCTGCCGGTCGACGGCGTCCACGAGGACGGCCGTGTCGAAGCCGAGCGAGGCGCCGGTGCGCGCGCCGGCCCGGTCCCAGCTCCTGGCTATGCGCCGGGCCGCGAGCGCGACCGGCTTGCGCTTCAACAGGCCGTCGCGGTCGGCCACGTGGTCGCGGACCTTCGCGGAGGCGAGCACGAGGGAGACGGCCGCGGCCAGCCGGGCGCCTTCGCCCCGGGCGACGGGAGCGGTCCGCATCGCGCGCAGCGGGCAGGGCCCCGCGGTGCGCCGCCAACCGGTGCTCCGCTCGGCCTGAGCCTCCGTCAGAACCGAGACGATGAGGCCGTCGTAGTTGGTCACCACCCGGGCGAGCTGGCCGTGGTCGGACCGAAGTGCCAGGCAGAGCCCGCAGAGATGGGCCATCCACTCCGTCTTCAGGCCCTCGGTGAGCCGGTGCGAACAGGGCCTGACGATTCCGAACACAGCTCTCCCCCGAGTGACGTTGGGCACCCCGCCCGACGCGTCGATCTTCAGTGCGGCACGCATCGTATCGAGTGATCCGTTCACCCGTACGACGGCTGTGTCACTCGTGTGGAGGGACATACATAATTTTGTTACGCCGGGGTTCCCGTACCGGGCGTATCCCAGAGGATTCCTGACGAATCGCCACATGATCTGTGCCAGTACCGTCACGAATCACCTGCGCGGCGACTATCCACTTGGCGCGGTATCCGCATCATGGACGACCATAGGGATACGGAACTGAAGAAGTAGCAAGAAGAAGACCGCTGCGAGAGGAGGCGTCCATGGGATCGGTGCGCAAGGCGAGTGCATGGCTGGGACTTGTCGAGGACAACGACGACCGCTACTACGACGACGAGTTCACCGAAGGTGCCGCCGAGTCCGGCGAGGCCTGGGTGACCGACCCGCGGGTGCAAGTGGCCTCCGAGACAGCCGAGGAGCAGGGCCGCCGGATCGCCACCGTCACGCCGGACGGCTTCCGGGACGCGCGGGGCATCGGCGAGCTGTTCCGTGAGGGCGTGCCGGTCATCGTGAACCTGACGTCCATGGACGCCGGTGACGCCAAGCGCGTCGTCGACTTCGCGGCCGGCCTCACCTTCGGTCTGCGCGGCTCCATCGAGCGCGTGGCGACCCGGGTCTTCCTGCTGACCCCCGCCGACACCCAGATCGTCAGCGGCGAGGCCGCGGGCCGCCAGACCGGTGGCTTCTTCAACCAGAGCTGAGCCCTGCGATGCCCCACGGGCGGGGCCCCGGGGGCCCGCCCCCGGGAGGGACGGCGACCGCCACGGGGGGGCGCTCGCCGTCCCGGCCGTTCCTAGCGGAACGCGTCGAGTCCGGTGAGCGCCTTGCCCAGCACCAACTGGTGCATCTCGACGGTGCCCTCGTAGGTGAGCACCGATTCGAGGTTGGTGGCGTGCCGCATCACCGGGTACTCCAGCGAGATCCCGTTGGCGCCGAGGATCGTGCGCGAGGTGCGGCAGATCTCGATCGCCTCCCGCACGTTGTTGAGCTTGCCGAAGCTGACCTGCTCCGGGCGGAGCCGCCCCGCGTCCATCCGGCGGCCGAGGTGGTGGGCGAGCAGGATCCCCTTGTGCAGTTCGAGGGCCATGTCGGCGAGCTTGGCCTGGGTCAGCTGGAAGCCGCCGATGGGCCTGCCGAACTGCTCGCGGGTCTTCGCGTAGTCGACGGCCGCCTCGAACGAGGCCCGGGCCGCGCCCATCGCCCCCCACACGATGCCGTAGCGCGCGTGCGAGAGGCAGCTGAGCGGGCCCTTGAGGCCGGTGACGCCGGGCAGCACCGCTTCGGCCGGCAGCCGCACCTCGTCCAGGACGAGTTCGCTGGTGACGCTGGCCCGCAGGGACCACTTGTGCTTGATCTCGGGGGCCGCGAAGCCGGGGGCGTCGGTCGGGACGGCGAAGCCGCGGATGCCCTCGTCGGTCTGGGCCCAGACCACCGCGACGCCCGCCACCGAGCCGTTGGTGATCCACATCTTGCGGCCGGTGAGCACCCAGTCGGTGCCGTCCCTCTTCGCGTACGTCCTCATGCCGGCCGGGTCGGAGCCGTGGTCGGGCTCGGTGAGGCCGAAGCAGCCGATGATCTCGCCCGCCGCCATGCCGGGCAGCCAGCGCCGCTTCTGCTCCTCGGAACCGAACCGCCAGATCGCGTACATGGCGAGTGAGCCCTGGACGGAGACGAGCGAGCGGATGCCGGAGTCGGCCGCCTCCAGCTCCAGACAGGCCAGGCCGTACTGGACGGCGGTGGCGCCCGCGCAGCCGTAGCCGGTCAGGGACATGCCGAGCGCGCCGATCGAGCCGAGTTCGCGGGCCAGTTCGCGGATGCCGGGCAGCTCGCCGTTCTCGTACCACTCGGCGATGTGCGGCAGGACGCGGTCGGCGGCCCACGAGCGCACGGTGTCGCGGATCGCGAGGTCCTCGGGGCCGAGCAGGTCGTCGATGCCGAGCGGGTCGGCCGGGTCGAAGGGGGGCGGCTGGGAGGAAGGAGCGGACATGAGGGCGCCTCCGCGGCTCTCGCTCAACTAAAACTAGCAGTGTTAGTTGTTACCTGAGCGCTGACGTTACGGGTCAGTGTCCCGTGCGTCCAGACTCCACGGTGGCCACATCGCCGGGCCGCGCCGGGGACGGCAGCTTCACGCTCAGCTGCTGCGACTGCCTCGGCTCGGACCCGAACGCGGACTCCGGCTCCTCGTCCCGCTCCGGCCCGGTCACCGAGCAGTCCATGATCCGCGGCAGCCGCAGCCCCGCCACCGCGCCGAGGAGCAGCAGCCCGGCGCTGACGAACAGGGTGACGTGCACGCCGTGCACGAAGGAGTTCCGGGCCGCGGTGCGCAGCGCCTCGCCCGCGGAGCCGCCGAGGCGGGTGGCGACGTCGTAGGCCTCGCCCAGCGAGTTGGACGCGGCGGCCGAGGCCTGGGCGGGGACGCCGCCCACCGAGGCGAGGCCGGGCGCGTAGGCGGCGTTCATGACGCTGCCGAGCAGCGCGATGCCCATGCCCGCGCCGAGCTGGTAGGAGGTCTCGCCGATGGCGGCCGCGCCACCGGCCCGCTCCGGCGGGGCCTCGCTGAGCATCGATTCGTACGCCGCGAAGAGGGTGGTCTGGAGCCCGAAGCCGAGCAGCACGAACGAGACGATCATCAGCGTCGGCCAGTCGGTCTGGCCCATCAGGACGAGCAGCAGCACGGCGGCCGCGGTCAGCACGAAGCCCGTGCAGACCATCCGGCGCGGGCCGAGCCTGCGCAGGGTGTACGACCCGGTCGCGCCCGCCGCCATCGCGGCGAAGGTGAGCGGCAGCATGCGCAGACCGGTCTGGAGCGGGGAGAGGCCGAGCACGAGCTGGAGGTACTGGACGGCTATGAGCTCCAGGCCGACCAGCGCCAGCATGGCGACGATGATGCAGCCGACCGAGGTGGCGAAGGCGGGCCGGGAGAACATCCGGATGTCGATGAGCGGGTGCGCGCGGCGGCGCTGCCTGCGGACGAAGAGGATGAGCAGGGCGGTGCCGAGACAGAGGGCGGCGAGCGTACGGCCGTCGAAGAGGCCCTCTCCTGCGCCGAGCCGCTTCACGCCGAGCACCAGCGCGAGGATGCCCCCGGCCGCCATCAGCGCGCCGAGCACGTCCCAGGGTCCGTCCGAGCTGCCCTTGGACTCGGGCAGGAGCCAGCGGCCCAGCGGCAGGATGAGCGCCATCAGCGGGATGTTGATGAGGAAGACCGAGCCCCACCAGAAGTGCTGCACGAGGAAGCCGCCGAGCACCGGCCCGGTGGCGGCGCCGATCGCGGCGACCGCCGTCCAGATGCCGATGGCGGTGGCCCGCTCACGGCGGTCGGGGAAGACGACACGGAGGATGGAGAGCGTGGCGGGCATGATCATCGCGCCGCCGATGCCGAGCAGCGCGCGGGCCGCGATCAGAACCGGTGCCGACTCGGCGAGCGCGGCGACCGCCGAGGCGGCGCCGAAGATTGCGTAGCCGAGCAGCAGCACCCGGCGCCGGCCCACCCGGTCGCCCAGGGTGCCGAAGAAGATGAGGAGCGCGGCGCAGACGAGGGGGTAGGCGTCGACGATCCAGAGCAGTTCCACGGAGCCCGGCCGCAGGTCCTCGGTGACCGAGGGGATCGCGACGTGCAGGACGGTGGCGTCCAGCGCCACGAACAGCAGGCTCACACAGAGGACGACGAGGATGACCCAGCGGTTGGCGCCGCTCGCGCGGACGCGCGCTCGCGCACCGATGGTCGTCCCAGTCATGTACGTACCTCCCAGTACTGCGGGCCCTCGGAGCCCGGGACGGTGCGGCCGCAGCGGACCGTGCCATCACCACTCTCGCGGTCGGTGGGCCCGGTGGGCCAGTGACCGGCCCTGATCGTGATCCCCGGGGCCCGGCATCGACGGGCGAGTGATTCGTCAGCGTACGCGAGTTCCCCAGCAGGGCGCGTGGTCCACCTCTCACCGCGCGGCCCGCCGAGGTGTGGCGTACGCCACGGTGATACCACCCCTGGGGTGATCTTTACGCTCCGTGCTGGGCCGGTGACAGAAGGATGAATTCCGCTCTCCCGTCGGGCAAACGGAATTCCGCCGCATACAAACAGGCCTTCCGGAGGCGGGCCGAATGAATAGGGACCGAGGTCCCGGGGTATTCCGCGAGGGGCCGGGAATAACGGTGGGCATGAGACATACTCCACATCACATCGTCATCACAAAGACCCCGGATCGGCCTGGGCCGTCACTCACTCGCTGTAACGTCGATTGAGTGCGTACTGACCGAATCTTCGCCCGCCTGGACCGGGAGCCCGAGCCACCGAAGATAGAGATCCCGCGGATGAGCCGTCACCGCGTGGTCCTCTTCGGCGCGACGATGGCGTTCTACCTCGCCATCGTCGTCGCCGTGCTGGGCTCGTCCTGGCTCGTGGAGCTGGACTGGAAGGTCATGCTGTACCGGCCGTACGAACACTGGCCGCAGCTGCACGCCTTCCTGGACTACTTCGTGGTCCTCGGCCAGCGCGGACCCACCGCGGTGATGGTCATGGCCTGGCTGGGCTGGCGCTCCTGGCGCCAGCACACCCTCCGGCCGCTCCTGACTCTCGGGGCGGCCCTTCTGCTGCTCAACATGACGGTCGGCGCGGTCAAGCTCGGCCTGGGACGGCTCGGGCCCCACTACGCGACGCAGATAGGGTCCGCCGAGCTCTTCGCCGGCGGCGACATATTTCCCTCGGGGCACACCGCCAACGCGGTCGTGACCTGGGGCATCCTCGCCTACCTCGCCACCACGCCGCGCGCCCGGCGCTGGCTCTCGGTCATCTCGGCGATGGTGGCCCTGGGCGTCGGCGCGACCACGGTCTACCTCGGCACGCACTGGGTGAGCGACGTGCTCCTGGGCTGGGCGGCCGGGCTGCTCATCCTGCTCGCACTGCCGTGGTTCGAGCCGCTGATCGCCCGCGCGGAGGCCTTCGTCTTCGCCGTGCGCGAGAAGGTGCGCGAGCGCAGGCGGACCCGCGGCGCGGCGGCCCCGGCCCCCGTACCGGCCCCGACCGTGCCCGCGATGGTGCCCCAGCGCGGCCACGACGAGGACGACGCGCCCGTGCGCGAGCCGGTCGGCGCCGCGAGCGGGCGCGGGCCCGGCCGGCCACTCCCGGCCAGGCCCTACCAGCCGGCCCGCTCGGAGCGGCCCCCGGTCGTCCCGTCCGGCACCCGGCGCCCCCCGCACACCGAGCGGGCGCCGCGCACCGCCCCGGCCCGCCCCCTCGGCGGCTGACGGCGGCGCGGTCGGCGCGCGGTACGCACGCAGGGCGAAGGCCCCCGGTGATGCACCGGGGGCCTTCGCCCTGCGTGCGTCCGGGGACGGCTCAGCCGTGCCAGCAGCGGGTCACGGTGCCGTGCTCGACCTCGAAGTTCAGCCGCCCCGCCAGATACTCCATGGTGATGATCGAGCCCGGCGGGAGCGACCTGACGGTGGACCAGCCGCGCGACCTGGCGAGCCGCTCGGCGCCCTCGGCGTCGAGGCCGACATAGGACTCTGGGGCGTCGTCGGGATGGGCGGAGTGGGACGGTATGGGTGCCATGCCACCCACCGTAGGCGCGCCGCCCCGCGGACGGAAGCGGGGGTCTCCCGTGGCCCGCGAGCCGGGTGGGAACCCGCCGCGAACCCGCTGGTTGTCCGCCTCCGGTACCCCGCCAGTCACACTTCTGTCACAGGATCGGCGCTCGGGTTCCCTTCGAACTCCGTCACTCGTACGGGCAGTTCCTGACCCCTTGCCCAGTTATCGCACACCCCACTTCCAGCCACTCGAACGCATTCCTGGAATTGATGCAATTCTTACGCCGGACACTTCGGCAATTCCCACTCGACGGCACGCCGGAGGAAATTGACGATGCATAGGTAATTCACCGCTCCCTTACACAATCGCTACCCGCATCCCGGTCTCCCGGCGCCTCCGGGGCCTGGCCGGATGGGGGCACGCCCCCTGTTGCGGCGCCCCGGGCGCGAGCATCATGGCCCCTTGGCCTGATGCCGGACACCTCAGGGGGTGCGATGGGTACGGAGACGGTGACCCGGGCGGCGGAGCCCGCGAGGGCGGGCCGGCCGGGCGCGGTGATCGTCGCCTGGCTGACCACCACGGACCACAAGCGGATCGGGCACCTCTACCTGATCACGTCGTTCGTCTTCTTCCTGATCGCCGGTGTGATGGCCCTGCTGATGCGGGCCGAACTCGCCCGCCCCGGGCTCCAGATCATGACCAACGAGGAGTACAACCAGCTCTTCACGCTGCACGGCACGATCATGCTGCTGCTCTTCGCCACCCCGACCTTCGCCGGGTTCGCCAACGCGATCATGCCGCTGCAGATCGGCTCCCCCGACGTCGCCTTCCCGCGCCTGAACATGCTGGCCTACTGGCTGTTCCTGTTCGGAGGCCTGATCGTGCTGGGCTCGGTGCTGCTGCCGACCGGGCCCGCGAGCTTCGGCTGGTTCGCCTACGCGCCCCTCAACTCGCTGACCCGCTCCCCCGGCGTCGGCGCCGACCTCTGGATCATGGGGCTCGCGCTCTCCGGCTTCGGCACCATCCTCGGCGCGGTCAACTTCGTGACCACCATCGTCGGGATGCGCGCCCCCGGCATGACGATGTTCCGGATGCCGGTCTTCACCTGGAACGTCCTGTTCACCTCGATCCTGGTGCTCATCGCGTTCCCGGTGCTCGCGGCGGCGCTGCTGGTCCTGGAGGCGGACCGCAGGTTCGGCTCGGTGGTCTTCGAGGCGCAGAACGGAGGGGCGCTGCTGTGGCAGCACCTCTTCTGGTTCTTCGGCCATCCCGAGGTCTACATCATCGCGCTGCCGTTCTTCGGCATCATCACGGAGATCATTCCGGTCTTCTCCCGCAAGCCCATCTTCGGCTACATGACCCTCGTCGGGGCGACGGCGGCCATCACCGGGCTCTCCATCGTGGTGTGGGCCCACCACATGTTCGCCACCGGAGCGGTGTTGCTGCCGTTCTTCTCGTTCATGTCCTTCCTGATCGCGGTGCCGACCGGGGTGAAGTTCTTCAACTGGACCGGCACGATGCTCAAGGGCTCACTGAGCTTCGAGACACCCATGCTGTGGGCCGTCGGCTTCCTGGTGAGCTTCCTGTTCGGCGGCCTCACCGGCGTCATCCTGGCGTCGCCCCCGCTGGACTTCCACGTCACGGACTCCTACTTCGTGGTCGCCCACTTCCACTACGTGGTGTTCGGGACGGTGGTCTTCGCGACGTTCGGCGGCTTCTCTTTCTGGTGGCCGAAACTGACCGGCAGGATGCTCGACGAGCGGCTCGGCAAGATCCACTTCTGGACGCTCTTCGTCGGCTTCCACACCACGTTCCTGGTCCAGCACTGGCTGGGCGCGGAGGGCATGCCCCGGCGGTACGCGGACTACCTGGCGGCCGACGGCTTCACGGCGCTCAACACGGTTTCCTCGATCGGCGCGTTCCTGCTGGGCCTGTCCACGCTGCCGTTCTTCTACAACGTCTGGAAGACCGCGAAGTACGGCGAGAAGGTCGAGGTCGACGATCCCTGGGGGTTCGGCCGCTCGCTGGAGTGGGCCACGTCCTGCCCGCCGCCGCGGCACAACTTCGTGACCATCCCCCGCATCCGTACCGAGTCACCGGCCTTCGACCTGCACCACCCGGAGTTCGCCCCGTTCCGCGACGACGTGCTGCCCCTGGACAAGGCAGCAGAGGCGGCGGAGCTGGAGGCACCGGGAGCGGTGCCGGCCGCGGAAGGGCCCGGACCGACGGAGCCGCCCTCCTAGCCGCGCGCCGCGTCGACCCGCACGCTCAGGTCGTTCGCGCCCGTGTAGTACGGGCGCACCACACCCGCGCCCACCCGCGAGCCCGGGTACACGAAGATCACCTGCTTCAGGGGGACATCGTCCAGGATGCGGGCCAGCCGGACGGCGGGCGCGCCGGGGCCGTTGACCAGCCACAGGTCCCAGAGCCATTCCTTGGCGTCGAGTCCCTCCGCGAGCGGCGCGTACGCCAGCGTGAAGGCGAAGCCGTCGCCCTCGGCGGTGGCGGGCACCCGGTGGACCCGGCCGGCCCCGCCCCGCAGCCGCGCCTCGACGGTGGCCCCGGTGGCGAGCCCCGCGCCGTACAGCCGCCCGTGCACCGTGACCGCGTCCTCTTCGACGCGGATCGTGCCGGTCTCGGCGTGCGGTCTGCGCAGCCAGCTGCGGACGATCAGCTCGCCCGAGCGGCCCGGGTAGGGGATGCGGGCCGCGACCCGGTCGGCATCCGGCCCCGGCTCCCGGTCGACCAGCGCGCGCAGGTCCCGGGTGCCCGGCTCCAGGCGCTGCTCGGCGCCCTCGCCGAAGCGCAGATACGCGTCCCACACGCCCTCGGCCATGTCGACCGTGCTGGGCAGGACCGCGCGCAGCAGGCCCTTCGCGGACGGGGTGAGCGGCAGCAGCACGTCCGGGCCGGGGTCGGTCCCGCGCCGGCGCAGGACGAGCGCGGCGCCCGGCCGACCGGCTCCCGTGACGTCGAAGGTCACTCCGCCCGCTGAGTCGGCTATGCAGTGGGCGCGCGGGGCGGCGGCGCTGCCCGTGTCCGGGGACTCGGCGGTGGTGGTCATGCGGTCTGCCCTTTCCGGAGCACGGAGGCGGCCTTGTGGCGCAGGGCGTACGCCCCGTCGAGGGCGGAGCTGCGGGCCCGGTGCAGCGACTCGCGCAGCGCCCCGGCGGAGCGGCTGCCCGCGCCCTGGGCGTGCAGTTGCCGGAAGATCTCCTCGTGGCGCTCGGCGATCCTGGCGGGGTCGAAGCGCGCGGAGTTCTCCAGGGCCGCCTTGGCCATGCGGTGGCGCAGCCCGTCGTCCTGGATCAGTTCGAGCAGGGCCCCGGCCACCGCGTCGGCGTTGCCCGTCTCGACGAGGCGGCCGTCCACCCCGTCGTCGATGATCTCGCGCGGCCCCTGCGGGCAGTCCGTGGAGACCACGGGGAGTCCGCAGCGCATCGCCTCGACGATGGTCATGCCGAAGGACTCGTGGCTGGAGGTGACGGCCGCGAGGGAACCCTTGACCCACTCGCTGTCGAGGTCGCCGGACAGGCCCATGAGGAACACATGGTTGTAGAGGCCAAGATCGTCGATCAGGTTCCGCAGGGCCTCGCGTTCGTTCCCGAAGGCGTCGCCGGAACCGTAGATCCGCAGCTTCCAGTCCGGTCGTACGGCGACGACCCGAGCGAACGCCTTGACCAGCAGGTCGTACCGCTTGACCGGGGTGAGCCGCCCGGCCGCCACGACCAGCTTGGCGTCGCCGTCGGCCGGTTCCAGGGCGGGGGCCGGGATCGCGTTGGGCACCGCCTCGACGCGCACGTCGGGCAGGCGCAGGGCCCGGTAGGCGGCCGCGTCGGCGGCGGTGACCGTGGTGATCGCGTCGAGCAGCGGATAGGAGTGCGCTATCTCGCTGCGCAGCCGGTAGCTGTGGCCCGGCAGGGTCAGGTGCTCCTGGCCGACCCGGACCACGCCGGGGCGGGTCTCGCGCGCGATGTGCACGTTGAGCCCGGGCCGGGTGCCGATGACGACATCGGCCTCGACGGACCGCAGGTGCGCGCCGATCCGGGCGTCGGTGAGGCGGCTGTACTGGCTGTGGCGGCCGTCGCCGCGCGGGAAGACCTTGGCCGGCTGCCGGTGCTGGGGGTGCTCGCCCTCGTACTCCGGGCTGTTCTTGCGCAGATCGACCAGGTGCCGCAGCCGGACGCCCTCGGGGGCGGGGAGGGTGGGCTCGTCGTGGTGGCGGAAGACGGAGACGATCTCGACGTCGTGCCGCTGGGCGAGCTCACCGGCGAGGTTGAAGGTGGACCGGATGGTGCCGCCCAGGCTGTACGCGTTGTGCAGCAGGAAGGAGAGGTGCATGCGCCACGCGTCCCTTGGTCATTCGATCGATCGGTCGATCTTGCGCTTGATCATCCGGCCGCCGGTCCGGCCGGGACCGAAACGCTTCGGTCAGCAACGGACTGTACTTGGGTTGGGCGTCACCTGTACTCCAGGGGCCGGTCACCGCTGGTCCACCCGGGGTCCGGGGCGGGCACCGCGGCACCGGACGATTTCGGACAGCGGCGAGCCCCGTCCGGGCGGCCGGACGGGGCTCGGTCCCTCAGATCTTCAGGTGCTGGCCCGGCAGGATGAGATCGGGGTCACCACCGATGACGGCCCGGTTGGCCGCGTACAGCGCCTCCCAGCGGATGCCGTGGGCCGCCGCGATGGAGGACAGGGTGTCACCGCTCCTGACCGTGTACGTACCGGCCGGGGCGGCGGGCGCGCTCTGCGTGGGGAGCGGGGCGGTGTGCTGCCGCGGCGCGGGCGCCTTGTGCTCAGCGGGCGCCTTGAGCGGCTTGGGCGCCGCCTGCTGCGGGCGCGCGGCCTGCTTCGGCCGGGCGGGCTCGCCCGCCGCGGGCGCGCTGCCGTAGGCCCCCGCCTGACGCGAGCACGCCGGCCAGGCACCCCAGCCCTGCGAGCGCTGCACCTTGGCGGCGATGGCGATCTGCTGGGCCCTGCTGGCCCGGTCGGCGGTGGACGCGTACGCCCCGCCGCCGTGTGCCCGCCAGGTACCGGCGTCGAACTGGAGGCCGCCGTAGTAGCCGTTGCCGGTGTTGATGTGCCAGTTTCCACCGCTCTCGCACTGGGCGATGCGGTCCCATACACCGGAGTCCGCCGCGGCGGCCGGACCGGTGGCGACGCTGAGCAGGGCGAGCGGTGCCACCACCGCGGCCCCGATCAGCGTTGCCGTGCCACGCCTGCGCAGGGAGCTGGAACCACTGGTACCAACAGACATGAAATCCCTTTCGAAGGACCCGGGGTCCCCCTGGGCGGCGCGGCCCTCGGCGCGTCCGGCGCCTCGTTCCGTGCCGCCCCCGCCCACCGGAAGGTCGTAGCTGGCTGTGCGGCCGGCGGGCGTTCCCGGGCGGTGCTCGATGCACACGGCGGTGGAATCTAGGGACCCCCGGGGCCCGGCATCAACCAAAGCCCCGTCATTCCAGGCCAGTTGCCTGTTACCGGGAGTATCGGCGATTTTCGGTCACCCACTTCATCCACAGATATCGATATTTATCGGCCTGCCGCCGCAGCGATCTGTGACTCAGCTCACCAGGACAACTTCCATGCCTTCCCCATCTGTTGACGGGGAGTGAAGGGTTCCGCCGGTGAATTCACCCTCCGCTGGCGGCGGTTCGATTCCGTTCGCCTTCGCGCGTGACCCCGGCCACAGATCGCCCGTTGTCGTCTGTACGAGAGAAGCCGGGAACCGCCCGGCGCATCCACTCAGTTCCTAGGAGCCACCCGTGCCGCGCATGCTCGACGTCAGTGAGGACGTCCGCGCCGAGATCGGCGACGAAGAAGCCGAGCGGCTGCTCGCCGGCGAGAACGCCCCGGGCAGCTACGACTGCACCTCCTGCCGCACGCCGGGCGACTCCGAGCAGGAGCGCACCAGCACCGTCCTGTTCGTCGGCGAGGAGACCGCCGTCCTCGCCTTCGCCCACGCCAGCTGCATCCCCTCGCAGGTCGTCCAGGTCGCCGAGGAGCAGCTCCAGGGGGCCGTCCGCTCCATCACGGGCGAGGAGCCCGTCGAGGGCGCGCCCGAGCAGGCGGTGCTCGGCATCACCAGCGGCCTGGTCCTGATCGAGGGCGACCTGCACCCGGCGCTCGTCGTCGAGCCGACCGGCCCCATCGCCCGGCCGGGTTCGGGCGGCACCACCGACGAGTTCCTCCCGCTCCTCATCGAGCAGGGCTTCGTGCCGGTGACCGACATGGGCCGGCTGCCCTCGGTGCTGCCGGGCTGGTCCGTGCTCCTCGCGATGGGCCAGCTGCACGCGGTGCTCCAGCCCGGCACCGGCGGGGGCAGCGGCTCCGTCTCCTGGTGGCAGGCGCACCAGCCGCTCCAGGTGACGGACGGCTGGCGGGCCGCCGCCAACAAGTCCCAGCGGGTGCTGGTCTTCGCGGCCCCGGTCGGCATGATCGGCCAGCAGCCGCGTGAGGACCTGCTCCGTGACGCCCTGGAGAAGGCCGCGGCCGACGGCCGGCTGGTGGCCGCCGCCATGCCGCTGGCCGGCACCTGAGGTCCTCTCCCGCGCGCCCGTCCCGGCCGGTCCGCGGCGGGCGCGGAAGGGGCGTGGGGAGCCGGGCCGCGCGCTACCGATAAGCCGAATCACCCCGCATCCCCGGCCCTACCGGGTCGTTGGCACATACGTGCACACATACGACCCTTCCCGCCAGCCGTACCAGTCCCCGATCCCGGCCATGCGCCCGTCGGGCGACGCCTCGGGAGCCCACTCCCCCACGCCGATCTACGACGCGCTGTACTCGGAGTACCGCCGGTCCTTCCGGGCCCTGCCCGGCGACCGGTCCGGCGAGGAGGACCTCGGCTTCACCGGGTTCGCGGCACTCGGTGGCGGTTTCACCGCGATCCACGGCTCCCGCGTCGGCCAGCAGTCCGGCCACCACACCCAGCACTTCCCCACCACGTACGCGGGGAACTGGCAGCTGCACCCGGCGATGAACGCGAACGGGCGGCAGTACACCGGGCACCAGCTCCCGGCGGCACTGCCGCCCGGCCCCCGCAGGGGGCTCTGACCTGCTGCCGCGAGGGACTCGCTCCCCCACGGCCCTCGGTGTGGCGACTACTTCTTGCGGCCGCGCTTCTCGCGCACCCGCACCGAGATGTGGATCGGGGTGCCCTCGAAGCCGAACTCCTCGCGCAGCCGGCGCTCGATGAAGCGCCGGTAGCCGGCCTCGATGAAGCCGGAGGCGAACAGGACGAAGCGGGGCGGCTTGGTGCCCGCCTGCGTACCGAACAGGATGCGCGGCTGCTTTCCGCCGCGGATCGGGTGCGGGTGGCCGGCGACGAGCTCGCCGAGGAACGCGTTGAGGCGACCGGTCGGAACGCGGGTCTCCCAGCCCGCCAGGGCCGTCTCGATCGCCGGGACCAGCTTCTCCATGTGGCGGCCGGTCAGCGCGGACACGTTGACCCGGGGCGCCCAGGCGACCTGCTGCATCTCGGTCTCGATCTCGCGCTCCAGGTAGTAGCGCCGCTCCTCGTCGAGGGTGTCCCACTTGTTGTACGCGATGACCAGCGCGCGCCCGGCGTCGACGGCCATCGTGATGATCCGCTGGTCCTGCACGGAGATCGGCTCGCTGGTGTCGATGAGGACGACCGCGACCTCCGCCTTCTCCACGGCGGCGGCGGTACGCAGCGAGGCGTAGTAGTCAGCGCCCTCCTGGAGGTGGACACGGCGGCGGATGCCGGCCGTGTCGACGAACTTCCAGGTGACCCCGCCCAGTTCGATGAGCTCGTCGACCGGGTCGCGGGTGGTGCCGGACAGCTCGTTGACGACGACGCGCTCCTCCTTGGCCACCTGGTTCAGGAGCGAGGACTTGCCGACGTTCGGGCGGCCGATGAGGGCGATGCGGCGCGGGCCGCCCACCGCGGTGCCGAAGCGCTGCGGCGGGGCCTCGGGAAGGGCCTTGAGGATCTCGTCGAGGAGGTCGCCGGTGCCGCGGCCGTGCAGCGCCGAGATGGGGAACGGCTCGCCGAGGCCGAGCGACCACAGGGCCGCGGCGTCGGACTCGCCGGACATGCCGTCGACCTTGTTCGCGGCGAGCACGACGGGCTTGCCGGCCCGGCGCAGCAGCTTGACGACGGCCTCGTCGGTGTCGGTGGCGCCCACCGTGGCGTCGACGACGAAGACCACGGCGTCGGCGGCCTCGATGGCGTACTCGGCCTGGGCGGCGACGGACGCGTCGAGGCCCAGGACGTCCTGCTCCCAGCCGCCGGTGTCGACGACCTTGAAGCGGCGGCCGGCCCACTCGGCCTCGTAGGTGACGCGGTCACGGGTGACGCCGGGCTTGTCCTGGACGACGGCCTCGCGGCGGCCGATGATGCGGTTCACCAGGGTCGACTTGCCGACATTGGGGCGGCCGACGACAGCGAGGGCGGGGAGCGGGCCGTGGCCGGCCTCGCCGAGCGCCTCCTCGACGTCCTCGACATCGAAGCCCTCTTCGGCGGCGAGCTCCATGAACTCCGCGAACTCGGCGTCGCCGAGAGCTCCGTGTTCGTGCTGGTCGTTCATGAAGTCCGTACCTCGTTCATCGTGGTGATCGGTGGATCGCGATCGGGCGGTCCACTACTGAAAGTCTGGCCTAGCGCCCGGTCAGGCGCCTGGCGGTGTCCAGGTGACCGGTGAGCCGGTCCTGGATGCGGACGGTGGCCTCGTCCAGGGCTTTGCGGGTCCGCCGCCCGCTGCCGTCACCGGCTTCGAAGGCGTCCCCGAAGACGACGTCGACGCGGCTGCGCAGGGGCGGCAGCCCCTTTATCAACCGTCCCCGGCGCTCGGTGCTTCCCAGCACCGCGACCGGGACGATGGGTGCCCCCGACCGTACGGCGAAGTAGGCGAGGCCCGCCCGCAGCGACGCGAAGTCGCCGTCGCCCCGGGTGCCCTCGGGGAAGATCCCGAGGACGCCGCCCCGGTCGAGCACGGCCAGCGCCTCGGTGATCGCGGCGCGGTCGGCGACCGACCGGTCCACCTTGAGCTGGCCGATGCCTTCCAGGAAGGAGCCGAGCGGCCCCACGAAGGCTTCCTTCTTGATCAGGAAATGGGTGCCGCGCGGGGCGGTGCCCATGACCATCGGGCCGTCGATGTTGTGGGAGTGGTTGACGGCGAGGATCACCGGACCGCTCGCCGGAACCCGCCAGGCGCCGAGCACCCGGGGCTTCCACAGCCCGTACATCAGGCCGACACCGATCCGGCGTCCGGTCTCGGCGCCTCGCTCGGCCGCTGGAACCGCTGTCACTTGGCGGCCTGCTTCTCCTCGATGAGGGTGACCACGCACTCGATGACCTGGTCGAGCGTGAGCTCGGTGGTGTCCACCTCGACCGCGTCGTCGGCCTTGGCCAGCGGGGAGGTCTTGCGGCCGGAGTCCGCCGCGTCCCGCTTGATCAGGGCTTCCCTGGTGGCCGCCACGTCGGAGCCCTTGAGCTCGCCGCTGCGGCGGGCCGCGCGCGCCTCGGGGGACGCGGTGAGGAACACCTTCAGGTCGGCGTCGGGCAGCACGGTCGTGCCGATGTCGCGGCCCTCGACCACGATGCCCTGCCCGGCCCCGGCCGCGATGTCGCGCTGGAGCTGGGTGATCAGGGCCCGCACCTCGGGCACCGCGCTGACGGCACTCACCTTGGAGGTGACCTCCTGGGTGCGGATCGGCCCGGAGGCGTCCTCGCCGTCGACCGTGATGGTCGGCGCCGACGGGTCGGTACCGGAGACGATCACGGGCTTGGCGGCGGCGACCGCGATCTCCGCCGGGTCGTCGATGTCGATGCCGTTGGTGATCATCCACCAGGTGATCGCCCGGTACTGGGCGCCGGTGTCCAGGTAGCTCAGCCCGAGCTTCGCGGCGACCGCCTTGGACGTGCTGGACTTGCCGGTGCCGGAGGGGCCGTCGATGGCGACAATCACAGCTGCCGGAGCGGTCCGGGCGGCGCTTTCCACGGTGACGGACACCTTCCTGGTACGGGGCGGGGATGCTCGGGGCGCAAATCCGCCCCGTACAAGGTTACTGGCTCGTGCGAGCCCGCCGTCCCGCCCCGTCCCCCCGACCGCTCACTGCCTGATCGACCAGCCCCGTTCCCGCAGTGCGGCGGTCAGGCCGGGGGCCGCGGCCGGCTCGACCATGAGCTGGACCAGACCCGCCTGCTGGCCGGTGGCGTGCTCGATGCGGACGTCCTCGATGTTGACGCCGGCCCGGCCCGCGTCGGCGAACAGCCGCGCGAGCCCGCCCGGCTCGTCGCTGAGGAGCACGGCGACGATCTCGTACGTGGCGGGAGCCGCCCCGTGCTTGCCGGGCACCCTGACCCGGCCCGCGTTGCCGCGCCTGAGCACGTCCTCGATCCCGGCCGCGCCGCCGCGGCGCTTGTCCTCGTCGGCGGACTCCAGGGAGCGCAGGGCGCGCACCGTCTCGTCGAGGTCGGCGGCGATCTCGGACAGCACGTCGGCGACCGGCCCGGGGTTGGCGGACAGGATCTCCACCCACATCCCGGGGTCGGAGGCCGCGATGCGGGTGACGTCGCGAATGCCCTGGCCGCACAGCCGTACCGCCGTCTCGTCGGCCTCTTCGAGGCGGGCGGCGACCATGGAGGAGACCAGCTGCGGGGTGTGCGAGACCAGGGCGACGGCCCGGTCGTGGGCGTCGGCGTCCATCACCACCGGCACGGCACGGCACAGCGCGACCAGTTCGAGCGCGAGGTTGAGCACCTCGGTGTCGGTGTCGCGGGTCGGCGTGAGCACCCAGGGGCGGCCCTCGAAGAGGTCGGCGGTGGCGGCGAGCGGGCCCGAGCGCTCCTTGCCCGCCATAGGGTGGGTGCCGATGTAGGAGCTCAGGTCGCAGCCGAGGGCGAGCAGCTCGCGGCGCGGGCCGCCCTTGACGCTGGCCACGTCGATGTACGCGCGGGCCACCCCGTCCCGGATCGCCCCGGCCAGCGTGGCGGCCACGTGCGCGGGCGGCACGGCCACGACGGCGAGGTCGACCCGGCCCTCGGGCGGCTCGTCCGTACCGGCGCCGAGGGCGGCGGCGGTGCGGGCCTGGCCCGGGTCGTGGTCGGCGAGGTGCACCGCGATCCCGCGGCTCGCGAGGGCCAGGGCGGCGGAGGTGCCGATCAGGCCGGTACCGATGACGAGGGCGGTTCTCACTGGGCGATGTCCTTGCGCAGGGCGGCGGCGGAGCCGAGGTAGACATGGGCGATCTCGGCCTTGTCGAGGTAGGTCTCGACGTGCGCCAGGACCCGGACGACCCGGGGCATGGCGCCCGCTATGTCGAGCTCCTGCGCACAGAGCAGCGGCACGTCGGTGAGGCCGAGGCGGCGCGCGGCCACGGCCGGGAAGTCGCTGTGCAGATCGGGGGTGGCGGTGAACCAGATGCTGATGAGGTCGTTCGGGGTCAGCTCGTTGCGCTGCAGGATCTCGGTGAGCAGGGAGCCGACCTGCTCGTCCATGTGCGCGGACTCGTCCCGCTCCAGCTGGACGGCCCCACGGACCGCTCGTACCGCCACGACGTGCTCCTCGGCTCGGCCTTCGTTCCCGTTCAGCGTAGTCAGCGCCGCCGACGGACGGACACGGCGACCGCCCCGAAGGCCGCCAGGTCGTCTCCCACCATGGTCGTGCCCGCCGGAGGGGGACGCGCGGCGGAACGGCACCGCCCCTGGGGCCCCGGCCGCCATCTGGGCCAAGGGCGTCCTCGGGGCCGGGCCGGGGCGGGGTGCGGTAGAACCGACGCATGATCCTGCATGTGGTTCCCCTGGTCGAGTGGTCGGCCGACCCCGGTCTGCCCTACCGGCCCTCCTCCCTGGCCACCGAGGGCTTCGTGCACTGCTCGGCCGACGAGGCGTCGGCCCTGGCCGTCGCCGACGCCCACTACCGCGACGTGCCGGGCCCGCTTCTGGCCCTGTGCGTCGACGAGTCGGCGCTGGCCGCCGAGGTCCGCTGGGAGGGCGGCGGGGACGTGCTGTTCCCCCATGTGTACGGGCCCGTCGAGCGGGCGGCCGTGACGGCGGTGCTCGAAGTGCGGCGGGACGCCGAGGGGCGCGCGCTGGGTCTCGCGCCCCGGACGTGACCCCGGTGTGCCTGTCACCGCCCCCGACACCCCCGGCACGTTGGAGGGAACGTGCGGGAACTCCCCTCGTCGGTGCTTCGTGTCGCGGGCGTCCGGCGCGAGGATGCTCCCGCGGCGCGTACGTCCGAAGGGCCGGCACGGCGTCCGGACGTACGGCGTGAGGGCCGCGCGTTCGGCGTGAGGGACGGCGCACCGTGGCCCCTCACGTCCGCCATGACGACGTGAGGAGCACATGATGGACGCAGTCAACAGCCGCAGGATGGTACTCGTGGCCGCGGCGGGCGCGGCGGCGCTCGCGGGTTGTTCGAAGTCCGGGGGCGGCGGTGGTCCGACGCCCTCCCCCAGTGCCCCGAGCGGCACCGCGGCCTCCGCGCCGGGCGGGTCCAACCCGCCCGCCCGGTCCGGACAGGTCCTCGGCAGGACAACCGACATCCCGGTCGGCGGCGGCAAGGTCTTCGCGGAGCAGAAGATCGTCGTCACCCAGCCGGAGGCGGGCACCTTCAAGGGCTTCTCGGCGGTCTGCACCCACCAGGGCTGCACCGTCACCAGCGTGTCGGGCGGCACCATCAACTGCCCCTGCCACGGCAGCAAGTACCGCGTCGCGGACGCCTCGGTGGCAGGCGGTCCGGCCCCGCGCCCGCTGCCCGCGCGGCAGATCACCGTCGACAAGGATTCGATTCTGCTGCCCTGAGCGGCGAGCATGGGCGGCATGACACCCGAGGAGCTCGTCGCACGCCACACCGTCTACTCCTGTGTCATGGGCTCGCGCGCCTTCGGCCTCGCGACCGCGGACAGCGACACCGACGTGCGCGGGGTCTACCTCGCGCCGACACCGCTGTTCTGGCGCTTCGAGAAGCCCCCGACGCATGTCGAGGGCCCGGCGGACGAGCAGTTCAGCTGGGAGCTGGAGCGGTTCTGCGAGCTGGCCCTGCGCGCCAACCCGAACGTCCTGGAGTGCCTGCACTCCCCGCTGGTCGAGTACGCCGACGAGACTGGGCGGGAACTCCTGGCGCTGCGCGAGGCGTTCCTGTCCCGGCGGGCCCACGAGACCTTCGCCCGGTACGCGCTCGGCCAGCGCAGGAAGCTCGACGCCGATGTGCGCCGGTACGGCGCGCCGCGGTGGAAGCACGCCATGCATCTGCTGCGGCTGCTGACGAGCTGCCGCGATCTGTTGCGCACCGGCGTGCTCACGATCGACGTCGGCGCCGAGCGCGAGCGGCTGCTCGCGGTGAAGCGGGGCGAGGTGGCCTGGCCCGAGGTGGAGGCCCGGATGGCCCGCCTGGCCGCCGAGTCCGACGAGGCGGCCAGGACCACACCGCTGCCGCGCGAACCCGACCGGGCCCGGGTGGCGGACTTCCTGTTCCGCGCGCGCCGCGCGTCAGCGCTCGATGCGGACGCGCACGACGAAGTCGTGCAGCGCGTCGTGTCCGGTGGGCGCGCCGGGCAGTAGCGAGCGGGCCCGCGCCTCGTCCAGGGCGGCGTGCTGGTCGGCGAGCGCGGGTGCGAGGTCGGCGGTATGGAGTTCGATCATGGATCAAGCATCCCAGAGGGCCCCCAGGGTCAGGAGTTCGCTGCGGTACTCGATGCGCTCGGCCCACTCCTTGGGCCAGGCCGCCGCCCCCAGGTGGGCGCCCGCGAACGCGCCGGCCAGGCAGGCGATGGAGTCCGAGTCGCCCTGGGTGCAGGCCGCGCGGCGCAGGGCCGTGAGGGGCTCGTCGGGGAAGAGCAGGAAGCAGAGCAGGGCCGTGGCGAAGGCCTCCTCCGCGATCCACCCGTCGCCGGTCTCCAGGCAGGGGTCGGTCTCGGGCGAGGGGGTGCGGAGCGCCTTGAGCACCCGGTCGAGCGCGTCCAGGCACTCGTCCCAGCCGCGTGCGATGAAGTGGCCGGGGGTCGGGTCCTGCGCACGCGTCCACAGGTCGCCGAGCCAGCGCTCGTGGTAGCGGACCCGGTTCTCGTACGCGTACGAGCGCAGCTGGCCGACCAGGCCCATCGGGTCCGCGCCCTGGGCGAGCAGGTACACGGCCCGCGCGGTGAGGTCGGAGGCGGCGAGCGCGGTGGGGTGGCCGTGGGTGAGCGCGGACTGCAACTGGGCGGCGCCCGCGCGCTGTTCCTCGCTGAGCCCCGGCACCAGGCCGACCGGCGCGACCCGCATGTTGGCGCCGCAGCCCTTGGAGCCGAGCTGGCTCGCCTCCTGCCACACAAGGCCGCTGTCCAGCTTGGCGCACGCCACCAGGCAGGTGCGGCCGGGGGCGCGGTTGTTCTCGGGCGAGTGGTACCAGTCGACGAACTCCTCGCGGACGGGCCCTTCGAGCCGGGCCGGGCCGAGCAGTCCGCTGTCCATGGCGGTGCGGATGCCGCGGCCGAGGGCGAGCGTCATCTGGGTGTCGTCGGTGACGAACGCGGGGCTCGGCAGCGCCATCTCGCGCCACGGCCCGCACTTGGTGAGGATCGCGGGCACGTCGTTGAACTCGGTCGGGAAGCCGAGGGCGTCCCCCAGCGCGAGCCCGATCAAGGCACCGGTCGCCGTCTGTTTCGCAGCACGGTTCATGTCTGTCGTCCCTCCGGGCGCATCAGGGGCGGGTGCAGCGCGGTGGCGGGTCCCGCCCGGTAGAGCGCGGCCGGTTTGCCCCGGCCGCCGGTCAGCCGCGAGGCGCCGGTCACCTGCTCGACGAAGCCGGGCGTGGCCAGGACCTTGCGGCGGAAGTTGGGGCGGTCCAGGGCGGTGCCCCAGACCGTCTCGTACACCTGCCGCAGCTCGCCGAGGGTGAACTCGGGCGGGCAGAACGACGTGGCGAGGCAGGAGTACTCCAGCTTGGCGCCGACGCGCTCGTGGGCGTCGGCGAGGATGTCGGCGTGGTCGAAGGCGAGGTCGCCGTACGAGCCGAAGGGAACCCACTCGGCGTGCGCCGCGTCGCCGCCGCCGCGCGGCTCGGGCAGATCGGGCACGAGCGCGGTGTAGGCGACCGACACGACCCGCATACGGGGGTCGCGGTCCGGCTCGCTGTAGGTGCGCAGCTGTTCCAGGTGCAGCCGGGCCACGACGTCGTCCGCGAGCCCGGTCTCCTCGGCCAGTTCGCGCCGGGCCGCGAGCTCGGCGGACTCGCGCGGCAGCACGAAGCCGCCCGGCAGCGCCCAGGCTCCCGCGTACGGCTCCTGGCCGCGCCGGATGAGCAGCGCGTGCAGGGCACCCTCGCGGACCGTGAAGACGGCCAGGTCCACGGTGACGGCGAACGGCTCGAAGGCGTACGGGTCGTACCCCTCGGGCGCCTTGTCCCGCGGCCCCCGGGCGCCCCCCTCCCGGGCCCGGGGGCCGACGGTGGTCATCGTCGCTCCGGCAGCGGGTCGGCGAGGTCCCAGCCCCGGTCGAGCAGCGCGTCCACAGCGGCGACGGCGGCATCGAGCCGTTCCTCGTGTGCCCCGTGCAGCTCGATGAACTCCCTTTTGGTACGGATCAGTTCGGCCCGGAACCGGTCGGTCATCCAGGGCCGCAGCTCCTCCCCGTCGCGCAGCCCGTCGTCCTCGAAGGGCACCCCCTCGTGGCCGGTGAGCAGCCACAGGTGGTGGGCCGCGGCCCGGTCGGCGACGGCTTCGACGCGCGGGCTGCGGCGGCCCAGGTAGCGCTCGTGCCACACGGTGGTGGCGAAGGAGTCGGTGTCGCAGAACAGCACGGGCGAGCCGAGGCCCGCGGCCCGGTTCTCGCGTTCGTTCTGCCGCTCGGCGATCACCGGGAACTCGTCCGAGCCGAACTCGACGTCCTCCCACTGGGCCTGCGGGCAGCGCGAGCGCAGCGCGGCCAGCTTGCCCTCGCTGTACTCCCGCCCGTACTCCGCGACCCACCGGGTGCGCGCCCACACGCTGCCGCGCGCGCGGTAGTGCTCGGCGAGCGCGCGGGCCATCGTGGTGGTGCCGGTCGACTCGGCGCCGAGCACGACCACGCGCCGGGCCAGCCAGGCCTTGACCGGCGCTTCGAGGAAGTCCCAGCTGCCCACCGGGTCCTTGCGCACGGCCGTGCCGGAGACCGGGAACAGGGTGCGGTCGAGGTCGACGAGGACGTGCTCGGCGCCGAAGCGGCGGGCGAGTTCGTCGCCGTACGACTCGGAGGTGAAGACCGCGTCGACGCGCTCGGGGACCGCGCCCCTGAAGACGGCCAGGTGGGCGTCCCAGATGGCGGGGTCGTTCAGGTCCATCTCGATGTCGTCGACCGCGCCCACCACCCGCGCGTCCGGATGCGCCGCGCGCATCCACTGGACCCGCTCGGCCAGCGGGATCGTCTCGACGGAGGCCGCACAGACCAGCACGGTGAGCCGCTCGCAGCGGTCGGCGGCGGTGCGCACCAGGTGGTGGTGGCCGGCGTGCGGCGGGTAGAACTTGCCGAGGACCAGGCCGTGTTCGTACGTCTTCATGCCGCCACCTCCGCGAGGCGGGCCGGGCGGGCGGCGAGCTCGCGCCGCCAGCCGCGCAGTCCGATCAGGCACAGGGTCAGGAATCCGGCGTACAGGAGCGAGGTCAGGTAGAGCTCCTTGTAGGCGTAGAGCGGGATGTAGACCACGTCCGCCGCGATCCACAGCCACCAGGACTCGACGAGCTTGACGCACTGCCCGTACGTCGCCGTGAGCGAGAGCGCGGTGGTCAGCGCGTCCCAGAACGGGACGGTCGAATCGGTGGCCGCGCCGAGCAGGAAGGTGAGCGCGACGGTCCCCACCGCCCCCGCCGCGAGCAGCCACCGCCACTCGGTGCGGGTCGTCCGCCGGACCGCGAGCGCGCCGGGACCTGATCCACCCCCGTGGGCCCAGGTCCACCAGCCGTATGCGGCGAGGGCGATGAAGACGACCTGGAGTCCGGCGTCGGCGTACAGGCCGGACCGGAGGAACAGCGCGATGAAGAGCGCGTTGTTGGCGAGTCCCACCGGCCAGTTGGCGATGTGCTGCCGGGCCACCAGCCAGACGCACAGCGCGCCGGTCGCGAAGCCGAGGATCTCGGTCCAGGTGAGGCTCACGCCCCCACCTCCTTAATGGTCACTGTGACTATAAAGGTGTTCGGGCGGCCGCACAAGGTTGCGGAAGGGCGCGGACGCGGAAGAGCCCGGCTCCCGTGCGACACGGGAACCGGGCTCCTCCCAGCGGGAGTTGGCCGGGGCCTTTACAGGTCGACCTCGCGCATCAGCATGCCGACCTCGGTGTTGGTGAGGCGGCGCAGCCAGCCGGACTTCTGGTCGCCGAGCCCGATCGGGCCGAAGGCGACGCGCACCAGCTTCTCGACCGGGAAGCCGGCCTCCGCCATCATGCGGCGCACGATGTGCTTGCGGCCCTCGTGCAGCTCGATCTCGACGAGGTAGTTCTTGCCGGTCTGCTGGACGACCCGGAAGGCGTCGGCCCGCGCGTAGCCGTCCTCCAGCTGGATGCCCTCCTTGAGCCGCTTGCCGATCTCGCGCGGCAGCGGGCCCGTGATGGCGGCCAGGTAGGTCTTCTTCACGCCGTACTTGGGGTGGGTCAGACGGTGGGCCAGCTCGCCGTGGTTGGTGAGCAGGATGATGCCCTCGGTCTCGGTGTCGAGCCGGCCGACGTGGAAGAGCCGGGTCTCGCGGTTGGTGACGTAGTCACCGAGGCACTGGCGGCCGTCCGGGTCCTCCATGGTGGAGACGACGCCGGCCGGCTTGTTCAGCGCGAAGAACAGGTACGACTGGGTGGCGACGGTGAGGCCGTCCACCTTGATCTCGTCCTTCTCCGGGTCGACCCGCTTGCCCTGTTCGAGCACGATCTCGCCGTTGACCTCGACGCGGGCCTGCTCGATCAGCTCCTCGCAGGCGCGGCGCGAGCCCATGCCGGCCCGTGCGAGCACCTTCTGCAGCCGCTCGCCCTCCTGCTCGGCGCCGGGGAAGGTCTTGGGCGTCTTCACGTCCGGCTTGTCCGCGTACCGGTCGCGGTTGCGCTGCTCGATCTTGGCGTCGAGCTCGCGCGGGCGGGCGGCGCCGAGGCGCTGGCCGTGCGGGCCGCGGCGCACCGGCGTTCCGCCCTGGGGCGCCTTGGGGCCGCCCTTCGCGCCGCCGCGCGCCGAGGCGCCCCGGCCGCTGCGGGGAGCGTCGGAGGAACCGCCGCCCACGTCGTAGGTGCGCTCCTCGGGACGCGGGGGCCGCTGCTTGCCGCTGCCGCTCTGGCGCGGGCCGCCGCCCTGGCGCTGGCCGTCGCGCCCGCCGCCGGCGCCGCGGTTGCCGCCCCGGCCGCCGGCGCCACCACTGCTGCTGCCGCGGCCGCCGCTGTTGCCACCACGGCTCCCGCCGTTGTTTCCGCTGCTGTTCCTGCCGCTGCTGCTTCGCATCACATTTCCGTCTTGTCGTCTGCGGGGGTTTCCGGCGCGTCGGGCGCGTCCGGATCGAACGACGGCACACCCTCCAGCGTCTCGGCTTCGATCGCGTCCGCCTCGGGGAGGAAGGGCGCGAGCTCCGGGAGCTCGTCCAGGCCGCGCAGGCCCATCCGCTCCAGAAAGTAGTTCGTCGTCCTGTACAGGATCGCACCTGTTTCGGGTTCCGTGCCCGCCTCGTCGACCAGACCCCGCTGGAGCAGGGTCCGCATGACCCCGTCGCAGTTCACCCCGCGCACCGCCGAGACCCGCGAGCGGCTCACCGGCTGGCGGTAGGCGACGACCGCGAGGGTCTCCAGGGCCGCCTGGGTGAGCCGGGCGTGCTGGCCGTCCAGGACGAAGCCCTCGACGGCGTCCGCGTACGCGGCCCGGCTGTAGAACCGCCAGCCGCCCGCCACGAGCCTCAGCTCGAATCCCCGGCCCTGGACGGTGTACTCGTCGGCCAGCTCCCGCAGGGCGTCCGCCACGGCCCGCCGCGGCCGCTCCAGGACCTTCGCGAGGTGGTCCTCGGTGGCGGGCTCGTCGACGACCATGAGGACGGCTTCCAGGGCCGGCTTCAGCTCCAGTTCCTCCGTCATGCCTTCTCCTCCGTCACCTCTCGGTCGAACTCGTCGGTCACCGTCGGCGCCCCGTCGCCCTCCCCGCCGCTCCAGCGCACCACCAGCTCGCCCAGCGCCTCGTCCTGGTCCAGGGCGACGGCCTTCTCGCGGTACAGCTCCAGGAGGGCCAGGAAGCGGGCGACGACCGTGAGGGTGTCCGGGGCGTCCTCGGCCAGCACCCGGAAGCTGACCTCCCCGGCCTCCCGCAGCCGCGCCACCACGATCTCGGCCTGCTCCCGCACCGACACCAGCGGGGCGTGGATGTGGTCGACGTACACCTGCGGCTTGGCCTTGGGCTGCATGGCCTTGACGGCCAGCTTCGCGAAGCCCTCGGCGCCGATGCTGATGACGACCTCGGGCAGCAGCTCGGCGAGATGCGGCTCCAGGCCGACGGTGCGCGGATACCGGCGCGCCTCCGTGTCGAGCCGCTCGCTGAAGATGTCCGCGATGCGCTTGTACGCGCGGTACTGGAGCAGCCGCGCGAACAGCAGGTCTCGGGCCTCCAGGAGGGCGAGGTCGGCCTCGTCCTCCACCTCGGCGGCGGGCAGCAGCCGGGCGGCCTTGAGGTCGAGCAGGGTGGCCGCGACGACGAGGAACTCGGTCGTCTGGTCCAGGTCCCAGTCCGGCCCCATGGCCCTGATGTGCGCCATGAACTCGTCGGTGACCTTGGACAGGGCGACCTCGGTGACGTCCATCCTGTGCTTGGAGATCAGTTGGAGGAGCAGATCGAAGGGCCCCTCGAAGTTGGCCAGCCGGACGGTGAACCTGCCGTCACCGGCTTGTTCGGCGGCGGGGTCGGTCCCGACGGGTGGTTCGGCGACGGGGTGGGCCTCGACGGGAGGGGGCGGGGCGGAGGAGGCACCCCCAGGCCCCCGCCCGAGCGCACGGCGAGCCCCTCGCGCGGCGGGAGCATCCGATTCGTCGGCGGAGGGCACAGGGCTTTCCAGGGGTGCGGAGCGGGCGGTACTGAGCGCGGGCGGCACGCGGCCGCACGGCGCAGGCTAACCGCTACCGCCCCCGAAGACGCCGTACGAGGATGCTCGCGTCGCCCCGGGACTCCAGGTCCGCGAGGACCACGGCGACCGCCTCGCGGACGATCCGCCCGCGGTCGACCGCCAGGCCGTGCTCGCCGCGCAGGACCAGGCGTGCGTGCTCCAGGTCCATCAGCTCCTCGGCGGAGACGTACACGGTGATCTTCTCGTCGTGCCGTTCGCGCCCGCTGGGCCGCCGGTTGGCCGCGCGCTGGCGGCGCCGCTGCTGGGCGGTGCCCGAGCCGGAGCCGCCCTGGGCGGGCGTGCGCCGGGTCTTGGCGGTCTCCGCCTCGGCGGCGGCCCGGCTGCGCGGCTCGGCCGAGCCGGAGTCCTCCTCGGCGGCGGTGTGCTCCGCCTCGGGCGCGGGCTCGGCGGCGACGGGCTCGCTCTCGCCCGCCGGGGACGGCACCCTGGCCTCGCCGTTGGCCCCTCGCCTCGGGGTGGACGGCGAGAGCGCCATCCCCCCGGTCGTACGGAACAGCTCGTCGGCCCCGGGCAGACTCACTCGGCGTGACACCGGGCGAGCACCTCCCTGGCGAGCTGACGGTAGGCGGCCGCGCCGACGGAGTTGGAGGCGTACGTCGTGATCGGCTCACCGGCGACGGTGGTCTCCGGGAAGCGCACGGTCCGGCCGATGACCGTGTGGTAGACGTGGTCGTCGAAGGCCTCGACCACGCGGGCCAGGACCTCGCGGCTGTGCACCGTGCGGGAGTCGTACATCGTGGCGAGGATGCCGTCCAACTCCAGGTCGGGGTTGAGACGTTCCTGCACCTTCTCGATCGTCTCGGTCAGCAGCGCGACACCGCGCAGCGCGAAGAACTCGCACTCCAGCGGCACGATCACCTTGTGAGCCGCCGTCAGGGCGTTCACGGTGAGCAGGCCGAGCGAGGGCTGACAGTCGATCACGATGTAGTCGTAGTCCTGCATCAGCGGCTTCAGGGCCCGCTGGAGCGTGGACTCGCGCGCGACCTCGCTCACCAGCTGCACCTCGGCGGCGGACAGGTCGATGTTGCTCGGCAGCAGGTCCATGTTCGGGACCGCGGTCTTGAGCAGCACCTCGTCGGCCGACATGCCCCGCTCCATGAGCAGGTTGTAGACGGTGAGGTCGAGTTCCATCGGGTTGACGCCGAGGCCGACCGACAGGGCACCCTGCGGGTCGAAGTCGACGAGCAGGACGCGGCGTCCGTACTCGGCGAGCGCGGCACCCAGGTTGATGGTCGACGTCGTCTTGCCCACGCCGCCCTTCTGGTTGCACATCGCGATGATCTTCGCGGGACCGTGGTCGGTCAGGGGACCCGGGATCGGGAAGTACGGCAGTGGCCGTCCGGTCGGGCCGATCCGCTCGCGGCGCTGACGGGCAGCGTCGGGGGCGAGGGTGGCCGCGTACTCGGGGTCGGGCTCGTACTCGGCGTCGGGGTCGTAGAAGTGCCCCTGGGGCACTTCGTCAAAGTCGGCGAGAGCGGCGGTCTCCCGGCCGCTCTCGTTGCCGGCCGTGGCGTTCACGTGTAGGCCGTCCATCATCCGTGGGGCTGTCGTCATGTGCTGGGTGGGGGCCATCCCCGCGTGCGTGGGAAGCAGAGTGGTTTCGGAGGTGCGGACCGCGACGGAGCCGACAGCCTCGGGCCCCGAAGGGCTCTGGCCCCGTACGGACATCCCCGCAGGGATTCCTGACTGACCACCTCCGGGAGTAAATGTCGACTCATTCACAAGTCGTCTTACCTCCTTGGACGTGACCAGGAAACTTTATCGATAGGTCAGCGTGGCACCATGCCGACGGTTGGCGACTCTATGGCGTGTCACCGGTCCGCAGCAACACAATCCGCCGGACCCGGCCCGATGTGTCGGCAATGGAACACCGCTCTGTCAAGGGCGTACGGGGACTCGCGTGCACGTTTCACCAGTGCGCGAAACGGTTAAAGGGTTACGTTCGAGGCGAGTTGAGCAAGCCCGGCGCAGGGGGGCGGAAGTGTCGCGATACACATCCGGCCGGACCTTGGTCGACAAGGTCCGGCCGGATGTACGAGGTTGACGGTCCGGGTTGACGGACCGGCGGCTGCCCTAGCCGAGGAGCGAGTTCAGCTCGACCTGCTCCAGGCCGTGCGCCTCTGCGACCGGGCCGTAAACGACCTGGCCGTCATGGGTGTTGAGGCCGAGGGCGAGCGCGGCGTCGCGGCGCAGCGCCTCGACCCAGCCGTTGTTCGCCAGCGACACGATGTAGGGCAGCGTGGCGTTGGTGAGGGCGTAGGTGGAGGTGTTCGGCACCGCGCCCGGCATGTTGGCGACGCAGTAGAAGACCGAGTTGTGGACCATGAAGGTCGGCTCGGCGTGGGTGGTCGGACGCGAGTCCTCGAAGCAGCCGCCCTGGTCGATCGCAATGTCGACAAGGACACTTCCGGGCTTCATCTTGGCGACGAGCTCGTTGGTGACCAGCTTCGGGGCCTTGGCGCCCGGGATGAGCACCGCGCCGATGACGAGGTCGGCCTCGATGACGGCCTTCTCCAGCTCGTAGGCGTTGGAGACGATCGTCTGCACCTTGGTGCCGAAGATCTTGTCGGCCTCGCGGAGCTTGTTGATGTCCTTGTCGAGCAGGGTCACGTGGAAGCCCATGCCGACGGCGATCTGGGCGGCGTTCCAGCCGGAGACGCCACCGCCGATGACGACGGCGCGACCGGCGTGGGTGCCGGGGACGCCGCCGGGCAGCACGCCGCGGCCGCCGGCCGAGCGCATCAGGTGGTAGGCGCCGACCTGCGGGGCGAGCCGGCCCGCGACCTCGGACATCGGGGCGAGCAGCGGCAGCTGGCGGTTGGCCGTCTCGACGGTCTCGTACGCGATCGCGGTGGTGCCGGACTCCAGCAGGGCGTCCGTGCACTCGCGGGAGGCGGCGAGGTGCAGGTAGGTGAAGAGTGTCTGGTCCTTGCGGAGGCGGTGGTACTCCTCCGCGATGGGCTCCTTCACCTTGAGCAGCAGGTCGGCGGTGGCCCAGACCTCGTCGGCGCTGCCGAGGATCTCCGCACCGGCGGAGACGTACTCGGCGTCCGTGATCGAGGAGCCGACGCCGGCGTTCTGCTCGACGAAGACCTGGTGGCCGTGGCGTACGAGCTCGTGCACACCGGCGGGGGTGATGGCCACCCGGAACTCGTTGTTCTTGACCTCGCGGGGGATACCGACCTTCACGTCGATCACGGTCCTTGGCTCAGGGGAAAACGGGGGCAATGCGATACATACCCGGACGCAAGGAGGCGCACCGGGAGACACCGCAGGAAGTTGCGGCGGAGCCAGTCTAATGAAGGTTTTCCAGCTGTCTACCCTTACAAAGCTTTAATCTTTGGCCGAAGCACTGCGGATTTCGCAGGCCTCATGGCCTTGACGGCTCATCTTCCAGCAATCTGTCGGCCGTGGCCCGGTGGATCCGCGCCGCGGTGGGGTCGCCGAGCCGGTCCAGGGTGTCGGCGAGCCGGAGCTGGAGCGCGGCCTGGAGACGCAGATCACCGGCCCTGCGGGCGAACTCCACCGCCTCGCGGCAGGTGCGCAGCGACTCCTCGGGGCGCCCGGCGTACTCCTGGACCCGGGCCGCCTCGCTCAACGCCCTTGCCTGGCCCGGGAGATCGCCGAGCCGCCGGTATCCGGCCACCGCGGCGCGCCAGCAGCGCAGCGCCTCGCCGTAGCGGCCCGCGTAGGTGTGCACGGTGGCGAGCCGCCCGTACAGCCGGGCCTCGTCCGCCCGCTCGCCGCGCGCGAGCCGCTGGGACAGGGCCCGCCCGTACCAGTCGGAGGCCCGCTGCCAGTCCCCCAGCTCCTGGTGGGCGCCGCCTACGGATTCCATCGCGCGGCCGGTCGCGTAGGGGTCGCCCGCCGCGCGGCCGGCGTCCAGGGCGGCCCGGTAGCGGGCCAGCGCCTCGGCGGTCCGCCCGGTCCCCGCGTCGAGGTCTCCCAGGTTGAGCAGGGCCGCGGCCTTCTCGCGGTGCAGGTCGCGCCGGTCGGCGACGTCGAGGACGAGCTGGTGCAGCCCGTACAGCTCGGGAGCCGCCGCCTCGGCGCCCTGGTGTGCGGCGAGCGCCCGCACCAGCGCGGCCACCAGGCGCCGGGCCAGGGTATCGAGCTCGCCGTCCTCCACCGCGAGCCGGGCGGAGGCGAGCAGCGCGGGCCGGCGCCCGCGCAGCCAGGCCTCGGCCACCGCCGCGCCGGGGAAGCGCAGGGCGCGCGGGAGGCCCGCGAGCTTGCGGCGGGCGGGCGAGCCCTCCGGCTCGGCGACCGCCCGGCAGGACTGGAGCAGCCGCACGGTCCGCTCCAGCATCCGGGCCCGGGCCAGCTCGATCTCGCCGGGCCGGTCCACGGCCTCGCACAGCGTGCGCAGCAGCGGAGCGAGGGCGCCGGGCACCCGGTACTGCTCGGGCGCGGCCGGGTCGCACCGCAGCAGTCCGTACGCCAGGAAGTCGGCCAGCGCCGCCTGGGCGCCCGAGACCGAGCAGCCCGCCAGCGCGGAGGCGGTGTGCGCGTCGGCGATCCCGGCGGGGGCGAGCGACAGCAGTCGCAGTATCCGCGCGGCCGGCTGCGAGAGGGACTCGTACACGAGGCGGAAGGAACGCGCCAACGGGCGTGCCGCGCTGGGGAGTTCGGCCCCTACCTCGGACATGGCGCGCAGTTGTTTGGCCACGTCGGAGACGGCGGCCTTGGGGCGGGCCGCGAGCCAGCCGCCGACCAGGACGAGGGCCGCGGGCTGTCCGCCGCACGCCTCCACGAGCATCTCGGCGGCGCGCGGGTCGACCGTGACCCGGACCGCGCCGGTGAAGCCCTCCAGGAGCTCGACGGCCGACTTGACGTCGAGACCGCCCAGCGTGCAGGGGCGGACGTCGGGGATTCCGGTGAGCGGGCCCTGGGCGGTGGCCACGACCAGGCTCTCCGAGGTGTCGGGCAGGAGCGGGCCGACCTGCTCGGCGTCGGCCGCGTCGTCGAGCAGCACGATCGCCCGGCGGCCCGCGAGCGCCCCGCGGACCAGCTCGGTCAGCTCGTCCTGGCCGGCCCCGGGCGGCACCGGGACATCCAGCGCCTCCAACAGGTCCCTGGCGACCCGGTCGGCCGGGACACGCGCCCCGCCGGGCTCGGTGAGCGACGCCCGCAGCACCCCGTCCGGATAGTCGTCGGCCACCTGGCGGGCGAGTTCGGCGGCGAGCGCGGTGCGTCCCGATCCGGGCCGGCCGGCGATCAGCAGGACCCTGGCGCGGGGCGACTTCTTGCCTGACAGGGTGTCAAGTCCGGCCCGTTCGATGTCGGCCCGTAGCTCCTTCAACTCCCGCTGCCTGCCCAGGAATTGCCCGGTACGCTGCCCGGCGGCAGCCCCGCCCACGTCCACCGCCTGATCCGTCACGGGCCACGCTCCGTCCGCCTGAGCACCTGGAGACCGTGCGGGTCTCCGCACGGGCAGTCCGAGCGTAGTTCACCCTTCGTGACCGTTTGGGCGGAGCAGGGCCCACTTTCGCCCGATGTCGCCCGATCGGATCAGCCGATTGTCAGATCGGTCGGCGCGGGGCGGGAAAAGACGGGGCCCGTCCCCCGCGGGCGGGGCTCACTCCTCGAACGGCCGGGCCGGCCAGGGCGCCCCGGCCGGGCGCAGGGAGTCGACGCCGTCGCCCCGCAGCACCGCGGCCAGCGCGAGCGCGCCGACCACCAGACAGGTGTTGTGCAGCTCCCCCGCGAGCGCGCCCCGGACGAGATCGTCCAGCGGCACCCGGGCCAGCTCCATGTCGGCCTCCTCCTCGGAGACCTCGAAGCGCTCGCCCTCCGCCTCGGACAGGTCCTGGGCCAGGAAGATCCGTACCGCCTCGTCGCTGCCGCCGGGGCTCGGGTACACATCGGTCAGGACGTGCCACTGTCCGGCCTTGACGTGCGCCTCCTCGTACAGCTCGCGCTCGGCGGCGTGCAGCGGGTTCTCGCCGGGCACGTCCAGGAGCCCGGCCGGGATCTCCCAGAGCTTGTGGCGCACGGGGTGGCGGTACTGGCGCAGCACCAGGACGCGGCCCTCGTCGTCCAGCGCCACGACCGCCACGGAGCCGGGGTGGAGCTGGTAGTCCCGCTGGTGCACCGAGCCGTCGGGCATCACGACGTCGTCCGTGCGCACCCCGGTCTTGTGACCGGTGAAGGGGGTGGCGGTCGCCACGATCTGCCAGTTCTCGGCGGTGTCCTCGATGGCCATGACGGCGTCCTCCCACAGTGCGCACCAACAGAAAAACAAAAAACCGGGGCACGGGCCCCCTGATGAGGACCCGTACCCCGGCGACGACTGGGTTCTCCCCTGATCGAGCCTAGTCGAGAGGCCGGGGAATCCCGCGACTACGCGACCGGCTTGCCCGTCTTGCGCTCGACGGCGGCCTTGACCAGGCCCGCGAAGAGCGGGTGCGGACGCGTCGGGCGCGAGCGCAGCTCCGGGTGCGCCTGGGTGGCGACCAGGTAGGGGTGCACCTCGCGCGGGTACTCGACGTACTCGACGAGCTTGTTGTCCGGGGACGTGCCCGAGAAGACGATGCCCGCCTTCTTCTCCAGCTCCGCGCGGTAGGTGTTGTTCACCTCGTAGCGGTGGCGGTGGCGCTCCTCGACGTAGGGCTGGTCGTCGTAGACCTCGCGGACGATGGAGCCCTCGGCGAGCTTCGCCGGGTACAGGCCGAGCCGCATCGTGCCACCCAGGTCGCCCGCGCCCTCGACGTAGGCCAGCTGCTCCTCCATCGTCGAGATGACGGGGTGGGCGGTGGCGGCGTCGAACTCGGTGGAGTTGGCGTCCGGGATCCCGGCCAGGTTGCGCGCCGCCTCGATGACGATGCACTGCAGGCCCAGGCAGATGCCGAGCAGCGGCACCTTGTTCTCGCGGGCGTACTGGATCGCGCCGATCTTGCCGTTCACGCCGCGGTCGCCGAAGCCGCCGGGCACCAGGATCGCGTCCACGTCGCCGAGGTGCTTCTTGGCGCCGGCCGGGGTCTTGCAGTCGTCCGAGGTGACCCACTTGACCTTGACGCGGGCCTTGTTGGCGAACCCGCCCGCGCGCATGGCCTCGGTGATGGAGAGGTAGGCGTCGGGCAGGTCGATGTACTTGCCGACCAGCGCGACGGTGACCTCGTGCAGCGGGTTGTGGACCCGGTCGAGCAGGTCGTCCCACTGCGTCCAGTCCACGTCGCGGAACGGCAGGTCCAGCTTGCGGACGACGTAGGCGTCCAGGCCCTCGGTGTGGAGCACCTTGGGGATGTCGTAGATCGACTTGGCGTCGATGGCGGCGACCACGGCGGCCTCGTCCACGTCGCACATCAGCGAGATCTTGCGCTTGATGGACAGCGGCACCTCGCGGTCGGCGCGCAGCACGATCGCGTCGGGCTGGATGCCGATGTTGCGCAGGGCGGCGACCGAGTGCTGGGTCGGCTTGGTCTTCAGCTCGCCAGAGGGGCCGATGTAGGGCAGCAGCGAGATGTGCACGACGAAGACGTTGTCGCGGCCGACCTCGTGGCGGACCTGACGGACGGTCTCCAGGAACGGCAGCGATTCGATGTCGCCGACCGTGCCGCCGACCTCGGTGATGACGACGTCCACGTCGTCGGTCGCCATGCGGCGGATGCGGTGCTTGATCTCGTTGGTGATGTGCGGGATGACCTGCACCGTGTCGCCGAGGTACTCGCCGCGCCGCTCCTTGGCGATGACCTGCGAGTAGACCTGGCCGGTGGTCACGTTGGCCGAGCCGTCGAGGTCGACGTCGAGGAAGCGCTCGTAGTGGCCGATGTCCAGGTCGGTCTCGGCGCCGTCGTTGGTGACGAACACCTCGCCGTGCTGGAACGGGTTCATCGTGCCCGGGTCGACGTTCAGGTACGGGTCGAGCTTCTGCATCGTGACCCGAAGGCCCCGCGCCTTGAGGAGCGCACCCAGGCTGGAGGCAGTCAGACCCTTGCCGAGGGAAGAGGCGACACCCCCGGTGACGAAGATGTGCTTGGTCGTCGTGGCTGCGCTGTTGCGCGAAGCCGTGGGCTGCATGGCCAAGAGGGGGCTCCCGTGGTCGCTGTGTGGAGTGCGTGCCGGTCACCCTGTGTGGATCTCGTGCGAGATTCCGGGGGGTGCCGTCGCTGCGGTTCGGGGCTTTTTTCAGCACCCGGCCACGGGCTACCAGGGTATCAGCGACAGCGGGAGACCGCGTCCGGCCACGCTCTGTGTGCGGCCGGACAGCACTGCGTGCAAGGCTCACCCATTCGGCCCAATGGCGTTCAAGGAAGGCTCCAGCGGATCACTGGGGTGCGTCGTATCCTGCTCGGACACTCGCTTGCCGAGCCTCCTGGTAGCACGGCACCACCCCGTCCGTCACCCGGAACATGCGCTCGTTGGCGAACCCTTGACCGCTGTCGCTGTAAGCGCCCCCAGGGGGCGGACGTGGCCGTTCGACTGGAGATTGCACGTGGCCGGGCGCATCGAGGATTACGCACTCATCGGAGACATGCAGACCGCCGCACTGGTCTGCAGGGACGGCACCGTGGACTGGCTCTGCCTGCCCCGCTTCGACTCGCACGCCGTCTTCGCCGGACTGCTCGGCACCGAGGAACACGGTTTCTGGCGGGTCGGTCCGGCGTACGGCACCGACGACCCACCCCCGACGGCCGACCGCCGCCGCTATCGGGGCGACTCCCTCGTCCTGGAATCGGAGTGGGACACCCCGCGCGGCACGGTCCGGGTGACCGACTTCATGCCGCCGCGTGACGGCGCCCCGCAGCTGATCCGCATCGTGGAAGGCGTCACCGGCCGGGTGCCGATGCGCTCCACCCTGCGCATGCGCTTCAGTTACGGGCGGATCACCCCCTGGGTGCACAAGGTCGACACGCGCACGGTCGCGGTCGCGGGCCCGGACTCGGTGTGGCTGGACACCGAGGCGGAGACGTACGGCAAGAACCTCACGACGTACTCCGACTTCACCGTCTCCCCCGGCGAGCGGGTGGCGTTCACCATCAGCTGGCAGCCCTCGCACCGGGAGCCGCCCGCGCTGCCCGAGCCCGAGGCGTCCCTGGTGGCGACCGAGGACTTCTGGCGGGAGTGGGTCGACCACTGCACCTACCACGGGCCCTACCGCGAGGCCGTGGTCCGCTCCCTGATCACCCTGAAGGCGCTCACCTACGCCCCGACCGGCGGCATCGTGGCCGCGCCCACGACCTCGCTGCCCGAGCACATCGGCGGCGAGCGCAACTGGGACTACCGCTACACCTGGCTGCGGGACGCCGCGATCACCCTGTCCTCGCTGCTGCGCACCGGCTACCGCGAGGAGGCCCGCGCCTGGCGCGAGTGGCTCCTGCGCTCGGTCGCGGGAGACCCCGAGAACCTCCAGATCATGTACGGGATCGCGGGCGAGCGGGAGCTCGGCGAGACGGAGCTCGACTGGCTGCCCGGGTACGAGAACTCGACGCCGGTGCGGGCCGGCAACGGCGCCGCCCACCAGCTCCAGCTCGACGTGTACGGCGAGGTCACCGAGGCGCTCCACCTGGCGCACATGACGGGCCTGGCCCGCAACGACTACGCCTCCCTGCTCCAGCTCAAGCTGATCCGCTATCTGGAGAGCCACTGGGACCAGCCCGACGAGGGCATCTGGGAGGTGCGCGGGCCGCGCCGCCACTTCGTGCACTCCAAGGTGATGGCCTGGGTCGCGGTCGACCGCACGATCAAGCTGATCGAGTCCGGCGACGCGGACGGCCCGCTCGACAAGTGGCGCCAGCTGCGCGACGACATCCACCGGGACGTCTGCGAGAAGGGCTACGACAAGGAACGCAACACCTTCACGCAGTCCTACGGCTCGAAGGAACTGGACGCGTCACTGCTGCTCATCCCGCAGATGGGCTTCCTGCCCCCGGACGACAAGCGCGTGATCGGCACCATCGAGGCGATCCAGCGCGAGCTGTCCACACCGGACGGGTTCATCCTGCGCTACCCGACCACGGGCGGTGACGAGGACAACCTGGACGGCCTCCTGGGCGAGGAAGGCGCGTTCCTGGCCTGCTCGTTCTGGCTGGCGGACGACCTCGCGATGATCGGCCGGGTCGACGAGGCCCGCAAGCTCTTCGAGAAGCTCCTCGCCCTGCGCAACGACCTGGGCCTGCTCGCCGAGGAGTGGGATCCGCACCTCCAGCGTCAGGTCGGCAACTTCCCGCAGGCCTTCAGCCACGTTCCGCTGATCGACACGGCGCTGCGGCTGACCGCTTCGGGCGCGTACGGCGGCTGAGGGCGGGCCCACCGCGCCCCGCGGCCGACCCGCCCGGCCGCCCCGCGTGACGTACGCCACAAGGGGCGGCTCCCGGGACGTAACCGCAGGTAGCGTCCGCCGCATGCGGTGTCGTCCCGGGGCCGGGCCCGGGTCCCGCGGGACGAGAGGTGGGTCGCAGTGGACACGCAGGGCGGGATCACCGTGCAGCGGGCGCTGGAGCTGCCGGGGCTGCGCGGCGGCCTCCCGGAGGTCGTCGCGGGCGCCGAGCGGCTCCAGCGCACGGTGCGCTGGGTGCACGCGGGCGAGGTGCCCAACATCGCCTCGCTGCTCAAGGGCGGCGAACTCCTCCTGACCACCGGGCTGGGCCTCGGCACCCGCCCCGCCGAGCAGCGCGCGTTCGTGCGGCGGCTCGCGGACCGGGGCATCGCCGCCCTCGTCGTCGAGCTCGGCCCGCGCTTCGCCCGCCTTCCGGCCACCCTCGTCGAGACCGCCCGCTCCGCCGGGCTCCCCCTGGTCCAGCTGCACCGCGAGGTGCCGTTCGTCGCGGTGACCGAGGAGATCCACACCGAGATCGTCAACGGCCACTACGCCCTGCTCCAGCGCGCCGAAGAGGTCCACCAGCGGTGCACGGGCGCGCTGCTCGGCGGCGGCGGGATCCCCCAGGTCCTCGGCATCCTGGCCGACTTCACCGCCAACCCGGTCTTCCTGGAGACCCCGGACGGCCAGCTCCTGTACGCCGCCGCCTGTGACGCGGGCGAGGCGGCCGCCGACCCGCTCCAGGTCTGGGAGGGGCTGCGCGGCCAGCGCGAGGCGCGCGCCTCCGGACCGCCGGCGGGCGCGGTCCTGGTCGACGTGCCGGGCGGCGGCCACGGCGCGGGCGCGGTACGGGCCCGCCTCGCGCTGCTCGCGGTCGGCCCGCCCCTGCTGCCGGTGCACCGCATGGCGGCCGAGCGGGCCGCGGGCATCCTCGCCGTCGTCCTCATGCAGGCCCGCCAGGAGGAGGAACTGGCCGCGCGCGGCCGCGGCGACTTCCTCACCGACCTCGCCGAGGGCCGCATCACCCCCGAGGACGCCCCCGCCCAGGCCAAGGTCCTCGGCTTCAAGCCCGGCGAGGGGCCGCTGCTCCCGGTCGTGATGCGGCTGGCCTCCGAACTCGCCCCGACGGGCAACTGGGCGGTCCTCGCCCGGGCGGTGCTCGAAGAGCTGTCCTCGGTGGGCGTGCCCGTGCTGCTCGGCGTACGCCCCGTCGAGGGCCGCGTCCCACTGCTGCTCGGGCTGCGCTCGGAGACGGAGCGCACCGCGGTGGCCGACCGGGTCGCGGCGGCGCTGCGGGCGGGCGTCGAGCGGGCCGGGCTCACGGGCGCGCGGGCCGGGACGCAGCCGGTGGTCGTGGTCGGGGTCGCGGGCGGCTGGGCGGCGGCCGGCGCCGGGCTGCGGCACGCGGCGGAGACGGCGGCCGCGGCGCAGGGACTGCCCGAGCGGCCCTGGTACGACGCACGCCGCCTCGACATCGACCTGTTGCTGTGGCGGCTGCGCGAACACCCGGACCTCGCGGCCTTCGTGGAGCGCGCGATCGGCCCGCTCCAGGCCCACGACCGGGCCTCGCGGCCGCCCCTGCTGCCCACCCTGGAGAGCTATCTGGCGCACGCGGGCCGCAAGGCGGAGACCGCCCGCGAGCTGCATCTCAACCGCCAGACCCTGTACAACCGGCTGGCCCGCATCGCGGACCTGCTGGGCACGGACCTGGACGACCCGCAGACGGTGCTCGCCCTGTCGCTCGCGCTGCGGGCCCGCCGGCACGCGACCGGCTGAGGCCACCCGGGGCAGGGCCCGGGCCGGGTCCTAGGAGCTCACCAGCTCGTCGTAGACGGCCAGGACCTGAGCAACCGTTTCGTCCTCGGTGGGCCAGGTCTCGGCCTGCGCCCGCCCGGCCGCGGCCAGCGCACGGCGGGCCCCGGGGTCCCCCAGCAGCCCCGCGACCGCGTCCGCGAGCGCCTCGGCGTCCCCGTACGGGACGAGCAGGGCCGCGTCCCCCACCAGCTCCGGCACCCCGCCCACCGCGGTGGCGACCAGCGGCACCCCCAGGCGGAGGGCCTCCTGGGCGAGCAGCGACCGGGACTCCCAACGGCTCGGCAGGACCGCGATGTCGGCGGCCGCGAGCAGCTCGGTGATGTCGTCGCGCCGCCCGATGAGCCGGACCGGCAGCGACTCCGCCTCGATCCGGTGTTGCAGCGCGGCCCGGCAGCGCCCCTCCCCCGCGATGACGAGCAGCGGCACGGTGGCGAGATCGCGCCAGGTGCGGGCGGCGTCCAGGAGCACCTCGTAGCCGCGGTGTTCGACGAGGCTGCCCACGGCCATCAGCAACGGCCGGTCCACGGCGCCGAGTTCGGCCCGCGCCTTGTCGTCGAGGAGGCCGGACGGCAGCCGGGGCGCCGGGATGGCCACCGGGGCGAGCCGGGCGTCCCGGGCGCCCCGGCTGCGCGCCCGGTCGACCAGGTCGGACGAGGTGGCCAGGACCACCGCGGCGGCCCGCGAGACCCGGCGCTCCACCAGCCGCAGGACCTGGCCGCGGGCGCCTTCGGCGTGCGAGCGGGTGTGCCAGGTGACGACCAGCGGCACGCCCTTGCGGCCCCTGAGCGCGAGGGCGGCGCGGACCGCGGCGTGCAGCCCGTGCGCGTGGACGACGTCGGCGTCGGCGCAGGCACCCCGCAGGGCGCCGATCGCCGCCGGGTCGCCGCGCCGCGAAACCGCCACGAAGCGGGCCCCGACCGCATGGAAGTCGTACTCCCGCTCTAGTTCGGCGGGGGCGCAGACGGTGACGCGTACGCCCCGCGCGACCAGACCGGCCGCGAGCGACCTGACGTGCGCGCTGCTGCCCGCGCTGCCGCCGCCCAGCACTTGGACCGTACGCAGCTGTGACACGTGAACAGGCTCCCGGAGCGGCGGAGTCGGCGGTGGAGGTCGGTGGTTCCCGGCCAAGGATGCCAGCCCGTACGGGCGTTCCGGCACCGTCCGGGGGTTCCTTCCGTGTCGCGCGGGGTGGATCACCGCACGCGATACACCCCCACGGGTGAACGAACGGACGCGCCCACCAGCTCACCGCGGAAGGCGCGACTGAGCCCACGCGGCCACGGCGAGCAGCGCCGCGGCGTGCACGGCGAGACCGGTCCGCCCGTTGCCACCCGCGATGGCGACCCCGAGGGCCGCGCCCAGCGCGTGCGCGCCGCTGTCGCCGATCATGGTGCGCTCACCGAGGTCGTCGGCGAGGACGGCGGCGGCCGCCCCCATCGGCACGGCCGCCTCGGGTCCGCGCAGCAGGCCGGGGGCGCCCACGGCGAGGACGAGACCGGTGGCCCGGCCGGGCCGCAGGTCCACCAGGTTGACCAGGTGCGCGGTTCCGGCCACCACCACCGCGGCGAGCACCCTGTCGACGGCCCGCTCCTTGAGCAGCGCCCCCGCCACCAGGCCGGCCCCGCCGATCCCGATCAACTTGACCGCGCCACTGGTGACTTCACCGCTCGCGAGCGCGCCCAGATGGTCCCGGAACCCGCGCCGGTGGTCCCCCCGGACATCGTCGTACGCCCCGCACAGCGCGCCCGCCCCGACCGCCACGAGCCCGGCGGCCCGGGTCGGCAGGGTCGCGCTCCCGGCCAGCGCACCGAGCGCGACGGCGGGCCCGGAGTACAGGTCGACGGTGCGTCCCGCGTAGCTCTTCCGCGTGAACCGCTCGTCCCGCCGGGTCCTGGCGAGCCCCACGTAGACGGCCCGCGCGACCGCCCCGGCCATCCCGAACGCCCTGATCCCGCGCACCACATCAGCCATACGGGTCACCCTACGAGAGCCGCCGGGTGACCCGTCGCGCGGCTATCCGTCCGCGCGGGCGGTGGCGAGGAGCTCCTCCGCGTGCGCCCGGGCCGTCTCCGAGTCCTCCTGCCCGGCGAGCATCCGCGACAGCTCGCGCACCCGGTCCTCGCCCTCCAGGACCGTGACGCCGGAGCGGGTGACCGTGCCGTCGTTGGTCTTCTCGACCAGGAGCTGGCGGTCGGCGAAGGCCGCCACCTGCGGCAGGTGCGTGACCACCACGACCTGCGCCGACTTGGCGAGCTTGGCGAGCCGGCGGCCGATCTCGACCGCCGCCTTGCCGCCGACGCCCGCGTCGACCTCGTCGAAGAGGTACGTCGGCACCGGGTCGGTGCCCGCGAAGACGACCTCCACCGCGAGCATCACGCGCGAGAGCTCACCGCCCGAGGCGCCCTTGGCGATCGGCCGCGGCGGCGCGCCCGGATGGGGCGCGAGCAGCAGCTCGACCTCGTCCGCGCCGGTCGGCCCGTACGCCACGGTCCGCCCGCCGACCTCCACGCCCGAAGCCTCGTCGGCGGACTCGCTCTGGGTCACCGCGAACGACACCCGCGCGTGCGGCATCGCGAGCGAGGCGAGCTCGGCGGTGACGGCCTCGGCGAACCGGGCCGCGGCCTCGGTGCGGGCGTCGGTCAACTCCTGGGCCAGGACGGACAGTTCACCCCGCAGCCCGTCCCGCTCGGCCGTGAGCTGCTCGATCCGGTCGTCGTCGCCGTCGAGTTCGGTCAGCCGCGCCGCACCCTCCTGCGCCCACGCCAGTACGGCCGTGATGTCCTCGCCGTACTTGCGGGTCAGGGCGGTCAGGGCGGCCCGGCGTTCCTCGACGGCGGCCAGCCGCAGCGGGTCGGCGTCCAGGTCGTCGGCGTACCCGGCGAGTTCGCCCGCCACGTCGCCGAGCAGGATGCCGATCTCGCCGATGCGTTCGGCGAGCGCCGCGAGCGCGGGGTCGTGGGAGCGCACCGCTTCCAGGGCTCGGTGGGCGCCGGCGACCAGGGTGGTCGCGTCCACGCTCTCCGGGTCCTCCGGATTGCCGGCCAGCGCGGCGTGCGCGAGGGCCGCCGCGGAGGCGAGCGCCTCGGCGTGCCCGAGCCGTTCGGCCTCGGCCGCGAGCTCGGCGTCCTCACCGGGCAGCGGCTCGACGGCGGCGATCTCGTCGAGCCCGAACCGCAGCAGATCGGCCTCCTGGGCGCGCTCGCGCGCCCGTGTGACCAGCTCCTCCAGCTCCACCGCGACGGCCCGCAGCCGCCGGTAGGCCCCGGCGTACTTGGCGAGCGGGCCCGCCACCGCGTCACCGGCGTACCGGTCGAGCGCCTCGCGCTGCCGGGCCGGGCGCAGCAGGCCCTGCTGGTCGGTCTGGCCGTGCACCGCGACGAGTTCGTCGGCGAGTTCGGCGAGCACCCCGACCGGCACCGACCGCCCGCCGAGGAACGCCCGGGAGCGGCCCTCCGCCGAAACGGTACGGCTCACCAGCAGCGCGCCCTCGTCGAGCTCGGCACCCGCCTCCTCGGCCCGCAGCACCGCCGAGGTGCCGGGCCGCAGCGCGATCCGCCCCTCGACGACCGCCGCCTTGGCGCCGATCCGCACCAGCGCGGGATCGGCCCGTCCGCCGAGCAGCAGCCCCAGGCTGGTGACGACCATGGTCTTGCCCGCACCGGTCTCGCCGGTCACCGCGGTGAAACCGGGCGACAGCTCGACGACAGCGTCGTCGATGACCCCGAGCGACCGTATCCGCATCTCCTCCAACACGGACACGACCTTACGAGGTCCGCGGCCCTGTGTGCGACGCCCCCCGGCCGGTCACCCTCTCGTGGAGCCCCGACCCCCGGCACGGGGGAAATCCCCAGCAAGATCATGAGGCCTGCCGGATGGTCCCGGCTCCGCCCCGCCCGCCAGGCTTGCCCCATGAGCACAGGACTGGCGCGCTCCGCCCTGCGCGGCCACCGCCCGGCGTTCGTCGGGACGTTCGTGGCCGCGCTGTTCGCCTCGACCGTGGTGAGCGCTTCGCTGACCCTTCTGGTCAGCACCTCGGCCGACGGCCTGTCCGCGCCGGCGCGCCGCGCGCTCACGGCCAACGACATCGGCGACATGGCGGTCGTGATGCTCATCGGCTCGATCTACATGTCGATCTTCGTGATCGCCTCGACGATGGGCACCGCGGTGACCCAGCAGCACCGGGAGCTGGCGCTCGTCCGGGCCATCGGCGCCCGGCCCCGGCAGCTGCGGCGGGCCGTGGTGGCCCAGGCGGTCGCCGCCGCCGTACCGGCCGCGGTCGCCGGGTTCCCGCTCGGTGGCGGCCTGGTTAGCCGGGTGTGGTTCGCGGGGCTGCGCGACCACGGGCTCGTCCCGGCCGAGGTGACCTACCGCTTCACCTGGTGGGCGCTGCCCGTCTGCCTGGCCGTCGCCGTGGTCACCTCGGCGCTCGCCGCCTTCCTGGCCGCGCTGCGCTTCTCGCTGCTGCGCCCGGCACGGGCCCTGGACGAGGCCTCGGCGGGCCGGCGCACCCTCGGCAGGGTGCGGGCCCCGCTGGGCGTGATCGCGGTGGCGGGCGGCGGCGCCCTGTCGGTGTCGCTGGCCCATCAGTCCGCCGACCGGGCGGCGCAGGCCTCGTTCCTCGTGCTGCTGCTGTTCTGCGTGGGTGCGGGGCTGCTCGGCCCGAAGGTCGTGGGTCCGGCCGCCCGGCTCGTCTCGGCTCCGGCCCGCCGGTTCGGCGGCAGCGCCCGCCTGGCGATGCTCAACGTGCGCTCGCAGCCGCGCCGCTTCTCGGCCGCGGTGGTCCCGCTGGTCCTGGTCACGGGCTTCGGGCTCACCAAGATCGCGATGCGTACGACGACCGCCCACTACACGGGTTCGGCGGGCAGCGCGGGCGAGGTCTGGCTCGACTACTTCGGCACCGGCCTGTACGCGGGCTTCGCCGCCATCGCCGCGGCCAACACCCTGGCGATGATCTCCTTCGAGCGGCGCCGCGACGTAGCCCTGCTCCGGGTGGTGGGCACCCTGCCGGGCCAGATCCGCTCGATGGCCGCCTGGGAGGCCGCCATCGTCACGGCCACGGCTCTGGTGCTCGGCGCGGTGGTCGCCCTGGCGACGCTGGCGCCGATGCTCATGGCCGCGTTCGGCTCCTGGGTCCCGTTTCTGCCGTGGCCGACCGCGCTCGCCCTGGCGGGCGGCACGCTGGTCCTGACCCTGCTGGCCACGGGCGTGCCGGTGCGCTCGGCCCTGCGCCGGCGGGCCATCAGGACGCTCGCCGCCTCCTGAGGCCCCCCGCGCCGGGCTCCGTCAGTGCGGCGCGCCGCGCCAACCCGACACCGGCAGCGCGAACTTGGCGACCAGCCGGTCGGTGAACGAGGCGTGGTGGAGCCGGGCCAGCCGGACCGGGACCGCCCCGCGCCGCACCTCCACCCGGGCGCCCGAAGGAAGTTCGACCGTGCGCCGCCCGTCGCACCACAGCACGCCGTGCGGGGTGTGCGGCTGCACCTCGACCGCGAGCACGGAGGTGGGCGAGGTGACCAGCGGCTTGGCGAACAGCGCGTGCGCGCTGATCGGCACCATGAGCAGCGCCTCGACCTCGGGCCACACCACCGGCCCGCCCGCCGAGAAGGCGTACGCGGTCGAACCGGTCGGGGTGGCGCAGACGATGCCGTCGCAGCCGAACCCGGTCACCGGACGGCCGTCGATCTCCAGGACGACCTCCAGCATCCGCTCCGGCGAGACCTTCTGGACGGCGGCCTCGTTCAGGGCCCAGTCCTCGTGCACCACGTCGCCGTTGTTGTGCACGACGACGTCGAGGGTCATCCGCTCCTCGACCTCGTAGGCCCGCGTCACCACCCGGTCGACGACCTTGTCGAGGTCGTCGCGCTCGGCCTCCGCGAGGAAGCCGACGCGCCCCAGGTTGACGCCGAGCATCGGCACTCCGGAGGCACGGGCGAGCTCGGCGCCGCGCAGCAGGGTGCCGTCACCGCCGAGGACGATGAGCAGTTCGCAGGCGTCGAGGCACTCGGCGGTGGCCTCCTCGACGATCTCCGCCTCGGCCGGCAGCGGCAGGTCGGCCGCCTCCGCCCGCAGCACCCGTACGCCGATGCCACTGCGCAGCAGGCCCCGGACCACCAGTTCCGCACTGCGGATGGCGGCCGGCCTCCCGGTGTGCGCGAGCAGGAAGACAGTACGTGCCGATGTGTCGTTCTCCGACGAGCTCAACGAGGTCCCTCCGCCACTGCGCGCTCCACGTCCGCGGGATCGAGCGCGGGCGCCCCGGCCCGCAGCCACAGAAAGTACTCGACGTTGCCGGAGGGCCCGGGCAGCGGGCTGGCGGTGACCCCGGCCACCCCGAGACCCAGCTCGGCCGCCTGCGCCGCCACCGTCCGCACCGTCTCGGCCCGCAGTTCGGGGCTGCGCACCACACCGCCGCTTCCGAGCCGTTCCTTGCCGATCTCGAACTGCGGCTTGACCATGAGCACGAGGTCGGCGTCGGGCGCCGAGCACCGCACCAGGGCGGGCAGGACCAGGCCGAGCGCGATGAAGGAGAGGTCTCCCACGACCAGGTCCGCGGGCTGCCCGTCGATGTCGTCGAGCGTCAACTCGCGTACGTTCGTACGGTCCTTCACGGTGACCCGCTCGTCACTCTGAAGGGACCAGGCGAGCTGTCCGTAGCCGACGTCGACGGCGACCACGTGCCCGGCTCCGGCGCGCAGCAGCACATCGGTGAAGCCACCGGTCGAGGCCCCGGCGTCGAGCGCCCGGCGGCCCTCGACCTTCAGCCCCAGCGGCACGAAGGCCGCGAACGCCCCGGCCAGTTTGTGGCCGCCGCGCGAGACGTAGTCCGGATCGCTGTCGTCCTCGACCACGACGATGGCGGCAGCGGTCTCGACCTGGGTCGCGGACTTGGTGGCGACGGTCTTGCCGACGCTCACCCGCCCCGCGGCGATCAGCTGGGCGGCGTGCTCCCGCGACCGCGCGAGTTTCCGGCGCACCAGCTCGGCGTCGAGGCGGCGGCGTGCCACTCCTGCCACGTTCGGTTCAGCTCCTGTAGTCGTAGGTGTCGGCGGCCCGGCGGACCGCTAGGGGCGGTGGTCCGCCAACGGCCGGACCGGCCCGGAGGTTCCCGGCACGGCCCCCGGTACGGGAGGCCCCTGGCGGGTGTCGAGCGCGGTCAGTGAGTCGCGCAGCCCCCGGTGTACATCCTCGTACACCTCCAGGTGGCCGTCCGTACGGAGGTGGTCGACGTCGCCGAGCCGCTCGACGAGGGCGTCGATCGCGGCGTCGCCGGTGGGGGCACGGGGTACGTCCAGCGGCGAGGGGCCGGCCACGTCGGGTTCCGCCGCGCGTTCCACCTGGGGTTCCGCCTCGGGGCCCGGCATCGAGTCGCTCATGCCAAGACGCTACCGCGAAGCCCTGGGGTACGGTCGATCACGATGGCGACCATGGAGGAGTGCCGCGACGCACTCGACAGACTTTCGGACAATCTGGCCCGCGCGGAGGGCGACGTGCATGCCGCCGCCGCGCTGGACCGCTCGCTGAGCTGCCACATCACGGACCTGGACGTCACCTTCGCGGGGCGTCTCCAGGACGGCCGCATCGAAGTCCACGACACGGCTTCCGGGCCGCCCCGGGAGAAGGCGCAGATCCGGCTGGCGATGAAGGGCGACGATCTGGTGGCCATGGTGGCGGGCGAGCTGAACTTCGCGAAGGCCTGGGCGTCGGGGAGGGTCCGCCTGGAAGCGAGCTTCCGAGACCTCCTCCGCCTGAGAACCCTCCTCTGACCCACCCCCGCGACCGCTCCGTGCCGCACCCGCAGCACGCGTTCTGGCCCGCGGCCCCCCAGCCTTCGCCCGCGGACCGTGCCGGGCCGCCCGCGCAGTTCCCCGCGCCCCTCAGCAGCACTGGTGCGGACCCGCGCAGGCCCCTCCTCAGGGCCCGTCCCCAGGCCCAACGTCCGCAGACCGTGCGCGGCCACTCGCGCAGTTCCCCGCGCCCCTGGGCGGGACTCGTGCTGGCCCGTGCGGACGTCTTCAGCCCCCTGCGCGGCGCCGGTGCTGGGCGGGGCGGCGTCTTCAGCCTGTCCGGCGATTGAGGACGAGCGCCCTTTGGGCGCGAACGGGGTCTGGGGCAGAGCTCCATGAGGCCTGATCAGCCCGTTCACATCCCCCGGAGGGTTGCGGGAAGGGGCGGGGTGGGGAAAGTTCAGCCCACCAACACCCGCCGAGGCGCCGCAGGCACCACCAGCGGAGTCCCCGTCTCCGGATCCGGGATCACCTGGCACCGCACCCCGAAGACCCGCTCGACCAGCTCCGCCGTGACAACGGAAGAGGGCGGCCCAGAGGCCACCACCTCCCCCTCCCTCAGCGCGATGAGATGGGTGGCGTACCGCGCGGCCTGGTTGAGGTCGTGCAGCACGGCCACCAGCGTCCGCCCCTGCTCCCCGTGGAGCTGCGCGCACAGGTCCAGAACCTCGATCTGGTGCTGGATGTCCAGGAACGTCGTCGGCTCGTCGAGCAGCAGCAGCGGCGTCTGCTGGGCCAGCGCCATGGCGATCCAGACGCGCTGGCGCTGCCCGCCGGACAGCTCGTCGACATACCGCTCCCCGAGCCCCCCGACCCCCGTCGCGTCCATGGACTCCTGGACGATCCGCTCGTCCTCGGGCGACCACTGCCGCAGCAGCCCCTGGTGCGGGTAGCGCCCGCGCGCCACGAGGTCACCCACCGTGATCCCGTCCGGCGCGATCGAGGACTGCGGGAGCAGCCCCAGGGTCCTGGCGACCTTCTTCGCGGGCAGCGAGTGAATGGCCTGCCCGTCGAGCAGCACCCGCCCCGACGTCGGCTTCAGCATCCGCGACAGGGCCCGCAGCAGCGTGGACTTGCCGCACGCGTTGGGCCCGACGATCACGGTGAACGAGTGGTCCGGGATCTCGACCGACAGGTCCTTGGCGATCACCCGCTGGTCGTAGCCGAGGGTGACCGATTCGGCGCTGAGGCGCTGCATGCTCGTACTCCTGGTAGAAGTGCCGGAATCCGCGAGGGGGTTGGGGGCAGTGGGGCTCATATCCGGCCCGCCCTGCGTTCGGTGACGAGGAGCCACAGCAGATAGACGCCGCCGACCATGCCGGTCAGGACGCCCACCGGCAGCGTGCTCTCGCCGAACAGCCGCTGCGCGGCCCAGTCGGCGACGACCAGGAGGGCCGCGCCCATGCAGGCGGAGGCGAGGATGTTGGGCCCGGTGGCCCGGGTGAGCCGGCGGGCCAGCTGCGGCGCGGTCAGCGCCACGAAGGAGATGGGCCCGGCGGCCGCGGTCGCCGAGGCGTTGAGGAGGACGGCGCAGAGCATGAGGACGGTACGGGTCCGCTGCACCGGCACGCCGAGCGCGTACGCCGCGTCGTCGCCCATCTCCAGCATCCTGAGCGGCCGCCCGTACGCGAGGACCACCGGAAGCAGCACCACGAACAGCGCGAGCAGCGGCCAGACCTGGGCCCAGTCGCGCCCGTCGAGCGAGCCGGTGAGCCAGACCATCGCGCGGGTGGCGTCCACCAGCGTCGACTTGGTGAGCAGGTAGTGGATGCCCGCGGTGAGCATCGCGGCGGCTCCGATGCCGACGAGCACGAGCCGGTAGCCGTGCACGCCCTTCTTCCACGCCAGCAGGTAGACGGCGACGCCGGTCGCGAGCCCGCCGACGAGCGCGCCGAGGGAGACCGCGACCGCGCCGCCGTGGAAGAACACGATGACGGTGAGGGCGCCGACCGAGGAGCCCTGCCCGAAGCCGATGACGTCCGGACTGCCCAGCGGATTGCGGGAGATGGACTGGAACAGCGCCCCGGAGATCCCGAGCGAGGCACCCACCAGGAGCGCCACGAGCACGCGGGGCAGCCGCAGTTCGTTGATGATGAAGTCCTGCGCGGGCGTGCCCGAACCGAGCAGGCTGCTGACGACGTCGGCGGGGGCGATCGTGAAGTCGCCGGTGCCGATCAGGACCACACCGGCCGCGAGCGCGAGGACGGCGAGGCCGCCGACCACGGCCGCCGCGCGCGGCTCGGCCCGCAGGGAGAGGCCGCCGGGGATACGTATCGCCTTCACAGCTGGGCCATCCTCTTGCGCCGTACGAGATAGATGAACACGGGCCCGCCGATGAGCGCGGTGACGATGCCGACCTGGAGTTCGGCGGGCCGGGTGACGATCCGCCCGACCACGTCGGAGCCGAGCAGCAGCACGGGCGAGAGCACGGCCGCGTACGGCAGGATCCAGCGCAGGTCGGGCCCGGTGATGGCCCGGACGAGGTGCGGGACCATGAGCCCGATGAACACGATCGGCCCGCAGGCGGCGGTCGCGGCCCCGCACAGCAGGGTGATCACGGCCATCGACGTGACGCGGGTCCGGGTGAGGTGGGCGCCGAGCGCGCGGGCCGTGTCGTCGCCCATGGCCATCGCGTTGAGCGGCCGCGCGAGCAGCAGGGCGACGACGAGGCCGACCAGGATGAACGGCGCGACCTTGCCGACGGTCGCCATGTCCGCCGAGGCCAGCGAGCCGACCTGCCAGAACCGGAGCCGGTTGAGGGCCGCGGAGTCGGTGAGCTGCACGGCGTTGATGTAGCCGTAGAGCGCGGCGCTCGCCGCCGTCCCCGCGAGCGCGAGCCGTACGGGCGTGGCGGCCCGGCTGCCGCCCAGGAGGTACACCGCGGCCGACACGACCCCCGCGCCCAGGAACGCGAACCACACGTATCCGGTGAGGGAGTTGACGCCCAGGAAGCTGATGGCGGAGACCACCGCGGCCGCCGCTCCCGCGTTGACGCCGAGGATGCCGGGCTCGGCGAGCGGGTTGCGGGTGAGCGCCTGCATGACCGCGCCGGCGATCCCGAGCGCGGCCCCGACGAGCAGCCCGAGCAGGGTCCGCGGCACCCGTACGTCATGCACGAGGACGTCGTTGGCGGTGCCCGAGGCGTGGAAGAGGCCGTGCCAGACGTCGCCGAGCGGCATGGGTTTCGCGCCGACCGCGATGCTGGCGACGGCGACGAACGCCAGCGCGCCCAGGGAGGCGAGCAGACCGGCGGCGCGCAGCGTACGGCGCCGGGCGGTCGGGGCCGGGGGCGCGCAGGTGGTCCCGTCGCGCGGCTGAGGAGGACTGTCTACCAACACGCAAGTTAGGTTAGCCTACCCTGCTCTTGGTTGGACGCACCCCGGTCCCCCGGCCTCAAAGCCCCAGCCGCTCCAGTGCCTTCGACGGGTCAAGATCGCACACCCCGTCCCCGGCATGGCTCCACGCGGCCGCGCACAGTGCCCGGAGCCCGTCCATCGCCTCCCCCTCCCCGTCCAGCGCGAACGCCCCGTCCGCGACGGACGCGGTCCAGCCGCCACAGGCGAACCCGCCCTCCCGCGCGGTCACTTCGGGCTGCCCGGTGAGCAGACCCCGCAGATCCGCGTCGACGAAGGTGGGCCGGTGCTCGGGCCGCGCGGCCAGGAGCTGCGCACCGTCCGTCACGCCGGTCAGCACGAGCAGCGAGTCGACACCACCGTTGAAGGCGCCCTCGATGTCCGTGTCCAGCCGGTCCCCGACCACCAGCGGCTTGCGCGCGCCGGTCCGCAGCACCGTCTCCCGGTGCATCGGGGGCAGCGGCTTGCCCGCGACCTGGGGCTCGGCGCCGGTGGCGATCCGGACGACCTCGACCGCCGCGCCGTTGCCGGGCGCGATCCCCCGCCCGCTCGGAATCGTCAGGTCGGTGTTGGAGGCGAACCAGGGCACCCCGCGGGCCACCGCGTACGAGGCCTCCGCGAACCGCGCCCAGGTGATGTCGGGGCCGCCGTAGCCCTGCACCACGGCGGCCGGATCGTCGTCGGCCGACTCCACCGGGACGAGCCCCCGCTCGACCAGGGCGACCCGCAGCCCCTCGCCGCCGATCAGCAACACCCTTGATCCCCGCGGCAGCTGGTCGGCGATGAGCCGGGACACCGCCTGCGCCGAGGTGATCACGTCGGTCGGCTCCGCGGGCACCCCGAGCTCCGTGAGGTGCGCGGCCACCGCGTCCGGCGTCCGCAGCGCGTTGTTGGTCACGTAAGCGAGACGCATCCCGCCGTCCCGCGCCACGGCCAGCGAGTCGACGGCGTGCGCGATCGCCGCACCGCCCGCGTAGACCACCCCGTCCAGATCCAGCAGGGCCGTGTCGTACGCCTCTTTCAGCGCCCGCTCGCTGCCGCTCGGCATGATCCGGCCGGTCTGGCTCATCTTCATCCACTCCTCGTTCGATGCTCTCCCCCCGATCATCGCGCATGCCCGTCTCCCACATACGATGCACAGATGAGCACAACTGGGCGTGCGGACCTCGGGCTGCGCCTGATCCCGTTCCGCGGACTGCGCTACGTTCCCGAGCGGGTCGGCAGCCTCGCCGCCGTGACCTCACCGCCGTACGACGTGGTGGTACGCCCCGACGGGCTGCTGCACCTGGAGTCGGCGGACCCGTACAACATCGTCCGGCTGATCCTTCCGCAGGCGTCCTCCCCGGCCGCCCGCAACCAGCAGGCCGCGCTCACCCTGGACGACTGGCTCGACGAGGGCGTCCTCGCCCCGGACCCCGAGCCCGCCCTGTACGTCTACGAACAGGAGGGCGACGGCATACTCCAGCGCGGCCTGATCGGCGCCCTGGCCCTGTCCGAACCCGCGGCCGGAGTCGTGCTGCCGCACGAGGACGTGATGCCGCACGTCGTCGAGGACCGCGCGGCCCTGATGCGCACCACCGCCGCCCACCTCGAGCCGCTGCTCCTGACCTACCACGGCACCACCACCCCGACCGGCGCGACCGCCGTCATCGACCGCACGATCCTGCGCGAGCCGCTCCTGCGCACCACCACGGAGGACGGCTTCCGCCACCGCCTGTGGGCCCTCACGGATCAAGCCGATCTCGCGGAGGTCCAGTCCGACCTCGCCGCCCACCAGGCGGTCATCGCCGACGGCCACCACCGCTGGGCCACCTATCTGCGGCTGCGCGACGAACAGGCCTCGCCCGGCCCCTGGGACTTCGGCCTGGTCCTCCTCGTGGACACGGCCCGCTACCCGCTGCGCGTCCGCGCGATCCACCGCCTCCTGCACCGCCTCCCGGTCTCCAAGGCCCTCGCAGCGGTCACCGCGTCCGGCGCCTTCCGCGTCCGCACCCTGGAGGTCCCGCTCGCCCGCGCCCTGGAGGCCCTGGCCGAGGCGGCGTCCGAGGGCAACGCCTTCCTGCTCGCGGGCGACGGCCGCTTCCACCTCCTGGACCGCCCGGACGAGGCGCTGCTCGCCCGCACGATCCGCGCCGACCGCCCGGCGGCCTGGCGCTCGCTGGACGCGACGGTCCTCCACTCGACCCTGCTCGACGAGATCTGGCGCATCCCGGACAACCCCGACGACATCGCGTACATCCACGACACGGCCGCGGCGGTCGAACAGGCCGAACGCCACGGCAAGACGGCGGTTCTGATGCACCCCGTACGCGAGGAGGTGGTCCGGGACCTGGCCCGCCAGGGCGTCACCATGCCCCGGAAGTCGACCTCCTTCGGCCCGAAACCGGCCACGGGACTGGTGCTGCGCAGCCTGACCGTGAACTGAACGGGCGACGAGATCGGTCTGAACCGGCCACAAAAAAGAGGCGGCGCCCCCAGCGGGGCACCGCCTCTTTTCAACTGTCAGACATCAAACGCCGCTAGCTGTCCGATGTCCCCGTCAGACACTCTCGGTCAGACGTCCTCCGTCAGACGGTTTCTGTCAGACGTTCTCTGTCAGACAACTTCCGTCCGGCAGCATTTGTCAGGCGTCCTTGTTCACCGGCGGGAGGGGCTCGCCGGGCGCGGGCTCCACGAGGTCGGCGTCGACGATCTCGGCGGCGTGCGCGACATCGGCGTCGTCGCCCTCGAAGTCGTCCTCCTCCTCGCCCTCGTCGGCGAAGTCGGGCTCGTCCGCCAGGTCGTCGGCGGCCGCGGCGGGGGCTTCGATGTCGCCGTCCGCGTCCTCCTCGACCATGGCGTCGACGAAGTCGACACCGTCCATCTCGGCGAGCCGGTCGGAGGCGTCGGTCGTGCCGTCCTTGTCCGCCTCGAGCGCCTTGGCGAACCACTCGCGGGCCTCGTCCTCACGCGTGGCCGCCAGCAGCGCGTCCGCGTACGCGTAGCGCAGACGGGCGGTCCACGGCTGGACGGAGTTCGACGCGAGCTCGGGGCTCTGCAGGGTCACGATGGCGGCGTCCAGCTGCCCCATGTCCCGGCGCGCCCCGGCCGCGACGAGACGCATCTCGACCTGCCCGGCCTTGTCCAGCTTCTGCACCTCGGGCTCGCCGGCCATCGCCAGCGCCCGCTCGGGACGCCCGAGCCCGCGCTCGCAGTCGGCCATGACGGGCCACAGCTCGACGGACCCGGTCATGCGCCGCGCGGCACGGAACTCCGCGAGGGCCTCCGAGTACTTCTGCGTGGCGTACGCGGCGAAGCCCGCGGCCTCACGAACGGCGGCGACACGGGAGGCGAGTCGCAGCGCGATGCGCGAGTACGCGTAGGCCTGCTCGGGCTCCTCGTCGATGAGCCGGGCCACCATCACCAGGTTGCACGCGACCTCCTCGGCGAGACCCTTGGGCAGGCTCATCAGCTCCTGGCGCACGTCCTCGTCGATCTCGTTGCCGGTGACGTCCTCGTCGATCGGCAGCCGCTTGACGGGCTCACGGTCCCGGTCCCGGTCGTCACGGCGTCCGTAGCCGCCGCGGTCGTCGCGCGCCCCGTAACCACCCCGGTCATCCCGCCGGTCGTCCCGGCCGCGGTACCCACCACGGTCGCCACGGTCGTCCCGACGGAACCCACCACGGTCGTCATCGCGACGCGGGGCCGGACGGTCATCACGACGCCCATACCCACCACGGTCGTCGTCACGGCGGGGAGCCGGACGGTCGTCACGGCGGAAGCCGCCGCCCCGGTTGTCGTCACGGCGGAACCCACCACGGTCATCGTCGCGACGCGGGGCCGGACGGTCATCACGACGCCCGTACGAGGACCCACCACGATCGTCATCGCGACGCGGCGCCGGCCGGTCGTCACGGCGGCCGTACGAAGACCCACCACCACGGCTGTCATCACGGCGGAACCCACCGCCGCCACCACGGTTGTCGTCCCGACGGAACCCACCGCCGCCACCACGATTGTCGTCCCGACGGAACCCACCACGGTCGTCATCACGACGCGGCGCAGGACGGTCATCACGACGGCCGTAGGAAGACCCACCACGGTTGTCATCCCGCCGGAAGCCACCGCCGCCGCGGTTGTCGTCCCGGCGGAACCCGCCACGGTCGTCGTCACGGCGGGGAGCCGGGCGGTCGTCACGGCGGAAGCCGCCGCCGCGGTTGTCGTCACGGCGGAACCCACCACGGTCATCGTCCCGACGCGGGGCCGGACGGTCATCACGACGCCCGTACGAAGACCCACCACCACGACTGTCATCACGACGGAACCCACCGCCGCCACCACGATTGTCGTCCCGACGGAACCCACCACGGTCGTCATCACGACGCGGAGCCGGACGATCATCACGACGCCCGTACGAGGAGCCGGAACCGCCACGGTTGTCGTCGCGACGTCCGTACGAGCCGCCGCCCCGGTTGTCGTCCCGACGGAACCCACCGCGATCGTCGTCACGGCGCGGGGCCGGACGGTCATCACGACGCCCGTACGAAGACCCACCACCACGACTGTCATCACGACGGAACCCACCGCCGCCACCACGGTTGTCATCGCGACGGAACCCACCACGGTCGTCATCACGGCGCGGGGCCGGACGGTCATCACGACGGCCGTACGAGCCGCCGCCGGCGCCGCCGGTGGGGCGCCCGCCGCGGTCGTCGCGGCGGCCGTAGCCACCGCCGGAGGAGCCACCGCGGCTGTCGTCGCGACGCCCGCCGTAACCGCCCCGGTCGTTGTCACGACGCGGACCGCGGTCGTCTCGACCACCGCGGTAGCCGCCCCGGTCACCACCGTCCTGACGGCGCGGCTCGCGCTCCGGACGATCGTCGGGAGAGTTGGTGGACATCGTGACTCCTAGTCTTCGGGTACTGCAGTCATTCTCGCGCAGTCGGCTGCCCGACGCGCTTCGGCAAAGCAAAGCGGAAAAACAAAAGGACCCTTGGTCCCAGCGTGAACGCTGGGACCAAGGGTCCTGAAATATTGTTCGGCGGCGTCCTACTCTCCCACAGGGTCCCCCCTGCAGTACCATCGGCGCTGAAAGGCTTAGCTTCCGGGTTCGGAATGTAACCGGGCGTTTCCCTAACGCTATGACCACCGAAACCCTATCGGTTTCGAGCGAACAAGCACACTTTTCAATTAAGTGGGTTCTGCTCAACCAGCAACTGTTCGTTGCTTCAGAACAAACACAGTGGACGCGAGCAACTGAGGACAAGCCCTCGGCCTATTAGTACCAGTCAGCTCCACCCGTTACCGGGCTTCCACATCTGGCCTATCAACCCAGTCGTCTACTG
>NZ_QOLA01000018.1 GCF_003324565.1 Streptomyces sp. SDr-06 | reverse complement strand
CAACATCGGTGACCTGGAGGCCTCCGAGCAGGTCTTCGACCTCCTGATGGGCAACGAGGTCGCGCCCCGCAAGGAGTTCATCACCAGCTCCGCCGCCACCCTGGACCGCTCACGCATCGACGCGTGAACCCGGCCTGACGCGCACCGGCCCGTGGGTCTCCCACGGGCCGGTGCGCGTTTTCTGCACCCGTGGGTGGAGAGAAAACATCCACCCGTGCTCCACCCCTGCTCCGATGCCTCTGACCAGGTCGTTTCCGTACCTTCGTAGACGTAAGCACAGCCCGACCGTCCCTGACGGTTCCTGTCTTCTCGTCTTTCTCGTCGTCCGGAGGCTTCGATGTCCGCGCTCTTCAACGTGCTGGTGGCAGTCGCGGTGGTGGCGTTGATCCTGGTCCGTCAGTTCAAGCCGCAGCAGGTGGGCGGTTCCGGGAAGAAGTGGTGGCTCGTCCCCGCCGCCCTCGTGTTCTTCGCGGTGAAGGACGGCGGCCTCGTCGACCAGCACCACCAGGCCGGGTCCGTCGCTCTGCTCGGCGCCGAGCTCGTGACCGGCGCGCTCATGGGAGTCGGCTGGGGTTGGACCTCGAAGATATGGACCGAGCCCGACGGCACGGTGTGGTCCCGCGGCACCAAGGCCACCGCCGGGATCTGGGTCCTCGGCATCGCCCTGCGGGTGGGCCTCGCGGGCCTCGGCGCGCTGGCCGGGATCCACCTGGGCACCGGCGCCCTCCTGCTCGCCCTGGCCGCCTCCCTGCTCGTCCGCGGCGGCATCCTGATGTGGCGGGCCCAGCCGGCCCTCGCGTCGTACGGTGTTGCCGCAGCAAGCCCCGCCCAGCAGGTGTGGAAGGACCGCGTGTGACCCCAGAGACCTGGCTCAGCTGGCCTTCGCGGGAAGCGCTCTCCCGCGAAGGCCTGAGCCGTGCCAGACGCAATCTCGCCCGGGGCATCAGGATCGTGGCCTTCGGCGCCCTGCTCTGGTCCACGTTCAGCAACGGGCCGGGCCACTACGCGTGGGTGGGGGGCGTGGCCCTGGTGCTGGTCTGCGGCCTGTTGGGCCGCGCGCTCTTCCGCTTCACCCTGGACCACCGGCTCTGGCCCTCCCTGATCTCGCTCCTGCTGGTGATGGGAGCCGCGGCCGGGGCCCGCGCGGCAGGCTGGCCGGTGCTCGCGCTGGTGCTGTGGTGCGCCTGCGCGGTGACGGCGCTGGAACGGCTTCCGCTGGCCGCCGCCATTCCGTGCACGGCCGCGTCACTGGGCGCCTACATCCTGGTCAACAACGACAACTGGCTGACGACGGCGGTCACTTCGGCCGGGCTCGGGCTCGCCGGATATGTGCTGCGTCTCGACGCCGAGGCGCGCGGTACCGCCCAGCGGCTCCTCGCCCAGGAACGGGCCGCGCGGGTGGCCGAGGCGGAGTCGGCCGCGCTCGACGAGCGGGCCAGGATCGCCCGCGAGATCCATGACGTACTGGCGCACAGCCTCTCGGCGCAGCTGGTGCACCTGGAGGCGGCCCGGCTGCTGATCGAGCGGGAGCCGCCCGGGGAGTTCCGGGAGCGGATCCTAGAACGGGTGGTGGCCGCCCGGGGCATGGCGCGCGAGGGCCTTGCCGAGACCCGCCAGGCGCTCTCCGCGCTGCGCGGCGAGATGACCCCGGTGGAGGACTTCCTGCACACCCTGATCGAGGGGGCCGGTTCGGGGACGGGTCTTGCCCCGGGCACCGGGGTCCAGGTGCGGGGCGAGCGCAGGGCCCTGCCCCCGGAGGCCTCGGGGACCGTGCGCCGGGTGGCCCAGGAGGCCCTGACCAACGTGCGCAAGCACGCGCCGGGCGCCGTCGTGGCCGTACGGCTGGAGTACCTGCCCCACGAAGTGACCCTGGAAGTGCGGGACTCAGGGGGCCGCGAGCGGGCGGGGGAGCTCGCTGTCAGTGGCTCCGGTTACGGTCTGCTGGGGATGAGGGAGCGCGCCGAACTGCTGGGCGGCACCCTGGAGGCCGGCCCGGACGAGGAGGGTTTCGTGGTGAGACTGAGGGTGCCCGCATGAGCGGGGGCGAGCCCGGGGCGCGGGGGACGATCAGGGTGGTCGTGGCCGACGACCAGTCCGTGGTGCGCGAGGGCATCGTGATGCTGCTCGGGCTGCTGCCCGGCATCGAGGTCGTCGGCTCGGCGCGGGACGGCGAGGAGGCGGTCGCCCTCACGGCCCAACTGGCTCCCGACATCGTCCTGATGGACCTGCGGATGCCGCGGTGCGACGGGGTGGAGGCGACCCGCCGCATCCGTTCCGGGCATCCCGGCACGGAGGTGGTGATCCTCACGACCTACGCGGACGACAACGACCTGTTCCCGGCCCTGCAGGCCGGGGCCCGCGGCTATCTGACCAAGGACGCCGGGGGCGAGGAGATCGTCAAGGCGATAGAGGACGTGCTGGCCGGGCAGGCCGGGCTCGCCCCCGCCGTGCAGCGCCGCCTCCTGGAGCGGGTGACCGCGCCGCCGGCCGCCCCCGCCGCGCCGGCCGAACTGCCCGACGGCCTCACCGCACGCGAGGGCGAGGTGCTCGCGCTCGTGGCCGAGGGAATGTCCAACCCGGAGATCTCGCGGGCCCTGCACATCTCGACCGCCACCGTGAAGACCCACATCAACAACATCTTCGGCAAGACCGGAGCGCGCGACCGGGCCCAGGCCATGCGGTACGCCTACCGGTACGGGCTGGCCCAGCCGCCTCGGGGCTGACGCGGCCGCGTCACCTAATGGGGTGAAGCCGGGGCGTAGGAGAGTCCAGGAGCTGCCCCCTCTGCCCATCCTGGGGCACGCGGCCGAACGGGTTCGTGGGCAAGGAGAGTTGTGCGGTGGAGAAGCAGGAGGGGGCTGATCCGGCGGCGGCGCGGATCGACGACCCCTGGTACGACGCCCTCGCCTCCGGCTGGGGCGAACTGGACGGCGAGACGGTGCCCGCCCCCGTGCCCGCCCAGCACTGCGGCGACGAGGACGAACGTCTCAGCCCGGCCGAGATCTATCTCGAAGTGCACCGCAGCGCCGCCTTCCAGGAGGTGCGCCGCCGCTATCGCGGGTTTGTCCTCCCCGCCTCCCTCGCCTTCTTCGGCTGGTACCTGGCCTATGTGATCACCGCGGTCGGCGCCCCCGGCCTCATGGCCCGCCCGGTGGCCGGGGCGGTGAACGTGGCGATGGTCGCGGGGCTGGCCCAGTTCCTCACCACCTTCCTGCTGACCTGGGCGTACACCCGCCATGCGCGGCTGCGCCGGGACCGGGCCGCGCTGGAACTGCGCTGGGTCGTGTTCGAACAGAACCAGCAGCACGCCCCAGGGCACCCCACGCGCGGTCGGCGGGCCGAACACACCCAGCAGACCGAGCAGGGCCGCGGGGCCCCGCGGATCAACGGACAGGGAACGACACGGGGGACCAAGTGATCGTCGGCGGGGACCATCAGACTCTGGCGCTGCTGCTGTTCAGCGCGTTCGTGGCGGCCACGCTCGCCATCACCACCTGGGTGAGCCGCAACCGGCACGGCTCGGCCGAGGAGTTCTACACCGGCGGCCGGCTCTTCTCGCCCATGGAGAATGGTTTTGCCATCGCGGGTGACTACATGTCGGCCGCTTCCTTCCTCGGCATCTCCGGGCTGATCGCACTCTTCGGCTACGACGGGATGCTGTACTCCGTGGGCTTCCTGGTGGCCTGGCTGGTGGTGCTGCTCCTGGTCGCCGAACTGGTCCGCAACTGCGGCAAGTTCACCCTGGCCGACGTGGTCGCGGCCCGCATGAGCGAACGCCCCGTGCGGATCGCGGCGGGAACTTCCTCGGTCACCGTGTCCGTTCTCTATCTGGTGGCGCAGATGGTCGGCGCGGGCAGCCTGGTGGCCCTGCTGCTCGGCGGCACGAGCGACGCCGCGCGGAACTGGACGGTCATCGGGGTCGGCGCCCTGATGGTGGTCTATGTGTCGCTCGGCGGGATGCGGGCCACCACCTGGATCCAGATCGTGAAGGCCGTCCTGCTCATGGCCGGCACGATCACCCTCACCGTGATGGTGCTGCTGCGCTTCCACGGCGACATCAACCTGCTGCTGAACTCGGCGGCCGACCACAGCGGCCACGGAAAGGAGTTCCTCTCACCCGGCCTCAAGTACGGCGGGGACTGGACGGCGCGGTTCGACTTCATCAGCCTGGGCCTCGCCCTGGTCCTCGGCACGGCCGGACTGCCGCACATCCTCTCGCGCTTCTACACCGTGCCCACCGCGCGGGCCGCCCGCCGCTCGGTCGTCTGGTCCATCGGCCTCATCGGCGGCTTCTACCTGATGACCATCGTGCTCGGCTTCGGCGCGGCCGCGCTGGTCGGCTCGGACGCGGTCAAGGCGTCGAACCCCGCGGGCAACACGGCGGTCGCGCTGCTCGCCTACAACCTGGGAGGCGGCGCGGGTTCCACAGGCGGAACGGTTCTCTTCGCCGTGGTCGCCGCCATCGCCTTCGCCACCATCCTGGCGGTCGTCGCGGGCATCACGCTGGCCTCCTCGGCGTCCGTCGCCCACGACCTCTACGCCTCGCTCCGGCGCAGACGCGCCAAGCAGCGCGGCGAGGTCGCGGTCGCCCGGGTGGCCGCGGTGGGGATCGGGGCGGTCGCGATCGCGCTGGGTCTGCTCGCGCGGGACCTGAACGTCGCGTTCCTGGTCGGCCTGGCCTTCGCGGTGGCCGCCTCCGCGAACCTTCCGGTGCTCCTCTACTCGCTGTTCTGGCGGAACTTCACGACGCGCGGGGCCGTGTGGTCGGTGTACGGGGGCCTGGTCCCGGCCCTGGTCCTGGTGCTGATCTCGCCCGTGGTCTCCGGCAGCCCCGAGTCCCTCTTCCCCGGGGTGGACTTCCAGTTCTTCCCGTTGCAGAACCCGGGACTCGTCTCGATTCCGCTGGGGTTCCTCGCGGGATGGCTCGGCACGGTGACCTCGCGCGAGGAGCCGGACGGGGCCAAGCACGCGGAGGCGGAGGTCAGGGCACTGACGGGCGCGGGTGCCGTGTAGGCCCGCGCAGGCATGCCGGAACGGACGGGTGCGGCGGTGCGGGCCCGGCAATTCCCCCCAACCTCCGTGAAAGTCGGCCCTGTTGGGGTCAGACCGCCCACGCATAGCGGTGTTCCGGGCGGCCCGTCTCGCCGTAGCGCAGGGTCAGCCGCAGGCGGCCGGACTGTTCGAGGAGGCGCAGGTAGCGCTGGGCCGTGGAGCGGCTCAGACCCGTGCGATCGGCGACCTCGTGCGCGGAGAGCGGATGGTCCGCGGTGTGCAGGACGTCGCGGATCAGCTCCGCCGTCGGCACGGAGTGGCGGCTGGGCAGCCCGGTGCGCAGGGCCGCGAAGATCCGGTCGACCTGGTCCTGGTCCTGGGCCGCGGGCTCCTGCCCGGCCGCGCCGGCGGCCCGGTCGACGGTGCGCCGCAGCGTCGCGTACGCGTCGAGCTTGGCCCTCAGCCCGGCGAAGGTGAACGGCTTCACCAGGTAGTGCAGCGCGCCGTGGCGCATCGCGGCCTGCACGGTCGCCACGTCGCTCGCCGAGGTCACCATGATCACGTCGGTGTGGTGGCCCTGCTGGCGCATCCGGCGGACCAGGCTCAGCCCCGTCTCGTCGGGCAGGAAGTGGTCGAGCAGGACGAGGTCGATCCGGTGGCGTTCCAGCGTGGCCAGCGCCTGGGCGGCGCTGTGCGCCCGTGCCGCGACCCGGAACCCGGGAACCTTCCCGACATAGGCCGCGTTGATCTCGGCGACACGGAAGTCGTCGTCCACGACCAGGACGTCGATCAAGGCGTTCTCCTCCCGCATGCCGACATGGCGTTTTCCCGCTGTTCGAACCCCGCAGTTGTAGCGCGCGCAAAACGAGCACAACAGGGGTTTGCGCGCAGAAGTGCGTCCAGCGCCCACAAGCCTGACGTCCTGGCCGGAGCCGCGCCTACGGTCCCGCTCCATGAACACAGACACCAGCCCCGCCATCGAGCTGAGGGGCGCCGGCAAGGCGTTCCGTACGCCGTCGGGGACATTGCACACCGCCGTGCGGGAGCTCGATCTGACCGTGCGGCAGGGCGAGTTCGTGGCCGTCGTCGGCCCCACCGGCTGCGGGAAGTCCACCACGCTGACCCTTGTCAGCGGCCTGGAGGAGCCCACCGATGGCGAGGTCCTGGTGGCCGGGAAGCCGGTCGAGGGCATCGGCGATCAGGTCGGCTTCGTCTTCCAGCAGGATGCCGTCTTCCCCTGGCGCACCGTGCTCTCCAATGTCATGGCGGGCCCGCGCTTTCGCGGCGTACCCAAGGCCGAGGCGAAGGAGATGGCCCGCGGCTGGCTGGCGAAGGTGGGCCTCGCGGCGTTCGAGGACCGCTATCCGCACCAGCTCTCGGGCGGGCAGCGCAAGCGCGTCGCCCTCGCCGCGACCTTCGTCAACGACCCCCGGATCCTGCTGATGGACGAGCCGTTCTCGGCCCTCGACGTCCAGACCAGGGCCCTGATGTCGGACGAACTCCTCGATCTGTGGTCCGGCACGGGTGCCTCCGTCGTGTTCGTCACGCACGACCTGGAGGAGTCCATCGCGCTGGCCGACCGGGTCGTCGTGATGACCGCGGGCCCCGCCACCGTGAAGCGGATCTTCGACATCGACCTGCCGCGTCCCCGCAAGGTCGAATCGGTGCGCCTGGAGCCCCGGTTCGTCGAGATCTACCGGGAGATCTGGGAATCGCTGGGGGAAGAGGTCCGCATCACCCGTGAGCGGGGTGCCGCACATGTCGCCTGACACCGTCGCCGCGCTCGGCCTCAAGGCAGGCACGCGCACCAGGGCCCGTGCCCGGGCCGCCCGCAACCGCCGCCTCCTCGTGCTCGGCAGCCGGGTTCTGCTTCTGGCGCTGGTCGTCGCCCTCTGGGAGATCCTGGCCCGTGCCGCGGTCATCGACCCGTTCAACTTCTCGATGCCCTCGGCGATCTGGGACCAGATCCGGGAGTGGGCCGTGCACGGCACCGCTCAGGGACCGCTCTGGGAACAGATCTGGTACACGCTCTACGAGGCGCTGCTCGGCTGGATCCTCGGCGTGACGGGAGGCGTCGTCCTCGGCATCACCCTGGGCCGGATCCGCTTCCTCGCCGATGTCCTCGGCCCGTACATCAAGGTTCTCAACGCCATTCCGCGCATCGTGCTCGCGCCGGTCTTCCTGATCTGGTTCGGTCTAGGCCCCGCGTCGAAGGTCGCCTCCGCCGTCGTGCTCGTCTTCTTCCCGGTCTTCTTCAACGCCTTCCAGGGGGCGCGCGAGGTCGACCGGAACCTGGTCAACAACGCCCGCATCCTGGGCGCGAGCAACCGCCGGGTCACCCTTCAGGTGGTCATTCCGTCCGCCACCTCCTGGATCTTCACCAGCCTCCACGTCAGCTTCGGCTTCGCGCTCATCGGCGCGATCGTCGGCGAGTACATCGGCGCCACCAAGGGCCTGGGCCTGCTGGTGGCCGCCTCGCAGGGGACGTTCAACGCCGCCGGGGTGTACGCGGCGATGGCCATCCTCGCCGTCGTCGCCCTGCTCACTGAGGGACTGCTCACCTTCGCCGAACGGCGGTTGTTCCGCTGGCGCCCGCCCGAGGCCGGCAGCGAGCGCTGAGGGCGCCCCGCGCCCTTCCTTCCCGTACAGCCACCTGATCACAGGGACGTGATGACCATGCCGAGCAACCCCGAAGCCGTACCGGACGACAGCAACTCCCTTATCCAGCAAGCCCGTTACCCTCGCACCACCGCACGACGGCGCCTGCGCGCCGCGCCCTTCCTCGCGGGCGGGCTCTGTGCCGCTCTCGTGATGACGCTCTCCGGATGCGGCGGCGATACGGCTTCGGACGACAAGAGCGCCTCCGGGCAGGCCAAGATCAAGGTCATGGTCGGCGGTCTCGACAAGGTCATCTACCTGCCCGCGATGCTGACCCAGCAGCTCGGGCACTTCAAGGCCGAGGGCCTGAACGTGGAGCTGCTCACCGAGCCCGCCGGAGTGCAGGCCGAGACCGCGCTGATCTCCGGCGACGTACAGGGCGCCGTCGGCTTCTACGACCACACGCTCGATCTCCAGGCCAAGGGCAAGAAGATCGAGTCCGTGGTGCAGTTCTCGCACGCGCCCGGAGAGGTGGAGGTCGTCTCCAACCAGGCGGCGGCGAGCATCGGTTCGCCCAAGGACTTCAAGGGCAAGAAGCTGGGCGTCACCGGTCTTGGCTCGTCGACCGACTTCCTCACCAAGTACCTCGCCGTGCGGGACGGGGTGAAGACGAGCGAGTTCACGCCGGTCGCGGTGGGCGCGGGGCAGACGTTCGTCGCCGCGCTGAAGCAGGGCTCCATCCAGGGCGGCATGACGACCGACCCGACGGTCGCCACCCTCCTCGACCAGAAGCTCGGCAAGGTGCTGGTCGACATGCGTACGCCCGAGGGCTCGCAGCAGGCGCTCGGCGGGCCGTACCCCTCCTCCAGCCTCTACATGAGCACGGAGTGGGTCAACGGCCACCGGCAGACGGTGCAGAAGCTGGTCAACGCCCTGGTGAAGACGTTGCGCTGGATGTCCACGCACAGTGCCGAGGAGATCGCGGCGAAGATGCCCGCGGACTACGCGAAGGGAGGCAAGGACCTGTACGCGCAGTCGATCAAGAGCACGCTGCCGATGTTCACCAAGGACGGCGTCATGCCCAAGGACGGTCCGGAAACGGTCGAGAAGGTGCTCAAGGCCTTCAACCCGAACCTCAAGTCCACCAAGGTCGACCTCTCCCAGACGTACACGACGGAGTTCGTGAAGAAGGCGCCGCAAGGCTGAGGCCGCTGGGTCGACCACCGGACCCCGGGAAGTCGAGGGGTGGCCGCCTCCTACAGCGAGGCGGCCCACTCGTAGCGGTGCTCGGGGCGGCCGGTCTCGCCGTAACGCAGGCCGAGGCGTACCCGGCCCGCCCGCTCCAGGAGTTTCAGATAGCGCTGGGCCGTCTGGCGGCTCACCCCGGCCCGCTCCGCGATGTCCTGCGCCGAGAGCGGGCCCTCGGCCTCCTTGAGGACCCTGCGCAGCAGGTCTGCGGTGGTGGGGGAGTGGCCCTTGGGCAGATCGGGCTCGGCGGGCACCGAGAGCGCGCCGAAGATCTTGTCGACCTCCGCCTGCTCGGCCTCGCCGCCGCCGTCCAGGGTGCGGCGCAGCACGGCATACGCCTCCAGCTTGGTGCGCAGGCCGGCGAAGGTGAACGGCTTGACCAGGTACTGGAGCGCGCCCTGGCGCATCGCGGCCTGCACGGTCGCCACGTCACGGGCGGCCGTCACCATGATCACGTCGGTGTGATGGCCGAGCCCGCGCAACTCCCGTACGAACGCGAGGCCGTTCTCGTCCGGCAGATAGTGGTCGAGCAGCACCAGGTCCACCGGTCGTTCGACGATCCGGGCGAGCGCCTCCGCCGCCGAATGCGCCTGGGCGACCACCCGGAATCCGGGAACCTTTCCGGCGTACGCGGCATTGATGCCGGCGACCCGGGGGTCGTCGTCCACGACCAGTACGTCGATCATCGCGCCTCCTGAGTGGCCCTGTTCCGCCGGCCGTCCCCGGCGGGCCGGTCCAGCGCCTCGCTCAGCGCGTCGGGCAGGACGACGGTGAACTCCGCCCCGCCGCCGGGAGCCGTGCCCACCCGCGCACTGCCGCCCATCCGCTCCGCGAACCGGCCGACCAGCGCGAGCCCGAGCCCCCGCTTGCCGTGCGCGGGCGGCTCCTTGGTGGTCCAGCCCTCGGTGAAGACCAGCGCGCGCTGCTCGGCGGGGATGCCGGGCCCGTTGTCGCGGACCCGCAGCACGACGGTGCGTCCCTCGGCGCGCAGTTCCACCTCGACCTCGGCGCCCGGCGTCCCGGCCGTCGCGTCGAGCGCGTTGTCCAGGAGGTTGCCGGTGACCGTGACCAGGCCGCGCGGGTCGACGAGCCGGTCCGGCAGCGCGGTGGCGGGGGACAGGCTCAGGGCGACCGCGCGCTCGGCGGCGACCGTCGCCTTGCCGACGAGGACGGCGGCGAGCAGCGGGTCCCTCACCTTCTCGGTGACCTGCTCGGCGGTGGCCCGGTGCACCCCGACGACCTCCGTGATGAATTCGAGGGCCTCCTCGTACAGCTCCAGTTCGAGCAGGCCCAGCAGGGTGTGCAGCCGGTTGGCGTGCTCGTGGTCCTGGGCGCGCAGGGCGTCGATGAGGCCGCGCGTCGAGTCCAGCTCGCGGCCGAGCCGCTCCAGCTCGGTGCGGTCGCGGAGCGTGGCGACCGCACCGCCGTCGTCGGTCGGCATCCGGTTGGCGACCAGGACGCGGTGGCCGCGCACGGTCAGCAGGTCCCTGCCCTCGACCCGGCCGGCGAGCACATCGGTCGTACGTCCCGCTCCGAGCACCTCGTCCAGCGCCCGGCCCCCGGCTTCGGGGCCGACGCCCAGGAGGCGCTGCGCCTCGTCGTTGAGCAGTCGGATCCGGCCTTCCCGGTCGAGCGCGACCACGCCTTCGCGGATGGAGTGCAGCATGGCCTCGCGCTCCGCGAGCAGCCCGGAGATGTCGGAGAAGGCCAGGTCACGGGTCTGCTTGTGGATGCGCCGGGCGATCAGGTACGCGGCGAGCGCGCCCACCGCGAGCGCTCCGCCCGCGTAGGCGAGCAGGCCCGGGATCGCGTTCAGGAGCCGGGCCCGCACGCTGTCGTACTCGATGCCCACGGAGACGGCCCCCACGATCCGGCCGCCCGCGTCCCGCAGCGGCACCTTGCCCCGGGCCGAGCGGCCCAGGGTGCCGCTGTCGATCTCCATGACGTCGCGGCCCGCGAGCGCGTCGCTCGGGTCGGTGGAGACCGGCCGGCCGATCTGCGCGGTGTCGGTGTGCGACCAGCGCACCCCCCGGGCGTCCATGACCACCACGTACTCGGCGCCCGTCGCCCGTCTGACCCGCTCCGCCTCGGCCTGTACCGGTCCGTCGGCGGTGGGGCGCGAGGCCAGCAGGTGGTCGGCGACCTGCGGCTGGGCCGCGGTGGCCTCGGCGATGGCGAGCGCGCGCCGCATGGCCTGGTCGTCGAGCTGGGCGCTGAGCGGGGCCAGGAAGAGCCCGGTCGCCAGCACGGCGACTCCGGCGGCGATGGTCAGCTGCATGAGCAGCACCTGGGAGAAGACGCGCCGCGGCCAGCCCAGCCGCCGCCGACGCGGTGCGGTCCTGGTGGGTGGGGCGGTCATGGGTAGGCACGTTAGACGCCCCGGGTCGCTTCCCGAAATCCCCGAGGGATCACCGTGCGATCACCGGGAACGCCGCGGCGAAGGTCTCCGGCAGGTCCCCGGACGGCTCCGCGAGGTTCCTTGCGCGCCACTCGGCGCGCCGAAATTCGCTTGCGCTGTTTGCGGATATCTTGCGGGCCGTTGTCGGGCTGCGGAGAAAGCCGCACTACGCGCCGGTGACGCGGAGGAAAGCGATCGTTCCGGTTCGTCGGACGGCGTGGTACGCCCGGCTTCCCGGCCGGTCGCGGGGATGGACGCATGGACGCATCTCTGCAACTCTCTCACCGCCCAGCGCAAATTATCGGGCGCTTTTCTGCAGAAACTCGGTCGGCAGGAGCCCTGGCCGAGACCTCCCCCTAGTCGCGCAGATCGGGGACACATGAGAACGCACCGTTGGAGATGGCGTACGCGGGTCCGATTGCTCGCCGCGGTCCTCGCCACCAGCCTGTTCATGATCGGTTGGCCCACGCTCTCCGCCTCGGCGGCGGGCGGCCCGGACCTGGCCGCCGGAAAGCCCGCGTCGGCCTCCGGCGCGAACGGGCCCTACGTCGCCAAGAACGTGACCGACGGCGATCAGTCGACGTACTGGGAGAGCGCGGGCAGCGCCTTCCCGCAGTGGATACAGACCGACTTCGGCGCCCCCAGCCGCATCGACGAGGTCGTCCTGAAGCTCCCCGCCTCCTGGGGCGACCGCAAGGAGACCCTGTCCGTGCAGGGCAGCACCGACGGCACCGGATTCACCACTCTGGTGGGCTCGGCGGCGTACGCCTTCACGCAGAGCTCGGGCAATACGGTCAGGATCGGTTTCGCCGCCTCCACGGCCCGGATCGTGCGGATCGCCATCACGGCGAACACCGGCTGGCAGGCGGCCCAGCTCTCCTCCCTCGAAGTGCACGCGGCCAACCAAGGCGACGGCACCAACCTCGCCCTCGGCAGGACCCTCACCGCGAGCAGTTCCACGCAGACCTATGCCGCGGCCAACGCCAACGACGGCAACAAGGCGAGCTACTGGGAGAGCGCCAACAACGCCTTCCCGCAGTGGCTCCAGGCCGACCTGGGTGCCACCGTCCCGGTCGACAAGGTGGTCCTCAAGCTGCCGGACGGCTGGGGAGCCCGCACCCAGACCCTCAAGGTCCAGGGCAGCGCCAACGGCACCGACTTCACCGATCTGACCGCGTCCCAGGGCTACGACTTCACCCCGGCCAACGGGCTCACCGTGCCCGTCGCGTTCGGCCCGGCCACGACCCGCTATCTGCGGGTGCTCGTCTCGGCCAACACGGTCCAGCCCGGCGCGCAACTCTCCGAGCTGGAGATCTACGGCCCGGCGACCGGCGACACGCAGCCGCCGACCGCCCCGAGGAACCTCGCCTACAGCGAGCCGTCGGCCGGTCAGATCCGGCTGACCTGGGACGCGGCCACCGACGACACCGCGGTCACCGGATACGACATCTACGCCAACGGCGAGCTGCGCACCAGCGTGGCCGGGAACGTCACCGCGTACACCGACACCCAGCCGGCGAGCGCCACGGTCACCTATGTCGTCCGGGCCAAGGACGCCGCGGGCAACCAGTCGGGCGACAGCAACAGCGTGACACGCAAGGGGAGTTCGGGCGACACCCAGGCCCCGACCGCGCCCTCGGGACTCGCCTTCACCGAGCCCGCGGCCGGGCAGATCAAGCTCGCCTGGACGGCCTCGAGCGACAACGTGGGTGTCACCGGGTACGACGTCTACGCCAACAACCAGCTGCTCAAGACCGTGGCGGGCGATGTCACCACGTACACCGACAGCGAGCCGGTCACCGTGACCGTCTCGTACTACGTGCGTGCCAGGGACGCGGCGGGCAACCAGTCCGCCGCGAGCAACACCGTGACCCGCAACGGGACGTCGAGCGGGGACGGCTCCAACCTCGCCGTGGGCAAGCCGATCACGGCCTCCTCCGCCGCGTTCGCCTTCGTCGCCGAGAACGCCGACGACAACAACACGGCGACCTACTGGGAGAGCGCCCCGGGCGGCTACCCGAGCACCCTCACCGTCAAGCTCGGCGCCAACGCGGACACCAACACCGTGGTCCTGAAGCTCAATCCGGACAGTGCCTGGGGCAGGCGGACCCAGAACATCGAGGTGCTCGGGCGCGAGCAGAGCGCCTCGTCCTACACCGGCCTCGTGCCGGCCAAGGACTACACCTTCGACCCGGCGAGCGGGAACACGGTGGCCATACCGGTCGCGGCGCGGGTCGCCGACGTCCAGCTCAGGTTCACCTCCAACACCGGGGCAACGGGCGGGCAGATCGCGGAGTTCCAGGTCGTGGGGGTGCCCGCGCCCAACCCGGATCTGGAGGTCACCGCGCTGACGGCCAGCCCGTCCGCACCCGTCGAGTCGGACGCCGTGACGCTGGCGGCGACCGTGCACAACAAGGGGACGAGCGCCTCGCCCGCGACCACCGTCGCCTTCCAGCTCGGCGGCTCCAAGGCGGCCACCGCGACCGTGGGCGCGCTGGCGGCCGGCGCCGCGCAGACGGTGAGCGCCTCCATCGGCACGCACGACGCGGGAACCTATCCGCTGAGCGCGGTCGTTGATCCGGACAACACCGTCATCGAACAGAACGAGACCAACAACAGCTTCACGGGAAGCCCCCTGGTCATCAAGCCGGTCGACTCCTCCGACCTGGTGGCCGCCCAGGTCGCCTGGTCGCCGAGCGCCCCCTCGGCGGGCCAGTCGGTCGCCTTCTCCGTGACGCTGAAGAACCAGGGCACCCTGGCCACGGCGGGCGGCAGCCACCCCCTCACGCTGACCCTGCTCGACGACAAGGGCGCCCCGGTGAAGACGCTCACCGGTGCCTACGACGGCGCGCTCGCACCGGGCACCACGGCGCCGCCGGTCAGCCTCGGCAACTGGACGGCCGTCAACGGCAAGTACACGGCGAAGGTGGTGATCGCGGACGATGCCAACGAACTGCCGGTGAAGCGCGCCAACAACACCAGCTCGCGGGCCTTCTTCGTCGGGCGCGGGGCCAGCATGCCGTACGACACCTATGAGGCGGAGGACGGGGTGACGGGCGGCGGCGCCCAGGTCGTCGGGCCCAACCGGACCATCGGCGACCTCGCGGGCGAAGCCTCCGGCCGCAGAGCCGTCACGCTCAACTCCACCGGGAACTATGTGGAGTTCACCGCCCGCGCCGATGCCAACAGCCTGGTGACGCGCTTCTCCCTGCCGGACGCCCCGGGCGGTGGCGGCATCAACGCGACCCTGGACCTCTATGTCGACGGCACCTTCCGCAAAGCCATTGACCTGACCTCGAAGTACATGTGGCAGTACGGCGCCGAGGCGAGCCCGAGCAACTCGCCGGGCTCCGGAGGCCCGCGCCACATCTACGACGAGGCCAACGTCCTGCTCGGCGACACCGTCAAGGCGGGCAGCACCATCCGGCTCCAGAAGGACGCCGCGAACTCCTCCACGTACGCGATCGACTTCATCGACCTGGAGCAGGTCAGCCAGGTGCCCAACCCGGATCCGGCGGCCTATGCCGTGCCGTCCGGCACCACTCAGCAGGATGTGCAGAACGCCCTGGACGCGGTGCGGATGGACACCACCGGCAGGCTCGTCGGCGTCTATCTGCCGCCGGGCACCTACGCGACCAGCAACAAGTTCCAGGTCTACGGCAAGGCCGTCAAGGTGGTGGGCGCGGGCCCCTGGTTCACCCGGTTCGCCACCCCGGCCGACCAGGAGAACACCGACGCCGGGTTCGACGTCCAGTCCTCCGCCAACGGCTCCTCCTTCACCGGCTTCGGCTTCTTCGGCAACTACACCTCGCGCAACGACGGCCCCGGCAAGGTCTTCAACTGGTCGAACGTCGCGAACATGACCATCGACAACGTGTGGGTCGAGCACATGATGTGCCTGTACTGGGGCACCAACACCGACCACATCACCATCGAGAACTCCCGGGTCCGCGACCTGTACGCGGACGGGATCAACCTCACCAACGGCAGCAGTGACAACACCATCAGCAATGTGGAGGCCCGCTCCACCGGAGACGACAGCTTCGCGCTGTTCCCGGCGACCGACATCAACAACGCGGACGAGACCGGCAACGTCTTCCAGAACCTGAGCGCCCTGCTCACCTGGCGGGCCGCCGGGTTCGCCGTCTACGGAGGCACCGCCAACACCTTCCGGAACCTGTACGCGGCCGACACGCTCACCTATCCCGGACTGACCATCGGCACGCTGAAGTTCGGGTCGATCCCGGCGCTCGGCTTCGGCAGCGACCCGACGAACTTCCAGGGCATCTCGCTGGTGCGCGCCGGCGGGCACTTCTGGGGCGCGCAGGCCTTCGGGGCGCTGTGGATGTACTCCGCCGAGTACGAGTTCCAGGGGATCCGCGTCAGTGATCTGGACATCACCGACCCCACGTACTCCGGGATCATGTTCCAGACGAAGTACAACGGCGGCACACCGCTGTACCCCGTCAAGGACAGCGTGCTCACCCATGTCAGCATCAGCGGCGCGAAGAAGAGCGGCGACGCCTTCGACGCCAAGTCCGGGTTCGGCATCTGGGCCAACGAGCAGCCCGAACCCGGTCAGGGGCCGGCCGTCGGCGAGGTGACGTTCAACGACCTGAAGCTGAGCGGCAACGCGCAGGACATCAGGAACACCACCTCCACCTTCAAGATCAACATCAACCCGTAACGGAGGCCATCGCGGATGCCGCCCCGGTTCGCCGGGGCGGCATCCCGCATGCCCGCCGAACCAGGCCCGGTCGCGTCCGCACCTCGGCTCATCGGAACGCAAACCGCTTGCATGGCTTGCGCTAGTCTTGCGCGCATGACGCGACGACTTGCTCAGGTGGCGAAGAAGGTAGGAGTCAGCGAGGCCACGGTCAGCCGAGTGCTCAACGGCAAACCGGGAGTCTCCGAATCCACCCGGCAGGCCGTGCTCACGGCGCTCGACGTGCTCGGCTACGAGCGCCCGACCCAGCTGCGCGGCGAGCGGGCCCGGCTCGTCGGCCTGGTTCTGCCCGAGCTGCAGAACCCCATCTTCCCGGCGTTCGCCGAGGTCATCGGCGGTGCGCTCGCCCAACAGGGGCTCACCCCGGTCCTGTGCACCCAGACCAAGGGCGGCGTCTCCGAGGCCGACTACGTCGACCTGCTCCTTCAGCAGCAGGTCTCGGGTGTCGTCTTCGCGGGCGGCCTCTTCGCGCAGATGGAGGCCCCGCACGGGCACTACCGGCAGCTCGCCGACCGCAAGGTCCCCGTCGTCCTGATCAACGCGGCCATCGAGCACCTCGACTTCCCCTGTGTCGCCTGCGACGACGCGGTCGCCATGGAACAGGCCTGGCGCCACCTGGTCTCGCTCGGCCACCAGCGCATCGGCCTGGTGCTCGGGCCGCCCGACCACGTCCCCTCGCGGCGCAAGCTGGACGCGGCCCGCGCGCTGCTGGCGGCGGCCGGCGGCGAGCTCGGCGAGGACCGGATCGAGCGCGCCATGTTCTCCCTCGAGGGCGGCCAGGCCGCGGCCTCCCGGCTCCTGGAGCGCGGCGTCACCGGCATCATCTGCGCCAGCGACCCGCTCGCGCTCGGCGCGGTGCGGGCCGCCCGCAGGCGCGGCCTCGACGTGCCCCGCGACGTCTCCGTCGTCGGCTACGACGACTCCGCGTTCATGAACTGCACCGAGCCCCCGCTGACCACGGTCCGCCAGCCCATCGAGGCGATGGGCCGCGCCGCCGTCGAGCTCCTGTCCGCGCAGATCCAGGGCGGCGTGGTGCCCCCCGGCGAGCTGCTCTTCGAGCCCGAGCTGGTGGTGCGCGGCTCGACCGCGCAGGTTCCCCGCTAGCCGTTTCCGTACCGTCCTCCTCCGGCGCGCCGGGCCACTGCCGCCCGGCGCGCCGTTGTGTGCGCCCGCCGCATCCCACGCGTACAACGGACTGTCGAAGTTTTACGAAATTGGCGCGAGATATTGCGCTGATGTGATGCCGGTGGTTGAGTGTGCCGCGCCCCGCTGCCGCCGGCCGGGCCTCGACGCTCCTCCCCGAAGGGGTCCTCCGATGAGACGCACCTCGTTCAGCCCCGCACGACCAGGACGCCGCACCGCCCTCGCACTCGTCAGCGCCGTCGCGCTCACCGCCCTCGCCGCCTGCGGAACCAGCAGCGACACGGGAAGCGGCGGCAACCGGCCCGGCAGCGGGTCGAGCGACCCCGCGGCCCCGCTCGACCCCGGGGCCAAGGTGGACCTCACCATCGACTGCATGCCGCCGGCCGCCAAGGCCGCCGAGCTCAGGGAGTGGAAGCAGGACGTCGCGACGTTCAACAGGACCTACCCGAACGTCCACATCATCGGCAAGTCCACGCCCGGCCAGTGCGAGGAGCCCGCCCGCTTCACCGCCGCCCTCAAGGCGAAGTCCCAACCGGACGTCTTCTACACGTACTTCACCGATCTCCAGCAGGTCCTGGACAACAACGGCGCCGCCGACATCTCGGCCTACGTCACCGCCGCGTCCGTACCGGCCCTGAACAGCATCGACCCGGCCGTGATGGGGGTGTACAAGAAGGACGGCAAGATGTACGGCCTGCCCACCAGCAACTACCAGATGGGCATCATGATCAACCGGAAGCTGTTCCAGCAGGCCGGGCTCGACCCGGACAAGCCTCCGGCCACCTGGGACGAGGTGCGCGCCGACTCCCGGGCCATCGCCAAGCTCGGCAACGGCGTCTACGGCTACGGCGAATACAGCGCGGAGAACACCGGCGGCTGGCACTTCACCGCCGCCCTCTACAGCCTCGGCGGCGACGTGGTGGGCCCCGACGGAAAGGCCGCCTTCGACAACGCCACCGGCAGGCAGGTCCTCCAGCAGCTGCACGACATGCGCTGGAGCGACCAGAGCATGAGCAGGACCCAGCTCCTGAAGTGGGGCGACCTCCAGAAGCAGATCACCGCCGACAAGCTCGGCATGTTCCTCGCCGCACCCGACGACATCGCGTACATGGTCCAGCAACTCGGCGCCAAGTACGAGAACTTCGGCATGGGCCCCATTCCCGCCGGCAGGGCCACGCTCACCGGCGGCAACGGCTACATGATCAAGCAGGGCAGCTCGCCCGACAAGATCAAGGCCGCGATCGCCTGGCTCAACTTCAAGAACCTCAGCCCCGGCAAGGGCCAGTTCGACTGGGCCCGCACCAAGGCCGACCAGCTGCCCGTCGGCGTGCCGCAGCCGAACTTCTTCACCGGCGACGTGAAGGCCGCGGACCTCAAGTCCCGGACCGACAACGCCACCATGCCGGTCGCCAACTTCGCGCCCTACCTCGCCAAGCCGGTCCCCGGAAAAGCGGAGCCGCCCAAGGCGCAGGAGGTCTACAAGGTCCTCGACAACGCGATGTCCGCGGTGCTCACCAACAAGGACGCCGACATCGCGGCGCTGCTCTCGACCGCCCAGAAGCAGGTCGATCAGGTCCTGGCGAACCAGTAGCGCGCACGGCGGCAGGGGCCGGAGTGCCCTCCGGCCCCGCCCGCCCCGGATTCAGGAGTGACGATGTCGGCCTCCACACTGCCCACACGGGAAACGGCCCGCCCGCCCCGGAGCCACCCGCTGCCCAGGCCCCGCGGATTCGCCCGGGCCCTGCGGCGCAACCTCACCGCGCACGGCTTCCTGATCGGCGCCGTGCTCTGCTTCGCCTTCTTCTCCTGGTACCCGATGGTCAGGGAGTTCGTGCTCGCCTTCCAGAAGACGAAGGACGGCCGTACCACCTGGGCGGGCTGGTCCAACCTCCGCTATGTCTTCCACGACCCGGCGTTCTGGCAGGCCTGGCGCAACACCCTGCTGTTCACCGGCCTCGCCCTGGTCCTCGGCTTCGTGCTGCCCTTCCTGGTCGCCGTCCTGCTCAATGAATTCCGGCACGGCCAGGGCTACTTGAGGCTGCTGGTGTACCTGCCGGTGATGCTGCCGCCGGTCGCCTCGGTGCTGCTCTTCAAGTACTTCTACGACCCCGGGTACGGCCTGTTCAACCGCGTCTTCGAGCTGTTCGGCCTGCAGCAGCAGCAGTGGCTCCAGTCCACTCACACCGCCATGCTCTCGGTGGTGATCGCTGCGACCTGGATGAACATGGGCAGCGCCACCCTCGTCTACCTCGCCGCCCTCCAGGGGATTCCCGGCGAGCTGTACGAGGCCGCCGAACTCGACGGCGCCGGGCTGCTGCGCAAGATCTGGCACGTCACCGTCCCGCAGACCCGGCTCGTGCTCTCGCTCATGTTCCTGATGCAGATCATCGCCACGATGCAGGTGTTCACCGAGCCGTTCCTGCTCACCAACGGCGCGGGCCCCGAGGGTTCCACGACGACCGTCGTCTACCTCATCTACCAGTACGCCTTCAACTTCAACAACTACGGCGGCGCCGCGGCACTCGGCCTGTGCCTGCTGGTGCTGCTCGCGGGCTTCTCGGCGGTGTACGTGCGGCTCAGCCGCGACGGTGACCAGTAGGTCCGGAGAGTGGGGGAACCCATGTCGACACGCACGCTCATCTCACCGGCCACCCTCGGCCGCACCCGGGGCAAGATCGTCTACTGGACCGTCTTCGCCGTCGTGATGCTCCTGTTCACGCTCGTCTTCATCGGGCCGCTGTACTGGATGGCCGTCAACGGGCTGAAATCAACAGAGGAGTTCACCAGGATCCCGCCCACCCTGGTCCCGCACGGTGTGCACACCGACAACCTCACCAACGCCTGGCGCGTGATGGACTTCGCCAGGCTCCTGCTCAACACGGTCTGGTACGCCGTCGGCGCGCTCGCCTTCCAGCTCGTCCTCGACGTGGCCGCCGCCTACTCGCTGTCCAAGCTGAGGCCGGTCCTCGGCCGGGCGATCCTCGCGATGATGCTGGCCACCCTCATGATCCCGGCGGCCGTCCTCGTCGTACCCCAGTACCTGACCGTGCTCGACGTGCCGATCTTCCGGCGGAACCTGCTCAACACGCCCTGGGCGATCTGGCTGCCCTCGGTCACCAACGCCTTCAACATCTTCCTGCTCAAGCGGTTCTTCGACTCGATCCCGAGGGAGCTCCTGGACGCCGCGTCCATCGACGGCGCCTCCCCGCTGCGGACGCTGCGCTCGGTGGTGCTGCCCCTGTCCCGGCCGATCCTCGGCGTCGTCTCCATCTTCGCGGTGGTCGGCGTCTGGAAGGACTTCCTCTGGCCGATGCTCACCCTGCCCGACCCCGGCAAGCAGACCCTCAACGTCGGCATCTACTCGCTCGCCCAGGGAGTGCCCGAGAACTGGCTCACGGCCGCGCTCGCCATGGCGTCGGTCCCCACTCTCGTGCTCTTCCTCGTGTTCCAGCGCAACATCATGAGCGGTCTCACCGCGGGCGGCCTCAAGGGCTGACGCCCCCTCCCGCCCTCCCCGCACTCCGCCGCCGGCCCCTCCACCATGCCCCCGCTGAACGACGGGGGGCCGGCGGCGGGATCCCACCTGCCCGAAAGGACCTTCCCGTGGCAGCCCACGAAAGCGACGACTGGTGGCGCTCGGCCGCCGTCTACCAGGTGTACGTACGCAGCTTCGCCGACGGAGACGGCGACGGCACCGGCGATCTCGCGGGCGTCCGGGCCAAGCTGCCCTACCTCGCCGAACTGGGCGTCGATGCCCTGTGGTTCACCCCCTGGTACCTGTCCCCGCTGGCCGACGGCGGTTACGACGTGGCCGACTACCGCGCCATCGACCCGGCGTTCGGCACCCTGGCCGAGGCCGAGAAGCTCATCGCGGAGGCGCGCGGCTTCGGCATCCGCACCATCGTCGACATCGTGCCCAACCACATCTCGGACCAGCACCCCTGGTTCCGGGCCGCACTGGCCGCCGGGCCCGGCAGCCCCGAGCGCGAGCTGTTCCACTTCCGGCCGGGCCGCGGTGAGCACGGCGAACTGCCGCCCAACACCTGGCCGTCGCAGTTCGCGGGGGACACCTGGACCCGGGTCGCGGACGGCGAGTGGTACCTCCATCTATTCACTCCCCAGCAGCCCGACCTCAACTGGGCCCACCCCGCGGTGCGCCAGGAACACGAGGACGTGCTGCGGTTCTGGTTCGAGCGGGGAGTGGCGGGCGTCCGCATCGACTCGGCGGCGCTGCTCGCCAAGGACCCGGCGCTCCCCGACTTCACCGAGGGCGCCGACCGGCACCCCTACATCGACCGCGACGAACTGCACGACATCTACCGCTCCTGGCGGGCGGTGGCCGACGAGTACGGCGCGATCTTCGTCGGGGAGGTCTGGCTGCCCGACAGCGAGCGCTTCGCCCGCTATCTGCGCCCCGACGAACTGCACACCGCCTTCAACTTCATCTTCATGGCCTGCCCCTGGGACGCGGACCTGCTGCGCGCCTCCATCGACGACACCCTCGCCGAACACGCCCCCGTCGGCGCGCCCGCCACCTGGGTGCTGTGCAACCACGACGTGACCCGCACCGTCACCCGCTACGGCCGCGAGGACACCGGGTTCGACTTCGCGACCAAGCGCTTCGGCACCCCCACCGACCTGGCGCTCGGCACCCGTCGGGCCCGCGCCGCCGCCCTGCTCTCCCTCGCCCTGCCCGGCTCGGTCTACCTCTACCAGGGCGAGGAGCTGGGCCTGCCCGAGGCGGACATCCCGCCGGAGCGCATCCAGGACCCGATGCACTTCCGCTCCGGCGGGGTGGACCCGGGACGCGACGGCTGCCGCGTGCCACTGCCCTGGAGCGCCGATCCGTGGGCCACACCCTGGCTGCCCCAGCCCGCCGACTGGGCGCGCTACGCCGCCGACCGCCAGGACCGGGACCCGTCCTCCATGCTCAGCCTCTACCGCCGCGCCCTCGCCGTCCGACAGGTCCAAGCGGGCTTCGGCGACGGCGCGTTGACGTGGCTGGACGCACCCCACGGCGTGCTCTCCTTCGCCCGTGAGGACGGCCTTCGCTGTGTCGTCAACTTCGCCGACGAGCCGGTCCGGCTCCCGGACCATCGCACGCTCCTCCTCGCGAGCGGCCCCCTGACCGGCGGGCTCCTCCCCAAGGACACGGCGGTCTGGCTGCGCGCCTGACCCCGTCCGCGCCATCCCCGCTCCCCCCACCAGGAAGGAACTGTCATGGGCATGATCCGATCCGTGATCGGTGCGCCGTCCCCCGAGCCACCACCCCCACCGGGACGGACCCTCGCCGTGCGCCGTGCCACGGCCGCCGGGCGGGCCGCCGCCGCGGTCGCGGCACTCGCCTGTGTCGTCGCGCTCGGCGCCGTCGGAGCCGCGGGCGGCGCCGCCGCCTCGGCCGCCGGGACCGCCCCGCTGTCCCCTCTGTCCGTGGCGGGCCGCGGCGCCGCCGTGCCGTTCACCGAGATCGAGGCGGAGGCCGCCGCCACCAACGGCACGGTGATCGGCCCCGACCGCACCTACACCTCGCTGCCCTCCGAGGCCTCCGGCCGCAGCGCGGTGCGGCTCGACGCACCCGGCCAGTACGTCGAGTTCACCCTCACCCAGCCGGCCAACGCCGTCGACCTGCGCTACAGCGTCCCCGACAACGCGGCGGGCACCGGCCTCAGCACGCCGATGGAGATCAGCTCCGGCGGAACCAGGCTCAAGGACGTGACCTTCACCTCCAAGTACGGCTGGTTCTACGGCAGTTACCCCTTTCAGAACCAGCCCGGGGACAAGCCGCACCACTTCTACGACGAGACCCGCACGCTCCTCGGCACGACCCTGCCCGCCGGGGCGAAGGTCCGCGTCACCCTGCCCTCGACCACCGCGACGCCGTGGGCCGTCGTCGACCTCGCCGACTTCGAACGCGTGCCGGACCCGGTGGCGCGGCCCGCGGGATCGCTCTCCGTCACGGACTACGGCGCCGACGCGAGCGGGGCGGCCGACTCGACCTCCGCCTTCCAGCAGGCGGTCGACGCGGGCAGGGCCCAGGGCAAGGAGGTCTACATCCCCACGGGCACCTTCAGGCTGACCGACCACGTGGTGGTGGACCAGGTGACGCTGGCCGGGGCGGGCCCCTGGTACTCGGTGCTCACCGGCCGCAGCTCCACCGACCGCACCCGGGCCGCCGGGATCTACGGGAAGTACGTCACCGGCGGCGGCTACAAGGGGCAGATACGCCCCTACGAGTCGGGCGGCCCCAGCCGGAACGTCACCCTGAAGGACTTCGCGCTGATCGGCGAGATCACCGAGCGGGTCGACGAAGATCAGGTCAACGGGATCGGCGGCGCGCTCAGCAACTCCACCGTCGACGACGTGTGGCTCCAGCACACCAAGGTCGGGGCCTGGATGGACGGCCCCATGGATGACTTCCACATCAAGAACAGCCGGATCCTGGACCAGATGGCCGACGGCGTCAACTTCCACTGGGGAGTGACCCATTCGTCGGTCGAGAACACCCTGCTGCGCAACACCGGGGACGACGGACTCGCCATGTGGTCGGACACCGTGACCGACGCCGGCAACACGTTCAGGAACAACACGGTGGTGGCGCCCGTCCTCGCCAACAACATCGCCCTGTACGGAGGCAAGGACAACGCGGTGACCGACAACGTGGTCGCGGACACGGTGACCAACGGGGGCGGACTGCACGTCGGCAACCGGTTCGACGGGGTCAACCCCGGCAGCGGCACGGACGTCCAGGGCACCATCACGCTGGCCCGCAACACCACCATCCGGGCGGGCAACGCCGACCTCGGCTGGCCCTTCCCGATCGGCGCGGTCTGGTTCGACTCCCGCAACAGCACCATGGACAAGGCGACCGTCAACGTCACCGACACCGACATCCTGGACAGCTCCTACGCGGCCATCCACTTCGTGTCCGGCACCACCAAGGGGGTCACCTTCAACAACGTCAACATTGACGGCACCGGCACCTTCGCCCTCCAGTTCAACGATCCGGCGCAGCTCAGCATGGCCGGCGTCACGGCGAAGAACCTCGGGTTCAGCGAGCCGGTCTACAGCTGCCTCGGCGGCAACCTCGCCCTCACCCAGGGCCCGGGCAACTCCGGCTGGAACGGCAAGCTGCCCGCCACCTACTGCGGCGAGTGGCCCAAGCCCAACTACGATCACGGCGGCACCACCCCGCCGCCGAGCAGCCCGCCGCCCACCGGGCCCAGTTCGCCGCCGCCGAGCAGCCCGCCCGCCGACCCGAACCTGGCCAAGGGCCGCCCGGTCACCGAGACCTCGCACACCCAGGTCTACGACGCGGCCAAGGCCGTCGACGGAGATGCCGGGAGCTACTGGGAGAGCGCCAACAACGCGTTCCCGCAGTCGATCACCGTCGACCTGGGGGCCGTGCGAAGTGTCGGCCGCCTCGTCCTGAAGCTGCCTCCCGCCACCGCCTGGGGCGCCCGCACCGAGACGCTCTCCGTGCTCGGCAGCGCCGACAACAGCGGGTACGGGCAGCTCCTGGCGAGCCGGGGCTGCGCCTTCGACCCGGCCAGCGGCAACCAGGTCACGCTCACCCTGCCGGGGAACACCGCCACCCGCTATCTGCGGCTCACGGTGACCGCCAACACCGGATGGCCCGCCGCCCAGATCGGCGAACTGGAGGCGTACGCCCCCTGAGGCAGGGGGAGTTCAGGAGGGCAGGGGGCGCGGCGGGCGGGGGCCGGTGTAGATGCCGCTCGGCCGCATCCGGAGCGGGCGCTGCGCGTACTCCTCCAGCGCGTGGGCGATCCAGCCCGCCGTGCGGGCCACCGCGAACACCGTCTCGCCGGCCTCGGCGGGCATGCCGAACGCCACGCTCATGACGGCGAGCGCCAGGTCGACATTGGCGTGCAGGGCGGTGTGCCGGGCCGTCGTGTCGACCAGGTCGCGCGCCGCCGCGAGCGCGTCGGTGGCCTGCGGGAGGGCCCCGAGAAGGGCGAACAGGGCCTGGGCGCGCGGGTCCTCGCCCGGGTAGAGCCGGTGCCCGAGGCCCGGCAGGCGCCGCCCGGAGCGCAGATGGTCGGCGACGACCGGGGCGGCGCCGCCGCGTTCGAGCACTTCGGTCAGGGTCCGGTGGGCGAGCCCGCTGGCGGCGCCGTGCAGCGGCCCCTCCAGCGCCCCGAGCCCCGCCGAGACCACGGCGTACGGATGGGCGCGGGCCGAGGCGGCGACCCGGGCGGCGAGCGTGGAGGCGGCCAGGTCGTGGTCGATGAGCAGCGCGAGTGCCGTGTCCAGCAAGCGAATGGACGGCTCGTCAGGCGGCCGGGGTGTGAGGCGCTGCCACAGCTGCCAGGCCGTCCGGCCCTCGCCGCGGTGCCGCTTGCCCGCCGTCGGCAGGGCGCCCACCAGGGTGGGGATCAGCATGCGGGCGCAGCCGAGCACGGCGGTGGCGTCGAGGTCGAAGCGCAGCGGGTCGGCCGCCGAGGCCGCGACGGCGGCGACCCGCAGCCGGTCCATCGAGCCGCTGTGCACCGGCAGCGCGTTGACGGCGAGCCGGGCCGCGTCGAGGAACTGCTGGGGCGCGGTGAACCGGGGGCCGTGCGTCAGCTCCCCGGTCCACACCCACTCGGCGACCTCCTCGAAGCCGTACGCCGTGGCCAGCTCCACCGCGTCGACGCCGCGGAAGTAGTAGCGGTCCCGGTCGATCAGGGTGATCGCGGTGCGGAAGCTCAGCTCGCCGTCCTTGCCGGCGCCGCCCTGCTCCCGGCGGCCGGCTCGCCGGGCCAGCGCGTCGACCTCCCGGGCGTCGAAGGTGGAGCCGCGACCGCCGGGGGCGCGTTCACTGCTCAGCTGCCCGCGGCTGACGTACGCGTAGACCGTCTCGGGCTTCACGCCGAGCCGCTCCGCCGCCTCGCGGGTGGTGAGCCGTGCCTGATCCGTCATGGGGCCACCGTATCCATATTGATTCAATCAATGTTGACAGCTGTTGAGTCAATCATAGACAGTCGAGTCAATATGAAGAACTGAAGGAGGCAGCCACATGGCCAGCACCAGCACCGCCCCCGCCGCGGTACCCCGCGGGCTCGCGGGCGTCGTCGTCACGGACACCGAACTCGGCGACGTCCGCGGCCGCGAGGGCTTCTACCACTACCGCCAGTACTCGGCCGTCGAGCTCGCGCAGAGCCGCTCCTTCGAGGACGTCTGGCACCTGATGTTCCACGGCGAGCTGCCCGACACCGAGGCCCGCGCCGCCTTCACCGCCCGCACCGCGGCCCTGCGCCATCTGCCCGCCGGGGTCCGCGAGGCGCTGCCCGGCATCGCCCGCACCGGCGCCCTGGCGGGTCCGCTCGCCGGACTGCGCACCGCGCTCTCGCTCCTCGGCGCCGCCAAGGGCTTCCGGCCGGTGTACGACCTGGACGCCGGCCGGCGCGCCGAGGACGCGCTCGCCGCCTGCGCCGCCGTGCCCACGCTGTTGACCGCCCTGCACCGGCTCGGCCAGGGGCTCGAACCGGTCGAACCCCGCGACGACCTTCCGTACGCCGCCAACTACCTCTACATGCTGACCGGTTCACCGGCGGAGCCCGAACGCGTACGGGCCGTCGAGCAGTACCTCATCTCGACCATCGACCACGGCTTCAACGCCTCCACCTTCACCGCCCGCGTCGTCGCCTCCACCGGGGCGGACGTCGCGGCGAGCCTGGTGGCCGCGATCGGCGCGCTCTCCGGACCCCTGCACGGCGGCGCCCCCAGCCGCGCCCTCGACACCCTCGACGCCATCGGCACCCCCGACCGCATCGACAGCTGGATCCGTGAACGCGTCCTGGCGGGCGACCGGATCATGGGCTTCGGGCACCCCGTCTACCGCACCGAGGACCCCCGCTCGCGCATGCTGCGCAAGATCGCCGAAGGGTTCGGCGGGCCGCTGGTGGAATTCGCCGTCGAGGTGGAGCGCCAGGTCGAGGCGATCCTGGCCGAGCTCAAGCCGGGCCGCGAGCTGCACACCAACGTGGAGTTCTATGCCGGGGTGGTCATGGAGCTGTGCGGGCTGCCCCGCGAGATGTTCACGCCCACCTTCTGCGCCGCCCGCGTGGTCGGCTGGAGCGCCAATATCCTGGAGCAGTCGGCGGACTCGAAGATCATTCGCCCGGCGGCCCGCTACGTGGGCCCGCCCCCGCCGCGGCCCGTACCCGCAGTCTGAGAAAGGCCCCAGGTGAGCAGCCCGAGCAAGCAGATCCCCGTCATCGTCCTCGCGGGCTTCCTCGGCTCGGGCAAGACCACCTTGCTCAACCATCTGCTCAGGGCCTGCCGGGGCACCCGGATCGGGGCCATCGTCAACGACTTCGGCTCCATCGAGATCGACGCCATGACGGTGGCGGGTCAGCTCGGCGACTCCACCGTCTCGCTCGGCAACGGCTGCCTGTGCTGCGCCGTGGACGCCGGCGAGCTCGACCTCTACCTGGACAAGCTGACCCGGCCCGCCGCCCGCCTCGACGTCATCGTCATCGAGGCGAGCGGACTCGCCGAGCCCCAGGAGCTCGTGAAGATGGTGCTGGCCAGCGAGAACCCGCGGATCGTGTACGGAGGCCTGGTCGAGGTCGTGGACGCCGCCGAGTACGACGCCACGCGTGAGCGGCACCCCGAGATCGAACGGCACCTGACCGTCGCGGACCTGGTGGTGCTCAACAAGACGGACCGGGTCGACGAGGCGGACCTCGCCCGGCTGCGCACCGCGCTCGCCGGGACGGCCGCGGTGGTCGAGGCCGCGTACGGCCGGGTCGACCCGGAGCTCTTCTTCGACCGCAGGCCGCTGACGCAGCGGGTGGGACAGCTCGCCTTCGACGACCTGCTCGACGACCTACCCGCGGCGGGCGGCTGCGCCGAGGGCGGCCACGACCACGACGGCTGTGCCGGACCCGCCCATCTGCACACCGGGTACGAATCCCTGGCCTTCACCTCGGACGTGCCCCTGGACCCGCGCCGTCTGATGGCCTTCCTCGACACCCGGCCCGAAGGCCTCTACCGCATCAAGGGATTCATCGACTTCGGCGCCGCCGACCCCCGCAACCGGTGCGCCGTGCACGCCGTCGGCCGCTTCCTGCGCTTCTACCCCGAGCCCTGGACGGGCGGGCAGGAGCGCCGCACCGAACTCGTCCTCATCGGCGCGGGCATCGACGCGCCCGCCCTGGACAAGCAGCTCGCCGGGTGCGTGGCGGACCCGGGCGTCACCCCGCCCGAGCACGCGATGTGGGGTGTCCTGCGTTACGTGCCCGAGCCCGGGCAGGAACCGCACGAGGCCGGGGAGTCCGACGAACTCCCCGGCCCTGTCGACTAGTTGACGTAAGTGACGCGTCTCCCGCTACGAGGCCGGGCCCGCCAGGATCGCCACGGGGGAGGGCAGCGGGGTGCCCGAGCCGTCACGGCGCGGGTCGGGCTCCGGCAGCTGCGCCGGGGCGCCGTTGGCCTGGGCCGCGCGGACCGGGGCCGGGCCCGCCCAGGCCAGCACCAGCTTGTCCTCGCCCTTCAGGAAGCGCTGGCAGCGCACCCCGCCGGTCGCCCGGCCCTTGCGGGGGTACTGGTCGAACGGCGTCAGCTTCGCGGACACCGCCGTGTCGCCGAGCAGCGTGGCCCCCGAGCCCGCCACCGAGAACACCATCGCGTCCCCGGCCGGGTCGACCGCCGTGAACGAGATGACCTTGGCGCCGTCGGCCAGCTTGATGCCGGCCATGCCGCCCGCGGGCCGCCCCTGGGGGCGCACCTGGCTCGCCTGGTAGCGCAGGAGCTGGGCGTCGTCGGTGATGAAGACCAGGTCCTCCTCGCCCGTGCGCAGCTCGGCCGCGCCCACGATCCGGTCACCGTCCTTGAGGGTGATGACCTCCAACTCGTCCTTGTTCGCCGGGTAGTCGGGCACCACGCGCTTGACGACGCCCTGCTCGGTGCCGATCGCGAGGCCCGGCGAGGACTCGTCGAGCGTGGTCAGGCACACCACCGTCTCGTCCGGCTCCAGGGAGGAGAGGAACTCCGAGATCGGCGCGCCGCCCGACAGGTTCGGCGCGGACGCCGTGTCCGGGAGCTGCGGCAGGTCGATCACCGCGAGCCGCAGCAGCCGCCCGGCGGACGTCACCACGCCCACGTCGCCGCGCTGCGTCGCGGGCACCGCCGAGACCACGACATCGTGCTTGACGCGCTTGTCGTCCTCGCCCGCCACGAACTGCTCGCCGGTGGCGGTGCGGGCCAGCAGGCCCGTCGAGGAGAGCAGCACCCGGCACGGGTCGTCGGCGACCTCCAGGGCGACGGCCGCGACCGGGGCGCCCGCCGACTCCAGGAGGACCGTGCGCCGGTCGGTGCTGAACTTCTTGGCGACCGCGGCCAGTTCGGCCGAGACCAGCTTGCGCAGCTCGCCGTCCGACTCCAGGATCCCGGTCAGCTCGTCGATCTCGCCGGTCAGCCGGTCGCGCTCGCTCTCCAGCTCGATCCGGTCGAACTTCGTGAGCCGGCGCAGCGGCGTGTCCAGGATGTACTGCGTCTGGATCTCGCTCAGCGAGAAGCGCTCGATGAGCCGCTCCTTCGCCTGTGCCGAGTTGTCACTCGACCGGATGATCCTGATGACCTCGTCGATGTCGACCAGGGCGACGAGCAGGCCCTCGACCAGGTGCAGCCGGTCCCGGCGCTTGGTGCGGCGGAACTCGCTGCGTCGGCGCACCACGTCGAAGCGGTGGTCGAGATAGACCTCCAGGAGCTCCTTGAGCCCCAGGGTCAGCGGCTGGCCGTCGACCAGGGCGACGTTGTTGATGCCGAAGGACTCCTCCATCGGCGTCAGCTTGTAGAGCTGCTCCAGGACGGCCTCGGGGACGAAGCCGTTCTTGATCTCGATGACAAGGCGCAGCCCGTGCGAACGGTCGGTGAGGTCCTTCACATCGGCGATGCCCTGGAGCTTCTTCGAGCCCACCAGGTCCTTGATCTTGGAGATCACCTTCTCCGGGCCGACCGTGAACGGCAGCTCGGTGACGACCAGGCCCTTGCGGCGGGCCGTCACGTTCTCCACCGAGGCGGTGGCGCGGATCTTGAAGGTGCCGCGGCCCGACTCGTACGCGTCCTTGATGCCGCTCAGGCCCACGATGCGGCCGCCCGTCGGCAGGTCGGGACCCGGCACGAAGCGCATCAGCGCCTCCAGGTCCGCGCCCGGGTGCCGGATCAGATGGCGGGCCGCCGCGATGACCTCGCCCAGGTTGTGCGGCGGCATGTTGGTCGCCATGCCGACCGCGATCCCGGACGAGCCGTTGACCAGCAGGTTCGGATAGGCGGCCGGAAGGGCGACCGGCTCCTGCTCCTGGCCGTCGTAGTTCGACGCGAAGTCGACCGTGTCCTCGTCGATCGACTCGGTCATCAGCGACGTGGCGTCGGCCATCTTGCACTCGGTGTACCGCATGGCGGCCGGCGGGTCGTCGTTGCCGAGCGAGCCGAAGTTGCCGTGGCCGTTCACCAGCGGCAGGCGCATCGAGAACGGCTGCGCCATGCGCACCAGGGCGTCGTAGATCGAGGCGTCGCCGTGCGGGTGCAGCTTGCCCATCACCTCGCCGACGACGCGGGCGCACTTCACATACCCGCGGTCGGGGCGCAGGCCCATCTCGTTCATCTGGTAGACGATGCGGCGCTGGACGGGCTTCATCCCGTCCCGGGCGTCCGGCAGGGCCCGCGAGTAGATCACGGAGTACGCGTACTCGAGGAAGGAGCCCTGCATCTCGTCGACGACGTCGATGTCGAGGATCCGCTCCTCGAAGTCGTCGGGCGGCGGCGGGGTCTTCGTGCTGCGGCGGGCCATCGCGGCTGCTGCTCCTTCACGTACCGGATCGGGTCTGATGCCGACCATTGTGGACCGTCCCACTGACAACGCCGACCGCGACCCGGGAACTTCGCCAGGTGCCCACGCGCTTGCATACAGTGGCAGGACTTCTTCACTCAGGACTTTCTCCCGCCAGTACTTCACACTGCGGTACTGCACATCGCGAACGAAGGGACGTACATGCCCATGGGTCACACGGCCACAGCGCAGGCCGGCTCCGGCGGCCTGACAGCGACTGAGCACCGACTGGCCAACGGCCTGCGCGTGGTGCTCTCCGAGGACCACCTGACCCCGGTCGCCGCGGTGTGCCTCTGGTACGACGTGGGCTCGCGCCACGAGGTCAAGGGCCGCACCGGCCTCGCCCACCTCTTCGAGCACCTCATGTTCCAGGGCTCCCAGCAGGTGCACGGCAACGGCCACTTCGAGCTGGTGCAGGGGGCCGGCGGGTCGCTGAACGGCACCACCAGCTTCGAGCGCACCAACTACTTCGAGACCATGCCCGCCCACCAGGTGGAGCTCGCGCTCTGGCTGGAGGCCGACCGCATGGGCTCGCTCCTGGCCGCGCTGGACGAGGAGTCGATGGAGAACCAGCGCGACGTCGTGAAGAACGAGCGCCGCCAGCGCTACGACAACGTGCCCTACGGCACCGCCTTCGAGAAGCTGACCGCCCTGGCCTACCCCGAGGGCCACCCCTACCACCACACGCCGATCGGCTCGATGGCCGATCTGGACGCGGCCACCCTGGAAGACGCCCGGCACTTCTTCCGTACGTACTACGCGCCCAACAACGCGGTGCTCGCGGTGGTCGGCGACATCGACCCCGAGCAGACGCTGGCCTGGGTGGAGAAGTACTTCGGCTCCATCCCCGGCCACGACGGCAAGCAGCCGCCGCGCGACGGCGCGCTGCCGGGCACCATGGGCGGGCAGCTGCGCGAGGTCGTCGAGGAGGACGTCCCGGCCCGCGCGCTGATGGCCGCCTACCGGCTGCCCCACGACGGCACCCGCGAGGCCGACGCCGCCGACCTGGCGCTCACCGTCCTCGGCGGCGGCGAGTCCTCCCGGCTGCACAACCGCCTGGTCCGCCGCGACCAGAGCGCGGTGGCCGCCGGATTCGGCCTGCTGCGGCTCGCCGGCGCCCCCTCGCTCGGCTGGCTGGACGTCAAGACGTCCGCGGGCGTCGAGGTCCCCGACATCGAGGCGGCGGTCGACGAGGAGCTCGCGCGGTTCGCCGAGGAGGGCCCCACCGACGAGGAGATGGAGCGCGCCCAGGCCCAGTTGGAGCGCGAGTGGCTCGACCGGCTCGGCACGGTCGCCGGCCGCGCCGACGAACTGTGCCGGTACGCCGTGCTGTTCGGCGACCCGCAGCTCGCCCTGACCGCGGTCGACCGGGTCCTGGACATCACCGCCGCCGAGGTCAAGGCGGTCGCCGCGGCGACGCTGCGCCCCGACAACCGGGCGGTGCTGGTGTACGAGCCCATCGCGGCACCCGAGGCAGGCAACGAAGAGGAAGAAGAGGCGGGCCAGTGACGGACGCTGTCGTGACCATGGAGTTCCACCCGCAGCCGGCCGCCGGCACCCCCACCCCGTGGGCCTTCCCGGCCCCCGAGCGCGGCACGCTCGCCAACGGCCTGACCGTGCTGCGCTGCCACCGGCCCGGCCAGCAGGTCGTCGCCGTGGAGATCTTCCTCGCGGCACCGCTGGACGCCGAGCCCGAGGGCCTCGACGGTGTCGCCACGATCATGGCGCGCGCCCTGACCGAGGGCACCGACAAGCACTCGGCCGAGGAGTTCGCCGCCGAGCTGGAGCGGTGCGGCGCCACCATCGACGCGCACGCCGACCATCCCGGCGTGCGGGTCTCCCTCGAAGTGCCGGTCTCGCGGCTGCCCAGGGCGCTCTCGCTGCTCGCCGAGGCGCTGCGCGCCCCTGCGTTCGCCGACTCCGAGATCGAGCGGCTGGTGCGCAACCGGCTCGACGAGATCCCGCACGAGCAGGCCAACCCGGCCCGGCGCGCCGCCAAGCAGCTCTCCAAGGAGCTGTTCCCGGCCTCCGCGCGCATGTCCCGGCCCCGCCAGGGCACCGAGGAGACCGTCGCCCCGATCGACGCGGCCGCGGTGCGCGCCTTCTACGAGGCGTACGTGCGGCCCGCGACGACGGTGGCCGTGGTCGTCGGCGACCTGGCGGGCACCGACCTCGACGCGATCCTCGCGGACACCCTGGGCGACTGGACCGGCGACCGGGCCGAGCCGCGTCCCGTCCCGCCGATCACCGCCGACGACACCGGCCGGGTCGTCATCGTGGACCGCCCCGGCGCGGTCCAGACCCAGCTCCTCATCGGCCGCGTCGGTGCCGACCGGCACGACCGGGTCTGGGCGGCCCAGGTGCTCGGCACGTACTGCCTGGGCGGCACCCTGACCTCCCGCCTCGACCGCGTGCTGCGCGAGGAGAAGGGCTACACCTACGGGGTGCGCGCGTTCGGCCAGGTTCTGCGCTCGGGGCCGGACGGTGGCGCCGCGATGCTCGCCATCAGCGGCTCGGTCGACACCCCGAACACCGGCCCGGCCCTCGACGACCTGTGGAAGGTGCTGCGCACGCTGGCCGCGGAGGGCCTCACCGACGCCGAGCGCGAGACCGCCGTGCAGAACCTGGTCGGCGTCGCGCCGCTCAAGTACGAGACGGCCGCGGCCGTCGCGGCGACGCTGGCCGACCAGGTCGAGCAGTTCCTGCCGGACGACTACCAGGCGCAGCTGTACGCGCAGCTCGCCGAGACCGGCACCGTGGAGGCGACGGCGGCCGTCGTCAACGCCTTCCCGGCCGACCGGCTCGTCACCGTGCTCGTGGGCGACGCCGCGCAGATCGAGGAGCCCGTCAGGGCGCTCGGCATCGGCGAAGTGACCGTCGTCGCGGGCTGATTGAGGCCCGCGCAGGCGGAGACGCGGGGGACCCCGGTGGCGGATGCGCCGCCGGGGTCCCCCCTTATGTCCGGTTTATTGGGGAGGTTGCCTGTCTGTGATGTGGCGTGCGCTACAAAATCCTGTGTGTGTTTGGTGATTGAAAGATCAGCCGTCTAGCGTCGGTCCCGCTGTCCGTCACCACCCGTCGCAGCCGCGGCACCGGACAGAGATCGCCGAGTCCCCGATGGCGCGAGCCAGGGGAGCCGGGGACCCACTCAGTCCCTGGGGTGAATCGGACGCCTCCGCCCGCGGAGGAGCCCGTAGGAGACCTTCCTGCTCCGAACCCGTCAGCTAACCCGGTAGGCGAGATGGAAGGAAAGGACACCGCCACTCCATGGCGTTCACCCGTGCCACCGGGAAGCACCGCGCGCCCAGCCGCATGACGCGCCGCAGCGCGAACATCGCGGGCATCGCCACCCTCGCCACCGCCGGAGTCGTAGGCACCCTCGCCTCCCCGGCCGTGGCCACCCCGAGCACCACCGCCGACACCGGCCTCAGCCAGGCCATCGTCATCGGCGACACCCTCGCCGACCAGCTGGGCGCCCAGGCCGACGCGCAGAAGCAGGCCGCCGTGAAGGCCAGGGCGAAGGCCGAGGCCGAGGCGGCCGCCAAGGCCAAGGCGGAGCAGCGGGCCAAGGAGGACCGCGAGGCCAAGGAGCGGGCCGCGCGCGAGGCCGAGCGCAAGCGCCTCAACACCTTCGTGGCCCCCATATCCGACAGCTATGTGTCCACCGGCTACAAGACCGGCGGCTCGATCTGGTCGTCGGGCAGCCACACCGGCATCGACTTCCACGCGGCGAGCGGCACTTCGGTGCACGCCGTGGGCCTGGGCACCGTCGTCGAGGCGGGCTGGGGCGGCGCGTACGGCAACAACATCGTGATCCGGATGAACGACGGCACGTACACCCAGTACGGCCACCTCTCGGTCATCCAGGTCTCCGTCGGCCAGTCCGTCGAGCCGGGCCAGCAGATCGCGCTGTCGGGCGACACCGGCAACACCACGGGCCCGCACCTCCACTTCGAGGCCCGCACGGGCCCGCAGTACGGCTCGGACATCGACCCCGTCGCCTATCTGCGCTCGCACGGCGTCAACGTCTAGGACGTACGCACGCACACGCGCGCACCGAAGGCCCCCGGCACGCAGCCGGGGGCCTTCGTCGTTGGCCGGAAGAAATGCATCGGTTCCGGCCCGTCACGGGGAATTAACAAGGCCTGCCATAGAGTCGCGGAAAAGACGGCCATCGACCGCGTTTCGCGGGGATCAGGCGGAGGTTCGGCCATGCGCATTCCGGCGCATTCGGTATGCACGGCAATCCGCGACGACATTGTCACGGGAGTCTTCGAGCGGGGCGGCCGGCTCGCCGAGGAGGTCCTCGCGCGCCGGTACGGGGTCTCCCGCGTGCCGGTCCGCGAAGCCCTGCGCACCCTGGAGTCCGAGGGCTTCGTGACCACCCGCAGGCACGCGGGCGCCTGTGTGGCCGAGCCCACCGACCTGGAGGCCACCGACCTCCTCGAACTGCGCGCGGTCCTGGAGCCGTTGGCCGCCGCGCGGGCCGCCGGGCGTCGAGGCGAGGCCCATCTCAAGGTGCTGCGCGGCCTGGTGAGGCTCGGTCAGGACCGGGCGCGGCGCGGCCAGGGCGAGGACCTGCGCTCGCTGGGCGGCTGGTTCCACGAGACGCTGGCCCAGGCGTCCGCGAGCCCCGGGCTCATCGCGCTGCTCACGCAGGTGCGGCACAAGATCGCCTGGATGTACGTGGTCGACGGGACGGTGCGCCCGGTGGAGACCTGGGCCGAACGCGGCGCCATCACCGACGCGGTGGCCCGCGGCGACGCCGAACGCGCCCGCTCGCTCACCGCCCTGCACGCCGAGCGATCCTTTTCCGCCCATCGGCTGCGCGGGGCCGCGGCCGTGAGAACTCCGCAACCTCCCGTAAACACCGCGAGCGCCCGCGCTTAACAAGGGTGCCGTATACAAAGAAGGTGAAAAGCGCGCCGCGTTTCGCTGCCCGGAATTCGGGCCCCGGTCGCCTTTCGCGTAATCCGTCAGGGGCCGCCCCGGTGCGGGAAAACGAAAGGGCCGCCTCTCCCGAACGTGGGAGTGACGGCCCTTCGACGTGACGTCGACCGGATCAGACGGTCTCGGGGAGCTCCTCGAGGCCCTCGGCGACCAGCTTGGCCAGCCGGTCGAGCGCGGCGTCCGCGCCCTCGGCGTCGGAGGCCAGCACGATCTCCTCGCCGCCCTGCGCACCCAGGCCGAGCACCGCGAGCATGGACGCGGCGTTGACCGGGTTGCCGTCGGCCTTGGCGATGGTCATGGGGACTCCGGCGGCCGTGGCGGCACGGACGAAGATGGACGCGGGGCGGGCGTGCAGGCCCTCGGCCCAGCCGACGTTGACGCGGCGCTCAGCCATGGTGTTGCCCTTCGAAATCTCTGACGGTTGTCTAGACCAGTCTCTCATGCGGTGCGCAATGCTCGTACCGACCATAGGCCCCAGTGTCCCGCCGATCGGCCCTCCCCACCTTGCCCCGCCCCGTACGGCCCCGCGACCCGTACGCTTTCGGTATGACGACGGCGTCCGACCCCGCGTACCCCGCTCACTGGGAGGCCGACGTGGTGCTGCGCGACGGCGGCACCGCACGCATCCGGCCCATCACCACCGAGGACGCCGAGCGGCTCGTCTCCTTCTACGAGCTGGTCTCGGACGAGTCGAAGTACTACCGCTTCTTCGCGCCCTACCCCCGGCTCTCCGCGAAGGACGTCCACCGCTTCACCCATCACGACTACGTCGACCGGGTCGGCCTTGCCGCCACGGTCGGGGGCGAGTTCATCGCGACGGTCCGCTACGACCGCATCAACGCCCAGGGCCGCCCCGCGTCCGCCCCCGCCGACGAGGCCGAGGTGGCCTTCCTCGTCCAGGACGCCCACCAGGGCCGGGGCGTCGCCTCCACCCTGCTCGAACACATCGCGGCGGTCGCCCGGGAGCGGGGTATCCGGCGGTTCGCGGCCGAGGTGCTCCCGGCCAACAGCAAGATGATCAAGGTGTTCACGGACGCCGGCTACCAGCAGAAGCGATCCTTCGAGGACGGCTCGGTCCACCTCACCCTCGACCTGGAGCCCACCGCCGAGTCGCTCGCCGTGCAGCGGGCCCGCGAGCACCGCGCCGAGGCGCGCTCCGTGCAGCGCCTGCTGGCCCCCGGCTCGGTCGCGGTCATCGGCGCCGGCCGGGCCCCGGGCGGCGTCGGCCGTGCCGTTCTGCGCAACCTCCTGGACGCCGGGTTCACCGGCCGCGTCCACGCGGTGAACAAGGCGCTCGGCGAGGGGCCCCACGAACTCGACGGCGTCCCCGCCTTCTCCTCCGTCGGCGCGATCGGCGAGCCGGTCGACCTGGCGATCGTCGCGGTGCCCGCCGAGCGGGTGCCCGAGGCCGTCGCCGACTGCGGCGAGCACGGCGTCCAGGGCCTCGTCGTCCTCGCGGCCGACTACGCCGAGAGCGGCCCGCACGGCAGGGAGCGCCAGCGCGCCCTGGTCCGCCAGGCCCGCTCCTACGGCATGCGGCTGATCGGCCCCAACGCCTTCGGGATCATCAACACCGCGGCCGGAGTGCGGCTGAACGCCTCGCTGGCCCCGCAGTCGCCGCCCGCGGGCCGGATCGGCCTGTTCACCCAGTCCGGCGCGATCGGGATAGCGCTCCTGTCGGGCCTCTACCGACGCGGCGCGGGCCTTTCGACGTTCATCTCCTCCGGCAACCGCGCCGACCTCTCCGGCAACGACTTCCTCCAGTACTGGCACGAGGACCCCGAAACGGATGTGGTCCTGCTCTACCTCGAATCCATCGGGAACCCGCGGAAGTTCACCCGCCTGGCCCGCCGCACCGCCGCGGCGAAGCCCGTCGTGGTGGTGAAGGGGGCCCGGCACAGCGGGACGACCCCGCCGGGCCACGCCGTGCCGGTGACCCGGGTGCCGGACGCCACCGTCTCCGCGCTGCTGCGCCAGGCGGGGGTGATCCTGGTCGGCACGGTCACCGAACTCGTCGACGCGGGCCTGCTGCTCGCGGGCCAGCCCCTGCCCGCGGGTCCGCGCGTGGCCATCCTCGGCAACTCCGAATCGCTCGGCCTGCTGACGTACGACGCCTGCCTGACCGAGGGGCTGCGCCCGCTCAAGCCCCTCGATCTGACGACCGGCGCCACCCCGGCCGACTTCCGTGCCGCACTCGCGGCGACCCTCGCGGACGACGCCTGCGACGCGGTGGTGGTGACGGCCATCCCCTGGGTCGGCGAGAACGGGGCCATGGAGTCCGGCGACGGCCAGGTCCTCGCCGACGCCCTGCGCGAGGCCGCGGCCACCGCCCCGGCCAAGCCCGTCGCCGTGGTCCACGTGGAGATCGGCGGCCTGGCCGAGGCACTGTCGGCGGCCGCCCGCACGGTGAACAAGGCGGCGCCCCGGGCACGGCCCGACGCCTCGCGGGCCCCGGCGGACCAGGCCGTGCCCGGCACCGCCCGGACCCCGGTGAATCCGGTGCCGCCCGGCACCGGTCCGGTCCTGGCGAACCCGGTGTCACCCGCGTCCTCGGCGTTCGAGAAGAAGGGGCCGCGGGAAGGTTCCCCCGGCACCTCCACCGGGGGGCAGCCGAACGTCGACCCCTCCGAACCCCGCGAGCCCCGCCGCATCCCCGCCTACCCCGCCGCCGAGCGGGCCGTGCGCGCCCTCGCCGAGGCCGTCCGCTACGCCCGCTGGCGCCGCGAGGCGGCCGACCCCGGCAAGGTGGGGGAGTACGACGACATCGACGAGGCGGGCGCGGCCGCGCTGATCGAGCGCCTCCTCGGGCCCGCGCCCGACCCGCGCGGTGTGACCCTGGCCGCCGAGGACGCCGGGGAACTGCTCGGCCGGTACGGCATCGCGGTGCGCCCCACGCTGCCCGCGCCCGACCCGGCCCGGGCCATCGAGGCCGCCCGCCGCCTCGGTTACCCGGTCGCCCTCAAGACCACCGCCCCGCACCTGCGCCACCGGCCCGACCTCGGCGGCGTGCGCCTGGACCTCGCGGACGAGCACCAACTCGCCCGTGCATATGCCGAATTGACGGCGAGCCTCGGCAAGCCCGAGGAGCTCAAGCCGGTCGTGCAGGCCATGGTGGCGCGCGGCGTCGACACCGTCGTGCGCGCCTCGATCGACTCGGCCGTCGGCGCGGTGCTGTCCTTCGGACTCGCCGGAGCAGCGTCCGAACTGCTCGGCGACACCGCGCACCGACTGATTCCCGCCACCGACCGCGACGCCGCCGAACTCCTGCGTTCCATCAGGACGGCGCCGCTCCTGTTCGGCTGGCGGGGTTCCGCGCCCGTCGACACCGCCGCCCTCGAAGAACTGCTCCTGCGCGTGTCGCGGCTGGTCGACGACCATCCCGAGGTGGTCGCGGTGGGCCTGGAGCCCGTCATCGTCGCCCAGCACGGCCTGTCGGTGCTCGGCGCGAACGTCCGCCTCGCGCCCGCCCCGCCCCGCACCGACCTCGGTCCCAGGCGCCTGCCCAGCTACTGAGGGCCGTCCGCCCCCGGCGGGCGCTTAAGATGGACCCCATGGCGAAGACCGGTACGACGACCCAGGGGCTCCGCGCGGCGATCGAGCGCAGCGGCTACTACCCGGCCCTTGTGGCCGAGGCGGTGGAGGCCGCGGTCGGCGGCGAACCGATCGCGTCGTACCTGGTGCACCAGGAGACCACCTTCGACGCCAACGAGGTGCGCCGCCATGTGACGGTCCTCGTACTCACCGACAACCGCTTCATCGTCAGCCACACCGACGAGCAGAACGCGGACACCAGCTCCCCGACGCCGTACGCGACCACCTCCACGGAATCCGTGAAGCTCGGCCGGATCTCGTCGGTCGTGGTGAGCCGCGTCGTCGCCAACCCGGAGTCCTACACGCCCGGCACCCTGCCCCGCGAGGTCGTCCTGACCATCGGCTGGGGCGCGGTCGCGCGGATCGACCTGGAGCCCGCCGCCTGCGGCGACCCCAACTGCGACGCCGACCACGGCTACACCGGCAACTCCACCGCCGACGACCTGAGCCTGAGGGTCAGCGAGGCCGGTGACGGCCCGGACACCGTCCGCCAGACCCTGGCCTTCGCCCAGGCGCTGTCCGAGGCGACCGCGGCGACCGGCCGCTGATGGCCCAGCCCGCCTGGCAGGATCCCGAACCCCTCGCCCTCGACACCGCACCCGTCCCCGAGTACGGCACCGGCTCGCTCGCCGATCTGCTGCCCACCCTCGTGGCGGGCCAGGGCGTACCCGGGTTCGAGGCGCGCATCGCCGGGCTCACCCCCGCCGACCGCAACTGCGTCTTCCTCATCGACGGCCTCGGCTGGGAGCAGATCAAGGCCCACCCGGACGAGGCCCCGTATCTGCACTCCCTGCTCGGCACCTCGCGCGGCGGCACCGGCCGGCCCATAACCGCCGGGTTCCCCGCCACCACCGCGACGTCGCTGGCCTCGGTCGGCACGGGACTGGCCCCCGGCGAGCACGGCCTGCCCGGCTACACCGCGCGCAACCCCGACAGCGGCGAGCTGATGAACCAGCTCCGCTGGAAGCCCTGGACCGACCCGCACGCCTGGCAGCCGTACCCCACCGTCTTCCAGCTCGCCGACCAGGACGGCGTGCACACCGCGCAGGTGTCCTCGCCGACCTTCGAGCACACCCCCCTCACCAAGGTCGCGCTCAGCGGCGGCACCTTCCGCGGCAGGCTCTCCGGCGAGGAGCGCATGGACCTCGCGGCCGAGCAACTCGCCGCAGGCGACCGCTCGTTGGTCTACACGTACTACTCCGAGGTCGACGGCAAGGGCCACCGCTTCGGCGTGGACTCCGACGCCTGGCGCGGCCAGCTGATGTACGTCGACCGGCTCGCCCAGCGCCTGGCCGAGCAGCTGCCGCCGCGCGCGGCGCTGTACGTCACCGCCGACCACGGCATGATCGACATCCCCTTCGACGAGCAGTCCCGGATCGACTTCGACGAGGACTGGGAGCTGCGCGCCGGGGTGGCCCTGCTCGGCGGCGAGGGCCGGGCGCGCCATGTGTACGCGGTGCCGGGTGCCGCGTCCGACGTGCTGACCTGCTGGCGCGAGGTGCTCGGCGAGCAGTTCTGGGTCGCGAGCCGCGACGAGGCGATCGCGGCGGGCTGGTTCGGCCCGGCCATCGACGAGCGGGTGTACGGGCGGATCGGCGACGTGGTGGCCGCCGCGCACGACGACGTCGTGATCACCGCCTCGCAGCGCGAACCCCACGAGTCCCTGATGGTCGGCAACCACGGCTCGATGACCGCGGTGGAGCAGCTCGTACCGCTCCTCGAAGTACGCTCGTAACCGACCCCTCCCCAGATCTGAAAGGCCGTCACCCTCCCATGCCCGAGCTGGTGTTCTTCTCCGGAACGATGGACTGCGGAAAGAGCACCCTCGCTCTTCAGATCGAGCACAACCGCTCCGCGCGCGGTCTCCAGGGCATGATCTTCACCCGGGACGACCGGGCGGGCGAGGGCAAGCTGTCCTCCCGGCTCGGCCTGGTGACCGACGCGGTCGAGGCCGCCGACGGCTTCGACTTCTACGCCTACCTCGTCGCCCACCTCTCCAAGGGCGGCCGCTGCGACTACGTGATCGCGGACGAGGCCCAGTTCCTCGCGCCCGAACAGATCGACCAGCTCGCCCGGGTCGTCGACGACCTCGACCTCGACGTCTTCGCCTTCGGGATCACCACCGACTTCCGCTCCAAGCTGTTCCCCGGGTCCCAGCGGCTGGTCGAACTCGCCGACCGGGTCGAGGTGCTCCAGGTCGAGGCGCTGTGCTGGTGCGGAGCCCGCGCCACCCACAACGCCCGCACCATAGGCGGCCGGATGGTCGTCGAGGGCGCCCAGGTCGTCGTCGGCGACGTCAACCAGTCGCAGGACGAGATCGGTTACGAGGTGCTGTGCCGACGCCACCACCGCAGGCGGATGACGAGCGCCTCGGCCCGCGCGGCGGCCCTGTCCCCGGACGTGCTGCCCGTGGCGGCTCCCTAGGAGTCGGCGGGGTGCGCCTGCGCGTCCCGGCGCAGGCCACCGCAACTCCCGTACCGACCGAGGAGGTTGGGGTCAGGGGTTCGATCGTACGAGGGTGAAGACCGAGCCCTCCGGGTCGGCGACCGTCGCCACCCGTCCGCTCGCGCCCTCGCGCGGCTGCTGGAGGACGTGCCCGCCGAGGTCGGCCACCCGCACGGCGGCCTCGTCGACATCGACCACCTCGAAGTACGTCATCCAGTGCGCGCCCTTGTCGCGCGGCAGCGCGTTGCCCACGCCGTGCAGGGAGGCGACCGCGCGGCCCGCCAGGTTCAGCGTCACATAGTCGAAGTCGGCCGACACCACGGCCTCCAGGTCGTAGCCGAACACCGCCTGGTAGAACTTGCCGACCGACGAGGTCTCGCGCGTGACCAGCTCGTTCCACACCGGGGTGCCGGGCGCGCCCGCGATGGCGGTCCCGATGTGCGCGCCCGCCTGCCAGATCCCGAACACCGCGCCCGCCGGGTCCGAAGCGATGGCCATCCGGCCCGCGTCGGCGGCGTCGAGCGGGCCGACGCCGACCGTGCCGCCGCAGTGCCGGATCGTCTCGGCCGTCGCGTCCGCGTCGTCGGTGGCCAGATAGGTGGTCCAGGCGATCGGCAGATGCCGGTCGGGCGGCAGCTGCCCGATCCCGGCGACCTCCTTGCCGTCGAGCAGCGCGCGGACGTACGGGCCGAGCTGCTGCGGGCCGGGGCGGAACTCCCAGCCGAACAGTGCTCCGTAGAACTCCTGGGTCGCGGCCAGACCGTGCACCATGAGACTCACCCAGCAGGGCGTGCCAGGTGTGCGCCGGGTCTCCGACTGGGTCATCGTCACTCTCTCCTCGGCCGTAGCCATACTGCTGCTGGAGGTGCGGTACGGGGAACCTGCGCACCCGGGCCGATGCTTCCACCCCCAGCGCCGCAGCGCGCCCCGGCCGCGCCGTTTTTGGCGCGTTCCCGCAGGAGGATGCCCGTTTTGGGGACTCTCATCCTTTTCCTGGGCGTTACGTTCGCGGTGAACTCTGCGCGAGGATGAGCCCATGAATGCCATCATCTCCGCATCCGAACTCGCGGCCGAGGCGGCCGGACCGCGGCCGCCGGTGCTGCTCGACATCCGCTGGCAGCTGAGCACGGCGAAGGCGGCCGGCGCCGCCCCGTTCGACGGACGTGCCGAGTACGCGGCCGGGCACCTGCCCGGCGCGGTCTTCGTCGACCTCGACGCGGAACTGGCCGGACCGCCCGGATCCGGCGGCCGGCACCCGCTGCCGGACGTGGCCGAATTCGGCCGGGTCATGCGCAGGGCGGGCGTGTCGGCCGGCAGGCCGGTCGTCGTCTACGACGGCGGCCAGGGCTGGGCGGCCGCGCGTGCGTGGTGGCTGCTGCGCTGGACGGGCCACCAGGACGTCCGCGTCCTCGACGGCGGGCTGGCCGCGTGGACGGGAGAGCTCTCCACCGAAATCCCCACGCCCGCCGAGGGCGACTTCCGGCCGGAGCCGGGCGCCCTCAAGCTCCTCGATGCGGACGCGGCGGCGGCGCTGGCCCGCTCCGGACTGCTGCTCGACGCCCGCGCGGGGGAGCGGTACCGCGGGGAGGTGGAGCCGATCGACCGGGTGGGCGGACACATCCCGGGCGCCCACTCGGCGCCGACCACGGAGAACGTGGGCCCGGACGGCCGCTTCCTGCCCGCCGACGAACTGGCCGCCCGCTTCAAGGCCCTTGGCGCCTCGGGCACCGAGGTCGGCGTGTACTGCGGCTCGGGGGTCTCGGGCGCACACGAGGTGCTCGCGCTCGCGGTCGCGGGCATTCCGGCGGCGCTGTACGCCGGTTCGTGGTCGGAGTGGTCGGCGGACGAGTCCCGGCCGGTGGCCACGGGACCCGACCCGCAGTAGCAGGGGGGGGCGGCGCCCCGCGCTCTCAGGGGCGCGGGAGGGTCGAGAGCCCGCACGCGTGAGGCGTGCGGGCCCGGACTCCGTACCGCGCCCGCCGGGCGCGCCACGAGGGGCCCGGGCGGGCGCGGCCCCGCGGTCGAACGTTCAGTCCTGCTTCTTCCGCCGCGTACCGAACACGATCTCGTCCCAGCTGGGGACCGCCGCCCTGCGCCCGGGACGGACCCCGTCCGCCTCGGCCTGCCGGTCGGTGGTGCCGGTGAGCCGGTCGCGGTGACCGGCCACCGTGCGCGGCATCAGGACGTCCGCGTACGCGGCACCCGCACCCGCCGAAGCGGCCGGCGCGGGCGGCTCCTCGACCTCCGGCTCGGCGGCCGGTTCGGTCTCGGGGGGCTCGGGCGGAGCCGTCGGACGCTCGGGCACGACCATGTCGCCGCGGAAGCTCGGCACGGCTTCGAGCAGACTGGTCAGCGAGTCGCTCTCGTCCACCACCGGCTCGGGAGGCGCCACCGGGCGCTCCAACTGCCGGTCCAGGGCGCGGTCCAGCGGCCGGTCGCGGGGCAGCCGGGCGATCCGGGGCACGAACGGGAAGCTCGGTTCCGGAACGGTGGTGAGGGTGTCGTCGGACTCGCCGATCAGCGAGCGGGCCTCGTCGTCGACGGCCTGGACGAGCCGGCGCGGCGGGTCGTAGGTCCAGCTCGCGGAGTGCGGCTCGCCCGCGACCAAGTACACGAGCAGGACTTCCCAGGTGCCGTCGTCGCGGCGCCAGGAGTCCCACTGGGCGCTGTCCTTGTCGGCGCCGCGCAGCAACAGCCGCTCCTGGACGGCCTCGCCGAGCTGGGGCCCGGTGTTCTCGCCCGGACGGCGCACGGGAGTCTTCCGCGCCCGCTCCGCCATGAAGGCGCGCTCGGCGAGGACGGGGCCTTCGAAGCGGCGTACGCGGTCGACCGGAATGCCGGCGAGCTGGGCGACCTCCTCGGCGGAGGCACCGGCTCGTATACGCGCCTGGATGTCGCGCGGGCGGAGGTGGCTCTCCACCTCGATCTCGATCTGTCCGAGGCGCGCTCGGTCGTTGCGCACAGCGGCCCGGAGCCGCTCGTCGATCGGAAGCGTGTACTCCGTGCTGTCCGCAGCCTTGAGCACCAGTCGTGTGCCGTCGTTGGAGACGGCCACGACACGCAGTTCGGGCATGGGGACCTCCCGGGTGGTGCCTGCCGACGTCACGTGCGTCGCTGCTTCCGCTAGTCGAGTGTGGCCTGCCCGGGTGCAGCCTGCCACAACATTGCCGAGTTGCCCGGCGTGTCGGGCATGGGCCCTGGAACGCCGTTATGGCACGGTTACCTTTTCGCAACGCAGAGTGACCGGGCTGGTCACTCTGTGCAGCAGGCGCCCGTGCGGTGCCGCGGCGCCGCCGGTTCGAGTGCCGCGTTCGGCCCCCTCCCGTAGTCCCGGATACCCGTGTGGGACCCGGGGCCCAGGGCTCGCCACAGTACTCCATTCGGGCCACGTGGGTGGACCGGCGCGCCGCCGAAGTTCTCGCGGAGTACGGGAGTTGAACCCGCCCTGACGCCTTCGTGTGCGGTCCGTACGTGTCCTGCTTCACACAATCTCCGGATGCGGAACTATTCCTTTCGCTCAAATGTCCTTTCTCAGTGCAAGGCGGACGAGAAGGGCGAACAGAGGCTGGGAATGAGTGACAGGCCGGACACCGGGACGGAAGAGAAGAAGCGCATCGATCTGAGCGTGCCCCAGGTCGCGGGCAGCGCGCTCGCCGCGGTCACCGCGGCGGTGCTCGCCTCGCAACTGGGCGTGTACGGAACGTTCCTCGGGGCCGGTGTCGTGAGCGTGGTCGCCACCTGCGGCGGCACCATCTTCCAGCACTTCTTCAAGCGGACCGGCGAGCAACTGCGCGAGGTCACCGTCCAGGCCAAGATCGGCTCCCGCCAAGTGCCCGTGATCTCCCCGTACAAGGGGAGGGCGGACGAGACCACGGAGCCGCCGGGACCCGACGCGGACCGCACTCAACTGCTCGGCCGCGTCGACCCCGACAGCACGCAGCTGCTCGGCCGGGTCGACCCGGACCGGACACAACTGATCGGGCCGGCCGACGCCGACCGGACCCAACTGCTCAAGTCGGTCGACGGGACCCAGCTGTTGCCGTCCGGCGCGGGCGCCGCCCGGGAGTTCAACGAGGCCACGGTCCACGGCACCCGGCTGCGTGGATGGAAGCGGCCGCTGCTCGCGGCCGCCGTGGTCTTCGGGGTGTCGATGGGCGGCATCACCGCGTACGAACTGATCTCCGGGGGTGAGGTCGGCGGCAACGGCGGCGGCACCACCCTGACCTCCGTGCTCACCGGCGGCTCCGAGCGGAAGGATCCGCCGGCGCCGTCCGACCCGGGCGGGCGCCACACGCCCTCGCCGGGAACCGGCGGCTCGTCGGACCCGGGTACCGGCGAGGGCGGGACGACCGGAGGCCACTCCTCGACGAAGGGGCCCTCGCCGTCGGCCTCGCCCTCCAAATCGGCCGATCCGGGCTCGGATTCCGGATCGGGCTCCGGCTCGGGCGGTACGACGCCGACTCCGACGCCCACCCCGTCCGGCTCGAAGAGCTCCGGTTCCGGCGATGCCGGGAGCGCGGGGAGTTCCGGAAGCGGGTCCGGCGGCCGGAGCACTCCCGACGGCCGGTCCGGGGCGACCCCCGCTCCGTAGGACCGGGATCAGTCGCCGAGGACCCGGCGGAGATAGCCGTTGGCGAACCGGCGCTCCGGGTCGAGCCGGTCGCGCAGGGCGGTGAACTCGGCGAAGCGCGGGTAGACGTCCGCGAAGTAGGCCGCGTCGCGCGTGTGCAGCTTGCCCCAGTGCGGCCGGCCCGCGTGCGCCGTCATGATCCGCTCGACCGCCGTGAAGTACGCCTGGTACGGCGTGCCCTTGTACATGTGCACGGCTATGTAGGCGGTGTCGCGGCCGGAGGCGGTGGAGAGCGCGATGTCGTCGGCGGGCGCGGTGCGGACCTCCACCGGGAAGCTCACGCGCAGCGGCGAGCGGTCCACCAGGGCCTTGACCTCACGCAGCGCGCCCACGACGGCCTCGCGCGGCAGGGCGTACTCCATCTCCACGAAGCGCACCCGGCGCGGACTTGTGAAGACCTTGTACGGAATGTCGGTGTACGTGCGGGCGGAGAGCGCCCGGCTGGAGACCTTCGCGATCGACGGGATGGTGGCGGGCACCGCCCGGCCGAGCGAACACACCACCTGGAAGAGCCCGTTGGACATGAACTCGTCCTCGATCCACCCGCTCAGCCGCCCGGGCGGGGCGGCGGGCCCGGCGCTGCGGTTGTTGCGCTTGGTGTTGCAGTTGCCGGTGTGGGGGAACCAGTAGAACTCGAAGTGCTCGTTCTCCGCGAAGAGGCCGTCGAACTCGGCGGTGACCCTGTCGAAGGCCATCGGCTCCTCGCGGGCCGTGAGCAGGAAGACCGGCTCCACGGCGAAGGTGATCGCGGTGACGACGCCGAGCGCGCCCAGCCCGATCCGGGCCGCCGCGAAGACCTCGGGGTTCTCCTTCTCGGAGCAGGTGAGGATCGAGCCGTCGGCCGTGACCAGCTCAAGTGCCGTGATCTGGGCGGCGATCGAGGCCGAGTCGCGGCCGGTGCCGTGTGTGCCGGTGCTGGTCGCGCCCGCCACGGTCTGCTCCATGATGTCGCCCATGTTCGTGAGCGACAGGCCTTCCCTGGCGAGCACCGTGTTGAGCCGCTTCAGCGGGGTGCCGGCCTCGACGGTGACGGTCATCGCCGCGCGGTCGATCCCGCGGATGCCGGTCAGCAGGTCGGGGCGTATGAGCACGCCGTCGGTCGCGGCGGCCGCGGTGAAGGAGTGGCCGGTGCCGACCGCCTTCACGCTCAGGCCGTCCTCGGCGGCCCGGCGCACGGCGTCGGCGAGCTCGGCCGCGGAGGCCGGGGACACCTCCCTCGCCGGACGCGCCGTCACGTTCCCCGCCCAGTTACGCCAGGTGCTGCTGCCGTTCGCTCCGCCCATGTGCTTCGAGCCCCTCCCGATGCGTCGCCGGCCTGCGAAGCCGGCGGTACCCCAGGAACGCCACCGCGGCCGCCAGCGTTCCCGACACGCCGGACACCAGGTACCCCGCACCGGCGCCCGCCGCGTCCACCACCCAACCCGCGGCGGAGGAGCCGAGCGCCACACCGACCGCCAGCCCGGTACTGGTCCAGGTCATGCCCTCGGTGAGCTTGCTGCGCGGTACGTGCTGTTCGACGAGGGCCATCGTCGTCACCATGGTCGGCGCGATGGACAGGCCCGCGACAAAGAGCGCCACGGCGAGGAACGGCAGGTTCCCGGCCAGTTGGAGCGGGATCATACTCACCGCCATCGCACAGACACCCACCAGCCACCTGGTCGACGCCGCGCCCTTGAGGCGGAGCAGCCCGAACACGGCTCCGGCGAGGCAGGATCCCAGCGCGTACACGGCGAGCACCAGGCTCGCCATCGCCTTGTGGCCGCGCTCGTCGGCGAAGGCGACGGTGACCACGTCGACCGAGCCGAAGATGGCCCCGGTGGCGACGAAGGTGGCGACCAGGACCTGGAGTCCGCGCGAGCTCAGAGCGGAGCGGCCGGTGTGGTGCTCCTGCGGATGCGGTACGGGCTCGGTGCCGCGCTGGGCGGTCAGCCAGAACACCCCGGCGACCAGGAAGCAGGCGGCGAACAGCGGTCCCGCCTCGGCGAACCAGGCGGTGCAGAGCCCGATGGACAGGATCGGCCCCAGGATGAAGCAGAGCTCGTCGACGATCGACTCCCACGAGTACGCCGTGTGCAGGTTCTGGGCGTCGCCGCGGTAGATGTCGGCCCAGCGCGCCCGCACCATCGAGCCGACGCTCGGCACGCAGCCCGCGCCCGCCGCGAACACGAACAGGGTCCAGTCGGGGGCGCCCCGCTGCGCGCAGACCAGGAGTCCGGCGACGGCGGCGACGGCGACCAGGGTGGCCGGGCGCAGCACCCGGCGCTGGCCGTGCCGGTCGACCAGCCGGGATATCTGGGGGCCGACCACGGCGGCGGACATGGCGAGGGTGGCCGACAGCGCCCCGGCGAGCCCGTAGCGGCCGGTCAGCTGGGAGACCATGGTCACCACGCCGATGCCCATCATCGACAGCGGCATCCGGCCGAGCAGGCCGGCGGCGGAGAACCCCTTGGTGCCGGGGGCGGCGAAGATCGCGCGGTAGGGACTGGGCAACGGGGGCTCCGGGATCCGGCGTGACGCGTGTAATTAATTCCTAAAGCTTACGACGCTGAAGTCGACCGGCGCACCGTCTTTTCCCGCGGCGGTCCCCGGGCCCGTCCGGCTCGGTTCTCCGCCTGTCGGAGGCGGATGGCAGGATCGAGTCATGTCCGAACTGCGTGATCCAGCTCCGGGAGCGGCCGCGGCCGCCGACCCGTACGACGCCTTGCTGCTGCTCTCCTTCGGCGGCCCCGAGGGCCCCGACGACGTGGTCCCGTTCCTGGAGAACGTGACGCGCGGCCGCGGCATCCCCAAGGAGCGGCTCAAGGAGGTGGGGCAGCACTACTTCCTGTTCGGCGGGGTGAGCCCCATCAACGAGCAGAACCGCGCGCTGCTCGACGCGCTGCGCAAGGACTTCGCCGCGAACGGCCTGGACCTGCCGGTCTACTGGGGCAACCGGAACTGGGCGCCCTACCTCACCGACACCCTGCGCGAGATGGTCGCCGACGGCCGCCGCCGCATCGCGGTCCTGGCCACCAGCGCGTACGCCTCGTACTCGGGCTGCCGCCAGTACCGCGAGAACCTGGCGGACGCGCTGGCGACGCTGGAGGCCGAGGGGCTCCAGCCGCCGAGGGTCGACAAGCTGCGGCACTACTTCAACCACCCGGGCTTCGTCCGCCCCATGATCGACGGCGTCCTGGCCTCGCTCGCCGAGCTGCCCGAGGACGTCCGCGCGGGCGCCCACCTCGCCTTCACCACGCACTCCATCCCCGAGGCCGCGGCCGACACCTCCGGGCCCGTCGAGGAGCACGGCGAGGGCGGCGCCTATGTGCGCGAGCACCTCGACGTGGCGCGCGTCATCGCCGACGCGGTCCGGGCCGAGACCGGCGTCGAGCGGCCCTGGCGGCTCGTCTACCAGTCCCGCTCCGGCGCCCCGCACATCCCCTGGCTGGAGCCCGACATCTGCGACCACCTGGAGGCGCTGCACGGATCGGGCGCCCCGGCCGTCGTCATGGTGCCCATCGGCTTCGTCTCCGACCACATGGAGGTCCTGTACGACCTCGACACGGAGGCCACCGCCAAGGCCGCCGAGCTCGGCCTGCCCGTGGCCCGCTCCGCGACCGTGGGCGCCGATCCGCGGTTCGCCGCGGCCGTGCGCGAGCTCGTGGTCGAGCGGGCCGCCGCCGAGCGCGGGCTGCCCGTCGAGCGGTGCGCGCTCGGCGCGCTCGGCCCCTCGCACGACCTCTGCGCGGTCGGCTGCTGCCCGGCCGCGCGCGGCGGTGCCAAGCCCGCGGCCGCCGGTGCCGACAGCCCGTACGCGTAAGGGAGCGACCATGACCGACCCTCTGCACCGCGAACTGCTCGGCCTCGCCCTGGAGGCCGCCCGGCGGGCCGGTGCGCTGCTGCGGGACGGCCGCCCGGCCGACCTCGCGGTCGCCGCCACCAAGACCAGCCCCATCGACGTGGTGACCGAGATGGACATCGCCGCCGAGAAGCTGATCACCGGATACCTGTCCGAGCACCGCCCGCACGACGGCTTCCTCGGCGAGGAAGGATCCTCGAGCGAGGGCACCAGCGGCATCCGCTGGGTCATCGACCCGCTGGACGGCACCGTCAACTACCTTTATGGGCTGCCCACTTGGGCCGTCTCCATCGCCGCCGAGCAGGACGGCGAGCGGGTCGCCGGCGTGGTCGCGGCCCCGATGCGCGGCGAGACGTACCACGCGGTCCTGGGCGGCGGCGCCTTCGAGGGCGAGCGCCCGCTGCGCTGCCGCCCGCCGGCCCCGCTCGCCGAGTCCCTGATCTCCACGGGCTTCGCCTACGTCCAGTCCGTACGGGCCCACCAGGCGGACGTGGCCCAGCGGTTGATCCCGCGGTTCCGCGACATCCGCCGCGGCGGCTCGGCGGCGATCGACCTGTGCGACGTGGCGGCCGGCCGGCTCGACGGGTACTACGAGCGCGGCCTGAACCCCTGGGACCTGGCGGCCGGCGACCTGATCGCCCGGGAGGCGGGCGCGCTCACCGGCGGCCGCCCCGGCGCGCCCGCCTCCCGCGAGCTCACCATCGCCGCCTCCCCGGACCTCTTCGGCCCGCTCCAGGCGCTCCTGGAGGAGCACGGGGCCTGGCACGACTGAGCGCCGTGCGGTCCTCTCCGGGCATGAAGAAACCCCGGCGCCGTCCCGTGGCGCCGGGGTTTCCCGGTGGATGGGATCAGAGCGCTACGGCTACCTCGACGCCGTGCTCGGCGGCCAGACGACGGAGGTCGTCAAGCTCGGCCTGCTCGACGTCGGCGAGGAAGTCGTCGCCGGTCTCGCGCGCCCGTGTGAGGTCGGTTTCCGTGGTCCTTATGCGCTGCAGCAGTCCTGCGGTGAAAGCGTCCATGGTGCGCCCCCTCGTCGTGGGTCGGTGGCACGGGGGTGTGCCGACGGTGGGTCGCGAGCACGAAGTGCAGATGTGGCATGCCACATACAGGGCGTGATCGCGGGGTGTGCAGTCGTCCTCCCCAAGCCCACTCTCAAAGAAACCTCAACTGCCGCGCCAATCCTGTCCATTCCCGCGAGCGCCACCTTCCGTGGCCGGAAACCGCAGGTCGGCGGCGGGCCCCGGTCCGGCACCGTCTTACCGCCGGTTTACGGGCGTAAGGGGCAGGATGGAAGCGCACAGTCACTGGTTCAGTGCACAGATATGCCCGCGAACGACGCGGGTCCCTAGGGAAGGAAATGCGCCGTGCGCGTACTCGTCGTCGAGGACGAGCAACTGCTCGCCGATGCGGTGGCCACCGGACTGCGCCGGGAGGCCATGGCCGTCGACGTCGTGTACGACGGCGCCGCGGCCCTCGAGCGGATCGGCGTGAACGACTACGACGTGGTGGTGCTCGACCGGGACCTCCCGCTCGTCCACGGCGACGACGTGTGCCGCAAGATCGTCGAGCTGGGCATGCCCACGCGTGTCCTGATGCTGACGGCGGCCGGCGACGTGAGCGACCGCGTGGAGGGCCTGGAGATCGGCGCGGACGACTACCTGCCCAAGCCCTTCGCCTTCACCGAGCTGACCGCCCGCGTGCGCGCGCTCGGCCGGCGCACCACCGTGCCGCTGCCGCCCATCCTGGAGCGGGCCGGCATCAAGCTGGACCCCAACCGCCGTGAGGTCTTCCGGGAGGGCCGCGAGATCCAGCTGGCGCCCAAGGAGTTCGCGGTCCTTGAGGTGCTCATGCGCAGCGAGGGGGCCGTGGTGTCGGCCGAGCAGCTCCTGGAGAAGGCCTGGGACGAGAACACCGACCCGTTCACCAACGTCGTGCGCGTCACCGTCATGACGCTGCGCCGCAAGCTCGGCGAGCCCCCGGTGATCGTCACCGTGCCGGGCTCGGGTTACCGGATCTGACGGGGATGGCCGCCACGCCCGCGCCGCCGACGGCGCCACCCAAGCCCACCTGGGCCCCGAAGTCCCCCGAGCCCCCCTTCCCGTGGCTCAGGCCCACCATCCGCATACGGCTCACGCTGCTCTACGGCGGCATGTTCATGATCGCGGGGATACTGCTCCTCTCGATCATCTACCTGCTGGCCGCCCAGGCTCTCCACACGGGAAGCACCCCGTTCAAGATCGTGGACGGCCAGAACATCGTGGTCTCCAGCGGCAGCTGCCAGCTCCCCGACCGGGGCACCCCGCAGAACTTCAACGACGCCATCAGCGCCTGCATGGCCCAGCAGCGCCAGCACGCCCTCGACAACCTGCTGAGCCGCTCCCTGCTCGCGCTCGTCGGCCTCAGCGTCATCGCCTTCGCCTTCGGGTACGCGATGGCCGGCCGCGTCCTGTCGCCGCTGGGGCGGATCACCCGGACCGCCCGCAGGGTGGCCGGCACCGACCTGACCCGGCGGATCGAGCTGGACGGCCCCGACGACGAGCTCAAGGAGCTCTCCGACACCTTCGACGAGATGCTGGACCGCCTGGAGCGGGCCTTCACCGCCCAGCAGCGGTTCGTCGCGAACGCCTCGCACGAGCTGCGCACCCCGCTCGCGATCAACCGCACCCTGCTCGAAGTGCACCTGTCCGACCCCGGCGCCCCGGTGGAGCTCCAGCAGCTCGGCAAGACGCTGCTGGCCACGAACGAGCGCAGCGAGCAGCTCGTCGAGGGCCTGCTGCTGCTCGCCCGCAGCGACAACGAGATCATCGACCGCAAGCCGGTCGACCTCGCCGAGGTCGCCTCCCGCGCCATCGACCAGGCCAGGAACGAGGCCGACGCGAAGGGCGTGGAGATCCGCGGCGAGCGGAGCCCGGCGGTCGTGCAGGGCAACGGCGTGCTCCTGGAGCGCATCGCCCTGAACCTGGTGCAGAACGCCGTCCGGTACAACATCCCGGAAGGCGGCTGGGTCGAGGTGGTCACCGAGCTCCGGGACGGCCACGCGACGCTGCTCGTGACCAACACCGGACCGGTGGTCCCGGCGTACGAGATCGACAACATCTTCGAGCCGTTCCGGCGGCTGCGCACCGAGCGCACGGGCAGCGACAAGGGCGTCGGGCTCGGCCTGTCCATCGCCCGGTCGGTCGCGCGGGCCCACGGAGGCCGTATCATCGCGGAGCCCCGCGAAGGCGGCGGCCTCGTGATGCGTGTCACCCTGCCTGTCTGAGACGCTGCTCGAAGCTGTTGTGACGGTTCGCTTTGCGCGGAATTTTCGGGACCTGTTCCGAAGAGTTTCGTGTGTGATCAGTCACAAAGGCAAACAACCGGCCACCTACTCTCCGTGATCGGTGAAATCCCCGTAATCCCGGGAAAAGTCCGGGTTTCCAGGGGGTGAGATCACGGGAAGTACACGAGGTGGCGCTGGTGAAGTGCGACATTAGGACCGTGTACGGTCCCGATCGCCATCCAAGACGATCACTCTTGAGGAGTGCGGTTGGGTGTCGATTGAGTAACAGACCTTGATGTGAGGCAAAATCTCCGCCTCAGGTCGGGCACAAGTCCGGCCTCTCACGCGTTACGTGCGCTGAGACACCGCAACCACCCAGAGGGGGAGAGCGACATGGCAACGGACTACGACACCCCACGCAAGACCGACGACGACGTCGATTCCGACAGCCTTGAAGAGCTGAAGGCCCGGCGCAACGACAAGTCCACCTCGACCGTCGACGTCGACGAGTACGAGGCCGCCGAGGGCATGGAACTGCCCGGCGCGGACCTGTCCAACGAAGAGCTCGCCGTCCGCGTCCTGCCCAAGCAGGCCGACGAGTTCACCTGCATGAGCTGCTTCCTCGTGCACCACCGCAGCCAGCTGGCCCGCGAGAAGAACGGCCAGCCGATCTGCCGCGACTGCGACTGAGCAGGCACGTCGTGGCAGGCGCGAAACCGCCCCGGAAGCGACCGTTCCGGCGACAGGGTGCCCCGGGTTCCACCGAGGCGCCCCAGGGCGGCACAGGCCCGGCAGAAGGCGTGGAAGACCCCGCCCAGCCGGCCCGCCTCCCCGCGGTGAGCGCTGTCGATGGTGCACGTGACGCCGAGCGGGGCCACCAGGCCTCGCTCGAAGCAGCGGGCACGGCACCGGAGACTGAGGAAGAGGCGGGGCCCGCGGCCGGGGCCCGACGCCTGGACGCCCTGCGCAGGGGCGCTCTGGACCGGGGCGTTCCCGCCCTGAAGAAGAGCGTTCCGGTGCTCAAGAAGGGCGTACGCAAGGGCGGCGAGGGCATCAAGGCCTCGCTCGGCCACCTTGCCGATCGCGTTATCGAGATCGCCCCCCGCATTCCCGTGCGGGACCTGGCGACGCTGCGCGCCCACTTCCCCGGCCTCGGTCCGGAGGAGATCGCCGACAAGCTGATCGCGGGCGCCGCCAATGGCACGTCCACGGTCGGCGCGGGAATCGGCGCGGCCGCGATGCTGCCCGTCCCGCCCGCGATGCCCGCCGAGCTGGCCGCGGAGATCACCGGGGTCGCCGCCATCGAGCTGAAGCTCATCGCCGAGCTGCACGAGGTCTACGGAATGCGGCCGCCCGGCACGCTCAAAGAGCGCTCCATGGCCTATCTGACGTCGTGGACCGAGGAGCGGGGAATCGACGTCACCAAGCCGACGACGCTCAATTTCGCGCTCGGCGGCCAGATGAAGCGCGAGCTGCGCCAGCAGATCATGAAGCGCATGGTCCGCAACCTGCCGAACCTGACACCGTTCATGGTCGGCGCGGCCGTCGGCGCCGTGATGAACCGCCGCGACACCAAGAAGGTCGCCGGGCACATCCGGAAGGACCTCCGCGCACGCCAGGTGCCCTGGGACGCGCTGCCCGAGCTGCCGCCCCTGGAGCAGCCCGACGACCCGCTGCCGCCGGGCGCGATGCCCAGGGAGCTCGGCCGCTGAGGAGCCGCCCCCTCAGCCGGCGCGGACGGCGGCCAGCGCCGCCTTCAGCGCCTCGGGATCCCGGGTCGAGAGGTAGACGTACGGAGTCGGGTCGGCCGGGTCCGTGATCTCCACCTTCACCGCCGTCGGGATGTAGGCCCGCAGCAGCATGAACGCGCGCGGATCGGCCTTGTGCAGCCGCCAGGCCCGGGCCTCGTCGGCGTCCAGGACCTCGGCCTCGCCCAGCGCCCGGACCGGAATGCGGGCCTCGCCCGCGACCAGCGTGTCCGGCAGCACCCGGATCCGCACCGAGCCGTACGCGCTCACCACCACCCACGACACCGCCGTGCCGCCCACGAAGCCGGCCAGCATCGGAAGGGTGCCCACCGGCAGCAGCATCAGGGCGCACGCGAAACCGACGAGGACGGAGATGAGCCACCACGACCGGGGCGCGGTGAGGCGTTCTGCGTACTGCGGGGCATTGGGCTGCATGAAAGCTAGCTTGGCACGGCGGGACCTGCGCCTTGACCGCGGGTAAGGTCTGCGGCTGTGACTGCTACATCTGCGTCCCTGACGCCCCCGGCCGACGCCATAGCGCCGGTGCGGCACCCCGAGGCGCCCGCACCCGGCGAACTGCTCGGTGCGCACTACGGGCACTGCTTCGGCTGTGGCGACGGACAGCCCCATGGACTGCACCTGGCCGCGCGGGCGGGCAGCGGCGTGACCGTCACCGCCGAGTTCACCGTGCGCGAGGCCCACCAGGGTGCCCCCGGCCTCGCCCACGGCGGGGTGCTCGCCACCGCCCTCGACGAGACGCTCGGCTCGCTGAACTGGCTGCTGCGGGTGATCGCGGTGACCGGCCGCCTGGAGACGGACTTCGTCCGCCCGGTCCCGGTCGGCACGGTGCTGCACCTGGAGGCCGAGGTCACCGCGGTGGCGGGCCGCAAGATCTACTCCCGGGCCACCGGCCGCATCGGCGGCCCCGAGGGGCCCGTGGCGGTCCGTGCCCAGGCCCTCTTCATCGAGGTGAAGGTGGACCACTTCATCGACAACGGACGCCCGGCCGAGATCCAGGCCGCGATGTCCGACCCCGACCAGGTCAGGCGCGCCCGCGCCTTCGAGGTGAACCCGTGAGCCGTGAACCCGTAGATGTCCTCATCCGCCGTGTGGACCCGGAGGTGCCGATCCCGGCGTACGGGCACCCGGGCGACGCCGGTGCGGACCTGGTGACGACCGAGGCCGCCGAGCTCGCCCCGGGCGAGCGGGCCGTCCTGGCGACCGGCGTCTCCATCGCGCTGCCCGACGGGTACGCGGCGTTCGTGCACCCCCGCTCGGGGCTCGCGGCCCGGTGCGGTGTCGCCCTGGTGAATGCCCCGGGGACGGTGGATGCCGGGTACCGTGGGGAGATCAAGGTGATCGTGGTCAACCTCGACCCTCGCGAGAGCGTTCGGTTCGAGCGTTTCGACCGCATTGCCCAACTGGTCGTCCAGCAGGTCGAGAAGGTGCGCTTCCACGAGGTGGCGGAGCTTCCCGGCTCGGCGCGGGCCGAGGGGGGCTTCGGGTCCACGGGCGGTCATGCGGCCGTGGACGGTTCGGCCGCCGGTGGCGGCACTACGGGTGGGAATCGATACGCTTCGGTCGTATCCGACCGGGAAGGACAGTGACGTGTTCGGACGTCGCAAGAAGAGCGGTACCGCCGAGGACTCGGCGGGCGAGGCCGAGCAGGTTGTCGAGGGCGCCGAGGCCGATGACATCGAGGCCGGCGCGGGTGGCGAGGGCGAGGTGCGCAGGGTGAACCTGCCGCCGGCGCCCCGTCCGGACGGTCCCTGGGACATCTCCGAGGTCTCCGAGCCCGGCGAGGGCCGGGTGGACCTCGGCGGGCTCTTCGTCCCCGGGGTCGAGGGCATGGAGCTGCGGGTCGAGGTCGCGGGCGACGCGATCGTGGCGGCCACGGTCGTGCTGCACGACAGCGCGGTCCAGCTGCAGGCCTTCGCGGCGCCCAAGAAGGAAGGCATCTGGGGCGAGGTCCGCGAGGAGATCGCCTCCGGCATCACCCAGCAGGGCGGCATCATCGACGAGGTCGAGGGCCCGCTCGGCTGGGAGCTGCGCGCGCAGGTCCCCGTGCAGCTGCCCGACGGCACCAACGGCGTCCAGCTGGTCCGCTTCGTGGGCGTGGACGGTCCCCGCTGGTTCCTGCGCGGTGTCATCTCCGGCCAGGGCGCGGTGCAGCCGCAGGCCGCCGGGCTCCTGGAGACGATCTTCCGCGACACCGTCGTGGTGCGCGGCGAGGGCCCGATGGCGCCCCGCGACCCGATCGTCCTGAAGCTGCCCAACGACGCGCAGATGGTGCCCGAGGGCGTCCAGCAGGAGGACCAGGAGGGCTCGCGCTTCTCCGGCGGCATGGGCCAGCTCCAGCGCGGCCCCGAGATCACCGAGGTCCGCTGACCGCACCCTCTCCATCGACGGGCCGCACTCCTTCTTGGGGCGCGGCCCATCGGCGTCGTACGGGCACGCCCCCGGAGACGCGTTGCTTCGGCGCCCCCGGAAACCCCCGCCCAGGCGGGCAATCCGGGCCGAAACCCGGGCATCCATTGCCCGGCCGGGTGTAACCTGCACATACTGGCGCCCGGCCGCGCACACAGACGTACGGGGGAATCGGGCGATGACGCAGAGCACCAGCGGGCAGGGCGGCGCGACGGCGGTCGCGGGGGACCGGCCGACCGGGGCCATGGTCCGGGTCGACAACCTGCACCGCTCGTACGGAAGCGGCGCCGCCGCCGTGCACGCGCTGCGCGGCGTGTCCTTCGAGGTGCCGCGCGGCGAACTCGTCGCCCTCAAGGGACGTTCCGGCTCCGGCAAGACCACCCTGCTCAACCTGCTCGGCGGGCTCGACCAGCCCGACGAGGGCACCATCACCGTCGACGGCACCGACATCGTCGGCCTGGCGGAGGAGGGCCTCCTGGAGCTGCGCCGCGACCGGATCGGCTTCATCTTCCAGTCCTTCGGCCTCATCCCGATCCTCAGCGCCGCCGAGAACGTGGGCGTCCCGATGCGCCTCAAGAAGACCGACCCGCGCGAGCGCGAGGACCGCGTCGCGCTGCTGCTCTCCCTCGTGGGCCTCGGCGGCCACGCCCAGCAGCGCCCCGGCGAGCTCTCCGGCGGCCAGCAGCAGCGCGTCGCCATCGCCCGCGCGCTCGCCAACCGGCCCGCGCTGCTCATCGCGGACGAGCCCACCGGCCAGCTCGACGCCGACACCGGCCTCGCCGTGATGGAGCTGCTGCGCGCCGTCGTCCGCAGCGAGGGCGTCACCGCCCTGGTCGCCACCCACGACAGCCAGCTCCTCGGCCTCGCCGACCGGGTCCTGGAGCTGAACGACGGGCAGCTCGTCGACCACGGCCGCCGGCCGAGCCGCCCGTGACCCCAGGGGCGGGGCATCAGAATCGCGTCAATACGTGACTCCCGCCCCGCCCTCACCCCCTTTGTTGGAATTGTTGGCCGTAAGGTCGACGCAGCGTACGCAGCTGAATTCTGAAAGACAATGGGGCCATGGCACGCGGCAAGCTTCGGATCTACCTCGGCGCGGCACCTGGCGTCGGCAAGACCTACGCCATGCTGTCCGAGGCACACCGCCGGGTGGAGCGGGGCACGGACTGCGTCGTCGCCTTCGTCGAGCACCACGGCAGACCGCGCACCGAGGTCATGCTGCACGGCCTGGAGCAGATCCAGCGCCGTGAGATCGAGTACCGCGGAAGCCTCTTCACCGAGATGGACGTCGACGCCGTCCTGGAACGCGCGCCCGACGTCGCCCTGGTGGACGAACTCGCGCACACCAATGTTCCCGGCGCCCGCAACACCAAGCGCTGGCAGGACGTCGAGCAGCTGCTCGCGGCCGGGATCGACGTCGTGTCCACCGTCAACATCCAGCACCTGGAGTCGCTCGGCGACGTCGTCGAGTCCATAACCGGCGTACGCCAGCGCGAGACGGTCCCCGACGAGGTGGTGCGCCGGGCCGACCAGATCGAGCTCGTCGACATGTCGCCCCAGGCGCTGCGCCGCCGCATGGCGCACGGCAACATCTACCAGCCGGACAAGGTCGACGCGGCCCTGTCCAACTACTTCCGGCCCGGCAACCTCACCGCGCTGCGCGAACTCGCGCTGCTGTGGGTCGCCGACCGGGTCGACGAATACCTCCAGCAGTACCGCGGTGAGCACGACATCAAGTCCACCTGGCAGGCCCGCGAGCGCATCGTCGTCGGCCTCACCGGCGGACCCGAGGGCCGCACCCTCATCCGCCGCGCCGCCCGCATGGCCGCCAAGGGCTCCGGCAGCGAGATCCTCGCGGTGTACGTGGCCAGGAGCGACGGCCTCACCTCCGCCTCGCCCAAGGAACTCACCGTCCAGCGCACCCTCGTCGAGGACCTCGGCGGCAGCTTCCACCACGTCATAGGCGACGACATCCCGGCCTCGCTGCTCGCCTTCGCGCGCGGCGTCAACGCCACCCAGATCGTCCTCGGCTCCAGCCGCCGCAAGGCCTGGCAGTACATCCTCGGCCCCGGCGTAGGACAGACCGTGGCCCGCGACTCCGGGCCCGACCTCGACGTCCACATCGTCACCCACGAAGAGGTCGCCAAGGGCCGCGGCCTTCCCGTGGCGCGCGGCGCCCGGCTCGGGCGGGCCCGCCTGGTGTGGGGCTGGGCGGCCGGCGTGATCGGCCCCGCCCTGCTGACCGTGCTCCTCACCAACGTCGACGCGGACCTCGGGCTCGCCAACGACATGCTGCTGTTCCTGACGCTGACGGTGGCCGCGGCCCTGCTCGGCGGCCTGGCCCCGGCGCTCGCCTCGGCCGCGTTCGGCTCGTTCCTCCTGAACTACTACTTCACCCCGCCCGTCCACAAGATCACGATCGCCGATCCGAAGAACATCGTCGCCATCGTCATCTTCGTCCTGGTGGCCGTCTCGGTGGCCTCCGTCGTGGACGTGGCCGCCCGCCGCACCCACCAGGCCGCCCGGCTGCGCGCCGAATCCGAGATCCTCTCCTTCCTGGCGGGCAGCGTCCTGCGCGGCGAGACCAGCCTGGACGCCCTCCTGGAGCGGGTCCGCGAGACCTTCGCCATGGAGTCGGTCGCCCTCCTGGAGCGCGCCGGCGACGTGGAGCCCTGGACCCGCGCGGGCAGCGTCGGACCCCACCCGGTCCGGCGCCCGGAGGACGCGGACGTCGACATGCCGGTCGGCGACCACATGGCGCTCGCCCTGTCCGGGCGGGTGCTGCCCGCCGAGGACCGCCGGGTGCTCGGCGCCTTCGCCGCCCAGGCCGCCGTGGTCCTGGACCGCCAGCGCCTGGTGGGGGAGGCCGAGGAGGCCCGCAAGCTCGCCGAGGGCAACCGCATCCGCACCGCGCTGCTCGCCGCCGTCAGCCACGACCTGCGCACCCCGCTCGCCTCCATCAAGGCCGCGGTGACCTCGCTGCGCTCCGACGACGTCGAATGGTCCGACGAGGACCGCGCCGAGCTCCTCGAAGGCATCGAGGGCGGCGCCGACCGGCTCGACCACCTCGTCGGCAACCTCCTGGACATGTCGCGCCTCCAGACCGGCACCGTGACCCCGCTCATCCGCGAGATCGACCTCGACGAGGTCGTGCCCATGGCGCTCGGCGGCGTCCCCGAGGACAGCGTGGTCCTCGACATCCCCGAGACACTGCCCATGGTCGAGGTCGACCCGGGCCTGCTGGAGCGGGCCGTCGCGAACATCGTCGAGAACGCCGTCAAGTACAGCCCGCTCGACAGCCCCGTCACCGTCGCCGCCAGCGGCCTGGCCGAACGCGTCGAGATAAGGGTCACCGACCGCGGCCCCGGCGTCCCCGACACCGCCAAGGACCGCATCTTCGCGCCCTTCCAGCGCTACGGCGACGCCCCCCGCGGGGCCGGAGTCGGCCTCGGACTCGCCGTCGCCCGGGGCTTCGCCGAGGCCATGGGCGGCACCCTGGCCGCCGAGGACACCCCCGGCGGCGGCCTCACCATGGTCCTCACCGTGCGCGCCGCCCCCGGCCCGGGCCGCACCCCCGCCGACCTCTCCGCCCAGGTCGGCTCATGAACCGAACCGCATCGTCAGTCCCCGCAGAAGGCAGGTGTCCCAGATGACCCGGGTGCTCGTGGTCGAGGACGAGCCGCAGATCGTGCGCGCGCTCGTGATCAACCTCAAGGCACGGAAGTACGAGGTGGACGCGGCCCCCGACGGCGCGACCGCCCTCCAGCTCGCCGCCGCCCGCCACCCCGACGTGGTCGTGCTCGACCTCGGCCTGCCCGACATGGACGGCGTCGAGGTCATCCGGGGGCTGCGCGGCTGGACCCGGGTCCCGATCCTGGTGCTCTCCGCCCGGCACACCTCCGACGAGAAGGTCGAGGCGCTCGACGCCGGGGCCGACGACTACGTCACCAAGCCGTTCGGCATGGACGAGCTGCTCGCCCGGCTGCGCGCCGCCGTGCGCCGGGCCGAACCGGTCGGCGGCGCGGACGGCGCCGACGACGTGGTGATGGTGGAGACCGACGACTTCACCGTCGACCTGGCCGCCAAGAAGGTCAACCGGGACGGCCGCGACGTACGCCTGACCCCGACCGAGTGGCACCTGCTCGAAGTCCTGGTGCGCAACACGGGCCGCCTGGTCAGCCAGAAGCAGCTGCTCCAGGAGGTCTGGGGGCCCTCCTACGGCACCGAGACCAACTACCTGCGGGTCTACATGGCCCAGCTGCGCCGCAAACTGGAGCTCGACCCCTCGCACCCGCGCCACTTCATCACCGAGCCGGGCATGGGCTACCGCTTCGAACGCTGACCGCGTGCGCCCCCTCCGGTACCGATGCCGTAGCGCGACCAGGCCCGTGCTGACCACACGCTTTGATTCCGCAGCGGTCTTGCCGGTTACGCTTTCTGTATGAGTGCTGACCTTCGTACCGAGAAGCCCGCGGGGCGCTTCCGCCGGATGCTCGACCGGCTGTCCACCTCGCAGGAGGACCTGCACTCCGCGGAACTGCAGGAGGACACGCAGGCCACGGGGTGCACCCGCATCTCCGAGTGCAGTGACCGCCAGATAGTCAAAGTGACTGGTACCTTGCGGACCGTCACCCTGCGACCGCGGGCGGGTGTGCCGGCGCTCGAGGCCGAGCTCTTCGACGGCACCGCCCCGCTGGACGTGGTGTGGCTGGGACGGCGCTCGATCGTGGGCATCGAGCCGGGCCGCAAGCTCATCGCTTCGGGCCGGATCTCCATGAGCCACGGCCGGCGGGTGCTGTTCAACCCCAAATACGAACTCCGACCGCTCGGACAGGAGTAGCCGGTGACGTCAGTCGACAAGCCGACCACCACCCCCACCTCCACCCCGCCCGCCGACGCGAAGGCGGTGACCGAGGCCGCGCTCTTCGAGGCGTTCGGCGGGGTGCGCGGCATGGTGGAGACGGTCCTTCCGGGACTGCTCTTCGTCACGATCTTCACGGTGAACAAGGACCTGCACACCTCGGCGATCGCCGCCCTCGCGGTGTCGCTGCTGCTCGTCGTGGTCCGCCTGGTCCGCAAGGACACCATGAAGCACGCCTTCAGCGGCGTCTTCGGTGTGGCCTTCGGCGTGGTCTTCGCGATGATGACGGGCAACGCCAAGGACTTCTACCTGCCGGGCATGCTCTACACCCTCGGCCTGGCGCTCGCGTACATCGTCACCACCCTCTGCGGGGTACCGCTGATCGGGCTGATCCTCGGACCGGTCTTCAAGGAGAACCTGTCCTGGCGCACCCGCAACCCGGGCCGCAAGGCCGCGTACGCGAAGGCCAGTTGGGCCTGGGGGCTCATCCTGCTCGCCAAGTGCGCGATCCTCTTCCCGCTGTACTGGTGGGCCAACACCTCGCAGCTCGGCTGGGTCCTGATCGCCCTGAAGATCCCGCCGTTCCTCCTCGCGGTCTGGCTCACCTGGGTCTTCCTCGCGAAGGCCCCGGCACCCATCGACGTCTTCGCCGAGATGGAGGCCGAGGAGGCCGCCGAGAAGGCCCGCAAGGCCGCCGCGGCCGGCGAGGCGTAGCCCGCGCCGCACACGACGAAGGGCCCGGAACCGCCACGGTTCCGGGCCCTTTCGCGCGGGATCAGTCCTCGCGGCGGACCGAGAGGAGGTCCTCCAGCTGCTCCTCGCGGGCCTGCGCGGCCACGAACAGCAGCTCGTCGCCCGCCTCCAGGGTCTCCTCCTGGCTCGGCGTCAGGACCCGCGTGCCACGGATGATCGTGACCAGCGAGGTGTCCTCCGGCCAGGCCACGTCGCCGACCTGCGTGCCGGCCAGCGCCGACTCCGGCGGCAGCGTCAGCTCGACCAGGTTGGCGTCGCCGTGGCTGAAGCGCAGCAGCCGAACGAGATCGCCGACGCTCACCGCCTCCTCGACCAGCGCCGACATCAGGCGCGGCGTCGAGACGGCGACGTCCACGCCCCACGACTCGTTGAACAGCCACTCGTTCTTCGGGTTGTTGACCCGGGCCACCACCCGCGGCACCCCGTACTCGGTCTTCGCGAGCAGCGAGACGACCAGGTTCACCTTGTCGTCGCCGGTGGCCGCGATGACCACGTTGCACCGCTGGAGCGCCGCCTCGTCGAGCGAGGTGATCTCGCAGGCGTCCGCGAGCAGCCACTCGGCCAGCGGCACCCGCTCCACCGAGATGGCGGTGGGCGCCTTGTCGACGAGGAGCACCTCGTGCCCGTTCTCCAAGAGCTCGCCCGCGATGGAACGGCCCACCGCGCCGGCCCCGGCAATCGCCACGCGCATCAGTGACCGCCCTCCTCGGGACCCTGGGCGAACGCCGCCTCGACCTTCTCGACCTCGTCGGTACGCATCATGACGTGCACCAGGTCGCCCTCCTGCAGGACCGTCTGGGACGTCGGAAGGACCGCTTCCCCCAGCCGGGTGAGGAACGCGACGCGTACGCCGGTCTCCTCCTGCAGCTTGCTGATCTTGTGGCCGATCCAGGCCGCCGAGGTGTGCACCTCGGCCAGCTGCACGCCACCGCTCGGGTCGCGCCACAGCGGCTCCGCGCCGGACGGCAGCAGCCGCCGCAGCATCTGGTCGGCGGTCCAGCTGACCGTGGCGACCGTCGGGATGCCGAGCCGCTGGTAGACCTCGGCACGGCGCGGGTCGTAGATCCGGGCCGCCACGTTCTCGATGCCGAACATCTCGCGCGCCACCCGGGCCGCGATGATGTTGGAGTTGTCGCCACTGGAGACCGCCGCGAACGCGCCGGCCTCCTCGATCCCCGCCTCGCGCAGGGTGTCCTGGTCGAAGCCGACGCCCGTGACCCGGCGCCCGCCGAAGCCCGCACCCAGCCGACGGAAGGCCGTGGGGTCCTGGTCGATCACCGCGACCGTATGGCCCTGCTGTTCCAGGGTCTGCGCGAGAGCGGCTCCCACTCGCCCGCAGCCCATGATGACGATGTGCACGTCCCCTTACCCCGCACTCCTGGTCGCCCCGATGACCTGCGCAAACACCCTGCTCACTACTTCCTTCTCGGCTAGCCGGGCAACAGCGTGGCAACAGAAATCCACGTTGCCGCCTGATGAGCTTATGCGGACCGCCCCGCGATGCACTCACTCAGTGCCTCCAGCACGTACCGCCGTCGACGGGAGCCGGGTGGGCCTCAGCGAGACAGAGCGCTTACGATCCTCTGCGTGTCCAAACTGACCGACGTGCCCAAACGGATCCTGATCGGCCGGGCGCTGCGCAGCGACAAGCTGGGAGAAACGCTCCTCCCCAAGCGCATCGCACTTCCCGTCTTTGCCTCCGACCCGCTCTCGTCCGTTGCGTACGCGCCCGGAGAAGTCCTCCTGGTGCTCTCCGTGGCGGGTGTGTCGGCGTACCACTTCAGTCCCTGGATCGCGGTCGCGGTCGTGGTGCTGATGTTCACCGTGGTCGCCTCCTACCGGCAGAACGTGCACGCCTACCCGAGCGGCGGCGGCGACTACGAGGTCGCCACCACCAACCTCGGACCCAAGGCCGGACTCACCGTCGCCTCCGCCCTGCTCGTCGACTACGTCCTGACCGTGGCCGTCTCGATCGCCTCCGGCATCGAGAACCTCGGCTCCGCGATCCCCTTCGTCGTCCAGCACAAGGTGCTGTGCGCCGTCGCCGTGATCGTGCTCCTCACCCTGATGAACCTGCGCGGGGTCAAGGAGTCGGGCAAGCTCTTCGCGATCCCGACGTACGTCTTCGTCGCCGGCGTCTTCATCATGATCGCCTGGGGCGCCTACCGGGGCCTCGTCATGGGCGACACCATGAAGGCGCCCACCGCCGACTACACGATCCGGGCCGAGCACCAGGGCCTGGCCGGCTTCGCCCTCGTCTTCCTGCTGCTGCGCGCCTTCTCCTCCGGCTGCGCGGCGCTCACCGGCGTCGAGGCGATCAGCAACGGCGTCCCCGCCTTCCGCAAGCCCAAGTCGAAGAACGCCGCCAGCACCCTGGCCCTGATGGGCGCCCTGGCCGTCACCATGTTCTGCGGCATCATCGCGCTGGCCATGACCACCCATGTGCGGATGGCCGAGAAGCCGGGCGAGGACCTGCTGCACAACGGCGCCCCGGTCGGCTCCGGATACGTCCAGAACCCGGTGATCTCCCAGGTCGCCGAGGCCGTCTTCGGCAACGGCAGCTTCCTGTTCATCGTGCTCGCCGCGGCCACCGCGCTGGTCCTGTTCCTCGCCGCGAACACCGCGTACAACGGCTTCCCGCTGCTCGGCTCGATCCTCGCCCAGGACCGCTACCTGCCCCGCCAGCTGCACACCCGCGGCGACCGGCTCGCGTTCTCCAACGGCATCGTGCTGCTGGCCGGCGCCGCCGTGCTGCTCGTCGTGATCTACGGCGCGGACTCGACCCGGCTGATCCAGCTGTACATCGTCGGCGTCTTCGTGTCGTTCACGCTCAGCCAGACCGGCATGGTCCGCCACTGGAACCGCCACCTGGCCACCGAGACCGACCCGGCCAAGCGCCGCCGCATGATCCGCTCCCGCGCGATCAACGCGTTCGGCGCCTTCTTCACCGGCCTGGTGCTCGTGGTGGTCCTGGCCACGAAGTTCACCCACGGCGCCTGGGTCGCGCTGCTCGGCATGGTCATCTTCTACGGAACGATGACCGCGATCCGCAAGCACTACGACCGGGTCTCCGAGGAGATCGCGGCCCCCGACGAGCCCTCCGACGACAGCCTGCGGCCCTCCCGCGTGCACTCGATCGTGCTGGTCTCCAAGGTGCACCGCCCCACCCTGCGCGCCCTGGCCTACGCCAAGCTCATGCGCTCCGACCAGCTCGAAGCCCTGTCGATCTCGGTCGACCCGGCCGAGACCAAGGCGCTCAAGGAGGAGTGGGAGCGGCGCGGCATCAACGTACCGCTCAAGATCCTCGACTCGCCCTACCGCGAGATCACCCGCCCGATCATCGAGTACGTGCGGGGCCTGCGCCGCGAGAGCCCGCGCGACGCGATCAGCGTGTTCATCCCCGAGTACGTGGTCGGCCACTGGTACGAGCACCTGCTGCACAACCAGAGCGCCCTGCGCCTCAAGGGCCGCCTCCTGTTCACCCCCGGCGTCATGGTGACCTCCGTCCCCTACCAGCTGGAGTCCTCCGAGGCCGCCAAGAAGCGGGCCCGCAAGCGCGCCGACTGGAACGCGCCCGGTTCGGTGCGACGGGGCCCGGTGCCCCGGCCCAAGGAGCCGAGCAACAAGAGCTGAGCCGTGCCTGTGGCGGGCGGCCGGGCGACACCCACGTAGACTGGTGGGCTGACCGCCCGGCCGCCCGCCGTTTTCCCCTCTTCCCCCTGGAGTCACCCACCCATGCAGCAGAACGCACCCGAGCCGTCGCTGTCGTCGCTGGTCGGGGAGGAGTACGAGGTCGAGGTCGGCCCCGTCGCACACGGCGGCCACTGCATCGCCCGCACCGCCGAGGGCCGCGTCCTGTTCGTACGCCACGCCCTGCCCGGCGAGAAGATCGTCGCCCGCGTCACCGAGGGCGAGAGCGACTCCCGCTTCCTGCGCGCGGACGCGGTGCGGATCCTGGAGCCGTCGAAGGACCGGGTCGAGGCGCCCTGCCCGTTCGCCGGTCCCGGCAAGTGCGGCGGCTGCGACTGGCAGCACGCCAAGCCCGGCGCCCAGCGCCGCCTCAAGGGCGACGTCATCACCGAGCAGCTCCAGCGCCTCGCGGGCCTCACGCCCGAGGAGGCCGGCTGGGACGGCACGGTCATGCCCGCCGAGGGCGACAAGCTCCCCGCGGGCCAGGTCCCGGCGTGGCGCACCCGCGTCCAGTACGCGATCGACGACGAGGGCCGCGCGGGCCTGCGCAAGCACCGCTCGCACGACGTCGAGCCGGTCGACCACTGCATGATCGCCTCGCCGGGCGTGACGGAGCTGGGCATCGAGAAGCGGGAGTGGCCGCAGCTGGCGTCGGTCGAGGCGATCGCGGCCTCGGGCTCGCACGACCGCCAGGTCGTCCTCACCCCTCGGCCGGGCGGCCGCCTGCCCCTGGTGGAGCTCGACAAGCCCGTATCAGTGCTCCGGGTCGAGGAGAAGGACGGCGGAATCCACCGGGTCCACGGCCGCGGCTTCGTCCGCGAGCGCGCCGACGGCCGCACCTACCGCGTCGGCATGGGCGGCTTCTGGCAGGTCCACCCGCAGGCCCCGGACACCCTGGTCAAGGCCGTGATGCAGGGCCTGATGCCGCGCAAGGGTGAGATGGCGCTCGACCTGTACTGCGGCGTCGGCCTGTTCGCGGGCGCGATCGCCGAGCGCGTCGGCGAGACCGGCGCGGTGCTCGGCATCGAGTCCTCCAAGCGCGCCGTCGAGGACGCCCGCCACAACCTGGCCGACCTGCCCCGGGTCCGCGTGGAACACGGCAAGGTCGAGCAGGTGCTGCCCCGCACCAAGATCACCGAAGCGGACCTGATCGTCCTGGACCCGCCCCGCGCGGGCGCCGGCAAGCAGACGGTCAAACACCTGGCGGCCCTGGGCGCCCGCCGCATCGCCTACGTGGCCTGCGACCCGGCCGCCCTGGCCCGCGACCTGGCGTACTTCGCAGAGGCGGGCTACAAGCCGCGCACGCTGCGGGCGTTCGATCTGTTTCCGATGACGCATCACGTGGAGTGCGTGGCGATCCTGGAGCCGGTGCGCGAGGACGCGTGACCTCTGACCTGCGGATTCGCTGAGCGTGCGCTATGTGTGCTGTGGGCGTTACGGGCGGTATCTTGACGCATGTCCGACGCACGCGAGGCCCTTTTGGCGCGCGCTCTGATGATGTGCCAGGCGCTCGTTCTTGCAGGTGACGGTGCGTCGGGTGGGGCCTGTCGGCTTCCGTCTTTGCGGTACCGCTGTGACGTATTCGGTCAGGCGCTTGGTCTGGTGCCAGGCGTCCGGTTGTCCTTCGAGGCGTTTGACGCGATGGGCGTGAGCGTGCGCGGTGCGGGCTTCCTGCATGGGGGCTCCCCAGCTCCGTTGATTCGCCTCATGGGCTAGCTGATCCGCGCGGCGTTTGCGTTCAGCGACTTCGCCACGGAGGCCGCCTTCTTGCGCCCTGGGTGGTTCTGAGTGTTTGCCTTGTGGCCATGGTTCTCGGTGGTGGTGATGAGGGCTTGGATGATGCGAAGGGCTCGGCCTTGGATTGATTGAGTCAATCCCATGGGCTCGGCTGCCTTTATACCGAGGTCACGACAGGGTGGGGTTTGACGAGTCTGGCCGGCACGGGATCGGGGCGAGTTCGGCGAGGCGCCATGCGGGGATGTCGACCACATTGAGTTCGTAGCCGCAGTGCGTGCGGTATCCGTAGTGCTCCTGTGCTGCTGCCCCGGCGACGATGTTCGACGTTTCCGCGGGGATTCGTGCACCATCAATTAGTCCGGGCCGCGACGCCGTCGGGCGCGTGGGGCGGGGTGTGCTGGTGAGTGCGACTTGGGCGGCGTGGCATCCGCGGGGTCATTCGGGAGAGACAGCGGTTTGACGGGGCCTGACGGTTGGCCATCGACTGTGTCCATGCCGGGCAGGAATACATGGATCGGACCGGTGTGAGCGAGCTGGGCGCGGTCAGGCACCGGGAGTACATGGCGGCGGGTGAGTTCAGCGACGTCGATTATGGGGGCGGCGGCCACGCGGTCGAGAAGCTCTGCCTGCTGAGGTTCCAAGGCTGTGAGATGCCTGAGTACAGCAAGAACTTCGACGAGTTCCCGGCTCCATTCCGGTTCCCACTGATCAGGGCGCTCACGGTCGAGTTCGCTGGTTATCTTGCCGGTGGCGCGGTCGCTCCGGTAAGCGAGCCAGCTGTCGAGCACGTTGCGTCCACCTGTGGCGTAGTTGCGCATGCGGGGAGTTACGCCGGTGAAGATGCCGCCCTCGATAACAAGGTGGTGGTGTTCGACGTCGTAGTTGACGGCCGATGGGAGCGAGTCGGATGCGATCTCCCGGGCGTATGTGATCTCGGGGTGTAGGCGCCGCCACCAATTCCATGTGCCTGCTGGGCGGCCGTCGTCCGGGTCGATACAGCGTGTGCCGAACGTTGAGGACCACAAGACGTGGCGCCCAAGGCTGATGGCCTCATGCCAGAGGTCACGATCGGAGGTCAGGGGGATACGTATGCCGGGGGAGTTGAGGTCATCCGCATACCGCTCCGTGAAGGCGGGATGGGCAGTGACAGCGGCGACATAGGCGAGTAACTCCTCGGGAAGGATTTGCTGGAGACCGTAGGAGTTGGCGAGGTGAGGCAAGAGCCCTGGGGTGATATTGGGGGTTCGGTCGGCGTGCAAGAGCGGTAGGACGCGGCCCCCGTTTCCGTTGAAGTAGTGCATGTCTGGGACTAGGGCCGTGAATAGCAGTCCTGGCCCTGTCTGCAGGCGTTGGGTGTGCTGTTCGACTACGAAGATTTGACCGTCGATATCGGCTTGCCACAACTCGGGGCGGGAGTAGTCGATGACTCGACCGTCGGGTATGAGCCATTGGCGATCGAGGGCCCTATGGGCAATTCGTATCGGAGTGAGACAAGGGCCCCGCTCGATGTGTAGGCGGATTGGCGGGTGGGGATGGCCCGGGATCTGGCGGGCTTCCTTTTCCAGGGTGCGGTCACGGGTCGCTTTGAACAGTTCCTGTTTCGTTGCGGGGTCACGCTCTTGTACGAGGCGGTTCCAACGTCGGTGCAAAATGGTTTTGGATGGACTGATGACCCAGTTTCGGTTGGTCTTGATGCCAGGCTTGCACCAGGGAATTAGCTCGGTGAGGGCAGGGAAAGTGTCCCAGCCGCTTTGAGGGGCAGGCGTGAAAGGGGCAGGCTCGACAGACCGGGAAGTGCGCCAGCCGGGGCCGCTGATATGCAGGTGATGCAGCTGCTCCTCTTTGTTTGGGCGGGTTCCATGAACAGCCGCGTAGTGGACGGGTGCCAAGTTCTCCTGTAGCTCGCCTTGCCGGCGGACAAAGATGGCGATGGCCAACTCCTGCTGAACTCCAGGGAAGAAGCGGCTGTTGAGCGGGGGCCTCTTCGTCTCGGGTGTGAGGTCGATGACCCAACCCTCTGTGCAGGTGCGTCGCAGGTAGGAACGCATGCCCTGGAAGGCTGCGCTGCGGATGAAGCCGCCGGTGCTGACAAAGCAGACGACGCCGTGATCGCCATGCTGGTCGAAGACTTTGTGGGTGGCCCAGCGCCAGAAGTAGGTGCAGAGGCTCTTCAGTTTGTTCTCGTACACGCCTGCTGCACCCCGCAGCCGGAAGTCGTCCAGGGGCGGGGCACCGCGGCCCGGTGAGCCCTTCTCGATCCATCCGCCCTGACCCTCTGCCTGTTCTCGGTGGGGAGGGTTGCCGATGACGACGGTGATTCGTTCGTTGCGCTGGATCTTGCTGGCTGCCTCGGCATCCTCGCGTAAAGGCCCCCACAAGGCGCCGTAGCGATCGAAGAGTTCACTGGGTCGCCACGGGTCAGCGAGAGTGTCGGCCAGGTGCAGGCGCATGTCGCCCAGTCGAACCCGGGCATTGAGGTGTCGGAGCATCTGTCCCACGCGCATCTGAGCGACAGCGAAGGCTCCCATCTGCTTTTCGAACCCGATCAGTCGGCTGGCGAGCTCTTGCACGGATTCGGCGCGGAAGCCTTCGTTGCCACCTTCGGACTGTTTGCGGGCGACGAGGTCGATGATGCCGGTGAGGAAGGTGCCGGTTCCCATCGACGGGTCGATTATGGACACGCCGGGGTCAGCGAAGCCATCCGGGCAGTCCAGAGTGGTCGCCAGCACCTCATCAACCAGGCGGATCATCTCTGCCACCAGCGGGGCTGGCGTGTAATAGGTGCCCGAATCCTTCCGTAGGTCGGCGTCGTACTCCTGCAAGAAGTGCTCGTAGAGATGGATGTGGAAGCTGGGTTCGCTGGCGAGGGCACTCTCCCAGTCAATGGCGTCGATGACGCGGACGAGCATGTCCAGGCTGTCGCGGAATTCCCCCTCGACCTGGTCGGTGAGGATCTGCAAGGCGCGGCCCATCACGGAGTGCTCAGTCCCGAGGCGTCGGCCCACGTCGTGCAGGCTCGTGCCGATCAATGTCTTGTCTTTGTCACCAGCGGCATCTGAACTGGCGAGCAGGAGCGCAAAGGTGACGGACTGGGCGTACCGATCAGCGAAGGTGGCACGCTTGTCCCGGTCATCCGTGGTTGGGAAGAGGTCAACCTCAAGTGTGGAAGCCAGGTCGGTGAACGGGCGTTGATGGCGCGGAAGGACCCCTTCGGCGTCGAGGCGGTCGTGAACGGCATCACGCAGAAGAGTGCACAGCGGGGCGACCTGGGCGACCACTTCCCGCATTGACGTCAGTGGCTGGGGTTGCCAGCTGAAGAACGCGACAAGCATGGCCTCGAAAGCGGCCTCGCTGGCGACCGGCAGTCGTAGGCGGGAGCCGGCGCTGCGCAGATCACCCTCGAAGTGGATGGTGTCGCCGTACTGCCGACCTGAACGGTACATGATCCAGGTCTGACCGTTCGTGTAGATCAGGTTGGGCAGTTTCGCCATGCCTTCCCATTGACGGCGGTCGCGCTGATTCAGGCCGCCAGGATGGATAGTGCTCTTGTCGGGGCTCTTGAGCTCGACGTAGCCGACGATGTTGCGCGGCAATTTTCCGACCCGTATTGCCAGGTCAGGGCGTATGCGGTGTGCAGCGATGGCGACTTCGGCATGTAGGACCGCCTGCAACCCCAACACCCCCGCCGCTTCGACGAGAAGGGTCTCTACCGCTCGGCGGATCGCGGCTTCCTTCTGCCCGTGCAGCAATGCCTGCTTACAGGTTGCACCGAAATCGCTGACGATGCTCCGAAACCGCTCCTTGCGCTGCATCCCGCCCCCCGAGGCCAGCACACGCCTGCATGTTCCTCAACTTACGGTAAACGCAACATCACTCCCCGTCGAGGGTGCCGCCTCGCCGATACTGTGCTGGTGCTGGTGCTGGTGCTGGTGCTGGTGCTGGTGCTGGTGCTGGTGCTGGTGCTGGTGCGGGCAGGGACTGGTTGCCGGCTCTGACCGCGTCAGACCTTCTCGGCCAAGACGCGGGTGTGGTCCGCGGTGAGCGTGGAGATGTCTTCGACATCGGACGTCAGGATCGTGACGCGGCCGGGCTGAACGAGCGCGGTGGCGCAGAGCATGGCGTCGATGGCGTACTTGTGGCCGTGCAGCCCGGCCGTACGCAGCAGCGTGGCGGCGGACTGGGCGATGGCCCGAGTGACCGGCTCTACGCGCAGTCGGGACAGCGTCCAACTCAGCGCCGCGTCATTGATCCTGGGGTGGATCACCTCCACCAGCACCGCAGCCGAGGTGATGATGGGCCAGTCGGCATCGCGGGCGGCGGCAAGCCACTCCTGGATTTCGCGGTCGCGCTGGACGGCCTTGGCCAGGCCCTCACTGTCCAGGATCAGAGCGCCGCTCACGCGGCCGCACCGGCCCCGGAGTCCGGGGTGCCGGTGAGCTTGGTCCGCTTGGCGGCCACGGCCTCCGGATCGGCGGGGCCGTTGACGCGCTCGAAGTCGGCGATCAGCTCGTCCAGGCTGTCGCGCTCGATCTGCCGCTGTGCAGCCTTCTCCAGGTAGGCGGACACGCCCCGCTTGCCGACCCGTTCCCGGATCGCCTGCAGGGTGCCGGCGGCGAGGGAGACGGAAATGCCGCTGGTGGGCCCATCGCCGGGGAGGAAGTCAGTGTCGTCGCCAGCCATAACGGGAGTATGGCATTTTAAATGCCATAAAGCGATGCCCCGGCTGATTCTCTGCTCGCGCCCTGGCCTCCGCAATCACGAGCTCGCGCCAGGGGGGTCATGCGACAAGAGATCGCATGTGGCGCCGTAACGCACACCGAACCTGGCCCGAACTGCCCTCGGTACGGCGCTGACCTGCGGATTTCTTTCATGTGATTGATTCACCGTTTCGACGACCCATCATGTGGAGTGTGTCGCGATTCTGGAGCCGGTGCGCGAGGACGCGTGACGTCTCTGGCTTGCGCGTTCACGCGTGCGCGGCGCGAGACCGCCCGCACAAACCCGTGACCCACCCCTACACCTCCGCCGAAGCCGTCCGCTGCCCCTCCGTCCGGGGGGTGGAGCGCTCGGGCTGGTCCTGGCGGAGGGCTTGGCCGAAGGTGGCCGCGTAGGGGTGGGGGTTGGTGCGGGGGTAGGCGTAGGTCAGGATCGCGGGTGGGGCGCCTGTCAGGGGGAGGTACAGGATGTCGGGGTCCGGGTGCTGCGCGGCCACCGAGACCGGGAGCACGCCGACCCCGCGGCGGCCCGCCACGGCGTGCAGGTACTCCTCGATGTTGGAGGTCTCCGCGCCGATCTCGGGGGTCGCGTCGGCCGGCCAGTCCTGGGCGCTGAGCGTGCCGCTGACGGTGTTGACGATGAGGCAGCGGCGGCCGAGGTCGCGCCACGTGACCCGGTCGCGCACCGCCAGGGTGGAGGTGCGGGCGACCGCCGCGATGTGCGGCTCGCGCAGGATCTCGGTGGTGACCAGGCGCGGATCGCGGACGGTCCCCCAGAGCAGGGCCGCGTCGACCGCGCCCTCGCGCAGGCCGGCGGTGCGGTCGTCCCGGCGTACGGTCTGCACGAGGACGAGGTGCCGCTCCTCCAGCGTGGCCTGCGCCTGGCGGCCACGCTGGAGGGGGTAGCCCCACGCATAGCCGAGCCGCAGCGAGGGCTGCGGCTCGGGAGGCTGGAGCGCGGACTCCAGCTGCGGCAGCAGGACTTGGAGATCGGCGCGCAGCCGGTGCCCCTCCGCGGTGAGGCGGGGGTGGCGGGTGCTGCGGTCCACCAGATCGCGGCCCAGCACCCCCTCCAGGCGCTGGATGTGCCGGCTGAGCGTGGGCTGGGACATACCGAGGCGGTCGGCGGCCCAGGTGAAGTGCTGCTCCTCGGCCAGGGTGAGGAAGCATTGCAGATGACGCAGCCCGATATCCATGCGGGCAATGCTAGCCAACCCTGGTCATTTGCCCAGGTCAGGGGGTTGTGGCCGCGCTCTCGGCCCGCCGGACGGCACCCCGTACGACGGTCAGGTGCAGCACGAGGGCGACCACGGTGAGCGCGCCCGTGTAGTACGGCAGCGCGCCCGGGGCCGCGCCGAGGCCCAGCACCAGGCCGCCGAGCGCGGACCCGATGCCGCTGCCGAGGTAGACCGCGGAGCTGTTCAGCGAGACGGCGACGGTGGCCTGTTCGGGCTGGGCCGCGATCAGCTGATGCTGCTGCGGCACCTGCACCGCCCAGCCGGCCGCACCCCAGATCACGAGCGGCACGACCGCCAGGACCGCGGCCGTGTGCGCGGCGGTCGGCAGCACGAACTGGCTGGCCACGATGAGCACCAGGATCCAGGTGACCGCGGCGAACGGGCGACGGGTGCGGTCCACGACACGGCCGATCAGGAGGCTGCCGATGATGCCGCCCGCGCCCCAGGCCCACATCGCCCAGACCGTCTGGTGGGTGTGGGCGGCGTCGAGGAGGAACTCGGCGAGGTAGGTGTACAGGCCGAGGCTCGCGATGCCGCCGAGCAGCGAGACGGAGACGATGCCCGCGACCCGGCCGCTGGCCAGGGCCCGCACCCGGCGGCCCAGCGGCGGCGGAGGGCTCACCTCGATCTTCGGCAGCCGCACGATGCCGATCAGCGCGACCACGCCCAGCGCCGTGATCAGCCACAGCGTGCCGCGCCACCCGATGTGCGAGGCGAGGAGCATGCCGACGGGGACACCGATGACGGTGCCGATGCTCAGCCCGCCCATGACGGTGGCCAGCGCACGGCCACGCCGTTCCGGAGTGGTGAGCCCGGCCGCCGTGGCCGCGGCTATGGGCGAGTACACGCCCGCGCCGACGCCCGCCACCGCACGCGCCACCAGGAGGACCGGCAGCGTCGGGGCGAGTGCGGTCAGCGCGTTGCCGAGGGTGAAGACCACCAGCGCCACGCCGAGCACCACCTTCGCCGACCGCTTGGCCAGCAGGGTGGCGAACACCGGCCCGCCCAGCGCGTAGCAGAGCGTGAAGACGGTGACCATCTGCCCGGCCGACGACGTCGAGATGCTCAGGTCCTCCGACACGTGCGGCAGGAGCCCGGCCATCACGTAGGCGTCCACGCCCAGCGCGAACGTGCCCAGCGCGAGCAGCGGGATGAACCTGCCGCGTCCGTCCTGTGCCCGGGGAGGTGCTGCTGTCTGTGTGGCGCTCATCCGAGGCGCTCCAAGTCCGTTTCGGTGCTGACCTGCCGGCCGTCGGGGAAGTAGCCGACCGGCCCGGTCAACTGGGCGGTCTGTTCTATCTCGTTGAGCAGGAGCTGCAGCCGTACCGACTCCTCGATCCCGGCGAACGGCACCACGGGACGCTGCCGGTCGTGGGCGAACCGCACGGCGTCCGCGACGACACGGCGCAGCCCGACGATGGTGTCGAATCCCTCGGGAACCGGATCGTCGCGGGTGTCCACCGCGCAGAGCGTCTCCTCGCGGCCGTCGATGACCCGCCAGATCCGCAACTGGTCGGCGTCCCACGTGGGGTTGGAGTACTCCGCGGCGGCGTACACCAGGCCGCCGTCGGCGGCGCGGAAGGTGCAGTCGATCGTGCGCTGCCGGGTGACGTTGACGAAGCTGCTGTAGCAGCTCACCACCGCGTCGCCGAGCTGGGCGGTGAGGGCCACGCTGTCCAGGACGTCGGGTCCCGAGATCGAGTAGTCGGAGCAGACGCCGACGGCGTTGCGCAGCCGCAGCCGCTCGCCGTCCAGGGCGAGTCGCTGCACCAGGTCCAGGGAGTGGATGACCTCGCTCGTGACCCCGACCGTGGGCCGGTGGTCGTTGATGCGGTTCTTGCCCCACGTGGCGTGCGCCCGCACCAGGTTGAGCCGGTGGTGGTGCACGTACGCGTGGAGGGCCATGCTCGCCTCCGAGTACCGCCCCACCAGGTCCACGGCGAATCCGGAGACCTCGCTCATGGCCGAGGCCACCGACTCCAGGTCGTCATGGACGGAGGCGAGGGGCTTCTCGGCCAGCACGAAGCCCCGGTAGCCCGCCATGCGCGTCAGGATCTCGGCGTGCGCCGAGTCCGTCACCGCGACGATGACGAGATCGGGCGAGAAGGCCTCCAGAGCCTCCTCGACGGTGGCGAAGTACGGGACGTCCTCGACCGTGCGGTGGCGTGCGTGATAGGCGACCTCGATGTCGAGACCGAGTTCGCCCGGGCCCGAGAGGCTGCGCAGCGCGGTCAGGAACCGCGTGCCGGCGTAGCCCATGCCCGCGATCAGTACCTTGACGGTGTCCATGGGGGTCAGCCCTTCCGACTCGTGGTGACCGGCTGGTGGTAGAGGCCCTCGCCGGTGGGGAGCCAGCCCGCGCGGCGGTGGAAGTCCACGGCGCCGCTCGCGCTCTGCATCACGGCGACGTCCGCGCCGCGGGTGAGCGCCCAGTCGAAGAGGTGGTCGATCACCGTGGTGGCGAGGCCCTGGCCCCGGTCGCGCGGATCGGTGACGAGGGACTGCATCCACGCCACCCGGCCGCTGGGGTACGCGGGCGAGGGCGGACGCTGGTCGATGACGGCGATCGCGCAGGCCCGCAGGCGGCCCGGGCCGGGGGCGACCGCCACGCACACGTCGGCGTCGTGGGGCAGCGCCTTGGCCAGCCAGGCCCGGTAGCCGGTCCGCCAGGCCTCGCGTGCCTGCGGGGTCGCCGCGGTGTAGGGGAGCGCCGCGGAATCGGTGTCGTCCCCGCCGTCCAGCAAGTAGGCGCGCAGGCGGACGAGTTCGTCGATGTCCGCCGGTTCGGCCTGGCGGACGACGGGGGTGGCCGCTGTCGTCACGCGGTCCTCCCGTGCAGGCCGAAGTGGGTGAAGACCTCGTCCAGGGCGGAGACCAGGTGGGCGATGTCCTCGTCGGAGTGGTTCGGCGTGACGTTGACGCGGAACCGCTCGGTCCCGGCCGGAACGGTCGGCGAGTTGATCGGCTGAAGGTAGACGCCGTGCACCTCCAGCAGCCGGGCGGCCGACCGCTTGCACAGCTCGGAGTTCCCGATCAGGACCGGCAGGACGTGCGTGGTGCTCTGCGGCATCACCTGGATCCCGGCCGCCTCCAGGGCCGTGCGCAGCTGGGCGGTCTTGCGCTGGAGCGCGTCCCGCTCGGCGGTGGAGGTCTTCAGGTGCTCCACGCTCGCGTGGCAGGCCGCCACGACGGCGGGCGGCAGGGAGGTGGTGAAGATGAAGCCCGAGGCGAAGCTGCGGACCGTGTCGACCAGGGTGGTCGAACCGGCGATGTACCCGCCGATGACACCGATGCCCTTGGCCATCGTGCCCTGGATGATGTCGACGAAATGATCGACGTTCAGGTCCGCCGCGATGCCCGCGCCCCGCGGGCCGTACATTCCGATCGCGTGCACTTCGTCGAGATAGGTGAGCGCGTTGTACTCGTGCGCGACCTTGACGATCCGCTCGATGGGGGCGACGTCGCCGTCCATCGAGTACACGGACTCGAACACGACGATCTTCGGGCGATCCAGCGGCTGCGCGGCGAGGATCTCTTCCAGGTGGTCCACGTCGTTGTGACGGAATACCCGGCGCTCGGCCTTGGTGCTGCAGATTCCGTTGATGATCGAGGCGTGGTTCAGCTCGTCCGAGAGAATGATGGGATCGGGCAGCAGGCGCAGAAGGCACTGCAGCGTCGCATCGTTCGAGCTGTACCCCGTGGGAAAGACCAGAGCGGCCTCTTTCCCGTGCCATTCGGCGAGCGAGGCCTCAAGTGCGGCGTAGTGGCTGTGCGTTCCGCCGATGTTCCGCGAACCACCGGACCCGGCGCCGTACGCGTCGATGGCCCGGTGCATGGCCTCCACGACCTTGGGGTGCTGCGACATCCCCAGGTAGTCGTTGCTGCACCAGACGGTCACCTGCTGGTCGCGGCCGTCGGTGGTGCGGTGCATCGCCTTCGGGTACGCGTTCGCCTGACGATTGATTTCGACGAACGATCTGTACTGGCCGTCACGTCTCAACTTGTCGAGTTTTTCCGACAGGAATTGCTCGTACATTCCATCCCCCTGTAAGCAGCATGCGCCGTTGGTCGCACGCAATCTGTAAACGAGGGAATTACATACAGCGGGCACCCTCCCCGCAAACCGCCCTCCCGCATCTCTGATGCATCCCCTGCATGCCCGCAGGTCACCACGGTCAACGGCCGGGCTTGAGATGCCAGTCACACCGCGGGAGGTGAATTTCTTGTTACGGCTCGGCCGTGGTGGGGGAGTGCGGTATTGAGGGAGGAAAGCCCGGCAACTCGGGTTTCACTCACGGGAGTTCAGGGCGAGCCGCCGCAATTACGCAGGCTTGCTGCGGATGTCCGAGGCCGGAATGGAGGTCGCGCCCGGTCCCGTGGCCTGAGCCGGATTCAGTCGCGCCGCGCGGCCCACACCGAACGCTGCGTGCGGACGGCCAAGTCCTCGCGGCGCAGAATGCTGTGGGGACCTTCGGCGTCGAGGAGTTGGTCCAGGGCGGTGATGTCCTCGGGCGGCAGGGTCCCGGCGACGGTGCCGCGCAGGCGCCGGAGGCTGTGGAGGGCGTACCGGCCGATCGCCTCGCTGTGTGAGCCGGGCAGATCCACCTCGACCGTGCGTTCCTCCTCGACGGTGAACCCGGCCGTGCGCAGTCGCGGGCCCCAGTCCGCGCCGCGGTGCGGCACGTGTTCGGCATGGTGGCGGGCGCTCGCGGCGTGGCAGCGCTCCTCAAGGCCGGGTCGCTCCTGGGGAGCGTCGGCGGGCAGGAAACGGGGGAAGCCTGCCAGCTCCACGACGGCGAACAGCCCTCCCGGTACGAGGAGATCGCGCACCAGGCGCAGGGTGCGCCCGGGGTCGGCCATGTGGTGCAGCGAGGCCGACGCCCACACGAGGTCGGGCGCGCCCAGTTCGGGCCACTCTCCGTCGAGGTCGGCGTGGACCGTACGCACCCGGTCGGCCACGCCCGCCGCCCCGGCCTTCTCGCGCAGCCGCCGCAGATGGGCGGCCGAGGAGTCGACGGCGATCACCTCGGCCTCGGGGAAGCGCGCCAGCAGCGCGAAGGTGCCGGTCCCGGTGCCGCACCCCAGGTCCACGATGTGGCGCGGGGCGGCTTTGAGGGGCAGCGACGCGATGATGGCGGCGGTGTGCTCGGCCAGCACTTCCGCGTCCAGGTCGAGGATCTCCGCCTGGCTGTGGGCGTCGGTCTCGTTGCCAGGTACATCACCGTGGTGGTGCCCGTCGGTCGCCGCCTCCTGCCCGGGGCTGCGGCGCTGGTCGGCCTCCTGCTCGGGGGCGTGGGTGCGGGGATGTCCTCCGGTGCCCGGTCCGTGGCCGTGGTCCTGCGCTGCCTGCGTGAATGCGTTGGTCATGACGCCCAAGCTAGGCGCGCCTTGCGCGCTCGGCATCACCCTTTGCGGAATGCGCAAGGCGATGGCGGCCCGAGCTGCCGAACGCGCAAGTCAGGACCTCCAGAGGCGCCGTCGTCCCCAGTGCTCGTCCCCGGGTGCACGACACGAAGCGGCCTCTCAGGAGCGGCGCTGCTCGCCGCCGTCGTCCGGGCGCTGGTGGCCGCGGCGGGCATCGCGGTCGAAGATGCCGAGAACCTCGCACGGCCCGCCCTCCGCGCCGATGGCGTGCGGCAGCATCGTCGGGAACTCCGCGGCCTGGTTGGTCTCGACACGGAAGCGGCGGTTGCCGAGCAGCAGCACCGCGGTGCCGGAGAGGACGACCAGCCATTCGCGGCCCGGGTGCGCGCGCAGGCGGGAGGGGCTGTCGGGCGGCGGCTCGGTCATGCGCTGGCGGATGACCGTCATGCCGGGGTCCGCCTTGATGGGCCAGCGCAGCTGCCCCCGGGAGGCGTCGATGATCGGGCTGGAGACGACATCGTCCTCGGCGGTCTCCACCAGCTGGTCGAGCGTCGTGTCCAGGGCGCGCGCGAGCGTGACGAGGCTGTCCAGGGCGAGGCGCCGCTGCCCGTTCTCGATGCGGCTGAGCGTGGACTGACTGAGCTTGGCCCGCCCGGCCAGCTCATCGAGCGACCAGCCCTGCGCCAGGCGCAGCGCACGGATCCGTCCGCGTACGAGACTGTCGAGGTCGCGGTCGTTTTGCGTCATGGGCAACACCGTATGCCGCGGCCGCAAGGGGAGCATGTGGGCTCTTGGGTGCTGCTCCGCGTGCGCCCAGCACCAGGGACTTCCAGTGGCGATGGTCGACAGGGGAGCGGGGGCCGCCAAGCCCTGGCTGCCATGGCGGCGCATCGGGCCGCGCGGGGCCCACGGGCGCGCCGTGCCCCTCCGGCGGGCGCCTGATCGGGACGCTCAACACGCCCGACCTGGCGAGAAGTTGAGGGCGCGGCCGTCGCCTTCCCCGTCCCATTACGCCGCTGAACGGCACCCCCATCGGCCCGCAACCCCCTCGCCCCCGTCCCCGTACCAGAGCAACCACCCACGCATCGACCGGAATTCGCCCCGTGCCGTGACCCCACGCCTCCCTCCTGACCTGCGTCGTTCCTCCGGGAGGAGGGCGCCTGGGTGACGCACCCCCTCTTCCCGTCAATGGCGTGTGCATGCCACCATGCGATCCGACCCGTCTGTCCGCATCGGCTGAGTCCCCCAGTACGACCCCCGCACCCCGGAGAAGCCTCCGCCGCTGCCCAGGCGCGAGCCACCGTCGCGAGCCGCACGGCCTCCCTGCACAAGGACCGCCCCACTCCGCACGAACGAGGCCACGGAGCACGGCGTCGGCTCGCGGCGTGTGCGCGAGGTCCGCCGGGTCGGCTCATCGGCCCCGCGCGCCCGCCCCCCACGGAAGGCCCGCTCATGTCCCGCAGACGTCTCGCGCTCGTGGCCGCCGGAGCTCTCGTCCTGGCCGCCGCCGCTCTTCCCCCGTCCCCCGTCGCCACGGCCGACACCCCCGGCCCGCGTGCCACCGCCCCCGGCCCGCTCGTCACCTACCGGGTGCCGATCCGGCACGCCGCGGACGCGCAGACCCTCGTCTCCGCCGGGTACGACCTGCTGGAGCGACGACAGGGCAACGACCTGTTCGTGCTGGGTGATGCGGCGACCGCCGCGTCGCTGCGGAGCCTCGGGTTCAGCCCGGTGGCCGTGGGGGCCCAGCCCCGCCCGGTGCCCGACGCCGTAAGCCCCTCCGCCGGCGCCACCTACTACGGGGGCTACCACACGGTCGACGGGCACTACGCCCACCTCACCCAAGTCGCCGCCCAGCACCCCGACTTGGCCACCGTCATGACGTACGGGCAGTCCTGGCGGAAGAAGAACGGAGCGAGCGGGCGGGACCTCAAGGCCATCTGCGTCACCAAGCTGCGGCAGGGCGACTGCGCCCTGAATCCGAACTCCACCAAGCCCCGCTTCTTCCTGATGAGCCAGATCCACGCCCGCGAGATCACCACCGGCGAGGTCACCTGGCGGTGGATCGACGAGCTGACCTCGCAGTACGGCAAGGACCCCGACATCACCCGGCTCATGGACACGACGGAGATGTGGGTCGTGCCGATCGCCAACCCCGACGGCGTCGACATCGTGGCCTCGGGCGGCGACAACCCCGTCCTCCAGCGCAAGAACGCCGACAACTCCCACGGCGCCTCCTGCGGCTGGAGCGGCCGCATCGGCGTCGACCTCAACCGCAACGCCGGTACGCACTGGGGCGGCCTCGGCACCTCGCGGCAGCCGTGCGCCGAGCAGTACCTCGGCCCTTCCGCCGACTCCGAGCCGGAGAACTCCGCCCTGGAAGGCCTCTTCCGGCAGCTGTACCCGGCGGTACGCACCGGCACCGGGAACGGCGACCCCGCGCCCGCCGACGCCCGGGGCATGATGATCAGCCTCCACAGCGACGCGAGCATGGTGCTGCTGCCCTGGGAGTTCGACCACACCGTGCACACCGGGAACGACGCCGCGCTGCGCGCCCTGGCGGACCGGATGGGTGCGATGACCGGCTATCAGTCGGGGCAGGCCGGAGAGATCCTGTACGACGCGTCCGGCGGCACCGACGACTGGACCTTCGACAAGCTGGGCCTGGCCAGCTTCACCATCGAGGTCGGCGACAGCGACGGCCGGGGCTGCGACGGGTTCACCCCGCCGTACTCCTGTCAGGACGGCTACTTCTGGCCCAAGCTGAAGCCCGCCCTCCTGTACGCCGCCCAGCATGCCGCGGCGCCCTACCGGACCGCCCCGGCCGCCGAGCGCTGAGAGCCTCGCCCCACGCGAAGGGGGCAACTCCCTTGAGCTGCCCCCTGGTTGGGACGAGCGCCGCGTCGGCGCTCCCCGCGCGGTGGCCCGGGCCGGCCTGGAGCGGCCGGCCCGGGGCGACGGTCAGACGAGGTCGAACCGGTCCAGGTTCATGACCTTGTCCCACGCCGCGACGAAGTCGCGCACGAACTTCTCCTTCGCGTCGTCGCTCGCGTACACCTCGGAGACCGCGCGCAGCTCCGAGTTGGACCCGAAGACCAGGTCGGCGCGGGTGCCGGTCCAGCGGACCGCGCCCGAGGCGCTGTCGCGGCCCTCGAAGGTGCTCTCGTCCGCCGACGTCGCCTTCCACGTCGTGCCCATGTCGAGCAGGTTGACGAAGAAGTCGTTGGTCAGCGTGCCCGGGCGGTCGGTGAGGACGCCGAACGAGGACTGCTGGTAGTTCGCGCCCAGCACGCGCAGACCGCCGACGAGGACCGTCATCTCGGGGGCGCTCAGCGTCAGCAGGTTCGCCTTGTCGAGCAGCAGGTACTCGGCCGGGAGCCGGTTGCCCTTGCCCAGGTAGTTGCGGAAGCCGTCGGCCGTCGGCTCGAGCGCGGCGAACGACTCCACGTCCGTCTGCTCCTGCGAGGCGTCCATCCGGCCCGGCGTGAACGGGACCTCGACGGGGGTGCCGGCGTCCTGGGCGGCCTTCTCGACGGCCGCGGCGCCGGCCAGCACGATCAGGTCGGCCAGCGAGATCTGCTTGCCGCCGGTCTGCGCCGAGTTGAAGGACGTACGGACGCCTTCGAGGGTGCGCAGGACCGTCGCCAGCTCGTCGGGCTCGTTGACCTCCCAGCCGATCTGGGGCTGGAGCCGGATGCGCGCGCCGTTGGCGCCGCCGCGCTTGTCACTGCCGCGGAACGACGAGGCGGACGCCCACGCTGTCGACACGAGCTGCGACACCGTGAGGCCCGACGCGAGGACCTGCTCCTTGAGGGACGCGATGTCCTGCGCGTCGACGAGCTCGTAGGTGCGGGTGGGCAGCGGGTCCTGCCACAGCAGCTCCTCGGAGGGCACCTCCGGGCCGAGGTAGCGCACGACCGGGCCCATGTCGCGGTGGGTCAGCTTGAACCAGGCGCGGGCGAAGGCGTCCGCGAACGCCTCCGGGTTCTCCAGGAAGCGGCGCGAGATCTGCTCGTAGGCCGGGTCGAAGCGGAGCGAGAGGTCGGTCGTCAGCATCGTCGGCGCGTGCGACTTCGACGCGTCGAACGCGTCCGGCACGGTGCCCGCGCCCGCGCCGCCCTTCGGCCGCCACTGGTGGGCGCCCGCGGGGCTCTTGAACAGCTCCCACTCGTAGCCGAAGAGGATCTCGAAGAAGCTGTTGTCCCAGGCGGTCGGCGTGTTCGTCCAGATGCCCTCCAGACCGCTGGTGATCGCGTCGGGGCCCACACCGGTGCCGTGGCTGTTCTTCCAGCCGAGGCCCTGCTGCTCCAGCGACGCGGCCTCGGGGTCGTTGCCGACCGCCTCCGAGGGGCCCGCGCCGTGCGTCTTGCCGAAGGTGTGGCCGCCCGCGATCAGTGCGACGGTCTCCTCGTCGTTCATCGCCATCCGGCGGAACGTCTCGCGGATGTCCCGCGCGGCCGCGATCGGGTCCGGGTTGCCGTTGGGGCCCTCCGGGTTGACGTAGATGAGACCCATCTGGACCGCGCCGAGCGGGTTCTCCAGCTCGCGGTCGCCGGTGTAGCGCTCGTCGTCGAGCCAGTTGGTCTCGGGGCCCCAGTACACGTCCTCGTCGGGCTCCCACACATCGGCGCGGCCGCCGCCGAAGCCGAACGTCTTGAAGCCCATCGTCTCCAGGGCGACGTTGCCGGTGAGCACCATGAGGTCGGCCCACGAGATGCTCTTGCCGTACTTCTTCTTCACCGGCCACAGCAGACGGCGGGCCTTGTCGAGGCTCACGTTGTCCGGCCAGCTGTTGAGGGGCGCGAAGCGCTGCTGACCGGCGCCGGCGCCGCCGCGCCCGTCGCTGATGCGGTACGTGCCCGCGCTGTGCCACGCCATCCGGATCATCAGCGGGCCGTAGTTGCCGAAGTCGGCCGGCCACCAGTCCTGCGAGGTCGTGAGCACCTCCGCGATGTCCCGCTTCACGGCCGGCAGGTCGAGGGCCTTGAACGCCTCGGCGTAGTCGAACTCCTCACCGAGCGGGTTGGCCACGGCCGGGTTCTTGGCGAGGATCTTCAGATTGAGCCGCTCCGGCCACCACTGGCGGTTTCCGCCGCCCTGCGTCGGGTGCGGGGCGCGCTCGTGCGCGACCGGGCAGCCGCCACCTGTGCCCTCCGTCTTGGGGTCGGTGACGATTGCATCGGGGTTCTCGGACATGGCAATCCTTCTCGGCTCGGTGGATCACAGTGCTCAGGAACTGCGGGCGGTGGAACGGCCGGGGCGCGGGCTCCGGCGGACGGCCTCGACCTCGTTACGATCGCGAAGCCGGGACCGGGGGCGGCGGGGCCGGGTCGGGGCCCCCGCCGCGAGGGCCGGTCGCGACGCGCCACGCCACACCACGGGCCGCACGGGACGGGGTGGACAAGTAGCGGGCCGCGTACACGACTTGGCAGGACGATACGGCCCACACGCTCACGCACCCCGGAAGGCGCAGCGGTGATGGCGGGGCGGTCGCCCGCCCGGGCGGTCTCCACCACTGCGACGCGGGCGACGGCACGCACCCGCGGGCCGGCACCCCGCGTCTTCGCGGCGGCGATCCCCCATGACGTCTCTGTCTCCCGGATGGGTCGGAGTCTTGTTGCGGGTGGGTTCGGAGTTCTTCCTGTCCCTAGGCTAACGCCGATATCGATCCTACGATGGACCAAATCCAAGTCAAGAAGTACACCAAATCCATATCCCCTCGGATCGCGCGCCGGCCCCTGGCGGACCCGCCGCGCGACCCGTCGAACCCGAAGCGTGGACAGGTGAACCGGTATGAGTGACCTGCTCGAACGGCTGCGAGGGCGTGGCTGGCGGATGACGTCCCAGCGGCGCGTCGTGGCGGAGGTCCTGGACGGCGGCGACCACGTCCACCTGACCGCCGACGAGGTCCACGTCCGCGCCGCCAGACTGCTGCCCGAGATCTCCCGGGCGACCGTCTACAACACGCTCGGCGAGCTGGTCTCGCTCGGCGAGGTCATGGAGGTCTCCACCGACGGCCGCGCCAAGCGCTACGACCCCCACGCGCACCGGCCGCACCAGCACCTCGTCTGCTCCCGCTGCGGCACCATCCGCGACGTCCACCCCACCGGCGACCCGCTCGCCGACCTGCCGGCGGAAGAACGGTTCGGCTTCACCCTGTCCCGCGCCGAGATCACCTACCGCGGACTCTGCCCCTCCTGCGCCTGAACACGCCCCGGCCCGCCCGCCCGACGCCCGGCGCCGCGAAGGAAATGAGTCATAGCCGACACCCCCGCGGCCGTGTCGAAGTTGGGCTGAACGGGTGAGCGGCGTCATCATGGCCGGATGCAGATACAGCACGTGGGCGAGGTGGTCCGGTGAGCAGGTACGACGTCACCGACGAACAGTGGGAGGGGCTCGCCCAGGTCGTTCCGCTGCGCGGTCGCAACGAATGGCCGTCCAGAGTCGACCACCAGACCATTCCCGGCGACTACGCGACCGTCGAACAGCGGCGCTTCGTCGTCCTGAGGGTGCAGATCTTCGCGGACGCCCGCGAGGTCGCCGAATACCTCATCGCCCAGATCCCGGTCCTCCTCGACCTGACCGGCGCCAACCCCGAAGTGGCCAAGCGGATCCTCGACTTCAGCACCGGCGTCGTCTTCGGCCTCGGCAGCGGCATGCACCGCGTCGACCGCAACGTCTTCCTGCTCGCCCCGGCCGGCACCGAAGTGGAAGGCATCGCCGCGGCGGCCGTCCCGCACCCCTGACCCCAGCCCCTCGCACCACCCGCCCCGCCCAGGACCGTCCCGCAGCGCTGAGCCGTCCCTCATTAGTAGGAAGGTCAACGCGGCGGAACGGTTCGTCAGTTTGCGGCTGCGTACGGTCCCAGCCATGACCACCGCGACCACCACCAGCGACCGAACCGACCACCCCGATCGCCCCACCGTCACCGAACTGCGGCTCTCCGCCTTCCGCACCCACCGCGGCGCGGCCATCCCGCTCGGCCCGCTCACCCTGATCACCGGGCCGAGCGGCAGCGGCAAGACGAGCGTCCTCGAAGCATTCGAAGCCCTCGCCAGACTCGGCTCGGGCGCGCCCCTGGCCAGCGTGTTCCCCGACCCCGCGAGCTGCGTGCCCGAACGCGCCGGCGCCGACGCCCAGGGCCGCCGCGGCTTCCGCATCGGCTGCACCGTCGACGGGCCCGCCGGCCCCGTCCGCCTCGATCTAGCCGTCCAGGCCGAACCGGAACTCCGCGTCGTCGGCGAGCGTCTGACCAGCGAAGGCCAGACCCTCCTCAGCACCGCCCTGCGTGACCCGAGCCGCTCCACCGTCCAGGCGGCCTGGCACACCGCCGGCGCGGTCCCCGTCACGCGCGCCCCACTCCCCGACGACCGCCTCGGCACCGCGCTGCTGCCCCTGCGCGTCGCGGGCAAGACACCGGGGCAAGTGCGCGTCCTGGCCGCCGCCGAACAAGTCGTCGTCGCCCTGCGCTCGGTGTTCCCCTGCGACCCCCAGCCCCAGCGCATGCGCGAACCCGTCACCCCCACCCGGGCGAGCGGCGGCGGCCGGCTGCGGCGCGACTGCGACAACCTCGCCGAAGTCCTCCGCCGCACCCGCACCGAATGCGGCATCCGCCACGGCCGCCTCGTCGCCGCCGCCCGCGCCGGCTGCACGGGCCCCGTCACCGGCCTCACCACCGAAGAACTCGCCGACGGCACCTTACGAGCCGTCCTCGCCCGCGGCGGCACCCGCGGCGGCACCCCCGTCGGCCGCCTCGGCGAAGGCGAACTGCGCTACCTCGCCCTCGCCCTCGTGCTCCTCACCGGACCCGGCGTCCTCGCCGTCGACACCGTCGCCGAGGTGCCCCCGGCCATGCAGACCCTCACCGTCCTCGCCGACGGACTCGACCGCGCCCTCGACCCCCGCCAGAGCCGCGAACTCATCGCCCTGGCCGCCGAGATGTGCGCCCGCGGCCACATCAGGCTGCTCGCCGCCGTCGGCGACGGCGCGGGCGCCCGCCAAGACCACGGAGCGACGGTGGTAGACCTGGGCGCGTGAACCGACTCGACGTACCGGCCCTGCAGCGCAGGCTCGCCGACTTCGCCGCCGCCCGCGACTGGCAGCCCTTCCACACGCCGAAGAACCTCGCCGCCGCCCTCAGCGTCGAAGCCTCCGAACTCCTCGAAATCTTCCAGTGGCTGACCCCCGAGCAGTCGGCCCGCGTCATGAGCGACCCCGACCAGGCCCACCGCGTCACCGACGAGGTCGCCGACGTCCTCGCCTATCTGCTCCAGCTCTGCGACGTCCTCGGCATCGACGCCCTCGCGGCCCTCGCCGCCAAGATCGACCGCAACGAACTCCGCTTTCCCGCCCCGAAGCCGCCCAAGCACTCGCACAACTCGCCGACGGACACGGAGAGTCACTCATCCGAGTGACCGAGATACTCACAATCGACTTGCTGTGCACAGATTTCCGATTTCCTCTGGCTTTCCGAGCCCCGCACGCTCACGCTAGGTAGTGGAAGCGAAGCACGGGTCCGTCGCACGAACGGGGATATCGGATGGATGCGGTACGGCTCCTCAAAGTCAGCCAACACGCCCTGGCCCAAGCCCGGGCCGTGCTCGACATCGTCGCCGAGGCCTGGCAGGCACAAGCCCTCGCCCAGGCCATCGGCGGCCACCTCGCGGCCACCGGCCCGCCGGAACTGCGGAGCGAGGCACGCGGCCTCAGTGAAGCAGGAGGCCGGGGCTGCGCCGTCCTCGACCACTCCGGAATGCGGCGCGACGGCATCCGGGCCGCCCAGCTGTCCGAAGTCACCGACCCCGCAAGCGCGTTGACGGCCCTCGGCGCCCTGCTCGGCGACGTCTCCATGGCCCTTGTCTCCGTCGCCTGCGCCACCGACGAGGAGGGCCTGTACTGGCAGTGCATCGAGGCCATCGACGCCGCCGACGAATCGGGCGACCGAGTCCGCGGAATACTGCGCCGGCTCGCCTTACGGGACCGGGAGAGATCGGCCGCGGAGCTCCGCGACTCGACGACGGGCCCGCCATGACACGGGCGGCCGGAGCAGCCGCGGCCGCCGACGCCCCCACGCGTCAAAGGACCTCGGTGAACGGAGGAAGCAAGGGGCGTACGAACCGCCCGGCCACGGTGGAGACGGAGCCCCGGACCGGCGGCCCACCCCCGGGCCCCCCGCCACCACCGTCACCCCTCCCGCTAGCGCCTCTCGCGCTGCTCGCGCTCCTCATGGCCGGACGTCTGCCGCGCCTCGCCCGGGGACGGCGCGCGGTCGGCGGTGGACTGCAGATCCGCGTCGAGCTGCGTCAGATCGGCACTCAGCGCCGCCATCAGCTCCTCCATCTGCTGCAACAGCCCCTTCGGCGCACCCTCCCGCTGGGCGGCGGACTGCGGCGCCGACTGCTGCGGCACGCTCTGTTCGGGCACGGCTTCCTGGGACATGGCGGCCTCCTCGGCCCAAGCCCTCCCGCGCGGCGGACAGGGCGGAGAATCGGTCGACGCACCGGACAGGGCCGCCGACTCGCGGGCCGGGCGGTCCGGCTCCGCCCGAGCCAACGAACGTTCGACGCCAACGTCACTGGTCAGAGGGGGCGCGACCCGCGAGATCGGCGAATATTCACCCGACCGGGCTGTGGTGCGGCGCGTGGTGGAGGCGGGGTTGACGGCGGTCCAACGGTGCAGGATGGAGGCATGGATCTTCGCATCTTCACCGAGCCCCAGCAGGGCGCGGGCTACGACACCCTCCTGACCGTCGCCAAGGCCACCGAAGACCTCGGCTTCGACGCCTTCTTCCGCTCCGACCACTATCTCCGGATGGGATCCGCCGACGGGCTCCCGGGGCCGACCGACGCCTGGATCACCCTGGCCGGGCTCGCCCGCGAGACCCGGCGCATCCGGCTCGGCACGCTGATGACGGCCGGCACCTTCCGGCTGCCGGGCGTCCTCGCCATCCAGGTCGCCCAGGTCGACCAGATGTCGGGAGGCCGGGTCGAACTCGGCCTGGGAGCAGGGTGGTTCGAGGACGAGCACAAGGCGTACGGCATCCCCTTCCCCAAGGAGAAATTCGCCAGGCTGGAGGAGCAGCTGGCCATCGTCACCGGACTCTGGGCCACCGAAGTGGGCCAGACCTTCGACTACCACGGCACCTACTACCAGCTCAGCGACTCACCCGCGCTGCCCAAGCCCGCGCAGGCCAAGGTGCCCGTCCTGATCGGCGGCCACGGGGCGACCCGCACGCCACGGCTCGCCGCGCAGTACGCCGACGAGTTCAACATCCCGTTCGCCTCCATCGAGGACAGCGAGCGGCAGTTCACCAGGGTGAAGGCGGCCGCGGAGGCCGCCGGACGCAGGGCGGACGACCTCGTGTACTCCAACGCGCTGGTGGTCTGCGTGGGCAAGGACGACGCACAGGTGGCCCGCCGGGCCGCCGCCATCGGACGGGAGGTGGAGGAACTCAAGGCCAACGGACTCGCGGGCTCGCCCGCCGAAGTCGTCGAGAAGATCGGCAAGTACGAGGCGACCGGCTCGTCCCGCATCTACCTCCAGCTGCTCGACCTCGACGACCTCGACCACCTCGAACTGATCTCCTCGCAGGTGCTGCCGCAGCTGAACGGAGCCTGACCGTGCGGCCCGCCCGGACACTCGCAGCGGCCCTCGCGCAGGGTCCCGTCGTCCTCGACGGTGGCCTGTCCAACCAACTGGAGGCACAGGGCTTCGACTTGAGCGACGCGCTGTGGTCGGCCCGGCTGCTCGCCGATGCCCCGCGGCAGATCCAGGCCGCACACGCGGCCTATGTACGGGCGGGCGCCCAGGTCCTGACCACGGCCAGCTACCAGGCCACCTTCGAGGGCTTCGCCCGCCGCGGCCTGAGCCACGACGAGGCCGCGCGCCTGCTGGCCGACAGCATTCAACTCGCGCGAGCGGCAGGCGAGTTGGCGCAGGGCGACGTGGACTCGGCTGACGCTGGGGTGGTGGGGGAACCGGGCGGGGGCTCGGGGGGAGGGGTGGGGCGGGGGAGGGGGGAGGGGGGAGCCCCCCGGCCCCCCGCCCAGCCCCCCGACCTGTGGGTGGCCGCCTCCATCGGCCCCTACGGTGCCTTCCTCGCCGACGGCAGTGAGTACCGGGGGCGTTATGGGCTGAGCGTGCGGGAGTTGGAGCGGTTCCACCGGCCGCGGATCGAGGCGCTGGTGGCAGCCGGGCCCGATGTGCTGGCTCTGGAGACCGTGCCGGACGCCGACGAGGCGGAGGCGCTGCTGCGGGCCGTCGAGGGGTGCGGGGTGCCGGTGTGGCTGTCGTACAGCGTGGAGGGCGGGCGCACGCGGGCCGGTCAGGATCTGGGCGCGGCGTTCGGTCTGGTGGCGGGGCACGAGCAGGTGATCGCGGTCGGGGTGAACTGCTGCACGCCGGGCGATGCCGACCGGGCTGTGCCGCTGGCGGCCTCGGTCACGGGCAAGCCGGTGGTGGTCTACCCGAACAGCGGCGAGCGGTGGGATGCCAAGCGGCGCGGCTGGACGGGCGGCTCGACGTTCGACGCGGCGCGGGTGGGGGACTGGGTGGCGGCCGGGGCGCGGCTCGTCGGCGGGTGCTGCCGGGTCGGGCCGTCGGGGATCGCCGAGTTGGCGACGGCGGTGCGGGGGCGGTCGGCGTAGCGAAAACCGCTGGTGGGAGGGGAGAGGGCGCGGCGATACTCGGGGTGTGTTCCTGACAGTCACCACCACCGGCACCCTGGAAAGCCCCGCGACCGACCTCGGATTCCTGCTGCACAAGCATCCCGACAAGGCGCAGCGCTTCTCCGCCTCCCACGGCACGGCGCACGTCTTCTACCCGGAGGCGACCGCCGAGCGCTGCACGGCCGCGCTGCTCCTGGAGGTGGATCCGATCGCGCTGGTCCGGCGCGGCCAGGGCAAGGGCCGGGGCGGTGCTCCCGACGCGGCGCTCGCGCAGTACGTCAACGACCGCCCGTACGCGGCCTCTTCGCTGATGTCCGTCGCGCTGTCCGCCGTCTTCAAGAGCGCGCTGCGCGGGGTGTGCGCCGTGCTGCCGGAGCGGGCGGCGGCGCCGCTGCCGTTGCGTATCGAGGTGCCCGCGCTGCCCGCCCGTGGCGGGGTGGAGCTCGTGCACCGGCTGTTCGGGCCGCTGGGCTGGGACACGGTGGCCGCCGAGCCGGTCGTGCTGGACGAGCGGTTCCCCGAGTGGGGCGACTCGCGCTATGTGCGGCTCGTCCTCGAAGGGGAGCTGCGGCTGGCCGACGCGCTGCGGCAGCTGTATGTGCTGCTGCCCGTGCTCGACGACGCCAAGCACTACTGGGTGGCCCCGGACGAGGTGGACAAGCTGCTGCGGGCCGGGGACGGCTGGCTGGCCGACCATCCCGAGCAGCAGCTGATCACCAGCCGGTATCTGTCGCGGCGCCGGGGTCTGGCCCGCCAGGCGATGGAGCGGCTCGAACTGGTCCGTCTCGCCGAGACGGAGGGGCTCGACGTCGAGGAGGTCGACAACGCCGTCGACGAGACCAGCGACACCTCCGACCGGCCGGTGCCGCTCGCCGAGCAGCGGCGGCTCGCGATCCTCGCGGAGCTGGTGGCGGCCGGGGCCCAGCGTGTGCTCGACCTCGGCTGTGGCCAGGGGCAGTTGGTGCAGGCGCTCCTCAAGGACGTGCGGTTCACCGAGATCGTGGGGGTGGACGTCTCGATGCGCGCGCTGACGGTCGCGTCCCGGCGGCTGCGCCTGGAGCGCATGACGGAGCGTCAGGCGGCGCGTGTGACGCTGCTCCAGGGTTCTCTCGCGTACACGGACAAGAGGCTCAAGGGGTACGACGCGGCGGTGCTCAGTGAGGTGATCGAGCACCTGGACCTGCCCAGGCTGCCGGCGCTGGAGTACGCCGTGTTCGGGTCGGCGCGGCCCGGCACGGTGATCGTGACGACGCCGAATGTGGAGTACAACGTCCGCTGGGAGTCGCTTCCGGCCGGGCACGTGCGCCACGGGGACCACCGGTTCGAATGGAGCCGGGCGGAGTTCCGGGCGTGGGCGGCTTCGGTCGCCGAACGCCACGGCTACGGCGTGCGGTTCGCCCCGGTCGGCCCGGACGACCCGGAGGTGGGCCCGCCCACCCAGCTGGCGGTGTTCACGCTGCAGGGCGCCGACAGGCAGGCGCGGCCGTCCGGCACGACCGCACGGCCCGACACGCAGGACGCATCCCCGACGACGCCGAAGGAGGCGACGGCAGCATGAGCACCGAGACCAGCACGCACGCCCCGGACGGCGGGCGGACGCTCGCCGTCACCGACCTGTCCCTCGTGGTCCTCGTCGGCGCGACCGGATCGGGCAAGTCCACGTTCGCCCGCCGCCACTTCAGGCCGACCGAGGTGATCTCCTCGGACTTCTGCCGGGGCCTGGTGGCCGACGACGAGAACGACCAGAGCGCCAGCGGCGACGCGTTCGACGTGCTCCACTACATCACCGGCAAGCGGCTGGCGGCGGGGCGGCGGACCGTGATCGACGCCACGAACGTGCAGCCGGAGAGCCGCAAGCAGCTCGTCCGCATCGCTCGGGAGCACGACGTGCTGCCGATCGCGATCGTGCTCGACCTGCCGGAGGACGTCTGTGCCGAGCGGAACGCGCGCCGCCCGGACCGGGCCGGGATGCCCCGCCATGTGATCGGCCGACACCGTCGCGAACTGCGGCGCTCGCTGCGCGGGTTGGAGCGCGAGGGGTTCCGCAAGGTGCACGTGCTGCGCAGCGTGGCCGAGGTGGAGAGCGTGGAGATCGTCACCGAGCGGCGCTACAACGACCTCACCCACCTCACCGGGCCCTTCGACATCATCGGCGACGTCCACGGCTGCCGCTCCGAGCTGGAGACCCTGCTGCGCAAGCTCGGCTACGTCGACGGCGTCCACCCGGGGGGCCGTACCGCGGTCTTCGTCGGTGACCTGGTGGACCGGGGGCCCGACAGCCCCGGTGTGCTGCGCCGGGTGATGAGCATGGTCGCCGGAGGCAACGCGCTGTGCGTGCCCGGGAACCACGAGAACAAGCTCGGCCGTTACCTGAAGGGACGCAACGTCCAGCACACGCACGGACTGGCCGAGACCATCAGCCAGTTGGAGAAGGAGGACGACAGCTTCAGGGAGCAGGTGCGGGAGTTCATCGACGGGCTCGTCAGCCACTACGTGCTCGACGGCGGCAACCTGGTCGTCTGCCACGCGGGCCTGCCCGAGAAGTACCACGGGCGCACCTCGGGCCGGGTCCGCTCGCACGCGCTGTACGGGGACACGACGGGGGAGACCGACGAGTTCGGGCTGCCGGTGCGCTACCCGTGGGCGGAGGACTACCGCGGCCGTGCGGCGGTGGTGTACGGCCACACCCCCGTGCCGAACACCTCGTGGGTCAACAACACCATCTGCCTGGACACCGGCGCGGTGTTCGGCGGCCGGATGACCGCGCTGCGCTGGCCGGAGCGTGAGCTGGTCGACGTGCCCGCGGAGCGGGTCTGGTACGAGCCGGCCAAGCCGCTGGTGACCGAGGTGCCGGGCGGCCAGGAAGGGCGTCCGCTCGACCTCGCCGATGTGCACGGACGCAGGATTGTCGAGACCCGGCTGATGGGCCGGGTCGCGGTCCGCGAGGAGAACGCGGCGGCCGCGCTCGAGGTGATGAGCCGGTTCGCCGTCGACCCGCGGCTGCTCGCCTATCTGCCGCCGACCATGGCGCCGACCGCGACGTCCGCGGCGGAGGGTTACCTGGAGCACCCGGCACAGGCGTTCGCGCAGTACCGCGAGGACGGGGTCGCGCGGGTCGTGTGCGAGGAGAAGCACATGGGCTCGCGGGCGGTGGCGCTGGTCTGCCGTGACGCGGAGGCGGCGCGCGAGCGGTTCGGGGTCCGGGGGCCGACGGGGGTGCTGCACACCCGTACCGGGCGGCCGTTCTTCGATGACGCGGCCGTCACCGAGGAGGTGCTCGAGCGGTTGCGGTCGGCGGTGACGGCGGCCGGGCTGTGGGAGGAACTCGCCACCGACTGGCTCCTGTTGGACGCCGAGCTGATGCCGTGGTCGCTGAAGGCGTCCGGGCTGCTGCGTTCGCAGTACGCCGCGGTGGGCGCCGCGTCCGGGTCCGCTCTGCCGGCCGCCGTCGGGGCGCTGGAGGCGGCTTCGGGCCGGGGCGTCGAGGTGGCGGGGCTGCTGGAGCGGCAGCGGGAGCGGGCCACCGACGCGGCCGCGTTCACCGAGGCCTACCGGCGCTACTGCTGGTCGACGGACGGGCTCGCCGGAGTGCGGATCGCGCCGTTCCAGATCCTGGCTGCGCGAGGGCGCAGTCTGGCCGGGGTGCCGCACGACGAGCAGTTGGCCTGGCTCGACCGGCTGGTCGAGCACGACCCGACGGGGCTGCTCCAGGTGACGCGGCGTCTGGTGGTCGACACGGGTGACGAGGCGTCGGTGCGGGTCGGTGTCGACTGGTGGCTGGAGCTGACCGCCGCGGGCGGCGAGGGCATGGTCGTCAAGCCGCTCCAGGCGCTGGCCCGGGACGGCAGGGGGCGCCTGGTGCAGCCCGGCATCAAGGTGCGGGGGCGCGAGTACCTGCGGATCATCTACGGTCCCGAGTACACGCGCCCGGACCACCTGGAGCGGCTGCGCGGGCGGTTCCTGGGGCACAAGCGGTCGCTCGCGCTGCGGGAGTACGCGCTCGGCCTGGAGGCGTTGGAGCGGCTCGCGGCCGGTGAGCCGCTGTGGCGGGTCCACGAGGCGGTCTTCGCCGTCCTGGCGCTCGAATCGGAGCCGGTGGACCCGAGGCTGTGAGTCCCGGTGGGCCGCAGCGGCGGCCCACCGGCCCACGCGGCGGCTGTGTTCTCCGGGTGAGCGGGGCTGTCGGGGGACAGGATGGGGGCATGGGATTCCATGTCGATTCCGAGACCGGGCGGCTGCGCCGCGTCATACTCCACCGGCCAGATCTGGAGCTGAAGCGGCTCACGCCCAGCAACAAGGACGCGTTGCTCTTCGACGACGTGCTGTGGGTGCGGCGGGCCAGACAGGAGCACGACGGTTTCGCGGACGTGCTCCGCGACCGCGGGGTCCAGGTCCATCTCTTCGGTGATCTGCTGCGCGAGTCGCTGGAGATCCGCGAGGCCCGGGCGCTCGTGCTTGACCGGGTCTTCGACGAGAAGGAGTACGGGCCGCTCGCGACGGGGCACCTGCGGGCGGCCTTCGAGGACCTGCCCGCCGCCGAGCTGGCGGAGGCGCTGGTCGGCGGGATGACCAAGCGGGAGTTCCTGGAGGGGCATCCGGAGCCGACGTCGGTGCGCTTCCACGCGATGGATCTGGACGACTTCCTGCTGGGTCCGCTGCCGAACCACCTCTTCACCCGGGACACCTCGGCCTGGATCTACGACGGGGTCTCGATCAACGCGATGCGCTGGCCGGCCCGGCAGCGCGAGACCGTCCACTTCGAGGCGATCTACCGCCACCATCCGCTGTTCACGGGGCCGCAGACAGGCCCGTTCAACCTCTGGTCGCGGGGTCAGAGCGACTATCCCTCCACCATCGAGGGCGGTGACGTCCTGGTGATCGGGAACGGCGCCGTGCTGATCGGGATGAGTGAGCGGACCACTCCGCAGGCCGTGGAGATGCTGGCCCGGGGCCTGTTCGCGGCGGGTTCGGCGCGGAGCATCGTGGCGCTCGACATGCCGAAGCGGCGGGCGTTCATGCATCTCGACACGGTGATGACGATGGTCGACGGGGAGACCTTCACCCAGTACGCGGGCCTGGGCATGCTCCGCTCGTACACGATCGAGCCGGGTGCGGGCGAGCAGGAGCTCAAGGTCACCGACCATCCGCCGGAGCACATGCACCGCGCGATCGCCGCGGCGCTCGGCCTGGACCGGATCCGGGTGCTCACCGCCACCCAGGACGTGCACTCCGCCGAGCGAGAGCAGTGGGACGACGGCTGCAATGTGCTCGCGGTCGAGCCGGGGGTGGTCGTCGCGTACGAGCGCAACGTCACGACCAACACGCATCTGCGCAAGGAGGGCATCGAGGTGATCGAGATCCGGGGCAGTGAGCTGGGGCGGGGGAGGGGAGGCCCGCGCTGCATGAGCTGTCCGGTGGAACGCGACTCCGTATAGTGATGCGTTCTATCGTATAGACTTCCAGCGTTGTTCGTTCGTCGTCCCCTATCCGTGCTCAGGAGCAGCCCCATGGCGACAGATCTCGCAGGCCGCCACTTCCTCAAGGAGCTGGACTTCACGGCCGAGGAGTTCCTCGGGCTGGTCACGCTCGCCGCCGACCTCAAGGCTGCCAAGAAGGCCGGTGAGGAGGTGCGGCGGCTGCGCGGCCGCAACATCGCGCTGATCTTCGAGAAGCCCTCGACCCGCACCCGCTGCTCCTTCGAGGTGGCCGCCGCCGACCAGGGGGCCTCGACGACGTACATCGATCCCGTCGGCTCGCACATCGGCAAGAAGGAGTCCGCGCGCGACACCGCACGCGTGCTGGGCCGGATGTTCGACGCGATCGAGTTCCGGGGGGACGCCCAGGAGACGGTCGAGACGCTGGCCGCGCACGCGGGTGTGCCGGTCTACAACGGCCTCACCGACGACTGGCACCCGACGCAGATGCTCGCCGACGTCCTCACCGTCACCGAGCACACCGACAAGCCGCTGGGCGAGGTCGCCTTCGCCTATCTGGGCGACGCCCGCTTCAACATGGGCAACTCCTACCTCGTCACCGGAGCCCTGCTCGGCATGGACGTCCGCATCGTGGCGCCCCGGGCGTACTGGCCGGCCGAGGAGGTCGTCGCCCAGGCCCGCGAGGCGGCCGCGGCCAGCGGGGCGCGCGTCACGCTCACCGAGTCCGTCGAGGAAGGCGTCGCCGGAGCGGACTTCGTCGCCACCGACGTGTGGGTGTCGATGGGTGAGCCCCAGGAGGTCTGGGCGGAGCGGATCAAGGCCCTGGCGCCGTACTCGGTGACCATGGACGTGCTGCGCGCCACCGGCAACCCGCAGGTGAAATTCCTGCACTGCCTGCCCGCCTTCCACGACCTCGCGACCCAGGTCGGCCGCGACGTCCACGAGCGGTTCGGCCTGACCGAGCTCGAAGTGACCGACGAGGTCTTCGAGTCGCCGTACTCGGTCGTCTTCGACGAGGCCGAGAACCGGATGCACACCATCAAGGCGATCATGGTCGCCACGCTGGGAGAGCGGCCGGGGGGCGGGCAGGCCGAATAGGAATGCGCTCGATTGGGTGAACATGCGGCGAGGTGGCTACTATGTCGCCTCTTGGTGGGGTCCGAGTGCGCTCGGACCCCGCTTTCTTTTGCGTATGGCCCTGCCCGGCCGGCGTGTGCGACCAGGAATGAGAACCACCCCATGCGGCGCCCCCACCCCGCCCCCCGCCCTCCCGCAGCGCTGCGGATCAAACCGCCGCGGCAGCTGATCGCCGAATCCGGCGCGGACCTCGAAGGCCACGGTCTGCGCCGCACCATGGGGCTCTTCCAGCTCGTGTGCTTCGGCGTCGGCGCGATCGTGGGCACCGGGATCTTCGTCGGGCTCTCCGACAGCGTCGCCAAGGCCGGTCCCGCCGTGGTCCTCTCCTTCGTGCTCGCGGCCGTCACCTGTGTGTTCACCGCGTTCTCCTTCGCCGAGCTCGGCGGCGCGATCCCGGTCTCCGGCTCCTCGTACTCCTTCGCCTACGCCACGCTCGGCGAGCGCGTCGCGTTCCTGACGGGCTGGTGCCTGCTCCTGGAGTACGGCGTCTCGGTGTCCGCGGTCGCGGTCGGCTGGAGCCAGTACCTGAACGAACTCCTCAACAGCCTCGTCGGGTGGCAGCTGCCGGCCGCGCTCTCCGCGGGCCCGGGCGACGGCGGGGTGATCAACCTTCCGGCCGTCGTCGTCATCCTGCTCGCCGCGACGCTCCTGGTGCGAGGCGTGCGGGAGAGCGCGCGGGCCACCGCCGCGATGGCCGTGCTCAAGATCGGGATCCTGCTGCTGTTCCTGGCCGTCGCGTTCACGGCGTTCGAGGCGGGCCACCTCTCGCCGTTCGCCACGCACGGCGCGGGCGGGGTCACCGCGGGCGCCTCGCTGGCCTTCTTCTCCTACATCGGCTTCGACGCGATCACCACGGCGGGCGAGGAAGTGAAGAATCCGCGCAAGAACGTGCCGATAGCGATCATGATCTGTATCGGCCTGGTCACCCTGCTCTACTGCGCGGTCGCCGTGGCCGCGATCGGCGGGCTCGGCGCGGACGCCGTCGGCGACAAGCCCGCCGCGCTCTCCCTGATCGTCGACCACGTCACCGACTCGACGTTCGGCGGCGGTGTCATCGCGTTCGGCGCGGTCGTCGCGATCGCGTCCGTGGTGCTCGCCGTGATGTACGGCCAGACCCGCATCCTGCTGTCGATGTCCCGCGACGGGCTCGTGCCGCGGGTCTTCGAACGGGTCTCGCCGAGGACCGCGACCCCGGTCGCCAACACCTGGATCGTGGCGCTGGTCTTCGCGGTCCCGGCCGCGTTCGCCTCCCTGGACGCGGTGGTCAACCTGACGACGATCGGCACGCTGGCCGTCATGGCCGTCGTGAACCTGGCCGTCGTCGCGCTGCGCCGCGCCGAGCCGGACCTCAAGCGCTCGTTCCGGGTGCCGTTCTACCCCGTCAGCCCGGTCCTGGGCGTCGGCTTCTGCCTCTATCTGATGTACGGGACCGGCTGGGCGACCTGGCTCCAGTTCGCCGTGTTCCTGCTGGCCGGACTGGCGGTGTACGCCTGCTACGGGCGCGGCCGCTCGCGGCTCGTCAGCCCGGACGGCCCCGCAGCGTGAACCAGACCGCCTTGCCGTGCGCGGTGGGGCGGTGGCCGCAGGCCGAACTCAGGGTGCGGATGAGGAGCAGGCCGCGGCCGTGCTCCTGCCAGGGGTCCGGCACGGCGGCCGCCTGCGGGGACGAGAGATCGCCCGGCGGCAGGGGCGAGCCGTCGTGCACCTCGACCTGGCAGCCGGTCGCGAGGAGTTCCACCACCAGCTCGATCGGCGCCTCGCCCGCGGTGTGCTCGACGGCGTTGGCGACGAGCTCCGCGGTGAGCAGCTCGGCGGTGTCGCTGTCGGCGGGCGCGTCGATGTCCGCGAGCGCGGTGCGCACCAGGGCGCGGGCGATGGGCACCGCGGCCGTCGTGTGGGGCAGCGCGATGCGCCAGGCGGTCGGCGTGGCGTCGGGGGCGGGACCGCTGGGGTCGGGCACGGCGGGAGTTCCGTTCGGGTCGCGTGAGGCGCCTCGGTCGTGTGAGGTCGTCCTGCTTTCAACCTTACGAACCGGGGACCGCGACCCGGTAGAGGACCCCGTCGGGGGCGGCCGGGCCCTGGGGCATCGGCATCCGGGACCTTGGCCTCTGGCCCGCCCGGCGGGCGTATCGCGTACTCGTGACGACAGTCACGTAAGGGTGATACCTTCGACGGGCAGGCAGCAGAAGCAGCGGCGGCACCGGCCGTCCCGCCGAAGGAGGCCGCACCGAGATGAGCCCCTTTCCCAGCTCCGCGTCGCCCACCGAACACTGGCGCCATCTGCGGCTCTCGGTGGACGACGGCGTCGCGACCGTCACCCTCGCCCGGCCGGAGAAGCTCAACGCGCTGACCTTCGGTGCCTACGCCGACCTGCGCGACCTGCTCGCCGAGCTGTCGCGGGAGCGCTCCGTGCGCGCCCTGGTCCTGGCCGGTGCGGGGCGCGGGTTCTGCTCGGGCGGCGACGTCGACGACATCATCGGCGCCACCCTGTCGATGAACACCGCCGAGCTCCTGGACTTCAACCGCATGACCGGCCAGGTCGTCCGCGCCATCCGGGAGTGCCCCTTCCCGGTGATCGCCGCGCTGCACGGCGTCGCGGCCGGCGCGGGCGCGGTGCTCGCCCTCGCCGCCGACTTCCGCATCGCCGACCCCTCCGCGCGGTTCGCCTTCCTGTTCACGAAGGTGGGTCTGTCGGGCGGCGACATGGGCGCGGCCTATCTGCTGCCCCGCGTCGTCGGCCTCGGCCACGCCACCCGGCTGCTCATGCTCGGCGAGCCCGTCCGCGCCCCCGAGGCCGAACGGATCGGCCTGCTCAGCGAGTTGACGGACGAGGGCCGCGCGGACGAACGCGCCGCCGAACTCGCCCGCCGCCTCGCCGACGGCCCCGCCCTCGCCCACGCCCAGACCAAGGCGCTGCTCACCGCGGAGCTCGACATGCCGCTCGCGGCCTCCGTCGAACTGGACGCGGCCACCCAGGCGCTGCTGATGAACGGCGAGGACTACGCCGAGTTCCACGCGGCCTTCACCGAGAAGCGGCCCCCGAAATGGCAGGGACGCTAGCGATGCCGCGCCCGGAAGCGGCGCGCGCCCCACTGCGGATCGCGGTCATCGGCGGCGGCCCCGGCGGGCTCTACGCCGCCGCCCTGCTCAAGCGGCTCGACCCCGCACGCGCCATCACGCTGTGGGAGCGCAACGCCCCCGACGACACCTTCGGCTTCGGAGTGGTGCTCTCCGACGAGACCCTCGGCGGCATCGAACACGCCGACCCGGCCGTCTACCAGGCGCTGCGCGCGGAGTTCGTCCGCTGGGACGACATCGACATCGTGCACCGCGGGCGCACGCTCACCTCCGGCGGGCACGGCTTCGCGGCGCTCGGACGGCGCAGGCTCCTGGAGATCCTGCACGAGCGCTGCCACTCCCTCGGCGTCGACCTGCGCCTGCGAGCCGGGGCGCCACCCGCCGCGGAACTCGCCTCCGCGTACGACCTGGTGGTCGCGGCCGACGGGGTGCACAGCCCGACCCGGGAGGCGCACGCGGCCCACTTCGCGCCCCGGATCACCCGGCACCGCTGCCGCTACATCTGGCTCGCCGCCGACTTCGCCTTCGACGCCTTCCGCTTCGAGATCGCCGAGACCGAACACGGCGTGATGCAACTGCACGGATACCCCTACTGCGCCGACTCCTCCACCGTCATCGTGGAAATGCGCGAAGAGGTGTGGGCGGCTGCCGGATTCGACGCGCTCGACGAGGGCGCCTCCGCCGACTACTGCGCCAAGATCTTCACCGACGCCCTCGGCGGACGGCCCCTGCGCGGCAACAAGTCCGCATGGACCGCCTTCCGCACCGTCGTCAACGACCGCTGGTCGTACGGGAACACGGTGCTGCTCGGCGACGCGGCCCACACCGCCCACTTCTCCATCGGCTCCGGCACCAAGCTGGCCGTCGAGGACGCCCTGGCGCTGGCCGCCTGCGTCGAGGAGCAGCCCGACCTGCCCGCGGCCCTCGCCGCGTACGAGAGCGAGCGCCGGCCCGTCGTCGAGTCGACGCAGCGGGCGGCCGCCGCCAGCCTGCGCTGGTTCGAGGAGCTGGGGCACTATCTCGACCAGCCGCCGCGGCAGTTCGCCTTCAACCTCCTCACCCGCAGCCGCCGGGTCACCCACGACAACCTGCGGCTGCGCGATCCCGCCTTCACCGACACCGTCGAGCGGGAATTCGGCTGCCCGCCGGGCACCCCGCCCATGTTCACCCCCTTCCGGCTGCGCGGTCTCGAACTGAGGAACCGCGTGGTCGTCTCGCCCATGGACATGTACTCCGCCGTGGACGGCGTCCCGGGCGACTTCCACCTCGTGCATCTGGGCGCGCGGGCGCTGGGCGGGGCGGGCCTGGTCATGACCGAGATGGTGTGCGTGAGCCCCGAGGGCCGCATCACGCCCGGCTGCGCCGGCCTCTACACCGCCGAACAGGCCGGGGCCTGGCGGCGGATCGCCGACTTCGTCCACCACCAGGCCCCCGGCACCGCCTTCGGCATCCAGCTCGGCCACTCCGGACGCAAGGGTTCCACCCGGCTCATGTGGGACGGCATCGACCAGCCGCTGGACACCGGCAACTGGCCCCTGGCCGCCGCTTCCCCGCTCCCGTACCGCCCGGGCGTCAACCAGGTCCCGCACGCGCTGGACCGCGCGGGACTCACCGCTGTGCGCGAGCAGTTCACGGCCGCCGCCCGGCGGGCCGCCGACTGCGGCTTCGACCTCCTCGAACTGCACTGCGCCCACGGCTACCTGCTCTCCGGATTCCTCTCCCCGCTCACCAACCAGCGGACCGACGCCTACGGCGGTTCCCTCGCCAACCGGCTGCGCTTCCCCCTCGAAGTCTTCGACGCGGTGCGCGCGTGCTGGCCCGGGGACCGGCCCATGACGGTCCGCGTCTCCGCGACCGACTGGGCCAAGGGCGGCACGAGCGCCGAGGACGCCGTCGAGATCGCGCGGGCCTTCGCCGTGCACGGCGCCGACGCCATCGACGTCTCCACCGGCCAGGTCGTCCCCGACGAGCGCCCCGAGTACGGCCGCTCGTACCAGACCCCCTTCGCCGACCGGATCCGCAACACGCTCGGCATCCCGGTCGTCGCGGTCGGCGCCATCTCTTCCTGGGACGACGTCAACTCCCTGCTCCTGGCCGGTCGCACGGACCTGTGCGCGCTCGCCCGCCCGCACCTGTACGACCCGCACTGGACCCTGCACGCCGCGGCCGAGCAGGACTACGCGGGCCCCGGCGCGCCCTGGCCGCTGCCCTACCGGGCGGGCAGCCGCAAACCGCCGACCGGCCGCACGGACGCGCCGAGGCCGCGCCTCACCCTCGACTGACACCCCGACAGCGCTCCGCCGCCACCGGCCCCGACAGGTCCCGGAAATCTCCGGCGTCCCCCGGGAACCATTCGCACCGGCCGTCAGTTTCTACAGTGCTGTAGAAGTTTGACGACATGCATGGAGAAGCACCATGGCCCTCTGGGACCGCCTCAAGGAATCCGCCACGACGATGCAGACGCAGCTCGTGGCCAAGAAGAACGACCTGAAGAGCGGCGCCTTCCGCGACGCCAGCATGGCGATGTGTGCCCTGGTCGCCGCCGCGGACGGCACCATCGACGCGACCGAGCGGCGCCGGGTGGCCCAGCTCATCGCCTCCAACGAGGTGCTGCAGAACTTCCCGGCCGCCGACCTGCAGCGCCGCTTCGACGAGGGACTCGACAAGCTGGCCGCCGACTTCGACTTCGGCAAGGTGGGCCTGCTCCAGGAGGTCGCCAAGGCGAAGAAGAAGCCCGCCGAGGCGCGTGCCGTCATCCAGATAGGCATCGTCATCGGCGGCGCGGACGGCGACTTCGACAAGACCGAGCAGGCCGTCGTCCGCGAGGCCTGCTACGCCCTCGGTCTGTCGCCGGTGGAGTTCGACCTGTAGGCGCCGCGCCCCGCGCCGGGGCCGGCCCCCGGGTCACAGGGCCTCGGTCGCGCCTCTCAGCACCGTGACCAGGACCAGCGTCGCGTTCGCGGACGACAGGGCGGAGGCGGCCGCGCCCGCCGTGGCGGTCCACAGGGCGAGTCCCGCGGCCGTCCCCGCGGGCGGCCAGGCACGGCCGGGCGGCACCGGGCGCAGCAGCGCCGCCACCCTGCGCGGCACCGGTCCGGGCGCCGGGCCCGCCGCCGCGAAGGCGGGCAGCGGCAGCCGCCGGTCCGGGGTCGATGCCAGCGCCGCCTTGCCGATCGCCCGCGCCACCACCCTGCGGTCGCCCACGGCGCGGGCCGCGTCCTCGTCCGCCCAGCGCTCCGCCGTGAACGCCACGGCGAAGCGCAGCGGGCGCAGGAACGGGTTGGCGCGCGCGGCCAGCCCGGCCACCAGCAGATAGCGATGGTGACGCCCGGTCAGGTGTGCTTCCTCGTGGGCGATCAGGGCCTTGCGTTCGCGGGCGTCCAGGAGCTCCAGCATCGCGCTGGACACCACGACGCGCCCGCGCGGGCCGCCGGGCAGGGCGTAGGCGTAAGGGCGCTCGTCCGGCACCACGGCCCGGCGGTCCCGGGTGAGCCCGTTCAGCGCGCGGGTGGCCCCGGCTCTCACCCGCCAGTGGCGCCACAGGAGTTGACCGCAGGAGGCGACGACGGCGGCCAGCACGACCAGGGCCGCCTGGCCGACCGCCTCGTCGTAGGGCACCACCGCCCGGACCTCCGGATCGGCCCAGGCGTCCGGCAGCGGATTGCCGGGCAGCTGCGCCGTCCCGGCCACCATGAGGAGGAGCAGACACAGCGTGCTGCACACCGCGAGCACCCCGCCGACCAGCGCCAGGACGCGCGTCGCCGTGCGCGGATGCAGCCTCGGGCCGGCCAGGCGGGCGATCGGCCAGGCGGTCAGCGGCAGCACGAGCGGCAGGACGACGAACACACCCACCGGATCAGTCCCCGGCCCCGCCGAGCAGGACGCGCAGCAGTCGCTCGTCGTCCGGCGAGAGGTCGGTGACGAAGCTGGCGAGCACCGCGCCCCGGTCCCGCTCGGCGTCGAGGACCTTGCGCATCCTGCGGGCCGCGAGCCCCGCCTCGTCGGCCGGAGTCCACACGAACGAGCGGCCCGCGCGCTCGCGGGCGACGGCCTGCTTGGTGTGCAGCCGGGTCAGGATCGTCACCACGGTCGTATAGGCGAGCGGCTCGCCGAGCCACTCCTGCACCCACCCCGCGGTCACCGGACCCGGCGCCTCCCGCAGCGCCGCGAGCACCCGCGCCTCCAGCTCGCCCTGCCCCCGGCGGGGGCGCCTCGTCTGCGTCACGTCGTCATCGTACGAGGCGGCCGCGGCCCGCGTCCGGGCAGCGCGTCGCGCACGAACGCGGCGCCCGCCTCGCGCAGCAGCCCGTGCAGGTGGCCGAAGACCTCGGCGGAGCGCGCTCCCGGCCAGTCGCGGGGCAGGAGTTCGGCGGGCAGTCCCGGGTCGGCGTACGGCAGCCGCCGCCAGGAGTCGAGGGCGAGGAGGTAGTCGCGGTAGGCGGCCTCGGCGTCGGTGTCCGGGGCGGGCGGGGAGCCTGCCGCGGCCTTTGCCCGCGACTGCCAGGTGCGCAGCACCGGTTCGTGCCGGTCGAGGAAGTCCTCGTGCTGCTTGGCGATGGCGGGCAGGTCCCACCAGCGGGCCACGGCCTCCGCGGTGGGCGCGAAGCCGAGGTGCTCGCCCCTGAACAGTTCGACGTACGGGGCGAGTTGGAGCCGCTCCAGAGTGTGCCGGGTCTCGTCGTGGAGCCGGGCGGGCGCGAGCCACACCCCGGGGGCGGCCGTGCCGAAGCCGAGCCCGGCAAGGCGTGAGCGCAGCACGTGCCGTTTGCTGCGTTCGGACTCGGGGACGGAGAACACCGCGAGCACCCAGCCCTCGGAGACCTCCGGCGAGGGGTGGGCGTAGATGCGCCGGTCGCCGTCGTCCAGGAGCTGGCGCGCGTCGGCGGACAGCGCGTATCCGGCCGCGCCCGCGGCGGTGGGCTGCGCCACGAGCAGCCCGCGCCGTTTGAGCCGGGACACCGACGAGCGCACGGAGGGCGCGTCGACGCCGACCGCCGCGAGAAGCCGGATCAGTTCGGCCACCGCGAGGGAGCCGGAGGTCTCGCGCCCGTAGGCGCCGTACAGAGTCACGATCAGGGATCGGGGGGTGTGCTGCTCGGCCACGTGATCACTCTAGTTCCCGCAGCCGGAAGCGCTGGAGCTTGCCGGTGGGGGTGCGCGGGAGCGCGTCCAGGAACACGATCTCGCGCGGGCACTTGTAGGGGACGAGTTCGGACTTCACGAAGTCGCGCAGGAGCGCCACCGCGTCCGGCCCGCGCGCGGCCCCCGGCCGCAACACGCAGTAGGCGACGACGACATGCCCGCGGTGTTCGTCGGGGCGCCCCACCACGGCGGCCTCGGTCACGTCGGGGTGGCGCAGCAGGGCGTCCTCGACCTCGGGGCCCGCGATGTTGAACCCGGCCGAAATGATCATGTCGTCGGCGCGGGCCACGTACCGGAACCGGCCGTCGTCGTCGCGCACATAGGTGTCGCCCGTGACGTTCCAGCCGTCGCGGACGTACTGGCGCTGGCGCTCGTCGGCGAGGTAGCGGCAGCCGACCGGGCCGCGCACGGCGAGCAGCCCGGGCTCGCCGTCCGGCACGGGGCGGCCCCGGCCGTCGACGACCCGCGCCTGCCAGCCGGGGACCGGCCTGCCGGTGGTGCCGGGCCGGATGTCCTCGTCCGCCGCCGAGATGAAGATGTGCAGCAGCTCGGTGGCGCCGATGCCGTTGATGATGCGCAGCCCGGTGCGCTCGTGCCAGGCCCGCCAGGTCGCCGCGGGAAGGTTCTCACCGGCCGACACACAGCGCCGCAGCGCGCCCAGGTCGTACGCGCCGACCTCGTCCAGCATCGTCCGGTACGCGGTCGGCGCGGTGAACAGGACCGACACGCGGTGCTCGGCCAGGGCGGGCAACAGCTGCCGGGGCCCGGCCTGTTCGAGCAGCAGCGCCGAGGCGCCGGCCCGCAGCGGGAAGACGACGAGACCGCCGAGCCCGAAGGTGAACCCGAGCGGAGGGCTGCCCGCGAAGACGTCGTCGGGCACCGGCTTGAGCACGTGCCGGGCGAAGGTGTCGGCGATGGCGAGCACATCGCGATGGAAGTGCATGCAGCCCTTGGGGCGGCCCGTCGTCCCCGAGGTGAAGGCGATCAGGGCGACGTCGTCCGCCGAGGTGTCCACGGCCGCGAACCGCCCGGCGGGCGCCCGCTTGACCAGGTTGAGGAGATCTCCCGGCCCGTCGCCTCCGTACGCCGTGATGCGCAGGCCGGGTGCCTCGGCCCGCTCCAGGTCGTCCAGGACGCGGGCGTCGCACAGCGCGTGGCTGATCCGCGCGAGGGAGCACATGACCCCCAGTTCATGGGCGCGCTGCTGGGCCAGCACGGTGACGGCGACCGCGCCCGCCTTCATCACCGCCAGCCAGCAGGCGGCCAGCCACGGCGTGGTCGGTCCGCGAAGGAGCACCCGGTTGCCCGGCACCACCCCGAGCTCGCCGGTCAGGACGTGGGCGATCCGGTCCACCCGGTCGCGCAGTTCGCGGTACGTCCAGACCTCGCCCTCGCCGGTGCGGAAGACCGGGCGGTCCGGGCCGAAGCGCTCGATGGTGGCGTCGAGGAGTTCGGCGCCGCAGTTGAGCCGGTCGGGGTAGTGCGGCCCCGGCGGGCCGAGCACCAGGTCCGGCCACTGGTCGGTGGGCGGCAGGTGGTCGCGGGGAAAGGTGTCGGCGTGCGCTGAGGTCTTCAGCTCCATACGGGATCGCCCCCTTGTCGCCTCTGGAGCGTATCGTTTGGATGACGACAGTCAACAGTTCGCGATAGAGCGGTCCCTGTGGTTGTCGCGGCCCGAGTGGGACAGTCGGAACCCGAGTGGGAAAGGGGTGGCCATGCCCGGATTCGCGCTGGAGCCGGACCAGCTGGAATGGTGCGGGGAACTGCGGGTGCTCGCCGGGGCGCGGCTGCGCCCCCTCGCGGACAAGGGTGAGCCAGGGCGGGTCAACCGGCCACTCGTGGAGGCGCTCGGCGAGCACGGACTGCTCGCCCGGCTCCTCGGGTCCGGCGCCCTCGACCTCTGCCTGATGCGCGAGTCGCTGGCGTACGCGTGCACCGAGGCGGAGACCGCGCTCGCCCTCCAGGGCCTGGGCGCGCACCCGGTCGCCGCGTACGGGACGGCCGCGCAGCGCGAGCGCTGGCTGCCCGGAGTGACGGCGGGCCGCACCGTGGCCGCCTTCGCGCTGAGCGAGCCCGACGCGGGTTCGGACGCGGCCGCCCTGAGCCTCAACGCCGTTCAGGATCAGGGGGGTTGGCGTTTGACGGGCCGGAAGTGCTGGATCTCCAACGCCCCCGAGGCCGACTTCTACACCGTCTTCGCCCGCACGACCCCGGACGCGGGAGCGCGCGGGGTGACGGCCTTCCTGGTCCCCGCCGACCGGCCGGGCCTGGGCGGCGCCGCGCTCGACATGCTCTCCCCGCACGCCATCGGCAGCCTCGACTTCGACGGTGTGCCGGTCGGCGCCGACGACGTGCTGGGCGAGCCGGACCGGGGCTTCCGGGTGGCGATGAACACCCTCAACCTGTTCCGGCCGAGCGTCGGGGCGTTCGCCGTCGGCATGGCGCAGGCGGCCCTCGACGCGACCCTCGCGCACACCGCCCGGCGCACCGCGTTCGGCGGCCCGCTCAAGGACCTCCAGGCGGTCGCCCACCGGGTCGCCGACATGGCGACCCGCACCGAGGCAGCCCGCCTGCTGGTGTACGCGGCGGCCGCCGCCTACGACCGGGGCGAGGCGGACGTCGCCCGCGGCTCCGCCATGGCCAAGCTGTTCGCCACCGAGACCGCCCAGTACGTCGTCGACGCGGCCGTGCAACTCCACGGCGCCCGCGCGCTCCAGCGCGGGCACCTGCTCGAACACCTCTACCGTGAGGTCCGCGCGCCCCGCATCTACGAGGGCGCGAGCGAAGTGCAGCGCACGATCATCGCGAAGGAGCTGTTCCGGTGAGCCTTGAGCGAGTGAACCCGGCCGGGCTCTCCCCGGCCACCGGCTTCAGCCACGCCGTCGTCGCCACCGGCTCCCGCGTCGTCTTCCTCGCCGGGCAGACCGCGCTCGATACGGACGGCAAGGTGGTGGGCGCCACCCTGCCCGAACAGTTCCGCACCGCCCTGGCCAACCTCCTCGCCGCGCTGGCCGCGGCGGGAGGCGGCCCCGGCGACCTCGCGCGGGTCACCGTGTACGCGACGGACGTCGCCGACTACCGGGAGAAGGCACGTGAACTGGGCGCCATCTGGCGGGAGTTGGCCGGGCGGGACTATCCGGCGATGGCGGTGATCGGGGCGGTCCGGCTGTGGGACGCCGAGGCCCTGGTCGAACTGGACGGGTTCGCGGTCCTGGACTGAGGGCTTTGGCCGGCTCACCCTTCGAGCAGCGCCCCCATCCACTCCTCGACGTCCGCCACCGACCTGGGCAGCGCCCCGGACAGCAGGCGGGCGCCGTCCTCGGTGATCACCAGGTCGTCCTCGATGCGGACGCCGATGCCGCGCAGTTCGGGCGGCAGGGTCTCGTCGTCCGGCTGGAGGTAGAGACCCGGCTCCACGGTGAGGACCTGGCCCGCCTCCAGGACGCCGTCCAGATAGGTCTCGGCGCGCGCCTTCGCGCAGTCGTGCACGTCCAGGCCGAGCATGTGCCCGCTGCCGCACAGCGTGTAGCGGCGGTGCAGCTCGCCCGACGCGCTCTTCAGGACGCCCCACTCGGCGAGGCCCTCCGCGATGACCCCCATCGCGGCCCGGTGGAAGTCGCGGAAGGCCGCGCCCGGCCGCAGGGCCGCGATGCCCGCGTCCTGCGCGGCCAGGACGAGTTCGTACACCTGGCGCTGGACGGGGGAGAAGCGGCCGGAGAGCGGGAGCGTGCGGGTGATGTCGGCCGTGTACAGGGTGTCGGTCTCCACGCCCGCGTCGAGCAGCAGCAGATCCTGGGGATCGAGCCGCCCGTCGTTGCGGATCCAGTGCAGGACGCAGGCGTGCGCCCCGGACGCGGCGATCGTCTCGTACCCCGTGCCGTTGCCCTCCGCGCGGGCACGCGCCGCGAAGGCCCCTTCGAGCAGCCGCTCGCCGCGCGGGTGGGCCAGGGCGCGCGGCAGGGCGCGGACGGCGTCCTCGAATCCGGCGGTGGTGTGATCGACGGCCAGCTGGAGCTGCGCCAGCTCCCAGGCGTCCTTCACCAGCCTCAACTCCGATAGCGAGGTGGCCAGTTCTGGATCGGTGGCGGCGTTGCGGCCGGGCGCCGCCGCGTCCAGGTCGGCCACGTGCGCGCAGCGCAGGCCGGTCAGGCGCTCGGTCTCGGCGAGGTCGGGACGGCGGCCCACCCAGAACTCGCCGTATCTGCGGTCGCGGTAGAACTCCTCGTCGCCCTCGGTGCGCGGCGAGCGGGGCCGCAGATACAGCACCGCCTCGTGGCCGGAGGCGGACGGCTCCAGGACCAGCACGTGGCCCACCTGGTCCTCGCCGGTGAGGCCGGTCAGCCAGGCGTACGCGCTGTGCGGGCGGAAGCGGTGGTCGCAGTCGTTGGTGCGGACCCTCAACTCCCCGGCGGGCACGAGGAGCCGCTCGCCGGGGAAGCGGGCGGACAGCCGCGCCCGGCGGCCCGGCATGACGTCGAAGCCCGGCACCCGGGCGTCCGCGGGCAGCGGGGTCGGTGCCCAGCCGGTGCTCATGAACGCGGCGAGTTCGGGGCTCACGGGAAGGTCGTGGCTGCCGGTGTTGAGGCGTGCGGGGCACTCGGCCATCGAGGTCTCCCAAGGGTGGGGACGGGCAGGGGAAGGGGCGCTGGTGCGGGGGTGCACCTGGGATTGCTCAGTGCAATTTCACATTACTATGTCACAGCTCACAAGGGGTCGGCCGTTTCCCAAGTACCCCTCGGCGTGCAGGGATTGGGGCCGGGGCCCTTGTGGGCACCTGCCCTCCGTCAGTAAAATGTCACACACCACACTAGGGAGTTCGACATGACCTCTGCGGCACCCCAGCGCATCCGGCCCTGGCACGGAATCCTCGTCGCGACCGCGCTTCCCCTGCGCCCCGACCTTTCCGTCGACTTCACCTCCTATGCCCGGCACGTGCGGTGGCTGATCGACAACGGCTGCGACGGCGTCGTGCCCAACGGCTCGCTCGGCGAATACCAGACCCTCTCCGACGAGGAGCGGGCCCGTGTGGTGCACACCGCGGTCGAGGCCGCGGGCGACGGCGACCGCGTCATGGCGGGCGTCGCCGCCTACGGCAGCACCGAGTCCCGCCGCTGGGCCGAGCAGGCCGCCGACGCGGGCGCGGGCTCCGTCCTGCTGCTCCCGCCCAACGCCTACCGCGCCGACGAACGCTCGGTGCGGGCCCACTACGCCGAGGTCGCCAAGGCCGGCCTGCCCGTCGTCGCCTACAACAACCCGTACGACACCAAGGTCGACCTCACGCCCGCCCTGCTCGCCCAGCTGTACGCCGACGGCAGCATCGTCGCCGTCAAGGAGTTCAGCGGCGATGTCCGCAGGGCCTACGAGATCGCCGAACTCGCCCCGGAACTAGACCTGTTGGCGGGCGCCGACGACGTGCTGCTCGAACTGGCCCTGGCCGGCGCCGTCGGCTGGATCGCCGGATACCCCAACGCGCTGCCCGCCTCCTGCGCCCAGCTCTACCACGCCGCCGTCGCGGGCGACCTCGCCACCGCCCGCCCCCTCTACCGGGCGCTGCACCCCCTGCTGCGCTGGGACTCCAAGACCGAGTTCGTCCAGGCCATCAAGGTCTCCATGGACCTGGCGGGCCGCCCCGGCGGACCCGTCCGGCCGCCCCGGCAGCCGCTCACCGCCGAACAGGACGCCGTGGTGCGCGCCGCCACCGAGAAGGCGCTCGCCGAAGGCCACAAGTAGCCCGCCAGAAAGGCGAACCCATGCGGACCCGACACGTCTACCACGCGGTCGACTCGCACACCGAAGGCATGCCCACCCGCGTCATCACCGGGGGCCTCGGCGTCGTGCCCGGCGCCACCATGGCCGAGCGGCGGCTGTACTTCATGGAGCACCTCGACCACATCCGTACGCTGCTCATGTACGAGCCGCGCGGACACGCCGCGATGAGCGGGGCGATCCTCCAGCCGCCGACCCGGCCCGACGCGGACTACGGCGTCCTCTACATCGAGGTCTCCGGCCTCCTGCCGATGTGCGGGCACGGCACCATCGGCGTGGCCACCGTGCTGGTGGAGACCGGGATGGTCCCGGTCACCGAGCCCGTCACCACGGTGCGGCTGGACACCCCGGCCGGTCTGGTCAGTGTGGACGTGCGGGTCGAGGACGGCGAGGCGCGCTCCGTCACGCTGACCAACGTCCCCGCGTTCTGCCTGGCACTCGACCGCAAGGTGCAGGTCCCGGGCCTCGGCACCGTCACCTACGACCTCGCGTACGGCGGCAACTTCTACGCCTTCGTCGAGCTCGAAGCGCTCGGCCTGCCCTTCGGGCGGGCCCACAAGGACGAACTGCTCGCCGCCGGGCTCGACATCATGGCCGCGATCAACGCGGGCGAGCCGCCCGTGCATCCGGAGAACCCGGGGATCGCCGGGGTGAAGCACGTCTACCTCGCCGCCCCGGGCTCGGACGCGACGCGCTCGCGCCACGCCATGGCGATCCACCCGGGCTGGTTCGACCGCTCGCCGTGCGGCACCGGCACCTCCGCGCGGATGGCCCAGCTGCACGCCCGCGGCGAACTCCCGCTGCACCGCGACTTCACCAACGAGTCGTTCATCGGCACGGAGTTCACCGGGCGGCTCGTCGGGGAGACCGCCGTCGGCCCGCTCCCCGCGGTCGTGCCGACGGTCACCGGGCGGGCCTGGATCACCGGGACCGCGCAGTACTTCCTCGACCCGTCCGACCCGTTCCCGGAAGGCTTCCTGCTGTGATCCACCTCGGCGCGGACGACCTCGCGGCGCTGCTGACGCCGACAGCGGCGGCCGAGGCGCTGGCCGCGGTCCTGCGCGCGGGACTCGATCCGGAGCAGGGCCCGGACCGCTCCAGCGTCGCCGTTCCGGCGGGCGAGTTGCTCATCATGCCGGCCGCTTCGACGGCGTACGCGGGCGTGAAGATCGCGGGGGTCGCGCCCGCCAACCCGGCGCGCGGGCTGCCCCGCATCACCGGCGGCTTCCTCCTCCTCGACGGTCCGACGCTGCTGCCCCTCGCCGTCCTGGACGCGGCCGCGCTGACCACGGTGCGCACCGCGGCCGTGTCGGCCCTCGCCATCGACGCCCTCGCCGAACCGGACGCGACCCGCCTGGTCCTGTTCGGCGCGGGCCCCCAGGCGTACGCCCATCTCGAATCCGCCCTGAACACAAGGGATTTGACCCAGGTCACGGTGGTGTCGCGGACAGCGGCATCGGCCGAACGGCTGGTGACCCACGCCCGCGGGCTCGGTCTGGAGGCGCGATCCGGCGGCGCCTCGGACGTCGCGGTCGCCGATCTCGTCATCTGCTGCACCACCGCGCGCGAGCCGCTCTTCGACGGGCGGCGGCTGCCCGCGCACGCCGCCGTCGTCGCGGTCGGCTCGCACCGGCCGGACGTGCGCGAGACCGACTCGGAGCTGGTGCGGCGGTCCTCGGTCTGGGTGGAGGCCCGGTCGGCCGCCCTGCGCGAGGCGGGCGACCTGCTGATCCCGCTGGCCGAGGGCGTGATCGGCCAGGACCACCTCGCGGGCACCCTGGCCGCCCTGGTGCGCGGCGAGGCGGCACCCCCTGGCGACCGCCCCCGGTTCTTCAAGAGCGTGGGCATGGCCTGGGAGGATCTCGCGGTGGCCGCGGCGGTGTTCCGGGCGTCGGGCACCCTGCGGGCCCTGCCGGTCGGTGCGGACCTCCGGGGACCGGCCCACCCGTCGGCGGACACCGGGAGGGCGGGCTGAACCTCGGCGGATTCACCCGATCGGCCGCATCTCCCGCGTCGCGGTCGGGCGGAGGGGCGCGGACGGCCGAACGCCGCGCACCCCTCGCCCCTGGAACGCCCTAGATGTCCCGGAAGATCTCGATCTGCGCACCGATCGAGTTGAGCCGCTCGGCCAGGTCCTCGTAGCCGCGGTTGATGACGTACACGTTGCGCAGCACGGAGGTGCCCTCGGCGGCCATCATCGCGAGCAGGACCACCACCGCAGGACGGAGCGCCGGGGGGCACATCATCTCGGCGGCGCGCCAGCGGGTGGGGCCCTCCACCAGGACCCGGTGCGGGTCGAGGAGCTGGAGGCGGCCGCCCAGGCGGTTGAGGTCCGTGAGGTAGATCGCGCGGTTGTCGTACACCCAGTCGTGGATGAGCGTCTTGCCCTGGGCCACCGCCGCGATCGCCGCGAAGAACGGCACGTTGTCGATGTTGAGGCCGGGGAACGGCATCGGGTGGATCTTGTCGATGGGCGCCTCCAGCTTGGAGGGGCGCACGGTGAGGTCGATCAGCCGCGTGCGCCCGTTGTCGGCGGCGTACTCGGCGGTGCGGTCGTGGTCCAGGCCCATCTCCTCGAGGACCGCGAGCTCGATCTCCAGGAACTCCACCGGGACCCGGCGGATCGTCAGCTCCGACTCGGTGACGACGGCGGCGGCCAGCAGGCTCATCGCCTCGACCGGGTCCTCGGAGGGCGAGTAGTCCACGTCGACGTCGATGTCGGCCATGCCGTGCACGGTCAGCGTGGTGGTGCCGATGCCCTCGACCCGTACGCCCAGCGCCTCCAGGAAGAAGCACAGGTCCTGGACCATGTAGTTGGAGGAGGCGTTGCGGATGACGGTGACGCCGTCGTTGCGGGCGGCCGCGAGCAGCGCGTTCTCGGTCACGGTGTCGCCGCGCTCGGTCAGCACGATCGGCCGGTCGGGCGCGGTGCGCTCCACCTCGGCGTGGTAGATCCCCTCGGTGGCCGTGATGTCCAGGCCGAACCGGCGCAGGGCGATCATGTGCGGCTCGATGGTGCGGGTGCCGAGGTCGCAGCCGCCGGCGTACGGGAGGCGGAAGCGGTCCATGCGGTGCAGCAGCGGGCCGAGGAACATGATGATGGAGCGGGTCCTGCGGGCGGCTTCCGCGTCCATCGCGTCGAGGTCGAGGCGGGCCGGCGGGACGATCTCCAGGTCGGTGCCCTCGTTGATCCAACGGGTGCGCACGCCAATGGAGTTGAGGACTTCGAGGAGCCGGTAGACCTCTTCGATGCGGGCCACGCGGCGCAGCACGGTGCGGCCCTTGTTGAGCAGCGAGCCGCAAAGGAGCGCGACACAGGCGTTCTTGCTCGTCTTGACGTCGATGGAGCCCGAGAGGCGGCGGCCGCCGACCACGCGCAGGTGCATGGGACCCGCGTACCCGAGCGAGACGATTTCACTGTCGAGCGCCTCACCGATGCGCGCGATCATCTCAAGGCTGATGTTCTGGTTCCCGCGCTCGATGCGGTTCACGGCGCTCTGGCTGGTGCCCAGAGCCTCGGCCAACTGCGTCTGCGTCCAGCCCCGGTGCTGCCGGGCGTCACGGATGAGCTTGCCGATGCGTACGAGGTAGTCGTCTGCCATGGGGGCAGGTTATCTCAGATATGAGATGCCGCTCGCGCTGGGAGGGTCCATCAGGGTGAGGAACCGTCAATTCCGATCCTGCTGTTCCCGCGCGGGAGGGGCAACCGGGCGTGGTCCGTCCGGGGACGTTCCCCCGCGCGGCTGCCGGGCGTGTCGGATCCCGCGGCCGTGGAACCCGTCTCCCGTGACCGTGGAACCCGAGGCCGCGGGTGCCGCGCGGTCCGGGGCCGGTGCCCGTGCCCTGAATGGCGTCGCCCGCGCATGACCTACCGGCGGCCATGTACTAGAGTTATCTCGACATCGAGATATCTACCGAGGCGCACCGCAGCCAACGCTCGGTAAGGGTTACCTAACTTAGCCTTACCTTAGCGGATAGACCACGGATCGTGGCGGCAGGATTGTGGTGGAACGCGCACATATATGAAGGAGACTGTCGTGTCGGCGAACAGCTTCGACGCCCGCAGCACGCTGCGCGTGGGCGACGAGTCGTACGAGATCTTCAAGCTGGACAAGGTCGAGGGCTCCGCGCGCCTCCCTTACAGCCTGAAGGTTCTCCTGGAGAACCTGCTCCGCACCGAGGACGGCGCGAACATCACCGCCGACCACATCCGCGCGCTCGGCGGCTGGGACTCGCAGGCTCAGCCGAGCCAGGAGATCCAGTTCACGCCGGCCCGCGTGATCATGCAGGACTTCACCGGCGTGCCCTGTGTCGTGGACCTCGCCACCATGCGTGAGGCCGTCAAGGAGCTCGGCGGCGACCCGGCCAAGGTCAACCCGCTCTCCCCGGCCGAGCTGGTCATCGACCACTCCGTCATCGCCGACAAGTTCGGCACCAAGGACGCGTTCGCGCAGAACGTGGAGCTGGAGTACGGCCGCAACAAGGAGCGCTACCAGTTCCTGCGCTGGGGCCAGACCGCCTTCGACGACTTCAAGGTCGTCCCGCCGGGCACCGGCATCGTCCACCAGGTCAACATCGAGCACCTCGCCCGTACGGTCATGGTCCGGGGCGGTCAGGCCTACCCGGACACCCTGGTCGGCACCGACTCGCACACCACGATGGTCAACGGCCTCGGCGTGCTCGGCTGGGGCGTCGGCGGCATCGAGGCCGAGGCCGCGATGCTGGGCCAGCCGGTCTCGATGCTCATCCCGCGCGTCGTCGGCTTCAAGCTGACCGGCGAGCTGAACCCGGGCACCACCGCCACCGACCTCGTCCTCACGATCACCGAGATGCTGCGCCAGCACGGCGTCGTCGGCAAGTTCGTCGAGTTCTACGGCGAGGGCGTGGCCGCCACGTCGCTGGCCAACCGCGCCACCATCGGCAACATGTCGCCGGAGTTCGGCTCCACCGCCGCGATCTTCCCGATCGACGACGAGACCCTGAAGTACCTGCGCCTGACCGGCCGCGACGCCCAGCAGGTCGCGCTCGTCGAGGCGTACGCCAAGGAGCAGGGCCTGTGGCTCGACCCGGCCGCCGAGCCGGACTTCTCCGAGAAGCTGGAGCTCGACCTCTCCACGGTCGTCCCCTCCATCGCCGGCCCGAAGCGTCCGCAGGACCGCATCGTCCTCGCCAACGCCGCCCAGCAGTTCGCGCAGGACGTGCGCAACTACGTCGAGGACGACGACGAGGCGGGCAAGGAGTCCTTCCCGGCCTCCGACGCCCCGGCCGCCACCAACGGCGTGCCGAGCCGCCCGACCCCGGTCACCCTCGCCGACGGCACCACCTTCGAGATCGACCACGGCGCCGTCACCGTCGCCGCGATCACCTCGTGCACCAACACCTCGAACCCGTACGTCATGGTCGCCGCGGCCCTCGTCGCGAAGAAGGCCGTCGACAAGGGCCTGACCCGCAAGCCGTGGGTCAAGACCACCCTGGCCCCGGGCTCGAAGGTCGTCACCGACTACTTCGACAAGGCCGGTCTCACCCCGTACCTCGACAAGATGGGCTTCAACCTCGTCGGGTACGGCTGCACCACCTGCATCGGCAACTCCGGTCCGCTGGACGAGGAGATCTCGAAGGCGATCAACGAGCACGACCTCGCGGTCACCTCGGTGCTCTCCGGCAACCGCAACTTCGAGGGCCGGATCAACCCCGACGTCAAGATGAACTACCTGGCGTCGCCGCCGCTGGTCGTCGCGTACGCCATCGCCGGTTCGATGAAGGTCGACATCACGACCGAGGCGATCGGCTCGGACACCGAGGGCAACCCGGTCTTCCTCAAGGACATCTGGCCCACCGAGGCCGAGGTCAACGACGTCGTGGCGAACGCCATCGGCGAGGACATGTTCAACAAGTCCTACCAGGACGTCTTCGCGGGTGACGCGCAGTGGCAGTCGCTGCCGATCCCGACCGGCAACACCTTCGAGTGGGACGCCGAGTCCACCTACGTGCGCAAGCCCCCTTACTTCGAGGGCATGACGATGGAGACCACCCCGGTCTCCGACATCGCCGGCGCCCGGGTGCTCGCGAAGCTGGGCGACTCGGTCACCACCGACCACATCTCCCCGGCCGGTGCGATCAAGGCCGACACCCCGGCGGGCAAGTACCTCACGGAGCACGGCGTCGAGCGCCGCGACTTCAACTCCTACGGCTCGCGCCGTGGCAACCACGAGGTCATGATTCGCGGCACCTTCGCGAACATCCGCCTGCGCAACCAGATCGCGCCGGGCACCGAGGGCGGCTTCACCCGCGACTTCACCGTCGAGGGCGGCCCGGTCTCCTTCATCTACGACGCCTCCCAGAACTACCAGGCCGCCGGCATCCCGCTGGTCATCCTGGCGGGCAAGGAGTACGGCTCGGGCTCGTCCCGCGACTGGGCCGCCAAGGGCACCGCGCTGCTCGGCGTCAAGGCCGTCATCGCCGAGTCGTACGAGCGCATCCACCGCTCGAACCTCATCGGCATGGGCGTCCTGCCGCTCCAGTTCCCGGAGGGCGCCACGGCGGCCACCCTCGGCCTGACCGGCGAGGAGACCTTCTCCTTCACCGGCGTCGAGGAGCTGAACAACGGCACCACGCCGCGCACCGTGAAGGTCACCACCGACACGGGCGTCGAGTTCGACGCGGTCGTCCGCATCGACACCCCCGGTGAGGCGGACTACTACCGCAACGGCGGCATCATGCAGTACGTCCTGCGCAACCTGATCCGCAACTAGCCCCACCGCACCACCAACGAACAAGGCCCGCACCCCGATTGGGGTGCGGGCCTTGCTCGTGTGCCGTGTTCTGGATCAGAACATCAGGCGCATGCCGTTCCAGCCGGTGCCGACCTTGACGCGGTCCTTGAAGGGGGCGCCGTTGGTGGTGCCGGTGCCCGCGTAGAACCACAGGCCGCCCGACGTGTCGCGACCGATGAGGTCCGCCTGGCCGTCGTTGTTCAGGTCGCCGATGCCGACGAGCTTGTTGTAGGTGTTCCAGCCGCCGCCGAGCTTGACGCGGTTGCCGAAGGGGGCGGCCCAGTTGCCCGTGCCCGGGTAGAGCCACGCCGTACCGGAGTTGTCGACGGCGATGATGTCGGCCTTGCCGTCACCGTTCATGTCGCCGCGACCGGCGATCTTGGTCATGGCGCCCCAGCCCGCGCCCAGCTTGACGGGCGGGGTGAAGGAGCCGTCGCCCTTGGCCGTGTAGAGCCACAGCACGCCGGACTTGTCACGGGCGATCAGGTCGTCGTTCGGGGCGCCGCCGAGGTCGCCGGGCGTGAAGACGAGGTTGTAGGTGTTCCAGCCCGCGCCGAGGTCCCGGGTGCCGGTGTCGTAGTTCTTGTAGATCAGGTGGCCGTCGAGCGACTTGACGTAGAAACCGTCGGCGCGGCCGTCCTTGTCGTTGTCGTACTGGGTCGCCTCGGAAATGGAGTTCCAGCCGTACGTGTTGGGCCAACGCTCGCCGAAGCCGCCCTGGCCGTTCGACGGGTAGTTCCACAGATAGCCGTCGCTGTCCACCGCCATCAGCTCGAAGGTCTCGGCGGACCCCCCGAACCCGGAGGCGTACGGCGCGGACCGCTGCTGGTCCTTGGCCTTCGGCTTGACGTGCTGCTGGGCCTTGCCCGCCGCGTCCTTGGCGGAGGGAACGCCGTCGGCGGCGGCGGTGCCCGCCGTGGTGGCGACGAGGGCCGCGGCGATGGCGGCGACGGCTATGCGAGAAGCGGTCCGCCCGTGCTTACGGCCGTTGAAAGGGGCCATGTGTTACTCCAACATGCGAAAGCGAGAGACACACATCTGGTCAAGATGCGGTAAGAGCGCTTTAGGCTCTCTTTACAGGATCTTCGCACAGTGCATACGGACTCCCCGCGCCCGGGGGTGACTTGTCGGCACATACGAGACAAGGCCCGTACTCCGCAGGGGAGTACGGGCCTTGCCCGGGTGCGGCCGATGGATCAGAACATCAGGCGCATGCCGTTCCAGCCGGTGCCGACCTTGACGCGGTCCTTGAAGGGGGCGCCGTTGGTGGTGCCGGTGCCCGGGTAGAACCACAGGCCGCCGTCGGCGTCGCGGCCGATGAGGTCCGCCTTGCCGTCGAAGTTCAGGTCGCCGAGGCCGACCAGGGTGTTGTAGGTGTTCCAGCCACCGCCGAGCTTGACGCGGTTGCCGAACGGGGCGGCCCAGTTGCCGGTGCCCGGGTACAGCCAGCCGGTGCCCGCGTTGTCGACGGCGATGATGTCGGCCTTGCCGTCACCGTTCATGTCGCCGCGACCGGCGATCTTGGTCATGACACCCCAGCCCGCGCCCAGCTTGACGGGCGGGGTGAAGGAGCCGTCGCCCTTGGCCGTGTAGAGCCACAGCACGCCGGACTTGTCACGGGCCAGCAGGTCGTCGGCCGGGGCGCCGCCGAGGTCGCCCGGCGAGAAGACGCGGTCGTAGGCGTTCCAGCCGCCGCCGAGGTCCTTCACGACGGAGTTCTCTTCAAGGGGCGCGAAGTACAGGTGGCCGTTGGTGCCCAGGGTGTACCAGGCGTCGGCGACCCCGTCCTTGTTGTTGTCGACCTGGGTCGCCTGGCTGATCACGTTCCAGCCGTTGCCCAGGGCCTGACGGTCACCGAAACCGCCCGAACCGTTCGGCGGGTACATGTAGACGGTGCCCGAACCGTCCGCCGCGGTGAGCGGGAACGTTTCCGCGGCCGGGGTCTCGCTGCCCGCCGCGAAGGCGCGCTTCTGGGCGGAGGGGGACTGCTTGCCCTTGGCCTGGGCGACCTTCTGCGCTGCCGTCGCCGCGGCGGGGGCCGGCGTGCTGTCGGCGGAAGCCGCACCCGCCGTCGTGCCCACGAGGGCGGCTGCGATCGCCGCGACGGCGATGCGGGACAGGGCGCGACCGCCCTTACGGCCGGAAAGTATGGCCACGTATTTCTCCATGTCGAGGAAGAGACGCGCCGCGCCTGGTCGAGGCGCGACGCGAGATCTTCTGGATCCTTTCACGCAATCTTTGCGTGTCAACTAGTTTGCGGACGGGGCGAGTAGCTCCAATTCGGCCAGCGTGGCCTTCGCCGCGGGAACTATTCGGTAATGGGTGTAGGAACCGGGCGAATGGATCGAGAACACCCTCGTCTGGCGGTCCCAGGTGAAGGTTTCACCGGTTCGCCTGTCCAACTCCGTCCACTTCGTTCCGTCCTGTGATCCTTCGAGGACCCAGGCCGAGGGAGCCGTCCCGGCGGTGGCCGAGGTCAGCGTGTACTGCGTGGCCTTCGTGGCCTTGCTGACGGGAAGATCCGTCGGGCCGAACTCGGCCGAGGTCGCGGAGGAGTTGTCGAACAGCGGGCCCGAGCCGGTGATCACGTCGGCCGGGGGAGCGGGCACCTGGTCGTCCTTGGCGATGGAGACCGGCGCCGCGTTCTTGCCGGTGCCCCAGGACGAGGGACGCGCCCCCATCGTGAAGTCGAGCGTGCCGCCGCGCGCGAGCAGGTCGTGCGGGAGCGCCGTCGAGTTCCACGGCTTCCCGTCGACCTTCAGGGACTGCACGTACACGTTCCGCGCGCTGTTCCGCGGCGCCTTCACCACCAGGTCGCGGCCGTTCTCCAGATGGACGGTCGCCTTGGTGAAGAGGGGAGAGCCGATCGCGTACTCGCCGCTGCCCATCACCAGCGGGTAGAAGCCGAGCGCCGAGAACACGTACCAGGCCGACTGCTCGCCGTTGTCCTCGTCACCGAGGTAGCCCTGTCCGATCTCGCTGCCGTTGTACAGACGCCTCAGGACCTCGCGGATCTTCTCCTGCGCCTTGTAGGGCTCGCCCGCCGCGTCGTACATGTACGTCACGTGATGGGCGACCTGGTTGGAGTGGCCGTACTGGCCCATCCGCACGTCACGCGCCTCGGTCATCTCGTGGATGACGCTGCCGTACGAACCGGCGAACTCGGGCGACGCCGTCTCGGGAGTGGAGAAGTAGGCGTCCAGCTTCTTGGCGAGGCCCGCCCGGCCGCCGTACAGGTTGGCGAGGCCGCGCGAGTCCTGCGGGGCGGTGAAGGCGTAGCCCCAGCCATTGGTCTCGGTGAAGTCGTAACCCCACACCCGGGGATCGAACTTCGCGCTGTCCACGCGCCACTGGCCGTTCGCGTCCTTGCCCTGGAAGAAGCCCGCCTTGGCGTCGAAGAGCTTCACGTAGTTCTGGGCGCGGCCCATGAAGTACGCGGACTCCTCCTTGTAACGGGGCTTCTTCGTCTTCGCGTACAGCGCCTGGCCCAGCTGCGCGAGGCCGTAGTCGTTGACATAGCCCTCCATCGACCAGGACAGGCCCTCGGGGGTCGAGGTCGGGGTGTAGCCGAGGAAGGGGGAGGTGTCCATGCCTTTGCGGCCGACGCCGGAGGAGGGCGGGGCGACGGTGGCGTTCTTCAGGGCCGCCTCGTACGCGGCCTCGGCGTCGAACTTCACGCCCTTCACATAGGCGTCGGCGAACGCGACGTCCGAACTCGTGCCGGTCATCAGGTCCGCGTAGCCGGGCGAGGACCAGCGGGAGATCCAGCCGCCGTCCTTGTACTGCTGCACGAAGCCGTCGACCATCTCGCCGGCCTTCTTCGGGGTGAGGAGCGAGTAGGCGGGCCAGGTCGTGCGGTAGGTGTCCCAGAACCCGTTGTTGACGTACACCGTGCCGTCGACGACTTTCGAGCCGGTGTGGGTGGGGGTGTCCGCGCCGGTCTTCGGCGAGAACGGGCTGGCGTACTGGTTCTTCGAACCGACCTTCTCGAAACCGGAGTTGGGGTAGAGGTAGAGCCGGTAGAGCGAGGAGTACAGGGTGGTCAGCTGGTCGTGCGAGGCACCCTCGACCTCGATGCGGCCCAGGATGTTGTCCCAGGCCTGCCGCGCCCGGTCCTTGATCTGGTCGAACCCGGTCCTCGCGGGAATCTCGGCCGCCAGGTTCGCCTTCGCCTGGTCCACACTGATGAGTGAGGTCGCCAGGCGCAGGGTCACCGTGCGGTTCTTGCCGGGTGCGAAGCGCGCGTAGCCGGTGACGTCGGCGCCCCCGCCGCCCGCCAGCCTGCCGCTCGCGGTCACCGCGGTGTCGAAGACGCCGTACACGAAGAGCCGTCCGGCGCCCGCCGACAGGCCGCTCCGCACGTCCGAGAAGCCGGTGAAGGAACGCGTCGCCGGGTCGAGGGTGAGCCCGCCCTGGTTGGTGACGTTGTCGAGGATCAGGCTCGCGTCGTCACCGGGATAGGTGAAGCGCATCATCGCCGCGTGGTCGGTCGGCGTGATCTCCGTCTTGAGACCGTTCTCGAAGGTGACGCCGTAGTAGTACGGCTTCGCGGTCTCGTTCTCGTGCCGGAAGGGCAGCGCGCGGGCGGTCCGGGAGGCGTCGGGGGTCCCGGCCGCCGCGGACGGCATCACCTGGAAGGTCTGCCGGTCGCCCATCCAGGGGCTCGGCTCGTGACTGGCGCTGAAGGCCTGGAGCATCGGCAGGTTGTCGGCGTTGTTGCGGCGCGCGTAGTCGTACAGCCAGTCCTGCGAACCGGCGTTGGTCACCGGCGTCCAGAAATTGAAGCCGTTGGGGACCGCCGTCGCGGGGAAGTTGTTGCCGCGCGAGAAGGAGCCGCTGGAAAGGGTGCCGCGGGTGGTGAGCGCGTAGTCCGCGAGGTGCGCGAGCGGCTTCTCGGGCTTCTTCGGCGCGATCGAGAGGTCGTCGATCCAGCCCTGGAACTTGGCGGGCCCCTTGACCGAGTCGTACGCCACCAGGATCCGGGCCACGCGCTTGCCGGCGGCGACGGTGCCGATCAGCGAGGACACGTGGTTCCACTGGTTGACGTAGAGCGTCTTGGCGGCACCCTGGCCCTGCGGGCTGAGCAGACCGCCGTGCGCGTCGAGCGCCTTGAGGTCACTCAGATAGGTGCCGTCCGTGAAGGCGAGGTCCACGGACACGTTGGTGGCCGGGTAGGTGAGGTCGGTCTCCGTCATCGACGGGAAGATCTTGTAGTCGAGCTCGGTGTCCCGGCCGACCGGCAGGTCCACGTCGAAGACCTTGTTGTACGAGTAGGCCCGGCCGTCCGCCTTGTGGGTGCCGGCGTAGCGCAGCGCCCGCTTCCCGGTGAAACCCGCGTTCGCCTTGGCGGTGGGGGAGCCGCCGGGGCCGCGGTCCGGGGCGGTGCGCATGTCCGGGGGGATCGGGGTGCTGGTGTCGCCGTTGGAGAACTGGATGTCGGCGAGCTGGGTGATGGGGGCGCCGTGGTTGGCGGTGATCTCCAGGCGGTAGTGCGCGTACGCCGTGGTGCCCGGGAAGTCGTACGTCTTGGTCTGGAAGCGGTCCTTGAAGCTCTCGCCGGTGCGGCTGTCCAGGGTCTTCCAGTCCTTGCCGTCCGCCGATCCCTTCAGCGTCCAGTCCTTGGGGTCGCGTTCGGGGGCGTCGTTGGCGGACGTCAACGCGTAGGTGACCGTCTTCACCGGTTCGGACAGATCGAATTCGAGCCAAGCGGTGGGCTGGAAGGCGAGCCATTTCGTGCTGGGCTGCCCGTCGACGAGATTCTCCTTCACCTCGCCGCCGTCGGTGTTCTCCGCGCTGGCCCGGACATCGGTGACCCTGTCGGTCACGTTGCCCGGTATGCCGCTGGTGAAGCCGCCGTCGACGCCCGAGGACCGCTTGTTCCCGGCGCGGTCGGTATCGACGGTATTGGTCCAGTCCGGCTGGGGCTGGCCCGTTTCGAACGAGGTGCTGAACCGGCCGCCGCCGCGGTCGGGTTGGGCGGTCGCGGAGGGCGCACCGACGGCCGACTGCGCCGTCACTACGAGCAGGAACGAGGCGGCCACCAGGGCGGCCGCCGGTCCTCGTCGGTACCGGGATCTGGGCAGCATGCGGGCCCTTTCCTTCGGTGCAAGCCGGGGTGAGCCGGCGTTTGCGAGGTGGACAACGTTGTCAGAGTGGAAACGCAGGATCCAGTAGCACGGCAAGTGGCTGTTCATGTCAAGGGTGTTGAGAAGGAATGGATGGCCTGAATCAACAGGGGCAATGCAGACGTCAAGGTGTGTAATGCGCGTCAAAAGGAGCACCCTCATCCACATTGGTACGTACCAATGGATATATCCGCGAGGTCTCAACTCGGGAAAGAACCTCGGCCAACCCTGCTTTCGATCTTGCTCAGTTGACGGGAAGTGGACTATACCTGTCGGCGTCCGGGCAACCCGCTGAACGCGGGCGGGGGGAACCGCGTGCGGGCCGGTCGGCCCGGGACCGGGCAGCCTCCGCGATGGATGTACGGCATCACTCACGCTTCAACTGTTCGCGGGCGTCGGCGGATTCCGCTGCACCGCATGAGTCCTGGAGAAGGCGAGGACTTGAGCATGGGATCCGAGATCAACCGCCGTGACGCACTCAAGCGGGCCATGGCAATCGGCCTGCTGGCTGTGCCGGCGACCTCACTGCTGAGCGCGTGTGCGAGTTCCGACGGCGGTGACACCACCAAGAAGCCGAGCTCCCAGGGCACCAAGTCGGCGGACAATCCGCTCGGCGTCAACAAGGGCACCGCCCTTGAGGCGTTCGTCTTCAAGGGAGGCTTCGGCGACGACTACATCAAGTCCGCCGAGGCCGATTACAACGCCAAGTACGGCATCACCATCAAGCACACCGGCACGCAGGCGATCGGCCCCAAGCTCCAGCCGCGTTTCGCGGGCGGCACCCCGCCGGACTTCATGGACAACTCCGGCGCCGACAACCTCGACACCGCGGCCCTCGCCAAGACCGGCAAGCTCCAGGACCTCACCCCGCTCCTGGACGCGCCCACCATCGACGACCCGTCGAAGAAGATCCGCGACGTCCTCATCGCCGGCACCGTCGAGCAGGGCCAGTTCGGCTCCAAGGAGATGTACGCGTTCAACTACGCGTTCACCGTCTACGGCAGCTTCTACTCCAACAAGCTGTTCAAGGAGAAGGGCTGGACGTACCCGCAGACCTTCTCGGACATGCTGGCCCTCTGCAAGAAGATCAAGGCCGCGGGCATCGCCCCCTTCACGTACCCGGGCAAGTACCCCTACTACGTGCACTTCGACCTGCTGCACCAGATCGGCAAGGTCGGCGGCAAGGAGGCCCTCAACGCGATCGACAACCTCGACGACGGCGCCTTCAAGACCGACGCGGTCAAGGAAGTCATCACGTACTACGAGGAGCTGGCCGGCCAGGGCTACTTCCTGCAGGGCTCCGAGGGCATGACGCACATCCAGATGCAGACCGCCTGGACGCAGGGCCGCGCCGCCATGGTGGCCGACGGCTCCTGGGTCGAGAACGAGGCCGCGCCCACCATGCCGAAGGACTTCGACCTCGCGGTCGGCTCCCTCATCGGCTCCGGGCCGAGCGACAAGCTCCCCTTCGGCGCCCTGTACGCGGCGGCCGGCGAGCCCTTCATCGTCGCCAAGGACGGCAAGAACCCGGTCGGCGGCATGGAACTGCTGCGCATCATGCTCAGCAAGAAGCAGACCACCAACTTCACCAACGCCATCAAGTCGCTGACCTGTGTGCAGGGCGCCGCCGACGGTCTCAGCCTCACCCCGGGCCTGACCTCCGCGAACGCGGCCCTGAAGGCGGCCGGGCCGAATGTGCTCAACTCCCGTCTGCAGGACTGGTACAAGAAGCTGAACAACGAGACCATCGGCAACCTGACCCTGGACCTGCTCACCGGCAAGATCAAGGCAGCCGAGTGGATGGACAAGGCCCAGAAGGCGTCGGACGACACCAAGAAGGACTCCTCCGTCCCGAAGTTCAAGCACCTCTGACGAGGGCGCTTACCCTTACTGGCTGAGACGAGAGCGACCGGCGACATGCGACACGGCAAGTACCGGTTCATCATCGGGTTCCTGGCAATTCCCCTGGCGCTGTACGGGGTCCTCGTGATCTCGCCGTTCCTCCAGGACTTCCAGATCTCGATGACGAGCTGGAGCGGACTGACGCCCGAGAAGAACTTCATCGGGCTGGACAACTATCAGAAACTGATTCACAACGACCTGTTCTGGAAGGCGTTGTGGCACAACGTCCTTCTGCTCCTCTTCGTGCCGGTCGTCACGCTGGCCCTCGGTCTCTTCTTCGCCTTCATGCTGAACGTCGGCGGCCGTCGCAGGGGTTCTGCGGGGGTCGCCGGCGTGCGGGGCTCCGGCTTCTACAAGGTGATCTTCTTCTTCCCGCAGGTCCTCTCGATCACGATCATCGCGATCCTGTGGCAGCAGATCTACAACCCCGACCCCCAGAACGGGATGCTCAACTCCCTTCTGGCGGACGTCGGTCTGAGCTCGCTCCAGCAGTCCTGGCTCGGTGACTCCAGCATCGCGCTGATCTGCATCATGGTCGTGATGGTCTGGGCGAACGTCGGTTTCTACGTCGTCCTGTTCTCGGCCGGAATGGCCTCCATTCCGGCCGAGATCTACGAGGCGGCGCTCCTGGACGGCGCCTCCAAGGTCAAGACGTTCTTCCGGATCACCCTGCCGCTGCTGCGCGACACGGTGGCCACCGCCTGGGTCTACATGGGCATCATCGCCATGGACGCGTTCATCTACGTACAGCTGATGTCCGTGAACGTCGGCGGCCCCGACGAATCCACCGACGTGGTCCCGCTGCTCCTCTACAAGACGGCGTTCCGGGACAACAGCCAGTACGGAATGGCCGCCGCCATGGGTGTCGCGATGCTCATCGTGACCCTGGTGTTCGCCATTCTCAGCATGCGTCTTTCGCGCCGCGAGCGCATCGAATTCTAGGGGTGGCGCGATGACGACCGAAACGATGAAGGTTGACGGCGAGCAGTCGTCCGCACCCGCCGCGAGCGCGGCCCGCTGGAAGTGGCGCAGCAGCGAGGGGGGTGTGCTCAACGCGTTCAGCCATGTGTTCCTGGTGGTGTGGGCGCTCATGGTGGGCGTACCCCTGCTGTGGGCGCTGTGGAGCTCGTTCAAGACCTCCGGCGACATCCTGACCCACCCCTGGTCGCTGCCCACCGAGTTCCACTTCGACAACTGGTCGCGGGCCTGGAGCAAGGCAAACATCGGGCAGTACTTCCTCAACACCGCGTTCGTGGTGGGTGTTTCGACCTTCGGCACCATGCTGCTCGGTTCGATGGCGGCCTATGTGCTGGCCCGCTTCGAGTTCCCCGGCAACAGGTTCATCTACTTCCTGTTCGTCGGCGGCATGGCGTTCCCCGTGGTGATGGTGCTCGTACCGCTGTTCTTCGTCGCGAAGAACCTCGGGGTCCTCAACACGCTGCCCGGTCTGATCCTGATCTACATCGCGTACTCGCTGCCGTTCACGGTGTTCTTCATGACGGCGTTCTTCCGGACGCTGCCGACCACGGTCGCCGAGGCCGCGCTGATCGACGGGGCCTCGCACACCCGCACCTTCTTCCAGATCATGCTGCCGATGGCCAAGCCCGGCATCATCAGCATCGGCATCTTCAACGTGCTCGGGCAGTGGAACCAGTACCTGCTGCCGCTGGTGCTCAACCAGGGCGACACCAAGAACTGGGTGCTCACCCAGGGTCTCGCGGACCTCGCCGTGCAGCAGGGCTACCAGGGCGACTGGGGGGCGCTCTTCGCGGGCCTCACCATCGCGATGCTGCCCGTGCTCGCCGTGTACGTCGTCTTCCAGAAGCAGGTCCAGGCGGGCCTGACGGCGGGCGCCCTCAAGTAACGCCGCCGCCTTCCACCCCTCCCCCCCGACCGCCCGTGGGCCCTTGCCCACGGGCGGTCCGGCGTTGTGGGCGCCGGGCTCCGCATCTGCTCAGGTCTTGACGGGAGACCACCCTGAAGGCTGAGCTTAGAGTTCACATGTTGGAGAAAAGACGGGGCCTCATTGCTGCGGCTCCGTGCGGGGGCGGCCGTCGTGCCGTCCGCCTACGGCGGGAGTGGATGAGTCGATGGAGACTCCGGGGTCGCAGACGTCATTGCACCGGGCCAACCTCGAGCGGGTCGTGCGCGCCGTGCGCATGGCGGGCTCCCTCACCCAGGCCGAGATCGCCAGAACGACGGGCCTGTCCGCGGCCACGGTCTCCAACATCGTCCGCGAGCTGAAGGACGGCGGGACCGTCGAGGTCACGCCCACCTCGGCGGGCGGCCGGCGGGCCCGCAGCGTCTCGCTCAGCGGCTCGGCGGGCATCGTCATCGGCGTCGATTTCGGCCATACGCACCTGAGGGTGGCCGTCGGCAACCTGGCGCACCAGGTGCTCGCCGAGGAGTCCGAGCCGCTCGATGTCGACGCCTCCTCGGCGGAGGGCTTCGACCGGGCGGAAGAGCTGGTCAAGCGGCTGATCGCGGCCACCGGCATCGGCCAGGACAAGGTCATCGGGGTGGGCCTCGGCGTGCCCGGCCCCATCGACGTGGAGTCCGGCACGCTCGGCTCCACCTCGATCCTGCCGGGCTGGACCGGCATCAACCCCAGCGAGGAGCTCTCGGGGCGCCTGGGCGTCCCGGTGTACGTGGACAACGACGCCAACCTGGGCGCGCTCGGCGAGCTGGTCTGGGGCGGCGGCCGCGGGGTCAGGGACCTGGCGTACATCAAGGTGGCGAGCGGTGTCGGCGCCGGCCTGGTGATAGAGGGGCAGATCTACCGGGGCCCCGGCGGCACCGCGGGCGAGATCGGGCACATCACCCTGGACGAGTCGGGCCCGGTGTGCCGCTGCGGCAACCGCGGCTGCCTGGAGACCTTCGCCGCGGCCCGCTACGTGCTCCCCCTGTTGCAATCCAGCCACGGCGCCGACCTGACCATGGAGCGCGTGGTCCAGTTGGCCCGCGAGGGCGACCCGGGCTGCCGCCGCGTGATCGCGGACGTGGGGCGCCACATCGGCAGCGGTGTCGCCAACCTGTGCAACCTCCTGAACCCGAGCCGGGTGGTCCTCGGCGGCGACCTCGCGGAGGCCGGAGAGCTCGTGCTCGGGCCCATCCGGGACTCGGTGTCGCGGTACGCGATCCCCAGCGCCGCACGGCAGTTGTCGGTTCTTCCGGGGGCGCTCGGCGGCCGTGCGGAGGTGCTCGGCGCGCTCGCCCTCGTCCTGAGTGAAATGGGGGATTCCACCCTGTTGGACAGCGCTCTGCCTGCCTCGGCGCCTGCCTTCACTTAGATAACGGATGGCACCGTTGTCATCTCGTTAAGGATTTACTCCTTGACGGTGGGCTTAACGCCGAGTTGACTTCCAGCCACCTCGGCCGCAACGTCGCGGCCTCGTCAGGGAGGTTTCTGAAGTGAACACGAACATGCGTCGTGCCGCTGTAGCCGTTGCCGCCACCGCGATGGCCGTCTCGCTCGCCGCCTGTGGCAGTGCCAAGGAGTCGGGCGGCGGCACCAAGTCGTCCGGCACCAGCAGCGCCAAGAAGGGCGACGACCTCAAGATCGGCCTGCTGCTCCCCGAGAACCAGACCGCGCGCTACGAGAAGTTCGACAAGCCGCTGATCGAGGCCAAGGTCAAGGAGCTGACCAACGGCAAGGGCCAGATCGTCTACGCGAACGCCAAGCAGGACGCGACGACCCAGAACCAGCAGGCCGACACGATGATCACCAACAAGGTGGACGCGCTCATCGTGGACTCGGTCGACTCCAAGGCCATCGCGGGCTCGGTCAAGAAGGCCAAGGACGCGGGCATCCCGGTCGTCGCCTTCGACCGCCTCGCCGAGGGTCCCATCGACTCCTACGTGTCCTTCGACAACGAGGAAGTCGGCCACGTGCAGGGCAAGGCCCTCCTCCAGGCCCTGGGCGACAAGGCCAAGTCCGGCGACATCGTCATGATGAACGGCGCCGTCACCGACCCGAACGCCGCGCTCTTCAAGAAGGGCGCCCACGCCGAGCTCGACGGCAAGGTGAACATCGGGAAGGAGTACGACACCAAGGAGTGGAAGCCCGAGAACGCCAACGCCAACATGGAGGCCGCGCTCTCGGCCCTCGGCAAGGACAAGGTCATCGGCGTCTACTCCGCCAACGACGGCATGGCGGGCGGCATCATCACGGCCCTCAAGGCGGCCGGCCTCGCCAAGCTCCCCCCGGTCACCGGCCAGGACGCCGAGCTCGCGGGTGTGCAGCGGATCATCACGGGCGAGCAGTACATGAGCGTCTACAAGTCGTACCCGCAGGAGGACGCCATCGCCGCCGAGATGGCCGTCAAGCTCGCCAAGGGCCAGGACCTCGGCTCGCTCGGCGCCAAGAAGGTCGACTCGCCGACCACCAAGGGTGTCCCGTCCACGATCGTCCCGGTCGTCTCGCTGACCAAGGACAACATCAACGACACCGTCATCAAGGACAAGATCTACACGATCGCCGACATCTGCACGGGCAACTACAAGGCTGCCTGCGACGCCCTCGGCCTCAAGTAGGTTCCTCGCCAAGTCCCCTTCACCACACGGGACTTGAGCCCCTCCACTCGTCCGGCGCCCTGCGCCCGCTCCAGCCCCCGCGAGGGCGCGGGCGCCGGACGGAACGTTTCCCCCTTGCTGTTCTCTTCTGCTCGACCTCCGCGCCCCCACCCCTCCGGGCGCGGCATCCCCGCCGGTCAGGCGGCGAAGGAGATGGTTCACGTGTCCGCTACGCCCGTGTTGGCGTTGCGCGGGGTCTCCAAGCGGTTCGGTGCCGTTCAGGCGCTCACCGACGTAGAGCTTGAGGTCCACGCCGGTGAAGTGGTCGCCCTGGTGGGCGACAACGGCGCCGGAAAGTCCACGCTGGTCAAGACGATCGCCGGCGTGCACCCCATCGATGACGGCGTCATCGAGTGGGAGGGCAAGGCCGTCCAGATCGCCAAGCCGCACGACGCCCAGAGCCTGGGCATCGCGACCGTCTACCAGGACCTCGCGCTGTGCGACAACATCGACGTCGTCGGCAACCTCTACCTCGGTCGCGAGCTGCGCAAGCGCGGCATCCTCGACGAGGTCGAGATGGAGCGCCGCTCGCGCGAGCTGCTCACCACGCTGTCGATCCGCATCCCGAGCGTGCGCATCCCGATCGCCTCCCTCTCCGGCGGCCAGCGCCAGACCGTGGCCATCGCCCGTTCGATGCTCGGCGAGCCCAAGCTCGTCATCCTCGACGAGCCGACCGCGGCCCTCGGCGTCGAGCAGACCGCGCAGGTCCTCGACCTGGTGGAGCGGCTGCGCGAGCGCGGCCACGCGGTCATCCTCATCAGCCACAACATGGCCGATGTGAAGGCCGTCGCCGACAAGGTCGCGGTGCTCCGGCTCGGCCGGAACAACGGTGTCTTCGACGTGAAGACCACCACGCAGGAAGAGATCATCTCCGCCATCACCGGGGCCACGGACAATGCCGTGACCCGCCGTGCGGCGCGCAACGCGGAGGTTCAGAAGTGAGCACCGACAAGACCTCCCCGGCCGACCTCGGCAAGCCGGCCGCGGCCCCCGTGGACGCGCCGCCCGCCGCCGAGGCCGCCTCCACCGCGGTCGACCCCCGGCTGCTGGTGCGCGAGCAGGGCTTCGCCGGCTACGTCGGCGAACTGAAGCGCAAGGTACGCGCCGGTGAACTGGGCGCGCTGCCCGTGATCGTCGGCCTGGTTATCATCTGCATCGTCTTCCAGAGCCTGAACTCCAACTTCCTCACCGCGGGCAACCTCTCCAACATCTCGGTCGCCATGGTCGGGACGGGCATGATCGCCGTCGGCATCGTCTTCGTGCTGCTGCTCGGCGAGATCGACCTGTCGGTCGGTTCGGTCAGCGGTGTGGCGGGCGCGTCCTTCGCGGTGCTCAGCATCCTGCACGGCACGCCCGAGTGGCTGGCGCTGGTCCTGGCCATCCTCTCGGGTACGGTCGCGGGCGCCATCCACGGCTTCATCTTCGCCCGGATCGGCGTCCCCGCCTTCGCCGTCACGCTGGCCGGTCTGCTGTTCTGGAACGGCTTCATGCTGAAGATCCTGGGCGACAACGGCACGATCAACACCAACGGCTCCGGCGTCTTCTACAACCTGTCGAACTACTACTTCAGCGATGTCGCGGTGGCCTACGGCGCCGCCGCCGTGGCTGTCGCGGTGTTCTTCCTCTCCGCGTTCTTCGACAACCGCCGCCGTGAGGCAGCGGGCGTGCCGTCGCGGCCGCTCAACGAGATCGTGCTGCGCACGGTGCTGCTGGCGATCGTGGCCTTCGCCGCGGCCTTCATGTTCAACCAGTACAAGGGCCTGCCGCTGGCCGTGGTGATCTTCCTCGCGGTGCTGATCGTCACCGACTTCGTGCTCCGCCGCACCGCGTACGGCCGCAAGATCTTCGCGCTCGGCGGCAGCGTCGAGGCCTCGCGCCGCGCCGGTATCAACATCGTGATGATCCGCACGTCGGTCTACGCGATCTCGGGCACCTTCGCGGCGGTCGGCGGTCTTTTCATCGCCTCCAAGATCAGCGCGGCCAACCAGAGCGCCGGCAGCGGCGACCTGCTGATGAACGCCATCGCGGCGGCCGTCATCGGCGGCACCAGCCTCTTCGGCGGCCGCGGCCGCACCTGGAACGCGCTCCTCGGCGTGCTGGTGATCGTCTCGATCCAGTACGGCCTGGCGCTCGAAGGCGTCGCCTCCGCGATTCAGCAGATGATCACCGGTGGTGTGCTTCTGCTCACCGTGATCATCGACGCCGTCACCCGGAAGACCCAGAAGTCCGCGGGCCGCGCCTGACCTGCGCGACAGCCGACGTGCCCGGTGCCCCTGAGGCGCCGGGCACCTCTGTGCGCGGCCGCGCTTGTCAGCCACACGGGTGACGCGGAACGCACCGCCCCGCGACCGCGGGCGCGGGCGGAACATTAGACTCAACGGATCGGCATGCTCGACCAGCACGGATGCAAGGAGGCACGGGTGCCGCTGCTTACCCGTATCAGGGGACCGCGCGATCTTGACCGGCTCAACCCGGAGCAGCTCGACCAGCTGGCGGCAGAGATCCGGGCCTTCCTGGTGGACGCGGTCTCCAAGACCGGCGGACACCTCGGTCCGAACCTCGGTGTGGTGGAACTGACCATCGCACTGCACCGCGTTTTCGAATCCCCGAAGGACAAGGTCCTCTGGGACACCGGACACCAGAGCTACGTCCACAAGCTCCTCACGGGGCGCCAGGACTTCTCCCGCCTGAAGATGAAGGGCGGCCTGTCCGGCTACCCGGCGCGCGGTGAGTCGGAGCACGACTTCATCGAGAACAGCCACGCCTCCACGGTCCTCGGCTGGGCCGACGGCCTCGCCAAGGCGAACGAGGTGCTGAAGAAGGACGACCACGTGGTGGCCGTCATCGGCGACGGCGCGCTGACCGGCGGCATGGCCTGGGAGGCGCTGAACAACATCGCCGCCGCCAAGGACCGCCCGCTCGTGATCGTGGTGAACGACAACGAGCGCTCCTACGCGCCGACCATCGGCGGCCTCGCCAACCACCTGGCCACCCTGCGCACCACCGACGGCTACGAGCGCTTCCTGGCCAAGGGCAAGGACCTCCTGGAACGCACCCCGGTCGTCGGGAAGCCGCTGTACGAGACCCTGCACGGCGCCAAGAAGGGCCTGAAGGACTTCATCGCCCCGCAGGGCATGTTCGAGGACCTCGGCCTGAAGTACGTCGGCCCCATCGACGGCCACGACATCGACGCCCTGGAGTCGGCCCTGCAGCGGGCCAAGCGCTTCGGCGGCCCGGTCATCGTGCACTGCCTCACCGAGAAGGGCCGCGGCTACCAGCCGGCGCTCGCGGACGAGGCCGACCGCTTCCACGCCGTCGGCAAGATCCACCCCGACACCGGCCTCCCGGTCTCGACCTCCGGCCTCGACTGGACCTCGGTGTTCGGCGAGGAGATGGTCCGGCTCGGCAAGGAGCGCGAGGACATCGTCGCCATCACCGCGGCCATGCTCCAGCCGGTCGGCCTCGACAAGTTCGCCAAGGCCTTCCCCGAGCGCGTCTACGACGTGGGCATCGCCGAGCAGCACGCCGCGGTCTCGGCCGCGGGTCTGGCCACCGGCGGTCTGCACCCGGTGTTCGCGGTGTACGCCACGTTCCTCAACCGCGCCTTCGACCAGGTCCTCATGGATGTGGCCCTGCACAAGTGCGGGGTGACCTTCGTGCTCGACCGGGCCGGTGTCACCGGCACCGACGGGGCCTCGCACAACGGCATGTGGGACATGTCGATCCTCCAGGTCGTGCCCGACCTCAGGATCGCGGCCCCGCGCGACGCCGACCAGGTGCGCGCCCAGCTGCGCGAGGCCGTCGAGGTCGACGACGCCCCCACCGTCGTGCGCTTCTCCAAGGGAGCGGTCGGCCCCGCCGTCAAGGCCGTCGGCAAGGTGGGCGGCATGGACGTGCTGCGGCAGCCGTCCTCCGACGCCGTGCGCCCGGACGTGCTCCTGGTCTCCGTCGGCGCACTGGCGCCGATGTGCCTGGAGATCGCCGACCTCCTCGACGCCCAGGGCATCTCGACGACCGTGGTCGACCCGCGCTGGGTCAAGCCGGTCGACGAGGCCATGGCGCCGCTCGCCGAGAAGCACCGCGTCGTCGTCACGGTGGAGGACAACAGCCGTGTGGGCGGCGTCGGTTCGGCCGTCAGCCAGGCGCTGCGCGACGCGGGCGTCGACGTGCCGCTGCGCGACTTCGGCATCCCGCCGCGCTTCCTCGACCACGCCTCGCGCGGCGAGGTCATGGCGGAGATCGGTCTGACCGCGCCGGACATCGCCCGTCAGGTCACGGGCCTGGTCTCCAAGCTGGACGGCCGGTTCGAGGAGAGCCGGGCCGCCGTGGAGCCCGCCCGCGACTGATCATGTGACCGCCGGGTCAACGGGCCGGACCGATCTCCCTGTACGGGTGATCGGTCCGGCCCGTTCGCGTGAATAACGGGCTCGGCCCGGTACCCGTAGCGCCAGTCCTCCCGATCATGGCGAGGACGTTGAGCTAGCGGAGGTGCACGGGTGGCCAGTAGCAGTCTGTTCCGGACCAAATCGATCGAGCAGTCAATTCAGGACACAGAGGAGCCAGAACACGCGCTCAAAAAGTCCCTGTCCACGCTCGACCTCACCGTTTTCGGGGTCGGAGTCATCATCGGCACCGGCATCTTCGTCCTCACCGGCAAGGTCGCCAAGGAGAACGCGGGACCCGCGGTCTCCCTCGCATTCGTGGTGGCGGGCGTCGTCTGCGCGCTGGCCGCGCTCTGCTATGCCGAGTTCGCCTCCACCGTGCCGGTGGCCGGGTCCGCGTACACCTTCTCCTACGCCTCGCTCGGCGAGCTGCCGGCCTGGACCATCGGCTGGGACCTGGTGCTCGAATTCGCCCTGGGCACGGCGGTGGTGGCCGTCGGATGGTCCGGCTACGTCCGCTCCCTGCTCGACAACGCGGGCTGGCACCTGCCCGAGGCGCTCAGCGGCCGCGACGGCGCCCACGGGTTCGGCTTCGACATCCTCGCGGCCGCCCTGGTCCTGGTGCTCACCGCCATCCTCGTCCTCGGCATGAAGCTGTCCGCCCGGGTCACCTCGGTGGTCGTCGCCGTCAAGGTGACCGTCGTGCTCATCGTGATCGTGGCGGGCGCGTTCTTCATCAAGTCCGGCAACTATTCACCGTTCATCCCCACCGCGCAGCCGCAGACCGCGGGCAGCGACCTCAAGGCCCCGCTCATCCAGCTGATGTCCGGCTACGCGCCCACCAACTTCGGCGTGATGGGCATCTTCACCGCGGCCTCGGTCGTCTTCTTCGCCTTCATCGGCTTCGACGTCGTGGCGACCGCCGCCGAGGAGACCAGGAACCCGCAGCGCGACATGCCGCGCGGCATCCTCGGCTCCCTCCTCATCTGCACGATCCTCTACGTGGCCGTCTCCATCGTCGTCACCGGCATGCAGCACTACACCGACCTCTCGGTCGACGCACCGCTCGCCGACGCCTTCAAGGCCACCGGCCACCCCTTCTTCGCGGGTGTCATCAGCTTCGGCGCCGCCGTGGGCCTGACCACGGTGTGCATGATCCTGCTGCTCGGCCAGACCCGGGTGTTCTTCGCGATGAGCCGGGACGGGCTGCTGCCCCGGTTCTTCTCGCACGTCCACCCGCGGTTCCGTACCCCGCACCGGCCGACCATCCTGCTCGGCGTGATCATCGCGATCGTCGCGGGCTTCACGAGCCTCAGCGAACTCGCCGAACTGGTCAACATCGGCACCCTGTTCGCCTTCGTCGTCGTCGCGGTGGGCGTCGTCATCCTGCGCCACACCCGCCCCGACCTGCCCCGCGCCTTCCGCACCCCGCTGGTGCCCTGGGTGCCCGCGGCCGCGGTGGCCGCCTCGCTGTGGCTGATGCTCAACCTGCCCGCCGAGACCTGGATCCGGTTCGGCATCTGGATGGCGATCGGCATCGTCATCTACTTCGGCTACGGCCGCCGGCACAGCCGCGTCGAGGCCCGGCAGCCCGGTCGCAACCCCCAGTAATCGGGGCCCGATTGCAGCGCGGCCCCGAATGTCCCTCCTGAACCGGGCGTACGGGGCCGCATAGGGTGGCCCGCATGCTCGCCGAGCCGCCGCCCTCGCTACGAACCGTGACCAGGCGTGGGCTGCCGGGCCAGCGCCGCCGCCCCTCGGACCCGCCCGCGACCGCCCCGCACCGCTACTGGGGGCGGCTGGTTCCGGTCCTCGCCGTCCTCGTCCTGCTCACCCGCGTCCCCTCGTTCCGGCACCCGCTGTGGAACCCGGACGAGGGCTATCTCGCCGTCCAGGCGCGGCTCCTGGCCGGCGGCGGCACGCTCTACGGCACGGTCGTCGACCGCAAACCGCCGCTGCTGCCCTGGCTGTACGAGGCCGCGTTCGCGCTGTGCGGCGACGGTTCGCTCGGCCCGCTCCGCCTCGCCGCCGTCGCGGCGCAGCTGCTCACCGCCCTCGCGCTCGCCTCCACCGCCCGCCGCCGCTGGGGCGACCGCGCGGGCCGTGCCGCCGGCGTCCTCCATCTGCTCGTCTCGGTGGGGCTCAACCCCGAGGACGCCCAGGCCGCCACCTTCGAGGTGTTCATGCTGCCCTTCACCGCGGCGGCCGTGCGGTGCGCGGACCGGGGCCAGTGGACCCGGGCCGGCCTCGCCGTCGCCGGGGCCTGCCTCACCAAGCAGACCGGCGGCGCGGCCCTGGTCCCCGTCCTGTGGCTGCTCTGGCAGCGGCCCGCACCCCGGCGAAATCCCGTGCTGCGTACGGCAGTCGGTGTCACGCTGCCCGTCCTCGCGGTGGCCCTGCTCACCGGTCCCTCCCGCTTCCTGTTCTGGACGGTCACCGGCTCCGCGGCGTACGCCTCCTTCACCGGCTCCGAACTCCACGTCCTGCTCCGCGGGTTGGCCAACACCGCCCTCTGGGCCGCGGGCTGCGCCGGACTGCTGCCGCCGGTCGTGCGGGTGCTGCGCATCGCGCGGACCGGCGCCGCCGACCTGTGGCTCTGGCTGATCGCGTCGGCGGGCGCCGTCCTGCTCGGCTGCCACTTCTTCGGCCACTACTACCTCCAGCTCACCCCGCCCCTGGTCCTGCTCGCCACCGGCGCGCTCCAGATCCTGCCCACCCACCGGCTCACCAGCGCGCTGCTCACCTCCGCCTGCGCCTGCGCCCTCTTCGTGCTGTGGGGCCTCCTCGCCCCGCGCCCGGACCTCGCCCACACCGAGCGCCTCGCCGCCGCGGTCCAGGCCCGCACCGGGCCCGCCGACCGGGTCCTGGTGTGGGGGATACACCCCGAGACGTACTGGCTGGCCCGCCGTGCCCCGGCCAGCCGCTACCTGACGGCGGGGCTGCTCACCAACTACAGCGGCGGCCGGGACGGACCCCAGGTGGGGGAGAAGTACGGGATCGACGGCACCTGGCCGGTGTTCCGCGCCGAGCTCACCGACCGCCCCCCGGCGCTGATCGTGGACGACTCCCGGGGCCTGCCCTACGCCGCGGACCGGCTCCCCAGCCTGCGCCGCTTCCTCGCCTCCCGGTACGAGAGGACCGCCGTGGTGGACGGCGCCGTCTTTTACGCACGCACCGACTGACCCTCACCCGACCGGCCCAACGGCCCGACCGGAACCCCGCCCGCCCCGCTTGCGCCGAGTGCCGAAAAGCCGCACGTCGGGACGGAAATACCAGGGGAAATCAGGGGTACTGACCAGTGTTATGGTCGGCAGAAAGTCGCTGGTTTGCTGGACCCGGACGCGCCGCGCGGATCCGGTGGGGAAAGGTGGTCGTGGACCATGGCACTGAGGTCTCGACAGGCATCGAACGGGCAGCCCGCCAGGACCGGCGGCATCGTCACCGCCCCGACCCCCGCCACCCCGGTCGTGGCGACCGAGGACGGGCGCCCCACGGTCACCGGCTGGCTCCGGCTCGGCAAGGACGGCCGGCTCTCCGCGTACGCGCCCGCCCCCGGCGGCGTGGCACGCTGGACCGAGTCGCGGCCGGGCGGCGCCTGGAGCGGCCCCGAGCTGGTCGCGCCGGGCCAGGGCCTCCAGTCGCACCTCTCCATCGCCCAGGGCGCCGACGGCTATGTGCACCTGACGGCGCTGCGGCACACCCCCATGGAGGACGGCGGCACCTGGGTCGAGCTGGTCCACGCCATCCAGTACCAGACGGGCCGCCCGGTCAAGAACTGGGCCGTCGTCGGCTCCCCGTACCCGAGGCGCGACTGGGAGAAGGGCCTCAAGATGGGCCACCCCTCGGTGGGCGTGGACTCGGCGGGCAACGCCCAGATCGTGGTGCGCAACGCCTTCGGCGGGGTCTCCGCACGCGGCCAGGAGCCCTCCGGCAAGTGGGCGGGCTGGGCCGACCTCAACGGAAACGGGGCCGACCGCTCGATATCGGTGGTGGCGGGCGAGGCCGGCCGGATGGTCATCCACGCCCCGTCCAACACCGGTGTCATGCGCTTCGAACGGGCCGCAGCCGACGCCAAGTTCGAGGAGATCGAGAAGCTGGCGGCCGACCCGGAGACGGGCACCATCGACGGTCTGGTGACCGGCGAGGGCGGCCGCATCACCTTCTTCCTGCGCGACGCCAAGTCCGGCGAGCTGCGCGCCTGGCGCGGCGACGGCCCCGCCACACCGCTCGGCGGCCGGGGTTCGGGCCCGGTCGCGCTGCTGCGCAAGGAGATCGACGGCGTCGACTGCACCGTCCTCGCCCAGCGCGACCGCGACGGCCGTCCCTCGATAGCGGCCTACCCCAGCGAGCAGGAGGGCGCCGGGGTCACCTGGACCCCGACCGGCGAGGTCTGCGCGGGCGCCCCGGCGCTGGCGCTGGACGCCGACGGAAGGATCGTGCTCGGCGTGTTCACCCCCGAGGGCGGTCTCCGGATCACCCGCCAGCGCACGGACGAGCCGGGCCTCGCCCTGGAGGCCTGGCAGCAGGTCTGACGCACCGCACGACGGAGAAGGCCCGGGACCGCGGCGCGGCCCGGGCCTCCGTATGCCCCGTCCCGGTCCCTTCCGCCCGCGGATCGTGCGTGGCCGCGCGCGGGGGCTTCCCGCGCCCTGAGGCGCGTCGTTCCGCCCGCGCGGGGCGCGGACATCCCTGACCTACCGTCAACAGGCTTGTCCGGCGCGGAAGTCGGGCGCACGGCGAAGGCCCCGCACCGAAGTGCGGGGCCTCTGCTTCGGGACGGTGCTACGCGGGAACGCTCGCGACGCCCTGCGCCAGGAACTTCTTCCCGTTCACGCGCTCCGAGACGCCCTCGCGGTCCAGGTACGGCGTGATGCCGCCCAGGTGGAAGGGCCAGCCGGCGCCCGTGATCAGGCAGAGGTCGATGTCCTGGGCCTCGGCGACGACGCCCTCGTCCAGCATCAGACCGATCTCCTGCGCCACCGCGTCCAGGACGCGGTCACGGGTCTGCTCCTCGGTCAGGACGACATCGCCCTGCTTGAGGAGGGCCGCGACCTCCGGGTCCAGCTCCGGCTTCCCGGAGTCGTACACGTAGAAGCCGCGCTTGCCCGCCTTGACGACCGCGGCCAGGTTCTCCGAGACCGTGAAGCGGTCCGGGAAGGCGCGGTTGAGGGTCTCGGACACGTGCAGGCCGATGGCCGGGCCGACCAGTTCGAGCAGGACCAGCGGCGACATCGGCAGACCGAGCGGCTCGACGGCCTTCTCGGCGACGGCGACCGGGGTGCCCTCGTCGATGACGTTCTGGATCTCGCCCATGAAGCGGGTCAGGATGCGGTTGACGACGAACGCCGGGGCGTCCTTCACCAGGACCGCGGTCTTCTTCAGCTTGCGCGCCACGCCGAACGCCGTGGCCAGCGAGACGTCGTCGGTCTGCTCGCCGCGGACGATCTCCAGGAGCGGCAGGATCGCGACCGGGTTGAAGAAGTGGAAGCCGACGACCCGCTCGGGGTGCTTCAGCTTGGACGCCATCTCGGTGACCGACAGCGAGGAGGTGTTGGTGGCGAGGATCGCGTGCGCCGGAGCGACCGCCTCGACCTCCGCGAACACCTGCTGCTTGACGCCGATCTCCTCGAAGACGGCCTCGATGATGAAGTCGGCGTCCGAGAAGCCCTCGGCCTTGTCGAGGACACCGGAGACCAGGCCCTTGAGACGGTTGGCCTTGTCCTGGTTGATCCGGGACTTCGAGAGCAGCTTGTCGATCTCGGCGTGGACGTAGCCCACACCCTTGTCGACGCGCTCCTGGTCGATGTCGGTCAGGACGACCGGCACCTCGAGGCGGCGCAGGAACAGCAGGGCCAGCTGCGAGGCCATCAGGCCCGCGCCGACGACGCCGACCTTGGTGACCGGGCGCGCGAGGTTCTTGTCCGGGGCGCCGGCGGGCCGCTTGGCGCGCTTCTGCACCAGGTTGAACGCGTAGATGCCGGACCGCAGTTCGCCACCCATGATCAGGTCGGCGAGCGCGCTGTCCTCGGCGTCGAAACCGGCCTGGAGGTCGCCGTCCTTCGACGCCGCGATGATGTCGAGGGCGCGGTAGGCGGCCGGGGCGGCCCCGTGCACCTTCGAGTCGGCGATGAAGCGGCCCTTGGCGACGGCCTGGTCCCAGGCCTCGCCGCGGTCGACCTCGGGGCGCTCGACGGTGACGTCGCCCTTGAGGACCTGAGCGGTCCACACGAGCGACCGCTCCAGGAAGTCGGCACCCTCGAAGAGGGCGTCGGCGATGCCGAGTTCGAAGACCTGCTTGCCCTTGAGCTGGCGGTTCTGGTTCAGCGAGTTCTCGATGATGACCGAGACGGCCTTCTCGGCGCCGATCAGGTTGGGGAGCAGCGTGCAGCCGCCCCAGCCCGGGACCAGGCCGAGGAAGACCTCGGGCAGCGAGAACGCGGGCAGCGCCTTGGAGACGGTGCGGTAGGTGCAGTGCAGACCGACCTCGACACCGCCGCCCATGGCCGCGCCGTTGTAGTACGCGAAGGTCGGAACGGCGAGACCCGAAAGCCGCTTGAAGACCTCGTGGCCGCTCTTGCCGATGGCCAGGGCGTCCTCGTGGCGCTTCAGGATCTCGACGCCCTTGAGGTCGGCGCCGACCGCGAAGATGAACGGCTTGCCGGTGACGCCGACGCCGACGATGCTGCCCTCGGCGGCCTCCTTCTCGACCTGGTCGATGGCGGCGTTGAGGTTCGCCAGCGAGCCGGGGCCGAAGGTGGTCGGCTTGGTGTGGTCGAAGCCGTTGTCGAGCGTGATGAGCGCGAAGCGCCCGGCGCCGTAGGGAAGTTCCAGGTGGCGGACGTTCGCGGACGTCACGACCTCGTCCGGGAACAGCTCGGCCGCGCCCTTGAGAAGCTCAGCGGTGGTGGTGCTCACTTGCTGCCTCCGGCGTCCTTGTGGTGCGGGTTCTCCCAGATGACCGTGGCGCCCATGCCGAAGCCGACGCACATGGTGGTGAGGCCGTAGCGGACCTCCGGCTGCTCCTCGAACTGCCGCGCCAGCTGCGTCATCAGACGTACGCCGGAGGAGGCGAGCGGGTGGCCGTAGGCGATGGCGCCGCCGTACTGGTTGACGCGCGCGTCGTCGTCGGCGATGCCGTAGTGGTCCAGGAAGGCGAGGACCTGGACGGCGAACGCCTCGTTGATCTCGAAGAGGTCGATGTCACCGATGGTCAGGCCCGCCTTGGCGAGCGCCTTCTCGGTGGCCGGGATCGGGCCGTAGCCCATGACCTCCGGCTCGACGCCGGCGAAGGCGTACGAGACGAGGCGCATCTTGACCGGGAGGCCGTTCTCGCGCGCGAACTCCTCGGACGCGATGATCGACGCGGTGGCGCCGTCGTTGAGGCCGGCCGCGTTGCCCGCGGTGACGTTGCCGTGGACGCGGAACGGCGTCTTCAGGTTCGCCAGGCTCTCCAGGGTGGTGCCCGGGCGCATCGGCTCGTCGGCGGTGACCAGACCCCAACCGGTCTCGCCCACCTCGGCGTTGGTGTTGCGCACCGAGATCGGGACCAGGTCCTGCTGGATCTTGCCGTCGGCGTAGGCCTTGGCGGCCTTCTCCTGCGAGCGCACCGCGTACTCGTCGGCACGCAGCTTGGTGATCTGGGGGTAGCGGTCGTGCAGGTTCTCGGCGGTCATGCCCATGAAGAGGGCGGACTCGTCGACCAGCTTCTCGCTGACGAACCGCGGGTTCGGGTCGACGCCCTCGCCCATCGGGTGGCGGCCCATGTGCTCGACGCCACCGGCGATGACGGCGTCGTACGCGCCGAACGCGATCGAGCCGGCGACCGAGGTCACGGCGGTCAGGGCGCCCGCGCACATGCGGTCGATGGAGTAGCCGGGCACGGACTGCGGGAGGCCCGCGAGGATGCCGGCCGTGCGGCCCAGGGTCAGACCCTGGTCACCGATCTGCGTGGTGGCCGCGATGGCGACCTCGTCGATCTTCGCGGGGTCCAGGGCCGGGTTGCGGCGCAGCAGCTCGCGGATCGCCTTGACGACCAGATCGTCGGCCCGGGTCTCGTGGTAGATGCCCTTCGGGCCCGCCTTGCCGAACGGGGTGCGGACGCCGTCGACGAAGACGACGTCCCTGACGGTACGAGGCACGATGGCTCTCCTCCAGGGTGCGGGGTGGCACTGCACTGCTGCGCACGCGACTGAGCGCGCGCTCACCCGGCCCATGCTACTTACGAGTAACCAAACTGCCCAGTCCCGGGGCCGGGAGCGGCGAAGGTCACACCGGGATTCTGCCCCCACCCCGCCCCTTCCCGAGACCCTCCGGGGGTTGTGGGGCTGACCAGAACCCCTGGGGCTCCGCCCCAGACCCCGTTCGCGCCTGAAGGGCGCTCGTCCTCAATCGCCGGACAGGCTGGAAAGCACCCCGCAAGGCCCGCGGCCGACCGCATCCCCTTGGGTGTGCTGGGCAGCATGCCGCTGAGGGGCGCGGGGAACTGCGCGATCGGCCACGCACGGTCCGCGCCCGACCGACAGGCCCTCCCACCCCACCCCCGGAAGGTCTCGGGAGGAACCGTGCGACCTGCCGCCTGTCCCCGAGGGGCTGGGCGGCATGCCGCTGAGGGGCGCGGGGAACTGCGCGATCGGCCACGCACGGTCCGCACCCGACCGACAGGCCGCCCTACCCCCCGGGGGGGGTCTCGGGAAGGGGCTGGGCGGCGACCCAGGGTGGGGTTACGCGCAGGTCACCTGGGCGGACGCCCAGTCCGCGTGGTCCAGGCCGTTGCCGTCCCCGCCGTCCCCGACGACCAGGTCGACCACCTGAGCCCCGGACACGTCCGCGGCCACCGGCATCGCCGCGCCCCGCCCCCGAAGCACCGGCGTCGACGCCACGGGACGCCCGTCCGCCAGCACCGAGAAGGTCACCGACCCGCCGCCACCCGTCTCGTCGTCCACTCCGACCGACGCCGTGAAGCGGGAGCACGCCCCGCCGAGGAACACCGTCACGTCGCCGTTGGCGTGGACCCCGAGCCCCTTCGCGTAGGAGACCCCCGCGATGGACATCGGGCGCCCGTCGCCCGCCGCGTCCTCCCCGTTGGAGGTGTTGCGCTCCACCGGCCCCCACCCGTTCGTCGCGGTGAAGTCGAGATCGGCGAGGTCGTGCGGACCGGCCCCCGGGGCCGGAGGCGGCGAGGCCACGCCCACCGCGGCGGACGCGGCGCCGCCGCGGTACCGGGCCGTCGCCGAGAGCACCGCCGACCAGGGCCGCGCCCCGCTCGCCGCCGTCACCTTCCAGGTGCGCGTCACCGTGCGCCCGCCCGGCACGTCGCCGAGCCGCTGGGTGAGCGGTGCCGAGGCCGTCCAGCCGTCGGGCAGCCGCAGGGTGAGCGAGGCGTCCCGGGCGGGGGCCCGGCGCGGCGTGAGGGACGCCGTCACCTCACCCGTGGCGCCCCGCGCAAGTGTGTCCGGCGCCGCGACGCGTACGTCCGCACCGGCCCGCGGGTCGCGGTTCGCCGTCGCCGACCAGCCCGGCGAGGCGATGTCCCCGTACCGCAGCGGCGTCGTGAAATTGCCGGACGCGTCGAGGGTGACCTTCCCGAGTCCGTCCCCCGCCGCGTCCTGGCCGATCACGGCGATGGCGACCGTGTTGTGGCCGTGGGTGCGCAGCATGCCGGGCTGGACGGGGAACGACGTCTGCGGGCCGAGGTCGTTCACGTACAGGCCGGTCATCCAGCCGTTGACGTACAGCAGCGCCCGGTAGTGCTTCGCCTTGTCGTCAAGGATCGTGAGGCTCAGCGGTACGTCCTGGCCCTGCGGCAGGTCGAGGTCGAAGCCGGTGCGGTACCAGGAGACCCCGGCGGCGCCCGGCCGCGGGTCCGGCAGGGCGGTGGTGGCCCAGCCGCCGTCGGGATAGCCGGGCAGGTGCATGCCCTGGCGTTCGCCGTACAGGCCGCCGGTGTTGAGCGGCCCGCGCACCGGGTCGACGAGGTCCTCGCCGCCGAGCGCGCCCTGGATCCGCCACCCGATCTGCTTGGCCGAGCCCACCAGCCGCACCGAGGTCAGACCGCGGGGCTGCTTGTGGCTGTCGTCGGCCGACCAGTCCTGTTCGTGCGCCATGTCGGCCGCGAGCACCGCGAGGACGTTGTCCCCGCCCGCCTTCAGGACCCCGCCGGGCACCGCGAACAGGTGCGTGGCGTCGGCGGAGCTGCCCAGATAGGTGCCGTTCAGCCAGGCCAGGTACGAACCGCCCCTGCCCGTACTGGCGTTGACCTGGACGCCGGATTCGGTGCCGGCAGCCGTGAAGTGGCCCCGGTACCAGATGGACCCGGCGTGGAAGCCGTAGTCGTCCGCCGAGAGCGCCGGCTGGTCGGCGGCCCGCCACGCCGCGTCGTCGAACCCGGGCGCCGCCTCCGGGGTCTCCCGCTGGACCTTCCAGCTTCCCAGCGCGGGAAGGGACACCGGCTTCGGGCCGTCCAGCGCGCTGCCCGTGGTGTCGAGCGCGCCGGGTGCGCCGCGTCCGTTCCAGCTGACGGAGGTCGCGGGCGTGCCCGTCAGGACGTGCAGCGAGGCCGCCTTGTCGGTGTCGCCGGTGAGCTTCAGTACGCCCTTGTCGTACGAGGCGGTCCTCAGCAGTTCCGGACCGCTCGCCAGGACGGGCCCCTGCGGGGTGTCGAGGCGCCAGTAGGTGTCGGCCGTCGCGTCGTCGGCGAGCAGGAGCAGCAGGGGAGTCGAGCCGTCGGCCGGGGTGATGAGGACCTGGGTCAGACCGGCGTGGGTGTAGTTGAGGCGGAGGTCGCCGGTCGCCGCGTCCCAGGTCTGTCTGGCCTGGCCGGCCAGCACCTTCACGTCCGGCCGCGCCGCGTACCGCAGCACGCTCTCGCCGTCCTGCCCGTGCCGCCCGTACAGCAGCGCGACGTCCCGCGTGCCGAACGTGCCGTGCGTCATGAGCTCGGACGTGGAGTACCTCAGCCGCTGGTGGTCCATCGCGTAGTCGGAGATCAGGAGCTTCGAGTCGCGGCCGTCGACGGTGAGCGCCGTGCCGGGTTCCTGCGGCACCGACGCGTACCCGCCGAGCGCGAGATGCGTGGTGTCCTTCGCCTTGTTGTTGACGTCCCGGTGCCGCACGACGGTGATCGTGGTGCCGTCGTCGGGGTTGCGCCGGTCGCGGCGCAGCACGGCCGCGTTGTCGGGCGCGCTCGCGGTCGCGCTCTCCGTCCGTGTCAGCGGCGCCACCGACTGCACCAGGTACCCGAGCCGCTTGTCCACGAGGTACTTCTCGCTGAGCCGGCGGTCCTCGCGGATCGGTGCGCCGTAGTCGTAGGAGCTGTAGACCGCGCCGGGCGAGGGCAGCCAGCCCCAGGAGGTGCCGCCGTAGGCCATGTAGAAGTTCTGCAGGGTGGCGCCCGAGGCGATGTTGTTCTCGTACGCGGCCTTCTCGAAGTCGCCGCCCGTGAGCCGGCGGCACTTGTCGAAGCCGGGGCCGCCCCAGGGGTCGAAGGAGCCGCCCTGGAATTCGGCCAGAAACAGCGGTTGGTCCTTCTTCTTCGCGCCGGACAGATCGGGCAGGGCGTGCCAGGTGTCGGGGCTGGAGCAGTTGAAGCCCTGGGGGTAGGAGTCGTGCCCGTCGATGTCGAGTTCCTTGGCGAACACGCCGTTGTGGTTGCCCGTCAGCGGCACCGTGATGCCGTCGGCGTGCGCCTTGTCGACCAGGTGCCGGATGTAGGCGTGGCCGTCCGCGGTGTCCTGGTAGTACTCGTTCTCGACCTGGTAGGCGATCACCGTGCCGGTGCCGTTGGTCAGCTGGTGGCGGGCGAGGATCGGGTCGATCTTCGACAGCCATGCGTCGGCGGCCGCCAGGTAGTCGGGGGCGGTGGTGCGGGCCTTGCCCTTCTGGGTGACCAGCCAGCCGGGGAAGCCGCCGCCGTCGGTCTCGGCGTTGATGTACGGGCCGGGGCGGGCGATGACGTAGATCCCCACCTCCCGTGCGATGTCGAGCAGCTTGTCGACGTCCCGGACGCCCGTGAAGTCGTACACGCCGGGCTTGGGGGAGTGGAAGTCCCAGTCGAAGTAGATGGAGGCGGCGTTGAACCCGCCCGCCTTCATCTTCTGCAGGACGTCCCGCCACGCGTCGGGGCTGGGCAGGCGCCAGTAGTGGAACTCCCCCGACCAGATGGAGAGCGGCTTGCCGTCGATGGTGAGGGCGTGGTCGTCGTGGCCGACGGTGTGGGCGGCGGCGGGTGCCTGGGGGCGGGCCTGGGCGGCGGGCGAGACGGCGGCCGGGCCCGAGGCGCCCAGAGCGAGCACGGTGGCGATCGCGAGAGCCGCCGCACGTAATGGCGTGCGCATGTCATTCCTTCCGTGGTGCGGTGCACTGAAAGAATCTGATGCGGCGCACAGCCTAAAGCTGTTCGAGGCTGTTGGATACGGTCCGGTCTTGGGGAATTCTGGGCCCGCGGCGGCAGGAAAGCACCGCGGGCCCGGCCCGTTCAGACGGTCAGGACTTGGCGGGGGCGTCCCTGAGCGCCGCCGAGAGCAGGGGAGTGACCTGCTCGATCTGCCAGCGCCTGGCCCCGTACGAGGCGAGGGCCTCGGCGACGGCGGCCTCGGAGCGGTCGCCCGGCGGCTCCCAGCAGACCCGGCGCACGGTGTCCGGGGTGATCAGGTTCTCCTGCGGCATGTTCAGCCGCTCGGCGAGCTCCGAGACCGCCGCGCGGGCCGCCGACAGCCGGGCCGCGGCGGCCGGGTCCTTGTCCGCCCAGGAGCGCGGCGGCGGCGGTCCTTGCAACGGCTGGCCGGGCTGCGGCAGTTCCCCCTCCGACAGGGCCTTGGCCCGGTCGACGGCCGCCTGCCACTGCTCCAGCTGGCGCCGCCCCATCCGGTGCCCGAAGCCGGGCAGCGCGGTCAGCGCGTTCACATGGGCGGGCAGCGCGAGCGAGGCCTCGATGATCGCGGAGTCGCTCAGCACCTTGCCCGGCGAGACGTCACGCCGCTGGGCCACCTTGTCGCGGGCGGTCCACAGCTCGCGCACGGCGGCCATCTGACGGCGCCTGCGCACCTTGTGCATGCCGGAGGTGCGGCGCCAGGGGTCCTTGCGCGGCGGCGCGGGCGGCGCGGAGGCGATGGCGTCGAACTCCTCGCGGGCCCACTCCAGCTTGCCCTGCCGGTCGAGTTCCTTCTCCAGCGCGTCCCGCAGGTCGACCAGGAGTTCCACGTCGAGCGCCGCGTACCGCAGCCAGGGCTCGGGAAGGGGCCGGGTCGACCAGTCGACCGCCGAGTGGCCCTTCTCCAGGGCGTACCCGAGCACGCTCTCCACCATCGCGCCGAGGCCCACGCGCGGGAAGCCCGCGAGCCGCCCGGCCAGTTCGGTGTCGAAGATCCGGGTGGGGACCATGCCTATTTCGCGCAGGCACGGCAGGTCCTGGGTGGCGGCGTGCAGAATCCACTCGGTGTCCGAAAGTGCCTCCCCGAGGGCGGACAGATCCGGACAGCCGACGGGATCGATGAGCGCGGAGCCCGCGCCCTCCCGGCGGATCTGCACGAGATAGGCGCGCTGCCCGTAGCGGTAGCCGGACGCGCGCTCGGCGTCCACGGCGACGGGGCCGGTGCCGGCCGCGAAGGCGGCGACCACTTCGGCCAGCGCGTCATCGGTGGCTACGACAGGCGGAATGCCCTCTCGGGGCTCCAGCAAGGGAATCGGCGCCTTGTCGACGTCGTCCGGGGGAGCGCCCCCGGTGGTTCGCAGTGCTGTCTCTGCTGCGGTCTTATGGGCGTCGGTCACCTGTCAAGGGTATCCGTGTATGCACGGCGCCCGTCGACGGAACGTTCCGTCGACGGGCGCGCGAGGGTCGTAATCCAGTCAGTGGATGATTCCGGTACGCAGCGCGACGGCCACCATCCCGGCGCGGTCACCCGTGCCGAGCTTGCGTGCGATCCGGGCGAGATGGGACTTCACGGTCAGGGCGGACAGGCCCATGGAGACGCCGATCGCCTTGTTGGACTGGCCTTCCGCGACCAGCCGGAGCACCTCGACCTCGCGGCCGGAGAGCTCGCGGTAGCCGCCCGGGTGGCTCGGGGCACCCGGGGGGCGGCGGTGCATACGGGCGGCCGCGGCGCCGATGGGGGCGGCGCCGGGACGGCCGGGGTGGCCGATGTTGGTGCGGGTACCGGTGACGACGTAGCCCTTCACACCGCCCGCGAGGGCGTTGCGCACGGCGCCGATGTCGTCGGCCGCGGACAGGGCCAGGCCGTTGGGCCAGCCCGCGGCTCGGGTCTCGGACAGCAGGGTCAGCCCGGAACCGTCGGGCAGGTGGACGTCGGCAACGCAGATGTCGCGCGGGTTGCCGACGCGGGGACGGGCCTCCGCGATGGACGACGCCTCGATGACGTCACGTACTCCGAGCGCCCACAGGTGCCGGGTGACGGTGGAGCGGACTCGGGGGTCGGCAACGACGACCATGGCCGTCGGCTTGTTCGGGCGGTAGGCGACCAGGCTTGCGGGCTGCTCAAGAAGAACGGACACCAGGCCTCCTGGAAAGGTGCGGGACGTAGCCGGCTCGGGGATGAAGCCGGGGCGAACCGTGCAGTTAGGGTCACAAACCTCTTCGGCACCAAACCCCTCCGCCTTTAGAGAATGATCACGATTTGGTGAGAAACATTTAGGGCAATTCGGACGAGTGCTCGATCGTCGAGTGGCCGCCGGGGCGCGCGGGCCCGTGCGGGGGCCCGCGCCAACGCCGCGCGCCCCGCCGTCGGCAGGGCGCGTGGGGCGCGAAAGGCGAGGTCAGCGAGGGTCGCGACGCTGCGGCAGGGTCACCACGCCGCTACCCGCCTCGGTGGGACCCGACACCGGCGGCAGGCCCGCGATCTGGCACAGCAGATCGCACCAGGCGGAGAGGTGGCCCGCCGTGTCCGGCACCCCGCCCAGGCCCTCGCGGGGTGTCCAGGACGCCCGGATCTCGATCTGGGTGGCGGGCAGCCGCTCCGCGAGCCCCCCGAAATAGTGCGAACCGGCCCGGGTGACCGTGCCGCTGGCCTCACCGTAGGACAGGCCCCGCGCCTCCAGGGCGCCGGTCAGCCACGACCAGCAGACCTCGGGCAGCAGCGGGTCGGCCGCCATCTCCGGCTCCAGTTCGGCCCGTACGAGCGTGACCAGGCGGAAGGTGCCCTGCCAGGCGTCGTGGCCGGCCGGGTCGTGCAGCAGGACGAGCCGGCCGTCGGCCAGGTCCTCCTCGCCCTCGACGACCGCCGCCTCCACGGCGTAGGCGTGGGGCGCGAGACGCTGGGGCGGACGCGTTTCGTCCACTTCGATCTCGGGGCGCAGTCGCGCCGTCCGCAGTGCGTCGACGGCCCGACGGAAGGGGAGCGGAACGGTGGTCCCGTCCGCGGCTTCCCTGCCGTCAGCGCCATCCGAAGTTCGTCCCTGAGCGGCAGCCATGCGGGGAAGACTAGGGCCTGTCCGGCGGATCTCGTCTGGGACGCGCGGGCCCGGCACGCCCATCTACGGCGTTGTCGTCGGTTGTCGACGCTCCGTGTCGTCGCCCTCCTCCGCCTTGCAGTCGGCCGCACCAGGCTCTCGCTCACCGGCGCCAAAAGAGCCACAGCAGCTCGCGAGCGACCGGATCCGCCGGACAGGCCCCAGGCGGAACGGGCGCCCGGCGCCGGTAGGGACACCCGGCCTGGGGCAGCGGCTTGCGGGCACATGCGAAGATTCTGGTCGTGAGCGCCAACGACCGCCCTGTGGGCCAGCCGAACAGCAAGACGCACGACTCCGCGTTCCTCAAGGCGTGCAGGCGGGAAGCCGTCCCGCACACGCCGGTCTGGTTCATGCGCCAGGCGGGGCGCTCGCTCCCCGAGTACCTGAAGGTGCGCGAGGGCATCCCCATGCTGGAGTCCTGCATGCGGCCGGAGTTGGTCACGGAGATCACGCTCCAGCCGGTGCGCCGGCACAAGGTCGACGCGGCCATCTACTTCAGCGACATCGTGGTCCCGCTCAAGGCCATCGGTGTCGACCTGGACATCAAGCCGGGCGTCGGCCCCGTCGTCGCCGAGCCGATCCGGACCCGGGCCGACCTCGCGCGGCTGCGCGACCTCACCCCGGAGGACGTCCACTACGTCACCGAGGCGATCGGCATGCTGACCGGCGAGCTCGGCGCCACGCCGCTCATCGGCTTCGCGGGCGCCCCGTTCACGCTGGCCAGCTACCTCGTGGAGGGCGGCCCGTCCCGCAACCACGAGAACACCAAGGCCATGATGTACGGCGACCCCGAGCTCTGGGCCGACCTGCTCGACCGCCTCGCCGACATCACCGCCGCCTTCCTCAAGGTGCAGATCGAGGCGGGCGCCTCCGCGGTGCAGCTCTTCGACTCCTGGGTGGGCGCGCTCGCCCCCGCCGACTACCGCCGCTCGATCCTGCCCGCCTCCGCGAAGGTCTTCGACGCGGTCGCCTCCTACGGCGTCCCCCGCATCCACTTCGGCGTGGGCACGGGCGAACTGCTCGGCCTCATGGGCGAGGCCGGCGCGGACGTCGTCGGTGTCGACTGGCGCGTCCCGCTGGACGAGGCGGCCCGCCGGGTCGGCCCCGGCAAGGCGCTCCAGGGCAACCTCGACCCGGCGGTCCTGTTCGCCCCGACCGCGGCCGTCGAGGCCAAGACCCGCGAGGTCCTGGACGCGGCCGCCGGCCTGGAGGGCCACATCTTCAACCTCGGCCACGGGGTGCTGCCGTCGATGGACCCGGACGCGCTGACCCGCCTCGTCGCCCACGTCCACGAGCAGACCGCCCGCTAGCGGCGGCTATCCGGCGGCGCGCACGGCGGATACCGCCTTGCGCGCCGCCACCAGGACCGGGTCCCACACCGGCGAGAACGGCGGGGCGTATCCGAGGTCCAGCGCGGTGAGCTGATCCACCGTCATTCCCGCGGTCAGGGCGACCGCCGCCACGTCGATCCGCTTCGCCGCGCCCGCGCCGCCCACGATCTGCACGCCGAGCAGCCGCCCCGTGCGCCGCTCGGCCAGCATCTTCACCGCCATCAGGGCCGCACCCGGGTAGTACCCGGCGGTGTGGGTGGACTCGATGGTCGCCGTGACGTACTGGAGGCCCTCCGCGCGGGCCTCCTTCTCGGTGAGCCCCGTGCGCGCGATCTCGGTGTCGCAGACCTTGGTGACGGCCGTGCCGACGACACCGGGGAACGTGGCGTAGCCGCCGCCCACGTTGGAGCCGATGACCTGGCCCTGCTTGTTGGCGTGGGTGCCGAGCGCGATGTGGCGGTGGCGGCCCGAGATCAGGTCGAGCACCTCGACGCAGTCGCCGCCCGCCCAGATGTCCTCGTGTCCGCGCACCCGCATCGAGGTGTCCGTGCGCAGCCCGCCCGTCTCGCCGAGCGGCAGCCCGGCCGCGCGGGCCAACTCGGTACGGGGCGTGACGCCCAGGCCGAGCACCACCACGTCGGCCGCGTACTCGGCGGCGTCCGTCGCCACCGCGCGCACCCGGCCCGACTCCGCCGTGTGCACCTTGGTGACCTCGGCGCCGGTGACCACCCGGATCCCGGAGCGCTCCATCGCCTCGGTGACGCGCCGGCCCATGTCCGGGTCGAGCGAGTGCATCGGCTCGGCGCCGCGCGTCAGCAGCGTCACCTCGAACCCGCGCCCGGTCAGCGCCTCCGCCATCTCGACGCCGATGTAGCCCCCGCCCACCACCACCGCGCGCCGGCCCCCGGCCGCCTCCAGGCTGTCGAGCAGGGCCCGGCCGTCGTCGATGGTGTGCACCCCGTGCACCCCCGGGGCGTCGATCCCCGCCAGCGCGAGCCGCACCGGGCGCGCACCGGTGGCCAGGACGAGCTTGTCGTACGAGGTCCACTCCTCGGCGCCGGACGCCAGGTCGCGGGCCCCCACCCGGCGCCCCGCCAAGTCGAGCTCCGTCACCTCGGTGCGCATGCGCAGATCGATGCCGCGGGCCCGGTGCTCCTCGGGCGTGCGGGCGATGAGGTCCTCGTGGGCCGGTACGTCGCCGCCCACCCAGTAAGGGATGCCGCACGCGGAGTACGAGGTGAAGTCCGAGCGCTCGAAGGCGACGATCTCCAATTCGTCGGGGCCCTTCAGCCTGCGCGCCTGCGACGCCGCGGACATGCCCGCCGCGTCACCGCCGATGACCACCAGTCGCTCCGCCGCCATGGGGGTTGCCTCCGTCGTGGGGTTGCTCCGGATCCGCCTTCTCCTGGTGAAGATACGTACCGGGGGAGCGGGGAATTCCCCGCCCGGCCGGTGGCCTTCGCGCCGTTGGTCCCGCCGCCCTGCCAACTTGCCCTCCGCGTACGGTCGTCGAGTGTCCCGGTCGTGGCGTGCCGGGACTCGTTTCGGCTCGTCGGGGGCGGTCTGAGACAGTGGAGTCATGGACAACGCCGTCAGCCGCGCCCCGCACATCGTCGTCGTCGGAGGCGGCATCTCCGGACTCGCCGCAGCCCACCGGCTGCTGGGCGCCGGAGCCCGGGTGACCGTGCTGGAGGCGAGCACGGTGCTCGGCGGCAAGCTGCTGAGCGGTGAGATCGAAGGCGCGCCCGTCGACCTCGGCGCCGAGTCGATGCTGGCCCGCCGACCCGAGGGCGTGGAACTGGCCCGCGCGGTCGGCCTCGGCGACCGGATCCAGCCGCCCGCCGCCGCGTCCGCCGCCATCTGGACCCGGGGCGCCCTGCGGCCGATGCCCACGGGCCATGTGATGGGCGTCCCCGCGCAGCCCGCCACCCTGCACGACATCCTGTCCGCCGAGGGACTGGCCCGCATCGCGCAGGACCGCGACCTTCCCTCCACCGAGGTCGGAGAGGACATCGGCGTCGGCGAGTTCGTCGCCCAGCGGGTCGGCCGCGAGGTCGTCGACCGCCTGGTGGAGCCGCTGCTCGGCGGCGTGTACGCGGGCGACGCCTACCGGATCTCCCTGCGGGCCGCCGTGCCCCAGCTCTTCGAGGCGGCCCGCACCCACGGCTCGCTCCTCGACGGCGTCCAGGACATCCAGGCCAGGGCCGCCGCCCGGCAGCAGACCGGGCCGGTGTTCGCGGGCCTCGACGGCGGCATCGGCACCCTGCCCGGCGCGGTCGCCGACGCGGTGCGCGCCCAGGGCGGCGAGATCCGCACCGAGACTCCCGTGCTCGCCCTGAGCCGCACCCCGGGGGGCTGGCGGATCCGTACCGACACCGAACTCCTCGACGCGGACGGCGTGATCCTCTCCACCCCCGCCTGGTCCGCCTCCGCGCTGCTCGCCGCCGAGTCGCCCGTCGCGGCCGCCGAGCTCTCCGAGATCGAGTACGCCTCGATGGCGCTGGTCACCCTCGCCTTCCGGCGCGCCGACCTGGCCGCTCTTGAGGAGCGGTCCGGGTTCCTGGTGCCGCCGGTGGACGGCCGCACCATCAAGGCCTCCACCTTCTCCTCGTACAAGTGGAAGTGGGTCGCAGACCGCGGCTCGGACCTGTTCGTGCTGCGCACCTCGATCGGGCGCTACGGCGAGGAGGAGCACCTGGAGTGGGACGACGCCGATCTCGTGGACGTCTCGCTCGGCGATCTCGGCGAGGCAGTCGGCCTGTCCGCCCGGCCCGTCGCGACCGAGGTGACCCGCTGGATCGGCGGACTCCCGCAGTACCCGGTGGGCCATCTGGGCAGAGTCGCGCGCATCCGCGCCGAGGTCGCCAAGCTGCCCGGACTGCGGGTCTGCGGCGCGGTCTACGAGGGTGTCGGCATTCCCGCGTGCATCGCGAGCGCCCGCCGGGCGGCGGACGAGATCATCGCCACGTCGACCCTGGCGCAGAACACCCAGAGGGACGCGGGACAATAGCCACATGAGTGCTGCTCCGGAAAAGATTCCCAACGCGGGGAAGAAGGCGAAGGACCTCAACGAGGTCATCCGCTACACCCTGTGGTCTGTCTTCAAGCTGCGCGACGTCCTGCCCGAGGACCGCACCGGCTACGCCGATGAGGTCCAGGAGCTGTTCGACCAGCTCGCCGCCAAGGACATCACCGTCCGCGGCACCTACGACCTGTCGGGTCTGCGTGCCGACGCGGACATCATGATCTGGTGGCACGCGGAGACCTCCGACGAGCTCCAGAGCGCCTACAACCTGTTCCGCCGCACCAGGCTGGGCCGCGCGCTCGAACCGGTGTGGTCGAACATGGCGCTGCACCGGCCCGCCGAGTTCAACAAGTCGCACATCCCGGCGTTCCTCGCGGACGAGAACGCCCGCGACTACGTGTCGGTGTACCCGTTCGTGCGCTCCTACGACTGGTACCTGCTGCCCGACGAGGACCGCCGCCGGATGCTCGCCGACCACGGCAAGATGGCCCGTGGCTTCCCGGACGTGCGGGCCAACACGGTCGCCTCGTTCTCGCTGGGCGACTACGAGTGGCTGCTCGCCTTCGAGGCCGACGAACTGCACCGCATCGTCGACCTGATGCGCCACCTGCGCGCCTCCGAGGCCCGCATGCACGTGCGGGAAGAGGTGCCGTTCTACACCGGCCGGCGCAAGAGCGTCGCCGACCTCGTCGACGGCCTCGCCTGACCAACAGGCCCTGAAAGACCAGGTGACCGGGGTCCGCGCCACGCGAGCGGCACCCGGACACCCCTGACCCGGAAGATCAGAGAGCGGGCAACACATGCCCCGGCCTGCCGGCTGCCCGCTCGTCCAGCGACACCGGGTTCGGCTCCCGGTGCGGCGCGCACGCAGCGCGCCGCACCGGCGTCCGGCCGTTGAGCAGGTAGTCCTCCACGTAGCCGTTGACGCAGGCGTTCGCGCCGCCCGCGATGCCGTGCGTACCGGCGTCCTTCTCGGTGACCAGGACGGATCCCGGCAGCCGCCGCTGGAGTTCCAGCGCGCCGGGGTACGGCGTCGCCGCGTCCCGCTCGGCCGCCAGGATCAGCGTCGGCGGCAGCGCCCCCTCCCTGGCCCCCACGTCCACCGGCTTCTGCTGCGGGGCGGGCCAGTAGGCGCACGGAAGGTTCATCCACGCGTTGTCCCACGTCTCGAACGGTGCGATCCGGGCGAGCCGGGTGTTGTCGCGGTCCCAGGTCCTGAAGTCCCGCGGCCACGCCGCGTCGTTGCACTCCACGGCCGTGTAGACCGCGTTGCCGTTCTCGTCGTCGCGCGCCGACTCCGGCTTGGGCGCGGCCTGTTGGACCAGCGGCCGCGGGTTGCCCTTGAGGTACTCCGACAGCGCGGTGGCCCGGCTCGCCCAGTAGTCGTCGTAGTACCCGGCCTTGAGGATCGCGGCCTGCAACTGGCCGGGGCCCACGGTGCCGCCGGCCGGTTCGCGGGCCAGCCCGGCCCGCACCTTCTCGTAGCTCTCCAGCACCTCCTGCGCCGTGTCGCCGAGGTGGTAGACCGCGTCGTGCTTGGCGACCCAGGTGCGGAAGTCCGCCCAGCGGCTCTCGAAGGCCCGCGACTGGTCGAGGTTGTTGCGGTACCAGATCTGCTCCGGGTCCGGGTCGACCGCCGAGTCGAAGACCATCCGGCGGACGTGCGAGGGGAAGAGCGTCGCGTACACCGCGCCGAAGTAGGTGCCGTACGAGGCGCCCATGAAGGTCAGCTTCCGCTCGCCCAGCGCCGCCCGCAGCACGTCCAGGTCCCGCGCGTTGTTGATGCTGGTGTAGAACGGCAGCGCCGCGCCCGCGTTGCGCGCGCAGCCCTGGGCGTAGGCCTGGGCCTGCGCGATCCGCTCCTTCTTGTACGACTCGGAGGGGTGCGAGGGCGACTGGGTGGGGGCCTTGGCGAAGTCGCCGGGGTCCTGGCAGGACAGCGGGGCCGAGCGGGCCACCCCGCGCGGGGCGTAGCCGACGAGGTCGTAGGCCCCGGCGATCCGCTTCCAGTCGGCGAGTTGGGCGACCATCGGGAAGTACATGCTGGAGGCGCCGGGGCCGCCGGGGTTGAACACCAGGGCGCCCTGCCGCTCGGCGGGCTTGCCGCCGGCCTTGAGGCGGCTGACGGTGAGCGCGATCTGACGGCCCGTCGGGTGGGCGTAGTCGAGCGGGACCTTGACGGTGCCGCACTGGACGGAGGCTGGCAGCGACTCCACGTCCGGGCAGCGGCCGAAGGCGATCGGGGTGGCGGCCGCGCGCCGGGCGGCGGCGGCCACGCCCTGGGCCTCGGCGGTGAGCGGGTCGGCGCTGCCCGCGGGGGCGGCGACGAGGGCGGAAAGAACGAGGGAACCCAGGGTCCCGTACAGCGCTACAGCTCTCATCGCCGGTCCATCCCTTTCGTGCTGCGGTACTACGGAAGTACATACAGATCAAAAGGGGATACTTCGCCGGAGGTGAAGTAAAGCAGCGGGGCCGCGCCGGACGCGGTCATTGACCCCGATGCGCGAAGCGGCCGCTCGTCAGGGCGGTGCGCAGCTGGGGATCGTCCACCGCCCGCAGGCCGCGCACGGCGATCGCGGTGAGCGGATCGCCCGCCGCGTCGAGCCCGCCGAGCAGCCGCTGGCCGTCGGGCGAGGCCCAGCGGGTGTACGGATGGATCTCCACCCGGGCGATGACGAGGCAGCCGAGCGTGAGGACCAGGGGCAGCGCGAACCAGGCGGCGATCTCGCCCCGCCCGGTGTCCCCTTCGCCCGGCATGAGGAGCGCCGCGAGGGCCAGCGCGGTGATCAGCGCGGTGGCCGACCGCACCGCGCGGACCGAGGCGCTCACCCCGGACCGCACGGTGTGGGGGACGGCGAGCCCGGCTCTGGCGAGCCGGTCGGCGAGCGAGCGCACCGCGTCGGCGGCCGCCGTGCCGGAGCGTATGGCCGCTATCCGCTCCTGGCCGCCGGGGCCGATCGCGGTCAGGACGGACCGCTCCAGGTCGTCGCGGCCCTCGGGGACGACGACGGTGGCCCAGCCGGTGTGCGCGAGCAGCAGCCTGCGGGCGCGGTGCATGGAGACCAGGGTGAGGTCGGCGACCCGGTAGGGGCCGCCGGCCAGGAACGCGGCCTCGTAGCAGGACAGGTCCCGCTCTCCGTCCGGGCGCGGTTGCGGACGCGCCGCGGCGACGGCGGCGAGGCAGAGGCGGCCACAGGACAACCCGGCCGCGACCATCGCGGGCAGAAGGAAGAGGACCCAGAACATGGCCGAGTTGTATGCGAAGTTGACGCTTCGCCGCCACAGTCTGCCCACATTTTGGACGTCGGGTTATCGCTTCGTTACGGAGTGTGGGAGGCGGGTTCGGGCGAGGCCTGGTCCTTCGGCCGGGACGCGGGGGGCGGCAGCGGGAACGACGGCGAGGCGGCGTCGGACGGCGCGGGCGTGAGGGGCACCGGGCTCCTCGGGGTGGCCCCGGGGGTGGGCGGTGGAGGCCCGGTGGGGCTCGCGGTCGCGGTCGCCGCGCCGTCCCGGGCGAGCGCGTCGAAGTCCACGAACCCGGTCGCCTCCAGCATCGTGATGTGGTCGAGGACGGTCGTGTTCGCGTCGTCGGCCAGGCCGCGCACCAGCGAGTTGCGGGTGGTGGCACGGATCTGGGCGACCAGTGCGAACACCTTGCCGTGCGCGGCGCGCAGGAGGTTGGCGAAGTCCCGCTCGTAGGCGGTGCCGGTGTCCGCCGTGAGCCGGCGCAGCCAGCCCTGCTGCTGGGCGTTGGGCTGGTCGGGCAGCTCCATGCCGAGTTCGGCCGCGACCTCGCGGACCCGGGCGTCGAGGAAGGCGTGCCCGTCGACGAGGTGCTGCCCCGCCGCCTTGACCGAGGCGCTGGGCGCCCGCTCGATGGCCTGCTGGCCCGCCGGTCCCTCCCAGAGCCCGGCCAGCCGCACCCGGACCACGAAGTCCCGGTCGGCCGCGGACAGCGGGCCCCCACGGGCCGCCACCGTACCCGCGTCGAGATCGGCCAGCGGGGTGCCGGAGCGGTCGGCGTAGGACCAGACGGGGAAGAGCAGCGCGAGCAGCGTCGCCGCGAGGGCGACGAGGACGAGCCCGGTACCGGACGACAAGCGACGCATGGGTGCCTCCTGGTGCGGTGCCGCACGGTAGTGCGGATGCCGCTGATCCGGGAGGCGGTTTCGTGAAATGGGTGGCCGAGTGGTGTGGGGGTCGTCACGTGATGCGCAACGTCCGGTCAACTCTCGTGCGCACACGGTACGTTGGCCGGTTCGGCGGCATCGCTCAGGCGGCCCGGGTCAGGGTGCGAAGGAGCCGGGCCGCGCGGCCCGGCGGCCTGGCCCCGGCCCGCTCCTTCCACCAGCGGGCCAGGGCGCGGCGGGTGTCCGCGTCGGCGGGCGGCCGGTCGTCGAGCACGAACCGCGCGAAGTCGAGGGCGTCCTGGCGGTAGCCGCCCCGCAGCGGCCGCGACCCGGCGTACGCGGCGAAGGCGTCCCGGTAGCCCTCGCCCAGGACGCGCGGCAGCTCCGGGGCCACCTTGGCCACCACATCGGCCCGCTTGGCCGCGAGCGCGCGGGCCTGCACCCGCAGCCGCCGTCCGTCGAAACCCGTCGGGGCGGGCGTCCCGGCGGTCAGCGAGGAGAGCAGCGCGGTCTGGGCGAGGGCGAGGCGCTCGCGCGACCGGTCGCCGTCGTCGGGAGGCGAGGCGGGGGGACGTCCTTTCGGCTCGGCGGGACGCCGGGTCGGCGCCGTGGCCGTGTCCAGGGTGGCCCGGATCGCTTCGAGTTCCCCCGCAAGCTCCGCCGCGGGCGGAAACGCCTCGTCCCGCTCCAGGAGCACCCCGGGCGGCGAGATCCGCGAGGCCAGTTCCGCCAGGATGTCGAGGACCGGGCGGGGCACGGGGTGGGCGTGCGTGTCGTGCCACACCCCGTCCCGCTCGACGCCGCCCGCGACATGCACGTACGCGATGGCCTCCAGAGGCAGCTGGTCGAGGACCTTCGCGGGGTCCTCGCCGCGGTTGACGTGGTTGGTGTGGAGGTTGGCCACGTCGATGAGCAGCCCGACCCCGGTGCGCTCGACGAGCTCGGCCAAGAACTGACCCTCCGTCAATTCCTCGTCGGGCCAGCCGATCAGGGCCGCGATGTTCTCCAGGGCGAGCGGCACCGGCAGCGCGTCCTGCGCGATGCGGACGTTCTCGCACAGCACGCGCAGGGCGTCCCGGGTGCGGGGCACCGGCAGCAGATGGCCCGCCTCCAGGCGCGGCGATGCGGTCAGTGTGCCGCCCGCGCGCACGAACGCGATGTGCTCGGTGACGAGCGGGGCGCCGAGCGCCTCGGCCCGCGCCGCGAGGTCGGCGAGGCGGCCGGTGTCGGGCCGGTCCGCGCCACCGAGGCCGAGCGAGACCCCGTGCGGCACGACGGTGACGCCGCGCTCACGCAGCCGTACCAGCGCCTCGGGAAGGTGCCCCGGGCAGAGGTTCTCCGCGACCGCCTCGACCCAGTCGATGCCGGGGAGCTCTTCCACGGCCCGAGCGATCTCAGGCCGCCAGCCGATGCCGATGCCCACATGCTTCATGGACAGGTCATGGCCCGCGGCCATGGCGCCGAATCCCGCCCGGGCACGTTCAGAGCTTGATTTGAGGTTGCCGGTCGCGCGGTCAGCTGGGGACGGCCAGCGCGTCGAAGTCCACCAGGCCCGTCGCCTCCAGCATCGTCATGTGGTCCAGGACGGTCGTGTTCGCGTCGTCGGCAAGCCCGCGCACCAGCGAGTTCCTGGTGGTCGCGCGGACCTGGGCGACCAGTGCGAACACCTTGCCGTGCGCGGCGCGCAGGAGGTTGGCGAAGTCCCGCTCGTAGGCGGTGCCGGTGTCCGCCGTGAGCTGACGCAGCCAGCCCTGCTGCTGGGGGCTGGGCTGGCTGGGCAGCTCGATGCCGAGCTTCCCGGCGACGTCACGATCGTGCTGGTCCAGTGCGGCGTGGCCCATGACGAGATGGTCCCCGGCCGCCTTGATCGCCACGCTGGGCGCCCGCTGCTGGGCCTGAAGTCCGGCCGCGCCCTCCCACAGCCCGGCGAGCCGCACCTTGGTGACGAAGTCCCGGTCCGTCGCGGACAGCGGGCCCCAGGGGGTGGGCGTGGAGGCGGCGTCGAGGTTGGCCTGCGGGGTGCCCGCCCGGTCGGCGTACGACCAGACGGGAAAGGAGAGCGCGCCGAGCGTGGCCACGAGCACCGCGATGAGCAGGCCCGTGCCGTTGACGCGGCGCAGGACGGAACGGCTGGAGCGGACTATTCCACGCGACAAGATGCCTCCCGGGGCGGCCGGTTGAGAGCGTGATCGCTGCTCGGCGGTATCGGAAGGTACGTAAGGGGCGGGTGGTGCGTTCAGCCGGGGAAGGGCGGATCGGCGGTGCCTCCGGGCACCGACGCCTCGCGGCCGTGACCGCGCGCGGCGGATGAGGAGGGGGTGCCCCCACAGAAGGCCCGGGGGACTGCACCAGTGTGTCGGGAGTGCCGGGACGCGAGTCTGAACAGGCCGTACTACAGGGCCACTTGGAGGAAGTCGTGAGAACCCGTATGCCCTCGCCGCCCCCGTCGTCATCGCGCACCGCCCGCCGCTGCCGGGCCGTTCTCGGGGCGGGGGCGTCACTGCTGTGCTGCGGTCTGCTGCTCGGCGGGCCCGCCGTGACCGGCGCCGTCGCCGCCCCGGCCCGGACCGGGCACGAGGAGGGTGCCCGGGGTGAGTTGGTCTCCGCCGAGAAGCTGTACACGCTGGCCTCGGCGCAGGCGGTCGCCGCCGAGCTGGGCCGCGCCGGCTTCGACGGCGCTGTCGCCCGGCACGGCGTGGCCGGGTACCGCCTCGTGTACTGGACGGTCGATCCGCACGGGCGGCCCACCCTCGCCAGCGGACTGCTTGTGCTGCCGCTCGACGGCGAACGGCGGCTGCGGACGGTCTCCTTCGCGCACGGCACCGGTGTGCACAGGAACGACTCCCCGTCCATGAGCGGCCCGGGCACGTTCCTGTCCGCGCCGGTCGTCGCGCACGCGGCGGCGGGGGCCGCGACGGTCGCACCCGACTATCTGGGGATGGGCACGGGCCCCGGCCCGCACCCCTGGATGGACGTTCCGTCCGAGACCACGGCGTCCCTGGACCTGCTGCGGGCCGCCCGCGCCTTCGTGCCGCGCACCGGGCACGCACTGGAGCGCACCGTCCAGGTCACCGGGTTCTCGCAGGGCGCGTCGGCGGCCCTGGGACTGGGGCGGGCCTTGCAGGCGGGCGAGGACCACTGGTTCCGGCTGGGCGCCCTCGCACCGGTCAGCGGTGCCTACGACTTCGGCGGCACCGAGCTGCCCGCCCTGCTCGCGGGGCGCCTCGACCCCAAGTCCGGTGTCGTGTACGCCGCTTACACCCTGGTGGCCTTCAACCGGCTCCAGCCCGTCTACGACCGGCCCGGCGAGGTCTTCCGGGCCCCGTACGACCAGAGCGTCGAAGCGCTCTTCGACGGCGCGCACACCGGCGAGCAGCTGATGCGGGGCACGCCGGACACGCTCGGCGAACTGCTGACCGCGCACGGCCGGGAGCTGCTCGCGCACCCGGCGGGCCCCCTCGCGGCGGCCCTGCGCGCCACCGACGCCGTCTGCCGCGACTGGGCTCCGCACGCGCCGACCAGGCTCTACATGGCGACCGGGGACGAGCAGGCCGTCACCGACAACACCGCCGGATGCCGGAAGGCGCTGCGGGCGAGCGGTGTGGACGTACCGGTCGTCGATCTCGGACCGGTCGACCACCACGGATCCCGCCACCTGGGGTCCAATGTCGCGGCCACGACGCGGATCGTGCGCTGGTTCGCCGGGCTCCGCGAACGGTGAGCCGCCCGGGCTCACCCCGTGCGCAGCGCCGGGTGGTCCGCGACCACCGTGCACGAGCCGGGGGCGATCTCGGTGAAGCCCGCGTCGCGGACCACCGGGAGCCCGCTGAGCGTCAGTTCGCGCCACACGGCCGGGTCCGCGGTGCGGACCGACAGGGCGAAGTCCGCCTCGCGCCAGGCCTCGCGGTCCGCGTCCGACAACTCCCACCAGGCGAGTTGGGCGCCGTGGCCCGCCTGCGCCATGGCCTTGCCCGCCGACATGTCGAGGTCCGGGTTGAGCCAGAGCACCGGCGCCAGCGGATCGGGCGCGCCCGGCTCGGCCGGGTCGTCCAGATCGGTGCCCGAGACCTGGAGCTTGGCCAGTTCCTTGGGCCAGCCGTCCAGCGGCACCGGCGGGAAGACGCGTACCTCCGCGGCCTTCCCCGTCACCGTGATGCCGGGGAGCGCGGAGGCCTTGCGCCACTCGGCGCCGCGGGCCCGCCGCACCACCTTGCGGATCCGCGCGTCCTGCCAGGCGCGTACCACCGCGGCCCACTCGCCCTCGCCCCGCGACCGCTCGTCGGAGAGCATCACCAGCACCGCGCGGGCCGCCGTCTCCAGGGCGTCGGTGCGCGCCGGGGGCTCGGCCTTCTCGATGTGCACGACGAGCGGCAGCACGTACTGCCGCTCCTCGTCGCGCGGCGACTCGTCGTGAAAGGGGCTGTCGGAAAGGGTGTCCTGGGTGCTCACGCCCCCAGTCTGCCAGCCGCCGAATTGGTGATTCTTGGCGGAATGAATTGTTCCGGGACAGGATGCGCCCATGAAGAGCGACCTTTTTGCCATCGAGAACATGGCCCAGCCGGCGACCGCCGCCGGAATGACGCTGGAGAACGCCAAGTCGATCAAGTACGCCGTCAACGGCGAGATGCTCGCGCGCCAGGGAGCGATGATCGCCTACCGCGGCACCCTCCAGTTCGAGCGGCGGGGCCAGGGCATCGGCGGCATGCTCAAGCGCGCGGTGACCGGCGAGGGGCTGCCCCTGATGTCGGTCAGCGGGCAGGGCGAGGCCTGGTTCGCGCACGAGGCGCAGAACTGCTTCATCGTCGACATCGAGCAGGGTGACGCCCTCACCATCAACGGCCGCAACGTGCTGTGCTTCGACGCCACGCTCAGCTACGAGATCAAGACGGTCAAGGGCTCCGGCATCGCCGGCGGCGGCCTGTTCAACAGCGTGTTCACCGGCTACGGCCGGCTCGGCCTGGTCTGCGAGGGCAACCCGCTGGTCATCCCGGTCTCCCCCCAACTGCCGGTGTACGTCGACACCGACGCGGTGGTCGGCTGGAGCGCGAACCTCCAGACCTCCCTGCACCGCTCGCAGTCCATCGGCTCGATGCTGCGCGGCGGCTCCGGCGAGGCCGTCCAGCTCATGCTCCAGGGCGAGGGCTACGTCATAGTCCGCCCGAGCGAGGCGACGCCGCAGAAGGCGCAGCAGCACTGAGCACCGCACGCGCCCTGCGGGGAGTGGGCCGCCGGTACTGTCTCGGCGGCCCCTGGGTCCTGCGCGGCATCGACCTGGACCTGGCCGAGGGGACCCTGCTCCGGGTCGAGGGCGTCAACGGCACAGGGAAGTCAACCCTGTTGAGGCTCCTCGCCGGTATCGACGCGCCGACCGAGGGCCGCGTCACCGGCCGCCCCCGCACCGCCTACGTCCCCGAACGCTTCCCCGCGGCCCTGCCCTTCACCGCGGCCGGGTATCTGACGCACCTCGGCCGCATCCACGGCCTGCCGCGCCGGACGGCGAAGGAGCGGGCGGGAGGGTGGCTGGAACGGTTCGGCGCGGCCGCGCACGCGGGCACCCCGCTCGCCGAGCTCTCCAAGGGCACCAGCCAGAAGGTCGCCGTCGCCCAGGCGTTGCTCGCCGACCCCGAGCTCCTCGTCCTGGACGAGGCGTGGACCGGCCTGGACACCCGCGCCCGCGCCGAGCTGGACCGCGCGGTGCACGAGCGGGTGATGGCGGGCGCCACCGTCGTCTTCGTCGACCACGACCCGAAGCGGCTCGCCGACCGCGAACACGCGCGGTACGCGGTGACCGGCGCGACCCTGAAGCCCGTGGCCCCCGAGCCGCTGCCCGCGCCGAGGACGGCACCGCTCCCCGGTTTCGTCCTCATCGACGTGACGGGAGCCGAGGACACTCCGCTTCCGCCCCAACTGCCTGGCTGCCCACAGGAGTTGGCTGGTTCCGGCGGCTCCCGCACCCTCCGGGTCGCGGCCGCCCGGTCGGACGACCTGCTGCGCGCCCTGCTCGCCGCCCGCCCGCCCTGGCACATCGAAGGAGTACGCGGCCCGTGATTCCGCTCGTGCGCTACCAGAGCGCGCTGCTGCTGCGCTCCCAGCGCTGGCTGGGCCCGGTCCTCGGGTACGCCGCCCTCATGGGCATCGGCGTGCAGCCGGGCGAGCCGGTGCTCGACTCAATGGGGTACGCCGCCGCCGGACTGCTGCCGGTGGCGGCCTGGCTCGTGCGGATCTGCGTCACCCAGGAGCCGGAGGCCGCCCGGGTCTGCGCGGCGGCGGCGACCGGTCCGGCGCGGGTCCACCTCTCGGCCCTGCTGTCCGCGACGGGCTGCGCCGCCCTGCTCGGCCTCGTCGGCACGGCGTACGTCGCCGCGGTGAGTGCCCCCATGAGCGGTGACCACAAGGTCGCGGTGCCGCTGGGGTCCGCGGCCCTGGCGGGGCTCGTGGCCGCCGGGGTCTGCGTGCTGACCGGCGCCGCGGTCGGCGCGCTGGGCAGCCGTCCGGTGCTGCACGGCCGCGGCTGGTCCCTCGCGCTCACCGCGCTGGCCGCGCTGTTCGCCCTGGTCCTCGCGCCCTCACCCGCGCAGTACGCCGTCCACGCGCTCGTCGCGGGCTCGCGCACCGGCGCCGTCCACCCGGCGGTGCTGCCGCTGGCCGCGGCGCTCGTGCTCGCGGTGGTGGTCGCGGCCGGGGTCTGCGCCCTCAGCCCGCGCCGCCGCTGAGCCCGCCCGCGGCCCCCGTCGCCGCATCCGATTAGGCTCGACCGCATGGACGAGACGCCCCCGCACGACGACACGGCCTCCTGCGACGGCGGCCCCGCCAGGGTGGCCCCCGTGCCCGTCCCGGCGGACGGCGGCCCCTTCGCCGAGTGCGTGCTGTGCCGCGAGCCCACCGAGTACCCGGAGTCCACCAGGGGCAGCACGCTCTGCCCGGTCTGCGAGTGGCAGGAGGCCCAGCGCACGGCCTGTTCGGGCTGACCGCCGCCGGTCCCTCAGTGCCGGGCCGCGCCGCGGATCAGGTCCGAGACCTTGACGAAGCGGTAGCCGCGCCTGCGCAGCTCCGGCACGATGCGCTGGAGCGCCGCGTCGGTGACCGGTGCCGCGCTGCGGGTGCAGTGCATGACGACCAGGGAGCCCGGCTGGACCCCGGCCAGCACCTGGTCGGCCACCGCGTTCGCGTCCTTGGCGAAGGCGTCCCCGCTCACCACGTCCCACTGGACGGCGGTCATCCGCAGCGGGGCGAGCGCGCGCAGCACCTCGTCGTCGTAGCAGCCGCCGGGGAAGCGGAAGTACGGGACGGCGTTGCGCACTCCGGCCTTCTTGAACTGGGCCGTCGCCTTCTCGACGTCCGCCCGCATCGCGTCCTTCTCCACCACGGGCAGCCCGTAGCAGTCGGACTTGAACGCGTAGTGGCTGTAGGAGTGGTTGCCGATCTCGAAGTTGGGGTCGGCCCCGATGTCCCGGGCCTCGGCCGGGTACTCCTCGGCCCACCGCCCGGTCATGAAGACGGTGGCCGGGACCTTCAGCCGCCGCAGATCGGCGATGAGCGCGGGGTTGTCGAAGCGCTCGCCGCCCGCCGCGCGCGGGCCCTGGTCGGCGGTCATGTCGGCGTCGAAGGTGAGCGCCACGACCTTCTCGCCCCGCGGATTCTTCGGCGCCCGCTCGAAGACGGGGGTGAGCCCGCCGGGGCCGGGGGCCAGGGTCGCGGGGGCCCCGGCCAAGGACGGCGCGGCCGCGCCCGAGGGCGCCGAGGAGGGACTGGCCGCCGCCGGACGGGGGGCCGGGTCGGAGCCGCAACCCGCGAGTGAGGCACCGAGCAGGGCAACCGCGAGCAGTTTGCGTACAGAAGTGGTCACTTTCGGAAATTAACCGATCGTATGGACCGATTTGTGAGCGGCGCACTGGTCGGCGCGGAGATTCCGGCCAATGCCGCACAACCGGGTCACCGCGCGGCCCCTGCGGTCCCTGGGACCCAAGCCCCGCAACGCGCCCGACGCGCCCCCGCGGACTACGCTCGTTGCATACGGAACACGCGCCCGAACGGCCCTTTCGCAGGCGGGGCGCGGTTCACGGCCCAGGGAGGCGACGTGGCCGGATCCCGTACAGCCGCGGGCTCGGCGGCACTCTGCTCGGCCGCCGTGGTGCTCTCGCTCGCGGGCGCGGCCACCGCGCACGCGGACGACACCGGCTCCCTCACCGCCGAGCAGATCTCCCAGCGCTCCCACGAGGCCCTGCTCGGCGCGCACTCGCTGCATGTGACGGCCAAGGGCGAGCTCGGCACACCGGGCAGCTCGACCTCCTTCGACCTGACGCTCGACCGGTCCGGGAACTGCCGGGGCTCGGTGAGCCTCGGCCCGCAGGGCTCGGTCGAGATCGTGAAGCGCGGCGCCGACATCTGGATGAAGCCGGACGCCGCGTTCTGGAAGAACGAGGTGCCCGGCGGCGGCAGCGCGCTCGCCTCGCTCGTCGGCGACCGGTACCTCAAGGGCACCACCAGCGATCCGGTGCTGCGGAACACGACCGCCGTGTGCGATCTCGACACCTTCCAGAAGTACCTCGACACCTCCGCCGCGATGCCCACCACCGGGCTCACGAAAGGCAGACCGACCACGGTCGACGGCACCGCCGTCATCCCCGTCTCGGCCACCGAGCAGGGCCGCGTCCACACCCTCGACGTGGCGGCGACCGGCAAGCCCTACCCGGTGCGGATCACCGTCGCCAGGACCGGCGCGGCCCCGGACGCGACCGTCCGCTTCGACGGGTTCGACCAGCCGGTTCCGTCCGCCACCCCGTCCGCCGCGGCCAGCGTGGACCTCTCGGGCCTGCTGAGCCACTCGGCGTGAGCCGCCCCGGGGTCACCCCTCCGCCAGCAGGCGCCGCCTGCACTCCGCCACGTCGAAGCCGCCCGGCGGGTACCGCGGGTCGAGCGCTTCGAGATGCTCCAGGAGCAGCCTGCCGACCGCCCAGTCGCGGTACCACTTGCGGTCGGCCGGCACGAGGTACCAGGGGGCGGCTGCGGTGGAGCACCGCTCAAGGGCGATCTCGTACGCCTTCTGATACGCGGGCCACAGCGCCCGCTCGTCGATGTCCCCGGGGCTGAACTTCCAGTGCTTGTCCGGGTTGTCGAGGCGCGCCAGCAGACGGCGGCGCTGCTGCTCGTAACCGATGTGCAGGAACACCTTCACGACGCTCACGCCGTCGTCCACCAGAGACCGCTCGAAGTGGTTGATCTCCTCGTAGCGGCGCGCCAGTTGGGGGCGCGGGACCAGCGCGCGGACGCGGGCGATCAGGACGTCCTCGTAGTGCGAGCGGTCGAAGATGCCGATCTCGCCGGGCAGCGGCAGGGCCTGGGCGACGCGCCACAGGAAGGGGTGAGCCAGCTCTTCGCGGGTCGGCTCCTTGAACGCCTTGATGCGGCAGCCGGAGGGGTTGAACAGGCCGATCACGTGCTTGACGGTGCCGCCCTTGCCACTGGTGTCCATGCCCTGGAGCACCAGCAGGATCCGCCGCCTGTCGCCCGCCGTGCTCGCCGCGTACAGGCGCTCCTGGAGACCGGCGAGCCGTTCACCCATCCGGGCGGTTTCCCTGAGACCCGCGGCCTTGTCCCGCGGCCCGGCGGGCAGGGGGTCCCCGGCGTACGAGGCGAGGTCGGGGCGGGTGCCCTCGGGGATGCGCAGCAGCGCGCGGAGGTCCTGTCCGGGCTCGTTCTTCCTGCCCTTCCCGGCCACTGCGCACCCCTTCCGGCCGCCGGTACGTTCCCTCGATCGTGCGATGGAACGGCGCCCGGCGCTACCGCTGGCGCGAGCCTCAGGCGAGCTCGGCGGTGAGCGTGATGGTGGTCCCCGAAAGGGCCTGGCTCACCGGGCAGTTCTTCTTGGCGTCCTCGGCGGCGGCCTGGAAGCCCTGCTCGTCCAGGCCCGGCACCTCGCCGCGCACCGTGAGGTGGATGCCGGTGATGCCCTCGCCGGGCTGGAAGGTGACGTCGGCCTTGGTCTCCAGGCGGGTGGGCGGGGTGCCCGCGCCGGTCAGGCCGTGCGAGAGGGCCATCGAGAAGCAGCTGGAGTGGGCGCCCGCGATGAGCTCCTCCGGGCTGGTCTTGCCGTTGGCCTGCTCGGCGCGGGACGGCCAGGAGACCGCCTGGGACGCGATGCCCGAGGAGTCGAACGTGACGGTGCCGGAGCCCTTGATGAGCTCGCCTTCCCAGACCGTGTGCGCCGTGCGCGTGGTGGCCATGGTGATTCCCTTCTGTGGCCGAGGGAGCCACGGACGGATGCAGCTTCGGCCCCCTCGGCCCCAAACCTACTGCGCGACAAGGCCCTTCGCGTCGCGGGCGAGCGCGGTCAGCCGGGAGATCGCCCGGAAGTACTTCTTGCGGTAGCCGCCGTTCAGCATCTCGTCACTGAACAGCCGGTCGAAGGGCAGGCCCGAGGCGAGCACCGGCACCTCGCGGTCGTAGAGGCGGTCGGCGAGCACCACGAGCCGCAGCGCGGTCGACTGGTCGGGCACCGGCCGCACATCGGTCAGGCAGACCGCGCGCACGCCGTCCGTCAGGGCCCCGTACCGGCTGGGGTGGACGCGCGAGAGGTGGTCGAGGAGCTGCGGGAAGTCGTCGAGGGCCGCACCCTCGGTGGCGTACGCGGCCCGGGTGACCTGCTCATCGGAGAACGGGGCCGGGGCCTCGGGCAGACCGCGGTGGCGGTAGTCCTCGCCGTCGATCCTGAGCGGCCGGAAGTGCGCCGAAAGGCCCTGGATCTCGCGCAGGAAGTCGGCGGCCGCGAACCGGCCCTCGCCGAGCTTGCCGGGCAGCGTGTTGGAGGTGGCGGCGAGCGCCACGCCCTGCTCGACCAGCTTGCCGAGCAGCGAGGACACCAGCACGGTGTCACCCGGGTCGTCCAGCTCGAACTCGTCGATGCACAGCAGCCGGTGGCCGCTCAGGGTCTGCACGGTCTGCTGGAATCCGAGCGCGCCGACCAGGTTCGTCAGCTCGACGAAGGTCCCGAAGGCCTTGAGCGCGGGCTCGGCCGGGGTGGCGTGCCACAGCGAGGCGAGCAGGTGGGTCTTGCCGACGCCGTACCCGCCGTCCAGGTACACCCCGCGCGGCCCGGTGGCGGCGGCCGGCTTCTTCGCGAACCACCGGCGCTTCGCCCCCACGGCGTGCGCCCCGCCGAGCCCCGCCGCGAACGAGGAGAGCACGGTGACCGCCTCGGCCTGGCTGGGCTGGTTCGGGTCCGGTACGTACGTCTCGAAGCGGACCGAGTCGAACCGCGGCGGCGGCACCATCTCGGCGACCAGACGGTCGGCGGGGACATGCGGCGCGCGGGCGCAGAGCGACACCGGGGCCGCTTGGGTTATGGGGCTGGTCGACACAGTTCCCCACTGTAAGGGTCGTGCCAGACTGCACGGCATGCGACAACTGTTCCCTGTGACCGACCAGACACCGGATGCCGCAGGCGCCCTGGACGCCGACGCCGACAGGGTCGCCGCGTCGGCCGCTCCCGCCGCCGACGCGGAGTGGTCGCTCGACCGGCTGGCCGATGCCTACGCCTATCCCCGTACGGACGGCCCCTGGCTGCGGGCCAACATGGTGTCCTCGCTCGACGGCGCGGGCCAGCACGACGGCCGCTCGCAGCCGCTGTCCTCGGAGACCGACATGCGGATCTTCGGCACCCTGCGGGCGCTGGCGGACGCGGTCGTGGTGGGTGCGGAAACGGTACGCCTGGAGGGGTACCGGCCGGCCAGGGCACGGGCCGAGTTCGCCGAGCGCCGCAAGGCGGCCGGGCAGGGCCCGGTCCCGGTGATCGCCGTCGTGAGCGCCAGCCTGGACTTCGACTTCTCGATGCCCCTGTTCACCTCGCCGCTGGTGCCCACCCTGATCCTCACCGGGGCGGCCGCCGACCCCGACCGGGTCCGCGAGGCCGAGCGGGCCGGCGCGAAGGTGGTCGTCGCGGGCGACGGCCCCGGGATCGAGCCCGCGTGGGCCCTGCGGGCGCTGGCCGACCGGGGCCTGGTGCGGCTGCTGACCGAGGGCGGCCCGCGGCTGCTCGGCCAGTTCGTGGCGGCCGAGATCCTCGACGAGCTGTGCCTGACGGTGTCGCCGACGCTGACCGCGGGCGCCGCGCAGCGCATCGCCGGAGGGCCCGCCGTGCGGATCCCCCAGCGGTTCGCGCCGACGTCCGTACTGGAGGACGACGGCTTCCTGTTCACCCGTTACCGCCGGATGTGACAATCGGCGGAATTTGCCGTTCCGGTTAGCTCACGCTGGGCACACTTACTCACGCAGACCCCGTGCGGGCACGGGGAAGGATGGTTTCCGCAGGGGCCGTACCCGCCACTTCGGCGTGGCGGCGGCCATGGAGAGAACAGAAGGGCGCCTGTGGTGTTCACGAGCGTATTGATGATCGAGAAGCCCCTGACCTCCGTCGACGTGGAATTCGTCACCACCCTGCACGGGGACGAGCCGGTTTCCTTCGTCGTGCTCATGCAGCCCAGGGGCGACCAGGACCGCCTGCTGCGGGCGATCGACGACGTGGCGCTCGGCGAACTCGACGAAGCCGTCCACGAGGGCGAGGAGCCCGAGGGCCAGGCCGCCCACGGCCCCGCCGAACTGGCTCTCCAGCACTCCGTGCAGTCGCTGCGGGACGCCGGCAGCAAGGCGGTGGGACATCTCGTCGACGAGCACCCCCTCGACAAGCTCAAGGGCGTCGTCGACGAGGTGCGGGCCGACGAGGTCATCGTCCTGACCGCCCCGCACTACGTCGAGGAGTTCTTCCACCGGGACTGGGCCTCGCGCGCCCGCCACAAGGTGGGCGTCCCCGTCCTGAAGCTCTTCGCCCACAGCGAGTAGCCCCGCCCCGTCATCCGGAGCCGTGTCGCGGCCGGAGCCCCCGCAGGAATTAGGGTGGGGGCTCCTTCTGTACGTCGCACCCGGGGAGAGAACCGCATGGCATCCGCCATTCCCACCGCCATGGAACGGCCGCACTTCATCGGCATCGGCGGTGCCGGCATGTCGGGCATCGCGAAGATCCTGGCCCAGCGCGGAGCCGAGGTCGCGGGCAGCGACGCGAAGGAGTCCGCCACCGCCGAGGCGCTGCGCGCGCTCGGCGCCACCGTGCACATCGGCCACGCGGCCGGTCACCTCGCCGACGACGCCACCTGCGTGGTCGTCTCCAGCGCGATCCGCGCCGACAACCCCGAGCTGGCCCGCGCCGCCGAGCTGTCCGTGCCCGTCGTACACCGCTCGGACGCGCTCGCCTCGCTGATGAACGGCCTGCGCGCGATCGCCGTGGCGGGCACCCACGGCAAGACGACCACCACCTCGATGCTGGCCGTCGCCCTGACCGAGCTGGGCCTCGACCCCTCGTACGCCATCGGCGGCGACCTCGAAGGCCCCGGCACCAACGCCCGCCACGGCGAGGGCGACATCTTCGTGGCCGAGGCCGACGAGAGCGACCGCAGCTTCCAGAAGTACGACCCCGAGGTCGCCATCGTCCTCAACGTCGAGCTGGACCACCACGCCAACTACGCCTCGATGGACGAGATCTACGAGTCCTTCGAGACCTTCGTCGGCAAGGTCAGGCCCGGCGGCACCCTGGTGATCGCCGCCGACCAGCCCGGCGCGGTCGAGCTCACCCAGCGGGTCCGCGACCTGTCCTCGCTCAACGTCGTCACGTACGGGGAGTCGGAGACGGCGGACGTACGCGTCCACAAGGTCACCGCGCGCGGCCTCGCCTCCGAGGTGACCGTCCTCCTGAACGGCAAGTTCCTGACCTTCACGGTCTCGGTCCCCGGCCGCCACTACGCCCACAACGCGGTGGCCGCGCTCGCCGCCGGCGTCGCGCTCGGCATCCCGGCGCACAACCTCGCCTCGGCGCTCGGCAAGTACACCGGAGTCAAGCGCCGCCTCCAGCTCAAGGGCGAGGCCAAGGGCGTCCAGGTCATCGACTCCTACGCGCACCACCCCACCGAGATGACCGCGGACCTGGAGGCCATGCGGGGAGCGGCCGCGGACTCCCGTCTCCTGGTGGTCTTCCAGCCGCACCTGTTCTCCCGCACCCAGGAGCTCGGCAAGGAGATGGGCGAGGCCCTGGCGCTCGCCGACCTCTCCGTAGTCCTCGACATCTACCCGGCCCGCGAGGACCCGGTCCCCGGCGTCACCAGCGCCCTGATCATCGACGCGGCCAAGGCCGCGGGCGCCACGGTGACCGCCGTGCACGACCAGTCCTCCGTGCCGGACGTCATCGCGGGAATGGCAGCCCCCGGCGATCTCGTTCTCACCATGGGCGCGGGCGACGTGACGGACCTCGGCCCGGCCATCCTGGCCCGCCTGTCGAACTGATCCGACCGAGGAGCACCCCATGGCGTACGACGTCGAGAAGCCGGACGAGCAGTGGCGCGCGGAGCTGACCCCCGCCGAGTACCAGGTGCTGCGCCGGGCGGGCACGGAGCCCGCCTTCGTCGGTGAGTACACGGACACCAAGACGGAGGGCGTGTACTCCTGCCGCGCCTGCGGCGCCGAGCTCTTCACCTCCGGCGAGAAGTTCGAGTCGCACTGCGGCTGGCCGAGCTTCTTCGACCCGAAGGACAGCGAGGCAGTCGAACTCATCGAGGACCGCACCCACGGCATGGTGCGCACCGAGGTCCGCTGCGCCCGCTGCGGCTCGCACCTGGGCCATGTCTTCGAGGGCGAGGGCTACCCGACCCCGACGGACCAGCGGTACTGCATCAACAGCATCTCGCTGCGGCTGAACGAGAAGTAGGACCGAGCACCCGAGGGGGGCCGGGACGGACACGCGTCCGTCCCGGCCCCTGGCCGTTCGCGGCTACCGGCTCACCTTGATGGTGCCCCGGCAGATCTCCAGGATCTTCATCGCGATGGCGCTCCCGGGCCGCCCGAACCGGTCGGCGTACCGGTTGATGATCACGTTCTCGCGGCTGAACTCGGTACGGCGCCCGCCCGCCGTGAGCCGGACCCGCTGGACGGCCTCGGACAGTGTGCGGCGGCGCTCCAGAAGGACCAGGATCTCGGCGTCGAGCACGTCGATGGAGCTTCTGAGCTCCGCGATCGCGGCCTCCGGGCCGGCTTTCTCGCTGGTCGGCAGTGTCTCCAGGGTCATGGTGCTCTCCTCGTGGGGCAGGACGGGTGACGTACGGGACGGTCGGCCTGGCACGGCTCGTGGGAGCGGAAGGTCAGTCATGGACGGCGATGGGCATCGGATCGTTTTCCACGACTCAACGCCTATCAAGGAAGGGCCTGCCGTTTGGGCGAACTCGCCTGAAAAAACAGGACAGTTCAGCACCCGCACCCCTGGGGCGCGAGAGCCTCCTGAGGCTGCGCGGCCCGGCGGTGAAGCCGCCCGCCGGGGGAGGAGCAGCGCCTACGCGTGTTCGTGGAGACAGACCTCGGGGAGTGCGGCGCCCGGTTCCGCGGGCACGGCGAGGGCCGCCGCCCAGGCTGCGGGTATCGCGAGGTCCGTCACGGCCCACGACGCGGGAGTCCCGGGCACCCCGGTCGCCACGACGGCCGGACCGGCGTGCTCCGGCCGGGTCTCCACTTGGGAGAGGTCGGTCGTGATCCCGACGCCGACGGCCTTGAGCACGGCTTCCTTACGGGTCCAGCAGCGCAGGAAGGCCCGGGTGCGGGCATCCCCCTCCGCGCCGAGCACGACCCCGCGCTCCGACTCGGTCAGCGCGGTCGGCGCGAGCTCCTCGATCGGGAACTCCCGTACGACCTCGACATCCACCCCCACCGGCACGCGGGCCACGGCGAGCATCCCGCAGCCCTCGGTGTGCGAAATGCTGATCCACCACGGGGAGCTCGGGTGCAGCACGGCGGGCGGCCCGTGCAGGGGATCACCGCATCCCGGGCACGGCCTGCGGCCGAGGCCTATCTCGGTGGGCGGTACGTCGAGCAGCTCCGAGAGGATCCGCCGGCTCGCCGCGCGCCCCGCCACGAAGCCCGCCGCCGCCCCCGCGTGCACGAACCGGGCGGCACGATCCCGCTCCTCCTTGCTGAGCAGGGCCAGGTCGGCGGGGTCTGCGGGGCCGTCGCCCGCGCGCCACCACCAGGCGTGCGCGACGGCGGTGTCGGATTCGAGGATCAAGGTCACGGAGGAACGCTACAGCCCCTGGACCGCGCGGGGTTGACGCTCGAGTTGACGCGGCCAGTGCGGGCCCGTAAGGTCCTTCGAGTTGCCACGGAGCCGGAACGGTTCTGCGGCAACCGTCCGCCGCAGGTTCTGCGGCACCCAACTCAGCACGATCTCCCGCCCGGGATGAATTTCGGCATGCCGAATTCCATTTCCGGTCGGACCGGAAGACTCGATTATGAATCGGCCGGGGAAATCCGCTAGAGTTCGGGACGTCGGAACGGCCCAACAGCCGGGAAGACAAACCCCAATTCGACGGGGAATCGGACGCGAAAGAGTCTGATAGAGTCGGAACACGAAATACCGAAGGGAAGCGCCCGGAGGAAAGCCCGTGAGGGTGAGTACGAAGGAAGCGGCCGTTCCTTGAGAACTCAACAGCGTGCCAAAAGTCAACGCCAGATTGACAACCCCGTCCACTTCGGTGGATCGAGGTTCCTTTGAAAAGTCCTGTCCGGCCCGTGTGGTCGGCAGGCAATGACACAG
>NZ_QOLA01000017.1 GCF_003324565.1 Streptomyces sp. SDr-06 | reverse complement strand
AGCGGCACACGACCACGATCACGACGGTGACTGCCACCATCACCACGGCTGGCACCACGACCGCGATCATCACCTGCTGGACCTGGGGCTCCTCTGACGCGGACCCCCGCTCCACAGCACGGGCGCGGGGGTACGTCATCCCGCCGTGGGCAGCAGGTTGAGCACCGGGGCGGCCTGGTCGGTGAGCTGGGTCAGCTGGCGCAGGTCGTTGAGGTGATTGAGCCCGGCCAGCTGGTTCTTGACCGTGGGGAGCTGGGCCGTGTACTGGGCGGGGATGTTGGTCGTGGCGATGGTGTCGAGCTCGCTGACCGGGTTGATCGGCTTGACCAGCTTGTCGAGGGGCCCGGCGGCACTCGCCGTCGACAGGGCGAGACCCGAGACACCGGCGGCGACGGCAAGGACTGTGGCGATACGTCGTGTTGAGATCACGTGTGCACAACGGGGAGCGGCGGGAGCGGACACGGCCGACCCCCGCTCTCACCCGACAGGCCTACCTCCCCGGACGGCCGTACAGGACAGCAGCTCCTGTCCGGGGGGAGTAGAACCCCGGGCAGGAGCTGCTGGCCCACTGTCCGCGCCGCGACACGGATCCTGTTCCGCACGGCCCGCCGACCCGTGCGGAGAAACGCTCAGTCGGACCGCTCGCACCGGCGGCGCCGCGCCTCCTACAGGCCGTGCGGCCAGGCGTAGTCCTTAGGGACGGGCCCGCGGTCGGTGTCCCGCGCGAACACGAGGGCGATCTCGTCGTGGGCGTGCAGCACGATCGCCGCGGGGTTCCCGGCGGCCTTGCGGCCATTGACGTACGCCGTCAGATGGCGGCCGCGGCCCGCGTGCAGGCCGCCGATGCGGTCCTGGCCGAGCGGCACCTGCCACTCGGCCATGAACTGGCCGAGCGTGAACTCCGCCCGCCGCGGCGACTCGACGTGGATCACGCCGCTGGTGTCATGGGTGTGCAGGGGGCTGATGCGGCGGCGCGGCTCGTCGATGCCGATCGAGGCGGGGACGGTGACGGGCCGGCCGTCGACGAGGACGTCCAGATGGGTGTGGGTGTGCTGCACCATGCCCTCGGCGGACAGCATCTCCAGGCCCGCCGCCGCGACCGCCGCGGACGCGTCGGCGGGCGCGGGCCACGGCGGCAGCGCGTCCTGCCCCACACCCGCCCGGTGCGGGTCGGGCCGGCCGGGCGCGGCCGCCGCGTCCCCGGTCGCGAGCGCCGTGACGGCGGTGAGGGCGAGCAGCGCGGCGAGGACGGTTCTGGGCGGACGGGGCATGGCCGGGCTCCTGGGCTGGGGGTGGTGGACCGGTGCGCGGGGCGCCGGAAGGTCAGAAGCTCGCCGTGGCGGCGGGTGCGCCCTGGACGGCGGGGGCCGTCAGACCGGCCTTCGGCAGGGTGACGGCGGGCAGCCCGAACAGCGCGGCGCGCGGCTGGCTGAGCGGGGCGCCGAGGTCCGCGCCGGGCGTGACGACGTGCAGCGCGCTGTCGGGGCTGATCAGCGCGGGGGTGCCGAGGACGCGGGAGGACAGCGGGTCGGGCAGCGGCGCACCGAGGTGGGTGTCGGGCACCGCGGACTCGATCGGCACCGCCGGGACCATGTTCTTCGGCATCAGGTTGCCCTTCACATAGCGCGGGCCGTCGGGGACGCCGGGAACGGGGAGCGGCATGCCCGTGCTCAGGGTGGGGGCCTCGAACGGGAGGACCGTGTTCAGGGCGCCGAGGGGTACGACGACCGGAACGGCCGGGGCCGCCGCGGCCGGCGCCACGGCCGCCGCGGTCGCCATGCACGCCATGACGCTCGCCAGACCCGCGCGTGTGCTGATTCCCATGGAGTTCTTTTCCTTCTCTCGACTACTCGGCCGTGTCGCCCTGCAAGAACGACCCCGGTTGCCGGATCAGTGCAAAATTCGCCTGCTTGCAGCAATGCGGAGCCCATCCGCGGCGCGTGGCCCGACGGGGCGTGCCCTTGGCCCGGCTCGTGCGTTGTAGGCGACATGAACGTACGTCGATACTTTGCCGCCGCCGCAGCCGGAACCGCGCTCGCCGCCGCCCTGTCCCCGTCCGCGCACGCCTTCGACCTGGGCGGCACCCTCAGCAGTGCGGCCCGGACCACGAGCGCCGCCGGCGGGCAGATCAAGCCCGCGGCCGAAAGCGTCCTCGGGGACAAGGTGGGCGAGAAGGTGACCGCCGTGAAGGGCGGCGTCAAGGCCGGGACCGAGGCGGTCACCGCCGCCCGCGACGCGGTGAAGGCCGGGCACGACCTGGTCAGCTGACCCCTCGGCACTTCCCGCCCCCCATCCTCTCCCCCCTCCCCCCTCCCCCCCTCCCCCCAGCCGCGCGGCGGCCAGGACGGTGCGAGCGTGACACACCCCCCGACGGCCCCCGCCCCCACCGCCGACCTCGCCGACCCGGCGTTCTGGAGGCTGCCCCCCGCTCAGCGCCTCGCGCGCTTCGCGGAGTTGCGCGCCGAGCCGCGCCCGGCGTTCTTCACCGAGCGCCGGGCCACCCGGCACCGCCCCGAGCGGGGCTTCTACGCGCTGGTCCGGCACGCCGACGTCCTCAAGGCCAGCCGGTTGCCGCGGATCTTCGCGAGCGCCCCGGGCGTCACCTCGCCGGAGCCCGCGCGCTGGGTGCGCGCCGTGTTCGGCGATTCGATGGTCAACCTGGACGGCGCCGACCACGCCCGGCTGCGCCGCATCGTCCAACAGGCCTTCACGCCGCGGCTCCTCGCCGAGACCGAGGTCAGCATCCGCGAGCTGGCCGTACGCATCGTGGACGACATGGTCGCCGCGCGGCCCGACGAGTTCGTCTCCGCCGTGGCCTCCCGGATGTCGTTCGAGGTCATCTGCGCGATGCTGGGCGTGCCCGACGCCTACCGGCACCGGATCGCCCGGCAGATCGACCGCGCCTCGGAGCACGCCGGGGTGCGGCGCGGCCTCGGCGCCCGGCTGCTGAGCCCCGGCAAGGGGTTGCGGGCGCTGGCCCGGATGGAGCTGACGGTGGCCCGGCTCGGCCGCGAGCGGCGGCGGCGCCCGACCGGCGACCTCATCTCGGCCCTGGTCCGCGCCGACCTGGACGGCCAGTCCCTGAGCTACCGCCAACTCGGCTCCTTCTTCTCCCTGTTGCTGGTAGCCGGCGTCGAGACGACGCGCAACGCCATCGCCCACGCGCTCGCCCTGCTCACCGACCACCCGGATCAACTCGCCCTGCTCCGAGCGGACTTCGAGCGGTACGCCGACGGCGCCGTCGACGAGATCGTGCGGCACTCGACGCCGATCATCCAGTTCCGCCGGACCGTCACCACCCGCTACGTCCTGTCGGGCCACACCTTCCTGCCCGGCGACAAGGTCATGCTGCTGTACGCGTCCGCCAACCGCGACGCGTCCGTCTTCACCGACCCGGACGCCTTCGACATCACCCGCGACCCCAATCCGCACCTCGGATACGGCGGCGGAGGACCGCACTACTGCCTGGGCGCGCATCTGGCACGGCTGGAGATCAAGGCGGTGCTGCGGGAGCTGCTGACGAGGCCGCTGGCCGTGCGCGCGCTCGGCGCCCCGGAGCTCGGCACGTCCAACTTCGACCACCGCGTCCGCAGGCAGCACTTCGCATTTGATGTGACCAACCCCTGAACTCCCGGGTGCGCCCCGCCGCGCGTACCCTCCCCGCGCACACGGCGTTGTACCGGGCATGAACACTCACCACCGCCTCAGGGGCGCCGCCGCCGTGGCCTCGCTCCTCCTCCTGGCCGCGCCCGGGATCGCCGCGGCCGACACCGGCTCGGGCCACGGCAGCGTCACCGAGTTCGGCCAACCCAAGGTCCTGGGCGGCGACGGCAAGGTCGCCGAGACGCTGACCTCCGGCGTCGCCTCGCTGAGCGGGGCCCTCCAGCGCGGGGGCGGCACGGCCGGGGAGCTCTGACGGCCCGGGGCGGCCCGCCCTCGTGGAAGGCCGCGCTGTGCGCGCTGGCCCTGGCGGTCTCGGCGCTGCTGCCGCTCGCCTCGGACGACCGCCGCCCCCCGCGCCCGATGCCCCCCGCGTCCAGCACCGCGGCGGGCGTCTTCACCGGGTCGGACGAGGAGGGCGTGGCCCGGATCGCGGCGGTCGAGCAGTGGCGCGGCCGGGGCCCGCTGCGCGCGGGGCACACCTATCTGCCGGGCGGGACCTGGAGCGACATCGAGGGCCCGCCGGGGCTGCTCGCGCCCTGGGCTCGCTGGCGCCACCAGCGCGCGGACCGGCTCTTCGTCCTCAACGTGCCGATGCTGGACCGCAACGAGGACGGCGTACCCGACGAGGGGGTACGGGAACTGCTCGGGCAAGGCGCCCGGGGCGCGTTCGACGGCCATTTCGTGAAGCTGGCCGAACTCCTCGTGACCCTTGAACTCCCGGACACCGTCGTGGTGTTGGGCTGGGAGATGAACGGCGTCACCTATACCCACCGGTGCGGCCCGGACCCCGCCGCGTGGCGGGCGTACTGGCGCCGCGTCGTCACGGCGATGCGTTCGGTGCCGGGGCAGAGGTTCCGCTTCGACTTCGCGCCGAACCGGGGGCGGGACGCCGTGCCGTGGACGGAGTGCTATCCGGGCGACGACGTCGTGGACATCGTCGGCATGGACTCCTACGACCAGCCCGCGGGCCTGTCGTTCTGGGACCAGGTCGAGGAGCCGTACGGGCTGCGGGCCCAGGTGGAGTTCGCCGCCCGGCACCGCAAGCCCGTGTCGTACCCGGAGTGGGGGCTCTTCCGCAACGGGGACGACGCGGAGTACGTCCGCCGGATGGCCGCCTGGTTCCACCGGTACCGGCCCGTCTACCAGACCCTGACCGACTACTGCCCGCACGGCGTGTGGGAGTGCGGCCTCAATCCCGAGGCGGCGCGCGCCTACCGCGCGCCGTGACCTCTCGCAACCGGATCCGGCGGCCCGGCTGTGGGCCGTGCGGGGGTGCGGGCTGCGCCGGACGGGTTGTCTGTGCCTCGCCGCGCGCGTGGTCCAGGGGCCGGGTCGGCGCCGATCCCAATTATGCGTATCAGCATCTGATCCCCCTCCGGATTTCCTGTTGAAGGGTCGCAGGCATGTACAAGTTCACGGGTCCCGCAGCGCGGGCCGCCCTCGTCGCGGGCCTGGTCTCCGCGCTGGGCTCTGGGTATGCGGCGCACGCCGCGGGCCACCCCGTCACGGCGTCGCCGCACGGCACGTGCGCCCAGCAGTCCGGCGCCGGGGAGGGAACGGAGTACGGCTCGCGCTCCGGCCCCGGCACCTCCGCCCGGCACGGCGCGAAGGACCGAGGACGCCACCCCGTCGCCGCCATGGGGGGCGAGGAGGAGCAACCGCCGCCCGGCTACGGCGGCTTCACCGAGGAGTCCGGGTACGGCCAGGAGAAGCCGTGCTCACCGGCCCCCACGGGCACGCCCCCCGAGCAGTCCCCCACCCCCGTCCCCAGCCCCACCTGGCCCTCCGGCCCGACTCCGACCGGCACGCCGACCTGGCCCGCGCCGACCCCGCCGGCCAGCACCCCGCCGACGCGGCCGCCCACCTCTCCGCCGGCCACCTGGACGCCGGCCCCCACGCCCACGTACCCGGACACCACCCCGTCCGAGACACCGGCCCCGCCCGAGACGGCCCCGCCGGGCACCCCCGAGACGAGCCCGTCCCCGTCGTCCCCGCCGCGCCTCGCGGAGACCGGGGCCGACTCCAACGCCTCGCTCCTGGGCGCGCTGAGCGTGGGCGCGGTCGTCACCGGGGCCGCGGCCCTCGCGCTGTCCCGGCGTGCCTCGCGCGGCAAGTACGGCAAGTAGCGGCCGCCCCGCACGCGCCCGGCAGCGGGGCAGAACCGTTTTGGGCGAAGGTGTCCGTTACTTATGGCCGATCGACACGTTGAAGTGAAATGACGACTGCGAGTCTGCGGTCGCGTGTCCATATCAAGGAGAACTTTGATGTCTCGTATCGCGAAGACGGCCGCCGTCGTCGCCGGAGCGGGCGCCCTGGCGCTGTCCGGTGCGGGTATCGCCGCTGCCGACGCCAACGCCGAGGCCGTCGCGACGCACTCCCCCGGAGTCCTCTCCGGCAACCTGCTGCAGGTTCCAGTGCACATCCCGGTCAACGTCTGCGGCAACACGATCAACGTCATCGGGCTGCTGAACCCGGCGTTCGGCAACACCTGCGTCAACGACGACAGCCACCACCACCAGGGCGGCTACGGGGACTAGTTCCCCGGTCCCGTGCGGGCACCGTCGCGACGGCGCCCGCACGGTCGACGCGCGCAGTACACACGGCCTCCCGGATTTCTCCCCCCGGGAGGCCGTCGCCGTGTCAGGCGTACCGGTAGATCCTGCTGTGGTCGAGGAGCGCGGAGGGCGCCACGTCCCACGGCGGCATCGGCTCGTTCAGCGCCGCCACCCGGCCGTGCTGCGGGTCCCCCGCCGGCGGGGGAACGTCCGGCAGGTACCGCTTGGACCGGGGGTGGGCGGCCTGCCAGCGCCCCCAGAGGCTGTCGATGTACGCGTGGTGCAGCCAGAACACCGGGTCGTTGACGGAAGCCGCCCCGAGCATCACACCGCTGACCCAGCGGTGCACCCGGTTGTGCGTACGGAACCGGGCGCTGCCCGAACCGTTGGTCCAGCCCTCCAGCTTGTTGCGGAAGCCGCTCCTGCTGGTGGAGTTCCACGGCGCGACGTCGTACACCGGGTCGGCGAGCGCGTGGGCGACGTCGGCGGGGGTGGGCAGGCTGATGGGGTCCTTGGGGCGGCCCATGTCGCGGGTCAGGAAGCGTCCTTCGGTGACGTTGACCGAGATCTCCCAGTTCCCGTGCGCGTACGCGAAGGGCCCGGTCATGACCTGGAGGTCGCCGCGGCGCCCGTTGCCGCCCATGAAGTCGTCGCCCCACAGCGAGGAGGCGGGCGAGTTGTCCCGGGTCCAGTCCCAATAGGGCACGGTCACCCGGGGGTTGACCCGTTGCAGGGCCCGCTCGAACTCCAGCAGGAACTGGCGGTGCCAGGGCAGGAAGGACGGCGCCATGTGCGCGACCCGCAGCCCCTCGTCGCCGTCCGGGACGTAGAACTCGATGTGGGTGCGGACGAACTCGTCGTACTCGCCGCTCCGTTTGAGTTCGAGCACGGCGTTCACGAAGGCCTTGCGCTCGGCGCTGGTCAGGTTCCGCTGGTTCTTACGCGTGTACACCACGGTCGGCTCCCCTTTCGTGGCTGCCGTGTACGGGGACGGAGCTGAGCCGGGCCGCCCCCAGTTCCGCCGCGGCGGCGCGGGCGGCCTCCCGGGCGGTGGCGTACGACGCGTAGTGGTCGACGGAGCTCAGGTAGCCGCCGTCGGCGCGGCGCATCAGGTTCAGCTGCCGGCCGTCCACGAACACGGCGATCTCGGCGGCTCCGGTCTGGACCGGCCAGCCCTGGATGCGGTGTCCGGCGTACATCTCGTCGAAGGTGGAGCCCTCCGGCCCCGTCCCGCGCTCCGGCCCGGCCGAGCCCGTCGGCTCGCCGTAGGGCTCGGCGGAGGGGATGCGGGAGAGCGCGGCCGCGGTGAAGGCGACGGTCGCCGAGGCGAACAGGGCGCGCAGCAGGCCGCGCCGGGCGATGCGCCAGCTGGTACGGGGTGGGGGTGTGCCGGGCCTGGTGGGCTCGGGCGCCCGGCCCCGGGGGCGGGTGCGGCCGGTCCGGCACGCGCGCCAGAAGTATGTCGCGTCGCTCATGGGCGTCTCCCTCGTGCTCGCTCGCGCGGACCCGCCCGGCACATGCGTGAGCCCCGGTAACCGTGCTGGTTCCGGGGCCCGTCCAAGCGTCCGCTCTCCCTTGATCGATGCCGGGTTCAACGAGTCCCGGAGTCTCAGGAAACGGCCGCCGCCGTGATGCCGCGGCGGCCGGGCGCTCCCCGGGCCGGTACTGGTTGCACGGCCCGGGGAGGCTTCAACCATGCGACTGGTCAGTGGAGTCAACGCTTGCGCGCGCGGGGCGTGGCGGCGGGGGCCGACGATTCACGCGGTCGGCCCAACGTTCCTGCACCCTCAGCCGGTCCAGAAGTCCCACCAGCGGGTCAGGATCAGCATCCCGACGACGCCGAGGTGCAGCACGGGCACCGCCCAGCCGAATTCGGCGAACAGGCCGCGCACCCAACTCGGCGCGGGCAGCGCTCCCTTGACGAGATTGAGCGACGTGACCTGCCAGAACAGGACGATCGTGGCGGCCCACGCCAGGCAGCACCACAGGCACAGCGCGTCGATCCGGTAGAGCGACTCGAACTGGAGCCAGCTGACGAATCCGACGCCGAGCAGCGCCCCGGCGTTGAGCGTCAGCCAGTACCAGCGCCCGAACCGGCCGCCCCCGAGCAGGCTCATGCCGACGCAGGCGACGATCCCGTACGCGACCAGACCCAGCATCGGGTTCGGGAAGCCGAAGACGGAGGCCTGCGCGCTCTTCATGATGGTGCCGCAGGAGATCACCGGGTTGAGGCTGCAGCCGGGCACGAAGTCCGGGTTCCGCAGCAGTGCGAACTCGTCGAGGGTGATGACCCACGACGCCAGCAGGCCGGCCGCGCCGGTGAGCACGACCAGCCGGGCGAAGCCGCGCCCGGCGCCGTACGCGGCGCGGCCCGGGCGCGGGGGGCCGGACGACTCGGTGACCGCCTGCCGCGGAAGCATCCCCTGGAGGGACATCGCTGTGGGCTCCCTTCTCGTCCGGCGGCGGGGTCAGCCGCGCAGGCGGCGGACGGGGAGGACGCAGTGGCCCGCGGTGGTGATGGTCTCCTCGGCGCCCGCGAAGGCCCTCAACTGCTCGTTGGTGACGGCGACTCCGGGCGTGGCCTCGGGCCAGGAGCGGGTGGCGAACATGAAGTGGACGGTGCCGCGTCCGGCGGCGGCCTCCAGCCATTCGGGCGGCGCGGGGCACTGGGCGACCATGGTCGGCATGGTCAGGACGGCCCGCCCGGCCTGCACGATCAGGGTCAGCGGGAACGAGCCGCCGTGACTCTGGTCGACCACGCTGCCGGCCGGCATGCCGATCTCTTCGAGGAGTGCCCGCGCCGCGACCTCGGCGCCCTCGGGCCCCTGGACCCCGTCACCGAGGGGGTACGCCATGAGGAAGGGCACGTCGCCGGACTCGTCGGGGTGTTCACCGCTCCACGCGATGACGATGAGCGAGCCCAACAGGGCTGCCCGGGAAGGCTGTACGGCACTGGTGGCTGAAGTCATGCCGGGACTCTAGGACATTCCGGGCCGAGCCCTTCGCAGCCGTCACTCATCCGGATGAAACGTCCGGGGCGGGTCACACCGGGCGCGGGCCCCTTCCCGCGGCACGGGCGCCGGGCACAGCGAAGCGGCTCCGGGGTCCCCAACTCCCCGGAGCCGCTCAATCACGCTTGCGGACGGCCCGGCGCGAACCGGCCGCGCGTCAGTCGTTGACGCAGGTGTTGCCGAAGGCCGGGTTCAGCAGCCCGACGAGGTCGACCGTGTTGCCGCACACGTTGACGGGCACGTGCACCGGGACCTGCGCCAGGTTGCCGGACAGGACGCCGGGCGAGTGCGCGGCCACGCCCTGGGCGTCCGCGTCGGCGAAGGCGGCACCGGAGGCGGCCCCCGTGGCAAGTCCGGCGGCGGCAAGGGCGAGCGCGGTCTTCTTGACAGAATTCATGGTGAAACCTTCCATTCGGGGTTGCCTCACAGTAGGCAAATGTCCAGGAGCCGCCGGAGGCGAACACGCCGGGTTTATTGTCTTTCCCTCGTACAGCGCACGGATGGGCGACCGGCCGATCAATTCGCCGCGACGGAAGACCCGTTCACCCGCTGGTGACTAACCCAGCGGAAGGCCGCCGAGGAGCTGGCCCGGGTTCGGCGCCCCCTGGGACTTGTTGAGGTCCTTGGCCACGCCGGCCGCCGTGTGGAGCAGCGAATCACTCGACTTGGGGTCGAGCAGATTGGTGTGCACCGGTGCCAGGTCGGTCATGGGCGCGGTGGCGACGTTCTGCGCGATCGTGTCGAGACCGCCGTTCAGGCTCATGCGCGGCATGTCACCGGACGCGAAGGCCGGAGCCGCCGCGCCCACGACCGCGAGGGAACCGGCGAGTGCCGCGGCAACCTTCATCGACTTCATCATCAATCCTTCCGGGGCGAGTTCGATCGCCGTATGGGCCGCACGCACGGCGCACCGCTGGCACCGCGCGTGTCGCTGAACGCATTGCTCTGCTTCGCCCTGGGTAACGACTCCCGCACGGTTGGGAAACCCTTGGGACTCGGATTCGTGAGCCGTCGATCAATAGCGGAAACCCGCCGATACTCGTATGGGATTTCATGAATTCCGGCCCGTCGGAGGGGAATTGCCGGGCCCGGACGGCCGAGAGCGCCGGACCCGTTCTCGGGCCGGCGCTCTCGACGGAGTACGGATTCAGACGGGCAGCTTGGGGAGCGGGGGCAGGCCGGGCAGCGAGGGCAGCGGCAGACCGCCACCGAGCACGGTGGCCAGGACGACGCCGACGAGGCCGGTGACCACCCCGGTCGCGGCGGGCAGGATGGCCGCGACATTGGCGCTGGTGACGGCCTTGACCAGGTCGTCGATGGACTTCTTGAGCGCCGCGACGGCGTCGTCCTTGACGTCCAGGGGAGCGGCGGCTCTCTCCGCGCCGCCCAGCGGCAGGGCCGGCAGCGCGGGCAGTGCCGGGGTGGCGGAGGTGGCCGGGTTGGCGGGGGTGGCCGGGGCCGCCGACTTCACGGCGTCGAGGGCGGAGGTGGCCTTGCCGGCGAGCGCCGTGACGTCGGCCGGGGACGCCCCGCCGAGCACCTTGGTCACCAGGTCGGTCACCGGCGTGATCACCCCACCGATGTTGGCGAGGGACTTGACCTGTGCGAGCAGGGCGTCGGCACCCGGTACCGGTGCTTCGGCACGGACCGAGCGCGGCGGCTGGAAGTCGGCGGCCATGGCGGTTCCGGCGGATCCGACGACGATCGCCGTGGAAAGCACCACTGCGGCCAGTCGCCGCGGTGTACGTGCACGCATAGAGCGGGTCTCCTTCGGTGAGGGGCACGCGAATTTCCCTCACCGTGCTGGCGACCCACACCCCTCGCAACCGGATGATCGTCCTGTGTGACCGTCAGATCCCGTCCCCACCGCGCCCAACCGGCACGATTCCGCGCCACGACGGGCTTGGGGGGCTACGGCCATCCGGGGCAGCACGAAGCCCCGGCGGCTCCTGGAGGGGAGCGGCCGGGGCTTCGCCGGGGACTACTTGTTGACGCAGGTGTTGCCGAAGGCCGGGTTCAGCAGGGCGATGATGTTCACCGTGTTGCCGCACACATTGACCGGGACGTGGATCGGAACCTGCGCCATGTTGCCCGACAGGACGCCGGGGGAGTGGGTGGCCGCGCCGTGCGCGTCGGCGTCGGCGGAAGCGACGCCGGCCCCGCCGGCGATGGCGGCAACGGCAGCGGTGGACAGGACCAGGGCCTTCGCGGTACGCGACATGGAGAAGTACTCCTAGGTTGAGAAAGTCATTGACCGGGTGTTGTCACTCGACCTACACCTCAACGCGGACCCGGGCGGCCGGTTTTGCCCCTAACGGGTGAACCCGGGTTTCCAGGACCGCGCGCATGGTCAAGAGGCTTGTCCGGGCCGTGGACGCGACCCGCGTCCACGGCCCGGGGCCTTTCACCCCGGCGGCTTACTTGTTGACGCAGGTGTTGCCGAAGACCGGGTTGAGCAGCCCGATGACATCCACCGTGTTTCCGCAGACGTTCACCGGCACGTGCACCGGAATCTGCAGCAGGTTGCCCGACAGGACGCCCGGCGAGCCCTCGGCGACGCCTTCGGCGTGCGCCCCGCTGCCGTGGCCCGTGGCCGCGGCCATACCGGCTCCGAGCAGCACGACCGCCGCACCGGCGCCCGCGGTCGCGACGGACTTCGCAATTCGATTCATGGCTTTTCCTTTCGGGTGGAGATGAGGCCACCGATACAACGACCGTGCCGTCAACGGGATACGGCGGATCGCCCGAAGGGGACACTCCGGCGCATGCATTCATGACGGGACCGGGTTGTAAATACGGTTACAGTTGCCCCCGCCCAAGCGCCGGTGAAGGCCGGGAACTCCGGCGGCCGGGGTACCGGACCACGCGGAATTCAATGGGCGGGCCGCACTGCGGGCCCAGTCCCGCAGCATCTTTGTTCAGCTTTCATTTCGAGCGCCGGACCGGAGTGAGCGCACATGCCGACGAGAGCGAACGCCCCCGGCGGGCCGGGGCCCGCGGAGGGCTTGAGTGTCCTGCACCTGGTTCAGCCCGTTGAGGGGGGCGTAGCCCGAGTCGTCACGGACTTGGTGCGGGACCAGCTGCGCAGCGGATTCCGGGTCACCGTGGCATGCCCCGAGGGAGGCCCGTTGAGCACCGAACTGACGCGCCTGGGCGCCCGGGTGTGTCCATGGCAGGCCACCCGCTCGCCCGGTCCCGCGCTGCTCGGCGAGACCCTGCGGGCGGCCCGGCTGGTGCGACACGTACGCCCCGACGTGGTCCACGCGCACAGCGCCAAGGCCGGGGTGGCCGCCCGGCTCGCCGTGCGCGGCCGGGTGCCCACCGTCTTCCAGCCGCACGCCTGGTCCTTCGAGGCCGTCGGCGGGCTCGTCGCGCTGCTGTCCCGCGCCTGGGAGCGCGCGGCCGTGCGGTGGACCTCGCGCGTGGTGTGCGTCAGCGAGGGCGAGCGGGCCACCGGGCTGCGGGCCGGGGTGCGGGCGTCCTGCTCGGTGATCCCCAACGGCGTCGACCTGGAGCACTACAACGCGCCCGACACTCCCTGCGGCGAGGGCGCGCCCCTGGTCGTGTGCGTGGGCCGGCTGTGCCGACAGAAGGGCCAGGACGTGCTGCTCCGCGCCTGGCGGGACATCCACGCGTCGGTGCCCGGCGCGCATCTGGTGCTGGTCGGGGACGGCCCGGACCTGGCGGCGCTGCGCGCTCGGGCGCCGGGCTCGGTGTCCTTCGTCGGCTCGGTCTCCGACACCGCCGCCTGGTACCGGGCGGCCGATCTGGTCGTGCTGCCCTCGCGCTGGGAGGGGATGGCGCTCGCCCCGCTGGAGGCCATGGCGTGCGGACGGCCGGTGGTGGTGACCGATGTCGGGGGTTCGGCCGAGAGCCTCGCGCCGGGACACGCCCCGCTGTGCCTCGTACCGCCGGACGCGCCGGACGCGTTGGCGCACGCCGTGACGCACCTGCTGACGCACCCCTCGCTGCGCGGTGTCCTGGCCCGCCAGGGGCACGAGCACGTATCCACCACCCATGACGTGCGGCAGACGGCCCGAAGCATCGCGGAGGTGTACCGCGACGTGGCCGCTCTGCAGCGCTCCGAGCACAGGGAACCCATCAGCCAGTGACCGCGGAAAGCATCGTCCCCTCCGCCGGAGGACCGCCCCACGGCTCCGGGATGTCATCGGGATCCGTCGCGGTGGTCACGCCCCGCGAGGCGCCGGACCACTTCGTCCCGCCGACCGGGCGGCCGCGCGCGGTGCAGGCGTTCGTCTCCGTCCTGCTCGCCGCCGACTGCGCGGCCGGGCTGCTCGCCATGCTCGTCCTGCCGTACTCCGGGCTGCCGCCGGGGCCCGCCGGGCTGCTCGTGGCCACGGCGCTCGGGCTCAACGCCCAGGCCGGGCTCTACCGGCCGACGATGGCGCGCGGCGTGCTCGGCGACGTGCCCGCGCTGTTCTTCCGCTCCCTGATCGCCTGGTGCGTCCTCTCGACGGTCCTCGCCCACCAGAGCGCCCTCGTGCACGAGTCGGCGGTGCCGCTGTCGGTGTCCACGGCCGCGGCCGGGTGCGCGGTGCAGACGCTGGTGAGTTCCGCGGGGCGCGGCGCCGCGCTGTGGCTGCGGCGCCGGCAGGCCGTCCGCAGGCCCCGGCCCGCCCTGGTGGTGGGCCCGGCGGCCACCGCCGTACGCGTCACGTCCGCGCTGGTGCGCCGGTCCGGCGGCGGCATCCGGCCGGTCGGGATGGTCGTGCCGCCCTCCGAGGCCGCGGTCGAGGCGGCCCCCGTGCCGGTGCTCCGCAGCCTGGAGGACGTCCAGCGCGCCGTCATCCAGAACGGGGTGCGCGACTGCCTGTTCACGTACGCCCCAGATGCCCCGGCCGCCGCTCCCCCGGCGCTCCTGGAGGCCATGGGCTGCACGCTGTGGCAGCTCGACACGCGGCCGCCCGGGCACGTCGTGGCCCAGCGCCAGCCGGACGAGCTGGCCGCCTTCCCCTGCCGTCCGCTGACCAGCACCCCCGCCTCCGCGCCCGGGCTCTTCTTCAAGCGGCTCGTCGACCTGGTCGTCACCGTGCCCGCGCTGATCGCGGCGGCGCCGGTGCTGCTGGTGTGCGCGGTGGTCCTGCGCCACAGCGACGGCCCCGGCGTGCTGTTCCGGCAGGAGCGCATCGGGCTGCGCGGCCGGGCCTTCACCCTGCTCAAGTTCCGCACGCTGCGCCCCGACACCGCGCACGAGGCCGCCACCCGCTGGACCATCGCCGACGACCAGCGGATGAGCCGGGCCGGACACTTCATGCGGCGGACGTCCCTGGACGAGCTGCCCCAGCTGTGGAACGTGATCCGGGGCGACATGAGCCTCGTCGGCCCGCGGCCCGAACGCCCCTATTTCGTGGCCCAGTTCAGCCAGGCGCACCCCGGCTACGCGGCCCGGCACCGGATGCCCGTCGGCCTCACCGGGCTCGCCCAGGTGCAGGGGCTGCGCGGCGACACCTCGATCGAGGACCGGGCCCGCTACGACAACTACTACATCGACCACTGGTCGCTGTGGCAGGACCTGTGCATCCTGCTGCGCACCGCCGTCTGCCTCGTCCGCCCCACCGGGAGCTGAGCGTGCACGCCCTCGCCGCCGCGCCGCCGGCCCCCCTGGCGGCCCCGCTGCGCCGGGCCGCGCACCTGTCGCCGCTGCTCGCCGTGATCGCCCTGCTCGCCACTCCCCCGCTGGGCGGCGACGGCTCGGCGACCGCCGCCGACGCCGCGTGCGGGGTCCTCGTGGTGTGGACGCTGGTACGGGTCCTGCGCTCGGGCGCCCGGCCGCTGACCCGTACGGCCGCGATCGTCATGGGGCTCCCGGTGACCGGGATCTGCGTGGCCGCGATGGGCGCCGCCGACCCCGGCACCGCGATCGCCGGGCTCGGCCGCTACCTCCAGATCTTCGTGCTCGTGCCGCTCGCCGTGCTGCTCCTGCTGCGCGACCGCGACGACTTCCGCCTGGTGGCGGCGGCCGTGGTGGCGCTCGCCCTGTTCGAGGGCGGCGTCGGCGTCCAGCAGTACCTGACCTCGACCGGCGCCTCCTACATGGGCGAGGACATCCGGGCGGTCGGCACCTTCGGCGCCTCGGACATCATGGGCATGGCCACCGTCGTCTCCTGCGGGCTGCTCTGCGCGGTCGGCCTCGCCCTCGACCCCGCACCCGGGACGAGCCGCGCCCAGCGCCGGGCCGCGCTCGGCTGCGCGGCGCTGCTGCTCCTGCCGCTCGCCGTGTCGTTCAGCCGGGGCGCCTGGATCGCGACGGCGGTCGCGGCCTGCGCCCTGCTGCTGCTGTCCGGGGTGCGCCGGGCGCTGACCGTCCTCGCGGTCACCGCGGCGGCCGCCGTCGTCCTCGTCGGCGCGAGCGGGACCGGCACCCAGCTGCTCCAGGAGCGGCTCGCCAGCATCACCCAGGTCGAGAGCGCCCCCGACCAGTCCGTCACCGACCGGTACACGATGTGGGCGGCCGCCGAGCTGATGTGGCGTCAGACGCCCGTCGCCGGAGTCGGGTTGAAGGGCTTCCCGGACCACCGCGACGCCAACTCCTCGCTCGCCCTGTCCTCCGGCAGCGACACCGCGGGCGCGGGCGCCGCCTTCAAGCGCCAGCCGCTGCTCTCCCCGCACAACATGTACCTGCTCGTCCTCAGCGAGCAGGGCCTGCTCGGCGTGGTCACCCTCGTCGGCTGCTGGGCGGCGCTCCTGGTCCGCGGGGTGCGCAGACTGCGGGCCGCGCGCGGGCGGGGCACGCCGATGGACTGCGCGCTGGTCGCCGTCGGGCTGCTGGTGTGGCTGCTCGTCGACTTCTTCTACGGCGACATCGGCGGCCCCTCGACCGCCCTGACCGCGCTCGTCCTCGGCCTCGCCGCCTGGTGGGCGCTGGCCGCGCGAGGGGCGGTACGGCCGTGACGGAGACCGCCCGCCCGCTCCTGGCGACGCCCACCGCTCCCCCCGAACCCGGCCCGTCCGGGCGGCTGTTGGCGCGGGCCGCCCTGCTCACCGCCGTCCTCACCGTGGCCGGGGCCCTCCTCGGCCTGCTGCGCGACCAGGCCTTCGCGCACGTCTTCGGCGCCGACACCGACACCGACGCCTTCCTCGTCGCCTGGACGGTTCCGGAGGTCGCGGCCACCCTGCTCATCGAGGACGGGCTCGCCTTCGTCCTCGTACCGGCGTTCAGCCTCGCCCTGGCCGGGCGCGGCCGCCGCCCGGGCCCCGATCCGGTACGCGCCCTGGTGGCGGCCACCCTGCCCCGGCTCGTGCTCGCCCTGACCGCGGGCGCGGCCGCGCTGATCGTCGCGGCGCCCGCTGTGGTCGCGGTGCTCGCGCCCGGGCTGCCCCGCCCGGACCTGGCCGTCGACTGCACCCGGCTGACCGCGACCTGCGTGTTCACCTTCGGACTCACCGGATACTGCAGCGCCGCCCTGCGCGGGCACGGCCGCTTCCTCGCCCCCGCCTCGATCTACGTGGCGTACAACGTGGGCATCATCGCCCTGCTCCTGCTGTTCGGCGGCGCGTGGGGGGTGCGGGCCGCGGCGGCTGGGGTCGCGCTCGGCGGGGTACTCATGGTGCTCGTCCAACTCCCGGCGCTGTGGCGCAGTTGGCGCCGCCGGGAGCCCGCGGTCGTCCTGCCCGCCGCCCGCCGGCCCGCCCGGCCCACGGCGCAGGCGCTGCGGCTCGCGCTGGTCGCGCCGGTCGTGGTGTTCGCGCTCAGCCGCCAGAGCCAGGTCCTCGTCGAGCGGTTCCTGGCCGCGCCCCTGCCCGCCGGGGCCATCTCGCATCTGAACTACGCCCAGAAGGTGGCGCAGATGCCGATGGTGCTCTCCCTGATGCTGTGCACGGTCACCTTCCCCGTGATCGCGCGGGCGCTGGCCGCGGGCGACACCGAGCGGGCCAGGCGGCGGGTGGAGAGCGACCTGATCGTGGCGGGCACCATCGTGCTGCTCGGCGCCTCGGTGGTGGTGGCGGGCGCCCCGCGGATCATCGAAGTCCTGTTCCAGCGCGGCGCGTTCACCGTCCACGACACCGCGGCCACCGCGGCCGTCATGCGGGTGTACGCGCTCGGTCTGCTCGGCCAGACCCTGGTCGGGGTGCTGGCCCGCTCGTACTTCTCCGAGGCCCGGCCCCTGTGGTTCCCGGCGTGCGCCATGCTCGCCGGGCTCGCCGCGACCGCCGCCTCGGGGGCGCTGGCCGTACCGGTGTGGGGGGCGCCCGGCATCGCCGCCGCCAACGCGCTCGGCATCACACTGACCGCGCTGCTGCTCCTGTGGGGCAGCGGGCGCCGCAGCATGGCGCTGCCCAGCGGCTGGGTGTGCGGCCAGTTCGTCCGGCTCGTCGCGGCCGCGTGCGGCGCGACGGCCGTCTGCTGGTGGGGGGCATCGGCACTCTCAAATCCCGTACTCGCCTTGGTGGTCGGGGCCACCGCCGCGACGCTCGTCTTCGCGGTGATGGCGCGGCTGCTGCGGGTCCGGGAGTTCTGTCTGCTGTTCCGTCCCGTCACACGAAAGCTCTGGCATGCCCGTTGACACGGCAGTCGGCGACCCGAGGGGTCCACTGACTGGTTCGAGACCCCGACCCGCCGCACCGCTGTGGGTGGCCATGTACCACTCGGTGACCCACACCACGGAGGATCCGTACCACATCACCGTCTCCCCGCGCCGCTTCGAACGGCAGCTGCGCTGGCTGCGCAGACACGGCCTCAAGGGGGTGAGCATGGCCGAACTCATCCGGGCCCGCGCGACCGGCACCGCCCACGGCCTGGTCGGCCTCACCTTCGACGACGGCTACGCCGACTTCACCGCCGAGGCCCTCGCGCTGCTGCGCCGCTACGAGTGCACGGCCACGGTGTTCGTCCTGCCGGGACTGCTCGGCGCCACCAACGAGTGGGACCCGCTGGGCCCGCGCCGGCCGCTGCTCGACGAGCGCGGCATCCAGCAGGCCGCCACCTGGGGCATGGAGGTCGCCTCGCACGGCCTGCGCCACCTCGACCTGACGCACACGGACGAGGACACCCTGCGCCGCGAGGTGCGGGAGAGCCGGCAGCTCCTCCTCGACCTCACCGGGCACGACGTGACGGGCTTCTGCTACCCGTACGGCGCCGTCGACCTGCGGGCCGTCGACGCGGTCCGCGCGGCCGGCTACCAGTACGCCTGCGCCATCGATCCGGGCCCGCTCACCGGCCGCTACGCCCTGCCGCGCGTCCACGTCGGCGAACGCGACACCAGCTGGCGGCTGCACCTCAAACGCGGCCTGCACCGCTGGCGCCGCGAGACGCCCGCCGACCTCCCGGAGGGCTCGTGAAGGTCCTGCACGTCATCACCGGCCTCGGCGTGGGCGGCGCCGAGCAGCAACTGCGGCTGCTGCTGCGCCACCTGCCCTACCCGGCGGACGTGGTCACCCTCACCAACCCCGGCGCCGTGGCCCGCGCCATCGTGCGCGACGGCGGCCGGGTGCGGAACCTCGACATGGCGGGCAACCGCGACCTGTCGGCGCTGCCCCGCCTCACCCGGCTCATCGCCCGCGGCCGCTACGACGTCGTCCACACCCACCTCTACCGGGCCTGCCTGTACGGCCGGCTCGCCGCGCGGCTCGCCGGGGTGCGCACCATCGTCGCCACCGAGCACTCCCTGGGCGAGGCCCGCATGGAGGGCCGCCCGCTCGGCCCCGGCGTACGCGGCCTGTACCTGGCGAGCGAACGGCTCGGCACCACGACCGTCGCGGTCTCCCCCACCATCGCGCGCCGCCTCGCCCGCTGGGGCGTACCGGAGCGCCGCCTCCAGGTGGTGCCGAACGGGATCGACGCCGCCCAGTTCGCCTTCAGCGCCCGCGCCCGCGCCGCCGTACGCCGCCAACTCGGTCTGCACCCAGGGGCGTTCGTGATCGGCGCGGTCGGCAGGCTGGCGGCGGGCAAGCGGTTCCACGTCCTTCTCGACGCGCTCGCCGAACTCCCCGACGCCTGGCTGGTGTTCGCGGGCGGCGGCGAACAGGAGCAGCCACTGCGGGCCCGCGCGGAGCGGCTCGGGCTCGCCGAACGGGTCGTCTTCGCGGGCGAGTGCGTCCAGGACACCACCTCCCCCGCGGGCCACCGCCCCACCCTGGCCGGAATCCTGTCGGCGGTGGACTGCCTGGCCTCCCCCTCCGGCGAGGAGGCCTTCGGCCTGGCCGCCGTGGAGGGCCTCGCCGCCGGGCTCCCGGTGGCGTACGTGACCTGCCCGGCGATCGACGACCTGCCCGCCGCCTCGGCACCCGGCGCGCTGCGCACGGGCCGCACGGCCGCCTCGTTCGCCGAGGCGCTGGACGGCTTCCGCCGGGCGGGCGGCCCCCGGCTGCCCGTCCCCGACGCCGTGCGCCGCTACTGCGTCAGCGCGACCTCGACCCAGCTGGTCCGGGTGTACGAGGCGGCGGCGGCCCGCGCTCCGCTGCCCTGCCCCGCGCCCGCGCCGCTGCCGGACGCGAGGACGGCGCCCCCGGCCCCGCGGTCCACCCCGACGAACCTCCCGGCGAACCCCTCGGAGAAAGAAGAGTCCAGATGAGCAGAGTCTCCGGCCCGCGGCAGCGTCAGAGCACCCGCGGCCCGCTGCGCGCCCGGGCGCTGCCGCGCTGGTGGCCGCTGCCCGTGTGCGCGCTGCTCGGCGCGAGTGCGGGCGGCCTGTACGGCGTGGTGAAGACGCCCGAGTACAGCGCGACGAGCTATGTGGTGGTCACCCCGGCCGAGAAGGCCGACCCCTCGGTGGCCCTCGGCTTCGCGCAGGCCTACGGCCGGGTCGCGACCGAGGTCGCCGTCATCGGGGACGCCCAGGTGTGGGCGGGGGTGAGCGCAGCCACGCTGCGCGGCAGCGTGCAGACCGCGACCTCCCCGGACGCGCCGATGATCGCGATCACCGCGACCTCGCCCCGGGCGGCGGACGCCGCGGGCATGGCCAACGCGGTGGCCCGGGCCCTCACCCTGAACGGCAGGCACACCCAGGCCGACACCGGCGTGCGCGTGGTGCAGTTCTCGCGCGCGGCCAAACCCCTGGCCCCCTCGTCGCCGTCGGCCTCGCTGACCACCCTGGTGGGCGGCTGCGCGGGCGGGCTGCTCGGCGGCCTCGCCCTCCTGGCCCGGCCGCGCCGGCGCCACGAGCCGGAGCCCGGGATCACCGCGGCGGTGCCGGGCCCGGCCGGTGCCTCCCCGGTGCCGCAGGAGGTCGCCCCGTGACCGGCCTGCGCGTGGAGGTCTGCACCGACGACCTGCGCTTCGCGGACCTCGCCCCCGCCTGGCACCGCCTGCACCGCAATTGCGGCACGGCGACCCCGTTCCAGAGCCACGCGTGGCTGCACTCGTGGTGGCTCTCGTACGGAGTGCGGGGACGGCTGCGGGTCCATGTGGTGCACAAGGACGGCGAGTTGATCGGCGCGGCCCCGCTGATGCGGGTGCTGCGCCCGCTTCCGGCGCTGGTCCCGCTGGGCGGAACCATCTCGGACTACGCGGACGTACTCCTGGACGACACCTGTGCCGAGGAGGCCGCCCGTGCCCTCACGGAGGCCCTGATGGGCTCGGCGCGCGGCGCCCTGATCGACCTGGGCGAGGTGCGCCCGGGCGCAGGCGCCGAACTCCTGCACGCCAACTGGCCGTCGGTGAAGCGGCAGTTGAGCGACTCGAGGTGCCTTGAGCTGCCCGCCGCGGACATGGACACGCTGCTCTCCCGGCTGCCCTCGAACCGGGCCCAGCGGGCGCGCGCCAAACTCCGGAAGATCGACGCGCTGGGCATCGAGCAGCGCGACGTGCCGCCCGAGGAGGTGCCCGGCGCGCTGCGGACGCTGCTCGAACTGCACGGGCTCCAGTGGCAGGGCCGGGGGGTGACGCGCGAGCACCTGCGGCCCCGGTTCGAGGAGCATCTGGCGCGCGCGGTGGGTGAGATGACGCGGCAGGGGGACGCGGTGGTCACCGAGTTCCGCCTCGACGGCGAGGTCGTCGCGGCCGATCTGACCCTGCTCTCCCCGGCGCTCGCGGGCGGCTACCTGTACGGGGCGCACCCGGGGCTGCGCGGCCGCAAGGTCGACGTGGCCACGATGCTGCTCCGCGCCTGCGCCCAGCGCGTCGACGGCAGCGGGCGGGCCGCGCTGAGCATGCTGCGCGGCAACGAGCCGTACAAGCAGCACTGGCGGCCGGAGGTGCGGTTCAACCAGCGCTTCCTGCTGGCCCGGCGGCGCACGCTGCCGCTGCTGTGGGCCGCCGGGCTGCACGCGGAGCTGCGCCGCCGGGCGGGCGCGGCGCTGCGGGCGTGGAGACAGTGGCGGGACGGAAGGCGCCGCCGTCCCGCCACTGAGCCGTCAGGACCGGTGTGAGTACCAGTCGAGGCGGAGGCAGAGCTTGCCCCCGATCCAGTGCTCGACCCAGGGGCCGAGGTCGATCGGCGAGCAGTTCGGGGGCGGCGTCGGAGTGACGGGCGCGGCCGGTTTCGTGCCCGGACCCGTGCTGGGACCCGTGCTCGGCTGCGGGCTCACCGGCGCCGACGGCTGGGGGCTCACCGGCACGGACGGCTGCGGGGTGGGCTCGGTGCGTCCGTACAGGAGCGAACGGTAGACCTGTGAGGCCTGGGGGTTGTCGGTGCACTCCCACACGCCGTGCGGGCAGTAGTCGGTGATGGTGTTGTAGACCGGCTTGTGCGCGTCCATCCAGGCCAGCATGCGCCGCATGTATTCCGGATTGTCGCCGTTGCGGAAGAGCCCCCATTCCGGAAAGGAGATCGGCTTTCCGTGCGCGGCGGCGAAGTCGGCGTGCTGCTGGAGTCCGTACGGCTCCTTGACCTGCCGGTCGAAATCCTCGCCGGGGGGCTGGTCGTAGGAGTCCATTCCGATGATGTCGACGACGTCGTCGCCCGGATAGCACTCGGTCCACGGCACCGCGTCGCGCCCGCGGCTCGGCGCGAAGTCGAACCGGAATTTCTGCCCCGGCACCGAACGCATGGCGGTGACCGCGTTCTTCCAATACTTCTTCCACGCCGCCGGGTCCGGGCCGCAGCGGTGGGTGTACGTGGTGCCGTTCATCTCCCAGCCGAGCACGATCACCGTGTCCGGGATCTTGAGGTCCACGAGCCGCTCGGCCAGCTTCTTGAAGTGGTCGTCGTAGTCGCCCGCGGCCCCGTTCGCCAGCAGTCGGCGCACCCGGGCGTCGGGAATCCCGGCCTCGTTGAGGGCCTGCATCGGGACGTTGAGGACGAGGGTGCGGTCGGCGCGCTCGCGGCGCCAGGTGGCCCAGGAGTCGAGGAACCCCGCCCTGCCCTCGATGTCGGACCAGGTGTTCCCCGGCAGATAGGTGTGACCGACCCGGATGTCGGCCCCGCCGAGCCATTTCTCCAGGGCCGCGATCCGCTTCACACCGAGCGGGCCGGAATCCAGAAAGGCCCCGAAATTCGCGACCGAGGGGTGGGCGGGAGGCGGGTCGTTGCCCGCCCCGGATTGCTGGACGTTCACACCGGGTGCCAGTGCCAGACTGCAAAGGGCGCCCACCGCCAGAATGCTCGTGGTGAAGGCCGCCGCTCGACGACGTCGCAGACGCATGTGCGCTCCCTTGTTTCTGAGAACCTCCCCGGAGTCCCGGTTGGAAAATATTCTTATTGCGCCGATAGGGAAGATAAGCAGCCCACGCCGTAAGCCCCTCGAACGGGGGAACACCTCGATTCCGCCATCTGAGGGCCCATCAGAATCCGTACCGGATGCGCGAGGGCACGCCGAAGGGCCCGGCTCCGGATGGGAGCCGAGCCCTTCGACGTACGGTTCAACAGGCGTCGCCCGGACGCCCAACTCGCTTACTCAGCACGGCAGTCAACACTCCTGCCATGCTCCCGGCGCGGGCCTCGACCCCCACTCCGAGCCCTCGGCCGTCACTTGCCGCGGATGGGAGTCCTGGCGGGTGCCACGGGGTCAGACGCGGGCCATCACCCTGCCGCGCCGGTAGAGGACGCCCCCGCCGAGCACGAGAGCGACGGCTCCGCCCGCGGCCGCGAGGAGCGCGGGGTCGGACCCGGTGGCGGCGAGCTGCGGAACGGCGGGAGCGTGCGCCCTGGCCGGCGGAGCCACGACCCGAGGAGCGCGCGGTGCCGAGGGGGCGTGGTGCACGAGGGGTGCGTGGTGCACGGGCGGGGCGTGGTGAACCGGGGGCGCCTGGTGCACGGGCGGGGCCTCATGCACCGGAGGTGCCTGGTGCACGGGCGGGGCCTCATGCACCGGAGGTGCCTGGTGCACAGGCGGGGCCTCATGCACCGGAGGTGCCTGGTGCACAGGCGGAGCAGCGGGCAGCTGCGGAACCGCCCTAACGGGAGCGTGGTGCACGGGTGGTGCGTGGTGGATGGGGGGTGCCTGGTGGACCGGCGGGGCGTGGTGCACAGGCGGGGCCTCATGCACCGGCGGCGCGTGATGCACGGGCGGGGCGTGGCGGGTCGGGGGTGCGTGGTGGACCGGCGGGGCGTGGCGCGTGTGCGGGGTCTCGGTCGACCCGGTCGCGCAGTGGTTGCCCATGGCCGGATTGAGCAGGCCGATGATGTTCACCGTGTTCCCGCACGCCTGCACGGGCACGTCGACCGGCGCCGCCACGGAGTTCCCCGACAGGACGCCCGGGGAGTCGCTCGTCACGGACCGCGCCTCGCTCGCGGCGGCCCGCTCGTGCCGGGGCCGGTACGCCTCGGCGTACTCCTCCTCGTACGAACGCCCGTACCCGGAGCCGTAGCCCTCCTCCTCGGAGCCGTAGCCGCCCGCGTCCTCGCCCGCCTCGTCGGCCCGCCGCTCCGCGCGCTCGTCGGAGCGCTCCTCGCGGGACGGTGAGAGCGTCTCGCAGTGGTTGCCGAAGGAGGGGTTGAGCGCTCCGACCGGGTCCACGCTGTTGCCGCACGCCTGGACCGGGACATCCACCGGCGCCGAAATCGTGTTCCCCGACAGAAGGCCCGGCGAGCCCATGGTCTCGGCATCGGTGCCGGCCGCCTGAGCGTAGGTGCCGCTCATCGAAAGAACGCTCGTGGCTGCCACGGCGGTGAACAGGGTCTTGCTGATGACCTGTCGCAATGGGCTGTCTTCCGTGTCGTGGGGGGGGGAGAGAAATTGGGGGAAGAACCGACTTTGGGGCGTGCGATGCGCACGCCCCAAAATCAGAGTGGAGAGTCTGGCTCTACGTCACTTGTTGACGCAGACGTTGCCGAACGCCGGGTTCAGCAGGCCGATGACGTCGATGGTGTTGCCGCAGACGTTGATCGGAACGTGGACCGGGATCTGCAGCAGGTTGCCGGACAGGACACCCGGGCTGCCGACGGCGGCGCCGTCGGCGTTGGCGTCGGCGAACGCCGGGGCGGCACCACCAGCGGCGATGACCAGACCGGCCAGAACCGTCGCAGCCTTCATGTACTTCACGTGGATTTCCTTCCCTCAGTCAAAAAGTCGCGCAACCAGTCGTTGCTCACGGCGCGTTGCCAGAGCTTTCGCCCAAGGAGCCGCTGACGACTTGGTAACGATTTATTCCGGCAAAAGAAACCGAGGCGGAACCGCGCCGCCGCTTTCCTCACCCAAATGGCAGGAGGAACGGCTGTTCGCGCCACGCCTCTTCAACTCGGCCGTCCTGCGATGCGCGCCCAAACAACTCGGGCCGTCGCGGCCCGAAAAGGACTGCGGCGGCCCGAGCGGCGGCAAGGACTCAGCTGCCGGCGGCGCCGTTGCCGGAGAGGACCGGGATGTCGTCCAGGATGTGCGACAGCGCCTCGTCGCGCTTGGCCTGGGTGGAGTTCTCGGTGCACTGCTGGGTCTGCGGCGAGGACAGGATCGGGATGTCCTGGACGCCGACGTTCACCAGGGCGACGAGGGACTGCACGTCCGCCTTGAGCGGGAGGCCGATGCACGGCTTGTTCAGGGAACCCTGGACCAGCGACAGCTGCGGGCTCATGTCACCGTCGGTCTTCGAGTTGCCGAAGGCCTGCTTCGCGCCGTTGCCGCTGAGCGACGTCGTACCGGAGTCGTTGCCGATGGCCATGGCCTGGGGGGCCAGCATGGCGGAGGCGCCGACAATCGAAACGGCGGCAGCGGACGCGGCCATAACCTTCTTGAGCATGTTCTTCCCTTTTCTTGGTGGAGAGCACGTGCAGTACCGCGCCCATATCCACTGCGCCGTACTACTGCACGGTCAACTTCACCGAACCGGTTTGGTTCCGCCACATCACCCGAACGGTTCTCAAAAAGAAGGCCCGACACTGCACCGGAAACGCCCCGTCGGATCTCCATATAATCCCAACCCGCAGAGACGCGGAGAACTTGTTCGGCCCTATTTTCGTACGGCCGAAAGAGTGAAGGGAAGAAACCGATCCGCCGTGCGGACGGTTGGTCAGGAGGCTCCGTCTGGGGCATCCACCAGAAAGGGACAAGCGTGATCAAGAAGGCTATGGCGGCAGCAGCCGTCGGCGTGTCCGCCGTTGGTGCCTCCGCGGCTATGGCGCCGCAGGCGATGGCGATCGGCAACGACAGCGGCACCACCTCGGTCAGCGGCAACCACGCGATGCAGGCGTACGGCAACTCGGCCACGTACGGCAACATGAGCCCGCAGATCGGCCTGATCCAGGGCTCGTTCAACAAGCCCTGCATCGCCCTCCCGGCCAAGGCCAACCTGCAATCCCTCGTCGGCCTGGTGAACGTCGGTGTCCAGGACATCCCGATCCTGTCCTCGCCGCAGACCCAGCAGTGCACCGAGAACTCCACTCAGGCCAAGGGCGACGAGGCGCTGTCGCACATCCTGAGCAACATTCCGGTCCTCTCCGGCAACGGCGCCGCGCACAGTTGAGTTCTGCGATTTCAGGACGTCCGGGCCGCTGTCAATCCCTTCGGTGGCCCGACGCCCTGAGGTCCTCGGCCGGATCGCCAGCGCTCTCCGACGATCCGGCTTTTTCGCGCCCGGCACCTCACGGGGCGACGTCGCGGCCCTTCAGTCCGGCCAATGGAAACCGTTGACAAGCGCATTCCATTCCCAGTCGGGCCGGCCCGGGACCGTACGCCTTTCCGCGGCCCAGGAACGCACCAGGTCCGCGTAGACGGGTTCGGCCGCCGCCCGGCTCTCGAATCGTCGACGATTGATCGGGATGAATGCCTCCCTGTGCCAGGCGCCCTGCGTTTCAGTCATGTCCTCACCATCGGTCCGTGGTCACTGCCTCATTACCACGGACGGGCGGAGCCAATTCCGCAATGCCCTGTCCGGGGGACACGGCGCAACCAAAAGAAGTTCTCACCGTTCTCTTCACAGATCCCCATCAATGGGTCAGACCAACAGGAGTAGACATGAAGAAGTTGTGGTCGGCCGCAGCCGTCGCCGCAGCCGTTTCCGGTGTCGCGATGATGGCCGCGCCGCAGGCGATGGCCGTCGGCAATGACAGCGGTACGACGTCGCTCAGCGGCAACGACGCCAAGCAGGCCTTCGGCAACTCGAAGACCGACGGCGACATGAGCCCCCAGATGACCCTGGTCCAGGGCTCCCTGAACAAGCTGTGTGTCGGCCTCCCGGCCAAGGCAGACGTGCAGTCCATCCTCGCCCTGGTGAACGTCGGCGTTCAGGACATCCCGGTCCTGTCCTCGCCGCAGACTCAGCAGTGCACCGAGAACTCCACCCAGGCCAAGCGCGACGAGGCGCTGTCGCACATCGTGGACGACATCCCGGTGCTCTCCGGCAACGGCGCCGTCGGCAGCTGAAAATGACCGGCGACGGCCGGCCCGGGTCACCCGGGCCGGCCGTTTTCGTCATCCCGGCCCGGGTGGCGCGCTCAGCGCAGCGCCTCGTCGAGGAGCACCGCCCACTGCGCCACCACCCGGTCCCGCCGGGCCGCGTCGTCGGTGAGCAGGTTGGCCAGGCCCAGGCCGCGCGCCATGTCGAGGAAGCCCTGCACCGTCTCCCGTACGCCGGGCACGGACTCGTCGGCCGCCAGCAGTTCCACCGCGATGCGGTGCGATTCGCGGCCCACCCTCGCCTCCAGCTCGGTGACCCGCGCGTGCAGCTGGGGCTCGTTGGCGGCGGCGACCCACAGGTGCAGCGCGGCCCGGAACAGCGGGCCCGTGTAGAGGCCGACGAGGGCGGCCACGACTTGGCGGCGGTCGGTGCGGTCCAGCGCCCGCAGGGCGGAGGACCGCTGTTCGGCGACGTACTCGACGGCCGCCGTGAACAGGTCCTCGCGGGTGGGGAAGTGGTGCTGGGCCGCGCCCCGCGAGACCCCGGCCCGCTCGGCGACCACCGACACCGTCGAGCCCGCCCAGCCGTGCTCGGCCAGGCAGGCCACGGCGGCTTCCAGGAGGCGCTGCCGGGTGGCCCGGCTGCGGTCCTGCTTCGGGGTCTTCGGTGGGGTCACAACACCCATGCGGGGTCCCGTCGTTCGAGGAAGGCCGTCACTCCCTCCCGCGCCTCGGCGGAGGCGAAGAGGGACGCCGAGCGGGCGGTCAGTTCCTTGGACCAGCGGTCGAAGGTCTCCGCCACGGTAGCCGTGACCAGAGCCTTCGATGCGGCCAGGCCCTGCGGTGAGGACCTGCGCAGCCCGTCGAGGACCGGGGCGAGGGCCTCGTCCACGTCGTCGGCGGCGAGCGTGACGAGCCCGGTGCGGGCCGCCTCCGCCGCGTCGAACCGCTCACCGGTGAGGTAGTAGCGGCTCGCGGCGCGCGGGTCCATGCGGGGCAGCACCGGCATGGAGATCACGGCCGGGGCGAGGCCGAGCCGAGCCTCGGTGAACGCGTACGAGGAGCCGGGGCCCGCGACCGCGATGTCGCAGGCCGCCAGCAGCCCGAGCCCGCCCGCGCGGACGTGGCCGGTGACCCGGGCCACCACCGGCTTCGGGAGCTCCACCACGGCGCGCATCAGGGCCACGAAGGCCGCCGGGTCCGGCGGCGCCTTCAGATCGGCGCCCGCGCAGAAGGTGGTGCCGGTGTGCGTGAGCAGGACGGCCCGTGCGTCCGGGTCCCTCGCGCAGCGCGCGAGCTCGGCGCCCAGCCCGGCGACCAGGTCCGCGGACAGCGCGTTGCGGTTGGCGGGCGAGTCGAGCGCGAGGGTGGTGATGCCCCGGTCGTGGGCGGCCCGGACGAGTGTCATGCGCGGGCCCTCTTCTCTCGGTTCACGTCTGGTCCTTCTCTCGTCGGCGCAGTTCGCGCCGCAGGATCTTGCCGGACGCGGCCCGGGGCACGCTCTCGACGAACTCGACCCGGCGGACCTTCTTGTACGGGGCGACGCGTTCGGCGACGTACGCCATCACCTCGTCCGCGCTCAGGTCCGGCGCGAGCGGCTGGCGTACGACGTAGGCCTTGGGCACCTCGTTGCCGTCCGCGTCGTAGACGCCGATGACGGCCGCGTCCGCGACGGCGGGGTGGGTGAGCAGGAGGGCCTCCAGATCGGCGGGGGCCACCTGGAAGCCCTTGTACTTGATGAGTTCCTTGACCCGGTCGACGACGTACAGCCAGCCGTCGTCGTCGACGCGGCCCACGTCGCCGGTGTGCACCCAGCCGTCCGCGTCGATCAGGGCGGCGGTGGCGTCGGGTCGGCCCAGGTAGCCCTTCATGACCTGGGGGCCGCGGATGGCGACCTCGCCCTCCTCGCCGGGTCCGGCGTCGCGGGCCGGGTCGTCCAGGCGCAGGATGCGCATCTCGGTGGACGGCAGCAGCTTGCCGACCGCGCCGGGCGGCGGGTTCGGGGCGGACAGCGGGACGGTGTGGGTGCCGGGGGACAGCTCGGTCATGCCGTACGCCTGGCGCACCGGCGGCAGCCCGAGCCGCGCCGAGCAGGCCGCCGCCAGGCGGGCGTCGAGCGGGGCCGCCGCGCTCACGACGTACTCCAGGGACGACAGGTCGTACCGGGCGACGGCCGGGTGCTTCGCCAGGGCGAGCACGATGGGCGGCGCCACGTACAGGCCGGTGATGCGGTGCCTCTCGATCGTGCCGAGGAACTGGTCGAGGTCGAAGCGCGGCAACACGACGACCGTGGCGCCGCAGCGCAACGGCGCGTTCAAGAGGGCGGTCATGCCGTAGATGTGGAAGAAGGGGAGCACCGCGAGGATGCGTTCGCCGGGCACCATCGGGACCAGCGGGTGCAGCTGGGCCAGGTTGGTGGCGATGCTGCGGTGGGTGAGCATGACGCCCTTGGGGACGCCGGTGGTGCCCGAGGAGTACGGCAGGACGGCCACGTCCTCGGCCGGGTCGATGGGGACGTGCCGCTCGGGGGCGTCCACGGTGAGCAGGTCGTGGACGACCGAGCGGTGCCCCTCGGCCCGGTCGCAGACGAGGATCTCCTCGATGCCGCCGACGAGTTCGGCGGCCCGGCGGGCGACGGGCAGGAGCGCGGACACCGTGACGATCCAGCGCGCCGAGGAGTCCGCCAGCTGCCGGGCGAACTCCTCGGCCGTGCACAGCGGATGGACGGTGGTGACGGCCGCGCCCGCCCGGCTGGCCGCGTACAGCACGACCGGGTAGAGCACCGAGTTGGGGCTGTGCAGGGCGAGCACGTCGCCCTTGCGCACCCCGGCGGCCGACAGCGCTGCCGCCAACATCCGGTACCTGACGTCCAGTTGTCCGTACGTGAGCTCGCCCGTGCCGCTCGGTGAGGTGCCGTCGATGAGGGCGACGGCGTCGGGGTGGGTGGCGGTCGAGCGGGCGAGGACCGCCTCGTGGATGGGCTCGTCGACGAGGGGTACGTCGGCGTACTCGCTGCGGAAGATACGGGAGTCCATGGGGTCTCCTGCTACGTCTCGACGGGCTGGTGGACGGCGCCCCGAGGGGCGCGCGGGGAGTCGCGCGACCGGGCACGGGCGGGCCCGCGGCCGCATCGCACCGCGGCCGCGGAACGCCGGGTACGTCTAGTACGACTTCGGGAGGCCCAGGGACTGGTGTGACACGTAGTTGAGGATCATCTCGCGGCTGACCGGCGCGATCCGGGCCACGCGGGCCGCCGTGATCAGCGAGGCGAGGCCGTACTCGCGGGTCAGGCCGTTGCCGCCGAGGGTGTGGACGGCCTGGTCGACGGCCCTGACGCAGGCCTCGGCGGCGGCGTACTTGGCCATGTTCGCGGCCTCGCCCGCCCCGGTGTCGTCGCCCGCGTCGTACAGCGCGGCCGCCTTCTGCATCATCAGACGGGCCAGTTCGAGCTCGATGTGGGCCTGGGCGAGCGGGTGGGCGATGGCCTGGTGGCCGCCGATGGGGAGCTTCCACACCTGGCGGGTGGTCGCGTAGTCGACGGCCCGGGCGAGCGCGTAGCGTCCCATGCCGATCGCGAACGCGGCCGTCATGATCCGCTCGGGGTTGAGCCCGGCGAAGAGCTGGAGCAGCCCCGCGTCCTCGTCGCCGACCAGCGCGTCGGCGGGCAGCCGCACCTCGTCGAGGACGAGCTCGAACTGCTTCTCCGCCGCCTGGAGTTCCATGTCGATCTGCGAGCGCCCGAAGCCCGGAGTGTCGCGCGGCACGATGAAGAGGCAGGGCTTGAGGGATCCGGTGCGGCCCGTCTTCTCATCGGACACGGTCTCGGTGCGGCCGACGATGAGGGTGGCGTCGGCTATGTCGACGCCGGAGATGAAGACCTTGCGGCCGGTGAGGATCCAGTCGTCCCCGTCGCGCCGGGCGGTGGTGGTGATGCGGTGCGAGTTGGACCCGGCGTCGGGCTCGGTGATGCCGAAGGCCATGGTGATCGACCCGTCGGCGAGCCCCGGCAGCCAGGCGCGCTGCTGCGCCTCGGTGCCGAAGCGGGCGATGACCGTGCCGCAGATGGCGGGCGAGACCACCATCATCAGGAGCGGGCAGCCCGCGGCCCCCAACTCCTCCAGAACGATGGACAGTTCGGCCATTCCGCCGCCCCCGCCGCCGTGCCGCTCGGGCAGGTTGACGCCGAGGTAGCCGAGCTTGGCCGCCTCCGACCACAGGGCCGCGCGGTCGAACCCGCGGCCGTGCCGGGCGCCCAGTGCGGCGACGGCGGCGCGCAGATCCTTGTTCTCCTGGCTCTCGATGACTCCGGTCATGCTGCTCGGGCCTCCTGAACGGATACGGAACGACGACTGCGGAACGGCTACGGGACGACGACGGCGAGCAGGGCGCCGACCTCGACCTGGCGACCCGGGGCCGCGTGGAGCGCGGTGAGGGTGCCGTCGGAGGGGGCCAGGACGCGGTGCTCCATCTTCATGGCCTCCAGCCACAGCAGCGGCTGCCCGGCGCTGACGCGGCACCCCTCCTCGATCCCGTCGGCGACGCGCACGACCACGCCGGGCATGGGGGCGAGCAGGGATCCGGGCGCGACCAGGTCGCCGGGGTCGGTGAAGCGGGGGTGCGCGGTGAAGGCGTGGGACCCGGCCGAGGTGTCGACGTACACCCGGTCGCCGTGCCGCCGGACGCCGAACTCCCTTACCACGCCCTCGATTTCGAGGCGTACGCGGCCGGGCTCGGCCGCCTCCAGCCGGACCTCGGGGTGGTCGTCGGCTTCGAGGCCGTCGCGGGTGAGCCGGTAGCGGACCTCGTGCTCGCCGTACCGCTTCACCTGCGGCTGCGAGGGTACGTTGCGCCAGCCGCCGCCGAACCGGCCGGCCCGGGAGGCGGCGTCGGCGAGGGCCGCGGCGAGGGCGGCGTACCGGGCGCCGGGAGCGGGCGCGGTGAGCTCGACGAGGTTGCGGTCGTAGAAGGCGGTGTCGAGGCGCGGCAGGGCGGCCCGCGCGGCGCCGGGTGCCTCGGGGCTCTGGTGGCCTTCGGTGAAGTCGGGGTGCCGCAGGGAGCGTACGAGCAGGTCGCGGTTGGTGGCCGGGCCGTGGACGCGGGCGCGTTCGAGGGCGCGGGCGAGGGTGCGGGCGGCCTCCGCGCGGGTCGGGGCGTGGGCCACGGCCTTGGCGAGCAGGGGGTCGTAGTGGACGCCCACGGTGTCGCCGCCCGCGTACCCGGTGTCCAACCGCACTCCGTCGACGGCGAGTTCATGGATGACGCCGGTCTGCGGGGCCCAGTCGTGGGCCGGGTCCTCGGCGTACAGGCGGGCCTCGATGGCGTGACCCCGGGGTTCGGGCGGGGTCGGTGGCAGCGCCTCGCCCTCGGCGACGCGGAGCTGGAGGGCGACGAGATCGATGCCGAACACGGCCTCGGTGACGGGGTGTTCGACCTGGAGGCGGGTGTTCATCTCCAGGAAGTGGGCCTTCGCTCCGGCGACCAGGAACTCGACGGTGCCCGCACCCCGGTAGTCGGTGGCCCGCGCGGCCCGTGCGGCGAGGGTGTACAGCTCGGCGGTGGTCTCGGGGTCGAGGCCGGGGGCCGGGGCCTCCTCGACGACCTTCTGGTGGCGGCGCTGGAGCGAGCAGTCGCGGGTGCCCAGGACCCAGACCGTGCCGTGGGCGTCGGCGAGGATCTGCACCTCGACATGGCGTCCGCCCTCGATGTACGGCTCGACGAACACGTCGCCGTCCCCGAAGGCGCTGAGCGCCTCGGCACACGCCGCCGTCAACTGGCTGTCCATATCTGTCAGTTGCCGAACAATACGCATACCCCGTCCGCCGCCGCCCGCCGTGGCCTTGATGAGCAGGGGGAGATCGGCCTCGGTGACATCCGCCAGGTCGAGGGGTGGCAGACCCATGAGTTCCTTGGCCCGGGTCTTGGAGGCCATGGCCTCGATGGCCCCGGCGGGCGGGCCGATCCAGGTGAGCCCGGCGTCGGTGACGGCCCGCGCGAAGCCGGCGTTCTCGGACAGGAAGCCGTATCCCGGGTGCACGGCGTCGGCGCCCGCCGCGAGGGCCGCCTTCACGATGAGGTCACCGCGCAGATAGGTGTCGGCGGGCGCCGAGCCCGGCAGCCGTACGGCGGCGTCGGCCTCGCGTACGTGCAGGGCGCCCGCATCGGGGTCGGAGAACACCGCGACCGTGGAGATGCCCAGCTCACGGCAGGTGCGGAAGACGCGGCAGGCTATCTCGCCCCGGTTGGCGACAAGTACGGACTGGATCATGGCCCTCACATCCGGAAGATGCCGAAGCCGCCGCGGGCGCCTTCGACGGGAGCGGTGTGGATCGCCGACAGGCAGAGCCCGAGGACGGTGCGGGTGTCGCGGGGGTCGATGACCCCGTCGTCGTACAGCCGCCCGGACAGGAACATCGGCAGCGACTCGGCCTCGATCTGCTGCTCCACCATCGCGCGCAGCGCGGCGTCGGCGTCCTCGTCGTACGGCTGCCCCTTGGCCTCGGCGGAGGCGCGGGCCACGATCGACAGCACGCCCGCGAGCTGCTGCGGGCCCATGACGGCGGACTTGGCGCTCGGCCAGGCGAACAGGAAGCGGGGGTCGTAGGCGCGGCCGCACATGCCGTAGTGACCGGCTCCGTAAGAGGCGCCGAGCAGGACGGAGAGGTGCGGCACGCGGGAGTTGGACACCGCGTTGATCATCATCGCGCCGTGCTTGATGATGCCGCCCTGCTCGTACTCCTTGCCGACCATGTAACCGGTGGTGTTGTGCAGGAAGAGGAGCGGGATGTCGCGCTGGTTGGCCAGCTGGATGAACTGCGCGGCCTTCTGCGACTCGGCGGAGAAGAGCACGCCCTGGGCGTTGGCGAGGATGCCGATCGGGTAGCCGTGCAGCTCGGCCCACCCTGTGACCAGGCTAGGCCCGTAGAGCGCCTTGAACTCGTCGAACTCCGACCCGTCCACGATCCGGGCGATGACCTCGCGCGGGTCGAACGGGGTCTTCAGGTCCTCCGGAACGATGCCGAGCAGCTCGTCCTCGGCGTACTTGGGCGGCTCGGCGAGCCGTACCGGGTCCGGGTGCGCCTTGCGGTGGTTGAGGCGGGCGACGATGCGGCGGGCCTGGCGTATCGCGTCCTGCTCGTCGACGGCGAAGTGGTCGGCGAGGCCGGATGTGCGGGCATGCATCTCGGCCCCGCCGAGCGACTCGTCGTCACTCTCCTCGCCGGTGGCCATCTTGACGAGGGGCGGCCCCCCGAGGAACACCTTGGAACGCTCGCTGATCATCACGGTGTGGTCCGACATGCCGGGGACGTACGCGCCGCCGGCGGTCGAGTTGCCGAACACCACGGCGATGGTCGGGATGCCCGCCGCCGACAGCCGGGTGATGTCCCGGAAGATCGCGCCGCCCGGGATGAAGATCTCCTTCTGCGAGGGCAGGTCGGCGCCGCCGGACTCCACGAGGCTGATGCAGGGGAGGCGGTTGGTGTACGCGATCTCGTTGGCGCGCAGGGCCTTCTTGAGCGTCCAGGGGTTGGAGGCGCCGCCGCGGACGGTGGGGTCGTTGGCGGTGATCAGGCACTCGACGCCCTCGACGGTGCCGATGCCGGTGACCATCGAGGCGCCCACGGGGTAGTCGCTGCCCCAGGCCGCGAGGGGGGACAGCTCCAGGAAGGGGGTGTCCGGGTCGAGCAGCAGCTCGATGCGCTCGCGGGGCAGTAGCTTGCCGCGCCTTCGGTGCCGGTCGGTGTACTTCTGCCCGCCCCCGGCGAGGGCCTTGGCGTGCTCCCCCTCCAGCTCCGCGAGCTTGGCCCGCATGGCGGCGGCGGCCTGACGGAATTCGGGGGTGGTGGGGTTGAGGGTGCTGGGGAGGGTGGGCATGGGGCTCCTTGGGTGAGGGTGGGATGTGGGTGGGGCGGGGTCGGGTGGGTGCGGGTCGCCTGCGGAGGGCTGGATCCCCCACCCCGCCCCTCCCCGAGACCCTCCGGGGGAGAGGACTCGACCGCGGACCGTGCGTAGCTGCTCGCGCAGTTCCCCGCGCCCCCGGGGGGTTGGTGCTGGCAGCCCCTCGGCCCACCCGGAGGAGACACCTCGACCGCGGACCGTGCGTAGCTGCTCGCGCAGTTCCTCGCGCCCCCTGGGGGTTGGTGCTGGCAGCCGCGCGGACCTCCCGGGGGAGGCGGCTCGACCGCGGACCGTGCGTGGCTGGTCGCGCAGTTCCCCGCGCCCCTGTAGGGGGCCCAGCATGGGCATCCTCAGTCCGTCATGGGGGTCCCCCCTGGCCCTTAAGGCCTTGGGGGAGATTGAGGACGAGCGCCGTTCAGGCGCGAACGGGGTCTGGGGCGGAGCCCCAGGAGTCCCCCTCAGCCCTTCACACCCCCGGAGGGTCTCGGGGAGGGGCGGGGTGGGGGGAAAAGCTCAGCCCAGCAGACCCACCGGCACCGCCACCTCCCGACTCCGCAACCACTCCCCCACCCCCTTCCCCTGCGGGTCGAACCGCGCCTGAGACGCGACCCCCTCCCCCAACAACCCCTCCACCACGAAGTTCACCGCCCACAGATTCGGCAGAAGATGACGAGTGACGTTCAACCCCTCAACCTCAGGCAGCAGTTGACGGAATTGGTCGACTGTCAACGCATGGGCCAACCACCCCCACCCCGCCTCCGAGGACACCCAGACCCCCACGTTCACATCCCCACCCTTGTCCCCACTCCGCGCCCCCGCCACCGCACCCAGCGGCACTCGCCGAGTCGGCTCCGCCGGGTCGAAGGGCGGGAGGGGCGGCTCCGGGACAGCCGTCAGGGGCGCCGTCCGGACGGGCGGGGGGATCAGCTCCCGTACGCCGTCCGCGTGGACCGCCAGATGCTCCACCGACCCCGCGTCCGCGTACACCGCCGAGAACACCCCGTACGGCGCCCCCTTCCCCGGCGGAGCCGTGACGTGGAAGCCGGGGTAGCTGCCGAGGGCGAGTTCGATGGCCGCGCCGCTCACGACCCGGCCGACCGCGTCCGGGTCGGCGTCGCGGACGACGAGCCGCAGCAGCGCGCTCGCCCCCTCCTCGGTGGGCGCGTCCGCCCGATCGGTGCGCGACAACTCCCAACTGACGTGCTGGGGACGTGACTTGGCACGCGCGAAGGCGTCCTCGACCTGCTCCCGCACCAGCGCCGCCTTCGCCTCGATGTCGAGTCCGGTCAGGACGAACACGACCTCGTTGCGCCAGCCGCCGATACTGCTGACCCCCACCTTGAGAGTCGGCGGCGGTGCCTCGCCGCGCACCCCGCTGACGCGCACCCGGTCGGGCCCCTCCTGGTCGAGCCGTACGGTGTCGAGCCGCGCGGTGACGTCGGGCCCGGCGTACCGGGCGCCCCCGGTCTCGTACAGGAGCTGCGCGGTGACCGTGCCGGTGTCGACGAAGCCTCCGGTGCCGGGGTGCTTGGTGATGACGCAGGTGCCGTCGGCGTGCAGTTCGGCGAGCGGGAATCCGGGCCGGGTGAGGTCGCGGCCCGCGAAGAAGGGGTAGTTCCCGCCGGTCGCCTGGGTGCCGCACTCCAGAATGTGCCCGGCGACCACCGCGCCCGCGAGCGCGTCGTACTCCTCGGGGCCCCAGCCGAACCACCACGCGGCCGGTCCTGTGACCAGGGCCGCGTCCGTGACCCGCCCGGTGACGACGATCTCCGCGCCGCCGCGCAGGCACGCCGCGATCCCGCCGCCGCCGAGGTAGGCGTTGGCGGTGAGCGCGCCCTCGGGCAGCGGCAGCCCGTCGCCCTCCACATGGGCGACCCGCACCGGAACGCCCACCCGCTCGCTCAACTCCCGTACGGCGTCGGCGAGTCCGGACGGGTTGAGCCCGCCCGCGTTGGTGACGATGCGCACCCCGCGCTCGCGCGCGATCCCGATGCACTCCTCCAGCTGGCGCAGGAACGTCTTGGCGTACCCGAGCCGTGGGTCGCGCAGCCGGTCGCGGCCGAGGATCAGCAGGGTGAGCTCGGCGAGGTAGTCGCCGGTCAGCACGTCGAGGGGGCCGCCGGTCAGCATCTCCCGCATCGCGTCGAAGCGGTCGCCGTAGAACCCGGAGGCGTTGCCGATGCGCAGTATGGGCCCGTCCTGGTTCATCGGGCGTCCCGGGGAGCGCGGCCGGGGCCCGCCGGGCCCGCGAAGGCCTGGGCGATGTCGAGCCAGCGGTCGGCGTCGGGGCCCTCGGCGCGTACGGCGGTGTCGTCGCGGTGCAGCCGCTGGGTGACCAGCAGACAGAAGTCCAACGCGGGCCCGGTGACGCGCTGTTGGGCGTCTTCGGGGCCGTACGTCCAGACGTCCGCGCCGTCCGGCGCGGTCAGCTCGACCCGGAACTCCTCGGCCGGAGGCGTCAATCCCCGTACGGAGAAGGCGTAGTCGCGGGCGCGGATGCCGATGCGGGCGACGTGGCGGAGCCGGTCGGTCGGCCTGCGGGTGCGGCCGAGGGCGTCGAACACGTCCTGGCCGTGCGCCCAGGTCTCCATGAGCCGGCCGGTGGCCATGGACGCGGTGGACATGGGCGGCCCGTACCAGGGGAACCGCGCCCCGGCGGGCGCCGCCCGCAACGCCTCCTGAAGCTGTACGCGGCCGTCCCGCCACCAGGCGAGCAGCTCGGCGGGCGGAAGCAGGGCCCCCGCCTCGGCCCCGTCGTCCACGAAGCGGTCCGGCGCGGCGACGGCCTTCTCGACCTCGGCCGCGAAGGCGTCGGGGTCGGTCACGGCGAGCAGCGCGGCGGTGTCGGTCCAGGCGAGGTGGGCGACCTGGTGCGCGATGGTCCAACCGGGCGCGGCGGTGGCCGTGCCCCACTGGACCGGGCTCAACTCACCAATCAGGACGTCGAGTTCACCCCCTTCGTCCCGCAGGTCGTCAAGGACGGCGAGAACGGCGTCGGCTGGACCGACCGGTTCGGACACGGTGCGCTCCCCTCCGGGACAGCGGGCGTGCCCCGGAGCATGGCACCCCACCCAGAAACAAGCAAGCGTGCTTGCATTTATTTTGGGGCTTGGTTCCGCCCGGCCCGGAGAGACGCCGCAGCGGGCCCCGGGAGGGAGCCGCCGACCCGCCGACTCGGGCTGCGCAGGCGCCGCCCAGGCGAGCAACCCCACCCTCGGTGTACGAGCGCCCTGTAGAGGTCGACCCCCTCGGCGCACAGATGCCCCCGTCGAGCGGGCCGGCCTCGCGCGGTGCGGGCGCCTCCGCCAAGGGAGGCACGCTGCCGCGCCCGGGGCTAGCCCGAGACCGTTCTGATCTGGGTCCGTACCGCCCCCATGCTCGCGCCGATCACCAGGGCGATGGCCAGGGCCTGGGGCCAGGACAGGGACTGGTTCAGGATGAGGAAGCCCGCTGTCGCCGCTATCGCCGGTTCCAGGCTCATCAGGATCGCGAAGGTGGACGCGGGCAGGCGGCGCAGGGCCAGGAGTTCGAGGGTGTAGGGCAGGACCGAGGACAGGATCGCCACGGCCGCGCCCAGCGCCATCGTGGACGGGACGAGCAGGGTGCTGCCCGCCTGCGCGATGCCGATCGGCAGGAACAGGACGGCCGCCACCGCCATCGCGAGGGCCAGCCCGTCGGCCTGCGGGAACCTTCGTCCCGTACGCGCGCTGAACAGGATGTACACCGCCCAGCACGCCCCCGCCCCCAGCGCGTACGCCACGCCCACCGGGTCCAGGTCGCCGAAGCCGCCCCCGCCCAGGAGGACGACGCCGGTGAGGGCCAGCGCGGCCCAGAGGACGTTGACCAGGCGCCTGGAGGCGAACACCGACAGGGCCAGCGGCCCGAGCACCTCCAGGGTGACGGCGACGCCCAGCGGGATGCGGTCCACGGCCTGGTAGAACAGCCCGTTCATCCCGGCCATGGCCACCCCGAACGCGATCACCGTGCCCCAGTCGGCCCGCGCGTGCCCCCGCAGCTTCGGACGGCACACCAGCATGAGCACGATCGCCGCCGCGACGAGCCGCAGCGTCACCACTCCCGCCGCGCCCGCCCTCGGCATCAGCGTCACGGCCACGGCCGCGCCGAACTGCACCGATATGCCGCCCGTCACCACCAGCGCGACCGGCCCGAGCGCGGCCCGGCGGCCGGCGCGGCCCTCGCCTTTCAGCGCACCGGCGGCCTCCGGCACGGCGACGGCGGCCGCCGCGACCGGCTCCGCCGCACCCACACCCTTGACCGTGTCCACCGGTACTCCCCTCGGAAAAGCGTCATGCATCGTTCGTTGAGTCCAGTTCAATGGACCTTCATGTTTATTATCTTGGACTGCTTGCGCCGAGCTCCGCAACCGCCTTTTCGGCGAGCGGAATGACGCACTCCATCCAATGTAAGCGGCACCCGGCCGCCCTACCCCTCACCCTCCAGGCCCTCCGCCAGCACCTCCGCGAGGTGCCTCGCCCTGTGGCCCGCCAGCTGGGCCAGTTGCGTGCGGCAGGAGTAGCCGTCGGCCAGGATCTCCGTGCCGGGGACGGCCGCCCGGACCGACGGGAGCAGCTGGTCCTCCGCGCAGGCCACCGACACCTCCCAGTGGCCCCGCTCGAACCCGAAGTTCCCGGCAAGACCGCAGCAGCCCGCGCTGAGCGCGCCCGTCAGACCGGCCTTGGCGCGCAGGCGGCCGTCGGCCTCGTCACCCAGGACGGCGTGCTGGTGGCAGTGGGTCTGGCCCGCCACGGGACGGTCGAGGCGCGGCGGGGTCCAGTGCGGCGCGCACTCCTCCAGCGCCTCGGCGAAGGTGCGCACGGCGGCGGCGAGCCGGGCCGCTCTAGGGTCGCCGGGCAGCAGTTCCGGCAGGTCCGTGCGCAGGGTGGCCGCGCAGCTCGGTTCGAGTACGACGACGGGCCGCCCGGCCTCGGCGAGATACGGCTCGATCGCGTCCAGAGTGTGGCCCATCACCACCTTCGCGCGGTCCAGCTGTCCTGTGGACACATAGGTGAGGCCGCAGCAGACCCGCCCGGCCGGGATCGCCGCCTCCAGGCCCGCGTCCGACAGCACCCTCAGCGCCGCATGACCCACCTCCGGGGACAGGTGGTTGGTGAACGTGTCCGGCCAGAGCGTCACCGCCGCCCCGCGCGGCTCCGGCCGCTTCCGCGTCCCGCGCAGGAACGTACGCGGCGCCAGGGCCGGGATCGTGCGCTCCGGCGCGATCCCCGCGAGCCGCTTCGCCAGGGCGGCGAGCGGACGCACCCGGGCCGCCGCGTTCACCGGGCGGGCCAGCGGCGCCGCCGCCCGCAGCCACTCGGGGAGCCGTCCGAGCGCGTAGTGCGCGAGGGGGCGGCGACGCCCCGCGTAGTGGTGGTGCAGGAACTCCGCCTTGTACGTCGCCATGTCCACGCCCACCGGGCAGTCGCTGCGGCATCCCTTGCAGGACAGGCACAGGTCGAGCGCGTCCCGCACCTCCGTCGAGCGCCAGCCGTCGGTGACCACCTCGCCCGCCAGCATCTCGTGCAGCAGCCGGGCCCGGCCCCGGGTGGAGTGCTCCTCCTCCCCGGTGACGCGGAAGGAGGGGCACATGACAGCGAATGAACTGCCCTTCTGGGTACGGCATGTGGCGACGCCCACGCACCTTCGTACCGCTGCCGCGAAGTCGCCCCCGTCGTGCGGGTAGCCGAACTCCACGTCCACCGGCCGCCTCGGCAGCACCTCGAAGCGCAGGTTCTCGTCGAGCCGGGCGGGCCGGGCCAGAATGCCGGGGCTGAGCAGACCCTCCGGGTCCCACAGGTCCTTGAACTCGGCGAACACGCCCACCAGTTCCGGCCCGTACATCTTCGGGAGCAGTTCGGCGCGCGCCTGTCCGTCGCCGTGCTCGCCGCTGAGCGAGCCGCCGTGCGCGACCACCAGATCGGCCAGGTCCTCGGAGAAGGAGCGGAAGCGCTCGATCCCGGCCGGGGTGAGCAGGTCGAAGTCGATGCGGACGTGGATGCAGCCGTCGCCGAAGTGCCCGTATGGGGTGCCGCGCAGCTGATGGGAGGCGAGCAGGGACCTGAACTCCCGCAAATACGGGCCCAGTTGGGCGGGAGGCACCGCGCAGTCCTCCCAGCCGGGCCAGGCCTCGGTGCCGTCGGGCATCCGGGTCGCGGTGCCGGCCGCGTCCTCGCGGATCCGCCACAGCGCGCGCATCCCGGCGGGGTCGCTCACCAGGGCGGTGCCGAGCGCGTCGCCCGCCCGCGCCAGCTCATCGGCCCGCGAGCGGGCCTCCGCCTCGGTCGCGCCGCCCGCCTCGACGAACAGCCACGCCCCGCCGCGCGGCAGCCCGGCATCGCCCCGGACCCGTACGAGATCGGCGGCCATGCCCTCGACGGTCAGCGGGCGGTACGGGAGCAGCCCGGGGGCGGCCTCGGCGGCCGCGCTCTCGTCGGCGTAGCCGAGCACCGCGAGGGCGCGGGCGCGGGGCGCCTCCACCAGGCGGACCGTCGCCTCGGTGACCAACCCCAACGTGCCCTCGCTGCCGCAGAAGGCGCGGGCCAGCTCGGTGTCGCGCTCGGGAAGCAGGGCGTCCATCGCGTAGCCGGAGATGCGGCGCGGGAGATCCTGGGGGTAGCCGGTGCGGAGGATCGACAGATGACGGCTGACGAAGTCGCGTAGACCAACAGGCGCTGTCGAGTTCTGCCATCCCTGCGACAACCGGTGAAGCGTGCCCTGTGCGCTGACGACTGTCAGATCACGGATGTTGTCAGCCGTCGTCCCCCATCGCACCGAATGCGCCCCGCACGCGTTGTTGCCGATCATCCCGCCGAGCGTGCAGCGGCTGTGTGTCGACGGATCGGGGCCGAAGGTGAGCCCGTGGGGCGCGACCGCCTCCCGCAGGGTGTCGAGCACAACGCCCGGCTGGACCACGGCGGTTCGGGCCTCGGCGTCCACCGAGACGAGGGAGCGCATGAAGCGGGTGAAGTCGAGCACGATCCCGGTCCCGGTGGCCTGGCCCGCGATCGAGGTGCCGCCCCCGCGCGGCACCACCGGCACCCCGTACGTCCGGCAGACGTCGAGCACCGCCGCCACGTCCTCGGCGTCGCGCGGCGCGACCACTCCCAGCGGCACCCGGCGGTAGTTGGAGGCGTCCATCGTCGTCAGGGCGCGGGCGGTTCGACCGAAGTCCACCCGGCCCCGCACCACCCGCGACAGCTCGCGTTCCAGGTCGCCGTCCCGCGTCCGCACCCGCTCACGCCGCCTCCCGCGCTCCCGTGCGCCGTCCGGTCCCGGGCCCTTCGCGCCATCTGCCATGGGGTCAGGATGCCTCGCCCCGGGGTCCCGCGCGGGTCCGGCACCGCGCGGCCCGACCGCGTGTCCGCCATCCGGTCCCGGCCCGCCCGCCGTCCGTCCCCACCGGCCCGCGGTCCGGCCACCGACCGCCCGTCACCTCCCCGCCGCCTGTCCGGAAACAGCCCAAGATGAGCTGAATGTGGCCGGTCAACGACCCCAAGGGGCGGGAATCTTCACCAAGAACTATCCAAATCGATCACCAACTCTCCTATAGTTGCCCCTCGTTCCCCTTGGAACAGGAACACGACCTTCCCTTTCGCCCGCCATGAGCGCTCCGAGGCATTGATCGATGACGGCGTCGCCCTCCCCCACCCGCCCCTCCGCGCTGGCCCTGCTGATCACCGCGGTGGTCACCGGCGCGTTCTGCACGGTGGCGGTGGTCTCGGCCACGCCCGGCACCCGTGCTCTACTCGGCTGGAGTCTCGGGGCCGCCGCGGTCCTGCTCAGCGCCGGTGCGTACGCCATGACCCACACCGTGCTGCGCAACCGCGTGCTGCGGGCCCGGCTCACCGCGCTCAACGCTCAGATCAGCGCCCAGGAGGCCAACGCCGCCCGGCGCAGCGCCGAGGCGGTACGCCTGGACGCGGCCCGGTCCGCCGAGCGCAAGGCCCTGATCGCCGCCCACACCGCCGAGCTGCGCCGGGCCGAGTCCGCGCGTGCCGCGGCGCTCGCCGCGACCGCCAACGCGGCGGGCCGCATGCAGGCGCTCGCCACCGGCATGCTCGCCGACCTGCGCGACATGGAGCACCGGCACGCCGACGAGGACGTGCTCGGCGACCTGCTCCACCTCGACCACCGCACCGCGCAGGCGGGCCGCCTCGCGGACTCCATCGCCGTGCTGACCGGGGCGCGTTCGGGCCGCCGCTGGTCCCGGCCCATCGTGATGGAGTCGATCCTGCGCGGCGCCATGGGCCGCATCGGCGGCTACCAGCGCGTGCGGCTGCACTGCACCAGTGACGCGGCCGTCGCCGGACACGCCGCCGAGGGCGTCATGCACGCCCTGGCCGAACTCCTCGACAACGCGGCCAACTTCTCGCCGCCGACCGCCGAGGTCCACGTGTACGTCGAGGAAGTGCCCGCCGGGGTGATCATCACCGTCGAGGACAGCGGTCTGGTCATGAGCGAGGTGCAGCTGCGCCGGGCCGAACAGGCCGTGTCCGGGCGGTCGTCGGACCTCGCGGGACTCTCCGGCACCCGGCTCGGCCTCGCGGTCGTCGGCCGCCTGGCCCGCAAGCACGGCCTCACGGTCTCGTTCCGGCCCTCCGCACGCGGCGGCACCGGCGCCCTGATGCTGCTGCCGCACGAGCTGATCACCCACGTCACCACGGCCACGCCCGCCCCCGTCGTACCCGCTCCGCCGCAGCTCCCGGCCGTCACCAGTGCGTCCCGGACCACGAGCGAGACGCCCGCCGAACCCGAGACCACGCACGAGCCGGCCGCCGAGCCAGCCTCCGGCACGAGCTCCACCACCGGCACCCCCGGTGGTCCCGGCACCGGGACCAGCGCCGAGACCAGTGGTGAGTTCCCGCAGTTCGGCGAGAGCGGGCTGCCCAAGCGCAAGCGCGGGCGGGCGCTGGCCGCGGCTCACCCCGAGGGCCCCGACGCGCCGGCGGCCCCGGCCCGCGCCTCGACCGCCGCGTCGGACGCGGCCGCCCGCTTCAGCAGCTTCCGCCAGGCCGTACGCGCGAACTCACCCACCCCGGAAGGCAACACCGAATGACCGGCACCACCACCGACGAGAAGCTCAACTGGCTCCTGGAGAACCTGCTCGAGCGCACCCCCGGCGCCCGGCACGCCCTGGTCCTGTCCCGCGACGGCCTCAAGCTGTGCCGCACGCCGGAGCTCTCCGTCGACCAGGCCGACCAGCTCGCCGCCATCTCCGCGGGCATCCAGAGCCTGTCGCACGGGGCGTCCATCGAGTTCGGCGACGGAACCGGCGGGGTGCGCTCCGCGATGGCCGAGTTCTACGGCGGCATCCTCTTCATCGTCGAGGCGGGCGAGGGCGCGCACCTCGCCGTGGTCGCCGCCGAGGACGCGGACGCCGGGCTCGTCGGGCACAACATGTCCGAGCTGGTGGAGCAGCTCGGCGAACACCTCAGCGCCGAGCCGCGGGCATGAGCAGGCCGGGCCGGGACGACTCGCCGGACCGGCTCTACACCCTCACCGGCGGCCGCAGCCGCTCCGGTTCGGACGCCTTCGACCTGGTCACCCTGGTGGTCACCGAGTCCGACCCGACGCCCGGCATGCAGTCCGAGCACGCGGCGATCCTGCGGATGTGCCGCTTCCCCACGGCGGTGGTGGAGATCGCGGCCGAGCTCCGCCTGCCCGTCACGGTGGTCCGCATCCTGCTCGCCGACCTGCACGCCACGGGTGGCATCAGCGCCCGCCACCCGCGCTCCGCCCACCGCCTTCCCGACCCCGACATCCTGGAGCAGGTGCTCGTTGGCCTCCGAAATCTCTGAACGGCCCGCCCTCGCGGGGACCGCCGACAACGGCCTGAAAATCGTCGTCGTCGGTGGTTTCGGCGTCGGAAAGACGACCATGGTGCGCTCGGTCAGCGAGATTCGTCCGCTGAACACCGAGGAGACCATGACCAAGGCGGGCGAGTCCGTGGACCACCTCGACGGCGTCCGCACCAAGACGGCCACCACCGTCGCCTTCGACTTCGGCCGCATCACCCTGGACGCGCACAACGTCCTGTACCTGTTCGGCGCGCCCGGCCAGGAGCGGTTCTGGTTCCTGTGGGACCGGCTGTTCGCGGGCACGCTCGGCGCGGTCGTCCTCGTCGACACCCGGCGTCTGGCCGACTCCTGGTACGCCATCGACCGGCTGGAGCACCACGGCACGCCGTTCGTCGTGGCCTGCAACGACTTCGGCGGGCCCGCCCACACCGAGGCCCAGGTCCGCGAGGCGCTCGACCTGCCGCCCGAGGTGCCGCTGCTGCGCTGCGACGCCCGCGCCCGCGAGTCCAGCAAGACCGTCCTGATCACCCTCGTAGAACATCTCGCACGCCTGCAGAAGGCTCCGGAGCTCATACCGTGACGTGCCCGATCCCCGCCCCCGTCCCGCTGAGCGGCCCCCGGTTCCAGACCGAGCCGAACGCGCTGTACCGCGACCTGCGGCGCGACCACGGAGCCGTGGCGCCCGTCGTGCTGGACGGCGACGTGCCGGCCTGGCTGGTGCTCGGCTACCGCGAGCTGCACCAGGTCACCAGCGACCCGGTGCTGTTCTCGCGCGACTCCGACCTGTGGAACCAGTGGGACCGCATCCCCGCCGACTGGCCGCTGCTCCCCATGATCGGCCGCAAGCAGCCGTCGATCCTCTACACGGTCGGCGAGCGCCACCGCGAGCGGGCCGCGATGGTCTCCGACGCCCTGGAGGCCGTCGACCCCTTCGAACTGCGCGGCCACGCCGAGCGGTTCGCGGACGAGCTCATCGACGCGCTCTGCGGCGCCGGCAGCTGCGACATCGTCGGCCAGTACGCGATGCTCCTGCCGGTCCGCGTCCTGGCCCGGCTCTACGGGTTCGCCGACGAGCAGGGCCCCGGCCTGGTCACCGCCATGAACGACATGATCAACGGCAGGGAGGGCGCCCTGGAGGGCCAGCGCCATCTCGCCGAGTCGATGTACGCGCTGCTCACCGCCAAGCAGGTCGAGCCCGGCGACGACGTGGCGTCCCGGATGCTCGCCAACCCGTACGGCTTCACCGTCGAGGAGGTCGGCCAGGACCTGATGGTGATGATGGCCGCCGGACACCAGCCCACCGCGGACTGGATCGGCAACTCGCTGCGGCTGATGCTCACCGACGACCGGTTCGCGGCCTCGCTCGCGGGCGGCCGGCACAGCGTGGGCGAGGCCATGAACGAGGTGCTGTGGGAGGACACCCCCACCCAGAACGTGGCGGGCCGCTGGGCCGCCCGCGACAACCGGCTCGGCGGCCAGCACATCCGGGCCGGCGACCTCCTGCTGCTCGGCCTGGCCGCGGCCAACGGGGATCCCCAGGTACGCACCGACGCGGGCGCGCTCACCGGCGGCAACAGCGCCTTCTTCTCCTTCGGGCACGGCGAGCACCGCTGCCCCTTCCCCGCCCAGGAAGTGGCCGAGGTCATCGCGCGCACCGGGATCGAGGTGCTGCTCGACCGGCTGCCGGACGTCGATCTCGCCACCACCGCCGGGGAGTTGACGCGCCGCCCGTCCCCGTGGCTGCGGGGCCTGACCGAGCTTCCCGTGACGTTCACTCCCACTCCCGCCCTTGGAGCAGACCGATGAGCAGACCGACGCAGTGCCCCGTGGACCACTCCGGCGCGATCACCCTCGACCCGTTCGTCGGCGACCTCGACGCCGAGAGCGCGGCGCTGCGCGCGGCCGGTCCGCTGGCACGGGTCGTGCTGCCGGGCGGGGTGGGCTGCTACTCCGTGACGCACCACGCGGAGGCCCGCCGGCTCCTGACCGACCCGCGTCTGGTCAAGGACATCAACGTGTGGGGCGCCTGGCAGCGCGGCGAGATCCCGCTGGACTGGCCGCTGATCGGGCTCGCCAACCCGGGCCGCTCGATGCTGACGGTCGACGGCGAGGAGCACCGCCGGCTGCGCACCCTGGTCGCGCAGGCGCTGACCGTACGCCGGGTGGAGCGGCTGCGCGCGGGCATCGAGGCGCTGACCGAGTCGCTGCTCGACCGGCTCGCGGCGCGGCCCGCCGGTGAAGTGGTGGACCTGAAGGCGGAGTTCGCCTACCCGCTGCCCATGAACGTGATCGGCCAACTGATGGGTGTGGACGCGGCCGACCACCCTCGCCTCAAGGCCCTCTTCGACACGTTCTTCTCCACGCAGACGCCGCCCGAGGAGGTGCCGCGGATGATGGCGGACCTCGCCGAGCTGTTCGCGGGGATCGTCGCGTCGAAGCGGGAGGCGCCGGGCGATGACCTGACCAGCGCGCTGATCGCCGCGTCGCAGGACGGCGACCACCTCACCACGGAGGAGATCACCAACACCCTCCAGCTCATGGTCGCGGCGGGCCACGAGACCACGATCAGCCTCGTCGTGAACGCGGTGGTGGCCCTGGAGACCCATCCCGAGCAGCGCAAGCTGGTGCTCGACGGGGCGGTGCCGTGGGAGAACGTGATCGAGGAGACCCTGCGGTGGTCGACGCCGACCTCGCACGTCCTGTTCCGCTTCGCGACGGAGGACGTCGAGGTGGGCGACCGGGTGCTGCCCGCGGGTGAGGCGCTGATCGTCTCCTTCGGGGCGATAGGCCGCGACGAGGCGCAGCACGGGTCCACGGCGGGCGACTTCGACGTCACCCGCGCCCCGGTCCGGCACATCTCCTTCGGCCACGGCCCGCACGTCTGCCCGGGCGCGGCCCTGTCCCGCCTGGAGGCCGGCGTGGCCCTCCCGGCCCTGTACGCCCGCTTCCCCTCCCTTTCCCTGGCGGTCCCGCGGGCGGAGCTCCGCAACAAGCCGATAGTGACCCAGAACGACCTCGCCACCCTCCCGGTCCACCTGACCTGACCCGGGGTCCCCCGGCCCCCGTACCGTCGCCGCCGCGCCACGGGGGCCTGCCCGACCTTGCCATCACCCTCGCGCCGCACGGGCCCGCTCCCGCCCGACATTGCCTTCGTCCTCGCGTCGTGCGTGGCTTGTCGCGCAGTTCCCCGCGCCCCTAACGGCACCGTGCTGGTCGGCATGGGCAACCTCAGCCCGTCATGGGGGTCCCCCCTGGCCCTTAAGGCCTTGGGGGAGTTTGAGGACGAGCGCCGTTCAGGCGCGAACGGGGGTGCAGGGGGCGGAGCCCCCGCCGTGGGGGGCGTCTCATCGGGCGGACCCGCAACCCCCACCGCCCCAGAACCGGATACGCTCCGCCCGTGGCTGAGATCCAGATTCCCGCTGACATGAAGCCCGCCGACGGCCGTTTCGGCGCGGGCCCCTCCAAGGTGCGTACGGAGGCGCTGGACGCCCTGGCCGCCACCGGTACCTCCCTCCTCGGCACCTCCCACCGCCAGGCCCCGGTCAAGAACCTGGTCGGTGAGGTGCGCCAGGGCATCCGGGACCTCTTCTCCCTCCCCGAGGGCTACGAGGTGATCCTGGGCAACGGCGGCTCCACCGCGTTCTGGGACGTCGCGACGCACGGCCTGATCGAGAACAAGTCCCAGCACCTGAACTTCGGCGAGTTCTCGTCCAAGTTCGCCAAGGCCGCGAAGCTCGCCCCCTGGCTGGCCGAGCCGACCGTCATCAGCAGCGACCCGGGAACGCACCCGGACCCGAAGGCCGAGGCGGGTGTGGACGTGTACGCGTTCACGCACAACGAGACCTCGACCGGTGTCGCCGCCCCGATCAAGCGCGTGGCGGGCGCCGACGAGGGCGCCCTCGTCCTGGTGGACGCGACCTCCGGCGCCGGCGGCCTGCCCGTCGACATCACCGAGACGGACGTCTACTACTTCGCCCCGCAGAAGTCGTTCGCCTCGGACGGCGGCCTGTGGCTCGCGGCGTTCTCGCCCGCCGCCCTGGAGCGCGCCCAGCGCGTCCACGCGAGCGGCCGTCACGTGCCCGAGTTCTTCTCGCTGCCGACGGCGATCGACAACTCGCTGAAGAACCAGACGTACAACACCCCCGCCCTGTCCACCCTGTTCCTGCTCAACGAGCAGCTGAAGTGGATCAACGGCCAGGGTGGCCTCGCGTGGTCGACGGCGCGTACGGCCGCCTCCTCGGGCACCCTGTACGGCTGGGCCGAGGAGTCCAAGCACGCCTCCCCGTTCGTCACCGACCCGGCCAAGCGCTCGCAGGTCATCGGCACGATCGACTTCGCGGACGACATCGACGCCGCCGCCGTCGCCAAGGTGCTGCGCGCCAACGGCATCGTCGACACCGAGCCGTACCGCAAGCTCGGCCGCAACCAGCTGCGTATCGCGATGTTCCCGGCGATCGACCCGGCGGACGTCGAGGCCCTGACGGCCTGCGTCGACTACGTCATCGAGCAGCTCTGAACAACCCGGCAGCTCTGGGCCGAGCGGCTCCGCGTACCCGGTAGCCACGAGGGCCCGGCACCCGTCACGGTGCCGGGCCCTCGCGCGTGCCGCCCGCACGGACGGGGGGCACCGCACGGCCGATAACCGCCCTATGCCACAAGGGACTCCGTCCCTACCATCCAAAGCGATCCGGCGCGTTCCGCACCACGGCCGGACCGATCCGAAGGTTTGACATGTCCATGTCTCAACTATGTCGCCTCGAAGCCGCCCCGCTCCGACGGCGCATCCGGGACACGGGCGTTCGGCTGGACTCCCCACATCCACGCAAGGCCACCGACAACCGATCGGAGCATCATGCCCGGTGCACTCCTCGCGGGCGGCGCGACCGCCGCGTTCCTCGCGTCCTCGCTCTTCACCCAGGCGGCTCCGGCCGCACCGTCCGGCATCGTCGCGCCGCCCGACAAGATCGTCATCGAGATCGCGACCGTCAACGGCTCCGGCTGTCCGATCGGCACCGCCGCGGTCGCCGTCGCCCCGGACAACACGGCCTTCACGGTCACCTACAGCCAGTACATGGCGCAGGTCGGCCTCGGCTCCAAGCCGACCGACTTCCGCAAGAACTGCCAGCTCAACCTGATCGTGCACGTCCCCTCGGGCTTCACGTACGCCATCGCCAGCGCCGACTACCGGGGCTTCGCCCACCTGGAGAGCGGCGCGAGCGCCACCCAGAAGGCCTCGTACTACTTCCAGGGCTCGCCCGACACGGCGAGCAGAACGCACCCGTTCAACGGCCCCCTGGACGACGACTGGCAAGCCACCGACTCCACCGACTGGGGGCAACTGGTCTGGGCCCCCTGCGGCGTCGAGCGCAACTTCAACATCAACACCGAACTGCGCGCGAACGCCGGGACCTCCGACCCGAAGACCAACAGCTTCATCGCCATGGACTCCACCGACGGCAACATCCAGACCATCTACCACATGGCCTGGAAGCAGTGCCCGCCACGGCGCTGAGCAGCGCCCCTGGGGCCCGCGCCGCGAGGCGCGGGCCCCTCGGCGGCAGGTCTTGGGTCAGCCCGCCCGGCGCCGCAGCATTCGCTGGGCGCCCAGGCCGAGCGCCGTGGCGCCCGCCAGAACCAGCGCGCCCCACAGGAAGTTCCCCTGGCCCGCGCTGTCACCCGATCCAGTGGAACTTCCGCCCCCGGAGCCCGACTTGTCCACCCCCTTCTTCAGGGGAACGCGCACCACCTTGCTCGCCACGCCCTCGGTGCCCACCATCAGGGCCGTGCCGTCCGGCGTGTAGGTGACCGATTCGGACTGGGGCTGCACCGGAGTGCCCGGCACCGCGTCCCAGTCGCCGAGCGGGTCGCCGGGGCCGCCCTTCCAGGCGTATTCGGCCAGCGCGAAGTACCCCCGCAGGGCCAGCTTCGCACCGTCCGGCGAGAACGCCCCGTCGGTCACCCAGGGCACCTCGCTCACCCGGCGGAAGACGTTCGTGCCGGAGGCGGAGAGTTGGGCGGGGCCCTCGTAGAGGCCGCCTCCGCGCTCGCGCTTGGAGGCGATGTAGACGCGGCCGGTCTTCGGGTGGACCATCAGCGCCTCGGCGTCGCGCGGCCCGTCGGCGTACTGGACGACGTACTGCGTGGCCCTGACCGTCTGGTCCCCGAGCCGGGCAGGTTCGTGGAAGCGGTAGATCCAGACGTGGCTCCAGGAGCCGTCCAGGTTGTCGCCGATGTCCCCGACGTAGAGGTCGCCGTCGGGCCCGATCGAGATCGCCTCCACGTCGCGCGGCCTGCCGACACCCTCCATGGTCACCCGCGCGACGGTCCGCCCGGTCCGCGCGTCGACGGCATAGACGTAGGGACCGTCCCCGCTGTCGTTGTGCGTCCAGTAGACGCCGGGGTGCGTCCGGCTCGCGGCCAGGCCGCTGGACTCGGTGATCCGGGGGTCCTCGATGGTGAACCCGCCGTCGTCGGCCACGGCCGGCCCCGCCGCCCACGCCAGGACGAACCCGGCCACCCCGCACACCCTCAGAAGCGAACGCATCCCCCCAGTGTCCACGGGCGCCTTCGGGAGCCGGGGTGTCCACCGTCACGTCGCCGCCCGGCGTACCGATCGGTAATGATGACCCCCATGCGTTTTCTCTTCGTCGGCGACTCCATGACCATCGGGTGCCCCGGCGACTTCACCTGGCGCCACCGCATGTGGCGCCACCTCGAAGCCACCTTCGACGGCCCGTACGAGATCGTCGGACCGCGCACCGCGCTCTACGACCCGGCGGCCGGCGCTCCCGTCTCGCACGACTACGCCGACCCCGCCTTCCCGCCCGCCGCCCGCCGCCACCTCGCAGGCTGGGGCGAGGGCTGGCTGCACATGGCCCCGGTGATCGGCGGGGCGGTCGCCGAGAGCCGGGCCGACGTGCTGCTCGTCTCGCTCGGCCTGATAGACCTCGGCTTCTACACGGACGCCGACCAGACCGCCGCCAACGTGCGCGCGTTCGTCGCGGGCGCCCGCGAGGCCAACCCGCGGGTGCGCGTGGTGGCCCTGCCGGTCATCCCGAACGTACGGGCCGAGGAGGACGCCGCGTTCGCCGCCCAGGTGGACCGCTTCAACGAGCTGCTCGCCAAGGCCGTCGCCGACCTCGACACGGCCGCGTCCCCGCTGCTGCTGGCCACCGTGCCGGACACGTACGACATCCACCGCGACACCTACGACGGCACGCATCCGGGACCCAGTGGCGAGCACAAGCTGGCGGCCGCCTTCGCCGACGCGCTGCACGGCGCCTGGGAGCTGGGCGGCCGCTACCCGTTGTAGGGGTGTCGGGTCCTGGCCGCCAACCGGCCAGGGCCGCGCCGGACTTCACGCCCGGCGCCATCGGCGGGCGTCACACCTTGATGACCAGCTTGCCCTTGGAGTGGCCGCCCTCGCTCAGCTCCAGGGCCTTGACCGCGTCGGCGAGCGGGAAGGTCTCGGCGTGGCGGACGCGCAGCCGGCCTTCCGCGGCGAGGCGGGCGTGGGCCGCGAAGACGAGTTCGGGGGCCTGCGTGCCGCCCCCGCTGAAGACCACGCCGTGGTCGGCGGCCGCCGGGTCGGCGATGGTCACGATGCGGCCGGTGCCGCCGCGCAGCTCGATCGAGTCGGGCAGCGCGCCCTGACCGGCCGCGTCGTACACCGCGTCGATGCCCTGCGGAGCGAGCTCACGCACCCGCTCGACCAGGCCTGGCCCGTACGCCACCGGGATCGCGCCCAGTTCGCGCAGGAAGGCGTGGTTCTCGGGGGACGCGGTGCCGATCACCGTGGCGCCCCGGGCCACCGCGAGCTGCACGCCGACCGAACCGGCCACACCCGCGGCTCCGTGCAGCAACAGGGTCTCGCCCGCGGCGAGTTCGAGCAGGTCGAGCACGCGCTGGGAGGTCTCGCCCGCCACGGGCAGCGCCACGGCCTGCTCCCAGGTCAGCGCGGCCGGCTTGAGCGCGATGTGGGTGGCCAGGGCGTACTCGGCGTAGGCGCCGGTGTCGGCGTGGCCGAACACCTCGTCGCCGACCGCGAACCCGGTGACGCCCTCGCCCAGTTCATCGACGACACCGGCCAGCTCCAGGCCGGGCACGGCCGGGAAGAGGGTCGGGAGCTGGGCCTGCATCCAGCCGTTCCGGATCTTGTAGTCGATCGGGTTGACGCCCGCCACGACCACCTTCACCCGCACCTGACCGGCGCCCGGCCGCGGCTTCTCGACCTCGCCCAGGGCCAGCACCTCAGGGCCGCCGAACCGCTCGTACACGATCGCTTCCATCACTGCACTCCTCGCATCGCCCACCACGCCGTCCACGCCGTGGTGCTTCTCGTCGTGGCTCAAGCGTCCGCCGTCACCGGGCTCAACCCGGCCCGCCTTACGGCCGGTTCGACCTGGCCACAAGGCCGGGCGCGGACGGCCGCGCCGACCGTAGGCTGAGGCGATGGAGCCCCGCACGATTCGCAGTACATCCCGCGCCCTTGGCGCCCCCGACCTGCTCGTCGTCGCCGCGGAGCTGGTGCGCGTGCCGATGGAGGAGATCCTGCCGGTCCTCTCCGAAGGACTGGCGCCGCTCGTCGGGCACACCGTCGCCGCCGACCTGTCCCCGCAGTGCGCCCACTCGCCGTTCAAGACGCACAGGCAGGCGGAGCCGGCCCCGCGGATCGCGGTCACCGACCTCCAGGCGCTGGGCCCGCGGGTCGTGCCGGGCCACCCCTGGCAGGGGACCGCCGCGGTCGGTGGCGAGGAACGGACGGTCCTCGCGGTCGCGAGCGGTGCCGGTGCGACAACGGACCGGCCGGCCCTGCTCGTTCTCGTACGGGAGCGGTCGGACACCGAACTGCCGACGGCGGACGCCGAGGCCGTCCAACACCTGTGGGACCTGGTGACCGGGCACCGCACCCGCATCACCAACGAGGCCGTGCCGGGCGCGCTCGCCCAGTCGCGGGCCACCGCCGGGGAGCGGGCCCGGGTGATCGCCGAGCTGGGCGAGGCGCACGAGGCCGCGCTCACCGCGCTGCTCGGCGTGCTGCGCGCCAAGGACCTCGACGACCGCGCGGCCCGCTCGCGCGCCGTCGACCTCGCCGTGTCCGCCCTGGTCGCGCTGCGCGCCGAGGCCGACCGCGACCAGGAACTCACCGAGGAACCGGCGGGTGAGGCCTTCGCCCGGCTCGCCGACTCGCTTAAGCCACTGCTGCGCCACAGCGACGTACGGCTCGAATTCGCGCCGCCGGAGGCCGAGACCGCCGAGATGTCGGTCCCGGGGGACGTCGTGCACCTCACGCGCGCGGCGGTACGCGCCGTCGTCCTGGCCATGGCCGCCCAGGAAGGAGTGCGCCGCATCCACGTCCGCTGGCAGCTCGCGGGCTGCCAACTCCTCGCGTCCGTACGGGACGACGGGCCCGGCGAACTGCCGCGCTCCGCGCTCGACACCCACCGGGTGGGCCGGCGCCTGGCCGCGCTCGGCGGCACCCTGGCCGTCGACGCGCTGCCCGGCTGGGGCACCACGGTGACCGCGACCCTGCCGCTCGGCGCACCCGAGACCCCGCGCGCCGACCCGCTGGCGGGGCTTCACCCGCGCGAGGCGGAGGTGCTCGCCCATCTCGCCCGGGGCCACCGCAACCGGACGATCGCCCAGGAGCTGCACATCAGCGAGTCGACCGTGAAGTTCCACGTCGCCAACATCCTGGCCAAGCTCGGAGTGAGCTCCCGGGGCGAGGCGGCGGCGGTCCTGCACGCGGTGGCGTGAGCGGAGGCCCGGGGGTCCTCGGGCCGTACGGGTGCGGTTGCCCGGCCTCGTCGCGGGGCCGTTGTCAGTGGCGGGTGCCAGACTCGATCGCGTGAACGAACGGTGGGCCATCGAGGCGACCGAGGGCGGCGGGGCACGGCTGGCACCCCTCGGGGACGACGGGCTGCCCACGGCAGGGGTGCGCGAGGAGGCCGACCTGGTCGAGGCCGTTCGCGGGCGCCCCGAGGTCGGCCGCTGGGTGTGGCGGTCCACCACCGCGATCTACCCCCGGCTGCTGGCGTCCGGGGTCAGGGTCGAGCGGTGCTACGACATCGAGGACGCCGAGCTGCTGCTGCTCGGCCACGAGGGCCGGTCGGGCGAGCCCCGCTCGGCGGCGGCCGCCTGGGCCCGGCTGCACCGCAGACCCGTCCCGGCCGACCCGCCACCCCGGGCGGCCGAGCCGGGCGCGCAGTCCTCGCTCTTCGAGGCCCACGGCAGCACGACCCTGCCCTTCGAGGCGCTCCTGGAGGTGTACGCGGACCAGCAGCGGCGCCACGACCGCGCCGAGCATCCAGGGCGGATGCGGCTGCTCACCGCGTCCGAGTCGGCGGGGATGCTGGTGGCCGCAGAGATGAACCGCGCGGGCCTGCCGTGGCGGGCCGATGTCCACCGCGAGGTGCTGCACGGCCTGCTCGGCGAGCGCTACGCGAGCGGCTCGCCCCGTACGGGGGGCGGGGGCGAGCCGCGCCGACTGGCCGAGCTGGCGGAGCAGGTGTCGGCGGCCTTCGGGCGCCGGGTCAGACCGGACCTGCCCGCCGATGTGGTGAAGGCCTTCGGCGAGGCGGGCATCCGCGTCAAGTCCACCCGCCGCTGGGAGCTGGCCGAGCTGGACCACCCGGCGGTCGAGCCGCTGATCGAGTACAAGAAGCTGTACCGGATCTGGACCGCGCACGGCTGGAGCTGGTTGCAGGACTGGGTGCGCGAGGGCCGCTTCCGCGCGGAGTACACCCCGGGCGGCACGGTCAGCGGCCGCTGGACGACCAACGGCGGCGGCGCCCTTCAGATCCCCAAGGTGATACGGCAGGCGGTGGTCGCCGACGACGGCTGGCGCCTGGTGGTCGCCGACGCCGACCAGATGGAGCCCAGGGTCCTCGCCGCGATCTCCCGCGACCCCGGCCTGATGGAGGTCGCGGGCCACGACGGCGACCTGTACACCTCGCTGTCCGACCGCGCGTTCTCCGGCGACCGCGAACACGCCAAGCTCGCACTGCTCGGCGCCATCTACGGCCAGACCTCGGGCGACGGCCTGAAGAACCTCGCGGCCCTGCGCAGACGCTTCCCGCTCGCGGTGGCGTACGTGGACGACGCGGCGAAGGCGGGCGAGGAGGGGCGCCTGGTCCGCACCTGGCTCGGCCGGACCAGCCCGCCCGCGGCGGGGGCGGGCGACGCCGAAGAGGCGGGTCTCCCCCAGATCCAGGACGACCAACTCGCTGGCATGGGCGGAGAGTTCACCCCGGGGTACGCCTCCAGTGACGCCCGCGCCCGCGGCCGGTTCACCCGGAACTTCGTGGTGCAGGGCAGCGCCGCGGACTGGGCGCTGCTGCTGCTCGCCGCCCTGCGCCAGGCGATCTCCACCGCCGGGCTCCGCGCCGAGCTGGTGTTCTTCCAGCACGACGAGGTGATCGTGCACTGCCCGGCGGAGGAGGCCGAGTTGGTCGCGAAGGCGATCCGCGAGGCGGGCGAACTGGCCGGGCGGATCGCCTTCGGAAACACGCCGGTGCGGTTCCCGTTCACGACGGCGATCGTGGAGCGCTATTCCGACGCGAAGTAGGGGTGGTTGGGGCGAGGCTGTGGGGTGCTGGTTCGAGCCACGCGGGGGGCCGCCGGGCCGGAGCGGCGCTGGGCGGGGCGGCGCGGACGCCGGGCAGGGAACAGAACGTCCCGACACCGGCGCCGCATGACCCCACGTGAAGGTGAGCCCGGTGATCTCACGTGAAGGTGAGCCAGTGCGGGTCCAGGGCGATGGCCTTCAGCTCGGCCAGGCTGAGGGCGGGCTCGGTGCGGGTGGCGGGCTTGCTCTGGTTGCCGGTGTTGTAGGCGGAGACGACGACGCGGAACCCGTCGGGGCGCACGGTGTCGGCGGTCCATCCGACCACCCCGTCGCCGCCCTTCTCGCCCGGCCTCTTGTCCAGGCCGATCCGGGTGCCGTCCGGCAGGGTCGAGGCCTCGCCCTGCGGGGAGACGTCCGACATCCGGGGCTGCACATTGATCTCCACGAGGCTCTTGCCCTTGCCGTCGTCGACCACGGCGAAGGCATAGCCGTCCTGGTTCCCGCGCTCGACGACCTTGAGCCCCTTGCCCGAGGGGAGCAGCGCGAGGAGTTGCTTCTGGACCGCCTCGCCGGACGGCCCGTTCGCGGCGGGCCTGTCCGGCTTCCCGGGCGCGCGCAGCCCGTCCGCCACCGAGAGCCACTTGGGCGAGGTGACCAGGGTCCTGAGCTGTTCGGCGGTGAGCGGCGGGGTGTCCCGGGAGACCGCGGCCCCCTTCTCGGCGGGCGCGTTCCACTCGCTCGCTTCGACCATCGTGCCCTTCGGGGTGATGAGAACGGCCCGCCACTCCTTGGTCGGCTCGCGCCGGTCGGGATACTCGTAGCCCTGGAGAAACAGATAGCGGGAGCCGTCGGCCAATTGCTCGGCCTTGCAGGCGTCGTAGTCCACGAACGCGCGCGCGGGGCAGGTCACTTGCTGCCCGCTGGGCTCGGCGGCCGGGTCGACCCTGCTCACCCCGAGCGAGACGAGCCCCGCGCCCTTCCCATCGTCGAACACGCCGGACGCCGATGCCGTGGTCCCGCCGCCCGGCCCGCCCGGTGCCTGCGGGTCGGCCGGTCCGCGCCCCTGCTCCTGGGTGACTTTGCCCGGGGGCAGCGAGGACGTGAAGAGCACGATCATCCGCTGCCCGCCGATGCCCCCGGACGCCTGGGGTTGGGGCGGCGGCGCGGCCACCGAGGCGCCCGCGCCGTCGCCGCCGACGAAGCCCGCGGCGTAGGCGCCGCCGAGTCCCACCGTGGCGAGCGCGAGCACACTGCCGGTGACGGCGGCCATACGGCGCCGGGCCAGTCGGCGTCGGCCCCGGAGCAGGCCGGACTCCACCAGGTCGCGACGGTCGCCGAGTTCGAAGCTGTCTCCGGTGCGGCGCAAGGCCTCGCCGAGTCGGTCCTCAAAGGGCATGGCGAACCACACCTTCCTGTTCTGGTCGCTGGAAAACGGGAGTTGAGCGGGGCGGGAACGGTTGCGGGGCGGGCGGGGCGCGGTCAGTGTGCGGCGTACTCCGCGAGGGAGCCGCCGAGGCGTTCACGGAGCTTGGCGAGGGCGCGCACCGAGCGGGTGCGGACGGCGGCCGAGCTCACGTTCATGGCGTCCGCCGTCTCCTCGATGCTGCGGTCCTCCCAGTAGCGCAGCACGACGACCGCCCGGTCCTTGGGCGAGAGCTGCCCGAGCGCGTCGAGAAGCGCCACGCGCAGGGCCGGGTCGTGCATCATGTCGGCTGCCTGGTCGGGGAGTTCGCCGAGCGGCCGCTCGGTGGCCGAGCGGCGACGGCGGTGCGTGAGGAAGGTCCGTACGAGCACGGTCTGCGCATAGCCCGCCGGGTTGTCGATCCTGGAGACGCGCCCCCACAGCACGTACATCCGGCCCAGCGTCTCCTGCACCAGGTCCTCGGCGAGATGGGTGTCGCCGCTGGTCAGCAGGCAGGCCGAGCGGAAGAGCTGCCCGGCGCGCCCCGACGCGAACTCCAGGAAGTCATCCGCCCGCGACAACCGGCCCGGCCGATCCGGTTCCACCTGTCTCCACCGCTGCCGCACGGCCGCCCCCACCCCTCACCTGCGTTCCCCTACACCTCACTGACGCGCCGGGCCCCCGGCGATGTTTCAACCGATTCCGCGCGACGGCCCCCCGGGAGGCGACCACCCGCGCCTCACACCGCCAGACGCCCGAACTCGGCGCCGAACTCCTCGGGAAACCCGGTCCATTGGAGCTCGCCCGGCAGATGGGCCATGTCGTTGTAGAGCAGCACGGAGGCGGGCCGGTCCGGGGTGTAGCGGATGACGGTCAGGCCCGTGTTGGCAGGGCTGAGCCCGATCCAGCGCCAGCCGGGTCCGTCGAGCGCGGCGCGCACCAGCCAGCCGATGAGGAAGGCGTGGGTGATGACGAGTTCGTGCCGCGGGGTGGCGCCCACGGCGGGGCCGGTGCAGCGCGCCGTCGCCTCCCGTACGAGCCGGTCCCCGGCCTCCCGCTCCCCCGGGCCGGGCGCGCCGAGGAAGCCGAGGACGCGGTCGGCGTCCGCGTCGGGAAGCTCCGCGCGCTCCGGCCAGTACGGCACGTAGTCCCCGGCCCATTCCGCCTCCGTCGGCGCCACCCCGGCCAGCTCGGCGGCGACGATCCGCGCGGTCTCGGCGGCCCGGCCGAGCGGCCCGTGATACACGGCGTCGAGCGGCACCCGAGCGAGCCGCCGCCCGAGCAGCCGGGCCTGCCGCCGCCCGGTCTCGCTGAGCACGGGCCCTTCGCGCCCGGCGTCGGCGTGGCGGGCCAGGTAGAGGTAGCGGGTGGTGGTGGGTGCGGGGTGCTGCGTGCTCAAGGCGCTGCTCCGTGGCGTCGGCTGGAACCTGATAATTGTTCACTTTCCATTGACAGGACACCTCCCGCGGCCCAAAGGTTCCCCCATGACGCCGCCGCCGCCGCTGCCCACTTTCCCGTCCGACTTCCTCTGGGGGGTGTCCGCCTCCGCGTTCCAGATCGAGGGCGCGGTGGACACCGACGGCCGGGGCCCGTCGGCCTGGGACGCGTTCACCAGGGAGCCCGGCCGGATCAAGGACGGCTCGCACGCGGACGTGGCCACCGACCACTATCACCGCTACCGCGAGGACGTCGCGCTGATGGCCCACCTGGGCGTCGGGGCCTACCGGTTCTCGATCGCGTGGTCCCGGGTGATGCCGAGCGGGCTGGGCCGGGTCAACCAGCGGGGCCTCGACTTCTACGACCGCCTGGTCGACGAGCTGTGCGCGGCAGGGATCACGCCCGTTCCCACCCTGTTCCACTGGGACACCCCCCTCGCCCTGGAGGAGCGCGGCGGCTGGCTCAGCCGGGACACGGCCGAGCGGTTCGCCGCGTACGCCTCGGTCGTCGCGGAGCGGCTCGCGGACCGGGTGCCGCGCTGGATCACCCTCAACGAGCCCGCGGAGATCACCCTGCTCGGGTACGGGCTGGGCGAGCACGCCCCCGGGAAGCGGCTGATCTTCGACGCACTGCCCGTCGCGCACCACCAACTGCTGGCCCACGGCATGGGAGTTGAGGCGCTGCGGGCCGCCGGGGCGCGGGAGATAGGCATCGCCGCCTCGCACAGCCCGGTGTGGACGGCCGGGGACACCGACGAGGACCGCGCGGCGTCCGAGCTCTACGACACCCTGATGAACCGCCTCTTCGCCGACCCGATCCTCACCGGCGCCTACCCCGAGGGCTGGGCCGAGCTGATGCCCGGCACGGTCGCCGAGGACCTGAAGGTCATCTCGACACCTCTCGACTGGTACGGGATCAACTACTACAACCCGGCGCTGGTCGGCGCGCCGAAGCCGGACGCCGTCACCAGCCTGGCCGGGATCGCGCTGCCGCCGGACCTGCCGTTCGGCCTGCACGAGATAGAGGGCCACGAGCGCACCGACTTCGGCTGGCCGGTGGTCCCGGACGGCCTGCACGAGCTCCTGCTCACCTTCCGCACCCGCTACGGGAGTTCGCTGCCGCCGGTCGTCATCACGGAGAACGGCTGCTCGTACGGGGACGGGCCCGATCCCGCCGACCCGGGCCGGGTGCGGGACGCCCGGCGGATCGCGTACCACGACGGCCATCTGCGCGCCCTGCACCGCGCGATGGCCGAGGGCATCGACGTGCGCGGCTACTTCATCTGGTCGATCCTGGACAACTTCGAGTGGGCGGAGGGGTACCGGCAGCGCTTCGGCCTCGTCCACGTCGACTACGAGACGCTGGCGCGCACGCCGAAGGACTCGTACGCCTGGTACCGGGACGTCGTACGGGGCGGCGCGGGACACCCCCCCGGGGGCGGCGAGCGGAGTGCCGCCGGGGACGCGCGGGACGTCCGGTGACGGCGGAGCCCGGGGCCAGAGCCCTGGGCACGCCGGTGGAGGACACCGGGGAACGGGCCGGTGGACGCTTTGTGAGCGCGCTGTCGCTGGCCAACCTGGGGGTGTGGGTGGGCTGGTTCGGCCCCCTGCAACTACTGCTCGCTCGCCAGGCCGAACGCTTCACACCCGATCACAAAGCGTCAACTCTCGCCCTGGTGACGGGACTCGGCGCCGCCGTGTCGATGGTGGCGAACCCGGTGTTCGGCGCGCTGTCCGACCGCACGAGGGCGCGGGTGGGCCGCCGGATCCCGTGGGTCGTGGCGGGTGGCGCGGGCGGGTTCGCGGGGCTGCTCGTCCTCGCGTGGGCGCCGGATGTGCCGACGATGGCGGCGGGCTGGTGCCTGGTGCAGCTGGCCCTGAACGCCTCGTTCGCCGCGCTGACGGCCGCCGTCCCGGACCAGGTCCCGCACCGGCAGCGCGGCATGGTCGGCGGCTGGCTGGGGGTGTCGCAGGTGAGCGGCATCCTGGTGGGCACGGCCCTGGCGACGGCGGCGGGCGGGATCAGCACGGGGTACGCAACCTGCGCGGCCTTCTCGCTCCTGGCGGCCCTGCCGTACGTGGCAATGCGCCGAGACACACCCCTGTCGGCGTCAGCCCAACACCCGTTCCGCTGGCGGGAGTTCCTGACGGGCTTCTGGATGGACCCGCGGAAATTCCCGGACTTCGGCTGGGCCTGGCTGACGCGCTTCCTGATGAACCTGTCGTACTCGATCAGCACGATGTACCTGCTGTACTACCTGAGCGACGCGGTGCACTACGCGGGCGACGCGGACACCGGGGTGCTGATCCTGACCGCCCTGGACGCGGTCACGCTGCTCGGCACGGTGGTGATCAGCGGCATCTGGTCGGACCGCACGGGCCGGCGCAAGGTCTTCGTCGTCTGGTCCGGACTGGTGATCTCGGCGGCGACGATGCTGCTCGCGGTGCGGCAGACCTGGACGGGCGCGGTGGTGGCGTCCCTGGTCCTGGGCGTCGGCTACGGCGTCTACACGTCGGTGGACTTCGCCCTCCTCACCGACGTCCTCCCCAGCGCCACCGACCGCGGCCGCGACCTGGGCGTCATCAACATAGCCAACGCCCTCCCCCAGGTCCTGGCCCCCGCGATAGCCGCCCCGGTGGTAACCCACCTGGGCGGCTACACCGCGCTGTACGCACTGGCGGGCGTGATCGGGGTGGGAGGGTCGGTACTCGTGGGGCGGATCCGGGGGGTGCGCTAAGCCACACCCCACCAGAAGCAAAGCAAAAGCCCCAGGTCACGGCGAGTGAGTCCTGGGGCTTCCACAGAGCCGCCTTCGGGATTCGAACCCGAGACCTACGCATTACGAGTGCGTTGCTCTGGCCAACTGAGCTAAGGCGGCACCGCTCTGCGCACCATGGTGCGAGCAGCAGCGTCGCCAAGTCTACACAGTTTCTGGAGTGGTCCCGACCAGCCTCCGGGCCGGGGGTCGGGGAGCTATGAGCAGCGCTTTTTCTTGACGGGCGGGGCGCCGTCCAGGAGGTAGGTGTTGATCGCGGTGTCGATGCAATCGCTGCCGCGGCCGTACGCGGTGTGGCCGTCGCCCTCGTAGGTGAGGAGGGTGCCGGAGGAGAGCTGGGCGGCGAGGGACTCGGCCCACTTGTAGGGGGTCGCCGGGTCGCGGGTGGTGCCGACGACCAGGATCGGGGCGGCGCCCCTCGCCTCGATGCGGTGCGGGGTGCCGGTCGCCTTGACCGGCCAGTACGTGCAGTTCAGGCCCGACCAGGCGAAGCCGTCGCCGAACACCGGGGAGGCCTGCTCGAAGGAGGGCAGGGCGGCCGTCACGTCGGCCGGGCCGGAGAAGGACGGCGGCAGGTCGAGGCAGTTCACGGCGGCGTTGGCGAACATCAGGTTCGCGTACTTCCCGCTCGCGTCGCGCTCGTAGTAGGAGTCCGCCAGGGCCAGCAGCCCCGCGCCGTCGCCGTTCATGGCGCGGGACAGGGCGGTCCGCAGTTCCGGCCAGGCGGCCTGGTCGTACATCGCCGCGATGACGCCCGTGGTCGCCAGGGCCTCGCCGAGCCGGCGGCTCTGGCCGGTGGGAATCGGCTTGGCGTCGACGGCCTTGAAGAACCGGCGCAGCCGGTCGGAGGCGTCCGCCGGCGAGTCGGTGCCCAGCGGGCACTCCTTCCGCTTGACGCAGTCCGCCGCGAAGGACTGGAACGCCGTCTCGAACCCCGCCGTCTGGTCGCGGTTCATGTCGAGGGAGGACAGGGAGGGGTCCATCGCCCCGTCGAGGACGAGCCGCCCGGTGCGGGCCGGGAAGAGCTCCGCGTACGTGGCCCCGAGGAACGTGCCGTACGAGGCGCCGACGTAGTGCAGCTTCTGGTCGCCGAGGACCTCCCGCAGGATGTCCATGTCACGGGCCGCCTCGACCGTGGAGACATGGGGCAGGATCTTGCCGGACTTGGCCTCGCAGCCGTTCGCGAAGTCCTTGAACGCCTTGGCGAGGGCGGCCTGTTCGGCCGCGTCGTCGGGGGTCTGGTCGACCTCCGTGTACGCGTCCATCTCCTTGCCCGAGAGGCATTCCACGGGCGCGCTGCGGGCCACGCCGCGCGGGTCCACGGCCACCATGTCGTAGCGGGCCCGGACCGGCGCCGGGTAGCCGATGCCCGCGTACGACTGGAGGTAGCCGACCGCCGAGCCGCCCGGGCCGCCCGGGTTGACCAGGAGCGACCCGATCCGTTTGCCGGGGCCGGTCGCCTTGACCCGGGCCACCGCGAGGTCGATCGAGGGGCCGGCGGGTTTCGCGTAGTCCAGCGGCGCCTTCATCGTGGCGCACTCGAACTTGGCGACCCCGCAGGCCCGCCAGCTCAGCTTCTGTGTGTAGTACGGGGCGAGCGCCTCGGCCGTGGGCGCGTCAGGGGGACCCGCCTTGGTCGCGGCGTGCGGGGAGGCGGTCGCGGACGTGGACGAACTGCCCGACGAGCAGCCGGAGATGAGCAGGCCGGCCGTCGCGGCGGCGATGGCTGAAGTGCGGAGCAGGCGCCTGGAGTCCATCTCCGGAGCGTATCCGCCCCGTGACGTGATGTATGCGGTGCGCCGCGGTGCGGCTCGTACGGGTGATCCCGTCAACCTCGTCCGCCCTGACCTCCCCCATGGTCGGTGACCCCGGCCGCTTCAGCCCGCTCGCAGGGCCAGCGTCATGGACTCGACCGCCAGGAGCGGGGCCACATTGCGGTCCAGCGCATCGCGGCACGCCAGGATCGACTCGATGCGGCGCAGGGTGCGCTCCGGGCCCGACGAGCGGGCGATCCGGTCCACCGCGTCCCGTACGTCCTCGTTGGCGATGGCCGCCCTGGTGCCCAGTTGCAGCGCGAGGACGTCGCGGTAGAAGCCGGTCAGCTCGGTCAGCGCGAGGTCGAGGCTGTCGCGCTGCGTGCGGGTCTTGCGGCGCTTCTGCCGGTCCTCCAGCTCCTTCATCACGCCCGCGGTCCCGCGCGGCATGCGCCCCCCGGCGACCCCGCCCATGGCGGCCTTGAGCTCCTCGGTCTCCTTGACGTCGACCTCCTCGGCCACCTGCTTGGCGTCCTCCGCCGCGGTGTCGACCAACTCCTGCGCGGCCTTCAGGCAGCCGCCCACGTCGTCGACCCGCAGCGGCACCTTCAGGACCGCGGCGCGCCGGGCCCGGGCCGAGGGGTCGGTGGCCAGGCGGCGGGCGCGGCCGATGTGGCCCTGGGTGGCCCGGGCCGCCGCGTACGCGGCCTCGGGCTCGATGCCGTCGCGCCGGATCAGCACGTCGGCGACCGCCTCGACCGGCGGGGTGCGCAGGGTGAGGTGGCGGCAGCGGGACTTGATGGTGGGCAGCACGTCCTCCAAGGAGGGCGCGCACAGCAGCCACACCGTGCGCGGAGCGGGCTCCTCCACGGCCTTGAGGACGGCGTTGGCGGCCTGCTCGGTGAAGCGGTCGGCGTCCTCGATGATGATCACCTGCCAGCGGCCGCCCGACGGCGACAGCTGGGAACCCCGCACCAGCTCACGGGTCTGCTTGACGCCGATGGTGAGGCCCTCGGTGGTGATGACCGTGACATCGGCGTGCGTACCGATCAGAGCCGTATGGCAGCCGTCGCAGAAGCCGCAGCCCGGGGCGCCGCCCAGCGCCCGGTCCGGGCTGACGCACTGGAGGGCCGCCGCGAACGCGCGGGCCGCGGTGGGCCCGCCCGAGCCGGGCGGGCCGGTGAACAGCCAGGCGTGCGTCATCTTCGACGCCTCGGGGCGCGGCAGACCGGAACGCTCGGCGGTGACGAGCGCGTCGGCATCCCGGGCGGCGGCACCCAGCTGCTCCTGCACCCGCTCCTGACCCACCAGGTCGTCCCATACGGCCATCGACTGCCCCTCCGTACCTGCGTCACTCCTGCGCCCCATTGTGCGGCACCCCACTGACAAAGGACGCCGACGGGCACATCCCGCAGGTCAAGCACCGACCCGCGAGGAAAAGGCACCCGGAGAAACGCCGATCGCCGGACCGCATCCGGTCCGGCGATCGGGTCGAGGCTCCGCCGCGGTCAGCGGCCGCGGCGCCCGCCCCGCGGGTTGTCGTCCTCGTCGTCGTGCGGGCCGAGGAGTTCGTCCGCCAGCGTCGGCAGGTCGTCCAGCGGGGTCTCCTCCGCCCAGTCCGAACGCCGGCGCTGCCGCTCCTGGCCCGTCACCGGGTCGATCTGGGGCAGTTCGCGCGTGCGCTCGTTGCCTCCCTCGGCGTGGTGGGCGGCGGCCCGCTCGTCGCGGAAGAGGCCCGGCGGCACCCGGTCCGCCGGATCGCGGTCGCGCACGGACGGCAGCACCGCGGTCTCGTCGGCGTCCCGGGCGACCGGGCCGGCGTCGCGTCCTGCGATGCGGGAGGTGCCCCGCGCCGCGTCCGGCACCGACGGCAGCACGGTCGTCTCCTCGGCGTCGGAGGTGCGGGGCGCGGCGCCCGCGTCCGGTCCGGCCACCGGAACCGGCTGGGTGACCTCGTTGGAGTCGGCGACCGGCACCGGCTGGGTCACCTCGTTCGGGCTGACGAGGGGGGTCTCCACGGTGGTCTCCGAGGCCGACTCGTCGGCGGAACCGCCGGACCGGGCCGCACCCGCGCCGCCGGAAGAGCCCGCCGAACCGGCCGACCTGGCGGCGCCGGAGGAACCGGACGAGCCGACGGAGCGGGACGGCGTGGGCGTGCCCGGAGTCCCGGCCCGACGGGCCGCACCCGAGGCGCCCTCCTTGGCGTCCGCCTCGGCGGCCGCGGCCACGGCGGCGGCCTCCGCGAGCCGACGGGCCTCCTCAGCGCGGAGCAGCGCCTCCTCGGCCTTGCGCTGCTTCTCCAGACGGCGGGCCTCCGCCTCGGCGCGCAGCCGGGCCTCCTCCTCCGCCTGCTTGCGCAGCCGTTCCTGCTCGGCCGCGCGGGCCTTCTCCTCGGCCTCGCGCCGGACGCGCTCCTCCTCGGCGAGCCGCCTGGCCTCCTCGGCCCGCTGCCGGGCCTCCTCCGCCTGACGCTCCTCCTCGCGGCGGCGCGCCTCCTCCAGCTCGCGCCGCTTGCGCTCCTCCTCCTCGGCGCGCAGCTTGGCGAGCTGCGCCTGGCGCTCGCGCTCCAGACGCTCCTCCTCGGCCTTGCGCGCGGCCTCTTCCTCGGCGCGCTTCCTGGCCTCTTCCTCGGCCTTCCTGCGCGCCTCCTCCTGGGCCCTGATCTCGGCCTCGGAGAGCGGCAGCATCTGGTCGAGCCGGTGGCGTACGACGGTGGTGACGGCTTCGGGCTCCTGGCCCGCGTCGACGACCAGGTAGCGCCCGGGGTCGGCGGCGGCCAGGGTGAGGAACCCGGACCTGACCCGGCCGTGGAACTCCGGCGGCTCCGACTCCAGCCGGTCCGGCGCCTCGGTGAAGCGCTCGCGCGCCGTTTCGGGCGAAACATCGAGCAGAACGGTCAGATGCGGTACGAGTCCGCCAGTTGCCCACCGGTTGATCCGGGCGACTTCGGTCGGGGACAGATCACGACCCGCACCCTGATACGCCACGGACGAGTCGATGTAGCGGTCCGAGATCACGATCGCGCCGCGCTCCAGGGCGGGGCGTACCAGCGAGTCGACGTGCTCGGCGCGGTCGGCGGCGTACAGCAGCGCCTCGGCGCGGTTGGACAGGCCCGCCGACGACACGTCGAGCAGGATCGACCGCAGCCGCTTGCCCACGGGCGTCGCCCCGGGCTCGCGCGTGACCACGACCTCGTGGCCCTTGGCCCGGATCCACTCGGCGAGCGCCTCGGCCTGGGTGGACTTGCCGGCGCCGTCGCCGCCCTCCAGGGCGATGAAGAACCCGGTCGCGGCCGGTGCCTGCACCGGATCCGCGCCCCGCACCGCGTCGGCCAGATCACGCCGCAGCGGCACGCCCTGGCGGTCGTCGGCCTTGGCGAGCACCACGGCGGCCAGCGGCAGCAGGAGCGCGCCGACCAGCATCAGCGTGAACCCGGCGCCGCCGTGCGCGAAGACGAACGAGCCCGACTCCACCCGGTGGCTGCCGATCGCGGCGGCGAGCAGCGGCGCGACGATGGCGCCGAGCCCGACCGCGACCCGTACGACCGCCTGGAGGTGCTCGGTGGTGCGGGCCCTGCGGTACTCCTCGGTCTCCTGGTCGATCAGGACGTGCCCGGTGTTCGCGGCGACCCCGGCGGCGACACCCGCGATCAGCGCGATGAACAGCACGGTCGCCAGGTCCGGCACCAGGCCCAGGGCGAGCAGCGCGACGCCGGTGACGGCGATGGCGAGGGAGAGCAGGCGCCGCCGGGAAAGCACCGGAAGGATCTTGGCGGCGGCGCGGATGCCGAGCACCGTGCCGCCGGCCAGCGTGAGGATCAGGAGCGCGAACGCGACGGGGCCGCCGCCCAGGTCCACGGCGTGCAGCACGGCGACGGACGCGGCCGCGGCGATCGCCGCCGCGACCGAGGCGCAGGCGAGCACCAGCAGCGGGACCGCGCCGGTGCGCCCCTTGTCGGGGCCGTCGCCCGTGCTGGGCCTGCGCAGCCCCTCCAGGGGCGAACGGGCCCGCGGGGTCCGGGTGTCGGGCAGTTCGAGCAGCGCGACGACGGAGATCGAGGCGGCGAAAAGACCGGCGGCGAGGTACGAACCCAGCGCGGCCTGGTGCAGCTTGAACCAGTCGACGCCCGTGCCGAGCAGATTGCTCACGAGGGCCGCGACGAGCAGGGCGGCCGCGCCCAGGGGGATGGCCACGAAGCTCGTACGCAGCGAGAGCCTGCGCAGCGCGTCCAGGTGGTCCGGCAGCGGCCGGACCACGGCGCCCTCCAAGGGGGGCGCGGGCAGCAGCGCGGGCGCCGCGCTCTCCTTGGCGACCGTCCAGAACCGTTCGGCCACGCCCATCAGGAAGGCGGTGACGAGGATGAGGAGCAGCGCGTGCGCCGGCGTCCAGTCGATCCACAGCGGCGCGACGATCAGGAGCGCGGCCCGTACGCCGTCGGCGCCGACCATCGTCCAGCGCCGGTCCAGCGGCCCGCCCGGCGCGGTGAGCGCGGAGACCGGACCGAGCAGCGCGGCTCCGAAGAGCACCGTCGCGAACACCCGGGCGCCGAGGACCGCGGCGACGGCGAACGCCGCGCCCCGGTACCCGCCGCCGAAGGACTGCTGCTCCACCGCGGCCTGCAACGCCAGCAGCAGCGTGACGAGTACGGCGAGCGCGTCGCCGATCCCGCCGACGAGCTGGGCGCTCCACAATCGCCGCAGCGAAGGGATGCGCAGCAGGGCGCGGACGGCGCGCTCGCGTGAATCTGCGGCCAGGGAGTCGGAGATGGGGCTCACGACCGTGGGGGTCCCCCCCGCCCCTGGTCCGACAGAGCTTGGGGGATGCTCGGGCTCGGCTCCTCGCGTCATCCGCCCAGCCTATCCGGAGCGCGCGGGTCCTCGCGGGGGCGCCCGAACATATGGGCGGGCGGACCACCGGGACTCCACCGGTGTTCAACGCGCGACGGGGGGCCGGGGCGTGTGCCCCGGCCCCCCGTTCACGGTCGGTTCTACTCCGAGGCCGTCGCCTTCTTGGCGGCCGCCTTCTTCGCGGGAGCCTTCTTGGCCGCGGTCGTGGACGCGGCGGTCTTCTTCGCCGCCGCCTTCTTGGCCGGGGCCTTCTTCGCGGCGGTCTTCTTGGCCGCCGTCTTCTTGGCCGGAGCCTTCTTGGCCGTCTTCTTGGCGGGACCCTTGGCGCGCTTCTCGGCGAGCAGCTCGAAGCCCCGCTCCGGCGTGATCTCCTCGACGCTGTCGGCGGTCCTGAGCGTCGCGTTGGTCTCGCCGTCGGTGACGTACGGGCCGAAGCGGCCGTCCTTCACCACGACCGGCTTCTCGCTGACCGGGTCGACGCCGAGCTCCTTGAGCGGCGGCTTGGCGGCGGCGCGGCCGCGCTGCTTGGGCTGGGCGTAGATCGCCAGCGCCTCGTCGAGCGTGATGGAGAAGAGCTGGTCCTCGGTCTCCAGGGAGCGCGAGTCGGTGCCCTTCTTCAGGTACGGCCCGTAGCGGCCGTTCTGCGCGGTGATCTCGACACCCTCGGCGTCGGCGCCGACCACGCGGGGCAGCGACATGAGCTTGAGGGCGTCGTCCAGCGTGACGGTGTCCAGGGACATCGACTTGAAGAGGGAGGCGGTGCGCGGCTTGACCGCGTTCTTGCCGGTCTTCGGCGTGCCCTCGGGCAGGATCTCGGTGACGTACGGGCCGTAGCGCCCGTCCTTGGCGACGATCTGGTGGCCGCTCACCGGGTCGGTGCCCAGCTCGAAGTCGCCGCTCGGCTTGGCGAGCAGCTCCTCCGCGTACTCGACGGTCAGCTCGTCGGGCGCGAGGTCGTCCGGGACGTCCGCGCGCTGGTGGTTCTCGGAGTCCTTCTCGCCGCGCTCGACGTAGGGGCCGTAGCGGCCGACGCGGAGCACGATGCCCTCGCCGACCGGGAACGAGGAGATCTCGCGGGCGTCGATCGCGCCGAGGTCGGTCACGAGCTCCTTGAGCCCGCCGAGGTGGTCGCCGTCGCCGTTCCCGGCGTCGGAGGCGGCACCGGCCGTCGTCGCGTCGCCCTCGCCGAAGTAGAAGCGCTTGAGCCACGGCACCGCCTGGGCCTCGCCCCGCGCGATGCGGTCGAGGTCGTCCTCCATCTTGGCGGTGAAGTCGTAGTCGACGAGCCGCCCGAAGTGCTTCTCCAGGAGGTTGACCACGGCGAAGCTCAGGAACGACGGGACGAGCGCCGTGCCCTTCTTGAACACATAGCCGCGGTCCAGGATCGTGCCGATGATCGAGGCGTAGGTGGAAGGCCGCCCGATCTCGCGCTCTTCCAGCTCCTTGACCAGCGAGGCCTCGGTGTAGCGGGCCGGCGGCTTGGTCGCGTGGCCGTCCACCGAGATCTCCTCGGACGACAGGGCGTCGCCCTCGGCGACCTGCGGCAGCCGGCGCTCGCGGTCGTCGAGCTCGGCGTTCGGGTCGTCGGCGCCCTCGACGTACGCCTTCATGAAGCCGTGGAAGGTGATCGTCTTGCCGGACGCGGTGAACTCGGCCTGGCGGCCGTCGCTCGCGCGCCCCGCGATCTTCACGGTCACCGAGTTGCCGACCGCGTCCTTCATCTGGGAGGCGACGGTGCGCTTCCAGATCAGCTCGTAGAGCCGGAACTGATCGCCCGTCAGGCCGGTCTCGGCCGGGGTGCGGAAACGATCACCCGAAGGGCGGATCGCCTCGTGCGCCTCCTGCGCGTTCTTGACCTTTCCGGCGTACGTGCGCGGCTTGTCCGGCAGGTAGTCGGCGCCGTACAGCTGCGTCACCTGGGCCCGGGCGGCCGCGACGGCCGTGTCGGACAGCGTCGTGGAGTCCGTACGCATATAGGTGATGAAGCCGTTCTCGTACAGCTTCTGGGCGACCTGCATGGTCGCCTTGGCGCCGAAGCCCAGCTTGCGCGAGGCCTCCTGCTGGAGCGTCGTCGTACGGAACGGGGCGTACGGCGAGCGGCGGTAGGGCTTGGACTCCACCGAGCGCACGGCGAAGGAGGAGTCGGCGAGCGCCGCGGCCAGGGCCCGCGCGTTCGCCTCGTCCAGGTGCAGGACGTCGCTCTTGAGTTGTCCGTCGGGGCCGAAGTCGCGGCCCTGCGCCACGCGCCGGCCGTCGACCGTGTTGAGCCGCGCCACCAGCGTGGACGGGTCGGAGGCGTCGCCCGCCCGGCCGGTGGAGAACGTCCCGGTCAGGTCCCAGTACTCAGCGGAACGAAACGCGATGCGCTCGCGTTCCCGCTCGACGACGAGCCGGGTGGCCACGGACTGGACGCGCCCGGCGGACAGCCGCGGCATGACCTTCTTCCACAGGACCGGCGAGACCTCGTAGCCGTAGAGGCGGTCGAGGATGCGGCGGGTCTCCTGGGCGTCGACCATGCGCTGGTTGAGCTCGCGCGGGTTGGCGACGGCGTCCCGGATCGCGTCCTTGGTGATCTCGTGGAAGACCATCCGGTGGACCGGGACCTTGGGCTTGAGCACTTCCTGCAGGTGCCACGCGATGGCTTCGCCCTCGCGGTCCTCATCGGTGGCGAGGAAGAGTTCGTCGGACTCGGCCAGAAGCTCCTTGAGCTTCTTGACCTGGGCCTTCTTGTCGGCGTTGACGACGTAGATCGGCTGGAAGTCGTGTTCGACGTCCACTCCGAGCCGGCGCACCTCGCCGGTGTACTTCTCGGGCACCTCGGCGGCGCCGTTCGGCAGGTCGCGGATGTGCCCGACGCTCGCCTCGACGACATAACCGGGGCCGAGGTAGCCCTTGATCGTCTTCGCCTTGGCAGGAGACTCGACGATGACGAGTCGGCGGCCGCCCTTTGCGGTCTCGCTGGTCGGGGACAACTTCGCTCTTCTCTCCGGTCGGCACTCGGGTGTCAGTACGTGACGCTGCGGAGTGTGACGGTACAACCCGCCCCCGTGTCAAACAGCAAAAGCCCGCAGCGGCCACTCGAACGGTAACCCGACTTACCGCGATCCTGCCGCCCGGACCGTCCCGAAGCCTTCCGAAAAGCGTTTCATCCCCTTTCGGGCTAGATGCGGGCGAAGCACCACAGGCCGAGCAGCAGGAAGACCGCGCCCGAGACACTCGTGAGCACGGCGGAGGTGACGGGCGAAACGCCGTGCGCGACCGGCGTGCGGCGGCGCAGACAGGACGCCGTCCACAGCAGCAGAGCGCCCCCGAACAGCACGAACACCGTCCCCGCGAAGACGGCCGGGCCCGTCTCGGTCCCACCCATTGCGTTCATGCGCGCGATCCTGGTCACCGCGCGGCACCCCCGGGCAGAGCCGGGGCCGCATTCCGGAGAACGCCGGGTGAACGGTCACCCGATCATGCACATTTCAGCCAGATCCCCTCGCTTCGACGCGTCGGACGTCACAGGGCGCGCCGAGCGTCACATCACGTCGGGCGTGGCCCGCCGCCCGCCGCCCCGCTCGAACACGACGAGCGGCCCCATCGCGAGCAGCGCGTACCCGGCCCCCGCCCCGCACTCCGCACCGACTGGGCCCCGGGCGATGCCGCCGCCGTCGGCCGGTCGGCGGGCCGCGTCCGCCGCATGCGTCAGCGGCAGTACGTCACCCGTCGTACGCGTCCACCCGTGCTGCGACGAGCGGGGCACGTTCGCCCCGGTGAGCAGCAGCAGCGCGGAGCCGACGCCGTGGGCCCGGCCGCGAAGTCCTTTCCCTGCACCGGACTTCGGCCTCCCCGACCCCGCGTCGTGGGCCGCCGATAGCCCAACGCCCCGTCCCCAGTAGCCGGGCAGGCGTCCGCGAGGGCCGCGCGCCGCCCGCGGATCCTCCCGGCAGGGGCGGACCGGACCGCTGTACTCCCCCGCCCCTCCTCAGTAGTTACTCCCCCACCGGCTCCAGGAAGCCCTGCTCGACCAGGAGCCGGATGGCCTCCGGCGTGCGGTCGCGCAGCCGGACCGGGTCCTCGTCGATCAGCTGGGCGATGGCGTCCAGGATCCGCCCGGCCGGCAGCTGTCCGTCGCAGACGCCCGCGAACCCGGCGCCCACCGTGTCGACCTTCGTCGCCCGGCGCATGCCGCGGTTCTGCCGCAGCACCACGTGCTCCGGGTCCTCGGCGCCCGGAAGACCGACCTGCTCCTGCGCCACCTCGTCGGCGAGGCGGAACCGGTCGGCGAGCAGCGCCGCGTCGTCGTGGGCGCGCAGGTAGTCCTGGCGCTCGAAGTGCGCGTGCACGGCGTCGCCCAGCGGCTGCTCGACCGGGTGCGGCCACTCCTCGACCACGATGGACGGCCGCTCGCTGTCGGTGCGGCGCAGGGTGATCCAGCCGAAGCCGACCGCCGTGGTCCCGCGCGCCTCGAACTCGTCCAGCCACGCCTCGTAGCGCTCCGCGTACCGGGCCGGGTCGGTGTGGTGGTCCCCGGCGTCGCGCAGCCACAACTCGGTGTACTGGGTGATGTCCTGGACCTCGCGCTGCACGATCCAGGCGTCGCAGCCGCGCGGGACCCAGGAGCGGAGCCGGTCCTGCCACTCCTCCCCCTCGACGTGCTGCCAGTTGGCCAGGAACTGGGCGTACCCGCCGGGGTTGAGGCGCTCCCCCGCCTGCTGAACGAGCGAGCGGCACAGATCGTCCCCGCCCATGCCGCCGTCCCGGTAGGTCAGCCGGGCGCCGGGCGAGATCACGAACGGCGGGTTGGACACGATCAGGTCGTACGTCTCCTCGCCCACCGGCTCGTAGAGCGAGCCCGTCCTCAACTCGGCCTGCGGGGCGCCGGAGAGCGCGAGCGTGAGCCGGGTGAAGTCGAGCGCACGCGGGTTCAGGTCGGTGGCGGTGACCCGGGTGGCGTGCTGCGCGGCGTGCAGCGCCTGGATGCCGGAGCCGGTGCCGAGGTCGAGGGCCGGGCCGACGGGCAGCCGGACGGTGAGGCCGGCCAGGGTCGTGGACGCGCCGCCGACGCCGAGCACCATGGCCTCGTCGCGCCCGCTCGCCCCGCCCGCGCCGCCGACCGCGCAGCCCAGGTCGGAGACGATGAACCAGTCCTGCCCCTCGGGCCCGCCGTAGGGCCGCACGTCCACCGTGGCGCGCACCGCCTCGCCCGCGCGGACCACCCAGCCGTCCGCGAGGGCGTCCTCCAGCGGGAGGGCCGCACGGGCGCTCTCGTACGGGACGGGCTGCTGGAGCAGGAAGAGCCGCACCAGCGTGTCGAGCGGGGTGTGCCCCCGGGTGGCGCGCAGGGCGGGGACGGTCTCGCTGCGGGCCAGCGCGGCGTAGGCGGGCGCGCCGAGCAGGTCGAGCAGGCCGTCGGCGGTGAAGGCGGCGGCGAGCAGGGCGTCACGCAGGCGGGCTGCGTGAGTGGGCGCGGGAAGACTGGTCGTACTCACCCGCCCATTGTGGCCGCTGCCACCGACAATCACCCCATCACGGCCGCGGCCCGGCCCCCGCCTGGGGACCGGGCCGCGGCCGTGCGCGTACGGGGCCTACGACTTGGGGCTGCCCGAGGCCGAGGGCGACGCGGACCCCGAGGGCGAGGCCGACTGCGACGGCGAGGCGGGCGGCGCGCCCGCACCCGACCCGGAGGGCGCGGGCGAGGAGGGCGTCTGCTTCTGGCAGCCGGGCTGCTTCTGCATCGCCTTGCCGACGTCGCCGGACTCCAGCTTCTTCAGCGAGGCGTCGCCCGACGAGCTGATCTTGCCGAGCTCGGTCGCGATGTCCTCCAGGCCCTTGGCGAAGGCCGCCTGGTCACCGGCGTTGAGCGCGTCGACCTTCTTCTTCAGGTTCGCGTACGACACGGAGGAGGCGTTCAGCTCCTTGACGGCCTCCTGCTGCGTGGTGGCGCCGTCCTTGACGGGCGGGGCACCGGCCTTGTCGACGGCAGCGCCCAGCGCCTTGTAAGCGTCCGAGATCTGCTGGAAGGCGCCCGAGTCGGTCTTCTGCACGTCGGCCGGCTTGCTGTCGTCACGCGTCTGCGCCTGGATGGCGGCGTTGGCGTCGGTGATCTTCTTGAACTGGGGCTGGGCCGAGTTGCAGAAGGTCTTCGCCCAGTCGTCGACCTTCTTGCTGGAGTCGTCGCTGCAGCCCGACAACGTCAGCATCAGTACCGCACCGCCGGACAGTGCGGCTGCAAGCTTCTTGTTCACCGGTTTGGTCCCTTCCAAGGCTCTCGGCCCCGGAACATACACGCCAAGTGGGCGACAAACGCCTGGCGCCTGTGCGATCTGCACCCTTTTGCAGCCATTTGCACCAAGCAGAACGGGCGGACGGTGTGTCAAACCCCACCGTCCGCCCGCCCTTTGTCCAGCCGACGGCTACGAAACCACCGCCGGGTCCGGTGACTTCGCGACCCGCTCGTTGTTGCCGTCGTCACCCACGGCCACGCTGCGCCGCTTCGAGACGTACACCGCGCAGATGATGACGAGCAGCGCCAGCACCGCCACGACGGCCCGGACGGCCGGGCTCGCGTCGTCCCCGTAGGAGAACTTCACGATGGCCGGCGCGATCAGGAGCGCCACCAGGTTCATCACCTTGAGCAGCGGGTTGATCGCCGGCCCCGCGGTGTCCTTGAAGGGGTCGCCGACCGTGTCGCCGATGACCGTGGCGGCGTGGGCCTCGCTGCCCTTGCCGCCGAAGTGGCCGTCCTCGACCATCTTCTTGGCGTTGTCCCAGGCGCCGCCCGAGTTGGCGAGGAAGACCGCCATCAGGGTGCCGGTGCCGATCGCGCCCGCCAGGTAGGAGCCGAGGGCGCCGACGCCCAGGGTGAAGCCGACCGCGATGGGGGCGAGCACCGCGAGCAGACCGGGGGTGGCCAGCTCGCGCAGCGCGTCCTTGGTGCAGATGTCGACGACTCGCCCGTACTCCGGCTGCTCGCTGTAGTCCATGATCCCGGGGTGCTCGCGGAACTGCCGCCGCACCTCGAAGACCACCGAACCGGCCGACCGGGAAACGGCGTTGATCGCGAGCCCCGAGAAGAGGAAGACGACCGCCGCGCCCAGCATCAGGCCGACCAGGTTGTTGGGCTGCGAGATGTCCATGTTCAGGGTCAGCTCGCTCGCCTTGGCGTGGACGTCGCCCACAGCCGTGCCGATGGCGTCCTTGAAGGAGCCGTAGAGCGCCGCGGCCGCGAGGACGGCGGTGGCGATGGCGATGCCCTTGGTGATGGCCTTGGTGGTGTTGCCCACCGCGTCCAGGTCGGTGAGCACCTGCGCGCCCGCGCCCTGGACGTCGCCGGACATCTCCGCGATGCCCTGCGCGTTGTCGGAGACCGGGCCGAAGGTGTCCATGGCGACGATGACGCCGACCGTGGTGAGCAGACCGGTGCCGGCCAGCGCCACCGCGAACAGCGCGAGCATGACCGAGGTCCCGCCGAGCAGGAAGGCCCCGTACACGCCGAGGCCGATCAACAGGGCGGTGTAGACGGCCGATTCGAGGCCGATGGAGATGCCGGCCAGGACGACGGTGGCGGGGCCGGTCAGCGAGGACTTGCCGATGTCCCTGACGGGACGCCGGGTGGTCTCGGTGAAGTACCCCGTCAGCTGCTGGATCAGCGCCGCCAGCACGATGCCGATGGCGACGGCGACGAGCGCGAGGATCCGCGGGTCGCCGTCGTGGCCCTTGATCACGCTGTCCGTGACGCCGTTCAACTTGGCGTACGAGGACGGCAGGTAGGCGAAGACCGCGACGGCCACCAGGGCCATCGAGATCACCGCGGAGATGAAGAAGCCACGGTTGATGGCGGACATTCCGCTGCGGTCGGCGCGCCGCGGGGCGACCGCGAAGATACCGATCATCGCGGTGACCACGCCGATCGCCGGGACGATCAGCGGGAAGGCGAGGCCCGAGTCGCCGAACGCCGCCTTGCCGAGGATCAGCGCCGCGACCAGGGTCACGGCGTAGGACTCGAACAGGTCGGCCGCCATGCCGGCGCAGTCGCCGACGTTGTCGCCCACGTTGTCCGCGATGGTGGCGGCGTTGCGCGGGTCGTCCTCCGGGATGCCCTGCTCGACCTTGCCGACCAGGTCGGCGCCGACGTCGGCGGCCTTGGTGAAGATGCCGCCGCCGACCCGCATGAACATCGCGATCAGGGCCGCGCCCAGGCCGAAGCCCTCCAGGACCTTGGGCGCGTCGGCCGCGTACACGAGCACGACGCACGAGGCGCCGAGCAGGCCGAGGCCCACCGTGAACATGCCGACCACACCGCCCGTGCGGAAAGCGATCTTCATGGCCTTGTGGGAGACCGCGGTGAGATCCTTTTCGGGTTCGCCTTCCGCGGGAGTCGCCTCTCGGGCGGCTGCCGCGACGCGCACATTCGCGCGGACGGCGAGGCGCATACCGATGTATCCGGTCGTCGCCGAGAACGCGGCGCCGATCAGGAAGAACACGGAACGGCCTACGCGCTGCGACCAGTTGTCGGACGGCAGCAGGAACAGCAGGAAGAACACCACGACGGCGAAGATGCCGAGGGTGCGCAACTGCCGGGTCAGATAGGCATTCGCGCCTTCCTGTACGGCCGCCGCGATCTTCTTCATCGAATCGGTGCCCTCGCCGGCCGCGAGGACCTGGCGCACCAGCAATTGCGCCACGATCAGGGCCGCCAGCGCGACGGCCGCGATGACGATGACGATCGTTCGGTTGCCGTCGGTCAGGACCGCGGCAGCCAGGGATGTGGGGTGGTCGAGTTCCGTTGGGTTGAAGAGCCCCGCCATTCGTCCTCCTTGACGCTCAGAGCTCAAGATGTGGACGGATTGTAGGTAGCGGAACACGATCAAAACAGGGCGCCGCAAATGGAATTGACCTTCATCGGCTCATCAGAGAGAGATCCGGTCACGAGAAGGCCCCCCGAAAGCGGTAATGGGGCAAAAGCATTGACGCTTGATCGGCGATCTAGGAACCGGGGTCGGAATCTGGATCAAGAAATGAAAAAGGCCCTGCTCAGCAGGGCCCGTCTCAATATCGAAAACAAGTGGATCAGGGAAGCACCGAGGCCGGTGTGGTGGGCCAGCTCATCCGGATGACACCACCCGACGCCCCGGAGGTGACCTCCACATCGTCCACAAGCCCACTGATGACAGCGAGGCCCATTTCGTCCTCCCCGCTGTCGTCGAGCTCCTCGTCGGGCCCCGGGCCGCGCACGCCCGGCACCGCCGCGGCGCCACCGCCCGAACCCGGCACCTCGTCGCCGACCTCGATGGAGAAGAGCTTCTCCTCCTCGGTCAGGACGACCCGGATGGGGGCCTCGACGCCGTGCGAGTGGTGCAGCCCGACAGCCCGGCTGCACGCCTCACCGACCGCGAGTCTGACCTCGTCGAGCACTGCCTCGTCGACCCCGGCCCGGCGCGCCACCGCGGCCGCCACCAGACGGGCCGTCCTGACGTGCTCGGGTTGGGCACTGAAACGGAGTTCAACGGTGGCCATGGGCGATCCCCCTCGAACGTACGGGCGTACATCTCAGGGGCCCCGGGCCACAGTGCCGCCCGGCGCCCCTGTCCTTCCTCCGGAGCCGTCCGCGGACGGCCACCGTCAGTCGGTCGCGTTGACGGCCTCGTCGACCGAGCCGTGGATCGGGAACACCTTGGTGAGCCCCGTGATCCGGAAGATCTTCAAAATGCGCTCCTGGTTGCAGACCAGGCGCAGCGAGCCCTCGTGGGCGCGCACACGCTTGAGCCCACCCACGAGCACGCCCAGGCCCGTGGAGTCGAGGAAGTCCACGCCCTCCATGTCGACAACCAGGTGGTAGCTGCCGTCGTTCACCAACTCGACCAACTGCTCGCGCAGCTTGGGCGCGGTATACACATCAATCTCGCCACCGACCTCGACGACCGTACGGTCGCCACCAGGGCCGGACACATTGCGAGTCGACAGGGACAGGTCCACGGATCCTCCAGCACCTTGCTATCGAGCGGCCGCCCCCTGAGTCTCCCCGGCGGAGCCAGAGAACGGATAGCCAGCCGCGATGGCATTCAATCACTTACCGGCAGCGCTGCACGACGCCTTGGGACCATTGTCCGCTACGCCAGTGACACACTCGGTGCCGATGGCCAGGAATCACCGCCCCAGAACACCCGCCGACAGCACGGGTGAACGACCCGACCCCGGCACGGTCCTCGACCGGCTCACCGCAGGGGTGGGCCGGGCTGCGCGCATCACTCATACGGAGCACTTGCCCCCGCGCGCGGGACGTCATGCAGTCTGGCCGCACCTCATCCGCCCGGAAGTGATCAACGCCATTGAGGCCGCCGGCGTCGAGCACCCCTGGGCCCACCAGGCCACCGCCGCCGAGCACGCCCTGAACGGCGAGTCCGTGGTGATCGCCACCGGCACCGCGTCCGGCAAGTCGCTCGCCTACCTGGCGCCGGTGCTCAGCACCCTCCTGGACGGCTCCGAGGCGCACAACGGACGCGGCGCGACCGCGCTGTACCTTGCCCCCACCAAGGCCCTGGCCGCCGACCAGCGCCGCTCGGTGAAGGCCCTCGCGACCCCGCTCGGCAACGCGGTGCGCCCCGCCGTGTACGACGGCGACACCCCGGTCGAGGAACGCGAGTGGGTGCGCCAGTACGCGAACTACGTCCTCACCAATCCGGACATGCTGCACCTGGGCATCCTGCCCTCCCACCCCAGGTGGGCCTCCTTCCTGCGCGCCCTGCGCTATGTCGTCATCGACGAGTGCCACACCTATCGCGGCGTCTTCGGCTCGCACGTCGCCCAGGTCCTGCGCCGCCTGCGCCGCCTGTGCGCGCGCTACGGCGCCGACCCGGTCTTCCTGCTCGCCTCCGCCACGGCCGCCGAGCCCGCCCTCGCGGCGGGCCGCCTGACCGGCCTGCCCGTCGTCGAGGTCGCCGACGACGCCTCCCCGCGCGGCGAGCTGGTCTTCGCCCTGTGGGAGCCCCCGCTCACCGAGCTGCCCGGCGAGAAGGGCGCCCCGGTGCGCCGCACCGCCATCGCCGAGACCGCCGACCTCCTCACCGACCTGGCCGTGCAGGGGGTCCGCACGGTCGCCTTCGTCCGCTCCCGGCGCGGCGCCGAACTCATCTCCGTGATCACTCAGGAGCGCCTGTACGAGGTCGACCGGACCCTCGCCCGGCGTGTCGCCGCGTACCGGGGCGGCTACCTCCCCGAGGAGCGCCGCGCCCTGGAGCAGGCCCTGCATTCCGGCGAGCTCCTGGGCCTCGCCGCCACCACCGCCCTGGAACTCGGCATCGACGTCTCCGGCCTCGACGCCGTCCTCATCGCGGGCTACCCGGGCACCCGGGCCTCCCTGTGGCAGCAGGCGGGCCGGGCCGGCCGCTCGGGCCAGGGCGCCCTGGCCGTCCTGATCGCCCGCGACGACCCGCTGGACACCTACCTCGTCCACCACCCCGAGGCGCTGTTCCAGCAGCCCGTCGAGTCCACCGTGCTGGACCCGGACAACCCGTACGTCCTGGCTCCCCACCTGTGCGCGGCGGCGGCCGAACTCCCGCTCACCGAGGCCGACCTCAAGCTCTTCGGCCCGGCCAGCCCGGAGCTCATGCCGCAGCTGGAGCGGGCCGGGCTGCTCCGGCGCCGCAGCAACGGATGGTTCTGGACCCGCCGCGAGCGGGCCGCCGACCTCACCGACATCCGGGGCGGCGGCGGCCGCCCCGTCCAGGTCGTCGAGGCCTCGACGGGACGGCTGCTCGGCACGGTCGACGAGTCCGCCGCCCACACCACCGTCCACGACGGCGCCGTCCATCTGCACCAGGGCCGTACGTACCTGGTGAACCACCTGGACCTGGAGGACTCCGTCGCCCTCGTCGAAGAGGCTGTACCGCCCTATTCGACCGTCGCCAGGGACACCACCTCCATCTCCGTCCTGTCCACCGACACCGAGATCCCGTGGGGATCGGGCCGCCTCTGCTACGGCTCCGTCGAGGTCACCAACCAGGTCGTCTCCTTCCTGCGCCGCAAACTGATCACCGGCGAGGTGCTCGGCGAGACCAAGCTCGACCTGCCGCCCCGCACCCTGCGCACCCGGGCCGTGTGGTGGACGGTCACCGAGGACCAGCTCGATGCCGCCCGCATCAACCCGGAGATCCTCGGCGGCGCCCTGCACGCCGCCGAACACGCCTCCATCGGGATGCTGCCGCTCTTCGCCACCTGCGACCGCTGGGACATCGGCGGCGTCTCCATCCCGCTGCACCCGGACACCCTGCTGCCGACGGTCTTCGTGTACGACGGCAACCCGGGCGGCGCCGGGTTCGCCGAGCGCGCCTTCCACACCGCCGCGCGCTGGCTGACCGCGACCCGCGAGGCGATCGCGTCCTGCGAGTGCGAGTCCGGCTGCCCGTCCTGCATCCAGTCCCCCAAGTGCGGCAACGGCAACGACCCCCTGCACAAACGGGGCGCGGTGCGGCTCCTCACGGAACTGCTGAGGGGAGCCCCCGCCGAGCCCGACCCGGCCCCGCCCGCGCCCTGACCGGCCGCGCCCTCACGGGACCGCCGGGGGCGGCCCCGGCACGGCCAGGGACGGTCCCGCCCGGGCTCGGACGCTGGGTGCGTACGGGCCGAACCTCGCCCGCACCCGTACGTCCGCGATCTCCCCGGCCACCGAGCAGCGCACCAGCTGGGCACCCTGCGCCGCGGCCACCTCGGCGGCCTTGGCACAGGCGTCCGGCGAGCCCCACAGAGCCCGGTCGGCCGCCGCGAGCGCCGCCAGGTCGGCGGCCCCGCCGGCCCGGTGCCGCGCGGCCACCGCCTGACCGAGGCCCAGCACGGCCGCGAACACCGCGCACATCGTGGCGGCCGACAGCGCGACCCACACCGTGGCCGAGCCCCGGTCGGGGCAGCTTCCGCCCCGCGCAAGCCGGTCCACGAGGCCCCGGATGAGCGAGCCGGCACGGCCCAGCGCCCGCGCGGCCGGAGCTCCCGGCCTCCACCGTCCCGGTAGGTTCACGAGACGCCCCCCACCGTGTCCTCGGCCAGGGCCGCCGCCTCCGCGCTCAGCGTCAGGGCCAGGCGGTGCGGGCCCGGTGTGGCGGACTCCACCCGGACCCGCCACACCTCCCCGGTGCGCCGCACCGTGACCGTCGCCCCCTTGGGCGCAGCCGATCTGGCCGCCGCCACCGCCACGGCCTCCGGTTCGGAGCGGGCGACCGCACGGGCCCCGGCCCGGGCGGCGTCCACACACCGGATCTCCGCCGAGGCCGCCGTCAGCGCCCAGAGCAGCGCCAGCGCGAATCCCACGAGCGCCGGAATGGCCACGGCGGCCTCGGCCGTCACGAACCCCCGATCGCCCCGCCCTCGCCTGCCGCGCTCAGAACTGCACATCGAGCGCCTTGGTGATCAGCTGGGTCAGCGCGGTCACCACGCCCCCACTGGTGACGACCTTGTACAGGATCGCCGCGAAGGCGCAGGCCGCGAGCGTGCCCACGGCGTACTCCGAGGTCGTCATCCCCGCGTCACCCCGCACCCGCCGCCGCAGCGCACCGCCCCAGCGCCGCATCCGCCGATTCATGACACTCGCCTGCCGATGGAAAACCGTGTCCATTGATCCCAACTCCCTTGCTTCGTCAGCGCTTTCGTGCGCCTTGATGTGTTGTGCTGTGTGTGGACAGGAGATGACCGCATCCGGGTCGTGTCGGCCGAGCGCCGCACTCCGGGCCCGAGGCCCGGCGACGCCAAGCCCGCAGAGAGGGCCACTAACGGCGCCTGTGGCACCGGGGCCGCTGAGCACGGCCCCTCACCGCCTCAGCAGCCCGCCCGCCAGCCCGATCACCACCGGGGCGACGCCCGCCGCGAGGAAGGCCGGGAGGAAGCAGAGGCCCAGCGGACCGGTGATCAGGACGCCCGCGCGCCTGGCCCGCGCCGATGCCTGCCTGGTCCGCTCGGCCCGGCAGCGTTCGGCGACCCGGGCGACCGGGCCCGCCGCGGGCGACCCGGACGTCGCGGCCCGTTCCAGGCAGCGGGCCAGCTCGGCCGCGCCCGGTATCGCCCCCAACCTCCCCCACGCGTCGGCCGGTTCACCGCCCATGCGCAGTTCGGCGGCGGCCCGGCCGAGGCGCGCTCCGACGGGGCCCTCCAGGGTGGCGCCCACCGCCCCCGCCGCCTCGCGCGGCCCGGCCCCGGCCGCGAGGCACGCCGCCAACAGGTCGGCGGCGAGCGGGAGTTCTTGGGCAGCGGCACGGAGCTCCTCGGCGCTGTTCCCGCGCGCCCGACGCCGGCGCCCCCAGCGCCACGCGCCGTACGCCGCCGCCAGGCCGCCCAGCACGCCCGCGACCCCGCCGACCAGCACCCAACAGGCCGCCAACGCCCCCAGGGGCGGCCCCCACTGCTTGATCCGCGCCTTCCCTGCCGGTCTCCAGCGCCCGGGGGAGGGCGGGGTCGGCGCCTCCAGGGCGAACAGCGCCGCCATCCGGCGCCGAAGCGTGCGTTCGTCGCGCCGCCGCGCCACCCCGAGGGCCGCCCACCACACGAGCGCGGCCGCCCCCACCGCCACCCCCAGCCTGTGGACAACCTCCGGCACCGGGCTCACCGCCCCTCCCCGGCCCGTACGATCCGCGCCGCCCACCACACTCCGGCGGCCTCAAGGACCCCGGCGATCAGCAGGCAACCGAACCCGGCCGGGCTGTGCAGCAGCACCCGTAGCGGGCGCGCGCCCATCGCCGTGCCGAGCACGATCCCGAGGACCGGAAGCAGAGCGAGAAGCAGGACCGTGGTGCGCGCACCCGCCAACTCCGAGCGCAACGCCTCCTGTTGCTCCCGCTCGGCCCGCAGCGCGCTCTCCAGGCGCTCAAGTCCCGAGGCGAGGCCCGCACCGCCGTCCACCGCGACCTGCCAGCACGCGGCGACTCCCGCGAGGCCCTCGGCGCCCGGCTCCCTGGCCGCCTCCCGCAGCGCCCCGGGCACGTCTCCGCCGAACTTCGCGGCCGCCACCACCGGGGCCGTCACCGCGCCCAGGGCCGTCGTGTCCCGGCAGGCCGCCGCGAGCGCCTGGCCGGGCTGGCGGCCCGCCCGCAGCTCCGAGGCCACCGCGGCGCACCAGGCGACGACCTCGTCGGCCCGCCGCGCCCTCGCCCGCTCGCGCTCCCGGGCTCGCAGCCGCCGCCCGACCAAGGGCACCGCCACCGCACCCGCGATCAGCGGCAGCACCGATCCGCCGAGAAGGGCCAGCAGCAGCCCCAGCGGCAGACACAGCCACTCCGTACGCCACCGGGCCCTGTGCCGCGCCCGCGTGAACCATCGCCCGAGAGGTGCGGCGCCGAATTCGGTGCCCGCCCCGCCCACGCCTGCGCTTCCGGCACCCGCGAACATCAGCCGGGCCCGCCGCACCCCCTGGTCCTGACCGGCCCACAACCACGCGGCCGCGCCCGCGCACACCGCCGCCCAGGCGGGCAGCCCCATCGAAAGATCCCTCACCACGCACCCCCGATCAGCGCCCGCAGCCGCTCCCAGCCCGAGTCGCGCGTGAACCCCGTCCTGCCCCACCGCAGCGCGGGCACCGTCACCACCAGACCCGCCGCGTCCCGCTCCAGGACGCGCACCTCGGCGATCCGGCGCCGCCCGGCGCGGTCGCGTACGAGATGGACCACCACCGACAGCGCGGCCGCCAACTGGCTGTGCAGGGCGGCCCGGTCGAGCCCTGCGGCCGTGCCCAGCGCTTCGAGGCGGGCCGGGACATCGGCGGCGGAATTGGCATGAACCGTCCCACAACCGCCCTCGTGCCCCGTGTTCAGCGCGCTCAGCAGATCCGTCACCTCGGCGCCCCGCACCTCGCCGACGACCAGCCGGTCCGGCCGCATCCGCAAGGCCTGGCGGACCAGGTCCCGCAGGGTCACCAGGCCCGCGCCCTCCTGATTGGCGGGCCGCGCTTCGAGGCGCACCACATGCGGATGGTCGGGCCTCAACTCGGCCGAGTCCTCGGTCAGTACGATCCGTTCGCCCTCTCCGACGAGGCCGAGCAGCGTCGCCAGGAGCGTGGTCTTGCCGGTGCCGGTGCCGCCGCTCACCAGGAACGACACGCGGGCTTCGAGCAGCGCCCGCAGCACCTTTTCACCCCCGGGCGGCACCGTGCCCGCCGCGGTGAGCTCGGCCAGGGAGAACGCCCTCGGACGCACCACCCGCAGAGAGAGACAGGCCGAGCCGACGGCCACCGGCTCCAGGACGGCATGCATCCGGGTGCCGTCCGGCAGCCGGGCGTCCACCCAGGGCCGGGCGTCGTCGAGCCGTCGGCCCGCGACCGCGGCGAGCCGCTGGGCGAGCCTGCGCACCGCCGCCGGGTCGGCGAAGCGGACCCCGGTCAGTTCGAGCCCGGCGCCCCGGTCCACCCACACCCGGTCGGGCGCGGAGACCAGCACATCGGTCACCTCCGGGTCGGCCAGCAGCGGCTCAAGCGGCCCGGTCCCCACCAGCTCGGACCGCAACTCCTCGGCCCCGCCGAGCACTTCCGCGTCGCCCAGGAGCCGCCCCTGCGCACGCAGGGCCGCCGCGACCCTGGCCGGGGTCGGCTCGGCGCCGCTCTCGGCCAGCCGCTGCCGCACGGCGTCCAGCAGCGGCGGCCCGGCGCCCTGGACGGACCACCTTGTGGGCCGCTCCCCTCCCGCGGCCCCCGCCGGTGCGCCCGGGGAGGGGCGGCCCGTATCGCGCATCGCGTTCACGAGAGCGCTCCCCCGGCGAGGCCACCGGCGAGGGCCTGGTCCCAGAAGGCCGTGCAGAATCGGGCCAACGGCCCGCGCGGGGCGCTCCCCGGCGGCGCGCCGCCCTCCTGTGCCTCCAACAGGCCTGGCTCCAACGGCAGTTCACCCGCCAGCGGCAGGCCCAGCGCCCCGGCCACCCACTGCTCGTCGAGCCCGGACGCGTACGGACCTCGTACGACCACGCGCAGATCGCGCAGCACCATGCCGACCGAGGAGGCGACCCGGTTGGCCCCCGCGACCGCGCGCAGCTCGGCCGGGACCACCAGAAGCCCCAGGTCCAGCTGGGCGAGCGCCTCGACCACCGAGTCGTCGATCCGGCGCGGCAGGTCCACGACGACCACGCCGCCCCGGCGGCGGGCCGCCGCGAGCACGGCCCGCATGGCCTCTCCCGGGATCACCACCCAGTCCCCGCGGTCCCAGCTCAGCACCCTCAACTGGTGCAGCCGAGGCAGCGATTCCTCCAGGGCGCCCCCGGCGACCCGGCCCCGCGAAGCGGCGAAATCCGGCCATCGTCGGCCGTCGGCCTGCTCCCCGCCGAGCAGCACATCGAGGCCGCCGCCGAGCGGGTCGCCGTCGATCAGCATGGTGCGCCGCCCCGTACGCGCGGCGGTCACCGCGAGGGCGCAGGCCAGGGTCGAGGCCCCGGCGCCGCCCCGGCCGCCGATCACGCCGACCGTCAGGGCCGGTCGTCCCACGCCTTCGGCGGCGTCCGCGATCCGGTCGACGAGCCACGGCTCGGCGTCGGGCAGGCGCAGCACATGGTCCGCGCCGAGCTCGACCGCCGTCTGCCAGACACCGGGGTCGTCCTGGTTCCGCCCCACCAGGAGCACCCCGCGTCTGCGGGCCGATCCGAGCAGCCGGGGAGCGGCGTCGTCACCGACCAGAATCAGCGGCGCGCTCTCCCAGCCGCCTCTGCGGTCGGGCACCCCGTGGCACACCTCGGGCTCCGCGCCCGCCGCGGCGCACAGCCGCAGCAGATCGTCGAGCAGTTCCTCGTCCTCGGTCACGATCAGCGGTCCGCCGCGCTGCCCCTCCGGGCCCGGCGGCCGGTCGGATGCCATGGCTCCGTCCACGATTTCCGCCCCCTCTCAGTCGGATTCCTGCGTCCGCGTACTTCGCGCACTGGAATCACGGTGGAGGGCGGCTCGAAATAATGTGGATCTTGATCGAAATCTGTGGACAACTATCCCCGTTGTGAATATCCCGTTCACCTATACCGGTGACTCCCGGAGCGCAGCGCAACCACTACACACAGTGACGAGTCCTGGGCAGTACAGAGCGGGGAGAACGAGGCCGAGGCGAGGGGACGGCGGTCGGTTCGAGGGGCCGAAAACGCGTCCGGACATGCGACGACCCCCGCCGGGGGGGAGAGCGGGGGTCGTCCCCACGGCCGACTCGGGGGGGGAGGAGTCGGACCGGGTTAGCACGGTCGCGAACGATCCGTGACTTCCATGGTGTACCCGAGAGCCTTCTCAGGCAAACCCACGCGCCCCAGCTTACGCCGAATGGTGGGCGCCTATGCTCGGGCTCGTGGAAAACCACTCGTTGCCGCGTACCGCCGCCTTCTTCGACTTGGACAAGACAGTCATTGCCAAGTCGTCGACCCTGACCTTCAGCAAGTCCTTCTATCAAGGAGGACTGATCAACCGTCGCGCCGTACTGCGTACCGCCTACGCGCAGTTCGTATTCCTCGCCGGCGGTGCCGACCACGACCAGATGGAGCGGATGCGCGAGTACCTGTCCGCCCTCTGCAAGGGCTGGAACGTGCAGCAGGTCAAGGAGATCGTCGCCGAGACCCTGCACGACCTGATCGACCCGATCATCTACGACGAGGCCGCTTCCCTCATCGAGGAGCACCACGCCGCGGGCCGCGACGTCGTGATCGTGTCCACCTCCGGTGCCGAGGTCGTCGAGCCGATCGGCGAACTGCTCGGCGCGGACCGGGTGGTGGCCACGAGGATGGTGGTCGGCGACGACGGCTGCTTCACGGGGGATGTCGAGTACTACGCCTACGGGCCGACGAAGGCCGAGGCCATCAAGGAGCTGGCCGCGTCCGAGGGATACGACCTCGCACGGTGCTACGCCTACAGCGATTCGGCGACCGACGTGCCGATGCTGGAGTCCGTCGGCCACCCCTACGCGGTCAACCCGGACCGCGCCCTGCGCCGTGAAGCGACCGCGCGGGAATGGCCGATTCTCGTCTTCAGCAGGCCCGTCAGCCTCAAGCAACGGCTGCCCGCGCTCACCATGCCGCCCCGGTCCGCCCTGCTGGTCGCGGCGGGGGTCGGCGCGGCGGCGGCGACCGCCGGCCTCGTCTGGTACGCCAGCCGTCGGCGCGGCTCCGGCTCCGCCTGAGGCGGCGCGTAAACGTGCCCGAAGGGCGTGACCGGGGAACACATCTGAAAGCAGAGGTCCGTTTCACCCCTGTTTGAACCTAAAAGTAAAGAACTGTGGTCAGGGGTTTCGCTTCTCGCCGGACGGGAGTAGAAAGGACTCAACGGCCCGCGAGACCTGGGACATCCGAGAGGATCACCTTCTACGCAATAAAGGCCCCACGGACCGAGCATGGACATCGAGCACCCACGCGACGTCGACCCGTCGATTACGGGCCAGCCGCACCAGGTGAACGGGCAGAGAATCCCGGCCTGATGGGCAACATTCGAGGACGCTTGGTAACTCGGTGGACATGCCAGCGGCGGTATCGGACATCGATACCGCCGCAACCCTTTTCCGTACGTAAGACACGACACGTACATGACGCGCACATAAAGGGCGAGCCCCGAGGGACCCCGAACAGCGGGCCGACGCCTACGCGGCGCCGCGCTGGAGCGCCTCGCACACCGCCGTCGACTCGCGCACGCCCAGCTCGACGGCCTTGCCGCAGTGGGTGATCCAGGCGGCCATGCCCTGCGGCGTCCCCGACACATAGCCCTCGAGCGCCGCCGCGTAGGCCGCCCGGCCCAGCTCCGCGTGACCGACCTCGGCCGGGCAGATCGCCTTGGGGTCCAGACCGCTGCCGATCAGCACGATCCGCTCCGCGGTGCGCGCGACGAGTCCGTTGTACGAGGTGAACGGCCGCAGCGCGACCAGTTCCCCGTGCACGATGGCCGCGGTCACCAGAGCGGGGGCCGAGCCGCCCGCGATGATCAGCCGGGAGAGGCCTTCGAGGCGACCCGCCACCTCGTCCGCGCCAGGCAGCGGAAGTTCGATGAGCGGCTCGTCGACCGCTTCGCCGTGCTGCCTCGGCCGCCCGACCGCGTCATCCGCGTCCGCGGCCGCCACCAGATGAAGCCGGGCCAGCACCCGCAGGGGCGACTGCCGCCAGATGGAGAGCAGTTGACCCGCCTCGGCGGTCAGCCGCAGAGCGGCGCCGACCGCACGCGCCTCGGGCTCGCTGCCGAAGTCGGTACGCCTGCGCACCTCTTCCAGCGCCCAGTCCGCACCGGACAGGGCGGCACTGCCGCGCGCCCCGCGCAGCGCCGCCTCCGAGGTGATCTCGTTGCTGCGGCGCCGCATCACGCGGTGCCCGTAGACCCGGTCCACGGCCTTGCGCACGGAGTCCACGGCGTCCGGGACGCCCGGCAGCCCGCCGAGGGCGACTAGAGGGTCAGCGGCGTTCGTACTCATAAGTAAGGAGGCTACGCGTCCGCAAGCCGCACCCCACCTTCGAGTGGTCTTCTTCACTCACCTCGCATACACAACGCCACCATTCGATTACCTTTGGTGAACATGAAGATCGCTTTCGTGGGGAAGGGCGGCAGCGGCAAGACCACGCTGTCCTCGCTCTTCATCCGCCACCTCACCGCCAACGAGGCCGCCGTCGTCGCGGTCGACGCCGACATCAACCAGCACCTCGGGGCCGCGCTCGGGCTCGACGAGGAGGAGGCCGCGGCGCTGCCCGCGATGGGCGCGCACCTGCCGCTCATCAAGGAGTACCTGCGCGGCACCAACCCGCGGATCGCCTCGACCGAAACCATGATCAAGACGACCCCGCCGGGCCATGGCTCCCGGCTGCTGCGGGTGCGCGAGGCGAACCCGGTGTACGAGGCGTGCGCGCGCCGGGTCGTGCTCGACGACGGCGACATCCGGCTGATGGCCACGGGCCCGTTCACCGAGTCCGACCTCGGGGTGGCCTGCTACCACTCGAAGGTCGGCGCGGTCGAACTGTGCCTGAACCACCTGGTGGACGGGGTGGACGAGTACGTCGTCGTCGACATGACGGCGGGCTCCGACTCGTTCGCCTCCGGCATGTTCACGCGCTTCGACATGACGTTCCTGGTGGCCGAGCCGACCAGGAAGGGCGTCTCCGTCTACCGCCAGTACAAGGAGTACGCCCGGGACTACGGGGTCGCGCTCAGGGTCGTCGGCAACAAGGTGCAGGGCCAGGACGACGTGGACTTCCTGCGCGCCGAGGTCGGTGACGACCTGCTGGTGACCATCGGTCACTCCGACTGGGTGCGCGCCATGGAGAAGGGCCGCCCGCCCCGCTTCGAGCTCCTGGAGGCCGACAACCGGCTCGCCCTGCAGTCCCTTCAGGACGCGGCGGACGACTCGTACGGAAACCGGGACTGGGGGCGCTACACGCGGCAGATGGTGCACTTCCACCTGAAGAACGCGGAGAGCTGGGGCAACGCGAAGACCGGGGCCGACCTGGCCGCGCAGGTCGACCCCGCCTTCGTGCTGAGCGAGGCGCTGATCGCCGAGGTCAGTGAGCCGCAGCCTGCCTGACGGCGGGCTGGGGCGCGGCCGGCTTCAGCGGAGCCTGCGGCTTCGCGGGGGCCGCGGGCTGGGCGGCCTCCAGGGCTGCCCAGCCGCCCTTCGGTGCCTCGCCCACCTTCAGCGAGGTGAACTTGGCGAGCACCGCCGGGTCCTGGGCGTCGAGCCAGTCGGCGAGCTGGCGGAACGAGACGCAGTGGACGTCGCGCTTCACGCACACCGTCCTGACGGTGTCCTCCACGGCCCGCATGTAGGCGCCGCCGTTCCAGGACTCGAAGTGGTTGCCGATGATCAGCGGGGCGCGGTTGCCGTTGTAGGAGCGGTCGAAGGCCTGGAGGAGGCCGTCGCGCATCTGGTTGCCCCAGTACTCGTGCTGATCGGCGTCACCGGTCGTCGCGTTGGACTGGTTCATGTAGAAGTTGTAGTCCATGGACAGCGTCTCGAAGTCGCGGCCCGGGACCGGCACCAGCTGCATCGACAGGTCCCAGACGCCGTTGGCGTTCTTCTTCGGCCACACCTGGTCGTTGACGGCGCTGGTGTCGTACCGGAAGCCCAGCTGGCCCGCGGCGGCCACGAAGTTCTTGCGGCCCTCCAGACACGGGGTACGGCCGCCCACGAGTTCCTTGTCGTAGTCGAACGGGAGCGGGGCCTCCGCCTTCAGGCCGGAGTTGGTCTTCCAGTTCTTCACGAAGGACTTGGCCTGCGCGATCTCGCTCTTCCACTCGTCCACCGACCAGGTGCCGACACCGCCGTCGGGCCCGCAGTAGTGGCCGTTGAAGTGGGTGCCGATCTCGTTGCCCTCCTGCCACGCGGCGCGCAGCTGGGTGACGGTGTCCTTGATTCCCTTGAGGTCGTTGAAGCCGATGTCCGAGGTGCCCGCGGAGTGCTTGGGCGCGGTGTACAGCTTCGCCTTCGCGTCCGGGAGCATGTACACGCCGCTGAGGAAGTACGTCATGGTCGCGTTGGACTCCTTGGCGACCTGGCGGAAGTGCGAGAAGAGCTTCTGGCTGTCCTCGCCGGCGCCGTCCCAGGAGAACACCACGAACTGCGGCGGCTGCTGCCCCGGCTTCAGCTTCTCGGGCTTGAGCAGATGCGGCTGGAGCCCTGTGTACGCGGTGGAGCCGTCCCCGATGAGGTGCGGGGCGATGTTGGGGGCGGCGGCGCCCTGGTGACCGGCGGGGGCGCCCGGCTTGGTCGGGGCGGGGGCCGAGGAGCAGCCCGCGGCTCCGGCGGCCAGCGCCGCGGCGATGACGCCGACAGCGATCCTCTTCCTGGCGTGCGTGGCGGCGATCATCCGCCCACCTCTTCCTTGCGGTTATGTGCGTTGAATGCCGTCACGGCGCCGCAAAAGTCGCACGCAGACTGAGGGACAACGGCACGACAAGCCGCACGAAAAGCTGCCTATTCACCCCTGAGAGTGAATCATTGCCCTGTTTGGCCTAAATGAGAAGGAAGCCGCTTTACTCTGCATTACGATTCATTTACCGAGAGTTGAGAATCCCGCCGCTGCACTGCCGTGACCCACGGCCGCGACCCCTCGTTCCGCGACCGCGCTGCCCCGGAGGAGACGGGAACATGCCTGCTTGCGTCCCCACCCGCGCCAAGACCCCAGCTCGCCCACCTCGCATCCGGCGCCCGCGCCGCCCGGCTCCCCAGGGAGACGGACCCGGGCGCCGCCGCTTCCGCCTCCAGGGCGCCGACCTGTCGGCGTCCATCACCGTCTTCCTGCTCGCCGTCCCGATGTCGCTCGGCCTCGCCGTCGCCATCGACGCGCCGCTGGAGGCCAGCCTCATCGCCGCCGGTGTCGGCGGGATCGTCGCCGGTCTCCTCGGCGGCTCGTCCCTCCTCGTCAGCGGGCCGTCCGCCGGACTGACCGTGGTCTCCGCCGAGTTGATCCAGACGTACGGCTGGCGCACCAGCTGCGCCATCACCGTGTGCGCGGGGCTGCTCCAAGTCGCCCTGGGTGCACTGAAGACGGCGCGCTCCGCGCTGGCGGTCAGCCCCGCCATCGTGCACGGCACCCTCGCCGGCATCGGAGCCGCCATCGCGCTCGCCCAGCTCCACATCGTCCTCGGCGGCTCCCCGCAGAGCTCGGCGGTGGACAACGCCCTCGCGCTGCCCGACCAGTTGGCCCACGTCGGCCCGGCCGCGCCGCTCATCGGCGCACTGACCATCGCCGTGCTCCTGCTGTGGCCCCGCGTTCCCGGGCGGGCCGGAAAGGCGCTGCGCAAGGTTCCGGCCGCGCTGGCCTGTGTCGTGGTCGCCACCGGGGTCGCCGCGCTCGCGGCGCCGGGCATCGCCCGGGTCGAACTGCCTTCCTGGGACGCGCATGTGCTGCCCGAGCTGCCGCACGGCCCGGCGCTCGGCATCGTCGCCGCCGTGCTCACGGTGACGCTGGTGGCCAGCCTGGAGTCGCTCCTCTCCGCCGTCGCCGTCGACCGCCTGGCATCCGAGCGGCCGGGCGCCGCGGCCCCGCCGCGCGCCGACCTCGACCGCGAGCTGCGCGGCCAGGGCATCGCCAACGCGGTGTCCGGGCTGCTCGGCGGAATGCCCGTCTCCGGCGGGGCGGTGCGCGGCAGCGCCAACGTCCGGGCGGGCGCGACCGGCCGCGCCTCGACTGTGCTGCACGGCGTGTGGGTGCTGCTCGCGGCCGGGCTGCTCGTCTCCGTGCTCGAATGGATCCCGCTCGCCGCGCTCGCCGCCCTGGTCATGATGGTCGGCATCCAGATGGTCAACTTCGCGCACATCCGCAACGTCCACCAACACCGCGAGTTCCTGGTGTACGTGGCGTCCGTGGGCGGGGTGCTCGTCCTGGGCGTGCTGCAAGGAGTGGTCCTGGGCATCGCGGTGGCCGTGGCCGTCGCGCTGCACCGCCTGGCCCGTACGCGGATCACCACCCAGGAGCAGGCCGACGGCACCTATCTGGTGCGCGCACGCGGCCAGTTGACGTTCCTCGCCGTGCCCCGGCTGACCCGGGCGCTCGGCCACGTCCCCCAAGGGGCCGACGCCGTGGTGGAGTTGGACGGGTCGTTCATGGATCACGCGGCCTTCGAGGCGCTGCAGAGCTGGCAAGGCACCCACCAGGCGCGCGGCGGCGCGGTACGGATCACCGGGCGCGCCGGAGGGCGGATCGCCGAGCCCGCGTCGAGCGCGCACACCTGCTGCCGCCCATGGACGCCGTGGCGCAACCACCACTGTCAGGACCGCCCGTCGCAGCACACCCACCAGAACCAACTGGCCAGCGGGCTCAGCTCGTTCCAGCGCAACACCGCGCCCCTGGTGCGCGACGAGCTGGCCCGGCTCGCCCGCGAGGGCCAGCGCCCGCAGCAGCTCTTCATCACCTGCGCCGACTCCCGGCTGGTCACCAGCATGATCACTTCCAGCGGCCCGGGCGACCTGTTCACCGTGCGCAACATCGGCAACCTGGTGCCGCCGCCGGGCACCGAGGGCGCCGACGACTCCGTCGCGGCGGCCATCGAGTACGCCGTGGACATCCTCCGGGTCGAGTCGATCACCGTCTGCGGGCACTCCGGCTGCGGCGCGATGCAGGCGCTGCTCAACAGCAGCCCCGGGGCGCCGATGACCCCGCTGCGCCGCTGGCTGCGGTACGGGCAGCCGAGTCTGGAGCGGATGGCGAGCCGGCGGCACTCCTGGGCCCGCATCGCCGGGCGGCTGCCCGCCGACGCCGTGGAGCAGCTCTGTCTGACCAATGTGGTCCAGCAGTTGGAGCATCTGCGCCGGCACGACTCGGTGGCCCGCGCCCTCGCGGCCGGCACCCTCGCGCTGCACGGCATGTACTTCCACGTCGGTGAGGCGCAGGCGTACCTGCTCGCTCCGGACGACCACGCGGAGGTCTTCGAGGGCATCGGCGTCAACCTCCTGGAGGACACGCACGCCTGAACCCGCCCCGCCTCTCCGATCGCGTACGGCCTCTCCCGCACGGCTCCCTGCCCGCAGGAGAGGCCGTACGCGCGCCACGCCGACGACCGGCCGCTCCTACAGGTCTAAACCAATTCCCTGGAGACTCTTGTCACCCGGCCGCTGGGCTGATGAGCTATGGCCGGGACACATAGGCACATAGGACGCCCTGGGAAAGGGAGATGTCGTGAGTAACGAAAGCCTGGCCAACCTGCTCAAGGAGGAGCGGCGGTTCGCGCCGCCCGCCGAGCTGGCCGCGAACGCCAACGTCACGGCGGAGGCGTACGAGCGGGCCGAGGCGGACAGGCTGGGGTTCTGGGCCGAGCAGGCCCGGCGCCTGACCTGGGCCACCGAACCGACCGAGACCCTCGACTGGTCGAACCCGCCCTTCGCGAAGTGGTTCGCCGACGGCAAGCTGAACGTCGCGTACAACTGCGTCGACCGGCACGTCGAGGCCGGCCACGGCGACCGGGTCGCCATCCACTTCGAGGGCGAGCCGGGCGACAGCCGCTCCCTCACCTACGCCGAGCTCAAGGACGAGGTGTCAAGGGCCGCCAACGCCCTTACGGAGCTGGGTGTCCGGGCCGGGGACCGGGTCGCGGTCTACCTGCCGATGATCCCCGAGGCGGCCGTCGCGATGCTCGCCTGCGCCCGGGTCGGCGCAGCGCACTCCGTGGTCTTCGGCGGGTTCTCCGCCGACGCGGTCGCCTCCCGCATCCAGGACGCCGACGCCAAGCTCGTCATCACCGCCGACGGCGGCTACCGGCGCGGCAAGCCGTCCGCCCTGAAGCCCGCCATCGACGAGGCGGTCGCCAAGTGCCCGCAGGTCGAGCACGTCCTGGTGGTGCGCCGCACGGGCCAGGACACCGCGTTCACCGAGGGACGCGATGTGTGGTGGGACGACATTGTCGCCCGTCAGTCGGTGGAGCACACGCCCACCGCCTTCGACGCCGAGCACCCGCTGTTCATCCTCTACACCTCGGGTACGACGGGCAAGCCCAAGGGCATCCTGCACACCTCCGGCGGCTACCTCACCCAGGCCTCGTACACCCACCAGGCCGTCTTCGACCTGAAGCCGGAGAGCGACGTCTACTGGTGCACCGCCGACATCGGCTGGGTCACCGGGCACTCGTACATCGTCTACGGGCCGCTCGCCAACGGCGCGACCCAGGTCATGTACGAGGGCACCCCGGACACCCCGCACCAGGGGCGGTTCTGGGAGATCGTGCAGAAGTACGGCGTGACCATCCTCTACACCGCGCCGACCGCGATCCGTACGTTCATGAAGTGGGGCGACGACATCCCCGCCAAGTTCGACCTGAGCAGTCTGCGGGTCCTGGGCTCGGTCGGTGAGCCGATCAACCCCGAGGCGTGGATGTGGTACCGCAAGCACATCGGCGCCGACACGTGCCCGATCGTGGACACCTGGTGGCAGACCGAGACCGGCGCGATCATGATCTCGCCGCTGCCCGGCGTCACCGAGACCAAGCCCGGCTCGGCGCAGCGGGCGCTGCCCGGCATCAGCGCCACCGTCGTCGACGACGAGGCGCACGAGGTCCCGAACGGCGGAGGCGGCTACCTCGTCCTGACCGAGCCGTGGCCCTCGATGCTGCGCACCATCTGGGGCGACGACCAGCGCTTCATCGACACGTACTGGTCGCGCTTCGAGGGCCGGTACTTCGCCGGTGACGGCGCCAAGAAGGACGACGACGGCGACATCTGGCTGCTCGGCCGCGTCGACGACGTCATGCTCGTCTCCGGCCACAACATCTCGACGACCGAGGTCGAGTCGGCCCTCGTCTCGCACCCCTCGGTCGCCGAGGCGGCCGTGGTCGGCGCCGCCGACGAGACGACCGGGCAGGCCATCGTGGCGTTCGTCATCCTGCGCGGCACCGCCGCCGAGAGCGAGGGCCTGGTCGAGGAGCTGCGGGCGCACGTCGGCTCGGCGCTCGGCCCGATCGCCAAGCCGAAGCGCGTCCTGCCGGTCGCGGAGCTGCCCAAGACGCGCTCCGGCAAGATCATGCGCCGACTGCTCCGCGACGTCGCCGAGAACCGTGAGCTGGGTGACGTCACCACGCTGACCGACTCCTCGGTGATGGCGCTGATCCAGAACAAGCTGCCGAGCGCCGCCAGCGAGGACTGAGCCAGGACCGCCGATCGCAGGGCCCGGCCGGGCTTCCGGCCGGGCCCTGCGCGTGCGTCCGCCCACGTTCGCGCGCCTTTTTACCGATCTGCCCCTAAAGTGACGATCACCGGATCCGCCCCGCCGCACACCTCGCCATGAAGTTAGGTAAAGTAAGCAAAGCGTCAATGACGCGACAAGAAAGTCAGGTGCGCCGGGAAGTCTGGTCGGCAACGTGCTCAGTCATGCCCGCCGAACCGACCGGAGGTCGCCCCGTGGCCATACCCACCCCGCCCCAGAAGTTCCTCCGACGGCTCTCGCTCCCCGAGCGCACCTTCGTCGCGAACGCCCTGCGCGCCGAGACCGTCGGCGGCGTGCTGCTGCTCGTGGCCGCCATCGCCGCCCTCATCTGGGCGAACACCCTGGGTTCGAGCTACGAGTCGGTGCGGAGCTTCCACCTCGGAATCAGCTCCCTGGGGCTCGACCTCTCCATCCAGCACTGGGCGGCCGATGGGCTGCTCGCCATCTTCTTCTTCGTCGCCGGCATCGAGCTCAAGCGCGAACTCGTCGCCGGTGATCTGCGCGACCCGAAGGCCGCAGCGCTGCCCGTGATCGCGGCCCTCTGCGGCATGGCGGTCCCCGCTCTCGTCTACACGCTCGTCAACGTCCTCGGCGGCGGCTCCCTCGACGGCTGGGCCGTACCGACCGCCACGGACATCGCGTTCGCGCTCGCCGTCCTCGCGGTCATCGGCACCTCGCTCCCCTCCGCGCTCCGCGCCTTCCTGCTCACCCTCGCCGTCGTCGACGACCTCTTCGCGATCCTGATCATCGCGGTCTTCTTCACCAGCGGCATCAACTTCGCGGCCCTGGGCGGCGCCCTCGTCGGCCTGGTCGTCTTCTGGCTGCTGCTCAGGAAGGGCGTGCGCGGCTGGTACGTCTACCTCCCCCTGGCGCTCGTCATCTGGGGGCTGATGTACAACAGCGGCGTCCATGCCACCATCGCCGGGGTCGCGATGGGCCTGATGCTCCGCTGCCATCGCACCGAGGGAGAGGAGCACTCTCCCGGCGAGCACATCGAACACCTGGTACGGCCCGTCTCGGCCGGTCTCGCCGTCCCGCTCTTCGCACTCTTCTCGGCCGGCGTGGGCATCAGCGGCGGCACCCTGGCCGACGTCTTCACCCGGCCCGAGACACTCGGCGTCGTCCTCGGCCTGGTCGTCGGCAAGGCGCTCGGCATCTTCGCCGGCACCTGGCTCGCCGCCCGGTTCACCAAGGCCGAGCTCAACGACGACCTGGCCTGGCCGGACGTGTTCGCCGTCGCCACGCTCGCCGGCATCGGCTTCACGGTCTCGCTGCTCATCGGCGAACTCGCCTTCGACGGGCGACCCACGCTGACGGACGAGGTCAAGGCCGCCGTCCTCGTGGGCTCCCTGACGGCGGCCGTCCTCGCCTCCGCCCTGCTCAAGATGCGGGTGCGCAGGTACAAGGCGCTCGTCGAGGACGAGGAGCGCGACGACGACCAGGACGGCATCCCCGACATGTACGAACTGGACAAGCCGGAGTACCACCTGCGGATGGCCGAGATCTACGAGAACAAGGCGGCCGAGCACCGCAGGCTGGCGCAAGTGGCGGGGGCGGGGCGCGACGACGGCGACAGTCCGGCATGATCTGACAACGGACCTGTTGGACCCGTGGGCCCTGTTCGACCCGTCGGTATTCGAGAGAGATGAGGGAGTCAGCGATGAGCGACCCCAGCCACAACGCCGGCAGCGCCGAGCGCAGCCTCGGCCAGCTGGTCGCCTCCGCGACCGCCGAGATGTCCGCGCTGGTGCACGACGAGATCGCGCTGGCCAAGGCCGAGCTGCGCCAGGACGCCAAGCGCGGCGCGATCGGTGGCCTCGCCATCGGCACGGCCGGTGTGCTCGCGCTGTTCTCGCTGCCCGTGCTGAGCTTCGCGGCGGCGTACGGCATCCACAACCTGGGGCTCGGGCTCGCCTGGTCGTTCCTCATCGTGGGCGGTGCGTTCCTGGTGGTGGCCGCGCTGCTCGGGGTGCTCGCCGTGGCCAAGTTCAAGAAGGTGAAGCCGCCGGAGAAGTCCATCGCCTCGGCCAAGGCGACGGCCTCGGCCCTCCAGGGCGTCAAGCCCCACCCGCGTCCGGCCACCGTCGAGGTGACGGTCACGGACACCGGCGCCACTGTGGCACGCTCGTCTGCATGACCGCACCCGATCCCGGTACCGGAAGCCCTGGCGGCACCGGCAGCCCCGTCCGCATCGATGGTCCCTGGACCCATAGGGACGTGGCGGCCAATGGGGCGCGCTTCCACATCGCCGAACTCGGCGAGGGCCCACTGGTGTTGCTGCTGCACGGCTTTCCGCAGTTCTGGTGGACGTGGCGCCATCAGCTGACGGCGCTGGCCGACGCCGGGTTCCGGGCGGTCGCGATGGACCTGCGCGGGGTGGGCGGCAGCGACCGCACCCCACGCGGTTACGACCCGGCCAACCTGGCACTCGACATCACCGGGGTCGTACGGTCCCTGGGCGAGCCCGACGCGGCCCTGGTCGGCCACGACCTCGGGGGCTATCTGGCGTGGACGGCGGCCGTGATGCGGCCCAAGGTGGTGCGCCGGCTCGTGGTGTCGTCCATGCCGCACCCGCGCCGCTGGCGCTCGGCGATGCTCGCCGACTTCAAGCAGACCTCGGCCGGGTCCTACGTCTGGGGTTTCCAGCGGCCGTGGCTGCCGGAGCGTCAGCTGGTCGCGGACGACGGCGCGTTGGTGGCCCGGCTCGTACGGGACTGGTCGGGCCCGCGCCAGCCCGAGGACGAGGCCGTGGAGACCTACCGGCGCGCCATGTGCATCCCGTCCACCGCGCACTGCTCGATCGAGCCGTACCGCTGGATGGTGCGGTCGATGGCACGGCCGGACGGCATCCAGTTCAACCGGAGGATGAAGCGGCCGGTCCGGGTCCCCACGCTCCATCTGCACGGTTCGCTGGACCCGGTGATGCGCACCCGCAGCGCGGCCGGGTCGGGCGAGTACGTCGAAGCGCCGTACCGCTGGCGGCTGTTCGACGGTCTGGGGCACTTTCCGCACGAGGAGGATCCGGTCGCGTTCTCGACCGAACTGGTCAACTGGCTGAAGGATCCGGAACCGGATCGCTGAGTTCCGAGGGCCGTGGGGGAACTGCTGTCCTACGAACGGCCACTTGCCCGGCGCATAGGCCAATTGGCCCCCTCTGACGCGGTTACCGACCATGGGCCCCGGGCACACGTCGGGGTATGGGCTGGACGCACGACTACGGTGACGCAGCACGCAACCGCCGAACGGCCGCAGGGCCGGTCTCGTACGAGAGGGGCGGCCCGCAGGGGCAGGGGTCACCACACCCCTCCCCCGATTCCCGGGAGGTGGGGATTCCGCGCATTCTGCGGCGCCGGGCCCGCTGGGTCTCGGCCCGGCTGCGGCACGCCCGTACGTAGCGGGCGCGGTGCCTAGTCGGCCCTGAGGTAGCCGAGGCCGGGGTGGGCGCCCCGGTAGCCGTCCAGGAGCCTTCGGGCCACCTGGACGGAGTCGACCAGCGGATGCAGCGCGAAGGCCTTCACCGCCGCCCGCGCCGACCCGCTCGCGGCCGCCTCCAGGACACACCGCTCGACTGCCTTCACCGCGTTGACCAGGCCCGCCTCATGGCCCGTCAGCTGCGACACGGGCAGCGGGCGGGGGCCCGCGGCGTCGACGCGGCAGGGGATCTCGATGACGGCTCGCTCGTCGAGCGCGCGCAGGGAGTTCCCGTTGCACACGTTCAGGATGAGCGTCGCCGCCTCGTTCCTGGCGATGGCCCGCATGAGGGCGAGGGCCACGTTCTCGTACCCGCCGGACTCCAGGTCCTCGGCCGCGCGCTCACCGGCGCCCGACGCGTCCCGGTTCTCCGACATGTACGTGGCCTCGCGCTCGGCCCGCGTGCGGTCCCAGGCCGCCCACACCGACGCGTCGGGAACGGTCTCCGCCGTGGCGTAGAAACGTGCCTGCTGGTCCTTCAGGAAGGCGCCGCGGGTCTGTTCGGCCCGCCGGTAGGCGCTCACCGCCTCGCGGTTGAAGTAGTAGTAGTGCAGGTACTCGTTGGGCACCGAGCCCAGCGAGCGCAGCCAGTCGGCGCCGAACAGCTTGCCCTCCTCGAAGGAGGTCAGCAGCTCGTCGCCCTGCTCGAACAGGCGCGGCAGGACGTTCTTCTCGCCCTCGTACAACCCGTGCAGCCAGCCCAGATGGTTGAGGCCCGCGTAGTCCAGGCGCACGGCCTCGGGGTCGACGCCGATCGTGCGGGCGACCCGGCGGGCCAGCCCCACCGGCGAGTCGCAGATGCCGATCACGCGCTCGCCGAGGTGCTCGGCCATCGCCTCGGTGACCAGGCCCGCCGGATTGGTGAAGTTGATGACCCAGGCCTCGGGGGCGACCGCCCTGACGCGGCGGGCGATCTCCACGGCGACCGGCACCGTGCGCAGCCCGTAGGCGATGCCGCCCGCGCCGACCGTCTCCTGCCCGAGGACCCCCTCGGCGAGCGCGATCCGCTCGTCGGCCGCCCTCCCCTCCAGGCCGCCGACGCGGATCGCGGAGAACACGAAGTCCGCGCCGCGCAGCGCCTCGTCGAGGTCGGTGGTGGTGCGCACCCGGGGCGCGTCCTCGATTCCGTACGCCCGGTCGGCGAGGACCCTGCCGATCGCGTGCAGCCGGGCCCCGTCCAGGTCGTACAGGACCACCTCGGTGACCCGCCCGGGCGCGTGGTCGCGCAGCAGGGCGCCGTACACCAGCGGGACGCGGAAGCCGCCGCCGCCGAGGATCGTCAGTCGCATCGCAGCCTTCTCGTCAGGGGGTCATAGGGCGCACTGCTGGCTGTCGACCTGCTGGCTGGCCGTGCGGCCCTGCTGAATGTCGGCCTGGATCTCGTCGGCGGTCAGCGCGTACCCGGTGTCCGGGTCGTCGAGCGACTTCGCGAAGACCACCCCGTACACCTTGCCCTCGGGGGTCAGCAGCGGGCCGCCGGAGTTGCCCGGCCGGACCGTGGTGAACAGCGAGTAGACATCGCGGCGGACGGTGCCGCGGTGGTAGATGTCCGGCCCGTTGGCGCTGATGCGGCCACGGACGCGGGCGGAGCGGACGTCGTAGGGGTGGTCCTCGGGGAAGCCCGCGACGATCGCGCTGTTGCCGCTGCGGGCGTCGGTGGAGGTGAACTGGAGCGGCGGCGCCTTCAGCTCCGGCACGTCGAGCACCGCGATGTCGCGCCGCCAGTCGTAGAGCACGACCTTCGCGTCGTACGTGCGCCCCTGACCGCCTATCTGGATGGTCGGCTCGTCGACGCCGCCCACCACGTGCGCGTTGGTCATGACGCGGCGGTCGGCGAACACGAAGCCGGTGCCTTCGAGGCGCTTGCCGCAGCTCGGGGCCATGCCGACGACCTTGACGATCGACTTCTTGGCGGTGGCCGCGACCGGGCTGCCCGCGAGCTTCGGGTCGGGCGCCTGGACCTCGGTGATCGACTCGTTCGAGAACGGCGTGAAGACCTGCGGGAAGCCGTTCTGCGCGAGCACCGAGGAGAAGTCGCTGAACCAGGTGGACGCCTGGGGAGGCATCACGTTGGAGACCCCGAGCAGGATCTTGGAGTTGCGGACCTCCTTGCCCAGCGTCGGCAGAGCCGTCCCGGCCAGCGCGGAACCGATCAGCCACGCGACGAGCAGCATGGCCACCACGTTCACCAGGGCGCCGCCCGTGGCGTCCAGGGCTCTCGCCGGCGACCAGGTGATGTACCGGCGCAGCTTGTTGCCGAGGTGCGTGGTGAAGGCCTGGCCCACGGAGGCGCAGACGATCACGATGACGACCGCCACGACGGCCGCGGTCGTCGAGACCTGGGACTCGTTGGTCAGCTGGTCCCAGATGACCGGGAGCAGATACACGGCGATGAGACCACCGCCGAGGAACCCGATCACCGACAGGATGCCGACGACGAAGCCCTGGCGGTAGCCGACGATCGCGAACCACACGGCGGCGACCAGCAACAGGATGTCCAGCACGTTCACGGGCCCAGCCTGTCACGCGTGCCAGTCGAGCGGCACCCGCTTGGCTCGGTCCCAGGGGCGCTCCCAGCCCGCGTAGTGCATGATCCGGTCGATCACCCCGGCCGTGAAGCCCCAGACCAGCGCCGATTCGACCAGGAATGCCGGACCTGCGTGGCCCTTCGGGTGAACGGCGGTCGCGCGGTTGGCCGGGTCCGTGAGATCCGCCACGGGCACCGTGAACACGCGGGCCGTCTCACCGCTGTCGACCGCCCGCACCGGCGTCGGCTCGCGCCACCAGCCGAGCACGGGTGTCACGACGAAGCCGCTGACCGGGATGTAGAGCCGGGGAAGCACGCCGAAGAGCTGGACCCCGGCCGGATCGAGCCCGGTCTCCTCCTCGGCCTCGCGCAGCGCGGCCCGCAGCGGCCCCGTGGTGGCCGGGTCGCCGTCCTCGGGGTCGAGGGCGCCGCCCGGGAAGGAGGGCTGGCCGCCGTGCGAGCGGAGCTGGCTGGCCCGCTCCATGAGGAGCAGCTCGGGGCCGCGCGGGCCGTCGCCGAAAAGGATGAGCACGGCGGACTGCCGCCCGTCCCCGCTCTCCGGCGGCAGGAACCGGCTCATCTGCTCGGGCTCGACCGCTTCGGCGGCCCGGGCGACCGGCTCCAGCCACTCGGGCAGCCCTTCACTGGTCACGACGAGCTCGCTCGCGCCCACGCCGTCCGGTCGGGGGTGGTCGCTGCTCGCGGTGCCGGTCGCTGGGGCAGCGGGGTCTGTGTGGCCGGGGACCCGGGCCGTGGCGGCGCCCGGGACAGCCGTGGCGTCCGTGGCGGGGTGTCCGGCATCCGTGGCGGGGCCGCCTGTGCCGCGCGGGGTGCCGGGCCGGGCCGGATCTCCGGCGCCGTTCGCGGCAGGGGCGTGGCCGGGCCCGCCGATGCGACCGCTCAGGCCGCCGGTGCGGCCCCGGTCGGCGTCGGTACGGCCCGCCGGACCGCCGACGCGGCCGAGGCCCTCGATCCCGCTCAGATCACCGTCGTACGTCTCGCTCGTGTGCGTCATCTGCACCCCCGTCGTTCATCGTCCACAACGCCTGTGCCGGTCGCTTTCGTTCCGGCCGGCCTCGGCGTCCGCCTTCCGGGTGACGTCAGCCCGCTCCGAGCGGCGGCGCGGGCCGCCCCGGGTAGTCCGGCGGCGGACTCAGCCGCTGGCCCGGGAAGCCGCCCTTCTCGTACTTGAGGAGCTTGCTCGCCTTCTCGGGGTCGGTCTCGCCCTCGCCGTACGACGGGCACAGGGGCGCGATCGGACAGGCGCCGCAGGCGGGCTTGCGGGCGTGGCAGATGCGGCGGCCGTGGAAGACGACCCGGTGCGAGAGCATCGTCCACTCGCTCTTCGGGAAGATCGCGCAGATCTCCGCCTCGACCTTCTCCGGGTCCACCTGCTCGGTCCACTTGAAACGGCGCACCAGCCTGCCGAAGTGGGTGTCGACCGTGATCCCCGGTACCCCAAAAGCGTTGCCCAACACGACATTCGCGGTCTTACGGCCGACCCCGGGAAGCTTGACCAGGTCCTCAAGTCGGCCCGGCACCTCGCCCCTGAACTCGTCCCTGAGGGCGGTCGCGATCCCCATGATCGACTTGGTCTTGGCCCGGAAGAACCCGGTGGGGCGGATGATCGCCTCGACGTCCTCGGGGTTCGCCGCCGCGAGGTCCTCGGCCGTCGGGTACGCCGCGAACAGCGCCGGCGTCGTCTGGTTGACCCTGAGGTCGGTGGTCTGCGCGGAGAGGACGGTGGCGAGGAGCAACTCGAACGGGTTGCGGAAGTCCAGCTCGGGATGGGCGTACGGATAGACCTCGGCGAGCTCCCGATTGATCCGGCGCGCCCGGCGCACCATCGCGACATGCGACTCGGGCTTGGCGGCCACGGCCTTGGGCGCCGCCACCGTGGCCGCGGGTTTCTTTGAAGCGGCCTTCGAAGCCACGGGCTTCTTGGAGGCGGGCTTCTTGGAGGCTGCCTGCGAAGACTCGGGCTTCTTGGAGGCAGGCTTCGTCGACGCCGCCTTCTTGGAGGCAGGCTTCTTGGCGGCGGGCTCCGCAGACGCGGCCTTCGAAGAAGCGGCCTTCTTGGAGGTGGCCTGCTTGGAGGCTGCCTGCGAAGACGCGGGCTTCTTGGAGGCGGGCTCCGCAGACGCCGCCTTCTTGGAGGCGACCTCCTTGGGGGCGGGCTCCGCAGACGCGGGTTTCGAGGACGCCGGGGCCTTCGAGGACGCCGAGGTCTTCGTCCCGGCCTTCGCGGGCGTCCCCTTCGTGGCGGGCTTGCCCGCGACCTCCGCGGCGGCGCTCACCCGCGCGGCCTTCTTCGCGGGCTCCGCGGCCCGCTTCCCGGGCTTGGCTGCCCTCTTCACGGGCTCTTTCGCCGTGGACGCGGGCTGTTCGCCCACAGCGGAATCGTTCTCTGCGGACACTCTTCCAGCCCCCCTGGCCTGCGCTCTCACCGGCGAATTGGACACCCGGCCAGCCTAAAGCCCGGCACCGACATCCGCCCCGGCCACAGCGAATCAGCGCCCCAATCGGCCCCCTGGCTCACGGTCCGGCACTCCAGTACGTCATCCTTGTGATTGATCGCACTGTGTAGACCGTCCGGCAAAATGGGGAGCACGCTCCTCTGATACCGGTCGACAAGGAGAGATTCGTGGACGACGTTCTGCGGCGCGCCCCGCTCTTCGCGGCGCTCGATGACGAGCAGGCCGCGGAGCTCCGCGCCTCGATGAGTGAGGTGACGCTCGCCCGTGGCGACGCCCTCTTCCACGAGGGCGACCCCGGCGACCGCCTCTACGTGGTCACCGAGGGCAAGGTGAAGCTGCACCGCACCTCACCCGACGGCCGGGAGAACATGCTGGCGGTCCTCGGCCCCGGCGAGCTCATCGGCGAGCTGTCCCTCTTCGACCCGGGCCCGCGCACCGCCACCGCGACCGCGCTGACCGAGGTCAAGCTGCTCGGCCTGGGCCACGGCGACCTTCAGCCCTGGCTGAACGCCCGCCCCGAGGTGGCCACGGCCCTGCTGCGCGCCGTCGCCCGCCGCCTGCGCAAGACCAACGACCAGATGTCCGACCTGGTCTTCTCCGACGTTCCGGGCCGTGTCGCCCGCGCGCTCCTCGACCTGTCGCGCCGCTTCGGCGTGCAGTCCGAGGAGGGCATCCACGTCGTGCACGACCTGACGCAGGAAGAGCTGGCCCAGCTGGTCGGCGCCTCCCGCGAGACGGTCAACAAGGCGCTCGCCGACTTCGCCCAGCGCGGCTGGCTGCGCCTGGAGGCCCGTGCGGTCATCCTGCTGGACGTGGAGCGCCTGGCGAAGCGCTCGCGCTGAGCGACGCCGCTCGCGGCGGTTGCCCCGCCCCAGCGCCTGAGGGGCCGGTCCACGCGAGACCGGCCCCTCACGCATGGGCCGATCTCTATGGAGCATGCGGATGGGCGTGTCGACGGGGCCTGCAGAGGAGGCCTATCGATGAGGTCTGCCGATGAGGCCCGCCGACAGGCATGTCGACGGGGCCGTGCCCGGACAAGTCCCGCCCCGCCCTCTCGCGCGCCGGGCAGGACGGGACAAGACACCGGATGAACCCCGAGGACACCTGATGGACCGATACATCGAGCGCGAGGGGTCGCTCGGGCTGCTGCAACCGGAGTTCAAGCCCGTCGTCGCCGCCCTCCGCGACCAGGTGGAGCGCCATTTCGGCGCGCGCCTGCACAGCGCGTACCTGTACGGGTCCGTGCCGCGCGGCACCGCCCGTCCCGGCCGGTCCGACCTGGATGTGCTGCTCGCGCTGCACGAGGAGCCCACCCCGGCCGACCGGGCGGAGGCGCGGGCTGTCGCGGCGGAACTGGACGCGGGGTTCGAGGTGATCGACGGCGTCGGAATGCTGCTGTTCGGCCGGAGCGTGCTGCTGAGCGAGCTGGAGCGGCACGACCTCGGCTGGTTCGTGGCGTGTCTGTGCACCCCGCTGCTCGGGGACGATCTCGCCGATCACCTGCCGCGCTACCGGCCGACCTCGCTGCTCGCCCGGGAGACCAACGGCGACCTCGGCGACGCCCTGGCACGCTGGCGTCGGCAGGCGGCCGAGGCCAGCGACGACGCACAGCTCCGGTCGCTCGTGCGCGGCGCCTCGCGCAAGATCGTGCGGACCGCGTTCACGCTCGTCATGCCACGCCACGGCGACTGGACCAGCGATCTGGCGGAGCAGGCGGAGGTCTTCGGCCGCTACTACCCGGACCGGGCCGAGCAGTTGAGAAAAATTGCCGCGCTGGCCGGGAACCCGGTGGCGGACCGGTCCGTTCTCACGATGTACACCGAAGATCTCGGGCCGTGGCTCGCCGCCGAATACCTCACGACCCATGGCGCCAAGTCGCCGCGTCCGTACGAGAGTTGAGACCCGCCTCACCCGACTCTCCTCTACGGGACGCCGAGTTCACACCGCGGGGAAGGGCCCGGCCCGCCCTCCCCGCAGGAAGCCGAGCCCTGACGCCGGACCGAGCCCGGGCCAGGGCCGGGGCCGTCAGATGAGGCCGTGCTCGCGCAGATACTCGAGCTGCGCGCGCACCGACAGCTCGGCGGCCGGCCACAGCGACCGGTCGACGTCCGAGTAGACCAGGGCCACCACATCCGCCGCCGTGAGGTGGCCGTTCTCCACCGCCGTCTCCACCTGGGCGAGCCTGTGGGCGCGGTGGGCCAGATAGAACTCGACGGCGCCCTGCGCGTCGTCGAGCACCGGGCCGTGCCCCGGCAGGACGGTGTGCACGCCGTCGTCGACCGTCAGCGAACGCAGCCTGCGAAGGGAGTCGAGATAGTCGCCCAGGCGGCCGTCGGGATGAGCCACGACGGTCGTGCCGCGCCCCAGGACCGTGTCCCCCGTCAGGACGGCCCGGTCGGCGGGCAGATGGAAGCAGAGGGAGTCCGCGGTGTGGCCCGGGGTGGGCACCACCCTCATCTCCAGGCCGCCGGTGGTGATGACGTCGCCCGCGGCGAGGCCCTCGTCCCCCAGGCGCAGGGCCGGATCCAGGGCACGCACGGGGGTACGGGTCAGCTCCGCGAAGCGGGCCGCACCCTCGGCGTGGTCGGGGTGCCCGTGGGTGAGCAGCGTCAGCGCGACCCGCTTTCCCGCCTTCTCGGCCATCGCGATGACGCGAGTGAGGTGCGCGTCGTCGAGCGGCCCGGGGTCGATGACGACGGCCAGGTCGGAGTCGGGCTCGGCGACGATCCAGGTGTTGGTGCCGTCCAGGGTCATCGCGGAGGCGTTGGGCGCGAGGACGTTGGTCGCGCGGTCGGTCGCCGGGCCCGAAAGGACCCCGCCCCGCGGCTGCCCGGGAAGAGCGGCGGCATCACTCATACGGCACCTCCAGGGGTGACGAAGTCGGTGGTCACCTGGGCAAGCCTCGCGGAACGGGCCAGGGTGCGGCGACCGCGCCTCGCGAGGCCGTCCCGAGCGAGGCCGATGAGGGTGGCGGCAGGGTTCGTCACGGTCGGTCCTCTGCCGGGATGTGCTTGGTGAACTCGTCGTGGCCCGGCCAGCTCAGGACGAGTTCCCCGCTCTCGGTCAGGTGGGCCCGGGCGAGTACGGGGGTCAGATCGCGGTCGGCGGCGGCCGCGAGGGCATCGGCGGCAGTGGCGTACGGAAGGAGGTCACGCAGGGTGGAGATGGTCGGCGGCATCATCAGGAGCTCGCCCTTGTCGTAGCCGGCGGCGGCTTCGGCGGGGCGGATCCAGACGGTGCGGTCGGCCTCGGTCGAGGCGTTCCGGGTGACCTGGCCCTCGGGGAGCGCGGCGACGAAGAACCAGGTGTCGTAGCGCCTGGGCTCGAATTCCGGGGTGATCCAGCGCGCCCAGGCACCGAGCAGATCGGAGCGGAGCACCAGGCCGCGCCGCTCCAGGAACTCGGCGAAGCTCAGGGCGCGGGTCACCAGCGCCTGGCGGTCGGCCTCCCAGTCGTCGCCGGTGGTGTCGCCGACGACAGTGGCGGCGTCGGGGCCCGCGAGGAGGACGCCCGCCTCCTCGTAGGTCTCGCGCACCGCGGCGCAGACGATGGCCTGGGCGGAGGCGGGGTCCGTGCCGAGGCGTTCGGCCCAGGTCTCGCGGGACGGTCCGGCCCAGCCGAGCCGGTCGTCCTCGGCGTCGCGGGGGTCCACGCCGCCGCCCGGGTATGCGTACGCGCCCCCGGCGAAGGCCATGGAGGCGCGTCGGCGCAGCATGTGCACGGTGGGGCCGGTGTCCGTGCCGACCGCCCCGTCCCGGAGCAGCATCACGGTCGCGGCCCGCCGCGGCTCGACCGCGATGAGCTCGCCTGCGGCTAGGGCGCGGATGCGGTCCGGCCACTCCGGCGGGTACCACTGACCATTGGGCATGGGCGGATGCTACGGGGTGGCGTGCGGATGTTCGAGGGGGTCCGTGTAGGTGACATCCCTTTGACACACACAGCCGAACAGACAGCGGCATCTGTCATCCGACAGCGGCCACCCGCCGACCCACATCTGTCGGCTGACATCTGCCGACCGACACGCGTCAGATGTCAGCCGACAGATATCAACCACCAGCCACCGACCGGTCAACAACCAGCGGCCACCAGCCGACCGCGACCGGCCACCCGCCACAACCACCGACCAGCAACCAGCAACCAGCAACCAACCGTCACAGGCCAGCCGTCAGCGATCAGCGATCAGCGATCCAGCGCAAGGCCGACCCACACCCGGGCCTGGCCTCACACCTCACACACCTCAGGCCTCAACCACCTCAGGCCTCAACCACCTCAGGCCTCGACGAGCTCCACCTGGATCTCGACCTCGACCGGGGCGTCCAGGGGCAGTACCGCGACGCCCACCGCGCTGCGGGCGTGGACTCCCTTGTCGCCGAGGACGGCGCCGAGGAGTTCGCTGGCGCCGTTGATGACGCCGGGCTGGCCGGTGAAGTCGGGGGCGGAGGCCACGAAGCCGACGACCTTCACGACGCGCGCGATGCGGTCCAGGTCGCCCGCGACGGACTTGACCGCGGCGAGCGCGTTGAGGGCACAGGTGGCGGCCAGTTCCTTGGCCTCCGCCGGGGTCACCTCGCCGCCGACCTTGCCGGTGACGGGCAGCTTGCCCTCCACCATGGGGAGCTGGCCGGCGGTGTACACGTACACCCCGGACTGCACGGCGGGCTGGTAGGCGGCCAGGGGCGGGACGACCGACGGAAGGGTCAGGCCCAGTTCGGCCAGCTTGTCCTCGACGGCGCTCATGCCTGCTTCTCCCGCTTCAGGTAGGCCACCAGCTGCTCGGGGTTGTTCGGCCCGGGGACGACCTGGACCAGCTCCCAGCCGTCCTCGCCCCAGGTGTCCAGAATCTGCTTGGTCGCGTGCACGAGAAGGGGCACGGTCGCGTATTCCCACTTGGTCATGGGCCCGACTGTAGCCGCTGGCCGACGCCCGCTCTCGCGGGCGCCTTACGCGGACCACATGCGTGAGCCGTGGGCGGACTGGTTAGGCTCGAAGGTGTGAGCAGGCTCCAGGTCGTCAGCGGCAAGGGCGGTACCGGCAAGACCACGGTCGCCGCAGCACTCGCGCTCGCCCTCGCGACGGAGGGCAGGCGCACGCTCCTCGTCGAGGTCGAGGGCAGACAGGGCATCGCGCAGCTCTTCGAGACGGAGGCCTTTCCGTACGAGGAGCGCAAGATCGCGGTCGCGCCCGGCGGCGGGGAGGTGTACGCGCTGGCCATCGACGCCGAGCGGGCCCTGCTCGACTACCTCCAGATGTTCTACAAGCTGGGCGGCGCGGGGCGGGCCCTGAAGAAGCTCGGCGCGATCGACTTCGCCACCACCATCGCGCCGGGCGTGCGCGACGTGCTCCTGACCGGCAAGGCCTGCGAGGCGGTGCGCCGTAAGAACAAGCAGGGTGGGTACGCGTACGACTACGTCGTGATGGACGCGCCGCCCACCGGGCGCATCACCCGCTTCCTCAACGTGAACGACGAGGTGGCCGGGCTCGCGAAGATCGGGCCGATACACAATCAGGCGCAGGCCGTCATGCGGGTCCTCAAGTCCCCCGAGACGGCGGTGCACTTGGTGACCCTGCTTGAAGAGATGCCCGTGCAGGAGACCGTGGACGGGATCGCCGAGCTGCGGGGCGCGGAGCTGCCTACGGGCAAGGTCATCGTGAACATGGTCCGGCCGCACGTCCTGGACGGGGCGGCGGTGCGCGGGGTCACGGGCGACCGGCGCAAGGAGGTCGCCAAGGCGCTGACGCGCGCCGGAGTGACCGGCTCGGCGAAGCTGGTGACACCGCTCCTGGAGCAGGCAGCCGAGCACGCGGAGCGGGTGGAGCTGGAGCGCGAACAGCGGTCGGTGCTGGCCGAGTTGGGGCTGCCGACGTACGAGCTTCCGCTGGTCGGCGAGGGAATGGATCTGGCCGGGCTCTACCGCTTGGCCTCGGAACTGCGCAAGCTCGGGGTGGGTGAGTGACTTTGGACGCGGCCGAGCCGCTGGCGATCGATCCGCTGCTTGACGATCCGGGCACCCGCATCATCGTGTGCTGCGGATCGGGCGGGGTGGGCAAGACAACCACCGCCGCCGCCTTGGGAGTTCGGGCCGCCGAGCGCGGCCGGAAGGTCGTGGTGCTCACCATCGACCCGGCCCGCAGGCTGGCCCAGTCGATGGGGATCGACTCGCTGGACAACACCCCGCGCCGGGTCAAGGAGGTCCGGGGCGACGGCGAACTGCACGCGATGATGCTCGACATGAAGCGGACCTTCGACGAGATCGTCGAGGCGCACGCGGATCCGGACCGGGCGAAGGCGATCCTGACGAACCCGTTCTACCAGTCCCTGTCGGCCGGTTTCGCGGGCACGCAGGAGTACATGGCGATGGAGAAGCTGGGGCAGCTGCGGGCCAGGGACGAATGGGACCTGATCGTGGTCGACACCCCGCCCTCGCGCTCCGCGCTCGACTTCCTGGACGCGCCCAAGCGCCTGGGGTCGTTCCTCGACGGCAAGTTCATCAAGCTGCTCATGGCGCCCGCGAAGATGGGCGGCCGGGCCGGGATGAAGTTCCTCAATGTCGGCATGTCGATGATGACGGGAACCCTGGGCAAGCTGCTCGGCGGCCCCTTCCTGCACGACGTGCAGACCTTCGTGGCGGCCATGGACACGATGTTCGGCGGGTTCCGGACCAGGGCGGACGCCACTTACCGGCTGCTTCAGGCGCCGGGCACCGCGTTCCTCGTCGTCGCAGCGCCGGAACGGGACGCGCTGCGCGAGGCGGCGTACTTCGTGGAGCGCCTCGCCGCCGACGACATGCCGCTGGCCGGTCTCGTACTCAACCGTGTGCACGGCAGTGCGGCCGCCCGCCTCTCGGCCGAGCGCGCCCTCGCGGCGGCGGAGAGCCTTGAGGAGCTGCCGGACCTGCCGGAGGCCCCGGACCTTCCGGATCACGCGGAGGAGGATCCGGACCATCGTGCGGAAAATCTTGACGACCGTCGCATTGTGGATCAGGAGGCCGGGAAGGCTGGGGATCGTGGCCCCAGCGATTCCTCTCCCGGCGCTGGCGCCGAACCCGGTGTCGGCTCAGCCGAGTCACCGGCCCGTTCCCGTACGGCGGACGATGCCCGCGGAGCCGATGGGGGCTCGGCCCAGGATTCCCAGGATTCCGTGGAGCGGTTGACCGCCGGGCTCCTGCGGCTGCACGCCGAGCGGATGCAGGTGCTCGCGCGTGAACAGCGGACGCGCGACCGCTTCACCGCGCTCCATCCCGAGGTGGCGGTCGCCGAAGTGGCCGCCCTGCCCGGTGATGTGCACGATCTCGCAGGACTGCGGACCATCGGGGACCGGCTCGCGGCCGGTGGTGCCCCGGCCGGAGCTGCCTGATCCTCCGACCTCGTCAGCCCGCTGCCGCGTACGCCTCGTCTCCGAAGGAATGCCGGTAGTCGTACTCCGACTCCTCCTCCGCGCACACGGGCAGGATTCCCGTGCTGCGCTCATATTCGGTGCGCGCTGTTTCCAGAAGGCGGTGCCAGGAGGTGACGGTGGGGCGCCTGCGCAGGAGTGCGCGCCGCTCCCGTTCCGTCATTCCGCCCCACACGCCGAACTCGACGCGATTGTCGAGCGCATCGGCCAGGCACTCGGTCCGCACCGGGCAACCGGTGCACACCGCCTTGGCCCTGTTCTGCGCTGCACCCTGTACAAACAGTTCGTCCGGATCGGTAGTGCGGCAGGCTGCCTGCGCACTCCAGTCGGTTACCCAGCCCATGCCGGCGCCGTCCTCTCCCGAATCGAGGCTCCCCCACGGCGGCAGCGGCATATTCACCGCTGCCAGTTGAGGACGTTACGGAAGGTGGGCACAGCGCAACACCCCCGTCGGGCCCAATCTTGAATGGTCCGAACGGACTATGCGTACGCGGCAGATCACCCAACGGAGTGAGCCGAGGACATGCGTGATGAATCCGGAATAACGGGACGAATCAGCTGAGTCACAACGGACGCCGGACGACGCATGAGGCGCAATCGGACACCAACCGGGTTGATTCCCGCCGGATTCGGGGACGGCGGAACACTCCCGCGCAGGGCCGGGGGCTTGAAACGGAACCGCACTGCTGTGACAGTTGAGAGCAGCTTAGGCCAGAGCCTTCACCTGTGTCCGGCGATTGAGAACGTAGGCTGCCCCCATGGCAAAGAAGCGATCGGGCGGAGGCCTGACCGGGACCCAGCAGGCGGCCAAGTTCCTCGGCGTGAGTGCGTTGGCGGGGGCCGTGCTCGCGGGGATCGCCCTTCCGGCGGCCGGCGCGCTGGGGCTCGCGGCCAAGGGCACGGTTGAGGGGTTCGACGAGATCCCGGCCAATCTGAAGACGCCGCCGCTGAGCCAGCGCACGACGATCCTGGACAGCAAGGGCGGCACGATCGCCCAGGTCTACTCCCGCGACCGCACCGTCGTATCGCTCGCGGACATCTCCCCGTACATGCAGAAGGCGATCGTCGCGATCGAGGACTCGCGCTTCTACGAGCACGGCGCGATCGACCTCAAGGGCGTCCTGCGCGCCATGAACAAGAACGCGACGAGCGGCGGCGTGGCCCAGGGCGCGTCCACGCTCACCCAGCAGTACGTGAAGAACGTCTTCGTCGAGGAGGCCGGTGACGACCCCGACAAGGTCGCCGAGGCCACCCAGCAGACGATCGGCCGCAAGGTCAAGGAGCTGAAGTACGCGATCCAGGTCGAGGAGGAGCTCGGCAAGAAGAAGATCCTGGAGAACTACCTCAACATCACGTTCTTCGGGCAGCAGGCGTACGGCATCGAGGCCGCCGCCAAGCGCTACTTCTCCAAGTCGGCCAAGGACCTCACCCTGGACGAGTCGGCGATGCTCGCCGGAATCGTGCAGTCGCCCAGCCGGTACGACCCGGTCAACGACGCGCAGGAGGCCAAGAAGCGCCGCAACACGGTGCTCCAGCGCATGGTCGACATGAAGGACGTCTCGCAGGCCGAGGCCGACAGGGCCAAGGAAGCGCCGATCAAGCTGAACGTGAGCAAGCCGAAGAACGGCTGCATCACCGCCGTCGACGGCGCGGGCTTCTTCTGCGACTACGTACGCGAGGTGTTCCTCTCCGACCCGGTCTTCGGCAAGACCAAGGAGGAGCGGGCCAAGCTCTGGAACCAGGGCGGGCTCACCGTCCAGACCACGCTCGACCCGCAGGCGCAGAAGTCGACCCAGGAGTCGATCAAGAACCACGTCTACCAGAAGGACAGCGTGGCCACGGCGGTCACCCTGGTCCAGCCCGGCAGCGGCAAGGTCCTCGCGATGGGCCAGTCCAAGCCGTACGGCTTCGGGGACAACGAGACGCAGATCAACTTCTCGGTCAACCGCCAGATGGGCGGCTCCAATTACGGCTTCCCGGTCGGCTCGACCTTCAAGCCGTTCCTGGCCGCGGCCGCGATCGAGGGTGGCAAGCCGCCGACGCAGCAGTACCCCTCCCCGTACGAGATGGACTATCCGGCGTCCGTCCAGACCTGCACCGGCAAGCCGTGGGTCAACGACGGCAAGCCCAACCCGTACCACCTGGAGAACGAGAACGAGTCCGAGGTCGGGCCGTTCTCGCTGAAGGACGCGATGGCCAAGTCGGTCAACACGTACTTCGTGCAGATGCTCGGCGACATCGGCATGTGCCCGGTCTCGCAGATGACCGACAAGCTGCACGTGCTCCAGGGCAACGGCGAGAAGCTGCCGATGGTGCCCTCCGCACTGACCCTCGGCTCCACGGGCATGTCGCCGCTGACGATGGCCTCGGCGTACGCGGCCTTCGCCAACCGGGGCACGTACTGCACGCCGATCGCCATCGAGTCGATCAAGAAGGCGGACGGCAGGTCGCTGCCGGTGCCCAAGTCGTCCTGCTCGCAGGCGATGTCGCAGAACACCGCGGACAGCATCAACAGCCTGCTGCGCGGCGTGGTCGACTCCGGTACCGGTCAGGAGGCCGGGCTCAAGGACCGGGACAACGCGGGCAAGACGGGTACCACCGACGCCCGCAAGAACGCCTGGTTCGTCGGCTACACCTCGAACCTGTCCGCCGCCGTCTGGGTCGGCAGCCCGTCCCAGCGCGTCGAGATGAACAACATCACCATCGGCGGCCAGACCTACGACCAGGTGTACGGCGGCCAGGTCCCCGGCCCCATCTGGCGCGACGCGATGACGGGCGCGCTCCAGGGCCAGAGTTCGGCGCCGTTCGCCGGTACCAACATCCCCGACACCGGCCAGAAGCCGGCCGGCGACCCGGCGACCGGCTCGCCGGGCAACAACAACGACAAGAGCAAGAACAAGGGCAAGCACAAGCCGAAGCCGGGCGGCGACAACAAGCCCCCGAACCAGGGCGGCCAGCCGTTCCCCGGCATCTCCTTCCCGCCGGGCGTGATCGGCGGCGACACGGGCGGCTGGCCGCAGTAGCGCCCAGGCGGCCGCGTTACGCACAGGACGTTGCGTACGGGACGCTACGTAAGACGTTGCGTACAGGACGTTGCACATATGAAGGGGCGCCCCGGGATGCACTTCCCGGGGCGCCCCTTTCACGTGCTTCACGTGCTTCACGTGCTTCAGCGCGGCCGTGCTGTGGAGCGTAGGCCCCTGCGAGATGGTGTCGGCTCCTGCGAGGAGGCGTCGCCCGGAGAGTGAGGCCTCCCCGGGCCTTGGGGCCTCAGCCCACCAGGAGCTTCTTCACGGCGGCGGCGACGCGGCCGCCGTCGGCGAGGCCCGCCACCTTCGGGTTCACGATCTTCATGACGGCGCCCATGGCGCGCGGCCCCTCGGCACCGGCCGCCTTCGCCTCCTCGACGGCGGCGGCGACGATCGCGCCGAGCTCGTCGTCGGAGAGCTGCTTGGGCAGGTACGCGTCGAGGATCTCGCCCTCGGCCAGCTCGCGCGCGGCGGACTCGGCGCGGCCGCCCTTCTCGAAGGCCTCGGCCGCCTCGCGGCGCTTCTTGGCCTCCTTGGCGATCACCTTGAGGACCTCGTCGTCGGAGAGCTCACGCGCGGCCGTACCGGCGACCTCTTCCTTGGCGACGGCGGTGAGGGTCAGCCGGAGCGTGGACGAGCGCAGCTCGTCGCGCGCCTTCATGGCGGTGGTGAGGTCGTCCTTGAGTCGGGCCTTGAGCGTGGTCATGACCCCAGTGTGTCAGGTGCCCCGCCGTACCCGCCCGCCGATTTCTGCCACCGTCGGCGTCTGCGACGATGGACTTATGCGCGCGCGATACGGAATTCCCTTGGGTGTCACGGCGGTCGGGGCCGCCGGTCTCGCCTACGCGGCCGGGTTCGAGGCCAGATCGTTCCGGCTGCGGCGGGTGACGGTGCCCGTGCTGCCTCCCGGGGTCCGCCCGCTGCGCGTGCTCCAGGTCTCGGACATCCACATGGTGAGCGGCCAGCGCAAGAAGCGGGCGTGGCTCCAATCGCTGGCGGGCTTGCGCCCCGACTTCGTGGTGAACACGGGCGACAACCTGTCCGACCCGGAGGGCGTCCCAGAGGTGCTCGACGCGCTGGGGCCGCTGATGGAGTTCCCCGGGGTGTACGTCTTCGGCTCCAACGACTACTACGGCCCGAAGCTGCGCAATCCCGCCCGGTACCTGTTCGAGAAGGCCCAGGGCCGCCACGGCCTCAACGGGAACGCGCCGGCCGTCGGGGTCATCCACAACCCGTGGGAGGACCTGCGGGACGCGTTCGACACGGCGGGCTGGGTGAATCTGAGCAACACCCGGGGCCGCCTCAAGCTCGAAGGCCTTGAGCTGGCCTTCACCGGCCTGGACGACCCGCACATCAAGCGCGACCGGTACGCGCAAGTGGCGGGCGGCCCGGAGGCGGACGCCGACGTGTCGATCGCGGTGGTGCACGCCCCGTACCTGCGCACGCTGGAGGCCTTCACGGCGGACGGCTATCCGCTGATCCTGGCCGGACACACCCACGGCGGCCAGCTGTGCATCCCCTTCTACGGAGCCCTGGTCACCAATTGCGACCTGGACACGGACCGTGTGAAGGGCCTGTCCACCCACTCCGCCGAGGGCCGCCGCGCCTACCTCCACGTCTCAGCGGGCTGCGGCGCCAACCGCTACACACCCTTCCGCTTCGCCTGCCCCCCGGAGGCAACGCTCCTGACGCTGGTGGAGCGGAGGGGCTGAGCCGCTCGGCCCCGGGGCTCGCGGCACGACCGAGAGAACTCACCCTGGGGACGGCAGTGGCCAGCGGCGCTGAGAGGTCTCGGCCCTCCGCAACGAGCAGCGCGAGGGCCAACGCCCCCGGGCCCTGCGGCGACAAGGGGAACCCCCTACCGTGAAGTGATGCGGTACGACCAGATTTCCCCCCGTCTGTCCGACGTCCCGGCCTCCGTCGTCCTGCCTCCCGCGCCCCGCCGCCCGTACGCCGCCGCCTTCCGGGCGCTGATCTGCGCGGCGGCAGTCGCGGGGATCGTGATCGACCTGGCCGTGGGCAGCCCGGGCCGCGTCCTGAGCTACTTCACGATCCAGTCGAACGTGCTGATCGCGATCGCCTTCGGCTGGTCGGCGGTACGCGCCGTCAGGGGTGGCCCACCGCTCCCCGCCCGCGTCACCGGCGGCGCACTCCTCTACATCGCGATCACCGGCCTGGTGTACCACCTGATCCTGGCGAACAGCGCGAGCGGGTTCTCGATGACCGACGACCAGACGGTGACCGTCACCGGCTGGCGCACGGTGTCGAACCAGCTCCTGCACACCGTCACACCGCTCGGCGCGGCCCTGGACTGGCTGCTCCTGACCCGCCCCGGCGGCCTGCGCCCGCGCCACGCGGCCCAATGGCTCCTGTACCCCCTGGCGTACTTCGCGTTCGCCCTGACCAGGGGCGCCCTGCTGCACCCCGGCAGCCCGGCCCGCTACCCGTACCCCTTCCTGGACGTCGACCAGCACGGCTACGCGGGCGTCCTGGGCAACGCGGTCGTCCTCGGCCTGGCCTTCTACGCGCTGGCCCTGGCGATCGTGGGCCTGGACCGCGTCCTCCCCTACCTGCGCGGCCCCGAAAACCGGATTTCGTCTCCGGCCGCCAGTGGGCTAAAGTAAACGACGTCGCCGCGACAAGCGGAGACAATCGGGGTGTAGCGCAGCTTGGCAGCGCGCTTCGTTCGGGACGAAGAGGTCGTGGGTTCAAATCCCGCCACCCCGACAGCCGAAACAGCAGGTGAGGGCGTCTACAGGAAACCGTAGGCGCCCTCACCTGTTTCTGCGTGCGCGCCAGTCCGTGCGGCGCACGCCGCCGAGGCGGCAGCGTGCGCGAACCACTTGGGTGAAGAAGGGCTGCCCACTCCGTTGAGGGGCGAGGTGCCCGAGCCCCGGATCGCGATCCAACCCCCGGCTCCCAGCATGGCGGAAGCGCTCGCGGGTGGGCCCGCGCCCCACGGGCGCATCCGGACCCTCGACCGTTTGGTTCGGCGCCAGTCCCTCCCCTGTTGGGACCGGTGCCGAACCATACGGTCGGTGTCGATCCGTGTCCGTGGGGCACGGATCGAGGTGCGGCCGGGGTCGTGCGGCGGCCGTCCGGAGGGGGACGGGCGCACGGTTGCTCGGCCTCGTGCGGCGAGAAGTCGCCACCGCCTCGCGGCTCCTCGGAAGCCTTGCGAGAACATGCGGCATCATGAGCTGTCTCGTCGAGCGCTGAGCCGGCCGCCCCTGCGGGCGGCACCCCGGTTGATGCGCTGTTACGTCGCGATCCTGTCATCAGTCGCCCCCGCCGTAGAGGCTCCGGCACCGGGTCCACGGCTTAACCGCAGGTCAGCCCAGTAGAGCGAGTTTTCCGGTCCGGACGTCCAGGCGGAGGTGAAGTAGGGGGTGGAGACCTTGAGTCACGACTCAGGGGCACGCACGGCCTTCGCGGAACGGCTCGCGTTGCTCTACAAGGAGGCCGGCGATCCTCCCCTCAAGCGCGTCGCCGAGGCCGTCGTCCGGCTCCAGCGGGTCGACGAACGGGGGCGGCCCGTGCGGGTGTCCGCTCAGCGGATCAGCGACTGGCGGCGGGCGAAGAACGTGCCCGCCCAGTTCGCCGCCCTCGCGGTGGTGCTGCACATCCTGATACCCGAGGCGCGGCGCGCCCGCCCCGCGCCCGTGTCGGCGGGACTGTACGACCTGGCCCAGTGGCAGCGCCTGTGGGAGCGTGCCGTCGCCGATCCGGTCGGCGACCGCCCCGCGCCGTCCGGGGAGGACAAGGACCATGCCCCGGCCGAGGCCCCGGCGGTCCCCAGCGGCGTGTGTCCGTACCGGGGGCTGGCTTCGTACCGCGAGCAGGACGCCCGGTGGTTCTTCGGGCGGGAGCGGAGCACCAAGGCCCTGGTGGCTCAGCTGCGCGCGGTGGAGAAGACCGGTGGCCTGGTCATGCTCGTGGGCGCCTCGGGGGCCGGAAAGTCCTCCCTGCTGAACGCGGGCCTGGTGCCCACGCTGCAGAACGGCGCGCTGGACGAGGACGGGCGGGCCCGCAAGGCGCTCCAGCTCGTGCCGGGCGTCGACCCCCTCGCGGAGCTCACCCGTCAGATCCCCGAACTCGCCCCCGTCGTCTCCGCCGCGGCGGACCCGGCCGCAAACGAGCCCGGCACCGTCGTCTCCCTCACGGCGGACCCGGCCGCGAAGGAGCCCGGCACCGCGCGTTTCGGGCACGCGGTGCGGGAGGCCGTCTCGGCGTGGGCGCGGCGCGAACCGGCCTCGTCCGCCCCTCCGGTCGTCATCGTGGACCAGTTTGAGGAAACGTTCACCCTCTGCTCGGACGAGGCGAACAAGCGCACCTTCATCCAGGTGCTCCACGCCGCGTGCACGCCCGCCGGCCCGGACGAGGCCGCCCCGGTGCTCGTGGTCCTCGGCGTACGCGCCGATTTCTACGAGCAGTGCCTCGCCCACCCGGAACTGGCCGACGCCTTGCAGCACCGGCACATGGTGCTCGGCCCGCTGACGGCCGCCGAGCTGCGCGAGGCGGTGACCGGCCCCGCCAAGGCGGTGGGCATGGAACTGGAACCCGGCCTCACCGAGCTGATCGTCCGGGAGGTGAGCGCCGACGGCCCCCGGGGCGCGCAGAACGCCGGGGCGCTGCCGCTCCTCTCCCACGCCCTGCTCGCCACCTGGCAGCGGCGCAAGGCGGGAAAGCTGACGCTGGCCGGCTACCGCGCGGCCGGCGGAATCCAGGGAGCGGTGGCCGCGACCGCCGAGCGGGCCTGGTCGAGTCTCGACCCGGCGGCGCGCACGGCCGCGCGGCTGCTCCTGCTCCGGCTGGTCAGGCTGGGTGAGGACACCCAGGCCACCCGCCGGCGCGGGACGCGTCGCCAGCTGTCGGAGGAGTCGGCGGATTCCGACAAGACGGAGGAATCGCTCGAAGCCCTCGTTCGCGCCCGCCTGGTGACGCTCGACGCGGAGAGCGTGGAGATCACCCATGAGGCGCTGCTCCACGCCTGGCCGAGGCTGCGCGACTGGATCGATGAGGACCGGGCCGGCAACCTGCTGCGCCAGCGCCTGGAGGAGGACGGCAGGACCTGGGAGGAGTCGAACCGCGACGCGTCCCTGCTCTACCGGGGCTCGCGCCTCGAACAGGCCGATTCCTGGGCGAAGTCCGCCGGTGACACCTTCCTGGCCCGGGCCGCGGTGGAGTTCCTGGCCTCTTCGGTCAAGCTGCGCAGGCGCACCGTATGGCTCCGCCGCAGCGCGATCTCGGCACTGGTCGTCCTCGCGCTGCTGGCCGTCGGTGCGGCGGTCGTCGCCTGGCAGCAACGGGACGACGCCGTGTTCGAGCAGGTGGTCGCCGAATCCGACCGCGTCCAGCACTCCGATCCGTCGCTGTCCGCCCAGCTCGCCCTGGCGGCACACCGCCTGCGGCCGGACGACGAGGGCGTGAACAACCGGCTGATCTCGATCGTGAACGCTCCGCTGGCCACGCCGCTCATCGGCCACACCGGCGCCGTCTACCTCACGTCGTTCAGCCCGAACGGACGGGTCCTGGCCACCGCCAGCTACGACCGGACCGTCCGGCTGTGGGACGTGGCGGACCCGGCCCGCCCCCGGCAGCTCGGCAACCCTCTGACCGGCCACACGAGTTGGGTGAGCAGCGCGGTCTTCAGCCCCGACGGCACCACCCTGGCCAGCGCCTCGGACGACGGCACGATCCGCCTGTGGGACGTACGCGACCCCGGCCGGCCGCGGCCGCTGGGCCCACCCCTGTCCGGCCACGACGGCACGATCTACCTGCTCGCCTTCAGCCCTGACGGACACACCCTGGCCAGCGCCACCGAGGATCACACCGTTCACCTGTGGAACGTGGCCGACCCGGGCCGCCCGGAGGCCCACGGCGTCCTGACGGGCCACATCTCCGCCGTACGCTCCGTGGCGTTCAGCCCGGACGGAAGGACGCTGGCGGCGGGGGCCGACGACGGCTCGATCAGGATGTGGGACATGGCCGACGCGAACCGGCCCGTGCCGATCGGCACGGTGCTGACCGGCCACACGGCCACGGTGCACTCGGTGGCCTTCAGCCCCGACGGCCGCACCCTCGCCAGCGGCAGCTCGGACGACACCATCCGCCTCTGGAACGTCGCCGACCCCGGGCACGCGGCGGCGATCGGCTCGCCGCTCACCGGGCACACCGGACCCATCTGGTCCGTGGCCTTCAACCCCGCCGGGACCATGCTCGGCGCCAGCAGCGCGGACAGTACCGCGAGCCTGTGGAACGTCAGCGATCCGGCCTACCCCTCCCAGGTCGGCGAGCCGCTGGCGGGGAGCAGCGGCGAGATGTACGCCCTGTCCTTCAGCCCGGACGGCCGCACCCTCGCCACCGGGAGCGGTGACAGCAAGGTCCGCCTGTGGTCGATTCCGACGTCGGACATGATCGGCCGGGTCGGGGTGTTCCGCCCGGACGGGCGCGTACTCGCCACGGCGGCGCGGGACGACCGGGTGCGGCTGTGGAACGTGGAGGCCCCGGAGCGGCCGGTGTCGTTGGGCAAGCCCTTCACGCCCGGGGACGGCGAGGCGCGTTCGCTCGTGTTCTCGCCCGACGGCCACACGCTGGCGGTACTGATGGGAAACCACTCCGTACGGCTGTGGAACGTCACCGACCCGACCAGGCCCAGCCCCTACGGGCCGCCCGTCGAGCTGATGACGCGGTTCTCGGGTCCCGACGCGCTGGCCTTCAGCCCCGACGGGCGCACGCTTGCGACCGCCTATGACGACCGCACCATCCAGCTGTGGGACGTCAGCGACCCGTCGCACCATCGCGCGCTCGGCACCCCGCTCACCGGACACAAGGGCTACGTCAACTCCCTCGTCTTCAGCCCGGACGGGCGGACTCTGGCCAGCGGCAGCGCGGACGACTCCATCCGCCTGTGGTACGTGGCCGATCCACGTCACGCCGTCCAGTTGGGTGCGCCGCTCACCGGGCACCTCGGACCGGTCAACGCGCTCGCCTACAGCCCGGACGGAAAGACCCTGGCCAGCGGCAGCGACGACGACACCGTCCGGCTCTGGGACATCGCCCACCCCGCGAAGGCGACCCGTCTGGGCGCCCCGCTCAGCGGCCACACGGAAGCGGTCGTGTCCCTGACGTTCAGCCAGGACGGCCGCACCCTGGCCAGCGGGGGCAACGACAACACGGTCCGGCTCTGGGCCATCGCCCATCCGTCCATGGCCTCGCCGATCGGGCAATCGATGAGCCCCAACGCCAAGACAGGCAATTTTCTGTCATTCAGTCCTAAAACCCACATGCTCGGGGTGTCGAGCGGCAGCGATACCGTCCGGCTGTGGAACTTGGACGCGGGCGAGGCCATCAGCCGTATTTGCTCCACCACACGGGGTGTCCTGACCCCGGAAAAATGGCAGGAAAATCTTCCCCGCCTCTCGTACGCGCCTCCTTGCGGGCACTAACACGCACTGTGATCCCGATCACAAATCGCCGTTACGGTCGAGCAGTCGATTCCCACCCCGCAAGCAGCGTTGCTAGTCTTGGGGGCAGCCCGATCGCTGGTGCATCCCCCGTCGCCAGCGATCGGGCACTTTCATGCCCCGAGGGCGTCAGGAAGCGTCCGTCAGACCTCTGACGTGCCAGGACCCCGCGTCCGGCGGCCGCGGTGAACCCGTCCGCCGTGCCCCGTCCAATAGGCGCGGCGCTTTCCGATACGGCGGATAACGGGCCCGCATTACGGCAATGACCCCACGCAATGCCCGCCGCATATCGCTCATCCGGGCCCGGCTCCACTTGTCATCGACCCGGGCTCGATTACCGCTGGAGGCAACCGGCGGGAAACCCTCCGGAATTACCGCCGCCGTCCCGTGATCCCGTACGAGGCCGCTCATCGAGGCTTCTTGAGGAGTCGTAAGCTGAGGCGCGTCGGACGACGGATCGGTGAGCACCCATGGAAGCGACGGCGCCGCTCCTGCCCCGTCGAGCGGGCCCCGCCGAAGCCCTCCGACCTCCACGGACAACCCCGTCACCACGCACTTGGAAAGGTGGTGAGCCGTGAGCCGGCGCATCATCATCGTCACGGCCGTTCACGCCCCGTCGGCGCGCTTCCTGCCCGACGCCTACACGTCGCTCCGCGAGCAGCGGCTTCCCGAGGGGTGGGAGTGGCGCTGGCTCATCCAGGAGGACGGCACGGGCGACGAGGTCGCGCCGTACGTCCCCGACGACGAGCGGATCTCGTTCCGGCAGGGGCGGCGCGGCGGCCCCGGGGTCGCCCGCACCATCGCCCTCGCGCGCGCCGACGGCGCGTACGTGAAGGTCCTGGACGCCGACGACCGGCTCGCCCCCGGCGCCCTGGCACGCGACCTCGCCGCGCTCGAAGGCGACCCGGCCCTGGGGTGGGCGACCTCCCGCGTGCTCGATCTCCTCCCCGACGGTACGACGGCCGGGTTCCCCGGCGACCCCGACCACGGCCCGATCGAGCGCGGGGCGGTGCTCGACCACTGGGCGGCACACGACTACCGGGCCCCGGTGCACCCGGCCTCCCTGTTCGTTCGCCGTGACCTCCTGGTCGCGCTCGGCGGATGGATGGCGCTTCCGGCATCCGAGGACACGGGCCTCCTGCTCGCGCTCAACTCGGTGGCGCGCGGCTGGTTCTCGTCCGAGGTCGGGCTCTTCTACCGCAAGTGGGAGGGGCAGGTCACCGGCCAGGCCGCGCACACCGACACCGCCGAACGCGACGCCCGCATGGCCGTCGTGGAGGCCCGGGCGCGCGCGCTCGCGGGCTTCCGGTGGCGCTACCCGGTCGACGGCGAGTAGGACACACGGCAGCGAGCAGCCGTCCTCAGCCCTGCGAGGACCCGGGGAGAGCGGTCAACTGCTCGGCGTCCACCCGCGAGAAGACCAGCTCCGTCTCCCCCTCGACCGGCCCCCGGTGGCGGACCGGTGCCACCGGGTGCCGCATCGCGCGCGGGTAGCTCGCCGGGGAGTAGTCGGTGGGCAGCCGGTAGCGGTGGAAGCCGTGCCTGCTCATGGTCTCCAGCAACTCCTCGACCGAGTCGCCCAGTTGGGCCATGCGGTCCGGGGTGACCTCCACGGCGATCTCCACGTCCGGCCGCAGCCGGCCGAGCACGGGGGCGAGCCCTCGTACGACTCCGCCCTCGGCACCTTCCACATCGATCTTGATGACACGGGTCCGGGCCACCTCGTCCGGCTGGAGGATGTCGGCCAGCGCGAGCGCCTCCATGTCGAAGGCGGACTCCGCCGGACCGTCGTACGGCACGATCGAGTTGGCGCCCGTGTTGTGGGAGCTGGCGAGCACGAACGTCAGCGTCCTGCGCTCGTCCGACACGGCGGCGTTGACCGCGCGGATGGTGTCGCACCCGTTGAGGGCGGCGTGCCGCAGCAGCCTGCGGTGGAGAGCGGGCGAGGCCTCGATCGCCACCACCTTCCCCGCGCTGCCCACGAGCCGGGCGCCGAGCACCGCGAACACCCCGATGTTGGCGCCGACGTCCACGAACACGTCACCGGGGCGCAGCCGTCCGCGAAGCCAGTGGGTCATGTGGGGCTCCCACTCCCCGAAGAGATACAGGAAGCGCTGGATCAGGTCGGTGGTGTCGACGGCGAATCGGGAGCCGGAGCGGTCCTGGACCACGCGCTGTCGGGGGTGGTCGCGCAGGCGGGAGTTCAGCAACCACTCCGCCAACGCGGCCTTGCCGAGGGTGCCCGGAGCGTGCCGGACGTATCCGCGGCCGAGGGTGACCAGGGTGTCGGTGAGGGGGATGGTCATGTGTCCGCCTTCCGTGGGGCCCGGTCACCGTAACCCCCGGCGCGGTCCCAGGACATGCCTCCCGGCCGGGAGGCACCCCTCCCCTCGCGCGGCCCGCGGCGGTCAGGCCCGGTCCTGATCGAGCGGCAGGTCCAGCATGCGAATGGCGTTCCCCCGCAGCAGCTTGTACGCCACGTCGTCGGACAGTCCCGCCATGTGCTCGGCGGCCACCTCCTTGGTGTGCGGCCAGGTCGAGTCGACGTGCGGGTAGTCCGTCTCGAAGGTCGCGTTGTTCACGCCCACGGTCTCGATGGCCTCGATGCCGTGCCGGTCGCGGAAGAAGCAGCAGAAGATCTGCCGGTAGTAGTAGGAGGACGGCGGTTCGGGGACGAGGTCCTTCACGCCGCCCCAGGCCCGGTGCTCCTCCCACACGTCGTCGGCCCGCTCCAGGGCGTACGGGATCCAGCCCATCTGCCCCTCGCTGTAGGCCAGTTTGAGGCGCGGGAACTTCACGAGCACACCGGAGAAGAGGAAGTCCATCATCGAGGCCATGGCGTTGTTGAAGCTGAGCGCCGCCTGGACCGCCGGGGGCGCGTCGGGGGACGCCGCGGGCATCTGCGACGACGAGCCGATGTGCATGTTCACCACGGTCCCCGTCTCCTCGCAGGCCGCGAAGAACGGGTCCCAGTACCCGGAGTGGATGGACGGGAGGCCGAGATAGGTCGGGATCTCGGAGAAGGTCACCGCGCGGACCCCGCGCGCGGCGTTGCGCCTGATCTCGGCGACGGCGAGCTCCACGTCCCACAGCGGGATGAGGCACAGCGGAATCAGCCGCCCCCCGCTGTCCCCGCACCACTCCTCCACCATCCAGTCGTTGTACGCGCGCACACAGGCGAGGCCGACCTCCTTGTCCTTGGCCTCGGCGAAGGTCTGCCCGCAGAAGCGCGGGAAGGTCGGGAAGCAGAGCGAGGCCTCGACGTGGTTGAGGTCCATGTCCGCAAGCCGCGCCTTGGGGTCCCAGCACCCGCGGCGCATCTGCTCGCGCGTGATGCCGTCGAGCGTCATCTCGTCCCGCGAGAAGCCGACGGCCGCGATGATGCGCTTGTACGGGAAGATCGCGCCGTCGTACTCCCACCAGTCGGTGACCTGGCCTTCCGGATCCGTCGTGAACCGGTACTTCCCCCCGACGTAGGCCAGCTCGCCGATGCCCGCGGTGAAGGGCTTCGGCCCCCGGTCCCGGTACTTGGCCGGCAGCCACCGCTCGAAGAGGTGCGCAGGCTCGATCACATGGTCGTCCACGCTGATGACCCGGGGAAGTTCCTTGGTGCCGGCTTCGTTGCTGCCCACGCGATTGCCCCCTACTGCCTGCCCGTTCCCGACCGTTTCTGACGACCCATCAGATTCAGCGTATGGGCGCGACGACCCTGACGGCAAGCGCCCCACCGAATCCCCCCACACCCCTGGCCAGTTGACGCCCGGCATGTCACTCTGCCCCGCATCGTGTGCTCTTCGGGGTGGGCCGGGGGTGGAGAGCGGCGTGTGCACGGTCGGGCCTGGTCGACGAGGAGACGGCATGAGCGAGCAGCACCACGACCAAGAAGCGGGCGCGCCCGCGCCTCAGGGGACGGCGGAGGCTCTCAGGGCGGGCCACGCGGCGCGCGCCCGGAGCGCGGCCTCCCGCGCCGCCGCGGTCCTCCGCCACATCGAAGCACCGGACGCGGAGACCCCCGACGAGTCCCAAAGGGCCGAGATCCTCTTCAAGACCACCCACGCCGCCCGCATCGCGGCCCAAGCACTCGCGGTGCTCTCCGAAGGCACCCCCAACCCCGCCGCCGACTCCCGTTGCGCGAGGAACTGCGCCGCGGCGGCCTCCCAGGCGGCCCAGATGGGCAGGCTCCACGACGGCGACACCGAGCTCTCCGCAGCCGCCTTCCAGGCCGCCGTCACAGCGGCCCAGGCCGCCGGTGCCGCCTCGGCCGCGGCGGCCCTCGGAGCGAACGAGACCCTGAACTCCCAGGCCGACACCGCCGAGAAGACCGCCGTCACAGCCGCCGAGGCAGCGGGCTGGATGCGCCCGGGAGAGCAGATCCCCCAGGTCCCGACCGGCACGCGCAGCGGCGACGTGATGGCGATGATGCACTTCTGACCCATCTTGGGTCGCGAGACGATCGCGCGGCTTGGCGCCACCAGGCACATCCGGAGCACCGAAGTACCACCACCGCCGACTTCCTGCGGAAGAAGGAAGAGGAGAGGGAGGCCCAGCGCGAGGCGCAGGCCCGGAGCACGAGCAGGCCGCGGTCCGGCGGAAGCTCGACCGGCAGCGCGATTGCATCCGGTGTGTATCGCCCAGCGCTCCGTTCGGCGTCGGGGCGGGCGGCCTGGGCGGGCTCGGCGAGGGCGTGGCCTGCGCGTTTGTTCGTCGGGGAGGGGGTGCGTGTCCGTTTCGCGGGCGGGCTCCCTGCCCGGTCTCTGTCGTATCGTTCCTTTCGACCCCTTCGAGCCGCCATCCGCGTACCAGGCGAGTCGCGTGCGGGCGGCGGGTCGACCGGACCGTCGAGCAAGGAGCCACCCCGTGTCGTCGTCGCCCACCCCGGCCCCGGCCTCTCCGCGTCCCGTACGCGTGCTGCTGGTGGAGGACGACGACCTGATGCGCCGGTCCTTCGCCACCGCCCTTGAGCGGTACGGCTACGAGGTGCGGGTCGCGGCCGACGGGCTGGCCGGTCTTGAGGCCTTCCGGGACGACGGTTTCGATCTGCTCATCCTCGACGTGATGCTGCCCGGCCTCGACGGGATCGGCCTGTGCCGCCGGGTGCGGGAGAGCAGCCTGGTGCCCGTGCTGATGATGTCGGCGCGCGGCGACGGGCTCGACGTCGTCGCCGGGCTCGAAGCCGGGGCCGACGACTACGTGGTCAAGCCCGTCGACACCTACGTCCTGGTGGCGCGGATCCGCTCGCTGCTGCGGCGGGCCACCTACGCGCCCGCCACCGCCGCGGCGGACGGGCGGACGGGCCCCGCCGAGGGGGAGCCGCTGGTCTTCGGGGACCTCAGCATCGACACCGAGGGCCTGGAGGTGTTCGTCGCGGGGAGCCCCGTCGCGCTCACCCCGACCGAGCTGAAGCTGCTGCTCGAGTTCGCCGCCCACCCCGGCGTCGTCCTGGAACGGCACACCCTGCTGCGCGACGTCTGGGAGTACGGCTGGGACGGGGACAGCCGGGTCGTGGACCTGTGTGTGCAGCGGCTGCGCCGGAAGCTGGGCCGGGACCGCATCGAGACGGTCCGCGGCTTCGGCTACAAGTTCAGGCGCTGAGACCGGTGCCCTCCCTCCCCCGGCCGCGGCCCTCCCGGGCATCCCTGCGCTGGAAGATCGCCGCCCTTGCCGCCGCCACGGCCTGTCTCGTCGCCGCCGCGGTGGGCGTCCTCGTCCACGTGTGGACCGCGACCGACATCCGCGAGCGGGCCGGGATGCGGGCCTTCAACGCCGTGTACTCGGCCATGGACGTCTACCGGCGCACCGGAGCACTCGCCGACGGCGCCGAGCTCGATCCCCCCGAGCTGCCCGACGCCCTGCGCCACCCCTCCGACGGCACCCGGCACACCGCCTACGACGGGCGCGTCGACGGCAACATCGGGCCCAGCGTCTGGGCCGCCCAGCGGACCGGCGGACCGGGCAGCCCGCTGCTGGCGGTCCGGGCCAACATGAGCTCGGAACTGCACGACCTGCGCCGGCTCGACGCGGTCATGGCGGTGGCCTCGCTCGTCGCCCTCGCCGCGGCCGCGCCGCTGGCGGTGTACGGGGCCGGGTTGCTCGGCCGTCGGCTGCGGCGGGTCTCCGAGACCGCGGGCCGGATCTCCGCGGGCGACCTCGACGCCCGGACCGGGCCCACCAAGGGCGGCGACGAGGTGGCCGACATCGCGGCCACCGTGGACCTCATGGCCGACAGCCTCGGCCGACGACTGCGCACCGAGCGGCAGTTCACCGCGGACGTCGCCCACGAACTGCGCACCCCCGTCGGCGGGTTGCTGGCCGCCGTCGACCTGCTGCCGCCGGGCGAGACCGAGGACCTGGTGCGCGGGCGGGTCCGCGATCTGCGCGCCCTGGTCGAGGACCTCCTGGAGATCTCGCGCCTCGACGCCGGCGCCGAACAGCCGGTCCGCGCCCACGTCCCGCTCGACGCCGTCGTACGCGAGGCCGTGGCACGCACCGGGTTCGACGTGGAGTTCACGAGGGCCGTGCCACGTACCGGGTTCGACGTGGAGCTCACCGAGACCGTGGCCCCTGCCCGACCCGGCGCGGAGTCCACCGAGACCGTAGCCCCTGCCCAGTCCGGCGCGGAGTCCACCGAGACCGGCCCCGCGCCCGGCACTGGGAGCAGGACCGGCACCGGCACCGGCACCGGCGCCACCGTCGAGACCGACCCGCGCCGCCTCGAACGCATCGTCGCCAACCTCGTCGTCAACGCGCACCGGCACGGAGCGGCCCCGGTCGAGGTCACCGTCGAGGGCCGCACGGTCGTCGTGCGCGACCACGGCCCCGGCTTCCCCGCCGAGCTGCTGCGCGACGGTCCGCGCCGGTTCCACACGGGTGCCCGGGAGCGCGGCTCGGGCCACGGGCTCGGGCTGACCATCGCGCTCGGCCAGGCCCGCCTCCTCGGCGCCGAGCTCCTCCTGGACAACGCCCCGGACGGCGGCGCCGTCGCCACCCTGCGACTGCCGGACTGACACCCCGGGCGCCGTCCCTACGCAACCGCTACGAACCAGCGCCCGCGCCGATACACACCGGCCCAGGCTCCGATACGTAGCCCGGACACCCTTCGAAGTGCAGCCCCGCGCACCCGAAGAGGAGTCCTCGTGACCGCCGAACCCCTTGCCCCGTACGCGCCGCATCAGATGCCCGGCATCGCGGCCGCCACCACCGACCTCTCGAAGGTGTACGGCAGTGGCGACACCCGGGTCGTCGCTCTCGACCAGGTCAGCATCGGGTTCCGGGAGGGCGAGTTCACCGCGATCATGGGGCCTTCCGGCTGCGGCAAGTCCACCCTGATGCACTGCGCCGCCGGGCTCGACACGCCCGGCTCCGGGTCCGTGCGGATCGGCACCACCGAGCTGAGCACGCTCGACGACCGGCAGCTCACCGAGTTGCGCCGGGACCGGCTCGGCTTCGTCTTCCAGGCCTTCAACCTGCTGCCGACGCTGACCGCCCTGGAGAACATCACGCTGCCCATGGACATCGCGGGCCGCGCGCCCGACCGGGACTGGCTCCACGAGGTCATCGCCATGGTGGGCCTCTCCGACCGGCTCGGCCACCGTCCGGCCCAGCTCTCCGGCGGGCAGCAGCAGCGCGTCGCCGTCGCCCGCGCGCTGGCCTCCCGGCCCTCGATCGTCTTCGCCGACGAGCCCACCGGCAACCTCGACTCCCGCGCCGGGGCCGAAGCCCTCGGCTTCCTGCGCCGCTCCGTGCGCGAGTTCGGCCAGACCGTCGTCATGGTCACCCACGACCCGGTCGCGGCGGGCTTCGCCGACCGGGTGGTCTTCCTCTCCGACGGCCGCCTCGTGGACGAGATGATCCGCCCCTCCCCGGATCGCGTCCTGGACCGGATGAAGGCCTTCGACGCGCGTGCGCACGTCAGTTGACGATGCGTCACTTCATCTTTCGCCGATTCTGTTCCGCTTCTCCGCCGCCCACCCATACACCGAAAGCCCCCCATGCTGAGAACCGCCCTGCGCAACGTCCTCGCGTACAAGGCCCGTCTGGTCATGACCGTGCTCGCGGTCTGCCTGGGGGTCGCGTTCGTCTGCGGCACCCTCGTCTTCGCCGATTCCTCCGCCGCTGCCCACCGCGCGGCCGCGTCGAAGGACTTCGCGGACATCGCGGTCACCGTGACCGCGAAGGCGCCCCCGCCCGGGGCCGCCGCGGGCCCGCGCGGTGAGGTGCTCGACGACGCGCTCGTACGGAAGCTGGCCGGGCTGCCCGGGGTCGCCTCGGTACGGCCGTCGGCCGACGGTTCGGCCACCCTGAACGCCTCCGACGGCAGCCCACTGCGGGCGGGCCGGGGGTGGGCGCACCTCGCCGCCGGGTACGTACCGGGCCAGGACGGCAGGGACGCCCGGTATCCGCTGGTCGAGGGCCGCGCTCCGGTGAACGGCGGTGAGCTCGCCGTGGACCGCGGGACCGCCGAGGCCGGGCGCCTGCGCATCGGCGACACGGTGACGCTGGCCGTCGACGGGCCCGTCATGACCAAGCGGCTGGTCGGCGTCGTCTCCACCGGGGACACCCGGGTGACCGCCGGGGGCACGCTCGCCGTGTTCGACCTGGCCACTGCGCAGAAGCTGTTCGCGTCCCCGGGTCACTACAGAGCGATCGACCTGGCGGCCGCGCCCGGCACCGCCCCGTCCGCGCTGGCCGCCGAGGTCGCCGCCGCACTCCCGGCGGACCGGGCCGAGGCCACCAGCGGCGCGGCCCAGGCCGCCCAACAGGCCACCAGCGTGGACCTGAGGACCCGGGGTTACCAGAAGATGCCGAAGATCTTCGCCGGGGTGGCGCTGTTCATCGGGTCGTTCCTCATCGTCAACACCTTCACCATGCTCGTCTCGCGGCGCACCCGTGAGATCGCGCTGCTGCGGGCGATCGGTGCCTCGCGCCGCCAGGTGGTCCGCTCGATCCTGTGGGAGGCCGTGCTGGTCGGGCTCGCCGCCTCGGCGGCCGGATTCGTGCTCGGGCTCGGCATCGCCTCCGTGCTGCCCGACCTGCTCGGCACGGCTCAAGGCCCGCTCCCCCACGGCCCGTTGGTGATCGGATCGCGTCCGGTTGTCGCGGCGCTCGGCGTCGGCGTGGGCGTCACGGTGCTCGCCGCGTGGCTGCCGTCCCGGCGGGCCGCGAGGATCGCGCCCATCGAGGCGCTGCGCTCGGCCGAGCAGCCGCCGACCGCCACCGCGTCGCGCCGCCGTGGTATCGCGGGCCTGGTCCTGCTCGTCGCGGGCGCGGGGCTGTTGGTGTCGCTGACCGGGGCGAAGGACGCCTCGGACGCGAACCTCCAGAACGCGATGGCCGGCTGCGCCCTGCTCGTCGCCGCCCTGATCGCGCTGGCGCCGCTGCTCGCCGTCCCCGTGATCCGGATCGCCGGGCGGCTGACCGGACGCTTCGGGATCACCGGGCGGCTCGCCCGCGAGAACGCGCTGCGCGACCCGCGGCGCACCGCCGCCACCGCCTCCGTGCTGATGGTCAGCACGGCGCTGGTCGCCGGGCTCGCCGTCATCGGCCACTCCAGCGGGCAGGCCCTCGACCGGCAGGCCGCGGCCGGTCTCGGCGCCGACTACGTGATCGCGAGCCGCACCCCCACGACCGCGATCGACCCGGCGGCCCAGCGCCGGGTGGCGGACCTCCCCGGGGTGCGCACCGCGTCCGCCGTCGCCGACTCCACCCTGTTCACCGGCGGCCGGGTCCGGTCCGTCTCCGGCGTCGACCCCGCCACCGTGGACACGGTCATGAAGCTCGACTTCGTCAGCGGCTCCGCCCAGGACCTCGGGCCGGGCCGGATCGCGCTCTCCAGCAGCGTGGCCCGGGAGCAGGGCATCGACACGGGCGCCGTGGTCGACGCCCGCATCGGCCCCGGCCAGGGGTTCACGCCGTACACCGTCGTCGGCGTCTACCGGGACAACCCCACCGCCCAGGACGCCCTCGGTGACCGCACCGAGGTGCAGCGCGGCAGCTTCCTGCCCGGCTCCGTGCAGCGCATCCTGGTCCGCACCGAGGGCGGCGCGGACGCGCGGGCGACCGAGGAGCGGCTGCGCGCCGCCACCGGCAACAGCCCGCTGGTGGAGGTCAAGGACCGGGCGGAGCTCGTCGACGAGGCGGCGGGCACCATGGGCGAGCTGCTGACCCTGATGTACGGGCTGCTCGCCATCGGCGGGGTGATCTCCCTGCTCGGCATCGTGAACACGCTGGCCATGTCGGTCGGCGAGCGCACCCGCGAGATCGGGATGCTGCGCGCCGTCGGCATGGGCCGGGCGGCCGTCCGGCGGATGATCCGCCTGGAGGCCGTGACCGTGGCCGCCTTCGGCACGCTCCTGGGCCTGGCGGGCGGGCTGTTCGGGGCGTGGGCGGTGGGCGCCCTGGCGAACGGCGCGATGAGCGAGTACTCCCTCGCGCCGCCCTGGGGCACCCTGCTCCTGGTGTGCCTGGTGTCCCTGGCGGTCGGCGCCCTGGCGGCGGCCCTACCGGCCCGCCGGGCCGCCGCCCTCGGCCCGCTGGAGGCGGTTGCCGAGCGGTGATCCGGCCCGCCCCACGGCTTCCCGCCCCGGCAGTGGCAGACTCGGCAGGGTCAGCCGGCGGAGGGGGAGGCCGTGGGGTCGTCGGAGTTGCTCATCGTCCTCGACCGGGACGGTGGTACGCCGTTGCAGCAGCAGGTCTGCGACCAGATCACGGCGCTGGTCCGGGCCGGGCAGCTGCGGCCGGGGGACAGCGTGCCCGCCTCCCGCGAGCTCGCCCACCAGCTCGACGTGTCCCGCACCGTGATCACCCGGGCCTACGAGCTGCTGCGCGCCAACAACGTCATCACCGCGAAACGCGGCTCCGGGACCAAGGTCGCCGAGCGGGCGGCTGCCGCCGCCCCGGCCCAACCACCTTCAGCGAAGGCCCCGTTGGCGCCCCAGCCGCCCCGAGCCACCGACGGCAGCAGCGCACTGTGGCAGCCCTGGGAGCCGCCGCCCACCCACCACCCGAGCAGCGCCCTCGACTTCCGGCACGGCACCCCGGCACTCGCCGAGTTCCCGGTGGCCCGCTGGCGCCAGTCGCTGCACGACGCCTACGGCCGCGCCGACGTCGCCTCCCTCGGCTACGGGCCCGCCGAGGGCTCGCCCACCCTGCGCACCGAGATCGCCACGCTGGTCCGCCAGAGCCGGGCCCTGGACGCCTCGCCCGACCACATCATGGTGACCAGCGGCGCCACCCAGGCCCTCGACATCCTGGTCCGCATGCTGGTCGGGCCGGGTGACGTCGTGGTGATCGAGGACCCCAGCCACACCGTGCTGCGCCAGGTCTTCGGCTGTTCGCAGGCGCACGTGGTGCCGGTCCCGGTGGACGAACAGGGGCTGCGCGTCGGCGACATCGACGCCTGCGTGCGCGCCCACGGGCACGACCCGGCGCGCGTGAAGCTCGTGTACGTGACGCCCTCGCACCAGTTCCCCACCGGGTTCATCCTGTCCGGCGCCCGGCGGCGCGGGCTGCTGCAATGGGCCTACGACCACGGGGCGATCGTCCTGGAGGACGACTACCACAACGAGTTCACCTTCACCGGCGAACGGCTGCCCGCACTGGCCGCCGAGCGGCACCGCGACACCGTCGTCTACGTGGGCAGCTTCAGCAAGACGCTCTTCCCGGCGCTGCGCATCGGCTACGCGGTCCTGCCGCCGCACCTGGTGGAGCCCTTCCTCGGCATCAAGTGGATCACCGACCGGCTCACGCCGACGGTCGCCCAGGACGCGCTCGCCGACTTCGTCGCCACCGGCGCCTACGCCCGCCACATCAGCCGCATGACACGGCTGTACCGCCAGCGCCGGAGCCGCCTCCTGGAGGCCCTGTACGAGCACTTCGGGGCCGAGGTCCGCATCTCCGGGGAGGCGGCGGGCCTGCACGTCCTGGTCACGCTGACCGGCGCGCGCGGCGTCCCGGAGGAGCGGATCGCCCGGGTCGCGGCCGGGCGGGGGGTACGGATCTACCCCGCGTCGGGCTACTTCGTCCAGGATCCGCCCGCCGAACCCACCTTCCTCATGGGCTACGCGGCCCTGCCCGCCCCGCGCATCACCCGCGGCGTCGCCCTGCTCGCCGACGCGGTGCGGGAGGCGACGGGACGGGCGGGCGACGGCGGCCCCGGGGAGGCCAACTCCCTTACGCCGAAGGCTCGGTGAAGCGCGGGCGGTGGAAGCGGGACCGCTGGTCGTGCGGGACGGTGCAGTCGAAGTGCGCCTTCGCGGTGCGGCCGTCCGCCGACAGGGTGGGCGAGTAGGCGGGGGACTGCGTCGGGTCCAGCGGGAAGCCGAGGCGGTCGGGCAGCACCGCCACGTCGCGGTCGGCCTGGAGCCGGGTGGTCATGGCCCACCACAGGTCGGCGTCCGACTCCACGTCGACGTCCTCGTCCACCGAGACCACCAGCTTGGCCATGCGGAACTCCTCCAGGACCGACTCGGCCGCCTTGCGGACCGCCTCGTCGTCCGCGGGCGAGCGCTTGGCCCGCCACTGGAGCACCACCATGAGCTGCCCGCCGCCCGCCGTGTGGCAGTGCACGGCCCGCACCGGCGCGTCCAGCTCCCGCAGCCGGGCCAGGACCGCCGACTCCATGCCGAAGCCGAGCAGCACCGACTGTTCGTGCCCGGGGCCCGAGACGGTCTGGAAGATCGCGCCTTCGCGGGCGGTGATCGCGGTGACCCGCACGCTCGGCAGCGCCGGATGCGCCCGGCCCTGGTAGCCGAGGAACTCCGGTGTGGCGTAGGGCCCTTGGGGGTTCTCGGGCGCAAGCTCGCCCAGCAGCTCGCCCTCGATCACGTACTCCGCGTGCGCGACGCACTCCGCCGCCACGGTCCGGCAGTCCGTGAGCTCCACCGGCGCCCCGGCCAGCGCGCCCGCGACCGCGAGCTCGTCCACCTCCGCCGGGACCAGGGAGGTCGGGCAGCACGAGGAGAGCAGCGCGGCCGGGCCCAGGCCGAGGTGGATCGCGACGGGCAGGTTCTCGCCCCGGCGGCGCGCCGCGAGGTGCGCGGCCTCCAGGTCGCGGCCCGGCACCATCCACAGGGAGAGCCGGTCGGGGCCCTGGACGCACATCCGGTGGACCGAGAGGTTGCGTACGCCGGTGTCGGGGTCGGTCGCCAGGACCGCGCCCAGGGTCAGGTACGGGCCCGCGTCCTGGTCGGTGAGGACCGGCACGGGCAGCGCCGTCAGGTCCGGGGCGAGGAGCGTGCGCACCGGCCCCCGGCCGCGCACCGGGGGCACCGGGGCGGCGACCGCGTCCAGGATGCGCCCCGGCAGCTCGGCCGGGGTGGTGCCGAGCAGGGCCGCCGCCCGGCGGCGGGTCCCGTACAGGCCGATCAGGACGGCCCGGGAGGCGGCGTCGCCGCCGGGCGTGACCCGCTCGAACAGCACGGCGGGACCCGGCCCGGTCGGCGGCGGGGCGGGCGTTCCGGCCCACTTCGCGTACCGGGAGGAGACCCCGAACCGGGCCGGGACCTCCTCCCGCTCCCGCACCAGCTCGCCGGGCAGGAGGTCAAGACCGGCGAGCGCGGTGCGCAGATCGGCGAACCGGCGTGTCATGCCGCGCCCTCGCGGGCGGCGTCCTGCGCTCCCTCGCCCCGGCCCGCGGCGGCCCTGCGCTCGGCCAGCCGCTCCAGCTGAAGCTCCGTCAGCTCGTGGATGAGGGTGCGGTAGACCGCCTCGGCGATGCCCGGGGGCATGCCCTCGTCGGCCGCGATGCGCCGCACCTTCTCGATGACCTGCGCCACCCGGCCGGGCGAGCGCACGGTCTCCTCGTCGTTCTTGAACTCCGTCAACTCCCGCACGACAGACGTGCGCTGGGCGAGGAGGGCGATGATCTGGCGGTCCAGCGCGTCGATGGACAGCCGCAGCTCGTCGATGCGTTCCGGCCCGGTCACGGCGCGGGCACCTCGTCGATCACGTACACCACGGTCTGCTCGCGGTCGGAGCCCTGCGAGCGGTGCCGCTCGTCGCCGGGGATGATGAAGCCCATGCCGGGGCGGCAGGGCACCGAGCGGTCGTCGAAGTGGATCGTGAACTCGCCCTGGAGGACGTAGCCCTGGTGGCCGCGCTCGCACCACTCCAACTCGTTGAATCCGGCGGGCAGTTCCATCAGGCGCACCCGCAGCCCGCCGGTGTAGGCGATCTTCACGCGGCCGTCGGCACCGGGCTTGTGCCACTTCTCCCACGGGATGGCGTCGAAGTCGATGCCGACCAGGGCGGGGGTGGTGGTGGTCATGGGCGGGGCTCTCCTCAAGTCGGTCGTTGCGAAGGGTGTGCCGGGGGAGGCCCGTGCGGGCCGCCCCCGGTTGGTTCAGGACGCCGAACGGCTGCGCGCCACGCGCTCGTTGCGGTCGTCCAGCGGGAGCACCGGATCCCCCGTGGCCGAGCGGTGCTTGCGCAGCAGCAGGGTCATGTCGATCATCCGGTGGGCCATCCGCTCCAGGGCGTCGATGCCCTCGGTGTCGTGCAGGCCCGGCTCCGCCGAGGTGTTGCGAAGGAGCGCGGGAAAGCCGCTGCCCACCAGGATCATTCGGTTGAGCAGCAGATTGTCGACGAGCTGGTTGTGCACGGAGGCGTCGCTGTAGCGGCGGCCCGTCACGATGATGCCGCCGACCTTGTTGGCGAGCGGCCGGTCGAAGCGCAGAAAGCCGACGCCCGCCCGCTCGATGAAGATCTGCATCAGGTGCGCGAGGCCGAACCCGTGCACCGGCACCGCGTAGATGATCCCGTCGGCGCGCTTCATCTCCTCGACGATGGCGGGCATGTCGTCCGGCAGCGCGCACGGGCTGGTCCGGTTGTTGCAGTCGCCGCACGGGCTGCACGGCGAGATGCGGTGGTCGCGCAGGTGGATGGCGCGGAACGTGGCTCCCCTGGCCCGCACCAGCTCCCCCGCGTAGTCGAGTGCGAGATCGGTGTTGCCCCCCGCCCGCTCGGACCCCGATATGCCGAGGATGACGGGCGTCTCACTGCGTACTGCGTCCTGCATGTGCTTCCCCCCTGCCTACGGGTCCCACGGGGGCGGGCATCCCTGCCCGCCCCTCCCGCCGGCGGCCGGTACCCCCGGGCCGCCGGCACGTTGGGCCCGAACCGTCAGTCCTTGAGCTTTCCGGCGAAGTAGTCGATGTACGCCTGCATGTCGAAGTGGCCGTGGCCCGAGAGCGAGAACAGGATGCTCTTGGACTCGCCGGACTCCTTGCAGGCCAGCGCCTCGTCGATGGCCGCGCGCACCGCGTGCGTCGACTCGGGGGCGGGCACGATGCCCTCGTTGCGCGCGAAGGTCACCCCGGCCTCGAAGCACGCGGTCTGCGGCACGGCCCGTGCCTCAAGGAGGTCGAGCTCCTTGAGCTGGCTGATGATCGGCGACATGCCGTGGTAGCGCAGCCCGCCCGCGTGGATGCTCGGCGGCACGAAGTCGTGGCCAAGCGTGTGCATCTTGGTGAGCGGGGTCATGCCGGCCGTGTCACCGAAGTCGTACTCGAACGTGCCCTTCGTCAGGGTCGGGCAGGACGACGGCTCGACCGCGATGGCCCGCACCGGACGCCCGCCGCGCAGCTGCTCGCCCAGGAACGGCAGGGCGAGCCCGCCGAAGTTGGAGCCGCCGCCGGCCGCGCCGATCACGATGTCCGGGTAGTCCTCGGCCAGCTCCATCTGGAGCAGGGCCTCCTTGCCCATGATCGTCTGGTGCATGAGGACGTGGTTGAGCACCGAGCCGAGGGCGTACTTGGCGGTGCCGCCGCTCTTCACGGCCGCCTCGACCGCCTCGGAGATGGCCAGGCCCAGGCTGCCGGGCGAGTCGGGGTCGGCGGCCAGGGCCGCGCGGCCCGCCTCGGTGAGCTCGCTCGGGCTGGCGGTGACGCTGGCCCCGAAGGTCTCCATCAGACCGCGGCGGTACGGCTTCTGCTGGTAGCTGACCTTCACCATGTAGACCTCGCAGACGAGGCCGAAGTACTGGCAGGCGAGCGAGAGGGAGGAGCCCCACTGGCCGGCGCCGGTCTCCGTGGTGAGGCGCTCCACACCCGCCTGCTTGTTGTAGTACGCCTGCGGGATCGCGGTGTTGGGCTTGTGGCTGCCCGCCGGGCTGACGCCCTCGTTCTTGAAGTAGATGCGGGCCGGGGTGTCGAGGGCCTTCTCCAGGCGCCGCGCCCGCACCAGGGGGCTCGGCCGCCACTGTCGGTAGACGTCGATGACGGCGCCCGGGATGTCGATCTCGGGGTCGGTGGAGAACTCCTGGGCTATCAGCTCCGCGGGGAACAGGGGCTCCAGGTCGGCCGGCGTGAGGGGCTCGCGGGTCCCGGGGTGCAGCATCGGGTCCAGCGGCTTGGGCAGGTCGGCGACCACGTTGTACCAGGTGGTGGGGATCTGGGCTTCGGACAGCAGGAACTTCGTCTGGGACATGAAAACTTTCCTGTGAGTGAAGTGGAACCGGTGCGGAGCGGTGGAGCGTGCGGGAGGTCTAGGCGCCGGCCGGGGCCGCGTCGGGCTCCGGCGCGGGGGCGGCGGGGGCGGTGGTGGAGGGCCTGATCCGCAGCAGCGCGAACGCGGCCATGCCCACGAGCGGGGCGATCAGGAGCGTCACGAAGACGGGGCGGTAGCCGTCGGCCGTCCACAGGACGCCCAGGCCGACCGGCACGACGAGCCGGGCCAGGCCCAGGACGAAACCGTTGAGCGCCATGAAGCTGCCGACCCGGCCCTCGTCCACGTGGTCGGCGACATAGGTGGGCACGACGACGGACACGATGATCTCGCCGAGCGTCCACACCACGGTGGACAGGAGCAGCGCGGGCAGCGAGAAGCCGAAGACGATCACCGAGAGTCCGAGCGTCCACAGCGCCCCCGCGACCAGGAGCAGCGCCTTGGTGCCCCGCCCGCGCATGTGCTTCTCCATGAGCAGTCCGAGGCTCACCACGACGACGCTGTTGATCGTGTACACGGCCCCGACCAGACCGGCCGAGTCGTGCAGCACCGTGGTGACCGCCAGCGGCAGCGCGTATTCGAGGCCGATGAGCGGCACGACGTAGAAGAACGAGACCAGCACGATCAGCAACACATGACCGTGCCCGAGCGGACCCGAACGAGCCTCTTTCGTACGGGACTTGGCGCCCGCCCCCCTGCGGTCGCGCGGCACCCAGAGCGTGATCATCGCTGCGCACAGCAGGCCCGCCAGGATGTTCCCGGCGAACATGACGTGGTAGGAGTACGCGGCCGCGACCCCGCCGAGCAGCGGGCCCACGCCCATGCCCAGGTTGTTGCCGACGTAGCTGATCGTGTACGCGAACGGGCGCTGCTCGGGGGTGGTCAGATCGGCGACCAGTGTGTTGGACGCCGGGCTGAACATGCCCATCCCGACCAGGGCGACGAACAGGAGCGCCGCGTAGGTCCAGGGCGCGCCGTCGAGTAGCGCGAGACCGAGGTAGCCGGCGGCGTTGAGGATCAGCGCGCTCAGGAGCGCCGTGCGCCTGCCCTTCAGGTCGCACAGCGGGCCGCTCAGCAGGCTGCCGGCCAGGAGGCCCGTGCTGCCGACGGAGATGAGCAGGCCCGCCTCGCCGGGGCTGAGGTCCTTGCCGCGCACCAGGTAGACGGCGAGCAGCGGGAAGACGAACATCCCGGCGCGGTTGACGAAGGAGGCGAGGAACAACACCCGTAAGGCGAGCGGGAGTTCCTTGAACCGCGCGATCCACACCATGGCTACGCCCCGGTCTCTACGCGGAAGCTGTCGCGCACCGTCTTGAAGCGGGCCTTCACGTCCTCGAAGTCGGCGCCCTCGCACACGTACCAGCCGAGCACGTCGTTGGAGGCGGTCGGCGGGGCGAGCACGTCGCCGACGCGCTTCCACACGTCCGCGTCCACCACGCCGTCCAGGGCGGTCAGTTCGGCCGCCGAGGTGATGGCGGTGATCCGCCCGTACTCGCCGGACGACAGGTACTCGGTGCCGATCTCCGGGCCGAGCCGGGCCGCGGGGCGGTGGTCGGGGTCGAGTTCGAGACGGCACCACTCGCCCGCCAGGTTGATGCCGCGCCCGGCCTCGATGGCGGGCACGATCGAACCGCCACCGGCCCGCGCACCCGCCTCGCCGAAGACGATCTCGCCGTCGTCCAGGAGGAAGAACTCGGCGTGCACGACGCCGGTGCTCAGGCCGAAGCCGCGCAGCACCACGGTGTTCAGCTCCAGGATGCGCCGCTCCCTCGGCGTGAGGTCGTGCTTGCGGGAGATGGTGCCGCCGGGCTCGTCGCGGTAGTCGAGGACGGAGTACGTGTACTGGGAGAGCTGCTCGAAGACGGCCTCGCCGCGCTGGAAGAGCGAGTCGACGTGGAACTCGGTGCCGCGGATGAACTCCTCGACCCGGTACTCATGGCGGTCGTCCCCCATCTCCGCCCAGACCCGGTCGAGTTCGGCCCGGCCGTCGACGCGGTAGGTGTTGCCGCACGCCCAGCCCGCGTACGGCTTGATGACGACCGGGTAGCCGACCTCGTCGGCGAATTCCGCGACCGTCGTGACGGTGTCGGGGCGGCAGGAGCGGGCCACCCGCACGCCGAGCTCCTCGGCCCTGCGGTGCATCACGTTCTTGTCGCGGAAGTTGAGGGCCTGGTCGGGCGTCAGGCCGGGGATCGCGTGGTCCCGGCGGGCGCGGCTCGCGGGCAGGACGTCGCCCTCGAACAGCGGGAAGATCCGCTCGATGCGGTGCTCGGCGACGATGGTGTCGACGGCCGCGCGCACGGCCGCCGTGTCGTCCAGGTCGGCGTGGTACTGGGGCAGCCCGTCGGCCTCGGGCGCCTCCCAGCCGGTGGGCAGCAGCACCACGGTGGCCCGGCCGAGTTCGGCGGCGGCCGCGACGACACTGCGGAACTGGGCGGTGTAGCGCCCCGCGGCGGGGCGGTAGACCACCAGGATCGAGGGGTTCATGCGGTGCTCCTCAGGCGAGTCCGGGTCCAGCGGAGTGGGATGCGCCATCAGCGGACGCTCGCGGGCGAGGCGGCGGTGAACAGGTCCCCGGCCGGGGTGGACCGGTCGAGGACCAGCGGCCGTCCGGGCTCGGCGCCCAGCTCGGTCAGCGCCGACACCAGCCGGTCGAGGGCCTCCTCGACGACGGCCCGGCCGCCCTCGTGCGCGGACTCCACGGTGAGCAGCAGCCTGCGCCGGCCGACGTCGGTCCTGACCACGTCGCCCTGGCGCCAGTTCCAGCGCCGCGAGTGGGCACGGCCCCGGCCGTCGGCGTAGACGACCTCGCCGGGGTCGGGGTTCTCGGTGGCGTCGGGCGCGCCCAGCGGCGCGAAGACCTCGTTCCCGTGCGCGAGCCGCACCTCCAACTCGCCCTGGATGTCGCCCACATCGCAGGACGCGACGGGCAGGCGGCTGTCCAGGGAGACCGCGTTGCAGAGGTCGACGAGGGCGTTGATCCGGGGCAGCCGGTCGCCCTTGGCGACCCGGCGCAGGACCGACTCGGCGGCGCAGGGGAACTTGTTCGGGTTGACGTCGACCGTGCGGTAGGCGTCCCGCCAGGCGGCGATCGGGGGCAGCGCGGAGACGTCGGCCTTGCTGAGACCGGCCTCGTGCAGCGCGTCCTCGGCGGCGGTGAGCCACTGGGCCACGAGACCGGACTCCCGGACGACGTCGACGTCCGGCACCGCGATCAGACCGAGCACATATCCGGGCACCCGCTCGGAGAGCCGCGCGTCGATCGTGACGGTCAGAGCCGTGACGCTGCCGGTGCTGCCGGTGCTGCTGAGGGGGGTCTCCATGAACGTGGGTTCCTTCGATTCCGTCGATTCCCTGGCTGGTGCCAGGCGGACCGCTGATGACGGTCCGACAGTAGGGAGCGGGCGGGGGTCCGGCTGTGGCCAATTCCCGGCAATTCCAGAAGTCCACTTGCGGGGTCATGTGGGATGGCCGCATGTGCGGGGGCGCCACGGCCGGACCGAGCCGGTGCGGTGGCTCCGCTGCCGGACCGGGCCCGCCCGCCCGCCCGCTCGCCTCAGCCGACCACGACCGGGGCTTGCGCCGACTCCAGGAAGTTGGCGAAGAGGCGTGTGCCGTCCTGGGTCATCACGCTCTCCGGGTGGAACTGCACCCCCTCCACGGCGAGGGTTCGGTGGCGTACTCCCATGACGTAGCCGTCGTCCCCCGAGGTCGCCGTCACGGTCAGTTCGGCCGGGGGGTCGGTGACGATCAGCGAGTGGTAGCGGGTGACCGTCAGGGGCTGCGCGGCGCCCGCGAACACCCCCTGCCCGTCGTGGTCGACGGGGCTGGTCTTGCCGTGCATCAGACGCTGGGCGACGGCGATCCGCGCCCCGTACGCGAGCCCGATCGCCTGGTGTCCGAGGCACACGCCGAGCAGCGGCACCCGCCCGGCGAAGGCGTGCACGAGTTCCACGTGTCCGGAGTCCGCCGGGTGGCCGGGCCCGGGGCCGAGGACCACGGCGTCCGGCGCCGAGGCGAGCAGCTGGGCCACCGTGCGGGTGCGCGAGCGCACCACGTCTGTCTCGGCGCCGAGGCTGAGCAGGTACTGGTCGATGATGTGGCTGAAGCTGTCGTACGCGTCGACGAGGAGGACCTTCACTTCTGGAGCTCCTCGCCGGTCAGCGCCCAGTACGTGGCGCTCATCTTGGCCAGGGTCTCGCGCCATTCGGCGGCGGGCTCGGAGTCGGCGACGAGGCCCGCCGACGCCTGGGTGCTGTAGCGGGCGCCGTCGTGGACGGCGGTGCGGATGCACAGCGCGAGCACCGCGAACCCCCGGACGTCGACCAGGCCGAGCGCCCCGGCGTAGATGCCGCGCGGCTGGTCCTCCAGGTCGTTGATGATCTCCATGGCACGCAGCTTCGGCGCGCCGGTCATGGTGCCGGCGGGAAAGGTCGCGCAGATCGCCGCCCACACGTCCGTACCGCTCCTGACCTTGCCGGACACGGTGGAGACCAGGTGGTGGACGTACGCGAAGGGCTCGACCTCCATCATCGTGTCGACGGAGAGGGTGCCGGGCTCGCAGACCCGGCCGATGTCGTTGCGGCACAGGTCGACCAGCATGATGTGCTCGGCCTGTTCCTTGGCGCTGTCGCGCAGCTCGGCCACCCGGCGGGCGTCCTCGGCCGGGTCGGCGGCGCGGCGGGCGGTCCCGGCGATGGGCCGCATGGAGATGGCGTCGTCCTCGACCCGTATGAACAGCTCGGGGCTGGCGCCGATGACGGTGCGGTCCGCCCAGGGGACGAGGTACATGTAGGGGGACGGGTTGCGGTGCCGCAGCCGCCGGTAGACCTGGAGGGGCGTCAACTCGGTCTCGACGTCGATGCGGTGGCCGATCTGGATCTGGTAGCTGTCGCCGATGCCGATGTGGTGCAGGCACCGTTCGGCGCGCTCGATGAACGTGGCCTCGTCGACGGTGTCCCGTACGGAGATCGCGACGGGGGCCTCCGGTACGAGGTCGTCGTGCGCACCCCGGGCGCGGACGGCGTCGACGACGGAGCGCAGCGGTTCCTGGCCCGCGTCGTCGGGGAGCTGGGGCCCGGAGGCGGCCAGGTGGTGGACGCCGCCGCGCTTCAGGTCGTACCAGACGGTGTCCCTGAACAGGGTGAGCGTGCAGCGCGGCAGCCCCGACTCGGCCTGGCCCGAGGGGAGTTCCTCCATCGCCCAGGCCGCCTCGTAGGACAGCGTGGTGAGGAAGCCGAAGGCGAAGGTGCCGGTGGGCAGGGCGGTGTCGACCGCGAACAGGGCCTGGACGGACCGCAGGACGCGCCAGACGGTGCCCGGGTCGGCCACGACCCACTGCCGCACGCGGCCCGTCGCGTCCGCAACCGTGCCCGGCTCCCCCACGGCCGACGAGAGGGCGTGGGCAAGCCGGTCGCCCAGGAGTCCGGCGGCGACGAGTTCCAGCCGGTCGGCGTGAACGCGCAGTTCGGCGAGGCGGCCGTAGCCGACGGCGGCGTAGTGCCGGTCCTGGTCGGGGCCGTCGAGGCTTTCGAAAAGATAGACATCGCCGTCCTGCCGCGTGCGGGCCAGGGCTTCGTACAGGCCCAGGGCGTCGACCTGCGGGAGTTCCTCGGAAACGACCCGGACCGGAATGGTGGCGGCCACTTGTGTGCGGCTCAATTCGTCATCGTAAGCTGGCAGTTCCAGCACTTCTGATGGGTCCGACAACAAGGGCACGTCGAAAGCCTTCCTGATCCGACCGGACCGTAGGGGCTTCGGGAATGAGCAAGCACGTCAGCGGTGCACCGAAGACCCGGCTCCGCACGTCACAGCGGTCCGGACCGCTCTGTCCGGACCCCCCCCCCCGTGCCACCCACCCGGCGATTTCCCCCCGGCGACGAATGTGTGTTCGTGAGGACTTCATCAAAAGGGGCACTGGGTCAGCCATACCACTTCGGCCTTCCGAGAGGAGACCACTTTGTCGTTGCAGCTCGACGTCGCCCTGGACCGCGAATCACGCCTCCCGCTGGCCGTTCAGATCCGCAATTCGCTGCGCAAACTAATTGAGGACGGAACTTTATGGCCGGGCACGCGGATCCCGTCGAGCCGCCAACTCGCCCTTGATATCGGGGTTTCCCGCAGCGTCGTGGTGGAGGCGTATGAGCAGCTCTCGGCGGAGGGCTATTTGCAGACGCGGCACGGGTCGGGCACGACGGTCTCGGAGCGGGCCGGAGCCCCGCACACCGCCTCCACCCTCGTGCCGCCGGACCCGGAGTCCGCGCCCGAGGCGATGTGGGACCTGCGCACCGGCACGTCCAACGTGGTGGACTTCCCCCGCCAGGAGTGGATCCGCTGCATGAGCGCGGTCGTGGCCGACGCGGGCCACCAGGAGCTCGGCTACTCCCCGCCGGCCGGGGTCTCCCAGACCCGGCGGGTGCTGACCGGCTACCTCGGCCGGGTGCGCGGCGTGCGCAGCCGCCCGGAGGACCTGATGGTCACCGCGGGCTTCGCCCAGGGGCTCGCCCTGATCTGCCGGGTGCTGCTCGACCGCGGGCACACCCGGCTCGCGGTCGAGGACCCGGGACACCCCGGTGAGCGCGAGTTCGTCACCAGCTCGGGCCTGAAGGTGATCGGCATCCCCGTCGACGAGGACGGGATGCGCGTGGACCTCCTGGAGCAGAGCGGTGTACGCGCCGTGCTGCTCACCCCCGCCAACCAGTTCCCCACCGGGGTCCGGCTCAGCGTGCCGCGCCGCGAGCGGCTCATCGCCTGGGCCCGCGAGGTCGGCGGCTACGTCATCGAGGACGACTTCGACAACGCCTTCCTGCACCGCTCGGACCGGCTCCCGGCCCTCCAGAGCCTCGCGCCCGACCGGGTCGTGTACGCGGGCAGCGCCAGCAAGACACTCGCCCCCGCGCTGCGCCTGGGCTGGCTCGCGGCGCCCTCGGAGCTGATGGCCTCCGTCGAGTACGTCCGCGCGGGCTGGGACATCGGCTGCTCGGGCCTGGAGCAGCTCGCCTTCGCCCGCTTCATCGACACCGGCGCCCTCGACCGCCACCAGCGCCAGCTGCGTACGGAACTGCACCGGCGCCGCCAGACCGTCCGCCGCCAGCTGGAGGCGTGCCTGCCCGGCGCGCGCCTCACCGGAGGCGACAGCGGCCTCCAGGCCTACGTCCAACTCCCGCCCCACATACCCGAGCAGCTGCTGGTGCGCGCCGCCCGCCAGCGCTCGGTCCTCACCCGGGGCGGCGCCTTCTACACCCTGTCCGACCCGACCCGCCCACCCGCCCTGGTCCTGAGCTACGCCACGGTCCCGTGCTCGGGCCTGACCCAGAGCATGCTGGCGCTGGGCGAGGCATACCGCGAGGTGGGCGGCTGACCCCGCCACCGCCGTCCCGGCGGGCCGGCGGGCCGGCCCGTACGCATCGGTGATCGGTCACCCCGGGTGTCGGCGGCTCCATGCGTCCAGGGGCGGGGTGGACGTGGGGGTGGCCGGGCGGGGGGTTCTGGTCCAGCCCCAGGACCTGTACGCCGCTGCCGCCGGGGCGTTGTCGGGGGTGATCAAAGCGGTCAGGATGTCGGCCTCCTGGCGTTCCAGGAGCCTTTGCTGCAAGCGGGTCGCGATGCCGGTGCGCCGGCGCGAGGGCAGCACCATCAGTTCGGCGAGCGCGAACACCCGGTCGGCGGTGGCGAGTTCCGCGTCGCCGTCGGTCTCCGCGCCCCGGAAGCCGTGCCACCACTCGCCCTCGCGCCCGGGCGGGTAGCCGTAGGCGCAGCCCACCAGGAACGGGTCGCCCGCGATGACCATGTCGAAGCCCGGCCGCTGCACGTCCTGCGCGAACCGGCGCAGGAACTCCCCCCGCTCCAGCGGCTCCGCGCCCCGCACACCCTCGTACGCCGCTACGTACAGATCCGCGACGGATTCCCGCTGCTGCTCGGCCTGCCATCGGGACAGCCGCCGCAAGAACACCTCTGTCATCGCAACAGCGTGGCAGGTCACGGCGGTTCTCGGAACAGGGGGCGAGGAGGGGATCGATCGAGGACGCCCTCGCTCCCGCCCCTCGCCGACGCGTCGGCCGGGCTCCCCGCGCTCACCGGGGCGAGCGGACCGACGTCCCCGTACGCGGCCTCCGGCCCCCATTCACGCGGCGCCGAAGTCGAGGAAGACCGTCTCCTTCTCGCCCTGGAGATGGAGGTCGAAGCGGAAGAGCCCCTCCCGGCCGCTGTCGCGCCGGGCCAGCAGCGTCTCGCCCCGCTCCCCCGCGAGCGCCTTCAACTCGCCGTCCGCGACCAGCCCTTCGACGTAGGCCCGGGTGAACAGGTGGCGCGGGAGGCCGCGTGCGAACAGGCACACCGCGAGGTAGGGCGCGGACGGCGGCGGGGGCAGGGTGCGTACCGACCAGTGGCCGTCCGCTCCCGTCGGCACCCGGCCGAAGCCCGTGAAGCCGATGCCGTCGCGGCCGAGGTGGCCACCGGTGGCCGGGTCCCGGCGCCAGGAGCCGGGGGCGCCCGCGCGTGAGCCGTCGGGGCGGGCCTGCCAGAACTCCAGGAGCGCGTCCGGCACCGGCTCGCCGTGGCCGTCGTACACACACCCGTGGACCGTGATCGCCTCCGGGTGGCCGGTGGGCGCGATCTCCCCGCCGCCGGGGACGGGCAGGGCGTGTCCGTAGTACGGGCCGACGGTCTGGGCCGGGGTCGGGGCGAGGTCCCGGGGTGCGGGGGTCACGCGGTCACCTCCGGGTCGGGCAGCGTGGCGGCCGGGCCGTCGAGCACGATGTCCCAGCGGTAGCCCAACGACCACTCCACGACGGACAGTTCGGGGTCGTACGCCGCCACCAGGCGGTCGCGGGTCGCCTGGTCGGTGATCATGTGCAGGATCGGGTCGTGGGCGAGGAGCGGATCGCCCGGGAAGTACATCTGGGTGACCAGGCGCTGGGCGAAGGCCCGGCCGAAGAGCGAGAAGTGGATGTGCGCCGGGCGCCACGCGTTCTCGCGGTTGCCCCAGGGGTAGGCGCCCGGCCTGATCGTGGTGAACGCGTACCTCCCCTCGGTGTCCGTCAGACACCGGCCCACCCCGGTGAAGTTCGGGTCGAGCGGGGCCGCGTGCCGGTCGCGTCGGTGGACGTAGCGGCCCGACGCGTTCGCCTGCCAGATCTCGACGAGCTGGCCCCCGACCGGCCGGCCCGCGCGGTCGACGACCCGTCCGGACACGGTGATGCGCTCGCCGTGCGGGTCGCCCGCGTGCTGGCGGGTCAGGTCCGCGTCGAGCGCCGTGACCTCGGTGGCGCCGAAGACCGGGCCGTACAGCTCGACCGCCTCCGGGTCGCCGCCCAGGGCCAGGGGCGCCCGCGTCGGCACCCGCAACGCGCCGCTGCGGTACGCGTCCACGCGGCGCGGCGCGGGCACCCCCTCCGCCCCCGTGGCGTCCTGGCCCTTCGCGAGGCCCTCCTGCGTGAGCGTCATCGCCCTGCCACCTCTCCCTCTCCCGACCCGATCTCCGTACGGAGGTGAACCGGCGCCCCCGACTCGCGCGAACGATCACCCGGCGCACCCCGTGCACCAGGTCCATCGCGCCGCCCGCCCCCTTCATCAGGCGCCGGGAACCGCCCAGTTGGCGAGATGGCCGTCCACCGACGCGAGGATGCCGCTCTCCGAGTGGAGCACCCCATCCACCCCCGGGGGTAGATGGCCGGGGCCAGGGGGCAGCCCGATGCCGAGGCTCACACGGTGGCCGCCGAACGCGCCCCTTCCTGGGCGCCGAGTCCACGGGCCCGGCCCGCGCCACCGCCCGGCGCGCCCTGATCACACTGGACCATCTGGGCCTGGTCGCCGCGGTCGCGCCCCCCGGACCCGCGCCGCCGGGACGCACCGCCCGTGCCGTCCGGCCCCCTCCGCCGTGCCCGGAACGCCTGTGACACCGGTTCCGCGGGTCACCGCAGCGCACGGGTCACCCGGCGCGCGTTTGTCATCCCGGCTCCCCGAGCTCTCCCTCTAATCGGTTAATTCAGGGGAATGCGGACATGCCCATGACGCTGGTCGGGGATACAGGGCTAGTCCGCTGCCCAGTCTGTCCCTGACCCCCCGGAGTACGCCTCGTGGAGACCACAGACACCGTGTGGAGCTGCCCTTTCGACTTTGCGGATGCGCTCGAATTCGACCCGCAGCTCCAGCGGATGCTGGCCGAGGAACCGGTCGCGCGGATCCGGATGGCGTACGGCGAGGGCGAGGCCTGGCTGGTCACCCGGTACGAGGACGTGCGGACGGTGACCACCGACCGCCGCTTCAGCCGCAGCGCGGTCATCGGGCGGGACTTCCCGCGGATGACCCCCGAGCCCATCGTGCAGGCCGAGTCGATCAACCTCATGGACCCGCCGGCCAGCAGCAGGCTGCGCAGCCTGGTCGCCAAGAGCTTCGCGCCCAAGCACGTGGCCCGGATGCGGGAGCGCACCCAGGGGGTGGTGGACGAGCTGCTCGACACGATGGCCGCGCACGGTTCGCCCGCCGACTTCGTCGAGCACGTCGCCGCCCCGCTCCCGCTCGTCACGATCTGCGAGGTCCTCGCGATCCCGGACGGCGAGCGGGACTGGCTGCGCAGCCACGCGCTGACCATGATGAACATCGGCGCCGCGGGCCGGGAGGCGGCCGTACGGGCCAAGGCCGAGCTGCGCGCCTACTTCACCGACCTCACCGCTGCCCGCCGCCGCGACCCGGGCGACGACCTCATCTCCACCCTGGCCACCGCCCGCGACGGCGACGAGCTCCTCGACGACCAGGAGCTCGCCGTGATGGCGATGGTCCTGCTCATCACCGGCCAGGACACCACGACCTACGAACTCGGGAACATCGCGTACACGCTCCTGACCAGGCCCGGCATCCTCGATGCCCTGCGTGCGCACCCCGAGCGCTTCCCCGCCGTCCTCGACGAACTGCTCCGCTTCATCCCGTTCCGCAAGGGCGTCGGCATCCCCCGCGTCGCCACCGAGGACGTGGAGCTGAGCGGGGTCACCATCCGGGCCGGGGACATCGTCCACGTCTCCTACCTCACCGCCAACCGGGACTCCCGCAAGTTCGACCGCCCCCACGAGGTCGACCTCGACCGGGGCTCCGTCCCGCACATGACGTTCGGCTGGGGCGCGCACCACTGCCTCGGCGCCCCGCTCGCCCAGATGGAGCTGGAGGTGGCGTTCACCTCCCTGCTGACCCACTTCCCGGACCTGCGCCTGGTCGCCGCCCCCGGCGACGTGCCCTGGAACACCCACTCCATCTGGCGCCACCCGCTGAGCCTTCCGGTCGCCTGGTGACCAACCCCCCATCGTAGAAAGGCAGTCAGATGGCCACCTTGTGCCGACCGGCGGTCGCCGTTCCCGACCATGTCATCACCCAGGAGCAGACCCTGGCGCTCGCCCGCGAGATGCACGGCGGGCACCCGCAGCGCGATCTGGTCCTGCGCCTCATCGAGAACACCGGCGTCCTCACCCGCCACCTGGTCCAGCCGCTCGAAGTGACCCTGTCCCACCCGGGGTTCGAGGCCCGCAACCGGGTGTACGAGGCCGAGGCGAAGAGACGGGTGCCCGCGGTGGTGCGCGAGGCGCTCGCGCACGCCGAGGTCGAGGCCACCGACATCGACCTGATCGTCTACGTGTCGTGCACGGGCTTCATGATGCCCTCGCTCACCGCCTGGCTGATCAACACGATGGGCTTCCGCTCCGACACCCGCCAGCTGCCCATCGCCCAGCTCGGCTGCGCGGCGGGCGGCGCCGCGATCAACCGCGCGCACGACTTCATCACCGCCTACCCGGGCTCCAACGTGCTGATCGTGTCGTGCGAGTTCTGCTCGCTGCTCTACCAGCCCACCGACATCGGGGTGGGCTCGCTGCTGTCCAACGGCCTGTTCGGGGACGCCCTTTCGGCCGCGGTGGTACGCGGCGAGGGCGGCACCGGCATGCGGATCGAGCGCAACGGCTCGCACCTGGTGCCGGACACCGAGAACTGGATCTCGTACGCGGTGCGCGAGACGGGCTTCCACTTCCAGCTCGACAAGCGGGTCCCGGGCACCATGGAGATGCTCGCCCCGGCCCTCAAAACGCTGGTGGCGCAGCACAGTTGGGAGGTAGGGGCGCTCGACTTCTACATCGTGCACGCGGGCGGTCCGCGCATCCTGGACGACCTGTGCCACTTCCTGGACCTCGGTCCGGAGATGTTCCGGTTCAGCCGCAGCACCCTCACCGAACGCGGCAACATCGCGAGCTCGGTGGTCTTCGACGCGCTGGCCCGCCTCTTCGACGAGGGCGGCATGGAGGACGGCGCCCGCGGCCTGATCGCGGGCTTCGGACCCGGCATCACCGCGGAGATCGGCGTGGGCAGCTGGAACGCCGGGCCGGACATCGAGCGCGAGCTCAGCGCGGTGGCCGCCCGGCTCTGAACCGCCGCCGGACTGCTACTCGTTGACCAGCACGGGGATGGAGAGCACCGCGCTGGTCGGCGTGCCGGTCAGCGCGCCGGGCTCGACCTTGAAGTCGATGCCGGGCCCCTCGGCGGCCGGGGTGTGGCCGCCCTTGTGCTCGTCGTGCCCCTCCTCCGCGTACTGGAACGACCCGGTGCCGAGCAGCCTGCCGTCCGCGTCGTAGTAGGCGGCGCGCAGCTCCAGGGCGATGAGCTCGCTGACGTCCGAGGTGACGGCGAGGTGCCCGGTGACGGCGGAGCCCGCGCCGAGCGCGCTGCCGCTCACCTTCACGCGGTCGGTGAACGGGCCCTGTTCCAGGCGGACTTCGCCCCGGCCCAGCTTCTGGTACGCGGCCGGGGCGGCGGCCTGCTTCGGGGCGGCGAAGCTCACCGGCGGGACGGGGCTCGGGGAGTCCTCGTCGCGCTCGCCGGTGCCGCCGCCGCACGCGGTGGCCAGGGCGAGGGTGAGGACGGCCAGGACGGCCGGGGCGGTGCGTCGCATGATGGGTGCTCCTGCTCCTGCGGGTGCTGCGGTGAACGGGGCTCGGGGGCAGCGCGCCCGGGCCCCGGAAGCGGCCCCGCGACGGCGGGGCGGGGTGGTCAGCCGCGCGGGGCGCGGCCGAACAGCGAGCCGTACATCTTCCCGTACAGGTCGGTGTTGAGCTGGCTGGCCGCGAAGCGGTCCGCGCCCGGCCCGTAGGCGAAGATCGGGACGTCCGCGCCGGTGTGGTTGCCGGACAGATAGGTCAGCCACAGGCTCGCCTCGGGGCTGCCGTCCTTGACGCCCCGGGGGTCGTCGGGGGTGCGGAAGGTGGCCGGGCCGAAGTTCTTCGCGTCGCCGGAGCCCGTGCCGTTCACGATGCCGGTCGAGCGGGCCGGGTCCTTGGCGCCCGAAGTGGCGCGCGAGGGGAGGGAGTTGTTGGCCGGGTTGCCCGCGTCCGTGTTCGCCGGGGGCGCCGCCGCCTCGGCGTTGGTGTAGGTGCCCTTCTCGATGATGTTGAAGCCCGCGCACTCGTGGTCGGCGGTCACGACGACCAGCGTGTGGCCGTCCTTCTTCGCGAAGTCGGTGGCCGCCTTGACCGCGTCGTCGAACGCCTTGACCTCGGCGAGCGTCTGGGCGGCGTCGTTGGCGTGCGAGCGCTTGTCGATCTGGGCGCCCTCGATCTGGAGGAAGAAGCCCTTCTTGGAGCGGCCGTCCAGCAGGTCGATCGACTTCTTTGCCATCTCGGCGAGCGTCGGCTCCTGCTTCTGCGGGGCGCCCGCGGGCAGCGAGGCCTTCGCCTGCTCGACGGTCAGGTTGCCCCGGTTGAACAGCCCGACGACCTTCCGGCCGCGCGCCTTGTCGAGGTCGGCCTTGGTGGCGACCTTCTGGGTGGCGGCGGTCTGCGCGGGCAGCTTCGGGTCGCCGAACGAGCCGAGCACCTGGTAGCCCTGCGCCTGGAGCGCCTTCTGGTCGTCCGGCTCGAAGCGGGCGAGGCCGCCGCCGAGGACCACGTCGGCGGTGCCGTTGCGGGCGATCTGCTCGGCGATCGGGGTGATCAGCGTCTTGTCGGCGGGCGCCTTCTCGTAACTGCCGTCGGCGTTCTTCGGCAGGCAGGCCGCGTCCGAGTACGTGGGCCCCTGGCAGCCGCGGAGCAGCGCGTGGCTGAACTGGGCGGCCGGCGTGGCGTCGGTGATCTCGGCGGTCGAGACGTTGCCGGTGGCGAAGCCGGCCGCCTTGGCCTGCTCCATCAGCGTGGCGCGCTTCTTCTCGCGGCTGTCCACGCCGATCGCGGCGTTGTACGTCTTGACGCCCGAGGCCCAGGCGGTGGCGGCGCTCGCCGAGTCGGTCACCAGGGCGGGCTGGTCGCCGCCCTTCTCGACGGCGTACGTGGCGACGGCGCCGGTGTAGGGCAGGCGCTCCATGTTCAGCTTGCCCTGGGCGCCGTAGTAGCGCTCGCGGCCCGCGGTGACGTGGGTGCGGCCCATGCCGTCGCCGAGCAGGTAGATGACGTTGCGTATCTCGCGGCCGCCGTGACCGCCGTGCTGGGGCGCGGAGTTGGCGGTGACGGCCGGGCCCGCGGCGACCGCGGAGGCCGCCGCGAGGACCGCGAGCGTCTTCAGTGCCTTGTGTGTCATGGCCGTGAAGCTATGAGTCGCATGTGAACGGACCGGGAGGTTCAGGCGGCCGCGAGGCGAACGCCTTTACTCTTCCCATAACCTTCCCGCCCCTGCCCTTTGCCCGCTCTGTGCTCGGCCCTTACCCGGGGAGCCCGGGCCGCCCTCACCCGTAGGAGAGGTTGGAGCAGATGTTGTCGTCGGCCGAGCGGGCCTTGTCCGCTACGGAGGACGGCACCGCGGCGGGGGCGCTGGGCGCGGCGTCCGCCCCGCCCGCCTTGTACTGGGTGCCGAGGATCACGTTCAGGCCCGGCACCTTCGCCTGGCGCAGCAGCGCTCCGGGGAAGTGCGTGGCCAGCGTCTTGGCCTTGGCCTCGTCACCGGCTCCGTACTCGACGACGGTGTGCGTGTAATCCTGGGTGGCGGCGGTCGCGGTGCCGGTCACCGTGAAGCCCGCGCTCTTGAGCTCGTCGGCGGCCTTGCTCGCCAGGCCCTTGCCGGTGGTGCCGTTGTAGACGGCGACGCTGATCCCCTTGCCGGAGGCGGGGGCCTCGGCGGACGGGGACGGGCTCGACGAGGCCTCGGACCCCTTCGCGGAGGCGTTCTGGCCGTCCACCGTGCGGTCCGCCCGGAGCGCCGCGAACAGGGCGTCGGCCTCGGGCTTGACCACCGCGACGCGCGCGCCCTCGTACCGCCAGGGCAGGGTCACGAACTTGGTGTTGTGCAGGTCGATGTCCTTCATGCCCATCGCGAACGAGATCAGCTTGTTCGGGGAGCCGAGGCCCGGGTCGACGGTCATCGACTTGGTGGCGGCGTTGGCGAGCGGCAGCAGGCTGGTCGGATCGAGGCCGTTGCTCTTCACCTTTTTGAGCAGACTGCCGACGAAGGCCTGCTGGCGCTGGATGCGGCCTATGTCCGAGCCGTCGCCGATGCCGTGCCGGATGCGCACGTAGTCGAGGGCCTTCTGGCCGGAGACCGTCTGCGGGCCCTTGGAGAAGAGCAGGGTGCCCTTGTGGTGCAGGTTGGGGTTGAGGTCGCCGGTGTAGACGTCGTTGGGGACGCAGACCTGGACGCCGCCGACCGCCTCGGTCATCTTCGCGAAGCCCGCGAAGTCCACCACCACGGTGTGGTCCACGCGCAGCCCGGTCAGCTTCTCGACGGTGTTCTGGGTGCAGGCCGGATTGCCCTGAACCGTTTCTCCTACTTCGAAGGCCGAGTTGAACATCACATCGTGCTTCTCCTTGGTCCAGCTCCCGTTCGGCAGCTTGCAGGAGGGTATGTCGACCAGGGAGTCGCGCGGTATGGACACCGCGACGGCGTGCTTCTGGTCGGCGTACACATGCATCAGGAACGCGGTGTCCGAGCGGCCGATGTCGCCCGTGCCGTGGCCGTACTGCGCGTTGTCCCCGGAGCGGGTGTCCGAGCCGATGACCAGGACGTTCGAGCCCTTGGTCGAGGCGGCGGGACGGTTGGCGGAGACGCCGCCGTCGTCGAAGGTCCTGATGTTGCCGTTCAGCTGGAAGTAGATCCAGCCACCGCCCGCCAGCGCCAGGACCAGGACCGACAGCACCGTGACGCCGACGAGACGGGCTCGGCTGCGTCTGTTGCGGCGCCGTGGCGTGGCGGCGCCGCCGCTCTCACGCCTGCTTGCCGCTCCCGCTTTGTGGCTGCCGGCCATCGGACCCCTCATCCCTCATTCACGCCTCTTCTGTAGAGGAGACGGTGAGTCGCACACTCTGGTTGTACAGTTGCGCAATGTAGCAAGTCTCATGGAGAGTCATCAGCCCCAGTCGTTCTGAGAAAACGACTGTAGGACGCGAACGAGGGAGGACGGCGGGATGTTCCTGCGCAACGGGCTCGAGCCCTGGCACCTGCTGATCGTGGCCGTAGTACTGATCCTGCTGTTCGGCTCGAAGAAGCTGCCCGACACGGCACGCGCGCTGGGCAAGTCCCTGCGCATCCTCAAGAGCGAGACCAAGGCGATGCGCGAGGACGGCACCGAGCCGGCCCCCGCCGCCGCCCCGGCCCCGCAGGTCACCCCGGCTCCGGCCCCGGTCCAGACGGTCCACACCACCACGGACGCGCCCCCGCGCCCGGCCCAGTGACGCGGCCGTACGCTCGGCAGGCATGGAACAGCTGCCGACGTACGCCGACGTGGTCCGCGCCCATGAGCGGATCGCCCCGCACGCCCACCGCACCCCGGTCCTGACGTCACGGCTCACCGACGCCGAACTCGGCCTGAGCCTCCACTTCAAGTGCGAGAACCTCCAGCGGATGGGGGCCTTCAAGTTCCGCGGTGCCTTCAACGCGCTGTCCCGCTTCGACGCGGAGCAGCGCCGCGCGGGCGTGGTCGCCTACTCGTCCGGCAACCACGCCCAGGCCGTCGCGCTCGCCGCCGCCCTGCTCTCCATCCCGGCCACCATCGTCATGCCCCACGACGCCCCGGCGGCCAAGCTCGCCGCGACCCGGGGGTACGGCGCGGAGGTCGTCCCCTACGACCGCTACACCGAGGACCGCGAGGAGATCGGCGCGGCGTTGGCGAAGGAGCGCGGCCTCACCCTGATCCCGCCCTACGACCACCCCGACGTGATCGCGGGCCAGGGCACCGCCGCCAAGGAGCTCTTCGAGGACACCGGCCCCCTGGACGCGCTGTTCGTCCCGCTCGGCGGCGGCGGACTCCTGTCGGGCACCCTGCTCGCGGCGGGCGCGCTCTCGCCGTCCTGCGCGGTGTACGGGGTCGAGCCCGCGGCCGGTGACGACGGGCGGCAGTCGCTGCGCGCGGGCCGGATCGTGCACATCGACACCCCGGCGACCATCGCCGACGGCGCCCAGACCCAGCACCTGGGCGCCCACACCTTCCCCGTGATCCGCGACCACGTGACCGACGTCCTCACGGCCACCGACGCCCAACTCACCGACTGCATGCGGCTGTTCGCGAGCCGCATGAAGATCGTCGTCGAGCCGACCGGCTGCCTGGGCCTGGCCGCCGCCCGCGACTTGGCCGAGCGGTACCGGGGCGCGCGGGTGGGCGTGATCATCAGCGGCGGGAACGTGGACGTGGCGCGGTTCGCGGAGCTGGTGGCCCCTGACGGCCAACGAGCCGGAAGCCTGTCCACCCCGGCGGAGCGGTTCGGCGCATGATGGGGGGCATGAACGAGATGCCGGAGTGGGAGAAGCGGTTCAGGGCGCCCAGGGTGGGGCTCCCCGACTGGGCGGAGGACGCCCCGGACCGCTCGCTGTTCGTGTCCAACGCGACCGGGACGTACGAGCTGTACGCGTGGGACCGGGCCACGGGGTCGCAGCGGCGGGCCACCGACCGCCCCAACGGCACCACGGACGGGGTGCTGACGCCCGACGGCGAGTGGATCTGGTGGTTCTGCGACACCGACGGCGACGAGTTCGGGGTGTGGCAGCGCCAGCCGTTCAGGGGCGGCGCCGACGAGCCGGCCGTGCCCGGCCTCGCCCCGTCCTACCCGGCGGGCCTCGCGCTCGGCCGGGACGGCACGGCGGTGGTCGGCCGCTCCACCGACGACGAGGGCTCCACGATCCACGTCGTGCGCCCCGGCTCCGCCCCCGTCGAGATCTACCGGCACCGCGAGTCGGCGGGCGTGGGCGACCTCTCGCACGACGGCACCCTGATCGCCGTCGAGCACACCGAGCACGGCGACGCGATGCACTCGGCGGTGCGCGTGGTGCGACTGGACGGTACGCCGGTCGCCGAACTCGACGACACGAAGGGCGGCACCGAGGAGCTCGGCCTCGAAGTGCTCGGCTTCGCGCCGCTGGCGGGTGACTCCCGGCTGCTCGTGGCCCACCAGCGGCGCGGCCGCTGGGAGCCGATGATCTGGGACGTGGCCACCGGCGAGGAGAGCGACCTCGCGCTCGACCTGCCGGGCGACGTCTCGGCCGAGTGGTACCCGGACGGCTCGGCGCTGCTCGTCGTGCACAGCTTCGAGGCCCGCAGCGGCCTGTTCCGCTTCGACCTCGCCACGCGCTCGCTGATCGAGATCGACACCCCGGCCGGTTCGGTGTCCGGGGCGACGGCCCGGCCGGACGGCACGGTGGAGTACCTGTGGTCGTCGGCCCAGAGCCCCTCCGAGGTGCGCTCCACGACCGGCGAGGTCGTGCTCGACCCGCCCGGCTTCAAGGCGCCGCCCTCCGTGCCCGTCGAGGACGCCTGGGTGGAGGGTCCGGGCGGGCGCATCCACGCCCTGGTGCAGCGCCCCGCCGGGGACGGCCCCTTCCCCACCCTGTTCGAGATCCACGGCGGCCCGACCTGGCACGACAGCGACGCCTTCGCCTCCGGCCCGGCGGCCTGGGTCGACCACGGGTACGCGGTGATCCGGGTCAACTACCGCGGCTCCACGGGGTACGGGCGGGCGTGGACCGACGCGCTCAAGCACCGGGTCGGGCTCATCGAGCTGGAGGACATCGCGGCGGTCCGCGACTGGGCGGTCGCCTCGGGCCTCGCCGACCCCGAGCGGCTCGTCCTGGCGGGCGGCTCCTGGGGCGGCTACCTGACCCTGCTCGGCCTCGGCACCCAGCCGGACGCGTGGGCGCTGGGGCTCGCGGCGGTGCCGGTCGCGGACTACGTCACGGCGTACCACGACGAGATGGAGGCGCTGAAGGCGATGGACCGGACGCTGCTCGGGGGCACGCCGGAGGAGGTGCCGGACCGGTTCCGCGCGTCGTCCCCGCTGACGTACGTCGACGCGGTGCGGGCGCCGGTCTACATCTCGGCCGGGGTCAACGATCCGCGCTGCCCGATCCGGCAGGTCGAGAACTATGTCGACCGGCTCGCCGCGCGGGGGGCTCGGCACGAGGTCTACCGCTATGACGCGGGGCACGGGTCGTTGGTGGTGGAGGAGCGCATCAAGCAGGTCCGCCTCGAACTCGACTTCGCCGCCCGCCACCTGACCCCCTGACCCCTGGGGCTCCGCCCCAGCCCCCGTTCGCGCCTTGAGGCCGCTCGTCCTCAAACGCCGGACGGGCTGAGGATGCCCATGCTGGGCCCCCTACAGGGGCGCGAGGAACTGCGCGACCAGCCGTCCACGGTCCGCAGGCGCCCCTGGGGCTCCGCCCCAGCCCCCGTTCGCGCCTGAACGGCGCTCGTCCTCAAACTCCCCCAAGGCCTTAAGGGCCAGGGGGGACCCCCATGACGGGCTGAAGATGCCCATGCTGGCCAGCACCCGTACCGCCAGGGGCGCGGGGAACTGCGCGACCAGCCCCGCACGGTCCGCGGATGAACAGAAGCCGGGGCCCGGGGGCGCAGCCCGCGCGGGTTCTGGGGCGTAGCCCCGTAAGGGGACCTGGGGCGGAGCCCCATGAGGGGCCCGGGGGCGGAGCCCGCGGGGGGTCTGGGGCGGAGCCCCGGGAGGGGCCCGGGGCGGAGCGCCGGGAGGGGGTCGGGGGGAGCCCGGGGGGAAGGGGGGCCGTACCGTGGGGGTGTGTACCGGTTCCTGCTCACACCCCGCTGGTGGGGAATCCACGTCTTCGTCCTGCTCGCCATCCCCGTATGCGTCTTCATGGGCTCCTGGCAGCTGGGCCGCTTCGAGGACCGCGTGCAGTCCCACGACGCGGCCGCGAAGGCCCCCGACCCCGCCACGCAAAAGGCGGAGCCGCTCGCCTCGCTGCTCCCCGTGGACCAGCGCACCTCCGGCCGCCCCGCCGCGGCCCACGGACGGTACGCCGAGCAGTTCCTGGTCCCCGGCCGTCAGGTCGACGGCAAGTCGGGCAGCTATGTGCTGACCCTGCTGCGCACCGACGGCGGCAAGGCGCTCCCCGTCGTGCGGGGCTGGATCCCGCAGGGCGCCGAGGCCCCGGCCCCGCCAGCCGGTGAGGTGGACGTCACCGGGGTGCTCCAGGCCTCGGAGAACGCGGGCTCCGACGGCGTGCACGCGCAGGGCGGACTGCCCCGGGGCCAGGTCGGCATGATCAGCGCGGCGGCCCTGGTCAACCTGGTGCCGTACCAGGTGTACGACGCCTGGGTGACCCTGCCCCGCGCGGACGCCGGGATGACCGCCGTGCCCGCCAGCGCCCCGCAGAACAGCGGGCTCGACCTGAAGGCGTTCCAGAACCTCGGCTACACCGGCGAGTGGTTCGTCTTCGCCGGGTTCGTGGTCTTCATGTGGTTCCGCCTGGTGCGGCGCGAGGCGGAGGCCCTGGAGGACGCCGAGCTCGGGCTCGTCCCGGACGCGGACGAGGCGCCCGCGGCGCCTGTCCTCAAGTAGCGAACAGCGCACCACAGAGGCGAAAACGAGCGAAGGGGGCCGCTGTCGGCGGCCCCCTTCGTGCTCCTCCCCCTCCGCGAACGAGGAGCCGTCGTGCTGCCGCCGGCTACGGCGTGACCGCCGCGGGCGTGCCCGTGCCCGCGTCCAGGACGCCCGTCTTGTAGATCGTTCCGGCGCAGGCGTTCGGGATCTTCGCCTCCGCGGACGGCGCGCCCGGCTCGGCGACGTGGGTGACCGCGACCGTGCCGCCCGCCGCGGCCGTGGGGGCGCCGCCGTCCGCGCCGAGCTGGGTCATCGCGCCGCCCGACGCCGTGGTCGGGGCGACGACCCCGCTGGTGCTGCCGGAGCTGCCGCCCGACGGGCTCGGGTCGGGCGACGGCGGGGTCTTCGGGCAGGTGTCCGACGGCACCCAGGCGAACCGCACCTCGTACGCCCCGGACGGCTTCAGGACCAGGCGGGTGGTGTCCTGCGAAGGGTCGGGGAGGCCGGGGGCCGGGTCGCCCACCGCGTGCTCGACGACCGTGATCTTCGCCGGGTCGGCCGCACCCTGCGCCTTGACGTTGAACTTGCCGACCCCGCCTATGGCGCACTGCTTGTTGGACGCGTTGACGATGCGGAACGCGCCGTACACCTTGCCGGTCGAGTCGGGCCGGCCGACCTTCGCCGACTTCACGCTCAGCTCGCCCGCCTCGCACACCGGCGAGTTCGCCTGCACGGGACCGCTGCCCGCGCCGGTCGCGCCGCCGGCGGTGCCGCCCGTGGCGCCCTTGCTGGGCTGTGCCGTGGGGCCCTTGGCGTCGGGGCTGCCGGGCCGGCTCCAGGCGCCGGGGGGCTGGTCGCCCTCCCGCACGCCGTCCGCCGCGCCCGAGGCGCCGCCGGAGGTGCCGTGCGTCCGCTCGCCGTGCCCGGCGACGGCCGGCTGGTCGCCCGCGCTGCCCGAGGTGTTGGCGACATGGATGAACGCGGGCACCGCGGTGGCCACCAGAAGCGCCGCGGCGACCGAGCCGACGACGGCCTGCCGCTTGCGGGCCCGCCGCACGGGCACCGCGGCCCGCAGGTGGTCGAGCGCCCCCTCCGAGGGCGTCAGCCCGTCCACCGCGCCGTGCAGCAGCCTGCGCAGCGCCTGTTCGTCGGCCGCGTCGGGGCCCGACGCGGCCGGAGGAAGGCCGAAGGGAGGGGTGCCGGTGCTGTTCTTTTCCGGCGTCTTGTCCACGAATCCGTATCCAGTCAGGTCGTTCAGGTCATTCCTGGGCCGCTGGTCCGGCCCTTTCTTTCCGTATGCCCCGTGTTCCCCTTGCCACCTGTCGCCGTTGCCGTCGGGCCCTTTCATGCCGTTGCCTCCATGGCGACGCGCAGGGCGGCGATGCCGCGCGATCCGTACGCCTTCACCGAGCCCAGGGATATGCCGAGCGTCTCGGCGACCTGGGCCTCGGTCATGTCCGCGAAGTACCGCAGCACGAGCACCTCGCGCTGGCGGCGCTGGAGCCCGCGCATCGCCTTGATCAGCGCGTCGCGCTCCAGCTGGTCGTACGCGCCCTCCTCGGCGCTCGCCATGTCGGGCATCGGCTTGGAGAGCAGCTTGAGCCCGAGGATGCGGCGGCGCAGCGCGGACCGCGACAGGTTGACGACGGTCTGGCGGAGGTAGGCGAGGGTCTTCTCCGGCTCGCGCACCCGGCTGCGGGCCGAGTGGACCCGGATGAAGGCCTCCTGCACGACGTCCTCGCAGGAGGCGGTGTCGTCCAGGAGCAGGGCCGCGAGTCCGAGCAGCGAGCGGTAGTGCGCGCGGTAGGTCTCGGTGAGGTGATCGACGGTGGTGCCGGCCGCCATGGCCTCGTCAGCGCTCTCGCGCGAGGTCGTCTGCGCGGGAACGCGGGCCGGACGGGTGGCGGGCATCGGCGCGATCACCGGCATGCCACCGGGCGCGCCGAGTCGCCGACGCGGGCGGACGACCGTGCCACCGCGCGTCGGTACCGCTCTGAAGTCGAGTACCTCTGCCACGCCTGTTGGACACGTTCCTCCCCGTCAGGGTTGTACGCGTACGACACTGTTTTTGGCGGTGCGCCACATACCCTCATCCGTACCCGCTCTTCCCCAATGCCCCGATTTTTACGGCACCTTGAGGGGCGACCGCATAGACGCTCCATGCCGGACTGCGGTTGCAGGGACACGGAAATGAATCGTGTAACAAGGGCTTGGCGCAGTTCAAGTGGTACAGACCAGCGACTTGCTCACAGAGCGTTCACAGATCCTACAAATGGGTGGAGCTCATCGCGCGGTGAATTCGCGAGCCGCCAACTCGGCGATGTGCGCGGCGTTCAGCGCCGTCCCCTTGCGCAGGTTGTCGCCGCAGACGAAAAGTTCCAGTACGTGCGGATCGTCCGGCGAGCTGCGCACCCGGCCGACCCAGGTGGGGTCGGTGCCGACCACGTCCGCGGGCGTGGGGAACTCGCCGACGGCGGGGTTGTCGAAGAGCACCACGCCGGGCGCGGTCGCCAGGATCTCGTGGGCCCGCGCCACGTCCACCTCGTTCTCGAAGCGGGCGTGCACGGACGCCGAGTGCGTGGTGACGACCGGCACCCGCACACAGGTCGCGGACACCGGGAGCCGCGGCAGGTCGAGCAGTTTGCGCAACTCGTCGCGCAGCCCCAGCTCCTGCGAGGACCAGCCGTCCTCGGCGAGCTCGCCGGTCCAGGGCACCACGTTCAGGGCGACCGGCGCGGGGAACGGGCCGAGGTCGTCGCCCACGGCCCGGCGCACATCGCCCGGACTCGTGCCGAGCCCCGTCCCGGCCACCAGCGAGATCTGCCGGCGCAGCGCCTCGACCCCGGGCTGCCCCTCCCCGCTGACCGCCTGGTACGTGGAGACGACCAGCTCGCTCAGGCCGAACTCGGCGTGCAGCGCGCCGACCGTCACGATCATGGCGAGGGTGCTGGCGTGCGGGCTCGCGACGATGCCGCGCGGACGCATCCGTACGGCATGGGGATTGAGCTCGGGCACCACGAGCGGCACGTCCGGGTCCATCCGGAAGGCGGCCGAACTGTCCACCACCACCGCGCCCTTGGCGGCGGCGACCGGCGCCCAGCGGGCGGCGATGTCGGCGGGCACGAGGAAGACGACGACGTCGGAGCCGTCCAGGGCCTCCTCGCTCAGCGCGAGGACCTCGCACTCCTGGCCCCGTACGAGCAGCTTGCGGCCGGCCGAGCGCGCCGAGGCGACGAGGCGGACCTCGCCCCACACGTCGGCGTGCTCGGACAGGATCTGGAGCATCACCGCACCGGCGCCCCCGGTCGCTCCGACGACCGTGAGCGCCGGTCTGCGGGTCATCGCCCGGTGCCCCCGTAGACGACGGCCTCGTCGCTGTCGGAGTCGAGGCCGAAGGCGGAGTGCACCGCGCGGACGGCGTTGTTCACGTCGTCGGCACGCGTGACGACCGAGATGCGGATCTCGGAGGTCGAGATGAGCTCGATGTTGACGCCCGCGTCGGACAGGGCCTCGAAGAAGCCCGCCGTGACGCCCGGGTTGGTCTTCATGCCGGCGCCGACCAGGGAGATCTTGGCGATCTGGTCGTCGTAGCGCAGCGACTCGAAGCCGATGGCCGGCTTGGACCGCTCCAGGGCGTCGATCGCCTTGCGGCCCTCGGCCTTCGGCAGCGTGAAGGAGATGTCGGTGAGCCCGGTCGACGCGGCGGAGACGTTCTGCACCACCATGTCGATGTTGATCTCGGCGTCCGCGATGGTGCGGAAGATCGCCGCGGCCTCGCCCGGCTTGTCGGGCACCCCGACGACCGTGACCTTCGCCTCGGAGACGTCGTGGGCGACTCCGGAGATGATGGCGTGCTCCACCTGCTGACCCTCCGACTGGGAACGTGGTTCGTTGCTGACCCAGGTGCCCTGCAGTCCGCTGAAGGACGACCGCACGTGGATCGGGATGTTGTAGCGGCGGGCGTACTCGACGCACCGGTGCAGGAGCACCTTGGAGCCGGACGCGGCCAGCTCCAGCATGTCCTCGAAGGAGATCCACTCGATCTTCTTCGCCTTCTTCACGACGCGGGGGTCCGCGGTGAAGACGCCGTCGACGTCGGTGTAGATCTCGCAGACCTCGGCGTCGAGGGCCGCGGCCAGCGCGACGGCCGTCGTGTCCGAACCACCGCGCCCGAGCGTGGTGATGTTCTTGCCCTCCTGGCTGACGCCCTGGAACCCGGCGACGATGGCGATGTTGCCCTCGTCGATCGAGGTCCGGATGCGGCCCGGGGTGACGTCGATGATCCGCGCCTTGTTGTGGACCGAGTCGGTGATGACACCGGCCTGGCTGCCCGTGAAGGACTGGGCCTTGTGGCCCAGGCTTTTGATCGCCATGGCCAGCAGGGCCATGGCGATCCGCTCTCCGGCGGTCAGCAGCATGTCGAATTCCCGCCCGGCAGGCATCGGCGACACCTGCTCCGCGAGCTCGATCAACTCATCCGTCGTGTCGCCCATCGCGGAAACCACGACGACCACCTGGTGGCCGTTCTTCTTGGCTTCCACGATCCGCTTGGCGACGCGCTTGATGCCCTCGGCATCGGCAACGGAGGAGCCTCCGTACTTCTGCACGACAAGGCCCACGTGCGCTCCTCGCTCAGTTCATTCCTGGTCGGCTCAGTCTAACGAGCGGGCCGGAATCGCCCGCGCCGTATCACTTCGTGAGATGTCCCGCTCACACCATGATCACCGGGCGTTTCTCCGGACCGCTCGCGAGGTCCATCTGCCCGGACCGGTCCGTTGTACGCGACTTGTGGGCGGGGTCACAGAAGGGGGAGCGACCGGCCTCGCGGCGGGCGCGGACCGGGGCCCGCGCCAACGCGCGCGGGACCAGGCCTACTTGAGGTCGCGCAGCCCCAGCGGGCCGGAGAGCTCCTCGATCATGACGCGGCCGGCCTCCTCCTCCAGGGCGTCCTCCGTCAGGTCCTCGTCGGTGTCGAGGCCGTCCAGCGCTTCGAGCGGCTGGTTGAGGCGGACGTGGGCGACGAGCGACTGGAGCGCGCGCAACGCGGCGGAGGCCGTCGAGCCCCAGTTGGAGAAGTACGAGAACTGCCACCACCACAGGGCCTCGGTGGTGCGGCCCGCCCGGTAGTGGGCCAGGCCGTGGCGCAGGTCGGTGACGACGTCGGCGAGGTCGTCGGAGATCCGGCACGGCACCGGCGCCTTGCGCGGCTCGTACGGGTCGAAGACCTCGGAGTACACGTCGATGGGTTCGAGCAGCCGGGCGAACCGCTCGCGCAGCTCGTCGACGTCCGCCTCCGGGCCGAGGTCGGGCTCGTAGCGCTCGTCGGGGACGATGTCCTCGTGCGCCCCGAGGCGGCCGCCGGCCAGCAGGAGCTGGGAGACCTCCAGGAGGAGGAACGGCACCGCGCTGTCGGGCTCGTCGCCCTTGGCCACTTCCGTGACGGCGACGATGAAGGACTCGACCTGGTCGGCGATCTGGACCGCGAAGGAGTCCGGGTCCTGGGTGGTCGCGTGCAGCGTTGCGTCAGACATCGAGTCGACCTTCCTCGTAGCCCTGCCGGGCGTACTCCTGCTGGGCGTCATACATCGAGCAGCCGCCTTCCTTCGAAGGCCCGGCCCAGGGTGACCTCGTCGGCGTACTCCAGGTCGCCGCCCACCGGCAGGCCGCTGGCGAGCCGGGTGACCTTGAGACCCATGGGCTTGATCATGCGGGCGAGGTACGTCGCCGTGGCCTCGCCCTCCAGGTTCGGATCGGTGGCCAGGATCAGCTCGGTGACCGTCCCGTCCGCGAGGCGGGCGAGCAGCTCGCGGATGCGCAGGTCGTCCGGGCCGACGCCCTCGATCGGGCTGATGGCCCCGCCGAGCACGTGGTAGCGGCCGCGGAACTCGCGGGTCCGCTCGATGGCCACCACGTCCTTGGGCTCCTCCACGACGCAGATGACGCTCTGGTCGCGGCGCGGGTCGCGGCAGATGGCACACCGCTCCTCCTGCGCCACGTTGCCGCACACCGCGCAGAACCGGACCTTGTCCTTCACCTCGAGGAGGGCGTGCGCGAGGCGGCGCACGTCGGTCGGCTCGGCCTGCAGGATGTGGAAGGCGATCCGCTGCGCGCTCTTGGGACCGACGCCGGGCAGCCTGCCCAGTTCGTCGATGAGGTCCTGAACCACGCCTTCGTACAACGGAACGCCTCTCGTGGGTTGCTCTGATGCCTACGGTAGTTGGTGTGCGTCCGCCTCAGTAGGGCAGGCGCACGGCCGGGCCCCGAAGGCCGGGCGTACACCCGGTGTCGCGGACCTAGAACGGCAGGCCCGGCATGCCGCCGAGGCCCTGCGCCAGCGGGCCCAGCTTCTGCTGCTGGAGCTGCTGGGCGTTCTCGTTGGCGGCCTGCACGGCCGCGACGATCAGGTCCGCGAGGGTCTCGGTGTCCTCCGGGTCGACCGCCTTCGGGTCGATGGCGAGGGCACGCAGCTCGCCCGAGCCGGTCACGGTCGCCTTGACGAGACCGCCGCCGGCCTGGCCTTCGACCTCGGTCGCCGCCAGCTCTTCCTGGGCGAGGGCGAGATCCTGCTGCATCTTCTGGGCCTGCTGGAGAAGCTGCTGCATGTTGGGCTGGCCACCACCAGGGATCACGTTTCACTCCGGGTTTCGGTAGAACGGTTCACAAGGACGGCCACACCGCGCCGTCCCTTTCGGCACTCCGAGCCTACGTGGTCGACAGGCGCCCTGCTCCGCAACTCTTTCGAGTGATGCCGTGCGGGTTCCTATACCTGATCAAGGGCCCCTTCCGGGGGGAAATACCTGGATATCGCCCCCTGGGCCCTCCATTCGGCGGTAGGAATGGCGGTCGGGCGCATCACTACGCGTCAATACGCGCAGGCGCACCTCCGGTGCCGCCGGGCGTGACGTCATTTACTACGTCCTGTAGACGTCCAGTGCGTCAGGCACACAGCCAGGTGCCCTTACGTCACTCGACGTCACAGAGGGTCACAGCAAGCGCGGAGGGAGCGGCCGGGTGAGCCAGCCGGACATGCAGCCCGAGGGGCCTCCGGGCCCGGCCCGGCGGGACGAGGGCGCACAGACGGGCGATCTGACCGGGAGGCCGTTCCCGCTCGGCGACTGGGGCGAGCCGGCCGAGCGCCTCGCCGAGCTGTACCGCTGGGTCGAGAACGACGCCCTGCGCATCGCGGACTGGTACCTCGCCGACCGGCTCTGGAAGCGCCGCGGCGCCCGCGCCCTGCGCTGCGGCACGGCCACCGGCGCGATCGCGGGGGCCGTTCTGCCGCTGCTCGATCTGACGCACGCCCTGGAGGGGGCGGCGGGCTGGGGCTACCTGTGCCTGCTGCTCGGCGCGGCCTGCATGGCCTGCGACCGCTACTTCGGGCTCACCTCGGGCTGGATGCGGGACGTGGCCACCGCGCAGGCGGTGCAGCGCAGGCTCCAGGCCCTCCAGTTCGACTGGGCCTCGGAGAGCGTGCGGGAGGTGCTCGGGCCGACCGAGGGCACCGCGAGCGAGGCGGCCGAGCGCTGCCTCTCGGTGCTGCGCCGGTTCACCGAGGACGTGACGGAGCTGGTGCGCTCGGAGACGGCGGACTGGATGGTGGAGTTCCGCTCGGGGCCCGCGCCGCTCGTCATGCAGACGCTGAGCGCGGCGGCCCCGCGTACGGACGGGGCCCCCGGGCCCGGCCGCCTCCCCCTCCCCCCGGCCACCCGGCCGAACATGCCGCGCCAGCGTCCGCCGGAGGGACCGCGGTAGGGACGGGGCCGGGGGCGGGCGCCCTCAGCTGAAGATGATCATCGAGCCCTGGGCGAGGCTGCGGGTCGCCGCCGCGTGCAGCCCGAGCCACACGTGCCGCTCACGCGCGAAGGGGCTCTCGTCGTACGGGATGGGACCCGCGGGCTCCTCCAGGGAGGTGGGCCGGTCCGGCGGGGCGGGGGCGGTCGGCGGGTTGGCCGGATCTATCCCGATCGCGGGCGCCACGAACTCCAGCTCGCGCAGCAGCCCTTGGGCCGAGCCGAGCGGGCCGCCGCCCGCGAGCAGCTCCTCGTTGGAGAGCGGGACCGCGAAGTCGACCGGCACATAGGCCCCGGCGTGGTCGTAGTGCCACACCAGGTGCGACTGCTGGGCGGTCGGCTCGAACATCTCCAGGAGCTGCTCGTAGTCGCCACCGAGTTCGTCGACGGGCGTCACCGCGAGGCCGCACAGCTGGAGCAGGTAGGCGCGGCGCAGGAAGTGCAGCGCGTCGTAGTCGAACCCCGCCACGGGGGCCACGTCACCGGAGAGGCCCGGCATGTACGCGAAGACCGGTACGGGCGGGAGCCCGGCGTCGCCGAGCGCCTTGTCGTACGAGGCGATCTCCTCCGCGAACGGATTGTCGGGGCTGTGGCACAGCACATCGACAAGGGGGACCAGCCACAGGTCACAGGCCAAGACGGGCTCGCTCTCAACTCGTTTCATGCGATGGTCGGGACAGCGTAGTGCGCCGGGCACGCCGCGCGAAGAGTGCCCGTCAACTCCCGGTGCGGGGTGACCGGATCCCCCCGCGCCCCGGTCGGGAGGGTTTACCCACGGTGCCGTCCGTTACTCGGACCCGGCGAAGGCCCGCCGGCCGTTCGGCCGCGCGACCTCAGCGCACCCGCGAGACGTCCCAGATCCACACCCCGCCGACCTTCGTGCCCTCGCGGCCCACGAGCCGGGTCACCGCCTCGTACAACTGGGGCGCCTGCGGCTGGGGTTCCAGGACCAGCACGCCCGCCCGCCAGTACGCGAGGTCCGCCCGGGCCTGGTTCTGCCAGTCGGCGCCGATGTCCGGCAGGGGCTTGCCGGAGCGGATGTCGTTGAACAGGTTCGACGTCCAGCGCGGGGAGGCGCCGTAGATGCCGATGCGGTCCGGGCCCCAGGGGCCGTTGAAGTAGCCGCCCGGGACGGAGAAGCCGAGGCCGGTCGCCGACTGCCAGTGCAGGGCCTCGGCCGAGCCGGGGTCGGGCAGCGGCACCGGGACGAGCGACTCCCCCGGCCGCACGTACTTCTTCCACAGGCCCGCGGAGATGAACTCGGGTATCTCCGGGCGGGCGTGCGTCGGGTACGACGTCGGCACGATCGGGAGCAGGGCCAGCGCGATGGCGGCGAAGCCGGCCACCCGGGTCGCCCGCGTCCGGGCGAGCGCGAGCCGTCCGGCGGCCAGCGCGATCAGCGCGCCGAGCACCGGCGCGCAGATGATCGCGACCCGGCCCTCGATCACCGACTCGAAGAGCGGCCTGTGGGCCAGCAGTTTCCAGGGTCCGGGCAGGACCACACCGGTGTACGGGATGCGGATCTTCTGCCCGAGCGAGAGGACCGCGGCCGCCGCGCCCGTGAACGCCAGCGCCTTGACCAGGGGGCGCCGCCACAGCCGGATGACGAGCGCGCAGGCCAGCGCCACCAGCGGCCAGCCGTAGAACGCGTTCTGCTCGGTGCGGTTGAGGGCCAGCTTGTCGGCGGTCGCCTCGTCGCCGAACAGCGAGCGGCCGGAGAACTCGATCAGCGCCAGCGGCGAATTGCCCGCGTCGTCGCCGTGCAGGACGCTGTGGTAGCTCTGCGCCCCGGCGAACTGCCGGTAGAGCGGATACGCGACGAGGACCAGGCAGACCCCGAGCGCGTACCCGAGTCCCGTGGCCAGCGGGCGGATCGCCGCGCGGGCCGTGTCGCGCCGGGCCAGGGCGTAGGAGAGGGCGAACAGGGCCATGCCCAGCGAGGCGAGCAGCAGCACCTCCTCGCCGAGGAAGATCTGGTACGTCGTGAACAGGCCCAGGATCACGCCGTCGCGGCGCACGTTCCGGCCCTCGCACAGGCGCAGCGCGCGGTCGATGATCAGCGGGATCATGAACAGGACGCAGAAGTTCGGATGGGCGGTGCCGTGCGAGATCACCGGCGGCGCGAAGGCCGCGAGCGCCCCGCCGAGCCCGGCCGCCCACCGGTTCTCGGTGACCCGGCGCGCGAAGAGCCAGTACCAGGCGTACGCGGTCGCGGACATCCCCAGGGTGAGGACGAGCGCCCAGGTGAGGGTCGGCCCGAACGCGAGGGTGACCGGCGCCAGCGGCACGGACAGGCCCAGCATCGGGGTGTTGCCCATGAGGTTCACGCCGTCGGGGAAGTTCTGGACGGTCGTGAACAGCGGGTCGCGCAGATGGGCCACGTTGTCGGCGGTGACCGCGAAGAACCACTCCCACTGGTTCTGGTCCTGCATCGAGTCGCTGAGGTAGCTCCGCCCGAGGTCGCCCCACAGGTTCTTGTAGAGCAGCACCGAGGACAGCAGGTAGAGGGCGCCGAGCACCAGGTCGGCGCGGCGTATCGCCCGCGCCTTGAGGCGGGCCAGCTCCCACAGCACCTTGCCGTAGTCCGCCGCCCCCACCTTCGAGCCCTCCTGGTGCGCCCAGCGCACCGGCACCTCGGACACCGCCCAGCCCTTGCGGCGGAAGAACTGGAGGATCTCCACGTCGATGCCCCAGCCGTCCAGGCGGGCGTCGGCGAACGCGGCGCGCGCCTTGTCGCCGTCGAACAGCTTGAAGCCGCACTGGGTGTCGCGGATGCCGGGCACGGCCACGGCCCGGATCAGCCGGTTGCCCATCCGGCCGAGCACCTCGCGCAGCCGGCTCTGGTGGACCTCGATGTTGGCCTCGGGGTGGGCGCGCGAGCCGATCGCGGCGGCCGTCTCGCCCTCGGTCATCGCCTTGGCGAGGTGGTCCAACTCCTCGATGGGGGTGGCCAGATCGGCGTCCGTGATCAGGACGCGGCGGCCGTACGAGGCGAGCACCCCGAGCCGCAGGGCGTGGCCCTTGCCCCGGTTGGACTCGCTGACCACCACATGGATGCGGGGGTCGACGGCGGCGGCCTCGCGGGCCACCCGCACCGTCTCGTCGGCCGATCCGTCGTCGACGACGATCAGCTCCCAGGAGCAGCTGTCGCCGAGGTGGCCGCGGATCGCCTCCAGGGTGGGCGCGAGGCGCTGCTCCTCGTTGTACGCGGGGACCACCACGCTCAGTTCGACCTGTCCGGCCGGGTCTGTGATCACCGGGGCAGCCGCTCCGCCCACATCAGGGATTCGTCGTTGTACGCGGCGATCAGGGCCCGCGCGGCTTCGAAGTCGCCCAGCGCGAGCGCGGAGACCACCTCGTCGTGCCCGGTCCAGAGCCAGTCGCTGAGCTCGCCGTGGCCGCGCAGATAGGGCACCGCGAAGACCCAGCTCTGCATGCGCAGGCGGTGCAGGAACTCGGAGATGTAGGAGTTCCCGGCGAGCGCGCACAACTCCCGCCAGAAGCGCAGGTCGTAGCCGACCAGGATGTTCAGGTCACCGCCGCGGGCGGCCCGCGCTGCCTCCTCGCCGCGCCGTCGCACCGACACCAGGGCCGGTCCGTACGCCTCGATCGAGCCGGGGACCGCGGCCCGCCGGAATATCCCGTCGACCACCAGCGCCCGCGCCTCGACGATGCCCTTGTAGTCCTCGACGGAGAACACCCGCACCCTGAAGCCCCGGTGCTGGTCGGAGTCGAGCAGGCCCTGGGCGCAGAGGTCGACGAGCGCCTCGCGCACCGGAGTGGCGGAGACGCCGTACTGCTCCGCTATCTGCTTGACCGTGAACGCCTCGCCGGGCTGCATACGCCCCGCGAGCACCTCGTCACGCAGCGCGTCCGCGATCTGTTGTCGAAGGGTGCTGCGGGTGACCGCTCCGCTAGCGGGCATGACTCGCTCCCCTCCTCCGGCTTCGGGCCACCCTATGGGGTGCCCGGAAACCGGACAAAGGAGAGCGGGTTTTTCCCCCGGATCAGGGGCGCGTCACACAGTGTGCTCGTCGGCCGCCGTGAGCGCCTCGTCGAGCGCCGCGAGGCCCTCCTTGGCCTCGGCCTCGGTGATGTTGCAGGGCGGCACGACATGGGTGCGGTTCATGTTGATGAAGGGCCAGAGCCCGTTCTTCTTGCAGGCCGCGCCGAACGCCGCCATCGGCGCCGCGTCCGCGCCGGTCGCGTTGTACGGCACGAGCGGCTCGCGCGTCTCCTTGCTGCGGACGAGCTCCAGGGCCCAGAACACGCCCAGGCCGCGCACCTCGCCGACCGAGGGGTGCCGCTCGGCGATCTCGCGCAGGCCCGGCTCCAGCACGCTCGCGCCGATGTGCGCGGCCTGCTCGACGACGCCCTCCTCCTCCATCACGTTGATGGTGGCGACGGCGGCGGCGCAGGCCAGCGGGTGCCCGGAGTAGGTGAGCCCGCCGGGGAAGGGCCGGTGCTCGAAGGTCTCGGCGATCTTCTGGCTGATGGCGACGCCGCCGAGCGGCACATAGCCGGAGTTGACGCCCTTGGCGAAGGTCAGCAGGTCCGGTACGACGTCGAAGTGCTCGCAGGCGAACCACCTGCCGGTCCGGCCGAACCCGGCCATGACCTCGTCCAGGACGAGGACGATCCCGTACCTGTCGCAGATCTCGCGCACCCCGGGCAGATAGCCGGGCGGCGGCGTCATGATGCCCGCGGTGCCCGGCACCGACTCCAGGATGATCGCGGCGATGGTCGCGGGGCCCTCGAAGGCGATGGTCTCCTCAAGGTGCTTCAGGGCCCGCTCGCACTCCTCCGCCTCGGTGGTGGCGTGGAAGGGCGAGCGGTACAGGAACGGCGCCCAGAACCGGGTGACACCGGCCGCGCCGCTGTCCGAGGCCCAGCGGCGCGGGTCGCCGGTGAGGTTGATCGCGGTGTGCGTGCCGCCGTGGTACGAGCGGTACGCGCTCATCACCTTGTGGCGCCCGGTGTGCAGCCGGGCCATGCGGATCGCGTTCTCGACGGCCTCCGCGCCCCCGTTGGTGAAGAAGATCTTGTCGAGGTCGCCGGGGGTGCGCTCGGCGATCAGCCGGGCCGCCTCCGAGCGGGCCTCCACGGCGAACGCGGGCGCGAAGGTCGTCATCGTCGCGGCCTGCTCCTGGATCGCGGCGACGACCTTCGGGTGCTGGTACCCGATGTTGGTGAAGACGAGACCGCTGGTGAAGTCGAGGTAGCGGTTGCCGTCGTAGTCCCAGAAGTAGGTCCCCTCCGCGCCGGCCACGGCGAGCGGGTCGATCAATCCCTGGGCGGACCAGGAGTGGAACACGTGCGCACGGTCGGCGGCCTTCACTGCCGCGCCGGCCTGGGGATCGGGAGTGCCTTGAGGGGTCATGCCCCCAGGGTAAGGACGCCCAGGTGGGAACGGCCATGGCCATCCTGTCCACCGAGACCGGTCCCGCTCGGCAAGGTGTCGGGTGCGGCGCCACCGCTATCGGGCCGACCCCTCGCCGGGCGCCGGGCGCGCGGTCACCAGACCCGACTCGTAGGCCGCGATGACCGCCTGGGCACGGTCACGGACGGCGAGCTTGTCGAAGATGCTGGTGATGTAGTTCTTGACCGTGGACACACTGATGTCCAGGGCACGCGCGATCTCGCTGTTGTCGAGGCCGGTGGCCATCAGCCGCCACACCTCGACCTCGCGGGGCGTGAGCTCGCCGAGGCCCCTGGGGGCGGGGCGCGCCTCCCGGGGCGCGGTGACGTAGGTGGAGATCAGCCGGGTCAGCAGGCGCGGCGCGACCACGGCCTCGCCCGCGTGGACGGTGCGGATCGCCGCGCTCAGCTCCTCGGGCGAGCTGTCCTTCGGCAGGAACCCGCAGGCCCCGGCGCGCAGGGCGCCCACCACGTACTCGTCCAGGTCGAAGGTGCTCAGCGCGAGGACCCGGCAGCCGGGCACGGCGGCGGTGAGCTCGCCGGTCGCGGCGACCCCGTCGAGGACGGGCATCCGGATGTCCATCACCACCACGTCGGGCCGCAGATCGCGGGCCAGCGTGACGGCCTGCGCCCCGTTCCCGGCCTCGCCCACCACCTCGAAGGACGGGTCGGGGGAGAGGATCAGCGACAGGCCGCGCCGCACCAGCGGCTGGTCGTCGGCGATCAGCACCCTGATCGGGGTCCCGGTCATCGGCGTACCCCTTCCTCGGCCGCGGCGTCCGCCTCGGCCGTGCTCAGCGGCAGGTCGGCCACCACGGCGAACCCGCCGTCGGCCCGCGGCCCGGCGGTCAGGGTGCCCCCGTGCAGGGCGACCCGCTCGCGCATGCCGATGAGGCCGTACCCGCCGGAGCCCGCCGAATCCTGCGGCGCTCCCCTGCCGTCGTCCAGCACCGCGACACCGACCCCGTCCTGACGGTACGTCAGGCGTACGGTCGCGCGGGCGGGCCCCGCGTACTTGCGGGCGTTGGTGAGGGCCTCCTGGGCGATCCGGAAGACGGTGAGGCCGACGGTGGGCGGCAGCGGGCGCGGTGTCCCGTGCACGCTCAAATCCGTTGGTAGTCCCGCGTGTTGGGACTCGGCCACCAGGCGTTCGAGGTCGTCGGCGCCGGGCTGGGGCTGCGCGGAGGCGGCCTCGGGCTCGTCCCCGGCCCGCAGCACGTCGAGGAGCTGGCGCATCTCGCTCAGCGCGAGCCGCCCCGAGGCCTCCAGGGTGACCAGCGCGTCCCGGGCCACCTCCGGCCGGGCGAGGTTGGCCCGGGCCCCGCCGGACATCAGCTGCATGGTGGTGATGTGGTGCGCGACGATGTCGTGCAACTCCCGTGCGATGCGGCGGCGTTCCTCGGCCACCGCCCGGTCGGCCAGGAGCCTGCGGTTGGCCGCCACCTCGCGCTGCCAGCGGCCGACCGCCAGGGCGGCGCCCACCACGATCAGCGGGGAGAGGATCGCGGACACGGTGTCCTGCCAGGGCGGGACCCGGCCGCCGCTCTGGCTGACCAGCGTGACCGCGAACGTCGCGGCGGTCGCCGACACCGTCACCCGCACGCGGCCGGTCCCGGCGACCGAGTACAGGGCGACGATCAGGACCGCGCCGAAGTGGGTGGAGAGCGGCAGCGTCAGGGAGGCCACCGCGTCCAGCGCGAGGACCGCGGCGAGCGTGGCCACCGGGTGGGTGCGCCGGGCGAGCAGCGGCACGCCGGCCAGCGCGACGAGGAGGAACCCGGGCACGCTCACCGCACCCGGACCGCCGGGTTCGTTCGCGAACACGTAGCTGAGCAGGTTGAGCGCGCAGGCCCCGCCGGCCACGAGGGCGTCGTTGCGGTTCCAGGGCGGATCGATGCCGTCCAGGAGCGACAGCACCCCGGCGCGCGACCACTGCCTCGGGCCGCCGGGCGCCTGCGCACCGGCCATGCCCACCGGTCCCGGCGCAGCACCGGACCCCATGTCTCGACTCCCGCTCATGCCCGCCCTCTGTGTCCGGTCCGGCCGCCTCCTGCCCCCGCACCAGCCTGTCACGTCGCCCACGGCGACCGCGCCGGCGGCGGGACGGGATCGCGACCAGGACCAGGGTCCTGGTCGGGGACCGGGCGGGGACCCAGGGCCCCGGTACGGATCATCCGCTGCCAGGACGCCGACCCGCCCCCGCGGCTGATGGTCTGGAGAACGTCCGGGAGAACCCCGGCAGCCACCGGGCCGGTGCCTGCCGACCGATCCGCCAAAAGCCCCGGCCCGACCCAGCCCGTCTCCTCGGAGGACACCGTGATCCGCGCCCTGACCAGATGCTCGACTCGCCATCCCTGGAAGGTGATCGCCCTCTGGGCCGTGCTGGGCTTCGCCCTGATCGCCCTGACCCCGACCCTGTTCGCCCGCGTCACCCAGAACCAGACCGGCAACTTTCTGCCCCCGAGCTACGACTCCGCGGCGGCCCTGCGCATGGCCGAGGAGCGGTTCGGGGTGGACCCCGACGCCACCACCGTGACCGTCCTGGTCGCCCGTGCGGACGGCACCCCCCTCGGCGCCGCCGATCACGAGCGCGTCGCGGCGGAGGCGGCGAAGCTGGCCGGGCGGCGGGTCGTCATGCCCGTCAAGGACGGCGAGCCGAAGTTCCTGCTCCCGGACCGCTCCCAGACGCCCCGGGTCGCCCCCGCGATGACCGCGCCCGACCGGAGCTTCGAACTGCTCTCCGTCGAGTTGACCGGAAACGCCGCGGACCCCGGCGTCCAGGACGTCTACCGGGCCTTCCGGGACGCCGCCCGCACGCAGTTCTCGGAGGCGGGGATGCGGACCGGGTTCACGGGCGCGCTCGCCGACACCGTGGACGACGCCGATGCCAACAAGACCGCCACCACGATCGGGGGCGTCCTCGTCACGGGGCTCATCGTCCTGCTCAACGTCCTGGTGTTCCGCAGCGTGCTCGCGGCCGTGCTGCCGCTGCTCGCGGTGGCCGTGATCGGTGGGGCCGCGTCAGGGGCGGTCGCGGGCGCGGCGACGCTGACCGGGCTCAAGCTGGACGCGAGCACCCCGGGCCTGATCAACGTGGTGCTGCTCGGCATCGGCATCGACTACCTGCTGTTCCTCCTGTTCCGCTTCCGCGAGCATCTGCGGGCCCGGCCCGAGCAGCCCGCACGCGAGGCGGCCGCGGAGGTCTGCGCCCGGGTGGGCACCGCGATCACCTCGGCGGCGCTCACCATCGTGGCCGCGTTCGCGACGCTGGGCGTGGCGAGCTTCGGGCAGTTCCGCTCGCTGGGCCCCGCCATCGCCGTCGCGGTCCTGGTGATGCTGCTCGGCAGTCTCACCCTGATGCCCGCGCTGCTCGCGGCCGCCGGACGCAAGATGTTCTGGCCCTCCCGGGCCCTGCGCCGCGCGCCGCGCGAGGGCAGCGCCGCCCGGCTGGGCGCCCTGGTGACCCGGCGGCCCGTGGCCATGCTCTGCGCCTCGGTCGCCCTGCTCGCCGCGCTGGCCGCCGGGCTGATCGGCATCCGCATGGACTACGGCCAGGGCGATGCCGGTGCCAAGACCGCCGCCGCCGGCACCGCGGCCGAGATCTCGCGCGCGCTGCCCGCCGGGGTGTCGGACCCGACCAGCGTGTTCGTCACCGCCGACGACGGCGCCACCCTCACCACCGCCCGGCTCGACGGCCTCGCGCGTGCGCTCGGCCGGGTCCAGGGCGTCGGCCAGGTCGCTCCGACCGTCCTGAACAAGGATCACCGCGCCGCCCGCATCGACGTCTACCCGACGGCCGACCCGCACAGCAACGAGGCCCGCGACCTGGCGTCCGGGCCGGTGCGGGACGCGGTGGCCCGGCATACGCCCGTCGGGACGACGGCGCACGTGGGCGGCACCCCGGCGATCATCGCCGACATCGCGACCGCCGTCGACCACGATCTCAAGGTCGTGTTCCCGGTCGCGGCCGCGCTGATCGCGCTGATCCTGCTGCTGCTCCTGCGCAGCCTGCTCGCGCCGGTCGTCCTCATGGTCTCGGTGAGCCTCGGCTTCGCCGCCACCCTCGGCGCCGCCACCCTGCTCTTCCAGCACACCCTGGGCAGGCCGGGCGTCAGCTTCACGCTCCCGCTCGTGCTGTTCCTGTTCGTCGTGGCGCTCGGCACCGACTACAACATCCTGATCTCCGACCGGATCCGGGAGGAGATGCGGCGCCCCGGCCCGGGCCGCGCCGCCGTGGCCCGCGCGGTGCGGCACACCGCCCCGGCCGTCGCGACGGCCGGTCTGGTGCTCGCCGCGTCCTTCGCCAGTCTCGCCACGACCCCGGGCAGCGAGCAGGTCGCCTTCGCGATGGCGCTCGGCATCATGCTCTCCGCGCTCGTCCTGTCGCTGGTCCTCGTCCCCGCCCTGGCCGCCCTCCTGGGCCGGGCCCTGTGGTGGCCGGTCCGCCCGCGCCGCACCGCGGACCCCCACCCGCACCCCGCCCCCGAGCCAGACCGGGTGACGGCGTACTGAACCCGCGAAGGCGCCCCCGGCTCCGCGGGCCGAGAGGCGGCACTATCCTCGGCCCGTTGGAGCGGTGTGAGCGGGGAGGCGCATCCGACATGGGCATGGGCGGCACACAGCGGCTGGAACCGGGCGATCCGGAACGAATAGGCAGCTACCGGCTGTTGGCCCGGCTCGGGTCCGGCGGGATGGGACAGGTCTACCTCGCCCGCTCGGACCGGGGCCGCACCGTGGCGGTCAAACTGGTCCGCCCCGACCTCGCCGAGCAGGACGAGTTCCGGGGCCGGTTCCGCCAGGAGGTCGTCGCGGCGCGCAGGGTCGGCGGCCGGTGGACGGCGCCGGTGCTCGACGCGGACACCGAGGCGCCGGTGCCGTGGGTCGCGACCGGTTACGTGCCGGGCCCCTCCCTCCAGTCCGTGGTGACGGGCCCGCACGGCCCCCTGCCGGAACGTTCCGTTGGCGCCCTGGCACGCGGCCTCGCCCATGCCCTCAAGGACATCCACGCGGCCGGGCTCGTCCACCGCGACCTCAAGCCCTCCAACGTCCTGATCACCATCGACGGCCCCCGCGTGATCGACTTCGGCATCGCCCGCGCCCTGGAGGCGGGCACCGAGGCGGGCCTGACGCGGACCGGCGCGCTGGTCGGATCGCCCGGTTTCATGGCGCCGGAGCAGGTGCGCGGCGACCGGATCACCCCGGCCTGCGACGTGTTCTGCCTCGGCTCGGTCCTGGCGTACGCGGCGAGCGGGAGGCTGCCGTTCGGGGAGGCGGCGAGCGGGGTGCACGCGCTGATGTTCCGCATCGCGCAGGAGCCGCCGGACCTCACAGGCGTCCCCGAGTCCCTCCAGGAGCTGATCGGCGACTGCCTCCACAAGAACCCGGCGGCCCGCCCCGGCCTCGACCGCATCCTGGAACGCGTCCCGGACACCGCCCCGGACCCGTGGCTGCCCGCGCCCCTTGTGGCCCAACTGGGCAGTCACGCCGCCCAGTTGCTGGACATCGAGAGCCCGCCGGACACAGCCGCGCCACCCCCAGCCGCGCCAGCCGCCCCCACCCGGACCGCCCCGGACCTCATACCGACCCCGTACAGCGCCCCCGCGCCCGCGCCGTACGACCCGTACTACCCCTCCCCCGCCCCCGAGCCGCCGCCCCGCCGCAGCGCGAAGTCCACGGTGGCGCTGATCGCGGTGGCCCTGGTGGTGGCGGTCGGCGCGGGCGGCTCGGTGTACGCGTTCATGAGCAGCGGCGACCCGAGGAACGCGAAGGACGACACCGGTACCAGCACGGCGAGCACCGCCCCGAGCAAGCCCAACCCACCCTCACCTTCAGCCAGTTCGAGCGCACAGCCCACCCCTTCCACCAACGACGTGCCGCAGCGCTACGTGGGCGCCTGGACGGCCACCGTGCCCACCGGCAGCGGCGGCGACCCGCGCCGCCTGGTGATCCGCGCGGGTCGGGTGGGCGACACCGTGCTCACCCTCACCGCCGACGGAAGCGGCTACCACTGCGTGTTCCAGGCCGAGTTGACGTCCGCGCCCGCGTCGGGCGACGGTCCGCTCCGGCTCGGGCCGTCCGAGGTCGGCCCCGGTTCGACCGGCGCCTGCAACCCGGGCAGGGCCAGCACCCTCAGCCTGCTGCCGGACGGCCGACTGCACCGCCAGACCGACGGCACCGGCGAGTTCCTCGACTACACGCGCGCGGACGGCCAGTAGCCCCGCGCCCGGCGGGCCTCACTTCGCGCGAGGCCTGAGCAGCTCCTCGACGAGGGTGTCGACCAGCGCGCGCGGGACGGCGGAACCCGTCAGGGCGCAGTAGACGATCGGGCCGAGCAGCGCGTCCAGCGCGGCGTCGGGACCGAGCGCGGGCGAGATCTCGCCCGCGTCGGCCGCCCGCTTCAGCAGCTCGCGTTCCTGGGCACGGCGCGGGCCGAGATAGCGCTGGTGGAAGCTCGTGGCCGTGGCCGGGTCGTGCTGCGCCTCGGCGAGGAGTGCGAGCAGGACCTTGCCCGCCGGGTCGCGGGTCAGGAATCGCGCGAAGCCGCGCAGATAGCCGCGGATGCTCGCCGCCGTCGCCCTCTCCGGGACGGGCAGGCTCTTTCCGCTGTCCTCGATGAGGGTGTCGAGCAGGATCTCGACCTTCGAGGGCCACCAGCGGTAGATCGTCTGCTTCGCGACGCCCGCACGGCGCGCGATGGCCTCGACGGTCAGCCCGCCGAAGCCGTGCTCGACGAGCAGATCGTCCGCGGCGTGCAGCACGGCCAGGCGTGCGGCTTCGTCGCGCCGGGGGCCGGAGCGGGGTCTGGCGGCCGGCGATGGGCTGGTGGCGGGCATGCGCACCACAGTACCCGGGGAGGCGTGGCCCACGGCTGTCTAGACGCACCGTACCGTCTAGACGAGACGCACCGTCTCGTCTAGATTCGAAGACGCACCCTCCGAGGCCGACCCCGGAAGACCCGGAAGACGACCACCGAAGACGAACGCCGCACGCGACCGCCGACCACGCACGCCGGAGACGGCCCCCGAAGACGGCCGCCGCCGCAGGCACCGAGAAGGAGCACGTCATGTCCACCACGCCCCACCGTCAAGCCCTGGTCATCGGAGCCTCCCGGGGGCTGGGGCTCGCCCTCACCGACGAACTCGCCCGGCGCGGCTGGCACGTCATCGCCACCACCCGCCAGGACGGCAGCGAGCTGAAGAAGCGCGCCGACATCTGGAAGGAGCGGCTGGAGATCGTCTCCCTGGAGATGACCAGCACCGAGCAACTGGCCACCCTGCGCCAGGCGTTGCACGGCACCCGGCTGGACCTGCTCTTCGTCAACGCCGCCATCGACCGGGGCGACCTGCCCATCGACCAGGTCCCGACCGACATGTTCACCGAGGTCATGACCACCAACGCGCTGAGCCCGCTGCGCGCCCTGGAAGCGCTGCGCCCGCTCGTCGCACCCGGCGGCACCGTCGCCGTCATGTCCTCCGAGCAGGGCAGCGTCTCGCGCAACACCGAGGAGGGGTACGAGCTCTACAAGGCGAGCAAGGCCGCGCTCAACCAGTTGATGCGCAGCTACGCCACCCGCCACGGCGACGACGGGCACACCAAGCTCCTCATCGACCCCGGCCACAACCGGACCCGGCTCGGCGGACCCGACGCCCCGCTCGCCCCCGAGGAGAGCATCCCGGCCGTCGTCGACGTCCTCGAAGCCCAGGCCGGCGCCCCGGGGCTCCAGTTCCTCGACCGCCACGGCGAGACCGTCCCCTGGTAGCCCCCTCAGCGGAGCTGCCGCACCACCGAGCACAGCAGCGGGGTGTGCACGAACCGGTCAGGCCCCGACGGCAGGCACCACCACGACAGCGGCCAGGTCCTCCCACCGATCGCCGGGACCGGTACGTAACTCACCTTCCCCGGAGCCGAGTTGAACGGCACGGCACAGGCGGGCCACGACCGGTGGGACGTGCTGCGCGGCGGCACCAGGAAGTACACCGCCCGCCGCCCGGCGGCGTCCGCGACGATCGGACCCGGGTCGCCCCCGGTCAGCTCCTCCATCACGTCCGCCACGCACCGCCCGGCGTCCCCGTCGATCCGTACGGCATCGAATTCCACGCCCGCCTTTCTGAGATGGAACCCGGAGAGCGGAATCCAGTCGAGGTTTACCTCACCAGTTTGCGTATCCACAAGGACAGTTTCGATCCGCGCCGCTAGCGTTTTCCATGGCCGCATGGGGACCGTCGGGCAGCCGTTGATCAGCCCCAACTCCCTTTGAGGCGAGTTGAATTCGGCGGGGCTGAGTACAGACCGGTTGAGACCGGTTGAGTCGGAGCGTGATCGAAAATGGCACGAGCGGAAAACAAGGAGACGGCGGGTCCGACCGCCCAGATGGTGGCCAAACTGGCCCGCAAATTGCGCCTGCGGAAGGGGTGGACGCAGGAGAAATTGGGCACCGAAATCGGCTTCTCCGCGGCGGCGGTCAGCGCGATGGAGACCCTGGCCCAGCCCGCCAGCGACCAGATGCTGGTCGAGCTGGAGCGGGTGCTCGGCGATGGCATGGAGATCTTCGAGGACGCCCGGACGCCGGTACGGCTTGAGAAGTACCCGGAGCAGTTCAAGGACTTCGCCCTCTTGGAGCAGCAGGCCGTAGCGCTCCAGATGTACGAGACCTTGGTGATCAACGGGCTGTTCCAGACCGAGGAATATGCGCGAGCCCTGATCGGTGGAGGCTATCCGCCGCTCTCCGAGCAAAGGGTCGAGGAACTGGTCCAGGCGCGCATGGAACGCCAGACGATCTTCGACCGGCACCCTGTCGCCACGATCGAGCTGATCCTGGAGGAAGCGGTGCTGCGAAGGGTCATCGGAAGCCCGGAGATCATGCGCGCTCAGATGCACCACCTCATCGCATGCACACGCAAGCGCAATGTGAGCGTCTTCGTGCTCCCCTTGGACTGTGGCACAGGCGGTGAACACGCAGGAGCTCGTGGCGGAATCACCTTGGTGGAGACGCCGGAGCACGACCACCTCGCGTACCTGGAAGTCCAAGGCGAAAGCCTGCTCATCACCGACCCCGCAAAGGTGAGTACGTTCACGCAGCGCTATGCGAAGATCCGAGCACAGGCCCTGGGTCCTCGCGAATCGATGGGCCTCATCGAGGAGTTGGCAGGAGAGCAGAGATGAGCAACGCCCTGCGGTGGTTCAAGTCCAGCTACAGCGACGACAGCGGCGGGCAGTGCATCGAGGTGGCCGTCGCCTGGCGCAAGTCCTCGTACAGCAGTGACAGCGGCGGGAACTGCGTAGAGGTGGCCGCCTGCCCCCAAGCCGTCCACATACGGGACTCGAAGGTGAGTGACGGGCCCTCGTTGGCCGTCGAGCCGGGTGCGTGGACGGCGTTCCTGAACTGGGAAGGCACTGCGGCCGGTTGAGGCGGCGCCGGTCCGACCGGAGCTGAGGCGGCGCCGGCGGAGCGAGCACACCGCTGGCGCCGCCGCATATCGCGGACGTATCGAAAACCGCATACGCCCCCGCAACCGCGCTCCCTCTCTCATGGGGGCATGAATCAGAATGCGTCTCCGTCGAAGCCGCTCCGCCGGGTGGGTGGCCTCGTGCCTCCGGTCCTGGCGGTCCTCGCCCTGGCGGGCATCCTCGTCGTGATGCGGCGCCCGCTCATGATGTCCGCTCCGCGCTGCATGGCCGGGCGGTGGCACGGCTGCTACGACACGTTCAACGGCGTGGTGCTCATGACGCTGGTGACGCTGCCGTTGGCCGCGCTGGTGGCCTGGGCCCTGGCGCTGCGTCGGCGTGCGGCGGGTGTCGCCGGGGCGGGGCGGCTGTCGCTGGCGGAGGTGGGCATGGTCCACGGGACGGTGCCGTTCGTCTGGCTGACCATGATGCCGGGGCAGGGGGCGGGCGTCGTGCCGGGCCGGGTGAGCCTGGTGCCGCTGCGGGACCTGGTCACGATGGGGCCGCTGGGGATCGTGGGCAATCTGCTGGTCTTCGCGTCGCTGGGGTTCTTCGCGCCGATGCGGTTCGCGGCGCTGGCGTCCCTGCCGAGGGTGCTGGCGCTCGGGGCGGGGTGCTCGACCCTGGTGGAAGTGGCCCAGTACGTGCTGCGGCTCGACCGGGTGTCGTCCGTGGACGACGTCCTGGTCAACACCGTGGGCGCCGTACTGGCCGCGCTGGCGTCGCGCCGCTGGTGGCGCACGGCGCCGCAGGAGGCCCCCGGCCCCGCGTCGGCACTGGTGAGCTGAGGGGCGTGTCCGCTGTGTACGCGTCGTCGCATACGTCGGCGATATGTCGGGGTGCTTAGGCTGCGGACGTGCGCGTACTGATCGTGGAGGACGAGCCCTACCTGGCGGAGGCCGTCCGGGACGGGCTCCGCCTGGAGGCCATCGCCGCCGACATCGCCGGCGACGGGGACTCGGCCCTGGAACTGCTCGCCACCCACTCCTACGACCTCGCGGTCCTGGACCGCGACATCCCGGGCCCCTCCGGCGACGAGGTGGCCCGGCGCATCGTGGCCTCCGGGAGCGGCATCCCGATCCTCATGCTGACCGCGGCCGACCGGATCGACGACAAGGCGTCCGGGTTCGAGCTCGGCGCCGACGACTACCTCACCAAACCGTTCGAACTGCGGGAGCTCGTGCTGCGGCTGCGGGCGCTCGACCGCAGGCGCGGGCACGCCCGGCCGCCGGTGCGCGAGATCGCGGGGCTGCGCCTGGACCCCTTCCGCCGGGAGGTCTTCCGCGACGGGCGCTATGTGGCGCTGACCCGCAAGCAGTTCGCGGTGCTCGACGTCCTGGTGGCCGCCGAGGGCGGGGTCGTGAGCGCCGAGGAACTCCTGGAGCGGGCCTGGGACGAGAACGCCGACCCCTTCACCAACGCCGTCCGCATCACGGTCTCCGCCCTGCGCAAACGGCTGGGCGAACCCTGGGTGATCGCCACGGTGCCGGGGGTGGGCTACCGCATCGATACCACCGGGCCCGGGGACCGTACGGATGCGTAGACGCCCGGGGCTCAGCGCCCGCCTGAAACTCACCCTCAGCTACGCCGGGTTCGTCGCGGTGGCGGGGGCGCTGCTGCTGGGGGTGGTGTGGTGGTTCCTGCTGCGCTACGTACCGAACAACCCGAAAGGGCTGCTGGGGATCTCGCCCAGCCGCTACGTCCTGTTGCAGGTCTTCATGCCCGCCGCGGCCGTGGCGATGGCCTTCCTGCTGGTGTTCGGGCTGGTCGGCGGGTGGGTCCTCGCGGGCCGGATGCTCGCGCCGCTCACACGGATCACGGGGGCGGCGCGGCTGGCCGGGAGCGGGTCGCTGTCCCACCGGATCCGCCTGGAGGGCCGCCAGGACGAGTTCCGTGAACTCGCGGACGCCTTCGACGCGATGCTGGAACAGGTCGAGTCGCACGTGGCCGAGCAGCAGAGGTTCGCGGCGAACGCCTCCCACGAGCTGCGCACCCCGCTGGCCATCTCGCAGACCCTGCTCGACGTCGCCCGCAAGGACCCGACGCGGGACCGGGACGAGCTCCTCGCCCGCCTCCAGAGCGTCAACACGCGCGCGATCGACCTGACCGAGGCCCTCCTGCTGCTCAGCCGCAGCGACCAAGGCTCCTTCACGCGCGAGAGCGTCGACCTCTCGCTCATCGCGGAAGAGGTCGCCGAAACGCTGCTCCCGCTCGCCGAACAGCGCCGGATCACGCTCGACGTCACCGGCACGGCGGCCCGGACCGGCGGGTCCGCGGAGCTCCTGCTGCGGATGGTGACGAACCTCGTCCAGAACGCCATCGTGCACAACCTCCCCGACGGCGGCGCCGTGACGGTCCACACCGGGGTGCGGGACGGGGCGAGCGTGCTGCGGGTCGAGAACACGGGCCCGCCGCTCGCGCCGGAACTGGTCCCCACCCTCACCGAGCCCTTCCAGCGCGGCACGGAACGCGTACGCGGCGACGAGCACGCGGGTGTGGGCCTCGGCCTCGCCATCGTGCACAGCGTCGTGCGCGCCCACGCCGGAACCCTGCACCTCGCCGCCCGCCCGGCGGGCGGCCTCCTGGTCACGGTCACGCTGCCGGGGCTGCCGGGGGCTTCATAATCGAGCGATGCCGATCCTGACGTACCCCGAGGCGAAGACCCCGGCCCCGCTGCGTGCCCAGGTGCTCGCGCTCCAGGACGAGGCGTGGCCGCCGGACGTACCGAGCAGCGGGCCGAGCCACGACCCGGCGCTCGACCCGCTGTCGATGCTGCTGGTGGAGGACGGCGTGGTGCTGGCCGCGCTGGACATCCTGCGCAAGGGCATCGAGCACGCGGGCCACCGGCTGCGCGCGGGCGGCCTCAGCACGGTGGTCACCCGCCGGTCGGCACGCGGCCGGGGCCACGGCCACCGCCTGGTGAGCGCGGCCCGGGAGGCGATGCCCGGGTACGGGATCGACCTCGGCCTGTTCACCTGCGACCGCCCGCTCGCGGGGTTCTACGAGGCGGCGGGCTGGCGCCGGTTGCCGGACACCGTCCTCGTGGGCGGCACCCCGCAGGACCCCTTCCCGAGCGACGCCCCGGGCTTCGACAAGGTGACCCTGGCCGCCTTCTTCACCCCCAAGTCCCACACGGCACACCCCACCCTGCAATCAGCCCGCATCCCCCTGCACCCGGGCCCCATCGACAAACTCTGGTGACAGAACTGCGACGGAAGCGCGTTGCACCCGCGACACGCGTTCGATAGACATATATGTCGTCGCACGAGGCTCGTGAGGCGATTCGCGGAAACCGCGAAGATCACGACAAGGACGATTACGGGGGTGTGTGCGTGAAGTTCGACATGGGGTCCACGACTCTGTCCGACCTGGGAAAGAGCACCGAGGGGTCGAGTGGTGATCTCGGTGCGTTGATCCGGCAGTTGATCGCGGCCGCTGATCCGCTGGAGGGGAAGTTCAACGGGGCCGGGAAGGTCGCGTTCGACTCGTTCAAGGCGCACGCG
>NZ_QOLA01000016.1 GCF_003324565.1 Streptomyces sp. SDr-06 | reverse complement strand
CCTCCAACGCCGCACGCGACTTCGCCGACACCACCCACGGCACCGACCCATCCGTCACCACCACCGGCCCCACCACACCATCAACAGCACCCTCAACCTCAGGAGCCTCCTCGACGATGAGATGCGCATTCGTACCGCTGATACCGAACGACGAGACGCTGGCGCGTCGCGGGTGGTCGGTCTGCGGCCAGGCCCGGTTCTCGGTGATGAGTTCCACCGCGCCCTCGGCCCAGTCCACGTGTGAGGACGGCTGATCCACGTGCAGGGTCTTGGGCAGCAGGCCCTGGCGCATGGCCATCACCATCTTGATGACGCCGCCCACTCCCGCCGCGGCCTGCGAATGGCCGATGTTGGACTTGAGCGAGCCCAGCCACAGCGGCCGGCCCTCCGGTCGGCCCTGACCGTACGTGGCCAGGATCGCCTGCGCCTCGATCGGGTCGCCGAGTGCGGTGCCGGTTCCGTGTGCCTCGACTGCGTCGACGTCCTGCGCCGACAGGCCCGCGCTGGCCAGCGCCTGACGGATGACGCGTTCCTGCGAAGGGCCGTTGGGGGCGGTCAGCCCGTTGCTCGCGCCGTCCTGGTTGATCGCCGAACCCCGGACGACCGCCAGCACCTGGTGGCCGTTCTTCCGCGCGTCGGAAAGGCGTTCCAGGAGCAGCAGACCCGCGCCCTCCGCCCAGGCCGTGCCGTCCGCCGCTTCGGCGAACGCCTTGCACCGGCCGTCCGCCGAGAGACCGCGCTGCCGGCTGAACTCCACGAACATGCCCGGCGTCGCCATGACGGCCACGCCACCGGCCAGCGCGAGGTCGCACTCGCCGTTGCGCAGCGCCTGAGCCGCCATGTGCATCGAAACCAGTGAGGACGAGCAGGCGGTGTCCACCGTCACGGCCGGACCTTGGAGGCCGAGGGTGTAGGAGATGCGGCCCGAGGCGACACTCGCGGTGTTGCCGGTCAGCAGGTATCCGTCGAACCCGGCCGCGCCGTCGTGCAGTTGGGGGCCGTACTCCTGGGTCATTGCGCCGACGAACACGCCGGTCTGGCTGCCGCGCAGCGCGGTCGGGTCGATGCTCGCGCGCTCGATCGCTTCCCACGAGGTCTCAAGGAGCAGCCGCTGCTGCGGGTCCATCGCCGTCGCCTCGCGCGGGCTGATCCCGAAGAAGGCGGGGTCGAATTCCGCCGCGCCGGAGAGGAATCCGCCCTTGGCGACGTACGACGTGCCGGGTCGTTCCAGGTCGGGATCGAGAAGGCGGTCGATGTCCCAGCCACGGTCGGACGGGAAGTCGGTGATGGCGTCGACGCCCTCGCTGACGAGGCGCCACAGGTCCTCGGGAGAGCTGACCTCGCCCGGGTAGCGGCAGGCCATGCCCACGATCGCGATCGGTTCGTCCGTGCTGCCGAGGTCCGGGGAAGCGGGAGCTGCCGCGTCGGACCCCTCGGAGCCCAGCAATTCGCTCTGCAGGTAGCGGGCTACGGCGGTGGGCGTCGGGTGGTTGAACAGCAGGGTCGCCGGGAGCTTCAGGCCCGTGAGGGCCATCAGACGGTTCCGCAGCTCGACGGACGCGAAGGAGTCGAAACCGAAGTCCTTGAACGTGCGGTCGCCGTCCACCGTCTCCGAGGTGACCCGCCCGGTGAGGGCCGCGACCTCCGCACGGATCCGGTCGGTGAGGATCTGCTCGCCCTGGGCGCGGGACGCCTTCATCAGGCGGTCCAGGAGCGGCGAGGAGGGGGCGGACTCGGCGAGTGCGCTGTCGTCGGGCTGATCTGCCAGCACGACGGCGAGCGCAGCGGTGGCCGGGTCGGAACCGTTGTCGGCACTGCCGTCGGCCGGCAGATCGATCCAGTGGCGTTGGCGCTGGAAGGGGTAGGTGGGCAGGTCGAGGTGGGCAGCCGGGGTGGCGGGGTAGAAGCCCGCCCAGTCGACAGGCGCCGCTGCCTGCGTGTAGGCGGTGGCGAGCGAGGTCAGCATCCGCTGCCACGTGTCCTCACCCCGACGCAACGTGCCCGTCACGGCAACCTCGCCCGCACCCTCGCGGATCTCCACCGTCTCCTGCACCGCATGCGTAAGCACCGGATGCGGACTCACCTCGACAAACAGCGAATGCCCGTCATCCAGCAGGGCGTTCGTCGCCGACTGGAAGTGGACTGCCGTGGCCAGATTGGCGTACCAGTACTCCGCACCCATCACCGTCGTATCCGCCACCGGGCCGCCCAGATGACCCTCGACCGTCGAGTAGAACGCAACCCGCGCCGGACGGGCCTCAACCGACGCCAGCACCTCCAGGAGTTCGTCCCGCAGCGGGTGGACGTGTGAGGTGTGCGAGGCGTAATCGATCGGCACCCGACGGGCCCGAACACCCTCGCCCTCGCAATGCGCCAGCAGTTCCTCGACCGCCGCGATATCACCCGCCACCACGGTGGCCGACGGGCCATTGACCGTCGCCACCATCAACCGCCCACCCCACCGGGCCACGAAAGCCTCAGCCTCAGCCAGCGGCAACGGGAGGGAAACCATGCCGCTCAGACCCGCCAGCCGGACCAGCGCCCGCGAACGCAACGCCACAATCCGCGCCGCATCCTCCAGAGACAACACACCCGCGAAATGCGCCGCAGCGATCTCACCCTGCGAATGACCCACCACCGCATCCGGCGTGACCCCCAGGTGTTCCCACAGCCGCGCCAGCGAAATCATCACCGCCCACAGAGCGGGCTGAACAACCGCATCACCCTCCAGAGCAGGCGCACCCTCCACCTGCCGCAGAACATCGATCAGATTCCAGCCCGTGTACGGCTCCAACGCCGCAGCACACGCCGCCAGGTGCTCCGCAAACACCGGGCTCGAAGCCATGAGCTCCACACCCATGCCCACCCACTGCGAACCCTGACCCGGGAAGACGAACACCGTCCGCCCATCCCCAGCCCCAGCCGAACCCGTCACCACCCGCCCCGACGGCTCACCCGCCGCCAACGCCGTCAACCCGCCCCGGAAATCAGCCAGATCACGACCCGACACCACCGCACGGTGATCAAACACCGACCGGCCCACCACCAACCCACGACCCACATCAACAGGAGACAGCCCGGGATGCAGATCCACGTACTCCAACAACCCCGCCGCCTGCGCCTCCAACGCCGCACGCGACTTCGCCGACACCACCCACGGCACCGACCCATCCGTCACCACCACCGGCCCCACCACACCATCAACAGCACCCTCAACCTCAGGAGCCTCGCGGAGGACGACGTGGCAGTTGGTGCCGCCCATGCCGAAGGAGCTGGTGCCGGCGATCAGGGGGCGGTCGGGGTGGGGCCAGGCCGTGAGGTCCTGCTGGACGGTCAGGCGGAGTTCGTCGAAGGCGATGTCGGGGTTGGGTGTCTCGAAGTTGAGGCTGGGCGGCAGTTCGCGGTGCCAGATGCTGAGGGCCGTCTTGAGCAGGCCGACGATGCCCGCCGCGCCTTCGAGGTGGCCGACGTTGGTCTTCGCGGAGCCCACACGCAGCGGGGAGTCGGCGGGGCGGCCGGTGCCGAGGGCGGCGCCCAGTGCGGCAGCCTCGATCGGGTCGCCCACGCGCGTGCCTGTGCCGTGGAGTTCGACGTACTGGACGTCCTGGGGGCGGGTGCCGGCGCGTTCGTGGGCCCGGCGGATGACGTCCTCCTGGGCGTCCGCGCTGGGCACGGTGAGACCGGGCGTGGCGCCGTCGTTGTTGACGGCGCTGCCCTCGATGACGCAGTAGATCCGGTCGCCGTCCGCCACCGCCTGGGACAGGGTCTTGAGGGCCAGGAAGGCGCCGCCCTCGCCGCGTACGTAACCGTTGGCCCGGGCGTCGAACGTCTTGCACAGTCCGTCCGGTGAGAGGCCGCCGAACTTGCTGGAGCCGATGGTGCTCTCCGGCACGATGGCGAGGTTGACGCCGCCCGCGAGGGCGAGGGTGCACTCTCCGGCGCGGAGGCTCTCCGCGGCCAGGTGCACCGACACGAGCCCGGAGGACTGAGCCGCGTCGATGGCGAGGCTGGGTCCGTTGAGGCCGAGTGTGTACGACAGGCGGTTGGCGATGATGCTGCGGTGGAGCCCGGTGACGGAGTGGCGGTCGATGCGCTCGGTGCCGTGCTTGTAGAGCCGGATCGCGTAGTCGTCCCACATGGCGCCCACAAAGACGCCCGTACGGGTCCCGGCGAGGTGGGCGGGGACGATGTCGGCGTCCTCCAGGGCCTCCCAGCCGAGTTCCAGCATCAGTCGCTGCTGGGGGTCCATCATCGCGGCTTCGTTGGGCGAGATGCCGAAGAAGTCGGCGTCGAACCCGGCGATGTCGTCCAGGTAGCCGCCGCGCGTCGTGGTGATCATTCCCGGCGCGGTGGCGTCGGGATCGAGCAGGCGGCGGGCGTCCCAGCGGTCTGCCGGGACGTCGGTGATGCCGCTCCTGCCGTCGCGCAGCAGCTCCCAGAAGGCCTCGGGGCCGTCGGCCTCGGGCAGGCGGCACGACAGTCCCACGACGGCTATGGGCTCGCGGGCGGACTCCTTGGGCCCGTGTGCCCGCGCATCGCCGTCGGCGCTTCGCGCTTCGGACCGGAACTTGTCGACGTCCTGCACCAGGACCTCCCCCAACGGTTGCTTAGAAGAACAGGTGTGGCTGCGGCTATCCGCGGTCGATCGATTCGTGAAGGGCGTGCTCACTGGGGACGGGCCGGGAGGCCGTGTCGGTCCCGGGGTCCGCAGGTTGCTCTCATCGCCAGGAGGCGAGCTGTGTCAGCAGGTCGTCCGGCGCGTCCATGAAGTCGTAGTGGCCGCCGTCGAGGACCCGGAATTCGACCGAGTCCGCGTAGTGGCGCCACCCTTCGAGCTCGTCGAGGCTCACGTCGGTGTCGTCGCGCCAGTGCAGGACGACGATGGGGCAGTCCACCTTGACGGGCTCAGGCCGCCGGTAGGCACCCGCGGCGGCGTGGTCGCGGAGGAGCACCAGCATGCCCATGTCGATCATGTCGGGCCGGGGCTCGATGCCGCGGCCGCGGATGAACGACTCCAGTTCGGCGCGCAGTTCGGGCTCGGTCATGGTGAGCATGCGGTCGCGCGAGGCGTCGTGCGGGGCGGGCTGGCCCGAGACGAACAGGCGGTCGGGGCCGGGCAGGCCGCGCTCGGCGAGGCGGAGCACGGTCTCGTACGCGGGCATCGCGCCGGCGCAGTGCGCGAAGATCGCGTACGGCCGGTCGAGGACGGGCTCCAGGGCTTCGACCAGGTTGTCGGCCAGGTTCTCGTACGTGCCGTAGTGCGGGTGGCCCAGCCGGTTCTCGCGGCCCGGGAACTGCACGGCGCGGACTTCCGCGTCGCCGATCGCTGCGGGCCAGGCGCTGAACGCGGAGGCTCCGGCTCCCGAGAAGGGGAGGCAGAAGATCTGGGCGGTGTGCTCGTCGGACCGCGGCCGGACGAACCACGGCGAGGCGGCGGTGGTGGATCCGGGTGTCATGGCGTCTTTCGTTTCTGGGCGACGATGGGCAGATGGGTCATCCCGGCGATGAAGTACGAGCGCAGGTGCTCCGGTTCGCCGGCGAGCTCGATCGACTCGAAGCGCTGGAGCAGTTCCTCGAAGAAGATGCGCAGCGTCATCCGCGCGAGCGGGGCGCCGATGCAGAAGTGTGTCCCGAAGCCGAACGCGGCCTGGCGCTTGGCGCCTTCGCGGGTGATGTCGAAGGTGTGCGGGTCGGGGAAGAGGGACTCGTCGCGGTTGGCCGATCCGATCCACGCCACGACGGCGCCGCGGGCGGGGATGGTGCCGCCGCCGATCTCGACGTCGTCGACGGCGTACCGCATGAAGTTGCACGCGGCCGACGTCCAGCGCAGGCCTTCCTCGACGAGGTTGGGGACCAGCGTCAGGTCGGCCGCCGCCTTGTCGTACTGCTCGGGCCGCTCGATGAGCGCCTGGACGGTGCCCGAGACGGTGTGCGGCGTCGTCACGTTGGCGCCGAGCAAAATGCTGTAGCCGTCGAGGGCGATCTCCTCGTCGCTCAGCGGCTCGCCGCCGGGGCGCACGCTCATGAGGTGGTGGAGCAGGCTCTCGCCCTCTTCACCGGTCGCGCGCCGGGTCTTGACCCATTCCTTGACGTAGGTGACGAGTTCGTGGTGGGAGATGGCCAGGGTCGCGGCCTCGCTGCCCAGCTGGAAGTGCGGGTCCGAGGGGGCGGTCACCATCGCGGTCAGCTGGACGAGTTCGGCCCAGTCCTGCTCCGGGATGCCAAGCAGGGGGCCGGTGACCATCGCCGGCAGGAGCAGCGCCTTCTCGGCGAGGTCGAAGACCTCGCCGTCGAGCGCGGGCTCCAGGAAGCGCACGACCGTCGAACGGATCGAGTCCTCCCAGGACTTCACCGCCCGCGCCGTGAGCTTGGCCCCGAGCGGCCTGCGGACCTCGGTGTGCCGCGGCGGGTCGGTGGACGTCATCAGCACGCCGGCCGCGACGTCGTCCGTCCCGAGGTGGGTGGGGACGGTGCCGCGCTCGGAGGTGAACTCGCGGTGGTTGGCGAGGACGCGGTGGACGTCCTCGTAGCGCGTCACCGACCAGAACTCCCGCCCGTCCGCGAGGACTTGGTGGTGCAACGGCGCCTTGGCGCGCATCACGTCCCAGACGGGGTGCGGATCGCCCGTGGCGTAGAGGTCGAGGTCGAACAGGTCGACGGTGTCGAGGTCGACGTCGCGGACGGGTCCCGGCGTCAGTCTCACGTCCGTGCCCTCCCCTTCTCGATCAGTTCGGCGACCCGGGCGGGGGTCTGCGCGAGGTAGAAGTCGCGTACGGACAGCTGGACGCCGTAGTCCTCGAGCACCTGCTCGATGATCTTGATTCCGGTCAGCGAGTTGCCGCCGAGCGCGAAGAAGTCGTCATCCGGGCCGACCTCGCGGCCGTTGAAGTGTTGCCCCCACATCTGCGCGATCTCCTGCACGAGCACCACCGGCTCGCCCGTGGAGGCGTGTCGCTCCGCTGCCTCGTCCGGTGCGGTTCGCTCGTGGACCTGCGTCGACGATTCCATTGCCCGATTTCCTTCCTCCGCCGGCCGGGAGTGCCCCGCCCGGCCACGACTGGCCCCGTCCACGGATCGTCACCACCATCACGGTGCCTGGGTCCTGGTGCTGTCCCGCCGGCGAGACGGGTCTTCAGGGGGCGGCTGGACGAGTCTCTCGTGATCGCCTTCCGCCCGTGCCGTGGCGGTGGTGTGCGGCGTTCGCCGGCCGGACGGGGTTGAGAGCGGCCGCCGAGTCTGCATGTCGGCACCGGCCGCGGCCGCCGTGCCCGCGGTGCGGCCTGTGGGGCCGGTGGCGGCGCCGTCGGTCTTGCGTACGTGCCGGACGCACGGGCCCTCACGGGCGTGCGAGTACCGGCCAACTGCCCTCTGTACAGGCCGAGTTGGCACTGTTGGTCGAGGTTGCGCGGTCCAACAGACCGGCGCCGCCTCGGCGACGCGGGGGTGCGTCGAGGCGGCGCGGGTGGGGACGCGCACGAACTGGTCTCAACTGGCCCGCGTCAGGCTCGCTTCTTGAACGTGGAAACCGACCAGACGTAGCCGAGGACGGTGAACCCGACGCACCAGGCGATGGCCGCGATCGCGTCGCCGCTCGACGCGCCGCCCATCAGCAGGCCGCGCAGCGTCTCGATGATCGGGGTGAAGGGCTGGTACTCCACGAACTGCCGCACGCCCGCGCCCATGGTGTCGGCGGGGACGAACGCGCTGCTGAGGAACGGCAGCATGATCAGCGGGGTGGCGGCCATGCCCGCGCCCGCCGCGGTCTTGGCGGCCAGGCCCATGGCGATGATGAGCCAGCTGGCAGCGAAGCTGACCAGGGCGACGAGGCCGAGGGCGGCGAACCAGTCGGAGGCGCTCGCGCTGGGGTCGAAGCCCATCGCGAAGGCCACGCCGACGATGACCGCGCAGGCCACCAGGCACCGCACCGTGGTGATGACGACGTGTCCGGTCAGCATGGCTCCGCGCGAGACGTCCATCGTCTTGAAGCGGTTGATGATGCCCTTGGCCATGTCGTCGTTCACGGCCGTCGCAGTGGCACCCATCCCATAGCTGATGGTCATCACGAGCAGGCCGGGTGTCGCGTAGTCGATGTAGGGGACGCCGACGCTGAACCCGCCGCCGAACACCTTGACGAAGATGAGCATCATCACGATCGGGAACAGGACCGCGTTGAAGACCGTCACGGGGTTGCGCGTGGTGTGCTTCAGGTTGCGGCGCAGCATGATCGTGGAGTCGGCCAGGGCCGTGGAGACACTGCTCACTGGGAGATCACCTCCTTGCTGGTGCGCTCGGTCAGGGCGAGGAAGACGTCGTCGAGGTCGGGGGTGTGGACGGTGAGTTCGTCCGCCTCGATGCCGGAGGTGTCCAGCCAGTCGAGGATGGAGCGCAGCTCACGCTGGGTACCGTCGCTGGGGATCTGCACCGAGCGGGTCTCGTCGTCTGCGGTCGCGTCGCGCAGCGCCGTGGCGGCGGACCGGTAGCTGCCGGCGTCGTTGAAGCGCAGGCGCACGTAACCGCCGGGGATGAGCCGCTTCAGTTCCTCCGCGGTGCCCTCGGCGACGAACTTGCCCTCGCTCAGTACCGCGATGCGGTCGGCGAGTTCGTCGGCCTCCTCCAGGTACTGGGTGGTGAGGAAGATGGTGGTGCCCTCGGCCACGAGCTCGCGGACGATGCCCCACATCGTGCGGCGGCTACGCGGGTCGAGACCCGTGGTCGGCTCGTCCAGGAAGATGATCTCCGGGTTGCCGACCAGCGTCATGGCGAGGTCCAGCTTCCGGCGCATACCGCCGGAGTAGGTCCGGGCCATCTTGTCCGCCGACTCCACGAGGTCGAACCGCTCGAGCAGGCTCGTGACCAGCTTCTCGCCGGAGCGCACGCGCTTGAGAGCCGCCATCATCTGGAGGTTCTCCCGGCCCGAGAGCAGGTCGTCCACCGCGGCGAACTGACCGGTCACGCCGATGGCGGCGCGCACCTGCTTGGTCGCGGTCGCCACGTCGTGCCCGGCGACCTGCACCGAACCGGCGTCGGCCGTCAGCAGCGTCGCCAGGACGTTCACGGTCGTCGTCTTGCCCGCGCCGTTCGGCCCGAGCAGGGAGAAGATCGATCCCGCGGCGACATCGAAATCGATGCCATCGAGGACGGTCTTGTCCCCGTATGCCTTCCGCAGCCCTGAAACTGCAATCGCTGTTCGTCTCATGCCACCACGGTCGCGGGCGGCGCTGTCGCCCGCCTGTCACCGCTCTGGCAAAACCGCCGACTCGGGCGGTTCTCGCTGTCGTGGGGGAACAAATCAGCCTGCGGCACGGGCAGTTGAGTGCCCGCCCGCAGGCTGTGGTGGCAGCGCGGAGTGGCCGGTCTCCGCCGTGCGGAGCCGGTGCGTACCGCCGCTCTCACGCTTCCAGGGTGCCGCGTACGCAGGTCACGCTCGCGCCGCCGACCCAGATGTCCTTGCCCAGGCTCTCCACGGTGAGCACGCCCTGCCGTCCCAGGCACGCGCCCTGGCCGACCCGGAAGTCGCGCGGGGCCCTGCCCGTACCGATGAGCCACTGGGCGAGGCCCGCGGTGAGGCTTCCGGTGACGGGATCCTCGCGCACGCCCTTGGGCAGCGCGAAGGCGCGGGCCTCGAACTGCACGGGCGAGCCCTCGGGGTGGGCGCCGACCACGCCGAGCACCAGCTCGGCCATGTGCCGGTCGTCCGGCTTCAGGGCCAACACCTCCGCCGCCGAGGCGAGTTGTACGGCGGCCCAGCCCGGCCCGTTGTCGACCCACTGGTGGCCCACGATCCGTGCGCGGTCGATGCCCAGGCCGCGGGCGATGGTCTCCAGGTGTGCGTCGTCCAGGGGGCCGCTGCGGCTCGGGGCCGGGGCCCGGAAGCCGAGGCCGCCGCCGCTGTGCCGCACCTGGACGAGCCCGGCGCCGCACTCCTGTGTCAACTCTCCGGGCTTCTTCGGTGTGCCTCCGGCCTCCAGCCAGGCGTGCGCGGAGCCCAGGGTGGGGTGGCCGGCGAACGGGATCTCCCCGCCCGGGGTGAAGATCCGCAGCCCGTAGTCGGCCTCGTCGTGGGTGGGCGCGACGACGAACGTCGTCTCGGACAGGTTGGTCCACCGCGCGATGCGTGCCATGTCCTGGTCGGCGATCCCGTCGCCGTCCAGGACGACGGCGACGGGATTGCCCAGGAAGGGGACCTCGGTGAACACGTCGACCTGCGAGAAGGGACGCCGACGGCGCGACGTCGTCATTCCCCCTCCCCCTCGACCAGGACGAGGTCCATGTGCGTGCCGTCCCGGAGCGGGACGATGGCGCGGTACTCCGGCGAGGCGTACCAGCGGCGGGCGTCCTCGGCCGTGGGGAACCCCATGACCGACATGTGCTCGGGGTGCCACGCGCCCTCGAACACCTCGAACTCCCCGCCGCGGATCACGAACCCCCCGCCGTACAGGCGCAGGGTGTCCAGCACCTTCGCGCGGTACTCCGCCATGCGCTGCTCGTCGCCGATGACGCCGACGTTGCCGATCAGTAGTGCCGTCATGCGGTGTGTCCTCTCTCCCTGGTTCCCTGATTCCCTGGTTCCCTGGTTCCCTGGGTCCTCAGCAGGTGAACTCGGCCTCGGTGCCGATGCCGAGGCGGCGTGCGGCACGGACGATGGCGAATCCGGAGGCGACGTCCTGCGCGGCCATGCCGAGCGATTTGTAGAGCGTGCGCTCGGTGGAGCCGGTGCGGCCGGGATGCTTGCCCAGGAGGACCTCGCCGATCTCGGTCAGCGGCCGGTCGGCGGGGACCAGGCCCTCCTCCACGGGCGCGGCGATCTCGGAGGACTCGCGCAGCGCTCCGTCCCTGCTGTCCACGAAGACCGTGCACGAGGCCACGGCGCCCGCGTCCAGCTCGCGCTTGCCCGGGACGGAGGAGCCGACGGCGTTGACATGCACGCCCTCGGCCAGGTCCGCCGCGCGGACCACGGGTTCGGCCGTGTCGACGGTCGTGCACACCAGGTCGGCGCCGCGCAGCGCGTCCGCGGGCGTGTCGGTCAGCTCGACGTCGACGCCGGCCGTCGCACGCGCCCACGCCACGAACTCCTCGGCCCGTACCCGGCCCCGGTTCCACAGCCGGACCCTGCGCAGCGGCCGGACCTCCCGCAGCGCGAGCAGATGGCTGCGCGCCTGGGTGCCGGCCCCGATGAGGGCGAGGTCGCCGGCGTCCGGGGCGGCCAGCGCCTCGGTCGCCACGGCGGAGGCCGCGGCTGTGCGCAGCGCGGTCACGGACGCGCCGTCGATCAGTGCCAGGGGTTGCGCGGTCTCGGGGTCGAACACCACCACCAGACCCACGTGGGTCGGCAGCCCCCGGGCGTGGTTGCCGGGCGCGTGCAGCACCGCCTTCATGCCGTATCCCGAGTCAATCTCGCCGACGACGTGACACGGCATGGCGGCGAACAGCGAGGTGTCCCGGCCGGATCCGAGGACGGTGCGCACCGGCTGGACGACGTCGCCGCCGCTGTAGCGGCGCATCACCTCGGCCACCACCTGGTGCGCCTGCGCCACCGGCAGGGCCTGGCGTACCTGGTCCCCGTTCAGGAGAAGCACGGAGCCTTCTCCTTCGTGTTCTGCTTCTGGTGCGCGCTCACCGTGGCGCCGCCGAAAACCGACCAGACCATGCGGATGGGCCGGGTGCGGGAGATGAACTCCAGGCCGTGCAGCTGCGCGGCCGGCAGAGTGGTGAGCGCGAGATCCGCGCTTCCGTCGACGACCGCGCGGGCGGCGGCGCTGGTGGAGTCCTCGTGAATCACCTTGAAGGTCTCGTGCCGCTCCGGCAGGAGCTGGGCGATGATCGGCTCGGGCGAGGGGTGGCTGGAGATGACCGGGACGTCCGGCACCGGCCCGGAGTCCCGGCGCTTGGCGATGCCGTACAACGGGGTGTCCATCACGAAAACCCCGGCCAGGTCGACGGCCGGGTCCATGTAGAACTGGAAGACCGCCTTGTAGGCGTTGGCCACGACGATGTGGCTCACCTCGCCGGCGCGGAGGGCCTCTCCGGCCTCCTCGTAGGTGTCGTACAGACGGATGTCGACGCGCGGCCCGTCGGGTCCGGTCATCTGCACGGCGTACCGCTTGGCCGCCACTTCGCTGCTGGTTCCGGGCGGGCCGAGCGTGCCGATCACCGCGGGACGGTGGGAGCCGGGGCGCAGGAGCGAGATCAGGTCGGAGGGCATCATCGGGTGTTCCCTTCGCTTGGCGTGGATGAGGGGTGGGTCAGGGGTACGGACGGCTCGACGGTGAGGAGCCACTCCGGGTGGGTCACGTCCCCGCCCTGGGCGGTCGTCGCCGTGTGGTAGAGCGCGGCCACGCGGGCCGCGACCGGTCCGGCCGAGCCGCTGCCGATGACCCGGCCGGACAGCTCGACCACGGAGGCCACTGCCTTGCCGGTGGAGGTGAGGAACACCTCGTCGGCGGTGTAGAGGTCCGCGGGGCTGAGCGTGCGTTCCAGGACCGTCGTCCCGTTCTCCCGGCACAGGGTGATCACGGTGTCCCGGGTGATGCCGGGCAGCAGGTCGCCGGTGGCCGGCGGGGTGACGAGTACGCCGTCGCGCACCACGAACACGTTGGCGGTACTCGCTTCGGCGACGTTGCCCCAGCGGTCCAGGAGGATGGCGTCGTCGTACCCGGCCGCGCGCGCCTCGTCGCAGGCGAGGGCGCTGGTCACATAGCCACCGGCGGTCTTCGCCTGAACGGGGAGCGCGTCGCTGGAGGGGCGCCGCCAGGCGCTGAGGGCGCAGCGCACCTCGTCGGCCGCGCCGGAGGTCGGATATCCGAACGTGGTGAGGGACAGCGCGTCGGACACCCCGGCGAGGGAGACGCCGGGCGGGGTGCCCGGCAGCAGGGAGAGCTTGTGCGCCAGGGGACGCACGTAGACGTCTCCCTCGTGCGCGTTCCTGCGCAGCAACTCGACGGTGATGTCGATGAGTTCCTGGGCGGTGGAGGGGATGCCGGTGATGCGCAGGATCCGGCAGCCGCGCAGCAGGCGTTCGTAGTGCTCGCGGGCCCGGAACAACTGGTGTCCGTGGTCGGTGCGGTAGGCACGGATGCCCTCGAACACCGCGGTCCCGTAGTGCAGTCCCTGGGTGGAGAGCGGCAGCCGCGGGGCCGTGGCCGCGACGAAGTCACCGCGGTCGTAGGCCCAGGGGCCGAGGCCGAGCTGGGTCGGCCGCTGCTCGGGGGCGGCGTCGAGGACGGGCGGGCCGGCCGTCATGCCCGGTCCCCGGCGATCCGCTCGGCCGAGCGGGACTCGACCGAGGCCCCGGTGTTTGCGTCGCGCAGGTCCCGCACGCGGGCGGCCTTCCAGCTCACCATGGCGCCGGTGCTGGTGATGGGGCCGGGGTCACCGAAGCCCACGCTCAGCTCGGTGTCCAGTTCCTCGCGACAGTCCGCCACGGCCCGTTCGACGTCGAGGTCCTGGATGCGGTCCGGTTCGGCGTTCAGGGTCAGGGACAGCAGGTCGGTGCCCGTGGCGTCGCCGGAGACGGTGATCTGATAGTCGAGGTAGCCGCGGAAGTGGCGCAGCAGCAGGTTCTCCAGGTCGTAGCCGTTGACGAGGTGCCCGTTGAGCCGGAGCCGGTCGCGGACGCGTCCGACGGCTTCCACCGATGGCGCCGGTACGGCGGCACCGAGGCCGGGCTCAGTCATGCGCACCATGTCGCCGGTGCGGTAGCGGACGAGGGGTTTGGCGCCGGTGTACAGGTTGGTGACGACGAGTTCGCCGTAGCGCACCCCGTCGGGGCCGGGCGTCACGGGCTCACCGGTGGCGGGGTCGATCACCTCGTAGAGGTTGATCAGCGGTGCGATGCGCAGCGTTCCGTCGGAGGTGGCGGCCGCGAGGACAGAGGCCTCCTGGGAGGCGTAGAGGCAGTTGTGGGCCTCGGCGCCCCAGAGTTCGCCGATGTTGTCGCGCAGGCTGGGCGAGAGCAGCTCGCCGGTCATCATGAGGACGTCGAGGGAGAAGTCGCGGCGGGGGTCGAGGCCCGCCTCGACGGCCTTGCGGGCCAGGCTCAGGGCCATGCCCGGCGTGCAGAAGAGACCGGTGACCGGCAGCAGTCGCATGACCTCAAGGGCGCGGTCGAACCCGATGACGGGGGAGTGCGGCCACATCTTGGCGACGGCGTGCCCGAGGTTGCGGCACACGTCGCCGAACGTGTCACCAGTGGCGTGCAGTTCGGTGGGGCCCGAGATGCCGATGACCTGGCTGTCACCGTGCGGCGCGAGGACGTCCCGGTAATAGGCGGTCAGGACCGTGTTGTTGTGGATGGTGTCGCCGTTGGTGCGGGGGCACGGAGTCGGCTTCCCGGTGGTGCCGGTGGTCTCGTAGAAGGTCCAGGCGGCGGAGACGGGGAGGGAGAGGAGGTCGAACTGGGCTTCCTGCAATTCCGCCTTGGTGGTGAAGGGGAGGTTCCGCAGATCCTCGAGCCCGAGTCCCGAAAGGGCCTCGTCAGATATTCCGCGCAGCTTCGTCCCGTAGAACGGGGAGTTGGCGCGTACATAGGCGAGCACCTCGCGCAGCTTTCCGGTCTGGTGCCTTTCCAGATCGTCGGCCGACCACTTCCCCGCGGCGAACTCGTCGAACAGTCCGCGCAGCTCGTCGGTGAGCGCAGCGGATTCCGGGTCGTATTGCGTGAACACCCATCCTCCTTCAGAGGTCTTCCAGGTCGGCGACGACCCAGTCGGATATCGCCCGCCATTTCTGGACGGACTTCTGGTGGTACTCGTTCGCCTGGTACCTCTCCAGCGCGGCGAGGTCCGGCAGCACACCGAAGGCGGCGAAGTCGTAGGAGATGTCCCGGTCGACGGTGTTCCAGCCCACCCGCCAGTCGACGAGTTCGGGCACGTTGCTGCCGACCGCCCGGGCGAACTCCTCGGCCTCGACCACGGACGGGGCGGAGCGCTCGATGCCGTCCTTGAGCTTGAAAAGAACAATGTGCGTGATCACGATTGCCTTTCGTGCAGCATGTCGGCTGGTTTCTTCGGCGCATTCACGAGCATGCCGCTCTCGAAGGCGCCGTTCAACCAAACAATTTCGATGACCGGGCGGGAGGCCCAGGCTCTACCGCCCTGCCCCCAGCGGCCGTACGACGCACGTCGAATTGACGCGTCGCCATGCGCGGCCGAGGGAATTTCGCAAGGCTGTTCCGCTCGCCGGCACGTGTGTCCCGCCGGCGGGACGGGGAGGGGTCCGGACGCGGTAATGCGGATTCAGGAGGGCCGGTGGCCCAGGAGGGATGCCACCAGGCCGGTGTCGACGTTGCCGCCCGAGACCAGCACCCCGATGTCGCGGGCACGGCCCTCGGCGGCGAGGCGCAGGGCGCCCGCCACGGCGGTGGCGGCGGCGGGTTCGATGACCAGCCGGGCGTGGACGAGGACCAGGCGCAGCGCTTCGGCGATGGCGTCCTCGTCGATCGTGAAGACGCCGGCGACGGTGTCATGGGCCAGGTCGTAGGGGAGTTGGCCGATGCGGTCGGGGCGCAGGCCGTCGGCGATGGTGGGCCGGGCGTCGACGGTGACCGGCCCTCCGGCGCGCAGGGCCGCCGTCAGGGCGGGCACAGCGCTGGGCTCGGCGCCGTAGACATCGATGTCCTGGCCGGTGGTGGCCAGGCACGCGCCGGCCAGCGCGCTGCCGCCGCCCACCGGCACCACGACCGCGTCCAAGCGGCCGCCGGCCGCGTTCACCTGGTGCAGCAGGTCGGCGGTGGCGGTGCCCTGGCCGGTGACCACGTCCGGGTTCTGGTAGGGGTCGATCTCGTCGAGGCCGCGGGTCAGCTTGAGCTCCTCGACGACCGCGATCCGCTCGGCGAGAGTGGTGCCGGCCTGGAGCACCTGGGCGCCGATGTCCCTGATGCGCCGCACCTTGGTCGGGGCGGCGTCGACGGGCAGCACCAGTACGGCCTCGAGCCCGTACTGGGCGGCGGCCAGCGCGACGGCTATGGCGTGGTTGCCGGTGGACTGCGCGACCACGCCGAGGCTGCCGGACCCGGCCAGCCGCTCCACGGCGAGCAGCGCGCCGCGCATCTTGAAGGAGCCGCCGGTCTGGAGGTTCTCCGCTTTCAGCCACAGCCGGGCTCCGGCCACCCGGTCCAGTTCCTCGCTGCGTACGACGGGGGTCCGCGCCACCCGTTCGGCGATGCGGCGCCGGGCGTCGTCCACTCCGTCGTGGGTCAGCGGCGACGGCTGCTCGGCGAGGGCCACGGCCTGCGCACCGATCGACATGATGTGTCTCCGTTTCTTCGGCGATTTCGGGGTGCCTTCGCGGGACGGGCGCTGCGCAGGCGAGGAGCGGAGCGAGAGCTCTCGGTCGGTGTCCGGACACTCCGCGGCCGGCGCTCGTGCGCATGGGCCCGTGACGGAGAACGCGGGCGGGTCCTGGTTGCGGGACCCGCCCGCCCCGCGCGGTGGCGGGGCGGCGGCGGAGCGGGGCGTCCGGTGGACGTGTGCGCCGGGCTCGGCGCGAGGCGAAGCCCCGCACCCCACGCTAGCGAGCGCCGCTGGATTCCCGCTCGATGACGTCCAGCACCTGCGCACCGAGGTCGACGAGATACATGTGATCGCCGGGGAACTCCACATAGCCGAACTCGTCCGACGTGGTCGCGTCCCGCCACTGGCGGGCCTCTTCCGCGGTGACCAGCCCGTCGCTGTCGCCGCGCAGCGAGCAGATCGGCACCGACACCGGGACGTCCGTGCTCGGCACGTAGCTCTCGTGCATCTCGCAGTCGGCCTGCAGCACCGGGAGGATCAGCTCCCGCATCTCGGGGTGGTCCAGGGCCTCATGCCGGAACCCCGCGAACTCCTCGACCCGGGCGAGGAATTCCTCGTCGGGCAGTCCCGCCGCCCGCCGCTCGCGCTGGGTCCAGGGGCCCGGCGAGCCGCTGACGACCAGCCGCTCGACGTGCACGCCGCGCGCGGTGAGCAGGTGGACCAGCTCGTAGGCGAGGACCGCGCCCAGGCTGTGCCCGAACAGCACGGTCCGCGCCCCTTCGCCGAGGTCCGCGACGACGTCGTCGATCGAGCCCTTGGCGGCCTCGACGACGTTGCGGTACGGCTCCTCCAGGATCCGCCGCTCCTTGCCGGGCAGTTCGAGCGAGGTCACCCGCCAGCGGTCGCCGGCCAGTTCCCGCCACGGGTGGAAGAACGAGGGACCCGCTCCCGCGAACGGCACACACAGCAGCGTGGCCTGGTCCCCGTGTTTCGTGGACATGCCGGGCTCTGTCACCCCGACCAACCCCAATCATCCATGCGATGGTTCGTCGAACCGGTTGTGGGAGTTCGCCGTCCGCTCACGCGTACAGCTCCGTCAGCTTGCGGTTGATGACCGCCATGACCTCGGCGACCGCCGAGGGCATGTTCATCTCGTGGTGGGTGGCGCGCACGTCGTGCACCTCGATGGAGCCGAGGATGTAGGGCTTCCACAGGTGCGCGTAGGACTGCTCCTGGAGCGTGGCGCTGAAGAAGATGACGTCGCCGCGGTAGACCGGCGACTCGAAATCCATCATGCGGCTCGTGTTGTTGGCCAGGACCCTCGCCATGGCGTCCAGGAAGTCCTGCCGGTTGTCGGTGCCGATGTACTGGCCGAAGAACTCCTCGAGTTCGACCCGGTAGTCCGTCAGCGTCTTGCCGGCGTGGATCTCCGTGAAGCCGTGTCCGCCCGGCTGGGAGTCCAGGATGGCGGTGAAGGCGATCTCGTGGCCGCGCCGGTCGAGCGCCTCGGCGACGGCCTGCACGACGGTGCCGCCGTAGGACCAGCCGATCAGGTGGAAGGGGCCCTCCGGCTGGATCTTCAGCATCTCGGTGACGTAGTCCTCGACCATCTCCTCGACCGAGTCCGCCAGCTTGTCCACGCCGTCGGAGCCGCGGGCCTGCAGGGCATAGGCGGGATAGTCCTGGACGTACGCCGCGAAGCTGAAGTAGGTCCAGCCCAGGCCGCCTCCGCCGTGGAAGAACCACAGCGGCGGCTTGCCCGTGCCGGGGTCGGTGTTCAGCGGGAGCACGACCTCCAGGGAGTTGGAGGAGTCCGCGGGCGTGGCGACGAGCAGCAGCGCGGCCAGCTCACCCGCCGTGGGGAACTTGATGATCGTCCTGAGCGGCATCTCGATGCCGAACTCGTCGCGGATGCGGGCGCTGAGCCGGGTGGCGAGCAGCGAGTGACCGCCCAGTGCGAAGAAGTCGTCGTCGACGCCGACCCGCTCCAGGCCCAGCAGCTCGCTGAAGAAGGAACACACCTTCTCCTCATGGGCGTTGCGCGGCTCCTGGCTGACCTCGCTGTCCGCCTCCTCGGCCGGCAGGGCCGCGCGGTCCAGCTTCCCGTTGGGGGTCAGCGGGACCTCCGAGAGCGGGATCAGCGTGGCGGGCACCATGTAGTCGGGCAGGCGGCCGCGCAGGAACGCGGGCAGGTCGTCGACCAGTGCCTGGACACCGCCGTCGGTCTCGGCGACGGCGGGCTCGGGCATCACGTAGCCGACGATGCGCTTGTCGCCGTCCTGGTTCTCCCGCACCACGGCCGCCGCCTGCGCCACCTGGGGGTGTCCGGTCAGCGCGTGCTCGATCTCGCCGAGCTCGATGCGGTAGCCCCGGATCTTCACCTGGAAGTCGGTGCGCTCGATGTACTCCAGCTGGTCGTTGCGGTCCCAGCGCACCAGGTCGCCGGTGCGGTACATCCGCGCGCCGTCCGGTCCGAAGGGGCACGCGACGAACCGCTCCGCGGTCAGACCGGGCCTGCTCTGGTAACCGCGGGCCATGCCGGCGCCGGCGATGTACAGCTCACCCGGCACACCGCACGGGACGGGTCGCAGGCGGGCGTCGAGCACGTACACGTGGAAGTTGCCCATCGGCCTGCCGATCGGCGCCCCCTCCCCCACCTCGACGCGCGCCTCGGTGCACCAGGTCACCGTCTCGGTGGGGCCGTACATGTTGAACACCTCGGCGGCCTGCTGCGCCAGCGTCTCGGCCAGGCGCACCGGTACGGCCTCCGCGCCGATGATGATCCGCAGGTCCTTCGCCGCGTTCGGGTCGTGCATCAGGAGCATCTGCCAGAAGGCGGGCGTGGCCTGTACCGCGGTGACCTTGTGACGGCGTATCAGCTCCAGGACGGCCGCCGGGTCGGTGACGGTGTCCTTGTCCGCCACCACCATGGTGGCGCCGGAGATGAACGGCTGGTACAGCTCGGTGTTGGCCATGTCGAACGCCACGGTGGTGCTGAACAGCATCCGGTCGTCGGCCGTGAGCGGGAACCGGCGCTGGTTGGTGGCCAGGTAGTTCGCCACCGCGCCGCGCGGGATGGTGACGCCCTTCGGCCTGCCCGTCGACCCCGAGGTGTAGATGACGTACTGGGCGTTCTCGGGGCGGACCACGACCTCGGGAGCCGTTTCGGGAAGCGAGGACCAGTCCACGCCCGCCAGCGCCTCGGCGTCGAGCACCAGCAGCGGGTCGGCGTGCTCCAGGATGTAGTCGATGCGGGACCGCGGGTGGTCCGGATCGATCGGCACGTAGGCTCCGCCGGCCTTGAGCACGGCGAGCAGCGCCACCACCAGGTTCACGGTGCGGGGCAGGCGCACGGCGACGCGCGACTCCGCCCGCACCCCGTGGCCGGCCAGCCAGTGGGCCAGCTGGTTGGAGCGCGCTTCGAGCTGCTGGTAGGTGAGCGACTCCTCGGCGCCGATGATGGCGAGCGCCTCCGGGGTCTCCCGCACCTGTCGGCGCACCGACTCCACCAGCTCCAGGGTCGGCTCGGCGGTGTCGTTCATCTCCGTCAGGAGGTGGTGGCGCTCGGCCACGCCCAGCACGTCGACGTCCCCGACGCTCATGCCCGGATCGGCGACGAGCTGCTCCAGGACGCGCCCGAACCGGGCGCCGATCGCCTGGGCCGTCTCGCGGTCGAACACGTCGGTCGCGTACGACAGGTCGCCGCGCAGCACCCCCGCGTCGTCCGTGGCCAGGTTGAAGAAGAGGTCGACCTTGGAGATCGACGGGATGGTCTGCTCGACCTCCAGGGTGAGCCCGGCGAGTTCGAGTTCGGGCCGTGCGTAATTCTGCAGGCCGAGCATCACCTGGAACAGCGGCTGGTACGCGGCCGAGCGCTCCGGGTTGACCGCCTCGACCAGGGTGTCGAACGGCACGTCCTGGTTCTCGTAGGCGGCCAGCGACTTGTCGCGGACCTGGGCGAGCAGGTCGGTGAACGACGGGTCGCCGCTGAGGTCGGCGCGCAGCACCTGGGTGTTGACGAAGAATCCGACCAGATCGGCCAGGGCCTCGTCGGTGCGCCCGGCGATCGAGCTGCCGATCGTGATGTCGTCGCCGCCGCCGAGCTTGCGCAGCAGCACCGCGAGCGCGGCGTGCAGGACCATCGACAGGGTCGCGCCGCGCTCGTCGGACAGCTTCTGAAGCCCGGCGGAGACCTCCGGCTCGACCGTGAAGCCGACGGTGGCGCCGCGCCCGCTGGCCTGCACGGGCCGGGGGCGGTCCAGCGTCAGGTTCAACGGCTGCGGGACCCCGGCCAGTTCCTTGCGCCAGTAGGCGACCTGCTTCGCGGCGAGGCTGTCCGGGTCGGCGACGTCGCCGAGCAGCTCGCGCTGCCACATCGTGTAGTCCTTGTACTGGACCGGCAGCGGCTCCCAGCCGGGGGCGCGGCCGTCCAGGCGGGCGGTGTACGCCGCGGCCAGGTCCCGTACCAGGGGCGCGCCGGAGCTGCCGTCCGTGGCGATGTGGTGGATGACCAGGACCAGGACGTGCTCCTGCGGCGAGACGCGGAACAGGCGTACCTGGAGCGGGACTTCGGCCGTCAGGTCGAAGCGGTACACCATGGACTCGCCGACCAGGCGCGAGACGTCCTCGGGCGCCACCTCGACGACCGGCACCTGCGGCGCGGCCTCGGCCGTGGGCAGGATCCGCTGGAAGAGCTCACCGTCGTCGCTCGTGCCGTAGACGGTGCGCAGGATCTCGTGCCGGTCGACCACGTCACGGATCGCCGCGACCAGGGCGTCCTGGTCCAGGGAGCCGGTCAGCCGGAACGCGGCCGGCATGTTCCAGTTCTCCGACCCGCCCTCCATCTGGTGGAGGATCCACATGCGGCGTTGTGCGTATGACAGCGGAATCATTGCTTTTACTCCTCTACGAACATCTTGCGCAGGCCGGGGCGACGGGGGGCGGCCGATTCCTCCGACCATGAGGCGAGCGCGGCCACTGTCGGCAGGTCGAATATCTTGCGGATGGGGATCTCGATCCCCAGCACGGCACGGGCGCGGCCGATCAGGCGGGTGGCGAGCAGGGAGTGCCCGCCGAGCTCGAAGAAGCCGTCGTCGATGCCGACCCGGTCCACGCCGAGCACCTCGGCGAACAGGGCGGCCAGTGCCTCTTCGCGGGAGGTGCGCGGTGCCCGGTAGGGGGCTCCGGTGTACTCGGGCTCGGGCAGCGCGGCCCGGTCCAGCTTGCCGTTCGGGGCGAGCGGCAGTCGGTCGAGGACCACGAAGGCGGACGGCACCATGTAGTCCGGCAGCCGCTCGGCGACGAAGGCGTGCAGTTCCTTGGCGTCCGGGGCGCCGGTGCCCTCGTCGGTGTGGACGGGGGTGACGTAGGCGACCAGCCGCTGGCCGGTGGCGCCGCCGCGGCCCTCGCGGGCCATGACGGCGGCCTGCGCGACGGAGGGGTGCGCGGTGAGCGCGGCTTCGATCTCCGCGGGCTCGATCCTGAAGCCGCGCACCTTGACCTGAGCATCCCCGCGGGCCACGTACTCCAGTTGGCCGTCGCCGTTGAGACGGGCAAGGTCGCCGGTGCGGTACATGCGCGTACCGGCCGGGCCGAACGGGTCGGCGACGAAGCGCTCGGCGGTCAGTGCCGCGCGGCCGTGGTAGCCGCGCCCCACCGGGCCGCCGACGTACAGCTCACCGACCGCGCCCGGCGGCACCGGGGTCAGGCCGGGACCGAGAACGTAGGCGCGCATGTTGCCGAGCGGGGTGCCGACGGGCGCGCTGCCCGCCGACAGGGGTGCATCGCCCTCGACGGTGAAGGCGGTGGCGTAGAACGACTCGCTCTGCCCGTAGGCGTTGACGATCCGTACGCCCGGGAAGGCGGCGCGTGTCCTGTCGACGAGTGCGGCGGGCAGGGCCTCGCCGGCGAAGACGACCGTCTCCACGCTGGTGCGCTCGCGGATGTCGTCGACGAGTTCGGCGAAGGCGGACGGCACGGTGGAGATGACGCCGCCGCGCCAGCCCTTCGCGTCGCTCAGGGCCAGGACGTCCTGGACGATGTCGACGACGCCGCCGGTGACCAGGGTCGTGAAGATCTCGAACGCCGAGACGTCGAAGTTGACCGAGGTGCCCGCCAAGAGCCGCTTGCCGGGCTCGAGGCCCACCAGCGGGGCCAGCCGCAGCACGCCGTTGACCACGGTCTCGTGGGTGATGGCGACGCCCTTGGGCTTGCCGGTGGAGCCGGAGGTGTACATCACGTACGCCAACTGCTGTGTGTGGAGCGGCAGTTCGACGGGCTTGGCGTCGCCGGACAGGTCGAGCGTGTCGAGGAGGAGGGCCGGGGCGTCGTGCTGCGGAAGCGCCGCGGCCGTCCTGGAGTCGGTCAGGACCAGGCGCGGGCGCGCCTCGTCGAGGATGGCGGCCAGACGGTGGCTGGGGTACTTGGGGTCGACCGGAAGGTAGGCGCCGCCCGCCTTGAGGACCGCGAGCAGGGCGACCACCAGGTCCGCCGAGCGCGGCAGCGACACCGCGACCACCGACTCCGGGCCCACGCCCCGGTCGGCCAGCTCGCGCGCCAGGGTGTCGGCCCGGGCGTTCAGCTCGCGGTAGGTGAGCGACCGGGACCCGTCAACCACGGCGACCTCGTCCGGCCGCTGTGCCGCCCGCGCCTCGATGAGGCCGGTGACGGTGGTGTCCGGGGTCGGGGCGGCCGTGTCGTTGAACTCGACCAGCAGGCGGTCGCGTTCGGCCGGCTCCAGGACGTCGAGCCGCGCGATCCGCAGCTCGGGGTCGGCCGCCAGCTGCTCCAGGATGCGCACGAAGCGGGCCGCGTAGCCCGCCACCGCGTCCCGGTCGAAGGCGCTCGGCGTGAACTGGAGGAGGAATTGGAGGTTCTTCTCGACCGCCGCCATCAGGGCCAGCGGGTAGTGGGTGCCGTTGGAGGGGCGCAGGCCGGTGATGGCTATGCCTTCCGCGGCCTCCGTGGCGGCCCCGATGCCCTCCTCGTCGACCGGGTACGACTCGAAGACGACCAGCGAGTCGAAGAGGGTCTGCACCCCGACGGCCTGCTGGATCTCGGTGAGGCTGTAGTGGTGGTGCTCAAGCAGGGCGGCCTGGCGGCCCTGGAGCCGGGTGAGCAGCTCGGCGAGGGTGTCACCGGGGGCGTACTCGACGCGTACCGGCAGGGTGTTGATGAACATGCCGACCATCGACTCGACGCCGGTCACCGCGGCCGGACGCCCGGAGACGGTCGCGCCGAACACCAGGTCCTGGCGGCCGGTGAGCTGGCCGAGCAGCAGCGCCCAGGCGCCCTGGACCACGGTGTTGATGGTGACGCCGAGTTCGGAGGCGCGCCGGTTGAGTGCGGCGGACACGTCCTGCGCAAGAGCGATCTCGATCTGGTCGAGGCCGTCCTCGATGGTGGCTCCCGGCACGAGCAGGGTCGGCTCGTCGACCCCTTCCAGCTCGGCCGCCCAGGCCCGGGCCGCCTCGTCGCGGTCCTGCCGGGTGTACCAGGCGAGGAACTCGCCGTAGCTGCGCGTGGCGGGCAGTCCGCTCGCGTCGCCGTGGGAGCCGTAGAGCAGCAGCAGGTCCTGCAGGAGCAGCGGCGCGGACCAGCCGTCGGCCAGCGCGTGGTGGACGGTCATCACGAGCTCGGCGCGGCCGGGCTCCAGGGTGACCAGGGCGAGGCGGATGAGCGGCGGGGTGTCCACGTCGAAGTGGGCGTCGCGGTCCTCGGCGAGGAAACGCTCGAACGGCTCGGAGCGCTCCGCCTCGGTGTACCCGCTCAGGTCGAGGTACTGCCACGGCAGGGTCGCCCCCGCCGCCGGCACCACCTGGACGAGGTCGCCGTCGGCCTGGTTGACGAACGCGGCCCGGAGGCTGGCGTGGCGCTCGAGCAGCGCCTGTCCGGCCCGGCGCATGCGCTCGGGGTCGACGTCGCCGGAGAGGTGGAACACCAGCTGGACGTGGTAGGCGTCGAACGAGGATCCCGCGAGCATCGAGTGGAAGATGATCCCGGACTGCGCCGGGGTCACCGGCCACACCTCGGCGAGGTGGCCGAACCGGGCCTCCCAGGTGTCGATCTCCTGCTGACTCACGTCGACCAGCCGCGCGTCCGACGGGGTCAGTCCGCCGGCCTCGGGGGTCGCGGCGAACCGGGCGAGCGCGGTGAGCGCCCGGACCCACAGTCCGGCCAGTTCGTCGACCTCCGCGCGGGAGAGCAGACCGGTGGGGAAGCCGAAGTAGGCGGTCAGCTCCTCGCCGTCGGCGGTGCTGTTGGCGACCGCGTTGATTTCGAGGGCCGACATCACCGGCATGTCCGCGTCGGGCGCGGCGATCAGGTCCGGCAGGCTGCCGTCCGGCACCCAGCCCTGGCCCCGCGGGTCCTCGGGGGCGCCGCCGCCAGAGGTCCGGCCGAGGTAGTTGAACCCGATCTGCGGTTCCCGGGCGGTGCTCAGCGCGGCGGCGGTCTCGGGGTTGAGGTGGCGCAGCAGGCCGTAGCCGATGCCGTCGCCGGGGACCGCCCGCAGCTGTTCCTTGACCGCCTTGATCGCCCGGCCGGCGGCGGGGCCGCCCGCGAAGGCGTCCGCCAGGTCGAGGCCGGCCACGTCGAGGCGGACCGGGTACATCGCGGTGAACCAGCCGACCGTGCGGGACAGGTCCGCGCCGGGCACGGCCTCTTCCTCGCGGCCGTGGCCTTCCAGGCGGACCAGGGCCGAGGAGGCGGGCACGCCGCGCGTCTGGCGCCAGTGGGCCAGGGCCAGGGCGAGCGCGGCCAGCAGACCGTCGTCGACGCCGCCCCGGAAGACGGCGGGCACCCGGGTCAGGACGGCTTCGGTGACGTCCGCCGGCACCTGGACGCGCACGGTGTCCACAGTGGCGGTGACGTCGAGGGTCGGGTCCAGTTCCCGGGCACCGAGCGCCGGCTCGTCCTCGTGCAGGATGGCCTGCCACACGGGCAGCTCCGCCACCCGCTCGGGGCGGACCGCCTCGTCGGCCAGGGCGTGCGCCCACCGGCGCAATGAGGTGCCGGGCGCGGCGGGTTGTGCCGCGCTGCCGCCCTGGACCTGCTCCCAGGCCGAGGCGAACTCCGGGACGAGGAGCCGCCAGGACACCCCGTCGACGACCAGGTGGTGCAGCACGACCAGCAGGCGGTCCGCCTCGGTGTCGGAGGTGAACCACACGAACTGGGCCATGACGCCCGCGTCGGGGTCGAGGCGGTCGGCGGCCGCGTTCAGTTCGGCGTGCGCGTCGGCGTCGCCGTGGCGGACCTCTCGCAGCAGGGCCTCGGCGTTCACGCCGCCGACCGGTTCGATCTCCAGGCCCTGGCGCGTCCGGTCCAGCCGGGAGCGCAGCACGTCGTGGCGGTCGAGGACGGTCTGTACGGTGGCCACCAGGCCGGCGCGGTCGATGTCCTCGGGCAGCGTCAGCATCATGGACATGCAGAGTCGGCCGAGGCCGCCGCCGAGTCCGAGCACGTGCTGCGCCGTCGGCATCAGCGGGGCCCATCCGGTGCCGCCGCCCGGCAGTTCGGGCAGAACGAGGCGCTCGTCCTCGCGTCCCTCGACGAGCTCCGCGAGCCGGGCGACGGTGCGGAGTTCGAAGATCTCCCGCGTGCTGACCTCGATGCCGCGGGCTCGGGCCCGGGCGACGATCTGGATGGAGCGGATGCTGTCTCCGCCGCTGGCGAAGAAGTCGCTGTCGATGCCGACGCTGGTCACACCGAGCACTTCGGCGAAGAGTCCGCTGAGGATCTCCTCGACCTCGTTGCGCGGTGCCCGGCCGGTCGATGCCTGACCGTAGTCCGGGGCGGGCAGCGCACGCTGGTTCAGCTTCCCGTTCGGCGTCAGCGGCAGCTCCGAAAGCGGCACGAACGCCGGCGGGACCATGTAGTCGGGCAGCCGCTCGCGCAGGTAGTCGGGCAGCTCCAGCAGGAGGGGGCCGATCGAGCGGGCCAGGGCGGGGTCGTTCGCCAGGGCCCGGCCGGTCGCGGCGCCGGGCACGAACGCGCCCGAGACGTCGCGGTGCTCGGGCAGCAGCACTGCGTCGAAGCACCGCGTGTCCTCCCCGGACCAGGTGAGAACGGCGTCGCGGCCCGTCGAGCGGGCCCACTGGAGCAGTTCCTGGGGGTCAAGGGGCGCACCGGGCCGGGACACCAGGTGCAGCAGACCGGTCGCCGCGGTGAGAGCGGCCTCCTCGACCAGGCGCGCGTTGGGGATGCCGGTGATCCGCACCGGGCCGTCGGCGCGGTCGGCGAGGCGGCCGAGGTCGGCCAGGTCGTGGACGTGTCCGCCCCACGGCACCGACGGCACGTCGCTCACGTCGAGGACGTCGGCCGGTGCACTGTGCAGGATCACCTCGTAGCGGTGCCGGGTCAGCTCGTTGTGCGCGTGGCCGGGCTTGAGGCGGATGTCGACGGCGACGGGCTGGTCGGTCGCCCACTGGGTGAACCACTCGGGGGCGATGGTCAGTTCGCGCTCGGCGAGCAGCTCGCGCTGCACCAGGGTCCGCAGCTCCTCGTAGGAGGCGTGCGGGTGGGCGGCGCGCTGCATGGCGGTCTGCATGAAGCTGCGGGTGGCGGCGCTGCGGACGTCGCCGACGATGATGCGGCCGCCGGGGGCGAGGAGTTCCAGCGCCTGGCGCAGCACCTGGTCGAGGTAGTCGACGTTCGGGAAGTACTGCACCACGGAGTTGAGGACGATGGTGTCGAACCGGCCGCGGGGCAGTCCGGTGGTGTCGTCGGCGGACTGGGCGCTCACTCGCACGCGGTCGCCGTAGCCGGCCTGTTCGGCCTGCACGCGGACCCGCTCCACGACGGTGCCGGAGATGTCGGTGCCCCAGTACTCCTCCACCTCGTCGACGATCTTGGCGAGGAGCAGGCCGGAGCCCACGCCGAGCTCCAGCAGGCGCTTCGGCGCGAACCGCAGCACCTGGGCCACCGCCCCGTCCTGCCACTCCCGCATCTGCTCGAGGGGGAGCGGTTCGCCGGTGTAGCTGGAGTTCCAGCCCTGGAAGTCGTCGCCGAGCTGTCCGTCGCTGGACTCGGTGTAGCTGTCGTCGTAGAGGTCGCGCCACTCGTCGACCTGTGCGTCCGCGACGGCGGGCGCTGCGTACGGCCGTGGGACGAGGTAGCCGACGAGCTGCTTGTCGCCCTGCGGCGTCTCGCGCACGACGGCCGCCGCCTGCGCGACACCGGGGTGCGTCGTCAGGGCGTGCTCGATCTCGCCGAGTTCGATCCGGAAGCCGCGGATCTTGACCTGGAAGTCGGTGCGGCCGAGGTATTCGAGTTCGCCGTCCTTGTTCCAGCGCACGAGGTCGCCGGAGCGGTACATCCGGGTGCCCGGCGCGCCGAAGGGGTTGGCGACGAACCGGCTCGCGGTCAGTGCGCTCTGGCCGAGGTAGCCGCGGGCGAGGCCGGGGCCGGCGATGTACAGCTCTCCGGCGACGCCGGGGGCGACCGGACGCAGCGCCGTGTCCAGGACGTAGACCTGGGTATTGGCGATGGGGCGGCCGATCGGCGGGGTGCGGCCGTCACCGGCCATCGGCGCACTCATGGCGGCACAGACGGTGATCTCCGTCGGGCCGTAGCCGTTGATCATGCGTCGTCCGTCGGACCACTGCGCCACCAGCTCCGGCGAGGAGGCCGAGCCGCCGACCACGAGGGTGCGCACGCTCGGCAGCGAGCCGGTGGGCAGCGCCGCCAGCACGGCCGGCGGCAGCGTCGCGTGGGTGATGCCGTGGGCGGCGATCGTCGCGATCAGGGGTTCGCCCGCGGCCAGTTCGTCCTGGCTCGCCAGCACGAGCCTGGCGCCGGAGAGCAGCGACATGCCCCACTCCCACAGCGAGGCGTCGAAGCTCGGCGAGGCGAACTGCAGCACCCGGCTGTCGGGGGTCACGGCGAGCCGCTCGGCTTCGGTGGCGGCGAGGCTGGCCATGCCCGCGTGGCTGACGGCGACACCCTTGGGCGTGCCGGTCGAGCCGGAGGTGTAGATGACGTACGCCGTGTTGGCCACCCGCACCGGGCCGTGCCGGTCGGCGTCGGTCAGGGGCCCGGGGTCGGCGGCGGCCAGCGCGGCGGCCACGTCGGCGTCGTCCAGGCGGAGCACGGGCGCGGCCAGCTGCGGCAGTTGCTCCGCCGAGGCCGCGTCCCCGAGCACCAGGAGCGCCCCGGAGTCGGCGACCATGAACGCCACGCGCTCCGCCGGGTAGGCGGGGTCCACCGGCAGATAGGCTCCGCCCGCCTTCAGGACGGCGAGGATCGCGATGACCCACTCCGGCGTACGGGACAGGGCGACGGCCACCACCGACTCGGGCGTGACGCCCCGGGCGGTCAGCACCCGGGCCAGCCGGTTGGCCCGCTCGTCGACCTCGCGGTAGGTCAGTGCCACCTCGCCGCGCACCACGGCCACGGCGTCGGGGGTCGCGGCGGCCCGCTCGGTGAAGAGCGCGTCGATGGTCCGCTCGGGCACCTGCGCGGCGGTGTCGTTGGCGCCGCGCAGCAGCCAGTCCCGCTCGTCCGCGGAGAGCACGTCGATGGCGCCGACCGCCACGGTCGGGTCCTCCAGGACCTGCTCCAGGATGCGTACGAAGCGGTCGATGATGCGCTCGGCGGTGGAGTGGTCGAACAGGTCCGTGGCGTACTCGAGGAGGCCGTGCGTGCCGCCGGTCGCGTTGGGGACGACATTGATGAGCAGGTCGAACTTGGCGGTGCCGGTGGCGACCGGGATGGGAGTGACCCGCAGGCCCGGCATCTCGATCTCGCCCCATACGAACTGCCAGCCCAGCGCGGTCTGGAACAGCGGCATGTACGCGGTGGTGCGGTCCGGGTTGAGGAGCTCCACGAGCCGCTCGAAGGGCACGTCCTGGTTGTCGTACGCAGTGAGGGCCTTGTCCCGGACCTGGTCCAGGAGGTCGCCGAAGGACGGGTTCCCGGACAGGTCGGCGCGCAGCACCCAGGTGTTGACGAAGAAGCCGATGAGGTCGTCGAGCTGCTCGTCGCCGCGGCCCTCGATGGGGCTGCCGATCGGCACGTCCTCGCCGGCGCCCAGCTTGTTCAGGAGGACCGCGAGTGCGGCCTGGGCGACCATGGGCGCGGTGGCGCCGCGCTCGGTGGCCAGCTTGTTCAGGCGGGCCATCAGCTCGGGCGACAGCTGGAAGGGGACCTCGCCGCCGCGGTGGCTGGCCGAGGCCGGGCGCGGCCGGTCGAGCGGCAGCTGGAGCGGCTGCGGTATCTCGGCCAACTCCTTCTTCCAGTACGCCAGTTGTTCGGCGGCGGTGCTCTCCGGGTCGTCCTCGTCGCCCAGCACCTGGCGCTGCCACAGCGTGTAGTCCTTGTACTGGACGGGCAGTGGCTGCCAGTCGGGCGCGCTGCCGCCGAGGCGTGCGGTGTAGGCCGACACCAGGTCCCTGACGAACGGCGCCACCGAGGAGCCGTCCGCGGCGATGTGATGGAAGACGAACACCAGGACGTGCTCCTGCGGGGTGATGCGCAGAACCGTCGTCCGCAGGGGAAGCTCGCTGTCCAGGTCGAACGGCTCGCAGGCGGCCTCGTGCTGGGCCGCCGCCACCTCGTCCGCGGCGACGTCGAGGACGCGGAAGGCGAAGTGCGCCTCGCTCGGGGGCAGGACCTGCTGCTCGGCCGTGCCGTCCGCGTTCTCGACGACGAGGGTGCGCAGGCTCTCGTGCCGGTCGGTCACGTCCGTCACGGCCGCGGCCAGGGCCGCGGTGTCCAGGGCGCCTTCCAGGCGCAGCACGAACGGGACGTTGTAGGTCGCTGACGGGCCTTCGAGCTTGTGAAGGATCCACATCCGGCTCTGGGCGAAGGACAACGGGATCATCGACGGTTCTCCTGTACGTTCATCGGGCGGAGCCGGGGACGTTTCGATGTGGCGGCCAGCTTCTCGATCTGCTCTGCCAGTTGGGCGACGGTCGGGTTGCGGAACACCGCCGTGACCTTCACATCGGCGTTGAGTTCGCTGCGGATGCGGCCGATCAGCCGGGTGGCGAGCAGCGAGTGCCCACCGTGGTCGAAGAAGTCGACGTCGATGCCGACCTCGTCCACGCCGAGCAGTTCGGCGAACAGGCGGCAGAGGACTTCCTCGTTGGGGTTGCGCGGCCCTCGACCGGCCGCGACTTCGGTGTGCTCGGGTGCGGGGAGGGCGTTGCGGTCGAGCTTCCCGCTGGGGGTGGTGGGGAACGCCTGGAGCGGCACGATCGCCGAGGGGACCATGTACTCCGGCAGCCGCTCCCGGACCAGGTCGGTCAGGGCCGCGACGTCGAGGCCCGTGGGGTCCGCCAGCACGTAGGCGACCAGGCGCTGGTCGCCGGGGCGGTCCTCGCGCACCACGGCCACCGCGGTGTCGACGTCGGGGTGGGCGGTCAGCGCCGCCTCCACCTCGCCGAGTTCGATCCGGAAGCCGCGGACCTTGACCTGGAAGTCGGTGCGGCCGATGTACTCGACCTGGCCGTCCTGGTTCCAGCGCACCAGGTCTCCGGTGCGGTACATCCGCGCGCCGTCCGGACCGAAGGGGCACGCGACGAAGCGGCTCGCGGTCAGCGCGCCCTGCCCGAGGTAGCCCCGGGCGAGGCCGGCGCCGGCCAGGTACAGCTCGCCCGCCACTCCCGGCGCGACCGGACGCAGCGTCGCGTCCAGCACGTACACCTGGGTGTTCCAGACCGGCGCGCCGATCGGCACCCGGTCCGCCCCCGGCACATGCTGCCAGGCCGTGACCTCGACGGCCGCCTCGGTGGGGCCGTACAGGTTGTGCACCCCGCAGTGCGGCAGCAGGTCGACGACCTTGTTCGCAAGCGCCGCGGGGAACGCCTCACCGGCGACCTCGATCCAGCGCAGGCTGTGGCATTCCTTCGCGGCGGGCTCGGTGACGAACGCCTCCAGGAGGGAGGGCACGAAGTCCGCGCCGGTGACCCGTTCGCGCTGGATCAGCTCGGCCAGGTAGGCCGGGTCGCGCCGCCCGTCCGGACGGGCGATCACCACGGCGGCGCCGACCTGGAGCGGTGCGAACAGCTCGGGGACCGACACGTCGAAGCTCGCCGAGGTGCTCAGCAGGACCCGGTCCTCGGGGGTGACATCGAAGTGCGCCAGGCCCCACTTCAGCCGGTTCATGATCGAGCGGTGGGACACCTGCACGCCCTTGGGGCCGCCGGTGGAGCCGGAGGTGAAGATGACGTACGCGGCGTTGTCCGGCGACAGCTCCCGCCGCGGGTTCTCGGTGGGGTACGCGGACACGTCCGGCAGGGTCCCGTCGAGCACCAGCAGGGGCCCGGCGGTGTCCAGCACGTGCCGTACCCGGTCCTCGGGCAGTTCGGTGTCCACCGGCACATAGGCCGCGCCGGCCTTGACGACCGCGTAGATCGCCACCATCAGGTCGACGGAGCGCGGGATGCGCACGGCGACCAACTGCTCGGGGCCCGCGCCCTGTTCGACGAGCCAGTGCGCCAGCTGGTTGGCGCGCCGGTTGAACTCGCCGTAGGTGAGCGTCTCGTGCTCGCCGATCAGTGCCACAAGTCCGGGGTCACGCTCCACCTGAGCCTCGAACGAACCCGGCAGAGTGTCCGCCGCCACGGGATGCGCCGTGTCATTGATCCCCCTCACCAACCAGTCCCGCTCCTCCTGCGACAGCACCTCGACGGCGCCGACCGGCACGGTCGGGTCCTCCAGTACCTGATCGAGGACCCGGACCAGCCGGGCGGCGATCAGCTCGGCCTCCTCACGGCCGTAAAGGTTGTTCTGGTAGTCGAGGGAGGTCCGCAGATAGGGGTCGGACGCGTTGAGGGTGAACGGGTAGTGCGAGCCCGCGAACGGCCGGATGGCGTCGATGCTGAAACCGGCCGCGGTGTTCGCGTCGAAGATGCCCGCCCGGTCGATCGGGTAGTTCTCGAAGACCACGATGGTGTCGAACAGGGCGGGCAGGCCGACGTCGCGCTGGATGTCGGCGAGCCCGTAGTAGTGGTGGTCGAGCAGGGAGGTCTGCCGGTTCTGCAGGTCGGTGATGACCTGCGCGACGCTCTGGTCGAAGGAGCAGAACGCCCTGGTGGGCAGGGTGTTGATGAAGAGGCCGACCATCTCCTCCGCGCCGGGCAGTTCGGCGGGCCGGCCGTTGACGGCGGCGCCGAACACCACGTCGCTCTGCCCGGTCAGCTTCGAGAGCAGGATCGCCCACGCGCCCTGGAGGAGCGTGTTGAGCGTGACGCCGAGTTCCGCGGCGCGCTTGGCGAGTTCGCGTCCCTTGTCGATGGACAGCGGCACCTCGACCCGCCCGAGGGCGGACGCCGCCTCCTGGACGGCGGGGGCGTTGGGCGCCACCAGGGTGGGCTGGTCGAACCCGTCCAGCTCGGCGGCCCAGCGGGCGGCCGAGGCCTTGCGGTCACGGGTGGACAGCCAGGACAGGTAGTCGCCGTAGCTGCGGACCGGGCCGAGGTCCTCGGTCGCGGCGTACAGCCGGATCAGGTCCCGGATCACCAGTGGCGACGACCAGCCGTCGAACAGCGTGTGGTGGGCGGTGATGACGAGCTTGGCCTGCTGCGGCCCGCAGGTGAGCAGAGCCAGGCGCAGCAGCGGCGGCCGCAGCGGGTCGAGCCGGTCGGCGCGGTCGTCCGCGAGGGCCTGGTCGAGCTCCGCGTCCTGGTCGGCCGGGGTGCGGCCGCTCAGGTCGAGGTGGCGCCAGGGCAGGGTGACGTGCTCGGCCAGGATCTGCACCGGGTCGCCGTCGGCGCCGGTGAGGAACGCGGAGCGCAGGTTCGGGTACCGGTCGAGCAGCGCCTGCCCGGCGGAGCGCATGCGCACCGGGTCCACGTGTCCGGTCAGGTGCAGGACGAACTGCATGTGGTAGACGTCGAAGGAGCCGTCGGCGAGCGCGGCCTCGAACTGGATCCCGGACTGGCCCGGGGCCTGCGGCCACACCTCGGTGAGCCTGCCGTAGCGCTGCTCCCAGGCTTCGATCTCGTCGAGGCGCACCGAGACCAGCGGGGCGTCGGAGGGTGTGAGGCCGCCGATGTGCGGCTCGGCGGCGTACGCGGCCAGGCCGTGCAGCACCTCCACCCACAGCTCGGCGAGTTCGGCGGTCCGCTCCCGGGACAGCACCCCGGAGGCGAACATGAAGGCCGTCTGCAGACGGGGGCCCTCGGGGGTGTCGGTGGCGAAGGAGTTGACTTCGAGGGCGGACAGGGCGGGCAGATCCGGGTCGGGCAGCGCGATCAGTTCGGCGGACCAGGACGCCGGTCCCCACCCGTTCGCGCGCAGGTGCTCGGGCACGTCGGCGTCGGAGATCCGGCCGAGGTAGTTGAAGCCGATCTGTGGCGGAGCGTACTCGGCGAGCTGTTCGGCGGTCTCCGGGTTCAGGTGGCGCAGCAGGCCGTATCCCATGCCCTTGTCCGGGATGCCGCGCAGCTGCTCCTTGACCAGCTTGACGGCCTTTCCGGCGGCGGCGCCTCCCGCCAGCACGTCGGCGAGGTCCACACCTGCGACGTCGACCCGGGCCGGGTACATGCTGGTGAACCAGCCGACGGTACGGGAGAGGTCGGCGCCGGGGACGAGGTCCTCCTCGCGGCCGTGGCCCTCCAGGCGGACCAGGGTGGGGCCGTCCGCGCCGCGCCACCGGTTCACGGCGAGGCCGAGCGCGGCGAGCAGCACGTCGTTGGCGGTGCCCCGGAAGGCGGCGGGCAGCTTGGTCAGGACCGCTTCGGTGACCTCGGCGGGCAGTTCCACCCGTACGGTCTCGACGGTGGACCACAGGTCGATCGCCGGGTCGAAGGCCCGCGTGCCCAGCGGGGGGTTGGGTGCTTCGAGCAGGTCCCGCCAGTACGCCAGTTCCGCTTCGCGTTCGGGTGTGAAGGCCTCGTCCTCCAGCGCGGCGGCCCAGCGGCGGGCCGAGGTGCCGACCGCGGGCAGTTCGGGCGCCTTGCCCGCGCTGATCTGCTGCCAGGCCTCGGCGAGGTCCGACATGAGGATGCGCCAGGACACGCCGTCCACCGCGAGGTGGTGGATCACGACGAGCAGGCGGCCCTCGCCCGAGGGAGCGGCGAACCAGACGAAGTCCGCCAGGGTCCCGGCCTGCGGGTCGAGGCGGTTCACCGCTTGGTCGAGCTCCGCCCGGGCGGTCCGCAGCGTGGACGGCTCGTCCCACCGGCCGTCGCAGTCGACCCGGTGGATGAGGTCGGCTGCCCGTACGGCACCCTGCGGGCGGACGTCGAGGGAGGGTTCGCCGCCGCGCACCAGTCGGGCGCGCAGCAGGTCGTGCCGGTCGAGCACGGCGTCCAGCGTGGCGGCCAGGCCGTCCGCGTCGATGCCCCGGGGCAGTTCGAGGACCATCGACATGGCGAACCGGTCCGTTCCGCCGCCGTGTTCGAAGACGTGCCGCGCGACCGGTTGGAGTGGCATCGGGCCGACGCCGCCGCCCGCGTCCTCGGCGAGCACGGGCGTGCGGTCCTGGCGGGCGGAGGCCACCTCGGCGAGGCGGGCCGCCGTGCGGCACTCGAAGATCTCGCGGGTGGTGAGTTCCAGGCCCCGGGCGCGGGTCCGCGCGACGACCTGGATGGAGCGCAGGCTGTCCCCGCCCACCGCGAAGAAGTCGTCGTCGATGCCGACGCGCTCGACACCGAGGACGTCCGCGTAGGCCGCGGTGATGATCGTCTCGGTCTCGTTGCGGGGCTCGCGGTAGGTCTCCCCGGTGAACTCCGGCTCGGGCAGGGCCTTACGGTCCAGCTTGCCGGTCGGCCCCAGCGGGAGTCGGCCGAGGGCCACAAAGGCGGCGGGCACCATGTAGTCGGGCAGCCGGGCCGCGATGAGCTTGCGCAGATCGGCGGCCGAGGCACCGGCCATCACGTCCACGTCGCCGATGCCGCCGGCGCCGTCGTCGCCGACGGCTCCTTCGCCGGTGTGCACCACGTACGCGACGAGCCGCCGTCCGCCCGAGGGCACCTCGCGGCTGATCACCACGGCCTCGCTGATGCCGGGCAGGGCGGTGAGCGCGGCTTCGACCTCGGCGGTCTCGATGCGGAAGCCCCGCACCTTGACCTGGCCGTCGCCGCGGCCGACGCACTCCAGCTGACCGTCCGCGTTCCAGCGGGCCAGGTCGCCGGTGCGGTACATCCGCTCGCCGGCCGGGCCGAAGGGGTTGGCCACGTAGCGCTCGGCGGTCAGGGCCGGGCGTCCGTGGTAGCCACGGCCGAGGCAGGCGCCGACCACGTAGAGCTCGCCGATCACGCCCTGGGGCACGGGGGCGAGGCCGGGGCCGAGCACGTAGGCGCGCATGTTGCCCAGCGGGGTGCCGATGGGGGCGACGTCGCCGTCCGCCCACTCCTGGGAGCCGGCGAGGGAGAACGTGGTGGCGTAGAAACTCTCGCTCTGGCCATAGGAGTTGACGATGCGTACGCCGGGGATGGCCTCGCGCACCTGGCGCACCAGCCGGGCCGGGAGCACGTCGCCCGCGAACACGACCGTGTGGACGTTGGGTGCCTTCGCCAGGTGGCCCACCAGTTCGCCGAGCACCGAGGGGACCCCGCTGATGACGTGGCCGTCCCAGCTGTCGCGCTCGCCGAGTGCCAGCGCGTTGGGGACCAGTTCCGCGGTGCCGCCGGTAGACAGGGCGGTGAGCAGCTCGAAGACGGAGACGTCGAAGTTGACCGAGGTCCCGGCCAGCATCTTCCAGCCGGGCTGCGGGTCGAGGACACGGGCCAGTTCCCGCACCCCGTTGACGAGGTTGCGGTGAGTGATGGAGGCGCCCTTGGGCCGGCCGGTGGAGCCGGAGGTGTACATCACGTACGCGAGGTTGTCCGGGTGCGGCGGCGCGCTGTGGTCTACGTCGCCCAGGGCCCCCGCGGGGGTGTCGTCCCGCGTGAGGTCGTCGAGGTGGATGCTCACCATGTCGTGCGGCGGCAGCTGTTGCGCCGTCGTGGCGTCGGTGACCACGAAGCACGGGCGTGCCTCGGACAGCACGTTCTCGGCACGGCCGGCGAGGTACTGCGGGTCCATCGGCAGGTATCCGGCACCGGACTTGAGGATGCCGAGCAGCGCGGCCACCAGGTTCTCCGTGCGCGGCAGCGCGAGGGCGACCAGGTCCTCGGGTCCGGCGCCGCGGCGCACGAGCTCGCGGGCGATGCCGCTCGCGCGCTCGTCCAGCTCGCGGTAGGTCAGCGTCCGCCCGTCGCACACGAGGGCCGGGGCGTCGGGCGTGCGGGCGACCTGGTGCGCGAAGAGCTGCGGGACCGTGAGGTCGGGGAGCTCGACGGCGGTGTCGTTGAAGTCGGTGAGCAGGTGGTCCCGCTCGGCCCTCTCCAGGGTGTCGATGCCGCCGATGGCGCGCTCGGAGTCGGCCACGAGCCGGCTCAGCACGCGGACGAAGCGGTGGGCGATGGCCTCGACGGTCTCCCGGTCGAACAGGTCGGTGCGGTACTCCAGGCGGCACTGCGCCGAGCCCGAACCGTTCGGGATCAGATCGAAGAACAGGTCGAACTTGGCCGTCTCGGTCTCCAGCCGCTCGGACCGGGAGGTGAGTCCGGGGATGTCCAGCTCGGGTATGGACGGCTGCCAGGCGAGCATCACCTGGAAGAGGGGGTTGTAGGCGGTGGAGCGGTCCGGGTTGAGGAGTTCCACCAGCCGCTCGAAGGGCAGGTCCTGGTTGTCGTACGCGGCAAGGGCCCGCTCCCGCACCCGCTGAAGCAGTTCGCGGAAGGTCGGGTTGCCGGAGAGGTCGACGCGCAGCACCCAGGTGTTGACGAAGAACCCGACGAGTTCGCGCAGTTCCTCGTCGGTGCGGCCCGCTATGGGGGCGCCGATGGGGACGTCGTCGCCGCAGCCGAGGTGGTGCAGGAGGACCGCGAGGGCGGAGTGCATGACCATCGAGACGGTGGTGTCCGCCTGCGCGGCGAGCCTCTCCACGGACCGCAGCAGGTCGGCGTCGATGGTGAAGGGCACCATGTCGCCGCGCTGGCTCATCGACTTCGGGCGGGGGCGGTCGGTGGGCAGTGCGAGCGGCTGCGCCAGGTCGGCCAGGGTCCTTCGCCAGTAAGCCAGTTGGGTGGCCGACACGCTGGTGGGGTCGGACTCGTCGCCGAGCATGTCCCGCTGCCACAGCGAGTAGTCCGCGTACTGCACCGGCAGCGGCTCCCAGGCGGGGGCTCTGCCCTCCTGGCGGGCCGCGTAGGCGGTGATGAGGTCGCGGCAGAGCGGCCTGAACGACTCGCCGTCCACCGCGATGTGGTGCATGACGAGGACGAGGGTGTGCTCGCTCGGTCCGCTGCGCACCAGCGTGGCGCGGATCGGGACGTCGGCGGCCAGGTCGAAGGTGGCGGTGGCCGCCTCGTCGACGGCGGCTACCCGCTCGGTCTCCGTCGCGGCCTCGACGACCCGCAGGGCGAACGGCGCCTGTGCCATGGGCAGCACCCGCTGGTGCGGGACGCCGTCGTCGTCCTCGGCGATGACCGTGCGCAGGGCCTCGTGCCGGTCGATGACGTCGCGGAGCGCCGCCTCCAGGGCGTCGACCGTCAACTCGCCGGTCAGCCGTAGGCCGAGGGCGCCGTTGTAGGTCGGCGAGGGGCCTTCGAACCGGTCCACGAACCACAGTCGACGCTGCGCGAACGACAACGGGATCATTGTGTCTCCAAAATCGGCAGAACCACCAGGTGGGCGAGCCGTCACTCAGCTCTGATCAAGCAGCGTCAAGAGTTCGGTGTTGTAGAAGTCGTCGATGGAGCAGGCGCCCGACAGGGTCGAGAAGTAGCGGTCGATCAGCTCCTGGTGACCGACCAGCTTCCGCAGCAGGTCGATGCGTGCCTCGGGCTTGAGTTCGGCCACGTTGAGCGCGCCCTGGTAGTGGCTGAGCGTGTCGCCGTCCAGGTCGTCCGCGTAGTTCCGCAGGGCTTCGTCGAGCGCCGCGTCGTCGTGCAGCTGCTGTCCGACGTGGCCGGTGAGCGACTCGGCCTGGACGAAGGCCTCGGTGATGCCGCGGGCGGTGATGGAGTCCTTGTGCGTCACCGCGTCGCCGACCAGGGCCCACCCGGGCCCGAAGGCCTGGCGGAAGAAGTTCTCCTGGTGGCCCGTGCCGTACAGCTGCTCCTCGCGCTTGCCCGCCCGCATCCGCTCGTACAGTTCGGGCGCCGTGGTGCGGAAGGCGTCGAGGTAGAAGGGCTCCACGTCCTTGCGGACCCCGGAGAACTCGTCCTGCGGGAAGTACGTCATGAGCAGCGTGAGGTCGTCGTTGGTGGGGATGACACCGATCCAGCGCCCCGGCCGCTCGTACAGCTCGAAGTGCGAGGGGACCCCGGACCAGTAGCTGTAGTAGGTGCAGGTCATGCGGGGGTGCTCGATGACGTAGGGTGCGCCGGCCTTGCGGGCCACCAGCGACCGCATGCCGTCCGCCCCGACGACCAGGCGGGCCCGGTCGGTGGCCGTGGCGCCGCTGGGTGTCGTGTAGCGCACCCCGACGACCCGGTCGCCCTCCCACAGCAGGTCGTTGACCGCGCAGCCCTCGCGGAACTCCACGCCCGCCGCCACCGCGCCGTCCGCGAGGATCGGGTCGAGGACGTAACGCCTCGGGGCGTACGTGGTGCGCTGGCCGTCGATCGGCAGCGAGAAGCCGTCGATGCGGACGCCGGGCGCCTCGTAGCTCTGGTGGTCGATCGGCCGGCAGCCCGCCTCGCGGATCCGGTCGAGCAGGCCCCATTTCTTGAGCAGCGCCACGCCCTGCGTGTGGATGTAGTGCGAGGAGAGCGTGTCCTGCGGAAAGCGCGCTTTCTCCAGGAGCAGTACGCGATATCCCTGCTGCGCGAAAAGCATGGCCGTCGGCGAACCCGCACAACGGGCACCTATGACAATGATGTCGTACATGGCGCCTCTCTTGCCAGATGGCTAATTGGATTCCAACGGCCGCAGCCGGAAAGGATGGTTGATGGATCTCACTCAATGCGGCGGACGTGAATGTCCGCCGGCATACGCCTGTGATGCTAGCCGTCCGAACCGGCGGAATGAACACACCTGGAATCGTCCCGCCGGCGGGACATCGCAGGGCTTTGAACAGCCTGAATTAGGAGGCCACGGCGCGCTGGGATTCGATGTACGCGGAAATGGAGGCGACCGTCGGGTTGAGGAACATCTGGTCCATGGGGACCTCGACGCCCAGCTCCTCCATGAAAGCGCCCTGAATGCCGACCATAATCACGGACTGGCCGCCCAGGGCGAAGAAGTCGTCGTCCACCGATATGTTGTCGCGCTTGAGTTCCCGGCACCAGATGGCGCGAACCTCGTCGGTAATCATCACGGCCCTTTCGGTTGTCATCACGGCCGCCTAGGCCGCTGTGGTGCTGCCGGCGAACTGATGGCGGAACGCGTCGGCCAGCGCCGCGCGGTCGACCTTTCCGTGCGGGCTCAGGGGAATGCGCAGGATGTTCACGAAGCGGGCCGGCACCATGTTCCGCGGCAGCGTCCACAGCAGGCGGGTGCGCAGGTCGTCCTCGGAGAGGTCGCCGCCGGTGGGGACGACGAACGCGGTCAGCTCGGCGTCGCCGGCCTCGGTGTAGGTGACCACCACGGCCGCCTCGCGGACCCCGACCAGGCGGCCGAGCGCGCGCTCGATGTCGGTGGGGTCGATGCGCATGCCGCGCACCTTCACCTGTGCGTCCATCCGGCCGAGGACGACGAGTTCGCCCTCCTCGTTGACCTGGCCGCGGTCGCCCGTGCGGTACAGCCTGCGCTCGGCGCCGTCGACCACGAGCGTGGTGAACTTCGCGTTCTCGGGGCCGGAGCCGTTGAGGTAGCCCGCGCCCACGCTGGCACCGGAGATGCAGATCTCGCCCTGCTCCCCCGGGCCGACCTCGTTGAGCTCCTCGTCGAGGAGGTGGATGTCGGTGTTGTAGGCGGGCCTGCCCACCGGCGCGATGTCGTGCTCGCCCGGCCGGTAGTCGGCGAGGTCGTAGGAGGTGGCCACGTCCGTGCACTCGGCGACCCCGTACTGGTGCAGCAGGGTGCAGGTGTTGCCCTCGCGGCGCGCCCAGTTGGTGAGCCGCTCGACCTTCAGCGCCTCGCCGCCGAACAGCACGTAGTCGAGCCGGGCGAGCGCGTCGCCGCCCCGTGCGGTCTCCCAGTCGACCAGCAGGTACAGCGTGCTGGAGGCGCAGTGCACGACGCGGATGTCGTGCTCGCTGAGCATCCGGTAGGCCATCATGGCGTCGAAGTTGCGGGTGGCCATCAGGTGCTGGGTGGCACCGCAGAACAGCGGGGTCATCAGGGCGCGCTGGGACAGGTCGAAGCCGAACGCGCTGACGACCAGGTTGTTGGACCCGCTGTGCAGGCCGTATTCGAGCTTCAGCCAGTTCATCAGGTTGAACCAGCCCTCGTGCCGCACCGCGGTGAGCTTCGGGGTGCCGGTCGAGCCGGAGGTGAACACCGCGTAGCACACGTCGTCGCCGATGACCGGGGTGCCGGGGTCGGTGTCCGGCAGGCTCGCGAGCTGCTCGGCCAGCGGCGCGAGGTCGATGACGTCGACGGATGCCGACTCCACGAGAGCGGCCGTGGCCGGGGAGGCGACGATGAGAGCGAGGTCGGGCACCTGGTTCAGCAGCAGCTGGAGCCGCACCGAGGGGTAGGCCGGGTCGAAGGGCACATAGGCCGCGCCCGCCTTCAGCGTGCCGAGGATGGCGACGAGCAGGTCGACCGAGTAGTCGAGACACACCCCGACCTTGGCGCCCCGGCCGTGCCCGCGCGAGAGGAGGTAGTGCGCGAACCGGTTGGCGCGGGCGTTCAGTTCCGCGTACGTCACCCGCTCCCCGGCGTAGAACACGGCGACGGCGTCGGGCGTGTTGCGCGCGTGCGCCTCGACCTGGTGGTGGACGACGGGTGCCGGGGGCAGGTCAACCCGCTTTCCCTGAAGGATCATCAACTGCTCCGATGTGAGAGGTGTCCGGTCGGACGGGCCGTCGGCACACCGCCTCGAAAAGGGAGTCCGGCCGGCACGGCGTTCGGGCGGTGCGCTGCTAGGCGGTCCGCTGATCGGGGGTTCGCTGGTCGGCGGCTTCGAGCATCTGGGCCACCCACTTGTCGACGGGCATTCCGTGTGCCGCGGCGGCCTTCGAGTAGTACTCCAGCTGACTGGCGGACAGTTCGATGGTGAGCCGGGTGACCTTCTGCTTGCGCCGCTCGGCGGCCGCCGACTTGGCGAGCTGGGGCACGTCCTGCTGTTCGGCGCCGTCCTGGGCGATCTCCGCCGTGTCGTTCTGCGCGGCCAGGCTGGCGCGCACCGCCCTGCGGAGTTCGTTGCGCGACCACTTCTGCTGTTCGGCCTTGCGCAGCCAGTAGTCCTGTTCCGGCGGGGAGAGCCGGGTGACCTCGGCGTGGTGGGCGAAGCTGAGGTTGTCCCGGCGGCGGTGGTGCTCGAACCGCCGGGCCACCCACGCGTAGTTGCGCAGGGTCTGGTAGTCGAGGCCGGTGCGCTCGATGGCTTCCTTGTAGCGCCGCCATCCGTAGGCGGCCTCGCCGTAGATGAGCCAGTCGGCCAGCCACCACGCGGAGGAGTTCACCAGCTCGCGCAGGTTGGTGCCGATCTGCTCCCAGGAGCGCTCCGGCAGGTTCTGCGGAAGGAGCATGCCCGACTTCTGCACCTTGGCCTGGGGCCCCACGAAGGACAGGACCACATCGCGTTCCGCGGACTCACCGCCGCCCACCGGCCCCGCCTTGTATCTGCTCGCGGTCCTCACAGCGCCGCTCACCATCTTCATCTCCCCACTCAAAGTGCTTGCCTGGGCGTAGACCGATCACTCGACGGAGCGTCCGGGCGGCGGTCACTGTCGTTCCGTTGCGCCGGCCCGCTCAGGTACGCGGCGAGCGTCGGCGAGAAGTAGATGTGTGGGCCCGCGCAGCCGAGCGCCGGCGGGCCGCTGCGCGTTCCCCCGAGGGGCCCGGCCGAACGGGGGCGTCCCGGCCGGGCCTGTCGTGCCCCTGGGTCATGCCGCGTCAAGTGGCTTGATTCCAGGGGACGTTCAGTCCGCCGCCATGGCCTCGCGCAGCGTCTTGGGACGCAGGTCGGTCCAGTTCTGCTCGACGTACTCCAGGCACTCGGCCTTGGCGGCCTCGCCGAAGACAACCCGCCAGCCGGCCGGCACCTCGGTGAACACCGGCCACAGGGAGTGCTGCTCCTCGGCGTTGACCACGACGAAGAAGCGGCCGTCCTCGTCATCGAAGGGGTTCGTGCTCAACTGGCACCGTCCTTAACCGTCATGGGGTGACTCGGGATGGGAAATCGTCAGGCCGGACAGGTGGACCGCGGCGGGCGCGGTGTGCGCCTGTCGGTGGTGTCCTCTCGCCAACCGCCCGGGCATCCCGTGAAAGAGGGACCCCCGGCGCCGGCTGCGAGCCCGGCGTTGCCACGTCACCGTAAGGATTCGACCGCCGGGCCAACAAGGGCGGTAGTGCGGAGTTCGAGTCGTTCTGGATCGGGTGCTCGACGAACCTGTTTTCGGAATCCGAGGGGCTCCACAAGCCACCCCGCCGAAGAGAGCCGTACCCCCGGAGCCCGCAAACACCAAGGCCCCGCAGGCCGGCGGGGCACGGTACGGGGAGAGGCACCAAGGACGATCGAGGGCCATCACCGCACGCCCCCACCAGTCAGGTTCAAGCCACTGCCCCGGCACGCGACCATCCACCAGGCAGGACCTCCACTGCCCGGGAGCACCTACCGGTACGGATCCACCTACAGGGGTGCGGGGAACCGCGCGACCAGCCCCGACGAGCCGCAGAGGGACACCAAGCCAACAGGGCTGCCCCGCGACACAAAAACCCCGCCCCCTACCGGCACGGAGTACCTGTAGGGGCGCGGGGAACGGCGCAAGGCCCCGAGGGCCCGGTCGAACGCCCTTCAGTCGATGCCCCGGACAATGTGCGGCTCAGCCGCAACGGACACGTCCTCGTCGGCCGCCCCGGCCAACCGCAGCGGCGGGGCGTCGAAACGCCCGGTGAGCCCGGTACGGCTGGCGCCGCGCAGCGGCTGGTTGAGCTCTTGCGAGTGGTCGTTCACCGGTTCGTCCCTTCGCCGGACTGCGCGCCCTGAGCGCAGATCTACCGATCGACCACGGCGTCGCAAGGCGCTTGAGGTTCGTTCGAGAACGACCTGCCTCCGGCCCGGGGTCACCGGTCCTTGTCGTACACATGGATGTGCGCAACGACGTACACCATGGCGATCGGCTGCCCGGCGTTCCTCGGATGGGGAACGTACGGCAGCCGATCGGCCCGTCGCTGTCCGCTCCGGTTCGAGCGGTGGTGCGGGACCTGGTCTTCTGGGCCGGGCCCCGGTCCTCGTACGGGCTCGGCCGCCCGGGTTGCCGGTGGCCGACGTGCCGTCCACGCTAACCGCGGTCCGGTTGAGGCCCGCTCAAGAACGCGGGCAGCCGGCGGGGGCGGGCGTAGCCGATGGCGCCCGCACCGGCCCTGCGGCACCGGGCCCGGCGAACCGGGCCCCTGCCGATGGCGCCGGAGGACTGCTCAAGAACGGCCACACCGGTGGTGGAGCCCCTCTGGTGCCCGCGCCCGGGAGGCCACTCGCCGTTCTATGGTCCGAGGAAGCCCGGACCGACCCCGAGGAAGAGCGATGGACAGCACACGACCTGCCTTGCGCCTGTTCGTCCTGCACCACGCCGGGGGCTCACACCTGCTGTACCGCCACTGGCCTGCGATGCTGCCGGACAGCTGGGACGTGCGGCTGCTCGACGCCCCGGGCCACGGCCTGCTGCTCGACCGGCCGCAGATCGCGGACGCCGGGCGTCTGGCCGACTTCCTGCTGCACCGCATCGAACCCCGACAAGAGGGCCCGTACGCCCTGTTCGGGCACAGCATGGGCGCCCTGGTGGCGTACGAGATCACCCGGCGGCTCGTCGACCGGGGGCTGCCTCTGCCGGTGTGGCTCGGTGTCTCCGCGCGGCCCGCGCCGCAGCTCGCGGGGCAGGGCCACGGGTACCACGAGTTGCCCGAAGCCGAACTGCGCAGCCGCCTGAGGCTGCTCGGCGGCACACCCGACGAGGTCTTCGACGACCCCGACCTGTGGGCCGTGTTCGATCCGATGATCCGGGCCGACATGCGTCTGGTGGACACCTGGCGCCCCGCTCCCGACCGCGCTCCCCTGCCCGTGGCGCTGTCCGCCTTCGCGGGCGTCGAGGACCACGCGGCGTCGCCTCGCCGGATGGCCGGCTGGGAGGAGCACTCCGACCACTTCGTCGGCTTGCGCGTCTTCGACGGCGGCCACTTCTACTTTCAGCGCGATCCCGCTCCGCTGCTGCGGCAGATCGAGCGGGACGCGACCACGGCGCTCGACGCGGCGGGCGTCACGCGCCCGTCCTGAACCATCGGTGACCCGCCGGCCCATGGTCGTCCGACGCCCGCGACCGAACGGCGCGCGGGCATGTGAGGGGAAGAGATGCGGTTTTGCATTCTCGGTCTCGTGGAAGTCCAGGACGAGCGGAGCGGCCTGCGGATTCTTCCCACGGGTGCCAAGCAGCGCGCACTGCTGGCGGCCCTGGTGGTGAGGGCCGGGCACGAGGTCTCCGCGCGGCGGCTCATCCAGGAGCTGTGGGGCGGGCATCCACCCGCCAACGCGGCGAACGCCCTGCAGATCCACGTGGCCCGGCTGCGCCGGCTGCTGGTCGGCCCGGTGGGCCAGGGCACCGACGAGGACACGCGCCAGCCGTGGATCGTGACCACGCCGCACGGCTACACCCTGCGGCTGGACCCCGCCGAGACGGACGCGGCGCGCTTTCGGCAGCTGGCCGAGAAGGGCCGCCTGGCGCTGTCCCACGATCCCGGGGAGGCCGGTGAACTGCTCGATCAGGCGCTGGCGTTGTGGCGCGGGCCGGCGCTCCAGGGGAGTGTGCTCGGCGACATCTGCGCGGACGAGGCGGCCCGGCTCGACGAGCTCCGCCTGACCGCCCTGGAGATGCGGTGCGACGCGTATCTGCGCGCCGGGCGGCACGGCGAGGTCGCCGGTGAGCTGGCGGAACTCACCTCACAGCACCCCACCCGAGAGCGGTTCCACCACCTGTTGATGGTCGCGCTGTACCGCTGCGGCCGACAGGCGGAGGCGCTCGCCGTCTACGAACGGGCCCGCCACCACATCAGGCAGGAGCTCGGTGTGGAGCCCGGCCCCGCACTGCGCGACCTGATGGTACGGATCCTCCACCATGACCCGGCTCTCTCCGGGGCCGCGGGGTCCCGCCCGACCGCCGGAGCGCAGCCCCGCGAGGCACCCGCACGGGTCGCCGGGCCGGTGCGCCCCCTGGGTGAGGAGTTGGCCCAGCTGCACCGCCGGATCGAGCATCTGCAACACGAGCAGGAGCAACTCCTTCGCCGCTTCTACGAGTTGACGGGAGCGCCGGGCGGCGGGTGAGAGGCCGGGTGGTTCAGGACAGGACCGGGATCGCGTGAGAACGACATGTCTGTCAATTGGGAGGGTTCATGACAGTGCGAGCAGCCGTGGCGGGAGCGAGTGGATACGCGGGGGGCGAGCTCCTCCGCCTGCTTCTGACCCACCCCGAAGTGGAGATCGGCGCGCTGACCGGTCAGTCCAGCGCGGGCCGGCGTCTGGGCACACTGCAACCCCACCTGACACCGCTGGCCGAGCGGGAGGTCCAGCCCACCACCGCCGAGGTCCTCAAGGGACACGACGTCGTCTTCCTCGCCCTGCCGCACGGCCAGTCGGCCGCCGTCGCCGAGCAGCTGGGCGAGCAGACCCTCGTCATCGACTGCGGGGCCGACTTCCGCCTCGCCGACGCGAGCGACTGGGAGACGTTCTACGGCTCGCCGCACGCGGGCACCTGGCCTTACGGTCTCCCCGAACTCCCGGGCGCCCGCGCCGGGTTGGCGGGATCGCGCCGGATCGCGGTGCCGGGCTGCTACCCGACCGCGGTCCTGCTGGCCCTCTTCCCCGCGTACGCGGCGCGGCTGGCCGAGCCCGAGGCGGTGGTCGTCGCGGCGTCCGGCACGTCCGGCGCCGGCAAGACGCCCAGGGCCGACCTGCTCGGCAGCGAGGTCATGGGGTCCATGCGGCCCTATGGGGTCGGCGGCGGACACCGCCACACGCCCGAGATGGCGCAGCACCTCAGCGTCGTGGCGGGCCGCCGGATCGCCGTCTCCTTCACCCCGACGCTGGCCCCCATGCCCCGCGGCATCCTCGCCACCTGCTCGGCCGCGGCGCGGCCCGGGGTCGGTGCGCAGGACGTACGGGCCGCGTACGAGAAGGCGCTGGGCGACGAGCCGTTCGCGCGACTGCTGCCCGAGGGCCAGTGGCCCAGCACCGCGGCCGTGTACGGCTCGAACGCCGCGCAGGTCCAGGTCGCCCTCGACCCGGCGGTCGGCCGGATCATCGCGATCAGCGCCATCGACAACCTCACCAAGGGCACCGCGGGCGGGGCCGTCCAGAGCATGAACACCGCCCTCGGTCTGCCCGAAGGACTGGGGCTATCCACGATCGGAGTCGCACCGTGAGCGTCACCTCAGCACGAGGCTTCAAGGCGGCGGGCATCGCCGCCGGCATCAAGCAGAACGGCAAGCGGGACCTGGCGCTCCTCGTCAACGAGGGGCCGCTGCGCGCCGCCGCGGGGGTGTTCACCTCCAACCGGGTGCAGGCCGCGCCGGTCCAGTGGTCCCGCCAGGTCCTCGCGGACGGCGAGATCGGCGCGGTCGTGCTCAACTCCGGTGGCGCAAACGCCTGCACCGGGCCGCAGGGCGTGCAGGACACGTACGCCACCGCCGAGCGCGCCGCCGAACGGCTCGGCCTGGCCGCGGCGGACGTGGCGGTGTGTTCCACCGGTCTCATCGGTGTGCCGCTGCCCATGGACCGGGTCCTCGCGGGCGTCGAAAGTGCGGCCGCCCAGTTGTCCGAGACGGGTGGTGAGGACGCGGCGATCGCCGTCATGACCACCGACACCGTGCCCAAGACGGCCGCCGTCAGCCGCGGCGGGTGGACCGTCGGCGGCATGGCCAAGGGCGCCGGGATGCTCGCCCCCGGGCTCGCCACCATGCTCGTCGTGCTCACCACGGACGCCGTCGTCGACAGCGCGGATTTGGACCGGGCGCTGCGGGACGCCACCCGCCTCACCTTCGACCGGGTCGACTCCGACGGCTGCATGTCCACCAACGACACCGTGCTGCTGCTTGCCTCCGGAGCCAGTCAACTCGCGCCGGAGCAGGCCGAGTTCGCCGAAGCCGTGCATGCTGTCTGCGCCGACCTGGCCCGCCGGCTCATCGGGGACGCCGAGGGCGCCTCCAAGGAGATCCGCATCGAGGTGGTGGGTGCGGCGAGCGAGGACGACGCCGTCGAGGTGGGCCGCTCCGTCGCCCGCAACAACCTTCTCAAGTGCGCCATCCACGGCGAGGACCCCAACTGGGGCCGCGTCCTGTCCGCCATCGGCACCACCTCCGCCGTCTTCGAACCCGACCGGCTGAACGTCGCCATCAACGACGTGTGGGTCTGCAAGAACGGGTCGGTGGGCGAGGACCGCGCGCTGGTGGACATGACCGGCCGCTCCGTGGGGATCACGGTGGACCTCGGCGCGGGCTCTCACGGCGCCGTCATCTGGTCCAACGACCTCACCGCCGACTACGTCCACGAGAACAGCGAGTACGCCTCATGAGCGCTTCCCCCTATCCTCAACCGGCTCTCCTACGATCCCGTCGCGACCGCTCCGGCGAGTGCGCGACTCTCTCCAAGGCCCACGCCCTCGTCGAGGCGCTGCCCTGGATCGCGCGTCACCACGGCAAGACCGTCGTCATCAAGTTCGGCGGCAACGCCATGGTCGACGACGAGCTGAAGGCGGCCTTCGCGAAGGACATTCTCTTTCTGCGGCACGCCGGCCTGAAGCCCGTCGTGGTGCACGGCGGCGGTCCGCAGATCAGTTCCCAGCTCCAACGCCTCGGACTGGCATCGCAGTTCAAGGACGGCCTGCGGATCACCACCGACGAGACCATGGACGTGGTCCGCATGGTGCTGGCCGGGCAGGTGCAGCGCGAGCTCGTCGGGCTGCTCAACGAGCACGGCCCGCACGCGGTGGGCATGACGGGTGAGGACGCCCGTCTGATGACCGCCGTCAAGCGCTACGCGCGGACCGACGGCGAGCCGGTGGACATCGGCCGGGTCGGCGAGGTCTCCGGCGTCGACGCCGGTGTCGTGCGGGACCTCGTCGACAGCGGGCGCATCCCCGTCATCTCCTCGATAGCCCGCCCCGAGGACGCCAAGGACGCCGCCAGGGGCGGTGTGTTCAACGTCAACGCCGACACCGCCGCGGCGGCGCTCGCCGCCGCGCTGGGCGCCGAGGCACTGCTCATCCTCACCGACGTCGAGGGCCTGTACGCGAACTGGCCCTACAGCGACGAGGTGATTCCTCGTCTCACCGCCGGTGAACTGGCCGGTCTGCTGCCCGGACTGGCGGCCGGGATGATCCCCAAGATGGAGGGCTGCCTGTACGCCGTGAACCACGGGGTGCGCACCGCGCGGGTCATCGACGGCCGGATCAAGCACTGCGTGCTGCGGCAGATCTTCGACGACGAGGGGGCGGGCACGGTGGTCGTGCCGGACGACGCGGCCGGCTTCGAGGGGGCGACGGCATGAGTGGAGCGGGCAACGCGGCACTGACCCGCCGCTGGCAGGACGTCATGATGGACAACTTCGGCACTCCCCCGCTGCCGCTGGTGCGGGGTCTGGGCACCCGGGTCTGGGACGCGGAGGGCACCGAGTACCTCGACTTCGTCGGCGGCATCGCGGTCAACGCGCTCGGCCACGCACACCCCGCCGTCGTACGGGCCGTGTCCGAGCAGATCGCCTCGCTCGGGCACGTCTCCAACCTGTACATCGCCGAGCCGACCGTGCGGCTCGCCGAGCGCCTGCTGAAGGTCGCCGGACGCGAGGGCCGGGTCTACTTCTCCAACTCCGGGGCCGAGGCCAACGAGGCGGCCTTCAAGATGGGCAGGCTCACCGGCCGCCCGCACATGGTGGCGGCGACCGGCGGCTTCCACGGCCGCACCATGGGAGCCCTGTCGCTCACCGGCCAGCCCGCCAAGCAGCGTCCCTTCGAGCCGCTGCCGGGCGACGTCACCCACCTACCGTACGGAGACGTCGAGGCCCTGCGCGCAGCCGTGACCGAGCGCACCGCGCTGGTGATGCTGGAACCGCTGCAGGGGGAGAACGGCGTGGTCGTGCCGCCGCCCGGCTACCTGCGGGCCGCCCGCGAGATCACCGCCGCGACGGGCACCCTCCTGGTCCTGGACGAGATCCAGACCGGCATCGGGCGCACGGGCCACTGGTTCGCGGCCCAGGCCGAAGGCGTCGAGGCGGACGTCGTCACCCTCGCCAAGGGCCTGGGCGGCGGTCTTCCCATCGGCGCGACGCTCGCCTTCGGCGCGGCCGCGGAACTGCTCACGCCGGGCACGCACGGCTCCACCTTCAGCGGGAATCCCGTGGTGTGCGCGAGCGCCCTCGCGGTCCTGGACACCATCGAGGGGGCGGGCCTGCTTGATCACGTGGCCCGGGCGGGTGCCCGGCTGCGGCGCGGCCTGGAGCGGCTGGAGCACCCGCTGGTGCGCGAAGTCCGGGGCGCTGGGCTGCTGTTGGGCGTGGTGCTCGACGGGAGCTTCGCGGCGCGGGTGCAGCGGGCGGCGCAGGACCGGGGGCTGCTGGTGAACGCGGTGGCCCCGGACGTGATCCGGCTCGCCCCGCCGCTGATCGTGTCGGACCGCGAGGTGGACACCTTGCTCGACCGCTTCCCGGCGGCGCTTTCCGAAACCCTGGACGAGGCGCTGGCAGCGGTCTGACCTACGGGTTCCTGACGGCCCGCAGCCGCACCCGGGGGCTTTGGGTGCGGCTGCGGGAGCCTGTCGGCCCGGCGCCGAAGGTGCGCGCGCCGGACATGCGGGGGCCCTGCCGCCTGGGCGGCGGGGCCCGGGAGCGTCAGGACAGCCGGTTCATCAGTCCGGCGGTCTCGCGCTGGTACGTGCAGGCGCTCTGCCCGAACGCCTCGCGGACGCGGGCGCGCACCTCGCCGGGCTGCTCCTGGCTGAGCTTGAACATGCCCTCGGCGCCGGTCACCTTGAGGCGGAAGGCCCCCACGCCGGGCAGGATCTTGCGGAAGTAGTCGAGCGAGGCGGTCATGTCCCAGCCGTTGCCGAACTCCCCCTCGAACGCGCGCACCGTGGACTGCACCACAGCCAGCGTCTCCTCCGACGAGTCGATCTTCTCCACCACACCCCGGACGTGCACCGCGGTGAAGTTCCACGTCGGGGCGGCCGGCGTCACCTCGTACACCGTGGGCGACACATAGGAGTGCGGGCCGGTGAACGTCAGCAGCAGGACGCTGCCCGTCTCCAGCGCCGCCCAGTGCGGATTGGCCCGGTTCATGTGGCCGAGCAGCGTGACGCCGGGCAGTTCGCCGGACCAGTCGTCGGCCGTATCCGGGTCGAAGATGACCGGCAGATGCGTGGCGAAGGGGCCGTCCTCGGCACTGCCGTTGGCCACCGCGAGCGCCAGGGGATTACCACGGATCAGGTCGATCATCCATGAGTTTTCCGGCTCACGGTAAAAGCTGGGAACGAACATCCGGATTCACCTTTTCAGCAATTGGCTCAGGGCATGGCTATGGCCAGGGTCACACCTGATCTCGTTACTCCGGATACCTCAGCAACGGCCGCACCACACGGATATGGGAAATCATCGCCGACCCTACAGCTGTCCCGCCGACGGGACAACGCTTTCGGATATCGGCCACCTTGAGAAACCCTTGAAAGGTCTTCATGCTGTCTTCAAGTTGATTTTGAGACACTCTGGAGAGCGACACTGCAGAACGGTCTCTCGGGCCATCGGCCGAGTTTTCCAGACGCAAGCGGGAGAGTTATTCATGGGCATAACGGGCAGGCGCCATCAGGAGATCTACGACGTGGTCGGCATCGGGTTCGGCCCGTCCAACCTGTCGCTCGCCATCGCCTTGGAGGAGCATGGGGCGAGCGCTCCGGAGCATCCAGTCAAGTCTCATTTCTTCGAGCGGCAGCCCACATTCGGCTGGCACCGGAACATGCTGCTGCCGTCGACGACCATGCAGATTTCCTTCCTCAAGGACCTGGTGACCTTCAGGAATCCGCTGTCCCGGTTCAGCTTCATCTCGTATCTGCACGCCGCGAACCGGCTCGTGCAGTTCGTGAACAACCAGGACTTCTTCCCGACCCGGCACGAATTCCACCAGTACCTGGAGTGGGCGGCCGCCGGCCTCGACGATCAGGTCACCTACGGCGCGGAGGTCACCTCGATCCGGCCCGTTGCCGAGACCGGCTCCGGGGAACTCGACCTCCTTGAGGTCGAGGTACGCGAAAGCAACGGCAGGACCCAGGTGGTCACCGCACGCAACGTGGCCATATCGACCGGACTCGTACCGCGGCTGCCGGAAGGCATGACGGCCGACGAACGGGTGTGGCACAGCTCGGAGTTCCTGGGCAGATTCAACACACACGCACCCGAGGACCTCAAGAGCGTCGCGGTGGTCGGCGCGGGCCAGAGCGCGGCCGAGATCACCCGGTTCCTCTACGACTCGCTGCCGCACGCCCAGGTCTCCGCGATCATTCCGTCGTACGGCTATTCCGTCGCCGACGACACCCCCTTCGCCAACCAGGTCTTCGATCCCAGTGCGGTCGACGAGTACTTCTTCGGCACCGACCGGGGCCGGGACGCGTTCTGGCGCTATCACCGCAACACCAACTACTCGGTGGTGGACGCGGACGTCATCCGCTCCCTGTACCAGCGGGCGTACGACGAGGAGGTGCGCGACAGCCACCGCCTGCACTTCCGCAACCTGACCCGGGTCACCGAGGTCAAGTCCGCGGGCGGCCGCAAGCACGTGGTGCTGCGCTCGCTGCTCGACGACCGGACGGAGGAGCTTGCCGTCGACGCGCTGGTCTTCGCCACCGGCTACGACTGCGTGGACCCGGCTCGTCTGCTCGGCGAGTTCGACCGGCACTTCCAGCGGGACGCCGCGGGCAGGCACCGGGTCGAGCGCGACTACCGTCTCGTTCCCGCCTCGGATCTGACCTGCGGTGTCTACCTCCAGGGCGGGACCGAGCACAGCCACGGCCTGTCGTCGGCGCTGCTGTCGAACATCGCGGTACGCAGCGGCGAGATCGCCGACTCGATCATGCTGGGGCGCGCCGAGCGGGAGCTGGACCGCCCCGTGGAGGAAGCGACCGCGGCCGCCTGAGCGACGGCCGCACCGTGGGGTGGGCCCCGATGCTGTGGTGACAGCACCGGGGCCCTCCGCATGCCGGGCACTCGGTCACGACAGCGCGAGCGTGCAGCACTTGACGCTGCCGCCCGCCTTGAGCAGCTCGCCCAGGCCCACTCCGATCGGGTTGAAGCCCCGCTCCCTGAGCTGTTCGGCGAGCCCTGTGGCCGCCTGGGGCAGCAGCACGTTGAGGCCGTCGGAGAAGGCGTTGAGGCCGAACACCGCGGCGTCCTGGTCCGAGGCGATGACCGCGTCGGGGAACAGCTCGCGCAGCACGGCCCGGCTGCCGGGACTGAAGGCCGCCGGGTAGTACATGACCTCGTCGGGCGAGAGCACCGCGAGCGCGGTGTCCAGGTGATAGTAGTTCGGGTCGACCAGGGTCAGGCCGGTGACGGGCAGGCCGAAGAACTCCTGGGCCTCGGCGTGCGAGCGAGCGTCGGTGCGAAAGCCGGTACCGGCCAGCAGGCGGCGGCCCACCCGCAGGTAGTCGCCCTCGCCCTCGTTGATGTGCTCCGGCCACAGCAGGTCGTGGAAGCCGTTGCGGGCGAACCAGTCGAGGTAGGCGGGCCCCTCGGCGGTCCGCTCGCGGTGGCGGAAGCGGGCGCCGAGCACCTTGCCGTCGACCACGGTGGCGCCGTTGGCGGCGAACACCATGTCGGGCAGGCCCTCGATCGGCTCGACCACTTCGACGGTGTGCCCCAGCGAGAGGTACAGCTCGCGCAGTTGCTCCCACTGGAGCAGGGCCGCCTCGGCGTCCGTCGGCTTCTCCGGGTTCATCCACGGGTTGATGCTGTACGTGACGTCGAAGTACTGCGGGCGGCACATGAGCAGACGGTGCGCGACCGCCGTGCGCTCCGCCCGGGGGGTGGCTGCGTCGAGTGCGGTTCCGTTCGCCATGGCGGGTTCCTCCTTGGGTTCTTCGTGGGAGAGGGATGCGGGCGCGGCGCCACGGGGTGGGCGGCGCCGGCCGCCCGGCCCGCGAACGGGCCGTCGTCAGGCCCCGGTCGGGCCGCTCGCCGGGTCGGCGGGCGTGCGGGACCGGTCGTACGGTTCGGGCAGCGCGCGGGCGGTCCTCACACGAGGATCCGCGCCGGTTCGGGCAGGGCGATGAGCTGGGGCACGCCCCGGCTCCAGGGGAAGCCGTGGTGCAGCTGGAGCACCGCGGGCGCGCCCGCGTCGACGATCACCGCGACGGCGGCCAGCACGTCGGGGGCGGGTTCCAGTTCCAGGAACCGCCACCGCTGGGCGCCCTCGGTGTCGTTGTCGGGGGGCTGGAAGCCGAGGACTCCGCTGTCCTCGGCGAGTTCGAAGGCGAACGAGTCGAAGGGCAGGCCGAGTCCGAGGCCGCGGGCCTTGGAGTACGCCTCCTTGAGCGTCCACAGGCGCAGCACCCGCCGGTCGCGGGGGCGGCCGGGCGGTGCCTGGGCCACCCAGTGCTGTTCCTGCGGCGCGAAGGTGTCGACGATGGTGTTGAGCCCGCGCGCGCCGCGGTCGAGCCGTTCCACGTCCACGCCGATGCGGTGGTCACGCACCATGCCGAGCAGGTTGTGCCCGTGGGTGTGGGACAGGTTGAAGTCCAGTTTGTGGCCGCCGCGCAGCATCCCTTCGGGGGGCCGGCGGAAGAACGGCCTGCCGCGGGTCGAGCGCCAGATCACGGCCTCCGACTCGGGCACACCCGTTTCCAGGGCCAGTACGCGCCGCACCAGGACGTGCGCGATGACGTACTGGTGGCGGTCCTGCTCGAACAGGAACCGCTCGGCCAGTTCACGCTCGGGCGCGTCAAGCCAGGCGCCGGCCAGGATCTTGGCGAACTCGGCGGCCAGTTCCTCGTTGGTGCAGAACCACAGCTTGACCGGCGCGGGGCGGCCCGGCTCACCGGGTCCGGCCGACCCGGACCCGCCCAGTAGCACGTTTGCGCTCATCCGCTCATCCGGTGGGCTCCATCGCCGCACCGACCTCCCCGGTGTTCCCGTTCGGGGCACCGGTGACGTGCGCGCCGCCCAGCCACAGCGGGCGGCGCAGGAATACCGACGGGGGCAGCGGAACCACCATGGCGCCGGCGCCGGTGCGCTGTTCGAGGGCGGCCCAGTCGATGGGCAGCCCGGACAGCCACAGCCGGGTCAGCTGCTCCAGGCGGTTCCCGCGCCACAGCGCGGCCAGGTAGTCCCGGGTCTCGGGCACCCCGGCGAGAGCGTAGGGGTCCGCAGCGCCGGACCTCAGGTCGGCGCTGCGGACACGGCCGCCTCGCACCGCGTCCGGGTCTGCGGCGAACTCGCCCAGCGCTGAACGGAGTTGGGGCAGATCCCGGACGATCAGTGCCAGCCGGCAGGGCAGTGCGGCGCGGCCCACGCGCAGGGCACGGGCCAGCTCGCCGAGCGCGGGCAGCGCGGTGACTCCCTCGCCGCGTCCGCCGGAGGCGGCGGGGGTCAGCCAGTCGCCGAGCCGTGCGGCGAGGGCGGCAAGATGGGCCGGGGTGGGCGCGGACAGCAGGACCAGCTCGTCCCGCGCGGCGGCCCTGTGGTCCCGCTCGGGGCGTGCGGCGCTCTGCGCCGGAGGCAGGAATTCTTCCAGTACGCCGGTGATGCCGGGCCCTTGGGCCGCGGCCAGCTCCACGACGGCGGTACGGGGCAGTTCGCGGCCCTGCTCGTCGCGCGGCCGCGGCCAGGCCACGGGCGCGGGCCGGGGTCCGGTGGGTGCGAGCACTCCGGCACGCAGCTGGAGCACCGCGGAGGTCAGTGCCGCGATCCCGGTGGCGCCCCCGGCGTCGCCGATGCGCCGCGCGGTCGTCTCGTAGGTCTCGCGTACGGCCGCGGCTCGGCCTGCCACGTCGGCGGGCGCGCGGAGGGTGGGGCCACCGATGGTGGTCGCGCGCAGCACGGCGTGCACCTGGTCGCCGTCGGCCAGGGCGCGTGCGAGGGGCTTGAGCACGATGGCGCCGACTCCTTCCCCGGCCTCGTCGCGGCCGCGTGAGGGGTGCAGCAGCAGTTCGACACCTCCGGCCACGGCGGCCGCACACTCCCCGCGCCGCAGGGCGCCGACGGCGAGGTGCACAGCATCGAGGGCGGAGGTACCGGCGCTGTCGACGGCCTGGGCGGGGCCGCTCAGGCGCAGTCGTGCGGCGAGGCCGACCGCGAGGTCGCGGTGGCCGCTGTTCGGCATCTCGCGGTGTCCGCGGGCCCAGCCCTCGGCGGCGAGGAGGGAGTAGTCGGCGGCGCCGACGCCGGCGAACACGCCGACCGCACGCGGGGAGCCGTCGGGTCCCGTGAGGGAGTCGAGGCGGGGGCCGGTGCAACCCGCGTCCTCCAGGGCCTCCCAGACGATCTCTTGGAACAGCCTGGCCTGGGGGTCCATCAGGGCCGCTTCGGCGGGGGCGAGTCCGAAGAACTCCGCGTCGAATTCGGCCACTTCGCCAAGGAAGTGTCCGCGCAGTCCGGGTTCGAGCGGCGATCCGCTCGGCCGGTCCAGGGGGCCGGCGCAGGAGGTGTCGCGGCCGTCGCGCAGGTTCTTCCAGTGGGCGAGGAGATCGGGTGCCAGAGGGTAGCGTCCGGCGATCCCCACGATCGCGTACCGGTCCGTGGCGGGCACGGCGTCGGCGCCGTCCGCCTCGTGCGGCTCCGTGACGGCGGGCGTCATGGGCTCGGGAGCGGGCCGCAGCGTCGGGCGGGGCTGTTCGGTCCGTGCCGGTTCGGGCGCCGTGACCACCGTCGGGGTCGCGGTCCGTTCGGGGGCGGTCGGTACGGAGTCGGCGACACCGACGGACATCAGGGTCGTGAGGATCCGAACGGCTTGGCCCCGTTCGAGACTTCCCGCCTTGAAACGGGTGAGTACTTCTCGCTCGTCCATGAGATCCGATCGCATGTCCATGGGTTTCGCCGTTCAGTCCCTGCGCGACAGGAGGGTGAGCGCGTCGTCGATGGACAGCCATCCGGCGCGCACCGCGTCGAGCAACGCGCCGATGCCGAGCGGCGCGGCGCCGGGCACGCGCACGCCCATCGCGGCGGGCATGACCTCGGGAACGTGGTGCGGCGGGTCGGAGGCGATGATGTGCGCCGCGAGCGCTGTGAGGTCGGGGTGGTCGTACAGCGTTCCGGCGGGCTCGCGCAGCCCGTAGATCCGGTTGACGGCGGCCACGAACTCCGAGGCGATGACGGAGTCGACGCCGAGCAGGGTGAAGGGGGTGTCGGTGTGGATGTCCCAGGGGTCGCAGCCCAGGATGCGGGCGAGCTCCTCGCGCAGCAGCTCCGCCACCGGCGCGATGTCGGCGCCGTTCACCGGGGACGCCTGAGTGTTCTGCGGCAGGGTGCGGGCGGGACGTCCGGCCGCGGGCGCGCCGTGCGGGATCACCGTGCGCGACAGGTGGCGCGCCAGCGCCGTCGGGGTGGGGTGGTCGAGCATGACGTCGGCCCGGACGTCGGTGCCGTAGTGGCTGTTCAGCGCCGCGACGAACTGGACGCACAGCATGGAGTCGAGACCGAGCAGCCGGAAGGTCTCCTCCGGGTCGATCCGGTCCGGCGTGGTGCGCAGCACGTCGGCGAGAACCACCACGAGGCCGGTCAGCAGCCGGTCGTGCGCGGGGTCGGCGGGGGCCGGTGTGCGGGAGAACAGCATTTCTTCTTGCATGAGTCGACTCCAAGGGTTCCGTTCCGCAGGCCGATGGTGAGGTGGCGGTACGTCGCGTCTCGCGGGTGTCCGCCCGGCCACGCCGGTCCGTGTGAACTGGATGAACTGTCCGTGTGGTCCGCCCTGTTGAGGGGTGGGTGTGGTGCTGGTGCTCGTCACGGGTCCGGCCGCCTGGTCATGCCGGTCAGCCGACGGCGAGCAGTCGCGGGTCCCGGCTGCTGGGGACGGTGTGGGGGGTGGGTTCGCCGGCCTGGAGCATGGTCTGTTGCAACCGGCGCAGTTGGGCCGAGGGTTCGAGTCCCAGGTCGCGTACGAGGGCCTGGCGCAGGCGCTGATACACCGCGAGGGCCTCGGTGCGCCGCCCCGACCGGTACAGCGCCAGCATGAACTGACCGTGCAGGGCCTCATGCGTGCGATACCGGCTCACCAGCACCGTCAGCTCACCCAGCAACTCCCGGTGACGCCCCAGCCGGAGATCAGCCTCGATCCGCTGATACAGCGCACACAACCGCGACTCCTCCAGCCGGCACACCTCCACCTCCAACTGCGCACCCACCCGCACATCCGCCAACGCCGAACCACTCCACAACCCGAGCGCCTCACGCAACCACCGCGCAGCCCCCGCGAAATCCTCCGCATCCATGGCCCGATACCCCATGCCCGCAAGCCGATCAAACTCACGCACATCACTCGAACCACCACCGCCCCGCAACACATAACCCCCCGGAGCAGTCACCAGCACATCCTTCGCCGACACACCCGCCACCGGCTCCACACCGGATTTCGCCCCTGACTCCAGGGCCGCACCGATCAGCTCACGCAACTGCAGCACATACGTCTGCAACGTCGTCCGCGCCGACCGCGGCGGACGCTCACCCCACAACTCCTCAACCAACAACCCAACCGGCACCACCCGATCCACATGCAACGCCAACAACGCCAAAACCTTCCGAGGCTTCGGCGCCGAAGGCATCACCGCAACACCATTCACCCTCACACCCAACGGACCCAGAACATCAATATCCACGCCGTCATCCCCTCACTGTGTGTGCGCCTCGAAGCGACGGTGTCGATCCGAGGGCTGCGGGCAGACCGGGTCTCCGACGAACACGTCACACAAACAGGGTGGTCGGTTCGTCAATACCAAACCATACTCGCTGTTTTTACAGAATGCCATGCGGATCTCAAGCGCCCCTAGAAAGACTCAAGTGACACATGCCGGGGTTGAAAACCACACACTACCTACCAAATAGGGCGTTCAGCGCCGTCGGCATCCCAGACCGGCTGCCCCGTTTATGGGCCGACGCGTCCAGGGACGTCGATCCGTAACGTCTGCATGTGTGGACAGGCCCTTACGCAAAGGCCGAAGAACCGGCAGCGCGGTCTGTCTTGGCCCGTTCGCGTCGGCTGGCCCCCGGGGGCGGGGCCGTTGCCGCTCATGCCGGGCGGGTGGTCACCGGCGGGCGGGCGTCCCCGGAAACGTCAACGCGCCCGCCTGCGTCGGGGACGACGCGGGCGGGCGCGGACAGAGGGATGTGCACGGGTCACACGGATCGGGAGGCCGATCCGGGGCCTTTGCACCGTGCGGAACGTCGAGTTCAGCTGTGATGGGCGTCCACCACCTCAGGCCGCCTCGCCGTGCCGGGGGTCGTCCCACTGCTTCTGCTGGGCGGCGTACTCCGCGACGAAGGCGGCGAGCCAGCGCACACCGCCGTCCGAGCCGACGGCGGCGACCGGCCCGCTCGGTCCGAGCCCGCGCGACAGCGTGTGGTGCGCCTTCAGCGCCGCGGCCACCAGCTCGCCCGGCGGGCGGTGGGCGTGGTCCGCGTCTCCGCAGGCCATCGCCAGCGCCTCGGCCCAGGCCCGCGAGACGATCTCGTCCTTGCGCAGGCGCGGCGCCGGGTTCGGTTCGGGGTTCTGCATGGCTGCCTCCTCGGCATCTCGCTACTCGGTGCAGGTGCTTCCCTGGTGTCGTGCGGTGCGTGGGGCGCGTTGCGGAGGGTCAGTGGCGCCGCCGCACGGACGCCGCGAGCAGGCGGGCCAGGTCGTCGGGTCCGGTGGCGCTGGCGTCGAGGACGACGGCGAGCGGCCGATGGCCGTCCGCCGCGGCGAGGCGGGCGATGGCGCAGGCGGCGACGCCGTCTCCCGAGAACCCGGCGAAGGCCAGGGTGCCGCCGGGACGGACGTGGGGGCCCAGCGCGTCGTACACGGCCTGTGCGCCGACTGCGGCCTGGGGGCCACCCGCCGGGACGGAGCCGAGCAGGAGAAGTTCCTCGGGCCCCGGGTAGGCCTGGGCGAGCTGGTCGTAGAAGGCCCGCGAGATGCCGGGCGCCTGAAGCAGGCCGACGGTGCCGGCATCCGGGCCGGCCGGGCGGCACAGCACGGCGGGCCGGGCGCCGCTCCCCTGGGGTTCGGCCCGCACCGGAAGGACGGCGGCGCCCTCGCCCATGCCGGACAGCAGGGTGAGGGCCTCGCCGACGGTGGTGAACTGCCCTGCTTCGCGCGGGAGTTCACGCAGCAGCAGCGCGGCATGGGCGAGGAGGTCGGTGATCTCCGAGAGCCGCGCCTGGTTGTAGGAGGCGGTGAGGACCAGGCGGCCGACCCCGTCGTGGTGGACGATCAGTGTGACCGGGAAGGCGGTGCGGGCCCCCAGGGTCTGGGGCGGCTCCACCTCGATGCCGTAAGTGGCCAGTTCGGCCTCCAGCTCGGCCAGACCGCGCGGTTGGGCCTCGAAGGTGAGCAGGGTGTCGGCGGGCGGGCCGGGCGGGCGCGTCCAGGAGGCGACCTGCCCGGCCGACACCCATTCGTAGGCGGCCTGCTCCAGGGAGCGGTCGCGCAGGGCGGCCAACAGCTGGGGCACCGTGGCGTCCGGGTCGACGAGCACGGACTGCGGCAGCGGACCGGCCAGGGCGCCGCAGGTTCGCTCCACTCCCTCGAAGAGGACGCCGCGGCCCCGGGCGGTGGTGGCGAAGCGCACCAGTGAGGGGCCCGAGGCCCGCCCGGCGCGGTACAGCAGCAGGGCCCACACCGCCTGGAGAGCGGTGGACTCGCTACTGCCCCAGAGCGCGGCCCAGTTGGTGAGCCGCGCGGTCTCCGCCTCGGTGAGCCGGAGCCGGGACCGGCCCTCTGGATGACTGCCCGTCTCGGTGAAGAGCGGCGGTACGGGCCCGGCGTCCGGGGTGTCGGCGCCGGTGAAGAAGTCCTGGGCGGCGGTGGTGTCCTGAGTGGCGAGCCAGGACACGTAGTCGGTCATGTCGGGCCGTCGCTCGCCGCCGGGAAGTTCCCCGTCGGCCAGGTAGGCGCGGTAGAACTCGCGGACCAGGAGCCGCACGGACCAGCTGTCGAGCAGCGCGTGGTGGTAGGTGAGCAGCACCCGGGCGGGGGGGACCGACGGGCTCGCCGGGCCGCCGCCGAGCAGGGTGATGCGCAGCGGGGCCGGGCGGCGCGGGTCGAGGCCGCGGCGCCGGTCGGCGGCGACGAGGGAGTGCCACTCGACGCTGCCGCGCGACAGCCACACGACCTCGGGTTCGGCCTGGTCGTGCACCACGAGTCCGGGTGCGTCCTGGTCGTCGAAGGCGGTACGCAGCACGGATTCGCGGGCGGACACCGAGCGCCAGGCAGCGGTGAACCGGGCCACGTCGAGGGGCCCGTGCCAGTCCCATGCGGCCTGTTCGACCTGGCGGCCCGGATCGAGATGGGCGTCGACGTCCGCCAGCAGCTCGCGCTGGCGAGGCGTCGCGGCCAGGTGGCGGGTGATGAAGGAGCGGCGCCCGCCGTGGGTGAGCAGGTCGGCGAGGGCGCCGAGGGGGAACTCGGCGGGCTCGCCGTGGGGTCCGTCCTTGAACCGCACCGTGTGCCGCCCGCGCCCCTTGCTCTGGAGGTCGGCCGTCCAGGCGGGTGCGCCGGGGTGGCGCGCGGCGATGCTGTCGAGCGCGGCCTCGACGCGGGTGGTCTCGATCGGGCCGCGCAACTCCAGTACGGGTGGTGCGCTGCGACCGAGTTCGACGACGACGGTGATCGGCTCGCCCTGCGGCAGACGTGCGAAGCGGCTAGTGGTCATCGGCAGTCCGGGGCACGCGCCGGCGAAGCCCCCTCCCCTTCTTCAAGAAGCGCTGTTCAAGCATGCCGACAGCACGCCACAAAGCTCTGACACAGACCTGACATTCCGCTCGATCCGGGTCACGCCAGGTCGTCCCGGGTCACCCGGCGGTGCGCGGTGCGCCACTTGCCACGGGTGCGGACGAGGGTGTCCTCCATGACACATACGTACAGGACCTTGGAACTGCCGCCGGCCGGCGTGACATACACCAGGGCCGAGCAGCGGGTGCGCAGCGAGCCGTCCGGCTGGGGCTGGACGTCGAGCATGCCGACCCAGTGGTTGAGGCGGTTGCCGGCCCGGCGCTGGCGTGCGGCGCCCTCCCGTACGTAGCGGGCGAGGCCGACGCGGGCGCGCACCGGCTCGGGCAGCGAGGGCAGTTCGAAGACGGCGTCCTCGGTGAAGGTGCCGGCCCAGCGCTCGGAGTCGTGCGCGTCCAGGATCTGCATCTGGTGCGCGTAGAACTGCTGCACCTCGGCGTACAGAGCGGCGAACTTCTGGCTCTCACGGGTGCGTTCGGCGGTGTCCACCAACTCGACGGTCATGATCTCGGTCTCCGCTTCCGTCCGGGCCTATGGGTGGTGAGGGACGCCGAGCGGGCCCCGGCGCACTCCGGGAGATCCGAACTCGGTACAGGCAGTCTCTCGGGCGCGGATCGAGCCTCCTTCAAATACTCCTCAAGCGCGTGCGTCGAAGGTGGACACCGTGGGGTCACGACAGCCCCGACCCGACGACCGGAGGTGCGATCAGCGGTGGTGGATTTCTCCGCTCCGGACCTTCCCCGTGGACGGCCTGCCACGGCGGGCCGACTCATGCCGACGGCAAGCCGCTCGGTCCCGACCGCCCAGGGAGTCTGTGATGTTTGGTGAGCGTGTGCACCGTACGCGGCACTCGGTCGAGGTGGCCGCGCCGGCCGGAGTGGTCTACGCCCTGCTCGCGGACGCCGAACGCAGGCCGCTGTACTGCCCGTCCGTTCTGCACGTCGAGCGCCTCGACTTCGAGGGGCCCCGGGAGCGGCTGCGCTCGTGGGAGAGCGCGGGGGGTGGCATCAGGTCGTCGTTCACGGCGCGCGTGCGGCACGCGCACGAGCGGCGCATCGAGTTCTTCCAGCTCAGGCAGGAGGCGCCGGTCGAGACAATGGGCGGGGAGTGGACCGTCGAGGAAAGTGCGGGCGGGCGCAGTGTGGTGACGGTACGGCACGAGTTCACGGTCGTGGGCGACCATCCGGACGACGTGACCTGGGTCGGTCTGGTCACCGACGACAACGCCCGGGCCGACCTGGAGAGCCTGCGCCGCATCGCCGAAAGCGACCTGCCGCTCGACGACCTGGTGCTGTCCTTCGAGGAGTCGGTGCGGTTGAACGGGCCGGGCGAGCTGGTCTACGACTTCCTGTACCGGGCGGCCGACTGGCCTGGCCTGGTGGCGCACGTGCCGCGCCTCGAACTGACCGAGTCCGCCCCCGGTGTGCAGGTCCTGGACTACGACGTACGGCTGCCCGAGGGGGCGGTGCGCACGGCGAGTTCGGTGCGGCTGTGCTTCCCGCACGCGGGGAGGATCGTCCACAAGCAGACCATGCCGGCGGTGCCGGCGGCCGCCGCGCACATGGGGGAGTGGTCGGTGGTGCCCGACGAGGACGGGGTGCGTGTGATCGCCCAGCACTCGGTGCTGCTCGACGAGAACGCGTTACGGGGCCTGCCGACCGGTGCCGCACAGGCCCGGCTCGCTCTGCGGCAGGACATCGGACGGATGTCGCTGACGGTCCTCGAACTGGCCCGGCACCACGCGGAGTCGGCGGTGCACGCGCTGCCGAGGCGGCCCGTGCCGGCCGGGGGCCCACTCCTGTAGGTGGCGGCGTGCGGTCAGGCGGCGTACAGGTCGAAGGTCGAGGCGCGCCGCTCCCCCGCCACCACGTCGAGCGCGGGGTCGACGGTGAGCATCATCTGGTGCAGCCGCTGGAGCTGCGGCGAGGGCTCCACGCCGAGCTCGTCGATGAGCCGCTTGCGCAGCCTGCGGTACACGTCGAGCGCGGTCGCCTGCCGTCCGGAGCGGTAGAGGGCGAGCATCGCCTGGGAGTGCAGGCCCTCGTGCTGCGGGTGGCGGGCGATCAGATCCGTGAGCTCCGCTATGAGTTCGGCGTGCCGGCCGAGCCGCAGATCGGCGTCGATGCGCCGCTCGACGGTGCCCAGGCGGGACTCCTTCAGCCGCATGATCTCGATGGAGAGGATCGACCCGGCCCGTACGTCGACCAGGGGCGGCCCGTTCCACATGTCGAGGGCGCCTCTGAGGAGCGCGGCGGCCTGGCCGTCCTCGCCCTCCTCGAAAGCCCGCTGCCCGCCCGCGACGAGCTGCTCGTAGCGGTGCAGGTCGACGGATTCGGCCGGGATCTGCAGGACGTACGCCCCGTGCCGGGTGGCCAGGATCTCCTTGGCGTTGCCGGGGCCGTCGGGGCCCATGGCGGTGCCGAGGTGGCGGCGCAGCTGCAGGACGTACGTCTGCAGCGTGGTCAGGGCGCTCTGCGGCATGTCGGCGCCCCACAGCTCTTCCATGAGCGTGGCCACCGGGACGATGCGCCCCGGATAGAACGCGAACAGGGCAAGGAGCTGACGCGGCTTGCTCGCGGTGGGCACGATCGAGACCCCGTTGACGGAGGCGCTCAACGGCCCCAGAACCTGAATCTCCACGGTTTCCTCTCGTACCCCATCGAGTGGCGGCCGTGCCTGGTGACCCATCGAGTGGCGGCCTTGTTCCTCGGCACGCTAGACCTGTTCCCGGCCACCGCACCCGTTGCTGGACCGGTCCTCAAGTAGCCCTGTACAAAGGGTGGTTGAGGCCGTGAGGCACCGACTTGAGGATGCGTGCAGGGCGGTTCGAGGCTCACTCGCGGAAACGCTCGCGGCGGCCGGGACGCGGTTAGGGTGCCAACTCCCTGCGCCCGTTCCGGTACCTCTGGTCACCGGGTCGGCCGCCAGAGCGTCTCGTCGATGGAGTCTCCATGCAGAAAGCCGAAGAGCTGGAGCTGCGCCTGTTCGTGTTCCACCACTCCGGTGGTTCGCATCTCATGTACCGCGACTGGCCGTCCTTCTTCCCGGCCGGCTGGGACGTGCGGGTGCCCGACGCGCCGGGCCGCGGCCCGCGTGACGGCCGCCTCCCGGTGAAGAACATGGGCGCGCTGATCGAGTACTTCCTGAACGAGCTGGACGACGGGCTGACCGGCCGCTTCGCCTTCTTCGGGCACAGCCTGGGCGGGGCCGTCGCGTACGAACTGACCCGCAGGCTTCTCGAAGCGGGCCGTACGCCACCGGTGTGGCTCGGTGTCTCGGCCCGCGGCACGCTGCTCCCCGACGGGGACGGCACGCGCCGTCACCTTCTGAGCGACGCGGAGCTGCGCCGGGAGCTCACGGCGATGGGCGGCACCGCGCCGTCGGTCCTGGACCACCAGGAGCTGTGGGACCTGTTCGCTCCGACCATCCGCTCGGATCTGCGCATCAGCGAGACCTGGCGCACGGCGCCGCTCGCCGCGCCGCTGCAGGTGCCGCTTTCGGTGTTCGGCGGCACAGAGGACCACATCGCGCCGCCACACCGCCTGGAGGGCTGGGCGGCCGCCTCCCAACGCTTCATGGGCCTGCACCTGTTCGAGGGCGGCCACTTCTACTTCCAGGACCGCCTCGTCGAGGTCGCCGAACGGATCCAGGACGACGTGCGCTGCGCCCTGCTGCTGGCCCGGGCGCCGTCCGCGGTGGCGCGGTGACCGTCCTCGACCTCACCGCGCCCGCCCCGGTACGCGGCGAGAAGACCGAGTTCCGGCTGCTCGGCCCGGTGGCCGTGCACGACGGGACGACCGGGGAAGGCATCGTGCCCTGCGGCCCCAAGCAGCGGGCCCTGCTCGCCACCCTGGTCATCCACGCGGGCGAACTCCTGTCCGTGGACCGCCTGGTGGAGGAGTTGTGGGGCGACCGTCCTCCTTCCAACGCGCCGAACGCCTTGCAGACCCACGTCGCCCGGCTGCGCCGGCTGCTGCCCTCGCCTGGCCACACCTGGATCAGCACCCTGCCCACCGGATACCTGCTGACGCTGGGCCACGCCTCGACGGACGTGGCGCGCTTCGACCAACTGTCCGGGCGGGGCAGGGCGGCGGTCCCCGAGGATCCCCGGTACGCGATGCGACTCCTGGGCGACGCCCTGGCGCTGTGGCAGGGGCCGGCTCTCCAGGACAGCCGCCAGGGTCCGATCTGCACGGCGGAGGCGGACCGGCTGGAGGAGCAGCGCCTGGCCACCTTGGAGGCCCTGTACGAGGCGAGCCTCAACTGTGGCAAGGACGCCGAGATCACCTCGGCCCTGGAGCGCCTCACCGCGGACCATCCGCTGCGCGAGCGGTTCTACGACCTGCTGATGGTGGCCCTGTACCGGGGCGGCCGGCAGGCGGAGGCGCTCGGCGTCTACGAGCGTGCGCGCCGCCATCTGGTCACCACGCTCGGCATCGAACCGGGCCCGGCCCTGCGTTCACGTATGGAGGCGATCCTCAACCACTCCCCCACGCTGCTCGCGGCGCGCCCGCGCGCTCTGGACCTGCCTTCGGAGATTGCTCAGCTCCAGGCGCGGATCGAACAGCTGGTGTGGGACCAGGAGGATCTGCTCCGCAGGATCCAGCAAGAGCACGAGGCCCGGTAGCGCCACGACCGGTGTGCGGTCCCCGAACCCCATCCGCACAGCAAAACGCCCCTCCCCCTTCCGAAGCCGCCGTCAGGCTTCGGAAGGGGGAGGGGCGCAGCCGGTGGGACCGCCTCGGTCGCAGGGCGGCTCTCAACCAGCCCGTACGAGTCGCTCCCGTGAGGCACCGCCGACGGCTTCGGGCCGGGCGGTGTGGGGGGTGGGTTCGCCGGCCTGGAGCATGGTCTGTTGCAGTCGGCGCAGTTGGGCCGAGGGTTCGAGTCCCAGGTCGCGTACGAGGGCCTGGCGCAGGCGCTGATACACCGCGAGGGCCTCGGTGCGCCGCCCCGACCGGTACAGCGCCAGCATGAACTGACCGTGCAGGGCCTCATGCGTGCGATACCGGCTCACCAGCACCGTCAGCTCACCCAGCAACTCCCGGTGACGCCCCAGCCGGAGATCAGCCTCGATCCGCTGATACAGCGCACACAACCGCGACTCCTCCAGCCGGCACACCTCCACCTCCAACTGCGCACCCACCCGCACATCCGCCAACGCCGAACCACTCCACAACCCGAGCGCCTCACGCAACCACCGCGCAGCCCCCGCGAAATCCTCCGCATCCATGGCCCGATACCCCATGCCCGCAAGCCGATCAAACTCACGCACATCACTCGAACCACCACCGCCCCGCAACACATAACCCCCCGGAGCAGTCACCAGCACATCCTTCGCCGACACACCCGCCACCGGCTCCACACCGGATTTCGCCCCTGACTCCAGGGCCGCACCGATCAGCTCACGCAACTGCAGCACATACGTCTGCAACGTCGTCCGCGCCGACCGCGGCGGACGCTCACCCCACAACTCCTCAACCAACAACCCAACCGGCACCACCCGATCCACATGCAACGCCAACAACGCCAAAACCTTCCGAGGCTTCGGCGCCGAAGGCATCACCGCAACACCATTCACCCTCACACCCAACGGACCCAGAACATCAATATCCACGCCGTCATCCCCCTGATCGTGTGTGGCCTGTATCGAGCGTTCACCCAGTAAAAAACCAGCAGTACGGTTTGTCAATACCAGACCGTACACGCTGTTTCCACAGACCCCCCACCACCCCTTGAGTGCGCCTGAAGCCCATCCCGGGCCGGAACCACGACCAAATGACCGTTCTGGCAGGCCAGATGGGGCCCGGGGAGCAAACCGTCGTCGATCCTTGGCGGATCAACGCCCTCTTGAGATCCGAATGAAACGGCCTATGCAGTCTGTTTATGGATCATCTTTCGGACCTTGGGAATCCGGATCCGCCGACGCGCGTTGGCGCGCCACCCAGGGACGTGAACGTCGAAGGCCCCACCGGCACGGTCCGGCGGGGCCTTCGACGTCTCGACACACACGGTGTCCTATCCCCAGGGCACCGCGCCCTTGGTTCCCGACGCCATCAGTGCGTCCAGGCGGGAGGGTGCGGCGAGCCTCGGGAGGATCAGCTGCCAGAAGCGGGTGAGCGGGGCGTGCGAGAGCCACCACTCGTCCTGCCGGCCGAGGGTCTCGAGGCCCGCGGTGACCGCGACCACGGCCGTGGCGGCGTCCTGCGCGGTGTTCTCCGGCGCCAGGGCGCCCTCCCGGTCGGCCCGCGCCAGGGAATCCTCCACCCATCCCTGCCATTTGCCGCGCAGGCCGGCGCCCACGCGCACGTGCTCGATGCTGTCGCTCAGGCCGAATCCGGCACGCAGGACCACGTCGTGGTCGAGGGCCTGGACGAGGGCGTGGGTGACGTCGATCAGGGTCTGCAGGGCATCGTCGGCCCGCTGCTGGGTGATGCCCTGCAGCCGCTGCGCGGCCGCCTGGCCGACCGCGTCCGCCAGAGCCGCCTTGCTGGTGAAGTGGAAGTGCAGCGCGCCGCTGCTCACCCCCGCCCGTGCGCTGATCGTGGACAGCGAGGCCAGTTCGTAGCCTTCGCGGTCGAACAGCGCGGCAGCGGATTCGATCAGGGCGGTGCGCGTACGTACCGCGCGATCCTGTTTGGCCATCAGAGGGCTCCGGTGGTGCAGAGGGACGGGCATCGGGGGTGAATTTCGCCGGTGAAACCGCCTGAGCGCGCTCTCTCGTCGGGGATGTCTTTGTCATCATTTGAGCACACGCAGTATGGCTTCCCGACCGTCTCACCGGGCGCCCCCTGCTGGAGAACCATAACAAACCGCGATGGCGGTTTTCAACATTGAGTAAAGGTCTCGACCTCCGTTCGAGCCGGATGTGCCGCACAACGAAGAGCTCCGCCGCCCAGAGGGCTGCGGAGCTCTGTGCGGCCGGGTACCGGACCGCGCGGTGGCGGGGAGGTCAGCCGGCGGGCCGGAGTACCACGGGCAGGGATCCGTAGCCGTTGACTATGAAGGACGGCATCGGGGCGATGCTCTCCAGCGGCACGGCCAGGGCGAGGTCCGGGTACCGCTCGAAGAGCCCCTGCAGCGCGACGGTGGTCTCCAGACGGGCCATCGGGGCGCCGAGGCAGCGGTGCACGCCGTGCCCGAAGGCGAGGTCCTCCCCGCGGTGGCGCAGCACGTCGAACTCCTTGAGGTCCTCGCCGTGTTGCTCGGGGTCCTCGACCGCGGCGGCGAAGGAGATGACGATCGCGTCCCCCTTCTTGATGGTGACGCCGTCCAGGTCGATGTCGTCCACCGCGAACCGCAGCGGCGAGAACGCCGTGGGGCTGTGGGTGCGCAGGGTCTCGTTCATGACGTCCGACCAGTCCGCGAGGCCCGCCCGTACGTGCTCCAGCTGCTCGGGGCGGACGCACAGCGCGCCGACGGCGTTGGTGATGACGGCGGAGGTGGTCTCCTGGCCGGCGGCGATCATCAGGTAGAGGGTGCCCAGGAGTTCGTCCTCGGTCAGCGCGTCGCCGTTGTCCCGTGCCTCGATCAGTGCGGAGGTGAGGTCGTCGCCCGGATTGACCCGCTTCTCCGCCACCAGTTCGGCCAGCATCGAGAAGGCCCGCACCTGCGCGGCGGCCATCTCCTCGGCCGACACCACGGTGTCGAAGACGACCTCGAGGGTGGAGCACAGGGGTTGTCTGAGCTCCTCGGCCACGCCGAAGAGCTCGCAGATGACCTGCATCGGCAGCAGCTTGGCGAACGCTTCGCGCAGGTCGATGGTCTCCCCCGCCGGCACGTCCTCCAGGGCGTCCAGAAGCCGGGCCGTGGCCTCCTCGACCCGGCCGCGGAGCGCCTCGGTGCGGCGCATGGTGAAGGCCCCGGACACCAGACGGCGCAGCCGCGCGTGGCTCTCCCCGTAGGCGAACAGCATGTTCTCGTTCGCGACCCAGGGGTAGAGCGGCCACTCCTGCGTGATGTGCCCCTCGATGAAGGCGGGCCAGTGCTGACGGGCGTCCTTGGACACCCGCGGGTCGAGCAGGAGTTGCTTGGCATAGCGGTGCCGGGTGACGGCCCAGGCCGTCACCCCGCCGGGGAGCAGCACCTCGACGGCCGGCCCCTGTCCGCGCAGTGTCGCGGCCTCACCGGCGAGGTCGCTTCCCGTGACATCCAGCGCGTAAGGGCAGACAGCTTGCTTCATTCGTGTCTCCGCTCGGTGAGTGCTGTGTTTTCACGTGTTCACGTTCCAAGACCCTGCGCGCAGAGGGCACGGCCGACTCCCGGCGTGCTGGTGAGCGATCCGGTCGGCTCAGCCGGCCAACTCGAGCTCCGTGTCCTGCCGTTCCCTCAGCGCCGTCTCGTAGATCTCTTGTCCCCGGCTCGCCGAGAAGTCCAGCCGGACGAGGACGGCGGGCACCGCGATGGACGGCATCACGAGGCGGTACAGGTCGACGACCCGCTGCGCCATGTCCGTGCGGTCGGTCATGATCCTCGACAGCACCTGGATGCCGGTGAAGGAACCGACCATGAACTTCGCGACCCGGGGCACGTCCGTGTCCGGGATGATCTCGCCGTTCTCCTTGGCCGCCTGGAAGAGCTGGGTGTTGTGGTCGATCCACGCCGCCATCGGCACCCGCCGGTCCAGGCCGTCCTTGGGCGATCCCTGGTCCACGGTGAGGCGGATGCTGCCCTGGATGATCGGATCGCCGGAGTCCCGCCCGAGCAGGTGCGTGAGGAGCAGCGCCTCGTCGAGGGACTGCTGGAGCTTCAACTCCCGTTCCGGGACCACCGGCAGGGCGACGACCTGCTCCGACAGGACCGCCTGGGCCAGCTCGTCCTTCGACGTGAAGTGGAAGTAGAGCGCTCCCTTGGTCATCCCGGACTTCTTCAGGATGTCGGCGATGGTCGCCGCCTCAAAGCCGACCTCGTCGAACACCTCTGCCGCCGCTACGAGAATCTTCTTCCGCGTACGGATGGCTCGTTCCTGCTGCGCCACAACCCACCTCCATGCCAGCCCCCGACGGACAAGAAATAAACCAAAGGGTTCGTATTCTAGCATCGACAGCTGTGCACGACGAGGGGGTGTCGAAGGATCCCATACCAACGCTAGGGTCCCGTTTCGCCTGCACCCTTGGGCGCGTCTCACAGAATAAAACCAGGATGCTGGTTTCTCAAGCTGCCGCACCCGGAGGTCCGCCGCGCGTTCCGCTGCCCGCGATTGCCCAGAATCGGCGCATCATGTCCGGAATGCTTCATTCCGGTATGGTTCAGAGACGCTCTCAAACCACTTGAGCATCACCGGCCTGTTGCCCGAAAGGGGTTGTAAACAAAACCGGTTGGTACGTATCTTCGTGGCTGAGATCCCATCTATCCGGGTCCCTCATCAACGGGGAGAGGTCCATGACCTTGCTGACGTTCCAGAAGGACACCTTCATCGCGGCAGAGATGGAGGAGACCGTTGATAGCAACGGTCCGCACGGCCGCTCTGCGTTCGGACCCTCCGCCATGGCGGCCGGCGAACTCGGGCACCTGCTCTTCGACAGGCAGGACCGGGACCGCATCCACGAGAACTGGCGCACCCTCATAAGTGGCCGAAACTTCACCTACCAGCCCGGGCTGACGCCCAACGAGCGCGTGGCCCTGTCCTACGAGCGGCTGCGGCTGGTGAACGAGGCCGTGGGCGACGCCGCGGAACTGGCCAACGACCCCTACCGGCTGGCCAGTCTGCACGAGTGGACCGGGCCCGTGGACGGCGGTCTGTGCACGGTCGCCAGCATCCACTACAACCTCTTCCTCGGCAGCCTCCTCGACCACGACGTCCACGGCCGCGACCTCTCCGCCTTCACCTCGATGCAGCGCACCGGCACCTTCCTGTGCACGGAGCTCGAACACGGCAACGACGTGGCCTCGATGGAGACGACGGCGGTGCTCGACCGCACGACCAACGGATTCGTCCTGGACACCCCCACGCCCGGCGCCCGCAAGTTCATGCCGAACACGAGCATCATCGGCGGTCCCAAGAGCGCCGTGGTGGCGGCCCGGCTGATGATCGACGGCCGCGACCACGGGGTCTTCCTCTTCCTGACCCCGCTGAGCGACGAGAACGGGCACCTGCCAGGAGTGAAGGTGCAGCCGCTGCCGCAGCGGACCGGCACCCCCGTCGACCACAGCCTCACCGCGTTCGACCACGTCTGGCTGCCGCGCGAGGCCCTCCTGGAGGCCGCGCACGGACGGCTCGACCCCCAGGGGGAGTTCAGCAGCAACCTCGGCAATCGCCGCAGACGCCTGCTCCGCTCCATCAGCCGCATCACCATGGGCAAGCTCTGCATGAGCGCCGGCACACTGGGGATGTCCCGCACCGCGCTCGCCATCGCGGTGCGCTACGCCCACAACCGGTTCATCGCCGGGACCAAGCCCGGCGAGAAGGTGGCGCTGGCCGCGCACCGCAGCCATCACGGCCGCCTGCTGAACAAGCTGGCGATGGCGTACGCCATGACCTTCCTGCACCGCACCACGGTGGCCCGCTGGGCTGAGCACACCGACGAGGACCGGGCCGAGGTCGAGCGTCTGGTGGCCATCGCCAAGGGCTGGATCACCTGGCAGGCCCGCGGCATCACGATCGAGTGCCGGGAGCGGTGCGGAGCCCAGGGGCTCTTCCCCGCCAACGGCCTGGCCGACCTGCCCCTGAACATCGAGGGCGGGATCACGGCCGAGGGCGACAACCTCGTCATCTGGGTCAAGGCGGCCGCCGAGATGGTGCTGGGCCATGAGGTCGACCGCCGGGGCGCCGAACAACTCCCGGCTGCCGAACGGGACATGACGGATCTGCACTTCTTGCGCGGTCTGCTCGCCGAGGTGGAGGCCCTGTGGCAGGACCGGGCGCGCGTCGCGCTGCGGGAGGGCCCCTCCGGCGACCCGCTGGCCCGGTGGAACGAGACCTCCCCCGCCGCCCTGGAGATGGTCTCCGTCCACGCCCGGCTCCAGGCCGCCGACGCCTTCATCGCCGCCACCGCCCAGGCGACGGACCCCTCGGCCCGAGACCTGCTGAAGTGCCTGTGCCGGCTGTTCCTCCTCGGGCAGATCAGCGAGTACACCGGCGACCTGCTGGCCGATGGCCACATGACCTGCGACCAGGTGCGCGAACTGCCCCGGACGGTCAACGCCGTCATCGCCGAGCTCGCCCCGCACATGATGACCCTCGTCGACGCCTTCGACGTCCCGGCCGAGATGCTGGCCTCCGTGCCCATCGCCAGCGGCGGCTCCATCGATCAGTGCCTCGAGACCGCGGCCGCCGGTTCGGCCCCGCTCCCCGTCTGATCACCTCTTCTTCTGTTCAAACCGTCCCGGCGGTTTACCCTGGCGTATGCATACATGGCCCGGTGACCGCCGGCCTCGGCGCCCACGGCACCGGCGCTCGCTTCAAGCCGCCCTGCCCAAAGGCCTGTTGTACGGCCGTACGGGCTTCCCCAGCCGGGTCGGGGCGAGCACGTCCGCAACCCTCTCGCCGTCGTTCGGCGGGCGATCCGCTGCACGGGCAGCCGGTCGCCCGCCCGACGGCCGTTCTTGCGGGCCGTGGCCAGCGGCATGTGCCAACTCATGCGCGGCCGGACGGTGTCGTGTCGATACTGGACGGGTACCGCAGGACGGAACTCGCGTGTCGCGCGGGACCGTCGCGACCCCTCCCCATCACCAGCGATCCCACCTCGGAGTGAGCATGACGAAGCAGCAGGGCCGGGCGGCGCGGACGCGGGCCGTCCTCGTGGAGGCCGCGGCCGCGCACTTCGACCTGGAGGGGTACGAGGGGACGTCGCTCGCCAAGGTGTGCAGGACCGCGGGCATTTCGCTCGGCGCTCTCACCTTCCACTTCCCGACCAAGGGAGAACTGGCCGACGCCGTGATGGAGGAGGGCCGCGCGCTGACGCAGGCGGCGCTGCTGGAGGTCTCGGCCCGGCCCGGGTCCGCGCTCGGGAAGGTCGTGGAGCTGACGCTGGAACTGACCCGCCTCCTGGAGGAGCAGACGCCCGTGCGCTGCGCGGTGCGGCTGACGAGGGAGCGGCCGGGCACCGGTGGCTGGTCGGACATCTGGCTCCCGGTCGTCAAGCAGCTGCTCGACCAGGCGTACAGCAGCGGGCAGTTGCGGGGAGGGGCCCGGCCCGCGGAGGTCATGACGCTGGTCGAGTACCTGACGGCGGGAGCCGAGGCGTTCCTGCGCGGCCGCCCGGGGGCCGCGGTGGCCGCGGGGAGCGGGGTCGCCCAGCTCGAGAGCGTCTGGCGTCTGGCCCTGTCGGGCGTGGGCATCCCGGAGGAGCCCGCCCGGCCGCCGGGCGCCGACGCGCCTTCTCCCTCAACCGCCGTGTCCGAAGCGGTTGGTGAGGGTTCGTCATGACCTGAGGCCGCTGTTCACCCCCGACGGCCGGGTCCGTCGCGGCCCTCGTCCGCTGTCGACGGGCGATCTCTCCCTGATATGTCCCAGGAGAACGCCCCCGTCACTCGACAAACAGACCGGTCAGCCTTTATTTTACTCGGGACGGTGTGCCACGGGTGATCGGCGGCCACGAGGGAGCGGGTACCCGACGCCGCACAGCCAGCCTCTGCGTGCCGGCAGGCCGCGGAGAACACTTCGCACGCCCCGGGGGAAAAGGCATGCACAACACCGAGGGACGACGCCCGCACGCGTCACCACAGGGTTCGCCGCCCACGACGGCCCCCGACAGGACGCGCCCCGGCCACTGCCGGCGAACGCTTCCCTGAGACGGCGACGAGCACAGCCGAAGCCGAACGGGCTCCGCCGTCCTCATCGGGCTCCTGCCCACGACATCGCCCGGCGGTTCTCCTCGTACCCGCGTGCACTCGGCACATCGGGCGGGGCACGCCTGCGGGCGCGGCGCCGGTCTCGCGGGTTACCGGAATGCAGCACCGGAACCGGCGTCGCACTCCGTCGCCTTTGACGATGCCAAGGTCAGGCTTCGGTCGCTTCGGTCGCTCCCCCGTGGTGCCCGGCGCCGAACCGCGCACTCCCCCCACTGAGTTCTCCGACTGCGGGACTGATCGAGACCGTTCCGCTAGCCTGCGCGGAGCATGTTTCGAACTTGAGTCGCTTCAGTCGCCGAAAGGATCCATCAATGTCCCTTGAACTGGGGATATCCGGCAGCGACTCAACCCTGCGCGCCCCGATCGCGTCCGAGGCGCGCGGCTCCGGGACACCGCTGGCCACCGCCTTGTGGTGCGCCGAACAGGGCTGGCCCGTCCACCCGTTGGCCCCGGGACGCAAGACACCGGCCGCCAACTGCGGTCGCTGCCGCGACCAGCCGCACAGCGCCCAGGGCTGCCCCTGCATCCCCGCCGGTCGCTGGTGCCACGGCTTCCACGCCGCCACGACCGACCCGCACCGCATCCAGGCCTGGTGGGCGGAGCAGCCCCGCTTCGGGGTGGGCGTGGCGTGCGGCCCGGCGAACCTCGTCGTGATCGACGTCGACGCGCACCCGGCGCCGCTGCCGGACCCGGACCGGCTCCTGCCGGGCATCCACATCCCGGCCTCGGTGTCGCTGGGCGGACTGCAGCACGGCTTTCACAGCCTGGCCCTGCTCGCGGCGCTGCGCGGCCAGCAGGATCCCAGCCAGGACGCCACCACCCTGCGGGTGCGCACGCCGTCCGGTGGCCTGCACCTGTGGTACGCCGCGCGGCCCGGGCACCTGTGGCGGTGCTCGACCGGGTCGAGCGCCAAGCGGGCCCTGGCCTGGCAGGTCGACGTACGGGCGCACGGCGGCTACATCATCGCTCCCGGCACCACGACGGCGCTCGGCACCTACACCGCCTGCGGCACGGTCCGGCGCCCCGCGCCGCTGCCGGGCTGGCTGGCCGCCGAACTCGAACGCACCGGCCACCGCCCCGCCTTAACTCCTCCCACACCGCCCACTCCCGTGCCCTCGCGGGCCCGCGCCGCCGTCATGGCCGCGCGCGGCGGCCGCGACACGGCGGAGCGCACCCTGGCCACCGTGCTGAGGGCCGTCGCCGAATGCGCGGCGCTGCCCGAGGGCGCCGGCTTCAGCGAGAAGCTCAACCGCGCCGCCTTCACCGCGGGCGGTCTGGTGGGGGCCGGGCGCATGAACCTCGCCGACGCCGAAGCCGCGCTGGTGACCGCCGCCGCGCAGGCGCGCCCCGGCCAGGAACGTCGCAGTCTGCAGATCATCCGCAGCGGGATGAGCGCGGGCAGCCGACGGCCGCTCGATCCGGGGGTCCGCACATGAACGGCACACCGTCCGCCAAAGAAGGGCTGTTCGACCCGATCGAAGTCGCCCGTCAGATCATGCTGGGCTCCCCCGCCGAGCAGGTGCCCGCCCAGACCGCGCCCGAGCGGGCGCAGGAACAGGCCACCGAGCACGGGCTGCTGCCCGACAGCCTCAGCGACCGGGGCAACGCCAAGCTGTTCGTGTCCCTGTACGGGCGCGACTTCCGGCACGTGCCGGGGCTCGGCTGGTACCGGTGGTCCGGCTACCGCTGGGAGATCGACGAGGACGACAACGTGCTGTGGGCGGCCGGAGAGATGGCCGAGTCGCTCGCGGAGACCGACGCCCGCGCGCGCCACAGCGATTCCGCGCTGCGCCGGCACCGCCGCCGGGCCCTGTCCACCTCGGGCATGAAGGCGATGCTGATGCAGGCGAAGGCGGCGCCGGGCATGGTCCTCAACGCCTCGCTCCTGGACGCCGATCCGTACGCCCTGTGCACCCCCGACGGCGTCATCGACCTCTCCACCGGCGCCCTCACCGCGCCCGACCCCGAGAAGCACTACCACTCGCGCGCCACGAGCGTGGCCGCGCGGCCCATGGCCACACCGCGCTGGCAGCGGTTCCTGACCGACACCTTCGGCGACGACGCCGACGGACGCCAGATGATCGACTTCCTGCACGAGCTGCTCGGCTACTCCATCACCGGTGACGTCGGCGCGCAGATCATGCCGTTCCTCTACGGACAGGGCAAGAACGGCAAGAGCGTCCTGCTGGACGTCATGGTCAAGCTGCTCGGCGACTACGCCGACGCCGCTCCGCCCGGGTTCCTGATGGCCCGTCCCTTCGAGGGGCACCCCACCGACCTGGCCGAGCTGCACGGGCGGCGCATCATCGTCTGTTCCGAGCTCAAGCCAGGCGACCGGTTCGACGAGGCCCGCGTCAAGCTCCTCACCGGCGGCGACCGCATCAAGGCGCGCCGGATGCGCCAGGACTTCTTCGGCTTCAACCCGACGCACAAGCTGTGGCTGCTCGGCAACCACCGGCCCGAAGTGGGCACCGGGGGCTACGCGTTCTGGCGACGCATGAAACTCATCCCCTTCGAGCGCGTGGTCGCGGACGACCGCAAAGTGGACAACCTCGCCGACGTCCTGGTCACCGAGGAGGGCCCCGGCATCCTCAACTGGCTGGTCACCGGGGCCGGTCGCTACCTCAACGGGCCCCGCGACCTCACCGGCCCCCAGCAGGTCCGCGTGGCCACCACCGCGTACGCCGAGACCGAGGACCACACCGGGCGCTTCCTGAGCGAGTGCTGCACACTGGGGCCCGCCCTGCGTGCGGAGCAGGCCCAGCTGTACAACAGCTACAAGAACTGGTGCCAGTTGGAAGGGGCCAACCCCGTCTCCTCCCGGTCCTTCGCCGCCCGGGTACGGGAGACCGTCGGCATCGCCACGCCCAAGGAAATGATCCTGTCGAACCAGCGGAAGTTCTATCCCGGTATCGGACTCAACGCTGAAGTGGGAGCGACCTCATGAGCGCCCTGATCGAGCCCGCGCAGCTCGCCCACGAGAGCGGCCTCGTGTGGCTGGAGGACATCACCGGCCTGGACTACGTGCGCCAGAGCCTCGACCGGCTGCCCACCCGCCGGGGAAAGCCCGCCTTCCACCGCGGCGGCCGCATGGTCGGCTACGCGGTCCTCGGCCCCGAGGCGCGCTCCTCCCGGGCCTCGGGCACCTTCCTGCGCCGCGTGTTCTGGCTCGCCCCCCACGACCGCGACGGCCAGCCGGGCGGCCTCTACGCGTCCGGCGCACCCTCGGAAGCCGTCGACCCCCGCACCATCTCCCCCCGGATCAAGGGCTACAAGACCCAGCGCTCGGAGGGCGGCCCGGAGTCCGAGGCGATGCGCGAACTCGGCATCACCCTGCCCAAGTCGTGACCCGCCGGCCAGCGACCGAAGCGGTCTGCTGGTCGAGCGACCAAAGCGACTCATGCCGATCTCGCACAAAACCCCAGGTCAGGTGGGGTCTCGTCACCGCCTCAGCGACTGAAGCGACCGAAGTTCTCCCCTATGAAGACATTCCCGCGTGCGCGTGCGTGCGCGTGTGCGCGTCATAGATAGGAGGCGTCAGTCGCTTCAGTCGCTGTTTCGCCCTGGACGGGCTGGTGACCTGCGGCTTTACGACGAGCCTGGCCGAGCTACCGAAGCGTTCCGAGTCGCTGAGGTCTTGGTCGCTGGGCACCAGTACGCCCGCCCGGGCCACGCCGAGCCGTCCAGCCCCCAGGCCTCATGCAGGCGAAGCCGGGCACGGTCGCGTCGGTCGACCCCCGGCACGCCGAGCCTGCCAGGCCATCAGTGGCAGCCCCTCCGCATCGGCTGGTTCGGGATTGTCGTGCAGGAGTCGTCGAGGGCAGGACGCCGCTGCCCGCGGCAAGGGCTTCCTCTTGACACCATCCTGTTATCGGCAACAGTGTATCCATTATGAATATCTGGTCTGGCCCCCAGCCCGACTCCCGGTTCGTCGAGGTGGACGGCCTGCGGATCCACTACAAGCGCGCCGGGCACGGCCCGGCACTCGTGCTGCTGCACGGCAGTGCCTCGTCCCTGCAGCACTTCGACGGTGTGACGGACCTGCTGACGGATTCGTTCGACGTCATCCGTCCCGACCTGCCGGCGTTCGGACTGACGGGCCCGCGCACGGACCGCGACTACCGCATCCCGGCGTACGCCGCGACGGTGGCGGGCTTCGCGGCGGCACTGGGCGTGCCGCGCTATGCGGTGGCCGGCAATTCCCTGGGCGGCAACATCGCCTGGAACGTCGCGCTGGACCACCCGGAGCGGCTGACCGGCCTGGTGCTGGTCAACGCCACCGGCTACCCGGGGAAGACGCTGCCGGCGGGGATACGCCGGACCCGCAACCCGCTGATGCGGCCCTTGCTGAGGCGGGTGATGCCGCGCGGGGCCATCGAGCGCAACCTGCGCGCGATCGTCGGGCCGCAGGCGCGGATCGTGGACGACGCCATGGTGGACCGCGTCCATCAGCTCATGAGCCGCCCCGGTAACCGCACGGCCTTCGTCGACTTCTGCAACACCGACCAGCCGGACCGCAGCACGCAGATCCCGCGCATCACGGTGCCCACGCTGGTGCTGCGCAGCGCGGGCACCGACGGCCAGCACTTCGCCCGCGACATCCCCGGCGCCCACGAGCTCGTCCACCCCCACGGCGGGCATCTGCTGCCGGAGGAGGAACCGCAGTGGGTCGCGTACGCGATCGCCAAGTTCCTCGGCTCCTGTGCCGACACCCCCGCGGACTGAGGGATCCGCTTCGAGGGCTCGCTGTACGCGGTCTTCAACACCCCGCAGCACCTGCCTCTCGCAGGCCGTGCCGACCTCTTCCGGCGGACGGGGCACTGGGCATGTCGACGCTGCCGCCGTGGGGCAACGAGGACACCGTCACGCCGCTGGCGCACTTCGACACGGCGCGCGCCCTGCTGAAGCCCCATCACCATCACGTCATCACCAAGTGCGGGCACACGGCCCCGCTCGAACGGCCCCGCGACATCGCCGATCAGCTCGTCCCGCTCGTGTCCGCACGCGTTGAAAGGCTCGACTCATGAACAACCAGCAGCCCATCGACGTACTGATCATCGGTGCCGGACCCTCGGGCTCAGCCCTGGCGATCGACCTCGTACGCCGCGGACTCGACGTCCGGATCGTCGACAGGTCCCCGCACGCTTTCGACGGCTCGCGCGCCAAGGGCATCCAGCCCCGCAGCCTCGAAGTCCTCGAAGACCTCGGCGCTCTCGACGACGTGCTGGCCGGCGGCGACCTCTATCCCAAGCTCGGGCTCCATGCAGGACCCATCGGCGTGCCGTGGAAGATGTACCCCCGCAGGGAGGCGACCCCGGACGTTCCGTACCCGAACACCTGGCTGATCCCGCAGTTCCGCACGGACCGCGCCCTGCACACCCGGCTCGGCGAGCTCGGCAGCGAGGTCGAGTTCGGCAAGGAACTGACCGAGCTGACGCAGGACCAGGACACGGTGACCGCCAAGGTGGTGGGCGCGGACGGGGCCGAGGAGATCGTCGCCCGCTATGCCGTGGGGGCCGACGGCGGATCCAGTGCGGTGCGCAAGCAACTCGGCATCGGTTTCGCCGGAACGACGGACGACGCCGACCGCATGCTGATCGTCGATGCCTCCGTCAGTGGCCTGGCCCGCAACCGGTGGCACATGTGGCCCGGCCTCGGCGGCAAGCTCATCGCCGCCTGCCCCCTCCCCGACAGCGACATGTTCCAGTGGATGATCCGGCTCACGCCCGACGAGACACCGCCCCAGGAGATCGGCGCCGTCCTCGACCGGATCCACTCCCACACCCGCAACCGGCACATCCAGCTGCACGAGATCCACTGGACGTCCGTGTTCCGGCCCAACATCCGTCTCGCGCAGCACTACGGCCGCGGACGTGTCTTCCTCGTCGGCGACGCCGCGCACGTCCACACCCCGGCCGGTGCCCAGGGCTTGAACACCGGGATGCAGGACGGCTACAACCTCGGCTGGAAGCTCGGCCAGGTCCTCGCCGGCGCCGACCCGGCCCTCCTTGCCACCTACGAGGCCGAGCGGCAGCCGATCGCCGCCGGAGTCCTGGGCCTGTCCACGGAGAAGTGGGACGGCATCGCCAAGCTCGACCCCTCCAGCATGAAGCGCGGCAAGGACGAGCAGCAGCTCTCCCTGACCTACTACGGCGGCCCGCTCGCCCCCGCCCCCGCCGACAGTGGCGACACCAGCACGCTGCACGTGGGCGACCGCGCCCCGGACGCCCAACTACTCGGCGCCGACGGGGCCGAGACCCGCCTGTTCGACCTCTTCCGGGGACCGCACTTCACCGCCATCGCCCACGGCCCCGGCGCCGCCCGGGACCTCCAACTCCTCGACTGGCCGACGAAGGGCGCCCAGCTGAAGCGACTGACCGTCGGATCGGCCGCGGGCGACGACCGCGCCTTCTCCGACCCCAAGAACACGCTGCGCAGTGCCTACGGCCTGACCGGCGACACGCTGCTGCTGATCCGTCCCGACGGCTACATCGGGCACATCGCCACCCGGGACTTCCGCACCACCACACAAGCCGCCGTGCGGGCAACGACGCCCGAAGCAAGGAGCCACTGAGTGAGCCGCACACCGCTGCGCAGGCCGGGGAAGAGGCCGGGCAGCATCGCACTCACATCGTCCTGCTGGTCAGGTGTCGTCGCGCAGGTGGGCAAGCCCGCTGAGGAGGAGTTCGAGTCCGAAGGAGAACTCGTCCTCGATCGGAACGGGCAGCGACCCGGCGACGGTGGCCGTTGCCGGGAACAAGGCCGGATCGACGCTGTGAAAGACGGCGGACAGTTGTACGTCGTCGAGTTGGCCGCCGTCATGGCCGTTGACCTGGATGGCGAATCCGAAGACGTAGCGGGAGAGGGTGGCAAAGGCGTGCGCGGCCGCCCGCGGCGGGAAGCCGCCGTCGAGCAGCACCGCGACACAGTGTTCCCGCAGCGCCATGGCGTTCGGCCCCAAGGGAAACGCTTCGACCATCAGGCGCGCCGCGTTCCGGTGCCGGGCCAGGGCCTCGAACATGGTGTGCGCGACCGTCCGCAGCGCTTGCTGCCAACCCATCGCGAGGAGTTCGTCACCCTTCAGTTCCACGGTGCCGTACATGCGGTCCACGACATGGGCGACCAGCGCTGCCCGGTTGTCGAAGTGCCGGTACAGCGTCGCCGTGCCCGAGCCCAGGCGCTGGGCCAGCGTCCGCATCGAGAGGGCGTCGGCCCCTTCGTCGTCCACGATCCGCAGGGCGGTGGAGACGATGCGCTCCAGAGGGACGGGCGGACGCCCCGGGCCCCGAGCCGATCCCGTGGTCGCTCGCGTAGGACCAGCTGCTGCCACCGAACATCCACCTCCTCGGCCAGCACCATAACAGCAACACCGTAGCCACTTTCGAGACCGCCGGTTGGTGGTGATCGCGACCGGGATCACCGAGGACGGCGGCCGCGAGGCGCTGCGATGGATGATGGGGACAGCGATACCGGTGAGTTCTGGAGACCGCCTGTGCCGAAGCACGATAGCTGTCACCCCCGGCGCCCGCTGACGGGAGATTCGGCCGCACGAGGCACGACGGTTTTCACCGGATCGGCGCGCTACTTGTCACCATGCGCACGCGAAGCAGGGTAGGCGTCACCGGCCCCGGCACAGCGCCGGACGACACTGGGGGCTTGCGTGACCCCATTGGCTGGAGATCGTTGGCGGGGCATGACCAACACTGCTAGGCGTGCACTCGCGGCCATTGCTCTGGCCGGGACGGTTCTCGCCTTCTCCGGAACGGCCCACGCTGACACCGCCGCGGACGGGGGTGCCAAGCTGTCGCGGTCTGGCGAGTCGTCCCGTTCCGTGCGCGCTGCCATTCCGGACCGGGCCTCGCACACGCTGGCGCTGATCGACGCTGGCCAGTGGCCGCCGAACGATGGCTCAGGCACCAAGGGAGGTGCCACCTGGCCGAATCGCAACGGAGCATTGCCACGAACCGGCAGTGAAGGCAACCCGATTCACTACCGGGAGTGGGACGTCAACCGCAAGAAGCCCGGTCAGCCCCGGGATTCGGAGCGCATCGTCACAGGCGACGACGGCACCGCCTGGTACACCGCCGACCTGTTCCGCACATTCCAGCGCATGCGCTGAGCCCGAGAGGAGAAGTTCGGACTCAGTGTGAGCGCGCTGGGCTCCTCCGGCTTCAGCGAGACGAACCCACTGGCCACCAAGACGGGCCAGCCCTGCGCGCTCCGTTCGACGGCGCGGTGACAACAGATCTGCCTCGGTGACACCTACCGTGCTTCGGCACACCACCGTACGTACCGCGCAGCGCAAGCGGTCCCCTCTCAGTAATCGAGCTCCACGTAATCGATGTCCGTGAACTCCACCATCAGGTCCCGGGCGCGGCGGCCGCGGTCCTTGAAGTAGATCTCCTGGAGGCCTTCCGCCGCGATGTCCCGCAACTGCTGCTCCGTGGCGCCCGAGGACTGGGCGTCGAAGAGGCGGGCCGCGTACGTCGGGGGCAGGGACTGGGTGATGAGGCGCAGGCGGCCGTCGTCGGAGGTGCCGGGGGCGGCCGTGTAGCCGAAGCGGGCGCGGGTCTCGATCACGATGCCGCCGGTGGTCGCGGCCTGCTTGCGTGCCCTCGCGCGGACCTTGGGCTGCCACCGCTTGCGCACCTCGCCCACCAGCCGGGCGGCGAGGTCCTTGCGGGGCTGCTTCAGCTGGCCCTTGAGGTAGCGCTCCACGGTGCGCTGGGAGATGCCGAGCAGCCGGGCCACCGCTTGGGTGGAGCCCTTCTCCTGCTTCACCAGGAACTTCATCTGCGCCTGGGCGGACTTGGGGACGGGCCGGGTGAACGTGTTCGCCGCGGCTCGGTCGAGGCTGTCGCCGATGATGCCCATCGAGGTGCCCTACTCTCCGTCGATCGCGGCGTCGGTGCCCTTGATGTGGCGGGCGGGGTTGTGGCCTTCGTCGAGCATTCTCACCGCCCACAGCAGTTCCTGGGTGCCTTCGTGCTTGACCATGCCGGGGCTGACCCCCACCCGGAACGTACCCGGTGCCGGCTTCCCCTCCGCGGTACGGGGCAGGAAGTCCAGCGGGCCGGGCCCGTCGGAGAAGTACACCGCGCAGTCGGAGAGCAGGGCGACCGGCAGCAGCGCCTCCTCGGCGAAGTGCAGGTGCCCCGAAGGGGCGGGGGCCTGCTGGGTGGCGAGGGCGGTCTTGACGAGCTTGCGGTGCATGTTGACGCGGGCGGTGGAGATGACCGCGGCGCGGATGTCGGGCCGCCAGGTGGGGCGCTCCAGGGCGGGCCAGCGCTCGCCCGGACGGTAGCCCGCGCCCTGCGGCCGCTCGCGCAGCTTGCCGATGCCGCCCTTGACCGTCGACTTGATCGCGGAGAGCAGGGCGGCCAGCCCCGGATCGGTCTCCTTGTACGTCTCCATGGCGGCGAGGAACTCCCCCTCGTCCATGGCGGGTTCGATGCCGAGGTCGGCCATCGTCGTCTTGTACGCCTCGCTCAGCCGCTTGTACCAGGGGTCGAGGTAGGACCCGCTGTCGGGCCGCAGCCATCCTTCGAGCGGGGTGAGAGCGACGGGGAGCTGGTGGGCGGCGACGAGTTCGTGCGCGTAGGCCACGGTGGGCGTCGCGTACCAGGCCGGTCCTTCGGGACGGGTGCCGTCCGGCGTGAACGGGTTCGGCAGGCGCGGGTCCATGTCGATGCCGGACAGGTCGATCAGCCAGGAGCCGGGCACCGTCTTGTCGAAGGCGGGGGCGGCGACGCGGATCGGCGCCCCGAGGCCGACGGCAAGCCGGTTCGCGGCCGCGAGGAACGCGGTGTTCACATCGATGCCGACCGCGAAGTGCCGCGCGCACTCGGCGTCGGTCAGCAGCTCCGGGTCCCGGATCCAGTCGAAGGCCTCCTCGTCGAGGACCTCGGCCGGAGTGCGCTGGTGCCCGCGCGGGTAGAGGGCCGCGACGACGGGGTGCTCGTCCGGGGCCTCGGGCGGCGCCGGGTCGACCGGTTCGGTGAGGGAGCCGGGCATCGCGCCGGACACCCAGGCTTCGGAGTGGGGGTCCTTGACCGCCCGGGTCGGCGGCCGCAGCGCGGTCATCAGTTCAAGCCCGGAGACGGCGGTCGAGCCGCGCGGGGTGATGACACGGGTGGCGTACGCGCCGAGCACGCGAGCGAGTTCGGCGGGCGGGAGCTGCCCGGCACTCCCCCAGGCGCGGGCGTCGAGCGCACCCCACGGCAGGACGGCGAACTGCACGCACCGGCGCTGCCCGGACTGCGCGGGGCGGTACACGCGGGCCCAGGGTCCGAACCCGCGCCGGGTCAGTTTCCACTTGGCCCGGGTGATCTGCCGGACGACGGGGTGGTCCTCTGCGAGGCGCAGGCCGCGCCGGTCCTCCAGCACGGCGGGGAGCCCAAGTCGTTCGGCGGCCGCCGCCGTGAGGACGACCAGCGGGTCGGCGTCCTTGCCGGAGCGATGCAGGCGCGTGGCGCCCAACTCGGCGTCGTTCAGGGCCCATTCGACCAGCGAGACGATGTCCTTGGCTGGGCAGTCGAGAACCAGGCCGCCGACGCAGTACGCGTTCGCGTCGCCGTCCAGGACGGCCAGCGGACCGTGCGCGAAACGCGGGTCGGGCGCGGCGGGGGCCGTCTGCCGGGCAGTTGCCTTCTTCGGGGCGAGGCGGCGTGCCGCCGAGGACGCCGCCGGGGGGGCGGTCGGGCGTGCCGGAGCCTTACGGGGTGCGCGGGCGGGGGTGGCGGGCGCTTCGGCAATGGGGTGGGCGGCGAGCTGCTGCGAGGGGGCAGGTTCTGCTGCCGGTGTCGCGACGCCGGGCGCTGTCGCAGCAGGCACCTCGGCGGCGGGCGCCTCAATCGCGGGCTGCGTAGCAACGGGCTGCGCGGGGGCGGCTGTTTCGGTAACGGCGGCCTCGGCGGTCGGCGGCGTGCCAGTGGGAGCCTCGGTAACCGGCTGGGTGCTAGCAGGCCGCGCGGCGGCAGGTGCCTCGGTAGCGGGTGTCGCGGCAGAGGGCGGCACCGCAACAGCCGGTCCCGCAGACGGCTCCGGCGTGGCCGCCGGGCGCGGGTGGCGGGCGGCGAGGCCCTCCAGGAGGCGGAGATAGGCGGCACGCTTGGGCGGGCGCGGCTCGGAGCGTCCGGCTTCCCAGGACGTCACGGACTCCCGTCGCACGTCCAGCGCGCGGGCGACCTGTTCCTGGCTGAGACCCGCCGCCTTCCGCAGGCGCCTGCGCTCGGCCGGTTCCGGCAGACCGTCGTCCGCGTTCACCTGCTCCAGCAGAGCGTCGACGGACGCGAACAGCTCCTCCTGCTCAGGGGACACACGTACCACCTCCAGCAGCGCACCCTATGTGAATCGCACACCGAAACGCACATGAAGCCCACGCCGGGCGAAGGCCGCCGGGTCCGGCTTCATGGAGTCCAGCTTGATTCGGGCTCGTACTGAGGCATGGGAGGCGCGGCCGGAGTGAACTGCGCGGACTGGGCCGTCGGGGCGGACACGCTGTCCGCCATGGTCTGCGCGGGGACGACCGTCGTGCCCGCCGCACGGTCGGCCACCGTACGGCCCGTATAGGCAGCCAGGGCGTTGAACCAGAAGAAGGCCACGGCTCCCAGCCACGCGAACACCGACAGGACCAGATGTCCGGAGACGAGCAGGCAGCAGGCGAAGGAGTAGCAGCCCACGTCGGCGAGGGTGGTGACCAGGGCGCGCGCGGCGGCACGTGCGGGGGTGCGCGGGGTGATCCGCAGGCCGACGACCGCTTTGCCGAGGGTGCGGCCCGCGAGGGCGAGGGTGGACCAGTGGTAGAGGAAGGTGGTGCAGGCCAGGATGAGGAAGCCCTGGATCACCGCGGTGACCACCTGCTGCCACAGCGAGGTGGCGATCTGTCCGGCCTTCCCGATGGCAGTGCCGTCCCCCGTGATGATCTGCCAGCTGGACAGGTCGAGGCCGGGGGCGTCGGCCCAGGCGTCGGTGATCCGGTGCCCGGTGTGCACGCCGATGGCGCACGCCGCGAGGAGGATCAGGGCGAAGTCGATGGACCACGCGACGCCGCGCCTGGCGACGGCGACGACGGCCCGGCTCTGCGGGGGTAACAGGCCGGGCGGCGCGCTGGGGCTGGTCATGGTCGTCTCCCAGGAATGCGTCGAGGACGGTGGTCAGGGCCCTCCCCCGGGACCTCGGCCCCCGGGGGAGCCGAGGAGGACCGGCCGCTGCTTGGAAGGGCTGGGCCAGGACGGCCCGCACCGGGCCCGCTCCGCGTGCGTGCGGCGGATCCGATGGGCGAATCGGTGCGTATGGCCGAAGCTGGTTGAGGCCCAACTCCCGCTGAGCAACGGGCGCTTGAGGGCCCGGCGACCGCCGCGCGGGCGGCGGCCGGGCCGACCCCAAGGTCCCCTGGGCGACGGGCGTACGCAGCCTCATCGGCTGGAACCGCCCTCCGGCTTGCCACCCGCGGGTTCCGTCGGTGGGGAGCCCCCGCGGTTCACCCCCGTCGCCGTGCCCTGCCAGAGGCGAGTCAGCGGGTGTGGGCGGTGATATTGCCGTTGGCGGTGGTGGCGTGGATGGTGAGCTCGGGGTGGGGGCCCTGGGTGTGGACGAGGCTGTTGTGGATCCGGCCGTGGGTGGTGGTCGCGTCCAGGGTGGCGGAGGTGGTGCGCGGCGCGACGACGGTCACGTTGCCGGAGACGGTGTGCAGGGTGAGCTTGCCCTGGACGGCCTCGCCGATGGTGATGTCGCCCTGGGTGACGCTGATCTCGCCGTCTCCGCCCAGGTGGCCGACGGACACGTCGCCGGCGTTTGCGGTGAGGTCCAGGGTCTCGGCGCGGTCGATCTTGGTGGTGGTGTGGGCGCTGTGGAAGGCAACGTGGCTGAGGGGGCCCGCCGTCTGGAACTCGGCGCTGCCCGCCTTCGCTTCGACGCGGGAGCCCGCGGGAAGGTGGACGGTCACGTCGAGGGCGCCGCCGAGGCCGAGGTAGGGGCTCTTGGCCGGGGTCTCGATCCGCAGCACACCGTCACCGTAGGCGGTCGTGGTCTGCTGCGCGGTCTTCACGTCGCGGCTCTTTGAGGCGTCCGCGGGCAGGATGTCGACGGTGGTGTCGGTCCGGTCGGCGGCGACGACCCGGACGCGTCCCGCGGGGATGTCCAGAATGGCGCGGACCGGGGCGGAGGTCTCGAACTTCTGCATCGTGCGCTCCCTGAGCTCGTTACTGGTGGCCTCTGCTGCGGCTGGTCGCCGCGCCGGTGCGGGAGTGCGCGCGGTCGGTGTCGGCGGCGGCTGCACGGTCGGGCCCGGGTTCAGCCGGGCCTGCCGCGTCATCCGATCCGCTTCCTGGTAGAGACTGCGCGAGCCCAGAACGGTGCACGAGGCCTGAGGGTCCCCCGTTGGGGCGTGGAACCCCTCAACAGGATTCATCCCGTGTGCTGTCCCGAGCTGAGTTCTCCAGCGGTTCTCGAGGGGGGCTGGACCGGTCCTCGAACCTCTCGGCGTTTTCCGGCCAGCTCAGATCCGTACGGCGCCGATGAGCTCGCCTGCCTGGACGCGCACCCACACGCCAAGGCGGGGCCCGGGGAGTGAACTCCCCGGGCCCCGCGTCGAGTTGGGTCAGAGACTGGTCAGCATGGCGTCCGACTCGGCCTCGGTGGCGGGGTCGACAGCGGATTCGGCCGGGACCGGGCCGCTGTTCTTGCCCTTCATGAGGAAGGCGGCCAGGACGGCTGCCCCCACGACGCTGGCGGCACCGACGAGGAAGGTCGCGGACATGGCGTCGGTGAACGCGGAGCGGGCGGCGTCGAGCAGCCCGCTGTCCTTCGTCTGAGCCGACACCGCCAGCGCGTCACCGATGGAGTGTCGAGCCATCTGGGGGGCATCGGCGGGCATGTGGCGGGTGAAGGTGGAGGAGAGGACCGCACCGAGGATCGCGACGCCGAGCGCGGCGCCGGCCTGCTGGATGGTGTCGTTCAGGGCCGAGCCGACACCGGCGTGCTCGTCCGGGATCGCGCCCATCATGGCGGCCATCGCGGCGGGCATCGCGAGCCCGGAGCCCGCGCCCATCAGGAGCATCGCACCGGCGAGGACGCCCCAGCCCGACTCGGTGGTCATGTTGGCCAGGACGACGAACCCGGAGGCGATGACGAGGAGGCCGAGAACGGCCATGACGCGGGTGCCGGTCTTGGCGATCAGCGAGGCGCCGAGCGTGTTGAACAGCAGGGTCGCGATGGCGAGCGGGGTGAAGGCGAGGCCGGTCTCGGTCGGGGTGTAGCCGAGGACGAACTGCACGTACTGGGTCAGGACCAGCATGAGTCCGCCATTGGCGAGGGTGAGCAGGACCAGCGAGAAGCTGGCACCGGTGAAGACCTTGTCGCGGAACATGGCCAGCGGGACCATCGGTGACTTCGAGCGGGTCTCCCAGATGCCGAACATGATCAGCGCCGCCACGGTGATGACCAGGGACAGCTGCGTGGAGTGGTGGGACAGGCCCCCCTTGGGGAGCTCGTTGATCGTCCAGACGAGCGCGCTCATCCCGATCACCGAGAGGACCATGCCGACCGGGTCGGCCTTGCGCCAGGGGCCCTTGGACTCCGGCATCAGCACCATCGCGGCAGTGATCGCGAGCAGGGCGATCGGGACGTTGATCAGGAAGACGACCCCCCACCAGAACTGGGCCAGCAGCGCGCCGCCCAGGACGGGGCCGCCGACCAGGCCGACCATCGCGACGGCGGACCAGGCGGCGATCGCCTTGGGGCGCTCGGCCTCGTCGAAGACGGTGATGAGGATCGACAGGGTGGACGGCATGACCAGGGCACCGCCGACGCCCATGAGGGCGCGGCCGGCGATCAGCATGCCCGGCGAGGTGGCCTCCATGGCCACCAGCGAGGCCGCGCCGAACAGCGAGAGACCGATGATCATCATCTTCCGCCGGCCGAACTTGTCGGAGAGGCTTCCCGCGGTCAGCAGGAGCCCGGCGAAGACCAGCATGTACGACTCGAGGACCCACTGGAGGTCCTGGGCGCTGGCGTTGAGGTCCTCGGCGATCGTGGGGACCGCCACGGTGAGCACCATGTTGTCGATGATCAGCACCAGGGTGCTGAGGCAGAGCACGACCAGGATGAGCCAGCGGCGTGGGTGACGGGTGGGCGTCGCTTCCATGGGATGTCTTTCTGCAGGGCACACGGGTACCCCGGACGGGCGGGGCAGGTGCGCAGCGGGGGGGGGTGGCTTCGGGCGCGGCCTGGCAGGCGTACACGTGCGTGCGCTCTGCTGACCGGCGGTCAGGCTCCGGCGGGCGGTACCCACTCGACGAGTTCGACCACGACCCCGTTGGGGTCGGTGAGCTGGAGTGCCCATTCCCCCCAGGGTTTCTGGCGGAGCGAGGTGGTGATGGGCGCGTTCTCCCGGCGTAGCCGGGCGTCTTCGTCGGCGATGGAGGTGACGGTGAACGTGACGGTCACGTTCTGCGGGCCGCGTCCGGACGCCGGTTCGGGAGGTGCTTCGGCCGGGCCCTGCGACAGGACGATGTCCGCGGCGTCGTCGTCACGGCTGAGGCAGATGTACTCCTCGTCCAGTGACATCACCTGCCGGAATCCGAGGTGGCCGGTGAAGAACCGGGCCGACGCTGCCGCATCGTCGACGTGCAGGGTCACGGCGGACGCGGTGATGTTCACGGGGCCGCCGGATCGAAGCGCTGCGGCTCGCATGACATCGCGCCGCGAGTACGGATCATGTGAGACTGCCTTCCGGGTGGGATCCTCCGGCGTCGACGGTGGGGTGCCGACGACACGATCCAGCATCGAACGCGCCCCCCGGGGCGAACAACGGCCGATCCCGCAACGCTCGTTAACCCACAGGTTCACGACCACAGGTTCATGAGGGGGTCGGGCACGGTGGAGCTGCGCGGCATCGGGATGCGATACCCGGTCGACCGCGGGAAACACCCTGGCCGCGACGGAGACCGACGACGTAGGGTGCGACTCCGCAGATCGAAGCGGGGCGAGGGGTGGGGGGCGAGCAGACATGGAGCTGCGCGACATCGAGATATTCCTGACGCTCGCGGAGGAACTGCACTTCACCCGCACCGCCGAGCGACTGCACATCTCACCGGCCCGGGTCAGCCAGGCCGTCAAGAAACAGGAACGCGTCATCGGCGCCGAGCTGTTCGAACGCACCAGCCGCGTCGTAAGGCTGACCCCCGTCGGCGAGCAGCTGCGCGACGACCTGAGGCCGGTGTACGAAGGTCTCCACCAGAGTCTGCAGCGCGCCCGGGCGACCGCGCAGGGCAAGACCGACGTGCTGCGGGTCGGGATGATGCCGAGCAACGCCCATGACCTGCGCCCGTATTGGGAGGCCTTTCGCTCCCGGCACCCGCAGTGGGGGCTGCGGATCCGCCACAACGGCTTCATCGACCCGTTCGCCCGCCTGCGCGCGGGCGACATCGACCTCCTGGTGTCCTGGACGCCGGTGGAGGAGCCCGATCTGACGGTCGGCCCGGTCCTGTTCACCGAGCCCCGGGTGGCCCTGGCCGCGCGGGAACACGTCCTGGCCGACCGGAAGTCGGTCTCCATCGAAGTCCTCGGCGACCACGGCGTCATCGGCCCGGTGACCCCGCTGCCCGACTACTGGGAGGACGCCTTCATCCCCTTCCAGACGCCCCGGGGCCGCCCGATCGAGCGCAACCACAGCGCGGAAAGCCTGGACGCGCTGTACGCGATCGTCGCCTCCGGCGATGCGGTCAACAGCCTCGGCGCCCACGTAACCCGCTACTACGCCCGCCCCGACATCGTGTACCTCCCCCTGCACGACGCCCCCCTCCTCAGGTGGGCCCTGGTGTGGCGCAGCGACGGAGAGAGCGACCTGGTACGGGCCTTCGCCGCGATCGTCCGGGAGCTGGGAACGGCAGCGCTGTAGAGCACCGGGCGCCCAGTGGTTGGGGTGTTCACGTCCCGTTCTGGCTCGGCGTTGGGAGCGGACGCGGGCTGACGTTCGGCGACCCCAAGGCCAGCCGACTTGCCTGGAACCGGTGAGCCCGGCCATGTGGGGTCCGGTTGTTACGGCGAGGCCGCTCAGAGCGGGGCTGGGGCCGATCCTTCCGTCCGGGGCCGGGCCGGACTGCTGCGGGCGGTCCGGTCTCGCGCAGAGGGGGTGGGCCGAACGCGCCCCGGGGCGGGCCTGGTTGCACGGGAGCAGGCCCCGTTGAAGCCGCCTGAAACCAGGCCGATGCCCCACTGAAACCGCTCCCGCGCACTCTCTACCCGAACACAGCGACCAGCCAGCCACACGGCACCAGGCAGCAGTTCACAAGGAGAGCATCATGCAGAAGTTCGCCACCACCGGCCCCATCACGACCGTCCTGAACATCCCGGTCGGACGCATCACCATCACCGCCACCGAGCAGACCGAGGCCACCCTCGACATCCAGCCCACCAACCCCAACAAGAGCCGCGACACCAAGGCCGTCGAACAGTGCACCGTCGACTACACCGACGGCGTCCTGACCATCGAGAACCCGGTCAAGAACCAGTACTTCGGCACCACCGGATCCCTCGACGTCACCCTCACCCTCCCCGCCCACTCTCACATCCAGGCCACCTCCGGCGGCGCCGAACTCCGCACGAAGGGCCCCCTCGGCAACGTCACCTTCAACGGCGCCCACGGCATCGTCACCATCGACGAAACCGACACCCTCCACCTGACCGTCCACGCCGCCGACGTCACCGTCAACCGCCTCACAGGCGCCAGCGACATCCGCGTCGCCAAGGGCGACATCACCATCACCGAAGCCACCCACGGCACTCTCACCCTGCGCACCGAAGCAGGCACCATCACCGTCGGCACCACCCCCGCCACCTCCGCCACTCTCGACGCCGCCACCACCTACGGTCGCATCAACAACAGCCTCACCAACACCCAAGGCGCCAACCCCCACCTCCGCATCCACGCCACCACCAACTACGGCGACATCAACGCCCGCACCAACTGATGCAGCCGTCGGCGTTCCCTCACACAGTCGGATGAATTCGAGTACGGCCGCCGGCCTCTCGCGGACACGCCTGGAGCTGTTCCGCGAAGGCCGGCCGTCTCCTTCGCCAACCGTGCTGAGAGGGGGGAGCACCCCAGCGTCTCGATGCCGGAACAGCGAGGATCACCCCCGTCCCGGCCCCGGAGGCGATCCGGCAGCCAGGCCACGCAGTGCCCCGGGCCCAAATCCCTGTACCCCTCGCAACAGGCTCCCGAGCAGGAACGCTCACTCCGAGAGGTCGACCTGCCAGGGTCGTGGCCACTCCCCGGAGGGAGGGGGTGCGCCAGCGATTCCCAGGTCGCGCCGCGAGGACACGTAGAAGGCGTCACGTGCCGCGCTGGCCAACTGGTGGGCCCTCGTCCACTTGTCGCGGTCGACCGCCGCTCCCTCTCGTACGAGTAGTTCGATCGTCCAGATCGTTTCGTGCCAGCGCCGGGCCGCTGCGATCGTCGCCGCGTCCCCGACCAGCAGCACGGATTCCCACTCCTGCGCGCGATGGGACTCCGCGTCGGCGAGCAAGGGCAGTCCTTCAGCGGGGTCCACGGGGTCGGCGACGTCAGTGAATCCTCTGGCCGCACCTATGCGCTGGGCGATGCGGAGTTGGGCCTTGAGGGCGTTGGCGTAGCGGCCGTAGGTCTCGAAGCGCTTCTCGTCCCACCGCTCTTCCCGCTGACGTTTCCATCTGCGGCGTTCGGTCAGGTTCTGTGTCGCGTACGAGGCTGCCGAACCCACCACCACACCGATGAGCGCTGGAAGCTGGTCAAGAAACACGGTCCCCCCTGAGCACATCGCGGTTCACCCGCACTCGCCTTCGACCGGAGGCGGAGTCGTACCCGTATCACCGAGCCACTCCCCCGTCGCCCCACCCGCACCCCGCCCGTCAGTGTGCCTGTCACACAGTTCGCGGCCCACCCCGCGTGTGGCAGGCGACGCTTCCGGGGCCTCAGTCGGTACGAGGCCGACCGTGGACAAGGCGCTCCTCGCGGCCGGGACGGCGGACATCAGGAGGCCTGCCTCTCCCCCGCCACCTGGAGTGCTCTGTGCCGGGCACACACGTTCCGGGTCGGCAGAGCAAGGCGGTCGCAGGGCATCCCCTCCCACCCCGCACATGTGGCGGCCGACGGTCTCTTGAGGGCGATCTCGCCCGCTCCCCCGCACTCCTGCTGCTCCTCACGGCAGGTCCTGCACAGACCGTCGGTGAGAGCCTGGCCGGTCAGGAAGATGCGGCACCCGCATTCCGCGCAGTTGGCCCGGGCGGGGCCCTGCGGAGCGGGTTCGGTCGGAGTCGTCACCGCACGTTCAGCAGCAGCAACGGGGTGGACGTGCGACGCGTCATCGCTGGGATGCGGACCGAGCTGCTGGAGTTGTTCGGGGCGGCGTCGTCGGGCCGCGCGCCTGTCCGCGACGATTTCCGCGCAGACGGCGCACGGGGAACCGGTGGACCACATCACCCCGGCCTCGCAGTCCAGATGACCGCAGCCCCAGCGCGGCAGCGCCACCCCGAGCAGCCAGCGGCCGGGATCGCGGATGTCGGCGGGGATGGTGCCCGCGAAGCGGACGGTGAGCCGGTGGTGCAGACGCTCGGGTTCCATGCCTTCGCGGAGCTGTCGGCCCACTTCCCGGCCGATCCGACGGAGCACGTAGGCGTTGTCGATCCGCTGGAGCAGCCAATGGACGGGTTCGAGCACCGAGTAGATCTGCGGGCTGAGGGTAAGTTCTGGCCGGGAGCGTGGCCGTGGGCTCACCCCGTGAGCTGGTTCTGGTGTACGGAGGGAAGGCGAGGAGGGTCGGTTGGCATCCGCGCGGAGCGCGAGAGGACGCGCCGGAGCCGAGTTCCGCAGCCAACCGCGATCGTCGCCGACTGACGCGCCGTCAACTACCCGAGGCTCGCCTACGGCGGGTGAGGAAAGACGGGGCTCGTTCTCGGGTCGGGCAATCTTTCGGTCTTCCTTAGTCGCGAGCGATCCGGCATCAACCGGGGGACCCGATCCGTCACCAAGTTGAGGAGACGGGCGTCCCTCGGAGTGGGCGGGAAGGGCCTGGACCGAGGGGGCGCGGGTGGCGGTGGCGGGCGCTGCGTCGGTGTACGAGGAGGACGAGCGGGGGATGTCGTGGGCGACGTACTGGTTGCGACCCTGTCCCCCGGTCCGTCGCTCCACGCTGACCCAGCCCGACGCCTCCAGGTCGTCCGCGATGGCGGCGGCGGCCGTCGCGCTGATGGGCCGCCCGGCGCGCTTGCCGGAGTGGTGGCGCAGGTACCCGGCGAGTTCGCTGAGGGTCAGCGGGATCCGCTGGGCCTGCGTGAACACCATCACGGCGTACGCGCGCAACTGACGCGGCTTGAGGTCCTCGCAGGCCGCGACCGGCAGCCAGACGAATCGCTCGGTCGGAGCCATGGAACGGACCCGGCGGCGGGCCGTGGTGCCCGTGCCGCCGGGCAGGGAACGGCGGGTGTTCTCGGGGAGTTCTGACTGGCCGTCGGGGCGGAGGTTGCGGAGTTGTGAGAGACCACGTTCGACGGATGACGTCGACATGCCGATGTATGACGCGAGCGTGGCGGTCCCGGCGGTGCAGCCCTCGGGCCGCTGCCCGAGCGCCTTCACTTTCACGTAGACGGCCAGGGCGATGTCGGCGTAGAAGGCGGACTCGACGAGCATCCACGGGACCCGCACGCGCTGGCGCCGCTCGGGCCTGGCTTCTGGAGGGCCGACGGGAGTGGCCCCGGTGTGGCGGGCAACGGTTTCTTCCATGCGGGGACGGGCCGACGCAGGGGGGCGGGGCGAGGCTGGACCAGATTGAGGCAACACTGAACCAGCCCTCGTGCTGGTGGCGATGATGTGCTCCTGGCAAGAAGGAAGAAGGCAAAACGGCATCGCCGTTCGTCAGCGAGCTGGCGAACGTGCGGCGGGATGGAGTTAGGAGAGAGGGGTGGGGCTCACCTCATGAGCTAGGGGGCTGGACGGCTGGGGCGGCGTCGGCGGGGCGATCGGGAGCAGCTGTCACCGATGCCCGCTGCGGGCGACCTGGACGCTCAGGCGGAGGCCTTGGCGTGCGGGTTGCGCCGTCGACGGCGAGGCAGTGCGTTTATGGCGTCGGGAAGCTCGCAGATCCACAGGCCGATGGGGATGCGGAACGCGGCGCGTCCGTCCAGGTGCTTGAGGTCGAACGCCGCACGTTCTGCGGGCGTGGTGACCAGGTAGACGGAGTCTTCGAGGACCCACAGCGCGGTGTCGCGCGTGGTGAGTGGATCGTCGACGGCCTGGCGGGCCGCCTCCACCGCACTGGACTGCCACAGCTCGAGGTCCTGGCGGGCACTGCGAGGCCGCCGGCTGCCGGGCCACACGATCTGGGAGACGAACGCGTACACGCGCAGGGCGACGACCGAGTCCTCGAAATGAGGCTCGTACAGGATGCCTTGGTCGCGTGCTTTCCAGGCCCAGGATTCGCTCAGACCGGCCGCTGTTGCGACCGCACTGGCGCTGAGCTGGTCGTTCGTCACCGACATTGCCATCACTCCAGGAATACAAGGGTGGATCGTGATGACCACGTTACCCGAATTTTCGGAGGATTCCTCCTGACACTAGACACTCCGCGTGTTGTTGCTGGGTCAGGAAGTTGCCACTCCCCCCTATTTGACTGGTATTCAGCGCTTTGCAGAAACGTTAGTTCGCTTGTTTACTCTCGTGTCAGCTGGATGGTTAGAGCGACAGCAACAGGGATCGTCCGTCAGACAGCACGTCAGCAAGTCAGTTACAGGGCAACAGACAGCGGTATATCCATCGCAACATTCATCGGTATATCCATCGATGCAGATATGGGTGTGGCCAGCGCAAAAGCGCTGGCCACACCCATATCTGCGGGACCGCCCCAGGCGGCTGACGGCTCTACGGCATCGGGCGCTGCACCCGGGCCCGCCGCTCAGGACGCTGCAACTCCCCCTCGGCGTCGAGCGCCTGGAGGAAGTTCTCCAGCGCAGCCGAGATCACGTAGAGCCCTCGTCGCCCGTAGTCCGCTTCCTGGAGTCCTTGGTTGAGCGTCGAGATCAAGGCATAGGCAACCGGCCCCACGCGGAACGTCGACTGCCTGCCGGCGCCCACCACGCCCATGCGGTCGTCGAGGAAGGCCTGCGCCATCTCGATCTGGGCTTCGACGTCCTCGGGGATGTGCCGCAGCGCGGCATCCATGTAGTGCCCCTGCCCCAGCATCGTGTTCCCCGACGTACGACGGTCCGCCTTGAGCCGCTCCTTGAGATCCGCCAGCACCTCCGGGTCGATCCGGAATCCGTAGCTTGTCCATGTCTCGGACCGGATCTTGGCGTTGGCGAAACTCTCGTGGACCGCAGCATGGGCCCAGGACTTGCCCGTGCGCGGACGGCGGCGCTGTGCGGACGCCTCGTCCCCCGCGACGGATGCTTCCCGTTGGACGGGCTCGGCTGCCGCGACGGGTTCCGGCTCGGGTTCGCGCTCCGGGCGCGGGTCGGGAGCGGGTGTACGGCGCGGAGCCTTGGGGGCGGCCAGGGGTGCGGTGAGGGTGGCCGCCGTGACGGGGGCCGGTGCCTCGGGCTTGCGAGCAGCGGGGGGCTCCCCCACGGCTGCGATCGCGGAAGCAGCCGGAACTGCCTCGATGCGGGCCTGTGTGCCGGGGTCGTCGATCTCTAGGGCCGTGGGAGCAGCGGCGGGCGCCTCGCTGCCCTGCGAGGGCACCGACCCGGTCGCTGCGGTCGTCCCGCTCGCGCCGGTGGTCCGAGACGTCTCGGACGTCCCGGACGGCTTGGTCGGCGACGGAGGGGTGGCCGGAGGGGGCGGAGCGGGGGTCGGCCGCAGCCGCGTGGGCGCCTCCGACTCCCGGTTCGCTCCCCCGAGGAAAGACCGCTCGGCGACCTGATCGGCCCCGGCGAGCAGTCCCGCCACCAACGAGTTGCCACCGGCCTTGAAGTGGTTGGGCGCCTTCTTCTTGGGCTTGGCCGCCGATTTGCGCGGCGCCGACGACGCTCCGTCGTTGGCGCTAGTCAACGGGAGCCTCCAGCTCGATCAGGCCCGGGGTCTCCCACTTCTGAGCCGGTTGCTGCATGCGTTCGAGGATCTGGGTCATCAGCTGCCCGTACAGCTTGCCGGGCGCGTGACTGGCGAAGCGGATCGCTGCCGGGACGCCGTAGGCGAAGGAGTCGGAGATCCGGTTGTCGCTACGGATGTCCGTCATGAACGGCTGGAGGTCGGCCTCCAGCATGCCGTTGCGGATGTTGACCTCTTGGGCCTTCCACTTCGACGGCGGGTTCGAACGGTTGAGCACCGCGCCCAGGTACTGCGGGTCGCACTCCCCGCCCGTACGGTCCTTCACGTACGCCACCGTGCCGCGCGTGGCGGCCGCGCCCTTGAGAGCCGGGTACTCGGGCACGCACACGGTCACCACGTAGTCGGCGGCGGCCAGCGCGGTGGCCGACAGCGACGAGACCGCGGGCGGGGTGTCGATGACGACGAAGTCGAACTGGTCGGCGACCTCGAGCAGCATGCGCCGGACGATCGGCGTGGCGTGGTAACCCTTGCGGTGAATGATGTCCTGAACCGACGTCATGGTCGATTCCTCGCTCGCCAGGAGATGCAGGGTGCCCGCGTCCTCCCACTCGGACAGGAGTTCACTGCGGTCGTACCAGGCAGCCGCCAGATCGAGCGGCATGCCCTGCAGGCGGCCTTGAAGCACCCAGCCGAGGGAACGGGCCAGTTGCTCCCCGTCGGACAGGTTGACACCCAGAGCGGTACCGGCCTGAGCCTGCGGGTCCAGGTCGACGACCAGGACGCGCGCGCCGGCCAGGGCCAGGCTGGCGCCCAAGTTCACGGTAGTGCTGGTCTTGCCGACCCCTCCCTTCTGGGTTGCGACGGCGATGACCTTCATCGCGACTACCGCCTCTCTGCCTCACGGCTGCTCATGACAGGTCCATTTGTGCCTGTGACACCAGGTCAGGTAGCCAGAGCTGACAATCGGCGGAGGAAAGAGGGGCTGCGTACGCCCCTTTGCTTCCCCTCTGCCCGCTATCAGAGTCTGGTCAGTGATCTAGTGACACGGGATCATTGGGGCTGACGATAACAGGATCTCTCCGCCGTCTGTAAGGCGACGCGCTGAACCGCCTGCAACGCAAGGCCACTGACGCCACGTCAGGGCACCGGGCGGCCCTGTTCACGGCAGCGCCAGGCCGAGGGGGCGGGCCGCAAAGCCCCCGCGCCCGAGGGCGCGCCCCGCGCGCCCCCACAGGGCCGATGCGGGCTCGTCCGTCTGGGCGGGGCCAGGTGCGGCCGCGCGTACGACAGCTTGTTCGATGAGGCGGGGAGGCGGGCGTCGAGCAGATCGCGCGGACGACAGTCCGCCGGTTCGTCAGCGCTCATGACCGTAAGCACGTCTCCTTGCCCGCGAGTCAGCCAGACAGTACGCGCGACCCCTCGTCGGCTCGCGGGTGAATCAGCAAGCAAGACAGGCTGTCAGACAGCGAGTAGGTAAGCAAGCGAGCTAGCGAGTAGGCAAGTAGGCAAGCTGGTACGGCAGTCAGCGGGTCCGCGCGTCAGACCGTCAGTAGGTACGTACGACAGCGCGTAAGAGCGTTAGCACGCTCGCACGCTGGTCCGTCAGTAAGCACGCAACCTAAGCAGCAAGACAGGCAGCAAGGCAGTCCGCTGGTCAGCTAGCTAGACCGATAGCAGGGCAGAGCGAGGGAGCGTCCGTTCGTCTGTAGGCAAGTAAGGCGGCACGTTAGCAAGCAAGCTAGTCCGTCAGTTAGAGGGCAAGGGACAGAGAACGTTGCAGGGTTAGTTATAGCGCAACAATGATCGCAACAGTACTTGCAATAAAGATCGCAGCAATGCTAGTTACAGAGAGCGCTATATTGTTCGCAACAGACATCGTTATATTCATCGAGATACTGCACGCATTACTACACGTTGTATATCTCGTCTCATACATAGGTTCACTGATCGATGCAGCTATGAGAACAAGCATCGTTATATGCCCAGGTCAAAGGCATACTTGATAGATCGGTGGTGGAGCGCGTGACGACTGGTCGGGACGTGAGTTCTGGCTTGGGTCCGCCGATGCCGACAGAGAAACTCCGGGCCTCAGCCCTCTTCGACGGGGTGTCAGGCTCGTAGTCCTGCATCCGGATTCGAGCGTTCCTCACCTCCAGAGATCTTGCGGCGGCAACCCTCGGTGTCGCGCAAGGGCCGGTTCGACGGGTTCGCTCATCAAACGAAGGGCTCGGATGAGGATGCGGAAGCGGCCTGAAACCAGGAAGCGAGGCTGAGATCTCGCGTCGAGAGCCATCCGATCATGAGAGGAAACAGGAGTCGACCATCATCGGCAACGACCTCAGCGACCTCTGCCAGCCCTTCCAATGTCTCCCGCGCAGCGGAGTTCCGTCCCTCAAACGCCTGCCGAACACCTCCCCTGCAACAACTACTGCGCCCACAGAGCGCCGACACGAAGGCTTGGGTGTCGCATCCGGCGGGGCTGTCGGACCTGTTCTGCGCACGGATCCGGCAACAAACGGAGACGCGTCAGCCGTGGGAGATCGCGCCTGGGCACCATACGGGTGCCCGGATGCAGCCGTCACTGAGCGCCCGTCCCCCACCGACGGGCCCCTTTTTGGGGACACTTCGGAGCACCTCAACAGCTCCCGAGTCGGGTCTGAAGCCGGGTCTGGCACAACAAAGGCGGCTGCCTTCCCGCTCTGTCCGGGGTGCCTTGGCGGGGGAGAGGTCCTCATGCGCGCCTTGCTGGCCCGGCCAGAATGAAGATCAACGGCGGGCTCCTGGTGTGCCGCACGGCGTTGTCGAGGGAGTACAACTCGCTGCTGTGCGGCAGGGCCTTAACCAGTTTCAAGATCGCTTCGTGCGGCAGGCCGTTAGGGGTCGGTGCGGGTTATTTTCGCCCATCAGTACGAATACGCCGTACAGGTCACTCACCCGGCCACCGGCCTTCGACAGGGTGATCGGCAGGGGAGCCCCGCCTGCCGTTCGAGCATGACGGCCACCGACGGGCGAACGGCGTGGTGCCGTTGATGGGGTCGATGATCCAGCGTCTCGCTGACACCCCGGCGGTGGAGCCCCCTCCTCTCGCGCCGTAAACGCCGACTTCTGGCATGCGGCGGGTCGGCTCGTCCCGGGATCCGTTCCTGGACTGCGAGATCGACCCCCCGGGTGACCACGCTGCCGTCTCGCTTGCGGTGGCTTTCCCACTCGCCGAAGAAGCCTTGCGTAGGCATGCGCTCGGCACAGGCCTGCGGTTCAACAGCCACCCGCTCTGCAGTTGCGAGGTCTACCTAGCGCAACTGGGACGCCTGGCAGTGCCGGTGACGGGGGAGCAGGTGGAATCGGACGGCAACCCGATCGCCGCCCCCTACCACTCCCTCGCGGACCTGTCGGGGGCCCACCGGTATACCGCGGTATACCCGGCGTCTCTCCGTCTCGCCGCTCGGCATTGGTCCACTCCGCCAGTTGGGGGCTACGCAGGCGCAACGGGGACGCTCCGCAGCGGCGGTGACGGGGGAGAGGGGCGGGTCGGACGACAGCTTGACCGCCGCCGTCCCCAGCCGCTGCCGCATACCGGTCTCTAGGCGGACCTGTCGGGGGCCCACCGGTATACCGCGGTATACCCGGCGTCTCTCCGTCTCGCCGCTCGACAGTGGTCCACTCCGCCAGTTGGGAGGCCTTCCTACTCAGCCGCAACGGGGATGCCCCGCACCGCCCCTGTCGGGGGAAGAGGGCTGGGCCGACAGCTCAACTGCCGCCCCCTCAGCTCGGTGCCGCGTACCGGCCTCTCGCGGACCCGCCGGGGCTCCCCGGTATACCGCGGTATACCCGGCACCCTCCACCCCGCTGGCAATTGGCCTCCACGATCCGGCAGCTGACACCCAATCGGCCTCTGCCTAGCCAGGGAGCTCGCGCCGCTCGGCCGGCCAGTACCCGATGCAAATGTCCGATTCCTGATCTGGCATGCTGTCCCGGTCCGAGTACCGAGAATCTCTCGGGAAGCACACGGAAATGGAGCATCATGGCTTCCTCCATCCTCGTCGTATCCACCGACCCGCAAGGGTCAACCGTCTGGTGGGCCGACCGGATCGACAATCTCCCCTTCGACTTCGCGACGGCTCACGAGGACCCCGCCAGCCTCGCCGCGCTGAAGCACTTGGGCGCCCAGATCCACGTCATCGCCAACCAGAAGGGCGGGGTGGGCAAGACCACCACCACCGTCAATCTGGCGGCTGTCGCCCATGACGTCCTGGGCGACACCGAGCAGCGGATGCACGTCTTCATCGACACCCCCGGCAGCCTGGAGAACGAGCACATTCTGGCGGCGGCCCTGGACATCGCCGACGACGTCCTGGTCCCGCTTCCTCCCGAGCCGCTCGCCTTCGACCCGACGGCCCGCACCATAAGCAAGGTGATCGAGCCGCGCGGTCTGCCGTACAAGGTCGTCATCAACGCGTGGGATCCCCGCGACGGCAAGGCCGACCGGGACGACACCATCGGGTACATCGACGCCAAGGGCTGGCCGCGCGCGAACACGGTGATTCGCCGCTACAAGATCCACACCCGCGCGGCTGCCGAAGGCAAGGTCGTCACGCAGTACGCCGACAACGGCACCACGCTGCGCGCTCGCGAGGACTACTTCCGCCTCGCCCTGGAGCTCGGATACGGGGGCCGTCGCTGATGGCCGGCCAGCGAGTCAGCCTCGCGGGGCTGGCCACCGAGACCGTCGAATCCGTCCCCGGCCGCAGTCGCCCTACCCTGGTTCATCTCCCGCCGGACCAGGTCGTCGCCACCCCGCTCAATCCGCGTCAGGACTTCAGCGAGGAGAGTCTGCGCGAGCTCGGCGAAAGCATGCGCCAGGGCCAGCTCCAGCCCTGTGTCGGCGTCACCCGCGCCGCCTACGTGAAGCTGTTCCCCGAACACGCCGAGCAGCTTCCGCAGTGCCGCGTCGTCATGGCCGCTGGTGAACGCCGCTGGCGTGCGGCCCAGCAGGCAGGACTGCCCACCCTCGATGTTCACCTCCGCGAGGACATCGCCGAATCCCGCGTCCGGTTCCTCGCCGCGGTATTGGCGGAGAACGTCGAGCGCTCCAACTTCAACTACATCGAGGAAGCCGTAGGCCTTCAGCGCATGCTGGAGCTGACGTTCAACCAGCAAGTGGAAGCAGCCGCCGCGCTCGGCAAGTCCAAGCAGTGGTTCAACCAGCGCATCGGCCTGCTGCGCCTCACCCAGCCGATGCGGGATCTGGTCACGTCGGGCAAGCTCACGGCGTTCCGCGACATGCGGCGCTACTCGGCACTGCCCGCGGAGGAGCAGCTGGCGGCCTGGGAGGCCGACCAGCGCAAGAAGAACGAGCCGAAGTCGAACCCTGCAGTTGAGGTGTCGACGGCTGAGCAGCGGGGTCACGAGTCCGGGATGGTGGCCGGGGGAGCGGTCAGCGGGTATACCGCGGTATACCCGCCTGCGGTTCCGGAGCCCGTGTCTCCCGCGGTGCCTTCGACGGGCGAGCAGGAACGCGGCTCTGCCGGGGGCGAGATGAGGAGCGCGCCAGGCGAAAGCGGAGCGACTGCCCCCGGGTATACCGCGGTATACCCGGAGCAGACTGCCGTACGGCCAGGCCCGGAAGGCTCGTCGGGAGTCCTGCCTGAGCCTCGAGGCGAGGGTGAGACTTCCGGACCTGCCGCGCTGACGAAGAAGCCGCCGGTGAAGATGCCGTGGGCGGATCCGGCAGCAGTGGCTCAGATCGTCATCGCCAAGATGACCTCCGCCGACCGCAGCCGACTGTGTGAGCTCCTGGCCGCCCAGGAAGAACGGGAGCGGAAGGGGAGCGCGCAGCTTCCGACGACCTGAGTTGCTTCGCGGAGGCCCCGCCTTCCCCACTCACCGTGACGTGGGCAGGGGAAGGCGGGGCCTCGCCCCTTCGGCTGCGGCACGTATGAACCGCGCTCGACGGCGAGTTGCTTGACTCCGCTCACTCCGCTGACGGCGGCGCAACTCGCTGTTGGGCAGCGCCCATATTCGATGGATTCCGGCAATCCATCAAAAAAGCGACCTCCAGAATAGGGGCATAGAGCGCCCGTCGTGAGGTGGCTGGTATGAGCGGACCTCTGGATGCATGAGAGGCCGTCAGGCGGCCATATACGGCTTTTGGGCTCGCTGGAGGCGCCCTTCAGTCGGAAATCGGCGGGCGCCACCGCGCCCTAGCCGTCAGAAACGAGCCCAGTCTCCGCCACCCGGGTTCTGCCACCCGACGCTCGTGCTTGTACTTGTGCGGTGGTACGGGGGTGCCAAGAACAGCGAGAAGCCCCAGCCGACGTGCGGCTGGGGCTCCTCAATGCGGTGAGCGTTGGTCAACAGGGCCAGTGGGCAGTGCCGTTGACGGGTTGTCTCCGAGTCCGATGGGCCGCCCCGACCTCGGGCACCTGGGATCTGGCGGGTCAGTGCTTCAGGGTGAGGACACCCGGGCGCCAGGGCAGGCGGTCGTAGGGGCCGCCGGCGGTGGGGGACTTGCCCTGGTAGAGGAACTGCAGGTTGCAGGGGTCGATGGTCATGGTCTGGTCGGGGTTGTTGCGGACCAGGTCGCCGTGGCTGATGTCGTTGGTCCAGGTGGCACCGCTGTTGGCCTTGCCCGCGAAGGGGTTGCTCTCGCTGGCGGCCTGCGGGGCCCACGACCCGTTCAGGCTGGTGGCCGTGAACGAACGGAAGTAGCGCTGCTCGTTCGCGCCCCGAGCCTCGACGATCATGAGGTACTGGTTCTGGTCCTTGACCTTGTAGACCTGCGGCGCTTCGAACAGATTCTTCACCGAGTCGCTCATGACCGTGGTGTACGAGGAGCCGAAGCTGCCGGGGAAGTTCCCGATCGGCATGCTCGCCCGGTAGATGCTGCCGTTGTCACCGGCGAAGAACAGGTACATGTTCTGGCCGTCGGCGATCAGGGTCTGGTCGATGGGGGCGGCACCCGGGATGCTGCCGGTGAACAGCGGTTGCGGCGCGGACCAGCCGTTGGGGTTGGTGGGGTCGCTGGAGGTGCGGTAGACGAAGGGCGACGCACCCCACTGGTAGGCGAGCACCCAGATCCTCTTGGGCGCGAAGTAGAACAGCGTGGGCGCGACCGCGGCCTGGTTCATGCCGGTCTGGCGGGCCGAGGCCATGTCCGACCAGTTGGTGAACGGGCTGAACGCCATCGAGCCGTACGACGAACCGGACACGTCCGACGCGTAGACCAGGTGCTTGCCGTTGTACACCACGCTGGTGAAGTCCTTCAGGGACGCCCAGCCGTTCGCCGGTTGCGCCAGCGCCCCTGTCGAGGACCACCGGTAGGTCGAGGGGAGGGTGCACGTGCTGGTGCCCGTCGGGGCAGGCGTCGGGGTGGACGATCCGGAGGCGGTGAGGTTCCAGTGCTGGTGGGCCGCGCCCCAGGAGTCCCAGATCTGCACGGCGGTGCCGTTGGCGGTCTGGTTGCCGGGAGTCTCCAGGGCCCGGCCGCTGGCGACGTTGGTGAGCGTGTAGGAGCCGTCGCTGTTCCGGGCCGCCTTCCAGCGCTGGTTGGCGCCGCCGTTGGAGTCCCAGACCTGCACTCTGGTGCCGTTGCCGGTCCGGCCGCCCGGCTCGTCCAGGACCCGGCCGCTGGCGATGTTGGTCAGGGTGTAGGAGCCGTCGCTGTTCTTGGTGGCCCGCCACTGCTGGTTGGTGGCGCCGCTGGCGTCCCACACCTGGAGCGGGGTGCCGTTGGCGTTCTGCCCGACGGGCTCGTCGAGAATGCGGCCGGCGGCCGCGTCCGAGAGCGTGTAGACGGCGCCCGAAGTGAGGCCGCCGTCCGGCGTGCTGCCGCTGGTGCCGCCCAGGGTGGTGAGTACCGCGTTGTAGGCGGCCTTCTTGTTGCCGTTGCCGTCGAACAGCAGCGGGTTCTCCCCGCCACGCCAGGAGTCGCTGTCGCGGATGCCCCACACCGTGATGCCGGTGCAGCGTGCCACGTTCAGGCACGCCCTGACGGTGTTCGCGTAGGCCGTCGGTGAGGCCTGCGCGATGTCCAGCTCGGTGATCTGTACGTCGACGCCGAGCGCGGCGAAGTTCGACAACGTGGTCTGGAAGTTGGCGGGCGGCCCCCCGGCGCCGAAGTGGGACTGGAGGCCGACGCAGTCGATGGGCACGCCGCGGGACTTGAAGTCGCGCACCATGGCGTAGACGCCCTGGGTCTTGGCGTCGGACCAGTTCTCGATGTTGTAGTCGTTGTAGCAGAGCTTGGCCGAGGGGTCGGCGTTGCGTGCCGTGCGGAAGGCCTCCTCGATGAAGCCGTTGCCCAATAACCTCTGGAACACCGAGTCGCGGTGCCGGCCGCTGCCGCCGTCGGCGAACGCCTCGTTGACCACGTCCCAGGCGTAGATCTTGCCCTTGTAGTGGCTCATCTCCTGGGTGATGTGGTTGTTCATCACGTCGCGCAGCGTGTTGGCGTCGTTGATGGAGGAGACCCAGTTGGGCAGTTGGGAGTGCCAGACCAGGGTGTGGCCGCGCATCTTCTGGTTGTGCGCGAGGGCGTGGCTGACGATCGAGTCGGCGGGACCGAAGCGGAACGACCCGCGGGAGGGTTCGACGGTGTCCCACTTCATCTCGTTCTCCGGGGTGATCACCTTGAATTCCCGGTCGAGAAGGGTGGAGTACGTGGAGTCCCCGAGCCGGCCCGAGGCCACGGCCGTGCCGAAGTAGCGGCCCCTGCCGGCCGCTGCGTCGCCGAGGTTGGTCGGCGTGCCGGCATGCGGAGTGAGCGCGGCCTGGGCGACCAGCGGTACGGCAGCACCCGCGGCGGCGAGCACCACGGCTGCGGCGATCAGGCGGCGGGTCGCCGGACGGCGGCGATGAGAGCGGTTGGGATCTGGCAACGGCGTGCCTTTCTGGGTGCGGCGGGCCTGTGAACTCGGCCCCGGTCACCCGTCAGTTGCCGCCGCGCGCAGGAGGGTTGCCGCGATCGGGCAGGAGCTTTCGCGGCGAGGTGGGTGGCCCGCCGTGAAGGTGGCCCGAGAAAGTCGCCGACTGACGGCAACCCTTTGCGCAGCCGGTGACCACAAGGAAGTAGATCCGGCCAGTTCCGGTGTCCGGATCCGCCTTTCCCCCAGGCACGGTTCGCAAGGAGAACGTCTACCCATGAGCAACTCCCCGATCGGCGGGCGCCGCGGGCGTCACCGTCGTCGCTTGAGCGCCACCGCCTTGCTGCTCGGTGTGCCCCTGGCCGGTGTGCCGTATCTCCTGTTCTCGCAGGAGGACTCCCAGGCCGCGACGGTCGACGACAGCGCCTGCTACAGGCTGGTCTCCGTGCGCAGCGGCAAGGCGATGGACGTCAACGCCTTCTCCACCGCCGACGGCACCCGCATCCAGCAGTGGACCGATCAGAACGCCGCCAACCAGCAGTGGAAGCTGAAGCCCACCGGGGGCGGCTACTACGAGCTCGTGAACCGCAACAGCGGCAAGGTGCTGGGCATAACGGGCGGCTCGACCGCCCAGTCGGCCACCGCTGAGCAGCAGACCGACACCTCGTCCCCCTCCCAGGAGTGGCGCATCAGCGAGGTGGGCGGTTCCGGCGCCGTCACCTTCACCTCCCGCAAGAGCGGCCAGGTCCTGGACGTCTCGGGAGGCTCCACGGCCCAGGGCGCGGCAGTCATCCAGTATCCCGACCGGGGCACCACCAACCAGCAGTGGAAGCTGGTGAAGACGGCCGGGACCCAGGCGTCCGGGACCGGCGGCGGGCAGGCGGCCGCCGGACCGTATGTGTGGCGCAACGCCCAGGTGGTGGGCGGTGGTTACGTCACCGGGCTGGTCTTCAACCAGCGGGAGAAGGGCCTGCTGTACGCGCGTACCGACATGGGCGGCGCCTACCGCTGGGACACCGGCGCCGAACAGTGGATCCCGCTGACCGACGGGTTGGGGGAGAAGGACTGGAACCTGCTGGGCATCGACTCGCTGGCCACCGATCCCGTCGACCCCGACCGGCTCTACCTCGCGGCGGGCACCTACACCAACGAGTGGGCCGGCAACGGCGCGATCCTGCGCTCCACCGACCGGGGCCGCACCTTCCAGCGCACCGAGCTGCCGTTCAAACTGGGCGGCAACGAGGACGGCCGCGGGGCGGGCGAGCGCCTCGTGGTCGATCCGGCCAACCACGACACCCTGCTCCTGGGCACCCGCAAGAACGGCCTGTGGCGTAGCACCGATCATGGCGTGACATGGCGACAGGTCTCCTCGTTCCCCGTCAAGGACGGAGCGAGCAGCGGCGCAGGAATCTCCTTCGTGACGTACGGCCCGGCCGGCAGCAGGACGGTCTACGTCGGCGTCGGCGACCGGTCCACCTCCCTGTACCGCTCCACCGACGGCGGCAGCACCTGGCAGGCCGTCTCTCATCAGCCCACCGGCCAACTGCCGCAGCACGGCGTGATCTCCGGCGACGGCTCGCTGTACCTGACGTACACCAACTCCCTCGGACCCAACGGCGTGACCGCGGGTTCGGTGTGGAAATACACGTCGGCCGGCGGGACGTGGAAGGACGTCTCCCCGTCCAAGGGCAGCTACGGGTTCTCCGGTCTGGCCGTCGACCCACAGAAGCCGTCCACGGTGATGGTCACCACCCTCGACCGCTGGTGGCCCCAGGACGAGCTCTACCGCACCACCGACGGCGGTACGACGTGGAAGGCGCTGGCCGCCACGTCGGTGCGGGACGCCTCCGCCGCTCCCTACGTCGGCACCGGCATCGGGCACTGGATGACCGCCCTTGCCATCGACCCCTTCGACTCCGGGCACGTGCTCTACGGAACCGGCAATGGCATCTGGAACAGCAAGGACGCCACGACCGCCGACCGAGGTGGCATCAGCCACTGGGCGGTGGGGGCCAGGGGGCTGGAGGAGACCGCGCTGGCGGACGCGATCGCCCCGCCCGGCGGTGCCACCCTCCTCACGTCCATGGGCGACCAGGGCGGTTTCCGCTACGACTCGCTCACCACGGTGCCCACCGGTCGCCTGACGAACCCGCTGATGAGCAGCAGCACCGACATCGACTTCGCCCAGTCCAAGCCCTCGATGATGGTCCGGGTCGGCCGGGGCGGCGCGCAGGACGGCGCCTACTCCACCGACGGCGGCATCACCTGGAACGGCTTCAAGGCGGAGCCGGTGGGCAGCGCCGACTGCGGCCATGTCGCGCTCGCCGCCGACGGCTCCACCATCGTCTGGACCGAGGCCGGGCAGGTCCCGTACCGCTCGACCGACCAGGGCGCGAGCTGGTCGAAGGTCAGCGGCCTGGGCACCGACGCCCAGGTCGTCGCCGACCGCTCCACACCCGGCACCTTCTACTCGCTGTCCGACGGCACCCTCTACGCCAGCACCGACGGCGGAGCGACCTTCACCGCCCGCGCCACCAGCCTGCCCGCCGGCCGACTCACGGCCGTGCCCGGCATCGCCGGAGACCTGTGGATCGCGGGCGCCGCCAAGGGACTGCTGCATTCCACCGACGGCGGCCGCACCTTCAGCACGCTCACGACGGTGCAGTCCGCCTCCGCCCTCGGCTTCGGAAAGGCCGCGCCCGGCGCCTCCTACCAGGCCCTCTACCTGATCGGCACCGTGCAGAACGTCACCGGAGTCTTCCGCTCCACCGACCGGGGCGCCACCTGGCTCCGCATCAACGACGACGCCCACCAGTGGGGAGCCATCGGCAGCGTCGGCGTCATCACCGGCGACCCCGACACCTTCGGTCGTGTCTACGTCGGCACGAACGGTCGCGGCCTCCAGTACGGCGACCCGTCCTGATCCCTGATCCCGAAACCCCCGCGGGGCCGCAGGCGCACAACGGCCTGCGGCCCCGCGGCAGTTGACGGGCCCTGCGTCGTGTTCTCGCCGGACCGGCTCCGGACCCTCACCCGCGGCCTCGGCCGGTCCGGTTCACCGGCTGCGGTCTCCAGGCGGTCCGGGGGAGGCGCAGAAGGCGCACCGCGTCGGCCGGGGCGACCACCGGGCCCGGCTCCACCTCTACCGGGCCGGGGCGAAGGTTCCCCTGAGGGCGAAGGCACCGCCGGAGGCCTGCGCGTCGACGCGGTAGGTGTCGCCGCTCGTCACGCGGACGCCGGTGGCGTGGTTGTACTGGCTGGCGAACTCGTGCTGCCCGGGAGGCACCGTGCGCCCCGGCTTGAGGACCCAGCGGTAGACCAGGACGCCTTCCGACTCCTGGACGGTGACGTCGAAGTCGTCGGCAGGCAAAGTCCGCCAGTTGCCGGTGTTGCGCACCGCGCCGGTCTGGGCCACCCGCATCTCCACGGTGAGGGAGGTGAGCGGTTGGGTGACCCCGAGGACGAGATTGCTCTGGGCCCAGTAGATGGTGCTGTGCCCGTCCAGCGCACCCTCGGACCACACCGGGCCGTTGCGCACCCTGCCGCCGGCCTGCGGGGTCGGGCGGCTGCTGCTCGCGGAGGCGCTCGGCGCCGTGCCGGGGGCGCTGCTCCCGAGCGAGGGGGCCGGACTGGCGCTGCTCGGTGCCGTGCTGCTCGGGTGGCTTCCGGGCGAAGGGGTCGGGCTGGTGGCCGGCGGTACGACGGGCGCGGTGGGGCGGGGCGGCGGTGCCGGGCCCGCGACGATGTTGGCGACGGCGAGGCCGCCGGTGGCCAGGATGCCCGCGGTGGCGAAAGCGGCGAGTGCGGCCCGGCGCCCGGGCAGGGCGATGAACGGCCTGCGGTGCCCGACGGCGGGAGCGACCGTCCGCTGCTCCAGCCGTGCCACGATCCTGGCGCGGTCGGGACGGTGTTCCTCGGCCGCCTCGCGCAGCCGTCGGCTGATCTCCTCGTTCACCGCATCCTCCTCTCCGCCTCGCCGATCGCCGGTACGCCGAGCAGCCGTGTCAGCTCCGTCATGGCCTTCGAGGTCTGGCTCTTCACCGTACCGACCGATATGCCGAGGGCCAGAGCGGTGTCCTTCTCCGACAGGTCGAAGGCGTGGCGCAGCACGACACACGCCCGCTTGCGGAAGGGCAGCCGGGCGAGCGCCGCGCGGATGTCCAGCATGCCCGCCACGTCCGGCGCGGCCACCACCTCGGGGGCGCGGGACCAGAACAGGGCGATCCGGCGCCGCTCGCGCACCGTGCTGCGGATCCGTTCCCGGGCCAGGTTGGCGACCACACCGCGGGCGTACGCGAGCGGGTGGCGGGCCGCGCGGAAGCGGTCCCAGTTCTGCCACAGCGCCACCAAGGCGTCCGCGGCGAGGTCGTCGGCGGCGTCCGTTTCGCCGGTCAGGAGGTGGGCAAGGCGGGCCAGCTCGGCGTAGTGGCGTTCGAAGAAATCGTGGAACTCCACGGACGCGTCCTCGAGCAGCATCTCCCTCGGCCGCTCCCTTTCTGCGATGTGCACGTCAATGATCGGCCTGAGCGTAACAGCGCCCGTCGCGGCGCCCGGACGTTGGCCGCCGCCGGGGGCGCTGCGGTGACGGTGGACGGAATCCACGGTCAGTGCCTGGCGAACTGGACCCGGGTGGGCTGTATGACGTCGGGTTTCACGGCGATCCCGGCCACGGTGAGTTGTTCTCCGTAGATGTCGGTGATCCTGACGGTGCCGCCGCAGCCGTTGCCGTCGGCGGCGAGGAAGTAGTTGTAATCGGTACGCGGCAGTTGCCACCAGCCTCCACCGGTCCGTACCTCCAGGGCGGCGACCGGATTGCGGTGGCCGATGACCTGCAGAGCGCACCAGTAGCGGCTGGACCCGGTCTTGTACCTGAGGGAGAGCGGATCCGGCGCGGCGGGGCTCAGCAGCGTCCAGGTGATCGGGAGCCGGCCCACCCGCAGGTCGGCCAGCTTGGCGAACGCCTGCTGGCTGAGGTCGAGTTGACCGGGCGCGCAGGGCAGCGGGCACTCGTTGACGATCCGTACGGTGATCGAGGCTCCGTTGGCGGCCCGCACCTGCACATGCGCGCCGCACGCCCGCGACGATTCGTAGTCGGTGTGGTTCATCGCGGCGATCATCATGTCGGCGGACGGACCGTACAGGCAGGCGCCGTTGCCGTCACCGGCCTCGTAGGCGGTCGCCACTCCCTGGCGACCGACGCCGGGTCGGATGCGTCCTGCCGCGGATGCCGCCGAGGGAGCCGCGGACGCTGAGCGCGGGCTGCCCGACGCCGAGGGTGTCGCCGTGGTGGGGTGGGAGGGCGGCGGGCTGGTGACGGGTGACGGTGCCGCGGCGGTCGGAGCGCCGATCTCGGGGTCCACGGAGCCGGAGCCCGTGGGGGCCGCCGCGACGGCCGCGCCGGTGACCCGTCCGGTGTCGGCACCCCCGCTGGGCAACAGCGCGACGGCCAAGCAGGCCAGCACCCCCAGGGCGGTCAGCATCAGCGAAATGCGGACGGCCCGTCTGCGTCCCCAGCCGCGCCGCGGCCGCGAACCGCCGTGCTTCGTTGTGCTCATGCTTGTCCGTTCGGTAGACCAAGTCGTCCTTGCACCACCCAGTTGCCGCCGACGGCAAAAAGGTTGCCGTCTTTCGGAAAGCTGATGTGGTGCGGTCCGGGCCCGAGAAATGCAGAGGTGTGCGGGGCGGGGCAGGGCGGACGCACTCGGCGCGATCCGAGGGATGCGCTCACCATCCAGTACTGACCCGGGCCCCGACGCGCCTGGAGGACATCACGACCACGAAGGCGATAGGTCCAGCATGGTGCGCCTGATCAGCGCGCCACCGAGGCGGCCGTGTGGCTCCCCGTCAGCTGCGTGGCGTGCCCGTGCCGCAGGGCTTTTGCACCGACTTCGGCACCATGACCCGGAAGCGCACGTCGCGGTTGGCGAGCCGCTCGCAACCCCCTTCCAGCTCCAGCGTGCCGTCCGAGAGCACCCAGCTGGAGTGCGGCTTCGCTCCGGGACGTACATCGAACGCCGATGATCGGAAGGGCACCGAGTAGCAAACCAGCGCCGTAGAACCCTGGTTGCATGTCGGCTCGGGTGTAAGCCCGTCGTGGTAGCTCCCACCACACTCTCGATGGATGTGCTGGTCCGGTCGATTCTCCTACTGTCATTGAGGTCAGCAGGCGAAGGCCGACAAGGCTTCCAGGCGGCAGGGCCGCCGATACATTCCGCTGCTCCCGTGCTCGGCCCAGCCTGGCCCACCCACGTTCCAAGGGAGAGAGCACATGCGTATGACCCAGAAGGTCGCAGCCATGGCAGGCGGCATTGCCCTGACCGGTGGCCTGTTGGTCGGCGGTGCGGGTGCCGCGAGTGCGGCGCAGGCCGTTCCGCAGGCCGCGTCGGACTGTCCTGCGGGCTACTTCTGCGTGTGGTCCGGGGCGAACTACACCGGCCACCGACAGCAGGTCGCGGGGACCAACAACGACCTGACCCAGTACTCGGTGTTCCAGGACTTCAGGTCGTGGTACAACCACGGCAGCTCGTGCGACTTCGTCTGGTACTCGGAGAAGAACCACGGCGGTTCCAGCGGGATCATCCCGCGGGGATGGAAGGTGGCATCCGACGGTGCGTGGCACTACATAAAGTCCAACGGCTGGACCAACTGCAGCTGATTTCACAGCAGTTGATCATTCATGTCGTGTCCAGGGGGAGGCCGGCCGGGTCGGACTCTCTGGACACGACCGGTCACTGGAAGGGGCGGAGCAGGTAGACGGGGCCGAATCGGCCGCCGGTCTACCTGACCGACTCGTCCGCAGGTGATACGGGCGCCGTCCGAAGCCACTCGGCACGAAGAACTCGCCCAAGCCTGGCTGATCGCCATCTGCCCTCTGTACGAACGCGGCTACGACTGCCGAGGGAAACTCAGCTTTGAGGAGCAGGTCGGCGGCGAACAACCTCAGGCGGCACCGCATGACGGCACCACGGCCGACAGCGGGACATCGATCCTGGTCAGCTGGCCGAAGATGTCCACCGTCAACTGCACGCGACGGCGAGCGGGGTCGACGGCCAGGACGGACGCCGTGACGTCCGCGAACGGTCCCGAGGTCACCCGCACAACACCCCCGACCAGGCCGTCCAGACCCTTCGGCACACGCGGTATCTCGCTCATCCGGTGATGGAGAAGAAGATCGTGTCCTGGGTGTACCAGTCGATGTCCTGGCTCTCCACCCAGTTCTCGTGCTCTTCTTCGAGCTTCTCGATGAGCTGCTTGACCTCGTGTGTGAACTCCTCGTCGACGCGGTCCAGGACCGCCTGGTAGGCATCGGCGGCAGGCCGGGTCTTTTCCAGCGGCCAGAAGCCGAAGTTCTCCATGGCATGTTCGGGCAGCGGCAGGGGGAAAGGGAACTCGGCGGGCAGGCCGCCCATGATGAAGGATCCGGGCAACAGGTCGGCGCTCACTCCCACGCGGAGCAGTTCGCTGTCGAGCGCGCTGAAGAAGGTGGCTGGCCGGGAGTACACGGCCCAGTCCATGACGTCGCTCGCGTTGCAGTCGATGATGATCTGCATCGCGGCCGCGTAGGCGTTGCCGGCGGCAGGCGCGGACGAGGACGCATGGCCCGCCAGGAGGTGCTCCAGCGCGTCGGGCACCGTCAGACCCCAGCCAAGATCCTGCCTGTCCACCTCAGCCTGCGCCGTCCGCGCGCTCTGCCGCATGATGCCCGCAAGACGCTGCTGCTCTTGCGTGAAGCGCTCCGCCGCTCCCAGAAAACCGATGACGTGAGACTTGTCCGCCGTGTTGTACGAGATGATCCGACTCATGCCACGACGTTATCGGGGCCCACTGACAATGATGACCGGGCCCTGAGCTCAGCCTGCCCGCCATCTGGCGGCCCGGTCTCTGAGGAGCGGCAGCCGCAGCCGGACCACGTACGTCCCGGGGCCCAACTCACGTCCGGGACAATGGATCGCTCGGCTCAGGAGGGGCAAGGCCCGGCCCCCACGGGCGGCGCGGAAACACAAACCGAGCGAGTACCTCGCGTACCCGCCCCCTGAACGCCACAGACGCCAGCTGATCTCCCATGGGCCCCCGCCGAAGCCGAGCGCATGCACCCGGGCTTCGACGGAGACCCCGTGCGACTGGCACTGTCGCTGTATGCCCAACTTCTTTTGCGCGGCGGGCCAAGTCAGCCGTGCGAGCAGGTGGCGCCGTTGCCGTCGTTGAAGTTCCCGCCGTCGGAGAACTGGTGCCGTCCGGAGGTGACGATGGCGGAGCAGCCCAGGCGCTCGTGATAGTTCAGCGCGGCCCTGAACCACTTCGGTGCGGCGTAAACGGACCCGGCGTCGTACTCGGGCACGTCGATCGACACGAAGCCGGACGTGAGAAAGCCGTTGCCCATGTTGGTGAACGGCACATGGCCCTCGGAGTTGTTGCGCTCATCCGCGACGTACACGTCGGCCCGGTCGATGATGGCCGCGCCGGTCGCGTTCAGGTGTGCTTCCGCGTACACCTGGCGGCACTTGGGGATGTAGCCCACATACAGGATGCCGATCGACGTGTCGGTGTTGTTCCAGGGGGCCCCGTTCACCTGCCTGTCCCAGATGTTGACAGGGGTGCCGAGGGCCACGCGCTGACCGTCGTCCTGGGGGCAGGGATGCGCCTGTGCGCTCGCGCTGCCGACCGGGCCTACGGTGACGAAAGCCAGGGACGAAACGAGAACCGCGGTTGCGGCCAGGAACGTGCGGGTGCGGGCGTGACGTACCTTCAAGGGAGCCCCCCAAGAGCCATCGGGTGATCAGTCCCCGGCAGAGTTCCAGTCCCGGGTCGACCACACAAGATCGCTTTAGCCGATGCTTATCCTTCCGCTGCGCTTCCTTGACCCCGGGGGCAAGGAATGCCACTGCCTGATGGGGCAGTCCTTGGTCGAGGACCGCCCCTTGGCCCTGGCGCAAGCCTTCGGCCAGGACGGTGCGGTACGACTCTTCAGCACCTTGGGGATGATCCACGTTGAACGAGCGCAGCCTCGATCCTGCGGCGGGGAGGGGTGTGCAGAAGGCAGAGGTCTTTCACTCGGCGAATGCCTCTCCTCGCGACGCGGCCAGGACGAAGCCCCCTGCGCGGAGTGTCTCCCCGCGACTGACCGAGCGCTCGGCTCTGCTCCGGGACACCGGAGGAGTCGCGGTGCAGGGACCAGGTGCCGAGGCCTGCACCCATGGTGGCGGCTCCCCAGGCTCTTCGACTGCGGAGCGCGTTCAGGTGGCGGACCCGGCCGCGGCGCCGGTCTTGAGGTCGGGTCCCCAGCGCTTGAGTGATTCCTCAAGGTCGAGTGCGCTGGGGCGGGCATCTTCGGTCGCGGACGGCCAGTCCTCGCGCGGTACGCGCCACATGATCTCGAACTCGTTGCCGTCGGGGTCCTTGGCATAGAGGGATTTCGAGACGAGGTGGTTCGTGGACCCGACGAGGGCGCCCCGCTGGTTGATCTTGTCGGCGACAGCGGCCAACTCCCCGAGCGTGCCCACTTCCCAGGCCAGGTGGTAGAGCCCGACACGGCCATGCTCGGGGCCGGGCGCGTCCGGCCCGACGGAGAAGAGACCGAGGTCGTGGTCGTTGAGCGTGTCAACGGCACTGAGGAATGCCGCACGGCCGGGGATGTCGACATCGACCTTGAAGCCGAAAACGTCCGTGTAGAACTCGACGGCTCGCGCGACGTCTCGTACGTACAGCACCGCGTGGTTGAGGCGGCGTACAGGCATGGGGATCTCCCGAGGATGCGAAAGGGGGAGGAGGCAGCCTCCGGTTTCGACCATAGAACAATGTGAGGTTTCAAGTAAATACGTCAGCATGCGATCAGGTGGTTACTTCTGGTAGTTGGCGGCGAATTAGTAGAGTCCGCTGCCGAGCGTGATCGGTGATGCAAAGTAGGGAGGCGTTCCGAACCAGGGCATCACAGGGCAGGGCGCCCGCTGTTCTTACAACGGCCGCGGCTTTTAAGTCCCCGCGTTCCTCCGGGAGTGCGCGCTACACCGGAAGCACCCGGAAGACATCGCCACCCGCACCGTCCGGCCACGGACCGTGGAAGAGCACCGCCACGCCCTGTCGGCAGGCTGGCCAACATCGAGGTTGCAGCCAAGCGCGCGCAGAGCATAGGTGGCGGCGTCGTCATCTGGTGACCTGCCGCGTCGTCGGTCAGGGGAACTGAGCAGACGTCACGCTTCTGACCTGTAAAGAGGATGTCTCATGCCGCAGCGGCTGGTTCCTGACAGCCTGTGGGAACTGGTTCCGGGCGTGCCGCAGTCCCGCACCCTCGGCTGTCGTTTCTGGACCAGGAGTTTCCGCCAGACGACTGACCTCCCCGAGCATGCGGAGCGGCGAAGACCGCCGCGGCCAGGAGCGGCCCGGCGCGGCGCCGGCGTCGGGCCGCAACAGCGGTGAGACGTCCACCGCCAGGACCAGCCGAGAGCCCGTGGCCCGGGCCACCCCGGCCAGGACCCGCAGCAGTCGGGCGACGTTCACCCAGCCGCGGTTGAGGCCGGCGCAGAGGGCGCTGGGGCCCCGGCGTGCCCGGGCCCCAGCGCGAGGTCGACGCGGACAGCGTCAGCACAGTCCCATCATGTCGTCAGGTCCAGCCACTCACCGACGGCCAGCACGTGTGCGCGCGGTCCGGCATGCTTGCGCAATTCCGTCTCCGGGTCGGCGACTTCGACGTAGCCCGCGATCTTGTCCGGCTGCTCCGGCTCGTAGTGGATCGGTACCACGTACCGGGCGTCGAGGATCTCCGCCGCCGCGGCCGCCTGCCTCGGGTCCAGCGCAGCAAGTACCGGGCTCGGCGGCTGCAGGTGCGGCGCGTCGACGACGGGCCCGTTGGCGGGCAGGAACACCGCGTCGAACGGACTGAACCGGCGCGCGATGAGCCACCAGTAGCCGTGGAACATGGTGTCGCCGCCGTGGAAGACCCGCTGCCCGTCCGCCTCCACCACCCAGTTCAGCTGGGGGTCGCCCAGCCCGTCCACGGCCGGGACGGCGGTGACGCGGAAGGGACCGATCTCACGGGTGGACCAGGCGTCGACGACCGTGGCCGCCAACCGGCGCCGTGTCAGCTCACTCTCGGCCAGCAACGTCGCCATGTTGTCCATGTCATCGCCGTGGCCGGGGGCCGGGCGAAGCACCGGCGCTCCGGGTGTGAGCACCTCCGCCAGGGCGGGCGCGTCCGTGTGGTCCCGGTGCAGGTGGGTGACCAGTGCGGCATCGACCCTTCCCGTCGGCGCTGCCAGGCACTCACCGCGCTTCCATCCCGTGAACAGTGGGGAGATGTCCCGCACGTAGTCGATCACCAGTCGCTTGGCGCCGGCCTCGACCTCCAGCCCCGCCCAGCCCAACCGTCGTACGCGCATTTCTCACTCCTTGCTCCCGGTTACGTCGGCCAAGTTAGCGTACGAACGTTCTCTAAGTAAATAGAGGACGCTCGTACGCTATGCTTGCTCCATGTCGCCACGCCGCTCAGTAGCCGAAGCGCAGGCCACCAAGGGTCGAATCCTCAGCCGTGCCGCCGAAATAGCCTCCGAGGAGGGGCTGGACGGCATCACCATCGGGCGACTCGCCGAGGCGCTGGAGATGAGCAAGTCCGGCGTGCACAAGCACTTCGGTACCAAGGAGACGCTGCAGATCTCCACGCTGGACAAGGCGTTCGTGGACTTCTGGCACCGGGTGGTCGAGCCCGCACTGGGCGAACCCCCGGGCCTGCGCCGGCTGCGGGCAGTGTGCGCCAACTCCGTGGGCTATCTGGAAGCGCCGCTGCTCCCGGGCGGCTGCCTGATGACCGCAGCGCTCACCGAGTACGACGGACGCCCCGGCCGGGTCCGGGACGCGGTGGCCGAGGTGTGGTCGCGGTGGCAGGAACAGCTGCGGGCGGACCTGACCGCAGCGGTAGAGAGTGCCGAACTGCCTGCCGGGTTCGACATCGACCAGGCCCTGTTCGAGATCATCGCCGCCGGACTGGCACTGAACGCGGCCATGCAGCTCCAGCACGACCGTTCAGCCGCGGACCGGGCCCGCCTCGCAATCGAGCGGGCGCTCAGCCAGCCCTGACCTCATGACAGATCGGCCACTGCCCGGAAGGCCGTCAACGCTCCGCGCGCCTCAGGGGTAGAGCGAGTGGGGGGGCAGAACTTCCGGCGGAGACGCAGCAGGCCCAAAACGAGCTGGGGCACGGGCCGTGTCCCCCCGACGAACAACCGCTACGCCGGCCTTGTTCAGGCGTCATGACTTCAGTGGTGCGGGTGTGGATCTGGCGGTCCATGCAGGGCTGGTGGTGGTCGGCGGGCATCTGGACGGCGGTGCGCCAGGCGAGGGCGGAGCGGCCGAGCGGTACGGCGTAGCCGCTGGCCGGGCGTTGAATCGCGTTGCCCGCTGCTTGGCGAAGGGGCGTCCGACCTGGCCGGCTTCGAGCGTTGGCGTACGACGGTGTGGGGCTCGGACACGGTTTGCTCGCTGGGCGCACAGTTCTTCCCCTCGCTGGCCGACAGCGATTTGAAGGTCGAACTCAGCGAAGGCCCCGCGTTTCTCCGGGACGAGCCCACGCCTCTGCGCGAACTCCCTGCAGCACACCATAAAGACATGGGCCTGGAGCACCAGCACCCATAATCCAGGGCACCTCCGGATCTATGAGTACCTGTACGGATAGACGCGGCGAACTGCGATACCAGAATGGACACATGACCGCGAAGAGGGCACTACTGGCGTTAACTGCCATGCGCGAGAGCGCCTCGCGCGCCCTCGGCATCCTCTTGGTCTTCGCCCTCTCGGCATGCTCTTCCCAGGCCCGAGCCACAAGCCCGCAAGAAGTACGCGAACTCGCGGGCAGCCCCGGGGCGCAACAGTCCCGAAAGACCGCCGAAGACCGCATGCGGGGCATCGTGAACGCATACGCGACCTTGCCAACATCGCGATGCTCGCCTGCACCTTCGGCTGCCACTCCCTCTACGAGCACGGCTACATAGCCGTCGCTCCTGCAGGCGTGATCCAGGTGAGCCCACTCGCTAAGGACCTGCCTGAAGTCGCGAAGCACATTGAGGAAAAGCTTGCGGGGCGGACGGTCACCTGGTGGAACGAGGACCGCGAGAAGTACTACCAGTGGGGCACCGCACCCACACGTTCAAGGACAGCCCGCCTGCGTGACCGTGTAAGGAGCAACGGCCGCTGCCTCTCCTGACCTACGGGAATGCACAGTGCCCGTTTCGGCGCGTTTCCTGGGGAAACCAGCCCTTTTTGGGGAGCAATTGGGGAGAGCCGGAGCGATCAGCGACAACGCGTGGTGAACGCTCCGAAAGGAAAGACCTCCCAGGCCAGGACGACTTCCATCAGCATCCGGTGACGTTGACCGCGAGCCCGACCCGAGTCGTCTCCTTGCCCTCGCCCGTCATCAGGAACACGGCGAGGATCGCGGCGCCCACGACGCCGGCGGCGCCGACGAGGACGCTGGCGGACATGGCGCCGGTGAGGGCGTTGTCCGTGGCGTTGAGCAGATTGCTGTCGTGGGTGGATGCCGCGAGGGCGTCGCCGATGGAGTTGCGGGCGGCCGCGGCCGCGGGGGCGTCGGCGGGCCTGTTGTTGGTGCAGGTGCTGGAGAGGATCGCGCCGAGGATGGCGACGCCTGCCTGCCAGTGTCCACGCCCTGCGCCGGTGGAGGGACGACACACGGGCCGTCCTGGTCGCGCTGCCGAGCAAGAGCGCACTCCTGCCGGTATCGGGGGCCGGTGACTACTGGATCAACGACGACGAGAGCGCCGCGGGCTCGTTTGGCGGCAGGTCGCCGCCGTCATCCTGCCTCTTCGAGGGACTGGAGCACGAGCGAAGGGGCGAGCACCCCGCACGGAATGCGCAAGGCGGCTCCCGCCGCCCGGATCGATGTCGGGTGGGGCCGCTTCTTTGCGCCCAGACACGCAGATCTACGCCGATTGCGAGGTAGCGCCCGGACGGCGTGGGGGAGGAGCCGGCTCGGCCAGGAACTCACACCTCGGAAAAGCGTTGAGCCGCGACGGGTTGGCGAGCAAGACCCCGGAGGCTGTGCGAGATCGCGCCACTTCGAGCAGGTTATTTACGGCCGCGACGTCTGCTTCGGCTTGATCCACTTCACAGCGGCGGCACAGGTTTTGCCTAGTCAACGTGCATGCGCAGGGGTTCAACGGGCACGCCACGTCTGCGGTTTGGACCCGCAGGGCCTTCGAGATTCCCCTTGCCTCCTACACGTGTCTTGTGGCTATGGTGAGCGCCGCGTGCACAAGACCTTCACATTCTGCGTGCCCGCGGATCACTCGGCGGCCGGGGGGACACCGCCGCCCAGGGGGAGACTGCGGCCGCCATGCCGCCATCGCTGCTTCGTGCACCGTTCCGTCTGTGCGGCGCGTACTGATGCGCGATCAAGTGCCTTGCCACATCGGCTCTTGATCAGCCCCCGACTGTCGATCCCACCGGCGTGAACGACGATACGAAGGATGCTCAGGTGCGCTCCAGTCCATGGTTCGGGATACCAGGATCGAGAAGATCCACAGTCCTGACCTCAGTCATAACCTCCGTCACTGCCCTGGCTGTCACGGCCGGGCTCGCCATTCAGCCCGGTTTGACCGACCTGGGGCGGGGTGCTGAGTCGGCAGGCAATTCCTATGCCTGGAACGAGGACACCGCCGCTGAGCAGTTGCGGCAGGATCAGTGCCTGATGGCGGATGTGCTGCGGCTGGGCGGGTCGTCCATGGCCCTGAGCGCACAGGACGGTCTCAACCAACCGGCCGACAAGCTCCACACTCTCGCCGACCGGCAGTACTGGCAGAAGACTTCGCTCGCTACGGCGTACCAGACGGACCGTGACGCGGCAGCCAAGCAGCTCGATGCCATCGCCCAGCAGAACGAGTGGAAGAGGCCTCTTTCGGGGCTGGCGGCTCCGGCGGGCTTCGCCAGCGTCGCCGACTTCTCGGACCGCCGGGTACGGTCGGTGACGGCCGGCAGAGCTTCTACGATCAGACCGGTCTGTCCCGGTGGATCGCGAACCGGTACTGGAAGGACGAGAGCGACTTCTACCAGGACTCCACGCCGAAGGCCGATGCGAAGACACTGCAGGCCATTGATGCCGTGGGCCTGCCCCGCTACGGCACGGACCCCACATCGGGCGGGCTGTCGGGCGAGGAGTGGAACCGCGCTCTGGCGGAGCGGGACGCGTTCCAGTGGCTGCGCGGCGACACGGGGGCCAAGGCCGGATCGGACGACGCCCGCATCTTCCTGGCCTCCGGCGGCTTTGCCCGCACCGCGCCGCAGCCGGGCACGGCGGAGTACCGCATCGCGGTCGAGGACCTGAAGTCCCGCTTCGCAGCGTGCGCCTGGCGTGAACCGCTCGACCCGGACAAGGTGCTGGGCGGCATCACCGACACCGCCGCGTCGGAGTGGCAGCAGGAGGTGGCCTCGCAGGCGGTGCAGCGCAACCAGATCCTGAACGCCAGCACGGATGCCACCAAGGCCCTGGCCATCGGCGCCAAGGCGCTGGGGGAGCTGCTCGGCGACTCGTGGGTGGCCGATCACATCGCCCGCTGGCAGGACTACTGGTCACCCGGCGGTGCTGGCTGGGTCGGTGACGCACCGGCCGTGATCGAAGTGCACGACGCCCAGGGCAAGTGCCTGGATGTGGAAGGCGGCCGGAAGGACAACGGAACCCCCGTCCAGCTGTACACCTGCAACGGCACCGCAGCCCAGCAGTGGAGGATCTACGGCGACGCCCGGGGCGCGCACCTGCAGAGCGCCGACTCCCTCAAGTGCCTCGACGCGGCGGGCGGGAAGACCGACGACGGCACAAAGATCCAGATCTACCAGTGCAACGGAACGGCCGCCCAGGGCTGGGAATTCAACCTCCGCGCCACGACCCCGCTGAAGAACGTCGGCGCGGGCAAGTGCCTGGACCTGCACACCTTCAACAACGGCAACGACGCATGGCTGTGGCCGTGCAACGGCACCGGGGCGCAGAAGTTCGACGTCAAGCCGACCGGTCACAACGGCACCGTGCCCCCCGACACCCAGTTCACCCAGGCCAGGAACGGCATCAGCGGCGCCCAGAGCGGGGCGAAGCAGCAACTCGAGGTCCTCCGGGCTCAGCTCGCCACCGCGCAGAAGGCCGCCGCCGGGTCGGACACCGCCGAGCAGGCCGCCTATACCAGTGCAGATGCCGCGGGCGCGCCGCGTGGCCGGGGCCTGCTGGTGGGCCAGCAGAAGAACCAGGTCACCCAGGGCACGCTCGCCGCGCTGCAGGCGATGGTGAAGGCAGGCGAGACCGCCGAGGCCGCCACCCGCGCCTCCGGCGGCGACAGCCAGACCATCGCGCAGCGGGCGCTGGCGCAGGCCGCGCAGGTGCAGACCGAGTTCCGCAAGAAGGCCGCGGAGACGGCCGAGTTGCAGGCCAAGTCGGCAGCGGACGCCGCGAAGATCCACCGCGACAACGCGAAGAAGGACAAGGAGACCGCGGAGGCCAAACTCGCCGACACCCTGAAGGCCGAAGGCGATGCGAAGGCGGCCGCGGCCGACGCGCACGCCAAGCGGCTGGCAGCCGAGTCCGAGGCAGCCACGGCTAAGGCGGAGAAGGACACCGCCGTGGTCAAGCAGGGCGAAGCCGCCCAGCACAAGCAGAACGCCCAGACCGAGGCGGGCAACGCGAAGACGGCCAAGGACAAGGCCGAAGCCTCCGAAGCCACCGCGGTCGAGAAGAAGGACGCCGCGGTCAAGGCCCGCGACAACGCCAAGGCCAAGCGGGACGACGCCTGGGACGCCCAGCAGAAGTCCGACGCGGCCCGTGCCAAGGCTGATGCGAAGGAGGCCTTCGCTCAGGCCCACGAGTCCGATGACCAGGCCAAGGCATCCAGGGCAGCGGCCGACGAGGCGAACCAGCACGCCGACGAGGCCGAAGCAGCCGCCGGCCGGGCACGTTCCGAGGCCGACGTGGCATCCCAGGCGGCCGCGGACGCCGACGCCGCGGCCACCCGGGCCGAGGCGGCCGCCAAGCGCGCCCGCTCCGACGCGGACGGCGCGCAGGCCGCCAAGGCGAAGGCCGATGCCGCGGTGAAGACCGCGACCAGCGCCGAAGCCGACGCACTGGCCGCATCCCAGCACGCCGCATCCGAAGCCAACACCGCCGTCAAACTCGCCGACGAGGCCGAAGCGAAGGCCAAGACCGCCAAAACACAGGCGGACGAGGCCAGCAAGGAATCCGCAAAGGCAGTCGAAGCATCAGCGAAGGCCGCCGGCTACGCCCACGTCACCGCCCAGGCCGCGGAAGACGCCGGCAACGCCGCCGTCCAGGTCGCCAAACCGGCCAACGACGCCATCCAGCTCGGCTCCCCCTACATCACCACCGACTCCGCAGCCGCCCTGGTCGTCCTGGCCGGACAGGCGTCCAAGACGATCGCCGAACAGCAAAAAGCCGTCGCCGACGCCCACTCCCAGAACGCCCAGAACGCAGCCGCTACCGCCCAAGCCCTCGCCGACCAGGCCCAAGCCGACACCAAGGAGGCCTACCAGCACGCGGCCAACGCCGCCAAGTACGCCGCCGACGCCCGCGGCTACGCCACCGAAGCCCTCGGCTACGCGGCCGCCGCCGCTACCGCAGCGTCCAAGGCCGCCGACTCACTGGCCCGCACCATCGAGTACGACCGCCAGGCCGCCGAAGACGCCGCAGCCGCCGACACCGCAGCAGGCCAAGCGGAGGGCTACGCGAAGGACGCCCGCACCGCGGCCGACCAGGCAGCCCTCGACGCCGACGCCGCACACGCGGCAGCCGCCCAGGCCACCCAGGACGCCGCAGACGCCCGCGCCGCGGCCGACCGCGCCGACATCGCAGCAACCCAAGCCGAACAGGCTTCGAAAGACGCCGCCAGGTTCGCCAAGGAATCCCAGGACGCCGCCGACCAGACCGCGGTCAAGAACAACAACGGCCAGCTGCAATCCGGCGCCACCACCGGTGTCGGGGGAGTGTTCTTCGTCGTCGACCACATCGAGCAGATCGGTGAACCGCAGGACGTCAAGAAGGAGAACTGCAACCCCATCATCCACACCGGGGACTGCAAGATCACGGCGACCATCCACTTCAACGAGTACGTCGACCTGTACATGTGCACCGCTGAGGACGCACCCGCCACTCAGTCCGGGTGTCCCTCCTCGGACGTGGTCTTCCTCGGCCCGACGATGTTCCCCGACCTCACGGAGACCATCACCAAAACCCTCACGATGGCCGAGTTCAACTCGGGCATCGACCCCATCAAGATCCTTTTCGGCGACTTCATTGAATGCGCCAAGAAGATCCTCCCCGGCAATGACGGCGGCAGCTGGACTTCGTGTGCCTGGGCTGCCAGCTGGTTCGTCGGCGGCAAGGCCCTCTCAGCGATCGCCGATGCCCTCCATGCGTTCAACGCCGCTCTTCACACTGGCATCGGTGTCCGAGAGGCCTTCGCAGCGCTGAAGACCTTGAAGCTCGATGCGGCGACTGTCACCGAACTCGAAGAAACCATCAACGTCTACGAAGAAGCACTCACATCCTGCAAGGTGAACAGCTTCCCGGGCAGTACTCAAGTTCTGATGGCGGACCGCACACGCAAGCCAATCCGAGATGTCCGCATCGGCGACCTGGTCCTTGCGACGGACCCGCAGTCCGGGCGATCAACCCCACATCCTGTCACCGATACCTTCCGGCACGACACCCGACACCTCATGGACATCACTCTGGGGAACGGGGCGCTGGCCAGTACCGTCGGCCACCGATTTTACGTCGAGGGACGCGGCTGGGTTACGGTCTCCGCTCTGCGTACTGGTGACCGGCTGCGCACGCCGGGCGGTACTACGCAGACCGTGACTGGCCTGCACGAACGGCCCAACCTGGCCTCCCAGGAGGTCTACGACCTCACTGTTGACGGACTCCACACCTTCTACGTCCGACCCCAGGGCCAGCAGCCACGGGACATCCTCGTCCACAACTGCACCAACATCGTCGCCGACGAAGGCGTCGAAGAAGCCCACACCATGCGAGAGCACGTGAACCCCACCAACCAGCAAATGGAGCAGGAGGCCATCAGGAAGGGCATCGCAACGAGGTGGAACGATGCGGCGACAGCCGGGCAATCCGTCGACGCAGCCTTCAAGGAGTGGATCAAGAAGGCCAGCAACGCGAAGCGGCTGCAGAGATGGATCACCGAGCAGTCCCACAAGAGGTTCTTCGACCCGAGCACGGACCTGTTGAATGTTCAGTGGACACTCCGGGACCAGGGTTCGCTCGGACTCAGGTGGGTCAAGGACGGCCCCCAGGGTGAGGCGGTAGGAAACACGGTCGCCATCCAGCTGAAATATGCGGGGAAGCACAAACCGAGCAAGTACGTCGTGTACACGTCCTACCCGAAGTAAGGAAGAGCTCGATGGCGGAACAGAGCGAAACCACCGATGCCGAAGGCTCACAGGAGTTCATCCTGGACATCGGACTGAGCTGGATGGCCTCCAAATCCCAGTACCCGATGTGGCTGTCCGCAGCCGACTTCGACCGATTCGTACCTAAGGGCGGACCGGTGGACATACAACTGAGAATCGTGAGCACGGCTGTTACCGAAGACAACCGCACAGCCGGCATGCAGATCGGCGAAGACGTACGGAGACTGCTGGCTTCCCCGCTGACAGACGATGTGATCCGCACCGTCTGGCTCGGTGCCACACAGGCATACTTCGACCCGGCTCAGCACGGCTTGACCGGACGCGACTGGCTGCGGCGGATCGAACAGACATGGACAGACAGCGTTCGCCGAATGGACGCGGCTTTCACTCCCTCCCCTCCGCGCCCGGTCACCGATGCCACCCTGCGAGGGGCTGTGCTGGGAGAGATCAGCTCCGTCGCGTGTGATCTCGAACGAGCGGCCTCGAAGGGCGCCGTGCCGTCTCTGGTGCCGGCGCTGGAGCAGGTGGTCAGCGAAGCCTGCGCGGATCTCGGATACCGGCTGTTCCTGCGGGCGATGAAGGCATATTTCGTCGAAATCACCGCACAGCGCTGCGAGGCTCTGATCGCCCTCGGCCAGGTCTTCCATTACCCCGAGTTCCTCGTCGACGACAACCTCAACGTCAGAGACAACTGATCTCTCTTGGGGCCCCGCCGAAGCCGAGCGCACGCGCCCAGGCTTCGGCGGGGCCCCATGCAGCTGATCCTTTCGCTCCGGGACGGGAAACAGCTTCAGCGACTGGTGAAGGCTCTGCGGTGCTCATGGTGGAGTTTGGCGGCCCATCGCGGCGTTGCGAATGGTGCGCTTGGCCGGCGCTGGCAGGTCTCGCTCTTGGTCATCAACGAAGCCTGACCGTCGGTTGGGTCCCGGGCTGGATACCAGGCCGCCCCCAGACAGGACCAGGGATGCAGCTGCACTACACCTCGGATGCCGACCGCGCGTCAGCGACGGTAGCCGTAGGCACTGACAACGGCACACCCAGCACCACACCGTGTGTTGCCGTAGGCGGCCACCAGCAGTCGTGAAGGGTCCTGAAATACAAGAAGGCCCGTACCTCCGGTGGAGGTACGGGCCTTCAGTGCTGCCTGTGTGATCAGACTGCCCAGCTCGCGGGTGCGCCGTGGTCAGGGGCGGGGATGCATACGGTGGTTGCTGGGGCACCGGTGTCGCATGGCGGTGACGGGGATGACTCCGGGTTTGGTTGGTGGCACCCAGACCAGGCGCCACCAGTCGTCCCACTCGCAGCCGCAGGAGTGGGTCGGGTGCGGGTGCTGTAAGAACACGCCGTACGCGAGCACGGCGCGCGGGATACGAGGGATGAGTACCGTCGGGTCGTCGCCGGGGTAGAGGTGGAGGTTCCGCCAGCCGTGGGCCCGGGCCATGTACGCGGCGACGGCCTCGATGATGTCGGCCCACCGCTGGTGCCCGAGGACCAGGAAGCCGACCGGGTACAGATCATCGTCGCCCCCGCCGTCGATCCCGGCGACAAACAGGCCCTGGTGGGCGATGAACCCGTGGTCGGCCGCGCCGTCGGCGCAAGGCGTCCAGAGCTGTTCGGCGGGGTGCGGGGTGCCGTCGTCGCCCTCGCTGGTCTCGATCTCGTACAGGGCCGGGGCGGTCACGCGCTCACCCCCGCGACGGCCGCGTCCAGGAGCGCCACGGCGTCGGCCTCGTACGGGTCGGCGAACAGCTGGTGGTCGCTGACGTCGAACGGTCCGAACCTCGCGGAGACGCGGTGTCCGGGCACGAGGGTGGTCTCGCGTCCGTCCAGCGCGGCGGTGAGCCGGTCGTAGTCCTGCTGGGCGTGCCGGGTCTGGGTGTACGGACCGAGGCGCAGCAGGGTGAAGCCGTCCAGGCTGTCGTCGCGCTTGCGGGCCTCGATGTAGAGGGCGCAGTGCGCGGGTTCCACGCCGATGTCGTCAGGCAAGGGCAGCCCGGCGGCGGCGTGGGTGAGCATCGCGTAGCCCGGCTGCCAGAAGCCCAGGATCGACGTCGTCTCGCAGCGCAGCCAGCCGCGCCCGGTGTAGCCGAGTTGGCGGCCGTGGAGGTAGGCGCTGGCGTGCGGGGTGTCGGGATGGACCAGGGCGACGGCGATCATGTCTGGGCCGTGGTCGTCGCCAGGTCGGGTGTGTGCGCGCTCGATGAACGGCCCGACCCTCACGGCGATGTCCCGGGCACTGCCGGGCGTCCAGGGCTGCGGGTTGCGCAGGGCAGTGAGCATCGCGCGGAACTGGTCGACGACGACCTGGTCCTCGGGGGAGATGGCGCCGGGGGCGTGGCCGCAGCGGCGGAAGCGACGGATCATCGGGGGGTCTCCTGCTCGAAGGTGGGGTGGGTGCTCGCCGGGCGCAGGTAGCGGGCAGCGGCGTTGACGAAGTCGTCGTGTGCGGCCTTCGCGGCCTCGCGGGCGGCGGTCAAGTCCTCGGTGGTGGCGTACGCGTCCCGGATCGCGTACGTGAGCGTGATCATGCGGTCGGCGGCGGCGCGCACGGCCTGGTCCTCGATGAGGACGCGCAGGGCGACCAGTGGACGGGTGACCGCGCTGCGGGTCATGTGGCTCTCACTGCGCAGAGCTTCGAGCCGGTCAGTGCTGGCGCCCTTGAGGACGGCGTCGCCGCGCCTCCACATCGTCGTGCGGTGGTCGCTGGCGGCGCAGGCGAGGGCGGTGACGGCCTCCAGGCGGTCCCGGCGGATTGCCTCGCCGTGGCTGGCACGGACGCCTCGTTCGGCGGCGCGCTCTTGGAAGCGGCCGGAGACGATCGCGCCCAGCAAGGTGGCGACGGTGGCGAGGGTGGCTGCGATGAGGGTGGGTAACACGCTGGTCCTCTCGATGCGCTGACGTGGCGGGAAATGGGGAGCGCCGCACCCCGGCCTTCGGGTCGGGGCACGGCGCTCGGGGCAGTGCTACTGACAGGTGGTGTCGGTGACCACGAGGAACTGGTCGGCGTTCAGGTCCATCACGACCTGGGCGTCCGTGCCCTGTGCACGTTGGGCGGCCGCGTACTCTTCCGCCGGCCATGAGCCTCGGGGAGCTCCGGCGGGGAATCGCTCCAGGACCGTGCGGGACTGCGCGGTGGTCGTGGCCATCACGCATCACCGCCGTTCACGCGCTCGTGGATCTCGATCAGCGTGCCGATGGCGTCGGGACTCTCCGCCCTGCCGACCCACTGCCCGAGGGCCGTGAATACCGGCACGGCATCGGTGTCGGCGTCGAACACCACGACGTAGTCGCCGTACCTGTCGATGACCATCTCCTTCAGGGCCCGCGCCGGTGCGGTGGCCAGAACCTCCAGGGAATCGACGGTGAGCCGGGCCGTCTCCGCCGCGCTGTCGGGCTGGGTGAGGACGCCGGAGACGTGCAGCAGGTAGCCGGGCTGGATCTCGGTGAGCAGCGCGTGCGTGATCCCGGGTTTGCTGGTGGTGCAGGACCAGATCACGTCGTCCACGACGTCGTCCGTGGGGGAGACGACCAGCTGGAAGCGGGCGGTGTACGGCGCGTCGCCGGGGGTGGGGACGGCGTCGAGGAAGCCGTCCACGGTGAGGGGCTTGGTGTCCATCAGCTCGCCTCCGCCAGGCTCGTGCGGTGGGCGGCGTCGTAGGCGTCCAGGACGGCCTTGGCGGGGTTTCCCCGGTCGGCTACCTGGCGGCCGGTGGCGCGGGCCCACGTCCGGATCGCGGCTAACTGCTCCTTGCTCCGCTTGCGGACGGCCGGCACGGGAGCTGCGGCGAGGGCGGGACGGGCGCCGGCTTTCACCGCGCGCAGCGTCTCCTGTGCCTGTTCCAGTTCCGACTTGAGCCGGGCGACACGTTGTTCGGCCTGGTGCTGCGCGTCGTCAGCCGCTCGCCGTGAGGTGAGTTCGGCCAGGTCGCCGCGTACACGGGCCGCCTTGTTCCGGATCGCGGCGGCCGGGTGGGCTTCGGCCCACGCGAGCAGCTGCTCCACCGAACCGCCGGCCGATCCACTGGCGGTGGGCTGTGGCGTGGTGGTGCCGGCGGTTTCGTCCGTGTCGAACTGGCGCTCCTGGGCGGTGACAAGGGCGGTGATCTCGTCCTCGGACAGGCCGGTCGCCGCCGTGATCTCAGCGGTGGGGGAGTCGGTGTAGTACATGGACAGCGCCATCGCCTCGAAGGCGCTGACGGTCTTGAGGGGCTGCTGGTGCTCGGGCATGTCGGGGGCTCCTTCGGGGCTGGGCAGGTGGGGGAGGAGAACGGTGAGGGTGGCGTCGTCGCCGGGCAGGCCGAGGACGTCCAGGAGGAGGGCCAGGTCCTCCTCCTGGCTGTCGGCGCGGCGGGCGGTGACGCGGGCCGCGGCCGCGAGCTGCTGGATGGGGCTGGGGCTGAGGGGCAGCGCTTCGGCTTCGAGGGCGGCCTGCCAGTCAGTGAACACGGCTGGCCCCTCTCTACGAGCCGGTGGTGCGGGGCTTGTGCTGGGCGATCAGCAGGAGCTCGCAGTGGGCTCGCTGCTGCTCGCGGGTGAGCGGCCGGGCCTTCGCGCCGTGGCGGTGCCAGAGCGGGGAGGCGGGTGGTTCGGGGTAGGCGAGGGCGTGGTCGACGTCGCGCTGGGTGCTGTGCGCGGGGGCCCCAAGTGGAGGTGCGGGGGAGGGGAGTTCAGGCGTGGTTGTCGTCGCGCTGGCGCTTGGGCTGGACGTCGGAGGCAAACCTCCCGAGGCGGGCCTCGGTGGGGTGCTCGGAGATCCAGGACTCGGCGCACACCTTGTGAGCGGGCTCCCCGGAGTGGGAGCGCAGCGGTGTGGGCTGCTCGCACAGCGCGCAGGGGCGCATCTGCCAGTGGTCGTAGTGCTGGCTGTCGCGCCAGTCGAGGAGGCCGCCGGGAGCCGGGACACAGCCCGGCTCGAACGGCGGCTTCTTGTCTCGCTTGCGGGTCATGGCCGCAGGTCGGGCAACTGCTGGAGGACCTGGGAGAGCAGGTCCGGTGCCGGCTTCCAGGGACCGAGCTGCCCGCCGACGGGGATGGGCAGGGCGAGCTCCTGGACGTCGGCGAGCACCAGGTGCCAAGCCTCGGGCTGCGCCCACGGGGTACAGAGCGAGGAGCGGTCGGGGTCCTGGTGGCAGTCGGTGAGGCGTGCGACGCCGATGACCGCACCGAGGTGCAGTTCGCGGCCGCGGATCGTGCGGACGACCAGCGGGTCGCGCAGCACGGCCGACTCCGGTTTCGCCTTCGCGGCGTGGAGCAGGACCCAGCCGCGCCAGCTCCAGGGCTTGGGCCGGTTCTCCGGTCTCTTCCCGGCGAGGATGCAGGTCGCCCACGGCTGGCGGACGGTGATGCCGCGGATCCAGTCGCCGTCCTCGAGTTCGGCGGCGCTCATCCGGCACGCGCCGGGGTGTGCGTCCCGCGGCGGCCGGCGCGGCGGCCGTTGACGGTCTCCACGTACGCGTCGGCCCGCGTCGCGACGTAGGGGAACGTCGCCTCCCGCTTCTTGACCTTGTACATCGCGGTGTCCGCGCCGCGCAGGATCCGGCTCATGGTCTCGCCGGGCAGGTCTGCGGCGCGGGCGATGCCGAGGGAGACGTCCAGGCGCAGCGTGTGCTGCTCGTGCTGGAGGGGCTGTTGCAGCTGCTCACGCAGTTCGGTGATCTCCGCGAGGGCAGTCGATGGTGGGAGCGCGGCGCAGACGGCGAATGCGTCACCGCCCAGCCGGGCCGCGAGCGCTGTGCGGTTCGCGTTCCAGCGGGCGAGGCGGTGGCCCATGGTCTGGATGACGGAGTCACCCGCGGCGTGCCCGTAGGTGTCGTTGACGGCCTTGAAGTCGACCCCGTCCAGCATCAGGACGTGCAGGGTGTCCCGGTGGCGGGTGCGCAGGAGCCGCTCGCCGTACGCGACGAACTCGGGCCGGCAGGGCAGGCCGGAGAGCGGGTCCTTGCGGGCGTCGGCCAGGCGCCGGTGGAGCGTCAGGGCGTGGACGGTCCAGCCGGTGAGCGGGACCGCGAGGGTCGTGATGAGCAGAGCGCGTTGCCCGTATCGGGCCTGTACGCGCAGGGCGGAGTCCATACTGGGGTCTCCCTCTCTTGTCTCGTACGGGATGGGGAAACCCGGGGTGGCCGACTGGTTTTCCGGCCGTTGACGGCCGTCCCGGGGCGAATTCACATCAGGTTGTTGGGGTTGGCCCACTCCTTCGTGGTGGCTTTGTGCCAGTCCAGGACCCAGTCGGTGCGAAGGCCGTGCGCGGCCCATCCGTTGCTGGAGTCGTCGGGGGCCGGGTGGCCGGCGGACACGTGCTGCACGGCTCGGTCGTAGGCGTTGTGCGCGGCGGCCAGGGCCGCGCGCTCTCCGGCGGCGCGGCCGGTGAAGACGTGATGGCCTCGCCGTTCCTGGTCCGTTGCGTGATGTATCGGGACGTCGACCTCGTATCGGCGCATGACGTCCAACTCCTCTCTGTGGTGAGGGACCACCGCGACCGCCCTGGCCTCCGTTGTGTGGGGGCCGGGGCGGCGCGGAGCGTCCGTCACGCCGGTGAGGGCGGGTCAGAACTCCAGATGGATCGTGATGGGGCGCCGGGAGTCCCCGGCGTGGGTGTGGACGGTGCGGCGGTGCGCGGTGAGGCCGTCGGCCCCGCCCTGGATCGGGAGGTGGCAGTCGGGGCAGCCGCTGACCCAGTCGTCGTCCCCGGGCGGGAGGTCGGCCGGGGTGAGCGGGTGCGGGTGCGGACCGTCGGCGGCGCGGCTCACCGGCCCTCGCCTTCCGCCGGTGGCCGGTCGGCGAGGGCCTGGAGTTCCGCGGCGAGTTCCGGCGCGGCCAGGATGATGCGCAGGATCGAGGTGAGGCCGTCGCGCTCGATGGGGTTGAGCCGGTCCCACACGGCGTGGGCGTCACCGTGGACGCCGACGGCTTTGAGGTAGTCGTCCTCGGTGGTGGCCGTGTGCTCGGTGCCGCAGCGCCCGCACCGGAAAACGGCCTGGTCCCAGCCGCACGCGGGGGTCTGGGTCGTCATCCGCCGATCGCCTCCAGGGCTTGCGCTTCGAGGTCGGCGCGGCCTTTGGGGTCGTCGTCCTGGTCCGCGTCGCCGCCCTGGCCGTGGATGGTGCAGTGCACGTCCGGGTCGTTCATCAGCTCGCCGGTCAGCGCGCGCAGAAGGTCGCTGACGTTGTAGGCCGGGACCCACGCCCTGCCTTCGCATTCGTCGTCCGCCGCGCAGCCCACCAGGACCTCGAAGCCGACGTCGCCCTCGCCATCGACGTCGTTGCGCTGGGCAAGGACGATGCAGTCCGCTCCGAGCCGGATCTCCGCGACGCGGTCGCCGTCGGCGAGCTGCGAGCCGTCGCGCCAGCGCCACATCGGCAGGATCTCGGGGCCGAAGATGCGGCGGACCAGGAGCAGGTCGCCCAGGCCCTCGCTGTCGTCCCAGCCGAGATCCGCGCACCGGGCATCGCTCAGCGGCTGGAGCAGCGCCTGAAGGCGGCAGACGTTCTCCGCGACGACGACGTGATCGAACCCTTCGGCGGGCAGGCCGGGGAACGCGTCGACCGTCGCGGCGTGCTGCGCACGGACGACCTGCTCGGGCAAGCGCCGGTTCGCGGGCCGACCTTCCTGGCGCTCCACGCACACGGAGACCGGCGTCGGGACGACCAGGGCGACCGTCGGCACGCCGTGGCGGCGGGCGGTCGCGATCAGGTCGGCGCGCACAGCCAGCTCGCAGTTCGTGGAGTCGACGACCGTCATCTTGCGGCGGGCGAGGCGGGCCTCCAGGACGGCCTGGAGCGCGAACACCGCGTCGCCGGTCGATTCCTGGCAGCCCGCGTCGTCACTGACCAGGGCCCGGAACCTGTCGAGCTCCAGGACCTGGGTGTCGGGCCAGGTGCTCGCCCATGTCGACTTGCCCGAACCGGCCGCGCCGATCAGGCAGACCAACGAGGGCTCCGGGATCGTCGTGTCGACGGGCAGTGCGTTGTCCAGGCGGAAGGTCTTCATGCGGCTTCTCCCTGCGGGTCAAGAGCACGGGTGGCGTAGTGGGTCTGCAGGCCGGCGGTCTCGGTGATGAGGGCTGCGGCCTCGTGCAGCGGGCACGACATCTCGCCGTCGCGGTCCAACTCGATCCGCCCGGCGGCCTGCGCGGCGGCGGTGAGCAGCTGCGCGAGGGAGCCGAAGACGCCGTCCTGGCGGTGGTCCTCGTGGTGGAGCTCGCGCAGGATCTCCGCGAGCTCCGGGGCGCCGGTCTCACCGGTGAGGTCGTCCTCGACCTGCTGGGGGCGAGCTTGGCGATGCCAGCAGCAGCGCGGACTCGGTCCAGGCGGGTGCGAGTGCGGCCGGTCACCGGGGGGTCGCCTTGATGGTGGCGATGAGGGCGGCGACCGTCTCCCAGCCGTGGTGCCAGGCGGCATCGAGGTGGAACGCCCCGTTGATTCCGTGCGAGGTCAGCTTGTAGAAGCCGCCCTTGCCGGACTTGGTGGCGATCTTCTCCAGCAGGCCCTTGCCGGGAACCCTGCGATCTGCGGCGTAGTGGGTTCCGAAGGACACCGCGAGCGCGGCCGCGGCGGCCGCCGGGTGGACCCGGATGCCGAGCGCGCGGGCGCCGGCCCCGGCCACGATCGCCTGCGTTGCCGTATAGGTCAGGCAATGGTGGAGGCATGCCGCATGGCCGCTGGCCGTGCCGTGGGTCGTCTTCTCCTTGGTGGCCGGGTCCTGGTACGTGACCGGGTGGTCGTCGGAGGCGCCCTTCACGCGGGCACAAAAATCTGACTGGACCCAAAAATCGCCGATCGCGCTCGCGGCGCGGGTCAGGCCGAGCAGCGCGGCGAAGGTGGCGGGACGGTGCGTCATGCTGGGGTTCTCCTGATCTCGATACGGGTGAAAGGAGCGGGCAGCCGCCCTCTTAGCCGATGCTGCGGCCGCCTTGGAACCCCGTCCCGGCCTGTGTGGCTGGGACGGGGTTCGCGCTATGCGGCCAACCGGTGGAGGGCTGCGGCCGTGGATGTCGTGTAGGTGCCGGGGGTGGGCTCGTAGCCCTTGTCACACGGGTCGCAGACGCCCTGGGTGCGCAGCGGGAGGCAGTAGTCGTGCCGGTGCGAGCACTCGGGGCAGGTCTGCCGGGCGGCCATCGCACGGTCCAGCGCCCATTCCTGAGCGAGCGTCGGAGTTCGCTTGGGCCTGGCCAGGTCGACACGGAGCGGGAGCCGCGAGTCGGGTGCCGACAGGACCACTGCGGGCGCGTCGCGCACAATCTGCAGCGCAGGATGGCGACCGGGCCGTCATTGTCACCGGGGCTGAGCCCCATCTCCCGCAGGGACCGGCGCGTGGCCAGCCCGTCGGGTACAGCGCCACGATCGAACTCCTGCAATAACGCCGCGTTGCGAGCGATTCGTTCAACCTCGCGACGGGCACGCCGCTTGCGAGGGCGTGGCATCACCTGCTCCAGGCGCCGGGGATCCGGTCGGGGCGGTGCGGGTAGCGGGGGCCGGGGCGCTGCGGGCGGGGCCGGCCGATCCGGCGGCGCGGGCGGGGTACGAGCACGACGGGGCTCCTCCAGGACGGTTTGGACGGGCAGCACAGCGCCCGCCGGTCTGTGAGCGGGGCCGGCGGGCGCGGGAGTACGGGGCGGGGCTGGGTGCGGGTCAGGGCGAGCGGGTGAGCCCGGGGAACGGGCTGACCGAGGTCTCGGGGCTGGGTGTGCTGTGGGTGGGGCACGGCTGTGGGGGTTGCGGGTCGGCGCCGCTGGAGCCACTGCTCAGCTGCCAGCCGAGGAAGGCGCCCACGCACAGGAGTACGATGTGCCGGTTGATCTTCCACCAGCTGGCTTGGGGGAGCTCGGTCACCAGGCCGATCGGCTTCGGTGGTTTCGCCATCGTTGCTTCTCCCTCTGCGAGTTCGGGGTGGGGTGGTGGTGCGGAGGCCGGGTGGCCTGTCCCGTGTCCGAGCCGAGGGGCGGGGTCGGGCACGGGGCAAGGAACCCGGAAAGGGCGGGTCACAGGCCCCGGCTGTCGGCGAGGCCGGCGGCCTGGTCGACCATGCGGATCGGGACGCTGCCGTTGGCCCAGGCGTCGTTGAAGCCGGGCACCGAGTCGACGTCGCCGAACTGGCGGCGGATTGCGTCCATCAGCACCGCGACGGCGCTCGCCTCCAGGGCGCTGTCGCCGTGGGCTTCGACCCGGATGGCTCCGTAGAGGCAGCGCGCGCCTTGAGCGTCGATGAGGGTGTCCTTGCACCAGCCGCCGGTGAGCAGGCGGTGGTGGGCGCGCTGCAGGAGGGCGGCTACCGGCGTCGAGTACGGCTCCGGCTCCGGCAGCGGGGCGAGCTCGGGAATGACCGGGGCGGTGGGCGTAGTGATGATGTCGGCCAGGTCGACCGGGGTGGCGGGGATGTGCGCGGTGTTGACCTCGTAGGCGACCGCGGCTTCCTCCAGGCGCAGCGTCATGGCCGCAGTGGTGAGTTCCAGGCGGTCCTCGAGGGACAGCGGCGTGGCTGGTGGCGGGTCGGTCGGGGTGGGAGGGGCGTGGTCTGCGGTGGGGGAGGCGGTGGGAGGGGGCACGTAAGGCTCCAGGCGAGGATGCCGGAGGAGTCCGGTGGCGTCGTGGGGCCCCGTCGGGGGCGTGGTCGGTGGGCGGAGTACGGGCGCTGAAGGCCTTCGGATGACCGACATCTGCGAACGCGCTTGTCTGAAGGCGCTGTTGTCGGCGCCTTCGGCTGCGGGCAGCCTGTATGCATTCGTCGGGGAGGCCGGGATGGACTTCGTGTTCGTGTGCGGATGGTGCGATGAGGAGTGCGTGGTGTTCTGCGAGCGGACCGGGTTTTGGGGGACCAGGTTCTTGGCTCCGGAGGAGTTCGACTGCTGGGCGTGTGGTGGCGCGAGCACCACACCGCCCGGCCCCTGGACGCCGGCCGACTGACCGCACGCGAACACGCTGCTCGCGGCCGGGCCGACCGGTGCGTGCCGGGTGGATCAGGCGTTGTTGAGGCTCTTGAGCGCCTCCAGCGCCTGGCGGGCGGAGGTGACGCTGTCACGCCGCTGCTCACCGGCCGTCTTGCCGCCGACCTTCCCGCCCTTGCGGCGGCCGTCACCGTCACTGTCGTCTTCGTCGGGCATGGGGCCGAACTCGCCGGGGTCGGGCTCCCGGTTCCAGTCGCCCCACAGGCCGCGCTTTTCCAGCTCCCTGATTTCGTAGTCGGTGAGGTGGTTGACCTCCTCGGGGAACAGGCCGGACAGGTCGGTGTCGAAGTCGGCATACAGGCTGCGCATCAGTACGGCGCGGCCGCCGTCGAGGATGATGATGGCCACCCCTCCGGTGCTGACCCCGTTCTCCGGATCAGCCTCGCCCTTCATGGCCCGCTCGATGACGGAGCCTTCCTGGCGGGCGTAACGGGCCGGGATGGTCGGCACGTCGTAGGCGTTCTCCATGGCGCCTTCGGCGGCTTTGCGGGTGGCTCCGGGGTTGCCCATGTTGAAGACGACGGTACGGCTGTTCTGCCGCATGTTGTTCTTCATCTCGGTGGAGAACCCGTTGTGCGCGAACGGGCTTTGGCCTGCCGGTTTGAAGCCGATGCCGTACTTGAGGCCGGTGACGGTCAGGACATCGCCGTTGGTCAGGATGTCCTCGCCGACCAGGTCGTCCTGGGCGGCGGTCATGAACTCGTCCGCGTACACGTTCAGCTGCCGGTAGGGGCAGCGCGGATCGCCCGGCTTGTAGTCGTGCGGCTGGCCGTCGTAGGGCCAGGGCATCTCCGCCCTGATGTCGCACAGCGCATTCGCCGCGCGCAGCTGCCGTGCCATCCACACCGCGTTCGAGCCCTGCCTGTCGATGTGCTTCCCGAGCACGGTGGTCTTCTCGTCCTTGCGGACGGTGGAGAGCCACACCACCTGACCGGCCAGCGACTCGGCCGCCATGCTGATCGCGAAGAACTGTGTCTTCCCGGACCGGGACACCCCGAGGATGAGGCCGTGAGCCGCGGCGTTCTTGTCGTGCTGGAAAACGAGGTTCTTCACCGGCTGGCCGGTGATGGTGAACCCGCACACGTACATGCCCTTGGCGTCGGGGGTGAGCAGTGCGCGGGTCGCGGTGAAGATCTGCGACAGGGGCGGCTCGTCGAAGGCGCTGATGAGGAACTCGGTGCCGTCGATGAGGACGAACACGCAGGAGTCGTCTTCCTTGCGGTCCAGGCCGCGGCAGACCTTGGCCAGGTCGATGCGGGGCGTTTCGGTGGAGTCGGCCATCTTGGCCCGGTAGAACGTCACCCCGCGCTCGTCGTCGCGGGTCGTGTGGACCAGGACCGAGCCGGGGGCGCCGCCCGTGGAGCCGGCGACCTTGTCCTTCCAGCGCTCCTGGTCGGTGGGGGCGGTGCGGCGGCGCTGGTTGGCTTCGGGCGTGATGTGGGCCTCCATCCAGCCCGGCCCGCCCTGGCGTCCGGGCTGGATGGCGACCGGGGCCAGGGCCACGTCGTCCTCGTGGACACCGAACGCGGCGGCGACGGCCGCCTCCGTGAGGCCGCTGATGGGCCGTCCCATCTCCGAGGCGCGCAGCAGGATCGTCAGGTCGTGCCGCTGGCCGGGACGGCGGGTCGCGGAGACGATGTGGGTCCGGGCCGGCATCCCCGCGCGCTCCCACAACAGGCGCGTCTGGCGGGTGAGCTGGTCGGCACCGTCGTCCACACGCTCCGGTGCCTGCGCGGCGGGGGCTGCCTGCAGTTGCGGCGCGGGGGCGGCGAGCGCGGGGCGGTGGTGGCGGCGGGCGTGCCGGGCAAAGGGCAGCACCAGGCAGCCGGCCGCTGCCCATCCGGCGGCGAGCAGGCCGTCCAGCCACCACGGGCCCCAGCCCGCCGTGTGCTTGGCGGCGACGTCGACGGCGGCCGCCAGGACCAGGGGTGTCCAGCGCAGGATCTTGCGCCCGGCGCCGCTCTCCTCACTCCTGCCGGCCAGGATCATGCCGCCGATCCCGGCGGCACCGGCCAGCTGCACAACGGAATTGACCGGGCTGTCGGGATACAGGTTCGGGGCCACTGCGAGTACCGGCGCGGCCAGGGTGTAGGCGAGGCGTTCGAGCACGACACTGCGCGGCGTCGACACGGGGACCAGGGCTCCTTCGGGAACGGCCACGGGCGGCCCCGCGGTGTGCGGGGCCGCCCGTGGCGGGGTGAGTTGTCGAGTTGGTCGAGTTGTTGGAACCGGGCGGTCAGCGGGTGAGGAAGCCCGGCCGGGGTGTCTTCTCGCTCCGGTTGGAGCGGATGTCGTCCAGCGCCCCGTACAACCGGGAGTGGGTGTGCTTGGTCTGGTGGGTGAGCGTGGCGGTCTCGTTCGCGGTGTCGCTCAGGCGGCGGGCCTGGACGGCGGCACCGCCCAGGGCGACCGCGACCAGGTTCGTCATCTCCACGAACTTCGGGTCGAGGTCGGCGTTCTCGATGTCGGTGGCCACGCCCTCGGTGCGCGAGGCGTTCGCCCGCATGCTGCGGTGGAGCCCCTCCAGTTCGAGGGTGGCGTCGTCCAGCGTCTTGCCGAGCCGGTCCAGCTTGGCCTGGACAGATTTGTAGCGGTTGTCGCCGTCGGACGGCTTCGCCAGGCTGCTGCTCATCAGCAGTCTCCCTAATTTTCTAGTCGTGGTGGGCGGCGGCGGAGGCGTAGGTGAGACCGGCGTCCTCCTTGGCGTCCATGTCCTGGCCGTAGACCCGGCCGACCGAGGTCGCCGCCAACCGGGCGGCCTCGAAAGCGGTCTGGCATTCCTGCGCGCACCGCAAAGCCTGGGACTTCATGCGGCCGGCCGCGTCAGCGAGGTCGCTGATCAGCTCCGTGACCTCGGTGGAGACGTTGTGGTCACCGACCAGGTCCGCGGCCATCTCCCGCAACGCGTCGGCGACCCTGGCCAGCGATTCGGCCAGCGCCTCCGCCCGCTCCTGGTCGGAGGCGGCCCTGATGGCGATGTTGACCATCTCCATCAGGTACTCGTCGAACGTGATGTCCGTACGGTGACGGACAGCGAGCCCGCCCTGACCGGACGCCTTGGTGACCTTCGTACTCACACCGCTTCCTTCCGTGCTGGTGGGTCGGGTGGTGCCGGGCCGTGAGGTGTGCCGCTCCGGAGCGGGCGGCAGGCCCCTGACGCCCGTCGTCACGGCCGCGGGATCGTCGGGGACGATGACCGCGTCCTCAATGTCCTCCTCGCCGCCGCTGTCGGGACGCGGCCGGCGGGTGGGGCGGTCGGGCCACTCCACCGTGGGGATGGACTCCTCCGGGCCGAACGGGCTGTCCCAGTCCTCCCGGCCCCGGCGCCGCGCACGCCCAGCCCGCCCCGTAGTTCGTCCCGTGCGGCCGGTCCGACCAGTGCGCCCGGTGCGGGTGCCGCCTTTCCGGCCCCGTCCGGCCGGGCCCGTGCCGCTGGCGCGGCGGCGCCGGAAGAAACGTCGGCGCTTCTTCCCGTCCGGCGGCCCGTCCGACGGCTCGTCCTTCTTCGGGGCGTCCTTCAGAGTGCCGGGAGCTGTGCCAGGGGCTTCCCCGGCTGTCTTGTCGACCGGTGCGGGGGAGGCCTCCTTGGCGTCCTTGTCCTTGGACAGGCTCACCTTCTCCGAGCCGTCCTTCGCCTCCTTGGCCTGCTGCGCGGCGGCGCGGCGCCAGTCCCAGCGCTCCTGGGCTTCCTTCGCGACGGCCGCGCCCAGCGTGGTGCGGCCCGGCCCGGCCTTGGCATCCGCGGCTGCGGCTTCCCGCTTCGCCTTCCGCTCCTGCCGCTTCGCCCGCTGCTCCTCCCAGTCCTTCTGCCGGTTGGCGCGGGCCTGGTCACGGTCCTTGGTCCGGTCGGCGATCCCGGCGGCATGCCCGGCGGTGCGCCGCTCCTGGCGGCCCCGGGTCCGCTCCGCGCGGGGGCTGCCCGCCGGGCCGTGTTTGCCGCTGTCGCGGCCGGATCCGCCAGAGCCCGTCTGGGAGCCTTTCGAACCCCCGGGCGCATCCTTGCGCCCGGAACCCGGTGTGCGGCCGCCAGAAGAGCGGTCAGGGCCCTTCGTGCCGCCCTTGTTGCCGGACGGTCCGAGCCCCGAACGCCCGCCGGAGCCAGGGGAGTTGGTGCCGCGCGAGGGGCCGCTGCCGCCCCCGCCGCGCGAAGACCCGCCCCCGCCGCCGGCCTTCGAGCGGCCCTTGTCCGCGCCCAGGCCCGCACTGCTGTGGCCGCCACCGGCCTTTCCCCGCGCGGCCGCGCGGTCACTTTTCGCTTTCATCATCGCGGTGTGGAGTTTTCCGTTCTGCTCCATCATCGCGACGTCCCGCGCGGTGCGGGCCTCGATCAGCGCCGCTTTCCGCGCTATTTCCGCCTCCCGGAAAGGCGCTTCGCTTTCATGGCGGGTCCGCGCCATTTCCAGGCGGAGTTCGATCCAGTCACCGAGACGGTCAGCGAGAGAGCGGGGCTGAACATATTCACCCTCGCCATATTCGCCTTCCCCCTCTTCCTCCTCGGGTTCCGGTGCCGGAATTCCGTCGGACCGCAATGCCGCCGCCGGGTCCGGGGCAGCAGGAACCGGCGGGATCTGCAGCGCCGAGTCATCCGGCAGATTTGCGGCAGGATCTTCCGGCGGATCAACGGTGTCGGAGAAATCCGGGACCGGCGGGGGTGCGTAGGAGGAATCGCTTGCCGGGTCGCTGTTCCGCCAGGGGCCGCGGACCAGGATCCCGTTCGGGTCGTCCACGTCGGACACGCTCGCTCCTTCCAAGGGGGTTGACAGAGCGTGGGGTCTCGTGTGCACGCGTGTGCATGTGCACGTGTGCACGCTTTACGCGCGCGAGGCCCCGCCGGAGCCCGGCGGGGCCTTCACAGGTGACGTTCAGTGACGCGGGCCGTGCTGCTCCAGCACCTGCTGCGCGTACTGCATGAGGTGGTTCCACAGCCGCGTATCGCCCTCGGCCCGCTTGTCCACCGCCAGCATGAACAGGCGGCAGACACTCGTGAATCCGGGAAGGACATCACCGCGACCGGCTTTGACGTCTCGCGTTATTTTCGTGCGCGTCATGCGGAGCCAGAATTCCATCCGGCCGACCTCGCCGCGCGATTCGATCGCCCTGCGCTCTTCTTCCTTCAGCCAGCCATTCCGCCCGCGAATGGAGCGTTCGACACTGCTGAGGGGGCGCGTCACGCCGACTCCCGGTTACCCAGGTCGTAAATCGACGCAGGAGCGCCATAGCCGTAATTCTGGCTCTGCGCACCCCCCTGCGGAGGATTCGGTGCGGCCTGAAGCGGCTGCGGGTTCTTCTTCCGCTGCTTTTCCAGCTCTTTCTCCTTCCGGTCCCGAGCCGTGTTCACGACCACCTCGTCGTGGGCGTGGCGCTTATAGGCGCTCTTTTCCAGCCCTGCGGTCAGGCTGTTGAGGCTCCCGAGCACGTCCTTGAGCGCCCTCTCGACGGGCAGGGCGCGCAGCCGGGCGTGGTAGAAGCGGTCGCCCTCCACGTGCGTCGTGCGCAGGTGCACCCGGGTCTCGCGTGCGAGGGTCTCCAGGTTCTGGCCGATGTCCAGCAGGACCCGCTGGACATCGGCCAGGTACCGGGCGGTCGCCTCCGGGTTCTGCGCCACATCGCGCAGTGGTCCGGGTTCAGGGGCTTCGGTGTTCATGCGAAAAGACCTCCAGGTCTCGGGGGTTGGGGGCGGGGCAGGGGTGCGAGCTGTGTGGTCCGTGTCCCCGAGGCCGTGATGGCGGGGCCGGGGCGGTGCTCGAGTCGGGCCGTGCTGTCCGCGCCCCGCTCGGGGCGGGCGCGGGCGAGCGGGCCTGCCGGCCGTGGCCGCCACCGGTCCGCGCTCAGTGGGCGAGCGCGGACCGGTGGCGACTATGAGCGGCAGGACAGTTGTGCGGGCGGTCCGGTCAGCGGACCGTGTGCTGCTTGAGGGCGACGGCGATCTGCCCGGCGCGGTCCGTGGCGATGGAGCCGCCCTCGGTCCGGACCGCCTTGGCGATGTTGGTCCGGTTCAGCGGCTCGTTCGCGGTCCGGAGCCGGTCCAGCGCGGTCCGCTCCAGGTCCGTGAGCGTGATGACCGTGAGGTCCGGACCGCCGTCCTCGCCATGGTCCGGACCGGAGACGCCTTCCGGGGCTTCCTGGTCGGCCGGTCCGGTGCGGTCCGGCCCCTGCGGTCCGGGGGCGACGTCGGCGGTCCGGACCGTCACCCCCCGACTGGCCGCCGGGCCCTGGGCGGCGGGCACGGTCCGAGGACCACGGTCCGGACCGGGCCCGGTCAGCAGGTCAGCGCCCTGCGGTCCGGCCGGACCGGCCTCCAAGGCGAGCGCCGGTCCGCCGGTCCGGTCCGTGGCCCCTGCGGTCCGGACCGGACCGTGGACCGCGTTCCGGTCGCCCGGACCGGACCGGACCGGATACCCGCCGTGCTGGACCGGGCGGACCGGACCCAGCAGCGGTCCGGGCCGGTCCGTGCGGGTCAGGGTGAGGATGGTGGGGATGGCTGCCGGTCCGTGGTCGTCGGCCGCGAGGCGGGGGACGACGACCCGGTGCAGGGCTAGACCGGTCCGGGCCGCCTTGCGGTCCGCGAGCTCCGCGCCCGCTGCGGTCCAGGCCCGGTCCAGCGTGGTCATGCGCGGGTCGGTGATCGCGAGCGACCATGCGGTGAAGGAGTGGACCGGGTAGCGGAACCAGCGGACCGCCCCGATCGACGGGCGGGCCTTGGCGACCTTGCCGTCCTCACGGAGCTTGCGGCGGTGGATCAGGGAGGCGTACAGCTCCCACAGCACCATCCCCACGATGCTCATGGCGGCGAACGCCACCGCCTTCGGGGTGAAGTGCCAGTAGGTGATCTGCTCCGTCCAGATCTCCTTCTTCGCGTCCCAGACCCGGCTGCCCTCCTTCGGTATCCCGGAGGCGTGCCAGAAGTTCATGACCGCCGCCCCGAGGGCGAAGATCCATGTGCTGACGCGGTAGAGGGTTCCGGCGTCTCCGCCCTGGCGGGCCTGGTGGTACATCCAGCCCACGAACGCCGTCGACAGCTCCCACGCGGCGGCGAACAGGATCGTGAAGGGGACGACCCAGCCGAGGATGTCCTCAGCGAACCCGGCCTGGCCTGTCCACGCGACGGCCATCGGGGCGGTGATCGGACCGATCACCATCAGGCGCTCCGCGTTGACCTTCACGAACTGCTTCACGCGGTCGGCCGCGGCCGGCTTCCCGGCGCGGGATGCGGTCCGCAGCTCACGGGCCTTGGCCTTCCGGGCCTCCTTTGCGTCCCGGCGCTCCCCTTTGGCCTTGAGCTTGAGGCGCTTGCGCTCCAGGGCCCGCTCGGTGCGGTCGGTGGCGCGCTTCATCCGGGCGGCGGCTTCGGCCACCATGTCGTCGGCGGCCTTCAGCGTGACGTCCGCGTCCGCTTCCCGCAGCCGGGCCTGCGCCAGGGCCTGCTCGGCTTCCTTGAGCTGGGCGTCCCGCTTGGTGCGGGCCGCGGCCAGGATGCGGTCGGCCTCCTCGCGGGCGGTGCGGGTCAGCCGGTCGGCGTCCTCGGCCGCCGTCGCCCGCAGCCGGCCGATGTCCTCCTTGGCCAGCGTCCGCGTACGCGCCGCGTCCGCACGGGACGCCTCCCGCTCGCGGGTGACATCCTCACGCAGCTCGGCGGCCGCCTTCTCCGCCCCCGCCTTCACCTGCGCGGCCTGGGCGCCCGCGCTCTCGCGCAGCCGGTCGGCCTCGCCGCGAGCCTGCTCCAGGAGCCGTTCGGCGTCCGTGGTGGCACGGGTGCGGGTCTCCGCCGCGGTGCGCTCGGCTGCCGCGAGCAGCTCGGTGCGCACCGTGTCCGCGTCGGCGAGGGCCTTCGCGGTGGTCTGCGCGGCCTCGGTGCGGACCTGCTCCGCCTGGGTGGCCGCCGTGGCGGCGACCTCGTCCGCCTGGCGGTGCGCGTCGACGAGCAGCTGCTCGGCAGCCGCGTTGGCGTCGGCGAGGACCTGGTCGGCCTCGCTGGCCGCCGTCGTCGTGACGGTGTCGGCGTCGCGGCGCGCGTCGGCGAGCAGTTGCTCCGCTGTGGCTTCGGCGGCGGCGCGGACCTGGTCGGCGTTGGCGGCCGCGGTGATGGCGGCCTCCGTGCGGACCTTGTCGGCGTCCGTCGCGGCGGCGGCCAGGAGGCGGGACTGTTCCGCGGTGGCGGCCTCGGTGAGTGAGGCCGCCTCGGTGCGGGCGCTGTCCAGCAGCTCGGTGGCGCGCACCTTGCCGTGGGTGAGGATCCGCGCGACGTCGTCGGCGGCCTGGTCCCGGAGGTCGGCGGCACGGTCGGCGGCGTCGGCCAGGACCGGGCTGGCCTCCGTGTGCACCAGCGGCACTGTCTCCTCGGGGGCGGCGGAGGCCGGCGCGGCCGGCGCCTTGGCGCGCCCGATGTTGCGGGGCTTCGTGGCCGGGGCGGGCTTCCGCCTGCGCCGGGTGGTGGTGTTGGCCACGGGGGATGTCCTCTCTTACGTTCCGGCGCCTCGTGCAAGAGGCCACCGCGGATCGGCGTCGATCGATAGGGTCGTGACCAGGTCCTCCGGGGCCCCGGCAGCTCCAATGCCGAGGACTCGGAGGACCGTTTGCGCGAGCGGGTGATCAGCGCTGAAGCTGCTGCTGGATGCGCTGAAGGTCGGCGGTGGACATGCCCTCCAGCACCTGCCGGGCCGCGGCCTCGCCGCCGGACGCTGCGGCCTGCACCACCGCATTGGTCTGCGTGTGCGTCACGGCCTGCCGCGCAATGCCGCCGGTGACCTGTGACAGCGCAGCGGCGAACTCGTCGAGGTTCATCATGAGGACTTCCTTGTCTTCGCAGTGGTCCGGGCTGTCCGGCTCCCTGTCACCGCCCGACCCGGCAGCCAAGCTTCGGCGTCGGTGCGGGCGGATCGGGCAACCGTCAGACCGCGACCGCGGGGCGGTGCGGGGCGATGACCTGGCCGTCGGGGAGCAGGTCGCCCGTGTCCTCGAAGACCAGGACGCCGTTGCACAACAGGCTCCAGCCCTGCTCCGGATGGCTGGCCACGGGCTTCGCGGCCTCCCGGTCCGTGCTGAACGCGGTCGGGCACGGCGGCTTGTGCTGGCACATTGAGTTGGGCTGCCGAGCGGTGTCGTCCTGGATGGTGGTGTCGGGGGTGCTGCGGTCCACGGAAATCTCCTGCCATGAACGGGTAGGCCCGAGATGGTCTCCCAGGCCGGCGTACGTGAAAGTCCGGCCGCCCGTGGTGCGGGCGGCGGACTGTGGGAACAGCGTGTGGCGGGCGGCAAGTTGAAGGGCGTCCCGCCGTGCGGTCAGCCTCGCCGTAGCTGGGCGAGGTAGGCGTCCTGGAGCCGGGCGAACGACTCGTACAAACGCTGGCCGTCGCGGCACCGCGCCGTGGTTGACGAGCAGCTGGTACAGGTCTTGCCGTGCGCGCGGTAGGCGGCCTCGGCCTTCATGTAGCGGTCGTACAGGGACTCAGCCACGGTCAGCCACGAGCCCGCCGGGCGTCCTCGGACTGCTTGTTGGCCTTGCGAACCGCGTCCTCCAGGCGTTTCTGGTCGGCGTCGGTCATGCCGTCACCGACTTCCTCGCCTCGAGCCGACGGAGCGCAGCACGGCGTTTGATCAAGCGCCGCTCGTCTGCGGACAGCCCGCCCCACACGCCCTCGTCCTGCCCGGACGCCAGCGCCCAGCGAAGGCACTGCTCCCTGACCGGGCAGCGATAGCGGCAGACGGCCTTGGCTTCCTCGATCTGCACCAGGGCCGGGCCGGTGGTGCCGATCGGGAAGAACAGCTCGGGGTCCTCTTCGCGGCACGAAGCCTGGTGGCGCCAGTCCATGCCGGTCACCGCCCCGGTCCGACGGCGGTCATCTCGACGAGCGTCCGGCGGGCCCGGCGTCCTGCCGTTGCCGCCCGGCGGTCACCGTCGACAACGAGGTGACGCACCAGCTGGTGAAAAGCGGTGTCCGTCTCATCCCGCTCGAAACCACGGCCGTTGTCCCGCTGCTCTTCGTCCTCGATCCATCCGGCACGAGCGTTCATGCCGCCTCACCCCATCCGGTGCGGGCACGGCGGGCGGTGCGGATCTCGTGGATCTGCCCGGCGAGTGCGCGGATCTCCTTGTTGTGCGCGGCCTGCGCGGCATCCGGCCGCCGCTGTCCGTCGATCCGGTCGGCGCCCTGAGCGGCTCTCACAGTGAGGGTGCGCGACAGGCCGACCAGGCGGGTCCACTCGCTGTCCCGGTCCGCTGCGACCGCAGCCCGGATGCTCGCGGACTCCTCCCGGCGTGCAGCCACCAGTTCGCTGTTGGACAACCCGCCCCGGACCATGTCGTCCCGGGTGGTGGCGGGCACGTAGCCGTCGCCGTCGCGCAGGGCGAGCTCCCGGCACGCGGCCCGCGCCGGGCAGGCCGTGCAGACCGCGATCGCCTCGTCCCGATGCTGGCGCCACTCACCGATCGGCTCGTCATCCCCCCGGAAGAAGAAGTCCGGAGCGGGGGAGCCCACGCCAGTACAGCGGGCCATGCAGTCAATGACGGCCTGAAGTACGGCCCGGCGGGTCTGCCGGGCCTGAGCGGATGTCATGCTGGTCCCAGGCATGAAGTCGTCCTTCCACGTGACCTTGATGCCGACTCAGCCCCGGGGATCGCACCCCCGGGGCCCCTTACATTCAGCTACTCGCACGAGCAGCCACGGCCCCGGCCGCCCACATCACAGGCGCGGCCAGGGCCGTGGTCGTTCGTGCAACGCGGGTCGGTCAGCCGGCCGCCCGCTCGTCACGGGCCGGGCATCGTGCCGCGCGTGCGGCGTAGCTCCGGCCCAGGGCGGCCTGCCGGGCATCGTGCGCGGCAACGTCCCGGGGCTGGAGAGGAACCTCGCGGCCCTCCCGCGGCAGCACCGTGCCGACGGGAAGTACGGACCGGCGCCGTTCCGTGTCCCCCGCCCGCCGCAGCAACTCCCTGTTCCTGGCGGCGCTCTCCCGGCGCTGCCCGGCAACCCGGGCCAGGTCGGCCTGTTCCTGGCGCCGCCGCACGGTCTCTTCGTGCTCGCCGCGCACAGTCGCCGTGGCGCGCACCTCGGCCCACCGGTATTCCAGATCAGTGCCCACCGGGCAGCGACGGCGGCCGTCGCACGTCGGGCAAGCCCTTTGGTGGGCGGCCAGCGCGTCATGGGCCGCCGTCAGCAACTCGGGCAGCCGCGAGGTGACGGTGCGCTCCTGCGCGGCCAGGACCTGAGCGAGGCGCCCCACCGGCGTCGGCACCGCCGCCTGCGGCTTGCGGACCACGCGGCCCGGGCCGCGTCGGGACCGCGCGTCCACGCACATCTCGGCCGACCGGCGCTGCCAGTCCTCCACCACCATGTCCATGGCGACGATCTGGTTGCTGCCCCGGCAGCGCTGCCCCTGCAGCCCTCGATCGGAGTGCGGCGAGACCTTCGGCGCGGCCAGGCCCGTGATCGGACACCACGTGGAGCAGTCCGGGCACACCAGCGACTCCTCACCAGGGTGCAGGTTGACCTGCTCGACGGGCAGGCTGCTCAGCGACAACGGGGGTCGGTGGTTCGTGCGTGAAGTCCGGATCTGGGTCGGCCGCTTGCGTTTCGAGACAGTGGGCACGGCAACTCCTCAGCGCAGGAGAGAGCAGGGGGTGGAAGAAGAAGGAGAAGAGCGTCGATGCTTCTCCGCTCGCCAGGCGCAGGGAACAGCCCTGGAGTCCTGGAGCGTGGACAGCGCATCGGCGCTGGTGAGAGCAGCAGGCCGTCGCTCGGTCGGGGGATTTGATGGAGCATCAACCCCGGCCGCCGCATGTAAGCAGCGACGTTCTGCAGTGGTGCGGTCCACCGGGAACCCGGCCCCCCTCTTACGAGGCGGACGACTTCCTGCGGTGGTGCGGTTGGAACTCGGTGCGGATCGAGATCCGCTACACGCCGGTGGCGATGGCAGCCCTCGCAAGGTGCGCTTCGAGCGCCTCGGTCGGAATGCGGATCGCCCCGCCGCGAGTCGTGGTGCCCTGCTTGCGTGGACGGCCGCTGCGGACCGCCTTGAGTTCACCGTCCTCGATCAGTCGGTAGACCGTGGCCGGGTGCACGCCAAGGGCGGCGGCGACTTCTTTCACGCGCAACATGGCAACCTCCCTTCGCTCGGGGGGTGCTCTCTACGAGCACAAACTGACTGTACTCATCAAAGTGGCACAGTTGCAATAGCTTCAGTTGCTTCTCGCTGTACTGACCTAGGTAGCAAGGCGCTAGCCTGGACATACAGGCAGAACTGACGAGGAGGAGCGCATGACAGGGGAGTGGACGAGCAGCGAGTCGTCCTCGTACGTCACGCCTCGTGAGCCGGGCCATGGCGACGCCTGGGCCGAAGAAGCAGCGCAATTGGGAAAGGCCGGCACCCACCGCCTCACCGAGGTCGTCGAATGCATCCCGCCTGAGCCCATCGCCACGGCCCTCAAGCTGGAGCCCGGCGAACTTGCTGTCGTTCGGCGCCGTGTTGTCGAGCTCGACGGAAAACCCATCGAGCTCGCCGACTCCTACTACCCCCTCGGCATCGCCCAGGGCACGGCACTCGCCGAGCACCGCAAGATCCCGGGCGGAGCACCCACCCTCCTCGCCGGGCTTGGTCACGTCGCGGCTGCTGTGGACGAAGACATCTCGTGTCGAGAGGCAACGGCTGCCGAGCGCGCCGCGCTGGGCCTCGGCCATGCTGAATGGGTTCTGCTCCTGGCGCGGCTCACCGTCGATCAAACCGGCCTCCCAGTGGAGGCCATGCTTATGACCATGAAGACGCAGGGGCGACACCTGCACTACCGGATGCGGACCAGCTGAATGGCGAGACCACACGAGGACACCCGGCCCAGCCACAAGCAGATCGCTGCCGAGCTGCGTGCTCTGATTCTGTCCGGCGACATGGCACCGGGCAGCAAGGTCCCGTCCGTCCGCGACCTGATCAGCAAGTACGGCGTCGTCAACCAGACGATCCAGCGCGCGCTGAAGCTCCTCAAGGACGAACAGCTCCTCGTCGGCAAGGCCGGCGCGGGCATCTTCGTCCGGGGCACGACCCAGCAGGTCATCGATCCCGCCTCGTACATGCCGCCTTCCCAAGAAGGCGCGCCGTACAGCTGGATCACCGAGGCCGCTAAACGAAACCAGCAGGGAAGCACCGAGCTCCTCGAGGTCGCCGAGGTCGAGCCACCCGCCCAGGTGGCGGAAGTCTTCGGCCTCTCTCAGGGCGGCACCGTCGTCATGCGCCACCGCCTGATGCGGCTCGATGGCGAACCGGCCGAGCTTGTCCACTCCTACTACCCAGCGGACATCGCCCGCGGCACAGCCCTGACCCACCGGCGCCGCATCAAGGGCGGCTCTCCAACCCTCCTCGCTGAGATGGGTTACGCGCCGAAGGACGCCGTTGACCGGGTGTCCGTACGAGTTCCGACTCCCGAAGAAGTGCGTCTCCTGGAGCTCCCCGAGGACGTACCGGTGTTGCGCACCTTCCGAATCGTCGCCACGGACGCCGATCTGCCGATCGAGGTCTCGGTGATGGTCAAGGCCGGGCACCTGTACGAGCTGCAGTACCGCCTGCCATGCCACCCGTAACCCTGTCGTCCTGCCACCGCGCATCTCGACTCGTCCCACCACCAGGCCGTTTGCCTCATCTGCCTCAAGCCTGATCGTGGTAGCAGTAGCGGGACGGTGGCACCGCCTTAGTGGACGCGGCGAGGACGTCCTGGGACGCCTCTACCGCGCGGTGCTTAGTGACCGGAGATGCGTGAGAAGGGCGTGGGTGTCGGTGAGGTCAGAGAGGACCAAGTCGGCTCTGGCGGAGAGCAGTTGCTGTGCGGAATGGATGCCCGAGGCAACGGCGATGCAGTACGCGTGGGCCTCGTGGGCGGCTCGGACGTCACGGGGAGTATCGCCAATCAGCACCACAGGCGTACCGAGGACGATGCCGTGGGCGGCGTGAATTCGCATGCGGGCGGCGTCGACAAGCTGTGCGCGATCTTCGGCGTCTTCTCCGTACGCGCCGACGTTCATGTCGAGGAGCTCGTCCAGGCCGAAGGCGCCGAGCTTGACGCGCGCGTTGGCGGTGATGTTCCCGGTGAGGACGGATGAGCAGATATCTGGGTCGCTGGCGAGTGCTTCGAGGGCTTCTCGTACGCCAGGGAGGACGTAGCCGCGGTGCCGCAGGGCGGGTTCGCGGCCACGCCCAGCCGCTTCGAGGGCTTGTCTGGCTCCGTCCCAGTCGGGGGCGGGCAGGCCATGCTCGTGGAACATGGCCGGGATGATGGCGCGGTCGGTGCGGCCTTCGGTGGGTGCCGGCCGCTCCGGGGAACGCCCTGCGAGCGCGGTGAAGGCGGCAGCGTAGATCTCCTTGCTGACACCGGAGTTCTCGATGAGGGTGTGGTCAACGTCCCACAGAACGATCAGCGGCATCTGGCCAGCGTAGATAGTCCGAACGCCCAGAGCCGAGTTGGATGTTGAGACGTCCTCGCATACTTCGGTGTCTTGCCGCGTCCCGAAACGTCCTGCGAGGATGTGCTGGTGAATGAACGGCTGCGTACGGTCATGGCACAGAAGCGTGTGAGCCCCGAGGCGCTCGCTGAAGCGTGCGAGGTGGATCCGAAGACGGTGGACCGGTGGGTCACCAAGGGACGGGTTCCGCACAAGAAGCATCGTTGGGCAGCAGCTCAGCACCTCAATGCGGAAGAGTCATACCTGTGGCCGCCCGAAGCAAACGACGCACACCGGCTGGCAACCGCGCAAGCCGAGCTGATTGGGATCTTCCCGAATCGCGCGAGCGTGCCGCAGGCAGCTTGGATGCAGCTACTTACCTCTGCCCGGCAGCAAATCGACGTCCTAGTGTTCTCAGGCACGTTCTTCGCACAGTCGAATCCACACGTCGCGCGGATGCTGGAGGAGCGTGCGCAAGCCGGGGTACAGGTCCGGCTGTGTTTCGGTGATCCGGCTGGCCGGGCGGTATCCATCCGTGACGAGGAAGAAAGAATCGGCGGGACACTCTCCGCGAAGATCCGGGCTTCGTTGACGTACTACCGCAAACTGGCCGGCGTGCCCAGGTGCGAGGTGCGGCTGCACGACACCACACTCTACAACTCGTTATTCCGGTACGACGACGTGCTCATGGTCAACCCGCATATCTGGGGGCAGCCGGCCTCCGCGAATCCGCTACTTCAACTGCGGCGGATGGAGGGAACGGGCTGGTTCGACCACTACAGCGGAAGCTTTGACGCGGTCTGGGAGACTGCAAGGCCCTGGTCCCCCGAGTCGACGTGAGGAGCGTGCCCGCGATGGGTGGACGCATCGAATATTGGTACGCCGCTGATGCACCGAAGCCGAACAGCCTGATCCCGGCGTGCAACATGCTTGTCGCCCGAGAAGACGGGGCGATCCTGCTGCAGCGGCGCCGGGACACGGGCCAGTGGGCACTGCCGGGCGGGGCGATGGAGATCGGGGAGTCGCCATCCCAGTGCGCGGTGCGGGAGTGCAAGGAGGAGACGGGGATCGACGCCGTGGCGACGGGCCTACTGGGGGTGTATTCGCCGCCGGAGCATGTGGTGGCGTACGCAGACGGCGAGATTCGGCAGGCATACGAGGTGACGGTGCTGGGGCGGCCGGTCGGCGGCGAGCCGACTATCAACGATGAGGCTGACGGGGTTCGCTGGGTGCTGCCCAGCGAACTTGGTTCGTACGACATCCATCCGTCGATGCTCCGGCAGATTGGCCATTTCCTTGAGGGCGCGGCCGCGTACGTCGACTGACATCGGCTCCTTCTCAAACGTTGCCGAGCCGGTGCGAGACGCTGCAGACCGCCGAGTAAATGTCGGGAGCGGCCCGGCGGATAAACCGTCCGACGATGCTGTAGTCGCCATAGCGGCTGCGGATCTCTGCGAGCCGAGCGTCGGCGGTAGTGGGTTCGCCGTGCGGGGTGGTGGTCATGTCGCAGTAGATGAGCGCAGCCACCAAATCATCGCGCTCCAGCAGGGGAAACTCGGTCTCCAGCTCGTAGCGCAGGCCCCGCTCCTCGGCTTCAAGTACAGCGCACGAGTGGTTGGCCACCAGCCGGACCAAGTCGAAGGTCGCGCTGGTGTGGTCGCGCAGATAGCGGGCGCCGTCCAAGGGGTGGAAACCGGTGGTCGCCAGCGGCGGCGCGTAGCCGATGTCGTGGAGCATCGCCGCGGCCTGCAGCAGGGTGTCGTCCTGGCCGAGGATCGGTGCCAGGGTGACGGCCTTGGCCGCGACGCCCTGGGAATGTGCCCATCTGCGCGGCAGCGACTCCGCGAGCAGGGACTCAGCCAGGTCGTGCGCCCACGTGGTGAGATCCATATCCAGCAGGCTACGACCCCAATGGGCAGTGACGGGTCGGAACGTCCCAGGACGTCTTGAGGGTGTCCGTTCTGGCGGTGACAGCGTCCTCTCCGACGGTCAACGATGCCCGTACGTACTGCCGCGCTGGTTCCAAAGCAGCACCCCCTCCACTCAGCGGCAGATCGCTTGGTGATCGGATCCAGCCAAGGCTGGGCCGCCTCAAGTTGACCCAGCAGGAAGCACCTGAGGCTATTGCAGCTGTATCGAATTCATGAGTACAGTGATCTGCGCAGCGCGCGGCGCGCGTTTGGCATCACGGAAGATGAGCCCGCAAGTAAGCCCCAGCACTCAAGGGACGACCGATGAGTCGTCCTCCGCCACCGACGTTCGGTGCGCACGTGAGGACTGTCTGGTTCAGCTGTCCTGGCCGCCGCCGATGCCGGAGGAGCCCATCCATGGAGAGTGACGGTGCGTCAATCATGGGCCCGACACGTTGTTACCTGCAGTCACCCCATGGAGTGTCAGGGGAGCAGGCTGACCCCGGACTTGATCCGCAGCAGTACAAGGAAAAGCCCCCGGGACCTTAGGCAAGTCCGTGGGGGCTCTCGACCGGGAGAAGACTCTCGGCCCGGCGACCCACACGAGAAAGGCGGTCACGTGATGCAGGGTACCCGTACCCGCGCGTGGACACACACCACCCCGCCGTTGCAGCGACGCCTGAGCGTCGCTCCAGTGGAGTGCCCGCGCATGTCCGCCTCCGTTTCTCCCTGGCCGGCAGCAATGTTCCGCCGGGTCTCTCATGGCTTCTGCGCTGGAGAGCGGCGCAGCCCGATCTCGCCGTGGGAGGTCGTGACGTTGTAGCTGTCTCAGGCGGCGAGCGTTCCGCTTCAGCCGCCGGGACGCCCAATCTCCGAAGTGTTAGAGCACCTCGGCTGAGCGTCCCCCTTCTGACACCGGACGGAGTTAGCAGCCCCGCCCGAAGGGGTCGTCCTCACGGTTAGCGGCCGATCGGACGCTCGTACCTGGTTCTGGCCGAACCACGAAGCACCACTAGGGGGCTTCGTCATGCCGTCTTGGCGATGCCTCCACGACAGGAGCCATTGTGCAGGACTGCTGTGCCCTTTTCCAGCCTCGCTACGCCCGTTTGCTCCGGTTTCGAGCAGATTGGGCAGGTGATGTGCTGCACACAAGTGCAGCACCAGACACCCCTCTTGGCGCCGAGAGCGGCCCGGCGAGCGCGGTCGTCACGGCGTCGGCAGCCCCTGTCCTGCGCCACCGCCAGGAGGTCGCTGACAAATCTGTCGGCGGCGGCGTCCTCGAGGACGCTGTCCCGTGTGGCGAAGCGGCTTCGAAGATTTTTCCTCAAGGTGCGGGAGCGCCGTGGGGGATCGGTGCTGACCGGCCGCTGTCCACAGGCTGGTCGGCGCAGGGTCAGCGGATGGGTGATCGAACGCAGCCTCTTCCTGCCCCACATGCGGGTGCCCGCTTTGGCGCGGACACCGTCCCCGTGACGACACAGACGCTTCTGGCCTTCGCAGTGTCCGCCAGTCCTGTCGGGGCGGTGGGCCGGTGAGCGCCGTGGCGGCAGCGGCCGTGCTGATCCCGGGCCCCCGCGAGGCCGCTGCCGTTTCCTCGGATGCGGTGCCCTCTGGCGACCGGCGGGTGCGGAGGCAGCGGGTTCGTGTGCCGATGCGGTTGGTGTGGTCTGCGTTTTATGAGGACGTGGCGTTGTCGGTGTACGTGAAGGTGAAGGCGCTCGCGGCGCGGCCGGAGGGGTGCCAGGCGAAGGCGGTAACGATCGCCTCGTATCTGGGGCTGTCGAAGGCGTCGGTGGAGCGTGGTCTGAAGGTGCTGTCGCATCCGGCGCAGGACGGTGTGACCGAGCTCGAGTCGGAGCGGCGGACGTTGCCGGGCGGTAGGGGTACGTCGGCGGTGCGCCGGACGCGCCCCATGGACCGCACGGAGGCGTTCGTGTGGGTGCCGGTGGCGGCTGCGGAGGATCTGACGCCCCGGCAGTTGCGGGTGTACGCGCTGGTCTCGTACGCGCAGGCCCTCGGTGTGGGGCTGACGGAGGCGGAGCTCGCGTCGTACCTGCTCCACCGCTCGGGTAAGAAGGCCGGTCAGGCTCTCTCGGTGACGGCCGCGTCAGCGGTGGTGGATGCGGTGGAAGCGGCACGCTGGATGACGGTGCGGCGGCGGGCGGGGGAGCGCGGCCGGCACGTCTACGTGGCGCACGACCTGCGCGGTGCGGAAACCGGACCGGACGTCGCCGCCGGCGGGTGCAGTGCCGTGGTGAAACCGTCCGAAGCAGCTGTACCGAGCAGTTGTGCAGGGGCGGCCAGTTCCCAAGTTGGTGAGGGATCGGGTTCCCCGGTTGATGAGGGATCCCTCGCGAAGAGGGAATCACCTAGGACTGACTCACCTGATGACGAGGGCGCGTTCTTCCCATCCGCCGTAGGCGAGGTACCGGTTGTAGAGGCTGGGGAAAGCCCGGCTGACGCGGCGGCGCATCCGGACGCGCACGGTGGTCTCGCGCTGCGCGCGGATGAGAACAACCAGCCCGCCCCCACGAAGCCGAACGGCGCACAGCGCAGCAGCGGCAAGGGACCGACCCGGCCGTCGTACACCGGCCCGCAGCTCTCGATGAGGCCGCAGATCTACGCGGTGCTGGAGCCGGTGCGCTGGCTGCTGGAGCGGGTGAACAACCCGTTCGTAGAGCGGCAGATCGTCCGGGAGGTCGGCCGTCAGCTGGACGCCGGGATGGACGCTGAGCGTCTGTATCACCGGCTGACCGCCCGGACCGCCGGGACGTTGCCGTCGGAGATCCGTGACCCGGGCCGGTGGCTGCTCGGGGTGGCACTGCCGCGCTGGGGCTGCGGGCACTTCGACTGCGAGTCCGGGGTGCGCTGGTCGAACGGCGAGCGCTGCGCCGTGTGCCAGGAGATCGTCGCCGACAAGTTCGCCGCTCAGCGACTGGAGCAGGGCTTGTGCCCCGACCGCGGCACCCCTCCCGGCCTCGACGGCTCCTGTGCCGCCTGCCAGCTGGACGACGCGAGCTGCATCCCGGCTCCGGCCCCGGCAGCGCGGCAGCCGGAGGGACCGCCGCGCGGCTCCTGCGGTGACTGCGGCTGTCGGATCCTGCTGACCGGCCGCGCCCTCGAGGACGGACTGTGCAAGCTCTGCCGCGAGGAAGCTGCTGCCCTGGCGTCCGCACCCACCGTGCCCGCAGCCTCCGTCGGCCCGTTCGCCCCCGACAGCGAGCGCCGTACAGCCTTCGCGCAGCAGCTGCACAAGACCGTGACGGCCGAAGCGGGGGTCAAGGCCCGCCGGTGGGAGCGGATCCGGGAGCAGCAAGCCGCCGCTACCAAGACCCGCGCCGAAGCTGCTGCCGCGCAACCGGCCGACATCGTCGCGGACGAGCCGGTGCCCCCGGTCGTCCTGCCTGCTCCGCGCGCGGCCGCCGTCATCGCGCCTGCTCCGCAGCCGGAGCCCGCCGACCTCTCCGGCGAGCAGGAGCTGGTCCTCGAGGACCTCACCCGTGAGCAGGTCCTGGACTGGCGCAACCGCGCCGCCGCCGAACCACTTGATCCCGTTGTCGGCCAGGTAGCGGCCCGCGTTCAGCAGTTGCCGTGGCAGTAGCCCTCCGGCTGGCCGCCCGGATGGGGCGTATTCATCGATCTCGACTGCGTCGAAGGGGAGTTGACGTTTTGCCTGGTGAGCTGGGGGCGGCTGAGGTGGCCTGCGGGAGGGGACGATGGAGTGATTGGATGGCGGCGTGTCGGCGGCCGGGTCCGGGTCGTTGGGCAGGGCGTCGCACGCCGGCCGGAGGGCTGGAGTCGGGGAGGTCGGGATGAGTGACCGGAGCACGATCGAGTGGACCGAGGCCACCTGGAATCCCACCACGGGTTGCGACCGGGTCTCGGCCGGGTGCGACAACTGTTATGCGCTGACGCTGGCCAAGCGGCTGAAGGCGATGGGGTCGGCCAAGTACCAGAACGACGGTGACCCCCGTACTTCGGGCCCGGGGTTCGGGCTGACGGCCCATCCGCAGGCGCTGGCGGTTCCGTACGGGTGGCGCAGTCCGCGGACGGTGTTCGTGAACTCGATGTCGGACCTGTTCCACGCCCGGGTGCCGCTGGACTTCGTGCGGCAGGTGTTCCAGGTCATGGCGGATACCCCGCAGCACACCTATCAGGTGCTGACCAAGCGGGCGCACCGCTTACGGCGGGTCGCCGACCAGCTGGAGTGGCCGGCGAACGTATGGATGGGGGTGTCGGTGGAGAGCATGGAGGAACTCGCGCGGGTGGACGACCTGCGCCGTGTTCCGGCCGCCGTCCGTTTCCTGTCGTGCGAGCCGCTGCTGGGGCCGTTGGACGGCCTGGACGTCACAGGCATCGACTGGGTCATCGCGGGCGGTGAGTCCGGCCCTAGATTCCGTCCGGTGCGCGAGGAATGGGTGACCGGCATCCGTGATGTCTGTACGGATGCCGGGGTGGCGTTCTTCTTCAAGCAGTGGGGCGGGCGCACCCCGAAGTCCCTGGGACGCGAGCTGGAAGGACGGACCTGGGACCAGCTGCCGTTGTCGACGGCAATCAGCGCAGGCTGACCAGGCTCTTGCTGGTGAGCTTCCCGGCGGAGAGCACCACCAGGGCCCCCTCCTGGCGCATCTCCTTCACGGCTCCCAAGGCGTGACTGGCTTTCCAGCGGGAGGTCTCGGTGAGAAGCCACCGGCCGATCTCTTCGACGCTGGCCTGGCCGAGCGTGAGGCGCTGGGTGATGAGTTCGACCAGTTCGGGGTCGGTGCAGCCGGTGCCCTGGAACAGGTCGAGCTGGCCCAGTGGTACGGCGCCGCGGGTGCGGGGATCGCGGAAGCTCATTCCGTCGCTGTCGTCGACTTTCCACATGGCGTCTTTCATGGCTTCCAGGCCTTTGGGGCTGCCGGTGCCGAAGACGAGGTAGAGGTCTTGGCCGGTGCGGGGGACGAGTTTGAACTGGAGCTGATAGCCGAATCCGGCCCGGTGGAGTGCTTCACGGTATGTCCGGGTCCAGACGCGCCAGCGTTCGTCGGGGCGCTGTTCGTCGTCGGCCGGGGTCCAGTGGGCGCGGCCGCCGAAGACCATGTCGAGGATGTCCGCGTTGAGCTCTTCTCGGCGGTTGAACCAGTTCGGTCCGAAGGTGGTGATGACCTCGCTGGACTTGTTCCGGGCGATGCGGGTCATGAGGTCGAGGGGAGTCTGGACGCTGCCCCAGCTGTCGAAGATCCCCAGGATCGGATGCCCCCAGGCCTTGGAACGGGTCAACAGCATCTCGCTGTCGCGTCCCGCCTCGCCGCGGTGGACTTCGACCCGGACGGGCAGGTCGTCCAGCGGACCGAACTGCCCGGTGAGCTCGGTCAACAGGTGCTCGTAGCGGGCGCGGTCCTTCTCGATGAAGATCAGTCTGACGCGTTCGCGGCTGAGGCCCATCCGGTCGACGGCACTGTGGTGGAGCAGGCGGCGCAGGATGAAGACGGGGGAGCCATCCTCACCGCCCTTGTAGCGGCCGGGTCCGGCGAAGGCATCCAGCAGGGTCACGCGCGGGCGGATGTAGCCGTTCGAAGCTTGGAGCAGAATCGGCCACCACGCGTCCAGGTAGCGCTGGTAGAGACGGTGCTTGGCCGCGGTCGCCGGCTCCAGATCCCACAAGACACCCATGCTCATCGCCCCCAGGTGACCGCACTCGAAAGAACCCCTTCCCGAAGTGTCTGACGGGACATCACCCGGCACCAGAGGGCGTCGAAACGGAGTCAGGTGCAACAGCACAGCTCGCCGGCCGACCGACTCGGCGGGCGGGGATCAGGGGGGCATGAGCTGAGGGCGTAGGTCGCCGCACCGCCCACCGCGTCGTTGCGGGAGGCAGACGTGCTGGCACCTCGAGCAGCGCGATTTATAACCGGGTTATACCGCGATGCCCCCTCGGGCCCGTGTTGGGCGGCCGACGCCCCGTGTTCGCTGTGGCAGACACCGCGGTGTTGCTGACCAGGAACCGGCCAGCTGGCGGGGTTCGGGGCCCTTGCCGTGAGCGACGGAGACGGGCGATGGACGGGATGATTCCGGCCGGGGTGTTTACGTCACGTCCAGCGGTGCTCTGGCCTGCACGGACGGCCGCAACGCCTGGTTCGGCGCCGGAAGACGGCCCGCGTTCTGGCGTGAACTGGCAGCAATGAAAGGCAAGTTAGGGGGAAAGGCAGGAGTTTCTGTTCGATTGCTGTGTGAGTGTGTGTGGCTTCCGGGGGCCAGTGGGGCTGCCGGTTTCAACTTTCCGTGGGGGGAAGCTGATGCACACCTCTTCCTTTGGCGAGCCCGCAAGGCGTGCGAGATCCCGTACTCGCCTGTCGGTCATCGCAGCGGTCGCTGTGGTCTCCCTCGCCGGTACCGCGCTGCCGGCCCTGGCCTCGCCGGCTGCCCCGCATGTGGCAGGTTCGGCATGGGGCAAGAAGACCGACATCGCGATACCGCCGCTTGCGGGCGGCAGCAACACCGCCTCCGTCTCCAAACGGGCCGCTCCTCCTGACGCGGGCCGCCAGGCCTGGCACACCCGCCAGCAGACCCGCCCCTCCAGCCCCGCACCCAGCGCACAGACGAAGGCCCGGACCCAACTGTCGTCCGGAACTCCACCGCAGGGCCAGGGCAATGTCCCCTGGCATCAGTTCCACGGTCTGCGCCTGTCGAAGTCCATCGCGGTCAAGGTCGACTACTCCACCGGCAACCTCCTGGTCGCGGCCACTGACTTCGACATCGCCGGCGTCGCCGGGAAGCTGACGTGGACGCGGACCTACAACTCCCTCGACGCACCCTGGGGCGCGGTCTCCAACGCCTGGTGGCTCGGCTACGAGCGCTACCTCGACGTGGACCCGACCAGTTCGGTCGACCTCTACGACCAGTCCGGCGCACGGATCTCCTTCGCGAGGAACACCGACGGAAGCTTCACCACCCCGGCCGGCTATTCCCTCGATCTCAAGAAGAACAGCGACAACACCTACACGCTCACCGATCGCAAATCCGGGTCGAAGGACACCTACGACCAGTACGGCAACCTGACCGGCATCGAGGACCGCAACGGCAATCACCAGAGCGTGGACCGCGACCGCGACGCGGACAACAAGGTGACCGGCCTCAAGGTCACCGATGACGCCTCAGGTCGCTCGATCACTCTGGAGCGCCAGGACGCGGCGCACTGGAACGCCCACGACACCATTGGCCGCACGGTGAAGTACCACCTCGACGGCTCCGGCCGGATCGACGAGACCACGGACGCCGAGGGCAACGTCACCAAGTACAACTGGGACAGCGACGGCCGCCTGGAGAAGATCACTACTTCGGAGAGCCGGGCGATCCTGTTCGGCTACGACGACCACAACCGCCTGACCTCGTACAAGCAGTTCTTCGAGGCGGGCGGCTCCGGCGGAGGCGAGCCCACCTGGACCCTCGGCTACGCCGCTTCGACACCGTACGAGGCCGGCACGACCACGGTCACCGATCCGACGAGCAAGCCGACGACATACGACCACAACAGTGACGGCGAGGTCACCAAGGTCACCGACCCACTGCACCACTCCCAGTCCAAGACGTACACCCAGCACCTCACCCAGACCGCCACCGATGCGCTCGGCACCGGCTCGACCCCGGGCAACGTGACGACGTACGGGTGGGACAACCGCAACAACCCCACCTCCGCCAAGCTCCCCACCGGGGCGCTGGCTTCGTTCACGCCCTGGCTGAACAAGGCAGGCATGGACGTCCCGGACTCCTTCACCACCCCCGACAACACCAAGACCGCCTACGGCTACGACGCGGTCGGCAACACCACCTCGGTGGCCGTGTCCGGCACGGGCGGAGGTACAACGACCTCGACGTACAACCCGTCCACACCGACATGCGGCGGGTTCGTCGGCCAGCGCTGCACCAGCAAAGACGCCCGCGGCAAGACCACCAACTTCACCTACGACGACCACGGCAACCTCACCAAGACGGCCCCGCCCACGCCGCAAGGCGCGACGACCGCGACGTACGACGTGTTGGGCAGACCCACGACCGTCACCGACGGCCGCGGCATCACCTCCGCCTACAGCTACGACAACCTCGACCAGGTCCGCAAGGTGACCACGAGCGGCGGCCTGTCGGTGACGTACGTCTATGACCTGGACGGCAACCTCACCGCCCGCACCGACCAGACCGGCACGGTCAAGCATGCCTACGACGGCCTGGGCCGCGAAACGCTGCGCACGCTCCAGGACAACTCGCAGTCGCTGCTGACCTACACCGCCGACGGCAACGTCGACACCTACCAGGACCCCGCCGGCACCACCGACTACACCTGGGACGATGCCGACCGCCTGGTCGCGCTCAAGGCGCCCGACGGCCAGACGACAACGTACGGCTACGACGCCAACGACCACCGCACCAGCACCACCTACCCGGGCAACACCGTCCAGAGTGTGACCCTGGACCCGGACGGCAAGCCGAAGACCATCAAGGCGACCTCACCCCAGGGCACCCTCGTCGACCTCGCCTACACCTACACCTACCGCCCGGCCGGAGCGAGCGCGGACAAGAACGGCATCAAGATCTACAGCCGCACCGACACCCTCGATGCCACCCACCGCAAAACCACCTACAGCTACAACGACGCCGGCCGCCTCAACCAGGCCCAGGACACCAACAGCACCGGAGCGGCTTCGGGATCGTGGCTGTACTGCTACGACGCCGCGGGCAACCTGACCAACACCGGCACAGGACCCACCTGCAACGACGGAACCGCCTACGGCTACAACGACCCCGGCCAGCTCACCACGAAGGCCGGATCCACGGCAGGCTGGTCCTACGACGCCAACGGCAACGAAACCTCCGCCGCCCCCGCCGGCGGAACCGCCCGCACCGACGAAACGTGGAACGACTTCGGCCAGCAGACCTCGATCACAACGGGGTCGACCACCTACCCGGTGGAGAACGCCGACACCACCAACACCGAACGCATCCGCATCGGCGACACCTGGTTCCACCACACCCAGACCGGACTCGCCGCCTCCACAACCGGCAACCAGGACACCGGATTCGTCCGCGAACCGGCGGGAACCCTCAACTCCATGACGAGGGACGGAAAAAGCTACTACTACCTCACCGACGCCACCGGCAACATCCTCGCCCTCGTCGACCCCACCGGCACCCGCACCCACAGCTACACCTACACCCCCACCGGTCAGCCCCGCACCACCACCGAACAGACCCCGCAGCCCTACCGCTACGCCGGCGCCTACCTCGACCCCACCGGCCTCTACAAAATGGGCGCCCGCTCCTACGACCCCAGTCTCGGCCGCTTCACCAGCACCGACCCCAGCGGACAGGACACCAATCCATACCTCTACGCCGACGGCGACCCCATCAACCGGACTGACCCGACTGGGCTCTTTGATTTTGCCGCCACGCTGGCCGCAGCAGGAGCCGCCACAGCCGGAGCCGTCGTCGGGACGCTGCTTGGCGGGCCCATTCTGGGAGGATTTCTGGGCGGCTGCCTAGGAGGAGCGGTAGGCGAGCGCACGACGGGAGGCTCGCTCAAGGACGCCGGAGAGTCCTGCGCCACGTGGGGGGTCATCGGAGCCATAGGAGGGGCTGCAACGGTCTTTTTGCCCAAGGCATAAGGCCGCGAAGCGCAACCACCATCTACAGAGAACGGAGTCGGCGGTGCACGGACCCTGGCGCGGCCTCGAACGCATCCGATGGGCTGCCATAGCTCTCTCGATCTGCGCAGTGGCAACGATCGTCTGCGTTCTGTGGGTTGATTCCACGTTCGCTCTATGGGTGTTCTACGCCCTGTCAGTGGTATCGATCACGCAGGTCTTCCAAGGGATACGGGAAGCGCAACGAGAGACGCGACCGGACAACCACTGACCGGCTACGCCGATTCAATCGTGCCCGGGGTTCGCGGCCGCCCCTACCAACGCGGCGGTCCCGACCGTTCCGGTTCGGGGCCGCAGCCCGTGCCCGTCACGGGAGCCCATGACGGGACATTCGGAGAAGCCTGCGTCCTCCCTTGCTCCCTTCTACGTCCCGGCCCCGCCAACGTAGCCAGCTGGCAGAGATCCGCGACAACCTGGTCGACCGGGTCGCCGAAGCCCGGTTGGCAGGCTGGTTCGGCGAGATCGAGGGACTCCGCGTCAGCCTGGCCGCGCCCAGTCCAAAACCGGACATGCTGGTCGCCGGAGGTTGCTGTGCCTCATGCCTGGAGGGGGCAGGTGAGCGGGAGGACGCGTTCGGTCAGCTGCCCGGTGAGGTGGACGTCGGTGAGGACGGCGTCGGTGAGCCAGTCTGCTTGCGTCAGCTGGTCGACCAGGCGCTGCAGCTCGCCGGAATCGGCCTGGACCCAGGCGGCGAGAGCGGTCAGGGTGATGCCCCGGCCGCGGAGACCGAGGCGTCCCGAGGCGTCGGACTGGGTGGCCAGTGTCAGGGCGAGCAGCCGGGTTGCGGCGGTGGCCTTGGCCTTGCGGAGCTTCTTGTCCGAGATGACCTTCTGGGCCCAGCCGGAGAGCTTGGGCCGCATCTTCTTGCCGAATGTGAAGGGGCCCGCCGTGTCCTCTCGCGGCATCAGGGAGGGGATGGTAATCGGGGTCGGGTTCTCCGGCCGGGAGGTGAGTAGGTCCTCGGCGGTACCTGGCAGGGTGAGCCAGCCGCAGCCTGTCAGCTTGTCGAGCAGGTCATCCGGGTCGGTCAAGTTCAGCGCGGCGATGTCCTGTCCGACGAGGTTGCCGGTGCCGGTGAGCGCGGTGCGCAGGGTCAGCATGAGCGCCAGGAGCCGTTCGTCCGGGCCGGGCAGCGGACTGTGGTCGGCCACGTAGGCGAGGACGGACCGCGCATGCTTCCACTGGGTTGCCACGGTCAGCAGCCGCGTCACGTCCGGCCTGCCGGTGTCCGCGAGGTCGCCGGTGATGGTGCCGGTGCCGGTGCGCTGCTGGTGCTGGAGGCGGGCGGTGGCGGCGGCCTGTTCGGCGCGCAGGGCCTCCCACCGCAAGGGCCCGTCGCAGGTGACGTCGGCCCAGGTGGTGAAGGCGCGGGCCTTGCGTTCGTGGAGGTCGGCGAGGAGCGCCAGGTCGGGCTGGTCGCGCCGCTGGTAGGCCCGGAAGAGATCGCCGAGTTCGATGAGTTCGTCCCGCAGGGTGACAGGACGCAGGTCGCGGGGGATGACCCGCTGGGCGATCTTCGCCTACGGCGGGTGGCGCCGTGCGGGGGCCGGGCGGGGAGTTGGAAGTGCGGTCGTGGCGGCCTGGTGGTCGGAGAACTGCGGCCCGCTCGGGCCCGCGCCGCTGCTCGTGGGCGCGGGAAGCGGGCGGTCGGTGGTGTGTGGGGTGGGGTGCTGGGAGGTGGCTGCGGTTCTGGCGCCGGGGGTGGCGGCCGCGCATCGGGAGCAGCACTCCATGGCCTGCCACCAGCGTCCTTCCCGGTCTGTGATCACGGCCAGGACGACCGGGCCGCCACACCGCCAGGGTTCGGCACGCGTAGGCCGGCCGGTATCGGGGAGGTGGGTGTGGCAGCCCTCCAGCTTGCATGCGCAGTACGCGGGGCGGGGGCGGCGCGGAGGTGGGCCTTGAGGTGGGCGATGGCGGCCGCACGGCCGGCCGTCGCGGACGGCAGGCGCTGCTCGGTACAGGCAGGACGGCTGCACGAGACGCGCACGGCCGCGCTGCCCCGGCCGGTGGCGTCCAGACGTACTGTCCAACGGCGCCCCGGCACCCGCTCGTCCAGCTCGCTTACAGCGTCCTGCGTCATCCCGATCTTCCTCCCATGACGTGTCTGCGATGCCTGCCGCCGCTTCCCGCGTGCAGGGCGTGTGGGCGGGCGGCGAGGCCACCGTATGCGGCACAAGGGGCGAAGCTGGTGAACTCGCCCTGGTTGCAAGCGCGCAAGAGCACCGACTGCGGGCTCAGGGGTTCACCCGGAAACTCTGGGGGCGACCGTGATGCCGGTACGTCCGGGACGGTGCGCACGGACCGGCATCACGGTTACCGGCCGCCGCGCTCGTAGCGGACGACGGCCTCCCCCAGGCGCTTCTTGAACTCCTCCACCCAGTTGGTGCCCGCGGCGAGCATCGGGATGTAGTCCTGGCCTACGGGGGTCGGTTCCAGGGAGGAGGCGAACTGGTTGTCTGCCTCGCCCCGGAAGTCCTGCCACACCCGTACGACGGTTGCATTCTCCAAGAGCAGGATCGGGGAGGATTCTTACCAGACCTCGGTCTGAGGGTGAACGCCTTCCATGGAGACCAGCAGCCAGCAGCGGTGACGCTCGGCAATCGTGTAGCGCCGGCCGTCGCTGCCGCGGAACCGGCCGAATGCGCACTGCCGCATCTTGCCGAAGATCCCGCCCTTGTACGGGCTCAGCCGCCGGACCGCTTCCTCCAGCAGCTCAGCAGCATCCTTGCGCTCCCGGTCCAGCCGCTCAGCGTGCTGGCGCGGCTGGGAATCCAGTGACTCGGCCCGGAACCGGGCGGCATGTATCGCATCGTCTAGGTCCATGAGGTGAGCGTAGCGAGGAGCACTGACCCATCGGGTCCAACAGCCCACCAGGGCACAGCAGTTCACGGATGTCCGGGCAGGCGGAGGGTCCGGCTGTCCGTCTGGCCCTGCGCCGGGCGCGCCCGGCAGATCCCGGCGGGGCGTAGGCGGGCGCGGACGACTTCCGCCAATCCACCACCAAGGCTAAACACTTCGCTTAGCGTGGGGTGGGTGAACCTACTCCGCTTCCGTACGGCCGACGACGGCCTCCCCTTCGTCTGTACCAGTGCCGACATCGCCCGGCTGACCGGACTGTCCCGCGGCCGGATCACCCAACTGCGATCTGCCGACCCGGCCGTTGCCCTACCTGCCCCGGACGCCGAGGACCGCACCGCCGAACGGCCGCTGTGGTACGGAAAGACGGTGGCCCGCTGGTGCGCGGCCACCGGGCGGCGCCTGCCGGCGCGCACTGCCTCCTGGCTGCTGCCCGGCCCGGACGGCCCCCGCCTGCAGCGCACCGCACACCGCACGGTGCCCCTGCGCCAGGATCCCGGTGCGGACGCCGACGAGCGGCGCCCGCCCATCGACGTGCACCTCGCCTCTTACACCACCCCGTCCCCGAGCGGGCCGTCGGTGTGGCTGGCCACCGTGATGGCGCCCGGCGAGAGCAGCCGGCTGTGGGGCTGGCCCCCGCGCTGGCCGCACGGAAGTCCGCTGCACCACCTCGTGCACGAGGCGCTCGACGGCCTCGAGGTGCGCAGGTTCGCCAGGGGCGCCCTCCTGGGCACCCTGGTGGTGCTGCCGACCGAGGAGGACTCGCACTTCAGCAGGCCGGGCCTCGTGCGACTGCTCGATCTGTACCGATCCGACGCACAGCCGGACGCCTGCGACAACGACCGGCTTCACCGCAGGCTGCGCCAATTTCCTGTCCAGGCGGAGGAGATGAAAGACCTCGCGGCTGCGCTCGGGCACCGGCTGCCGTGGTGGCCGGCGGGCTGCGCGACACCGACGCTGGCCGTCGCTTGGGATCCCGACGTCCAGCTGACCGAGCCGATCCCCCCGCCGCTGGCCGAGGCCGACGCTTTCCGGCGCCGCTGCGCGGCTACCGCCGACCAACTCGACGGTGAGCTCGCAACCTCCGTACGCGCACTCGGCGACGCCCACTGGAACCAAGCCTCCCGACCCTGGCGGCCCGGCTACGCGGGCGGGCGCGCCACACTGCCCGCCGACTGCGATCCTGACGTCTGGCAACTAGCGGTCCACTCCGGCCTGCCCGCCGAACTCCCGGGCCAGCACGGCGACTTCTTCCCCGCTCTGGACTGGCTCATGGAACACGCCCCCTCCCGGCGCCTGGCCCGAGACGCCCACCGCATCTTCGGCGACCCCGACAGCGCGCGCACCGTCCTGCTGAACACCGCCGAGCTCCCCGAGCCGGTGGCCGCGCTGCTGACCGAGACGGTTACCGAGGCGGAGCCGAGCAGCAGCTACCGGGCCGAGCGCGTCCTGGACGAACTCGAGGTACACCCGGACGGTGCCGCGCACGCCCGGCTGGGCACCTGGCCGGCTTCGGCCGGACCCGCCTGGTGCGCCACCGCGGCCGGCACTGCGCTGCTCGCCGTGCACGTGCCCCGCCGTGTGCCGACCCCCGGCCCCGCCGAGGCCGGGGCGTTCCTGGGCGCCGTCGCACTGCGCACGGTCACCTATGGCGACTCCTACGGACTCGCACCGGCCGTCGTACTCGTCACCACCGACCAGGACCGGCTGGTCATCCTGCCCGAGTGCGGTGAGCCCGACCGGCTCGCAGCCGTCATCGAGCACACCGTCTGGCACCCCGGCACCCAGGTGCATCTGGTCGGCCTGGAGCCCAGCATGAACCAGCAACTCATCACCACGATCGAGTCACTGATCACCGCCTCGCCCCGCACCATCCCCTGGGAGCAGCTGGAACGCCTCGTCGGCCCGCACCCGGACCGGGACTACTGCATGTACTGCCGCCTGGAAAGCGCTGCATAGCTCCCGCGCGACGCCCGGCCCCTCGCGACGTGCGGCGGCGGGCCGAGACGCTGCTCACGCCCGCCGAGCGGGCCGAGAAGGCCAAGGCCGCGCTCCAGGAATGGAACGGGTACGCGCCGACCGCGGCCCAGGAAAGCGACTTGGACGCCGAGCTGTACCGCCGCCTCGCGCAGGTGACCAGCCGGTGAGCGAGGCCATGCGCATCGTCGTCCTGAACGAGACCGCGATGGCGGCCGCCGGGCAGGGCAACATCTTGGCCTCGCGCCTGACCCACCGGGCACACGTCGAGCCCGGCTGGTTCCTGTACGCCCCAGCGTGCGCGCTCGTCGAGGCCGACCGCAGACGGGCGCGCACGCCGGAGCCCGGCGTGACTGTGCGGCATGAGTCGGGGCCGGACGTTCGCTGTGGTCACTACCGAGCAGGCCTGGGCATGGCGGCACTCTTCGCCGTGACGTCACCGTAGCCGGGCCTGCCGCTGCCCCGAACGCGCCTTCATATCAGAAGTGAGCTCTTTCCAACCTGCCCGTGGTGACCACGAATTGGACGCCTCGGTAGAACGGCGAAGCTCCTGGTAGACGAGTTGTCGACCAAGACCAACCGTCGTTCCAGGAGCTCCGTGTGCTTGTCTACCCGTCGGCCATTGATCTGTCCACCGCGCACCTGCGCTACCTGAGCCGCGAACTGGCCCATCGCCGCCGGGAGATCGGGACCCGGTGGCGGCGTCTGGCCACGGGACGCCAGGCCCTGCTCGCCCTGGCCCACCTGCGCTGCGGCGATACGTACGCGCAGCTCTCGGCCGGGTTCGGCATCGGGATCGCCACCGTGTATCGCTACGTCCGCGAAGCGGTCGATGTCCTGGCCGTGCTCTCGCCGACGCTCGACGATGCGATGGCAGTGGCCCGCACAAAGGCGTACGTGATCCTGGACGGCACCGTGCTGCCAATCAACCGCGTTGCCGCCGACCGGCCCTACTACTCGGGCAGGAAGCGGCATCACGGCATGAACGTTCAGGTCCTCACCGACCCGTTCGGACGCCTGCTGTGGGCCTCGCCCGCGTTACCCGGGGCCACTCACGATCTGACCGCGGCGCGTGAGCATGGCCTCATCGACGCCCTCGCCGAAGCCAGCCTGAAGTGCTGGGCGGACAAGGCGTACCAGGGCGCGGCCCACAACGTGCGGGTTCCGTTCAAGGGGCGCCGCCTCAAGCGGTGGCAGCACCGGCACAACACCACCCACGCCAGGATCCGCTGCGTGGGTGAGCAGGCCATGGCCACGCTCAAGGGCTGGCGCCTGCTTCGCAAGCTGCGCTGCAGCACCAACCGCATCACCGCAATCGTGCAGGCAGTCCTCGCCCTTCACCTCGCTGTCGCGTCAGGATGAAAAACCCTCCATGATTTCCCTCATTCCAGTGGGAGTGTATGTGGCCGATGGCTCAGCTTGGACTCACATGTCCCACAGCGGCCGTCAAACCGATCTCGGATACGGGCAGGCCCCGCCAGGAGGAAATCTCCGGCGGGGCCTGCCCTGGTGTCGGCAATATTTGGGTTACTCGTTCGTTGCCGATCTCTTCATGCGGGCGGTATTTAGATCAGCGTCGAGGGCGCTGAGTCGGACCGGCTCGCGCTGATCATCAATAACAACGACCTTAATTTCCTCACCGATGATGGAGGATCGGTCGCCCGAAGGCCACATTGGATCCTTCATATTGTCGATCAGCCCTTGTGTGCCGTTTCCAAATTCGACTTCCAGGCCCCAGGGCTGAACTTTCACTACGATGGCGTCAAGCTCTTGATGTAGACGGATACACATACTCACTCCTCTCCGTGAGGCAGCCATGTGCGGTTTTGTGTCAGTGAATTGAATTCGTGGAGTCGGCCAAACGGGACTTCGAATTCAATGCGCGGGCTTCCACCGGGCCCCTGCCAGTCATATCTCTGAGGGGCTTTCTCGAATACACTGAGGAACGATGGATGCATATCGTATCTGATCAATCCGGATGCGTAAGGGCCCCGTCCTTGGTACTCCATGGCGACGCTTTTCTCGCCGAAGTAAATGAATCCATTGCTTCCCTGGGCGTGCTGCATATCTGGATTTGGCCCATGCTCAAGCTCGAAATTCTTATCTGCGGTCTTGGGGGACCTGTAGATTGGAAACGAGTCGCCGCAGTCGTTATGAACCAGTACCGGCGTAGCCCCCGCCAGTACATAGTACGTATGGTCGTCGGTGATGGTCAGGTTGTAGGTGCGCGTGTGCTTGAGGAATGCGCGATTCGCTTGCACGGGGACGGCCGATCCGTCGTCCCTGAGCAGGGTCATGCCCGACTTCAGGTCGCCTGCCCGGACCCAGCGGTGCTCAGACGGAACCCAGAATGGGTGCTCCCGTGTGGCAGTGACCTTCTTGGGGCCGTCTTTGGTGGTGATGGTCAGTTCATTGAGGTGCTTGTCGCCCTCAGTGACGATGAGGGCGGATACCTGACGCTTCGAAGTCTTTCCCGTTTGAGGGTCCGTGGCGGTGACTTCGTCGCCGACCTTGATGTCCTCGATCTTCTTGGTTGACTTGTCACTCATCAACACTTCGGTACCGGCTAGGAAGCAGTTACCCGACTCTCCCCTGCCGCCAGCTGCTTTGGCTCCGAAAACAGCGGCGAAGCCTTCCATCATGGCCTGGCTGCGGTACAAAGATTTACGGAGTGAGCATCTTGAGCTGCTCTCGCTGGGTACGCAGACCCAGTCAAGGCTTTCATCCGAAACCGCAGCTGCCGGTTCATCTCCAACTCCGTGGCCACAAGTACTACCTGCGGCCCAGACGCAGACACCGTTGATGTAGGGGGCTCCGCCTTTGTACGTGACCCCTCCTACACCCTTTCCCTTGTGCTTCCCGCTCCCGCTCCCGCTCCCACTCCCGCTGCCGGTTCCACCGATAGTGCCGCGGATACAGTCGGGGTCATGGCGGCATTCGGTCGAACCAGACGTTTCCCGATCGTCGTCCGTGTTCTTTGTGCCGTCTGTGTTCCAGTCGTCTTCATAACAGGCTGCACCACCTTCACCGCACATCTGCATTTGGCCGGTAGGGTCCGTGTAGACGAGCGGATTGTTGCTGCCGTATGTGTATCCGTGTGCTTGTTGTGGGTCCTTCAGGTCCATGATCGGGTCGACGGATATAAAGCGGCCGGTCGCGGGGTCGTATTCGCGGGCGCCGAGGTGGGTGAGGCCGGTGTCGGTGTCTTTGGTGCCGCCGACGAACCCCTTGTCTCCGGTCCAGGTGGTGGGCTGGTCGCCGCGGGGTGCGCCGAAGATAGTGCTTTTACGTCGGGTGATGGTCTGGGTGGCGTCGGCGGTGATCTGGGTCGTTCCTGTGCCGTGGCTGTCGCTGAGCAGGTAGGTCAGCTTGCTGCCGGTCCGCATTGCGACGGTCTGTCCTGCGGCGCTGTAATAGCGAGTTCCGGTGACGAGGCCGACCTTGTCGACGTGGAGTTCGTTTCCGCCGGGGAGGTAGAGGGTGGTGCCGGTGGAGTCGCGGCGGATGAGGCGCTGTCCGTCGGTGTCGTACAGGTAGTTGGAGGTGTTGGTGCCGTCGGTGAGGGTTTTGAGATGGCCTTCGTCGTCCCAGGTCAGGGTTTGGGTGCTGGGACCGATGGCACGGGTTTTGGTGTTGCCGTCCTGGTCGTAGGTGTAGGTCTCGTCATGGGCGCCGGTGCCGGTCTGGGTGACCTTGGGCAGGTTGTGGGTGCCCAGGTCGGGGGCGGTGTAGGTGCGGGTGGTGTCGGCGGTGGGGCCGCTGGGGGTTTTGTGCTGGATTTCGGTCTTGCGGTTGCCGACCGGGTCGTAGGTGTAGCTGGTCCAGTACGGGTCCTGGCCGCCGATGACCGGGTCGGAGGGGGTGGTTGCGCACTGTTCGCCGGTGTTGGTCCAGGCTTCGGTGATCCGGCGCAGGGCGTCGGTGGTGAAGCACTGGGTGTCGGTGGTGCGGGTGGTGTCCTGGCCGTAGGCGGCGGCGATAGAGGTGAGGTTGCCGGCCGGGTCGTAGGTGTAGTGGGTGTCGTCGATGCGCTTGGGGTTGGTGTCGCGGTCGTTGGTGACGCGGGTGGGCTGGCCGGTGTGGTCGTCGTATTCGGTGGTGGACCACACGTGCTGGTTGAAGGCGCCGTATTCCCGGCGGGTGGGCTTGCCGTAGTGGTCGTAAGTCGTGGCGGAGATCAGCGGGTCGCTGCCCGCGTTGACGAAGTTGACCAGGCCGTGGACCGCCGTGTAGGTGGTCGAGACCTGCTCTTCGGGCAGGTCTCCGATGGCCGGTTGGTAGATGTATTCCTGCTGGCCGCTGTTGGCGTTGTACCCGGCGAACCATTCGTAGGTGTTGGCGAGTTTGCCTTCACTGGCGGGGATGGTGACGACGGTGTCGTTGGGGTTGTAGAGGTCGTCGTAGCCGGTGATCTCGGTGGTGTAGACATCCGATCCGACGTAGCGGGTGGACTTGCCAGGCTTGCCCTTGGCGACGGTGTCGTAGGTCCAGGCTGCGAGGGTGCTGGTGCCGTTCTTCAGGGCAGTTTTGCGGCCGAGGGCGTCGTAGTCGGTGTGGAGGGTGATGCCGCGGGCGTCGGTGGTGTCGGTGACGCGGTCGCCCTGGTCGTAGGCAGTGGTGGAAGCGCCCTTGTCAGCGTCGTCGACGCGGGTCTGGCGGCCGCGAGTGTCGTAGGTGTAGGTCCACTTGGCACCGGACGGATCGGTGACCTGTTCCAGGCGTCCGAGCTTGTTATAGCTGTACAGAGTGGACTGGTAGGTAGTGCGGTCCGCGTCGGTGTACTGCCGCAGCTCGGTGGTGCGGCCAAGGGCGTCAGCCACGGCTGTAGAGCTGGTGCCGCCCTGCGGCGGGATGACGGTGGTGGAGTCGCCGGTGTAGCTGGTGGCGGTGCGTTCCTTCACGTCTCCGAACCGCTTGCTGAGCACGGCGGTGGTGCGGCCTGCGCCGTCGAACTGGGTTTCCGTGGAGGCGGGGTAGTCGGTGGATTCCGCGCCGGTGACCAGGACGGGTTCGGCCTTACCGCTGGTGTAGTAGGTGCCGGAGGTGCGGTTGGCCTCGCCGCGGGTGTTGTAGAACGTTTCGCTGATCAGCCGTCCCGAACGGTCGGGTGACTCGGACTGGGTTTCCCGGGCGCGGAGCAGACCGTCGTAGAAGGTGTAGCTGGCGTCGAGCTGGTTGTCGTGGGTCAGTGTGATGCTGGCCACGACGGTCGGCGCGTCGTTGTGGACCTGGTAGGTGAAGGCGTAGTTCGGCGAGTTGGGGTAGGTGACCGCGGAGCGGGTGGGGATCCACACCTTGGCGATCCGGCCGAGCCCGTCGTACGCGGTGGTGGTGATCTTGCCGTTGGCGTCAGTGACCTGGGTGGGCTGTCCGCGCAGCGGATCGACCATGGTGGTCACGGCGTGGGCGAGTGGGTTGGTGACGACCGTCTTAGTGGGAGATTCACCGGTGGCCGGCGTGTAGGCGGTGGTGGTGATCTTTCCGTACGGGTCGGCTGTGGCGAGGACGCGTCCGTACTGGTCGTAGCAGAGCTGGTTCTTGAGTGGGCCGCAGGTGCTGGGGACTGAGGTGACGGTGTCGTAGCCGGAGCCGTCGCCCTTGATTTTTTCCGTCTTAGTGGCGTTGCCCTTGGCCGGTGCGGCGTTCAGGTCGGTGTTGTTGTCGAAGTAGGTGCGGGTGTCGTCGATGACGCCGTCGTTGAGCGCGCTGCTGGCGGTGCCGCACGCCCCGGCGGTGGTCCTGGTCTCTGCGACCTTGTTCAACACCCAGATGTTGGTGTTACGGACGTAAACGGTGATGGTGCACTGCTCGTCACCGGTCTTGTCGGTGTCGCCGCTCTGCGAGACCGAGTCGACCATGCCGTAGCTGTCGAAGTGCCGGGTCAGCTCGGTGGTCCGGGCACCGCCGGTGATGGTGGTGCGGGTGGATTCCTTCTCGGTCCCGGTCTGGTAGGCCTCCAGGTCCGGCAGCCCGGCGCGGGTGCGGGTGGCGGTCTTGGCGGAGCGCCACGGGGTGTAGGAGGTGCGGGAGATCAGGGCGCCGCCGTCGCCGTTGAAGGTGGAGCTGGAGCGGGCCCTGCCGGCGAACTGCTCGCGGTCGGTGACCGCGGTGCCATCCGCGTCGTCGCTGTCCTTGACCTGGGCCCCGTCGATGCCGCGGAAGTAGCGGGATTCGGAGAGGGTCTTGGGGTCGGTGCCGGTGCCCTTGCGGGTCTGGACGCGTTCGTATCCTCGTGCGATGGAGTAGCCGCGGTCTTCCGGCTTCGTGAACTCGTCCGTGCTTTTGGCCCACTTGGCGCCACTGAGATAGCTGTATTCGGTGACGGTGTCCGGGGTGTTGGCGAGGTTGTCGCCTTCGGTTACCCGTTGGACGACGTAGGAGTTGAACCAGTCCTGCTTGGCAGTGTCGCCCTCGTACGCCCACTTCACTGGGTAGCAGCGGGTGGTGTTCGTCCCGTCGGCCGGCGGCAGGGTGGTGGCGGTGCACTCGGGATCGAGATAGTCGATGCCGATGGTGCCGCCCGACTCGGTGGTGATCTGCGACATGCGCAGTCGGATGAACGGCGCCAAGCCGTCCCCGAGCTTGTCGACCCGGTTGGGCTTCTGTACCCCGGCGAACATCACAGGCGGCAGTGCCACGGTGCCGGAGGACTTGCCGGTGCGGGTGATGGACTGCAGCCACATCGGGGTGGACACACCGTCACCGGCTGCGGGGAACCCTTGCTGCAGCGCCCAGGAGTCGACGTCCTTGTAGGCGCCGCCGGTCAGGGCCTTGGTGGTGATGGTCGTGAGGCGTTTGCGGGACCAGAAGGTAGGCGAGTACTGGTTCTTGCACTCGGTGGCGCCGTCTTTGCAGTACAGGTCGAACGGCACGTCGGGCCAGTTCGTGGCGTTCGTCGTGTCAAAGGTGCCGCAGGTGGTCAGGCACCGTTCAGAGACGTCGAACTTGACCTGGCCCATGGCCTTGGCGCTGTAGACGGTGTCCGAGCGCAGGCCGTAGTCGATGTGGTCGAGCCAGCCGCCCCGAACGTACGAGGTGACGGTGGCTTTGCCGGTGGTCACGGAGACGTTGCGCCCGTAGTTGTTGGACTCAGTGTTCCAGTAGTACGCCATCGCGTTGCCTCGCACGTCGACGACGTAATCGAGCTGCCAGCGCCAGGCCTGCTGGCACCAGGCGGAGGCGAACGAGGCGTTGTAGCAGGGCTCCCCGGACTGGTTGCCGAACACCGGCACAGTCCAAGTGGAGTTGGTAGTCGGGGTGGTGGCGTCCTTCCAGCCCGGCAGGCGGTTCAGCCCGAAGTAGTACTGGGTGCCGTCACTGTCGGTGACCTTCCAGTGCTCACCGTCGTTGTCGCCGTTGTTGGCGCCCGTCAGCTTCTCGATCTTCTCGCCCGAGTCTGCCGCGGGATGCCAGCCAGCCGTGGCGTCGTATACCAGTTCCGTGCTTTTGCCGTTCAACGACATAGTCGCGTTGTCGTTGAACCAACACAGGTCACCGACCTTGGTCGTGTTGGTGCCGCCGGTCTTGTCATCGTTGCATGACTTGTAGCGTCGTTCGATGAAGCCGGGCTCCATCGACCAGCCATCTCCCAGCCAGCTGGACTGATTATTCGACGCCGCCGTCCGGCCATCGACCGACTGCGAGCTGTAGCCCAAGGACATCTTGGGTTGCAGGTCGCCGGGAACGGACGGCACGTTGAGGGGGTAGGACCAGTTGAAGGCACCCATTGACCCGCCCGCACTCCAGGACCCGGAGGACTGCAATGAGGTGGCCTTATAGTCGCCCGTTCCACCGGAGGCGTCTGCGGTAGCCGCCAGAACGGTGGCCCCCGTTGAAGCCCGGGCCATCAACGGCTGCGCCGCCGCCAACGGCACGTTCGCGGCCAGCGTTCCCGTCTTGGTGTTGTTGGTAGTCGAAAGCGGCTTCCCCATACGGCACTTGGCAACTTCGGGGGTGGTCAGGGCGCAGGCAGGGAGTTCGACGAGGTGGAGGCGCGCGGCCCAGTCGCCGCCGTAGGCGCCCTTGAATGCCGAGTAGTCGACCTCAACCTGGGCGGAGCCTGGTTGGGTGACTCGGTCGGTGCGGCTGAGGGACAGGAGAAGTCCGTCGACACCAGCCTTCTGAGAAGCGCCCCGATCGGCGACCGCTACCTTCACCTTTGCAGGCGCGGCCATGGCACCGTCGGTGCCAGTGGCGGCGACGGATACGGGCAGGGAACCTGCCCGCTGCTTCCCGCCCGCAGAGGCGGCCTTGGAAGCCAGCGACATACCGGCGCTCTTGGTGGTGGCTGCCTCGGTCAGGTCGACGTCGGCTGAACCCGCCGCAGGCCAGACAACCTTCGGGCGCTTCCAGGCATTAGCCGCGGCGGCGTCCGCCTTCTTTGCCCCACCGGCCGGTGCCTTCGTCACCGGGACAGCTTTTGGCTGTTTGAGGCCAGGCAACGCCGGCCCTTCGTTGTTAGCTGCCACCGACACGGCAGGTAGCAACCCCACCGTGACCGCAGCGGCTATGGAAACCGCCAACCCACGCACGCCGAAACGGCTCACGCCCCACCCCTCGCCCATTTTCAAAAATGACCGACGGAGCGTAACAGTGCTTGTAAACGAACTGTCAAGCATTTGTTTTCACAGATCGGCATTAATTGATCGAAACGGTCAATCAAGGCTGTCGACCGCCAGGTCCAACCCTCTGAGAGGTTGGGCAAGGTGCAGGTCAAGCCCGCCTGCATATGGTTCAGGTAAGTGAACCCTATGTGTCCGCTATGAGTGTTAGAGGGCGGTAAAGGGTGGCTTGTTGATGTAAAGGACATGTGTAAGGCAGGAACTCTGGAGTATGGGTAGAGTCCGGATTCTGGAGCTATAGAGTCACCTCAAAATTCACCGACGGAAAAGGATGGATGAGGTGCACACGAGACGAGGCGGAAAATGGCCACGGGGGCGCTTCCGCCCACGTGCCATGACCGTGCTTCTGGCCGGCGCGGTCATGGCGCCTGCGTTTGTGGCACTGCCGGCGACGGCTGCTTCCGCTCACAGCGCGGCTCCGGCCATCGCTGATCCGCAGCCCTCTGACCCGGTGGCGCGGGGAGTCATGAGTGAGGAGGACTACGCGCTGCAGCAGGCCAAGTCGATTGGAAACCCATACGAGTTGGTCTCGGCCCGCACCGAGGCCACGGACACGTGGGCGCAGCCGGACGGCACGTTCACAGTGCGGCAGTACGGGCAGGCCGTGCGGGTATGGCGTGACGGCGCATGGGTCCCTACTGACCCGACTTTGGGTTTCGCTGCGGATGGTTCGGTTGTGCCGAAGGCGGCCACGGTGCCGGTGAAGTTCTCCGGGGGCGGCTCGGGGCCGATGCTGTCCGGCATCAAGGACGGGCGCACCCTGTCACTGACCTGGCCCAAGCCGCTGCCCAAGCCGACGCTCAACGGAAACGTCGCCACCTATCCCGAGGTGCTGCCGGGGGTGGATCTGCAGCTCAAGGCCGAAGTCGAGGGCTTCTCACAGCTGTTGGTGGTCAAGTCGGCCGAGGCGGCGAAGAATCCGGAGCTGGCCACGCTCAACTTCACCACCAGCACTGTTGGCCTGGACATCGCCAAGGACGACGACACCGAGTCGCTGGTGGCGACCGATCCGGCCGGTCAGACGGTCTTCACCAGCCCGGCCCCGATGATGTGGGATTCCACGCCGCCTCCGGCACCCGCCGGTGCTGCCAAGGCAACCATGGCGGCCAAGAGTGTGCTGGCGGCCGGGGAGGGCGCCAGCGCACCCGCCGACGGGTTCGAGCCCGGCGCCGGTGCCAAGGACGCGGTGATGGGCACGGCGCTGAGTGCCAACTCTCTGGCTCTCACTCCGGATCAGAAGCTGCTGACCGGTTCGGACACCACGTACCCGGTGTACATCGACCCGACCTGGGGCTGGGGCGACCGGCAGAAGTGGAGCTGGACCCGCGTCTACCAGAAGTACCCCACGCAGAGATTCTGGAACACCGACAACGTGGTCCGCGTCGGCTACGAGAACGAGACCTACGGCCTGTCCCGCTCCTTCTTCCGCCTCGACACCAGCTACGTGGGCGGAGCGCAGATCCAGTCCGCCACCTTCCGCATCCGCAATACCTGGTCCTGGTCGTGCCAGAAGAGGCCCATCGAACTGTGGCGGGTCGGGGACATCTCGTCGAAGACGGACTGGAACAACCAGCCGTCCAAGGTCGGCAGTGTGCTGGACACGGTGAACGACGCGAAGGGCTGGAGCAGCTCGCAGTGCGGGGCGGGGAACCTGGAGTTCAACGCGACCTCCGCGCTTCGTGACAGCGTGTCGGCCGGCCAGAACAGCCTGACCCTCGGTCTCTACGCCGGTGACGAGTCCGACACCTTCGGCTGGAAGAAGTTCGACCCGAAGACGGCCGTGCTGGAGGTGAAGTACAACCACCCGCCCAAGAAGCCCGACAAGCTCGGCACCAGCCCGCAGACCAGTTGCAGCGCGGGCGGCGCCATCGGCAACAGCCCCATCAGCGTGTACGCACACGTCGACGACGCGGACGCGGGCGACCTCACCGCACACTTCCAGGTCTTCAAGTCCGGCACCGCCAACGCCGTTGTGGACACCAGCATCCCGGCCCTCAAGGACCGCTACGCCACCCTCGCCCTGCCGGGCACTTCAACGCCCAGCGGCGACTACACCTGGCGGGTCCAGACCGAAGACGGGGATCACGCCACCTCGCCCTGGAGCGAGACCTGCAAGTTCACCATCGACCGTGACCGCCCCAGCCAGCCGCCGACCATCACCTCCACCGTGTTCCCCAACGGTGACAAGGGCTGGCCCGACGAGCCCAACGGCAACGTCAACGACAATGGACACTTCACCTTCGGCGCCAACGGCGTAACCGACGTCACCTCGTACAACTGGTGGACCGACTACGACCCCCAGGTCAACAAGGTCGACGCCGGCACGCCGTGGACCGATGAGATCAAACCCCCGGTGGCAGGCCCGCACCTCGTCTACGCCTACAGCGTGGACAAGGCCGGTAACCGCTCCGACACCGCCACCTACCTCTACTACGCCGACGGAACCGGCGTCCGCGACGTGCCTGGTGACCTCAATGGCGATGGCTTCAAGGACATCTGGAGCGTGGACTCCAACGGCACCCTGCTCACCTACGCAGGCCACGGCAACAAGCAGTTCTCCGTCGCCACCAACGGCGGCGGTGCCTTCCCCGGACAGCAAGTCGCCACCAGCGGAGACTGGGGCCAGGACGGCAAGAACGACCTGGTCTCCCTCGAGCACAGCGACATAGCCCAGCAGAACGTCCTGCGCGTCTACCCCAACAACGGCCGAGGTCTCATCAACCGCGACGGATACAGCTCCTTCGACCTCAAGGTCACCTGCCCCAAGCCCACCACCGGGGGCCTGTGCAAGGGAGTCACCGACGACCACTGGTCGAATGCCGACCAGATCCTCACCGGTGACTTCAACGGCGACAGCAAGGCTGACGTCCTCGTCAAGCAGGGCAAGCAGCTCTGGGTCTACTTCGGCGACAGGTCTGACTACCTCACTCGCGGACGCAGCCACCCCGTGCTGATGGGCGGCTCCGACTGGGACCAGTTCACCCTCATCAGCCCCGGTGACCTCAACAAGGACGGCCTGCCGGACCTGCTCATGCGCAAGGACGACACCGGCGACATCTACCGCTCCTACGGCGAAGCCGACCCCAACGGAGCCCTCAATGCCGCAACTTGGGGCACCGCCCTACGCCGCACCAAACTCACCGGGCTCACCCTCAAAAAGAGCGACTACCCCGTCATCGGCTCCTCCGGCGACTTCGACAACGACGGCATCGCCGACCTGTGGGGCCGCAAGGCCGACAACACCGTGACAGGCTGGCCCGGCCAGGCCACCGGCAACGACTTCACCGGCTTCGGCCAGCCGTTCACCATCGACGGCTCTGTCGGCGGCCGGCGCATCACCCCCGGCACCCGCCTCACCTCAGGCCAGTCCATCACCTCCAACTCGGCCAAGCTGACCATGCAGGCCGACGGCAACCTCACCATCACCTCCAACGCAAACAGGACCATCTGGTCGACCAATACCACCGGAAACCCGGGCGCTACCGCCCTCATCCAGAGCGACGGCAACATCACCGTCAACAAGGCCGGTGACGACTCCACGTCCCTGTGGAGCACCAACCAAGCGACTACGAGCAAGCCGGAACACCTGGGCGACGGCTACGCCCTGCTCCAGGACCGCGGCAACCTCGTCATCTACAACGCCAAGGGCCAGGCCCTGTGGTCCAGCGGAACCACCATCCGCCACGACTACAACGGCGACGGCCGCAGTGACGTCGCCGACTGGTACAACTACGCCGACGGCCACGACGCAATCCACACCCTGCTCACCAACTCGGACGGCACGTTCAAGGCCCCCTTCGAAGGCGCCGTCTTCCCCAACGGGTACTTCGACGCCACCAAGGCGCGGTTCGCGACCGGCGACTACAACGGCGACGGACGCGGCGACGTGGCGTTCCTGTACGACTACGGCGGCGGCAAGGTCAAGCTGTTCACCGCGCTCAGCAAGCCCGACGGCACCTACCAGACCCCGTTCATCGAATCGTGGTCCAGCCCCAGCGGCTGGTGGGCCAACGACCTCAAGCTGGAGTCCGGTGACTTCAACGGCGACGGACGCGACGACCTGGCCGCCTGGTACTCCTACGCCGACGGCAGCGACCGCCTGTTCACCTTCACCGCCGACATCCGCGGCGGCTTCAACCCGCCCTTCGACTCCTACTACATGAACGCCGGCAACTGGGACATCAACAAGAGCAAGTTCGTCACCGGTGACTTCAACGGCGACGGCCGCGACGACATCGCCGCCCTGTACGGGTATCCCGACGGCTCGGTGAAGATGCATACCTTCGCCGCCACCCCCACCGGCGCCTTCCAGGCCAGCATTCAGTCCTGGGGCGACACCGCCACCGGCTGGGGCGACTGGAACCGCACCTCCATCCAGGCCGGCGACTTCAACGGCGACGGCATCGACGACGTGGTGGCCTGGTACGACTACGCCGACGGCCACGACGGTCTCCACACCATGATCGCCAGCGGCAGTCACACCGGCGAGTTCGCCAAACCGATCCCCGCGCTGAACATGCCCGCCGGCTGGTGGGACGTGAACCGGAGCAAACTCGTCACCGGTGACTTCGACGGCGACGGACGCGACGACCTCGCCTCCCTCTACGGCTATCCCGACGGCAGCGTGCGCATGTTCACCTTCACCGCCAAGACCGACAACAGCGGAACCTTCAACGCCGGCGTCGGCAGCTGGACCGCGCCCACCGGCTGGAACCTCAACGAAGCCAACGTCATCCGCCCCTACAACTAACCGGCCGAGCTAGAGGCGATGGCCTCGTGCGGAGCACCTGCTCCGTGCGAGGCCACTGGCATAAGAAGATCGCGACCCGTGCGTGACCGCCGCACCCGTCGAGGCGAGGCCAAGCCCGGGCCGTGCCGGGGATCAGTTTCAGACGGGTGCGAGCCCTTGCTTAAGCTTCCGGCCCAGGGGCCGCTCGACGTACCGGTGTACCAGCCAGGCTAGGAGCACCATGCCGCCGGTGACCAGGGCGAGCAGGGGATAGGTCGGGATGCGGGGCGAGAAGGTGTGGAAGAGTTCCCAGCCGATCATCTGGTGCATCAGATACAGCGGGTAGGTGACGGCCCCCGCGTACGTCAGCCACCGCCACCGGATCCACGACAACTGCCCCGTGGCGACCAGTGCGAGCAGGGCGAAGGACACCGCCAGGATGAGGACGACGGGCCAGGCCGGTACCAGGCGGCCCACGTAGGCCTCAGTGCTGCGCCACATCTTGAGGGTGGCGGGCAGACCCGCGCCGAAGCAGAGCAGCACCACGCCGGTGAGCATCAGGTTCGGGCGGAAGTGGTACATCAGGTAGAAGGCGATACCCGCGATGAAGTACCAGCTGTACTCGGGCATTACCAACAGCCGCAGCGGGCCCGGTTCGGCCTTCGCGAACAGCATGCTGGCGGTGGCCCACAGGCAGCAGAAGACCAGGACTCTGCGGTAGGTCAGTCCCCACCAGGCCACCACCGCGAACAGTAGATAGAAGCGCAGCTCGGCGAAGAGCGACCAGTACGCGCCATCCACCGACGGCACACCGAGCGGCTCCTGCAACATGGTCAGGTTGGTGATCACCGACGTCCACGGCAGCGGATGATTTCCCTTCGGGAACACCGCCAGCGTCACCGTCGTGGCAAGCACCCCGAACCAGTACGCCGGATACAGCCGCACCACCCGGGAGACGAAGAAGTCCCGCAGCGGTTTGCCCCAGCAGCTCATGCAGATCACGAAGCCACTGATCAGGAAGAACAGGTGCACGCCGAGCCAGCCATAAGCGGTCATGGGGAACAGCGCCGGGAAGATTGCCTCGGACTTCTTGGGCCAGCTGCCGACCCGTGCCGTGTAGTGGTACGCCACCACCGACAACGCCGCGAGCAACCGCAGCCCGTCCAGCGCGAACACCCGCCCCGGACGGGCCGGCACGGGCTCGGCGTGGGTTCGTCGCCGGTGCCCGGCACGCTCCCGCCGCGTGGATATCGCCGTCAGACCATGGTCAAGCACGCTGAAACCCCCACCTGAGATTCGACCGGACCCTTGAAGCCCGCTGACCAGGAGGAGCATCGACCTACCTGAACGACCTCAGAGCATAGAAGTCGTCCACACACTTCCAACACATCGCCCCCCTCGAACCGCCCCGGATCCTTCCGTGTGCGGACTCCTCGCGCCGTGCGAGCGGGATATTTGAGAAGAAATGCGGCTTTTGTCTTGACCTCGGCGATCTTGGCGATGCCCCTGGTGGCCTTTTCGGCAGTGGGCCGCGCTGCTGTGGATGCGCAGCTCGCTTCTACCCTCGGCGCGGACGGAGAGCCCTCATTTGGCCGGAGCAGAAGCGTAGCTACCGGTAGTTCGTTAAACCCGGCATCGTCGCAGGTGGGCGGCCGCACCTCTTCGGTAGACGATTGGCAGGAGATCGCGCCTCCGCTGCAGGTCAATGCCCTGCTCGAAGCTCAACGGCCGTTCGCTACCGCCGGGTTTAACGAACTACCGGTAAGGTGCTGTTGGCATCCACCGCAGAGGCACCCGCCTGGGGACTGAGCATCTCCCAGGGGGCCGAGCTCGGATCGGGCACCGTGTACCCGATCCTGGAACGGCTCGTCGATCACGGCTGGATCACCGGCCGTGAAGAAACGGGACCTCACCCAGGCCGCCCCGCCCGCCGCTACTACGAACTCACCAGCGCAGGCCGCGCGCAGGCCGCGGAAGCGTTCAACAAGCGCCGGTCCCTCTTCGGGAAGTGAGGACGCTCCGGACGGCCCGCGCATGCCCATGCTCAGGACCCTCCCTCGCCCGGATCACGGAAGCGGCCGGTCCGGGAGCGACGGCTCGATCCAAGCGCTGCGCATCAGCCAACGGCACACCCGCCCCCGTCCGGCGAGTCCTTTGGCTCTGCTGGTTCTCGGGAGGCGCCGACTACCCCGCTGGGCACGTCAGTTACAGCCATCGGACAGTTTCAGCGGAGCGGGCCAGTCACCCGGTCTCGGTAGTTCTGGAAGGCGTGCCAGCCCGCGGGGCCTTGGGCAGTAAGCAGGTCTCCGGTGGAGCAGTCCAAGGCCTTGCAGTCCAGGGCCTCTGCGAGGCGGGCGACGGAGGTCAGTACGTCGTCGCCGGATCCGCGGATGTGGAGCATGATCGAGTCCACTGGATCGCGGGAGCCGATGTTGAGCTCGATCGACCAGGTGGCTCCGGACAGTTCGCCCCAGGCCGGGTCCGAGAGGTCGGCTTCGGGGGTGGCCCGTGCCACGGCGGCGAGGATGTCCTGCTGCTGGCCGAGTGGCGGAGGGGTGTAGCCGTCGGGTATGTCCCGCACCGAGACGATGTCATCGGGCAGGTGGAGGAGGAGCACGTCCCAGCTCATGGAGGGCCTTTCAGATAGGGGAGTGGCGGGCCGCGGGAGCGGCCAGGGCCACTCGATCCGGTGGTGTCGACGTGCCCGCCCGGGGGCGCCGGGCGTCGCCCGGGGTATGGAACCGATCAGCAGTACAGAGTGCGTGCGAGCCCGGACTCGTGGTCCTGGACATCACCGCTGCGGACGAGGCGACCGCCGTTGCTGGCCAGGCCGAGCTGGAGCGGTGGTGGGCGACGTCGGGCACCGCTCCGGTACGCAGGGTGCCCGGCAGGCCCGGGGTGAGTGTCCGCGTCTCCGCGGACCTGCGGCGCCCCGGCACCGGCTGCGACGGCGCGCCGAGCTGAGAGGCGGGGCGGCACAGGCCCCGCCTCTCAGGCTGCTTCGGACACTCCCGTACGCAGCTCCTCGAGGACGGCCTCGGGCACGGACGCGCCCATCGGGACCGGTACGATCCGCACCACGGCTCCGGCCGCTTCCAGCCGGACCCGCTCGTCCTCGGCGCTCGCCGCGTCGTAGGACACGACCGACACCCGCACCCGGCCCTCCACTGTTCTCGACACCACTTTGAAGTTCTCCACCAGGGCCTCCTGCCATGCCTGCATCGGCGCCCCGTCAGGGCGGCTGATCACGACGTAACCTTCGCAGAGACCACTGACAACACCGGCCTTGCCGGTCCGGAGGGGGCGCCTGACGATGGGACGACTCCTGTGGGGACCGGCGCCGCGGTTCGCCGTCCGGGGGCTGCGCGACCCCTTCTTCCATGTCCTGCACCCGGCAACCGGCACCCTGCTGTGCCGTCACCGGCCCGCCGGATACCGTCTGCCCCGTCGGCACATGCTGGCTGTCCCGCCCGGCGAGCGGTGCGACGACACCCGGGCCTGGCCCCCGGGCAAGGCCTGCCGCTCAGCGGGATGCACCGCGAGTGGATCAACGTCCTGCCGGAGTTCCACCTGGACGACGGCACCGTCTTCTATAAGGAGGAGGTCTTCCCCTACGCCTACCGGCACTCCTTCGCCCAGCGCCACGCGGACGCCGGCGTCTCCATTGAGGTTCTGTCACCCTTGATGGATCACGACTCCTACCAGTCGACCCGCTGCTACTACCGGGTCAAGGAAGTACGACTGCGTGAAGCCGTCGACAAGGTCACCACCATGCAGTTCGACCGCCACGGACAGCGCGTCTGGGGAGCGGTCACCACCTTGCTGGACGCCGAGCGCATCCGCCTGGCCATCGGGTCGGTGCAAGTCCCCTTCGGGACCTGCTCCGAGCCCTCCAACGTCGCCGCCGGCGGCGGTGCTTGCCCCTTGCGGTTCCGCTGCATGGGCTGCGACCACTACTCCACCGACATCTCCTACCTTCCCGAGCTCGCCGCCTACCTCGACGGTCTGCTGCGGCAACGCGAGAGGCTGCGGTCGATGACCGAGGCCGACGACTGGGCCCGCGCCGAGGCCACCCCGTCCGAGGAGGAGATCTCCCGCGTCCGGCGGCTGATCCGTCGCGTCACCGAGGACGTCGACCAGCTCACCGACGACGAACGCGCCGAGATCCAGCAGGCCGCCGCCATGGTCCGCAAGACCCGCCAGGGCTTCCTCGGCATGCCCCGCATCCCTCAGCCCCTGCCCGACCTGAGACCGGAGCGACCCGCGTGACCGCACCCGAGCCAAGCGTCCAGGCGATGCTGGAAGGCCGCCGCGCCGACACCGGCCGACGTCGCCAGCGGGTCCTCGCCGCCTTGGCCGAAGCCGCGAAAGACGGCTCCGAGACCAGCGTCGCGGCGATCGCCCGCCGCGCGGGCGTCGACCGCACCTTCCTCTACCGCCACCGCGACCTCCTGGGCCAGGTCCACGCCCAGGCCGCCGCGCCGCCCACGGTCCCCGGCGGCCGGGGCCCGGCCGTCAGCCGGGCGTCGCTCCAAGCCGACCTGGTGGCCGCCGAGGCCCGCACCGCCCGCCTCGCCGCGCACATCCGGCGCCTCGAAGGCCGCCTCAGCCAGGCTCTGGGCGAGCAGGTCTGGCGCGAGGTCGGCATCAGCGGCCCGGACGACACCGAGCAGCTCAAGGCGCGCATCACCACCCTCGAACAACAGGTGGTCGACCTGGAACTCAGGCTCCAAGACCGCGACGACGACCTCTCCGCTGCCCGCGCCGCCAACCGCGAGCTCATGGCCCAGCTCAACCGCGGACGCGACACGCCCCTGCATCTCGGATGAAACACCAGGTGGCAGGTGCCTTGGGCGAAAGGAAGCCATCGCGTCCCTCTCCTCTCAACGAGGTCGGGGACTGGAAACGGAACCTTCACAGGCCACCGTGCCAGTCCCCGACCTTACTGAGACAGGGACGCGGCTACCGCTTGACCCGGCCACGAACGGCCAGTACAGCGAGGCCAAGCAGGGCCGGTTCGCATATTCGGGCAACCATTTCTGTGTAGGTGCCGACGGTGGTCAGGTTTTGGCCTGAGGAGCGGAAGACCACCGAGTTGATCACCACGCGCAATGACTTCTCGAAACGCTGGGAGGTCAGACGTCCCGTCAGCGGGCCGCCAGGGTTAACGGGAGCAGGAGTGTCGGTGCGGAGAGTGAGATGCTGGCCAGCGAGTGTGCCGGTGCTCTGCGGCGTGGGATCGTCCTTGGGCAGGCCCCACAGCATCATTAACAGCACGGTGGCGGTTATGGCAGCTAGCAGCCAGCCCAGGGCGCGAGAGGCCCGCAGTCCGTAGCCGGAAAGCGCCCAGTACGCGGCCAACAAATGCCGTTCGCCGCGGGGACGCGCCGGGTCAAGGCGCCGCATCTCCATCTCGCCGTAGTAGAAGTCCGCGGCATCCGGCTCGTTCTTTCCGTCCTCAAGCGACTTGCGTAATTGCCGATAGACCCGTGTCAGATCTGCTGGCCCCACCCCCTGCCGCTCGCTCCCAGAACTGAGGGCGGTCCAGCCGACCTGCCCGCGGTCTGCGCGCCAGTGGTGCTCTTCGGCCAGTGCCTGGCGCGGTGTCCACCGCGTCAGCCGTGCTCCGAGACGCCAGATGCCGCCGGGCGCCGAGGCGAAGGAGCAATCCCCGTCCATCTGAAGCTGATCGAGGTTGAAGGTGCCTGTGAACTTGCACCCGGACAGATCCACATCGCTTAGCTCCAGGTGGGCCGCATCGGTCCCGCTGACCGAGGCCACCCGGACCCGAGGGTCCAAGCCCATCAGCCGCGCCTCATAGACGATGCTGCCCGAGGACCTGCCGAAAGCGGTGCGGGCGGACGCGATCTTGAGCGGGTAATCAAACACGGCATCGGTGAGGTCCACCGTGGCGTAGCGCAGCCGTAGAGTGGCGGTGGCCGCCCACCGTGTACGCATGCACAGCACCCTGTGTGCCGCCAGCTCGGCAGTCACCGGGCTGCGAAACACCGTGGCCGACAGATTCACGCTCCCAGCGCAGACCAACGGACCGAGCTCCGTCGCCTCCTCGAAGACAGACCCCCGGAAGTCCACGCCCCGATGGAACGTCGCCCGACCGAACCAGGCTTTGCCGACGAATGTCGCGCTGAACAGAGCGTCTGCGATGAACCTCGCGCCGTGGAAAGAGGCAACACCGGCGAACGCCACCCTGTCAAAGGCCGCCTTGCCGGTGAACGTCACTCCATGAAACGCGGCCCGGTCCTCGAATCTCGCCATGCTGAACAGAGCCCGCCCGGTGAACGTCGCATCGACGAACCAGGCTTCGCCGGTGAACGATGCCATGGCGAACCAGGCGTCGCCGATCCGGAGTTGGCCAGTAGCGGGGTCCCGGAGTGCGGCGAGTAACTCCTTGAGCAAGGCCGGGCTGAAGGTGGTGCCGCGGTGATCGATGTCGCTGCCTGGGGACAGGCTCGCGAGGTAGGCGCTCCGGTCAGCACCATCCAGATGCTGCAGGCATCGGCCGTATGGGGCGACCGCGCTCCCGCGGCATCCGACCGGTTCCCCGGCTTCGTTCGCGTAATCGCAGTACAGCCAGCGAGGCGGAGCGGAGGACGGAGTGCTGGAGGAAGCCATGCCTATGGAGACGGCCGGGACGGAGTGCCGGTTGCTGAAGTCTCGCGCTGCCGTGGCGATCCCACTCCCACCGCGAAGAAGCCGAACGCCGCGCGATCCGTGAGTGCCTGAGTCGACGCCTCTGACCGCGGACGGCCTCCCATCGAGTGGAATCTTGCGCAGGGCTCCATGTACGACATCTGTTGCACACGCTATGGTCGTTCTGACCGCTTCTGAGCTGCGTGAACTCCAACCGCACGCTCGTGGCGCCCCGGAGAAACATCGGTGACTTCGACTGCTCAGGCGAGGACATCGAGCGGGACTGGGGGGCGCGCACGGGCTGTTGGCGCCACACCGAGCGGGTGCTGCTGACCTACGAGCAGGTGCGCGCCTACGAGCTGCCCGCGACTGAGGGCAAGCACGGCGATCCGAGGTGGCCAGCCTTCGCCCGCCGCTACGGCTTCGACCCCCGCCGCCCGGTGCAGTGGGAGGTGGAGGCGCTGAGGCCGGCCGAACTCCGGCACCTGGTCCTCGCCGCCGTCGACCCGTACATCGACCGTGACGTCTGGAGTGAAGGAGGAAGGGACGGGCGGGATGGGCGGCGCGGCCGCGGCCGGGGATCGGGGCGTGCTCAGCCGATTGCGCGTCGGCCGGGGCCACCGCGCCTCGCCGCCGTCAGCCCGGCGGCGGAGGACGGGACGGAAGTCGCATGCGCCTCGGTGAGGTTCTCCCGGCCACCGAGCCCCATCAAGGGCAGTGGGGTGGGTGACTTTGTCGCTGAGCGTCAGGCGTATTGCCACACTCTGTTACTCGGTGGTGTACTGGGCCGCCTTGGGTGATCTAGGGGGTGTGGGTGCGAGCCACAGGGTCGTCAGCCAGTTGTGCGTCGCCTTACGGGCGCCTGACTCATCGGGGCGCCGATGTCTGCAGCGCCGGCTGACGGCGGACGCCGAAGTCGGCGCGGCTTCGCCTACCAAGACGCGGTGACACTTTTGGACTGCCTGGACATGCATGAGGGCATGTGGACTCAGGTCTCTTGGGAGGACCTGGAAGACATCGTCTGTAGAAACGGTAATGCGCCCGCATACCGCCAGGTGAAGACCATCGAGGAAGCCGGTAAGCGGCACAGTGTCGCCAAAGTGTGTACACCGGACATTCCGAAGAAGCCGGAGACCAGCTACCTGGGAAAGCTGTTCCTCGGGAAATCTCTCCCAGCCGAGACTCGGTTCACCTTCATCGTCAACGAGAGTCCACAGGCCGACTTCCATGTATTCGTCGTCGACCGCGGACAGCAGCGTGGTCGTGTCCCGTCGCACATTCGTGATGACATCATTGTTCGGCTCAAAGGAGTGGACCTTCCCGAAGGCCGCGACATCGGCTGGTGCGTCGACCGTTTAGAGGTCCTTGTTGAGGGCCGCACGATTGAGCAGGTTGAGGACAGGGCTCTACGTCGGCTCGGACCGATCGTGGCGAAGATCTTGGGGCAGCCGCCCTTGACTACTGACATCGAAGACGTCCTGATCTGGCTCGGAGTTCGCATCGCACGCGACGCGCTTGCTCCAGTGCCACGCCAGGTGGGCACCCGTGACTTCCAAGACATGCTCCATGACGCGATCACACGGGCCACCGGGCGAAGGCCGGACGGAAGCACTGCGCCTCTCACGAAACTCACTGAGAAGCTCGCGGTCGCCGGAGTTCCGGCAGACGAGGCGGCAGGGCATCTCGACAACGCGCTGAAGTACCGTCGTGCCTGGCGTGAAAGCCTCGGTCCAGCCCGCGAGGAGATGGACGCCTTCGCCGACGAAGTCCACGCCATCTGCTCACGCGTCATGGCTGAACGACGCGCCGGACGCATCCCCGCCGGCTCAGAGGCATACTTCGAGACCCTGACCCGCGTAGAAGGCCTCCCTGCGGTGAGTAGCGGCACCGTGTCCCTCGCTCGGGCTCACGCCGTACTTGCGGACATCACCGCTCGCTGCCAGAACCGGTACGCCGATGTTTCATAACATCGGCGCGAGCGCCATCCCGCCACCCCACCGGCCATGGGACCCCGACGACTCGCCAGACTTCCACGCCTCCCGGCTACTGCTCCTGGTTGCCGAGTGCGGCAGCGACCCCGGTCCTCATATCGCTGGCCGAACCAAGCTCGCGAAGCTCGACTTCTTCCTGCGCTACCCGGCTTTCCTCGAGCGCGCACACACGGAACTCGCCGACACCCTGAGCGGACAGGCCGCCTTCCGCGCATCGATGCCCGAGGAAGTAGAGGCCCCGATGATCCGGTACCGGTTCGGTCCCTGGGATCCCCGCTATCGCCAGTTCCTGGCCTTCCTCATGGCCCGCGGTCTCATCACGATCACCACCAGCCATAGACCAGAGCGCGTCCGATTGACCTCGGTCGGAAAGCGAGCGGCTGCAGCGCTGGCGGACATGGACGAGTTCCACCCCATCGTCACTCGATGCCGCGCGATGAGGGACAACCTGGCGCAGTGGTCCGGGACCGATCTCAAGAACCTCGTCTACCAACTCTTCCCCGAGGAAGTGGCGGACCTCGCCTACCACCAGGAGATCAGGCCATGACGACGCCCCCGACACCCTCCCGTAAAGGGCTACGAGTCGAGTCGGTCACGCTGGTGCACACGTCGGGCGAGATGGATACGTACGCTTTAAACACCGCTGGCCTCAGCATTCTGTCTGGCGTCAGGAACAGCTCGAAGACCACCACGCTCAAGGCCATTGACTACTGTCTCGGCAACCGGGACAGCCCGACCGAGGCCCTGAAGGCGGCCGTCGCCGACGAATACGTAGAGGTCAGCGTCGAACTGACCCTGGACGGCACTCCAACGGAAATCCGGCGCAGCCTCCAGTACGGGCGCCAGAACAAGGTCGTACTGGGCGGCGACGAATTCCCTGTCGGAGAGTTCTCCGACCGCATCCTGCACAAGCTTGGCTGGCCGATCCTTAGCATTCCCAAAGGCATCCAGGCCACCACCGCCACCGAGCTCACACCTCTGACGTTCCGCAGCGTGCTGCGGCACATCTACCGCAACGAGGACTCGTGGACTCAGTTCGCTGACAAAGAACAAGAGTTTCTGAGGCGAGCCGTCATCAGCTACCTCCTGGGGTTCGCCCCCACCAGGTACAGCAACCACGACTTCGAGCTTGCGGCAGCACAACGCCGACTCGCACAGGCGCAGGCGGCCGAACGAGAGGTGCATGACAGCACAGACCGAGCCGTAGCAGCCGTCTGCGAGAACCTGCATTTGCCGACCCCCAGGAGCGAGCAGGAGGTCAACTCCATCAGAACCGACTTGCAGGCCGAACTCGACGCGGTTGTCAGGCAACGTTCCCAGCTGACCAGCGAAGTGGAGCAGCTTGTTGCCGGACGACGCCAAGAAGGCGACGCCGGGGCAGTGAGCCATGGCTACGACGCCACTCTGTCGCAGCAGTACGAGCAGGCGACCCAGAACCTCACGAGCACCGCCGAAACCGTCGCCGGCCTACAGCAGGTCCTGACTGCCCACATGCAGTCTCACAACACCGTCCGAGCAGAGATCGCTCGTATGGAACGCCTTCTCGCCTCCGTCGACATCTTCGACAGCCTGCCGGTGCGCCTGTGTCCTGCCTGCGAGCAGAAGATCGACATCCATCGCGATCACCCAGAGGGCACTTGCTACGTCTGCACCCAGCCAGTAACCGAGGACCAGCGCAGACGACGCGGAGAACTGGAGAAGCGGTCCCTGGCCGCAGAGGCCGACGACCTCCAGGAAGTCATCGCCCGAACCAGCCACGACCTCGACCAAGCAAAAACCGACCACCGCCACGCCCAGAGCACCCACCAAGAGATCGCCAGGCAGCTGAACGTCGACCGGGCCGCTCGCCTCGCACCGTTCATGGCCAGACTCGAAGAGATGGCTGCCCAGACCGCTGCCCTGGAACAAAAACTCATGGCGCTGCCCGCCATCGAGCAGATGCTCACCCGCAAGACTGCCGCCACGCAGACGAGCCAGGCGGCCGAAAGTAGACGGAACCGACTGAAGCAGCAACTCGATGAAACCTCCACCTCAGGGAGAACGCCCATCGACCGCTGCGCCCTGTTCGCTGACCGGATGAACGAATTCCTCAACCGCCACCGCGACGATGTCTGGGTGGCAGGGAATGTGGCGATCAGCGCGGACGACCTGACCTTCTACGTCGGGACCCGCCCCTGGAACCAAGTCCTCGGGGCCGAAGCCCGAGTGCTGTTCTTCCTCGCCTACAGCAGGGCCCTACTATTCCTGGCCAGGGATCTGGGGGACGACTGCCCTTACCCGGGACTCCTCATGCTCGACAACCCCTTCCAGCAGGGAATCGGAAGCGACGTCGTTCACGAAGTTCTCCGTGACATCACCGATGCCGCCCAAGCCACCGGCGCACAGGTGATCTCCACGCAGGCCGTACCAGTACCACGTCTCTCCCCTGGCATCGAACAGATCACTATGCCGAACACCTACATTGGCGAACCCGAGAACTGACGGCCACATCTGGACAGGGAGGGGCAGGCCGCCTGGAGCCCCACGACCGGCTTCCTCCCGTCCTGTTCCTGGGCACGGGGCATACAAGCTATCGAGCATGGCTACCGTGTCTGATGATGCACCCACGCAAAGTCCACTTGATCGACCGGCTTATGGTTCCTGGATGACGACCACACTGTGTCTGCGAGAGATCACCCCAGCCAACTTCGATGCGGCGATCGGTCTGCGGGTTCGTCCGGATCAAGAGCACTTGGTCGCGCCGGTCGTGAGATCTCTGGCCGAGGCGTACATCTATCCCGGCATTGCTTGGCCTCGCCTCATCCTTGACGGTGACCGTCCTGTCGGTTTCCTCATGGCCTTCTTCGGCCCCGACTGGAGGGGCGACGGCACAGGCACCGACGTCCGTTCCGGCCTATGGCGGCTCAACGTCGCGGATGGCGAACAGGGTCGAGGTTACGGTCGCTTCGCGGTCGAGGCCGTTGCTGCTGAGATCCGCGGTCGCGGCGGCACTCGCCTGACCACCACGTGGCATCCGGGCACGGGCGGCCCCGAAGGTTTCTACCTCGGGCTGGGATTCCGTCTGACGGGTGAGACCAGCGGAGGCCAAACAGTCGGCGAGCTGGACTTGCGCTAGGACTCGACCTATCGGACAGGCCCTAGGGTTCCGGTGGTGTGTTGTCGGGGTGGTCCGGTTCGGGTGTGCCTGCGAGGAGGTCGGTGACTTCGGTGAGGTCCAGGATGCGTTCAGGGCCCACCGGTCATCGGAGAGATCGCTGTCATACGCTCGGCGATTGCCCATACTCTTGGCGTACCGCGTTGCGGAACCCTCCGCCAGGGGCGGGAAGGGCACCTGCCGCTTCCCGGGCGAGACCGGGCTTTCACGAATGAGACAGACTCCGATGCTGATCCCGGGGCGAAAAGCGCATACTGCACCGCCACCTTGACGTCGCCATGCCGCGCCTGTCACTGATGACACGTAAGTCACGCAGGCCCCCTATCAAAACCAGGGCACTTAAGGAGCTTTCGAGATGAAACCTCCTCTAAGAGGCCGAACCGTCAAGCGATCTCGTCAATCCACGGGAAGGTAGGTCGGTGGCGGCGACCAGAGCGGGGGCAGCTCCTGACCGGGCTCGCCGATGACTCGGAGCGGGTAGCGGTCATGCCACCAGCGGCCATCCTGCCGAACGGATGCACCCGGGTTCTGCTTTGGTGCCGTGGCGGCCCTGAACCGCTCATCCCAACGGTTAAGGACCGGGTGCCATCTCGTCCGCTCCTGCTCACTCAACAGCGGCCACATCTCGTGCAGTCGGTCACGGTGGTGCAGCTCGTTACTCCACTCGTAGACCCACTGCAGGTCGAAGCCTGCCTCAATGCTCTTCACGGTCCCTCGCCAGAGCGACAGCACGGCGGTCACATGCGGGTCATTGTCGTCCACGGAACCCCTCTCCAGTGGAACCGTAATCCACCGACGCCCAGGACACTGAGCTTGTTACTCAACGTCTGAGGCATCTGCGGCGCTGGTGATGCTCAGCAGCGCGCGTCCAGGCCCCATGAGGCCGAGGACCAGGCTGGGCCAACCCCCAGACGCCCTAGGGACAGAGCGGGAATGCGGATCCCCCGAAACTTTTCCGCGAAGGAAGCACTATGACCTCCTCTCCATCACACCCACCCACTCGCAGAACCGCGGGTACAGTAGTGGAGTCGGCGGATACGCAGATCAACTGGAGCGGCGCGCAGCTTCAAAGACAGCCGGCGCCGATGACCGGCCCCCACCAGGAGTGACCAGCCGGCTCGGGACACCGCACAGTGCATCCAGCACTCATCGAGCACCGGCGCGGCCTGCGAGGGTCGTGGGCGATCTTCGAGAACTTACATGCTGCATCACCTGTAGCCTGGGTATGGCATCTCCACATCGACCTGGGCGGCACACCGCGAGGGTCGTCCGGGGTGACGGTCGAAGGATGTCAGGGGGTGCGTGACATCGCTGCTCCTGGGCTTTGTCGCCGGTGCCGAAGCCCCGCTTGTCATTTGTGAACGTGTAGCCCTTGTCGTTGCGGTCTGCGTCCGGCGGCGACCGGGGTTCGTGCGCGTCGAAGGTTGTCTGGCGTCTTTGGCGGGGCGGTGTTGCTTTTGCCGTGGTGTCTGTTCTTGAGGTTCTTGATGGCGATCTCGATGGCGGTCTCGGTGAAGACCTTGCCTCCGGGGGCGCGCTCGAGATGGTTGTTGATGTATTTCGGACGTTCTGGATCACGGTAGGGAGAGCGCGGCCGGTGTGCCGGTACTTGAGGTCCGGTGTGCACAACGCGCACATCTACAGGAACTGCAGGACCAGCCAGCGGGGCCGAGGAGCCTCGGTGTTGATCAGCCGGGCTCGGGTGCCAGGCCGTCATGACCGCCTGGGGTTCGACCTTATTTCGGACGACCTTCTTGGCCGGGGAGCCCGCCCGGTGAGGGCGGGAAGCTTCTTGCGTGGGCGCGCGAGGTCTCGTCCAAGGAGGGTCGGGGCCTGCCCCCACGTCTTTATAGGCGTAGGGGCAGACCCCGCCAGGAGGCCTAGCGGTGGTGCCACCAGTAGGCGATCAGAGCGAATACGCCGGACACCGTGGCTTTGGCGGCGTTGCGGGTCAGTTCGTCGCCGGCGGATTCGATGAGGCGGCGAAAGTGGCGCCTGGCCGGTCCTGCAGGGGTGCGGCTGAGGCTGTTCCCGAGGGCAGGGCCCTCCAGGCGCTCGTCGGCGGAGTTGTCTTCGAGGGGGTTGTGGCCCGTAGGCTCGTTGGCGGTGGGAATTTGTGGCCTCCTTGGTCGATGGTTTCTTCCGTGGTCGGGTGGCCTCCTGTTGCGAGCAGGGGGCCACCGCCATGCGTGGCGGCGGCCCGTTAGGCCATCCGTGGTTCATTGTGGCGGGTGCTCCCGACAGCGTTGTAACGCCACCCTCCGTCAACTCACCTGTGATCAGACCAGGTTGGCCCCTATGGGAATCAAGGAGATACGTGGTCAGAGCCCGGTTCCAGTTGTGTTGTGGCTGCTGGGAGACCGTGGCCGCGATGGGTGTCCGAACTTGCTGCCGACGCGCACTGTGGTCGGAGGTCGCACAGGCTCAGCCCGTGCCCCGGCATGGTCCAGCTTGATGTACATGCCGGGCGACGTGCGGAGAGGTCTTATCCCGGCGGGTCGTAGAAGGTTCGGGGAGGGCAGTAGGGAGTCGACGAGGAACGGCATGTCATGCGTGACGACCTCGGCCACCAGATGCGGCTCGCGGAGCGGGCCAGGGGCTTGGAGGCGAAGCCGGAAAGCCCGGGTGGGAGAGCGCAGCGAGCCCGCCAGGCCGAGCATCGCGAGGCCAAGTCCTAAGCGAAGCGCAGGACTTCAGCTCCCGAAGGGAGCAGCCGAACAAAGCGAGGCAACTGCATTGCGCAGCAATGCAGTTCACCAGGGAGCGCAGCGAGCTGGTGACCGCCCCCGCGAAGCGGGGGCGGTTCTCTGCTCAGCGCGCAGCGCTGAGGGACCCGCTCCGCGGG
>NZ_QOLA01000015.1 GCF_003324565.1 Streptomyces sp. SDr-06 | reverse complement strand
TGTGGGAGGCGTCGCTGTTCGAGGAGCATGGTTTCCGGGACATCAAGATCTCGGTGAAGCACAACGATCCGGTGGTGATGGTGAATGCCTACCGTCAGCTGGCGGCGCAGTGCGACTACCCGCTGCATCTGGGTGTGACGGAGGCGGGTCCGGCGTTCCAGGGCACGATCAAGTCGGCGGTCGCCTTCGGTGCGCTGTTGGCGGAGGGGATCGGTGACACGATCCGGGTTTCCCTCTCGGCTCCGCCGGCGGAGGAGATCAAGGTCGGCATCCAGATCCTGGAGTCGTTGAACCTGCGTCAGCGTCGTCTGGAGATCGTGTCGTGTCCGTCGTGTGGCCGGGCTCAGGTGGATGTCTACAAGCTGGCCGAGGAGGTCACGGCGGGTCTGGAGGGCATGGAGGTGCCGTTGCGGGTCGCGGTGATGGGCTGTGTGGTGAACGGTCCGGGCGAGGCGCGTGAGGCGGATCTGGGTGTGGCGTCGGGCAATGGCAAGGGTCAGATCTTCGTGAAGGGCGAGGTCATCAAGACGGTGCCGGAGTCGAAGATCGTGGAGACGTTGATCGACGAGGCGATGAAGATCGCGGAGCGGATGAAGAAGGACGGCATCGCGTCGGGGCGGCCCGACGTCGCCGTGCGCTGAGGACGAGCGTGATGGTGGGCTGAACAGGATCAGAAAGAGGGGGCCCGAACATGACGATCTTGGAGAACATCCGGGGGCCGCAGGACCTGCAAGTGCTGGACCAGGCGGAACTGGGTGAACTGGCCCAGGAGATAAGGGAGTTCCTGATCCCCGCGGTGGCGCGGACCGGGGGGCATCTGGGGCCCAATCTGGGGGTGGTCGAGCTCTCCATCGCGCTGCACCGGGCCTTCGATTCGCCGGTCGACCGCATCCTGTGGGACACCGGGCACCAGAGCTACGTACACAAACTGCTCACTGGGCGGCAGGACTTCTCGAAGCTGCGCACCAAGGGTGGCCTGTCCGGTTATCCCTCGCGTGCCGAGTCCGAGCACGACGTCATCGAGAACAGCCACGCCTCCACCGTGCTGGGCTGGGCGGACGGGCTCGCCAAGGCCAACGAGGTCCTCGGCCGGGACGGCCACGTCGTCGCGGTGATCGGGGACGGCGCGCTCACCGGCGGCATGGCCTGGGAGGCGCTCAACAACATCGCCGCCGCCCGGGACCGCCCGCTCATCATCGTCGTCAACGACAACGAGCGCTCCTACGGCCCGACCATCGGCGGGCTCGCCAGCCACCTCGCCACCCTGCGCACCACCGACGGTTACGAGCGGATCCTGGCGTGGGGCAAGGAGGTGCTCCAGCACACCCCTGTCGTGGGGCAGCCCCTGTACGAGTCGCTGCACGGCGCGAAGAAGGGCTTCAAGGACGCGTTCGCCCCGCAGGGCATGTTCGAGGACCTCGGCCTGAAGTACGTCGGGCCGATCGACGGGCACGACACCGAGGCCGTCGAGTCGGCGCTGCGGCGGGCGAAGCGCTTCCACGGACCGGTGCTGGTGCACTGCCTGACCGAGAAGGGCCGCGGCTACCAGGCGGCCCTGGACGACGAGGCCGACCGCTTCCACACGGTCGGCGCGATGAACCCGCTGACGTGTGAGCCCCTGGCCCCTTCCAATGGGCCCTCGTGGACAGCCGTGTTCGGGGAGGAGCTCGCCCAACTGGGCGCGGAGCGAGCCGACATCGTCGCCATCACCGCCGCGATGCTGCACCCGACGGGCCTGAGCCGGTTCGCCGAGCGCTTCCCGGACCGGGTGTGGGACGTCGGCATCGCCGAGCAGCACGCGGCGGTGTCCGCGGCCGGGCTCGCCACCGGCGGTCTGCACCCCGTCGTCGCCGTGTACGCGACCTTCCTCAACCGGGCCTTCGACCAGGTCCTCATGGATGTCGCGCTGCACCGGTGCGGAGTGACGTTCGTCCTCGACCGGGCCGGGGTCACCGGCGTCGACGGCCCCTCGCACAACGGCATGTGGGACCTGTCGGTGCTCCAGGTCGTCCCCGGCCTGCGGATCGCCGCGCCGCGCGACGCCGGGCAGCTGCGCGCCCAGCTGCGCGAGGCCGTGGACGTGGCCGACGCTCCGACGGTGCTGCGCTTTCCCAAGGAGTCCGTCGGCCCGGACATCGCGGCCGTCGCCCGGATCGGCGCGATGGACGTGCTGCGCCAGGACAGCCGGGACACAGCCGCCGACGTGCTGCTCGTGGCGGTCGGCGTGCTCGCGCCGGTCTGCCTCCAGGCCGCCGACCTGCTCGCCGGGCGCGGCATCAGGTGCACGGTGGTCGACCCGCGCTGGGTCAAACCCGTCGACGAGCAGCTCGCCCCGCTGGCCGCCGGGCACCGCCTGGTCGCCGTCGTGGAGGACAACGTCCGTACCGGCGGCGTCGGGTGCGCCGTGGGGCAGGCCCTGCGGGATGCCGGGGTCGATGTGCCGTTGCGCAATTTCGGCATTCCCGAGCAGTTCCTCGCGCACGCCAAGCGCGGCGAGGTGCTCGCCGACATCGGGCTCACCCCGGTGGAGGTCGCGGGACGGATCGGCGCCGCGCTCGCGGCCATGGAGGAAGCCGCCGCGGCGGCCGAGAAGGGGAACGACACATGAGCGACGGCGAGCCGAAGGGCTTCGCGGCACCGGCCCCCAGGACCCCGGGAGCCAAGGGATTCGACCTGGCTGCGCTCCTCGCCGAGCGCGGGGCCGAACGCTACGACCTGCATGCCCGGTACCTCAACCACCAGCTGCCGCGAATGCTGCACACCATCGGCTTCGACAAGGTCTACGAGCGGGCCGAGGGCGCGTACTTCTGGGACTCCGAGGGCAACGACTACCTCGACATGCTCGCGGGCTTCGGGGTGATGGGCCTCGGCCGCCACCACCCCGTCGTCCGCAAGGCCCTGCACGACGTCCTGGACGCCTCGCTCGCGGACCTGACCCGCTTCGACTGCCAGCCGCTGCCCGGGCTGCTCGCCGAGCGGCTCCTGGCGCACAGCCCGCACCTGGACCGGGTGTTCTTCGGCAACAGCGGCACCGAGGCCGTCGAGACCGCTCTCAAGTTCGCCCGGTACGCCACCGGCAAGCCGCGCGTCCTGTACTGCACGCACGCCTTCCACGGTCTGACGACCGGCTCGCTCTCGGTCAACGGCGAGTCCGGCTTCCGTGACGGCTTCGCCCCGCTGCTGCCCGACACGGCGGTGCCGCTCGGCGATCTGGCCGCCCTGGAAAGGGAGTTGAAGCGCGGTGACGTGGCGGCCCTCATCGTCGAGCCGATCCAGGGCAAGGGCGTGCACGAGGCGCCGCCCGGCTATCTGCGCGCCGCGCAGGAACTGCTGCACCGGCACAAGGCGCTGCTGATCGCCGACGAGGTGCAGACGGGCCTCGGCCGCACCGGCGACTTCTACGCCTACCAGCACGACGCGGGTGTGGAGCCGGACCTGGTGTGCGTCGCGAAAGCGCTCTCAGGCGGCTATGTGCCGGTCGGTGCCACCCTCGGCAAGGAGTGGATCTTCAAGAAGGTCTACTCGTCGATGGACCGGGTGCTGGTCCACTCGGCGAGCTTCGGCTCCAACGCCCAGGCGATGGCGGCCGGGCTCGCCGTGCTCTCGGTCATGGCGGACGAGGGCATCGTGGAGAACGCCCGCACCACGGGTGACCTGCTGCGCACCCGGCTCGCGGCCCTGACCGACCGCTACGAGCTCCTCTGCGACGTGCGCGGACGCGGCCTCATGATCGGCATCGAGTTCGGCCGGCCGTCCTCGCTGAAGCTGCGCGGCCGCTGGAGCATGCTCCAGGCCGCCCGCAAGGGCCTCTTCGCGCAGATGGTCGTCGTGCCGCTGCTCCAGAAGCACCGGATCCTCACCCAGGTCTCCGGCGACCACCTGGAAGTGATCAAGCTGATTCCGCCGCTGACCATCACCGAGCGCGAGGTCGACCGGTTCGTGGAGGCGTTCACCGCCGTCATGGACGACGCGCACGGCGGGGGCGGGCTCATGTGGGACTTCGGCCGGACCCTGGTGAAGCAGGCGGTCGCCAACCGGTAGCCGGGCCTTTTTGCCTCAGAGGCAAAAAGTTTGCCTCTGAGGCAATGGCCTGCCTGAATGGAGTGCATGAGCACTCCTGCCGACGATGTCGCGGCGCTCCCGGGCGTCGCCTCGCGACTGCGCGAACTGCGCCGCCGTCGCGGTCTCACCCTGGAGGCCGCCGCCCAGCGGGCCGGCCTCTCGCCCGCACACCTCTCCCGGCTGGAGACGGGGGCCCGGCAGCCCTCGCTGCCGATGCTGCTCGGCCTCGCCCGCATCTACGGTACGACGGTCTCGGAACTGCTCGGCGAGATGCCGCCCGAGCGCGAGCCCGTCATCCGGGCCGGCCGCGCCGCACCGCGCGAGGCCGACGGCTGGACCTACCACCAGACCGGCGGCCCGGGCCGCGCCATGCAGGCGCTGCGCGTCGAGGTCCCGTACGGCACCCAGCGCGAGCTCGTCCGGGTCCACCCCGGCGAGGAGTGGCTCTACGTCCTGACCGGGCGGCTCCGGCTGCGCCTCGGGGACGCCACCCACGAACTCGACCCCGGGGACAGCGCGCACTTCGACTCGCTCACCCCGCACCGGATCTCCGCCGCCTCGCACGGCGGAGCCGAGTTCCTCTTCGTGCACACCCTGCTGCAGAGCCCCGATCCGCATCCGTACCACCCGCACAGCTGAGAGGACGGGACAGACATGTCCGAGCACGAGACCGCGCCCGCCGCGGCGAGCCCCCGCAAGAACATCGAGGAGACCGCGGAGACCAAGTTCCCCAGGGGGCTGGTCGTGCGCCTCTTCGCCTACCTCATCGCCGGGCACATCTTCGCGGGCTTCCTCTACCTGCTCTTCGAGGTGGGCGGAAAGTAGCCTTGGGCCGGTGACTCAGACGGCGCTGTCCAGGAGCCGGTCGCGCAGCCGCTCGCGGGTCCCGTCGCTGAGCCCGAGGCCCCGCTCCAGGTATCGGTCCGTGGTTCCCCAGGTCTCCTCGATGGTCTCGAAGGCCGCGTGCAGATACTCCGCGCGGGCGTCGAAGAGGGGGCTGAGGAGCTCCATCACCTCGGCGGACATCGCGTCCGGCGAGGTGTTGGAGCGGCGCACCTTGTAGCGGCGGTGCGGGTCGTTGGACTTGAGGTAGTCCGCCTCGATGGCGTCCCGCTCGACGCCGACCGCGAGCAGCGCCACCGCGATGGCGAGCCCGGCCCGGTCCTTGCCCGCGGCGCAGTGCATCAGCGCGGGCACACTGTCCTCGGCCAGCGCGTGCAGCACCCGGCTGTGCTCGGCGGTGCGCTGCGTGATGATCTCGCGGTACACGGTGATCATCCGGTCCGCCGCCCGGCCTCCGGACAGGGCGGAGCGCAGATCGTCGAGGTCGCCGTCGCGGACCATCTTCCAGAACTCGGCCCCGTCGGCCGGGTCCGTCATCGGAATGTTGACGTTGCGCACGCCCGGCAGCGCGACGTCGGGCCCCTCCAGCTTCTGGTCGCCGGCGTTGCGGAAGTCGAAGACCGTGTGCAGACCGAGGGTCGCCAGGAAGGCCGCGTCGGCCTCGGTGGCGTGCGCCAGGTGACCGCTGCGAAAGAGCCGTCCACCGCGCACCCGCAGACCGTCCACGGTCGACAGCCCGCCCACGTCACGGAAGTTGCGCACCCCCACGAGGTCGGGCTCTGTCACGGGGACCTGCGGAATCTGCTGGGTCACGGGGACTCCTGACGTCGATCCTGGGTGGCGCGTCGTGCGCGTCTGTCGACGATACGACATGCGTTCCTGGGGCAACCTTCTTCGTCGCCGCACAGCCGTTGCCCCCGGAGGCCCCCCACCCCGATCCTGTGCGTACGTGTGCGGATATGGGGGTCGGGATGATTGAGACCGGTGACAATGGACGGCTTTGGGTGCTGTCGGGTCGGACCAGCAGTTACGCGCTGCACCTCACGGACCGGGACGAACTGCTGCACCTGCACTGGGGCCCGCGGATCACGGTCGCGGACGCGGCAGCCCTGGCCCGCGAACCGCTGGCCCCTCACTGGCCCTTCGAGTCCCGCACGGACGGACTGGAGGAGTACCCGGTCGAGGGCGGGCCCCGCTTCGTGCGCCCCGCGCTCTCGGTGCGAACGGGGGAGGCGCGGGGCACCGCCTGGGACTTCACGGGCTCGGACCTCGACGGCGACGAGCTGCGGCTGCGCTTCACCGACCCGGTGAACGGGCTCGGGCTCACCCTGCACTACCGGATGCGGGACGGCTTCGACGTGGTGGAGCGCTGGGTGACCGCCGCCCACCAAGGGGCGGACGGCGCACTGGAGTTGCTGCGCGCGGACGCCGCCACCTGGACACTGCCCCGGCGCGACGGCTGGCGCCTCTCCCAGCTGCACGGCCGCTGGGCCGCCGAGTCCCGGCTCGTACGCGGCGACCTCACCCCCGGCGAGAAGGTGCTCGGCAGCCGGCGCGGGCACACCGGCCACCAGCACCTGCCCTGGGTCGCCCTCGACGCCGACGGCGCGGACGAGGAGAGCGGGGAGGTGTACGGGTGCGCGCTGGGCTGGTCGGGATCGTGGCGCATCGCCGTCCACCGGCTGCCCGACGGCCGGGTGCAGATCAACGGCGGCGCCGGGTACGACGACGCGGGCCTGGTGCTGCTGGCACCGGGCGAAACGTACACCTCGCCCGTGTTCGCCGCGCTGTGGAGCGACGGGGGATTCGGCGGGGCGAGCCGCCAGTGGCACGCCTGGCAGCTAGCCCACGTGATCCCGCGGGCCGGGCAGCCCCGTCCGGTGCTCTACAACTCCTGGGAGGCCACCCTCTTCGACATCTCCGAGGACCAGCAGCGCGCCCTCGCCGAGCGCGCGGCCGAGCTGGGCGTCGAGCTGTTCGTGGTCGACGACGGCTGGTTCGGCGCCCGCACCCACGACGCCGCCGGGCTCGGCGACTGGGCGCCCAACACCACGAGGTTCCCCCGCGGGTTGCAGCCGCTGGCCGACGAAGTCCACGCGCTGGGCATGCAGTTCGGCATCTGGGTCGAGCCCGAGATGGTCAACCCGGACAGCGACCTCTACCGCGCCCATCCCGACTGGGTGCAGTTCCAGCCCGGCCGCGCCCGCACCGAGTTCCGCAACCAGCTCGTCCTGAACCTCGCCCGCCGGGACGTACAGGAGTACGTGGGGGAGCGGCTGGACGACCTGTTGACCAGCGCGCCCGTCGACTACGTCAAGTGGGACTTCAACCGCTGCTTCACGGACGCGGGCTGGCCGGGCGAGCCGTATCCGCAGAAGCTGTGAGTCGAGCATGTGCACGCGTTCTACGCCCTGGTGGACCGGTTGCGCGCCGCCCACCCCCATGTCGCCTTCGAGTCGTGCTCGGGTGGCGGCGGCCGCATCGACCTCGGTGTGCTGTCCCGCACCGACCAGGTGTGGACCTCCGACAACACCGACCCCCTGGACCGTCTCGCCATCCAGCACGGCTTCAGCCAGCTCCACCCGGCCCGGGTGATGGCAGCCTGGGTGACCGACAGCCCCAACACCCAGCTCAACGGGCGGGTCAGCAGCCTCCGCTTCCGCTTCGTGAGCGCGATGGCCGGGGTGCTCGGGGTGGGCGGCGACCTGACCCGCTGGAGCCCGGCCGAACTCGCCGAGGCACGCGCGTGGGTGGCGCTCTACAAGGAGATCCGGCCGGTCGTGCAGCTCGGCGCCCAGTACCGGCTGCGGCCACCGGACGGCGGGCTGAGCGCGGTCCAGTACACGCGGGGCGCCGACACCGTCGTCCTGGCCTGGCTCCAGGCCCAGCACCACGGGGAGCCGCCGCCCGCCGTCCGGCTGCGCGGCCTGGACGCCGCCGCCTCCTACACGTGCCTGGACACCGGCGCCGTCCACAGCGGGGCCGTGCTGCGCCACCGCGGGCTCCACACCGGGCTGCGGGGGGATCTGGACGCGGCCGTGTTCCGGCTGCGCAGGACCTGAGAGCGCTCTCGGCGGCCACCCGGGACAGGACTCGGCCATGAACCGCCATGGCCCGTGGGGTGGTTGGGGCGGGCGGGCGTAACGGCGCCGTTCCCACCACGCGCCGACGGCCCGTCCCGTCCCGGCCGCCAGCACCGGTCCCGCTTGTTGTACCCCGAGGCAAACAGCGGTCCGAGATCGAACAACAGGCCCGAAACTGGCATATCCCGCCCACCCGGCGCCGAGTAGCGTCGCTGCTCCCCGCCGACGGTTGGGAGGAGCCGGACCATGTCCGATCCCCGACAGCACGAGAAGTACGAGCAGTACGAGGGAGGGAGCGCGCAGGCCGAGCAGAAGCTCTTCGAGGAACTCGCCCAGCGGATCGTGCGGATCCAGCGCGTCAATGAGACGTCGGGGCAACTGGCGGGCCCCGACCGGGTGTTCCACGCGAAGTCGACCATCGCCGTCGACAACGCCCGGCTCCGTTTCCACACCGATCTGCCCCTGGGCCTGCGCGAGGGCTTCGCCCGGCCGGGCGCCGAGTACGCGGCCGTCGTGCGGTACTCGAACGCGGCCGGGGTGCCGGCCGCCGACGCGGCCCAGGACCTGCGGGGCATCGCCGTGCGCGTCGTCGTGGCCGACGACGAAACCCACGACCTCCTGTTGCTCAACACCCCCGCGTCGCACGCCGCCAACGCCCGCGAGTTCGTGGAGTTCGCCGAGGTCATGGCGGGCGCGACCAGCACCGCACAGGTCGCCTACCGCTTCCTGGTGAAGTTGCCGCGCGCGGTGGGCAGGCCCGCCGCCACCCGGATGCGCAAGACCCTCCAGAAGGCTGTCGCCCGGAAGATCGCCAGCCTCTCCCAGGAGCGGTACTGGAGCCAGGCGCCGATCCTGTGGGGCGACGCGGGCCCCGTCCAGTACCAGCTGCGGCCCAGCCCCGGCGGGCCGCCCGGACCCAGGCCCGACCGCGCGGACCGGGACCGGCTGCGCACCGAGCTCGCGGCCCGCCTGCGCGAGCGGGACGTCGTGTACGAGCTGTGCCTCCAGCGCTTCGTCGACGAGGCCACCACCCCAGTCGAGGACGCCTCCGTCCAGTGGCCCGAGAGCCTGGCGCCGCCCGTGCCCGTCGCACGGCTCACCGTCCCGCGCCAGGACCTCGACTCCCACGAGGCGGTCGCCGTCGCCCGCCGGATCGAGCAGTTCGCGTTCACGCCCTGGCGCACCACGGACGCCTTCCGGCCGCTCGGCAACCTCAACCGCGCGCGTGACGCCGCCTATGGGGCGAGCAGCGCCCGCAGGCTCGGCCAGGCGTAGGAGCCGCGGACCGGCCCCGCCAACGACCCGTACCGTCCCGATGGGAGTGGATCATGCCGAAGAAGCACGCGGCGGCCGCAGCGACCGCCACCGCCCGGCCCGCCGCCCTGTACGGCCTCGCCGGGATCCGGCTCCTGAACGGGGTGGCCGGCCTCGTCGCGCCCGCCCTGCTCATCGACCGGCTCGACCGCGACTCCGAGCCCAACCCGGCGGCCGTGTACGCCTTCCGGCTCTTCGGGATCCGCACCATCCTGCTCGGCCTCGACCTGCTCACCAACCGGGGGGAGCGCCTGCAGCAGGACCTGCGCGAGGGCGTCCTCATCCACGCGTCCGACACCCTGACCGCGGCGATGCTCGGCATCAAGGGCCTGCTGCCGCCCCGTACCGCGGCGATGACCACGCTGATCTCCGCGACCAACACCGCGCTCGCCGTCAGCGCGCTCGGCAACGGGGCCAGGGAGAAGAAGTGACCGACGCGGACTACGACTACATCGTGGTCGGCGCGGGGGCGGGCGGCGGCCCGCTGGCCGCGAACCTGGCCGAGGCGGGCATGAAGGTTCTGCTCCTCGACGCGGGCGGCGAGCACGAGGACGACAACTACCTGGTCCCCGCCTTCCACGGGGACGCGAGCGAGGACCCGGTCCAGTGCTGGAACTACTTCGTGCGGCACTACGCGAACGAGGAGCAGCACCAGCGCGACACCAAGGCCGTGGCGGGCAAGGGCATCCTGTATCCGCGGGCGGGTGCGATCGGCGGCTGCACCGCGCACCACGCGATGATCACGGTCTACCCCTACAACCGGGACTGGGACGCCATCGCCGAGGCGACCGGCGACGCCTCCTGGCGGGCCGACGCCATGCGCGGCTACTTCGAGCGCATCGAGCGCTGCGGCTACCGCCCCCGGCCCAGGCGGCTGCCCGCCAATGCGCTCCTGGCCGCCGTCCTGAAAGCGCTCCCGTTCGTCGGCGACCGCTACCGCAACCGGTCGCGCCACGGCTTCGACGGCTGGCTGCCCACCCAGCTCGCCGACCCCGCCCTGATCGTCCAGGACAAGCAGCTCCTCAAGGTCATCCTCACCGCGGCCGAGGGCGAGCTCGCCGACTTCCTGGGCCGCCCGCTCTCGCCGCTCGAAGGCCTGGGCGCGGTCGTGGACCCCAACGACTGGCGGGTGCAGACCCTGGGCCTTGAGGGGCTGTGGCAGATCCCGCTGTCGACCGACCGGGGCCGGCGCAGCGCGGTCCGCGAGCGCCTCCGGGCGGTCCGCACCCGCCATCCCGACCAGTTGACCGTGCGCACCGACGTCCTCGTCACCCGGGTCCTCCTCGACGACGCGGGGGCCGCCGCCGGAGTGGAGTTCATCGACGCCGCACGCGCCTACCGCGCCGATCCGGCGGCTTCGTACGACCCCCAACTCCCGCCCCTGGTACGGCTGGCCGCCCGCCGTGAGGTGATCCTCAGCGCGGGCGCCTTCAACACACCCCAGCTGCTCATGCTCTCCGGCATCGGGCCGCGCCAGGAGCTGGAGCGCCACGGCATCCCGGTACGCCTCGACCTCCAGGGCGTCGGCGGCAACCTCCAGGACCGCTACGAGGTGGGCGTCGTCAGCCGGATGGCGAAGGAGTTCCCCATCGTCAAGGACTGCACCTTCCACGCGCCCGAGCCGGGCACCACCCCCGACCGCTGCTACCGGGCCTGGCAGCGCGGCGAAGGGCTCTACACCACCAACGGCTCGGTCATCGGGATCACCCGCAAGTCCCGGCCCGGCCTGGAGGCACCCGACCTGTTCCTGTTCGGGTTCCCCGCCGACTTCCGCGGCTACTACCCGGGCTACTCCCGGGAGAACCTGCGCCACAAGGACCGGTTCACCTGGGCGGTCCTCAAGGCGCACACCCACAACAGCGGGGGAGCGGTGCGGCTTCGCTCGCCCGACCCGCGCGACACCCCGTTGGTGAACTTCCACTACTTCGCCGAGGGTACCGACAAGGACGGCGTCGACCTGGAGGCGATGACGGACGCCGTGGAGTTCGTCCGCCGCATGAACCGGCGCGCCTCGGACGTGATCAGCGAGGAACTGTGGCCCGGCCAGGACGTCGACTCCCGTGATGCCGTGCGCGGTTGGGTGCGCGACCAGGCCTGGGGCCACCACGCCTCGTGCAGCTGCCCGATGGGCGCCGACGGAGATCCCGCGGCGGTCGTCGACAGCCGGTTCCGGGTGCGCGGCGTGGAGCGGCTGCGCATCGTGGACGCCTCCGTCTTCCCGCGCATCCCCGGCTTCTTCATCGCCACCCCGATCTACATGATCAGCGAGAAGGCGAGTGACGTGATCCTCGCCGACGCGCCGCCACCCCTGCCCCAAGGACTGCCCCGAAGGGGGAACCGATGAGTTCGTACCGCACCTCGTTGCCGTGGCGCATCGCCGTCGGCATCGCGGACTTTCTGGACGCCAGGATCGGCTGGGACAAGCTGCCGCTGCCGCTCGGCCTCGCCACCCTGCTCGGACTGCGCGTGCGCTACCGCCAGGAGAACCTGTACGACACCAACGAGATCCCCGCGGTGAACGTGCCCGAACCGGCGCCGCCCAAGGACTCGTTCAAGGTCAACCGCACGGCCGACGGCAGCTACAACGACCTCGGCCAGCCCCGCATGGGCATGGCGGGCACCCGCTTCGGCCGCAACATCCCGCTCGACAAGATCCCCGCGGTCGGCCCCGCCGACGTGCTCGGCGAGCCCAACCCGCGCAAGGTCAGCCGTGAACTGCTCACCCGCGACACGTTCATCCCGGCCGACTCGGTCAACTCCCTGGTCGCCGCCTGGCTCCAGTTCATGGTCCGCGACTGGTTCAGCCACGGCACCGGCGTCGCCGACCGGCCCTGGACCGTGCCGCTCATGGACGACGACCCGTGGCCCGAGCGACCCATGCAGATCATGCGGACGATGGACGACCCCACCCGCGACCCGCACGCCCCGGCCGGCACCCCCGACACCCGCGTCAACGTGTTCTCGCACTGGTGGGACGCCTCCCAGATCTACGGCAGCACCGAGGACGAGCAGCGCGCCATGCGCACCGGCGAGCTGGGCAGGCTCCACCTGTGGGACGACGAGCGGATGCCGTTCCCGACCGACCCCGCCAAGGACCCCTCGCGCGTTCCCGGCTTCTGGCTCGGACTCGCCCTCATGCAGGGCCTGTTCACCCGCGAGCACAACGCGATCTGTGACCACCTGCACGCCGCCTACCCCGGCTGGGACGACGAGGAGATCTTCGAGCGCGCCCGGCTGATCAACGCCGCGCTGCTCGCCAAGATCCACACCGTGGAGTGGACCCCGGCCGTCATCAGCCACCCGACCACCGTCACCGCGCTGCACACCAACTGGTGGGGCCTGGCCGGAGAACGGGTCCACGACCTGTTCGGCAGGATCAGCGGGTCCGAGGTCATCAGCGGCATTCCGGGCGGCGGGACCGACCACTACGGCGTGCCGTACGCGCTCACCGAAGAGTTCGCCGCCGTCTACCGCATGCACCCGCTGATCCGGGACGACTGGGAGCTGCGCGCCGCCAACGACAACACCACGCTGCGCACCGCCACCTTCCGCGACATCGCGGGCCCCGAAGCCCTCAAGGTGCTCGGCTCCATCCCCACCACCGACCTCCTCTACAGCTTCGGCACGCTCCACCCGGGGCTCGTCACCCTGCACAACTTCCCCCGGTTCCTCCAGGAGTTCGAGCGCCCCGACGGCCACCTCCAGGACCTCGGAGCCACCGACATCCTGCGCTCGCGCGAACTCGGCGTCCCCCGCTACAACGAGTTCCGGCGGCTGCTGCGCCTGAAGCCCGCCGAGCGCTTCGACGACCTGACGGACAACCCGCAATGGGCGAAGCAGATCATGAAGGTGTACGACGGCGACATCGAGAAGGTCGACCTGTCGATCGGCATGTTCGCCGAGAAGCTCCCCAAGGGGTTCGCGTTCAGCGACACGGCCTTCCGCATCTTCATCCTGATGGCGTCCCGGCGCCTGAACAGCGACCGCTTCTTCACCGAGTACTACACGCCCGAGGTGTACTCGAAGGCGGGCCTGAAGTGGATCGACGACAACAGCATGCTCACCGTGCTCCTGCGCCACCACCCCGAACTGCGCACCGCGCTCACCGGCGTCAAGAACGCGTTCGCGCCGTGGAACGTCGCCGGGCGCCCGTGAAGGGGGCGCCGCGATGACCAACGGTGAACGCAAGGCCGACGTCGTCCTCGAAGGCGGCGGCGTACGGGGCCTGGGGGCCGCGGGCGCGGTCATCCGCCTGCTGGAGGACGGCTACACCTTCCCGCGCGCGGCCGGCACCTCCGTCGGCGCCATCGCGGCGGCCCTGGTCGCCGCCGGAGCGGACGCCAAGGAACTGCGCGGCATCATGGAGCGGCTCGACCTGTCCCGCGTCCCGGACCGCCGCCCGCCCGGACTGCCGGTGGTGAGCGAGGGCGTGGGGCTGCTCGGCGCGCGGGGCGCCTACCGCGGGGACTGGATCAGGGAGTGGATCGAGGAGGAGCTCGCCGAACTCGGTGTCTCCACCTTCGCCGACCTGCGCGCCGACGACCCGGGCGCCGACGCCGGCCTGACCGACGACCAGAAGTACAAGCTGGTGGTGCTCGCCACCGACGTCACCCGCGGACGCCTGCTCCGACTGCCGTGGGACTACCACCTGTTCGGACTGAAGGCCGAGGAGCAGAAGGTCGCGGACGCCGTCCGCTGCTCGCTGTCGATCCCGTTCTACTTCCAGCCCTGCGCGCTGACCGACCCGGTCATCCAGGAGTCCTCGGTGATCGTGGACGGCGGCATCCTGTCCAACTTCGCGGTGGACATCTTCGACCGGACTGACGGCAAGAAGGCGCGCTGGCCGACCTTCGGGGTGCGGATCATCCCCGATCTGCCGGCCGGGATCGCCAACCTCGCACCGCTGGCGGCCCGCGTCATGTACCCGCCGCTGGTGCTGCTCCAGCAGGTCGTCACCACCGCCCTGGTCGGCCGCGACCAGACCTCGCTGGAGCGGCCCGGGGTGCGCGAGCGCACCATGGACGTGGACTGCGCGGGCGTCGGCGTCACGGACTTCCGCATCGGTCCCGAAGCCCGGGACGCGGTCGTCGAACGGGGCCGCGAGGCGGCCGCCGCATTCCTCCAGCGCTGGAAGGGCTGACCCGGCCACGAGTTGAGCCCCGTGGTGCGAGCCGCGGCCCCCCCATCCCCGCTGCGGGGGTGGGGGGGCGCCATGAGCGGGCGAGCACACCGCCCCCGGTTGCGCGGCGGCGGCCGTGTCCCGCCTGCTCCTATCGCCCGCGATCAGCGCGTTGGCAAGGGGCCCGGCCACTTCGGCCTGATCTCTTCACCGGTCCGCCACGTACGGCGGGGGTGCGCACGGACTCGAGAGAAAGCCTTTGCCATGGGGCGGCTGTGAACCAGTGGGGCTCATAGGTACGTTCGTGACTGCCCCCACTGTCCGTGGTGGCACTCTCCGAACGTCAATTTGTCATGCACTCGACGTTTCTTCGCGCCCCGTCCGTCCCTGGCCGGGGCGACCCCCCATGGAGGAAGAACGTGCAACCCATACGAACCTCCCGGTTCGGACCGCGATCCGGCACCGCCTCCGCGCTGGTGTCCCTGCTCGCGCTCGTCAGCGGCGGCCTGATCGCGGCGGCCCCCACGGCCGCCGCCCAGCAGCCCGCCGACTCCTCGTCCAACGTCCGCCAGTTGTGCGCCTCGCAGGCCAGGCCCGGCGCCATGCACTGCCTCGCGCTGGAGCGCACGGACGTCAAGCAGCACAGAGGACTCACCGCCGACGCCGCCCCCTCCGGCTTCGGCCCCGCCGACCTCCAGAAGGCGTACAACCTTCCGGCCGGGGCCGGCTCCGGTGCCACGGTGGCGATCGTGGACGCGCAGGACGACCCGAACGCCGAGTCCGACCTCGCGACCTACCGCTCGCAGTACGGACTGCCCGCCTGCACCACCGCCAACGGCTGCTTCAAGAAGGCCGACCAGGACGGTGGCACCAACTACCCGAAGGCGGACGCCGGTTGGGCCGGTGAGATCTCCCTCGACGTCGACATGGTCAGCGCCGTCTGCCCGCAGTGCCACATCCTGCTCGTCGAGGCGAAGTCCGCGAACATGGACGACCTGGGTGCCGCGGTGAACCGCGCGGTCGCCATGGGCGCCAAGTACGTCTCCAACAGCTACGGCGGCGGCGAGGACGCCACCGACGCGGCCGCCGACAGCAAGTACTTCAACCACCCGGGCGTCGCCATCACCGTCTCCTCCGGTGACAGCGGCTACGGCGTCGAGTACCCGGCCGCCTCCCCCTACGTGACCGCCGTCGGCGGCACCTCGCTGAAGAAGGACAGCAGCACCCGCGGCTGGTCCGAGTCGGTCTGGGGCACCAGCGCCGGCGGTGACGGCGCCGGTTCCGGCTGCTCGGCCGCCGAACCCAAGCCGTCCTGGCAGAAGGACAGCGGCTGCGCGAAGCGGGCGGTCGCCGACGTCTCCGCGGTCGCCGACCCGGCCACCGGCCTCGCGGTGTACGACAGTTACCAGGCCAGCGGCTGGAACGTGTACGGCGGCACCAGCGCCTCCTCGCCCATCATCGCGGGCGTGTACGCGCTGGCCGGGGCGCCCGGAGCGGGCTCCACCCCCGCCTCCTACCCCTACGCCCACGCCTCCGCCCTGAACGACGTCACCTCCGGCGCCAACGGCAACTGCGGCACCTACCTGTGCAAGGCGGGTCCCGGCTACGACGGCCCGACCGGCCTCGGCACCCCGAACGGCACGGCGGCCTTCACCGGCTGAACCGGTCCGAAGGGGGCCACCGCACCCGGTGGCCCCCTTCGGGCATGTCCGGGCCGCCTGTTCACGGCAGCCAGTGCACCGCCGACACCTCGCGCACATGGACGAGCACGTCGAAGGCCTCGGGAAGCGAGGCGACGGCGAGGTGTCCCGCCGCGTCGCGGGACGGGTCGTAGACGCCGCTGATGACGCGGGCCTTGGCGGGCCCTTCCCAGCGGGCGCGGACCGCCTCGAGGCGCAGGTCGAGCCAGTGGGCGGGCAGCGCCACCTCGCCGAGCCGCGCGTCGATCAGATCCCTGGAGGGCCCGGGCACGTCGACCGTACCGAGGTGGCCGTGGTGGAAGCCGATCGCCACGGACACGTAGCCGCTCCCGAACCGCTCGCGCAGCAGGCCGCCGACGGTCGGCTGCGGACCCCGCTCGGGCGCCATGCCCAGGACCGTCGCGCTCGAGGCGGTGTGGGCGATGCCGTCCCAATAGACCACGCGCGCTCCCGTCCGGCGGTGAAAGGCGCCGATGACACCGGCCCACGCCTCGGCCTCTCCCGCGTAACTGCCCCGCCCGGCCACGCTGTGCTCGTGGAAGTCGACGATCAGGCGCATCCGCGCCAGGAGGCCGTCGCTGTCTTCGGCGCCGGGCACCGACATCAGGAGCCCGAGCGCGTCGCGGGCGTGCTCGGCGAAGGGGCGCCCGGGGTGTACTCCCCGGGCGCGCTGTACGTGCTCGTCCATCCGGTGGGCGGTCGAGATCGGGTCCAGATGGGACGCCAGCTCCGCCAGCCGCTCGGGAGCCGCCCCGCGGACGAAGTCCCGTACGGCGTCGTAGTCATCCGGCCCGGCCTGCGCCGGCTTCACCCCGAAGACCCGTACCGGGTCGTGCGGGTGGTCCCGGTTGAAGTCCCGGATCCACTCGAGCGACGCCGCCAACTCCTCGGTGCGCTGCGGGCGCCAGGCGTGGCGGAGTGCGGCAGCGGCCGAACCCCCGCCGCCGCGCACGTAGCGGTCGAGCTCGGCGCCGACGCCTGCGCTGTCCTGCACCGCGAGCGCCCGGAAGCCGTGGTGTCGCACCAGGCGGCGGAAGAGCTGGTCGCGTATGCCGTACGTCTCCCGGGAGAACCGCGTGGACTCGCCTATGCCGACGATCACGGCCGCCGGGGCGAGCCGCCCGGCGAGCTCGTCGAGCGCGGCCCCGGAGAGCGGGCCGGTGTCGGCGCCTGGTGCGGGCGCGGGGGAGGGGGCGGGGAGAGGGGCGATGTCGTTGTCCATGCCGCCACCCTCGGACCTGAAGTCCGCTTGAGGTCAAGCCCTCTGTGCTCACGGGCTCCTGCGGGGTGAACAGCCGAGCGCCACCGGCCAGTTGTGTCCATGCCTGCGGCCTATTCCCATCCGGAGGAAACTGACCGGGTGGTCTATATCACCCACCGTCAACCCCTCCCTACGGTGGCGTAGGTCACTTGCGGGGGTGGAGGATGGGCCCTCGTGGCAGACGATTCGAGATCATTCAGCAGCGGCACGTTCGGGTCGTACACGGCGATCGGCGACAGCTTCACGGAAGGTGTCGGCGACCCCGGCCCGGACGGGGCATTCGTCGGGTGGGCGGACCGGTTCGCCGTGCTCCTCGCGGACCAGCGACCGGAGGGGTCCTTCCGCTACGCCAACCTCGCCGTCCGGGGCAGGCTCCTCGACCAGATCGTCGAGGACCAGGTGCCCAGGGCCAAGGAGCTCGCGCCCGACCTCGTGAGCTTCTGCGCGGGCGGCAACGACATCATCCGGCCCGGCACGGACCCCGACGAGGTGGCCGAACGCTTCGAGCGGGCCGTCGTCGACCTGAAGTCGGCCGTCGGCACCGTCATGGTGACCACGGGCTTCGACACCCGGGGCGTCACGCTGCTCCGCCACCTGCGCGGCAGGATCGCGACGTACAACGGGCACGTGCGCGCCATCGCGGACCGCTACGACTGCCCGGTGCTCGACCTCTGGTCGCTGAAGTCCGTCCAGGACCGGCGCGCCTGGGACGACGACCGGCTGCACCTGTCCGCCGAGGGGCACACCCGGGTCGCGCTGCGCGCCGCCCAGGTGCTCGGGCTCGACATCCCGGCGGACCCGGACCAGCCGTGGCCCCCGCTGCCGCCGCGGGGCACCCTGGAGGTGCGGCGCGACGACATCCACTGGGCGCGGGAGTACCTGGTGCCGTGGATCGGCAGGCGGCTGCGCGGCGAGTCCTCGGGCGACGCGGTCTCGGCCAAGCGTCCCGACCTGCTGCCTCTCTGACGATCCATCAGGCCTGACAGCCCGTCACCAGGCTGAGCTGTCAGGCCAGTTGGTTCAGGGGCGTCGGTCGGCCAGCACCTTCGCCTCGGTCTCCGGGTCGAGGCCCACCCGCGGGCGGTCCGGGCGCTGCGGCGCGGCGCCGCCGATCGAGCGCAGCCACGCCCAGGTGTCGGCGACCGTCTCCTCCACGGGGCGGCACCGCAGCCCGGCCGCGACCGCCTTCGCCACCACCGAACCGTGGATCCTGTCGTGCAGCTCGCCCGGCGGAATCCACACCGGCAGCTGCTGCCACGGCTGGATGCCGGCCGCCAGGATCGGCTCGGGGTCGGTCCAGCGCAGCACGGCGCGGTGGCCGGTGACCCGGACGCACGCTTCGAGGAGCGCGCCCATGGTGGTGTGCCCCGGCTCGCTCACGAGGTCGTACGGGCCGCTCAGGCCATCCCGCGCCGCGTCCAGGATCCACTCCGCGAGGTCGCGGCAGTCGATGTACTGGATCCCCAGGTCGCGCGGGCCCGGCGCGAGCATGTCGCCGCCGCGCTCGGCGCGCGCCAGCCACCAGGGCAGCCTGCCTATGTTCTCCCACGGCCCGAGGATCAGCCCCGCCCGCACCAACAGCGTCCGGTCCGCGCCGAATTCGCGGACGGCGGCCAGTTCGCCGCCGCGCTTGGCCTGCGGGTACTCCACCTCGCCCGCCTCGTCGGCGCAGCCGTCCACCACCGGCGCGTCCTCCCCGGCGCCGCGGGGAGCGGTCTCGGGGTACACCGAGCGGCTCGACACGTACACATACCGGCCGGCCCGCCCGGCGAGCAGGCGGGCCGTGTCGCGGACGGCGGCCGGGGCGTGCGACCAGGTGTCGACCACCACGTCCCACTCGCCGTCCGCGAGCGCCGCGAGTCCTTCCTCGGCGGTGCGGTCGCCGTGCAGCGACGCCACCCCCGCCGGTGGCTCGTGTCGCCCCCGGTGAAAGACCGTCACCTCGTGTCCGCGCGCCAGCGCCGCCTCTGTCACGGCGCGGCCCACGAACTCCGTTCCACCCAGCATCAGCAGTCTCATGCTCGCCACTGTGCCCGCGGTGCGGCCGGTGCGGAACAGGTGCTTGCTGTGGGCGTAATCGCTGTCCCGGGCATCCCGGGGCCCACGCGACCAGCGGCCCTGCGTGAGTCCACCGCCCGGTCGGCCGGGCGGTGGACGGCCCTCACACCAGTTCGGGCTGGAGCTCCGGCTGCCGTGCCGGTACGGCCTTCGGCTCCCACACCCGGGTGGTGCGTACGAAGCCGTAGATCACCGAGACCATGGCGAGCACGAGCAGGGGACCGAACAGCCACGGATGTCCGGCCATCTCGACCGGCAGATAGCGATAGGACACCAGGAGCGCGGTGAACACCGCCGTGCCGTAGGCGACCAGCTGTATCCCCGAACGGTCCCAGCCGCGGGCGAGCGAACGCAGCGCCGCTTCGATCGTCAGCGCGAAAACGACTCCGGCGATGATGTCGGCGCCGTAGTGATAGCCGAATCCCAGCGTCGCGCCGAGCGTGGCGATCAGCCAGAACGCACCGGCTATCCGGAGAATTCTGGGGCCCTTGCGGGAATGGATGAAAATGGTGGTGGCCCACGCCGTGTGCAGGCTCGGCATGCAGTTGCGCGGGGTGAATTCGTCGAACGCCATATGGTGCGGTGCCCCGCCCGGCACCGGGGTGTTCGGCCACAGGTCGGCCACCGCCCAGTGCCCGCCGTCGGCGCCGTAGGCGAAGATCGGTCCGACCACCGGGAAGATCATGTAGATGGCCGGGCCAAGCAGTCCGATCACCAAGAACGTGCGCACCAGATGGTGGGCCGGGAAACGACGCTCGGCCGCGACGTTCCGCAGCTGGTACAGCGCGACGATGACCGCGGCCACGGCGAGCTGGATGTAGACATAGTCCAACACGTGCGCGCCCACCGAGCCGGTGGCCTTCACGATCCGGCCCGCGATCCAGGACGGGTTGCCCAGCGCGTGATCGGCGGTCGCCACATACTGGTCGAGCACCGCCGGACGCGTCTTGGAGGTGATGAGCAGCCAGGTGTCACCGGTCTTGCGCCCGGCCACCAGGAGCAGGCCGAGGCCGACGCCCTTGAGGAGCAGGATGCGTTCCTGTCCCGTGCGACGCGTGACGGCGAGGACCGCGCAGCCCAGAATCACCCACAGGGCACCGTTGCCGAACATCATCTTGGCGTCGACGGCCCAGCGCACGAAGAAGAAGACGACGTCGATACCGACCGCGCAGCCGATCGCGATGAACCGTTCTCGCCAGGTCAGCACCACCATCATCAACGCCATGCTGGCGTACAGGAGCGGTCCGGACTTGGGGGCGAATATCACCTCTTTCGCCTGGTTGGTGATCGGCCCCGGCAGGCCGTAATGGCGCGCGGCGATCTCCAGCGCTACGAGGAATCCGAGGGCCACCACGGATACCGTGGCCCACAGCATCACCCGCGCCTGGCGCCATGCGATGGGGGGTCTGCTATTTATTCGCGTTATCAATTGTTTGGCCGATGTGGTAGACGTCGATTAACAGGTCACTCTTCGTGCTCGATGGCATCGTTTCCGGTGATGAGACGGGTCGATGAGTCCGATCATGTTATCCGAGGCGGAGGACGGGGTCTCGATGATCGCGCGTACCGGCAGAGCGGGTGATGCCCGTCCGCAGTGACCGGCCGCAGCGGTGTGTCATCGGCCGGTCACCGGAGTTGTGATCGGCCGGGATCCGGTACGGTGCCGGGCGGCCCGGATCGCCGCGGAGCGCGTCCGCGTCGTCATCGCGGACAGCGGCTTCGGGCGACCAAGGCCGGTGTCCGCGCGGCGCGTTCAGCGGGTCGCCGTCAACGCGGCGCGCTCCACGCCCAGTTGGCGGGCCGACCCTGCGCACGGGAGGGGTGCCGCCCCGGGGCCCGGCGGGCATTCGGTGCGCCCGGCCCGCGCGGACGCGTCGGGGTTGGCCCGCTTGCGGCGGGTGGCGAAGCCGGGCCCGCTCAGTGATAGGTGCCGAAGCGCTGCGCGATGACCGGCAGCGTCTCGGCGGCGATGGCGTGGGCGGCCGCGCGCGGGGAGGTGCCGTCGGCGTCGGCTCGGGTCAGCGTCCGCTCCACCAGCCCCCGCATCGCCCGCCGGGTGTGGGCGAAGGCCTCGTCCGCGTCGGGCCCGAGGTCGCCGAAGAGCGTCCACCACCACCAGGCGTTGGTGGCGGAGTTGACCACGACGTCCGGCAGCACGGTGACGCCGCGCTCGGCGAGCAGCCGCTCGGCCTCCGCGAGCACCGGCATGTTCGCCGCCTCGACGACCCAACGGGCCCTGATCCGGGCCTGGTTGAGGGTGCCGATCGCGTACGAGACCGAACGATCACTCAGGGCAGGAGCCGCGCTGGGTCAGCTCCCGTCGGGCCAGGGGTCGCCCGCCACCCGGGCGTGCAGGTGCTCGTCGTGCCAGCCGTCCGCGTGCAGCAGCGCGCTGCGCAGGGTGCCCTCCAGGGCGAACCCGGCGCGCTGGGCCACCCGGCACGACGCCGGGTTCGCCACCGAGTGCGTGATCCTCAGCCGGTGCAGCCCGAGTTCCTCCAGCGCCCACCGGCTGACCCGCAAGGTGGCGTCCAGCGCCGCGCCGCCTCCGCGCCCGGCCGGGAGCAGCCAGTACAGGAACTCCGCGCTGCCACCTCGCAGATCGAGATCGCCGAGCCCGATCAGACCCACGGCCTGGTCGTCGTCGCGCCGGGAGATCGCCCAGATCGCCGAGGCCTCCTCGGTCCAGCGCTGTCCCCAGCTGGCGATCTTCTCGCGGGCCGTTCCGAGCGTCAGCGGCTCGACGCGGTTCCACTGCACGATCGCCGGATCAAGGCAGGAAGCCACCAGTACGTCCGCGTCGGACTCGCGCCAGGGGCGCAGCTCCCGGCCGCCGGGCAGGACGAACGAGGGCTGCGGCCGCCGGGCCATCCGGCCGGGGGGAACCACGGGAGGTATCGGAGCGATCATCCCCGCATCATGGCAGGAGCCGCCGGGCGGCGGTCCCGGGGAATCCGGCCGCCCCGATCCGCGTTCCACCGCCATGACGGCATTCGACGCACCTCAGGAAGCCCTGCTGAAACTGGTCGCCGAGCACGACGGCGGTGTGCTCGTCACGCTGAAGCGGGACGGGCGGCCCCAGCTCTCCAATGTGAACCACGCCTACTACCCGGCCGAGGGCGTCATCAAGGTGTCGCTCACCGACGACCGGGCCAAGACCAGGAACCTGCGCCGCGATCCCCGCGCCAGTTACCACGTGACCAGCGACGACCGCTGGGCGTGGACCGTCGCCGAGGGCACCGCCGATCTCACCCCGGTCGCCGCCGACCCGCACGACGAGACGGTCGAGGAACTGGTCTCCCTCTACCGCGACGTGCGCGGCGAGCACCCCGACTGGGACGAGTACCGCGAGGTCATGGTCCGCGACCGGCGCCTCGTGCTGCGGCTGCGCGTGGAGCGGGCGTACGGCCAGGCACGCCCGGACGGCTCCTGAACGACCCCTCGCAGCCACGGTTGCCCCAGCACAAAACGGTGCGGTCGTACGGGACGCACATAATGGAAATACCCCGAGCCCCAGGAGGTGCCGTGACCGGCGCTGGTTCTCTGCTTCCACTCCGCTCCCGACTCCGCGAACTGCGGCCCGACGCGTTCGGCGCCGATCCGGCGGGGGAGCGGATGGCCCGGATCCGCCGCTCGCCGAACTTCGCGGACGGTGTGTTCCAGAACCCCGAGGGCGCCCGGACCCGGCCCTCGGGCCCGACCCTGGAGTTCGCGAAGCAGTTCTTCGCGAAGGAGCAGCGGGTACGCCGCGCCCCCACCGGCACCATCCCGGTCCACCCCACCACCCTCGCGGACATCGCGAAGCCGCCGGCCACCGGGCTGCGGATCACCTGGATGGGGCATTCGAGCGTGCTCGCCGAGATCGACGGACGCCGGGTGCTCTTCGACCCGGTGTGGGGCGAGCGCTGCTCTCCCTTCCCGTTCGCCGGGCCCAAGCGGCTGCACCCCGTGCCCGCGCCGCTGGCCGCGCTCGGCCCGGTCGATGTCGTGGTGATCTCCCACGACCACTACGACCACCTCGACCTGCCCACGATCCGCGCCCTGGCCACAACCGGCACGGTGTTCGCGGTGCCGCTCGGTGTCGGCGCCCATCTGGAGCACTGGGGCGTGCCCGTCGACCGGATCCACGAGCTCGACTGGAACGAGTCCGTCAAGGTCGCCGGGATCACCCTCACCGCGACCCCGGCCCGCCACTTCTGCGGCCGCGGCCTGCGCAACCAGCAGCACACGCTCTGGGCGTCCTGGGCCGTGACCGGACCCGAGCACCGGATCTTCCACAGCGGTGACACGGGGTACTTCGGCGGCTTCAAGGACATCGGCGCGGAGCACGGGCCGTTCGACGCCACCATGATCCAGATCGGTGCCTACAGCGAGTTCTGGCCCCGGAACCACACGGACCGCACGCCGCTGCCCGGCCCCTGGCCGGACATCCACATGTCCCCGGCCCAGGGCATGCGGGCGCACCTCGACCTCCAGGGGGGCGCCCCCGGCGGCGTGATGCTGCCGATCCACTGGGGCACCTTCAACCTGGCCCCGCACGCGTGGGCCGAGCCCGGCGAGTGGACGCTGGACGCGGCCGAGGAGGTGGGCCAGGTGGTGGCGACCCCCCGTCCCGGCGAGCCCTTCGAGCCCGCGGGAACGGTGCCGAGCGACCCCTGGTGGCGGGCGGTGTCGGCGCCGATCGCACACCCCTGGCGCGGCCCCGACCGCGTGCTCACCCCGCGGGCCACCACACCCGAGGCCGACCTCGACCTCGTCGGCGACAGGTGAGGTCTGGCACGGTCCGCGATCTCCACACGAGGGCGCGCGGATAGAGGCACAGAAGAACAAGCGGCGAGAAGGGCGGCGACTGTCGGGCACGCCGCCCTTCTCGCCGCCCGACCAAGAAGCCGCACCTCTGGCGCGGCAGCCGGGAAGCGGATGGCACGGGGATCGCCCACGGCGTCTACCGGCTCGTCGCCGGCAACCGTGAACGGATGCCCGGGGGCACCCCGGCCTGCGCCGTGCCCGTCGGTCATCGACCGGGGCCGCCGAAAGGCTGATCCAGCAGGGGAGTTGACCGACGCGCCCGGGGGGCTCCCGGGCGCGCTTCCCGCCGATCAGGTCCGGTATCGGAAGAGGATCCGGCCGCGGGTCAGGTCATACGGGCTGAGCTCCACGAGTACCCGGTCGAACGGGAGGATCCTGATGTGGTTCTTCCGGATCTTCCCGCTGATGTGCGCGAGTACGTGGTGCCCGTTCTGCAGCTCCACCGTGAAGGTGGCGTTGCGCAGGCATTCGAGGACGGTGCCTTCGACTTCGAGGCCGTTCGCCGTTCTTGCCAAGGTGATGTGCCTTCCGATTCGCTTGAGCTGAGTGGGTTCGGCCGGTTCGGCCGGTCGCTTCGGTGGGTGCGCGGGCCTCAGCGGCGCACCAGTTCGAGGTAGCCGCTCGATCGCCGGGCGCCCGCCCCCTCGACGAGCGCGCTCGCCGCCGCGTTGGATTCGTCCACCTCGGCCCAGGCGGAGGTGATCTGGTCCCGGTGCAGCGCGCCCAACGCGTGGGCCAGCAGGGCCCGCCCGATGCCCTGCCCGCGCTGATCGGCCCGTACCGCGAGCAGCCCGATCCGGGCCCGGCGGCGCACCGGCACCACCCGGACCAGGCCGATGTACTCCCCGTCCCGGACCGCCGTCGCGTACTTCGACGGGGCCACCAGGGTGCACCCGGCCGGGCGGGGCAGTACCTCGGCCGGCATGGTGTGCCAGCCGACGGTGGCCTCGACCTCCTCGCGGATCGCGCGGTCCAGCGCGCGCAGCAGCTCCTCGTCCGCCTCGCCGGCGGCCAGGAGCGTCACCCCCGCCGGGGGCCGCGGCGCCCCGAGCCCGGTTTCGCGCGGGTCGGTGGGCAGGACGTACTCCTGCTCGCGGCGTCCGAGGGTGAAGCCGAGCCGCTCCCAGCTCGCCTTCAGGCCGTCGTCCCCCTCGCCGACCACGGTGTGCAGCGGTTGAGGGAGTTCCGCCAGCATCACGGTGGCGAGCTGGTCGAAGACCGCGTCCTGCCAGACGTCGATGCTGACGAAGAGCCGTCCGTCCGGCCGGTGCGAGACATCGCCCCGGCCCACGACCCGGTGGTCGGCCACGGCTTGCCATTGCGTCGTCGCGACGCGCGTGATCACAGTGTTCATAGGTGTTCGCCTTCCAGGAGTGCCTTGTGGAGAGGCGCTCCTCACGACACCTGGATCAGTCGCACACCGTGACGGAAACAGGGAGCACCCACCTCGCTACAGCGTTCATGGGTCTCACCTCCTCCGGCAGAGTCACGGGCAACTGCAAGCTACGCGCCGCACCGTCGGCCCGTCCAACCCTTTTTCCGGCCGCGTGAGCTGAGTGATGGGGAAGCGGCACGCCGACTCCCGTCCTTCACCGCACCAACTCGGCGCCCGGGGCTGCTCGATGGCGCCCTTCCGCCGACCGCCGGGACCTTCCGCGCAGGCAGCGGGGACCCCACCGTCCCAGCCCCCACGGGGCCTTCGCACGAAGCCACTTGGACAGGGAAAACGCAACTTCGACAACGCCCGCGCAGGCGGCTACCTTCACCTGGACCTCGGCGGCCGCGCCCGGCCGCACCGGGTTTTTCCGGCTTCCGCGACGGGATGCGTCGGTCACGCCCCGCGCATCCTCGTGGACCGCCGAACCGGTCCTCGTCAGGCACACCCCACCAGGGAGAGACGCATGCCCCATCTCGCGCTGTACACCTTCGGCGTCCTGAAGGCACCTCTCGCCGATCCCGCACCTGTCACCCGCGAGTTCCACGACAGCGCCGGGCCCATCTACCAGAAGATCGCCCAGCACCCCGGCTACCTCGGTCACGCCGAAGCGGTGAACACGGACCGGCGCACCTACTTCGACTCGGACTGGGGTGCGTGGGGCGAGTTCGCCGTGCCGGGCTGGTACGGCAAGGGTCACACCCTGGAGACCACCGCCCTGGCGGCGTCCCTCTCGCTCTGGACCGACCAGGACTCCGCCTTCGACGCCCTCTACACCGGCCTGCACCGCGCGGCGCTGAACAGGCGGTACGACTGGTTCGAGAGGTCGGGGCGCCCCAGCCACGTGCTCTGGTGGGTCTTTGACGGCGCGATACCCACCTGGCAGGAGGGGGTGTCACGGCTGGAGCGCCTCCACGACCACGGCCCCGCGCCCCACGCCTTCACCTTCCACCGCTCCTTCGCCCCGGACGGAACTCCCGCCGGACTCAAGGGCATCGGGCCGAAGAGCGATCGGGCTCGCTGACCAGGAGACTCTGCCCGGACGTCCGGCTCCTCGCCGCCGTGCCGCCTCGTCCTCGTCCGTGATCCGTCGGGCCGGGCCCGGCGGCGAGCGCCCGTAAAGCGGTGGAACGGCGCGGCTGTGCGCCGCTACCGTGCTGCCCGACCGGATCACCCAGCGAAGGACGTGCCCTTGTACACCGTGTGAGACCTCCCGAGTGCTGAATCGTCGCGCGTCGCGCCTGTGCGCCGCGCTCCTTTTTGCTGCGGACTTCTCACTGAAACCGGTGTACTCCTGTGCTCACCACCTGGGTGGTCGCTCCCACCTGCCTGCCACTCGTCCGGCGCCGCTGCCACGCGTGCGCGTCCGAACGCTTCCGGCCCAGCGGCAAATTCCGCGTCAACGCACACCACAAGCTCCTCGACGTATGGCTCCTCGTGCTGTGCACGGGCTGCGGTGAGACCGCGAAGCTGACGCTCATGGAGCGGATGAACGTGCGCTCCGTGCGGCCAGGTCTGCTGGACCGGCTGCACGCCAACGACCTCGCCCTGACAGCCGAGTTCCTCCAGGACCCGGTCGTGTCGCACCGCAATCGCGTCGCGCTCGACTGGGACAGCGCCTGGCGTCTCGACACCGGCGCAGCGGATCACCCGGACCACGGGTGGGGTCCTTCGTGCGGCAGCGGAGCCGGGGGCCAGGGGGCGCTCGATGTCTCCGTCCGCTTCGCGGCGCGGATACCCGTCCGGCCGGTGCGGCTGATCGCCGAAGGGTGCGATCTGCCGCGGGCGGAGGTCGAGAGGCTGATCGCGCGGGGGAGGATCGTGTCGGCGGTCCGGCTGGGCGGCAAGCTCTCCGGCGACTTCACGTTCACGCTCAAACGCTGAGCCCTCCGTGGGCCAGGGCCCGTCCGGCGAGGATGGCGGCGGCCACCGGCAGGTACGAGCGGGGACGCCCTGCTTGTCCTGCGCTTTGCGATACTCGCAGGACGCACGTGTGTGGGGCCGGCCGGGCGTCCGCCCTGGAAACGTGCGGGGAGTGGGAGGGACGAAAGGCGATGGAACACCAAGGTGCCCGCGTGGTGGCCGACCTCGGCCGGGAACTCGCCGCGGCGTCCCCGCACACGGACGGCGCCCTGTGGCAGCTCGCCGAGAGCGGACGGGACCTGGACGCGAACCTGCTGCGGCTGCCGCCGGGCCGCACCGTCGCCGAGCACACGGACCCCCTGCTGGACGTCCTGCTGGTCGTCCTCGAAGGCGGCGGCGAACTCCGTACGGACGCCGCCACCCAGGAGTTGCGCCCGATCCGCGTCCTCTGGCTGCCGAAGGGGTCCCGCCGCTCGCTGGCGGCGGGGGTCGACGGTATGGGGTACCTCTCCGTCCACGTGCGCAGGCCGGGGCTCACCATCGGCGGGCCGCCCGCGGACGAGGGCGGCGAGGCGGCCTGCCTGCTCGGGCAGGTGTGCCCCGCCTGCGGCAGGCTCGCCACCGAGCGCGCGGCCCGGTTCTGCTGGAGCTGCGGCACGGCACTGGAGGCCTGACGCGAGCGCGGCCGGGAGCGGCCTCGGGCCACACCCCTCCCGGTCGCGCCGCCCTGCACAGCGGGCCGAGTCCGCGCGAGGGAGTCGCACGTCTGGTCGTCGGCTCAACTGACCGGTGTCCAGGGCGTGTTCAGTGGAACCCGCCCCTTCAAGGCCGCGGCCCGGACTCCGCGCCGGACCGGCCGAGGATGCGCCGGAGCCAGCGCGTGCGGGCTTCGTCGGCGTCCTGGCTGAGCGCGGCCCGGGGTGCGACGGTGTCGAAGCCGTGGAAGGCCCCGGGCCACACGTGCAGTTCGGCCGTGCCACCGGCCTGCCAGATCGCCTGGGCGTAGGCCACGCCCTCGTCCCGGAAGGTCTCGGCCGACCCGACCTCGATGTAGGCAGGGGGCAGCCGGGCCAGCTCCGTGGCGCGGGCGGGAGCGGCGTGGGGCGGCAGGTCGTCGGTGCCGTACCGGTCGCCCAACAGGGCCTGCCAGGCGGTCGAGTTGGAGGTCCGGTCCCAGGTGTCGAGACCGGCCATCTGGTGGCTGGAGCCGGTGTCGTCGCGGTCGTCGAGCATCGGGGACAGCAGCAGCTGTCCGGCGGGCACGGGCCCGCCCCGGTCGCGCGTCAGCAGGGCGAGGGCCGCCGCGAGACCGCCGCCGGCGCTCTTCCCGCCGACGACGACGCGGTCGGCGTCGATGCCCAGCCGGTCCGCGTGCGCCGCCGCCCAGGTGAACCCGGCGTAGCAGCCCTCCACCGGTTCGGGGTGGCGCGCCTTCGGAGCCAAGGGGTACTCGACGGAGACCACGGCCAGCTCAAGCGGCAGGGCCCATGTGCGCAGCAGCCGGGGGAGTACGGACCAGGCGTTGCCCATGACCATGCCGCCGCCGTGCAGGTAGTAGAGCAGCGGCAGTGGACCGGTCGCCCCGGCGGGCCGTGCGCTCACCAGCGTGACGTCCTGACCGCCCGGTGCTCCGGGCACCCGCAGCTCGTCCACCTCGAAACGGCCGCCGTCCCGGAGCTCGCGCACGGTGGGACGCGGCCGGGCCTCGGCGTCCTGCCGCTGCCGGGCCGCGAGGTTCTCGGGCGTCAACGGCTCGCGCACGCCGCCGCCCAACGCCGCCAGCGCGGCGCCCAGTTCGGGGTCGAACGGAGGCGCCGTCCGGGCCGTCGCGAGGGGGCCGGGATCCGACGGCGGCTTCTCGGCCCTCATGCCTGGCCGTCCCACAGGGCGGGGGAGCGCCGCCCGACCGGTCCGGCCGGGCGCGGGGGAAGGGAGGGCGCGACATCCATGCGGCCCAGTCAACCACCCGCGAGAGCCCCGCCCGTTGGGCGCCCCGGTGCCGTGCGGCGGCGCCCCGCGGCGGCGGGCCGCTTCCGCCCGGCGGCCCGTCCGCGTTCGCCCGGGGGACCGGATTGCGCGACCGCCTCGCACCGATGCGCCATGGCCGATTTGACGTGGCGGATGAAGGGTTCTTCCCGCTTCCGGAATACCGAATGATTTCGGAAGGAATGGCTGATTCAAGCGAGTTGGAGGGCCGCCGATCTCCTCATGCGGAAGATTTCATTCAGATCTCCCCCTGGGCGTAACCGTGAGGTACGCTCGCCGTGAGCCCGACGCCGGGCCGAGGGGGTACGCCTTGGATGTGCAGAAGAAGTTCGCGCGCATGGCTGATTCTCCCCGTCGGCCTGAATGAAGCTGGAGCGACCCCGTGTTACGGGATTCGGACAAAGCCTTGTCTCAGTAGGGGCGGCGAGTCGGACAACCCGCACTTGAGCCTTCCTCTGGGGCGTCCCGTCCCCGCCCGTGCCGGATCGCGGAGAGCGCAGTGGATCCATCCGATCCAGGAAGAAGTGTGCGAAGCCGACGGTGCGGGATGTTTCCCGCCATCGTTCTCCCATTGACCCATATGACCAATGCGGCTCAATGGCGGACCGGCATTCTGGCCTATTCGATCTCGCGGCCGTACTGAGCCCGGCCTCTACCGAGGCCCGCGGGCGGCCGCACGGGGGAAGGGGACGCCGTACATGGCTCAGATCAACGTGCTGATCGCGGATGACCAGGTCGTGACCCGGTCCGGTCTCGTCGCGATGAGCAGAGAGGCGCCGGGCCTCGACGTGGTCGGGGTGGCGCAGGACGTGGCCGGGGTCCTGACCGCCGTCGACTGCGGAAATCCCGACATCGTCCTGCTCAACCTGCGCAGTCTGACGGGCGAGAGCCTTCGCCGCCTCGTCCAGCTGATCGGCGCGCACGTGTCGATCATCGTTCTGTGGTGCCACGACTCCGCCGTCACGATCCAGGACGCGTTACGGGCCAAGGTCGCCGGTTTCATGGACCTGGAGATCCTCCAGGAGGAATTCGCCGGCGTCATCTCCTTGGTCGGCCGCGGCTGCGCCGCCTATCTCCTTCCGAGAGAACGCATCTCCGACATAGGCGAAGGCTGTCCCCTGTCCCTGACGTCGGAGGCGATTTCACAACTCACCTCACGGGAAAGCGATGTTCTGCGGTTACTGGCCGACGGCATGACGAACAAACAGATCGGATCGTCCCTCCATATCGCGGAGAACACCGTGAAGAAGCATGTGCACCGGGTCATGATCAAGTTATCGGCGTCCAGCCGCGTGGAGGCCGCCCTGCTCGTTTCCCGGCTCGGCCCGATGCAGTCGTCTCCCCTAGGCTGAAGATGAGTCGCCGAATGGGAGGAACCATGCAGATCGCTGTCACCACCCCGACCGGCAACGTCGGCCGGCACGTCGTCGCGGCCCTCGTCCGGGCCGGAGTCCGCCCGCGCGTCCTGCTGCGCGACCCAGGCCGGCTGGACCCCGGCATCAAGGACGAGGTCGACGCCGTACCGGTCGACCAGTACGACGCCGACACGGTGGCGGCCGCCACCCGCGGTGTCGACGCGCTGTTCTGGGTGGACCCGACCACCGGCGGCGAGGACCCGCTCGCCGACTACGCGCGCGCCACCGACAGCGTGGTGCGCGCCGTCACCGAGAACCGGATCGGACGGGTCGTCTTCCAGAGCAGCGTCGGGGCTGAGAAGCGCAAGGGCGCGGGTGAGATCGACGGACTGGCCCGCACCGAGACCGCGTTGGACGACCTGGGCATCGACGTCACCCACCTGCGCTGCGGCTACTTCTTCACCAATCTCGAACTTCAGCTCGCCGCCCTGCGCGCCGGCACCCTCCAGGTGATCCTTCCCCTGGACCAGCCCATGGCCTGGGTCGCGCCCCGCGACATCGCCGAGGTGGCCACAGGGCGCCTGCTGTCGCCGGCCTGGTCCGGGCGGCGCGTCCAAGCCGTCCACGGGCCCGCCGACCTCACCTGGAGCGAGGTCGCCGACATCCTCACCGCCGCCACCGGCCGGCCCATCGGCGTGGAGCGGATCACCGACGACGCCATGCGCGCCCAGCTCCACCAGGCCGGGATGACCGACGGGCTCGTCGAAGCCGTCCTCGGCATGTCGACCGGGCTGCGCGAGGACTTCGTGCCCGAACAGCGCCGCACCGTCGGGTCCACCACCCCGACCACCCTCGCCGCCTGGGCCTACGGCCACCTCCGGCACCGGCTCGCCGACGCGTAGCCGCCGGGCCGGAGGTGGGTCAGCGAAAGAGCGACACGAGCAGCGCCTCATAGGTCCGGCCCGCTCCGGCGACCGCCGCCTCGCCCTTCATCGCGACCTCGTGGCCGAGGGCGGTCAGCGCACCCAGCAGGGCGAGCGCGAGCTGACGGGATCCTTCGGCCCCGTCCACGTCGGGGCCGGCACCGCCCGCCGCGGCGCGCGCCCGCTCCACCAGCCGGACCGTCGTCGACAGCCACCACTGCTCGTCGATCTGCCGCCACCGCTCGTGGCCCAGCACCGCGGGAGCGTCCAGGAGGAGCAGCCGGGCCGCCGCCGGGTCGGCGCAGAAGGCGAGGAACTCCCGCCCCGAGGCCAGGAGCCGAGGCACCGGACCGCCTGCGGCGTCGAGGGCGCGGATCCGTACGGCGAGCTCGCGGTGGATGTCGTGCACGACATCCACGAGCAGTGCCTCCTTGCCCGCCCAGTGGTGGTACAGCGCACCCGTCGTGAGCCCGCAGCGCTCCGCGATCTCCGCGATGGTCGTCGAGGAGTAGCCGCGCTCGCTGAACAACTCACGTGCCGTCCTGGTCAGTTGGGCACGCGTTGCTTCGGTTCGCTCTGCGTTGGATCTGCGCGGTGACATACCGAACGATGCTATGTTCCTTCGGTGATGGATGTCGACACAGCTCAGGCAGTCCTCGATAACAGCCCCTTCGGACCCTGGTGGGGATTCAGGGTCGAAGCCGTCAAAGAGGGGCGCGCCAGGGTCTCCCTGCCGCAGCGTCCCGAACTCTTCCGCCCCGGTGGCGTGCTCCAGGGCGGATGCGCGATGACCCTGGCCGACGTGACCTGCTGGATCGCGATCATGTCCCTGTTCGGGGAGGACGATCCGTCGGTCACCCAGCAGATGACCACCAGCTTCCTCGGCCCGGCCCGCACCGACCTGGTCTGCGAGTCGACGATCGTGCGGCCCGGCCGCCTGATCGTCTACGGGACCGCCGAAACGACCGACACCGCCGGGAAGCTCGTCTCCCACCACACCCTCACCTATATCCGGCCCCCGCAGCGCGGCGCGGCATAGATCAGCCCGCGTCTCCGCGCTTCATCCGCCCCTCCGTCATCGCCCGTCCCTTTTAGCCCCCCGCACCACACGAGAACGGCGTGTGGCGCGGGGGGTCACTTGTGCGCGCCTGCCGAACGGGCCGGAAGTCGTACCTCCGGAGTACTCCCAAAGGGCCCCCGGATTACTCCCTTGGTTCCGGGACGAGATGGCCCCATCGTGGCCTACCGACGTCACGAACCGGCCGGATAGTCTCAATTTCTCGGCTACCGGAGGAGATTCGTATGGCGACTGTCTATTCGGAGAATGTGAGCCTGGAGAACGTCGGTGAACTCCCCGAGGAATACCGGGAGGTGCTGACCCATCAGATGCTGGCCAATGGTGAAGGCGAGCTGAGCGCGGGCGACACCTACGTCGACTCGTTCTACCCGCTCGCTCCCAACGCCGACGAGCGCTATATGTGCCTCAAGTTCGGCATGGAGGAAGTGGACCACTTCCGGCGCTTCGCCAAACTGCTCACCCCGCTCGGCATCGACACCTCGCACATGGTCAACCAGGCCGTCGCGGACCGCCGTTACTTCCCGGCGGAGAGCATGACCACCCAATTCACGGTCTGGGAGGAGCGCGCCGCGTTCAGCTTCCTCTGCGAGCTCGAAGGGCATTTCCAGATCAAGGAGATGACCACGAGCACCTACGCGCCCCTGCGGGTCGAGGCCGACGCCATCCTCAAGGAGGAGGCCCGGCACTTCGGCTACGGAAAGCGCCTGATGCAGGAGGCGTACGACGCCGGCGCCCAGTCCCGCGACCGCGCCCAGAAGGCGCTCGACCGGTTCTACCCGATGGCGCTCGACATGTTCGGACGGCCCGACTCCCGCCGCGGACGCCTCGCGGTCAGGTGGGGCCTGCGCAAGCACGACAACGGCGAACTCCGCGAGCTCTACAAGACGGCGATCGCCCAGCACATCGAGAAGATCGGCTTCTCCGTCCCCAAGGTCGACCCCTCACAGCTCCAGTTCGCCTGAGCGGCGCCGGCCCACCCTCCCCGGAACGATCCGCTTCCCTCGGAACCCCAGCCACCTCACCGGAGTAGGAATCGATGACGACGACCGACATGCTGATCGACCGGATCAAGACGCACCGTGTCTTCGCCCACCCGTTCTACGACCACTGGGCCGCCGGGCCCCCGTCCGCGGACGTCTCGGGCGCGCTCTTCCACCAGGTGCAGTCGTTCTGCGCCTCCACCCGCCCCGGCGGCGAGTTCCCGGCCGCGCTGCGCGGCCTCGGCTGGGACGAGCAGGCGGTCCTCATCGAGGAGATCGTCGACAGCGAGTCCGGACACGGCCCCGAACTCGCCACCATGGCGGGCCACATCGTGAACCGCACGGGGTCCCAGGTCTTCGACGACGTGTATGACACCGAGCGCGTCGAGGCATGGCTCAAGGACTCCTCGGACCGGCTGCTGGCCACCCTGCCGGGATACGACCGCGAGACCGGCCTGACGGCCCAGGCGAAGGCCGCCATCGAGGTGTTCCGGCGCCGCTTCTCCTCCGATGCCGCCACGACCGTGCGCAACCTGGGCACGGCACTCGCCCTGGAGATCATCTCCAATCAGTCGCTGATCCCCGGCGAGAAGCGCGCCCTGATCGACTCCGGTCACTACAAGGCCGGACTCGACGAGCCGGAGATGCACTACATGGCGGAGCACTGGGGTGACGCCGGTGCCGAGCAGCAGCACGAGGCGAATGTGATCCGCGCCGTCTCGACCGTCATGGACGCGTCGAACAGCGACCAAATAGCCCAGGGCGTCGAGGACTTCCTCGAATCACTGTGCGCGCTGTGGGACGTTCTGGACGCGGCGCTCCTCTCGTCCGGATTGCAGCCGGCCGCATAACTCTCTGCCGGACGGGCCGGCGGTCCGCATCCGTGCGGACCGCCGGCCCGGATGTCACTGGACGAAATTCTGGGGTGGGTTATGAGTGTGTTCCACGAAATGGACGGCCACGAGCAGGTTCTCTTCACCTCCGGCCCGGGCGGGCTGCGCTGTGTCATCGCCATTCATTCGACCTTGCTGGGCCCCGCGCTCGGCGGCGTGCGATTCCTCCCGTACCACGATGACGACCAGGCGATCGGCGACGCGTTGCGCCTTTCCCGCGCGATGACGTACAAGGCGGCCTGCGCGGGCCTGGACATCGGGGGCGGCAAAGCGGTCATCTTCGGCGGTCCCGGTGTGGAGAAGTCCGAAACGCTGCTGCGTGCTTTCGGCCAGGCCGTCGAGAGCCTTTCCGGGCGGTTCATCGCCGCCTGCGACATGGGCATCACCACCGCCGACCTCCGCGTCATGAGCAAGGAGTCGCGGTGGATACGGGGCCTGGACGTCGAGGAGGGCGGCTCGGGTGAATCCGGTGCCATGACGGCGTACGGGGTGAACCTCGGCATCCGGGCCTGCCTGAAGTACCTCGACGGAAGCGACAGCCTGGCCGACCGGCACATCGCGATCGACGGTGTCGGCAAGGTCGGGGCACGGCTGGCGGCCCATCTCGCCGAGGGCGGAGCCCGGTTGACGGTGGCCGACATCGACCAGGAGAAGGCCGAGCGGGTGGCCGAGACCTGCGGTGCGGAGGTCGTCAGCCGCGAGAAGCTCTACCTCCTGGACGTGGACGTCCTCAGCCCGAACGCGATCGGCAACGTCATCGACGCCGACCTGGTGGACAAGCTCCGCTGCCGCGTCGTGGCGGGCGGGGCCAACAACCAGCTCGCCGGGCCCGCCATCGCGGAGCGCCTCGCCGCGCGCGGCATCCTCTATGCGCCGGACTTCGTGATCAACGCGCTCGGCCTGATCCAGGTGGTCGACGAACTGCACCCCGCGGGCCACGACATGGACCGCGTCAGGCACCGCGCGCGGCTGATCCCGGAGCGCCTCGTCGAGATCTTCACCCGGGCCAAGCACCTGAACATCAGCACGGCCGCCGCCGCGACCAGCATGGCCCGCGACCGCCTCGCCGCGGTGCGGGGAGTGCGCTCGTTCTGGCTGCCGCCGCCGTGCGGGTAGGTGCGGGACGCCGGGGGCCGTGCGCCCGGCGCCCCACGCAGGGAGCAGGCATGCCAGGGACCGCGACGAGGAGCGAGCACTGATGGAGCTGGAGGCCGCCATACGGACCCGCCGCAGCGAGCACCGGCTGATCGAACCCGCCCCGAGCGACGAGGAGTTCGTCGATCTCCTCGGCTGGGCGGCGACCGCACCCGACCACGGCCACCTGCGCCCGTGGCGCTGGATCCTCGTACGCGGTGAGAGCCGGGCGGCACTGGGGGAGGCCTTCGCGTCCGGCGCCACCGACGCCGAGGCCGTCCGCCGCGAGGGACGCAAACCCCTGCGGGCACCGCTCCTGGCGACCCTGGTCTTCGTGCCCCGGCGCAGCCATCGCGTACCGGACTGGGAGCAGCTCGCCGCGAGCAGCACCATGGTCAACTCGCTGATGCTGCTCCTGCACGACCGGGGGTTCGGCAGCATGTGGCGCACCGGCTCGTCCGTCGACTCGGCCGGCACCCGTGCGCTGCTCGGCCTCGCGCCCCACGAGCGGCTCATCGGCTGGCTCTACGTCGGCAGCCCCGACCCCACCCGGCGCTCCGTCCCGCGCGAGCCGGTCGCGGTCAGCCATCGGGTGTCCCTGTTCACCGCCCCGGCCGACCCGGTGCGGCCGGGAGAGCCGCAGTGCACGGGCGTGATCCCCGGCACAAGCGATCAAGCGAAATGATCAAACCTGGGCCACGGAGGGGGCCGGGGCAGCCAGCCCCGGTCCCACGCGGCCGGAATTACCCTTCAAAGACGATTATTTGAGGCGATTCATAGGTCTGCTGCGTATGTTTCGCCCTATGCCCCTCATGCGCTCCCGCCTGCCCGGATCCCCCGTTGTCCGCACCCTGAAGTTCCTCGGGGTGAGCGTCCTGGCGGGGGCGCTGGCCGCCGGGATCGCGCTGCCCGCGGCGGGCATGCTGGGGCTGGGCGCCAAGTCGGGCGCGCAGAGCTTCAACAGTCTGCCCGACGAGTTCAAGACTCCTCCGCTCTCCCAGGCCTCCCAGATCTACGACGCCGACGGCGGGCTCATCGCCACGGTCTACGACCGCGACCGCACCGTCATACCGGGCGACCAGATGGCCCCGGTCATGCGCAAGGCGCTGGTCGACATCGAGGACAACCGGTTCTACCAGCACGGAGCGGTCGACCTCCAGGGTGTGCTGCGCGCCCTGAACAAGAACGCGGCGAGCGGCAGCGTGGCCCAGGGCGGTTCCACCCTCACCCAGCAGTATGTGAAGAACGTCTTCGTGGAGCAGGCGGGCAGCGACCAGAAGGCGGTCCTCGAAGCCCAGCGCCAGACCCTCGGCCGCAAGATCCAGGAGCTGCGCTACGCGATCGAGCTGGAGCAGACCCTGCCCAAGGAACAGATCCTCACCAACTACCTGAACATCACGTTCTTCGGCGAGCAGGCGTACGGGGTCGAGGCGGCCTCCGAGCGCTACTTCAGCGTGCACGCCAAGGACCTCTCGCTGCCCCAGGCGGCGCTCCTGGCCGGGATCGTCCAGTCGCCGACCATGTACGACCCGGTCACCAACGGCCGCCTCGCCAAACAGCGCCGCGACACGGTGCTGGCCAAGATGGCCCAGTACGGTTCGATCACCGACGCCCAGGCCCAGCAGGCCATCAGCACACCGATCAGGCTCAAGGTCAGCGCGCCCCGCCAGGGCTGCATCACCGCCCAGCAGGGCGAGGGTTTCTTCTGCGACTACGTCCACCGGGTCGTCCTCACCGACGCGGCGTTCGGCAGGACGGCGAACGAGCGGCAGGCGCTGTGGAGCAGGGGCGGCCTGCAGATCCGTACGACGCTGTCGCCCAAGGCGCAGAAGGCGCTCCAGCAGTCGGTCACCTCCCACGCGTACACCACGGACGACGCCGCCGCGGTGATGAGCCTCGTCCAGCCCGGTACCGGCAAGATCGTCGCGATGGGGCAGAGCCGTGACTACGGCCTCGGCGCGCACCAGACCGAGATCAACCTCAACGTCGGTACGGACATGGGCGGCGGGCTCGGCTTCCCGACGGGCTCCACGTTCAAGCCGATCGTGGCCGCCGCGGCGCTGGAGAAGGGCATGACCCCGAATCAGCAGTATCCGGCGCCGTACTCCATGCCCTGGCCCGAGATGTCCGACTGCTCGGGCCACACGTATCCGGAGAACGGCGAGGTCCACAACGACAGCCACTCCCTGACCGGGCCGTTCGCCATGCCGGACGCCATGGCCCAGTCCGTGAACACCTACTTCGCCCAGCTGGAGGCCGACACCGGTCTGTGCGAGGTGTCCAAGATGGCCAACGCGCTGGGCATCACCGCCCAGGCGGGCGGCACCAAGCTGCAGGTGGTCCCCTCGCTCACCCTGGGCAGCAACGACCTGACCCCGCTGGAGATGGCCAATGTGTACGCGACCTTCGCCAACCACGGCACGTACTGCACACCGGTCGCCATCACGTCGGTGACCAGGCCGGACGGCCGCAGCGTCGCGGTGCCGCAGGCCGACTGCCATCAGGTGATGTCCGCGGAGACCGCCGACACCGTCACCACCATGCTGCTCGGCGTCGTCCAGGACGGCACCGGCAAGCCCGCGGGGCTCACCGACCGCGACAGCGCGGGCAAGACCGGCACCACCGACGAGAGCAAGCAGGTGTGGTTCGCCGGGTACACCCCCGAACTGTCCGGCGCCGCCGTCGTCAGCGACACCCGCAGCCCCCAGGACCTCGACGGCCAGAGCATCGGAGGCGACACCGTCGGCCAGGCCTTCGGCGGCACCCTCGCGGGGCCCGTCTGGCGCGACGCCGTCGAAGGGGCCCTCGCGGGTGACCCGGCCGGGACGCTCACCACGACCCCACTGCCGGGGCGCTCGCAGCACTGAGGGGGCGAACCGTGGTCAGGGGTGGTTGAGGTAGGCGAGGACGGCGAGGACCCGCCGGTTGTTGCTGTCGTCGTCGGTGATGCCGAGTTTGCCGAACATCGAGGTCGTGTACTTGCTGATCGCGCTCTCACTGAGGAAGAGGCGTCGGCCGATGGCCTGGTTGGAGAGTCCTTCGGCCATGAGGCCGAGCACGGCGTGCTCGCGCTCGGTGAGCCCTTCGAGCAGCCGGTTCGATGACCCGCTGGACAGCAGCTTGGCGATGACGGCCGGGTCCATCGCGGTGCCCCCGCCGGCGACTCGTTCCAGCGCGTCGATGAACTGGTCGGCGTCGAACACGCTCTCCTTGAGGAAGTAGCCGATGCCCCCGGCGCCGTCGGCCAACAGCTCGCGGGCATAGAGCTGTTCGACGTGCTGGGAGAGGATCAGGACGGGGAAGCCGGGCATCTCGCGACGGGCGGCGAGGGCCGCCCGCAGCCCCTCGTCCGACTGGGTCGGCGGCATGCGGACGTCCACGACGGCGACGTCCGGCCGGAACTCCCGCAGTGCCGCCAGTGTCTCGGGCCCGGTGGCCGCCGTCGCCACCACCTGGTGCCCGTACGCCTGGAGGAGGCGGACCATCCCGTCCCGCAGGAGGTAGAGGTCTTCGGCTACAACGATGCGCATGGCACCATCATCCTCACCCGCGTCGGGCCGCCCACCGGGCTGGTGATCTCCACGGTGCCGTCGAAGACGGCGAGGCGTCGGCGCAGCCCCGCCAGACCTCCACCGGCGCGCACGACGGCGCCGCCTGTGCCGTCGTCCTCGACCTCCACGACGATGGCGGGGCCGCTCCGCCCGATGGCGATCCGCGCCCGGCTCGCGCGGGCGTGCTTGACCGCGTTGGTCACCAGTTCGGCGATGCCGAAGTACAGGGCGGACTCGATCGGCGGGTCCAGGCCGAGTTCGCCGTCGGCGCGGACCTCCACCTCGAGCGGGCTGTCCAGGGCGAAGGCGCGTACGGCGTCGATGAGCCCGCGTTCGTTGAGCACGGGCGGGTTGATGCCGTGGACCAGTTCGCGCAGTTCGGTCAGTGACGTGCTCGCCCCGGCCCGTGCCTCCTGCATCAGCGCCCTGGCCTGCTCCGGGTCGGTGTCCATCAGCTTCTCCGCGGTCGCCAGACAGAGCCCGAGCGCGACCAGGCGCGCCTGGGCCCCGTCGTGCAGGTCCCGTTCGATCCGGCGGATCTCGGCGGCCTGCGCGACCGTGGTGTCCGCGCGCTGGGCGGTCAGCTCGTCCACCCGGTCGGCCAGCGCCATCGCCGCCGACGCCCCCAGGAAGCGGGCGGCCACCGGCCGAAGGGGCCGCCAGGCGTACGGTGCCGTGACGACGGCCAGGACCAGGCCGAGCAGGCCGACGAGGCGCGGGGCGGGCCCCGGCCCGCCGGACCCCAGGACCGCGGCCGCCACCCCGGCGGGGGGAACGGCTGCGACCGCCCCCGCGGTGACCGGCACGATCAGGGTGAACCGCAGGTCGCGCCAGGTGGCGGGATCCTTCCACCGCAGCCGCATCCGCTGGTCCAGAGCGGCGTCGCGGCTGGTGCGCTCGTAGCCGAAGCCGTTCCACCAGTAGCCGGTGGACAGCTGTGTCACGGGCCCCGGCCGCCGGTACCCGGAGGGGATGACGGTGCCGGTCCACCGCGCGACGAGGACGCGGACCAGGCGGCAGACCGGCCGGGACAGACCGAGCGTGCCCGCACAGACCAGCACGGCCGGTGCGAGCCACGACCACGGGTTCGCGGGCCCCCACCAGATCCCCAGGACTGTGGAGGCCGCCCACACCGCCGGAATCACCAGGGTGACGCCCACCACCGCACAGGCACGGACGAACCCCACACAGACCCGGACCACCCATGGACGCAGCTGTCGCATGACCCTTCCTTCCCCTTCCCGTCCGACCGTGGCACCCGCCGCCTTCACCGAGCCCACCAGGTCCCCACGGCTTCGTGATCTCCACTCTGCACCGCTCACCGGCCGGCGCGCCCCGGATCGGACGGGGAGTGGGTCTGGACCCACCCGCCTGTGCGCCCAGACCCATACCGGCTCCTGGGCGCGCTTCCTAACGTCGACACCACACCGGACATCCCGAAGCGCCCCAGACGGAGGAAGCCATGTACACCACCATCCCCAAAGCCACCCCGGCAGACGCCCTCACCCAACGCGCCTTCCGCAGGGCGAGGTTCATCGTCACGGCCTACGGTGTGCTGAGCGCGGCCGTCCTTCTCACGGTCGTCATCCGCGCGCTCACCGGACACACGGTGACCTCGTTCATGTGGGGCCGCTCGGGCGGAGTGCTCGCGAGCGCCGTGGTGACCCACTGGCTGACGACCCTCGCGGCACGGGGAAAGCGGTGGGCCTACGTGCGGGTGCGCGTCATCTCGCTCGCCGTGCCGATCACGATCGTCGCCCTCGACATGATCCCGGGTGCCCTCCCGGCGTGGTTCGTCGCCCTGCAGGTGGCCTGCGCCCTGATGATCGCCGCGACGGCCTTCGTCGTGAACGGGGCGGGTGTGCGTGCGGCGTTTCCCAGGGTGGGGTGAGGGGGTGGGACAGGACGGGGGAATGCCCCTTCGAACCCACTTCCAGCCCGCCCCCCGGTCAAGCATGGGCCAAGGCTTCCGTAGGATGTGAAGCGGAACGTGCGGGGGCGGGACAGGGCATCGGCCGTTCCGTGGGGGAGAGTTGAAGATCCCGCACGTTATCGGTCTGTCGTACGATGCGTCATACCAGAGCGGGACGCTGTGCGTGGAACTTTGCCAACTGCGCACCGAGGGTGATGGATTGGCGACTACGGTGAGTGGTCGACGATCAAAGTGGGCCTTACATCAGCCGAGTTGGGCCTGCCAGAATGATCCATGGGACCCAACGCACCGAGGACGCCGATGTCTCATCTCCGCGCACCCGCCGCGCGGCCGGACCGCCGCGAGGGCGGGCGGCACGGCCGCAACGCCACCCGGCCGCACCAGCCCACCGCCGAGACCGGGCAACCGGCCCCCGCGGGCCGGGCGCCGACGCCCCCCGGGCCGCGCCCGTCGCCCGAGTCCCGCATACGTCCGCAGCTGCTGCGCGCCGCCGTGCTGCCTGCCACCGTGGCGGTGCTGTGCGGCGCGGCGGCCGTCGCGTTCACCCTGCACTCCACCGGCCGCCACCCCTCGGTGGGGCTGTGGGCCGTGCTCGCGGGCCTCGCCGCGCTCGCCATCGCCGCGCTGGTCGCGGCCGGGATCGGCGCCGACCGGGCGGCCAAGACTGTGCTCGGCCGGGCCAACGGGCTGCGCCGGGGCAGCGCCCGCTCGGCCGCCGATCTCCGTACGGTCGTGGAGGCGCTGCGCCGCGGCGAAGGACCGCCCGCGCGGCCCGCACCGGCGCAACTGCCAGCCGGCGCCGACGAGTTCGAGCTGCTCGCGCACGAGCTGAACCGCTCCCACGACGCGGCCGTGGCCGCCGTGGTGCAGGCCTCCCAGCTCTCCAGCAGCGTCGGCAACGAGCAGAAGGTCGAGGTCTTCGTCAACCTCGCCCGCAGGCTCCAGTCCCTCGTGCACCGCGAGATCCAGCTGCTCGACGAGCTGGAGAACGAGGTCGAGGATCCCGAGCTGCTCAAGGGGCTCTTCCACGTCGACCACCTGGCCACCCGCATCCGCCGCCACGCCGAGAACCTCGCCGTGCTCGGCGGTGCCATCTCACGCCGCCAGTGGTCCCACCCGGTCACCATGACCGAGGTCCTGCGCTCCTCGATCGCCGAGGTGGAGCAGTACCCCCGGGTCAAGCTGGTCCCGCCGATCGACGGCACGCTGCGCGGGCACGCCGTGGCCGACGTCATCCACCTGCTGTCCGAACTCGTCGAGAACGCGACGGTGTTCTCCGCGCCGCACACCCAGGTGCTGCTGCGGGCCCAGTTCGTGACGGCGGGGCTGGCCGTGGAGGTCGAGGACCGCGGCCTCGGCATGCCGGTCACCGAGCAGAACAAGATGAACGCGCTGCTGTCCGACCCCGACCAGGTCAACGTCGCCCACCTCCTCCAGGACGGGCGCATCGGGCTCTTCGTGGTCTCCGCGCTGGCCCGGCGGCACGGCATCGCCGTCCGTCTCCAGACCAACATCTACGGCGGCGTCCAGGCCGTACTGGTGCTGCCGCAGGGCCTGTTGGGCTCCGAGCCCGAGGGGCTCAACCAGCCGGGCAGGCCCGAGCCGCAGGCGGAGCGCGACAGCACCGGCCAGATTCCCGTCGTGCCGTCGCCCGCGCAGGCCGCGCGTCCCGCCGAGGTGAGCGCGCCCCTGCCGCCCGCCGTCCCCCAGCCCGCCATCGCACCCCCCCAGCCGGAGCCCGTACACCAGGCGCGGCACGGCATCGACCTGATTCCGCCGCCCCGACAGCAGCTGACCGAGCCGACCACGGCCGGTCACGGCAGCGGGCCGCTGCCCGTGCGCGGGGCGCACGACGAGCGGCCCAACCCGGCGGCCGCACCCCCCGGCATCCAGCACGGTGTGGCCCCCGAGACCATCGAGTCCCGGATGCCCGTGACCCCGAGGGCCCAGAACGGCGCCGTGCGCGGCACCATGGGCCGGCCCGACCTGCCGCGCCGCCGCAGCCAGGAACACCTCGTGCCCCAGCTGCGGGACGCCCCCGCACCCCGCAGGGAGGATGAACACGCCCTGCACGACCCGGGGTTGATGGCCGCCTTCCAGCGGGGGATCGGCCTCGCAGAGGCACAGCAGAGCCACCCCGCACAGTCGACCCACCTCTCACCCCAGGCGCTCCAGTCGGAAACTGACGCCGAACACTCCAAGGAGTAGATGCACCATGGCGAGCGATGCGCCGACCGGACACCACTCGGACCTCGACTGGCTGCTGAGCGGACTGGTCCAGCGGGTGCCCTACACCCGCAATGCGGTTCTGCTCTCCTCCGACGGTCTGGTGAAATCCGTTCACGGACTGGACACCGACAGCGCCGACCACATGGCGGCGCTCGCCTCGGGCCTCTACTCGCTCGGCCGCAGCGCGGGGGCCCGTTTCGGCGACGGGGGCGAGGTCCGGCAGGTGGTGGTGGAGCTCGACTCCACGCTGCTGTTCGTGTCCACGGCCGGCTCGGGCACCTGTCTCGCCGTGCTCGCCGGCCGGGAGGCCGACGCGGCGGTCCTCGGCTACGAGATGGCCATGCTCGTCAAGAGCGTACGACCGTATCTCGTCACGCCGGCCAGGCAGGGGGCCGGGACACCGAGCGGCCTGAGGAGTTGACCGTGGCGGCCCCGCAGGACGGGCCGTGGCTGGACGACGCGGCCGGGCGGCTCATCCGCCCCTACACGGTCAGCAACGGCCGGACCAGGCCGACCGCGACCCTGGACCTGCTCTCCCAGGTCATGGCCACCGGCACGGTCCCCCAGACGCACCTGGGCCCCGAGCACTCGCAGGCCCTCGGCCTGTGCAAGGGGCCCACATCGGTGGCGGAGATCTCGGCGCACTTACGGCTGCCGGCCGTCGTCACCAAGGTGCTCCTTTCCGATCTGGTGGACTGCGGGGCGGTGACCGCCCGGGCCCCCCGCTTCCACCACACACCCACCGACCGATCTCTGCTGGAGGCAGTGCTCGATGGCCTACGACGACGGCTTTGACGCCCTGCCCGACGGGGACGCCGCGGACCTCTTCCCGACCGCGCTGAAAATCCTCGTCGCGGGCGGCTTCGGGGTCGGCAAGACGACCTTTGTCGGGGCGGTCAGCGAGATCGAACCGCTCTCCACCGAAGAGCTCCTCACCACGGTCAGCGTGGCCCACGACAGCCTCGAAGGGGTCGAGTCCAAGACCACCACGACGGTGGCCATGGACTTCGGCCGCATCACCCTGGACGACCGCCACGTGCTCTACCTGTTCGGCACGCCCGGGCAGGAGCGCTTCTGGTTCATGTGGGACGAGCTCTCCGAGGGGGCCCTGGGGGCGGTGATCCTCGCCGACACCCGGCGGCTCGACGAATGCTTCTCCGCCGTCGACTTCTTCGAGCGGCGGGGGATCGGATTCCTCGTCGCCGTCAACGAGTTCGACGGCTCCTACCATTACGACCCGGAGGAGGTGCGGGCCGCCATAGACCTCAAGCCCGAGGTCCCCGTCGTGCTGTGCGACGCCCGCATCGGCAGCTCCGGCATCCGCACGCTGGTCACCCTGGTCCAGCATCTGCTCGCCACCATTCCGGCAGCCACCAGCCATGGAGCTTGACTATGACGTACGACCCGACCGGCCATCTCCTGCTCACCCCCGTCGACCGGGAGGCGCCGGTCCGCGTCCAGCGGCTGCGGCAGCTGGGCATGGGGGAGCGGCCCGACCCGGCCTTCGACGAGTTCGCGCACAAGCTCGCCGAGGTGACCGGAGCGCCCTTCTCGATGGTCAACTTCATTGACGAGAACCAGCAGTTCTTCGCCGGGCTGCACACGCCGAACGGCACGCACAACGGCTCGGACCTGGGGGCGGCGGCCGCCGCGTCCGGCGGGGTGAGCCGGATCATGGCCCGGGACCACGGCTACTGCCCGCACGTCGTGGTCCGGCGCAAGGCCCTGGTCCTGGAGGACGTGTGCGACTACCCGCGGTTCGCGGGCAACCCGGTCGTGGACGAGATCGGCATCCGGTCCTACCTCGGGGCGCCGCTCATCGACCGTACGGGCATCGCACTCGGCACGATCTGCGTGGTCGACACCGAGCCCCGGCCCTGGGGCAGGGCCGGCCTGGAGACGATCAAGTCGATGGCCGCGGAGCTGATCGAGCAGATCCACCGGCGCGAGGACGGCCGCATCTGAGCCGCCCCCGCGATGCGCGTACGGTCAGTGGGCCGCCGTCAGCTCCTCCATCCGCACCAGGTCGGAGAGCCGCTCGGACCACTGGCCCTTCGCCGTGCCCAGCGCCACCTCCGCCAGCCGCAGCAGCTGTACGTCCGAGGTGCCGGCCGGGGCGAAGATGTGGTGGGCGTCGCGCAGGTACCGCTCGATGGGCCGGTCGGTGAACAGCCCGGCCGCCGCGTGGATCTCCATGGCGTTGCGGGCGGAGTCCAGGGCCGACTCGACGTTGACGACCTTCGCGTTCATGAGCTCCGCGTCGCACGGCAGTCCCCGGTCGAGCAGGTCGACCGCGTGGTAGGCGACGAGCCGGGCCGTCATCAGGCGGGACTGCAGCTGCCCCAACTTGATTTTGATGTTGGGGAGTTCGTGCAGCGGTTTGCCGTAGCGGATCCGCTCGGTGCAGAACCTGGTGGTCTCCTCCAGGATCGCCTGGTGGATGCCGAGGGAGACCGCGGTGAGGTTGGCCCGGCCGTACAGGACGCTGGAGGAGTACGCGACGGCGAGCCCGTCGCCCTCCTCGCCCAGCCGATTGGCCGCCGGGACACGGCAGTTGTCGAAGAAGACCTCGCCGAAGCTGAAGCCGTGCAGCCCCATCGACTCGCGGTGCTCGCCCAGCGAGAAGCCCGGCCGATCGGACTCGACGAGGAAGGCCGACAGCCCCTTCGATCCGGGTCCGGTGCGCAGGACCACGCCGTGAAGATCACCGACGTGACTGTTGCCGACATATACTTTTCGGCCATTGAGGACGTAGTCGTCCCCGTCGCGGACCGCGCTCGCCGCCATGCCCAGCACGTGTCCGCCCGACTCCGGTTCGGTGACGGCGATCGTCGGCAGGCACTCACCCGCGGAGACGGCCGGGAGCCAGGTCTTCTTCTGCTCCTCGTTCCCGAAGTGCACGATCTTGGCGACGCCGAGCTGGGACGCCTGTACCATCGCGCCCATCGCGCCGCTCACCCGCGACAGTTCCTCGATGATGATGGTCTTGCCGAGGTGGCCCACTCCCATCCCGCCGTACGCGGGGCTCACGGTGGCCCCTATCCAGCCCTGCCGGGCGATGAGCCGCGACAGCTCGTGCTGGACGGTGCGGGCCCTTTCCATCTCGGCGATCCGGGGCCGGACCTCGCGTTCCGCGAAGTGGCGTACGTCTTCCCTGAGTTGTTGGTGAAGCCGGCTGTTGAAGTATGCGTCCATCCGCGAGCCCTCCTCCGCGAAACGCCTGCCGCGGGAGGCCCCGGCAGGTGGTGCATCGGCAGTGGTCCCGTCCCGAAGAGGCCGACCCCCATCATGCTGTGGATCACCTTCGGTGGGTACAACATTCAGCGTCAACTTTGGCCAGAATCAAGCGTGTTGACGTTTGAATGACGATGTGTTGTGTGCGGGCCGGCCCGTTCGGTCCCAGTCGATTGCATCCCCTTCACACAACTTTCTGCCACATGCCAACGGCAAAGGTTTCGTGGGCATGTGGCACTGAGGGCCAGGAAACGGAATCAGATGGGCACCGTCGTGACATCTGGGGACAACCGAAGAGCCGATTCCGCTTCAACATCGACGAAATTGATCTCGCCTTCGCGTTCAAGGGTGACCACCGGAGGCAGGCGACCCCCTGCCGCCCGTCCCTGTGGCTCGTCTGGGGTGGCGTCGGGTGGCTAACCGGCCTGCCGAGTACGGCGGTTGGGTCGGCCCGGGCCCCTTCCCCAGCGGGCGTGGAAGGCCTCTGATCTCCGCGCTGACCTGGGGGTCCCGCGTAGGGCCCCCGGCGTGCCGGGGCCCGGGCGGGCGGGTGCGGGGGGCGGCCTCGGGCCTCGGGTGCCGGTCGTAGGGGTAGGCCGTTGGTCGGCACGGTCCCGCGAGGAGTGGCGATGGCGGGCTCTGTTGATCCGCAACTCGGGTGCGCGCCATGGGAGTCGGAGGGCTCGGTAAGGGGCGACGGGAGGTCTCGCGGCCTCTTGCGGTTGCGTCCAGGGGTGGCGCGTTGGGGTGTGAACCGGCGCGAACGGTGCTATGAGGTGGTGAGGGGAGCGGGCCCCGCGCGCGATGCGGAATCGGACGCCGTCCAGGTCACGGCTCCGGGGCACCGAAACGCTCCGGCCACCAGCCATCCGCATCCGGACAGGGGCCGACGACGCGAAACGGGGGTTGACCGAGCGGCCCAGGGCCGTCGCTCGTGCGCCGGCGACCCCTGTGGTGTGGGGAAGTGGTGAGGAATCCGGCCACCTCGCGGGCCGGGCGGGCACGCGCCCGGCCGACGCAGGCACGCGGTTGCCGCGATGTACCTGCCGCGGCCACCGACATCGAGAACAATGCGCAGCATGCCCCTCGACCTCAGGGCCCGCCGGACGGTACGTCCCGCGCCCCGGCGCGGCCCGGACACGCCCTCGCTCCGCCGCACTCCCCACGGCAACACCGCCCGACGTGAAGGAAGTTGACATGACCGACCTCCGTATCGGCGTCATCGGATACGGCATGCGCGGCACCCTCGCGCGCACCGCGCACCGGCCCGGTCGCGGCTCCGTCGTCGCGGCCGTCGCGGATCCCGACCCGCGGGCCCGCGAGGCGGCCGCCGCGGCCTTCCCCGGCGCGGCCCTCTCGGCCGACCACCGCAAGGTGATCGAGGCCCCGGACCTCGACGCCGTGCTCGTGCTCACCCCCGACCACACGCACGCCGACCTGGCCTGCGCCGCGCTGCTCGCGGGCAAGCCCGCCTTCGTCGAGAAGCCGCTCGACATCACGGTCGAGCGCTGCGACGAGATCCTGCACACGGCGCGCGAGACCGGCACCCGTCTGTACGTGGGCCACAACATGCGGCACATGCCGGTCGTGCGGATGATGCGCGACCTCATCGGCCGCGGCGCCATCGGCACCGTCAAGACGGTCTGGGTGCGCCACTTCGTGGGCTACGGCGGCGACTGGTACTTCAAGGACTGGCACGCCGAGCGCCAGTACACCACCGGCCTCCTGCTCCAGAAGGCCGCGCACGACATCGACGTACTGCACTGGCTGTCCGGCGGCTACACGCGCGACGTGCAGGCCATGGGCGACCTGATGGTGTACGGCGACAACCCGCACCGGCGGGCACCCGGGGAGCCCAAGACCGAGGACTGGTACACCGAGGACGGCCACTGGCCCCCGCACACCCAGCGCGCACTCAATCCGGTGATCGACATCGAGGACGTCTCGCTGCTCAACATGCGCCTCGACAACGGTGTCCTCGCCTCCTACCAGCAGTGTCATTTCACCCCCGACTACTGGCGCAACTACACGGTCATCGGCGACGCGGGCCGCCTGGAGAACTTCGGCGACGGCCCCGGCGGCCACGTGAAGGTCTGGAACTCCCGGCGCTCCGAGTACCGGGCCGAGCCGGACGAGACGCACGAGATCCCCGACGCCGACAAGGACGACGGGCACGCCGGGGCGGACCCGCTGATCATCGACGAGTTCCTGCGGTTCGTGCGCGACGGGGGCGTCACGGACACCTCTCCCGTCGCCGCCCGGATGGCGGTCGCGGCGGGCTACGAGGCGACGGCCTCCCTGCGGGCCGGCGGCACCCCCCGCGAGGTGCCGCGGCTCGACCCCGAGCTCGTGGCGTACTTCGAGCGGGGGCAGCGGCAGCAGACCGACTGAGCGGCCGAGGGCCCCGGGGGAAAGGGGTTCGTGACCACCCGGGGAAGTGCGGTATTGTTCTCATGCACGAACGGCCGGGGGAAACCCCAGGTCAGACGGGCATCGGGACGTGGCGCAGCTTGGTAGCGCACTTGACTGGGGGTCAAGGGGTCGCAGGTTCAAATCCTGTCGTCCCGACTCGAAAGAGTCGCAGATCAGGGCCGGTGTCGGAGCAATCCGACACCGGCCCTTGATCGTTTTTGGGGTCCCTGAGGGACCGGCGCCGTAGGGCTTCCCGGCGAGGAGTGGCCCCCGTGCTCGTCCTGGCCGAGCGTGCGCGAGGACCTCAGCCCAGGCGTCAAAAGGGGCGGATAGGTAGAATTCAGGCCATGGGAGAGTGGCGGTCCCGCGCGGTGAGCCCGCCCGAACTCGTCCTGGAGACGGATACCGGCTCCACGGTGATGAGTCCGAGCCGGGACTATCACGTGGGGCGCGACCCCCTGAGCGACATCGTCTTCGACGACGACCGCGTCTCGTGGCATCACGCCGTTCTCCATGCCGAGCTCGATCACTGGACGATCGAGGACGAGCACAGCACCAACGGCACGTACGCCGACGGACGGCGCATCCAGGAGGGGGACATCGGGCCGGGCAGCGTCATCCGCTTCGGCAACGTCACGGACGGTCCCCGCGCGGTGCTCGTCGGCCGCGCCCCTCCCGATGCGGTCCCCGCCGGGCGTCCCTCCTCCGTCAGCATGCCCGCGGCGACCGGCACCTTCCGGCAACCGACGACCGTGCGCCCGTTGCCCGCCCGCACGGTCCGGATCGGCCGCGCCGACGACAACGACGTGGTCATCGACGACCTGGTCGTCTCCCGTCGGCACGCCGAACTGAGACTCCTCGCGGACGGTACGTACGAGATCGTCGACCTCGGCAGCCACAACGGCACCTACCTCAACGGCCAGCCGGTGGCGCGCGCCCCGGTCGCGCCGGGGGACATCGTGGGCGTGGGCCACCGCGCGTACTGCCTGGTCGGTGACGAACTGCAGGAGTACGTCGACACGGGCGAGGTGTCGCTCGACGTCCAGGGACTGACGGTCACCGTCGACCGGGGCCGCAGAACCCTCCTCGACCAGGTGTCCTTCCCGGTGGGCGCGAAGTGCCTGCTGGCCGTCGTCGGGCCGAGTGGCGCGGGGAAGTCCACCCTGCTCAACGCCCTCACCGGGCTGCGTCCCGCGAACGGCGGCACCGTCCTCTACGACGGCCGCGACCTCTACCGCGACTACGCGGAGCTCCGCCAGCGCATCGGTCTCGTACCGCAGGACGACATCCTGCACGCCCAGCTGACCGTGCGCCGCGCCCTCGGCTACGCAGCCGAGCTCCGCTTCCCCCAGGACACCGAGAAGGCGGAACGCCGGGCCAGAGTCGACGAGGTCATCCGCGAACTCGGTCTGGAACAACGCGTCGGCCAGCCCATCCACAGCCTCTCCGGGGGACAGCGCAAGCGCGTGAGCGTCGCACTGGAACTGCTCACCAAACCGTCGCTGCTCTTCCTCGACGAGCCGACGTCCGGGCTCGACCCCGGCATGGACCGTTCGGTGATGCACATGCTGCGCGGCCTCGCCGACGACGGCCGCACGGTCATCGTCGTCACGCACAGCGTGCTCAGCCTCGACGTGTGCGACCGGCTCCTGGTGCTCGCGGCGGGCGGCAGGATCGCCTACTACGGACCGCCGCGGGACGCGCTCCCGTTCCTCGGCTTCACCGAGTGGCCCGAGGCGTTCGAAGCCTTCGAGGCCGACCGCGACCGGGACTGGGCCCGTGACTACCGGGAGTCCCCGATCCACCAGCGCTACATCGCCAACTCCTCCGCGCAGCCGTACCCCGCGCCCCTCACGCGGGCCCCGGCCCCCGCGTCCTTCACGCCGCCGCCCAAGCCGCAGAGCTGGGGGTCCCAACTGCGCACCCTGGTACGGCGATACGCCGCCGCGCTCGGCGCGGACCGGACGTTCCTCGCGATCATGATCGCGCTGCCGTTCGTGATGGGCGCCATGGCGCGGGCCCTCGCGGGGAGCAGGCTGACGCAGGACACGGCGATGAACGCGCTGCTCATCCTCTGCGTGGGCGGAGTCCTGACCGGCGCCGCCAACGCCGTCCGGGAACTGGTCAAGGAACGCGTCATCTATCAGCGGGAACGGGCCGTGGGGCTCTCCAGATCGGCGTACCTGATGTCCAAGGTCGTCGTCCTTGGCACCATCACCGTGCTGCAGGCCGTCGTCCTGACCCTGGTCGCTCTGCTCGGTGTGGACCTCAACGCGCCCGGCGGCGCGGGCGTACTCCTGCCACCGCTGGTGGAAGTCGCCCTGGCGGTGGCCCTGCTCGCGTTCACCGCCATGATGCTGGGGCTCCTCGTGTCGGCGCTCGTGCGCAAGGAGGAGGTGACGATGCCGCTGCTCGTGCTCCTCGCCATCGTCCAGGTGGTGTTCTGCGGCGCCCTCCTCAAGCTGAACGGGGTGCCCGGCATCGAGCAGCTCGCGTGGCTCGTGCCGTCGCGGTGGGCGCTGGGCGCCATGGCGGGGACCATCGGACTCGGCCAGATCGTGCCGGGGGACCTGACCGCCGACCCGCTGTTCAGGCACTCCGCGGGGGTATGGCTCCTGAACATGGGGATGCTGGTCGCCCTCTGCGCCGTCTTCGGATGCGCGGTCGCGAGGCTGCTGCGCCGCCATGAACCCGCCGTGATGCGGAAGTAGGAGCGCCGGCGATGACCACCGCGGACTTCCGCCCCACGCATGTCGTCCCCCAGGACGGGCTGTCCGCCTGGGAGGCGCCGGACGCGGACCGTCCGACGGTGCCGCTGGACGCGCTGCTGCCCGTGCAACTGGTCGACCGGCTCGGCGACTGGGGCCGGATCGTCTGCGCCAACGGCTGGTCGGCGTGGGTCGACAGCCGGCTCCTGGTCGCGGTCCCGCGGGATCCGCCGGGCTCGGGCGGCCCGTTGACCCGGACGGCCGACCCGCGCCCGCTCCTGGCCAGGGCCGAGGACGCCGTCGCCGGGTACCGGCGGGCGGCGGAGGACCTGGCGGGCGGCAGCGCCGACGGGGAGTCCTTCCGGCGCCGGACGCGCGGACTGCGGGTGGGGCTGGTCGTGGACGGCGAGTCGGTGTGGCTCTACGACGCGGAACACGAGCGGTGGGTGTACTGCGACGGGGCACGGCTCAGCACGTACGCGACGGCAAAGGGGCCGAGCGTCGAGGGGCGTGGTGGCGACGGGGCGACGGCGGTCGTGGGGGGCGACGGGGTCGCGGCCGCGGCGGGGACCGAGGTGGTCCGGGATTCCCACGCCGCAGTGGGGCAGGAAGCGACGCGGGTGGTCGAGCCGGGGGCCCCTTCGCCCGAGTCGTCCGATCCGGCGCTCCGGCCCGGTGACGGCTGATGGCGCGCGCACCGGGGGAGTCCGTCCCGAGCCCGCACGCCGGGCGGCCCTCCGAGCTGATCGGGCAGCGGATCGCGGGGTACCGGATCGAGGGCGAGATCGGCCGGGGCGGCATGGCCGTCGTCTACCGCGCCAAGGACCTGCGCCTCGACCGGACCGTGGCCCTGAAGCTGCTCGCCCCCGAGCTCGCCCGCAACGACACCTTCCGCCGGCGCTTCACGCACGAGTCCCGCGTGGCCGCCGCGATCGAGCACCCGCACATCGTGCCCGTCTTCGAGGCGGGGGAGACGGACGGGGTGCTCTACATCGCCATGCGGTACGTCCCCGGGCGCGATCTGCGCCATCTGCTCGACCACGCGGGGCCGCTCCGTGTCGAAGCCGCCCTCCGCATCGCCACGCAGGTCGCGTCCGCGCTCGACGCGGCGCACGACCACGGCCTTGTCCACCGCGACGTCAAGCCCGGCAACATCCTGGTGGCCAAGGGCACGGACAGCGACCACCCGGAGCACGCCTACCTCACGGACTTCGGCCTCACGAAGAAGTCGCTCTCGCTGACCGGATTCACGACCGTGGGCCAGTTCGTCGGGACCCTCGACTATGTGGCCCCGGAGCAGATATCGGGCCGCCCGGTGGACGGCCGGTGCGATGTCTACAGCCTCGCCTGCGTCGTGTACGAGAGCCTGGCCGGCGGCCCGCCTTTCCAGCGCGACGACGACTTCGCCCTCCTGTGGGCCCATCAGTACGACGAGCCGCCCCGCCTGACGCGGAAGAGGCCCGGTGTCGCCGCCGCCCTCGACGCGGTCCTCGCGCGGGCGCTGGCCAAGGCGCCCGAGGACCGGTACGGCTCCTGCCTCGCGTTCGCCGCCGCGCTGCGGTCCGCGGTCACCGGAGACATCGCGGCAGGCCACCCTCCGACGCGCGTGGACCTCCCTGTGGTGGGAGTGCCGACCGGTCCCGGCGCGCCTCCCGAGCCGCCCCGCTGGGCGCGGCCGGTCTTCCGGGGCCCGGCGGGCTGACCGGGGCCCGGCCCGGGCGGGGCGGTCCTGCGGGCCGGGCCGACGGCGGCCCGGCTCAGGCGGGGCCCGCGCCCGCCTCCACCTTTCCGCGCCGGTGGACCGGCCGCGCGAGCAGCCCGCCGAGGAACCCCGACACCAGCCCCCAGGCCAGGGCCAGAACCAGGGCCCGCCACAGCTGGGGCCTCAGCTCCACCAGCCCGGACAGCCCGCCGCCGAGGTCCCCGATGCCGAGGAGCGAGAGGCCGTAGTGGGCGGACATCCCGGTGAGGAGGCAGACGGCGAGCACCGTGAGAGTCAGCGCCACCGCCATGTGCACCGCGTGCTGCCAGGCCCGCATCCGCACCGGGGACCGCGCGGCCATCAGGAACGCGGCGCCCAGCACCAGGACCGCCGCGACGACCAGCAGCCACCACACCCGGCCGTCGTGGCCGGCGAGCGTCTTCAGGCTGAGCGTGGAGTCGTCCGGTGTGCGCAGCACCTCGCTCAGGACCCGCGGCACGGGCAGTCCGAACGGCCCGTCCACCCGGCCTTCCCAGGACGTGCCGAGGCCGAGGGTGAAGGCGAGCCAGACGAGGTTGGGCAGCCCGAGCAGCAGGACCGCGAACGTTGCGGCGGCATGTCCGCGCGTCACCGCCACGACGAGCCCGGCGACGAATCCCAGGGCGACGTACGACAGCAGCAGGACCACCATCGCGAAGGCAGCGGGGCGCACCGACTCCTGGAAGCGCAGCAGGCGCGCGGGGAGCGGCGCCCGGCGCGAGACGAGCAGCACCACGGCGAGGACGCCTGCGAGCCACAGCAGTCCGAAGACGAGGGTCAGCGGCACGTCGGCCTCGAACCCGACCTTGGGCGTGGAGTCCAGGACGTCGCCGACGCCGGCGGCGGGGCTGTTGCCGAGCGCGATCGTGAAGCGGTGCCGGGCGAGCAGGCCAAGGACGATGAGGAGCAGGAGCCAGAGCACCGCGATCCGCGCGGCCCAGCCGCCGAGTTCCTTCGCGTCGGCGACGGCCCGGTGCCGCAGCGGCCGCAGGAACCCGGCGGCCATCACCAGCGCACCGGCGAGGCCGACGGAGAGCGGGAGCACGGAGAACCCGGCGTTCGTGTCGGCGATCGCTCCGGCGTCACCCGAGACTCCCACGGAACCGCCCGCCGCCATCACGACGACGGCCGCCACGACACTCGGGAACGCCCCGCCGGGCAGGTCGGCGGCGCCCGCGGCCCACAGGCCGAGGCCCGCGACGACGGCCATGGTCACCACGGAGGCGAGCACGGCCACCAGGGCGTGGGGCCAGCCATGGGGTGCCCGCCCGCGCTGCTCCGCGCGGGGCGCCGTTGTCCGCCGGGGCGGTGTCTGCTCGCTCACCTTGTCACGCTAAGCAGCGCCCGAGCGGCTCGCCCGTCGGGAGGGCCGACCGCGTCAGCTTGCGGGCTCCGGGGAGCCGGTGAACACAATGGGCGCATAGAGGGACAAAACGTACGCCGCGGACTGTCCTGCGGCGGACCTCCCGGACCGGATCTCCCTACGCACGGAAGAAGTGGTCGTGAGCGTCGAGCCGCCGTCGTCAGGACGCCCCACAGGACCGCCTTCGGGCCCGCTCTCGGGCCCTTCGCAGCCGAGCCCCTCCGGGCCGGGTGACACCCGGGCGGGCGCGACCCGCGCCGGCTCGACTCCGCCTCCCGGGGCCGGGCGGCCGTCGGGCCCGCCGAGCGGCGGCCCGCCGAGCGGTCCGGCCGGCGGCGGAGGGCACGGCGGCGGACTCGGTGAACCGGGCCCGGGCTCCGGTGCGGGCCCCGGGCCGTCCCGCCCGTGGTGGAAGTCCGCGCCCCGCGTCGCCGCGATCTCCGCCGTCGTGGTGGCCGCGGCGGTTCTGGCCGTCGTCCTCACGCGCCCCGGCGGCTCGTCGAAGAGCACACCGCAGGCCGCGGGCGAGGTCCTCCTCCAGCCCGCGGGAAAGTCGGGGCCCGCCCCCTTCACCGGGTCGACGGCCCGCGGCGACACCACGCCGTCCTCCCCGGTCGCGCTGCCGAGCGCGTCGGCCTCGGCCAATGTGACGCGCGGTGTCGACGGCGCCGCCCCCGGCCTCTACGGCGGCACCCAGAAGGTCGGCAGCTGCGACGTGGAACAACAGGTCGCCGCGCTCCAGAAGGACCCGGCCAAGAACAAGGCGTTCGCCTCCGTCCTCGCCATCGAACCGTCCGGCGTGCCGGGTTATCTGCGCGCGCTCACACCCGTGCGGTTGCGGTTGGACACGCGCGTGACCAACCACGGCTACCGCGACGGCGCCGCGACCAGCTACCAGGCCGTGCTGCAGGCCGGCACGGCGGTGCTCGTCGACGACCGCGGCGTGCCGCGGGTGCGCTGCGCCTGCGGCAACCCCCTGCTGCCGCCCGTCGCCCAGAAGGGCACACCGAAGCGGACGGGAGAGGCGTGGCCCGGGTACCAGCCGTCGAACGTCGTCGTCGTGGCGCCCGCGGCGCAGGTGGTGCACAAGTTCGTCGTGTACGACCCGGACAGCGGTGCCTGGTTCGAGCGGCACAAGGGCGACACGGGCACGGGTGACACGGAGACGAAGCCGCCGGTGCCTCCCCCCTCTCCGTCCTCGTCCTCGTTCCCGTCCGGCTCGCCCTCCGTCGGCGAGTCGTCCTCGGCGCCCGGCCCGACTCCGTGTGTTTCGCCCCCCTCCGGCCCGTCCTCGGCGGGACCCTGCCCGCACACGCCCGCGCCGCCGTCCGCCCCGCCCTCCTCACCCTCGTCGCCCACCACGCGGCCCCCCTCCTCGCCGGCCACCCAGCCCCCCTCCTCGGCCTCGCAGGGGTCGCCCACCTCGTCCGGGCCCACGCAACCGCCCTCCTCCTCACGGACGGACGGAGGTTCATGACCGGGCGGGTGCCTGGCGCGCCGGTGCCGCGTCAGCCGTCGGGGTCCGTACATCGCCGGGTGTAGGGGCGTTCAATCCCGGGGTGCAGGAAGGCCGGGGCAATGTCGGTCCTCGGGGCGTCGTACCGGCCGGGGAAGCGGGCCTAGCGTGGGCAGCGTCCGCTTCGGATACCCCGATGCCGTTTCCCGCAAGGACTTTCCATGATCGAAGCCCACTCCCTCACCAAACGCTACGGCGAGCGCACCGCCGTCGAGGACCTCAGCTTCACGGTGCGCCCGGGCATCGTCACCGGGTTCCTCGGGCCGAACGGCGCGGGCAAATCCACCACGATGCGGATGCTCCTCGGCCTCGACGCACCCACCTCGGGCCACGCGGTCGTCAACGGCAAGCGCTACGCCGAGCACCGGGCTCCGCTGCACGAGGTCGGGGCGATGCTGGAGGCACGGGCCATCCACACCGGGCGCAGCGCCCACAACCACCTCCTGGCCCTCGCGGCCACCACGGGCATCCCGGCGCGCCGGGTGGACGAGGTGATCGACCTGGTGGGTCTGCGTGCCGTCGCGAAGAAGCGGGTGGGCGGTTTCTCCCTGGGCATGGGCCAGCGGCTCGGCATCGCCAGCGCGCTGCTCGGCGATCCGGCCACGGTGATCCTCGACGAACCGGTCAACGGCCTCGACCCCGAGGGCATCCTGTGGATACGCAATCTGCTCAAGGGGCTCGCCGCCGAGGGGCGTACGGTCCTGGTGTCCTCGCACCTGATGTCCGAGATGGCGCTCACCGCCGAGCACTTGATCGTGATCGGCCGCGGCCGGCTGATCGCCGACACCTCCGTCGCGGAGTTCACGGCGCAGGCCGCGGGCGACGTGGTGCGGGTGCGCACGGAGGATGCGGAGAAGCTGCGCGGCCTGCTCGCGGGTCCCGACGTCACCGTCGCCTCGCAGGAGCCCGGGGTCCTCGAGGTCAGCGGGCTCAGCAGTGACCGGATCGGGCGGATCGCGGCCGACCACGCCATCGCGCTGGCCGAGCTCACCCCGCAGCAGGCCTCGCTCGAAGAGGCCTTCATGGAACTCACCAGGGACTCCGTGGAGTACCAGGCCCCGGCGCCCGAGCTGGTCGCCGCGGGCAGCGAAGGAAGTGCGGCATGACGACGGCATCCATCATCCCCGCCTCGGCGCGCGGGGAGGTGACCCAGGTCCGGGTGATCCACTCCGAGTGGATCAAGCTGCGGTCGCTGCGCTCCACCCTGTTCACGCTGCTCGCCGCCGTCCTCGCGATGATCGGCCTCGGCCTGCTGTTCAGCTACTTCACGGCCGACCGCTGGGCGCATCTGCCCGCCGACGAGAAGGCCCACTTCGATCCCACCCTGGTCAGCCTGCGCGGCTTCTATCTGGCCCAGCTCGCCGTCGGCGTGCTCGGTGTCCTGGTGGTGAGCGGCGAGTACGCGACCGGCATGATCCGTGCCTCGCTGTCCGCGGTGCCCCGCCGGCTGCCCGTGCTGTGGGCCAAGGCGCTGGTGTACGGCGTGGTGGCGTGGCTGCTGATGACGGTCGCCTCGCTGGTGGCCTTCCTCGTCGGCCAGGCCGCGATGTCCGGCCACCACCTCGGCACGTCGCTGAGCGCCCCCGGCGTCCTGCGGGCGGTCCTGGGTGCCGGGCTGTACCTGACGGTCGTGGGTCTGCTCGGGGTGGCGTTCGGCGCGCTGATCCGCAACACGGCGGGCGGCATCGCCACCGTGTTCGGCGTGCTGCTCGTCCTGCCGGTGCTCGCGGAGGCCCTGCCCTCCTCCTGGTTCCAGCACATCAACCCGTACCTGCCGAGCACGGCGGGGCAGGGGCTGCTCCACATCCATCAGGAGCCGCATACGCTGGCCCCATGGACCGGGTTCGCCTTCTTCTGCCTGTACGCGCTGATCGCGCTGGCCGGGGCGGGAGCGGCGCTCAAGCGGCGGGACGCCTGATGAGGCCGGCGGCGACCGGATCCGGTGGCGGCGCGGGTGTGCCGAGGCCGCCCCGCGGCGCCGGGGCCGGTCGCCGCCGGGCCCACCGGGCGGCGTCATGACGTACGCGCCCGCGGCCGCCGTGCGGCGCCGGGCCGAGTCGTGGCGCGCCCTCGCGGCGCGCCTGCGGCGGCGGGCCCTCACCCGGCTCTCGCCGCTCGCGGTGGACGCGCTCTTCGCGGCCGCCGTCTTCGCGGGGCTCTCGGCCATGGCGCGCCGGCCCCTGCACGACCACGTGGTGCTCATCGCGGGCTTCACCGCACCGATGGTGCTGCCGCTGGTGTGGCGCCGACGGGCGCCGTTCGCGGTGTTCCTGACGATGTCCGCGATCGCCCTCGTGCAGTGGTTCGCCGATCAGCGGCTGCCCGCGGACATCGCGCTGCTCATCGGCCTGTACACGGTCGCGGCCCACGCGAGCAGGCAGCGCACCTGGCTCGCCAGCGGCGTACTGGAGGGCGGGGTGCTCCTGGCGGCGGTCCGCTGGGCTCCCGACGACCGGGCGGCCGAGGTGTTCATCGGGATGTCCGCGATGGTCGTCGCCGCCTCGGTCATCGGCATCAACATGCGCGGCCGGCGTGCGGCGATGGCGCTGCTCGAAGAACGGGCGGTGCGGCTGGAGCACGAGCGGGACCAGCAGGCCCAGCTGGCCGTCGCCGGAGAGCGCTCCCGGATCGCCCGCGAGATGCACGACATCGTCACCCACAACCTGTCGGTGATGGTGGCCCTCGCCGACGGCGCGGTCTTCGCGCAGGACCGCGCCCCCGAGCGGGCCACCGCGGCGATGCGCCAGGTCTCCACGACGGGACGGCAGGCGATCACCGACATGCGCCGCTTCCTCGGAGTGCTGCGCGCGGACGAGCCGGACGCCTTGCGCCATCCCATGCCGGCCATCGCGCAGCTGGAGCCGCTGGCCGACCAGGTGCGCGCCGCCGGACTGCCCACCCTGCTGGAGGTCAGCGGCGATCCGTCGGCCGCACCGGCCGCGGCGCAGCTGACCGCCTACCGCCTGGTCCAGGAAGCCCTCACCAACACCCTCAAGCACGCGCCACCGGGCACCCGTGCCACGGTCCGCGTCGAGTGCGGTCCGCAGGAGATCACCGTCGACGTCACGGACGACGGCCCCGCCACCGAGGTCCCCGCCACCACGACCGGGCACGGTCTGCACGGCATGCGGGAGCGGGCCGCGGCCTACGGCGGCGCGCTGACGGCCGGGCCCAGGGCGGGCGGCGGCTGGCAGGTGCGTGCCGTGCTCGCCCTCAACGGAAGCGAAGCGTGACCGGATGACCATTCGTGTCCTTCTCGTGGACGACGAGCCGCTGCTGCGCATGGCGTTCACCATGGTGCTCGACGCGCAGGCCGACATGGAGCCGGTCGGCGAGGCGGGTGACGGAGCGGAGGCCGCCCGGCTCGCCCACCAACTGCGTCCCGATGTCGTGTTGATGGACGTCCGCATGCCCGGCACCGACGGCATCGAGGCGACGCGGCGCATCGTGGCCGAGTCCCCCGAGTCGAAGGTCCTCATCCTGACCACCTTCGATCTCGACGAGTACGCCTTCGCCGGACTGCGGGCCGGTGCTTCGGGATTCCTGCTCAAGAACGCGCTCCCCGAGGAACTGCTGGCCGCGATCCGCTCCGTGGCTGCCGGTGACGCGGTGGTCGCCCCGCGCATCACGCGGCTGCTCCTGGAGAACTTCGCCCACCAGCTCCCCACCGGCACCGGTGGCGGCGACGACGAACGGCTCGCCAGGCTCACCACCCGCGAACGCGAGGTGCTCACGGAGGTCGGCCGGGGGCTGTCGAACACGGAGATCGCCGCGGCGCTGCACCTGGCCGAGGCGACGGTGAAGACCCATCTGAACCGCATCCTGGTCAAGCTGGAACTGCGCGACCGCGTCCAGGCCGTGGTGTTCGCGTACGAGACCCGTCTGGTGCGGCCGGCCTGAGCCGGGCGGCTCCCGCTCGGCGCTTACGGGGTGATCACTGGCAGGGCGTGCGGATCCACGTCCAGGGTGTAGCGGTCGCGGGCCCCGGTGACCAGGTCGCCGTCGTACTCGAAGAGCAGCGCCTCCCCGTCCGTGCGCTCCACCACCACGCGGCGGCCCCGCGCGTACACGATTCCGGGGCCGCCGACGTGGCTGCCGTCGCGGGACAGCCGCAGGAGCGCGGGGAGGGGCAGCGCCGTTCCCGCGACGCAGACGTCGAGCAGTCCGTCGTCCAGGACGGAATGCGGCAGCAGCGTGAACCGGCCGGCGCGGTGGCGCCCGCCGCCCACGCCGACCGCCACTGTCGGGCCCGCGTGGACGACCTCGCCGTCGACGCTCACCCGGCCCGGGTACGGGCGGAACGCCTCGATGGCGCGAGCCAGGGCCGCTTCGTAGCGGGCCCTTCCGGTGTCGGAGACGGTGCGCGCGGTCACCAGCGTCTGGGCGGCGAGCCCGGACGAGGCGCCCAGCAGCGCCAGACCGTCCGTCTCGGCCACGCGGGCCAGGTCGATCCGGCGGACGCGCGGCCGCGAGAGAGCGCTCTCCAGGGCGTCCTGCCAGGGCCGGTCGGACCAGATCTCGCGGTAGAAGGAGTTGCCCGTGCCGGACGGCAGTACCAGCAGCGGCACCCGCTGCTCGGCGGGAGCGCTCTCACACAGGCCCGCCATGAGGTCATGGGCGGTGCCGTCGCCGCCGATGGACACCACGAGGGCCGGGCCGCCCGGCTCGCCCACCGCAGAGGCGAGCTCGTGGGCATGGCCCGGCCGCTCGGTCACAGCCAGCTCGACCGCCGCGCCGACCCCCGCGATCCGCCGGACGACTGCCTCCGACATCTCCCGCGTGTACGTTCCCGCGGCCGGATTGGCCACGACCAGAACGGACCGGGGTGATGGAGTCATCGGCGGACACCTCGTCGCGACAGGCGGCTCTTCGGCTGTGGCGGAGAGGGCAGGATTCGAACCTGCGAGGGCTTTCACACCCGGACCGGACCTGTGCCGGACCCCCGTTGGGCCGCTGCGGGTACCTCTCCCCGTACGCCTGGTTCTCGCGTACGTTCCGATCCTGCGCGGCGGGGCTGAGATTTCGCTGAGACGGCGCTGAGACCGCGCGCGAGGCGGCCGTGTCAGGTGGCCGGCCCGGGTGCGCCCAGGCCGCGGTGGGCCAGTTCGAGGACGGCGGCCGTCACCGCCTCGATGTCGATGGGCTCCGCGCCGCTGATCAGGTCGTCGAGGAGGCCGTGCGCGCCGTGGAAGAGCATGCGGCAGACCAGTGTCGTGTCGCCCGCCGTGAAGGCGCCCGCGAGCGCGCCACGGCCGATGAAGTCCGCCATTAGGTCGATAACCCTTTGGTTCGAACTCCGGCACAGTTCGAGGGACTTGGCGTTGGCCGAGCGGTGCACGATCCGGTGCAGTTCGGCGTTGTCGACGGCGTGCGCCACCAGGGCGCGCACCAGCCGGTCGAGCGTCGGCCACCAGGCTCCACGCTCGTCGAGGAGCGCCCGGGTGGTCACCAGGAACCGGTCGACGTACTCCTCCCACATCGCGCCGAGCAGATGGTCCTTGGAGTCGAAGTACAGGTAGAACGTGCCCTTCGCGACCTCCCCGGCCTCGGCGAGTTCGGCGACGGTGGCGTCCGTGAACCCCTTCTCGCGGAAGACCTCGGCCGCGCCGCTGAGCAGGGCCGCGCGGCGGTCCTCGGGACTCCTGGTCACCCGCTTGCGGCGCGGGCGGTTCGGGGGACTGGTGGCAGTCATGAACGCGCCTCCGGTCGGCGGGAGTTGGTCTTGGCCCAATCTACCCTCCCGGTGACTGACCACCAGTCAGCGCGCATTGACTGACTGACCGTCGGTCATTATGTTGCGAGTGCCAGCCCGTCCCCGGACCCCTCACGTGAGGATCCGTCATGAGCGAGACCATCGGCTCCGGCACGGCGGCCGCCCCCAGGAAGGGGCTGCTGCTCGCCTTCCTCTGCTTCGGCGTGTTCATGGTGTACCTGGACGCCACGATCGTGAACGTGGCGCTTCCCGACATCCAGCACGAACTGACCGCCGGAATAACGCAGTTGCAGTGGATCGTGGACGCCTACGCGCTCGCCTTCGCCTGCCTGCTGCTCACCTCAGGAACCCTCGGGGACATCCTCGGCCGCAAGAGGCTCTTCCTCGGCGGCCTGCTCGGCTTCACCCTCAGCTCGGTGATGTGCGCGCTCGCGGGCTCCATCGGCGTCCTGCTCGTCGGCCGCGCCCTCCAGGGCATCTGCGGCTCTGTCATGATCCCGGTCTCGCTCGCCCTGGTCTCCGCCGCCTACACCGACCCGGCCGCCCGGGCCAAAGCCATCGGCATCTGGGCCGGTATCGGCGGGGTCGCGCTCTCCGCAGGGCCCGTGGCCGGCGGGGTGCTCGTCGACCACGTCGGCTGGCAGAGCATCTTCTGGATCAACGTGCCCATCGGGGTCCTCGCCGCTCTGGCGCTCGCCCGGCTGCTCACCGAGAACCGCTCCCCGCGCGCCCGCCGCCCCGACCTGCTCGGACAGGCGCTGTTCATCGTGGCCATCGCCGCGCTCGCGTACGCGCTCATCGAGGGCAACAGCAGGGGATGGGCCTCGGCGGTCATCGTCGGGTCGTTCGCGCTCTCGGCGGTGACACTGGTGGCCTTCGTGTTCTGGGAACTGCGGCAGCCCGACCCGATGCTCCCGCTCAAGCTCTTCCGCAGCCCGGTCGTCGCGGTCGCCGGAGCCGTCAACTTCCTCAGCCTCTTCGGCCTGTTCGCGGCCATCTTCCTGCTGACCCTCGTCCTGCAGAGCCTGCAGGGGCTGAGCAGCGTGGAGACCGGCGTGCGCTTCCTCGCGCTGACCGTACCCATCATGATCGCCTCGTTCGCGGCGAGCGTCGTCGCCGCCCGGGCGGGCTCCCGCTGGCCCATCGTCGCCGGATCCGTCCTGTCCGCCGCGGGCCTTTTCGGGCTGACCGCGCTGGACGTGGACACCGGCTTCGGCGGCTACTGGTGGGCCCTGGCGCTCCTCGGCGTCGGCGTCTCCTTCACCGGCGCGCCCGCCACGGTCGCGCTGCTCGACTCCGTGCCGCCCGAGCAGGCGGGCACGGCCTCCGGCGTTTCCAACACGTTCCGGCAGGTGGGCGCGGTGTTCGGCGTGGCGCTCGCCGGGGCACTGCTCCTGCGCCACCTGCGGGACGCGCTGCCGGGAGCGCTCTCAGTGGCTCCCCTCCCGCAGGAGGTTCGCGCTCGCGCCTACGAGCAGCTCAGCGGCGGCGACCTGTCGCGGGCCGGAGCGCTGCCGCCCTCGGTCCGTCGTCCCGTCATGGACGCCGTCGGTCCCGTGTTCATCGACGGCATGCACCTGGTGACGGAGGTCGCCGCGGCGGGCACGCTCGTCGGCGGGCTGTGCGCCCTGGTCCTCCTGCGCGGCCGACGCGGTGGCGCAGCACCCGGGCCCGAAACGGAGGCCCACCGGGAGGCCCCGGAGGCCGCCATCGGCCGGCGGCGCGCATGACCAAGCCACCGCTTCTGGCCGAACTGGCAGCGTGGGCCGGCGCGTTGGACGTCACGGACGCCCCGGAACGGGTCGTCGCGCACCTGCGGAGCCAACTGCTCAGCCAGCTCGCCGCCGCCCGCGCCGGATACGGCCACCCGCTGGGCGCCAGGATCACCCAGGCGCACGGGAGCGCTCTCCAGGACGACCCCGAGCGCGCCGCGCACTCCCTGGCGATGGCCACCATCTGCCTGGACTTCGACGACACCGCCTACGCCGGCCACCTCTCCCACTCCTGTGTCAACGTCCCTCTCGTGTACGCGCGACCGCGCGGCCTCGACGGGCGGCGGCTCGCGACCGCGATCCTGGCGGCCAATGAATGCGCGGCGCGCGTCACCGCCGCCGCCACGCTCGGTCCCTTCCGGGGGCAGACCGCCGGGCACACCCACCTCGCGGGTGCGGTGGCGGGCCGACTGCGCGCCGAGAGCGCTCTCACGGATACCTGGGTGAACGCGTTCGGCCTCGCCCTCACCACCCCCACCTGGACGCTGCCGCATGGCTTCTTCACCACCGACGCCAAGCTGTACACAGCCGCCGTCCCGGTACGCATCGGCCTCGGCGCGTGCGACGGCGCCCACGCCGGTCTCAGCGGCCCGTCCGACGTCCTGGAACACCCGCAGGGCTTCTTGCACCGGTTCGCGGCGCTGCCCTTGCCGGAGGAAGCGGTGGCCGGCCTCGGCAGCCTCTGGTACACGGAAACGCTCTCGTACAAGGTCCATCCCGGCAGCGCCTACCTCAGCGCCGCCATCGACTGCGCTGTCGAACTCCGGGAGGAATTAGCCCTGTTGGGGTTCGACGGCGCCGGAGGGGTCGAGGGGATCGCCGAGGTCGTGGTCGAGGGATCGCTCTTCACCAGCGGACTCGACCGGGTCTTCCAGAAAGATCCTGCCGGTCCTCGCTCCAGCGTCGCCGCCCTGAACTTCTCCGTCCCGTACAACGTGGCGACCGCGCTGCTGACCGGGGCCCTGGAGCCCGCCGACCTCGCGCCGCCCGAGGTCGGCCGGCCGGAGCGCTGGGCCCTCGCGGCGAAGGTGCGCACCGCACACGACCCGGCGCTCAGCCGGGCCGCGCTGCTCGCCACGGCGCCCCTCGGCCAGGCCCTGAGGCGTGCCGGGCGGCGAGCCGCGGGGTGGGCCGCGGCGGCGGGGCCGGAAGCCGTCGACGCGCTGCCGCCACCCTGGCTGGACCCGGCGCCCGACTTCCGCTGGGCGACGAAGGACCTGGGCGCCCGGGTCACCGTGCGGCTGCACGACGGTCGCGAGCTGCGCGCCGAGCGGCGCAGCGCCGTCGGCGCGGCGGGCGGCACGGACGGGCCGGGCCACCAGGAGCTGGCCCGGCGCAAGTTCCAGCGCTGCGGCGGCAAACCGGAGGTCGTCGAACTCGTGGAAAACCTGCTGGAGTTGAGCGCCCGCGACGTCGAGCGTCTCGTCGAGCTGGCGCTGGGGGATTTGGACGGTGTCGGGCCGAGCCCTGGGGTCCGGCCCGCGCGCTCGACGGGGCCCGGCGGTGAGGGGAACGCGCACGGTGAGCCCGGGTTGGGCGTAGGAGAGCGCTCCCAGCCGGGGGCGGGAGCGCCCGCGCGCTCCGGAAGCGGGCTGCCCCAGGGGCCGGGGACGGGGCGGGAGCAGCCGTCGGCGCGGGTCTCCGAGGCCCTGTGGGACACCGCGCGGCTGGAGTCGGCGTACGACGGGCTGTTCCGTGCGATGACCTCCCTGCTCGACGCCGACCGCCGCCTCGGCGGTGACGCCGCCGGAGAGGACGGTGGGAACAGGGAGGCCCGCGAGGCCGAGGAGAGCGGGCGCGAGATCGACCGTGTGCTCGCTCATCTCGCCCTCGGCGACCGCCTTTTGGCGACTGTCGCGCGGGGGGTACTCGACGGAGCCGCGTCGCTTGTGCTGGACAATTCCGCCGCCACGGATCCCGTGGCGCTCGACGCGCTCGTCGCGGCGGCGGACCGTGCCGTCCTGGTCGAGCTGGTGCGCCGCAACGCCGCCGAGCTCGTCGGCGTCCTCGCGCGCACACCGGCCAGGTGCTGGACCGTCGACGTGCGGGTGCGGCTCGTCAACGGAGCCGGAAAGGAGCTGTTCAGCGGCCCGGTCCCCTGGGGAGAGGTCGTTCGCCTGCGGGCGGAGGAACAGCTGCCGGGGCATGCGGCGCGGCTCAACCAGCTCAATGGGCACCCTAGTTGAGGGGCGGGCGGGGGACACCTCCATGGGGGACGGCGATGCTCAAGGACTCGACCCGGAGGGCCGTGACGCGTACGGCCACGATCCGGACCGCCGTGGTCCACGCGGCCTGAGACCGGGCGAGGCCGAGGAGCTGCCGGCGGAGTTGCCGTGGCGGCGGGCCGTGGTGTTCGGTGGCTGCGAAGCGGGACCCGTGGCACGGCCCGGGCCCCGTGACCACAGTGTCAAACCGTGGCCCGATCGGGTGGCCTGTGCTCTGCGGCAGGCGGGGCGCGGCGAACTCGCCTGCCTGTCCCTGCGAGCCCGGCGCGACCTCGTTCTGTCCGAAGTGCGGTCCCGGCAACTGGCGCAGGCCCTGGCCTTCGGGGCGGACCTCGCGGTACTCGCCTGCGGTGGTCCAGAACTCCGGGCCCGGACCTTCGACCCGGATGTGATGGAGTCGGAACTCAGCCGGATCCTGGCCTCGTTGAAGGGGGCCACCTGTCGTGACGCCGCCGTGGTCAGCCCCTTCGACTGGTCCGGCTCCGGTCAGGTGCCACGGTCTCAGCGCGACCGGATCCGCACACGGCACCTCCTGCTCGTGGAACGCGTCGCGGTGGTGGCGCTCCGTCATGGCGCCCTGCACGTCGACCTGATGGCCCGGCAGAAGGGCATCGACGTCGCGCGCCTGTGGAGTTCGCAACCCGGTCGGCTCAGCGGCCGGGGGCACGCCCTCGCCGCCGCGGCGGTCCTGCGCGCCCTGGCCGACCAGGCGCGGTCACGCTGAAGCCCGGTCCGCCTGTGGTGGCGGAGGTTGCCAGTCCCCTCCGTACCGGCGAGTCCGCACCGGCTCCGCCCAGGTGCGCGGAGACCGATCAGCCGGTCCGCCTGGGGTGGGGCAGAGGTCGCCGTCCCCTCCGCACCGGCGACCTCCGCACCGGAGCGGACTGACGGAGACTCCTGGGTTCCACCCCGGACCCCGTTTCCCTGAACGGCGCTTGTCCTCGAACTCCCCCAAGGTCTCAAGGGCCAGGGGGCCCCACGACGGGCTGGGGACGCCCATGGGCCGCAGCCGAACCGACGACCAGTTCCGGCCGGGCGGGTGCCTCCGCGCAGCCCAGGTGCGCGGAGACCGGTCGGCCGGTCCTCACAGGGCGTCCGCGAGGCCCATGTACTCCAGGCGGCGGCGCTGCATGGCGTCCGCCCAGCCGAGCGCGGTCGTCATCCGCTCCTCGACCTCGGTGTCCACCAGACGGCGGCCCGGCCAGATCTCGTAGTCGCCGACCAGCTCGGCGTGCTTGCGCAACCCCTCCTGGAACAGCGACTCCCGCCGGACGATCATGTCCGTGGCGGGCAGGGATCCCCACAACTCCCGTCCACTGGCGATCAGTTCAAGCAGGCGCGGCTTGTCCTCCGGATGGGTGAGGAGGTGCTCGCGGGCGATCGAGCTGCCCACCGTGAGGTGGCGGATCTCGTCGATGGCGGCGCCCCGCTCGATGTCGGCGGCCGCCGGGTCGAAGATCCGCCACTTGCGTTCGCTGAGCTCCGCCGCGGGCGCCAGCACCCCCTCGACCAGAATGGTCAGGACGACCACGCCGCCGATGAAGTCGCCCTCGTCGCGCAGCACACGAAGTCCGAGTTCCTCCAGCGGGGCGAGCACGGCATCGCGGTCCGATCCGGCCAGCCTTTCCACGGTTGAACCCAGGTCGTGCTCGGCCACCCCCAGCGAGGTCAGGTGGGTCCGGAAGACCATCGAATGCCGTGCCTCATCCAGGAGTTGGGTGGCGTAGAACTCCATGCTGTCGACGTCGGGTGCCAGCGCCACCAGATGGGAGATCGCCCGGGTCGCCTTCTCCTCGGCGATCGAGCGGAACGCCAGCTCCTGGGTGAGCGCGTCGTTCAGCGGCCCCGGCTCGCTGGTCACCGCCAGCGGCCGGACGCCGTCCGCGTGCCCCAGCTCCTGGCCGCGCAGGGTGCCCTGCGGGACGGCGCGCAGCCAGTACCGCAGGTTGCAGTCCGCGGCCCTCAGTTCGAGATGCGTCGCCCCGTCGACCAGGGACGGGGCGCGTTCCCAGTCGGCCTCGGCGGGAAACGCGGCGAGAGCGCTCTCGGCAGCGGCAGTCGGGGTCTCGTGCGCCCGGGTCTCGGTCATGGGCTTCAGCTCCTGGTCTCGTTCATCGGGGCAACTCCGGGTGTCGGGCATCGGGTTCAGCCTCCGGCGTCGGTGGTGAGCAGGGGAGTGCCGCTGCCGGGGTACGAGCCGAGCACCCGGGCGATGAGCAGGTCGTGGTCGCCGACCGGTACGGTCCGCTCGATCCGGCACTCCAGGCGGCCCACCGTGCCCGCGAGCAGCGGGACCCCGTCGGCCGTGTACGGCTCCCACGCCGACGCGACCTCGGGACCGAACAGGGCGAGCCCCTCACCGCGGTCGCGCCGGGCGAAGTACCGTGCGAGCGGCTCCTGGTGGACCGCGAGGCCGTTGGCCACGAACCGGCCCGCGGTGAGCAGGGCGCCCAGCCCCCGGCTGCCCCGGCGCAGCGCCACCGAGACCATCGGGGGCCGGACCGAGGCCACGGACAGCGTGCTGACCGTGACCCCGTGCGCCCGGTCCGCCACCCCGCACGTCAGGACCGACACCCCCGAAACGAACCGCCAGCCGGTACGGGCGGACACGGTCCCCGGCGCCGTCATGACGACCTCGCGTCGAGCCGGGCGGCGAGCCGCTCCCCGCCCGTGGCTCCGGCCGCGTATTCGCCGCTGAAGCGCTGGTACGCGGGGTGCGTCACGGGCTCGAAGCTCACGCCGAACGGCTTCAGGAAGTTCCCGAAGATCGCGCGGTCGCCGAACAGGTGGATCGGCAGCGCGAGCAGCGCCCACTCGGCGCCGAACAGCCAGATCCACGCCAGGGCCACCAGCGTCTGCGTGGCCAGGCTGTGCATCACGTTGTACAGCACGTAATACGCGTGCGGGATACGGCCGTTCGGGCTGCGGTGGTGGGCGAGCGCGCCCGGGAGATAGCCCACCACGTCGATGTAGGCGAACAGGCCGGCCGCCACCGTCCACCGCACCTCGCCGAGGTGGGCGAAGAAGAGCCCGGCGGCGACGCCGAGCCCGACCGCGTACTCCAGGCGGACGAGCCGGTAGGTCACCGGAGTCTCGAAGAGGTTCTTGGCGTCCATCAGGCGGCCGCTCCCGGCAGGCCCCGAGCGGGCGCGTCGACGGTGGCCCGGGCGACCGCGCGTGCCACCGGCTCGTCGCCGACCACGTGGGCCCGCTCGAAGAGGCTGGTGACGACCACGCCGATGGTCTCCTTGAGCACCCGGGCCGCGACCGGGTCGAGAATTCCCGCCAGGCTCGGTATGCCGAAGTCGAACTCGGCGGCGAAGTGAACCAGGCAGTCCCCGCCGTCCTCGGCTACCGACCACGTACCGGCGAACTCGGCGAAGTCGCCTTCGAGTTGGCGAAAGACGATGCGCAGCCTCGCCTCGTCGAAGCGGTCGGTCTCGGTCCAGCGCAGGATGCCGTTGCGGAAGTACACCTCCCAGTCGCTGCGCTCCTCGGATTCGCTCACCTCATGGACCGTCACGGACCGTACGACGGGCGCGAGTTCGGGGTAGCGGGCGTAGTCCTTGATGCGGTGGTAGGCCGTGCCGGGGCAGACCGCCTCGACGCGGACGGTCAGTTGCGTACTGCGCATGGTGTCTCAGCCACTTTCACAGGTCGGTGTGTGGCGCGCGGCCTGGGCCCGACAGGCCCGGTCCACCGCCTCGTACAGGAAGTCCAGGTCGCCGCGGGTCAGGACCGCGGGCGGGGTGAGCCGCAGGACCAGATGGGAGTTGAGGGAGTGGTTGGCGATGACGCCGTGCTGGACCAGTTCGATCAGCAGATCGCCCGCCGGGCCCGGCTCCGCGAACTCGATGCCCAGCAGCAGCCCGCGCCCGCGCACCTCCCGCACGGCCGGTCCGTAGTGGCCGCGCACGATGCGGCCCACCACCCGGAGGATCTCGTCGCCGAGCACCCGGGCCCGCCCGACCAGGTTGTCCTCGCGCAGCGCCGCGATCGCCCCGCGCGCGGCGGCCATCGCGAGCGGCGCGCCGGAGAACGTCGAGGTGTGCAGGTACGGGTCGCGGTCGAAGGCCTCGAACACCTCCGGCGTCGCGAGCACCGCGGACACCGGCACCACGCCGCCGCTGAGGCCCTTCCCGACGAGCAGCAGATCGGGGCGCACCCCCTCGGGGCCGCAGCCCCACCAGGTGCCGAGCCGTCCGAGACCGGTCTGGATCTCGTCGACCGCGAGCAGCGCGCCGTACTCCCGGCACATGCTCTCCACCGTGCCCAGATAGCCGGGCGGCGGAATGACGACCCCAGCCTCGCCCTGCACCGGTTCGACGAAGACGCACGCCTCGCCCGGGCAGGCGGCGAGCTCCTTGCGCAGCGCCTCCGCGTCGCCGTACGGCACATGGCTGGCCGAGGGCAGCAGCGGGCGGAACGGGTCCTGGAAGACGTCCTTGCCGGTGAGGCTGAGCGCTCCCATCGTCTTGCCGTGGTAGCCGTCCGCCATCGAGATCAGCCGGGTCCTGCCGCGGGTGCGGGCCACCTTGATCGCGGCCTCCACCGCTTCGGCGCCCGAGCCCGCGAAGTGCACCCGCTCGAGGCCGGGCGGGGCCACCGACACCAGGGCCTCGGCGGCGAGTGCCACCTGGGGCTCCATGAACAGGCGGGTCGCCACCGGATGGTGCTCCAGCTGTTCGCGCACGTGGCGCAGCACCGTGGGGTGTTTCGCTCCGGTGAGGAAGACACCGTAACCGCCGCAGTTGAGGAACCTGCGTCCCTCGGCCGTGGTGACCCAGGCCCCCTCGGAGGCCACCTCCACGTGCCCGCCGAACAGCTCGCCGAGCGTCGCCCTGCCCTTGCTGAGCCGGGCCCGGTACAGGCGTCCCAGTGCCTCGCGGCCGGGCAGTTCCCCGGTCGGCGGGGTCGTGACCGTCATGGTGTCCACCTCCTTCAGGACAGCCGCAGCGGGCGGCCGTCGACATGGTCGAGGTAGGGCGCGGCGAAGCTCGCCCGGGACGGCGGGTGGAAGGAGAGCCCGTGCGAGACCGCGGCGAGATAGGCCACGTCGGACGAGCCGACGAACGCCATGCCGCCGAGCATCTCGACCGCGAGCCGCACGGCCCGGCCGAGGGCGTCCTGGGCCGCGTACCGCGCCACCAGGGTCTTGGCGAGCGCCTCGTTCGCGTGTTCGCGGTCCCCGAGCATCCGCGCCACGCCCTCCAGGAGAAGTCCGGCGCTCTCGTACGTCGTGAAGAGTTCGGCGCGGTCGCCGGTGCTGCCCCGGCCGGAGGCGTGGGCCCGGTCGACCAGGGCGCCCGCCATGCCCAGGTACGAGGCCGAGATCAGCAGCTCGAACCAGATGAAGCCGACCGTCTGGAGCTCGTCCAGTTCGCCGGTGTCCCCCAACTCGGGCCGCACCACCAGCTGTTCGTCCACGAACGCGTCGGTCAGGCGCACCTCGTCACTCTCGGCGCCCGCGAGCGCCCAGCTCTTCCAGAACGGGTGGACGGTGAGGCCCGGCGTCGCGCGCGGCACGAGGAGCACCGCCATCTCGGTGCCGGAGTCGGTGGGCAGGGCCACGGACGCCGTGAGCAGGTCCATGGAGTGCGCCAGGCTGCACGGCTTCTTGGAGCCGCTGACGCGATAGCCGCCGTCGGCCTTGGCCGCGGTCATCGTCGGCGACAGGATGCCCTGGCCCGGCCGTCCCTCGGCGAAGCCGGAGGAGACCAGGAGCCCCTGCTCGGCGATTCCTTCGAGCAGGGCCCACTCCATGCCGCTGCTCTGGATGCTGTCGGCGAGCGTGAACAGGGTCGCCACCGAGAAGTGGTGCATGGTGGTGCCCACGGCCAGCGACGGCGAGAGCGCCGCGATGGCCCGCACCACTGAGAGCGCTTCCATCGGCGTGGCACCGGCACCCTGGTACGCCCGCGGAATCACCAGGGCCGGGCCGCCGCACGCCTTGAAGTGGGCGATGGCCGGGCTGCCCGGCGCCTCCAGTTCGGCCATCGGGACGTCCGCCAGCTTGCCGAGCAGTCCGGGCAGGAAGGCCTCGCAGACCTCGGCGGCTCGTTGGGTCGAACGCATCGGGTCCTCCTCAGGCCGCGCTGCTGTCGGTGCCGAACACGGCGTCGCGCGGCCGGATGCCGCCGGGTGCCACGCTCACGCCCTGGACATGGGTGGTGCGCAGCATCGGGTAGTTGGCCTCGCCGAACACGCCGCCGGTCAGTCCGGTGCCGCCGTGCGAGGGCAGATAGGGCAGGAAGCCGATGTGCGAGTCGTTGACCTTGAGCAGGCCGCCCTCGGTGACCCGGGCCACGAACCGGTCGACGACCGCGCGGTCCCGGGCCCACAGCGAATTGCGCAGGCCGTACCAGTTGGTGTTCACGAAGTCGATGAACGACGCCAACAGCTCCTCGTCCGGGGCCGGTTCGGCCACGACGACCGGGAGCAGCGGGAAGAACGTCTCGTGCCGCACCGCCTGCACCCGCCGTGCCTGTGCGAGCCCGTCCACCCGGACCACCGTCGGCTCCAGGAAGATGCCGTTGGCGTCGCGGGCTCCGTCGAGCTGCATCGCGTGGCCGCCGCAGACCAGTTCGGCGCCGTGGGCCAGGGCGTCGTCGAGGCACGCGAAGAACTTCTCGTTGCGCAGCACCGGGGTCAGCAGCACCCCCTCGTCGGCCGCGCGACCGGGCCTGATCCGCTGAGCCTGCCGGACCAGTTCGGCCACCAGGACGTCGGCGACCTCGGGGTGGGCGACCACCTGGTTGGGAATCATGCAGAGCTGGCCCGAGCCGTAGAAACCCTCGGTCAGCGCCTCGGCGGCGAGTTCGACATCGGCGTCCTTCCAGACCGTCACGATGTCGTTGCCGGCGAGTTCGAGGATCGGCTTCTTTCCGGCGGCGATGCAGCGCTCCTGGAACCGCAGACCGCTCTCGCTGGCGCCGAAGTACATGATGTCGTCGACGTGCTCACTGGCCAGCCAGGTGTTCAGCATCGGCCCCGGGTCGCCGCACACCACACCGAGCGTGCCGGGCGGCGCGCCCACCTCGTCCAGCACGGGGGCGACCAGTTCCTGGAGCGCGTACATCACGCCGAGCGGGCCGCTGCGCGGCGCCCGCACCACCAGGGCGTTGCCCGCGAAGATCGAGTACACCCCGAGCAGGGCGCTGGCCATGGGCGCGTTCTGCGGCGGGTTGAGGCAGACCACCCCGTCCGGGCGGCGCCGCACGGAGATCTCGCGCACCCCGTGCCGGAATTCCTGGATCATCTGGGAGTGGTAGAAGGCGATCGACTCCGGGCTCCAGCACTGGAGCATCCCGGACACCTCCCAGCGGGCGAGCGCCAGCGGATGGCCCTCCTGGACGAGCACCTCGATGATCTCGTCGGTGCGCTCGGCGATCCGCTCGCGCAGCCGGGTGCAGACTTCGTCGAGGCGTACGTCCAAGGGCATCGCACCCCACTCGGCGGCGGCGCCCGCAGCGGCTGAGAGCGCTTCCTCGACCGTGGCGGCGGAAGCCTTGGCGACGCGGGCGACGACACAGTCGGGCAGCGGCCCGATCGGCGTCCAGCCCTTCTCCAGCTTCCGCTTGAGCGTGAGGCTGGTGAACGCGTCGTCGAGCAGGGCCGCCGCATCGACGACGTACACCCACTCCTCGCCCGGCACACTCCTGCCCGCCACGTACGAACCGTAGGAACGCGCTCCCCGGGCGAGCAGCACGTCGTCGGGATGAAGCAGTGCACGCGATTTCGCTGATATTCCGGTCACGCGAGGCCCCCGTGTATGTCCGCCCCGTGGTGCGCGGCGGAATTGCCTGAATGTTTCGCGGTCAATTTTCCAGGGCGGCCTGAGAAGCACCTGAGACGGCACTGAGACGCCCGCGTCAGGGAATTCGACGGGGTGCGGTGCGAGGATTCGCGGGACCAGGGGAGGAGCTTCGATGACCGGTCATGTCCTTGCCATGGACGGCGTACTGAAGGAACTGCAGGACCACGCGGACCATCCCAGCGCGTTTCTGGCGATGAATACGGGAAACGAGTACTTCACCGTGCCGGGAAGGGCGGGTGTGATCGCCTATCGGAGTGCGGGGCGGTATCTGATGCAGTTCGGCGGGGTCTTCGCGCCGGAGGGTGCGCGGGAGGAACTCCTGCGTGATTTCCTCGACTTCGCGCGGGCACGCCGTTCAACCGTCGCGGCCGTCCAGTTGCAGAGCGAGGACGTCTCCCTCTACGCGCGCTGTGGATTCACTGTGAATCAGGTCGGCGCCTCGTACTCCCTGCGCCTCACCGAATTCGGGCTCAAGGGCTCGCGTTTCGTGAAACTGCGCAACAAGGTCTCCCGGGCGCGCCGCAGCGGACTCACCGTGTCCGAGGAGCCGTACGAGGCGATGGCCGACGCGGTGCGGGCCATCGACCGGCAGTGGCTGCGGGGCAAGGGGCGGCACGTCAAGGAGATCGAGTTCCTCGTGGGCCAGCTGGGCGGGCCGGGGCAGGCCCACCGCAGGCTGTTCGCCGGGCGGATCGCGGGCGAACCGGTCGCCTACATCTCGTACGCGCCCGCCTTCGGCCGCCGCCCCGGGCTGCTGCACGACCTCAGCCGCCGGGTGCCGCGGTCCGCCCCGGGCCTTTTGGAGGCGATCAACCTGACGGCCGTGGAGACCTTCCGTGCGGAGGGCGCCGAGTGGCTGCACCTCGGCTTCACCCCGTTCACCGGCCTCGCGCCCGAGCACGAGGCGCCTTCGGCCAGCCGGCCCACGGCCTGGTTCCTGCGGCAGCTCGCCGCACACGGCGAGAAGGTGTACCCCGCCGCGAGCCAGCTGGCGTACAAGCAGAAATGGGCGCCGCACCTGGTCCTGCCCGAGTACCTGGCCTTCCAGGGCAGGGCCCGGGCGGGCGCCATCTGGCGGCTGTTGCGCGTCACCAACTCCCTTTGAAATAAAGCCTGTTGTCCCTGTCGCACAACTCAGTGCCCGGCAGGCACCGGCTCCTGGCGCAGGATGCCCTGGAACCTGGCGCGCAGCGCCTCACCGGGCTCCAGACCCAGGTGGTGCGAGAGCCGCCGACGGGTGCGGTGGTAGGCGTCCAGCGCCTCTGCCTGGCGTCCCGAGCGGTACAGGGCGGTGATGAGCTGCTCGCAGAACCGCTCCCGCAAGGGGTACTGGGCGTGCAACTGCTGGAGTTCCGTGACGACTTCGCGGTGCAGCCCCCGGGTGAGTTCGGCGTCGAAGAGGTGCTCGTACGCGGTGAGCCGGATCTCGGTGAGCCGGGTGTACGCCATGCGGCTGATCAGTCCCTGCCCGGCGTCGAGCAGCGCGGGCCCGCGCCACAGCGCGAGTGCCTCGGTCAGCAGCCGCACCACCCGGTCGGGGTCACCGGAACCCGCCGACGTCGCCTCCCGCACCAGCGACTCGAACAGGGTGGCGTCCACGTCGCACTCCGGGAGTGCCAGGGCGTAGCCGAAGCTGGAGGTGCGCACGAGTTCCCGAAGACCGTCGTGGCCCGTGCGGGATTCGATGACACGACGGAGCCGGGCCACATGGCCCTGAAGGGAGTTCTCGGCATTCCGTGGGAGATCCTCGCCCCACAGTTCGTCGATGAGGTCGTTGCGTGAGACGGGACGGTTGGGCGAAAGGGCGAGTGCGGCCACGAGCGCCCTGAGCTTTTCACCGGGTACCTTGAACGTGATGTGTCCGTCGGTCAATTCAAGGGGCCCGAGCAGGCGAACTTTCAACGTGCTTCCCCCGTGCTGCGTGCAAAAGCGGAATCCACGACTACGGGGCCGTGCGGCCCGGCGGGTGGATCAGATGTGCCCGGCGAATCGACCGGGCCGCGGATCAGCGGAATGATCGACGTTCTTCGGCGTCGGTCTCTCGCCCATCGCTCCCAAGAGCAGTGCTCTACCCCCGTAGAGAACATGGAGGAAGACTATTTCGCCCTGCTATTGGGGTCAACGTCCCAGCGGACAAAGCGGAGTTGACACCCGATTGCGGGTTGTCGCGTAGTGATCCGGAAAGCGGGGGAGCGTCGCAGGTGGCGGGGGTCCGCACGCAATCGGCCTGCGGCAGTCTGTGAGGGGGCTCACGCCGAGGTGTGGCGCGGCCGTGACCAGGATGGAACACCGTAACGGGGGAAGCGATTACGATCCGGGCTCATGAGCACCTCGGATCAGGAACAAGCGGTGGACGCGGCACCGGAAGCGCGTGGAGCCGGTGGCGCGGCGGAAGGGGCGGTACCGAAGCAGGCCACGAACCCGCCCACGGCGAAGGGGGCTTCACGGACCCAGGGCGCCGAGACCGCTGCCGACGCGGGGAGCGCCGCGGGGACCGCCGAGGACGCGACCGACACCGGCGCCGGGCCCGCCCCCGAGACCGCGAACTCCTTCGAGACTGCTCCCGCCGAGCCTGCCGAGCCGGTCGAGCCTGCCGGTCACGCTGATGCCGCGCCTGCCGCTGAGCCCGCCAAGCCGGTCGAGCGGACCGGTCACGTCGGTGGTGCGGCCGGCGCCGAGCCTGCCGAGCCGGTCGAGCCTGCCGGTCACGTCGGTGGTGCGGCCGGCGCCGAACCCGCCGAGCCCGCCGACGAGGGGGAGCGGCGGGGTATGGCCCCGCGGCAGGCGCGGCGCGTTCGGATGGTGGCCGCGGGTGTGCTCATGGCGGCGATGGGGGTGATCCTCGTCGTACGCCTGGCGACCCGGTCCTCCGTCCTGGTGGTCGGGGTGTACGGGCTCGCCCTGATCCTGTGTGGTGTCGTGATCGAGCTGAGCCGCAACGGGCGCACCCGGCTGGGGTCTTGGCTCCTCGTGGTCGGCCTCGCCGCGGCGCTCGGCATGGACTGGTTCGTCCTGCCGTGACGGCGTACGCGCCCTCCTGACCGGAGGGGCGTTCAGCCGCGAGAAGTGACCCAGCCCCGCCACCCTGCGCAGCCGACAGGTGGCGGGGCTGAGGCGTGCGCGCGCCGGGGGCCGGGCGGGACGGCCACTCGGCTCCTTGCTCCGTCCCGCGCCGACACCGCTGCGGAAGTATGGGTTCCCCCTGCCTGAAGCGTTGACATGTACCCGCCTCACGGTGAATCTTGATGCTCGAAACTCCACTGTTCCAAGCATGAACGCGCACGCCGCGCCCGGCTGTTGCTCGGTACGAACGGAGAATGAACCCTTGCGGACGCCCTGGCATCGCTCCCATCCGCCCCGAAGGCCCGCCGTCGCCGTGCTCTCGGCGCTCGCGCTCGGCCTCACCGCGCTGGCCGTTCCGGCCGCCCACGCCGAGGCCGCGGCGCCGCCCGGCGGTGTCCTGGACAGCGGCACCAAGTCCCTGACCTGGCAGAGCCCGGTCTATGAGAAGGGCACCGTCGGCTCACCCGACAAGTGCCCGCCGCCCGCGCAGGACCCCGCGGGCGCGGTGTGCGACCGCTTCGACCTGACGGTGAAACCGCCGGCCGGCGAGTGGGACGACAATCCGGAGGGCGGCGTGCCCGTCTCCATCCAATGGGCCACCCCCACCGACGACTTCGACCTGTACATCTACGACGACGCCGGGAAGCAGGTGGCCTCCAGCGCGGGCACCGCCGACCCCGAGGCGACCGTCATCCCCAAGGCGTCGGGGACGTACCACGTGGTCGTCGTGCCCTACGACGTGCACCACAACTCGTTCACGGGCACCGCGTACCTGCCCGAGCCGACCGACGCCGGGGACCTCACGGTCTTCGGCGGTAAGGACGGCACCTACGACGTCGCCGCAGGTCCGCTGAAGGCCCGCGTGGACTTCCTGGCCGACGACACGCTGCGGCTGCGGGCCGCCCCGGACGGCACGTTCACCGACCCGCCCGGCAGCCACATGATCCAGGCCGAGCCGAAGCCGCAGAAGAACACCAAGTCCTTCAACGCGGGCACCTATTACGGGATCCGGAGCAAGGACGTCGTGCTGCGCGTCTACAAGAAGCCGCTCCGCTTCGCGCTCTACAAGGGCGACAACAAGACCGTGATCTGGTCCGAGGCCGACCCGCTGCGCTGGACCTCCGGCGGCATGCGGCAGAGCCTGACACGCGGCGCCGACGAGCAGTTCTTCGGCGGCGGCGAGCAGAACGGCAGCTTCTCGCACCGCGACCAGGTCATGAACGTGGGCAACAACACCAACTGGAACGAGGGCGGCTGGAACAACTCGCAGCCCTTCTACATCTCCTCCGCCGGATACGGGGTGTTCCGCAACACCTTCACGCCCGGTGTGTACGACTTCGGGCCGCGGGTGCGCACGGGCCAGCAGGAACGGCGCCTGGACGCGTACTACTTCACCGGCGACGTGAAGTCGGTCATCGGGAAGTACACCTCGCTGGTGGGCAAGCCGTTCATGCCGCCGGTGTACGGGCTCGAACCGGGTGACTCCGACTGCTATCTGCACAACGCCAATCGGGGTGAACGGCACACCCTGGACGCGCTCAAGGTCGCCGACGGCTACACCCGGAACCAGATGCCGCTCGGCTGGATGCTCGTCAACGACGGCTATGGCTGCGGCTACGAGAACCTCGCCGAGACCGGCAAGGGCCTTCAGGCCCACAACGCCCAGCTCGGACTGTGGACCCAGGACGGCCTCGACAAGCTCGCCGACCAGGTCAAGGCGGGCCAGCGGGTGGCGAAGCTGGACGTGGCCTGGGTCGGCAACGGGTACGGCTTCGCCCTGAACGCCTGCGACCAGGCGAAGGCGGGCATCGAGAACAACAGCGACGCGCGGGGCTTCGTGTGGCTGCCCGTCTCCTGGGCCGGCGCGCAGCGCTGCGGCGTCCTGTGGAGCGGCGACCAGAAGCTCAGCTGGGACTACCTGCGCTGGCAGATCCCCACCTATGCGGGGGCCACGCTGTCCGGCATCGCCTACAACACGGGTGACGTCGGCAGCATCTTCGGCCACGACCCCAAGCTGTACACCCGTGACCTCCAGTGGAAGGCGTTCCTGCCCGCCATCATGACGATGGACGGCTGGGCCAAGGACCTCGCCACCGGCAAGGCCGCCGACCAGCAGCCCTGGCTGGACGGCGAGCCGTACGCCTCCATCAACCGCAAGTACCTCCAGCTCAAGGAGCGGCTGCTCCCGTACATGTACGGGCTCTCCAAGGACGCCACGAAGACCGGCGTCGGCGCGGTCCGCCCGCTCTCCCTGGAGTACCCCGACGATCCCAACACCCTTGGTGCGAAGGCCAAGTACGAGTTCCTGGCCGGGCCGGACTTCCTGGTCGCCCCCGTCTACAGCGACACCAGCGTCCGCGACGGCATCTACCTGCCCAAGGGCACCTGGACCGACTACTGGACGGGCCGGACCTACCAGGGCCCGACGACCATCGACCACTACGCGGCCCCGCTCGACACGCTCCCGCTGTTCGTGAAGGGCGGCTCGATCGTGCCGATGTGGCCCCGGGGCACGACGTCCTGGCAGACCCGGGACAAGGGCGAGCTGGACTACGACATCTACCCCCGGCTCGGCACGTCCTCCTACACGCTGTACGAGGACGACGGGGTGACCCGGCAGTTCACGCAGGGCGCCTCGGCCACCCAGCGGGTCCAGGTCACTTCGGCCGGACGTGCCTCGGTCCTCGACGTCGGGGCCAGCGTGGGCAGTTACCAGGGCAAGCCGTCCGCCCGCTCCTACCGGTTCACCGTCCACTCCACGGCGGCTCCCACCGTCGTCGCCCTCGGCGGGAGCCGACTGCACCGCTACGGCTCCGCCGCGGAGCTGGCCGCCGCGGGCACGGGCTGGTACGTCGATCCCGCGACCGGCGTGACGGAGGTGAGGACACCGGCGCAGTCGACCGGCCACGGCTTCTCCGTCGAGATCGCGTGACCTGACGCCCGCCACCGGGTCGGGGGCCGTACCGTGAGCCGTCCGGTACGGCCCCTCCGCATGTACGGAGGGAAGGCTGGGGCAAGATCGACGTACGGCTGAACAGGCACCCGAACGCCAGGAGATCGATTCGATGTCATTCCGCGCCATCCGTGTCACCCAGGACGAGCAGGGCCACCGGGTCGACACCGTCACGCTGGAGGAGAGCGAGCTCCCCGAGGGCGATGTGACCATCGCCGTGGACTACTCGACCGTCAACTACAAGGACGGCCTCGCGCTCGCCCACGGCAAGGGCATCGTGCGCACGTATCCGCTGGTGCCCGGCATCGACCTCGCGGGCACCGTCGAGTCGTCCGGCCACGCCTCGTTCGCGCCCGGCGACAAGGTGGTGCTCAACGGCTACGGCGTCGGCGAGCAGCACGACGGCGGGTTCGCGCAGAAGGCGCGGGTCAGCGGCGACTGGCTGGTCCCGCTCCCGGCGGGCCTCACCACCTGGCAGGCGGCGGCCATCGGCACCGCCGGATACACCGCGATGCTCAGCGTGCTCGCCCTGGAGGACGCGGGCGTCACCCCGGACAGCGGCGACGTCCTCGTCACCGGCGCCGCAGGCGGAGTAGGCTCGGTCGCCGTGGCGCTCCTCGCCAGGCTCGGCCACCGGGTGCTCGCCTCGACCGGTCGCCCCGCCGAGAGCGACTACCTGCGCGAACTCGGCGCCGCCGAGATCATCGACCGGGCCGCACTCTCCGGCCCCGGCCGCCCGCTCGGCAAGGAGCGCTGGGCCGCGGCCGTCGACTCGGTCGGCAGCCACACCCTGGTCAACGCCCTCGCGAGCACCCGCTACGGCGGCACCGTCACCAGCTGCGGCCTGGCTCAGGGAACCGACCTGCCGGGCACCGTGCTGCCGTTCATCCTGCGCGGTGTGACCCTGGTGGGCATCGACTCCGTACAGGCCCCGATGGAGCGGCGCGTGCGGGCGTACGAACGGCTCGCCCGCGATCTGGACCTGACGCTGCTGGAGAAGATGACCACGCAGGTCGGCCTGGGCGAGGTTCCCGCCGTCGCCGAGCGTATCCTCGCCGGTCAGGTCCGCGGCCGCACGATCGTGGACGTCAACGCCTGATGGACGGCCGGGCCGGGGGTCCGCCTTCGACGGGCCCCGAGGCGGGCTCCCTGTGCCCCCTTGGCGAGAAAGCGATCGCGCTCGACCTGTGAGGCGGCGCCCTCAGACGGTGACCCGGACCGCCGGCTCGGGGGTCGGGAGCTCGGTCGGCAGCGGGGCGGGCAGGTCGGCGGGGGTGGCGCCGGTCAGCATGAGCACTCCGCGGGCCGCGACGCCCCCCGATGCGGCCGCGATCAGCCAGCCGAGCGGGCCGCCGTGGAAGCTCTCGCCGAGCAGCGCGACCCCGATGACGGCGGCCGCCGCGGGGTTGGCGAGGTTCACCACGGCCAGCGGGGCGGCGAGGCCGCCGCGGTAGGCCGCCTGCGAGAGCAGCAGACCGCCGACCGCGAAGGTCGCGACGAGCACCGCGAGCAGGGTGGTCTGCCACCAGGCGAGCGGGCCCCCGGGCAGTTCGCGGGCCAGCGAGGCGGTGACCGTCTGGGTCAGCGCGGACGCCACGCCCGAGGCGACGCCGGACGCGGTGGCGTGGCCGAGGCCGCCGCCGCGCGCGGAGTGCGCTCCGGCCCGTACGAGGAAGGCGAGCAGCAGCGCGGTGGCCGCGGCGATGGCGAGCGCCTCGCTCAGGCTGAGCGCGTCGCCCGGGGCGGCGGGGCCGGTGACCGCGATGAGGCCGGTGAGCCCGGCCAGCGTCCAGGCCGCGCCGCGCCACTCGCGCCGGGTGACGCGGCGCCGCGCGTAGTACGCGGAGAGCGGGAGGGCCGCGACCAGGGTGAGCGCGCCGAGCGGCTGGACCAGGGTCAGCGGGCCGTAGTGGAGCGCGGCCACGTGCATGAGCGCGCCGGCGGCGTTCAGGCCGACCGCCCACCACCACAGCGGGCGGGTGAGCAACCGGCCGATCCCGCCGCCGCCCTGGGCGGCGAGCCGGGACTGGCCGACGGCGGCCAGCGCGTAGCCGGCGGCCGAGGCGAGCGAGAGCACGGTGGCGAGCAGCGCGGATTCGTTCATCGCACGGCCTCGGAGAGCTGGGGCGCGGGGGTGCGCGCGGACGTGGGTGCCTGCTGGGACGCGAGGGTGGCCTCGGGCGCGGGGTGCGACGCCTGCCGGAGCGGCTTGGGTGCCGCAGGCAACTTTGTGAGCCGCCGCGGCGCGGGCACGAAGTAGAGCACCGCACCGAGCAGCGCGGTGGCCACGATCGCGTCCAGCCAGTAGTGGTTCGCGGTGCCGACGACCACGAGCAGGGTGAGCGCCGGGTGCAGCAGCCACAGCCAGCGCCAACGGCCGCGGGTCGCCATGATCAGCCCGATGGCGATCATCAGCGCCCAGCCGAAGTGCAGCGAGGGCATCGCGGCGAACTGGTTCGCCATGGCGTCGTTGTCCGGCGTCGCCGCGTACACGGAGGGCCCGTAGACCTGGGCGGTGTCGACGAGACCCGCCGTGGTGAGCATGCGGGGCGGGGCGAGCGGGACCGTGATGTGCAGCACCAGAGCGGCGGCCGTGAGCCCGGCCAGCACGCGGCGCGACCACAGGTAGTGGCTGGGGCGGCGCAGGTACAGGTAGACCAGGAAGGCCACGGTGGCCGGGAAGTGCACGGTCGCGTAGAAGGTGTTGGCGGCCTTGACGAGGGTGTCGCCGTGCAGCAGCAGATGCTGGACCGAGCCCTCACCGGGCAGGTGCAGGGCGCGCTCCCAGCTCCACACGCGGTCGGCGTTGTCGAAGGCGCGGGCCTCGTGCCCGTTCGCCAGTTGGCGGCCGAACTTGTAGACGAGGAAGAGCGCGGTCACGAGCAGCAGCTCGCGCACCAGGGGCGGCCGGGAAGCGGTCGTCTCCGGTCCGGCGGGGCGGGTCTGGCGACGCGCCCCCGTGGTTATACCGGCAAACATTCTCCGGCCCCTTTGAACCTGGATCGATACGTGGAAAGAACTTGAGCAAACGTAGGAAGGCTAGATCGAAACTCATCGAGACGCAAACGTCTCGATACGTTTGCGTCTCGATTGAGCGGAGCCTACTCTCGTACGTGCAGGAGCACCCCCTTGTTCTTCTCCGGAGGGAACGATGTCGACGCAGGCCGCCACGGCCGCTGCCCGTCGCAGCAAGATCAGCCCCGAGCGTGAGCTGGAGCTGTACGACGCGGTGCTCGACCTGCTGAGAGAGGGCGGCTACGACTCCGTGACGATGGAGGGGGTCGCCGCGCGGACCAAGTGCGGCAAGGCCACCCTCTACCGCCAGTGGAAGAACAAGCCGCTGCTCGTCACGGCGGCGCTCGGCCGCAACCGCTGCTCGTTCTTCTCCGGCATCGACACCGGCACGCTCGCCGGGGATCTGCGCGAGGCGGCCCGGGTGGTCGGCCGCAGGGAAGGCCCCGACACCGCGCTGATGGAAGCCGTCGGTCAGGCCTACATCAAGCACCCCGACCTGCGCGAGGCGCTGCGCGAGACCGTCCTGAACCCAGAGATCGCCGCACTCGACGCGATGCTCCGGCGCGGGATCGAGCGCGGCGAGGTGGCGGCGGACAACCCGGCCGTCGGCTATGTCGCCCCCATGATCATGGGCATGCTGCGCGTCGAGCGGCTCTTCGAGGAGCGCTTCCAGGGTGAGGACACCCTGCTCGGCCTGATGGAGTCGGTCATCTTCCCGGCCCTGCGGATCGGCTGACCGGCACCTTCAACCCGCCGATCACGCAGGTCTGTTGGCGGGTCAGACCGCCAGGACCGTCACCCCGGCCCCGGTGAAGAGGGCGGCCGTCTCCGGTGAGATGCCCGTGTCGGTGACCAGGGTGCCCACCTGGGCCGTCGCGCAGATCCGCGCGAAGGTCCGCTTGCCGAGCTTCGTGGAGTCCGCCGCCACCACCACGCGCTCGGCCCGCTCGCAGAGCAGCCGGTTGATGCCGGCCTCGTCCTCGTCGTGCGCCGAGGCGCCGTGGGTCACGTCGAACGCGCCGACGCCGAGCACGGCCACATCCATCGTGATCTGGTTGAGCACCCCGCCCGCCAGCGGCCCGGTGAGCTCGTACGACTGGGGGCGGGCCACTCCGCCGGTCACCACGATCTTGAACTGCGGCCGCACCGCGAGCTCGTTCGCGATGTTGAGCGCGTTCGTCACGATCGTCAACGCCGGTGACCCGGTGGCCAGTTCGGGCCGCACGGCCAGGGCGCGGGCGACCTCCGTGGTGGTGGTGCCGCCGGTCAGGCCGACCGCCTCGCCGGGGGCCACCAGATCCGCCACGGCCTTCGCGATGCGCTGCTTCTCCGAGGCCTGGCGCGCCGTCTTGTAGCGCAGGGGCAGCTCGTAGGAGACGCCGTGCACGAGCGCGCCACCCCGGGTGCGCACCAGCATCTGCTGCTCGGCGAGCTGGTCGAAGTCCCGGCGGATCGTCGCGGCCGACACCCCGAGCGCCGCCGCCGCCTCGTCGACGTCGAGGCGGCCCTGCTCCACGAGCAGTTCGAGGAGCGCCTGCCAGCGGGCGTCGCGGGACATCCGCGCCCTCCGTTCTTCGTACCGGTAACCGTCCGTAATGACCTTAGCGCACGCCTGAATGCTTGATAGTGCTCGAAATCTAGCTATATTTTGCAGAAACAAGCAGGCGCTGTGAGCGGCGGACGCGTCAGATCCAGAGGGTGGGAGCCCGGCATGAGCCATGTCGAGAACGAACTGAACAGTCAGCCCGAATGCTGGAAGCGAGCGGCCGAACTGGCCCTCCAGCACAAGGACGCCCTGCCCGCCCCCGGCGAACGCGTCGCCGTGGTCGGCTGCGGCACCTCCTTCTTCATGGCGCAGGCCGTCGCAGCCCTGCGCGAGAGCGCCGGCCTCGGCGAGACCGACGCCTTCGCCGCCTCCGAGTTCCCCGCCTCCCGCGCCTACGACCGGGTCGTCGCGCTGACCCGCTCCGGCACCACCACCGAGGTGCTCGACCTCCTCGCCCAGGTGCGCGGCCGCATCCGTACGACCGCGATCACGGCCGACCCCACCACCCCCGTGATGGAGGCGGCCGACGACATCGTGGTGCTCGACTTCGCGGACGAGGAGTCGGTCGTCCAGACCCGCTTCGCCACCACGGCCTTCACCCTGCTGCGCGCCCACCTCGGGCTGCACACCGAGCAGGCCGTCGCCGACGCCCGCACCGCGCTGGCCGAGCCGCTGCCCGAAGGCCTCGTGGAATCAACGCAGTTCAGCTTCCTCGGGCGCGGCTGGACCAACGGCCTCGCCCAAGAAGCCGCCCTCAAGATGCGCGAGGCGTCGCTGTCCTGGACCGAGGCCTACCCGGCGATGGAGTACCGCCACGGCCCCATCAGCATCTCCACCACCACGACCGCCACCTGGATGTTCGGCGAAGCCCCCGAGGGCCTCGCCGAGCAGGTGGCCGCCACCGGCGCCCGGTGGATCGAGGGCCGCCTCGACCCGCTCGCCGAACTCGTCCGCGCCCAGCGCCTGGCCGTCGCCGTCGCGGCCGCCCGGGGGCTGGACCCGGACCGGCCGCGCCACCTCACCCGCTCGGTCATCCTCGACGGCGCCTGACGCGGACCGGCGCGTGACACCGAACCACCGGACCCAGGTGAAGGGGAAGCACTGATGCCACTCGCACGGACCGGCACACTCGTCGCCGAGGCCGCCGTCAAACGCCGCGCCGTCGCGGCCTTCAACATCATCACGCTCGAACACGCCGAGGCCGTCATCGCCGGAGCCGAGGCCGCCCGCTCGCCCGTCGTCCTCCAGGTCAGCGAGAACGCGGTCAAATTCCGCTACGGCCGGGTCCTGCCGCTCGCCCGCGCCGCCGCGGCGGCCGCCGAAGCCGCCTCCGTGCCGGTCGCCCTCCACCTCGACCACGTCAAGCAGGACGAACTCCTGCGCCAGGCGGCCGACGCCGGATTCAGCTCCGCCATGTACGACGCCGCGCACCTGCCGTACGAGGAGAACCTGGCCGCGACGCGCGCCGCAGCCGACTGGGCGCACACCCAAGGGCTGTGGATCGAGGCCGAGTTGGGCCAGGTCGGCGGCAAGGACGGCGGGGCGCCGCTGGACGCCCACGCGCCCGGCGCGCGCACCGACCCCGGCCAGGCGCGGCAGTTCGTCGCCGAGTCCGGCGTCGACGCGCTCGCCGTCGCCATCGGCAGCACCCACGCCATGACCTCGCGCACCGCCGAACTGGACCACGCCCTGCTGGCCCGCCTGGACGACGCGCTGAGGGTCCCGCTGGTCCTGCACGGCTCCTCCGGCGTCCCGGACGACGCGCTGGCGGCCGCGGTGGCCGGCGGCATCGCCAAGGTCAACATCGGCACCGCGCTCAACATCGCCATGACCGACGCGATCCGCGCCTACCTCGCCGCCCACCCCGAGGCGGTCGACGCCCGCACCTATCTGACGGTGGGCCGCCAGGCGATGGCGGCGACCGTCACCCGTCTCATCGGGGTGCTCGACCGGATCGCCTGAGGCGTACGCGACCGCCGCCGGGCCCGTCCACAGCCCCGGCGGCGAAAGCGCCACGTTCTGCCCGCACGGCGCTCTTCCGATGTGGCCGGACGTCGTAGACGATGGGCCTGTGGACAGGCATGAGCACGCTCGGCTCGACGCGCTGCAGCGCGACCCCTATCCGCACTATGCGCGGGCCCGGCACGCCGAAGGCCTGACCTTCGTGCCGGAGCTCGACGCCTGGCTGGTGGCCCGGGACGCGGACGTACGCGAAGTCCTGCGCCGCCCCGAGGCGTTCTCCTCCGCCAACTCCCTGCGTCCCGACGTCCTGCCGGGCCCCACGGTGCTCGCCGAGATGGGCCGGGGCTTCGGCGGCCGCCCCGTCGTGGTCAGCTCCGACGGGGCCCTGCACCAGCGGCTGCGCGCCCCGATCGTGCACGGCCTCTCGCCCGCGCGCGTCACCGCGGTCGTGCCGTACGCCGTGGAGCGGGCCGCGGCGCTGATCGACGGCTTCGCCGGGCGCGGGTCGGCCGACCTCATGGCCGAGTTCGCCCTCAAGCTGCCCGGGCAGGTGATCGGACGGCTGGTGGGCCTGGACCCGGCGGACGTCCCGCTCGTCGTGCACGGCGGCCACCAGGCCGAGCAACTGCTGTTCCGGCCGCTGTCGGAGGAGGACCAACTCGCCGCGGCCCGCGACGTCGTGGAGATGCAGCGCCTCCTGGACCGCTATGTACGGGAGCGGCACGCCCACCCGCGGGACGACCTGTTCACCACGCTGATCAGCGCGCTCGCCCCCGGCGGCGAGTCGCCCGCCACCGAGCTCACGCTGGACGAGCGCCACGAGATGGTGGCCCATCTGCAGAACTTCCTGCTCGCCGGGCACCTCACCACGAGCGCCCTGATCGGGTCGACCGTGCTGCACCTGATGCACCACCCCACCCAGTGGGAACTGCTCTGTGAAAAACCCGAGTTGATTCCGGCCGCCGTCGAGGAGGCCGCCCGCTACGACAGCCCGATCCAGGGCTTCCGCCGCATCACGACCCGCCCGGTCGTGCTCTCCGGCACCGAACTGCCCACCGGGGCCGTGGTGTTCGTGGCGTACGGATCCGCCAACCGCGACCCGAGCCGCCACGAACGGCCCGACGTCTTCGACATCACCCGCCCGCCCACCCGCCACCTGGCCTTCGGGTATGGCGTGCACGGCTGCCCGGGGTCGTCGCTGGCCCGCGAGCAGCTCCGGATCACCCTGGAGCTGCTGACCGCGCGGCTGCCGGGCGTGCGCCTGGCCGAGGACAGACCCGTCGTCATGCGCCCGACGATGATCCACCGCTCGCCGCAGGAGCTCCACCTGGTGTGGTGAGACCTCAACTCGGCGCGCTGTCACGGCAGTTGTCCGATGTGTGGCCGTACCCCTCACGGCCGCATGTCCCGATTGGGGGGTAATCTCCGCCGATCCCGGTCCTACCGTCGGCTCCGCTCGCGGCATATCCTCCGATCATGCGCGTCGCACTCTTCGTCACCTGCGTCAATGACGCGGTGTACCCGGCCACCGGCATCGCGACGGTGAGGCTGCTCGAACGGCTGGGGGTCGAGGTCGCGTTCCCGGCGGGGCAGACCTGCTGCGGACAGCCGCAGTTCAACACCGGATACCGGCACGAGACCGAGCCCCTGGTGCGCCGGATGGGGCGGGTCTTCGAAGGCTACGACCACATCGTGACCCCGTCCGGGTCCTGCGCGGCGATGGTCCGTGAGCAGTACCCCCGCATCGCCCGCAAGGCGGCCGCCGAAGGCCGGGGCGCGGAGCTCGGCACGGTCGCCGCGTCGCTGGCACCGCGGATGTACGAGCTGACGGAGTTCCTCGTCGACGTGCTGGGGGTCACCGACGTCGGCGCCTGCTTCCCGCACACGGTCACCTACCACCCTTCGTGCCACGGCCTGCGCTCGCTCGGCCTCGGCGACCGGCCGCGACGCCTCCTCCAGGCGGTCAAGGGCCTGGAGCTGCGCGAGCTGCCCGGCGCCGAGGAGTGCTGCGGCTTCGGCGGCACCTTCGCGGTCAAGAACCCCGACGTCTCGGCGGCCATGGGCGCCGACAAGGTGCGCAACGCCCTCTCCACCGGAGCCGGCGTGCTGTGCGGCGCCGACAACTCCTGCCTGATGCACATCGGCGGCATCCTCCACCGGCAGGACGCCCCGCTGCGGGCCCTCCACATCGCCGAGATCCTTCTCAGCACGGAAGCGGAGCCCCCCGTATGAGCGGCACCTTCGTCGGCATGCCCGCGTTCCCGAAGGCGGCCCGCGACGCCGTCCGCGACACCACCCTGCGCGGCAATCTGCGCCACGCCACCCACACCATCCGGGACAAGCGCGCCACGGCGGTCGCGGAACTCGCCGACTGGCAGCAGCTGCGCGAGGCGGGCAGACGCATCAAGGACCACACGCTCCGCCACCTCGACCGCTACCTCCTCCAGCTGGAGGAGGCGGTCACCGCGGCCGGGGGCACCGTGCACTGGGCCGCCGACGCGGACGAGGCCAACCGGATCGTCGCCGGTCTGGTCAGGGCTACCGGGGAGAGCGAAGTCGTCAAGGTCAAGTCGATGGCCACCCAGGAGATCGGCCTCAACGAGGCGCTCGCCGCCGAGGGAATCCACGCCTACGAGACCGACCTCGCGGAGCTCATCGTCCAGCTCGGCGACGACCGGCCCTCGCACATCCTCGTCCCGGCGATCCACCGCAACCGGGGCGAGATCCGCGACATCTTCCGGGAGCGGATGGGGCGTTGGGGCAGGCCCGCCCCGGACGGGCTCACCGACACGCCCGCCGACCTCGCCGAGGCGGCCCGGCTGCACCTGCGCGAGAAGTTCCTGCGGGCCAGGGTGGGGATCTCGGGAGCCAACTTCATGGTCGCGGAGACCGGCACCCTGGTCGTCTTCGAGTCCGAGGGCAACGGCCGCATGTGCCTGACCCTCCCCGAAACCCTGATCTCGGTCGTCGGCATCGAGAAGGTGGTCCCGACCTGGCAGGACCTGGAGGTCTTCCTCCAGACGCTGCCGCGCTCCTCGACGGCCGAGCGGATGAACCCGTACACGAGCATGTGGACCGGCACCGCCGATGGTGACGGGCCGCGGGACTTCCACCTGGTGCTCCTCGACAACGGCCGCACCGCGGCGCTCGCCGACGAGGTGGGCCGCCAGGCACTGCGCTGCATCCGCTGCTCCGCCTGCCTCAATGTGTGCCCGGTCTACGAACGGGCGGGCGGCCACGCCTACGGCTCGGTCTACCCGGGCCCCATCGGCGCGATCCTCACGCCCCAACTCCGGGGCACCACCAGCGAGATCGACGCGTCGCTGCCGTACGCCTCCTCGTTGTGCGGCGCCTGCTACGAGGTGTGTCCGGTCGCCATCGACATCCCGGAGGTCCTGGTCCACCTCCGCGAGAAGGTCGCCGACCGGGGCGGCCCGGGCCACCGTCTGGAGAAGGCGGCGATGAAGGCGGCCAGTTGGGCCATGGACCACCCGCGGGTCATGGCGGCGGGGGAGCGGGCCGCGGCGCGCACCCGCGCCCTGCACCCGGAGCGGCCGCCGGGCGCGGCGGCCTGGACCGACAGCCGTGAGCTGCCCGAACTCCCCGAGGAACCCTTCCGCGACTGGTGGAGGAAGAACCGCTCATGAGCTCACGCGACGCGATCCTGGCCCGGGTACGGGCCGCCGTCGGCGACGCCCCGCCGGCCCCCGCCGTCCTGCGCGACTACCTGCCGAGCCACACTCCCGACGACCCGGCGGCCGTAGTCGACCTGCTCCACGAGAACCTCGCCGACTACCGCGCCCTCGTGCACCGTACGGACGCGGCCGGGGTGGGCCCCCTCGTCGCCGGACTGCTCGCCGCGCGAGGAGCCCGGAGCGTGCTGGTGCCCGACGGGCTGCCGCCGCGGTGGACGGCGGCCACCGACTGCGAGCGGATCGAGGACACCGCCGGGGCGACGGCGGCCCAACTCGACGCCGTCGACAGCGTCGTCACCGGCTGCGCCCTCGCCATCGCCGAGACCGGCACCCTCGTCCTGGACGCCGGGCCGGGCCAGGGTCGCCGCCGCATCACCCTCGTCCCCGACCACCACATCTGTGTCGTCCGCGTCCCGGACCAGGTCGTGGCCTCCGTCCCGCAGGCCGTGCGGCGGCTCGACCCGCGCCGCCCGCTGACGTGGATCTCGGGCCCCTCGGCCACCAGTGACATCGAACTCGACCGGGTGGAGGGCGTCCACGGCCCCCGCACCCTCGAAGTGGTCCTGCTCAGCGGGTGATCCGGGGTGCCTCGGCCGCCGCGTCCACCGGGCCGGGCAGCCGGTCCGCCAGCTCCCGGGCCCACCGGGCGAGCCCGTCCAGGTCGATCCCGTACGTCGGCACACCGTCGCGTGCCGCGTACCGGGCGAGCGAGCCCGTGCCGCGCTCCAGGAGCGAGGCCCCGCCCTTCGCGTTGCCGCGCGCGGCATGCGTCAGGCCCACCGCCAGCTGCGCCAACCCCCGCCACAGCGGCTCCTCCTGGGCCGGACCCGCCTTCCAGGCGTCCTCGAACACCTCGTGCGCGTGGAACGGCATTCCCGCGTCCAGCAGGCGCTGGGCCTCGCGCACCGTCTCCTTCGGCGACCTCGCCACCCCCTCCGGCTGGCGGGCCACCCCCTCGGCGCCGTACGGCAACGGCCGGCCGAGCCCGTCCCTGGGCCGGGCGTTGCGGGCCCGCCCCTCGTCGTCACGATCGCGGTGCGCGGAACTCTCCATGCGGCGATTGTCCCCCGTTCCTGCCGTGGTCCCGGAGTGCGGTATGGTTCTCGTGCACGAAGGGCCGGGGGAAACCCCAGGTCAGACGGGCATCGGGACGTGGCGCAGCTTGGTAGCGCACTTGACTGGGGGTCAAGGGGTCGCAGGTTCAAATCCTGTCGTCCCGACTCGAAGGAGTCGTAGCCCAAAGGCCGCATCGGAAATCTTCCGATGCGGCCTTTCGGCGTTCCGGGGGCGCTCCGAAGGCCTGGTCATCGAGGAACCCCCGGCGCGCGGGGCGCGGTTCACCGCGCGGCGCGGTCGCGCATCGACCGCGGCGCCCCCACAGGACGAGTGAATCACCGGGGCCGGGTGGGACGTGACTGGTGTGTCACACGGAAAACCACCAGCGGGAGGCGCCCCATCTGGATGATCAAACAAGAGGTGTATCGGCCGTCGCACCTTGCATCTACGATGCAGAAACTCGCATTCACCTGGTGAATGCGAGAACCGGTGCCACTGGCCCGGCATCCGCACCAAGGAGCCCCTCATGCACGTCGAAGACCTCCTGCGTCTCGAATCGCTCGACCTGGAACTGCTCTGGGGCGAGGAACAGCAGCTCGTCCGGGAGATCACCGGGGTGACCGCCACCGACCTGGAGGACCCGACCCGTTTCCTGCGGCCGGGCGAGGTCGTCCTGAGCGGCCTGGTGTGGTGGAGCCCCGGCAACGGGACCGAGAAGGTCAGCCGTTTCGTCTCGGCGCTCGCCACCGCCGGGGCGGCGGCGCTCCTGGCCGGCGAGGAGACCCACGGCGGCGTGCCCGACGAGCTGACCCGGTCGTGCCGGGAGAACGGCATCGCCCTGCTCGCCGTCCCCTCGCGCACCAACTTCCGTGCCATCACCGAGGCCGTCTACCTGCGCCAGTGGGGAGACCTCAGCAGGCGCCCCACCTCCCACCGCTACGCCCTGCCCGAGAACGTCCGGGCCGAACTGAGCGACCTCGTCCGCGCGGGCGCGGAGCCCGACGTCCTGCTCGACCGCGCGCTCGCCCACCTCGGGGCGCCCGACTGCTACGTGCTGACCCCGACGGGACGCACCGTCGCCCGCACCCCGAAGGCCCCCGCGCTCCCCGCGCGGCGGGCCCGCGAACTGCTGCGCCGCGCGCCCGACGGCCTCACCCTGCGGATCGACACCGACAGTTCGCCGTACGACGGCTGGCACCTGCACCTCGTCGACGCGGCGGCCGTGCCGCCGCGCCTGCTGCACGAGACGGCGGACGTGTTCGCCGACCACCGGTACGGCCGGGACCGGGCGGGCGGCGAGACCCGGCGGCGGGCCGGTGAACTGGTCCGCCTCATCGACGCGCCGGGCACGGACCCCGCCGCGCTGCGCGGCGCGCTCGCGGCCTGCGGCCTTGCCCACGAGGGCCCGTTCCGCGTCGTCACCGCCGCCACGCACCCCGAGACGGACCAGGGCGCGGCCGCCGACGCGCTCGCCGAGGTCCTGCGCCACACGCCCGGCCGGCCGTTCGCCCTGGGGTGGCTCCCGCACGGCGAGGTCGCGGCCGTGGTGCGGGCAGTTCCAGAACTGCCGGACGACATAGGGGAGTTGTGGACCGTGGCGCACGCCTGCGCGCCGCACGTCCCGCTCCACGGCGGTGTCGGCGCCCAGGTCGCCACGGCGGACGGGCTCAACTCCAGCCTGATCGGTGCCCGTTATGCCCTCGCCGCGGCCCGCTCGCGGGCCCCGGAGGGGGCGAGGCTGGGCTTCGTGGAGGAGCTGACCACCCTGGAGGGGCTGCTCGCGGGCATACCCGCCGACGTCCGCGCCGCCTACCACGACCGGGTCCTTGGTCCCCTGGCCGACGACGACAACGCCTCCTCCCGGATGCTCCGCGAGACCCTGGAGTGCTTCCTCGCCCACAACGGCTCCTGGGCGCGCACCGCCGAGGCCCTGCACCTGCACGTCAACACGGTCCACTACCGCGTCCAGCGCATCGAGGTCCTCACCGGCCGCGATCTGTTGCGCCTGGAGCACAAGCTGGATCTGTACGCCGCGCTGCGCTGCCGCTGACGACCCCCGGGCCCGGGGAACCCGCACGGGCGCGGCGTCATGGAATGTGGCTGTATGGGTAGGGAGAGCCTGTTCGTGCGGTTGGCGTGGCCTGAGCGGGAAGGGGCAGGGGATGGACTCATGGGCGGCCGGGGTGCTGGAGCCGAGCGGGCAGGGCTGGCTCCAGGCCGGCGAGTTCGGCCTGGCGTTCCTCCTCTCGGCGGCCATCGGCCTGGAGCGGGAGATCCGGCAGAAGGCCGCCGGGCTGCGCACGTACACCACGGTCGGCGTCGGGGCGGCCCTGTTCACCCTGGTGAGCAAGTACGGCTTCACCGACGTCCTGAACGCCGGGACGGTCGAGCTCGACCCGTCCCGGGTGACGGCGCAGATCGTGTCGGGGGTCGGCTTCATCGGCGCCGGGGTCATCTTCGTGCACCGCGGATCGGTCCAGGGCCTCACCACGGCGGCGACGATCTGGCTGACGGCGGCCGTGGGCGCGGCCGCCGCGGCGGGGCTGCCGCTGCTCTCGGTCCTGGCGACGGCCGCGTACTTCGTCGTCGCCTACGCGGTGCGCCCCCTCGTCCACCGGCTGCCCGCGATGCGGTCCGTGGCGACGACCTTCCGGATCACGTACGAGCAGCGGCCCGGGCTCGTGCGGGAGGTCATGGAGCAGTGCGAGCGTGCCGGGTTCACCGTCGCGGGGCTGCAGATGCTCAGGGCGGGCGGCGTCGGGGACACGGCGGAGGTCCTGGTCTCGGCGGTCGGCCGCGGCGACCTGGGCGCCCTCACCGCGCGGTTCGCTGACGTGGCGGGGGTGGTGGCCTGCAACCGCGAGGGCGACCAGGACGAGTGAGGGAGGCCGGACGCCTCTCAGGCCGGGCGCTCGACGGCGGGCGGCTGCGCCTTACCGGCCCTGCGGGTGGCGAGGAAGCCCAGGAGCACGGCGACGGTGATCGCGACGATGTGTTCGCGGCCCGCCAGGTTCGGCTTCTCGAAGGAGCGGATCACGGTGGGGGTGACGGCGAACAGGAACAGCACGGGCGCCCGCTTGACCGTGGCGATGTGGGCGAACAGGCCGACCACCGCGGCGGACGCCCCGGTGTCGATGACATGGGCCGCCTCCGGCGGAAGCCCCCACCACCGGGGCCCCACGGCGATCATGACGCGGGCGCTGAGCGTGCCCGCGAGCGAGACGGCGTAGGCGACCACCAGCGTCCGGGTGCGCCCGAGCACCAGCTGGGCCAGCGCGAACCCGATGAACAGCACGGGGATGCCGGGCAGGGCGGGCAGATCGCGGGCCGGGACGAACAGCGAGAGCGGCGTGCGGAGCAGCACGAGCAGGAGCGGGATGTCGCCCCGGACGTGCGAGGTGAGCCGCACCAGCGTCGCCCCGGTGCGGTACTGGTCGACGGCGTGCAGGGAGAGCACCGCCGCGGAGGCGACGATCGCGATGAGGACGCCCGACAGGCCGTGCCGCACGAGGGCGCGCACGGGCTGGACCACGATGGCGCGGAACTCGCGGAGCAGGTTCCGCCCGAGGAAACGTACGAAGCGCTTGAGGCTGCGTTCGGCTCGGCCGGCCGGCCGGGCCACCGGGGCGGCGACGGGGCGCAGCACTTCCACGACGGCCGGCTCCGGTCCCGCCGCCCGCACCCGGGCTTCCGTGTCCCCGCGCACCATCAACTCCCAGACCCGCTCCGGCCAGGGACTCCCCACCGACCTCCGCTCGATCTTGCCATGGGGCGCACGCGGGCCGGGGCCCGCCCCCGGGACCCATTCGACCAGGTGTGCGGCGCCTTGTCGCGCAGGTATATATGGGTGCTTAACACCTGAAACCGACAGGGCTGGTTCAAATCGATAATCAGGCCACTCGATGGGGTGAAAGGCGTATTAGGCATAACCCATCCAGTCGATCCGGCGTTGATGGCGGTGCGGGCGAGTGGCCCGCGTCGAACTCCGGAAGGCAGGAAACCAATGAGACGGGTCGCCATGAAAGGCCTGGTCACGGCGGTGGCCACGGGCGGTGTGCTGGCCGCGGCCGGCTACGCCTACGCGGACTCCAGCGCCGACGGCAGTGCTGACTCCTCCCCGGGCGTGCTGGCGGGCAACGCCGTGCAGCTTCCGGTGCACGTCCCGGTCAACGTGTGCGGAAACACCGTCGACGTGCTCGGGCTGCTCAACCCCAGCGCGGGCAACACCTGCGCCAACCGCTCGGGCGGCCACCACGACGCCAAGGGCGGGTCCGCGCACTCGGGCAACACCGGCGGAGCCACCGCGACCGGACGCGGAAAGGATTCGCCGGGCGTGCTCTCCGGCAACGGCCTCCAGCTCCCCGTCGACCTCCCCGTCAACATCTCCGGGAACTCGGTCAGCGTCGTCGGCGTCCTGAACCCGGCCGTCGGCAACACCGCGACCAACGGGTCCACGCCGGTCCGGCACCACCCCGCCGCGCCGCCCGCCACGCACCCGGCGCCCGCCCCGGCTCCGGCCGCCCCCGCGACCCCCGTGCTGACCGTGCCGCGGGCGGCCACCCTGGCCCACACCGGCGCTGACGGGATGGGCCTGGCCGTCCCCGCCTCCGCCGCCCTGCTCCTGAGCGGCGGAATCCTCTACCGCAGGTTCCGCGGCGCCACGCGATAGCGCGCGCGAAGGAGTCGTGGCCCCGGCGCGGATGCCGGGGTCACGGCCATGCCACGGCACGGCTCAGCCGTGCGGGGGCGGGCACGCGACCCGGATCTCCGGGCTCTGGTAGGTGTCGCTCGTGGAGTACAGGCCGCCGCCGTACTCGTAGTAGAGGTACGAGGAGAAGCTCAGGGTCCGCCCGCACGCGGAGTCCGGGGCGACGCGGTAGGTCAGTGTGACCGTGCGGCTCGCGCCGGGGGCCAGCGGGACCGCGTAGTCGAGGCCCAGCCTGGCCGTGTCCTTGCAGGGATCACCCGCCGCGTCGCAGGCCACCAGGGTGTACTTGAGGTCGCCCTGCCGGGCGGTGTCCCAGGTCGGCTGGATCGACTGGTAGACGAACCGGATGCCGGTCGTCTGCGTGTTGGTGAGCGTCATCGTCAGGTCCACGGTGGAGCCGGGGACGACCGTCGCCGTGTCGGTGGCGTATGTGAGGTCGGCCGTGTCGGCGTTCGCCGGGATCTCCACGCTGAACAGCAGGGCGCCGACGCATGACAGGACCACGGCGAGGCCGAGACCTACGAGGCGTGTCGTGTTCATGGGCTCGCAGAGTAGAAGTTGCCGCGCCGCCCGTCGCCCCTTTCCGCCCGGCGGGGTGGGCGGACGGCTCGAAACGGCCGGTACCCGTGGGTAGGGCGGGACGAGTCCCGTTCGGGCGGGTCCGCCCAGTACAGCCCGACGATCGCGGCGCCCGGCGCCCGGCCGCGCGCCGGTCGGCCCGTCCCGCGGGAGCGCCGCGGAAACGGCGCACTCCGTACTGGTGCCGACCACCCCAAGTGGGCTGAGCTGAGGGACAGTTGGCGGCGCACGGCGGGAACTGGCGTGACGTCACCGCGCGTTGGGCAGTCAAGCGTGGGTGCGGCTTCGCACGAACCGGCAACACGTGCGCACAGGGGGGCGGAAGACGTCATGGAGCAGAGGGCCTGGCGATTCTCGGACGACCGCGAACAGGTGTCGACGGCGGCGGCGCCCCCGTCCCGCGTGGTGGCCTACATCCAGGCCGGGGCCACCCTGGAGGACCTGGGGATCCGGCCGGTGGCGGTGTTCGGGTCCTTCCACGACGGCACGGACCCCGACCCGGCCAAGTGGGGCGCGCTCGATCCGGACGAGGTCGGCTATCTGGGAGCGGGAGGCGACCTCGGCGTCGAGGCCCTGCTCGCGGCCCGCCCGGACCTCGTCGTCGCCGTCAGCTACGGCGGCGGTCAGGTGTACGGGCTCGCCCCCGAGAAGGCCAAGCACCTGGAGGAACACGTCCCGGTCGCGGTGCTCGACGTGGGGCAGACCCGCACGCTCGCGCGTATAAGGGGCCGGTTCGCCGAGCTGGCGCGGTCGCTGGGGGCCCCGGCCGAGGACGAGACGGCCCTGACCGCGGCCGGGGACCGCCTGCGTGCGGTGTCCTCGCGCGCGCCGCGTCCTCGCGTCCTCGCGCTGTCCCCGGCGGGCCCGGACGAAGTCCATCTGGCGCGGCCCCGGGCCTGGCCGCAGCTGCGGGACCTCGCCGAGCACGGCGTGGATCTGATCGAGCCGGGGGAGGGGGCAGGCGCCAGCTGGCGCACGACGGCGTGGGCGGCCGCGGCCGAACTGCGGCCCGCCACAGCCCTCGTGGACATCCGGTCCAACGCCGCGCCGCTGGACGCCCTGCGCTCCGATCCGTCGTGGCGCGCCCTGGAGGGCGCGGCCCGCATCGTGCCCTGGAACCCGGAGTCCCCGTTCAGCGCCCGCGCCCACGCGGCCTTCCTCGAAGAGGTCGCCGACGCGCTGGAAGGAGTGTGAGCGCGCGGCGGAGCTCCGGCGACCCGGGGGCGCCCCGCGGGACCTGGGTGCCGGGCCCTTCAACGGCCGTGCGTGCGCGGCCGTTGCCCCTGTTGGCAGTCAGGAGAGACAGACGATGACCACCGTGCCCAGCCGCGTGCCCCTCGATCCGTTCGGGTCGGACATAGCCGCCGAGAGCGCCCGTCTGCGCGCCCTCGGCCCGATCGTCGCGATCACCCTGCCCGGCGGCATCCCCGCCTGGGCGCCCACCCGCTACGACACCCTCAGGACACTGATCCTCGACCCCCGGATCAGCAAGGACCCGCGCCGGCACTGGGCGCTGTGGCCCGAGCTGGGCCAACACCCCGACTGGGGCTGGATCCTGGGCTGGGTCGGTGTGATCAACATGCTCTCCAGCTACGGGCCCGACCACACTCGGCTGCGCAGGCTCGTCGCCCCCAGCTTCACCGCCCGACGCACCGAGGCGATGCGCAGCCGGGTCGAGAGCATCACCGCCGACCTCCTCGACGGGCTCGCCCGAGCCGCCGCCTCCGGGGGCCCGGTCGACCTCAAGGCGGGGTACGCCCACCCGCTGCCGATGCGGCTCATCTGCGAACTCTGCGGCGTGCCGGACCACTTGACCGAGGCCGCCGGCCGGCTGATCGCCGCCATCATGGACACCTCCGACCCCAGCCCCCGGCACGCCGCCTTCGTGCAGGAGCAGATCGCCACCGTCCTCCCGGCCCTCGTCGCGTACAAGACCGAGCGGCCCGGTGACGACCTGACGACCGAGCTGATCAAGGTGCGCAACGAGGACGGCGACCGGCTCGGCGCCGACGAACTGGTCCACACGCTGCTCCTGGTCATCGGCGCCGGGTTCGAGACCACCGTCAACCTCATCGGCAACGCCGTCGTCGCGCTCCTGAGCGATCCCGCTCAACTCGCGGCCGTCCGCTCGGGGGCCACGAGCTGGGGCGCCGTCGTCGACGAGACGCTCCGGGTGCACCCCTCGATCGCCAACCTGCCGCTGCGGTTCGCGGTCAGCGACGTGACGGTCGACGGCGTGACCATCCCGGCGGGCGACGCGATCGTCACCAGCTACGCGGCCGCCGGGCTCGACCCGGGGCACTACGGCGCCGGGGCGGACACTTTCGACGCGGCCCGCGGCGCCGACGACCACCTCGCCTTCGGCATCGGCGTGCACCGCTGCATCGGAGCGCCACTCGCCCGGATGGAGGCCCTCACCGCGCTCCCGGCGCTGTTCGACCGCTTCCCCGATCTCCACCTGGCGGTGAAGCCCGAGGAGTTGCGGCAGGTGCCGTCGTTCATCGCGTTCGGCTGGCAGGACATCCCGGTGCGCCTCGGAAGGTAGCTCAGCGCACCGCGGCGGGCGACGAGGCGCCTTCCGCGGTCAGCCGGGGAGTACCGCTGCCGTCGGCCGGGACGCTCCACACGTCACTCGCTCGCCCGCGGCGGCCGGGCAGCGCGTAGGTGATCGTGCGGTCGTCCAGCCAGGCCGCCTGGTCGTCGACGCTCCGCTGCTCGGCGAGGGGGTGCTCGCGCAGCGTCGTGAGGTCGAGGACGTACAGCCGCCAGGGCGCGCGGGGGTCGTCCGAGACCTTCTTCTTGAAGGCGACGCGGGTGTCGTCGGGGGAGAGCGAGGGGCATTCGGCGTTCTCCCGCACGGCCTTGGCCGACCAGGCCGCCATGTCGCCCTCCACGAGGTAGGTCCGTCCCTTCGTGGAGAGGGTCGCGTAGAACCGGTTGTCGTCGCGGGCGAACGTCACGCCCCAGTAGTTGACGTCGGGCGCGTGGTAGCGCGCCGCGCCGAGCGTGAGAGGGATCTCCTCCATCGACTTGATGAGGTAGCCGGTGCGCAGGTCCAGGATCGAGGTGCGGGTGGAGAAGGCGGTGGTGGCGTACGAGTCGCCGACCGCGAACACGGTCCAGGAGAGCATCCGGCCCGAGGCCGAGACCCGGGCCCGGCTGGGGATGCCGGGCACCGCGATCCGGCGCACCTCGCGCAACCGCCGGTCCAGGATCAGGGCGTACGCGCGCGGCGGCAGCCCGGGCTCCCGGCGCAGGCACACCGCGGTGTCCCCGGCGGCGTAGAACCGTTCGCACTCCGGGCCGCCGCCGGTGCGGGCGCTCCCTGGTGCGCCCAGCGGCTGGCGGGCTATGCGTCCGGTGGCGGTGTCGCGGAAGTAGAGGCCCGGTCCCTCCAGGGTGAACGAGGCGTCGGCGGCGGCCTGTTGGGGCCCTCGGCGTGCAGAGTGCAGGACATAGCCCAGCGACCCGGTGGCGAGCAGCAGCACGGCGACGACCACGACGGCGAGTTTCACGCGGGGTTTCATGCGGTGGGCCTTTCCGGATCGGGGGGCGTCGGGGTGCCCGGCAGCAGCGCCCAGCCGCCCGCCAGGGACAGGCACAGCGCGCCGGCCGCCACCCACAGCGCGGGGCGCGGCCCCCACACCGTCCAGGCGGCGCCGAAGCCCGCCGTGCCCAGGAGCCGGGTCAGTGCCTGGGCGGTCTGGAGCAGGGCGAGACCGCCGGCCCGGCCGCCGTCGGGGAGCGCGGGGGCGGCCAGCGCCATGAGGACGCCGTCGGTCGCCGCGTAGAAGACGCCGAGGAGGATCAGCACGGGCAGCACCAGGGCCAGGGCCGGACCGCCGGCCGGGACGAGCAGCAGCGCGTACACGCCGAGCAGTGCGACATGGCCGTACAGGAACGGCAGTCGGCGCCCGACGCGGTCGGCGACGCGGCCCGCGGGGATCGCGAGCAGCAGGTACGCCGCCGCGGATCCGAGGGGAAGCAGCGGGAACCAGCCGGCCGGGATATCGAGGCCGCGCTGCAGGAGCAGATAGACGAAGGAGTCCCCGACCGTCGCGGCGCCGAGCAGGGCCGCGGCGTACAGGACCCGGCGGAAGGCCGCGGCGCGCAGGGAGCCAAAGGGCTTACCTGCGCCGCGGGTTGGGGTCTGGTTCGGGGTGGCGTCGGCCGGTACGTTCAGGACGAGCAGGAGCACGCCGAGCAGGCCCGTGCAGAAGCTGACCACGAACACCGCGTCGTAGGCGTCCGCCGTCGCCCACAGCAGGGCGAACGCGGCGAGCGGGCCGAGCAGCGCGCCCGTGGTGTCCATCGCGCGGTGCACGCCGAAGGCCCGGCCGAGCAGGTGCGGCGGGCTGCTCAGGGTGATGAGCGCGTCGCGTGGCGCGGTGCGGATGCCCTTGCCCACGCGGTCCATCGCGAGCGCCGCCGCGATCTGGCCGGTGGCGCCGCCCGCGAGGAGCAGTCCGATGCGGGAGCAGGCGGAGAGGGCGTAGCCGAGCCCGGCGACGCGTTTGTGCCGCCCGCCGCGGTCGGCGGCATGCCCGCCCAGGAGGCGTACGACGGCGGCAGCGCCGTTGAACAGGCCGTCCAGGAAGCCGAATTGGAGGGGCGAGAGGCCGAGGCCCACGACCAGGTAGAGCGGCAGCACCGCCGTGACCATCTCCGAGGAGATGTCGGTGACGAGGCTGACCGTCCCGAGTGCGAGAACGGTGGCGGGGACGCGCCGCCGGCCTCCGCCGGGGGCGGACGGAGGCGGCGCGTCCCGGCGACCGGTGGTCGCCAGGTACATCAGTGGCAGGTGTAGTTCGGGGCGGAGTCCTTGACCTGGCCGTCGATGCCGACGTAACTCCAGGTGAACCCCTTGTCGTTGAGGTCGAGCTTCAGTACCCCGTACTGGCCGCTGATCCGCTTCTGGCTGTTGGGCTGGACCTGTTCGATGGGATACGGCTCCGCGCCGCCCATGCCGCCGACGATCTCCACGATGCCGTCGGCGGTCGCCTTCCCGTCCGGGTTCTGCGGGGCGAACCGCTCGTAGTGGTGGTCGTGGCCGTTGAGGACGAGGTCGGCGCCCGCGCCGTACAGGATCTTCCACACGGGCTTGCTGACCGGGTTGTTGCCGTGCCCGCCGGAGGAGTACAGCGGGTGGTGCCAGTAGGCGGCGATGCAGCCCCTGCTGTTGCGGGCGAGGTCCGACTTGAGCCAGTCGATCTGCGCGGCCTGGTCGAAGGAGTTGGAGTCCAGGGCGATGAAGTGCCAGTTGCCCTCGTCGTAGCTGTAGTAGCTCTTGCCCTGCGGGTAGGCGAGGGAGCCGAAGTAGGCCTGGTAGCCGGACAGGGTGCCCGCCGGGTCGTAGGTCTCGTGGTTGCCGGGCACCGGGTGCGTCTTCGCCTTGAAGGTGCCCCAGGTCTTGTCGTAGTACGTGCGGAAGTCCGCTATGCGGGCGTCGTCGTACTGGTTGTCGCCCATCGTCAGATAGAACCGCGGGTCGATCTTCCTGGCCAGGGCCGCGGTCTTCGGGTGGGCGCAGGCGCTGTCGGCGGCGGTGCACTGGGCGGCGATGTCACCGGCGGCGACCACGGTGAAGGCGCCGGGAGGCGGGGTGGTGGTGCCGAGGCTGCCGTACACCTCGAAGCTGTACAGCGAGTAGCCGTAGGAGGTGCCGCGCGCCGTGCCGTACACCCGCACATAGCGTCCCCTGCCGGACAGGCCCGGCCAGTCGTCGTCGCCACCGTTTCCGGCGGTCTCGGCGGCGAGCGGGGTCCAGGCGGCGCCGTCGGCGGACACTTCGACGCGGTACGCCTTGGCGTACGCGGCCTCCCAGGTGAGCGCGACGCGGGTGACGTCGGCGGTGGCGCCGAGGTCGACCTGGATCCACTGCGGATCCTTGCCCTCGGCGCTCGCCCAGCGGGTGGTGGCGGAGGCGTCGACCGCGTTCCGCGGGCCGAGGGCGGAACTCTCGGACGAGGAGGCGGTGGCGGGCCGGTCGCGGGAGATGAGGGGATCGGCGGCGGCCCCCGCCCGGTCCGGCCAGGTCAGCAGCAGACCGGCGACGAGGACGAGGACGGCGACGAGCGCGAGCCCCACGGTGGGGCGGCGCGGTGGGGAGAAGGGCGGAGCGGAGGCGGTCAGGCGCATACCTGGACTCCCTGCCTGGGGGGTGGCGAGAGCTGGACACCGGTGCGCGCGGCGCCGCACCCCCGCCCTTGAGACCGGGCAGGGGGCGGCATCGCGGCGGCCGGATCAGAGCTCTCGCTGAGCGCGTCATGCCCACGGGGGAGTTGGGGCACCGCGCCAAGCCGCCGGGCGCGATCGTATAGGACAGGAAGGTTTCCTACCAGTCCTTCAACTGGCCTGCGTATCAAGGGAGATAGGGTGCTTCGGCGTCTTGTCGGGCGCGGGACCCCCGGGACGGGGGCGCGTCGCGGCTCGTTCTCTGTGACAGCTCGCAACGCGAGTGCCTAGATTGGCCGTTGACGCAGCGCCGCACCTCCAGGAGACACACCCGTGACCGAGAATCCCGCCCCCTCGTCGACGCCCGACCATGTGCGCGACCGCATCAACACCGCACAGCCGCACACCGCCCGGATCTGGAACTACTGGCTCGGCGGCAAGGACAACTACCCCGTCGACCGCGAGGTCGGCGACCAGATCCGCTCGCTGCACCCGGGCATCGGCGACTACGCGCTGGCCGACCGGCTCTTCCTCGGACGGGCCGTGCGCCACCTGGTGGCCGACCGGGGGGTGCGCCAGTTCCTCGACATCGGCACCGGGCTGCCCACCGCCGACAACACCCACGAGGTGGCCCAGCGTCTCGCGCCCGACGCCCGCATCGTCTACGTCGACAACGACCCGCTGGTCCTCGCCCACGCCCGCGCCCTGCTGACCAGCACCCCCGAGGGCCGGACCGACTACCTCGACGCCGACCTGCGCGACACCGCGACCATCCTGGAACACGCGGCCAAGACCCTCGACCTGAGCAAGCCGGTGGCCCTCATGCTGCTCGGCGTCGTCATCTTCATCCCGGACGAGGCCGAGGCCCGCGGGCTGGTCCGGGATCTGATGAAGGAGCTCGCGCCGGGCAGCTACCTCGTGCTCTCGCACACCATCACCAGCCCGGCCATGCCCGACGTCGACGCCGCGGTGGCCTTCTGGAACGAGCACGGGACGCCGAAGCTGACCCAGCGCACCCCGGAGCGGGTGGCCGGGTTCTTCGAGGGACTCGATCTGCTCGAACCGGGTGTGGTGTCGTGCTCGCGCTGGCGCCCGGAGGCGGGCGACACGCTCCCGGACGAGGTGGCGATGTACGGCGGCGTCGGCCGCAAGCGCTGACCCGGCGGCCCGCCACCGCTCCCCTCACGGGCGGGGCTCCTCCCGGCCGGGCGCCCCGCCGGTGTGCAGGCTGCCGACGAGCGCGAACAGCGCGGCCTCGTTTCCCGCGAGGCCCGCTCGCGCCAGCGCCTCGTCCGCCTCGGCGATGACGCCTTCCAGGGCGAGCGGGCCCTGCGGGCGGTCCGAGGGCGAGTCGAGGGCCGCGCGCACGGTGCTCAGCAGGCGCAGATACGCCTGGGCGGCGGAGCGTTCATGGGACGTCATCACGGCGGTGGCGGTCATCGGCAGCCTTCCCTCGGCAGTACGGGCTCACCGTTCACGATGCCGTACGCCACTGACAATCGGCCGTCACGGCCCGCTGACGCGCGGCCCGGCGTCGCTCAACCCACCAGCCGCAGGGCCGTGTCCGCGACGCCGAGACTCACCGACTGGCCCCAGGTCAGCTCCAGCGCGTCGCCCTCCATGCCGTCCCCGAACGCGACCAGGCGATCGGACTCGACGGTGACCCGCAGCCGCTGCGAGCGTCCCAACTCCCCGTCCACCAGCGAGGTGCCGGTCACCGGGGAGGGCCACGCCTCACGCACGAACCACACCAGACGGGCATCGGCCGGGGCCGGCAGCGCCGGGGCCGCCGCACGCTGCTCCCACAGCGAGCGCAGCCAGCCGGTCGCGCCCGTGCCCGTGCCCACCAGGACGCCCGAGGAGGCCTGCGCCTCGCCGGTGGCGGCCGGGTCGTCGGGGCCGATGCGGTAGCGGGCCGTCTGGTGGCCGGGCGCGCCGAGGTAGATCTCGTTCAGCGCGAGCAGGCGCTGGCGGTCGTCGGTGCGCGCCTCCACCATGGTGAGCTCCTCGACCGCACAGCCGCGCGCGACGGCCGCGGGCAGCAGCGCCGCCGCGGCGGACGACCGGTGGCGCACCAGCACGCCCGCGTTGCGGCCCGGCTCCGGGTCGATGCCGATGACCGGCTGCCCCGCCAGGTACTTGGCGGCGTTGGCGACCAGACCGTCCTGGCCGACCACCACGATCGCGTCCTCCGCGGCGAACAGGAAGCGGTCGAGGTCGGCGCGTTCGACCCGGGCCTGGCGCCACTGCGGGGGCACCGCGGCCGCCACGTCGGCCAGCGCCCGCAGCGCCCGGTGGTGCCGCTCGGCCACCTCGCGGATCGAGCGGCCCCGCGAGGACAGGAAGAAGTCGGCCTGACCGTGCGTGCCGTGCCGGGCCAGCAACTCCTCGTACTCCGAGGTGCGGTGGACCAGCACCGCGCGCGGGGCGAGGCTCACGGCCGGTCACCCCGGCCGAGCCGGTCCAGCAGCGCGGTGAGCACGTCGGGGGAGAGGGTGAGGCTGTCGATCTTGGGAAGGTTCTCGGCCAGCCGGGTCGCGGCCAGCGCGTGCAGGGTGGCCGCGTCGGTGTCGTCGTGCGCCCTCAGCCAGGCGGCCTGTGCCCCGGCCCGTGCCTCACCCGCGGCGCGGGCGGCCTCGGCCTCGGCCTGGGCGAGGCGCACGGTGCGGGCCGCCTCGGCCTCGGTGCGGACCGCGTCGGCCGCGGCCGCCTCCTCCGCCTCGCGGCGGGCGTTGGTGCCGTGCTGCTCGACCAACTGCTCCTCGCGCCGGGCCAGTTCGATGCGGCTGGCGAGTTCGTTCTCGGCGATGGTGCGCTCCCGCTCGACGGCCACGGCCCGCCGCTCGTAGGTCGCCCGGTCCGCCTCCTGCTGGATCCGTTCGCGCGCCGGGGTCCGCAGCGCGCGCTCCACCTCCGGCTCGGGGCGGATCGCGACGACCCGTACCGCGACCACCTCGATGCCGGTCGCGGGCAGCCGGGGTTCGGCCGCGAGCCCGGCCGCGACGCGCTCCCGCACGGCCGCGACGCCGTCGGCCAGCGCCGCGGAGAGCGCGGTGCGCGCGAGCACGTCGAGGGCGTGCTGCTGGGCCGTCTCCGTCAGCAGCGTCGACAGCTGCTCCAGGGGGTCGCCGCGCCAGATCCCGGTGTCCGGGTCGATGGAGAAGTCGAGCCGGTCCGCCGCGGTGCCCGGCTCGCTTATCCGGTACGTGACGGTGGCCTGCACCGTGACGTCCTGGAAGTCGGCCGTGCGGGCGTGGAAGGCCATGGCCAGTTCCCGGTCGTTGACCGGCACTTCGGACAGGGCGGCGCTGAGCGGCCGGAACCAGAAGCTCAACCCGACGCCGTCGTGCGCCGGGCGGCCGTTCCTGTGGTGCCGGACGTACGAGGTGGGCGCGGAGCGCAGATGGCGCCGCCCGAAGCGCCTGGTGATGTCGGCCATGAGGAGACCCCTTCCTTTTCGTCAGTAAGACGATAGAGGCATGTCTGTTTATCGTCAAGATGACGCGAAAGGGGGGAAGGGTGGCTGGCCTGACGTGAGTTGGAGTGGGTAGGGGGCGAGCGTGGACAAGGTGTCGTTCAAGCCAACTTTGTTCGATCTTTTGACGGAGGGTTGCCCGTTGACTACGCCTGGTGACGAAGGGGCTGTTGTGGCAGGGCGGGCGGCTCAATGTTGGTGGATATCGGGTTATTTCACGACTCTCCTGTCTACACATCAGGGGTCCGTGCGATGAGTGACGGGAGCAGGTATGCGGGACATCAGTCGAAGGGGATTGCTGGGCGCGGGACTTGGAGCGGTCGCTGCGGCTGGGCTCGCCGGGTGCGGCTCGGCAGGGGGTGACGGCACGGGCGGACCGAGTCGGCCAGTGGGTGGACAGGGGCCGGTGAAACCGGCGAAGCCGCAGGCCAGGCTGATCGGTGACGGTTCGACCGCGGACACCGGCAAGCAACCGAACCAGCCCGAGAAGCCCGTTCCGCTCGAACCGGGCGAGACCCCGCCGCAGTTCGTGATCTTCTCCTGGGACGGTGCGGGCGAGGTCGGCAACGGGCTCTTCCCGCGCTTCCTCGAACTGGCCAGGAATCACGGTGCGGGGATGACGTTCTTCCTCTCCGGCCTCTATCTGCTCCCCGAGTCGAAGAAGAGCCTGTACCGCCCGCCGAACAATCCCGTCGGCGCCTCCGACATCGGCTATCTCTCCGACGCGCACCTCAAGGAGACCCTGAAGTACACCCGCCAGGCCTGGTCGGAGGGGCACGAGATCGGCACCCACTTCAACGGCCACTTCTGCGGCGGTTCGGGCTCGGTGGCCAACTGGACGCCCGCCCAGTGGCACAGCGAGATCGACCAGGCCGTCTCCTTCGTCACCGAATGGCGGACCAACACCGGCTGGAAGGACGAGGACCCGCTGCCGTTCGACTACCGCAGGGAACTCGTCGGCGGCCGCACGCCGTGCCTGCTCGGCCAGCAGAACCTGCTGCCCACCGCGCAGGAGCGGGGCTGGCGCTACGACGCCTCGTCGCCGGGCGGCCGTCAGATGTGGCCGGACAAGCGCCACGGCGTCTGGGACCTGCCCCTGCAGGGCATCCCGTTCCCCGGCCACTCCTTCGAGGTCCTGTCGATGGACTACAACATCCTCGCCAACCAGTCGAAGAGCAGTACCAAGGGCATGCCCTCGCGCTATCCCGGCTGGCGGTCCCAGGCGACCGCCGCCTACCTGGCCGGTTTCAAGCGCGCGTACGAGACCAACCGCGCGCCCTTCTACATCGGCAACCACTTCGAGGAGTGGAACGGCGGCATCTACATGGACGCCGTCGAGGAGGCGCTGAAGGGGATGGCGGGCAAGCGGGACGTACGCCTGGTGTCGTTCCGCCAGTTCGTGGACTGGCTCGACGTGCAGGACCCCAAGGTCCTGGACCGGCTGCGCGCCCTGGAAGTGGGCCAGGCACCCCCGGGCGGCTGGAACGCCTACTTCAAGGCGGCCTGATCGGGGGAAGGTCGGGACGGGGCGAAGGGAGAACACCCTGCGCGAACTGCGAGTGGACCTGACCGGCGCCGACCGCTCCTGCGGAACCCGCATGGCGGCCCGCCGAGCACCCGCGCGGAACGAGTTCGCCCACCGCTGTCAAGTGGCCCTGGTGTCAGGAATGTTGGGCGCTCGCAGGGCGTCGCCCGTGCATGCTCCCGGGGCGCGCCGGCCGTTTCAGTCCCGCGGCGTGGGCTCGGGGTCGGGCGTGCGGACGGACCGTACGAGAGGGCGCGTCGCGAGGCGGGCGAGGCAGAGCCAGAGGGCAGCGAACAGCCAGCCGCCCAGCACGTCGCTCGCCCAGTGCACCCCGAGGTAGACGCGGGAGAGCCCGACCGCGGCGGCCCAGAGCAGCAGCAGCGCGACCGTGAAGCGGGCGGTGGAGAGGCGGGCGCGGGTCAGTACGGCCCAGACGAGGAGCCCGGCGGTGAGGGCGCTCGTGGTGGAGTGCCCGGAGGGGAAGGAGTGGCCGGATGCCGTGGTCGCCCAGTCGACGACGGCCGGGCGCGGGCGGGCCACGACCGCCATCAGGCCGTACCGCAGCGCCTGGCCGATGAGGAGGACCGCGAGCGCTCCGCCCGCCGCGTACCAGCGTTCCCGGGCGGTGCGGCCCGCGATCAGGCCCGCGACCAAGGCCAGCACGTAGGGCGGGACGCCGGTGCCGGTCGCCGTGACCGCGCGGGCGGTGGCCACGGCGACCGGCGGGCGGTGATCGACGGGCCAGCGGTGCAGGGCCCGGTCGCCGGGCAGCGGCGCCCCGTGCCGCGCGGCGACGTACGCCGTGAGCAGCCCGAGGAGCAGAAGCAGCAGGCAGGCCGCCGTGCCCGTGCGCCGGGCCGAGGTCATCGAGCGGTCACCAGGGGCCGCAGCCGGGTGTCACCGAGCCGTTCCACGAAGGGCGCGGCTTTGCGCGCCGCGGGCACGAGGACGACCGCTACGGCCGCGCCCACCAGCAGGCCGATCACCACGTCGTGCGGGTAGTGCGCGCCGATCCAGACCCGGGAGGCGCCCATCAGGAGCGCGGCGGGGACGGCGACCGCGCCGAGCGCGCGGTCGGTGAGGAGGATCGCGACGGCGGCCGCGGCGGCGATCGCCGCGTGATTGCTGGGGAACGACCAGTCGCCGAGCGGCGGGCAGGCCTCGACGGTCAGCGTGTGCAGGGTCTGGCACGGGCGCTGCTCGTGGACGATCATCTTGAGGACGTCGTTCACGGCATACGCGGCGACCACGACGAGCGGCGCCGCCAGCGCCGTCGTGGTGCGGGCGATGCCGAGCGGGCGGGCCCGCCACCAGGCCATCACCATCAGCACCGCGAACAGCCCGAGCCCGTAGTCCGACCAGACGGAGATCAGCGTGTCCAGCGGGCCGGGCGCGCGGTGCGCCAGGTCGGTGACCCAGGTGTAGAGGCCGTCGTCGAAGTGCATCAGCGGCCGTCCTCGGAGGCCGTACGGGCGCGGCGGGCGCGCAGGATCTCCAGGGCGACCGGGGTGAGCGAGACGGCCACGACCAGCGCGACGAGCGGCAGCAGATAGTGGTCGATGTTGGGCACGGACGAGCCGAGCGCATAGCCGCCGAGCACCAGCGCGCAGGTCCACACGAGCCCGCCGGCGACCTGCCAGAGGGCGAACACCCGGGCCGGCACGCCGAGGGCGCCCGCCAGGGGGTTGAGCACGGTGCGGACGATGGGCACGAAGCGCGCGAGGACGATCGCCTTCGCGTGCCCGTACTTGGCGAGCAGCTCCTCGGCGCGGGCCGCGCCCTCGTGCAGCTTGCGGGATTTGCTGCGGGCCAGCAGGGCCCGGCCGCCGCGACGGCCGATCCAGTACCCCACCTGGGCGCCGAGCAGCGCGCCGGCCACCGAGCAGACCAGGACCTGGGGCAGCGAGAGCGACACGGGCCCGTTGCCGCCGGGCACGCACAGCAGGCCCGCGGTGAAGAGCAGGGAATCGCCCGGAAGGAGGAAGCCCACGAGCAGACCGGTCTCCGCGAAGAGCACCACGGCGATGCCCAGGGCGCCGAACGCGGACAGCAGCGAGCCCGCGTCGAGGACGTTCACGGCCTGTGGGGCCGCGGCTGCGAACAGGGGTGCGACAGCCATGTCAGTGGGCCCTCCCATAATGGTGGTCGGGCCACTCGTCCTGCGGATGCGCGCGGCCCGGCTGACTACAGTGATGTAGACGGTCTACAGCACTGTAGACGAATGAAGCGGGAGGAGTGTTCCATGACAGCCACGGGAGACGTCGGGCACGGGGACGCGCGACGCCCCGCGGGTGAACTGGAGGCCGGTGTCCTCGCCGCGCTCTGGGCCGCCGGAGCACCGCTGACCCCCGGCGAGGTCCAGTCCGAGCTCGGCGGCCGGCTGGCCCGCACCACGGTGACCACGATCCTGACCCGCCTGCACGACAAGGGCGCGGTCACCCGTCAGCGCGCCGGGCGCGGCTACGCGTACACCCCGACGGAGGACGCGCCGGGCCTCACCGCCCGCCGCATGCACACCGAGCTGGCGAAGGAGGAGGACCGCTCCACCGTCCTCGCCCGGTTCGTCTCCCAGCTCAGCGACGAGGACGAGCAGCTCCTGCGCTCCCTCCTGGAGGACTCGGGGGGCGACGGACGATGATCTTCTCGGTGTGGATCCCGCTCCTGGTGCCGTTCCTGGCGGTGCCCGCGGCGCGCAGGCTCGCCGAGGCGCTGCCGCCCCGGCCCGCCGCCTGGCTGCTCGCCACCGCGGCCACCGGTCTGGCCGCGTGCTCCACCGCCGCGCTGGGCCTGATCGCGCTGGCCGGTGCGCTCCGGCTGCCCTTCTTCGCCTCCCTGGAGAACCTCACCGCCCCGCTGGACGCGCTCCCGGCCTGGCTCGCCATACCCGCCGCGGCCGTCGCGGCCGTGCTGGTCGCGGTGTCGGGAGCCGCGCTGGTCCGCACCGCCCGCCGCCATCTCGCCGAACTGCGCGCCGCCCGCGCCCGGTTGAGGCCCGGCGGTGGCGAGCTCGCCGTCCTGCGCGACCCCCATCCGGACGCGTACGCGCTGCCCGGGCGCCCGGGACGGATCGTCGTCACCACCGGCATGCTGCGCGCCCTCGCCCCCGCCGAGCGCGAGGCCCTCTTCGCCCACGAGCGGGCCCACCTCGTCGGCCGCCACCACCTGTTCCTGGCCATCGCCGAACTCGCCGCGCACTGCCACCCGTCCCTGCGCTCGCTGCGCGCGCCGCTCGCCTTCGCGTTGGAGCGGTCCGCCGACGAGTACGCCGCGGGAGCGGTGGGCGACCGCAGGCTCGCCGCCCGCGCGATCGGCCGGGCCGCGCTCGCGTCCCGCGCCGCCGCGCCCGGCCCGGCTCGCCCGCGCGTGGTGCTCGCCGCCGCGGCCGGGCCGGTGCCGCGCCGGGTCGCGGCCCTGCTCGACCGGCGCCCCGCGGCCCGGCTGCCCCGCTCACGGGGCGCCCGCCTGATAGCGGCCGTCCTGCTGGGCTGCCTGTGCGCCTCGGCAGCCTCGGCGATCGAGGCCGCGGCCGACCTGCACGGAGGCATCGAGACGGCCCAGGGAGAGGCGGGCCGCTGAGAGGCGGCGGGCCCCGACCGCTACGACGGCGCGTGACGGATCGGGCCCGCGAGGGCGTGGCGCCCGGGCCTTCTCGCCCTCGCCCTTCGTTGTACGTCTCCCGCCGGGCCCCGTGACCCGTACGGCCCAGCAACGCTGCGGGTCGGAGCCGTCTGCCCCGGAGAGTGGATCCCGAGCCCATCGCCCCCACGCTCCGGGAGTAGCCATGACCTGCCTCAGCCGACGCGACCTCGGCCTGCTCGTGCTGCGGGCCGGCACCGGAGCGGTACTGATGGCGCACGGCGCCCAGAAGCTCTTCGGCTGTTTCGGCGGAGGCGGGATCGAGGGCACCGCCGCCGCCATGGAACACATGGGCTTCAAGCCCGGCAAGCAGAGTGCGATCGCGGCCGGACTCGGCGAGATGGGCGGCGGCGCCCTGCTCACCATCGGTCTGGCCACCCCGGCCGCCGGAGCGGCCGCGGCGGGAGCCATGGCGGGTGCGGTCTCCGTCCATGCGCCGGCCGGATTCTTCGCCCAGGGCGGCGGCTTCGAGTACCCGGCCTTCCTCGGCTTCACCGCGGCGGCGATCGGCCTCGCCGGCGCCGGGCGCTACTCCCTCGACCACGCCACGGACCACGTACTCGACCAGCCCTGGACCGTGGCCCTCACCTTCCTCGGCAGCGCCGTGGCGGCGGCCGCGGTGGTCGGCCGCCGGGCCAAGAACCAGGCCGAGTCGGAGGTCGAGACCTTCGACTGAGGAGACCGGCGCTCCACGGACCGGGCTCGGCCCCCACAAGGCCGGGTCCCCGGAGCGTCGGAGAGCCCGGCCCGGTCGCCCGCCGTCGGGTGAGCCGTCCGCGGCATCGGCGGTCACGAACGCTTCAGGAACCGCCGCGGTCACGAGCGCTTCAGGAAGCGCAGAAAGAACGCCGCGAAGACCAGGACGATCCCGACGTTCACCAGCAGCCGCCCCCACGGGTGGTGCCGGAAGAAGAGGACGTCCACGCCGACCACGAGGACCACCAGCGCGAGCACGTACAGTGCGACGACTGCCTGCCTTCCCATTCCTCCTTTGTACTCCGCGTCTTGTCCTGCGCGCGGGCGCGACGGGATTCAGCCACGACGCCTGGGGCCACGTCGGCCGCCACCGGCTCCTGGCGCGGGGCGCTCCGGGGGCAGTGCCTCGCTGAGAGGGTCCGGGGTGACGATGGAACCCATGAAGTCCTCCGCGACCGGCCAGGAACTTCAGGGCGGCTCCCCGGTGAAGGACGGCCGCCGCCGCACCATTGGTGCCGCTGGAACTGTTCCGCCGCCGGGCCTCCTCCGGCGCCAACACGGTGGCCGCCGCGATGAACTTCACCGGCATCGGCGTGGTGTTTGTGGTGACCCTCTACCTCCAGGGGGTGCAGCGTCACCTTCCGGGCCGGCCTCATGATGCTGCCGCTCTTCGTGCCGCTCGCGGCCGGCGCGCCCCTCACCGGACGTCTGGTCGCCCGCTTCGGGCCGCGCCCACCGATGCTCGGCGGGCTGGCGCTGGGCGTGGCGGGCTCGCTGTCCCTGCTCGCGGTGGCCCCGGACAGCGGCTACCCGTCCCTGGTCCCGGTCCTCGTCGGCCTGGGCGCGGGCATGGGCTGCTCACCGCCGCGGTCGTGGCGGCGGCGCTGGTGGCCGGACCCGACGACCGTCCGGGCCTGTCCTCCGGCGTCAACAACACCGCCCGGCAGGCAGCCGGGGCACTGGGCATCGCGGTGCTCGGCACGCTGGTGGAGGACCCGGACGCACACACGAGCTTCCTCACGGGCCTGCACCATGTCGGCCTGCTCTGCGCCCTGTTGTGGGCGGCAGCCGGGCTGCTGACCTTGGTGACCGTCCCCAGAGCTCCTGCGGATCAGCGACGCGGGGGTTCGCGCCCGTGATTTCCCACGCGACCTCCCTTGGGATGCGGCCGCCCGGCCTGGGGTTTCCTTGATCGAAGGATGGCGGAGGAGGCGTCGCAGTGATGGTGGTAACGGCGATCCCGCGACACACGGTGCGTACGCCGGCACCGGCGTCGATGGGGGATCGGAGAGCGCCACCACGCCGCCGCCTCCTACCAGCGACACTGGATGCATGGATCCGACGATCACGGCTGCTCGCGCCGAGGTGCTGCGGGACCGCTACCGCAGCCGACTGCCCGAGCGCTTGCAGAAGCTGGCCGGCCCCGTCGAGGGCAACGTGGACCTGCCGCTGCACATCGTCTGGTCCGGGCGGACGAGCTACAGCCTGGACCGTCCGAAGTCCCGCATGACGCTCTACCGGACCGTTCTCGCCGAAGGGCTGAGTGAGGACCTGTTGGCCCTCCTTCACCACCGGCTGCTCACCGAGCAGTGGCCCGTGCTGCGGCGCTTGATCAGTCCCTACATCCGCGAGGTCTAGGAGGACCCCTTCCCAGAGCTGCTTTGCACCGCTCCAGCCGAAGGGCTGGGTCAGTCCTGAAGTGCTCCCTCGGTCGGCTTCAACAGCTCTCCTTCGCGGTGTGCGAGCGCGGGTTCGCCGTCGGCTGGGCCGTATCGCTGGAGGATTGCCCGAACAGGCGCCGGTGCGGCGCGGACGCCCGGGTGTGCAGCCGGCTGGCTTGAGCGGAGCGATGCTTTTCACAGTCCTTGAGCGGCGTGTCCCGGTGTACAGTCGGGGCCGCCCTTGACCTGCACAACGCAGGCAGGGAGCCGTCCTCCAGGAGTCCACAGTGCTGCGCACCATGTTCAAGTCCAAGATCCACCGAGCCACCGTGACCCAGGCCGACCTGCACTACGTGGGTTCGGTCACCGTGGATGCCGAGTTGATGGAGGCTGCCGACCTGCTGCCCGGCGAGCTGGTCCACATCGTCGACATCGACAACGGAAACCGCCTGGAGACGTACGTCATCGAGGGCGAGCGGGGCTCCGGCGTCATCGGCATCAACGGCGCCGCCGCCCACCTCGTGCACCCCGGCGACCTGGTGATCCTCATCAGTTACGCCCAGGTCGACGACGCCGAGGCGCGCGCCCTGAAGCCGAGCGTGGTGCACGTGGACGCGGCCAACCGGATCGTCGAGCTCGGCAGCGACGCCTCGGCGCCCGTCCCCGGCAGCGACCAGCAGCGCAGCCCGCACGCCCGGATCCCCGCCCAGAGCTGAGAATCCAGAGCTGAACCGGCCACCATCGAAGAGGACCCCGCACCATGGCAGAGATCCGCGACGACCGTTCCCAGGGGCTGCTCACGGCGTTCGAGGGTGGTGAACCGGCCGGTCGCATCGTCTACTTCACGCTCGACGGTCAGCAGGCCGCCCTCGTCGCTGTGCACACCGTCGTGGAGCCCGCCTACGAGGGCCGGGGCATCGCGGGCTCTCTGGTGCGGGAGTTCTACGCCATGGCGGCGCGCGAGGGCGTGCCGGTCGTCCCGCTCTGCCCGTACGCCGCGAAGTGGGCCGAGCGCCACCCGGACGAGGCACCCGCCGCCCCGGCCGGACTCGTCGAGGCCGCCCGGGCCCGGGTCGCCGCGGACCCGGAGCTCTGGTGACCCTGCTCGCGCTACTGCACACGTCGCCGGTCCACGTTCCGGTCTTCGACGCCCTGCGTGACCAGGACGCCCCGGGCCTCGAACTGCGCCACCTGGTGGACGAGCAACTCCTCGGCCGAGCGCGGGAGTCGGGGCCGCAGGCCGTGGCCGGGGCCGTCACGGCGGCCCTCGCCGAAGCGGTGGCCCAGGGCGCGGACGCGGTCCTGTGCACCTGCTCCACGATCGGCGGCGTCGCCGAGGCGGCCTCGGCGACGCTCGGCGTGCCGGTCCTCAGGGTGGACCGGCCGATGGCCGCGGCCGCCGTGGCCATCGGCCCCCGGGTCGCCGTGGTCGCGGCCCTCGAATCCACCCTCGGGCCCACGGTCGAGCTGATCCGCGAGGAGGCCGGGCCCCGGCCCCTGGAGGTGCGCACGGTCGTGGCCGAGGGCACGTGGCCGCACTTCGAATCGGGCGACACGCAGGCGTACTTGGCGGCCGTCGCCGCGACGGTGGACGCGCTGACGGACGTGGACGTCGTCGTTCTGGCGCAGGCCTCGATGGCTCCCGCCGCCGCGCGGACGTCGATCGGCGTCCCGGTGCTGTCCAGCCCCCGCCCCGGACTGCGGGCGGCGGCGGCCGTGGTGGGTGTCGCGGGCTGACCCGGGAGGGTGCCGCCGACGGCCCCGATGGGCGGGGCGGTGCGACCCGGACGGGTTGAACCGGCGGGCGCCGGGAACGCGCGCAGGTGAAGCTGGACGCAGACTCCGAGGAGGTTCACCATGACCGTCCCGCACCCGGACCCCAGCCCGCCCTGGCCCACGCCGCTGCCCGACCCCGAACCGGGGCCGCTTCCCGGACCGGGCCCCGGTCCCGACCCCGAGCCGCCCGGCCCCGGCCCCGACCCGAGGCCGCCGCGGCCGGACCCCGACCCGGACCTTCCGGATCCCGTGCCGCAGCCGCCCGGCCCGGACCCGGTGCCGGGCCCGCCGGAGCCCCAGCCGGCGGGCTGACCGCGGTCACCCCGCCGGACCCGTCGCGGGCGCCCCGGGCCGACCGGGCGACCGCGCGGGTCAGCCCGCGCTCACCTCGGAGCGGTCGCCGCCCCACAGCGTGTGGAACGAGCCCTCCCGGTCCGTGCGCCGGTACGTGTGCGCGCCGAAGAAGTCGCGCTGGCCCTGGGTGAGCGCCGCCGGGAGGCGTTCGGCGCGCAGCGCGTCGTAGTACGCGAGCGCCGCCGAGAAGCCGGGGACCGGCACGCCCTGGCGGGCCGCCGCCACGACGACCGCGCGCCAGTCGTCCTGCGCCGCCCCGATCTCGTCGCCGAACCGCTTGTCCGAGAGCAGGCTCGGCAGCTCGGGCTGTGCGTCGTAGGCGCCGCGGATCCGGTCGAGGAACGCGGCCCGGATGATGCAGCCCGCCCGCCAGATCGCGGCCACCGCGCCCGGGTCGACGTCCCAGTCGTAGGTCTCGCTGCCCGCCTGGATCTGGTGGAAGCCCTGCGTGTACGACACGATCTTCGACGCGTACAGCGCCTGCTCGACCTGCGCCGCGAAGGCCGCGGCCTCGTCCTCGCCCAGTGCGGTCGCGGCCGGGCCGGTCAAAGAGCGGGCGGCCTCGCGCAGTTCGGCGTGGCCTGACAGGGAGCGGGCGAACACCGCCTCGGCGATGCCCGACACGGGGACCCCGAGGTCGAGCGCGATCTGCACCGTCCAGCGCCCGGTGCCCTTCTGCTCGGCCTGGTCCTGGACCACGTCGACGAACGGCTTGCCGGTCGACTCGTCGACATGGGCGAGCACCTCGGCGGTGATCTCGATCAGGTAGGAGTCGAGGCGGCCGGTGTTCCAGCCCCGGAACGTCTCGGCGATCTTGGCGGGGGAGTAGCCCGCGACCGCTCGCAGCAGGTGGTACGCCTCCGCGATGAGCTGCATGTCGGCGTACTCGATGCCGTTGTGCACCATCTTCACGAAGTGGCCGGCGCCGTCCGGGCCGACGTGGGTGACGCACGGGGCGCCGTCCGGGGCCTTGGCGGCGATCCGCTCGAGCAGGGGGCCGAGCGAGGCGTACGACTCGGCCGAGCCGCCCGGCATGATGCTCGGTCCGTGCAGCGCGCCCTCCTCGCCGCCCGAGATGCCGACGCCCACGAAGTGGATGCCGCGCTCGCGCAGCTCGCGCTCACGCCTGCGGGTGTCCTCGAAGTGGGCGTTGCCGCCGTCGATGATGACGTCGCCCTCCTCAAGGAGCGGGGCGAACTCCCTGATCACCGCGTCCGTCGGCTCGCCCGCCTTGACCATGACGACGAGCCGCCGCGGGCGCTCCAGGGCGGCCACGAAATCCTCGGGCGACTCGGCCGCGACGAAGCTGCCCTCGGTGCCGAACTCCTCGACCAGGGCGCGGGTCTTGGCGGCCGTCCGGTTGTGGACGGCGACCGTGAACCCGTTGCGCGCGAAGTTGCGGGCGAGGTTGCGGCCCATGACCGCGAGTCCGGTGACGCCGATCTGGGCTGTTCCACTCATGCGTGTGCTCCTGGATCCTCGGGGTTCGCGGCGCCACGAGCGGCCCTTGCGGCGCGCGGTTGACGCCCACCCTACGGAACGTCCCACGTCATCCGGCACGGTCCGGGTGCCCGACACGGCGGACGAAGGTCCCGGCCCCGCTGAAGCCTGTCCTCCGCTTGTCCGCCCCCTTGTCATGGGCAGTTCGCAGCCCCTACTTTGGCGGCTCTTGGAGCCTTCGAGGGGGACTCATGGCCTTACGCGGCCGGCACCGCCGGTACCAGCCGAGCCGGATCAACCGGGCGTCCCTGACGGTCACGGCCGGCGGAGCGGGCATAGCCCTCCCGCTGATCGGCGCGAGCACCGCGGACGCCGCGTCCGCCGACGTGTGGAACAAGGTCGCTGCCTGCGAGTCGACCAACAACTGGCACATCAACACGGGCAACGGCTATTACGGCGGCCTCCAGTTCAGCCAGTCCACCTGGGCGGCGTACGGCGGTCGCCAGTACGCGGCGCGCGCGGACCTGGCCACCCGCGACCAGCAGATCGCGATCGCCGAGAAGGTGCTCAAGGGGCAGGGGCCCGGCGCCTGGCCGGTCTGCTCGGGCGAGGCGGGACTCACCCGGGGCGGCACCGCGCCGCATCTGACCACCACGTCCGAGCGCCGGACCGAGATCAAGCCGCAGGCCCCGCACGCGGCGCCGAAGGCCCCGGCGCCCGCGAAGAAGCCCGAGCGGCCGAGCCCCACCAAGGTGCCGGGCCCCCGGGAGTCGTACACCGTCGTGCACGGCGACTCGCTGTCCAAGATCGCCGAGCGCGAGCGTGTCCAGGGCGGCTGGCCGAAGCTGTACGCCGACAACCGCGCGGTCGTGGGTGCGAACCCGGATCTCATCCGGCCGGGAGAGCATCTGACGCTGCCCGGCGCCGCCCCGGCGAGGCCCACGGCGCCGCCGAAGAGCGCGCCGAGGTCCCCGGCCAGGCCCCCGGCCGCCAAGCCGCCCGCGGCGAAGGCGGCCACTAGGTCCGCCGGGTTCACCGCCCCGGTCGACGCCCACCCCGGCACCCCGTACCACAAGGCCGGCTCGTCCTGGGCGAGCGGCTACCACACCGGCGTCGACTTCCCCGTGCCCACCGGCACCGCGGTGAAGGCGGTCACCACGGGCACCGTCGTGGAGGCGGGCTGGGGCGGTGCGTACGGATACCAGGTGGTGATCCGGCACCCCGACGGCAGGTACAGCCAGTACGCCCATCTCTCGGCGCTCAACGTGAGGGCGGGTCAGCAGGTCAACACCGGCCAGCGGATCGGCCGTTCGGGCGCCACCGGCAACGCGTCCGGGCCGCACCTGCACTTCGAGATACGGACCGGGCCGGCCTACGGATCTGACGTGGACCCCTTGGCCTATCTGAGGGCGGGCGGCGTCGCGGTCTGATCCGGGCTGTCCTCCGGTCGCCGGGCGGCGGTCAGGACCGGCTTGTGGTGGCGGGCCGCGCCGAGCCGTTCCGTGGTGAGCAGGATCAGGCCGCCCGCCGCCACGACACCGCAGCCGAGGGCGATCGCGGTGCCCGCGGACCCGTACCGGAAGGACTCGCCGAACAGGGTCAGACCGATGGCGGCGGCGACCACCGGGTTGACGACGGTGACCGTCGCCAGCGGCGCCGCGAGGCCCGCTCCGCGGTAGGAGGCCTGCGAGAGCAGCAGCCCGGACATCGCGAACCCGGCTATCGCGCAGAGGATCGGCACGTCGCCGAGCGCCGGGCCCGACTCCCAGTCCTCGGCGACGGACTTGGTGAACACCGAGGCCAGGCCGAAGGCACCGCCCGCCGCCGCGGCGAGCAGGACGCTGCGGGTGGCCGCGCGGTGCAGCGCTCTGGACGCCACGAACAGCGCGGCCACCGCGCCGAATCCGGCCGCGGCGAGCACGAGCCGCGAGCCCGTGGCGAGGGCGTCCGCGTCCGCCCCGTTGGTCAGCACGAGCAGGCCCGCCAGGCCCGCGGTCGCCATGACGGCTCCGCGCCAGGCGGCCGCCCCGGCCCGGCGGCGGACGAGCACCGCCGCCATCGGCAGCGCGAACACGATGGTGAGCGCGCCCATCGGCTGCACCAGCGTGAGCGGACCGCAGGCCAGGGCCGCCACGTGCAGTGCGGCGCCGAGGCCGTTGAGACTGACCGAGCCCCACCACGCCGGGCGGCGCACGGGGGCGTACGCGCTGCCCGGCGTGGACGCGGCGACGCGCTCCTGCACGATCGCCGCCGCCGCGTACGCGACGGCGGAGACCAACGACAGCAGCACGGCCAGGACAAGGGCGCTCATGGCTCCACGATGTCTCGTTGCGGACCCCGTGTCGTCGTCCCTGAGCACCGATTGCTCCGTACTCCAGGAGGAGTAGGGACGTACGACCAAAGTCGTCCCAGATAATCGGACTTTCAGTAAAACCGCAGCTCAAAATGGGCGTCAAGGGGATCGGAAGATCACATTCCGTGGTCTGGGCGCGATCGGCCGGTGAGGGGTGTGCGCCCCCGGCCGCCGGGCTGGAACCGGCCACCGGCCAGTCCGTGTCACAGTGGCACGCACTGACACCCGGGCCCCCGAGGGGCCGCGCGGCGAAACGCGACACACAAGGACAGGGGAGAGCGGGTTGAGTCCGGAGGAACTGGCGGAGGTCTCATCGGTGGGGGGCTTCTTCGCGCTCCGCGTCGGGCATGGCGGCGCCCCGTACGTCCCGCTGGCCTCGCTGTACGCGGGGGAGACGGAGCCGCTGACCGCGCGCGTCGACATGGTCGCCGCGCGGCTGCGCGCCCCCGAGCGCCGGGCCGCCGCGTCCATCGCGCATCTGGGGCTCTCCGCCCGGCTCTGGTCGATCGCGCTCGGCCCGGCCGTGCTGCACGGCGCGGTGGCGGACCTCGCTCCGGAGCGGCTGCACTGGGACGGCGCCCGCACCTCGCCCGACGACCTGCTCCTCGCGCCCGGCGGCACGTCCCGGGAAGTCACCGCCGACCTTCTCCTGAGCGCCGTCCTGGACGCCCACCTCCTCCCGCTCGCCGAGGCGATCCGCCGTGACACCCCCGTGTCGGCCGGGCTGCTGCGCGGCAACGCCGCCTCCGCCCTGGCCGGCGCGGTGCGTGAACTCCACGGCTGGGCAAGGAAGTCGGGCCGCCCCGAGGCGGCGGAGCGGGCCCTGGCCCTGGGTGGCGAACTGTTCGCGCACCCAGGCCTCGCGGGCACCGGCACCCTGCTGCCCGGCCCGGCGTTCCGCAGGCGCAGCTGCTGCCTCTACTACCGCTGCCCGGGCGGCGGGCTCTGCGGCGACTGCGTCTTCGAGCGCCCGCCGCGGCCGCCGGCGCCCTGAACCGCGCGGCGGCGGCTTCTCCTCCGCTCTTGTCAGGATTCCTTGACAGCGTCCCGGCTGTCAGGGCAACCTGACATGCATGGGAGCTGAGGACACACCGGCCTCGCTGGCCGGACAGGTCACCAACAAGGACCCCGCCGTCGGACTGGCGGCCGTCGTCGCGCTGCGCCGCCTCCTGGAGGAACTGGAGCGCGTCCACGTCGACAACGCCCGTGAGCAGGGCTGGTCCTGGCAGAGCATCGCGACCTCACTGCAGGTCAGCAGGCAGTCGGTGCACGAGAAGCATGCGAGCAGGCGCAAAGCCACCGGCAAGGAGGACTGAAGGTGTTCGAGTTTTTCACCGAGCGTGCCAGGCAGGCGATCGTGGCGTCCCAGGACGAGGCGCTCGCCCTGGGTCACGACTTCATCGGCACCGAGCACGTCCTGCTGGGGCTCGCGGGGACCGGGGACAGCACCGCCCACGACGCGCTGACCGCGCGAGGCGTCGCGGTGGACCGGGTCCGCGAGGAGACCGTACGGATCCTGGAAGCGGCCGGGGTGCCGAGCAGCGGCGGACAGCCCGCGAAGGACGCGCTGGCCTCGATCGGCATTGACGTGGAGGAGATCAAGCGGCAGGCCGACAGCACCTTCGGGCCGGGAGCCTTCCAGTACCCGCGGCCCGCGTACACACCGCGCGCGAAGCAGGTCCTGGAGGCCACCCTGCGCGAGGCGAAGGCCCTCGGGCACGAACGCTTCGGCACGGAGCACATGCTGCTCGGCCTGCTCTCGGCAGGCGACGGGGGCCGGGGTCTGGAGGTCCTCGCGGCGCTGGGCACGGACCTGGCCGCACTGCGTACGGAGGTGCTGTCCCGGGTCGCGCCGGACGAGGCGTAGAGGCGGGAGCGGCAAGGGAGTTGGGGTCCGGCCGGAAATTGGGCCGGACCCCGGCCCGTCGCCGTCCTCCATCCCCGCCCGACCCTTGACGCGTACACGCACAAGGCCGAAGAATGATCGCGGCCTGACAACGTTGTCCACGCTGTCCAAGGAGGCGCTCCACCCATGCATCCGATCCGGAGAACGCGTGGGGCGGGCATCGCGCTCGCCGCCCTCGCGCTGCTTGCCGGGGTGCTCGCCGCGCCCGCCGCCCAAGCCGCCCCGCCCGGTGGCGGCCAACTGACCGATCTGGTCAACCCGTTCATCGGCACGGAGAACGAGGGCAACACCTACCCCGGCGCCGCCGTGCCCTTCGGCATGGTCCAGCTCTCCCCGGACACCGGCCACAACACCGGTTACGACCACGCCCAGGACCACATCCGGGGCTTCTCCGGCGTGCACCTGTCCGGAGTGGGCTGCGGGCTCGGCGGCGATCTGCCGACCCTGCCCACCACAGGTGACATCACCGAGACCGACTACGCGCGGTACGCCGCGAGGTTCAGCCACGCCACCGAGCAGGCGAGCCCCGGGTACTACCGGGTCGGCCTCGACTCCGGGATCACGGCGGAACTCACCGCCACCGCGCGCACCGGCGTCCAGCGCTACACCTTCCCCGCCACCGGCAAGGCCAACGTCCTGCTGAACGCGGGCCAGTCGCTGCACCGGACCGTCACCACCACCGTCGAGATCCTGGACGCGCGCACCGTACGGACCGCCATCACCGGCAGGGGCTTCTGCCAGGACACCAGGCCGTACACGCTCTACACCGTCACCCGCTTCGACCGCCCGTTCACCGCGTTCGGCACCTGGAAGGACGGCACGGTCGACACGGGCACCACCCGGTCCACCGCAAGCGGCGGCAACGGCGCCTGGGTGCGCTTCGACACCACGAAGGACCGCACCGTGGAGGCCACCACCGCTTTCAGTTACGTGGACGCGGCGGGCGCCGCCGGCAATCTGCGCGCCGAGGGCGGCAGGAGCTTCGACCGGGTCGTTTGGGCCGCCCGGGCCGCATGGGAGCGGCGGCTGGAGACCGTACGGGCGCAAGGAGGCGCCGACACCCTGCGCCGCACCTTCTACTCCTCGCTCTACCGGTCCTTCCTAGCGCCCAACCTCGGCAGCGACACCGACGGCCGCTACACCGGCTGGGACCAGAGGATCCACCGCGCGAACGGGTTCGACTACTACCAGAACTGGTCCCTGTGGGACACCTACCGCACCCAGACCCAGCTGCTCTCGCTGCTCGCCCCGCGCGAGGCACGGGACATGGCGATCTCCGTGCTGAAGATCGACGAGGAGAGCGGCTGGCTGCCGAAGTGGGGCTACGGCACCGTCGAGACCAACATCATGACCGGCGACCCGGTCACCCCGTTCCTCACCAACGCCTACGCCCAGGGCCTGCTCAAGGGGTACGAGGAGCAGGCCTACCGCGCGCTGAGGAAGAACGCCGACGGGGTGCCGCCACCCGCCTCCCCGGCCGTCGGCCGCGAGGCCAACTCCCCGTACATCAGGGACGGTTACGCCCCCTACGTCAAGGACCGCCCGCACGCCAAGCCCGGCGACTCCGACTTCGACCACGGCGCCTCGGCGACCCTGGAGTACGCGCTCGCCGACGCGATGCTGGGCAGGATGGCCCGCGAGCTCGGCCACCTTGAGGACGCCGCCCGCTACACCGCCCGCGCCCAGAGCTACCGGAAGATCTTCGACCCCTCGACCGGGTTCTTCCGCGCCCGCGACGCGCGGGGCGCCTTCACCGGGCCCGCCGACCCGGCCAGGAGCGAGGGCTTCCACGAGGGGACGGCCTGGCAGTACCAGTGGCTGGTGCCGCAGGACCTGCCCGGGATGGTCTCCCTCATCGGCGGCCAGGGCGCGGCCAACCAGCGCCTCGATTCGTTCTTCGCGTACGACAGGCTCTTGGCGGACCCCGCAAGGACCGCCCGCGAGGTGTGGGTGAACGGGCCGTACTCGTACGACAACGCGGACAAGTACAACCCGCAGAACGAGCCGGACCTCATCGCCCCCTACACCTACCTCTCGACCGGGCAGCCGTGGAAGACCACCGACGTGGTGCACGCGGCCCTGACCCTGTTCACCGACACCCCGACCGGGATGACCGGCAACGACGACCTCGGAACCATGTCCGCGTGGATGGTGCTGTCCTCGATCGGGATCTTCCCGGTCCAGCCCGGCACGGACACCTGGGGCCTGTCCACGCCCGTCTTCGACCGCGTCGACCTCTCGCTCGACCGCCGCTACTACCCGCGCGGGCGGTTCACGGTGACGGCGCCGGGCACCTCCGGCAGCGCCCGCTACATCCGGGGCGCGCGGCTGGACGGTCGCGCCCAGACCCGCACCTACCTCACCGGAGCTGACCTCCGGGCCGGCCGGGACCTCGCCTTCACGGTCGGTTCCGCGCCGTCCGCGTGGGGCACCGCGCCGTCGGCCGCGCCGCCCGTGGTGCGCTGACCCGCCCCCGGCCCCGGTCCACCGCCCGCCCCCGCTTCCCTGGGGGCGGGCGGTTTGGTAAGGACCGGTATCGCTCCGTACCATGGCGCTTTTGGATACGTGACACGCACGACTGATCGAGGAACGCGACGGCGATGACGGTGACAGAGGACTTCCAGGACCAGGAGCAGGGCCTGGGTGTCGACGAGCGGGCCGACCAGGACTTCGGCCCCGGCATCGACCCCGAGCGGCTCGCGCTCTGCCTGAGTGTGCTGGCGGAACTCGACCAGATCGACGTCGACCACCCCGACGCCATCGCGGTGCGCCGCGCCACGGCCGGTGTCTACCGGACCGTGAAGCAGCGCCGGCGCCAGGAGCGCCGTGCCGCCAAGACCGCCCACGACCGCGCCGTCACCGAGGCGACCGCCACCGGCTCCGCCGAGCGCATCGACGACGAGACCGAGGGCCTGCTGCCCAGCTCGTCGGTCACCGGCGAGATCGCGGGCATACTCCGGCGCCCCCGGTCCTGCTACATCTGCAAGACCCGGTACGTCGAGGTGGACGCGTTCTACCACCAGCTCTGCCAGGAGTGCGCGGCCAAGAACCGGGCCCGCCGCGACGCGCGCACCGACCTCACGGGCAAGCGCGCCCTGCTCACCGGCGGCCGCGCCAAGATCGGCATGTACATCGCGCTGCGGCTCCTGCGTGACGGCGCGCACACCACCGTCACCACCCGCTTCCCGAAGGACGCGATCCGCCGCTTCAAGGCGATGGAGGACTCCGCGGACTGGATGCACCGCCTCGAAGTCGTCGGCATCGATCTGCGTGACCCCGCGCAGGCGGTCGCCCTGGCCGAGCAGACGGCCGCGCAGGGTCCGCTGGACATCCTGATCAACAACGCCACGCAGACCGTGCGCCGGCTGCCCTCCGCCTACGCGGCCCTGGTCGACGGCGAGAGCGCGCCGCTGCCCGCCGGTGAGCTGCCCGCCCACCACGTCATCGGGGCGTTCAACTCCGGCGCGGTCGACGGCCTGGCCGCGCTGCCCGTCGGCACGTCGGGCCTGGACGCCCAGCGGGTCGCCGACCTCGCCCTGGTCGCGGGCAACGCCAGCATCGCCAAATACCAGGACGGCACCGCGCTCGACGCGGGCGGTCTGCTCCCCGACGTCGTCGACACCAACACCTGGGTGCAGTCCATCGACCAGATCTCGCCGGTCGAGCTCCTCGAGACCCAGCTGTGCAACTACACCGCGCCGTTCATCCTGATCAGCAGGTTGCGCCCGGTGATGGCCGAGGCCGCCCGCAAGGCGCCGAACGGCCGCGCGTACGTGGTGAACGTCTCGGCGATGGAAGGCGTCTTCAGCCGCGGCTACAAGGGCGCCGGACACCCCAACACCAACGCCGCCAAGGCCGCCATGAACATGGTCACCCGGACCAGCGGCCAGGAGATGTTCCAGACCGACAAGATCCTCATGACCTCGGTCGACACCGGCTGGATCACCGACGAGCGCCCGCACCACGACAAGCTGCGGCTCGCCGAGGAGGGCTTCCACGCCCCGCTCGACCTCGTCGACGGCGCCGCCCGCGTCTACGACCCGATCGTGCGCGGCGAGCTGGGCGAGGACCTGCACAGCGTCTTCCTCAAGGACTACGCGCCCGCCAACTGGTAGGCCCTCCGCCCGTCAACCGGCGTGCAGCGTCCTCAACAGGCGCCGCCCGACGGCTGCTCGGCGCTTCGCGCGACGAGCTCGAGGACCGGCCGCCAGTCCTCCATGACGCCAGCGTCGAGCCCCACGGTCTTGCCCGCGTCGTCGGCCTGGCGCAGGACCACCGCGTCCTCGGCCCATGGATCGCGCGCGAAGGCCGCCGCCTCCTCGGGCCCCATCACCCCGCCCTGCGCCCGCAGGGTCAGCGCGCTCTGCGGCGAGAGCGTCCGGTCCGGTTCGACCGCCGCCAGATAGCGCTTCGCGGCGACGTGCAGCTCCACGAGCCGGGCCACCCGGGCGCCGAGCAGCGGACGCACCGCCCGGGCCGCGGTCTCCGCGTGCCCGGCGTCGTCACCGGGATGGAGCAGATGCCCCAGATCGTGGACGAGCCCGGCCAACTGGAGCTCCTTGTCGGCCGGATGGGACCGGCGCAGCAGGTGGGCGGTCTGGAGCGCGTGGTCGTGCAGATCGACCGGATCACCGCTGCGGTCGGGGGTGTCCCAGGCGCCCCGGCAGGCGTGCAGCAGCTCCATCAGCTCCTCCACCGAGCGCACGGGACGGTCCGGAACGGGTCTGCTCGACAGCTCCATGTGGTCTCCTCCCCGCGAGCGGCAGCCGACAGGGTCAGCAGATCATGGCGGGATGAACACCGGGCTGAACGCCCGGCGAAGGAAAGTTGACGCAAAGGAAGTGGCCCTATCGAGCGCGACCGCGCTCATTTGGTTACTCTGGTGCGAACGGTAGCCACAGCGGGTCCACCAACCCTCGAGGCCCGTTCCGGATCCCTCCCACAACCTGTGGCCGTGATGCGGACAGAGTGCCGGCGCCACCGCGTCAGAACTGCCCCAACCCCTGCCCCGTGGGCGGACAACCGGGTCGGAGACCGACGCGTGCCGGTACGCCCAGGGTTACGCGACACAGAGGAGTGCGCGGTGACACCAGAGATGACAGAGCGCGAACGTCGGACGCCCGAACGCGGCGGCGAGCGGACCAAGCGGCCCGAGAAGCTCCGCAACATCGAGGTCTGGGCCCGCTCGGCCCCGATCCGCCTCGCGGGTTACGAAGAGGACCTCGCGGAGCCGCACATCCTGCCCGGCGTCGACTGACGCGCCGCGCACCACCGGTCCGTGCCCCCACCCGCCGGGGGCACGGACCGTGCGTCGGCCGTTGTGGGACCGCCGGTTCGCACGGCCGGAACGCGGGCGCCTACCGGTATGTGACGGTACGTCAGGCATCTGTACGCTCCCCGGCACCCTGTCGTGGCGGGGGCCGCGCGGGGCAGGATGACCGGATGTCCGAGACACCCGGTGGCACGACCGCCTTCCACGACCTGTCCGCCTTCCTCGCGACCGCGCGCGTCAACGGCCTCGCGCTCTCACCCGACGGGAAGCGGCTGGTGGCCGCCGTGCAGAGCCTCAACGCCGAGGGGCACGGATTCGTCGGCGCCCTGTGGGACGTCGATCCCGCCGGGGTGCGCGAGCCGCGCCGGCTGACCCGCTCCCGCACGGGGGAGTTCGCGCCCGCCTTCGCGCCGGACGGAACGCTGTACTTCCTCTCCCGGCGCGAGGACAGCGACCCCGGCGCGGCGAAGGACACCGATGAGGGCTCCGCCGTGTGGGCGCTGCCCGAGCACGGCGAGGCCGCCCTCGTGGCCCGCCACCCCGGTGGCATCGCCGGGTTCACGCTCGCCCGCGACAGGGCCACCCTCGCCTACACCGCGGGACTGCTGCCCGGCGCGGCCGACGCCGAGGCCCACGGCAAGCTGTGCAAGGACCGGGCCGACGCAAAGGTCGGCGCAGTCCTGTACGAGTCAGGGCTCACCCGCTTCTGGGACAGCGACCTCGGCCCGGACGAGCCCCACACCTTCGTCCGCCGCTGCGACGACGAGCACGGCTCACCCGTCGACGCGGGTGGTCAGGGATATGTCAGCGAGGCCGAGACCGCGCTCTCGCCGGACGGCTCCCGTGTCGCCCACACCCGCTTCGTCCACGGGCCGGTGCCGGACCGCAACCGCACCGTCGTCGTGGTCGCGGACGCCGCGACCGGCGACCAACTGCGCGTGATCGACCGGGACGGACACCATTACTCCACCCCGCTCTTCAGCTCCGACGGCGCGGGCCTGATCTGCACCCGCCAGCGGATCGAGACGTACGAGACGCCGTACGCCTACACCCTCGTGCGCATCGACCTGGCGAGCGGGGCCGAGCGCGAACTCGTGCCCGACTTCGAGAACTGGCCCATCGGCGCGGTGGTCTCGCCCCGTCCCGACGATCCGACCGTCTTCTTCGCCGCCGACGAACTCGGCCACTCGCCCGTCTTCCGGCTCGACCCCGACGGCACCGTCACCCGGCTCACCGCCTCCGGCACCTACACCTCCCTCAGCGTCGCGCCGGACGGGCGCACGCTGTACGCGCTGCGCAGCAGCGTCGACTGCCCGCCCACCCCCGTCCGCCTCGACGCCTCCCGGGCCGACCAGGAACCCGTCGCGCTGGTGGCGCCCGGCAAGGTGGACCGGCTGCCGGGCACGCTCACCGAGGTGCACACGGCGGGCGACGACGGCTTCCCGCTGCGCTCCTGGCTCGTCCTGCCCGAGGGTGCGTGCGCCGAGCGGCCCGCGCCGCTGCTGGTCTTCCCGCACGGCGGCCCCGAGACCTCCTGGAACGCCTGGACCTGGCGGTGGAACCCGTGGCCCTTCGCGGCGCGCGGCTACGCGGTCCTGCTGCCCGACCCGGCGCTCTCGGCCGGCTACGGCCCGCGGATGCACGAGCGCGGCTGGGGCCAGTGGGGCGGCCGGCCCTACCGGGACCTGATGGCCATGACCGACGCCGCCGAGGCCCGCCCCGACATCGACGCCACCCGCACCGGCCTCGCGGGCGCCTCGTACGGCGGCTACATGGCCAACCGGATCGCCACGCTGACGGACCGGTTCAGGGCGATCGTCTCGCACGCCTCGATCTGGGACCTGCGGTCCTTTCAGGCGGACACGGACGCCTCGGCCTACTTCCGGCGGATCTTCGGCGACCCGCTGGCCCGGCCGGAACGCTACGAGGAGAACTCGCCGTCCCTCGCCGTCGACCGCATCCGCACGCCCCTCCTGGTGGTCCACGGCGCGAAGGACTACCGGGTGCCCATTGGCCAGGGCATCGCGCTGTTCCAGGAACTCCAGCGCTGCGAAGTGCCCACGAAATTCCTGTACTTCCCCGACGAGAGCCACTGGATCCTCGCCCCGAACAACGCCCGCCTGTGGTACGCGACCGTGCTCAACTTCCTCGACCACCATGTCCTCGGCCAGGAGTGGCAGCGACCCGAACTGGTGTGATGCGCAGGGTGGAGAACGCAGAGAACGCTGAGCACGCTGAGCACACGGCCAGCGGCCGGGGGAGCCGGGGACCGGCAGGACCGGTGTGACTCGGGCGGACCCCGTCCGTTTGCGCGCGGCGTGCGCCTGCGGCACACAATGAGGGGCAACTCGGGGCGTACAGGTGGGAGATCCACGTGTCCTCGACCCTGCGCAGAATCGCCGCTGCCGCCGCCGTGCTGTCCGTCGGCGCCTTCGCCGCCGGATGCGGCGGCGGCGCCACCGGTGCCGACAGCGAGCAGGACCTCAACCTCCAGCCGATCGCGGCCGCGGGACCGGACCCGTTCACCGGGTCCACGGCCCGGTCCACGGCGACGCCCACCCCGGCCGCGCCCCCCGGCACCGCGAGCAACACCCCCACGCCGGGCTTCCGGTCGGCGCGTACCGTGTCGGGCTCCACGCCGGGCCTGTACGGCGGTACGCAGTCGGTGGCCAGCTGCGACGTGGAGAAGCAGATCCGCTTCCTCGGCGGCGACCGGGCCAAGAACCGGGCGTTCGCCGAGGCGGCCGGGATCGACCCGGGCTCCGTGGCGGGCTTCCTGCGCGGGCTCACGCCCGTCGTGCTGCGCGAGGACACCCGGGTCACCAACCACGGCTTCCGGGACGGCTCGGCGACCAGTTTCCAGTCGGTGCTCCAGGCGGGCACCGCGGTCCTGATCGACGATCACGGGGCGCCGCGGGTGCGGTGTGCCTGCGGGAACCCGCTGAAGCCGCCCAACACCCACCAGGGCGGCTGGAACGACAAGGGCAAGCCCTGGCCGGGCTTCCGCGGCGACCGCGTCATCGAGGTGCGGCCCACCACGGTGATCATCAACAACTTCATCATCGTCAACATCACCAACAACACCTGGATCGAGCGGAAGAGCGGCGACGACGGCCGGCACGACCGGGAGCGGCCCGACATCCACATCGACCCGAACAAGCCGCCGGTCACCGAGCCGCCCACCACGCCTCCGGCGAGCCCGAGCACCTCACCGCCCATCAGCTCGCCCCCGCCGAGCTCCGGGTGCCCGACGCCCACGCCGACCGTGACGGTCACCGAGACGCCGACCGCGACGCCCCCGCAGTCCGCACCGGCGGCCCCGCCGACGGGCTCGGCCGCCCCGAGCGGTTGCCCCACGGCCACCACGACGGTGACCGCGACGCCGTCCGTGCCGGTGCCGGGGCCGTCGACGCCCTCGCCGCCGGGGCCGTCCACGCCGCCCGACACCGGCGTGCCCAGCGAGCCCGTGTCCCCGCCGACGAGCCTGCCGAGCGGCCCGGAGTCCGACCTGGTCGGTCAATCGCCGGAGTCGGAGAACGTCTGAGACACGGCGACCCCCGGTCACCGGCGGACGGCGCCGGTGACGGGGGGCCCGACACGGGGGAGGAACGGAAAGACGGACCAAGAGGCGCATATAGGCTGCGTTCCTTGTTTCCGTGCCCTCATCCGTTCCTCCAGCAGCCAGGAGAGCTCTCCGTGACCGTCGCGATCGACCTGCCGAAGCCCGCCCCCGCCGCCGATGTGCACGACAGCGTGGCGCGCGACGCCCGCGAGTTCGGGGCCTACGCCCGGACCGGCGGCTGGGCGTTCGCCCTGATGGTGGCGCGCAGCGTGCGCCCCGGCGGACAGGCGGCGGGTGAGACGCCGAAGGTCTCCGCGAAGGAGTTCGCCGAGCTCGCCGGCTGCTCGGCCGAGCGCGTCATGCGCTACTACAAGGCGTGGGACAAGGCCTCCGACGACGGTCTGGTCCCGCTCTTCGAGGCGCTCGTCCCGGGCGAGGACATCGACCTGCCCGACGCCGACGTGTGGCCGGCCTACTACGCTTCCCGCTCCAGCGCGACCTCCGAGCGCGGCACCGCCATCACGGCCGCCGCCGAGGCCGAGGGCATCCGGCCGACCAAGGCCCTGGAGGTCGCCGAGAACCCCACCGCACTGCGTGCCGCGATCCTCGCCGACCCCGGCACCGCCCAGGCGGCTCGCTCCGCCCTCCTGGACCGGCTCAAGGACGACCCGGCGCTCCAGACCGAGCTGGCCCGCGACATCGCCCGCACCGACGGGCTGAAGAAGGCGGTGGCCACCGAGACCCGGGCCGCCGACCGCATCGGCTACGTCCGCCAGATCGTCGAGAACGGCCAGATCCGCACGCCCGCCGGCCAGACCGTCGACGCCCCCGCCGAGCTGCGCGCGGAGGCCGAGCGGCACCTCTCGCTGCTCGACGAGCTCGACGACGCCGAAGAGGCGGGCGAGTGGGTGTCCGAGGCGTACGACACCGTCAAGGGCCTGGTCGTCCAGGCCGTCGAGGCCGACCCCGAGCTGCGCGTGAAGGAACGCCGCACGAAGTTCTACAGCAGCCTGCAGAAGGCGACGAAGGTGTTCGAGGAGCTCACGCTCGACGACGCCGACGACATCTACGAGGACGACATGGTCCAGCGCCTCGAAGAGCTCCAGGCGGCCATCGGCACCTGCATCACCGCGCTGCGCAAGGCATCCCCGGCCCACTGAGCCGCTCCGCGCCGGACCTCCGCCGCCTCCCTGATGCGCGCGCTGCGGGCTGCGCCTAGCGTGGCCCCATGGACGCGGGTGCAGGGGGCGGAGGGGCGGCCGGACTGTGCCACTGCGGCGAGCCGGCCGACGGTGCGGACTGCCGCTTCCTTCACTCGTACGGCCGAGGCCTGCGGATGGGCAGTTTCGACTGGGACCTGGGCACCGGTCTGATGCACATGGACGAGCCCGCGCTCGACGTGTTCGACCTGCGGCCCGAGGAGTACGACAACCGGCCGGAGTCGCTGGCCGCCCGGGTGCCGCCCGCCGAGGCCCTCAGGCTCGACGCGCTCGTCTCGCAGGCGCTGAAGAACGGCAGCGTCAACTACGGCGTCTACTTCCGCATCCGGCGCCGTGACGGTCTGCTGCGCTGGACGCACACCCAGGGCTTCGTACGCCGCGACGAGACCGGCCGCCCGCTGCGCATCATCGGCATCGTCCGCGACGCCACCCAGGAGCTCGCCGAGTCCACCGCCCGGGTGGGCCTGGACGACGAGCGCCGCCGCACGACCAGCGTCGTGGAGGCGACCACCGCCGCCCTCGCGCACGCCAGGACCGTCAAGGACGTCATCGACGTCATGAAGGACTCGCGGGGGCCCGAGTACCTCGGCGCCACCAGCCTGGTGATGGGCCTCCTGGAAGCGGGCCGCATCCACCTGATCGCCGAGGGCCCCGAGGGCAGCTTCGTGCCCGGCACCCGGTGGACCCGGGTCGACGAGCGGTACCCGATGAGCGAGGTCATCCGGACGCTCGCACCCCGCTTCATCGAGTCCCCGGAGGACTTCGCCGAGTCCTATCCGGTGCTGTGGCCGAACATCAGCGGTCTCGGCATCACCTCCGCCGCCTATCTGCCGCTGATCGCCCAGGCCCGCCCGATCGGCGCGATCGGCCTGCTCTACAGCGACAAGTGGGGCTTCACGAGTGACGAGCGCAATCTCCTCGTGGCGCTGGGCAGTTCGATCGCCCAGTCGCTCCAGCGCGCCATGCTGTACGAGCAGGAGCACGACCTCGCCGAGGGGCTCCAGCAGGCGATGCTGCCGCGCCGCATCCCCGAGGTGCCCGGCGCCCAGCTCGCCGTCCGCTACCGCTCGGCACGGTTCGGCCGGGACATCGGCGGCGACTGGTACGACGTGATCCCGCTGCCCGGCGGCCGGGTCGGGGTGGCCATCGGCGACGTCCAGGGGCACGACACGCACGCCGCCGCGGTGATGGGGCAACTGCGCATCGTGCTGCGCGCGTACGCCGCCGAGGGACACACCCCGGCCACGGTGATGGCGCGGGCCTCGGTGTTCCTGCACGAGCTCGACACCGACCGGTTCGCCACCTGTACGTACGCGGAGGCAGACCTGAGCACCGGCGTCGTGCAGGTGGTGCGCGCCGGGCACGTCGACCCGCTGGTGCGTCTGCCCGACGGCAGCTGCCGCAGACTGCCTGTCGAGGGAGGCCTGCCGCTCGGCCTCTCCGCCGAGTTCGGGCGGCTCGAATACCCGGTGTCGACGGTCGAACTCGACCCCCTCCAGACCCTGTTGCTGTACACCGACGGGCTGGTGGAACAGCCCGGCGCCGACCTGGACGACGGCATGCAGCTCCTCGCGTCCCTGGTCCGATCGGGACCCGAGGACCTCGAAGCGCTGGCCGACCGGCTCTGCGACGTGGTCGACGAACGGGGCGGCGACGACGACGTGGCGCTGCTGCTCCTGCGCCGGCGCGCCATGGAGGTGCCGCAGGGCGGCGGGCGGCTGCGCCAGCACGTCGCACAGAACGACCCCGAGGCGCTCAGCTCCTCGCGCCACATGATCCGTGCGGCGGTCCGGGCGTGGGGCGCGCGCGAGCGGTCGGACGAGATCGAGCTCGCGGCCGACGAGCTCATCACCAACGCGCTGATGCACACCGACGGCGGGGCGATCGTCACCATCCGGGTGCTCACGGGACCCGAACGCAGGCTGCGCATCGAGGTGGAGGACCGCTCCAGTGCCCTGCCGCGCCGTCGCGAAGCGGGCTCCTCCGGGGTGTCGGGGCGCGGTCTGATGCTGGTGGACCGGCTCGCGGACGTCTGGGGCGTGGAGCCGCGCGGCAGCGGAAAGTGCGTGTGGTGCGAGTTCGTCGTCCCCGAACGCGGGACGCGCTGACCGCGACCGAACGCCGTGGTGGTGATCCCCTGGCCGCTGACTGGCCGGAAAACAACGCCTGATCGAGATCTGATCAATACTTGGCGGTAACTATACGTAACAGCTCATTACTTGACCGTAACCGTCCGTGCGGGTTTGACTGCTTACTCTGTCCGGGCGGCGCCGTCGCCGTCCGACCGGCCTCCGACCGACACGAGGACCCCCTTGAGCAGTGAGCTGCTGGCCCCTCTTGATCTGGCGTTCTGGCACCTCGAATCGGCCGAGCACCCCATGCACCTGGGTGCGCTGGCACACTTCGAACCGCTCCCCGGCACCGACGGCGGCCAGATCCTCGAACTCCTCGCGCGCCGCGCCGCGGCCATCCCCCGGCTGCGGATGTGCGTACGCGGCGTCTGGCTGCCCGTCGGCGGCGCGGCCTGGGTCGCCGACAAGGACTTCGACGTCCGCCGCCACGTCCGCCGGGTGCCGCTGCCCGCCGGGGACTTCCACGCCGAAGCCGCCCGGACGGCCGGGGAGTTGATGGAGCGGCCCCTGGAGCGGGGCCTGCCGCCCTGGCGGATGTACGTCCTGACGAGCGAGGAGGACCGGGCCTTCGCCGTCCTGGTGAAGCTGCACCACGCACTCGCCGACGGGATGCGCGCGGTCGCCATCGGCGCGGGCATCCTCGACCAGCTCGCCGGGCCGAGCACGAGGCGCCGCCGCCCCGTCCCGCCCCGCTCCTGGCTGCCGGGCCCCCGCCAGGTCGCCGGATTCGCCCGCGACCGGGTCAACGAGCTCACTCGGGCCGTCGGCATCGGCGCCTCCGTGATGCGCGCCAGCCGACTGGAACTCGGCGCGGGATCCGCCCTGGCCGCCGACTCCAGCGGCACCCGCCGCCTGGCCACCGCCGTCCTCGACCACGACGACGTCCAGCGGGTGCGCAGGGCCGAGGGCGGCACCGCCAACGATGTGCTGCTCGCCGTCGTCGCGGGCGGTCTGCGCCGCTGGCTCCTGGAGCGCGACTCCGCCCTGCCCGGCGCGCAGCCGCGCGCCCTGGTCCCCGTCTCGCGCCGCCGCCCGGGCGCCCCGCCCGGCTCCGGCAACAAGCTCTCCGCCTATCTGCTCGGCCTCCCGGTCGCCGAGCCCGACCCGCTGGCCCGGCTCGCCCTGGTGCGTACCGCCATGGACCGCAACAAGGCGGCAGGGCCGGGGCGCGGCGCCGGAGCCGTCGCCCTGCTCGCCGATCAACTGCCGCCGCTGGCCCACCGGTTCGGGGCGCCGCTGGCCGGGAACGCGGCCCGCCTCCTGTTCGACCTCCTCGTCACCAGCGTGCCGCTGCCCCGCTCCCAGCTCTCGCTGGGCGGCTGCCCGCTGCGCGCGATCTACCCGATGGCGCCGCTCGCCCGGGGCCAGTCCCTGGCGATCGCCCTGTCCACCTACGGCGGGCGCGTGCACATCGGTCTGGTGGCCGACGGCAAGGCCGTCCCCGATCTGGACCGGCTCGCCGCGTGCTTCGGACAGGACCTGGCGGAACTCCTGAAGGCGAGCGCGGCTCGCTGAGCCCGCCCGGGCGGGGCACCCTGGTACGTATGCCGGAACTGCCCGAAGTCGAGGCCCTGCGGGACTTCCTCTCCGACCACCTGGTCGGACAGGAGATCGCGGGCGCCCTGCCCGTCGCGATCAGCGTCCTGAAGACGTACGACCCGCCCTGGACCGCCCTGGCCGGGCGCACCGTCACCGGTGTCGCCCGGCACGGCAAGTTCCTCGACATCGACGCCGACGGGCTGCACCTGTGCGTCCACCTCGCCCGCGCGGGGTGGCTGCGCTGGCACGACGCGCTGCCGAGCGCGCCGCCGAAACCCGGCAAGGGCCCGCTCGCGCTGCGCGTGGCGCTGGCGGGCGGCGCGGGCTTCGACCTCACCGAGGCCGGCACCCGCAAGAGCCTGGCCGCCCACCTCGTCCACGACCCGTCCGAGGTCCCCGGCATCGCCCGGCTCGGCCCCGACCCGCTCGCCCCGGGCTTCGGGCGCGACGACCTGGCCGCCCTGCTCGCGGGCGAGCGGCGCCTGCTCAAGGGCGCGCTGCGTGACCAGTCCCTCGTCGCGGGCATCGGGAACGCCTACAGCGACGAGATCCTGCACGCGGCGCGCATGTCCCCCTTCAAGCCCGTCGCCCACCTCACCGACGACGAGATCACCACCCTGTACGAGGCGATGCGGGCCACCCTCACCGAAGCGGTCGAGCGTTCGCGCGGCCTCGCGGCGGGCCGGCTGAAGGCAGAGAAGAAGAGCGGGCTCCGGGTGCACGGCCGCACCGGGCAGCCCTGCCCGGTCTGCGGCGACACCGTCCGCGAGGTCTCCTTCGCCGACTCCTCCCTCCAGTACTGCCCCACCTGCCAGACGGGCGGCAAGGTCCTCGCCGACCGGCGCCTGTCGAAGCTGCTCAAGTAGCGCCCCGGGCGGGGGTGAGGGTGGCCGGCCGCGTCCCGTCGGCGGCCCGCACCTCGAACCGGGCGATCGCGTCCTGCGCCAGCGCCGCCGCGCCCCGCATCCGTACCGGCCGCCCGCCCCGGCCCGCCCAGGTCGCCACCGTCTGCTCGGTGCCGTCCCGGCCCACCGCGACCAGCGTGCACGACAGGGGCGCCGCACCCGCCAGGCCGAGCTCCACGTCCGTGCCCCACTCCATGGGCGCGGTCACCAGCGTCGCCGTCACGCCGGGCGCGTGCGAGGCCACCCGCCACCGCGGCGCCGCCGTGGGCTCAAGGACGACACCGATCCCGCCCGCCACCAGCACGCCCGACGCGGCCACCAGGGCGATCCGCAGCGCCCGGCCGCGCCGGCGCCGCCGGGCCACCGCGCCCAGCATCCGGAGCGGCACCTCGCCCGGGACGGGAGCGGGCGGGATCGCACCGCCCGCGGCATACGCGGCGAGCAGCGCCGTGAGGCTCCCGAACCCGGCCACCAGCCCTCTGCACGCGGCGCACCCGGGGAGGTGCTCCTCGAAGCGGAAGGCGTCGGCGGCATCGAGCACACCGAGGGCGTAGGCCCCGGCGTCCTCGTGGATGTGCAGCGAACTCATGCCGTCAGGTACGCAGAATCCGGCCCGAGCACTCAAGACACACCGCCACCGCGCGCCTAAACTCCGGCCCCATGCTGCGCGTACTGGCGGTCGACGACGAGGCCCCCGCCCTCGAAGAACTCCTCTACCTGCTGCGCTCCGACCCCCGGGTCCGCTCGGCGGAGGGCGCCACCGGCGCCACCGAGGCGCTGCGGCTCATCGGCGCCGCCCTCGAAGCGGGGGAGGACGGCGGGCAGGGCGTCGACGTGGTGTTCCTCGACATCCACATGGCCGGGCTCACCGGACTCGACATCGCACGGCTGCTCGCCGGGTTCGCCCGGCCGCCGCTGATCGTCTTCGTCACCGCCCACGAGGGCTTCGCCGTCCAGGCCTTCGACCTGAAGGCCGTCGACTACGTCCTCAAGCCCGTCCGCGGCGAACGGCTCGCCGAGGCGGTCCGCCGGGTCGCCGAACTCGTCGGCGGCCGCGCCCCCAGCGTCCAGGAACCGGACCAGATACCCGTCGAACTGGGCGGCGTCACCCGCTTCCTGCCCGTCGGCGACATCGCGTACGCCGAGGCCCAGGGCGACTACGCCCGGCTGCACACCGCCCGTGGCAGCCACCTCGTACGGATCCCGCTGTCCACCCTGGAGGAGCGCTGGCGCGCCCGCGGTTTCGTGCGGATCCACCGCAGTCACCTGGTGGCGCTGGACCGGATCGACGAACTCCGCCTCGACGCGGGCAGCATGAGCGTGCGGGTCGGCGACGCCGAGCTCCCCGTGAGCCGGCGCCACGCCCGCACGGTACGGGACCGCCTGCTGCGGCGCACCAGCCGCTGACCTGGCCTTCCCCGGGCCCGGATGCGCTCAGTACACTCCGCGCCATGTCCGCAGAGCAGGCCGCGCGGCGGGAGACGGTCACGGGGGAGCCGAGGAGGGTCCGCCCGCTGCCGCGCCACCGTGCCCAGTCCGAGATCGACGAGCAGACCGCGCTCGGCGGAGCCTACGTGCGCTCCTTGATGCGCGGCCAACTCCGGGCGGCGCTCAGCGGGTTCACCGTCCTCGCCCTCACCGTGGCCACGCTGCCCCTCGCCTTCCGCGCCCTGGACGACGACGCCGTCACCTGGTGGGTGCTCGGCTTCGCCGTCTACCCGCCGCTCGGCCTCATCGCCTGGTGGTACGTGCGCGCCGCCGAGCGCAACGAGCGCGCCTTCGCCCGACTGGTGGCCGACCGGCCCTCGGAAGGCCGCCGCGCTCCGTGAGCCAGACGTACGCCGTGGCGGCCGTGACCGCCGTCGTGCTCGCCACCGTCCTCGTCGGAGGGTTCGGCCTGCGCATCTCGCGCACGACCTCCGACTTCTACGTCGCCTCGCGCACGGTCGGCCCCGGCCTCAACGCGGCCGCCATCAGCGGCGAATACCTCTCCGCCGCCTCCTTCCTCGGCATCGCGGGGCTCGTCCTGGTCCAGGGCCCCGACATGCTCTGGTACCCGGTCGGCTACACCGCGGGCTACCTCGTGCTACTGCTGTTCGTCGCGGCCCCGCTGCGCCGCTCGGGCGCCTACACGCTGCCCGACTTCGCCGAGGGCAGGCTCGAATCGCGGGCCGTGCGCCGACTGGTCAGCGTGTTCGTGGTCGGCGCGGGCTGGCTCTACCTGGTGCCCCAACTCCAGGGCGCCGGACTGACGTTGAAGATCCTCACCGGGGCTCCGGGCTGGCTCGGGCCGGTGCTCGTCGCGGCCGTCGTGGTCCTCGCGGTCGCCGCCGGCGGCATGCGCTCCATCACCTTCGTGCAGGCCTTCCAGTACTGGCTCAAGCTGACCGCGCTGCTCATACCCGTCTTCTTCCTGGTCCTGGCCTGGCGGGGCGACGGCGCGCCGCGCCCCGTCTACGACGAACCGGCCGCGCTGCGCCACCAGCAGACCGTCCGCTTCGCCGACACCCTGACCCTGCGCCTCACCGAGCCGCTGCCCGTCCGCGCGACCGGCACCCTCGACGGCCGCCGCCACGACGGCGACGTGCTGACGCTCCCGGCGGGCGAGCATCGCGTCGAGGCGGGCACCCGGCTCGTCCTCGCCGCCGCGACGCGCGTCCCCGGCAGCGCCGTCCGCACCGAACACCCGCTGTACGCCACGTACGGGCTCATCGTGGCGACCTTTCTCGGCACCATGGGCCTGCCCCACGTCGTCGTCCGCTTCTACACCAGCCCGGGCGGCCGCGAGGCCCGCCGCGCCACCGTCGTGGTCCTCGCCCTGATCGGCGCGTTCTACCTGCTGCCGCCCGTCTACGGCGCACTGGGCCGCCTGTACGCCCCCGAACTCGCCCTCACCGGCGACGCGGACGCGGCCGTCCTGCTGCTGCCGGAGCGGCTCGTCGGCGGCGCCGGGGGCGACCTGCTGGGCGCGCTGGTCGCGGGCGGCGCGTTCGCCGCGTTCCTGTCCACCGCATCCGGGCTCACCATGGCGGTGGCGGGCGTCCTCACCCAGGACGTGCTGCCCTCGCGCGGAGTGCGCCACTTCCGCCTCGCCACCCCGCTCGCCATCGCCGTGCCGCTGCTGGGCGCGCTGCTGGTGAGCGGGGTGCCGGTGGCCGACGCGGTGGGGATGGCGTTCGCGGTGTCGGCCTCCTCCTTCTGCCCGCTGCTGGTCCTCGGCATCTGGTGGCGGGGACTGACCCCGCCGGGCGCGGCCGCCGGGCTGCTGCTCGGGGGCGGCTCGGCGCTGCTCGCCGTCGGCGCCACCGTCCTCGGGGCCGTTCCGCCCGGACTCGCGCACGCGCTGCTCGCCTGGCCCGCCGTCTGGTCGGTGCCGGTCGGCTTCCTCGCCATGATCGGGGTCTCGCTCGCGACGCCGGGCCGGATCCCGCCCGGCACCAACGCCGCGATGACCCGCTTCCATCTGCCCGAGGCCCTGGCCCGCGAGGGAGGCGCCCGCCGATGACCCTGGCCGCACTGCTCTTCCTCGGCCCGCTGCTCGCCGCCGGCGGGTACCTGCTCGGCCGCCGCGCCGCGCGCCGGGAACGCATCAGCGACGTCGGCACGCCGGTCGAGCACGCCACCTTCGAGACGCTGCACACCGCGTCGCTCGCCGCGCCCCCGCTGCGCGCCGGGCTCACCGCCGAGGCCGCCCGCCGCGCGGCCCGCGGGCTGCGCTCGCTGCTCGGCACCGACGCGCTCTGCCTCACCGACCGCGATGCGATCCTGACCTGGGACGGCGCGGGGGAGCAGCACCACAGCGCCCACGTGATGGGCCAGCTGAGGGGGTTGCTCGACACCGGCCGTGACAAGGCGTTCGCGCTGTCCTGCGACGATCTGAACTGCCCGCTGCGCTGGGCGGTGGCCGTGCCGCTCACCGTGGACCACCGGGTACTCGGCGCGCTGGTCGCCTACGCGCCCCGCGAGTCCGCGGTCCTGGCGCGCGCGGCGGGAGAGGTCGGACGGTGGGTCTCGGTCCAGCTGGAGCTCGCCGAACTCGACCGCTCCCGGACCCGGTTGATCGAGGCCGAGATCAAGGCCCTGCGCGCCCAGATCTCCCCGCACTTCATCTTCAACTCCCTGGCCGCCATCGCCTCCTTCGTACGGACCGACCCGGAGCGCGCCCGCGAACTCCTGCTGGAATTTGCCGACTTCACGCGGTACTCGTTCCGCAGGCACGGCGACTTCACCACGCTCGCGGACGAACTCCACTCCATCGACCAGTACCTGGCGCTGGTGCGGGCGCGCTTCGGCGACCGGCTCTCCGTCACCCTCCAGGTCGCCCCCGAGGTCCTGCCGGTCGCCCTGCCGTTCCTGTGCCTCCAGCCGCTCGTCGAGAACGCCGTCAAGCACGGCATCGAGGGCGCCGTCACCGCGGGGCACATCACCATCAGAGCCCTGGACGCGGGCAGCGAGGCCGAGGTCGTGATCGAGGACGACGGCGCGGGCATGGACCCCGAGCGCCTGCGCCGCATCCTGCGCGGCGACGGCGGCCCGTCGGGCGGCATCGGCCTGCTCAACGTCGACGAACGGCTGCGCCAGGTGTACGGCGACGCGTACGGCCTGGTCATCGAGACGGGCGTCGGGGCGGGCATGAAGGTGACGGCGCGCATTCCCAAGTACCGGGCTGGGGTGCACAGCTGACGGACCCTCAGAAAAGGTGGATGGCCAAGTGTCCGAGCGGCAGGCCGAGTTCCCAGGCCGGAGTCCACACCCGGGGTTCGTCCTCCTGGTCCTCGCGCAGGTCGATCCCGCCCGGCACCACCGCGTCCAGGTCCGCCGCGAGCAGCTCGGTCTCCTCCAGCCACCGCCACGCGGCCCGCGCCATCTCCACGTCGGGCCCCGCGTCCTGCTCGGCCGCCCGGCGCAGCCGCGAGCAGACCCAGCGCCGCCACGGCCGCCCGGCCGCGGTGAGCGAGCTCCACTCGTCGAGCCGGGCCACCACCCGGGCGCCGCCGACCGCCCCGTCGGACAGGAAGATCGTCAGGGCGAGGGCATTGCGCCCGGCCCGGAACTCCAGCGTCGTCGGCGGCATCAGATCGCCGGTACGCAGTAATTCATCCGCGATGTACTCCGCGTACATCCATGCCATCGGTACCACCAGCTCGCCACCACTGGTCCCGCTACTTCCCTCCGGACGCATCCTGTCTCGCCTCTTTCATCGACCGTCCCGGCGCTCCCGGGGAGCTCCAGGGAGCATTGAACCGGGGGCGCGTGCCCGCCGTGGCCAGAAGGGCAGGATCCGTCACAAGACACGAGGTGCTCATGCATGTGCGGCAGCTCCTGGGGGCGTACGTGCTCGGCGCCCTCGCGCCGGACGAGGACCGTGCCGTCGCCGCGCACCTGGGCCGGTGCGCGCCGTGCCGTACCGCCTACCTGGAGGTCGCCGACGCGCCCTCGCTGCTCGCCCTGCTCCGCGAGGCGGACCTGGCGCCCACCGAGGAGGGTCCTTCGGGGCCTGACGCAGAATAGCCGGGCAGCACCCGGGCCAGCGCACGCAGGGCGTAGTACGAACGGGACTTGACGGTCCCAGGAGGAACGCCGAGCACATCGGCCGCTTCCGCAACGCTCAGGCCGCGGAAGTACAACTGCACCAGCACCGCGCGGTGTTCGGGTGTGAGCGACCTCACGGCCGAGCGGACGTCGAGCGCGACGGCGCAGCGCTCGGTGTGGTCGCCGGATTCGGCGGTGGCGAGCAGGGTCTCGTCGCCGACCTCGGCGGGGCGGGCGAGGCGGCTGCGGCGGGCGTCGATCGCGAGGCGCCGCGCGACGGTGAACAGCCAGGGCCGCATCGAGCAGTACGGCGCCTCGAAGGCCTCGGGGTGCTGCCAGGCGCGCACCAGGGTCTCCTGCACGAGGTCCTCGGCGCGCTGGCGGTCGCCGTAGGTCAGCCCGAGCAGGAAGTGCAGCAGGGCTGGACCGTGCGCGCGCTGCAGCTCGGCCAGATCCCGCTCCCGGGCGTACCGCCGGATGTCTGCGCCCGCCGTCGTCACGCTGCACGCCCTTTCACCGGATCCGCCTCGCCCGCAGCCGTATCCGAGCGCATCCGGGCGGGCGGGGACAGCCGCCGCACCGCACGGTGCGACGAGCGGTCGAACCGAGCGGTGAATGGTGCGCCGAGCGGCCACGACGCCGGCCGGAGCGGCTCGGGTGCGTCCGTTTCAGCGGTCTTGAGGGCGATAAACGGCTTTTCGTCTTGACTGACCGGTTCTCGGAGGGTGGATTTCGGACAGACACCGGCACTCGATCAACGGAGCCCGATGCACCAGCCGACCCGGCGCACACGACGAAGGACGGCGGCCGTCGCGGCCCTCCTGCTCGCGGCCACCGCGGGATGCGGCGGCGGGCACCGTCCCGGTGCCCGGCCGCCGCACCACCAGGACGCCCAGCGGTCCCCGGCCTCCGGAGCGACCGCGTCCCAGCACCCCTTCACCCTGGTCGCCACCGGTGACGTGCTCCCGCACGACTCGACCATCGAGCGCGCCAACTCCGATGCCGGGGGCCATGGTTACGACTTCCGGCCGATGCTCGCCGGGGTCAAGCCGATCATCTCCCGGGCCGACCTGGCGATCTGCCACATGGAGACGGTGTACGGCGACGCCGAGGGGCCCTTCACCGGATACCCCGCCTTCACGTCGCCGCCGCAGGTGGCCGCCGCGCTCAAGGACGCCGGGTACGACTCCTGCTCCACCGCCTCCAACCACACCCTGGACGACGGCGCCGACGGGATCGCCCACACCCTGAAGGCCTTCGACGAGGTGGGCCTCAAGCACACCGGGTCCGGCCGCACCGCGAAGGAGTCGGCGTCGCCCGCGCTGCTGACGGCCGGCGGGGCCAAGGTCGCCCAGCTCGCGTACACCTACGACACCAACGGCTGTCCGATGCCGGACGGGCAGCCCTGGGCGGTCCACGTCATCGACCAGAAGAAGATCGTCGCGGATGCCCGGGCGGCCCGCGCCGCGGGCGCCGACATCGTGGTCGTCAGCCTCCACTGGGGCACCGAGTGGCAGACCGAGCCCGACGAGCAGCAGCTCACCCTCGGCAAGGCGCTCACCGCCTCGAAGACGAACGGCCGCCCCGACATCGACCTGATCCTCGGCACCCACGCGCACATCCCGCAGGCGTACGAGAAGGTCAACGGGACCTGGATCGTCTACGGCGAGGGCGACCAGATCGCGGGCGAGATGTTCAACGAGACGGGCGCGCGCGACGACCGGGGCAACATGAGCTCCATCGCCCGCTTCACCTTCGCTCCGCCGGTCCGGGCCGGGGCGCGGTGGGAGGTGAGCCAGGCGGAGTTCGTCCCGCAGTGGATCGACGTGGAGCGCGGCCGAGTGATGAGCCTGCCCGAGGCGCTCGCGAAGTCACCCGGCCGCGAGGACTACACCGAGGCCCAGGACCACATCCGTGAGGCGGTCCTCGGCCGGGGGGCCGCGAAGGACGGGCTGAGGATGGCGCGCTGAGCGGGACAGTGCCGTAGCGGCGCCAGGGGCTACGGCACCACGGTGACCGGCCAGCGGCCCGCCTTCACCAGCCGGACGGCCACCGAGCCCACGATCCGGTGGCCCGCGGACTCCGACGCGCCCACCACGACGGCGTCCGCCGTGAGCTCGTCGGCCGCGGTCACCAGTCCGGAGTAGGGGTCGCCGCGGAAGGTGTGGAACTCCCAGCGGACGTCCCAGATCCCCCGCACCCGCTCGGCGGCCGCTCTGATCTCCGCGACCAGGCCCTCGGCGATCTCCCCGGTGGTGTCGGCGACGGGCGCGCCGAGCGCGGCGCCGGCCGGCATCACGGGCTGGACGTACACGATGGCGAGCAGGGCGTTCTGCCGCCGGGCCAGGCCACTGGCGTACGCCGCGGCCCGGAGCGAGGAGTCCGAGCCGTCGACGCCGGCGACGATCACCTTCGGACCGTCGGTACCGCGTTCGAATCGCTGGGACTCAGGGTGGGACTGGGGCTGCTGCTCTGTCACGTTCGAAGGCTAACCGGCCGGGTGCCGCTTCCGACAGGCGGCCCGGCGCCCGCCTCCCTAGAGTGCTGAGCATGACTGTCAGCGAGACGGCGCCGATACCGTCCCGGACCGGCTTCCTCGGGCGGGCGCCCGAAGCGTTCGCGATGTTCTTCGGCGTGCTCGGGCTGTTCTGCGGCGTCATCGCGCTCATCCCGCCGCTGCGCCGGCTGCTCTACCCGGTCTCCTGGTTCCTCGACCGGGTCACGGTGCCGGTCAGCGCCAACCTCGCGTACGCCGTCTTCCTGCTGCTGCTCGCGGCCGCGATCGGCGCCCGCAAGAGGGTCGCCTGGTGGCTGGTCGTCATCTACCTGGGTCTGCTGTTCCTGCTCGACGTGCTGCTGATCGTCGTCGCCGAGTGGATGTGGATCCCCAACGGGGTGTTCTGCGGCGCCTCGTTGGTGGTGCTGATCCTGGCCCGCAAGCAGTTCTACGCGGAGACCCGCCGGGGCGCCTTCCGCCGGGCGCTGGGGGTGCTCTGCCTCGGGCTCGCGGCGGGCGTCCTGGTCGGCTGGGGGCTCGTCGAGCTGTTCCCGGACAGCCTGCCGCGCGGCCAGCGCCTGCTGTGGGCCACCAACCGGGTCTTCGGCGGGCTCGTCTCCAACGGCCAGTTCGACGGGAAGCCGCCCAAGCCCCTCTACTTCTTCCTCGGCCTCTTCGGCGCCGTCGCCCTGCTGACCGCCGCCTCCACGCTCTTCCGCTCGCAGCGCATGGAGGCCGCCCTGCACGGCGACGAGGAGCCCCGCATCCGGGCCCTGCTCGGCGCGTACGGCCACCAGGACTCGCTGGGCTACTTCGCCACCCGCCGCGACAAGGCGGTGGTCTTCTCGCCGAACGGCAAGGCCGCCGTCACCTACCGCGTGGAGGCGGGCGTCGCGCTCGCCAGCGGCGACCCGGTGGGCGACAGCGGAGCCTGGGGCCCGGCCATCGACGCCTGGCTCGACATCGCCCGGCAGTACGCCTGGGCTCCCGCCGTGATGGGCGCGTCCGAAGAGGGTGCCACCGTGTACGCCCGGCACGGCCTCGGCGCCATCCAGCTCGGCGACGAGGCGATCCTGCACGTCGCCAAGTTCGACCTCGACGGGCGCGACATGCGCGTCACCCGCCAGGCCGTCCGCCGGGTGGCGCGCACCGGTGCCACCACCCGGATCCGGCGCCACTCGGCGCTGACCGACGAGGAGATGCAGCAGATCATCGACCGGGCCGACGCCTGGCGCGACACCGAGACCGAGCGCGGCTTCTCGATGGCGCTCGACCGGCTCGGCGACCCGGCCGACGGCGACTGCCTGCTGGTGGAGGCCTTCGACGCCGACGGCAAGCTGATCGCGCTGCTGTCCTTCGTGCCCTGGGGCCCGGACGGCATCTCGCTCGACCTGATGCGGCGCGACCGCAGCGCGCCCAACGGCGTGATGGAGTTCATGGTGGCCGAACTGTGCGCCACCGCGCCGAAGTTGGGGGTGCGCCGGATCTCCCTCAACTTCGCGGTGTTCCGCTCGGCCTTCGAGGAGGGTGCCCGCATCGGCGCGGGACCGGTGCTGCGGCTGTGGCGCAAGCTGCTGCTCTTCTTCTCCAAGTGGTGGCAGCTGGAAGCCCTCTACCGCTCCAACGTGAAGTACCAGCCGCAGTGGTACCCCCGCTTCCTCTGCTACGGCGACGCCGGCTCGCTGGCCCGCGTCGGCCTCGCGTCCGGCATCGCCGAGGGCTTCGTCTCCGTGCCGAGCCTGCGCAAGCTCTGGGGCAAGGGCCGGTCCACCAAGGGCGTGACCAAGCCCGTCACCACCGCGGGGCTGCCCTCCATCGAGGCCCTCGGCCTGACCGGACCCGGCTCGACCGAGGTGACGGAGCGTCAACTCCCGGAGCAGGTACGGGTCCGCCACCGGAAGCTGGACCGGCTGCGCGCGGACGGCACCGATCCCTACCCCGTCGTCGTCCCGGCCCGCACGCACACCCTGGCGCAGCTGCGGGAGGCGGGCGGGGGGGCGGCTGCCACGGTGGCCGGCCGCGTCATGGCCGTGCGCGACTTCGGCGGCGTCGTCTTCGCCGTCCTGCGCGACTGGTCGGGCGATCTGCAACTGGCCCTCACGCGCGAGGGAGCGGGCGAGGCCGTCCTCGACCGGTTCGCCCGCGACGTCGACCTCGGCGACCACGTCACCGCCACCGGCACGACCGGCACCAGCGACAAGGGGGAGTTCTCGCTCTTCGCCACCGACTGGCAGATGACCGCCAAGTGTCTGCGCCCGCTGCCCGACAAGCGGCGCGGCCTCGCCGACCCCGAGGCCCGGGTGCGGCGGCGCTACCTCGACCTGGTGGCCGGCCCCGAGGCCCGTGACGTCGTCCGGGCCCGCTCCACCGCCGTCCAGGCGCTGCGCCAGGGTCTCCTGGACCGGGGCTACCTGGAGGTCGAGACACCGATGCTCCAGCAGATCCACGGCGGCGCCAACGCCCGCCCCTTCACCACCCACATCAACGCCTACGACCTCGACCTGTATCTGCGCATCGCCCCCGAGCTGTATCTGAAACGGCTCTGCGTCGGCGGCGTGGAGAAGGTCTTCGAGATGGGCCGCACCTTCCGCAACGAGGGCGTCTCCTACAAGCACAACCCCGAGTTCACGATGCTGGAGGCCTACCAGGCGTACGCCGACTACGACGTGATGCTCGACCTCACCCGCGAGCTGATCCAGGGCGCGGCCACGGCGGCCTTCGGCGCCCCCCTCGCCCGCAAGGCCGGGCCGGACGGAAGGGTCGTCGAGCACGACATCTCCGGTCCCTGGCCGGTCAAGACGCTGTACGGAGCGGTGTCGGAGGCGCTCGGCGAGGAGATCGACGCCGACACCGACGAGCAGCGGCTGCGCCGGCTCTGCGACCGCGCCGGGGTGCCGCACACCCCGGACAACACGCGGGGCGACGTGGTCCTCGAAATGTACGAGCGGCTCGTCGAGGAGCGTACGACGCTGCCCACCTTCTACAAGGACTTCCCGACCGAGGTCTCCCCGCTGACCCGCCAGCACCGCACCGACGCGCGGCTCGCCGAGCGCTGGGACCTGGTCGCCTTCGGCACCGAACTGGGCACCGCCTACTCGGAGTTGACCGACCCGATCGAGCAGCGCCGCAGGCTCACCGCGCAGTCGCTGCTCGCCGCGGGCGGCGACCCGGAGGCGATGGAGATCGACGAGGACTTCCTCGACGCGCTCGAATACGCGATGCCGCCCACCGGCGGCCTCGGCATCGGCGTGGACCGGCTCGTCATGTTCCTCACCGGCCTCACCATCCGCGAGACCCTGCCCTTCCCGCTGGTCCGCCGCGGCTGAGGGTGCCCGGGACGGCTTCGCCGGGTGACTCCATTCGTGCTCGTGTCGCGCGGGTGCTGACGTTTCGTCGGCCTCGCGGCGATCCGTGGTCCTAATCTTCCGCCATGACGAACAAAAGCCGCATGTCATGAAAAGGGATCAGATGGTCCCCAGTCGGCGGACGCTGCTGCGCCTCACCGCCTGCCTCGGCGCCGCCGCCGCGGTACGCATGCTCACCACCGAGGACGGCGTCGCCCCGGCGACCGCGCCCCGGGCCGCACCGGCCGCCGGACCCCACGCCGCCGCGCCCCCGCTGAGGCCCAGCGCGTACCGGCTGGAACCCATGACCGCCTACACCCCGCCGCGCTATCACACCGCGCTGCCCCCGGTGCGGACCAGACCGTTCCTGAGCATGCCGGAGCTGGGGGAGCGCTCCATGGTGCTCACCTTCGACGACGGGCCCGACCCGCGCTACACCCCGGGCATCCTGAAAACGCTGCGCGACCACGACGTGCGCGCCGTGTTCTTCCTGTGCGGCGAGATGGCCACCGACAACCGGGACCTGCTGCGCGAGATGCAGGACGACGGGCATGTCGTCGGCAACCACACCTGGACCCACCCGCAGCTCAACAAGACGGCCCCCGCCATGATCCGCTCGGAGATCGGCCGCACCAGCGAGGTCATCGAGCAGACCATCGGCGAGGCGCCGCAGTGGTTCCGGGCGCCGTACGGGGCGTGGAACCGCAATGTCTTCGAGATCCAGGCCGAGATGGGCATGGAGCCGCTCGCCTGGACCGTCGACACCCTCGACTGGACGACGCCCGGCACCCCGACCATCATCCGCCGGGTCCTGGACGGGGCCGCGCCCGGCGTCGTGGTGCTCTCGCACGACGCGGGCGGCGACCGCTCGCAGAGCGTGGCGGCCCTGCGCAGCTATCTGCCCCAACTCCTCGCCGAGGGCTACCAGTTGAAGGTGCCGCCCCGGCGCAGATGAGCCCCCGGGGCGGCTTTCCCGCGGCGGCCGCGGGCCGCCTCGGCGCTACTTGACGGACACGAGGCGCGCGAAGGCCACCACGTTCCCGTCGTAGCCGCGGCCCCGGGAGAATCCCCCGCCGCACGTGATCACCCGGAGTTCCGGGTGCCCGGTGTCGCCGTACACCCGGGCACCCGGGAAGGTGGCCTTGTCGAAGACCTCGACGCCGTACACCTCGAACACCGCGGTGCGGCCGTCGAAGCGGTCCACCTCGATGTGGTTGCCCTTCTGGAGCGAGCCGAGCCCGTAGAAGACCGCCGGCCCCTTCATGTTGTCCACGTGGCCGACCACCACCGCCGTACCGCGCATGCCCGGGGCCACGCCGTTCTGGTACCAGCCGGCCAGGTTCGGGTCCTGGGGCGGCGGTGCCTGCACCCAGCCCTGGGCGTCGGTGCCGACGTCCATGACCGGCGCGTTCACATTGATCGATTCGATCCGCACCCGGGAGGCCGGGGCGAAGGGCAGCGGCTCGACCTCGGCGGCGGGCGACGGGGTGGCCCCGGGCTCCGAGGCGCTGGCCGGCGCCGCCGCCGCGGCGGGCTGCGGCGGCCCCATCGTCGCGTCCGCGCCGTTGCGCATCAGCGCGAGGCCGGTCAGCATCACCAGGGCCAGGGCCCCCCACGGGGAGCGCCTGCGCCGCTCCATGCCGCTCTCTTCGTGCGCCATGTCTCTTCGTCAACTCCTTCGCCGTCCACCCTCAGCGCGCCTTCGAGCACCGTACGGTCGGCGCGCCCGCCGGGCGATCGCAGAGCGGCGAACGGGTGCCGGGTCCAGCGGGCCTGGGCCATCCGGGTAGCGCGGTGGCGGAAATGATCTGACGGTCTGTGACCTGCGGGTCCGTCAGATTTCGGCCCCGAACGGAGGGCCCGCGGTTCACCAGGGTGGATGAGTACCGAAATGCGGCTTGTATGAGCGGCGGTGAGGGTTCGTGTGGGAGGCGTACTCGTCGATCTTCCCGGGGCACGGCTCCGGGGCGTCCTCCCATGGAGGTTCAACCATGCGTGCTTCACGCGCTCTCACGGTGGCGCTGGCCGTCGGCGCCGCGGTCGGGTTCGCCGCGCCGGCGGCCCTCGCGGGGGGTCCGCCCTCCGGCGGCGGGCCGACCAGCGTCGACGTCGACCCCTCCCGGGTCCACCAAGGCGCCACCCTGAGCATCACCGCCCGGGGCTGCCACAGCGGCGGCCGGGTCAGCTCGAACGCCTTCGACGAGGTCCACCTGTCGTCGGGCGACATCAACTTCGCGACCGCGCGGATCCACGACCACGCGACGCCGGGCGAGTACAGCCTGGCGGTCAAGTGCAACGACAGCGACCGCGTGGCGACGCGCAGCTTCCGGGTCCTGGAAGGCCGGGGCGCCGACGGCGGCCTCGGCGGCGCCGCGGGCCCGAGCGACACCGAGATGACGGTCGGCGGCGCCCTCGCCGGTACGGCCGCGATCGGCGGCGCGCTGTTCGTCGCCCGCCGTCGGCGCCTGAGCGTGCGGGTCTGACCGGACGAACCTCCCGGAACGACCCCAACGGCCTCTCGCCCCCGAGTCCCGGCCAGGACTCGGGGGCGACGGGTGCGGCGCCGCGGCCGCGTCCCGGCTCCGGCGCGAAGTCCTGCGCCGGACAGGGCGGTCGGCGTGGCAGCCGCTCCGCGTCCCGTCCACCGGGGTGCTCAGTGCCGGCCGTCGGCCCAGCGCCGCCGCAGGAAGTAGATCGTGCCGCCGCCGGCCACCGCGATGAGCACCGCGCCCGCCGCGATCTCGATCGGGTCCAGGCCGTCGCTCACGCTGCCGCCGAGGCCGCCGCGGACGCCGAGCGGGGGCGTGGTGGGCCGGACGGTGGGGCGCACCGTGGGGCGCACGGTGGAACTGGTCGTCGGCGCACCGCCGGTGATGGTCAGCTGCGAGGTGCCCCGCTCGCCGCCGCAGGCGAACGTCACGGTGTAGGCGGCGCCGCGTTTGGCGTCCAGGTCGACGGTGGCGTTCCGGGAGCTGTCGCGGGGGATCGTGACGGTGTCGAAGACGCCGGAGGACGCCGTGGCATCGCGGTCGCAGCCCGTGACGTTCAGCGTGACCTGACCACCGGGCGCGATGACCGAGGGAGTCACGCTGAAGCCGAACGACGTGATGTTGCTTCCGTTGGCGCCGGCGTCGGCCGCCGTCGCGGCGGGCGCGGCGAGCGAGAGGGCGGCAGCGCCGAGCAGCGCGGTGGATGCGATGCGTATCGCGCCCATGGTCAATCCTCCGGTCCCCGAGGGGCAGCTGCGGAACCGATTCCACATAGGGGGGAGATGCACCTCGATGCCCGAAACGCTAGGAGGTGTCCCGGTGTGTCGCGATCGGTGTCCGGCGAATGGGGCATCGGGGTCCCCCGCCCGGACGAGCGAAGGCCCCGCCGGCGCGGACGACGGGGCCCGGGGACGGGGCGCGCGGAGGTGGGGAGGGCGTCAGCCGATGCTGGGGAACAGGTCGAGGAAGGGCCCCGCCGTCGCGGAGATGCCCCGGCCGAACGGGGCGTCGAAGTCCCAGATCAGGAAGAGCAGGAAGGCGATGAGGGCGCTGAAGAGCCCGGCGAGCAGCAACTCCCGCCAGGTGCGCCTGATCTGCAACGTGAAGATCAGGCCGACCGTGACCAGGGCGCCGATGATCAGGCCGAACCAGACCACCCCGGGCATGGTGGCGCCCGCCCCCTGCCCGCGGGCGGTCCGGGCCGCGTCGACGGCGCCCACCTGGTCGATCAGCGGCTGGTAGGCCTGCTGCTCGAAGTCGTTCGCCGGGTGGTAGTCCGTCACGTCGCGGCGGATCTTCTCCAGCTTCTGGGCGCTCTCGTCGGTGAGGTCGCCGTGCTTGGCCATGTGGCTCCACTCGGTGTGCACCACGTAGGAGGCGTACGCCTCGACGTCGGCCCGGGTGCGGTCGCGGACCTCCGCCGGGTACACCTGGACGCGCTGGGAGATCTCGTGCAGGGCCTGCGCCTCCTGCTGGACGTCCGCCTGGGCGGCTCCGCGGCCCTCCCAGACGCCCGCGATGGCGAGGCCGAGCACGATGGCGTACACCACGCCGATCATCATCGTCATGTACTCGATGACGTCCGGGGTCCCCGAGGGGTCGTCGTCGGGGGCGATCCGGCGGTTGCTGAACAAGGTGATGGTGAGGACGACGGCACATGCGGCGGCCATCGCGATGAGCAGGACGAACCAGTCGGACAACGGGACCTCTCAGGGAAGGGTGGCTCAGCGGGAACGGGAGCCGGAGCGGGAGCGCAGCAGCGCCGCGCCGAGCACGGCGGGCGCGGTGATGAGCAGGGTGAGCGTGACGGGCGAGAGCTGCGGCGCGGGCTTCATGCGCGGCGGCATCCGGTAGGAGTGCAGGGCCGCAGGCCGGATGCCCGGAGGCCCGGGGTGCGCGGGGACGCCGGGCACCGGGGGCGCGGCGGGGGGCGCGGGCGGAGAGGCGGGTCGCTGCCCCGGCGGTGGCGGGGGCAGCGGTGAAGGCGGCGGAGCCGGAAGGGGTGGCGCCGGGCGGGGCCGGGGCGCGGGCCGCGACGGAGGCTGTGGCGGAGGAGGAGGCGCCGGCACGGTCGGCGGCGGGGGCGGTGGCATCCGGGTGGGCGGGGGAGGGCTCGGCCGGGGCGGCCAGGGGCACCGGACGTGCCCCGTGCCCGCGACCGCCCAGAGCGAGCCGCTGCTGCCCTGCGAGACGGAGGCGTACGCACAGGCGTCGGCCCGGGCGGCCGGCGCCGGTACGGCGAGCAGCACGGTGAAGGCCGCGGCGGCGAGCAGTCGCCCGGCTGGGTGTCGTCCTTGCACGGAGTGATCATCGAGTGCGCGGGCCGTCGCCGGAGGGCGCGTCGAACCGATTCGCCTGAAGGGAGGAGTTCCCGGGGCGTTGCGTTCGACGCGTTGACCAGCCGTTCGGGGCCGCTCGGAAAATTTCCCCGGCTCGCGTTGAACAGACCACCGCTCCCCGCCCGTACATAGGGCCATCACCGGCGCATCCGGCGCCTCAACCACCTTACGGACAACGGGAGTTGACATGACTACCTGGCGCAGCGCGGCGCTCGCGGCAGCGGCGGCAGCGGTACTGGCACTGACCGCGACGGGCTGCGGCCAGGACAAGGGCAGCGCGTACGCGGGCGGCAACGGGCAGCCGGTCGGCAACGCGGGCAGCGCCCAGCCCGCCGACAACGGCTACGGGTCGGGCGGCGGCTACGGACAGGCGGGCGGCGCCCCATCGTCCGCCAAGCAGGCCGGGCAACTTGCGGTGAGCGACAGCAAGGACCTCGGCAAGGTCGTCACCGACAGCGCCGGGTTCACGCTCTACCGCTTCGACAAGGACACCGCGAGTCCGCCCAGGTCGAACTGCGAGGGCGACTGCGCGAAGGCATGGCCCGCGGTGCCCGCCGACGGCGCCATGGCGGCCGCGGGCACCGACCAGTCGGCGCTCGGCTCGGTCACCCGCGCCGACGGGACCAAGCAGCTCACCATCGGCGGCTGGCCGATGTACCGCTACGCCAAGGACACCAACCCGGGCGACACCAACGGACAGAACGTGGGCGGCACTTGGCACGCTGCCGCCCCCGACGGCAAGAAGGCCTCGGCCGCCTCGGCCCCGGCGCCGGCCATGCCGGGCCTGTCGGTCCGCAAGGACGCCAAGCTCGGCGACGTGATCGTGGACGCCCGCGGCATGACCGTCTACCGGTTCAAGAAGGACTCGGCCTGGCCCATGACGTCCGCCTGCACCGGCGCCTGCCTCCAGAAGTGGCCGGTGGTGGCGCCGGTCGACAAGGCCAACACCAAGGGCATCGCCCTCAAGGGCTTCGTGACCTTCGACCGGCCCGACGGCGTGAAGCAGCAGTCCATCACCTGCTGGCCGGTCTACACGTTCTCCGGCGACACCAAGCCCGGCGACAGCAACGGCCAGGGCGTGGGCGGCACCTGGTACGCCGTGTCCCCCGAGGGGAAGCTCATCGGCGCACCGAAGTAGCCCAGGGCCCAATCCCGTCGGCCCGTCACCGCGACCCCCGCGCGGCGACGGGCCGATGCGCGTGTCCAGCCACCGATACGATGGCGCGCGCTCCCGCTCGGGCCCGTACGATCCGGCGCACATGCCCTGGGCGTGTGACCAATAACGGACGAGCATTTTCCGTTTTTACTCGCCCTCCCGGCGGACGATCAGTAGCCTCAGGCGCAAACAATGGTCATGGTCATGGCCGTCCTGCGGCGACTTGTTGGAGACATTGATGGAGCGTCCCGCCTGGGCCCCTCAGGGCATCGACATCTCGGTGCCGAGCGTGTCCCGCATCTACGACTACTACCTGGGCGGTTCGCACAATTTCGAGGTCGACCGGGAAGCGGCCCGCGAGGCCATGCGGTTCATGCCGGGGCTTCCCAAGATCATGCAGGCGAACCGGGCGTTCATGCGCCGCGCCGTGCGATTCGCCGTCTCCGAGGGCATCACGCAATTCCTGGACATCGGATCCGGGATCCCGACTTTCGGAAACGTTCATGAAGTCGCCCAGGCGGCGAGCCCCGAGGCCCGCGTCCTGTACGTCGACCACGACCCGGTCGCCGTCGCCCACAGCCGCGCCGTCCTGGAGGGCAACGCCCGTGCCGGGATAGCCGCGGCCGACCTGCGCAAGCCGCAGGACATCCTGGGCGCCCCCGAGACCGCCCAACTCCTCGACCTGTCCCGGCCGGTGGCGCTCCTCCTGATCGCCGTACTGCACTTCGTCGAGGACCAGGACGACCCGTACCGGGCGGTCGCCGAGTTGCGCGACGCCCTGGCTCCGGGCAGCCTCCTCGTCCTCACCCACGCCTCCTACGAAGGCATCCCGCTCAGCGAGGAGGAGGCCACAGGCACCGTGGGCGTCTACCGCGACATCAGGAACCCGCTGGTCATGCGCTCGCGCGAGGAGATCACCGGGTTCTTCGAGGGATTCACCCTGGTCGACCCCGGACTGGTCTCCATGCCGCTGTGGCGGCCGGAGAACGACGCCGACCAGGAAGATCCGTACGCCTTCTCTGGCTTCGCCGGTGTGGGGCGCACAGCGTGAGCAACCCGCCCCAGGCGCCCGCTCCGGACCTCGCGCCGGACAGCCCCGAGGACCGGCTCAGACGCTTCGCGACGATCTGGAGCCGGGCCATCTTCCCGGTGACGGCGACCTCGCTGACCCGTCCCGAGTTCGAGCAGCACCTCGTGCCGCTCGCCCGCCGCCTCATCGACGCCCTGCACGGGCGGCACTTCGACCCGTCGCCCGCCCACGACGTCGGCGCCGCCCTGGTCGCCGTGCACTGCACCGACCCGGACGCCCTCAGCCGCACCCTCGGCGTGGTCGAGTCCTACCTCGTCCTGTACTGCGGCGCGGTCGACGACCTGCCCGGCGACGAGGCGCGGGCCCGCTGCGCCCGCCTCCAGCACGCGCTCGCCGCCGGCTTCGCGACGGCCCTGCGCGAACGCACCCGCTCCGAGCAGGAGGCCATCGCCCGCTCCGCCATGTCGGCGCGCAGCGCGGCCCTGGACGCCCTGCACGCCACCGAGACCCGGTTCCGCGCGGTCTTCGAGGGCGCCGCCATCGGCATCGGCATCGCCGACCTCGAAGGCCGGGTCCTGGAGGTCAACGAGACCCTCACCCGGATGTTCGGCGGCATAGAGGGCCAGATCCGCAGCCGCAACGTCAGCGAGTGGGTGCACCCCGAGGACGCCCCGCAGGTCTGGCGGCTGTACGAGGAGCTCGTCCGCGGCGAGCGCGACCACTACCGGGTCGAGAAGCCCTACTACCGCGGCGACGGGACCGTGCTGTGGACCAACCTCACCGTCTCGCTCCTGCGCGACGCCGAGGGCAGGCCGCAGTACCAGCTCGCGCTGATGGAGGACACCACCGAACGCCGGCTGCTCAATCTGCGGCTGCGCTACGAGGCCACCCACGACGCGCTCACCGGACTGCCCAACCGGACCCTGTTCTTCGAACGTCTGGAGAAGGCGCTCGCACCGGGCGACGGCAAGCGCTTCGGGCTCTGCTACCTGGACCTCGACGGCTTCAAGGCGGTCAACGACAGCCTGGGCCACTCGGCGGGCGACCGGCTCCTGGTGGAGGTGGCCGACCGACTGCAGAGCTGCGCGACCGGTCCCGGCGAGATGGTGGCCCGGCTCGGCGGCGACGAGTTCGTCGCGCTCACCACCGGACCGGACACCGAGTTCGAGGCGGACGAGCTCGCCTCCCGCATCCTGAGCACGCTCGCCACCCCGATCCGCATCGAGGGCCGCGAGCTGACCGTGCGCGGCTCGATCGGCGTCGTCGAGGGCCCGGCGGGCGAGCGCAGCCCCGCCGAGGTGCTGCGCAGCGCCGACATCACGATGTACCGGGCCAAGTCGGCGGGCGGCAACCGCTTCGAGTTCGCGGACGCGGAGGCCGACGCCCGGGCGATCACCCGGCACGGGCTCACCAACGCGCTGCCCGCCGCCCTGGAGCGCGGCGAGTTCTTCATCGAGTACCAGCCCCTCGTGCACCTCGGCGACGGCAGCGTGCACGGCGCCGAGGCCCTGGTCCGCTGGTCGCATCCGCAGCACGGGGTGCTCGGGCCCGACCGGTTCATCCCGCTCGCCGAGCACACCGGCCTCATCGTGCCGCTGGGCCGCTGGGTGATGCAGGAGTCGGTACGCCAGGCACGCGCCTGGCAGGAGGCCCACCCCGGCGCCACCGACGGCGGGCCGCTGCGCATCAACGTGAACCTGTCGCCGACCCAGCTGCACCACCCGGGCCTGGTCGCCGACACCGTCGAGATGCTGGAGCGCACCGGGCTCGCCCCGGGCGCGCTCTGCCTGGAGGTCACCGAGTCCGCGCTGATCGGCGCCGACGACGACCTCCTCAAGCCGCTGCGCCAGCTCGCCGAGATGGGCGTCGACATAGCCCTCGACGACTTCGGCACGGGCTACTCCAACCTCGCCAACCTCCGCAGGCTCCCGGTGAGCGTGCTCAAGCTGGACCGGTCCTTCACCCAGTCCATGCAGCAGCTGCCCGCCGACCCCGTGGACATCAAGATCGTCGAGGGGATCGTGTCGCTCGCGCACAGCCTGTCCCTCGCGGTCACGGTGGAGGGCGTGGAGACGGGCGCCCAGGCCGAGCAGCTGAAGGAACTGGGCTGCGACACCGCCCAGGGCTGGTACTACGCCCGCCCCGGCGCCCCGGACCGGATCCACACGCTGGCCCTCGTGGACGCCGTGTAGAAAGGGAGCGAGCCGCGCCGTCGCCACCCGGACGATGCCGGGGGACGACAGCCGCGCGACGCCGACGAGAGCCCCGCCCGACGCCGTGAAGACGGTGTCGGGCGGGGCTTTCGGGCTGCCGCACCGGGGCGGCGTACGTGCCGGTGCGGCGAACCCGATCCATGCCACCGGGAGTTGGCACCGGCGCCGTAGCCCACGCGGGCCCGTCCTGTCAGTCCGTAAGGTTCCGGGTTCTGTCCTCCGGCGCGCCTCGCTACCTTCCGAAGCGCCTCGCCCGACGGTTGCACGAACCGTCACCGCGCTTTTCAGGAGGTCAGTTGACCGCGCCACCTCGGTGTCCCCTGCCGACGCCCGCGTCGAGGTCTTCAGGGCCGGTCGGCAGGCCCGTCCACCGCGGGCGGCGACTGCCGACCTGGTCCGCATGGGCCTGGCCCGCCACCACCTCCGGCGCCCCCGTGAACCGAGGAGACAGCAGGTGAGAACTGTGCAACGCGCTCACAGAGCGACCCATCGCGTCATCCTGGCGACGCTCGCCTCCCTGCTGCTCGCGGCAGGCATCCTGGCGGGCGCCTCGCCCGCGTCCGCCGCGCCCAGCGATCTGTGCGCCCAGGTCGGCTACAACGCGGGCTTCCGGGGCGGCAGTCTGGTGACGGCCGTCGCCGTGGCCCTCGCCGAGTCCAGCTGCAACCCCACGGCGACCAACGTCCAGAACAACACCCCGCCCTCCACGGACCGCGGTCTGTGGCAGATCAACAACTACTGGCACCCCGAGATCGACGACAATTGCGCGTTCGACCCGCAGTGCAACGCGAACGGGGCCTTCACCATCTCCTCCGGCGGCACCAACTGGCAGCCGTGGTCCACCTACAACGTGGGCGCGCACCTGCGGCACATGGACGAGGCGCGGGCCGCGGTGGACCGCCTCGGGCACCACGAGCCCGGGCCCAAACCGCTGGTGTTCCCGTCCGAGTCGGGACGGGTGGTGTCGGCGCGGTCGGCGGACGGCCGTCTCGAGGTCTTCGCGGCGGGTGCCGATGGCGTCCATCATGCCTGGCAGGTGGGGGTCAATGGCGGCTGGTCGGAGTGGGAGCCGCTGGGTGGTCCCGGCGGTGCGGAGCTGGCGATCAGTCCGAACGCGGACGGGCGTCTTGAGGTGTTCGCCATCAACGGGACGGTGTTCCAGCACCGGTACCAGCTGTCGCCCTCGGGTGGCTGGTCGGGCTGGGAGGACTTCGGTGGCGGTGGCCGTGACATCGCGGTCGGAGCCAACGGCGACGGGCGCATGGAGGTGTTCGCGTCCGGTCCTACCGGGGTCTTCCACCGGTATCAGTCGGCGGCGAACGGTGGTTGGTCGCCGTGGGAGTCGGCCGGTGGCGGTCCGGCGAACAGCCGGATCGAGATGGAGAAGGCGTCCGACGGCCGTCTTGAGGTGTTCGCGTTGAACGGTGACGTGTTCCAGCACCAGTACCAGACGGCTGTCAACGGGGGCTGGTCGGCCTGGGAGGACTTCGGCGGCGGCGGACATGGCCTGACGGTGGATCACAACCAGGACGGCCGTCTTGAGGTCTTCGCCTCCGGATCGTCCGGTGTCTTCCACAAGTACCAGACCAGTGCGACCAGTTGGTCCGGATGGGAGCCCACCGGAGGTCCCGCCGACGCGCAACTCGCGAGTGAGCGTTCGCCCGACGGCCGGGTGGAGGTGTTCGCGATCAACGGCAGCGTGGCGCAGCATCTGTGGCAGACCGGGGTGAACGCTCCGTACGGCAAGTGGGAGACCTTCGGGACCGGCGGGTCCGAGGTGACCGCCGCGACCAACGCCGACGGCCGCATCGAGGTCTTCGGCACCAGTGGGGCGGGCGTCCACCACAGGTGGCAGACGGGCTTCTCGACCTGGTCCGAATGGGCCTGGCTCAACACCACCTCCGGTCCTCCCGTCAACTGACCCCGGCCGGGGTTTCGTCCAGAGAAGAGTCATGCAGCCGATCAGCAGGCGACGCCTGCTGCGGGCGGCCGGAGCGGGAGCACTCGTGCTCCCGCTCCCGGCCCGTACCGCAGCCGCGGCCACCCCCACCGACGTCCCGCCCCACCTCTGGGTCGACGCGGGCCCCTTCACCCCCGTCCACGACCCGTCCACTCCGGGCCGCCCCCGCTACTTCAATGACCACACCCTGGTGCGTACGGACACACGCTGGCACCTGTTCAGCATCGTCGGCGACAGCGCCGCGCCCGGTGAGGCCCCGGACAGCGCGGCCGAGACCGCCTTCGCACACGCCTCCGCCACCGATCCGCACGGGCCGTGGACCACCCACGCCGACGCCCTGACCGTCGACCCCGCCTACTACGGCGAGCAGCACCTGTGGGCGCCGCACGTGATCGAGGCCGACGGCACCTTCTTCATGTTCTACGCGGCCGGCGGCAGCGGCGGCGCCGCGATCAACCTGGCCACCTCCACCGACCTGTTCACCTGGACCCGGGTCGCGTCCGGGCCACTGTTCCGGGGCACCGCCGCCCGCGACCCGATGGTCGTGCGGATCGGCGCCGAGTGGATCATGTACTACACCGAGCTCGGCGCCGACGGGCAGCACCTCGTGTGCTGGCGCCGCTCCGCCGACCTGCTCCACTGGAGCGCGCCCGGCACCGCGTTCGCCGACGACAGCACCGCCGCCATGGGCGTCTCGGTCACCGAGTCGCCGTACGTCGTCGAACGGGACGGCTGGTACTACCTGTTCATCGGGCCGCGCGGCGGCTACGAGGGCACCGACGTGCTGGCCGCGCGCGACCCCTTCCGCTTCACGCTCGACGGGTACGCGGGCCACGTCCCCGGCCACGCCGTCGAGGTGGTCACCGACGGGCAGGACCGGTACGCGAGTGCGGCAGGCTGGTTCCGGCACGGTCTCCTCCTCGCGCCGCTGCTTTGGCAGGACACTCCGCCGGTGTGGCAGAGCCCGGACAGTGTGGTGGCGGCCCTGGACGTCCAGGACCGCCTGACCGTGTTCGCGCTCGACGCCGCCGACCGCTCGATGCTGGTCCGCGTCCAGCTCGACGCGGCCGGCGACACCTGGTCACCGTGGGAGCGGTTCGGGGGACCGGCCGGTGCTGTCCCCACCCTCGGCCGCGACACCGACGGCCGTCTCGAGGTCTTCTCGCTCGCCCCCGGCGGCGCCCACCTGCACCACCGGGTGCAGCGGCCGGACGGCGGCTGGTACGACTGGGAGGAGTTCGGCGGCCCGGCCGGAGCCGCGCCCGCCGTCGCCCGCAACGCCGACGGCAGACTCGAAGTCTTCGCCCTGAGCCCCGGCGGCACCCTGGTCGCCCGCCGTCGTCAGCAGTCGCCCGGCGGGCTTGCCTGGGAGGCGTGGGACGCGGGATTCGGCGGGGCGGCCGGGGCGCCGCCGGTCGTCGGGGTCAACGCGGACGGCCGCCTGGAGGTCTTCGTCCTGACGCGCGGCGGCACGGCGATCCTGCACCGCTGGCAGCAGACGCCGGGCGGGGCCTGGTCGGCGTGGGAGCGCTTCGGCACCGCGGCCGGCGCGGCCCCGCGGGTCGCCCGGGACGGGAGCGGCCGGCTCACCGTCGCGGCGATGGCCCCTTCCGGGGTGGCCGCCTTCCACCGGCGGCAGTCGGTGCCGAGCGGCGGATGGGCCGACTGGCAGCCGCTGTTCGGCTGGTCGACCACGGCTCCGCTGCTGGTGTCCGGAGCCGACGGCCGCCTGGAGGGCTTCACACTCGCGCCCGGCGGCGAACGGCTCACCCACCGCTGGCAGCTCTCCCCGGGCGGGTCCTGGGCGGTGGGCGAGGACTTCACCGAGCCCGGCGTCGCCCTGTCCGCCACCCCGTCTGCCGCGGCCGACGCCACCGGCCGCCTGCATCTCTTCGCGGTCGGCGCCGACGGCCGGGTGCGCACCCGCGTCCAGGAACGGCCCAGTGGAGGCTGGCTCCCGTGGGCGCCCTTCGGCGCCCGCGCCGCCGCCGGCTGACCCGGCGCGGGCGGCGCCGGATCAGCGGACGGTACGCTGCCCGGCCCCGATGCCGAGCAGGACCCGCTGCAACTCCCGTGCCGCGCGCGGCGGGTCGACGTCGCTGCGGTGCGCCAGGGCGATGGTGCGGCGCAGTCCGGGGCGCGCCAGCGGGGTGACCCGCAGGTCCCGTGAGCGCGCCGCCACCATGCTCGGCACCACGGCGACCCCGAGCCCGGCCCGCACGAAGCCGAGCACCGCGTCCATCTCGCCGCCCTCCACCGTGAACGCGGGCTCGAATCCCTCGGCGCGGCACGCGGCCACGGTGAGCTCCCGCAGGTCGTAGCCGTGCCGGAACATCACCAGGGGCGCGTCCCGCAGATCGGCGACGCGGACCGAGGAGCCGGAGCCGGGCGGTTCCTCGGCGGCCGACGAGACCACCACCAGGTCCTCCTGGAGCAGCTCGATCGTGGTGAGGGCGGGGGAGGCGGCCGGCAGCGGCAGCACGATGAGCGCCAAGTCCAGCGCGCCGCGCGCCAGTTCGCGTACGAGGTCGTGCGAGCCGCCCTCCTCGATGAGGAGCTGGATGCCCCGGTGGCGGTCGTGGAAGGCGCGCAGCACATCCGGCAGGAGGCCCGTGCACAGGCTCGGGGTGGCGCCCAGGCGCACCCGGCCGCGCCGCAGCTGGGCGAGCTCCTGGACCTCGATGCGCGCGGTGTCGGCGTCGGCCAGGATGCGCCGGGCCAGGGGAAGCAGGGCCTCGCCCGCGTCGGTGAGCGCGATGTTGCCCCGGGCGCGGCTGAAGAGCTCGGCGCCCAGCTCGTTCTCCAGCGCCTTGATCTGCTGGGAGAGCGAGGGCTGCGAGACGTGGACGCGCTCGGCGGCCCGGGTGAAGTGCCGGGTCTCGGCGACCGCCACGAAGTAGAGGAGCTGCTGGAACTGCATACCCCTACGATAGGCCATCTCTATGGAGATGAGCCCGATCATGTCTTGGACCTCTCAGGCCCTTCGCCCCTAGCGTCGGTGCCATGGCTCTGGCAACGCGGACGGACAAACGACCGTCCATGACGCGCACACTCTGGGACTCGACCGTCGGCAAGAAGACGGTCATGGCCGTGAGCGGTCTGATCATGCTGCTCTACCTGGTCGTGCACATGATGGGCAATCTGAAGATCTTCTTCGGGGCCGCCCAGTTCGACGCGTACGCGCACTGGCTGCGCACCATCGGCGAGCCCTTCCTGCACTACGAGTGGGCGCTGTGGCTCATCCGCGTCGTCCTCGTGGCCGCCGTGGTGGGCCACGCCGTCTCCGCGTACCAGCTCAGCCGCCGCGACCTCAGGGCCCGGCCGAGCGGGTACGTGCACAAGCGGGCCCGCGCCAGTTACGCGACCCGAACGATGCGCTGGGGCGGAGTCATCCTCGCCCTGTTCATCGTCTGGCACATCCTGGACCTCACGACCGGCACCGTGCACTCCGGCTTCCGGCCCGGCCACCCCTACCAGAACGTGGTGGACACCTTCTCCAGCTGGTACGGGAACGCCATCTACATCGTCGCGATGGCCGCGCTCGCCCTGCACGTCCAGCACGGCTTCTGGAGCGCCGCCCAGACCCTCGGCGTGGGCAACGCCACCCGGGACCGGGTGCTCAAGACGCTCGCCAACGTCCTGGCCCTGGTGCTGTTCGCCGGATTCGTCTCCGTACCCGTCGCCGTCATGACCAAAGTGGTGAGCTGACATGACCTCGTACACCGACTACACCCTGGGCGACCCGGTCGTCGACGGCCGCGCGCCCGGGGGGCCGATCGCCGAGCGCTGGGACACCCGCCGCTTCGAGGCGAAACTGGTCAACCCGGCCAACCGCCGCAAGCACACCGTCATCGTGGTCGGCACCGGTCTCGCCGGCGGTTCGGCGGGCGCGACGCTGGCCGAACAGGGCTACCACGTGGTCCAGTTCTGCTTCCAGGACTCCCCGCGCCGCGCCCACTCCATCGCGGCGCAGGGCGGCATCAACGCCGCGAAGAACTACCGCAACGACGGCGATTCGATCCACCGGCTGTTCTACGACACCGTCAAGGGCGGCGACTTCCGCGCCCGCGAGTCCAACGTCCACCGGCTCGCCCAGATCTCCGTCGAGATCATCGACCAGTGCGTCGCGCAGGGCGTGCCGTTCGCCCGCGAGTACGGCGGGCTGCTCGACACCCGCTCCTTCGGCGGCGTCCAGGTCTCCCGCACGTTCTACGCCCGCGGCCAGACGGGCCAGCAGCTGCTGCTCGGCGCCTACCAGGCACTGTCCCGCCAAATCGCCGCGGGCAACGTCGAGTTGCACGCCCGCACCGAGATGCTGGACCTGATCGTCGTGGACGGCAGGGCCCGCGGCATCGTGGCCCGCGACCTCGTCACCGGCAGGATCGACACATACTTCGCGGACGCGGTGGTCCTCGCAAGCGGCGGCTACGGCAACGTCTTCTACCTGTCGACCAACGCCATGAACTCCAACGCCACCGCCATCTGGCGGGCCCACCGGCGCGGCGCGTACTTCGCCAACCCGTGTTTCACACAGATCCACCCGACCTGCATCCCGCGCACCGGGGACCACCAGTCCAAGCTCACCCTGATGAGCGAGTCGCTGCGCAACGACGGCCGCATCTGGGTGCCGAAGGCCAAGGGCGACACCCGCCCCGCGGCCGAGATCCCCGAGGACGAGCGCGACTACTACCTGGAGCGCATCTACCCCTCCTTCGGCAACCTGGTCCCGCGTGACATCGCCTCGCGCGCCGCCAAGAACGTCTGCGACGAGGGACGCGGGGTGGGCCCCGGCGGCCAGGGGGTCTACCTCGACTTCGCGGACGCCATCGCACGGATGGGCCGGGCGGCCGTCGAGGCCAAGTACGGCAACCTCTTCGACATGTACGCGCGGATCACCGCCGAGGACCCGTACGAGACCCCGATGCGGATCTACCCGGCCGTGCACTACACGATGGGCGGGCTCTGGGTCGACTACGACCTCCAGACCACGGTGCCCGGCCTCTTCGCGATCGGCGAGGCCAACTTCTCCGACCACGGCGCCAACCGCCTCGGCGCCTCCGCGCTGATGCAGGGCCTCGCCGACGGCTACTTCGTGCTCCCCTCGACCATCAACGACTACCTGGCCCGCAACCCGCACCAGGAGCCGGTCACCGCCGCCCACCCGGCGGTCGCCGAAGCGGTCGCCGAGACCGAGGACCGCGTCAACCTCCTCCTGGCGGTCGACGGCGACCGCACCCCCGACTCCTTCCACCGGGAGATCGGCGAACTCATGTGGGAGTACTGCGGGATGGCCCGCACCGAGGAGGGCCTGCGCAAGGCCCTCGACCGGATCCCGCAGATCCGCGAGGAGTTCTGGCGGCGCATCAAGGTGCCGGGCAGCGGCGAGGAGTTCAACCAGTCCCTGGAGAAGGCCAACCGCGTCGTCGACTACCTGGAGCTCGCCGAGCTCATGTGCCTCGACGCGCTGCACCGCGCCGAGTCCTGCGGCGGCCACTTCCGTGAGGAGTCCCAGACCCCGGAAGGTGAGGCCGAACGCCGCGACGCGGAGTTCTCCTACGCCGCCGCGTGGGAGTTCGCCGCCACCGGAGAGGCTCCCGTCCTGCACAAGGAAGACCTCGTCTTCGAGTACGTCCACCCCACCCAGCGGAGCTACGCATGAAGCTCACCCTGCGCGTCTGGCGCCAGAAGAACGCCAACTCGCCCGGCGCCATGGCCACTTATGACGTCGACAACATCTCGACGGACATGTCCTTCCTCGAAATGCTCGACACCCTCAACGAGGAGCTCATCCTCCGCGGCGAGGAGCCGGTGGCCTTCGACCACGACTGCCGCGAGGGCATCTGCGGCGCCTGTTCGCTCGTCATCAACGGCGACGCCCATGGCCCCGAACGCACCACGACCTGCCAGCTCCACATGCGGTCGTTCAGCGACGGCGACACCATCGACGTCGAGCCCTGGCGCGCCTCGGCGTTCCCGGTGGTCAAGGACCTGGTGGTGGACCGCTCGGCCTTCGACCGGATCATCCAGGCGGGCGGCTACATCAGCGTGCCGACCGGCGCCGCGCCCGAGGCCCATGCCACGCCCGTGCCCAAGCCCGACGCGGACTTCGCCTTCGAGCACGCCGAGTGCATCGGCTGCGGCGCGTGCGTGGCGGCCTGCCCCAACGGCTCGGCGATGCTGTTCACGTCGGCGAAGATCAACCATCTGAACGTGCTGCCGCAGGGCGCGCCCGAGCGCGAGACGCGGGTCCTCGACATGGTCGCGCAGATGGACGACGAGGGCTTCGGCGGCTGCACCCTGGCGGGCGAGTGCGCGACGGCCTGCCCCAAGGGCATCCCGCTCCCGTCGATCGCGGCCATGAACAAGGAGTGGCTGCGGGCCACGCGGAAGGCGAGGAAGGTGGGTCGCTGACGCCGGCCCCGCCAGGTGTGCGCGCCCCCGGTGATCAGGGGGCGCGCACCCGTGCTCAACCGGTCCTGTCCGTCAGCCGGTCACGGTGATCTGCTGTGTGGAGTCGGTCGTGTCGGTGATGCTGTACGTGGCCGAGAAGGTGGCCGTCTGGTCGCCCGTCGGGCACAGGAAACCGCCGGTCACCGTGGCGGGCACGGGCGCGCCCGAGATGGCCAGCGTGGACGGCGCGCCGTTGGTCCAGGTGCCAAGCGCGGTGGTGGGGCCGGTCGGCGAGGCGGTGATGGTGCAGGTGGCCAGGCCGCTCGTCCTGAGGACGAAGCCGCCCTGGGGCATGGTCAGTCCGGCCGTGACGGACGTGTCGTTCTGGGCCGAGACGGACCACTCACCGTTGGTGTCGTTGGTGCTGGCGGTGACGCCCACCCCGAAGATGCTGGTCGAACAGCCGCTGAACGTGGGCGGGTTGATGGGGAGGGAGACCGGGCCCGCGTCGTTGTGGTTGCCGGGCTCGGCCGGTACCTGGTTGTCGGCGCCCGTGGTGGGGAGGGACGCCGAGACCGTACAGGTCATGGTGGTGGACCCGGCCTGGAAGGTGGCCTGTCCGGTGAGCTGGGCCGCGAAGGAGTGACCGGCCGGTGTCACGGTGGTCGGCCCGGCCGCGGGCAGGGCGCTCGCGCTCGCCGGGTGGCCGAGCACCAGGGCCGTCGCCGCGGCGGGGGCGAGCAGGGCAAGCGTGCGGGAGCTGCGTATCACCATGGGGGGCTCCTCGGTTTCGAACGGATTCGACGGTGGGGGATGCGAGGAGGAACGGAGGTGACTTGAGAGTAGGCCCGGTGCGCGGGGGCGGAAAGGAGCCTCCGGGCCAGTAAGTTGACGAAGTTTCAGGTTGTCGACGCGCCGCCGCGTGCTACAGATCGTCAGCAAGGGAGCCGGGCGCCGCGGGGCAACGCCCCCGGCCGCGCCCGGCCCGCCTCACGAAGGCCGCTCCCCAGGGGAGGGCGACCATGCGGCTAGCTGACCGAGAGGTCGTCCCCGTAGACCGAGCCCTGGCCGTACCAGCCGTGCAGATAGACGGTCACGGTGCCGGAGGCGCCCGTCGTGAACGGCACGGTCAGCTTGGACCAGCCGCTGGAGCTGGTCCAGGTGCTGCCCGTCGCGCCGCCCCGCACGCCGAGGTAGGCGTAGCTGCCCTGCACCCAACCGCTCAGCGTGTACGCGGTGTTGGGGGCCAGGGTGAGGGTCTGGGCGCACTCACCGGTCTGCGAGGAGGTGGGCGCGGTCTTCAGCGCGTACGAGCCGCCGTGTACCGGGCTCGACACCACGGCGGCTCCGCTGTCGCAGGTCCACGGGGCGAGCGAGCCGCTCTCGAAACCGCCGTTGACCAGCGCGCCCGGGTTGCCGCCGGAGCCCGACACGGTGAGCGTGAAGGTCGTCGAGTGGGCCAGCGTGCCCGCCGTGCCGGTGACGGTGATCGGGTACGTTCCGGGCGCCGCGGAGGTGGACGCGCTGAGGGTGAGCTGGGCCGTGGCGCCCGCGGTGACGGTCGCCGGACTGACGGTCGCCGTCACTCCGGCCGGGGCGCCGGTGGCCGTGAGCGCGAGGGACTTGGCGTTGCCGGAGGTCACGGCCGTGCTCACGGTGGCGGTGGTGGAGCCGCCGGGGGCCACGGAGGCCGAGCCGGGCGTCACCGCCACCGAGAAGTCGTCCTGGACGGGGCCGCCGCCCCCGGTGAACGGCTCGAAGGTGTGGCTGAAGTACCACGGGTCCTGGGCGATGCCGGAGCAGGTGTCCTGGCCACCGGTGCCGGGGCAGCCGCCGTTGTCCCGCTGGAGCGCCCAGAAGGACAGGGTGTTGATGCCCTTGGCGGTGGCCCAGTTGTAGACGGCGGTGGCGTCGGCGGTGGTGAACGTCTCGGCAGCGCCGTAGTCGTCGATGCCGGGCATCTCGGTGACGCCGACCATGCCCCACAGCTGACCGGAGGACTTGCCGGGGTACAGGGAGGCGAGCTGGTTGTAGAGGCCGGTGGCGGCGGTCTGGGTGTCGTTCGCCATGTTGTGCGTGGCGCCGTCGTAGTAGTCGAAGGTCATGATGTTGACGACGTCGACCTTCGCGCCGTACTGGACCGCGCTGCGCAGCACCGCGAGACCGCTGTCGGCGAGCCCGCCCGTCGTGGTGGGCAGGGTGTAGGAGAACTGCACCGAGCGCCCGTTGGCGGCCGCCCAGTCCTGCACCTTCTTGATCGCCTGGTTGCGGCGGTCGATGCCCGCCTTGTTGGTCAGCGAGTTGTCCTCGATGTCCATGTCGAGCCGGGAGAGGTCATAGGTGGTGATGACCTTCTCGTACGCGGCCGCGATCGAGTCCACGCTGGTGCAGCTGTCGGCCAGCTCGGTGCCGCCGTTGTCGGCCGCGTACCCGCCGAAGGACGGGATGACGTCGCCGCCGCGCGAGCGGATGGTGGCGATGTCGGCGCCGAAGACGGAAGTCGAGATCGGCTGCGAGGTGGAGCCGTTCCAGTACGGGGTGCAGGAGCCCTTCGCGTCGGCCTGCACGAACGCCATGGTGAGGTACTTCGCACCCGACTTCTGCGCCAGGTCGGCGGGGCTGTCGGAGGAGTACGCCTCGAAGTACGGCGCGAAGACGTGGGCGGGGAGCGGGGTGGCGGCGTGCGCGGCGCCACCGGCCCCGATGACCAGGCCGGCGGACGCGGCGACGGTACTGAGCGTGGCGAGCAGGGCGCGGACGGATCTCGGACGTCTCATCGGGGCTCTCCGACGGGGGTGAGAGAAGGGTGCGGACGCCCCATGATTGGTCTGGACCAACACCCGGTCAAGGGTCTAGGCCACTTCATTCCGCGCTGTTTGACCGGGCACCCAACTGACCTGCGGTGATCGTGAGTTGTGCCGCGCCCGGCCCCGATCAGAGCCCGGCCAGCGCCTTCGCCAGGTACGGGGCCGTGCGCCCCGCGCCGGAGTCGGCGACCTCGGCCGGCGGTCCCGCGGCCACGACGCGGCCGCCCTCGTCGCCCCCGCCGGGGCCGAGGTCGAGCATCCAGTCGGCGCTCGCGACCACCGTCATGTCGTGCTCGACGACGACCACCGAGTGCCCCGCGTCGACCAGGCCATGCAACTGCCGCAGGAGGAGTTCCACATCGGCCGGGTGCAGGCCCGTCGTCGGCTCGTCCAGGACGTACAGGGTGTGCTCGCGCCGGACCCGCTGCAACTCCGCGGCCAGCTTGATGCGTTGGGCCTCGCCGCCCGACAGCTCGGTGGCGGGCTGGCCCAGGCGCAGATAGCCGAGCCCGACGTCGAGCAGGGCGGCCAGGCTGCGGGCCGCCGAGGGGTGGTCCGCGAAGACTTCGGCGGCGGCCTCCACGGTGAGGTCGAGTACCTCGGCGATGGTGCGGCCCCGGTGGGTGACTTCGAGTGTCCCGGGGTTGTAGCGCGCTCCGTGGCAGTCCGGGCAGGGCGCGTACGTGCTCGGCAGGAAGAGCAGCTCCACCGAGACGAAGCCCTCGCCCTGGCAGGTCTCGCACCGGCCGCCCGCCACGTTGAAGGAGAACCGGCCCGCCTTGTAGCCGCGCGCCTTCGCCTCGTCGGTGGCGGCGAAGAGCGCGCGGACGACGTCGAAGAGACCGGTGTACGTCGCCGGATTGGAGCGGGGAGTACGGCCGATCGGCTTCTGATCCACCCTCACCACCCGTCCGATGCCCGGTAGTTGGTCGGTCAGCTCGTCGACAAGGGTGGACTTGCCGGAGCCCGAGACGCCGGTCACCGCCGTGAACACGCCGAGCGGGAACGCCGCGTCCACGCCGCGCAGGTTGTGCCGGGTGACGCCGGTCAGCTCCAGCCACGCGCGCGGTTCGCGGACCGTGCGGCGCGGCGCGGGGGAGCGGTCGAAGAGGAAGCGCCGCGTGGCCGACTCCTCGACACCGGCGAGGTCGCCCGGCGGCCCGCTGTGCAGCACCCGCCCGCCGTGCTCACCGGCCAGCGGCCCCACGTCGACGAGCCAGTCCGCGTGCCGCACCACGTCGAGGTGGTGCTCGACCACGAACACCGAATTGCCCGCCGCCTTCAGCCGGTCGAGGACCGTGAGCAGCGCCTCGGTGTCGGCGGGATGCAGGCCCGCCGACGGCTCGTCCAGGACGTACACGACGCCGAAGAGACCGGAGCGCAGCTGAGTGGCGAGCCGCAGGCGCTGCAACTCGCCCGCCGAGAGGGTGGGCGCGGTCCGGTCCAGGCTCAGATAGCCGAGGCCGAGTTCCCGCACGGGCTCGATGCGCGCGAGCAGGTCGGCCGTGAGGGTCCGGGCCGTCGGGCCGCCGCCGGCCCCGGCGAGCAGCGAGGCGAGGGCCGTGAGGGGAAGGGCGACGAGTTCGGCGATCGTGCGGCCCGCGAACGTGACGGCGAGCGCCTCGGCACGCAGCCGGCGGCCGCCGCAGACGGGGCAGCCGGTCGCGGTCAAGAAGCGCTCCGCCTTGGCCCGCAGGGTCGGGCTCTTGCTCTCCGCGAACGTCTTCAGCACATAGCGCCGGGCACTGAAGTACGTTCCCTGGTAGGGGCGTTGGATGCGGCCCGCCTCGCGCACCGGGTGCACCGTGACCACCGGCTGCTCGTCGGTGAACAGGATCCAGTCCCGGTCCTTCTGGTCGAGTTCCGCCCAGGGCCGGTTCACGTCGTAGCCCAGCGTGTCGAGCACGTCGCGGAGGTTCTTGCCCTGCCAGGCACCCGGCCAGGCGGCGATCGCGCCCTCGCGGATGGACAGCGAGGGATCGGGGACGAGCAGTTCCTCGCTGGTGCGGTGGACCAGGCCGAGCCCCTGGCACCCGGGGCAGGCGCCGGCGGCCGTGTTGGGCGAGAAGGCGTCCGAGTCGAGGCGTTCGGCGCCCGCCGGGTAGTCGCCCGCGCGTGAGAACAGCATGCGCAGCGAGTTGGAGAGGGTGGTCACCGTGCCGACCGAGGAACGCGACGAGGGCGCCGAGCGGCGCTGTTCCAGGGAGACGGCGGGCGGCAGTCCCGAGATCTCGCCCACCTCGGGCGCACCCACCTGGTGGATCAGCCGGCGCGCGTAGGGCGCCACCGACTCGAAGTAGCGCCGCTGCGCCTCGGCGTAAATCGTGCCGAACGCGAGCGAGGACTTTCCCGATCCGGAGACGCCGGTGAACACCGCGAGGCAGTCGCGCGGGATGTCGACGTCCACGCCGCGCAGATTGTGCTCACGGGCTCCGCGGACACGGACGAACGGGTCAGAGGGGCTTTGCATACCAAAATTCTACGGGCGGGTGCCGTCCGCGATCTTCGGCCGGGCCCGCGGCCTTCGGCGCGCACGATGCCCCCGTCAGAGCGCCGGGCGGGTGGACAGGCCCGCGAGAGAGGCGATCCGCCGGTAGGAGTCCAGCAGCGCCGTGCGGTCGTACGTGCTCGTCGTGACCAGGAACTCGTCGGCGCCGCTGTGGGCCAGCAGCTTCTCCAGCGCGTCGGCGACCTCGTCCTCGGTGCCGTGGATCTGGCCGCGCAGGGCGTCCTGGAACAGGGTCCGCTCGCCGTCGGTCATGGCGCGAGACAGGACGTCGTCGACCGGGGACAGCGGCGGGAAGGAGCCGTGGGTGCGGGAGTACGCCATCGACCAGGCCTCCGGGAGCAGGATCTCGCGGGCGGCCTCGGCGGTGTCGGCGACGGCGACCGCGCCGGACACGACGACGTAGGGCCGGTCGAAGAGCGCGGACGGCCGGAAGGTGTCGCGGTAGACGTCGATGGCCCGCAGCATCGCGTCCTCGCCGCGCACGTTCGCGATGACCAGCGCGAGCCCGGCCTCGGCCGCCACCTTGGCGCCCTGCCCGGTGGCCAGCACGAAGGCGGGGAGGGAGAGGCCCTCGGCGGGGTGGGCGTGGACCTGGGGGTGCGCGCTCTGGGTGCCGTCGAAGTAGCCGAGCAGCTCGGCCAGCCGCGCCCCGAAGTCCTCGGCGTCCTGCTTGCCGTGGCCCAGCGCCTTGCGGATGCCGTCCGTGAACCCCACCGACCGGCCGAGCCCCATGTCGATCCGCCCCGGGAAGAGCGACTCGAGCACCCCGAACTGCTCGGCCACGACCAGGGGTTGGTGGTTGGGCAGCATGACCCCGCCGGTGCCGACGCGGATCGTGGAAGTGGCCGAGGCCACCGCCGCCGCCAAAACCGTGGGCGCGGAGCCGGCGACCCCGGGCACGGAGTGGTGCTCGGAGACCCAGAAGCGGTGGTACCCGAGCCGCTCGGCCTCCCGGGCCAGCGCCACGGTGTCCCGCAGGGACTGCTGTTCGTCGTGCCCGGCGCGGATGCGCGAGCGGTCGAGTACGGAGAAGCGGGTCGTCGCGATCACTGAGCTCACACCAGGTCCAACGCATGGGCCGCGCCAGGATTCCCGTGACCCGCCCGACCGTGCCGCCCCCCGCGGGTTCTAGCCTTGCCGAGTGATCGACACCACCCGGCCGCTGGCCGTCTTCGACCTGGACGGCACCCTCGCCGACAGCTCCCACCGCCAGCGCTTCCTCGACCGCAAGCCCCGCGACTGGGACGCGTTCTTCGCCGCGGCCCCCGCCGACCCGCCGCTCGCCGAGGGCGTGGCGCTGTGCCTGGAGGCCGCCGAGGAGTGCGAGGTCGTCTACCTCACCGGGCGGCCCGAACGGTGCCGCGCGGACACCGTGGACTGGCTCGCCGCCCAGGGGCTTCCGGACGGCGCGCTGCACATGCGGCGCAACGACGACCGGCGGCCCGCCCGCGTCACCAAGCTGCACATCCTGCGCGGGCTCGGCCGGGGCCGCGAGATCCGGATGCTGGTCGACGACGACGAGCTCGTGTGCGACGCCGCCGAACAGGCCGGTTTCCGCGTGGTACGCGCCCGGTGGACCGGCGCGAGCGCGGCCCTGAAGGACGCCCAGGAACGGGAGGGCCGCACCTGAGGGCGGCGCCCCGGCCCACCGGACGTGGCGTACCGCGGTCGGGCCCGCCGCCGTGCCCGGATGCGGCCGGTCCGGGGCAGCACGCCGGAGCCGGACCCCGGCGCCCTCGGCTCCGAAGCGAGGTCCAGGGTCAGACGTCCGCGTCGTCGTCCAGCCGGAAACCGACCTTGAGGCCGACCTGATAGTGCTCGATCACGCCGTTCTCGATGTGGCCGCGGACCTGTGTCACCTCGAACCAGTCCAGGTTCCTCAGGGTCTGTGACGCGCGGGCCACCCCGTTGCGGATGGCCTGGTCCACGCCCTCGTGCGAGGTGCCGACGATCTCGCTGACGCGGTAGGTGTGGTGGGACATGGGGGTGCTCTCCTCTCGTCGCGTTACTCCACCGTGCCCCACCCGGCCCCACTCCGCGAGACAGCGGGCGCCGGGCCGCCGTCCCCGAGGCCGGACGCGTCCGGGTTTCCCCGGGTAACCCGGAGGCGGCGGAACGGCTGCCCCCGCCGCCTCCGCTGTGGCCGGAAAAGTTCGGACCCCTCCGGGACTTGACCGTCCCATTGGTCCATACCAAACTCACGAGCCACACCCGAACAAGCCACGTCGCGCTTGCCCCCACGTCGGGTCATGACTGCTTGCCCACACGCAGAAGGTGACCTTTCGTGATGATCCGCCGTACTCTCGCCTGCTCCGTAGCGCTGGCCTCGGTCTGCGCCCTCAGCGGCTGCGGCGCGCTGCCCGGCTTCGGGGAGGACACCACCAAGGTCACCGTCTGGCTGATGAAGGACAGTGCCTCCGACGACTTCGTGCAGCGCTTCAAGCAGGGCTTCGAGCAGGAGCACAAGGGCGTCGCACTCGATGTCCGGATCCAGGAGTGGACCGGCATAGGCCAGAAGATCACGGCCGCGCTCAAGGGCGGCGACGCGCCGGACGTCATCGAGGTCGGCAACACGCAGGTGCCCCAGTACGCGGCGAGCGGCGGCCTCCTCGACATGACGCTGGAGTCGCTGCGCGACTGGGGCAGCGGCGACTGGCTGCCCGGGCTCGCCCAGCCGGGCAACGTGGACGGCATGCAGTACGGCATCCCGTGGTACGCCGCCAACCGCGTGGTGCTCTACGACAAGGACCTCTTCGCGGCCGCCGGGATCACCAAACCGCCCAAGAACCGGGCGGAGTGGCTCGCCGACACGGCGAAGCTCAACTCGGGCTCCACGCAGGGCATCTACCTCGCCGGGCAGGACTGGTACACCCTGGCGGGCTTCGTCTGGGACGAGGGCGGGGAGCTCGCCCAGCAGGACACCGGTGACTGGAAGGGCACGCTCGACACCCCGGCCGCGCTGCGCGGCATGGAGTTCTACAAGCAGCTCCAGGCGCTCGGCCGGGGCCCCAGGAACGCCGACGAGGCGACCCCGCCCCAGGCGGACGTCTTCGCCAAGGGAAAGGTCGCCCAGATGATCGCGGTGCCGGGCGCCGCCAAGGCCATCCAGAAGGCCAACCCGCGCCTCGCCGACAGGCTGGGCTATTTCCCGATCCCGGGCCCCACCGACGCCAAGCCCGGCGCGGTCTTCACCGGCGGCTCGGACCTGATCATCCCGCGGAAGACCGCGCACCGGGCCGAGGCCGTCCAGGTCGTCGCGGCGCTGGCCGGCGAGAAGTGGCAGACCGACCTGGCCACGACGATGAACTACGTGCCCAACAAGTCCACGCTGGCCCGCGCGGTCGAGGGCCAGGCGGGCACCGCCGCGATGGCCAAGGGCGCCGCGCAGGGGCGGGCCACCCCCAACTCGCCCCAGTGGGCCGCCGTCGAGGCCGACAACCCCATCAAGCCGTACATGACGGCCGTCCTGAACGGAGCCGACCCGAAGAAGGCCGCCAAGACCGCCTCCGACCGGATCACGACCCTGCTGTTCCCGTGAGCGGGGCCCGTTTCGCGGCCCGGCGGAGCTGAGAGGGTGAGCCGGGATTGGGTCACGGGACAGCTGATGTCAGGATGGGGCCCATGCAGAACGTTTACTTCGACATCACCATTGACGGCAAGGACGCCGGCCGCATCGTCTTCCGGCTCTTCGACGACGTCGTCCCCGAGACGGCCCGCAACTTCCGCGAGCTCGCCACCGGCCAGAACGGCTACGGCTACGCCGGCTCCGCCTTCCACCGCGTCATCCCGCAGTTCATGCTCCAGGGCGGTGACTTCACGCACGGCAACGGCACCGGCGGCAAGAGCATCTTCGGCGCCACCTTCGCCGACGAGAACTTCGACCTCAAGCACGACCGGCCGTTCCTGCTGTCGATGGCCAACCGCGGCCCCAACACCAACGGCTCCCAGTTCTTCGTGACGACCGTCGTCACCGACTGGCTGGACGGCAAGCACGTCGTCTTCGGCGAGGTCGTCGAGGGCCAGGACCTCGTCAAGCAGATCGAGGCGCTCGGCAGCCGCAGCGGCGACCTGGGCTCGGACGTCGTCATCAAGGCGAGCGGCACCGTCGCCTGACGCCCTCCCCGCCCACAGCGCCGCCCTCCCCGCAACCGGGGAGGGCGGTTCCGTTTCTGGTCACCCCCGCGCGCATACGGTGGTGCCGACGCGCCGCGTTGATCAGTATGGAGGTGTTGACGAACGCCGGTCAGGGGCACTCGGGCAGTGGACGGCCCAGTCTCGTCCCCCGTTCTCAGGTCCCAGGGAAAGGACGCACACCGTGGCACGACCGAGGATTCTCGTCGTAGGCGCCGGCTTCGCAGGGGTCGAATGCGTGCGGCGCCTGGAACGCCGCCTCCAACCGGGAGAAGCGGAGATCTCCCTGGTCACCCCGTTCTCGTACCAGCTGTATCTGCCCCTGCTCCCGCAGGTCGCGGCCGGGGTCCTCACCCCGCAGTCGGTGGCCGTCTCGCTGCGGCGCAGCGCCAAGCACCGCACCCGGATCATCCCCGGCGGCGCCATCGGCGTGGACCCCAAGGCGAAGATCTGCGTCATCCGCAAGATCACCGGCGAGACACTCGACCAGCCGTACGACTACATCGTTCTCGCACCCGGCAGCGTGACCCGCACCTTCGACATCCCCGGGCTGCTCGATCACGCCCGCGGCATGAAGACCCTCGCGGAAGCCGCGTACATCCGCGACCACGTGATCTCCCAGCTCGACCTGGCCGACGCCAGCCAGGACGAGGACGAGCGGGCCTCGCGGCTCCGCTTCGTCGTCGTGGGCGGCGGCTACGCGGGCACCGAGACCGCGGCCTGCCTGCAGCGGATCACCCAGCACGCGATCAAGAAGTACCCGCGTCTGGACCCCCGGCAGATCAAGTGGCACCTCATCGACATCGCGCCCAAGCTCATGCCCGAGCTCGGCGACAAGCTCGGCAGGACCGCCCTGGAGATCCTCCAGAAGCGGGGCATCGAGATGTCGCTCGGCGTCTCGGTCGCCGAGGCCGGCGCGGACAAGGTCACCTTCACCGACGGCCGGGTCCTGCCCTGCCGCACCCTGATCTGGACGGCGGGCGTCGCCGCCAGCCCGCTGGTGGGCACCCTGGACGCCGAGACGGAACGCGGACGGCTCCTGGTCACCCCGGAGATGACCGTGCCGGGCCTGGACGGCGTGTTCGCGCTCGGCGACGCCGCGGCCGTTCCCGACCTGGCGAAGGGTGAGGGCGCCTTCTGCCCGCCCACCGCGCAGCACGCCATGCGCCAGGGCCCCAAGCTCGCCGACAACATCGTCGCCACGCTGCGCAACCAGCCGTTGCGGCCCTATGTCCACAAGGACCTCGGCCTGGTCGTCGACCTCGGCGGCCGCGACGCCGTCTCCAAGCCGCTGGGGATCGAACTGCGCGGCATGGCCGCCCAGGCGGTCGCGCGCGGCTACCACTGGTCGGCGCTGCGCACCAATGTGGCCAAGACCCGGGTGCTGACCAACTGGATGCTGAACGCGATCGCGGGCGACGACTTCGTGCGCACCGGCTTCCAGGCCCAAAAGCCCGCCACGCTCAAGGACTTCGAGTACACCGACGCCTATCTGAGCCCGGAGGAGGTCCGCGCCCACACGGCCTCACTGACCGTAGGAGGCTGAGGCGGGCGGGCTCTCCGTCCGTGCCCGGCGGCGCTCTTCGCGCCCGAGGCGGCGGCCACCGGCCGCGTACCACTGGAGCCCGACGGCGACCGCGAGGGTGATCTCGACGAGGTCGCCGCCGTAGTACATGAGCTCGGCGGCGGCCGAGAGGTCGCCCGGCGCGTATCCGGTGCCGGGCGGGCCGGTCGCGTACAGGGTCTTCGCGAGGACGGCATGTGCGCCGCCCGCGCCGACCAGCGCGGCCGCCCGCGGGACGACGCCGTGGCGGCGCGGCAGCGGATCGAGTGCGCAGACCGCGACCGAGAACAGCAGCCCCGCCGCGAAGACGTGGACGTGGACCAGGACCGCGAGCCAGGGCCGTTCGTGTGCGGCGGCGAACAGCGGGGTGCGGTACAGCAGCCACAGCCCGCCCACGTCGAGCACCGCGGCCACCCCGGGACGCGCGAGCACCCGCGTCGGCCGCGACCGCAGCACGCCCAGGAGGACGCGCCGGGCGCCTGGCGGCAGCGAGCGCAGGGTGAGGGTGACCGGGCGGGCCAGGGCCAGCAGCAGGGGCGCCGCCATGCCCGTGACCAGGTGCTGGGCCATGTGTCCGGTGAACGGTCCGCCGGGCGGCGTCCCCAGGGCCACCACCACGAGGAGCGCTGCGCCCGACCCGAAGCAGAGGTCCCGAGCGGGTGGCCACCGGTCGCCGCGCCGCCGCAGCCGGATCGCCGCGAGCAGATAGGCCGCCCCGCCGCCGAGTGCGAACCCGGCCGCGACGAGCGCGGCCCCGCCGTGCTGATGTGTTGCCAACTGGGTCACCATCAGCGGTGGTTGGCGCTCCGGGCGCCGCGCAGCAGCAGGGCCCCGGCGATGAGGAACAGGACGGCTAGGACGTTCCACGTCAGGTCGTACCAGGTGAGGTCCACGTGGTACCTGATCTGGTGCAGCCCCATCAGCTTGTGCTGGACCGTGCCGTCGTACAGCTGGAACGCCCCGGCGCCCGTCAGGATGCCACCGGCGAGCACGCGTCCCACGAGGGCCGCCCGGTGGCGCAGGTCGGCGACCATGAACAGGCCGATGACCACGGCGAACCAGCCGAAGGCGTGGAAGAGGCCGTCGGACACCAGGCCGATGTCCGGCGTCGAGCGGTCGTAGAAGTGGTGCCAGTGCAGCAGCTGGTGGAAGACCGTCTCGTCGACGAACGCGGCGATGCCGACGCCGATGAGCACCCCCGCCCAGGCCGAACGGGCGCGGAGCGGAGCGTTCTGTGGCTCCTTGGGGGTGGTCCGGGAAGCGGATGGAGTCGCCATGGTGGCACGTCCTCGGTGGGATGCGGCGGGTGATCGTCCTGAGCGCGGCAGCGCACGGGTCGGGCTGCCCGCACCCGGCACGAACAAGCGTCCGGATCCGGCCTTCCTGCCCGTACGCTCCGATCCGGCCTGTCCCCGCCCGTACGGCGGCGCTGCGCGGCGCGGAAGCCGGGCGCCGCGGGGAAGATGGGGGCGGTCACCGGTGTTGTGCCGGGGACGGCCGAAGCACCGGTCCGCAGGTTCCCTGACGAAAGGACCCAGCATGCCTCTCGACGGCGAGTACGAGCCGAGCCCCACCCAGTGGGTGCGCGAGCAGGTCGAACTGATCGAGCGATCCGGCGGCACCGAGGGCATGACGATGCGCGGGATGCCGGTGATCCTGCTGACGACGCGCGGCGCCAAGAGCGGCAAGCTGCGCAAGTCGCCCCTGATGCGGGTCGAGCACGAGGGCCGGTACGCGGCGGTCGCCTCGCTGGGCGGAGCGCCCAAGAACCCCGTCTGGTACTACAACGTGGTGGCCGACCCCAGGGTCGAGCTCCAGGACGGCACGGTCCGCCGGGACATGGTCGCCCGTGAGGTGACCGGCGAGGAGAAGGCGCAGTGGTGGGAGCGGGCCGTCGAGGCCTTCCCCGACTACGCGGAATACCAGGAGAAGACGGACCGGGAGATCCCCGTCTTCGTCCTGGACGCCGTGCCCGGAGGTCACTGACCGTCCGCCTCCGGTCCGGCCCGCGCCGCGGGCGGCGCGGGCCGGACCGGCCGCTCAGCCCGCTGTGGCCAGCGAGAGCGCGAAGCGTCCGGCGGCGTCGGTCCACCAGCGGGCCGGCACGAACCCGGCCGCACTCAGCTCGGCCCGCACGCCCTCCTCGCGGAACTTCGCCGACACCTCGGTGCGCATCTCCTCGCCCGCCGTGAAGGCGACCACGAGATCCAGTTCGGGGATCTTGACGGTCACGTCGCGGCGGGCCCGCAGCCGCATCTCGATCCACTCCTCCTCGCGGTTCCACAGCGCGACATGGGTGAAGTCGTCCGGATCGAAGTCGCCGCCCAGTTCGCGGTCGATGACGCTGAGCACGTTCTTGTTGAAGGCGGCCGTCACGCCCGTCGGATCGTCGTAGGCGCGGACCAGGACCTCCTCCTCCTTCACGAGATCGGTCCCGATCAGGAGCGAGTCGCCGGGAGCCATCAACTTCCTTACGGAGCCGAGGAATTCGGCACGCTCGGCGGGCAGCAGATTGCCGATCGTGCCGCCGAGGAACGCGACGAGCCGGGGGCCCGGCGCCTTTGGCAGTTCGAGGACCTGGGTGAAGTCCGCGATCAGCGCGTGGACGCGGAGGTCCGGCCGTTCGGCGAGCAGTCCCTCGGCCGCCCCGGCCAGCGCGCTCTCGCTGACGTCGACCGGAAGGTAGGTGAGGGGCGCGGGCAGGGCGTCCAGCAGCAGCCGGGTCTTCTCGGAGGATCCCGAGCCTAGTTCGACCAGGGTGTGCGCGCCGGTCGCGGCGGCTATCTCGGCGGCGCGGTCGGTGAGGATCTCCCGCTCGGCCCGGGTGGGGTAGTAGTCGGGAAGCCGGGTGATCTCCTCGAACAGCTCGCTGCCGCGCGCGTCGTAGAACCACTTGGGCGGCAGCGTCTTGGGGGTCCGGGTGAGCCCGTGCAGCACATCGGCGCGCAGTGCGGCCCCGGTGGCGTCCTCGGGCAGGGTGCGGGTCAGCTGGAACGGGCGCACTACTGGGGCTCCTTGAGGGGGGTGAGCAGGACATCGGTGCGGCTGGCGGCGAGCAGGGTGCGGTCGGGCACCTCGCGCCAGTAGGGGTCGTCGTCGTACGGCTCGGAGGCCACGACGGTGGAGCGGCCGGGGGCGTGGAGGTACCAGAGGGTGTCCCCCCAGGCGGTCGCGGTGATCGTCTCGCCGTCGGTGAGCAGCAGGTTCAGCCGGGAGCCGGGGGCCGCGGCGGCGAGTTCGGTGACCGTGTCGGCCATCGCCTGGCCCGCCTCGTCGCCGCTGGTCAGCCGGTGCAGGACCAGCGCCCAGACGAACGCCGCGTCGCAGCGCGCCTCCAGGCCGAGCAGGGCCTCGGCGGGCAGCTCGGCGGCGAGCGGTGCCGCCGTGCGCGGCCAGCCCCGCACGGCGCCGTTGTGGCTGAACAGCCAGCGCCCGGCGGCGAACGGCGCGGCCGCCGCCTCGCCGTCCGCGCCCGCCTCGGTGGCGTCCCTGACCGCCGCCAGCAGTGTCTGGGCGCGCACCACCCGGGCCAGGTCGGTGAAGTTGGGGTCGGCCCAGATCGGCCCTGTGCGCCGGTAGCGGGCGGGCACGGGATCGCCGTCCGCGTACCAGCCGACGCCGAACCCGTCGGCGTTGACCGTGCCGTGGCGCTGGCGACGCGGCGCCCAGGACTGCTGGTACAGCCCGTTGGGGGGCGTCACGAGGAGCTGCCGGAGGCTCAACGGTGGCCCGCTGTAAGCGATGTGACGGCACATCAGTACGCGTCCCGCGCGGTGCGGAAGCCCGCGAAGATCTGGCGGCGCACCGGCAGGTCCCAGTTGCGGAAGGTGCCCCGGCAGGCCACCTGGTCCACCGAGAAGGCGCCGCCGCGCAGCACCTTGTGCCCCGGCCCGAAGAAGACCTCCGAGTACTCGCGGTAGGGGAAGGCCACGAAGCCGGGGTAGGGCAGGAAGTCGCTCGACGTCCACTCCCAGACGTCGCCGATCAACTGGCGTATGCCCAAAGGCGACTGGCCCGCTTCGTAGGCACCGGCGGGCGCCGGGCGCAGGTGTCGCTGGCCGAGGTTGGCATGGGCCCCGGTGGGCTCGGCGTCCCCCCAGGGGTAGCGGCGCGAGCGGCCCGAGGCCGGGTCGTGCCGGGCCGCCTTCTCCCATTCGGCCTCGGTCGGCAGCCGCCGCCCGGCCCAGCGGGCATAGGCGTCGGCCTCGTACCAACTGACGTGCAGGACCGGCTCGTCGGTCGGCACGGGTTCGGTCACGCCGAACCGCCTGCGCAGCCACTGGCCGCCCTCGCGCCGCCAGAACAGCGGCGCGGTCAGGTCGTGTTCGCGGACCATGGCCCAGCCCGCGGGCTCCCACCAGCGCTCCTCGCGGTACCCGCCGTCCTCGATGAAGCGGAGGTAGGCCCCGCATGTCACCGGCGTGGTGTCCAGGTGGAACGCGGGCACGATGCGGTGGTGGGCGGGGCGTTCGTTGTCCAGCGCCCAAGGCTCGGTGGAGGTGCCCATGGTGAACGGGCCGCTGGGGACGAGGACTTCGGCGGGCAGGCCGTCCGTGCCGCCGGGCGGCGGCTCGGGCGCGGAGAGCGCGGCGGGCCCCCGGCGCAGCTGATGGGTGATCAGCATGGTCTCGTCGTGCTGCTGCTCGTGCTGGGCGATCATCCCGAAGGCGAACGCGGCGTCCGTCAGCGGGCCGCCGCGCAGCGGGGTGCGCTCCAGGACGTCGAGGGCCCGGCCCCGCACGTCGGCGGCGTACCGGCGGGCCTCGGCGGGAGCGAGCAGCGGAAGGGTGGGGCGCGTGGCGCGGGGGTGCTCGAAGGCGTCGTACAGCGAGTCGATCTCGGGCCGGATCGCGTCCTGCCCGGCGACCGCCCGCAGCAGCCACTGTTCCTCCTGGTTGCCGATGTGAGCGAGGTCCCAGACCAGCGGGGACATCAACGGTGAGTGCTGGGCGGTCAGTTCGCGGTCGTCGACGCTGGAGGTCAGCGCGCCGGTGCGGGCGCGCGCAGCGGTGAGCGCTGTCAGGGCGCGGGCCCTGAGCAGCTCCGGGTCGGTCATATGCGGATGTCCTTCGGTGCGGCGAGTGAGGGTGTGTCGTCGGCCGGACATCGGCCCCGTGCGACATAGCGGTCGGTGAAGGCGGCGACCCGGTCTTGGAGTTCCGGGGTGGCGCCGAGCCGGGGGAGCGCGTCGAGCGCCGCCGCGAAGCAGGCCGTGGCCGCCTCGCGCAGCTCGGGGTCGGCGAGCCCGTCGTGGGCCGCCGCACGCCAGAGCGGGTTGCGCGGCGCGGGCAGCGAACCGGCGCGCTCCGCGAGGGGCTTGACGGTCCGGTAGGCGATCTCGGCGGCCTCCGGGTCGTCGAAGAGCGCGCTGGTCACGGCGAGCGGCACGGTCCACCCGTCGTCCCCGGGCTGCGCGTCGATCATGCGCAGCTCCAGGTGTCCGCGCGGCCGCACCGGGGGGAACAGGGTGGTGAGGTGGTAGTCGAGGTCGGTGCGGGTCGGCGGCCGTGGCGCCCCGGTGCGCAGCCACTGCCGGAAGGTGAGACCCGGCGGCGCCGACCAGGGCCCCTCTTCGGCCCGTACGCACATGACCGGGGCGTCCAGGACGTGTGCGGCCCAGGCGGTGCGCGGCGGGGCGTCGAGCGGCGGGGCCAGCGCGCACACCGGGTCGATGTCGCTCCAGTTGGCCTGCCGGGTGGAGCGCCACCCGGTCAACTCGTCCTCCCGCAGAGGGGAGTTGGCGAACGCGGCGACCAGGACGGCGCCCAGGAGATGCGCCAGCAGCCAGCGCCTTCCGAAGCCGAGCGGGCCGGGCTCCTCGTACCCGGCGTCGAGGCAGACCTGTACGGAGGCCGAGGAGCACATCATGGCCCGACCGGCCGGTCCGGTGCGGTCGAGGTGGGCCTCCATGGCGTCGTACCGCGCCTCGCGCAGCATGCGGCGCGGCGGGTGCCAGGGGTCCTGGCCGAGGCCGACGAGTGCGAGACCGCGCTCCCCGAGGGCGGCGCGGACCGCCGTCAGGTCGGCGGAGACGGTGGAGACGCACTCCATGAGGGATGCGGCGGGCAGCGAGCTGAGCTCAAGCTGGCCGCCGGGTTCGACGGTGAGCGGCGACCGCAGCGGCAGGGTGCGTAAGGCGGCGTAGGCGGCTTCCAGACGCTCGTGCCGGACGGGAATCCGGGGGTGGTGCAGATCGTGGACGAGCCATTCCAGCTCCACGCCGACGGTGCGTGGCGGGCCCGTCTTGAAGCAGATACATCGAAGCAGGTCCTCGGCCTCTGCTTCGGTCAACTCACGTGCGGTCATGGGCGGATGCTCGCCTTCCCGGGGGCCGGATACACATGCCGTCCTACCTAAGTCTCCGTCGCGGCTTCGCACAAGAGCGCCCGCCCGGACGGATATTCGATTGCGACAAACTTCCACGGACGTTCACGATGCCCGTCATGAGTGCACGTCTGCGCGGCATCGCCCGCCACACGGTGGAGATCACCGACACCGGCCGCTACGAGAGTGAGAACGGCCGTGCCGTGTCGATCGCCGCACCGCTGGCCGCCGCCCTCGCGGGCACCACCCTGCACGGCCCGGAGCCCCTCGCCGTCACCCCGGACCGGGACCGCGCGACCCGCATCGAGGTCACCGGGGAGAGCAGCCTGGACGCGGCACGGCGGATGGTGGGGGAGTCGCCGGAGCGGGTCGCCGTCCTCACCTTCGCCTCCGCCCGCAACCCCGGCGGCGGCTTCCTCAACGGAGCCCAGGCGCAGGAGGAGGCGCTCTGCCGCTCCTCCGCGCTGTACGCGACACTGCTGCGCGCCCCGGACATCTACGCCCGGCACCGCGCGGACCGGGACGTCTTCTACACCGACCGGGTCATCCACTCGCCCGGCGTCCCGGTCTTCCGCGACGACCGCGGCCGCCTCCTGGACACCCCCTACCTCGCGGGCTTCCTCACCTCGCCCGCCCCGAACGCCGGGGTGATCGCACGCCGCACGCCCGAAGCGGCGCACCGCGTCGGGCCGGTGCTCGACGCCCGCGCCGGCCGGGTCCTGGAGACGGCGGTCCTGCACGGCTACCGGCGCCTGGTCCTCGGGGCCTGGGGCTGCGGCGTGTTCCGCAACGACCCGGCCCGGGTGGCCGCGGCCTTCCGCGACCACCTCACGGGGGAGGGCCGGTTCGCGGGCCACTTCGACGAGGTGGTCTTCGCCGTCCTGGACCGCACCCGCGAACAGAGCACCCTGCGCGCCTTCGAGGCGGCGTTCACGCCGTAACCCCGCGGGAGCTTCCGGCGGGGGCGGCGCCGACCGCCCCCGAAGGCGGAGTGCCGCCGGCCGGCGACGGCTCAGCGCCAGCCGTACCGCTCGCGCAACCGGTCCGCGACCAGGGTGAACCGGGGCAGGTCCAGGGCGCAGGCCTCGCGCCGCATGCCCCGCTCGTGCAGCCGCAGCACCCGGTCGAGGTCGACCCAGGACTCGCGTCCCTCCCGGTCCCAGGGGCCGACACCGATCGGCACCCATTCGCGATCGTGGTCGTGCCGCTTGCTGGACAACTGCACCGCGAGCAGCGTGCCGCCCGCCTCGCGGGCCACCACGAGCACCGGCCGGTCCTTGCCGCGCCCGTCGTTCTCCTCGAACGGCACCCACGTCCAGACGATTTCACCCGGGTCGGGATCGCCGTCCCGGTCGGGCGCGTAGTCCATCCGGACCGCCCCCACGCCCTGCGGATCGGCCTCGGTGGTGGCGGTCGGCCCGCTCTGGCCGGGCAGCGGGGGACGGTCGGTGTGGTCGTCGAGGTACGCAGTCATCCGGACACCGTAGGGCCTGTACGGCCCAATCCGCAGAGCGGGTCGGCCGAGCGGCCCGCAGGCTCGGGCCCATGGCCCTTCGCTCCGGCGCACGCCTGCGCCTCGCCCTGCTGTGCGCCGTCACCGCGCTGCTCACCGCCCTCGTACCGACGCGGGCATCGGCCGACGAGCCGCCCCCGCGCACGGTCTCCGGCTGGCTCCCGTACTGGGACCAGGAGGCCGGGTACGCCGACGCGCTGCGGCACGCCGCCCAACTCCACACCGTCAGCCCGTTCTGGTACCAGGCGATCACGGCCGACCGTGTCGACGGCCACCCGGGCGCGGGCGAGACCCGCGTCATCGACGGCCTGCACCAGGCGGGCATCAAGGTCGTGCCGACCGTCATGGAGACCATGAAGCCCGGCGGCCTTGCCGCGATCCTCACGGACCCCGCGCTGCGCACCGCCCACGTCGAGACGCTGCTCCGGGTCGTACGCAGCCGCTCGTACGACGGGATCGACATCGACTACGAGTCCATCGCCCCGACCGGCGACGCCGACTACCCCACGGTGCGCGCCGCCTACGCGGCCTTCGCCGGGGAACTGTGCGGACGGCTGCACGCCCTGGGCAAGCAGTGCGTGCTCACCGTGTCCCCGCAGACCTCGACCACCGGCCGGATCTGGGACTACGCCGCGCTCGGCCGAGCCGCCGACCGGGTCCGCGTCATGGGGTACGACCTCCACTGGCAGGGCGGCAGCCCCGGCCCGCTGGCCAGCCCGCAGTGGTACGACGACGTCCTCGGCCGGGCCACCGCCCTCGTCCCCGCCGACAAGCTGGAGATGTGCCTGCCCGCCTACGGCTGGGACTGGGTGCCCGGGGGGAAGACCCGCCACGTCACCTGGCACGAGGCCGAGGCGCTGCGCGCCGCGAAGGGCATCCCCTACCACCTCGACGTGGATTCCCAGACGCCCCACTTCTCGTACGAGGAGGGCGAGGACGTCCGCGAGGTCTGGTACCAGGACGCGACCGGCGTCACCGCCGACCTGCCGGTACTGCGCCGCTACGGCGTCCGCAACACCGGCATCTGGGCGCTCGGCTTCGAGGACCCGGCTCTGTGGCCGGTGCTCGGCCGGGTCTGAAGATGGCCGGAAAGCGACGCCGGCCGGAGCCGCGGTCCGGCGCGGGCCAGGTCCGGGAAACCGGAGCTTGAGGCGCGGATCATCGGGTGAGACCGTAGCCCTCGCCTCCCTCCGGCACCGGAAGGCGGTTGCTCGAAGGCCGACGGATCAAGCGAAGGATGGAGCGCGCGTGTCCAGTGACAGCATGTTCAGTGTGTATGGGCGCATGACCGCACTGCCCGGCCGGCGCGACGACCTGATCGCCCTGCTGCTCGACGGATTCCGCGCCGCGGGCGAGAACGGTGGGCTGCTCGCGTACACCGTCAACGCTGCTCTCGACGACCCCGACACGGTGTGGCTGACGCAGTTGTGGGCCGACAAGGAGGCCCACGACACGACCACCCGTTCCGAGGCGGTCGTCGGGGTGACCCGGCAGGTCCCCCCGCTCCTGGCGCAGCAACCCGAGGGCTGCTACGGCCATGTCGTCCATGCCGCAGGCCAAGCCGCCAAGGGCTGAACCGCGACCCGTCCAAGGGCGACCGGATGCGCCGGCATCTCGACCCCGCACAACTCCCTTGAGGCGCTGGCCGGTTGACGGTGGTTCAGCCGAGGGCCGGAGTTCCGTAGGCTCTGCACCGTAGCGACCGCACCTTCCGCGGAGTCCCAGGAGGTTGCCGTGTTGTACGCGTTTGGCTTCGAGCGGGTCGGCGTGGTGGTCGGCGACCTCTACTTCGTCGACCCGGACCCGCTGCCAGGACAGGCGACTCCCGAGCACGGGGTGCGCCTTGAGCTGCGGACCTTCGAGAGTGGCGAGTTGACCGGATCCATCTACGCCGCGCGGCCCATCTCCATCGGCCGCCCGCTGTGGCGGGTGGACCTCCTCCAGGACGTGAACGCCGCCCCGAACGCCCTGGACCGAGCCCACCACCACCCGGGCTTCACCGGCTGGGACCCCGGCCCCCGGGTCTTCGTCGAGGAGCTGTCCAGGGATCCGCTGTCGTGGTTGACGCGTCAACTGACCGATGTATCCGGCCTGTTGAAGGAGTCGGGCATCTCCCCGGCCGAGGTCCCGGCGGCGGACGTGCGCGCTCTGCGCGATGCGGCGCCTGAAATCGCAAATACCGTCCGTGGGCTGCTGAAGCGCGTGTGGTCCGGGGAGCTCGGCCGCCCGCCGGGAGCCGCAGGCTCGGACGCGGCCACCAGTGTGCGCGCGAGCTGGCTGTAGCAGCCACCCTTGGCAGGCAGTGATGTGCGTCACATGAATGGTCCCGCGTGGCCCGAACTCCGTTTGCGCAAACGATAGTTGAGCGTTTCCCTTCCTCAGGAGCCGCGCAGGTCGTCGGTGGCGACGCGAGGGCCACGCCGAGGTGCTGCGACCGGACACTCGGGCAGTGCGAACACGTACACGCCTTTGCGGTAAGCGGAAAGTTACCTTCCGTTACAAAGTGGTGGTCAGGAGCTCTGCACGATTCGTGGGCCCCACCCGCTTATCTGTTCTCAGGAGCAACGCCGCTCCAGGCACAGCTGGTTCCGCGGGGATGGCACTACGGCTCCGTGCTGATCGACTGCAAAGGATCTCGGACCATCGTGAACTACGACGTTGCCGGCTCTCCGCCGGCCTCGGCGGCCGCGGCGCGTGTGGACGCGCGGCCGCTGCTACGGAGTCTGCTCGGAGCAGGCGTCCACGTCGGAGCAGCAACTCTGATCGAACGGCGGGCGCCTGCAGGCCGCCCCGGCACGACCGCTCCGGACGAGGGGGGCCGATGACCGAGCCGCCCAGCGATCCCGCCGAGCACGCGACACGCGAGCCGAGCGACACCATGCCGCCCGCGTTCTGGGCCTTCCACCGGCAGTACCACCCGCCTTACCTCGAATACGCCCGCATCCAGCTGGGAGACGACGACGCCGCTCGCGATCTGGTGGACGGGACGTTCATCTACCTCGCCGTCGTCTGGGGCACGGTCACCGAACAGGCCAGCGTCGGCTCCTACGCCTGGGCGCTGCTGAAGGAGCGGGTCTGGGCCGAGCTGGCGATCAAGGGCCGCGATCCGGCCGCGGCGGAGACCATGGCCTTCGCCCGCGCGGTCCGTGCGGCCACCGATCCGATTCTGGACAGTTTCCGCGCGCAGTTTCGTGAGCAGATCACGGAACTGGAGGAAACCCTGGGCCTGTTCGGTGCGATGGCACGGCTGCCGGAGCGCCAGTTCGATGTGATCGTCCTGCAGTTCGCCCTGGGCTTCGACACCAGGACCACCGCTCTGGTCATGGGCATCCGCGAGGCGACGGTCCGTTCCACCCGCCGCACGGCCAAGCGCCGGCTCGCCGCCGAGCTCGGGCTTGACGTCGACGAGGACAGCGACGATGAGGAGTGATGGACAGATGCGCGCACCGCGCGGCATCGAGGACGTCCTGGCCCGGGCACGCGTCTTCGAGGGCGAGTACACCAGCGACGAGCTGGAGGCGTCCCGGCGCCGGATCACCCAGGAACTGGGGGAGTTCCGCTGGCTGCGGCTGGTGGCCGGACCGGGCGGGGGCCAGGCCCGCGCCGGATGCGGGCCGACGGCTCTGCACGAACGTGCGGCCCGCGACCTTCGTACGCTCAGCCAGAGCATCATCCACGACGACGACGCGGCCCAGCGCATCGCCCGCTTCGACACCGTGCGCGACCCGGGCGGCGCGCTGGCCTTCGCCTGCCTGCTGGTCCTGGCCGACCGGGAGGAAGGCGCCCAGTTCTGGTGGCAGTTCGCCGCGGGGGCGGGCAACGCCACCAGCGCCCTGTGCCTCTACCTGCTGCACCTGCGCCGGGGCGAACTCCGCGACGCCCAGTACTGGGCCCGCCAACTGGCCGAGCTGGAAAGGGAACCGTGCCAGTACATGCCCGTACCGCACGAGGTCGTCGCGGGCACGCAGGTCCCGATGGCCGTCACGGTGCACTACGAGCTGCCCAGGGCCCGTCACGCCGTACGGGAGACCGCGGTCAAGGGCGCCGTCGAGGACCTCGACATCGGCCAGCTCGACGACTTCGGCCCCATCCCCCAGCCCGGCCCCGACCTCGCCGGACAGTGGGCCGATCTCGTCTCCTCCTGACGGCCTGCTCCCGCAGGCGGCGTTGGCACGGCTCAGGTCTGAGCGGGAGCCTGCTTCTTGAGGGAGGCGAAGTCGACCGTGTCCGAGGCGGCCGGGGCCTTCACGTCGACGGGCAGGCCGTAGTCGAGGAAGTACGCGGTGCCCGTCTTCTCACCTTGTGCGGTGCGGGTGCGCTCGGTCTTCTTGACGGGCAGCCCGTCCTTGCCGACCCAGAGGTCGATGGACTCGGTCGTGACGCCGCTCTTCTCGAGCTGCGCCTTGAGGCCGTCCAGGGTCTTCCGGTCCAAGTGGGTCGTCCCGGCAGCCCACTTGGCGATGTCGACGGTGCCGCTGTAGTGCGTGGCCGCCACGCCGCGGACGGTCTCGTCTCCCACCCGGTGCACATCGGGGGAGGCCAGCAGTGTCTGCACCGTCTTCTCGGGCGTGGAGGTCTGCATCTGGTCCGACTTGAACGCACCGTAGGGGCTCTGCTTGGCCAGGGCCGCGTACCCGTACCAGATCCAGTGCTTGCCGTCCATGTGCGCGGCGAACTGCGGGCCCATGTTCATGGCAAACCCGTCCGGGAGATACCGGGCCTGGATTCCGTCGATGCCGAGCTTTCCCATCCGCTGGGCGGTGACGCCCCGGGTGAACTTCAGCGTGACCTCGGCGGTGGTAGCACTGTCCCAGGCCAGCCGCCCCGTACCGGCCACCTCCTCCGCACCGGAGGCCATGGACAGCTCGACCCGTGCCGAGTGAGCGGTGGCCGTCTTCTTCCACGACGACTGCAAGGCCTCCACCACGCCCCCGGAAGAGGCGCCGGGCCGAGCGGCAGCCTGCGAAGGCACGGCCGAAGAGCCGACCTTGGCGCCGCTCCCACCACAACCCGCAGCGCCCAAAACCACGGCCGCCACCGACACCGCTATCCCCGCCCGGCGTATCGAACCCACGCGCATCAAATCCCCCTCAACCCCCCACGGCACGCTGCCGTGAACTGCGGATGAAGAACCTACAGGAGGCCTCCGACACCGTGCGACGGTCATGATGGCGGCGGCGGGCAGGCGCGGTACGGCGCCGCTCTCCATGTCCTCGGCGAGGGCGGCTTCGCCCCCCGGTCGTCCGCTACGGCGTGCCGACGCTACTGGGCGCGAACGACGGGGCCTCTGCTTCCACGGGCGGGGGCGAGGGCTGTACGGCGACTCGATGGAGGCGGGGCCGACGGGCCGGGGTGTTGAGGCGTACGTCGGCGATGCCGCGCTTCATGGAGTCGCGGATCCACTTGCTCGCGGGGCGTTCCACGAAGCGGTGGATGAGCCAGGCGGTGGCCATCATGAGCGCGATCACCGAGACGACGAGCACGGGGGCCGGGAGGCGGTTCCGGAAGTGGTGGATGAGGGTCATGCCGATGAACATGTGGATCAGGTAGAGCGGGTAGGTGACCGCGCCCGCTGTGGAGAGCCACTTCCACTGGACCCGGTCGAAGGCCCCGAGAGCGATCGCGCCGACGATCGCGAACCCGGCGAGGATGATCAGCCGTACCGGCCAGGTCGGCAGGTGGTCGGCGGCGACGCGGCCGAGGTTGCTGGCGATCCGGTAGTGAATGTATCGCTGGGAAAGAAGCAGTTGGAACAGGACTATGCCCCATAGCAGGGCATTCGACCCGAAGCGGCGCATCAGGTAGAAGGCGATGCCCGCGATGAAGAACGGGGCGTACTGCGGCATCGCGAATGCCGCGAGCATGGGGGTGCCGAGGCTGGGGGCGAGGGCCGCCGCCACGGTCCACACGCCGCAGAAGATGAGCAGGTTGCGGTAGGTGACGCCGCACAGGACGACGATGGCCATCAGGACGTAGAACTTGAGCTCCACGAAGAGCGTCCAGTACACGTCGTCGACGTTCTTGGTGTTGTTCCCGGCCTGGACCATGGTCAGGTTGACGATGACGTCGTCCCAGCCCCGTATCGAGCTGACCTCCGGCCATTTCTTCACCACCAGAGCGGTGAGCGGCACGGCGACCCAGTAGGCCGGAAACAGCCGGGAGGCCCGTGAGACGGTGAAGTCTCCGAGTGTGCGTCCCCACACGCTCATGCAGATGACGAACCCGCTGACCAGGAAAAAGATCTCGACGCCGAGCCAGCCGAACTCGGCGAACCGGTGCAGCGTCGGGAAGATCGTCGCCGGATTGTGTCCCCAGGGCCTGCTCAGCGCGAGGTAGTGGTAGCAGACCACCAGCAGGGCGGCGACGAGCCGGAGCCCGTCCAACGCCGCGAGCCGGGGCGCCAGTCGACGCTGGGACATGGTGAAAAACCTCCACAGCGTCCGGGGCGGGGACGCGTCTGGTCGGGGATTTCCGAAGGGCGTGGAATACCAGTGAGTAGATTGTGTGCGGGCTATGTTCTCATGGCCCGGCTGGTGCTGGCCCAAGGAGGCTGGCCGGAGGTGTTACCGCAGGTATCGCTCGCTGCGGCGGCCCGGCGGGCCGGACTCCACTGGACCAAAGCCCGGTTTCGCGTGGAGCGTCCGGTGTGGCGGCCGAGCGCCAGGAGCGGAGCCTCTCATGGAGCCCTGCCGGGACCGGTCACCACCCCTCGGCGGCGACCGACCCCGGCGTGAGCTTGCTCGGGCTAGCTGACGAGCTTCATGGCCCCCCATGAGCTGTCCGGCCACATGGTGACGGGATCGCTCAAGTGGCCGGCTCCGTCGCCGGGATACAGATGGAGACTCCCATCGCCCCATACGGCTGCGACATCGGTCTTGCCGTCGCCGGAGAAGTCACCGGCTATGAGGTGCTGGACGGAGGACCAGGTGTTGCCGCCGATCATCTGGGGACCGTCGGTCAGACCGCCTCGTCCGTCGCCGAAGTAGAGGTGGAGGGTGCCGTCGCCCCACTCGGCGAGGATGTCGGCGAAGGTGTCGCCGTTGTAGTCGCCCGCGGCGAGGAGCTTCATTCCTCCCCAGCTGTTGCCGGGCCACATGGAGACGGCGGAGTTGAGGCCTCCTGTGCCGTTGTTCGTATACAGGTGCAGCGAGCCGTCGCCCCAGATGGCAACCAGGTCGGTCTTGCCGTCGCCGTTGAAGTCGCCGGTGGTGAGCTGCTTGACGGTGCCCCACGTGGTGCCTTCGGGGAGCTGCGTGACGTTCGAGGTGTCGAGCCCGCCTTGTCCGTTACCGAGGTAGAGGTGGAGCGTGCCGTCGGACCACTCGCCGACCAGGTCGGCATTGCCGTCGCCGTTGAAGTCGCCTGGGGCCATGAGCTTCATGGCGCTCCACGTCTTGTCCCACAGCTGCGGGCCGGACGCGAGTCGTCCACCTGAGTCACCCTCGTAGAGGTGCAGGGTGCCGTCGGACCACTCGGCAACCATGTCCGGCCGGGCGTCGCTGTTGAAGTCGCTTCGGCTGGCAGGAAGGTAGGGTGAGCCCTCGATGGACTGTGCGGTGGTGGTCCAACCGCGCTGGCTGAGATCGGTCGGTGTGCCGAGAGTGACCGTGCCGTCGGTGGCCTTCTGGCCGGGGAATTCGGTCAAGCGGCCGTCCCAGCTGACAGCGAGCAGGTCCGGAACGCCATCGCCGTCGCTGTCACCGTCGCTCGTGAGCGCGGGGTAGGAGAGAGGTACGAGGCCACTGCTGATCTGTTTGCGGGTGGTTATGTCACCGAGGCCCTTGGGGTCGCCCGGACGGTTCGTGTACAGGTACATGGCGCCCGTGGTCTTGTCCCGGGCCCAGAGATCCGGCAGACCGTCTCCCGTCACGTCACCGGGGGCCACGGCGGTCAGGTCGTTCCAGCCATCGGCCCCGACCAGGATGGGGGAGAGCAGCCGCCCGCTGCCATTGCCCGGGAACAGCCAGAGCTTTCCGCCCTCCACCGTCATCAGATCGTTGTGATGGGCACTGTCGCCGTCCACGTTGCCGGCGGCGATGATCTGGCTCGCCTGGGACCAGTCTGTCGCGTAGCTGGAGCAGTCGGTGATCGTGGTGTCACACGACGGCCGAGGCACCGCGGTAGCTTGTGCTTTGATGAAGTTGCCCGGCCCGGGGTTGAGATAGATGTAGAGCTTGCCGGACTTGAGGACGAAGAGGTCGTCCACCTTTGCCGCTCCGTGCATGGCGCCCCGGTGGGCGAGGATGGCGCCCTTCCAGTTCTTGTCGGCTGTGGGAGCCTGCGAGGTGGCTACAGGGACGCCCACGGCGGGGTCGGTTCCGACCGCATAGAAACGGATCTGACCGTCCTTGTCGACGATCGCCGTGTCGGGAACGCCATCACCCGTCAGGTCTCCTGGTGCCGCGTGGGCCGTGAGGTTGTCGGGGACGTAGAAGGCGTACTCGTACGACTGTGAATGGTTGCCGGCCTTGTCGACAGCGCTGACGTCGAGGAAGTTGGTGCCCCAGTGGCCAGGGGCGAGCTTGATGCTGGCCGAGCCGTTGGTGGCGGGGACGATGCTGGCACCGCCGACCGGGAGCGAGGTGTTGAAGGCGTACTCGAAGTGATCGACGCCGCTCGTGTCGTCGGTCGCCGTGAAGGTGAACTGGCCTTGGAAACCGTCGCCCATGACGTGAGTGGGCGAGGTCGAGGAGCCGGCGGCGGGGTAGTCGGTCGAGGTGACGCCGGGCTGGCTCGGCGGGGTCCTGTCGATCCGGAAGTGGCAGCCGGCGGTGGTTGCCGAGTGGTTGATGCCGTCGTCGGCGCGGACGTTCCAGCCGTATGTGTGTCCGTCCTCAAGGGCGCCGACGGCCTTGTCGACCGTTGTGTTGTTGCCGACCCAGGGGGTGTTGGAGTTCGCGTCGCCGGTGGCGATGATCGCGGCGCCGCTCACGTAGTCCCACAGCGCGAACTGGCCCCGCACCTGCTGGTTGCCGTCGGGGTCGGAGATATTGGCCCGCAGGTGGATCCCGTCGCTGGCGACGTTGGTCGAGCCGACCCAGCCGAAGGGCGCGTTCACGCCGCAGTCCGGTGTCTCCGGTGCCTGGGCGGACGGGACGGTGGTGGCCGAGGTCGGGACGTTGGGGACGGAGTTGTACTGAACGGTCAGGGTCGGGTTCGTCGAGAACCGCTTGAAGGCGTTCTTGTCGCTCTCGTCCGCTGCGAAGACGCCGACGGACAGGCTGTTGCCGGCACTGGCGACGGCGGAGGTGATGTCCGCGACCGCCGGCTGGTTGCCGGGGCAGTCGTTGTTGCGAGTCCCGGTGACGGACGCGCTGCCGATCTGTTCGTGCGTCGACGGGGCGGTGTTCCACGAGATGCCGGAGTTGAAGGAGTCGGCGCGGTAGACGTTGACGCCGTACTTCTCGCAGCCGATCGATGCCGAGTAGGTCTCCAGCATGTTCAGCGTGGCGGAGCCGATGGTCTTGCCGGTGTAGAAGGAGGTGTCGAACTTGTAGAAGACGCGCTCTATACCCGTGTCCGCCTGCCAGCCCTGGTAGCCGACGCCGGGGTCATCCCACTTCGTGGTGTCCCAGGGCTCGGACTTGTGAGCCTCCCAGATGCCGCCCCAGGCTGAGTTGCCGGTGTTGCGGGGTATCCAGTTGGGGTCGATGTAGACGGGGAAGCGCGTGTCGGGAGCGGTCAGGATCTTCTGGTCCGGTGTCAGGGTGATGCCGTCTCCACCCGCCGTGGCCCGCAGGTCCGCTTGCTTCGCCCCGGCCGACGGGCCGGCGGCCGCCCTGTCGCTGGTACCACCTGGGGCTGGACTCCGCAGGAACAGTGACTGCGACTTGGCCGGTGCGAGGGTGGAGGTGCTCGAGTCCCACATGACCGGTGTGGGCGCGGAGAAGGCAGCTCTTCCCGAACTGTCCTTGGCGGTGAGGGCGCCGGTGCTGTCGTTCGTCAGCGTGAGACCGCTCGTCGCCGTGCGCAGCCGGAGGGAAGCGAGCTTGGGATTGCGTGCCGCGTCAGGGGACTTGACGACCAGAACCTGCGTGAATCCGCCTTGGCCCTGTGCGGTGACGCGGAGATCAACACCCGGAAGTACCTCGGAATAGAGCGCGCTGGTACCGGAAAGGCTGGGGGTCGGCAGCGGGTCGGGCCAGGTGAGGGCAAGTCGCTTGCCGTCCGGGGAGGTCATCGTGGCGAGGGGGCCACTGCCTCCGGCGGAGAAGGACAGGGCGGTAGGGGTCGCTGCGGTGGCGATGGTCCCGTCGGCGCCGCGCCGGAGGGTGGCGTCAACCGGCACCCAGGTGCCGCTCTTGTTGACCCGCACGGGCAGAAGGTTCTGGGTCTGGGTGAAGCTGCCGTCCGGATTGGCCGTCAGCGTGTTCGTCGGCGTGGTGGCCGCACTCACGGGGACGGCGGCACCGGTGGACCTGGCTTTGGCCGAAGCCAGGACGGCGTCGGCCCGGCCGGGAGCCGCCGGCGCGCCGGTCGGGGAGGCCCCACCGACCTCGGCGGAGGCTGCGTTGGCCACGTCGTGCGCAGCCGCGACCCCTGTGCCGAAGGCGAGGGGGATGAACGCGGAGCTCAGGGCCACGCTCAAAGCGGAGGCCATGCCTCGGCGTCTATATCGGCTCTTGGTCCTCATGCTGCTCCTGACATGCCTGTGCATTGCTGAATTCAGTGCCGTATTTGGCGAGCTTTCCGGAGCATATCTGGCACGAAGTCCGAAGGCTCGTGGCGGGAGCAGGTCAGGCTGATTGAGCGGCGGTGGAGCGATGCTTTCCTGCTGAATCTACCGCCGTTATCAGCCCTAAACGCGCAAGTGCGACATGTCGTGGCAAGAGGTCACCCAACTATGAAGGCACTGTGTCTGTTCTGTGTGTTCTGCCGCCCTGTGTGCCTGATTGTGCTCGACTTATTACCCTTTCATGCCTGATTATTTCCCCATGCTTTCTTCTCGCTTGACGGGGTTATTAGCAGTCTGCTGATAGCTTTCCCGTCTATTTGTTTCCAGGGGTGGGGCTTTAAGTGAAGAGTAAAAGCGGGAGCTTCTCGCTGATTTTTGGCTGGATTCGGCATGCCTGCGCACGGCGCAATACAGTCGCTCTGGTGACCTGTATGGCGCTCACGCTGACGGTGCTCTCGGGGGCTCCGGTCCTGGCCCGAGGGCGCGATCTGCCGAAACTGTGGTCACCGCGGCCGCTCGACAAGCAGCACTCCGTCTCCGGACATGACGGCGTCTCGGCGGCACCTCCGTCACGGCGGGCAGCGCACGGACCGAGTCAGATCGGCCCCGCCCCGGCTCCCGTGATGTGGCCCGCGGCCACGAGCGCGCTGGCAGATCCGGCGGCGGGCAACCTGGGCGCCCCGCAGGCGCTTTCGCCGAAATCCGCCCCCTCCGTGGAGCCCGCCCCCGCTCAGGTCATCGGAACCCCCGTCTGGCTGGGGCGCCCGGGATCCCTCACGCAGAAGCACCCTGTCGCGACAGGAGCCGGACAGACGCCGGACAAGGTGTCGGTCACGGTCGCAGGACGCGCCGAGGCTCAGCAAGCCGGCATCGACGGCGTCCTGGTCTCGCTGACGAACAAGGCCACCACCAAGGGGGACGACAAGGTCTCGGTCGGTCTGGAGTACGCCGGGTTCGCCAACGCCTACGGAGGTGACTACACCTCCCGGCTCCAACTGGTGCAGCTCCCGGCCTGCTCCCTGACCACGCCGCAAGCCGCCCAGTGCCGCACCGCCAAGCCCGTCCCCTTCCACAACGACTACGCGCACCACCGTCTGGTCGCCGATGTGGCCCTGCCGCCCGCCGCGATCTCTCCGCCGGCGGTGGGTACGAGCGGCGCTGCTCTTGCTCCCCAGGCTCTCTCGGCCGGCGCTCAGCCCATGGTCCTCGCCGCCGCTCCGGCTCCGGGCGGGGCCGGCGGCACGTACAGTGCCACCCCCCTTGCCCCATCGGGAAGTTGGAGCGCTGGCACCTCAACCGGTGACTTCACCTGGACCTACCCGGTCAGCGTGCCGGCCCCGCTGGGCGGATCCGCTCCCGCCGTGGCGCTTTCGTACG
>NZ_QOLA01000014.1 GCF_003324565.1 Streptomyces sp. SDr-06 | reverse complement strand
GCGCCCCTGTCGTGTTGCGCTCGGACCGGCTCAGACCGATGTCGTCCGCACCGCCGGGCGGCGGCTGGCGATGACCCGCTTCGCCAGCGCCTTCGGGCTGGTCAGGAAGCCGTAGCCCCAGGACATGTGCATGGTGGCGAGCGCCACCGGGATCTGGGCGCGGGCCTTGAGCGACAGGCCCCGGCCCGCGGGCAGCGAGCCCGCGGTGATCGCGGCGAGGTAGCCGGCCGGGACCACGAAGCCCCACGGCGTCACCAGCGCGCCCACCACGACGCCCGCGGCGATCGCGCAGACGGCGGTCGGCGGGGCCAGGTAGCGCAGGTTGATGGAGCCCTCGTGGTAGCGCGCCACCACATGGCGCCAACGCCCGTAGTCCTTGTACTGCTTGGCCAGCGCCTTCACCGAAGGCCGGGGCCGGTACTGGACCTTGAGCTCGGGCGAGAACCAGATGAGACCGCCGGCCTCCCTGATCCGAAAGTTCAGCTCCCAGTCCTGGGCGCGGATGAACTCCTCGTTGTAGCCGCCCTGCTGTTCCAGCGCCTCGCGGCGGAAGACACCCAGGTACACAGTCTCGGCGGGCCCGGCCGCGCCGCCCGTGTGGAAGGCCGCGTTGCCGACGCCGATCTTCGAGGTCATCGCGGCCGCGACCGCGTCCTCCCAGGCGTTCTCGCCCTCGGCGTGCATGATGCCGCCGACGTTCTGCGCGCCGGTCTCCTCCAGGAGGCGTACGGCGGTGGCGATGTAGTTCGGCGACAGCATGCCGTGGCCGTCGACGCGTACCACGACCGGGTGGCGGGAGGCCTTGATGGCGGCGTTCAGGGCCGCGGGCGTGCGTCCGGTGGGATTGGGGACCGTGTGGACCCGCGGGTCCTCGGCCACCAGCTCGGCGGCGATCTCGTCGGTACGGTCCGTGGACGGGCCGAGCGCGATCACCACCTCCATCTCGCCCGCGTACTCCTGCTCCAGGATGTGACGGACCGAGTTGCGCAGATGCCGCTCCTCATTGAGGACCGGCATGATCACGGAAACAGCAGGCGTGGCGTTCATCGGTGGTCACGTTACCGCGAATGGGGGACACGGTCGCGCGGCGGCCGGGGCGGCGCCCGGGGTAGCTGATCGTATGGGCCTACGGTGCTCGAGATCCCCCTGTCACCCGCGGAGGTCCCCGTGCCCACGCCGCCCCGTCCGCGCCCCGTACGACCCGGTCACCCGCGCGCGAGACAGCAGGACGAGCGCCCCCGCTGGGGCATGCGGCTCGCGACCACGCTGTCCGTGCTGGTGCTCGGCGCGGGCGGGGTCGGGCACGCGGTGATGACCAGCCTGGACGGCGGGATCGGCCGGGTGGACCCGTTCCGGGACATGAAGAACCGGCCGCAGGGCAGCCGGGGCACCAACATCCTGCTGGTCGGCACCGACGGGCGGGACAAGATCACGCCGGAGGAGAAGCAGAAGTACCGGCTCGGCGGGGCGCCCTGCCACTGCACGGACACGATCATGATGGTGCACGTCTCGGCGGAGCGGGACCGGGTGAGCGTGGTGAGCCTGCCGCGCGACTCCTACGCCGAGGTCCCCGAGCGCACCGACGAGGACACCGGCCGGCACCATCCGGGTCACCCGGTGAAGCTGAACGCGGCGTACGCGGAGGGCGGCCCCGCGCTCACCGTGAGCACCATCGAGAACATGACCGGCCTGAAGATCGACCACTATCTGGAGGTCGACTTCACCAGCTTCATGAAGACCGTCGACGTGGTCGGCGGCGTGCAGATCTGCACGGCGCGCCCCATGAAGGACTCCTACACCGGCATCGACCTCGCCGCGGGCACCCACCAGCTGAACGGCGGCGAGGCGCTCCAGTACGTGCGCTCCCGGCACACCGACGGCTCCGCCGACCTCGGCCGGATGCAGCGCCAGCAGCGCTTCCTGGCCGCCCTGGTCGCGAAGGCGACGAGCAACGGGGTGCTCCTGAACCCGGTGAAGTTCCGCGAGGTCGCCTCGTCGCTGCTGTCCTCGGTCCGCGCCGACGAGGGCTTCGGGGTCGAGGAGATGCTGAGCTTCAGCTCCGCGATGAAGGGGTTCTCGCCCTCGTCGTCGGACTTCACGACGGTGCCGCTGGGGCAGCTGAGCTTCCCCGTCAAGGGCATCGGCTCGACCGTGAAGTGGGACGACGCCAAGGCGAAGAAGCTGTTCCAGCTGCTGCGCGAGGACAAGCCGCTGGCCCCGCACGCCCCGCCGAAGCCCGCGCCGCAGCCGGCCGTCAAGGACGCCAAGCCCCCGCGCAGGGGCCCCGGCGCGATCGTCGAGGTCGCCCCCGAGCAGATCAGGGTGCAGGTCTACAACGGGACCCGCACCGACGGGCTCGGCCGCCGCGTGGACGACGCGCTGCACGCCACGGGCTTCCGGACCAGCGGCTCCCCCCAGCCGAGCGCCAACCTCGACATGCGCCGCACGCTGATCGAGTACGACCCGCGCTGGGACCGCTCGGCGAGGTCGCTCGCCATCGCCCTGCCGGGCAGCGAGCTGCGCCCGGTCAAGGGGCTCGGCGCCACGATGAAGGTGACGGCGGGCGCCGACTTCAAGGACGTGGTCCCGGTCCGGGCCGAGGAGCAGCCGCAGGGCGACTTCGGCACGGTCACCGGCGACCAGGTGGTCTGCCCCTGACGCCCCAGCGGCACCACCCGCGGACCGCTCAGTCGTCCAGGCCCTCCGCGGCCCGCTTCTCGCGCAGGTCCATGATCGCGCGGCGCCGGGCGAGCCGGTGGGTGCGGCGGATCTGGGCCTCCTGGTAGCGGCGCTCGTCGCGCTCGGTCTCCGGGAGCACCGGCGGCACCCGGCGGGGCTTGCCGTCGGCGTCGACTGCCGCGAAGACCAGGTAGGCCGAGCCCACCTGCTGGGCCGGGGTCGACTCGTTCCAGCGCTCGGCGAGCACCCGCACGCCGACCTCCATCGAGGACCGTCCCGTCCAGTTGACCTGCGCCTTCACATGCACCAGGTCGCCGACCCTGACCGGCATCAGGAACGCCATCTCGTCCATGGAGGCGGTGACGGCCGGGCCGCCCGAGTGGCGCCCGGCCACCGCGCCCGCGGCGTCGTCCACCAGCTTCATGATCACTCCGCCGTGCACCGTGCCCAGGAGGTTGGTGTCATGGGTGGTCATGATGTGGCTCAGGGTGGTTCGGGAGGCCGAGGTCGGCTTGCCCGGAAGATCAGTCATGCGTTCCACTTTATGCGGCCCGCGCGCCGGGGCTCATTGCATCAGCCTTGCAACAGCCCTGCCCCGAATTCCACCCTGCCCTGTCAGGCGCACGGGAGGGCCGTGCATGCTGGACGGCATGAACCAATGGCCCGACGACCGGGGTGGCAGCGCCCGCGGAAACGGTGACGACGCCTACGGCCGCGGCAGCTCCGCCGCCCAGCCGGAGGGTGCCCGCCGGATGCGGCACGTCCAGCGGTCCGCACCCGTACCCCCCTCGCAGCGTCCGGTACCGCGGCAGCAGCCCGGGTACGACGGCGGCTACGGACAGCAGCAGTACGCCCAGGGCGCCCCCGGGGTGCCCGGACAGTCCGGCGCGTACGACAGCGGCTACAGCGAGGGCCACGTCTACGGCAGCCCGGCCGGGCGGGGTCCCGCGGGTCCCGGCGGCCCGGGCGGTCCGCGGCCCGGGGCGGCGCCGAACTGGCGCAAGCGCATCACCATCGGGGTGCTGAGCCTGGTCGTCGTGCTCGTGGTCGCCTCGGTGGCCACGTACTTCTGGGCGGACGGCAAGGTGCGCCGCGAGGTCGACCTCTCCAAGGTCATCGACCGGCCCGGCGAGGGCAAGGGCACCAACTACCTGATCGTCGGCTCGGACTCCCGCGACGGCCTGTCCGACGCGGAGAAGAAGAAGCTGCACACCGGCTCGGCCGAGGGCAAGCGGACCGACTCGATGATCCTGCTGCACGTCGGCGACAACGGGAACACGATGGTGTCGCTGCCGCGCGACTCCTGGGTGACGATCCCCAGCTTCAAGGGCTCCCAGAGCGGAAAGACGTTCCCGTCCAAGGGCAAGGACAAGCTGAACGCCGCGTTCTCGATCGACGGCCCCGAACTGCTGGTCCGTACCGTCGAGGCGAATACCGGACTGCACATCGACCATTACGCGGAGATCGGCTTCGCGGGATTCGCGAACATCGTGGACGCGGTCGGCGGCGTGGAACTCGATATTCCGCAGGACATCAAGGACAAGGATTCCGGCGCGGACTTCAAGAAGGGCAAGCAGACCCTCAACGGCCAGCAGGCGCTCGCGTTCGTCCGCAACCGGCACGGCTATGCCGCCGGTGACCTGGAGCGCACCAAGAACCAGCAGAGGTTCCTGTCCGCGCTCGCCAGCCAGACGGCCACGCCGACGACCGTCCTCAACCCGTTCAAGCTGTACCCGGTGATGGGCGCGGGCCTGGACACCCTCATCGTGGACAAGGACATGGGCCTGTTCGACCTGGGCTCCATGTTCTGGGCGATGAAGGGCATCACGAGCGGCGACGGCATCTCGATGAACATGCCGGTCGCCGGTGACGGCCCGCAGACGTCGCTGCTGTGGGACAAGCCGAAGGTCACGCAGCTGGTGAACGAGCTGAAGAACGACGACAAGGTCACGGTCAAGTAGCCGCCGGGGCACGGGCGTTGACCCGTCGCGCATGACATGAGTCACAGAGAAACCACGGCAACCGTGGGCAACTGCCCCGGGTTGCCGTGATTTGCCCGCCGCCGGGCGTCCGCGAGACGCCTGGCGGCGGGCTTTTTTCCGCTTCCCCCGCGGCATCCGGCGCCCTACGATCACGGCCTGTTTCTTTTCCATTCTTTTGGACTCGGCAGACTCAACAAAGGGCTCACGTGAAGATAAGCCGTACTCTCGCGACGGCCGTCGCCGCCGCCGTCACGACCCCCGCACTGCTGCTTTCCGCGACCCCGGCATTCGCCGACGGAAAACCGCCGGCGCTCACCGCGAAGAAGCCCACGATCGCCGAGCTCGAAAAGGCCGCGGCCGACGCGCAGAAGGCGTACGAAAAGGCGTCCGCGGACGAGAGCGACGCGCGCAAGGCCCTCGCCTCCCTGGACACCTCCCCGGCCCTCGTGGCCCTGGGCAAGGCCCAGAAGGACGCCGACGAGGCCACCCGCGCCAAGGCCGCCGCCGACCAGGAGCTCGCCGACGCGAAGACCTGGCTGAGCGCCCTGCCCACCACCGCGAGCCCGGTCGACCAGGACCTCGCGGCGCAGCGCGTCGCCAAGGCCGAGGAGGCCGTGAAGGGCGCCGGGACGGCGAAGACCGAGGCGGCCGGCAGGCTCGCCACGGCCAAGGCGGCGGCGGACAAGGTCCAGGACGCGGCGAAGGACGCGCTCGACCGGGCCAAGAGCGCCACCATCAAGGCCCTCGCCGACAAGAAGGCCGCCGACCAGGCACTGGCCGACGCCAAGGCGGACCCGGGCCCGAGCACCGAGTGCACGCAGGACGCCTCCCTCACGACGGCTCTGAGCGGCTTCCCGTCGCAGATCGCCGCGGGCACCAGCGCCGACTTCTCGATCCGGCTGACCAACGGGACCGGCAAGACCCTGGACCGGCTCTGGCCGTTCGTCTTCGCCTATGTGGACGGCAAGGGCGGCGGCAAGGACATCGACAAGCTGGTGCATCTCCAGTGGTCCGAGGCGGGCTCGGACGGCTGGAAGGAACTGCCGCTCAACCAGGCGGGTCCGGTCACCCACCTCGCGGCGGGCAAGAGCGCCGATCTGAAGCTGCGCATGAGGGTCGACGGCGCGACCCCGGTGGGCCGGGCCGACCTGTTCGTGGCCGCCGACTACCGCAACGCGGACGGCACCTGCGGCGGGACCCCGAGCCAGGCCCGGTACGAGTTCGACGTCCTGGCCGTCGGCGGGAAGCCCAGCAGGACGGGCGAGTCGCAGCCGACCACGGCGCCCCGCGCCCAGGGCGGCGCGGCGGCGGTTCCGCTGTCCGCCACCACCGCCCCGGCGGACGGCGCCCTGGCCGAGACCGGCTCGTCGGCCGTGCCCCAGCTCGCCCTCGCGGGCGGCGCGGCGGTGGCCCTGGGCGCCGGGGCGATCGTGCTCGTACGCCGCCGCAGGTCCGTGCGGGACTGAACGCCCGCGGCACGGCGCAGGGCCCGCACCCTCGGGCGAGGATGCGGGCCCTGCGTCAACTCCCTTACGGTTACGGCAGGTTGCGGGACATCACGATCCGCTGGACCTGGTTCGTACCCTCGTAGATCTGGGTGATCTTCGCGTCGCGCATCATGCGCTCGACCGGGTAGTCGCGGGTGTAGCCGTAACCGCCGAGGAGCTGGACGGCGTCCGTGGTGATCTCCATGGCGACGTCGGAGGCGAAGCACTTGGCGGCGGCGCCGAAGAACGTCAGGTCCGAGTCGAGGCGCTCGGACTTGGCGGCGGCCGAGTAGGTGAGCTGGCGGGCGGCCTCCAGCTTCATGGCCATGTCGGCCAGCATGAACTGGATGCCCTGGAAGTCGGCGATCGCCTTGCCGAACTGCTTGCGCTCCTGGACGTAGCCCTTGGCGTAGTCGAGGGCGCCCTGCGCGATGCCGAGGGCCTGGGCCGCGATGGTGATGCGGGTGTGGTCCAGGGTCTTCATGGCGGTCGCGAAGCCCGTGCCCTCCTCGCCGATCATGCGGTCGAGGGGGATGCGGACGTTGTCGAGGTAGACCTCGCGGGTCGGCGAGCCTTTGATGCCGAGCTTCTTCTCCGGAGCGCCGAAGGAGACGCCCTCGTCCGACTTCTCGACGACGAAGGCGCTGATGCCCTTCGAGCGCTTCTCCGGGTCGGTCACCGCCATGACCGTGTAGTACTCGCTCTCGCCCGCGTTGGTGATCCAGCGCTTCACGCCGTTGAGGACCCAGAAGTCCCCGTCGCGGACGGCCTTGGTCTTCATGCCGGCGGCGTCCGAGCCCGCGTCCGGCTCGGAGAGGCAGTACGAGAACATGCCCTCGCCCTTGGCCAGCGGGCCCAGGTACTTCTTCTTCAGCTCCTCGGAGCCGGAGAGGATCACCGGGAGCGAGCCGAGCTTGTTCACGGCCGGGATCAGGGAGGAGGAGGCGCAGACCCGTGCGACCTCCTCGATCACGATGACGGTGGCCAGCGCGTCGGCGCCCGCGCCGCCGTACTCCTCCGGCACGTGCACGGCGTGCAGGTCGTTGGCGACCAGCGCCTCCAGCGCCTCACGGGGGAAGCGGGCCTGCTCGTCGACCTCGGCCGCGTACGGGCCGATCTTGGCCTCGGAGAGCGAGCGGATGGCGTCGCGGAGCATGTCGTGCTCCTCGGACGGGCGGTACAGGTCGAACTCCGAGTTGCCCGTGTGTCCTGCGTTTCCAGCCGTTCCGGCCAAGGTCTCTCACTCCCCAAGGGACGCTAACTACCGTTAAGTAACCTAATTTTAGGGGGCAGGGCCGTCCCAGGCATACGTGAGCTTGGCGACAGCCCGCAAAAGGGGCCTGCCGGGGCCCGACTATGCTCGGTCCCCGCGTTTGCCGTCCGTACGCCCGTCTCCCCGAGCCCGCACTTCAGGAGCACCGCATGGCCCTCAAGATCACTGTGATCGGCACCGGATACCTCGGCGCCACCCATGCCGCGGCCATGGCGGAGCTGGGGTTCGAGGTGCTGGGTCTCGACGTGGTCCCGGAGAAGATCGAGATGCTGGGGCGGGGGCGTGTCCCCATGTACGAGCCCGGCCTCGAAGAGCTGCTGCAAAAGCACGTCGCGGGCATCGAGGGCTCCAGCGGGCGGCTGCGCTTCACCACCTCCTGGGAGGAGGTCGGGGCCTTCGGCGACGTGCACTTCGTGTGCGTGAACACCCCGCAGAAGCACGGCGAGTACGCCTGTGACATGAGCTTCGTCGACGCGGCCTTCGGCTCGCTCGCCCCGCACCTGGCGGACGGCGCGCTGGTCGTGGGCAAGTCCACGGTGCCGGTCGGCTCGGCGGCCCGGCTCGCGGCGGCGCTGCCGGAGGGCGTGGAGCTGGCGTGGAACCCGGAGTTCCTGCGGGAGGGCTTCGCCGTCGACGACACCCTGCACCCGGACCGGATCGTGGTCGGCGTCGAGAGCGAGCGCGCCGAGAAGCTGCTCCGCGAGGTGTACGCGGGGCCGGTCGCGGAGGGGTCGCCGTTCGTCGTGACCGACTTCCCGACCGCCGAGCTGGTGAAGACCGCGGCCAACTCCTTCCTCGCCACCAAGATCTCCTTCATCAACGCCATGGCCGAGGTGTGCGAGGCCGCCGACGGTGACGTGGTGAAGCTGGCCGAGGCCATCGGCCACGACGAGCGCATCGGGAAGAAGTTCCTGCGGGCCGGCATCGGCTTCGGCGGCGGCTGCCTGCCCAAGGACATCCGGGCGTTCATGGCGCGGGCCGGCGAGCTCGGCGCCGACCAGGCGCTCACCTTCCTGCGGGAGGTCGACTCGGTCAACATGCGCCGCCGCGGCCACATGGTGGAGCTGGCCCGCGAGGCGGTGGGCGGCGAGACCTTCCTCGGCAAGCGGGTCGCGGTGCTCGGCGCCACCTTCAAGCCCGACTCCGACGACGTGCGCGACTCCCCCGCGCTCAACGTCGCCGGGCAGATCCACCTCCAGGGCGGCCAGGTCACGGTGTACGACCCGAAGGGCATGGACAACGCCCGCCGTGTCTTCCCCACGCTCGGCTACGCCCCCTCCGCCCACGAAGCGGTGCGCGGCGCCGATGTGGTGCTGCACCTGACCGAGTGGCGCGAGTTCCGCGACCTCGACCCCGCCGAGCTCGCGAAGGCCGCGGCCACCCGGGTCATCCTGGACGGGCGCAACGCGCTGGACCCGGTCAAGTGGCGCGAGGCGGGCTGGACCTACCGCGCGATGGGCCGCCCGCGCGCCTGACGCCTCCGCCCCGCCCGGTCAGGGCCCGTCGAGGTCCTCGATGGTGGCGTTCGACGGGGACCGGCGCGGGGCCGTGGCACGGGCCGCGAAATCCGCCTCCCGCACCACCCGGGTGAGGTTCTCCCAGGTCAGCGCCGCGATCTCGGATTCGGTCCAGCCCCGGTCGAGGAGCTCGGCGATCAGCGTCGGATAGCAGGAGGCGTCTTCGAGGCCGGGGGTGCGCGGCGCACCCGTGATCAGCCCGTACGTTCCCGAGAGGCCGACGTGCGAGGGCCCGGCCACGTCGCGCACCCGCTCGATGTGATCGGCCACGTCGCGCACGGACGTGCCCGGACCGCTCTGCTGGATCTGTTCGGGGGCGAAGCTCACCAGGCACACCCCGCCGTTCGCGCCGATCGCGTCGAGCAGCTCGTCGGAGGCGTTCAGCGGGTGCCTGGTGAGGGAGGCCGCCGCCGAGCGGGAGAGCAGCGCCGGGGCCTTGGCCGAGTCGAGGGTGCGGCGCCAGGTGGCGGAGGTCGCCCCCGAGAGGTCGAGCAGGATTCCGAGCCGGTTCGCCTCGCGCACCACTTCCAGGCCGAAGCGGGTCAGCCCCGGCTCGGTCCACCGGGTACCCGGGGTCAGCGCGAGGGCCCGCACCCCGAGGACGTGGTAGGACCGCAGGGTGCCGAGCGAGTCGCCCAGCGCGTGCGCGGCCACCGGGCCGAGGAACGAGGCGATGCGGCCGTGGTTGCGGGCGTCCGCTAGGTCCCCGGAGGTCAGCGCGAGGCGCAGCCACTCCGGGCAGGCGGCGATCAGCGAGCGGATCCGGTCGAGCCGTTCCAGGGTGACGCCGGCCGGGTCGGGGCACTCCGGGTCGGCGGTCAGCGCCCAGAACTGCGCGCCGACCCCGCCGGCCCGCAGCCGGGGGATGTCCGTGTCGAGCGAACTCTCGCCGACCTCCAGATCGTGCCAGGGGGCCTGCGCGAGCGTCTTCGCCAGGCTGTTGTACCCGTCGGCCACGGGGTGCGTGGCGAGCAGCGAACGGGCCCGGACGAGGCACTCGTCGCCGTCTTCCGGTGCGGGTACGGGTATGGCGTCCGGCCCGGCGGAGGTCGGCGCGTCGAGCTCGCCGACCGCCGCGGTGTCCTGGGGGTCGTCCTGCAGATCTGCCATGACGGGCTCCCGGTATCGGCGGTGACGGCAGTACCGACACGGTGTCATGGCGGGGCGGCGGGGTCGCGGCGAACGAAGCGTTCGGGCGACTCCGCGCACCCCGGCCCACCCCTGGGGCTCCGCCCCAGACCCCGGTTCGCGCCCGAACGGCGCTCGTCCTCAAACTCCCCCAAGGCCTCAAGGGCCAGGGGGACCCCCATGACGGGCTGAAGATGCCCATGCGGGCCAGCACCGACCCTGCCAGGGGCGCGGGGAACTGCGCGAGCAACCACGCACGGTCCGCGGGCGCCCTGGGGCTCCGCCCCAGACCCCGTTCGCGCCTTGAGGGCGCTCGTCCTCAAACTCCCCCAAGGCCTCAAGGGCCAGGGGGGACCCCCATGACGGGCTGAGGTTGCTCATGTGGGCCAGCACGATGCCGCCAAGGGGCGCGGGGAACTGCGCGAGAAGCGAGCACGGCCCGGGGACGAAAACGGGGCCAAGGGGCGCGGGGAACTGCGCGAGGAGCGGGCACGGTCCGCGGGCGAGAGCGGGGTCGAGGGCGAGCGGCCCCGCCCCGCCGGGGGGCGTCAGGTGTCCAGGGTGGGGAGGGTCGCGTTGGAGGGCCCCCGCGACAGGCGGAGGTCGCGGGAGACAGCCTCCGCGTCCCGCAGCACCCGCACCGCGTTCCCCCACGTCAGCTTCGCCAGATCCCCCGACGACCACCCGCGCGACAACAGCTCGGCCACCAGGTTCGGGTAGCCCGCCACGTCGTCCAGGCCGGACGGCGTGAAGGCGGTGCCGTCGAAGTCGCCACCGATGCCGATGTGGTCGACGCCCGCCACCTCGCGCATGTGGTCCAGGTGGTCCGCGACCGTCGCGGCCGTCGCGACGGGACGCGGGTTCGCCGCCTCAAAGGCCTCGTGGAGCTTCATGGCCTCCGGCGAGGTGTCGAGGTGGTGGAGCCCGTGCGCGCGCAGGTTCTCGTCGGCCGCCCGCGTCCACGCCACGGCCGCCGGGAGGATGAACTTCGGCACGAAGGTCGCCATCGCCACCCCGCCGTTGCCGGGCAGCTGGGCGAGCACGTCGTCCGGGATGTTGCGCGGGTGGTCGCAGATCGCCCGCGCGGAGGAGTGCGAGAAGATCACGGGGGCCGCCGTCGTGGCCAGCGCGTCCCGCATCGTCGTCGCCGCCACGTGCGAGAGGTCGACCAGCATGCCCAGGCGGTTCATCTCGCGGACGACCTCGTGGCCGAACGGCGAGAGCCCGCCCACGCCCGGCTCGTCCGTCGCCGAGTCCGCCCACGCGAGGTTGTCGTTGTGGGTCAGCGTCATGTAGCGCACGCCGAGCGCGTACAGCGCCCGCAGCGTGGCGAGGGAGTTGTTGATCGAGTGGCCGCCCTCGGCGCCCTTCAGGGAGGCGATCCGGCCCGCCGCGCGCGCCGCCTCCATGTCGTCCGCGGTGAGCGCGGGCGCCAGGTCGCCGGGGTAGCGCGCCAGCATCTGGTCGACGCAGTCGATCTGCTCCAGCGTCGCCGAGACCGCCTCGTCGCCCGCCAGGTCCGTCCGCACGTACACGGACCAGAACTGCGCGCCGACCCCGCCCGCGCGCAGCCGGGGGATGTCGGTGTGGGTGCGGCCGGTCAGATCGGTGGCGATGTCGCAGCGTTCGAGGTCGTAGCGGACCTTTTCGCGCAGCGCCCAGGGCAGGTCGTTGTGGCCGTCGACCACGGGGTGACGGGCGAGCAGCGCGCGGGCTTCGTCGAGACGGGTCACGGCGCTCACTTCCCGAATCCGAAGGCGCCCGAACCCTCGACCTTCGCCCGCAGCCGTTTGCCCTTCTCGGTGGCCTGGTGGTTCAGGTCCTGCTGGAACTCCCGCATGCGGGCCAGGAGTTCGCCGTCGTGCGCGGCCAGGATGCGGGCCGCCAGCAGGCCCGCGTTGCGCGCGCCGCCGACCGAGACGGTGGCCACCGGCACGCCCGCGGGCATCTGCACGATGGAGAGCAGCGAGTCCATGCCGTCGAGGTACTTGAGCGGCACCGGCACGCCGATGACGGGCAGCGGGGTGACCGAGGCCAGCATGCCGGGCAGGTGGGCGGCGCCGCCCGCGCCGGCGATGATCGCCTTCAGGCCGCGGCCCGCCGCGTCCTCGCCGTACGCGATCATCTCGTGCGGCATCCGGTGCGCGGAGACGACGCCGACCTCGTACGGGATCTCGAACTCGTCCAGCGCCTTGGCTGCGGCCTCCATGACCGGCCAGTCGGAGTCCGAGCCCATGACGATGCCGACGACGGGACCGGGTGCGATAGCGCTGCTCATTCGGTGATCGTTCCTCTGAGGTAGTCGGCTGCGTGGCGGGCCCGCTCGCGGACGTCCGCGAGGTCGTCGCCGTAGGTGTTGACGTGGCCCACCTTGCGGCCGGGCTTCACGTCCTTGCCATACATGTGGATCTTGAGCTGCGGGTCACGGGCCATGCAGTGCAGGTACGCGTAGTACATGTCCGGGTAGTCGCCGCCAAGGACGTTGCCCATCACGGTCCACTTCGACCGCGGGCGCGGGTCGCCCAGGGGGAGGTCGAGGACGGCACGCAGGTGGTTGGCGAACTGCGAGGTGATCGCGCCGTCCTGGGTCCAGTGGCCCGAGTTGTGCGGGCGCATCGCGAGCTCGTTGACGAGAATGCCCGGCACACCGTCGGCGTCGCGGGTCTCGAAGAGCTCGACCGCGAGGTGGCCGACGACGCCGAGTTCGGAGGCGATGCGCAGCGCGAGCTGCTGGGCCTGGCCCGCCAGTTCGTCGTCGAGATCGGGCGCGGGGGCGATCACCGTGTCGCAGACCCCGTCGACCTGGATCGACTCGACGACCGGGTAGGCCACGGCCTGGTCGCTGGGCGAGCGCACGACGTTGGCCGCCAGCTCGCGCACGAAGTCCACCTTCTCCTCGGCCAGGACCGCGACGCCCGCCTTGAAGGCGTCGGCCGCGTCGGCCTCGGAGCGTACGAACCACACGCCCTTGCCGTCGTAGCCGCCGACGACCGTCTTGAGGATGACGGGGAATCCGTCGCCCTCGGCGGCGAACGCCGAGACGTCGGACGGGTCCGACACGATGCGGTGGCGGGGGCAGGGCGCGCCGATCTCGCGGAGCCGGGCGCGCATCACCCCCTTGTCGTGGGCGTGCACCAACGCGTCGGGCCCCGGGCGGACGACGACGCCGTCCGCTTCCAGGGCCCGCAGGTGTTCGGTGGGCACGTGCTCGTGGTCGAAGGTGATCACGTCACAGCCGCGCGCGAAGTCACGCAGCGTGTCCAGGTCGCGATAGTCGCCGATGACGACGTCGCTCACCACCTGGGCCGCCGAGTCCTGCGGGGTGTCACTGAGGAGCTTGAATCTGATGCCGAGGGGGATGCCCGCCTCGTGGGTCATGCGGGCGAGCTGACCGCCGCCGACCATGCCGACTACCGGGAACGTCACGCCTCCAGGGTATCCGGCGCCCCGGTGGTGCCCGCAGGGCCGGGTTGTGCGGGCCGTTTTGCCAGTGCCCACGGGCGTCGCACCGAGGGGGTGGTTAGCATGGGCGGGTTGACTGGCACGAAAAGCACACCTACTCGGACGGGGCTGGGCGATCACCATGAGTGCACAGGGCGCGTCGCCTGGGCGACTGCGACTGCTCGTACGCGAGGTCGCCAAGTTCGGCGCTGTCGGCGGTCTCGGGGTGCTCGTGAACATGGGCGCCTTCAACCTGCTGCGGCACACGACCGAGCTCCAGGTGGTGCGGGCCAGCCTGCTGGCCACCGCGATCGCGATCGCCTTCAACTACGTGGGGTTCCGCTACTTCACCTACCGCGACCGCGAGAAGAGCGGCCGGGCCCGCGAGCTCACACTGTTCCTGCTGTTCAGCGTGGTCGGCGCGGTGATCGAGAACGGCATCCTGTACGCGGCGACGTACGGCTTCGGCTGGAACAGCCCGTGGCAGAACAACTTCTTCAAGTTCCTCGGCATCGGCCTCGGCACGCTGTTCCGGTTCTGGTCGTACCGCACGTGGGTGTTCCGGGCGCTGCCCGCCCGGGAGGCCGTGCAGACGGCCGAATCGTTTCTCGACGACCCCCGGCCCGTCACGCCCGCGAAGCGCTGACCGCCCCCGCTGAACCGCCCCGGTTCAGCGGATCGTCTCGGTCCGCTCCGGCTCCCGGCGCCCCCGCGCCTCCCGGCTGAGGAACAGCGCGAACACCGCGGGCTGCTGCTGGAGCATCTCCAGCCGGCCGCCGTCGGCCTCCGCGAGGTCGCGGGCGACCGCGAGGCCGATGCCGGTGGAGTTGCGGCCGCTGATGGTCCGCTCGAAGATCCGCGCGCCGAGGTCGGGACGCACTCCGGGGCCCTCGTCGGTGACCTCGACCACGGCCTGGTTGCCGATCACCCGGGTCCGCACCGCGACCGTGCCGCCGCCGTGCATCAGCGAGTTCTCGATCAGCGCGGCGAGCACCTGGGCGACCGCGCCCGGGGTGCCGACCGCCTTCAGACCGGTCTTGCCCGAGCGCACGATCGCGCGGCCCGCGCTGCGGTAGGCCGGGCGCCACTCCTCCAGCTGCTGCTTGACGACCTCGTCGAGCGAGAAGACCACGGCCGAACCGGTGCGCGGGTCACGGTTGTTGGTCAGCAGCCGCTCCACCACGTCGGTCAGCCGCTCGACCTGGGTGAGGGCGATCGTGGCCTCCTCCTTGACCGTGTCGAGGTCGTCGGTGAGGGCGATCTCCTCCAGGCGCATGGAGAGCGCGGTCAGCGGCGTGCGCAGCTGGTGCGAGGCGTCCGCGGCGAGCCGGCGCTCGGCGGTGAGCATCCGGCCGATCCGGTCGGCCGAGGAGTCGAGCACATCGGCGACCCGGTCGAGCTCGGGCACCCCGTACCGCTTGTGCCGCGGGCGCGGGTCGCCCGAGCCGAGCCGCTCGGCGGTCTCGGCGAGGTCGGTGAGCGGGGAGGCCAGCTTGTTCGCCTGGCGTACGGCCAGGAGCACCGCGGAGACGATGGCGAGCAGGGCCACCGCGCCGATGATCAGCAGGGTGCGGCCGACCTCCTTGGTGACCGTGGAGCGGGACTCCTCGACCAGGACGGCCTCGCCGCGCTCGCCCTCGGCGGTGCCCTTGATGACGGTGCCCTCGGGCTTGCGGCCGATCTCCATCACCGGGCGGCCCGGGATGGAGATGCGGGCGTACCGCTTGGGGTCGATCTGCTCGTTCAGAACCTGGGCGTTGATCGTCTCGTTCGCCAGGGTGCGGCTGTCGACGACGGAGACCAGCCGCAGCGCCTCGGAGTTCACGCTCTCCTGGGCGCTGCTGCTGATGGTCCGTGTCTCGACGATGACGAGGGAGACGCCGAAGACCGCGATCACCACGAGAACGACCGCGAGTGTGGAGTTGATCAGTCGACGGCGCATGTGCCCCGGTGCTCTAGCTCTTCTCGAAGCGGAAGCCGACTCCGCGGACGGTGGCGATGTAGCGCGGGTTGGCCGCGTCGTCGCCGAGCTTCTTGCGCAGCCACGAGATGTGCATGTCGAGCGTCTTGGTCGAGGACCACCAGGTGGTGTCCCAGACCTCGCGCATCAGCTGGTCACGGGTCACGACCCGGCCGGCGTCCCGCACCAGGACCCTGAGCAGGTCGAACTCCTTGGCGGTGAGCTGGAGCTCCTCGTCGCCCATCCAGGCGCGGTGCGACTCGACGTCGATCCGCACGCCGTGGGTGGCCGGCTGGGCCACCGGCTCGGTGGCGCCGCGCCGCAGCAGCGCCCGGACCCGCGCGAGCAGTTCGGCCAGGCGGAAGGGCTTGGTCACGTAGTCGTCGGCGCCGGCGTCCAGGCCGACGACGGTGTCCACCTCGTCGGCGCGGGCGGTGAGCACGAGGATCGGGACGGTGTGCCCCTCGGAGCGCAGCCTCCGGGCGACTTCGAGGCCGTCCATGCCGGGAAGCCCCAGGTCGAGCACGACCAGGTCGGCGCCCCCCTGCAGTCCGGCGTCGAGGGCGGTCGGGCCGTCCTCGCGGACCTCGACCTCGTAACCCTCCCTGCGCAGGGCGCGGGCCAGTGGCTCCGAGATGGAGGCGTCATCCTCGGCGAGCAGTACACGGGTCATGGAGGTGATGGTAGTCCGCGGCGGCGACAATGCGTCAGGTGATCCACCCACCCTGTGGGTCTATGAAGCGATCTTGTTTAACACCTTCGAATCATGGCCAATGGTTCCAGGGATGCCTGTGATCCATGTCTCAAGTCCTTCCATATGGCGCACACTCGTGACGTATGGTGTCCCAACGCCTATAGCACTACTCAAGGACCTTTGGCCTGCTTGGCGCGCCAAGGGTCTCTTTTCTGCACAAGACGGGCTCAGCCAGTCTTGAGATCAGTGAATGACCTACGGGCCGGGCCCCAGCGCGAAGAAGCGCACGGGGTGTGGATCCCGGTGTGGTCTGTCCTTACCGCGCTCCCCCACGGAGCCGGACCCCAAAGGCGTTGGGGGGACAGCCCCCATGCCGGTGCCGGCCCTCCCCCACCGGGCGCGACTCAACGCTCACGAAGCGCGCGTCCCGAGCAAGCAAGGATCGACCATGGCGTCCAGCCTGACGAAGGACTCGGCCAGTACCACTGGCACCGAGAAGACCTTCCTCGGCCACCCCCGCGGCCTGGCCAACCTCTTCATGACGGAGATGTGGGAGCGCTACAGCTTCTACGGCATGCGGGCCCTGCTCGTGCTCTACCTGGTCGCCCCGGCGTCCTCGGGTGGGCTCGGGTTCAACATGGCCACGGCCACCGCGATCTACTCCGTGTACAACGCGATGGTGTACCTGCTCGCCCTGCCGGGCGGCTGGCTCGCCGACCGCGCCTGGGGCGCCCGCAAGACCGTGGCCATCGGCGGCACGATCATCATGATCGGCCACTTCCTGCTGGCCGTGCCGGTGGAGATCTCGTTCTTCATCGGTCTCGCGGCCATCGCGCTCGGTTCCGGTCTCCTCAAGGCCAACATCTCCACGATGGTCGGCCACCTGTACCCGGACAAGAACGACCCGCGTCGCGACGGTGGCTTCACGGTCTTCTACATGGGCATCAACCTCGGTGCCTTCGCCGCCCCGCTGACCATCGGCACCGTCGGCCAGAAGGTCAACTGGCACTTCGGCTTCGCCCTCGCGGGCGTGGGCATGGCGCTGGGTCTGCTGTTCTTCTTCCTCGGCACCCGCCACATGTCGGCGGAGAGCGACGTCGTTCCCACCCCGATGTCCGAGGCCGAGCGCGCCTCGATCATCAAGAAGGTCCTGATGTGGCTGGGCGTGGCGGTCGTCGCCTACGGCGCCCTCGCCGTCTCGGGCCACTTCACGGTGGACTGGGCCATGTGGCCGCTGACCATCGCGGGCCTCGTGATCCCGGCCTGGTGCCTGCTGCGCATCAAGCGGGACAAGGACCTCGACGAGGTCTCGCAGTCGCGGATGTCGGCGTACGTCTGGTTCTTCGTCGCCGCTGCCGTCTTCTGGGGCATCTACGACCAGACCGGCTCGACCCTGAGCGTCTTCGCGCAGGACAAGACCGCCAACAACCTGTTCGGTCTCGACTTCCCGTCCAGCTGGTTCCAGTCCCTGAACCCGCTGTACGTGATGGCCCTCGCGCCGGTCTTCGCCTGGCTCTGGGTGTACATGAACAAGCGGCGCAAGGAGCCGAGCACTCTGTCGAAGTTCGCCTTCGGCCTCACGCTCATCGGCCTCTCGTTCTTCGTGATGATGCTGGCCCAGGCCGCCGCGTCCGGCGACGTCAAGGTCACCCCGCTGTGGCTGTGCATGGTCTACCTGATCCAGACCGTCGGCGAGCTCACGCTCTCCCCGGTCGGCCTCTCGCTGACCACCAAGCTGGCGCCGGAGAAGTACGCCTCGCAGATGATGGGTGTCTGGTTCCTGGCCGTCACGGCCGGTGACTCGGTCATCGCGCTGCTCCAGCTGGTCGGCGCGCCGACCGACTCCACGTACTGGTTCGCCAGCCAGGGCGCGCTCGCCGTGGTCGCGGGCGTCTCGATCTTCATGTTCCGCAAGAAGGTCAAGCCCCTCATGGGCGGCGTGCACTGACCCGCCCCCGCCGTACGTGAAAGAGCCGCCGCACCGCGCAGGTGCGGCGGCTCTTCGCTTTCCCGGGGGCGTCAGCGCGTGCCGCGCAGCCGCTTCCAGGGGGTGAAGGTGAAGATCGCGCCGCCGAGCAGGATCACGGTGCCCGCGACCAGGCCGAGCGCGCGCAGGGCGCCCGTGTCGCTCGCGCCGGTCTGGGCCAGGCCGCCGGAGGACGAGGCGCCCGCGGAGCCGCCGGCCCCCGCCGTGCCCCCCGTGGTGCCCGCGGAGCCGCTGCCGCCGGCCGCGCCGCCCGGCTGGGCCGCCGTGTCCAGTTCCAGGGAGACCGGCGCCAAGCCGGAGACCTTGCACGGGATGTGGATCGGCGCGCCGCCCAGGGTGACGTCGATGGACAGGTCGCCGGGGCTGAGCGTGGACTTGCCGGAGGCGCCCGGCTTGTAGGTGCCCGTCATGTCGGTGAGGCTCACCGGCGCCCCCGACTTGATCGGGTCGGGGTTGGCGGGTCCGGTGACGGCCACCGAGCCCTTGTCGGCGCCGCCGACGGCGACCTGCATGGACGGCTTGAGGGCGCCCGCGGGAAGGTCGGCGGGGCTGTTCATGACGCCCTTGGCGGTCTTGACGGTGAGGTCGTAACTCCCGCCGTTCTTCTTGGCGTTGATGGTCACCTTGGACTGGATACTTGCCGGTCCCGGCGACTGGCAGGCGAAGTTGACCGCCACTTCCTTGCCGGGGAAGTCGCTCTGTCCCCCGCTGCCGCCGGTCGTCCCGCCGGAGGCGGAGCCGCCGGTCGTCCCGCCGGAGGCGGAGCCGCCGGTGGCCGAGCCGCCCGTGGTGGACCCGCCGGAGGCGCCGCCCGCCGTCGTGCCGCCCGACGCGGAGCCGCCGGTCGTGCCGCCCGAGGCCGTGCTGCCGCCGGACGTGGTGGCGCCCGTGGTGCCGCCGGTCGTCGAGCCCGAGGTGGTGCCGCCGGTCGTGCCGCCGGTGGTCCCCCCGCCGTCCGTCACCTTGATGGTGGCGCCAACCCCGACCGCCGCCTTCGGCGTGCACTTGGTGTCCGTCGACATGATCTGGTTGACGTTGATGTTGTACGCGTCGGGCGTCAGGGTGACGTCGCCCGCCTTGGTCAGCTTCAGCTTGGCCGTCATGTCCGGCAGGATCATCGGGCTGTTCTTGGGGATCGGCGGGTTCTGCCGCGGGCCCTTCATCGGGATGTCGGCGCTCTGCGCGCCGCCGGCCTTCAGGGTGCCGGTCGGCTGGACGACGTCCTTGTTGAGGTCGAGGACGTTGGGGTTGTTCGACGCGGCCTGGGTGAACTTCCAGACGACGTCCACCACATCGCCCACCTTGGCCGTGGCGGGGGCGGTGAGCTGCACCTTCGTCGTTCCCTCGACCGGTGGCAGGCCGGAGATGGACGGCGGTATGCACTCGGTGGCGTACGAGACTTCGGCTGCTTGTGCGGGGCCTGCGGCCAGCATGATCCCCGCGCCGCCGAGCATCAGCGCGAGACCGGCCGCGCTCATCCTCCGTTGCGTGGTCACGGATTTCCCTTCGTCGTGGAACGTCGTGAACGGGTGGGGTGGTTCTCGGACGGTGCGGAGTCGGGGGTGAACCACGGCAGCGCGGCCGTGGCGCGGGGCGGGGCGCCCTCGCCGGGTTCCGGCGCGGCCGGGGGCCGCTCGCGCCCGGCCGGGTCCGGGCCCTGCTTCGGCGGCCGGAGGGTGAGGCCGGGCAGCCGTACGCCGCGGTGCCGGGCGGGCCGGGCCCGGCCGCTCTCGCGCGGGCGCAGCCGGTCGACCACGGCCATGCCGATGCGGAAGACGGCGGCGGGCACCACCAGGCAGAGCAGGATCCAGAAGAGGGTCACGCCCCAGGGACGGTCCACGCCCCAGGGCTCGGTGGCGAGCAGCTTGTGCGCGTACTGGAGCGAGACCTGGTAGTCGCCGTGGGCGCCGGCCGACAGCTCGAAGTCCAGCTTGATCTCGGCCTTCTGGCCGGGCTGGACGGTGCCCTTCCACTGCCGGTCCTCCCACTGCGGCGCGAACACGCCGTGGGCGGTGCCGAGTTGGAAGACGGGGTCCTTGACGGGGGCCGAACCCAGGTTGCCGACGGTGAAGACCAGGGTGCGGGCGGGCGGGGCGCCGAACCAGGTCAGCACGGAGCTGTCGCCGTCGAGCCGGGGCTCGGCGAGCACCGCGAGCTTCCCGTCGCCGCTCTGGTCGGGCAGCGGCGCCACCGGCTGCCCGGTGATCTTCAACTCGGTGTCCACGACGGCCTGTTCGCCCTGCACGGTGGCCACGTGGACGACGCAGGGGCAGGGTTTGGGCGGCGGGGCGGCCGGCAGGACCTTGCTGAAGGCCCCCTTGGCGTCGGTGGTGACGGCCTGGCCGTCGGCGTTGGCGCAGGAGTTGGTGCCGCCGATGACACCCCGGTCGGGCGAGGACTGTCCGCAGACGAGCAGCATGAGGAGCGCGCCGGGCCGCCAGCCCGTGCCGGTGACGGTGACGTCGGCGCCCTTGGCGGCCTCGGGCCGGGAGAGCGCGACGGCGGGGGCGGGCTGGCCGGCGTCGGCGTGCGCGAGCGGGGCCGCCACCGCGCCGAGGAGGCCGAGCAGCAGCAGGGCGAGGGTCGCGCCCCTCGGGCGTGGCGTCACTGAAGGGCTCCTGTCTGCGCCAACTCACGTGCTGGTGCGGGCGGTTCCTCGCTCGGCACGGGCCGTGGCCGTCTGCGCCGCACGAGCCGCAGGGCGGCGGCGCACCCGAGCAGCACGAGGACCGTCCCGCCGACCGCGCCCCACGGCACGAAGGCGACGCTCGCCCGGGCGTCGGCGCGGGCGCCGCCGTCCGCGGCGACGTCGAGGCGGACGGTCACGCGGTCGAGGGCGGGCGGGTGCGGCCAGGGCTCGGTCAGCTCGACGCGCTGCCCCGGCAGGAGTTCCAGCGGCAGGGTGCGGGCCGGGCGGTCAAGGGCGCGGCCGAACACGCCGTCGGCGTGCAGCGCGAGACGCGGGACCAGGGTGGTGTTGCCGCGGTTGACCAGGGCGTACCGGATGAGGCCGCGGGCCTTGTCGACGCGTACGGCCTCCACGGTCAGGGCGCTCAACGTGGGCCCCGCGACGCGGAGTTGGACGCGGACGCCGACCTCGCGGCCGTCCGCCGAGGCGAGCAGGGCCGCGGGGTGGTCGCCGGGCTGGGCACCGGCCGGGACGGTGACCGCGAACGGCACGTCGGCGCGGGTGTGCGGCGGAATGCTCACCTCGGGGGCGGCCAGTGCGATCCAGGGGTCGGGCTCCCGGCGCACGGCGAAGGCCCCGTCCGCGGCGTTGCGGGCGGCGGCTCCGCGCAGGGTCACGGTGAGCGGGTGGCCGCTCGGGTTGCTCAGCGCGACCTTGTCCTCCAGGACCGTGCCGGGGGCGCCCTCCAGGTAGAAGTAGGGCCTGCCGCCGGCACTGGGGCGGGTCCCGCCGCCGGGTGCGGGCGCGGCGGTCCAGTCCCCGCTCGCCGCCGGGGCGGCCTGGGCGGCGGGCGCCGCGAGCGCGCACAGCAGCAGGGCCGCGGCCGGCAGGGCCGGGCGGATCGGACGCATCGGCGGCTCCTCGGGTGCGAGGGGGTTCCCGGTCAGGGCGTACGGGGGTGGAGTCAGGCCCGCTGGTTGCGTCGGGTCAGCCACAGCACTCCGGCCGCGCCGGCCAGGACGACCGTGCCGCCGAGGGTGCCGAGGGCCACGGCCGAGTCGAGGGGTCCGGTCTTGGGGAGGGCGGCCGGGGCGCCGCCGCCGGTGGAACCGCCGCCGGTGGAGCCGCCCGAACCGCCGGCCCCGGAGACGTCGAGTTCGAGCGAGGGACCGGGGCTGTTGCCGGGGGTGCAGGTCGTGGTGGTGCCGAGCGCCTTGATGGTGAGGACGCCCGCGGTGAAGGTGACCTTGCCGTTGGCCTTGGGTACGTAGGTACCCGACAAGTCGCTGATCTTGATGGGGGAGTTGGCGGGGATCTCCGCGGAGTTGGCGGGGCCCTTGACCGAGAGCGTCCCCTTGTCGGCGCCACCGAGGTTGATCACCGCGCTGGGGCTCATCGCGCCCGCGCCGAGTGCGACCGGGCTGGAGGACACGCCCTTCTGGAAGGACATGGTCACGTTGTAGGAACCGCCGCTCTTGACGGCCTTGATGTCGATGGGCGAGACCGCGCTCTTCGCGCCGATCGGCGTCTGGCAGTTGTAGTTGACGTCCACGACGGATGCCTGGGCCGCCGGTGCGGTGATCAGCACCACCGAGCCCGCGACCGCCGCCGCCAGCGCGAGCGCTGTCCTCTTCTGGTACGACACCTCGAATTCCCCTTATGCCGGTGGTACCGAGGGCCGCCAAGTTACTGACGGCACATCAGATCGGGCGGCCAAGGTACGCCGGGGACCTTGTCGAGGGAAGACAAAGAGCAGGGTGGGATCGAGGTCCGGGCATGACGGTGGACCGGCGGTCCGAACCGCCGGTAACCGCGGACAGGAGTTACGCGGGTGCCGCGAGTTCCGCCCAGACCGTCTTGCCGGTGACACCCGGTGTGCGCACCACGCCCCAGTCGAGGCACAGCCGCTGCACGATGAACATGCCGTGGCCGCCGGGCCGCCCCGCGCGGTGCGGGGTGCGGGGCGCGGGCTGCCCCGCACCGAGGTCGCTGACCTCCAGGCGCAGGACCTTCGCGGTGCGCGAGACCCTCAGCCCTTCGGGACCCTCGGCGTGCAGACAGGCGTTGGTGACCAGTTCGGAGACGACGAGCAGCACGTCCTCGCACGCGGCGCGGCCCTCCGCCGTCGCCGCCGGCAGCCAGCCCCAGTCGTAGAGGGCCTGCCGCGTGAAGTCCCGGGCCATCGGGACGATGCCGCTCGCGCCGCTCAGCGCGAGAACGCGCGAGGACGCGACGGCGCCCGTGCCGTCGGACTCCAACGGCACGCCATCGGGCCGGGCTCCCTGGGGCTCGGGCCCACGGTCGCCCGGAGCCTGCTCCCGGGTGGTGCTCATCAGCGCTTCACCTCACCGATTCGCCAATGTCTTCAGTCTGCTCTCCTGCCCGGACGAATCGGGGTCAGTCACACAGAGCGGTATCGAGCGAATCATGCACGGTGAAGACAGCCTCCGCCCCCGTGATCTCGAATACGCGCGCCACGACGGGCCGCATCGCCACCAGGTGGACCCCGCCACCGAGCCCCTCCGCCTTCAGGCGGGCGCCGAGCAGCACGTTCAGTCCGGTGGAGTCGCAGAACTCCAGCTGCGAGCAGTCGACGACGAGTCGTGTGCGCCCCTGCTCGATGGCCGCTTCCAGAGGTTCCCTGAGCAGATCCGCGGTGTGGTGATCAAGCTCACCCGCGGGTGTCAGGACCTCACTGCGACCAGCGGTGCGGACTCCGACCCGGAGCCGGCCCCGATTCGTGCTGCCGACCGTGCCGCGGTCCATGCCGTCCCTCTTCGCCGATTCGTCGTAACTTCCCAAGAACACTACGCCTTCCCTACACCATTCGGAACCCGAACATCCCAATAAACCGGACATACAGGGACAAAGAAGCCTTGCGGGAGCCTACTCAAAGCGGGTAGGGGTAGTAGAGACAGCTATTCAACACGACCGGCCACGGAGGCGCCGCACACCGCGGACAACACGTATGGGCATCGGCAGCCATATGCCGAGAACGATGGAGGAGACCCATGTCACCCCGGCTCGACGAATCGCAAGCGGATACGTCGATCAAGCAGGACCCGCAGGACATCCGCCCCCCACTCGCACGATCGCACACAGCAGAGGGGCTTGAGGGTCTTCCCGAGATCCCGCCCTTCACCGAGGTCGGCCCCGTCGACGCGCGGGCGCTGTCGAAGACGCTCTTCGCCCGCCTGGACGCGCTCGAAGAAGGCACGCACGAGTACGCCTACGTACGCAACACGCTCGTCGAACTGAACCTGGCCCTGGTCAAGTTCGCCGCATCGCGCTTCCGCTCCCGCAGCGAGCCGATGGAGGACATCATCCAGGTCGGCACCATCGGCCTGATCAAGGCCATCGACCGGTTCGAGTTCGACCGCGGCGTGGAGTTCCCCACCTTCGCGATGCCGACCATCGTCGGCGAGATCAAGCGCTTCTTCCGCGACACCTCCTGGTCCGTGCGGGTCCCGCGCAGGCTCCAGGAACTCCGCCTGGACCTCGCCAAGGCGGGCGACGAACTCGCCCAGCAGCTGGACCGCTCGGCCACGGTGGGCGAGCTCGCCGAACGCCTCGGCATCACCAAGGAAGAAGTCGTCGAGGGCATGGCGGCGAGCAACGCGTACACCGCGAGCTCGCTCGACGCGCAGCCCGAGGAGGACGACTCCGAAGGCGCGCTGACCGACCGCATCGGCTACGAGGACCACGATCTCGAAGGCGTCGAGTACGTCGAGTCGCTGAAGCCGCTGATCGCCGAACTCCCTGCCAGGGACCGGAAGATCCTCTCGCTGCGCTTCGTGGCCAACATGACGCAGTCCGAGATCGGCGAGGAGCTCGGCATCTCCCAGATGCACGTCTCCCGGCTGCTCTCGCGCACCTTGCGCAAGCTCCGCAAGGGGCTGACCGTCGAGGAGTGACGCACCGCTCCGTCAGTCAATGCGGAAGGGCCCGTTCCGTCGAGGTACGGGCCCTTCCGCATTGTTGACGAAGCGGTGTGGACTGGGTCACATTGAGCGCTGGGGATGCGGGGGGTCTGGGGGGACTTCATGGCGTACGAAGAGCTCGAACGGCCGATGCGCGAACGGCTGGGGCGCGAGTGCCTCTATGTGCCGTCCTGCCGGCTGGGCCTCTACCTCGCCCTCAGACACTGGTGCCCGCCGGGCGGCCGGGTGCTGATGTCGCCGGTCAACGACGACGTCATCCTCTTCGTGGTGCTCGCGGCCGGTCTGCGTCCGGTGCAGGCGCCGCTCGATCCGCGCGACGGCTCCCTCGACCCGGCCGCCGTACCGGACGCGCTCTGGCCCCGGCTGTCCGCCGTGCTGACCACCAACCTGTACGGCAACCCCGACCCCGCGCCCGAACTGGCGGCCCGGTGCGACCGGTTGGGGATCCCGCTCATCGAGGACGCGGCCCACGCCATCGGCAGCACCGTCGCCGGGCGCCCGGTCGGCACCTTCGGCCAGGCCAGTGTCTTCAGCCTCTCCAAGCACACCGCGGCCAAGGCGGGCGGCTTCCTCGCGCTCGCCGACCCGGGTCTGCGCGAGGCGCTCGCCAAGTCCCGCGACGCCCTCCTGGAGCCGGTCCGCGCGGGCGCCGAACTCGCCTACTGGGCCCGGCCGTACGCCGAGGCGACCGTCCGCGGGCTGCGCCTCGCGCCCGCCGCCCGGTCGGTGCTGCGGATGCTCGGGCGGCAGGAGCGCGAGGACATCCGGATGCCGCTGCGCCCCGCCGAACTGAGCCGCGCCCTTCGGGCCGCGCCCGACCTGGCCGCCTTCCACTCCTGGGCGCGGGTCGACATGCACGACTACCGGGCGGCGCCGGGCCGGGGCCGGATCGCCCGCATCCGGCGGAGGCTGCACGGGCTCGACGCCGTGCTCGACGCGCACCGCCGGGGCGCCGAGAAACTGCTCGCCACCGAGTGGGCGCGGCCGGATGCGGGGCCCGCGCAGCCGCTGTTCCGGGTGCCGCTGCTCGTCGAGGACCGCGACGCGGCCCGCGCGGCGCTCGCCCGCGCCCGGATCACCGTGGGCTATCTGTACGACCCGCCGCTCGACGACTACGCGGGCGAGACCTTCACCGACCCCTCCCCCGCGCCCGGGCCGGCCCGCTGGTTCGCCCGACACGCCCTGCCCGTCGACCCGTTGAAGGCCGAGCGCACCATCGAGGTGCTGCGCGCGGCGGGCGTCCGGCCCGTGAGGGGCGGCCCCGCCGGTGTCTGACACGGCCAGATCCGAGATCGAGGACATCGCCGCCGTGCCGTCCGACCAGGCCGTCACGGACGGCTCCCCGCCCGCGGGCGCCGGCGACTCGATGTTCCGCAACGCCTACGCCCTGATGCTGTCCACGGCCGTCTCGGCCGCGCTCGGCCTCGGCTTCTGGCTGGTGGCGGCCCGCTACTACAGCGAGGAGGCGGTCGGGCAGGGCTCGGCGGCCATCGCCGCGATGAAGCTGCTCGCCTCCATCACCGCCACCACCATGATCGGCGCGGTGGTCCGCTACGTGCCCCGGGCCGGCCGCTCGACCGGGATGCTCGTGCGGCGCGCCTACCTGGGAAGCACCGTCGTGGTAACGGTCGCCTGCGTCGTCTTCCTGTGCACCCTGCCGCTGTGGGGGCCCTCGTACGCGCCACTGACCGGGCTCACCGCCGGGGTGGTCTTCACGGTGTCGTCGGTGGCCTGGGCGATCCTCACCCTCCAGGACGGCGTCCTGACCGGGCTGCGCAAGGCGATCTGGGTGCCGGTCGGCAACGCCGTGTTCTCCCTCGGCAAGCTGCTGCTGCTCGCCGTGTTCTCGGCGCTCGCCCTCGGCGTGTTCGTCTCCTGGGCCGCCGCGATGGTGCTCTCCATCCTGCCGCTGGGCTGGCTGGTCTTCCGCAGGCTGATCCCCGCGCAGGCCGCCGCCGACCGCGACCGGCCGGTGCCCGAACTGCGCGAGATCGGCCGCTTCCTGGCCGGGGACTCGGTCGGGGCGCTGTTCTCGCTCGCCATGATCAACCTGCTGCCGGTGATGGTCGCCGTCCGCTTCCCGGCTGCCCAGAACGGGTTCTTCTTCATCGCGTACACGGTCGGCGGGACCATGGAGTTCATGGCCACGAACATGGCCTCCTCGCTGACCGCGCACTCCTCGCACAGCCCGGACAAGCTCGCCGACGGGGTGCGCGGAGCGCTGCGCCGGATGGCGCTGCTGCTGATCCCGGTGGTGCTGTTCCTGCTCCTGTTCGCGCGCCAGATCCTGCGCCCGTTCGGCGACGACTACGCCCAGCACGGCACCCTGGTCCTCCAACTGCTGGCCGCCGCCGCGATCCCGCGGGTCGCGGTCGAGCTGTACATCGGCGTCCTGCGCGTCCAGGGCCGCACCGGCATGCTGGCGATCCTCCAGGGCGCGATGTGCACGCTGGTCCTCGGCAGCGCCGCGGTGCTGCTCGGCGTGTACGGCATCTCCGGCGCCGGCTGGGCCCAGCTGTGCGCGATGACCGTGATGGCCCTGTGCTGTGTGCCCGGACTGCGCGCCGCGCTGGCGGGCCGCGCCGCCGTCCGCGCCCCGCGCGCCCCCAAGTCGGCCGAGTACGGCACCAGTTGGGCCCTGCTCGCCCAGGCGGCCCGCACCGAGGAGGCCCGCGCGTACGGCACCCGCTGGGCCACCCAGACCGCGTACCTGCGCGGCGGCATGGACACCGCCACCCCCGCGCTCGGCATCCCCGTGTACGTCCCCGGGTCCCACCCCGAACAGGGCTCGGCGACCACCCTGCACCTGCGCGCCCTGCCCGACCCGGCGGTCCGCGAGAGCGACGAGTCGCTCCTGACGACCGTCCTGTGGCTGCTGCTCGGCCTCGCGGCCGGTCTGTTCTGGGTGCCGCTGTCGCGCGCCGCGGACGTGCCCGGCGGCAACCTCAACGGCACCGGGCTCCTGCCCCACCTGCCGCCGGTGAGCCTGACCGCGGGGGTGCTGCTCATCGTCGTGTGCAGTGCGGCGGTGTCGCTGTACCGTCCGCGCCCCGGGCTGCTCGTGGCCGGGCTGGGGGTGACGGTGGCGGGCCTGCACACCGCGCCGGTCATCCTCGGGGTGCCGCCCGACGCCCTGTCCGGCCCCTGGCACACCCCGCTCGTCCGGTTCCTCGCCGAGAGCGCCGGGTTCGCCTCGCGGGACGGCATCGAGCGCTGGCTGCCGGTGGTGCTGCAACTGCTCTGCCTGGCCCTGGCGACGGTGGCCCTGCGCGCGCTGCGGGTGCACTGGCGGATCGTCTCGGTCGTGGTATGGGTGCTCGCGGTCGCGGGCTGGGCGGCCCAGCGCGCGTTCGCCGCGGCCGCGCTGCCGGTCTTCGCCGGGCTGTGCGCGGCCACGGCGGCAGCGCTGGTGCACCGCTGGTTCAGCGACCGGGACCGGGCCGCCTGACGCGGCCGCGCGCCCCGTTCACCGGGCGGGACCGGGTTTGCCAGGTTTGCCGCGTTTCGTGCGCTCGACCGCGCCCCGGGTCGCGGCGGGCAGCGGCAGCCCCGGGAAGACGCAGGCCACGGTCGAGAAGGCGGCCAGGGAGATCAGGAACGCGGTCGCCGAGAACCCGTGCACCAGGAAGAGGCAGGTGGACACGAGCGCCCCGAACGACAGGCTGAGCGGCGCCGCGAGCGCGAGCGCCTCCAGGCGGGCGCCGGGCCGCAGCATGTCGGGCTGCGGGTAGAGCAGCGCGAAGCCGGGCCCCAGCGCGACGAAGAGCAGCACGGGGATCCAGCGCAGGGGGCTCGCCGCGGGCAGCGCGGTGGCCGCCAGGGCGAGCCAGCCGGAGAGGGCGACGGTGGCTCTGATGTGCGTCTGGTTGAGGCGCATGTGCGACGACCTCCCGGTCGGTGGTCCTGGCTGACTGTCCATCCCGCTGCGCGCCCGCTTCTCGCGCAGTTCCCCGCGCCCCTGGCAGGGTCGGTGCTGGCCCGCATGGGCAACCTCAGCCCGTCATGGGGGTCCCCCCTGGCCCTCAAGGCCTTGGGGGAGATTGAGGACGAGCGCCGTTCAGGCGCGTACGGGGTCTGGGGCGGAGCCCCAGGCAGCCGGCCCGCGCGGGGTCAAGGGCGCGGCGGGGCGGCATACCGCAGCACCGTTCCGTACGCGTTCCCGTCGATCACCCGGAACCTCGGCGAAGCCTCAAGCTTCGACTTCAGCTCCTGGAAGCCCCCCGCGGGAAGCAGCCCCTCCCCCGCCGTGTAGACGTCCTGCGTACGCGTGAGGATGAAGTACACCGGCCGCCCGTCCTTGGGCAGTTGGGGCTCCAGATACCCCACCGGATCCCGCAGCATGATCGCGTTCTGCGGCTCCTCCTGCTCCGCGACGTACCAGTGCTCCAGCTGGTCGTAGCGGTGCAGCGCCTGCGGGAAGGAGCCGGTGACGGCGAGGATCATCGAGCCCTTGGGCGCGTTGTCGAGGACCTTGGTCACCATCGCCGTCTCGGCGGGCGGCGTGTAGTACATGCGCTCCTTGCCGTAGTACGCGGGGATGAACCCGGCCACCAGCAGGACGAGCACCAGCGGCAGGGCGACGGCCGCGACCCGTCGGCGCACCACGGGGCGGATCCGCCCGGTGCTCTGCCCGGCCGCAGCCGGCACCAGCGCGGCCGCCGCGAAGAACGCCGCCCCGGGCAGCCCGAACAGGTAGACCCGGAAGAGCATTTCGCCGCCGTAGTCGTTGACGGCGAACAGCGGCACCGGCGCGATGGAGACCAGGAGCAGCGGAAGCGCGCTCTTGACCAGTTTGCGGCGCAGGACGACGGCCACCACGGCCAGGGCGGCGATCACCAGGACCATGACCACGTCCGCCCGGCCCTGCAACACGGGCCCCGGGCCGGTGAGTTGACCGGCGTACCCCGCGCGCGAGTTGTTGAGGAGGTTGCCCACGGACTCCTTGAGGGAGGCCAGCGTCTCCACGAACAGCGGGCGGCCCATCGTGACGTCCCAGATCAGCATGATCACGGCCGTGACGACGAGCAGTCCGGGGTTGCGGTAGCGCCGGGTCAGGTTGAGGGCGACCAGGGCGACGCACAGCATCACCGGGGTGAGCTGGTGGGTGAAGTTGATGGCGGCGATCAGCGGGGCCAGGATCGCCACGCAGACCGCGCGCTGGCGGCCCGTGGTGGGCGGCGGGACGCTGGCCGCCGCGGGGTCGAGGTTGGCTCGTGAGCGCAGCTCGCCCGCGGCGCCGGGGCGTACGAAGTGCCGGAAGACCACGGCCAGTACGGCCAGGTCCAGGATCAGCGCCATGCCCTGGGGCGAGAAGTAGTCCTGGCCGACCCAGTTGGCGACCTCGAAGATCCACACGCCGGTCCACACGAGCCGCCAGTCCTCGGCGAAGGTGCGGTAGATCAGGACGAGGACGGGGATGAGGACGACGCCGTAGAAGAGCGAGGCCCAGTTGAGGTACGCGGCCGCCGTGTCCACACCGAAGGCGCGCACCAGGCCCGCGTTGAGGGTGAAGAAGCCGGGCCACTGGTCGTACGCCGCCATGTTGCCCGACAGCGGCACGCCCGGCCGCAGTTCCTGGTTGGCCAGGAGGTGGTTGACCACCGCGTCGTGCTTGGAGGACCAGGGGTAGCGCACCGAGTCGTACAGGATCGCGGTCGGCGCCTTCAGGGCGAAGAGCAGGGCGACGCTGTAGAGCCCCGGCCACCAGGGCGCGGTGCCCGCCCGGCGCAGGCTGACGACGAAGCCGCCGGTGAGGACGGCGAGGGAGAGGTAGAAGGCGGCGGGCAGCTGGTCGAGCAGGCCCCAGTCGCCCATGTGCCGGTAGTCGATGTGCGGCAGCGAGTACACCCATAAGGCGGTGGCCAGCGCCAACGGGAGCCAGGTCAGCAGCGTCTGGGGCTGGAGCGCGGCGGGTCTCGACCAGCGCCGGGAGCCCTTGACCGGCGCGTCGGCCGTCTGTTCCATGGCCGGATCGTCGGGACGCTGCTGTTTGCTCCCCTGGACCGGCGTGGGCACACGCTGCTGCACAGTGCGACTCCCCCCACAGATGTGGTCGCGGCCGTCACGCCGCTGTCCCCTGGCTGTCCCTTGAGCGAAGTATAGGAACACTCTTCGCGTTTGTGTGGCTGCGCCGTCATCCGCCGTCACCCGGCGAAGACCGGCCCTTTCACGGCGGCCCTGGTCCGCCGGTAGAAGCGCCAACCCACCGTTCGCGGCGAGTCGTTGTACGGGGCGATCCGTGCCCCCTCCCCGCGCATCCACGCCTCGACATCGGCGAGGGTGTGGGTGCGGCGCAGGATGAGCCGGGCGATGCGGTAGGCCTCGTCGTGCTCCGAGCTGAGCGCGTGCCGCACCGCGACGGCCGTCTCGTACCCCGCGGCCCGCGCGGCCCGGCGCACGGCGCGGCTGTTGTAGCCGTGCGGGTAGGCGAGGTGGGCGATGCGATGGCCCAGCGCGTCCTCCAACACGGCCTTGGAGTCGGCGAGTTCGCGCTGGAGCGCGCCCGCCCGGAGGGTGTCGAGCTGGGGGTGCGAGACGGTGTGCGCGCCGATCTCCAGGCCGTGCTCCTCCAGCGCCCTCGCCTGGTCGAGCCTCATCATCGGCGCGGGCGGCAGCAGGCTCCGGCCGCCGGGGGTGATCGCGCCGGTGGTGAGGTAGGCCGTGGCGGGCAGGCCGCGCTCGGCGAGCGTCTCGGCGGTGCGGCCGGGCAGGTCGGCGAAGCCGTCGTCGAAGGTGAGCACGACCGGCCGGGGCGGCAGCGGGGCGCGCCCGGCCAGGTGGGCGGCGAGCGCCCCGATGGTCACCGGCGTACGTCCGCTGGCGCGGATGACGTCGAGCTGGGCCGCGAACTGCCTTGGCGAGATGGTGAATTCGGCGATCCAGCCGGGCGGGTCGTCCATCACCGCGTGGTAGAGCAGCACCGGGACGGGGGCCGCGCCGGGGCTCATCTGCCCGTCTCCCAGGGCAGCCGGTGGCCGCGCACCCGGCGCCGGGCGCGCAGATAGCCGAGCGGCCCGTACAGCATGCCCCTGCGCTCCAGGCGGGACAGCGAGCGCGGCCACGGGTAGCTCTGCGAGCCGTGCTCGCCGGGCACCGACTGCTCGCCCGCGTCGCGGTGGGCGCTGATGGCGAGCGCGTGCGCGAGGCCGCGCGGCACCCGGGCGAGCAGCGCGGGCAGCAGGGCCGGGCGGCGCACGATGATCGCGGTGAGGTAGGCGGTGAGCCCGGCGCCGTATCCGTACGCCTGGTTCTCCAGGTCCTGCCAGGTCTCGCGGTGGTGGTGCCACACCAGCGCCTCGGGCGTGTAGCTCAGCCGGTGGCCCGCGGCGACGACCCGGGCGAAGGCGTACAGGTCGTCGCCGCCCCGGGCCGGGGTGCCGGTGCCGGTCGCCGGGTCGAAGCCGCCGACGGAGCGCAGGACGCCGGCCCGGAAGGCCATGTTGGCGCCGGAGCCGAACCGGCCGGCCGTGAACGGGAACAGCGGCTCGTCGGCCGGGGGCCGGCGCGGGTCGAAGTGGCGGGGCGCGAAGCCCTTGGTGAAGCCGCCGTGGCTTTCGAGCAGGATCTGCGCGGGCGTGGTGAGGCGGGCGGGCAGGATGAGGCCGGTGGCGCAGCCGAGCCGGGGGTCGTCCGCGAAGGGCGCGGCGAGGCAGGACAGCCAGCGCCGGTCGGCGATCACGTCGTCGTCGGTGAACGCGAGGATCTCGCCGTGCGCGGCCGCGACGCCCCGGTTGTGCGCGGCGGCCAGGCCCGGCACGGGTTCCACGACGTAGCGCACCCCGAGGGCCGCGTAACGGCCCTCGACGAGTTCGCGGGTCTGGTCGGTGGCGGGGTTGTTGTCGACGACGAGGATCTCGTAATCGGGGTGGTCCTGGTCCAGCAACGAGTCGAGCGCGCGGGCGAGTTGGCCGGCCCGCTCGCGGGTGGCGACAATGACGCTGGCGCTCGGCGGGCGCGGGGCGGGCGCGAGACGCTCCTCGGGCACGAACCCGGTGAGCTGCTTGCGGGCCTCCGTGGCCAGCGCCTCGGCCACGTCGTCACCCTGCCTGACCTGTCCGAGCACCGTCCCGACCGGCCGCCCCCGCAGCCTGACCAGGACGTACACCTCGCCGGGGCCGACCGGCGGCCCGCCCGGCGCGGGTGTCAGGGACAGCACGTCCCCGTCCAGTCCGTCGAGATCCAGCTCCCCCACGCTGATCCCGCCACCGACGCCCTGCGGTCTCACGAGGCCCTGCGCCTCCGGCCCGCGCGATCCGTGCGACGACCTTTCCGACACTGTTTTCCCCCCGTACTCCGGCTCCCCTGGTGGCCGTTGGTGGCCGTGCCCCGTCGGGGGCTACTTTCCGGCGCCGCGCAACCGCCCGGCCCGCTTGAGGCCGCGCTGCGCGAACTCGGCGAGCCTGGGCCGCTCCCGGACGAACCCGTGCGCCCGGCGGGCGGGCTCCCGGCCGATCCAGTGCAGCACCGCCCCCGCTCCGGGGCGGGTCGACGCCCCCTCGTACACCGGTATCTCGCCGGTCTTCAGCGCGTCCTTGTACTCGGCGGCGCCCCGCCCGAGGTCCAGCATCCCGATGCCCTCGGCCGCCGCCGCCTCGGCCATCCGCAGATGCAGCACGAGACCGGGCGAGTACTTGGCGAACTCCGGGTCGTACGCCGGGAACCAGCAGGCCAGCACGGTGCGCGAGCGCAGCCCGAAGTGCGCGGCGACCGGCTCGTCCCCCGCGTACAGGACGGAGAGCACCCCCGAGCAGCCGGGCGCGCGGGTGTGGGCGAGCTGCTGCACCAGGGTGCTGATCCACTCCTGGGCGAACCGGTCGCGCCGCCCGGTGCGGCGGTACTGCGCGGACTTCCACTCCATGAGCCGGGCCAGCGCCGCCGGGTCCCGCTCGTCGAAGACGAACCGGACCTCCCCCGCCTGCCGCCCCAGCCTGCGCTCCTTGGCGGTGGTGGTCCTGAAGAACTTCGGGGACCGCCGTCGCAGGATCGTTTCGTACGCGGCGTAACCGGCCCCCACGTCGATCACGTAGGAGGCGTACTCGGCGGCCGCGTCCGCCGCGAACAGCACCTGGCCCGCCTCCAGGTTGTCGAACTCCCAGGAGGACAGCCCACAGGCACGCATCAACTCGTCGCGCTCCAGGGCGAGTTCTGGCCTCGCCACGATGCCCTGGCAGTCCGACACCCCGAACCCGATGGCCCGCCCCCGGCCCACCCTCCCCCTCTCGTACGGGAAGAAGGCGACCGGCTCGCCGTCGTCGTGCACCACGGCGACCCGGGACGAGGGCCGCACCCGGCCCACGGCCAGGGTGAACTCCGGCTCCAGGAAAGGATTCTCCGGCGCCTGCGACTTGGCCCGCAGCTCGCGCCACACCTCCAGCTCCCCGGCGCTCAGATCGCCGGGCCGCACCACTCGTATCCGGCCCCGTGCGCCCTCGGCGGCGCCGCTCCCGCGCAGACTGCTCACCCTCGACCCCCCGGTCTCCCCCTGAGCCACGCTGAACCTGGACGGTACCGGTCGATTTCACCCGACGGTAGGTACCCCCGCACAGTTTGTGACCGTACGGTGAAGGTTGGTACGGCGTCGTCGTTCTGGGCGCCTTCGGGCCGGGCGGCGGGTGGGGCGGGCGGGCCCGGACGTACGGGTGGGGCGCGCGGCGTGAGCTAATGCACGGTATGAGCTACTTCATGACCGACCTGTCGGGCACCTCGGTCGCCGAGCCCGACGAGGCGACGATGCGCACGATCCTCGACGGCCTGGCCGACGCCGACGACGAGCACCCCGATGTCTCCCTGACCCACGAGAACGGCTGGTCCCTGAGCGCCTTCCCGAGCGGCGAGCTGCTCTGGCTCCTGTGGGAGAACCTGGACGAGCCGGACGCGCCCCCGCGCCAGCTGTCCGGCGTGTCCAAGGACGAGGTGCTGCGACTCTTCGGGCTGCTCGCGAAGGGTGACACGGCGGAGATCGAGCGCCTGGCCGGTTCCTGACCCGCAGCCCCGGGGCGCACGGCGCATATCCACAGGGCAATCGCGCTCCCGTGCGCCGCCCCGGCGGCGGAACCTTCTCCCCGGAGCCGTGGCGTCCTAGGACAGGTAACCGGAGGCGGAGCGGTCCGGGGAGGGCCGCGCGGACCAAGGGGGCACAGCCTGTGGAGAAGAGGCTGTGGAAACGGGGTGTGTGCGTGGCGGCGTGCACGGCGGCAGCGCTGCCGTTCGTCGCCGGGGTGCCGGATCCGGCGGCGCCCGCGCGCATGGTGACCACGGCGGCGACGGCCGCCGCGGTCGGCTCCGCACCCTCGCGGTCCACGCCGGGGCCCGGCCCTTCCACGCCACTGGCCGGGCCCCCTTCCACCGCGCCGAAGCCGTCGCCGAGCGCGGACGCCCGCAGAGGTGTCCTGGGCGCTCAAGGACCTGGCGGGCTCGGGCGCCCTCGCCATCTGGTTCCTGCTGATGGTGCTGCTCCTGGAGAAGGCGTTCCCCTCCCAGCTCGCCAGAACGCGCTGGCCCGCTGATGGCGCACGGTGCGGCGGCGCGAGGTCCGGGTACCCGGCCCGTTGCGGCTCGGCGGCTACGCGCTCGGCGGCGGGACGCTCGTGGTGTGGGCCGACGCGACCACCCGCTGGGGTGCGGGGACCGTCGTCAAGGTCCTGGGCGCCGCGGCCGGAATGCTGCTCGTCCTCATGACGTACGAGAAGACCAAGGACTGCCTGGCGCGGTCGGGGCGGGCCGGGCTGCGGTCCGAACTCCGGGTGGTTCCTGGCCGCGGGCGTTCTCGCTGTCGCTGCGCGGCTGGGTGGCCCGCCGGGAACGGCGGGCCACGACGGCGTGAGCCCGGGTCAGACCCTGCGCCCGGCCCGCCAGACCTCGCTCACCAGCGGGACGCCGGGCCGGTAGGCGAGGTGGACGTGCGAGGGCGCGTCCAGGAACGCCAGGTCGGCGCGGGCGCCGGGGGCGAGCCGGCCGATGTCGGTGCGGCGCAGCGCGGCGGCGCCGCCCGCGGTCGCCGACCAGAGCGCCTCGTCGGGCGTCATCTTCATGTCCCGTACGGCGAGGGCGATGCAGAACGGCATGGAGGAGGTGAAGGACGACCCCGGGTTGCAGTCGGTCGACAGCGCCACCGTGGCTCCGGCGTCCAGCAGCCGCCGGGCGTTGGGCCACTGGGCCCGGGTCGAGAACTCGGCGCCCGGCAGCAGGGTCGCCACGGTCGCGCTGTTGGCGAGCGCGTCGACGTCGGCGTCGGTGAGGTGGGTGCAGTGATCGGCGGACGCGGCCTCCAGCTCGACGGCGAGCTGCACTCCGGGCCCGTACGTCAGCTGGTTGGCGTGGACGCGCGGCAGCAGCCCCCGGGCCTTGCCCGCGGTCAGGACGGCGCGCGCCTGGTCCCCGTCGAAGGCGCCCTTCTCGCAGAAGACGTCGACCCAACGGGCGTGCGGGGCGCAGGCGTCGAGCATCGCGCCGGTGACCAGCTCGACGTACCCCGCGGGGTCGTCGGCGTACTCGGGGGCCACGATGTGCGCGCCGAGGTAGGTGACCTCGTCGGTGTGCCTGGCCGCGATGCGCAGCGCGCGGGCCTCGTCCTCGACGGTGAGCCCGTACCCGGACTTGGTCTCCAGGGTGGTGGTGCCCTGCCGCAGCGCCTCGGCGAGGTAGCGGGCGACGTTGGCCCCCAGTTCCTCGTCGCTCGCCGCGCGGGTGGCGGCGACGGTCGTCCGGATGCCGCCGGCCGCGTACGCCTGGCCGGACATGCGGGCGTTGAACTCCTGGGTCCGGTCGCCCGCGAAGACGAGGTGGCTGTGGGAGTCGACGAACCCGGGGATCACGGCGCGGCCCCGCGCGTCGACGGCCTCGTCGGTCGGGGGCGCGTCGGCCGTGCGGCCCACCCAGGCGACCCGGTCGCCCTCGACGACGAGGGCGGCGTCGTGGACGAGGCCGAGGGGGCCGTCCCCCTTTTCGGGGTCGTTGGTGACGAGGGTGGTGATGTTCCGTACGAGGGTGGTGCTCATGACTTCCTTTCTGTCCCCCGCCCCGCCCCTGGCAGGGTTGTTCCCGGCAGCCCCGAGGGGTCAGGTGCGCAGGGTGGTCAGGGCCTTGGACAGGGCGGACGGGACGTCGGGCATCAGGGTGTGGGAGCCGTCCCGCACGATCGGACGGCCACCCACCACCACGTGCCGCACATCGGCCGCGGACGCCGCGAAGACGGCCGTCTCGGCGGCGAGCCGAGGCACCGCCCCCGCCGTACGGACGGAGTCCAGCGCGATCGTGGCGAGGTCGGCGAGCGCGCCCGCCTCGATCCGCCCCGCCTCGTCCCAGCCGAGCGCCGTGTGCCCGTCGGCCGTGGCCGCGCGGAGGAGGGCGGCCGCCGTCCAGTGGCCCCGGGTGCGGGTGCGCAGGCGCTCGTCGAGCTCCATCGCCCGCGCCTCTTCGAGGATGTCGATGACGGCGTGGCTGTCGCTGCCCAGCGAGAGCGGGGAGCCCGCCCGCTGGAGGGCGAGCGCGGGGCCGATGCCGTCGGCGAGATCGCGTTCGGTGGTGGGGCACATGCAGGTGCCGGTCCGCGTGGTGCCGAGCAGGGCGATGTCCCCGTCGGTGAGGTGGGTGTTGTGCACGCCGGTGGTGCGCGGCCCGAGCACCCCGTGCTCGGAGAGCAGCCGGGTCGGCGTCATGCCGTACGCGTCCAGGCAGGCGTCGTTCTCGGCGGTCTGCTCGGACAGGTGCACATGGAGCGGCGCCCGCCGCTCCTGCGCCCATCGCGCGACCGTGCCCAACTCCCGTGCGGGCACGGCCCGTACGGAGTGGACGGCCGCGCCGATCCTGGCGTGCGGCCGCTCCTTGAGGGCCGAGCAGCGCTCCGCCCAGGCCTCGGCCGTGCCGTCGGAGAAGCGCTGCTGGTGCCGGTCGGGCGCCGCGCCGAACCCCGAGGACAGGTACGCCGTGTCGAGCAGGGTGATCCGGATCCCCGCGTCGGCGGCCGCGGCGATCAGCGCCTCGCCCATCGCGTTGGGGTCGTCGTAGGGCGTGCCGCCCGGGGCGTGGTGGAGGTAGTGGAACTCGCCGACCGCGGTGATCCCGGCCAGCGCCATCTCCGCGTACACGGCGCGGGCGAGCGCGTGGTACGAGTCCGGGGTGAGCCGGGAGGCGACCTGGTACATGATCTCGCGCCAGGTCCAGAAGGTCCCGGAGCCGACCTGCACGGTGGAGCGCAGAGCCCGGTGGAAGGCGTGCGAGTGGGCGTTGGCGAGCCCCGGCACGGTGAACCCGCGCAGCACGACGGCGCCGGGCGGCGGCGCCTCGACTCCCGTGCGGACGGCGGAGATCCGGCCGTCGTCGGCCACCTCCACGACCACGCCCGGCTCGGCCACGGGGTCCAGCCAGGCGTGCTCCAGCCAGTACGTCACCTGCACGCCAGGCCCTCCAGTACGTCGGCGAGTGCGAGCACCCCGGCGACGCAGTCGTCCTCGCCGGCGAATTCGGCCGGTGAGTGCGAGACGCCGGTGGGGTTGCGTACGAACAGCATGGCGGTCGGGATCGAGCCGGAGAGGATTCCGGCGTCGTGTCCGGCCCCGGTCCCGAGGACCGGGGTGTCACCGCCCAGGATCTTGGCGATCTCGTCCCGCAGCGCGTGCTCGAACTCCACGACGGGCGTGAAGGACTCGCGCACGACGCTGAGGTCCACCCCGTCGCGCTCGGCCCGCTCCCGGGCGGCCTGCTCGATCGCGGCGACGACCGTGTCCAGGGTGGACTGGTCGGCGGCCCGCGAGTCCAGCCAGCCGCGCACGAGCGAGGGGATGGCGTTGACGCCGTTGGGCTCGCAGGAGATCTTGCCGAACGTGGCCACGGCGCCCGCGAGTTGGGCCTCGCGGCGGGCCGCCAGGACGGTCTCGGCATACGTCAGCATCGGGTCGCGGCGGTCCACCAGGCGGGTGGTGCCCGCGTGGTTGGCCTCCCCCGCGAAGTCGAACCGCCAGCGGCCGTGCGGCCAGATCGCCGAGGCGATGCCCACGGCGTTCCCGCTCAGGTCGAGCGCCCGGCCCTGTTCGACGTGGAGCTCCACGAACGCGCCGACGCGGGCGAGGCGTCGCGGGTCCGGGCCGATGGCGTCCGGGTCGTACCCGGCCCGCTCCATGGCCTGCGGCAGGCTGACGCCGTCCTGGTCGCGCAGGCGGTGCGCGGCCTCGACGGTGAGCTGCCCGGCGGTGAGCCGCGAGCCCACGCAGGCCAGGCCGAAGCGGGCGCCTTCCTCGTCACCGAAGTTGGTGATCGCGAGCGGGCGGGTGAACTCGGCTCCCCTGCGGCGGAGTTCGTCGAGGGCGGCGAACGACGACACGACGCCGAGGGGGCCGTCGAAGGCGCCGCCGTCCGGGACGGAGTCCAGGTGCGAGCCGGTGACCACGGCGTCGCCGGCCTCCGGGTCGCCGGCCCAGGCCCACTGGTTGCCGTTGCGGTCGAGCTCGTAGGTGAGCCCTCGGGACTCCGCCTGGGCGCGGAACCAGTCCCGGCACTCCTGGTCGGCTCCGGTCCAGGCGTGGCGGCGGTAGCCGTGGGTGTCGGGGTGGCGACCGATGGGGGCGAGCTCGCGCCACATCTCCTGGAAGGAGGGGAGGTTTTCCCCACCCCGCCCCTTCCCGCTGCGACACTCGGCGGCTCCGCCGCGGGCCTCCGGGGGATGGGGACCGGGCGCCGCCCGGCGGGTGCTGCCGGGGGCTGCGCCCCCGGGCCCCCGCTCCCCGAACGCCGGAGAGGCTGGATGCGCCGGTCGTCCGGCTTCCGACCGTGCGTGGCCGCTCGCGCAGTTCCCCGCGCCCCTGGCGGGGTCGGTGCCGGGCACGCCCGCGTCCCCAGCAGGCGGGGTCACTCGCCCTCCCGCATCGGGATGCGGACCCCGCGCTCGTCCGCCACCGACTCCGCGATGTCGTACCCGGCGTCGACATGCCGGATGACACCCATGCCCGGGTCGTTGGTCAGGACGCGGCGGATCTTCTCGCCCGCCAGCTTCGTGCCGTCGGCCACCGACACCTGCCCCGCGTGGATGGAGCGGCCCATGCCGACCCCGCCGCCGTGGTGGATGGAGACCCAGGACGCGCCGGAGGCCACGTTGACCATCGCGTTCAGGAGCGGCCAGTCGGCGATCGCGTCGGAGCCGTCCAGCATGGCCTCGGTCTCGCGGTAGGGGGAGGCGACGGAACCGCAGTCGAGGTGGTCGCGGCCGATGGCCAGGGGGGCGGCCAGCTCACCGGAGGCCACCATGTCGTTGAAGCGCTCGCCCGCCTTGTCGCGCTCGCCGTAGCCGAGCCAGCAGATGCGCGCGGGCAGGCCCTGGAAGTGGACCCGCTCGCCGGCCATCTTGATCCAGCGGTGCAGGGACTCGTTCTCCGGGAAGAGTTCGAGCAGCGCCTTGTCCGTCTTGTGGATGTCGGACGCCTCGCCGGACAGGGCGGCCCAGCGGAAGGGGCCCTTGCCCTCGCAGAACAGCGGCCGGATGTAGGCGGGAACGAAGCCGGGGAAGGCGAACGCCCGCTCGTAGCCCGCGAGTTGGGCCTCGCCCCGGATGGAGTTGCCGTAGTCGAAGACCTCGGCCCCGGCGTCCATGAAGCCGACCATCGCCTCGACGTGCCGGGCCATCGACTCACGGGCGCGGGTGGTGAAGCCCGCCGGGTCCTTGGCCGCGTACGCCGCCATGTCGTCGAAGTCCACGCCGACGGGGAGGTAGGAGAGCGGGTCGTGGGCGGAGGTCTGGTCCGTCACGATGTCGATGGGGGCGCCCTCGGCGAGCATGCGGGGCAGCAGCTCCGCCGCGTTGCCGAGCAGGCCGATGGAGAGCGGCCTGCGGGCGTCGCGGGCCTCGACGGCGAGCTGGAGCGCGTGCTCCGGGGAGTCGGCCTTCACGTCGAGGTAGCGGTGCTCGATGCGGCGCTCGATGGCGCGCGGGTCGACGTCGATGCAGATCGCGACGCCGTCGTTCATGGTGACGGCGAGCGGCTGGGCGCCGCCCATGCCGCCGAGGCCCGCGGTCAGGGTGATCGTCCCGGCCAGGGTGCCGCCGAACTTCTTCGCGGCGACCGCGGCGAAGGTCTCGTACGTGCCCTGGAGGATGCCCTGGGTGCCGATGTAGATCCACGAGCCGGCCGTCATCTGGCCGTACATGGTCAGGCCCAGCTGCTCCAGGCGGCGGAACTCCTCCCAGTTGGCCCAGTCGCCGACCAGGTTGGAGTTGGCGATCAGGACGCGCGGCGCCCACTCGTGGGTCTGCATGACGCCGACGGGGCGGCCGGACTGGACGAGCATCGTCTCGTCCTGCTTGAGGGTGCGCAGCGTACGCACCATGGCGTCGAAGGAGCGCCAGTCGCGGGCGGCCTTGCCGGTGCCGCCGTAGACGACGAGCTTGTCGGGGTGTTCGGCGACCTCGGGGTCGAGGTTGTTCTGGAGCATGCGCAGCGCGGCTTCCTGCTGCCATCCCAGGGCGCTCAGTTCCGTACCGCGCGGTGCCCGTACGGGGCGGGGTCCTGACATGGCGATGCCTCCTCGTGACCTGATCCAGATATTCACATCCTGGGTCACTGAATAGAACTAGTCAATAGACCGGTCCCTCTGCACGTCCGGCCGCCCGGTGATTGGCTTGATCCCATGACTCCCCAGGCAACGTCCCCGACGGCCGGGACCGCCGCGGCCCAGCGCCGCGAACAGGCCGTGCGGGCCGCGGTGGAGCAGGGCCTGGCCGGGCCCGACGCCCCCATCGTCGCCCTCCTGGACACCACCGGCATCCGCGCGGGCGCGGCCGCGCTGCGGGCCGCCTTCGCCGCCGTCACCGACGCGCCCGTGCTGCACGCCTTCGCCGTGAAGGCCTGCCCGCTGGTGCCGGTGCTCCGGCTGCTGCGCGCCGAGGGTCTGGGCGCGGAGGTCGCGAGCCCGGGCGAGCTGGCCCTGGCCGGGGCCGCCGGGATCAGCCCCGCCGACACGGTGCTCGACTCCCCCGCCAAGACCCCGGCCGAACTGCGCGAGGCGCTCGCCCTGGGCATCGCCGTCAACGCCGACAACCCCCAGGAGCTGGCCCGCCTGGACGCCCTCGTCGCTTCCCGGGACGGCCACCCGGGCGCCTCAGCGATCGGGCTCCGGATCAATCCGCAGCTCGGCGCGGGGTCCATCGACGCGCTGTCCACGGCGACGGCCACGTCCAAGTTCGGGGTGGCACTGCTCGACGACGGCGCCCGGGAGTGGGTGGTGCGGGCGTACGCGGAACGCCCCTGGCTGACCCGGCTGCACACGCACTCCGGGTCGCAGGGCGTGGCGCTCGCCCTCATGGCCCAGGGCGTCAGGGCCGCCTACGAGCTCGCCGAGGAGATCAACGCGGCGGTCGGCCGGCAGCAGGTCGACACCCTCGACATCGGCGGCGGGCTGCCGGTCAACTTCGGCTCCGACGAGGAGACACCGACGTACGCCGCCTACGCCCAGCTCCTCAAGGAGGAGGTGCCGGGCCTGTTCGACGGGCGGTACGGCCTGGTGACGGAGTTCGGCCGCTCGCTGCTCGCCAAGCACGGCACGGTCCTCGCCCGGGTGGAGTACGCGAAGAGCTCGGGCGGCCGGCCCATCGCGGTCACCCACGCCGGGGTGCAGATCGCGGCCCGCACCGTGTACGCGCCCGCCTCCTGGCCGCTGCGGATCGAGGCGTACGACGCGAAGGGCCGCCCCAAGCCGGGCCCGCCCGTCGCGCAGGACATCGCGGGGCCCGCCTGTTTCGCCGGGGACCTGCTCGCCGAGAACCGCCCGCTGCCCCTGCTCGAACAGGGCGACCACGCGGCCGTGCTGGACACGGGGGCGTACTACTTCGCCCACCACTACTCCTACAACTCCCTTGCCCGGCCCGGGATCTACGGCTTCACGGCCACGGCCGAGGGAGTGGAGTTCGCGACCGTACGCAGCCCGCAGCCCATCGCGGACCTGATCGCGGAGGCGGGCGGCGCGCAGGTGGACGCCCTGCTCTGAGGCCCCGGTGCGGTCAGCGGCGCCGGGCCCCGCCGGGTGCGGCGTCACCCGCGCCGAGGCCGGTGGTCCGGAAGCCGCGCACCCGCTTGCCCACCGGCGCGCCCCGCGGCACCCAGTCGGTGCGGACCCAGAGCAGCGCGTCGGCGGCCCGCTCGACCCGGCCGAGCCAGGCCGACTTCAGCCACAGCCCCGCGCCCGCCCCCGCCATCAGCAGGCCGCCCGCGCCGGGCAGCGCGAAGGCGGACCCGGCCGCAGCGGCGAAGCCGAGCAGCAGCCACCAGCGCCAGGCCCGCCGCCAGGCCCGCACGGTGACGGAGCGGTCCTGGAGGAAGTCCGCCTTGGCGGCGCGGGAGGCGGCCCCGGCGAAGTGGGTGTAGCGGCGGCGCCGGGTCACCGGCACGGCGACCGCCGCGACCAGGAACAGCGCGGCCCCCGCGAGCAGGCCGATCCGGCGCCCGGTCAGGCTCACCGGGAGCGCCGCTCCCAGGCCCGCGGCCAGCAGGCCGAACCACAACAGCGGGGCCGCCCCGGCCCGTACGATCACCGCCACGCGCGCCAGCGCCTGCCCTCCGCGCCCCACGTCACACCTCCGTGCCTCGAATCTTGGCGCGGAGGGTAGCCGGGCAAGATGAGCGGTTCCTGAGAGGCGCGCGTGGCTTCTACTCCACGAACAGGCCGCGCGCCGCCGCCTTCGCGTCGAACTCCTCCAGGCGGGCCTGCGCGTCCGGCAGGTCGTCACACATGGCTTCGAGCAGGACCCGGCCGAGCAGCATCGGCGCGCACGCCGTGTCGAAGGCGAGCCCGGTGCCGACGGCCGCCGGGATCAGCAGGTCGCTGTACTTGGCGACCGGCGCGAACGCCGAGTCGGCGACCGTGACCACGGTGAGCCCGGCGGACTGCGCGTACGCCAGCGCCTCGACGACCTCCCGGGGATGGCGCGGCAGCGCGAAGCACAGCAGGGCCGAGGCCCCGGCCCGCAGCGCCGCGTCGATCCGGTCGGCCAGCATGGTGCCGCCCTCGTCGAGCAGGCGTACATCCGGGTGGACCTTGGCCGCGAAGTAGGCGAAGCCGCGGGCCTGCGAGGAGGCCGCGCGCAGTCCGAGCACGGGCAGCGGCCGGGAGGCGGCGAGCAGCCGGCCCGCGTTCTCGACCGGCCCCGGGTCCGCGAGCAGCCCGGCCAGGTGCTGGAGGTTCTCGATCTCGGCCTGCACGGCCTGCTGGTACTCGTTGTACGAGGTCTCGGCCGCCTCGCCGGTCACCGCGGGGGCCACCTCGCGCAGGTGCCGGCGCAGCGCCGGGTAGCCGTCGAAGCCGAGGGCGACCGCGAACCGGGTGACCGAGGGCTGGCTCACCCCGGCGAGTTCGGCGAGCTCGACGCTCGACAGGAAGGGGACGTCGGCGGCGCGGCGCACCATGCAGTGGGCGATGCGCCGTTGCGTCGGGGTCAGCCTGCGCCCCTCGAAGAGCTGTTGCAGCCGTGCGGCAGGGCCCTCGCTCATGCCGTCCCCCTTCATACGTTCAGCTCCTTGAACCGGTCGAGCGGCGCGGCCGCCCGGTCGACGTCCGCGGTCAGCGGCCGGTCACTGGTGTCCTCGTCCCGTACGGAATCGGCGAGCGCGAACGCCCGCCCGATGGGCGGCTCCGGGTCCGGTCCCGGTCCGCGCCGGAGCAACGCCCCTGCCGCCGCGACCAGTTCGCCCCCCACCACCCGTCGCGGCACCCCGCCGGGCAGCGGGCTCCGGCGGGCCGCGAGCGAGGCGGAGCCGGCCCGCCCCTCGACGCCCCGAGAGAGTACAGCGTGGCCGAGCGGGGCCGGGGCGACCTCATCGGCCACCGCCCGCGCCCCGAGCACGACGATCCCCGTCGTCGCATCCCGCGGAGCATCCACGACGTGGGACGACAACATGCGCGAACACCACCTTTTCCGGACGCGGCACCAACGGCCCGGGCACGAACCATTGACAAGTTATTCAGACACCCAGAACTCTGCATGACCATATACAGCCGGGCAAGCCCGCACCGCCTCCTCGTCGCGAAGGAGCACACCCTCTCCATGGCCGAAGCAGCCCAGCCCGTCCGCCCCGCGGCACCGGGAGCCCTGCTCGTCGAGCGCCGCTCCATCGACGTCGTCCCGGACGAGGAGCGCCACGGCAGCGCCTTCAGCCAGTTCACGCTCTGGCTCGGCGCCAACCTCCAGATCACCGCCGTGGTGACCGGCGCCCTCGCCGTGGTCTTCGGCGGCGGCGCGTTCTGGTCCCTGATCGGCCTCGTCGTGGGCAACCTGCTGGGCGGCGCCGTGATGGCGCTGCACTCGGCGCAGGGTCCGCGCCTCGGCCTGCCGCAGATGATCTCCTCGCGGGCCCAGTTCGGCGTGCGGGGCGCGGTGGTGCCGCTGCTCCTGGTGATCGTGATGTACGTCGGCTTCTTCGCCAGTGGCAGCGTGCTCGCGGGCCAGGCGGTCGGTGAACTCACCCACCTCGGCGAGACCCCCGGCATCGTCGTCTTCGCCCTGGTCACGGCCGTGACGGCGACGATCGGCTACCGGGTGATCCACGCGCTCGGCCGGGTGGCGAGCGCGGTCTGCGCGCTGGCCTTCGTCTACCTGGGCATACGCCTGCTCGACCGGATCGACCTGGCGGCGGTCCTGCACGACCGCGCCTTCCACCTGCCGATGTTCCTGCTCGCCGTGTCCCTCTCGGCCTCCTGGCAACTGGCGTTCGGCCCGTACGTCGCGGGCTACTCGCGCTATCTGCCCCGCACGACCAGCGCCCGCGCCACCTTCTGGTGGACGCTGGCGGGCTCGGCGCTCGGCTCGATGGGGGTCCCCCCTGCTCTTTGAGAGCTTGGGGGAGGTCGATGACGTTCGGCGTGCTGGTCGCCGCGACGGCGGGCGACGCCTTCCTCGCCCACCAGGTCGGTTACGTGGTCGGGCTCGGCGGCACCGGTCTGATCGCCTCCTTCCTGTACTTCACGATCGCGCTGGGCAAGCTCACCATCAACGTGCTCAACACCTACGGCGGCTTCATGTCGATGGTGACCGGCGTCAGCGGCTTCCGCGCCCAGAGGACCATCGGGCCGCGCGCCCGCGCCCTCTACATCGGCGGCATCATGGTGGCCGGCACGGCCGTTGCCCTCGCGGGCAAGGACTCGTTCCTGACCTCGTTCAAGGACTTCCTGCTGTTCCTGCTGACCTTCTTCACACCATGGTCCGCGATCAACCTGGTCGACTACTACCTGATCTCCCGCGAGCGTTACGACATCCCGGCCCTGTTCGACCCGCGCGGCCGCTACGGCGCCTGGCGCTGGGACGCGCTGGCGGTGTACGTCCTCGGCGTGCTCGCCCAGCTCCCGTTCCTGGCCACGAGCTTCTGGACCGGCCCGCTGGTCGAGCGGCTCGGCGGCGCCGACGCCTCCTGGATCGTGGGACTCGCGGTCCCGGCGGCGCTCTTCCTCGTGCTGGCACGAGGAAGGAATACGGGGGGTAGCCCCCGTGTGCGGACGGCCCCGGATCCGTACCGTGACATGCATGGATGCCCGTGACACCGAGCCCAGGCCCAGTCTCGTGAAGGACGCTGAGCTCAAGAAGGAACTCGACGCCACCCTGAACGCCCGCAGGGAGCTCGGCCCCGAGTACGAGTCCGCGCTCGTCGACTCCTTCCTGGAGAAGGTCGAGCAGCGGGTGGACGGCTCGGTCGACCGGCGCGTGCGCAGGCAACTGGCGGAACAGCAGATGGTGGTGGCCCGCGGCGGCCGCCCGCCGCAAAGCGGCCAGGAGAGCCACTTCGGCGAGCGCTTCGGCTTCGCCATGATCTCGCTGATCCTCGCGATACCGCTCTCCGCGATCGGCGTGGTGAACGCCGGGTACAGCGGACTGCTCACCACCTGGCTCGGCATCGTGGCGGTGAACGCCGTGCACGCGGCGCACCGCTGGCCGTGGCTGCGCCCGCGGCGGTCCCGCGAGGACGACTGAGCCCCAACTGGCCGCGGAACGGGCTGAGTTGGACCGACGCCGACGGAGCGGGAAGAGGTGATCGCGGGGACCGCCGCACCCCCGGTCGCCCGGGGGGCGGGACGACGGCGGTCCCCGCGAGGGACACGGTCCCGGGTCAGGGCCGGTCTCCGCGTCCTGGGCGATCGGGGAGGTCCGGGAGCCGCTCCGGAGGTTCCTCGACGCCGCTGGTGTGCCGGCCGGGGCCCCTGCCCGGGGTCCCCCGCCGACATCCACCACTGTGCACGAGCCGTGTTAAGCGGGTGCTGCGCGCACATGTCGCGCTCGTACCGGTTGCGCGACTTCGGCTGCTTCGCCGCCACTTCCGCACCTCGCGGGCGAGGTGCGGAAGTGGCGGCGGCCCGGGGGCTACTGCGGGGTGCGGGCCAGGAAGGCCAGCAGGTCCTGGCGGCTGACCACACCGGTCGGCTTGCCCTCGACGATCACGATCGCCGCGTCGGCCTTGCCGAGCACGGACATCAGGTCGCCGACCGGCTCGCCGGAGCCGACCTGCGGCAGCGGCGCGCTCATGTGCTTCTCCAGCGCGTCGTCGAGCGAGGCGCGCTGGGTGAACAGGGCGTCGAGCAGTTCGCGTTCGACGACCGAGCCGATGACCTCGGCGGCCATCACGTCGGGGTGCCCCGCGCCCGGCTTCACGATGGGCATCTGCGAGACGCCGTACTCGCGCAGCACCTCGATGGCCTCGCCGACGGTCTCCTCGGGGTGCATGTGCACCAGCGAGGGCAGGTGACCGGCCTCCTTGAAGCCGAGCACGTCGGAGACGCGGGCCGAGGGGCCCGCCTCCTCCAGGAAGCCGTAGTCCGCCATCCACTCGTCGTTGAAGATCTTCGAGAGGTAGCCGCGCCCGGAGTCCGGGAGCAGCACGACCACCACGTCGTCCGGGCCGAGGCCCTCGGCGACCTTCAGCGCGGCCACCACGGCCATGCCGCAGGAGCCGCCGACGAGCAGGCCCTCCTCCTTGGCCAGGCGCCGGGTCATCTGGAAGGAGTCCTTGTCGGACACGGCGACGATCTCGTCGGTCACGTCCTGGTCGTAGGCGGTCGGCCAGAAGTCCTCGCCGACGCCCTCCACCAGGTACGGCCGGCCGGAGCCGCCGCTGTAGACGGAGCCCTCGGGGTCCGCGCCGACGATCCGCACCCGGCCGTCGCTGGCCTCCTTGAGGTAGCGGCCGGTGCCGGAGATGGTGCCGCCGGTGCCGACGCCCGCGACGAAGTGGGTGATCTTCCCCTCGGTCTGCTCCCACAGCTCGGGACCGGTGGTCTCGTAGTGCGAACGGGGGTTGTTGGGGTTGCTGTACTGGTCCGGCTTCCAGGCCCCGGGCGTCTCGCGCACCAGGCGGTCGGAGACGTTGTAGTACGAGTCCGGGTGCTCCGGGTCGACGGCGGTCGGGCAGACCACGACCTCGGCGCCGTACGCCCGCAGCACGTTGATCTTGTCCGTGGAGACCTTGTCAGGGCAGACGAAGATGCACTTGTAGCCCTTCTGCTGGGCCACGATCGCCAGGCCCACACCCGTGTTGCCGCTGGTCGGCTCCACGATGGTGCCGCCGGGCTTGAGCGCGCCGGACTGCTCGGCCGCCTCGATCATGCGGACGGCGATGCGGTCCTTCACCGAGCCGCCCGGGTTGAAGTACTCGACCTTGGCCAGGACTGTCGCCTGAATGCCCTGGGTCACACTGTTGAGCCTCACCAGCGGGGTGTTGCCTACGAGGCTGATCATCGAGTCGTGGAATCGCACCGTTGTCTCCGGGTCTCCGATTAGGTACCGCCAGCGTATGCGGATCACGACCGGGTGTTCACCTTTGCACTGGATTGAGCGACACCCGCTACCGGGCAGTTAGCTGTTGTACGACTGCAAGCTCCAGGGAGGTGGCGGTGGCGGGGACTCTGTCGAGAGCCAGGGTGGCACGGCGGATCGCGACGGGCGCGGCGTTCGGCGGCGGCGGCATCGGGCTGCTCGCCGGGGCGGCGGTCGGCGTGGTCCTGGCCGAGGTGGCCCTCGCCAAGCGCTCGGTGGGCGGCGGCTCCCCCCAGGCCCCGAACGCGGACGGCCTGTACGGAACCGCTTACGCCGACGGCACGCCGCCGCTCAGGCTCGGCATGCTGGGCGACTCCACGGCGGCCGGGCAGGGGGTGCGCAGGGCGGGCCAGACCCCGGCCGCGCTGCTGGCCTCCGGGCTCGCGGCGGTCGCCGAGCGCATGGTCACGCTGCGGAACGTGGCGCTGCCCGGGGCCCGCTCGGACGACCTAGAACGTCAGGTCTCGCTGCTGCTCGACGACCCGGACCGGCTCCCCGACGTCTGCGTGATCATGATCGGCGCGAACGACGTCACCACCCGGATGGCACCCACCACCTCGGTGCGCTACCTGTCCACCGCCGTCCGCCGCCTGCGGGCCGCGGGCGCCGAGGTGGTCGTCGGCACCTGCCCCGACCTCGGCACCATCGAGCCCGTCTACCAGCCGCTGCGCTGGCTGGCCCGGCGGGTCTCGCGCCAGCTCGCGGCGGCGCAGACGATCGTGGTGGTGGAGCAGGGCGGCCGCACGGTCTCGCTCGGCCACCTGCTGGGCCCCGAGTTCGAGGCGAACCCCCGGGAGCTGTTCGGGCCGGACAACTACCACCCCTCGGCCGAGGGGTACGCGACCGCCGCGATGGCGGTGCTGCCCACGCTGTGCGCCGCGCTCGGCCTGTGGCCTGAGTCCGACCACCCCGACGCCTCGCGCGACGAGGACATCCTGCCGGTGGCGAAGGCGGCCTCGGCCGCGGCGGCGCAACCGGGCACCGAGGTCACGGCGGCCCGCGCGCCCTGGGCCCTGCTCAAGCACCGCCGCCGACGGCGGCTGCCCGCCCCGGTCGAGCCCACCCGCAACGGCTCGCACACAAGACGCTGACGGTGGCGCCCCGGGAAGCGCCACCGCCTCTCGCGGAGCACCCCGGGCCCCACCCGGGAGCGCCACCGACCCCGCCCGGGAGGCACCCCCCGACCACCCCTGAGCAACCGCTTAGAAAAGAGTCCCGCATCACACGCCACCCCGGATGACCAATCCGGTACGTGCGGGTAACTTCCCAGGGAGTCCTGCCTTCCCATCCCCTGGAGCCGTGATGCCCGAAGCCGTGATCGTCTCTGCCGCCCGTTCCCCCATCGGCCGCGCCTTCAAGGGTTCCCTCAAGGACCTGCGCCCGGACGACCTGACCGCCACGATCATCGAGGCCGCACTGGCCAAGGTGCCCGGCCTCGACCCGCGCGACATCGACGACCTGATGCTCGGCTGCGGCCTCCCCGGCGGCGAGCAGGGCCACAACCTCGGCCGCATCGTGGCCGTGCAGATGGGCATGGACCACCTGCCGGGCTGCACGATCACCCGGTACTGCTCGTCCTCGCTCCAGACCTCCCGGATGGCCCTGCACGCCATCAAGGCGGGCGAGGGCGACGTGTTCATCTCGGCCGGTGTCGAGATGGTGTCCCGCTCCGTCAAGGGCAGCAGCGACGGCCTTCCCGACACCCACAACCCGTTCTTCGCGGACGCCGAGGCGCGGACCGCCGCCGTCGCGCAGTCCGAGGGCGCCGGCTGGCACGACCCGCGCGAGGACGGCCTGGTCCCGGACGCGTACATCGCGATGGGCCAGACCGCCGAGAACCTCGCGCGCCTCAAGGGCATCTCGCGCCAGGAGATGGACGAGTTCGGCGTGCGGTCGCAGAACCTCGCCGAGGAAGCCATCAAGAACGGCTTCTGGGAGCGCGAGATCACCCCGGTCACGACCCCGGACGGCACCGTGGTCAGCAAGGACGACGGCCCGCGCGCGGGCGTCACCGTCGAGGGCGTGTCGGGCCTGAAGCCCGTCTTCCGCCCGGACGGACTGGTCACCGCCGGCAACTGCTGTCCCCTGAACGACGGCGCCGCCGCCCTGGTGATCATGAGCGACACCAAGGCGCGCGAGCTCGGCCTGACCCCCCTGGCGCGCATCGTCTCCACCGGCGTCACGGGCCTGTCGCCCGAGATCATGGGCCTCGGCCCGGTCGAGGCCTCCCGCCAGGCGCTGAAGCGGGCCGGGCTCACCGTCGACGACATCGACCTCTTCGAGATCAACGAGGCCTTCGCCGCCCAGGTGATCCCGTCCTACCAGGACCTGGGCATCCCGCTGGACAAGCTGAACGTCAACGGCGGCGCCATCGCGGTCGGCCACCCCTTCGGCATGACCGGTGCCCGCATCACCGGCACCCTGATCAACAGCCTCCAGTTCCACGACAAGCAGTTCGGTCTGGAGACCATGTGCGTCGGCGGCGGCCAGGGCATGGCGATGGTCATCGAGCGCCTCAGCTAGCCGGCGATCTCCGGGGCGGCCGGAGCACTGCGTTGACCGCCGGTCGACGCAGTGTTGACGACCCGGCCGCCACAGGTTGAACGCACAGCGCGACAGCGACCCCGCTGACCTGGCCTCCCGCGTCCCACAGGCGGCGCACAGCCAACCGCACCGCGTCCTAACCGTGACCGAATCTCCCCCAGGATGTGACGTATCTCCTGCGGCGAGAGTAACTTCGCAGGTCAGGTGGGTTATGGCGGTAAACCCGGGGTCGAAAGACCTGTCCATTTCGTGACGTAATGCACTGACACCACGAGCGGGCTCACGACAAGCTGATGTAGGAAGTCGGGGAATCGTTTGAATCCGGGAGTAAGTCAGTGAGCGCCATGCCTCTTGCCCTGCTGCTGACCACGGCCGCTGCCACGGCCGTGGGCGCCGCTGCCCTGCACGCTGCCCACGGGCTGCGCAAGCAGGTGGTGGCTCTGCGCGAAGACCTGGCAGCCGCCCGTGCCGAACACCGCGCCGACCACAGCGTCTCCCTGCCCCAGCAGGCCCGCTCCAGCGCGACCCCGGCCGCCGAAATACGCGCCGCCGTCGCCGAGGCCCTCGCCGAGGAGCGGGAGCGCGAGCTGGCCGAGGCGCGCGCCTTCTGGGCCGCCCAGGAGGCCAGGGACGCCGCCGACGCGCCCTCCCCGATGCTGGGCGGGCTCGCGGGACTCGGCGAGGACGCCGCGTTCTTCCTGCCCCGCCAGGCGGACTTCGTGGGCCTGGAGGCCGAGGCACTGGAGATCGCGGAGGAGTTCCCCGAGGACTCCCCCGAGCTCGCCGCGGCCCGCCGCCGCCACCCCTCGCACCCCGACTTCGTGCCGGTCCAGACGCCCGTCGTCGCCGACCACGAGGCCACCGTCTCCCGCCTGGAGGAGCTCGCCGAGTCGCGTACCGCCCTGGCGGACGTGCGCCCCGGCCCGCTGGGCACGCTCGACGTGTACGTCTTCGCCGACGGCACCACGCTCTGCATGACCCCGGGCCACCGCGAGACCGCGGAGCGCCTCGCGGACGCCCTGCGCGACGGCGAGGCCCCGGTGCTGCTCGGCGGCTCCGGCGTGTCCGGCGCGTACGCGCTGACCTTCTCCTGCGGCGAGGAGAGCGTCTACATCCTCGCGGACCGGGTCATCGCCTCACTCTGAGGCGGGCCCGGCTCAGCCGAAGGCCCGCGCCCGCGCGGCTTCCACCAGCTCCACGGCCCCGTCCGGCTCCCCGCCGGGCGGGGTCTTCGCCGTGCGCAGCGCCTGCGCCAAGTCCCGTCCGGCGACCAGCACTTGGTCCGCGACCGCGAACACCCCGGCGTCCGGCATGACCCGCGGCTCGCGCCCGGGGTCCTCGACGCGCTGCGCCCGGACGGCCAACTCCCGGGCCAGCGCGAGCCCTTCGGCCGCCGCACCGCGCCTGAGGCGGCTCTCGGGGGCCGACCGCAGCCGGTCGGCGAAACGGTCCACGGCCAAGATCAACGGGTTCACATCGAGCACGCCGCGACCCTACGCGCCCGGCCCGCACTGTTGCCAATACGCGAACCCTCAGGCACGGTGCAGTGAAGGACCAGTAAGCGCAACGCCTCCGGAGGCGCCGATGTCCCAAGTCTTCTCCGAAGAGACCCATCGCAACCTGCTCTCCCGCATCCCCCATTGCACCGGTCGTGAAGTGTCCGACTGGCTCCGCACCGTCGAGGAGGGTCCCTCCCTCTTCCGCTTCGAGGAGAAGGTCAGCTGGCTCCGGAGCGAGCACGATCTCGCCTACGGACACGCCAAGGCGATCATCCATGAGTACGACCTGAGGCGGGCCGCGCGCCGCCTGCTCTAGCTCCAGGAGGAACCGTCCGGCCTCCCGCGCTCCCGCGCCGGAGGCGCACCGCCCCTTCGCCCCGTCGGTCCCCGGCCGACGGGGCGAAGTGCTGCCCGCCCGCCTCCGCGCCGATCGCCTTCAGTAGGTGAACTCCCCTTCCCTGCAAGGCCTTTCACCGCTTTACCTCTTGACGCTCCGGACGACGGGGAGCACAGTGACCGCGCAGCCCGCCGCTGAGAGCGCTCTCAGAGCGCTCTCTCTCCGAGAGAGGCACCCCCCACATGCGCCCGACACCCCACAGACGCGGTCCCGCCAGGCGAGCCCTGATCGCCGTGCTCTCCACCCTCGGCCTCGCCGCGGCCTCCGCCGCCGTGGTCGCCCTGCCCGCCAGCGCCTCCGCCCCGCCGCCCCCGGCGGGCTGGACCACCGTGTTCTCCGACGACTTCAACGGCCCGGCCGGGTCCGGGGTGGACCCCGCGAACTGGCAGTACACGACGGGCACCAGCTACCCCGGCGGCCCCGCCCACTTCGGCACCGGCGAGGTCGAGACGATGACCTCGTCCCCCAGCAACGTGGCGCTCGACGGCGCCGGGAACCTGCGCATCACCCCGCAGCGCGACGCCGCGGGCAACTGGACCTCGGGCCGCATCGAGACCAGGCGCACCGACTTCCAGCCCCCGGCCGGGGGCAAGCTCCGCATCGAGGCCCGCCTCCAGATGCCGGACGTGACGGGCGCCGCCGCCAAGGGCTACTGGCCGGCGTTCTGGGCGCTCGGCGCGCCCTTCCGCGGCAACTGGTGGAACTGGCCCGGCATCGGCGAGCTCGACATCATGGAGAACGTCCAGGGCCTCAACAACAACTGGTCCACCATGCACTGCGGCACCAGCCCCGGCGGCCCCTGCAACGAGACGACCGGCATCGGCGGCCAGAAGGCCTGCGACGGAACGACCTGCCAGGGCGGCTTCCACACGTACGCCGTCGAGTGGGACCGCTCGGGCCCCAGCGAGCAGATGCGCTTCTCCCTGGACGGCGTCACCTTCCATACCGTGAACCAGAGTCAGGTCGACGCGACGACCTGGGCGAACGCCACCAACCACGGCTACTTCGTCATCCTGAACGTCGCCATGGGCGGCGGCTTCCCCGACGCGTTCGGCGGCGGCCCCGACGCGGGCACCCAGCCGGGCCACGCCCTGGTCGTCGACTACGTCACCGTGCGCCAGGCCGGGGGCTCGGGCACCACGCCGCCCACCACCCCGCCCCCCGGGAGCCGGGACGCCTACGGCACCGTGCAGGCCGAGTCGTACGACCAGCAGTCCGGAGTCGTCCAGGAGGCCACCACCGACAGCGGCGGCGGCCAGGACATCGGCTCGATCGCCAATGGTGACTGGGCGCTCTACAAGGGCGTGAACTTCGGTACGACACCGGCCAGGCAGTTCTCCGCCAGGGTCGCCAGTGGCGCGGCGGGCGGGGTCAGCGGTCTGGTGGAGGTGCGCCTCGACAGCCGGAGCAACGCCCCCGTGGGAAGCTTCGCCGTCGCCAACACCGGCGGCTGGCAGAGCTGGCGCACGATTCCGGCCAACATCAGCGACGTCACCGGCACCCACGACGTCTATCTGACCTTCACCAGCGGCCAGGGAGCCGACTTCGTGAACGTCAACTGGTTCGGCTTCGGCCACTGACGAAGGGGCAGCCATGAAGACCGTACGGCTCCTCCTCGCGGCCGCGGCCACGAGCGCCCTGCTGTTCCTCACCGCGGCCGGCCCCACCGCCACGGCCGCCGACACCCCGCGGGCCGCGGCGGCGGGCTTCCCGATCACCTTCCGGAACGACACCCACGGGGCCTACGCCGACACCCAGATCTACGTGACCGTGCTCGGCCAGATCACGCCCGGCCAGTGGTCGTACCTCTTGCCCGACGGCGGCACGGCCCACATCGACCACCGCGACGCGAACGCGCCGGGCCACCTGACCAAACACGGCGTGAACTACCCGAACATGTCGTTCACCGTGGCGCGGGCGGGCGGCCGGGTCCCCTCCCCGTCCTCGATCCGCGGCGGCCGTATATACCTCTCGCTCGGCTCGCCGCTGTACATCCCGGTCTCGCCCGACGACCAGGGCTGGGGCGGCCCCGACCCGAACAACCCGTCCGACCCCAACAACGACGTCTTCTACGACTGGTACGAGTACACCTTCGTCAACGGGCAGGCGGCGTACGGCGGGAACACCACCCAGGTCGACCAGTTCGGCTTCCCGATGACCGCCCGGGTGCGCCAGACCTCCAGCGGCTACGACACGACCCGGGGCATCACCCAGAGCCGCGCCCAGGTGATGTCGGCGTACGCGGCCGCGGTGGGCCCGGCCTTCCGGCCGCTGCGATCCGCCTACCGGATCGTGGCCCCGCGCTCGGCCGCCGGGTTCCCGGCCGACTACCTGACCGCGACGGTGGACCGCACCTGGAGCTACTACGCCTCGCACCCGTTCACCCTGAACCTGCCGGGCGAGACGTTCGCCGGGCGCGTCGCGGGCGACACCCTGACCTTCACCAGGAACGGCGCCGGTCCGTTCACCCTGCGCAAGCCGACCTCGCGCGAGGTCATGGCCTGCTCAGGGGCGCTCGCCTCGGGCGGCGACGTGGAGAAGCGGCTCGGCGCGGAGTTCTGCGCCGCCTTCAACCGCGGTGTGTCCCAGGACACCTCGCAGTGGCACACCCCGGCCGCGTACTACAAGGGCGCGGCCGCGAAGAACGACTACGCGGCCTTCTTCCACACGGTCGGCCTGGCCGGGCGCGCCTACGGCTTCCCGTACGACGACATCGACGACCAGTCCTCGGTCCAGATCCTGGGCAACGCGAACCCGCCCACGGAGCTGACGCTCTCGATCGGCTGGTGAGCGACGGGAACGACGAGGGGCCCCGCCCGGCAGTGCGCCGGGCGGGGCCCCTCGTCGTCAGCGGTCGGGTCAGTCGTTGCCCTGGAGGATGGAGATCAGCCGCAGCGCCTCCAGGTAGATCCACACCAGGGTCATGGTGAGGCCGAAGGCCGCGAGCCAGGACTCCTCGCGCGGGGCGCCGTAGGTGATCCCGTCCTCGACCTGCTTGAAGTCCATGGCCAGGAAGCAGGCGCCGAGGATGATGCCGATGATCCCGAAGAGGATGCCGAGGCCGCCGCTGCGGAAGCCGAGGCCGTCACCTCCGCCGAAGACCGCGAACAGCGTGTTCGCCAGCATCAGCAGCAGGAAGCCGATGGCCGCCGCCATGACGAAGCCGGTGAAGCGGCGGTTGACCCTGATCAGCCGGGTCTTGTAGGCGATGAGCACGCCGGCGAAGACCGCCATGGTGCCGAGCACCGCCTGCGGGACCGCGCCCGCCGACACATGCGTGGTGACGGCCGAGCTGATCACGCCGAGGAAGACGCCCTCGAAGGCCGCGTACCCGAGGATCAGTGCCGGGGTCGGCTTGCGCTTGAAGGACTGGACCATGGCGAGGACGAAGGCGACCAGAGCCGCGCCGAAGGCGATGCCGTACGACTTGCCGATGTTCGCCGCGTCGACCGGCAGCGCCAGCCAGGCCACGACCGCACCGGCGACGACCGTGCCGAGCGTGATCGCGGTCCGCGACACGACGTCGTCGATCGTCATCACACCGGAGCGGGCCGGCGCCTGGGGGGCGCCGTACTGCGTGTCCTGCTGTGCGTACGGATTGGTCGCGTACGGGTTCGTGGGCGCCTGCGCGTACGGGTTGCCCCCGGCCTGCGGCTGCTGCGCGGTGTTGAAACCGGCGTAGCCGTTGTCGCGGCTGAACCCCCGTCGCGAGAAGACCGGGTTGCTGCTCCTCATCTCACTCCTCCGTGGCCGCCGAGTGCGGCCTTGCCGTCAAGGGTAATGGGCACGCAAAGAAAGCGACGTACTGCCTAGGGAGGATCTTCACTCGGGGGAGAGGGGGGTGCAAGGGTCCGACACCCCGACGCGCGGGGGAGCCGGAACCTGCATGAGTGCCCGGAGCCGGACTCGAACCGGCACGGCCCGAAGGCCAGCGAGGTTTAAGCTCGCCGTGTCTGCGTTCCACCATCCGGGCAAGGGCGCGCGGCTCCGCGTTTCGCGGGACGAGCCTAGCCCGACGCATCCCCCGAACAGCGGAACAACCACCCGATGTTGTCTTATTTTATTGACGCCTGAGGGTGCGTCAGCACAGCTCGGGGTGGTGTTGGCACATGCCGGAGGCGGTTGGCACGGCTGCCCGACGACCCCTGTACAGGGGCAGGGAATGACGGAAAGTCGATGCCTGGGACCGCCTCGCATCTGACGGTGGCACAGACCGCCCGCCCATGGGTCGAGCCGCAGTGGAGTCCGCCTGGAGCGGGCGGCCCGTCTCAGGGGTGCCGTCATACCTCAGGAGGACGGCAGGGGTCCTTCCGTCCGACTCAAGAGGGCCGCAGAACGGGCACAGGGACTGACGATGTGGCGCCGTGCGGCCGAGAGGATGGAGAAGTCCCCGAAAGCCGTTCGCAAGGAGTACCTCCGTGACCACCATCCCCACCGCACACCGCGCGACCGCGGTGGCCGCCCGCGCCATCGAGCTGTCGAAGGTCTACGGCACGGGCGAGACCCAGGTGGTCGCCCTTGACCAGGTCACGGTCGACTTCCGGCAGGGCGAGTTCACCGCGATCATGGGCCCGTCGGGCTCCGGCAAGTCGACCTTGATGCACTGCGTCGCGGGGCTCGACTCCTTCAGCTCCGGCTCGGTCCGCATCGGCGAGACCGAGCTCGGCTCCCTCAAGGACAAGCAGCTCACCCAGCTGCGAAGGGACAAGATCGGCTTCATCTTCCAGGCGTTCAACCTGCTGCCCACGCTGACCGCCCTGGAGAACATCACGCTGCCCATGGACATCGCGGGCCGCAAGCCCGACAAGCAGTGGCTGGACCAGGTCATCGCCATGGTCGGCCTCTCCGACCGGCTCTCGCACCGCCCCACCCAGCTCTCCGGCGGCCAGCAGCAGCGCGTCGCCGTGGCCCGCGCGCTCGCCTCCCAGCCCGAGATCATCTTCGGTGACGAGCCGACCGGAAACCTGGACTCCCGCTCCGGCGCCGAGGTCCTCGGCTTCCTGCGCAACTCGGTGCGCGAGCTCGGGCAGACCGTCGTCATGGTGACCCACGACCCGGTCGCCGCCTCCTACGCGGACCGGGTCATATTCCTCGCCGACGGGCGGATCGTCGACGAGATGCTCCGGCCCAGCGCGGACGGGGTGCTCGACCGGATGAAGGCGTTCGAGGCGAAGGGCCGCACCAGCTGACCCCGAGCCGTCGCGGGCTCCGCCCCCGAACCCCCTAGCCCTTTGTCGCCGGGCCCCTGCGCCCGTACCCGGTGTCCCCGGGGGCCCTGCCCCCGGACCCCCGCTCCCCGACCGCCGGCGAGGCCGAGCTCTCGCCCCCGGCACCGATCGCCGGAGCGAGTGACGGCACGCGGACCCGGGCCCCCGATCACCAGGACTGAGAAACCCCATGTTCAAAACCGCCCTGCGCAACGTGCTCGCGCACAAGGCCCGGCTGTTGATGACGGTGCTAGCCGTCATGCTCGGCGTCGCCTTCGTCTCCGGCACGCTCGTGTTCACCGACACCCTCGGCAACGCCTTCCGCAACCAGTCGTCGAAGAGCTACGACAAGGTGGCCGTCGCCGTCACCACGTACGGCAGCCGTGACGACACCGAGCGGGAGCCCGGTGTCAGCAAGCAGACCCTGGAGAAGATCGAGAAGCTCGACGGCGTCGCATCGGCCACCGGCCGGGTCGACGGCTTCGCCGGTGTGGCCGGCACCGACGGCAAGCTGATCGGCCAGGGCTGGGCCAACAAGGGCGGCAACTTCGCCCCCGGCAAGGACGGCAAGGACCCGTCCTACACCTTCGCCCAGGGCTCGGGCCCGGTGCGCGACGACCAGATCGCGCTCGACAAGGACACCGCTGACAAGGGCAAGTACGCGGTCGGCGACACCGTGCGGGTCGCCACCAACGGACCGGTCAAGAAGTACAAGCTCACCGGCGTCTTCACCACCGAGGACGGCGCGGTCAACGCGGGCGGCAGCCTCGTCCTGTTCGACACCGCCGTCGCCCAGCAGCTCTACCTCAAGCCGGGCTACTTCCGGACCGTGAGCGTGGCCGGCGCCCCCGGCGCCGACGCCCAGAAGATCCTCACCGAGGTCAAGCCGCTCCTGCCCAAGGGCGCGGAGGCCAAGACCGGTCAGGCGCTCGCCGACCAGGAGGCCAAGGACATCGAGCAGGGCCTCAGCGGCCTCAACCAGACGCTGCTCGCCTTCGCCGCCATCGCGCTGTTCGTCGGCATCTTCCTCATCTCCAACACCTTCACCATGCTGGTCGCCCAGCGCACCCGTGAGCTCGCCCTGATGCGCGCCGTCGGCGCCTCGCGCGGCCAGGTGCGGCGCTCCGTCCTCGCCGAGGCCCTGGTGGTCGGCACGGTCGCCTCCGTGATCGGCTTCGCCCTCGGCCTGGGGCTGGCCACCGGACTGCGCTCCGCCATGGGCGCGTTCGGCGCCAAGCTGCCGGCCGGCCCGCTGATCGTGTCGGCGACACCGGTGATCGCCGCGCTCGCCGTCGGCGTGTTCGTCACCCTGATCGCCGCCCTGCTGCCCGCCTGGCGCGCCGCGAAGATCCCCCCGGTCGCCGCGATGAACAGCGTGCACGGCGTGGCCACCACCAAGTCCCTGGTCGTGCGGAACTCCATCGGCGGCGTGATCACCCTCGCCGGTGCGGCCGCGATCATGGGCGGTGCCGCCGCGGGCAAGGACGGCAAGATGCTCATCGGCCTCGGCGCCTTCCTCGCCCTGGTCGGCATCATCATCCTGATCCCGCTGCTCTCCCGGCCGATCATCGCCCTCGTGCGGCCGGCCCTGAGCAAGGTGTTCGGCGTCTCCGGCAAGCTCGCCAGCCAGAACGCGGTGCGCAACCCGCGCCGCACCGGCGCCACCGCCTCCGCGCTCGCCATCGGCCTCACCCTGGTCACCGGCCTCTCGGTGCTCGGCGTCACGCTCGGGACCGCCATCGACAAGATGACGACGGACAACATCAAGGCCGACTACATGGTCCAGATGGCGGCCAACGGCTCCGGGCTCGACCAGGAGGTCGTCTCCTCGCTGCGCAAGGCGCCCGGCGTCTCGGCGGTCTCCCCCAAGCAGACCTCGTACCTCAAGCTCGGCGACACCGACCAGTCGGTGGCCGGTGTGACGCCCGGCGACATCGAGAAGGTCATCAAGATCGAGCCCGTCTCCGGCTCGCTCGCCACCCTCGGCCAGGGCCAGATAGCCGTCGACGACAAGACCGCCGCCCGGCACGGGTGGAAGCCCGGCTCCAGGCTTCCGGTCGAGTTCGACGACAAGAAGAAGAGCCAGGTGACGATCGGCGCGACCTACAAGGAGAACGACTTCCTCGACTCCGTGATCGCCCCGACCTCGCTGCTCGACCCGCACCAGACGAAGCCCTACATCCCGCAGGTCTTCGTCAAGATGGACGGCGGCGCCACCAGCGCCCATGAGAAGGCCCTGGTCAGCGCGCTCGGGGACAACCCGGCGATCAGCATCATGGACCAGCAGGACATCCGCAACGAGTTCGGCGGCATGATCAACACGCTGCTCAACATCATGTACGGCCTGCTCGCGATGGCCCTGATCATCGCGGTGCTCGGTGTCGTCAACACCCTCGCGATGTCGGTGTTCGAGCGCCAGCAGGAGATCGGCATGCTGCGCGCCATCGGCCTGGACCGCCGCCGGGTCAAGACCATGATCCGCCTGGAAGCCGTCGTCATCTCGCTCTTCGGCGCGGTGATCGGCGTCGGCCTCGGCTCCTTCCTCGCCTGGGCCATCGGCCAGACCATCAAGAAGTCGATCCCGAACTACGCCCTGGTCATCCCGTGGGACCGGATCGGCATCTTCCTGCTGCTCGCCGCCCTGGTGGGCGTGCTCGCCGCGATGTGGCCGGCCCGCAGCGCCGCGAAGCTCAACATGCTGACCGCCATCAAGACCGAGTAGCGGCAACGCCGCTTATCCATACGGCAGTTGCAGGGGCCCCGGGAGTTCGCCTCCCGGGGCCCCTCGGCGTCGTGCGCCCGGTTCAGTTCCAGGTACGGGCCCTCAGCGGCATGCCCGAGGCGCCGGACTCGGGGGTCTTCACCGCCAGGATCTGGTTGACGCCGATCCGGTTGCGTTCGAAGGAGAGCGCGGAGGCCGCCATGTAGAGCCGCCAGATCCGGGCCCGGCCGGGGCTGGTGTGCCGCACGGCGCGGGCCCAGTCCGCCTCCAGGTTCGCCACCCAGCGACGCAGCGTCAGGGCGTAGTGCTCCCGGATCGGTTCGACGTCGCGGGCCTCGAACCCGGCCTCCTCCAGGGTGGCCAGGGTCCGGCCGACCGGGGCGAGCTCGCCGTCGGGGAAGACGTACTTGTCGATGAACTCGTCGACGGAGTACGCCGATTCGTCCCGCTCGGGGCGCCGGGCGATCTGGTGGTTGAGCAGCCGCCCGCCGTCTCTGAGCAGGGCGTACAGGGTGTCCGCGTACTCCGCGTACCGCACCGAACCCACGTGTTCGGCCATGCCGATCGACGAGATCGCGTCGAACGGCCCGTCCTTGACGTCCCGGTAGTCCTGCACGCGGATCTCTATGCGGTCGGTGAGCCCTTCCTCGGCGATGCGCTTGCGGGCGAACGCGGCCTGCTCGCGCGACAGCGTGATGCCGACGACGCGGGCGCCGTACTCGCGGGCCGCGTGGATGGCCATCGAGCCCCAGCCGCAGCCGACGTCGAGCAGCCGGTCGCCCTCCTTGAGGGCCAACTTGCGGCAGACCAGGTCGAGTTTGTCGCGCTGGGCCGCTTCGAGGGTGGCCTCGGGGCTCTCCCAGTACGCGCATGAGTAGACCATCGACGGGCCGAGGACCAGCGCGTAGAAGTCGTTGCCGACGTCGTAGTGGTGGCTGATCGCCTCCTTGTCGCGCCGCTTGGTGTGCAGGCGGCCGGTGCGGCGCCGCAGCTCCTCGGCGGGCGGGGGCGGCGGAGGCAGCGCGCCGCCCAGCTTCACCAGGGCCTTGGCCGCGGCTCTCAGGCGCGGGTCGCGGATGGGGTGCACAGCGTCCTTGGGTTCGCCGCCGCGCTCCCAGATCAGCCCGGCGAGGCGGTCGAGCGCCGCGTAGAGATCGCCCTCGACGTCGATCTCACCGGCCACCCAGGCGCGGGCCAGGCCGAGTTCGCCCGGCTTCCACAGCAGTCGGCGCAGCGCGCGCCGGTGGCGTACGACGAGGACCGGGGCGCCGGGCGGGCCCGCCTCACTGCCGTCCCAGGCCCGGATGCGTACCGGGAGGGCCTCCCCCAGCAATTCCTCGGCAAGAGCGGTCAGCCGTAGCGCCGCGTCGGCCATGGTGCACACCTCCGTGCTAGCAGAAATGTCTCAGCACCCCCGACAACACTGCCCGGGCGCACGGCAATCCCGCTACCGCGCACGGGAGTGACAGGGTGTCTGTATACACCAACCTTCTGGCCGGAAACCGATCTTGGACGGGCCGGATGCGGCCGGGTACGCCGAAGGGGCCGCCCGCACCACGGATGGCGGACGGCCCCTTCGGGGCAATGCCGGACGAGCTAGGAGGCCTTGGCCTTCTGCTCGGTCTTCTCCTCGACCTTGGCCGCGGGAGCCGGGGCGGGCTTGGCCGCCTCGTAGAACTCCTCGCGCGGGGTCTCCATCGCACCGAGGGAGACGACCTCGCGCTTGAGGAACATCGCGAGCGTCCAGTCGGCGAAGACGCGGATCTTGCGGTTCCAGGTCGGCACGGCCAGACCGTGGTAGCCACGGTGCATGTACCAGGCGAGACGGCCCTTGAGCTTGATCTTCATCTTGCCCATGACGATCATCGCGACGCCCTTGTGGAGGCCGAGACCGGCCACCGCACCCTTGTTGGAGTGCGCGTACTCCTTCTGCGGGAAGCCCCGCATGCCGGAGACCACGTTGTCGCCGAGGACCTTGGCCTGACGCAGCGCGTGCTGGGCGTTCGGCGGGCACCAGGCGCGCTCGGCCGGGACGCCGGCCTTGATCGCGGCCAGGTCCGGGACCTGGGCGTTGTCGCCGGCGGCCCAGATGTAGTCGGTGCCGGTGACCTGGAGGGTCGGCTGGGCGTCCACGTGGCCGCGCGGGCCGAGCGGGAGGCCGAAGCGGGACAGCGCCGGGTTGGGCTTGACGCCCGCGGTCCACACGATGGTGTTGGAGTCGACCTCAAGGCCGTTCTTCAGCACGACGTGGCCGTCCACGCAGGAGTCCATGGAGGTCGAGAGGTAGATCTCGACGCCACGGCCCTCGAGGTGCTCCTTGCCCCAGCGGCCCAGCTCCGGGCCGACCTCGGGAAGGATCTTGTCGGCGGCGTCGACCAGGATGAAGCGCATGTCCTCGCGCTTGACGTTGGTGTAGTACTTGGCCGCGTCGCGGGCCATGTCCTCCACCTCGCCGATGGTCTCCGCGCCGGCGAAGCCGCCACCCACGAAGACGAAGGTCAGCGCCTTGCGGCGGACGTCCTCGTCCGTGGTGGAGTCGGCCTTGTCGAGCTGCTCCAGAACGTGGTTGCGCAGGCCGATGGCCTCTTCCACGCCCTTCATGCCGATGCCCTGCTCGGCGAGACCGGGGATCGGGAAGGTGCGGGAGACCGCACCCATCGCGATGACCAGGTAGTCGAAGGGCAGCTCGTAGGCCTCGCCGACGAGCGGCGCGACCGTGGCGACCTTGCGGTCCTGGTCGATGCTGGTGACCCGGCCGGTGAGCACCTCGGCTCCGCGCACGACGCGCCGCAGCGGGACGACGACGTGACGCGGCGAGATGCTGCCTGCGGCGGCTTCGGGGAGGAAGGGCTGGTACGTCATGTACGAGCGCGGGTCGACGACCGTGACGGTCGCTTCCGCGTAACGCATCTTCTTGAGAATGCGTCGCGCTGCGTACAGGCCTACGTACCCGCCACCTACTACGAGGATCCTGGGACGCTCCGTGGTGCTCATGCCATCGAGTATCCACCCGCCCGTGGACCCCTGCTCGTGCGCCCCTTCACAAGGTTCGCAGGGGCCTCTGCTACACTGCGCGGCCCACGTGACCGAGGTCATGGTGCCCGGAGGGAACCACGATGGCGGGGAGAGCGTTGTGCACCCCTCCTGAACTGGCCTGCACGGCCCGGCACTCGGTGGACCACTGCCGTGCGAAACGCAGGCGTAACACGCCCATCACCGTCTGGAATGCGCCCGGATGAGCCCCTGACGCCTCAGAAAGCGGTCCCGGGGCCACAAACCTCGGCCCCGGGACCCGATTTCCTTGTGAAGAACTTCACGAACTTTCTCCGCCGGGGCGCCCACACGGCCCCCTGTCGACCGCGATCAGGCGATCGACCAGGCGATTCCGTCCAGAATGTCGTGCTCGCTGACCACGACCTCACGGGCCCCGGTCCGCTCCATCACGGCGAGCAGCACCAGCGCACCGGCCGCGATCACGTCGACGCGCCCGGGGTGCAGCACGGGGATGCGGGTGCGCTCCTCGTGGGTGGAGGCGAGCAGCCGGGCGGTGACGGCGGCCACGTCCTCGTGAGGGATACGTGAATGATGGATGGCGGCCGAGTCGTACGCGGTGAGTCCCAGGGCGATGGCCGCGACGGTGGTGACCGAGCCCGCGAGGCCCACCAGGGTGCGCGGTTCGCGCAGCGGCACGCTCTGCTCGGCGAGGTCGAGAGCGGCCTCGATGTCGGCGCGGATGGCGGCGATCTGCTCGGGGGTGGCCGGATCGCCCGGGTGGTGGCGCTCGGTCATCCGCACACAGCCGATGTCGACCGAGCGGGCGGCCTCCACGCTGCGCGAGCCGACCACGAACTCGGTGGAGCCGCCGCCGATGTCGACGACCAGGTACGAGCCGTCGGCGTGCAGTTCCTTGGTGGCGCCGGTGAAGGAGAACTCGGCCTCCTGGTCGCCGGAGATCACCTCGGGCTCGACGCCGAGGATGTCGAGGACCCCGCGCACGAAGTCGTCCCGGTTCTCGGCGTCCCGCGAGGCGGAGGTCGCCACGAAGCGGATGCGCTCCGCGCCGAGCTCCTTGATCACGGCGGCGTACTCGCGGCACGCCGCGAACGTCCGCTCCAGGGCCTCGGGGGCCAGCCGTCCGGTGCGGTCCACGCCCTGGCCGAGCCGGACGATCGTCATCCGCCGGTCCAGGTCGGTGATCTCGCCGGTGGCCGGGTCCGCGTCGGCGACCAGCAGGCGGATCGAGTTCGTACCGCAGTCGATCGCGGCGACGCGCGTCACTGGTCGTCCTCCCCACCGCACGGCGTCACGCACGGGCCCTTGGCCCACCACTCGGGCAGCAGGGCGATCGCCTCGTCACCGAGCGGGTTCACGCCCGGCCCGGCCGCCAGCGAGTGGCCCACGAGCACGTGCAGGCACTTCACCCGGTCCGGCATGCCGCCCGCGCTGGGGAAGCCCTCCAGGACCTCGATGGCGTCGCGGCGCGCGATGTAGTCCTCGTGCGCGGCGCGGTAGGCGGCGGCCAGCTCCGGGTCGCTCGCCAGGCGCTCCGTCATCTCCTTCATGACGCCGTTCGCCTCCAGGGTGCCGATCGCGGAGGCCGCGCGCGGGCACGTGAGGTAGTACGTCGTCGGGAACGGCGTGCCGTCCTCCAGGCGCGGGGCCGTCTCGACGACGTCCGGGTTGCCGCAGGGGCAGCGGTGCGCGATGGCACGCAGGCCGCGCGGCGGGCGGCCGAGCTGCTGCTTGAAGGCGGCGATGTCCGCGTCGGTGGGCTCGGTGCGGTCGGTCTGGGGCGGGGGCGTTTCCATGCCTGGGTCAGTCTCTATCGCTAGCGGTGGTCAGTTGGCGGGACGGTCGGCCTGGTCGACGCCGTCCCAGAGGTTGGAGTGCCAGGCGCGGCCGGTCGCGCCCTTGTCCTCGCGGTGCTTGTCCCTCGCGCCCGGGTCGACGACGGTGAAGCCGGTCTCCCCCGGGAACTGCATGTGCAGGTGCTCGCGGGCCAGCTTCTCGATGTACGCGTCGTCCTGGAGCCGCGCCTTCTCGTCCCGCAGCCGCTCGACCGCCTTCTGGGCGTCGGCGGCCTTGCGCTGCTGGTCGGAGATGTCGGCGCGCTGCGAGACGTACTGCCGCATCGGGTAGGCGAGGGCCACGATCAGGGAGCACAGCACCAGCGCGAGGAGGGCTGCCCGGCCGGTGAGCCGGGAGCGGCGGGCCTGGCGCTTGGTCTGCGAGCGGTAGACGCGGGCGGCGGTCTGCTCGCCGAGCACCTTGAGCCGGGCCGCGGTGGAGAACCGGTCGCGGTCACCGCCCTTGGCGTTCTTGCCCATCGCTCTCCCGCCTCCCCGTTACACACGGACGTCCCCGGACACGGTACGGGACCGCGGCCGGGGACGTACGTACGACTGGCTAGGGCGTCAGCCCTTCACACGTCAGCCCTTGAAGCGGGGGAACGCGCTGCGGCCCGCGTACACCGCGGCGTCGTCGAGGATCTCCTCGATGCGCAGCAGCTGGTTGTACTTGGCGACGCGGTCCGAGCGGGCCGGGGCGCCGGTCTTGATCTGGCCGCAGTTCACCGCGACGGCGAGGTCGGCGATGGTGACGTCCTCGGTCTCGCCGGAGCGGTGCGACATCATGCACTTGAAGCCGTTGCGCTGGGCCATCTCGACGGCGTCCAGGGTCTCGGTCAGCGAACCGATCTGGTTGACCTTGACGAGCAGGGCGTTGGCGGAGCCCTCCTCGATGCCGCGCGACAGGCGCTCGGGGTTGGTCACGAACAGGTCGTCACCGACGATCTGGACCTTGGAGCCCAGGCGCGAGGTGATGGTGTTCCAGCCGGCCCAGTCGTCCTCGAACAGCGGGTCCTCGATGGAGACCAGCGGGTACGCGGAGACGAGCTCCTCGTAGTACTCGGTCATCTCGGCGGCCGAGCGGGACTTGCCCTCGAACTCGTACTTGCCGTCCTTGTAGAACTCGGACGCGGCGACGTCGAGCGCGAGCGCGATGTCCTTGCCCGGGGCGTAACCGGCCTCCTTGATGGCCTCGAGGATGAGGTCGAGGGCGGCGCGGTTGGACTCCAGGTTCGGCGCGAAGCCGCCCTCGTCGCCGAGGCCGGTGGAGAGGCCCTTGCGCTTCAGGACGCTCTTGAGCGTGTGGTAGACCTCGGCACCCCAGCGAAGGGCCTCGGAGAAGGACTCCGCGCCGATCGGGGCGATCATGAACTCCTGGATGTCCACGTTGGAGTCGGCGTGCGACCCACCGTTGAGGATGTTCATCATCGGCACGGGCAGCAGGTGCGCGTTGGGGCCGCCCAGGTAGCGGAACAGCGGCAGGTCGCTGGCCTCGGAGGCGGCGTGCGCGACGGCGAGGGAGACGCCGAGGATGGCGTTGGCGCCGAGCGAGCCCTTGTTGTCCGTGGCGTCCAGGTCGAACATGGCCTGGTCGATCAGGCGCTGCTCGGTGGCGTCGTAGCCGACGAGCTCCGGGCCGATCTGCTCGATGACGGCGAGGACGGCCTTCTCGACACCCTTGCCGCCGTAGCGGTTCGGGTCGCCGTCGCGGAGCTCGATGGCCTCGAAGGCACCGGTGGAGGCGCCGGACGGAACGGCAGCACGGCCGGTGCTGCCGTCGTCGAGGCCGACCTCGACCTCGACCGTGGGGTTGCCTCGGGAGTCCAGGATTTCCCGGGCTACGACGACGTCGATGGACGGCACGAGCATCTCCTTCTGGGATGTGACGCTAGATGTGACGCAAGCAGTGCAGGGACATGCGGGGTCGCTTCGCCTTGCGACAAGAGCCTAACCGGCTCTGGAGCTCCGGCCAGCCGAGTGCCCGCCTCCTGGGACGAAAAAGGGCCCAAGGACCCTGATTCACGGGCAAAGGACCACAACACTACTGCCGGGTAATGGCGAAGCCCCGGCCCGGCGCGTACGGGGGAACGCGCGCCGGGCCGGGGCGGCCTGGAGGGGGCGGGACTCAGCCGAGGTGCAGCTTCTGACCCGGGAAGATCAGGTTCGCGTCCTTGACGATGTCCTTGTTCACGTCGAACAGCTTCTGCCAGCCGCCCTTGACGCCGTTGGCCGCGGCGATGTTGCCGAGGGTGTCGCCGGACTTGACGGTGTACTCGCCGTTGCCCTGCTTGACCGGCTCGCCGCGCTGCTCGTCGCGGCTGGCCTTCGGCGCCGACTCGGCGCGCTCGGACTTCTGCTGCGGCTGGGCCTGCTGCTTCGGCTTGGACGACTTCGAGGACCCCGAGGACCCCGAGGTCTTCGACGAGGACGAGGAACCGGAGGTGTCCACGTCGGCCTTGCCGCCGCCCGAGGTCAGGTTGCCCGCACCGGCGCAGGACCAGGCGCCCGGGCCCTGCATCGCGAGCAGCTTCTCGGCGGTGGCTATCTGCTGGCCCTTGGTGGCCAGGTCGGCGCGCGAGGCGTACTGGGTGCCGCCGGCGGCGGCCCAGGAGGACTGCGAGAACTGCAGGCCGCCGTAGTAGCCGTTGCCGGTGTTGATGGACCAGTTGCCGCCGGACTCGCACTGGGCGACGGCGTCCCAGGTCTGGACGGAGGCGGCGGAGGCGTTGCCCGCCGCCATCAGCGGGGCGGCCACCGCGGCGCCGGTGACACCGGCCAGCGTGGCGACACGGACGGCCTTGGACGGGCGGCGGTGCTTGCCCTTGCCGGAAAGCAGCATGGAGGTTCTCCTCACCGACGCCTGCGAGGTGAGCTGTCGGGTTCGGGCGTGAGCTGCCCGGCCGAGCGTCGGTGCGCCCGTCTTCACCCCAAGCCGGTTGCGGCAGTCACGTGAACTGCCGGGCCCGGCGCCTACCTTGGGTCCCCCGCTCCTGCCTACGGCGCATAAGCGTCGACTGTTCCCTCCGGCCGACGGCAGGATTCGGCGTGCTCGGTCGAAGGGGCTCGCGGTGACGAGCGAGAACGACGAAAACACACGCCCCGCCAATGTTCAAAGACGCACATCGGGGAGAAATCCCCCCTACTTGCCGAGACACAAGGGGCGTTTCCGCAGGTGAGGGGCGGGGCGGACGGACCGGGCAGACGGGACACGCCAGTTGAGGCGAAGAGACCCATGTCTCACTTGCACAGAACGGACATAGTCCCGCGAACTAACCCTGCTTCGGCGTCGAGTTCGGGGTCGCGGCGGCAGTCGACGCGGCCTTCAGGTCCAGGCTCTGGCCAGGCAGGATGAGGTTCGGGTCGGTGCCGATGAGGTGCTCGTTGGCGTGGTACAGCGCGGGCCAGCCGCCCTGGATCTTGTTCGCGTCGGCGATGGCCGAGAGATTGTCGCCGGGACGCACGGTGTAGTCGCCGCCCGCGGGAAGGGTGTTGCCGTTCTCACGTGAGGCACCGTCACCTCGCGAGGCGTGGCGTCCCGCCTCGCGGTCGTCGGCCGAATGGCCCGGACCGCTCGCGGCGCCCGGGTCGGCCTGGCCGGCCGGCGCACCCGAGGGCGTGCCGCCCGGAGCCGTGCCCGCGCTCTCCTCGGGCGAGGGCGCCCCGCGGTGCTTGCCGGGAGCCGCGGGGGTGGAGGCGGACGGCGTCGGGGACTTGGGCGGGTCGCTCGGCTTGGGAGCGCCCGGCGCCGGCGTGGCGGGCGCCGAGCCGCTCGGCGCCGGGGTGGTGCCCGGCGTCTTGGCGGGCGGGGCGCTGGGGGTCGCGGGCAGGGGCGCGGTCCTGCCGTCCGAGGTGTCCGGCACGCCCGGGTCGACGTTGGCCGAGCCGCCGCCCTTGGTGAGCCCGGCGCCGCTGCCGCAGTTCGCGAAGGCCCCCGGGCCCTTGGCCGCGAGCACCTTCTCGGCCACGGCTATCTGCTGGGCGCGGCTGGCCAGGTCGGCACGCTGGGCGTACTCCGTGCCGCCGTACGCCTCCCACGTGGCCTGCGAGAACTGGAGGCCGCCGTACAGGCCGTTGCCGAAGTCGGCGCTCCACATACCGCCCGACTCACAGGCCGCCACCTGGTTCCAGGTGCTCGCGTCCGCGGCGTTCGCGCCGGTCGCGGCGAGCAGGGGAAGGGCGATGGCCGAGCCGGTCACTCCTGCCGCGACGACGAGAGCGGGTGCCTGGCGGGGTCGACGATGCCGTCCATTCCCGGAGCGCATGAATAAGGCCTTCCGTGTGACTGCTGAGCCGAATGAACGGTGAACGTAGCCGTACTCGAACGCCTGTCACAAGTCGATGCACCCGGGATCACATAAAAGTCACAGTCTTGACGGCCCGTCAGTTCCGGCCCGGTCACGCCCGGTCAGCGGGGCGGCGTGAACTGGACCGGCAGGGTGCGCAGTCCGCGCATGATGAGCCCGCCGCGCCAGCGCAAATCGTCAGGTTCCGCCCCCAGCCGCAGGTCAGGAAGGCGCCGCAGCAGGGTCGCGAGCGCGGTCTGCCCTTCGAGCCGGGCGAGCGGGGCGCCGAGGCAGTAATGGATGCCGTGCCCGTACCCGAGGTGCTGGTTGTCCCTGCGGCCGAGGTCGAGGACGTCCGGGTCGGCGAAGCGCTCGGGGTCGCGGTCGGCGGCGGCGAGCACCACGAGGACCGGGTCGCCGGCGGCGATGTCCTGGCCGCCGATCGTCAGCGGCTCGGTGGCGAACCGCCAGGTCGCCAGCTCGACGGGCCCGTCGTACCGCAGCAGCTCCTCGACACCGGTTTCGAGGAGGTCGCTCCGCCCGGCGGCGAGCGATTCCTGGAGCCGCCCCCGCTGTCCGGGGTTGCGCAGCAGCGCGTACACCCCGTTGCCGATCAGGTTGACGGTGGTCTCGAACCCGGCGAAGAGCAGGATGAAGGCCATCGCGGCGGCCTCGTTCTCCGTCAGGTGCTCGCCGTGGTCGCTGGCCTCGATGAGCCGCGAGATGAGGTCGTCGCCGGGGTTCTCGCGCTTCTTGTGGATGAGCTCGGCGAGGTAGTCGCGCATCTTCTTCACCGAGCGGGCCACCCCGCCGCGCGGCCCGCCGCCGTGGCGGATCATCATGCCCGCCCAGTCCCGGAAGTCGTCCTGGTCCTCGCGCGGTACGCCGAGCAGGTCGCAGATGGCGTAGATGGGGAGCGGGAAGGCGAACTCGTGGATGAGGTCGGCCTCCCCCTTCGCCTCGAACGCGTCGATGAGCCGGTCGGTCAACTCCTGCACGCGGGGCGCGAACTGGGCGACCGTACGCGGGGTGAATGCCTTCGACACCAGGCGCCGCAGCCGGGTGTGGTCCGGCGGGTCGATGTTGAGCAGGTGCGTCATCAGCTCGGCCTTGCGCTCGCCCGGGATGCCGGTCCTGCCCCGGGCGTGGGCGGGCTCGTCGTGGTGCGCGGGGTTCTTGGAGAGCCGCTGGTCGGCGAGGGCCTGCCGGGCGTCCCCGTACCGCGTCACCAGCCACGCCTCGACGCCGCTCGGCAGCCGGGTGCGGTGCACGGGGGCGTGCTCGCGCAGCCAGGCATAGGCCGGGTACGGGTCGGTGGCGAACTCCCAGGTGAAGAGTTCGGGGGCGGGCGGGGCGGGCGGAAGGGGGTCGTTGTCCTGCACCCCTCGACCGTATCCCGCCCTCTCCCCTAGATTCGCGCTGGTGGATCCAGAGGAGCAAGAGGTGCTGAGGGCCGGCTTCGCGGTGGTGGAGCGGCGCGCCGAACACGCGACCAAATTCTTCTATTCCCACCTCTTCTGGCACAACCCGGGCCTGCGGGCGCTGTTCCCGTCCGGACCCGCCGCCATGGAGCTCCAGCGCGACCGGCTGTTCGCCGCGATCACGGAGGTCGTGGGCCGCCTGGGCGACCCGTCCCTCCCCTCCTATCTGCGCGCGCTGGGACGCGACCACCGCAGGTTCCTCGCGGCGCCCGAGCACTACGCGGCCGTGGGCGCGAGCCTGCTCGCCGCGTTCGCCCGCGCGGCGGGCGGGGCGTGGACGGCACAGGTGGAGAAGGCGTGGTGCCAGGCGTACTCGGTGATGACCGAGACGATGCTGGAGGGCGCCGCCGCCGCGGTCGCCGCGGGCGAGCCCGCCTGGTGGAGCGCCGAGGTCGTACGCCACGCCCGGTACGGCCCCGACCTGGCCGTCCTCACCCTGCGCCCCTCGCCCCGGCTCCCCTACACCGCCGGGCAGTACGTGAGCGTGGCCCATCCCGCGGTGCCAGGGGTGTGGCGGACGTATTCGATCGGGAACGCGCCGCGTCCCGACGGCACGGTCGACCTCCATGTCAGCCGGGTGGCGGGCGGGCTGATGTCCACCGCCCTGGTCGAGCGGACGGACCCCGGCGACACCCTGCGCCTGAGCCCACCGGCGGGCTCCCTGTCCCTGGCCGGTCCCGGGGGCCCGCTGACCTTCATAGCCGCGGGTACGGGGTGGGCGCCGGTGAAGGCCCTGCTGGAGCAGCTCGCGCCGGCGGGGCACGCCGACGAGTTACGCCTGTTCGCGGTCGCCCGGGACACGGCCCATCTGTACGACCGCCCGGCGATGGAGGCGCTGTCCGCCCAACTCCCGCGCCTGCACACGACGTTCATCACCCCGGCGCCGGGGCGCGACCCGCTCCAGGCGACGGAGCGGCTGATCACCGCGCTGGGGCACCGCGGGCACTGGGCCCACCACGATGTGCTGCTCGCCGGGCCGGCGGGGTTCATGGCCGAGGTCCGCGGGGTGCTGGTGGGGCTCGGCGCGGTCGCGTCCCGCGTACGGTGCGACGCGGTGCCCTCGCCCGTCCCCGGGCCCCGGGCGCTCGGCTCCGCCGAATGGTTCCTTGACCGTCCGGTGCCGCGCTGGCACAACCCGGCGGACCGGTCCGCGCCGCCGCCCCCCTGACGCTGCCCCGCCCCGCAATCACCGGGATTCTCCCGGGTACCCCCAACCCCTCTTCGGTCTGCGGGTCGTGCGGGCTCATCGCGCAGTTCCCCGCGCCCCCAATCCCCTGCGGCCTGCGGACCGTGCCCGCTTCTCGCGCAGTTCCCCGCGCCCCTCAAACCCTCTTTCACCTGCGGACCGTGCGTGGCTGCTCGCGCAGTTCCCCGCGCCCCTGGGTACGTCGCCCCTCTCGGGGTGACTATGCGGGGGTCCTTCGGTCTGCGGGCCGTGCATGGCTTGTCGCGCAGTTCCCCGCGCCCCTGGCGGGACCGTGCTGGTCGGCATGGCATGCCTAGCCCGTCATGGGGGTCCCCCTGGCCCTTGAGGCCTTGGGGGAGATTGAGGACGAGCGCCCTCAAGGCGCGAACGGGGGTCTGGGGGCGGAGCCCCCAGGAGTCCTTCCACCCCCGGAGGGTTTCGGGAAGGGGCGGGGTGGGGGATCAAGCCGATTCTGCTGAGCGGATCGACGCTCGGTAGGCCCGGGCGGCAGCCCGCAGCGCGCTCTCGGGGTCCACCCCCGCCGCCTCCGCCTCCGCCGCCAGCGCGAGAAGGCGGTAGCCCACGCCCTCCCCGGAGGGGAGCGGGACCTCAAGGCCCGCGGAACGCACGCGCGAGGACAGCTTCGCGGCCAGCGCGAGCGCGGGCTGCCCCAACGGCACCCCGTCCGTCACGGACGCCCGCCGCTTCTCCACCGCCTTCATCGCCAGCCAGTGCGCCTTGACCTCCTCCGGCGTCCTTGCGGTCTCGGAGCCGAAGACGTGCGGATGGCGGTGGATCAGCTTCTCCACGATCCCGCCCGCCACGTCGTCGATGGAGAACGGCTCCTCCCCCTCCCCGGCCCCGCCCTCCTCGGCGATCCGGGCATGGAAGACGACCTGGAGCAGCACGTCGCCGAGCTCCTCGCGCAGCTCGTCGCGGTCCCCCTCCTCGACCGCCTCGACGAGCTCGTACGCCTCCTCCAGGGCGTACTTGGCGAGCCCCTTGTGGGTCTGCTGCGAGGACCAGGGGCATTCGCGCCGGATGCGGTCCATGACCTGGACGAGGTCGAGCAGGCGCGCGCCCGGCAGATCGTAGGAGCCGGGGAGCAGCTCCAGGTCGGGCATCTGGACCCGGCCGGATCCGGCGAGGCGGGCCAGCCCGTCCGTCAGGCGGCGATCCCCCTCGCCCGCGGGCAGGACGACGACGGTGCGGCCCCCCGCGCAGGCCTCGACCAGTTCCTGCGCGTCCGGCGCGGACAGCTCGACCGCCACCCCGGCCTCGCGCAGGTACGGCAGCTGCGGGTGCCCGGCGTCGGGGCACAGCACGAGGTCGGCGGCGCGCAGGGTCTGCCACGCGGGCCAGGACAGGAGTCCGGGGGCGACCCGGTGGCTCGCGGTGAGAAGAACGATTCGGCCGGGCTCTTGAGCAGCAGTCACCCGTCGAACCTACCTCCCGGCTCAGCCGGTCGACGCGGAGTCCCCCGGGTCGCCCTGCTGCTCCTCGGGGGCGGCCGGGGGCGCCGCGGCCTGTTTGGTCCTGGCGATCCAGGGCGCCTGGTAGTCGGCGAGCTGGATCTGGCTCGCGTTCCACGCGCCGTAGCGCGGGTTCACGTCCACCCCGAGGTCCTTGGACGCCTTGACCAGGGCGGGCAGCAGATCCTGCTGGGTGCGGGCGCCGATCGCGGTGGCCAGCTTCTGCTCGGTGACCTGCCGGTGGACGTACGCGTCGATCTGGTCGGGGGCGAGCCCGCCGTTGGTCAGGGCCTGCTCGCGCAGCTGGTCCTCGCCCCCGGCCTGCTGGACCATCGCGGCCCGCGCGTCCTGGACCTCCTTGGGGCTCACGCTCACCCCGGCCTGCTCGGCGGCGCGCGCGAGGACCCGGTCGAAGATCATGTTGCTGAGCTTCACCTTGCCGAGCTGCCCCGAGTCCTTGATCAGCTGGGCGGACTGCGGGGACTTCTGCTGGGCCGTCCGTACGTCCTTGACCTCGGCCTGGAGCGCGGAGACCTCGATCCGCTCGCCCCCGACGACGGCCGCGGCCCCCGGGTGGGCCGTGCTGCCGCAGGCCGTGAGGAGTGGGCCCGCGGCGAGCAGGACGACGGAGACGGAGAGCGCGGTGCGACGGCGGCGGTGCAAAGGAGCCTCCCGGCGGAGCAGATACGTGCGGCGTGGCGACGAACCTTGCTAAGACCTTGCGGTGATCGATGTTAGGCAGTCGGCGTGGCCAGGGCCACTGATTCGCCCAACGATTCGCGACCCCCGTCGGTCGCGGGGGTGAAGCCGGATGAAGCCGTGCCGTCCATTGCGTGAACTGAGTTCCCGGCCCGCTGTGTTGCCGCCGGGGGTCCGGCATATTCGACGGCAGCGCACAGCAAAGGACCTCGATGCCGACCCTCGAAGCCGCCCCCGCCCCGCCGGTGGCCCCGGTGCGGATCGCGGCCGCCCGCCGCCCGGCCACCCGCGCCGCCGCCCTGTCCGCACTGATCACCCTGCTCGCGGTGTGCGGCGCGGACGCCGTCGCCGGGGTCGTCCCGCTCGGCCCGCTCCAGCGCCACACCCGCAGCATCAATGACCTGGGCAACCAGTTCGTGCCCTTCCACGAGCACCTGTGGGACCTGCTGCACGGCCGCGCCGCGGGCGGGCTGCTCCTCAACTGGCAGTCCGGGTACGGCACTTCGTTCCTGCCCGACCTCGGCACCTACCTCAGCAGCCCGTTCGCGCTGCTCGTCGGGGTCTTCCCGCGCGACCGGATCGACCTCGCCGTCTATGTGATCACCGTCCTCAAGATGGCTGCGGCGGCCGTCGCCATGACGGTGCTGCTGCTCGCACTGCGCCCGGCGGCCCCCCGCCGCTGGGTGGCGGGGGTGCTCGGCTCCTCGTACGCGCTGTGCGGCTGGTCGATCCTGGAGTCGACGTACAACCCGATGTGGCTGGACGGCCTGATCGCCTTCCCGCTGCTCTGCCTGGTCGGCCACTGGGCGAGGTCCGGGCGGCGGCCGGTCCTCGGCCCGCTGGTCGTGGCGCTCGCCTGGATCGCCAACTTCTACACCGCCTACATGGCGACCATCGGCGCCGCTCTGGTCCTGCTCCTGCTGCTGTTCGTGGACCGCGACACCGACGCGCGGGGCCGGGTGCGGGCCGTGCTGTTGGCCGCGCGCTCGGTCGTGATCGGCATCGGGCTCTCGGCGCCCGTCCTGTTCACCATCTATCTCGGCACCCGGCACGCGCACCCGGGCTGGGTGCGGGAGTTCGCGCCGGTGTCCTGGCCGGACTACCTGGCCCGCACCCTGCCCGCCACGTACTCCTTCTCCTCCCCCGCCGTCTTCCTCGGCACCGGCGCGCTGCTGCTCGCCTGCACCCTCGCCTTCCACCGGGCGGTCCCGCGCCGCGAGCGGTACGCCTGGAGCGGCCTCGCGCTCGCCGTCGCGCTCTCCTTCCAGTGGAAGCCCACCCACTTGGCCTGGCACGCCTTCGTCACCCCCAACGGCAGCCCCTACCGGCAGACCTTCGTGCTCTGCGGCATCCTCGTGATCGCCGCCTGGATCTCCCTGTCGTACGGGATCCCCGGGCGCCGCGCGCTGCTCGGCGGGGCCGGCGTGCTCGCCCTGATCGCGGCGGGCGCGGCCTTCAGCGAGCTGATCTCGGCATGGACGTACCCGCTGTTCGCGGCGGGCGTCGCGGCCGTGGCCGGCGGGCTGCTCCTCGCCCGCCGGGGCAGGCGCGGCCGCACCCTCGTCGCGCTCGCCCTGCTGGCCGGGGCGCAGATCGCCCAGGCGGGGGTGACCGCGGCGTACGGGGACCAGCAGCGGGCGGCCAGGATGGACGGCTACCCCGCCTGGGGCGCCGAGCACTCGGCGCGCGCCGCCCTCGGGTCGGACGCCTCCGGCTGGCCCGGTTACCGCACCGACCCCGGGCAGCGGCAGATCACCAACAACGACCCGCTCCTGCTCGGCGGCGAGGGCGGCGCCTACTACTCCAGCCTCACCCCGGAGGTCCTCAACCAGACCATGACTGCCCTCGGCGGCGGCTGGACCTCGCGGGGACGGGCGGTGCAGAGCCTGGACAACCCGGTGACCGACGCGATCTTCTCGGTGGGCGCACGCGTGCGGGTCGCGGAGAAGGGCGGCGACCCCGTGCTGATCCGGGCCGCCGCCACCCCGCCGCTCGTCACGCTCCGGCCGCCCGCGCCGGAACCGGCGTACGGCTCCAACCCGTTCCGCAACCAGGAACTCCTGCTCGGCGCCCGGGTCTACACGACCCGCACCCTCACGCAGGGCTGCCCCGCGGGGACCGACATCTTCCTGTGGGCCCCCGAACACTTCGGCTCCGCGCGGCTCGGCGAAGGCCAGGCCGTCGAGATGCGCGGCGGCGCGCCCAGCCGGCGGGCCCCGCTCATCCCGTTCGGCACGTCGGCCGGGCCGGGCCGCGCCTCGCACATCACCCTGACGCCCGCGGACCGGCACGCCGAACTGGGCTGTCTGGACCGGGCGGCCCTCGACCGCGCGGTGGGCCGTCTGCGGGCGACGGGTGCGACCCGGGTCTCGGTCTCGGACTCCTCGATACGGGCCGAACTGCCCGCCGGGGCGCGGGGGACGGCGGTGTTCGCGATGCCCCGGATCGCGGGGTGGTCGTGCCGGGTCGACGGCGCGGCGTCGGCTCCCGCCGGGGACTACTTGGGCCTGGTGGCGGTTTCGCTGCCCGCCGGGGCGCGGTCCGTCGCGTGCGACTTCCGGCCGCCGGGGTTGCGGTCGGGTGCGCTGGTGGGGGCCACGGCCCTGCTCGCACTGGGCACGCTGGCGGCTTGGCCCCGCCTCCGCGGCAGGCATACCTGGGGCTCCGCCCCAGCCCCCGTCCGCACCTGAACGGCGCTCGTCCTCAATCTCCCCCAAGGCCTTAAGGGCCAGGGGGGACCCCCATGACAGGCTGAGGATGCCAGCGCTGGGCCTCCTACAGGGACGCGGGGAACTGCGCGAGCAACCCCGCACGGTCCGCGGGCGTCCTGGGGCTGCGCCCCAGACCCCGTTCGCGCCTGGACGGCGCTCGTCCTCAATCTCCCCCAAGGCCTCAAGGGCCAGGGGGGACCCCCATGACGGGCTGGGTATGCCTCCTGAGCACCCCGCCAAGTGCGACCCTGCCAGGGGCGCGAGGAACTGCGCGAGAAGCCGTCTGCGGTCCGCGGACAAGAGACGGCCGCCCCGGCCGCAGGCCGAGGAGCCGCCAGGGCCGGGGGGCGGCAGCTACACCCCCCGAACCTCCCGCCCGCGCGCCAGCGCCCGCCGCAGCTCGCCGGGATAAGCGTGCCGCACCCCGTACACCCGCTCCGCATCCCACAGCAGCCCCTGAAGCTGCCGCTGCCCCGCCGCATGGTCGCCCACCGCGAGCAGCAGGTGGCCGATCCGGTGCCGGACGGCGAAGGGGCGGGCCGGGTCGGTGGCCGCGTACAGCGCCTCGAAGCCCGGCAGCACCGCGCGGTACTCCGCGAGGGCCGCCGCCGCGTCGCCGAGCTGCTCCAGGCACTGCGCCGCGTCGTGGCGGAACTCCAGCGCCTGCGCGTCCGCGGGACCCGCCTCGGCCGCCCGCTCCTCGGCGAGCCGGCGCAGCTCCGGCAGGGCCCGCCGGTACTGGCCGTCGTCCATCAGCGTCGCCGCGTACTGCTTGCGCAGGATGCGTACCACCGGCGAGCGTTCGCCGTGCTCGGCCGCCGCGGCGGGCAGGATCGCGCCGAGGATGTCGACGGCCTGGGTGATCCGGCCCTCGCCGAGCAGCCGCTTGGCCTCGTCGACCGCCCCCGCCACGTCCGGGCGCGGCGCAACGGGCGCGGCCGCCGGGGCCGCCGCGCGGTCCGGCCAGGGCGCGTGCGGGCGCAGGAACGGCCGGGTCGGGTCGAGCGGCCCCGCGGGTCCGGGCCCGCCCGGCGCCGGAAGCAGCGGCGCGAGCGCCTCGTACACCTCCTGGGCGCAACTCGGCCTGTCCTGCGGGTCCTTGGCGAGCAGGCGCAGGACGAGCGCTTCGAGGGGCTCGGGCACCTCGGGGCGCAGCCGTCGCACGGGGACCGGCGGCTCGTGCAGGTGGCGGTGCAGGACGCCCAGCGCGGTGGAACCCGCGAACGGCACGTCGCCGCTGAGCAGTTCGTGCAGCAGCACGCCGAGCGCGTACAGGTCGGTGTAAGGGCCGACCGCCCCGCCCATCGCCTGCTCGGGCGCCATGTAGGCGGGCGACCCGATGGGCGAGCCGGTGTGCGTGAGCCGGGTCGTGTCGGAGTCAAGGACGGAGGCGACGCCCAGGTCGAGCACCGTCAGCGTGCCGTCCGGCCGCACCATGACGTTGCGCGGCTTGAGGTCGCGGTGGACGATCGGCACCGCGTGCACCGCCGAGAGCACCGCGCACAGCTGCGCGGCCACGGCCACCGTCCACGGCCAGGGGTACGGTTCGTGCTCGGCGAGGTGGTCGGCGAGGTCGGCGCCCTCGACGTACTGCATCACGAGGTACAGGTCGTCGCCGTCGCTGCCCGCGTCGTGCACGGTGACCAGCCCGGGGTGGTCGACCTGCGCGGTCACCCGGCACTCGCGCGCGAAGCGGCGCCGCAGCTCCTCGGCGTCCTCACCGGCCCCGCCGCCCGCGACCCGGTCGGGGCGCAGCAGCTTCACCGCGACCCGGCGGTCCAGGCGGCGGTCGTACGCCGTCCACACCTGGCCCATGCCGCCCTGCCCGAGGAGCGCCGCCAGCTCGTAGCGCCCGGCGACGACCCGCCCCTCGGTCACCGGCCCTCGCTCCCGGTCCCCTTGCGCAGGTACTGCGACAGCTCGTCGAGCTCGGCCCTGACCTGGTCGATCCTGGGCGCACCCGGTGTGTGCGGCTGCGGGGGCACGGGCGCCGGCGCGGCGCCCGGCAGGGGGGTGTCGGCGTACGGATTGGCGTAGGGGCCGACGTGCGGGGCCGTGGTTCGCGGTATGTGCGGTGGGCCGTACGCCACCGGCCCCGCGTACCGGCCGTGGGGGCTCGGCGCGAACGGCGGCCGGGCGGCGTGGCGGATGTCGGCGTACAGGAAGTGCGAGGTGCTGGCCACGGCGAGGGTGAGCAGCCCGATCATCCCGACGTCCATCCGCCAGTCGTACTCGTCGGGCGCGGCCATGATGAAGGCGAAGAAGAAGACGAACACGGCCAGTTGGATCCAGAACAGCACCCAGTGCGCGGCGCGCCGGGTCACGATCGCGAGCCTCAGCGGCGCGGTCCACGACAGCATGCCGATGCTGACCAGGGGCAGCAGCGCGAACAGGACGCGCAGCACGATCGCCCCCGCGCCCGAGGGGCCGGGCTGCGGCGGTCCATAGCCGGGGCCGTGCATCGCTGCTCCTGGAACTGGGACGGGCCCGGGGCGGAGGCGGACCGGGACCTGGACGGGTCGGGGACACGAGCGTATACAGCGCCACTGACAGCACTCCGGGCGATCCCCCGGCCGGTATCCAACCGTCACCCGCCGCGGCTCACGCGGGGCCGACGGTGCCGTCCGTCAGGCCGTCGTGCAGGCCCTGGACGAGCTGCTCGCCGAGCCGTCCCGCCAGGCGCAGCGCGTCCTCGAACGCGGCGAGGGTACGGAACCGCTCGCCGTAGCGGCGCTGTTCGTCGAGCGGCAGCCGGGGCAGGTGCAGGCGGCGCACGTCGAGCCGGGAGGCGGTGGTGGCGTAGCTGCTGGCCTGGCGGTTGTTGGCGGTGCCGCGCAGGAATCCGGCCAGGAACCACGGGTCGAGCGCGGCCGGTTCGGGCCGCAGGAGCTGGAGGTTGCGGCCGAGGGCGGCGCCCGCGGTGGCGTCGTCGACGACGCGGGCCACGGCCCCGCCGCCGAGCACGGGCACCACCACGTCGCCGGGCCGGGTGAGCACCGGCTGTTCGGCGGGCCCTTCGGGCAGGGTGCCCGAGGGCGCGGTGCCGGCCAGGACGTCGTGCTCGGTGAGGACGGCGGGCCCGCCGCTCCCGGTCCCGGCGCCCCCGGTGCGCAGCACCAGCGCGCCCGCGCGGGCGAGTTCGCCGACGGTGGTGAGCGACCAGCGAGCGGGCCCCGCGGCGGGGGGCGCGGCGGGCGGCGGGGTCAGCTCGACGGCCAGCCCCAGGGTGGCGCCGAGGTCGTCGCGCAGGGCGTCGAGCGCCGCGGCGCCTCCCTTCGCGGCGGGCGGCGGGAGATGGCGGGCCGGTGCCAGGTCGACGTCGTCGTCGAGGAGTTCGATGACCGGCACCGACCGGCTGACGCCGGGCTGTTCGGCGGCCGTGCCGTCGCGGTCGAAGGGGGCCCAGGCGTCGAGGACGGCGGACTGCAGGACGGGCCAGGGCAGCCGGTCGCGGCCGCCGTCCACCGTGACACCGTCGATGCCGGCGGTGTCGACGAGGAGCAGCTCGGGGGCGGGCCGGGGGGTGGCGCCCGGTTTGCGCAGCACCCACAGGTGCAGCGGGATGCCGTAGGGCGGCGCGGCCCCGGCGGGCAGCGCGAGGACCGCGCGCAGCGCGCCGCGGCGCAGCAGGTCGGCACGGATGCGGCGCCCGGAGCGGCGGGAGGCGGCGGCCGGGGGCATCAGGAGCACGGCGGTGCCGTCCTCGCGCAGCCGGGCCAACGCGTGCTGCACCCAGGCGAGTTCGGACTCGGTGCGGGCGGGCAGGCCGTACTCCCAGCGCGGGTCGTAGGCGAGTTCGTCATGGCCCCAGGCCCGCTCGTTGAACGGCGGGTGGCAGAGCACGGCGTCGGCGGCCAGCTCCCCGAAGGCGTCCGCGCGCAGCGAGTCGGCGGCCGCGGTGCGGATCGCGGCGCGGCCGGCGAGGGCGAGGCGGAGCCCGGTGAGGGCGGCGAGTTCGGGGTCGTTGTCCTGGCCGTGCGGGGCGGTGGCCCCGGGCAGCGCGCACAGCAGGGTGCCGGTGCCGCAGGCCGGGTCGAGGACGGTGGCCGCCGGTCCGGCGAGCGCGGCCATCAGGTCGGCGGGGCCCTGCGGAGTGAGCGTGTACTGGCGGGGGTTGGCGTCGAGGTGGCGCCCGAGCAGGAACTCGAAGGCCTCCCGCGCCCCGGTCTCGGCGGCGAGTTCGGCGGCCCCGCGCAGGAGCGACACGGACGGCGCGAGTTCGGCCGGGCCGGAGCGTGGCGCCCCCGCTTCCGAAGCCTCGCCGAAGCGCTCCCGCAGCACCTCGTCGAGGACGTCCGGCAGCCGTTCGGCTAGCAGGGCGTCGGGGAGCACGGCCAACTCCCGCCAGCGCGCGGGCCGGTCCCGTACGACGAGCAGGGCGCCGCCCGCGTGCACCAGGGCGGTGACGGCGCCCGCGGGGTGGGCCGAGAGCTGCTGCCAGATCCGTTCGCGCAGCGGGACCTCGGCCAACTTGCCCTGGGCGCGCAGCCATTGCTCGACCTCGTGGAGGGCGAAGGAGGGGCTGGTCTCGGTGCCGCCGACCGGTTTGGGGAAGTCGGCGTGCCGGCGCCGCCAGTTGCTGACGGCCGCGCGGCCCACGCCTGCGAGGCGGGCGATCGTGGCAGCGGTGACCTCTGCTGCGTGCTCCGGCACCTGACTTGCTCCCCTCGTCCGCGTACGGCCGAGCCTACCGAATCCCACTGAAGCACTCCATACACGGCGTGAACAATCACGATTCAGGGCATCGTGTTGACTCGGTTCACAACCCTCTGCTCTGATGTGCGCGGCCCCGCCACACCCGCCGTCCCGCACCACCGCCCCCAGGGGGAGTCACGCCATGCGCCGCCGCACCATCACCACCACCAGCGTCCTGACCGTCTGCGCCGCCACGGCCCTGACGGCCTGTTCGGTCCCCGGCTCCGCCAAGAACGCCGCCACCCCCGCGTCGCCCGCCGCCGCGAGCCCGGCCGCCGCGGCCTCGAAGGGCCCGTACGCGGACCTGACGGGCGGCCAGGTCCTCACCAACGCGCTCAAGGCGAACCGCCAGGCCACCTCACTGCACCTCAAGGCGGACGTCGTCGACGCCAAGGAGGGCGCCAGCAAGATGGACCTCTCCCTGGACACCAAGGGCGACTGCACCGGCACCATCGCGCAGAGCAAGGACACCATCGCCATCATCAAGATCGGCAAGACGGTCTACCTGCGCCCCCAGGGCGCGGGCGGCAAGTGGACGAAGACGAGCACGACGTCCGCGGACGGCAAGGACCTCGCCTCGGTCTGCGACCTGAACACCTTCGTCGGCGGCTTCCAGGGCGAGGACACCGAGGCCAAGAAGGGCGCGACCACCACGGTCGACGGCCACCCCGCCCTCGTGCTCACCGAGAAGGACGGCGCCGAGAGCTACACCATGGACGTGGCGACGTCGGGCAAGCCCTACCTCCTGAAGATGGTCACCGTCGGCGGCGACACTCCGGGCACCCTCGTCTTCTCGCACTTCGACGAGCCGGTCCACGCGGTCGCCCCGCCGAGGGCCTCCGTCACCGCCTGACGCCCCCTCACGGCTCCCCGGCGGCTCAGCCCGCCGGGAGCTTCTGGTCGGGGCACTCGGCCAGGACCGTCTTCATGGCGGTCTTCTCGGCGTCGGTCAGCCACACGCCGTACTTCTTCTTCACGGCCACCTGGCCCGCCACATACGGACAGCGGTACGCCTTGTAGGGCGGCAGCCAGGTCGCCGCGTCGCCGTCGCTCTTGCGGCGGTTGGCGCTCGCGTCGACGGCGATCAGGTTGAGCGGGTCGTTGGCGAACTCGGTCCGCTTTTGCTTGTCCCACTGCTGGGCGCCCTTCTGCCAGGCGTCCGACAGGGCCACCACATGGTCGATGTCGACCTTGCTTGCGCCGCGCGTGAACGTGATGGACTGCCCGGTGTACGGGTCGTGGGCGAGCGTCCCGGAGGCGACGTCGCACCTGTCCTTGAGCTTCACGTCCTTGAGGTCCCGCTTGAGTATGTCCTCGCGGGTCCCGCAGCCGTTGTGGTCGGTGTCCGTCCAGCCCTTGCCGAACTCGTCGCGGGTGTAACCCGTCTTGGGCGCCCGGCCCTTGACGGTCAGCGAGTCGACGGCCGCGAGCGCGGATCCCGGCGCGCCCCCGGCCCCCGGCGCCCCCTTCTTCGACCCGTCGCCCCCGCACCCGGTCAGGACGAGGGACGCCGCGAGAGCGGACGCGGGCAGGGCGATGCGAAAGATGTGCGTCAAGGCGGGCCGTCCTGGCAGCAGTTGGCGGAACCTGGCAATCCTAGGCAGTCCTACCCGCCCCGCCGCGGGCCAATGGTCCCGAAAGGGACGGCCCTACGCCCTTGATCACCACCGCGCGACCGGCGTACGGGACCGGGCGCGGCCCGCACCCACGGGCGCCGGGCGCCCATGGACCGCGTACGAAAGGCGGGCAGCGCCCCGGGTGCCGCCCGCCGTGCCGCCCGCCGCTGCCTCAGGACCCCAGGATCGTGGTGAGGAACTCGCCCGTCCACGCGAGGAGTTCACGCCCCACGACCGGCTTCCCGCCGATCTTCCCGGCGGTCGGGCGGGGCACCAGGATCTGCCGGGTGGCCGCCTTGATGACCGTGCGGGGGTAGAGCCGCTTGAGGCGCAGCTCCTGCGACTCCCGCAACTCCACCGGCGCGAAGCGGATGTTGGGGCCCTGGAGCACGATCTCGCCGACCCCGCAGGCCCGCGCCAGCATGCGCAGGCCCGCCACCAGGAGCAGGTTCTCGACCGGCTCGGGCAGCTTGCCGTAGCGGTCGGTGAGCTCCTCGCGCACCGCCTTGACGTCCTCCTCGGAGTTGGCCGACGCGATCGCCCGGTAGGCCTGGAGGCGCAGCCGTTCGCCCGGCGCGTAGTCGTGCGGGACGTGCGCGTCGACCGGCAGCTCGATCTTCACCTCCAGCGGCGCCTCCTCCTGCTCGCCGCCCTCCATCTGCGCCCGGTAGTCGGCGACCGCCTCGCCGACCATACGTACGTACAGGTCGAAGCCGACGCCCGCGATGTGCCCGGACTGCTCGCCGCCGAGCAGGTTGCCCGCGCCGCGGATCTCCAGGTCCTTCATCGCCACGTACATGCCCGCGCCCATCTCGGTGTGCTGCGCGATGGTGGCGAGCCGCTCGTGCGCGGTCTCCGTCAGCGGCTTCTCCGGCGGGTACAGGAAGTAGGAGTAGCCCCGCTCGCGGCCACGGCCGACCCGGCCGCGCAGCTGGTGCAGCTGGGAGAGGCCGAAGTTGTCGCCGCGCTCGACGATCAGCGTGTTGGCGTTGGAGATGTCGATGCCCGACTCGACGATCGTCGTCGAGACCAGCACGTCGAACTTCTTCTCCCAGAAGTCGACCACCACCTGTTCGAGCTGGCTCTCGCCCATCTGCCCGTGCGCGGTCTGGATGCGCGCCTCGGGCACGATCTCACGCAGCCGCGCCGCCGCCCGGTCGATGGACTCGACCCGGTTGTGGATGTAGAAGACCTGGCCCTCGCGCAGCAGCTCACGCCGGATCGCGGCGCCGATCTGCTTCTCCTCGTACGGCCCGACGAAGGTCAGGACGGGGTGGCGCTCCTCCGGCGGGGTGGTGATCGTCGACATCTCGCGGATGCCCGTGACCGCCATTTCGAGCGTACGGGGGATGGGCGTCGCCGACATCGTCAGGACGTCCACGTTGGCGCGGAGCTTCTTCAGCTGCTCCTTGTGCTCGACGCCGAAGCGCTGCTCCTCGTCGACGATGACCAGGCCCAGGTCCTTGAACTTGGTCTCGGACGAGAACAGCCGGTGGGTGCCGATGACGAGGTCGACCGAACCGTCCCTGAGCCCCTCAAGGGTGGCCTTGGCCTCGGCGTCGGTCTGGAAGCGGCTCAACGCCCGTACCACGACGGGGAATTGGGCGTACCGCTCGGTGAAGGTGCCGAAGTGCTGCTGGACGAGCAGGGTGGTCGGCACGAGGACGGCGACCTGCTTGCCGTCCTGTACGGCCTTGAACGCGGCCCGCACCGCGATCTCCGTCTTGCCGTAGCCGACGTCACCGCAGATCAGCCGGTCCATCGGGACCGTCTTCTCCATGTCCTCCTTGACCTCGGCGATCGTGGACAGCTGGTCGGGCGTCTCCGCGTACGGGAACGCGTCCTCCAGCTCGCGCTGCCAGGGAGTGTCGGGGCCGAAGGCGTGGCCGGGCGCGGCCATGCGGGCGCTGTACAGCCGGATGAGGTCGGCGGCGATCTCCTTGACGGCCTTCTTGGCGCGCGCCTTGGTCTTGGTCCAGTCGGCGCCGCCGAGCCGGTGCAGCGTCGGGGCCTCGCCGCCGACGTACTTGGTCACCTGCTCCAGCTGGTCGGTGGGGATGTACAGGCGGTCGCCGGGCTGGCCGCGCTTGGCGGGCGCGTACTCGACGAGGAGGTACTCGCGGGTCGCGTTCTGCACGGTGCGCTGGACCATCTCGATGTAGCGGCCCACGCCGTGCTGCTCGTGCACGATGTAGTCGCCCACCTCCAGGGTGAGCGGGTCGATGGTCTTGCGGCGCCGGGCCGGCATGCGGCCCAGGTCCTTGGTGGCGGTGCGCTGGCCGGTGAGGTCGGTCTCGGTCAGGACGGCCAGCTTGAGCGACGGGTCGACGAAGCCGAAGTCGATGGCGCCGCACGTCACTTGGACCACCGACGGGGTCAGTTCGTCGAGCTCGCCGTCGAGCCGGGCCGCGATGCCCTCGCCGCCGAGCACCTCGACGGTGCGCGAGGCCGGGCCGTGGCCGGCCGTCACGTACACCGTGCGCCAGCCGTCGGCGAGCCACTGCTTGGTGTCGGCGAGCGCCCGCTGGGTGTCGCCGCGGTACGTCTCGGGGGCGTGCATGCCCAGCTTGAGGGTGTCCTCGTCGAGGTCCGCGTCGTCGGCGGCGAACGGGGAGACCGACCACCACATCATGCCGAGCTCGCGGGCCCGGTCCCGCACGTCGGCGATGCCCCACAGCGAGGCCGCGTCCACGTCGATGGGCGCCTGGCCCCCGCCCGCGCTGGCCGCCCAGGACGCCTGGAGGAACTCCTGGCTGGTGGCGACCAGGTCCGCGGCTCTGGTCCGCACCCGCTCCGGGTCGCAGACCACGGCCATCGAGCCCTGCGGCAGCACGTCGATGAGCAGCTCCATCTCGTCGACCAGGACCGGGGCGAGGGACTCCATGCCCTCCACCGCGATCCCCTCGGCGATCTTCCCGAGCAGCTCACCGAGCTCGGGGTGCCGCTCGGCGAGGTCGGCGGCCCGGGCGCGCACCTCGTCGGTGAGCAGCAGCTCGCGGCAGGGCGGGGCCCACAGCCCGTGCTCGGCGACTTCGAGGGAGCGCTGGTCGGCGACCTTGAAGTAGCGGATCTCCTCGACGTCGTCGCCCCAGAACTCGACGCGCAGCGGGTGCTCCTCGGTCGGCGGGAACACGTCGAGGATGCCGCCGCGGACGGCGAACTCCCCGCGCTTCTCGACGAGTTCGACCCGGGCGTACGCGGCGGCGGCGAGCCCCTCGACGATCTCGCCGAGCTCCGCGGTCTGGCCGGTGCGCAGCGCGACGGGCTCCAGGTCGCCCAGGCCCTTCACCTGCGGTTGCAGTACGGAACGGATGGGCGCGACGACGACGCTCACCGGACCGGCCGAGGGGTCGTCCTTGCTGGGGTGGGTCAGCCGGCGCAGCACGGCGAGGCGACGGCCCACGGTGTCGCTGCGCGGCGAGAGGCGTTCGTGCGGCAGCGTCTCCCACGACGGGTACTCGACGACCTCCTCGGCGGGCAGCATCGAGCGCAGCGCCGCCGCGAGGTCCTCGGCCTCCCTGCCGGTGGCGGTCACCGCGAGGACCGGGCGCCCGGACTCCCGCGCGAGGCCCGCGACGGCGAAGGGGCGGGCTGCGGGCGGGCCCACCAGGTCGACGTGCATCCGGTGACCGTCGGTGGCGGCCTTCACCGCTTCGGCGAGCGCGGGGTCTCGTACAACGGCGTCCAGCAGACCGTGCAGGCTCATGAAGGGCATCCATCCCGGGGAGTGGGCAACGCGAACCGCCCGACACGTCGTACGGGCCGGGGGCTTCCAGCGTACGACGCCCCACGCCCCCCCGCCGCCCCGCGCCCGCCCTGCCCCGCGCCCCTTAGCGGCATCGCGCCGGCCCGCGCCCGCCCTGCCCCGCGCCCCTTAGCGGCATCGTGGTGGCCCGCATGCTCATCCTCAGCCCGTCCGGCGTTTGAGGACGAGCGCCCTCAAGGCGCGAACGGGGTCTGGGGCGGAGCCCCAGGGCGCCCGCGGACCGTGCGTGGTTGCTCGCGCAGTTCCCCGCGGCCCTTGGCGGCATGGTGCTGGCCCGCATGAGCAACCTCAGCCCGTCCTGCGGCAGGCGCGAACGGGGTCTGGGGCGGAGCCCCAGGGCGCCTGCGGACCATGCGGGGTTGCTCGCGCAGTTCCCCGCGCCCCTTAGCGGCATCGTGCTGGCCCGCATGAGCAACCTCAGCCCGTCCTGCTGTAGGCGCGAACCGGGGTCTGGGGCAGAGCCCCAGGGCGCCTGCGGACCGTGCCCGCTTGCTCGCGCCGTTCCCCGCGCCCCTGGCAGGGTCGGTGCCGGCCAGCAGGGGCAACCTCGCGCCCTTGGGGCGGAGCCCCGCGCGGTGGGGGCGGTGTCGGCGCGGGAGGGGGACGGGGCGTATAACCCGGGAGAACTGTCCAGCCACGGGAGCCGCATTGACCGACGAGGAGTTCGAGGACTTCTACGCTCACTCCGTAAAACCCCTGGTCGGACAGGTGTACCTGATGACCGGCGACCTCCACGAGGCCCAGGACGTAGTCCAGGAGGCGTTCGTGCGGGCCTGGGGCCGCCGGTCCCGCCTGGAGACGGGAGCGGGCCCGGAGGCCTGGGTGCGGACCGTGGCGTGGCGCCTCGCGGTGAGCCGGTGGCGGCGCGGCAGAAGGGCCGCGGAGGCCTGGCGGCGCCACAGCCGGACACAGCCCGCCCAGGCCCCCGAACCGGACCCCGGCACCGTCGCCCTGACCGACGCCCTGCGCAAACTCTCCGACCGCCAGCGCCGCGTGGCCGTCCTGCACTACGTGTGCGACCTGAGCGTGGAGCAGGTCGCACACGAGACCGGCATCTCCGCCGGCACCGTCAAGACCCATCTGTCGCGCGCCCGGGCCGCCCTCGCGCCCCGTCTCCTGGAGGAGGAACACGGTGTCTGACTTCCGCCCCGAGGAGGAGTCGCTGGCCCGCGCCCTGAAGCGGGCGGCCGAGGCAGGTGGTCGACAGATCGTGCCCGAGCCCGCCGAGCGGGTGGCCGAGCGCGGCCTGAGGCGCCGCCGCCGCACGATGGCCGCGCTCGCCGTCGGCGCGGTGTGCCTGCTCGCCGGGTCCGGCGCCGCGCTCGGCCTGCGGCTCCAGCAGGCTCCGCCGGTCACGCCCGCGTCCACCCCGAGCGGCGGCCCGCCGTCCACCGCGCCGGGCCCGGGGCTGCCGACCCGGGCGCCCCGCACACCGGTCCCGGACACCGCGGGCACCCCCTCGCGCTCGGCCCCCTCGCACTCTCCCTCTCCGCCCCCCGCCCCCGTCGACACCGCTCCTGCCGTGTCCGCCTCGCCCTCCCTCCCGTACGCCGTCCCGACCGGCACCCAGACCCGGGCGACCCGGGTGCGCTGAACTCCCGCGCCCCGCGAGAACGCCACCCCGGCGGCCGTTGGGACGGCCGCCGGGGTGGCGGGGGTGCGCGTACCGCTGCGGACCGGCCGGTGGCTAGTCCGTCGCGATCGCGTTCAGGACGTTCATCCGGCCCGCCCTGAACGCCGGTATCAGCGCGGCGAACAGGCCCACGAACGCCGAGGCGACGAACACGGTCAGGATGGTCGGCCAGGGGATCTCCAGGACGTCCATGCCCTCCAGGGCGAGGAGCCGCTGCGCGGTGGCGCCCCAGCCCATGCCGAGCCCGAGGCCGAGCAGCGCGCCGAACAGGGCGATCACCACCGACTCCAGGCGGATCATGCGGCGCAGCTGGCGGCGCGAGAGGCCGATCGCCCGCATCAGGCCGATCTCTCGGGTCCGCTCGACCACGGAGAGGGCGAGCGTGTTCACCACGCCGAGCACCGCCACGATGATCGCGAGGGCGAGCAGCCCGTACACGATGTTCAGGAGCTGGCCGATCTGGTCCTTCAGGTCCTGCTTGAAGTCGGCCTGGTTCTGCACCTTGTACTGCGGATACGCCGTCAGCGACTGCTTGAGCGACGCGTAGGCGTCCTTCGCCCTGCCGTCCTCGGCCTTGGCGAACATCAGCATGTTCTGGGGCATCCGGTCGGCCGGCAGGTAGCGCGCGACGGTCGTGATGTTGGTGTACATCGCGCCCTTGTCGACGTTGGTGTCGTCCGAGGTGATGGCCGCGACCTTGAGCTTCGCGGTGGCGCCGCCCTTGAAGGCGACGGTCATCGAGTCGCCCACCTTGACGCCGTGCGCCTTGGCGTAGGTATCGCCGAGGGACATGGCGCCCGGCCCGTACGCCGCCGCCAGGTCGCCGTCGACGGTCTTGCGCCGCAGGTCCTCGCGGTAGGTGGGGTCGGCGGCGGTGACCTGGTCGTCCTGCGCCTTGCCGTCGGGGGCGGTCAGCCGGGCGTCCACCGCCTTGTAGTTGGTGACGTGCTCGATGCCCGGGGTCCGCTTCATCGCGTCCGCGGCCTGCGGCACGATCGGCTGACCGGTGCCGGAGGACACGATGAAGTCCGCGCCGACCGACTTGTCGAGCTCGCTGGTGGCCGAGGCGACCATGGAGGAGCCGACCACCGAGAGGCAGGCCACCAGGGCGAGGCCGATCATGAGGGCCGCGCCGGTCGCCCCGGTACGCCGCGGGTTGCGCAGCGCGTTGCGCTCGGCCATCCGCCCGACCGGGCCGAACACCCGCAGCACCAGCGCGCTGATCACCCGCACCACGCCGCCCGCCAGGAGCGGCCCGATCACCACGAAGCCGATCAGGGTGAGGACGACGCCGAGCCCGAGCAGGCCCGAACCGGCGGCCGCCTTCGAGGAGTTGGCTCCGGCGAACAGGGCGGCGGTCCCCGCGCCGGTCAGGACCAGACCGATGACGGCCCTGACGACACCGGCCTTGCCGTCGGCCGGGGTGCCCGCGTCGCGCAGCGCCGCCATGGGCGAGATCTTCCCCGCCCGGCGGGCCGGCACGTAGGCCGCGACGACGGTGACGACCACGCCGAGGACCAGACCGATCACGGGCGTCGTCCACTTCACGGTGAGGTCGCCGGTTGACAGCTCCATCCCGATGGAGCTCATCAGCTTCATCAGGCCGACCGCGAGACCGACGCCCGCGCCCACCCCGAGCACCGAGCCGACCACGCCGAGCAGCAGGGCCTCCAGGAGCACCGAGCGGTTGACCTGCTTGCGGCTGGAGCCGATGGCGCGCATCAGGCCGATCTCGCGGGTGCGCTGGGCGACCAGCATCGAGAACGTGTTGATGATCAGGAAGATGCCGACGAGGAAGGCGATCCCGGCGAAGCCGAGCATCGCGTACTTCATCACGTCGAGGAACGAGCCGACGCTGGAGCGGTCCGCGTCCGCGGCCTCCTTCGCGGTCTGCAGCTTGTACGGGCCCGAGCCGAGCGAGGCCGCCACGTCCTGCTTGAGCCGCGTGTCGCTCACGCCGTCCGCGGCGGTGACGTTGATCTGGGTGAACTGGCCGGTGGCGCCGAGGAGTTCACGCTGGGCGGTGGCCGTGTCGAAGTAGACGATCGCCGCGCCCGGGTTGGTCACCTTGAAGGTGGCGATGCCGGTGATCTTCGCGGTGAAGTCGCCGGTGACCGAGATGGTGCGCAGTTCGTCGCCGAGCTTGAGGTGGTGCTTGTCGGCGGTGTCGGCGTCGACCATCATCTCGGTCGGGCCGCGCGGGGCGTGCCCGGAGGTGATCTCCATCGCCTTGTGGTCGTTGTCGGACCAGTTGGAGGCGATGGTCGGGGCGCCGGTGGAGGAGCCCATGTTCTCGTTCTTGGCGTTGACGACGGTGACCTGGGAACTGCCGACGCCGCCCTCGGCCCTGCGCACGCCGGGCACCTTCTCGACCTTCTGGACGAGCGAGGCGGGCAGCGCGTCGGGCTTGCCGGTCCGGGAGCGGGCGCCCCCGTCGCCGGCGGCCGACTTCGGGCTGACGGTGACGTCGGAGGCGGTCGCCGCGAACAGCTTGTCGAAGGTCGTGTTCATCGTGTCGGTGAACACGAGCGTGCCGCACACGAACGCCACGGACAGCAGGACCGCGACGGCGGAGAGCGCCATGCGCCCCTTGTGCGCGAGGAAGTTGCGCAGCGAGGTCTTGAGGACGGTCATGACGTCCGCCCCCGCGCGTCGAAGTCCTTCATGCGGTCCAGGACGGCGTCCGCGGTCGGGCGGAACATCTCGTCCACGATGCGGCCGTCGGCGAGGTAGAGCACCCGGTCCGCGTAGGAGGCGGCCACCGGGTCGTGGGTGACCATCACGATGGTCTGGCCCAGTTCGTCGACGGACTGGCGCAGGAAGCCGAGCACCTCCGCGCCCGCCCGGGAGTCCAGGTTTCCGGTCGGCTCGTCACCGAAGATGATCTCCGGCCGGGCCGCCAACGCCCGCGCCACGGCGACGCGTTGCTGCTGCCCGCCGGAGAGCTGCGTCGGCCGGTGCCGCAGCCGCCCGGCCAGGCCCACCGTCTCCACCACCCGGTCCAGCCACTGGGCGTCCGGCTTGCGCCCGGCGATGTCCATCGGCAGCGTGATGTTCTCCAGCGCGTTCAGCGTCGGCAGCAGGTTGAACGCCTGGAAGATGAAGCCGATCCGGTCCCGGCGCAGCTGGGTCAGCCTCTTGTCCTTGAGCCCGGTGATCTCGGTCTCGTCCAGATAGATCTGGCCGCTGGTCACCGTGTCGAGCCCCGCCAGGCAGTGCATCAGCGTGGACTTGCCGGACCCCGACGGGCCCATGATCGCGGTGAATTGGCCGCGGGCTATGTCGACGTCCACGTGGTCGAGGGCCACCACCCGGGTCTCACCCGCCCCGTACGCCTTCACGACCTGCCGCGCACGCGCCGCGACCGCCGTCCGTCCTCCGGTGTCCCCGTGCCGGGGAATGGTCACAGCCGTTGTCACGGTGTTCTCCTAGGTCAGTTCCAGCCAGTCGCTGGGGTACGTCCTGAGTGTCCGGGAACGCCGGGGTCCCGCGCCCTGGTGCCAGGCACCGTCTTGAGGTGGGGCTTTCCCCACCCCGGGCCGCGCCCCCCGACGTAAGACCACGGTAAGGACCGGCGGTCCCCCGCCACCTCCTCCGCCGGGACGAACCCGCCCTGCCCCCAAGGAGGGAGCGCCCCCTAGGGGTCTCCACCCCCAGGACCAGTACCTGTCAGGGGCGCCTCCACCCCTGCCGCGACTCCAGGCCCGGGTGAGAAGGTGAGTCCCCCATATGCATGCACAGTGAAGGGATTTCGGTGAGCGTCTCCGACGGAACACCCGGCACCGAAGCGGCGATACCCGGCGCCCCTCCGGCCGCCCCCGCACGCGGACGCGGCCCGGTCGTCGCGGCCCTCATGATGGGCATGGCCCTGGCCGCGCTCGACGGCACCATCGTGTCGACCGCCGTCCCCCAGATCGTCGGCGACCTCGGCGGATTCGCCGTCTTCTCCTGGCTGTTCTCCGGCTATCTGCTCGCCGTGACCGTCACCCTGCCCGTCTACGGCAAGCTCTCCGACACCTTCGGCCGCAAACCCGTCCTCGTCGCGGGCGTCATCGTCTTCCTGACCGGCTCCGTGCTCTGCGCCTTCGCCTGGAACATGGCCGCGCTCATCGCCTTCCGCATCGTGCAGGGCCTCGGCGGCGGCGCCCTCCAGGGCACCGTCCAGACGATCGCCGCCGACCTGTACCCGCTCAAGGAACGCCCCAGGATCCAGGCCAAGTTGTCCACCGTGTGGGCGGTCTCCGCGGTGGCGGGGCCCGCCCTTGGCGGCCTCCTCGCCACGTACGCCGACTGGCGCTGGATCTTCCTCATCAACGTGCCCGTCGGCGCGGTCGCCCTCCACCTCGTCGTCCGGCACTTCACCGAACCCGCCCGGCCCGGGCCCGCCGTCCGGCCCCGCGTCGACTGGGCCGGCGCGCTGTGCGTCTTCGCCACCGGCGCCCTGCTGCTCACCGCGCTCGTCCAGGGCGGCGTCGCCTGGCCCTGGCTTTCGGCGCCCTCCCTCGCCCTGCTCGCGGGCAGCGCCGCGCTCGCCGCCCTCACCGTGTACGTGGAGCGCCGGGCCGCCGAACCCGTCATACCCGGCTGGGTGTGGCGCAGGCGCACCATCGCCGCCGTCAACCTGGCGCTCGGCGGACTCGGCCTGCTCATGGTCGCGCCGACCGTGTTCCTGCCCACCTACGCCCAGTCGGTCCTCGGCCTCAACCCCACCGCCGCAGGATTCGTCCTGTCCGTGATGACGCTGAGCTGGCCCCTGTCGGCCGCCCTCTCCAGCCGCGTCTACACCCGCATCGGCTTCCGCAACACCGCCATCACCGGCATCTCGCTCGCCGCGCTCATCCTGCTCGCCTTTCCGCTGCTGCCCTTCCCCGGCCGGGCCTGGCAGCCCGCGCTGCTCATGCTCCTGCTCGGCGGCGCGCTCGGCCTGTTCCAGCTCCCCCTGATCGTCGGCGTCCAGTCGACGGTGGGCTGGTCGGAACGCGGCACCACCACCGCGTCCGTACTGTTCTGCCGCCAGGTCGGCCAGTCCGTGGGGGCCGCCCTGTTCGGCGCGGTCGCCAACACCACCCTCGCCGCCCGCCTGGGCCACGCCCCGATGCCCGGCCTGCCCGGCGACCTCGACTCCGTGTCGCACGCCCTGCGACACCCGGCGGACCTGACCGGTGACGCCGCCGACTATCTGCGCCGCGCGGTCGCGAGCGCCGTCGACCACGTCTACCTCGGCGCCGCCGCCGCGGCCGCCCTGTCCCTGCTGGTCCTGCTTTTCCTGGCCCCGCGCCGCTTCCCCGTCCTGACGGAACAGAGCGAGGAGTGACCTGCGGGGTCACTCCGGCCAAGGGGGCGGGACCCCGCGCGGGCAGAGCGGCGGCGCGCCGCGTCAACCCGCTTGCGCGGCAAGGCTATTGAGGCTCCTCGGTGGCCGTGCGGCCGGTCAGGGTGGCCAGGCTGTTGCGTACGTGCGTCATGTGCGCCTGCACCTCCTCGCGGGCGCGGGCGTGCTCGCGCAGCACCCGTTCCGTCTCGCCCGCGATCCGCTCCTCGCTCGCCCGCGCCGCGGCCACCAGCTCCGCCGCCCGCGCCTCGGCGTCCTCCTGGCCGCGCCGCGCGTTCTCCTCGGCCTCGGCGAACGCCCGCTTCGCCTCGTCGAGAACCGCCTGCGCGGCCACCGTGAGTTCGGCGTGACGGGCGTCCAACTCGGCCTCGCGAGCGGCCTGTTCCCGCTCGGCCGCACCGAGCGTCTGCGCCCGCTGCTCGTCCTGCCCGGCCAGATAGGTCTCGCAGCGCCGGCGCATCTCGTCGAGGGCTCCGGCCGCGTCCTCGCGCTGCTCCTTGGCGCCGATGCGGGCCGCGACGCGCATCTCGTCGGCCTCGGTGCGGGCCGCGAGCAGCGTCTGCTGCACCCGCGCCTCCGCCGCCGCCAGCACCGCCTCGCTCTTCGCCCGGGCCGCCTCCCTGACCGCCCGGCCCGCCTCCTCGGCCGCCCGCACCTGCCCGGCCGCGGCCTCCTCGGCCGAGGCCCGCACCTCGTCGGCCTCCTCGACGGCCAGCGCGAACAGCACCCCGGCCCGCCCGCCGAGCACTTCGTACGTCTGCGGCCCCAGCGCCGCCACCTGCTCACGCAGGGCCGCCGCCTGGGCGCCCATCTCCTTGGCGAGGACGGTGAGCCGGGCCGCGCGCTCCCAGGCCGCGTCCCGCTCCTGCGAGAGCCGCGCCAGCGCGCGGTCGACCTGGTCGGGGCGGTAGCCGCGGCCCCGGACGGGCCCGAACGGCTGCGCCGACGGCGGCGGCGGTGACATCGATGCTGCGCTCATCCTGAGGCCTCTCTCCCGCACCCACTGGCGACCCGGTCGCGCTGTTCCCGCTGCCCGGCGCTCACCCTGACCGAAACGGTCCTGCCCGCTCGCCTGCCGACCGGACGATCCTGACCGATCGCATCCTGGCCGATCGAAGCGAAATGGTCATAACGCGACACTCCGCCCACATGACACGCTCAAGGATGCTCCAAGGGGCGTAAGAAGACGCAATCACGGCCGCCTCACGCCGAAGGCGCCCACCGCGACCCGCACGGTGAGCGCCTCCGCTCCGCACCACACCAGGCTCAGAGCAGCCCGTCCCACATCTGTTCCAGGAGCACCGACCACCAGCTCTCCGGCGACGCGAGCGCCGCCGGGTCAAGCGCCGCGAGCTGCGCCTGGAAGTCGACCGTCCAGCGGCCCGCCTGCTCCGGATTGAGCCCGAACCGCAGCCGCCACATCCGGCCGAGCAGCGCGAGCGACCGTACGAACTCGGGCAGCCCCGAGTTCACGAACTGCGGCGGTATCGACTGGCCGTGCCCTCCCGTGGAGGAGCCCGCCTCCACCGGCACCGCCACGATGTTCGCGGTCCCGTACTGGACACAGATCGCCCGCCCGAAGTCCGAACCCATCACCAGGTACGAGCCCGCGTCGGCGGCCGGCTGCACACCACGCTGCTGGGCCAGCTCAGCCAGCGTCGGGACCGGCTGCCCGGGCACGGCCTGCGCCCAGAAGAACGGCCCGAAGTCCACCGGAAGCCCCGCCCACACCAGCGTGACCGCGACGGCCTCCGGCACACCCTGCCGCGACACCGCCCGCTGGTCGAAGCGGAAGACGCCCTGCGGACCGAACGCGCCCGCCAGCTCGTGCGCCACGCCCTCCGGCGGCAGCGGCGGCGCCGGCTGCACCGCCGGAATCGGTGCGCGCACCGGCTGCGGCCGCGCCGGGCCGTCCGCGACCTGCGCCAACTCACCCTGGTGGGTGAGCAGATGCTGGACGCCCTGACGGCGCGACCCGTGATCCTTGCCGTACGGGGCCACATGCGTGATCCGCACCTGCGGCCACTGCTCACGGATCATCCGCGCACAGTAGCCACCCGGCAGCTCGCAGGACTCCAGCTCCGTGTGCAGCTCCAGGACATGGTCCGCGGGCACGTTCATCGCCCGCAGCTCATGGAAGATCTGCCACTCCGGGTGCGGGATGCCCGGCGCGGAACGGCGGATGAGCTGCTGCTCGGAACCGTCGGGCGCGCGGTAGCGCAGCACCGCCTGGTACCCGGGCCCCACCGTCGGCAGCCCCGCCGGGGGCTGCTGCGGATAGCCGTACGCGGGCGGCGGCGTCTGCGGCGCGGGCCCACCCGGCGGCATGCCGGGCGGACCGGGCGGCTGCGGCACCCCGCCACCGGGCCCCATCTGCGCGGGCCCCGCCAGCATCGTGGCCGCCTGATGCACCCCACCCCCGGGCGCACCCGGAGCCCCGGGAGCGGCGGGCGGCATCGGAGCACCGGGCGCACCCGGGGCGCCGGGCGGACCAGGCGGCATCGGAGCACCCGGGGCACCCGGCCGACCGGGAGGCATCGGGGCACCCGGAGCACCGGGCGGGCCGGGAGGCATCGGGGCGCCGGGCCCGCCGGGGCCCAGCTGGCTCGGGTCCGCGAACATCGTCGCGGCGTGGTGCACCCCGCCGGGCGGCGTACCGGGAGCGCCGGGCGGACCCGGAGGCATCGGAGCACCGGGGGCGCCGGGCGGACCGGGAGGCATCGGCGCGCCAGGGGCACCCGGAGCGCCCGGCGGGCCGGGAGGCATTGGGGCGCCGGGCCCGCCGGGGCCCAGCTGGCTCGGGTCCGCGAACATCGTGGCCGCCTGGTGCACCCCGCCCTGCGCGGGCGGAGGCGTCGGCGTGCCGGGCGGCTGCGGCCCCTCGGGACCGAGCTGCGAGACCAGCTGCGTCGGCAGGTAGCCGCCCGCCGGAGCACCCGGCGGCGGAGTCGAACCCGGCACCGGCGGCGCCACCGGCCCGCCCGGACGCGCACCCGGAGTACCCGGCGCGCCCGGCGGCGGAGGAGTCGCCGGAACGCCGCCCCGCGCGGCCCGCGCACCCGGCGGCGGACCGGCGGCCTTGCTGGTGGCCGCATCCGCGATGTCGTCGGACCCCGAGGACCCAGAGGACCCCGAGGACCCCGAGGACACGGCGGGACCGGCGGGCGAGGCGGCCGGAGCCACCGGCGGCGGGGTGGCACCTTGCGGCGGCGCACCCGGCACCGGCCCGCCCTGCGGGTCGAGCGCCGGCGCGAGCGCGGTCGGCGGAAGCTGGCTGCCCCCCGCCATCAACGCGGTCTTCGCCTCGGGCAGCACCCTCGGCGGCGGGGTGTCCCCACCGTCCGAACCGGACAGCGCGGGCGCGTACACCGTCGCGGGCAGCGGCACCGAACCGTCGTCCGAACCCGCGTTGGTGTCCGTACCCGCCCACGGCGTGGCCCCGGCGGGAGTCCCCGAAGCACCGGCAGGCTCGGGCCAGGCGGGCGCGGAGGGCTCGGGCGCGGCCGGAGCAGGCACACCCGCACCCTGAGAAGCACCAGAACCCTGCGCCGCACCGGCACCCGAAGCGGCACTCTCGCCCCGCCGGTCCGGAATCCCCAGCTTGTCCGCCGCCTCCTGGAGCCACTCCGGCGGGCTCAGCAGGAACGACGTCTGGTTCAGATCGATCCGCGCCGCGGGCTGCGGCGCGGGCGGCGCGTCCTCGGGCACCCCGTACTCCTCCTCGTACCGGCGGATCACCTCACCCACCGGCAACCCCGGCCACAACGACGCCTCGCCGCTGTCCCGGGCGATCACCAGACGCTGCGCTCCGCCACCGCCCGAAGGCCCGTTCTCACGGTCCTCCGCCCACACCACGAAACCCAGCTCGAACTCCCGCACCCGCACCTCCCGGTGCTGATACGCGGGCACGTCGCCGTTGATCCACTCCTCCGCGCGCTCCTGCGCCTGAGCGAAAGTCACCATCGGCCGGCTCACTCCCCTACCGAGGTCGTCTCGACGGCGCGCGCGAAGCCGCCGTCCACCATCAGGTTCGCCACGGTCTCCAGCTCCGGCGGATTGCCCGCCAGCCGCGCGAGGAACGCGTCGAAATCGTCCCCGCACGGCAACAACAGCTGCTCCACGCGCTCCGCGACACTCAGCCCGTCCCGGTCCCGCGCGTCGTCGTACGCGCAGAACCACACCGAACCGACCCCGGAACCCCGCACCTTCACCGCGAGGATCCCGCCCTGCACGAACGCGACGCCCAGGTAGTCCTTGGTGAGGTGATCACGCAGACACTTGTTGATGTACACCAGGTCATTGACCGCCGCCTCGTCCCGCACCGTGAAGAACGGCTGGTCCACCAGCAGACCCAACTCGGCGTCGAGCGCCGCACCCACCGGGGCACAGCCCCCCGCCGCCTTCAGGAACGACCGGTAGGCACCCGGCAGCCGGTACCCCAAGTCCTCCTCCACACCCAGGAGTTGGGACTCCGTCACCGACACCGAGCCCTTCGGCAGACCGAAGTGCGCGGGCCGCGTCTCCTGCAACGGACGCGTGCCCCGCTTGTCGTGCTCGACCTGCGCCGTCGCCAGACCGCCGTAATGCCGCAGCAGCGCCTTCACCTCGACCGGCACCAGTTCGAGCCGCCGACCGCCCGGCACGTGGTGCCACGTCCAGCCGTGCGGCGTCGCCACCGGCGCGATCGTGTCCCACAGCTCGTGGCCCGCCGCGGCCAGCGCCGCGTTCGCCGACACGTAGTCGGTCAGCCGGAGCTCGTCCACCCCGAAACCCTCGGGCGGCTCCGCGATCTCCGCCGCCGCGCGGGCGTACGCCGAGAAGACCGGGAAGCCGTTCTCGTCCACCCGCACCCCTCTGGGATGCCGGGAGGCCCGGACCGGATCCGGGAAGTGCACGACCTGCCCGGCATAGGCCGCGTTCGGTGGCGCGGCATGCTGCCCGAGCCGACCTGTCGTCATGGCGGTTGCCCCCTGCTGCGTGCTCTGCGTCTGGCTGGTGAGGACCAGACTATGCGGTGAGGCAATACCGGGTCCCGGCCCCGCAATTCGGTCACCAACCGTCACACCCACATCACCCTGAGCCCCCGACGCGCGGCTTACCACGCCCCAGCTTCCGTACCAGCGCCCGCATTTGGCAGGCTGTCTCCGCAACTCGGGGGCGCTGACACGTGCGGCTGAAGCCGCCGCCAGTGGGAGGAACACAGCACCATGCACACCGCACCAGGCGAAACATCCGCAACAAACGCGATAAATGAGACACCCGGCGACCCACGCCTGGGGTGGAGCGCCACCGCCACCACCGCGGCGCCCTTACTCCGCCACCGCCGCGACGGCATCCTCCCCGCCATCGCCGCCGCCCTGTCCGTACGCGGCGAAACCCTCACCTGCACCGCGGGCAAGGGCGAACAGCCCCCCGTCCTGCACACCCTCGTCCAGGACTACCTCGACACCCTCACCAGCGGCCAACGCGAACGCTTCACCGGCCGCTGCCCCGAAGCGATCCTGCTCTCCCGACACCTGACCGCCGTCGAAACAGGACGCTCCAAACGCGCCCAGCGCAAACCCCTCACCCACGGCGAGGCCCGGCGCGCCCTCAAACACGCCAAACTCACCGCCCGCCGCATCCGAGAGGACGGCGACCCCCTCCACGGCAGCTACGCACCGCCCTGCCGCTCCTGCACCGCCCTGCTCGCCCACTTCGGCGTCCGCAGCGTCGAACCCTGACACGACCCCACGGAACCCCACACCGAACCCTCACGGAAAGGCCGCGGCCGATGCCGGACATCTCCACCACCCGCTTCCCCGTCCCCGTCGACGCCGCGCTCCGCACCGCCGGCTGGCAGCCCGGCCGCTGGGACATCCGCCAGGCCGAAGCCTGGGCCGACGTCCTGCGCGGCCACACCTCCCCCGCCGGACACCGCCACACCGTCTTCCCCGCCGCCGTCGAAGCCTGGGCCGAATTCGGCGGCCTCACCCTCACCGCCCCAGGCCCCGGCCGCCGCAACGCCCCCGCGACCCTGCGCTTCGACCCCCTCGCGGGCCTCCACCTCGCCCGCACCCTCGCCGACCTCGGCCGCGCCCTCGAAACCGACATCGCCCCGCTCGGCGAGGAGGGCGACCAGCAGGCCGTGCTCGCCATCGACGCGCAGGGCCGCGTGTACTCCCTCGACCACACCGGGGACTGGTACCTCGGGGCCGACGTCGACCATGCGCTCAACACGCTCATCACGGGCACCCAGCCGGTCCGCCTCACCTCAGGCTGACCCCGGCCCCTCACGGGGTTGCCCCGCCACCCCTGAACCCCCTGCGCCTGCGCGCCCCAGGGCCCCGATCGCGCAGTTCCCCGCGCCCCTGGTCCGCGCTCGGCTGCGGGACGTGCGTGGCTGATCGCGCCGTTCCCCACGCCCCCGCTTTCGGCTGCGGACCGCGTTCGGCTTGTCGCGCAGTTCCTCGCGCCCCTGGTCCGCGCTCATCTGCGGGACGTGCATGGTTGCTCGCGCAGTTCCTCGCGCCCCTGGTCCGCGCTCATCTGCGGGACGTGCATGGTTGCTCGCGCAGTTCCTCGCGCCCCTGGTCCGCGCTCGGCTGCGGGACGTGCGTGGCTGCTCGCGCCGTTCCCCACGCCCCTGAACACCAGTCTTCGTCTGACGGCCGTGCTCGCTGCTCGCGCCGTTCCCCGCGCCCCTTAGCGGCATGCTGCTGGGGGGGGCAGACCAGGTGGAGCCGGGGTTATGAGATCGCCGGCATGCGGTCTGGCAGGACTGCTGAGACTCGGAAGCCGCCCGCGTCCGTCGCCCCCGACACGAACACCCCGCCCAGCGCCGTCACCCGCTCCCGCATCCCCACCAGCCCATTGCCCCCGCTCGGCAGCCCCGCGTCCGCCGTGACCCCGTCCGCGGGCCCGTTCTCCACCTGCATCGCCACCTCGCCCGCCCGGTACGCCAGCCGCACCCTCACCTTCGCGCCCGCCGCGTGCTTGTGCACATTGGTCAACGCCTCCTGCACCACCCGGTACGCGGTCTGCTCCACCAGCGCGTCACACCCCCGCGCCTCCCCCTGCACCAGCAGCTCCACCACCATCCCGGCCTCCCGGGACTGCCCCACCAGCGCCTCGATGTCGGCCAGACACGGACCCTCCTCGGCCGCCGCCGCGGCAGCCGCGGCCGCGGCCCCCACCGCCGCCAACGGCACCGGATCCACCAGCACCGCCACCGACTGCGGGTCCGTCGCCCGCAACACCCCGAGCATCTCCCGCAACTCCGTCAACGCCTGCCGCCCCATGTCACCGACCAGCGCCGCGTTCTTGACCGCCTTCTCCGGATCCTTGCGCGCCACCGCCTGCAACGCCGCCGCATGCACCACCATCAACGACACCCGATGCGCCACCACGTCATGCATCTCCCGGGCGATCCGCGTCCGCTCCTCCGTACGCGCCCACTCCGCCCGCTCCTCGGCCCGGTCCGCGAGCAGCGACAACTCCCGCTCCAGCGAATCCGCCCGCTCCCGCAACGACTCCATCAACCGCCGCCGCGCCCCTATATACAGCCCGTACAGCAACGGCGGACCCGTGATGCCGAGCGACATCACCACCGACACCAGCGGCACGTACCAGCGCCCCGGGTCGTATTCGCCCCCCGCCACGCTCTGGTGCATCCGTACGAACGTGACGATGAACGTCCCCGCCCCCGACATCCCCGCCAGCGCCGCCGTGATCCGGCGCGGCACGTCCGACGCGGCCAGCGTGTACAGCCCCACCACGCTCAGCACGAGCCCCATGCTCGCGGGCGTCACCGCGACCGACACCAGCACCACGGCGATCGGCCACCGCCGCCTCAGCAGCAGCGACGCCCCCGACACCAGCCCGAGCACCACCCCGGCCGGCACCGGCACCCCGGCGTCCCCCGCGAAACTCACACCCTCCAGCGCACACTCCAGCGCGGAGATCAACCCGAGCAGGACATCCAGCACGGCGCTGCGCCTGCGTTCCCACCACCACCAGCCACGGGAGGTCAACCCCGTGGCTTCCTGGTAAGCCCCCGTTGCGGTCATAGCTCCCAGACTACGGGCGGGCGCGAACGTTTTTCCGGCGGCTTTCCTCCGGCACGGGCAGCACGAAAACACCCCGAACACGCCGGTAATCGGCGTCCATCCCACGATGGAGTGAATCAACCGATTCCTCGACCGGACGTCCGCATTCCGGACGAGCGTGTCCGTATGACATCGACCACACCCGGCAAGTACGCCGACTTCGAAGGCCTGCGTCGGCAGGCCATCACCCTGCGCCGCGAGGGCCTCAGCCGCCGCCAGATCCGAGACCGCCTGTTCGTCGACAACAACGATCTCCTGAACCGACTCCTGAACGGCGAACCCGCTCCCGAGTGGACCAAGCGCCCCAACGCCAAGGACGACCTCCGGGCCCGCGCGCGAGAGCTCCGCACGCAAGGCATGACGTACGACCAGATCCAGGTCGAGCTCGGCTGCTCGAAGAGCTCGATATCCCTGTGGGTCCGCGACCTCCCCAAGCCGGACCGCACCCGCACCCCCGAAGAGGCATCGGCCATTGCCCGGCGGGGGTGGGCAGTCACGCTCCAGCGCCGCGACGAGGAGCGCCAGATGACGAAGCAGTACGCCGCAGCCGACATCGGCACCCTGACCGACCGCGAGTTGTTCCTGTTCGGCGTGGGCCTCTACTGGGCCGAGGGCACCAAGGACAAACCGCACGCGCGCAGGGAGCGGGTGACTTTCGTGAACAGCGACCCGGACGTGATCACGGTCTTCTTGTCCTGGCTGCACCTGGTAGGCGTGGAGCCTCGACACCTGAAGTTCCGCCTCATGATTCACGAGTCGGCCGACGTACGGGGCGCCGAAGAGTACTGGGCAGACCTCGTCGGGACACACCGCACTCTCTTCGGCAAGACGACCCTGAAACGGCACAACCCCAAGACGGTGCGCAAGAACGTCGGCGAGGCCTACCGGGGCTGCCTCGTCGTCGACGTTGCGCAAAGCGCTGACCTCTACCGTCGCATCGAAGGGTGGTGGTGCGGCATAGTAGGGGCTGCCTCCGCGCCCGATCGATGGAATCGGACATAGCGGTAATCCCGGGTCGTCTAAGGGCAAGACGGGAGATTTTGGTTCTCCATATGGGGGTTCGAGTCCTCCCCCGGGAGCCCCAGTGGTTCGGGTCCTGACTGTCCCAGTCAGGACCCGCCGCGTTTTCCGCCGCCCCCACCCCGATTTCATCCGCGAAACCCCCCGGTATCCTTCGGGTGTCCACCCCCCGAAGCCGAAGGGCACCTCCGTGAGCGCAACCCGCCCGGCCGCCGTCGTCGTCCTCGCCGCGGGTGAGGGCACCCGCATGAAGTCGGCCACTCCCAAGGTCCTGCACGAGATCTGCGGGCGCTCGCTCGTCGGCCACGTCGTCGCCGCCGCTCGTGAGCTGGACCCCGAGCACCTCGTCGTGGTCGTGGGCCACGCCCGCGAGCAGGTGTCCGCCCACCTCGGCGCGATCGACGCGGGGGTGCGCACCGCGGTGCAGTACGAGCAGAACGGCACCGGCCACGCCGTCCGGATGGCGCTGGAGGAGCTGGGCCAGACCATCGAGGGCACGGTCGTGGTGGTCTGCGGCGACACCCCGCTGCTGACCGGCGCGACGCTGGCGGAGCTGACGCGTACGCACGAGGCGGACCGCAACGCGGTCACCGTGCTGACCGCCGAGGTGGCCGACTCGACCGGTTACGGCCGCATCGTGCGCGACAACGTCTCGGGCGCGGTCACCGCGATCGTCGAGCACAAGGACGCGACCGAGGCGCAGCGCGCGATTCGTGAGATCAACTCGGGTGTGTTCGCGTTCGACGGCGCGTTGTTGGCGGATGCGCTGGGGAAGGTGCGGACGGACAACAGTCAGGGTGAGGAGTACCTGACTGATGTGCTGGGGATTCTGCGTGAGGCGGGGCATCGGGTCGGTGCGTCGTTGGCGGGGGATTTCCGGGAGATTCTGGGGATCAACAACCGGGTGCAGTTGGCCGAGGCGCGGCGTCTGTTGAATGACCGGTTGTTGGAGCGGGCGATGCTCGCGGGTGTGACGGTGGTGGATCCGGCGTCGACGTTCGTCGATGTGCAGGTGACGTTCGAGCAGGATGCGGTGGTGCATCCGGGGACGCAGCTGATGGGTTCGACGCATGTGGCTTCGGGTGCGGAGGTGGGTCCCCATTGTCGTCTGACGAACACGGTGGTGGGCCGGGGTGCGCGGGTCGACAACGCGGTGGCGTACGACTCGGAGGTGGGTGAGGGTGCGTCGGTGGGTCCGTTCGCCTATCTGCGGCCGGGTACGCGGCTTGGTGTGAAGGCCAAGATCGGTACGTATGTGGAGACGAAGAACGCGACGATCGGTGAGGGGACGAAGGTTCCTCATCTTTCGTATGTGGGGGACGCGACGATCGGTGAGTTCACGAACATCGGCGCGGCGAGTGTGTTCGTGAATTACGACGGTGAGGCGAAGCACCACACGACGATCGGTTCGCACTGCAAGACGGGTTCGGACAACATGTTTGTTGCTCCTGTCACAGTGGGGGACGGTGCTTACACGGCCGCGGGGTCGGTGATCACGAAGGATGTGCCGCCCGGTTCGTTGGCTGTCGCCCGTGGCCAGCAGCGGAATATCGAGGGTTGGGTGGAGCGCAAGCGTCCGGGAAGTGCTGCCGCGCAGGCTGCTCAGGCTGCGGCCGAGCAGTCGGGCGGAGAGAACTGACCGGATTCGGGTGCGTCTTTCACGGGCTACCGTGATAGGTGCACATATTCGGCTGGCTCGCCGCGAAAGGGACCGCGCGGGTGCAGCAGCATCGAACACGTCTGAGGAGACTGTGCTGTGACCGGGATCAAGACGACCGGCGAGAAGAAGCTGATGCTCTTCTCCGGCCGCGCCCACCCCGAGCTGGCCGAGGAGGTTGCGCACCAGTTGGGTGTGGGCCTCGTGCCGACGAAGGCCTTCGACTTCGCGAACGGTGAGATCTACGTTCGTTTCCAGGAGTCGGCGCGTGGTGCGGACTGCTTCCTGATCCAGAGCCACACGGCTCCGATCAACAAGTGGATCATGGAGCAGTTGATCATGATCGATGCCCTGAAGCGGGCGTCGGCGCGATCCATCACCGTGATCATTCCGTCCTACGGCTATGCCCGTCAGGACAAGAAGCACAAGGGCCGTGAGCCGATCTCGGCGCGTCTGGTGGCCGATCTGCTGAAGACGGCGGGCGCGGACCGCATCCTGACGGTGGATCTGCACACGGACCAGATCCAGGGCTTCTTCGACGGTCCGGTGGACCACCTGACGGCGCTGCCGGTCCTCGCGGACTACGTGGGTGCGAAGGTGGACCGCTCGAAGCTGACGATCGTGTCTCCGGACGCGGGTCGTGTCCGGGTCGCCGACCGCTGGTGCGACCGGCTGGACGCGCCGCTGGCGATCGTGCACAAGCGGCGTGACAAGGACGTCGCGAACACGGTGACGGTGCACGAGGTCGTCGGTGACGTGAAGGGCCGGGTCTGTGTCCTGGTCGACGACATGATCGACACGGGTGGCACGATCTGCGCCGCGGCGGACGCGCTGTTCGCGCACGGTGCGGAGGACGTCATCGTGACGGCGACGCACGGCATTCTGTCGGGTCCGGCCGCGGACCGCCTGAAGAACTCCAAGGTGAGCGAGTTCGTGTTCACGAACACGCTGCCGGATCCGTCGGATCTGGAGCTCGACAAGATCACGGTGCTTTCGATCGCTCCGTCGATCGCCCGCGCGGTGCGCGAGGTGTTCGAGGACGGCTCGGTGACGAGTCTCTTCGAGGAGAACTAGCCTGTAGTGGTTGGGAGTTGGGGCCGCGTCCGGTTTCGGACGCGGCCCTTCTTCATGCCCGGGCGCGGTCTTCATGCCCGGGCGGTCCGGTGCGGGGTGGCTTCAGGTCCGGCTGGCGGCTCGGGCGCGCAGGGCGTCCACGGCGATGCGGGCGGTGCGGCCGATGGCGGCGTCGGCGGCGGGCAGGGTGGCGGCGGTGGAGGCGGCGCGGGTGAAGACGGCGACGGCGTAGCGGCCGCCGTCGGGGTATTCGACGACGCCCGCTTCGTGGCGGAGGGTGGGCAGGGTGCCGGTCTTTCCGCTGACGCGTACGTCGTCGAAGGGGAAGCCGGAGGCGAGGCGGTGGCTCCAGGCCTGGACGCCGAGGACGGCGCGGAGTTCTTCGCCCCAGGGTCCTTCGCAGACGTCGTCGCGCCAGACGGCGGTGAGCAGCGCGGCGATCTCCCGGGGGGTGGAGCGGTTGGTGCGGGCCGGGTCGAGGGCGGTGAGGCGGGCGACGGCGGCGGGGTCGACGAGGGCGGCGGGGCCACTTCGGCCGGTGTCGGTGACCATCGTGGCGTAGAGGGCGGCCTGGTTGTGGACGGCGATGGTGCGGTGGAGTCCGAGGGCGGCCATGGTGGCGTTGACGGTGTCGAGGCCGAGGTGGTCCCAGAGGAGGTCGGCGGCGGCGTTGTCGCTGACGGCGATGGCGAGGGAGGCAAGGTCGCGCAGGGAGAGGCGGGCGGCGTCGCGCATGACGGCGAGGCCGGTGGGTCCGGGGGCGCGGCCGATGGCGGGGATGTCGAGGGGGGTGCTGGGGTCGAGGCGGCCCGCGGCGGCTTCGCGGTAGAGGGTGGCGACGAGGCAGAGCTTGTGGACGCTGGCGGTGGAGACGGGGGTGTCGGCGGCGAGGGTGATGTCGTCGCCGGTGTCGATGTCGGTGGCGCAGAGGGATCCGGTGAGTCCGGCGTCGGTGAGGGCTGCGGTGAGGCGGCTGCGTACGGGGGTGTTCACAGCGGGAACTCCGATGCGGGGCGGGGGAACAGGCGCCGTGGGGTGGCGGTGGGGGTCATGGCCGCGTGGTCGCGCAGGACGTCGTGGGCGGCTTGGGTGAAGAGGTGGACGGCGGGGCTGTCGCGTCCGGCGGGCCAGGCGGTGGAGGTGCGCCAGGTGAGGGGGTTGGCGCGCAGGGGGCGCCAGGTGGTGCCGGGTTCGGGGGCGGGGCGCGGGACGAGGGCGACGACGTGGGTGCCGGACAGGACGAGGGCGCGGGTGAACTCGATGCCGGCGACTTCGCGGACGGCGCTGGGGGTGCAGCCGTGGCGGGCGCAGGCGGTGAGGGTTTCGTCGTGGAGGGCGGGGGCGGTGTGGCGGGGGAAGAGGACGAGTTCGCGGCCGTCGAGTTCGGCCATGTCGATCTCGGTGTGCTGGGCGAGGGGGTCCTGGTCGGCGAGGAGGGCACCGAGGGGCTGGTGGAGCTGGGGGCCGAAGCCGAGGCCGGTGGTGGGGCAGGGGTGGCGGACGATGCCGGCGTCGAGGGTGCCGGCGGTGAGTTCGGCGGTCTGTTCGGCGGTGGTGAGTTCGCGGAGGTCGAGTGTGCCGCCGGGGCTGCGTTCGCGGTAGGCGGTGAGGAGGGCGGCGACGGTGGCGCCGCCGAGCTGGGGCGGGACGGCGGCGCGCAGGGTGCCGGCGGCGCCGCCCTGGACGCGGCCGACGAGGGTGCGCAGCCGGTCGGCGGCGTCGAGCAGGGTGTGGGTCTCGGCGAGGACGAGGTGGCCGGCGGGGGTGAGGGTGGCGCCGGTGCGGCCGCGGTCGAGGAGGCGTACGCCGAGTTCGCGCTCCAGGCGCTGGATGCGCTGGGACAGGGAGGGCTGGGCGACGCGCAGGCGTTCGGCGGCGCGGCCGAAGTGCTGTTCTTCGGCGACGGTGCGGAAGTACCTGAGGTGCAGCAGCAGGTCCATGACCGGCAAGGATAGGCGCATGCCTATGGAGGCACCGTCCATACCCGGGCCCCGGGGGTTGATCCAATTGGGCCGGTGGGGGGTGGCCGGGTAGTCTGGGGAAGTTGCTCGGCGAGGGAGGCCGTACCTGGGGTACGGCGGTCCGTTATCGACGCGCTCTTCGTAGCAGGCCAGTCGTGGCCGGGTGACCGCCTTTTTTGGATCACTTTCTACGAGGAGTGCACATGTCCGAGGTCAAGCTCGCCGCCGACGTCCGTACCAGCTTCGGCAAGGGCGCCGCCCGCAGCATCCGCCGCGACAACAAGGTTCCCGGTGTCATCTACGGTCACGGCACCGAGCCGGTCCACGTGACCCTGCCGGGCCACGACCTGCTGCTCGCGCTGCGTACGCCGAACGTCCTGCTCTCCCTGGACATCGACGGCAAGACCGAGCTCGCCATCCCGAAGGCCGTCCAGCGTGACGCCATCAAGGGCTACCTGGTCCACGTCGACCTGCTGCTCGTCAAGAAGGGCGAGAAGGTCACCGTCGAGGTTCCGGTCGAGACCGAGGGCGACCTGGCCCCGGGCAGCTTCCTGGTCGAGAACGTGCTGAACGCGCTCTCCGTCGAGGCCGAGGCCACCCACATCCCGACCTCCGTCACCGTGTCCATCGAGGGCCTGGAGGCCGGCGACTCGATCCACGCCAAGGACGTCAAGCTGCCCGCCGGTGCCACCCTGGCCACCGACCCCGAGGCCGTCGTCATCCAGATCCTGGCCGCGCAGGCCGAGGAGCCGGCCGCCGAGACCGAGGCCGCCGAGGGCGCCGAGGCCTGAGCCGCACGCTCTGCCTGAGTTCCGTGCCGGGCACGGACTCCGACGGGGCGGCGGGCCACACTTGGCCCGCCGCCCCGTTTTTTCTGTGTACGTGTTGTTCCCGCTGTACGTGACCGAGGAGACGCAGCCCCCATGACGACCGACGACGCGAACGCACCCTGGCTGATCGTGGGCCTGGGCAACCCGGGTCCGGAGTACGCCGCGAACCGGCACAACGTCGGGTTCATGGCGGTCGACCTGCTCGCGGAGCGGATCGGCGGCCGGTTCAAGGCGCACAAGGCGCGGGCGCAGGTCGTGGAGGGGCGGATCGGTCCGCCGGGTCCGCTGAACCGGCGGGTGGTGCTCGCCAAGCCCATGTCGTACATGAACCTGTCGGGCGGCCCGGTGACGGCGCTGCGCGACTTCTACAAGGTCCCGGTCGCCCACATCGTCGCCGTCCATGACGAACTGGACATCGACTACGGGGTGTTGCGGCTGAAGCTGGGGGGTGGGGACAACGGGCACAACGGTCTGAAGTCGATCACCAAGTCGCTGGGGGCGGACTACCACCGGGTGCGGTTCGGGATCGGGCGGCCGCCGGGGCGGATGCAGGTGGCGGACTTCGTCCTCAAGGACTTCTCCTCGACGGAGCGCAAGGAGCTGGGTTACTTCGTGGACCGGGCGGCGGACGCGGCGGAGGCGCTGGTCATCGAGGGCCTGGAGCGGGCCCAGTCGACGTACAACTCCTGACAAGGCTCCCTTCGCGGGGTGAACCGGCGCCCCGGGTTTGACCGTTCGCGGTCAGGGGCGCCAGGATCGCGCCCCATGACGAACCGGAGCCGTACCTTCCTGCTGTTCGTGCGGCGGGCCGTGATGGGCCTGGTCGCCGCGCTGATCCTGGCCGCCGGGTTCTGGTCGTCGTGGGGGACCGCCCAGCACGTGGTCCTCACGAAGGGCCGCGACCGCGGCACGCTGACCGTGACGGCCTGCGCGAACGACGTCTGCACCGGCCGCTACCGGCCCTCCCCCGGCTCCGCCCCGCACTCCGGCGTGACGATCGCCGAGTCGGTGGCGGCGCGGCGGGGCGAGACCCTGCCGGTGGTCGTCAAGCCGGGTACGGACGAGGCGGTACGCGGCGGGGTGGCGGGCGTTCTGTACGCCTGGCTCCCCCTGGCGGGGGCGCTGCTCCTGGCGGCGCTGGTCATCGGCGGGGGTGTGCGTCTCACGCGGACGGCGTGGGTGGCGGGGCTGCTGGGCGCGGCCACGATGGTGGCCGCCTTCGCCGCCCTGTAACTCCGGGGGTGCTCCGCCCCGGCCCCCTTTGCGGGACTGCGGGCCCCGCGCCCACTCCTCCGTTCGTCCGCGGACCGTGGATGGCCGCTCGCGCAGTTCCCCGCGCCCCCAGGTGCCTCGGTCCTCGCGGGGTGCGATGCGCGAGCCCCCGGCCCGCAGGCCCCTTCGTCCGCGGACCGTGCACGGTTGCTCGCGCAGTTCCCCGCGCCCCCAGGTGCCTCGGTCCTCGCGGGGCGGGGCCCCTTCCCGGGCCCCGGAGGGGAGGCTCGGGAAGGGGCCGGGTGGGGTCAGCCCGTGTTGCGCAGGCCCGCTGCCACGCCGTTCACCGTGAGGAGAAGGGCCCTCGACAGCAGGGGGTCCGGCTCCTCGCCGCGCTCCGCCGCCGCCCGCTGGCGGGCGAGCAGCGCGACCTGGAGGTAGGAGATCGGGTCCAGGTACGCGTCCCGGATCGCGAAGGTCTGCTGCAACACCGGGTTGGCGCCGAGCAGTTCGTCGCGCCCGGTGATCCGCAGAACCTCGCGCACGGTCAGCTCGTGCTCCGCCTCGATCGCCGCGAACACGTGCTTGAGCTCGTCGGGCACGAGCGTGTCGACGTAGTGGCGGGCGATGCGGAGGTCCGTCTTCGCGAGCGTCATCTCCACGTTGGAGAGGAAGTTGCGGAAGAAGTGCCAGCGCTCGCTCATCTCGTCGAGCACCTCGCCGAGCCCGGCCTCGCGCAGCGCCTTGAGGCCGGAGCCGACTCCGTACCAGCCGGGCACGATCTGGCGGGACTGGGTCCAGCCGAACACCCACGGGATGGCGCGCAGCCCGTCGAGGCCCGCGCCCGAGTCGGGGCGGCGCGAGGGCCGCGAGCCGAGGTGGAGCTCGGCGAGCTGGTCGACCGGCGTGGAGGCGAAGAAGTACGCCGGCAGGTCGGGGTCCTCGACGAGCCGCCGGTAGGCGGAGTGGGCCGCGTCGGACACCGTGTCCATGGCCGCGTCCCAGCGGGCGAGGGCCTCGTCGGACTGGCGGGGCGCGGTGTGCAGGGCGGAGGCCTGGAGCGTGGCCGCCACCGTGAGTTCCAGGTTCTCCCTGGCCAGCGACGGGATGAGGTACTTGTCGGAGATGACCTCGCCCTGCTCGGTCACCTTGATCTCGCCCTCCAGGGTGCCCCAGGGCTGGGCGAGGATGGCGTCGTGCGAGGGGCCGCCGCCGCGGCCGACGGTGCCGCCGCGGCCGTGGAAGAGCCGCAGCCGTACGCCGTAGCGGTGGGCGACGTCGCGCAGCCGGCGCTGGGCGCGGTGGATCTCCCACTGGGAGGTGGTGATGCCGCCGAACTTGGAGGAGTCCGAGTAGCCGAGCATGACCTCCTGGACGTCGCCGCGCAGCGAGACGAGGCGCCGGTAGGAGGGGTCGGCGAGCATCTCGTCGAGGATGACGTCGGCGGCGCGCAGCTCGTCGGTGGTCTCCAGGAGCGGCACGATGCCGATCTTGGCCCAGCCGGCGTGCAGGTCGAGGAGTCCGGCCTCGCGGGCCAGGACGGCCGCGGCGAACACGTCGTCGGCGCCCTGGCACATCGAGATGATGTACGACTCGATGACCTCGGGGCCGAACCGCTCGAAGGCCTCCTTGATGGTGCCGAAGACGCCGAGGGTCTTCTGTCCGGCCGCGTCCAGCGGGGCGGGCGTCGGCGCGAGCGGGCGGCGGGAGCGGAGCTCCTTGGCGAGGAGCTTCTGCCGGTAGTCGCGCGGCATGTCGGCGTAGCGCCAGGACTCCTCGCCGAGCCGGTCGAAGAGCTGGCCGAGCGCGTGGTGGTGGGCGTCGGCGTGTTCGCGTACGTCCATGGTGGCGAGCTGGAGGCCGAACGCCGCGAGGGTGCGGATCGTACGGTCCATGCGGCCGTCGGCGAACAGGGCGCCGCGGTGGGCGCGCAGCGAGGTCTGGATGAGGGTGAGGTCGGCGAGCAGCTCGGCGGTGCCGAGGTAGTCGCGGCCGGGCTGGTGCGCGGTGCCCTTGGCCAGCCGCTCCTTGGTGTGGACGAGCTTCTGGCGGATCGCGGTGGCCTTGAGCCGGTAGGGCTCCTCGGCGTTGAGGCGCTTGTAGCGGGGGCTGATCTCGGGGAGTGCTTCGAGGTCGGCCTGGAGCGAGGTGAGCAGCTCTTCGGTGGCGCCCGCGTAGCGGATGGAGTTGGAGAGCAGCCCGCGCAGGTGGTCGATCATGTCGAGCGCGTCGTTGATGCCGTGCTCGTGCTGGAGGATCAGAACGTCCCAGGTGACCTTGGGGGTCACGTTGGGGTTGCCGTCGCGGTCGCCGCCGATCCAGGTGCCGAAGGTGAGCGGGCGGGTGCCCGGGGGCAGCTCGACGCCGACCCGTTCCAGTTCGGCCGCGAGGTCCTCCAGGACGTCGCCGACGGCGCCGGCGTGGAGTTCGTCGAGGTAGTAGATGGCGTTGCGGGCCTCGTCGGCCGGTTCGGGGCGTACGACGCGGAGCTCGTCGGTCTGCCAGACCAGGTCGATGTTCTCGGCCAGGCGCAGGTCGAGGCGGCGCCGGTCGGATGCGGCGACCGGGGTCTCCAGGAGTTCGGCGACGCGGCGCAGCTTGTTGAGGACGGAGCGCCGGGCGGCCTCGGTGGGGTGGGCGGTGAAGACCGGCCGCACGTTGAGGTTCTTGACGCTTTCGCGGACGTGCTCGGGGTCGCCGTCCTTGAGCATGTCGGCGGTGCGGGCGAGGAGGCTGCCCTCGGTGGCGCGGTGGGCGCGCAGCTCCCGGCCGCGGTGGACCTGTTCGGCCACGTTCGCGAGGTGGAAGTAGGTGGAGAACGCGCGCACCAGCTTGGCGGCGGTTTCGACTTCGGTGCCGCCGAGGAGTTCGGCGGCGGCCTCGCCGTCGCTCCGGGTCAGCGCGCGGACCCGCTCGACGAGCTCCAGGAGCTCGGGGCCCTCCTGTCGGACGAGGGTCTCGCCCAGGAGGTCACCCAGTCGGCGGATGTCGGCGCGCAGCTCGTGGCTTGCGGCGGGGGTCTGGTCGGCACTGCTCACAGGTGCGGCTCCTTGCAGTGTTTGAGCACGTCTGGAGGGTTCTGGAGGCTTGCGGACCGCGCTGTCCGACGACACCCAGGATAGGTGTCCGTTTCCGCCCCGCCGTCCAGGGGCTCTTGTCCCGGGCCACGGCGCTGCCATACTTACGTTGCCGTAGGTTACGCGAGCGTAGCCAGGCGAATCCGCTCGTTTTCCTCACCCTGCCGGGGGTACTCCCCATGACCACCAGTCCCGATCTGCTCAAATCGTCGGACGGACCTTCCTCGCCTTCCGCGACGTTGGGCGGCGAGAAAAAGCGCTCGATCGAACAGATCGCCCTGCTGCTCTTCATCACCGTTCCCTTCGTGGCGCTCCTCGCGGCGGTGCCGCTCGCCTGGGGCTGGGGGCTCAGCTGGCTGGATCTCGGCCTCCTGGTCTTCATGTACTACCTGGGCTGCCACGGCGTCACCATTGGTTTCCACCGCTATTTCACGCATGGTTCTTTCAAGGCGAAGCGGCCGCTGCGGATCGCGCTCGCGGTCGCGGGCTCGATGGCGGTCGAGGGGCCGCTGGTGCGCTGGGTGGCCGATCACCGCAGGCACCACAAGTTCTCGGACGCGGAGGGTGACCCGCATTCGCCGTGGCGGTTCGGGGAGACGCTGCCCGCGCTGATGAAGGGCCTGTGGTGGGCCCACATCGCCTGGATGTTCGACGAGGAGCAGACCCCCCAGGAGAAGTACGCGCCGGATCTCCTGGGCGACCCGGCGATCCGCCGGATCTCGCGCGACTTCGTGTGGTGGACGGCCCTGTCGCTCGCGATCCCGCCGCTGGTGGGCGGCCTGGTGACGATGTCGTGGTGGGGCGCGTTCACGGCGTTCTTCTGGGGTTCGCTGGTGCGGGTGGCGCTGCTGCACCACGTGACGTGGTCGATCAACTCGATCTGCCACGCGGTGGGCAAGCGCCCCTTCAAGTCGCGCGACCGCAGCGGCAACGTGTGGTGGCTGGCGGTCCTGTCGTGCGGCGAGTCGTGGCACAACCTGCACCACGCGGACCCGACGTCGGCGCGGCACGGCGTGATGCGCGGGCAGATCGACTCCAGTGCCCGGATCATCCGCTGGTGCGAGCAGCTGGGTCTGGCCCATGACGTGCGCTGGCCGAGCGAGGCCCGTATCGACTCCAAGCGGAATGAGGGCGGCCGGTCCCGGGGCAAGGAGAAGGCCGCCGAGGCGGCATGATGGACGACGTGGCGACCGACTCCAGCACCACCAGCACCACCAGCACCCCTGGTTCCTCCCGCTCGGCCGTGGCCCCCGGCTCCGCCGAGAAGCCGCGGCGAACCCGCCGGACGCGGATGACCGGCGCCGAGCGCCGGGAGCAGTTGCTGGACATCGGTCGCACGCTCTTCGCGGAGAAGGGGTTCGAGGGCACCTCGGTGGAGGAGATCGCGGCGAAGGCGGGCGTCTCCAAGCCGGTGGTGTACGAGCACTTCGGCGGCAAGGAGGGCCTGTACGCGGTCGTCGTGGACCGGGAAATGCGCTCGCTGCTCGACATGGTGACGAGCGCGCTGACGGCGGGCCATCCGCGAGAACTCCTCGAACAGGCCGCATTCGCCCTGCTCGACTACATCGAGACGTATACGGACGGATTCCGCATTCTGGTGCGCGACTCCCCCGTCGCCCAGTCGACCGGCACGTTCGCCTCGCTGATCTCCGACATCGCCACCCAGGTCGAGGACATTCTGGGCCTGGAGTTCAAGGCCCGCGGTTTCGACCCGAAGCTGGCGCCGCTGTACGCGCAGGCTCTGGTGGGCATGGTGGCGCTGACCGGTCAGTGGTGGCTGGACGTGCGCAAGCCCAAGAAGGCGGAAGTCGCGGCGCATCTGGTGAATCTGGCCTGGCACGGTTTGGACGGTCTTGAGCCGAAACCGCGCCTGATAGGGCATCGCAAAAGCTGATCACCAGCTCCCCCCGGGCAACATCGGTCAAAGTTTTCACTTCAACTGCACAAGAATCGCCTGTAGTCTTCACGCACAATCCCGGGGGGGATTTTCGCCATTCCTCGCGTGCCATCACCCAGGGCTGCCGTCGTGCCGCCCCGGCGTGCGTGCCGCGCCTCTTTCCGCGCGCCCATGCGACGACGAATACGCAGCGAATCCCATTCCCCTCGGGTCTACCCGCTTATTCCCATGGGGGGAATTTTGTCCTCTGTGCGCACCAAGCGCGCGAGCCGCCTCGCGGCCTGCACCGCCATCGTCCTGTCGGCGGGCATGCTGCTCGCCGGCCCGGCCTCGGCCGACACCCACCCGGCGGGCCCGCACGTCGCGGTCGAGCCGGCGAAGCCGGCCACCCAGCCCACGGCGCAGTTCCCGAAGCGCAAGTCGGCGTACGCCACCACGTCGGCCGTCCCTTCCAAGCCCCGATTCGACCTGGACCACGACGGCAGGAGTGACCTGCTCGTCCGAGAGCCCAACGACACGCTCACGCTGGAGACCGGGAAGAACGTCCCGAACCCGACGGTTCCGAACAGCTACGGCACGTTCAAGGACCTCATCGAACCCGGCGACCTCGACGGCGATGGCAACCCCGAGCTGCTCGTGCTCTCTCCGACCGGCACTCTGTCGCTGTTCACCGGCCTGTCCGCCACCCACTTCACCGACAGCGCCGGAAAGGACCAGCTCTCCGTCAACAGCGGCTCGCTGTCCTGGTCGAGCAACGGCTGGAACGCGTACAACAAGCTGTTCTCGCCGGGCGACGTCACCGGCGACGGCAAGACCGACCTGATGGCGCGTACGCCCTCCGGCGATCTCTACCTGTACCCGGGCACCGGCTCCGTCAGCGGCAGCCCGTACGGCGACCGGATCAAGATCGGCACCGGCTGGGGAATCTACGACCAGGTCGTCGGCGCCAGCGACATGGACGGCGACGGCATCGCCGACGTCGTGGCCCGTACGCCCGGGGGCGACCTGTACTTCTACCCGGGCTCCGGCAACGCCGCGGCCCCGCTGAAGGACCGGGTCAAGATCGGCACCGGCTGGGGGATCTACAACCAGATCCTCAGCCAGGACGACACCACGGGTTACGCCGACATCATCGCGCGCGACGCCGCGGGCACCTTCTGGTTCTACGCCCCCACCGGCAAGGGCGGTCTCAGTGACCGCTCCCAGATGGGAACCGGCTGGAGCGCCGTCACCCTGGCCAACACCGGAGGCAACCCCGCCTTCGGCAAGGCCGACCTGATGGCCCTCGACACCCAGGGCTCGCTCTACTACTACTGGGCCAAGGGCAACGGCACCATGGCCGACCGCCAGCTGCTCAGCGACGTCGGCGGCTGGGCCGGAGCCGACATCTCCTTCGCCTCTTCGCTGCGCTCCGACAGCCGCTGGGGCACCCTGCTCGAACTGGGCGGAGGCCACCTGTACGTCGCGGGCCACGACATGGGCGCCGGCTGGGACGCGTTCAACGGAATCGCTGGGGTCGGGGACCTCACCGGCGAGGGCAACGGCGACCTGCTCGCGCGCGGCAACAACGGCCACATGTACCTCTACCCGGGCAACGGCCAGGCGACCGGGTTCTACAACCGGGTCGACCTCGGTGCGGGCTGGAACGGGTTCAACAAGCTCATCGGCGCCGGTGACGTGAACGGCGACGGCATCGCGGACCTGCTGGCCCGTGACGACAACGGCCACCTGTTCCTGTACCCGGGCAAGTCGACGCCCGGCTTCGGCAACCGGATCGACCTCGGCGGCGGCTGGAACGGCTACAACAAGCTGGCCACCCCGGGCGACATGACCGGTGACGGCCGCACCGACCTGATCGGCGTGGACGCGTCGGGCACCGCCTGGCGTTACGACGCCAACGGCACGGGTTCCTTCAAGGAGCGCGTGAACCTGGGCGGCGGCTGGAACACGTACAACGGCATCTACTAGGCCCAACGCGCCTTGTGCGCACGGCGGTTCACGTACGCGAGCGCCCCGTCCCCTTCCGCACGGAGGGGGGCGGGGCGCCGTGCGTTCAGGCCGGGTCCGGCTCCAGGAATTCGAGCCGGTTGCCCACCGGGTCCTCGGAGTAGAAGCGCCGGTGGCCCGGCAGGTCGCCGTCCCAGACGACCTTCGCGCCGCGCTCCTCGATGCGGCGCGCGTACGCCTCGATGGAGGTGACGCGGAGCCCGGGGTGGGCCTTCCTCGCCGGGCGGAAGTCCTCGTCGATGCCGAGGTGGAGCTGGACGGCTCCGCACCGGAACCAGCAGCCGCCCCGGGCCGCCAGGACGGGGGGCTTGGGAACTTCTGTCATGCCGAGTATGTCTGCGTAGTACGTCCGCAACTGCGGCTCGCTGCCCGGCGGGGCGGCGAGCTGTACGTGGTCGACAGCGGTGAGCACGGTCGGCGCCCTCCCTCTTCTTCCTGGTGGCTGTGTCTTCCTTGCGGCTACTTCTTCCTGGCGACGGCGAAGATGCGGCGGAACGGGAAGACCGTGCCGTGCGGGCCCGGCGGGTAGGCCTCGCGCAGCCGGTCGCGGTATTCGGCGAGCAGGGCGTCAATGGCCTCCTGATCCCCGTCGAGGGCGGTGAGCACGGGGCGCAGGGCGGTGCCCTTCACCCAGTCGAGGATGGGGTCCTGGCCGGTCAGCAGCTGGTGGTAGACGGTTTCCCAGACATCGGTCTCGCAGCCGAGATCGGCGAGGCGGGTGAGGTAGTCGGCGGGTTCGAGGATATGGACGTACCGGCGGCCGTGGTCGTCGAGGCGGTGGCGCCAACGCGGGGACGCGCAGAGCTCGGCGAGGATCGCGTGGCTGGGCGAGGTGAAATTGCCGGGGACCTGGAAGGCGAAGGTGCCGCCGGGGCTGAGGCCGTCGAGCCAGGCGGGGAACGACTCGGGGTGGTTGGGGACCCACTGCAGGGCCGCGTTGGAGACGATCAGGTCGTACGGCTCGCCGGGCACCCAGTGCGCGGCGTCGGCGACCTGGAAATCGAGCCAGCCGCCGCCCGCGGTGGTGCCCGCGTAGTCCTTGTCGGCCTGGGCGAGCATCTGGGGCGACAGGTCGAAGCCGGTGATGCGGGCGTCGGGCCAGCGGTCGGCGAGGCGGACGGTCACATTGCCAGGGCCGCATCCGAGGTCGGCGATCCGGGGCGAGAGGCCGCCGGTCGCGGGGAGTTCCGGAATGCGGTTGAGCAGGTCGAGGAACGGCCGGGTGCGGTGCCCGGCGTGCCGCAGATATTGCTGTGGATCCCAGACCGGTGGCTGGGTCTGTGCGGTGGTCGACGGCGAATCGGAATACATGTTCGAGCCCCCTTGCAGGTGCGGCTGACCGAAGCGGAACAGGGTCCCGGCCCCTGCATGCCCAATGGTGGCTCGATATATATCTTGACGTCAAGAGACTTCACATCGACAGACCCTCTACACTGATCGCCATGGAGGACGAGGTCGACCGGTTGGTCGCAGCATGGCGCCGAGAGCGCCCGGACCTCGACGTGGAACCACTCGAGGTGCTCAGCCGGGTCAGCAGGCTGGCCCGCCATCTCGACCGGGCCCGCAGGCTGGCGTTCGCCGAGCACAGCCTGGAGCCCTGGGAGTTCGACGTGCTGACGTCGCTGCGGCGCGCGGGCGCGCCCTACCAGCTCTCCCCCGGCCAGTTGCTGACCCAGACGCTGGTCACCTCGGGCACCATGACCAACCGGATCGACCGGCTCGCCAAGAAGGGCCTGGTCGAGCGGCTGCCCGACCCCAGCGACCGGCGCGGGGTCCTGGTCCGGCTCACGCCCGAGGGGCGCGACCGGGCCGACCAGGCGCTGGCCGGTCTGCTGGAGCAGGAACGGGCCATCCTCGGCGAGCTCAGCCGGAACCAGCGGGTCGAACTGGCAGCCCTGCTACGCCAGTTGACCGCCCCGTTCGACAACATCCCCGGCTAGGTCGACCGGGCCCACGCCCGCCCGCCGGGCCAGCGCGACCGCCGCGAGCGTGGAGTGCACGCCGAGCTTGCCGAGCACGTTCTGCATGTGGGTGCGCACCGTGTGCGGGGACAGGAAAAGCCGCTCCGCGACCGCCTTGCGGCCGAGCCCGGCCACCATGCAGCGCAGCACCTCGCGCTCGCGCGGGGTCAGCGACTCCACCAGCCGCTCGGACTCCGTACGGTGCTTGCGGGCCGCCGTCAGCTCGCGCAGTACGCCGGTGAGCAGGGCGGGCGGCAGATGCGTCTCGTCGCGCAGTACGCCCCGGATGACGGCGAGCAGCCGTTGCAGCGAGCAGTCCTTGGCGACCCAGCCGCAGGCGCCGGCCTGGAGGGCGAGGGCCGCGCGGCGCGGGTCGTCCTTCTCGGCGAGTACGACGGTGCGCACCGCGGGCTGGCCCGTACGGACGCCCGCGACCAGCGAGATGCCGTCCACCAGGCCCTCCGCGCCGCCGTCGGGCACCGCGCGGGCCACCGGGACCGTCGCCGACGTTCCCAAGTCGGCGTCGACGAGCATCACATCGAATCTGCGGCCCTCGGCGGCGCCCCGTTCCAGGCAGCGCAGCGCCGCGGGGCCGCTGCCGGCGGCGGCGACGTCCACGTCGGGCTCCGCCGCCAGGGCCGCGGCGAGCGACTCGGCGAAGATGCGGTGATCGTCCACCACCAGAACTCGGATACGTACCAAGTGACACCCCCAGGGTCGGGGGACGGACCGGTACGGGTACGGCGCCCGGAGCCGGGATCACCGCAGTCGCACGGCCGCCGCCGTGCACTGAGTACTACCCCACCCCGGGCGACGTACCCGACTGTCTCGCCCCCTGATCAACACCGGCCCCCACCGGTGCTGTGCATCAGCGTAGGGCTGTGGGCGGCGAGGGGAAGGCACTTTGCAGAACTGATTGAACCCGTACGGCTACTTGGCGTGCCCGAATGTTTAGGGTGAGTTCCATGTTTCGTATCGAGACAGAAGTGGACAAGGACCGGCAGGTGCAGCTGCGGCGGCGGCTGCGCGATACCAACACCGAGCGCTCTCCCGTGCTGCGGGCGCTGCGCGGGACGGGGTCGGAGAAGGAAGTTCCGCTTCACGCCTGGGGGTTGAACGAGGAGGGGCTGCTGGCGGGGGGCCTGGTGGGGCGTACGTGGGCGGGGTGGCTCCATGTCGACCTCCTGTGGATCGACGCGGGGCTGCGGGCCGCGGGGCTCGGCACCCGACTCCTCGCGCGGGCCGAGGAGTTGGCCTCCGCGCGGGGGTGCGGGTTCGCCCGGGTCCAGACGTGGGACTTCCAGGCGCCCGGCTTCTACCGCAAGCGGGGGTACGAGGTGGTGGCGGCCATCCCCGACTATCCTCCCGGGGTGACGGAGTACACCCTGACGAAGCGCCTCCCTTGACGATGCGCGCACCCCTGGGGCTCCGCCCCAGACCCCGGCGGGTTTTCCCACCACCCGCCCGTGCAGCGGGTTGGATGGTTCGGCTTCTGGGGGCTGCGCCCCCAGGCCCCCCCCTCCCGGGGCTCCGCCCCGGACCCCGTTCGCGCCTGAACGGCGCTCGTCCTCAAACTCCCCCAAGGCCTAAGGGCCGGGGGGCCCATGACGGGCTGAAATGCCCCATGCGGGCCCGCACCAGCACCGCCAGGGGCGCGCGGAACTGCGCGAGAAGCGGGCACGGTCCGCAGCCGACCGGTATCCGGCCCCCCTCCCCCGGAGGGTTATGGGAAGGGGCGGGGTGGGGCGGAAGGTCAGGCCAGGCGGCGCGCCCCCGCCGCCGGGGTCGCCTCGAACACTCTCGGGCCGGTCAGGCCGGCCCGCTCGAAGGCCGCCGTCAGGGACTTCGTCACCGGCTCCACCCCGCCCTCCTCCACCAGCACGATCGCCGAGCCCCCGAACCCCCCGCCCGTCATCCGCGCCCCCAGCGCCCCGGACGCCACCGCCGTCTCCACCACCAGGTCCAGCTCCGCGCAGGAGACCCGCAGGTCGTCCCGCAGGGAGGCGTGGCCCTCGGTGAGGACGGGGCCCACCTCGCGGACCTCGCCCGCCGCGAGCAGGGACGCCACCCGCGCCACCCGCTCGTTGTCGCTCACCACATGGCGTACGTAGTCCCGGACGAGCGGCGAGGTCAGTTCGGCGAGGGCGGAGGGGAGGTGCGCGTAGGGGACTTCGCGCAGGGTCCGTACACCCAGCTCCCGCGCGCCGCGTTCGCAGCCGGCGCGCCGTTCGGCGTACGCGCCGTCTCCCAGCGCGTGCTGCACGCGGGTGTCGACGACGAGCAGCCGCAGCCCGTGCGCGGGCAGGTCGAAGGGGATCTGGCGCCGGGACAGGTCCCGGGCGTCCAGGTGGAGCACATGGCCCTCGGTGCAGCACGCCGACGCCGTCTGGTCCATGATCCCGCAGGGGACCCCGACGAAGTCGTTCTCGGCCCGCTGCGCGAGCGAGGCCAACTCCGGCAGGGACAGAGGCAGTTCGTACAGGTCGCGCAGGGCCAGCGCGGTCACGACCTCCAGGGCCGCCGACGAGGAGAGGCCCGCGCCCGTCGGCACCGTCGACCGCAGGTGGAGGTCGGCGCCGGGCACCTCGTGCCCCGCCTGGCGCAGGGCCCACACCACGCCCGCCGGGTAGGCCGCCCAGCCCGCGCCGGACAGCGGGGTCAGCTCGTCGGGGCGGAGCTCCACCACGGGGCCCGCGATGTCCGCCGAGTGGATCCTCAGCACCCCGTCCGTGCGCCGGGACACCGCCGCGACCGCGGTGTGCGGCAGGGCGAGCGGCATGACGAAGCCCTCGTTGAAGTCGGTGTACTCGCCGATGAGGTTGACCCGGCCGGGCGCCGCCCACACTCCGTCCGGCCCGTGCCCGTACAACTCCCGGAACGCGGTGGCCACTTCACTCATCCGTGTGCTCCGCTCGCCTCGCGAACGCCCAGGCGTCCGCCACGATTTCGGCGAGGTCGGCGCGCGAGGGCTGCCAGCCCAGGCGTTCGTGGGCGCGCGCCGCGGAGGCCACCAGGACCGCCGGGTCGCCGCCGCGCCGGCCCACCACGACCTCGGGGATCGCGTGCCCGGTCACCTTGCGTACGGTCTCGACGACCTCGCGGACCGAGAACCCGTTCCCGTTGCCCAGGTTGCAGACCAGGTGCTCGCCCGGCGTCGCCGCGTCCAGCGCGAGCAGATGGGCCTCGGCCAGATCCGCCACGTGGATGTAGTCCCGTACGCAGGTGCCGTCGGGGGTCGGGTAGTCGTCGCCGTAGACCGAGATCGCCTCCCGTTGGCCCAGCGCCACCTGAAGCACCAGCGGGATCAGGTGGGACTCCGGGTCGTGGCGCTCGCCGCAGCTCCCGTACGCGCCCGCCACGTTGAAGTAGCGCAGCGACACCGCGGCCAGGCCGTGGGCCGCGCACTCGCCCGCGATCATGTGGTCGACCGCCAGCTTGGAGGCGCCGTAGGGGCTGGTCGGGGCGGTCGGGTCGGTCTCGGTGATCGGGGTCGAGACGGGCTCGCCGTAGGTGGCGGCGGTGGAGGAGAAGACCAGCGTGCGCACGCCCGCCTCCCGCATCGCGGCGAGCAGCGCCATCGTGCCGCCGACGTTGTTCGCCCAGTACTTCTCGGGGGCCGTGACCGACTCGCCCACCTGCGAGAACGCCGCGAAGTGGAGGACGGCGTCGAAGGAGGGGTCGAGCCGGGCGGCCGCGTCCTGGACGCGGGCCTCGATGAACGCGGCCCCGGCGGGGACGGCCTCGCGGAACCCCGTCGAGAGGTCGTCCAGGACGGTCACGGCGTGACCGGCCTCGACCAGGTGGGCGGCCACCACGCTGCCCACGTAGCCCGCACCACCCGTCACCAGGTACTTGCTCACTCGCTTGCCACCTCTCGCAGTCGCTCGGCCGCGGCCTCCGGCGGCACGTCGTTGATGAACACGCTCATGCCGGACTCGGAACCCGCGAGGTACTTCAGCTTGCCGGAAGTGCGTCGGATGGTGAAAAGCTCGAGATGGAGCCCGAACTCGTCCCGGTCGAGCGCCTCCTCGCCGCGGAACGGCGCCTGGTGCCAGGCGGCGATGTAGGGGGTGGGCGGCTCGTCGGGCCCGAAGATCCGGTCGAAGCGCCTCAAGAGTTCCAGATAGATCTGTGGGAACTCTGTGCGCGCCGCGTCGTCCAGGGCCCGCAGGTCCGGCACCCGCCGCTTGGGGTGCAGGTGCACCTCGTAGGGCCAGTGGGCCGCGTACGGCACGAACGCCACCCAGTGGTCACCCTCCAGGACCACCCGGGTGCGGTCGCCGAGTTCGCGCTCCACCACGTCGTCGAAGAGGTTGCGGCCGCCCGTGCGCTCGCGGTGTTCGGCGAGCGAGCGCAGCATGAGGGCGGTGCGGGGGGTGGTGAAGGGGTAGCCGTAGATCTGGCCGTGCGGGTGGCCGAGGGTCACGCCGATCTCGGCGCCCCGGTTCTCGAAACAGAACACCTGCTGGACCTGCGGGAGTTCGGCGAGTTCGGCGGTGCGGTCGGTCCAGGCCTCCAGGACGAGGGCGGCCTGCTCCTCGGTGAGGTCGGCGAAGGAGGCGTCGTGGTCGGAGGTGAAGCAGACGACCTCGCAGCGGCCGGAGTCGCCCGCGAGCGAGGGGAAGCGGTTCTCGAAGACCACGACGTCGTAGTCGGCGGCCGGGATCTCGCTGAGGCGCCCCTCGCGCGAGGGGCACAGGGGGCATTCGTCGGCGGGCGGGTGGTAGGTGCGGCCCTGGCGGTGGGAGGCCACGACCACGGTGTCGCCGAGCAGCGGGTCGCGCCGGGTCTCGGACGCGGTCGACACCGGGTCGAGCGGGCGCCGGTCCGACTCGTCCCGTACGAGGTCGTCACGGGAGTCGTAGTAGAGCAGCTCACGACCGTCGGCGAGCCGGGTCGACGTCTTCTTCACCTGCAACCTCCACCATCCAACAGAACCGCACACAACAAACCACAAGCCAACAGGCTCCGTCAATGGGCGCGCAAGCGGTTGCCGTGGATGCCCCCATGCGGTGGAGCATCTCTGCTCGATCACAATCAAACAAACAATCTCATCAAAACTGTTCAGTTTCTGAACATCGAGGCGTAGGTTCCCGTCCGGATCAGTAAGCGCGACGAAGCGAGTACGCATGCAATACCTGGCCGCGGGGCTCCGGCTCCCCACCAACGGGCTCGACTACACGATTCTGGCGATCTACTTCATCGTCGTCCTGGGCATCGGCTTCGCCGCCCGAGCCAGCGTGAAGACCAGCCTCGACTTCTTCCTGTCGGGCCGCTCACTGCCGGCCTGGGTGACCGGACTCGCCTTCGTCGCCGCCAACCTCGGCGCCACCGAGATCCTGGGCATGTCCGCGACCGGCGCCCAGTACGGCGTCGCGGTCGTGCACTGGTACTGGATCGGCGCGATCCCGGCGATGGTCTTCCTGGGGCTCGTGATGATGCCCTTCTACTACGGCTCGAAGGTCCGCTCCGTACCGGAGTTCCTGCTCCAGCGCTTCGACAGGTCGGCGCACCTGCTCGCCTCGGTGCTCTTCGCCTTCGCCGCGGTACTGATCGCGGGCGTCAACCTGTACGCCCTCTCGATCGTCGTGGAGGCGCTGCTCGGCTGGCCGCAGTGGGTGGCGATCGTCGTCGCCGGGCTCTTCGTGCTCGCCTACATCACCATCGGCGGGCTCTCCTCGGCGATCTACAACGAGGTGCTCCAGTTCTTCGTGATCCTGGCCGCGCTCATACCGCTGACCATCCTGGGCCTCAAGCGCGTAGGCGGCTGGGACGGCCTGACCGGGTCGCTCAGGGCGAGCCACGGTGACAACTTCCTGTCCGCGTGGGGCGGCACCGGCATCGGCCAGGCCAACCCGCTGGGCGCCAACTGGCTGACCATCGTGCTCGGCCTCGGCTTCGTGCTCTCCTTCGGCTACTGGACGACCAACTTCGCCGAGGTGCAGCGCGCGCTGTCCGCGAAGAACCTCAGCGCGGCCCGGCGGACCCCGCTGATCGCCGCGTTCCCGAAGATGTTCATCGTGTTCCTGGTGATGATCCCGGGCCTGGTCGCGGCCGTGCTCGTGCCGAAGATCGGCACCGCGGGCTCGGACCTGACGTACAACGACGCGATCCCGCTGCTGATGCAGGAGCTGCTGCCCAACGGTGTGCTCGGCATCGCGGTCACCGGTCTGCTCGCCGCGTTCATGGCGGGCATGGCGGCCAACGTGTCGTCGTTCAACACGGTGTTCACGTACGACATCTGGGCCAAGTACGTGAAGAAGGACCAGTCCGACGGGTACTACCTGCGCTTCGGGCGGCTGATCACCGCGATCGGCGTGCTGGCCTCGATCGGCACGGCGTTCATCGCCTCGTCCTTCTCCAACATCATGGGCTACCTCCAGACCCTGTTCTCCTTCTTCAACGTGCCGATGTTCGTGGTGTTCGTGATCGGCATGTTCTGGAAGCGGGCGTCGGTGAAGTCGGGGGTGTGGGGGCTGCTCGCGGGCACCTCGGCCGCGATGGTCAACTACTTCTGGATCTACAAGCAGGGCGTCATCTCGATCCCGACCGACCAGGGCGCCAACTTCGTCTCCGCCATCGTCGGGTTCGTGGCGGGCGCGGTGGTGATGGTGGCGGTCACGCTGTTCACGGCGCCCAAGCCCGCGGCCGAGCTCGCGGGGCTGGTGTACGGCACGAAGTCCCCCGGCGTCGAGGAGCCGCCCGCCGAGGGCGACAGCGCCTGGTACCGCAGGCCCGCCCTGCTCGGCTGGGGCGCGATCGTGCTGGCCGCGCTCTGCTACGTCCCCTACTCGTTCTGAACCGGAGGTCCTGACATGTCCGAACTGCAGCGTGAAGTCTCCGAGTTGGAGCAGAAGTCGGCGTCCGCGGCGCGGCTCTTCGACATCCGCCGGATCATCGGGGGGCTTTTCACCCTGTACGGGGTGATCGTCGGCGGGGCGGGGGTGTTCGCCTCCGACGCGGACCTGAAGAAGGCGCAGGGTGTCAACATCAACCTCTGGACCGGCGTCGGCATGCTGGTCCTGGGCCTGTTCTTCCTGACCTGGCTGAAACTCCGCCCCCTGCCCGCCCGGGAGGAGTGAGAACCTCGCGCCGCGGGCCACCTGCGCGATCGAGTGCGGGTCGATGGTCGCTCGTCGCGCAGTTCCCCGCGCCCCTGAATCCGGCCGGACCGGCCGCCCACAGGCCGCCCAGGCGCTGCCGCCGCTTTACGGCCGACTGCGGCCCGACGGTGGCTGATCGCGCAGTTCCCCGCGCCCCTGAACAGCACTGCCCGCAACTCCGCCAAGGGGCGCGAGGAACTGCGCGAGCGGGCGCCACGATCCGCAGCCGAACGACCGACCGCGCGGCGGAGCCGCACATCGCACCCCGCCAAGGGGCGCGGGGAACTGCGCGAGCGGGCGGCACGATCCGCAGCCGAACGACCGCGTGGCGGGGCCGCACATGACACCCCGCACGGCCCCGCGCAGGCGGAACCGCCCGGCCGCTAGGGCGTCTCCGCGGGGGCCGTCGGCTGGGTCGCGCGGTCCAGGAGGCCCGTACGGGCGGCCAGGGCCGCGGCCTCCAGGCGGGAGCCCACGCCCAGTTTCATCAGGACCCGCTGCACATGGGTGCGGGCGGTGGAGGGGGCTATGCCCATGCCCGCCGCGATCAGCCGGGTGTCCTCGCCGTCCGCGACCCGGACCAGGACCTCCACCTCGCGCGGGGTGAGCAGGTGCAGCAGCCGCTGGCCCTCGTCGTCGGGCTGAGCCGCCGGGTTGAGGAGCTCGGCGAAGGCGCCCTGGAGGAGCTGCGGCGCGACCGCCGCCTCCCCCGCCCTGGCCTTCACCATCGCCCGCTCGACGCCCTCGATGCGCTCGTCGTGGCGCACGTAGCCGGACGCCCCGGCCGCGAACGCCGCCGCGATTCCGCGCGGGTTCGGCACCGGGCCGAGGACCACCACGGCCACCTGCGGCCGCTCCCGTTTGATGCGGACGATCGGGTCGAACACCCCCGGTTCGGCGGGCGAGGCCGTGCCGAGCAGGCACACCTCGGGCGCCCGGCTCACCACCAGTTCGGCGGCCCCGGCGACCGGAGCCGCCGCGGCGAGCACCCGGTGACCCCGCAGTTTCAGCGCCGAGGCGAGTGCCTCGGCGAGCAGCCGGTGGTCGTCGACCACCATGAGCCGCACGCCCATCGAGCTACCCCCATCCCGCGGGCCCCCCAGCTCTTCGAGCCGAGGGCAGCCCACTCGGACCCCCGGTCCCCGGCCCCTTCTGCCCCGGCAAGCTACACGCTTGTTCGACGCCGCGCGCCCCTTACCGGTAAGAAGCCCCCGGAATGCCGAATTCTCCGGCATTCAGGCCCGGTTGAGGAAGTACGGGGAAGTACGAGGTGAAGTAAAGGGGCGAACTCGGCCCATCTCCCGCCCCTTTGCGCGCCCCGGACCTGCGAGGGGAACGCATGGCCGAAAAAAGCGCGGGAAATACCGAAGGCCCCGGCGGCGGAGAGGAACTCCGCCGCCGGGGCCTTCGCCGTCTGCGGCTCAGCCGGTGCCGGTCGCCATGAACAGGAACTTCTTGTCGGCGTCGCTCGCCGAGTACGGCTTGCTCAGCAGGACCGCGCCCAGGTACAGGCGGCCGTTTCCGTAGCGCATCTCGGAGTACTTCGGCGAGAACGACGTGATCGCGTCGCGGACCGCACGGTCGGCCGGGTTCTCCAGGAGCAGCGTCGACTTGAGGCTGCCGCCGTCGATGCTGACGACCTGGGTGCCCTTGTCGTACGGGGCGTCCTTGTAGGCGATGACGTTGTTGCCGTCCATGCGCATCGGGTACAGCGTGTAGCCGTCGCCGGCGTCCGCCTTGCCGGGCACGGGCCGGCCGGTGGCGAGGTCGAAGGCGACGATCTCGTTGGTGCGGCCGATCGAGCCGGAGCCCCCGGCGTTCTCGTGCTGCTCGGTCGGCACGTACAGCTTGCCGTTGCCGGCCGTGACCATCGTGCACTTCTCGACGGAGGTGCTGTCGCAACTGGCGGCGTACTTGTCGCCGGGCGCCGGGATGCGGGCGAGCAGCTTGCCGGACTTGGCGTCGACGGAGAAGAAGTCCGAGATGCCGCTGCCGTCGCCCGCGCTGTCGCCGACGTCGGCGGCGAGCACCAGCGGGCTGGTGGAGACGATGTGGGCGTACTGGATGCCGGGCATCATCTTGTACGTGGAGGCGGGCTGGCCGGTCTTGGGGTCGAGCGGCTGGATGTTGATGGTGGGCTTCTGGTAGTCGCCGCACTTGCGGACGGCCACGAGTGCGTCACCGCCGCCGTAGCCGACGTCCTTGCACTGGTCGGCGGTGGTGGTGGGCTTCCACAGTTCCTTGCCGGTGTTCAGGTCCCAGGCCGCGCCGCCGTCGAGGCCGCCCGCGGCGACGGTGCCCGCGCCCAGGGTGACCTCGTCGAAGCGGGTCTTGCGGTCGCCGTTGGCGCCCTTGATGTCCGCCTGCCACAGCAGCTTGCCCGTGTTCAGGTCGAGGCCGGCGACCTCGGTGCAGGAGGCGTACTTGGCGCCGTTCTCCTGGGTCTCGAAGGCGAAGGCGGTCTTGCCGTCGGCCGAGACGTGCGCGGTCGACTGGCAGACGTTGCCGGTCAGCGGCAGCTTCCAGAGCTGGGTGCCCTTGGCCGGGTCGTAGCCGACGATCTCCTTGACGCCGGACTTGGCGTACACCTTGTCGGTGAGCCAGGAGCCGTGCACCGCGGTGAGGTCGGTGACCTTGGGCTGGGGCGTCTGGAAGAGCACCTTGGCGGAGGTGTTGGCGGGCGCCTTCTCCTTGCCGCCGCCACCGGTCGCGCTGCCGCCGGCGTCGCCCTTGGCGCCGCCACTGTCACCGGACTTGGCGTCGCTCTTGCCGTTGTCCTTGGTGGCGTACCAGATGCCGCCGCCGACGATCAGGGCCACCGCGACGACCGCCGCGATGATGATCGTGAGCTGCGCGTTGAGCTTCTTGCCGCCGCCGGGGCCGGGCGCGCCCGGCATCCCGGGCTGCGGCTGCATCGGCTGGGTGGGCGGCTGGGCCGGGTATCCGTACCCCGCCGGGCCGGGCTGGCCCGGGTAGCCGTAGCCGGGCTGCTGCTGCGGGTTCTGCGGGTAGCCGTAGCCGGGCGGCGCCGCGGGCGGCAGGGTGCCGGGGGCCTGCGGGTAGCCGTAGGCCGGGGGCGGCGGGGTGCTCGGCGGGCCGGCGGGCGGCGGCGGGGTGGGTGCGCCGAAGCCGCCGGCCGGGGGCTCCTGGGGCGCGCCGAACCCGGGGGCCGGGGGCTGCTGGGGGGCGCCGAAGCCCTGGGGCGCGTCCTCGGGCCGCGGGGGCTGCTGCGGTGGCTGGGGTGGCTGGCTCATGCCGGAGGGACCTCTGACTGGAAGGCGGGAACGGGGAGTTGGGGCGTCACTTGCCGAACGACAGGATCGCGTTGTCCTTCTTGTCGGCCTTGGGGGTGCTGACCCGCCCGTTCAGGAGGAAGAACCGGCCGCCCGCCCACGCCACGCGCGGGCTGTAGAAACTCTGCTCGGTACCGGCGGCGGCACCCGGGCTCTGCAACGTGATCGTGGGGCTGCCGCCGGTCGGGGCGAGGGTCGCGACCGCGGCGCCCTCGTCGTCGATGCCGGGCTCGATGTAGACCACGACCTTGCCGCCCTCGACGGCCAGCGGCTCCATCATGCGGCCCTTGGGGGCGGCCGCGTGCCACTTCTCCTTGCCCGTGCCGAGGTCGATGGCGACCACGTCGTTGCTGCGGCCGACGCCGAGCTCGCCGCTGTCCTTGCCCTCGGTGGAGATGTAGAGGGTGTTGGCGTCGGGGGCCGTGCCCGAGCAGTCCTGGAGCTGGCGGGCGATGATGCCGAAGCCGCTGCACTTCGCGGTGAGCTGCGACTTGGAGTCGACCTGCGAGCGGACCTTGCCGTCAGGGGTGAAGGTGGAGATGTTCCACGACTTCTTGTCCTTGTTGGCGGCGTAGACGACCAGCGGGTCCATCGAGTAGACGCGCCGGATCGACCAGCCCTTGTCGTACTGGAAGTTCCACTTGGACTTGCCGGTGGCCGGGTCCAGCTCCTGGAGGAGCTCCGACCGCGGGGCGTCCATGCTGGTGTCGTTGGGGTCGTTGCAGGTGCTGACCGAGATGAGCTTGGGGCCGCCCGCGAACGCGTCGGCGCTGCAGTTGCCGGTCTTCGGGGTGCCGAAGAGCTTCTTGCCGTCGGTGACGGAGAAGCCGCTCGCGCCGCCCATGCGGGCCAGCGTCACCGTGTTGCCGGTGATCGCCATGTCGAAGCCGGTCATGATGTCGAAGAGGCCCTCGGAGGGCACCGCCGTCTTCCAGCCCGCCTTGCCGCCCGCGAGGTCGACCTGCTGGAGCTGGTTGCACTTGGCGTCCTTGGTGTTGTTCTCCTGGACGCCGAAGACGATCTTTCCGTCGGCGGTGGTGTCGTGCGGTGCGCCGCAGATGGGGGTGTCCAGGGACACCTTCCACTTCTCCTGGCCGTCGCCCACCGCGTAGCCGACGATCTCCTTGTACATGGCCTTGACGACGACGTCGCCCAGGCGCCAGGGGCCGTACTGCTCGGCGCCGTTCTGGGTCAGCGGGGTCTCGTTCTCGTGCAGCCAGACCCGCGCCTCGCCGGGCTTGATCCCGCCGTTGATGTCGTTGGAGTCGCTGCCCCCGTTGCCCTTGCCGTCGCCCTTGTCGACGGAGGGCGAACCGGACGGCAGAGCGCCGTGGCTCTTGTCGGCCACCGGCTTCTTGTCGTCGCCGCCGCCGCTCGTCGCCAGGTACACGCCGCCGCCGATGACCAGGAGGCCCGCGACCGCCGCGGCCACGATCACCGCGGGCCTGCCCTTGAACGGGTTCTTGCCGCCGCCGTTCTGCGGCGGCATCGGGGCGCCCGGGTACTGCGGCTGGCCCGGGTAGCCGTAGCCGCCCTGCTGGGTCTGCGCGTAGGGGTTGGCCTGCGTCGGAGCCTGCCCCGGGGCCGCCGGGTAGCCGTAGCCGGGCTGCGGCGGGGGCGCCTGCGGATAGCCGTAGCCGGGCGCGCCGGCCGGCGGGGTCGGCGGCATCTGCGGCGGCTGGGCCGGCGGGGCGGGCGGCATCTGAGGCGGCTGGGACGGCGGGCCCTGAGGCGGCTGGGACGGCGGGCCCTGAGGCGGGGGCGGTCCCTGAGGCTTGTCCTGCGGTGCCCCGAAGCCCCCCTGCGGTGGCTGCGGACTGGGCGGCTGAGTCACAGCGAGATACCCCCGAATTTGCGTCTTTGCGTCTTTACGTCAGTCGAACGGAGCTACTTTCTATCACTCGGAGCACCACACGCCATGGGCCGGTCCACCCCTGTTCCCAAGGGAGAACCGGCCCGTAATGCCGCCGTTACTGACTCTGTACGCCGTCTCTACGCAAGCGCCGCACGACGTCCGTACGCGTGTGCCTCAGGCATCCTCGGCCAGTTCGAGCCAGCGCATCTCCAACTCGTCGCGCTCGGCGATCAGTTCGCGCAGCTCCGCATCCAGTTTCGCCACCTTCTCGAAGTCCGTGGCGTTATCGGCGATTTGCGCGTGCAGACGGGTCTCGCGGTCGGAAATCTTGTTGAGCTGCCGCTCCACCTTCTGGAGTTCCTTCTTCGCGGCGCGGGCGTCCTGCGCGGAGACGGTGCTCGCGGGCTTGGCGGCGCCGGCCCCGGCCGGGGCCGGGGCGGACTCGATCATCCGCCGGCGCCGCTCCAGGTACTCGTCGATGCCGCGCGGCAGCATCCGCAGCGTGGCGTCGCCGAGCAGCGCCCACACGTGGTCGGTGGTGCGCTCGATGAAGAACCGGTCGTGGGAGATGACGACCATGGAGCCGGGCCAGCCGTCGAGGAGGTCCTCCAGCTGGGTCAGCGTCTCGATGTCGAGGTCGTTGGTGGGCTCGTCGAGGAAGAGCACGTTGGGCTCGTCCATGAGCAGCCGCAGCAGCTGGAGGCGCCTGCGCTCGCCGCCGGAGAGGTCCCCGACCGGCGTCCACTGCTTCTCCTTCGAGAAGCCGAACTGCTCGCAGAGCTGGCCCGCGGTCATCTCGCGGCCCTTGCCGAGGTCGACGCGGTCCCGGATCTGCTGGACGGCCTCCAACACCCGCAGCGCGGGCGGGAGTTCGGCGACGTCCTGGGAGAGGTAGGCGAGCTTCACGGTCTTGCCGACGACGACCCTGCCCGCGGCGGGCTGGGCCTCGCCCGCGGTGCGCCAGGCCTCGGCGAGCGCGCGGAGCAGCGAGGTCTTGCCCGCGCCGTTCACGCCGACCAGGCCGATGCGGTCGCCGGGGCCCAGCTGCCAGGTGAGGTGCTTGAGCAGCAGCTTCTCGCCCGCCTGGACGGTCACGTCCTCCAGGTCGAAGACGGTCTTGCCGAGCCGGGCGTTGGCGAACTTCATCAGCTCGCTGGTGTCGCGCGGCGGCGGCACGTCGGCGATGAGCTCGTTGGCGGCCTCGATGCGGTAGCGCGGCTTGGAGGTGCGGGCCGGGGCGCCGCGGCGGAGCCAGGCCAGCTCCTTGCGCATCAGGTTCTGCCGCTTGGCCTCCTCCGTCGCCGCGATCCGCTCGCGCTCGGCGCGGGCGAAGACGTAGTCGGAGTAGCCGCCCTCGTACTCGAAGACGGAGCCGCGCTGGACGTCCCACATGCGGGTGCAGACCTGGTCGAGGAACCAGCGGTCGTGGGTGACGCAGACGAGCGCGGACCGGCGGGCCTGGAGGTGCCGGGCGAGCCACGCGATGCCCTCGACGTCGAGGTGGTTGGTCGGCTCGTCGAGCACGATCAGGTCCGGCTCGCCGATGAGCAGCTTGGCCAGCGCGATGCGGCGCCGCTCGCCGCCGGACAGCGGCGCGATGACGGTGTCCAGGCCCTGGGCGAAGCCGGGCAGGTCGAGCCCGCCGAACAGGCCGGTCAGGACGTCGCGGATCTTGGCGTTGCCCGCCCACTCGTGGTCGGCGAGGTCCCCGATGACCTCGTGCCGGACGGTGGCCTCGGGGTCGAGCGAGTCGTGCTGGGTGAGCACCCCGAGCCGCAGCCCGCCCACGTGCGTGACCCGGCCGGTGTCGGGCTCCTCCAGCTGGGCGAGCATCCGGATCAGGGTGGTCTTGCCGTCGCCGTTGCGCCCGACGACGCCGATCCGGTCCCCTTCGGAGACGCCGAGGGAAACGCCGTCGAGCAGGGCACGGGTCCCGTACACCTTGCTGACTGCCTCGACATTGACCAGGTTGACGGCCATTTCACTCCTGAGCAGGGGGATGGATCGTCGTCCAGGGTAGTCGCCGCGAGCGGTCGGCCCGCCTTCGGTGGACGATCGAGGGTTGAGCAGGAGGCCTGGCGCGCTGCCGGACCGGACGGGCTGGCCGCGTTCCAACCTCAGCCCGTCACCAGGGTGGCGCCCGGGGCCGGGGACGAGGCGGTCCGGGCGGTGCGGCAGGTGCCCGACGCGGTCAGGGCGGTCGCGACGGTGCGGGCCGTCTCCGGGTCGGCGCACAGGAAGGCCGTGGTCGGGCCGGAGCCCGAGACCAGGGCGGCGAGGGCGCCCGCGGCCGTACCCGCGGCGAGGGTGTCCGCGAGCGAGGGGCACAGGGACAGCGCGGCGGCCTGGAGGTCGTTGGACAGGGCGCCCGCGAGCGCCTTCGCGTCGCCGGTACGGAGCGCGTCGAGCAGGGCGGGTGCGGCTACGGGGGCGGTGGCGTCCGGGGTGAGGCGGTCGAACTCGCGGTAGACGGCCGGGGTGGAGAGCCCGCCGTCGGCCACCGCGAACACCCAGTGGAAGGTCCCGCCGACCTCGAGGGGGGTCAGCTTCTCGCCGCGGCCGGTGCCGAGGGCGGCGCCGCCAACGAGGCTGAAGGGTACGTCGCTGCCCAACTCGGCGCAGATGTCGAGGAGTTCGGCGCGGGAGGCGTTCGTTCCCCAGAGTGCGTCGCAGGCGAGGAGCGCGCCCGCGCCGTCCGCGCTGCCGCCCGCCATGCCGCCCGCGACGGGGATGTCCTTGTCGATGTGGAGGTGCACCCGGGGCTCGATCCCGTGCCGGGCGGCGAGGAGTTCGGCGGCCCGGGCGGCCAGGTTCGTACGGTCCAGGGGGACCTGGGCGGCGTCCGGGCCCGCGCAGGTCACGCGGAGCTCTTCGGCGGGGGTCACCGTGACGGTGTCGTAGAGGCCGACCGCGAGGAAGACGTTGGCGAGGTCGTGAAACCCGTCCGGCCGGGCGGGGCCGACGCCGAGCTGGGCGTTGACCTTGGCGGGGACGCGGGCGGTGACGGTGCGGGGGGTCACGGGGCTCCTTCTGGTACGGGGCGCCCCGATTCTCCCTCACGCGAGGCCCACCCCGCGGCCCCCTGCCGGTGCGGCCCGCCCTGCGCGGTTCCGCGCGCCCTCAAACCCCCTTCGATCTGCGGACCGTGCCCGCTTCTCGCGCAGTTCCCAGCGCCCCTTAGCGGTACCGGTGCTGGCCTGCATGGGCAACCTCAGCCCGTCATGGGGGTCCCCCCTGGCCCTTAAGGCCTTGGGGGAGTTTGAGGACGAGCGCCCTTGAGGCGCGACACGGGGTCTGGGGCGGAGCCCCGGGAGGGGGTCAGATTGGGCGGTGTTCGGCGATCGCGGCGAATTGCTCCACCGTCAGCGCCTCGCCCCGCGCCTGGGGCGAGACCCCGGCCGCGACCAGCGCCGCCTCCGCCGCGGCAGGCGAACCGGCCCACCCCGACAGCGCCGCCCGCAGCGTCTTGCGGCGTTGCGCGAACGCCGCGTCGACCACCGCGAACACCTCGGCCCGGGAGGCCGTCGTCGCCACCGGGGCGGCCCGCCGCACCAGCGACACCAGCCCGGAGTCGACGTTCGGCGCGGGCCAGAACACGTTCCGCCCGATGGACCCGGCCCGCTTGACCTCCGCGTACCAGTTCGCCTTGACCGACGGCACCCCGTACACCTTGTTGCCGGGCTTCGCGGCGAGCCGGTCGGCGACCTCGGCCTGGACCATCACCAGGGTGCGCTCGATGCTGGGGAACCGGCCCAGCATGTGGAGCAGGACCGGGACCGCCACGTTGTAGGGGAGGTTCGCCACCAGCGCGGTGGGGGCGGGACCGGGGAGGTCCTGGACGAGCATGGCGTCGGAGTGGACGAGGGCGAAGCGGTCGGCCCGGGCCGGCATCCGCGCCGCGATCGTCGCGGGCAGCGCGGCCGCCAGCACGTCGTCGATCTCGACGGCCACCACCCGCTCGGCCGCCTCCAGGAGCGCCAGGGTCAGCGAGCCCAGGCCCGGGCCCACCTCCACCACCACGTCGTCGGGGCGGACCTCGGCGGTGCGCACGATGCGGCGGACCGTGTTGGCGTCGATGACGAAGTTCTGACCGCGCTGCTTGGTGGGGCGTACGCCAAGCGCGGCGGCCAGTTCACGGATGTCGGCGGGGGTAAGGAGTGCGTCGGGCTCAGTGGTGCTCACCGATACAGCCTACGGCCGCAGTGCGGCCACGGGCTCGACCCCCGGGTCACGAAGAGCTTCTTGGCCCGGTACGTCTGCTCGCCGGCCGGTGCCTGCTCGGGCCGCCCGCTGCCGCCGAGCGCGTGCCAGGTGCCCGCGTCGAACTGGTAGAGCCCGCCGTAGGTGCCCGACGGGTCGAGGGCGCCGGGGCGTCCGCCGGACTCGCAGTGGGCCAGCCCGCTCCAGTTGAGGTGGTCGGCGCCGCCGACGGACGAGGGCGGCGCCTTGGTGCCGACCTTGACCTGCTGGGTGACCGGCGCGCGGACGACCTCCTCCGCGATCTTCTTGGGCTTCTGTTTGACGCCGTTGACGGTGCGCAGCGCGTAGGTGACCTTGCGGGCGCCCTGCCGCCCCTGGCGCACCACGACCTGGGTGCCCGCGAACAGGGTGTCGTCCTTGGTCTTCTCGACCTTGAAGGCGATGGGCTCCTCGCGCACCTCCTTGGTGCCGCTGATCCGCATGACGGTGACGGTCTGCCCGTCGCGCGGGAAGGAGGAGGGTGGCACGGAGGTGGTGTCCTGGCCCTGGAGGGAGATCCCGGCCTCCTGGAGGGCCTCGGCGACGGTGGCCGCGTTGGTGCGCAGGGTGCGCTCGCGCCCGTCCGCCAGGAAGGTCAACGAGCGCTCGGTGCGGACGTCCAGGGTGAGGCCCGCGCGGCCGATCTCCGAGGAGCGGGACGCCGACAGGTAGGCGCCTTCGGCGCGCACGCCGAGCTGGCGCAGGGCACCGTCCACGGTGCGCGCGGTGGTCCACACCTGGCGGCGCTGTCCGTCGAGGGTGAGCTGGACGGGGCGGCCGTAGCGCACCACGACCTCGTCGCCGCCGGCGAGCGCCGCGGCCGGGCCGGGCGCCACGATGTCGTGGGCGCCGACCGGCACGTGTTCGTCGGCGAGGAGTTCCTCGACGTTGTCGGCGAAGGTGTGCATGGTGCGTGGCACGCCGTCGACGGTGAGCTTGACGGCCTTGTCGGTGGCGAGGAAGGCCGAGGTGCCGCCCGCCAGGAAGGCCACGACGAGGGCCTGCGGGAGGAGGCGGCGCAGTGCGTCGGGCCTGCCGGAGGACCTGCGGCGCCGGGCCGCCCGGCGCGCCCCGGCCCTCTCGCCCTCTTCGCGGCCGGGGCGTTCGCGTCCGTCCGGCGCGGGCTCGCGGGGTTCGGGGACGGGGAGCGGGGCGATCTGGGTCTCGTGGTCGGCGTAGGCGGCCGCGGCTGGGCGGCCTCCGAACCGGGGGGCGGGGGGTCCGGAGGGGGGCGCGGGAGTCCGGTCGGCGGGCGCGGTCACCCCGTAAGGCGGCGTGGCCGTGGCGATCGCGGCGCGGTGCCCGCCGCGTGCGGCACGGTGACTGCCCTGCGAATTGCTCACGACGCTCCAGGGTCCGGTCCGATGGTGCGGGCCGGGAGACTAGCGGAGCGACGGTCACTCTCCAAAGCAATTCGACTACGCGGTGTCGTGGCACTACCCTGCACGCCACCCGAAGGAGGCGCATTCCGTTATCGGTCAGTAATCAAACGCGCGCGCGGTGTTGTCCGCGATCGCCGCGGCCAGCACGTCTTCGCCGAGGCCCTTCACGGCCGCCATGGCGCGCACCGTGACCGGAATGAGATACGGCGCATTGGGCCGTCCGCGGTACGGCGCCGGCGTGAGGAACGGCGCGTCCGTCTCGACGAGAACGAGTTCCAGCGGGGCGACGGCGAGAGCGTCGCGCAGCGGCTGGGCGTTTTTGAAGGTCACGTTTCCCGCGAAGGACATGAAGTACCCGGATTCGGCGCAGAGTTCGGCCATTTCCGCGTCACCGGAATAACAGTGGAACACGGTCCGTTCGGGGGCGCCTTCCTCGCGCAGGATGCGCAGTACATCGGCGTGCGCCTCGCGATCGTGAATGACGAGCGCTTTGCCCTGCCGTTTGGCGATCTCGATGTGCGCCCGGAAGGACCTCTCCTGGGCGGCCTTTCCCTCTGGCCCGGTGCGGAAGTGGTCGAGGCCGGTCTCGCCGACGGCCCGGACCCAGGGCAGCGCCGCGAGCCGGTCGATCTCGGCGAGCGCCTCGTCGAGCGCGCCGTCGCCGCCGGGGCCGCGCGCTCCCTGGCGGGACCAGCCGTCCGGGTCGCCGTGCACGATCCGCGGGGCCTCGTTGGGGTGCAGCGCGACGGCGGCGTGGACGTTCGCGTACGCCTCGGCGGTGTCCGCCGCCCACCGGGAGCCCTTCACGTCGCAGCCCACCTGGACCACGGTGGTGACGCCGACGGCCGCGGCCTTCTCCAGGGCCTGTTCGACCGTGCCGTCCTGCATGTCCAGGTGGGTGTGCGAATCGGCCACGGCCACCGCGAGCGGCTCGGGCAGGGGCGGCGGGGCATCCTTGGCACTCATACCGCAGATCCTACGAAAGGCGCGCGCGGCGGACCGTGGGCGGCCCGCTCACGCGCCCCTGGTCACTTGCGGTGGAAGGGGTGCAGAAGGTCCGACAGGTGCCAGTGGTGCTCCGGCTTCACGGTGGCGTCGGCCCCGTCGGCCCCGTGCTGGGGAGCGGGCTGCGTCGGCGCGGGCGCGCGGTGCTGGATCATTCCCTGCTGCGCGGACGACACCCGCCCGGCGCGCATGATGCGCACCACGTGTCCGCCGCAGTTGAGGCAGGTGGGCGAGGACAGCGGGGACGGCACCCGGTCGCCATTGGCCTTGTAGACGACGAATGCCTGGCCCGTGGCGTCTACGTGGTGCTCTATCTCGTACGCCTGCTCCCAGCCATATCCACACCTCATGCACGCGAAGGCATACGCCTCGTGTGCCGTGGTCTCAGCGATCTCACTCATGTGCCGGCTCCTCTTGTCCGCTGGACAAGCTCTTGCGAGCGCTCTTGCGAGCGGGGGCGAAAGGTCCCCGATCCAGGAGACGCCTTTCGCTGCCAAAACGCATCAGGGGCTGTCGAGAGTTGGCGTGGTCTTGGCCTTTCCTAGGGCTGCGTGCTTTTCCCTGCCCCGGTGCGCGGCCTGCGTTTTACTTTTTACGATAGTCCTTTACTGTCCGCGGAGCCCTGACGTGCCGCGTTCTTTGCCGCGACCACCGCGTCGAAGACCTCGCGCTTGGGTAGACCGGTCTCGGCGGCGACGGCCGCGATGGCCTCCTTGCGCCGCTCTCCCGCCTCCTCGCGCACCTGTACGCGCCTGACCAGCTCGGCGGCGTCGAGATCGGCCGGTCCGGTCTCGGGCGCCCCCTCGACCACCACGGTGATCTCGCCGCGCACGCCCTCCGCCGCCCACACCGCGAGGTCCTTCAGCGGCCCGCGCTTGACCTCCTCGTACGTCTTGGTCAGCTCCCGGCACACCGCCGCCCGCCGCTCGGCACCGAACACCTCGGCCATCGCGGCCAGGGTGTCGTCGAGGCGGTGCGGGGCCTCGAAGTAGACCAGCGTGCGGCGCTCGTCGGCGACCTCGCGCAGGCGGCCCAGGCGCTCGCCGGCCTTGCGCGGCAGGAAGCCCTCGAAGCAGAAGCGGTCCACGGGCAGCCCGGACAGGGCGAGCGCGGTGAGCACCGCGGAGGGGCCCGGCACCGCCGTGACCTTGATGTCCTTCTCGACGCAGGCCGCGACCAGGCGGTAGCCGGGGTCGGAGACCGAGGGCATGCCCGCGTCGGTCACGAGCAGCACCCGGGCGCCGCCTTCGAGGGCCTCGACGAGTTCGGGGGTGCGCGCCGACTCGTTGCCCTCGAAGTAGGACACGACCCGGCCCTGGGTGTGCACGCCGAGCGCCTGGGTGAGCCGGCGAAGGCGCCGGGTGTCCTCGGCGGCGACGACGTCGGCGCGCTCCAGTTCGGCGGCGAGCCGGGGCGGGGCGTCCGCGGTGTCGCCGATGGGGGTGCCTGCGAGTACGAGTGTTCCGGTCACACCGACCATCCTCGCAGCCCGCCGCGGCCCCGGCCGCCGGGCCCGGCCACGGGACTCCCATAGGCGAGTTCCCTACGATGGCGCGGTGACCAGTACTGCGCCACAGACCCTGCCGGGCCACGAAGCCGGGGACGAGCCGCCCTCCTGGCAGCACCGCATGCGCCGGTTCGGCCATGTCGCGCGGCCGAGAACCGGGCTGCGCGAGCGCCTGGTGCCTCCGTTCACCCGGCCGTCGGGGCAGCTGTGGACGGTGCTCGGCATCCCCCCGCTGTGGGCGGCGCGGATCGTGCGCTGGTCGGCGTGGGCGGGGCCGCTCCTGGTGACGCTGGTCGCCGGACTCATGCGGTTCTGGCACCTGGGCGCCCCGCATGCCGTGATATTCGACGAGACGTACTACGCCAAGGACGCCTGGGCGCTCATCAACCACGGCTACGAGGGCGACTGGCCCAAGGACATCGACAAGTCGATCCTGGCCAACCCGGACCTCATCGCGGTGCCGACCGCGCCGGGCTACGTGGTGCATCCGCCGGTCGGCAAGTACCTCATCGGCATCGGCGAGAAGATGTTCGGCTTCACGCCGTTCGGCTGGCGGTTCATGGTCGCGGTGCTCGGCACCCTGTCGGTGCTGCTGCTCTGCCGGATCGGGCGCCGGCTGTTCCGCTCCACGTTCCTGGGGTGCCTGGCGGGCGCGCTGCTCGCGGTCGACGGGCTGCACTTCGTGATGAGCCGCACCGCGCTGCTCGACACGGTCCTGATGTTCTTCGTCCTGGCCGCCTTCGGCTGCCTGCTCGTCGACCGCGACCGTACGCGGGCGAAGCTGGCGGCCGCCTTGCCCGAGGGTGAGGACGGGCAATTGCGCCCGGACGCGGAGAGCGCGGCGACCTTGCGGTTCGGCCTGCGGCCCTGGCGGATCGCGGCCGGGATCATGCTGGGCCTGGCCTGCGGCACCAAGTGGAACGGCCTCTACATCCTGGTGTTCTTCTGCGTGATGGCCGTGCTGTGGGACGCGGGCGCCCGGCGCACGGCGGGCGCGGTCAGCCCCTACCGGGCGGTGCTGCGCCGGGACGCGCTCTGGGCGTTCCTGTCCACGGTGCCGGTCGCGATCGCCACGTACATGGTGTCGTGGACGGGCTGGTTCGTCACCGACAAGGGGTACGGGCGGCACTGGGCGGACGGCCGGGCGGGCCTGTCCCCCGACCACGTCAAGCTGCCGGTCATCGGCACCGTCAACCATCTGCCGCAGTTCGACCTCAGCTGGGTGCCGGCCTCGCTGCGCAGCTTCTGGCACTACGAGACCGAGGTCTACAGCTTCCACGTGGGCCTGACCGAGGGCCACACCTACCAGTCGAACCCGTGGAGCTGGCTGGTCCTTGGCCGGCCCGTCTCGTACTACTACGAGAGCCCGAGCCCCGGCACCGCCGGATGCCCCGCGAACACGAGCGGGAAGTGCGCCGCCGAGGTCCTCGCGCTCGGCACCCCGCTGCTGTGGTGGGCCGCCTGCTTCGCGATCGGGTACGTCCTGTGGCGCTGGATCTTCCGGCGCGACTGGCGGGCGGGCGCCATCGCGTGCGGGATCGCGGCCGGGTACCTGCCGTGGTTCATGTACCAGGAGCGGACGATCTTCTTCTTCTACGCGGTCGTGTTCGTGCCGTTCCTGTGTCTGGCGGTGGCGATGATGATCGGCGCGATCATCGGGCCGCCGCAGCCGGCGCGCGGCGCGGCGGCGTCGGCGGAAGCGGGGCTCGCCCCCGGGGAGCGGCGCCGTGCGGTGGGGGCCATCGCGGCGGGTGTGCTCGTCCTGCTGATCGTGTGGAACTTCGTCTACTTCTGGCCGATCTACACGGGCACGGCCATTCCGCTGGACTCCTGGCGCAACCGGATGTGGCTGGACACCTGGGTGTGACGCCGGTCGCGTTCCGGTAACCGTTCGGACAACTGGCGGCCCCCTTGTCACTGCCGTCCCGTAGAGTCCCTCCCAAGTACTCCTTGAACACGTTCAAGGAGTTCGGGGGACTCCTGGGGAGGGGAACTGCGGGATGCGCAGTGGAGCGAAGGTCGCCATCGTGGGCGGGGTGTTCGTGGTGGCCGCCGGAGGCGTCGCGTACGGGGGCTACACGCTGGTGGGCGGGGGTGACGACAAGGGGCCCGGCGGTACGCACACGCAGGGCGCGCCCGCGCGCACCGGCCCGCCGGGCACGGACGAGATCAAGGAGGCCGCCACCGGCTTCCTCACGGCATGGTCGAAGGGCGACGCGGCGGGGGCCGCCGCCCTGACCAACAATCAGCAGGCCGCGTCAACCGCGCTGACCGGCTTCCGCGACCAGGCACACATCACCAACGTGACGGTCGCCGCGGGCGCGCCGAACGGGGCGGTCGTCCCGTACACGGTGAAGGCCGACGTCTCCTTCGAGGGCAGGACGGCCCCGCTGTCCTACGCCTCCCAACTGACCGTCGTCCGGGGCCAGACCACGCACAGGGCGCTGGTCGACTGGCAGCCCGCGGTGCTGTACCCGCAGCTGAAGAAGGACGAGCGCCTGGTGACCGACAAGGCGCAGAACCCCGAGATCCAGGCCGTCGACTACAAGGACCGCCCGCTGACCAAGGAGCAGTACCCCTCGCTCGGCGCGATCCTGGACGGGCTGCGCGAGAAGTACGGCACCAAGGTGGACGGCACGCCGGGCGTCGAGCTCCAGATCCAGGGCAACGGCACCCCGGCGCGCACCCTGATCACGCTGCAGAAGGGCACCCCGGGCAAGCTGAGGACGACGCTCGACGCGGACGTGCAGGCCGCCGCGGAGAAGGCGGTCAAGGGCTTCGGGGAGTCGTCGGTGGTCGCCGTCAAGCCGAGCACCGGCGAGATCAGGGCGGTGGCGGACAACCGCGCCGACAAGTTCCCCGCCTCGCTCCAGGGCCGGGTCGCGCCCGGCTCCACGATGAAGATCGTCACCTCGGCGATGCTGATCGAGAAGGGCAAGGCGGCCGCGGACAAACCGGCCGAGTGTCCGGCGAACGCGATGTGGCAGGGCGTCACCTTCCACAACCTGGACAACTTCTCGATGGACGGCCAGCCCTTCTCCAAGAGCTTCGCCCGGTCCTGCAACACCGCCTTCATCAAGCTCGTCGACGACGTGAACGACGACGGGGCGCTGGGGCGCGTCGCGGCCGACTACTTCGGCATCGGCCAGGACTGGAAGGTCGGCGTGCCGTCCTTCGACGGCAGCGTGCCCGCCTCGGCCGGCGCCGAGACGGCGGCGGCGTACATCGGTCAGGGCAAGGTGCAGATGAGCCCGCTCGACATGGCCTCGATCGCGGCGACCGCGCAGTCGGGCCGCTTCCGCCAGCCCGTCCTGGTGCCGCAGTCCCTGGACGGCCGCGCGCTCGCCCAGGCCGCGCCGCTGCCGTCGGGCATCGCCGCCCAGCTGCGCGAGATGATGCACATCACCGCGACCGCCTCCTACGGGACGGCGACCGAGGCCATGGCGGGCGTCGGCGGCGCCAAGGGCGCCAAGACCGGCTCCGCGGAGAGGGACGGGCAGAACAAGTCGGACAGCTGGTTCACCGGGTACAGCGACGACCTCGCGGCCGCCGCCCTGGTGCAGTCCGGCGGGCACGGCGGCACCGCGGCAGGGCCCATCGTCGCGCAGGTCCTGCGCGCCGGCTGAAACCGCCTCGCATGGCCCGTACACCTACTACTAGCGTGCGGGCCATGAACTCTCCGTACGACCTGGACGACCCGCACGACCCGAGCGGGCGGCGCTCGTGACCCCGACCGTCACCTGCGCGGTGCTGCTCGCGGCCCTCGCGCACGCCAGCTGGAACGCGCTCGCCCACCACCTCAAGGACCAGCTGCTCTCCTTCACCCTGATATCGGGCGGCGGCGCGCTGATCGGACTGCTCGCGCTGCCCTTCGTGCCGGTGCCCGCCGCCGGGGCCTGGCCGTATCTGCTGGTCTCGGCGGCGCTGCACGTCGGCTACATGCTGCTGCTCATGCGGTCGTTCACCCTGGGCGACTTCGGGCAGACGTACCCGATCGCGCGCGGCACCGCCCCGCTGGTGGTCACCGTGCTCGCCGCCGTTTTCGTGCACGAGACGCCGAACGCCTGGCAGGCGGCGGGGGTGGCGGTCGCCTGCGCGGGCCTGGTCGGGGTCGCCCTGTGGGGCATCCGCGGCTCGCGGCCGAACTGGCCGGCCATCGTCGCCGCGCTCGCCACCGGCCTCACGATCGCCGGGTACACCGTCGTCGACGGCGTCGGAGTGCGCGCCTCGGGCTCCTCCGTCGGCTACATCGCCTGGCTGATGCTCCTTGAGGGCCTGGCCGTCCCCGCCTACGCCCTGTACCGCCGGGGCCCCCGACTGGCCGGGGAACTGCGCCCGTTCGCGGCCCGCGGGCTCCTCGGGGCGGCGCTCTCGGTCGCCGCGTACGGGCTCGTCCTGTGGGCGCAGACCAGGGCGCCGCTGGCCCCGGTCGCGGCGCTGCGCGAATCGTCGATCATCGTGGGCGCGGCGATCGGCGCCGTCTTCTTCAAGGAGCGCTTCGGCGCCCCGCGGATCGCCGCGGCGGGCCTCCTGGTGGTGGGCATCGGCCTGATGCTGCGGGCGGGCTGACGCACGACCTCCCGGGACCGGGGCGCGCCGGGCGATGTTCCGGGACTACGGAGGGCGAGCCGCCCCTCACCCGGGCGCGGGCCTCACTCGCCGTGGGCCAGTCGCTGGAACCCCGTGTTCACGGCGAGCAGTCCGCCGTCCACGCGCAGGGTGGTGCCGGTGATCCAGGACGCGTCGGCGGAGGCGAGGAAGGCGACGGCCGCCGCGATGTCCTCGGGCTCGCCGACCCGGCCGAGCGGGTACACCTCGGCGAACCGGTCCAGCCGGTCCTCGCGGCCGTCCCAGGCGGGGGTGCGGACGGTGCCGGGCTGGACGAGGTTGACCCGGACCCCGCGCGGGGCCGCGTCCCCGGCGAGCGTACGGGTCAGCGAGGCGAGGCCCGCCTTGGCGGCGCTGTAGGCGTGGTTGCCGAAGTCCTGGGCGCCGTTGACCGAGCCGACGCTGACGATCGCGCCCCGGCCGGAGGCGGCCAGGTGCGGAAGGGCGGCGCGGGCGCACCGGAAGGCGCCGGTGAGGCTGATGTCGAGGTCGCGGGCCCACTCCTCGTCGTCCTCGTCCTCGAAGCGGTCGGCGTCCGGGCTGCACGAGTAGGCGTTGTTGACCAGGACGTCGAGCCGGCCGAACTCCTCGACGGCGAAGGCGACCGCGGACTCCACCGAAGCCCGGTCGGAGACGTCGCAGTGCCGGGCGACGGCGCCCTCCAGCTCGGCGGCGGTGGCCTTCGCGCGCTCCAGGTCGACGTCGGCGACCAGGACCCGGGCACCCTCGGCGGTCAGTCTGCGCGCGACGGCGGCGCCGATGCCGCGTCCCGCTCCGGTGATCAGTGCCGCGTGTCCCGCGAAGCGCGCCGTGGTCAAGGCCGTCTGAGGTTGCGTCATACGGTCGAACGTAGCGCCCGTACCAGGGCCTGGGCACGGGGATCGGCGGTGACGCCCTTCTGCAGCCCGTTGGTCACATAGCCGAACGCGATCCCCGACTCCGGGTCGGCGAAGCCCAGCGAGCCGCCGCGGCCGGGGTGGCCGAAGGAGCCGGGCGCGAGCAGCGGGGACGCCGGGCCGTGCAGCATGTAGCCGAGCCCGAAGCGGGTGTTCACGACCAGCACCCGGTCGGGGCCCGCGCTCTCCTCGGTGCGGGCCAGGGTGAGCGTGGCGGGCGCGAACAGCCGCTTCCCGCCGTCCACTTCGCCGATGGTGGCGGCGTAGAAACGGGCCAGTGCGCGCGCGGTGGAGACGCCCGCGGAGGCGGGGAGTTCGGCGGCGCGGTAGGCGGGGTCGTTCTCGTCCGGCAGCGGGTCGATCGCGCCGAACGCGCGGCGGGTCAGCGAGTGGGGGTCCTGGTAGGCCTCCGCGACGGCGCGCTTGGGCCGCAGCCGCAGCCCGCCCTCGCCCTCGGGCGCCTCCACCGGGCCGACCCGGCCCACCCGGTGCGCCTCGGTGTCCGGCACGCCCATCCAGAAGTCCAGGCCGAGCGGCCCGGCTATCTCCTCGGCGGTCCAGCGGCCGATGGTGCGTCCGGTGACGCGCCGCACGAGCTCACCCAGCAGCCAGCTGTAGGTCTGCGCGTGGTAGCCGTGTGCGGTGCCGGGCTCCCAGAACGGGGCCTGGGCGGCCACCGCGGCCGGGCCCGACTCGCCGTCGGCGGCCTGGGCGGGGGTGAGCGGGACGTCCAGGGCGGGCACCCCGGCCCGGTGCGCGAGCAGGTGCCGCACCAGGGTGCGCTCCTTGCCGCGGGCCTTGAACTCCGGCCAGTACGTCGACACTGGGGCGTCCAGGTCCAGGCGGCCGCGCTGGTGCAGGAGGAGGGGGACGGCGGCGGCCACGCCCTTGGTGGCCGAGCGGACGATCTGGGCGGTGTCCAGCGCCCAGGGGGCGGGGCCGTCCACGTCCTTCGTGCCGGCCCACAGGTCGACGACCTTGTGCCCGTCCCGGTAGACGGCCACGGCCGCGCCGTGTTCGCCCCGCTGCTCGAAGTTGCGCACGAAGGCGTCCTTCACCGGTTCGTAGCCCGGTGCCACGGCGCCCTGTACGTCGACCACGATCCGTCTCCCCACGCTGCCCGGACGCCACCCTGACGCCCCCCACCATGGTGCCCGACCCCACGCCACCCCCTGGGGCTCCGCCCAGACCCCGGGAGCCCCCACCCCGCCCCTTCCCGAAACCCTCCGGGGGTTGAAGGCGTTCCTGGGGCTCCGCCCCAGACCCCGTTCGCGCCTAAAGGGCGCTCGTCCTCAAACGCCGGACGGGCTGAGGTTGCCCATGCGGGCCAGCACGATGCCGCCAAGGGGCGCGGGGAACTGCGCGAGAAGCGGGCACGGCCGCGAGACGAAGGCGGGTGAAGGGGCGCGGGGAACTGCGCGAAAGGGGAGCCGGGGGCGCGCGGGTCAGTTGGGGAGCGGTGCCGACGTCGGGTCGAAGCCGAACGGCAGTTCAAGGCGGTGCGCCCGCATCAGCGCCTCGTCGGACAGGATCTCCACGGTGGGCCCGTCCGCCGAGATGACCCCGTCACTGAGGATCACCGACCGCCCGCACAACTCCAGCGCATACGGCAGATCATGCGTGACCATGAGCACCGTGACGTCCAACCCCCGCAGAATGTCCGCGAGTTCGCGCCGCGAGGCGGGGTCGAGGTTGGAGGAGGGCTCGTCCAGGACGAGGATCTCCGGCGACATCGCGAGCACCGTCGCGACGGCGACCCGGCGCCGCTGTCCGAAGGACAGGTGGTGCGGCGGCCGGTCGGCGTACTCGGCCATCCCCACCCGGGCGAGCGCGTCGCGCACCCGCTCCTCCAGCTCCGCCCCGCGCACCCCGGACGCCGCCGGGCCGAACGCGACGTCCTCGCGGACGGTCGGCATGAAGAGCTGGTCGTCGGGGTCCTGGAAGACGATGCCGACCCGGCGACGGATCTCGGCGAGGTTGCGCTTGGCGACCGGCAGCCCTGCGACGGTCACGGAACCCGCGCCGCCTTCGAGGATGCCGTTGAGGTGGAGCACCAGCGTGGTCTTGCCCGCGCCGTTGGGCCCGAGCAGCGCGACCCGCTCGCCGCGTGCCACGGTCAGGTCGACGCCGAACAGCGCCTGGTGGCCGTCGGGGTAGGCGAAGGCGAGCCCGGACACTTCGAGCGAGGGGACGTTCACGGCAGTCACAGGATCCACCCAAGCAGACAGACGGCGAGCGCCGTCACGGGGAGGGCGACGGCCCGCGTCCACTGCGCGCGGGTCGCCGTCACCTCGTCGATCACCGGCATGGCCCCGGCGTAGCCGCGGCTGACCATCGCGAGATGGACGCGTTCGCCGCGTTCGTAGGAGCGGATGAACAGCGCGCCCGCCGACTTGGCGAGGACGCCCCAGGAGCGCACCCCGCGCGCCTCGAAACCGCGTGAGCGGCGGGCGATGGACATCCGCCGCATCTCGTCGGTGATCACGTCGCCGTACCGGATCATGAAGGACGCGATCTGGACGAGGAGCGGCGGCAGCTTGAGGCGTTGCAGGCCGAGCAGCAGGGCGCGCAGTTCGGTGGTGGAGGCGAGGATCACGGAGGCGGCGACGCCGAGGGTGCCCTTGGCCAGGACGTTCCAGGCGCCCCACAGCCCGTTCTCGCTGAGGGAGAGTCCGAGCACGCGCACCTGCTCGCCGGGCACGACGAACGGCATGAGCACGGCGAACGCCACGAACGGGATCTCGATGAGCAGCCGCTTGAGCAGATACCCGGCCGGGAGGCGGGCCGCGCGTGCGACCAGCCCCAGCAGCACGGCGTACAGCGCGAAGGCCCACATCGCCTCGCGGGGTGTGGACACCACGACGACCACGAACAGGAACACCGCGGCGAGCTTGCAGTGCGGGGGCAGCTCGTGGACGGGCGAGTGGCCGTGCCGGTAGAGCCGGTGGGAGTGGCCCGCGCCCACGTCAGACCGTTTCCGTGGCGCGCTCGGGTGCGGGCTCCGTGCGGCGGCGGCGCACGGCCCAGAACACGCCGCTGCCCACGGCCACCGTGACGCCCACGCCGATCACTCCGGCCAGGCCGCCGGACAGGCGCGCGTCGCCGACGTCCTTGACGGAGTAGTCGGCCAGCGGCGAGTCGGAACTGGCGTGCGGGGTGGTCTTGGCGTCGATGCCCTTGTCGTGGGCGACCTTCTCCAGGCCGTCGGGGCTGGCCGAGGCGTAGAAGGAGACGAATCCGGCGAGCACGAGCGCGGTGACGATGCCGATGCCCCAGACCGTCTTCGTCGAGCCGGAGCGCGTCCCGGCGCGGGCCGCGGCCGGGGCGGCGGGGGCATCGACGAGTTCGCCGCCGACCCGCAGCTTGAGCGGCGCGGTCAGGCCGCGGGCCCCGTGCACGAGGTCGGGGCGTACGGCGATGACGGCGCCCACGGTGAGCGCGGTGATGACGGCCTCGCCGATGCCGATGAGCAGGTGCACGCCGACCATCGCGGTGAGCACCTTGGCGATCGGCACGTCGGTGGTGCCGCCGAGCGCGTAGATCGCGGTGAAGACGAGGGCGGCGGCCGGGACGGAGAGGAGCGCGGCCACGAAGGAGGCGGCGGTCACCGAGCGGCGGGTGCGGGGCAGCACCTTCACCAGGGTGCGGAACAGGACGTAGGCGACGACGGTCGTGGTGATCGCCATGTCGGTGATGTTGACGCCGAGCGCGGTGAGGCCGCCGTCGGCGAAGAGGATGCCCTGCATGAGCAGGACCACGGACACGCACAGCACGCCGGTGTACGGCCCGACGAGGATCGCGGCGAGCGCGCCGCCGAGCAGATGGCCGCTGGTGCCCGCCGCGACGGGGAAGTTGAGCATCTGCACGGCGAAGATGAACGCGGCGACGAGCCCGGCGAGCGGCGCCGTCTTCTCTCCCCCACTGCTCGACGCGTGGGAGGTGCCCCCAAGTTCACGCCGCGCCCCGCGCAGGCTGACGGCGACGGCGGCCGCGGCGACGACGCCTGTGACGGCCGATACAGGTGCGTTGATGAATCCATCGGGTACGTGCATGGGTGGACTCCGATTTCCCGTGGCGCCCTCTTCCCTGCGCGGCATGCGCAGAACCGTTTGATGATAGTGCCCTGTTGCGAACTCCTTGCAAGAGCGGCCAGCCATCAAATGGCAAGCCGACTCACTGGGGGTTTACCTGAAAAATATGGGACATTTGATAGCAAATAGCGCGAACCGGTATTCATTCAGCACCCAGCGTGAGGAGCGACCGATGTCCCCCGCCGATGAGGACCACGCCGAGGACCACGCCGACCGCCGCTCCGTCGAGGACCACGCCCGGGCCCGGGTCGTCACCGACGCCCCGCTCTCCAACCCCGTGCCGGTGGCCCTGCGCTACGACCCTGCCGACGCGCCGGGCACGGTCTGCTTCGCCTTCCCCGGCGGCAACGAATGGCTCTTCCCGCGCGACCTCCTGGAGTCGGGTCTGCGCGCACCCGCCCGCCGGGGTGACGTGGAGGTGTGGCCGTGCGGCCGGGCCCAGACGGTCCTGGAGTTCCACTCGCCCCAGGGGGTCGCGGTGGTCCAGTTCGACAGCTCGCCCCTGGTCCGCTTCCTGCGCCACACGTACGCGACCGACGCCCGCGCGGCCCCGTCCCCGGCGGGCCGCAACCGCTGAGGCCCGCCGCCCGCGGCCCCGGACACGCGTCGGCCCCCCGTGCGCGTACGCACGGGGGGCCAGGGGCGCCAGCGGTCCCGTCCCCACAGGCCGTTGGCGTCGGGCCGGGACCCTCGGCCGCTCAGCTCGGGCCCCGGCGTTCAGGGAGGCGGGGTCAGACCCGCGCCAGCTCGCGGTGGTCGTCGGAGTCCCCGTCGCGCTCGGCGTCCTGGTGCCGGCGCAGGCCCTCGCCCTCGACGTCGACGTTCGGCAGCACCCGGTCCAGCCAGCGCGGCAGCCACCAGGCCTTCGCGCCGAGCAGCGCGAGCACCGCGGGCACGATCGCCATGCGGACGATGAACGCGTCGAAGAAGACCGCGATCGCGAGACCGAAGCCGATCATCTTGATCATTTGCTCGCTGGAGCCGATGAAGCCGGAGAAGACCGCGATCATGATGACGGCGGCGGCGGTCACCACCCGGGCGCCGTGCTTGAACCCGGTGACGATCGCCTGCCCCGGCCGCTCGCCGTGGACGTACGCCTCGCGCATCCGCGTGACCAGGAAGACCTCGTAGTCCATCGCGAGGCCGAAGACCACGCCCACCATGAAGATCGGCATCATGGACATGATCGGGCCGGTCTGCTGCACGCCGAACAGCGAGCCGAGCCAGCCCCACTGGAAGACCGCGACGACCGCGCCGAGGGCGGCGACCACCGAGAGCAGGAAGCCGAGGGCCGCCTTCAGCGGGACCAGGACCGAGCGGAAGACCACCATCAGGAGCAGGAAGGCGAGACCGACGACCAGGGCCAGGTAGGGCAGCAGGGCGTCGTTCATCTTCTGCGAGAAGTCGATGTTCATCGCGGTCGAACCGGTCACCAGGAGCTTGGCCCCGGTGTCGGCCTTGATCGTGGCGCCGGTGTCCCGGATCGAGTGGACGAGATCCTCGGTCTGGGTGGAGGACGGCTTGGACTTCGGTATGACCGTGATGGTCGCGGTGTCGTTGCCGGTGTCCTTGTTGAACATCGGGGGCATCACCGGACCGACGTCCGGGAGCTTCTTGATCGCGTCGACCGTCCGGTCGGCCGCGGCCCGCGGGTCCTTGCTGCCCTTGCCGTCGACGACGACCATGAGCGGCCCGTTGAAGCCGGGCCCGAAGCCCTCCGACAGCGTGTCGTAGGCGCGGCGCTGGGTGGTGGAGGTGGGCTGCGAGCCGTCGTCGGGCAGGCCCATCTGCAGCGAGCTCGCGGGCAGCGCGATCGCGCCGAGTCCGAGGACGCCGACGAGCAGCACCCACACCGGCTTGCGCAGCACGAAGCTCGCCCAGCGGGTGCCCGCGTTGGGCTTGCCCTCGGCCGCCTGCTCGCCCAGCGCGTACGCCTTGCGGGCCTTGCGGCCGAGCACGCGCTTGCCGGCGAAGCCGAGCAGCGCGGGAATCAGGGTGAGCGCGATGAGGACGGCGATGACGACCGTGCCGGCCGCGGCCGCGCCCATCTTGGTGAGCATCGGGATGTTGACGACGGCGAGGCCGACCAGCGCGATGACCACGGTCAGACCGGCGAACACCACGGCGGAGCCGGCCGTGCCCACGGCCCGTCCGGCGGCCTCCTCGCGCTCCCGGCCCTCGGCGAGCTCGGCCCGGTAGCGGGAGACGATGAACAGCGCGTAGTCGATGCCGACCGCGAGCCCGATCATCATCGCGAGCGTGGACGTGGTGGACCCGAGGTCGAGCACGTTGGCGAGCGCCGTGATGGTGGAGACGCCGATGCCGACGCCGATGATCGCGGTGAGCAGCGGAAGCCCCGCCGCCACCAGCGAGCCGAAGGTGATCACCAGGACGAGGCCCGCGATGACCACGCCGACGATCTCGCCCGAACCGGTCTCCGGCATGGCCTGCAGCGCGTCACCGCCGATCTCCACCGTGAGCCCGGCCGCCCTCCCCGTTTCGCCGCTCTTCTTGAGCGCGTCGCGGGTCTCCTCGGTGAGCTGCATCGCGTTGGCCTTGTACGACACCTGGACGTACGCGATGGGACCCTGGCCGTTCTGCGAGACGGCGTGGGCGGTGAACGGGTCGGTCACCGAGGCGATCTGGTTCGAACCCGCCAGCAGGTCGGCGGCCGTCTTCTCGACCGCGGCCTTGTTGGCGGGGTCGGCCATCTTCTGGCCTTCGGGCGCCTTGAAGACGATCCGGGCGGTGGCGCCGTCCGCGGTCGCGTTCGGGAACCGCTCCTTGAGCAGGTCGAAGGCGCGCTGGGCCTCGGTGCCCGGGATCGAGAACGAGGAGGAGGTGGCGGTGGTGGCGGAGGCCGCGCCGAACCCGGCGAGGGCGAGCAGCGCCACCCACACCAGGGCGACGTAGCGGCGGCGCCGGAAGGCGAACCTGCCTAGGCGGTAGAGGAACGTGGCCACGAGGGCGTACTCCCGGTCAAGTCGTATGGAACCAGCAGGGCATGGGGAATCAGCCCGACGACGAGAGCGGCGTGCGTCAGGTGGGGCGGGTACTGCGCGGGGAAGCCGGGCGGGGAGCCTAGCGGGGGGCGCCGAGGGCGGGGAGGACCACGGCGTCGAAGTAGTCGGCGAGGAAGGCCTGGTCGACCGGCCGGTCCTCGATGAACTGCCGGGCGGCGAAGGCGCCGACCATCATGTGTACGACATAGGGGAGCGCGCGGTTGTCCGCCCTGACCTCGCCGCGTTCCACCGCGCGCCGCAGCACCGTGTCGAGGCCGGTGATCTCCGGCTCGATCAGCACTTCGCGCAGCGCCTGGTGGAGTTCGGGATGGTCGTGGACGGCCCGCATCAGACCCCGCATCAGCGCGGAGTCCTTCTCCATCTGACAGTCGTCCTCACGGTCGACCATCGCCTGGAAGTCGCCGCGCAGCGAGCCGGTGTCGATCTCGGCGAGACCGACCGGCTTGTTGTGCCGCAGGGCGCGCGCCACCAGCTCCGGCTTGCTCCCCCACTGGCGGTAGAGGGTGGCCTTGCTGGATCGGGTGCGGGTGGCGACGGCGTCCATGGTGAGGGCGTCGTAACCGACCTCGCGCAGCAGGTCGAGCACGGCTTCGTGGAGCTCGGCCTCGCGTTCCGGGGTGAGCCTGCCTGCCATGATCGACCTCCTTTCCTGTGCGTACCGTACGAAGGTAACCCCGCCCTGAAGCGAAACGAAACCGTTTCGCTTGTGTCGTCGACCACAGGTGTCGGAACGGAATAAAGCGCTCCTACGAGTTGCCGCGGCCCCCTCGCGCGGAAAGCATTGGGGGGTGAGTGACGACGCCGCGTACCTCCGGTTCCCGCATCTGCACGACGACTTGCTCTGCTTCGCCGCCGAGGACGACCTCTGGGTCGCCCCGCTGGTGCCCGCCGGGCACAGCCCCTCGCGCGCCTGGCGGGTCACCGTCGACCGCACCAAGGTCGGCCACCCCCGCTTCTCGCCCGACGGCAGCCAGATCGCGTACACGACCTGGCGCAGCCTCGACCCGGAGATCCATCTGGCTCCGGTGAGCGGCGGCCCGGCCCGCCGGATCGGGTACTGGGGGTCGTCCGACACCCGGGTGTGCGGCTGGACCCCCGACGGCCACATCCTCGCGGTGTCCTCGCACGGACAGCCGTTCTCGTACTTCTCCTGGGCCTACAGCGTGCCCACCGACGGCTCCCCCGGCGGAAAGCTCCCCTGGGGCCCGGTCTCCGACATCGCCGTCACCGATGTGGACGGCGAGCGGCGCACCCTGCTACTCACCGGAAAGCCGCCGCACGAGCCGGCCGCCTGGAAGCGCTACCGCGGCGGCGCCACCGGCCGGCTGTGGCTGCACGGCAGGCGGCTGCTCGCCGACATCGGCGGCCACCTGGACTCGCCGATGTTCGTGGACGGCCGCGTCGCCTTCCTCTCCGACCACGAGGGCGTCGGCAACCTGTACTCCTGCCTGCCCGACGGCAGCGACCTGACCCGGCACACCGACCACGACTCCTTCTACGCCCGGCACGCCTCCAGCGACGGCCGCCGGGTCGTCTACCAGTGCGCGGGCGACCTGTGGATCGTCGACGCCCTCACCCCCGACTCGGTCCCGCGCAAGCTGGACGTGCGCCTGGGCGGGCCGCGCGCGGGGCGGCGCAGCTACCAGGTCCCGGCCGCCAACCACGTGGACGCGCTGTCCGTCGACACCACCGGCCGGGCCAGCGCCGTCGTGGTGCGCGGCAGCCTGTACTGGCTCACCCACCGCGACGGCCCGGCCCGCACCATCGCCGACACCCCGGGGGTCCGCGTGCGGCTGCCCGAGATGCTGGGCAGCGGCGGCCAGGTCGCCTACATCACGGACGCGGACGGCGAGGACGCGGTCGAGATCGCCTTCCTGCCGCGCGCCAGCGGCGAGCGCGCGCCGCGGCGGCTGGCGGCGGGCGAGCTCGGCCGGGTGCAGGAGATGGTGTCCGACCCCGACGGCGAACGCCTGGCGATCGCCGCGAACGACGGCCGCCTGCTGCTCCTCGACGTGACGGAGGAGTCCACCGGCGAGGTCACCGAGCTCATCACCTCGCTCAACGGGCCGGTGCGCGACCTCGCCTTCTCCCCCGACGGGGCCTGGCTGACCTGGTCGCACCCGGGCATCGGCCGCTCGCTGCGGCAGATCAAGATGGCCCGCATCGCGGGGCCCGGCGCCCGCACCGTCGTGGACGTCACCAACGGCCGCTTCGAGGACGAGAACCCGGTGTTCACCAGCGACGGCCGCTATCTGGCGTTCCTGTCCTGGCGCGGCTTCGACCCGGTGTACGACGTGCACACCGGCGACCTCTCCTTCCCGCTCGGCTGCCGCCCCTATCTCGTACCGCTCAACTCGGCGACGCCGTCCCCGTTCGCCCTCTCCCCGGACGGGCGGCCCGCGGCGGGCGGCCTGGACCCGCTGGACGACTCGGCCGACGGCACGGTGACGGTCGAGGTGGAGGGCCTGGAGAGCCGGGTCACCCCGTTCCCCGTCTCGGCCTCCAAGTACTCCGCCCTGCACCCGGTCTCCGGCGGCGGCCTGGTCTGGCTGCGCTGGCCCATCTCGGGCGCGCTGGGCGAGACGTTCGCCAACCCGGCCGACACCTCGGGCCGTCCCACCCTGGAGCACTTCAACATCTCCAAGGCCCGCAGGACCGAACTGGTCGAGCACCTCGACTACTTCGCGGTCAGCGGCGACGGCAGCCGCCTGGTGGTCGTGGACGAGGGGGAGCTGCGCGCGGTGCCCTCCACCGAGTCGGGCGACAACGACTCGACGGTCTACCTCGACCTGCGCCGCATCCTGCACGACGTCGACCCGGCCCTGGAGTGGCGCCAGGCCTACAACGAGGCGGGCCGCATCATCCGCTCCTACTTCTGGGAGCCGCAGATGTGCGGCATCGACTGGACGGCGGTGCTCGACCAGTACCGCCCGCTGGTCGAACGGGTCGCGTCCCCCGACGAGTTCGCGGACCTGCTGCGCGAGGTCCTCGGCGAACTGGGCACCTCGCACGCCTACGTCACCGCCGCCCGCCGCAACGAGGGGCCCCCGCACTACCAGCGCGCCCAGGGCCTGCTCGGCGCCAACCTGGTGTGCAGGGACGGCAGTTGGCAGATCAGGCGCATCCTGCCCGGCGACTCCTCCGACTCCAAGGCGCGCTCACCCCTGGCGGGCGCCGGCATCCGCGAGGGCGCGGTCCTGACCCATGTCGACGGCCGCCCCGTCGACCCGGTCGCGGGCCCCTACCCCCTCCTCGCGGGCGCGGGCGGCACCACGGTCGAGCTGACCTTCCAGCCCGCCGAGGGCGAGGGCCGGGCGCGCCGGGTGGCGGTGGTCCCACTGGTGGACGAGCGGCCCCTGCGCTACCAGGACTGGGTGGCCAAACGCCGCGAAGTGGTACGGGAGTTGAGCGGCGGCAAGTGCGGCTATCTGCACATCCCGGACATGGGCGGCTCGGGCTGGGCCCAGTTCAACCGCGACCTGCGCCTGGAGGTGAGCCGCCCCGCCCTGATCGTGGACGTACGCGGCAACGCGGGCGGCCACATCAGCGAGCTGGTGGTGGAGAAGCTGACCCGCCGCATCCTGGGCTGGGACCTCACCCGCAACGCCCAGCCGGTCTCGTACGCCTCCAACGCCCCCCGGGGCCCGGTGGTCGCCCTCGCCGACGAGGCGACCTCGTCGGACGGCGACATGATCACGGCGGCCTTCCGGCTCCTGAAGCTGGGCCCGGTGGTGGGCCAGCGCACCTGGGGCGGCGTGGTCGGCATGACGGGCCGCCACACCCTGGGCGACGGCACGGTGATCACCGTGCCGATGAACGCGGCGTGGTTCGACGAGTACGGGTGGTCCGTGGAGAACCACGGGGTGGAGCCGGACCTGGAGATCCTGCGCACGCCGCTGGACTGGGCGGAGGGCCGCCACGCCCAGCTCGACGACGCGGTACGCCTCGCCCTGGACCTCCTGCACCTCCACCCCGCCTCCCTCCCCCCCGGCTACACGGCAACCCCCGACCGCCAACGCCCCAAACTGCCCCCGAGGGAGCAGACCGGCCTTGGGGGAAATTGAGGACAAGCGCCGTTCAGGCGCGAACGGGGGTCTGGGGGCGGAGCCCCCAGGGTCCTTCAACCCCCGGAGGGTCTAGGGAAGGGGCGGGGCGGGGAGAGCCCGGGCCGCCTCGTCGGCCGCACCCCCCGCCCCCACGAGCCCCCGCCCCACCGCGGAGAGCCGCGGCTCGAAGCGCCGCATCTCCCGCTGCCCCACCGCCCCGATGACCCCCGGCAAGTACCCCCGCACGGACTGCATCCCCCGCAGCCACCACTGCGCGTACACGTGCGAGGACCGCCGCTCGATCCCGGCGACGATCCGGTCGACGGCCGGCCCGAGCGGATACGTCCGGTTGGAGGGCCAGGGCAGCCGGGAGCGCAGCTCGCGCATGACGTCGTCCTGGTCGGCACCGCGCACCATGTCCGTGTCGGTCCACGACAGGTACCCGACCCCGACCCGCACCCCCTTGTAGCCCACCTCCGCGCGCAGGCTGTGCGCGAACGCCTCGACCCCGGACTTGGAGGCGCAGTACGCCGTCATCATGGGCGCGGGCGTGATCGCAGCGAGCGAGGCGATCTGGAGGAAGTACCCGCGTGACTCCATCAGGACGGGCAGGAAGGCGCGGGCGGTGACGGCCCCGCCGATCAGGTTGACCTCGATGACCCGGCGCCAGGCGTCGGGGTCGGAGTCGACGAACGGGCCGCCGGAGGCGACGCCCGCGTTGGCGACGACGATGTCGACCTTCCCGAACCGCTCCTTGACCTCGCCCGCGACCCGCGCCATCGCCGCGTGGTCGGTGACGTCCGCGTACCAGGACTCGGCCTCGCTGTGCAGCCGGGCCGCGACCTGCTTCAGCTCGTCGGGTTCGAGGCCGACCAGGGCGACCTTGGCACCGCGCGCCGACAGCTTGCGGGCGAGGAGTTCCCCGACGCCCCGCGCGGCGCCGGTGACGACCGCGACCTGCCCTTCCAGACTGACCCTGCTCATACGGCACGCTCCTCGGTGGCGGTGACGGCGGCCGGGGCGGCGAGATGCGTGGCCACCAGCGCGCGGATCTTCTCGGTGATGAACTCGGGCGCCTCGATGGGCGTCATGTGCCCGACGCCGGTGAGCACGTCGAGCGAGCGGCAGTCGGGCAGCCCGGCCGCGATCCGGCGGGCGTGCACGGGCGGGGTGAGCCGGTCCGCGCTGCCCGCCACCACGGCCGTGGGCAGGTCCAACTTCCTTACCGACAGGCCGAGTTCGAGATCGGCCAGCACGTGCGACCAGGCCTGGCGCACCCCGCGCGGGCACGCGTGCACGATGCGGGCGCACGCGTCGACCTTGTCGGGAGCGGCCCCGGGCCCCATCGTCGCGTACCGCAGGACCTTCCGGGCGAGCGGGGTGACCGGCCCGAGCGGCGCCCCCGATCCGAGGACCCGCCGGGTGAGGGCGGTCCGCAGCCGCCCGGCCCGCAGCGGCAGCACCCGGGACTCGGCGACCAGGCGCGAGGCGCCCGTGCTGCACAGCAGGACGGCCGCCGCGTGCTCGCGCAGAGCGGGCCGCCCGGCGGCCGCCATGAGGGTCATGCCGCCCATGGAGTGCCCGACGAGCACCGCCCGTTCCCCGGGCGCGAGCGTCGCGCCGAGCACCGCTTCGAGGTCGTCGGCGAGCACCTCGGTGGAGCAGACCTCGTAGGCGGCCGTACGCCCGTGGCCGCGCTGGTCGTAGGCGATGACCCGGCACTGACCGGCCAGCGCCCGGATCTGGGCGGCCCAGAACGCGGTCGAGCAGGTCCAGCCGTGCGCGAGGACGACGGCGGGCGCCTCCGCGGGCCCGTGCACCTCGACGTGCAGCGCGGTGCCGTCGGCGGACACGGCGGTCAGCTCGCGCCCGGCGACGGGCGGCGCAGGCACCGCGCGCCGCGCGGCCCCGGCCCGGCTCACGCGGACACCGCCGCTTCCTCGCCCGCGGCGGCGAGGGCGGACTCGGCCCCGGCCGCCCGGGCGCGTACGACCTCGTACTCCGCCAGGTCCACCTCGCGGGTCGCGCGGCGGAACTCGCCGGTGGTGCCCGGCCAGACGGTGGTGTTGCGGCCGGCCGCGTCGAGGTACCAGCTGGTGCAGCCGCCGGTGTTCCACACGGTGCGCTTCATGCGTTCCTGCACCCGCCGGTTCCAGGCGCCGACGGCGGAGGGCCGGGCGGCGAGCGCGACCCGGCCGCCGAGCACGTCCAGCTGGCGCAGGTAGTCGGCCATGTAGTTCAGCTGGGACTCGATCATCAAGATCATGGAGGAGTTCCCGAGCCCGGTGTTGGGCCCGATGATGGTCATCCAGTTGGGGAACCCGGCCGCGGTCGCCCCGCGCAGTGCCTGCATGCCGTCCTTCCACGACTCGGCGAGCGTGTGCCCCTCCGCGCCGACGACGCGGTCGGCGATGGGCATGTCCGTGACGTGGAACCCGGTGCCGAAGATGATCGCGTCGACCTCGGCCTCGGTGCCGTCGGCCGCCACGACCGTGGAGCCGCGCACCTCGGCGAGCCCGGAGGCGACGACGTCCACGTTGGGCTCGGCGAGCGCCGGATAGTACGAGCTGGACAGCAGGATCCGCTTGCAGCCGATCCGGTAGTCGGGCGTCAGTCGGGCCCGCAGCTGCGGGTCCTTGATGGCGCGGGCCATGTTGGACTTGGCGATGGACTCGACGAGCCCGAGCTCGTTGGGCCGCTTGGTGAACGCGCTGACCTGCAACTCCCTTATCCCCCACAGGAGTCCGCGGCGGGCGGCGCCGGTGGCGGGGAGCCGGCGGTGCAGCCAGCGCTCGACCGCGGTGATCGGGCGGTCCATGCGCGGCATGACCCAGGGCGGCGTCCGCTGGAAGAGCGTGAGCCGCCCGACCTCGGGCTGGATGGAGGGCACGATCTGGATCGCCGAGGCGCCCGTGCCGACCATGGCGACGCGCTTGCCGCGCAGGTCGTAGTCGTGGTCCCAGCGCGCGGAGTGGAACACCTTGCCGGGGAAGGAGGCGAGCCCCGGGATCCGGGGCATCTTGGGATCGGAGAGCGGCCCGGTGGCCGAGACGACGACGTCGGCGGTGAGCGTGGTCCCGTTGCCGACCTCGATCTCCCACCACAGCCGCTCGGCGTCCCAGCGCATCATCGTCACCTCGTGGTCGAGGCGGATGTGGGGGCGCAGCCGGAAGACGTCGGCGACGTGCTCCAGATAGGCGCGGATGTGTTCCTGCCCGGAGAAGGTGCGGGGCCAGTCGGGGTTGGGCGCGAAGGAGAAGGAGTACAGGTGGGAGGGTACGTCGCAGGCGCACCCGGGGTAGCTGTTGTCGCGCCAGGTGCCGCCGACGGAGCCGGCCCGTTCCAGGACGACGAAGTCGGTGATCCCCTCGCGGCGCAGCCGGACCGCCGCCCCGAGCCCGCCGAACCCCGACCCGATCACCGCCACACGTACATGCTCGCGCTGGGCCATGCCACCCGCCTCCACGATCGGTCCCGCAAACGTTGCCAGCAATCACTGGCACTGTTGGGAGGGTAGAGCAGACACCTACCGAGCGGTAGGGGTGCGGGCGGGGAAAGTTACCGGCGGTACAACTCGCTCCTGCGGGGCGCCGGGCACCGCATAGGCTGACGGGGTGGCAGAAGACCAGGCAAGTCAGGGAGCCCGCGCGAACGGGACGCCGGGGCGGGGCGGGCCCGCGGGCGGTGTCCGCGAGTACCGCATGTCGGAGCTGGCCCGGAAGGCGGGCATCACCGAACGCACCCTGCGCTTCTACCGCGAGCGCGGCCTGATCCCGCCGCCGCGCCGCGAGGGCCGCATCGCCTGGTACGACGATCACCACCTGGCCCGCCTGCGCACCATCTCGGCGCTCCTGGAGCGCGGCCACACGCTCTCCGGCATCGCCGACCTCACCTCGGCCTTCGAGTCCGGCCGCGACGCCGGCGAGGCGCTCGGCCTGGTGGAGCCCACCGAGGAGACCCCGGTGCGGCTGACCCCCGAGGCGCTGGCCGACCACTTCGCGGGCGAGGTGACGCCCGAGAACCTGGCGGCGGCGCTGGACCTGGGCTACCTGGCCGTCTCCGGCGAGGAGATCGTCCACATCAGCCGCCGCCTCCTGGACGTCTCGGCCTCCCTGGTCCGCGAGGGCGTCCCGCTGGCGGCGGTGCTCGCGGCGGGCCGCGAGGTCCGCGAGCACGCCGACGCGCTGGCCGCCCTGTTCACCGACCTCCTGCGCACGCACGCCTCCGAGAAGGACACCGAACGCCTGCGCCCGCTGGCCAAGGCGGTGGTGGACGCGGAACTGTCGCTCGCCCTGGACCGCCGCCTCACACAGGAACCCTGAGCGGACCGAACGGAGCGCACGCGCGGGCGTCCCGCGCGGTCCTGGCTAGAGGTCGTAGACGACGGTGACCGGAGCATGGTCGGACCACCGCTCGCCGTGCGTCGCGGCCCGCTCCACGAACGCCTTCACGGCCCGCTCGGCGAGGCCGGGCGTGGTGACCTGGTAGTCGATGCGCCAGCCCGTGTCGTTGTCGAAGGCGCGGCCCCGGTACGACCACCACGAGTACGGGCCCTCGACGTCCGGGTGCAGGGCGCGCACCACGTCGACGTAGCCGCCGTCGGCGGCGTCGAAGACGCGCGACATCCAGGCGCGCTCCTCGGGCAGGAAACCGGAGTTCTTCTTGTTGCCCTTCCAGTTCTTGAGGTCGGCCTCCTGGTGGGCGATGTTCCAGTCGCCACAGACGACGACCTCGCGGCCGTCGGCGGCGGCCCGCACCCTCAGCTCCTTCAGGTACTCCAGGAACTCCGCCATGAAGCGGATCTTCTCGTCCTGCCGCTCGGTGCCGACCTCGCCGGAGGGAAGATAGAGCGAGGCCACCGTCACGCCGGGCAGATCCGCCTCGACGTAGCGCCCGCTGCCGTCGAACTCCGCGCTCCCGAACCCGGTCCGAACCCGGTCCGGCTCGCGGCGGGTGAGCAGCGACACACCGGCCCGGCCCTTGGCGGCGGCCGGGGCGTGCACGGCGAACCAGCCCTCGGGGGCACCCGCATCGGCGGGCAGCTGATGGGGCTCGGCCCGCACTTCCTGCAGGCAGACGACGTCCGCCTCGCTGCCCCCGAGCCACTCCACGAAGCCCTTCTTGGCGGCGGCCCGCAGCCCGTTTACATTCACAGAGGTAACAGTGAGCATCCCGGCACCCTACCCACCCGGCTCCACCCAGCCGACGCATAGAAGTACGCTATCTCGCATGATTATTCGCCAGCTGGCCTACGACCACCCCGACGCCGTCAAGCTCAACGACGAGGTCCAGCTCGAATACGCCGAGCGGTACGGGGACGAGGGCGACGCCACCTTCCTGGACGCGTCGATGTTCGCGCCCCCGCGCGGCCTGTACCTGATCGCGTACGACGCCGAGGGCCGCCCGGTGGCCACCGGGGGCTGGCGCAGCCAGGACGCCAACGAGGAGAACTACCGCGACGGCGACGCGGAGCTGAAGCGCATGTACGTCGTCCCCGAGGCCCGCGGCCTGGGCCTGGCCCGCCGCATACTCGCCGCCCTGGAGGCCGACGCCCGCGCGGCCGGCCGCACCCGCATGGTCCTGGAGACCGGCACCAAGCAGCCCGAGGCCATCACCCTGTACGCCTCGACGGGTTACGAACCCTGCGAGAAGTTCGGCTACTACCGCGCGTACGAGACCAGCCGCTGCTTCGCGAAGACGCTCGGGACGTCCTGACCTCCGCGGCGGCGGCCGCTCCAACTGCCCCGGAAACGACGGAATCCCGCCCGATCGTGATGATCGGACGGGATTCCGTCGTTGTTGTGGACCTGAGGGGATTCGAACCCCTGACCCCCTCGATGCGAACGAGGTGCGCTACCGGACTGCGCCACAGGCCCTTGCAACGAGTGAAACCTTAGCACCCCGATCGGAGTGCTTGGAAATCCGTTCCCCGCTGGTCAGCGAGAGCGGGGTCATTCGTTGGCGGCGCGGGGCCGGTCCTCGTCCGCGTACTGGTCGAAGAGCGGGGTCCGGCGGCGACTTGAGCCCGTGCGCTGGCGCGGGGGCGGCTCGGCGGCAGGGGCCGGGGCGGGCGTGGGGTCGGCCGTGGAGGAGCGGGCCGAGGACCAGGTGTCGGGGGCGCCGAGGTCGATGCTGCCGGTGGCGCGCGGGGCGACCGGAGCGGTGACGTACGTCGGCAGCGGGACCGGCACCGGCTCCCAGCTCGCGCCCCGCTCGGGGCCGCGCTCGCGCTGCTGGTCGACCCACTCGGCATGGTCCGTCTGCTCGACCAGCGCGCGCCGTCCGGCCTCCTGCGGGGACAGGGCCGGGGCGGGCGCGGGCTCGGGCACGGGGACCGGCTGGTGGGACTCCGCTTCGTCGTCGGCCTCGATGCCCGGCGGGGTGGCCCGGGTGCGCGGCCGGCTCTCGCGCAGCCGCTGGGCCGCGGCCTCGGCGCGTCGGCGGTCCATGGTGAAGGCGAAGCGCCGCCGCTCCTGGATCCGCAGGTGCACGATGTACGCGCTCAGCAGCGCGGCCGGGACGGCCGGCGCCCACAGGAAGCCGAGCCCGCCGACCGCCGCGACGACCGCGCCAAGGGTGAAGGCGAGGAAGAGGACGACCGTGGTGCGCCGGCGCCGGGCGAGCACCGCGCTGCGCTGGGCGCGCCGGGCCCGCTCCGCGGCGGCCGCGCTGCGCGGGCGCGGGCGCTCCTGGTGCTCGCTCGGCTGCTCCTGGCGCGGCGGGCGCTGGGAGCGGGCCGGGGGCACGGCGACGTGCCGGGCGCCCGTGGACTCCCCGCGGGTGGCCAGGGGTTCCGTCAGGGCGTCCGGCGGGGTCACGGGCTCCGCCTCGGGCGCTGCCTCCTCGGTGGCCCGCTGGCGCAGCTCCTTGGCGTACCGGCGCTCCATGGCCGACCGTCCGGACAGCAGCCGGATGGCGGTGCTGAAGCGTTCCGTCGGACGGGCCTCGTTGAGTTCGTCCTGCCTGCGGAGCCACATCGGCACCAAGTAGGCGGCCCAGGCCCCGACGATGACTGCGTAGATGAGGCCGCTGCTGCTCACACACCACACCGTAGAGGGGCGGGCGCGCGGGGATACGCCAATTGAGCCGGTGTGTCGCACGATCTGGCTGATATCACCGGCTTTTTTTGTGATTTCTCGGATCGTTCGACGAGAGAGAGCGATCGGGTCGCAATGAAATTCGAACGTTTATGTCATTTCCCGGGGTGGGACTGGCGCCCCCGCCGCCACCTGGCGAGGAGCCCCTCGGGGACCTCCTCGGCGGTGAGCGCGTAGACCAGGTGATCGCGCCAGGCGCCGTCGATGTGGAGATAGCGCGGGCGCAGCCCCTCCTCGCGGAATCCGAGCTTTTCCACCACCCGGCGGCTCGGCGCGTTCTCGGGGCGGATGCACACCTCCATGCGGTGCAGCCCGACCGCGCGGAAGCAGTGGTCGACGGCGAGCGCGACGGCGGTCGGCATGACGCCCCGGCCCGCCACCTCGCGGTCCACCCAGTACCCCACGTGGCCCGAGCACATCGAGCCCCAGGTGATCCCGGCGACCGTCAACTGGCCCACCAGGCGGCCCTGGTACTCGATGACGAACGGCAGCATGCGGCCCGCGTTGGCCTCGGCGCGCAGGTGGCGGACCATCTGCCGGTAGGTGGGGCGCTGCGCGAACGGGGCGCCGGGCGCGGGCGGCGGGATCGTCGCCTCCCAGGGCCGCAGCCAGTCGCGGTTGCGCCGGTTGACCTCGCGCCAGGCCCGTTGGTCGCGCAGCTTTATGGGGCGGAGGACCACATCGCCCTCCGCCAGCTCGACCGGCCAGGAAGGAACGTTCAGCTCGGGCTCCCCGCGGGTCTCGGGTGGTCGCCGCCGCGGAGCTGGTCGACGGCGTGCGTCAGGATCCGCTCCAGGACGGCCAGTCCGTCGCGCACCCCGCCGGTGGAGCCCGGCAGGTTCACGATCAGGGTGCGGCCGCCCGCGACCCCGGCCAGGCCCCGCGAGAGCGCGGCGGTGGGGACCTTGGCCAGGCCCTCGGCGCGGATGGCCTCCGGGATGCCGGGGACCTCGTAGTCGATGACGCCCCGGGTCGCGTCGGGGGTGCGGTCGGTGGGCGAGATGCCGGTGCCACCGGTCGTGACGATGACGTCGTACCCGGCGGCCGCCCCGGCCCGCAGCGCCTGGGCGACCGGGTCGCCGTCGGGCACGACCAGCGGCCCGTCCACCGCGAAGCCGATCCTGCTGAGGCCCTCGGCCAGCAGCGGGCCGCCCTTGTCCGCGTACACCCCGGCGGCCGCCCGGTTGGACGCCGTCACGACCAGCGCGGCGTACGGCGCGAGCAGGGCCCCGCCGAGCCCCTCGCCGCCGGGCGGGAAGGGGGCGGCGGCCTGCGGACCCGGGCGGGGCGGGGTCGCGGCGGGTTCCCGCTGAGGGGGCGTCACGCTCCGGCCGCCTCGGGCCGGTTCCAGTCGCCGGACTTGCCGCCCGTCTTCTCCTCGACCCGGATGTCGGTGATGACGGCGGCCTTGTCGACCGCCTTGACCATGTCGACGACGGTGAGCGCGGCCACGGACACCGCGGTCAGCGCCTCCATCTCGACGCCCGTGCGGTCGGTGGTCTTCACCGTCGCGAGGATCTCCACGGCGTCGTCGGCGACCGCAAGGTCGAGCTTCACTCCGGAGACGGCCAGCGGGTGGCAGAGCGGAATCAGGTCGGGGGTGCGCTTGGCGCCCATGATCCCGGCGATGCGGGCGGTGGCCAGGGCGTCGCCCTTGGGGACGCCCTCGCCGCGCAGGAGTTCCACCACGCGCGGGGAGACGAGCACGCGGCCGCTCGCGCGGGCGGTGCGTGCGGTGACGTCCTTCTCCGAGACGTCGACCATGCGGGCCGCACCCGCCTCGTCGATGTGCGTGAGCCTGCCTTGCGTCGTACTCATTCGGTGGCGCTCCCGGTACGGCTTCTGTGGGCAGACACCGTACCCCCACCGGCCGGCGATCAGCCGAGCAGGATCACCTCCACCTCGCTGCCGGGCTCCGCCGACGTGGTGTCCTCGGGGATCACGATGAGGCAGTCGGCGAGCGCGAGCGCCGCGATCAGATGCGAACCGGAGCCGCCGACCGGGCTGACGGTGCCCGCGTCCGCGTCGTGGCTGCCGCGCAGGAACTGGCGCCGGTCCGCGGGCGAGGACAGCGCCTTGTCGGCGTTCAGGACGGCGCGCACGGTGGGTCGGTGCACGTCGTCGAGGCCCATCAGGGTGCGGATCGCGGGGCGGACGAACAGCTCGAAGGAGACGTAGGAGGAGACCGGGTTGCCGGGCAGGGCGAGCAGCGGGGTGTGGTCGGGGCCGATCGAGCCGAAGCCCTGCGGCTTGCCGGGCTGCATCTTCAGCTTGCGGAAGTCGATGCCGCTGCCCGGCTCGTCCTCGTCCCCCACCGAGGACAGCGCCTCCTTGACGACGTCGTACGCCCCGACGCTGACCCCGCCGGTGGTCACCAGGAGGTCGGCGCGGATCAGCTGGTCGTCGATGGTGTCGCGCAGGACCGCCGCGTCGTCGGTGACCGCGCCGACCCGGTAGGCGATGGCGCCCGCGTCCCGGGCGGCCGCGGCGAGCGCGAAGCTGTTGGAGTCGTAGATCTGACCCTCGCCCAACTCCTCGCCGGGCTGGACCAGTTCGCTCCCGGTGGAGAGCACCACCACGCGCGGGCGCGGCCGTACGGTCACGGTGCCACGGCCGATCGCGGCGAGCAGGCCGATCTGGGGCGGGCCGAGCACGGTGCCCGCCCTGAGGGCGAGGTCGCCCACCTGGACGTCGCTGCCGCGTGCGCGGACGTGGGCGCGGGCCTCGGCGGGGCGGTGCACCCGCACCTCGCCGCTCGCGCCCTCCGGGGCGTCCCCCGCCGGGCGCATGGTGGTGGCGGCCCCCTGGCCCGTCCCGCCGTCGGTCCACTCGACCGGGACGACGGCCTCGGCGCCGGGCGGCAGCGGGGCGCCGGTCATGATCCGGGCGGCCTGGCCGGGCCCCACGGTGGGCAGCTCGCCGCTGCCCGCCGCGACGTCACCGATGACCGTGAGCACGGCCGGGAACTCCTCGCTCGCGCCCGCGACATCGGCGACCCGCACCGCGTAGCCGTCCATCGAGCTGTTGTCGAAGGGCGGCAGGGCGACGGCGACCGTGACGTCCTCGACCAGAACACAGCCCTGGGCGTCCGGCAGTTGCAGCTCGATGGGTTCGAGCGGCCTGACGGCGGCGAGGATGTCGTCCAGGTGCTCGTCCACCGACCAGATCGTGTTGCTCACGGGTGCCTACATCTCCTCGGTGACGTACCGGCGAAGCCAGGCCTTGAAGTCCGGGCCCAGGTCCTCACGTTCGCACGCCAGTCTGACAATGGCTCGCAGATAGTCTCCGCGATCGCCGGTGTCATAGCGGCGGCCCTTGAAGACGACGCCGTGCACCGGGCCGCCGATCGACTCGTCCGCGGCCATGTGCTGGAGGGCGTCGGTGAGCTGGATCTCGCCACCGCGGCCGGGCTCGGTGGTGCGCAGCACGTCGAAGACCGCCGGGTCCAGGACGTAGCGGCCGATCACGGCGAGGTTGGAGGGGGCGTCGGTGGCCTCGGGCTTCTCGACCAGCCCGGTGACCCGCACGACATCACTCTCGGCGGTGGTTTCGACGGCCGCGCAGCCGTAGAGGTGGATCTGCTCGGGGTCGACCTCCATGAGCGCGATCACGCTGCCGCCCTCGTGCTCCTGGATCTCCACCATGCGCGAGAGGAGCTGGTCGCGGGCGTCGATCAGGTCGTCGCCGAGGAGCACCGCGAAGGGCTGGCTGCCCACGTGCGGGGCCGCGCAGAGCACCGCGTGGCCCAGGCCCCGCGGGTCGCCCTGGCGTACGTAGTGGATGGTCGCCAGGTCGCTGGACTCCTGCACCTTGGCGAGCCGGCCGGCGTCGCCCTTGCGGGTCAGCGCCGACTCCAGCTCGTAGTTCCGGTCGAAGTGGTCCTCCAGAGGACGCTTGTTGCGGCCGGTCACCATCAGGACGTCCGACAGGCCCGCGGCCACCGCCTCCTCCACCACGTACTGAATGGCCGGCTTGTCCACCACCGGCAGCATTTCCTTCGGCGTGGCCTTGGTGGCCGGAAGGAACCGGGTACCGAGCCCGGCCGCGGGGATGACAGCCTTGGTGATCCGTGGGGGCGACTGAGTCATGCGGGGCACCCTATCCGCTGCGTATGTGCGGAGGATGATCCGCCGGTGAATTCGCTCTCTTACCCGCGCATTTGATGGGGATTGCAGAGACACGGTGAGTGATCACGCGGCAGAAAAGGCCCTCTTGCGGCGCAGCCTGCTCGACGCCAGGAGGAGGCTGCCGGACGAGGAGCGGCGCGCGGCGTCCCTGGCGCTCGCCGACCGGGCCCTCGCCCTGCCCGAACTCGCGGCGGCCCGCACGGTCGCCGCGTACATCTCGGTGGGCGGCGAACCCGGCACCCGCGCCCTCGTCCACGCCCTGCACGCGCGGGGCGTACGGGTGCTGCTCCCGGTGCTGCTCGCGGACAACGACCTGGACTGGGCCGTCTACGCCGGTCCCGGGCATCTGGTGCCGGCCGGGCGCGGGCTGCTCGAACCGGACGGCGAACGGCTCGGCCCGGACGCCGTGACCACGGCGGACGCGGTGCTGCTGCCGGGCCTCGCCGTGGACGCGCGCGGGATGCGGCTCGGGCGCGGCGGCGGCTCCTACGACCGGGTGCTGGCCCGGGTGGAGGCGTCGGGGAACGCACCCGCCCTGGTGGTGCTGCTCTACGCGAACGAGGTGGTCGCGCGGGTTCCGGAGGAACCGCACGACCACCCCGTGCAGGCTGTGGTCACCCCCTACGGGGTGACGCGCTTCAGCGCCTGAAGGCCCGCCCTACGGCGTGAGCTTCAGCGTGTCGACGCTCGCCCCGTCGACCGCCTTGCCGCTGAACGACCAGTCGAGCAGCTCGCCCTTGGCCCACTTCTCCGTCTGGTCGGAGTAGTGCGCGCTGTAGGCGTGGCCCGATGCGCCGGTGAGGTTGATCCACTTGGACTTGTCGAAGTCCTTGAGGTTGACGACCATCCGCATCGAGGGGACCCAGGTGACGCCGTAGTCGCCGCTCGCCGCGTTCCAGCCGGTGGCGTTGACCGCGGCCTCGCCGCCGCCCAGGTTCCACGGGCCGCGGTTGAGGACGTACTGCAGGAAGCCGGGGCCCTCCTTGCCGAGGGTCTGGTTCTTCAGCATCAGCTGGTGCAGCCGGCCCCAGCTCCAGGTCGTGGTGTCCTTGCCGAGCTTGGCGGTCAGCTCCCAGCGGGCGTCCTTCATGGCCCGGGCGAGCAGCTGGTCACGGGTGGTGGTCGCCTTGTCCAGACGGGTCGCGGGCGACTGCCACCAGGCGTTGTTCTGGTCGTTGAAGATCTTGCGCACGACCTCGGACCAGCGGTCGCCGCCGTCGGGCTGTGCCGAGTCGCCGTCGCGCTCGCCGCACTCCTGGACCTTCTTGTTCGGATCGTCGACCGGGCCCGTGCCGGCCGGCGGCGTCACGTACAGGCACTCGCCCTTGGGACGCAGCTCCTTGGGCAGCTTGTTGCCGAACGCCAGCTTCAGGACGTTGCGCCACACCGCGTTGAAGTAGGCGGCGGCCGCCGAGTCGTTCTCCTGGGTGTAGTCCCAGCCCTCCAGGAGCTTCTGCGCCTCGCGGACGGAGGGGTCCGTCACGTCGATCTTCAGCAGGGCGGGCGTCAGCAGCGCGGCGATCTCGCTGCTGTTGTCCATCTGCATCTTCTGCATGTCCTCGGTGGAGATCTTCCCGCCGCCCTTGATCTTCGACTCGATGAGGTCGTTGATCCGCTGACTGCGGGTGCCGTAGCCCCAGTCCTTGGTGATCAGGTACGGGTACTTCTTCTCGTCGATCACGGCCTGGTTGGCGGTGACGATGAAGCCGCGCTTGGGGTTGTACTCGTAGGGCAGCGCGTCGAAGGGGACGTAGTTCTTCTTCCACGTGTACTTCGGGTCCCAGCCCGGGGCGGGCATGGTGCCGTCGACGCCCTCGGCGCGCACCGGGATCCTGCCCGGGGCCTGGTAGCCGATGTTGCCCTTGGTGTCGGCGTAGATCAGGTTCTGCGAGGGGACCTCGAAGTCCTTGGCGGCGGCCCGGAACGACTTGAAGTCGTTGGCGCGGTTCAGCTCGAAGACGGCGTCCATGGACTTGCCGGGCTCCAGCGCCGTCCACTTGAGGGCGACCGCGTAGCCGCTGCCCCGGTCGGGGGCCGCGGAGTTGACGGGCGCCTTCTGGCCGACCTTCTCCAGCTCGTCGTCGCGGTCGGAGATCAGCGGGCCGTTGTTGGTCTCGCGGATCGTGATGGTCTTCTTGGATCCGCCGGCCACCTTGATGACCTCCTCGCGCGTGGCGAGCGGCGTCTCCTTGTCGTCGTAGAGGTAGTTGGAGCCGGAGATCTTCTCCAGGTACAGGTCGGTCACGTCGGCGCCGAGGTTGGTGAAGCCCCAGGAGACGTCCTGGTTGTGGCCGATGACCACGCCGGGCATGCCGGAGAAGGTGTATCCCGCCACGTCGTAGGAGCACGTGCTGGAGACCGTCCGGCAGTGCAGGCCCATCTGGTACCAGAGCGAGGGCATCATCGGCGCGAGGTGCGGGTCGTTGGCGAGCAGCGGCATGCCGGTCGTCGTGTACTGGCCCGACACCACCCAGGAGTTGGAGCCGATCCCGCTGCCGTTCGGGCCGAGCAGCGCCGGGATCTTGTCCAGGGTGTCGGAGAGCGCCGAGAGCTGGCTCTGCATGCCCTGGACCGCGCCCAGGGCGGTGCCCGAGGTCCCGTCGGAGCTGGTGGCGGCGCGCGTCGGGTCGAACTTGCCGGTCGCCTTGTTGTACGAGCCCTCGTCGACGATGGGGCGGTGGGTGGCGGACGGATAGGCCGGGTACAGGTCGTTGATCTGCTTCGGGCTGAGCCGGCTGGTCATCAGCGACCGGTCGATCTCCTCCTGCATGTTGCCGCGCAGGTCCCAGGCCATCGCCTTGAGCCAGGCCACCGAGTCGACCGGCGACCAGGCCTCCGGCGTGTAGTCGTTGGTGAAGCCGAGGGCCGCGTACTCGACGGAGATGTCCTTGCCGTCCTTGCCCTTCAGATACGCGTTCACCCCCGCCGCGTAGGACTGGAGGTACTTCTTCGTGGCGGGCGTCAGCTTGGTGTCGTACTCCTGCTGCGCGACCTTGCGCCAGCCCAGGGTGCGCAGGAAGGCGTCAGTGTCGACCTGGCCGCTGCCGAACATCTCCGAGAGCCGGCCCGACGTCATGTGGCGCCGGACGTCCATCTCGTAGAACCGGTCCTGCGCCTGGACGTAGCCCTGGGCCATGAAGAGGTCGGCGTCGTTGTCGGCGTAGATCTGCGGGACGCCGTAGTCGTCGCGCTTGACCTCGACCTGGCCGAGCAGGCCGGGCAGCTTGATGGTGCCGGTGGTCTGCGGGAAGGAGGCGCGCACGGTGCTCACTCCCCAGTACGCGCCGTAGGCGACGCCCGCGACCAGCGCCAGCACCAGGACGAGGACGAACAGCCTCAGGCGGCGTCCCCTCTTCCTGCTCGTCTTGCCGGCCGTCGTACCGGCGGAAGGGGCGGTTGTGGTGGCGGGCATCGCTGTCCTTCGAGGGGCAGGGTGGTCCAGGAGTGCTGGGAGCAACCATAGGCGCAGCCGCTGACAGCCCCTGACGCGGTGTCGCCGTTCGCGCACCGGGACGTCGCACAAAGGAGCCCGCGCGTAAAGAAAGCGTCAAAGATTAGGTAAGGTAACGAAGTACCTTGGGCGACGGAACGTTTCACCAGGTCTGCCCCAGGGGTCCCCGGATGCGCACCCGGCGCATGGGGATGCACGATTTTCATGGGGTGCCGTGACGGTGCCTGAGGGGAAGGATCGGCCACTGACTGTCCACCAGCTCAACGAACTCCTGCTCATCTGCTCGCTCGTCCTGCTCATCGCCGTCGCGGCGGTGCGCATCTCCTCGCGCAGCGGGCTCCCCAGCCTGCTCCTGTATCTCGGCATCGGGATCGCGATCGGCCAGGACGGCATCTTCCACGTCAAGTTCAGCGACGCGGAACTGACGCAGGTGATCGGCTATGCCGCACTGGTGGTGATCCTGGCCGAGGGCGGCCTGGGCACCAAGTGGAAGGAGATCAAACCGGCGTTGCCGGCGGCCGTCGTGCTGTCGCTCGCCGGTGTCGCGGTGAGCGTGGGCGTCACGGCGGCGGGCGCGCACTATCTGGTGGGCCTGGAGTGGCGGCAGGCGCTGATCATCGGCGCGGTGGTGTCCTCCACCGATGCCGCGGCCGTCTTCTCGGTGCTGCGCAAGGTGCCGCTGCCCTCGCGCATCACCGGCGTCCTGGAGGCCGAGTCCGGCTTCAACGACGCCCCTGTGGTGATCCTGGTCGTCGCCTTCTCCACGCCGGGACCGGTCGACTCCTGGTACCTGCTGGTCGGGAAGATAGCCCTGGAGCTCGCCATCGGCGCCTCGATCGGGCTCGCGGTGGGCTGGCTCGGCTCGTTCGGACTGCGCCACGTGGCGCTGCCCGCCTCCGGCCTCTACCCGATCGCGGTCATGGCGATCGCCGTGTCCGCCTACGCGGCCGGCGCGATGGCCCACGGCTCCGGATTCCTCGCGGTCTACCTCGCCTCCATGGTGCTCGGCAACGCCAAGCTGCCGCACTGGCCCGCCACCCGGGGCTTCGCGGACGGGCTCGGCTGGATCGCCCAGATCGGCATGTTCGTCCTGCTCGGCCTGCTGGTCACCCCGCACAACCTGGGCGTCGACTTCTGGCCCGCCGTGATCATCGGCCTCGTCCTGACGATGGTCGCGCGGCCCCTGGAAGTGCTGCTCAGCCTGCTGCCGTTCAGGATGCCGTGGCAGGAGAAGGCCCTGATGTCCTGGGCGGGCCTGCGCGGCGCGGTGCCCATCATCCTCGCCACGATCCCCATGGTCTCCGGGATCGAGGGCAGCGAGAAGGTCTTCAACATCGTCTTCATCCTGGTCGTCGTCTACACCCTGATCCAGGGCCCGACGCTGCCGTGGCTGGCCCGCAAGCTCCAGCTCTCCGACGCCGACGAGGCCGCCGACCTGGGCGTCGAATCGGCCCCCCTGGAGCGGCTGCGCGGCCACCTGCTGTCCGTGGCCATACCGCCGAAGTCGAAGATGCACGGCGTCGAGGTGCACGAGCTGAGGATGCCGTCCGGCGCCGCCGTCACCCTCGTCGTACGCGACGGCAAGAGCTTCGTGCCGGGGCCCACGACCGTGCTGCGCCAGGGCGACGAGCTCCTGGTGGTCGCCACGGACCCGGTGCGCGACGCGGCCGAGTCCCGGCTGCGGGCGGTCGGCCAGGGCGGCAAGCTCGCAGGCTGGCTGGGCACCGGCGGTCAGGCGAACGAGGCGCCCCGCAATACGAAGACCGGGCGAACGGCGCGTTAAGCCTGGTGGCGCCCTCGTCAAGCCACATGACGGCCGGATAAACACAGGCCGAAACTGGGCACTCCGTGCGGATTCATAGGCACGGAGTGCCAAAACTCTGTATCATGAAGGCACACCACTGATCGACCAACTCTGCCTGACGCAGAGCTGGCGCGACCGTATGGCGGTCGGGAGCTCCCCGCAGCAGCGCCCGGCATCTACCGCAGTTCCGCGCAAGAGGACAGCTCTCGGCAACGCCCGCACCCACAGATCTGTGCATGGGGCGCGCTACCAGGCGGCAGAAAGGCAAGGGGCCGTGGCATCCACGGTCACTTCTGACAAGCGGCCCGGTTACGGGCAGCTTCTGCGCACACCTGGCGCACTGTCCTTCCTCCTGCCCGGCTTCGCGGCCCGGCAGCCCTTCGCGATGCTCACCATCGGCATCCTCCTGCTCGTCCAGCACACCACCGGCTCCTACGGCGGCGCCGGCGCGGTGGCCGCCTTCACCGGCGTGTCCATGGCGCTGTTCGCCCCGCAGAGCGGCAAGCTCGCCGACCGCTTCGGGCAGCGCGCGGTGCTGGTGCCCGGCGTCCTCGTGCACGCGGCCTCCGTCTCCGCGCTGACCGCCCTCGCGCTGGCCGGCGCCCCCCTGTGGGCGCTGTTCCTCGCGGCCGTGCCCACCGGCGCCTCGGTGCCGCAGGTCGGCCCCATGGTGCGGGCCCGCTGGGCCAGCAAGCTCGACGGCTCACCCCTGATGGCGACCGCCGCGGCCTTCGAGTCGGTGACGGACGAGTTCACCTTCGTCATCGGCCCGGTCCTCGCGACCGCCCTGTGCACCGGTGTGCACCCGGCGGCCGGACTCATCGCCGAGGCGTCGCTGACCCTCGTCGGCGGCCTCCTGTTCGCGGCCCGGCGCGGCACCCAGCCGCCGGTCCGCAGCGCCGCCGAACGCGAGCAGGGCGAGCACACCTCCGCGCTGTCCATCCCGGGCGTACGCGTCCTGGCGATGGCCTTCCTCGGCATCGGCGCGGTCTTCGGCGGCATGCAGGTCTCGCTCACCGCGTTCGCCGAAGAGATCGGCAACCCCGGCATCAACGGCGTCCTCTACGGCATCTTCGCCGCCGGCAACATGCTGGCGGGCATCGCCTGCGGCGCCATCGCCTGGAAGTCCGCGCCCCGCACCCGGCTGATCGCCGGCTACGCGGCACTGGCCCTGGCGGCCTCCGGACTGTGGGCCGCGCACTCCGCGCTGCTGCTCGGCGGCCTCGGCCTGATCGTCGGCCTCTGCATCGCCCCCGCCCTGATCACCGGCTACACGCTGGTCGAAACCCTGGTCCCGGCCACCTCCCGCACCGAGGCGTTCACCTGGCTGACGGGCGCGGTCGCGCTGGGCCAGGCCGCCGCCGTCACGGTCGCCGGCCGGCTGACCGACGCCCACGGTTCGACCGCCGGATTCCTGGTGCCGATGGCGGGCACGGCGCTGGCCCTGGTCACGCTGCTCGCCCTGCGCTCCCGGCTCACGCCGCGCCCCGCGACACGTACCGTGGCGCGTGGCGTCGGTCACCGTGTCCCCGTCACGGTGGACTGATCCCGGGGAATACGTCACTATGGACCGTCGTTAGCACTCATCGAGTGAGAGTGCCAGGAGGAAGACAAGTGCCGACCTACCAGTACCAGTGCACCGAGTGCGGCGAGGGCCTCGAGGCGGTGCAGAAGTTCACCGATGACGCCCTGACCGTATGCCCGAACTGCGACGGACGCCTGAAGAAGGTGTTCTCGGCGGTCGGCATCGTCTTCAAGGGCTCCGGCTTCTACCGGAACGACAGCCGCGGCGCGTCGTCGAGCAGCTCGCCCGCGTCGGCGTCCTCGGCGTCGAAGACCTCGACGTCGTCGAGCTCGGACGCCAAGCCCGCCGCGTCGGCGTCGAGCTCCGGCTCGGCCTCGTCGAGCGCCAGCCCGGCCGCCTGACCCGATTTCACACCGAACCCCCGCCCCCGACGGCGGGGGTTCCGGCATACCCGCCCCCGGTTAGTGTGACCGGCATGGTTAATGCAGAGATCGGCGTCATCGGCGGCTCGGGGTTCTACTCGTTCCTCGAGGACGTCACCGAGGTCCAGGTGGACACCCCCTACGGCTCCCCCAGCGACTCCCTCTTCCTGGGCGAGGTCGCGGGCCGCGCGGTGGCCTTCCTGCCCCGCCACGGCCGCGGCCACCACCTGCCCCCGCACCGCATCAACTACCGGGCCAACCTGTGGGCGCTGCGCTCGGTCGGCGTGCGCCAGGTGCTCGGACCGTGCGCGGTGGGCGGGCTGCGCCAGGAGTACGGGCCGGGCACGCTGCTCGTGCCGGACCAGCTGGTGGACCGTACGAAGGCGCGCACCCAGACCTTCTTCGACGGGCTGCCCCTGCCGGACGGCACGGTCCCCAACGTCGTGCACACCACGTTCGCCGACCCGTACTGCCCCAGCGGCCGCAAGGCGGCGCTGACCGCGGCCCACGGGCGCGGCTGGCAGGCCGTCGACGGAGGCACGATGGTCGTCATCGAGGGCCCTCGCTTCTCCACCCGCGCCGAGTCGGCCTGGCACGCGGCGATGGGCTGGTCGGTGGTCGGCATGACCGGCCACCCCGAGGCCGCCCTCGCCCGCGAACTGGGGCTCTGCTACACGTCGTTGTCCCTGGTCACCGACCTGGACGCGGGCGCGGAGACCGGCGAGGGCGTCTCGCACACCGAGGTGCTGCGGGTCTTCGGGGAGAACGTGGCGCGGCTGCGCGAGGTGCTCTTCGACGCGGTCGCCGCCCTTCCGGCGAGCGAGGACCGGGACTGCCTGTGCACCCACGCCCACGACGGCTGGGACCTCGGCATCGAACTGCCGTGACCGGCGGGCCTCCGCGCCTCCAGGCCTCCGGTCCTCGCCGGAGGCCGGGCTCCGCCGGGGCCTGGTGGGGCTTGGCGGGCTGAACCCCCCCTTACGGGTGAGCGAGTTGTCCACAGGCGGGGTGTGGTCCACAGGGCCCGGCGGGTTTCCCCGGGACACGGGATCGTGAGGAGCGTCCGAGCAGCACAGGCTCCTCACGATCGGCAGTGATCCCATGTCAGCAGCCCCCGCGTCAGCCGCCTCCCCCGACCCCCGCCCGCTCCCCTTCCTGCCTCCCGTGCCCGCTCCGGAGCCCGGCGCGGTGCCGGTGTTCCCGCCGCTGCGGGTGCGCGGCGGGAAGCACGGGCTGCGGCGCACCCTGCGCAAGCGACGGCGCGCGATGGCCGCGGGCCTCGCCGTCACGGCGGCGGCCCTCGCCGTCTCCAGCCCCCAGGCGGCGGAGCGTCCGCACCCGGTCGCGGCCCCCGCGCCGCGGGAACGCGGGCCCGCGCGGCCGCCCGCCGTGGTGTCGGCGCCGGTACGGATCGCGGACGCGGAGACCGTACGCCTCTTGCGGCCCGGCGACCGGGTCGATGTGATCGCCTCCCCCAACTCGCCCTCGGCACACGGCGACGAGGCCCGTGTGGTGGCAACGGACGCCCGGGTCACGCGAGTTCCGGGCGCGCAGGGAGGCTCCGCGGAGTCCGGCGCGCTCGTCGTCCTCGCCGTGCCGCGCGAGACCGCCAGGGCGCTGGCCGGGGCGGGCACGACATCCCGGCTGGCGGTGACGCTGTGCTGATTCGCACGGGCGATCGGGCGCGTACCCAATTCGCGTGCGCGGATTGGACAGTGCGACCCCGCGCTGTCCAAGGTGGCGCAGGAGTTCGCTCCGCCCCCTGCACACACGAAGAAGGGTTCATTGGTGACCGAGGAGAAGACAGGCGTACTGGCCGGCTTCAAGGCCTTCCTGATGCGCGGGAACGTGATCGACCTGGCCGTGGCCGTGGTGATCGGCGCCGCGTTCACCAACGTCGTGAACTCGGTCGTGAAGGGCGTGATCAACCCTCTGGTCGGCGCGTTCGGCACCAAGGACCTGGAGAGCTACAGCTCCTGCCTGAAGGGCCCCTGCACCGCCGGCTCCGGCATCCAGATCGCCTGGGGCGGAGTGCTCAGCGCGCTGCTGAGCTTCCTCATCACGGCCGCCGTCGTGTACTTCCTGATGGTGCTGCCGATGGCCAAGTTTCTGGCCCGGCGGGCCCGGCAGGACAAGGCGAAGGAGGGCGTGCGCGAGACGATGGAGATCAGCGAGCTGGAAGTGCTCAAGGAGATCCGCGACGTGCTGGTCGCCCAGCGCGGCTCGGGGCCCGCACAGCCCTAGCCCCGGCGCGCGACGCTCAGATGTGGTGGGGCGGCTTCTCGTCGAGGAAGCGCGCCAGGTCGGCGGCGCTGCCCGCGGACGTGGGCCGCTCGCCCCACCCGCGATCCGTGTCGTCCGCCGACTGCTGGTCCAGCGGATCGTCGAAGACCAGCGTCGGCTTGGCCTGCTGCTTGGGCGCCGGTTCCCGGTCGCGCGGTCCGGGGGCGGGGGCGGTACTCATACGACAAGGGTACGGCGAGCGACAACGGCCCTCCCGGGACGGACGCGAGGCGCCCCCGCCGGGCGCTCAGCGGCCCTCGCGGCCCGGGCCGCGAACTCCCGTACCGGATCACCAGCGGCGCTCGCGATCCGGACCGCGAACTCCGGTACCGGATCATCAGCCCCGCTCGCGGTCCGGGCCGCAGGCCTCGGTACCGGATCATCAGCGGCGCCCGTGCGCCGGGCACGGGCCTCAAGCCCTGCTTCCCGTTCCGGGGGGTCAGCGGTCCTTCGGGTCCAGCAGCCAGAGGCCCAGGACCACCAGGAACGACAGGACGAGGAAGCCCGCCCCCCACCAGGCGGTGCCGGTGTTGCCCCGCATCCACTCGTTGACCACCACCGTCAGACCCCAGAGCTGGCCGATGACCACGGTGATCGCCAGGGTGAGGCGGGCCGTCAGTTTCGAGGAGCGCTCCGGCTCCTGCTCGCTGCCCGCGCCCGGGCCGGGCCCGGTGTGCCGGATCCGGGGGTCGCCGTAGCCGCTCGTCGGGCGGATCTGCGGGTAGCGCTCGCGGACCGGCCGGTTGAGCCGGGGCTGGGCGGAGCCGGGCGTGTACGAGGGGCGGGGGGACGCCCCGAGACCCTCGCCGTGGCCCGGAGCGGCACCGCCGCCCTGGGGCCCGTCGAACCCCGGAGCTCCGCCGGCGCCCTGGGTGCCGCGCGGACCCGAGGTCCCGCCCGAGCCGCCGGGGAACGCGTTCCCTTCCCTGCTCATGTCCGCTCACTCCTCTCGCCCCTGGTGGCGGTGGACTCGGCGTTGGACGCGTTGGTCTTGGCGTCGGTCTCTGCCTTGGTCCTGGCGTTCGGCTTGGCGTTCGCGCCGGGGCAGCCGAGGCGGGCCGCCATGTCGGGGCGGGCGTCGGCGAACTGGCGGCACATGGCGTCCTTGACGCTCTCGCCGGAGCGCGCCGTGGCCACCGCCCAGACGCTGCCGTCGGGCTCCTCGACGAGGAGCACCTTGGGCAGCGGGCGCGGCGGCGGACCGGCGGTGACCTCGCCGGTGCGGGCGTCGAAGACCCCCTCGTGGCAGGGGCAGTACAGCTCGCCCTCGGCGCCGCGGTCCTCGCGCCACAGCACCCCGCAGGCCAGGTGCGTACAGATCGCGGAGTAGCCGACGAGGGTGCCGTCCTTGAGGCGGACGGCGACCGCGCGGTCGTCCTCGCCGGGGAAGCGGAAGGCGACGGACTCGCCGGGGGCGAGCGCGGCCGCCACGCGCTTGGCGTCGGGCGGGGCGTCGTTGTCGCCGTGCCGGTGCAACACTCCCCCGGCCACCGCCACCCCGCCGACGGCGAGGCCGCCCGAGACGGTGGCGACGATGCGGAGGTAGTCGCGGCGGGTGGTGAGCGAGTCGGCGGCGATGCGGTCGTGGAGGGCGGCCTGGGCGGCGTCCGGGCCGGGGCCGGAGGCGGGGTGCTGGTCGGTGACGCTCATCGGGTGATGTCCTTCCCGCCCGCCCGTCGAGCGCCGCCGCCCTGGTCGGAGTTCGCTTCGTTCACGGCTCTTCCGTTCACCTCGACGATCGGGAGGCCGCCCGGCACCGGCCACTGGACCTTGTCGGCGGGGACGACCATGGCCACGCCGGTGGAGACGACGACATCGCCGAACGTGAAGGAGTCGGCGACCTGGACGCCGGGGCGCTCGGCACGGAGCTCCTCGACCGTCCCGTAGAACAGCGCTCCGGTCGGGCAGACCGTGGCGCACATGGGAGCCAGACCGTAGGCGGTGCGGTCGTAGCAGAGGTTGCACTTCATCTGGAGCTTCGCCTGGAGGTCGATCTTCGGTACGCCGAAGGGGCAGGCGTTGACGCAGTTCGCGCAGCCGATGCAGCGGGTGGTGTCGGCCTGCTGCACCACGCCGTCCGCGGTCACGAGGATCGCGTCGGCGGGACACACCTCGGCGCACGGGGCGACCGGGTCCTCGCAGTGCATGCAGACGGTCGGAAGGGAGGCGACGGAATGACCCTCGTCGGGATAGTCGAGATGGATCATGGACTTACCGCGGTGCGAGTCGCACTCGCGGCAGGCGGACACACAGGCCTGGCAGCCGATGCAGCGCCCCGGGTCGATGAAGATCGTTCTGCCCATCATGGCGGCGCTCAGCCCCTCTCCGCGGTGCCCCGGCCCTGCGGGGAGGTGGGCGGCAGCGGGTCGGTGCGCGAGACCTGGGTCGCCGGGTACGCGTCGTGGCCCGGCGCGGTCGGCGGCGCCGGCACCTCGTCGATCCGCTCGGCGGCCTCGATGCGGCAGGCACACACCTTGTACTCGGGGATCTTGGAGCGGGGGTCGAGGGCGTCGATGGTGAGCGCGTTGGCGGCCGTGGGGACCGGCCAGTGGTACGGGATGAACACCGTGTCGGGGCGGATGGCCGCGGTGACCAGGGCGGGGAAGACCTCGCTGCCGCGCCGGGTCACCACCCGGACCGGGTCGCCGTTGCGGAAGCCGTGCGCGGGGTGGACCTCCACCCACGGACGCGGGGTCTGCTCGACGAGCGCGCCGAGCCGGCGGGTCTGGTTGCCGGACAGGAAGTGCGCCACGGTGCGGCCCGTGGTCAGCGACATCGGGTGCTCCTCGTCGTACGGGTCCATCGGCGGATGCCACTCGACGACCTGGAGGTGGACCTTGCCGTCCGGATGGAAGGTGCGGCCGCCCTCGAACAGGCGGGGCGTGCCCGGGTGGTCGGTGGAGGGGCAGGGCCAGGCGATACCGCCGGTCTCCTCCAGGCGCTCGTATGTGATGCCGTAGTAGTCGTTGACCGTTCCGGCCGACGCGATCCGCAGCTCCTCGAAGACCTCGCGCGATCCCGGATAGGCGAACTTGTCACCCACGCCCAGGCGTTGGGCCAGCTGGCACATCACCCAGGTGTCGGTGCGCACCCCGGCGGGCGGCTCCTGCGCCTTGTTGTGCTTGACCACCCGGGCCTCGGCGTTGGCCATCACGCCCTCGTCCTCGGCCCAGGTGGTGACCGGAAGGACGACATGCGCGTTGGCCGCGGTCTCGGAAAGGAAGAAGTCGAATTGGGCGTGGAACTCCAGAGTGTCGTAACCGTCCTTCACCGTCGCGTAGTTGGGAAGGGAGACGAACGGGTTGTTGCAGATGCCGATCAGGCCGCGGATCTCGCGGCGCTGCATCTGCCAGACCATTTCCATCATCGAGGTGCCCGCGGGCGGCAGTTCGGACTCCTCGATCCCCCAGATCTCGCAGATCTGCCTGCGGTGTTCGGGGTTCGAGATGGACCGCCCGCCGGGCAGCAGGTCGGACTTCTGGCCGTGTTCCCGGCCGCCCTGCCCGTTGCCCTGGCCGGTGATGGTGCCGTACCCGGCGCCGGGCTTGCCGAGGTGGCCGGTGGCCGCGCAGAGGTTGATGACGGTCAGGCAGTTCTCGACGCCCTGCGAATGGTGCTCGATGCCCCGGGCGTGCCAGGCCATCGCCCGCCGGGCCCCCGCGAAGGTCCGGGCCACCTGGACGACCTGGGAGGCGGGGATGCCGCAGATCTCGGCGGCCACGTCGGGGGTGCAGGAGGCGACGGCGGCGCACACCTCCTCCCAGCCGGTGGTGTGCTCGGCGACGAACTCCTTGTCGACGAGGTTCTCCTCGATGACCACGTTGAGTACGGCGTTGAAGAACGCGGCGTCGGTGCCGGGCCGCAGCGCGACGTGGATGTCGGCGGTGCGGGCGATGGCCGTCTCGCGCGGGTCGACCACGATCAGGCTCGCGCCCCGGTCGCGGGCGCCCCACAGGTACTGGGTCATGACGGGGAAGCACTCCCCGACGTTGGAACCGGCGATCAGCAGGCAGTCGGTGAGCAGGATGTCGGAGAACGGGTTGCCCGCCCGGTCGATGCCGAAGGCGAGCTTGTTGGCGCCGGCGGCGGACACCATGCACAGGCGGCCGTTGTAGTCGACGTGCCGCGTCTTGAGGGCGACCCGGCCGAACTTGCCGACCAGGTAGGTCTTCTCGGAGAACAGGCTCGCACCGCCGAGCAGCCCGAAGGCGTCGTTGCCGTGGGCGGCCTGGATGCGGCGGATCTCGGCGGCCGTGAAGTCGAGGGCCTCCTCCCAGGAGACCTCGCGGAACGGCTCGTCGCGCGTGCGGCGCATCAGCGGGGCGGTCAGCCGGTCGGGGTGGTTGACCTGCTGGTAGGCGTTGATGCCCTTGGGGCAGAGCCGCATCCGGTTGATGTCGTGGTTGCGGGGTTCGACGCCGAACACCTTGCCCGCGCGGTCGACCCGGAGATACATGCCGCACTGCACCCCGCAGAAGCAGCAGTGGGTGGGGACGAGGGTCTCGCCGTTCTGGTCGGCGTGCCACTGGTCGGCCGGGATGCCGCCCGCGTCCCGGAAGTTGCGGGTGCCGGGCGGCGCGATCGAAGGGTCGAGCGGAAGGGGGGCACTGCTCACTTGAAGCCCTTCTTGACGTGGCTGAGGTAGGCGGCACCGCGCAGCACCCGCTTGCAGCGCGGGCAGTACGCGGCCCAGGCATCGAAGTCGAGCTTCAGGTCGCGCATGGTGCCCTGGAGGTTCTCGACGTACGGGGCGGTGTCGATCGGCTCGCCGCAGCGCTTGCACGCGAAGACCTGTTCGTCCTGGCGGGCCGTGTACTTGAAGAGCTGCATGCCGACCGCGGCGGGCCGCTGCACGATGTGGAAGAACTTCCCGAACGGGATGTAGATGAGGGTGAACACCACCGACACCATGTGCAGCACCGCGAGGAACTGGTAGCCGCCGCCGTGCAGGAAGATCGACGAGAAGGTGAGGAGGAGGCCCGTCACGGAGATGACGATCAGCGCGATCAGCGGGACGAGGTCGTAGGCGAAGCGCTGGCCCGTGATGGCCCCGCGGTCCTTCATCCGCCGCCACAGGAAGTACGAGGCTCCCGGGATCACCAGGACGGCGGCGATGTCCAGGCCGTGGAACATCAGCCAGCCGACGAAGCTCAGCGAGTCGAAGCCGAGGACCTTCAGCCCCCAGATCCGCATCTCGTAGCCGGGGCCCGAGCCGGATGCGGAGGTGAAGGTGAACCAGCCCCAGGTCAGCGGAAAGGTGATGGCCGCGGCCAGGATGCAGCCCCAGAAGATCAGCTGGTGGGCCGCCCAGCGGGCGTGCGAGCGGGCACCGAGGAACTTCTGGAAGCCCAGATACGTGGCGATCATCTTCGGCAGGGCGGTGGGCGCCCGGCGGAAGTTGGCCGCCGAGAACAGGCTGCGCCAGCCCTGCCGGAACAGGCGGCGGGCGCCCGGAGAGGAGATCCACACGGTGTAGCGGTAGGCGACGCCGAAGGCCAGGAACACCGTGGCGACCGCGTACGGAAGGAGCGCGGAGTCGAAGTCCTTGAGCAGGCGGCTGCCGAGCACGATGGCCAGGATCAGCAGGACGGACACGGCGGTACCGGCCAGCGTCGCGCGCAGCGCCACCGGACGCGGGGCGCGTCCGGCGGGGGCGGCCGCCACGGGTGGCGGCACTCCCCGGGCGGACGCGTCCGGTGGGGCGGCGGGAGGTGCGGGTGGCTCGCTCACCCTGCCACGGTAGGGACATTACACCCCTTTTCACCTGTTTTGACGCTCAACGGGGTGAGTCACAGGGCTCCGGGGTGATCCGGCCGTCGACGAGCTCGATGTGGGTGCCGGCGAAGCGGGCGCGCAGCCGGCGGTCGTGGGTGACGACCACCACGGCGCCCGGGTAGTCGGCGAGGGCTCCTTCCAGTTCCTCGACCAGGGCCGGGGAGAGGTGGTTGGTGGGCTCGTCCAGGAGCAACAGGTCGACGGGGTCGCTGACCAGCCGTGCCAGTTCGATGCGCCGGCGTTGTCCATAGGAGAGTTCGCCGACCTTGAGACGCAGGTCGGCGGGGCTGAACAGACCGAGAGAGAGGAGGTGGTCGGTGTGGGCGTCCAGGTCTCCGGCCCGCCCGTGGGCGAAGGCCTGCGGCAGGGTGAGGCCCGCGGGCCAGGGGGTCTCCTCCTGGCGCAGGTGGCCGACCCGGCCGTGGGTGCGGACGGTGCCCTCGTCGGGGACGAGTTCGTTCGCCAGGATCCGCATGAGGGTGGTCTTGCCCGCGCCATTGGGGCCGGTGACGAGCAGGCGTTCGCGGGACCCGATCCGCAGCTCCGGCACGGACAGCCGACCGGCGACCCGGACTCCGGTGAGTTCGGCGGCGGTCCGCGGCTCGTCCGGCGCGGCGGTGGCGAGGCGGCCGGTGAAGACCAGCGGGTCGGGCGGCGCCGCAACGGGGTTGTCCGTCAGGCGTTCGACGCGCTCCTTGGCGTTGCGGATCCGGCCCATCGCTCCGTGCCCCCGGGTGCGGGCACGGAAGCCACCGTGGCCGAACACGGCGAATGGCAGCTTCTGCGGGATCGCCGCGAGCCGGGAGGCGTTGGTGGCGGCGAGCCGCTTGCTGCGGGCCAGTTCGGCGCACCAGGCGTGGTACTCCCGCAACCGCCCGCGGCGTTCGGCGGCCTTGGTGGACAGGTATCCGCCATAGCCGTCGCCGTAGCGGGACACCTTGCCCTCGGCGACCTCCAGGATCGTGGTGGTGACCCGTTCCAGGAACACGCGGTCGTGGGTGACCACCAGGAGCGTGCCGCGGTGGGACCGCAGACGCGTCTCCAGCCAGGCCACGGCCTGGTCGTCGAGGTCGTTGGTCGGCTCGTCGAGCAGGAGCAGCTCCGGCTGGGACGCGAGCGTGGCGGCCAGCGCCAGCCGGGAGCGCTCGCCGCCGGAGAGGGTGCCGAGCGGCCGGTCCCGTTCGAGGTGGGGCAGGCCGAGACCGTGCAGGGCGATGTCGACCCGGGCCTCGGCCCCGTATCCGCCGCGCGCCTCGTAGCGGGCCACCAGCCGGGCATAGGCGTCCAGGGCGGCCGTGAGTTCGGGCCCGGCCGGGCCGTCCAGGGCGGCCTCGGCGTGGCGGATCCGGGCTTCGAGGTCGCGCAGGTCCGCCAGGGACACGTCCACCGCGTCCTGGACCGTGGCCCGGGGAGGCAGCGCGAGCGACTGGGCGAGATGACCGGTGCCGCCGGGCGCGGTCACGGTCAGCTCGCCGTTGTCGGGGCGGTCCTGCCCCGAGAGCAGGCGCAACAGGGTCGTCTTTCCGGCCCCGTTGTCGCCGATGACGCCGGCCCTCTCGCCGGGCTTGACGGTGAACGAGACATCGTCGAGCACGAGGCGCTCGTCGTATCGGCGGGTGACGTGGTGAAGCGAGAGTTGTGCGGCAGGCATGGGCAGTCCCCTGTTCTCGGCCGAGCCGGAAGGAATGGGCGGATGAACGCATCCGCTCAGCCGGAACAGTCCGCGACGGGGCCGGGCAGACGGCAGCGCGGGAGGAGGCGGAACGCGGATGACGACGTACGGCGGCGGAGCGAAGCTCAACGCGGCCGTACGGGGACTGTCACAGGGAACCCATGCGCAGCACCGTACGCACGGCCGTCCCCCACCCGCAAAGCATTAACGGGGAGGGGGAAGAGATGGGAGGGGTGCGGGGAGGGGGCGAGGGCTCTCCCCAACTACCGCTCACTGGCGCCGATTTGAGGGCGGATCGCACGCGGTCGCTGGTGGTCTTTCGGGGACAGCTCGCGCGCGTGGTGGTGTGGCCGCTGCCTCAGACCGCATGCAGGCCGTGGGCGGTGAAGTGCTCGCGGGCGGTGGCCACCTGGTCCGGAGTGGGGGACGGGGTGTCGTGGAGGGTGAAGTTCATGTCGAGGGCCTGCCACTTGGCCTCGCCCAGCTTGTGGAAGGGAAGGACGTCGACGCGGGACACATTGCCGAGTGAGGCGGCGAAGGAGGCGACGCCCTCGATGTTGGAGGGGGCGTCCGTGAGACCCGGCACCAGAACGAAGCGGACATGGACCTCCTTGCCGAGGTCCGCGAGACGCCGCGCGAAGTCCAGCGTGGGCTGCAACGGCCGGCCCGTGACCTCGCGGTACGTCTCGCGGTCCCAGGACTTGATGTCGAGGAGCACCAGGTCCACGTCGCGCAGCAGCGCGTCGGTGGCCCGGGTGCCGAGGAAACCGGAGGTGTCCAGGGCGGTGTGCAGGCCGAGTTCGTGCTTGTAGCGGTGCAGTAGTTCACCGGCGAACACGGGCTGGAGCAGCGGTTCGCCGCCGCTGACGGTGGCGCCGCCGCCCGCCGCGCGGATGAAGGTCGTGTACTTCGCGGCCTCGGCGACCACGTCGTCGGCGGTGGTGCGCTTGCCGTTGCGCATCCGCCAGGTGTCGGGGTTGTGACAGTACAGGCAGGTCAGCGGACAGCCCGAGAGGAAGGTGACGAAGCGCGTGCCCGGCCCGTCGACGCCGGTCGACAGGTCCCAGGAGTGCACCGACCCGACGATCGGCCGACGGGTGGCCGCCCCGGCGAGCGTGCTGGCGTCCTCGTCGCGGTCGGCGTGCGCCGGGCGGCCGACGGGGATCTCGGAGCTGAGCAGAACGGCCATGGCAGGACCTTCCTGGACTGGGACCGGCTGGGATTGAGGGAGGGGTTGGGCGGAGGTGGGGGTGGGTGGGCGAGGGGGGTGGGGGGGAGGGGGAGCCCCCCCACCCCCGCGTCCTCAAAGCGCCCCGTGGAACGTCCGGTTGATGACGTCCAGCTGCTGTTCGCGGGTGAGGCGGACGAAGTTGACGGCGTAGCCGGAGACCCGGATGGTCAGCTGGGGGTAGTTCTCCGGGTGCCGCATGGCGTCTTCCAGGGTGGCCTTGTCGAGGACGTTGACGTTCATGTGGAAGCCGTCGCTGGCCATGAAGCCGTCGAGGACGCCGGACAGGTTGTCGATGCGCTCCTGCGGGGTGCGGCCGAGCGCGTCGGGGGTGATGGTGTTGGTGAGCGAGATGCCGTCCTCGGCGTCGTCGTAGGGCAGCTTGGCGACGGACAGGGCGGAGGCGATGTAGCCGTGCTCGTCGCGGCCGTTCATGGGGTTGGCACCGGGCGCGAACGGGGTGCCGGCGCGGCGCCCGTCGGGGGTGTTGCCGGTCTTCTTGCCGTAGACGACGTTGGAGGTGATGGTCAGCACGGACTGGGTGTGGACGGCGTCGCGGTAGGTGGGGTGCTTGCGCACCTTCTCCATGAAGTCGTGCACGATCTTGGTGGCCAGTTCGTCGGCGCGGTCGTCGTTGTTGCCGTACGCCGGGTAGTCGCCCTCGATCTCGTAGTCGACGGCGAGGCCGGTCTCGTCGCGGACCACCTTGACCTTGGCGTGCTTGATGGCGGACAGCGAGTCGGCGGCGACCGAGAGCCCCGCGATGCCGCAGGCCATGGTGCGCAGGATCTGCTGGTCGTGCAGCGCCATCTCGATGCGCTCGTAGGCGTACTTGTCGTGCATGTAGTGGATGACGTTGAGGGCGTGGACGTACGTCTTGGCGAGCCAGTCCAGCATGGCGTCGTACTGGGCGGCGACGCTCTCGTAGTCGAGGTACTCGCCCTCGATGGGGGTGAAGCCCTCGACGACGAGCTTTCCGCTCTTCTCGTCGCGGCCGCCGTTGATGGCGTAGAGCAGGGCCTTGGCGACGTTGACGCGGGCGCCGAAGAACTGCATCTGCTTGCCGGTGGCCATGGCCGAGACGCAGCAGGCGATGGCGGTGTCGTCACCGTACTTGGGGCGCATCAGCTCGTCGGACTCGAACTGGATGGCCGAGGTGTCGATGGCGACCTTGGCGGCGAAGTCCTTGAATCCGGCGGGGAGTCGGCTGGACCAGAAGACGGTGAGGTTCGGTTCGGGCGCGGGGCCGAGGTTGTAGAGGGTCTGCAGGGCGCGGAAGGTCGTGCGGGAGACGAGGGGGCGGCCGTCTTCGCCGATGCCGGCCATGGACCAGGTGACCCAGGTGGGGTCGCCGGAGTACAGCTCGTTGTATTCGGGGGTGCGCAGGAAGCGGACGATGCGGAGCTTGATGACGAAGTCGTCGATGAACTCCTGGGCCTGCTCCTCGGTGAGGAGTCCGGCGTCGATGTCGCGCTGGAGGTAGATGTCGAGGAAGTTGTCGATGCGGCCGATCGACATGGCCGCGCCGTTCTGCTCCTTCACGGCGGCGAGGTAGGCGAAGTAGAGCCACTGGACGGCTTCGCGGCCGGTGGTGGCGGGGCCGGAGATGTCGTAGCCGTAGGCGAGGGCCATGGCCTTGAGTTCGTTCAGGGCCTTGATCTGCTCGGAGATCTCCTCGCGGTCGCGGATGACCGTTTCCGTGGCCCATGCCTCGCCGAGGCGCGCCTTGTCGGCCTCCTTGGCCTGGATGAGGCGGTCGACGCCGTACAGGGCGACGCGCCGGTAGTCGCCGATGATGCGGCCGCGTCCGTAGGCGTCGGGCAGGCCGGTGATGATGCCGGAGGAGCGGCAGGCGCGGATCTCGGGGGTGTACGCGTCGAAGACGCCTTCGTTGTGGGTCTTGCGGAGGTGGGTGTAGACCTCGCGCACCTCGGGGTCGGCTTCGTAGCCGTAGGCGTTGAGGGCGCCTTCGACCATGCGCCAGCCGCCGTTGGGCATGATGGCGCGCTTGAGGGGGGCGTCGGTCTGGAGGCCCACGATGAGGTCGCTGTGGTCGGCGGCGGTGCCGTCGATGTAGCCGGGGCGGAAGGCGTCGATGCGGGACGGGGTCTTCACGTCCACGTCGTGGATGCCCTGCTCGATCTCCTGCGGGAACATCGACAGGAGCTTGTTCCACACGGCGGTGGTGCGCCGGGTGGGGCCGGTGAGGAAGTCGGCGCCACCCTCGTACGGCGTGTAGTTCTGCTGGACGAAGTCGCGGACGTCGATGGCGTCGCGCCACAGTCCGCCCTTGAAGCCGTCCCAGGCTCCGCCGTTCTTCGTTGCCTCTGCAGGAGTCGCGGTCATGGCAGACACCCTTCCGAATCACCGTTGGTGTGGCACTTCGGCCGTGGAGCCGGGGCTCTCTTGGCCTGTTCCCATTCCACTCCTTTTGATCGATCAGAGGGGTCGGCATAGGTCACCAGAATCGGGCCGGAAGTCCCGCCCCCTCCCTCCCATCACTCTTGACGACGCCCTTGACCTGCATTTTTCTCCGGGACCTTGGCCCCTAGTTCACTTGTGAATGCATTCACAAGAATTTCTCCACCCTGGGCCGGATTTCCGTCACAGACACCGAAAGGGCCCGCGCAGCCGGTTCGATCCGACGCGCGGGCCCTTTTCCCCGGAACGGTTCCGGCCTAGCTCGGGGCCTCCGCCGACGTGCGGGCGTAGTACCACCAGGCGAGCACGACGCTGCTGGCGTAGAAGGCCACGAAGCCCCACATCGCGCTGGTCACCGCGAAGTTGGCGAACATCGCCGGGATGAAGAAGAAGCCGTACGCGGCGATCGCGGAGGTGAAGCCGGTGACCGCGCCCGCCTCCATCTCGGCCTGCTTGAGCGCCTTGGCGTACTCCGGCGTGCCCTCGGCCAGCCCCTTCAGGTGCTGGTTGCGGAAGATCACCGGGATCTGCCGGAAGGTGGAGCCGTTGCCGACGCCGGAGAAGAAGAACGCGGCCAGGAAGCAGCCGAAGAAGCCGTAGAAGTTGCCCGAACCGCCGCCCGCCGGAAGGAAGTTGATGACGCCGATGATCGCGAGCGCCATGCCGACGAACGAGATGATGGTGACCCGCGCGCCGCCGAGCTTGTCGGCGATCCAGCCGCCCGCCCAGCGGGCCAGCGCGCCGAGCGCCGGGCCCATCCAGGCGTAGGTGGCCACCGAGTAGGCCGGGAAGGTCGTCTTGATGAGCAGCGGCAGGGCGGCGGCGAAGCCGATGAAGGAGCCGAAGGTGCCGACGTACAGCCAGGTCATCAGCCAGGTGTGCTTGCGGCGGAAGATCACCTTCTGCTTGCTGAACGGGGTGGCGGCCACCTTCAGGTCGTTCTGGCCGAACCAGGCGATCAGCGCGAGGACGATGAGGACCGGGACCCACAGGAACGCGGCGTTCTGCAGGTAGACCGGGGTGCCGTCCTTCTTGTGCTGGGCGGTGCCGATCGCGATGGTCGAGAAGGTGATCACGATCGGGGTGAGCAGCTGGACGACGGAGACGCCGAGGTTGCCGAGCCCGCCGTTGATGCCGGTGGCGTTGCCCTTCTCCTTCTTCGGGAAGAAGAAGCCGATGTTGGCGAGCGAGGAGGCGAAGTTGGCGCCGCCGATGCCGCACAGCGCCGCGATGATCACCATGACGCCGTACGGGGTCGAGGTGTCCTGGATGGCGATGCCGAGCCAGATCAGCGGCACGATCAGCACGACCGTCGACAGCGCGGTGAAGCGGCGCTGGCCGATCATCGGGCCGAGGAAGGTGTAGAAGATGCGGGCGGTGCCGCCGGTCAGGCCGGGGATGGCGGTGAGCCAGAACAGCTGCGAGGTGGAGAAGGAGAAGCCGACGTCCTTGAGGTTCGTCGCGGTGACGGACCACACCTGCCAGACCACGAAGGCGACGAGCAGGGCGGGGACGGCGATCCACAGGTTCCGGGTGGCGACCTTGCGGCCGACCGAACGCCAGAAGACCTCGTTCTCCGGCTCCCATGCGGTGATGGTGCGGCCGGGCCGGTAGTCCTCGGGGTCGTACGAGACGGGGGCGTCGGGGCCTGCCGGGGGCCGGGTGGACGGCTGGAGCGCGGAACTCATGGTGCTTCCCAGGGGGTTGAGACGAGTCCTGACATATCCACGGTGCGTCGCCGGCCGGGGTGGGGGTGAGAGGCGAATGCCATGACTGCGGGCTGCCGTTGGTCCCGGTGGGGCCGCCGTACGGCCCTTCCTGCGGATCAGGGCCGGGGTCCCGGCGGGGCCGCCGCACGGCGCCGGGACCGCTCAGAAGCGGGTGGCGGGGAGGTCGGCGAGGTCGACGACCGGGAGGCTGACGTCCGGGTCGTCGAGGCACTGGCCGGTGCGCAGGTCGAAGTCCTGCTTGTGCATGGGCGAGGTGACCACGGGGACGCCGTCGCGGGTGCCCATGATGCCGCCCGCGATGACGTCGGCGCCGGAGAACGGGTCGCGGTTGGAGACCGCGTACACCTCTCCGGTGCGGGACTTGAACAGGGCTGCCTCGCCGCCGTCGGGGAGCCGGGCGGGGCGGCCGCGGCCGGGCTCCAGGTCATCGAGGGCGCCGAAGTCGACGCGCCCGAAGCGGTCGAGGGCGGCGGGGTCGGCGAGGACGGCCTGCCATTCGTCCTGGTAGGCGGCGACGTGGCGGTCCATCTGCGCTTCTAGCTCGGCGCAGATCCCGAGGGAGTCTTCGAGGAGTACGTCCTTGAGGTGCTCCAGGCCGCCGTCGATGCGCTCGATCCAGGCGGCGGTGCGCTCCAGGCGTTCGGCGGTGCGCACGTAGTACATGAGGAAGCGGTCGACGGTCCGCAGGAGTTCGGCCGTCGACAGGTCGCGGGCGAGCAGGTCGGCGTGGCGGGGCCGAGCGCCGCCGTTGCCGCAGACGTACAGGTTCCAGCCGCTCGCCGTCGCGATGACGCCGATGTCCTTGCCGCGCGCCTCGGCGCATTCGCGCAGGCACCCGGAGACGCCGCCCTTGAACTTGTGCGGGGTGCGCAGCCCCCGGTAGCGGGTCTCCAGATCGATGGCGAGCTGGATGGAGTCGCCCTGTCCGAAGCGGCAGAACCGGGCGCCCACACAGGACTTGACGGCCCGCAGCGACTTTCCGTACGCCTGCCCGGACTCGAAGCCCGCCGCGCCGAGGCGGCGCCAGATGTCGGGGAGCTGGTCGGCGCGGGCGCCGAAGAGACCGATGCGCTGGGCTCCGGTGATCTTGGTGTAGAGGCCGTAGTCGCGGGCGACCTCGCCGAGCACGATGACCTGCTCGGGGGTGACCTCGCCGCCGGGGACGCGCGGGATGACGGAGTAGGTGCCGTCCTTCTGGAGGTTGGCGAGGAAGAGGTCGTTGGAGTCCTGGAGGGCGGCCTGCTCGCCGTCGAGGACGTGCCCGATGCCGAGCTCGGGGGCGAGCGTGCCGAGCACGTTGCCGACGACGGGCTTGCACACCGCGCATCCCTCGCCGCCGCGCCCGTGGCGCGCCATCAACTCGCCGAAGGAGCGGATGCGTTGGTCCTTGACGACACCGTAGATCTCGGAGCGGGACAGCGCGAAGTGCTCGCAGATCCCCTGCGGCCCGGTCACCCCCGACGCGGCGAGCTCGGTGTCGAGGACGGCCTGGAGCGCGCCGGTGCAGCCGCCGCAGCCGCTGCCGGCCTTGGTGCAGCGCTTGACGCCGCCGAGGTCGGTTAGCCCGTGCTCGGCGACGGCGGAGCGCACCTGGCCCTTGGTGACGTTGTGGCAGGAGCAGACGACGGCGTCGTCCGGCAGCGCGTCGGCGCCGGGCGCGTCCCCGCCGCCCGGGGCGATGAACACGGCCGCCGGGGCGGGCAGTTGGCGTCCGGTGTGCGGCTTGAGGGAGCCGTACGCGTCGGCGTCGCCGACCAGGATGCCGCCGAGGAGGCGCCCGTCGGGGCCGAGGAGCAGCTTCTTGTAGACGCCCTTGCGCCCGTCGGAGAAGAGCACCTCGACGGCGCCGCTCTCGGAGGTGGCGAAGGGGTCGCCGAAGGAGGCGACGTCGGCGCCCATCAGCTTCAGTTTGGTGGAGGTGTCGGCGCCGGTGAAGGTGAGCGCGCCGTCGCCCGCCAGGCGCTCGGCGACGGTCTCGGCCATCTGATAGCCGGGGGCGACCAGGCCGTAGACCCGGCCGTCGGCGGTCTGGGCGCACTCGCCGATGGCGTAGATGTACGGGTCGGTGGTGCGGCAGTACGCGTCCACGGCCACGCCGCCCCGGTCGCCGACGGCGAGCCCGCAGGTCCGGGCGAGCCGGTCGCGGGGGCGTACTCCGGCGGAGAAGACCACGACGTCGGCGTCGATGCGGCGGCCGTCGCCGAGGCGGAGCCCGCGCACCCGGCCCGCGTCGTCGAGCTCGACCTCGTGGGCCCCGACACCGGTGTGCACGGCCACGCCCATGGACTCGATGGTGGTGCGCAGGGCGGCCGCGCCGCCGTCGTCGACCTGGAGCGGCATGAGGCGCGGCGCGAACTCGACGACGTGGGTCCGCAGCCCGAGCGTGCGCAGCGCGCCCGCCGCCTCCAGGCCGAGCAGCCCGCCTCCGATGACGACGCCGCCGCCGCGGGCACCCTCGCGGACGTAGCCGGTGAGCTGTTCGACGTCGTAGAGGGTGCGGTAGGTGAAGCAGCCGGTGGCGTCGGCGCCGGGGATGGGCGGCACGAAGGGGTAGGAGCCGGTGGCGAGGACGAGGGCGTCGTAGGGGACGACAGCGCCGGAGGTGGTGGTGACGGTGCGGGCCGCGGGGTCGACGGACTCGGCGGGGTCGCCGAGCCGCAGGTCGATGCCGTGCGTCCGGAGGAACGCGTCGTCCGTGAGGGCGAGTTGTTCGGGCGTGGCCCCGGTGAAGGCGGACGAGAGGTGGACGCGGTCGTAGGCGGGGACGTCCTCCTCGGCGAGCACCGTGACGTGCCAGCCGGGGCCGCCGGGCCGGGCGAAGGCCCCGCGTTCGGCGAGGGACTCCAGGAGGCGGTGGCCGACCATGCCGTGGCCGATCAGCACGAGGTTCTGCGCGGGCTGCGACATGGCTTCGCTCCGGGGCTGGGGGGTGCTACCCCTTCGACGCTAGTCCGGCCGGGCCCGCCGCGGCCCCCGAAAAAGCCCTGCCCGCCAGGGCCTTGCGGCCCCCGGGGCCGGGCACTTGGACCCGCCCCGGGCTTCGGCTAGGCCGGGGGGTTGAGCTTGCGGAAGTAGGTCCAGCTGGTCTCGTTCGGCTCGCTCCACTTCTCCGGGGCCTGCGCGAACTCCGGGTGGTGGTCCGCTATGTAGGCGCGGGTGCGCTCGGGAACCTCGGCGTAGGAGCCGAGCTTGCGGCCCCGGCAGTGGTAGGTGAGCCCGCCGGGCCGCTGCCCGCGCGCCATCCAGGGAAGCCACGGGGACATCCGGGTCCACGACATGCTGGCCGGGACACCGGCCGCCGGGCCCGCCAGATCGGCGCGGTCGACGAAGAACTGGAAGAGTTCCAGGGCCTTGTACGTGTCGCCCGCCGAGTGCAGCGGATACTCGGCCACCGGGAGCGGCGACGGGTAGGCGAGCGGGATCTCCAGGCTGAAGCAGACCTGCCCGCCGAGCTCGGTCGTCGGGATCGGGAAGGGGCGCCACTTCTGGTTGGCGGGGTCGTTCCAGATGTGCACGACGGGCAGGCCCTGCCAGGTCTCCAGGATCTCGCGGGTGCCCGGGTCCAGGTAGAAGGCGGCTTCCCGGGTGAGCAGCTGATAGGCGTCCGGCCCGGCCTCCTCGTCCCGCACCAGACGGGCGACGTTGACCCCCTCGAAACCGAAGAGACGCCGGTAGGGCTCGTCGGGGGCCCAGGAGTACACGTCCCCGGACCACCAGTAGGTGACCTCCTCCCCGTCGAGGGAGGCACGGGTGCGGGCGAAGTCGCGGAGCAGCGCGGCGTGTGTGGTCATGGACACCACTCTGCGGGTCGGGGCCCCTGCGGGAAACCCCGCGGGGCCCGGCGGCGGCATGGTCAGGCGGACGCTTCCAGGGCGGCGCGCCAGGCGGGGCTGTCGCAGTAGTGGTTGTCGAACCGCTCGGCGGACTCGGCGATCTCCTTCGGGTCGGCCTCGCCGCGCATGACCCGGCCGAGCAGGCGCAGGTAGTCGAAGCGTCCCACCCCCCGACGCGGCGGGGCGTCGGGGGGCGGCCGCGCCTGGGGGGTGTCGCTGTCGGGGGGCCTGGTGCCCCCGACTCCCCGTTTGCCCGCGCCCCGTGGCGGGCCGCCCGCGCAGTTCCCCGCGCACCTTTGCTTGCCCTCGCGCCCAGGCGCCCGCGCCCCGGATCCCCCTCCGTCCGTCCACCGTGCGTGGCTCGTCGCGCAGTTCCCTCCCCGGGGCACCCTGGCCCGCATGTGTCCGTCCACCGTGCGTGGTTACTCGCGCAGTTCCCCGCGCCCCTGGGTTCCCTTTGCCTGGCTCCGTGCGGAGTTGTCCGCGCCCCTGTGGGGGGCCGGCAGGGGAATCCTTGGCCTGTCATGGGGTCCCCTCCTGGCCCCTGAGGTCTTGGGGGAGATCGAGGACGAGCACCCTCGAGGCGCGAGGGGGGTCTGGGGCGGAGCCCCAGGTCACGCCTCCGGAGGTCACGCGGCGGAACCGCAGGGTGTTACCGCGGGGTGGGGGGATCAGTGCTGCGGCGAGGGCGACTCCGTGCGCTGCCGGTTCAGGGTCCAGCCGACCGCGACGGTCAGCGCGGCCACACCTCCGGCGAGCGGCACCGCCCCCCGCCCCGCGAACGTGCACCCCAGAATCACCAACGCCGAGACCGGCAACGCCAGTTGCTGAGCGAGCCCCCGCTTGAAGTGCCGCGCGTGCAGCAGCCACACCGTCAGCATGAACAGCGCCGCCGGGACCGTCACCGCCGCCGCGGCCGCCGCCGTCGAGATGTGGGCCTTGCCGACCGTCTGCTCGACCGCGACCTCCATGCCCGCCCCGATCGCCGCCGCCGAAGCCAGCACCACGTAGTGGCCGTAACCCCACACGAAACCCTGCCGGTTGGAGGTCAGGTGGTCGTGGATGGGGACCGCGAAGTAGATCCACCAGGCGGCGAACACGATGAGCAGCCCGCCCGCCGCCAGCGGCAGCAGGTCGCCGAGCTCGTCGTGCTCGTCGAGGGCCTCCTGTACGGCGATGGTGGCGGCCGACACCGTCTCGCCGAGCACGATGAGCGTGAACAGGCCGTACCGCTCGGCGATGTGGTGCGGATGCCAGGTGGTGGTGTGGCGGTGCTCGGCGATCATCGGTACGGACAGTTCGGCGAGGGCGAGCAGGGGGAAGGCCCAGGGGCGGGTGGAGTCGGGGACGAACAGCATGCCGATCCAGCCGAGCTGGCAGACCACGAGCCCGGCCGCGTACCGCAGGCACACCTGGCGTTCGGCCGGGTTCTCGCTGGTCATCGCCGCCCGCAGCCACTGGCTGGTGAGCGCGAGCCGCATCACGATGTAGCCGATGACGCTGATCGTGAAGTCCCCGTCGTCGAACGCGCGCGGCACTCCCGCGGCGAGGATCAGCACGCCGGTGATCTGGACGAGGGTCACCACCCGGTACAGGGCGTCGTCGGTGTCGTATGCCGAGGCGAACCATGTGAAGTTCATCCACGCCCACCAGATGGCGAAGAACACCGCCGCGTATCCGGCGAGGCCCGGCCCCACGTGCCCCTCCGCGAGGGCGTGGACGAGCCGGGCGCCCGCCTGGGCGACGGCGACGACGAAGCAGAGGTCGAAGAACAGTTCCAGCGGGGTGGAGGCGCGGTGCGCCTCGTGGCGGCTGCGTGCGGTCATGCGTGGCATGCGCACAGCACAGCAGACCGGCCGGTGGGCTAAGCCGCCAACACTTCAGGGTGTACGGATTCGTACCGGTTCAGCACAAGGCGCGCGAGGAGGGGGTGGTCGGCGATCGGCGCGGACACGGCGTGCACACCGGGGGTCGCCTCAAGGGCGCGGGTGAACCGGCCGGGCGCGAGCAGGTGGGCGGCGAGGGTGATCCGCCGGAATCCGGCGGCGCGGAGGTGCCCGACCCGCTCCGGGACGGTGGGGGACGCGGCGGCGCAGTACGCGTCGAGTACGGGGATGTCGGGATGCGCGGCGCTCAACTCCCGTACCACGGCCCCGGTTCCGTCGATTCCGTGCGGCCTGGTGGATCCGGCGCCCGCCACGACGATCGCGTCCCCGGGGCCACCGGCCGCGAGCAGCCGCTCGTGCACGGCGCGGGCCACGTCCGGCTCGCCCGCGAGCCCGTCGGTGACGGTGCAGCGGTGGCGGCGGGCGACGGAGGGGATGTCCACGTGGCGGTGGTAGCCGTCGCCCAGGAGCAGGGGGACGACGATGGCGCCGGGGTTCCTGGCGAGGACGTCGGCGAGCGTCGGGCGCTGGACGTCCAGGTGCGCCACGAGGGTGGGGACCGGCAGCGTCCTCACGAGGCGGGCGATCGTCTCGCCCGCCTCGGGGGCGGAGCTGCCGTGCACGGCGAGCACCAGCATCGTGGCCTCCCGGGGTGGGGGTGGGTGCCGGGGTGGTGTCGTGGCACCCCGGCACCCTCACGCTAGCCCGGTCCGGACGGGTCAGGACGCCGCCAAAGTCCCCTGACGGGGAGCCATTGGACACCTCCCGCAGCTTCAATCCGCCCCGACCCCCTGAGGGGCTCCGCCCCCGCACCCCCCTTCGCGCCTGAACGGCGCTCGTCCTCAATCTCCCCCAAGGCCTTAAGGGCCAGGGGGGACCCCCATGACGGGCTGGGTATGCCTGTGCTGGCCAGCATGGTGCTGTTGGGGCGCGAGGAACTGCGCGAGCAGCGGGCACGGCCCGCAGACCGAAGGGGGCTGAGGGGGCACGCAGGCACCCCGCGAGGACCGACACCCCCAGGGGCGCGAGGAACTGCGCGAGCAACCACCCGCGACCCGCACAAGAAAAGGGGGTTAGGGGCGCGGGGAACTGCGCGACCAGCCACCCTCGACCCGCAGGCCGAAGAGGGCCGGAGGGCGAACTCGGGCACCCCGCGAGGACCGACATACCCAGGGGCGCGGGGAACTGCGCGACCAGCCACCCTCGGCCCGCAGAGGAAAGGGGGCTCAGGGGCGCGAGGAACTGCGCGAACAGCCGCCCTCGTCCCGCAGGCCGAAACGGCCCACGCGGGGAACGGCGCGAACCGTAAACCGCAGCGACAACCGCCGCCCGCAAGCGGGGCCGAGGAGCAGCCACCCCAACCCAACCCCCACCCCCACCCCCAACCCCCGTGGTAGGGATGGGCCATGAATGACTCCCTCACCGACGTGCCCGGCTTCCGAGTCGGCCACGCCGCCGTTACCGGCCCCGGCGCCCTCAGCGGCACCACCGTCGTGCTCGCCCCGCCCGGCGGCGCCGTCGCGGGGGTCGCGGTGCGCGGGGGCGGGCCCGGCACCCGGGAGACCGACGCCCTCGACCCGAAGAACGTCGTCGAGCGCATCGACGCGGTGGTGCTGACCGGCGGCAGCGCGTACGGGCTCGACGCGGCGAGCGGCGTGATGGCCTGGCTGGAGGAGCAGCGGCGCGGCGTGCGGGTGGGGCCCGAGCCGCACCACGTGGTGCCGGTGGTGCCCGCGGCCTGCGTGTTCGACCTGGGCCGCGGCGGCGACTGGCGGGCCAGGCCCGACGCCGAGGTGGGCCGGGCTGCGGCCGAGGCGGCCGGCGCCGCCCGGGTGGAGGTCGCGGAGGGCAACGTGGGGGCCGGGACCGGCGCGGTGGTCGGCGGCGTGAAGGGCGGGGTCGGCACGGCGAGCGTGCGGCTCGCGTCGGGGGTCACGGTGGCCGCCCTGGCCGTCGTCAACGCCGCCGGGTCGGCCATCGACCCGCACAACGGGGTGCTGTACGGGGAGTACGGATCGGCCGGCCCGCTCCAAGTACCGTCCCGCGCACGCCACTTGGCCGCCGCCGCCCGGCTCGCCGAGGCCGGAGCGGGGTCCGGGCTCCCGCCGCTCAACACGACCCTCGCCGTGGTGGCGACCGACGCGCGGCTCACCCGGCCGCAGGCGCAGAAGCTCGCCGGGACCTCGCACGACGGCCTGGCCCGCGCCATCCGGCCCGTCCACCTGATGCACGACGGCGACACGGTGTTCGCCCTGGCGACCGGAACCCACGGAGCCGCCAACTCCCCCGCACCAGCCGGAACCCACTCTTCCGATACGCCCGGCGCCCTCACCCCCGAGGAGTTCAACTTCGTTCTCGCCGCCGGGGCGGACGTCGTCGCGCGGGCGATCGTGCGGGGCATGCGGGCCGCGGCGAGCGTCGACGGGCCGGGGGGAAGTTTCCCCGCTTACGGGGATTTGTACGGCAGTTGAGGGCCAGAAACCCCCTGTTTGTGACCGGCGTCACAGCCCACTGTCGCAACCGTTGACCCATTTGGGTTCTCTATGCCCGTACTGGATTCATTTCGCAGTACATCACACATACATGGAGCAGCCCGTGACACCGCCGGCGTCGGACATCGCAGCGCACCCCCAGCAGTTCAGCACCCCGCGCCCCGCGCGTCCGCTCGCCCGGCGTCGTGTCCGGCTGATCGCGGGAGCGGCGGGCCTCCTGGTCGGCGCGCTCGCGCTGACCGCCTGCGGCGGCGACGCGAAGGCGAACGACGACGCCAAGGACGGCAAGGGCACCGACGCCGCGGCCGCCAAGGACGCCTCCACGCTGAAGATCACCATCTCGGCGAAGAACGGCTCCACCAACGCCTCCATCAACGACGTCACCGTCAAGGCCGAGGGCGGCAAGCTCTCCGACGTGACGATGACCGAGGTGCAGGGCGGCAAGGCCGTGCCCGGCACGCTCGCGGCCGACGGGCTCTCCTGGAAGCCGACCGGCAAGGTCGAGCGCGGCACCCAGTACAAGATCACCGCCAACGGCAAGGACGACAAGGGCCGGCCCGCGACGGAGAACTCGCAGTTCTCCACCGTCTCGGCCAAGGACAGCTTCATCGCCAACTACACCCCCGACGACGGCTCCACGGTCGGTGTCGGCATGCCGGTGTCCTTCAACTTCAACAAGGCGATCACCAACAAGAAGGACGTCCTCTCGCACATCACGGTGACCAGCAGCAGCGGCCAGCAGGTCGTCGGCCACTGGTTCGGCTCGGACCGCCTGGACTTCCGTCCCCAGGACTACTGGAAGGCCGGGTCCAAGGTCACGATGAAGATCGACCTGGACAAGGTGGAGGGCTCGAAGGGCGTCTACGGCGTGCAGTCGAAGGAAGTCACCTTCACCATCGGCCGCAACCAGGTCTCCACCGTGGACGTGAAGACGCAGGAGATGACCGTCCAGCAGGACGGCAAGACCATCAAGACGATCCCGGTCTCCACCGGCAGCTCCGAACACCCCACCTACAACGGGCAGATGGTGATCTCGGAGAAGTTCACGCAGACCCGCATGAACGGCGACAGCGTGGGCTTCGGCGGTGAGTACGACATCAAGGACGTGCCGCACGCGATGCGCCTGTCCCAGTCGGGCACCTTCATCCACGGCAACTACTGGTACAAGGGCGACCCGTTCGGCAACGACGGCACCAGCCACGGCTGCGTCGGCATGAAGGACGTCCAGGGCGCTGCCGGGGACACTCCGGCCAAGTGGATGTTCGACCACAGCCTGATCGGTGACGTCGTCGTGGTGAAGGGCTCGCCGGACAAGACCATCGCCCCCGAGAACGGCCTCAACGGCTGGAACATGCCGTGGTCGCAGTGGACGGCGGACTCCACCTCCTGACCAACTCCCTTTCATCCAGCGCCACTTGACCGGCCGGTACCTCCTTCGCGAGGTGCCGGCCGGAAAAGTTTCGGCCATCCCCGCTGCGCGATCCGCCCTCAGGGGCTACGTTGAGCACCTTCTACGTGACCAACAGCGACGGCCAGGAGAAGCCTTGGTGCTCCATGTGCCCCACCCGCTCGACGGCGAGCGCGGCCCCGGCGACGGCTCGGCCCAGGAACAGCTGGCCGCACTCCTGGGGCGGGCCCTGAACTCCTTCGACCTGCCGGACGAGCTCGTCGAGCGCCTCGATCTCGCGATGGCGCACACCACGTCCCTGCACTCCTCCCTGCACACCTCTGCGGCGGGGCCGGGCGGCCACCGCCTGAGCCGCGAGACGTACCGGCACTCCTATCTGCTCCTGGACGGCTCCACGGTCACCCTGTGGGAGCTGGCCCACCACGACGGCCGCGAGTACGCGCACGAGGTGTACGGATCCGAGGAGGACGCCCGCATCGCCGCCGTCCGGCTGCGCCGCAAGGCCCTGCCGACCGAGCCGGCCCCCGGCCCCGAGGAGGAACTGGGCGCGCTGGAAGCGGAGTTGAGCGGCTACGGGGGCGGCGTCGGGGGTCCGTTCCAGGACGTCGACGACTGCTGGGAGGCCGGGCTCGGCCCGGACACCCTGGCGGAGCACCGCGCCGCACCGCCCGCCCCGGGCCCGTACGCCCCTGAGGACGCGGCGGACCACGCGCGCCGGCTGCTGCGCCGCGCCGAGAACCCGGACCGGCCGGGCGAGCGCACCGCGCTGCGGCTGCGGTCCGCGCACGCCCACCGGATCACCCAGGCGTTCGGCAGCCACTGCCGCCCGGCGGGCCGGGACGCCGCGTTCACGCTGTACGAGCACGCGTTTCGGCTGCTCGACGGCGGCGAGGTGAGCCTGTGGGAGGTCGAGCACACGGCGACCCCGGACGGGCGCCACATGTGCGAGGTCTACGCGACCGAGCAGGCGGCCCGGACGGCCATGGAGCGCCGGGCCCACGTGAGTTGAGGGCCGCGCAAGCCGACCCCCTGGGAAGGGGGCGGTCGGCTCAGGGCGCGCACACGCCGAAGGCGCGCGTCAGGAGCTGCGCGGATCGAGCTGGCGGATCAGGCCGGCGAACGCGTCCCGCTCGGCCTCGGTGAGCGCCACGGCCTCCCGGGCGGGCGGCCCCGCCTGGCGGCCCACCGCCCGCAGGGGGCGCATGGCGCGCCACTCGGCGCGGTCGGCGCGCTCCCGGCGCAGGACGCGGACCAGTCCGACGACCCAGGCGACACTCGCCGCAGCGAGGACGGAGAGGCCTATCTGCTGAATGATCGTGATGTTCTGAGCCACGCGCCCCAGTAGACAACACCGGCCGGGACTTGCGGCAGGGTGTGCCGGGACTTTGGTCCTCAAGTGGTACATGTCACGTCATGGCGGCCGAAGACGCCCGGCCCCGTGGCAGGGGCCGGGCGTACCGGTGGGGAGGCGCTCAGGCGGCGACGGCCACCTTCGCCCCGTCGAGGTCCTCGGCGCCCGCCTCGGCCTCGGGCCGCTGCTTGCGCAGGCCCTTGAGGAGGACGACCAGCGCCGCGCTCACGGCGGTGCCCGCGGCGATGGCCAGGAGGTACAGGAAGGCGTTGCCGATCAGCGGGACCACGAAGATCCCGCCGTGCGGCGCCCGCAGGGTGCAGCCGAAGGCCATCGACAGGGCGCCGGTGACCGCGCCGCCCGCCATCGCCGAGGGGATGACCCGCAGCGGGTCGGCCGCGGCAAACGGGATCGCGCCCTCGGTGACGAACGAGGCGCCGAGCACCCAGGCCGCCTTGCCGTTCTCGCGCTCGGCGCGGGTGAACAGGCGGCCCCGTACGGTCGTGGCCAGGGCCATCGCCAGCGGCGGGACCATGCCCGCGGCCATCACGGCCGCCATCACCTTGAAGCTGCCGTCGCTCCCGTCGGCAAGCCCGCCGATCGCGAAGGTGTACGCCACCTTGTTGAGCGGGCCGCCCAGGTCGAAGCACATCATCAGGCCCAGGACCACACCGAGGACGATCACGTTCGCGCCGGAGAGGCCGTTGAGCCAACTGGTCAGCGCGGACTGGAGCTTGGAGATCGGCTCGCCGACGACCAGGAACATCAGGAAGCCGACGACCGCCGAGGAGATCAGCGGGATCACCACCACGGGCATGATGCCGCGCAGCGGTGCCGGGATCCTGGCCTTCTGGACCGCCATGACCACGGCGCCCGCGATCAGGCCCGCCGCGAGACCGCCGAGGAAGCCCGCCTTGATGTCGAGGGCGATCGCGCCGCCGACGAACCCGGGCACCAGGCCCGGCCGGTCGGCCATTCCGTACGCGATGTAGCCCGCCAGGACCGGGACGAGGAACTTGAAGGCGACGCCGCCGATCTGGAAGAGCAGCGCGGCCCAGCTGGTGGCGTCGGTCCAGACGAAGTGCTCCATGACGGAGGGCGCCTCGCTGACCTTGTAGCCGCCGAGGGCGAAGCCGAGGGCGATGAGCAGGCCGCCCGCGGCGACGAACGGGACCATGTAACTGACGCCGGACATCAGCCACTTGCGGAGCATGGTGCCGTAGCCCTCGCCCGGTTCACCGCCCGCCTCGACGGGGGTCGGGCGGGCGCCCGGCTCGGTGATCTCGCCGCGGGCGGCCTTGTCGCGCACCTCGGCGATCAGCTCGGCGGGACGGTTGACGCCCGCCTTCACGCCGACGTCCACGGTGGGCTTCCCGGTGAAGCGCTCCTTGTCCCGTACGGGCACGTCGTGCGCGAGGATCACGCCGTCGGCGGCGGCGATGACGGCCGGGTCCAGGCGGGTGAACCCGGACGAGCCCTGCGTCTCGACGGTGATCTCGACGCCCTCGGCCCGCCCGGCCCGCTCCAGGGACTCCGCCGCCATGTAGGTGTGGGCGATGCCGGTGGGGCAGGAGGTGACCGCCACGATCCGGAACGGCCCGGCCGCGGGGTCGGCCGCGGGCTCCTCGGTGACGGGCTCCGGCTCCCCGGCCCCCTCCGGCTCCCCCGCCTCCTCGCCGCGGATCAGCGCGGCCGCCCGCGCGGGGGTGGCCGCGGCCCGCAGCGCGGCGGTGAACTCGGCGTCCATCAGCTGCCGGGCCAGGCTCGACAGGATGGACAGGTGGGCGTCGTCCGCGCCCGCCGGGGCCGCGATGAGGAAGATCAGGTCGGCCGGGCCGTCCGGCGCCCCGAAGTCGATCCCGGCGGCGCTGCGTCCGAAGGCCAGGGTCGGCTCGGTGACGTGGGCGCTGCGGCAGTGCGGGATGCCGATGCCGCCGTCGAGCCCGGTCGGCATCTGGGCCTCGCGGGCGGCCACGTCGGCGAGGAAGCCGTCGAGGTCGGTGACGCGGCCGAGCGCGACCATCCGCTCGGCGAGCGAACGTGCGGCGGCTTCCTTGGAGTCGGCGGCCAGGTCGAGTTCGAGGTCGACCAGTTCCGCGGTGATCATCTGGCTCATCGCGGGCTCCTTTGCGGGCGGTGAGGGGCGGACGGGGCGGGGATCATGACGCCGGTTCCGTCAGGGTCCGGTCCAGCGGGACTGTGTCGGTGACGGTGACGGCCGCCGGGTCGAGGTCGCCGGGCGTGGGCATCACGCTGCCGGGCAGCTGGACGGCGGCCGCTCCGTGCGCGACGGCGGCGGCGAGCGCCGCGGGGCCTTCGCCGCCCGCCGCGAGGAACCCGGCGAGCGAGGCGTCCCCGGCCCCGACGTTGCTGCGTACGGTCGCGACGGGCGCCGAGGCGAAGTACGTCCCGGAGGCGGTGACCAGGAGCTGGCCGTCCGCGCCGAGGCTGGCCAGGACGGCGCCCGCCCCCAACTCCCGCACTTCCTCGGCCGCCTTGACGGCGTCGCCGACGGTGGCGAGGGGGCGGCCGACCGCTTGGGCGAGTTCCTCGGCGTTGGGCTTGACCACGTCGGGGCGCTCGCGCAGCGCGGCGAGGAGGGAGGGGCCCGAGGTGTCGAGGGCGACCTTGGCCCCGGCGGCGTGGGCACGCGCGACGAGGTCCGCGTACCACTGGGGGGCGAGCCCGCGCGGCAGGCTGCCGCAGCAGGCGATCCAGTCGGCCCGACCGGAGTGCTCGCGCACGGTGTCGAGCAGCGACTCGCCCTCGGCGGCGGTCAGTTCGGGCCCCGGCGCGTTGATCTTCGTCAGGGTGCCGTCGGGTTCGGCGACCGCGATGTTGGACCGGGTGTGGCCCGCGACGGTGACGGGGGCCACCTCGATGCCCTCGGCGCGGAGCAGCTCGGCGACCAGCGCGCCGGGTGCGCCGCCGAGCGGCATGACGGCCACCGTGCGGTGTCCGGCGGCGGCGACGGCGCGCGAGACGTTGACGCCCTTGCCGCCGGGGTCCACCCGCTCGCCGGTCGCGCGCAGCACCTCGCCCCGTACGAGGCCGGGGACCTCGTAGGTGCGGTCGAGGCTGGGGTTGGGGGTGACGGTGAGGATGTTCATACGGTGATCACGTCCGTGCCCGCGGCCTCGATGGCGGCGCGGTCGTCGGGGGCGAGCCCGGCGTCGGTGACGAGGACGTCGACGTCGGCCATGTCGCCGAAGCGGGCGAAGTGTTCCTGGCCGTGCTTGGCGGAGTCGGCGAGCAGCACCACCCGCCGGGCGGCGCCGATCGCGGCGCGCTTGACGGCGGCCTCGGCCAGGTCGGGGGTGGTGAGGCCGTGGGCGGCGGAGAAGCCGTTGGTGCCGAGGAAGACGACGTCGGCGCGGATCTCGCCGTAGGCGCGCAGCGCCCAGGCGTCCACGGCGGCCCGGGTGCGGTGCCGGACCCGGCCGCCCACGAGGTGGAGGTCGATGGCGGGGTGGTCGGCGAGCCGGGCGGCGACGGGCAGGGCGTGGGTGACGAGGGTCAGCCCGCTCTCCAGGGGAAGGACGGCGGCGAGCCGGGCGATGGTCGACCCGGCATCCAGGATGACGCTGCCCTCGGCGGGCAGTTCGGCGAGGGCGGCCCGTGCGATGCGGTCCTTCTCGTCGGCGGCGGTGGACTCCCGCTCGGCGAGGTCAGGCTCGAAGTCGAGCCGCCCGGCCGGGATGGCCCCGCCGTGCACGCGGCGCACGAGCCCGGCCCGGTCGAGCGCCTTCAGATCGCGCCGTACGGTCTCGGCGGTGACCTGGAAGGCCTCGGCGAGCGAGAGCACGTCCACGCGCCCGCTCTCCCGCGCGATCCGCAGGATCTCCTGCTGCCGCTCCGGTGCATACATGTCTGTTTACGTCCGTTTCCCTGCCCGTACCTGTGGTTACCCCGCCAGAGTACGACCAGGAATCGGCCATGTAAATCGATTCGGACATTCATCGGACACAAACAGACTTAGGTCCCGCCCCACCCAGGCCAAAGCCACCGATCCGGGCAAGCAAGGGCCCTGGCAGGGGCGCGAGGAACTGCGCGAGAAGCGACCACGACCCGCGGGCGAGATCGGGGTTCAGGGGCGCAGCCCCCGGAGCGGGGCCAAAACGGCCGATGGCCCGCACCCTAGAAAGGTGCGGGCCATCGAACCACGCGAGACCGGGGCGGCCCAGGGTCAGCCGACCGGCTCAGCCTCCCTGGCGAGGTCGAGCAGCTCGGCCTCGCCAGCCGCACCCTCCACCTGCTGCCGCGCCCGCGCCGGCAGCGCGAACATGACCAGGAAGATCACCACGAGGACCCCGGCCACGTACCAGAGCGAGTGCTGGAAGCCGTCCACGAACTCCTGGTTCAGCTGCGGCGGCACCACGTCGTCGCCGATCGAGCCGAAGAAGACGACGGAGACGAGGCCGAGGCCCAGCGCGTTGCCCATCTGCTGCACGGTGTTGATGAGCCCGGACGCCGAGCCGGAGTGCTCCTTGGGGACCTCCGAGAGCACCGCGTCGGTGAGCGGGGCGACGATGAGCCCCATGCCGAGGCCCATCACGACCAGCGGGAGCGCCATCTGCCAGGAGGCGATGGCCATGCCGTAGCGGTCGGCCTCCCAGATGTAGATGAGCAGCCCGGCCGCCATCGTCAGGGCGCCCGCCTGGAGGACCTTGCGGCCGAAGCGCGGCACCAGCTTCTGCACGGACATGCCGGCCGCCACCGAGACCGCGATCGAGAACGGCACGCCGGTCAGGCCCGCGCGCAGGGCGCTCCAGCCGAGGCCTGTCTGCATGTAGAGCGTCCACACCAGGAAGAAGATGCCGAGGCCGACGCCGAAGGTGGCCTGGACGGCGATGCCCGCAGCGAAGCTCTTCACCTTGAACAGCGACAGCTCGATGAGCGGGGAGCCGTCGCGGCGCGCCTTCATCCGCTCGTACGCGACCAGACCGGCGAAGACCAGGACGCTGCCCGCCATCGACAGGTAGCCCCACAGCGGCCAGCCGAGCTCGCGGCCGCGGGTCAGCGGGTAGAGCAGCATGAGCAGGCCGAGCGTCACCAGGACCACGCCGACGAGGTCGAGGCGGAGTGCCTTGGGGGCCTTGGACTCGCTGATGAACTTGGTGCCGAGGACCAGGCCCGCGATGCCGACCGGCAGGTTGATCAGGAAGATCGGACGCCATTCCAGACCGAACAGGTTCCACTCGGTGAGCAGCGCGCCGAGCAGCGGTCCGGAGACCGCGCCGAGCCCGACGACCGCGCCGAACAGGCCGAAGACCTTGCCGCGCTCGTGCGCGGGGAAGGTGGCGTGGACGATCGAGAGGACCTGCGGCACCATCATGGCGGCCATGGCGCCCTGGAGGATGCGGGAGGCGACCAGCATCTCGGGGTTGGCGGCGAAGCCGCACAGCGCGGAGGCGAGCGTGAAGCCGCCGATGCCGAGCAGGAAGAGCTTCTTGCGGCCGTGGATGTCGCCGAGGCGGCCGCCGGTGATCAGGCCCGCGGCGAACGCGAGCGCGTAGCCGGCGGTTATCCACTGGATCGAGGAGAAGGTCGCCCCGGTGTCCTTCTGGATGGACGGTATGGCGATGTTGACGATCGTGACGTCGACCAGGTCCATGAAGGCCGCGGTCATCACGATGGCCAGGGCGAACCACCGGCGGCGGTCTGCTGCGGCCGTGGCCGCGGACTCTGGGGTGCTACTGGTCGTGGTGGAGGTCATGGGAAGAAAGTTAGACCCCCTATAGGTCAGGGTGTGTCCTCTTTGGCGGGGCATCCTGGACGGCATGACCGACACTCCGGCACGGCTGCTGCAACTGCTCTCCCTGCTCCAGACCCCGCGCGAGTGGCCCGGCGGGGAGCTCGCCGACCGGCTCGGGGTCTCCCGGCGCACGGTCCGGCGCGACATCGACCGGCTGCGCGAGCTCGGCTATCCGGTCCAGGCGGCGCGCGGCGCCGACGGCGGCTACCGGCTGGTCGCGGGCAAGGCGATGCCCCCGCTGGTCCTGGACGACGAGGAGGCGGTGGCCATCGCGGTGGGGCTGCGCGCGGGCGCGGGCCATGCCGTGGACGGGGTGGACGAGGCCTCGGTGCGGGCCCTCGCCAAACTGGAGCAGGTGCTGCCCGCGCGCCTGCGCCACCGGGTCGCGAGCCTCCAGGCGGCCACGATGCCGCTGTCCGGTCCCTGGCGCGGGGACGGCGCGACGGTGGACCCGCGCACCCTGACCACGCTGGCCTCGGCCGTCACCGGCCAGGAACGGCTCCGCTTCGGCTACGTATCCGGCGACGGCACGGCCACCAAGCGCCTGGTCGAGCCGTACCGCCTGGTGTCGACGGGGCGCCGGTGGTACCTGGTGGCGTACGACGTGGAGCGCGGCGACTGGCGTACGTTCCGGGTCGACCGGGTCGCCGAGCCGTTCGCGACCGGGGCCCGGTTCGCGCCGCGCGAGCTGCCCGAGGCGAACGCGGCGGAGTTCGTGCGCACCTCCATGAACCGGCTCCAGCCCGTTCTGGACGTCGACGTCACCTTCGAGGCACCGGCCGACTTCGTGACCGCCCGGCTGCCCGCCTCGCTCGGCGCGCCCGAGCCGCTGGACGCCGGGCGCTGCCGGCTGCGCACCTCGTGCACGGACTCGCTGGAGTGGGTGGCGCTGCGGCTCGCCCTGGTGGACTGCGAGTTCACCGTCAACGGGCCGCAGGCGATGACGAGTTACCTGCACGAGCTGGGCGAGCGCCTCACCCGGGCGACCTCCGGCGGCCCCGGGGAATGAGGGGAATGAGAGGGGCCCCGACACCAGGGGGGGA
>NZ_QOLA01000013.1 GCF_003324565.1 Streptomyces sp. SDr-06 | reverse complement strand
CGAGAACACCTGGCCCATGCCGCCCGTCGCGAGCACCACCGCGGGCGCGCGGACCGCGCCGACACCGTCGTGCTGCCCCTCGCCCATGACGTGCAGCGTGATGCCCGCGGTGCGGCCGTGCTCGTCCTTGAGGAGGTCGAGGACCAGGGCGTTCTCGATGGTCCGCACGGCCTGGGTGCGCACGGCCTCGACGAGCGCGCGGGAGATCTCGGCGCCGGTGGCGTCGCCGCCCGCGTGGGCGATGCGGCGGCGGTGGTGGCCGCCCTCGCGGGTCAGCGAGATCGCGCCCGAGTCGTCGGTGTCGAAGTGGGCGCCGGTGGCGATCAACCGCCGCACCGCGTCGGGGCCTTCGGTGACCAGGAGGCGTACCGCGTCCTCGTCGCACAGGCCCGCGCCGGCCACCAGGGTGTCGTCCAGGTGCTGCTCGGGGGTGTCGCCCTCGCCGAGGGCCGCCGCTATGCCGCCCTGCGCCCAGCGCGTCGAGCCGTCGTCGAGGCGGGCCTTGGTGACGACGACCGTGGCCAGGCCCGCCGCGGTGCAGCGCAGGGCGGCCGTCAGACCCGCGACGCCGGAGCCGACGACGACGACGTCCGCGTCGATGGCCCAGCCGGGGGCGGGGGCGTCGAGCCGTATGCCGGTGCTTGTCATGCCGGTGCTCCGAACGTGAGCGGGATGTTGTCGATGAGGCGCGTGGTGCCGACACGGGCGGCGACCGCGAGGATCGCCTCGCCGCCGAACCCCTCGGGGGCCTCCGTGAACGTGGCCGGGTCGACGAGCGCCACGTAGTCGACCATGACCGGGGGTTCGACCTTGGCCGCCTCGTCGAGCACCCCCTGGGCCACTGCCTTGATGGACGCGGGGGACGGCGCGGCCGCGGCGACCGCGTGGGCGTCGGCGGCGGCCCGGGCCTCGCCGATCGCGGTGAGCGCGTCGGCCCGGCCCGAGACGGCGCCGCCCGCGGTGGCCCGCGCGTGCAGGGCGTGTTCGGCGGCGAGCCGGTCGCGGGCCGCGAAGAGCGCGCGGGACAGGGCGCGGGCCGCGGTCCGCTCGGCTGGGTCGAGGTAGCGGTTGCGGCTGGACAGGGCGAGGCCGTCGTCCTCGCGCACCGTCGGTACGCCGACGATCTCGACCGGGAAGTTCAGATCGCGCACCATGCGCCGGATCAGCGCCAGCTGCTGGGCGTCCTTCTGCCCGTACAGCGCGACGTCGGGGGCGCTCAGGTGGAGCAGCTTGGCGACGACGGTCAGCATGCCGTCGAAGTGGCCGGGGCGCACGGCGCCTTCGAGGAGCTCGCCCATCGGGCCCGCCGTGACGCGCACCTGCGGCTCGCCGCCGGGGTAGACCTCGTCCACGGAGGGCGCGAACACGGCGTCGGCGCCCTCGCGTTCGGCGATGACGCGGTCCGCGTCCAGGGTGCGCGGATAGCGGTCCAGGTCCTCGCCCGCGCCGAACTGCAGCGGGTTGACGAACACCGTGACCACCACCTGCCCGTCGGGGCCGGCCAGCCGGCGCGCGGTGCGGATCAGGGTGGCGTGGCCCTCGTGGAGCGCGCCCATGGTCATGACGACGGCGCGGCGGCCGGTCCGCTCAAGAGCCGCGAGTTCGGCGGCCGTACGGACTAGGGCGGTCATCTGTCGTCTCCTTCGGCGAGCACACCGAGCAGATCCTGGGCGAGCTCGGGCTTCAGCAGTCCGTGGGCGAGCGCCCGGTCCGCGGTGGTGCGGGCCATCGCCAGGTATCCGGCGACCGTGCCCGGCGCGTGCCTGCGCAGCTCGGCCACGTGGGCGGCGACCGTGCCCGCGTCGCCGCGCGCGACGGGCCCCGTCAGGGCCGCGTCACCCGAGCGCAGCGCGTTGTCGAGGGCCGCGCCGAGCAGCGGGCCGAGCATCCGGTCGGGGGCGGCGACACCGGCCCGGCCCAGCAGCTCCATGGACTGGGCGACCAGCGTGACCAGGTGGTTCGCGCCGAGCGCGAGGGCCGCGTGGTAGAGCGGGCGGGCCGCCTCCTCGATCCACTCGGGCTCGCCGCCCATCTCGATGACCAGCGCTTCGGCGGCGAGCCGCAGTTCCTCGGGCGCGGTCACCCCGAACGAGCAGCCCGCCAGGCGCTGGACGTCCACGGCCGTGCCGGTGAAGGTCATCGCCGGGTGCAGGGCCAGCGGGAGCGCGCCGGCCCGCCGGGCGGGGTCGAGGACGCCCGTGCCGTACCGCCCCGAGGTGTGCACCAGGAGCTGGCCCGGGCGGATCGCGCCGGTCCCGGCGAGGCCCTCGACCAGGCCCGGCAGCGCGTCGTCGGGGACGGTGAGCAGGACGAGGTCGGCGCGCTGGAGGACCTCGGCGGGCGGGACCAGGGGCACGTCGGGCAGCAGGGCCGCGGCCCGGCGCACCGACGCGTCGGAGACGCCCGACACCGCGACCGGGCGGTGCCCGGCCAGCTGGAGGGACGCGGCGAGCGCGGGGCCGACCCGGCCCGCGCCGACGACGCCCACGGTGAGGCGGGCGGGACGGTCCGCCGGGCCGGGTTCGTGGCGGTGCTCTGGTGGTGCGTTCACGCGTGGGGGCCTTCCGTTCCAGTCCGCGAGGGGTACCGGACGCCAAACCAAAATCAAACGGCCCCGTCATGCTACGCCCAGGGCACGGAAACCCCTTTGGTTGTCCACAGGGTGTGGGCGATCATCGGCCCATGCCCGAAAGCGAACGGAACTCCCGCCCCGAATCCTCCGCCGACACCCCGGGCGGAGCGCCTCAGGAATCGCCGGATCAGGCCCTCCAGCACCGCCTGAAGGTCTTCCGCGGCGCCCGGCGCACGCTGGCGCACCAGTCGGTCGACCACACGCTGGCGGAGCGTCTGACGGCCCTCCTGGCGGACGGCGCCGAGGTGTACGACCTGGACGAGTTCACCGACATCTACGGCAATGGCGCGGTGGCCGAGCTGGAGCGCCGCACCGCCGAGGCGCTCGGCTTCCCGGCCGCCGCCTTCTTCCCCACCGGCACGATGGCCCAGCAGGTCGCGCTGCGCTGCTGGGCGGCGCGTACCGGGAACCCGACGGTCGCGGTGCACCCGCTCGCGCACCCCGAGGTCCATGAGCGCCAGGCGTTCAGCCAGGTCAGCGGCTTGCGCACGGTCCACCCGACCGACGAGCGGCGGCTGCCGAACGCGGCCGAGGTGCGCGACTTCGAGGAACCGTTCGGCACGCTGATGCTGGAGCTCCCGCTGCGGGACGCGGGCTTCGTGCTGCCGACCTGGGACGAGCTGGTCGCGGTGGTCGAGGCGGCCCGGGAGCGGGACGCCGTGGTGCACTTCGACGGCGCCAGGCTCTGGGAGACCACCGCGCACTTCGGCCGCCCGCTGCGCGAGATCGCGGGCCTCGCCGACAGCGTGTACGTGTCCTTCTACAAGACGCTGGGCGGTCTTTCGGGCGCCGTCCTGGCGGGCTCCGAGTCACTGGTGGCCGAGGCCCGCACCTGGCGCCACCGCTACGGCGGCCAGCTCTTCCAGCAGTTCCCGGCCGCCCTCGCGGGCCTGCTCGGCCTGCGCCGGGAACTGCCCGAGCTGCCGTCGTACGTGGCCCACGCCCAAGTCGTGGCCGGGGCCATCGCCGAGGGGCTCGCCGAGGCGGGCGTGCCGTGGTTCCGGGTGCATCCCGAGCCGCCGCACACCCACCAGTTCCAGGTGTGGCTGCCCTACGACGCCGAGGTGCTCAGCGCCGCGGCCCTGAGCCAGGCCGAGGAGAGCGGGGTCTGCCTGTTCCGGCGCTGGTTCCCGAGCCCCTCGGGCCCGGCCGACCTCGCCGTCACCGAGGTCACCGTCAACGCCCCGGGCCTGGCCTGGACCTCCGAGGACGTACGGGCCGCGGTGGCCGACTTCGTCCGGCGGCTGCCGTGACCGGCGGACGCGGTCAGCGGCAGGCGGGCGGGTGTCTGCGCGGGCGCGGCGGGGCGAACAGGTGGGCCAGGGCCGCCCGGAGCCTGCCGGTGGCGAGCCGGCCCGCCAGGACCGCCTCGAAGCGGCGGTAGTCCCGCAGCTCCCGCAGGGCGGCCACGTCGTGGGTGCCCGGCACCGGCGGCCGGGGCGTGCCGAGCCGGGCGGCCCGGTAGCTGTCGATCATGTGCTGCTGCATCGCGTCCATGGCTCCACGGTGAACCCGTTCCCGGCGTACGTCGCGCCGATTGACGAGCCGCGTCAAATGACGCCCTGACCAGCACCGTCGATTGACCGGGACCGTCAATCGACGGCCGCGTCGTCAGTGCCGGGGTGCACCATGGGCGCATGAGCGTGACCATCGACATCACGGGCCTGCCGCCCGAGCGCATCGGCTTCGCGATCTCGCCGCTGGCCGAGCTGGGCCTGGCCCTGCACGCGCTCTCCGAGCCCGGCCACCACCCGGGTCTGCACGGCTGGGTGACGGCCACGGCCGCCTCCCTCAAGCCCGACCTCGCGGACCGGCTGCACGAGGCGGAGTTCCTGTGGCGCAACACGTTCTCCGACGTGTTCATGCCGTTCGCGGGCATACCCGGCGGGGGCGGCGGCCCGGGCGCCACGCTCGCCGAGGAGCTCGACCTGCTCGACCGGCTCTCCGACGAACGGTTCGCCTCCGTCGTCCTGGAGTTCACCTGCTCCAGCCTGTACGCGGTCAGGACACCGTCCCCGCTGCACGACGCGGCGATGCGGGCGCGCGCCCTGGACATGGCGGCGATCCGGGGGCCGCGCCAAGTGGAGTTCACCCAGCGCCTGTTGAGCGACCCGGCGTCGGTGCGGGCCTGGCTGCGGCGCCTCCTGGAGGACTGCGAGCAGGCCTTCTTCGCTGACACCTGGCAGCGGGTGCGGGTCCAACTGGCCGCCGACGCCCGGCACAAGGCGGAGGTGCTGCGCCGCAAGGGTCTCGACGAGGCCCTCCGCGCGGTGTCGGCCGCCCTCAGCCTGGACGAGGGCGGGACGCGGATCAGCGTGGACAAGCTGACCGAGGGCCGCACCACCGCCACCGACCCGGAGGCCGGGGCGGGGCTCACCTTCGTGCCCACCTCGTTCGGCTGGCCGCATCTGATGGTGCTGCACGCACCGGGCTGGCGGCCGGTGATCCACTACCCGGTGCACGGGCCCGAACTGCCCTCGCCCGCCTCGGTCGAGATCCTCAAGCTGCGCATGGAGGCGCTGGCCCACCCGATGCGGATGCGGCTGTGCCGCAACCTGGCCCGCTCCCCCTACACCACGAGCGAGCTCGCCGACGCGCACGGGATCACCGCGCCCGAGGTCTCCCGCCATCTCGCCGTCCTGAAGAAGGCCGGGCTCCTCACCACCAGGCGGCGCGGCCGGTACGTACTGCACCAGCTGGACCTGACGGTGGTCGCCCGGCTCGGCAGCGACTTCCTGGAAGGGGTGCTGCGCTGAGGCCCTGAGCCTCAGGCCACCCGCAGCAGGAGCTTGCCCGTCGAGGTGCGGCCCTCCATCAACTCGTGGGCGGCGGCCGCCTCTTCGAGGGGGAACTCGGCGGTGACGGGCAGCTCCACCTGGCCGGTGGTGGCGAGCAGCAGCGCCCGGTCCGCGATCTCCCGCAGCGCCCGGGGGTCGCCCGCGGCGAGACCGAGGACGGAGAAGCCGGAGACGCTCAGGCCGCGCGGGTACAGCTCGGCCTGCCCGGCCTGCCACGCCTCCTCGCCGCTCGCGTTGCCGTAGGAGACGAGGCGGCCGAACAGCGCGAGCGACTCCAGACCGCGGCGCAGGGTCTCGCCGCCGACCGGGTCGAGCACCAGGTCCACGCCCCGGCCGCCGGTCGCCCGTCGGACGTCGGCGTCGAACGTGCCGGTCAGGAAGGCGTCGTCGTAGCCGTGCTTGCGGGCGTAGTCGGCCTTGCTCTCGCTGGAGACCACGCCGTACACCGCGCCCGCCCCGGCCAGCTTGGCGACCTGCCCGACGACGGTGCCGACCCCGCCCGCCGCACCCTGCACCAGGACGCTCTCGCCGGGGGTGAGCCGGCCCACCTCGTGGATCAGGGCGTGCGCGGTCGGCAGCACGGTGGGCAGCGTGGCGGCGGTGCGCAGGCTCACGCCCTCGGGCACCGGGAAGACGGTGACGGCCGGGGCGAGGGCCACGTCCGCGTAGGCACCGCCCTCGGTCATCGCGGTGACCTCCTGGCCGACCTCGAACCCCTCGACCCCCTCGCCCACGGCGCGGATGCGGCCGGACAGTTCGAGTCCCGGCACGAAGGGGAGCGACCCCACCCGGTACCCCACCGAACGCGCCTTGAGGTCGGCGAAGTTGATGCCGGTGTACGCGACGTCGATGCTCACCTCACCGGGCCCCGGCAGCGGCGCCTCCACCTCCACCAGCCGGAGCACCTCGGGACCACCGAACTCGTCGAACCTGATCGCACGCATGACGCCACTTCCCCGTACTCGCCTCGCACCGAAGGACCGGACGAGCCGATAGTACGACGGTCATCGAACTAAGGGAACCCTGTGCCGGAACTCCACGGGGATCGATCCGGGGCGAGGCGGGCCGAAAAGGGCGCCCAGCTCAACAGGGCTGCTGGATCGACGAGCTGATGGCCCGTCAGGCAGCCTCCCGAGACTCGGCGCATGCCGGGCCCGCTCAGCCCGCGCCGCCGCCCGCCCGCACCAGGCCCGTCTCGTAGGCCAGGACCACGACCTGGACGCGGTCGCGCAGGCCCAGCTTGGTCAGGATGCGGCCCACATGGGTCTTGACCGTGGCCTCCGACAGGACCAGGCGGGCGGCGATCTCGCCGTTGGACAGTCCCTGGGCGACCAGCAGCATGACCTCGCGCTCGCGCTCGGTCAGCTTCTCCAGCTGCTTGTGCTCCGGCTCCTTGCCTGCGGCCGGGAGCATCGGCGCGAACCGGTCAAGCAGGCGGCGGGTCGTCGACGGCGCGACCACCGCGTCGCCGCTGTGCACCGAGCGGATCGCGCCGAGCAGTTCGGCGGGCGGCACGTCCTTCAGCATGAAGCCGCTCGCACCCGCCTTCAGGCCGGAGAAGGCGTACTCGTCGAGGTCGAAGGTGGTCAGGATCAGGACCTTGGGCGGGTTGGGCGCCTCGCAGATGCGCCGGGTGGCCTCCACCCCGTCCAGCCTCGGCATGCGCACGTCCATCAGGACCACGTCGACGGCGGTCGCGCGCAGGATGTCGATCGCCTCCGCGCCGTCGCCCGCCTCCGCGACGACCTCCATGTCCGGCTGGGCGGCGAGCACCATCCGGAACCCGGTGCGCAGCAGCACCTGGTCGTCGACGAGCATCACGCGGATCGTCATCGTTCCCTCTCCATCGGGCCTTGCGGCTGGTCGAGCGCGTATAGGAAATCAGGGGCCAGGAAATCAAGGGTCAGGACATCAGGCTCGGCACATCAGGCGTCAAGCCATCAGTGGGCCGGTTTCAGCGGCAGCAGGGCGCTGATGCGGAAGCCGCCGCCGGGACGCGGCCCCGCGTCCAGGGTGCCCCCCACCATGCCGATCCGCTCGCGCATCCCGATCAGGCCGTGGCCCTGGCCGTCCGCGCCGCCGTCCTCGTACATCTCGTGGGCCGCGCCCCGGCCGTCGTCCTCGACGAGGAGGCCGAGCCCGTCGTCGAAGTACACCAGCCGCACGCTCGCCCCCGCGTCCGGACCGCCGTGCTTACGGGTGTTGGTGAGCGCCTCCTGCACGATGCGGTACGCCGTGAGCTCCACGCCGCTGGGCAGCGGGCGCGGAGTGCCCTCGATCTTGAAGTCGACGGTGAGCCCGGCCCCGCGGACCGTCTCGACCAGGTCCTCGATCTGCTGCACATCGGGCTGCGGCACGTACTCCCCCGCCTCCTGGTGCTCGCCCGTGCGCAGCACGCCGAGCAGCCGGCGCATCTCGGCGAGCGCCTGGCGCCCGGTCATCGAGATGGTCTCCAGGGCGGTCTTCGCCTGGTCCGGCGAGGTGTCCATCACGTACGCCGCGCCGTCGGCCTGCACGACCATCACCGACACGTTGTGCGCGACCACGTCGTGCAGCTCGCGGGCGATCCTGGCCCGCTCGGCCGCGACCGCCACCTTCGCCTGCGCCTCGCGCTCCCGCTCCAGCCGCGAGGCCCGCTCCTCCAACTGCGCGAAGTACGCCTTGCGGGTGCGCATCGAGTCGCCGAGCACCCAGGCCAGCACGAACGGGACGGTCATGATCACGACGAAGAAGACCTTCTCCGTCGCCGTGTTGACGCCGCCGGTGTCCATCCAGCGGAAGTGCGACAGCGGCGCCGCGCACAACCCGCCGAGAAGCGCGACCCGCGAGGCCCAGCGCTCCCCCGCCGAGGCCACCGTGTACACGATGACCAGCATCGCGAAGTCCTGGATCTGGGGCTGCACGTCGAGCGCGAGCTGGGCCAGGCCCAGGACGATCGCGAGCAGCAGCATCTTCTCGGGCACCCGGCGGCGCAGCGCCACGACCGTGCCCATCCCGACCGCGATCAGGACCTGGACGCCCCAGGAGGCCTGCCTCGGGTCATGTGCCGCCGCCGCGATCTGAAGGCAGGAGAACCCGAACAGGATGACGGCCCAGAAGGTGTCGACCCCGGTCGGGTGTCTGCGGATGAAGTCATAGAGGCGCTGCACGTAACCCAGCGTAGGGAAAGCAGATAGGTGCAGGGGTCAACCGCCGGGGCGATCCTGGTCCCGTCCGCGTACTCCGCAAGGTGGAGACTTGGCCCCGTGACGGATGAGACGTGTCAGCACTCCCCCGATACGAGCGAACCGCGCCCGCGCGCCGCAGCCACGGGGCGGGCCGCCGGGCGCCTCCCGGAGGGCGCCCGCGAGGGCGGCCCCGCACCCGGTGCGACGGACGGCGTGGGCGTTCCGCTCGGGTGGCGGGAGGCGACCGAGCGGGCGCTCTACGGGGACGGCGGCTTCTATCTGCGGCCCGAGGGACCCGCCGGGCACTTCCGTACGTCCGTCCACGCCTCGCCGCTCTTCGCGGGGGCCGTCGCCCGCCTCCTCACGGAGGTCGCGGCCCCGCTCGGCCCCGGCCCCGTCGACCTGGTCGACGTCGGCGCCGGGCGGGGCGAACTGCTCACCGGTGTGCTGGCCGCGCTGCCCGCCGGGTTCCCCGTCCGCGCGTACGCCGTCGAACGCGCGGCCCGCCCGGCCGGGCTCGACCCGCGGATCGACTGGCGCGACACGATCCCCTCGGGCATCCGAGGTCTGCTCTTCGCCAACGAGTGGCTGGACAACGTGCCGGTGGACGTGGCCGAGGTCGACTCCGAAGGGGTGGCGCGGCTGGTCCTCGTACGGCCCGACGGCACCGAGACCCTGGGTGCGCCGGTCGCGGGCGCGGACGCCGAGTGGCTGGACCGCTGGTGGCCGCTGACCGAGCCGGGCACCCGGGCCGAGATCGGACGGCCGCGCGACGAGGCGTGGGCGGGGGCGGTCTCCTCGCTCGACGCGGGGTTGGCGGTGGCGGTCGACTACGCGCATACGAAGGGGGCGCGGCCGCCGTTCGGAACGCTGAGCGGGTTCCGGGGCGGGCGGGAGGTGGCGCCCGTGCCGGACGGGTCCTGCGACATCACGGCGCATGTCGCGCTGGACGCGTGCGCGGGGGCGGGGGCGGAGCTGGTCACCCAGCGCGAGGCGCTGTCCCGTCTGGGCGTCTCGGGGGCGCGGCCCCCGCTGTCCCTCGCGTCGTCCGATCCGGCGGCGTACGTGCGGGGGCTTGCCGCGGCGGGAGAGGCGGCAGAGCTGACCTCGCGGGGCGGGCTGGGCGACTTCGGCTGGCTGCACCAGCGGGTATGACCCGGGGGCCCTCCCCCACCCCGCCCCTTCCCTAAACCCTCCGGGGGTGAAAGTGCCCTGGGGCTCCGCCCCAGACCCCGTTCGCGCCTGAACGGCGCTCGTCCTCAATCGCCGGACAGGCTAAAAATGCCCATGCCGGACAGCACCGGTACCGCCAGGGGCGCGGGGAACTGCGCGAGAAGCGAGCACGATCCGCAGATCGAAGGGACTTTTGGGGACGCGGGGAACGGCGCGACCCGCAGACGAAAACGGGCTCAGGGGCGCGAGGAACTGCGCGAGAAGCGACCACGGCCCGCAGGCCGAAGGGGTTGAGGGGCGCGAGGAACTGCGCAAAGCGCCCTGGCCGGGAGGTGGGGCGGGGCGCAGCCCCGGGGGGACGGGGGCTGGGGCCCGGGGGATACTGGCCCCCATGACGGAGACGACGGTCGGCATCGGAGGCGGGGCAGAGAGCACCGACATGGTGCTCAACATCGGCCCCCAGCACCCCTCCACCCACGGAGTGCTACGCCTCAAGCTCGTACTGGACGGCGAGCGCATCCAGCACGCCGAGCCGGTCATCGGCTACATGCACCGCGGCGCCGAGAAACTCTTCGAGGCCCGCGACTACCGCCAGATCGTCATGCTGGCCAACCGCCACGACTGGCTCTCCGCGTTCTCCAACGAGCTCGGCGTCGTCATGTCCGTGGAGCGCATGCTGGGCATGGAGGTCCCCGAGCGCGCCGTGTGGACCCGCACCCTGCTGGCCGAGCTGAACCGGGTCCTCAACCACCTGATGTTCCTCGGCTCGTACCCGCTGGAGCTCGGCGGCATCACCCCGGTCTTCCACGCGTTCCGCGAGCGCGAGGAGCTCCAGGCCGTGATGGAGGAGGTCTCCGGCGGCCGGATGCACTACATGTTCAACCGGGTCGGCGGCCTGAAGGAGGACCTGCCGCTCGGCTGGCTCGGCCGGGTCCGGCACGCCGTGGCCTCGGTGCGTTCGCGCATGGACGTGTACGACCGGCTCGTCCTCGGCAACGAGATCTTCCGGGCCCGCACCAGGGGCGTCGGCGTGCTGTCCGCCGAAGCCGTGCACGCGTACGGCGTCAGCGGCCCCATCGCCCGCGCCTCCGGCGTCGACTTCGACCTGCGCCGCGACGAGCCGTACCTCGCCTACGGCGAGCTGCAGGACACCCTGAAGGTCGTCACCCGCACCGAGGGCGACTGCCTGGCACGCTTCGAGTGCCTCCTGGAGCAGACCCACAACGCCCTCGACCTCGCCGACGCCTGCCTGGACCGGATGGCCGAGCTGCCGCCCGGGCCGATCAACCAGCGCCTGCCCAAGGTCCTCAAGGCACCCGAGGGCCACACGTACGCCTGGACCGAGAACCCGCTCGGCATCAACGGCTACTACCTCGTCAGCAAGGGCGACAAGACGCCGTACCGGCTGAAGCTGCGCTCGGCCTCGTACAACAACATCCAGGCGCTCGCCGTGCTGCTGCCGGGGACGCTGGTCGCCGACATGGTGGCGATCCTGGGCTCGCTGTTCTTCGTCGTGGGCGACATCGACAAGTAGCCCGGGGGCGCGGTCAGTCGGACCAGTGACCGCGCGCCGCCGCCAGGACGAAACCCGGCCCGAAGGCCATGATCAGGCCCGCGGCGTCGGCCGCCGGCGGCTGGGCGAACGTACGGGACAGCACGTCCAGGACCGCGGAACCGCCCAGGTTCCCGTTGCGGGCGAGGCTGTCCCAGGCGTGCCGCAGGGCCCCGCCCTCGCGTTCGCCGTCCAGCTTCAGGCCCGCGGCCGTGTCGTCGAGGATCCGCGGCCCGCCGGGGTGGACCACCGCGAAGTCGAGCGGCCGGGCGTCCGGTGTGAGCCACTCTCTGAGCGCGGGCAGGCAGTCGTTGAAGGAGGCGGCCGCCGCGCGGGTGGAGTCGAAGTGCAGCCCCGCGCCGCTCAGCCTGCCCCGGTAGCGGTCGGCGCTGTCGGGCAGCACGTACTCGAAGGTGTCCTCGACGACGAAGCTCGGCCCCGCCCAGGCGGGCCGCGCGGTGACGACGGTGGCGGCGGCGCCGTCCCCGAACAGGACCTTGTAGACCATCGATTCGAGGCTGGTGTCCTCGTGGTTGTACGTCGCCGCCGACAGGCACTCGGAGGCGACGACCAGGACGTTGGCACCCGGGTGGGCGACGAGGTCCTGGTGGGCGCGGACCAGTCCCTGCGCGCCGCCCGCGCAGCCGACCGTGCCCATGGGGTGGCGCCGCACGTCGGACCGCAGGCCCAGTTCGGCGACCAGGTGGACATCGAGGGAGGGCACCGACCAGGACGTGGTGTGGCTGGTGACGATCGCGTCGATGTCCCCGGGCCGCAGCCGCGCCTGTGCCAGGGCCCGCCGCGCCGCCTCGGCCGCGAGGCCCAACGCGTCGTCGTAGGCCGCCTTGTTGCGCTCCTCGACCAACGCGTTTCCGGCCACAGTCGGCGCGGTCAGCGGCCGGGTGAAGTGCCTGGTGCGCACCGTGGTCGCCCGCGCCACCCGCAACATGGCCTCCAGGCGCGGGAGATCGCCGTGAACCCGGCGGATGTCGCTGCAGATCTCGTCTGTCGTCACAACGTTCCCCGGCAGCACGACAGAGGGAGGGGCTATGTGAGCGGGCACGGACGATCTCCCTCACGAATCGAAAACGGGCGGATCATCACCGTACGGCAGCTGGCCTGAATCAACCCTATAAATCCAAAAACTTGGTCAACTGGTCGGCGGCGCTTGGGCACCCGGGCCACGGCTCGCGAGGGACTCGCCCGGTGTGTAGAGCACCAGCATGACCCGAGCACCGGCAGATGTAACCGGCCCGGCAGCACACGGCGTCACCCAACCCGCGCCGAGCACCGCGCTGTTGGGCTTCCCACTGCGAGATCCCAGGAGTTGGCCCAGCCGCCGGGGGCCTCCTGCACTCCCGTCCGGGCCGGAGGCACACGGCGCCGAGGGCGGCGCGGTCCGTGGCGAGGGAGGGGCACGGGGAGCGCCCTGAGTCGTGGGGGCGGTCGTGGGGGGCGGTCGAGGGGCGCGCCGCGGGCGGGGGATCACTCATCTGCACCCGTGCCCCCTGGAAAGGGGGCGGGGCCCCCGACCACAATGGCTCCGCGGGCCGGCTCGGGGGAGGGGCCCGCCGGACGCCGACTGCCCCGCGCGTCCGGGCTCTGCGGCCGGTACCGACACTCGCCACGATGAGCGGCCTCGGTACCGCCCGCAGACCTCGTTCCGGACCCACTTGGGCCCCGATCCACTCGCCGGACGCGCCCGGCCCCCGGCGCGGGGGCCGGCGGCCCTTCGCGCGCGAGCCGCCTACGAGATCGCGGTACGCAGCTCCGCCACGTCCAGCTGTTCCGTCTCGTCGTGCGCGGTCAGGTCGATGACCTCGCCGACGACCTTCGCGGGGCCCTGCTGCGCCCGTTCCGCCAAGACCTCCTCGCCCACCACGTCGGCGAGGTCCTCGTCCTGGACGGCCTCGATCGCGGCCGCCGCCGTCCGCTCGGCGGCCGGGGCGCTCTGCCCGGCGCCCGTGCCGAAGAAGTCGAAGCTGCCTTCGGGGCGGACCGCCCGGCGGGCGAGATAGGGGACCACGGCGGCGGCCACCGGCGCGGGCGCCGCGGGCAGTTCGGCCTGGCGGGGCTTGGCGGTGAGGGCGGCCGCCGGGCGGGTGTGCTCCCCGCTGCCGGGGGCCGCCGCGGGCTTCCCCTGCGGCTCCTCCGCCTCCCGGGACTCGGTGCGGGCCTGCGCCGCGTCGGCCTCGGCCCGCGCCTTCGCCTGGCGTTCGGCGCTGAGCGAGAGGCGCTCCAGGGCGCGCGCGGCCGCGAGGTAGGAGTCCGCCGTCGGCAGACCGGCCGACGGCGCCAGGGCCTTGGGGCCGGTCGACTCCAGGGCGAGCCGGCGCCGGCCTTCCAGGGCGCTGGCCCGCTCGGTCTCGGCATTGGCGTAGCGCCGCAGCAGGGCCGCGTGCTCGCCGCGCAGCCCGGCCAGCTCCATGCGCTTGGTGCGCAGCTTGGCGTCGAGGCGGCCGCGCAGCTCGCGCGACTCCTCCAACTCGGTCTCCAGCTCGGCGATCCGCTCCTCGGTGCGCCACTGGTCGGCGGCGCGCGAGCGGGTCAGCTCGGCGACGCGCCGGCCCGCGGCCCGGTCCCAGGCGCGCATGAGCACCGAGCCGGTGACGCAGGCCGCCGCGGCCGCGGCGGCCAACGCCCGCAGAACCGCCGGCTGATCGAAGAGCCAGGCGCCACCGGCGCAGATGACCGAGACGCCGGCGACGGCCGACGGCTGGAGGAGCCGGTGCAGCGGAGGGGAATGACGGTGGCGTCCACGTGGCATGGCCTGAAATTTACCGTGCGTAGACGTCACATGGACCCCCGCCCGCCAATCTGTTCCCCTGTAGTTACTCCGATCGCCAAATTCGGCTACTTCTTGATCAGCCCCTTCGACTGGAGATAGGCCTTCGCGACATCGGCCGGCTTGGACCGCTCGGCGTCCACCTTGCGGTTGAGATCGACCAGATCGGCCGTCGTCAGGGCCTTGGTGAGCTTGCCGAGCGCGTCGGCTATCTCCGGTCCGCCCGCGTCCTTGGCATTGACGACCGGCAGCACGTTGTCCGCGTTCTGCAGCTTCTTGTCGTCCTGGAGCAGGACGAGCCCGTAGGTGTCCAGGGTCGCGTCGGTCGTGGTGGTCAGCACCAGCTGGTCCACCCCGTCCTTGACGGCCTGCTTGGCCTGCGGGGTGCCGACGCCCTTGGGGTCGATGCCGGTGACGTCGATGCCGTACTTGGAGGTCAGACCCGGCTCGCAGAATGGCCGGATCTTGCACTCGTCACCGGCGGCGATCTTCACCTTGGCCTTCGACGTGCCCAGGTCCGAAAGGGACTTGAGGTTGTTCTTGGCGGCGAATTCCTTGGTCACCGCGAACGCGTTCTGATCCACCGCCTCACCGGAGGGCAGAACCTTCAGTCCGCGCGGACCGGCGAGCTTGGTCAGTTCGGCCACGGTGGCCGTGACGTCGCCGGAGGCCAGGGGCTTCGCGTTGGCGCCGTTCACCTTGGCATTGAGGAATTCGGTGAGCGTGGCCGCGTATTCCGGCACGACGTCGATCTCGCCCTTCTCCAGGGCGGGTTCGTACAGTTCGCGGTTCTTCACCGTGGTGACCGACGTCGAGTACCCCGCGTCGGCCAGGACCTGCGCGTACAGCTCCGCGAGGACCGCGGACTCGGTGAAGCCGGCCGCGCCGATCACCAGGGACCCCTTCTTCCCCCCGCCCGTACTGCTGGAGCCGCCCGAGGCGCTCGAACCGCTCTTGTCCTTGCTCTTCTCCAGGCTGTCGCCGCCGCACGCGGCGAGCGAGCCCGCCAGCGCCAGCGTGCCGAGCACCGCACCGGCCGTACGCAGGGTCTTGCTCATGAAGGTCCACCATCCAGAAGACGTTGCGGGATCACAGGTGTTGCCGACTCACGGGTCACGGGGTCACGAGCGCTTGCGCAGGGGGCTGAAGAGGCGGTCCACCGCGACCAGGGCACCCTCCACCAGCAGGGCGAGCGCCGCCACGAGCATCGCCCCGGCCACCACCTGCGGGGTGTTGTACACCGCGAATCCCTCGGTGACGATCCGGCCGAGCCCGCCGAGACCGGCCATCGCGGCGATCGTCGCGGTGGCGATGATCTGCACCGCCGCAGAGCGGAGCCCGGTCATGATCAGCGGATAGGCCAGCGGCAGCTCGACCTGGAGGAAGAGCTGACGCCCCGACATCCCCATGCCGCGGGCCGCCTCCACCGCCGCCCGGTCCACCTCGCGCATGCCGACGTAGGCGTTGGTCAGCAGCGGTGGCACCGCGAAGAGCACCAGGGCGATCACCGTGGGCAGATAGCCCGCGTTGCGCAGCGGCGTCACCATGAACAGGGCGAGCACCGCGAAGACGGGGATGGCCCGGCCGACGTTGGAGATGTTGACGGCGAGCGCGCCGCCCCTGCCGATGTGGCCGAGCCACAGCGCGAGCGGCAGGGCGACCAGGCAGGACACGACCAGGGCGAGCGCGCTCACGTACACGTGCTCTCCGAGCCGGTGCCAGGCGCCGTCCTCCCCCGACCAGTTGGCGCCGGTGGTCAGCCACGTCCAGGCCTGTGTGAAGACTCCCATCGCTCAGCCCGCCTTCGCCGTACGGATCCGGGTCCACGGCGTGAGCAGCCACTGGATCCCGAGGAGCAGCAGGTCGGCGGCTATGGCGAGCGCCACGCACAGCACGGAGGCGGTGAGGATCTGCGCCTTGAAGAAGGTGGGCAGGCCCTGCTCGATGAGGTTGCCGAGGCCGCCGTGGTCGACGAGCGAGCCGATCGTGGTCAGCGCGACCGTGGCCACCGTGGCGATCCTGAGCCCGGCCATCAGCGCGGGCAGGGCGAGCGGCAGCTCGACCTCGAACAGCAGCCGTATCCGCCCGTACCCCATGCCGCGGGCCGCCTCCAGCGCGTCGGAGGGCACCGATTCGAGCCCGGCCAGGATGTTCCGTACGAGAATCGTCAGCGAGTACAGCACCAGGCCCGTGATCACCAGGCCCGCCGAGAGGCCGAAGACCGGGAGCAGCAGGGCGAACATCGCGAGCGACGGGATCGTGTAGAGCACGGTCGTCAGGCCCAGGACCGTGGCCGCCACCGACTTGCGCCCGCGCGCGAGCAGCGCGAGGGGGAAGGCGATGAGCAGGCCGATCAGCACCGACACCGCGGTGATCCAGATGTGCTGGACCGTGGCGTCGGTCAACTCCTGGCTCCGGGAGCTGACGTACTCCCAGCAGATCCAGTCGTTCGCCGCCAGACAGTTCTGCGCCACTCCCCCACCTCCCCCTGGTGTTCGATCCGTACTCCAGGACCCTATCCCCGACCACTGACAATCGCCTCGGGCCTTCGCAGTACAGCAACATGGGCTTCACACAAGCGCGCCAGCCAGCCTTCACAATGGGGAACCATGATCCGGTTCGAGCACGTCACCAAGCGGTACGCCGACGGCACCACCGCCGTGGACGACCTGTCCTTCGAGGTGGCCGAGGGGGAACTGGTCACCCTGGTCGGCCCGTCGGGGTGCGGCAAGACCACCACGATGAAGATGGTCAACCGGCTCATCGAGCCGACCGACGGTCGGATATTCCTGGACGGCGAGGACATATCGACCGTCGATCCCGTCCAGCTGCGGCGCCGCATCGGCTATGTGATCCAACAGGTCGGGCTGTTCCCGCACAAGACGGTCCTGGAGAACACCGCGACCGTGCCGCACCTGCTCGGCGTCAAGAAGGCCGCCGCCCGTGAGCGCGCGGCCGAGCTGCTCGACCTGGTCGGGCTCGACCCGAAGACGTACGGCTCGCGCTACCCGGAGCAGCTCTCCGGTGGTCAGCGCCAACGCGTGGGCGTGGCAAGGGCGTTGGCGGCCGACCCGCCCGTGCTGCTGATGGACGAGCCGTTCGGTGCGGTCGACCCGGTGGTGCGCGAGCGCTTGCAGAACGAGTTCCTCAGGCTCCAGTCGCAGGTGCGCAAGACGGTCCTGTTCGTCACCCACGACATCGAGGAGGCGGTCCGCCTCGGCGACCGCATCGCCGTCTACGGGCAGGGTGCCATCGAGCAGTTCGACGCCCCCGCCGCCGTGCTCGGCGCCCCCGCCACGCCCTACGTCGCGGACTTCGTCGGCGCCGACCGGGGCCTCAAGCGCCTCTCGGTGACCCCCATCGAGGAGAGCGACCTGGAGCAGCCGCCCGTGGTCCACCTCGACGACCCGCTGCCCGCCGACATCGCGCGCTGGGCGGTCGTCCTGGACGGCGAGGACCACCTGCACGGCTGGATCTCCGCCGAGCAGGCCCGGCACGGCACGGGCACGGTCCGCGAGCACGCCCGGCGCATGGAGGCCTGGCTGCCGGTGGGCGCCTCGCTCAAGCAGGCCTTCGCCACGATGCTCCAGCACGACGCGGGCTGGATCGCGGTGATCGACCGCGAGGAGCGGGGCCGCTTCCTCGGCGTGCTGACCCCGGCCCGGCTCCACGAGGCGCTGCGCCGCTCCATCGACGCGGACGCGCAGGCGGTGCCCCGGACCGAGGTGACGGTCGAGTCGGTCAGCTCGCGCTGAGCCGCCCGCTGATCCACTCCAGGGCCGGCGGGATCTCGCGGCGCCAGGTGTTGAAGTTGTGGCCGCCGCTGTCGAGGGTGATGGAGGAGACGCGCCCGGGCGCCTTCACCTTCGCTATGAAGGACTGGGTGGGCTTGAAGTTGTCCTCGCCGGTCAGCGAGCTCGTGACCAGGAAGGACGACTTGCCGGGCTTCAGGTGGTCCAGGCTCCACAGCAGGTTGGCCCGGTTCTCCTCCTTCTTGTTGCCGTGGAAGAGGTCACCCGTCGTCGGGTCGTCGGCCGCCTTGTAGTACGCCGACAGGCCGGCGCTCGCCGCGAACTGCTCCGGGTGGTGCATGCCGATCTTCAGGGCGCAGTAGCCGCCGGTCGAGTTGCCGATGAAGCCCCAGTTCTGGGGCTTGGTGCCGACCCGGTAGTTCGCGGAGATCGCGCCCGGCACGTCCTTGGCGAAGAACGTCTCGGTCTGCGGGCCGTTGGGTATGTCCACGCACTCGGTGTCCCGCTGGCCCGCCACCGTCGGGCGCATCATGATCAGGATCATCGGCTGCATCTTCTTCTGCTTGGCCTGCGCCCACGCGGTCTTCGGGTACCGCAGGCCCTTGAGCAGGTTCTCGGCGGTGCCCGGGTAGCCGGTCAGCACGATCGAGGCGGGGAAGGTCTTGTTCTCGTACGCCTTCTGGAAGTACTCGGGGGGCAGGTAGACGTAGGCCGGGCTCGTGATCTTCGACTTCTCCCCGGCCAGCACGATCTTCTGGATCTCGCCGCCCAGCTGCGGCTTGCCCGCGCCCGGGGTGTCCGGCTTCTGCTTGCCGACGACCTGGATGTTCTTGCCGCCCGCCGAGTGGTCGACGACCTTGCCCATGTCCTGCTCCTGCCCGAACAGGTCCGCCCAGGATCCGTAGAACAGGAACGAGTTGTTGGCGGCCAGACCGACCGAGGCGAAGATCGCCAGCTGGGTCGCGAGGAGCAGCCCGACGCGGCCCGCCACGGCCTTCCAGCTGCGCCGCGCCAGGCGCGGCCACAACCAGATCGTGACCGCGAACAGCACTACCGCCAGGAACACGGCGAGTGCCAGAACCTTGTTGCTCGTGAGACCCATGAGTCGATGAAACTTTCTGGCTGAGATTTTCCTGAGACCGAGGGAACCCGCCCCCCACAAGTCCCGTCCTAGAGGGCGCAAATTGTCCGGCTGGACGGTGTGGACGCCGTCCCCCGGCCAACTGAATCTCTCGCGGAGTCACGGGAAGCGATGTCTGTCAGGATAGATGGGGACAAAAACGGATCGGTTCCGACTCGTGTACGAAAGGTCCTCCGCGGGCCGCGCCCCGAGTCGGTTCCCAAGGTGGTCGGTACGGCCTGCTCTGTCGTGGGCCTCCTGGACGTAGCGGCCGGAGTCTTCGATCGCGTCCGGCACAGTCGGTTCCACACCGTGAGCGAGGTGCTGCCGGGGACCTTCGGCCCGTTCGCGGCGGCCGTGGCGCTCTGCGCCGGCATTCTCCTGCTGCTCCTCGCGCACGGCCTGAAGCGCCGCAAGAGGCGGGCCTGGCGGGCCGCCGTGGTGCTGCTGCCGATCGGCGCGGTGGCCCAGTTCTGGTACCGGCACTCCGTCGTCGGGGTGCTGATCTCATTGGTACTTCTCACGCTGCTGGTCCGCCACCGGAGCGAGTTCACCGCGCTGCCCGACCCGCGCAGCCGCTGGAAGGCGGTGGCGAACTTCTTCCTGATGGGCGCCGGCTCGCTGGGCCTGGGCCTGGTGATCGTGAGCGTGCACCCCAACCGCACGGTCGGCAACCCGAGCATCGTGGACCGCATCCAGCACGTGATGTTCGGCCTCTTCGGCTTCGAGGGCCCGGTCGAGTACCAGGGCAAGACGAGCTGGACCGTCGGCTACTCGCTCGGCGCGCTCGGCCTGCTCACCGCGGTCACCACGATCTACCTGGCCTTCCGGCCCGAGCACCCGGCGGCCCGCCTCACCCAGGACGACGAGCACAAGCTGCGCGACCTGCTCGCCAAGCACGGCGCCCGCGACTCGCTCGGCCACTTCGCGCTGCGCCGCGACAAGGCCGTCGTCTTCTCGCCCAGCGGCAAGGCGGCCGTCACCTACCGCGTGGTCTCCGGTGTGATGCTCGCCTCGGGCGACCCGATCGGCGACGTCGAGGCCTGGCCCGGCGCCATCGAGCGGTTCATGGACGAGGCCAAGGCCCACTCCTGGACCCCTGCGGTCGTCGGCTGCTCGGAGACCGGCGGCGAGGTCTGGACCCGCGAGACCGGCCTGGACGCCCTGGAGCTGGGTGACGAGGCGGTGGTGGACGTCGCGGATTTCTCCCTCGCCGGACGCGCGATGCGGAACGTACGCCAGATGGTCAAGCGCATCGAGCGCAATGGCTACGAAACCCGCGTACGGCGCGTTCGTGACCTCTCCGACGGCGAGCTCGAGCGCATCCGCCGGGCCGCCGAGGACTGGCGCGGCACCGACACCGAGCGCGGCTTCTCGATGGCGCTCGGCCGCATCGGTGACCCCAACGACGGCGACTGCGTGATCGCGACGGCCCACAAGGCCGACGAGGAGGGCGAGGCCCCCTCCCCCTACGGCGACCTGAAGGCCATCCTGCACTTCGTCCCCTGGGGCAAGGACGGAATGTCGCTGGAGATGATGCGCCGCGACCGCTCGGCCGACCCCGGCATGAACGAGCTCCTGATCGTGGCCTCCCTCCAGGCCTGCGAGAAGATCGGCGTGCGTCAGGTCTCGCTGAACTTCGCGATGTTCCGCTCGGCGCTCGCGCGCGGCGAGAAGATCGGCGCGGGGCCGGTCCTGCGGATGTGGCGCGGTCTGCTGGTCTTCCTGTCCCGCTGGTTCCAGATCGAGTCGCTGTACAAGTTCAACGCGAAGTTCCAGCCGCGCTGGGAGCCGCGCTTCATGGTCTACCGGGCCCACGCGGACCTGCCCCGCATCGGCTTCGCCGTGATGCAGGCCGAGGGCTTCGTGAACCTGGGCCTGCCGGGTCCGCTCGCGCGGCTCACCCGGGCGGCCCGGGGAGAGCGGGCGTGCGCGCACGCGACCCCCTCGGAGCGAGAGGTAAGCGCGGCGTAACCCCGCCCCGCGAACCCCGGCCCCGGGTCCCCTTGCGGGGGCTTGGGACCGGGGTTTCGTGTTCCCGGCGGGGCTGGGCCTCGGCTTCCCCGGGGGCCAGAGGGGGTGCGCTGGGGCTCTGCCCCAGACCCCGGGAGGCCCCTCCCCGCCCCTTCCCTAAACCCGCCGGGGGGTGTCATTCGGTTGCGGACCGTGCCCGCTTCTCGCGCAGTTCCCCGCGCCCCTTGGCGGCATGATGCTGGCCCGCATGAGCGTCCTCAGCCCGTCCGGCGTTTGAGGACGAGCGCCCTTAAGGCGCGAACGGGGTCTGGGGCGGAGCCCCAGGAACGCCTTCAACCCCCGGAGGGTTTCGGGAAGGGGCGGGGTGGGGGCCCTCCGGGGCCCGGGGCTGAGCCCAGGGGGTTTTGGGGGGCCACCCCCGAGGGGTCAGGCCCGCTCCAGCTCCGGCTCCGACGGCTCCGCCGAGGACGCGGTGACCCGCCGCACGCGGGACCGGTCGGAGGACAGCCCCACCAGCGCCACCCCCACGACCAGCACGAACGCGATCCCCGCCAGCGCGAACGACAGCGTGAACTGGCTCTCGGCAGGCAGCGGAGGAACACCCTTCGGCAGCCCGGAGATCACCTTCGACGCGAGCAGCGACGTGATCACGGCACTGGCGATCGCGGAGCCCACCGAGCGCGAGATGGAGTTGATGCCGTTCGCGATGCCCGTCTGGTGGTGCGGGACGCTGGCCACGATGAGCGCGGGCATCGCGGCGTACCCGAAGCTGATCGCGGCGCCGATCAGCATGCCCGCGAGGATCACGGACGCCGTCGAGTCGTGCGCCCCGGTCAGCCAGGCGAAGCCCAGGACGCCGAAGGCCGCACCCGCCGCGAGCGTGAAGCGCGCGCCGATCCGCCCGACCAGCTGCCCGCCGAGCGGGGCGGCGATGAGCGAGATGAGCGTGGTCGGCAGCAGGTACTCGACGGAGGCGCGCAGGACGGACGCCGAGAAGCCGTAGCCCGTCAGTCTGTCCGGCATCTGCACCAGGTACGAGACGCCAATGAACTGCGAGAACATCGCGAAGCCGAGGAGCAGCCCGGCCAGGTTGGTGAAGAGCACCGGCCGGTGCGCGAACATCCGCATGTCCACCATGGGCTCGGCGACCTTGCGCTCGACCAGGACCCAGACCCCGGCCATCACGACGGCGCCGACGAAGAGCCCGATCGTACGGGCGGAGCCCCAGCCCCACTCGTGGCCCTGCGAGATCGGCAGCAGGAGCAGCACCAGGAAGGCGGCCAGGGTGGCGGCGCCGAGCCAGTCGGTGCGTCCGCCCGTCTTCGTACGGGAGGCCGGTACGACCACGACGACCGCGATCAGGGCGAGGACCGCGAGGATCACGGCGAGCCAGAACACCCGGTGGTAGTCGGGGTGCGAGCCCTGCGTGAGCAGCCCCGCGCCGACGAGGGCGAGACCGCTGCCGAACGCCAGGGTGCCGCTGACCAGCGCCATCGCGCCGTGCAGCTTCTGCGGCGGGATCTCCTCGCGCAGCACGGAGAGGGCCAGCGGGAAGATCGCGGTGGCCGCGCCCTGGAGCACCCGGCCGATGATCAGCAGGGTGAGCGAGCTGGTGGTGGCGGCGAGCACCGAGCCCGCGACCATGACCACGAGCACACCGATCAGGGTCGGCTTCTTGCCGTGCATGTCGCCGAAGCGCCCGAGCAGCGGGGTGAAGACGGCCGCCGAGAGCAGGGTCGCGGTGGTGACCCAGCTGACGCCCGAGGTGGTGGTGCCGAGATCGTTCTGGATGATCCCGAGGATCGGCACGACCAGGGTCTGCATCATCGAGACGACCATGGCGGCGAGGCCGAGCACCAGGACGAGGCCGGTACCGCCGCTGGGGCGTTGGTTAGTGGTCACTTTTTCTTCCGTGGGCAGATGGAGGTACTGAGGTACCGAGGTACTTGAGTTGATGGAAGCTTGATTACCTCAAGCAACTTAATGAAGGTAAACATCAAAGGTTGAGGTAGTCAAGTTTCACTCGAACCGCGGGTACAGTGGGCGGCATGCCTCCTGGAACCAGCCGCCCGACCGCCGTCGACAACGCCGCGCTCATGGATGCCATCTGGGACTCCCTGGCCGGCTTCTACGGCGACTTCACGTCGGCCGCCGCCGACGAGGGCCTCACCTCCAGCCAGGCCAAGACTCTGACCGTGCTGCGCCGCGGCCCCGCCTCCATGCGCTCGCTCGCCACCACGCTGCACTGCGACGCCTCGAACGTCACCGGGATCGTCGACCGCCTGGAGGCCCGCGCCCTGGTGCGCCGCGAACCGAGCCCGACCGACCGCCGCGTCAAGAACGTCGTCCTGACCGACGAGGGCCTCCAGGCCGTGGAGACCGTCCGCACCGGCATGCTCGCCACCCACTCCGCCCTGGACGCGCTGCCCGACGCCGACCGCGTCGCCCTGCACGAACTGCTCCAGCGGCTCTTCGCCACCCCCGCGAGTGGTCCGGGGACCTCCGCCTGACGCCTACGCTTGACGTATGAGTACGTTGAACGGGCGGGGGTCCGTCGAAGGCCTGCCCGAATGGGACCGCTGCGCGGTCATGGGCGTGGTCAACGTGACGCCCGACTCCTTCTCCGACGGCGGCCGGTGGTTCGACACCTCGACCGCGGTCAAGCACGGCCTCGACCTCGTCGCCGAGGGCGCCGACCTGGTCGACGTCGGCGGCGAGTCCACCCGCCCCGGCGCCTCCCGGGTCGACGAGGCCGAAGAGCTGCGCCGCGTCGTCCCCGTCGTGCGGGGCCTGGCCGCCGAGGGCGTCACCGTCTCCGTCGACACCATGCGCGCCCGCGTCGCCGAGCAGGCGATCGCCGCGGGCGCGGCTCTGGTCAACGACGTCAGCGGCGGACTCGCCGACCCCGCGATGGTCCCCGCCGTCGCCGCCACCGGCGCCCCCTTCGTGGTGATGCACTGGCGCGGCTTCAGCCAGGACATGAACAGCCGCGCGGTGTACGGGGACGTGGTGGCGGACGTCGTCGCCGAGCTCCGCCTGCGGATGGAGGCCGTCATCGAGGGCGGCATCGCCCCCGAGCGCCTCGTGATCGACCCCGGCCTCGGCTTCGCCAAGCAGGCCGCGCACGACCTCACCCTGGTCGCCCACCTCGCCGAACTGCGCGCGCTCGGCCGCCCCGTGCTGGTCGCCGCCTCCCGCAAGCGGTTCCTCGGCCACGTCCTGGCCGGCGACGAGGGCGCCCCGCCGCCCGCCCGTGAGCGCGACGCCGCCACCGCCGCCGTCTCCGCCATCGCCGCGCACGAGGGCGCCTGGGCGGTCCGCGTCCACGAGGTGCGGGCCACCGCCGACGCCGTCCGCGTGGCGCGCGCCGTCGAGGGCGCCCGGTGAGCCCGCGGACGGACATCGAGGCGGTCGAACGCGCCAACACCGCGTTCTACGAGACCCTGGAGCAGGGCGACTTCGACGAGCTCTCCGCGCTCTGGCTGGACGCCACCGAGGCCGGCGACACCGGGATCTCCTGCGTCCACCCGGGCTGGCCGGTGCTCTCCGGGCGCGGCGAGGTGCTGCGCTCGTACGCCCTGATCATGGCGAACACGGAGTACATCCAGTTCTTCCTGACCGATGTGAAGGTCGTCATCCTGGGCGACACCGCGCTGGTGACCTGCACCGAGAACATCCTCAGCGGCGGGCCCGCCGAGGAGGGCGGCGAGCTCGGCCCGCTCGTCGGCCAGCTCGTGGTCGCTACCAATGTGTTCCGCCGCACATCCGAGGGCTGGCGGCTCTGGTCCCACCACGGCTCCCCGGTGCTCGCCGAATCGGGCGACGAAGAGCCGGAAGAGGACTGAATCCGGGCACGATTGAGGGCTCGGGAGGATTGAATCCGGGGTCATCGGGTAGGGGCGGCTACCAGGCCTGTCAGGATCTGTCCATAGCCCCCGTGGGCGAGCACTGTCAGTGCCCGCAGGTAGATTCGATTGTGGGCACCGTGCCGCCCGCACGCGGCCGCATGTCCGTCTGACCAACGACAGCAGGAGTGATTCGCGTGGATCGTGTCGCGCTGCGCGGCCTCAAGGCCCGTGGGCACCATGGCGTCTTCCCCCGGGAACGCGAGGAGGGCCAGACCTTCATCGTGGACCTGGTGCTCGGCCTCGACACCCGCCCCGCGGCGGCGGACGACGACCTGGCGAAGACCGTGCACTACGGCGTGGTGGCCGAGGAAGTCGTGGACGTCGTCCAGGGCGAGCCCGTCGACCTGATCGAGACGCTCGCCGAGCGGATCGCCCAGCAGTGCCTCAAGCACGAAGGCGTCAAGGAGGTGGAGGTCGTCGTCCACAAGCCGGACGCGCCGATCACCGTCCCGTTCGACGACGTGACCATCACGATCACCCGGAGCCGAGTATGAGCGTGTATCCGCAGGGCGCCCAGAGCGACCCGACCGTACAGCCGGTGCCCGCCGCCGTGGTCGAGCAGGTGGACGCGGCCGACGTGACGCTCTCCAACCCGCGCCGGGCGGTCATCGCCCTCGGCTCCAACCTGGGCAACCGGCTCGAAACGCTCCAGGGCGCCATCGACGCCCTGGAGGACACCCCGGGCCTGCGCGTCAAAGCCGTCTCGCCGGTGTACGAGACGGAGCCCTGGGGCGTCGAGGCGGGCTCCCAGCCGTCGTACTTCAACGCGGTCGTCGTGGTGAAGACCACTCTGCCGCCGGCCTCGCTCCTGGAGCGCGGGCACGCGATCGAGGAGGCCTTCGACCGGGTCCGCGACGAGCGCTGGGGCCCCCGCACCATCGACGTGGACATCGTTGCCTACGCCGATGTCGTCTCCGACGACCCGGTCCTCACCCTGCCCCACCCCCGTGCCCACCAGCGGGCCTTCGTGCTCGCGCCCTGGCACGACGTGGAGCCCGAGGCCCAGCTGCCCGGCCACGGCTCGATCGCCGACCTGCTGACCGGCGTCGGCCGCGACGGCGTCCTGCCCCGCGCCGATCTGGAACTCCGTCTGCCCGAGTAGTCGTTACGCTTCTGAGGTCGACCACCAGGCGCTCCGCCCGCGCCCCCTCGGGGCCCGGTGGCGCACCCGACTTCGACAAGACACTCACAGACGCGAAGGGCACTACTCCGTGAAGCAACTGCGGCTTGGCGTACTGGCCGGACTGTTCGTCATCGCAGGGGTGCTCTCCTGGGCGGGCGCCCGGCTGTGGGACTCGGTCTCGACCCTGCCGAGCGTGCCCCTCGCGGCGCCCATCGTGCTCGGGGTGATCGCGGTCATCCTGCTCGCCACCGCCCTGTCCATCCGGGCCCGGCTGCGCGCCCAGCGCGAGCGCCGCCCGGGAGCGAAGGGCGTCGAGCCCCTGATGGCCGCCCGCGCGGTGGTCTTCGGCCAGGCCAGCGCGCTGGTCGCGGCCCTGGTGTGCGGGATGTACGGCGGCACCGGGGTCTATCTGCTGAGCTATCTCGACGTGCCGGCCCGCCGCGACCAGGCGATCTACGCCGGGTTCTCGGTGGTGGCCGGGATCGCGGTCGTCGCGGCCGCCCTCTTCCTCGAGCGGGTCTGCAAGCTCCCCGAGGACGAGGACGACACCACGGCGCCGGTCGCCTGACGCCTCGTCACCCCGAAACCGGAACGGCCCCGGCCACCTGTCCGTCAGGTGACCGGGGCCGTTCCGTGTGCCAACAGACAGGCAGGACAGGGAAGTCGGGCTTCGGTGTCCGGCGAGGTCAGCGGGCCATGATGAGGCTCATCGCCTCGCTGCGCGTCGCGGGGTCGCGGAGCTGGCCGCGCACCGCCGACGTCGTCGTCTTCGCGCCGGGCTTGCGTATGCCGCGTACCGACATGCACATGTGCTCGGCCTCGATCACCACGATCGCCCCGCGCGCGTCGAGGATGCGCATCAGGGAGTCCGCGACCTGGGTGGTGAGGCGCTCCTGCACCTGGGGCCTGCGGGCGAACACGTCCACCAGACGGGCCAGCTTCGACAGGCCGGTGATCTTGCCGGACTCGGCCGGGATGTAACCGACGTGGGCCACGCCGTGGAACGGCAGCAGATGGTGTTCGCACAGCGACACGATCTCGATGTCCTTCACCAGGACCATCTCGTCGTGCCCCAGGTCGAACGTCGTGGTCAGGACCTCCTCGGGCTCCTGCCGCAGACCCGCCAGAATCTCCCTGTACGCCCGCGCCACCCGCGCCGGGGTCTCCTGGAGGCCCTCCCGGTCCGGGTTCTCGCCGACGGCTATGAGGAGCTCGCGCACGGCGTTCTCGGCCCGCTTCTCGTCGAACTCGCCGATCTTGGCCTCGCCGTCCAGCGTCACCGGGTCGGTCATCTGTGCCTCGTTCCTCGACTGTCATCCATGCGCGTGGCCGGAAACACCCGCGCCCCCACAGGCTAAAACCTGGGGGGCGCGGTATGCATTCCGGGGCCCGTGCGGCCCTGGGGCTCAGCTCTCCGGACGGTCCTCGGGGGCCGGGACGGCCTCCGTGGGGGTGTCCAGCGGCGCGGAGCCATTGGCGGTGGTGGCGCCGTTGGTGAGCGCCAGCTCCTTGGGCGAGAGCACCGGCGGCCGCGTCGACGGCGTACGCCGCGAGGAGCCGGTCCAGGCCGGGCGGGCCGGCCGCTTGACGATGCCCGAGAAGACCTCGGCGATCTGCTCCTTGCCCAGGGTCTCCTTCTCCAGGAGCTGGAGGACCAGGTTGTCGAGGATGTCGCGGTTCTCGACCAGGATCTCCCAGGCCTCGTTGTGCGCCGTCTCGATGAGCTTCTTGACCTCTTCGTCGACGAGCGCCGCGACCTCTTCCGAGTAGTCGCGCTGGTGCGCCATCTCACGGCCCAGGAACGGCTCGGTGTTGTCGCCGCCGAACTTGATCGCGCCCAGACGCTCGGTCATGCCGTACTGCGTGACCATCGCACGGGCGGTGGCCGTGGCCTTCTCGATGTCGTTGGCCGCGCCCGTCGTCGGGTCGTGGAAGACGAGCTCCTCGGCCGCGCGCCCGCCCAGCATGTACGCCAGCTGGTCGAGCATCTCGTTGCGCGTGGTCGAGTACTTGTCCTCGTCCGGCAGGACCATGGTGTAACCCAGGGCCCGGCCGCGCGACAGGATGGTGATCTTGTGGACCGGGTCCGAGTTGGGGGAAGCCGCGGCGACCAGGGCGTGACCGCCCTCGTGGTACGCGGTGATCTTCTTTTCCTTCTCGGACATGATCCGCGTCCGCTTCTGCGGACCCGCCACGACGCGGTCGATCGCCTCGTCCAGCATCGAGTTGTCGATCAGCTTCTTGTCGCTGCGCGCCGTCAGGAGCGCCGCTTCGTTCAGCACGTTCGCGAGGTCGGCGCCGGTGAAGCCCGGGGTGCGCCGGGCGACGGCCGAAAGGTCGACGTCGGGCGCGACCGGCTTGCCCTTCTGGTGGACCTTGAGGATCTCCAGACGGCCCTGCATGTCCGGGCGGTCGACCGCGATCTGGCGGTCGAAACGGCCGGGGCGCAGCAGCGCCGGGTCGAGGATGTCGGGCCGGTTGGTGGCGGCGATCAGGATGACGCCGCCCTTCACGTCGAAGCCGTCCATCTCGACCAGCAGCTGGTTGAGGGTCTGCTCGCGCTCGTCGTGACCGCCGCCGAGGCCGGCGCCGCGGTGGCGGCCGACCGCGTCGATCTCGTCGACGAAGACGATCGCCGGGGCATTCGCCTTGGCCTGCTCGAAGAGGTCGCGCACACGCGAGGCGCCGACACCGACGAACATCTCGACGAAGTCGGAGCCGGAGATCGAGTAGAAGGGAACCCCTGCCTCACCCGCGACGGCGCGGGCGAGCAGCGTCTTGCCCGTACCGGGCGGGCCGTACAGCAGCACGCCCTTGGGGATCTTGGCGCCGACGGCCTGGAACTTCGCCGGCTCCTGGAGGAACTCCTTGATCTCGTGGAGTTCCTCGACGGCCTCGTCGGACCCCGCCACGTCGGCGAAGGTCGTCTTCGGGGTGTCCTTGGTGATGAGCTTGGCCTTGGACTTCCCGAAGTTCATGACTCGGGAGCCGCCGCCCTGCATCTGGTTCATCAGGAACAGGAAGACCACGACGATGAGGACGAAGGGGAGCAGGGACAGCAGGATCCCGAGGAACGGGTTCTGCTTGTCGGGCGAGACGGTGTACCCCTTGGGGATGTCACCGCCCTTCACTCCGGTCTGCAGCGAGTTGGCCATGTCGGTCGCCTGGGCGTCACCGATGTAGTTGGCCTGAACCTTGCTGCTGCCCTTGACCTTCTGGCCGTCCTTCAGGTCGATCTTGATGACCTGGCTGTCACCAGTGGTGATCTTGGCCTGTTCGACCTGCTTGTTGTTGATCGCCTGAACGACATCGGATGTGTCGACCGTCTTGTAGCCGCCCGACGAGCCGACGACCTGCATCAACACGACCACGGCGAGGACGGCCAGCACGATCCACATGACCGGCCCACGGAAGTATCGCTTCACGTCCATCCATACGGAGCGAGAACGCCCCGTCCCTCCTGCCCGTAGGTAAATGCTGCTGTGAGTGTGACTAAGACTGTGTGTAAAGACTGTTCTTCGGACGGTACCCCAGCATTGTCACCCGTGGTCGCACGGTACGGCTGACAAAGGGCCCTTCCCATGCTCCAACGGCGGGAGGCGGCCTGTGGTTCCCCGAACGGGCCGGGTTGCGTCAGCCGCCGTACACGTGCGGCGCGAGAGTGCCGACAAAGGGGAGGTTGCGGTACTTCTCGGCATAGTCGAGGCCGTAACCCACGACGAATTCATTGGGAATGTCGAAACCGATCCACTTCACGTCGATCGCGACCTTTGCGGCATCCGGCTTACGGAGCAGCGTGCACACCTCGAGGGAGGCGGGCTCGCGCGATCCGAGGTTGGAGAGCAGCCACGAAAGGGTCAGGCCCGAGTCGATGATGTCCTCGACGATCAGGACGTGCTTGCCCTTGATGTCGGTGTCGAGGTCCTTGAGGATCCGCACGACGCCCGAGGACTGGGTGCCGGCGCCGTACGAGGAGACGGCCATCCAGTCCATGGTCACCGGGGTGGACAGCGCGCGGGCCAGATCCGCCATGACCATCACGGCGCCCTTGAGGACGCCGACGATGAGCAGGTCCTTGCCCGCGTACTCCGCGTCGATCTTCCCGGCCAGCTCCGCCAGCTTCGCGTCGATCTCTTCCTTGGTGATGAGCACCGACTGGAGGTCGGTGCCCATGTCCTTCTCGTTCACCCGGGCCGCTTTCTTGGGGGTTCCGTTGTCCGTGGCGCGAGCCGAGTGACGTACGCGGTCTCAGCCCTGCCGAATGACCAGTCTGCCACCCTGCCGACGTGCCACGACGCGGCCCGGGAGATTGATGGCCCGCTGGCCGCGCCAGCCGGTGATCAGCTTGTCGACCTCTTCGACATGGCGGGCGAAGAGCGAACCAGCGGGTGAACCCGCCTCGATGACCGCCCGGCGCACGATGCGGCGGCGCACGGCGGGCGGCAGCGCGAACAGCTTCGCGCACTCCAGGAGCCCGGCGTCGTCCCGTACGGACGCGTCCGCCTGGAGGGCCCAGGCGTCCAGGGCGTCGGCGTCGTCGCGGGAGAGCTGGGCGGTGCGGGCGAGAGCCTCGACGACGCCCTTGCCGAGCGCCTTCTCCAGGGCGGGCAGGCCCTCCTGGCGCAGCCGGGAGCGGGTGTAGGCGGGGTCGGCGTTGTGCGGATCGTCCCAGACGGGCAGCGCCTGGACCATGCAGGCCTTGCGGGCGGTCTGGCGGTCGAGTTCCAGGAAGGGGCGCCGGTAGCGGCCCGCCGCCCCCGAGACGGCGGCCATGCCGGACAGCGAGCGTGTTCCGGAGCCGCGGGCGAGGCCGAGGAGCACCGTCTCGGCCTGGTCGTCGCGGGTGTGGCCGAGCAGGATCGCGGCGGCGCCGTGGCGCTCGGCGGCGGCGTCGAGGGCGGCGTAGCGGGCGTCCCGGGCGGCAGCCTCGGGCCCTCCCTCGCGGCCGACGTGAACGGTGATGGCCTCGGCGGGTTCGAGCCCCAGGCCGGCCATGCGCGAGACGACCTCGGCGGCCCGCAGGTCGGAACCGTGCTGGAGGCCGTGGTCGACGGTGATGCCGCCGGCGCGCAGCGAGAGCTTGCGGGATTCGAAGGCGAGCGCGGAGGCGAGCGCCATGGAGTCGGCGCCGCCGGAGCAGGCCACGAGCACCAGGGGCTCGGGCGGCGCGGTGCTCAGGCCGGACCCGGGACCGGCGGGAGCCCCCGCGGTCACGCCGACGGCGGCCCGCTCGTGGTCGCGGGAGTGTTCGTTCAGTACGTCGTGGAGTACGCGGCGAACCGCCAGGCGTATCGCTGCGACCGCAGGATGGGGACCCATGTCCGGTGCCCTTCGGTGAAGTTGGGGGTGCCTCTGGCGCGGAGAGGAGCGGGGGGAACAGAGGGAACAGGGGGAACAGGAGGGACGTTCAGTCACACAGAGTGCGTAGATGGTGACAGAACAGAGCCGTTACCCGAGCATTGCACGCCTACCCATGCCCCACGGTCCCTCGGATGGGTGATTCCCGCGTTGACACCCGCCCACCGGCGGCTTTTCGCTCAGGACTCCGCCTTGCGGTGCACGCGCGCGACCCAGTCCGCCGGCTTGGCGATCTCGGCCTTCGTGGGGAGCGTGTTCGGCGACGTCCACACCCGATTGAAGCCGTCCATGCCGACCTCGTCCACCACGGCCCGCACGAAGCGCTCGCCGTCGCGGTACTGGCGCAGCTTGGCGTCGAGGCCGAGCAGCTTGCGCAGCGCCATGTCGAGCCGGGAGGCCCCCTTGGCGCGGCGCTCCTTGAACTTCTCGCGGATCTCGCCCACCGAGGGCACGACCTGCGGCCCGACCCCGTCCATCACGTAGTCCGCGTGCCCTTCGAGGAGGGACATCACGGCGGTGAGCCGACCCAGGATCTCGCGCTGGGCCGGGGTCTGGACGAGCTCGACCAGGGAGCGCCCGCCCTCGCCCTCCTCGCCCTCGGGCCGGCTCCCGGCCAGCGACTGGGCGGCCTCACGCAGCCGCTCCAGGACGGTCATCGGGTCGACCTCGGTCTCGCCGAGGAATGACTGGATCTCACCCTCCAGGTGGTCGCGCAGCCAGGGCACCGCGGTGAACTGGGTGCGGTGGGTCTCCTCGTGGAGGCACACCCAGAGCCTGAAGTCGTGCGGCGCCACGTCGAGTTCGCGCTCGACGTGCACGATGTTGGGCGCCACGAGCAGCAGACGGCCCCCGCCGCCCGGCGCCGCCGGAAGGTCCCGGCCGGGGGGCGCGAAGGTCTCGTACTGGCCGAGGACCCGCGAGGACAGGAAGCTCAGCAGCATGCCCAGCTCGACGCCGGTGACCTTTCCGCCGACCGCGCCGAGCACGGCCCCGCCGGGGCTGTTCCCGCGGCGTTCCTGCATCTTGTCGAGCAAGGGCTTCAGCACCTCGCGGAAGCCCGCGACGTTGGCCCGCACCCAGCCGGCCCGGTCGACGACCAGAACCGGGGTGTCCTCCGGTTCGACGCCCTCCGGGATCATCCGGGTGAACGTACGCACGTGCTCCTCGGCGGCCTTGGCGTGCCGACGGAGCTCGGCGACGATCTCCCGTGCCTCGTCGCGGCTCACGTCGGGGCCCGGCCGCACCAGTCGGGTCGCGGTCGCGACCGCGAGGTTCCAGTCGACCATCCCAGAGGTACCTGCACCGCCGATGCCAGTCATGCGTCAACCGTACGTTGTCGGCCCCCGAAGGGAACCCGGTCGGCGGCGCTCAGTGCGCCGTGAGCCGGGTGGCGAGCCGGTCGAGGGCGCGCTGGGCGGGGCCCGGGTCGGCCCCGGGCGTCCCCGCCGACAGGAACGCGAACGCGAGGAGGTGCCCGCTCGCGTCGACGACCGTCCCGGCCAGGGTGTTGACCCCGGCCCCGCCCAGGGTGCCGGTCTTCGCGCGGACCAGGCCGGTCGCCGCGGACGCCGTGCCGTAGCGGCCGCCGAGGGTGCCGGTGAACCCGGCCACGGGCAGGCCGGTGAGGATCGGGCGCAGCTCGGGGCGGGCCGGGTCGGCGGCCTTGGCGAGCAGCCGGGTGAGCAGGCCCGCGCTGACCCGGTCGGCCCGGTTGAGACCGCTGCCGTCCGTGAACACCGATCCGTCCAGGGGGAGTCGGAGCTTGGCGAGCTGGGCGGGCACGGCCGCGGCGCCCCCGTCGAAGCTCGCGGGGCGGCCTGTGGCGAGGGCGGTCTGGCGGTTGAGGGCCTCGGCGATGTCGTTGTCGCTGTTGGTCAGCATCCGCTCGACGATCTCGGGCAGCGGCGCGGAGAGCGTGCGCGCCAGCTCCTTGGCCCCGGCGGGCGCGGTGCCCGCCACCGGCGCGGCCACCCGCAGCCCGTGCCCGCGCAGCAGCTCGGCGAAGGCCCGCGCGGTGTCGCCCGCCGGATCGCCGGTGCGCGGCGCGGGCCCGCTGTCCGAGGAGTCCGCGCGCCCCTCGTCCGTCATGAGGGGGACGACCGGCGCGAGGTTCTCGTTGGGGCCGATCGGATGCACCGCGGGCCCGCTGAACAACGAGGTGTCGTACGCCAGTTGTACGGGGCCCGCGGGACGCGCGCCCAGGGCGCGGGCGGTGTCGTCGGCGAGGGCGGCCAGGCGCGTCCTGTCGAGGGTGGGGTCGCCGCCGCCGACGAGGGTGAGCGCCGCGGCGTCGGCCGGGGCGAGCACGGTGGTGGCGAAGCGGTGGTCGGGCGGGAGCGCGGTGAGGACCGCGGCCGCCGTCGCGATCTTGATGGTGGAGGCCGGTGTCATGGCCGCGTCCGCGCGGGCGGCGTACAGCTCCTGGCCGGTGGCCGTGTCCAGGACCGAGGCCGCCGGGTGCGGGCCGAGCGCCGGGTCGTCCAGGAGCGGGGCGAGGGCCGCGGGAAGGGCGGCCGGGACGGGGGTGCCGGCCGGAGCACCGAGCGCGGTGAGCACGCTGGGGGCGCTCGGCGCCGGAGCCGGGGCCTCCGCATCCGTGGGCCGCTGGTGATGTGCGCCACCCCTGGCGCCCCACGATGCGGCCCGCTCACGCTCGGCCGTACGCTGGCCTGAGTCCCACGGTCCGGCCACGGCCACCGCCCCGGTCGCCAGTGCCAGGCCGACCGCCGCCGCACCCGCCGTGAGCTGCCATGTCTTGGGTCCCGGCACCGAGGACCAGCCCCTTTCGCGATCACACACCTGCGTGAGGGACACTTAATCACCAGAACTGCGTCCTGCCGCGAACACGGCATCGGCGCAGCACCCGTCCGATGCATGTGCTGATCATGGAGGAGAGCCACCCGTGGAGTTCGACGTCACCATCGAGATCCCGAAGGGGTCGCGGAACAAGTACGAGGTCGACCACGAGACCGGCCGGATCCGCCTGGACCGTCGACTCTTCACCTCGACCAGCTACCCGGCCGACTACGGCTTCGTCGAGGACACCCTCGGCGAGGACGGCGACCCGCTGGACGCCCTGGTCCTGCTGGACGAGCCGACGTTCCCCGGCTGCGTCATCAAGTGCCGCGCGATCGGCATGTTCCGGATGACCGACGAGGCCGGCGGCGACGACAAGCTGCTGTGCGTCCCGGCGTCCGACCCGCGCGTGGAGCACCTGCGCGACATCCACCACGTCTCCGAGTTCGACCGCCTGGAGATCCAGCACTTCTTCGAGGTCTACAAGGACCTGGAGCCCGGCAAGTCCGTCGAGGGCGCCAACTGGGTCGGCCGCGTCGAGGCCGAGGCCGAGGTCGAGGCCTCGTACAAGCGCCTGGAGGCGCAGGGCGGCGCGCACTGACGCACGTTCTTCCGTGACAGCGGGCGGCGCACCCTCGGGGTGCGCCGCCCGCTGTCGTACCAGCTCATGACGGCCCACATACTGGGCACACGCACGCAAGCGGCCGGAGGGAGGCATGGGACCAGTGGTGGCCGAGCAGCACGACATGGTCGAGGACCGCAAGCCGCAGTCCGACGAGGCACGCAGCGCTTTCGCACCCCCCGAGGGCGTGGAGCAGCCGCACGTACTTGAGGAGGACTCGCCGACCTCCGAGTTCGCGCTGCCCGCCGGGCTCACCACCCCCGTCGTCGAGACGCCCGCCGACCAGGCCGCCTCCGCGTTCGCCACGCCGAGCACCTACAGCGCCCGGGACACGCCGAACGCGCTGATCACCACCGCGGGCCTGCCGCTGGTGCGGCTCTCCAAGGACGCGCCCTGGCAAGACCGCATGCGCACCATGCTGCGGATGCCGGTGGGCGAGCGGCCGGTGGCCGAGCCGATCCAGAAGCACGACGACACCGGCCCGGCCGTGCCCCGCGTGCTCGACCTGACGCTGCGTATCGGCGAGCTGCTGCTCGCGGGCGGCGAGGGCGCCGAGGACGTCGAGGCCGCCATGTTCGCGATCTGCCGCAGCTACGGCCTGGACCGCTGCGAGCCCACGGTCACCTTCACCATGCTCGCCATCACCCACCAGCCGTCCCTGGTGGACGACCCGGTGACGGCCAACCGCACGGTGCGCCGGCGCGGCACCGACTACACCCGCCTGGCGGCCGTGCACCGGCTCGTCACGGACATGACCACCGAGGACCACGAGGTCTCCCTCGAAGAGGCCTACCGGCGGCTCGCGGAGATCCGCCGCAACCGCCACCCCTACCCCGGCTGGGTCCTGACCACCGCCTGCGGGCTGCTCGCGGGAGCGGCGTCCGTGCTGCTCGGCGGCGGCGTCGCGGTGTTCCTGGTGGCGGCGGTCGGCGCGGTCCTCGGCGACCGGCTCGCCTGGCTGTGCGCGGCCCGCGGGCTGCCGGAGTTCTACCAGTTCGCGGTGGCAGCGATGCCGCCCGCCGCGATGGGCGTCGCGCTCAGCCTGCTCTCCTGGAACCTCAGTCCCACCGCGGTGATCACCGGTGGCCTGTTCGCGCTGATCCCCGGGCGGGCCCTGGTGGCGGCCGTCCATGACGGCCTGACCGGCTTCTACGTCACCGCCTCGGCGAGGCTCCTCGAAGTCGGGTACTTCTTCGTCGCGATCGTGGTCGGCGTCCTGACCGTCCTGTACGGCGGGCTCCAGTTCCACGCCGAGCTCAACCCGGAGGGCACGTTCCAGCCCATCGACCGCCCGGTCGTCCAGATCCTGGCGTCGTTCGTGCTGTGCCTGACCTTCGCCGTCCTGCTCCAGCAGGATCGTTCCACCGTGCTGATCGTGGCCGCGAACGGCGGGGTCGCCTGGGTGGTCTACGCGGCCGTCGCGATCACCGCGAAGGGCTCGCCGATCATGGCGACGGCGATCGCGGCCTGCCTGGTCGGCCTGTTCGGACAGCTGCTCGCGCGGTACTGGAACACCTCGGCGCTGCTGTACGTCACCGCCGCGATCGGCCCCCTGCTTCCGGGTAGCGCCACCTATTTCGGGGTGCTCTCGATCGCCAAGAACCACATGGACCAGGGCATCGCCTCGCTGGCCAAGGCGTCCGCGCTCGCGCTCGCCATCGCGATCGGCGTGAACCTCGGCAACGAGATCGCCCGGCTCTTCCTCAGGTCGCCGGGCGCGGGCCGCGCCGCGGCGAAGCGGACCCGCGGGTTCTAGCGGGGAGCTCGCGCCGGGGCGCTCCCCGGGGCGCGGCGACCAGCCACCACCGACCCGCGGGAGAAGCGTCCCCTTCCGGCGGAGCGCTACCGCTTGGCGTGGCGGCCGCCGCGCTGCGGCGCCTGACCGGGGCCGCCGGGACCCTGGGCCACCGGCGGGTTCTTCTTCGCCTTCGAGCGGGCCCGCAGGAACTCGATGGCGATCGGCACGACCGAGATCAGCACGATGCCGACGAGGATCAGCTCGATGTGCTGGTGGACGAAGGCCACGTTGCCGAGCGCCGCGCCGAGCAGGGTGACGCCCGCGCCCCACAGGCTGCCGCCGATGACGTTGAAGATGACGAACGAGCGGTAGTTCATGCCGCTGACGCCCGCGATGATCGGCGTGAAGGTGCGCACGATCGGCACGAAGCGGGCCAGGACCAGCGACTTGGGACCGTACTTCTCGAAGAAGTCGTGGGCCTTCTCCACGTTCTCCTGCTTGAAGAGTCTGGAGTCGGGCCGGCTGAAGAGGGACGGGCCCACCTTCTTGCCGAACAGATAGCCCACCTGGTCACCGAGGACCGCGGCGAAGACGACCAGCACGCACACCAGCCACAGCGGGGTGTCCAGCTTGCCGGTGGTGACCAGCAGGCCGGTGGTGAACAGGAGCGAGTCGCCCGGCAGGAAGAAGCCGATGAGCAGGCCCGACTCGGCGAACACGATGATCAGCAGGCCGACCAGGCCGAAGGTCTGGAGCAGATAGTCGGGGTCCAGCCAGCTCGGTCCGAGGGCAAGGGAAGTCACGGGTACCGGGCTCCTGGGTGTGGGTGTCGGGCGGGCTGTCTGCCGTCGGCAGCCAAAGTTATCAACGTAACGCGCGAAAGCCTGGTTCCAGGGGCAGGCTGGGTAGGGCCGACAAGGGCTACCGGAAGGGGAACCACATGGGCATCGAGGAGTACGGCGGCGGACAGGGCCCGCAGGCGGACGTCCTGGTGGTGACCACCAACGACGTACCCGGCTACACGGTGCAACAGGTCATCGGGGAGGTCTTCGGGCTCACCGTACGCTCCCGGCACCTGGGCAGCCAGATCGGCGCCGGCCTCAAGTCCATGATCGGCGGCGAGTTGAAGGGCCTGACCAAGACGCTCGTCGAGACCCGGAACCAGGCGATGGAGCGGCTGGTGGCCCAGGCGAAGGCCCGGGGCGCGAACGCGGTCCTGATGATGCGGTTCGACGTGACGGAGGCGGCGGACGTGGGCACGGAGGTGTGCGCGTACGGGACCGCGGTGGTCCTGGCCCGCACCTGACGCGACCCGGCCGGGCCGACGGCACGCGTCGGCCCGGTGGCGCCCCTCCCCTGTCCCGAAAGGTGGTCGACCCCCCATGGCACTGCACCGTGGCGGCAGCGAGAAGGAGCACACCGACGAGAAGGAGTACGCGCGGCTCGCGCTCAACCCCTTCTACGGGGAGGCCGACCCGGTCGGTTCGATGACCTCGGCGCCGCCGCGGCACCGGCTGCCCGACCGGCCGCTCGCGCCGATGACCGCGTACCAGCTGGTCCACGACGAGCTGATGCTCGACGGCAATTCCCGGCTCAACCTGGCCACCTTCGTCACCACGTGGATGGAGCCGCAGGCCGGGGTGCTGATGGCGGAGTGCCGCGACAAGAACATGATCGACAAGGACGAGTACCCGCGCACCGCCGAGCTGGAGCGGCGCTGCGTGGCGATGCTCGCCGACCTGTGGCACGCGCCGGACCCGAACACCGCGGTCGGCTGCTCGACGACCGGCTCCAGCGAGGCGTGCATGCTGGCGGGCCTGGCCCTCAAGCGGCGCTGGGCACTGCGCAACGCGGACCGCTACCCCTCCCGCGAGGCCCGCCCGAACCTCGTCATGGGCGTGAACGTGCAGGTGTGCTGGGAGAAGTTCTGCAACTTCTGGGAGGTCGAGGCGCGCCAGGTGCCCATGGAGGGCGACCGCTTCCACCTCGACCCGGCGGCCGCCGCCGCGCTCTGCGACGAGAACACGATCGGCGTCGTCGGGGTGCTCGGCTCCACCTTCGACGGCTCCTACGAGCCCATCGGAGAGCTGTGCGCGGCGCTCGACGATTTGCAGGAGCGTACGGGGCTGGACGTCCCGGTCCACGTCGACGGGGCGTCCGGGGCGATGGTCGCGCCCTTCGTCGACGAGGACCTGGTGTGGGACTTCCGGCTGCCGAGGGTGTCCTCCATCAACACCTCGGGGCACAAGTACGGCCTCGTCTACCCCGGGGTGGGCTGGGCGCTGTGGCGCACGGCGGCCGAGCTCCCCGAGGAACTGGTCTTCCGGGTGAACTACCTCGGCGGCGACATGCCGACCTTCGCGCTGAACTTCTCGCGGCCGGGGGCGCAGGTGGTGGCGCAGTACTACACGTTCCTGCGGCTGGGCCGGGAGGGCTACCGGGCCGTCCAGCAGACCACCCGGGACGTCGCGCGGGGGCTCGCGGAACGGGTGGAGGCGTTCGGCGACTTCCAACTCCTCACCCGGGGTGACGAGTTGCCGGTGTTCGCCTTCACGACGGCGCCGGAGATCAAACGGTACGACGTGTTCGACGTCTCGCGCCGGCTGCGCGAGCGGGGCTGGCTGGTGCCCGCGTACACCTTCCCGGCGAACCGGGAGGATTTGTCGGTGCTCAGGGTGGTCTGCCGCAACGGCTTCTCCTCCGACCTGGCCGCGCTGCTCGTCGAGGACCTGGGCCGACTACTGCCCGAACTCCGCCGCCAATCCGGCCCTCTGGGCCGCGACGAGTCCGTGGCAACAGCCTTCCACCACTAGACCCCGCTCGCGCCTCAAGGGCGCTCGTCCTCAATCTCCCCCAAGGCCTCAAGGGCCAGGGGGGACCCCCATGACGGGCTGAAGATGCTCCTGCCGGCCAGCACCAGTACTGCCAGGGGCGCGGGGAACTGCGCGAGCAACCACGCACGATCCGCAGCCGAACGACACCCCCGGCGGGTTGAGGGAAGGGGCGGGGAGGGGCGCCCCGGGGTCTGGGGCGGAGCCCCAGCGCACCCCGGGCCACGCACGCCGAGCCAAGGAGCACCCCGCCCCGGCCGGGGCCGACCCAGCCGCACCCCGAACCAAGCCGCCGCCCCCTACCCGCCCAACCGCCCAAACCGCCGGACGGCAAGCGGCAGGAACACCCCCACCAGCCCCACCGACCACACCACCGCCAACCACCCCGCATGCCCACCCGCCCAGGACGACGCACCCTCCCCCGCCCCGAACAACCCCCGCACTGCCGTAGCAGTCGCAGACAGCGGGTTCCATTCCACGACCACCCCCAACCACCCCGGCATCGACGCCGGCACGGCGAACGCGTTGGACAGGAAGCCGACCGGCCAGATCAGGATCTGGACCGCCTGCACCAGCTCCGGCCGCCCCGCGACCATCGCCAGATGGATGCCGACCCACAGCATCGCGAAGCGGAGCAGCAGCAACAGCCCCAGCGCCGCCGGAAAGCCCGCGCCCATGTCCGGCCGCCACCCGATCGCGTACCCCACGCCGATCATCACGACGAGCCCCGCCGCCGACTGCAGCATGTCCGCCACCGCCCGCCCCACCAGCACCGTCCCCGACACCATCGGCATCGAGCGGAACCGGTCGACCACGCCCTTGTTCAGGTCCCGCGTCACCGCCAGCATCGTGCCTTCGAGGCCGAACGCCATGGTCAGCGCCAGCATGCCCGGCACCAGGAAGTCGACGTACGGGCCCGACACGCCCCGCCCGCCGCCCACCAGGTAGCCGAACACCAGCAGCAGCATCACGGGAAAGACCAGGCCCACCACAACCTGCACGGGCTGCCGCGCCCAGTGCGCGAGTTCGCGCCGGGTCATCGTCCAGGAGTCCGTCACCGCCCAGCCGACCGCGCTCATGCCGCCACCCTCTGCTGGTCCCGCTCGCGTTCGGTCAGGGACAGGAACACCTCGTCGAGCGTCGGCCTGCGCACCGCGATGTCCTCCGCCTCGATGTCCGCCGCCGACAGCGCACGGACGACCCCCGCGAGCGCCGTCATCCGGTCGGCGACCGGCGCGCTCAGCAGCCGCCGGTCCCGGTCCACGGCCACCTCACCGAGCCCCAACACCCTGACAGCGCGATCCAGTTGACCCGCGTCCCGTACGACCACCTCGATGCGGTCCGAGCCGACCGTCGCCTTCAGCTCGTCCGCCGTGCCCTCGGCGGCCACCTTGCCGCCGTCGATCAGCGAGATCCGGTCCGCCAACTGGTCGGCCTCCTCCAGGTACTGCGTGGTCAGCAGCACCGTCGTGCCGCCGCCCACCAGCGACCGCACCGCCTCCCACACCTCCGCCCGGCCCCGCGGATCGAGCCCGGTGGTCGGCTCGTCCAGGAACAGCACCTCCGGGTCGGTGATGAGCGAGGCCGCCAGGTCGAGGCGCCTGCGCATGCCCCCGCTGTACTGCCCGACCGCCTTGCGACCGGTGTCCGCCAGGCCGAAACGGGCGAGAAGCTCGTCCGCCCGCGCGCCCGCCCGGCGCGCCCCGAGATGGTGGAGGCGGCCGAACATCTCCAGGTTCTGCCGACCGCCGAGCTCCTCGTCCACCGCCGCGTGCTGCCCGAGCAGCCCGATGCGCCGCCGCACCGCACCCGCCTCGCGCCGCACGTCGCGCCCCGCGACCAGCACGCGGCCCACGTCCGGGCGCAGCAGCGTGGTCATGATCCGTACGGCGGTGGTCTTGCCCGCACCGTTGGGGCCGAGCACCGCGTGCACCGTGCCGCGCCGCACGGCCAGGTCGAGCCCGTCGAGCACCCGCTTCGTCCCGTACCGCTTGCCCACGTCCTCCACGACAATCGCGTTCGCGTCCCTGCCCACGTCAGGCACTCTCTCCTCCTCCGGTCACGTCGATCGAGGGGGTCACCGACAGCCCGCCCCGATCGCAAGAGGCCCTCGGCCGACACCAAGGCAACCCCAGTAATCAAACTTGACTACGCGGTACAAGGTAACCGCCTGCCCAGCACTCGTCAAACTTGATTAGAGAAGATCCCCCGGATCCCGCTCCCCCGTGGCGTACGGGTTCTCCTCGTCCTCGGCCAGTACGCCCACGAACGGCTCGCCCTCGCCCGCGAAGACGTACGCGCCGCCCTCGATACGGGCGATGAGGCCACGGGTCCACTCCGCTTCCGCGTCCGCCGAGTGGACCCACATGTTCATGATCTCGCCGATGTGGCCGAACTGGGCGGGCCCCTCGGACGGCGTGTAGTACTCCGTCGCCGAACGCCGCCAGGCCGCCAGCTTCTCCAGCCGGTCGCCCAGCAGGGCGACCGCCTCGGCGCGCGGCAGGTCCACCATGAAGCCGAGCGCGGCCGAGAGCACGTCCATCTTCTGGTCGAAGGAGGCCAGCGCCTCACGCAACAGCCGGAAGTACTCCTCCCGGCCCGCCTCGGTCAGCTCGTACTCGGTGCGCGGCGGACCGCCGACCGTGCTGGGCGCCACCTCGTGGGCGAGGAGCACGCCCTGCTTCGCCATCTGCTTGAGCGCGTGGTAGATCGAACCCGGCTTGGCGTTCGACCACTCGTGCGCGCCCCAGTACTCGAGGTCGTTGCGCACCTGATAGCCGTGCGCCCGGCCGTGCTGACGTACCGCGCCGAGAACCAGGAGACGGATCGTTGACATGGCCGCAAGCGTATGACCTCAGCTGTTCGCGAGGGCAACCAGCTCGAAGGCCGTCTTTCCGTCGAGCGATTCGCGGACGATGTCGGCGTGCCCGGCGTGCCGGGCGATCTCCTCGACGAGGTGGAGCAGCAGCCAGCGCATGGAGACCCGGCCCTCCTTGGGGAACCACGGCGCGTCGGGCAGCGGGAAGGTGTCGTCGAGGGAGGGCACCTTGCTGATGAACTCCTCGGTCTGGGCGGCCACTTCGTCCCAGAACGCGAGCATGCCCTCGACGCTCTCGTCGCCCATGAGCTGGAAGCTCTCGTGCCAGTTCGACTGGTCGCGCTGCTTCTCGTTGGGCTGCTGCTGGGCCATCCGCAGCCAGTTCAGTTCACACTCGGCGACGTGCTTGACCAGCCCGGAGAGCGACAGCTCGCTGGCGCTGGGGCGGGTGGCGGCCTGCTCGTCGGTGAGTCCGATGAGGGAGCGGCGCAGCGCCCCGCGCTGGGCCTCGACGAAGCCGAGAAGAGCGCCGCGCTCGTCGCCGTGCGCCTCTGCGGGAACGTGAGTAACCATGATCCAACCGCCTTCTTTCGGTGCTGCCTGCTGACAAGAAACACGTTAGAGAGGAAAGAGGTCAGATCCTGTCCTCTGTCAGCGGCCATCCGCCTGCGGTCATCGGGCATCCGTCAGCGGGCATCTGTCAGCGGTCTGCGGCCAACCGCCCTTGGAAAGCTGGCCTCTGCCATCTGTCAGCCATCAGTCATCAGCCGTCAGCTGCCATCCGCTTCCCACCGGGCGGCCGGGCCCTCGCAGTGGGCGGGCCCTCGCAGTGGGCGGGCCCTCGCGCGCCTCAGAACGGGAACGGGCTGCGCTCGTGCTGGACCGAGATCCACTTCTGCGTGGTGAAGGCCTCGACCGTCGAGTCGCCGTTCAGCCGCCCGAGCCCCGAGTACTTCTCACCGCCGAACGCGACCAGCGGCTCGTCCTGGATCGTCGAGTCGTTGACGTGCATCATCCCGGTGTCGATCCGCTTGGCGAACCGCACTCCGCGTTCGACGTTGGCCGTGTGCACGGCACCGCTGAGTCCGTACGGGCTGTCGTTCGCCATGCGTACGGCCTCCTCCTCCCCGTCGAAGGGGATGAGCAGCGCCACCGGGCCGAAGATCTCCTGGCGCAGTACGGAGGAGTCGGCGGGCAGGCCCATGAGCACGGTGGGCTCCACCAGGTTGCCGCGCGTGCGACCCCGTACGAGCGCCGTGGCACCCTCGGCGAGGGCCTGTTCGACCAGCGAAGTCAGCGCCTCGGCCTGGAAGTTGTTGATGACGGGGCCGATGTCGGTGGCCGGGTCGGCGGGGTCGCCGGTTCTCAGCGAGGCCACCTTCGCGAGGAACTTGCCCGTGAACGCGTCGAGGATCGACCGGTCGACGAGGATGCGGTTGGCGGCCATGCAGACCTGGCCCTGATAGACGAAGCGGCTGAAGACCGCCGCGTCCACCGCGTAGTCGAGGTCCGCGTCGTCAAGGACGACCAGGGCGCTGTTGCCGCTCAGTTCCAGGATGACGCGCTTGAAGTGGCTGCCGGCGACCGAGGCGACGTGGCGGCCGGTGCGGTCGGAGCCCGCGAACGAGATGACCTTGGGGACGGGGTGCTCTATCAGCGCGTCGCCTATCTCGGCGATGTCGGTGACCAGGACGTTCAGGAGCCCGGCGGGCAGTCCCGCGTCCTTGAATATCTTGGCTATGAGCCCGCCGCCGACCACCGGCGCGTTCTGGTTCGGCTTGATGACGACCGCGTTGCCCAGCGCGAGCGCCGGAGCGATCGACTTGATGGTGACCAGGAACGGGAAGTTGAACGGGCTGATCACGCCGATCACGCCGACCGGGAGGCGGTAGACGCGGTTCTCCTTGCCGTCGACCGGCGACGGCAGGATGCGGCCCTCGGGGCGCAGCGCCAGCTGGATCGCCTCGCGCAGGAACTCCTTGGCGAGGTGGACCTCGTACACCGCCTTGAGCCGGGTGCCCCCGAGCTCGCTGATGATCGCCTCGATGATCTCGGGCTCGCGCTCCTCGGTGATGCGCAGGGCGCGCTCGAAGACGAGTCTGCGGGTGTACGGATTGGTCTCGGCCCACTCCCGCTGGGCGCGCTCGGCCGCGCGGTAGGCCTCGTCGACCTCCTCGACGGTGGCGACGGTGATGGTGGCGAGCTTCTCCCCGTTGTACGGATCGAAGTCGATGATGTCCCACGACCCGCTGCCGGTGCGCCACTGGCCGTCTATGAACTGGTGGGCGAGGTCGGTGAAGAAGGACATGCCATCCCCTACTGCTGTGTCCGCCGGCTCCGCGCGGTCAACCGCGTCACTGGCCTGATGTGACGTCATCCTACTGATGAGTCAGCTGAGTTGGAGGAGTCCGCGCAGAAGATCGCGGCTTTCCTCCGGGCCGGGGCTGTCCTCTTGCAGGCGTGCCATCGCCCGCTCGTACTGCGCTACCTCTTCGGCCTTGTCCAAATACAGTGCGGAGGTGAGCTGTTCGAGATAGACGATGTCCGACAGGTCCGACTCGGGGAACCGCAGCATCGTGAAGGCGCCGCTCTCCCCCGCGTGCCCGCCGAAGCTGAACGGCATCACCTGGAGGTTGATGTTGGGCTGCTCCGACATCTCGATCAGGTGCCGCAACTGGCCGCGCATCACGTCCCGTTCACCGTAGGGGCGGCGCAGTGCGGCCTCGTCGAGCACCGCGTGGAACTGGGGGGCGCGCTCCGACACGAGGGCCTTCTGCCGTTCGAGTCGCAGCGCGACGCGCTTGTCGATCTCGGCGCTGGGCGCACCGCGCATGCCCCGCGACACGACGGCGTGCGCGTACGCCTCGGTCTGCAACAGGCCGTGCACGAACTGGACTTCGTAGATGCGGATCAGCGAGGCCGCGCCCTCCAGACCGATGTATGTCTGGAACCAGCCCGGCAGCACATCGCCGAAACTGTGCCACCAGCCCGCGATGTTGGCCTCTTTGGCGAGGCTGAGCAGCGCGGTGCGCTCCGACTCGTCGCCGACGCCGTAGAGCGTGAGCAGGTCCTCGACATCCCTGGCCTTGAAGCTCACCCGCCCCAACTCCATACGACTGATCTTGGACTCGGACGCCCGGATCGAATAGCCGGCTGCTTCCCGCGTGATGCCGCGCGACTCGCGCAGGCGCCTCAGTTGAGAGCCCAGCAGAATGCGCCGGACCACCGAGCCTCCGCCGGCCTCGACTGCACTCGGCCGGGGGGATCCCCATGCCTCCCCTGCGGTCACTTCGCCGTCCTCCCCATCCAATGGTGGTGGGCAGTCTGCCATCAAAACGCTTCACCCCGTACCCGCGTGATTACGGAAATGGTCAAGGAGCGAAATCGGCCTGGCGAACTTCTGAGGAAGAAATGAGCAAGAAACGGCACGGTCAGGGACAGGTCGGTCGCGTGCACGTGCATCTGCCCTTGCATCGGGCCGAAGCATTCGGAACCATGGTCCTCGCGCACCTGCGTGCTCAACTGCGTCTAGTCGCTTGCGTCCTGTACCGCCACGGCCGCGAACCCGGGAGTGCCTCGCATGGGGACGAATGGATCGACCATGCTGGAGCCTTATGAGCCCTTAAGGCAGGCGCTTCCTCCCCTTGACCCGTCGACCGTGGCGGGTTCCGCGTCCTGTGCGCTGCCCGCGCGCTACGAAGCGGTGCGCGGAGCACGGAAGTTCACCAGGTCGACCCTCACGCAGTGGGAGCTCGGCGAGCGTTTCGACGATGTCGCCCTCGTCGTCTCCGAGCTCGTCACCAACGCGCTGCGGCACGCCCTGCCTGCCGACACCCCGCGCGAGACCGAGGTGCCGGTGCGGCTCCATCTCATGCGCTGGACGAGCCGGTTGGTGTGCGCGGTGCGCGACCCCAGCAACGAGAGCCCGGTCGAGCGCGCGAGCGACGACTTCGGCGCGGAGTCCGGCCGGGGCCTGTTCCTGGTCGAGTCGTTCGCCGACAGCTGGGGCTGGCACCCGCTGTCGGAGGCGATCAGCGGCAAGGTGGTCTGGGCGCTGTTCCGACTCCAGTCGGCGGACTGAGCGGAAAACCGCCCTTCACCCTCCGCAGTCGGCCAGCGGCCAGCGGCCAGCGCCCAGCGCCCAGCGCCCAGCGAAGTATCGACGCCCGTTACCCGTTGCCGGTCACCTGTTGTCGGTTGCCTGTTGCCCGTTACCTCACAGCTCACCTGTTGTCCGTCGGTCAGCTATCAACGTTTGTCACGTGTCAACCGACAGCCAGGCATCGCCCTACGCCCGACATCTGTCCGCTGACAGCCATCGTCATCCGTCAGTCAGCTATCAGATGGTCGAACTCGCCATCCTTGATGCCGAGCAGCATCGCCTCTATCTCGGCCCTGGTGTAGACCAGCGCCGGACCGTCCGGGTGGCGCGAGTTGCGTACCGCCACTCCTCCGCCGGGCAGTTTTGCGAATTCGACGCAGGATCCCTGCGAGTTGCTGTGCCTGCTCTTCTGCCACGCGACACCCTGAAGCTCCGCTGCCGCCATGCCGTTGTACGCGTGGTGCAAGGTCGCTCCCGGGATGTGCAGACGTGCAACTGTGAATGGTCAACTGCCCCGGATCATAGCTGTGTTCATGTGCGCCTGCATGGGAAGATGCACGTGCACGCGGGGTGCCCGGGCGGTTACAGCCGCTCCACCACACCCCGCGGCACGTCCATGACGTACGAGCGCCGGCCGCCGCCCATGATCTTGCGCGCCATCACCTGTGCCGGGTCGTCCGGATCGAATCCCTCGTGTACGAGGAACAGACGCGTTCCACGGCTCTCTGGTTCAGAGCGTCCGCGTGATCGTCCAGTCGACGCCGCCCCCGGCCTCACGCCTCCAGGAACGCGTCGAAAGCGGGCGGTAGGCGTTTCCAGGAGGCCCGGCCCTCTGCGTACTCCGCGTCGGTGAGCAGGCAGGAGTCGAGCAGCCCGGCCAGGGCCTCGCGGTCGAGGCCCGGCGAGGTGAAGACGAGGTGCTGGCAGCAGTCGCCGTGCTCGGGGTGCCAGTCGAGGGCGGCCGCCGCCCGGCGTACGGGCGGGACCATCTCCCAGGCTGCGTCGGGCAGCGAGGCGAGCCAAGGCCCCGCGCTCTCCACGCAGAGCGCGCCGCCCGCGGCGTCCCAGGCGAGGAGGGTGTCGGGCCGGTCGGCGAGCCAGAACCGGCCCCGGCTGCGGGCGGCCGCACAGCACAGCTCCTCCAGCGCCTCGTACAGCCGCCCCGGGTGGAAGGGGCGGGTGCGGTGCCATACGTAGGTGAGGACCCCGGCCTCGTCGGCGTCCTGCGGCAGCAGCGCGCACGCCGGGTGCTGGCGGGCGGCGGCCGCCTCGACGTCGAACCCGGCGAGAGCGGCCTCCGCCAACTCCGGTGACTCGTACGGGATGTGGCGTGCGGTCGGATGCAGCTGGGCCAGCAGGGCCCGGTCCTCGTCGTCGGCCCCGTCGCCGTCGACGATCGCGAGGACCGGGGCGTACTCCAGCTGGCGCGCCCAGGTGTCGGCGACCGTGCGCCGGTCGGAGGCCGCCGCCGCCAGGCCCGCCGCGGCGAGGTCGTCGCCGTTGCCCAGGCAGGGCAGCAGGAGGGCGGGGTCCACGGCGGTGACGACCGAGGTGACCGCCAGCGCCCCGGCCCGTGCCGCGACGACTTCGGCCATGGCCCTGGGCTCGACCGAGTCCCACAGTTCGACGATCGCGAGCCGGGTGGTGCCGCCGTCCGCGAGGCGCAGGAGCTCGAGGACCAGGTCCTCGCGCAGGGCGCAGCACGCGCAGTCGTCGACCAGCGGGGCCTCGCCCTCCTCCCGTACGCCCAGGGTGTCGCGGATCGTACGGCGGACCGTGCCGTGCGGGGCCGACGTCAGGTCGTGGTGGAGGGCGACGCTGCCGGGCACGGTGTGCAGCAGCCGGTCCACGACGGCCCGGCGGGCGTCGGCGTGCAGCCCGCCGACGATCGCGACGGGCAGCTTCCGCTCGGTCATGCCGCTCCGTACCGCCGCTCGAAGCGCTCGACGCGGCCCGCCGTGTCCAGCACGCGGGCGTTGCCCGTATAGAAGGGGTGGCTCAGGGCGGAGATCTCGACGTCGACGACCGGGTAGACGTCACCGTCCTCCCACTCGATGCGCCTGGTCGCGCTCGACGCCAGCGTGGAACGGGTCAGGAAGGCGTGGCCCGCCGCCTTGTCGCGGAAGACGACGGGTCCGTACGCGGGGTGGATCGAAGGCTTCATCGCTTTCAGCGCTCCTCTCGGAAGTCGACGTGGCGGCCGACGACCGGGTCGTACTTGCGGATGGTCATGCGGTCCGGGTCGTTCCGGCGGTTTTTCCGGGTGACGTAGGTGATAGGGGCCTCCCCTGTTCGAGCGGAGCCGAGAACGTGGGGAACGGTGCCTGCTGTGGAGCGGAGCTTGATGACCGGACGGAGTTCGTTGCGCGTCATGGCAGCCAGTATATGGAAATGGTTTTCATTTGCAAGAGAGGCTAGGGTGGGCCCGTCATCAGCCGCCAGAGAGGAATGACCATGTCTGCCCGTTGTCAGCTGACCGGTGCCAAGCCCGGGTTCGGCAACCGCATCTCGCACTCCCACCGGCGTACGTCCCGCCGCTTCGACCCGAATGTCCAGCGCAAGCGGTACTGGCTGGCGAGTGAGGGCCGTCATGTGCGGCTCGTGCTCAGCGCGAAGGCGATCAAGACCGTCGACGTCATCGGCATCGAGGCCGCCGTGGCCCGGATCCGTGCCCGCGGGGTGAAGGTCTGATGGCGAAGAAGAGCAAGATCGCGAAGAACGAGAAGCGCAAACTGATCGTCGCCCGGTACGCCGCCCGGCGGGCCGTGCTGACCGCGATCATCCGCAGTACGTCCGCGAGCGAGGAGGAACGGGTCGCCGCTCGGGGCGAGTTGAGCCGCCAGCCGCGGGACGCGAGCGCCACCCGGGTGCGCAACCGCGACGCGGTGGACGGGCGGCCGCGCGGACACGTCCGCAAGTTCGGGCTCTCGCGGGTGCGGCTGCGGGAGGAGGCCCACGCCGGATTCCTGCCCGGCGTGCGCACATCCTCCTGGTAGGGCGCGTCGGCCCGGCTGGTAGCTTGTCGCGGTCCCGAAACACCGTCCAACAGGGGGAAGACAAGCCGTGCACAGGCACATACGTACCGCCGGGTTCGCCGCGGCCGGGCTCTCGGTCGCACTCGTCCTCACCGGCTGCGGCAGCAGCAAGAGCGACGACAAGCCGGCCGCCAAGTCGCCGTCCGGCTCCGCCAGCACCTCCGCGGCACCGGGTGGCGACGGAAGCCCGGCCAAGGGCAGCGACCTTCAGGGCAGTTGGACCGCGACGACCGGTGGCAAGACCGTCGCCATGGCCATCGCGGACAAGGGCGTGGGGCTGCTCTCCCCGCACGTCTGCTCCGGCACTGTCGCCGAGGGCGCGGGCATGACCATGCTCACCCTCAAGTGCGCGGACGGGAACACCGAACGCACCCAGGGCATGGCCACGCTCAAGGGCGGCAACCTGGAGGTCAAGTGGGAGGGCGGAAAGACCGACTCCTTCACCCGGGGCAAGACGGGCTCGCTCCCGACCGGCCTCCCCACGGCCGGCCTGCCCACCCCGTAAGACCTCTCAACTCCCCTACGGGTTCGGCGAGCTGGTGTCGGTGAGGGCGTCGCTGAGATCGTCCAGGCAGTGCAGGACGAGACCGGCGCCCCGGCGCACCACACGGTCGGGGACGCCCTCGCCGTCCCACGCGTCCAGCGCCCGCTCGACCTCGTCCCAGCGCGGAACCCGCCGCTCGCGCACCGCCTTCGCACCCTGCTCGGTGGCGTCGCGCAGCGCGTCGGCGAGTTTCGCGGCGGCGGGGACGGGCACCGCGTCCCGGTCCGGCAGATGCGCCTCCATCAGCATGGCCGTACGCCCCAACTGGCTGAGCGCGTGGTCGGCCTCCTCGGCCGTCGAACGCGACAGGCCCCGGTGCCGCACCGGCTCGTGGGTGGCCTTGTCGAGCGCCTCCTGCCAGGCGATACGGGCCTCGCGGGTGTCGAGCAGCGCCTGGCGGACCTCGTCGGAGCCGCGGCCCGGGTCGGCGTAGTGGGCGATGACGGCGGCGGCGTAACGGCCGTTGGCGGCCAGCCAGTCGGCGAGCCGGGTGCGCAGCCTCGGGGTCTCCCACGCCGGGTAGACGGCGTACGAGACCATCGCGAGCGCGCCCCCGATCAGCGTCAGGAACACCCGGTCGGGCACGGTCTGGGTCCACTGGAGACCGCCCATGCCGAGCAGGAACACGACGTACGCGGAGACGCAGCCGCTCAGCACCGCGTACCCCGTACGCATCAGCAGGTACGCCAGGAACGCGCAGGCCACCGCGATGACGGCGGACAGGCCCGTGTCCGGATGGGTGAGCTGCACGATGCCGGTGGCGAGCGCGACGCCGACGAGGGTGCCGCCGAACCGGGCGACCGCGCGGGCGTAGGTGAGCGAGAAGTCCGGGCGCATCACCATCACGGAGGCCATCGGCGCCCAGTAGCCGTGGCCGAACGGCAGGACGTGGCCGAGGAGGTAGCCCGCCGTCGCCACCGCGCAGACCCGCACCGCGTGCCGGAACACCGGGGAGCGGCGGCGGCCCAGTTCGTCGCGCATGGTGCGCAGCGCGAGCGGGACCAGGCGGGGCAGGGTGGGCCTGAGCAGCGGTTCCGCGCCGGTGCCGCTGCCCCGGGCCATTTCGACGACGTCCGCGAGCAGCGCGATGAGCCGGGCGGCGGCGCGGCGGGCCGGGCCGGTGAGCACGGCTCCGGTGTCGGGGGTGGCGAGCGCGGCCGCCGCGGCGGGCGGGATGGCGGGGCTCTCGCCGTTCCGGATCGCACGCGCGGCACCGTCCAGCACCGTGGCCGCCGCGGCGAGCAACTCCCTGACCCGGTCGCGTTCGACGCCTTCCAGGGGCACGCCGAGCGCCGGGTCGGCGAGCGAGGCGAGCACCGGCCGGATCCGCTCGGCGACGCCGCGGGCGCCGTGCAGTTCGGCCGGCCGGCGGCGGGCCTCGCGCGGGGTGACCGCGGCGGCGAGCCGGGCGGTCATCAGGGGCTCGGGGTCGAACGGCGCGACCGGGTCGTGCCGCAGCCGCCGCGCGTAGTCGGCGACGGCGGCCAGAGCGTCGGCGAGCGCGTCGCGCTGCGCGCCCCATCGGCGGATGGGGAACAGGACCACCAGGGCGGCCTGGACGACCCCGCCGAACGCGATCATCCCCGCGTGGCCCGCGGCCTCGACGAGGGAGCTGGGCAGGGTGACGGTGACCAGCATGATCGCCGCGTTCGACGAGGCGATCACGCCGACGGTCGGGCCGACCGCCCACGCCAGGCCCGCCAGGAACGTCCACAGGGCGAGCAGCAGCAGGAAGAACGGGGAGTGCGTGCCGACGAGGTAGCCGAGGAAGGTGGAGATCGCCAGCGAGAGGCCGGAGGCGAGGGCAAGCACGGGCCTCGGGCGCCAACTGCGCTGGTACGTGGCGATGGCGCCCTGGAACGCGCCGAACGCGGAGCTCGCGGCGACGGAGGGGCCGAACAGGGTGAGGCTGATGCCGACCACGATGGCGAGGCCTGCCGCGCCGCGCAGGGCGACGAGGGGTTCCAGCCGCCGTCGCTCGACCCTGAGCCCCGAGCGGGCGGTCTCCTTCAGCGCCCGGAGCCAGCTCATGATCCCGAGGGTAACGGGGAGGTTGCCCTTCCGTCCGCCCCCGCCCCGGCGGCCCCCGCTCGCGCCGTCCCGACGCCGGGTGCCCGTCGCCCTTCCTGGGGTGGCTGCCCGCATGCCCCCGCGGGGGTGGCTGCCCGCAGGCCGGGCGGGGTGTTTGCGCAGTTCCCCGCGCCCCTATCCCTCTTCGGCTGCGGGCCGTGGGTGCTTCTCGCGCAGTTCCCCGCGCCCCCAACCCCCCTACGGCCGCAGACCGTGCGTGGTTTCTCGCGCAGTTCCCCGCGCCCCCAACCCCCCTACGGCCGCCGACCGTGCGTGGTTTCTCGCGCAGTTCCCCGCGCCCCCAACCCGCCTCCGGCTGCGGGCCGTGCGTGGTTCTCGCGCAGTTCCCCGCGCCCCCAACCCCCCTTCGGCCGCCGACCGTGCGTGCCTCTCGCGCAGTTCCTCGCGCCCCTGGGACCCCTCGGCTGCGGGCCGCAGTTGCTCGCGGCCCTGGGCGTCTAGATGGTGCCGGACATCCACAGGCGGAAGCGGGCGTTGGGGGCGTCTTCCTTGCAGGGGTAGAGGCGGGCGAGCGCGCCCTGGTTCTGGCCGCCCCACATGTTGACGCAGTTGCTCGTCGCCTTCATCGGCTGGAACCGGATGTAGTTGCCGCCCCCGTCGTTGCCGACGGTGTTGAAGGCCGCGTCGGCGCTGTCGCAGTTGTTGAACAGCTTGATGTAGTCGCCCGTGGTGTTGCCGCCCCTCCAGTTGTTCAGACAGAAGGACGGCCACGCGGCGCTCTGGATCTTGAAGTGGCTGGCGCCGGCGTCCAGGATGTTCCACTGCTGGGCGTTGGTTCCGTTGCACGGCCACTGCTGGACGACCTGCCCGTTGGAAGCGCTTCCGTTCGGGATGTCCAGGCAGTAGCCGTCCGCGATGTTGATCGTGACGTTGGGCTTCGGAGCCGCCTGGGCCGCGGTGGGGGTCAGCAGGGTGCCGAGGGCTGCGGCCAGGGCGAAGGCGGCCACGGCGGAAGAGCGTATGCGCATGTGAGGATTCCCCGAAGAGGTGTGGAGGCGGGGGCGCTCCGTCGTACGGTCCCCCGCGGCAGGTGTCGCACCGGACGGCGACAACGGGAACCTAGCGCTCCGCGCGGGCCTTACCGCCGTCCCACCCCCGTCCCGCCGTCCCGGGGCCAGGTCCGGGACGGCCTGCGCTCGGCCCACCCGCGCCCCCGGAGGGTCTCGGCGGGTCAGGGCCTGCCCGGGAGACCGCGGTGGGGGGTGCGGTGGGCCTGGTCCGCCGCGGCCCGCCCGTCCCGCCAACCGGACTCGTCCGACGCCCCCCGGACCCGCGTCGACACCGTCCGGGGAAACATCTCCTCCGCCCGCCCGGCGACCGCCACCGCCCGCGTTGCCAGGACGGGCAGCAGCTCACCCCCGTACGACGCCTCCACATCCCGCGCCGTAGCCGTCAGCAGGTCCCCCAGCCGCCCCGCGTAGGCGAGCAGGAAGGACTGCCGGAACGTCTTGGTCCGCTTGCGTCCGCCCGCCCGCTGCGCCGCCTCCGCCCGCGTCATCGCGGCCGTGCCCTGCACGAGGAGGGAGGTGTGAAGGAGCTCGACCACCTCCAGGTCCCCCTCGAAGCCGACCACCGTCGAGAAGCCGAGCTCGGCGTTCCACACCGCCCGGCAGTGGTTGGCGGAGGCGACCGCGTCGAGCAGGATCGCCTTGGCCGTCTCATACGGCGCGTCCACCCCGATCCGGCAGGCGCCCGGCACCTCCCCGCCGGGCCCGCGCCCCGCGAGCAGCGCCTCGTCCACGCTGTGCCGGGCCATCAGCTCCTGCGCCTTGGCGCTGAGCGCCTCCGCCTCCTCGGGGAACCCGGTCGCCTCGGCCTTCGCGAGCAGCGCCCGGATCCGGGCCAGCGTCTTGGGTTCGCCGTGCACCGGCGGCCCGAGCGGCGAGGCCCCAGGCACCGGCCCGGCGGGCTCGATCGCGGGCAGCGCGAGCAGCAGCCGGTACAGCTCCAGGACGACGGTCGCGTACGAGAAGCGGTCCGCGCGCCAGGGCTCCTCCGGCAGGTCGGCCACCTGGCCCTGCCAGCGCGGGGGCAGCCGGTCGTAGCGGACGAGTTCGTCGCGGATCAGGCCGCTCAGGACGCGCAGGTGCGGCTCGTCCAGGTCGCGCCGTACGATCCGGGCGACATCGGCGGGCTGCCAGCCCCGATCCCAGGCGCGCCGCACGAACTCCCGCCCGCGCAGGGCGAGTTCGCTGTCCGCGTCCGGTGCGGCCGCGAGCAGCGATGCGCCGGTGTCGAGGGCAGCGTCGCCCTCGATGTACAGCGCCGCGGCGAACGCGAGGTCGACGGCCTCCGTCCCAGCGCCCTGTGTTCCGCCTGCCATGAACGTGCCTCCGTGCCGATCGCCGCGCCGCCGACCCCGATGGTCCCAGCAATCGAACGGAACCACGAAACGGCGGGCGCGGCCCAGAACCGGCCACCCACAGGCTGTGGACGAATTCCCGGCGCGCCGATCCCGCGTCCACGCGCCACGATGAAACCGTCCGGCGGCGCGGAACGTCCAGGAGGTGCGCGGTGTGCTCAAGGGCCAGGACCACAGCCCCGCGTTCCGTGCGCGTTCCGCTTGAAACCGGGAGCGCCGGGCACCCGAACGGACAAGGAAACGAAAGGATCGCCGTGTTGCGCCTGCGTACCGCCCACATGGCAGCGATCGCCCTCCTCACCGCCGGCCTGACCCTGACGGCCTGCGGCAACGACAGCGGCGGCTCCGGCAAGGTCTCCACCGACACCCCGAGCAACACCGCCACCGGCACCGGCACCGGCACCGGCACGAGCTCCCCCGGCGTGAACGGCGGCCGGAGCATGGCCCCCTCCGGCGGCAGCGTCGGCGGCGACACGAACGCGGGCACGGGCAGCGGCACCGGAGCGGGCGGCGACCACTGCCTGACCTCCCAGCTCGGCTTCGCCGTCGCCCCCGGCAGCGGGGCGCGGTCGAAGGGCTCGCAGGGCGCCGTCACCATCACGCTCACCAACAAGGGCGCCAAGGCGTGTGTGATGAAGGGCTATCCCGGCGTGGACCTGGTGGGCGGCTCCACCAAGTGGTCACTGACGCGCTACACCGCCGAGTCCCCCTCGACGGTCACGGTACGGCCGGGCGCGACGACCACCTTCAACATCTTCTACCTGCCGTTCAGCAAGGGCGCCGGGCAGGAGTTCCAGCCGAAGAGCATCGTGGTCACCCCGCCGAACGAGACCCATGCCCACACCCTTCCCTGGGACTTCTCCTCGGTCCTGCTCCAGGACGGGGCGACGCATCCCGGCACCTACGTCAGCCCCGTCGGCTCCAAGTAGCGGACGGACGGCGGGAGTCGGACCCTTTGAACGGGGCCCTTGCTTCGAGCGCACACCAACAGGCTTTGATGGGGCCATGAAGTACACACAGCTCGGACGCACCGGACTCCAGGTCAGCCGTCTCGTCCTCGGCACGATGAACTTCGGCAGCGAGGCGGACGAGGCCGTCAGCCACGCCCTGATGGACACGGCCCTGGACGCCGGCATCAACTTCTTCGACACCGCCAATATCTACGGCGTGGACGAGGACAAGGGCCTCACCGAGAAGATCCTCGGCTCCTGGTTCGCCCGGGGCGGCGGCCGGCGCGACAAGGTCGTCCTCGCCACCAAGATGTACGGCGACATGACCCCGGGCAAGCCCTGGAGCACCGAGGCGTGGCCGAACCACAGCAAGCTGTCGGCGGTCAACATCCGCCGCTCCGTGGAGGCTTCGCTCCGGCGGCTCGGCACCGATCACATCGACGTGTACCAGTTCCACCACGTCGACCGGGCCACCCCGTTCGAGGAGATCTGGCAGGCCGTCGACGTCCTGATCACCCAGGGCAAGATCCTCTACGCGGGCACCTCCAACTTCCCCGGCTACAAGATCGCGCAGGCCAATGAGATCGCCGCCCGCACCGGCCGGCTGGGTCTGGTCAGCGAGCAGTGCCTCTACAACCTCGCCGAGCGCCGCGCCGAGATGGAGGTCGTCCCGGCCGCCCAGGAGTACGGGCTCGGCGTCATCCCCTGGTCGCCGCTCCACCAGGGCCTGCTCGGCGGCGCGCTGCGCAAGGAGCGCGAGGGCACGGGCGCGCGCACCAGGACCGGCCGCTCCGCCGCGGGCCTGGCCGACCCGGCCGTACGGGCCCGGATCCAGGCGTACGAGGACCTGGTCGCCAAGCACGAGCTGGAGCCCGGCGAGGTGGCGCTGGCCTGGCTGCTCACCCGGCCCGGCGTGACCGGCCCCATCGTCGGCCCGCGCACCCCCGCCCACCTCGAATCGGCGCTGCGCGCGCTGGAGTTGGAGCTCGGCGAGGAGCTGCTCGCCGGGCTCGACGAGATCTTCCCCGGCCCGGGCCCCTCGCCCGAGGCCTTCGCCTGGTAGGACGCGGGCTCCGGGCCGGGCCGGGAAGTCCCGGCCCGGCCCCTTGCCTTGAGCGAGCTCGAAGACGTTGGCTGGTCTTCCATGAAGTACACGCAGCTCGGACGCACGGGTCTCCAGGTGAGCAGGATCGTCCTGGGGACGATGAACTTCGGACCGCAGACCGACGAGGCCGCAAGTCACGCGATCATGGATGCCGCGCTCGGCGCGGGCATCAACTTCTTCGACACCGCCAATGTTTACGGCTGGGGCGAGAACAAGGGCCGTACCGAGGAGATCATCGGCAGCTGGTTCGCCCAGGGCGGCGACCGGCGCGACAAGACCGTCCTCGCCACCAAGATGTACGGCAACATGGGCGACGGCGAGGCCTGGCCCAACCACCACAAGCTGTCGGCGGTCAACATCCGCCGCTCCGTCGAGGCCTCGCTCCGGCGCCTGGGCACCGACCACATCGACGTCTACCAGTTCCACCACATCGACCGCCTGACGCCCTTCGAGGAGATCTGGCAGGCCGTCGACGTCCTGATCACCCAGGGCAAGATCCTCTACGCCGGATCGTCCAACTTCCCCGGCTACAAGATCGCGCAGGCCAACGAGACCGCCGCCCGCACCGGCCGGGTCGGCCTGGTCAGCGAGCAGTGCCTCTACAACCTCGCCGAACGCCGCGCGGAGATGGAGGTCGTCCCGGCCGCGGTCGAGTACGGGCTCGGCGTCATCCCCTGGTCGCCGCTGCACGGCGGCATGCTCGGCGGCATCCTGCGCAAGGAGCGCGAGGGTTCCGGCTCGCGCTCCAAGGGCGGCCTCGCGGCCCAGACCCTGGCGAACCCGGGGGTGCGCGGGCAGGTCCAGGCGTACGAGGACCTGGTCGCCAAGCACGATCTCGACCCGGCCGAGGTGGCGCTCGCCTGGCTGCTCACCCGGCCCGGCGTGGCGGGCCCGATCGTCGGGCCGCGTACGGCGGACCAGCTGGACGCGGCGCTGCGGGCGGTGGAACTCGATCTGCCGCAGGAGTTCCTGACCGCGCTCGACGACATCTTCCCCGGCCCCGGACCGTCGCCGGAGGCCTTCGCCTGGTAGGGCGTACGCGCCGGAACGGGGGCGCGGGGCCGACCGGCCCCGCGCGGGCGGCGGTCGCGGTCAGCCGACGGCGGCCGCCACCGCCACGACGATGAACATCAGCACGAGCACACCGGCCATGATCCGGTTCCTGGTCTTCGGGTCCACCCCTTGAGCCTAACCGGCCCCGCCCAGCGGCCAGCGCGCGACCGTCTCGTAGCGGGGCTGCTCGCCAGGGGTGCCGCCGCGCGGCAGGTCGCTGCGGACCAGGGCCAACTCGCCGACCTGCCACGGGCTGCCCTCGAACGCGGCGAGCGCGTCGGCGTACGGCTTCAGGTCCATCGGCGTGCGCGTGCGCGCCAGGGTGAGGTGCGGCACATACCGGCGGTGCTGGTCCATCGGGATGCCGGAGCGGCGGGCGGCTGCGTCCGCGCGTTCGGCGAGCAGGCGCAGGTGGTCGAGGCCGCCCGCGACGCCGGCCCACAGGGCGCGACCGTCGAAGCGGCCGCCGCCGTGCAGCCGCAGCGTGAAGGGCTCGGTGCGGCGGGCCGCCCGGCGCAGCCGTTCGTGCAGCTCGGCCAGGACCGCCTCGTCGGTGTCGCCCATGAACGCGAGGGTGAGGTGCCAGCCCTCGCGCCCGGTCCAGCGCAGCGCCTGCCCGCCGGGCAGACGCCCCAACTGCCGAACCGCGCGGCCGAGTTCGTCGACGGCCGGGGCCGGGGGGAGTACGGCGGCGAAGAGGCGCATGGGGACAGTCAACCAAGATCGGCCCCCTGTGCCGAGCCGCCGCGAGGCCTGTCGTAGGATCCCGTCGCTCGTTTCTGCGGGGCCCGCGCCCCGGCTTCCCTGGGGGGAAATGATTCATGCGGCCGACCATCCGCACTGTTCTGTCGACGGCTGCCGCCGTCCTGGGGTTCACCGTCACGGCGCTCACCCCCGCCCACGCCTCCGTCGGCTTCGACCACTGCCCGGTGGGCAAGTTCTGCGTCTTCGACCGGGCCGACAACCAGGCCCCGATGGACGCCTACGCCGGGCCGCAGGCCTCGGCCGAGCCGTGGGACGACGAGACCCCGGCGGTCTACAACCGCTCCGGCGGCGAGTTCTCCTGCATGTGGAGCCCGGCGGAGTTCCAGTACCTGGACCCGGGGCGCGACATGTACCTCAAGGGCCCGGGCATAGGCACCCCGCCGCCCAAGCCCGCCCCGCACGGCGCGAAGCCCCGCAAGGACGACAACACCTCGTTCCGCTGGGGCCGGACGCTGCGCGAGTGCCAGTCGGGCAAGGAGTACTCCGACTGGAGCTCCGGCGGCGGTGACGACGTACGCGCCCAGTCCTTCGGCGACCTCAACGGCGACGGCCAGGCCGACCTGCTCCAGCGCAACTGGAACGGCAGCCTCTACTTCCTGGACGGCGACGGCAACGGCACCTTCCTCGGGCGCGGCTGGAACGGCATGACCCTGGCCCGGCACGGCGACCTCACCGGCGACGGCAAGGAGGACGTGCTCGCCCGGGACCGGGCCGGGGTGCTGTGGCTGTATCCCGGCCAGGGCGACGGGCGCCTCGGCAAGCGCCTGCGCGTGGGGGCGGGCTGGGCCGGCATGCGGCACTTCGCCCCGGTGGGCGACCTCGACGGCGACGGCCACAACGACCTCATGGCTCTCGACGGCGCGGGGCGCGCCTGGCTGTACCCGGGCGACGGCCACGGCGGCTTCGGCCACCGCAAGAGCCTGGGCGCGGGCTGGAACACGACCCTGACGTTCACCGGCACGGGCGACCTCGACGGCGACGGGCACGACGACATCGTCGCCAACGACACCTCGGGCCGCCTGTGGCGCTACCCCGGCGACGGGCACGGAGGATTCCGCCCCCGGGTGCTGATCGGCGGCGCGGGCTGGGACACGTACCGGACGCTGCTGTGCGTCGGCGACGTCCTGGACGACCTGGCCTGGAACGCGCCCGACCTGCTCGCCAAGTCGGACCGCGAGCTCACGACCTACCCGGGCACCGGCAAGGGCACCTTCGGCGACCCCCACCACGACTGGAACTGGGCGATGAGCGACATCTTCTGAGCCGTCCGCCCGTACGCGCACGACGGCCCGGCTCCCTCGACGGGGGCCGGGCCGTTCGCCGTCACGCGCGAGGCCGTCAGGCGGCCGCGACCAGAGCCCGGTCCCTCGGGACGAACTCGAGGTGCCGGTGGCCGGGGCGCACGTCGACCTTCAGGCGCAGGTTGGCCGCGCGGGCCAGCATCAGGCCCACGCCGATCGCCGCCGCACCGCAGATCAGACCGCCGAGCGCGAGGCTGACGCGGACGCCGTAGACGTCGGTCAGCCAGCCGAAGAGCGGACCGCCCAGCGGGGTGCCGCCAGTGAAGACCATCATGAACAGACTCATCACGCGGCCCCGCATCTCGGGGTCGGTGGCCATCTGCACCGAGGCATTGGCCGTCACGTTGACCGTGAGGCCGAGGATGCCGACGGGGATGAGCAGCGCCATGAACACCCCGAGGCCGGGGGCGGCCGACGCGGCGAGTTCGAGCACCGCGAACACCAGCGCCGCGAGCGCCAGCATCCGCAGGCGCGTGGTGGCGCGCCGCGCCGCGAGCAGGGCGCCGATCAGCGAGCCGATCGCCATCAGGCTGTTGAACAGGCCGTACAGCCCGGAATCGCCGTGGAAGACGTCGGAGGCCAACGCGCTCAGCCAGATCGGGAAGTTGAACCCGAAGGTGCCGACGAAGCCCACCAGGACGATCGGCCAGATCAGCTCGGGCCGCTCCGACACGTACGCGAGCCCCTCCTTCAGCTGGCCCTTGCCGCGCGGGGCGAGCCGGGTCGGCTGGAGCTCCTTGGTGCGCATCAGCGTGAGCATGATCAGCGGGGCGGTGAAGGACAGGCCGTTGGCGAGGAACGCCCAGCCGGGTCCGACGGCCGCCATGACCGCGCCCGCGACGGCGGGGCCGACGAGCCGGGCGGACTGGAAGTTCGCCGAGTTCAGGCTGACCGCGTTGCGCACCCGGTCGGGCCCGACCATCTCGGAGACGAAGGACTGCCGGGTCGGGTTGTCGACGACGGTGACCAGGCCCGTGAAGAAGGCCGTCAGGTAGACGTGCCAGACCTGGACGTGCCCGGACAGGGTCATCACGGCGAGGAAGAGCCCGCCGAGACCCATCGCCGTCTGCGTCACGAACAGGATGTTCCGCTTGGCGAACCGGTCGGCGATGACGCCGCCGTACAGGCCGAACAGGAGCATCGGCAGGAACTGCATGGCGGTGGTGATGCCCACCGCGACCGACGAGCCGGTGATCGTCAGGACCAGCCAGTCCTGGGTGATCCGGGCCATCCAGGTGCCGATGTTGGACACGATGGCACCGGAGAAGAACAGCCGGTAGTTGCGGACCGCGAGCGAGGAGAACATCCCCCCACCGCGCTTGTTGTAGGTAGGGGTAGGTGCGGGGGCGGATGGTGATCCGGGTCCCGTACTCAAAAAGTGTTCGCCTCCTAGCGATGCGCCTTACAGGTGTGCGAGCTTCTCCAGGACCGGGGCGGCCGCGCGAAGCTTCGCCCACTCGTCCTCGTCCAGGCCTTCGACAAGGGAGGCCAGCCAGACGTTGCGCTTGCGGCGGCTCTCTTCGAGCATCGCCTCGGCCTCTTCGGTCTGGCTGACCACCTTCTGCCGGCGGTCATCGGGATGTGGCTCCAGCCTGACCAGGCCCTTCGCCTCAAGGAGCGCGACGATGCGGGTCATCGACGGCGGCTGTACGTGCTCTTTGCGGGCCAGCTCACCGGGGGTGGCCGAGCCGCATCGCGCCAGGGTGCCGAGCACCGACATCTCGGTCGGGCTGAGCGATTCGTCGACGCGCTGGTGCTTGAGGCGCCGGCCCAGCCGCATGACGGCCGAGCGCAGGGAGTTCACGGCGGCGGCGTCCTCGCCGCTGCCGTGGGACAGGTCAGACATGTTCGTTAGCATAACTCATTACTCTGGCTAAATACCACCTGGTTAAGCCCAGGTGTCCAGCGCCACACCGGCGCCTTCGCGCCACAGATCACCCGAACGAGTGAGTCGTCTCCGGAAAATGACGCGCGGGGCCCGGGCGGGCGGCCACCCTCGGTCCATGGGGACCAGCGTGCTCAGCCTGCGAATAGACGGTGAGCTGCTCGAACGGCTCAGGCACCATGCCGCGAAACGCGGAATGAGCGTCCAGGACTATGTGGTCCGGACGCTCATACGCGACGACTTCGACGAGCGCTTCAAGGCGGCGGTCGACGAGACGGAGAAGTTCTACGGGGCGGCGTAGCGCTCCGCGGCCGGGGGTTTTCGGTCGGCCGCGCCCGGCGGGCGGGGATCAGGTCAGGCCGAGCGCCGGCATCAGGTAGTAGAAGCCGAAGACCGCCGAGACGATGTACATCGCGACCGGGATCTCGCGGGCCCGGCCGGCCACCAGGCGCAGCACCGTGAAGGTGACGAAGCCCATGCCGATGCCGTTGGTGATCGAGTACGTGAACGGCATCATCAGCATCGTCACGAAGGCCGGGATGGCGATCGTCCAGTCCGCCCAGTCGATCTCCCGGATCGAGCCGGAGAGGATCAGGAAGCCGACCGCGAGCAGCGCCGGGGTGGCCGCCTGGGAGGGCACCATCGTGGCGAGCGGCGTCAGGAAGAGGGCGACGGTGAACAGGCCGCCCGTGACCACGTTCGCGAAGCCGGTCCGCGCGCCCTCACCGACACCCGCCGTGGACTCCACGAAGCAGGTGGTTGCGGAGGCGGACGAGGCGCCGCCCGCCGCGACCGCGATGCCGTCGACGAACAGGACCTTGTTCATGCCCGGCATGTAGCCCTGGGCGTCGGTCAGACCCGCCTCGTCGCTGATGCCCATGATCGTGCCCATCGCGTCGAAGAAGCACGAGAGCAGCACGGTGAAGACGAAGAGGACGCCGGTCAGGACGCCGACCTTGGAGAACCCGCCGAAGAGGCTGACCTGGCCGACGAGCCCGAAGTCCGGGGTGTCGACGGGGTTGCCCGGCCACTTCGGGGTGGTCAGGCCCCAGGACGGCACGGTGGCCACGGCATTGATGATCATCGCGACGACCGTCATCGTGACGATGGAGATCAGGATCGCGCCGGGCACCTTGCGGACCATCAGCGCGAGCGTGAGCAGGACGCCGAGGACGAAGACCAGGACCGGCCAGCCCAGCAGGTGCCCGTTGCCGCCGAGCTGGAGGGGCACGGTGGTGTGCGCGGCGTCCGGGATGCGCGAGACGAAGCCCGAGTCGACCAGGCCGATCAGCATGATGAACAGGCCGATGCCGATCGCGATGCCCTTGCGCAGGCCGAGCGGCACCGCGCTCATGACGCGCTCGCGCAGCCCGGTCGCGACCAGGAGCATCACCACGAGGCCGGCCAGGACGACCATGCCCATCGCGTCGGGCCAGCTCATGCGGGGCGCGAGCTGGAGGGCGACGACGGTGTTGACGCCGAGCCCCGCCGCGAGCGCGATCGGCACGTTGCCGATGACGCCCATGAGCAGCGTGGTGAAGGCGGCGGTGAGCACGGTCGCGGTGACCAGCTGCCCGCTGTTGAGCTGGTGGCCGTACATGTCCTTCGCGCTGCCGAGGATGATCGGGTTCAGCACGATGATGTAGGCCATCGCGAAGAAGGTCGCGAATCCGCCGCGGATCTCACGGGCGAGGGTGGAGCCCCGCTCGGAGATCTTGAAGTAGCGGTCCAGGGCGTTGGTCGGCGTGGCGGGTGCCGGCGGCTGAGCTGCGGCGTCGACCGTGTCGGGGGCCGAGGAGGGCATGCGGAACCTCAGTCGTGAAGGGGCGGGGAAACGGCACGTACCCGAACTTCTTTGGACGTTTTAACGAACAGAATGAGTCAGCCGTAAGCCGTTTCAGTATGAATACATAAGTCGAAGATCACCATCTCCGCGCGTAGACCCTTGGCCCCACTGGGCCGGTCGGCGCCGGGATTCCGGCAAAAGGCCGCGCCCTACACTGATCGCATGGCGAAGTGGACACCGAAACACGAGGCGCCGGAGCCCCTTGAGGGCCCCGTGGTCGCCACCATCACCGGCGGCACGATCCTCTGGTTCGTCCTCTTCCTCGTCCAGCTCCCGTTCTACGGCTGGTTCGACGACCACGGCCACCTGTGGTGGGTGTGGACCTGCCTGGCCGGCGGCTGCCTGGGCCTCATCGGCATCTGGTACGTCCGCGGCCGCGACGCCGCGCTCAAGCGGCACGCCGCCCAGCTGGCGGACGCCGCCGAGCGGAGCGCAAGGGCCGAAAGTCAGTAGCCCTTCGGACCTGCGTACCGCCAGAGGACCATTCGTCTCCTCCCGAGGTCGGATGTTCGGCCGTCCCGGCAGGTGAAGCGCCCGTTCCCGCCGTACCGTCGACATCATGACGCAGCGCGCCAACATCGACGCCGGGGCGGAACTCGACCCCGTCCATCCCGTGAAGCCGCCCGCGCCGACGGGGCGCGCGGAGGGCCTGACGGCGGCCGAGGTCGCCGAGCGGGTGGCGCGCGGCGAGGTCAACGACGTTCCCGTCCGCAGCAGTCGCTCCACCGCGGAGATCGTCCGCGGCAATGTGTTCACCCGCTTCAACGCGATCATCGGCGTGCTGTGGGCGGTCATGCTCGTGGTGGCGCCGATCCAGGACAGCCTCTTCGGTTTCGTGATCATCGCCAACACCGGCATCGGCATCATCCAGGAGATGCGCGCCAAGAAGACCCTGGACGGACTCGCGGTCATCGGCGAGGCGAAACCCACCGTGCGGCGCGACGGGCGGGCCGCCGAGATCTCCACCTCCGAGATCGTGCTCGGCGACGTCATCGAGCTCGGGCCCGGCGACAAGATCGTGGTGGACGGCGAGGCGGTCGAGGCGGACGGCCTCGAAGTCGACGAGTCCCTGCTGACCGGTGAGGCCGACCCGGTCCTCAAGAAGCCCGGCGACAAGATGATGTCGGGCGCCTTCGTCGTCGCGGGCGGCGGCGCGTTCACCGCGACCCGGGTCGGCCGCGAGGCCTACGCGGCCCAACTGGCCGAGGAGGCGAGCCGGTTCACCCTCGTCCACTCCGAGCTGCGCAGCGGCATCTCCACCATCCTCAAGTACGTCACGTGGATGATGGTCCCCACCGCCCTCGGCCTGGTCATCAGCCAGCTCGTGGTCAAGGACGACAACATCAAGGACTCCATCGCCCGCACCGTCGGCGGCATCGTCCCGATGATCCCCGAAGGGCTCGTCCTGCTGACCTCGGTCGCCTTCGCGATCGGCGTCATCCGGCTCGGCCGCAAGCAGTGCCTGGTGCAGGAACTCCCCGCCATCGAGGGCCTGGCCCGCGTCGACGTGGTGTGCCTCGACAAGACGGGCACCCTCACCGAGGGCGGCATGGACGTCACCGAGCTGCGCGCCCTCAACGGCTCCGACGAGACGTACATACGCAAGGTGCTCGGCGCGCTCGGCGAGTCCGACCCCCGGCCCAACGCATCCCTCCAGGCGATCATCGACGCCTACCCGGACAGCGAGGTGTGGCGCTGCACCGAATCCCTGCCGTTCTCCTCGGCCCGCAAGTACAGCGGCGCCGCGTTCAGCGAGGGCGACGGCGAGAACAGCACCTGGCTGCTCGGCGCGCCCGACGTGCTGCTCAGGCCCGGCGACCCGGCGCTCGCCGAGATCGACGCGCTCAACGAGCAGGGCCTGCGCGTGCTGCTGCTCGCCCGCGCCTCTCGCGAACTCGACGACCCCCAGGTCGCCTCCGACGCCCGGCCCACCGCCCTGGTCGTCCTCGAACAGCGCCTGCGGCCCGACGCCGCCGACACCCTGCGCTACTTCGAGGAGCAGAACGTCAAGGCCAAGGTCATCTCCGGCGACAACGCGGTGTCCGTCGGCGCGGTCGCCGGAAAGCTCGGCCTGCCCGGCGCGGCCGACACCGTGGACGCCCGCCAACTCCCCACCGACCCGGACGAGATGGCCGACGTCCTCGACTCCAACTCCGTCTTCGGCCGGGTCACCCCGCAGCAGAAGCGGGACATGGTGGCGGCGCTCCAGTCGCGCGGCCACACCGTGGCGATGACCGGCGACGGCGTCAACGACGTGCTCGCCCTCAAGGACGCGGACATCGGCGTGAGCATGGGCGCCGGCTCCGAGGCGACCCGCGCGGTCGCCCAGATCGTCCTGCTCAACAACAGCTTCGCCACGCTGCCTTCGGTGGTGGCGGAGGGGCGCCGGGTGATCGGCAACATCACCCGGGTCGCCACGCTGTTCCTCACCAAGACGGTGTACTCGGTCCTGCTCGCCGTCCTGGTGGTCTGCTTCCAGGTCGAATACCCCTTCCTGCCCCGGCACCTGACGCTGCTGTCCACCTTCACCATCGGCATCCCGGCGTTCTTCCTCGCCCTCGCCCCCAACAAGGAGCGCGCCAAACCGCACTTCGTGCGGAGGGTGATGCGGTACGCGATCCCCAGCGGGGTCATCGCGGCGGTGGCCACGTTCGTGACGTACATGATCGCGCGGGCGTACTACTCCGGGCCCGGCGAGCTGGACGCGGAGACCAGCGTCACGACCCTCACCCTCTTCCTCGTGTCGATGTGGGTCCTGGCGATCATCGCCCGCCCCTACACGTGGTGGCGCGTCGCCCTGGTCGTGGCGATGGGCGTCGCCTTCCTGCTGGTCCTCGCGGTGCCGTGGCTTCAGCACTTCTTCGCGCTGAAGCTGGTGGGGACGGTGATGCCGTGGACTGCCGTCGGCATCGCGGTGGTGGGGTCGGCCGTGCTGGAACTGACCTGGCGCTGGGTCGTCCGCAGGTGGCCGGACCAGTAACTCCGGCCCACCCCCCACCCGCTCCGGGGGCTCCGCCCCCGCACCCCCGTTCGCGCCTGAACGGCGCTCCTCCTCATCTGCCGGACGGGCTGGGTATGCCCATGCGGGCCGGCACCGTCCTGCCAAGGGGCGCGGGGAACTGCGCGAGAAGCGGGCACGGTCCGCAGATAGAAGGGGGTTCGAGGGGCGCGGGGAACTGCGCGAGCGGCCCCTACGGTCCGCGGACGAAAGCGGGTGAAGGGGCGCAATCCAGCCCCCGGGGAGTCCGAGGGGCGGAGCCACTCGGAGGCCACGCGGCGGGGCGGGGCTAGTCGAACCAGCGGTCCCTCGCCAGTTCCGTCGTCCGCGACGGATCCTCCAGCAGCGCCGCCACCTCGAACCGACGGGGCCACTGGCCCGCCGCCCAGGCGAGACCCGCCGCCACCCCCTCGAGCGTCGCCGCGTGGACCGTGCCGTCGGCCGGGCGCCGCCAGTCCAGTTCCACGCCGCCTGCGAGCAGCTCCTCGTGCTCGATGTACGTGGCCGGGGCGGCGGGGCCGAGCAGGGCCCGCACCGCGTCCGGCACCGCGCGCTCGACGCCCGTCGACGTCACCTCCGCCGACGCCGCCTCGCTCAGCCGCCCCACCTGGAGCAGCTCGGCGAGCTCGGCCGCGCGGGCCGGGGCCACCGGGAGCAGCGCCGTGCCGCCCGCGAGCGGCAGCAGGTCGGGGGCGTCGGCCACCACCGCGTCCGAGGCGTCGACGACGCGGACCTCCCCGTCCACCACCGCCCGCAGCTCGTCCGGCAGCGTGACCTGCTCGGGGTCGAGGTCCGCCAACGCCGTGTACAGCGCGTGGAGTTGGGCCCCCGACACCGGCCGGTCCTCGTCCGCCAGGCGCCCGAGGAGCTCCGCCGCGCCGCCCGGCTCGTCGAGCAGCGCGGACACCGAGGTGCGTACCCCCAGCGCCCGCAGGACCTGCGCGTCGTCGAAGCCGGTCGCGTCCACGGACTCGTACAGGCCGGACAGGAGGGGGTCGGAGCCCGCCGCACGCAGACCGGCCGGGCGGCGCCCGTCGAGCACCGGGTGGTCGCGCAGCCACCAGGCGGTGTAGGGGCGTACGGACTCGGTCGTGCCGTCGGGCAGCAGCACCCGTACGGGCTGGGTCAGGGCGTCCCGCAGCGGCGGCCGGGCGAGCAGGGCGAGGGCCCGGGGCCAGGCGTCGTCGTCGACCAGGTCGAGGTCGCGCACCGCGATGAGCTCGGTGGCGACCGGCGGGACCGGGGAGTCGGGCAGGCGGTCGAGGACGTCCTCGCACCACACGTCGACCGCGTCGAGCAGCCCCGCGTCGTCCGGCTCGGCGAAGTCGCCGTCGCGCGGCTCCAGTTCGTCCGGGTCGAGGACCACGTCGGTGGCGCGGACGAGCGCGAACGTGGCCAGCACGCCGCAGGCGGTGAGCGGCTGCTCGCCCCAGCGCTCCGCCAACTCCCGGTCGACCTCGGCCAGTTCGCCCTCCCGGATGACGGAGGCGAAGGGGGAGCCGGGCAGGACGAGTTCGCCGGCGGGGGCGAGTTCGCCGTCCTCGTCGGGCAGCGCGAGCGCGCCGAGCCAGGGTTCGTCACCGGGCGCGAGGTTCGCCTCGCGCGCCAGGGTCAGGACGGTGTCGGCGAGTTCGTCGGCGTCCAGACCGCCGCCGTCCTCGTCCCAGATATCCCCGCTGTCGAGCGAGGCGGCCACGGCCGCCCTCACCTGAGGCGTCGTCAGGACGGCGCGCGGAGTGGCGGGCAGCGCGCCGAGCTTTTCGAGCAGCGGGTGGGCCGCGTCCGGGTGGGCGACCTTCAGGCCGAGGCGGCCGAGGTCGGCCGGGGTGTCCGGGAGCGGCAGCAGGATCTGGCGGGGCCCGATGGCGGTGCGGCCGCCCACGAGCGGCACCGGGAGGCCGGACAGCCGGTCGGGGTCGACTCCGGCGAGCGTGTCGTAGAGCCGGTGCCACCACTCGGGGACCCGTTCCGCCCCGGCGATCCGCTCGATGGCGTCGCCGAGCGGCAGCCGCCCCACCTCCAGCGTGCGCAGCTCGGGGCGGCGTTCGAGACCGGCGGGCAGCAGGGTGGGCAGCACCTCGGCGAGGACGCGTACGGTGTCGGCGCCCGCGCCCTCGACGACCTCCGCCTCGAACGGGCGCAGCGCCACCAGCTCCTCGGTGGGCGCGGCGGGCGCCAGGAACGCCACGCGCGGCAGCCGTTCCAGGATGGCCGCGCGCAGGGCGCCGTCCAGCTCGCCCCGGCCGAGCGGGCCCGGCACCAGGTCGACGGTGGCAGCGGTCACCGGACGCCAGCCGCCGAGGAGTTCGGCGTACGCGTCGGCCGCGCGCCGCACCAGGAAGTCGGTCAGCGGGCCGGGCGCGGGGTGGCGGCGCGCGGTGTCGAGCGGGAACGAGGCGATGAGCAGCGCCGGTACGCCGAGCGGCTCGTCGGTGGGGGTCGGGGCGTGCACGACGGCGGCGGTACGGGGCCGTTCGGGCGCGCCGTCCTCGTCCACCGGGACCGCCCAGGTCACCGTCCAGTGCGGACGCAGCCGCTCCTCGACGGGCCGGTCGGCGAGCAGGTCCTTGCCGATCGGCCCGTGGTGGCTGACGGTCCGCCAGCGGTGGATCGTCTCGTCCCGGCTGTCGTCGATGTGCACGTACGCGTCGTGCACCGAGCGCCTCAACACCCGTGTCGCGCCCGGGGTCTCGACGACGATCTCGGTCAGACCGGGCAGCGTGAGCAGCAGCGCGTCGTCGATGCCGTCGAGGAGGCGGCGTACGAGATCCTCCGCCGTGCCGTCCCGCAGCGGCAGCACCACGACGGTGTCGTACCCCTCGGGGGCGGCGCCCTCGGCGGGCAGCGGCAGCCTGAGCAGCGGTACGTGTCCGTCCCTGCGGCGCAGTTCGTCGCCCAGGCCGGGGCTGGCGGCGGCGGCATCGGCGGCCAGCTCGCGGGCCTCGGCGAGCGACCAGCGCACGCCGCCGGTCCGGCCCGCCACGGCGGGCTCGTCGCTGACGGCCAGGACCGCGGCGAACCCGACGCCGAACCGGCCCACGGCCACCTCGGTGTCGGCCCGCTTGGCGCTGGCGCGCAGGGTGGACAGCGACTCGACGCCGATCGCGTCCAGCGGGGCGCCGGTGTTGGCCGCGGCCAGCACGGCCGGGGTGTCCTGGGTCGCGGGGTGCAGGGTCAGCCTGAGGCGGCCCGTGGTGTTCGCCCGGGCGGCCGCGTCGGCGGCGTTCTGGGCGAGCTCCACGACGAGGCGGTCGCGGTAGCCGCCCAGGGCCAGGTCCTCCTCGGCGTTGGCGTCCTCGCGGAACCTGGCCGGGCCCGCGCCCCAGGCGTTCAGGACCCCGCGCCGCAGCCGCGCCGTCCCGAAGGGGTCGGCCCCTTCGGCCGCCATCGCCTTGACGATCACGCCGTACTCCGCTCTGTCCTGCCCCGCGTTCCGGGACTGCGGCCCGAAGGTACCGCGCGTGGGGGGCGGGGCTTCAATTCCCCCTCCCCGCCCCCTTCCCCAGACCCTCCGGGGGAATCGGGCGGGTTTCACCCTTGGAGCGGCCTACGGGGGGGCTCCGCCCCCTCGGACTCCCTGGTGGCCGGATTCCTGGAATGCTCGTCCGAGCGTGGGCGTCCGCGGCAGGGCGGGATCTGCGGGCGGCGGCCTCTCGCGCAGTTCCCCGCGCCCCTCAACCCGTTCCCGCCCGCGGACCGTGCGTGGCCGCTCGCGCAGTTCCCCGCGCCCCTGGCGGGGTCGGTGCTGGCCCGCATGGGCAACCTCAACCCGTCATGGGGGCCCCTGGCCCTCAAGGCCTTGGGGGAGATTGAGGACGAGCGCCGTTCAGGCGGGTGTCCGGGGCGAAGCCCCGCGAGGGGTGCAGGGGACGCAGTCCCGGCTGGGGGTCTGGGGGCGGAGCCCCCAGGGCTCAGCTCATCCAACCCCCTGCACGGGCGGGCGGGCAAACTCCCCCGGGGTCCGGGGCGAAGCCCCGCGAGGGGCGCAGGGGACGCAGTCCCCGCAGGGGGTGTGGGGGCGCAGCCCCCAGGGCACAGCCCATCCAACCCCCTGCACGGGCGGGCGGGTGGGCAAACCCCCGGGGTCTGGGGCGGAGCCCCAGGGGCTGGGGCATCCAACCCCCTGCACGGGCGGGTGGGTGGGCAAACCCCCGGGGTCCGGGGCGGAGCCCAAGGGGCCCGGGGCTAGGAGTGGCCCAGGTCGTCCGTCGGGTCCGGCGCGTCCGGGACGGAGCCGTCGCGAGGGGGCCGCAGGGCCAGCGGGTCGGGGGCGACCGTGTCCAGGACAGGGGGCGCCGGGCGGGGCGGCTTGGGCATGACCGCCGCCTCGGAGTGCCCCCCGCAGCCGTAGTCGAGCGCCACGACACGCCCGTCCGCGGGACCGAATTCGTTGGCGCAGATCCCGAACGCCTGGGAGAGGGATCCGGCGATGGGCACCAGGAACGCGCAGGACACGCACGAGGCCGGTGCCGCCTGAGCCATCGCGGTCTTGCCGCCGAAGGACTCCTCCCAGCGGTCGGCCGCCGTGTGCAGCCCGTACCGCGAAAGGACCCGCGCCCGCCGCATGCCGAGTTCCTCGGCGACGGCCGCGATGGAGCCGCGCGTGGTGGCCACCGGGGTGTCCCGCTCGGCGAACTCCGCGTCCTCCGCCTCGACCCGCTCGGCCATCTCCTCGGAGACCGCGGAGTTCGGCGGCGGCGCGTCCTCGCCGGAGTACCCGGGCTCCAGACGCAGGTCATCGGCCTCGGTGGGCAGCAGATCGCCGGGGCCCATGTCACCGGGGCGCAGCCGTTCGCTCCACGGCACCCACTCCGGGGCCTGGAGCGCGTCCGGGCCGGGCAGCAGCACCGTCTCGTCGAGGGTGACCAGCTTGGCGCGCGAGGCGCGGGCGACGGTCACCGCCCAGCGCCAGCCGCGGTAGCCGGGCTCCTTGCACTCGAAGAAGTGCGTGACGACCCGGTCGCCCTCCGACACCAGGGCCACATGCTCGCCGACCACACCCGGCGCGGCGGCTTCCTCCGCCGCCTCGCGGGCTAGGTCGACCGCCTCGGCGCACAGGCGGTCAGGGGTACGGCTTCGCGTCGTCGCAGCACTCACAGGTCTCGCTTCTCTCCTACGCCGTCTCACGGGTGCGCCGGGGAGCCGAATGCGTACGGGCGGCGGGCGGAGCGGACCAGGGGGCCGCGTCAACGTCCGCGCCCGGGCGATCAACTGCCCAGCGGCTGTCCAGTTCACTGACCAAGGGGGTCCCCCCTGCTCCGTATGAGCGTGGAGGCGCACCTTCTGCGATCCATTCTGCGGGATCGCGGAGAGGCGCGCGGCCTTGGGCAGCCGCGGGCGGCGCGCCTGTCACGCTACCCCCTTCGTGGCCCCCGGCCCACCTGCACGTCCGAATCCTGGTTCGGGTCGGACGGGGTTGGGGCACTATGGCGGGGTGGCAACCGCCAGGTCGTCAGGGTCTACGGACGGGTCCGGCCGCCTCCGCAGGGCAGGCCGGGCGGTCGGCCGCGCCCTGCACCTGCCGTTCACGGGGACGGCCCGGTCGATCAGAAAAGCGACCCACGCGCACGGCGCCGGTGAGTCGGGGCTCGGCAAACTGATCGAACTTCACGCGGTGAACGGCGCCGGCGACGTCATGATCACCGTGGCGCTCGCCTCGACCGTGTTCTTCTCCGTGCCGACCGACCAGGCCCGCGGCCGGGTCGCCCTCTACCTGGCCATCACGATGGCGCCGTTCACCCTTCTGGCGCCCGTCATCGGCCCGCTGCTCGACCGGATGCCGCACGGCCGGCGCGCCGCGATGGCCGGCGCGATGCTGGCCCGCGCCCTGCTCGCCCTCACGATGTCCGGCGCCGTCGCCACCGGCGGCCTGGAGCTCTATCCCGCGGCGCTCGGCGTGCTGGTCGCGTCGAAGGCGTACGGCGTGGTCAGGAGCGCCGTGGTGCCGCGGCTGCTGCCACCCCGCTTCTCCCTGGTGAAGGCGAACTCGCGGGTCACCCTCGCCGGGCTGCTGGCCACCGGCATCGCCGCCCCGATCGGCGCCGGGCTCTCCCGCATCGGGCCCGAGTGGCCGCTCTACGGGGCGTTCTGCGTCTTCGTCGCGGGTACGTTCCTGGCGTTCACGCTGCCGCACAAGGTCGACTCGTCGAAGGGCGAGGCCCGGGCGCGGCTCTCGGACCGCGGCGGCCGCAAGCCCAGTCTGCGTACGGTCGGCGTGCCCGTCCTGAACGGCCTGTACGCCAATGCCGCGCTGCGCGCCCTCTCCGGGTTCCTGATCTTCTTCCTGGCGTTCCTGCTGCGCGAGCACCCCCTGTCCGGGCAGAGCGCGGCCGTCTCGCTCGGCATCGTCGGCGTGTCGGCGGGGGTCGGCAACGCGCTGGGCACGGCGGTCGGCTCGCTGCTGCGGGCGCGCGGACCCGAGGTCCTGATCGTGACGATGCTGACCATCGCGCTGGGCATGGCGATGCTGTGCGCCGCGTTCTTCGGCGGCCTGATGGTGGCCGTGCTCGGCGCCACGGCCGGGCTCACCCAGGCGCTGGCCAAGCTGTCTTTGGATGCGATGATCCAGCGCGACGTGCCGGAGGAGGTCCGCACGTCCGCGTTCGCCCGCTCGGAGACGCTGCTCCAGGTGGCCTGGGTGCTCGGCGGCGCGATCGGCATCGCGCTGCCGCTCAACGGCATCCTGGGCATGTCGGTGGCCGCGGCCCTGCTGGCTCTGGGGGCGGCCGTCTCCGTCCGCGGCCTGCTCGGCGCGGCGCGGCGCGGAACCCCGCGTCCCCGGGTCGCCTGAGCGACTCACGACACGGCACGCCACACCCCCGCGCGGCTTGGCTCGGGGCGACCGATAGCCTTCGCTGCATGACCGTTGCGTTCACTTCCGGCAGGACCCGCCGGGCCGGCGTCGCACTCGCCGCCGCCTCCGCCGGACTCCTCGTCCTCTCCGCCTGCGACAAGCCGACGCCTCTCGCGACCGTGACGGTCGGCACGAACTCCGTCAACACCGAGGCGTCCTGCCGCGGCGACGACGGCAAGCCGCTCGCCGAGGACAAGCTCACCAGCTGCCTCAGCGGCGTCAAGGACGCCAAGTCGATCGACTACGCGCCCGGCGCGACCCTGCGCCTCGGCGTCGACCCCAAGGTCGTCGAGGACGGCAGCAAGTGGATCGCGCTGCTCGACGGCAGCCCGATCACCGAGGCCTCCGCCCAGACCTACCGGAGCTTCCCCGGCGCCGACGTCTTCTCCACCGGCGGGCAGGGCGCCGCGCCGAAGGAGAAGAAGGTCAGCATCGTGCAGGTCAACAAGGACAACAAGCCCGAGTCGGTCTGGAGCTTCACGCTCAAGCGCAGCAACTCCTGACGAGCGGGCCCCGCCTGATGCGTGTGCTGGTCGTGACCGCGGTGGCGGCGGAGGCGGACTCCGTCGCCGCCGGCCTCGCCCGCGCCGGATATACGGCGCGGGACGAGGAGCCGCCCGCGCGGCCGGCCGGCTTCCGCCGCGAAGGCCACGCGATCGACGTGCTGCCCGTGGGCGCGGGCCCCGCGGCCGCCGCGGCCGGCACCGCCGTCGCGCTCGCCCGCACCCCGTACGACCTGGTCGTCTCGGCCGGAATCGGCGGCGGCTTCCCCGGCGTCGCGCCGCTGGGCTCCCTCGTCGTCGCCTCGGACCTCATCGCCGCCGACCTCGGCGCTGACTCCCCCGAGGGCTTCCTGCCGCTGACCGAGCTCGGCTTCGGCCGCGACCGGCTGGCCTCCCCGCCCGCGCTGCGCCGGGACGTCGCCGAGGCGCTCGGCGCCCTGGAGGCCCCGGTCCTCACCGTGACCACCGCCACCGGCACCGCCGAGCGCACGGCCGAACTCCTGGCCCGCCACCCCTTGGCCGCCGCCGAGGCGATGGAGGGCTTCGGCGTCGCCGAGGCCGCCGACCGGCTCGGCGTCCCGCTCCTCGAAATCCGCGCGGTCTCCAACTCCGTGGGCCCGCGCGACCGTTCGGCCTGGCGGATCGGCGACGCGCTCGCGGCGCTCGCCGACGCGTTCGGGAAGCTCCCGACCGTACTGGAGAGTTGGACACCCCATGAGCCCCACTGAGCCGCAGCACACCGGCCCGCAGACGGCGGAGCCGCTGAAGATCGCCTACTCCCCCTGCCCGAACGACACCTTCGTCTTCGATGCCTGGGCGCACGGCCGGGTGCCCGGCGCGCCCGCCCTCGACGTGACGTTCGCGGACATCGACATCACCAACGGCATGGCCGAGCGCGGCGAGTTCGACGTGCTCAAGGTGTCGTACGCGGTGCTGCCCTGGGTCCTGGACGAGTACGCGCTGCTGCCCTGCGGCGGCGCGCTGGGCCGCGGCTGCGGCCCGCTGGTCCTCACCCGGGGCGCCGGGGACGGTGACCTGACCGGCAAGACGGTCGCCGTGCCCAGCGAGAGGTCGACGGCGTACCTGCTGTTCCGGCTGTGGGCCGCGGACGTCGTGCCCGGCGGGGTCGGCGAGGTCGTCGTCATGCCGTTCCACGAGATCATGCCCGCCGTGCGCGACGGCAAGGTGGACGCCGGACTCGTCATCCACGAGGCGCGCTTCACCTATCAGCAGTACGGGCTGCACTCGCTCGCCGACATGGGCGAGCACTGGGAGGCGACCACCGGCCTGCCGATCCCGCTCGGCGCGATCATCGCCAAGCGCTCCCTCGGCGAGGACACGCTGCGGCTGCTCGCCGAGTCGGCCCGCGCCTCCGTGCGGCTGGCCTGGGACGACCCCGAGGCGTCCCGGCCCTACGTACTGGAGCACGCCCAGGAGATGGACCCGTCCGTGGCCGACCGGCACATCGGGCTCTACGTCAACGAGTTCACCGCGGACCTCGGCGAGGACGGCTACGCCGCGGTGCGCGGGCTGCTGACACGCGCCGCGGCCGAGGGGCTCGTCCCGCCCCTCGGCCGCGATGCGCTGTCGTTCCCACGGACTCCCTAGCTCCCGCCGATCTCCTGGGGCTCTTGGACCTCCTGGATCAGGACGGCCGCCCGCCGTCCGCGCGGCGGTGGTCGGATCAGACGTCGAGCTGGTCGGCCACCGCCCGCAGCAGGCCCGCGATCTTCTTGCCCGCCGCCTTGTCGGGGTAGCGCCCCTTCTCCAGCATGGGCGTGATGTTCTCCAGGAGCGTCGTCAGGTCCTGCACGATGGAGGCCAGTTCGTCGGGCTTGCGGCGCTGGGCCGCGGCCACCGAGGGGGCCGGGTCGAGGACCGTGACGGAGAGGGCCTGGTCACCGCGCTGCCCGGCGACGACGCCGAACTCGACGCGCTGACCGGGCTTGAGTGCGTCGACTCCAGCGGGGAGCACGGAGGAGTGGACGAAGACGTCGCCGCCGTCGTCCCGGGAGAGAAAGCCGAAGCCCTTCTCGCTGTTGAACCACTTGACCTTGCCGGTAGGCACGTCTGTCCTCGTCCTCGTACTCGTCGTTGTGTGCGGGGCGCCGAAAAAACGGCTCTGGATAGCACTACAGCGGGTCGCCTTCCGACCCGCCGACACCAAGGCTAATGGTCCAGGAGCTACTGACAAGACGTCCCGGCCCGTCCTTACGACCAGGGAACTACCCTGGCGGGGTGAGTACCGAAACCCAGGCCAAGACCGACCGCGACGCCCTCACCACCGGTGATCGGCTGGTTCGCGTCGGCGTCGTCGTGTTCTTCGTGGGCGCGCTCGCCACGCTCGTCACGGTGGCCCCGCTGTTCCTGCACACGGCGCCGTTCCCGTCGTTCGCCTATCTCGTCTGCATGCTGATGGGCGTCGGCTTCCTGATCGCGGGCGCGGGCGTGCTGCTCACCGTCGCGGAGCAGCGCCGCCGGGCCCGCGCCTGACCGGGTCCCGTCTCACCTGAACCGGCCCGTCCCGTACGCAAGTACGAGGCCCCGCTGTCAAGCGCGTTCGGCGGCGTAACCCTTCAACCAGGCCGGAAATGACGTGAGATCGTCGAGGACCACGTCCGCGCCCGCCTCGCGCAGTTCGGCCGCGCCGATCGGCCCGGTCGGCACCGCCACGGACAGGGCGCCCGCGGCGCGCGCCCCGAGCACGTCGCCGAGGTGGTCGCCGACGTAGACCGCGGCGCCGTGTTCGCGCAGCGCGGTCGCCTTGCCCTCGGCCCACAGCCCGCCGACGACCTCGTCCGGGGTGATGCCGAGGTGGTCGAGGTGCAGCCTGGCCTGCGGGGCGTTCTTGGCGGTGACGACGACGGCGCGGCCACCGAGCTCCCGCACCGCGCGCACCGCGTCGACCGCGCCGGGCATCGCCGGGGTGGGCAGGATCGCGCGTGTGGGGTAGATCTCACGGTATTTGAGGACCATCTCGGCGATGAGCTCCTCGGGGAACCAGTGCCGCAGCTCCCAGTCGAGCGGCGGCCCGAGCCTGCTGACGGCCTGGTCGGCGTCTATGTACGTGCCGGTGGCGGCGGAAAGCTCCTGGTAGACGGCGTGGATGCCGGGCCGGGAGTCGATCAGGGTCATGTCGAGGTCGAAGCCGACCGTGGGCGCGTCGAGGGGCATGAGGGCCATTGTGCCCAGGTGGGCGGCGCGTCCCGGCCCTTAGACTGACGCCCGTAGTTAGCCAAGCCTTACCAAACACCGACCTGTGATGGGCCCTATGTCAGCCGCACCCCGCCGGACCAGACGCGCGCTCGCGACGGCGGCGGCCGTCGCGGCGCTCCTGGTCGCGGTCCTGCTCTCGCTCGCCGTCGGGGCGCGCCCGATCCCGCCGTCCCAGGTCCTGGACGCCCTGTTCGGCGGCGCGCACACCCCCAATGCCGAGGTCGTCCGCGAACTGCGGGTGCCGCGCACCCTGATCGGCCTGATGGTCGGCGCCGCCCTCGCGGTGGCGGGCACGGTGCTCCAGGGCCTCACCCGCAACCCCATCGCCGACCCCGGCATCCTCGGCATCAGCCAGGGCGCCTCGGTCGGGGTGGTCCTGGCCATCGCGTTCCTCGGGGTGCACACGCTGACGGGATACGTGTGGTTCGCGTTCGCGGGCGCGGCCATCGCCTCCGTCGTCGTGTACGCGATCGCGTCCAGCGGGCGCGGCGGCGCGACCCCGGTGAAGCTCGCGCTCGGCGGCGCCGCGATCAACGCGCTGCTCGTGTCCGTGACGATGGGCGTGCTCACCACCAGGGCGGCGGCGCTCGACGAGTTTCGCTTCTGGCAGGTCGGCGCGCTGGCCGGCCGCGATGCCCAAGTCGCCCACCAGATATGGCCGTTCCTGCTGGTCGGCGTCGTCCTCGTGGCCTGGGTCGCGCGCGGCCTCGACGCGCTGGCGCTCGGCGAGGACGTGGCGAAGGGCCTCGGCCAGAACGTCGCGACGGTACGCGTCCTGGGCGGCATCGGAGCCACGGTGCTGACCGGCGTCGGGGTGGCGGCGGCCGGGCCGATCGCGTTCATCGGTCTCGCGATCCCCCACATCGCCCGCGCGATCGTGGGCGGCGACCACCGCTGGGTGCTGCCGATGGCGGCGCTGGTGGGCCCGGTGATGCTGCTGGTCGCCGACACGATCGGCCGGGTCGTCTTCCCGCCGAGCGAGATCCCGGCGGGCGTGATGACCGCCCTGATCGGGGTGCCGTTCCTGGTCACGCTGGTCCGCAGGAAGGCGGTCCCGGCATGAGCGGCCCCCGCGCGACCGTGACCGCGCCCGCCCCGGTGCGGCCCGCCGGTTACACGGTCGTACGCGCCGGGCGCGCGGCCTTCCTGCTGCACCGCGGGGCGACGGCGGTGGGCGCGTCCCTCCTCGTCGTCCTGGCCGCGCTGTGCGTCGCCTACCTCTGCGTCGGCGAGAGCTTCGTCGCGCCCGGCGACGTGCTGAAGGTGCTGACCGGCCAGGACTCGTACGCCGAACTCGTCGTCGGCACGCTGCGGCTGCCGCGCATGGTGGTCGGGCTGCTGGTCGGCGCCGCGTTCGGCATCGCGGGCGGGCTCATCCAGACCGTCGCACGCAACCCGCTCGCCAGCCCCGACATCATCGGCATCAGTCAGGGTGCCTCGGCGCTGACGGTCGGCGCGATGACGTTCGGCGTCACCTCGTACACCGTGCTGCCCTATCTGTCCGTCGTCGGCGGTGTCGTGGCCGCCGCCCTGGTGTACGTCTTCGCCTGGCGGGGCGGGCTGCACGCCACGCGCTTCGTCCTGATCGGCATCGGCTGCGCCATCGCGCTGCGCTCCCTCACGACGCTGTTCATGACCAAGGGCGACTACCTGGTCGCCCAGCAGGCGCAGATCTGGATGACGGGCTCGCTCAACGGGCGCGGCTGGGACGAGGCGGCGCCGCTCGGCTGGGTGCTGCTCGCGCTGGTGCCCGCCGTGCTGTGGGCGGCCCGCGCCCAGCGCACGGTCTCCCTCGACGACGACACGGCGACCGCGCTCGGCGTACGGCTCGGCCGGGTGCGGCTGGGCCTGGTCGTCGTCGGGGTGGTGCTCGCCTCCGTGGCGACGGGCGCGGCGGGTCCCGTCGACTTCGTCGCGCTGCTCGCCCCGCAGATCGCCCGCCGGATGACGCGGACGGCCCACATACCCTTGTTCTGCTCGGCGTTGACGGGAGCGGTCATCGTGGTCCTGGCCGATCTCCTGGCCCGCAAGCTGTTCTCGCCGACCGAGCTGCCGGTGGGCGTGCTCACCGCCGTGATCGGCGCGCCGTACCTGATCTGGCTGATCGTGCGCAGCCGTACCACGGGAGGAAAGTAGATGACCAGCCGGCTGACGGCCCGCGAGCTGACCCTCGCCTACGAGGACCGTACGGTCGTGCGGGATCTCGACCTCGCGGTACCGGACGGACGGGTGACGGTGATCGTCGGCCCCAACGCCTGTGGAAAGTCGACCACGTTGCGCGCGCTCGGCCGCCTCCTGAAGCCGCGCGGCGGCGCGGTGCTGCTCGACGGCACGGAGCTGGCGCGGCTCCCCACCAGGCGGATCGCCCAGTCGATCGGTCTGCTTCCGCAGTCGCCCGTGGCGCCCGAGGCGATCACCGTCGCCGACCTGGTCTCGCGCGGCCGCCAGCCGCACCAGCACTGGTGGCAGCAGTGGTCCCAGGCGGACGAGAGCGCGGTGACGGACGCGATGGAGCGCACCGACGTGACGGCGCTCGCCGACCGCCCGGTCGACGAGCTGTCGGGCGGCCAGCGCCAGCGCGTGTGGATCGCGATGGCGCTCGCCCAGGAGACGGACGTCCTCCTCCTCGACGAGCCGACGACCTACCTGGACATCGCGCACCAGGTCGAAGTCATGGACCTGGTAAGGCAGTTGAACCACGAGCGAGGTCGTACGGTGGTGATGGTGCTGCACGATCTCAACCAGGCCGCGCGGTACGCCGACCACCTCGTGGCGATGAAGGCGGGGCGGATCGTCGCCGAGGGCCGCCCCGAGGACGTGGTGACGGCGGATCTCGTACGCGAGGTGTTCGGCCTGGACTCGGTGGTGGTCCCGGACCCGGTGACGGGCTCCCCCCTGGTGGTGCCCGGCGCCCCCTACTCGCCCCCCGTGGAGAGGATTCCCGGATGACCCTTCCGCGCCGCACCGTACTGGCAGGCGCCCTGGCCCTGACGGCCGCGCCCACCACGACGGCATGCTCGTCCGGGGGCAACTCGCCTTCATTCCAGGGCACTTCACACCTCGTCAAGACGGCGATGGGGGACGTACGCGTCAAGGAGCACCCGCAGCGCGTCGTGGTCCTGGACACGGCGGAACTCGACTCGGCGATCACGCTCGGCGTACGGCCGGTCGGCGCGACGCACACCGATGTCGCCTCCGGGTTCCTCGACTACCTGCCCCGGGACGGACTTGCGGGCATCAAGGACGTCGGCGCGATGACGAGCCCGAACCTGGAGTCCGTCGCGGCGCTCAAGCCCGACCTGATCCTGACCAGCAAGGTGCGGCACGGCGCGGCGTACGCGCAGCTCAAGGAGATCGCGCCGACGGTGATGACGGAGTCCACCGGCTACCCCTGGAAGGAGAACTTCCAGCTGCACGCTCTCGCGCTGGGCAAGGTGGCCGAGGCGAAGCGGGTCACCGACGCGTACGGGGCGCGGGTGCGGGAGGTGACCGCCCGGCTCGGCGGGCCCGCCAGGGCGGCGGCGCTGAAGGTCAACGTCGTGCGCTTCGTCGAGGGCGCGGACATTCGCATCTACGGCCGCCGGAACTACATCGCGACGCTGCTCGACGACGTCGGCCTCGGGCGGCCGTCCGTCGTCGACCGGGCCAAGGACGGGTTCTCGTACGACGTGAGCCCCGAGCGGATCGATCTCGCGGACGCGGACGTCATCTTCTACGCCACGTACGGGGACCCGGCGAAGGCGAAGCGGACCCGGACGTTGTCCAGCGCCCTGTGGAAGGGGCTGCCCGCGGTGCGGGCGGGGCGGGTCCACGCGGTGGACGACGAGCTGTGGATCCAGGGGATCGGGTACGGGGCGGCTGGGCGCGTCCTGACCGACCTGAGCGACCTGCTCCCGCACTAGCCCCCACCCGGGGCCGCTTGCCCACCCGCCCGCCCGTGCGGCGGGGTTGGTTCCGGGGCTCCGCCCCAGACCCCGGGGGGTTTCCCACCCGCCCGCCCGTGCGGCGGGTTGGATGGGCTGAGCCTTGGGGGCTGCGCCCCCAAACCCCCCTGAGGGGCTCCGCCCCTCGAACCCCGGCGGGTCTGCCCACCCGCCCGCCCGTCGCGCGGGGTTGGAAGGCCCGGCCCCTGGGGCTGCGCCCCAGACCCCCTGAGGGGCTCCGCCCCTCGAACCCCGGCGGGGGCTCCGCCCCCTGCACCCCCGTTCGCGCCTGAACGGCGCTCGTCCTCAAACTCCCCCAAGGCCTTAAGGGCCAGGGGGGACCCCCATGACGGGCTGAGGTGCCCGGTGCAGGCCAGCACGAGTACTGCCAGGGGCGCGGGGAACTGCGCGAGAAGCGGGCACGGTCCGCAGATCGAAAGGGGTTTGAGGGGCGCGAGGAACTACGCGACCAGCCGTCCACGGCGCGAGGCCGACATCGGGGTTTAAGGGGCGCGGGGAACTGCGCGACCAGCCACACACGACCCGAGGCCGACATCGAGTTTAGGGGCGCGGGGAACTGCGCGAACAAGCACGCACGGCCCGCGGACGAAGGCGCATTCAGGGGCGCGGGGAACTGTGCGGGCAGGCGCGCACGGCCCGCGGGCGGGGTTTTGGGGGCGGAGGGGGTCGGAGGCAAGCACCCTCAGCGGGGGCGGCGTTGGGAGCGCCATATCAGGAACGCCGCCGACGACACCGCCGCCACCCGGATCAGCCAAGGCCACATATCCGTCAGCGCCGCCCCCATCCCGCCCTCGGCGATCGGCGTGCCCCAGCGCCCGTCCTGGCGGCCCCACAGCCAGGTCAGGCCGCCCAGCAGAGTCAGGCCCGGCATGCCGAGGACCGCCCACTTCGACTCCGCCCGGGTCAGCCGACGGGACGCGTACGCCAGGAGCCAGCCCGCGCCCAGGGCCAGCCACAGGCCGAACAGCGCGCCCGCCACGAGCAGCGCCGCCGCGAGGAGGAGCAGGGGGTTGGAGAAGCCGCGGCGGCCCTCGGCCGAGCGGCGCGGGCCCAGGCCCAGGCGCCTGCGCCGCACCGGGGCGGCCTCGACCACGTCCTCGGTCTCGGCGTCCGGTTCGGCCTCCTCGTCCGCCCCGGCCTCCTCCTCGTCACCCGCCGGAGGTTTCAGTATTTCGGGGATCTCGACCCCGCCCACGAACCCCCCGACGGACCCGCCCGGCTCGATCCGCCACCAGTCGGGCTCGACGCCCTGCGTGCCGAGTTCGTCGATGCCCGCCAGGTGCGGCGGGGCGGGCAGCGCGGGCGGGGGCGCCTCCTCCGCCTCGCGCGGGCGGGGGCGCGGTACGCGTTTGGCATGCCCCGGGAACAGCCGGTCGCGCTGGACCGGCACCGCCGGGTCGGCGGCGGGCTCCGCCGCGTACGACCCCGCACCGGCGCCGAAGCCCGGGCCGGACCCGGACGCGGCCGCCTCCACCACCTCCTCCGGCGTCCCGAACCGCCCGAGAACACGCCGTACCGTCGCGGGCGTCTCGCTCCCGTACTTCGCCCGCTGCCTGTCGATCTCGTTGCGCAGCGACGACACGAGGCGCATCCGGTCCCCGGAGGGCAGCTGCCGCTGCTGGGCCAGGTCCCCGACCCGGCTCAGGTAGTCGTAGACCAGCTGGTCGCTCTCGATCCCCACGCGCGTTTCCCCTCCGCGGGCTCCACCCGCCCCGAGCCGTTCACCGGTCCGGTCGCGTTTCGGACACCGGCTCCGGGTCCTGACGGTAGCGCGCACGGGCTACCGTGGGGCGGATGGGGACCGGCGAGCGCAATCAGGAGGCGCACGTGCCCGAAGGAACGACCGGCGAGACGAGCGGGGCAGCCGCGGCGCCCCGCACCGCGGCCTCGGCACCCCGCACCCTCGCCGAGGCCCTGCGCACCCGCCCCGACGAGTCCCTCGCCGCACTGCTGCGGGCCCGCCCCGATCTGCTCAGCCCCGTGCCCGGCGACCTGACCCAGCTGGCCACCCGGGCCGGCACCCGGGCCTCGGTCGTACGGGCCCTGGAGCGACTGGACAAGTTCGCCCTGCAGACCGCCCAGGCCCTGGCCGTGGCGCCGGACCCGGCACCCTACGACGCCGTACGCGCCCTGCTCGCCGGGGACGACGGCGACGCGGCCGTGGTGGAGGCGCTGCCCGGCGCGCTCGCCACGCTGCGCGAGCAGGCCCTCGTCTGGGGCGGCGACGACCGGCTCCGCCTGGTGCGCACCGCCCGCGAACTGCTCGCCCCCTCCCCCACCCACCCCTCGCCGACCGGTCTCGGCCCCACCGTCGCCGAGGCGACCGCGGGCATGTCGCCGGGCCGGATCCAGGAGATCCTGCAGGCCGCCGGGCTCCCGGCCACCCACGACCCGGTGTCCGCGGTCGCCGCGCTGACCTCCCTGTTCACCGACCGCAAGCGCATGGCCGAGCTCCTCGACACGGCCCCGACCGAGGCGCTCACCGTTCTGGACCGGCTGGTGTGGGGCCCGCCGTACGGCGAGGTGTCGGCCGATCCGCCGCCGCCGGTGCGCTGGCTGCGCGACCACGGCCTGCTGCTCCCGGCGTCCGCGCGCACCCTGGTGCTGCCGCGCGAGGTCGCCCTGCATCTGCGCGCCGGGCGCGCGCACCGCACCACCGAGCCGGTGCCGCCCGCCGTCGCGCCGCTGCGCGAGTACCGCGCCCAGGTGGTGGACGCGACGGCCGCGGGCCAGGCGTTCACCGCGCTCACCACCGTCGAGGACCTGCTCGCCGAGTGGAACGAGGGCGGCCCCGCCGTGCTGCGCGCGGGCGGGCTTTCCGTACGCGACCTCAAGCGCACCGCGACCGCCCTCGACACCACCGAGCCGGTCGCCGCGTTCTGGCTCGAACTTGCTTACGCGGCAGGGCTGTTGGCGTCCGACGGCGAGGCGGACGAGCGCTACGCGCCGACCCCCGAGTACGACGACTGGCTGGAGCTGCCGCCCGCCGAACGCTGGGCCCGGCTCGCCGTGGCCTGGCTGGGCGCCACCCGCACCGCCGGCCTCGTCGGCGATCAGGACGCCAAGGGCCGCACCCTCGCGGCGCTCGGCCCCGACCTCGACCGCTCCCCCGCCCCCGAGGTCCGCCACCGCGTCCTGACCCTGCTCACCACCCTGCCCGAGGCCACCTCGCCGGAGCCCGAGTCGCTGCTCGCCCGGCTCCGCTGGGAGCGCCCGGCCCGCAGCGGCCCCGACGACCTGCGCTCCCGGCTCGCCCAATGGACGCTGTCCGAGGCCGAGTTGCTGGGGGTGACCGGCCGGGGCGCGCTGACCACCCACGGCCGCGCCCTGCTCGCCCCGGCCGCCGGCGCCGCCGAACGCGAGGCGCTCGGCCTGCGCGCCGCCGCCGCGCTGGCCCCGCACCTGCCCGAGCCCGTCGACCACGTACTGCTCCAGGCGGACCTCACGGCGGTCGCGCCCGGCCCGCTGCGACGGCCGCTCGCGGCGATGCTCGGGGTGCTCGCCGACATCGAGTCCAAGGGCGGCGCCACCGTCTACCGCTTCACCGCGGGCTCGGTGCGCCGCGCCCTCGACGCCGGGCAGACCGCCGCCGACCTCCAGGCCTTCCTGACCGACCACAGCCGTACGCCGGTGCCGCAGCCGCTCAGCTATCTGATCGACGACGTGGCCCGCAGACACGGCCACCTCAGGGTGGGCGCCGCTTCGGCGTACGTACGCTGCGACGACGAGGCGATGCTGAGTGAGATCCTCGCCGACCGGCGCAGCCAGCCGCTGCGGCTGCGCCGGCTCGCCCCGACGGTGCTCGCGACCACCGCCGAACCGGCCGCGCTGCTCGACGGGTTGAGATCGATGGGGTACGCCCCGGCCGCCGAGTCCGCCGAGGGCGATGTCCTCATCGCCCGCGCCGACTCCCGCCGCACCCCGCGCCGCACGGCGCCGGTGCCGGTCCCGGACGGACCGCCGCTGCCCGACGAGACGCTGCTCGACGCGGCGGTGCGGGCGATCCGCGCGGGCGACACGGCGGCCACCGTCGTACGCAAGGAGCCGGAGGCCGCCCGCGCGGACGGCTCGCTGCCGCGCACCTCGTCCGCGGAGACGCTGGCCACCGTGCAGGCGGCGGCCATGACCGGGTCCGCGCTGTGGATCGGCTACGTCAACGCGGAGGGCACGGCCAGTCAGCGGGTCATCGCGCCGGTGCGGGTGGAGGGTGGGTTCGTGACCGCGTACGACCACACGGCGGACGAGGTCCGCACGTATCCGCTCCACCGCATCACAGGCGTGGCAGAACTGGCCGACGACCCGGCCTGACCCCACCCCCTCGGGCTCCGCCCCAGACCCTCCGGGGGGTGACGATCGCCTGCGGACCGTGCGTGGTTGCCGGTCCGGCGATTGAGGACGAGCGCCCTTTAGGCGCGAACCGGGGTCTGGGGCGGAGCCCCAGGAGTCTCCTTCAGCCCCCGGAGGTCTAGTCGAGGTCGACCGGCCCGTCCCCCTTGCCCTCGCGGGGCTCCGGCTTGCCGGAGAGCAGCCCCGGCAGGGAGAGCTGGGCCCCGCTCTTGCTGTCCGGACGCTCCCCCGATCCGCTCAGGTTCTGCCGGACCGAGTCCAGGATCGTCAGACCCTGGCCCACCAGACCGGCCGCGATCTCGCCGAGCCCGTCCGCGCCGTTCAGCACGTTCACGTTCGCCCCCGCGAGACCGCCCGCCGCCTCCTTCACGATCTGCGGCAGCTGGTCGATGAGCATCCGGTCGAGCGCGACGCGGTCGTACGACGCCGCCGCCTCGGCCTGGATCTTCATGCGCTCGGCCTCGGCGATCGCGAGGACCTTGATCCGCTCGGCCTCGGCCTGGGCGGGCTTGACGATCTCGGCGACCAGCTGCTGCTGGCGGAGCTCGGCGGCCCGCTGGGCCAGCTCGGTCTGCGCGGCGAGCACCTCCTGCTGGGCGTGCGCCTGGGCCAGCGGCCCGGCCTGGGCGGCGTGCGCCTGGGCGCGGTCGACCTCCGCGGAGTACTCGGCCTTGACCACCGCCGTCTGCCGGGCGTACTCGGCCTGGTTGCGCGCCGCCACCTGCTCGGCCTCGACGGACGCCTGGGTGGCCTGCGCCTGCGCGATCTGCGCGGCCCGCTGGATGGCGGCCTTGTGCGGCGCGGACATCGCGTCGATGTAGCCCGTGTCGCCGTCGTCGATCGACTGGATCTGCAACGAGTCCACGATGAGACCGATCTTCGCCATCTCGGTCTTCGAGGTCTCCAGGACTTCCGCGGCGAGCTTCTGCCGCTCGGTGACGATCTCCTCGACGGTCATCGAGCCGATGATGGACCGCAGGTGACCGGCGAAGATCCGGCCGGTCAGGACCGACATCTGGTCCTGGTCGGAGAGGAAGCGCTGGCCCGCGTTCACGATGGACTCGGTGTCGTTGCCGACCTTGAACGCGATCACCGCGCGCACATGCAGCGCGATGCCCTGCTTGGTCACACAGGTCTCGGTGACCTCGGCCTCGCACATCGACAGGGTGAGGAAGCGGGTCTTGCGGAAAATCGGCAGGACGAACTTGCCGTGGCCGGTCACTACGCGGAACGGGGCACCCCCGAGACCGCGCCTGCCACCCGAGATCAGCATCGCCTCGTCGGGGGCGGGCACCCGGTAACCGAACATCCTTTGTCTCCTTAGAAACGGCTTGGAAACGGCGTCTCAGCCGGCGTCGGCGGAGAAACCGCCCAACGCGTCCAGCGGATCGGCCCACTCGATGACGTCCACCTGGCGCGTACCACGGGACCCGATCACGAGCACGGTCGCCCCCTTGGGCAGGGGCTCCTCCGACCAGGCGAGGAAGGCCTCCGTGCCGCCTCTGACGCTCACCAGGACCTCGCCCGGTCCGGCGGCTCCACGGGTGGCGACGAGCAGCACTCCGGGGCGGCCGACGACGTCATCGTCCTGATCCACGAGCCTGGCGCCCCCCATCGTTCTGGTCCTGGAATCCAGACCTTAGACCTGCCGGGATCAGCCGCCTATCCTCGGGCCACCCTGTGTTGTCCCGGGGCCTGCCGCCCCGCCGCCGTCCGCACGCTCAGCCGGTCCCCGTCCGCACGGCCCGGGCACTCCGGCCCGCAGGCACGACTCGACGCCCCACCGGGCCCCCCGATGCGGCAGACTGGAAGTTTGCCCGCCCTGCCCGGCGGGCCATCCGTCGGAAGGGACATGCCCCAGGTGACCGGACCACTCATCGTCCAGAGCGACAAGACTCTGCTCCTGGAGGTCGACCACGAGCAGGCCGACGCCTGCCGTCGCGCCATCGCGCCCTTCGCGGAGCTGGAGCGGGCCCCCGAGCACATCCACACCTACCGGGTGACCCCGCTGGGTCTGTGGAACGCGCGGGCCGCCGGGCACGACGCGGAGCAGGTCGTCGACGCGCTGGTCGAGTACTCGCGCTACCCCGTGCCGCACGCCCTGCTCGTGGATGTCGCCGAGACGATGGCGCGCTACGGCCGCCTCACCCTGAGCAAGCACCCCGTCCACGGCCTGGTGCTCACCTCCACCGACCGGCCGGTGCTGGAGGAGATCCTGCGCTCGAAGAAGGTCACCCCGCTGGTGGGCGCCCGCATCGACGCGGACACGGTCGCCGTGCACCCCTCCGAGCGCGGCCAGATCAAGCAGACCCTGCTGAAGCTGGGCTGGCCGGCCGAGGACCTCGCCGGGTACGTCGACGGTGAGGCGCACCCCATCGAGCTCGCCGAGGACGGCTGGGCGCTGCGCCCGTACCAGAAGCAGGCCGTCGAGGGGTTCTGGCACGGCGGCAGTGGTGTGGTCGTGCTGCCCTGCGGCGCGGGCAAGACGCTGGTCGGGGCCGGGGCGATGGCCGAGGCGAAGGCGACCACGCTCATCCTGGTCACCAACACCGTCTCGGCCCGCCAGTGGAAGCACGAGCTGGTGAAGCGGACGAGTCTGACCGAGGACGAGATCGGCGAGTACAGCGGCACGAAGAAGGAGATCCGCCCGGTCACCATCGCCACGTACCAGGTCCTCACCACCCGTCGTAAGGGCGTCTACGCGCACCTGGAGCTGTTCGACTCGCGCGACTGGGGGCTGATCGTCTACGACGAGGTGCACCTGCTGCCCGCGCCGGTCTTCAAGTTCACCGCCGACCTCCAGGCCCGCCGCCGTCTGGGCCTGACCGCAACGCTGGTGCGCGAGGACGGCCGCGAGTCGGACGTGTTCTCGCTCATCGGGCCCAAGCGGTTCGACGCCCCGTGGAAGGAGATCGAGGCGCAGGGCTACATCGCGCCCGCCGACTGCGTGGAGGTCCGGGTCAATCTGACCGACTCCGAGCGCCTCGCGTACGCGACCGCCGAGACCGAGGAGAAGTACCGCTTCTGCGCCACGACCGCGACCAAGCGGAAGGTCACGGAGGCGCTGGTACGGAAGTTCAAGGGCCAGCAGATCCTCGTCATCGGCCAGTACATCGACCAACTCGACGAGCTGGGCGAGCACTTGGACGCGCCGGTCATCAAGGGCGAAACGAGCAACGCGCAGCGCGAGAAGCTGTTCGGCGCGTTCCGGGAGGGCGAGATCAGCGTCCTGGTGGTGTCCAAGGTGGCGAACTTCTCGATCGACCTGCCGGAGGCGACCGTCGCCATCCAGGTGTCCGGCACGTTCGGCTCCCGCCAGGAGGAGGCCCAGCGGCTGGGCCGCGTCCTGCGCCCGAAGGCGGACGGCCACCAGGCGCATTTCTACTCGGTGGTCGCCCGCGACACCATCGACCAGGACTTCGCGGCCCACCGCCAGCGCTTCCTGGCCGAACAGGGCTATGCCTACCGGATCATGGACGCGGACGAACTCCTCGCGGACAGCTGAGAGTCGACACCGACCGCCCGGGCCCGCCACGCCGCCCAGCCCAGTACGGCGAGCCCGATCAGCGGATAGGGGGCGGCCAACGGCTGCTGCCAGAGCGGAAGCCGGAGGTCGAGATCGCCCGCGTGCGGTACGAGCCACAGGCTGCGGGCGGTGAAAACGACGGCGGTCGCGGCGGCCGTACGCGGATGCCCCTCGGCGACCAGCACGGCGATCAGCGGGACGCACCACACCCAGTGGTGCGACCAGCTGATGGGGGAGATCAGCAGCGCGGTGAAGGCGGACACGAGCAGGGCCCGGCGTTCGTCGGCGCGGTGGGCGGTCCACAGTCCGGCGGCGCCGACGGCGGCCGCCGCGAGGGCCCACACCGGGCCGGGGGCGGTGGTGTGCAGCAGGCGCGCGAGCAGCCCCTGCAAGGACTGGTTGTCGACGATCCACGCCTTGCCGACCCGCCCGGTCTCGAACAGCCGCCGTGTGAAGAACTCGACGCTGGCGTCGGGGAGTACGAGCGCCCCGAGCAGCACGGTCGCGCCGAACCCGGCGAGCACGGTGAGGGCCTCGCGGTGGCGTCCCCGTACCAGCAGGTGCGGCACGAAGAACAGCGGCGTGAGCTTGATCCCGGCGGCGACGCCGACCGCGAACCCCTTGCCCGGGGCGCCCGCCGGCCGGGAGAGGTCCCAGAGCACGAGGCAGGCGAGCGCGAGGTTGACCTGTCCGAAGAGCAGGGTCTGGAAGACGGGTTCGAGCCAGAGGCCGAGGGCGGTGGCACCCAGCACGACGGTGCGGCCCGGCGCGAGGCCCGCGAACCGGCAGGAGAGGTGGACCAGCAGCGCGCAGAGCGCGACGTTGCCGACGCAGAAGGCCGCCTTGAGCGCGGCGAGGGGCACGTACGCGGCCGGCACGAAGAGCAGGGCGGCGAACGGCGGATAGGTGGCGGGCAGCCGCCAGGCGGTGACGGTGAAGCCGTACAGGGAGGTGCCGTGGGCGACGGCCGCCCCCTCCGCCCGGTAGACCAGGGCGTCCGCCATGGGGATGCGCAAGGTCAGGCAGAGCGCGGCGAGCGCGGCGAGCGAGAGCCCGAGCAGGGCCGGGGCGACGGCGCGGGGTGAACGGTCGGTCACACGAAGTGACCCTAGTGGCGCGGGTGATCAGCGGCGGGTCCGCGCGCCCGTGTGCGCGCCGATGCCGTCCGGCCGGTCAGTGCTGACGGCGCCGGACCCCGGCCTCCTCGGCGAACTCGCCCATGACGACGACGCTGAACGCGGCACCGGCGAGGACCCGCGCGGCCCGGACCGCGTTGCCGATCTTGTGGGTACGGTGAGGGGCGGCGCCCGAGGCGGTGGCGCCCTTGGGGGTGCCGGGGCGGGCGGAGGGGGCTGGGGTGAAGGTCGCTGCACTCATGTATCCATGATGGATTTCGGACATCCCCGTCACATCGCTCCCCGGGTTGAACCTCACCGTCCGCCGCGTAGTCCTCTGGTGCGACCCCGTCCCCTACGGGTAGGAGCGATCGCCCCCTACCCGGCTGTCACATCGGCCCCCTTGTCCGTGTCAGAGCAGTGCCACCACGCAACGCGACGGAGGAACGACAGAGATGGACGCCGAGGAACACCTCGCGCAGCGCTTCGAGGAACACCGCGGTCACCTGCGCGCGGTGGCGTACCGGATGCTCGGCTCGCTCAGCGAGGCCGAGGACGCCGTCCAGGAGGGCTGGCTGCGGGCCAGCCGCGCGGACAGCGGCGCGGTGGACAACATGGGCGGCTGGCTGACCACGATCGTCGCGCGGATCTGCCTCAACATGCTGCGTGCGCGCGGCACCCGGCGCGAGGCGGCCCTGGACGTCGAGGAGTACGAGTACGTCCACGTGCCGGATCCGGTGCTCGGCCCGGTGGACGCGGTGGACCCCGAGCAGGAGGTACTGCTCGCCGACTCGGTGGGCCTGGCGCTGATGGTCGTCCTGGAGACGCTGGCCCCCGCGGAGCGGCTTTCCTTCGTGCTGCACGACATGTTCGCGGTGCCGTTCGAGGACATCGCACCGATCGTCGACAAGACGCCCGCGGCGGCGCGGCAGCTGGCGAGCCGGGCGCGCAGGCGGGTGCAGGGCCAGGCGCCCTCGCCGTCGGCGGACCGCGCGCGGCAGCGCGAGGTGGTCGAGGCGTTCATCTCGGCCGCGCGCGGGGGTGACTTCGAGGCGCTGCTCGCCCTGCTCGACCCGGACGTCGTGCTGCGCGCGGACGCGGGGCGGCTGCCGGCGACGAAGCTGGTGCGGGGTGCGCGGGTGGTGGCCGAACAGGCCCACTCCTTCCGCAAGTTGGCCGCGTTCAACCGGCTGGTGCTTGTCAACGGCATGCCGGGGATCGTGGCGGCGGGCGAGGGGCGGGTGTTCTCGGTGCTGGCCTTCACGCTGGGGGTGGACGGGCGGGTCACCGAGCTCAACATCCTGGCGGACCCCCAGCGCCTCCCCACCCTGAACACCACGTTCCTCTGCGCCTGACCCCATGAGGGGGGCGGGCCCCGCCCCCCTTCAACCCCCTTCAACCTGCGGGCCGCGCCCACTCCCCACGCAGTTCCCCGCGCCCCCAAAACCCCCTCCGATCCGCGGACCGTGCCCGCCCCTCGCGCAGTTCCCCGCGCCCCTTCAAGGGGGGCCAGCACAGGCAACCTCAGCCCGTCATGGGGGTCCCCCCTGGCCCTTAAGGCCTTGGGGGAGATTGAGGACGAGCGCCGTTCAGGCGCGAACGGGGGCTGGGGCGGAGCCCCAGGGGGGCCTTCAACCCCCGGGGGAAATGCAGTGGCCCGCAGAGCCCGGCCGCGCCTAAAATCCCCCCTCCCCCAAAACCGCCGGAGGCACCCCGTGCAGAGGCACGACCCCGAAGCCCTCGACCCCCTGCTCCGCGAACGCACCCACCTCGCCCACTCCCGCGCAGCCCTGCGCGCCATGCGCGAGGACGTCGAGGCCCTCGACATCAAGGACGTCACCGCGAACTGGGTCAACGCCGCCGTCCTCCAGCGCCAGATCGACGACCGCATCAAGGCCCTGGCGGACCTCTCCCACACTCCCCTCTTCTTCGGCCGCCTCGACTACCTGCACGCCCCGGGCGCGGCCCTCGCCGAGGGGGCCGAGGGCGAGCGGTTCTACATCGGCCGCCGGCACGTCCACGACGCGGACGGCGACCCGATGGTCATCGACTGGCGCGCCCCGGTGTCGCAGCCGTTCTACCGCGCCTCGAAGAAGGACCCGATGGACATCGGGCTGCGCCGCCGCTTCGGCTACACGGGCGGCGACCTCACGGCGTACGAGGACGAGCACCTCACGGACCCCACGGAGGACGCGCGGACCAGCAAGCTGCTCCAGGCGGAGATCGAGCGCCCCCGCGTGGGCCCGATGCGCGACATCGTCGCGACGATCCAGCCCGAGCAGGACGAGATCGTACGGTCCGGCCTGAACGGCAGCGTTTGTGTGCAGGGAGGCCCCGGCACCGGCAAGACCGCCGTCGGCCTGCACCGGGTGGCCTACCTCCTGTACGCCCACCGCGACCGCCTGGCCCGCACCGGCACCCTGGTCATCGGGCCGAACCGGTCCTTCCTGCACTACATCGAGCAGGTCCTGCCCGCGCTCGGCGAGCTGGAGGTGCGCCAGGCCACCGTGGACGACCTGGTCGCGGGGGGCATCGAGGTGCGCGCCGCCGACCCCGCCGAGGCGGCCGTGGTCAAGGGCGACGCCCGTATGGCCGAGGTGCTGCGCCGCGCGGTGTGGTCGCACGTCACCACTCCCGCCGAGCCGCTCGTGGTGGTGCGCGGTTCGCGCCGCTGGCGGGTCCCGGCGTACGAACTCGCCGAAATCGTCGAGGAGTTGAGGGACCGGGACATCCGTTACGGGGCCGCTCGGGAGGCGCTGCCGCAGCGGATCGCGCACACGGTCCTGGTGCGGATGGAGCAGGCGGGCGAGGCCCCCGACGACCGGGTGCAGGACGCGGTGGCCCGCAACGCGGCGGTGAAGGCGGCCGTCAAGGAGATCTGGCCCCCGGTCGACCCGGCGAAGCTGGTGCTGCGGCTGCTCAACGACCCGGACTTCCTCGCCGAGCACGCCGCGGGCGTCCTCACCGACGAGGAGCAGAAGGCGATCCTCGCGCCCCGGCCCGCCCGCAGCGTGAAGTCGGCGAAGTGGACGGCCGCGGACGCCGTCCTCGTCGACGAGGCGAACGACCTGGTGGCCCGCACCCACTCGCTCGGCCATGTGGTGCTCGACGAGGCGCAGGACCTCTCCCCCATGCAGTACCGGGCGGTGGGGCGGCGCTGCACGACGGGTTCGGCGACGGTGCTCGGCGACCTGGCGCAGGGCACCACGCCCTGGGCGACGGCGAGTTGGGCCGAGGCGCTGCGCCATCTGGGCAAGCAGGACGCGGTGGTCGAGGAGCTGACGGCGGGTTTCCGCGTGCCGCGCGAGGTCATCGCGTACGCCTCGAAGCTGCTGCCGTCGATCTCCCCCGGCCTGGCGGCGGTGGAGTCGGTGCGTGAGACGCCGGGTTCGCTCGACGTGCGCGCGTCGGCGGATCTGGACGCGGACGTGGTGGCGGCGTGCCGGGAGTCCCTCGCGCACGAGGGCTCCATCGGGCTGATCGCGGCCGATGCCCGCATTCCCGTACTGGCGGCGGCACTTGAGGCCGCGGGCCTCGCCCATCTGGCGCCGGGCGAGGAGACGACGGCCGAGTCCCGGCTGACGCTGGTCCCGGCCTCGCTCGCCAAGGGATTGGAGTACGACTACGTGGTGCTGGACGAGCCCGCCGCGGTGGTCGGCGGCGAGCCCGACGAGCGCACCGGCCTGCGCCGCCTGTACGTGGCCCTGACCCGTGCGGTCTCCGGCCTCACGGTCGTGCACACCGCCCCGCTCCCGGCCCAGCTCGCCTGATACGCCGCAGGCCGGTGCGGTTCGACGGGCGCGACGCGGCGGCGGCGAACCGGCTCCCGGCCCCTAGGCGTCCAGTGCCGAGCGCCACTCGGCGACCGCGGCCGCGGAGACCGGGGCGGACCAGCCGCCGGGCCTCGACGCGCCGCCGATGTGGACCGCGTCGATGCCCGCGGCCCGCAGCACCGGCAGATGGGAGAGGCGCAGCCCGCCGCCGACCAGGATCCGGGGTTCGTAGCCCGGCTCGCCGGATCGCGCGGCCTCCGCGAGGAGCACCGGCAGGCCGTCGTCGACACCCTGCGGGGACCCGGCGGTCAGATAGGTGTCGAGGCCCGGCAGGTCGGAGAGCTCCTTGCGCAGGGCGTCGCGGGAGGCGGCCCGGTCGATGGCCCGGTGGAAGGTCCACCGGCACCCGGTCAGCGCGGCGGCGAGGGCGCGGACGGCCGCCATGTCGGGGGCTCCGGTCTCGTCGAGGAAGCCCAGCACGAACTCGTCCGCGCCCTCGGCGCGCAGCGCCTGCGCATCCCGTACGAGTGCGTCGACGTCGCCCGCCGCGAACCCGTCCGCCGAGCGCAGCATCACGCGCAGCGGGATGTCGACGGCGGCGCGGATCGCGGCGAAGGTCTCCAGGGGCGGGGTCAGCCCGTCGGCCGCCATGTCGGTGACCAGCTCCAGGCGGTCCGCCCCGCCGGCCTGGGCCGCGACGGCGTCCTCCGCGTCGAGCGCGATCACCTCAAGCAGTGCACGGTTGCTCATCTGACCCCATTCCTCCGTAACCCGGGCCCAGCTCGGCCCCAATAGGTCTAGTCCATTGACTAGCCTACGCGGCGAAATGCCCACCCACGTGGACGGTAAACGCGGCCGTGCGGACCTTTCCGCCGTGCTGGAAGTCCAGGAAGAGACGGTACGCACCGGCGCTGGGCGGGGTCGCACTGAAGGAGACGACCGGGCCGGGGCCGCCCTCGTTCGGGTGGACGTGCAGATAGGCGAGGTCACCGGAGCGCAGCGCGACGAGGTGTCCGTACGCCCCGAGGTAGGGCTCCAGGTCGGTCACCGGCTTCCCGTCCTTGGACACCGAGAGCTTCAGCTCGGTCGTCCGGCCGGGGAGCAGCGAGCCCTCCAGGGCGACCTCGTACCCGTCGCCCGCCTGCGCCGTGGCCGCCGGTGCGGGCAGTTCCTTGGGCGCGTACGCCCCGGAGACCGCGAGGTCCGCCCCCAGGACGAGGCCCTTGGCGTCCTTCACGTCGGCGGGCGTGAAGTCGGCGAGGACCCGGTAGCCCCCGGCTTCGGGGAGCTGGGCGGCGACCGACCACGTGCCGTCGGCGGCCCGCACGGGGTGCAGGTGGCGGTACACGCCGAGGTCGGTCGACGCGACGATGAGGTGCAGTTCCTTGCCGTGCTCGCTCCGGAAGGCGGTGACCGGGCGCCCGTCGTGCCCGGTCACCGCGAACCGGAGCTCGGCGGCCCCGCCCGCCGCGACCCGGGGCGTCTTGAGGTCGAGGCGGTAGCCGCCGTCGGCGACCTGGAGCCCGCCCGGCGTCGAGGACGCCTCCCCGTGCCCCGCGTGCTCCGGTCCGGCGCTCCCGCCCGAAGCCTCCCCGTGCCCGGCGTGCGGCGCCTGCCGCGCCACCACCGGGTCGACCCCCTTGCCCACGCCGTACGCCGTGCCGAACGTCGCGGCCAGCGCGGCGGCGAAGGCGGTGATCTTCAGCCCTGTGTTCATGACGACCTTCATGACGAACTCCCCACGTTGCCTGCGCTCCGGCAGATCCCCGCCGACCGGCCACCCGTTCCGGTGACCGACGCCTTCAACATACCCCCTAGGGGTATCTAGTCAAGCCCCGGGAACCCCTTGCGAATCGATACACCCGGGGGGTATACATGACCCATCGCCATACCCCCGGGGGGTACCATGGTCCACCAAGGACCACGGACCCTGCTCATCACACGGAGGACGTCATGCCGGACGCAGCCACCACCACCGCCACCTACACGGTCGAGGGCGTGGGCAGCGCGCACTGCCAGAGCATCGTCGCCAAGGCCATCGGCGGGCTCGACCACGTGATCTCCGTCGACGTCGAGATCGGCACCGGCCGCACGACGGTCACGACCACCGGCGCCCCCGACGACCAGCTGATCGCCGACACCGTCGACGACGCGGGCTACACCTTCGCCGGCCGCGCCTGACCACCCCGGACCGGACGGGGACCCGATCCCGGTCTCCGCCCGCACCGCCCTACGCACGAGGAGCCGCAGCCATGACCACCACCACACCCGGCGCCGCCGACGTCGAACTCGCCATCGGCGGCATGACCTGCGCCTCGTGCGCGGCCCGCATCGAGAAGAAGCTCAACCGGATGGACGGGGTCGAGGCCACCGTCAACTACGCCACCGAGAAGGCCAAGGTCACCTTCCGCGAGGACGTCTCCGTCGCCGACCTCATCGCCACCGTCGAGGCCACCGGCTACACCGCCGAGGAGCCCGCGCCGGTGCGGACCGAGAGCCAGGACGGCGCCCCGGAGCCCGCCGACGCGCTGCGGCCGCTGCGCCAGCGGCTGTTCACCGCGGTCGCCCTCGCGCTCCCCGTCATCGCGATGTCGATGGTCCCGGCCCTCCAGTTCGACTACTGGCAGTGGCTCTCCCTCACCCTGACCGCGCCCGTCGTGACGTACGCCGCCTGGCCCTTCCACCGGGCCGCCTGGACCAACGCGCGGCACGGCGCGGCGACCATGGACACGCTGATCTCGGTCGGCACATCGGCCGCGTTCCTCTGGTCCCTGTGGGCCCTGTTCTTCGGCACGGCCGGGACCCCGGGCATGACCCACCCCTTCGAGCTGACGATCGGCCGCTCGGACGGCTCGGGCGACATCTACCTGGAGGCCGCCGCCGGAGTCACCGCCTTCATCCTCGCCGGGCGCTACTTCGAGGCCCGCTCCAAGCGCAAGGCGGGCGCGGCCCTGAAGGCGCTGCTCGAACTCGGCGCCAAGGACGTGACCGTGCTGCGCGCCGACGGCACCGAACAGACCCTTCCCACCACGGAGTTGAAGGTCGGCGACCGCTTCCTGGTCCGCCCCGGCGAGAAGATCGCCACCGACGGCACGGTCGTCGAGGGCTCCTCCGCCGTGGACGCGTCCATGCTCACCGGCGAGTCCGTACCGGTCGAGGTCGCCCCCGGCGACACCGTCACGGGCGCCACCCTCAACGCGGGCGGCCGCCTGGTCGTCGAGGCGTCCCGGGTCGGCGCGGACACCCAGCTGGCGCGCATGGCCCGGCTCGTCGAGGACGCCCAGAACGGCAAGGCCGCCGCCCAGCGCCTCGCCGACAGGATCTCGGCGGTCTTCGTGCCGGTCGTCATCGGCCTCGCGCTCGCCACCCTCGGCTTCTGGCTCGGCAACGGCTCCGGCCTGACCGCCGCGTTCACGGCCGCCGTGGCCGTACTGATCATCGCCTGCCCCTGCGCCCTGGGCCTGGCCACGCCGACCGCGCTCATGGTCGGCACCGGCCGGGGCGCCCAGCTCGGCATCCTGATCAAGGGCCCGGAAGTCCTGGAGACCACCCGCAAGGTCGACACGATCGTCCTGGACAAGACCGGCACCGTGACCACCGGCCGCATGACCCTGCTCGCCGTGCACGTGGCCGACACCACCACCGAGGCCGAAGTCCTGCGACTCGCGGGCGCGTTGGAGCACTCCTCCGAGCACCCCATCGCCCGCGCGGTCGCCGACGGAGCCACCGCCCGCACCGGCACCCTGCCCACCCCCGAGGACTTCGCCACCCTCGCGGGCCTCGGCGTCCAGGGCGTCGTCGAGGGCCACGCGGTCCTGGTCGGCCGCGAGCAGCTGCTCAAGGAGTGGGCGATGGAGCTCACCCCCGCCCTGAAGGCGGCGAAGGAGACGGCCGAGGCGGCCGGGCGCACCGCCATCGCGGTCGCCTGGGACGGCGAGGCCCGCGCGGTCATCGAGGTCGCCGACGCGATCAAGGAGACCAGCCCCGAGGCGATCCGGCGGCTGCGCGCCCTCGGCCTCACCCCGATCCTGCTGACCGGCGACAACCGGGCGGTCGCCGAGGCGGTCGCCGCCGAGGTCGGCATCGAGGAGGTGTACGCGGAGGTCATGCCCCAGGACAAGGTCGACGTCGTCAAGTCCCTTCAGGCCAAGGGGCGTTCGGTCGCCATGGTCGGCGACGGCGTCAACGACGCGGCCGCCCTCGCCCAGGCCGACCTCGGCCTCGCGATGGGCACGGGCACGGACGCCGCCATCGAGGCCGGCGACCTGACCCTGGTCCGCGGCGACCTGCGGGCGGCGGCCGACGCGATCCGGCTCTCCCGCAAGACGCTCGGCACCATCAAGTCCAACCTGTTCTGGGCCTTCGCCTACAACGTGGCCGCCCTGCCGCTCGCGGCGGCGGGCCTGCTGAACCCGATGATCGCGGGCGCCTCGATGGCCTTCTCCTCGGTCTTCGTGGTGGGCAACTCCCTGCGCCTGAGGAGCTTCAAGGCCTCCTGAACCGGCGATGTGCAGACCCTGAACTCCCCTTCCTCGAAGGGGAGTTCAGGCCGTCAGGACCGTGAGGTCGAGTTCGCTGAGGCGGTCGGGGTCGGCCAGGATGTCGATCGTGGCGATCCTGCCGCCGGTCATCGTGAACGCCATCACCGACAGCGGCCGCCCCTCGGCCAGCGAGACGAGCCCCGGGCTGCCGTTGACCAGCACGAGGACGGTGAACTCGGCGAGCCGCGCCCCGAACAGCGCCCCGCCCGCCACCGCTTGCGCGCCGCGCAGCACGCCGCCGGGCCGCAGCTCGCCGCCGTCGGACCGGGCCACCACGTCCGGGTCGAGCACCTCGACCAGCGCCTCGAAGTCACCGCCCCGGGCCGCCGCCATGAACGCCTCGACCACCCTGCGGCGGCCCGCGAGGTCCGTGTCCGGCGCCGGGGCGCCGCCCTGGACCCGGCGGCGGGCCCGGGAGGCGAGCTGACGGGCCGCGGCCGGGGAGCGGCCGATCACGGGGGCGATCTCGTCGAACGGCACGGCGAACAGGTCGTGCAGCACGAAGGCGAGCCGCTCCGCCGGGCCCAGCGTCTCCAGGACGACGATCAGGGCCAGCCCCACCGAGTCGGCGAGCAGCACGTCACCCTCCGGCCCGGTGCCGTCCGCGCCGCTGATGATCGGGTCCGGCACGCGCAGCCCGAGCGGCTCCTCGCGGCGCGAGACCCGGGCGCGCAGCATGTCGAGGCAGACCCGTCCGACGACCGTGGTCAGCCAGCCCCCGAGGTTCTCCACCGCGCTGGTGTCGGACCGGCTGAGCCGCAGCCAGGCCTCCTGCACGGCGTCGTCGGCCTCGTGCAGTGACCCGAGCATCCGGTAGGCCACCGCCCGCAGGTGCCCCCGGTGCCCCTCGAACCGCTCCGCCAGGTAGTCGTGCCCGCCCATGGCCCACCTCTCCTCACCCTCGCCACCAGGACCGTCACCGCGCTGACCCACGGGCCCGGACGAATGTGACAGCGCACCCGCCAGAGGTGACCGGGGCGAGGCGGCACCGCCCGGCGGCGGAACACGGGGCGGGCGGGAAAACCGGGCCCGCTACGCTCGGCCGCATGCCGGACAACGACCCCCTCCGCGCCCGCTGGCGGGCCGCGCTCACGGCGGTGCGCCCCGCCCAGGACGACGCCGTCGACCCCGCGCCGTACGGCGACGCCCTGCTGGCCCGGTGGGCGGAACCCCACCGCCGCTACCACGACACCGCCCACCTCACCGCGGTCCTGGACCACATCGACGTACTGGAGCGATACGCCGACCACCCCGACCTCGTACGCCTGGCCGCCTGGTTCCACGACGCCGTGTACCTGCCCGACCGCTCGGAGAACGAGGAGCGTTCGGCCCGGCTCGCCGAACGCGCCCTGGCCGAGGCCGGGTTGAGCGCCGAGGACACCGCGGAGGTGGCCCGCCTGGTGCGGCTGACCGTGACCCACGCGCCCGAGGACGGCGACACCGACGGCGAGGTCCTGTGCGACGCCGACCTCGCGATCCTGGCCGCCGCCCCGGAGGCGTACGCCGCCTACGCCGCGGCCGTACGCGAGGAGTACGCCTTCGTGCCCGCCGAGGCGTTCCGGGCGGGCCGCGCCGAGGTGCTGACCCAACTGCTGGGGCTGCCGCGGCTGTTCCGCACCCCGTACGGCGCCCGCGAGTGGGAGGCGGCGGCCCGGGAGAACCTGGAGGCGGAACTGACCCTGCTCACCACATAATCAGCCTGAGCCCACGGCTCGCTCCGCTCCCTGACGGAAAGCAGGTGTCCCGGCGTGCTCCCCGTGACGGTCCAGGCCGAACGCATCGCCCTCCACGAGCTGACCCGCGCGTCGGCCGCCGAGCTCCAGGAAGGCGGCTCCGGCGGCTGGCGCTGGGCCCCCGGCGGCCCGCACGAGGGCAGCCGCTTCGCCGCCGCGAAGATGCTGGCGGGCATGGAGACCGGCCGCCACCGCACGGGCTGGGGCGCCTACGTCATCGTCCGCACCGAGGACGACCGGGCCATCGGCGGCATCGGCTTCCACGGCCCGCCCGAGGACGGCCGGGTCGAGATCGGCTACGACCTGGCGGAGTCCGTACGCGGCCGGGGATACGCCACCGAGTCCCTCAAGGCGCTCACCGCGTGGGCGCTGGCCCAGCCGTCCGTCGAGACGGTGTACGCCACGACGGACGAGGACAACACCGCCTCGCAGCGCGTCCTGGAACGCGCGGGCTTCCGGCGCATCGGCGACACCCCGCGCCCCATCGGCGGCAGGGAGGCCCAGCACCTCTTCGAGCAGACCCGGGACTGACGGGGCCGCCGGTCCTCTTCGAGCGGGCCCGGGGTGGGCGGAGGACCGGGCTCGGGAATACGGATTCGGCCATCCGGCGTTGGCACCCGATATGCCCGCCGAGCCCATACCCACGCCCGTGCCCGCGCCCACCCCCGCTTCTCCCGCTCAATCCTCCGCGCCCTCCGGCGGCCGCATGCCGCTCGCCGTCTACATCCTGGGCCTGTCCGTCTTCGCCCTCGGGACCAGCGAGTTCATGCTCACCGGGCTGCTCCCGGCCATCGCCGACGACATGAGCGTGTCCATCCCGCAGGCGGGCCTGCTGATCTCGGCCTTCGCGATCGGCATGGTGGTGGGCGCCCCGCTGCTCGCGGTGGCGACGCTGCGCCTTCCGCGGCGCACCACCCTGATCGCGCTGATCACGACGTTCGGCCTGGGGCAGGTGGCGGGCGCGCTGGCCCCGAACTACGCGCTGCTCTTCGCCTCGCGGATCGTCTCCGCGCTGGCCTGTGCCGGGTTCTGGGCGGTCGGCGCCGCGGTCGCCATCGCGATGGTCCCGGTCAACGCGAGGGCCCGCGCGATGGCCGTCATGATCGGCGGACTGTCGATCGCGAACGTCCTGGGCGTGCCGCTCGGCGCGCTGCTCGGTGACGGGCTGGGCTGGCGCGCGGCGTTCTGGGCGGTCGGCGCGGCCTCCGCGATCGCGCTCGTCGGCATCGTGACGCGCATCCCCCGCATCCCGCTCCCCGCCGAGAGGCCCCGGCTCGGCCGAGAGCTGCGGATCTACCGCGATCCGCAGGTCCTCCTGTCGGTCGCGATCACCGCGCTCGCCGCGGGCGGCGTGTTCTGCGCGTTCAGCTACCTCAAGCCGCTGCTCACCGATGTCGCGCACGTGGACGCGGGCTGGGTCCCGGCCGTCCTCGGCCTGTTCGGGGTGGGCGCGCTGATCGGCACCACGATCGGCGGCCGGGTCGCCGACGCGCACCTCTTCGGCGTGCTGCTCAGCGGCATCACCGCCTCGACCGTGTTCCTGGTCGCGCTGGCGCTGTTCGCCTCGACGCCCGCGGTCGCGATCACCCTGTCGTTCCTGATCGGCCTGTCGGCGTTCTACACGGCCCCGGCGCTCAACGCCCGCATGTTCAACGTCGGCGGCGCCGCCCCCACGCTGGCCGGCGCGACGACGACGTCCTCGTTCAACCTGGGCAACACCGCGGGCCCCTGGCTCGGCGGTGTGGTGATCAGCGCGAACCTGGGCTTCGCGGCCACCGCCTGGGCGGGCGCCGCGATGACGGTCCTCGCCCTGGCGCTCGTCACGGCCTCGCTGCGCCTGCACCGGTCGCGGTCCCGCGTGGTGGCCCGCTCGGCGCAATCGGCCCCCGCCCGGGCGCGCGCCCGCGTCTGACCCCGCCCCGCACGGCGAAGCGCCCCGCACCCGGTGACCGGGTGCGGGGCGCTTCGGTGCGGTGCTTAGGCGGGGGTGACGTTCTCCGCCTGCGGGCCCTTCGGGCCCTGGGTCACGTCGAAGTTGACCTGCTGGTTCTCCTGCAGCTCACGGAAGCCGGTGGAGTTGATCGCGGAGTAGTGGACGAAGACGTCCGGGCCGCCGCCGTCCTGCGCGATGAAACCGAAGCCCTTTTCGGCGTTGAACCACTTCACGGTGCCGGTTGCCATGTGTTTCCCCTGTCGAGGATCGCGGGGTACTGGCTTGTCAGTACCCCTGGGTGAGGTGATCGCCCTGGTCCTCGGACATTGCTGCACAGCAAACGCCCACGGCGTAAACCGCGGGCGTTGAGACTTCGGAACCACGACTACTGGCAAGGAAGTTAGCCGATCCGCAGTCGTCTGGCTACGGGCCGCAGCCGAACCGGGGACAAGTTCCGGCCGGGCGGACGCCTCCGGGGCGGCTCCGGGGCAGGTCCGGCGGGCCTTCCCGGCGGCCGGACGGGCGGTCCGACGGGCCCCGCACCTGGCCCCCAGGCCGCCGCGCCTCAGGCCGGACGGCCCTTGGGCCGCCGCAGTCCCGCCTCCGTGAGACGGCGTACGAGCTCCTTCGAGCCGATCTCCACCGCGCCCGCCCGCACCGCGTCGTCGTACCGGTGCGAGGGCACGTCGTAGTGATCACGTTCGAAGGCTCGCGGCGGGCAGCCGATGGACGCGGCGAACGCGTGCAGTTCCTCGTACGAGACGTCGCTGACCAGGTGCGACCACATGCGGCCGTGGCCCGGCCAGGTGGGCGGGTCGATATACAGGGTCATCCGCCGAGCCCGCCGACCCGGGCCACCACGACGCCCGCCTTGGCGCACACCCAGTGCGGGTCGGGGCCGAGCTCGGGCTCCACGTCCAGCGCGTGCGGATCGCCCGCGTCGCACACCGGGCACAGCGGCCAGCGGCCGTACCGCTCAAGGAGCGCGTCCTGTACGTCCTGGGCGACGAGCCCCGCGACGTACTCCGTGCCCTCGGGCCACTGCTCCACCCACCAGCGCCGGTGGGTCACCGCGTCCTCGACCAGCGAGACGACGTCCGCGTGCGCCACGTCGCGCGCCGCGAGGTCCGCCAGGACCAGGGCGCGGGCGGCGTGCAGTGCTTGTTCCAGCGGCCGGATGGGCTGTGCGTCGTCCATGTCCTCCATTGTCACCCCACCCGCACCACGGCCACCGGGGCGCGGGGACCAAGGACCGGGCCGCGACGGGACCAAAGGGGGTTGACCCCACAAGGTCGCGAAAATATCTTTCAAGTGTGACCAATGACGTGAAGGAAAGTTTCAGCGGCGGCGCCCCGCCCGCACCGGCGGCCCTCGCGGCCAAGGTGCGCACGCTCGCCCCGTCCATGACCCGCTCCATGCAGCGGGTCGCCGAGGCCGTCGCCGGCGACCCGGCCGGCTGCGCGGCCCTCACGGTCACCGGCCTCGCCGAGCTCACCGGCACCAGTGAGGCCACCGTGGTGCGCACCGCCCGCCTCCTCGGCTACCCCGGCTACCGCGACCTGCGCCTGGCGCTGGCCGGGCTCGCCGCCCAGCAGCAGTCCGGCCGGGCCCCCGCCGTCACCGCCGACATAGCCGTCGACGACCCGATCGCGGACGTCGTCGCGAAGCTCGCCTACGACGAGCAGCAGACCCTCGCCGACACCGCGGCCGGTCTCGACACCGTCCAACTCGGCGCCGCCGTGGGCGCGTTGGCGGGTGCCCGGCGGATCGACATCTACGGCGCCGGGGCCTCCTCGCTGGTCGGCCAGGACCTCGCGCAGAAGCTGCTGCGCATCGGGCTCATCGCGCACGCCCACACCGACCCGCACCTGGCGGTCACCAACGCCGTGCAGCTGCGCTCCGGCGACGCGGCGGTGGCGATCACCCACTCCGGCTCCACCGGCGACGTCATCGAGCCGCTGCGGGTCGCCTTCGACCACGGCGCCACCACCATCGCGATCACCGGCCGCCCCGACGGCCCGGTCTCGCAGTACGCCGACCACGTCCTGACCACCTCCACGGCCCGCGAGAGCGAGCTGCGCCCGGCCGCCATGTCGTCCCGCACGAGCCAGCTCCTCGTCGTGGACTGCCTGTTCGTCGGCATCGCCCAGCGCACCTACGAGACGGCGGCCCCGGCCCTGTCCGCCTCGTACGAGGCGCTCGCCCACCGCCACAACCCCCGCACCCGCTAGCACCGCACCCGTCAGAGCCGTACGCAGAGAAAGAGCCGCCGTCACATGACCACCCAGGACTACGCCGAGCTCCGCGCCCAGCTGGCCACCCTCACCACCGAGGCGTTCCGGCCCGACCTCGCGGAGATCGACCGGCTCCCGACCGCCGAGATCGCGCGGATCATGAACGGCGAGGACGCCACCGTCCCCGCCGCCGTGGCCGAGCGGCTCCCGGAGATCGCGGCCGCGATCGACGCCACGGCCGCGCGGATGGCCGAGGGCGGGCGGCTGATCTACGCGGGCGCCGGCACGGCCGGGCGGCTCGGCGTCCTGGACGCCAGCGAGTGCCCCCCGACGTTCAACACCGACCCGTCCGAGGTCATCGGCCTGATCGCGGGCGGCCCCTCCGCGATGGTCAAGGCGGTCGAAGGGGCCGAGGACTCCCGGCAGTTGGCCGCCGAGGACCTCGACGGGCTGCGCCTGACCGACCGCGACACGGTCGTCGGCATCTCGGCCTCGGGCCGCACGCCGTACGCGATCGGCGCGGTCGAGCACGCCCGCCGCCTGGGCGCCCTCACCATCGGCCTGTCCTGCAACGCGGGCAGCGCGCTCGCGGCGGCGGCCGAGCACGGCATCGAGGTCGTGGTCGGACCCGAACTCCTCACGGGCTCCACGCGGTTGAAGTCGGGCACGGCCCAGAAGCTGGTCCTCAACATGATCTCGACGATCACCATGATCCGGCTCGGCAAGACGTACGGGAACCTCATGGTCGACGTGCGCGCCTCCAACGAGAAGCTGCGCGCCCGCTCGCGCCGCATCGTGGCGCTGGCGACCGGCGCGGACGACGCCGAGATCGAGGCCGCGCTCGCCGCGACCGACGGCGAGGTGAAGAACGCGATCCTCGTCATCCTCGGCGGCGTGGAGGGCCCGACGGCGGCCCGCCTCCTGACCGAGAGCCGGGGCCACCTGCGTGCGGCGCTGCACGCCGCCCCCTGACATCCCCTCCCGGCTCCGCACAGCAAGGCACCAGCACCATGGCACCAGAGAACAAGAACCGCGCCACCGCCGCCGCGATCCTCCCGCTCGTCGGCGGTGCCCGGAACATCGACTCGATCGCCCACTGCATGACCCGGCTCCGGCTCGGCCTGAAGGACCGCGCGCTGGTCCAGGACGACGCCCTGAAGGCACTGCCCGCGGTCATGGGCGTGGTCGAGGACGACACGTACCAGATCGTGCTCGGGCCGGGCACGGTGGCGCGGGTGGCCCCCGAGTTCGAGGAGCTGGTGGCGTCGCAGAGGGACGCCCAACCGCCTGTCACCGCACAGGAGTTGGCGAGCAGGGGCGAGGAGCTGAAGGCGGCCCGCAAGGCGAAGAACGCCACGCCGTTCAAACTCTTCCTCCGCAGGATCGCCAACATCTTCGTCCCGCTGATCCCGGCCCTGATCGGCTGCGGCATCATCGCGGGCCTCAACGGCCTCCTGGTGAACCTGGGCTGGTTGACGGGCGTGACCCCCGCCCTCGCCGCCATCGCGTCCGGCTTCATGGCGCTGATCGCGGTGTTCGTCGGCTTCAACACGGCGAAGGAGTTCGGGGGCACTCCCGTCCTCGGCGGGGCGGTGGCGTCGATCATCGTCTTCGCGGGCGTCGCGAAGATCACGGTCTTCGGCCAGACCCTGGCCCCGGGCCAGGGCGGCGTCCTCGGCGCCCTGGGAGCGGCGCTGCTCGCGGTGTACGTCGAGCGGTGGTGCAGGCGCTGGGTGCCGGAGGCCCTGGACGTCCTGGTGACGCCGACCCTGACGGTGCTGATCTCCGGCCTGGTCACGCTGTACGGCCTGATGTTCCTGGCGGGCGAGGTCTCGACGGGCATCGGCCACGGGGCGAACTGGCTCCTGGACAACACCGGCGCCTTCGCGGGCCTGGTCCTGGGCGGCCTGTTCCTCCCGCTGGTCATGCTGGGCCTGCACCAGGCGCTGATCCCGATCCACACCACCCTGATCGAGCAGCAGGGCTACACCGTCCTGCTGCCCATCCTGGCGATGGCGGGCGCGGGCCAGGTGGGCTGCGCGGTGGCGGTCTACCTGCGCGCGAAGAGGAACGACTCCCTGCGCGCCACCATCAAATCCGCGCTCCCGGCGGGCTTCCTGGGCGTGGGCGAACCCCTGATCTACGGAGTCTCGCTCCCCCTAGGCCGCCCCTTCGTCACGGCATGCGCGGGCGGAGCCGCGGGCGGCGCGTTCGTCGGCCTGTTCTCGATGCTGGGCGACAAGGTGGGCTCGACGGCGATCGGCCCCTCGGGCTGGGCCCTGTTCCCCCTGCTCCAGGGCAACCACGGCCTCGGCACGACGATCGCGATCTACGCGGGCGGCCTCCTGACCGGCTACGCGGTGGGCTTCCTGGCCACGTACTACTTCGGCTTCACCCGCCAGTCCCTGACCGACCTGAACACCCCCCCAACCGAACCGGCCCCCGCCCCCACCCCAACCCGGCAACCCGCCGAGGCCTGACCAGGGCGGCCGGTCGGGCGGCAGCTCCCCATCTGGGTGACCCCCTCCGCACGGCCTGAGGGGGATCGCTCTTGCGCGGACGGCGCGCGGCCTGTTATGCGACGCCGCACTTTTTTCAGCCAACGCCCTGTTCGCGCTTGCACAGCCCCACATCCGTCGGCCTAACGTCATACGGGGCGGCGGAGGGGCCGCACGGGGAACAAGGGGCGCGGGGGACATGAGTACTGCGGCACATCCGGAGAGCTGGCAGCGGATGCTCGATCTGGCCGGGCCGCCCAGCCCCGCCATGGCGCTGGCATCGGCCACCCCCGGCGGGGGAGGCGACCTGCGGCACACGCCCAAACCGTGGAACGACGCCGCCGCGGCCGCCCACTCGCTGCGCACCGACACCGACACGGCGAAGGGCACGCTGACCAGCGCCCACGCGGGTATCGACACGGAAACCGAAGGCCTGTTGAGTGTCGCCGCGCTCAAGACCGTGCTGACGTCCTGGGAGGAGCGGCTCGCCGCCGTGCGCGACGAATGCGCCTCCCTGGAACCCGCGTTGCGCGCGGTCGCCCGCACGATGGGCAGCACCGACCACGGCGTGAAGTCCTCCCTCACCCGATACGCCGACCCGGCCCCGGCCGACCCGAAGGGCCGGTGACGTGGTGCTCACCTGGCAGCAACTTCGCGACCTCAAACTGACCGGCCTCCAGCACGCGGCCGACGGCTGGGGCACCGTCAGCCGCCACGCCGACGCCGCCCGAGGCCGGCTCAGCAACGAGATGCTGGGCGCGATCGAGAAGTCCCAGATCAGCAACGCCGCCGACAACGCGGCGGTCCGCCTGAGGGGCCTGGACCGCAACTACGACTACGTCCACATCGAATGCGGACTGGTCCGCGCCTCCCTCGACTCGCTCGCCTATGAACTGGCCGGTCCCCAACGCAAGTTGACGGACGCGCTGTCCGACGCGGCGGCGCTGAGGTTCACCGTGGGCGGGGACGGTTCCGTCAGCTATCCCCCCGGCGGCGAGAACCTGATGTCGAAGCAGCCGCTTCCCGGCGGCAGCGTGACCGGGGGCTCTCCCCTCTTCTCGCGCCCGCCCTCGCTCACCCAGACCCCGCCAGGCTTCACCGACACCAACCCGAACCACGCGAAGGCCCAGGCCATCGCGGACCGGATCCACGACGCGCTCCAGGAAGCCCGCCGCATCGACGAGCGCTTCAGTGCGACCCTCACGAAGCTCAAGGCCGAACCCGGCCTGAGCGTGGCCACCGCGACCTGGCAGGACATGGCCGCCGACGCGGCCGCGGTACGGGAGGTAGCCGACCACTATCTGAAGAACGACATCCCCACGGACAAGTCTCCGGCCGAACGCAAGGCCTGGTGGTCCTACCTCACGGAGAAGGAACGCGAGGAGTACCTCGCGGCGTACCCGGACATCATCGGAAACCTGGACGGCATCCCCAGCACAGTCCGCGACGAGGCCAACCGCGACAACCTGCAGGTGCTGATCGGGAAGCTGGCGGGAGCGGACGACGAGCGTTCGCGGACACAGCTGGCCGGGCTGCTGTCCATCGACAAACAGCTGCGGGCCACCCCGGATACCGGAGTACCCCCGATGTACCTGCTGGGCATCGGCGATCAGGGCAACGGCCGGGCGATCGTCTCCTTCGGCGACCCCGACACCGCGCACAACGTCTCCGCATACGTCCCGGGGCTCGGTACCACGCTCAGCGAGCACTTCGCGACGAACGACATCGAGCGCGCCCGCTCGACCGCCAAGTCCGCAGCCTTCCTCGACCACTCCAGCGCCTCCATCGTCTGGCTCGGCTATGACGCTCCTCAGCTGCCCGCCGATCAAGTCGTCGACGACGTGGCCGTCATGGGGACCCACGACGCGGAGGTGGGCGCGACGTCGTACAACCACTTCATGGACGGTATCCGGGTGACGAACCAGAGCGCAGACCCGCACATCACCGCCATCGGCCACTCCTACGGTTCGCTCACCGTAGGCCTGGCAGCCCAGCGGCCGGGCGGCATTCCCGGTGCCGACGACATCATCCTCGTCGGCAGCCCGGGAACAGGGGCGAAAACCGCCGACGCCCTCGGGGTGGGCCGCGATCATGTCTACGTGGGCGCGGCCGAGAACGATCCAGTGACGATGCTGCCGAACAAGAGGGAAGCGCAGGCCATCCTGGGCGGAGGGGCTGTCGGGGCCCTTGAGGGGCTCGTCTCCCCAGTCCCCGGAGGGTCTCTCCTGGGTGCCGCGGCGGGCGCTCTGGACGGCTACATCATCGGGAACGCAGCCAGCGACCCCAGTCAGATCTACTTCGGCACGGACCCTGCGAACCACACCTTCGGCGCCCACCGATTCCAGGTGGGGGACGGCCCTCGGCCCTTCATCGACGGTCAGGGGCCCGTGCCCGCCCACTCCAACTACTTCGACGACGATCCGGTGTCCGCGGCCAACATCGCCGCCGTCGTCGCGGGGAAACCCCGCTTGGTCACGTCTCAGGAGCCCCGATGAAGCACTTCCGCCGCGCATGCGGCCTGCTCGTGATGCTGGCCGTCGCCGGTTGTGGCCTCATCTCACCCACCTCCACCAGCAAGCAGAAAGGAGTGTCGACGGACATGAACATGCAGCAGGCCGCCGACAAGGCCGACGCCCTTCTCCAGGAAACCGTCGCCGGGGTCACTCCGAAGCTGCGCTGGGTGCATGAGGCACCCGGCCAGAGCACCTGCACGGACTGGAAGAACACCGACGCCGGGACCGGCTACGTCAGCCGTGGCCTCATGGTGATGACGGTCGTCTCCCCCGAACGGCGCGGCAGCCTCCTCGGCATGGTCGAGCGCGGCTGGAAGGGTCGCGGCTTCACCGTGACGAACGTGCGCGCGGACGCCGAGTTCCCCGCGGTGTACGCGTCGACTCCGGACGGCTTCCGCTTGGAGGCGGCGGTAGGGGGCGAAGGCCAGTTCCGATTCGGCGTCACCAGCCCCTGCGCACCCAAGTCCCCGGTGGGGAAACCCACCACGCCGTCCAACGTCGACACCAACACCCCTGCCTACGAAGGCGGCAAGCCGCTCCCCCGCCCTTACCTCCAGGACGACTTCTGGTCCGCCCCCACGCCCGCCCCCTAGCTCCGCGCGGTCGGGTTCACGGGCGTTCCCACTCCTCGAACTCCTCCACCACGTTCCGCAGGCGCCACGGTGGGGACTTCAGGAACATGCCGCGCAGTTCGGCCACCGGGACCGCGGCCGGGTAGTAGTCGTCGTCCTCGTACTGGTCCTCGTGGTCCGGGTTCTCCATCGGGTCGCCGGGGACTCCCACGAAGGGGCCCTCCCACGTGCCGGGGTCGACGGGGGCCGCCGGGTTCAGTTTCCACACCGCGCCCGCGCGTACGCAGACCTCGCCGAGGTACCACGCGGGGGCGGTCACCCTCGGGGTGTGCTGGGCGGCCCTCACGTCCTCCCACTCCGACGCCGCGAAGTCCTCCCGCACCGCCCGCTCCAGCGCGTCGACCGATTCCGCCGAGAAGTCCCAGCTTCCCGGATGCGACGCGGCCCACTCCCCGAACGCCGCCTCCTGCTCCGCCAGCCACGCCGTCAGCCGGGGATGGCTCGTCCACTGCTGTTCGCTCATGAGCAGCGAGCGTACGGCAGGGGCGTAAGGGCTTTGTGGAGATGGCGAGTTGGGAGTTTGGGGAGCGGGAAAACTGTGGGGCGCCTGTGGCTCGGGAGGGCTAGCGTGTGGTGCTGCGCGACACCATTGAGCACGGGGGCCCCTGGTGTCGCGGCACTGCTCCATGCCCACCTCTCTGGGCTCCCGGGGAAAGACACGTTCGCGTGAACCATCCGATATCCACGCGCCGGCACCACCTGTGGGCGCGCGCCGCGGTCGCTCTCGCCACCGTCGGCATCCTCTCCGCCGGCGGCCTGCCGCAACTCCAGGGCACGGCCGACGCGGCGACCAAGGCAATGCCCTGCGAGCAGATGTTCAAGCTCAAGGGGAAGCCCACCGATCCGGGCAGCCTGCCATGGGCCAAGGGCGACGCGGTCCGGCCCGAGACCGACTGGGACTCCTACGGATTCCCCAACCAGCGCCAGGCCATGGACGGCCTCACCCTGCCCGACGACCCCGTTGAGCGGGACAAGATCCTCGACAAGCTCACCCTGCCCTACAAGAAGTATCCGGAAGGCACGCCCGAGCGCGTCTACGCGACGTACAAGGACTACCTCTCGCGCAACGGCAACACCGACACCAAGTACGGCGGCTTCGGCAACTGGCTCAACGAGGCCTACATCGAGGTGTACGGACGCAACCCGCGCGGCGAGGCCTTCCACGGCAAGGTCGTCAAGGACCTCGGGCTGCTCGGGCCGGACTGGATCTGCGAGGAGACCGTCTCGGTCACCGACCCGGACACCGGCAAGACCTACCAACGGCGCTTCGACGCGGTCAACCACAAGACCAAGGAGGTCCTCGAGGTCAAGTCCGGCGGCAACCACGACAGTTCGCAGGCACCGAAGGACCGCGCGTTCCTGAAGGACCCCAAGTTCAAGGACTACAAGCTGCGGTACACCTTCGGGCAGCCGCAGTCCGAGGACACCCTCAAGTACACCAACGGGCTCAAGCAGCTGGGCGGCCAGGGCCGGGTCACCACGTACGAGCACGTCTCCACCCCGGAGACCGAGTTCCAGCCCGGCAAGTACACCGCGCAGGACACCCGCAACAGCATCGGGCGCGGCTCCGACGTCATCCGGCAGTCGCCCGCGACCCCGGGCGACATGAAGCGGCAGCTGGACCGCATCCGCGCCGCCGACCCCGAGGGCATGCGGGTGCGCGGGCCCGGCGGCGTCGACTTCTCCACCCTGGAGCTCCGCTACGTCGGCAAGCCCGTCAAGGGCCAGGGCCTGAACTACTCCTTCTCCGCCAACAAGGTCGACGAGTCCTCCGGCCTCGGCTACGGCGGGCGGCAGAAGGCCGAGCTCATCTCCGACTCCTTCTTCACCTGGCTCGCCCTGACCCCCGAGAAGTTCTGGGTCAACCTCAACCCGGACCAGCCCGACAAGATCATGGACAAGACGTTCGGCAAGACCGACGCCGGACGCGTCCTGCTCCAGGCCGACCTGGAGATGAAGCACGACTACGCCAAGGACATGGACCCCCGCACCGGCGTCGGCAAGCAGCTCTGGGACCAGCTCAACGCCGAGCACATCCCCTGCACCCACGGCGTGCGCAACTGGATCGTCCCCAAGCCCGCCGAGGTCCGCGAGCAGAACGGCGGCCTCTACATCCTCGACGCCCCGCTCAAGGTCAACTCCGTTCCGCAGGAGGTCAACACCCCCAGCCCGAACGGCAAGTGCAACCTCACCGACGCCCAGCACAAGCGCGTCACCGCGCTCATGGACGCGCTGATCGTGCCGGACATCGAGAAGAAGGTGAACACCGACCCCCGGTACGCCGACCTGCGCGCCGTCTACAACGCCCGCGTCGCCGCCGAGTGGATCCGCCAGCAGGACACCCAGTCCCCCACGGACTACCACGCCGTCATCAACAGCAACCGGGTCGCCGACTGGCCGCTGCGCGGCACGAACGCCTCCTGGACGCCCGAGCAGACCTACCGGGACTACGTGAAGTCCTTCACCCAGGGCGACTACAGCTACCCCTGCGAGAAGGCGGGCCGACCCGGCACCTGCGTCATGGGCGGCGTCGACTTCTCCAAGTCGCCCAAGCAGAACGTCACCCAGGCCAAGTTCACCGCCGAGCACAAGCACCTCCCCCGCACGACCGACATCTCCGTCAAGGCGATGACCGACGACGCGGAGAACAAGGCCCTCCTCGCCCTCGGCGGCAACACCGCCGCCCACACCGGCACCGGCGGCGGTCCCACCCCGACACCCACGCCCACACCGACCCACTCCGGCCAGCCGTCCACTCCCCCGGCCTCCCCCAGCCCCAACCCCGGGCCCACCGGCCAGGGCGGCCGGAACCAGCCGGGCGACCCGCACGCCGGTGGCGGTCTCGCCAACACCGGCACCCAGATCGCCACGGTCGCGGCCGCCGCCCTCGCCCTCCTCGCCGCCGGAGCCGGACTCGTCTGGCTGCGACGCCGCAGGAACAGCCTGGGATAACCCTCGGTCCCCGACGCCGCGTCAGTGACCCGTCGTCGACCTCACGGAAGGGGTGCCGCCCACCGGCGGTGCCCCTTCCGCGCTGTACGTCCCCGCCAGCACGGACACCAGGCGCAGCGCCATGTCCAGATTGCAGCGGCCCAGGTCCACCAGCGGATACAGCACGTGGCCCGCACACGTCAGCGGGTCGATCCTGAGGGACGGCAGCACCACCCCGGACCGCATCAGCACCTCCCGCAACTGCTCGACGGCATTCTCCGTCGCCCGCACCCTCTCCTCCGCCGTCAGCGCCATGTCCCTAGCCTTCCGCTCCACCGACTGTACTGATTTCCTCACCCAGCGTGTCCGAAACGGGCTAGCCTGACTACTGTCGGCGATCCAACAACCCCGCGTGTCCAGGGAGTTGCGCATGCCAGGACCGAAGAACCTCGACCCCTCCTCCTCTCCCCGCGCCCTCCTCGGGGCCGAACTCCGCTTCGCCCGCGAGAAGGCCGGGCTCACCCAGGACGAACTCGGTCAGCCCCTCTTCGTCTCCGGCTCCTTCATCGGCCAGCTCGAAGCGGGCACCCGCCGCATGCACCTCGAATACGCCCGCCAGATCGACAAGATCCTCGGCACCAACGGCTTCTTCACCCGCAACTGCGTCGCCGCCGCCAAGTCCAAGTACCCCGACCACTTCGCCGAGGCCGCCGAGGCGGAAGCCATCGCCACGGCCATTCGCGAGTACGCGCTCCTTCTCATCCCGGGTCTCCTTCAGACCGAGGCGTATGCGCGGGCCGTGTTCCGTGCCTACCAGCCCACGGCCCCGGAAGCCGTCATCGACGACCTGGTGACGGCCCGCCTGGACCGCGCCCACCTCCTCGCTGATCCAACAACGCCCCTGATGTGGGCCGTACTTGACGAGGCCGTACTGCGGAGGGAGGTAGGCGGCCCCAGGGTGATGGCCGAAGCCCTCGCCCACGTAGCCAACCTCGGCTCCCGACACCGGATCATTGTTCAGGTGCTGCCGTTCAGCTCGGGTGCACACATGGCCCTGGAAGGCTCCCTCAAGCTGATGTCCTTCGAGGACGCTCCCCCACTCGCCTACCTCCAAGGCCTCGGCACAGGGCGCTTGCAGGACGACCCAGCGACCGTCACACGTTACGAACTCACCTACGATTTGATGGGGGCCAGCGCACTGTCACCACAACAATCCCTGGCCCTGATCGAATCAGTGGCGGAGGATTACGCGCATGAGGATCAGCCCTGAGTACGACCTGAGCAAGGCCACCTGGCACAAGTCGAGTTACAGCGGTGGAAGCGGCGGCGACTGCCTTGAGGTCGCCCGCTGGCACAAGTCCAGCTACAGCGGTGGCGAGGGCGGCAACTGCCTTGAGGTCGGCCACTGGCGTAAGTCCACGCACAGCGACGCCAGCGGAGGCAACTGCCTCGAAGTAGGCGACGGGTACAGCGAGTTCGTCCCTGTTCGCGACTCCAAGGACCCCGACGGGCCCGTCCTCGTGTTCCCGGCCGCCGCCTGGTCCGCGTTCATCGACGACGTACGCGCCTGAGCTGAAGGTGTAGCGCCGGGCCCGGGACTTCCAAGCCCCGGGCCCTGTCGGCTACTTGGACGCCTTCAGGGTGATGTCGCCGTTGCTGGTGGTCAGGTTCAGCTGGTGGGCGGCGGTCGGGGCGTCGGGTATGCCGAGCTTCGTGGCGCCCCTGCTGGTCCGGGCCGAGACGTGGTACGGAGCGGACGGCGCGGTCACGCTGATGCTGCCGTTGGAGGTCTGCGCCGTGACGTCCTGCACGGTGTCGGGGGTCAGGGAGATCGAGCCGTTCGACGTGCGGGCCGTGACGCCCGTGCCCTTCAGGCCGTTGCCGCTGATCGAGCCGTTGGTGGTGCCTATGTCGACCGGGCCCGTCGCGCCGGACACCCGCACGTCGCCGTCCTTCGTGGAGACCTTGACCTCACCGACCGAGGACAGGCTCAGCGTTCCCTCAGTGCTCGATCCGGTCACCGGGATTCCGGCCGGGACGTCGACCGTGTAGTCCACCGAGCAGTTTTTCCCGCAGCCTTCCAGCACCAGCACGCCGTTCTCGACGCGGTAGGTCGTACCCTCCGGCTTCGTCTTTCCCCGGTAATTGACCTCGCGGTGCACCGACACCTTGCCGGGGTCCTTCTTGCCGCGCACCCGGAAACCGTCCGAGTGCCCGTCGAGGCGCACCGCGGTGATCCTCTCCTTGACCGTGGCGTCGTCCTTGAACGTCTTGTCGTCCAGCGGGCCGCACGCGCCGAGGGCGCCGGCCGCGAGGGCGGTCAGGGTCACGGCCGCGAGGGTGCGGATCCGCAGTCGTGTGGTGCTCATGAAAGTCCCCCGAATGTGTGCCAGTTGGGGCCTGTTCTCGCCCCCTCCGGTCACCAAATTAGCCCCGCCACCAGGCCTCGCACCATGGAGCCAGCACCCGTATCGACCTTCGGATTTCCGTACCCCCACGGTTCGCAACCGCGAAGTTCCGGGAAACGCCCGAGGGCGGCACCCCCGTGATGGGGGTGCCGCCCTCGGCGTACAACCAGGATCTACCGAGCCGGGGCTCAGAAGTCCATGTCACCGCCCGGCATGCCGCCCGGAGCGGCCGCGGCGGCCTTCTCCGGCTTGTCGGCGATGACGGCCTCGGTGGTGAGGAAGAGCGCCGCGATGGAGGCGGCGTTCTGCAGCGCGGAGCGGGTGACCTTCGCCGGGTCGATGATGCCCTCGGCGATCATGTCGACGTACTCGCCCGTGGCGGCGTTCAGACCGTGGCCGACGGCCAGGTTGCGCACCTTCTCCACGACGACGCCGCCTTCGAGACCACCGTTGACGGCGATCTGCTTCAGCGGGGCCTCAAGGGCGAGCTTCACGGCGTTGGCGCCGGTCGCCTCGTCACCGTCGAGCTCAAGCTTCTCGAACACCGCGGAGGCCTGGAGCAGGGCCACGCCACCACCGGCGACGATGCCCTCCTCGACGGCCGCCTTCGCGTTGCGAACGGCGTCCTCGATGCGGTGCTTGCGCTCCTTGAGCTCGACCTCGGTGGCCGCGCCCGCCTTGATGACGGCCACGCCGCCGGCGAGCTTGGCGAGGCGCTCCTGGAGCTTCTCGCGGTCGTAGTCCGAGTCGCTGTTCTCGATCTCGGCGCGGATCTGGTTGACGCGGCCCTGGACCTGGTCGCTGTCACCGGCACCGTCGACGATCGTCGTCTCGTCCTTGGTGATGACGACCTTGCGGGCGCGGCCGAGCAGGTCGAGACCGGCGTTCTCCAGCTTGAGGCCGACCTCCTCGGAGATGACCGTGCCGCCCGTGAGGATGGCGATGTCACCGAGCATGGCCTTGCGGCGGTCACCGAAGCCCGGGGCCTTGACGGCGACGGACTTGAAGGTGCCACGGATCTTGTTGACGACCAGGGTCGACAGGGCCTCGCCCTCGACGTCCTCGGCGATGATCAGCAGCGGCTTGCCGGACTGCATGACCTTCTCGAGGAGCGGCAGCAGGTCCTTGACCGAGCTGATCTTCGAGTTGACGATCAGGATGTACGGGTCGTCGAGCGACGCCTCCATACGCTCCATGTCGGTGGCGAAGTACGCCGAGATGTAGCCCTTGTCGAAGCGCATGCCCTCGGTGAGCTCAAGCTCGAGCCCGAAGGTCTGCGACTCCTCGACGGTGATGACGCCTTCCTTGCCGACCTTGTCCATCGCCTCGGCGATGAGCTCGCCGATCTGGGTGTCGGCGGCGGAGATGGAGGCCGTCGAAGCGATCTGCTCCTTGGTCTCCACGTCCTTGGCCTGCTCCAGGAGGGCGGCGGAGACGGCCTCGACGGCCTTCTCGATACCGCGCTTCAGGGCCATCGGGTTGGCGCCGGCGGCGACGTTGCGCAGACCCTCGCGCACCAGGGCCTGGGCGAGAACGGTCGCGGTGGTCGTACCGTCACCGGCGACGTCGTCCGTCTTCTTGGCGACTTCCTTGACCAGCTCGGCGCCGATCTTCTCGTACGGGTCCTCGAGCTCGATCTCCTTGGCGATGGAAACACCATCGTTGGTGATCGTGGGGGCGCCCCACTTCTTCTCGAGGACGACGTTGCGGCCCTTGGGGCCGAGGGTGACCTTGACGGCGTCGGCGAGCTGGTTCATCCCGCGCTCGAGACCGCGCCGTGCCTCCTCGTCGAACGCGATGATCTTGGCCATGTGAAGTGGTCCTCCCGGACAGGGGTGGCGTTCTTCGTGGATCGCGCCGGTGCCCGCGACGGACGGCCTGCAGCCCTTGTGGTTCCTTGCCCCACCCGGTCTGCGGGCCTCACTGACCCGATCCAAGTTCTGTCACTCTCACTCGGAGAGTGCTAAGCCCAATGATTAGCACTCGGCACCTGCGAGTGCAAGCGAGTCTCTGGAACCGGGGGGGTTGCCTGGCCGCGGCGGGCGGGCCCCTCGGGCGTGCGGGGGCTCCGCCCCCGGGCCCCCTCCGCCCCCCTTTTCCGCAGGCCGCGGGCACGCGCTCGCGCGGTTCCCCGCGCCCCCTTTGGGCCGTCCTTCGGCCGACGGCCGTGCGTCGTTGCTCGCGCAGTTCCCCGCGCCCCTCGATGCGGCTTCGTCCGCGGGCCGCGTGTGGTTGCTCGCGCAGTTCCCCGCGCCCCTTTCGGGCCGTCCTTCGGCTGGCGACCGTGCGTGGTTGTTCGCGCAGTTCCTCGCGCCCCTCAAACCCCTTTCGATCTGCGGACCGTGCCCGCTTCTCGCGCAGTTCCCCGCGCCCCTGGCAGTACTCGTGCTGGCCTGCACCGGGCACCTCAGCCCGTCATGGGGGTCCCCCCTGGCCCTTAAGGCCTTGGGGGAGATTGAGGACGAGCGCCGTTCAGGCGCGAACGGGGGTGCAGGGGGCGGAGCCCCCGCCGGGGTTCGAGGGGCGGAGCCCCTCAGGGGGTCTGGGGCGCAGCCCCAGGGGCGGAACCAACCAACCCCCTGCACGGGCGGGCGGGTGGGCAGACCCCCCGGGGTCCGAGGGGCGGAGCCCCTCGAGGGGTCTGGGGCGCAGCCCCAGGGGCGGAACCAACCAACCCCCTGCACGGGCGGGCGGGTGGGCAGACCCCCCGGGGTCCGAGGGGCGGAGCCCCTCGAGGGGTCTGGGGCGCAGCCCCAGGGGCGGAACCAACCAACCCCCTGTACGGGCGGGCGGGTGGGAAAACCCTCGGGGTCTGGGGCGGAGCCCCAGGAGGGGCGGGGGTCGAGTCGTACGGGCAAGCCCCCGGGGCCGGGGGTGCGTGAAGGGGGCCACCCTTCATGGGTGGCCCCCTTCATGCGTGCGTGCGTCGGTGGCCGATCGCGCCGAGATCAGACGGCGAGCTTGACCATGTCCGCCTGCGGACCCTTCTGGCCCTGCGAGATCTCGAACTCGACTCGCTGACCTTCTTCAAGGGTGCGGTAACCGTCCATCTGGATCGCGCTGTAGTGGACGAAAACATCCGCACCACCGTCGACCGCGATGAAGCCGTACCCCTTCTCCGCGTTGAACCACTTGACGGTGCCCTGAGCCATGCCTAACTCCCCTATTACTGGCCCTTGCACGGGACCACACTTCGCGGACCCGGGTCAGACCTCCACCCTCCGACAGGAGAGGGTGTGCGCCGGAACGCGTCGACCGCGGCTGAATGTATCTGCCCAACTGCCCTCTGCAACAGGTCAATCGGACGAGAATTCCGGGCACGCGCAGTGAGCGGAATGCCATGAATTCAGCATTCCGGGGCAAGTCGGGCCGGGCAAAGCGCACTTAAGGCACAAAGGACACACACACTTTGACCTCATGTTGTCGCGTTCTCATATGCACGTGGCACTCGAAGCGAAGGCGCTTCCCCAACTGTACCCCGCTCAACCATGCTGAATTGCCCCCTCCGCTTCTCGTGCGGAGGGGGCAACTCTGCGTACAGATGACGTTCAGCGCGCGGCGGTTCAGCCGCCCGCGACCGCCGGAATGATCGAGACGCCGGCGCCCTCGGGCGTGGCCGTCTGGAGGCCCTGCTCGAAGCGCACGTCGTCGTCGTTGACGTACACGTTGACGAAGCGGCGCAGCTTGCCCTGGTCGTCCAGGACGCGCGCGGCGATCCCGGCGTGGTTCTTCTCCAGGTCGGCGATGACCTCGGCCAGCGTCGCGCCCTCGGCGGCGACCTCGGCCCGGCCGCCGGTGTAGGTGCGCAGGATGGTGGGGATGCGGACGTTCACGCTCATGGTTCGGTACTCCTAGTCGATCGGCAGAGGCTCAGTGGGCGAGGCCCGCGTCGCGGAAGGCGTCCAGGCTCGGGCGGATGGTCGCGGTCGCCTGGGACGTGGCGGCCACCGCGTCCAGGGTCTTGAGCCCGTCGCCGGTGTTGAGCACGACCGTGGTGAGCGACGGGTCGATGAGACCGGCCTCGATGAGCTTGCGCGTGACGCCGACCGTCACACCGCCCGCGGTCTCCGCGAAGATGCCCTCGGTCCGGGCGAGCAGCTTGATGGCGTCGACGATCTGCTCGTCGTCGACGTCCTCCACCGCACCGCCCGTGCGGCGCGCGATGTCCAGGACGTACGGCCCGTCCGCCGGGTTGCCGATGGCCAGCGACTTGGCGATGGTGTCCGGCTTCTGGGGCCGTACGACGTCGTGCCCGGCCTTGAAGGCGGTGGACACCGGGGAGCAGCCCTCGGCCTGAGCGCCGAAGATCTTGTACGGCTTGTCCTCGACCAGGCCGAGCTTGATGAGCTCCTGAAGCCCCTTGTCGATCTTGGTGAGCTGGGAGCCCGAGGCGATCGGGATGACCAGCTGGTCGGGCAGCCGCCAGCCGAGCTGCTCGCAGATCTCGTACGCCAGCGTCTTGGAACCCTCGCCGTAGTACGGCCTCAGGTTGACGTTGACGAAGCCCCAGCCCTCGCCGAGCGGGTCGCCGATGAGCTCGGAGCAGAAGCGGTTCACGTCGTCGTAGTTGCCCTCGATGCCGACGAGCTCGCCGCCGTACACCGCGGCCATGACGACCTTGCCCTGCTCCAGGTCGTGCGGGATGAACACGCACGAGCGGAAGCCGGCCCGCGCGGCGGCGGCGCCGACCGCGCCCGCGAGGTTTCCGGTGGAGGAGCAGGAGAGCGTGGTGAAGCCGAAGGCGCGGGCGGCCTCCAGGGCCTGGGCGACGACCCGGTCCTTGAAGGAGTGCGTCGGGTTGCCGGAGTCGTCCTTGACGAACAGCTTGCCCGGCTCGACGCCCAGCTCGCGCGCCAGGTTCTCGGCCTTGACGAGCTTGGTGAAGCCCGGGTTCAGGTTCGGCTTGTCGGCCACGTCGGCGGGGACGGGCAGCAGCGGCGCGTAACGCCAGATGTTCTCGGGGCCCGCCTCGATCTGCTTGCGCAGCGCCTCGGGGTCGCCGAGCGGCAGGTCATAAGCCACTTCGAGCGGTCCGAAACACAGTTCGCAGGCGAAGATCGGGCCGAGTTCGAAACGCTGGCCGCACTCACGGCAGGAAAGCCCGGACGCGGGACCGAGATCGACGGGGGTGCCGGAAGTGGTCTCGGCAGAGGTAGCGCTGTCAACAGTCTGTGCGGACATGGAGGGGAGGCCCTTTCTCCTCATCTTCCTCAGGGCGAACTTCGCCATGAGACGGATTTGGCACCTTCCCTAGCCGGTGGCCTCGTGTCTTGATCGACGAGAACCGACTGGAGGGTTGCCGGGGCTTCAACGGGCCGTTTCCCTCTGCCCCTCTGGATGAGCGGTATTCGATTGTCAGCGTGACGACGACCCCCGACATGCGACGGTCATCCGCGTTGTTCAAGACTGTAACCGAAGCCCTGGACGGTTGAGATAGTCGTCCGAACCGCGAGATGGATCACACGAGGAGGCCGGGAGACGTGCTGGAAGAGGTGGAACGCTGGCTGAGCAGGCGTTCCTGGTCCGCGGCCCAGCGGCCGATCGACACGATCCTGGCCGCGAAACAGCGGACGGGCACGACGGTGAGCGTCGTGTTGCCCGCGCTCGACGAGGAGGCCACGGTCGGTGACATCGTGGCCGCGATCCGGCGCGAGCTGATGACCGCTTCCGTGCCTCTGGTCGACGAGCTCGTGGTCGTCGACTCCGGCTCCACCGACCGTACGGCCGAGGTCGCGGAGCGGGCCGGCGCGCGGGTCGTGCACCGGGACGCGATCCTGCCGCGCGTCCCCGCGCTGCCCGGCAAGGGCGAGGTGCTGTGGCGCTCGCTCCTGGTGACCAGCGGCGACATCGTGTGCTTCATCGACGCCGACCTGAAGGACTTCGACGCGGGGTTCGTCTCCGGGATCGTCGGGCCGCTCCTGACCGACCCGGACATCGACTTCGTCAAGGCGATGTACGACCGTCCCTTCGGGGCGGCGGCGGGCCAGGGCGGCCGGGTCACCGAGCTGGTGGCGCGCCCGCTGCTCAACCTGCACTGGCCCCAACTGGCCGGAGTGGTCCAGCCGTTGGGCGGCGAGTACGCGGCCCGGCGCTCGCTCCTTGAGCGGCTGCCCTTCCCCGTCGGGTACGGCGTGGAGATGGCGCTCCTCGTCGACGCGCTGCACACGGTGGGCCTCGACGCGCTCGCGCAGGTCGACGTGGGCGTGCGCAAGCACCGCCACCAGGACGGGCAGGCGCTCGGCCGGATGGCCGCCGCGATCTACCGCACCGCGCAGCTGCGGCTGTCCCGGGCCCCTCTCGTACGCCCGGAGCTGACCCAGTTCGAGCGCGGCGAGCACGGCTTCGTGCCGCGTACGTACGCCGTGGACACCGAGGAGCGGCCGCCCATGCGGGACATCGAGGAGTACCAGGTCCACCGGGCGGCATAGCCGGGCGCCGGTGGCCGGATCCGGTCCCCAGGGGCGGGCGCACGCGTGTTTGAGGGCCCCCGGGTCGGGCTAGGTTCGCCACATGGTCACCGCGCACGCAGCCCCCCGGGCCCAGGTACTCGTCGCGTCCAACCGCGGCCCCGTCTCCTACGCCCTGAAGGAGGACGGCTCGCTCGAACCCAAGCGGGGCGGGGGCGGGCTCGTGTCCGGGCTCAGCGCGATCGGCTCCGACGTGGAGTCTTTGTGGGTGTGCGCGGCGCTTGGCGACGGGGACCGCGAGGCGGTGCGGCGCGGCGTGGGCGAGAAAGGTGTCCGGATGCTGGACATCGAGGCGTCCGTCTTCTCCGACGCCTACAACGGCATCGCGAACTCGGTGCTGTGGTTCGTCCAGCACATGCTGTACCAGACGCCGCTGGAACCGGTCTTCGACGCGGAGTTCCGGCGCCAGTGGGCCTCGTACGAGGCGTACAACCGGGCCTTCGCGGAGGCGCTCGCGGCCGAGGCCGCGGACGGGGCGCGCGTCCTGGTGCAGGACTACCATCTCGCGCTGGTGCCGGGCCTGCTCCGCGAGCTCCGCCCCGACCTGCGGATCGGCCACTTCTCCCACACCCCCTGGGCGCCGGTCGACTACTTCCGGATGCTGCCCGACGACATCGCGCGGCAGCTGCTGCGGGGGATGCTGGGGGCGGACCGGCTCGGGTTCCTCACCTCGCGGTGGGCCTCGGCGTTCATGGACTGTGTCGCGGGCGTGCTGGGGCCGGACGAGGGCGAGCTGTCCGGTCCCGGGGTCGACGGGCGCCGGTTCTTCCGGCACGGGCCGGCGGGGGCGCCCTCGCGCGAGACGGACATCGCCGTCCATTCGCTCGGCGCGGACGGCGACTTCCTGCGCCGGCGTGCGCACGAGGCCGACGTCGAGGAGCGGATGGTCTCCCTGCGCGAGCAGATCGGGGCCGGCCGCAAGACGATCGTGCGGGTCGACCGCACCGAGCTGTCCAAGAACATCGTGCGCGGCCTGCTCGCCTACCGGCATCTGCTCGACACGCACCCGGAGTGGCGCGAGCGGGTCGTGCACGTCGCCTTCGCGTACCCCTCGCGGCAGGACCTCGCGGTGTACCGCGACTACACGGCGGAGGTCGCGCGGGTCGCCGCCGACATCAACTCGGCGTACGGGACGGATGGTTGGACCCCGGTCGTGCTCCACGTCCAGGACGACTTCGCCCGCTCCCTGGCCGCCTACCGCCTCGCGGACGTCGCCCTCGTCAACCCCGTACGGGACGGCATGAACCTCGTCGCCAAGGAGGTGCCCGTCGTGTCCGACGCGGGGTGCGTGCTCGTGCTGTCGCGGGAGGCGGGGGCGTACGAGGAGCTCGGGGAGGACGCGCTGGTCGTGAACCCGTACGACGTGACGGGGACGGCTGACGCGTTGCACGCGGGGCTTGGGATGGGGGCGGGGGAGCGGGCTGAGCGGACGAAGCGGCTCGCTGCGGCGGGGACGGCGCTTTCGCCCCGGCGCTGGTTCTTGGCCCAGCTTGAGGCGCTGGCCTGACCGAAACCCCTGGGGCTCCGCCCCAGACCCCGTTCGCGCCTTAGGGGCGCTCGTCCTCAATCTCCCCCAAGGCCTTAAGGGCCAGGGGGGACCCCCATGACGGGCTGAGGTTGCCGATGCTGAGCCCCCTACAGGGGCGCGGGGAACTGCGCGACCAGCCACCCGCGGCCCGCGGAGGAAGACGGCTTTAGGGGCGCGGGGAACTGCGCGAAAAGCCGCCCCGGCGCCCGCGGACGAAAGGCGGGGCTACTGCGCGGACGGGGGCTGGTTCAGGTGCGTGGCCAGGGTGGTCAGGAATCGGGCCGTGGACTCCGGGCCGGACATCCGCAGGTCCGCCCTTTCCGCCAGCTCCGGGATCACCGTGTCCGCCGCCACCAGCAGCCCCGGCACCCCGTCCGAGCGGAGTTTCTCCACGGCCGTGAACGCGGGGAGGTCGCCCAGGTCGTCCCCCGCGTACAGGACCGACTCCGCGCCCACCTCTCGTATGTACGCCGCCAGCGCCACCCCCTTGTCCATGCCGGGCGGCCTCAACTCCAGTACCAGGCGGCCCGGTTCGAGTACCAGGCCGTGCTGCGTGGCCAGCTCCGCGAGGGGGCCGCGCAGGGCCTCGAACGCGGCCTGCGGGTCGCGGGCCCGCCGCGTGTGCACCGCCACGGCCTGCCCCTTCTCCTCCACCCACGTACCGCGCCAGGCGCCATGCGCTTCGAGGAACCCGGGCAGGTCCGCCCGGGCGGCGGCCACGCCGGGGTGGGGGTCGGGGGTACGGACCGTGCCGGTCACCGCGTCCCAGCGCTCGGCACCGTAGTGGCCGAGCACCACGAGGTGCTCCAGACCGGGTACGCCCGCGAAGCCCCCGTAGCGGACCGCGACGCCCGCCGGGCGGCCGGTGATCACGGCGACGGAGGCCACGTGCGGGGCGAGTGCGGCCAGCGCGGGCACTGCGTCCGGGTGGGCCCGGGCCTGCTCGGGGTCGGGGACGATCTCGGCGAGCGTGCCGTCGAAGTCGATCGCCACGACGGTGCGCTCCGGCCGCTCCAGGATCGCGGCGAGTCCCTCACGGCCGGACTGAGTGGCGGGGGTCGGCAAGGGTTGCGGTTGGCTGCCCATGCGGTCGACCTTATCGGGGAGCGGGCCCGGCGGGGCGGGGGCACGTATGGCGCAACGGCGCGCGTCCCTCAGCGGCGGTCGCGCTGTTCGTCCCTGACCCGGCGCAGGCGGTTGACCGTGACGGGGTCGTGGGCGAGGGCGCGGGTGTCGTCGAGGAGGGCGTTGAGCAGTTGGTAGTAGCGCGTGGGGGACATTCCGAGCTCTTCTCGGACGGCCCTCTCCTTGGCCCCCGGGGCGGGCCAGGATCGCCCCTCCATCCGCAGCACGGCCTTCGCGCGGTCGTCCAGCTCCTCTGTCATGGCCCCACGGTAGCCCCCGTCCCGGGGTGCCGGTCCGGCCCCGCCCAGACCGAAGAAGCCCATGCCGGCCGGCACCAGTACTGCTGAGGGGCGCGGGGCACACATGACCACCCCGCAGGGAACAACCCACCCAGGGGCGCGGGGAACTGCGCGACCAGCCGCCCACGGCCCGCGGACGACATACGGGCCCCGGGGTCGGGGCCCGCCCCGGGCAGAAGGGGCCCGGGGTGCGGACCGGGTGGGGCCGGGTGCAGGGGCGAGCCCCTGCGTGCGCCCACCCTCGCGCGGACTACTCCGCGTTCTCCGCGTCCGTCGCCACCTTCGCGATGTCCTGGAGGACCGCCTTCGGGGAGCCCCCCGGAGTCACCGCCGAGCCGATCTTCTTCTTCACCGTCTCGCTCACCTTCGGCCACGACGTCTTGCCGACCGGGGGCAGCTCGGACGTGGGCAGGGCGGTCAGGAACGGCTTGAGGTCCTTGTGCTTGGCGTCCACGGCCATCGCCGAGGAGGCCGACACCGTGGACGGCAGCAGGTCGTACTGCTCCGCGAAATTCAGCACGTTCTGGTCGGCGAACGTGAAGTCCAGGAACTTGCCGATCTGCGCCCGGTGCCCGCCCTGCTTGAAGCCCATGATCCAGTCGGCGACGCCCATCGCCGCCTTGGCCGGTCCGTTCGGTCCGGGCAGCGGGACCATGCCGAACTTGATGCCCTTCTTCTTGGCCTGCTCCATCAGCGAGGGGTGGCCGTTGAGCATGCCGACCTCGCCCTTGGCGAACGCGTCGAAGGCGTCCTGGCGGTTGAGCTTGCCGGGCGCGACCGGGCCGGTCAGCTCGGGCTCGACCAGGTTGGTCTTCAGCCAGTCGAAGGTCTGGATGTTCTCGGGCGAGTCGATGTCGTAGCCGTCGACGGTGTTGGTGTAGCCGCCGTTGCCGCTGAGCATCCACATCATGGTCTCGGCCTGCGCCTCCTCGCTGCCGAGCGGCAGCGCGAAGGGGGTCTTGACCCCCTTGGCCTTGAGCGCCTTGGCGTCGGAGGCGAGCTCGCCCCAGGTGGTCGGCGCCTTGATGTGGGCCTGGTCGAACAGCGTCTGGTTGTAGAAGAGCAGGCGCGTGGAGGCCACGAACGGCATGCCGTACTGGACGCGCTTGACGTTGCCCGCGTCCGCCAGCGGCGACAGGAAGTTGGCCTCGACGGGGATGGAGAGCAGCTGGTCGACGCTGTAGAGCTTGCCGGTCGCCGCGTAGTCGGAGTACGCGCCGATCTGCGCGATGTCGGGGGCGTTGCCCGCCTTCACCATCTCGGCGACCTTGGCGTCGACGACGTCCCAGGAGAAGATCTGGACGTCGACCTTGATGCCCGGGTTCTTCTTCTCGAAGTCCGCGACAACGTTGTGCCAGTACGTCTTCGTGCTGCCGCCGCCGGATATGTCATAGTCCGCGGCCACCAGCTTGAGGGTGACGTCGCCGGAGCCGCTCTGCCCGCCGCATCCCGAGAGCACTGCCGTCATGCCGAATGCGGCCACCGCCGCGGTCAAGCCCAAGAAGCGCCGCTGCACGCGCTATCCCACCCTCGTCGTGATCCTGGCGGATCCAGTCGGTCCCCCGTGACGTCCTGTAATGAGCTGCGATTTTCCCTCATACGGGGGTATGAGGTCTACACCAGTCGCATATCGCTTCCGCAACGCCCGGTGCAAGAGTACATTGGGGAATTTTCAGCGCGGAAAGCGCTTTCTCCCTCTTCCGGCGAGTGGACTAGACCTTTAGTGGGTGTTGGCGCGAGACTGTCCCCCGTGAGACACGTCATCGCCCTGGATGTGGGCGGCACCGGGATGAAGGCCGCCCTGGTCGGGGCGGGAACCGTGCTGTCCGGGGGGAATCCCCCCAGCCCGCCCACGCTCCTCCACGAGGCGCGCAGGCCCACCGGCAGAGAGCGCGGGCCCGAGGCCGTCGTCGAGTCGATCCTCGACTTCGCCGCGGACCTGCGGGCGTACGGCGAGGAGCACCTGGGCGAGAGCGCGGTCGCGGCGGGCGTCGCCGTGCCCGGCATCGTGGACGCCGAGAACGGCATCGCCGCCTACGCGGCCAATCTGGGCTGGCGCGACGTCCCCATGCGGCGGCTGCTCAGCGAGCGGCTGCACGGCGTGCCGGTCGCGCTCGGCCACGACGTGCGCACCGGAGGACTGGCCGAGGGCCGGATCGGCGCGGGCAAGGGCGCCGACCGCTTCCTGTTCGTGCCGCTGGGCACCGGCATCGCGGGCGCCATCGGCATCGACGGCCGGGTCGAGCCGGGCGCGCACGGTTTCGCCGGGGAGATCGGCCACATCGTCGTACGCCCCGGAGGCATCCCCTGCCCCTGCGGCCAGCGGGGCTGTCTGGAGCGGCTGGCCTCGGCCTCCGCGGTGACGCTCGCCTGGGCCGAGGCGAGCGGGGACCCGGACGCGGACGCCGCCGACTGCGCCAAGGCCGTCGAGTCCGGCGACCCCCGGGCGCTCGCCGTGTGGCGCGACGCGGTGGAGGCGCTCGCCGACGGGCTGGTCACCGCGCTCACCCTGCTCGACCCCCGCACGCTGATCATCGGTGGCGGACTCGCCGAAGCCGGGGAAACCTTGTTCGTGCCGCTTCGGGCCGCCGTCGAGGAGCGCGTGACGTTCCAGAAGCTGCCCGAGATCGTCCCCGCGGCCCTCGGCGACACCGCCGGCTGCCTCGGGGCGGGCCTGCTCGCCTGGGACCTGGTCGCCGAGACCGCCGGGAACGCCGAGACCGCCGCTCACTTCCGTGCCGACGCCGACCCCGACTCCAGTGAGGTAACCGCCTGATGGCCGCATCGCTTGTTCTCTCCGGCGCCCGCGTCGTCCTCCCGACCGGGGTCGTCGAGAACGGACGCGTGATCGTCGACGGCACCGCCATCGCGGGCGCCGCCCCGGCCGACGCGCCCTCCCTCGATCTCGCGGGCCACTGGGTCGTGCCCGGCTTCGTCGATCTGCACAACCACGGCGGCGGCGGCGCCTCCTTCACCAACGGCACGGTCGAGGACGTCCTCAAGGGCGTCCACACCCATCGGCTGCACGGCACCACCACCGTGGTCGCCTCCACCGTGACCGGCGAGATGGACGTCCTGGCCCAGCGCGCCGGGCTGCTCTCCGAACTGGTCGAGCAGGGCGACCTGGCGGGCATCCACTTCGAGGGCCCGTTCATCTCGCCGTGCCGCAAGGGCGCGCACAGCGAGGGCCTGCTGCGCCACCCGGACCCGGCCGAGGTCCGCAAGCTCCTGGACGCCGCGCGCGGCACCGCGAAGATGTTCACGCTCGCCACCGAGCTGCCCGGCGGCCTCGACTCCGTACGCCTGCTCGCCGAGCACGGCGTGATCGCGGCGATCGGCCACACCGACGCCTCGTACGAGCAGACCGTCGAGGCGATCGACGCGGGCGCCACCGTGGCCACCCACCTCTTCAACGCGATGCCCCCGCTCGGCCACCGCGAGCCGGGTCCGATCGCGGCCCTCCTGGAGGACGACCGGGTCACCGTCGAGCTCATCAACGACGGGACGCACCTGCACCCGGCCGCCCTCGAACTCGCCTTCCGGCACAAGGGCGCAGGCCGCGTCGCGTTCATCACCGACGCCATGGACGCGGCCGGGTTCGGCGACGGGCTCTACCACCTGGGCCCGCTGGAGGTCGAGGTCAAGGACGGCGTGGCGCGGCTCGTGGAGGGCGGCTCCATCGCGGGCTCAACGCTCACCCTGGACCGCGCGTTCAAGCGCTCGGTGACGATCGACGGCATCTCGGTCGAGGACACCGTACGGGCGCTTTCGGCCAATCCGGCGCGCCTGCTCGGCGTCGACGACACGGTGGGCTCGCTCGAACCGGGCAAGGACGCCGACCTGGTGGTCCTGGACGCCGACTTCACCGTCAAGGGCGTGCTGCGCAAGGGCAGTTGGGTGGTCGAGCCGAAGCTCGGCTGAAGCCCGCCCCGCGCACACCGGATCGCGGTATCCGGACGGCGGCCGGTTGGAGGTCTGGGCCTGCCGCCGTCCGTTTGGCATGATCACCCCGTGATTCTGACCGTCACGCTGAACACCGCGCTCGACATCACCTACCGCGTCCCCGCCCTCGTACCGCACGCGAGCCATCGCGTCGAAGAGGTTACGGAGCGCCCCGGCGGCAAGGGGCTCAACGTCGCGCGGGTGCTGGCCGCGCTCGGGCACGAGGCGGTGGTGACGGGGTTCGCGGGCGGCCCGAGCGGCGAGGTGCTGCGCGCGCTGCTCGCGGAGCTCGCGCCCGTCGACGCACTCGTCCCCGTCGCGGGCGCCACCCGCCGCACGATCGCCGTCGCGGACGCGGCGACCGGCGACACCACCCAGCTCAACGAGCCGGGCCCGCTCGTCACGCCCGCCGAGTGGGACGCCTTCCTGGCCGCGTACGGGCGGCTGCTGGACGGCGCCGAGGCGGTGGCGCTGTGCGGGAGCCTGCCGCCGGGGCTGCCCGTCGGGGCGTACGCGCAGCTGGTGCGCCAGGCCCGCGGCGCGAAGGTGCCCGTGCTCCTGGACACCAGCGGTGAGGCGCTGCGGCGCGGCATCGCGGCCCGGCCCGACCTGGTCAAGCCCAACGCCGACGAGCTGGCCCAGCTGACGGGTGCGCGCGAGCCGCTGCGGGCGGCCCGCGACGCGCGCAGGCGCGGGGCCCACACGGTGGTCGCCTCGCTCGGCGCGGACGGCCTGCTGGCGGCCACCCCCGAGGGGCTGTGGCAGGCGGCCCCGCCGGCCGCGGTGCGCGGCAATCCGACGGGCGCGGGCGACTCGGCGGTGGCCGGTCTGCTGTCGGGGCTGGTCGAGGGGCTCGACTGGCCGGGGCGGCTGACGCGCGCGGTGGCGCTGTCCGCGGCGACCGTACTGGCGCCCGCGGCGGGCGAGTTCGACCCCGCGGCGTACGAGGACATGCTCGGCTCGGTGCGCGTGACCGAGCACGCGCACTGAGCCGGGCGGTCTAGGCGGGGGTCAGCCAGACCTGGTCGAGGTTGGCGTTGCACTGGTTGCCCTGCTCGCAGGACAGCTTGATCTCGTTGGCGCCCTTGTCGAGCTGCACAAGCGCGTAGGTGCTCTGCCAGCCCTTGGCCCAGTCGCCCGCCGGGGAGTGGGCGAAGTTCTTCATGTTCATGGGCCGGCTCTCGGGCTTGCCGTTGATCGTTATCGTCGCGTTCGCGTCCGTGCCCGGGATGCCGAAGCGCAGGTTCAGCTTGTACGAGCCGGCCTTGGGGACGTTCGGCTTCCAGGTGACCGAGGCGCCCACGCTGTTGAAGTTGCCGACGAACGCGCCGCCGGTGCCCTGCGCGCCCGGCACGTTGGTGCCGACCTGCGCGGAGCCGCCCAGGGTGAGCGTCGCCGCGTCGTCCTTGGGCAGGCTGGCCGGGGCGGAGGCCGACGGCGACGGGTTGGTGCTCGGCTGCGTCGGCTGGCCGGAGGTGGTCGCGCCCGGGTTGGCGGTGTTGTCCTTCTTGTCCTTGTCGCCGCTGTTGCTGGCGAGCGCCACGGCGATGCCGATGACGACGGCCGCGACCACCGCGACCGCGCCGATCAGGAGCCCCTTGGTGTTGGGGCCGCGGCCACCGCCGCCGTTCTGCTGCGGGGGCGGTCCCTGCCGGGGCGGGGCGCCGCCGGGGTAGGTCTCGGGCGCCGCGTACTGCGCGGTCGGCTGCCCGTACTGCTGCTGGGGAGGTCCCTGGTACTGCTGCTGCGGGATCTGTCCGTACTGGCGCTCACCGACCGTGCGCACCTGGTTGTACGACGTCCTCGGGACTCCGGGCTGCTGGTGCCCCACCGTCGGACCCGGGTAGCCGTAGCCGCCACCGGTGCGGGGCGGCGTGGCGCCTGACGCCTGCCCGTCCTCGTACAGGTAGCCGAACGGATCGTCGTCCTCGGGGGTGTTCGCGCCGTTGTTGCCGGGCGTCGTCATCCGGGGTCACTCCTCACTGTCCGCCAGCCGTCGCCGACCGGCCGAGCCTACCCCGAACGGACCACTGCCCGGTCTGGCCCTGGCCACACGTGATCCAGACCCCAATCCGCTCAGCCCGCGCGGCGGTGGACCTTGGAGCGCGACCGCTTCTCGATGTACATCCGCTGGTCGGCGGAGCGCAGGACCTCTTCGACGGACATCCCGCAGCTGGCCCAGCCGATGCCGAAACTGGCGCCGACGCGGACCGCCCGGCCGTCCACCCGGATGGGCGGGATGATCGCGTTGCGCAGCCGAACCGCCAGGTCGGCGGCGTCCGCGGCGCCGAGCCCGTCCGCGAGGACGACGAACTCGTCACCGCCGAGCCGGGCCACGGTGTCGCCGTCGCGCACGCCCGTGGTGAGCCGCCGCGCGACCTCGATGAGGACCGCGTCGCCGGTGTGGTGGCCGAACCTGTCGTTGATCGACTTGAAGCCGTCGAGGTCGCAGAAGAGCACCGCGAGCCCCTTCGTGCCGTCGTCGATCTCACTGTCGGGGGCCACGGTGTGGACATGGTGGTCGTAGGGGCCGCCGCCGGGCACCGCATCGAAGTCGAAGCCGTCGGCGCGGAAGGCGTGCCCGTGCGCCTCGGACTCCCCCGCGCCCGGGGGCCTGCCGTAGGCCGCGTCGAGGGCCTCGACCGCACTCGCCGGGCCGACCGAGTGCGGCCGGGGACAGAGCCGCGCCGACAGTCTCGCGCGCAGCTCGGCGCTGTTGGGCAGGCCGGTGAGGGCGTCGTGGGAGGCGCGGTGGGCGAGCTGGAGCTCGTGCCGCTTGCGGTCCTCGATGTCCTCGACGTGGGTGAGCAGGAAGCGGGGTCCGTCGGCGGTGTCGGCGACCACGGAGTTGCGCAGCGACACCCAGACGTAGGTGCCGTCGCGCCGCCCGAGCCGCAGCTCCGCCCGGCCGCCCTCGGCGGAGGTCCGCAGGAGTGTCCCTATGTCCTCGGGGTGCACCAGGTCCGCGAAGGAGTAGCGCCGCATGACGGAGGCGGGGCGGCCGAGCAGCCGGCACAGGGCGTCGTTCGTCCGCAGCAGGCGTCCGTGCTGGTCGCCGCCCATCTCGGCGATGGCCATGCCGGAGGGCGCGTACTCGAAGGCCTGGCGGAAGCTCTCCTCGCTGGCGCGCAGCGCCTGCTGCTCGCGCTCCAGGCGGACCAGGGCGCGCTGCATGTTTGCGCGGAGCCGGGCGTTGCTGATCGCAATCGCGGCCTGCGATGCATACATCTGGAGCGCTTCGCGCCCCCAGGCGCCGGGCTTGCGGCCGTTGCGGGGCTTGTCGACGGAGATGACGCCCAGGAGTTCCTGGGTGCCGCCCGAGGTGTACATCGGGGCGTAGAGGCGGTCCTGCGGGTGCCACTCGTCCGCGAACCGGGGATCGGGGCCCTCCGTGTACCACTGGGGCACGTCGTCCTCCAGGAGCACCCAGCCCTCGGTGTGCGGGATGAAGCGCAGCCCGTCCCAGTCCTCGCCCATCGCCAGGCGCCGCTCCCAGGAGCTGCGGGATCCGACCCGGCCGGTGATCAGGGCCTCCGCCGCGGCGTTGCCGGCGAAGGCGGCGACGACCAGGTCACCGTCGGGGCGTACGAGATTGACGCAGGCCAGCTCGTAGCCGAGTCCGGCGATGACACCGTCCGCGACGGTCTGCAACGTGTCCGCGAGGCTGCGGGCCGTATTGAGTTCCCCGACCACTTGGTGCAGCTGCCGCAGGGTCGCAAGACGGACGTAGGGCTCCGACTCGGTCTCCATTGCTCGCTCTCCCCGAGACCTCGACAGCAACTCCTGGCTTCAGATCGGCCTTCCTTTTGCACGGTCCCCGCCACTGAATCACAGCGAGCTGTCTAGCCGGTACACAGGGTCAACAAATAGTGCCTTCTGTGACTCAAGTCACAGCAGATGATGGGGGGTTGGCCGTTCTTTCCGTCTTTGCCCCCTACCTTTCCTGAACGCAAACTGAGAACGGGCTGGGAACGGCGGGGGCGCCACGGCGGCCTGTCACGCGTCGGCCGCGAGACCTAGGTCCCGGCTGGTCCCCGGGCCCGATGCGGTCCGCGGTGGCAGGAGACTAGCGTTCCGTTTGTGTTGCAGACACCCCTTACCGCCGCCCTTTCCGCACTCTCCCCCGGAACCCCTCATCCTGTGGGGGTGAGCAATGACGAGTTCCGCGCCGCGATGTCCCGGCTGGCCGCGGGCGTGGTCCTGGTGACCGCGCACGACAGCGACGACGGCCCCCGCGGCGAGGACGTGGGCATGACCGCGACGGCCTTCATGTCGGTCTCCCTCGACCCGCCCCTCGTCCTGGTCTCGCTGCGCAACGGGTCGCGGATGGACGACCTGCTCGCGGAGCAGCCGCTGTGGGCGGTCTCCGTGCTGTCCGAGAGCCAGCGGCACATCGCGGGCCGGTTCGCGATGAAGGGCCGGATCAGCGACCGCCTCCTGTTCGAGGACATCCCGTACAGCAGGGGCGAGGCCAGTGGCGCACCCCTGGTCGGCGGCGCGCTGGCGACGCTGGAGTGCCGTACCGAACAGCGCGTGGAGGCGGGTGACCACACGCTGGCGATCGGCCACGTCCTGACGGCGAACCTGCCGAGCGCGGAGGGCGGCCCGCTGACGTACTTCCGGGGCCGCTACCGGCGGTTGGGGTGACCGGCGGCACCGCCTGCGGAGACGCCCGACGGCATCCGGTGTCGCCTGACGTGGTCCGGAGCCGGGACCGCTGGCGTCGGCCGGTTGCGCCAAAACCGGTCCGCAGAACGGCTTTTCCGGGCTGAACCGATCCGTTCCGGTCTGTGACACGGCCGTCCGTTCTGAGCCGCTCCCCCGCTCCGACCCGTCCGGCCGCCACGGGAGTTGCCCCGGGCGGCCGGGCCGGGCGCCCGGAGGAACGCGGGCCGCGCCCGCCGCGACGTCACCAGTCGCGGCCGGAGCGGCCCTTCTTCGTCTGGGCACGCTGCTTCTTCTCGCGCAGACGCCGCTCGTTGATGCCGCGCGGGATCTTCGTGGCGCGGCGCGGCTTGGGCGGCGGGGCGGTGGCCTCGGCCAGCAGGGACGCGAGCCGGACCGCCGCGGTCTCGCGGTTGCGCCACTGCGAGCGGTGCTCCGAGGCGCGTACGGAGATGACGCCGCCCACCAGGCGGCTCGCGAGCCGCTCCAGCGCGCGGGCCTTCCAGACCTCCGGCAGCGACTCGGTCCGCGCGAGGTCGAAGCGGAGCTCCACCTGGGAGTCGCTGGTGTTGACGTGCTGGCCGCCGGGCCCTGACGACCTGGAGAAACGCCAGATCAGCTCGGCCTCCGGGAGGGAGACGGAGCCGCGGATGAGGTAGGGCCCGGACATGACATCCATGGTGACTCCTCCCCAGCACCGCGTCACCCGCTTTTCCCGGGCTCCCGCCTCGCCCGCTCCCGCCTCCGCACTCCGCGGCGGGTCCCGGCCGGGCTCGTGCGGGCGCCCTGCCGCGCTCCGGCCGGGCCCCCCGGCCTCGTGCCGGGCTCTTGTCGGGCTCTTGGCAAAGAAGGCAAAGCGGATTGGAACCTCGCGGTCCCCCACCGACGTTATGGGGAGTGACGGCAGCTTCGGGACGGCTCGGAGCCCGCACACCACGATGAACACGATGAGGGGACATCCCATGGCTGTAAGCCTGTCCAAGGGCGGCAACGTATCGCTCACCAAGGAGGCCCCGGGCCTGACCGCCGTCACGGTCGGCCTCGGCTGGGACGTCCGCACCACCACCGGAGCCGACTTCGACCTCGACGCCTCGGCCATCGCGGTGAACGCGGCGGGCAAGGTGTACTCCGACGGGCACTTCGTCTTCTTCAACAACAAGTCGACGCCGGACCAGACCATCGTCCACACCGGTGACAACACCACCGGCCAGGGCGAGGGCGACGACGAGTCGATCAAGGTCAACCTCGCGGGCCTGCCCGCCGATGTCGACAAGATCGTCTTCCCGGTCTCCATCTACGACGCCGAGGCCCGCTCGCAGAACTTCGGCCAGGTGCGGAACGCCTACATCCGCATCGTCAACCAGGCCGGCGGTGCCGAGATCGCCCGCTACGACCTGAGCGAGGACGCCGCGACCGAGACCGCGATGGTCTTCGGCGAGCTGTACCGCAACGGCGCCGAGTGGAAGTTCCGCGCCGTGGGCCAGGGGTACGCCTCGGGCCTGGTCGGCATCGCGCAGGACTTCGGCGTCAACGTCTGACACCGCCCCTGACGTGTCCGAGGTGCCCCCGGTGTGAACACCGGGGGCACCTCAGTCGTACCGGGGGCATCAACTCCCCCATGCGCGGCTTGAATTAGTCGCTCAGCGGACACCAGGGACCCCGTTTCGGACACGATCAAGCCAAATGCTTGTCGGGTCACTGTCAAGAAGTGGTCATCTGCTGGCAGTCTCCAACTCGCCCCCACAGAACGAGTGAAGGAGACCACCGAGTGCGAACCACTCTGCGTGCCGCCGCTCTTGCTGCATCCGCCGCCATGGTCGTCGTCGGCGTCCAGGCCGGCTCGACCGCCGGTGCCACCGACCGCGCCGCCGGTGCCACCGCGCTTGACCTCAGCACCCCCCAGCGCGCCGCCGCCCTGAGCGCGGCCCAGACCGCCGCGCCCGCCACCGCCCGCCAGATCGGGCTCGGCTCCGGCGAGCAGCTCGTCGTCCGCGATGTGCTCAAGGACGCCGACGACACGGTCCACACCCGCTACGAGCGCACCTTCAACGGCCTGCCCGTCCTCGGTGGCGACCTCGTCGTGCACACCGCGAAGGACGGCGCCCTCAAGGGCGTCGACAAGGCGACCGACGCGAAGATAGCCGTCGCCACCACGACCTCGCTCAAGGCCGCCCCCACCGGCTCCCGCAAGGTCGTCTGGGCCGCCTCCGGCAAGCCCGTCCTGGCCTACGAGCGCACCGTCACCGGCACCCAGCCGGACGGCACCCCGAGCCGCCGCGACATCGTCACCGACGCCACCACCGGCGCCGAGCTCTACTCCCACGAGGAGATCGAGACCGGCATCGGCACCAGCGAGTACTCCGGCCAGGTCACCCTCGGCACCACCAAGAGCGGCTCGACCTACAGCCTCACCGACGCCGCGCGCGGCGGTCACAAGACGTACGACCTGAAGGGCGGCAGCTCCGGCACCGGCACGCTCTTCACGAAGTCCACCGACACGTGGGGCAACGGCCTGCCGTCCAACCGCGAGACCGCCGCCGTCGACGCCCACTACGGCGCCGCCGAGACCTGGGACTTCTACAAGACCGAGCTCGGCCGCAACGGCATCGCGGGCAACGGCAAGGCCGCCTACTCGCGGGTCCACTACGGCAACGCGTACGTCAACGCGTTCTGGGACGACAGCTGCTTCTGCATGACGTACGGCGACGGCGCGGGCAACAAGAAGCCGCTCACCGCGCTCGACGTGGCCGGGCACGAGATGAGCCACGGCCTGACCGCCGCCACCGCCAAGCTGAACTACAGCGGGGAGTCCGGCGGCCTCAACGAGGCGACCAGCGACATCTTCGGCACGTCGGTCGAGTTCTTCGCCAACAACGCCTCCGACAAGGGCGACTACCTCATCGGCGAGAAGATCGACATCAACGGCAACGGCACGCCGCTGCGCTACATGGACAAGCCGAGCAAGGACGGCAACTCCGCCGACTACTGGTCGAGCTCGGTCGGCAACAAGGACGTGCACTACTCGTCCGGCCCCGCCAACCACTTCTTCTACCTGCTGTCCGAGGGCAGCGGCGCGAAGACGATCAACGGGGTGAACTACAACTCCCCCACGTACGACGGCTCCAAGGTCACCGGAATCGGCCGGGTCAAGGCGTACAAGATCTGGTACAAGGCGCTCTCCACCTACATGACCTCGACCACCAACTACAAGGGCGCGCGCACCACGACCCTGAAGGCGGCGGCCGACCTGTACGGCGCGACCAGCACCGAGTACAAGACGGTGGCGGCCGCCTGGACCGCCATCAACGTGAAGTGACCGTCACCATCGCGACGTAGACGAACGACCGGCGGTCGACCCGCCTGGTTCTACGGGGAGTCGGGCTTCCCGTCCCCGTGGAGCCAGGTGTCCCACACCGCCGAGAGCTTCCCGCCCGCTTCGCCGGCCTGCTCGTCGGCGAAGCGGGTGAAGTCCGTGGTGGAGGCGTTGGCGTGCCGGTGCGCGCGCGTCCAGGCCTGAAGCAGCGCGTAGAACTTCTGGTCCCCGAGAATCCCGCGGATCTTGTGGACGACCATGGCGCCGCGCACGTACACCGGACGGCCCGACACGTCGGCGGCCGTCGGCGGATCGGCCGGCGGGAAGGCCCAGATCTCGTCGCCCTCGCCCTTGGCGTACTCCTCGTCGAAGTGCTGCTGCGCCGTCGCGCCGCCGTGGTCCTCGCTCCAGAGCCACTCCGAGTACTGCGCGAACCCCTCGTTCAGCCACATGTCGCGCCACGCCGCCGGGGTGACGGAATCGCCGAACCACTGGTGGGCCAGCTCGTGCACGAGGGTGCTGGTGTCGAAGTGGTCCAGCGGCATCACCGGCCGGTTCTGCGTCTCCAGGGCGTAGCCCGAGGCCTTCTCCGGCGCCACGATCACACCCGCCGAGGAGAACGGATACGGCCCGAACCTCTTCTCCTCCCACTCCAGGATGTCCGGGATCCGCGCCACCACCGCGGCGGCCTGCTGGCGCACCCCCGGGTCGACAGCGCTGTAGAGCGGGATGCCGGACTTGGTCGTCCCCTTGTCGTCGATCTCGTACGGCCCGATCGCCACGGTCGCGAGATAGGTGGCCATCGGCTCCTTGACCCGCCAACTGAACGAGGTGCGGCCGCCGTTGCTCACCTTGGACGCCAACTCGCCGTTGGACACGGCCTGCAGACCGTCGGGCACGGTCACCTTGATGTCGTACGTGGCCTTGGCGCTCGGGTGGTTGTTGGAGGGGAACCACGCCATCGAACCCGTCGGCTCCCCCAGCGCGAGCACGCCCCCGCCGGGCGACCTCAGCCAGCCCTCCTGGGAGCCGTCGGCGTCCGTGAGGGTCTTCGGGCTACCCGAGTAGCGCACGACCGCCGTGAACGTCGCACCCTTGCCGAGGTCCTCCCGGGGGCGCAGGGTCAGCTCGTCCCCGGCCCGGTTGACGGCGGCGGGCCGGCCGTCGACGGTCGCGTCCCGCACGTCCATCCCGGCGAAGTCGAGGTCGAAGGCGCTGAGGTCCTTGGTGGCCCGCGCCACGATCGTGGCCGCGCCCACCAGGTGGCCGGTCGCCGGGTCGTAGTCGAGGTCCAGGCTGTAGTGCTGGACGTCGTAGCCGTCGTTGCCGAGCTTGGGGAAGAGCCGGTCGTGCGCGCCGGAGGAGCCCGGGGTGCCGGTCACGCCCCCGCTGCACGAGATGACGGCGAGGGCGGTGAGCAGCGCGACGGAGACGAGGCGGGCACGGTGCGCCCCGCGCCGCTGCGGCGCCGCCCGCCTCTCCGTTCCTGAGTCCACGCCTGTGATCCTACGGGCGGCGCGGGGGCCCGCTACCTGTGTCCGTACTCTTCGCGGCGCTTCGCGGCCGGGCCCCGTGACCGCTGGTGCCCGGGTTACTTGTTGAGGGCCGCGAGGCCCGCCCGGGCGAACTTCTCGTCGAGGTCGCCGCTCGGGGCACCGGCCACGCCGACACCCGCGACCGGGGCGCCCTTCGCCGTGACGGGGGCGCCGCCCGCCAGGAACAGGGTGCCGGGGATGTCCTTGAGGTTCGGGGCCTGCGCGAGGCGCTTGGCCAGCTCCGAGGTGGGCGCGTTCCAGGAGACCGCGGTGTACGCCTTGCGCACGGCCGACTCGGGGGACTGCGGCCCGGCGCCGTCGCCGCGCAGCGTGACGAGGGTGTTGCCGTCGCGGTCGACGACGGCGACCGACACCTTCTGGTTCTCCTTCGCGGCGGCGTCGAGCGCGGCCTGGGCGGCCTTGGTGGCGGCGCCGACGGTGAGGTGGGTGGTGGTGGTCAGGTCCCGGTCGCCGACGGCGGCGCCGCTCGCGGCCGGGGCGGCGGGGGCGGCCGGGGTGGCGGCGTTGGCGGAGACGACGCCGAAGGTTCCGGCGGCGGCGACCGCGAGGCCGGTGAGCGCGAGGGCGAGCTTCTTGTTCATCGTGCGCTTCGCACCCTTCGCGTGGTCCGTGGAGAGGTCCGGGTTCTTCGTGGTGAGGTTCATGCTTCGATCCTCCGGGCGGACGCGCCCCGATCCCGTCGGCGTACCGGCTGCTCACGGCGCGCGGTACGGCCGACCCTCCCGTCAGCCGATCGGTTGATGCGGGGGTGGCCGCATCGGGTCACGATGAGTACGTACGCGCAGGTGAGAGGCGCAGGGAGGAAGCGGATGAAGGACGGTGCGGACCCGCGGGGCACCGAGCGGTGGCTGCCCGTGGTGATGCACGCGGCGTTCTTCCTGCTGCTCGGCGCCTCGCTCGCGCGGTTCCTGATCCGCCATCCCGGGGAGGCCCGCACCCCCTGGATCATCGCGCTGTCGGCCACGCTGGCCCTGCTCTACGTGCTCGGCCCCGCGCTGGGCTCGCGGCCGACCCCGCGCCGCCTCGGCTGGCTCGCCGGGGTCGTGGCCACCTGGATGGTCCTCGTCGTGCTCGCGCCGAGCTTCGCGTGGTGCGCGGTGCCGCTGTTCTACACCGGGCTGCGCACCCTGCGTCCCCGCGCGGCGCTGGTGCTCGTCGGGGTGCTGACCGCGTTCGTGGTGACGGCGCAGGTCGAGCTGTCGCACAACGGCTTCGACCCGAACCTCGTCCTCGCGCCGCCCGCCGTGGCCGCCATCGCGACCGCCGTCTTCGTCCAGATGCAGCGCCAGTCCGACCGCCAGCGGGAACTGACCGACCAGCAGCGGGAGTTGATCGACGACCTGCTGCGCACCCGGCGCGAACTCGCGGCCACCGAACGCCGCGAGGGCACGCTCGCGGAACGGCAGCGGCTCTCCATGGAGATCCACGACACCCTCGCCCAGGGCCTGTCCAGTCAGCAGATGCTGCTCCAGGCGGCCGACCGGGTGTGGGCCGCCGACCCCGACGCGGCGCGCCGCCATGTCCGTACCGCCGAGTCCATCGCCGAGCGCAACCTCGCCGAGGCCCGCCGGTTCGTGCACGACCTGGCCCCCGCGGAGCTCGCGGAGGGCGGCGGCCTGGACGCGGCCCTGCGCGCGCTGGCCGCGCGGGAGTCGGCGGAGTCCGGGGCGTTCGAGGTTCGCTGCCACATCGACGGCGCCCCGACCACTCCCCTGCCCGACCGCGTCGGCTCCGCCCTGCTGCGCATCGCCCAGGGCGCCCTGGCGAACGTCCGCGAACACGCGTCCGCGACGACAGCGGCCCTCACCCTCACCTACCTGGGCGACCAGGTGGTCCTGGACATCGCGGACGACGGCCGGGGCTTGACCCCGGGCGAGGGGGCGGACGCGACGGGGCGAGGCGCCGGGGTGCGGGGGCACGGGCTGCCCGCGATGTACGCGCGGGTGCGGCAGCTCGGCGGGAGCCTCACCGTCGAGTCGGCGCCCGGCGAAGGCACCGTCCTGTCCGCCGCGATCCCCCTGGAGCCCCGGCCATGACCGACCCCGTACGGATTCTGCTCTGCGACGACCACGCCGTGGTGCGCGCCGGGCTGCTCGCCCTCCTCGGCAGCGAGCCGGACATCGAGGTGGCCGGGGAGGCGGGCAGCGGCGAGGAGGCCGTGGCCGCGGCGGCCAAGCTGAAGCCGGACGTCGTGCTCATGGACCTCCAGCTGGGGCCCGGCATCGACGGCGTCGAGGCCACCCGCCGCATCTCCGCGACCGGGGTGCGCGTCCTCGTCCTGACGACGTACGACACCGATGCCGACATCACCCGGGCCATCGCCGCCGGCGCGACGGGCTACCTCCTCAAGGCCGAACGCCCCGAGGAGCTCTTCGCCGCGATCCGGGCCGCCGCCGAGGGCCGCACCACGCTGTCCGCGCCGGTGGCCAGCCGCGTGATGAACCAGCTGCGCGGCGCCGCCCGCCCCACCCTCACGCCCCGCGAACTCGACATCCTGGCGCAGCTGGCCAACGGTCTGGGCAACCGGGACATCGCCCGTGCGCTGTTCATCAGCGAGGCCACGGTGAAGACGCATCTGGGGCGCATCTACGAAAAGCTGGGCGTTGACACGCGGGCGGGGGCGGTGTCCGTCGCCAAGGAACGGCGCCTTCTGCCGTGAGGGCGGGTGGGCTCGGCCCGATTCCTGCGAGTGGGCTGAGGACGACTCCCGGGGCTCCGCCCCAGACCCCGCTCGCGCCTGAACGGCGCTCGTCCTCAATCGCCGGACGGGCTGAGGATGCCGATGCTGGCCCCCCTACAGGGGCGCGAGGAACTGCGCGACCAGCCACGCACGGTCGGCGGACGAAGGCGGGCTCAGGGGCGCGAGGAACTGCGCGAGCGGCCACGCACGGCCCGCAGGGGACATCAGACCCGCAAGCGGCCCGGGGCACAGCCCCGCCCAGACCCCGCAGGGGGCCAGCGCGGACAGCCCCGCCCTCGCAGGGGGGCCAGCGCGGACGACGCCCGCCCCGCAAAGGGACGGGCGGGCCCGGGGGCGGAGGCCCCCGGAGGGGGGTGCGCTCCCGGCGTGACACCATCGACCCGTGCTCGACATCGGCTACTCCCTATCCCGCCGCTTCCCCGACCCCACCCGGATCGACTACAGCCGCGCGGACGTCTACACCCTGCGCCACGACCTGTTCTGCGGAGACGTCTACCTCGCCGACACCAAGGCGGACCGCGAGGTGTCCACAGCCTGGGGATGGGTGCCGGTGCTCGACTTCGCCTGGGCCCTGTGCGACACCGTCGAGCGCCTCGACGAGGACCCCCTCGGCTCGCGCGCCGCCCGCCCCCAGTACGCCGAGATCGACTTCACCGAGTCGAGCGACCGCATGCTCTTCGAGCGCCGCTTCGGCTGGGTGGACGTGGAGGCCGACTGGATGCCCGCCGAGGAGGCGCCCCTCACCTTCTCGCACGCCGAACTCCGGCGCGAGACAAGGGACTTCCTGCACGACCTGATCGCCGACCTCACCGACCTGCACGAGGACCTCGGCGACAACCCGATCGTCTGGGACCTCCAGGCCCGCTTCCCCCGGCTCCCCTGACCGCCCCCCGAGCACGGCAGAGCATCACGCCTCCACCCGCACCCCCACCTGGGCCGCGAACGCCGGTGCCAGGTCGAGGAGTTGGGACGGGCTGATGACCGCACCCGCGAGCCGTTCCACCCCGCGCGCGATGTCGAGCAGGGTGGCCCCGCGCAGGTCGACGTCCTTCATCCGGGCCCCCGTGAAGTCGGCCCGGCGCAGCTCGCAGCCCCGGAACTCCACCCGCGTCAGCGTGGCCCCGCCGAAGTCGGGCTCGGACAGCACGCAGCCGTCGAAGACGACGTCACGCAGCTCGGCCTCCCGCAGGTTCAGGTAGTCGATCTTCCCGCCCTTGATCAGCACACGCTCCAGCATCGCCCCGTGCAGCTGCACCCCGCCCATCCGGACGTCGCGCACCTCCACGTCCCGCAGGTTCGCCCGCGCCAGGTCCGTACCCACACCGCGCACCCCGGACAGGACCGAGTCGATGAAGCGGGCTCCCGTCAGCCGCGTATCGTCCAGACCGCAGCCGTAGATCCCGCAGTCGAGGAAGCGCGCGCTGTGCGCCTGCTGTCCCGCCAGGTCGAGGTCCCTGAACTCCAGCCCGTCATAATCGCCCTCCGGCTCCAGCTCACCCGCGCCGAACGGCGCCAGTGGCGGCAGTCGCACCTCCGTCCTGCGGGCACCCGCCGTAGCCGCCGTCTTCTTCGCACTCCGTGCCGCTGCCATGTCCCCATGCTGGACCATGGCACTGACAATCACCCCTGCTCGGAAGCCGGGGAAGCCCCCACTCCGTAAATTCGCGCTCAGGACATGTCACATTCGCGGACCCCGCTCCGTCCTGTTTCCGTGACCGCGGCACGCCCGCCGCACCGCGCGAAGGGAGACAGGGATGGGGACAGAGGCAGGCACGGGGACGAGGAGGGGGCCGCGCGACGCGGGCCGGATCACGGTCGTGGGCGGCGGCTTCGCCGGACTGACCGCCGCGATCACCGCCGCCGAGTCCGGCGCCACCGTCACGCTGTACGAGGCGCACGCCGACCTGGGCGGCCGGGCCCGCACCGCCGCCGCCCCCTACCGCACCAACGAGGGACCGCACGCCCTCTACAGCGGCGGCCCGCACTGGGCCTGGCTCAAGCAGCGCGGACTGCTCGGCCCGGTCTCGGCGGTACGACCGGCGGAGGCCCTGCGGTTCCGCTTCCACCGGCACGGAACCCTGCACCGCATCCCGCCCCTCACCCTGCCGCGCCTGGCCCGCACGGCACCCGAACTCGCCCCGGTGAACGACGACTTCACCACCTGGGCCACCCGGCAGGTCGGCGCGCGGGGTGCCCGTGCGGCCGCGTACTACGTCGCCGTCGCGCTCTTCCACCACGATCCCGGCTCGCTCTCCGCCCGCTTCGTGCAGGAGCGGCTGCACCGGGCGGCGGCCCTGCCGCCCGAGGCGCACTACCCGGTCGGCGGCTGGGGCGCGCTCATCGAGCGGATGGCGTCCCGCGCGTGGGACCTCGGTGTACGCATCGAGACGGACGCCCGCGTCGGCGAACTCCCCACCGTCGAGGGGCCGGTGGTGGTGGCGACCTCCCTGGACGCGGCCCGCCGCCTCCTCGGCGACGAGACCCTGAGCTGGCCCAGTGGTCGCACCGTCCTGCTCGACCTGGCCCTCGCCGCACGCCGGGGCGACCCGTTCGTCGTCGCCGACCTGGACGGACCCGGCTGGCTGGAACGCTTCACCGGCCACGACCCGGCTCTCGCCCCGGCCGGCGAGCAGCTCTTCCAGGGCCACTTCCCCATCGCCCCGCACGAGTCGAAGGCCGACGGCATCACCCGTGCCGAGCGCCTCCTGGACGCCGGGTTCCCGGCGTGGCGCGAGCGCACCACCTGGCGCCGCGAGGCCCTGGCGACGGGCCGCACCGGCGCGGTCGACCCACCCGGCACCACCTGGCGCGACCGCCCCGCGATCGACCGGGGCCACGGCGTGTACCTGGCGGGCGACCAGGTGGCTGCCCCCGGCATCCTCTCGGAGGTGGCGTTCAACAGCGGAATGGAAGCCGCGTCCCTGGCCCTGCGGGCCCTGCGCCTGTCCCGCCGCGCCAACGAGGCGAGCGCCCAAGGCGGTTGAGGAGCGGTACGCGCCTAGTCCCCCGCGCCGCCGAGGGTCACCAGCGCCTCGTCCGTGAGCCGGTAAACGGTCCACTCGTCCTGCGGCCGCGCCCCCAGCGACTCGTAGAAGGCGATCGACGGGGTGTTCCAGTTCAGGACCGACCATTCGAGCCGCTCGTACCCCCGGGCCACGCAGATGCGGGCCAGCTCGGCCAGGAGGGCCCGGCCGTGGCCGCCGCCCCGGGCCTCGGGTCGTACGTACAGGTCCTCCAGGTAGATGCCGTGCACCCCGCGCCACGTGGAGAAGTTCAGGAACCAGATCGAGAACCCCACCGGCTCGCCCGCCCCGTCCTCCGCGATGTGCGCGAAGGCGGCCGGGCGCTCACCGAAGAGCGCCTCACGAAGCTGCTCCTCGGTGGCGCGGGCCTCGTCGAGGCACTTCTCGTAGTCGGCGAGTTCGCGGACCATCTGGTGGATCACGGGAATGTCGGCAGCTGTGGCGTTACGAATCATGCCGGAAGAGTAGATCCCACCCCGCCCCACCCCCCAAGGATTTCAGGACCGCGAGGAACCCCGCGAGCAAGCGGGCACGGTCCGCAGATCGGAGGGGGTTCAGGGGCGCGGGGAACTGCGCGAGCAACCATCCACGGCCCGCAGACCGAAGACGGCACGGGGGCGCGGGGCGACCCGCCCCGTCCCCTCACCCCGCCGGGCCGAATGTCGCTCCCCCACCCGCCCCACCCCCCATGCGTGAATCGATCCATGCGGCGATTCCCACCCGAAGGACGACCCGGCGGACGACCCGAGGAAGGGCCAGCGGAAAGGCCCGAAGTGGGTCTCGGCGGGCGACCCGGCACCCCCACCGACCGGCATACGAAGACGCACCCAGGCCCGCGGCGGGCCACCCGCCTGGCCCGCCGAGCGCGGCGGTACGTCCGCCGCTCCCCCGGCACCTACCTCTGGCTCGCCGCCCTGTTCGTCACGACGATCGCCCTGCACCACATGTCCCCGGAGTTCGAGGCGGACTTCCTGCGGCAGCGCTCCACCAACATTCACGCGCTGTCGACCAACCCCCGCCGGGTGCTGATCGCGAGCGCCTTCTGGATCGACGGCGGAGGCTGGCTCCCGTACGCCGTGCTCTACAGCGTCTTCCACGCCCAGGCCGAGCGCTGGCTCGGCACCCTGCGCTGGCTGGTGGTCGCCTTCGGTACGCACGTGGCGGCCACGTTCATCAGCGAGGGCGCGCTGCTGTGGGCGATCCGGCACGACTACGCACCCCACGCGGCGGTCAACACCCTCGACGTGGGCGTCAGTTACGCCCTGGCCGGGGTGGTCGCGGTGCTCACCTACCGGATCGCCCGCCCGTACCGCTACCTCTACCTCGCCGTGGTCCTCGTCCTGTACACCGCCCCGCTCCTCGACGGCCGCACCTTCACCGACCTGGGCCACTTCGCGTCCGTCCTCATCGGCCTCGCCTGCTACCCGCTGACCCGTGGCCGGGGCGGGCCGCCCTGGAACCCGGTCGACACGCTGCGTACGGCGGCGCGGCGGGCGAGCGCGCCCCGGGCGGCGGGCGAGGGGTCCGGCTAGGAGATGCCCGCCTGGGCCAGCACCTTCTTGAACGCGTCCGCGTCGAAGATCGCCCGCCCGTCGCCGGCCGGCTTCTTCCCGTCGATCAGGACCACGGGGCTGCCGTTGACGCCCGAGTCCTCGAAAGCCCCCTCCGCCGCCTTCACGAAGTCCTTGTACGTGTTCTCCCGTACCGCCTTGTCGAAGGCGGCCCCGCGCAGGCCCGGCACCTTGTCGGCGATCTTGAGGAGGTTGTCGGCGGTGAAGGCGTCGTCCGTCTCCTTCGGCGGCTGACTGGCGAACACGGCCGCGTGGAACTCCGCGAACTTGCCCCGCTCGACCGAGGCGCGCATGGCGTTCACGGCTCGCTTGGAGCTGTCACCGCCGAAGTTGGCGTCCAGGAACGAGGCGATCGTGTAGCGGATCTTGACCTTGCCCTCGGCGGCGAGCTTGGCGACCGCCGTCGCGCCGCCCTCCTCGAAGTGCTTGCAGAAGGGGCAGCGCGGGTCCTCGTACACCGTCACGGTATGGGGCGCGGCCGGATCGCCCACGACGATTTCCGCACCCTCGACCTTCGCGGGGAGCTTCGCGAGCGTGGCGGCGTCCGGCGAGGTCTTCACGGCGAGCTCTGCCTGCGAGGACGCGCCCGAACCGGAGTCCGAGGAGCAGGCGGCCGCCGAGAGGCCGAGGGCCGTGGCCGCCACCGCCGCGACGGCGGCACGACGGAAAGTGCGTACGCCCATGAAAAACCAACCCTCCGGCCCAAAACAGTGCAAAAAGCCTGACCTTCGACACTAAACACCCCGCCGCGCCGTCCCGGCCGCCAAAGGTCCCGCCCCACGCCGCCATTGGTCCCACGGATTCCGCAACGACCCCGCCCACCTGCGGATTCCGAAGCTGGACAGGCCGCCGGAGCGGGTGTACGAACAAGCCCCATGAGCGCGATCAACGGCGGAATCTCCTTCTGGTACGCGACCGACGGCATACCCGTGCCCCGCGAGCCGCTGTCCGGCGACGCCACCGCCGACGTGGTGATCGTCGGCGGCGGATACACCGGCCTGTGGACGGCGTACTACCTGAAGAAGGCGGCCCCCTTCCTCAACATCACCGTCCTGGAGTCCCGGTTCTGCGGCTACGGCGCGTCCGGCCGCAACGGCGGCTGGCTGTACAACGGCATCGCGGGCCGCGACCGGTACGCGAAGCTGCACGGCCAGGACAGCGCGGTGCGCCTCCAGCGGGCGATGAACGACACCGTGGGCGAGGTGGTGCGGGTCGCCGGGGCGGAGTCGATCGACGCGGACATCCACCAGGGTGGCGTACTCGAAGTCGCTTACACCCCGGCCCAGTTGGGGCGGCTCAAGGCCTTTCACGCGGCGGAGGTCGCCTTCGGCGAGAAGGACCGCGAGCTGCTCGGCGCGCGCGAGACCGCCGGGCGCGTCCGGGTCAGCGGGGCGGTCGGCTCGACCTGGACCCCGCACGGTGCGCGCGTCCACCCGGTGAAACTACTCAAGGGGCTGGCGAGCGCGGTCGAGGCGCTGGGCGTCACCGTGTACGAGTCGACACCGGTCACCGAGATCCGCCCCCGGCACGCGGTCACGCCGTACGGAACGGTCCGCGCGCCGTACGTCCTGCGGTGCACGGAGGGGTTCACCGCCTCGCTCAAGGGGCAGCGGCGGGCCTGGCTGCCCATGAACTCCTCCATGATCGCCACGGAGCCGCTCGGTCCCGAGGTGTGGGAGGCGATCGGCTGGGCGGGCCGCGAGACGCTGGGCGACATGGCGCACGCGTACATGTATGCGCAGCGCACCGCCGACGACCGCATCGCGCTGGGCGGCAGGGGCGTGCCGTACCGCTTCGGCTCGCGCACCGACAACGACGGCCGTACGCAGCCGGCGACGGTCGAGGCGCTGCGGGAGATCCTCGTCCGCTTCTTCCCCCAGCTGGCCGGGGTCCGGATCAGCCACGCCTGGTCGGGTGTGCTCGGCGTGCCGCGCGACTGGTGCGCCTCGGTCACCCTGGACCGCACGACGGGGCTCGGCTGGGCGGGCGGTTACGTCGGCTCGGGCGTGGCCACGGCGAACCTCGCGGCGCGTACGCTGCGGGACCTGATCCAGGAGGACTCGGGCCAGGCGGGCGCCACCGAGCTGACGACGCTGCCGTGGGTCAACCACAAGGTGCGGATGTGGGAGCCGGAGCCGTTGCGGTGGGTGGGGGTGCGGGGGATGTACGCGGCGTATCGCGTGGCGGACCGCCAGGAACTGGTCGGCCACGGCCCCGCGACGTCCCGCCTGGCCACCCTGGCCAACCGTATCGCGTCCCGCAACTGACCCAGCCCGGCGTCAGAGCGGCCCCGTGCGCAGTTCCCCGCGCCCCTTCAACCCCCTTCGATCCGCGGACCGTGCCCACTTGCTCGCGCACTTCCCCGCGCCCCCAAAACCCGCTTTCATCCACCCACCGTGCGTGGCTTGGCGCGCAGTTCCCCGCGCCCCCAAAACCCGCCTTCATCCACCCACCGTGCGTGGCCGCTCGCGCAGTTCCCCGCGCCCCCAAAAACCCGCCTTCATCCGCCCACCGTGCCCACTTGCTCGCGCAGTTCCTCGCGCCCCTGAAACCCGCCTTCATCCGCCCACCGTGCGTGGCCGCTCGCGCAGTTCCCCGCGCCCCTGTAGGGGGGCCAGCATGGGCATCTTTAGCCCGTCCGGCGATTGAGGACGAGCGCCCTTTAGGCGCGAACGGGGTCTGGGGCGGAGCCCCGGGAGTCGTCCTCAGCCCTCCACACCCCCGGAGGGTCTCGGGAAGGGGCGGGGTGGGGGACGCTCAGGCCACCGCGATGCCGTACTCGCCGACCAGCTCCCCCAACCCACCCCGATACCCCTTGCCCCCCGCCACGAAGTCCCAGTCCCCACCCCCACGCCGCCGGAACGACCCGAGGACCAGCGCCGTCTCCCCGGGCCGCCCGTCCGCCACGGGCAGCCGGTCGAGTTCGCGCCCGGCAGGGTCCCGCAGGCACACCGCCGCATCGGTGAACCCCGCGAGGTCGCCCCCCGGGTCGGCCTCGGGGTCGACGGCGGCGACCAGCACCAGCCGGTCGGCCCCCTCGGGCAGCGCGTCGAAGACCACCCGTATCGCCGCCCGGTCACCCCCCGTGCCCGGCACCATCCGTACCGAACCCCCTGGATTCGCGGGGTTGTTGAAGAACACGAAGTGGTCCTCGGCCAGCACCCGCGACCCCCGGCACACCAGCGCGCACACGTCGAGCGCGACCGCCCCGGCCCACGTCATGCCGAGCAGGCTGAAGTCCTCGGCCTCCTCGGGCGCCGACCGCTGGGCCGGCACGACAGACCCGCCCCCCTCAGCAGAGCCCGAAGGACCCGCAGAGCCCAACCGCCCCCGCAACCCGTGCTGATGCAGCAGATCCACCAGCTCCGCCCCCGAGACCAGGGTCAGCGGCTTGCCCTCGGCGAACCCGTACGACCCGGGCCCGAAGCCCGACGTCGTCACCAGGACGCCCTTGTTGGCCCCGGCCCCCTGGACCGTCCCGTACAGATCGCGCACCGCCGTCGGCGGGACCGTGTTGCGGTACCGCTTGACCTGGACGATGATCCTGCCACCGCTGATCGGGTCGGGATCGAGGGCCTCGACGTCCACGCCGCCGTCGTTGGAGCGCTGGGTGGTGAGCGCCTGCATCCCGCGGGCCCGGAACAGCTCGGCGACCAGGCCCTCGAACTCGATCGGGTCCATCGTGAACAGGTCGGGCTCCTCGCCGCCGCCGAGCGACACCACACCCGTACCGACGTCGGCGGGGCGCCGCCCGGGGCGTACGGCGGTGCGCTGGTCGGGGCGGGCGGACAGCTGCCCGCGCAGCGCGTCCACCAGGCAGTCGACCGCGCTGACCTGGCCGAGGTTCAGCTGCTCGAAGGAGGCGCGCGGCACGCTCACGGTCGCCAGGAAGATCTCGGCCCGGCGCCCGGTGGCGGGGTCCACGTCGTCGACGAACCCGTTCAGGACGACGGACTCCAGCACCCCGAACTCGTCCGCCGCGAACACCTCGCGCAGCACGAGCAGCACGCACTGCGCGAGCGCGTCCCGGTACAGCGCCCGGCGCTGGGTCACCGGCCGGGCCGTCTCCTTGTCCTGGTCTGAACTGGCCACGTAGCGCACGGACTTGGCCTCGGGGACGATGTCGATCCCGGGCAGCTCCCAGTCCAGGACGAGCTGGCGGGCGCCCCGGTCGAACGCGGCCGCCACCTGCCGGGGGAAGCCCTCGGGCCAGGCGCCGGAGGAGTACAGGGCGGCCGAGAAGTAGTCGACCGCGGCGCCCGGGTCCCCGGCCCGCAGCGCGTCCACCAGCTGGGCGAGGCCCGCGTTGTGCGCGCGCACCTCGGCGAGCTGCTCCGCCGCCCACGCGTCGTACTGCGCCCGGTACGCCGCGAGCTGCTGGACCCGGTGCGCCTCAGCGGCCTGCGCGGCCCGCCAGTCGTGCTCGTACCTGGCCTGCGCCTCCTGCTGGGCCTGCGCCCGCCGCCCGGCCGACCAGCCGCCCTGTGCCTGGTAGTGCGCCGGGTCGGGCATCACCACGGGCTGCCCGAGCTGCCCCGGCTCGAACGGCGCGACCCTCTGCTCCCGGGTCAGCGAGGCCACCCGGAAGGGCGCCGCCCTGCACCCAGCCGTCAACAGCCCGGCCAGGGCCGCGACTTGATCCTCGAGCTCCTGGGTGCGCTGCCGCGCGTCCGCGTCCCGCCCCTGCCGGTACGCCGCCTGCTGCTCCCGCTGCGCCCGCGCGAGATCACGCTCGTACGCCCGCTGCTGCCGCTGCTGCTGGACCACCGCCCGCTGCTGCGCCTCCCGCTGACGCTGCTGCTGGCGCTGCGCCTCCGCCCAGACGCCGACCAGCCCACCGGAACGACGACTCATCCTCGCGCACCCCTCCCCGATTCACCCCTGCCCACCAAGGATCGCATTGGCCGACACCCCTTCCACGGCGGCACGACACCCATGATCACAAGCCCCCCACCCAGGCCCCCGCGCCCACCCCCGAACGCGAAAAGGCCCCCAGCCAAGATCGGCCGGGAGCCTTCCCCCAAGAGCCCCCTGTCGGGTTCGAACCGACGACCCCCGCTTTACAAGAGCGGTGCTCTGGCCAGCTGAGCTAAGGAGGCAACGCGTGAAGTGTAACCAACGCTCGCCCGGGTGCGGCCGGAAATTCGTGGGGCCCGGCGGGGAGCGGGGCCCGGCGGGGTCGTTTCGCGGAGCTTCCCCCGGAACTTCCCTTCGCCGGGCTGCTGACAAGACGGACATCCCCGGGTAGCGTCCTGACCCAGTTCGCCCAGGTGGACTACACCACTTCTCCCTCTACTCGGATCGTCCGGCACGTTCCTGCCGGTGAAGGGACACATCAGTCATGGCCACTGTCACGTTCGACAAGGCGACCCGGATCTACCCGGGCTCCACCAAGCCCGCGGTCGACGGGCTGGAGATCGAGATCGAGGACGGCGAGTTCCTCGTCCTCGTCGGCCCCTCCGGCTGCGGAAAGTCCACCTCCCTGCGCATGCTCGCGGGCCTGGAGGACGTCAACGGCGGAGCGATCCGCATCGGCGAGCGTGACGTCACGCACCTGCCGCCCAAGGACCGGGACATCGCGATGGTGTTCCAGAACTACGCGCTCTACCCGCACATGACCGTCGCCGACAACATGGGCTTCGCCCTCAAGATCGCCGGCGTGAACAAGGCGGAGATCCGCAAGAAGGTCGAGGAGGCGGCGAAGATCCTCGACCTGACCGAGTACCTCGACCGCAAGCCCAAGGCCCTGTCCGGCGGTCAGCGCCAGCGCGTCGCGATGGGCCGCGCCATCGTGCGCGAGCCGCAGGTCTTCCTCATGGACGAGCCGCTGTCCAACCTGGACGCCAAGCTCCGCGTCTCCACGCGTACGCAGATCGCCTCGCTCCAGCGCCGGCTCGGCATCACCACGGTGTACGTCACGCACGACCAGGTCGAGGCCATGACGATGGGCGACCGCGTGGCCGTCCTCAAGGACGGTCTGCTCCAGCAGATCGACTCGCCGCGCAACATGTACGACCGCCCGGCCAACCTGTTCGTCGCGGGCTTCATCGGCTCGCCCGCCATGAACCTGGTCGAGGTCCCGATCACCGACGGCGGCGTGAAGTTCGGCAACAGCGTGGTGCCGGTCAGCCGCGAGGCGCTGGCCGCGGCCGCCGACAAGGGCGACCGCACCGTCACGGTCGGCGTCCGCCCCGAGCACTTCGACATCGTCGAGCAGAACGGCGGCGCCGCGAAGACCCTCACCAAGGAGTCCGCGGACGCCCCGGCCGGTCTCGCCGTCACCGTCAACGTCGTCGAGGAGCTCGGCGCCGACGGCTATGTGTACGGTTCCGCCGAGGTCGGCGGCGAAGTGAAGGACCTCGTGGTCCGCGTCAACGGCCGTGCGGTCCCCGACAAGGGCACTCAGCTGCACGTCGTCCCGCGTCCGGGTGAGACCCACGTGTTCTCCACCTCCACGGGTGAGCGCCTCACGGACTGAGACCGGTACACGCCCGCCACCAGGGGGTCTACGGTTGGGGTGGCCCCGCGCGCGAGCGCGGGGCCACCGCCGGTTGTCGACAAATACCCCGGCACACCGCCCATTTCGAATCCTGTTCGTCAACCGGTGATTCGAAAAGCGACGTCGAACCATCCCCCGACAGGGTGACTAAATGTCGCCAAATCATCACCCCCCGCTACGCTCGCCTCCGTGACGCACACAGCCCGCCGAATCGGCCGAACCCTCGCCCTTGTCCTGCCCGTCGTCCTCGTGCTCTCCGGGACACTCGCGGTCACCCGGGTCAACTGGGCAGGCAGCAACGAATCGCAGATCCTGACCGCCTCTTCCGAGAACGTCTCCGTACGCGCCAAGTCCCGCGCCCCGCAGGACGTACTGCGCGACGCCCTCCTGACCGAGCTCCAGGAGAAGGACCCCGGCACCGCGCTGACCCACCTCCAGCGCGAGGTGGAGCACCGGCCCTCGCTCGCCCAGCACTGCATGTCGATCGCCCGCGCGCTCGGCAGGGCCGCCGTGGAGCACTACGGCCCCGCGAAGGCCCAGTCGTACTCCCGCCCCGTCTGCGACACCTCCTTCGCCTCCGGCGTGGCCCAGGAGCGGTGACGCCCCGCTGCGGGGACGCCTATCGTTCACCGCATGACTGCGAGCACAACTGCGACCTTTCCGACGCAGGCCGTGGTCCTGGCGGGCGGCCAGGGCTCACGACTGAGGCCGTACACCGACGACCGCCCCAAGCCGATGGTCGAGATCCCGGGCACCGGGGTCCCGATCATCGGCCATCAGCTCGCCTGGCTGGCCGCCGAGGGCGTCACTGACGCCGTCATCTCCTGCGGCCACCTCGCCGACGTCCTCAAGGACTGGCTGGCCAAGGCCGATCTGCCGCTGCGCGTGACCACGGTCGTCGAGGACGAGCCGCTGGGCCGGGGCGGCGGCCTCAAGTACGCGGCGGCCTCGCTGCCCCACCCCGACCAGCCCTGGTACGCCACCAACGGCGACATCTGGACGCGCTTCTCGCTCCGCGAGATGGCCTCCTTCCACGGTGAGCGTGACGCGACCGCCACCCTGGCCCTGGCCCGCCCCCGCATCCCGTGGGGCGCCGTCGAGACCGACGCCTTCGGCCACATCACCGACTTCATCGAGTCGCCGCCCTCGCCGTACCTCATCAACGCGGGCGTGTACGTGTTCTCCGCCGCCTTCACCGCGATGCTGCCGGACGTCGGCGACCACGAGCGCACCACCTTCCCCCGGCTCGCCCGCGAGCGCCGCCTGGCCGGGTTCCCGCTGCCCCACGGAGCGTACTGGCGCGCCATCGACACCGCCAAGGACCTCACCGAGGCGGCCAAGGAGCTGGCCAGACAGGGGAGTTGACCGCTCGCGGCGTGCTCGCCGCATGGCGAAGGGGGCCGGAGGATTCCGGCCCCCTTCGCGGTGCGGTCGCCCGGGTCAGCCGAGCAGGCCTCCGATGGGGTTGCGGTTGCCGCTGCCCGCTCCCGTGCCGCCCGAGGACGTCGGGCCCGCGCTCGTGGACGGCGGGGCCTGCGGGGCGGTGCGGTGGTGGGACGGGGCCTGGCCGCCGGTGCCCGCCGAGTGGCTCGGCTGTCCGGAGGTGCCCGCCGATGCGCTCTGGTGGACCTTGGGCTTCTTGGACGCCTTCGCGGACGGGCTCGCCGAGGTCTTGCCCCGGACCGCCGACGGCGTGGCGCTGCTGGGCGCCGTACGGGGCGCCAGCGCGGGCCCGGTCTCGCTCGGCAGCGGGGTGCCGGGCAGGTAGTTGGTCGGGTCGTCGTCGGGGCCCGGGACGGTCACCACGGTGGTGGAGCGGACCGCGCCGCCGAGCAGCGCACCGACCGTCAGGGTCAGGCCGATCACGATGGTCGTCATGACCAGGCCGCGCCGCAGCACCCGGCGCCGCAGCTCCCAGAGTTCGGAACGCGGCCCGAGCTTGCGCCAGGCCTCGCCCGCGAGCCGGGCGTCGAGCGAGTAGACCGGGGCCCCGGCGATGATCAGCGGGGACCACGCGGCGAGGTAGATGATGTCCGGGGCGTCGTAGGCGCGTACGGTCTGCCAGCTCACCGTCACCAGCAGGGCCGCCGACAGCATCGCGCCGAAGACGGCCGCCACCCGCTGCCACAGGCCGAGCATCGTCAGTACGCCGACGACGACCTGGAGGAAGGCGACGGTCAGGCCGGCGCCCACGGGGTGCTGGAGCGCGAAGTCGCGCAGGGGCTCGGCGAGCGCCCAAGGGTGCAGCGAATTCAGCCACTTGACCATCGAGCCGCGTTCGCCGCCGTCGAAGTACACGGGGTCGCTCAGCTTGCCCATGCCCGCGTACACGGAGATGAAGCCGAGGAAGACGCGCAGCGGGAGCAGCACGACGCCGAGGTTCATCCGGCGGCCCGGGTAGTAGGCGTGCCGCACGGGGTCGGCGCCGCGCCGCTTGGCGGTCGAGCCGTCGTCCGGTCCGCCGTCGAGCTCGTCGATGTCCTCGAACTCGTCGCGCTCGTACGGCTGTTGGCCGTAGGGAGTGCGCATCTGCGGGAGCAGCGCGGTCTCCGGTCCTGCGCCGGGCCCGGGGATCAGCGGCGTCGGCATCGTGTCGTCGACGGAGACGCGCGGGATGGTCTGGGTCGCGCCGGTTTCGTAGCCCTCGCCGCCGCCGACGACGGAGGTGGCGCGGACCGCCTGGAGGAGTCCGCTCGCCCCCGGGGCCGACTTCCCGCTCCACACCACGGGCGCCCTGCGGCGCACCGCGGTTCCCGAAATCAGGGGCTTGGGCAGCGACTTGGGCGCAAGCTGCACCCGGAAACTCGCGTGGTTGACGATGACCTGCGCGGGGTCGCAGTCCACCTTGGCCATGCTCAGGGCAGGCTGGTCGTCGAACCCGGGCCGGGGCGTTCTTGTGTCCACACTCATCTAACCGAGTGACGAGTGGTTAGGACACTGCTTGACGGGTCCGAATCTGTCCGAGACCCGTCAAGATCACCCAGGTCAGCCGCGTCGGCGGGCCGCTTCGTAGAGCACGATGCCCGCCGCCACACCGGCGTTGAGGGACTCGGCGCCGCCCGGCATCGAGATCCGCACGCGGTAGTCGCAGGTCTCGCCGACGAGCCGGCCAAGTCCCTTGCCCTCGCTGCCGATCACGATGACGACGGGGCCGCCGATCTGCTCCAGCTCCTCGACCGTGTGCTCGCCGTCGGCGGCGAGGCCGACGATCGTGAGGCCTTCCTTCTTGTACGCCTCCAGGGCGCGGGTCAGGTTGGTGACCCGGGAGACCGGAGTGCGCGCCGCGGTGCCCGCCGACGACTTCCAGGCGCCCGCCGTCATGCCGGCCGCGCGCCGCTCCGGCACGACCACGCCGTGGCCGCCGAAGGCGGAGGTGGAGCGGACGATCGCGCCGAGGTTGCGCGGGTCGGTCACGCCGTCGAGCGCGACGATCAGCGGGTCCTCGCCGTTGTCGTACGCGAAGGCCGTGAGGTCCTGCGGGTCGGCGTACTCGTACGGCGGGACCTGGAGGACCAGGCCCTGGTGGTTGAGGCCGTTCGTCATCCGGTCGAGCTCGACGCGCGGGGCCTCCATCAGGTTGATGTTGCCGCGCTCACCGGCGAGCTGAAGGGCCTCGCGGACCCGCTCGTCGTTGTCGATGTACTGCTGGACGTAGAGCGTCGTCGCCGGGACGCCGTCGCGCAGCGCCTCGAAGACCGGGTTGCGGCCCACGACCATCTCGGACGTGCCCTTGACGCCACCGCGCCGCGGGGCGGGGCGGCGGGTGGCCGCCTGCTTGGCCTTGGCGGTCGCGATGCGGTTCTTCTTGTGCTTCTTGCGCATCTCGGCGGGCGGCGTGGGGCCCTTGCCTTCCAGACCCCTGCGCCGCTGGCCACCGCTGCCGACCGTAGCGCCCTTCTTGTTGGACGTGCGGCGGTTCCTGCGCTGGCTGTTCCCGGCCATGACTACCTGTTTCCTCAGTGAATCGGCGATCCACATGCGGATGCAGATCGTGTACGTACGTATATGAAGTGTGCCGCCCGATCGCCCGGGCGGCACATCAGGGCGCTGCTCAGCGGGGGCCGAGGGTCCAGCGGGGGCCTTGGGGGCTGTCCTCGATGACGAGGCCGGACTGGGTGAGCTGGTCGCGGATGGCGTCGGCGGTGGCCCAGTCCTTGCGGGCCCGGGCCGCTTCCCGCTGTTCCAGGACCAGGCGTACGAGGGTGTCGACGGCCCCGTGCAGGTCCTCGCCGCGGTCGCTCTCCTCGGCCCAGTGCGCGTCCAGCGGGTCCAGTCCGAGCACGCCCAGCATGGCGCGGACCTCGGCCAGGCGGGCGGTGGCGGCTTCCTTGTCGTCGGCGGCCAGCGCACTGTTGCCCTGGCGGACCGTGGTGTGGATGATCGCGAGGGCCTGCGGGACCCCCAGGTCGTCGTCCATCGCCTCGGCGAACGCGAGCGGCACCTCGGCGGCCGCCTCGACGACGCCCCCCGCCTTCTCCACCACCCGCTGGATGAAGCCCTCGATCCGCGCGAACGCCGACTCCGCCTCGCGCAGAGCCTCCTGGCTGTACTCGATCATCGACCGGTAGTGCGGCGTCCCCAGGTAGTAGCGCAGCACGATCGGCCGCCACTGCTTGACCATCTCCGAGACCAGCACACTGTTGCCCAGCGACTTCGACATCTTCTCGCCGGACATCGTCACCCACGCGTTGTGCACCCAGTACGACGCGAAGTCGTCCCCGAACGCCTTGGCCTGCGCGATCTCGTTCTCATGGTGCGGGAAAATCAGGTCGAGGCCCCCGCCATGGATGTCGAACGCGGCACCCAGGTACTTGTGGGCCATCGCCGAGCACTCCAGATGCCAGCCCGGACGGCCCCGCCCCCACGGCGTCTCCCAGTCCGGCTCGCCCGGCCTGGACGCCTTCCACATCGCGAAGTCCCGCGGATCACGCTTGCCCGAGACACCCTCGTCGGGCTGGCGCAGATCACCGATGTCCTGGTTGGACAGCGCCAGATACCCGGGGAAGGACCGCACGTCGAAGTAGACACTGCCGTCCGCCTCATAGGCGTGGCCCCGCTCGATCAGACCGCGCATCATCTCGATCATCTCGGTGATGTGGCCGGTCGCCCGCGGCTCATAGGTCGGCGGCAGGCAGCCCAGCGCGGTGTAGCCGTCGTTGAACGCCCGCTCGTTCTCGTACCCGATCGACCACCACGGACGGCCCTGCTCCGCCGCCTTCTTGATGATCTTGTCGTCGATGTCGGTGACATTGCGGATGAACGTCACGTCATAACCGCGGTAGGCGAACCACCGCCGCATGATGTCGAAGTTCAGCCCCGACCGGATGTGCCCGATGTGCGGAGCCGCCTGCACCGTGGCACCACACAGGTAGATCGAGACACAACCCCGCGTCAGCGGGACGAAGTCACGGATCTGCCGGGCGCTGGTGTCGTACAGGCGAATGGTCACCCCACAAGGGTAGTGGCCTCATACCAGTGCCCCGCGACCCTTCCGGGCCTCGGGGCACACAATTTGGCGTCTGTTGGGACTCAGAGCATCCCGACGATCTTCCGCGGAGTGATCCGGACGACCACGCGCGGGGCGTCGTTGACCGAATCCGGATTGAATTCGCGGTACTTCTTGCCGCTGTACTTCATCGAGAGCTCGTCGATCAGCTCCTGACCGCCCTCGGTGGTGAGGTCGGCGGTGCCCCGGATCTCGGCGTACTCGTACGGGGAGTCGAAGAGCTGGAGGAGCACGCTGACGCGCGGGTCGCGGCGCAGGTTCTTCTCCTTGCGCCGGCCCACGGTCGTCGAGATCAGCACGTCGTTCCCGTCGCGCTTCACCCAGACCGGCGACACCTGGGGGCTGCCGTCGGGCTGGATGGTGGCGATGTTGACGAAGTTGGGGGCGTCGAGCATTTTCTTGAGCTTGTCGCTGAGCTCAGCAGACACGGCGGGTCCTTCCGGGCGAGGTGGAATGGTCGCCTCCTCTCCTACCCCAACCCGGCACGTTTCTACGGCAACCGGTACACCATCGCCGTGGCGACGGCCGCCAGGCCCTCGGCCCGGCCGGTCAGACCGAGCCCGTCGGTGGTGGTGCCGGACACCGAGACGGGCGCCCCGGCCGCGGCCGACAACGCCTCGCGCGCCTCGTCACGCCGCTTGCCGATCTTCGGCCGTACGCCGATGACCTGCACCGCGATGTTGCCGATCTCGTAGCCCTCGGCCCGCACGATCCGGGCGGCCTCGGCGAGCAGGGTGACGCCGGAGGCGCCGGACCACTCGGGGCGGTCGGTGCCGAAGTGGGCGCCGAGATCGCCGACGCCGGCCGCCGAGAAGATCGCGTCGCAGGCGGCGTGGGCGGCGACGTCACCGTCGGAGTGCCCGGCGAGGCCGTACCCGTCGCCGTCCTCCCACAGCAGCCCGGCGCACCACAGCTCGCGCCCGCGCTCGAAGGCGTGGACATCGGTGCCGATGCCGACCAGCGGGATCAGCGGGCGGTCACCGGACGGCAGCCCGGAACCGGATGCCTCAGAAGCCATCGTTGGCCCTCCGTCGGGCGAGTACGGCCTCGGCGAGTACGAGGTCGAGGGGGCGGGTCACCTTGAACGCCTCTTCGTGGCCGGGCACCACCACGACGTCCAGGCCTAGCTGCTCGATCATGCCGGCGTCGTCCGTGACAGCGCCGGTGACCGTCTCGTGGGCGCGTACGAGCGTGGCGTGGTCGAAGCCCTGGGGGGTCTGCACCGCGCGCAGCCGGGCCCGCTCGGGGGTGGCGACGACCAGCTCGGGCGAGCCGTCGGCGCGCGGTTCGACCTGCTTGACGGTGTCGGCGAGCGGGAGCGCGGGCACCACGGCGGGCGCCCCGTCGCGTACCGCCTCGATGACGGCGTCGACGGTGTCGACGGGGACCAGCGGGCGGGCCGCGTCATGGACCAGTACGGCGTCGAAGCCGGGCGGCAGGGCGTCCAGTCCGAGCTTCACGGACTCCTGGCGGCTCTCGCCGCCGGGTACCACGAGGAAGTCGGTGCGGTCCGGCAGGGCGTGCTCGACGAGGAGGTTCTTCACCTCCGTGGCGCCGTCCGGCGGCGCGACCACGACGACGAGCGAGACCGCGCGGGACGCGGCCAACGCCCGGACGGCGTGGATGAGCATGGGGGTGCCGCTCAGCGCGCGGAGTGCCTTGGGGGCGCCCGGGCCGAGCCGCACGCCGCGTCCGGCCGCTGGAATCACCGCGGCGGTGCGGAAAGGGCGCGATTCGTCTGACAAGGTTTGTGTCCTCAAACGACATGGGTATGGCCTGGGGGTACCCCCTGCTCCTGGAGCCTGGGGGAGTGCCGGGCGCGACGCCCTGACCGGCCCTTCCGTGACGACTGGTCAGGCGAGCCGCCCGGACCCGGCACACACAGTGCGGGTGCTGGCGGCGAGGGGATACGAACATGCCGCAGCGCCCGGCGACACAGCAATGTTCACTGCTGGTCAGCGGGCACCGCGGCAATGCCGGGCATTCCGGAGCGCACCCCGGAACAAAGGGCCTGTCCGGACAGGCCCTACGGCGTCAGGACGCGAGAACCTCGTCGAGAAGGGCCTCGGCCTTGTCTTCGTTGGTGTTCTCCGCGAGGGCGAGCTCGCTCACCAGGATCTGCCGTGCCTTGGCGAGCATGCGCTTCTCACCTGCGGACAGTCCGCGCTCGCGCTCGCGACGCCACAGGTCACGCACCACTTCGGCGACCTTGATGACATCGCCGGAGGCGAGCTTCTCAAGATTTGCCTTGTAACGACGGGACCAGTTCGTGGGCTCCTCCGCGTACGGCGCGCGCAGCACCTCGAAGACCCGGTCCAGCCCGTCCTGACCCACTACATCGCGAACACCGACGAACTCCGCATTGTCCGCGGGCACGCGCACAGTCAGGTCGCCCTGGGCGACCTTGAGCACCAAGTAGGTCTTGTCCACGCCTTTGATCTGGCGAGTTTCGATGGCCTCGATCAGCGCGGCCCCGTGATGGGGATAGACCACGGTGTCGCCAACCTTGAACGTCATGTGACAGGTACCCCTTCCGTGGCTATCCAGGGTAACACGGATACGGCTTCTTCTGAATGGCGTTTTCGCAGGTCAGGGCATATCTCGGGGCTTGACAACAGCAACAGGAACGTGCTGCGGAGGGCTTCCGGAAGGCGGTATTCGCAGGTCGGAGCGGCTGCGAAGGGGGTGCGAAACGCGTACACCACCCGGCCCCGATCGGCGCCCGGAGAGGCTGAACGTCCCGTTTTGCCGGGTTCCGGACGGTGAACTTCATCTACTCCGTTCGGCGCTCGTTCACCCGTTCGGCCGGTCGGGATTCTTTCCGGAATTGATCAACGAACGATCCGGCCGGACCGGCGCGGAGGATTTCCCGTAAGGAATGTGTGGCGGCCAGGGGAATTGATCACCCGGCATATGTGAACGGCGCGCGAAAGACCAAGATCAGCACGTGATCCGCCCGGGATCGGCGGACCCGTCGGCCGTAGGGGCGGGTCGGGTGCGGGGCGTGTCGGACGGCTCGGTAATCTAGGCCCGCTGACACACCCTTAGCTGGCCCTTAGGTACGCGGCCGGCTGACCCGTAGCCCGTCCGAAGCAGTCCGTCTCGTACGTCCAAGGAGTTGCCGCCGCCGTGAGCCGCAGCCTTCGACGCGGCGCCCTCGCCGCTTCTGCCATCGCGTTCTCGCTCGCTTCCCTCTCCGCCTGCGCCGCCGGTAACGGTGCCCAGACGCTCGGGGTCAAGGCGGACAACGCCTACGTCACCGTCGGCGACATCAAGGTCCAGAACGCGACGGTCGTCACCCAGCCGAAGCCCGACGCCGAGGGACCGGCCGTCGTCGCGGCCACGCTGTTCAACAACGGCGCCGATCCGCAGACGCTGGACGCCGTCCAGGTCGGCAGCGCCACCGTCAAGCTCTCCCCGGCCAAGGGCGCGGGTCCGATCACCGTTCCGGCGCACGGCTCCGTCGTGCTCGGCGGCAAGGACAACGCCTCCGCGGTCATCGACAACGGCCGTGAGGCCGCCAAGAACGGCGACGCGCAGAAGGTCACCTTCCAGTTCAGCAAGGCCGGCGCGGTGAGCCTGTCGGCCTTCGTGGTCCCGGCCACCAGCTACTTCCAGGGCGTCGGCCCCAGCGAGCTCCCGAAGCCGAAGGAGACCCCCTCCGGCGAGCCGTCGGGCACTCCCTCGGGCTCCCCGAGCAACTCCTCCAAGCCGAACACCCCGGGCGGCAGCGGCAAGCCCGCGGCGTCCGGCTCGGCGTCGCACAGCGCGACGGGGCACTGACACCAGCACGCGAGGAGGGCGGCCCCGGAGCACATCCGGGGCCGCCCTCCTGTCGTTCCGGTCCGACCGTCTGCGTACGGCCGTACCCCTACCGGCCCGCGTGACGGGGCCCGTGTACCGGGGAATCGGGGCCCGTGGATCAGGGCCCGTCGGTCTACGGCTCGAACTTGTAGCCCAGGCCGCGGACCGTCACCAGGTAGCGCGGCGCGCCCGGGTCCGGCTCGATCTTGGCGCGCAGGCGCTTGACGTGGACGTCGAGGGTCTTGGTGTCGCCCACGTAGTCCGCGCCCCACACCCGGTCGATGAGCTGCATACGCGTCAGCACGCGGCCCGCGTTGCGCAGGAGCATCTCCAGGAGGTCGAACTCCTTCAGCGGCAGGTCGACCTTGCCGCCCGAGACCGTGACCACGTGGCGGTCGACGTCCATGCGGACCGGGCCCGCCTCCAGGGCGGCCGGGGTGACCTCCTCCGGCTCGCCGCGGCGGCGCAGCACGGCACGGATGCGGGCGACCAGCTCGCGCGAGGAGAACGGCTTGGTGACGTAGTCGTCGGCTCCTATTTCCAGGCCCACGACCTTGTCGATCTCGCTGTCCTTGGCGGTCACCATGATGACCGGGACGTTGGAGCGGCCGCGCAGCTGACGGCAGACCTCGGTGCCGGGCAGGCCGGGCAGCATCAGGTCGAGCAGGACCAGGTCGGCGCCGTTGCGCTCGAACTCGTCCAGACCGTCGGGTCCGGTGGCCGCCACCGCGACCTCGAACCCCTCCTTGCGGAGCATGTAGGACAGGGCGTCGCTGAAGGATTCCTCATCCTCGACGACGAGCACTCGGGTCACGGAAGGACCTCCGGGGCAGGAACTATGGCGTGTGATTCAGGCACAGCGGAACTGAAGGTCTCGTACGGAACATCGTCGTCCTCGTCGACCGTGACCGGACCGCGCCCCGCGGAGGCGCGGTCGCGGACGGCGCCGGCTTCCGGCAGCCGCAGGGTGAACGTGGAGCCCTGTCCCTCGGAGCTCCACACCGTGACCTCCCCGCCGTGCGAGGCGGCCACGTGCTTGACGATGGCCAGACCCAGGCCGGTGCCGCCGGTGGCACGGGAGCGGGCCGGGTCCACCCGGTAGAAGCGCTCGAAGATGCGCTCGCGGTCCTTCTCGGAGATGCCGATGCCCTGGTCGGTCACGGCGATCTCGATCAGGTCCCCGCCCGGCGCGGCGATGCGGCGCCCGGCGATGCCGACCCGGGTCCTGGCCGGCGAGTAGTTCACGGCGTTCTCGACGAGGTTGCCCAGGGCCGCGGCGAGCTGGCCGCGGTTGCCCCAGACGTACAGGTCGGCGGTGCCGCCCGCGGCCATCGTGATCTGCTTGGTGGACGCGGCGTGCCGGGAGCGGTCGATGGCCTCGGCGACGAGTTCGTCGACGCGGACCGGCTCGGCGTCCTCCAGCGGGTCGTCGTTCTGGACCCGGGAGAGGTCGATGAGCTCCTGGACCAGGTTGGTGAGCCGGGTGGCCTCGATCTGCATGCGGCCCGCGAAGCGGGTGACCGCCTCGGGGTCGTCCGATGCGTCCATGACGGCCTCGGAGAGCAGCGAGAGCGCCCCGGTCGGGGTCTTGAGCTCGTGGCTGACGTTGGCCACGAAGTCGCGCCGGACGGCCTCGATGCGGCGGGCCTCGGTGAGGTCCTCCACGAGGAGCAGGACGAGGCGGGAGCCGAGCGGGGCGACCCGGGCCGAGACCGCGAGGGCCTCGCCCCGGCCCGTGCCGCGCCGGGGCAGGTCGAGCTCGACCTGGCGTATCTCTCCGTCGCGCCGGGTGTCGCGGGCCATGTGCAGCATGGGCTCGACGGCCAGCTTGCCGCCCCGGACCAGGCCGAGCGCGTACGCCGCGGAGCTGGCCTTGACCACCGAGTCGCTCTCGTCGAGGACGACCGCGGAGGAGCGCAGTACGGAAAGGACCGTGTCCACGCCCGGCGGCAGTACGGCGTCGGTGTGCAGGGATGTCCGGGTGGGCCGCGCCTGGTCGCGCTCGCTCCAGCGGAACGCCAGCATGGCGATCACGCCGGTGCACACCCCGGCGATCGCTGCCAATGCGGCGACCGCCGCGTTCACGTCCATGCACCCAGGTTATGCGGCCGCGCCGACACTCTCCCAGCCAAATGGGTGGCCGCTCGAACGTTCGTCGCCCAGAGTTCACCGAGGTGATAGGGACGGTTCACTTCCTATGGCCGAATCGGACGCGTAACGGACGGAACGTGGGAGCGTGGGGTTCACAGGCACCCCCGGCCCCCGGAGACGTTGTAGAGAGGGACACCCATGCGGGACGCGTACCACGAGGAACTTGACTCGATCGGCGAGGGCCTGGTCGAAATGGCCCGCCTTGTCGGGTCGGCGATCGGGCGCGCCACCACGGCCATGCTCGACGCCGACCTGAAGCTCGCCGAGAGCGTGATCGCGGCCGACCAGAAGGTCGACGATCTCCAGCACGACCTGGAGGCCAGGGCCATAGCCCTGCTGGCCCGCCAGCAGCCGGTCGCCACCGATCTGCGCATCGTGGTGACCTCCCTGCGCATGAGCGCCGACCTGGAGCGCTCGGGCGACCTCGCCCAGCACGTGGCCAAGCTGACCCGGCTGCGCTATCCGGAGCGCGCCGTGCCGCACGACCTGCACGCCACCATCCTGGAGATGGGCCAGCTCGCCCAGCGCCTGATGGCGAAGGCCGCCGAGGTCATCATCACCAAGGACGTCGACCTGGCCCTCCAGCTGGAGCAGGACGACGACGAGATGGACCTGCTGCACCGCACGCTCTTCCAGCACCTGATGGACGACCGCTGGAAGCACGGCATCGAGACCGCGGTGGACGTGACCCTGCTCGGCCGCTACTACGAGCGCTTCGCGGACCACGCGGTGTCCGTCGCCAAGCGCGTGGTCTACCTGGTCACCGGCGAACACGCCGACGAGCTCCAGGCGGCCCCGCAGGTCGAGGGGGCCTGACCCCGGGGGCGGCGGGTGCGGCCGTACGCGGCTGAACGCGCCCGCCCGCGCCGACCGGCCCGGAGCTCCAACAGGCTTGCACGCATGCGCCGTTGACGCGCCCGCTCCCGTGGGCATGCAATGAGCGAAGGCTCCTTGCGTCTGCCTACCCCCGGGAGGGACCCATGGCCGATTCGCCCACGACCGAACCGCGGCAGGAAGCACCCGTCACCCCCGTCGAAGTGGTCCGGCTGCCCCTGATCGGCGCCTGCGGCTGCGGCTCGGGCTGCGGCTGCGGCTGCCAGTCGGGCGCACCCTGCCAGTGCGGCGGCTGAACGCGCCTGATCGGCGCCTGCGGCTGCGGCTCGGGCTGCGGCTGCGGCTGCCAGTCGGGCGCACCCTGCCAGTGCGGCGGCTGAACGCGCTGTTTTGAGCATGAGGAAGGGCCCCGCCCACGGTCGGGCGGGGCCCTTCCTCATGACCTCAGGGGCCTCATGACCTCAGGGGCCTCAGGGCCTCAAGGTTTCGACCGGGTCACTTCACCGTGACGGTGACCGTCGGCGAGGTGACCTCGTCGTACTTGACCCGCAGCTCCTGCTTGCCCTTGTCGTTGAGCTTGGCGTCGAGCGAGTAGCTGCTGCCCTGCTTGACCGTGGTGCTGGCCTGCAGGGTCGTCCACTTGTTGCCCTTCTTGTGCTGCAGCACGAGCTTGCTGCCTATGGGCATGCCCTTGGTGCGGCCGGTGAACGTCACCTTGTCGCCGGCCTTCACCGACGTCGGCGTCGCCTTCACGGTGATCGAGGCGGTCGACTTGGAAGCGGACGCGGACGCGGACGGGCTCGGCTTGGCGCTGGTGGCGGCCGAGGCGACGGTGCCGGCCGCGCCGGCGGTCAGCAGGGCGGCGGACAGCGCACCGGCCGCGAACGTCCGGGCACAACGGCTGCGCAGGGTGGCTTTCACGTTGGTCTCCTGTCTTGGCGGACTCCCCCAGGTGATGCGCGGTTCGCCGCCCGGAGCCGGAAGGGGTAGGTGCTCGCGGTGGGCGAAATGCGCCTTTCGAGGCTATCCACGGTGCGCGCAGATGGCGACCGGAGAGGGTGCGGCCCACTACGGTGCGTAACGCGAAACCCCCCGCACCGCGGAAAACCGCAGGCGGGGGGCGTGGGGCACGTCGGGGCGTACCGGGGCGTTACTTCTTCTTGCCCTGGTTCTTCACGGCCTCGATCGCGGCGGCGGCCGCGTCGGGGTCCAGGTAGGTGCCGCCCGGCTTGACCGGCTTGAAGTCGGCGTCGAGCTCGTACACGAGCGGGATGCCGGTCGGGATGTTCAGGCCCGCGATGTCGGCGTCCGAGATGCCGTCGAGGTGCTTGACCAGCGCGCGCAGCGAGTTGCCGTGGGCGGCGATCAGGACGGTCTTGCCGTCGAGCAGGTCGGGGACGATGCCGTCGTACCAGTACGGCAGCATGCGCGTGACGACGTCCTTGAGGCACTCGGTCCGCGGGCGCAGCTCCGGCGGGATCGTCGCGTATCGGGCGTCGTCGCTCTGCGAGAACTCCGTGCCGTCCTCGAGGGCGGGCGGCGGGGTGTCGTACGAGCGGCGCCACAGCATGAACTGCTCCTCGCCGAACTCGGCGAGCGTCTGCGCCTTGTCCTTGCCCTGGAGGGCGCCGTAGTGGCGCTCGTTCAGGCGCCAGCTGCGGTGCACCGGGATCCAGTGGCGGTCCGCGGACTCCAGCGCGAGCTGGGCGGTGCGGATGGCGCGCTTCTGGAGGGAGGTGTGCAGCACGTCGGGGAGCAGGCCGGCGTCCTTGAGCAGCTCACCGCCGCGCGCCGCCTCCTTCTCGCCCTTCGGGGTGAGGTTGACGTCCACCCACCCGGTGAACAGGTTCTTCTCGTTCCACTCGCTCTCGCCGTGGCGGAGGAGGATCAGCTTGTACGGTGCGTCGGCCATGCGTCCGAGCCTAATCGACGTTCCGCGGCCCCCGCGCGCGCGGGGACACAGGTCCCGACCCGTCTCGATTGACGGACGCCGTCAATTCAGTGGCCCCCGGGAACGGGCCACTTGTAACGTGCGGCCATCAGCAGCACCACTTACGCGAGTGACACAGTTCCGGGGGAAGCCGCATGTCCGTCGACCGTCTGAGGCGCGCCGCACGAGAGTCCGTCTCGGGTCTGCCCCGAGAGTTCTGGTGGCTGTGGACCAGCACGCTGATCAACCGGCTCGGGGCTTTCGTCGCCACTTTCATGGCGCTCTACCTCACCCTGGACCGGGGCTATTCGGCCTCGTACGCGGGACTTGTGGCCTCCCTGCACGGGCTCGGCGGGGTCGTCTCGTCGATCGGCGGCGGCATCATGACCGACCGGCTCGGCCGCCGCCCCACCCTCGTCATCGCCCAGACCTCGACGGCCTTCTCGGTCGCGCTGCTCGGCTTCATGACGGATCCGGTGGCGATCGCGGGGGTGGCCTTCCTCGTCGGCATGGCGAGCAACGCGTCGCGGCCCGCGGTGCAGGCGATGATGGCGGACATCGTGAAGCCCGAGGACCGCGTCCGCGCGTTCTCCCTCAACTACTGGGCCATCAACCTGGGTTTCGCCGTCTCGTCGACGACGGCGGGCTTCATCGCGCAGTACAGCTACCTGGCGGGCTTCCTCGGCGAGGCGACGCTCACGCTGGTCTGCGCGATCGTGGTGTTCCTCAAGCTGCCGGAGTCCCGCCCCGTGCGGACCGCGGTGGAGAAGGCGGCCGAACCGCCGATCGGCATCGGCACGGTGCTGAGGGACGGCCGGTTCATGGGCGTGGTCGGCCTGTCCTTCCTCATCTCCCTGATCTTCCAGCAGGGTTACGTGGGACTGCCGGTCGCGATGGGCACGGACGGCTTCTCCAGCGCGGACTTCGGCCTGGCGATCGCGGTGAACGGCGTCCTCATCGTGGCGGTGCAGATCCCCATCACCCGCTTCATCCAGCACCGCGACCCGCGCCGCCTGCTGATCGTCTCGGCGCTGCTCGCGGGCTACGGCTTCGGCCTGACGGCGTTCGCGGGTTCGGTCGCGGTGTACGCCCTGACGATCTGCGTCTGGACCCTGGCGGAGATCGTCAACGCCCCCACCCAGACAGGCCTGGTGGTCCGCCTCTCCCCCGTCCACGGCCGGGGGCGCTACCAGGGCGTCTACACGATGTCGTGGTCGGTGGCGGCACTGGTCGCTCCGCTGATGTCGGGGTACGTGATCGACCACTTCGGCGGTCAGTGGCTGTGGGCGGCGTGCGCGGTCCTGGGTACGGCGGCGGCCCTGGGGTACTGGCTCCTGATGCGCGGCCTGTCCCCGGACCAGCCGTCGGCCGGGGAGCAGAACGCGGACACGGCTGCCGGGCGGGTCGAGGTCCGGGCGGATTCGGCGGTGTGAGGGAGCGCGCGGATTCGGCGGTGTGAAGGGGCGGGCGGCCCGCGCTCACGGGCGGGGGGTCTGCTCCGCCCCGCCCGTCAGCCGCCCGAACGCCTCCAGGTTCCGCGTGGACTCGCCCCGCGACACCCGCCATGCGTACTCCCGCTTGATGGCGGAGGCGAACCCCAGCTCAAGCAGGGTGTTGAAGGCGCCGTCCGCCTCCTCCAGGACGACCCCGAGCAGCCGGTCGAGTTCGTCCGGGGTGACGGAGGAGAGCGGGAGCTTGCCCGCCAGGTACACGTCCCCGAGCTGGTCGACCGCGTAACTCACCCCGTACAGGCGGAGGTTGCGTTCGAGGAGCCAGCGGTGGACGGCCGGCTCGTTCTCGTCGGGATGGCGCACCACGAAGGCGTTCACGGAGAGGGAGTGGCGGCCGACCCGCAGCGAGCAGGTGGTCGAGAGCTTGCGTGTGCCCGGCAGGGTCAGGACATACGTTCCGGGCTCCGGGGACTCCCACGAGAGCTCCGCGTCCTTGAGAGCCGCTTCGATGACCTGCCGCACGTCAGCCATGACGCGAGCCTACGCGAAGCCCCCCGGCCCGGCCGGAGCCGCCTCAGCCGTGCGAGCGCACCCGCCGCCGGTGCTCCTGCATCGCCGCCGTGTACACGTCCGCCGTCGCCGCGGCGGCCGTGCCCCAGCCGAAGGACTGGGCGTGCCGGGCGGCCGCGTCGCCCATCCGCCGGACCAGCTCGGGGTCCCGCACGAAGCGGTGCAGCGCGCTCGCGTAGTCCTTCGGGTCGTGGCCCCGCACCAGGAAGCCGGTCGAGCCGTCCCGCACCGCCACCGGCAGGCCGCCGACCGACGCCGCGACCACCGGCGTGCCGGCCGCCTGCGCCTCGATCGCGACCAGCCCGAACGACTCGCTGTACGAGGGCATGACCAGGACGGACGCCGCCCGGAACCAGTCCGCGAGCCGGTCCTGGCCGACGGGTGGCTTGAACCGTACGACGTCACTGATGCCGAGCTTGGCCGCCAGCTTCTGCAGCCCCTCCGGCTTGGCCAGGCCGCTCCCGGACGGCCCGCCCACGATCGGCACGATCATCCGCGTACGCAGCGAGGGGTCCCGCTCAAGGAGTTCGGCCGCCGCGCGCAGCAGGATGTCCGGCGCCTTCAGCGGCTGTATGCGGCCCGCGAAGAGCGGGATGAACGCGTCGCGCGGCAGCCCGAGCCGGTCCCGGGCAGCGGTCCTGCCGTCCGCCGGGCGGAAGCGGTCGAGGTTGACGCCGGGATGGACGACGGCGACCTTGCCGGGGTCGGCGTCGTAGAAGCGGACGAGTTCGTCGGCCTCCTCGGCGGTGTTGGCGATCAGCCGGTCCGCCGCGTTCACGATCTGCGTCTCGCCGATGACCCGCGCGCTCGGCTCCGGGGTGTCGCCCTCGGCGAGCGCCGCGTTCTTGACCTTGGCCATGGTGTGCATGGCATGGACGAGCGGCACCCCCCAGCGTTCGGCGGCGAGCCAGCCCACGTGGCCCGAGAGCCAGTAGTGGGAGTGGACCAGGTCGTAGTAGCCGGGCCGGTGGTGGGCCCAGGCCTGCATGACGCCATGGGTGAAGGCACAGAGCTGGGCGGGCAGCTCCTCCTTGGCGAGCCCTTCGTAGGGCCCCGCGTCCACGTGCCGGACGAGCACCCCGGGCGCCATCTCCACGGCGGGCGCGAGGCCGCCCGTGGTGGCCCGGGTGAAGATCTCGACCTCGATGTTGATCGCGGCCAGTCGCTTGGCGAGCTCGACGATGTACACGTTCATGCCGCCCGCGTCGCCCGTCCCCGGCTGGTGCAGCGGGGAGGTGTGCACGCTGAGCATGGCGACCCGGCGCGGCTTGCGGTGGCCGCCGGGCAGCCGGAGCCTGGGCGGCCCCGCCAGGGTGCCGGCGAACCGGGACACGTACTGGCTCACGTCGAGGCCCTCCTCGGCTCGGGGCACTGCCTTCGGACGTGGAGCGGGCACGCGAACACGCCCCTCCAAAGCCCCGAACACCGGAATCCGCCCTTTCATTTCCACTTTGCCAAAATGTTGCCGGATCCCTCGGCCAGGCCTTTTCGGGGCGGCGTCCGTCGTCGAGGGACGGGACCCGGCGGCGCGGCGTCGCCGCAGGTGGGCGGGGCGGGGCGGGGCGGCGGCCCCGGCGCCTACCCTCGTTCCATGGCTCCACCCGCCCCGCCCGCGAAGCGCCCCGTCGGCACCGTCACCCGCGGCACCACCAACCCGAACCGGCTGCGCCGCATGGACCGCTGGATCGCCGACGCACACGGGGCCGCGCTGCGCCGCGCGGCCGCCCCGGTCGCCGTCGACCTCGGGTACGGGGCCGCCCCCTGGACCGCGGTGGAACTGCTCCAGCGCCTGCGCACCGCGGCCCCCGCCATCTCGGTGGTCGGCATCGAGATCGAGCCGGCCCGGGTCGCCGCCGCCCGGCCGTACGAGCGCGAGGGCCTCACCTTCCGCCACGGCGGCTTCGAGGTGCCGCTGGCCGAGCCCCCGATGCTGATCCGCGCGGCCAACGTGCTGCGCCAGTACGACGAGGCCGAGGTGGCCGCCGTCTGGGCCCGGCTGTGCGCGCGGCTCGCGCCCGGCGGGCTGCTGGTCGAGGGCACCTGCGACGAGATCGGGCGCCGCCACGTATGGGTCGCCCTGGACCGCTCGGGCCCGCGCACCGTGACCTTCGCGACCCGGCTCGGCTCCCTGGAGCGCCCCTCCGACCTGGCCGAGCGGCTGCCGAAGGCGCTGATCCACCGCAATGTGCCGGGCGAGCCGGTGCACGCCTTCCTGCGGGACTTCGACCGGGCGTGGGCGGCGGCCGCCCCGTACGCCTCGCTCGGTGCGCGGCAGCGGTGGATCAGGTCCGTACGGGATCTCTCGGCCGACTGGCCGGTGGTGGACGGCGTACGGCGCTGGCGCCAGGGTGAGATCACGGTGAACTGGGCTGCGCTCGCGCCCCGTTGAGCCCGCCGTTGCGCCCAAGGCCCACGTTCCGACCGGCGCCGCAGCGGGCCTTGTTCGCGTCGTCGTACGAGTGAACTCCCGTGGCCGGTGGAACGCGTGGAGCTCCGCGTTCGTCACACGAGAGGGATGCGCGGAGGAACGCGCAGGGGGATGTGCCCGCTCCGGTGCCCTTGCGCCTCTGTCGTTTTGACGGAGGCCGTGGCAGCATCGCGGACACGGTGTGATGTTACTGACGGTAAATCACATCCAGACTGACCGGTGTTCCGGTGTGGGGCCGGGGTTGGCTGGAGGGGGAGTTGACAGTGCTGAAGAAACGCCGGTTGGCGGCCGCGATCGCCTTGGTGTGCGCCTTGACGGCGCTGGCCGCGCCGGGCACGGCGTTCGCCGACCCGACGCCCAACGCGTCGGCCACGGCGCCGGCGCAGCCGCGGACGCTGGACGAGGTGGGCAAGGAGATCGACGACCTCTACCGCCAGGCGGCCACCGCCACCGACGCGTACAACCTCGCCGAGGAGCAGACCAAGCAGCAGTCCGCGCAGATCGTCCAGCTGGCCCAGGAGATCGTGAAGGGCCAGGAGAAGATCAAGCGCCTGAAGGACCAGGCGGGCGCCACCGCGCGGATGCAGTACCGCAACGGCGGCCTGCCGCCCGGCGCGCAGATGATGCTCAGCGGCGACCCCGAGACCTTCCTCGACGGAGCCGACGCGCTGCGCCAGGGCCAGCAGGCGGCCCAGGGCCTGCTGGGCGAGCTGAACCGCACCCAGGCCGACCTGGCGGCGTACAGCAAGGACGCCACCGCCCAGTGGAAGAACCTGGAGGACAACCGGGTCAAGAAGGAAGCCGCGAAGAAGGACATCACCGAGAAGATCGCGGCGGCCGAGAAGCTCCAGTCCCAGCTCAAGGAGCAGGAGAAGCAGCGCCTGGCCGAGCTGGAGCGGAAGAAGGAGTTCGACTCCCAGACGGCCTGGCTGAGCACGGGGATACTGAAGGAGATCAACGCCGGCGCGAGCGAGCAGGGCAAGAAGGCCGTCAAGTTCGCGACCGACCAGATCGGCAAGGCGTACGTCTGGGGAGCCGCGGGTCCCGACACCTTCGACTGCTCGGGGCTCACCTCGCAGGCCTGGCTCGCGGCCGGGCACCCGATCCCGCGGACCTCGCAGGAGCAGTGGGCACAGCTGCCGCACGTCGCGATCAAGGACATGCGCCCCGGCGACCTCATCATCTACTTCGCCGACGCGACCCACGTCGGGATGTACATCGGCGACGGCGCGATCGTCCACTCCCCCCGGCCCGGCCGGAACGTGACGATCACGGGAGCGGGCACCATGCCGATCCTCGGCGTCGTACGCCCCGACAAGTAGCCACCCCATAGCGGACAAGCCGGGCATCCGCGTCCCGCCGCGCGCCGCGCCCGTCCGGGCGCCGCGCCGTCGGCCGGGCCGTCCGGCGCGTCCGGGCGGGCAGTTCCGGGGCGACCGGGCGGGCAGTTCCGTACCGGCGGTACGGGCAACCCGCAACTTCCTGGGGCCCGGACAAATGAGGCATGAGGCATATGCCAACCGGCCTCCGCCGATCACGTGTCGAACGCCATTCCGTCCCGCCCCTGGATGACGCTAGGGTCCCGGCTGGTGGGGCGCCGACCGGCGCTCCCCGCGCCCTCGGGGGGAGGGAAGGATTCCGGAACCGACGATGCCCGCATCCCAGCACGTACCCGTACCGCACCAGCGAGCCGCACCGGAGGCCCCCACGGGCAGCGCGGCAGACACCCCGCTCAACCTGCTGGTCATCGAGGACGACCCGACGGGCACCTTCACCGTGCACGAGCTCCTCGACTCGGCGGGCACCCGGGTCCGCATCCGCACCGCCCGCAACCTCACCGAGGCCGAGCGGCTGCTCACCGACGACATCCACTGCATCCTGCTCGACCTGGCGCTGCCCGGCCGCGACCCGGACGACGAGCTCGACGCCCTGCGCCATCTGCTCCTCCTCGCCCCGCGCCACGCCGTGCTGGCCCTCACCCCGTCCACCCACGCGGAACGGGCGGCGGAGGCGGTCCGGGTCGGCGCGCAGGACTATCTGTTCCGCGACGAGCTGGACGGCAGGCTGCTCAGCCGCGCCATCCGGTACGCGGTGGAGCGCAAGCGCGCGGACACCGCCCAGTACAAGCTGGCCGAGTCGCGGCTGCGCGCCCAGGAGAACGCCCGCCTGGAGCGCGGTCTGCTGCCGACCCCGCTGCTCGACGGCTCGGACCTGCGCTTCGCGGCCCGCTACCGCCCCGGCCGCTCGCGGGCGCTGCTCGGCGGCGACTTCTACGACACGGTGCGCACGCCCGACGGGACCGTCCACGCGATGATCGGCGACGTCTGCGGCCACGGGCCCGACGAGGCGGCGCTCGGGGTCGAACTGCGCATTGCCTGGCGGGCGTTGACCCTCGCGGGGCTGTGCGGCGACGAGCTGCTCTCGACGCTTCAGGAGGTGCTGGAGCACGAGCGCGACAGCGAGGAGATATTCGCGACGCTGTGCACCGTCGACATCGCCCCCGACGGCCGCAGCGCGGGCCTGTGCCTGGCCGGGCACCCCTCGCCGCTGATCGCGCTCGACGGCCGGGCGCAGCTGCTCCCGTACGAGAACGGCGGCCCGGCCCTCGGCCTGCTGCCGCGCGCCCGCTGGCCGCGCCGCCAGGTCGAACTCGGCCGGGAGTGGGGCCTGTTGATGTACACCGACGGCCTCATCGAGGGCCGCACCGGCGAGGGCAGCCGACGGCTGGGGCAGGACGGCATGCTGGAGATGATCAACAGCCAGCTGGCGTCCGGGCTGCGCGGCGAGTCACTGCTCGAAGCGGCGGTGACCCGGGCCCGCGAGCTCAACGGCGGCGAGCTGACGGACGACGTGGCGGTGGTCCTGCTGGAGCGCAAGCGCGCGGACCGGGCCGGGCTCCCCGCCTGAGGGGCTACCGCCCGCCGTTGTAGGGCCCGTACGGACCGTCGCTGCTGGAGCCGCCGCCGCGGCGGCCGCCCCGGCCACCGCCGGAGACCTGCCGGAGCGCGGGCCGCACGTCGACCATGAACACGATCGACGCGACGAGCCCGGCGAGCTGCAGGAACAGCACCGGCACGACCAGGTTCACCACGACCGTGATGCCGAGGATGATCAGCCAGAACGGCTTGGTCTGCTTGTCGGCCGCGCGGTACGCGTCCTCACGGGCCACGACGGCGAAGACCAGCGCCACCACGGCGATGACGAGCATCGCGAGATAGAGCAGCGACGTGAGAAGGCTGAATCCCGTGAGCAACATGCCGTGCACCGCCTAGTGAGTCCTGAAGGTCCTGATGAGTACGGAGAGCGTCTCGCGGCCAAGGTACTAGTCCAACGAGGCGGCCACCGCGAAGGTGCCCGCCCCGCGACCTAGTGGGAGAAGCCGGGGTGCGTGGCGTGCTACTCCGCGGACTTGGCGGCGGTCTTCTTCGCCGGGGCCCTGCGCGGGGCGGCCTTCTTCGCGGCGGGCTTGTCGTCGGCGTCGGCCGCGGCGGGCTCGCCCTGAGCGGGCGCGTCAGCCTTGGCGTCGCCCGTGGGCTCCACGGCGCCGGCGATCTCGACGATCTCGTCGGCGGCCTCACCGCGCCACTGCTTGACGACCTCCTGGCCGTGCTCGGCGACCGAGTCGTAGCCCTCGCGGGCCTTGACGGCGTACTCCGCGAGCACGCCCACGCCGCGCAGCGCCAGGTCCTGGGCACCCTCGCCCAGCTTCTTGAAGTCCCCGTCGAGGGCGGCGAACAGGTCGTTCGCACGGGTGGTGACGGCGGCCTGGACCTCCTTGACGCGGGCGGTGGCCTTCTCCTGCACGGCCTTGGGGTCGGTGCGGCGCACCGCCTCGATGCGCTCGGGCGCCTCGGTCTGGATCTTCTCGATCAGCGCCGGGACCTTCTTGGCCTGCTGCCCCGCGTAGTCCGCCGTACCGGCGAGGAAGTAGAGGGGGGTGGGGTCGGTGAGGGTCTTGCGCAGGTCATCGGTGATGGCCATGACTGTCCTCCCGGATCAGTGCTCAGTTGCTCGCTTGAGGGTGGTCGGCATCACTGCCGTCGGCGGCGCTGTCTGTGTCCGTGTCGTCCGTGTCGGCGTCGAGCCCGTTCTCCTTGCGGAAGGACTCGTAGATCTGGAGCAGAACCTGCTTCTGGCGCTCGCTGAGCGAGGGGTCGGCCAGAATGACGCTCCGCGTGCCCGCGGCCTCGGGGGACCGCTCGTCGAGAATCCCGGCCTGCACGTACAGCGTCTCGGCGGAGATCCGCAGCGCCTTCGCGAGCTGCTGCAGAATGTCCGCGCTCGGCTTGCGCAGCCCGCGCTCGATCTGACTCAGATACGGATTGGACACCCCGGCGGCATCGGCGAGCTGCCGCAGCGACAGCTGCGCGTTGCGCCGCTGCTCGCGCAGATACTCGCCGAGATTGCCGACGTTGAGCGATGCCATACCCCGATGGTGCACCCATGTTGCTAACTATTGCAAGCAGACGCTTGCAATAGTGTGCCGCGCCACGTGGGCGATGGGCCTAATCGCCCTGTTGCACCCGGTACGCCCCCGCCCTGGCCGCCGCCGCGGCGGCCGCGGCCGCGCGGGTCGCCGCGGTGTCGTCCAGGGGGTCGCCGCTCACCAGGAAGCGGTAGTAGAGCGGGGCCGAGACCGATCGGATCACTTCCGCCGGGTCGGTGCCCGGCGGGAGTTCGCCGCGGTCGGCGGCCCGGGTCACGCAGGGGGCCCACTCCTCGATGCGGGTGGCGTAGAAGCGGCGCAGGGCGCGGGCCGCGCGGTCGTCGCAGGTGGCCGCGGCGATGACCGCCTTGAACAAGGCGCCCTGCCGGGGATCGGTCAGCGTCCCGACGACGAGGCGGGCGTTCGCCAGCAGGTCGCCGTCGAGCGAGCCGGTGTCCGCCCGGGGCGAGGACTGCTCGGCCATGTCGTCCAGGAGGTCGGCGACCAGGCCCGCGGGGGTGGACCAGCGGCGGTAGACGGTCGTCTTGCCGACCTCCGCCCGCCGGGCGACGTCGGCCAGGTCCAGCCGGTCGAAGCCGTGCTCCGCCAGTGCGTCACCGGCCGCCCGGAGCACGGCCGCCCGCACCCGCGCGGTCCGCCCGCCCGGCCGTACCGTCCCCGGTTCCACGCCCGCCACCGCGACTCCCGTTTCTCGTCCGACCCGGCGTCCGACGCGCCGCCCTCACCCTAAGGGCATCCCGGCACCGTTAGTACGGGCCGTGCGGGATCACCCTTGACTTCAAGCCTGGTCGAGGTTGAAGACTCGCCGTACGGACCGCGCACCGGCGCGGACAACGGGCGGGAGTGGTCGACATGCGGGTGGCACAGGTCAGGGAGTTCGGCGGGCCCGAGGTACTGGTCGCGGCGGAGGTGCCGGATCCGGTCGCCGGGCCGGGCGAGGCCGTCGTGGCGGTCGACCACATCGACACCCTCTTCGTGCAGACCCAGATCCGCGCGGGGGTGTTCGGCGAGTACTTCGACGTCACCCCGCCCTATGTACCCTCCGGCGGCGTGTCCGGCACGGTCACCGCCACCGGCCCCGGCACGGACCCGGCCTGGCTGGGCCGCCGGGTGGCCGTGTCCGGCCGGGCCGACAGCTACGCCGAACTCCTGGCGGCCCCCGCCGACCACCTCTCCCCCGTCCCCGACGGCGTCGGGACGCGCGAGGCGGCCGCCCTCGTCCACGACGGGGTGACCGCCCTCGCGCTGCTCGACACCACCGCGCTCAAGCCGGGCGAGACCGTCCTGATCACCGGCGCGTCCGGCGGCATGGGCACCCTGCTCGTCCAGTTCGCCCGTGCGCTCGGCGCCCGGGTGGTGGGGGTGGCGCGCGGGCCCGAAAAGACCGCGCTGGTACGGGAGTTGGGCGCCGACCACGTCGTCGACGCGACCGACCCGGAGTGGGGACGGCACGCCCGGGCCGCGCTGGGCGAGGGCGGCGCCGATCTCGTCCTGGACGGCGTGGGAGGCCGACTCGGCCTGACCGCCTACGCGTTGACCGCCGACGGCGGCCGCTTCTCCGCGCACGGCGCCCCCACCGGAAACGGCTTCGCGGCCGTCGACCCGGACGAGGCCCGGCGGCGCGGCGTCACCCTGGTCGGCATCCGCGACGTACAGCTGACGCCGCGGCGCCGTACCGAACTGCTCGGCCGGGTCCTTGCGGACGCGGCGGCCGGGCGGCTGCGGCCGGTGATCGGCGCGGTGTTCCCGCTGGAGCGCGCCGCCGAGGCGCACGCCGCGATCGAGGGGCGCGGCCTCGTCGGCAAGGTGCTGCTCACGCCCTGACCCGGGGGCCGGGCCGGGCGGCCCCGGCTCAGAAGGTCGCGCGGATCTCCCCGACCTCGGCGGCCCCGCCGAACAGCGGCGCCCGGCCGATCCGGGTCACCACCGGGCCGTCCACGCCCAGGAGCCGGAGCGCGCGGGCCAGGATCGGGCCGAGCGAACGGGTCGCGCCGTCGTCGACCTTGAAGGCGAGCGCGCGGCCGTCGGCGAGCGCCACCGCCTGCACGGCCTCGGCGCCCATCTTCGACAGCGTCCCGGGCACCTCGCGCATCAGCCAGGTGTCGGGCCGCCGGGTGCCGGCCACGTACTCGGGGTGCGTGCGCATCGCCTCGGCGACCCGGCCCTCGACCGAGTCCGCCCCGGCCGTCGCGAAGGTGCGGAAGGCCCGCGCGAGGCCGGTCAGGCTGATCGCCATGAGCGGCGCCCCGCAGCCGTCGGTGCCGACCGAGACGACCCGCTCGCCGGCGGCCGCCTCCACGGACTCCAGGACCAGCCGCTGGAGCGGGTGCGCCGGGTCGAGGTAGCCGCGGGCGTCCCAGCCGTTCAGCTTGCAGGCCGCGAGCATGGCCGCGTGCTTGCCCGAGCAGTTCATGGTGAGCCGCTCGCGCACGTGGCCCGCCGCCAGGTACGTCTCGGCCTCGGCCGGGTCCAGCGGCAGGTCGGGCGGCGTCTGGAGGTCGTCCGGGGTCAGGCCGTGCTCGGCCAGCATCTTGCGTACGAGATCGAGGTGGAAGCCCTCGCCCGAGTGGCTGGCGGCGGCGATGGCCAGGCGCTCGCCGGACAGCTCAAGACCGGCCCGCAGCACGGCGGCCGCCTGCATCGGCTTGTTGGACGAGCGCGGGAAGACGGGCGCGGACGGGTCGCCGAGCGCGAACTCGACACTGCCGTCGGCCGCCAGCACCACCAGCGAACCCCGGTGATGGCCCTCGACGAATCCGGAACGGACGACTTCGGCGAGGACCGGGGGTATCGGGGACGTCGGGGACACGGCGGTCATGGCGGTGCGGCCTTCCGGACAGGTGACCTGCCCCGGAGGGGTCGCTTCCGGTGCGGGCGGGTCAGGTGAGCAGATCGTCTACTTGTGCTTCACCATCACGGTACCTGCGGGCGATCTCGGCACTGCAATCGTCGGCGGTGCGCTGGAGCTGCTGACGGCGCCGCGAGACCTGCTGCTCGTAGCGGATCAGGCGCCCGGTCGCGGTGTGCAGCTCCTCGTCCGTACGGGCGGCCAGGTCGGACAGCTCGACCTCGGCGTCCATCTCCGCCGCCAGCATGCGGTACTCCTCGCTGCGCGGCGCCGACAGCGTGACGTGCCGGGCCGAGGCGCGGTGCGAGGACGGGGCGTCGGTGAGGATCTCGGCGAGCCGCTCCACCACCGGCGCCTGCGGCCCGGTGCGCCGGGCCAGCTCGGCCCGCAGGATGTCGATCCGGCCGTGCAGCAGCCGCCGCACATAGCTGAGGTCGGCCTCGTCGCGCTGCGACTGCCGTCGCAGGGTGCGCAGCTCGGCGAGCCGGAGCGAGGCCAGATCGTGGTCGCGCTGGGGCGGCAGGGTGCCACCGGCCCGCTGCACGGGCGGCCGCACGGCGGTACGCGGGCTGGTCCGGGTCAGCGATACGGGACCGGGCGACTGCCCGGCGCCTGGTGTGGTCATGCGTCTTTCCGTCCCCTCGACCGGTGCATGGGGTCTCCCCGGGCCCGAAGGGCCGAGGGGAAGCACCGCCTGTACGCATCGTGCCACTCCGGGTACGGCACGTGCAGGTGCACTGCACCCGTTCAGCCGCTCGGAAATCGGACGGGACGGTGTCATAGGTTGGGGCGCATGCGAGCGGTGGTGCAGAGAGTCGACGGCGCGAAGGTCGTCGTGGACGGTGAGACGGTCGGCGAGATCGCGGGCGAGGGGCTGTGTGTCCTGGTCGGAGTCACCCACGGGGACAATCCGGACAAGGCGGCGCAGCTCGCCCGCAAGCTGTGGTCGGTTCGCATCCTTGAGGGCGAGAAGTCCTGCTCGGACGTGAATGCGCCCTTGCTGGCGATTTCGCAGTTCACTCTCTACGGGGACGCCCGCAAGGGTCGCCGCCCCACCTGGAACGCGGCGGCCCCGGGCGAGGTGGCCGAGCCCCTGGTCGACGAGGTCGTGGCCCGGCTGCGGGCGCTGGGCGCGCACGTGGAGACGGGCCGCTTCGGCGCGGACATGCGGGTGTCCCTCACCAACCACGGCCCGTTCACGATCGTCGTCGACGTCTGAGCCCTACGGCTCGACCACGACCTCCTGGGCCGCCGCGGTGCTGCCCGCGAGCAGCTCCGCGTCCACCGGGACGTTCCGCTTGACCAGGGCCAGCGCGATCGGGCCCAGCTCGTGGTGGCGGGCCGAGGTCGTGATGAAGCCGAGCTGGCGGCCCTCGGGACCGTCGGCCGCGAGCCGGACCGGCGTGCCGGAGCCGGGCAGCAGCACCTCGCTGCCGTCCAGGTGCAGGAAGACCAGGCGGCGCGGGGGCTTGCCCAGGTTGTGGACGCGCGCGACGGTCTCCTGGCCCCGGTAGCAGCCCTTCTGGAGGTGAACGGCCGAGCCGATCCAGCCCACCTCGTGCGGGATCGTCCGGTGGTCGGTCTCGAAGCCGAGCCGCGGCCGGTGCGCCTCCACGCGGAGCGCCTCGTACGCCAGGATCCCGACGAGGGGGCCCGCCTGTACGGCGTACTTCTCCAGGTCGGCGCGGGGCAGGAAGAGATCGCGGCCGTACGCCGTCTCGCGCACCACCACCCCGTCCGGCACCTCCGCGATGGACCCGGCGGGCAGGTGGACGACCGCGAACTCCGCGGTGCGGTCGGCGACTTCGACCCGGTAGAAGAACTTCATCGACTCCAGATAGGCGATCAGCTCGCCCTCGGTGCCGGGCTCGACGTGGATCCACACCGTGGTGCCGTCGTCGACGAGGTACAGGGCGTGCTCGACATGACCGTGCGCGGACAGCACCAGCGCTTCGGCGGCCTGCCCGGCGGGCAGCTCGCTGACGTGCTGGGTGAGCAGCAGGTGCAGCCAGCTCAGCCGGTCGTCGCCGGTGACGGTGACGACACCGCGGTGCGAGAGGTCGACGAGGCCGGTGCCGCCGGCGAGCGCGCGCTGCTCGCGGAACAGGTCGCCGTAGTGCGCCGCGACTCCTTCGTCGCGCCCCTCGGCGGGGACGGCGCCGGGCTGGGACAGCAGAGGGCTCTTCATGCGGGCAAGCCTACGACTCGGTGCTCGGAGCCTTCCGGGCGCAGCTGTCGCAGCGCCCGAAAATCGCGAAGTGCTTCATGTCCGTCTCGAAGCCGAAGTCGCGCCGGAGCTTCGCGGTGAAGTCGGCGGCCACCTCGACGTCGGCCTCGATCACCTCGGTGCAGTCGCGGCACACCAGGTGGAGGTGGTGGTGCCGGTCGGCCAGGTGGTACGTCGGGGCGCCGTGCCCGAGGTGGGCGTGCGAGACCAGGCCCAGCTCCTCCAGGAGCTCAAGGGTCCGGTACACGGTGGAGATGTTCACGCCGCCCGCCGTCTTGCGCACCTCGGTGAGGATGTCGTCGGGCGTCGCGTGTTCGAGCACGTCGACAGCCTCCAGGACGAGCTGTCGCTGGGGGGTCAGCCGGTACCCGCGCCTGCGGAGGTCGCTCTGCCAGTCGGTGGTCACCACGCTCCCAGTGTAGGAGCGAACGCGCCGGGCGGGAGGGTGAGTGCGCCGGGTGCGCGCCGGTCGGGGCGGCCGCGCCCCTCGGGGCGCGGCACCGCACCGGCCCACCCGGCCGAGCCCTCGTCCTACTTGAAGAAGGCGATGCCGTCGTCCGGCAGGTCGCCCAGGCCCCGCGCCATCTCCGCGACCTCTTCCGGCGTGACGACCTTCTTCAGGTGCGCCGACATGTAGGGGCGGAGCTCGACGTCGGGGGTCGCCTTCTCGCCGACCCACATCAGGTCGCTCTTGACGTAGCCGTACAGGCGCTTGCCGCCGGTGTACGGGCCGGAGGCCGCGGTGCGGGCGACGGCGTCGGTGACCAGGTCGATCTGCGGCTTCTGGTGGGCGAGCTCGCCGTACCAGACCTCGACGATGCCCTGGTCGCGGACCATGACGACCTCGACCTTGCGGTCCTTGTCGATGCGCCAGTAGCCGGACTCGGACTCCAGCGGCTTCACCTTGTTGCCCTCGGCGTCCAGGATCCAGGAGTGCGAGACGTACTCCAGGAAGTCACGGCCGTCGTGGGAGAAGGTCACGGACTGCCCGAAGTTCGCCTTCTCGGCGCCCGGGAAGTCGGTCACGCCGGCGCCCTCCCACGTACCGAGGAGGAAGACGAGGGGCACGAGGTCGGGGTGCAGGTCGGACGGAATCTCGATCATGAGGGCTGCGATCTCTTCGTTGCGGTCGAGGCGAGCGTCGGGGTCAGCGCTGGCCCTGGTAGAGCTTCTTGACGGTCAGCCCGGCGAACGCGAGGACGCCGACGCAGACCAGGACAAGGAGGGTGGAGAAAACAGCCTCAAGCACGGGGGGCTCCTCGCATGAGCGGGTGTAGGGGCGGACGGGGCCGGCCCCCAGCCTAATGGGTGGGGGCCCGGCCCTCTCTGTGAGGTACGCCGCCGGTGGCGCGCCCCGTCGTACGGCGCCGCGGGCCGCGCGCGGCTCAGCCGAGGAGCTGCTCCTGGAGGACCGTGGTCTGGTGGAAGGGGACCGCGGCGGCGGAGCCCTTCCTCGACTGGACGACCAGCGCCACGATGTCCCCGGCCGCGATGTAGGCGTGCCGGACCTGCACGGGCCCGCTCGGCGCCGCCTCGACGTACACGTCGTGCCGCACGTGCGGGATGCCGTTGCCGGAGATGTAGCCCTCGTCGAGCGAGGACTCGCCCTCGATGTCCGACAGGCGCCTCGGGGCGCTGCCCGTGTTGGAGAAGTACAGCGTGGTGAACGCGTTCTGGTAGCCGGAGCTGTGGAAGCGCACCAGGTAGATGCGGGTGGCCGTGCCGTCCGGCATGGTCCAGCCGCGGGCCGCGATCTGCCGCAGCCCGCCCTGGGCGAGGTCCTGGCGCATGCTGGAGACCCGGTTGTCGGCGCCGAACTCCTGGAGGAACCGGTCGGCGGTGATCCGGCTCCGGTCGCCCTTCAGCGTGGGATCGGGGGTGGACCCCGCCGGGGCCGGCAGCAGCAGCTGCTCCAGGTCGGCGTAGTGGATCATGCCGGGGTTGTCGGCGGCGTACGGCAGCGCGGCTCCCGCCGGGAGCGCGGGCTTCACCAGCTTCGGGTAGGCCCAGCGTCCGTCGTTCCTGGTGGAGAGCCCCGGCACGTCGGTACGCTCCTGGGCCGCGATGCCGTACGCGACCCCGCTGCCGAGCACCCCGAACACGGCCACGGCCGACGTCCAGCGCAGGACCGCGCGGAGCACCCGGCGCTCCTTGCGCGCGGTGGGCGCGGGCGGGTCCTCGGCGGGGCTCTGCCCGGCGGGGGCTGTCAGGTCGGTCAGGTCGCTCACACGGACTCCCCGGGGGACTTGATGAGGTCGAGCTGCTTGCGCAGCAGCCCGGCCGCGCGGCTGGTGTCCAGCGGGGCGGGGGCGTAGGTGTACGTGCTGACCATGACGTCGCCCTCGTAGGCGTTGCAGAACATCGCGTCGAGCTTGAGCTTGTCGTCCTTGGGCAGCAGGAAGCACACGGCGTTGGCGTGGCCGTCGATCCTGGGGCCCGCGCGGAGCGCCTTGAGCGCGTGCGAGAGCTCGCCCTGGAACGCGTTCAGCTTCTTGATCGCCTCGGTGTTCTCCATCCGGGAGAGCCGCATCTCGGTGACGAAGGTGCCGTCGGTGTAGCTGCGCAGGGCGATGCCCTGGACCTTCAGTCCGTCGACCGCCTTGTCGTTCTTCTCGCGCTCACCGGCGGGCAGCCCGCGGGCGCCCTCCTTCAGGAGCGCGGCGGCCTGCTGGGCGCCGAGGACCGAGTCATTGCCGAACTCGCCGATGTCCGGGCCGAGTTGATAGCCCGGGGGCAGCGGAAGCAGTTTGCCGCCGAGCCCGGCGAGCGGGGCGGCCCCGGCCTTGGGCGCGGTGGCGGGCGATCCGCTGGGCTCCGCCCACACGACGGTCGGTGAGCCGCGGTCCGCGTCCGCCAGCGCCCCGAGCCCGAGGGCGGCGCCCCCGGCCACGGCGAGGAGCGCCACGGCGCCGCAGACGAGCGGGACGACACGGCGGCGGGACGGGGCTCCGGCCGCCGTCGCCTCGGGCTCGGCCCCACCGGCCGGAGCGGGGACGGTCTGCGCGTCGGCAGGTTCCACGGGCTCGTTCACAGGCGCTCCAACTGCTGCTTGGCCAGGGCCTGGAGGGCCGGTTCCGAGACGGGGCCCGAGTTGTCGTTGTACTGGATCTCCATGAAGATCCCGTTGCGCCAGGCCAGCGCCCGGCCCTCGTAGAGCGGCTCGTACCCGGCCTCGGTGTGCGGCTTGTCGAACACGTAGGTGCGCCCGTTGTCGCTGCCCGGGACCGGCTTGCCGTAGTTGCCCGCGAACGCCTCCTCGGGCAGGTACTTCTGCTGCTGCCGCGCGTAGTCCTTGGACTTGACCGCGGTGTCGTCGCGGAACTGGGTCAGCGTCACGGTGACGTAGACCTTGCCGTCCTGCGACCAGGTCGTCGTCGCGCTGCGCCGGAACCCGTCGCGCAGGAAGCGGGCGAAGGCGCCGTCGGGATGCTCGTAGTCGGCCGACGCGAGCAGCAGGTCCTGCCAGGTGGGCTGCGTCTCGGTCTTCGCCGCGTCCGGCTTGGCGAGGAGGAGGCGGCGCAGGTCGCCGTCGGACTTCTCGTCCCAGCGGTTGACCGAGACGCCCCGCGCCGTCGTGTTCCGGTCCGCCGGAGCGGTCCTCGACTCCGCGAGTCCCTGCTGCGCGAGCGGGCCGAGCGGCGTCGGCCCGCGCTGGTACTGGACGGCGTACCCGGTGACCGTCCCCGCCAGCACCCCGAGCAGGGCCGCGCCCGCGACGATCAGGGCGGTGCGGCGCCGGGGGCGCCGGGGCGTACGGGGACGGAGGCCGGGTTCTCGGCGCCCGCCAAGGGATCGGCCGGGGCCGGCGGGCCCTGCGCGACCGGCGAGGCGGGGCCGGGCCCGGACGCGCCGGGTGGCTCTGTCGTTGAACTCACGTGTCCCCCCACAGGACTTGAAGCGCGGATTCCGTCATCCGCGGCACACAGCAGACCCATAGCGGCGGGGGGAGGTTGTGGCGCGGCGGATTACAGTTCGGCATATGCCGAACAAGAAGCTCGTGATCAAGGTGACCGCCGGTGCCGACGCGCCCGAGCGGTGCTCGCAGGCGTTCACCGTCGCGGCCGTGGCGGCGGCCAGCGGGGTGGAGGTCTCGCTGTGGCTGACGGGCGAAGCGTCCTGGTTCGCCCTGCCGGGCCGGGCCGCCGAGTTCTCGCTCCCGCACGCCGCGCCGCTGCCCGACCTCATCGAGTCGATCCAGGCGGCCGGGCGGATCACGCTGTGCACGCAGTGCGCGACCCGCCGGGAGATCACCGAGAAGGACGTGCTGGACGGCGTACGGATCGCGGGCGCGCAGGTCTTCGTGCAGGAGGTCATGGCCGACGGCGTACAGGCGCTCGTCTACTAGCCGCGTCCGAGCCGGGCGGGCGGGCCCCGGCGGGCGGGGTTCAGCCGCTCACGGGCGGCGCCGCTTGCCGTCCAGCTCGTCCCACCACTCGTCCGACTTCGGGTCGCCCGACGGATCGTCCCACCAGCGGTCGTCGGGGCCGCGCCGGTTGGCGACCATCGCGGCGACCGGCGGGATCACCATGGCGACCACGCACATGCCCACCGCCACCGGGACCGACCACAGGCGCACGAAGCCCCAGGCGGACACGAAGAGCAGGATGCAGCCGCCCATCATCCAGAAGTAGCCACGCCGACGCCGGGCCAACATAGATCCAGCGTACGACCACCGGCCCGGCCCGGAAACGGTACGAGGCCGACCGGGCGGGGCCGCTGCGGCGCCCGGCGGACGGCACGGAGGGCCGCACCCCATTCCAAGGCGTCCAACCCCCGGGGTGCGGCCCTCCGGCCGGTCCTGCGTGCCGCCGTCGGTCAGACGGCGATGGCGACCTCGGCGAGGCCACCGGTCCGGGCGACGACCGTACGGTCCGCGCTGCCGCCCGGCACCAGGGCGCGCACGGTCCACGTGCCCTCGGCCGCGTAGAAGCGGAACTGTCCGGTGGCCGAGGTCGGGACCTCGGCGGTGAACTCGCCGGTCGAGTCGAGCAGGCGCACGTAACCGGTGACGGGCTCGCCGTCGCGGGTCACCTGGCCCTGGATGGTGGTCTCACCGGGCTTGATCGTCGAGGCGTCGGGGCCGCCGGCCTTCGCTCCACACATGGGCTCTTCCTTACGGTTTACGGTCTGGTACGGCTGGGGGCTGCGCGGGTTACTTGTTGGCGCCGAGCTCGATCGGCACGCCGACGAGGGAGCCGTACTCGGTCCACGAACCGTCGTAGTTCTTGACGTTGGTCTGGCCGAGCAGCTCGTGCAGCACGAACCAGGTCAGGGCCGAGCGCTCACCGATGCGGCAGTACGCGATGGTGTCCTTCGCGAGGTCGACCTGCTCGGCCTCGTAGAGGGCCTTGAGCTCCTCGTCCGACTTGAAGGTGCCGTCGTCGTTGGCGTTCTTCGACCACGGGATGTTGCGGGCGGACGGGACGTGGCCCGGGCGCTGCGACTGCTCCTGCGGGAGGTGGGCCGGGGCGAGCAGCTTGCCGGAGAACTCGTCGGGCGAGCGCACGTCGACGAGGTTCTTGGTGCCGATCGCGTTCACGACGTCGTCGCGGAAGGCGCGGATGGAGGCGTCCTGCGGCTTGGCCTTGTACTGGGTGGCCGGGCGGCTGGGAACCTGGTCGCCGTCCACCAGGTCGCGGGAGTCGAGCTCCCACTTCTTGCGGCCGCCGTCGAGGAGCTTCACGTCCTGGTGACCGTAGAGCTTGAAGTACCAGAAGGCGTACGAGGCGAACCAGTTGTTGTTGCCGCCGTAGAGGACGACGGTGGTGTCGTTGGCGATGCCCTTGGCCGAGAGGAGCTTCTCGAAGCCCTCCTGGTCGATGAAGTCGCGGCGGACCGGGTCCTGGAGGTCCTTGGTCCAGTCGATCCGGATCGCGTTCTTGATGTGGTTCTTCTCGTACGCCGAGGTGTCCTCGTCGACCTCGACGATGGCGACCTTCGGGTCGTCGATGTGGGCCTCGACCCAGTCGGCGTCTACCAGGACGTCGCTGCGGCTCATGTTCTTCTCCTCCGGGGCAGTCTGCGGGGGCGGTGCAGGTGTGCGGGTACGCGTCTGCGGCGCGCGTACGCGGCACGGGGTGGGCCTGGGCGGCCTGAGGGAGGCCAAGTGGCCCGGGGAATGCGGGAGTTGAGCGTCCCGCTCAGAAGGGGCGACAGAGCATGGCGGCGACGCGGCACAGGTCTACTGCCCGCCGCTTCGTGAGGTCCGCCTGTCGCTTCATGCGTCCGATCGTAGGGACGCATACCGGGGCGTGTCACCGGTGTGTCGCATGCTGAGACTCGATCATCCGCATGCTGGTACGTGGGCGTCCTCCGGGGCCCGCGGGCCCCTCCCCGCCGTCGCCCTCCGGGCCCGGCCTCCTGCCCACCGGACACCCCGTCTCACTATCCGGCACCCACGGCCCCGCCCGGGCCTCTCAACACCCTCGCCCGCAGACCGTGCGTACCCCCTCGCGCAGTTCCCCGCGCCCCCAAAACCCCCTTCGATCTGCGGACCGTGCGTACCCCCTCGCGCAGTTCCCCGCGCCCCCAAAACCCTCGTTCACCTGCGGACCGTGCCCGCTCCTCGCGCCGTTCCCCGCGCCCCTTGGCGGCATCGTGCTGGCCCGCACGGGCATCTTCAGCCCGTCCGGCGATTGAGGACGAGCGCCGTTCAGGCGCGACACGGGGTCTGGGGCGGAGCCCCAGGGCGCCTGCGGACCGTGCGGGGCTTATCGCGCCGTTCCCCGCGCCCCTTGGCGGCATCGTGCTGGCCCGCATGGGCAACCTCAGCCCGTCCGGCGTTTGAGGACGAGCGCCGTTCAGGCGCGAAACGGGGTCTGGGGCGGAGCCCCGGAGGGTCACAGCGGGGTGGGGGACTCAGCCCGCCAGGCGGACCTCCGTGCCCTCTCCCGAGAAGCGGAGCCCGGCCTCCGTGGCCGTGACCTTGTTCAGCTTGATGCTCGACGGCATCCCGTCGATCTTCAGGTCGTAGTCGACCGCCTTGCGCAACCGCTGCTCAAACCCCGGCACCGGCAGCTTCGGCAGAGCCTCCGCCCGCAACTGCACCGACCCCGACCCGTTCAGACTCACCGTGCTGTACGCCGACACCGTCCGTCCCTGGAGCAGCGCCTTGACCGGGGCGGGCAGCGACACGCCCTGGCCCTCCAGGAGGTCGGTGAGCGGGCCGGTCACCTTGACCTGGCCCTTGGCCGCCCGGTCCGCACCGGCGTAGCCGACCGTCGCCCCCTTGGGCGCGGCCTTGGACAGGTCCGCGTACGAGATCTGCGCCGCACCCTCGGCCCGCCCAGCCACCGCCGAGGAGAAGCTGCTGTCGATCTTCACGGCGTGCAGCTCGGCCGTCACCTCGGTGACGTTGACCGAGTGGCCCCCGGCCGTCGCGGTGACCCCGGACAGCGAGACGTCGACCTCGTCCAGCTCCTTGGCGACCACCTGGGTCAGGAAGGGGAAGCCCTTGATGCTGACATCCGGCGTCGAACTGAGCCGCTGGCTGCTCTTGATCTTGTCGGCCGTCTTGGACTCGGCGATGTTCACCGCGATGCGGTCCGCGGCGACGAAGATGCCGCCGAGAACGATCGCGATGATCAGAAGTATTCGCAGTGCGCGCATTGCCTACGTGTCCCCCACCGGTCGGCCGTCGACCCTCGATGTCGTCGATCATGTCTTCGAAGCCGAAGATCCGGAAGATCGGTCTTCAGTGATTGATCCTCCGGAATGACGATCTCGACCCTAACCGCGGTTCCCTACGCCACGGCGCGACCGATGAGATACAGCACAGGGACGGCCGCGGTCAGCGGCAGGGCGACGCCCGCCGTCATGTGGACGAACCGGGACGGGTAGTCGTACGAGGCCACCCGCAGCCCGATCAGCGCGCAGCCCCCGGCCGCGAGGCCGAGCAGGGCGCCGCTCGCGCCGATGCCGACAAGGCCGCCCACCGCGATGCCCACGCCCGCCGCCGCGAGCAGCGCGACCACGACCGAGGCGGCCGACGGCAGCGGCAGCGCCCGCGCGAGGGCGGCGACGGCCACCGCGGCGGCGCCGACGGACACCGCGTGCGGCGGCGCCGCGAGGAATCCGCCGGCCAGGATCGCGAGGGCCGCCGAGGCGACGGTCGCCATCAGGCCGTACATCCGCTCGTCGGGGTCGGCGTGCGAACGCAACTGGAGGACGAGCGTGAGCAGCACCCAGACCCCGAGCGTGCCCAGGATCGCGGCGGGCGCGTCCTCACGTCCGAGCGCCAGCAGGGCGACGTCCGCGACGAGGCCGCCCGCGAAGGCGAGCGCGATGCCCTGGCGGGCCGGCCACATGCCGTTGAGCCGGAACCAGCCCGCGGCCGTGACGGCCTGGAGGAGGACGAGCGGCACGGCGAGCGCGTAGGGGCCGACGGGCGCGGCCACCGCGAGCAGCAGGGCGAGCACGGCGGTGAGCGCGGCGGGCCGCATCCCGGGCGCGATGATCGGCGACCGGCCCTCGGCACGGGCGCGCTGGGCGTCGGTGATGCGGGTGTTGCCGACGGTGGTGGGCGAGCTGTACGCCGGGCCGTCGGCGGGCGCGGACGCCGGGGCCGCGGCCGGTTCGTACACCGGCGCCGGGGCGGGCGCGGGCGCCATCGGGACCTCCGGCGGCAGCGGCACCGAGGCGGTCCCCGGGCCGTGCCGGGGGGCGCTCTGCGGCGGCAGGTAGGCCGTGTCGGCCGCGTACGCCGCGTCGGCCGCGCTCTCCTGCCAGGGCTGGTCGGGCGCGGGCTGCGCGTGGCGCCCCCGGCGCGGCGCGGGCTCCGCGGGCTGCTGCACGGGCGGGATCGTGGGCTGGTACTGGGTGTCCCAGGTCTGCCCCTCCCAGGTCTGCGTGTACTGCTGCTGGTCCTGGTACGGCTCGTACGGGAACGGCGGCTGGGGCTGCACGGGCTGCCCGTACTGGTCGTACTGGGGCTGCTGCTGATACGGGTACTGCTCGCTCATGACGTGGGGGTCACCCTCCTGCGAACGGCGGGAGCACCTCGACCGTGCCGCCCTCGGCAAGGCGTACGGTCTCATGGTTCCGCTTCCCGACGGGGTCACCGTCGACCAGGAACGAACACCTCTGCAGTACGCGCGTGAGCTCTCCGGGGTGCCGTTCGCGCACCGCGTCGAGGGCCTCGGCCAGTGTCCCGGCGGCGTACGGCTCCTCGCCGACACCGGCGGCGGACTTGGCCGCGGCCCAGAAGCGGATGGTTCCCGCTGCCATGGTGTGGCTCCTTTCGTCGCCCTCCATGATGGGCTACGCGGCGGGCCGCGCGGCGATGAGCCAGCCCGCGATCCGCCCGAGCAGTTCGTCGTCGGCCGCGTTCTCGGCGTGCCCCATGCCCGGCTCGAGCCACAACTGCGCAGGTCCGGCTGCCGCCAGCATCCGCGGGTGGTCCACCGGGAAGTACGGGTCGCGGTCGCCGTGCACGATGAGCAGCGGGGTGGGCGCGATCAGCGGGACCGCCTCGACGGGCGACAGCGGCACCGGGTCCCAGTCCTCGGTGTGGATGCGCGTCGCGAAGCCGAAGCGGCCGACGAGCCGCCCGGCGGGCCGGGTCACCAGCCAGTGCACCCGCCGCATCGGGGCCGTGCCCCGGTAGTACCAGCGGGCGGGCGCGCTGACCGCCGCCACTGCTTCGGTGCGCCCCCGTGCTCCCCCCTGATGGGTCGCCGCGTGCCGCAGCACCACGGAGCCGCCCATCGAGAAGCCGACGGTCACCACCCGTGCGTACCCGAGTGATCTCGCCCACTCCACGGCCGCAGCGAGGTCGAGCACCTCGCGGTCGCCGACGGTCGAGCGCCCGCCGGACCGCCCGTGCCCGCGGAACGAGAAGGTGATCACGGCCGCGTACTGCGCGAACACCCCCGCGGCCCGGCGCACTGCGGGCCGGTCGGCCGATCCCGTGAACCCGTGCGCGACCACGATCGCGGTGTCGGCGGCGCCCCGCGCGCAGGGCTCGTAAACCGCCTCGATCCGGACACCGTCCGACGTACGCAGGATGGCGCGCCGGGGTCCGGGAGTGATCGAGGAAACAGCTGAAGTGTGAAATCGGTCCTCTGCCCCGGCATTCATGTGGGCTATTCTCCTAGGCAGAGGATCCGGGCACCGTAGCCCCCGGGTCCTTTTGTGTTTCCCGGTCGTTGTTACGGACGGGTGAACAAACGCTCACAAGGGATCCGCAGCCGGGTCCTGACATGTACGAAGCAGTGCCGCAACGCCCCCGAGCTCTCCCGGAGCAGGGGGACCCCCCTCCGCAGGGACCGAGGAGGAACCGACGTTATGGGCGAGCGAACCGAGCAGGACCCGAAACGGACGACCCGGGCATGGGGGCATCCCCCGCTCGATCGAAGCCGAAAGCCCGGGGGAGGGTCGCGATGAGCTCTCTGCTGCTCCTGACCAACGCCCTCCAGCCGTCGACGGAGGTGCTGCCCGCGCTCGGCCTGCTCCTGCACACCGTCCGGGTGGCCCCCGCCGAGGGGCCCGCGCTCGTCGACACCCCGGGTGCCGACGTCATCCTGATCGACGGCCGCCGCGACCTGCCGCACGTGCGGTCGCTGTGCCAGCTGCTCCGCTCCACCGGTCCGGGCTGCCCGCTGGTCCTGGTCGTGACCGAGGGCGGTCTGGCCGCCGTCACCGCCGACTGGGGCATCGACGACGTGCTGCTCGACACCGCGGGGCCGGCCGAGGTCGAGGCGCGGCTGCGGCTCGCCACCGGCCGGGCGCAGGCCACCTCGGACGACTCCCCCATGGAGATCCGCAACGGCGACCTCTCCGTGGACGAGGCCACCTACAGCGCCAAGCTCAAGGGGCGGGTCCTCGACCTGACCTTCAAGGAGTTCGAGCTGCTCAAGTACCTCGCCCAGCACCCGGGCCGGGTCTTCACCCGAGCCCAGCTGCTCCAGGAGGTCTGGGGCTACGACTACTTCGGCGGCACCCGCACCGTCGATGTGCACGTACGGCGGCTGCGGGCCAAGCTCGGCCCCGAGCACGAGTCGCTGATCGGCACCGTCCGCAATGTCGGCTACCGCTTCGTGACGCCCGAGAAGCCCGAGCGCTCGGCCGAGGACGCCAAGGCGAAGGCGGTCGTGGACGCGGCCACCGCCGAGGCGAAGGAAGCGGCGGCGCGCTCCTCGAAGTCGTAACCCGAACGGTAGATCACGCCTGGGGTACGACCTGCGATACGGCCTGCCCAGAGGGGGGTCACCCCGCGTAGACTGCCGCGCGTGGCCAAGGTGACGCGGGACGACGTGGCACGACTTGCGGGTACTTCGACCGCCGTCGTCAGTTACGTCATCAACAACGGACCCCGGCCGGTCGCCCCGGCCACGCGCGAGCGTGTCCTCGCCGCGATCAAGGAGCTGGGGTACCGGCCCGACCGGGTCGCCCAGGCGATGGCCTCGCGGCGCACCGACCTCATAGGAATGATCGTCCCGGACGCCCGCCAGCCGTTCTTCGCGGAGATGGCGCACGCGGTCGAGCAGGCGGCGTCCGAGCGCGGGAAAATGGTCCTGGTCGGCAACTCCGACTACATCGACGACCGCGAGGTCCACTATCTGCGGGCCTTCCTCGGCATGCGGGTCGCCGGGCTGATCCTGGTCAGCCAGGGCCCCAGCGAGCGGGCCGCGGCCGAGATCGACGCGTGGGACGCCCGGGTGGTGCTGCTGCACGAGCGGCCCGAGGCGATCGACGACGTGGCGGTGGTGACCGACGACATCGGCGGCGCCCAGCTCGCCACCCGCCACCTGCTCGAACACGGCCACGAGTACGTCGCCTGCCTCGGCGGCATCGAGTCGACCCCGGCGGTCGGCGACCCGGTGGCCGACCACGTCGAGGGCTGGCGCCGGGCCATGCTGGAGTCCGGCCGCTCCCTCGAAGGCCGCCTCTTCCAGGCCCCGTACAACCGGTACGACGCCTACCAGGTGGCGCTGGAGATCCTCGCCGGGCCGCAGCGGCCGCCCGCCATCTTCTGCGCCACCGACGACCAGGCGATCGGCGTGCTGCGGGCCGCCCGCGAGCTGCGCATCGACGTGCCGGGCGAGCTCGCCGTGGCGGGCTTCGACGACGTGAAGGAGGCGGCCCTGACCGATCCGCCGCTCACCACGATCGCCTCCGACCGGCCCGCGATGGCGCGGGCCGCGGTGGACCTGGTCCTGGACGACGGGCTGCGGGTGGCGGGCTCGCGCCGCGAACGCCTCAAGCAGTTCCCCTCGCGGCTGGTCGTGCGCCGGTCCTGCGGCTGCGGCTGAGCCGTCCGCCCGGCGCCGCGCGAGGCGCCTTTATTTCGGGCAAACACGGTTCTGCCGGGCTTCTTAAGTGGTCCTCAGACTGCTCTCATGAAGGCTCGCGAAGGTCATAGACATGACCGAGAGCCCCCGCCACAGCGGCGAGTACCCCGAGCAGCAGCCTCAGCACTCCGCCTCCGCGGACGAGTCCTGGCAGCGAGCCAAGGACGACGCGCGGCGAGAGGCCGAGGCCTACGCGGCCGCCTATCCGCCGCCGCCCCCGTACCAGCCGACCACCCCGGTGACCACCGGCCCCGGCACCACCGTGTGGCCGGGCGCCCCGGCCGCCCACGCCGAGCCCGGGGTCGCCGGGTTCCACGGCGGCGGTGACGGCGGCGGGACCGCCCACCCCGCCGGCGGTGCGGCGGGCGCCCCCCGGCCCAGGCGCGCCAAGCGCTCGGTCGGCCTCCTCGCGGCGGTCGCCATCATCGCGGCGGCGATAGGCGGCGGCACCGCGAGCCTCGTCGAGCACTACGTGTCCGACAACGGCAGCAGTGTCAGCGCCGGGGTGAGCGGCACCAACGCGTCCAACAGCACCAACGGCACGGTCTCCGGCGTCGCCAAGGCCGTCATGCCGAGCATCGTCGAGATCAACGCGGCGTCCGGCTCGGGCGAGTCGACCGGCGCGGGCGTGATCATCACGTCCAAGGGCGAGATCATCACCAACAACCACGTCATCTCGGGGGCGACCTCGGTCAAGGTGAAGCTCAGCAACGGCAAGAGCTACACCGCCAAGGTCGTCGGCACCGACCCCGACAAGGACCTCGCGCTGATCAAGCTGGACGGGGCGAGCGGCCTCAAGCCCGCCAGTCTCGGCGACTCCGGCAAGATCGCGGTCGGCGACCAGGTCGTCGCCATCGGCTCCCCCGAGGGTCTCACCGGCACCGTCACCTCCGGCATCATCTCCGCCCTCGACCGCGACGTCACCGTCGCCAAGGAGCAGGGCAACCAGGGTCAGGGGCAGGGTCGCGGCAGCGGCGGCTGGCCGTTCGAGTTCGGCGGGCAGCAGTTCAACGGCGACACCGGCTCGTCGAAGACCACGTACAAGGCGCTCCAGACCGACGCCTCGCTCAACCCCGGCAACTCCGGCGGCGCGCTCATCGACATGAACGGCAACATCATCGGCATCAACTCCGCGATGTACTCGCCGAGTTCGAGCGGCCAGGGCGGTTCGACGGCGGGCAGTGTCGGGCTCGGCTTCGCCATCCCGATCAACACCGTCAAGTCCGACCTCGCCAGCCTGCGGGGCGGCGGCAGCGGCGGCGCGAACACCGGCGGCGGCGACAGCAGCCAGGGCGGGAACAGCGGCGGCGGCTTCGGCGGCAGCTACTGATCCGCGCGGGGCAGCGAGCCGCCCCGCGCCGCACCGTCCACATGCGAGGCTGATGTTCACCGAGCCGCACGAAGCAGAAGAAGGAACCCGCTCATGAGCCCCGCCGAGGACGAAACGCAGCGCATCCTGATCGTCGACGACGAGCCCGCCGTCCGCGAGGCGCTGCAACGCAGTCTCGCCTTCGAGGGATACGGCACCGAGGTCGCCGTGGACGGCCTCGACGCCCTCGCCAAGGCGGAGGCCTACCGGCCCGAGCTCATCGTGCTCGACATCCAGATGCCGAGGATGGACGGGCTCACCGCGGCCCGCCGGCTGCGCGCGGCGGGCTCCACCACGCCCATCCTGATGCTGACGGCGCGCGACACGGTCGGCGACCGCGTCACCGGGCTCGACGCGGGCGCCGACGACTACCTGGTCAAGCCGTTCGAGCTCGACGAACTCTTCGCCCGCATCCGGGCGTTGCTGCGCCGCAGCTCGTACGCCGTCGACGCGGGGGCGGCCGGGCAGGACGCCGGGAACGTCCTCAGCTTCGCGGACCTCAGGATGGACCTCTCCACGCGCGAGGTCACCCGCGGCGACCGCGTGGTGGAACTGACCCGCACCGAGTTCACCCTGCTCGAAATGTTCCTGACCCACCCCCGGCAGGTGCTCACCCGTGAGCAGATCCTCAAGGCGGTCTGGGGCTTCGACTTCGAGCCGTCGTCCAACTCGCTCGACGTGTACGTGATGTACCTGCGCCGCAAGACGGAGGCGGGCGGCGAGCCCCGCCTCGTGCACACGGTGCGGGGCGTGGGGTACGCCCTGCGGCCGGGCGGCGCGGAGTGAACCGAGCACTGCGCCGGTACCACGCGATGCCGCTGCGGTCCCGGCTGGCCATGCTGGTCGCGACGGCGGTCGCGGTCGCGGTGGCCGCGGTCGCCGTCACCTGCTGGCTGCTGACCCGGGCCCAGTTGCGCGCCGAGCTCGACACCACGCTGCGCAACACCAGCGCCCCCACCAGCCTGGTGCAGGCCGCGCTCCAGTCCTGTCTGTCGGAGGGCAATCTGCCGCCGGGGAAGAAGCCGTTCGCCTACATCCAGGTCGTCCTGCCGGACGGCACCCGCTGTGTGGCTCCGGACTCCCCGGCCGTACGGGTCACGCCCCAGGACATCGCGGTGGCCCGCAGCCTCAGCCTGAAGGCCGAAGCCCTGCACAGCAGCACGACCGACGGCGGGATGGACGTGCGGGTGCACACCCAGCGTCAGGACTTCGACGGCAGGTGGGCCACCGTCTCGCTGTCCCGGCCGCTCACCGAGGTCGACTCCGCGCTCAATCGCCTCGCCCTCCTGCTGACCGGCCTCGCGGGCATCGGCGTGGTCGCGGCCGGTGCCGCCGGGCTCTGGGTCGCGCGGACCGGGCTGCGGCCCGTGGACAAGCTGACCGGGGCCGTCGAGCACGTGGCGCGGACCGAGGACCTCACCGTCCGCATCCCCGTCGAGGGGGAGGACGAGATCGCCCGGCTCTCGCGCTCGTTCAACGCGATGACCGCCGCGCTCGCCTCCTCCCGGGACCGGCAGGCGCAGCTCATCGCGGACGCCGGGCACGAGCTGCGCACGCCGCTCACCTCGCTGCGTACCAACATCGAGCTGCTCGCCCGCAGCGACGAGACGGGGCGGGCCATCCCGCCCGCCGACCGCAAGGCGCTGATGACGTCCGTGACGGCCCAGATGTCCGAACTGGCCTCCCTCATCGGGGACTTGCAGGAGCTGTCCCGGCCGGACGCGGTGCGCGAGGGTCCGCTGGAGGTGGTCGGCCTGCACGACATCACCCGGGTCGCGCTCGACCGGGCGCGGCTGCGCGGGCCCGAGCTGACGATCACGGCACAGCTCGCGCCCTGGTACGTACGGGCCGAGCCGGCGGCGTTGCAGCGGGCGGTGGTGAACGTGCTCGACAACGCGGTGAAGTTCAGTCCGCCCCGTGGCACGATCACGGTGGCCCTGGACCGCGGGGTCCTGACGGTCCGCGACCAGGGGCCCGGCATTCCCGCCGAGGAGCTCCCGCACGTCTTCGAACGCTTCTGGCGCTCTCCGTCGGCGCGGGCCCTGCCCGGCTCCGGTCTGGGGCTGTCCATCGTGGCCCGCACGGTCCAGCACGCGGGCGGCCAGGTCACCCTGGCCGCGGCCACGGGCGGCGGCACCCTGGCCACCATCACCCTCCCAGGCGCCCCAACCCCACCCCCAGAAACCCCCTGAACCCGAAACCCCGCGGCGGATTAGGCGGCCAGGGGCGCGGGGAACCGCGCGACCAGCCACGCACGGCCCGCGGCGGACAAGGGGTGAGGGGCGCGAGGAACCGCGCGACCAGCCCCCACCGGGCCGCAGTCGAACCCCGGCACGGAGTGCCGAAAGCGCCCGGCACGGAGTGGCAGAAGACACGAAGGGGGGCGGGCCGAAAAAGGCCCGCCCCCTCAACGCGGCGCAGGGCGCCGCTACTTCAGCACGGTGATGCGTCCCGAAGCCGGCGGAGCCAGCGGGTTCGAAGGCGACGAGTTCGCCGTCAGGTACGCGTCGAAGACGTCGAGGTCCGACGCCCCGACGACCTTGTTCGTGCCGACCAGCGCCGGGAACCCGTCCCCGCCCCCGGCGAGGAACTCGTTCATGGCTACGCGATAGGTCTTCGCGGGGTCGAGCGGCACCCCGTTCAGCTTCACCGTGTCGGTCAGCACCCGGGCCGCCCCCGACTTCGTCATGTCCAGGGTGTAGGTCAGGCCCTTCGAGACCTGGAGGATCTTCGGGTCGGCCTGGTTCGGGCCGCTGACCTGCTGCTGAAGGGCGGAGATGATCTTCGCGCCGGTCAGGTCGACCACGTTCATCATGTTGGTGAAGGGCTGCACCGTGAAGGCCTCGCCGTACGTCACGACCCCGTCGCCCTCACCGCCGGACGCCTTGTACACGAGGTCGGAGCGGATGCCGCCCGGGTTCATGAAGGCGATCTGCGCGCCGCCCTTGTCCGGCGCGGAGAGACCCGCCAGCTGGGCGTCGGCGATCAGGTCGCCGAGCGGCTTCTCGGGGGCGTCGGAGCCGCGGCCGTTGATGTCGGCGGAGATGTAGCCCTGCGGCCGGTTGGCCACCGGCGCCGCCAACTTGCCCCAGCGGGCGATCAGTTCGGACATGTCGGCGGCCTTGGGCTGGTCCCGGCGGACGATGTGGTTCGCGGACTTCGGCGACTTCACCGCCGTACGCACGATGTCGTTGGTGCGCCGGTCGTAGGTGAGCGTCGTGTCGGTGTACAGCTTGCCGAAGGAGGCCGCCGAGGTGACCATGCGCGGGTTGCCCGCCGGGTCCGGGATGGTGCACACGTACGCCTGGTGGGTGTGGCCGGTGATGAGCGCGTCCACCTTGGGCGAGACGCCCTTGGCTATGTCGACGATGGGCCCGGAGATCCCGCTGCCGGGGCCCTGGCTGTCGCAGCTGTCGTTGTACGCGTTGGTGGACGGCATGCCGCCCTCGTGGATCAGCGCGACGATCGACTTGACGCCCTGGCGGTCCAGTTCCTTGGCGTACTTGTTGATCGTCTCGATCTCGTCCGCGAACTTGAGGCCCTTGACCCCGGCCGCGGTCACGACGTTCGGGGTGCCCTTCAGGGTCACGCCGATGAAGCCGATCTTGACGCCGTTCTTCCGCCACACCGTGTACGGCTTGAGGATCGGCCTGCCGGTCTTCTCGCTCGTCACGTTGGCCGCGAGGTAGGGGAAGTCGGCGCCGCGGAACTTCTTGCCCTTCTCGTAGCAGCCCTCGGTCGGGTGGCAGCCGCCGTGCTGCATCCGGGCGAGCTCGGTGGCACCCTCGTCGAACTCGTGGTTGCCCACGGCCGTGACGTCCAGCTTCAGCTTGTTGAGCGCCTCGATGGTCGGCTCGTCGTGGAAGAGCCCGGAGAGCAGGGGGCTCGCGCCGATCATGTCGCCGCCGGCCGCGGTGATCGAGTACGGGTGGCCCTGGCGGGCGGTGCGCAGCGAGGTGGCGAGGTACTCCATGCCGCCCGCCGGAACGGACTTGGTGATCCCGTCCGCCTGACGCTCCGTCACCGCGCCCGCCGATCCGGCCGGGGGCTCCAGGTTGCCGTGCAGGTCGTTGAAGGACAGCAGCTGTACGTCGACGGTGCGGTCCGGCTTCGGGTGGTGCCCGTGGTCGTGCGCGTCGGCCGGCATCGCGGCGACGAGCGCTCCGACGGTGGCAAGTCCGGCGGCCCCCGCCCACATTCGTGTGGCGGCACGCTTCATGTGGGGTTTCGCTGGCATCTGGTCTTTGAGTCCCCTGTGAGTGTCCGGTGAATTCCCGGCGCAGCCTATGGTCAACGCGCGTAGCGCAACAGGGGGTGGCGGGTCACGAGCTGGTTGCCGTTGATCGCGGACGCCCGGCCCACCCCGGCCGCGAGGCCCCCCGCCGTACTCTCGTAGGCATGACAGACGCAGCCGCCCCCGCCCCGTCCACCCGTGAGATCCAGACGCTCGACGAGCTCAGTCACTCCCAGGCGCAGGCCGTCCTCGGCCTCCTCGCCGAAGCCGCCCGCGGCGACGGGCAGCAGGCCGTTTCCGAGCAGGGGCGGCTCCAGTTGCGCGGGGGCCGCCGCGACGGCGTGCGGCACTTCCTGCTGACGGTGGGCGATGCGCTGGTCGGGTACGCCCAGCTGGAGGACACCGACCCGGTGGAGGCGCCCGCCGCCGAGCTGGTGGTGCACCCCGCGTACCGGGGCCACGGGCACGGCCGCGCGCTCGGCAGCGCGCTGCTCGGCGCGACCGGCAAGCGGCTGCGGGTGTGGGCGCACGGCGGCCACTCGGCGGCCCGCCACCTCGCCCAGGTTCTGGGCCTGACCCTGTTCCGCGAACTGCGCCAGCTGCGGCGCCCGTTGAGCCCGCTCGACATCGCCGAGCCCGTCTGGCCCGAGGGCGTCACCGTGCGCACGTTCACGCCGGGCGAGGACGACGCGGCCTGGCTCGCGGTGAACGCGGCCGCCTTCGCGCACCACCCCGAGCAGGGCTCGCTGACCCAGCGCGACCTGGACGACCGCAAGGCCGAGCCGTGGTTCGACCCGAAGGGCTTCTTCCTCGCGGAGAAGGACGGCGAACTCGTCGGCTTCCACTGGACCAAGGTGCACGCCGAGGAGCGGCTCGGCGAGGTGTACGTCGTCGGGATCCGGCCCGACGCGCAGGGCGGCGGCCTCGGCAAGGCGCTGACCGCGACGGGCCTGCGCCACCTCGCCGCCGAGGGCCTGCCCACCGCGATGCTGTACGTCGACGCCGACAACACGGCGGCCGTCACGGTGTACGAGCGCCTCGGCTTCACCACGCACGAGGTCGACCTGATGTACCGCGCGGAGTCCTGACCCGCCCCTTGCCCCGGCCCGGCGGGCCGCCGCATGCTGGTGGCCGCGCCCCGCAGACGGGCCGACCGGCCGACCGGCCCCCTGGGCGACGCCCGGGGGCCGGGGTTCGCTTGCCCTTACGTCATGTCCTCGTAACCAGCCATTCAGACACGCTTGCGACGCTCGCGTAATGAAGCCGCCGGCGCCCGCCACCCGGAACGGAACAGTTCCCCCCGCGAGAACCCCCCGGGCCCTGACCCCCGCCCTCTCCGACGCGCTGGACAGCCCCGACGCGCGGAACAATGGGGACATGAGCCAGCAGCCCAGCGCCGAGGTCCCGCTCCAGCCCGCCCAGCCGTCCGTCGGCTCCATAGCCGCGCACCGGCCGCACACCCTCGCGGCCGCCTCCCCCGAGCTCTCAACTTCGTTCGAGCAGGGAGGGGCCCCCATCGCCCTGGAGCCGGACATCGACGCGGACCTGGACGCCTACGAGGACGAGAGCGAGGGCGAGGGCGACGAGCTTCCCTCGGGCCGTTTCCTGGACCGCGAACGCAGCTGGCTCGCGTTCAACGAGCGCGTTCTGGAGCTCGCCGAGGACCCGGCGACCCCGCTGCTCGAACGGGCCAACTTCCTGGCGATCTTCGCCTCGAACCTGGACGAGTTCTTCATGGTCCGGGTGGCCGGACTCAAGCGCCGCATCGCCACCGGCGTCGCCACCCGCTCCGCCTCCGGTCTCCAGCCGCGCGAGGTCCTGGACCTGATCTGGACGCGCTCGCGCGAGCTCATGGCCCGGCACGCCGCCTGCTACCAGCAGGACGTGGCGCCCGCCCTGGCCGACGACGGCATCCACCTGATCCGCTGGCCGGAGCTCACCGAGAAGGAGCAGGCCCGCCTCTTCACCCTGTTCCGGCAGCGGATCTTCCCGGTCCTGACCCCGCTGGCCGTGGACCCCGCGCACCCCTTCCCGTACATCTCGGGGCTCTCGCTCAACCTCGCCGTGGTGGTGCGCAACCCGGTCTCGGGCCACCGCCACTTCGCGCGGGTGAAGGTCCCGCCGCTGCTCTCTCGCTTCCTTGAGGCCTCGCCGCAGCGCTACGTGCCGCTGGAGGACGTCATCGCGGCACACCTGGAGGAGCTCTTTCCCGGCATGGAGGTGCTCGCGCACCACATGTTCCGGGTGACGCGCAACGAGGACCTCGAAGTCGAGGAGGACGACGCCGAGAACCTGCTCCAGGCCCTGGAGAAGGAACTCATGCGGCGCCGCTTCGGCCCGCCGGTGCGCCTGGAGGTCGAGGAGTCCATCGACCCGTACGTACTCGACCTGCTCGTACGGGAGTTGAAGATCTCGGACGCCGAGGTCTACCCGCTGCCCGGCCCGCTCGACCTGACCGGCCTGTTCGGGATCTCCGCGCTCGACCGGCCGGAGCTGAAGTTCCCCAAGTTCGTCGCGGGCACCCACCGCGACCTCGCCGAGGTCGAGTCCGCCTCCGCGCCCGACATCTTCGCCGCCGTCCGCGAGCGCGACGTCCTGCTCCACCACCCGTACGACTCGTTCTCCACCTCGGTGCAGGCCTTCCTGGAACAGGCCGCGTCCGACCCGGACGTGCTGGCCATCAAGCAGACCCTGTACCGGACTTCGGGCGACTCACCGATCGTGGACGCGCTGATAGACGCGGCCGAGTCGGGCAAGCAGGTGCTCGTCCTCGTCGAGATCAAGGCCCGCTTCGACGAGCAGGCCAACATCAAGTGGGCGCGCAAGCTGGAGGAGTCCGGCTGCCACGTGGTCTACGGGCTCGTCGGCCTCAAGACGCACTGCAAGCTCTCCCTGGTGGTGCGCCAGGAGGGCGACACGCTGCGCCGCTACTCGCACGTGGGGACCGGCAACTACCACCCCAAGACGGCCCGCCTCTACGAGGACCTGGGGCTGCTGACCGCCGACCCGCAGGTCGGCGCCGACCTCTCGGACCTCTTCAACCGGCTGTCCGGGTACTCCCGCCGGGAGACCTACCGGCGGCTGCTGGTCGCCCCCAAGTCCCTGCGGGACGGCCTGGTCTCGCGGATCAACAAGGAGATCGCCCACCAGCACGCCGGGCGGCCCGCCTACGTCCGCATCAAGGTCAACTCGATGGTCGACGAGGCCGTCATCGACGCCTGCTACCGGGCCTCCCAGGCGGGCGTACCGGTCGACATCTGGGTACGCGGCATCTGCGCCGTACGCCCGGGGGTGACCGGCCTCTCGGAGAACATCCGGGTCCGTTCGATCCTCGGCCGCTTCCTGGAGCACTCGCGGGTCTTCGCCTTCGGCAACGGCGGCGAGCCCGAAGTCTGGTTCGGCAGCGCCGACATGATGCACCGCAACCTCGACCGACGCATCGAGGCACTGGTCCGGGTCGCCGACCCGGCCCACCGCGCGGCCCTGAGCCGGCTCCTGGAGACCGGGATGTCGGACACGACCTCGTCCTGGCACCTGGGCGCCGACGGGAACTGGACCCGGCACTCGACCGACGCCGAGGGACAGCCGCTGCGCAACGTACAGGAGATGCTGATAGACGCCCGGAGGCGCCGGCGTGCAACGCCCTGAGAACATCGCCGGACAGGAGCTGGCGGGCGAGGTCCTGGCCCCCTACCTCCACGCGCAGGCGGGGGAATTCCTGCGCAGTCTCCGCCTCCACCGCGAGGCGGGGCCCGACAACCACACCAGCGAGGAGGCCGCCCGCGCCCTGCGCGCGGCCGCCCGCCGCATCAGCGGCACCCTGCACACCTTCCGCCCGCTGCTCGACGCGGCGTGGGCCGACCCGCTGCGCACCGAACTGGCGTGGCTGTCCGGCACGTTGGCGGGCGAGCACGCCACCGCCGCCCGGCTCACCCGGCTCCTGGACGCCCTGCACCGGCTCTCCGGCAGCCAGGTGCCGCCGCAGCGCGGGGACGCGGGCAGCCTCACGGTGGGCGCCGCCCGGGCGGGCGCGCTGCTCGACCGGCAGCTGACGCTGGCCCGCACCCGGGCCCACTCGGCGGCGCTCCAGGCGCTCGGCTCCTCCCGGTTCCACGCCGTGGCGGACGCGGTCGCGCTGCTGGCCAGCGAGGTGCCGCTGACGTCCGCGGCCGCCACCCACGCCTGCGAGGTGCTCACGCCCGCGGCCCTGGACGCCGAGGACCGCCTGGAGCGGGCGGTGGCCGCGCTGCCGCTGGCCCGCGCCGCCCGCCCGTACAACGCGGAGGCACTGGTCCAGGAGAGCGAGAGCCAGGACAGCCCCTGGCACCAGGTCCGGCTGCTCCTGCGGCTGCACCGGTACGCCCAGGAGGTGCTGCGCCACGGGCTCGGCGACACGGCTCCCTGCGAGCGCCTGCTCGCCGCCGGGCGCGCCCTCGACCGGCACCGGGACGCCGCCGAGGCCGCGGCCGCCGCCTCGGCGGCGGCCCGCACCCCGCGGATCGCCCCGGCCACGGCGTACGCGCTCGGGGTGCTCCACGCCGACCAGCGGCACGACGTGGAGGCGGCCCGCTTCGCCTTCCAGCGGGTCTGGCAGCCTGTGGCGGTGAGCACCGCACCCCCGGCCACCACGGCCGCCCCATGAGTACCGCACCCGACGGAACCGTCCTCGCCGCGGGATGCGTCCTGTGGCGCCGCTCCCCCTGGGGGGACGGCGGGCTGGAGGTCTGCCTCGTCCACCGGCCCAAGTACGACGACTGGTCCCACCCCAAGGGCAAGCTGAAGCGGGGCGAGGACGCGCTCGCGGGCGCGCTGCGCGAGGTGCTGGAGGAGACCGGGCACCAGTGCACGCCCGGCGCCGCGCTGCCCACCGTGCACTACACCGACGGCCAGGGCCGCCCCAAGCGGGTGGACTACTGGGCCGCCGAGGCGGGCGAGGGCCGCTTCCGCTCGAACTCCGAGGTCGACCGGCTGCTCTGGCTGCCCCCCGCGGCCGCCCACCACCGCCTCACCGAGCCCCGCGACCGCCAGCTGGTCCTCGCGCTCCTCGACGCGCTCCACTCCGCCTGACCCCGCGGCGCCGCCGGAATCCGGGCCCGCCGCGGTGTTCCCCGGGCGCGGAGCCGTTTCCGTATGCCACCTGAACACGAACCGGTAACGGTCGGCACCGCACTGCCCGCCACGGTTCACCTTCCGTTAACTCTCCCCCGTCGACCGCTTCACCTGTTCTGCCTAATTTCGGCCTTACACGGTGCACGGCATCCCGCCCTCACCGCCTCACCACGCACGCCGCCGTACAACGAACGGAAACCGGCGGCTCCCGGAAGGAACACCCGAAAGTGAAGCTTCAGCGCAAGAACCGGCTCCGCGCCACCGCCCTCGGCGTCATCGCCGTGTCCAGCGCCCTGGCCCTCACGGCGTGCGGCAGCGACAACAACAGCGGCGGCGGGAGCACGGGCGGCAGCGGCGACAAGACCACCGGGGCCGCCTCCAACGTGAAGTGCGACGGCGCCAAGGGCCAGCTCCTGGCCTCCGGCTCCTCCGCGCAGAAGAACGCCATGGACCTGTGGGTCAAGAACTACATGGCGGCCTGCAAGGACGCGCAGATCAACTACAAGTCCTCGTCCTCCGGCGAAGGCATCGTCGCCTTCACCCAGGGCACGGTCGGCTTCGCCGGCTCCGACTCCCCGCTCAACGCCCAGCAGGTGGAGGACTCCAAGAAGGTCTGCACCGGCGGCGGCCAGGGCATCAACCTGCCCATGGTCGGCGGCCCGATCGCGATCGGCTTCCACGTGGAGGGCGTCGACAACCTCGTCCTGGACGCCTCGACGCTCGCGAAGATCTTCAACGGCAAGATCACCAAGTGGAACGACGAGGCCATCGCCAAGCTGAACCCGAGCGCCAAGCTCCCCGACCTGGCGATCCAGGCCTTCCACCGCTCCGAGGACTCCGGCACCACCGAGAACCTCACCAAGTACCTCAGCGCCACGGCCAAGGCCGACTGGTCGTACGCGCCCGCCAAGAAGTGGGCCGCGCCCGGCGGCCAGGCCGCGTCCGGCTCGGCCGGCGTCGCCGCCCAGGTCAAGCAGACCAACGGCGCGATCGGCTACTTCGAGCTCTCGTACGCCTCCTCGCAGTCGATCAAGACCGTCGACATCAACACCGGCGCGTCCGCCCCGGTCAAGGCCAGCTCCGCCAACGCCTCCACCGCCATCGCCGCCGCGAAGATCGCCGGCACCGGCAAGGACCTGGCGCTGAAGCTGGACTACACGACCAAGGCCGACAACGCCTACCCGATCGTCCTCGTGACGTACGAGGTCGTCTGCGACAAGGGCAACAAGCCGGCCACCCTCGGCACGGTCAAGTCCTTCCTCTCCTACGCCGCCGGCGCCGACGGGCAGAAGCTGCTCACCGACGCCAGCTACGCGCCCATCCCGGCCGAGATCAACTCCAAGGTCGTCTCGACCATCAACGAGCTCCAGTAGCAGACCAGTTGAGCCGCCGGGCCGAAGACCCGACGGCTCGCGTGGGGCGGGGGCCCCGATCCGGCCCCCGCCGCACACCATCCGGTGCACCGCCGCCAGGGACCCTCGGGCCCCGCCCACAGACCGGAAAGATCATGGCTTCTTCCATAGCAACGGACACCCCACCACCTCCCGCTCCCGCCCCGGCAGCGCGCCGCAAGCAGTCCACCGGCCGCGCGGGCGACAAGATCTTCCTCGGACTCTCGCGGGGCTCGGGCATCTTCCTGCTCGTCGTCATGGCGGCCATCGCCGTCTTCCTCAGTGTCCGGGCCGGCATCGCGATCTCGAAGGACCAGGGCAACTTCCTGACCACCTTCGACTGGAACCCGGCCGGCAGCCCCCCCGCGTTCGGCATCGCCGTCCTGCTCTTCGGCACCGTCGTCAGCTCGGTCGTCGCGATGGCCATCGCGGTCCCGATCGCCGTCGGCATCGCCCTGTTCATCTCGCACTACGCGCCGCGCAAGCTGGCCGCGCCGCTCGCGTACGTCGTCGACCTGCTCGCCGCCGTCCCGTCGATCGTCTACGGCATCTGGGGCGCCCTGTTCCTCGTGCCCTACCTCGGCGGCTTCAACGAGTGGCTCGACACCTACCTGGGCTGGACCTACGTCTTCGAGAAGACCGAGGTCGGCGTCGCCCGCTCCATCTTCACCGTCGGCATCCTGCTCGCGATCATGATCCTGCCGATCGTGACCAGCGTCAGCCGCGAGGTGTTCCTCCAGGTCCCGCGCATGAACGAGGAGGCCGCCCTGGCCCTCGGCGCGACCCGCTGGGAGGTCATCCGCCTCTCGGTGCTGCCCTTCGGCCGCTCGGGCGTGATCTCCGCCTCGATGCTGGGCCTGGGCCGCGCGCTCGGCGAGACCATGGCCGTCGCCACGGTCCTCTCCCCGAGCTACATCGTCTCGCTGCACCTGCTCAACCCGGGCGGCGGCACCTTCGCGCAGAACATCGCCGCGAAGTTCGACGAGTCCAACCAGCTCGGCCGGGACGCGCTGATCGCCTCCGGCCTGGTCCTCTTCGTGCTCACCCTGCTGGTCAACGGCGCCGCACGCATGATCATCGCGCGCCGCAAGGAGTACTCGGGAGCCAACGCATGAGCACCGTGCCTTCCCGCAGCCTCCGTACCGCAGCCCCCGAAGGGAGCCTCGCATGAGCCACGCAGCCGTTCAGGACGCCCGGCCGGCCGCTCCGGCCCCCGGCAGGGGCAGCCTCAGCCACCGCGCCCTGCCCCGCTGGGCCGGCGCCGCCTTCGCGCTCGTCGCGATCGCCCTCGCCGTCGGGATCGGCCTCGCCTTCGGCCTGTCGAGCAAGGTCCAGTGGGGCCTGATCGCGGCCCTGCTCTTCATCCTCGTCTCGTACGCGGTCACCTCGGCCGTCGAGAACAAGCGGCAGGCCAAGGACCGGGTGGCGACCTCCCTGGTCTGGGTCTGCTTCGTCCTCGCCGTGATCCCGCTGTTCTCGCTGCTCTGGACGACCATCAGCCGCGGCACCCGGGTCCTCAACGGATACTTCCTGTCCCACTCGATGGCCGGTGTCCCCGGCTTCGAGCCGGGCGGCGGCGTCTACCACGCGCTGATCGGCACCCTGGAGCAGGTGGGCCTGGCCACCCTGATCTCCGCGCCGCTCGGCCTGCTCACCGCGGTCTACCTGGTGGAGTACGGCAAGGGCGCCCTCGCCCGGGCCGTCACCTTCTTCGTCGACGTCATGACGGGCATCCCGTCCATCGTGGCCGGGCTCTTCATCCTGACCCTGATGCTGATGTTCGACCTCCAGCCGTCCGGGTTCATGGGCTCGCTCGCCCTCGCGATCCTGATGATGCCGGTCGTGGTCCGCTCCACCGAGGAGATGCTCAAGCTCGTCCCGAACGAGCTGCGCGAGGCCTCCCTCGCCCTGGGCGTACCGAAGTGGCGCACCATCCTGAAGGTGGTCATCCCGACCGCGATCGGCGGCATCACCACGGGCGTCATGCTCGCCATCGCCCGCATCGCCGGTGAGACCGCCCCGATCATGCTGCTCGTCTTCGGCAGCCAGCTGATCAACACGAACCCCTTCGCGGGTGCTCAGTCCTCGCTCCCCTTCTACATCTGGGAGCAGTACCGGGTCGGCAGCGACGCGTCGTACGACCGCGCCTGGGCCGCCGCCCTGGTCCTGATCGCCTTCGTCATGATCCTCAACCTGGTGGCTCGCGGCATCGCCCGCTGGAAGGCCCCCAAGCACGGTCGCTGACGCGGCCATCTCAGCGACCCCTTCTCGCACGCTCGAAAGAAGCAGTGATTGTTATGGCCAAGCGAATCGACGTATCGGGCCTCTCCGCCTACTACGGCGCCCACAAGGCGATCGACGACATCTCGATGACGGTCGAGCCGCGCTCGGTGACCGCCTTCATCGGCCCGTCCGGCTGCGGCAAGTCCACGTTCCTGCGCACCCTCAACCGCATGCACGAGGTGACCCCCGGCGGCCGGGTCGAGGGCAAGGTGCTCCTGGACGACGAGAACCTGTACGGCTCCGCGGTCGACCCGGTGGCCGTGCGCCGTACGGTCGGCATGGTCTTCCAGCGCCCCAACCCGTTCCCCACGATGTCGATCTTCGACAACGTGGCGGCGGGGCTGCGGCTGAACGGCAAGTTCAAGAAGAACGAACTGGCCGACGTCGTCGAGAAGTCGCTCAAGGGCGCGAACCTCTGGAACGAGGTCAAGGACCGCCTCAACAAGCCCGGTTCGGGTCTCTCCGGCGGCCAGCAGCAGCGTCTGTGCATCGCGCGGGCCATCGCCGTGGAGCCGGACGTCCTGCTCATGGACGAGCCGTGCTCCGCCCTCGACCCGATCTCCACCCTCGCGATCGAGGACCTGATCGGCGAGCTCAAGGAGCGCTTCACGATCGTCATCGTGACGCACAACATGCAGCAGGCCGCGCGTGTCTCGGACCGTACGGCCTTCTTCAACCTCGCGGCGGTCGGCCAGCCCGGCAAGCTCATCGAGATCGACGAGACCGAGCGGATCTTCTCCAACCCGTCCGTCCAGGCCACGGAGGACTACATCTCGGGCCGCTTCGGCTAGGCCCCGCCTCCCCCAGACGTCTGCGGTGCTGCATGGCGGTGCCACCGCAAGACGACGGGCCCGCCCCTTGCGAACCAGGGGGCGGGCCCACTTTTCGGTTACGCCGGTTGGAGCCGCCCCCTGGGGCTCCGCCCCAGACCCCGGGGGTTTTCCCACCCGCCCGCCCGTGCGGGGGGTGGATGGCTGAGCCTTGGGGGCTGCGCCCCCAAACCCCCTCGAGGGGCTCCGCCCCTCGGACCCCGGCGGGCCTGCCCACCCGCCCGCCCGTTGCGCGGGGTTGGATGGTCCGGCCCCTGGGGCTGCGCCCCAGACCCCCCGAGGGGCTCCGCCCCTCGAACCCCGGCGGGGGCTCCGCCCCCACACCCCGTTCGCGCCTGAACGGCGCTCGTCCTCAAACTCCCCCAAGGCCTTAAGGGCCAGGGGGGACCCCCATGACGGGCTGAGGTGCCCGGTGCTGGCCAGCACCGGTGCAGTTAGGGGCGCGGGGAACTGCGCGAGAAGCGGGCACGGTCCGCGGACGAAGGCGGGTCTCACGAATGCAGGGTGTCCGGCAGCAACCCTGCCGGGGGCGCGGGGAACTGCGCGAACAACCACGCACGGTCGCCAGCCGAAGGACGGTCTGAAAGGGGCGCGGGCAACTGCGCGACAAGCCACACGCGGCGCGCGGACGAAGGCGCATTCAGGGGCGCGGGGAACTGCGCGGACAGCCGTCCGCGGCGCGCAGAAGACACCGGGGTCGAGGGGCGCGGGGAACTGTGCGAGTGGCGTCCACAGCCTGTGGATGAATGGGGGCCGGGCGCGGGTGGCCCGGGGTGCTCGTCGGCGGAGGGCCTCCCGGGCGGGGCCCGGAAACGGCGGGGCTCCGGAAACGGCGCCGCCCCCTCCCGCCCCCGGAGGGTTTGGGGAAGGGGCGGGGTGGGGCACAAGACCCGGCCGGACGACACGCCTAGCCGAAGAACAGCCGCACCACCAGATAGCTCCCCGCCGCCACCAACGCAGCCGCAGGCATCGTGATGAACCACCCCAGGATGATGTTCTTCGCGACCCCCCACCGCACCGCGTTGACCCGCTTGGTCGCCCCCACACCCATGATCGCCGAGGTGATCACATGCGTCGTGGAGATGGGCGCCTGGAAGAGGAACGAGGACCCGAACATGATCGAGGCACCCGTCGCCTCGGCGGCGAACCCCTGCGGCGGGTCCAGCTCGATGATCTTCCGCCCCAGCGTCCGCATGATCCGCCAGCCACCCGCGTACGTACCGAGCGACAGCATCGCCGCGCACGCGATCTTGACCCAGATCGGGATCTCGTCACCGGCGGACTGAACGTCGGCGATGGTCAGCGCCATCACCACGATGCCCATGGTCTTCTGCGCGTCCTGGAGGCCGTGGCCGAGCGCCATGCCGGCCGCCGAGACGGTCTGCGCGATGCGGAACCCGCGCTTGGCCTTGTGCGGATTGGCCTTGCGGAACATCCACAGGATCGCGCACATGACGAGGTAGCCGACGATCAGGCCGACCACCGGCGAGAGGAACATCGGGATGACGATCTTGTCGAGCACGCCGGACCAGTACACCGTGATCCCGCCCGCGAGCGCCGCCCCGACCATGCCGCCGAACAGGGCGTGCGAGGAGGACGAGGGCAGCCCGAAGTACCAGGTGACCAGGTTCCAGATGATCGCGCCGACCAGCGCCGCGAACAGGATGCCCATCCCCTTGTTGCCCTCGGGCGTGGAGATGAGCCCCTTGCTCACGGTCTTGGCGACACCGCTGCCGAGGAAGGCACCGGCGAGGTTCATGACGGCGGCCATGGCGAGCGCGGCCCGCGGCGTCAGTGCCCGCGTGGACACCGACGTGGCGATGGCGTTCGCCGAGTCGTGGAAGCCGTTCGTATATGTGAATCCGAGCGCGACCCCGATGGTCACGATCAACGCAAAGGTGTCCATGACTGGGTCAGGACTCCTTGACGGCGATGGTCTCCACCGTGTTCGCCACGTGCTCGAACGCGTCCGCCGCCTCTTCGAGAACGTCCACGATCTGCTTCAGCTTGAGCACCTCGATGGCGTCGTACTTGCCGTTGAAGAGGTGGGCGAGCAGCTTGCGGTGGATCTGGTCGGCCTGGTTCTCCAGGCGGTTGACCTCGATCCAGTACTCGGTCAGATTGGACATCGTCCGCAGGTTCGGCATCGCCTCGGCGGTCAGCACGGCCGCCCGGTTGAGCACCTCGATCTGCTGCTCGACGCCCTTGGGCAGTTCCTCCACGTTGTAGAGGACGACCAGGTCGACGGCCTCCTCCATGAAGTCCATGATGTCGTCGAGCGACGAGGCGAGGGAGTAGATGTCCTCGCGGTCGAACGGCGTGATGAAGGAGGAGTTCAGCTGGTGGAAGATCGCGTGGGTGGCATCGTCCCCCGCGTGCTCCGCTGCCCGCATGCGCTCCGCGATCTCGGCCCGGGACGCGGAGTCCGCTCCGAGCAGTTCCATGAGGAGCTTCGAGCCGGTGACGATGTTGTCCGCGGATGCGGAGAACATGTCGTAGAAGCTCGTCTCCCTGGGGGTCAGACGAAAGCGCACGTGGGGTCCTCGGAGTGCTTGGGATTCGGTCAGGCTGATGCTAGGCGCATCATCCGGCCACGGCTAACCGGCGTTCTTCAGTGTCGCCCATCAGGCACAGTGATCAGCACGGGCCCCCGCCAGGGAGCCGGAAATTCGTTACCATATACCCATGAGGGGTATCGAACCCCTTGCCTCACAGGGCAGGCCGCGAGGCACATGGCAGACAACGGGAGGACGCGATGACGACCACCGAGGCAGCCGGTCCCCCGGTCGAGCCCCCCCTGACCGACCACGACCACGGCGTGCACGGCTACCACAAGCAGAAGGACGAGCACCTCAAGCGGCTGCGCCGCATCGAGGGCCAGATCCGCGGCCTGCAACGGATGGTCGACGAGGACGTCTACTGCATCGACATACTCACCCAGGTCTCCGCGTCCACGAAGGCCCTGCAGTCCTTCGCGCTCCAGCTCCTGGAGGAGCACCTGCGGCACTGCGTGGCGGACGCGGCGGTCAAGGGCGGCGACGAGATCGACGCCAAGGTGGAGGAAGCCACCAAGGCGATCGCCCGCATGATGCGCACGTGAGGCAGCCCCGCGCCTCACGCCTTCCCGAACGTACGGGCCCGGACGCGGCGTACCCCGGACAGCCGCACCCGCAAGGACCTCCCGGCACGGGCGTGTCGCGGCAGACGTGACGGATGCGGGCGGGGCGCGGCGGAAGGAAGACCCGCCGCGCCCTCAAGTCCCCGTGCTAGACCCAGTCGTCGCGGCCGGCCCAGATGGCGGACCGTTCCGGCGGTTCGGCGGGGCCGGGTCGCCCCACGTTCAGCACCTCGTCGATGAGGTCCGGGCTGAGCCGGTCCCCCTCCGCGGCGGAGGCCGCGATCATCAGGTCACCGCACAGCTCGATCTCGACGAGGGCCACGTGGTCCTGGACGGTCGCACCGCGAAGCGAAGCCACGCACATCACCTCTTCCTCGACCTCTTCCCGCCGTCGTCCGCCGGGTCTGTCCGCCCGGCTCGGACTGTTCGCTCGGTCTGCTCGCCATCGTCGGCTTCCTAGCGTAGGGAGGGGGACACGGACCGCGCATGGCACGGACGGACCATTTCCGCCACCACAGCCCCGCCCGAGGGGGCCATTTCTGGCTGATTACGGCTGGATCTTCCCGGCGAAGATGTCCCGCGCGTCCGGCAGCCGCACGTTCACCGGCGCCCCGAACCCGTAAAGCAGCGTCGTCGAGGCGACCGCCACGGGCCGGCCACGGTTGACGTAGCTGAACTGCTGGCGGACCTTGCACAGTCGCCCCGCTTCGTCGAGGTACGCGTCGAAGGGCACCGCCCCCGTGGAGAACCCTTTCGCCACCTTCGCGGGCAATGCGGCACTGCCCCGGTAGTGGCGCACCTTCACCCCGGCGAGTTCCTCGTCGCCGACGTAGTTCACGCCGTGGGCGCCGCGCAGGAGTTCGGCGGCCGTGTACGGGTCGGTGACGCCGCCCGTGACCAGGTTGCCGTCGGCGAGGGTGGCGGTGTCGACCCGTACCCACTTGTCGGCGGGCACCCCCGCGCCCCGGTTCTTCATGTAGAGCGCGCCGGGCGCGAGGAGCTCGGTGATCGGGCGGCGCTCGTCCGCCCCGGCCGCGTCCTTGGGCAGCACCACCGTCAACTGCCCCGTCCTGCGCCGGAAGTCGTACGTGCCCTGGCCGCGGATCGTCACCCGGGTGCCCCCGGTGGCCATCTCCATGGAGGTGGTGGCCTGCGAAGTCCCCGCCGCCACCAGGCGGTCGGCCGCCATCCGCACCATCGCCGCCGGGTCGGCCTGGGCGCCGCCCGCGACCTCCACGTCGTCCGCGCCGCATCCGGCGACGGTCGCGATCACCCCGCCCACCAGCGCGGCGGCCGCGATCGCACCCGCTCGTCCGGCTCCGTGCCGTTGCACCACCATCGTCGCCAAACCCCCAACGCCCACTGGCCTAGCCCGCACTCCTAACGACTCCGGTACGGCCCCCGTCACGCCCGCAGTACGGTGGTGAGGTGCCCCACCAGACCACCATCACGGAACGCGGCAGCTTCGCGATCGCCCGTTGCTCCTGCGGCTGGACGGGCCCGGCCCGCCGCAGCCGTGACCGGGCCCGCACCGACGCCCGGGCCCACAACCCCCAGCTCTCGACCGACCCCGCCCACTGAGTCCCGGCGCCCGGGGCGCGGCTCCCGGTTCGGGAGCGGGCGGGGCGGGCAATAGCCAGCGCAGCGCCCCACACGCCCCCGGGAGCCCCTCATGCGCCGCCGCACCCTCCTGACCGCAGCCGCCACCGCGTTCACCGCGACCGCCTGCGACGGCACCGGCAAGCACACGCCCCGGCCCAGCGCCACCCCCTCCCGCAGCCCCTCCGCGTCGGCGCCCGCGGACTGGAACGCGCTGGCCCACTCCCTGGAGGGCAAGCTGGTGCGCCCCGGGGACGCCGACTACGCCACCGCCCGCCAGCTCTACAACACCCGCTACGACGACCAGAAGCCGGACGCCGTCGCCTACGTGGCCCACGAGGCGGACGTACAGGAGTGCCTGGCCTACGCCCGCGCCCACCGCACCCCGCTCGCCGTCCGCAGCGGCGGCCACGACTACGCGGGCTGGTCCTCGGGCACCGGCCGCCTCGTCGTCGACGTGTCGCGGCTGAACGGCGTGGCGGGGGACGGCACCGTGGGCGCGGGGGCCCGGCTCGTCGACGTCTACACGGGCCTCGCCAAGAACGGCCGCGCCATCCCGGGCGGCTCGTGCCCCACCGTCGCCGTCTCGGGCCTGACCCTGGGCGGCGGACACGGCGTCACGGCCCGCGCGTACGGGCTGACCTGCGACAGCCTGACCTCCGCGACCCTCGTCACGGCCGACGGCCGGAGTCTGACCGCGAACGACCAGCAGAACGCGGACCTCTTCTGGGCCCTGCGCGGCGCGGGCAACGGCAACTTCGGGGTGGTCACGAGCCTCACCTTCCGTACGCACGAGGCTCCGCGGGGCGTGACCGCGTACCTGACCTGGCCCTGGCGGCAGGCGCAGGGCGTGATCGAGGCCTGGCAGGCGTGGGGGCCGGACCAGGCGGACGAGATCTGGTCCGCCGCCCATGTGGCGGGCGCGGCGGGCGGCGCCGCCCCGACCGTCAACGTGGCGGCGTTCTCGATCGGTTCGTACGACGACCTGCAGAACGCGCTCGACCGCCTCGCCGACCGCGCGGGCGCCCCCGCCTCCTCGGTGTCCCTGCACCGCACCGGCTTCCAGGACGCGATGCTCCTGTACGCGGGGTGCGCCACGTTCGGCCAGGACCAGTGCCACCTGCCGGGCCGCACTCCCGGCCGCTCCCCGCAAGGAGTGCTCCAGCGCGAGACGTACGCCGCGAGGTCCGACTTCTTCACCGAGGCGCTCCCGTCAGCCGGAGTACGCCAACTCCTCACCCGGGCCGAGGAGTTCACCCGTATCGCGGCGGCGGACAACGGGGGCGGCGGCACCGTGGTGCTCACCGCGCTCGGCGGCGCGATCAACCGGGTCGCACCGGACGCCACCGCCTTCGTGCACCGCACCTCGCGGGTGCTCGTCCAGTACATCGCGTCCTGGCGGCCTGGCACCTCGGGGGCGACGCAGCAGGCCTGGCTCGCCCGGACGCACGAGGCGATGCGCCCGTACGCGTCGGGCGCCGCCTACCAGAACTACCCGGACCCGTCCCTCGCCGACTGGCGTACGGCCTACTACGGTTCGGCCGCGCCACGCCTTGCGGAGCTCAAGAAGCGGTACGACCCGGCCCGGCTCTTCGACTTCCCGCAAGCTCTCTGACGGCCGGTCAGGCCGCGAGGTCGCGCTCCTCGGGCCCCGGGTGCTCGACCGGGCCGCCGGCCGCGGCCGGAACCACCGTCAGCGCTTTGCGCGAGTGCACCAGGCGGCCGAGCCGCGGCGAGCGGGCGACGGCCGCGACCAGCGGGGTGAGCAGCATCTGGGCGAGCGGGGCGAGCAGCAGCGCGACGGCGGTGCCGAGCGCGAACCCGCCCACGACGTCGGTCGGGTAGTGCACGCCCATGTAGACCCGGCAGAACCCCTCGAACAGGGCGAGGCCGAGGGCGACGAGGCCGAACTTCCGGTTGGCCACGAAGAGTCCGGCCGCCAGCGCCATGGCGAGGGTGGCGTGGTCGCTGACGAACGAGAAGTCGGTCTTCCCCTCGACCAGGACGTCGAGGCCCTTGTGGTCGAGGAAGGGCCTCGGGCGGTGCACGAAGCCCCGGATCGGGATGTTGACCAGGACGGCGATCCCAGCGGCCAGCGGGCCCCACACGATCCCGGCCACGGACGTGACCGCCGACTGGCGGTCCTCCCCGCGCCGCACGGTCCACCAGCACCACAGCACGACGAGCACCAGGCCGAGCAGGATCCCGTACTCCCCGACGAACGCCATGGCGCGGTCGAACCAGGACGGGGCGTCCTTGGCGAGTCCGTTGATGTCGTAGAGCACGCTGACATCGGGATTCGCTCCGTCGAATGCGAGTCCAGCCATGCTGCGGCCCCTTGCCTTGATCCGTCCTGCTACCAACCCCCGTGGTCAGTACGTACATCAATCACTGTCCAGGGAACGCCCTCCACGGCCGCCGCGTTCCACTCTCCACCGAATGATCACGACGACGTTATCGAAGAGTGACTCATCGTCGCAGCTCAGGGCCTTGGCTTCACGGAGAGTTCCAGCCACTGGGTGGACTTTTTCAAGCCCCCGGTTTGAAGCTGGGCAGCGCCGCCGCGCCGTCCTTGGTGACCCGGGTCGCGCCGAAGTAGTCGGGCGCGTCGATCTTGTCGAAGCGGATGACGGCACCGGTGTAGGGCGCGTTGATCATGTACCCGCCACCGACGTACAGGCCGACGTGGTGGATGGCCCGCGAGTTGCTGAGGTCGGTCGAGAAGAACACCAGGTCCCCGGGGAGCAGTTCGTTGCGGGCGGGGTGCGGGCCGGCGTTGTACTGGTCGTTGGCGACGCGCGGCAGCGTGATCCCGACGCTCTGGTACGCGGCCTGCGTAAGCCCCGAGCAGTCGAACCGCCCCCCTTGCTCGGGCGTCCCCTCCCCGCCCCAGAGGTACGGCGTGCCCAGCTTCTGCTGCGCGTAGTAGATGGCCCCGGCCGCCTGCTGGGAGGGCTGCACCCGGCCCACGGGCGCGGCGAAGCTCTTCGCAAGCGAGCGGATGGTCTTCACGTAGCCCTGGGTCTCCGCGTACGGAGGGACGCCCTTGTACTTGATGACCGCGTACGCGCCCGCGTTGTACGCCGCCAGCATGTTGTCGCTCGCGTCGCCCGGCACGTCCTTGACGTATTTGGCCAATTCACAGTCGTACGAGGCTGCTGACGGAATGGCATCCGCCGGGTCCCAGATGTCCCGTTTGCCGTCACCGTTGCCGTCGATGCCGTGGCTCGCCCAGGTGTCGGGCATGAACTGGGCGATGCCCTGCGCGTTGACGGGGCTCACGGCATTGGGCTTCCAGCCGCTCTCCGAGTAGAGCTGGGCGGCGAGCATCGCCGGGTTGAGACTGGGACAGAGGTTGCCCCACTTCTGCACGAGGGGCTGGTAGACGGCCGGGACGGCGCCCTTGGCCAGCCCGACCGCCCCGCCCGCCTTCGAAGCCAGCCCGGCGGCGGCCGAGTACGTACCGACCACGAGCAGCGCGACGAAGCTCAGGCACACCCCGAACCCGACCCCGCCGATCACCCAGACTCTGCGCACCCCTCAACCCTCCCCCATCAAGGCCGGGTTCACCGCCACTTCGCCCGCACTCGTGTCGGGGCCATGCTCATCCGGCCATGAATCCGTCGCACCGGGCCCGGATCACCCCGTACGACACCGCATCCACCGGGCCCGTCCCCGAAGGGCGGCCGCCCGGTCGCCGCGCACGCGATCGCCGCCCCCGGCGCGAACGCCGAGCGGCGGGGATGTCCAGCATGATCAAGGAAGGAGGCAGGCGCACGCAATCGTCTGACTCGTCGGCTGGGCGGCCTGCTGACCGGACGTCAGCGGCGTACTGCTGGCGACGGGTTGGGGGCTGATGGCCGCCATCGGCGCCGAAGGCTTCGGATCGCCCGCCGACTCCGCCAGCTTGAACAGCGACTTGGTGTGCTGCCCGAAGACGATGCTGTACGAGACGTCGGGGTCGTCGCCGCCGAACTCGTACCCGCCGATCACCCCCGCGACCGCCCCGCCCGCCACGACCCACGGGCTGCCGCTGGTGCCGCCCGGGAAGTCGGGGCAGTCGACGCGCTGCTGGGTGTCGCCGTACGCGATGGACGTGTTCGTGCAGACCTGCGGGGCCTCGGTGTCGCCCGGGTAGCCGGTGATGGTCACGGACTGCCCGGTCGTGCGGCCCGCGAACAGCGGCGCGGCGCCCACCACGTCCTCCACCTTCTTGCCGCCGTCCGAACCGGGCCCGAGCACCGCGAAGGCCACGTCGCTGTCCTGGTCGCCGTCCTCGTTCCAGCTGTCGTCCGCGTACACCGACTGCACCGGCCAGGTCCCGTACGGCGCCGAACCGTCCCGGTAGGCGGGCACGAACACCGCCTTGCCGTCCTCCGACTCGTCCGGGGGAAGGCAGTGCGCGGCGGTGACGATGAGGTCGTGGCCCGAGCTGTGCACCACCGATGCGGTGCAGTAGTGCCCGCCGTCGAGGTCCCCCTTGAACAGGGCGCCCACCCGGGCGTTGGCCGCCGTGGCCGGTGCCGCCTCGGTCAGATTCCTGGACGCCACGTCATGGTCCCCGTACGCGGGTATGACCAGCAGCACCGCCGCGGCCGAGAGCGCGCTGAACCGTCCGCGCCTGGATGCGAACTTCATCCCGGAGATGCCAGTGCGCTTCATACGGTGCGTCTCCTGGTGGTCGGCGGGCCTGCTTGCTGACTACTGCGAACACTCTGACTCTCGCGGGCCCCGCTGAGAACGACCATGAACCTTTTCTGAGAAGTTTCTATGAAGCGGCCCGTCGCCTGGGCACCCGTACCCGGACCGCCGACACGACAAGCGGCCCAAGGGTGTAACAACGACAGTCATTGCCCGGAGTCACCCTGCGTGATACACAGAGTGACCATACGCGTTTCCCGCATACAACCGGTTCACCGCAGGTCAGGGCGGTGCGACCGGCACTGGCGTGCGGGGGCGGGTAAAGAGAGGCGCCAAGGCGTCCTACTCCGCCGGTTTCATCAGCGAAGATAGAACCTGACCCATGCCATGGGGCAGGGGCTTCGAACTACCCGACAGGGGCGGTGAGTTACATGTACCTGGCAGCCGGAAAAGGCGACATCACCACCATCATCGGCGGAATCGCCCCCAACTGGGGGCCGTTCGGGACGCTCGGCAACGAGGCCCGCATCATGGTGGAGGTGGTGATGGCGGTCGCCATCCTTCTCTGCCTCGGCATCGCGGTATGGGGTGCGGCCAAACAGCGGATCGGAGCGACGGCGCTGCGCGACACGTTCAGCGCCGAGCAGGGCAAGGGCCTGATCGTGGCGGGCCTGACCGGAGTCTTCATCATCGGCTCACTCGGCACGCTCTTCACCATCGTGTACGGGATGGCCGTCTGACCTCACGTCAGCCGATCCGCTCCCCTCTTTCTGTTCTTCTGTCCCCCTCACACCACCCGTCCGTCGTGCCCAACGGCAGAGGTTGCGTCTCCCTGATGTCGAGTCATTACACCGCGCCCGCGCGGGTACCAGCACGGCTACCGTCGTACTACGCGGAACCGCCAACGGTCGAGGGGGCGCAGGCATGAGTTTCGACGACGAGCCGGGCCACGGCGGGGGTGCCCCGGGCCCGGGCGACGACCGCTTCAGCACGCTCGGCGGCACCCGCCAGACCCGCACCCGCCTCCCGGAAGGCTCCGGCGACAGCTACGGCGGCACCCGCCGCCCCCCGCGCAACAGCCGCTCGCTCGTCATGGTGGTGGGCGTCGTGGTCCTGCTGGTGGCCGCGATCGCCTTCGCGAACCGGGGCGGCGACTCCGGCGCCTCGGCGGACGGCCAGAACGCGAAGAAGCCGGACGGCCAGTCGACGGCGGCCACCGGCACGAAGCCGGTACCGGGCAAACAATCCGGCATCGCCTCCGGCTTCCCCCAGAACGAGCAGGGGGCACAGTCGGCTGCCGTCAACTACCTGGTGGCGCTGGGCTCCGACGGCATGTACAGCACGAACCGCCGTCACGAAATCGTGGGCACGGTGTACGCCCCGGATGTCGCGGCGGCCCGGCAGAGCGACCTCGACAAGGCCTACTCCGGCAAGGATTTCCTGACCCGCATCGGCCTCAACCCGGACGGCACGGCGCCCGCTGGGCAGACGTTCATCTCCCGGTTCAACCCGGTCGGCTCCAAGGCGGACAAGTTCGACGGTGCCACCGCGACCGTGTCGGTCTGGTACTCGGCACTGTTCGGGATGGCTGGTGAGGGCTCCAAGAACCCAGTGTCGGAGAGCTGGTTCACGAACACGTTCCAGCTCAAGTGGACCGGCGGGGACTGGAAGATCACCGACTTTACGCAGAAGGACGGCCCGGCACCCGTCGGCCGTGACCAGGCCGCCGCTCCCGCCAAGGACATGTCCGACGCCGTGGAGCAGTACGGAGGGTTCACGTATGCCCGGTAAGCCGCCCCACCGCGCCTTCTCGATCGCCGCCGCGTTCACGGCCGTCCAGACGGCGGCCATCCTGCTCGCGACCAGGGCGTACGCTGCCCCGACTCCCACTCCGAGCGGGTCACCGGGCAGCAGTCCGAGCCCGAGCCCGAGCAACAACGCCTGCGACCTCATTCGTGGCCCCGCCAGGGACTACTGCGAATCCGGTTCCAGCAAGGGCGGAGCCACCCCGCCACCCGATACCCAATCCGCCGACCCCCTGACCTCCCTGGCGAAGGGCTGTGCCGACGCGGCCGCCTGGATCGTCGGCAAGCTCTCCGACGCGGTGAAGTCGACGGCGACGGTCGACTTCACCAACCCCAGCTTCCGCACCCAGTACGCCGTGGTCTTCGCCGCCGCGACCTTCCTCACCCTCGTCCTGTGGCTCTTGGCCGTGGCCAAACGGGCCATCCGCGGGGTGCCGCTGTCGACGGCGATCTCGGAGGCCGTCGGCTTCCTGTGGCTGACGGTCCTCGCCTCCGCGTTCACGCCGCTGATCCTCTACACCGTCGTATCGGCGACCGACGCCGTCACGGAGGCCATCGCGAACGCGACCGGCAACCAGTCGGACGTGTTCTTCGGGTCGTTCTCGGCCGCGCTCAAGAAGGGCACGGACATCGGCGGCGGGCCGATCATGCTGATCGTCGTCGCGCTCGTCTCGATCCTGGCCGCGGGCGTCCTCTTCCTCGAACTGGTCATCCGCGCCGCCCTGTTGTACGTCGGCGCGCTGCTCGGCACCGTCGTGTACGCGGGGCTCGTCGACAAGAACATGTGGGGCCACGTACGCCGCTGGGCGGGCATCATGATCGCCGTGATCATGGTGAAACCGGTCATCGTGATCGTGCTCGGGCTCGCCGGGGCGCTCTCTTCCGGCAAGGGCCCGGACTCGTTCTCGGCAGTCGTCTCGGGCCTGGCCATCATCCTGCTCGCGATCTTCGCCTCGGCGATGATCTACCGCTTCGTGCCCGGCTTCGGCGACGAGATCGCCTCCGCCCGCACCAACCGCAAGCAGGCCACCGACGGCTCCCAGGCCGCCGCCCTCATCTCCTCGCCCGCCGCCCTCGTCTCCCAGGGCATCAAGACCCACAGCGGACGGGGCAACCAGGGGGGCGGAGCCACCCAGGCGCGCCCCGCGAACGCCGTGTCCGGCGGCATGTCCGCCCACAGCAGCCGGGGCTCCGGCGGCGGGGTCGGCGGCGGAACTGTCCCCTCCGCCGCACCCACGCCGCGCAGCGGCTCCGCTCCCACGTCGGGCACGCCGCACACTCACCGCCGCAACACAGGTAACAAGAACACTGGAGGTGGAGGGCGTTGACGACCCAGTCCCAGCCGGTCGCGCCCCGCCGTACGTATCTGATCGGCCGTGCCCGGCCGTCGGCCGTCGTCGGCAAGAACCGCGAGACCGGCGAGATCGTACTGATCATCGGCGGCGCCTTCCTCGGCATGATGTGCGGGCTGCTCGTCCCCGTCCTGTCCCTGCGGATCGTGCTCCTGATGGGCTTCCCGTTCCTGGCGCTCGCCGCGGTGTACCTGCCGTACAAGCACCGCACGTTCTACAAGTGGTTCGAGATCAACCGCAGTTACAAGCGGTCGCTCCGGCGCGGCACCGCCTTCCGCTCGGGGGCGCCCGAGGCCGGGGTGCGGCTCGACGGGCGCGAGGTCGAGGTCGGGCCGCCGCCCGGCATCGGCCACATCAACTGGCTCGCGGCTCCCTTCGGTCCCGACGAGATCGCGGTCCTGCTGCACGCCGACCGGCGTACCGTGACGGCCGCGATCGAGATCGAGGGACCGGGCGTCGGCCTGCGCGACAGTGAGGACCAGGAAGCCCTGGTCGACCGTTTCGGCACGCTACTCAAGCACGTCGCCAACGGCGACGGCTTCGTGACGAGGCTCCAGATGCTGGCCCGCACCCTGCCCGCCGACCCCGACGCGCACGCCAAGGACGTCGCCCAGCGCGGCGACAAGAACGCCCCGGCCTGGCTCCAGGAGTCGTACGAGCAGCTCCAGTCCATGGTGTCCACCTCCAGCGAGCAGCACCGCGCCTACCTCGTGGCCTGCATGCAGTACAGCCGCGAGCTCGCCGCCGAGGCCCACGCCATGGCCCGCGCCGCCAACCCCCACGGCCGCAAGCTCGACCGCGACGCCGGCCTCGCGGTCGTCATGGCCCGCGAACTGACCGACATCTGCGCCCGGTTGGCGGAGGCCGACATCCGGGTACGCCAGCCGCTCGGCCAGAGCCGTCTCGCCTCGCTCGTGCACTCCATGTACGACCCGGACCACCCCATCGACCACATCCAGGCCATGACCAAGCGCAACGCCTGGCCCGCCGAGCTCGACGCCGTGGAGCCCACCTACCTCCAGGCCAAGACCCGCGAGTCCTCGACGCGGGCCCCCTGGTGCCACGCCACGGCGTGGGTGAAGGAGTGGCCGATGACCCCGGTCGGCGTCAACTTCCTGGCCCCGCTGCTCGTCCACACGCCGGACGTGATCCGCACGGTGGCGGTCTGCATGGACCTCGAACCCACCGAGGTCGCGATCGAGCGCATGCTCACCGAGAAGACCAACGACGAGGCGGAGGCGTCCCGCGCGGCCAAGATGAACCGCACGGTCGACCCGCGCGACATCGCCGCCCACGGCCGCCTCGACCAGCGCGGCGAGGACCTCGCGAGCGGGGCCGCCGGCGTCAACCTGGTCGGCTACATCACGGTGTCCTCGCGCTCGCCGGAGGCCCTGGCCCGCGACAAGCGGACCATCAGGGCCTCCGCCGGCAAGTCGTACCTGAAGCTGGAGTGGTGCGACCGCGAGCACCATCGGGCCTTCGTCAACACCTTGCCGTTCGCGACCGGCATCCGCCGCTAGTTGAGAGGCAGTACCCGCCATGCGAGATCCGCTGTCTCTCGTCACCGACGCCTTCACCGCCCTGCTCTTCGGCAAGGTGGAGACCACCCGCCTTCCCGTCCGCACCTCCACGGGCCAGGCCCAGGCCGTCTACCTGCCGACCGCCGCCCCCGGCCTCGGCGACTCCGGCGTGATCATCGGGCGCGAGGTGTACAGCGGCAAGGGCTACATCTACGACCCGTTCCAGCTGTACGGACAGCAGCTCCCGGCCCCGCACTGGCTGGTCCTCGGCGAGTCCGGCAACGGCAAGTCGGCCCTGGAGAAGACCTATGTGCTGCGGCAGTTGAGGTTCCGCGACCGGCAGGTGGTCGTGCTCGACGCCCAGGGCGAGGACGGCGTCGGCGAATGGAACCTCATCGCGCGCGAGCTGGGGATAACTCCCATCCGGCTCGACCCGATGACCGCGATGGACGGCGGCATCCGGCTCAACCCACTGGACCCGGCGATCACCACGACCGGCCAGCTCGCCCTGCTTCGAACGATCATCGAAGTCGCGATGGGTCACGGCCTGGACGAACGATCGGGTTTCGCTCTCAAGGTCGCGCACGCCTACGTCAACGGGACGATCACGGACCGCCAGCCGGTCCTGACCGACATCGTCGAGCAACTCCGCCACCCCGAGGCCGAGTCGGCCGAGGCGATGAACGTCGACATAGACGACGTACGGGCCTGGGGCCTGGACGTCGCCCTGGTGCTCGACCGTCTGGTCGACGGCGACCTGCGCGGCATGTTCGACGGCCCGACCACGGTGGGCATCGACCTGGACGCGCCCCTGATCGTCTTCGACCTTTCGCACATCGACCGCAACTCGATCGCGATGCCGATCCTGATGGCGATCGTGGGCGTCTGGCTGGAGCACACCTGGATCCGCCCCGACCGGAAGAAGCGCATCTTCCTGGTCGAGGAGGCCTGGCACATCATCAACAGCCCCTTCGTGGCCCAGCTCTTCCAGCGCCTCCTGAAGTTCGGCCGACGTCTCGGCCTGTCCTTCGTGGCGGTGGTCCACCACCTCTCCGACGTCGTGGACGGAGCGGCGGCGAGGGAAGCGGCGGCGATCCTCAAGATGGCCTCGACCAGGACGATCTACGCCCAGAAGGCCGACGAGGCCAGGGCGACGGGCCGCGTCCTCGGCCTGCCCCGCTGGGCGGTCGAGATCATCCCCACCCTCACCCCGGGCATCGCCGTCTGGGACGTCAACGGCAACGTCCAGGTCGTCAAACACCTGATCACGGAACGCGAACGGCCGCTGGTCTTCACCGACCGCGCCATGACCGAGTCCGCCGCCACGGACGACATCCTGGCCTCGGAGCTGGACTCCCAGCTCGAATCGGAGGCGGAACGCCGCGCCGCGCTCATCGAACAGCAACTGTCCGGCTCGTCCGAGTCCACGGTGGCCTGACGTGAGCGGAACCGGCACACCGAGAGGCGACCAGCGCGGCATCCCGGACGGACTCCTGATCGGCCTGCTGGCCTTCCTGCTTGGCCTCACGGTCCTGGTGTGGACGGCCACGGGTCTGGCGGGCCTCTTCACCCAGGGGGCCTGGCCCCCCGGCGTATCGTTCACGCACAGCCCGATGGCCCTGCGCTCCCTGGTGACCGCCCCCCACGACCTGCCGGCCGCCTGGCCCGACACCCCGCCGACCGCTCTCTCGGGCTACGGCCTCTTCTGGGGCCTCCTGATCGGCGAACTCCTCGTCCTGATCGTCCTGACGATCTTCGCCCTGGGCACGTTCACCCGCTGGCGAGCGGTGCGATCGAGAGCGAAGCACGCGCCGAGCCGGGTCGCGGGTGCCTCCCCTGAACTCCCCTCGCCCGTGGGCGTCGACGAACGTTCCGCGGGGCTGCTGGGGCCTCCCCCGGCCGAGCGAAGCCGAGACCTCGGGGAAGAGCGGACACAGCGGGCACCCGCCGGAGCCCCGCTCGCCGCTCCCGCGCAGCCGGTCGCACCCAGCCCCGCACCACCGCAAGAACACCCGCACCCCGCGCCCGTGAGCGAGCCCGCCCCCGCCACGTGGGAACAGCTCCCCGCCCCCCGGGCGGAACAGCAGGCCCCCCGCCTCCTCTTCGGCGCCCCGGAAGCGAGAAGACCCACCGCCCTCCAGGCGATCCAGGACGCGGAGGGCCCGGCCCTGGTGGTCACCTCGGACCCCGTCCTGTGGGCGGAGACGAAGGACGCCCGGGCAAAGCTCGGCCCCGTACACGTCTACGACCCGACCCACCGCTGCGACACCCCCGCCAGGCTGCACTGGTCCCCCACCGCCGGCTGCGAAGACCCCGACACCGCCGCCGCGCGGGCCGCCGCGCTCCTGGCCCCGGTCCGCCCGCAGGCCCGCGTGGACGCCGCCATGGCGGACACCGCGGAAACCCTCCTGCGCTGCTGGCTGCACGCCGCCGCCCTGGAGAGCCGCGACGGCAAGGCCATGAAGCAGCTGCACCGCTGGTCACAGGGGACGTCCGCCCAGGAGGCGGTACGCATCCTCCGCACCCACCCCAAGGCCCAGAGCGGCGGCGCCGGGCTCCTGGAGTCCGCCCTCACCGCCTACCCCGAACGCCGGGAAATCGCCCAGCAGTTGACGGCCCGGGCTCTGGCCTGTCTCTCCTCGATCCATATCCGCGACGCCTGCAACCCGAACCGAGCGGATTCGCTCGCGCTGGAATCATTTGTGAACGAGGGGGGCACCCTTTATGTGGTGGGTGAAGCGATCGAGGACCCCCGGTCCCATCCCGCCGCGATGCCCCTGCTCACGGCACTCGCCTCAGACGTGGTCGAGCGCGGCCGCCGCATGGCCGAACGGTCATCTGACGGTCGCCTCGACCCACCAATGACACTCGTCCTGGACGACGTCGCGGCCGTGGCCCCGCTGCCCAGGCTCCCCGAGCTGCTGTCGACCGGCCAGAACCTGGGCATGCCCACCCTGGCCCTGCTCCGCTCCCCCGAACAGGCCCGGGCCCGCTGGACCGAGACCCTCGCCTGACTGACGCCGGTACGCTCCCGTACGGCTACGGCCGGACGATCTCCATCTCCAGGTCGTAGAAACCGTCCCCGGACAGCAACGCGGTGACCCCGGTCGGCACGAAGCCGGCCTTGCGGTAGAAGCCCTGGGCGCGCGGGTTGTTCTCGTGCACGAAGAGCCGTACCCGGTGCAGGCGCGGCTCCGGCAGCGCCCAGGCCCATTCCAGTGCGGCCGCGAAGAGCCGCTCGGTCAGCCCGACCCCGCGGTGCCCGGGCCGTACGAACACGCCCACGAGGTGGGCCTGCGGTGCGGCGATCCTGTTCCCGAACACGTCGTCATCACCCTCGGCCTCGACCAGCACCACCACCTGGCCGGCCCACTCCCCGTCGGGCCCCTCAGCGATGAACTGCCGGACGGAACCCTCCTGTTGTGAAGCCCCGGCCGCCCGCTCCTGCCAGTACGCATCGGGCCGGGCGACCGCGCTTTCGTACGTGTCGAGAAAGGCGACGGGTGCTGCGGGGTCCAGCAACGAGGCAAGCCGGAGCTCTTTGACCTTGAGCCATTCATCGGCCCGCACGGGGCGTATGACGTGTTCCATGGAGGGATACTGCCACAACGCGAAAAAGCCCCGCACCGTGACCTGTATTCCTACAGATCCGGTGCGGGGCTTTCCCCACAATTTGTTCGGCGGCGTCCTACTCTCCCACAGGGTCCCCCCTGCAGTACCATCGGCGCTGAAAG
>NZ_QOLA01000012.1 GCF_003324565.1 Streptomyces sp. SDr-06 | reverse complement strand
CGGCCCTCGTCGTACGAGCGGTGGCTCAGACGGTCGTGACGACGTCCTCGTAGGCCAGGCGCGGGCTGCGCGGGTACCACGCGTCCTCGCCCGGCTTGCCGATGTTGACGACCATCAGCGGGGTGTGGTCGTCGTCCAGGAACTCCTTCTGCACACCGGAGAAGTCCACGCCGGTCATCGGGCCCGCGGCCAGACCGGCGGCGCGGACGCCGATGATGAAGTACGCGGCCTGCAGCGCGGAGTTGAGCAGCGCGGCACCCTCGCGGACCGGGCGCTCCGAGAAGAAGGCGTCCTTGGCGGCGGGGAAGTGCGGGAAGAGGGCGGGGAGCTCCTCGTGGAACTCGTTGTCCGCGGAGAGGATCGCGACCAGCGGGGCGGCGGCCGTCTTCGGGCGGTTGCCCTCGGCCATGTGCTTCACGAGGCGCTCGCGGGCCTCGGGGGAGCGGACCAGGGTGACGCGCAGCGGCGACTGGTTGAAGGCGGTCGGGCCGTACTTGACCAGGTCGTAGATCGCCTGGACCTGCTCGTCGGTCACCGGCTCGTCGGTGAACGTGTTGGCGGTACGGGCCTCGCGGAAGAGGAGGTCCTGGGCTGCGGGGTCAAGGACGAGGGACATCTGGAAACACCTTCCGGGCTGCTGATCAAGCGATGCCCCGACCGTACGGCAGATTTACGTTAACTTTCAACTAAATCCCGCTCGGCGTGACCAGGCTCACAGGGCGGGCCGGGTGGGCCCGTATCCACGCTGCTGGGGGCGGGCTGTGACACATGCGGCTCCGCCGCGCGGGCGCGACCGGCCATCACGATCCGCGGCCGAAAGGCCTCGGGGTCCGGGAGGGAGTCCCAGCGGCGTGGGTCAGCCGCCCTCGCCCTGGTCGGCCAGCGCCGCGTCGAGGCGGGCCCGGGCGCCCTCCAGCCAGCGCCGGCACACCTTCGCCAGCTCCTCGCCCCGCTCCCACAGCGCGAGGGACTCCTCCAGGGTGGTGCCCCCCGCTTCGAGCCGCCGCACGACATCGATCAGCTCGTCCCGCGCCTGCTCGTACCCCAGTGCCGCATCGCCCGATGCGGCCTCGTCCGTCTTGGCCATGCGATCCACCCTATGTCCGCGGTACGACAGTGACGTGCAGTTCGCCCTCGGCGACCCGGGCGCGCAGATCCTCCCCGGGCGCCACCTCGCCGGGGGAGCGCACCACCTCGCCCCCCGCCCGCTGGAGCACCGCGTACCCCCGCTCCAGGGTGGCCTTGGGCGACAGGGCCACCACGCGGGCGTGGGTGTGCGAGAGCTCCGAGTCGGCCCGGTCGAGGTGGTGGCCGAGCACCCGGCGCGAGCGGTGCAGCAGCGCGTCCACCTCGTCGGCCCGGTCGTCCACCATCCGCTGGGGCCGCTCCATCCAGGGCCGGGCGAGCATTCCCGCCAGGCCCCGCTCCTCGCGGTCGACGAGGCCCGCGACATGGCGGCGCGCCCGGTCCCGCAGCAGCCGGACCCGGTCGAGCTCCTCGCCGACGTCAGGCACGACCTTCTTCGCCGCGTCGGTCGGGGTGGACGCGCGCAGGTCCGCGACCAGGTCGAGCAGCGGCGCGTCCGGCTCGTGCCCGATCGCCGAGACCACGGGCGTGCGGCACTGGCCGACCGCCCGCACCAACTGCTCGTCCGAGAACGGAAGCAGGTCCTCCACGCTGCCGCCGCCCCGCGCCACGATGATCACGTCGACGTCCGGCCGTTCGTCGAGCTCCTTCACCGCCTGGACAACCTGGGGCACCGCGTGCACCCCCTGCACCGCCACGTTGCGCACCTCGAACCGCACCGCCGGCCAGCGCCGCCGCGCGTTCTCCAGGACGTCCCGCTCGGCCGCCGAGGCCCGCCCCACCACGAGCCCGACCAGCTGCGGCAGGAACGGAAGGGGGCGCTTGCGGTCGAGGGCGAACAGCCCCTCCGCGGCCAGACTCCGCTTCAACTGCTCCAGTCTGGCGAGCAGTTCACCGATGCCGACCGGCTTTATCTCCACCGCCCGCAGCGAGAGCTGGCCGCGCGGCGCGTACCACTCGGGCTTGGCGTGGACGACGACGCGCGCGCCCTCGGAGACCACGTCGGCCACCGCGTCGAACACCTGGCGGTAGCAGGTCACGCCCACCGAGATGTCGTGCGAGGGATCGCGCAGGGTCAGGAACACCACGCCCGCGCCCGGCCGCCGCGAGAGCTGGGTGATCTGCCCCTCCACCCAGACCGCGCCGAGCCGGTTGATCCACCCCCCGATGAGGCGTGACACCTCGCCGACGGGGAGCGGCGCGTCCGCACTCGTATTCAGAGCCATGTACGCAGGCTAGCCCGCGCCACCGACAGGGCCGCCCGGCGCCGGCGGCTCCGGGTCCGGTCCCGGGCGGTGGCCCCACTGCATCGCGAGGACCACCAGGCCCACCGCGAGCCAGCCCAGGCCGACCAGCTGGGCGGTGGCCGTCGCCTCCCAGATCACCGCCACGATGACGGCGGCGCCCAGCACCGGGACGACCACGTGGCTCAGCCAGTTGGGGGCGCCCTCCATGCGGCGTACCGCGTACCAGCCGACGACCGAGGCGTGCAGCAGGAAGAAGGCGGTCAGCGCGCCCATGTCGACCACCGAGACGAGGTGGTCCATGCCGTCGTCGCGGCCGGCCGCCCACACCGCGGCCACCAGCGTGACCACCGCGGCGAGCAGCAGCGCCGCGCGCGGCACCCCCGAGTCGGTCCGCGACAGGGCGCGCGGCAGCCGCCGGTTGCGGGCCATCGCGAACACCAGCCGGCCCGCCGCCGCCTGCCCGGCGAGCGCGGCGAAGGCCGCCCCGATGGCCTTGCTGACCGCGACCAGGGTGTGCAGCCAGCCGCCGACCGAGGTCTCGACCGTGTCGTAGAACGCCGAGCCCTGCTTGACCGGGTCGGCCGCCAGCTGGGCCGACGACATCGGTTCGAGCAGGGCCGCCAGATAGGACTGCACCACGAACAGGACCCCGGCGAGCACCAGGCAGAACAGCACCGCCCGGGCCACCTTCGCCGAGCCCCCGGTCACCTCCTCGGCGAACGTGGCGATCGCGTCGAAGCCCAGGTAGGACAGGACCGCCACGGACACCGCGCCGAGCACCGCGCCCAGCGAGAACCCGGCGTCCCCGCCGAGCGGAGTCAGCCAGCCCCGCTGGGCGCCGTCGCGTACGAGCACGACCGCCGCCGACACCACGAAGACCAGCAGCACCACGATCTCCATCGCGAGCACCGCGAAGCCGACCCGGGCCGCGGCCCGTACGCCCCACAGGTTCAGGAGCGTGGTGATCACCACCGCGACGGCCGTCCACACCCAGCGCGACACGGACGGGACCAGGGAGTTCATCGCGATGCCGGAGAAGAGGTAGGCGACGGCCGGGATCAGCAGGTAGTCGAGCATCGCCATCCACCCGGCGATGAACCCGGGCCCCTCGCCGAGCGCCTTGCGCGCGTACGCGAACACCGACCCGGCCAGCGGCACGACCCGCACCATCTGCGCGTAGCTGTACGCGGTGAACCCCATGGCGACCGTGGCCACCAGGTAGACGAGCGCGACCGCGCCGTGCGACTTGGCGTCCAGGGTGCCGAAGATGCCGACCGGGGCCATGGGCGCGATGAACAGCAGCCCGTAGACGACCAGGTCCCGGAACCCGAGACTCCGCCGCAGTCGCCCGGCGCCTTCGGCCACCTCGCCCGGATCGGTCTCCTCGCGTACGCCACTCATGCGGCCAGTCTCACCGGCCCGGCGATCTTTGGCTCGCGGGGCACGCCGGTCGGGCGCCCGGGGGTGTCCGGGGGCGCCCGTACCATGGACGGCATGACTGCTGCTACCGCTTCCCGCCGGGTCCTGCTCGCCGCTCCCCGCGGCTACTGCGCGGGCGTGGACCGTGCCGTGATCGCCGTGGAGAAGGCCCTGGAGCAGTACGGGGCGCCCATCTACGTCCGGCACGAGATCGTCCACAACAAGTACGTCGTGCAGACCCTGGAGAAGAAGGGCGCGATCTTCGTCGAGCAGACGGCGGAGGTGCCCGAGGGCTCCATCGTCATGTTCTCGGCCCACGGCGTCGCCCCGACCGTCCACGCGGAGGCCGCCGAGCGCAAGCTGGCCACCATCGACGCCACGTGCCCGCTGGTCACCAAGGTGCACAAGGAGGCCGTGCGGTACGCGAAGGAGGACTTCGACATCCTCCTGATCGGCCACGAGGGCCATGAGGAGGTCATCGGCACGTCGGGCGAGGCGCCGGACCACATCACGCTGGTCGACGGCCCGGACGACGTGGCCAACGTCGAGGTGCGCGACCCCGACAAGGTCGTCTGGCTCTCCCAGACCACGCTTTCCGTCGACGAGACCATGGAGACGGTCGACGCGCTCAAGAACAAGTTCCCCAACCTGCTCTCGCCGCCCAGCGACGACATCTGCTACGCCACGCAGAACCGCCAGGTCGCGGTGAAGAAGCTCGCCGAGGACGCCCAGCTGGTCATCGTCGTCGGCTCCAAGAACTCCTCGAACTCGATCCGCATGGTCGAGGTCGCCCTCGACGCGGGCGCCCCCGCCGCCCATCTGGTGGACTTCGCCGACGAGATCGACGAGGCCTGGCTGGAGGGCGTCACCACGGTCGGCCTGACCTCCGGCGCCTCGGTGCCGGACGTCCTCGTCGACGGCGTCCTCGAATGGCTGGCCGCGCGCGGCTACGGCGACGTCGAGACGGTGAAGACGGCCGACGAGTCGATCACCTTCTCGCTGCCCAAGGAGCTCCGCCGCGACCTGCGCGCCGAGGCCGCCGAACTCTCGGGCGAGTAGAGCCGTCCAGGACGTCCTCCCCGGCGTCCGCCCGTACGGTGGATCTCATGAACGCCATGAGGAACGTGTTCGGAGTGGACGTCGGCGGATCGGGCATCAAGGGTGCCCCCGTGGACCTGGAGCGCGGTGGCCTGGCGCAGGAGCGCCACAAGGTGCTCACGCCGCAGCCCGCGACGCCCGAGGCGGTCGCGGACGGCGTCGCGGAGGTCGTCGGCCACTTCGGCTGGTCGGGCCCGGTGGGCATCACCTTTCCCGGGGTGATCAGCGCGAACACCGTACGGACCGCGGCGAACGTCTCGAAGAAGTGGATCGGCGTGGACGCCGCGCGGCTGCTCGGCGAGCGCCTGGGCGGCCTGCCCGTGACCGTCCTGAACGACGCGGACGCGGCGGGCGTCGCCGAGATGCGGTTCGGCGCGGGCCGGGACCGCCGGGGCACGGTGATCCTGCTGACCTTCGGCACGGGCATCGGCAGCGCGCTCTTCACCGACGGCCGACTGGTCCCCAACACCGAGCTCGGCCATCTGGAGCTGCACGGCCACGACGCCGAGAAGCACGCCTCCACCAAGGTCAAGGAGGACGAGGACCTGACCTGGCCGCACTGGGCCCACCGGGTCCAGAAGTACCTGGCCCACGTCGAGATGCTGTTCTCGCCCGATCTGTTCATCATCGGCGGCGGAGTCAGCCGCAAGGCCGACAAGTTCCTCCCGCTGATCGAGGGCATCGAGGCGGAGATCGTCCCGGCGCAGCTGCAGAACGACGCGGGGATCGTGGGGGCGGCGATGGTGGCGGCGGGGCGCTAGCCCTGCCGGGCGAAGCCGTCTCTACCGGGGGTTGGCCGCCTTGCCGGACCCGGCGGGCTTGACGGCCTTGCCGGGGCCGGCGGGCCTGAGGGGGCCGCGGCGGCGCCCCATCATCCGCACCTTCCGTACGGTGGCGACGACCCCGGCCACCAGGGTTCCGGCGTACAGCCAGCCCGCGTGCAGGGCGAGCGCGGTGACCACGGCCATCGCCTGCGTGCCGAAGCCGCCGACACCGCCCGAGATCGGGATGATCCCCACGGCGAAGGCGATGGGCACGCAGATGGGGGCCGTCACCAGGTCGGCGGGCCGCACCCAGAGCGCGGTCACCGCGCAGACCGGCAGGAAGAGCACCCCGTACACCGCCGGGGCACCGTCGAAGAGCAGCCAGTCCAGCGTGCCGAGGGCGAACATCAGCGCCGCCGCGAAGAGCCCGCCGCCGAGTCCGGTGAGCCGCGGGGAGGGCAGTCTGCGCAGCGCGAGAACGAAGGGCGGCACCCGTCGGGTGCGGCCGGCCGAACGGTAGACGGCGGCGCTCTCACCGGTCACCGCCGCTCCCGCGGGCACGCCGAGGGGCGCCCGGGAGGATCCCGGCGCCGAGGTCCGTGCTCGCTGTCCGTGCTGCGGGGTGCGCGTCCTGTATTGCTCCACCGCACCAACGTAGGTCGCCACCGGTGACGAACCGCCCCTAGGACACGCCCTTTGGCCGAGCTTGCCCACGCGTTCGACGGCCGAGGGCGGGTCGGAGCGGTGCCGGCGGCCCGGTCCGGTGTCCGGCGGCGCGGGGAGGCCGCGGGTCGGTTCCGCGGTCCGGGGGGTGGGGCCGGGGTGGCCCTGGGCCGGTGTCCAGTGGCGCCGTGCGGCCCGGCGGCGCCGCGAGCCGTGCGTCCGGTTCCGCGGTCCGGGGGTGGGGCCGGGGTGGCGTCGGGGCGGGCCCGGGTCGGTGTCCGGGGGTGCTGCGAGGCCGTGCGTGCGGGGCCGTCACGGCCGCCGACGCGCGCCCGTAAACTGGTGGGCGGTCCCCTCTCCGGACCGTCCACCGCCCTCGTACCGGGAAGTCGCCACGTGTCGCTCACGATCGGAATCGTCGGTCTGCCGAATGTCGGCAAGTCGACCCTGTTCAACGCCCTGACCAAGAACGACGTACTGGCGGCCAACTACCCGTTCGCCACCATCGAGCCGAACGTCGGCGTCGTCGGCGTCCCGGACGCCCGCCTGGCCAACCTCGCCGAGGTCTTCGGCTCCCAGCGCATCCTGCCCGCCACCGTCGACTTCGTCGACATCGCGGGCATCGTGCGCGGCGCGAGCGAGGGCGAGGGCCTGGGCAACAAGTTCCTCGCGAACATCCGCGAGTCGGACGCGATCTGCCAGGTCATCCGCGCCTTCAAGGACGAGAACGTCGTCCACGTCGACGGCAAGGTGTCCCCGAAGGACGACATCGAGACGATCAACACTGAGCTGATCCTCGCCGACCTCCAGTCCGTCGAGAAGGCGGTGCCGCGCCTGACGAAGGAGTCCCGTCTCCAGAAGGACAAGATCGCGGTCCTGGCGGCGGTCGAGAAGGCCCAGAAGATCCTTGAGGCGGGCGACACCCTCTTCTCGCACGGCATCACGAAGGGCACGGAGCAGGGCGACCTGCTGCACGAGCTGCACCTGCTGACGACGAAGCCGTTCCTGTACGTCTTCAACGTCGACGAGGACGAGCTGGTCGACGAGGACTTCAAGAACGAGCAGCGCGCCCTGGTCGCCCCCGCGGAGGCGATCTTCCTGAACGCGAAGATCGAGTCCGAGCTGATCGAGCTCGACGACGACGAGGCGCTCGAACTCCTCCAGTCCATGGGCCAGGAGGAGCCCGGCCTCGCCACCCTGGGCCGCGTCGGCTTCGACACCCTGGGCCTGCAGACCTACCTGACGGCAGGCCCCAAGGAAACCCGGGCCTGGACGATCCCGAAGGGCGCCACGGCCCCCGAGGCGGCCGGTGTCATCCACACCGACTTCCAGAAGGGCTTCATCAAGGCGGAGGTCATCTCCTTCCACGACCTGATCGAAGCGGGCTCGGTAGCGGAGGCCCGCTCGCGCGGCAAGGCGCGGATGGAGGGCAAGGAGTATGTGATGCAGGACGGGGATGTGGTGGAGTTCCGGTTCAACGTGTAGCGGCTGACATATCACCACTTTGCTGATCTGGCAAACATGCAGGTCAGGGAGGGTCCGACTCTTCGGAGTCGGGCCCTTTGTTTTTTCCCGTGCTGGGATGGTGCTGGGATAGCTGATCCCTCGTCACCTGTCGTCATCCCTGGTCATCCGTATCGTGCTGGGATCGTGTTGGGATGGGATGGGGGTGCCTGTGCTGGGATTTGTGTGAGCGAGGCGCTGACCGAGCTGTGAAGGTAGTGCGGACGTGGCGCTTTTCCTACTCGTTTGACACAATCGGGGGTATGGCTGAGGCGACGTACAGCATCGGGGAAGGGCCAGCGACGCGGGTGAGCTTGTCGCTGCCGGAGGGGACCGCGGAGGCGATCCGGGCTCGGGTGGGCAAGCGGGAGTTCTCCGCTTTCATCGCCGAGGCGGTCGAGCGTGAGCTGCGCGGGCAGGTCCTGGACGAGTACCTGGCGGACTACGAGAGCCGCAAGGGGCCGGTCTCCGAGCCGGCTCGTCAGCGGGCGCGGCAGGTCTTCGACGAGGTGTTCGCCGAGGAGGCCGAGTGGCCCGCCGCAGGCTGAGTCACGAGGGGACGCTCGTCCTCGACAGCGAGGGACTCTCGAAGCTGCTCGCTGACGAAGAGCAGGTGGTGGCTCTGATCGCTGAGGCGCGCTCGCGTGGCATGGAGGTCGTGATCAGTGCGCTCACTATCATCGAGGCCGTCCATGCGCGTACGAACAAGTCACGCCTGAACTGGGTGCTTTCCGGGCTGCGGGTCGTCCCGGTCGGTGACGAGGAGTCGAGGGCTGCCTCGAAGTTGCTGATGAATGCCGGATTGCATGGACACAAGTACGCGATCGATGCGGTCGTCGCCGAGGCCGCGCTGCGACAGCATCGCCCTGTGGTCATGCTGACTTCCGATATTGCCGACATGGCCAAGCTGTGCGGCGAGCGGGTCCGGCTCGTGGCGGTGTGATTTCCCTTGCTCCGGCTCAGTAGAAGCGGGGTCCGTAGGGGCTCCAGTGACCGAGGAAGGGCTTGAGGTCGTCGCCGCTGGGTTTCGGCGGCGTGGGCAGTTTCGGCGCTGAGACCGATCCGGTGAGGTTTTGGAAGTGCGCGTCCGCGAACGCGAGCCACGCCTCGACCTCGGTCCGCTCCTGCCCGGGCGGAAGTGATGTGGCATGGACGCCTACTGCTGCGACGTATTCAGTCAGGCGCCTGGCCTGGTACCAGGTGTCCGCCTGTTCTCCGAGGTGTTTGACGCGGTAGGCGTGGGCGTATGCGTCGTGGGCTTCCTGCATGGCGGCTTCCCAGCGCTTTTGCTGTACCTCTCTGGCTTGCTGGTCTGCAAGGCGTTTGCGTTCTGCGGCCTCGCCGCGGAGTCCGACCTCCTGCACAATCTCGGCGAGTTGTTCTTCCAGAGGTCGGTCGGGGAGATCTGCCCATTCCCTTGCACGGTGCGGGGTGCCGCCGCGGAGTATGAAGCGTAGGCGGCTGGAGGGGGTGTAGTCGAAGCGGGGGATACGCATCCATGAGTACTTCTTGGCGTCGGCGAGTTCCTTGTCTGTGGGGACGTGTTCGCTGCGGTCCTGTTCTTGGAGGACGAGGAATCCGACACTTTCGCCTTGGGCGGTGATGGAGAAGTGCGGTGGTGCCTTGCGGCGCCGATGAGGCGGGGGCGCGCCTTGTGTGGTTCCGTGCGATGCCTTGTGGCCTTGGGCTGTGGTGGCAGCGATGAGGGTTTGGATGATGCGCAGGGCTCGGCCCTGGAGGGGTTTGGTCAGGCCCATGGGCTGCGGTTGCTTTTGGAGGGCGGCCACGACGGCATGGGGTTTGGTGAGTCTGGCCGGCACAGGGAGCGGGGTGAGTTCCGCGAGGCGCCAGGCAGGGATGTCGACCAGCTTGATCTCGTAGCCGCGGTGGGTGCGGTATCCGTGGATTTCCTGCGTGTGGGGGATCTTGCCGGACTTGCGGGCGGCGTTGACCCGTGACGCCCAATTCACCGCGTGCGGGCCGGATTCGATGGGCTTGATGAGACAGCCGTCGTTCGCAACGGCCAGTTCATCGAGTAGCTGGTCCGCGTAGTTCGCAAGGGCCTTCGGCACGGCTCGGGGGCGCGGCGGTGCCGCATTTCGGGCGGGGCGGTCCGGCGGTCGGGTGCTCTGCTCCACGGGGCGGATGCCGCGTTCGATGAGATGCTGCCGCCCCTTCTCGGTGAGGTGGGCGCTCCAATGCCCGCGGCGTTTGGTGACTTTGATGAGCCCTCGGTTCTGCAGGGCTTGTCCGCTGGTCTTGTACGTGCTGTCTGGCCAGACTCCGTCGGGACACCCCTGGCCCACCCAGCCGAGCACGGCCTGCTGCCGCTTGTTGAGGGCCTGTTCCATGTAGCCTCCCGCCGTTCCCTGAATGCCCTGCACCCGGAGACGATGCCCGCTGCCCTTGCGGGAATTCTGGGCTGCTGAAAGGACTCCTCGTTCGGATGAGAGATATAGAGGGCGTGTTTACGGCGAGAGTCCCGGGCGGCTACGCAGCCTCGTCGCGCATGGCGGACTGGGCCGACTCGCTTTCGACGCCGATGACTTCGACGGTCACGCCGCGAGCGGCGAGGGCCTTCGCGGTCTGGGCCAGGGTGATGGCGGAGAACGGGAAGAGGGAGTCCGGCGTGAGCTTGGCTCCGTCCTTCAGAAGGATCGCGAAGACGACGCGGCGCGGGGTGAAGTCCTCGTGGATGCTGCGGGCCGGATCGCTGTTGACGTGTACGGACCGGGCGAACTCCGCGCGTACGGCCGCGTTCTCGAAGAGGAGCTCAACGGAGACGCGCGCCTGGCTGAACAGGTGACTCAGCGGGCTTGAGGAGTGCGCGGGCTTCACGAGGACAAGAGTGTCGTCCTCGGTGAACAGGTCGCAGATCTCGACGGAGTTGCTTGCCCGAAAGGGGTTATGGACGTTCTTCTTGTCCAGGCAGACCCAGCCGCGACGGGCCTGGGCGGCCAGCTTGTTGTAGTCGCCTTCGTCTACGGGACGCATCACGCGCATACCCTTCCTGTTGAGCTTCTCGACGAGCGGCCAGCGGGGGAGATCGACTGAGGGCGCGTCGGGGAACAAGGGAGCCACGGTCTCGTTGACGTTGCGCAGGTAGCCCGCCCCGAACTCGTACCACTCACCGTCGAGCAGACAGAACGTGCGGGAGCCGAGGGAGAAAGTGGCCTCGATCCACTTCATGGCGGTTTCCTTGGACAGGGCTTCCAGGGAGGCGGTGCGCGGGGCGAGCGCGGTCCGTGCGGAGAGCGTGTCACGAAACAGTTCGACGGTGCCCTGCCGGAGCGCCGTGACGCGGGCGCCTGCCTTGATCACACGGGCCCGCTCCAGGACGTAGTCGAGACTGAACTCGTCCCGGAGGTGGGGCGGGCAGGACCCGATCTTGATGGTGCAGGCGGTGGACCGGGGCAGGTAAGAGCTCTGGGAGAAGGGGACGGCGGTCATGATCCGGCCGTCTGCGGGACGGCCGAGCGTGGCGTCCAGTTCCGCGTCGAGCGCGTCGATGAGGGAAGGGTCCTTGACCGCGGTGATGTGCTCGACAAAGGCCAGGTCGGGGTGGGGAACGACGTGCTCGCAGATCGCGGCGATGGCGCGGATGTCCTTGATCAGTGTGGCGGGGGTGGTGCCGAGTTTGATACGGAGACCGATGCCACCCTCCGCGGTCATGGCCCCGTTCCTGGTGCCGCTCCCTGCGGTGAGGTCGACTTCGTCGAGGTAGCCGCCGAGGTGGCGGATGATCCGCCCGTGGTCCCGGAGTCCGAGTGCCGGTACGGAGGCGCCGGCAGAGATCAGGGAACTGTCGATGCGCGCCTGGCCGAGGACGCTGGCAGTGAAGTCCCGCACCTGACGCGGGTTGATGGCGCGGATACCGAAGGACAGACCGAAGTGCGCGTCCTTGAGCTGGGCGGGGAGAAGCCGGTAGCCCTGGTCGAAGCCGATCGCGTACACCACGTCGTCGACGGCGAGCACGAGCAGTGCGCCGGTGCGCTGCTCGCTCTGCGGCAGGTCCGACTCGTCGGTGAGCCGGAGGATGTCCTTGCCCCAGGCGGCTTCCTCCTTCGCTACGGCGAAGGACACCGCGAGGGCGGGAACTCCCATGTGATCGCTGACGTCGCGCACGACCGCGTCCAGGGTGTCGAGGGCGTCGACGTCGAGGGCTTCGAGCATCGACTCAGGGGTCGCCTCGACGTGGGTCAGGCGGTACAGGGTGCGCTTCGACGCGGTGCTGGACACAGAGGTCTCCTGGGGCGAGGTTGCGGTGCGGTTCGGTAACACGAGCGGCCTTACGGGACGGGGGGTGTCGAGGCGGACAGAGGTGAGTGCCCGGCAAGGGAGCAGAGGTGCGGCGATGAGGACGCCGGTGCGGTCGGACTCGTATGGGGCTGGCGTCCCGGCGGGTGGTGCCGGGGTGATGGTGACGAAGGTGCCAGAAGATTGGAGATGAAATTGCTCAAGAACCTGATAACCCTGGTTATCAACCGTTGGCAAAGCTGGGAGCTTGACCGGCTGTAGCGTGTGAGGTGCCCTGGGAGAAACGTTCTCGACCGGGAGCACGAGGCAGTCTTCACGAAGGGAGCGGAACCGCATGGCTGGCACACGTGAAGCAACCGCTCCCATCCTGCCCGAGGAGATCTCCTGGCGGATCAGTTACGCCGAAATCGGGACCTTGGCCCAGGTCCAACGTCCCGTCGTCACCACCTGGGCCCGCCGGCACGCGGATTTCCCCGAGCCTGTTGCGTACGAGGGGGCCAGCCCGCTCTTCGACGGCCGTGAAGTCGCCGCATGGCTTCTGTCCACCGGCCGCGGCAATGCCGACGCCGGCCAGATCCGGGCGGAGCTGGTGCTGCACACCCTGTCCGCCTGGCGGCGCGCGATCCCCGCCCGCACCCTGGTCGACACAGTGACCGCACTGCTCTGCCTGCGTCAGCTCCTCGATGAACCGCTCGCCGACCTACCCTGGCAGACGATCCTGGAGCGTGCCGCCGAGACTGACTTCGACGACACCTTCCTCCAAAGAGAGCTGCGGGACTTGCCGGACGCCGACCGTCAGGGCCCCCTGCTCGCCGTGCTCGCCGACCAGCTCACCGAGGCCGCCTACACCCCGGCCGAAGCGCTCGAACGGGTCATGGACGCACGCCGCCGCCTGGGCTGCGACGACCTCGCCGCCGATGAACCGATTCCGCTAGTGAGCCGGACGATGGCCCGCCTGACCGGCCTCGCGCGACTGAACGAACGCGAAGAAGGGGCAACGGCCGCCGTCCTCCATCCCCGGAGCGGCGATCTACTAGTCGCCCTGCGCGAATCCGTGTCCGATGCCGAGGATTCGCCTTTCTTCCTCTCCGCGAACCCGATGCCGGACCTGGCCCGGCTCGCCCGCCGCCGCCTCATGGCACAGGGCGTCCAGGAATTCGAGATGGACCTTGCCGACGGCGAGGAACTGGCCACGGAAGACTGGGGAAACCCGCACGTCATCGCCTGCTGCCTGCCCTATGAGGCGGCCGAGACCCGCAGCCCGCTCGCCGTCCTGCAAAGCCTGCAGGACCTCACCGACCTCCTTGCTGAGGACCGCACTGCCGTCGTCCTGGGACCCGCCGACGCGCTCGTCCGGCCTCTGCCCGCCCGCGGGGAAGCGGACCGTCTGCGCCGGGGCTTCCTGGAACAGCACCTCCTCAAGGCCGCGATCAGCCTCCCCGAAGGCGTACTCCCCTTCCGCCCGGCCCACCGCACCGCGATCTGGATCCTGCACCGCACCCCCGAAGACAAGCGCACCGGTCAGATCCTCCTCGCCGACCTCTCCTCACGCCCCCTCACCCCGCAGACCCTGGACGCGCTGGCCGAGGACATCGACATCTTCCGCGACGCCGGCTGGAGGGCGGACAGCCGTCACGAACCGCGCCACGCCGCCGTCGTCCGGGCCACCGCGCTGACCGGCGCACCCGGTGCCGCGTTCACCCCACAGCACCGCCCGCACGCCGACCGCTACACCCGCACCGTCGTCGAACGCCCGGCCCGCATCTCCGAGACCGAACTCCGCCTCCAGCAGCTGATCGACGCCACCCGTAGCGCACTCGACCACGCGCCAACGATCCGCGCCAACGCCGTCCTGCGCCCCGACGACCGGCCGGCCCGCCGCACCACCGTGGCCCGCCTGCTCAAGGACCGCCGCCTGCGCAGGCTGCCCGGCCATCGCATCGCCGCCGAACACCTCCTCACCGGCGGCGCGGGCCACTACACGGTCCTCACCCCGGCAGAGATCACCGGCAGCGCGCCGGTCGGCAGCCACCGCATCGACCGCGCCGTACTCCACACCACCTACGAGCACGCCTACTTCACCGAACCCGGCGACATCGTCGTCACCGCCACCCCGAGCTTCGGCGCGTACGTCGACGACGAGGGCCTGTCGGTGGTGGCCTTCCCCGCCCGCGTCCTGCGCGCACGGTCCGACGCCGAGCATCCCGTACGGCCCCGCGCCCTGGCGGCGCTCCTGCGCTCGGCGGCCACCGAACACCGGCGGGTGAGCGGCGCGGTCCGCTCCGCCCGCCGCATAGAAGACCTCCTCATCCCCGACCTCCCCAGCGACGAGGCCGAGCGTTACGACGCGCTCCTGGCCGACATCGCCCGCCGAACAGCCCTGCTGCGCCAGCACGCGGCGGCCCTCGACGACCTGACCACCCTGACCGCCGCCGGCCTCGTCGACGGCACGCTGACCCTCACCGAACCCCCTCTCGTCCCACCCTCGTCCGACTCTTGAAGGAGACCCGAGCGCTCATGCCTCCCCGGAAGAAGAAGCCCGCCGACCAGGCGGAGCTGTTCACCGCCTCCACGCCCAAGGAGATCCAGGCCATCCTCTGGAAGGCGGCCGACAAGCTGCGCGGCTCCATGGACGCCAACCAGTACAAGGAGTTCGTCCTCGGCCTGATCTTCCTCAAGTACGTCTCCGACGCCTTCGAAGAGCGCCGCGAACAGCTCGTCAAGGAGCTCGCGGAGGAAGGCATCGCCGAAGACCGTCTGGAGGAGTTCCTGGAGGACCAGGACGAGTACACCGGGCACCACGTCTTCTGGGTCCCCGAGAGCGCCCGCTGGTCGTCGATCTCCGCCAACGCCAAGAGCGGCAACGTAGGCGAGGTCCTCGACCAGGCGATGGACGCCATCATGAAGGCCAACCCGTCGCTGACCGGCGTCCTCCCCAAGATCTTCAACAAAGACAACGTCGACAAGAAGCGCCTGGCCGAACTCGTCGACCTCATCACCGACGCCCGCTTCGGCGGCAGCGACGACAAGCCCGCCCAGGACGTCCTCGGCGAGGTCTACGAGTACTTCCTCGGCAACTTCGCCCGCGCGGAAGGCAAGCGGGGCGGCGAGTTCTACACCCCGAGCAGCGTCGTCCGCCTCCTGGTGGAGGTCCTGGAACCGTACGAGGGCCGGGTGTACGACCCGGCCTGCGGCTCCGGCGGCATGTTCGTCCAGGCCGCCAAGTTCATCGAGGCCCACCGCGGCCGCGGCCACAAGGCCGACATCTCCGTCTACGGCCAGGAACTCAACGAACGCACCTGGCGCCTTGCCAAGATGAACCTCGCCATCCACGGCATCGACGGCAACCTCGCCGCCCGCTGGGGCGACACCTTCGCCGACGACAAACACCCCGACCTCAAGGCCGACTACGTCATGGCCAACCCGCCCTTCAACATCAAGGACTGGGCGCGCAACGAGTCGGACCCGCGGTGGAAGTACGGCGTCCCGCCGAGGGGTAACGCCAACTACGCTTGGCTCCAGCACATGATCAGCAAGCTGGGCGAGCGGGGAACAGCGGGCGTCGTCCTCGCCAACGGCTCGATGAGCAGCCAGCAGAGCGGCGAGGGCGAGATCCGGCAGGCGCTGGTGGACGGCGACATGGTGGCGTGCATGGTCGCGCTGCCGGCGCAGCTGTTCCGGACGACGGCGATCCCGGCCTGTCTGTGGTTCCTGGCGAAGGACAAGTCGCCGGGGGGCGTGAAGGGGCAGAAGGCTGCGGCTGCGGATCGTCGGGGCGAGATCCTGTTCATTGACGCTCGGGACATGGGCGAGATGGTCGACCGTACGGAGCGCGTTCTGACGGAGGCCGACCTCGCGAAGATCGCCGGGACGTACCACGCCTGGCGGGGGACTACGAGCGCGAAGAATTCGGGAGAGACGTACGCGGACGTGCCGGGGTTCTGCGCCAGCGCGGACCTAAAGACAGTGCAGGAGCACGGGTATGTGCTCACGCCAGGACGATACGTCGGGGCGGCTGAGGTCGACGATGAAGGGGCTGAATCGGTGCCGGACAGAATCGCTCGCCTGACGGGGGAGCTGTACGCGCTGTTCGACATGTCCCGTGAACTTGAGGACAGCGTACGGAAGCAGCTCGGGAGGGTTGAAAGTGACTACTCGTGAAGTTCCCTTCTCGGACCTGCTGAGCTTCGTGGTCGATAACAGGGGGCGTACGTGTCCTACCACCGATGAGGGGATCAAGCTCATTGCAACGAATTGCATCAGCGATGAGGCTCTTTACCCTCGCTACGAGAAGGTTCGGTACGTCTCGCAGGAGACTTACGACGGATGGTTTCGGGCGCACCCTGAACCGGGGGACCTGATCTTTGTGTGCAAAGGATCTCCGGGGAGAGTGGCTCTGACTCCGGATCCCGTGGATTTCTGCATTGCGCAGGACATGGTCGCCGTTCGCCCGGACGCCTCGAAAATCGATCCGCTCTACTTGTTCGCGATGCTCCGGTCGCCTGAGATTCGAAACAGGATCGAAAATCTGCATGTGGGGACAATGATTCCCCATTTTAAGAAGGGTGATTTTCATAAGCTGATGATTCCGGTCCCCGAGCGCGGGGTGCAGGAGGGTATTGGTGAGATCTATTACGAGATCTCGCGCAAGATCGCCGTCAATGAGCGCGTCTCGGCTACTGCCGATGCTCTCTCTCGCGTGCTCTTCGGTGAAGCCTTGCTGAAGTCAGCCGATGGATTCAGCGATCAGCCTCTGTCGGCTGTGGCTGAGTTCATCAATGGACGGGCTTATACGAAGGGTGCCACCGGGACGGGGCGCATGGTTGTGCGGATTGCTGAAATCAACAGTGGTCCGGGGGGCTCTACGGTTTACAACGAAATCGACGTTCCAGATCGGCATTTGGCTCGCCCTGGAGACTTGCTGTTCGCGTGGTCTGGCTCATTGACTGCTGCGCGATGGTTTCGACCCGAAGCGATCATTAATCAGCACATCTTCAAGTGTATTCCAAAGGATGGGTATCCGATTTGGCTGGTGAGTCAGCTAGTGCATCGGAAGTTGGATGAGTTCCGTTCAATCGCTGCCGACAAGGCAACCACGATGGGGCACATTCAGCGCAGGCACTTGGATGAGCCTGTACCGGTTCCGGGCCCCAAGGCTTTGGGGGCTCTGGATGGCGTAATCAGCCCTCTCTGGGAGCGCGCGCTGGTAGCTGAACAAGAGTCTCTGAGCCTCGCCACCCTTCGCGACACCCTCCTCCCCCAACTTATGTCCGGCCGCCTCCGCGTCAAGGACGCCGAGAAGATTGTCGAGGACCACGTATGACCGGGAACAGCAGCGACAACGGCAGCAGCGACACCCCCGACGGCCCCACCCCCGGCACCCCTACCCCCGACAACTTCCGCCCCCTCGAAATCGACTGGGAGTTCCTCGCACTCGAAGAGCTCGTGGAGCTCGACTGGCCGAAGGCCGAGGGTAATGAGCTCGCCCCTGGCTCCGGTCACCGCCGTTCCTGGGACGACCTGATCCTGTACTCCGATCTCCGTGAGGCCATCGAGCGGCTCAACCCCGACCTCCCCCCGGAGGCCGTCCGCGAGGCCCTCGCGACCGCCGCTACCCCGACCTCCCAGGACGCCTACGAGGAGAACCGGACCGCGCACGGCTACCTGACCGACGGCGTCCACTCCGTCACGTACACCGACGCGCTCGGCGCCGAGCACACCCCGACCGTCCGGATCGTCGACCTGGAGCACGCGGACGCGAACACATACCGCGCCGTCCGTCAGGTGACCGTGATCAACGGTGAGCGCAACCGCCGCTTCGACCTCGTCCTGTACGTCAACGGCCTCCCGCTCGCCGTCATCGAGCTCAAGCGGGCCGGCGACCCGAACGCCACCCTTGCTGCCGCGCACACCCAGATCCGGCACTACGTCGAGGAGTTCCCGACCGCCTTCCGCTACAACGCGGTCGTGCTGCTCTCCGACGGGATCACCGCCAAGTACGGCACCCCGTTCACCCCGTACGAGCACTTCGCCCCGTGGAACACCGACGAATTCGGCGCCCGAGTGGACACCGTGGACGCTGCCGCCGTCCACGCCGACGCCGATGCCGACGTTCCGACCGGCCAGGACCTGGCCCTGCACGGCCTGTTCACCCAGCCCCGCTTCCTCTCCCTCGTCCGGTCCTTCATCAACTTCGTGCCGGCCAAGCGCATGAAGCGGATCGCGAAGCCGCACCAGTACTTCGCGGTCACCCGCGCCGCGGACGCTGTCCGCCGTGCCGCCGCGACCGACGGCAAGGCCGGCGTGGTCTGGCACACTCAGGGCTCGGGCAAGTCCGAGGAGATGGTGCTGACCACCAACCTCGTCATGCGCGACCCCGCCTTGCACAACCCCACCGTGGTGGTCGTCACCGACCGCACCGACCTCGACGACCAGCTCTTCGACACGTTCAAGGAGAGCGAGGTCCTCCCGGAACAGCCCCACCAGTTCCTCAACCGCGCCGCACTCCGCGAAGAGCTCGCCGCCAAGCGCACCGGCGGCATCCTCTTCACCACCCTGCAGAAGTTCGGCCGCACGAAGCGGGAGAAGGAATCCGGGACCGACCACCCGCTCCTCTCCGAGCGGCGCAACATCGTCGTCGTGGTCGACGAGGCCCACCGCAGCCACTACGACCACCTCGACGGCTACGCCCGCCACCTGCGCGACGCCCTCCCGCACGCCACGCTCCTCGCCTTCACCGGCACCCCGATCTCCGAGGCCGACCGCAACACCCGCGAGGTCTTCGGCGACTACATCGACACCTACGACCTCAAACGGGCCGCCGACGACGGCGCGACCGTGAAGGTCTACCACGAGAGCCGCGTTGTCCAGCTCGTCCTCGACCGCGACGTCGACCCCACCGCCATCGACACCGAGGCCGACCGCATCACCGACGGCCTGGACGACACCGAGCGCACCCGCGTCGAGCAGGCCGTCGCCACCATGAACGCCATGTACGGCGCCCCCGCCCGGATACGCGACCTGACCCAGGACCTGGTCGAACACTGGGAAGCACGCCGTGCGGCGATGCTGCCCTTCGTCGCGGACGCCGACGACGCACCCGGCGGCGCCCCCGGCAAGGCGATGCTCGTCTGCGCCACCCGCGAGATCTGCGTCCGCGTCTACGACGCCCTGCGCGAACTGCGCCCGGACTGGCACACGGACGACCACACCACCGGCGCCATGAAGATCGTCTACTCCTCGGACTCCCGCAAGGACTCCGACGAGCTGCGCGCCCACGCCCTGCGCGACTCCCAGCGCAAGGCCGTCATCAACCGCGCCAAGGACCCCGAGGACGAACTCCAGCTCCTCATCGTCAACAACATGCTCCTGACCGGCTTCGACGCGCCGCCCATCCACACCATGTACCTGGACCGGCCGCTGCGTGGCGCCGGCCTGATGCAGGCCCTCGCCCGCGTCAACCGCCGCTTCCACAAGAAGGAGGAGGGCCTCCTCGTCGGCTACGCCCCCCTCACCGAGAACCTCCAGAAGGCCATCGCCGAGTACTCCGCCGACGACCAGGCCGACCGGACCCTCGGCCAGGACATCGACCGAGCCCTGGACGAACTCCGCAACGAGTACGACATCCTCGACCAGATGCTCCTCGGCTGGAACTGGCGCGAACGCCTCTCCCGCCCCGACGCGAAAGCCTTCGTCAAAGCGGCCTACACCACCGCCGAGTACCTCCGCAGCCCCGCCACCCCGGGCAACAACCCCGACCAGCTCGACGACCCGAACCAGACCCTCAGCCGCCGCTTCCGCGAACACGGCTACCGCCTGGAACGCTTCTTCGCCCTGGCCGGCTCCTCCGCCGACATCTCCTCCCGGTTCACCGACCAGCCGTACTGGAAGCGCGACATCCAGTTCCTCGTCGAGGTCCGTACGTACATGGCGAAGCTCGACGCCATGGACCGCGAGGCCCAGGGCCTGCCCGTCGCCCGCGACGTCGCCCTCTACCTCTCCCAGCTCACCTCCGCCGTCGTGGAGACCGGCGGCGTCACCGACCTCTTCTCCGAGGCCGGGCTGGACAAGGCCGACCTCACCCACCTCAACGACGCCCTCGTTGGCCGCCTGCAGAACAGCGAAACCCCACACCTGGCCGCCGAAGCCCTGCGCCGCCTCGTCGAGCAGAAGATGCGCGAGCAGACCCGGCACAACATCGTCCGCCAGACCGCGTTCTCAGAGCGCCTTCAGGACCTGATGACCCGCTACATGCGCCAGCAGCTCACCAGCGCCGAGATCATCGCCCAGCTGGTGGAACTGGCCAAGACGGTCGCGGAGGACGCCCGGCGAGGCGAGAAGTTCACCCCGCCGCTGGGCGACGACGAACTCGCCTTCTACGACGCGGTCGCCGACCTCGGCAGCGCCCGCGACCTCATGGGCGACGAGATCCTCTCCGGCATCGCCCGGGACCTCGTGGTCCAGGTCCGCAAGAACCTCAAGAAGGACTGGATCGCCCGCGAACCGGTCCGGGCCAGGCTCCGCGCCACCATCAGGCGCCTCCTGGCCCGCCACGGCTACCCGCCCGAGCAGTCCAAGGAAGCGATCGACCTGGTGATCCGCCAGATGGAACACTTCGCCGACAAGTGGTCCCAGGACGGCTCGGCCGCCGACGCATAGCCCTCGCTCATCTCGCTTCTGGCCCCGGCAAGCGTCTGTTTGCCGGGGCGGTCGTATGCCCGATCGGATGTCCTTCGCGGGGTCGGCAGGGGCTGCGCCCGACCGCCTTACGGCAAAAGCAAATTCCCGTGCTGCGAGACGTGAGGTGCGTCAGGCCACTACTTTCAAGTCCGCGGAACGAACCGCAGAACTGCTAACTGCTGGTGGAACCGAGGGAGTTGTGGCATGTCGCAGCGAGCGCTGCTGTTGGTGGTGGTCGTCCTGGCGTCCGTGGTGGTGGGGCTCGTGGCCGGCATCCTCGATTTCGTTGGCGCGGGAGAGGTCGTCACGGCCATCCAGAACGGTGGTGCCGCCTGCGGAGCCACTGTTCTCATCGGGCTGGCGGTCGTCTCCTGGCTGAGGTCGTCGTGACCCAGGAGGAATGGGCGAACGAAGAGGGGCGGCTGAAGTACCGGCGAGTGCTGCGGGCCGTCGAGAAGCTACGCAGCGTCGCCGATGCCGCGACGACGTACCGGCTTGCCTTTCAAGTGGTCTACCTTCACTGCTGGTCCCGCCATGGATCACTGGCGGAGGTGGACCGGTTGTGGGGGCCAGGTTCGGAGTCAGCGGGGGCCAGGCTCGGCGCAGTGTGGCCGCGTACGCCCGTTGCTCGCGCCCACAGTCTTGCTGCGTATCGCGACGAAGATGTGAGCCGTCCCTTCGAGCTCATCGACCCGGCCCTCCGTGAGCTGATCGCGGAGGTGCGGCAGCTGGATCCGGACCCGAGGCTCCTTGACGTGCTCCTCGACACGTACTCGACACGCTATGCGCGTGGCGATGACTACTTCACGTCAAACGACCTGGCGTACCTCTTCGCGGGGCTGGCCGCTCCCCGAGGAGGCGAGAGTGTTCGGGACCCGGTGTGCGGCAGCGGGCGACTGCTGCGCGCCGCCGCACAGCGGGCTCGGGCACAGGGGGGTGAAGTGCGCTTGTCCGGTGCGGATATCAACCGGACGGCGCGTTATGCCGCAGCCGTCAACCTCGCCCTGCACGGATTCCTTGCCGACCTCGGCAAGGAAGGAGCTGACACCCTGAGGGCCGGCACTTCACCGATACCGGCCGACGTGATCGTCGCCAACCCTCCTGTGAACCAGCGGGACTGGGGGCACGGTGAACTGAAGGACGACTGGCGGTGGACCCTGGGGGTGCCACGTCCGGGTAACGCGAACTTCGCCTGGGTCCAGCACATCCTTGCCGATCTCACGCCACAAGGACGGGCCGTCGTTCTGCTGTCTTCCGGCGCGGCGCACAGCAGCAACAGCACCGACGGACTGATCCGCCGTGGGCTGCTGGAGAACGGTCTGGTCGTGGGCGTCGTGGCCTTGCCGACGTGGCTCTTTCCGCACGCCAGCGCGAGCACGGCGCTGTGGCTGCTGGCCAAAGGGGAGCGGCCGCACTCCGATCAGGTCTTGTTCGCGGATGCAGGGAAACTGCCAGCGGCGAAGGAGGGGCAGCGGCGCCACTTCGCAAAGGACTCGGCCGAACGCCTGCTGCAGATCTTCGGTGAATGGCAGGGACTTCGACGCCGTGAGGGCGAGGGGGACCCTGAATCCGTCCCATGGTGCCGTGCGGCGAGGTACGAGGAAATCGCTGAGGCGGGCTTCGATCTGACTCCCGCACGCTACGTACGGAACGGGGGCACCGCGCAGTTGCATTCAAGTGACGGAGACCGGAACCGGAAGGCCGAGCTGTATGAGTGCATGGATCGTAGCGCCGCAGCCAGGAACCGAGTCCGTGATGCCCTGGAGAGCAGGCATGACTACAGAATCGGATGATGTCGCCACTCCGTGGCCCCTCGTTGAGTTGCGTGAGTTCCCTGGGGTCGAGTACGCCGCCTACGGAATTGCGCGACAGCAGAAGGCATCCGGCGGAATCCCTATGATCCGCGCCACAGAGATTGTCGAGGGAGGTGTGCACGTCCAGGAGTTCACATTTGTGCCTCCCGAGGTGGCCAAACGCCACCCACGCAGCACGCTGAGGTCTGGGGACCTCCTTGTCGTGCTCGTGGGGCGTGTGGGGGAGGCGGCAGTTGCAGGGGAGGAGCACGCAGGATGGAATGTCGCCAGGTCGCTCGCGGTCGTCCGCTGGACACCAGAGGGCCGCGCCCAACAATGGGATCTGTGGCTTCGATGGTGGCTGAAGACCTCGCAGAGCCAGAGCTATCTCACGCTGTCCTCGTCGAACGCCGAGCACATGACCTTGCCTCTGCAGGCACTCAACCGACTTCCGGTGCCAGTGCCTCCAGCGCCGGTGCGGGAGAGGCTGCTTTCGCTGATCTCGCTTGCTGAGCGCAAGAATGCGTTGAACACCCGGATTGTGTCTTGCGCGACGGAACTAGCGGATGCGCACTTCATGGAGGCGCTGCAGACGTGCGGGCAAGGTCCCGCTACCGAGCGTGCAGTGGGCGAAGTGTGTCAGGTTACGGCTGGTGCGGCACAGTCTCTGCCGAACAGCGAGCAGTCGGCTATGCCGTGGGTGTCTCCCCGCGAAGTACTGAACTGCAAGACAGTACATCTGGGTGCAGTGACTTCACGCACCGTGGCGCAAGCGGAGGTTGTATGCCCGTCCGGCAGCCTCTTGATCGCGCCCCGTCCCGGGGAGGTGCGGACCGTGCTCACTACTACCCCGGTAGTGCCAGGTCGGCGGACGCTCGCGATTTACACGGAGTCCGAGGTCGATCGGATGTGGTTGTTGCACTCGCTGCGTTACCGGAGGCGGGAGTTGACGGCCGTTACGCAGGGTGAGCAGGCCCGCGCGATGAGGCGCAAGGACTTTTCCCGTTACAAGATTCCCTGGCCGACCGATGCGGTGAGGCGGGACTTCGCCAGGCGTGCTGCTGCCCTGCACGACCTCGCCTACGCCTCCGCCAGGGAGCGACACGTGATGGAGGAGCTGGTGGTGCACGAGCTGGAGAAGGGGGGCCTGGCGCGTCTCGCTTCGGGCAGCTGAATGCCGAATGCAGGCTGACCTGCGGCAGCGCGGAAGCTTCTGACTATGCCCCGCCAAGCCGGGCGTATACGGGACCTGTGGAGGCTCGTGCCGGCCCCGAGGTCTGGACGTGCATTCTGGGCGGCGGCCAGGCGTCGGAGCTGGCGGCTGGCGTCCAGGGAGACCGCGAGTGAGCGCGAGCGCTGTGCTGCTCTGCGAGGTCCGGTGCGGTGGCGCGAGCCTGATGTGGCGCTCGTAGAAGTTCCGCAGACTTCAGGCATGTGCGGGCGCTTCCGGGTAGCGTTGGCGATCTTCGGTCTTCTTGTACTTTGTCGCGCATCCCGTGCTGGGATGGTGCTGGGATGCGCGAGCATTTCCGCAGGTCACAGCCTTGTGGTGGAGTTCCGCTTCAACGTGTGAGCGGATGAAATAACATCACGTCGCTCAGAAGGGGTCGGACTCGCGAGAGCCCGGCCCCTTCGTCGATCCCGTGCTGGATCGGTGCTGGATATTCTGACCTGACGTCAGGAGCGTTCAGGTGTCGTAGATGGTGGAGCGATGCCCGACGTGCACCACCCACACCACCAGCTCTCCATTGTCGATCGTGTAGATCACGCGATAGTCGCCCACCCGTAGGCGCCGGCGGTCGGGCTGGGAGACGAGGGCTGTGGTGTTGAACCCCAGTGGGTCGCTCTCCAGCTCGGTCAGCTTGGCCAGGATGCGGAGGGCTATGTCTCGCGGGACCTTGCGCAGCTCGGCCTGAGCCTCGGGTCGGAAGACGGTGCGATACTCACTCACTGCGCGCCAGCGTCTCCCTCATGATGTCCTCGATCGGGATGCCGGGTGCAGGGTTGGCCATGCGCTCGTCGATGATCCGGTTGATCTCGCGCTCTTCCCATTCCTGGTACTTGCGCAGCACCTCGATGGACACTACGGCGGCGACCTGCTTGCCGCGGCGAGTGATGACGGTGGGTACGTCGTCCCGATCGGCACGCTCCACGACCTCGGCGAGGTGTGCCCGGACATCACGGATGGACTCTATGGGCTGTGGCTGCGTCATGCGCTCAAGGGTACCGAGTGTCTCATGTGTACACAATGGCTGGTCGCTCGAGCACGCTGGATGAACCGCCGCCGTGCTGGATCTGTGCTGGATGCCATTTCGGAACGGGCGCACGGTGTGGAACAAACGCCCCCGCCCAGGGCTGGGCGTCCCGGCCAAGGCGTTGCGTTCCTCGTCCCGCGCTACGGTGCCGCCAAGCGGCAGGACACCCAGGACCGGCGTCCCCGGGCGGTTCCGGAAGGTGCGGAAGTCCACCTCCCGACTTCCGAAAGTGCCGCCCGTACTTCCAAGCGCTGCCCACCTGCTGTCGTCGCGGTGTTCTGCTGGGCATGATCCGTGTTGGATGCCGCCAAGGCTGGGATGGGCTGCTGTCGACGGGGAGTTGCGGCAGCGGGCGACGGAGGGGCGCGGAATGGAGACGCTGAGGCTTCTCGCCCATGTCCTCGTGGTGCTCGTCGGCATCCTGCTGGTCGCCCGGGTGGGCCGGGCTGTTGCCCGGGTGCTGGGGCAGCCCGAGGTCGTCGGGGAGATCGGGGTGGGCCTGCTGTCCGGGCCTGCCGTGATCGTGCTGTTCGGGCGGCCCGGCCTGGACGCCGTGCTGCCGGGGCCGGTGTTCGGCGTGGTCAAGCTGGTGTCCCAGGCCGGACTCGTCCTGTTCCTCGTCGGCCTCGCCCACCGGTTGGGGGCGGAATCCAGCGGGCCGTCGCGCCGCGGCACGCTGTGGGTGGCGGCCGGGGCCCTGGTGCCGCCGCTGGTGACCGGGCTGCTCCTGGCGGGGCTCGTGATCGTCACCGACGACCGCGCGGCGCGGGGCGGGGCCCCGCTCCCCGCCTTCGTCCTGATGGTGGCGGTGTCGATGTCCATCACCGCCGTGCCCGTCATGGCCCGGATCCTGGCGGGCCGGGGGATGACGCGGTCGGCTGCGGGGCGGACGGCGCTGGCCGCGGCCGTCGTGCTCGACGCGGTCGGCTGGCTCCTGCTCACCCTCGCCATCGGCCTCGGCAAGGGGAGCCCGGCGGGCTCGCTGCACTCGGCGCGGGCGCTCGCGTTCGGCGCGGGATGCGCCCTGGCCGTACGGTTCGCCCTGCGCACCCGGATCGCCCGTACCGCCTGCGTAGGGGCGCCGCGCACCGCGGCGGTGGCCCTCGGTGCGACGGCCCTCGCGGTCGCCCTCGCCATGGAGCGGCTCGGGATGACCGCGATCCTCGGCGCCGCGCTGGTGGGCTTCGCGATCCCGCGGGGCGAGAACGCACCTTGGGAGCGGCCCGTGACGTCGGTGGCCCGGCTGGGCAAGGCGCTGGCCCCGGCCTTCTTCGTGGTCACCGGGATCACCGTGCTCACCGGCTCGTTCGCCGACACCTCCTGGCCGCTGATCGTCGCCGCCGTCGTGCTCGGCTGCGCGGGCAAGGGCATCGGCGGCTATGCGGGGGCCCGACGCGGGGGGCTGCCCCCGGCGGCGGCGCGCAGGGTCGCTGTCCTGATGAACACCCGCGGGCTCACCGAACTCGTCGTCCTCCAGGCGGGGTTGAGCTCCGGAATCCTGACGGGCCCCCTCGTCCTCGCGCTGATCGTCATGGCGCTCACGACGACGGCCATGACGGGGCCCCTCCTCGGTCTCCTCGACCGGAAGGAGAGCCACCTCGCGATCGGGGCGCTCGCCGTTGCGACAGAAGCCGTGGCGACAGAAGGCGGTGCCCGAGGGCCGAACGCCCCGTAAAGACCCGCCCCGCCCCCACCCGCACGCCGAAGCGGCGCACCCGGTGCCGCGGGTGCGCCGCTTCGGCGGGGCGGGGCTTCGCGTCAGATGTCGTAGTCCTGGTCGAAGCGGTCCTGCGCCTCCTGCTGGGCGCGCTGGCTCTCGCTCTGGCCCTTGTCCTGGGCCTGGCGCGCCCGGTCCTGCGCCTCGTCCTTCTTCGAGCCCATCGCCTGCTTGGCGTTCTGCTTGAGCTCCTGCGCCTTGTCGTCGAACTGGTCCTTGATGCCCATCTGGTTCACTCCTACAGGGGTGTGAGGGGGCGGGGAGCCGGGGCCTTTCCCGCGGCTCCTCCGGGCCTCGACCAGCGTGGCACGGAGGGACATTCCGCGCATGTCCGACGATTACTGACCGTACCGGGCCTCAGAATCCCTTGACGTACGCGACCGTGAACGGCGTCTCGGGGGCGCCGGGGCCCATGGGGCCGCCCTTGTCGAACTGGGAGCGGACCACCAGCGCGCGGCCGCCGGTGTGGACCAGGGTGGTCGGCACCTGGAGGGAGGCGTCCGTGATCCGGCGCTCCAGGTGCGCGGAGGTGCCGTCCGCCGAGAGGTGCCAGCGGGTCAGGGTGTTGGTCTTGTTCTGCGCCGCCCACAGCGTGCCGTGGGCCAGTTCAAGGCCGTCCCCGTTCACCAAGTCGCCCTCGCTGAGCGCGACTTGGCTCACCTTTCCGTCGCCGAGGCCCACGCGGTAGAGGCCGCCGCCGGTCATGTCGACGGCGAGCAGGAAGCGTCCCGCCGGGTCGGCGACGATGCCGTTGAGCGTGAAGCTGCCGGCCGGATGGGCGGGGACGGCGCCGGACAGGTCGTAGGGCGCGCTCAGCACGCCCCGGCCGCCGTGTGCCTCGGTGGCGGCGAGCTCGGCCGGGGTGACCCGGTAGATCACGGGGCGGACGCTGTCGGTCAGGTAGGCGGTGCCGTCGGGTCCGATGGCCAGGTCGTTGAGGAAGCGGCTGCCGTCCGCGGGCAGGTCGAGGCGGGCCAGCAGGGTGCGGGTGCGCACGTCGTAGACGGTGACGCCGGCCGTCGAGTCGATCACCCACAGGCGCCCCGCCCGGTCCACCTTCAGGCCGTTGGCGGTGTGCCGCCCGTCGGTGCCCTCGGGCAGGAAGACCTCGGCGGCGCGATGTCCGGGGGTCGCCCTGTAGACGGCGCCGGTCGTGTACGAGCCGACGTAGACGTCGCCGGTGCGCGGGTCGGCGGCGATGCCCTCGGGGTAGGCGCGGGCGCCCGGGAGTTGGTACGCGGTGGAGATCGTGGGCCGGTGGGCCGGGGCCGCCTGGGCCGTGCCGGTGAGCGGCAGTACGGCGAGGACGGCCGCGGCGGCGGTCAGGGCGGCAGAGGCGCGACGGCGCTGGGTCGAACGGGACACGGGGTGCCTCTCGGTCGTGAAGCGAGTCGAATGATCGGATGGGTAGGAATCTAAGTTAGAGCCCTAATGATCGTCAATGGATTAATCCACGAGCGGGTGCTCATCGGAGGGCGGCCGGTAGCATGCGGAGATGACCTCCCTGCCCGCGGCCGAGCGGCTCGGCGCGCATCTCAAGCGGGCCGAGCAGGCCCTCAGCGCCACGAAGCACGCCGTCCTCAAGCCCGCCGGACTCACCGTCGCGCAGTACGCGGCGCTGCTTCACCTGGAGGAGAGCCCAGGGATCTCGGCCGCCGCGCTGGCCCGGCTCTGCGGGGTCACGCCGCCCACCATGAACACGGTCCTGAAGAACCTCCAGGAGCGCGGCCTCATCGAGCGCACCCCGCACGCCTGGCACCGCAACGTCCTGGAGACCCGGCTCACCCCGGCGGGCCGCACGGTGATGGAGGACGCGGACGCACGGGCCGTACGGGTCGAGCGGGCGCTGGCCGCCGAGTTCACCGACGCGGAACGCGCGTCGCTCATCGGACTGTTGGGGCGGTGCGTGGCGCTCCTGGAGAAGGAGCGTCCGAGCGCCTGACCGGCTCATACGCCAGCGGGGGCACGAGGTAGGGTCGAGGTCCGTGATCGAATTCCAGCTGCCCGACGCACCCCTTCGTATCGCCGCCGCACAGGCGCAGGCCGTCCCGGGGGAGGTCGAGGCCAACACGGCCACCGTCGCCCGGATGGTGCGCGGCGCCGGGGACGGCGGAGCCCGCGTCGTCGTGTTCCCCGAGAAGTTCCTCAGCGGCTACGAGCCCGAGCTGATCTGCGCCGATCCCGAACGCTGCGCCGTCGCCCCGGACGACCCCCGGCTCGCACCGGTGGCCGAGGCCTGCGCGGCGAGCGGGGTCACCGCCGTGGTCGGCGCCGCCGTCCGCGACGAGGCGGAGCTGTACGTGTCGGCCCTGATCGTCGATGGAACGGGCGTCGTCGGACGCTACGACAAGCAGACCCTGTTCCAGCACGAGCGGCCGATCTACCGGCAGGGCTGTGCCGGGGCCACCCTCGAAGTGGACGGCTGGCGGCTGGGGTTGGGGGTCTGCTACGACTCCGGCTTCCCCGAGCACGCCCGCGCGGCGGCGCTCGACGGCTGCCACGCGTACGTCGTGGGCGCCCTGTTCGGCGAGGGCAACGGCCATCACGAGTCCCGCATCTGGTTCCCGGCGCGGGCCTTCGACAACACCGTGTACGCGGTGCTCGCCAACCACGTCGGGACGACCGGGGGATGGCGTGCCTGCGGAGGCAGCGCGGTGTGGGGGCCGGACGGCCGCGTCGTCGCCGAGGGCAGCCCCACCGAGGAGGAACTCGTCTTCGCCGACCTGCTCCCGGACCGGCTGCACGCGGCCCGCGAGGCGGAGCCGATGCTGCGCGACCTGCACGACACGGGGGCGGCGGCGCGCACCGCCCTGCGGACGGCGCCGACGGGGTAGACGGGCGCCGCGCCGCCGGGGAAACCCCCTGTCCGGCGCGGCCCGCATGCGCCAGAGTGGGGGCGACCCCGATCACGAGGAGCCGCGTCATGTCGTATCCGGAGCCCAGGTACTTCGGCGAGAAGGGGGAGGTCAACGCGGTGTTCCGGCCGGCGGACACCCCCGCCGAGCTGTCCGCGCCGAACGGGAGCCGTACGCACTACCTGGCCACCACCGAGTCGACGCAGGGCGAGTTCGGGCTCTACCGGCTCGACCTGGCGGCCCGGGCCGGCGGCCCCAGCACCCACTTCCACCGCACGATCTCGGAGACCTTCTTCATCCTCGACGGCACGGTCCGCCTGTACGACGGCGAGCAGTGGATCGAGGCCGAGAAGGGCGACTTCCTGTACGTCCCGACCGGCGGCCTGCACGGCTTCCGCAACGACTCCGACGCGGCCGCCTCGATGCTGCTGCTCTTCGCGCCGGGCGCCCCGCGCGAGGAGTACTTCGAAAAGGTGGGCCAGGTCGGGCAGTTGAGCCCGCAGGAGCGCACCGAGTTCTTCCTGAAGCACGACACGTACTGGACGGACTAGCCGGGCCGCCCGCTCAGTACGCGTCGTAGACGTACGGAGCGGGCTCGGCCACCCACCCCGCGCTGAGCACCAGACGCGAGGTCCGGTGCACGGCGAGGAAGCCGAAGGGCCGGTCGAAGACCGCCTCGATCCGGCGCACGAGGTGGGGCGGGGGAGCCGGTATGCCGCCCGCGTACATCTCGACGGCGGTCACGGAGGCGGCGCGGAAGCCGAGTGCGGTGAAGCTCGCCCGGGCCGCCTGGCGGGCCGAACCGACGGCGAGTGGATCCGGGCTGATGCCGTCGAAGTGCCCGGCGGTGACGTTCGCCGCGGCCGCCAGGCCGAACAGCCGCGCCGAGGCCAGCAGGTCGTGCTCGGCGCGGAGCTCGAACGGTACGGTCGTCACGTCGAGTTGGGGCTCGCGGCTGCTGCTCCGCACGTTCTCCACGGTCAGGCCGGGGCCCACCGCGCCGTACATCAGGCGGTCTCCGGGCACGACCGGGCAGCGCCCCGCGAGGACGTCGACACCGCCGGACAAGACCTGACCGGCCGTCAACTCAGCTGTGCCGAGCAGGAGATGGACGTCCACCCCGGTGTCGCCGAGGACCTTGAGCACGGTCAGCGGGCCGTGGGCGGTCTCGGCGACCGCGACCCGGTCGAGCAGCGCGGTGCGGCGGGACAGGGAGGCCAGCTCACGACCCGCCCAGGGCCCGGACTCCGGTTGCACGACGCCCTCCTGGAAGGGCTTGAGCCACTGCGTCCCTACCGCCTGGGCGGCCGCGAGGACCAGCTCGGTGTCCTCGCCCAGCGCCACCGGCATGGCCTCGATCAGCCCGTCCGTGTGCCGCGCCGCCCAGGCGTCCAGGGCCGCGCGGTCGCGTACGGGGTCACCCGTGAGCACCTCGTGCGTGCCCGGGGGCAGCTCGGCCGACCACTCGGGGCGCAGCGAAAGGGACCGCCTGGTCCACAGCCCGGTCGCGGCGTGCACCCCGCGGACCGCGCCGACGTGGGCCAGGAACTCGCGGGCTTCGCCGGCCGCCTCCGCCGGGTCCAGGCCCACCGCGTCGGCCAGTTCGGCCCGCGCCGGGCCGTGCGAACCGGCCGCGAGGAGGGCGAGCAGCGGCCAGACACCGGCGGCCGAGAAGACCGTGTCGGTGGTGCCCGCGTGGGTGCCTGCCCACCGTGCCGTCAGCGCGTTGGCCGCTTGAATCGCGGCAGCCCCGGATGCCATCCCGCCCCTCATTCCCCCGTGGTCGCCCGCGTACGATGCGCATTCGCGCAACCGTTCGCACAGCCCGAGGAGCACCGTACCCGTGGAGATACCGCCGCCGCCCGCGCCCGGGCAGCCCCAGCAGCCGCAACCGGGGCAGGGGTACGGCTGGTCGGCGCCCCACCAGGCGCCGGGGGGACACCCCGGTCCCTACCCGGGGCAGCCGGTGAACGGCGGGCCCTGGTACCCGTATCCGCCGGCGCCGCAGCGGCCGCCCGTGAGCGGCCTGGCCGTCGGCTCCCTCGTCGCCGGCATCGTGTGCTGCGTCCCCCCGCTCGGTCTGCTCCTGGGCGCGCTCGCGCTCGGGCAGATCAAGAAGAAGGGGCAGCGCGGCAAGGGCATGGCCGTCACCGGAGTCGTGCTCTCGACGATCAGCACCCTGCTGCTGATCGTGTCGATCGCGACCGGCGGCCTGGCCGACGGCTGGCAGAGCTTCAAGGACGGCTGGAACAGCTCCACTTCGACGCGCAACACCCTCGACCTGCGCAAGGGCGACTGCTTCGACGTGCCGGGCGGCAAGCTGGAGCGCGAGGTCGCCTCCGTGCGGATCGTGCCGTGCGCCGGCCGCCACGACGGCGAGGTGTCCGGGTCCTTCCGGCTGAAGGAGAACGGCGCCTACCCGGGCGCGGCCGCCATCTCCAGCGAGGCCGAGACGCGGTGCTGGGACGTGGAGCAGGCGTACGCCATGGACAGCTGGAAGATCCCGGCCAAGGCGGAGCCCTACTACTACACGCCGAGCCGGAAGAGCTGGTCGCTCGGCGACCACAGCGTCACCTGCGCGTTCGCCTCGGCGGCCGGCAAGCTGGAGGGCTCGGTGCGCAACGACGCCGCCACGCTCGACGCCGACCAGATCGCGTTCCTGAAGGCCGCCAACGACGTGGAGCGCACCCTGGCCAAGGCGCCCGACGAGGACCGGGTCGAGGACGACCTGCCCGGGTTCCGCAAGTGGGCCGGGGAGATGACCGGCGTACTGGGCCTGGGCGCACAGGACTTGGGCGCGCACACCTGGGCGCCCGGAAAGCTCGCGTCGGTGCAGCCGTACCTCAACGACCTCAAGGCCGCGCAGATGGAGTGGGTACAGGCGTCGGGTGCCACCGACGCCGACGCCTTCTACCTGCACTCCGGGGCCGCCGACAAGGCGATGAAGCAGGCCGACGAGATCGCCGCCCGCCGCGCGCTCGGCCTCGCGACGACCCCGCCGTCCACCGAGGGACACTCCGGCGGCAGCGGGGGCGGAACCGGCGGGGGCAGCGGGAGCGGTTCCGGAAGCGGTGGTTCCAAAAGCGTCTGAGAAGGTCTCGGGAAGGGCAGAACGTACCCGCTGTACCGCGGGTACGCCCTGGGTGAAGGCGTGTCATCACTTCGAGTGAATGTCTGGCCTTTGCTTGCGGTCGCCAACCCACGGTTGCCACGCTGTTGCAGTCTGTCAACCTGATGGGAGTGGCCCGTGACATTCGGTGAGCAGCCCGCCTATCTGCGCGTAGCCGGCGATCTGAGGCAGAAGATCGTGGACGGTTCGCTGCCGCCGCACACCCGGCTCCCCTCCCAGGCCAGGATCCGCGAGGAGTACGGGGTTTCGGACACCGTGGCCCTGGAGGCCCGCAAGGTGCTGATGGCCGAGGGCCTGGTCGAGGGCCGCTCCGGCTCGGGCACCTATGTGCGCGAGCGCCCGGTGCCGCGCCGGGTCGCCCGCTCCGGCTACCGGCCCACGACGGGCGCGAGCCCCTTCCGTCAGGAGCAGGCCGAGGAGGCGGCGCGCGGCACCTGGGAGTCCCGCAGCGAACAGGAGGAGGCGACCGCCGAGATCGCCAAGCGGCTCGGCATCCGCGTCGGCGACCGTGTCATGCGCACGCGGTACGTGTTCCGCGACGCGGGCGAGCAGATGATGCTGTCCACCTCGTGGGAGCCGCTGTCCGTCACCGGCCGCACCCCGGTGATGCTGCCCGAGGAGGGGCCGCTCGGCGGCTGCGGGGTGGTCGAGCGGATGGCCGCGATCGACGTCGTGGTGGACAACGTCGTCGAGGAGGTCGGCGCGCGGCCCGGGCTCGCGGAGGAACTGCTCGCCCTCGGCGGGGTTCCCGGCCATGTCGTGCTGGTCATCGAGCGGACGTACTACGCCTCGGGGCTCGCCGTGGAGACGGCCGACGTGGTCGTCCCGGCCGACCGCTACCGGATCGCCTACCACCTGCCCGTGAAATAGCGGGCCCGGCCGGGCGAACGGCGGATGAAGGGGGCGCACCTCAGGGGTGCGCCCCCTTTCGCATGTGCCGCCGTTGACCGAATTCGTATCTCTTTGTGTAAACACGTATCCGCTGAGTAAAGGTCAGGCGTAGGCTCGGGCATATGCGGATTGCGGTTTCCTGGGGATGCTTACTGACCTGCACGCCGATGCCGGGAGAGATGCGATGAACGACAGTGGGGCCGTGCTCGCCTGGCAGGTGATACGTCAGGACGACAACGGCAACCAGTACCGCGTCGGCAAGTACGCCACGCGTGCGGAGGCCGAGCAGATCGCGGACCGGCTCGACGCCCGCGGGCACAAGCAGCTCTACTGGATCGAGCGGATCGGCGCCTCCGCCCAGCCGTAGCCCCCACGGGGAGGATGCGGGCCGGCTCGGGGGAGCGCGTTACGCTCCGGCGCATGAACGAGACCGTGGTGGTGGCCGGGGCCGTGTACGACCAGGGGCGCCTGCTCGCCGCCCGCCGCAGCGCCCCGCCCGAGCTGGCCGGCCGCTGGGAGCTGCCCGGCGGCAAGGTGGAGGAGGGCGAGAGCCCGCAGCAGGCCCTCGTACGCGAACTGCGCGAGGAACTCGGCATCGAGACCGAGCCGCTGGAACGGATCGCGGGGGAGTGGCCGCTCAGGCCCGGACTCGTCCTGCACGCATGGACCGCGCGCCTGCTCGACGGCGAGGCCCGCCCCCTCCAGGACCACGACGAACTGCGCTGGCTCGCGCCCGACGAGGCCGACGCCGTCGACTGGCTGCCCCAGGACCGCCCCGCCGTCGCGGAGGCCATGCGCATCCTCGGGACACTGCGCCACTAGAGGTGTTCCACGGGCCGAGCGCCGCGGCTGGTGCCGCCATCCGCCCCACTTGGGGATAGGGCGTACCAAATATCGGGTATGTGCCTATTAATCGTTTACAAACCCCCCGGACCATCGGATGCGGGTGATCGGCGTGATCGACACCTCGGGCGAGTGCGCCGAGTGGACCTTCCCTGCTGAACCGGGGGCCGTACGGACCGCCAGGCACGCCGTCCGGGACGCCCTGCGCGGCTGGGCCCTCGACGCGGCGGCCGTGGACGTGGCGGTCCTCCTGGTCAGCGAGCTGGTGACCAACGCGCTGCGCTACGCGTCGGGGCCCATCGGGGTCCGGCTCGACCGGCTCGACGGCACGACCCTGCTGGTGGAAGTCTCCGATCCGCTTCCGGATCCGCCGGTCGAACGCACGGCCGGAATCGACGACGAGGGAGGCCGGGGCATCCAGCTCGTGGCCTGTTCCGCCCGCCGCTGGGGAACCCGTCGCGGCAGAACAGGTAAGACCGTGTGGTTCGAGCTGGCTCTGCATGGTTAGAAGGAGGGAGGGACGGACGATCACGGGACCGGGTTCGCGACCCGGCCGGGAACGGCTGGAAAAGAACGAGACCGGGATGTGATCGTGAACGCCGTGTCGGCTGGGGCCGTAGTGCTGAATACTGCGGTCAAGGCCGGTCCGGTGCGGTGAGCTGGAGGGGACGGTCGCGTGAGCGAGATACCTGAGACGGCTGGCGATGTCGTGTGGCAGAGCAGCCCGCCTGGCTCGATCTATGACTACATCCGCGTCGCCTCGTTCTCGATCGGGCCGGACGGATTGATCGAGCAGTGGAGCCTGCGGGCCGAGGAGCAGTTCGGCCTGGCCGCGTCCGCCGTGATCGGCCGCGATCCCGTCGAGGCGTTCATGCCCCCCGAACTGCGTCCGCGCGGGCACCGCCGGGTCGCCGAGATCCTGGACGGCAAGGAGTGGACGGGCGTGGTCCCGTTCCGCATGCCGACCCCCGAGGGTGACGAACGGGCCCGGGGTCTCGCCGAGCTCTATGTCATGCCGAGCCGGACGGCCGCCGACGAACGCGCGGCCCTCTGTATCGTCGTCGACGTACGCGCTCTGCGCGGCATCGAGACCGACCTGGCCGCCTCGCAGGCAATTTTTGGTCAATCTCCCTATGGCTTCCTGCTGTTCGGCACGGACCTCACCGTGCTGCGCGCCAACCGGCGCTTCGCGACCGTGTTCGGCGGCGCTCCCGAGGAGCACCGCGGTCACACCGTCCACGACTACCTCTCGCGCCCCGAGGCCGACCGGATGTCCGCCGCCCTGCAACGCGTCCTGGACACCGGGGAGTCCGTCACCGACCTGCAGATAGTGGGCTCGGCCCCCGGCGGCAGCGACCGCCGGCACTGGTCCATCAACCTCTACCGGGTGCACAGCGGCACCGGGCGCCCGATCGGCGTCGCGGGCCTCGGGATCGACGTGACCCGCCGTCACAACGCGGCCCGCGAGGCCGCCGACGCCCGCCGCAACCTCGCCCTCCTGAACGAGGCGGGCGCCCGCATGGGCAACACCCTCGACCTGGAGACCACCGCCCGCGAACTCCTCGACATCACCGTCCCGGGCTTCTGCGACCTCGCCTCCGTCGACCTCTACCAGACCCTGCTCTCCGGCGACGAGCCCGCCTCCGGGCCCGCCGACGGGCGCGGCGAACTTCGCCGGGTCGCCTTCGCGAGCGCCGTGTCGGACGGTCCGCTGGTCGGCGGCGAACGGGAGGTGGGCGTGGGCGACGTCCACCGCTACCGGTTCCACTCCCCGTACGCGAGCGCCCTGCGCACCGCCCGGGTGCACACCGTGAAGGGCGGCGAGGGCGGGCTCGTGCACACCATCCTCGCCGTGCCGATGGTCGCCCACGACACCGTCGTCGGCCTCGTGCAGTTCGCCCGCGCCAAGGGCAGCGAGCCGTTCGGGGAACGCGACCGCGCGCTCGCCACCGAGCTCGCCTCGCGCGCGGCCGTCTGCATCGACAACGCCCGTCTCTATCGCAGGGAGCACGAGCGCGCGCTGATCCTCCAGCGCTCCCTGCTGCCGCCCGGCGACCCCGAGGCCGCCGGGCTCGACATCGCCTGCCGCTACCTGCCCGGCAACGCCGAGTCCGAGGTCGGCGGGGACTGGTTCGACGTCATCGAACTGCCTGGCCACCGCACCGCGCTCGTCATCGGCGACGTCATGGGCCGCGGACTGCGGGCCGCCGTCGCCATGGGCGAACTGCGCACCGCGGTACGGACGTTGGCGCTGCTCGACCTCGAACCGGCCGAAGTGCTCTCGCACCTCGACGAGATCGCCCGCGGCCTCGGCACCCCCGGCGGCAGCCAGCAGGCCTCCCGGGTCGCCCACAAGTCCCGCGACGCCGACCTCTCCGAGGTCTACCTCGCGACCTGTGTGTACGCGGTCTACGACCCGGTCACCCGGCGCTGTACGTTCGCCAACGCCGGGCACCTGCCGCCCGTCCTGGTCGAACCCGGCGACGATCCGGGCGAGCCCGCGATGCTCCTGGACGTGCCGCCCGGGCTGCCGCTCGGCGTCGGCGGCGAGCCCTTCGAGGAGGTCGAGGTCGATCTGCCCGAGGGCGCGCTGCTCGCCCTCTACACCGACGGGCTCGTCGAATCGCGCGACCATCCGCTCGACGAGGGGCTCAACGCCTTCCGCAAGACCCTCACCGACCCGGACCGGCCCCTGGAGGACGTCTGCGACCAGGTGCTCGGCTCCCTCGACACCCGGCACGGCGAGGACGACATCGCCCTGCTGCTCGCCCGCATCCAGGGTCTGCCCTGCGACGCGGTCGGCGACTGGCGGCTGCCGCGCGAGCCCCGCTCGGTGGGGCGGGCCCGTGAACTCGCCCGCACCCAACTGCTCGCCTGGGACCTGGACGACCTCGTCGACACCACCGAGCTGCTGGTCAGCGAGCTGGTCACCAACGCGCTTCGCTACGGCGACGGGGAGATCCGGCTCCGGCTCCTGCGCGACCGCACGCTGGTCTGCGAGGTGTGGGACGCGGGCCTGGTCCAGCCCCGGCGCCGCCGGGCCCGCGACACGGACGAGGGTGGCCGCGGCCTGCAACTGGTCGGTCTGCTGAGCGCGGCGTGGGGCGCGCGGCGTACGCCGCGCGGCAAGACGGTGTGGTTCGAACTCGCCCTCCCGGACGGGGGGTCGGCTCCGGCGGAGCTGACGGAGGAGCAGATTCTGAGCATGTTCTGAGCCCTGGGGGTGGTTCTCCGGCTGCGGGCCGGTGGGGGCCGTTCGCGCAGTTCCTCGCGCCCCTGGGGTGGTTGGGGTTGGGCTTGCTGTGATGAGCCCCGGGGGCGGGTGCTTCGGCTGCGGGCCGGTGGGGGCCGTTCGCGCAGTTCCCCGCGCCCCTGGCGGGGTTGCGGTCGGGGTCGCCTCGGGAGGTTGCCGGTGCCTACGTGTCTCCGTCCGGTCCCGGGGGGCGGTGGCTGTGGGCCGGGGTGGTGCGGGTGTGGGTTCGGCGCTTTCTCTTCAGGTACGTGTACGCCGCTGACGCGACCGCCACCACGATCACGGCCACGGGCAGGACCAGATCCCCTGCCCAACCCCCGGAATCATGCGTGCTGTTGGCGGAAGCGGCCGTGGCGCCGAGCAGCACCCAGCCCAGCGCAGCGAGCCCGACCAGAGCGGCTCGCTGCCTCGCTCTTGCGACGGGCGGCATCACGCTTGCCAGCGTATGGCTGGAACAGGCCCCCCGCGACCGGAAACCACCCACCTCCCCAACCCGCCGTAGGGGCGCGGGGCTGTGACATCGTGCGGCTCCGCCGCGCGGGGAAGGCCCACCCCCAGCCCTGCCAGGGGCGCGGGGCTGTGACATCGTGCGGCTCCGCCGCGTGGGCGCAAGCAACCCAGCACGGTCCGCATGGCCCGCGCGGACCCGAGTGCCCAAGGTGGGGCCAGTCCGCCCACCCCCGCGCCCCCCGCGGAGCCGGGTCGCTAATCTGGGGGCAGCGCACCGGAGGGGGAGGCCGCGGAGTGGGTGGGATACGGACCTGGTGGGGCGGCCGGGGCGGCCGATGGACCCGGCGCACCCTCGTGGCCGCCACCCTGACCCTCGTCGTGCTGGTCGCCGCGGCCGGAGTCGCCCTGCGCGCCCAGTACGCGGGGGCGCCCGGCGGGGACACCAGGACCCGGGGTCACGACGCGTACTGGCTCGGGCACGCCTGGGTCGACGGGCGCAAGACCGACAAGGACCTCGACGCGTTCGCGGCGAAACTGCGCGGCAGCGGCATCAGGGACCTCTACGTGCACACCGGCCCGCTCGACCACGACGGCACCCTGCCCGCCGCCCGCTACCCCAAGGCCCGCTGGCTGGTGGAGGGCGTGCACCGCAGGCTGCCCGACGTGCGCGTCCAGGCCTGGCTCGGTGACCAGCTGGCCAGTGAGGGGCCCGTCGGGCTGCGGCTCCACGAGAGCGCGACCCGCACGACGATCGTCACGACCGCCCGCCAGGTGCTGGACGGCGCGCATTTCGACGGCGTCCACGTCGACCTGGAGCCGCTGCCCTCCGGCGACCAGGACTACCTCACCCTGCTCGACTCGCTGCACGCGCTGACCCGGCCCCGCGGCGCCCTGCTCTCCGTCGCCGCGCACCAGATAGACCCGCTGCCCGCCCTGCACTCGGCGGCCGAGGGCCTCACCGGTCACGGCAAGTGGTGGGCGCAGGCTTACTTCGGCCAGGTGGCCCGCCGGGTGGACCAGATCGCCGTCATGTCGTACGACACCGCGATGCCCGTGCAGAGCCTGTACGGCGGCTATGTCGCCCGCCAGACCGCGCTGGCCCTCCAGGTCACCCCCAAGGAGACCGACCTGCTCATGGGGCTGCCGTTCTACGACGACGAGAGCATGTCCCACCACGGCTCCGCCGAGACGGTGGAGGCGGCCGTGCGCGGGGCCCGTCTGGGCCTGGCCCGCACCGACCGCCACCGCCAGCACTTCGGCGTCGCCCTCTACGTCGACTTCGCCGAGCGCGACGAGGACTGGGCCGCCTACCGCAAGGGCTGGAGCCGGCCGCAGAGTTGAGGCACCGTCACGAATCCCGGCGGCGGATCCGGCTGCCCAGCCACACCAGCGGGTCGTACTTGCGGTCCACCGCCCGCTCCTTCAGCGGGATCAGCGCATTGTCCGTGATCTTGATGTGCTCGGGGCAGACCTCCGTACAGCACTTGGTGATGTTGCAGTAGCCCAGCCCGTGCTCGTCCTGCGCGGTGCGCTTGCGGTCCAGGCCCGCCTCGGACGCGGCGTCCAGCGGGTGCATGTCGAGCTCCGCGACGCGCATGAGGAAGCGGGGTCCCGCGAAGGCCGCCTTGTTCTCCTCGTGGTCGCGCACCACATGGCAGGTGTCCTGGCACAGGAAGCACTCGATGCACTTGCGGAACTCCTGCGAGCGCTCCACGTCGATCTGCTGCATCCGGTACTCCCCGGCGGCCACCCCCTCGGGCGGCACGAACGCCGGGACCTCGCGTGCCTTCGCGTAGTTGAAGGACACGTCGGTGACGAGATCGCGGACGACCGGGAACGCCCGCAGGGGAGTCACCGTGATGACCTCCTCGCGGCCGAACACCGACATCCGCGTCATGCACATCAGCCGCGGCCGCCCGTTGATCTCGGCGCTGCACGAACCGCACTTGCCCGCCTTGCAGTTCCAGCGCACCGCGAGGTCGGGGGCCTGGGTCGCCTGGAGGCGGTGGATGATGTCGAGGACCACCTCGCCGTCGTTCACCTCGACCGTGAAGTCGGTGAGCTCACCGCCGCCGGTGTCGCCCCGCCAGACCCGGAAGCTCGCATCGTACGTACTCACTCGTAGAGCTCCTCTTCGGCGAGGTACTTGACCAGCTCCTCCTTCTCGAAGAGGGAGAGCAGGTCGGCACGGACGGGGTCGGTCTCCTCGCGGGCGAGCCTGATCTGGCCGCGCTCGGGGTCGGGGGGAGCCAGGCCCTCGGTGGGGTCGGCGAGGTGGCACAGCAGGTTCACCCGGCGCCAGGCGCGGTCCATGGCGGGCCAGTCCTCGCGGGTGTGGCCGCCGCGGCTCTCGGTGCGCTCCAGCGCGGCCCGCGCCACGCACTCGCTCACGAGCAGCATGTTGCGCAGGTCGAGCGCGAGGTGCCAGCCCGGGTTGAACTGGCGGTGCCCCTCGACCCCCGCGCGCCGGGCCCGGACCCGGAGCTCGGCGAGCTTGCGCAGCGCCTGGTGCATCTCGCCCTCGCGGCGGATGATGCCGACCAGGTCGTTCATGGCCTGCTGGAGCTCCTGGTGCAGGGTGTACGGGTTCTCGATGGGCGAGCCGTCCTCGGGGGCCTCGGCGCTGAAGGGCCGCAGCGCCTCGGCGGCCGCCGTGTCGATCTGGATCTCGTCCACGACCGGGCGGGCGGCGAGCGAGTCGGCGTACCGGGCGGCGTGCAGCCCGGCCCGGCGGCCGAAGACCAGGAGGTCGGAGAGCGAGTTGCCGCCGAGCCGGTTGGAGCCGTGCATGCCGCCCGCCACCTCACCGGCCGCGAACAGGCCGGGCACCGAGCGGGCCGCCGCGCTGTCGGAGTCCACGGCGATGCCGCCCATCACGTAGTGACAGGTGGGCCCGACCTCCATCGCCTCCGCCGTGATGTCCACGTCCGCCAGCTCCTTGAACTGGTGGTACATGGACGGCAGCCGGCGCCGGATCACCTCGGCGGGCATCCGCGTGGAGACGTCCAGGAAGACGCCGCCGTGCGGGGAGCCGCGGCCCGCCTTGACCTCGGCGTTGATCGCCCGGGCGACCTCGTCGCGCGGGAGCAGCTCGGGCGGGCGCCGGTTGTGGTCCGGGTCCTCGTACCAGCGGTCGCCCTCCTCCTCGGACTCCGCGTACTTCTCCTTGAAGACGTCCGGCACGTAGTCGAACATGAAGCGCCTGCCGTCGGAGTTCCTCAGCACCCCGCCGTCGCCGCGCACCGATTCGGTGACCAGGATGCCTTTCACCGACGGTGGCCAGACCATCCCCGTGGGGTGGAACTGCACGAACTCCATGTTCAGGAGCGGTGCCCCGGCGAGCAGCGCGAGCGCGTGGCCGTCGCCGGTGTACTCCCAGGAGTTGGACGTCACCTTGAACGACTTGCCGATGCCCCCGGTCGCGAGCACCACCGCGGGGGCCTCCAGGACGAAGAACCGGCCGCTCTCCCGCTCGTAGCAGAAGGCCCCGGCCACCCGCTCGCCCTCCTTGAGGACCCGGGTGACGGTGCACTCCTGGAAGACCTTCAGGCGCGCCTCGTAGTCCCCGAACTCCCGCTTGTCCTCCTGCTGGAGGCTCACGATCTTCTGCTGGAGGGTGCGGATGAGTTCGAGTCCGGTACGGTCGCCGACGTGTGCGAGGCGCGGGTATTCGTGGCCGCCGAAGTTGCGCTGCGAGATCCGGCCGTCGGCGGTGCGGTCGAACAGGGCGCCCCAGGTCTCCAACTCCCAGACACGGTCGGGTGCTTCGCGGGCGTGCAGCTCCGCCATGCGCCACTGGTTGAGGAACTTGCCCCCGCGCATGGTGTCGCGGAAGTGCACCTGCCAGTTGTCGCCGGAGTTCACGTTGCCCATGGAGGCGGCGATCCCGCCCTCCGCCATGACGGTGTGGGCCTTGCCGAAGAGGGACTTGCAGATCACCGCCGTACGCTTGCCCCGCTCCCGCGCCTCGATGGCGGCCCGCAGCCCCGCCCCGCCCGCTCCCACCACGACGACGTCCCACTGCTGTCGTTCGAGTTGTGTCATGTCTAGAAGAACCTCGGATCGTCGAACGCCCCGGTGGCGAGCAGGTACACGTAGAAGTCGGCGAGCGCGACGCTGATCAACGACGCCCAGGCGAGCAGCATGTGACGCTCATTCAGTTTGCCGACCCAACCCCAGAGCCGGTAGCGCACCGGATGCCTGGAGAAGTGCCGCAGCCGGCCGCCGATGATGTGCCGGCAGGAGTGGCAGGACAGGGTGTACGTCCAGATCAGCGCGATGTTGACCAGGAACACCAGACTGCCGAGCCCCATGTGGCCCCACCGGTAGTGCTCGTCGCGGAACGAGAGCGCCGTGTCGTACGTCAGGACCCCGGCGACCAGGACCGCGAAGTAGAAGAAGTACCGGTGGACGTTCTGCAGGATGAGCGGGAAGCGGGTCTCGCCCGAGTACGTCCTGTGCGGCTCGGCCACCGCGCAGGCGGGCGGCGAGGCCCAGAAGCCGCGGTAGTACGCCTTGCGGTAGTAGTAGCAGGTCAGCCGGAAGCCGAGCGGGAAGATCAGGATCAGGAGCGCGGGGGACAGGCCCCACCAGCTGCCGAAGACGTCCGCGTTCGGGCCGTGCCGCATCGGTGCGCAGTTGTCGGCGAGGCACGGGGAGTAGAACGGCGAGACATAGGGCGCGTGGTAGTAGTCCGCGTTCGCGAACGCCCGCCAGGTCGAGTACGCGATGAAGGCGAGCAGTCCCGCCGCGGTGACGGCCGGCGCCAGCCACCAGCGGTCGGTCCGCAGATGGCGGGGCGCGATCGCGGCGCGCGAGGCGTCGTGGACGCCGGTGCTCGCCCCCGCCGGGGGAGAGGGTTCCGTGCCTGTGGCCAAGAGTGGCTCCCGTGGAGGTCAGGGGGTGCGCCGGCCGCGGGACCGGGTGCTCCCGAGCCCTTCGTCGTCCGAATCGGTCCAGAGCGAGGTGTCGTACGGGGTGTCGGGGATGGTGACCAGGTCGGGCCGGGCCGGGGCGCCGCCGGGCGGGGCCGCCTCGCGGAGCAGTGCGAGGCTCTCGCGCAGATGGTCGGCGTCGGTCCGCACCCGCCGGATGTCCAGGCCGTCCCCGACCTGTTTCTCCAGCCGCCCGACGGTGCGTACGAGGTCGTCGAGGCAGCGCTGAGCCGCCGTCAACTCATCCTGCAGGGACATGACTTGCCCGCCTTTCGCCGGAGCGGGTGGCAATGTTCATGCGCCTGAGAGTGTCGCGCCTCACATGCGCGGTTGTGAAGGTGCGTGCACAGGGTTGTGGGGTTGCGCAATCGCGGCGCGCCCCCTATGGAGCGGGCCGCCCCCTTCCGGCCGGGCCGGCGGGGTTCGCGGGGGCGTTCGGCCGCACGGGTGGGGTTCGGGGCCCGGTGCGCCGTGTCGCCGCCCCGGCGGCGGGACCGTCCTCTTCAGTGGCTGGGATACGTGTGATCATCGCGAAATGGCATCAAATCCCATAAATCTGACGAAGAGGTACAAGCCATGTCCCACGTCGGTGACCCGAACGGGAAGGCGACCCGGATCCTCGCGGCGATCCGGACCGCGGCCTCCGTCCGGTCGCGTTCCGTCGCGCTCCTGACCACCGGGGTGCTCGCGCTCCCCGTGCTGACCGGCTGCGGCTCCGCCGACAGCGGTTCCGCGGTCGGAGCCGCGCCCCAGGACATCGGGGCCGCTGCCCGGCCGAAAGTCGCCGACGGGGGCACCCTGAAGTGGGCCGTCGACGCGATGCCCGAGACGCTCAACACCTTCCAGGCCGACGCCGACACCGCGACCCAGCGGGTCGCCCAGGCGGTGCTGCCCGCGCTGTTCACCCTGGACGAGCGGGGCCGGCCCCAGCGCAACGCCGACTACCTGGAGTCCGCCGAGGTCGTCCAGCGCGAGCCGAAGCAGGTCGTGCTCTACAAGCTCAACCAGAAGGCCGTGTGGAGCGACGGCCGCGAGATCGGCGCCCCCGACTTCGTCGCCCAGTGGCGCGCGCTGAGCGGCAAGGACTCGGCCTACTGGACCGCCCGCAACGCCGGCTACGAGCGCATCGAGAAGATCGAGAAGGGTGCCAACGACCTGGAGGTCAAGGTCACCTTCGCCAAGCCGTACGCCGACTGGCGCTCCCTGTTCAGCCCGCTCTACCCCAAGGACGTCACCGGCACCCCCGACGCCTTCAACGACGGCGCCCGTACGAAGCTGAAGGCGACCGCCGGCGCCTTCCGGCTCAAGGAGGCCGACCGCGCCAAGGGGACCGTCACCCTGGAGCGCAACCCGCGCTGGTGGGGACATCCCGCCAAGCTCGACACGCTGGTCCTGGAGGCCGTGCCGCGCGACAAGCGGGCCGCCGCGCTCGCCGCGGGAACGGTCGACATCGCCGAGATCGACCGGGCCGACGCCGACCGCATCAAGCTCGCCGAACGCGATCAGGGCCAGGCGGTCACCCACGGCCCCGGAGCCGCCGTCACCCCGGCCTCCGCGCTGCGCTCCTGGGCGATCGCCCACGGCGGCGAGGACGACAAGGCCGAGGCCGAGCGGGAGGCGCGCCAGGAGAGCCGGGCCGCCATCGAGAAGTACGCCAGGGAGCAGGCAGGGCTGCGCGGCCTCACCATCCGCAAGACGCTGGAGCCCGCCTACACCCAGCTCGCCATCAACGGCGCCTCCGGGCCGCTGTCCGACGAGCGGGTGCGGCGCGCCGTGGCCCGCGCGCTCAACCGCCAGGAGATCGCCGAGGCGGTCCTCAAGCCGCTGGGGCTGCCCGCCCAGCCCCCCGGCAGCCACCTCGCCCTCGCCGGGCAGGACGCGTACACCGACAGCAGCGACGCGCTGGGCAGTCACGACGAGAAGGAGGCGCGGGCGCTGCTCGCCGACGCCGGGTGGACGGTCGGCGGCGCCCGGCAGAAGCCGAAGCAGGACACCGCCAAGGCGGGCAGCGCGGCCGACGGCGAGCAGGAGGACGACGGCAAGCGCCAGGCGACCGGCAACCACCCCAACGACGAGGGCACCTACATCGTCGGCGACGACAAGCCGGGCAGCGCGGGCTCCGGCGCAGGATCGGGTACGTATGTGCTCGCCCCGGCCCGCGCGGCCGGCCTCCAGCAGGCCGCGCTGCTCCGGCAGGCCAGGGTCTTCGACACCGAGCCCGCCGAGCAGGCCCGCAAGGCCGCCGACAGGAACACCAAGACCGAGGCGCGCCTGAAGGGCGGCGGCGCCCCGGGCGCGTACGCCCCGAAGGGCACCGCGGCCCCGGCCCAGGGCGGCCCGCTCGGCAAGGACGGCAAGCCGCTCACCCTGCGCTTCGTGCTCCCCTCGGGGCCCGGCTCCGAGTCGCTGCGCGCGGTGGGCGACAAGATCGTGGCCATGCTGAAGGACGTCGGCATCAACACCGAGATCGTCAAGGTCGCCGACGACAGCTACTTCAAGGACCACATCGCCTCCGGCAACTTCGACCTGGCCCTCTACTCGTGGCCCGGCACCGCCTATCCGGCCACCGATGACCGGCCGATCTTCGCCAAGCCGGAGCCCGCCGCCGACGGCTCGCTGCTCGTCGAACAGAACTACAGCCGGGTCGGCACCGACCACATCGACCAGCTCTTCGAGCAGGCGGCCGGCGAGCTGGACGAGGACGAGGCCCGCGACCTGGTCCAGAAGGCCGACGCCAGGATCTGGGCGGCGGCCGGCTCCATTCCCCTCTACCAGCGTCCGCAGCTGGTCGCCGTGAAGCCGAACGTGGCCAATGCCGGGGCCTTCGGCTTCGCCGCCCCGCACTTCCAGGACATCGGGTTCAAGAAGCCGGAAACGGCGCCCGACGGGTCGGCGAACACCAAGAAGTAGAAAGGGAAACCAGCAGGTCAGAAGCGGGCCGGGGGTATGGCCCGAAGCTCAGAACCTGCTCAAGTCACTTGCCCGCCGGCCCCACCGGCGGGCAAGGTCGTACACGCCCCTGACCCAGGCTCAATCATGACGTAGCCCCCTGCTCAAGATCGGCAGAATCCGGCCCGGGAGGCCGTTGGCGCGGCGGCCCCGTACCATGGGAGGCAGCCGTGGCCTGTCTGCCCGGCGGGCGGACGAGGACTCGACCGCGTCAGACGCCTGATCCCACGATCGAGAGAAGCGCCAGTCAGTATGCCCACGCGCCACGACATCCGTAACGTCGCCATCGTCGCCCACGTCGACCACGGCAAGACCACCCTGGTCGACGCCATGCTCAAGCAGGCCGGTGCCTTCGCCGCGCACGCCGCCGAGTCGCTCGACGACCGCATGATGGACAGCAACGACCTGGAGCGTGAGAAGGGCATCACGATCCTGGCCAAGAACACGGCCGTCAAGTACCACCCCAAGGATGGCGGCGACGTCATCACCATCAACATCATCGACACCCCGGGCCACGCCGACTTCGGTGGCGAGGTCGAGCGCGGTCTGTCGATGGTGGACGCGGTCGTCCTGCTCGTGGACGCCTCCGAGGGCCCGCTGCCGCAGACCCGCTTCGTGCTCCGCAAGGCGCTCCAGGCCCGGATGCCCGTCATCCTCTGCATCAACAAGACGGACCGCCCGGACTCCCGGATCGACGAGGTCGTCAACGAGACGTACGACCTGTTCCTGGACCTGGACGCCGACGAGGACCAGATCGAGTTCCCGATCGTCTACGCCTGCGCCCGTGACGGCGTCGCGTCGCTGACCAAGCCGGAGGACGGCACCGTCCCGGCCGACAGCGACAACCTGGAGCCGTTCTTCTCGACGATCCTGTCGCACGTCCCGGCCCCCGAGTACGACGAGACCGCCCCCCTCCAGGCGCACGTCACCAACCTGGACGCCGACAACTTCCTCGGCCGCATCGCGCTGCTCCGCGTCGAGCAGGGCGAGCTGCGCAAGGGCCAGACCGTCGCGTGGATCAAGCGGGACGGCACCATCTCCAACGTCCGCATCACCGAGCTGATGATGACCGAGGCGCTCACCCGCAAGCCGGCCGAGGTGGCCGGTCCCGGTGACATCTGCGCGGTCGCGGGCATCCCCGACATCATGATCGGCGAGACCCTGGCCGACCCGGAGAACCCGATCGCGCTGCCGCTGATCACGGTCGACCAGCCGGCCATCTCCATGACCATCGGTACGAACACCTCGCCGCTGGTCGGCCGCGGTGGTTCCGGCAAGGGCGCGGACGCCAAGGCGACCGTCAAGGACCGCAAGGTCACCGCCCGCCAGGTCAAGGACCGCCTGGACCGCGAGCTCATCGGCAACGTCTCGCTGCGCGTGCTCGACACCGAGCGTCCCGACGCCTGGGAGGTCCAGGGCCGCGGCGAGCTCGCGCTCGCGATCCTCGTCGAGCAGATGCGCCGCGAGGGCTTCGAGCTCACCATCGGCAAGCCGCAGGTCGTCACCAAGCTCGTCGACGGCAAGGTGCACGAGCCGGTCGAGCGTCTGACGGTCGACGTCCCCGAGGAGCACATGGGCGCGGTCACGCAGCTCATGGGCGTCCGCAAGGGCCGCATGGACAACATGTCCAACCACGGCTCCGGCTGGGTCCGCATGGAGTTCGTCGTCCCGTCCCGCGGCCTCATCGGCTTCCGTACGGAGTTCCTGACGAACACCCGCGGCACCGGTATCGCCCACTCGATCCACGAGGGCCACGAGCCGTGGTTCGGCACCCTGACGACCCGTAACAACGGTTCGCTCGTCGCCGACCGCGCCGGTTCCGTCACCCCCTTCGCGATGATCAACCTCCAGGAGCGCGGTGTGCTGTTCACCGAGCCCGGCACCGAGGTCTACGAGGGCATGATCGTCGGCGAGAACTCGCGCGCCGACGACATGGACGTGAACATCACCAAGGAGAAGAAGCTCACCAACATGCGTGCCGCTTCCGCCGACAACACCGAGAACGTGGTGCCGGCGCGCAAGCTCTCCCTGGAGCAGTCCCTGGAGTTCTGCCGCGACGACGAGTGCGTCGAGGTGACCCCGGAGGCCGTGCGCATCCGCAAGGTCGTCCTGGACGCCAAGGAGCGCGGCCGCACCGCGTCCCGCGCCAAGCGCAACTGACGCACCCCGTACGCCCTGAGGGCCCGGTTCCGCGAACTCCGCGGGGCCGGGCCTTCGGCGTTGGCGCCGGGTCCGGGCGGCGCCGGGCGCACGTGCGGGTGATCAAGTTCAAAGGACCGTCAAAGAGCTCGGTGAACGGTGCCGGAAGCCCTCTACGGTCAAGTTGTTTTAACCGGCACGCTGTTCGGATATCGACCGTCGCTCTCCGGAAGATGTGTTAACGGTCCGTTTCGGGTGTGTCTGTCTGTGCTCATTTTGTCCGGATTTCGGGCCGTTGACCGGTACTGATGTTGTCAAAACGAGACCCTTTAAGTGTGGTTTACAGCCCGGCCGTACTTAATAGTTGGCTCCATTGAGCTCGGGTCAATGGGTCACGCACTGTGGGGAGTGCCGACTCACGAGCACACTCGGGGTACTTGACGTCAGAGCGCTGTCAGGGGTGTCAGCGCGCGTAGAAGTACCCCTCTTGTAGTGACAAGTGGACTCATGAGGAGGAAACCCATGCGTGGTGCTACGAGCGCCAAGTGGGTCGCGGGAGCGGCAATCATCGCCCTGGGCGCCACCGCTTGCGGTGGCGGCAGCGGCTCCGGCTCCGATGCGAAGGCCGCGGTGGACGCCCAGGGCGTCTACAGCTACCAGAGCAGCGAGCCGCAGCACCCGTTGCAGCCGGCCAACGCGATGGAGGTCGGCGGCGGCCGTATCGTCAAGAACCTGTTCCGCGGGCTGACGGACTACGACCCGACGACGGGCAAGCTGCGGAACCAGATGGCCGAGAAGATCGAGACCACTGACTCCCAGCACTACAAGATCACCATCAAGTCCGGCTGGACCTTCCACGACGGCACCCCGGTGACCGCCTCGTCCTTCGTGGACTCGTGGAACTGGTCGGCCAACACCAAGAACAACCAGGTCAACTCCAACTGGTTCTCGGACATCGCCGGTTACACCGACGTCCACCCCGAGAAGGGCAAGGGCGACCCGACGACCGACAAGATGTCCGGTCTGAAGGCGATCGACGACAAGACGATCCAGATCGACCTGACCGCCCCGGTCTCGTACTTCCCGTACAAGCTCGGCTACACGGCCTTCTCGCCGCTGCCGAAGGCCTTCTTCACCGACCCGAAGAAGTACGGCGAGTCCCCGATCGGCAACGGCCCTTACCAGTTCGTCAGCTGGGAGCACAACAAGGCCGTCACGCTGAAGGCGTACGCCGGCTACAAGGGCGACGACAAGCCGAAGAACGGCGGCATCGTCTTCAAGAACTACACCCAGGCCGAGGCTGCCTACAAGGAGCTCACCTCGGACACCCTGGACGTGCTGGACCAGGTCGACCCGACCGACCTCCCGAAGTACAAGGCGGACCTCGGCAACCGCGCCGTCGACCAGCCGATGGGTGGCATCACCTCCATCGCCTTCGCCATGTACGACGCCGGCTGGAAGGCCCCCGAGAAGGCCAAGGTCCGCCAGGGTCTCTCGATGGCGATCGACCGCGACACCATCACCAAGACGGTGCTCCAGGGTTCGCGTCAGCCCGCCGACAGCTGGGTCGCCCCGGGTGTCGCCGGCTACAAGCAGGGCGCCTGTGGCGACGCCTGCACGTACAACCCGGCCAAGGCCAAGGAGCTCATCGCCGCGGGCGGTGGCGTTCCCAACAACAAGGTCACCATCCTCTACAACGCCGACGGCGGTCACAAGGAGTGGGTGGACGCGGTCTGCAACTCCATCCGCCAGGCCACCGGCGTCGAGTGCACCGGCGACCCGAAGCCCGACTTCAAGACCGCGCGTGACCTGATCGACGGTCACAAGGTCACCAGCATCATGCGGTCGGCGTGGCAGCAGGACTACCCGCTGAACGCCAACTTCCTGCGCGACATCTACGGCACGGGCGCCTCGGCGAACGACTCGCTGTACTCCAGCCCGGAGTTCGACAAGTTCTCGAAGGACGCCGACAAGGCGACCAACGTCGACCAGACCGTGGCGCTGTACCAGCAGGCCGAGGGCGTGCTCGCCAAGGACATGCCGTCCATCCCGCTCTGGTACTACAAGACCAACGCCGGCTGGTCGAACAAGGTCCAGAACGTGAAGTACGACTCCTTCGGTGACCCGGTGTTCACCCAGGTCGAGGTCAAGAAGAAGTAACCAGGTCGGCATCCGGCCCACCCCCAAGCTCCGCAATCGCGGGGCAGGCACAGTGAAGACGCGGCCGGTCGCTCCCCTCTACCCTTGAGGGGAGCGGTCCGGCCGCCGTCGCGCCGACCCCATCTATGGAGGCACCATGGGGCGTTATGTCGCGAGGCGACTGCTCCAGATGATCCCGGTATTCCTCGGGACGACCCTGCTCATCTTCCTGATGGTGTACGCCCTGCCGGGCGACCCCGTCAGAGCCATGTGGGGCGACAAAGCGGCAGACCCCGCCCAGCTCGCCGCCATCAAGCACCAACTGGGCCTGGACCAGCCGCTGTGGAAGCAGTACTGGGACTACCTGTCCAACCTGGCCCACTTCGACTTCGGCATGACGATGTCGGGCCGCAAGGTCACCGACGTGATGAGCGAGGCCCTGCCGGTCACGGTCCGGCTCGCGCTCATGGCGTTCGGCATCGAGCTCGTCCTCGGCGTGCTGCTCGGCGTGCTGTCCGGCCTGCGCCGCAACAAGCTCATGGACAAGCTCGTCCTCGTCATCACCCTCCTGGTGATCTCCGTGCCGATCTTCGTCCTGGCCTACGTCTTCCAGGCGATCTTCGCGGACGGTCTCGGATGGGTCACGCCGACCGTCCAGGACTCCATGGACCTCAGCCAGTTGATGCTTCCGGCGATCGTGCTCGGTTCGCTGTCGCTCGCCTACGTGGCCCGGCTCTCGCGCACCTCGATCGTCGAGAACCTGCGCGCGGACTACATCCGCACCGCCGTCGCCAAGGGTCTGCCCAAGAGCCGCATCATCACCCGCCACCTGCTGCGCAACTCGCTGATCCCGGTGGTGACCTTCCTCGGAACCGACCTCGGCGCCCTGATGGGCGGCGCGATCGTCACCGAGGGCATCTTCAACGTGCAGGGTGTCGGAAACGCGCTCTACCGCGCCATCAACGGCAAGGAAGGTGCGACGGTGGTCGGTTTCGTGACCGTCCTGGTCGTCGTCTACCTCCTCTCCAGCCTGATCGTCGACCTGCTCTACGCGGTCCTGGACCCGAGGATCCGGTATGCCTGACACCATCGAGAAGACCTCGGTCCCCGGATCGGCGGCCGTAAACGCCCCGGCCGACCAGGTCGACAAGCCGCGCAGCCTCTGGTCGGACGCGTGGGGCGACCTGCGCCGCCGCCCGGTCTTCATCCTGTCGGCGCTGCTCATCGTGCTGCTCATCGCGATCTCCATCGCGCCGAGCCTGTTCACCTCGGTGGACCCGCGCGCCGGTGACCTGCGCAACCACTACCTGACCACGCCGAACTGGGGCCACCTGTTCCAGCCGGACTGGTTCGGGTACGACGGTCAGGGCCGCAGCATCTACGCCCGTACGCTCTACGGCGCCCGGGCCTCGATCACCGTCGGCATCTGCGTGACCGCCGCGGTCACCATCGTCGGTGGCATCACCGGCATGATCGCCGGTTACTTCGGGGGCTGGGTCGACACCGTGCTCTCGCGCGTCACCGACATCTTCTTCGGCATCCCGCTGCTCCTCGGTTCGCTGGTGATCCTCAACGCGTTCACCAACCGCACCGTGTGGACCGTGGTGTTCGCCCTCGCGGTGCTCGGCTGGACGCAGATGACCCGTGTCATGCGCGGCGCCGTCATCACCGCGAAGGCCGCCGACTACGTCACCGCGGCCCGTGCGCTCGGTGCCGGCACCTTCCGGATCATGCTCCGGCACATCCTGCCGAACGCGGTCGCCCCGGTGATCGTGGTCGCCACGATCGCGCTCGGCGGCTACATCGGCGCCGAGGCGACGCTGAGCTACCTCGGCATCGGTCTGCAGGACCCGACGATCAGCTGGGGCATCGACATCTCGTCGGCCCAGCGCGTGATCCGCACGGCCCCGCACGCACTGTTCTTCCCCGCGGGCATGCTGAGCCTCACCGTTCTCGCGTTCATCATGCTCGGCGACGCGGTGCGCGACGCCCTCGACCCCAAGCTGCGCTGAGGAGGGCGTACGTGACCATCATCGACAAGACCCTCGACGTTCCGGCCCAGCGTCCCAACGGGGACGAGTCCGCCGCGCTGCTCGAAGTCCGTGACCTGCACGTGGAGTTCCACACCCGAGAGGGCGTGGCCAAGGCGGTCAACGGTGTCAACTACTCGGTGAACGCGGGCGAGACGCTCGCCGTGCTCGGCGAGTCCGGCTCCGGCAAGTCCGTGACCGCCCAGGCGATCATGGGCATCCTCGACATGCCGCCGGGGAAGATCCCGCAGGGCGAGATCCTCTTCCACGGCCAGGACATGCTCAAGATGTCCAACGAGGAGCGCCGCAAGATCCGTGGCCGGAAGATCGCGATGATCTTCCAGGACGCGCTCTCCGCGCTCAACCCGGTGCTGAACGTCGGCTACCAGCTCGGCGAGATGTTCCAGGTGCACCAGGGGCTGTCCCGCAAGGACGCCAAGCTCAAGGCCATCGAGCTGATGGACAAGGTCAAGATCCCGGCCGCCAAGGCCCGGGTCACCGACTACCCCCACCAGTTCTCCGGCGGCATGCGCCAGCGCATCATGATCGCGATGGCGCTCGCCCTGGAGCCGGACCTGATCATCGCGGACGAGCCGACCACCGCGCTCGACGTGACCGTCCAGGCCCAGGTCATGGACCTGCTCGCGGAGTTGCAGCGCGAGTACAACATGGGCCTGATCCTGATCACCCACGACCTCGGCGTGGTGGCCGACGTCGCGGACAAGATCGCGGTGATGTACGCGGGCCGCATCGTCGAGCAGGCCCCGGTGCACGAGATCTACAAGCGCCCCGCGCACCCGTACACCAAGGGACTGCTCGCCTCGATCCCGCGCCTGGACCAGAAGGGCCAGGAGCTGTACGCGATCAAGGGGCTGCCGCCCAACCTCCTGAAGATCCCGACCGGTTGCGCCTTCAACCCGCGCTGCCCGCAGGCGCAGGACATCTGCCGCGAGGAGGTCCCGGCCCTGCTGCCGGTGACCGAGCAGGACGGCACCGATCTGGTCGGCCGCGGCAGCGCCTGCCACTTCTGGAAGGAGACGATCCATGGCTGAGCTCGACAAGAAGGACGAGGCCGTGGACGCCACCCCCAACGTCACCGACGTCGTCAAGGCGGACGCCTCCACGACCAGTGAGGTCGAGGCGATCCTCGACGCGCCGGTCGACCGGGGCGAGCCGATCCTCCAGGTCCGCAATCTGGTCAAGCACTTCCCGCTGACCAGCGGCATCCTGTTCAGGAAGCAGGTCGGCGCGGTCAAGGCCGTCGACGGGATCTCCTTCGACCTGTACCAGGGCGAGACCCTGGGCATCGTGGGCGAGTCCGGCTGCGGCAAGTCCACCGTCGCCCGGCTGCTCATGACGCTGGAGCGGGCGACCGCCGGCGAGGTCTTCTACAAGGGCCAGGACATCACCAAGCTGTCCGGGCGCGCGCTGAAGGCGGTCCGCCGCAACATCCAGATGGTGTTCCAGGACCCGTACACGTCGTTGAACCCGCGCATGACGGTCGGCGACATCATCGGGGAGCCCTACGAGATCCACCCCGAGGTGGCTCCCAAGGGCGACCGGCGCCGCAAGGTCCAGGAGCTCCTGGACGTCGTGGGCCTCAACCCGGAGTACATCAACCGGTACCCGCACCAGTTCTCCGGCGGTCAGCGCCAGCGCATCGGCATCGCCCGCGGCCTCGCGCTGAACCCCGAGATCATCATCTGCGACGAGCCGGTCTCCGCCCTGGACGTGTCCGTCCAGGCCCAGGTGATCAACCTGATGGAGAAGCTGCAGAACGAGTTCAACCTGTCGTACGTGTTCATCGCGCACGACCTGTCGATCGTGCGGCACATCTCCGACCGGGTCGGCGTGATGTACCTCGGCAAGATGGCCGAGATCGGCACCGACCAGCAGATCTACGAGCACCCGACGCACCCCTACACCCAGGCGCTGCTGTCGGCCGTTCCGGTCCCCGACCCCGATGCGCGCGAGCACCGCGAGCGGATCATCCTCACCGGTGACGTCCCCTCGCCCGCGAACCCGCCGTCGGGCTGCCGCTTCCGCACCCGGTGCTGGAAGGCGGAGGACCGCTGCTCGACCGAGCTCCCGCTGCTCGCGATCCCGGAGCGCTTCCAGGGTCTGGACAGCCCGGTCGCGCACGAGTCGGCATGCCACTTCGCCGAGGAGAAGGACGTGGTCGGCGCGGCCTGACGCGTTCACCAACAGGTGGGCCCGCGGTTCCTGACCGGAATCGCGGGCCCACCCGTTCGTGCGCCCGTACGGCGCTGGTAAAGGTGCGGCATCTGCGCTCATGGGGTGATATTTGGGCCTAAGTGAGACTTGGGACTCAAGCGGAACCCTAGGAGGACTCCATGCGCGGAGCCACGCACGCCAAGTGGGCCGCAGCTGCGGTGGTCGTCGCCCTGGCGGCCACGGCCTGCGGTGGAGGGGGAAGCGGCGGCGGCGGTGGTGCCGATGGGATCGTCAGCTCCTCCTGGGGCGACCCGCAGAACCCGCTGGAGCCCGCCAACACCAACGAGGTCCAGGGCGGCAAGGTCCTCGACATGCTGATGCGCGGTCTCAAGCGGTACGACCCGAAGACCGGCGAGGCCAAGGACATGCTCGCCGACAAGATCGAGACGTCGGACTCGGAGAACTTCAAGATCACCCTCAAGGACGGGTGGACGTTCTCCAACGGGGAGAAGGTCACCGCCAAGTCCTTCGTGGACGCCTGGAACTACGGCGCGAACCTGAAGAACAACCAGAAGAACGCCTCGATGTTCGCCTACATCGACGGCTACGACCAGATCCACCCCAAGAGCGGCAGCGCGTCCGCCGACACCATGTCCGGTCTCAAGGTCGTCGACGACAAGACCTTCACGGTCAAGCTCAACCAGAAGTTCTCCACCTGGCCCGACACCCTCGGCTACCCCGCGTTCGCCCCGCTGCCGAGGGCCTTCTTCGACAACCACGCGGCCTGGCTGTCCAAGCCCGTCGGCAACGGGCCGTACACGGTGGACTCGTACACCAAGGGCTCCAAGCTGTCGATGCGCAAGTGGGCCGGGTACATGGGCCCCGACAAGGCGCAGAACGGCGGGATCGACCTCAAGGTCTACACCGACAACAACACCGCCTACACCGACCTGACGGCCGGCAACCTCGACCTCGTCGACGACGTGCCCGCCTCCCAGCTCAAGAACGTCAAGGCCGACCTCGGCGACCGGTACATCAACACCCCGGCCGGCATCATCCAGACGCTCGCCTTCCCGTACTACGACGCCGCCTGGAACACCCCGAACGCGGCCAAGGTGCGCAAGGGCATCTCCATGGCGATCAACCGGCAGCAGATCACCGAGACCATCTTCCAGAAGACGCGCACCCCCGCCACCGACTGGACCTCCCCGGTCCTCGGCGCCGCCGGCGGCTACCAGGCCGGGCTGTGCGGGGATGCCTGCTCCTACAACCCGGCCGAGGCCAAGAAGCTCATCACCGAGGGCGGCGGCATCCCCGGCGGGCAGCTGAAGATCTCGTACAACGCGGACACCGGCTCGCACAAGGAGTGGGTCGACGCGGTCTGCAACAGCGTCAACAACGCGCTCGGCAACGACAGGGCGTGCGTCGGCGGACCCGTCGGCACCTTCGCCGACTTCCGCAGCCAGATCACCCAGTCCAAGATGAGCGGCCCCTTCCGGGCGGGCTGGCAGATGGACTACCCGCTGATCCAGAACTTCCTCCAGCCGCTGTACTACACCGGCGCCTCCTCCAACGACGGCAAGTGGACCAACGCCGACTTCGACAAGCTCGTCGACCAGGCCAACGCCGAGACGGACAAGGCCAAGGCGGTCGCCGACTTCCAGCAGGCCGAGGGGGTCGTACGGGACCAGATGGCGGCCATTCCGCTCTGGTACCAGAACGGCAGCGCCGGCTACTCGGACCGTATCTCCCATGTCGCGCTGAACCCGTTCAGCGTCCCCGTCTACGACCAGATCAAGGTCGGCTGACGCCGTAGGGCGGTGGCCCGGCACCGGCGCCGGGCCACCGCCCAGATGAGTTCCGACGACCCCCGGAGGGCCTCATGGGACGGTATGTGATCCGGCGTCTGCTCCAGATGATCCCGGTCTTCTTCGGGGCCACGCTGCTGATCTTCCTCATGGTGAACGTGATGGGCGACCCGATCGCCGGGCTCTGCGGCGACAAGGCGTGCGACCCCGCCACCGCCGCCCAGCTCAAGCGGGAGTTCGGCCTCGACAAGCCGGTCTGGCAGCAATACCTGACCTACATGGGGAACGTGTTCACCGGCGACTTCGGGACCGCGTTCAACGGGCAGAAGGTCACCGAGCTGATGTCCGCCGCGTTCCCCGTCACCATCCGGCTGACCATCGTGGCGATCCTCTTCGAGATCGTCATCGGCATCAGCCTGGGCGTGGTCACCGGGCTGCGGCGCGGGCGGCCCGTCGACACGGTGGTGCTGATGCTGACCCTTGTCGTCATCGCCATCCCGGTCTTCGTCACGGGCCTGCTGCTCCAGCTGCTGCTCGGCGTCGAATGGGGGGTCATCAGACCGACCGTCTCGCCCGAGGCGCCGTTCAACGAACTCCTCATCCCCGGGCTGGTGCTGGCGTCCGTGTCGCTGGCGTACGTCACCCGGCTCACCCGCACCTCGATCGCCGAGAACGCGCGCGCCGACTACGTGCGCACCGCCGTCGCCAAGGGGCTGCCAAGACGCCGGGTGATCACCCGGCACCTGCTGCGCAACTCGCTGATCCCGGTCGTCACCTTCATCGGCACCGACGTCGGAGCGCTGATGGGCGGCGCGATCGTGACCGAGCGGATCTTCAACATCCACGGCGTCGGCTACCAGCTCTACCAGGGCATCCTGCGCCAGAGCACCCAGACCGTGGTCGGCTTCGTGACCGTGCTCGTCCTGGTCTTCCTGGTCGCCAACCTCATCGTCGACCTCCTGTACGCCGTACTCGACCCGAGGATCCGCTATGCCTGAGCCCTATGACGACGGAGCGATCGCCGGAACGGGAGCCGGCGGCGCGATGGACCTCGCCGCGAGCGAGGCCACCACCCTGGAGCGGACTCCGGGCGGCCCGCTCGGCACCGGGCCCAGCGAGCGGCCCCGCTCGCTGTGGTCGGACGCCTGGCGCGACCTGCGGCGCAACCCCGTCTTCATCATCTCGGCGCTCGTCATCCTGTTCCTGGTCGTCATCTCCCTGTGGCCCTCCCTGATCGCCGACGGCAACCCCCTGAAGTGCGACCTCGCCAAGGCCCAGGAGGGCTCCCAGCCCGGCCACCCCTTCGGCTACAACGGGCAGGGCTGCGACGTCTACACGCGGACCGTCTACGGGGCCCGCACCTCGGTCACCGTCGGCGTGTGCACCACTCTCGGCGTCGCCCTGTTCGGCTCCTTCGTCGGCGGGCTCGCCGGGTTCTTCGGCGGCGGCTGGGACGCGCTGCTCTCCCGCGTCACCGACATCTTCTTCGGCATCCCGGTCGTCCTCGGCGGCCTGGTCTTCCTGTCGGTGGTCACCTCCTCCACCGTCTGGCCGGTCATCGGCTTCATGATCCTGCTCGGCTGGCCGCAGATCGCCCGCATCGCGCGCGGCTCGGTCATCACCGCCAAGCAGAACGACTACGTGCAGGCGGCGCGGGCGCTCGGCGCCTCCAACTCCCGCATGCTGCTGCGCCACATCGCGCCCAACGCGGTCGCCCCCGTCATCGTCGTGGCGACCATCGCGCTCGGCACCTACATCGCCCTGGAGGCGACGCTGTCCTACCTCGGCGTCGGCCTCAAGCCGCCCACCGTCTCCTGGGGCATCGACATCTCGGCCGCCTCCCAGTACATCCGCAACGCCCCGCACATGCTGCTCTGGCCGGCCGGGGCCCTCGCGGTCACGGTGCTCGCGTTCATCATGCTCGGCGACGCGGTGCGCGACGCCCTCGACCCCAAGCTGCGCTGAGGAGTTGGACGCCATGCTGCTCGAAGTGCGCGATCTCCAGGTGGAGTTCAGGACGCGGGACGGGGTCGCCAAGGCCGTCAACGGGGTCGACTACGCGGTCGGGGCGGGCGAGACCCTGGCCGTGCTCGGCGAGTCGGGCTCCGGCAAGTCCGTCACCGCGCAGGCCGTGATGGGCATCCTCGACATGCCCCCCGGGCGGATCACGGGCGGCGAGATCCTGTTCAAGGGCCAGGACCTCCTGAAGCTCAAGGAGGACGAGCGCCGCAAGGTCCGCGGCTCCGGGATGGCCATGATCTTCCAGGACGCGCTGTCCTCGCTGAACCCGGTGCTCAGCGTGGGCGACCAGCTCTCGGAGATGTTCACCGTCCACCGCGGCATGTCGCGCAAGGACGGCAGGGCCAGGGCCGTCGAGCTCATGGACCGGGTGCGCATCCCGGCCGCCAAGGAGCGGGTCGGGCAGTACCCGCACCAGTTCTCCGGCGGCATGCGCCAGCGCATCATGATCGCGATGGCGATGGCACTTGAGCCCTCCCTGATCATCGCGGACGAGCCGACCACCGCCCTCGACGTCACCGTCCAGGCCCAGGTCATGGACCTGCTGGCCGAGTTGCGGCGCGAGCTCGACATGGGCCTGATCCTGATCACCCACGACCTGGGCGTGGTCGCCGACGTCGCGGACAAGATCGCGGTGATGTACGCGGGCCGCATCGTCGAGCAGGCCCCGGTGCACGAGATCTACCAGAAGCCCGCCCACCCGTACACCAAGGGACTGCTCGCCTCGATCCCGCGCCTGGACCAGAAGGGCCGGGAGCTGTACGCGATCAAGGGACTGCCGCCCAACCTGATGCACATCCCGCCCGGCTGCGCCTTCAACCCGCGCTGCCCGATGGCCCAGGACATCTGCCGCACCGAGGTACCGCCGCTGTTCGAGGTGGGCGCCGACCGGCAGAGCGCGTGCTTCTTCTGGAAGGAGACCCTCGATGGCTGAGGCCATTCTGGAGGTCAGGGAGCTGGTCAAGCACTATCCGCTGACCCAGGGCCTCCTCTTCAAGAAGCAGGTCGGCGCGGTGAAGGCGGTCGACGGGGTCTCCTTCGCCCTCGCGGCGGGCGAGACGCTGGGCATCGTCGGCGAGTCCGGCTGCGGCAAGTCGACGGTCGCCAAGATGCTGGTCAACCTGGAGCGCCCGACGGCCGGGCAGATCATGTACAAGGGCGAGGACCTCACCCGGATGTCGGGCCGCGCCCTCAAGGCGGTGCGCCGCAACATCCAGATGGTCTTCCAGGACCCCTACACCTCGCTGAACCCGCGCATGACGGTCGGCGACATCATCGGGGAGCCGTACGAGATCCACCCCGAGGTGGCTCCCAAGGGCGACCGCCGCAGGAAGGTGCAGGACCTGCTCGACGTGGTCGGGCTGAACCCGGAGTACATCAACCGCTACCCGCACCAGTTCAGCGGCGGCCAGCGTCAACGCATCGGCATCGCACGGGGGTTGGCGCTCCGGCCGCAGATCATCGTCGCGGATGAACCGGTCTCCGCACTCGACGTGTCGGTCCAGGCCCAGGTCGTCAACCTGCTGGACCGCCTCCAGAGCGAGTTCTCCCTCAGTTACGTCTTCATCGCGCACGACCTGTCGATCGTGCGGCACATCTCCGACCGGGTCGGTGTGATGTACCTGGGCCGGATCGTCGAGATCGGCCGCGACGAGCAGATCTACGACCACCCCACCCACCCCTACACCCAGGCGCTGCTCTCCGCGGTGCCGGTGCCCGACCCCTCCGCGCGCAAGCACCGCGAGCGGATCATCCTCACCGGCGACGTGCCCTCGCCCGCGAACCCGCCGTCCGGCTGCCGCTTCCGTACCCGCTGCTGGAAGGCGCGGGAGCGGTGTGCACAGGAGGTGCCGCTGCTGGCGGTGCCGGCCGAGTTCCGGCACGTGGAGGGCCCGGCGCACCACCCCTCGGCCTGCCACTTCGCGGAGGAGAAGCGGGTCGTGCCACCGGCGGGGTGAGGTCGCGCTTCGGCCGCGGGCCGGTGGGGGCTGATCGCGCAGTTCCCCGCGCCCCTTGGGGGCGTGGTGGTGGGCCGCACGCCAAGGTTCGAGGCCCCTTGGGGGCGTGGTGGCGGGTTGTACGCCAAGGGCCGCGCCCGCGGTGGTGAACACGGGGTGTGCGGGCGCGGGCCCCGGCTCCGAGCGGAGGCACTACGAACTCGGGTCAACGGGCGGTGTCCGTCGCCTCCTCGATCGCGGCGAGAGCGGGGTCGAGGACCACGTCCTCGTCCCGAGCCGTGACCGTCGGTTCCTCGGGGAAGTGGCACGCGGTCAGATGCCCCTCCCGGTTCCCCTCGATCCGCACCAGCGGCGGCGTCTCGTCGGCGCACTTGTCCCGCGCCTTCCAGCACCGGGTACGGAAGCGGCAGCCCGACGGCGGGTTCACGGGCGAGGGCACGTCCCCGGCGAGCCGGATGCGCTCGCGCCCCTCGCCCTCCTCCTCCACCACGGCCTCGGGCACGGCCGAGAGCAGGGCGTGGGTGTACGGGTGGCGCGGGCGCCGATAGATCGACTCGCGGTCGCCGACCTCCACGATCCGGCCCAGGTACATGACCGCGACCCGCTGCGAGAAGTGCCGCACGATCGCCAGGTCGTGCGCGATGAACAGGAAGGCGATGTCGAGCTCCCGCTGGAGGTCCTGGAGCAGGTTGACCACCTGCGCCTGGATCGACACGTCCAGGGCGGAGACCGGCTCGTCGGCCACGATCAGCTTGGGTCCCATGCCCAACGCCCGTGCCACGCCGATGCGTTGGCGCTGGCCGCCGGAGAACTCGTGCGGGAAGCGGTTGTAGTGCTCGGGGTTCAGGCCGACGGTCTCCAGGAGCTCGCGGACCCGCCGTTCGATCCCGCCGGGCGGTTTGATGCCGTTGACCACCATCGGGTTGGCGATGATGTTGCCGACCGTCTGGCGCGGGTTGAGCGAGGCGTACGGGTCCTGGAAGATCATCTGGATCTCGGACCTGATCGGCGCGAGGGCGCGGCGGTTGGCGTGCGTGATGTCCCGGCCGGCGTAGGCGATCCGCCCGGCGGTGGGTTCGAGGAGGCGGGTGACCAGGCGCCCGGTGGTCGACTTGCCGCAGCCGGACTCGCCGACCAGGCCGAGGGTCTCGCCCCGGCCGATGCTGAAGTCGATGCCGTCCACCGCGCGCACGTCGCCGACGTGCCGTTTGACGAGGAACCCCATGGTGATCGGGAAGTGTTTGACCAGTCCGGTGACTTCGAGCAGCGGCGCGCCGTCGGCGGGCCGGGGCGCGGGCACGGTGTCCCGGGCCGTGGCGACGCTGGTGGCTTTCTCACTCATGGCGATGTCCCGCATCCTTCTCAACGCAGCCGGGGGCGGATCTGCTCGGTGAAGACGGACTCCTTCTGCTCGTCCGTCAAGTGGCAGGCGGCGCCACGCCGTTGGTGCTCGGGGAGTTCGGGGCGGACGGTGTGGCAGGCGCCGCCCGCGACCTGGTCGCTGAAGCCGCACCGGGGATGGAAGGGGCAGCCCGGTGGCGGCGAGAGCAGGCTCGGCGGGGTGCCGGGGATCGGCACCAGCGGGGTCTCCACGGAGGAGTCCAGGCGCGGGATGGAGCTGATGAGCCCCCAGCTGTAGGGGTGCTGAGGCCGGTGCATCACGTCCTTGACGGTGCCGCGCTCCACGCAGCGGCCCGCGTACATCACCATCACGTCGTCGGCGGTCTTGGCGATCACCCCCAGGTCGTGGGTGATGATGATGATCGCCGCCCCGGTCTCCTGCTGGAGGTCCTTGAGCAGGTCGAGGATCTGCGCCTGGACCGTCACGTCGAGCGCCGTGGTGGGCTCGTCCGCGATCATCAGCTCCGGGTCGCAGACCAGCGCCATCGCGATCATCGCGCGCTGGCGCATGCCGCCGGAGAACTGGTGCGGGTAGTCGTCGACGCGCAGCTCGGGCTGCGGGATGCCGACCTTGCGCAGCATGTCCACGGCCCGCGACCGCGCCTCGCGGCGGGAGGCGCCGGTGTGCTTCATGAAGGGCTCGGCGATCTGCCGGCCCACCGTGTAGAAGGGCGAGAGCGCGGCCAGCGAGTCCTGGAAGATCATCGCCATCTTCTTGCCGCGCAGCCGGTTCAGCTGCCGTTCGGTGGCGCCGGTCAGCTCCTGCCCGTCCAGCAGGATCTCGCCCCGGATCGTGGTGTTGCGCGGGTTGTGCAGCCCCAGGACCGCGAGGTTGGTCACCGACTTGCCGGAGCCCGACTCGCCGACGATGCCGAGCGTGGAGCCGCGCTCCAGATCGAAGGAGAGGCCGTCGACGGCCTTGACGGTGCCGTCCTCGGTGGCGAAGTGGACGTACAGGTCCCGGACCGAGAGGAAGGCGGAGGCCGGTTGTGCGGCCGGCTCGGCCGCGGTCTGGCTCAACGTGGACACGGGCGGTTCTCCTGGAGGTCTGCGGGCCTCAACTGAGCCTGATCCGGGGGTCGATGAAGGCGTACGCGAGGTCGACGACGATGTTGGAGACGACGATGAGGGTGGCGCCGATGAGCATGACCGCCATCTCCAGGGGCAGGTCGCTGCGGAGCACGGCCTCCACCGAGAGCAGTCCGAGGCCGTGCAGGCCGAAGGTGACCTCGGTGATGATCGCGCCGCCGAGCACCGCGCTCAGGTCCACGCCGAAGATGGTGATGATGGTGGCCATCGCGCCGCGCAGGGCGTACCGCAGGAAGACGTACCGGGACGACATGCCCTTGGCGCGGGCCGCCCTGATGTGGTCCTCCGAGAGCTGCTCGACCATCAACGACCGGGTCTGGCGGCTGTAGTTGGACCAGAAGATCACCGAGAGGACCAGGCACGGCAGGATCATCCCGGAGACGGAGCCCAGGACGTCGTGCTTCCAGTCCACGTCGTGGCCGCGGTCCAGCCAGCCCAGCTTGGTGGAGAAGAGCAGGATCGCGAGCGGTCCGATGAAGTAGATCTGCACCGACTGCCCGAGCAGCGAGGCGGAGCTGGCGATCCGGTCGAAGACCGTACCCTGCCGCCAGGCCGAGACGAGGCCGAGCGAGACGCCGACGGTGAGGAAGACCGCCGCGCCGCCGACGGCCAGCGTCAGCGTGGTCGGGTAGCTGTCGGAGATCGTGCCCCAGACGGGCTGCTGGTTGGCGAAGGAGTAGCCGAAGCAGGGGGCCGGGCAGTCGCCGATGGGCATGTGGCGGCCGGCGAATATGCCCACCATGTAATGCCAGTACTGGGTCCAGATCGGCAGGTCGAGCCCGAGGTTCTTGCGGATCAGGGCCACGTTCTGCGCGTCACACTGCTTTCCGCAGGAAAGCAGTGCCGGATCGGAGGGCAGGAAGAAGAAGAGGAAATAGGTGATCATGCTGATCAGAACCAGGATGACCATGGCACCGAGCACGCGGCGCACAAGGAAACGGAACATCGGCTGACTCTTCCGTCGCTATGCGGCGTTCCCGGCCCGGTCCGGGCCGGGAACGCCGAGCCGCAGGTGCTATTGCTTGACGAAGATCGTGTTCGGGTTGATCGTTCCGTAGACCTGGTTGTAGGTCACGCCGCCGAGGCCGGAACCGTACACGTTGAAGTACTTGTCGAAGAGGAACGGAATCTGTGCCGAGTCGGTCTGCAGCACGTATTCGGAGAGGTTCTCCCACTCGGCCGCCTGCTTGGGCAGGTCCGTGATCATGCTGATCCGGTCGATCTCGGAGTTGACCTTCGGGTCGTTCAGGAACGGGTAGTTGTTGGTGCCGTCCGCGAGGTTGCGCCCGTCCATGGTGGGCGGCACGACCGTGGAACCGTTGGGCCAGTCGGCGCCCCAGCCGGTGCGGTACATGTCGTACGGGGTGCTCAGCTTGCCGACCACCGTGTAGTACGAGGTCGGGTCGACGGCCTTGCGGTCCACCTGGAAGCCGGCCTTCTCCAGCGCCTTCTGGATGGTCAGCGTCACGTTGTCCCACTTGGGGGTGTTCGCGTATGCCAGCGAGATCTTGTACGGGGTGGCGACTCCGGCGTCCTTCAGGATCTGGAGGGACTTCTCGGGGTCGCCCATCGGCTTGGCGAGCTTGCCGAACGGGTCGAACTTCTTGTACCCGGACACGGTCGGGCTGAGCAGCGAGGTGCCGATGTCGCCCTGCGCGCCGCCGCCCATGGCCTGCTGGACCTGCTGGAGCGGGAAGGCGTACTGCAGCGCCTGGCGGACCTTCGGGTTGGTGATCCGCTTGGTGTTGAGGTTGAACGCCTCGACGTAGGGCTGGTACTCGTTCACCGTCCGGCTCTTGTACTGCGGGTCGCCGGTCAGCGTCTGCATCTTCGACGGGTCGGCGGACTGGGACATGTTGATGGCGTACTTGTCGGTGCCGGTGTCCGCGGCGAGGCGGTTGGTGAGCCCGGGTTCCTGGATGCCGAGCTGGAACTCCCACTTGTCGGGGTAGGCGTTGCGGATCGGGTCGGTCTTCGGGTCCCAGTTGGTGTTGCGCACGAAGGACAGCGACTTGCCCGGCTTGTAGTCGGCGATCTTGTAGGGGCCGGTGGAGACCGGGTGGTTGTTGTACTTCTGCTTGTCGTCCTTGGCCTTGGGGACCGGCGAGATGTTGGGCATCGCCATGGCGTACGGGGTGTCCGCGTGCGGCTGGAGGAAGTGGAAGACGATCGTCTTGTCGTCGGGCGTGGAGATCAGCGAGTCCGGGATCTCCTTGCCGTCGTAGGGACCGGCGTACTTCTTGCGGTAGTCGGGGCCGTAGATCCACTTCTGGACGTACTGCGGTCCCTGCGTCTCGTAGTCGGCGAAGAGCCGCTCGATGCCGTACTTGATGTCCTTCGTGGTGACCGGCGTCCCGTCCTCGAACTTCACCCCGTCCTTCAGGGTGTACGTCCAGGTCTTCGAGCCGTCCGACGGGGTGCCGGTGTCGGTCGCGAGGTCGCCGACCACGACCGTCTTGCCGGTCTTCGGGTCGATCTTGTAGCCGGTCAGGGAGCGGTTGTAGAGCAGCTGCACGGAGAGCTGGTCGCTCACGTACTGCTGGCCCGGGTCGAGGTAGTCGAAGCCCGCCTGGTCGAGGCTGTAGGCCGTGCCGCCCGCCTTGGCGCCGTCGACCGCGACGGCCGGGCCGGCGGAGTCGGCCTTGGTGCCCACGCCGAAGTTCTGGACCTCGGCCTGTTTGCCCGGGCCGTTGCTCTTGCCGCCGTCGCCGGCGCCGCCGCTGCTGCACGCGGCCGTCAGCGCCAGTGCCCCGACCGCCAGAACCGCGGAGGCCTGGCGCGCCTTGTTTATTCTCATGGATTCCTGCCTGTCAGGATGATCGGACTTCAGCGGACGGTCTTGGGGTCGAGCGCGTCCCGGACCGAATCCCCGAGCAGGTTGAACGCGACGACGAAGACGACCATCGCGATGCCGGGGAAGAACATGAAGGTGAGATCGGAGTCGTAGTACGTGGCTCCGGACTGGAAGAGCAGGCCCCAGTCGGGAGTGGGGCTGTGGACCCCGACGCCGAGGTAGGAGAGGCCCGCCTCGGCGGTGACGTTGACCGGGAGCAGCAGCGTGGCCTGCACAAGCACCGTCGACCAGATGTTGGGCAGCAGTTCCTTGCGGATGATCCGCCAGCCCGAGGCGCCGCTGAGCCGGGCCGCCTCGATGAACTCGCGTTCGCGCAGCGAGAGGACCTGGGCGCGGATCAGCCGGCCGATCGTCATCCAGCCGAGGATGAGCTGCACCAGGATCAGGGCGACCACCCTGACGTAGGTCGGCTCCTCCTCGGTGGGGGAGACGAACAGGGCCACGATCACCGGAGTGAAGGCGATGAAGAACAACTGCTGCGGGAACGACAGCATCAGGTCCGAGAAGCGGCCGAGGAAGTAGTCGGCGCGGCCGCCCAGGTACCCCTGGACCAGCCCGATGAGGACCCCGATGACCACCGCGACCGCGGTGACCGCGAGGGCGATGAGCAGCGAGGTGCGGATGCCGTAGATCAGCAGCGTGAACACGTCGCGGCCCAGCCTCGGCTCCAGGCCGAACCAGAAGTCGCCGTCGATCCCGCCGTTGGGCTTGAGCGGAATGCCGTAGCTGTTCAGCAGCCCGCGGTCCTGCCCGTACAGCTGATAAGGATCTTTGCCGTAGAGCTTGGAGATGAGTGGAGCGGCCAGTGCGACCAGGATGAATCCGAGAACCGTAAAGGCACACAGGATTCCGACCTTGTCGCGTTTGAAACGGATCCATGCGAGCCGCCCGGGAGAGCGTCCGACAAGTTCACCCGTCTTTGCTTCGATCCCGCCCGCCGAGCCGGGCCCGTCGCCCTCTTCGGGAAGTGGATCGGTTGGCTCCATGGCAGCTCTTGTGGAACTCGTCATTTCGCATTGCCCCCCGCACCGGAAGGATTCAGCAGCGCCGAGTGGCGTCATTTGTTGACCGGAAGATTCATCCGTGCGGAGACACGCGTCAAGGGGTTTGAGCGGGCCGGGGCGAAGTCGGCGCGTATCTTGGCCCAAGATTTCATTCTTTGGTGCGGACGCGTGCTTGACAGGCTTCCGTCATATCCGGAATCTGGCGCTAAAAGGCCATCAACTTCCGTAACACAGGGGCAACTTGGCGGACCCCGCGCCGATATACGGACATGCCATGGTGAGCACCGTACGGCCGTGCGGGTGCCGTGGGTCGGACGGGTCGCGTGAGGCGGCCCGTCCGACCGTCAACTAGCTTCGCGCGAGGCCCAACGAGCGGCGCAGGAAGTCGACTTGGAGCAGCAGCAGGTTCTCGGCGACCTGCTCCTGCGGGGTCATGTGCGTCACGCCCGTGAGCGGGAGCACCTCATGGGGGTGCCCGGCCGCCAGGAGCGCGGAGGACAGCCGCAGGGAGTGAGCCACCACCACGTTGTCGTCCGCCATGCCGTGGATGACCATCAGGGGGCGGGCCGGGTCCGCCGGCCGCACCAACTGGCCTTCGTGCACAAGCGAGTTGGATGCGTACACGTCGGCGTTCTCGGTGGGCAGCCCCAGGTAGCGCTCCGTGTAGTGCGTGTCGTACAGCTCCCAGTCCGTCACCGGCGCCCCCGCGATGCCCGCGTGGAACACGTCGGGCCGGCGCAGCACGGCGAGGGCGGAGAGATAGCCGCCGAAGGACCAGCCCCGCATCGCCACCCGGCCGAGGTCCAGCGGGTAGGTGCCCGCGAGGCCGTGCAGCGCCTCGATCTGGTCGTCCAGGGCGAGCGTGAAGTCGTCCCTGACCGACTTCTCCCAACCCGGGGAGCGGCCCGGGGTGCCCCGGCCGTCGGCGACGACCACCGCGAAGCCCTGGTCGGCGAACCACTGCGAGGCGAGGTGCGCATTGTGCGCGGCCAGCACCCGCTGTCCGTGCGGCCCGCCGTACGGATCCATGAGTACGGGCAGCGGCCCGTCCGCCTCGCGGTGGCCGGTGGGGAGCAGCACGGCGCACGGGATCCGCCGTGCGCCCCCTTCGGCCAGCCGGAGCCGCACCGAGAGGCCCGGGGTGGCGGCATGCGAGGCGATCTTGGCCAGTTCCTTGCCGTCCCGCAGCACCCTGACGGCCGTGCCGGGCCGGTCGGGCCGGGTGGAGCTGAGGACCGTGATCGCCCCGCAGCGCACGGCGGAGTGGACTCCCGCGCCGTCCGAGACGCGTTCCGTACCCAGCTCGTTGACCCGGTACACCTGGATGTCGCCGATTCCGGGAGCACCGGACCCGGCCGGGGCGGCCTCGGCGCCCGCCGACGCGGAGATCAGTACGTCGCTCGCGCCGATGTCGAGCACCGCCCTGACGTGCAACTGCGGTCCGGTCAGCGTCCGGTCGCCCACGGCCAGGACCCGGGCCCCGCCTTCGTCGGCGATCCGGACCAGCCGGCCGTCGGGCGCCCAGGCCGGGACGCCCGGCAGGAGTTCGAGCCAGTCGGCGTCCTCGTCGACGTGCACGGTGCGGGTCGCGCCGGAGGCGGGGTCCACGGCGAGGTGGAGCTGGGTGCGCTGGTCCCGCGACTGGACGAGCAGCAGCGGCGCCCCGTCCGACGACCAGTGGACCCGGGCGAGATAGGGGTGGCGGGCCCGGTCCCAGGCCACCTCCACACGGGTCCCGTCGAGCGCGTACAGGAAGAGCCGCACCTCGGCGTTGGGCGTTCCGGCGGCCGGATAGGCGACCTCGGCGGGCCGCTGCTCCGGGTGGGCCGGGTCGGCGATCCACCAGCGCCGCACCGGGGCGTCGTCCGCGCGGGCGACCAGCAGGCGGTCCGAGCCGGGGCTCCACCAGTGGCCGCGCGAGCGGGACATCTCCTCGGCGGCGATGAACTCCGCCAGCCCGTACGTCACTTCGGGCGACTCCGGCTCGGCCAGCGCCCGGTCGCCGTCGCCCTCGGCCCCCACGACCCGCAGCGCGCCCCGCGTCACATAGGCCACGTGGCGTCCGTCCGGCGAGGGGCGCGGGTCGAGCACGGGCCCCGGCACGGGCAGTTCGCGGGCCGTCCCGGCCCGCAGCTCCGCGGTGAACAGCCGTCCGGAGAGGGCGAAGGCGGCCAGTTCGACGGACGCGTCGGTGGCATAGCCGACGATTCCGGCCGAACCCTCCCTGCTGCGTTCGCGGCGCGCCCGCTCCTGGGCGGACAGCCGCTCGCCCTGGCCGCCCAGCAGTGCGCCGGGGTCCGCCGCGATCCGCTCCGCACCACCGCGTACCAGGTCGAGTACCCAGAGCCGGTTGCTGCGTTCGGTGCCCGAGGGCGAGCGCAGGAAGACGATCCGCTCGCCGTCGGGCGACACGGTGAAGGCGCGGGGCGCACCGAGCGTGAAACGCTGGGTGCGTGCTGAGTGCCGGGGGAACGAGAGCTGCCCGGGGTCCTCTGGGTGCCTGGATGCGGTGGTCGTCATGAGGGGAACCTAGTCGCCCTCGGCGCGCACCGCCCGGGCGCGAGCCGCGTGCGCCCCTTGTGCGCCCATGCCCCGATCAATGCGTTCCCACGGATAGTTATGATCCGTAGCGCTCGGTGGGTATGAACCTGCTGGCTGTATGCGCACTGCTGGGTCCGTCCGACCACCGGAACAGATGGAGGTGAACCGCCGTGGCACTCTCGATTTCGGCGGTGGTGCTGCTGGCGATCGTCGTCTTCCTGCTGGTCCGGAAATCCGGACTGAAGGCCGGACACGCGGCGGTCTGCATGCTGCTCGGGTTCTATCTGGCGAGTTCCTCCATCGCCCCCACCATCAGCCAAGTCACCAGCAACGTGGCCGGAATGATCGGCGGGATCAAGTTCTAGGGGGCGCCCGTGAACCGTCCCCGGCCCAGTGCCGCCCGGCTCCGGCGGCGCGGCCCGGCCCCGGCCTCGTAGGCTGGGGCCCATGTCGGAACTCCCCGCCCGCCGTCTTCTCCTGGTGCACGCGCACCCGGACGACGAGTCGATCAACAACGGCGCCACCATGGCCAAGTACGCCGCCGAAGGCGTGCACGTCGCCCTGGTGACCTGCACGCTCGGCGAGGAGGGCGAGGTCATCCCGCCCGGGCTCGCCCATCTCGCGCCCGATCGGGACGGCGGCCTGGGCGCCCACCGGGTCGGCGAACTCGCCGCCGCGATGAAGGAGCTGGGCGTCACCGACCACCGCTTCCTCGGCGGCCCGGGCCGCTTCCGCGACTCCGGGATGATGGGCGTCGAGCAGAACCACCGGCCGGGCGCGTTCTGGAACACCGACGTGGACGAGGCGGCCGCGTACCTCGTAGAGGTGATCCGTTCGCTGCGCCCGCAGGTCCTGGTCACCTACGACCCCGACGGCGGGTACGGCCACCCCGACCACATCCAGGCCCACCGGGTCGCCACGCGCGCCGCCGAACTCGCCGCCGAGCCCGGATACCGCCGCGACCTGGGCGAGCCGCACGCCATCGCGAAGACGTACTGGAACCGCGTGCCCCGCCCGGTCGTCGAGCGCGCCTTCGCCGAGCTGCGGGCCGCGAAGGCGGACTTCCCCGGCATCGCGGCCATCGACGACGTACCGGGCGTCGTGGACGAGCGGGACATCACGGCCGAGATCGACGGCCGTTCCTACGCGGCCGCCAAGAGCGCCGCGATGCGCGCCCACGAGACCCAGATCGCCGTCAAGGGCCCCTACTTCGCCCTCTCCAACGACCTGGGCCAGCCGATCTTCACCACCGAGTACTACCAGTTGGCGGCGGGCGTCCCGGGAGCCGCGCCCGGGCAGCGCGAGCACGACCTGTTTGAAGGTGTGGCAAGTGAGTAGTCGTACGTCCATGGATGACGCACCCGCGGGCGGGACCGCCGCCCGCATCGGGCTGTACCTGCTGCTCGTCGTGGTCGGCGCGCTCGTCGGCGTGGCCGGGGCGCTGGTGCAGGCGGCCTGGTTCCCGGGCGGCCTCGTGCTGTCCCTCGCGGGCGCGACCGGGCTCTTCTCCGTCGGTGCGCAACTGGCGGGCGGCCGGGGCGGGGTGGGGGCGCCCGCGGCCGGCTGGCTGGTCGCGGTCATCCTGCTGACCACCACGCGCCCCGAGGGCGACTTCGTGTTCGGCGCCGGAGTCGGGTCCTACGTCTTCCTGCTCGGCGGCATGGTCGCCGCTGTGATCTGCGCCACGATCGGCGGATTCGCTCCACCCGGCGGTCCGTCCGCCCGACTTGGCAAGTGACGTGCTCGGGCGCGACGACGCAGTAGTGGGGGACGGGGTGCGCCTTCTCCGGCCCGCCCCGTACGGAACGACGGCGGCCAGTATGGTGGTGCGCGCCGCCGAGCCGCCCGACCAGAGGGACCACAAGAACGAGACCGGGTGGCGGAGCCAATCGGGAGAGAACCAGCCTTGAGTCGTGAAACTGACAGTTCGTCCTCCGGCCGCCAGGGACGGGGTGCCGCCGGGTACCCCTCGGGTACCCCGCCGTACGGAACCCCGTCGTCGGCGGGCCAGGACGCTCCTGAAGCCGCCGCCGGACCGGACGAGCCGAAGACCGAGACCACGCTGACGACGCGGATCCGGATCAACATCCCCGGCTCGCGCCCCATCCCGCCGGTCGTGATGCGGACGCCGATGAGCGACACCGCCAAGGCGGCGGACGCGGAGGACGTGAGCGAGCGCACCGGTTCGGTGCCCCGGCCCGAGGCGCCCGAGGCGGAGCCCGAGGAGCCGGCCGCCGACGAGCGGCCCACCAGCGACTGGTTCGCCCCGCGCAAGTCCCCGGCGGCGCCAGCCCCTTCGGCGAGCCCGCCGGCCGGTACCCCCCGGCCCGACCTGCCGTACTTCTCCGACGGCCCGGGCGCCGGATCGCCGGGCGTTAACGGCTCCGGCCGCACGGACGCCCCGAACGGCCCGGACGGGGCCCCGGGTCCGCCCTCGGGCCCGACCACCGGCCCCGTCACCGGGAATGCCGCGCTGCCCATGCGGCCGGTCGGCCGGAGCACGGGCATGGGCCAGGGTGCCGCGCTCGGGCAGAGCGCCCGCGCCGCGGAGACCCCGGACTTCGGCGTGCCCCACGATCAACTCTCCGGCCAGGGGCCCGAGTCGGGCCGCGGCCCGGGCGAGGGGCCGAACGGCGGCTTCGGCGACGCTCCGCGTCCCGGACCGGACCCGGTCCAGGGCGGCGGCCACCCCTTCGCCCCCGGCGGACCGGGCCCGGCCCCCGTCCTGTCCGACGACACGGCGATCCTGACCCCGCAGGCCCCCGCGCCGAGCCCGCTCACCCACTCCGTGGGCAACCCGCTGGCCAACCCGGCCGTCAACCCGGCGGCCCCGGCCGGCCACGTCTCCGGCGACACCCTCACCAGCGGCATCCCGGTCGTTCCGCCGGAGCACCGGGGCGGAACGTTCCCGGGCGGCCCCGGCGGCCCCGGCGGCCCGGTCCGCACGCCGCCGGGCGCCGACCCCGACGAGACCGAGGCCCCGGCCGCGCCCCAGCGCACGAGCGCGCCCGCGAAGCCCGCCAAGAAGGGCCGCTCCAAGGTGGCCCTGCTCGGCGGCGGCCTCATCGTCCTGGTCGGCGTCGCCTACGGTGCCGGTCTCGTCCTGAACCACTCCGAGGTCCCCAAGGGCACCACCGTCCTCGGCGTCGACATCGGCGGCGGCACCAAGGAGGCGGCCGTCTCCAAGCTCGACCAGACGCTCGGCAAGCGCGCCAACCAGCCGCTGCACCTCACGGTCGACGGCAAGCAGGAGCAGCTGAAGCCCGAGATCGCGGGCCTCTCCCTGGACAGCCAGGCCACCGTGCGCGCGGCGGCGGGCAGCGACTACAACCCGGTGTCCGTCATCGGCTCGCTCTTCGGCGGCAAGCGGGTCGCCGAACCGGTGATCCCGGTCGACGAGGAGAAGCTCGGCGTCGCGCTGACCGATCTCGCCGGGGCGTCGGGCTCGGCGACCGAGGGCACCATCAAGTTCGTACCGGGCAAGGCGGTCGCCGAGCCCGGCAAGGCGGGCAAGTCGCTCGACGTGAACCGCTCGATGATCTCGGTCAAGGACGCGTACCGCACCATGGTGCAGACCGGCAAGGCGGACCCGGTGTCGCTGCCGGTGTCGGTCCGCCAGCCCACCGTCGGCCAGGCCGAGATCGACCGGGCGATGAAGGAGTTCGCGCAGCCCGCGATGTCCGGGATCGTCACGATCAAGGCGGGCGGAAAGTCGCTCCCCTTCGGCCCCTCGAAGTCGCTCCCCAAGATCCTCTCGATGAAGCCGATCGACGGGAAGCTGGTCGAGGTCTACGACAAGAAGGCGATCACCGAGCTGATCGGCAGCACCTTCAAGGGCGTCATGATCACCAAGGGCGACGGGCAGAAGCACGAGGTGTCGGCCGACGACGTGGCCCACGCCATGCAGACCGCGCTGCGCGGCAAGACCCCCGCCGAGCGCACGGTCACGATCGACCTGAACCCCAGCTGACCCGGTCGACCCGGTCCGCCACCGCCCCCGCGCCCCTCGTGGCCGGGGGCGGTGTCATGCCCCCACCCATGACATCCGTCATGCGGGAGTCACGACGCGCGCCACTGCCGGGGTGCCGGGGCCCTGGGCGAGTCTTGACCCATGACGCAGACAGCCCCTCCCGCCGAACGGACCGCACAGTCCGTGGTGAGCTTCGAGAACGTGAACAAGAGCTACGGCGACGTCCGTGCCGTGGCCGACCTGTCGCTGCGGCTCTACCCCGGCGAGACGGTCGCCCTGCTCGGCCCCAACGGCGCGGGCAAGTCCTCCACGCTCGACCTGCTGCTCGGGCTGCGCAACGCCGACTCCGGCACGGTCAGCCTCTTCGGCATGACGCCCTCGCAGGCCATCAACGCGGGCAAGGTCGGCGCGATGCTCCAGAGCGGCGGCCTGATGGAGGACGTCACCGTGCGCGAGCTCGTCGAGCTCGGCTGCGCCCTGCACCCCCAGCCGTACCCGGTGGCCGAGGTCATGGACCGCGCGGGCATCACGCAGATCGCCGACCGCAGGGTCAACAAGCTCTCCGGCGGCCAGGAGCAGCGCGTCCGCTTCGCACTCGCCACCGCGGGGGCCAACGACCTGATCGTCCTCGACGAGCCGACCACCGGCATGGACGTCACCGCCCGCCAGGCGTTCTGGGCGACCATGCGCGAGCAGGCGGCCCAGGGACGCACGGTCCTGTTCGCCACGCACTACCTGGAGGAGGCGGACGCGATCGCCGACCGGGTGCTCGTCCTGCACAAGGGCAAGCTCCTCGCCGACGGCACCGCGGCCGAGATCAAGGCCAAGGCGGGCGCCCGCCGGGTCAGCTTCGACCTGGAGGGAACGATCGACGAGGCCGCCCTGCGCGAGCTGCCGTTCCTGTCCACCATCGACATCTCGGGCCGCACCGTCCGCATCCAGTCGCACGACGCCGACGCCACGATGCACGCGGTGTACGGGCTCGGCCTCTACCCGCGCAACCTCGAAGTCGCGGGCCTCGGCCTGGAGCAGGCCTTCGTCGCCATCACCTCGGCCGAGGAGGCCAACGCAGCATGAACACCTTGATCAAGCTCGAAATCACCCGCACCCTGCGGAACAAGAAGTTCATGTTCTTCTCGGTGATCTACCCCTCGGCGCTCTATCTGCTCTTCGCGGCCTCGCAGAGCAGCACCGACAAGGTCAAGGGCACCGACCTCACCTTCCCCGCCCTGTACATGGTCTCGATGGCGTCCTTCGGCGCGATCACCGCCGTCCTCATGGGCAACAGCGAGAAGATCGCCAAGGAGCGCGAGAAGGGCTGGGTGCGCCAGCTGCGCCTGACCACCCTGCCGGGCCGCGGCTACGTCCTGGCGAAGATCGCCAGCGCGGCGGTGGTGACCCTGCCGTGCATCGTGGTGGTGTTCCTCGTCGCGGCCGTCACCAAGGGCGTGCGGTTCGAGGCCTGGCAGTGGGGGGCGCTGACCGTCGCCATCTGGGCGGGTTCGCTCTGCTTCGCCGCCCTCGGCGTCGCGATCGGCTACATCGCCAGCGGTGACGCGGTCCGCCCGATCACGATGATCATCTACTTCGGCATGTCGATCCTGGGCGGCCTGTGGATGCCCAGCACCGTCTTCCCGCAGTGGCTGCAGAACATCGCGGAATGGCTGCCCACGCACGCGTACGCTGCCCTGGGACAGGCCATCGAGCTGGGTGACGCCCCGCACGGCAAAGACCTCGCCATCCTCGTCCTCTACTTCCTGCTCTTCGCGGGCGGCGCGGCATGGCTGTACCGGAAGGACACCCTGAAGGCGTGAGTCCCGTGAACCAGGGGCACCCGGCGGCGCGGATCGGGATGAGTCCCGAGACGCGCCGCCAGATGCTGCAGAAGCTGATGTGGGTCGGTATCTGGCTGGCCTTCATGGGAGCCCCCGTCGCCGACCTGCTCGACGGCCACCACGCCACCGCGGCCACGGTGTTCGGCTGGCTCGGCCTGGTGGGCTTCGTGAGCGTCTATCTGGCCCTGGTCCTGCGGCACACCGCCCGCCCCCTGGCCACCACCACGGTCTACGGCCTGCTGGGCTTCCAGGCGGCGCTCGCGGTCTCGCTCTCGCTGGCCCTCGGCTCGCCGTGGCTGGTGCTCTTCGTGTACGTGTCCGTCTCGTGCGGGGCGACGCTGCCGATGGCGCTGGCCAGTTGGGCGATCCTGGCCTCGACCGCCACCATGACCCTGATCGGGGTCCGCGTCACCCACGTCGGCGACGTCGTGCCGGGCCTGGTCATCCCCGCGCTCCTGGGCGGCTTCGCCATGACGGGCGTACGCCATCTGATCCGTACGTCGGTGGAACTGCGCGAGGCCCGCGCCACCGTGGCCCAACTGGCCGCGAACGAGGAGCGGTTGAGGATGGCCCGCGATCTGCACGACCTGCTCGGCCACTCCCTGTCCCTCATCACCCTGAAGAGCGAGCTGGCCGGGCGGATGCTGCCGGACCACCCCGACCGGGCGGCGCAGCAGGTGGCCGACATCGAGCAGGTGAGCCGACAGGCCCTGGTCGACGTGCGGGCCGCCGTGAGCGGCTACCGCAGGGCCACGCTGCCCGCCGAACTCGCGGGCGCCCGCACCGCGTTGAGTGCCGCGGGCATCCAGGCGGACGTGCCCTCCGACGTGCCCGAGGGGCTGCCCGCCGCGGCGGAGGAGGTGCTCGCCTGGGTCCTGCGCGAGGCCGCCACCAACGTCGTACGGCACAGCGGCGCCCGGCACTGCACGGTCACCGTCGGCGAACGCCAGACCCTGGACGGCCGCTTCCTCGAACTCAGGGTCCAGGACGACGGCAAGCCCCGCCCCGGCGCCCCGGCGCCGGTCGCGGGCAACGGCCTGACCGGGCTCGCCGAGCGCCTGGCGAAGGTGTCCGGGGCCCTGGAGACCGACGCCGGGCGCAAGGGCTTCACGCTGACCGCCCGCATCCCGCTGCCACCCGAGGGCGCGCCCGGCCGGGACGACGCCGTCCTCGGCCCCTGACCAGCGAGAACGCCGTCGTGCGACGGTTTCAGGACAGGGCGTGGCGCTGCATACTCTTGACGCATGAGTGAACTTGCGGGGGAGTCCCCACAACGGCGGCTGAGGATTCTCCTCGCCGAGGACCAGTCCATGGTCCGCGAGGCCCTCGCCGCCCTGCTCGGCCTGGAGCCGGACATGGAGGTGGTGGCGCAGGCGGCCCGGGGGGACGAGGTGCTCGCGGCGGCCCGGGCCCACACGGTGGACGTGGCGCTGCTCGACATCGAGATGCCGGGCATGACCGGCATCGAGGCGGCGGCGCGGCTGCACCGCGAGCTGCCGGACGTGAAGATCGTGATCCTGACGACCTTCGGGCGGCCCGGATATCTGCGCAGCGCCATGGAGTCGGGCGCCGACGCGTTCCTCGTCAAGGACGCCCCGGCGGCCCAACTGGCCACGGCGGTGCGGAAGGTGCTCGCGGGCGAGCGGGTCATCGACCCGACGCTGGCCGCCGCCGCCCTCGCCGAGGGGGCGAACCCGCTGACCGAGCGCGAGCGCGATGTGCTCCGGGCGGCGCAGGACGGCGCGACCAACGCCGAACTGGCGACGGCCCTCTGCCTCTCCCAGGGCACGGTCCGCAACTACCTCTCCATGGCGATCCAGAAGCTGGCCGCCCGCAACCGGGCCGAGGCGGTCCGCATCGCCCGCGAGAAGGGCTGGCTGTAGTCGCGCAGCCCCGCGATCCACGACCGGGCCGGGGGGACCCGCGCCGTACCGCGGGGGCGGGTGCTCAGCAGCTCACCAGGAGCAGGGTCAGGGCCGAGCAGACGTGGACCGCGGAGTTGTTGCCCGGGTCCGGGTCGCTGGGGGTCAGGTCGACCAGGGCGGCCGTGACCGGGAGGTTGCCGCTCATCGTCAGGAGCCCGGCGTGCAGCGTCAGGCGCTTCGTGACGGTGGCGCCGGACGGGATCGCGCCCAGCGCGCAGACCGCGGTCCGGTTCGTCCGGTCGAGGGTGCAGCCGGACGCGGTGGGCGCGGTGAAGCCGGCGGGATAGCTGAACCACACCCGCGCGGCGCCGACGGCCGCCGGACCGGCGTTGGTGACGCTCGCGGTGAACGTGGCCGCGTTGACACCGAGCCCCTTGGGGGAGGCGTCCAGGGTCACGGAGAGGTCGGCCTGCGCGGGGTCGGCGCCGGCCGGGGCGGCCAGGCCGAGGGTGGCGAGGAGGGGGAGGAGCAGGGCGGGGGCGAGACGGGCGGCAATCGGTCTCAGGCGGGACAAGGCGACTCCTGACGAGGGCGGGCCGACATGGTGGCGCCCTCAACAGGCTCTCTCGTACGGCCTGTTGAGGGCGCGTCAACAGATTGTGACCGCTGCTCGCCGTTCCGGCAGGGTTTTCCGGGCCGGGGCGGGGATTGGCCGGATGTGACCGCTTCAGTGACCGGGACGGCCGGTTCCCGGGCCCAGGGCGACGCCCCGCCCCGCGTAGAACCGCTCCAGGTCCGCCCAGCCGATGTGCGCGAACTCCTGGGAGCGGTCCTGGAAGCCGGACGGGTTGTGGAAGACCAGCGCCTCCTCGGTCGCCCCCACCGCCAGGACCAGATGACCGCCCCGGCGCTCCGGAGCGGGGGCGAGTTCGCGGATCGAGGGGTGGACGGACAGCATCAACAGGTGCCCGGACGCGATCAGCCGGGGCAGTTCGGCGACGGGGAGGTGCGGTCTGGCCGCGGCCCGCAGGCCCCAGCGCTCGTGGGCGTACGCGGCGAACGGGGCGTAGATCAGGCCGTCCAGCCCGTCACCGCGGCGGACGTACGCCCCGGCCGCCTCGCACTCCGCGGCGAGCTCCATCGGCGTGGGGGCCGAGCCCTGCCAGTACTCCAGTGCCATCCGCAGGCAGGCCACCCCGCACAGCCGCCACGACCACCAGGCGTACTCCTCGGGGGTCTCGGCCCCGTATGTGCGCCACAGCGGGTCCTCGGCCGCGTCCACGGAGCCGCCGACGATCGCCTCCACCAGCTCGGGGGAGGCCCATTGGGCGTGGTACGGGACGGGGTGGACGGCCGGCGGCCGGTGGCTCTCGCTCATGGACGGCAACCTTAGGCGGGCCGGGGCGCCGGCTCAGTTCAGCATCGCCCGGGCCGCCCGCGCCCTGCGCCGGATCGATTCCGCGGTGGCCGGGTCCACCGCCTCCACCACGTCCGCGTACCGGTCGAGTTCGGCGGCGCCGACCAGGAAATCGCCGCGCTGGACCAGGAGTTGGGCCCGCTCGAAGCGCAGCCGGGCCGGGTGCGAGGGGAGCAGCAGGGACAGCTCCACGGCCCACAGGGCGACGTCGCTGCGCTCGGGGCGGGCCGCGGCCCAGGCGCGGATGTTGTTCAGGACGCGTACCACGATGTCGAGCGGGGCGGCCGGGCTCAGCATCGACTCCTCCAGCGGCGCGCCGGTCGCCCCGGCCACCAGGAGCTCCGCGTCGGCGCCGGTCAGCAGCCGGCCTCCGTCGAAGGGGTCGGCGAGCACCCGGTCGCGGCGGGGGCCGAAGCCCACCACGAAGTGGCCGGGCAGGGCCACTCCGTACACCGGCGCCCCGGCCCGGCGCGCCACCTCGATCCAGACGACCGACAGCAGGATGGGCAGGCCCCGCCGGCGCCGCAGCACCTCGGGCAGCAGGGACGACTCCAGGCGCTGGTAGTCGGCCGGGCTGCCCCGGAACCCGCAGGCGGCGCCGAGCAGTTCGGCCGTCGCCAGGGCCCAGGAGCGCGATCCGGTGAGGCCGAAGGGGAGCAGCCCGGCCAGGCGGTCCAGCTCGATGTGGGCGGCGTCGATGCCCCGCCGCCCGAGCGCGGGGTCGGCCACCGCGCCCAGCAGCAGGCAGAGCGTCACCACGTCGGGGCGCTCCGAGCGGGCCTCCTCGGCGAACTCCTGCCGCCAGTCGGTGACGTCCGGATCCATGTCAGCCTCGTACCCGGTCAGTGGGATCGGAAGTGGTGGTAGCTGTGGTGCGTCGTGAAGCCCTGGCCCTCGTAGAGCGCGCGGGCTCCCTCGTTGTCCGCCTCCACCTGGAGCCAGGCCGCCGAGGCGCCCTCGTCCAGGGCGCGGCGGGCCAGCGCGGTCATCACGGCCGTCGCGAGGCCCTGGCGGCGCCGGGCCGGGTCCACCTCGACCGCCATGAAGCCCGCCCAGCGGCCGTCGACCACGCAGCGGCCGATCGCGGCGGGCACCGGCCCGTCGCCGGGCACCGAGGCGAACCACACCGAGGGGCCGCTGCCCAGGACCCTCAGCACGTGCTCGCCCGGGGTCACCGAGCGCTGGTAGCGGCTCAGCCACGCCGTGTCGACCGCGCGGTCCAGGCGGACCCGGGACACGTCGGCGTCGAGGTCGGCGATCGGCGCGAGCCCCGCGACCCGCACCTCGGCGCTCACCTCGCGCTCCCAGCCCGCCCGGTCGAGATCGGCGCAGAGCCGTTCCTGGGTGCCCGCCGCGCCCGTCGCGGTCTGGATGTAGGCGGGCAGGCCGCGGGCCGCGTACCAGGCGCGCACCCGGCCGAGGGCGTCCGGCAGGGGGAGTCCCGGGTCGCCCAGCGGCAGGACCGAGTTCGCCCGGCGGGTGAAGCCGTTCGCCGCGCGCAGCGTCCATCCGCCGAGCCGCTCGCTCTCCACCGGCTGCCAGGCGCGCGCGAGGACGGGCGCGAGTTCCTCGAAGGAGGCGGCCGGGCCGCGGCGCCGGGCCGGGGCGGCCGGGACGACCTTGCCGGCCACCAGCGTGGACTCGTCGATGCGGACCGTCTCACCGCTCTTTCGTGTGATCGACAACACACCGTCGTCCCAGGATGTGAGGACGCCGACCGTGTCCGAGAACAGGGAGCCTGGGGTTCCACTGGAGCTCAGGCGCCGGACTGATACGCGTTTGCCCGTATCCGCAGCCGTAATTCGGACCTCAAGCCGTCCGCCGGTGGTGAATTCCACAGGTCTCTCCGCCCCTCCTGTTCGGATCGTGCCCCGAACCGGAGATACTAGGTGCGGGCATCGACGACGCCGCGCTCCCGCGCGCCACGTGGACGGAGCCGCAGATCGGCCCGCCGCGCCCTATCGAGGAGGAACGACAGCGTGACCTACGTCATCGCGCAGCCTTGTGTCGACGTCAAGGACAAGGCGTGTATCGAAGAGTGCCCGGTCGACTGCATCTACGAGGGCTCCCGGTCCTTGTACATCCACCCGGATGAATGCGTCGACTGTGGCGCCTGCGAGCCGGTGTGCCCGGTCGAGGCGATCTTCTACGAGGACGACACCCCGGACGAGTGGAAGGACTACTACAAGGCGAACGTCGAGTTCTTCGACGAGCTCGGTTCGCCCGGTGGCGCGTCCAAGCTCGGTCTGATCGAGCGGGACCACCCCTTCATCGCAGCGCTGCCGCCGCAGAACGGCTGATCGCGCTTCCCCGGTCCCCGTACGGCTCAGCTGCCGTACGGGGCCGCGGTGTTTCCCGGCCCGGCGGTCCCGCAGCACCGTACGTACGAGAAAGTGAGCCCCCTTCGTGAGCGCAGTCTCTTCGCGCCTTCCCGTCTTCCCCTGGGACAAGCTGGAGCCGTACAAGGCGACGGCCGCGGCCCACCCGGACGGCATCGTGGACCTCTCCGTCGGTACGCCCGTCGACCCGGTCCCCGGGCTCGTCCAGGAGGCCCTGAAGGGGGCGGCCGACTCGCCGGGCTATCCCACGGTGTGGGGCACGCCCGCGCTGCGGGACGCGATCAAGGGGTGGCTGGAGAAGCGGCTCGGGGCGCGCTCGGTCGAGCACACGAACATCCTGCCCGTGATGGGCTCCAAGGAGCTGGTGGCCTGGCTGCCGACGCAGCTCGGCCTGGGCGCCGGGGACCAGGTGGCCTACCCGCGGCTGGCCTACCCGACCTACGAGGTCGGCGCGCGGCTGTGCGGCGCCCGGCCGGTGGTCTACGACGACCCGACCGAGCTCGACCCCACGGACCTGAAGCTGCTCTGGCTCAACTCGCCGTCCAACCCGACCGGCCGGGTCCTCGCCAAGGACGAGCTCGTACGGATCGTGGCGTGGGCCCGCGAGCACGGCGTGCTGGTCTTCTCCGACGAGTGCTACCTGGAGCTGGGCTGGGAGGCCGAGCCGGTCTCGGTGCTGCACCCGGACGTGTGCGGCGGCAGCTTCGAGGGCCTCGTCGCCGTCCACTCGCTGTCCAAGCGGTCGAACCTGGCCGGTTACCGGGCCGCGTTCATCGCCGGTGACGCGGACGTGCTCGGCGAGCTGCTCCAGATCCGCAAGCACGGCGGCATGATGACGGCCGCGCCGGTCCAGGCGGCCGTGGTGGCGGCCCTGGGCGACGACGCGCACGTCCAGGAGCAGCGGGCCCGGTACGCGGCGCGGCGGTCCGCGCTGCGTGAGGCCCTGGAGAAGCGCGGCTTCCGCATCGAGCACAGCGAGGCCAGCCTCTACCTGTGGGCGACCCGCGACGAGGGCTGCTGGGAGACGGTGGCGAGCCTGGCCGAGCTGGGCATCCTGGTGGCGCCCGGGGACTTCTACGGCGAGGCGGGCGAGCGGTTCGTGCGGGTCGCGTTCACGGCGACCGACGAGCGCGTCGAGGCGGCCGTCAAGCGGCTCGGGCAGTAGCCCGCGCGGGTTCGGCAGGCGTCCGCGCACACGGAAGGGGCCCGGGGAAGCGGTACTCCCCGGGCCCCTTCGCATCACCTGCGCCCTCGGTCAGCCACCGATCGGCAGGCCCTTCAGCGGGAGCTGGTCGGTGCTCGGCAGACCCTGGGTGGGCAGGCCGCCGGTCGGGAGGCCGCCCTTGGTGGCGGTCTGGGCGGTCGAACCGAGGATGTCGCCCGCGCTGCCCGCCGCGTCACCGGCCGTCTTCTGCGCGGCCGGGGTGGCCACCTTGCCCGCCTGTCCGACCGTCTTGCCCGCCGCCGGTACGGCCTTCTTGACGGTGGCCGCCCCGGTGTCGCCCGCCAGGCCGGTGGCCTTCTGGGTCACCCCGTCGACGGCGTTGCTGACCGAGCTGGGGTCCATCTGGGTGAGGCCGCCGAGGTTCGGCGCGGCCTGGGGGAGTTCCACGGCGCTTGCGGAGCCGGCCGCACCGACCACGGGCGCTGCACCTGCCGCGATGAGCAGCGCGGCGCGGGCGATCCGACGGGTCAGGGGGAGGGACATGATGCTCCTTCAGACGGGTTGGAAATGTGTCGCTGTCCGGCGTTCGGACGCTGTGACAACCGCCGTGAGGGGAGGAGAGGTTGCGGTGGGCCGGTGTAAAGAGTTTGCAATGCGTCGCATTATCTACTCTGGATAAAAACGGGCAAATGATGGTGCGCCAAAATGCCTGACGGGCCATCAGATCCCTTTGTCCCCAAGGGGATTGACGATTCTTCGGATCGGCGTCCGGATGCGGGTGCGAAAGGGGTGCGCGGGGGAAGGCGGGGTACCCCGGTCGAGTGCCCGGCCGAACGGGCGGCCGGTTACGGCGCGAGGGTGATTCGTACCTCTTGCGTACCGTCGCTCGCGGATCCGGCGCCCGGACCACGGCCGGTGGAGGCGGGGACGGCGGCCGACGCGGGCGCCTTGGACCAGCCCTTGGCCGAGTCGTCCGCGCTCCAGACGCGGCCCGCGTACGAGACCTGCGCGATGTGCAGCGTGGAGGCCCGGGCCACCGCCCAGTGCGCCAGCGCCCAGCCGCGCTGCTCCCGGTCGGTGCCCGCCGCGGCCGTGCCCTCGGTGACGCGCACCGGCACGGCGATCTCGTGGCCCGCGCCGGGCGGCTGCTCGGCGGGCACCACGCCCTCGCCGAAGGCCTTCGTCAGTCCCGCGCGCACCTGCGCGGGATCGCCCGGCTGGGCGTTCTTGGCCACGGTGCAGGTCAGCGACGCGGACTCGCGACCGGTCAGCGAGGCCGTCAGCACCGCCGCGTCCGGCTCGTGCTTGGCGTACGCCTGCGGGAAGCCGCTGCGCTGCACCTTCTGCGCGGCCACGGTCAGCGGGAGCCGCGAGTAGCCAGGGACCTCGGCCAGGTGCTTGTAGAACTTCCCCGCCGAGTAGACCGGGTCCATGATCTGCTCGGCGGTGCCCCAGCCCTGCGAGGGCCGCTGCTGGAACAGGCCGAGCGAGTCCCGGTCGCCGTGGTTCAGATTGCGCAGGCCCGACTCCTGGAGCGCGGTGGCCAGCGCGATCGTCACGGCCCGCTCCGGCATGCCGTGCGCGATGCCGACGGCGCTGATCGTCGCCGCGTTCTCCGCCTGCTCGGGGCTCATCCGGAAGGTGGCGTCGCCCGACCCCGCCACGCATCTGGGCGCACCGGGACCGCCGCTCACGTACTGCACCACCAGATATCCGGCGAGCGCGAGCAGCACGGCGAGGGCCGCCCCGATCCGGAGGAGGCGGCCGCGTCGGGAGGGGCGCGGGAGGTCGATGGGCTCGGACACGGTGCCCACCGTACTGGAGCGCGAAGGGACCCTCAGCGGGGGAGTTAGGGTCGGGGCCATGGCCGATAGCACCCTGGACCTCACCGCGGACGCGCCCTCGCTGACCGCCCAGCTCGTCGACTTCGCCTCCGTGAGCGGCGAGGAGGGGCCGCTGGCGGACGCCATCGAGCGCGAGCTGCGCAAGCTCGCCCACCTCACCGTCGACCGGCACGGCAACAACGTGGTGGCGCGCACGCAGCTGGGCCGGGCCGAGCGGATCATCCTGGCCGGGCACATCGACACCGTGCCCATCGCCGACAACGTGCCCTCCCGGCTCGACGGCGACGGCGTGCTGTGGGGCTGCGGGACGAGCGACATGAAGTCGGGGGTGGCGGTGCAGCTGCGGATCGCGCAGACCGTGACCGCGCCCAACCGGGACCTGACCTTCGTGTTCTACGACAACGAGGAGGTCGCGGCCGACCTCAACGGCCTGGGCAAGGTCGCCGAGGCCCACCCCGAATGGCTCGCGGGCGACTTCGCGGTGCTGCTCGAACCCTCCGACACCGAGGTCGAGGGCGGCTGCCAGGGCACCCTGCGGGTGCTGCTGAGGACCAGCGGCGAGCGCGCCCACTCCGCGCGCAGCTGGATGGGCTCCAACGCCATCCACACGGCCGCGCCCATCCTCGCGAAGCTGGCCTCCTACGAGCCCCGCCGCCCGGTGATCGACGGCCTGGAGTACCACGAGGGCCTCAACGCCGTACGCGTCGAGGGGGGCGTGGCCGGCAACGTGATCCCGGACGCGTGCACGGTCGTCGTCAACTACCGGTACGCGCCCGACCGCACCGCCGAGGAGGCCGTCGCCCACGTCCGCGAGGTCTTCGCGGACTGCGACATCGCCGAGTTCGTCGTCGACGACCACTCGGGGGCCGCGCTCCCCGGGCTCTCGCACCCGGCCGCCGCGGCCTTCATGGCGGCGGTCGGCGGCACCGCGCGGCCCAAGTTCGGCTGGACCGACGTCTCGCGCTTCGGCGACCTCGGCATCCCCGCCGTCAACTACGGCCCCGGCGACGCATTGCTGGCCCACAAGCGGGACGAACACGTCGTCGTCGAGCGGATCACGCGGTGCGAGACGCGGCTGCGGGCCTGGCTGACCGACTGAGCCCGGCCTTTTCCGGCCGACCGCCCTTCATTCAAGGCTTCGGTAGCGGGGTGGCCTGCCTGAATTCCGCCATTCGTAACGTTCGCCGACCTACCCTGGCTGAGCACGCGCAACATCGTCAGCGGAGGGAGCACGGTATGGCCAACCCCGAGGGAACCCCGTTTCCGGCGGAGCAGCGGCTGGAACAGCGGCTCGGACCGGTGCTGCGCCGCCGCGATCAGGTCCAGCCCGGCACCACCGACCAGCGCCTCCTCGACACCGAGGGCGACTCGCAGTGGGTGCACACCGACCCGTGGCGGGTCATGCGCATCCAGTCGGAGTTCGTCGAGGGCTTCGGCGCGCTCGCCGAACTCCCCAGCGCCATCAGCGTGTTCGGCTCGGCCCGCACCCCGGCGGGCTCGCCCGAGTACGAGGCGGGCGTCCGGATCGGCCGGGCCCTGGTCGACGCGGGCTTCGCGGTCATCACCGGCGGCGGCCCGGGCGCCATGGAGGCCGCGAACCGGGGCGCGCGGGAGGGCAACGGCATCTCCGTCGGCCTCGGCATCGAGCTCCCCTTCGAGCAGGGGCTCAACCCGCACGTCGACATCGGGATCAACTTCCGGTACTTCTTCGTGCGCAAGACCATGTTCGTCAAGTACGCCCAGGGCTTCGTCGTGCTGCCGGGCGGACTGGGCACCCTGGACGAGCTGTTCGAGGCCCTGACGCTGGTCCAGACCCGCAAGGTGACCCGCTTCCCGATCGTGCTGTTCGGCAGCGAGTACTGGGGCGGCCTGGTGGACTGGCTGCGCGACACGGTGATCGCCCAGGGCAAGGCCTCCGAGGGCGACCTCCTGCTCTTCCACGTCACCGACGACGTGGACGAGGCGATCGCGCTGGTCACCAAGGAGGCCGGGCGGTAGGCGCCTAGGCGAGTCCCCGGCGGGCCACCGCCGGGGGACGGTGGCCCGCGATGGACGCCACCATGTCGAGGACCTGACGGGTCTCGGCCACCTCGTGGACGCGGTAGACCCGGGCACCCAGCCACGCGGAGACCGCCGTCGTCGCCAGCGTGCCGATCACGCGCTCCTTCACCGGCCGGTCGAGGGTCTCGCCCACGAAGTCCTTGTTGGACAGCGAGACCAGGACCGGCCACCCGGTGCCGGTCATCTCCTCCAGGCGTCGCGTCGCCTCCAGGCTGTGCCGCGTGTTCTTCCCGAAGTCGTGCCCGGGGTCGATCATGATCCCGTCGGGCCGCACGCCCAGCTCCACGGCCCGCTCGGCGAGCCCCACGGTGACCCGCAGGATGTCCGCCATCACGTCGTCGTACGCGGTCCGGTGCGGCCGGGTGCGCGGCTCGACACCGCCCGCGTGGGTGCACACCAGACCGGCGCCGTACCGCGCCGCCACCTCGGCGAGCTTCGGATCGAAGCCGCCCCACGCGTCGTTGAGGACGTCCGCGCCGGCCTCGCAGACCGCCGCGCCCACGTCGTGCCGCCAGGTGTCCACGCTGATGATCACGTCGGGGAACCGCTTGCGCACCTCGGCCACGAAGCCGACCGTGCGCCGGGCCTCCTCCTCGGCCGTGACCTCCTCGCCGGGGCCCGCCTTGACCCCGCCGATGTCGATGATGGCCGCGCCCTCGGCGACCGCCTGCTCCACGCGGGCGAGCGCGGGCTCGTCGTGGAACGTGGCCCCCTGGTCGTAGAAGGAGTCGGGGGTCCGGTTCACGATGGCCATGACCACCGGCTCGTGCGCGGTGAATTCGCGTCGGCCAAGCCGCAGCGTGCCGCGGTCCGTTCCGCTGTGCATCCCCTGTGTCCTTTGCTGTGCGTCGGCCGTTGTCCGCCTGCGACCCTAACTGTCAGTGCCGCATGGCACGATCGGTCCCGAACAGTTTCCGGCGTCGGGAAGAGGCTCGCTCGTGTTCTGGTTCTTGCTGATCGCGATGGTCGTCGTGGTCGCCGCCGTGACCCTCGCCGTGGTGGGCGGAGGTGGCGACGACGGCGCGGTGCTGCCGGACACCGAGCCGGAGCACCTGGTGGACCCGCTGCCCGAGCACCGCCCCGTGGCCCGGGCCGACGTGGAGGCGCTGCGCATCCCGGTGGTGCTGCGGGGCTACCGGATGGCGGACGTCGACGACGTGCTGAGCAGGCTCGGCGCGGAGCTCGCCGAGCGGGACGCGCGGATCGCCGAGCTCCAGGCGGCGGCCACCGCGGCGAGCCGCGACCGCGCGCCGTCCCCGGCGTCCGCGGAGCGGATCACACCCGGCCCCGAAGCCCAGCGGGGGCTCGGCACACCCGACCCCGCGGCCGGGCCGACCGACGAGGAGCCCCGGCGATGAGCGGCGCGATCCCCGGCCCTGACGGCCGGCTCCGCTGCCCCTGGGGCCTGTCCGCCGAGGAGTACGTGGCGTACCACGACACCGAGTGGGGCCGCCCGGTGCACGGCGACGACGCGCTGTACGAACGGCTCTGCCTGGAGGCCTTCCAGTCGGGGCTCTCCTGGATCACGATCCTGCGCCGCCGCGAGGGCTTCCGGCGGGCCTTCGCGGGCTTCAGGATCGCGGCGGTGGCGGAGTTCACCGAGGCCGACAAGGAGCGGCTGCTCGGCGACGTGGGCATCATCCGCAACCGGCTCAAGATCGAGGCGACGGTCGCCAACGCCCAGGCGCTCGCCACCTGGTCGCCCGGCGAGCTCGACTCCCTCATCTGGTCGTACGCCCCGGCGGCCCGCCCGGCGCCCCGCACCCTCTCCGACGTCCCGGCCGTCACCGACGAGTCGACGGCCCTGTCCAAGGCCCTGAAGAAGCGCGGCCTGCGCTTCGTCGGCCCGACGACGGCGTACGCCCTGATGCAGGCGTGCGGTCTGGTCGACGACCACCTCGTGGACTGCGTGGCGCGGGGCGGCGCCTGAGAGCGGGGCTCCCGGGGCCGCCCCGCCCGCTCAGCGGCCGACGTACTTCGGCTTCTCCTTGGCGAGGAAGGCGGCCACCGCGATGGCGTGGTCCTCGGACGCGCCCGCCCTGGTCTGGAGCTCGTCCTCCTTCTCCAGCGCCTCGGCGAGGGTGTGCCCCGCGCCGTAGGCCAGCGACTCCTTGAGCGCGCCGTACGCCACGGTCGGGCCCGCGGCGAGGGTGCGGGCCACCGCGAGGGCCTCGGCGGCCAGCTCGGCGGCCGGTACGACCTTGTTGACGAGGCCGATCTCGTACGCCTCCTGGGCGGAGATCGAACGCGGGAACAGCAGCAGGTCGGCGGCGCGGGACTGGCCGATCAGCCGAGGCAGCGTCCACGAGACGCCCGAGTCGGCGGTCAGGGCCACCCCGGCGAACGACGTGTTGAACGCCGCCGTTTCCGCGACCACCCGGTAGTCCGCGGCCAGCGCGAACCCGAGCCCGGCGCCCGCGGCCACCCCGTTGACGCCCGCCACCACGGGCTTGGGCATCTCGGTGAGCGCCTTCAGGATCGGGTTGTAGTGCTCCCGTACGGTGCTCATCGTCCGGCCGGAGCCCGTCTCGCGGTCCGCCGCCAGCGACTCCACGTGCTCCTTGAGGTCCTGCCCGACGCAGAACGCGCGGCCCGTCGCGGTGAGCAGCACGGCCCGTACCGCCGGGTCCTCGGCCGCGGAGCGCACCGCCTCGCGGAGCGCGACCTTGGCCTGCGTGTTCATGGCGTTCATGGCCTCGGGCCGGTTGATCGTGATGGTCGCGAGCCCGTCGTTCACCTCGTACAGCACGGTGTCCGCCATGTGGGATCCCCTCCGTCGCGGATGCTTCTCGATCGTCGTGTCCGCTCAGCATGGCGGAGATCACCGGCGGTGGGCATGTGACCTGCGTCAAACAATCCGGCCGTCGGGGGGAACCCGCGGCGGCGAAGTATCGCAGGCGGATCGCCGAATTGAGTGGTTTTGATCGAGCGCGTTGCCCAAGCGATGCGGACCGATGTTGGTCATCGGGTCCTGCGATGCGGGATAATGACCTGGAAGCAATGTGTTCGATGCCGTGACGCGTGCCCAATCCCGGGGGCCGTCGGCTGACGATGAGCTGGTTTCAGGAAGGGGAACGAGCATGGCGGCCATGAAGCCGCGGACGGGCGACGGCCCGCTCGAGGTGACCAAGGAGGGGCGGGGCATTGTCATGCGCGTTCCGCTCGAAGGCGGCGGTCGGCTTGTCGTCGAGCTGACTCCGGACGAGGCCGATGCCCTGGGCGATGCCCTCAAGAAGGTCGTCGGCTGACTCAGCGGGTCCGACCCAGACTCTTCGCCGCCCCGGTTCGGTATGCACCTGTGTGCATGCCGTGCCGGGGCGGTGTCGTGTGCGCGGGCTCTCCCGCGGCCGCGACCCCCTGAGGGCGGCCGGACGGCTCACGCGACGATCTTGAGGACGATGGCCCTCAGCCGCGGCGTACCGCGCAGAGCAGGCCGTCGCCCACCGGCAGCAGGGACTCCACGAGCTCGGTGCTCTCGCGCACCGCGCGCAGCAGTTCGCGCAGCCGCAGCACCTCGGCGGGCTGGACCCCCGAGTCGACCGTCCGGCCGTCCGCGAAGACACCCTCGAAGCAGACGATTCCGCCGGGTCGCAGCAGGCGCAACGATTCAGCGAGCACGTCGAGGGACTCCATGCGGTCGCCGTCGCAGAAGACCAGGTCGTACCCGCCGTCCGCGAGCCGGGGCAGGACGTCCAGGGCGGGGCCGGGGATGAACCGCGCCCGGTTGGCCGCGAAACCCGCGGCGCGGAACGCCTGCTTGGCGAACTGCTGGCGGTCGGGCTCCGGGTCGACGGTAGTCAACACGCCGTCCGGGCGCAGCCCTTGCAGCAGGTAGATGCCGGAGACGCCGGTTCCGGTGCCGATCTCCGCGACCGCCTTCGCGTCCGCCGTGGCAGCGAGCAGCCGCAGTGCGGCGCCTGTCCCCGGGGACACCGAACGCAGGCCTGCCTCCCGGGCCCGGTCGCGGGCCCAGCGCAGCGCGTCGTCCTCGGCGACAAAGGCGTCGGCGAACGCCCAGCTCGTCTGCCGGTTGGCGGTAATGGCCCTCTCCTGTCCCCTTGGTTGGCGCAACGGTGACTGTATCCGCTGGAGTCGGGAACCCGCAGATGGGACCGCGCGTTAAGGAGGGCAGGGGACAGCGGGGGAGCACATGGGCGAGTTCGGGGAAGAGGGCCGGAAGCCGGGCCCAAATGCACGTAAAGATTCTTATCCGGAGCTAACGGGCGAGGTGGCTATGGTAGGGGCTCCACTGGACACCACCAGAGCCGACAGGGGAGGTGCGGCTGCGCCTGTGGATCGGGGAGGAGTGCTGCGGCGCTTTCTCAGGTCGGCGGGTGAGCCGAAATCCGTGACCAACATTGCTGACCGTTCCCGCGCTACCAGCTCCGCTACCACCGCGACCTTCGCCGACGCGGATTCCCAGGCGTGGACTCCCCCTTCGTGGGAGGAGATCGTCAGCACGCACAGCGGCCGGGTCTACCGCCTCGCCTACCGCCTGACGGGAAACCAGCACGACGCCGAGGACCTCACCCAGGAGGTCTTCGTCCGCGTCTTCCGCTCTCTGTCGACGTACACGCCGGGCACCTTCGAGGGCTGGTTGCACCGCATCACCACCAACCTCTTCCTGGACATGGTCCGCCGCCGCCAGCGCATCCGCTTCGACGCGCTCGGTGACGACGCGGCGGAGCGGCTGCCCAGCCGCGAGCCCAACCCCCAACAGGTCTTCAACGACGCCCACTTCGACGCCGATGTGCAGCAGGCGCTCGACACGCTGGCGCCCGAGTTCCGCGCCGCCGTGGTCCTCTGCGACATCGAGGGCCTCTCCTACGAGGAGATCGCGGCCACCCTCGGAGTGAAGCTCGGCACCGTCCGCAGCCGGATCCACCGCGGCCGTTCGCATCTGCGCAAGGCCCTCCAGCACCGTTCGCCCGAGGCCCGCGCCGAGCAGCAGCGCGCCCTCGCGGGGGTGGCGCCGGGAGCTCTCGGGGTGGCCGGAGAGGGGATGGCGTGAGTGGTTCGAGTCCCACCCCGGCGGAACAGCACCTCGGGGACCGGCTCGCCGCCCTGGTCGACGGCGAGCTGAACCACGACGCCCGCGAGCGTGTCCTGTCCCATCTGGCGACCTGCGCCAAGTGCAAGGCGGAGGCCGACGCCCAGCGCAACCTGAAGAACGTCTTCGCCCAGGCGGCCCCGCCGCCGCCCTCGGAGGGCTTTCTGGCCCGGCTCCAGGGGCTGCCCGCCGGCACCGGGGGTGACGACGACGGCTCCGGGGGACCGTTCGGCGGGGGGCGCCAGGCCGACGGGTTCTTCGAAGGATTCGGGGTGCTGACCCCCAGTGCGGGCGGCCCCCGGGACCCGCGCGTTCCCCGCTCGGGCGGCTTCGGCTACCTCCCGGTCGGTTCCCACGCCGCGGCGCTGCCCGACGGGCTGAGCGGCGGCTTCCGCATCCACGAGGTGGACAGATCCGAGCAGGACCGGCCGGGCCCGGGATGGCGGGGCCGCAGATTCGCCTTCGCCGCCGCGAGCGCCGTGTCCCTGGCCGCGATCGCGCTGGGCGGCACCCTGCCGCTGAGCTCGACGTCCGGCGCCCGGGCCGCGAGCGGGGGCAGCAACGTGGTGCCGCTGCGCTCCAGCAGTGCGGCGCCGAGCGGCGGTTCGGCCGAGGACCGGCGGCGCGGTGGCGCCGCGGCCGGGTTCCTCTCGGCCATGGCCGCCCAGCCCACGGCCCCGGTCACGCCCGGCCCGCGCGGCCTCAACGGGATGCCCGCGCAGAACGGGCCCGTCCAGCCGCAGAACCGGCCCGTCCAGCCGCTGGGTGGCGCCTTCCCGGCCGCCCGGCTGAACGGCTCGTCCCTGCCCCCGTTGATACGGCCGGCCGTGGCGACGCTCCCGCTGACCACGACGGACCTCACGGCCGCGGTGCTCGCCGTCGCCCCCTCCGCGATCCCGAAGGCGCCGGCGCGGTCGGCGGCTCCGGTGGCGTCCGGGCTCCCGCTGACCGCCCGACGCTGACCGTGCCCTGCCGTCGCCTCCGGCGACCTGGTTGAATCCGGGGGAGGGGTGCTCATGGGAGCACGCAGGGCAGCCAGTTGCGGGGAGAGCATGAACGAGCAGAAGCCCACCGGGCCGAAGCCCAAGTGGTGGAGCCGTCCGCAGGCAGTCCGCCCCAGCGACACCGGCCCCGCGCCGACGGCCCCGCCCGCCGAACTCCCGGACGACGCCTACGACTTGGCCCCGCCGACCCCATCCGCCGAGCAGGCAAAGCCGAGCGCGGCGGCCGACGCGCACCCCGCGCCGCCCGTTCCGCCGCAGCCGGGCGCGGGCGCCGACGCGCCCCACGTGCCTGTGGAGGCGGCCCTTCCGGACCAGGACGCCGGGCCGGTAGCCGACGCGCACCCCGCGCCGCCCGTTCCGCCGCAGCCGAGCGCGGCGGCCGACGCGCACCCCGCGCCCGTGGAGGCGGCCCCTTCCAACCAGGACGCGGGTCCTGTCACCGAGGTGGAGGACATACGCCCGGAGCCCGGCGCCGCCCCGGTCGCCGAGGCCGCCGCGCCCCGGCCGGGGCCCCTGCACGCCCCCGATCCCTACGGCACGCCTCCCTACGGTGGGCCGGGGCCCTGGGCGCCCGCGCCTCCGGTGCAGCGTCCGGTGCCGACGCCGCCGGGCGGCACCGCGCTGCCCCAGCAGCCCGCCTACGCGGCCCCGCAGATCCCCGCACCTCAGGGGCCCGCCGCGCAGGCCCCCGACGCTCAGGGGCCCGCGCCGCAGTCCTCGTACGGCGCGCCTCCCGCTCCCGCGGGGCCGCCCGCCTCCCAGTGGTTGCAGTACGACCCCTGGAGCGCGCCCGGTGAGCCGCTCAGCAGGCCCGGGCAGCCGGAGCCGAGGAAGCGGCGGCGCGGGGCGCTGCTGGTCGGCGCGGTGCTGCTCGCCCTGGTCGCCGGGGGCATCGGCGGTGGCGTGGGCGCGTACGTCGAGCGCAACGGCGGCATCACCGACGTACGGCTGCCGCAGGCCGGCAAGGAGCCGCTGGGCCGGGCGCCGGACAGCGTCGCCGGGATCGCCGCGAGCGCGTTGCCGAGCGTGGTCACCATCCATGTCACCGGGGCCACCGAGTCCGGCACCGGCACCGGCTTCGTCCTCGACAACGCCGGCCACATCCTGACCAACAACCATGTCGTCCAGCCCGCCGGGGGCTCGGGAAAGATCTCGGTGACCTTCAGCGGGGGCGAGAGCGCGCCCGCCCAGGTGGTCGGCCGGGACAGCGGGTACGACCTCGCCGTCGTCAAGGTCGACGGGGTCTCGGGCATGAAGCCGCTGCCGCTCGGCAACTCGGACAACGTCCTGGTCGGCGACCCGGTGGTGGCCATCGGGGCGCCCTTCGACCTCTCCAACACGGTGACCTCGGGCATCATCAGCGCCAAGGAACGCCCGATCACGGCCGGGGGCGAGAGCGGTGACGGCAGCGACGTCAGCTATGTCGACGCGCTCCAGACCGACGCCCCCATCAACCCGGGCAACTCCGGCGGCCCGCTCGTCGACTCCAAGGCCCGCGTCATCGGGATCAACAGCGCCATCAGGTCGGCCGGGAGCGGCAGCGCGGAGGGCGGCGGTGGCCAGGCCGGCTCGATCGGGCTGGGCTTCGCCATACCGGTCAACCAGGCCAAGCGGGTCGCCGAGGAGCTGATCAACACGGGCAAGGCCACGCACCCGGTGATCGGTGTCACGCTCGACATGAAGTTCACCGGCGACGGCGCCCGCGTCGGCGACAAGGCGAGCGACGGCAAGCCGTCCGTCACGCCCGACGGCCCCGGCGCCAAGGCGGGCGTCAAACCGCAGGACGTGATCACCAAGGTGGACGGCCAGCGGGTGCACAGCGGCGAGGAGTTGATAGTGAAGATCCGCGCCCACCGCCCTGGCGACCGGCTCAGGCTGACCGTGCAGCGGGACGGCAAGCAGCAGGACCTCACGCTGACGCTCGGCTCCGCGTCCTGACCGCCCGGTCCGGGGCCGCGCGGGACCGGTGGTCCCAGCGGCCCCGGACCGATGCCCAAAGGTCACCCCGCGGGTACCGCCGCGACAGTTCGGCCGGGTACCGTGGAGCGGTCCATGACTGGACGCGGAGCTGGGAAACAAGCGCCGAGATCGCGAGCACTGAGAACACGAGGAGCAGCGGGTGTTCAACGACATCGGGCCCATGGAGCTGGTCACACTCGTGGTCCTCGCTGTGCTCATCTTCGGCCCGGACAAGCTGCCCAAGCTGATCCAGGACGTCTCGAACATGATCCGCAAGGTGCGGAGCTTCTCCGAGAGCGCCAAGCAGGACATCCGGGCGGAGCTCGGGCCCGAGTTCAAGGACTTCGAGTTCGAGGACCTCAACCCCAAGACGTTCGTCCGCAAGCAGCTCATGGACAACGACGACCTGGGGCTCAAGGAGATCCGCAACAGCTTCGACCTCCGCAAGGACATGGAAGAGGTCGCGGACGCCGTGCACGGCCGCGAATCGGCCGCCACCACCGCCGCCAACGGCTCGGCGAACGGCTCGGGGGCCACCCCCGACCTGCTCAAGAAGCGCGAGCAGCTGGCGCCGGGCGAGCGCCCCCCGTTCGACGCCGACGCCACCTGATACACGCCAATCCCACATGCGCTTTTCCGGCGAGCCGCGCCGAGGTGGCTATCCTCCATCTGTCCGGCAGCCAGGACGCCCGAGGGGGGCGGGCCGCTCCGGACGCTACTGATCTAGGAGGCGGCCGGGCAGATGGAGACGACAAGCCGGGTAGCGGGGCAGTCCCCTCAAGGGGCGCCCGAGGGCACCCAGTCCACACCGGAGGGAGTGCCGGCGGCCCGGCGTACGGTCGACGGCTTTCTGCGCGCGCCCTTCCCCTGGTACGGCCTCGACGAGGCGTTCACCGGGCCGCGCTGGCTGATGCAGGTGGCGCAGGCCGCCGACGGCACCGTCCAGCACGGCTCGATCGGCCACGGCGACGAGCCGTCGATACGGCCCGAGGCGGCGGCGAAATCCGGGGCCGACCGGGACCGGTTCGCGGTGGTCGTGAGCATCCCGGCGAACCCGGTGCGCCGCAGCGGCGACGGCACGGGTGTCCTGGAGGCCACCTCGGTCTCCTCGGCGGCCTGGCTCGCGGGCTCGGGGCTGCTGGCCTTCACCTGGCCCGCGCAGATGGACCACGTGCGGCGCGGCGAGTGGCTGGACCAGCAGACCGAGACGGCCTGGGAGCTCGCCGACGACCTGGACGGCTCCGACTGGTCGACCCTCTCGCTCCCCGTCGACGGCGTGCCGACCGACTTCCACTACCGCGAGTCCGAGTTCGGCTGGATCCTGGCCGGCTCCGCGCAGGGCGGCGTGCACCTGGGAGCGTACGGGCGCGGCCTGAGCGCGTACGGGCTCGGCTTCTCGGTGGTCAAGGACATCGCCTCGTACGCGTGAGGACGGACGGGCGGCCGTACGCGGTGCCCGGCCCCGGCCGACCGCGGTATGCGCCGCCCATGACGGCTGCGTAAGCCGATGCACTCACATGCGTAAGGGGCGCCCGCAGTAGCGAGGCGCCCCTTACGCGTGCCGTGGGCGGGCTAGAACTTGTTGCGCGGGGTGATCCCGAGCGACATGCCCGACAGGCCGCGGGCGCGGCCGCCCAGCTTGCCCGCGATGGCGCGCAGGGCCGCGCCGGCGGGGGAGTCCGGGTTGGACAGGACGACCGGGCGGCCGTCGTCGCCGCCCTCGCGCAGGCGGACGTCGATCGGGATGGAGCCCAGCACCGGCACGGTGGCGCCGGTCGTCTTCGTCAGGCCGTCGGCGACCTTCTGGCCGCCGCCCGTGCCGAACACGTCGACCATCTCGTCGCAGTGCGGGCAGGGCAGCCCGGCCATGTTCTCGACCACGCCGACGATCTTCTGGTGGGTCTGCACGGCGATGGACCCGGCGCGCTCGGCGACCTCGGCCGCGGCCTGCTGCGGGGTGGTCACGACGAGGATCTCGGCGTTGGGGACCAGCTGCGCCACGGAGATCGCGATGTCACCGGTGCCCGGCGGAAGGTCGAGCAGCAGCACGTCCAGGTCGCCCCAGTACACGTCGGCGAGGAACTGCTGGAGGGCGCGGTGGAGCATCGGGCCGCGCCACACGACGGGCGCGTTGCCCGGCGTGAACATGCCGATGGAGATGACCTTCACGCCATTCGCGGACGGTGGCATGATCATGTTCTCGACCTGGGTGGGCCTGCCGTCGGCGCCCAGCATGCGGGGCACGGAGTGGCCGTAGATGTCGGCGTCCACGACACCGACCTTCAGCCCGTCCGCCGCCATCGCGGCGGCCAGGTTCACCGTCACCGAGGACTTGCCCACGCCGCCCTTGCCGGAGGCGACCGCGTAGACGCGGGTCAGCGAGCCGGGCTTGGCGAAAGGCACCTCGCGCTCGGCGGTGCCGCCGCGCAGCGAGGCCGCGAGCTCCTTGCGCTGCTCGTCGCTCATCACGTCGAGCGTCACGTCGACGCGGCTGACGCCCTCGACCCGCTCGACCGCGTCCGTCACGTTCTTGGTGATGGTCTCGCGCATCGGGCAGCCGGAGACGGTCAGGTACACCGTGACGGCAACCGCCCCGTCCGTGCCGATCTCGACCGATTTGACCATGCCGAGTTCAGTGATCGGTCGGTGGATCTCGGGGTCGTTCACCGTCGCCAGTGCCTCAAGCACCGCGTCTTCCGTAGCCATACGGTCGATGGTACGGCGCCTACCGCACCGTACGGAAAGCCCTGTCAGCGGTCGCCTTCGTCACGTCCGTAGGAGCGCTCCGGCGGGAATAGGTTCCGGCGCTCCTCCATCTCCTTGACCAGGTCCTGGAGTTCGGAGCGGATCCAGTCGCGGGTGGCCACCTCGCCGAGGCCCATCCTGAGCGCCGCGATTTCACGGGTGAGGTACTCGGTGTCGGCGATGGACCGCTCGTTCTGCTTGCGGTCCTGCTCGTGGGTGACCCGGTCGCGGTCGTCCTGCCGGTTCTGCGCGAGCAGGATCAGCGGGGCCGCGTACGAGGCCTGGAGCGACAGGGCGAGCGTGAGGAAGATGAACGGGTAGTTGTCGAAGCGCAGATTGCTCGGCGCGAAGATGTTCCAGGCGACCCACAGGATGATGATCAGGGTCATCCAGACGATGAACCGCCCGGTGCCGAGGAAGCGGGCGATCCGCTCGCTGAACCGGCCGAACGCCTCGGGGTCCCACTCCGGGAGCAGCTTCACGCGCGGCGCGCGCGGCTGGTCGAGCCGGGTGCGGCCGCGCGGCAGCGCGCTCGCGCCGCTCGCGCGGGTGCGCTCCTCCGCCCGGTCAGTGCCGCCCATCCGGTACCCCCTCCGGCCCGTGGAACTCCGTCTCGCGCCAGTCGTCCGGCAGCAGGTGGTCGAGCACGTCGTCGACGGTCACGGCGCCGAGCAGCGAGCCGCTCTCGTCCACCACGGGCGCGGCGACCATGTTGTACGCGGCGAGGAAGCTGGTCACCGACGGCAGCGAGGCGTTCGGCGGCAGCGGCTTCAGATCGCTGTCCACCACCGAGCTGACCAGCGCGAACGGCGGCTCCCTCAGCAGCCGCTGGAAGTGCACCGTGCCCAGGTACTTGCCGGTCGGCGTCTCGTCCGGCGGCCGGCACACGTACACCTGGGCGGCGAGCGCGGGGGAGAGGTCCTGCTGGCGCACCCGGGCCAGGGCGTCGGCGACCGTGGCGTCCGGGCGCAGCACGATCGGCTCGGTCGTCATCAGGCCGCCCGCGGTGCGCTCCTCGTAGGACAGGAGGCGGCGCACGTCGGCCGCGTCGTCCGGCTGCATCAGCGTGAGCAGGCGCTCCTTGTCCTCCTCGGGCAGCTCGGAGAGCAGGTCGGCGGCGTCGTCCGGGTCCATCGCCTCCAGGACGTCGGCGGCCCGCTCGTCCTTCAGCTTGCCGAGGATCTCCACCTGGTCGTCGTCGGGCAGCTCTTCCAGGACGTCGGCCAGCCGGTCGTCGTCCAGCGCCGCGGCCACCTCGGCACGCCGTTTGGGTGACAGGTGGTGCATGACGTTGGCGAGGTCGGCGGGGCGCAGCTGCTCGAAGGTGGCGACCAGGTTCTCGGCGCCCTGGCCGTGCTCCTCCAGGGAGAACCCGGTGACGGCCGACCACTCGACGGTCAGCGTCTCGCCCTTGCGGCGCAGCGCGCCCGACTTGCCGCGGCGGACGAAGACCTTGTCGATCTCCCAGTCGCGGCGGGCCGGCAGCTGCTGGATGGCGACGTCCAGGACGGTCACCTGCTCGCCGTTCTCGACGAGGGTGACCCGGCGGTCGAGCAGCTCGCCGAGCACGAGGCGCTCGGTGGGGCGCTGCTCGAAGCGGCGCAGGTTGACGACGCCGGTCGTGATGACCTGGCCCGACTCCACCCCGGTGACCCGGGTCATGGGCAGGAAGATCAGCCTGCGGCCGGCCACCTCGACGACGATGCCGAGCAGCCGGGGAGGCCTGCGGCCGACCCGCAGCATCGCCACCAGGTCCCGCACCCGGCCGACCTGGTCGCCGTTGGGGTCGAAGACGGCGACGCCGGAGAGGTGTGAGACGAAGACCCGGGGGGCGCCTGCCGCCATACGAGCGCCTCCTTCTGATCGGGTTGCTCCGCACCGCCGACATCGCTGCGGGACAAGGGTTTCAGGCTAGCCGCCGGCGAGGGGGTACGCCCTTGCGGGTCGTCCGTCCGGCGCTCTGCCGAGCAGCCTAGACACTGCGGGTAGGGTGCGGACTGCCGACCCCCTACATCTGTGTGAGAGGCAGCGCGCCGGTGATCTCATCCCTCCTGCCCGTGCGGGTACGGGCCCGTCGGGCCGCTCTGCCCGTCGCGCTGTGCGCGGGGCTCGCCGCGGCGCTCACCGCCTGCGGTTCGGACCCGGACGAGGGGACCAACGGCGTCGGCAAGCTGTCCGCGACCGAGATCGAGAACAAGGCGCGCACGGCGGCCGACGGCGCCGACGCGGTGCGCCTGTCGGGGACGCTGGTCAGCAAGGGCGGCTCGTACAAGATCGACATGAGGCTGAAGGGCAGCGGCGGTACGGGCACGGTCACCTCGCAGAAGAGCACCTTCGGGCTGCTGCGGGTGGGGGACGACCTGTTCCTCAAGGCCGACGCGGGGTTCTGGTCGCACAGCGGCTCCGGCGGCTCGGGCGGCGCGGCCTCGGCGGCGGGCAAGCTCGACGACAAGTACGTCAAGGTGCCCTCGGGGGATCCGGCCTACCAGCAACTGCGCGGGTTCACCGAGAAGGCGGTCCTGCTCAAGGGGATGCTCGGGCTTCAGGGCGCGCTGTCCAAGGGCGACCGGGCCGAGGTCGGCAAGGTCCGTACGGTACGGATCGCGGCGGGCAAGGACGGCGAGGGCGGCACCCTCGACGTCGCCCTCCAGGGGACGCCCTACCCCTTGCGCTTCGAGCGGGCCGGCGGGGCGGGCGTCCTCGAACTGGCCGACTGGAACAAGGACTTCCCGCTCGCGCCCCCGGCCAAGGGCGACACCGTGGACTACGGCCAGCAGCTCCCCAAGACCTGACCCGGGGCGCCGCCGCGGTTCAGCGCCGCTTGCGCCGGAACAGCAGGCTGGGCAGGGCCGCGGGCACCGGGTGCCGGGTCGTGGCCGGGGTCGCCACCGGGGGCGTGGCCAGGGAGCCTTCGGGGGCCGCGCCGAGCGGGCCGGTCGGGGTCAGGCGCAGCAGCCGGCACTCGCGCGCCCAGCGGGCCGGCATCGCCTCGCCGTCCGGGGCGTTGAGGCGCTTGCCCTTCAGCTCGGCGATCGCGGTGTCCCACGCCTCGCCGCCCGCCGGGATCTCGGAGATCGCGGCGGTCCACGCCACCAGACGGCCGCCCTTGTCCTTGGAGCGGACCGTCACCTGCGCGGTGCCACCGTCCGCGAGCCCGTCGAGCGGCTGCTCGCCCGGGCCGCCGCCCACGACATGGGCCGCGCCGTCGAGCCACACGTGCCACAGGGCCCGCTCGGCCACCCCGGTGCCGCGCACCCAGATGAGCCCGGACTTCTTGGTGGCCTCCTCGACAAGGGCCTGGTCGAGCAACGTCTGCGTCATGCCACCACCCTAGAGGCCCCGAACAATAGTCAGTTCCGTAATTCGCGCATGCCCCTTACGCTGCGGCCGTGACCACTGCCACCACGCCCGCGCCCACCGTGGCCGCCGTCCCCCGCGCCGATGTCGCGCTGCTCGTCGTCGCCCTCGCCAGCGTCTCGCTGTCCGCGCCGCTGATCGCCGCCACCGCCGCGCCCGCGCTGGCCATCGCCTTCTGGCGCAACGCCCTCGCGGTCGGCGCGCTGACCCCGGTGGCCTGGTTCAGGCACCGGGCCCGGCTGCGCGCGCTCACCCGGCGCGAGGTGGGGCTCACCCTCGGCGCGGGCGGTCTGCTCGCGCTGCACTTCGGGCTGTGGCTGCCGAGCCTGAGCATGACGTCGGTCGCCTCGTCGACGGCGCTGTGCACCACCACCCCGATATGGACGACGATCGCGCTGCGCCTGCGCGGCCACCGTCCGCCGGGCCTGGTGTGGGCGGGCACCCTGGCCGCCTGCACCGGCGTCGTCCTGCTCACCGGCGTCGACCTCACCCTGTCGCCGCGCGCGCTTGCGGGCGACGCGCTCGCGCTCGGCGGGGGCATCGCGGCCGCCGGGTACGTGCTGCTCGGCGCCGAGGTCCGCAAGAGCGTCGCCACCGTCCCGTACACCTACCTCTGCTACGCGACGGCCGCCGCCGGGCTCCTGGTGGCGGCGCTCGTCAGCGGGGCCGAACTCACCGCGTACGACGGGGTGACCTGGCTGAAGCTGGCGGTGCTCACGCTCGCCGCCCAGCTGCTCGGCCACTCGCTGTTCAACCGGGTGGTGGCGAGCCTCGGCCCGTCCGTCACCGCCACGGCGATCCTGCTCGAAACGCCCGGCGCCGCCCTCATCGCCGCGCTCTGGCTCGGCCAGCAGCCCCCGGTCCTCGCCTACCCGGCGCTGGTCGTGATCCTGGCCGGGCTCGCCCTCGTCGTGCGGGCGAACCGGGCCGGCTGAACCTCAGAGCCAGCCGTTGCGCTTCAGGATGCGGTGGATGCCGAGGCAGACCACGGCCACCATGCCCATCGAGATCGGGTAGCCGTACTTCCAGTGCAGCTCGGGCATGTTGTCGAAGTTCATGCCGTACACACCGCACACCATCGTCGGTACGGCGATGATCGCCGCCCAGGACGTGATCTTGCGCATGTCTTCGTTCTGGGCGACGGAGGCCTGGGCGAGGTTGGCCTGGAGGATGGAGTTGAGCAGCTCGTCGAAGCCGACGACCTGCTCCTGCACCCGGGCGAGGTGGTCGGCGACGTCGCGGAAGTACGTCTGGATGTCGGGGTCCACCAGCCGCATCGGTCGCTCGCTGAGCAGCTGCATGGGACGCAGGAGCGGCGAGACCGCGCGCTTGAACTCCAGCACCTCGCGCTTGAGTTGGTAGATCCGGCCCGCGTCCACACCGCGCGGGCTGCCCTTGGCCGGCGCCGAGAACACCTCGATCTCGACCTCGTCGATGTCGTCCTGCACCGCGTCCACGACCGCGAGGTAGCCGTCGACGACCTGGTCGGCGATGGCGTGCAGGACGGCGGAGGGCCCCTTGGCCAGGAGCTCCGGGTCGTCCTGGAGGCGCTTGCGCAGCGCGCGCAGCGAGCCCTGGCCGCCGTGCCGGACGGTGATGACGAAGTCCCGCCCGGTGAAGCACATCACCTCGCCGGTCTCCACGACCTCGCTGGTCGCGGTGAGCTCGGCGTGCTCGACGTAGTGGATGGTCTTGAAGACGGTGAACAGGGTGTCGTCGTAGCGCTCCAGCTTCGGCCGCTGGTGGGCGTGGACGGCGTCCTCCACGGCGAGCGGGTGCAGCCCGAACTCGGCCGCGATACCGGCGAATTCGGCCTCGGTCGGCTCGTGCAGGCCGATCCACACGAAGCCCCCGTCCTCGCGCGCCCGCCGCATGGCCTCACGGGGCGTCAGGCAGCCGGTGCCCTCGCCGGACCCTGCGCGCCGCCCGTCGCGGTAGACCGCGCAGTCGACGACGGCGCTGCTGGCCGAGGGATCGCGGGTGGTGTCGTAGCCGTTGTAGGGGGCGCTGGTCTTGCGCAGCGCGGGACGGACCACGGCACGCAGGTCACGGATCATCGACATGGCAGGACTCCTTCACGGAGGGGCCGTCGGGGCGTGACGCTCTGGAACTGCCCGGAGAGGGACGTGCTGTGACGAAAGGGGCCAAGGGGGCGAATCGGCCCCGAACGGCATCGACCACACACGTTCGCACAGCGGGCGGCACCACAGGGGCACGCGGAGACGGCGTTCGCTACTGAAACGGACAGACGAGGTGATGTGCTCTTCCGTTGGGCGAGACGCCATGAGACGCGGGTGTTTCCTGACCCGGGGGCCGGGTAAGGAGGGTCTCAGATCACCGGGAACAACGCAGGCGCGCGGAAGAGCGGTTGGTACTGCCAGGCCGACTTCGATCCATCGCAGCCCCACCTCCTCCAGCCGGTCCCCCGTGGGGAACTACCTGCTGTCCCGAACAGCGGCCAAGACTATCAGCCCACTCTTGCGTCAAGCCCCGGCTTTGCCGCTTGCATACGCCTTCTATGCTCGCCCCATGGTTGATGTTCTTGCTCTCGTCGAGGCCCGTCTGCACACCGCCCTGGGCGAGCCGGACGCGCGCGCCGCGGTCACCTTCCTCGGTACCGACCGCATCGAGGTGCTGCGGTTCTCCGAGGGCGACATCGTCCGCTACGCGACCCTCGGGATGTCCGCCCAGCCCATGGCCGACCCCACCTCCGCGCTCGCCGACCCGGTGAAGGGGCCGCGGGCCGAGCTGGTCCTTTCCGTGCGCGCCGGGCTCGCCGACACCGACAAGGTGCTGCGCCCGCTCGCCGTGCTGGCCGCCTCCCCGCAGGTGGAGGGTCTGGTGGTGGCCCCCGGGGCCTCGCTCGACACCGGCGAACCGCTGTGGCCCGGCGCCCCGTTCACCTCGGTCCTGGTCGCCGAGCCGGGCGGCCTGGTCGAGGACCTGGAGCTCGACGCCCCGATGGACCCGGTGCGTTTTTTGCCGCTGCTTCCGATGACCACCAACGAGGCCGCCTGGAAGCGGGTCCGCGGCGCCGAGGCGCTGCACGAGCGCTGGCTGTCGAGCGGCACCGACCTGCGCGACCCGCTGCGCAGGTCCGTGGCGCTCGACTAGAACGACCCGGGCGCCCCCGGTGCCGGCTGGAGCCGAACCGGGTGCGCGTTCAAGGGAGTTGAGGGGCAGGGCCTAGTCGGCGAAGGCCGACACCCCGTCCTCGGTGGCGTGCGCGGGCTGGAGCTCCACCGCCTCGTGGACGAGCGAGGCGCGGCGGACCCACACGATCGCCGCGCCGAGCACGGCGGCCACGGCCGCGACCACGAACGGGACATGGATGTCGCTCCACTCCTCGATCTTCGGCGCGAAGTAGGGGGCCGCGGCCGCCGCGAACCAGCGCACGAAGTTGTAGCCCGCGCTCGCCACCGGCCGGGGCGCGTCCGATACGCCGAGGGCCAGCTCGGTGTACACGGTGTTGTTGAGGCCGATGAACGCGCCGGACGCGATGGTCGCGGCGACCGCCGTGGTGTGGCCGCCGTAGCCCAGCACGAGCAGGTCGGCGGCGAGCAGCACCAGCGATCCGCCGAGCACCTTCAGCGAGCCGAACCGCTCCTGGAGCCGGGGCGCGACGAGCACCGAGAACACGGCGAGCAGCACGCCCCAGGCGAAGAAGACGCCGCCCGACCTGTACGGCGACATGTTCAGCACGAACGGGGTGAAGGCCAGCACCGTGAAGAAGGCGTAGTTGTAGAAGAAGGCGGACGCCGCCGCCGAGGCGAGGCCGCCGTGACCCAGCGCCCTGATCGGGTCGAGCAGCGAGGTCCGGCGGGCGGGCCTGGGCTGCTCCTTGAGGAACGCCGTGATCGCGACGAAGCCGATCGCCATGAGGGCGGCGGTGCCGAAGAAGGGGTAGCGCCACTTCATGTCGCCGAGGACCGCGCCGAGCAGCGGGCCGCACGCCATGCCGAGGCCGAGCGCGGACTCGTACAGCAGGATCGCCGCGGCGCTGCCGCCGGCCGCCGCGCCCACGATGACGGCGAGCGCGGTGGAGACGAACAGCGCGTTGCCGAGCCCCCAGCCCGCCCGGAAGCCGACGAGTTCGCCGACCGAGTTCGAGGTCCCGGCGAGCGCCGCGAAGACGACCACCAGGGCGAGGCCCGCGAGCAGTGTCTTCTTGCCGCCGATCCGGCTGGAGACGAAGCCGGTGACGAGCATCGCGACGGCGGTGATCAGGAAGTACGAGGTGAAGAGCAGGGACACCTGGCTGGGCGTGGCGTCCAGGCCCTTGGCGATGGACGGGCAGGATCGGGTCGACCAGCCCGATGCCCATGAAGGCGACGACGGACGCGCCCGCGGTCGCCCAGACCGCCTTGGGCTGGCGCAGCAGGCCGCCGGCTCCTGCGCCGTCGTCGAGAGGGTCCTTTCCTTGCCGCATGGCTGCTCCCGTTTCCCGGTGGATGACTGTGGCACCAGATCGTTGCGTGATACACACAATAACTTAGCCAAGCTAATGACTGCAAGATGAAACTACTTTTCCGGACAGGGTGCCGCCGGCCCGTCGGGCCCGTGCGGCAGGGCGTCGCGGCCGTCGACGACAGGCCGGGGCGCACTCCGGACGGGTGATCGTCCTTGACGGGGCGACGACCGGGGAGGACCGTGGGGCTCTATGAGGGGCGAACCCAGTTGCCCGAAGTGCGGAGGCCGGGTCAGGGCGCCCGGTCTCTTTGCCGACACCTGGCAGTGCGACGTGCACGGCCCCGTGTATCCGCTGCAGCCGGTGGTTCCGCCCAGTGTCGAAGCGCTGGAGGTCGTCGTACGCCGGGCCCAGGTGCCGGTGTGGATGCCCTGGCCGCTGCCGGTCGGCTGGCTGTTCACGGGCGTGGGGTACGCGGGTGACGACCGCAGCGGCGGCCGCGCCACCGCGGTGGCCTGCTCCGGCCCCGGCCCGCTCGGCGGCATCGGGGAGCTGATCCTGGTCGCGGAGGAGCTGGGCGTGGGGCTCGGCGCGCGGTACGCGGGCATCGACGGCCCCGACCCCGGCCCGTTCATGAGCGTCGACAAACCTCCGCACACCAAGGTCCTCGCGGCCGGCCGGCCCACCCCGCTGTGGCACGTCACCCGGACCCCGGACGACCGCGCGGTCTTCGCGGGCGAGGCGCGCGGACTGTGGCTGTGGGCGATCGTGTGGCCGGAGCAGTCCGGACTGCTCATGTACGACGAGCTCGTCCTGACCGATCTGCGCGACGCGGGTGCCGAGGTGGAACTGGTGCCCTGCGGCGCCCTCACTCCGCGCATCCTGTCCTGACCGCGCCCCTGATCGGGGACGGACGGGGAAGAGCGTCCTGGCGGTTATCCTTGACTGTCCCCTGATCCGCCCCTTATGCCCTGGAGTACGCGTCGTGCGCATCGATCTGCACACCCACTCCACGGCCTCGGACGGTACGGACACCCCGGCCGAGCTGGTCCGCAACGCGGCGGCCGCCGGGCTCGACGTCGTCGCGCTGACCGACCACGACAGCACCCGCGGGTACGCCGAGGCCGTCGCCGCGCTGCCCGCCGGGCTCACCCTGGTCACCGGCGCCGAACTCTCCTGCCGCATCGACGGCATCGGCCTGCACATGCTGGCCTACCTCTTCGACCCCGAGGAGCCCGAGCTCCTGCGCGAGCGCGAGCTGGTGCGGGACGACCGGGTGCCGCGCGCCCGGGGCATGGTCGCCAAGCTCCAGGAACTCGGCGTGCCCGTCACCTGGGAGCAGGTCGCGCGCATCGCGGGCGACGGCTCCGTCGGTCGCCCCCATGTCGCCGAGGCGCTCGTCGAACTTGGCGTCGTCGACTCCGTCTCCGACGCCTTCGTGCCCGACTGGCTCGCCGACGGCGGCCGCGCCTACGTCGGCAAGCACGAGCTCGACCCGTTCGACGCGATCCGGCTCGTCAAGGCAGCAGGCGGCGTCACCGTCTTCGCCCACCCGCTCGCCCACAAGCGCGGCCAGGTCGTGCCCGAGTCCGCGATAGCCGAACTGGCCGCCGCCGGACTCGACGGCATCGAGGTCGACCACACCGACCACGACGCTCCCACCCGCGCGCGGCTGCGCGCGCTCGCGGCCGACCTGGGGCTGCTGACCACGGGCTCCAGCGACTACCACGGCAGCCGCAAGCCCGTACGGCTCGGGCAGTGCACGACTGACCCCGAGATCTACGGCGAGATCACCCGCCGCGCCACGGGGGCCTTCCCCGTGCCGGGTGCGGGCGGAAACGGTCGCTCGTAGGGAGAGCCCGCCTCTCCCGACCACCCGGGGCCCCGTCCCCGCATCCCCGCTCCCCGAACGCCGCACGGGCCTGTCCGCGCGGCGTTGGGGGCCGGTCCCGGCCGGCCCGCGCAGCAGCGGCCCGGCCCACCTCCGTACGTCCCTCCCCTCGCAAGGCTCACCGTGTTCGACGCTGCCGTCTTCGGCTCCCTCTTCCTCACCCTGTTCGTCATCATGGATCCCCCCGGGATCACGCCGATCTTCCTCGCGCTGACCGCCGGGCGCGCCGCCAAGGTCCAGCGCAGGATGGCCTGGCAGGCCGCCGCCGTCGCGCTCGGAGTGATCACGCTCTTCGGCCTCGTCGGCCACCAGATCCTCAGCTATCTGCACATCGACGTCCCCGCGCTGATGATCGCGGGAGGTCTGCTGCTGCTCCTGATCGCGCTCGACCTGCTCACCGGCAAGACCGACGAGCCGAAGCAGACCAAGGACGTCAACGTCGCGCTCGTGCCGCTCGGCATGCCGCTGCTCGCCGGGCCCGGCGCGATCGTCCAGGTGATCCTGGCCGTCCAGAACCACGACTCGGTGTCCGGGCAGGTCTCGGTCTGGGCGGCGATCATCGCCATCCACGTCGTGCTGTACGTGACCATGCGGTACTCGCTGCTGATCATCCGCGTCATCAAGGACGGCGGCGTCGTCCTGGTCACCCGGCTCGCGGGCATGATGCTCTCGGCCCTCGCGGTGCAGCAGATCATCAACGGCATCACTCAGGTGATCCACGCCAACTGAGACCCCCGCACACGCCGAAGCGCCCCCGTACCCATCGGTACGGGGGCGCTTCACATACGGCACCCGCGGCCGTTCGACCGGCTCGCGGGAGCACTCCTTCTAACGCGTTACGAGGCCGCGGAGTCGGCCGGGCGGATGTAGATGCGCTGACCCATGGCGGCGGCCTGCTGCACAATCCGGTTGACGGAGGCGGCGTCCACGACGGTGCTGTCAACGGCCGTACCGTCGACGTCGTCCAGGCGCATGATTTCGAAGCGCATGGCTTCTCCCTTCGTCTGATCCTCCTGCTAGGAGAACTGCTGGTGCGGGGGGCTGGGTAACAGCCTGCTCCCACGAGGCGTCAGGGCGGTTGCCCGCCCGTTACGTGTGGATTGCGTGGCTCCTGTGCAACGCGTTCCGTAGGGATCAACGGGTTGCCTCCAGCAAACATTCCCTACGCTAAGGAAATTTTTCGAGTTGCTAAGGATTGGCCCTCGGTGGCGACCGGATGTGCCCGGTTGTGCCCCGTGCGTCACGACGCGGACAATGGACAGCGTATGGACGACTCCCAGGAACCTCAGTCGGCGCAGACGCCCCACGACTTCGCCGCCCAGCTGGATCGCAAGCTGGACCACACCAACGAGCTGCTCCAGCGCATGCTCGCCGAAGTCGCGAAGACGCCCTCCACCCACGCGATCTTCGTCGACGCGGGCTACGTCTACGCCGCCGCCGGTCTCCTCGTCACCGGCACCGAGGACCGCCGCTCCTTCGATCTCGACGCCGAGGGACTCATCGAGGCCTTCATCGACAAGGCGCGGACGATCTTCGCGGACAGCCGGCTGCTCCGCGTCTACTGGTACGACGGCGCCCGCCGCCGCATCCACACCCCCGAACAGCAGTCGATCGCCGAGCTCCCCGACGTCAAGGTCCGGCTCGGCAACCTCAACGCCAACAACCAGCAGAAGGGTGTCGACTCCCTGATCCGCTCCGACCTGGAGTCACTGGCCCGCCACCGCGCGATCAGCGACGCGGCGCTGATCGGCGGCGACGAGGACCTCGTCTCGGCGGTCGAGGCCGCGCAGGGGTACGGCGCGCGGGTCCACCTCTGGGGCATCGAGGCCGCCGAGGGCCGCAACCAGGCGGAGCCGCTGCTCTGGGAGGTCGACAGCCAGCGCACCTTCGACCTCGACTTCTGCAAGCCGTACGTCACGCGGCGGCCGGTCACGATGTACGAGCACGAGGGGCCGGCGCCGAGCCGCGAGGACGTGCGGTTCGTCGGGGCGCGGATCGCCGCGACGTGGCTCTCCGAGCGGGGGCGGGCGGCGCTCGCCGATCTGCTGCCCGGCCATCCCTATCTGCCCGGTCCTGTCGACCAGGACCTCCTCATCGAGGCGGAGCGGCTGCTTCAGTACTCCTTGCGTGGGCATGCGGATCTGCGGCGCTCCCTGCGCGACGGGTTCTGGCAGCACTTGCAGTCCCAGTACTGAGGTTCTGCATTCCCGGGGTTTCCCCGTGCCCCTGCTTTGTCGCTCAGCTGCGGGCGGTGGCGGGCTTGCCCGTGCCCCTTTGGGGTGGTCTGGTTGTCGCTTGGCTGCGGGCAGTTGCGGGCTGTTCGCGCAGTTCCCCGCGCCCCTTGGGGGGTTGGGGCGGAGGGCGCGTTCGAGGGGGCTGGCGCTATGGGTGCGGGGCTTCGGAGCCCGTTGGGGGCGCGGGGAACTGCGCGATCGGCCACCCACGGTCCGCAGATGTGAAGCCGGGTCGCGGGAGCGGAGCCGCACGGTCCGCAGGAAGCGCCGCGTGGGGGTGGTCAGGGGGTGTCGAGGGGCGACCAGAACTTGGTCAGGGCTTCGGCGAGTTCCGCCGGGTGGGACACATTGGGCGAATGATCCGCCCCCAGGATCACCGTGTGCCGCGCATCGACCCTGCGCGCCAGATGCGCCAGCTCGCCCACCGTCCACACCGTCTCACCCGACCCGTACGCCACGTGAAGCGGCAACGGCAGCGCCGCGAGCCCCTCGGTGCGATCCGGCTCGACCCTCAACTGCCGCCCGGTGGCCACGAGTTGGGCGGGCTGCGTGCTGAACCAGCGCCGCTGGAGGAACGCCACGATCTCGGGTGGATCAGGCACGTACGTCGGGTCCCGGCCGTCCAGCCACTGCGTGACCGCCCACACCCACGACGGCGGCAGCACCGGCAGCGCCGCCCGGAGCATCCGGATCTTCGTGCGCTGCTCGGGCCCGACCCGGCCGGGGCCGGAGGCGAGCAGCGTCAGGGAGCGGAACGCCGAGGGGTCGAGCCGCGCCGCGGACCGGGCCACGAAGCCGCCGAAGGAGTGCCCGACGAGATGGACGGGGCCGTCGCCGAGCGCGGCGACCTGCGCGAGCACGTCGCCCCCGAGGGTGCGCGGGGTGTATCCGGAGACGCGCCGCGGTCCCGGGCTCTCGAACTGCCCGCGCCCGTCCACCGCCACGGCCCGGTACCCGGCGTCGGCGAGCGGGTCGAGGAGGGCGAGGAAGTCCTCCTTGCTGCCGGTGTACCCCGGCACGAGCAGCACCGTGCCGCGCGCCCGTCCCTCGGGCCGCGAGTCGAGGACGGCGAACTCCTGGCGCGGGGTGTGCAGTCGGTACGCACGGGTGCGCGGCGGGAGGTCGAGGGAGCGCGGCTTACTCATGAGGGGAGCGTATCCGCCCCGCCCGCGAGGACCCGGGGCGAGAACGCGAACGGCCCGGCACCCCCACGGGGGACCGGGCCGTTTCAGGCAATGCGGATCACGCCTCGGGCGCGACCGCGGCCTTCTTCGCACGGGTGCGGCGGGGCTTGGCCGGGGCCTCGACCTCGACGGCCTCGACCGTGTCGACTACGGCCTCCGCGGCCTTCTTGCGGGTGCGGCGCGGCTTGACCGGGGCCTCGGCCTCGGTTTCGACCGTCTCGATTACCGGCTCCGCGGCCTTCTTGGCGCGGGTGCGGCGCGGCGCGGCGGGGGCTTCGGCCACCTCGGGGGTGGCTTCGGCGACCTTCTTGGCGCGGGTGCGGCGGGGCTTGGCCGGGGCCTCGACCTCGACGGCCTCGACCGTGTCGACAACGGCCTCCGCGGCCTTCTTGCGGGTGCGGCGCGGCTTGACCGGGGCCTCGGCCTCGGTGTCGACGGCCTCAGCCGTGTCGACTACGGCCTCCGCGGCCTTCTTGCGGGTGCGGCGCGGCGCGGCGGGGGCTTCGGCCACCTCGGGGGTGGCTTCGGCGACCTTCTTCGCCCGGGTCCGGCGGGGCTTGGCCGGGGCCTCGACCTCGACGGTCTCGACCGTGTCGGCAACGGCCTCGGCGGCCTTCTTGCGGGTGCGGCGCGGCTTCGCCGGGGCCTCGGCCTCGGCGACCGGGGCGGCCGGAGCCGCGGCGACGTCACTGATCGCGGCGGCGGTCCTGGCCTGAGCGGCCTTGGCCAGCTCCAGCGCGGCCGACTCCGGCGTCACGAAACCGACCTCGGCCGAGTCGCTCACCTTGCGCACCCGACGGCGGCGCGGCTTCGCCTCGACCGCCTCCACGACGGGCGCGGCGACCGGCGCGGAACGCCGACGGGGTGCGGCCTTCGCCACGGGCTCGGCGACCGGAGCCGCCTCGGCCACGGGCGCGGCCTCGACCACCGGCGCGGCAGCGGCCTGCGGCACCACCGGCGGCGCACCCACGCGGGTACGACGGCGGCGGCGCGGCGTGCGCGGCTCGGTCACGGTCTCGACGGCTTCGGCGGCCGGGGCCGCGGCCGGTGCGGCCGTGGTCGTCTCGGCGGCGTCCAGCTGCGAGCCGCCCCGGGTGCGGCGACGCTGACGCGGCGTACGCGTACGGGCCGGGCGCTCCTCGGTGACGACGGGAGCGGCGGCGGACCTGCGCCCGCGCCCACCGGTCTCGCCCAGGTCCTCGACCTCTTCGGCCGCCAGACCGGCGCGGGTGCGCTCGCCCCGGGGCAGCACGCCCTTGGTGCCCGCCGGGATGTTGAGCTCCTCGAACAGGTGCGGCGAGGTGGAGTACGTCTCGACCGGGTCCGGGAACTTCAGGTCGAGCGCCTTGTTGATCAGCTGCCAGCGCGGGATGTCGTCCCAGTCGACCAGCGTGATCGCGATGCCCTTGTTGCCCGCGCGGCCGGTGCGGCCGATGCGGTGGAGGTAGGTCTTCTCCTCCTCCGGCGACTGGTAGTTGATGACGTGCGTCACGCCCTCGACGTCGATGCCGCGCGCGGCGACGTCGGTGCAGACCAGCACGTCGACCTTGCCGTTGCGGAAGGCGCGCAGCGCCTGCTCGCGGGCGCCCTGGCCGAGGTCGCCGTGGACCGCGCCGGAGGCGAAGCCGCGCTTGGCGAGCTGCTCGGCGATGTCCGCGGCGGTCCGCTTCGTACGGCAGAAGATCATCGCGAGCCCGCGGCCCTCGGCCTGCAGGATGCGCGCGACCATCTCCGGCTTGTCCATGGAGTGGGCGCGGTAGACGAACTGCTGGGTGTTCGCGACCGTCGTGCCCTCGTCGTCCGGCGAGGTGGCGCGGATGTGCGTCGGCTGCGACATGTAGCGGCGGGCGAGGCCGATGACGGCGCCCGGCATGGTCGCGGAGAACAGCATGGTCTGGCGCTTCGGCGGCAGCAGCTGGATGATCTTCTCGACGTCCGGCAGGAAGCCGAGGTCGAGCATCTCGTCCGCCTCGTCGAGGACGAGCGCCTTGACATGGGAGAGGTCGAGCTTCTTCTGCCCGGCGAGGTCGAGCAGGCGGCCCGGGGTGCCGACGATCACGTCGACGCCCTTCTTGAGCGCCTCGACCTGGGGCTCGTACGCCCGGCCGCCGTAGATGGCGAGCACGCGGACGTTGCGGACCTTGCCCGCGGTGAGCAGGTCGTTGGTCACCTGCTGGCACAGCTCGCGCGTCGGAACGACGACGAGGGCCTGCGGGGTGTTGGTGAGCCGGTCGGCCGCCGCCCGGCCCGCCTCGACGTCGGCGGGGACGGTGACGCGCTCCAGGATCGGCAGACCGAAGCCGAGCGTCTTGCCGGTGCCGGTCTTGGCCTGCCCGATGATGTCGGTGCCGGAGAGCGCGACGGGGAGCGTCAGCTCCTGGATGGGGAAGGGGGACACGATGCCGACGGCTTCAAGGGCTTCGGCGGTCTCGGGAAGGATCCCGAGCTCTCGGAACGTAGTCAGGGTGCTGCCTCTTCTGTGAGACGCGGTACGGAGGCGAACGCGGCGGGTCTTACCGTGCCCATTTCGTCCGGCGGGATCAGAGTTCGATCGTGTTGCCGGGTGGCGCGGGACCACTGCCGTCGCTCAAGCGCTCGTGCCGCTGAGGGATCCCTCTTCAGTGGCACGTACTGATACGTGCCCCGCGGAGGGCTGTCGGGTCGGAGCCGACCGGAGCAACCGACCGGGCATCCTCATTCGTGCGGCCCGTCGAAATACTCGGCAGGCGCATTACCACTGTACCCCGGATTCGCGCATGTGTGTCGGGAGAATTTGCGGGTCCGGTGCGACGGGTGTGAGCCACGAGGCCCTTACGGCCCGTCCCGGGCGGGCTATTGTGCGGTTCATGGAGACGTCTGACAACGCCACTGCAACCGAAGAATCCACCCCGGAGCCCGAGCGCACCGGGATCGCGGCCCAGGACTGGGCGGCGGCCTCCGCGGTTCCCCAGTACCGCGCCGCGGTGGTGGACCTCCTCGGCGCCCTCGCCTACGGCGAGCTCGCGGCCTTCGAGCGGCTCGCCGACGACGCGAAGCTGGCGCCCTCCCTGGCGGACAAGGCGGAGCTGGCGAAGATGGCGTCCGCGGAGTTCCACCACTTCGAGCGACTGCGGGACCGGCTCGCGCAGATCGACGCGGAGCCCACGGCCGCGATGGAGCCCTTCGCCAAGGCCCTGGACGACTTCCATCACCAGACCGCCCCGTCGGACTGGCTGGAGGGCCTGGTCAAGGCGTACGTCGGCGACTCGATCGCGAGCGACTTCTACCGCGAGGTCGCCAACCACCTGGATTCCGACACCCGTTCCCTGGTCCTGTCCGTCCTGGACGACACCGGTCACGGAAACTTCGCGGTGGAGAAGGTGCGGGCCGCGATCGAGGCGGACCCGCGGGTGGGCGGCCGGCTCGCGCTGTGGGCGCGGCGTCTGATGGGCGAGGCGCTGTCGCAGGCCCAGCGCGTGGTGGCGGAGCGCGACGCGCTGTCGACGATGCTGGTCGGCGGGGTGGACGGGGTGGCCGCGGGCTTCGACCTCGCGGCGGTGGGCGAGATGTTCACGCGCATCACCAAGGCCCACACCAAGCGCATGGCGGCGCTGGGTCTCGCGGCCTAGCGGGACCGCGTGGATCGCCGCCTACGCCGCTGACCGGCGCAGGCGGCGCGTCGGTCGCAGGAGCAGCGAGAGCAGCACCGACGCGACGAAGGTGGCGCCGAGCACCGTGGTGACGCCGTGGCCGGGACCGATCGCCGAGTGGGTCAGGAAGGCGCCGAAGAGCCCGGCGAGCGGGCCGGCGGCCAGGACCGTGCGGCGGTCGGGGAGCCGGTGGGACAGACGGGCCGCGGCGGCCCACGCGAGGGCGAATCCCAGCAGGACGGAGCCAAGGGCTTCCAGCAGCATGTACGTCGCCTCCCAGGGGTGCGGCCAGGGCGGAACCGGTCACAGCCGTCCTACCCGACCCCTGCGGAACGCAACCCTCCCCTCACTGGGAGGAAGCAACGCAGGCGTGTCCTCGAACGGACATGCTTTTCCTGTGCGTACCGTCACACCTGGTGTCAACCGATGCCGTGCGAGCAGAAGCCGCACGTACGTTCCGCACAGGTGACTCCGAGCTGGCGCTGGGGGTTTTCCGCTTCGCCCAGCCGCCGCCCCGCGGCACGGAGGTCTCCCCATGTCCCAGCGTCGGCCGGTGCCCAGACTCGCGGCCCTTGACGGGCTCCGGCTCGTCGCGGCGCTGCTCGTGGTCTGCTACCACTACCTCGCGCTGAGCAGACCCTGGGGACACGATCCGTCGACGATCTTCCCGGGGCTGCACCACGTCGCCGAGTTCGGCTGGCTCGGGGTCGAGGTGTTCTTCCTGGTCAGCGGGTTCGTGATCGGCATGAGCGTATGGGGTCCCTCGCTGGGCGACTTCGCGGTCTCGCGGATCTCCCGGCTGTTTCCGGCCTACTGGGTCGCCGTGCCGCTCACCGCTCTGGTGGTGAAGAAATGGCCGGAAGTCAGCTCGATACGGGGCTGGGACGACGTCATCGTCAACCTGACGATGGTGCAGGCGGGCAACAACACCAAGAACGTCGACGACGTGTACTGGACGCTCTTCGTGGAGCTCAAGTTCTACGTCCTGATGGCCCTCGTGGTGCTGTGCGGGGTGACCTACCGCAATCTGCTGATCTTCTGCGGGGCCTGGACGGTGGCCGCGGCCCTTGCCCCCAGCCTCGGTTCGACGGTCCTCACCGCCTTCGCGATGCCGCAGTACGCGCCGTTCTTCATCGCGGGCATCGCCTTCCACCTGATGCGCCGCTTCGGCCCCAACGCGCTGCTGTGGGGCGTCGTCGGGTTCCAACTGCTGCTGGCCCAGCGCTACATCCACTACCGGATCGCCAGCAACCTCGGCCATGTGGCGGCCGAGCACCTGCCGAGCTGGCCGGTGCGGCTGATCATCCTCGCCGGGTTCGCGACGGTCGGCGCGATCGCGCTCGGGGCCTTCGACCGGGTGCAGTGGAGGTGGCTCTCCACGGCAGGCGCGATCACCTACCCGCTGTACCTGATCCACATGTTCATCGGCATGACCCTCATCCACCACTTCCGGGGCCGCCTCCCGGCCCCCGTGCTCGTGGGCTCGGTGGTCGCGCTCATGATGGCCACCGCCTGGCTCATCCACCGCTTCGTGGAACGCCCCGCGAGCAAGTGGATCCGCGACTCCATGAAGCGCGGCATCGCCGACGTGCGCCGGAACTCCCCGGGCCGCCGTCCGGCCCGGCCGCGGGCGGCGCCGCCCGCCGCGGTCGTCTCCGAGGAGAGCCGTCCGCTGCACCACGCGGGGGTCGGCTGAGCGGGCGCGCACAGCGAGAAGGGGTGCCACCAGTGAGCACTGGCGGCACCCCTTCCGGGATTTCCTCGGTTCCGTGTACTACAGCGCGCCGAAGCCCACGCGGCGGACCGCAGGCTCGCCGATCTCCACGTACGCGATCTTGTCGGCCGGTACCAGGACCTTGCGGCCCTTCTCGTCCGTGAGGCTGAGCAGCTGCGCCTTGCCGGCGAGGGCGGCGGCTACCGCGCTCTCGACCTCTTCGGCGGACTGCCCGCTCTCCAGAACGATCTCCCGGGGCGCGTGCTGCACGCCGATCTTGACCTCCACGGCTATGTCCCTCCGACCTCGTGCGGTGCGCGGTCAGCCGCGCCGTACGCTGCACACACTAGCCCGGGGTGACGACCTCGAAGCGCGGGTGGTGCACGCCAGGAGCGAACAGGAGCCGGGAATGGGGGTCCGGCGGACGCTCGGCGCGGGCTCAGTGGCCCTCGGTGCCGTGCAGCGGGAAGCCCGCGATGCCGCGCCAGGCGAGCGAGGTGAGCAGCGCCACCGCCTTGTCGCGGGGGATGGTCGACTCGCTGGAGAGCCAGTAGCGGGCCACCACCTGGGAGACGCCGCCGAGGCCCACGGCGAGCAGCATCGACTCGTCCTTGGACAGGCCGGTGTCCTCGGCGATGACGTCCGAGATGGCCTCGGCGCACTGGAGGCTGACCCGGTCCACGCGCTCGCGCACGGCGGGCTCGTTGGTCAGGTCCGACTCGAAGACCAGCCGGAACGCGCCGCCCTCGTCCTCGACGTACGCGAAGTAGGCGTCCATCGTCGCGGCGACGCGGAGCTTGTTGTCCGAGGTCGAGGCCAGAGCGGTGCGCACCGCGTGGAGCAGGGACTCGCAGTGCTGGTCGAGGAGGGCGAGATAGAGCTCCAGCTTGCCGGGGAAGTGCTGGTAGAGCACCGGCTTGGAGACGCCCGCGCGCTCGGCGATGTCGTCCATCGCGGCCGCGTGGTAGCCCTGCGCGACGAAAACCTCCTGGGCCGCGCCCAGAAGCTGATTGCGGCGGGCCCGGCGCGGCAGGCGCGTGCCTCGCGGGCGCGCCGCCTCGGTCTGCTCGATGGCTGTCACGCCGCCTCCCAAAGTTGTTCCGGTGCGCGATGTACGCGCGCCGCCATCGTACTTTTGGGTAACCCGGCTGTGCGCGGTGCGAACGCAGAATTTCACGGACCGGACGCGGTGGGTAGCCGGAGATACCCACGGTAAACCGAACAAATCATCGGTAGTCGTCCTCGTCCAGGGCGACCACGCGTGCCTGTTCGACGGCGTCCGCCTCGTTGGCGACCTCCGGGTCGACCCGGCTCAGCGGCTCGTCGCGGTCCTGCCGCACGTCCGTGTGCTGCTCGGCGGCGTCCGCCTCATTGGTCTCCCCGGACAGTTCCGCGCTCTCGTCGTCTACTTCCTGAAAGGTTTCCGGGTCGCTGGGATCGACGGACATGACTGCTCCCTTTTCGTCCACTTCGAGTGATTCGGGGGCTTCCTTACGAGCCTAGGAGTTCCCCGCGCAAGCCGCTATACGGCCTGTGACTGCGAACACATGAACCACGGTGTGATCGTCTCGTAACATTGCCGCATGTCTTCGACCGAGCTGCCGGAAACCCTCGCCGCCGCCTCCCTGGCGCCCCGGGTGGGAGCCGTCAGGGTCGCGGAGGGCGAGGAGCTGCGCTCCGTGAGCCTGCCCGGTCTCACCCTGACCATTCGCTCGCGCCCCGGGACGGGGCCCGGTGCGGAGCCCGCGCTCTACGTCCACGGGCTCGGCGGGTCCTCGCAGAACTGGTCGTCGCTGATGCCGCTGCTCGCCGACCGCCTGGAGGGCGAGGCCGTCGATCTGCCCGGCTTCGGGGACTCCCCGCCGCCGGACGACGGCAACTACTCCGTCACCGGGCACGCCCGCGCGGTGATCCGGCTGCTCGACGCGGCGGGCCGCGGGCCGGTCCACCTCATCGGCAATTCGCTGGGCGGCGCCGTCTCGACCCGCGTCGCGGCCGTACGTCCCGACCTGGTGCGCACCCTGACGCTCATCTCGCCCGCGCTCCCGGAGATCCGCGTCCAGCGCAGCGCCTGGCCCACCGCGCTGGTCGCGCTGCCGGGCGTGGCCTCCCTGTTCGCCCGCCTCAGCCGGGACTGGACCGCCGAGGACCGCACCCGCGGCGTGATGGCGCTCTGCTACGGCGACCCCGGCCGGGTGAGCCCCGAGGGCTTCGAGGCCGCGGTCCACGAGATGGAGCGGCGCCTTCAACTGCCGTACTTCTGGGACGCGATGGCCCGGTCGGCGCGCGGCATCGTGGACGCGTACACGCTGGGCGGCCAGCACGGGCTGTGGCGGCAGGCGGAGCGGGTGCTCGCGCCGACGCTGCTCGTGTACGGGCAGCGCGACCAGCTCGTCTCGTACCGGATGGCCCGGCGGGCGGCGGCCGCCTTCCGTGACTCGCGTCTGCTCACCCTCCCCGAGGCCGGGCACGTGGCGATGATGGAGTACCCCGAGACGGTCGCCAAGGCCGTGCGGGAACTGCTCGACGAGAGCGCCGACCGCGGCGCCGACCGAGGAAACAGGAGCTGATCCGGGGCGTGGGACGACACAGCCGACCCAAGGAACCCACCGGCGCGACGCCGATACCCGAAGCGCCCCAGGTCCCGCAGGCCGGGCAGGCCGTCGCCTCCGGCAGCGGCCGGCGCAGACGCCAGGCCCCGGGGGACGGCCCCGCCCAGCACCACGGCGCGGGCACCCCTGACTTCGGCACCCCGCAGGTGCGCGGCGGACATCCCCAGCACCCCGGGGACGGGCCGGCCGGGGAGAGTCCGGTCCGCTACGGCGACTGGCACGGCAAGCCCCGCGCCGTCCAGCAGAATCCTTACGGCGGCGCGGCCCGCATACCGGGTCCGCGCCGCGCGTACACCGAGGCCTTCGACGGGCCTCCCGCGCACGAGACCGCCCCGACGCCGCCGCGGGACGAGCCGGCGGCGCCCGAGCCCGGGACCACGGGCAAGGGGCCCAAGGGGTCCAAGGGGCGGACGTTCACCGGGATCGCGGCCGCCGCGGTGACCACCGTGCTCGCGGTCGTCGTCGCCGGACAGGTCACCTCCGACGGGAACAAGCACGACGTCGGGGGTCGGTCCGCGGGCGACAGCGAGCGTTCCCAGGACGGGAGTTCGGCCTCCCGGGGCGGCGGGCGGTCCACCCCGCAGGCCGCGCCGGCGGCCGCCCCGTACGAGCAGCGGATGGCCCAGCAGTTCCCGCTGGACCCCAAGCTCACCGCGTCCGGCACGTTCGACGCCGTGCCCGGGTTCGACGCGGCGCCCGGCAAGGGGCGCAAGTACCGCTACCGGGTGGAGGTCGAGCAGGGGCTCAAGCTGGACGGCGGGCTGTTCGCCGAGGCCGTGCAGAAGACCCTCAACGACGACCGCAGCTGGGGCCACGGCGGCACGATGACCTTCGAGCGGATCTCCTCCGGCAAGCCGGACTTCGTGATCACGCTCGCGAGCCCGGGGACCACCGGCGCCTGGTGCGCCAAGTCCGGCCTCGACACCACCGAGGACAACGTCTCCTGCGACTCCGCCGCCACCGACCGCGTGATGATCAACGCCTATCGGTGGGCGCAGGGCTCGGAGACCTTCGGGGCGCAGGCGATGCTCGCCTACCGGCAGATGCTCATCAACCACGAGGTCGGCCACCGGCTCGGGCACAACCATGTGAGCTGCCGCACGCCCGGCACGCTCGCCCCGGTGATGCAGCAGCAGACCAAGTCCCTGGACATCGACGGGATCAAGTGCCTGCCCAACCCGTGGGTGTACCCCCAGGGTTGATGCCGCCGCGGTGCGACATGTCCAGGATGTGGGACGGCCGTCTCGTTCTCGATTGACAGTGAACAGCGGGTCGTCCATATTTCTCGGCATGTCGCACCGTCACGCCACCCCCGAACGCGCCGCCATCGAGCTGGCGCTCATCGGCGTGACCGGGCACAGCGTGGCCGACATTCTCTGTAGCTGACGCCGTCCCGAGCGCGTTCGACTCTTCCTTTTCCCTTTTTGCGCCCGGGCATCTCCGTGCTTCCGCACGGTCTCCGCATGCGGGCGCAGCCACCCCCTTTCCTTTTGGTGCTGTGGGCGCCCGCGTTTCCCGCCCTGCCCAGCAGTCACCGAGAGGTCTACTTCCGATGCGTCACACGTCCATTTCGTCGGGGAATGTCGCAAGAGCGGCCGCGATAGCCGTGGTTCTCGCCGTGGGCGCCGTCGCCTGCGGCCCCGAGGGCGGCGGCGCCGGGAACGCCGGAGCCGGCGCCTCCGGCACGCCCCACCAGGGCGGCGCGCTCAGCGTCCTCAACAACGAGGCGCAGACCGACTTCGACCCCGCGCGGCTCTACACCTCCGGCGGCGGAAACGTCCCCTCGCTCGTCTTCCGCACCCTGACCACCCGCAAGCGCGCCGGCGGCGCCGAGGGCACCAAGGTGGTCCCCGACCTCGCGACCGACACCGGCCGGCCCAACGCGGACGCCACCGTGTGGACGTACACGCTCAAGGACGGGCTGAAGTACGAGGACGGCAGCCCCATCACCACCGCCGACATCAAGTACGGCATCGAGCGCTCCTTCGCGGCCGAACTCTCCGGCGGGGCACCGTACTTGAGGGACTGGCTGGTCGGCGGCGCCCAGTACCAGGGCCCCTACAAGGACGGCGGCAAGGGGCTCGCCTCGATCGAGACGCCCGACGCCAGGACCATCGTGTTCCACCTGAACAAGCCCGAGGGCGAGTTCCCCTTCCTGGCCACCCAGACGCAGTTCGCGCCGGTCCCCAAGGCCAAGGACAACGGCACCAAGTACGAGGAGCACCCCGTCTCGTCCGGCCCGTACAAGGTCGTCAAGAACGAGAACAACGGCGAGCACCTGGTCCTGGAGCGCAACCCCAACTGGTCCGCGTCCACCGACCCCGAGCGCAAGGCCTACCCCGACACCATCGACGTGCGCTCCGGGCTCGACCAGGCCGTCATCAACCAGCGGCTCTCCGCCTCGCAGGGCCCGGACGCCGCCGCCGTCACCACCGACACCAACCTCGGCCCGGCCGAGCTCGCCAAGGTCGGCGCCGACAAGCAGCTCGCCGCGCGGGTCGGCACCGGGCACTTCGGCTACACCAACTACATCGCCTTCAACCCGAACGTGAAGCCGTTCGACAACCCCAAGGTCCGCCAGGCCATCGCGTACGCCGTCGACCGCACCTCGGCCGTCAACGCCGTCGGCGGCTCCTCGCTCGCCGAGCCCGCCACCACGTTCCTGCCGAACCAGAAGGCCTTCGGGTACACCCCGTACGACCTCTTCCCGGCGGGCCCGTCCGGCAACGCGGCCAAGGCCAAGGAGCTCCTGAAGGAGGCGGGCTACGGCGACGGGCTCACCGTCACCCTCACCCACTCCAACGCCAAGGGCGGCCCCAAGGGGCCCGAGGTCGCCACCGCCCTCCAGGACGCCCTGAAGAAGGCGGGCATCACCGTCAAGCTCCAGGGCCTCGAAGGCAACGACTACAACGACACCGTCGCCAGCGTGAAGAAGGAGCCCGGCTTCTTCCTGCGCGGCTGGGGCGCCGACTGGCCCTCCGGCGGCCCGTTCCTCGCGCCCATCTTCGACGGCCGGCAGATCGTCAAGGACGGCGCCAACTTCAACACCGGCTTCCTGAACGACGCCTCCGTCAACAGCGAGATCGACGAGATCAACAAGCTGACCGACCTCACCGCGGCCGCGCCGCGCTGGGGCGCGCTCGACAAGAAGATCGGCGAGCAGGCGGTGGTCGTGCCGCTGTTCCACCCCGTCTACAAGCGGCTGGTCGGCAAGGACGTCAAGAACGTCGTCATCAGCGACTGGACCGGCGTGCTCGACATCTCGCAGGTAGCGGTCAAGTAGTCATGTCCGAAGCCCTGTTGACCACCGGGGCGGGTGCCGTCACACCCGCCCCCGGCGGCCGCCTCTTCTGGCGGCGCCTGCGGGCCCAGCGCGCGGTCACCGCCGCGGCGGCCGTCTTCGCCCTGCTCGTCCTGGTCGCGCTCGCGGCCCCGCTGCTCACCGCGCTCGAAGGCCAGGACCCCAACGCCTACCACCCCACGCTCGTCGACTCCGCCAGCGGCGGCGTGCCCATCGGCGCGTTCGGCGGGATCAGCGGCGAGCACTGGCTCGGCGTCGAACCGCAGACCGGCCGCGACCTGTTCGCCCGGATCGTCTACGGCGCCCGCGTCTCGCTCGGGGTCGCCTTCGTCGCCACCCTCATCCAGGTCGCCCTCGGCGTCGCCCTCGGCCTGTTCGCCGCGCTCGGCGGACGCTGGGCCGACCAGATCGTCAGCCGCGTCACCGACGTGGCCGCCGCCCTGCCGATGCTGGTCATCACCCTCGGCCTGCTCGCCGTGGCCCCCGCCTCGATCCCGCGGCCGGTCCTGATCACCCTGATCATCGCGGGCCTCGGCTGGTTCGGCACCTCGAAGATCGTGCGGGCGGGCGCCCTCGCGCTCAAGACCGTGGACCACGTCTCGGCGGCTCGGCTCAGCGGCTGGGGCACCTGGGCGGTCGCCCGCCGCGAGCTGCTGCCCGCCCTGGCCGCACCCGTCATCACGTACGCGGTCCTGCTCGTCCCCTCCAACGTGGTCGCCGAGGCCGCGCTGTCCTTCCTCGGCGTCGGCATCAAGCCGCCCACACCGTCCTGGGGACAGATGCTCACGGACGCCAACACCTGGTACCAGGCGGCCCCGACCTACCTCCTCCTGCCCGCTGCCCTGCTCTTCGTCACCGTCCTCTCGCTGACGGTGATCGGCGAGGGAGTGCGCACGGCGCTGGACCCGAGGGCGGCGTCGAGGCTCCGGGTCGGTACCGGCAAGTCCCTTGAGGAGAAGGTAAGTTGACCGGCCTGACAGGCTTTCTGCTGCGGCGGGTCGCCGGAGCCGTCCTGGTGCTCCTCGCCCTCTCCGTCATCGTGTACGCCGTCTTCTACGTGGCCCCCGGCAACGTCGCCCAGATCGTCTGCGGCGAACGCTGCTCCCCGCAGCAGGTGGCCCTCGTCCACGACAAGCTCGGCCTCGGCGACCCGCTGTACCTCCAGTACGCGCACTTCCTCCAGGGCATCTTCGCCGGCCGCGACTTCTCCTCCGGTACGGGAGTGGTGCACTGCTCCGCGCCCTGCCTCGGCCAGTCCTACCGCACCGACGAGCAGGTCACCGACCTCATCCTCGGCAAGCTCCCGGTCACCGGATCGCTGGTCGTCGGGGCGTTCGCGCTGTGGCTCCTCATCGGGGTCGGCACGGGAGTGCTGTCCGCGTGGAAGCGCGGCGGGATGATCGAGCGGCTGCTGACCTGGCTGACCCTCGCGGGCACGTCGACCCCGGTCTTCGTCATCGGCCTGCTGCTGATCATCATCCTGTGCTCCACCCTCCAGTGGCTGCCGTTCCCGCAGTACGTCCCGTTCACGAACGACCCGCAGCAGTGGTTCTGGGGGCTGCTCCTGCCCTGGTTCTCGCTCGCACTGATCGAATCGGCCAAGTACGCGCGCCTGACCCGCAGTTCGATGCTGGAGACGCTCGCCGAGGACCATGTGCGCACGTTCCGGGCGTACGGGCTGACCGAGCGGGCCATCGTCGGACGGCACGCCCTGCGCGGCGCGGTCGCCCCGGTGATCGCGCTCAGCGCGCTCGACGCGGGCACCATGTTCGGCAGCGCGGTGCTCACCGAGACGCTCTTCGGCATCCCCGGCATCGGCCAGCAGCTCGTCCAGTCGGTGCGCACGGTCGACCTGCCGGTGGTGGTCGGCGTGGTCCTGACCACCGGATTCTTCGTGGTGCTTGCCAATGCGGTCGCGGACGTCCTGTACGCGATGGCGGATCGACGGGTGGTGCTGTCATGACCGAGCCTCTGGTCGAGGTGACCGACCTCGGCATCTCCTTCGGCGCGGTACGGGCCGTCGACGGCCTCTCCTTCACGCTCCGGCCCGGCGCGGCGCTGGGCGTCGTCGGCGAGTCCGGCTCCGGCAAGAGCGCGTCCGCGTACGCGCTGCTCGGCCTGCACCGGGGGACCGGGGCGCGGGTCACGGGCTCGATCCGGGTCGCGGGGGTGGACGTCGGGTCCGCCTCCGACGCCGAACTCCGCGCCCTGCGCGGCGGGTTGGCGGCGATGGTCTTCCAGGACCCGCTGTCCTCGCTCGACCCGTACTACAGCATCGGCGACCAGATCGCCGAGGTGTACCGGGTGCACAGGGGCGGGTCCCGCCGGGCCGCCCGGGCCCGCGCGGTCTCGGTCCTGGACCGGGTCGGCATCCCGGACGCGGCCCGCAAGTCCCGCTCCCGCCCGCACGAGTTCAGCGGCGGCATGCGGCAGCGGGCCCTCATCGCGATGGCGCTGGCCTGTGAGCCGCGCCTGCTGATCGCGGACGAGCCGACGACGGCCCTGGACGTGACCGTCCAGGCCCAGATCCTGGACCTGCTCCACGATCTGCGCCAGTCGACGGGCCTCGGGCTGCTCCTCGTCACCCATGACGTGGGGGTCGCGGCGGAGAGCGTGGACGAGGTGCTGGTGATGCGGGCGGGGAGGGCGGTGGAGCGGGGGGCCGTCGGCGCGGTCCTGGGGGCGCCCACCGACCCGTACACCCGCGCCCTCCTCTCCGCGGTCCCCCGCATCCCCCCTGGGGCTCCGCCCCAGACCCCGTTCGCGCCTGAACGGCGCTCGTCCTCAATCGCCGGACGGGCTGAGGGCGTTGACCCCGTTGAGCCGCATGCTGGTAGTGGTGCGGGCGAAGCTGCAAACGTTGCTGAGCCGCATGCTGACAGGGGCGCGGGGAACTGCGCGAGCGGCCACGCACGGTCCGCGGGCGAATCCGAAGTGGAGGGGGCCGCTGGGGCTTCGCCCCAGAAGGCTGAAGGGGCCGCCGACGCGGGGGACGTCGTGTTGCGGGCGGCGGGGTTGCGGAAGGCGTTCGGGCGGGGGCGCGCGGCCTTCACCGCCGTCGACACCGTCGACCTCACCGTGCACCGAGGCGAAACCCTCGGCATCGTCGGCGAGAGCGGAAGCGGCAAGACCACCCTGGGCCGCATGCTGGTGGGTCTGTTGGAGCCCAGTGCCGGGCACGTCAGCCGGACCGGCACCGTGCAGATGGTGTTCCAGGACCCCGTCTCCTCCCTCAACCCCCGCCGCTCGATCGGCGAATCCGTGGCCGACCCGCTGCGGGCCGCCGGCCGGCGCGACGAGGCGGCGATCCGGGCCCGGGTCGGGGAGCTGCTCGAACGGGTCGGGCTCGACCCGGACCGGTACGACAGCTATCCGCACGAGTTCAGCGGCGGTCAGCGCCAGCGCGTGGGGATCGCCCGCGCGCTGGCCGCCGAGCCGACACTGATCGTGTGCGATGAGCCCGTATCGGCTCTGGACGTGACGACGCAGGCCCAAGTCACCGCGCTGCTGGCGCAGTTGCAGCGCGAACTCGGCCTCGCGCTCGTCTTCGTCGCCCACGACCTCGCCGTGGTCCGGCAGGTCAGCGACCGGGTCGCCGTCATGCGGCAGGGCCGGATCGTGGAGGAGGGCGAGGTCGAGGCGGTGTACGGGGCGCCGAAGGACCCGTACACCCGGCAGCTGCTCGCGGCCGTGCCCGCACTGGATCCCGCGCTGGCCGCGGCCCGCCGTGCGGCCCGCCGGGAGCTGCGCGGGGGCGACACCCCCGAGCCCCGCCCGGACCGCGAGGAAGTGGCCGTGGCGTAGCCGTCCGTGACCGATCCGACCCGTAGCGCGACCGAACGCCACCGGGTCGGGAAAGTTACGTGCATTCACCCCTTCCGGTGGCGCGACGGACAACCGTCCGTCGCGCCACCGGCATCACCGCTTACGTTCTTCCCGCTGCGAGTCGCCGTTGCCAACGGTGACCGCCCACAAGGGAGATCGGGGGTGCGCACATGCGGATCGGACTGCTCACGGATGGCGGTTATCCGTACACGACCGGCGAGTCCAGGCTGTGGTGCGACCGGCTCGTGCGCGGGCTCGCGCGGCACGAGTTCGACATATTCGCGCTGAGCCGCAGCCGGGAACAGGAGGAGCGGGGACTGCTTCCGCTGCCGCCCCAGGTGCGGCGGGTGCGCACCGCCCCGCTCTGGGCGGCGCCCGAAGGGCGCGGCACCGGCCGCGGGCGCGCCGAGCGCGGCTACGGGCGGCGTGAACGCCGGGAGTTCGCCGCGCACTTCGGGCAGCTGGTCCGGGGGATCTGCACGGACGGCCAGGCGGACCCGGAGCCGGGCGACGGCTTCGCCGAGGGGCTCTACGGGCTCGCCGCCCTCGCCCGGGAACACGGCGGTCTCGCCGCCGAGCTGCGGTCCGAGACGGCCGTCCGCATGCTGGAGGCCGCCTGCCGCGCGCCCGGCGCCAACCGCGCCGTCCAGGCCGCCCGGGTGCCCGACCACCTCGCCTTCGCCGGCCTCCTGGAGCGCACCCTGCGCCCGCTCTCGCTCGACTGGTACGGCGACGACGCGCTCGGCTCGGCCGACCTCAGCCATGCCGCGTCCGGCGGCCGCGCGGCCCTGCCCGGGCTCCTGGCCAAACGCTTCTGCGGGGTCCCGCTCCTGGTCACCGAGTACGGCGTGCAGCTGCGCGCCCAGTACCTCGCCAATGCCCGGCTCTCCGTCCCCGTCCGGGCGTTGCAGGCGGGCTTCCAGCGCCGTCTCGCGGCCGAGGTGTACGCCCGCGCCGAGCTCGTCACCCCGGGCAACACCCACGCCCGCCGCTGGCAGGAGCGCTGCGGAGCCGACCGCGCCAAGCTGCGCACCGTCTACCCCGGCATGTCCGCCGACCGCTTCCACGCCGTGGGGGAAGGCGCCTACGGCGGGGACCCGCACACCCTGGTCTGGGTCGGGCGGATCGAGCCCGCCAAGGACCTCATCGCGCTGCTGCACGCCTTCGCCGAGGTCCGCAGGGCGGAGCCGCAGGCGCGGCTGCGGCTGATCGCCGCGCCCGCCGAGGGCGCCGAGGCGCTCACCTACCTCGCCCACTGCCGGGCCCTGGCCGCCCAGCTCTTCCCCGACGAGGCCGCCGACGCCCACGCGGTGGGCGACAACCCGGTCTCCTTCGAGGAGCTCGGCGGCCCCGAGGCGCCCGAACTCGCCGACGCGTACGCCGCCGGAAGCGTCGTCGTGCTCTCCAGCGTCGTCGAGGGCTTCCCGATCAGCCTCGTCGAGGCCATGTTCTGCGGCCGGGCCACCGTCTCGACCGACACCGGCGCGGTCGTCGAAGTCATCGGCGGCACGGGGCTGGTGGTACCGCCGCGCAACCCGCGCGCGCTCGCCGACGCCTGTGTGGCGCTCCTGCGCGACCCCGAGCGGCGCTCGCGGCTGGGCGCCGCCGCCCGCGCCCGCGCGCTCGAACTGTTCACCGTCGAGCAGAACCTCGCGGCATTTCGCGGCATTTACCTGGAGCTCATGTCGCACAACCCGGTCCACCGCGAGCAGGCCGGTGACACGGTCGGCCCGCAGCCCTTCGCGCACCCCGCCGAGGCCCATGTGCCCGGACGATGGGCGGCCCCGACCGCGGCCCGCCGTCCCGTTAACCCCGTCCCGGCGAAGCCGAGTTGGGCGGGGAGTCCGATCGCCGTGCTGCTCAAGCAGCGTCTCGACGCCGAGGCGGAAGGGGCGGGCGCGTGACCGACCTTCCCTCCGCCCCGGCCACCGGCGCCGCCTGGGACTCCCGCTCCAAGGACGTCCTCGCCCCGGCGTCCCCGAGCGAGCCGGGCCGCACCGCCCCTCCCCGGCGCGGCCCCGCCGACCCGGTCAAGGCGCTCATGCACCGCCACCGCGAACTGTGCGAGCGGGCCGTCGACCCGCTGGAGATCGCGGCGGGCCTCGAAGCGCACGGCGTCACCGACCGCGCCGCGGCCCGCTTCCGCCACCGCGACGTCTTCTCGCTCGCCGAAGAGCTCTACGCCCGGGTGCCGCGCGACACCGAACCCCCGCCGCCCGCGGCCGAGTCGACGCCCCGCGCCATCGGATGGGCGCCGTGGGCGCCGCTGCCCGGCGTCGTCTGCGCCCTCGCCGTCGCGGGGGTCCAGCTCACCACCGGCGGCGTCCGCCTGGCGGCGGGCGCGGTCGGCGCCCTCGCCTTCGTGGTCGTCCTCACCCTGACCCTGCGCCGCGGTCCCCTGCGCGCCGACCCGCGCACCCGGCCCGCCGCCCGCCTCGGCGCCGGCTGGCTCATGGCGTACGCGATCGGCGGCGACGGGCTGCTCACCGAGGCCGTGCACGGCGGCCCCGACGGGGTCTGGCCGCTCAACCCCGCGGCGGCCACCGGCCTCGCGTTCGCCGTCGCCCCCGCGCTGTGGTGCGCGCACCTCTTCTCCGTACAGGCCCGCAGGAAGCTCGCGTCGAGCCGGGGGCTCGCCGAGTTCTCCGGACGGTCCCGGCCGCTGCTCCTGGCCAGCGCCGCCCTCTTCCTCGGCTGCCTCGCGGGATGCCTGGCGACCGCCCAACTCGCCTACGGGGAAGCCGCGTTCGCGGAGGGTCTGGCGCTCGGAGCGCTGCTCTGGCTGGCGCGGCTGCTGACGGCGCACGGGTTCGCCCGCGCCGCCACGAAGACGCTCGCCGCCGCCGCGGGCGCCGAACTGCTCGCCCTGTCCTGCGTGTTCACCGGACGGCTGCCCGGGTGCGCCTTCGTCGGCCGCCCCGTCGAAGCCGTCGTCCAGACCTGGGGGGCCGGGGCGGTGCCCGCCGCCGTGTGCGGCGCCGCCGCCCTCGCCCTGCTCGCCCGAGCCGCCGCCGTGCTGGCCCGCGCCTCGGCCCACTGTGACCAGTGAGGCGCCCGACGACCGGAGCGCCCACCCCACCGAAGCGCCGTCACCGCCCGACCGCAGTACGCAACGGGCGGGACGGCATTGAAGGAGAACGACACATGACCGCCCTGCCACCGGCCTCCCGCCACCCGCACGGAAGGACCGTGCGATGAGGGTGCTGCTGCTCGGAGCCAACGGATACCTCGGCCGGTTCGTCGCCGACCGCCTGCTCGCCGACCCCGCCGTCCAGCTCACCGCCCTCGGGCGCGGCGACGACGCGGACGTACGGTTCGACCTCGCCACCGGCAGCCCGGGAGCCCTGACCCGCTTCCTGGACGCCGTGCACCCCGGGGTCGTCGTCAACTGCGCCGGGGCCACCCGGGGCGGCGCCCGCGAACTGACCCGGCACAACACCGTCGCCGTCGCCACCGTCTGCGAGGCCCTGCGGCGCAGCGGCTGCGGCGCCCGGCTCGTGCAGATCGGCTGCGCCTCGGAGTACGGGCCCTCGCAGCCCGGCTCCTCCACCGCCGAGGACGCGGTGCCGCGCCCCGGCGGTCCGTACGGCGTCTCCAAGCTCGCCGCGACCGAACTCGTCCTCGGCTCCGGGCTCGACGCGATCGTGCTGCGCGTCTTCTCGCCGGTCGGCCCCGGCACACCGGCCGGGTCGCCGCTCGGCCGGCTCGCCGAGGCGATGCGGCGCGCCATGCAGTCCGGCGACGGTGAACTGAAGCTCGGCGGGCTCGGCGTGCAGCGGGACTTCGTCGACGTGCGCGACGTGGCGCGGGCCGTGCACGCCGCGTCGCTCTCGGCGGCGCAGGGCGTGGTCAACATCGGCACCGGACGCTCGGTGAAGCTCCGCGACGCGGCCGCCGTCCTCGCCCGGGTCGCGGGCTACGCGGGCGCCCTGCACGAACTCGACGGCCCCCCCGGCATGCGCCCCGGCATGATCGGCTCCCCGCGCGTGGGCGAGCCCGGCCTCGAACACCTCGCCGCGCCCGCCCCCTACCCCGACGGCTGCGGCAGCTGGCAGCAGGCCGATGTGCGCACCGCCCGCGACCGGCTCGGCTGGCGGCCCCGCATCAACCTGGAGGAGTCCCTCGCGGACATCTGGATGGAGGCGGCATGCCGAATCTGACCCGGCTCCTCGGACAGCGCGCGGCGACCGGCGCCGACCGGCTCGGGCTCGGCGTCCCCGGTTACGCCCATCCGCTGGTCGCCCCCGTCGAATGGGCCGAACTCACCCGCCCCGGAACGCCGTTGCACTGGGCCGTGCTCAACGTGTCCGGCGGCACGCCGGGCGGCCCCGGCAGCCGGCCCGACCCGCACTGCCTCGAAGCCGTCGGGCGGCTGCGCAACGCCGGGATCCGGGTGCTCGGCCACCTCGACACGGCGTACGGGACGCGCTCCTTCGGCGAGCAGATCTCCGAGGCGCACCGCTACCTCGACTGGTACCGGGTCGACGGCTTCCTGCTCCACCGTTGTCCCACAGAGCGAGACGCGCTTCCCGAAATGCGGCGCACCACGGACACGCTCCGGGCCCTGCGGGACGGCGCCCACCTGGTCTTCGGGCACGGCACACACCCGTACCCCGGCTACGCGGAGGCCGCCGACCAGCTGATCACCTACACCGGACCGTGGGCCGACTACCGCTGGTCGCAGGTGGCGGAATGGACCGCCGACTACCCGCCGGAGCGCTTCTGCCACCTGGTGCACGGGGTGCCGAGGACCCATCTGGAGGAAGCCCTGCGGATCGCCCGCTGGCAGGGCGCGGGCACGATCTACTTCACGGACCGCGACGACCGGCCCCGCAAGGGAAACGGGTATATCAACCCATTCGAGACACTGCCCGGCTACTGGGACGAAATCGTCTCGCGGATCGGACCGGGTATCTCGGAATGAGGGGGAGCGTGGCAGTGTTACGGAGAGAGCAACCGTACTGACTTACCGACCAACTGCGTAAATTGAGGTTCTCGTGTCGCTGCCACCCCTGGTCGAGCCAGCAGCTGAGCTCACCGTAGACGAGGTCCGCAGGTATTCGCGCCACCTGATCATTCCCGACGTCGGGATGGACGGGCAGAAGCGGCTGAAGAACGCGAAGGTGCTCGCCGTGGGCGCCGGCGGTCTCGGCTCCCCGGCCCTGATGTACCTGGCGGCCGCCGGTGTCGGCACGCTCGGCATCGTGGAGTTCGACGAGGTCGACGAGTCGAACCTCCAGCGCCAGATCATCCACAGCCAGGCCGACATCGGCCGCTCCAAGGCGGAGTCCGCGCGGGACTCCGTCCTCGGCATCAACCCGTACGTGAACGTGGTCCTGCACGAAGAGCGGCTCGAGGCCGAGAACGTGATGGACATCTTCAGCCAGTACGACCTGATCGTCGACGGCACGGACAACTTCGCCACTCGCTACCTGGTGAACGACGCCTGCGTGCTGCTCAACAAGCCGTACGTGTGGGGCTCGATCTACCGGTTCGACGGTCAGGCCTCGGTCTTCTGGTCCGAGCACGGTCCCTGCTACCGCTGCCTCTACCCCGAGCCCCCGCCGCCGGGCATGGTCCCGAGCTGCGCCGAGGGCGGCGTGCTCGGTGTGCTGTGCGCCTCGATCGGCTCGATCCAGGTCACCGAGGCGATCAAGGTCCTCGCGGGTGTCGGCGAGCCGCTGGTCGGCCGCCTGATGATCTACGACGCCCTGGAGATGCAGTACCGCCAGGTCAAGGTCCGCAAGGACCCCGACTGCGCGGTCTGCGGACCGAACGCGACGGTCACCGAGCTCATCGACTACGAGGCCTTCTGCGGCGTCGTGTCCGAGGAGGCCCAGGAAGCGGCCATGGGCTCGACGATCACTCCCAAGCAGCTCAAGGAGTGGATCGACGCCGACGAGAAGATCGAGATCATCGACGTCCGCGAGCCGAACGAGTACGAGATCGTCTCGATCCCGGGCGCCAAGCTGATCCCGAAGAACGAGTTCCTGATGGGCACGGCCTTGGAGGCGCTGCCCCAGGACAAGCGGATCGTCCTGCACTGCAAGACGGGTGTCCGCTCGGCGGAGGTCCTCGCGGTCCTCAAGTCCGCGGGCTTCTCGGACGCGGTGCACGTGGGCGGCGGCGTGATCGGCTGGGTCAACCAGATCGAGCCGGAGAAGCCGATCTACTGAGCGCCGGGTACTCCGACCGCGGGCCGTCCGTGGCCGCCCGTCCGGTTCCCCCAGCCCCGCCAGGGGCGCGGGGAACCGCGCGACCAGCCACCGGCGGCCCGCGGTCGCACCTGCCCCCCGGCGGACGGGTTCGAAGCGGCGCCGGTCTACTGGCAGACCGTCCCCGCGGAGGGGACCTTTCCGTCCAGCAGATACGCGTTCACCGCGCCCTGCACGCACGTGTCGCCGCTGTTGTACGCCCCGTGGCCCTGGCCCTTGTACGTGAGCTCCACGCCGACGCCCGGGCCCAGCTTCTCCACCATGTTCCGGGCGCCCGCGTACGGGGTCGCCGGGTCGCCCGTGTTGCCGACGACCACGATGGGGGCGGCGCCCGGCGCGCTCACGTCGGGATTGGTCCACTGTCCGGCGACCGGCCACGCGGAACAGCCCATGAGGCCCCAGCCCATGAAGTCGCCGAAGACCGGAGAGGCGGCGCGGAACTCCGGGAGCTTGGCCTTCGTCTGCTCCAGTGAGTAACGCTGTTTGAAGTCGGCGCAGTTGATGGCCGCGTTGGCGGCCTGGATGTTGCTGTAGGTGCCGCCCTTGCCGCGCCCGTTCATCGCGTCCGACAGGGCGAGCAGCAGCGCGCCCTGGCCGCCCTCCGCCTCGTCGACGCCCTGTTCTAGGAGCCGCCAGTACTCCTTCGAGTACAGGGCCTGGGCGATGCCGTTGGTCGCCTGCGTCCGGGTGAGCTGCCGTCCGCTGTTGCCCGCGGGGATCGGCTTCGTGGCGAGCTGGGCGAGCAGCTTGACGACGACGTCCTCGACCTCCTTGACGTTGGCGCCGCGCAGCAGGCACTTGTCGCCGCGGTTCACGCAGTCCTGGGCGAAGTTGTCGAGGGCGAGCTGGAAGCCCTTGGCCTGGCCGAGCGCGCCCTGCTCGACGTCGTTCGTGGGGTCGACGACGGCGTCGAAGACGGCCCGCCCGACGTTCTTGGGGAACAGATGGGCGTAGACGCCGCCGAGCTCGGTCCCGTACGAAATCCCCATGTAGTGCAGCTTCTGGTCGCCGAGGACCTGGCGCAGGAGGTCCATGTCGCGGGCGGCCTCGGTGGTGCCGACGTGGGGGAGCACCCGGCCGGAGTTGTCCTGGCAGGCGACGGCGAACGACTTGAGGCCCTCGATGTAGGCCTTCTCCTTGGCGGGGTCCTCGGGGGTCGCGTCCTGGGCGAAGTACGCGTCGAGCTGGGTGTCGTTCTCGCAGCGCACCGGCGCGCTGGCGCCGACCCCGCGCGGATCGAAGCTGACCAGGTCGTAGCGGGCGCGCAGGGCCTCGTAGTCGCTCGCAGCCGACGGCAGGGTGGTCACGCCGGAGCCGCCCGGACCGCCGAAGTTGAACACCAGCGAGCCGATGCGCCGGGCCCGGTCGGTGGCCTCGGTCCGGATGAGGGCGAGGTCGAGCGTGCCCGCCTTGGGGTCGGCGTAGTCGAGCGGCACCTTCATGGTGGCGCACTTCCACTGGGCGCCGCCGGGCAGCGGGGAGGGGGCGGAGCCCGCGCCCTCCGCCGCGGTGGGCGCGGAGCACGCCTTCCAGTCCAGCTTCTGCGTGGCGAGCTTGGCCGCGTCGGCCGTGCCGGAGCCGAGCCCGTTGTCGTCCTTGCCGCCGCTCGAACAGCCGGCGGCGGCGATCAGTACGGCGGCGGCGCTGAACGCGGCGGCCCGGGTCCGCTTGCGCGGGGCACGGTGGTGTTCCATCCCCCCATCCTGCGGCGGGCAGGCGGGGGGTGCGCCAGCGGGGCGGCCCATCGGGGTGGCTCCCGGCCCGGTCCCGGCCGCCGGTCAGGCCACGCGGTCCGCCGCCGTGAACCCCGTCGCGACGCAGGCCGCGATGCCCACGCCCGCGTAGGCCGCGCCGCACACTTCGAGGCCCGGCAGGCGGGCGACGTCCTCGTGGACCCGCGCCATACGGGCGGCGTGGCCCACCGTGTACTGGGGCAGGCCCCGCTCCCAGCGGGTGACGCGGGCCGCGACGGGCTCGCCGATCGGACCGGCCGCGTGGTGCAGGTCGGTCAGGGCCGTGCGGATGAGATGGCGGTCGGGCCGCTCCAGGAGGTGCTCCTCGCCGGCCCGGCCGATGGAGGCGCGCAGCAGAAAGAGGTCGGGGGCCGCGTCGGCCTGCCAGCGCCACTTGTTGGAGAGGAACGTCGCCGCCTTCACGGTGTGGCCGTCCACGGGCGGCACGAGGAAGCCGTTGCCGGACGGCAGCCCGCCGAGCCCGGCCCGGTCGCGGGCGAACGCCATCGTCACCACGGCCGTGCTCGCGTACGGGATCGCGGCCAGCTCGCGGGCGGCGGTCGCCGCGTGCGGGCGCAGCAGGGTGGCCGCCGCGAAGGCGGGCAGCGCGAGGACGACCGCGTCGGCGGCCAGCAGCAGCGGGCCGTCGGCGGTGCTCGCCTCGACCCGCCAGGTGCCGGACGCGGTGCGCTCCAGGGCCGCCGCGGTGGTCCCGGTCAGGACGCGGGCGCCGCTCGCCCGCGCCACAGCGAGCGGCAGCTGCCCGGTGCCGCCCGCGATGCCGCGTACGGGGGAGCCCTCCGGGCGGGGGCGGCCGTGCAGTGCGCTCAGCAGCGGCTCGCCGCGCTCGGCGATGCCCGCGACGCCCGGCATCGCCGAGCGAAGCGACAGCTGGTCGGTGCTGCCCGCGTACACGCCGCCGAGCAGCGGTTCCACCAGGCGGTCCACGGCCTCGCGGCCGATGCGGTCCCCCAGATAGGCGGCGATCGACACGTCCTCGGTGACCGGGGCGGCCGGTCGCGCCCCCTCCTCGCGCAGCCGCGCCAGGCCCGCGTCCGACAGGAGGCCGGTCCCGGCCAGCGCCGCCGGGTCGGACGGGATGCCGAGCACATGGCCCGCGGGCATCGGCCGCAGCGCACCCCGCGTCCACACGGTGACCGGGGCGGGCGCAGGGTCGGCCAGGGCCGGGCCGAGGCCGACCGCCTCGGCCAGCTCGACCGCCTCGGGTCGCAGCGCCATCACGGACTCGGCGCCCTCGTCGACCGCGACCCCGGCGAGCGTGCCGGTGCGCAGCTTGCCGCCGACCCGGGCCCCGCTCTCCAGGACCGTGACCTCGGCCCGCCCGCGCAGCCGCCAGGCGGCGGCGAGGCCGCTGATGCCCGCGCCGATGACGACGACCGATCGCTTCGACGTCATGGAACCAGCTCTCGGAGGTCGTCCTGATGGGGGAAGCTGCCGGGCTCGTACGCACACCACGGGTCGGCGGCGAGCACGTCGCCGGTCAGCCCGTACGCCCGTGAACGCGATCCGCCGCAGACGGAGTTGAACTCGCAGCGCCCGCACCTGCCGCGCAGCAGGGCGGGGTCGCGGAGCGTCGCGAACAGGGCCGAGCCGCGGTAGATGTCGGCGAGCGGATGGTGTTTCACATTGCCCGCCGAGACGGGCAGGAAGCCGCTGGGATGGACCTCGCCGGTGTGCGAGACGAAGACGAAGCCCCGGCCCGACGACACGTCCATCGGCGGCCTGCGCACCGGCCGCCCCTCGCCCGCGAAGAGGCCCAACTCCTGGGCGCGCTCGGTGAGTTGCCGGTGCAGAGGGCCCAGTTCCGGCTGTTCGCCGTGCCGGGCCAGGATGGCGCGCTGGAGGGCGACGCGGCGGAAGTGGTGGCCCTCCGTCGTCTTCGTGGCGATGACGGAGCCGCAGTCGTACAGGAAGTGCAGAACGTCCTCGGTCTCGTCCGGGGTGAGGGCGTCGAGTCCCGCGCCGCGTCCGGTCGGCACCAGGACGAACCCCGACCAGAGCATCGCGCCCTCGCGCTTGACCAGGGCCGCGATGTCGGCGAGGTCGGGCAGGGCGGCGCGGGTGACGGTGGTGTTGACCTGAACCTTGAGGCCGAGCTCGCGCGCGGTGCGCCAGCCCTCCAGGGTCCAGTCGAAGACCCCGTCGACGCCCCGGAAGGCGTCGTGCCGGGCGGCGGTCGAGCCGTCGAGCGACAGGGAGAGCGCCACGGCGCCCGCGTCCCGCACCGCCGTGAGGTTGGCGCGGGTCAGGGTGGGGGTGCCGGACGGTGACACCGCCACCCGCAGCCCGAGTGAAGTCCCGTACCGCACCAGGTCGTTGAGGTCGGCGCGCTGGAACGGGTCGCCGCCGGTGATCACGAACAGCGGGCTCGGCTTCCCGAACGCGGCGATCTGGTCCATCAGGCGCCGGGCGTCCACCCCGTCGAGCTCGCCCGGGTCGCGGTCCGGCCGCGCCTCGGCCCGGCAGTGCAGACAGGCCAGCGGACAGGCCCGGGTGGCCTCCCAGATGACGATGAAGGGCCGGTCCGCCACCGCGTGCCGGGGCCTGCGCACCGGCGTCCGCGCGCTCATCGCACCCGCTCCCAGCCGCGCCGCGCCGCCCGGTTGGCGGTGAGCCCCGGATCGCGGCGCCGGTAGACGACGTACGGGCGGAACAGGTACTGCACGGGGGCGCTGAACATGTGGACCAGGCGCGAGTACGGGATCAGCGCGAACAGCGTGAAGCCGAACAGGATGTGCAGCTTGAAGACCAGCGGGGCCGCGCCCATCAAGGTGTAGTCCGGCTGGAAGGTGAACAGCGAGCGGAACCAGAGGGAGACGCCCTCGCGGTAGTTGTAGTCGCCGGTGGCGCCGGCCGAGCTCATCACCGTCGCGGTCAGGCCGAGGAGGAGCGCGCCGAGCAGGAACGTGTACATCAGGTGGTCGCCGCGCAGGGTCGCCCGGCGCACGGCGGTGACGGTGAACCGCCGGTAGACCAGGATCGCGATGCCGCAGGCCGCCGCGAGCCCCGCGACCGCGCCCGTGGACAGGGCCACCAGGTGGTAGGCGTGGTCGCTCACCCCGGCCGCGTCCGTCCAGCTCCGCGGGATCACCAGACCCACCACGTGGCCGAGCACGACGAAGAGCATCCCGAAGTGGAAGAGCGGCGAACCGACGCGGAGCAGCCGCGACTCGTGGACCTGGGTGGATCGCGTGGTCCAGCCGAACCGGTCGTAGCGGGCCCGCCAGACGGTGCCCGCGACCAGCAGGGCGATCGACACATAGGGCAGCACGCCCCACAGGAGCAGGTCCATCAGGACGCCCCCCTCTCGGGGAAGCCGGGCCAGGGGAGTTCGACGCCGGGCCCGAAGGGCTCGATTCCCACCGTCTCGCGCGGCGGGCCCGCCTTGGCCAGCGCCTTCGCCTCGGCCTTCGTGGTGGGCGAGGTCCCGGGCAGCGTCGCGCAGACCGCGTCGAGGACGTCGGCGTACGGGGTGGCCGCCTCGGTCAGGGCGAGGCGCAGCAGTTCGAGGCCCGCGCGGTGCTCCTGGAGCAGCGCGGTGCCGGACTCCTCGTGGCGCCCGGCGAATTCGAGGGCGGCCGGGAGGAAGTCGGGGAGCTCCTCGTGGCTGAACTCCAGGCCGTGGTCGCGGTAGATCCGCTTGAGGCGGACCAGCGAGAGGCCGCGACGCCGGGTGTCGCCGTCGGTCCACCACGTCAGGTACAGGCAGCGGCGGTTGCGGGTGTCGAACGTGGAGGTGTAGTGCGCGGCCAGGTCCAGCGGATCGGTGGCCCCCGCCACGTCGAGGAAGGACCGGAGCCGCTCGGCGGCCGACCCGGGGGATTCGCGCAACGCCGCGTGAAGGAGCGGGAGTTGGGCGAAGAAGACGTCGTCGGGATAGCGCAGGCAGCGGGCCGCGACCAGGCGCGGGACGGCCGGACTCTCGGGGTTCATGCGCTCCTCCGGGTGGTGGAGAGGTTCAGCAGGACACGCCCCGGGGCCGCTTCGCCGACCGGGCAGGCGTCGTCGAGCGGGTGGGCTTCGGCCAGGGCGTCCGCGTCGGCGCGGGCCGCGCTCGGCACCACGTAGCGGTCCTCGTACTTGGCGACGGCGAGCAGCCGGAACAGGTCCTCCATCTCGGCGCCCGTCAGGCCCACGGCGGCGGCGATGGACTCCTCGCGCTCCTCGCCGAGGTTGACCCGCCGCATGTAGGCGCGCATCGCGGCCATCCGGCGCAGGACCGCCTCCACGGGGTAGGTGTCACCGGCCGTGAGCAGCTCGGCCAGGTACTCGACCGGGATCCGCATCGCGTCGATCGCGCCGAACAGGTTCCCGGCGTCCTCGCCGTCGTGGCCGCTCGCCGCGACCGCCTCGACGACCGGCGAGAGCGGCGGCACGTACCAGACCATCGGCATCGTGCGGTACTCCGGGTGCAGCGGAAGCGCGACCTGGTAGGTGGCGATCAGGTCGTACACGGGGGAGCGGCGGGCCGCCTCGATCCACTCGTGGGTGATGCCCGACGCCTTCGCGGCGGCCACGACCGCCGGATCCGACGGGTCGAGGAAGCACTCCAACTGGGCGGGATACAGGTCGTGTTCGTCCTCGACGGCGGCGGCCTCGGCCACCTTGTCGGCGTCGTACAGCATCACGCCGAGGTAGCGCATCCGGCCGACGCAGGTCTCCGAGCAGATCGTCGGCAGGCCCACCTCGATGCGCGGGAAGCAGAAGGTGCACTTCTCGGCCTTGCCGGTGGCGTGGTTGAAGTAGACCTTCTTGTACGGGCAGCCCGTCACGCACATCCGCCAGCCGCGGCAGTCGTCCTGGTCGACCAGGACGATGCCGTCCTCCTCGCGCTTGTACATCGCGCCGGACGGGCACGACGAGACGCACGCCGGGTTCAGGCAGTGCTCGCAGATCCGCGGCAGATAGAACATGAAGCTCTGCTCGAACTCGAAGCGGATCTTCTCGCCGACCTCGTCGCGGATCTTCTGCACGATGGGGTCGAGCGGGGCGTTCTGGGGCGCGCCGCCCAGGTTGTCGTCCCAGTTCGGGCCCCACTCGATGGTGTCGAGCGGCTCACCGGTCAGGCTGGACACGGGCCGCGCCACCGGCAGGTCGTCGCCCGCCGGGGCGTCGATCAGGTTCTTGTACTCGTACGTCCAGGGCTGGTAGTAGTCGTCGATCTCGGGGAGTTCAGGGTTGGCGAAGACCTGGCCGAGCCGCTTGAGGCGGCCGCCGGCGCGCAGGCGCAGCTTGCCGGAGCGGGTGCGCTCCCAGCCGCCCTTCCACTTCTCCTGGTCCTCCCAACGGCGCGGATAGCCCTGGCCGGGGAGGGTCTCGACGTTGTTGAACCAGACGTACTCGGTGCCCTGCCGGTTGGTCCACGCCTGCTTGCAGGTGACCGAGCAGGTGTGGCAGCCGATGCACTTGTCGAGGTTCATGACCATCGCGATCTGTGCCATCACGCGCATCAGTACTGGACCTCCTGGTCGCGGCGGCGGATGACGGTGACCTCGTCGCGCTGGTTGCCGGTCGGGCCGAGGTAGTTGAACGCCCATGTCAACTGGGCGTAGCCGCCGACCAGATGGGTGGGCTTGAGCATGATCCGGGTCAGCGAGTTGTGGATGCCGCCGCGCTTGCCGGTCCGCTGGGTCTTCGGCACGCCGACCGTGCGCTCCTGCGCGTGGTTCATGTAGACCGTGCCGGCGGGCATCTTGTGCGAGACGATGGCGCGCGCGGTGACCACCCCGTTGCGGTTGACCGCCTCGATCCAGTCGTTGTCCGCCACGCCGATCGCGTCGGCGTCCTGCGGCGACATCCAGATGGTCTGGCCGCCCCGGCCCAGCGTCATCATGTGCAGGTTGTCCTGGTACTGGCTGTGGATCGCCCACTTGTTGTGCGGGGTGAGGTAGCGGACGGCGACCTGCTTCCCGTCGGTGGAGCCCAGCTCCGGCTCCCCGTACAGGCGGTGCATGTCGAGCGGCGGCTTGTAGACCGGCAGCGCCTCGCCGACCTCGTGGATCCAGTCGTGGTCCAGGAAGAAGTGCTGGCGGCCCGTCAGGGTGTGCCAGGGCTTGAGGTGCTCGGTGTTGACGGTGAAGGCGGTGTAGCGCCGCCCGCCGGACTCGCTGCCCGACCACTCCGGCGAGGTGATCACCGGGACCGGCCGGGCCTGGGTGTCCGCGAACGTGATCCGCTTGCCCTCGGCCTCGGCGGCGAGGTGCGCCATGTGCTGCCCGGTCCGCCGCTCCAGCGTCTCGAAACCCTGCGTCGCCAGGCGCCCGTTGGAGGTGCCGGACAGCGACAGGATCGCCTCGCAGGCGCGCTGGGCGGTGTCCAGGCGCGGGCGGCCCTCGGCCACCCCCTCGCGCACGAGACCGTTCTTCTCGCCCAGGTACGCCACCTCCTCGGCGACGTCGAAGGTGATCGCCTTCGTGGTGACGCCGAGCCGGTCCACGAGGGGGCCGAGCGCCGCGAACTTCTCGCCGACCGCGCCGTAGTCCCGCTCGACGACCGCCAGGTTGTACATGGTCCGGCCGGGTACGGGCTCGCACTCGCCCTTCGACCAGTCGAGCGCGACCCCGCCGGGCTGGGCCATCTCGCCGCCCGGGGTGTCGTGCTGGAGCGCGGTCGCGACCACGTCCCTGCGCACCCCGAGGTGCTCCTTCGCGAGCTCGCCGAAGCGTACGGCCAGCGCGTGGAAGGCGTCGTAGTCGGAGCGCGCCTGCCACGGCGGGTCCACGGCCGGGGTGAAGGCGTGCAGGAAGGGGTGCATGTCGGTCGAGGACAGGTCGTGCTTCTCGTACCAGGTGGCGGCGGGCAGCACGACATCGCTGAGCAGCGTCGTCGACGTCATGCGGAAGTCCATCGCGAGCAGCAGGTCGAGCTTGCCCTCGACGTCGTCCTGGTGCCAGGCCACGTCGCGCGGGGCGCACCGGGGGCCGTCGTCGGGCAGGTTGGAGTGGGTGCCGAGCAGGTGCTTGAGGAAGTACTCGTTGCCCTTGGAGGAGGAGCCCAGCAGATTGGCGCGCCAGACGTTCAGGACGCGCGGCCAGTTGCGCGGGGCGTCCGGGTCCTCGCCCGCGAAGCCGAGCCGCCCCGCCTTCAACTCGTCCACCACGTGCCGGACGGGGTCCTCCGCCTCGCCGAGTTCGAGCGGGTTGCGGTCGAAGGTCGGGTACGACGGCATCCAGCCCATGCGGGCCGAGGCGGCCAGGCAGTCGGCGCCGGTCATGCCCTCGAAGCGGCCGTCGCCGAGGGGCGAGGCCAGCGTCTCGGTGGGCAGGGTGTCGTAGCGCCACTGGTCGGTGTGGAGGTAGAACCAGCCCGCGCCGATCATGTGCCGGGGCGGCCGGGTCCAGTCGGAGGCGCTCGCGAGGGTGGCCCAGCCGGTGACCGGGCGGCACTTCTCCTGCCCGACGTAGTGCCCCCAGCCACCGCCGTTGCGGCCCTGGCAGCCGGTCAGGGTGAGCAGTGCGAGGAACGCCCGGTAGATCGTCTCGGAGTGGAACCAGTGGTTGGTGCCCGCGCCCATCAGGATCATGCAGCGCCCTTCGGACTGCTCGGCCGTGCGCGCGAACTCCCGTGCCACCCGCGTCACTTGGGCCGCCGGTACCGAGGTGAGGGTCTCCTGCCAGCCCGGGGTGCCGGGGGTGGCCACGTCCTCGTAGGAGGCGGGCCAGGAGCCGGGCAGCCCTTCGCGGCCCACCCCGTACTGGGCGAGCATCAGGTCGTACACGGTGGTGACGGGGCGACCGCCGATGCGCCGGACGGGGACGCCGCGCCGTACGACACCGTCGGCGTCCTCCTCGAAGCGGGGCAGCACGACCTCGGCACTCTCGCCGGAGCCCATCATGCTGAGCCGGGGCACGGTGTCGCCCAGGTCGAGGTTCCACTCGGGTGTCGTGCCCCAGCGGTGGCCCAACGTGCCGTTGGGGACGGTGGTTTCATCCGTGGCGTCGTCGACGAGGACGGGCTTCCACTGGGCGTTCTCGGTGTCCTCGCCGAGATCGGCCGCGGTGACGAACTTGTGCGGGACGAGCCCTTCCCCGGTCTCCTTCAGGGAGACGAGGAACGGCAGATCCGTATAGCTGCGGACGTAATCCGTGAAGAAAGACGTCTGCCGGTCGACGAAGAATTCCTTGAGGATGACATGGCCCATGGCGAGGGCGAGGGCGCCGTCGGTTCCCGGGTGCGGATGCATCCATTCGTCGGCGAACTTGGTGTTGTCCGCGAAATCCGGGGAAACGGTGACGACCTTCTGCCCGCGGTAGCGTGCCTCGGTCATCCAGTGCGCGTCGGGCGTGCGGGTGACGGGGACGTTGGAGCCCCACATCATCAGGTAGGCGGCGTCCCACCAGTCGCCCGACTCCGGCACGTCGGTCTGGTCGCCGAAGACCTGCGGGGAGGCGACCGGCAGGTCCGCGTACCAGTCGTAGAAGGACAGCATCGGGGCGCCGATGAGGGAGTGGAAGCGGGCGCCCGCCGCGTGCGAGGCCATCGACATCGCGGGGATGGGGGAGAAGCCCGCGACCCGGTCCGGTCCGTGCTCCTTGATGGTGTGCACGTGCGCGGCCGCGACGATCTCGAGGGCCTCCTCCCAACTGGCCCGCACCAGGCCGCCCTTGCCGCGCGCCCGCTGGTACCCGCGGCGCCGCTCGGGGTCGCCCTGGATGTCGGCCCAGGCGCGCACGGGGTCGCCGAGCCGCCGCTTCGCCTCCCGGTACATCCGCAGCAGCTCGCCGCGCACGTGCGGGTGGCGGACCCGGGTGGGGGAGTAGCTGTACCAGGAGAAGGAGGCGCCACGGGGGCAGCCGCGGGGCTCGTACTCGGGGCGGTCGGGGCCCACGGAGGGGTAGTCGGTGGCCTGGGTCTCCCAGGTGATGATGCCGTCCTTGACGTACACCTTCCAGCGGCACGAACCGGTGCAGTTCACCCCGTGCGTCGAGTAGACGACCTTGTCGTGGCTCCAGCGGTCCCGGTAGAAGGACTCCGCCTGCCGGTGGCCCGTGCGGTGCACGGTGCGCAGGTCCTCGGAGACCTCGGCGCGGGTGAAGAAGCTGCCCGCCCGCACCAGTGCGTCGGCGACACCGCGAGGGTGCCGCGCCTTTGTCTGCGCCCTGTTCTGCAACGGAAACTCCTCCGGCCCAAAAAAGAATGCGAGCGGGCCTTTCCGGACGGCCTGTCGGGAAATGCGGACGCCTCCGGACGGCCATCAACGACCTTACGCCCGCCGTTTCTTGGAACCCGGGGACTTTGGTCCCATCGGGCGGTGACCTAATTCCGCAAATGTCCCGTCGGGGTGCTGGGAAGCTGGAATGGCCGCCGCATCCATACGGCGTCCAGTACTTTTGGTCATTTCGCGGAAACGGAAAGGCGGGCTGTCGTGAGCCGGAGCGGGTGGCTGCCGAACCAGCACGGGGCGTGGGCGATGCTCGCCGTTCCCTTCGCCGCGGGTACGTTCCTCGGGCACCCCCGCTGGGCGCATCTGCCGCTCCTCGGCGCCTGGCTGCTCGGCTACCTCGCGGCGTACCACGCCCAGCAGTGGCTGCGCCTGAACCGGATCGCGCGCAACCCGAAGGCCCCGCGCCGCCACGTCCGCCCGGCGCTCTGCTTCGCCGCCGGTTCGGCGGCCTGCGGGATCCCGGTCGCGGTGACCCACCCCTGGCTGCTGCTCGCGGCGGCCTGCGCGGCGCCCTTCATCGCCGTCAACACCCTTTACGCGTACCGCAATCGGGAGCGCTCCCTGCTCAACGGTCTCGCCGCCGTGGTCCCGGCCTGCGCGATGCTGCTCGTGGCGCTGCGGCTGGGGGGCGGCGCGTGGGGTACGGGCGTGGCCCCGGCGCTGGCCTGCCTCCTGTACTTCGGGGGGACGGTGCCGTACGTGAAGACGATGATCCGTGAGCGTGACTCCCGGGCCTACTACCGGAGTTCGGTGGCCTACCACGCGGTGGCCGTCGCGCCGGCGGCCTGCCTGAGCCCGTGGCTCGCGATCCCGTTCGCGCTGTACCTGCTACGGGCGGCGGCGCTGCCCGGGCGGGGCCTGACGGTGGGCGTGGTGGGAGCGGTGGAGGTGCTGGGGTCACTGATGCTGCTGGGGACGGTGCTGGCGGCGTTCTAGCGCGCTCCGTCCGCGGGGCGCAGGGGGCTCGGTGCGCAGTTCCCCGCGGCCCTGCGAACCCCGCTTTCGTCTGCGGGCCGCACGTGGCTGCTCGCGCAGTTCCCCGCGCCCCTGAGCGGCATCGGTGCTGGCCAGCAGGAGCATCCTCAGCCCGTCCGGCGATTGAGGACGAGCGGCCTTCAGGCGCGAACGGGGTCTGGGGCGGAGCCCCAGGGCCTTCCACGCGGGGTGGGCTACAACTGGCCCTTGCGGGTCAGGTAGTTGAAGCAGAGCCACCCCGGCAGCACCGGCAGCCAGAACGTCAGCAGCCGGTACAGCAGCACCGCCGACGTCGCCGTCTCCGCGGTCATGCCCGCGATCGTCAACGCCGTGGACAGCGCGAGCTCCACCGCGCCGACACCGCCCGGCGTCGGCGCCGCGGAGCCGAGCGCGTTGGCCGTCAGGAAGACCACCGCCACGCTCGCGTAGCTCAGCGTGTGCTCGCTCCCCGTACCGAAGGCACGGATCGACGCGTCGAGGCACATCACGAACACGCCCGTCAGGAGCAGCATGCCGCCGATCCCGGTGATGAGCTTCTGCGGGCGCTGGAGGACGTCGAGCATGCGCGGCACCACACCGGCGAACAGCGAGCGGACCCGGCTGACCACGAACTTCCGAAGGAACGGGACCGCCGTGACCACCAGGATCAGCACGGCCGCCGTGAGCAGGCCCGCGATCACGGTGCGGGACGGCGACAGTTCCGAGGTCTGCTCGGTACCGGTGACGTACCCGAAGATCAGCAGCAGCGAGATGTGCGAGGCGAGCCCGAAGAGCTGCGACGCGCCGACGCTCGCCACCGCGAGCCCCGGCCGTACCCCCGCGCGCTGGAGGAACCGCGTGTTGAGGGCGACGCCGCCGACCGCGGCCGGCGCCACCAGCTTCACGAAGGAGCCCGCGACCTGTGCGATCACCGCCCGCCAGAACGGCACCCGCTCAGGCACGAAGCCGAGCAGGCTGGCCGCTGCGGCGGGGTAGGACAGCGCCGAGAACAGTACGGCCGCCGCGACCCAGCCCCACTGGGCGTTCGCGATCAGATCGCCGAACTTGATGTTGGTGAGCTGCACCAGGAGGAAGTACGCGGCGAACGCGCCCGCCACGAAACTGATCAGCGTCTTCACCTTGATGCGCTCCAGGCGCACCGGCTCGACGGGGGCCTGCGGGCGGATCAGCAGCACCTGGTGGCGGATCTGGGTGAGCAGATCGTCCTCGTGCGCGTCTTCCAGGGCCTCGTCGATGGCGAGCTTCTCGGCCTTCTTCTCGGCCTTGACCGCCTTGCGGTCGTCGGGGGCGGCGGGCACGGCCTCCGGGTGCGCGGCGGCCTCCTTGGCGGCGGCCGCCTCCGCCGCCTTCGCCTCCTTCGCCGCGTCCGAGGCCTCCAGGACCGCCTCGCGTTCGCGCTGTGCCTGCTCGCGGCCGAGCTTGCGCAGCGTCGCCCGGGTGGAGCGGCTCAGCGCGATGGGCTGGAGCAGCGGGAGGCTGTCGGCGACCGCGTCCGGGCCGAGCACGTCGAGCGCGGAGGCCACCGCGCGCTCGGCGCCGACCCGCAGGCCGAGGGTGGTGAGCAACTGGGCGATGTCCATCCGGAGCACGATGTCGCCGGCCGCGATCTCACCGCCGCGCAGATCGGTCACGATCACCTTGCCGGAACGATCCACCAGGATCGCGTCGCCCGCCAGCCTGCGGTGCGCGATCCGTCGCGACTGGAGCGCCTCCACCTGCCGCCAGGTCTCGCGCAGCAGGTCGTCGGTGATCTCCTTGTCCTCCAGGGAGTCCAGGGAGCGGCCACCGGTGTGCTCGTACACCAGCATCACGGCGTCCGGGCCGAGCTCGGACGTGGCGATCAGTTTGGGCGCGTTGGCCCCGGCCGCGATCGCCGCGTACGCGAGGAGCGCCTCCTGCTCCAGGGCCTGGCGCAGCGACTGGATCGAGCGGCGGGTGGTGATGGAGCGCAGCGTCAGGCGGCGCCAGACGCGGTAGAAGAAGCCCTGGGCCTGCTGTTCGCGGTCGACCACGGTGACGTCGAGGGGCGGCCCGTCCTCCAGCGTGACCAGATAGCGCCGGCCCCGCTCGCCCTGCTCCATCGAGTCGGGCACGTCCTCGGCGCGCAGCGCGCTCACCGGGTTGAAGCCGACGTGGCGAAGGCCCGCGAGCAGGGTCTGCCCGGTGGGCCGCACATTGGGCGAGCCGACCGCGTAGAGCGTGCCGTACGCGACCGTCCAGCCGATCAGGATCGTCACGATGATCGAGAACGGGGTGGTCTGTCTGCCGACGAGCACCGCGAAGGAGTTGAGCAGCAGCACCGCCCACAGCGCCACCCGCCATCTGGGTCTGCGGGCCATGCCGACGGCCGTCATGTAGGCGATCACGGGGGCGAGATAGCCGTGCACGGGGTCGGTGAGGGTGCCCGACGCGGTCTGGCGGGTCAGCGCCTCGGTGATCGAGCCGGGCGCGGACTTCGCGACCCACAGGTCGGTGGCGAGGGCGACACCGTGCGCGAGGACCGCGGCGAGCACGCCGTCCGCGATGCGCAGCCCGTCGCGTTTGATCAGCCGCTCGATGGCGAAGGCGACGGGCAGCACCAGGACGGCGATGCTGGAGGCGAGCCCGGCGAGGCGGATCAGGACGTCGGGGGTGCCGGTGGTGCCCTTGGCGATGTCGTCTTCGAGGCCGGACGTGGTGCCGTGCGCGAACGCGGCGATGGCCAGCACGGCGGCGATGGCGAGCACACCCGTGAGCAGCCGGAGCAGGTCCGAGGGACGGTGCACGCGCGCGGGCAGCAGCGGTTCGTCCACCAGGACGCGCTCGATCGAGCCCGACGGGTCGTCGCACAGGGCCTCGCCGCCCCCGCCGTCCTCCGGGGCGCCGGAGTCCCGGGGGCGGTCGGGGCCTCCGGCGTCCTTCGAGGTGCCGGAGTGCTCGCGGCCCTCGCGGTCCGTGTCGCTGTCGGAGCCTTCCGCCCCGGCGCCGGGAGTTCCCGCCTCGTCCGACGGCTCACCAGCACCGGACGCGGCGGCCTGTCGCCCCGCTCCGGGGGTGCCGCTCGCCGCCGCCTCGGGTGGCTGCACGCCCCGCTCCTTCGCTGACTCGTCCGTCTTGTCTCTGTCTCGTATCACCGCTCACCGCCCGCACGATGGTGGCATGTCCAGAGATCCCAGGGGGGCATCAGGGTGCATTGCCCGGGCGTGCGTGGTGTGAGCCGCGCCCCTCGCGCACTCCGCGGCCGGAGCGCGCCCGGGTACCACCCGGCCCGGGGCGACTGTCGGTGGCGTACGGCAGGATGGAGCGGATGAGCCAGCAGCAGAGGGACCGCCCGGGCGAGCCGCTGCCCGAGATCCCCGCATACGCGGAGCGGGTGCTCGAGGTGACCGAGCACATTCCGCCCGGCCGGGTGATGACGTACGGGGATGTCGCGGAGTGGCTCGGCGAGGGAGGGCCGCGCCAGGTCGGCCGGGTCATGGCGCTCTACGGCGGCGCGGTGCCCTGGTGGCGGGTGGTGCGGTCGGACGGCGCGCTGCTGCCCGGGCACGAGCTGCGCGCCCTGGAGCACTACCGGGACGAGGGCACTCCGCTGCGCGAGGCGGCCCGGTCCGCCGAGGGCCATCTGCCGCGGCTCGACATGGCACGGGCGCGCTGGGACGGCTCCGGCGGCGGCGCGGTCGGCGGCGGGGCGTCTCATACCTGACAGCTTCCGCCATCCGGCGTCGCCCGGGGCGGCCTGAGGACCGTACGGATGACTCGCTGCGTGCCGGGCACGGTTCGGCGTACCGTCGAGGGTCCGCGCCTGCCGCGCAGGCCCCGTCCACACCATCACGACCAGCACACCCACCAGGACCGGCGATCCACGTGAGCTCCTCCTTCTCCACCGGGCGTACGACGTACCAGCAGGCACGTCGGCGGTCCCCGGGCGCGTACCGACTGGTGCGCACACCGCCGGACCCGGTGGATCCCCCTCTCCTTGACGCACCGCAGCGCAGGGTGGTTGACCACGCCTCGGGTCCGCTTCTGGTGCTCGCGGGGCCCGGCACCGGCAAGACCACCACGCTGGTCGAGGCGGTCGCGGCCAGGGTCGCGGCCGGTACGGATCCCGAGCGCGTCCTGGTGCTCACCTTCAGCCGCAAGGCGGCGGTCGAGCTCCGCGACCGCATGGCGCTGCGGCTCGGCGCGGGCGCGAAGAGCCCGCAGGCGACCACGTTCCACTCGTACTGCTACGCGCTGGTCCGGGCGCACCAGGACGCCCAGCTGTTCCGTGAGCCCCTGCGGCTGCTCTCCGGTCCCGAACAGGACGTGGCCGTACGCGACCTGCTGGCCGGCCAGATCGACCTCCAGCGCAGCGGCCTCGCGCACGTGAGCTGGCCCGACGAACTGCGGGCCTGCCTGACCACGCGCGGCTTCGCCGACGAGGTGCGCGCGGTGCTTGCCCGCAGCCGCGAACTCGGCCTCGGCCCCGACGCCCTGGCCCGCTTCGCCCAGCGGGCGGGCCGGCCGGACTGGAAGGCGGCCTCGGCGTTCCTCGCCGAGTACCTCGACGTCCTCGACCTCCAGGGCGTCCTGGACTACGCGGAGCTCGTGCACCGCGCGGTGCTGCTCGCCGAGCGCATCGAGCTGCCCGTCTACGACGCGGTGTTCGTCGACGAGTACCAGGACACCGACCCGGCGCAGGTACGGCTGCTGCGGGCACTCGCGGGCGGCGGACGCACGCTGGTCGCGTTCGGCGACCCCGACCAGTCCATCTACACCTTCCGGGGAGCCGACATCAACGGCATCCTCGACTTCCCCGACACCTTCGCGCGCGTCGACGGAAGCCCGGCGCCGGTCGAGGTGCTCACCACCTCGCGCCGCTCGGGCACCGCGCTCCTGGCCGCCACCCGGCTGCTGACCCGCCGCATGCCGCTGCCGCGCCTTCCCGCCGAGCGGGTCCGCGCGCACCGCGACCTGGCGCCCACCCGCACCGGCGGCCGCGTCGAGACCTACACCTACCCGACGGCCTCCACCGAGCTGGAGAACATCGCGGACCTGCTGCGCCGCGCCCACCTCGAAGAGGGCGTGCCCTGGCAGGAGATGGCCGTCCTGGTCCGCGCGGGCACCCGCACCATCCCGGCGCTGCGCCGCGCCCTGACCACGGCGGGCATCCCCGTCGACACCTCCGGCGCGGACACCCCGCTGCGCGACGAGCCCGCCGCCGCGCCGCTCCTCACCGCGCTGCGGCAGGTGGCGCAGGCGGCGCTCACGAGCGGGGCCGGAGCCCGCGCGACCGGTCGGGTCAGCCTCGTCCACCCGCGCCGCACGCCCCCCGAAGGCCCGGCGGAGCCCCCTTCCTGGCTCGACCCCGAGACCGCGCACACCCTGCTCACCTCGCCGCTGGGCGGCATGGACACGGCCGACCTGCGCCGCCTCGGACGGGCCCTGCGCGACGAGGAGCGGGCCGCGGGCAACCGCGTACCGGCCCCCTCCGACGTGCTGCTCGCCCGCGCCCTCGCCGAACCCGAACGCCTCGTCGCGCACGACCCCTCGTACGCCCGGGGCGCCCAGCGCCTCGCCGCCCTGCTGCGCAAGGCCCGCGAGCTCCTGGAAGGCGGCGGGACGGCCGCCGAGGCGCTGTGGGAGCTGTGGAACGGCACCCCCTGGCCGCAGCGTCTTGAGCGCGCCGCGCTGCGCGGCGGCGCGGGCGGCCGGGCCGCCGACCGCGATCTCGACGCGGTCTGCGCCCTGTTCGACACGGCGGCCCGCGCCGAGGAGCGCACCGGCGGCCGGGGCGCGCTCAACTTCCTCGAAGAGGTCGACGCGCAGGACATAGCGGCCGACACCCTGACCCGCCGGGCCGTCCGCCCGGACGCGGTGCGCGTCATGACCGCCCACCGCTCCAAGGGCCTGGAGTGGAGCCTGGTCGTGGTCGCCGGGGTGCAGGAGGGGCTCTGGCCCGACCTGCGCCGCCGCGGCTCGCTCCTGGAGGCCGACCGCATCGGCCGCGACGGCCTGGCCGAACCGCTCACCCCGGGCGCCCTGCTGGCCGAGGAACGACGCCTCTTCTACGTCGCGGCGACCCGCGCCCGCGACCGCCTGGTGGTGACCGCCGTCAAGGCCCCGGCCGACGACGGCGACCAGCCCTCCCGCTTCCTCACCGAGCTGGGCGTCGAGCCCCGCGACACCACCGGCCGCCCCCGCCGCCCCCTCGCGGTCGCCGCCCTGGTGGCCGAGCTGCGCGCCACCACCGTCGACCCGGAGGCCTCCGACGCGCTGCGCGAAGCGGCCGCCGAACGCCTGGGCCGCCTCGCCGCGCTCACCGACGAGGAGGGCCAGCCGCTGGTCCCGGCCGCCCATCCGCACCGCTGGTGGGGCCTGGAGGAACCGACCCGCTCGCAGGTCCCGCTGCGCGACCGCGCTGTGCCACTCGCGCTGTCCGGCAGCGCCCTGGGCCAGCTCGCCGACACCTGCGCCCTCCAGTGGTTCCTGGGCCGCGAGGTGAAGGCCGACGCGCCCGCCACAGCGGCCCAGGGCTTCGGCAACGTGGTCCACGTACTCGCCGACGAGGTCGCCTCCGGCCGGACGCCCGCCGACCTCGCCGTCCTGATGGAGCGGCTCGACTCGGTCTGGGACGCGCTCGCCTTCGACGCGCCCTGGAAGTCCGTCCAGGAGAAGCAGAACGCGCGTGCCGCCCTGGAACGCTTCCTCCAGTGGCACACCCTGGACCGCGCGGGCCGCACCCCCGTCGCCACGGAGCACGGCTTCGACGTGATCCTGGAGGCGGGCGAGTACGAGGTGCGCATCCGGGGTTCCATGGACCGCGTCGAGCAGGACGTCGAGGGCCGTGCCTACGTGGTCGACTTCAAGACCGGCAAGCAGGCGCCCACCGCCGCCGAGGTCGCCGCCCACCCGCAGCTCGCCGTCTACCAGCTGGCGGTCCGCGAGGGCGCCCTGGACGAGGCCTTCGACGGCCGCCGCCCGGAACCGGGCGGCGCCGAACTGGTCCACCTGCGCCAGCCCGCCCCCCAGCGCGAGGGAGGCGACGCCTACCCCAAGGTGCAGGCCCAGCAGCCCCTGGCGGGCGAGTGGGTGGGTGACCTGCTGGCCACGGCGGCGGGCAAGGTCCTGGACGAACGCTTCACCCCGACCCCGGGGACCCACTGCACCCACTGCACGTTCCGGGCCTCGTGCACGGCCCAGCCGGAGGGACGCCAGGTGGTGGAGTAACCCCCTTGTCAGCGCTCCCCACTACCCTTTCCGACGTGCCCACCCACCTCACCGACCCCGAGCAGCTCAAAGAGCTCCTCGGCATCCCGTTCACCCCGGAGCAGACGGCCTGCATCACCGCCCCGCCCGCCCCGCAGGTCATCGTGGCCGGAGCCGGCTCGGGCAAGACCACCGTCATGGCGGCCCGGGTGGTGTGGCTGGTGGGCACGGGCCAGGTCGCGCCGGAGCAGGTGCTGGGGCTGACCTTCACCAACAAGGCCGCGGGCGAGCTCGCGGAGCGGGTGCGCACCGCGCTGATCAGGGCGGGCATCACCGATCCGGATGCCCCGGAGCCGGAGCAGGGCGAGCCCGGCATCTCCACGTACCACGCCTTCGCGGGACGCCTGCTCACCGACCACGGCCTGCGCATAGGCCTGGAGCCCACCTCGCGGCTGCTCGCCGACGCCACCCGGTTCCAGCTCGCCGCCCGGGTGCTCCGCGAGGCCCCGGGCCCGTACCCGACGCTGACCAAGTCGTTCGCCTCCCTGGTCAGCGACCTGCTCGCGCTCGACGCCGAGCTCGCGGAACACCTCGTACGTCCCGAGCGGCTCGCCGCGTACGACCAGGAGCTGCTGCGCACCCTGGAGGGTGCCAGGCTCAGCAACGCCGAGCTGCGCAAGGTGCCCGAGGCCGCCGCGGCCCGGCTCGAACTGCTCGACCTCACCACGCGCTACCGGGCCGTGAAGAAGAGCCGCGACCTGCTCGACTTCGGCGACCAGATCGCGCTGTCGGCCGAGCTCGCCCTCAGCCACCCCGAGGTCGGCCGGATCCTGCGCGAGGAGTTCAAGGTGGTGCTCCTGGACGAGTACCAGGACACCTCGGTCGCCCAGCGCCGACTGCTCGCCGCGCTGTTCGGCGGCGGCACCGGGCACGCCGTGACCGCCGTCGGCGACCCCTGCCAGGCCATCTACGGCTGGCGCGGCGCGTCGGTCGCCAACCTCGACGACTTCCCCCGCCACTTCCCGTACGCCGACGGTCGCCCCGCCACCCGTCAGGCCCTGTCCGAGAACCGCCGCAGCGGCGGCCGCCTCCTCGATCTCGCCAACTCCCTTGCCGCGCCGCTGCGTTCGATGCACGCCGGGGTGGAGGCACTGCGTCCGGCCCCCGGCGCCGAGCGGGACGGAAGCGTGCGCATCGCCCTGCTCGACACCCACCAGGAGGAGATCGAGTGGCTCGCCGACTCGATCGCCCACCTGGTGCGCACCGGCAAGGCCCCCGGCGAGATCGCCGTCCTGTGCCGCACGGCGGGCGACTTCCCGCAGATCCAGGGCGCGCTGGTGGCCCGCGACGTCCCCGTCGAGGTCGTGGGCCTGTCCGGGCTGCTCCACCTGCCGGAGGTGGCCGACCTGGTGGCGGTCTGCGAGGTCCTCCAGGACCCGGGAGCCAACGCCCCGCTCGTCCGCGTCCTGACCGGCCCGCGCTGGCGCATCGGCCCCCGCGACCTCGCGCTGCTCGGCCGCCGCGCCCGCCAGCTCGTCCGCCGTCCGCCGAGCGACTCCGACGACCCCGACCAGCGCCTCGCCGACGCCGTCGAAGGCGTCGACCCGGCCGAGGTGATCTCGCTCGCCGACGCCCTGGACACCTTCCTCGAAGGCGGCGAGGACGACGGGCTGCCCTTCTCCGCCGAGGCCCGCGTCCGCTTCGCCCGCCTCGCCGCCGAGCTGCGCGACCTGCGCCGCTCGCTGGCCGACCCGCTCATGGACGTCCTGCACCGCGTCCTGACCGTCACCGGTCTCGACGTCGAACTCTCCGCGTCCCCCCACGCGTTGGCGGCCCGCCGCCGCGAGACGCTCTCCGGCTTCCTCGACACCGCGGCGAGCTTCGCCGCGCTCGACGGCGAGGCGTCCCTCCTCGCCTTCCTCGGCTTCCTGCGCACCGCCGCGCAGTACGAGAAGGGCCTGGACAACGCGCTGCCCGGCGGCGAGAACACGGTGAAGGTGCTCACCGCCCACAAGTCCAAGGGCCTGGAGTGGGACGTGGTCGCCGTCCCGGGCCTGGTCACCGGAACGTTCCCGTCCACCCAGGCGCGGGAGGCCTGGACGGCCCAGGCGAAGGTCCTCCCGCACGCGCTGCGCGGCGACGCCCCCACGCTGCCCGTCGTCGAGGAGTGGGACGCGAAGGGCCTCAAGTCCTTCAAGGAGGCGATGAAGGACCACCAGCACACCGAGGAACTGCGCCTGGGATACGTCACGTTCACCCGCCCCCGCTCCCTGCTGCTGGGCTCGGGACACTGGTGGGGCCCGAGCCAGAAGAAGCCCCGGGGGCCCTCCGCGTTCCTGCACGCGCTGTACGACCACTGCGCCGCGGGCCACGGCGAGATCGAGGCCTGGGCGGACGAACCGGCCGAGGGCGCCGAGAACCCGGCCCTCCACGAGTCGGCGACCACCCATGCCTGGCCGCTCCCGCTCGACCCCGAGTCCCTGGCCCGCCGCCGGGCCGCCGCCGAGCGCGTCCTGGCCCATCTGTCGACGGCGGCTCCCCAGGAAGAGGCGCCCCCGCACCCCGAAACGCCCTCCTCTCATGAGGACGCGCCGTACGGGGGCGTGCCCCCGGAGGGCACGCGTCCGGAGGGCGGCCCCTACGAGCACGCCCCGTCCCCGTACGAGCACGCTCCTCACGACGACGAGCCTTTCGCCGGTGAGCCGTACGAGGACGAGCTTTACGGGGGCGAGCCGTACGGGGAGGGCCCCTTCCCTCCGGACGAGGCGTTCCCGCCTCATGAATTCCCCCCTTACGGAGAAGGGGAGTTCGCTCACCCGGCCGACCCCGTTGACGTCGGTTACCCCGCCGACCCCGCCGACTTCGCCGACGACTGGGACCTGCTGACCGGGGAGCGCCCGGCCACCGCGCCGCCCGGCGACGCCCCGACCGGGCCCGCCGAGCACACCCGGAGCGGGCCCGGCAGGGCCCCCCGGGCCCATGAGCACGTTCTCGCTCCCGGCGACATCCCGGCCCCCCGCCTGACCCCCGAGGACCGCCGCACCCTGCACTCCTGGGACCGCGACCTGGAGGCGCTCACCACCGAGCTCCGCCGGGCCCGTGCCACCACCCTCGACGTGCCGGTGCCGGCCTCGCTCACCGCGTCCGAGCTGCTGAGGCTGGCCGCCGACCCCGACGGCTTCGCCCGGGACCTGGCCCGCCCCATGCCGCGCCGCCCGCAGCCCGCCGCGCGCCGGGGCACCCGCTTCCACGCCTGGGTGGAGTCCCGCTTCGAGGAGCTCCCGCTGCCCATGCTCGGCCCCGACGAGCTGCCCGGAGCGGACGACAGCGAGGCCGACATCGCGGACGAGCGCGACCTCGCCGCCCTCAAGGAGGCCTTCGAGCGCACCCCGTACGCGGCCCGCACCCCGTTCCGCACTGAGGCGCCCATCCAGCTGACGCTCGCTGGCCGGGTGATCAGGGGCCGCATCGACGCGGTCTACAAGGAGGGCGAAGGCGCGCTCACCACGTACGAGATCGTCGACTGGAAGACGGGTCGGCAGGCCACCGCGGACCCGCTCCAGCTGGCGGTCTACCGGGTCGCCTGGGCCGAGCAGATGGGCGTGCCGCCGGAGTCGGTCGACGCCGCGTTCGTGTACATACGCACAGGTGAGACGGTCCGCCCGGCCAGCCTGCCGGGCCGGGCCGAGCTGGAGGCGATCCTCCTGGGCCACCGTCCGCAGGGCGGACCGGAGGACCGGCCACCGCCTGCGGCCGGATAGGCTCAAGGGCATGAGCGAGACCCCGGACAGCGCCGTCCAGACCGCCACCGCGACGGTGCGCGCCTACATCGAGCAGCACCGCGCCGCCTTCCTCGACGACCTCGCGGAGTGGCTGCGCATCCCGTCCGTGTCGGCCCAGCCCGGCCACGACGCCGATGTACGGCGCAGCGCCGACTGGCTCGCCGCCAAGCTCCGCGAGACGGGCTTCCCGGTCGCCGAGATCCTGGACACCCCCGGCGCCCCCGCCGTCTACGCCGAGTGGCCCTCGGGCGAGCCGGGCGCGCCCACCGTCCTGGTCTACGGCCACCACGACGTGCAGCCCGCCGCCCGCGAGGACGGCTGGCACACCGACCCCTTCGAGCCGGTGATCACCGACGGCCGGATGTACGGGCGCGGCGCCGCCGACGACAAGGGTCAGGTGTTCTTCCACACCCTCGGCGTCCGCGCGCACCTCGCCGCGACCGGCCGCACCGCGCCCGCCGTCAACCTGAAGCTCCTCATCGAGGGTGAGGAGGAGTCGGGTTCGCCGCACTTCCGGGCCCTGGTCGAGGAGCACGCCGAGCGCCTCGCCGCCGACGCCGTGATCGTGTCCGACACCGGCATGTGGTCCGAGGACACCCCCACCGTGTGCACGGGCATGCGCGGCCTCGCCGAGTGCGAGATCCAGCTGTACGGCCCCGGCCAGGACATCCACTCCGGCTCCTTCGGCGGCGCGGTGCCCAACCCGGCGACCGCCGCGGCCCGCCTCGTCGCGGCCCTGCACGACACCGACGAGCACGTCACCGTCCCGGGCTTCTACGACGGCATCGCCGAGCTGACCGACGCCGAGCGCGAGCTCTTCGCCGAGCTGCCCTTCGACGAGGCGGACTGGCTGGACACCGCCAAGTCGCAGGCGCCGCTGGGCGAGGCCGGTTTCTCCACCCTGGAGCGGATCTGGGCCCGCCCGACCGCCGAGGTCAACGGCATCGGCGGCGGCTACCAGGGCCCCGGCGGCAAGACGATCATCCCGTCCTCGGCGATGGTGAAGCTGTCCTTCCGCCTGGTCGCGGGCCAGGACCCGAAGCACATCGAGAAGCTCGTCACCGACTGGGTCGCCGAGCGGATCCCCGCCGGGATCCGGCACGAGATCGCCTGGAGCGCGGGCACCCGGCCGTGTCTGACCCCGCTCGGCCACCCCGCGCTCCAGTCCGTCGTCCGGGCCATGAGCACGGCCTTCGGCACCAAGGTCCGCTTCACCCGCGAGGGCGGCTCGGGCCCCGCCGCCGACCTCCAGGACGTACTGGCGGCGCCGGTCCTGTTCCTGGGGATCTCGGTCCCCTCCGACGGCTGGCACGCGCCGAACGAGAAGGTCGAACTGGACCTGCTGTTCAAGGGCGTCGAGACCTCCGCCCACCTGTGGAGCGACCTCGCCGCCACGACAGCCTGATCCCTCAGCCCGCGCCACCGGCTGACAGAAATCGCTGAACACACCATCCACCCGGGGGAGTTGGAAGCACCTGTGAGCACCACCAGCAGTGAAGCCGTCACGGACCAGCCGATCGGGCTCGCCACGCCCATCGGTCTCACCGCGCCCAGCGGCATCGACCGGGCCGCGCACCACCGCCTCGACGAGGCCTGGCTCGCGGCTGCCTGGAGCCATCCCACGACCCGGGTCTTCGTGGTCTCCGGGGGACAGGTCCTGATCGACGAACCGGCGGACGGTGGCGACGGGCGCACCGAACTCGTCATGACCCCGGCCTTCGAGGCCCCGGTCACCGAGACCCACCGCTATTTCCTGGGCACCGACGAGGACGGCGTCAGCTACTTCGCCCTGCAGAAGGACGCGCTGCCCGGCCGGATGGACCAGTCGGCCCGGCCCGCCGGGCTGCGCGAGGCCGGCCTGCTCCTGTCGCCGCGCGACGCGAGCCTGATGACGCACGCCGTCGCCCTGGAGAACTGGCAGCGCCTGCACCGCTTCTGCTCCCGCTGCGGCGAGCGCACCGTGATCGCCGCGGCCGGTCACATCCGCCGCTGCCCGGCCTGCGGCGCCGAGCACTACCCGCGCACCGATCCTGCGGTGATCATGCTGGTCACCGACGAGCACGACCGGGCGCTGCTCGGCCGCCAGGTGCACTGGCCCGAGGGCCGCTTCTCCACCCTCGCGGGCTTCGTCGAGCCCGGCGAGTCCATCGAGCAGTCGGTGCGCCGCGAGGTGTTCGAGGAGGCGGGCGTCACGGTCGGCCCGGTCGAGTACGTGGCCAGCCAGCCCTGGCCCTTCCCGTCCAGCCTGATGCTCGGCTTCATGGCCAAGGCCACCTCGTCCGAGATCAACGTGGACGGCGAGGAGATCCACGAGGCCCGCTGGTTCTCCCGCGAGGACCTGGCCGCGGCGTTCGAGTCCGGCGAGGTGCTGCCCCCGTACGGCATCTCGATCGCGGCCCGCCTCATCGAGCTCTGGTACGGCGAGCCGCTGCCGAAGCCGACGCACTGAGCCCGGCCCGCGCCGGGGGGCCGGACCCCGGGCCGGGCACGCGGAAGGCCCCCGTCCACGATCGGACGGGGGCCTTCCGGCTCGGTCGGGCGGATCGCCCGCACGGGCTCGTGCGCGCCGCGCTCAGACGCCGATCTTCTGCTTGACCTGCGCCAGCGAGGGGTTGGTCAGCGTGGACCCGTCGGCGAACAGCACGGTCGGCACCGTCTGGTTGCCGCCGTTGGCCTTCTCCACGAACGCCGCCGAGTCCGGGTCGTGCTCGATGTTCACCTCGTTGTACGCGATGCCCTCGCGGTCCATCTGCTTCTTCAGCCGCTGGCAGTAGCCGCACCAGGTGGTGCTGTACATCGTCACAGTGCCCGGCATGTGTCTCGCGCTCCTCTGTATCGCTGACTGGCGTGCGCGCCCCGCCGAATGCGGTTCCGCAGGGGGTGGAACGTACGGGGGCCGACCACCATTCCCGCGCGGCGCCCCCATGTGACCCAATCGCCACGCCGAGCCTCCGACGACCGCCCGGCCCGGTGTCCCGCGGCCCGCGGGAGGCGGCACGGGCCGCATTAGTACGACTGCGGGCGCCACCTGTGGACAACGCGGCGCACCCGTCCCGGGGGACCTGGCAGCATGGCGGGGTGACATCAGCAACGCACTCCACTCTCTTCCCGCGGGTCCCCGACACGGCCGACGCGGTGCTCGACGGGCTCGACCCCGAGCAGCGCGAGGTCGCCACGGCCCTGCACGGCCCGGTGTGCGTGCTGGCCGGCGCGGGCACCGGCAAGACCCGCGCGATCACCCATCGGATCGCGTACGGGGTGCGGTCCGGGATCCTGCCGCCCGGCGGGGTGCTGGCCGTCACGTTCACCAACCGGGCGGCCGCAGAGATGCGCGGCCGGCTGCGCGAGCTCGGCGTGGGCGGCGTGCAGGCCCGCACCTTCCACTCCGCGGCCCTGCGCCAGCTCCAGTACTTCTGGCCCCGAGCGGTCGGCGGCCAGCACATGCCCCGGCTCGTCGAGCGCAAGGTCCAGCTGGTCGCCGAGGCGGCCGCCCGCTGCCGGCTCCGCCTCGACCGCAACGAGCTGCGCGACGTGACCGGCGAGATCGAGTGGGCGAAGGTCACCCAGACCGTCCCCGGCGACTACCCGGCGGCCGTCGCCAAGTCGCACCGCGAAGCGCCCCGCGACCCGGCCGAGATCGCCCAGGTCTACCGGATGTACGAGCAGCTGAAGCAGGACCGCTCGGTGATCGACTTCGAGGACGTGCTGCTCCTCACGGTCGGCGTGCTCCAGTACCGCGACGACATCGCGCAGGAGGTCCGCCGCCAGTACCAGCACTTCGTGGTGGACGAGTACCAGGACGTCAGCCCCCTCCAGCAGCGCCTGCTCGAACTGTGGCTGGGCGACCGCGACACCCTGTGCGTGGTGGGCGACGCCAGCCAGACCATCTACTCCTTCACCGGCGCCACCCCGGACTACCTGCTCGACTTCCGCACCCGCCACCAGAACGCGACGGTGGTCAAGCTGGTCCGCGACTACCGCTCCACCCCCCAGGTCGTGCACCTGGCCAACGGGCTGCTGAACCAGGCGAGCGGCCGCGCCGCCGAGCACCGGCTCGAACTGGTCTCGCAGCGCGACAAGGGCCCCGACCCGGTCTACACGGAGTACGGCGACGAGCCCGCCGAGGCCGAGGGCGTGGCCCGGCGCATCCGCGACCTCATCCGCTCCGGGGTGCCGGCCGGCGAGATCGCCGTGCTCTACCGCATCAACGCCCAGTCCGAGGTCTACGAGCAGGCTCTCGCGGACGAGGGCGTGCCCTACCAGCTGCGCGGCGCCGAGCGGTTTTTCGAGCGCCCCGAGGTGCTGGAGGCGATGGTCGCCCTCGGCGGCGCCTCCGTGGCGGGCCGCAACGATTCGCTGCTCGACGACGCCGTGGACGTGCCCTCCCAGGTGCGGGCGGTGCTCGGCACCAAGGGCTGGACGGCGCTGCCCCCGACGGGCTCCGGCGCGGTGCGCGACAAGTGGGAGTCGCTGGCCGCGATGGTCCGCCTCGCCGAGGACTACGCACAGGCGAGGCCCGAGGCGAGCCTGGCCGACCTGGTGGCCGAGCTCCACGAGCGCAAGGCCGCCCAGCACGCCCCGACGGTCCAGGGCGTCACCCTCGCCTCGCTGCACGCGGCCAAGGGCCTGGAGTGGGACGCCGTGTTCCTGGTCGGCCTCACCGAGGGCATGCTGCCGATCACGTACGCCAAGACGGACGAGCAGATCGAGGAGGAGCGCCGGCTGCTCTACGTCGGCGTCACCCGGGCCCGGATCCACCTGGGTCTTTCCTGGTCGCTCTCGCGCTCTCCCGGCGGCCGGGCGAGCCGACGCCCCAGCCGCTTCCTGAACGGCCTGCGGCCGGGCTCGGGCTCCCGCGCGGCGCGCCCGGTCGCGGGCGGCTCCGGAGGCGTCGAGCGCGGCCCCGCGGTGCGCAAGCGCGTCCGGCGGGGGCCGGTGCTGTGCCGGGTGTGCGGGAAAACACTCACCGAGGCCGGCGAGATGAAGCTGATGCGCTGCGAGGACTGCCCGTCGGACATGGACGAGGCGCTGTACGAGCGGCTCCGCGACTGGCGCTCCCACCAGGCGAAGGCGCTGGGCATGCCGCCGTACGTCGTCTTCACCGACAAGACGCTGATGGCGATCGCGGAGGCCGTGCCGTCCACCGGGCACGAGCTCGCGGTGATCTCCGGCGTCGGCGCCCGCAAGCTGGACCGCTTCGGCACCGACGTACTGGCCATCTGCGCAGGTGACGAGCCTGGAGGAGTCGACGACGCGGGTTCGTGAAAACTCGTCGAAAAAATAGTTTGCGCCCGCCCCAGGAATCCCCATAGGTTCTTAACCACGGAAACAGGAGCTTCTCCGAAGCCCGGTCTCCGTGCTGTACTTAGCTGTACTTATCCGAATACGCATGGGATCAGGCCGCGAGGCCGAAGTCCCCGAGACGCCGAGAGGAGGCGAGACCAGTGGCCAGCTACATCGAGACCAACACCAGCTTCATCAGCACCAAAGTGACGGACCGCTCGGTCGCCGCCACCTGCACGCTCGGCTCTTCGTTCCAGGGCACCGGTCTGTCCACCGGCGTCTCCGGTCTGGTCGGCTTCTCCGCCGCCGCTCCGGTCTCCCTGGCGAGCCTCCCCGTGCGTGATGAGCGTAATGAGCGACCGATCCAGGCGCCGGGAGCAGCAGTAGCGAAGGGACGGGCCCAGGCCCACGCCTTTGCGGCGACCGGTGCCGGAGCCGAGAAGCAGACGAAGAAGTACCAGCACCACATGATGTGGGCCTTCCGTGGGCTCGAACCCTGGAGTGATCCAGCCTGATCCAGATCAGGCAGGCGCCTTCAGGGCCGCGGAACCCCATCAGGGATCCGCGGCCCTTCTGTTTGTCCCGAACGGGACGGACGGAGTGAAGGGGGCCTCGGTACCAGCCGACGCCCGGCCGACCGGCCGGACCGACACAGCCGAACACACCCGACAAGACGAGGTTGAAACCACCGTGCAACTCGAAGCGCACGCCCCGTCCGTACCGCCCGCCCCGACTCTCCCCCCGCCCGGTCTCACGGAGGACCCCGCCTTGACTCCCCTCACCGCGCTCACCGCGCTCGACGACGCCATCGAGAACCTCGGCGTACCCGTCCCCTGCCGTTCCTTCGACCCGGAGGTCTTCTTCGCCGAGTCGCCGGCCGACGTCGAGTACGCCAAGTCCCTGTGCCAGACCTGCCCCCTGGTGGCCGCCTGCCTCGCGGGCGCCAAGGAGCGGCGCGAGCCGTGGGGCGTCTGGGGCGGCGAGCTCTTCGTCCAGGGTGTGGTCGTGGCCCGCAAGCGGCCGCGTGGCCGTCCGCGCAAGAACCCGGTCGCGGCATGAACCGCCCGGGAACCATCGACCACCCCCGAACGAACGACCCCCAGAAGCAGGCCCCGATGACGACGTCCGCCAGCGAGCCCACCGGCTCCGCGACCCCAGACTTCACCACCACCGGCGCGAACAAGTCGCGCCAGAACAGGACCCTCGAAATGCAACTCATGCCAGAAGCCCTGGCCCGTGCGCATATGCATCAGCGACTGCGGGAAGCCGAGGTGGAGCGCCAGGCCGTACGCATGGTCGCCGCCCGGCGTATGCAGCGGCGCGCCGAGCGCGCGTCGATGCGCGCCCGCCGTGCCCTCGCCATGGCCGTCATGCACTGACAGCCGGCACCGGGCCGGCACGGCCACGGAGCAACAGAAGCACCAGGTAAGACGGCGGGGGCCGGTCCGAACGGACCGGCCCCCGCGGTGCGTTGTGCTCGCGGGTGCCCGGCGCGGCGGTATCGTCGCACGGTGGACGACCAGAATCGGCCCATGGCCGAAACCATCGTGTGCTCCCACTGCGGGACCCCGGCTCCGGCCGAGGGCCCACCGCCGACGTGGACCTACTCGGTCGAGAACGGCACCGGTCACTACTACTGCGAGGCCTGCGCCCGCGCCAACATCAGGGCCATCGAAGGCAGGCTCGACGCCGCCTGGTGGTAGCGCCGCGCCGCCTCAGGCCTCCTCGACCGCCTCCGGCTCGGACTCGTGCGGAACGTCCGCCAGGAAGCCCGGCATCCACTCCTCCAGCTCGTCCCGCATCCGCACCGTCGCGTCCAGCTGGCACAGCACGCCGATGGTGGACAGCGTCACGCGGTGTATCAGCAGATACGACGGCGGCAGATTGAGCTGCTTGCCCAACTGGTGGGCGGGGGAGCGGGGATCGGCGATCCGGGCCGCCTGCCCGCGCATCCAGCCCCGGCTGAAGGTGAACGCGTCGGCCTGGGCCGGCTCGATGATCGGCAGCAGGTAGTCGAGCACCGCGTCCGGATCCAGGTCGATGGACTCCTTGACGAAGCCCTCCCCGCGCAGCACCTCATACACCGCCTCGGCCTCGCCCGCCAGCGTCATCCGCAGGGATTCGCCGATGGTCGCGGGCAGCCCGCCGGGCAGCCGGTCGACCGTGCCGAAGTCCAGGACGCCGAGCCGCCAGACGCCCCCCGGCTTCTCGGGCGGCAGGAGCCGGAAGTTGCCCGGGTGTGGATCCGCGTGGAGCAGGCCGGTCCTGGCCGGGCCGGAGAACAGGAACCGGGTCAGCAGCTGCCCGGCCCGGTCCCGCTGCTCCGGCGTGCCCTCCCTGATCACGTCCGAGAGCGGTATCCCCTCGATCCACTCCGTCACCAGGACCTGGTCGCACTGGTGGACCACATCGGGCACCAGCACATCGGCGTCGCCCGCGAACTCCGCCGCGTGCTCCCGCTGGGCCCGCGCCTCCAGCTCGTAGTCCAGCTCCTCCGAGACCCGGTCGCGCAGCTCGGCGATGAGCGGCTTGATGTCCATGCCCGGAATCAGCGGGCCGAGCAGCCGGGCGAACCGGCTGAGCTGCGTCAGATCCGAGAGAAGTGCGTCGCCGGCGCCCGGATACTGCACCTTGACGGCCACCTCGCGCCCGTCGTGCCAGACCGCGCGGTGGACCTGCCCGATGGAGGCGGCCGCCGCCGGCTTCTCCTCGAACTCCAGGAACAGCTCCCGCCAGTCGGCGCCGATCCGCTCCTCCAGGACGGCGTGGACCGTGCGGGTCGGCATCGGCGGCGCGGCCTCCTGGAGCTTGGTCAGGGCGGCCCGGTAGGGTCCGGCGACCTCCTCCGGCAGGGCCGACTCGAAGACGGACAGCGCCTGCCCGAACTTCATCGCGCCGCCCTTCAGCTCGCCCAGAACCTTGAAGAGCTGTTCGGCGGTGCGCTGCTGGAGCTCGCGGGCCACCAGCTCCGCGGACTTGCCGCCGATCCGCTTGCCCAGGCCCCAGGTGGCCCGGCCCGCGAAGCCAAGTGGCAGCGCGGCCAGCTTGGCGGTCCGGGTGACCGCCTTCCGGGGAAGATCAGACATGCGCCCCTCCAAATCCCAGACAGCAGCGCCCTCGCAGGCGTTACCCGGCCATTGTGTCGTGTGGCCCGACCGCCCCCGAGACCTGCTCCCCCTGAGTGTTCCCGACCGCGCCGCAGAAGCAGTCCCGGTGTGGCTCGATCGGGGTGGAGCGCCAGTCGAGCCGGGGCAGCGAGGCCTCCCAGCGGCTGCCCGTACTGGCCGGGAGATCACCGTCCAGGAACGCCAGGGCGTGGCCCGCCGCGAGACCCGCGACCGCGGTCGCCAGTGCCAGGTCGCAGGCCGGTACGGCGGTGCGCCGGCGCCCCGAGCGCCACTGCGCGAGCAGCCGCGGCCAGCCCGGGTCGCGCTCGGCGCGGCCGAGCGCGAGGCACCCTGCGCATCCGGTGCCGCCGGGTAGCACCAGGGGACCCACCACGCCCGTCGTCTCCACAACTCCCGCGTACAGATGGGGTGTTCCGGACCCGACCCACTCCTCGGCGTCCGCCGTGTCCGGCGCGTACACGTCGAGCGCCTCGCGCGGGGCCACCACGATCAGGGAGAGCGGGGCCTGCTCCTCCTCCCTCCCCTGGCGCGGGGGACCGCCCGGTGCCGTGCGCCGCACCAGCTGGGCCGCCGCCGTCGCGCGCCGCTCGCCCACCGCTCGCTCGGGCAGCCCGCCCGGCGCCACGTCGCCCGGCTGCGCGGTGCCGCCGTCGAGGACGTCGACCCGGCCCACCCCGGAGCCCGAGAGCACCGCGGCGATGGCCGCGCCCACCCGTCCCGCGCCCCGCACTTGAACCCGTATGGCCCTGCGGGCCGCCAGTCGGCGCGCCGCGTCGCCCGGATCCGGATGAATGAGCGAGAGGGACGCCAGATCCGGCCGTAGTCGCTCCAGCGTGTCCGGCCGATTCCGGAGCGCACGGGCCGCCTGGCCGCCCGCCGTCGGATCGTCCACCACGCCCGCCGCCGTCAACCGGGCCACCAGCTCGTCCACTTGGTCCGGCGGCAGGTTCAGGGCCCGGGCCCGCTCGTACAGGATCGGCAGGCCCTGTGTGCCGTCGAGCAGTTCCAGGAAGTGGCCCGTCGCCGGGTCCACCGGCGACACGACGACGGCCTGCGCGGGTGTGATCCCGAACTGCACGGTCTGCCGGTCCCGCCAGGCCCGGCGCAGCGCCGGCTTCAGCATCGGATGCATGGTCGAACCCCCGTTGTCCCACGGCTCCGCGCGTCCCCGGATCCTGCCCGATCGCAGGGCCGTCGCGCGGCATGGGGCCAGAATGCACGGCTGCGTCGGAGGGCGTGAAAAGTTGTCCACAGACGGGGGTTATTAGTCATTCAAATGCTGCACCCCGTCGGATGGATCATGGCTCAACCGTCCCGGAGGCGGGACTTCCCCCACTGACAGCGGGTAACGTCGGGGCGTGCCCGCCGACCCACTGCAGAGTGCCGGAAGCCCGCCGCGCAGCCCGACCAGCCTGCCGCCACGCGGTCCGGCGACGAGCGCGGTCGAGGTCCGCCGCAGCTCCCGGCGCAGCCGAACGGTGTCCGCCTACCGCGAGGGCGACCGCACCATCGTGCTGATCCCCGCCCGGATGTCGGAGGCCGAGGAGCAGCGCTGGGTCACGGTGATGCTGGACAAGCTGGCCGCCCAGGAGAGCAAGCGCATGCTGGGCGACGCGGAGCTCACCGAGCGCGCCGAGCGGCTCTCCGAGCTGTACTTCGAGGGCCGGGCGCGCCCCGCCTCGGTGCGCTGGGTGACCAACCAGAACACCCGCTGGGGCTCCTGCACCCCGGCCGAGGGCAGCATCCGCCTCTCGCACCGGCTCCAGGGCATGCCGGAGTACGTCGTCGACTATGTGCTCGTCCACGAGCTCGCCCACCTCCTGGTGCCCGGTCACGGGCCCCGGTTCTGGGAGCTCCTCGACGCCTATCCGCGCACCGAGCGGGCCCGCGGATACCTCGAAGGCGTGGTGGCCGCCGACCGCCTCCCGCACCTCCCCGCCGCACGCGGAGAGTGACCCTCGACGGTTCTGTACCGAATGTGCAGCGACTTCGCCGATTGTCCGAGGCAGCCGTTAGCCTGGCGCGACGCAATCACCTCGGGATGGGGGACGGTCGGTACGCATGGCCAGGGAATTCCAGCGCGGCCACAAGGCCAAGGTCAGTGATCTCACGGCAGGCACGGATCTGTACGTGGGTGTGCAGGTCGGGGGCCCCGGGCTGACCTTCGACATCAGCTGCTTCGGGCTCGACGCCAACGAGCAGCTGTCCGACGACCGTTACTTCGTCTTCTTCAACCAGCCGAAGTCCCCCGAGGAGTCGATCCAGCTCCTGGGCCCCCAGGCCGGTGACACCGAGTCGTTCCGCGTCACCCTTGACCGCGTCCCGGCCCACATCCACAAGCTCTCCTTCACCGCGACGCTCGACGGCGCCGGCCAGATGTCCCAGGCGGGCCCTGGCTACATCCGGGTCGTGGCCGGAGGCGAGGAAGTGGTCCGGTACTCCTTCACCGGCTCGGAGTTCAGCACCGAGCGGGCCGTCATGCTCGGGGACTTCTACCTGAAGGACGTCTGGCGCTTCGCCGCGGTCGGCCAGGGTTTCGACGGGGGCCTCGAAGCCCTCCTGAAGAACTTCGGCGGCGAGGTCCTGGAGGAGGAGCCCGCAGCGCCGCAGCAGCCGGAGCCGCAGTCGCAGCCGCAGGGTGCCGCCCCCGGCTTCGCCCCGCCGCCCCAAGGCGTCGCGCCCGCCCCGCAGTTCGGCGCCCCGGCGCAGGCCCCACCGCCCGTGCCCTCCTTCGTGACGCCCGCGCCCGCGGCCCAGCACTACGCGCCGCCGCCGCAGGGTTCCACTCCGCCACCGCCCCCCGTGCCCACCCCGCAGATCCACGCGGCCCCGACCATCGCGGCGCCCATGCACCTGGTGCCGGGCACCGTGCCGCCGCCCGCGCCCGCTCCGTACGGACAGCAGCCGCAGCCTCCGTACGGGCAGCAGCCGCCGCAGCCCCGGTTCGGCCAGGTCCCGGGCCAGGTGTCGCCGCCCGGGGCGCCCGCTCCGTACGGACAGCCCGCGCCCCATGGGCAACCCGCGCCCTACGGCCAGCCGCAGGGCGCGCCCCAGGGCGGCGGGCTCCGCGCCGCCATCCAGATGTACAAGGAACTGCCCACCGGCCAGCGCTGGACCTCGCAGAACAAGCAGTTGATCCGGGTCGACCTCGGCGTCGGCGGCCAGCCGGTCCTCGCCCGCCAGGGCAGCATGGTCATGTACCAGGGCAAGGTCGACTTCGGCTACAAGGGCGCCGGTTTCGCGGGCCGGATCGTCGGCAACGCGACCGGCCAGGAGATGCAGTTGATGCGCTGCACCGGCCGCGGCCAGGTCTTCCTCGCCGAGAACAGCGCCTATCTGCACCCCATCGAGCTCCAGGGCGAAGGCATCTGCGTCTCCGCCGACAACGTGCTGGCCTTCGACGAGTCCCTCCAGTACGAAGTCCGTCGCATCGAGGGGCACGGCATCCCCGGCGGCGCCCTGTTCACCATGCTGTTCCAGGGCACCGGCACACTCGTTGTCATGACACACGGCACCCCGGTGGTGCTGCCGGTCACCCCGACCACGTTCGCCGACAGCGACGCGATCGTCGCCTGGTCCGCCGCGTCCCAGGTGATCGTCTCCAGCCAGGTCAGGCTGCGCCGCAATGCCTATCCGGGAGACAGCGGCGAGTCCGTCAATCTCCAGTTCCGGGGCGCCCCCGGCAACTTCATCGTCGTCCAGCCGTACGAGGTCTGAGGGAGCCCGAACCATGAACCAGCAACTTGCGGGCTACGCCCCCACCCCCGTCGCGGCCCGGATGGAGAACCACGGCAGCGCGATGCTCAAGGTGGCCATGTCCACCGGCCAGGACCTGTTCGCGCGGGTCGGTTCGATGGTCGCCTACGAGGGCTTCATCCAGTACGAGCCCAACCCGCCGGCCGTGCGTCAGATGGCCCGGGACTGGATCACCGGCGAGGGCGCGCCGCTCATGAAGTGCACCGGCGACGGCCTGCTCTACCTCGCCGACTACGGGGCCAACGTGGTGATCGTGCACCTCGACAATGACGCGCTCTCCGTCAACGGCACCAATGTGCTGGCCTTCGACGCGAGCCTCCAGTGGGGGGTCGAGCGGGTCAAGGGCCTGGCCAAGTTCGCCGGTCAGGGCCTGTTCAACGTGAAGATCTCCGGCACCGGCTGGGTCGCCCTGACCTCGCGCGGCACCCCGGTCGTCGTCGACTGCGGAAGCGGCGAGGACGAGACGTACGTCGATCCGGACGCGCTGGTGGCCTGGTCCCCGAACCTGAAGGTGAAGGGCAAGCGCAGCTTCAAGGCCTCGGCGCTGATCGGCCGGGGCAGCGGGGAGGCGTTCCAGATGGCCTTCTCGGGCCAGGGCATCGTCGTCGTACAGCCGAGTGAGGACAGCACGGACCGCCTGCGGGCCCGGGGCTGAGGGGGAGAGACACACCATGCAGAGCCCGCTTTTCGGCTACACCGAGCAGCAGTCCCAGGAGCGCTACACGGCGCAGAATCCGCAGTTGCTGCGGGCCGTGCTCACCGGCCATGACGACCTCCTGGCCCGCAAGGGCTCGATGGTCGCCTATCAGGGGCTGATGGAGTTCGACGGCGAGTACCAGTCGAACGGCCAGCAGCGCGCCCGCGCCCACACCGGCGAGGGCCTGGACCTGATGCGCGTCTCGGGCCAGGGCACGGTCTACCTCGCCAACCTGGCCCAGCACGTCCACATCGTGGACGTCGACCGGGACGGGCTGACCGTGGACAGCGGCTACGTCCTGGCGATGGACTCCTCGCTGCACCACGAAGTCATCGCCGTGGACAGCCAGTACGGGGTCTCCGGCACCGGCAAGTACCAGCTCAACATCACCGGCAGCGGCAAGGTCGTCCTGATGACGTCGGGCCAGCCGCTGATGCTCCAGGTCACGCCCGACAAGTACGTGAACGCGGACGCGGACGCGATCGTGGCCTGGTCGACCTCGCTGCGCGTCCAGATGCAGGCGCAGACGCACTCCACCGGCGTGTGGCGGCGGCGCGGCAACACGGGCGAGGGCTGGGAACTGAGCTTCCTGGGCCAGGGTTTCGCCCTCGTCCAGCCCAGCGAGGTGCTGCCGCCGCAGAACGCGTCGATCGGGCAGGGGCTGCGGGCCCAGTACGGCATGGGTCAGCAGGGCGCCCACGCGCAGAACCAGGGCAACGCCTGGAGCTAGCACGGGCCGAAAGCTCGCCCAGAGCATGCGTAAGGGGCGCTCGCTCTGGCGAACGCCCCTTACGCGTACGGCGGTTGAGGCCGTGCGGCGGTCGGGCCCGAGCGGTCGGCTAGAGCCGGGCGCGGGTGGCTTCCAGGAGCCTGACCACCGAGTCGTCGGCGAACTCGGCCACCTCGTCGTAGCCGAACCAGCGCAGGTCGAGGGACTCGTCGCTGATCGCCTCGACCGCGTCGGCCGGGGCGAGGGCCGCGTACTGGACGTCCAGATGCCAGTGGCACGGCGCCGGGATCGGATGCCGGTCGAGGCGGACCGGGCCGCCCGCGAGCAGCGTGAGACCGGCGACACCGGACTCCTCCTCGGCCTCGCGCAGCGCGGCGGCCGCCACCGTGGCATCACCCGGCTCGCAGTGGCCGCCCATCTGGAGCCACATGTTCAGCTTCCTGTGCAGCGTGAGCAGCACCCGCTTCCGCTCCGGGTCGATGACCAGGGCGCTCGCGGTGAGATGCCCGGCCCCGCAGGCCTTCCACATGCCGTCGGGGTGCTCGTCGAGGTGGTCCAGGTAGGCCTGGCGCAGCTCGCTCTGGTCCTCGTACGCCTTCAGTACGAGGACCGCGTCGTCGTGCAGGCTCACTGGTCGGAGCCGTCCTTGCCGTCGGTCTTCGCGTCGCCCTCGTCGCCCTTGTCGCCCGTGTCCTTCTCGAGCGACGGGCCGTTCTGCTCGGCGGCCTCGCCCAGCATCTTGTCCAGCTCCGAGAAGTCCAGGTGCTCGCGGTGCACGAAGCCGTCCGGGTCGTCCAGGTCGGAGGCGGTCGGCAGCATGTCCGGGTGCTCCCACAGGTCGTCCCGGCCGTCCACGCCGCGCGCGTCGGTGAGCGAGGCCCACAGGCGCGAGGCGTCCCGCAGCCGGCGCGGGCGCAGCTCCAGACCGATCAGGGTGGCGAAGGTCTGCTCGGCCGGGCCGCCGGTCGCCCGGCGTCGGCGCAGCATCTCGCGCAGCGCGTCCGCCGAGGTCAGCCGGGGCTTGGCGGCCTCGTGGACCACCGCGTCCACCCACCCCTCGACCAGCGCGAGCGCCGTCTCCAGGCGGGCCAGCGCGGCCTTCTGCTCCGGGGTGTCCTCCGGCTGGAACATGCCCTGCTGGAGGGCCTCCTGCAACTGCTCCGGGTTCGACACGTCGAGCTGGCCGACCGCGTCCTCCAGCTTCGCGGTGTCGACCTTGATGCCGCGCGCGTAGCCCTCGACCGCGCCGAACAGATGCGAGCGCAGCCACGGCACATGGGCGAAGAGCCGCTGGTGGGCGGCCTCGCGCAGGGCAAGGTAGAGCCGGATCTCGTCCTTGGGGACGCCCAGGTCCTTGCCGAACGCCTCGATGTTCAGCGGAAGCAGCGCCGCCTTCCCGGCCGGGCCGAGCGGCAGCCCGATGTCGGTCGAGCCGACCACCTCGCCCGCGAGCACGCCCACGGCCTGCCCGATCTGCTGGCCGAACATGGCGCCGCCCATGGAGCGCATCATGCCGATCAGCGGGCCCGCCATGGCCTGCATCTCCTCGGGCAGGACACCGCCCATGGCCGCGCCGACGCGCTCGGCGACCGGGTCGACCAGTTCCTTCCAGGCGGGCTGGGTGGCCTCGACCCACTCCGCGCGGCTCCAGGCCACGGCGGTGGTGGAGCCCGACGGCAGCGACGTGGCGTCGTCCAGCCACAGATCGGCGAGCCGGACGGCCTCCTGGACGGCGGCGCGCTCGGCGGGGCCGACGCTCTCGTCCTTGGTGCCGTCGGCGGTGCCCTGGGCGACCGTCTGGCGGGCGATCTGCTTGGCCATGTCCCAGTTGACGGGACCGCCCTCGTAGCTGAGCATCTGGCCGAGCTGCTGGAAAGCGGCTCCCAGGTCGTTCGGGTTCATCGAACCGAACATCGCGGCGAACGGGTTGTCCGCGCCGCCCGGGCCCCCGAAACCGAAGGGGTTGCCGCCCTGGCCACCGGCACCCTGACCACCTCCGGCAGGGTCCTTCTTCTTGCCGTCGCCGTTCTCCGGCTCCTCCGGCGGAAGGCCGAATCCGAATGGGGTGTCACTCACGGGTTTCCTCGGCTCGTCAGGCCGCCGGCTGATGCCGACGGCGGCTTCCCCACAACACCACCAGCGTAGACATCCGAACCGGATAAGGGCTCGGTGCTCCGCCGCCTCGTGGCCTGCGGCAGGATGGACGCCACCTGGTCCGTACGCGTCATTAACGTACGTACTGAAGACAACCGCTGGAGACGCCCGGTGAGTTCCCCAGATCCGCAGGTTCGCGCAGCGCGAAACCTCTCAACCTCAACATCGCGCGGTCCCGTCGTCGCCGTGACCGGTGCCGCCTCCGGGATCGGCGCCCTGCTGACCGCGCGGCTCGCCGCGTCCGACGAGGTCAAGCAGGTCGTCGCCATCGACGAGCGCCGGGGCGAGGTCACGGAGGCGACCTGGCACATCCTGGACGTGCGGGACCCGGCGATCGCCGAGAAGCTGCGGGGCGCCGACGTCGTCGTGCACCTGGCGCTCGACCTCGACCTGGAGACCGACCCGGCAGCCCGCACCGCCTACAACGTGCGCGGCACCCAGACCGTGCTGACCGCCGCGGCCGCCGCCGGCGTCCACCGGGTGGTCCTGTGCACCTCGGCCATGGTCTACGGGGCGCTGGCCGACAACGACATCCCGCTCTCCGAGGACGCCGAGCTGCGGGCCACCGCCGAGGCGACCGGCGTCGGCGACCTCCTGGAGATCGAGCGCCTGGGGCGGCGCGCACCCCGCGCCCACCCCGGCCTCAACGTCACGGTGGTGCGACCCGCCGTCCTGGTGGGCGGCACCGACACCGCGCTCACCCGGTACTTCGAGTCGCCGCGCCTCCTGGTGGTCGCCGGATCCCGTCCGACTTGGCAGTTCTGCCACGTCGACGACCTGTGCAGCGCCCTGGAGTACGCCGCTCTGGAGAAGGTCGACGGGGAGTTCGCGGTCGGCTGCGACGGGTGGCTGGAGCAGGAGGAGGTCGAGGAGTTGAGCGGCATCCGCCGCATGGAGCTGCCCTCGGCGGTCGCCCTGGGCGCGGCCGCCCGGCTGCACCGGATCGGCCTGACCCCCTCGCCCGCGGGGGACCTCGCGTACACGATGCACCCGTGGGTCGTCAGCGTCGGGCGGCTGCACGACGCCGGCTGGCGGCCGCGGTGGACCAACGAGGAGGTCCTCGCCGAACTCCTCGAAGAGGTCGCGGGCCGGCGCACCGTCGCGGGCCGCAGGCTCGGCCGCAAGGACGCCACCGCGGCCGGTGCCGCGGGCGCCACCGTCGCGCTCCTCGGCGCCGCCGCCGTGGTCCGCAGGGCCCGCAGGCGCCGGGGCCTGTAGGACCCTCCTACGCGGGCGCGCGCCACCCGGTCGAAAGGGCTATTCCGGGATGCCGGTGCCGTGCGGCACGATGGGACCATGGCACGCACGTACCCCGACCATCCCGGTGAGCAGGCGGCGCAGGACCCGATCCGGCTGCTGGCGATCCGCGACACCCCGCTCTCCGTCGACGAGGTCTTCGCGGCCGCGGGCGACTTCGCGGCGGGCGGCACCGCCCTCTTCGTCGGCACCGTGCGCAACCACGACGGCGGCACCGACGTCGACATGCTGGGGTACTCCTGCCATCCCAGTGCCGAGGCCGAGATGCGCCGGGTCGCCGAGAAGGTCGTTGCCGACCATCCGGTCCGCGCGCTGGCCGCCGTCCACCGGGTGGGCGATCTGGCGGTCGGAGATATCGCGGTCGTCGTCGCGGTGTCCTGTCCGCACCGCGCGGAGGCCTTCGAGGCCTGCCGCAAGCTGATCGACGACCTCAAGCACGAGGTGCCGATCTGGAAGCACCAGAAGTTCTCGGACGGTACGGAGGAGTGGGTCGGAGCCTGCTGACGCGGGCCCCGGATCTGAAACCCCGTCGGATGCCGTGGGCCCCGATTTGCGTAACCGCCCCCCGGGCGTGAGCGTTGGACTGGCGGATGACTAATCTGCTGATCTGTCAGTTGCGGTCGCTCATTGGGGACGGGAGGACGGAATGGCTGCACTCCTGTGGCTGCTGATTCCGCTTTTCGCTGCGGTCGGCGCGGCGATATGGGCGAGCTGGGCCGCCCGCAATCGCACGTCCGGCGATGTGTCCGAACTCGCCGGGTACAGCCGCTTCCGTGAAGCGATGGAGAAGTCCCACTCCGGAACCGACGCCGTCTGAGCGTTCCCGGCCCGCACGCCCGGCCCCCGTTCCGTACGCGTCTGCCAACGCCCCCGTACGGACCGGCCCCACGGGTGGGCGCACAGACCGGTCCCGTACTGTCGTTCCATGCCACGCCGCACCGCGACGATGCTCGCCTCCACCCTCGTGCTGATCGCGCTGCTCTGCGCCGGGGTTCTCATCAAAGTGCCGTACTCCGAGATGTCTCCCGGGCCCACCGTGAACACGCTCGGCGACTCCGGCGGCGAGCCGGTGCTGCGGATCTCCGGCCACAAGACCTACCCGACGACCGGTCACCTCAACATGACGACGGTCCGGGTGACCGGCGCGGACTACCGGATGAACCTCGTCGAGGCCGTCTACGGCTGGCTCGCGCACGACAGCGTGGTCGTCCCGCACGACACGCTGTACCCGGACGGCAAGACCGACGAGCAGTCCAACCAGGAGAACGCCGAGGAGTTCAGCCAGTCCCAGGAGAGCGCCAAGGTGGCGGCCCTGAACGAGCTGGGCATCCCCGTCAAGAGCTGGGTCATCGTCTCCTCGGTGGTCAAGGGCAGCCCGGCCGAGGGCAAGCTGCACGCCGGTGACGCCATCAAGGCCGTCGACGGCACCGCGGTCACCAAGCCGGCCGACGTCGCGGCGCTCGTCACCCAGCACAAGCCCGGCCAGAACGTAGTGTTCACGATCATCCCGGCGAAGGACGCGGAGGCCGCCAAGAAGGCGGGCAAGCAGCCCGAGGGCGGCGAGAAGATCACCATCACCACGGAGAAGGCGCAGGACGGCGACCGGGCCATCGTGGGCATCCAGGCCGGAAACGACCACGCCTTCCCGTTCACGGTCGACATCAAGCTGGCCGACGTCGGCGGGCCCAGCGCGGGGCTCATGTTCTCGCTCGGCATCGTCGACAAGCTGACGCCCGACGACCTGACGGGCGGCAAGTTCGTGGCGGGCACCGGCACGATCGACGACGCCGGCAAGGTCGGCCCGATCGGCGGCATCGAGATGAAGCTGATCGGCGCGCGTCAGGCCGGCGCGCGCTACTTCCTGACGCCCAAGGACAACTGCGCGTCCGCCGCGGCGGACATCCCCTCGGGCCTGACCCTGGTGAAGGTCGACAGCATCCACGACGCCCGGCAGTCCCTGGACAAGATCCGTACGGGGGACACGGCCGGGCTGCCGAGCTGCTCGGCCAAGTGACGCGGGCCGCGTCCCCGCGGACCTAGGCGAAGGTCGCGGCCAGCGCCTCGGCGAGGCCCGGCACCAGGTCGGGGCCGGTCAGGACCTCCGTGGCGGAGTCCTTCTCGCGCAGCCGGATCGCGGACTCGCGGGCGCCGCCGCGCAGCACCGCCACCGTCATCCGCACCTCTTGGCGGTCGGGGTGGGCGGCCACCCACTTGGCGAGCTCCTTGTCGCCGAGGCCCTCGGGCACCGAGGTCTCGGCGGACGGCGGCAGCATCAGGCGCTCCACGGTGATCGCGCAGCCGGCCACCGAGTCGGGCCACTCGATGGTGCCGAGGAACCGGTCCAGCGGCTTGTTCCGCGGGATCTCCTCCTGCTCGATCGGGGTCAGGCCGGAGACCTGGGCGTCGTCGGAGGCGGAGACCAGGCCGGGCGCCTGGGCACGGAGCTTCGCGGTGTCGACGAGCGCGAAGAGGCGGGCCGGCTTGTCCCAGCCCAGACCGGATGCGTACTCGTCGATTTCGAGCACCGCGCGGGTGAGCGGGCTCGCGGCCATCGGGGGACCGGAGGGGGAAACGTTGGACATGGACAACATCCTGCCCTCTTTCACCCCCCGATCGGGAACTGAGTAAAGCCTCAGTAAGTTGCATGAGTGGGCTCTACGATCGCGGGGCCCGCCCATACGACAGCGAACTTCGAGGTGCGCACCTTGGCTTTCCAGATGCCGGACCGCGGCTCAGGCCCGTCCGGGCCACGGATCAGAGTCGGCCGGCCGTCCCGCCGGGCCCGGACCCTGCTGATGACACTGGGCGTTCTGGCCGTGCTGGCCATGGCCTTCGTCATGTTCGCGGGGTTCTGGACCGACTGGCTCTGGTACCGCTCGGTCCACTACTCGTCGGTCTTCACCACGCAGCTGTGGACCAAGATCGGACTGTTCTGCGTCTTCGGGCTGCTGATGGCGGTGGCCGTGGGCCTCAACATCTGGCTGGCGCACCGGCTGCGGCCGCCGCTCAGCGCGATGTCCCTGGAGCAGCAGAGCCTGGACCGCTACCGGATGGGCATCGCCCCGTACAAGAAGTGGATGCTGCTCGGGATCACCGCGATCATCGGGCTCATCGCCGGTGCCTCCGCCTCCGGTCAGTGGCGCACCTGGCTGATGTGGGTCAACGGGGTGCCGTTCGGCCAGAAGGACCCGCAGTTCAAGCTGGACGTGTCGTTCTACGCCTTCGACCTGCCCTGGTACCGCTTCATGCTCGGCTTCGGCTTCGCCGCCGCCGTGCTCTCGCTGATCGCGGCTGCCCTCACGCACTACCTGTACGGCGGTCTGCGCATCACCAGCCCGGGCGCGCGCGCCACGGGCGCGGCCACCGGGCACCTGTCGGTGCTGCTCGGCGTCTTCGTGGTGCTGAAGGCGGTGGCGTACTGGCTGGACCGGTACGGCCTCGCGGTCAAGACCAGTGACTTCAAGGCGACCAACAACTGGACGGGCCTTCGGTACGTCGACGCCAACGCCTACCTCCCGGCGAAGACCATCCTGTTCTGCATCGCGGTCATCTGCGCCGTGCTGTTCTTCGCCACCCTGTGGCGGCGCACCTGGCAGCTGCCCGTCATCGGCTTCGGCCTGATGGTGCTGTCCGCGATCCTGATCGGCGGGCTCTACCCGGCGATCGTGCAGAAGTTCCAGGTCCAGCCCAACGAGCAGGCCAAGGAAGCTCCGTACATCCAGAAGAACATCGACGCCACCCGCAAGGCGTACGGCATCGACAACGCGGACGTGACGGACTACAAGGGCACCACCGACGTCAAGGACGCCCCCAAGCTGCGCGCGGACGCCGACACGGCGGCCAGCTACCGGCTGATCGACCCGAACGTGGTCTCGCCCGCCTTCCAGCAGCTCCAGCAGCAGCGGAAGTACTACCAGTTCCCCTCGACCCTGGACGTGGACCGCTACACGGACAAGGACGGCAAGGAGCAGGACACCGTCATCGGGCTGCGCGAGCTCAACCTCAAGGGCATCGACAAGCGCAACTGGATCAACGACCACTTCACCTACACCCACGGCTTCGGCGCCATCGCGGCCAAGGGCACCAGCGTGGACAACAACGGCGCGCCGGACTTCACCGAGTCGGGCCTGCCCACCAGCGGCCAGCTCGCCTCTGGCTACGAGCAGCGCGTCTACTACGGCGAGAAGACCGACCAGTACTCGATCGTCGGCGGGCCCCAGAAGGAGCTCGACTACGAGAGCGAGGGCAAGGGCCAGGCCACGACGAGCTTCGCGGGCAAGGGCGGGGTGAGCCTGTCCAACCCGTTCAACCGGGCCGCTTACGCCGTCACGTTCAACGAGCCGCAGATCCTCTACTCGGGGGCCATCGGCAAGGGCTCGAAGATCCTCTACAACCGCACCCCGAAGGACCGCGTCGAGGCGGTCGCCCCCTGGCTGACCATCGACGGCGACGCCTACCCGGCGGTCGTCGGCAAGCGCATCCAGTGGGTGGTCGACGCGTACACGACGACCAACGGCTACCCCTACGCCTCGCGCACCACGCTCGGTGAGACGACCACCGATTCGCTGACCGACAACCAGCGCGCGGTGATGGCCCAGCAGAACCAGGTCAACTACATCCGCAACTCGGTGAAGGCGACCGTCGACGCGTACGACGGCACGGTCACGCTGTACCAGTGGGACGACAAGGACCCGGTCCTCAAGACCTGGATGAAGGCGTTCCCCGGCACGGTGAAGGCCAAGTCGCAGATCCCCGGCGAGCTGCTCGCGCACCTGCGCTACCCGCAGGACATGTTCAAGGTCCAGCGCGAGCTGCTGACCCGCTACCACGTGACCAACCCCGCGCAGTTCTACAGCGGCAGTGACGCCTGGCAGGTGCCGGACGACCCGACCAACAAGGACAACAGCGCGGTTCCGCCGTACTACCTGTCCATGAAGGTGCCGGGCGCCGAGGCCGAGGGGAAGAAGTTCTCGCTGACCACGACGTTCACGCCCAACGGCCGGCCCAACCTGGGCGGGTTCATGGCGGTCGACGCGGACGCGGCGAGCAAGGACTACGGCAAGATCAGACTGCTCCGGGTCACCGACAACGTGCAGGGCCCCCAGCAAGTGCAGAGCAAGCTGAACGGTCTGCCGGAGGTCGCCGAGTTCGTACGGAACCTGAGGGGCACCGACTCCGAGATCGACTACGGCAATCTGCTGACCGTGCCGCTCGGCGGGGGCTTCCTCTACATCGAGCCGGTGTACGCCCGGGGCGGCAGCGCCAACTACCCGCTCCTGAAGAAGGTCGGCGTCTCCTACGGCGACAAGACCGTCTTCAAGGACAACCTGGCGGACGCGCTGAGCGCGGTCTTCGGAGCCGACGGGGCCACCCCGCCGCCCACGACGACCCCGCCGACCACACCGCCCACCACCACCCCGCCGGCCCCCGGCAACGCGACGGTGGACCAGGCCATCAAGGATGCCCAGAAGGCGTACGACGACGGCCAGAAGGCGCTCGCCAAGGGTGACTGGAAGACCTACGGCGACGCCCAGAAGGCGCTGCAGGACGCCTTGCAGCGGGCGGCCGACGCGGAGGCGAAGGCGGCGAAGCCCAAGAGCTGACCCGGCGGGAGGAGGCCGGCCCGGACAGCCCGGGCCGGCCGCCGTCCGCTCCGCGCTGGTCCGGGCACCCCTGTGCACCGTGGTAGCGTTCTGTTCACCGACGCGGGGTGGAGCAGCTCGGTAGCTCGCTGGGCTCATAACCCAGAGGTCGCAGGTTCAAATCCTGTCCCCGCTACTCACTGACGAGGGCCCGGATCCTTTCAAGGATCCGGGCCCTCGTCGCGTTCGCGCCGGGTGCCGCGGACTGTCCGATTGCGGTTGGCCGGAACCCGCCGGTGTGAAAGCTGGTCTTGCCAGGGGGAGTTGGGTACAACGGGTTTGGCTTGTCTCTCTGTGGGCATGTCGACAAAACGCTGAAGTGACCTCACTGGCTGCGGTATACCAGGTGTACGCGGGTTGCGGGTGGTGCGACGATGGTATTTATGGGGGACAGGGCAACTCTGTTGGAGACAGGGCGGTTTGTGCAGACACGCTCCGATGAGGACGCTGACACCGCTGACGCCGAGACCGAGGCGCGGCACCGGCGTGCCGCCGACGGCGGCGACGCCGAGTCGATGAGCGTGCTCGGCTCGCTGCTGCTGCGCCGCGGCGACCTCGACAGCGCCGAGCCCTATCTGCGCGGCGCCACCGCCGAGGGCGACCGGGCCGCCGCCAACAACCTGGGTGTCCTGCTCCACCAGCGCGGCTACGCGGACGAGGCGGCCGGATGGTGGCGCATCGCCGCCGTCGCCGGATCCGCCGCCGCCGCGCACGCGCTGGGCCGGCACTACCGCGAGCGCGGCGACGAGCCCGCCGCCGAGTACTGGCTGCGCCAGTCCGCGGAACAGGGCCACGCGCTCGGCGCGTACGCCCTCGCCGACCTCCTGGAGCACCGCAGCGACGTCGGCGCCGAGCGCTGGCTGCGCGCCGCCGCCGAACAGGGCCACCGCGAAGCCGCCTACCGGCTGGCCCGCCTGCTCGACGCGCGCGGTGACGGCGAGGCGGCCGGCGAGGGCCCCGGTGACATCGCTGTCGGCGAGGCGGCCGAGGGCGAGGGCGCGGGCGGGGCCGAGGACGCCGAGCCGTGGTACCGGCAGGCCGCCGCCCGCGGCCACCGCCGGGCCGCCCTGCACCTGGGCGCGATCCTGGAGAAGCGCGGCGAGCTCAAGGAGGCGGGCCGCTGGTACCTGACGTCCGCCAAGGACGGCGAGGCGAGGGCCGCCTGCGCGCTCGGCTTCCTGCTGCGCGACGCGGGCGACGAGGAGAGCGCCGCCGTGTGGTGGCTGCGCGCCGCCCAGGACGGCGACGGCAACGCCGCCAACGCCCTGGGCGCGCTGCACGCGGCACGGGGCGAGCAGCAGACCGCCGAGCGCTGGTACCGGGAGGCGATGAACGCCGGGGACGTGAACGGGGCGTACAACCTGGGGCTGCTCTGCGCCGCCCAGAACCGCACGGCCCAGGCCGAGCAGTGGTACCGCAGAGCCGCCTACTCGGGACACCGCGAGGCCGCCAACGCGCTCGCCATCCTGCTGCTCCAGGCCGGGGACGCGACCGGCGCCGAGCCCTGGTTCTCCAAGGCCGCCGAAGCCGGCAGCGTGGACGCCGCCTTCAACCTCGGCATCCTCTACGCCGGGCGCGACGACGACCGTACGGCCCTGAAGTGGTACGAGCGGGCCGCGGCCGCCGGGCACACCGACGCGGCCCTCCAGGTCGGCATCGCGCTGCTCCGCGACGGCGAGGAGCAGGCCGCCGAGCGCCATCTGCGGTGCGCGGCGGGCGGCGGCAGCGCCGAGGCCGCCTTCCGGCTCGCCACCCTGCTCGACGCGCGCCAGCCCCCGCCGGGCCCGCCCGCGCTCGGCGAGCCGATGGCCGAGAAGACCGAGTGCGAGGAGTGGTACGAGCGGGCCGCGCGGCAGGGCCACCGCCGGGCCCAGGTGCGGGTCGGCATGCTCGCGGCGGCCCGGGGCGACCTGGAGGCGGCCGCGCGCTGGTACGGGGAGGCGGCCGAGGCGGGCAGCCGCAACGGTGCCTTCAACCTCGGGCTGCTGCTCGCCCGTGAGGGGCGCGAGCGCGAGGCGGCCCTGTGGTGGACCCGGGCCGCCCACGCCGGGCACGGGCGGGCCGCGCTGCGCCTCGCGCTGCTCGCCGCCCGCCACGGCGAGCTGACCGAGGGGCAGCGCTGGTGCGCGAAGGCGGTCGAGCTGGGCCCCGCGGAGGTCGCCGAGCGCGCGGCGCGGCTGCGCGAGGCGCTCCACCAGGAGCTCACCGCCTAGTCCTGCGGGGTTTCCCTCGGGCTGGGGAACAGATTTGCGCTGGTCGGCGGCGTCCCGTAAGGTGGTGTTCACCGACGCGGGGTGGAGCAGCTCGGTAGCTCGCTGGGCTCATAACCCAGAGGTCGCAGGTTCAAATCCTGTCCCCGCTACTTGCAGGCTGAGGCCCGAATCCTTTGGGGGATTTGGGCCTCGGTCGTTTTCGGCTCCGGTGGTTCTGGGTGCTGTCCACCCGACACCCGAATCCGCGTGCACGAAGGAGAAGCCCCCGGCCAGTGGCCGGGGGCTTCTCCGTGTTCCGGGGCGGCGGGTCAGGCCGCGGCGCAGTTGGGGCAGGTGCCCCGGTAGGTGACCTCGACGGCGGCGATCGTGAAGCCGAACCGCTCGGCGTCCGGCAGGTCGGCCAGCGGATCGCCCTGCGGGTGGACGTCGCGGATCGCGCCGCACTGGGCACAGACCAGGTGCTGGTGGGGGCGGTGCGCGTTCGGGTCGTAGCGCTTGGCCCGGCGGTCCGTGGAGACCTCCAGGATCTCGCCGAGGGTCACCAGCTCGCCCAGCGTGTTGTACACCGTCGCCCGGGAGATCTCGGGCAGCCGCTCCACCGCTCGCGCGTGCACCTCGTCCGCCGTCAGGTGCACATGGTCGCCGTCGAGGACCTCGGCCACGACGCGCCGCTGTGCGGTCATGCGCCAGCCGCGGCCGCGCAGTCGCTCCAACAGGTCACTCATGACAACCAGCCTAACAGGGGAGGGCCCCCAGTTCCGAACCGGTGTGGCTTTGGATGCTTGCTTGACTTAGACATTGTCCATTGTAGGATCGATTCGGCAGACAACGAGGGACAGGACTTGCAGGACATGACGCAGGAGGCGCACGTGACACAGGGACCGCTCACGACGGAGGCCGGCGCGCCGGTGGCCGACAACCAGAACAGCGAGACCGCGGGCGCCGGCGGTCCGGTCCTGCTCCAGGACCAGGCCCTGCTGGAGAAGCTCGCCCACTTCAACCGCGAGCGCATCCCGGAGCGCATCGTCCACGCGCGTGGCGCGGGCGCCTACGGCACCTTCACGCTCACCCGTGACGTCTCGCAGTGGACGCGCGCCAAGTTCCTCTCGGAGGTCGGCAAGCAGACCGAGGTCTTCCTCCGCTTCTCCACGGTGGCAGGCAACCTCGGCTCCGCCGACGCCGTGCGCGATCCCCGCGGCTTCGCGCTGAAGTTCTACACCGAGGAGGGGAACTACGACCTGGTCGGGAACAACACGCCCGTCTTCTTCATCAAGGACGCCATCAAGTTCCCCGACTTCATCCACACGCAGAAGCGCGACCCCTACACCGGCAGCCAGGAAGCCGACAACGTCTGGGACTTCTGGGGCCTGAGCCCCGAGAGCACCCACCAGGTGACGTGGCTCTTCGGCGACCGCGGCATCCCCGCGACCCTGCGCCACATGGACGGCTTCGGCTCGCACACCTTCCAGTGGAACAACGAGGCCGGCGAGGTCTTCTGGGTCAAGTACCACTTCAAGACCGACCAGGGGATCAAGAACCTCACCCAGGCCGAGGCCAACAAGCTCGCCGGCGAGGACCCCGACAGCCACCAGCGCGACCTGCGCGAGGCCATCGAGCGCGGCGACTTCCCGTCCTGGACCGTGCAGGTGCAGATCATGCCCGCGGCCGAAGCGGCGACCTACCGCTTCAACCCGTTCGACCTCACCAAGGTGTGGCCGCACGCGGACTACCCGCCGATCGAGATCGGCAAGCTGGAGCTCAACCGCAACCCGGAGAACATCTTCGCCGAGGTCGAGCAGTCGATCTTCAGCCCCGCGCACTTCGTCCCCGGCATCGGTCCCTCCCCGGACAAGATGCTCCAGGGCCGCCTCTTCGCCTACGGCGACGCCCACCGCTACCGCGTCGGCATCAACGCCGACCACCTGCCGGTGAACCGCCCGCACGCGACCGAGGCGCGTACCAACTCCCGTGACGGCTACCTGTACGACGGCCGCCACAAGGGGGCCAAGAACTACGAGCCCAACAGCTTCGGCGGTCCCTTCCAGACCGACCGCCCGCTGTGGCAGGGCAGCGCGGTCACCGGGGTCACCGGCAACACCGAGGCGCCGGTGCACGCCGAGGACAACGACTTCGTCCAGGCCGGAAACCTCTACCGGCTGATGTCCGAGGACGAGAAGGTCCGTCTGATCGACAACCTGGCGGGCTTCATCGCCAAGGTGTCGCGCGACGACATCGCCGAGCGCGCGATCAACAACTTCCGCCAGGCGGACGGTGACTTCGGCAAGCGGCTCGAAGCCGCGGTCCAGGCCCTGCGCGGCTGACACGCGGGCCGCTCGCCGAGGATGAACAGAAGGCCGGACTCCCTTCGGGGGCCCGGCCTTCTGGCGTGGTGCGGAGCGTGGGCCCGGTGCTCAGCCGGCCATCGCGGCCTCGCGCCGTGCCGGAGCCCAGCAGCGGATGATGTCGCGGACCGAGACGACGCCGACCGGTCCGTGGTCGTCGAGCACGATCAGATGCCGGAAGCCGCCGTGCGTCATGGCCTCGGCCGCTTCGATGAGGGTCCAGGCCGGCGCCGCGAACACGACGTCGGTGGTGGTGTGCTTGCTCACCGTCTCCTGATCCGGGTCCTGGCCCAGGCCGACGGAGTTGAGGATGTCGCGTTCGGTGAGGATGCCGACGCCGCTGGTGTCGGGGTCGAGGACGATGGCCGCGCCGACCCGGCGTGCGGACATCAGGCGGGCCGCCTGGCGGAGGGTGTGGGCAGGTCCGATGGTGAGGACCATCGTGCTCATGGCGTCACGGACCAGCATGGATGGAGCCACCTCCTTGGTGGATTCGGCTCCCGGCGCGGCCGGACGACACCCGCTCCGGAAGGAATTCACAAATTCACAAGTGGGGGGACTCCTAGAGTCGCATCCGGACCGGCCGTCAACAAGAGGCGGGTAGAGGTCGGCCGAGGGGCGCGTAAAAGTACGACTCACGCCCTTCTGGCGCCTCAGGCGTGGCCCTCGTGGGCCTCCGGAGCCAGAGGAACGGCTCGCCGGGCGGACGTCACGGCTGGGCGGTGTCGCCGAGGTAGCCGAGCAGCTCCTCGTGCAGCAGACCGTTCGACGCCGCCGCGTTGCCGCTGTGCGGGCCGGGCCGGCCGTCGAGACCGGTGAAGACGCCCCCGGCCTCCTGCACCACGATCACGTTCGCCGCCATGTCCCACATCGACAGCTCCGGCTCGGCGCAGAGGTCCACCGCGCCCTCGGCGACCATCATGTAGGGCCAGAAGTCGCCGTACGCCCGGGTGCGCCAGCACTCGCGGGTCAGGTCCAGGAAGTCGTCCAGCTTGCCCCGCTCCTCCCAGCCGCTCAGCGAGGAGTACGAGAACGACGCGTCGGCCAGCTTCGAGACGCTGGAGACCTTCAGCCGCGTCGCCGAGGTCAGGCTGCGGCCGGTGAACGCACCGTGGCCCTTCGCCGCCCACCAGCGCCGGTTGAGGGCGGGCGCCGAGACGACGCCGACCACCGGCTGGAAGCCGTGCTCGCCCGCCTCCATCAGCGAGATCAGGGTCGCCCACACGGGCACGCCCCGGACGTAGTTCTTGGTGCCGTCGATCGGGTCGACCACCCAGCGCCGCGGGCCCGTGCCCTCCAGGCCGTACTCCTCGCCGAGGATCGCGTCGCGTGGCCGCGCCCGTTGCAGATGCCTGCGGATGACCTCCTCGGCCGCCTTGTCGGCCTCGCTCACCGGCGTCATGTCCGGCTTGGTCTCGACCTTCAGGTCGAGGGCCTTGAACCGGTCCATGGTGGCCGCGTCCGCGGCGTCCGCGAGGACGTGGGCGAGACGCAGATCATCGTGATAGTCGGGCATGGTCACCACCGTAGCGATCGCCCGGGGTGCGGACCACAGTGCCCGCACTCCGGACGCCCCGCGCGCCCGCCCCCGGCGCCTATTGACAGTCCCTCCGGGCGCGTCAACTCTGAACTCGGAGCCGCTCGCAAGGCTTCGGGGGCTCGGGAGGCGACCATGCCCACAGCGCGGGAATCCTTGCTGGACGCCGCTGTCTCGGCGCTCGCGGGGCTGCCCTGGTCGGGAGTCCGGATGGTGGACGTGGCGTCCGCGGCCGGAGTCTCGCGGCAGACCCTCTACAACGAGTTCGGAAGCAAAGACGGTCTGGCCCGCGCGCTCGTGCGCCGGGAAGCCGATGTTTATCTGCGCGGCGTCGACAGAGCGCTCGCCGAACACGCCGCCCCCGCCGACCGCCTGGTCCACGTCGCCGAGTGGACGGTCGGCTCGGCCCGCTCCAGCGCCCTGGTGCGGGCCCTGCTCACGGGCTGCTGGGGCGAACGCCTTCCGGCGCCCTCGGTGCGTACCACCGCCGCCGTGTCCGCGGTGCCCGCCCAGCGGCGCGCCGACGCCGGGGTGCCGGGCCCCGCCGAACTCGTGGCCGCGGTACGGGACCGGGCGCTCGCCGCGCTGGAGAGGGAGGTGCCGGGCGCGGACCCGGTCGAGCTCGGCCGGTTCTGCGAGACGGCGGTGCGGCTCGGCCTGTCCTGCGTCGTGGCCCCGCCCGGGCGGCCCGAGGGGCACGCCGGATACATCCGCGCGGTGCTCGCCCGGCTGCCGGTGCGGGCGGTGGGCTGACCGCCCGTGATGTGACGTTCCCTCAACGGGCCGACGGGCGTGGGTCAGTGGGCCGAGCCCGAGATCTGCAGGCCGATCACGCCCACGATCACCAGGGAGATCGACACCAGCTTGAGCGTGGAGACCACGTCGCCGAGGAAGACCATGCCGTAGATCGCCGTGCCGGCCGCCCCGATACCCGTCCACACCGCGTACGCCGGACCGACGTCCAGCTTCTTCAGGGACAGCGTCAGGAGGCCGAACGAGCCGAGCGCGAACGCGGCGAAGGCGATCGTCGGCCAGAGGCGGGTGAAACCGTGCGACAGCTTCAGGCAGACGGCGAAGCCCGTTTCGAGGATTCCCGCCACCACGACCAGCAGCCACGCCATGTCCAGGGCCTCCCACAACGCATCGTCGTCGCTGACTGCATGGTCAACACTTGGTGCGATTATGCAACGGAGGGCATGCACACGCCCCTGGAAACAGGTCAGTCGCCCTCGCGTCGCTCCCGCGTCGCCAGCAGTCGGCGCAACGAGTAGAGCCGCGCGGGATCGGCGTGACCGTCCGCCACCCACTGGTCGAGCGCGCACTCGGCCTCGTCGTGGCTGCACGCGCGCGGACAGTTCTCGGTGCCGGGCACGAGATCGGGGAAGGCCAGGATCACCCGCGAGGGATCCACGTGGTGGAGGCCGAAGGACCGTACGCCGGGAGTGTCGATGACCCAGCCGCCGTCCGCGCTGTCCAGCGGCAGCGCCAGCGCCGAGGTGGTGGTGTGGCGGCCGCGCCCGGTGACCGCGTTGACATGGCCGGTGACGCGCCGCTGCGCCTCCGGGACCAGCGCGTTGACCAGGGTCGTCTTGCCGACGCCGGAGTGGCCGACGAACGCGGTGACCCGGCCGTGCAGTTGCTCGCGCACCCGGTCCGCCGCGTCGCCCTCGTACAGCTCCTCGCGCGAGGTGACCACGTACGGGACGCCCAACGCGCCGTACATCTCCAGGAGTTCGTCGGCCGGGGCCAGGTCCGACTTGGTCAGGACCAGGAGCGGCTCCAGGCCGCCGTCGTACGCCGCCACCAGGCAGCGGTCGATGAGGCGGGGCCGGGGCTCGGGGTCGGCGAGCGCGGTGACGATGGCGAGCTGGTCGGCGTTGGCGACGACCACGCGCTCGTACGGGTCGTCGTCGTCGGCCGTGCGCCGCAGCACCGAGGTGCGCTTGCCGATCCGTACGATCCGGGCGAGCGTGTCCTTCTTGCCGGACAGGTCGCCCACGATGTCCACCCGGTCGCCCACCACGGCCGCCTTGCGGCCCAGCTCGCGGGCCTTCATCGCGGTGATCCTGCGGTCGTCGACCAGGCAGGTCAGCCGCCCGCGGTCGACGGTGAGGACCATGCCTTCGGCGGCGTCCTCGTGCTTGGGGCGGATGCTGGTGCGGGGGCGGTTGCCCTTGGGGTTGGGGCGGACGCGGATGTCGTCCTCGTCCGGGTTCTTGCCGTAGCGGCGCATGATCCTAGGTCCCGCTCAGCTTCCGGACCCTGCCAGCATCGAACGCCACATGTCCGGGAAGTCGGGCAGCGTCTTGGCGGTGGTCGCCACGTTCTCGATCCGCACGCCCTCGACGGCGAGGCCGATGATCGCGCCCGCGGTGGCCATCCGGTGGTCGTCGTAGGTGTGGAAGATCCCGCCGTGCAGCGGGCGCGGCCGGATGTGCAGACCGTCCGCGGTCTCGGTCACGTCGCCGCCGAGCTCGTTGATCTCCTTGGTGAGCGCGGCCAGCCGGTCCGTCTCGTGCAGCCGCAGGTGGGCGACGCCGCGCAGCGTGGACGGCGAGTCGGCGAGCGCCGCGACGGCCGCGATGCCGGGGGTCAGCTCGCCCACCTCGCTCAGGTCCACGTCGATGCCGTGGATGCGACCGGAACCGGTGAACACGAGGCCGCGGTCGGCGAGTTGGCAGGTGCCGCCCATCTCCGTGAAGATCTGGCGCAGCTGGTCGCCGGGCTGGGTGGTGCGCACCGGCCAGTCGGGAATGACGACCGTGCCGCCCGTGACCAGGGCGGCGGCCAGGAACGGCTGCGCGTTGGAGAGGTCGGGCTCGACGGTCAGGTCGCGGCCGAGCAGCGCGGAGTGCGAGACGCGCCACACGTTCGGCTCGCCGCCCGTCTCCGGCTCGTCGACCTGGGCGCCCACGCAGCGCAGCATGTCGACCGTCATCCGGATGTGCGGCAGGGAGGGCAGCCGGCCGCCCACGTGACGCACCTCGACGCCCTGGTTGAAGCGGGGCGCGGAGAGCAGCAGGGCCGAGACGAACTGGGAGCTGGAGGAGGCGTCGATCTCCACCCGGCCGCCTTCCAGGGCGCCGGCGCCGTGCACGGTCATCGGGAGCGCGCCGCGGTTGTCGTCGTCGATGCGGGCGCCGAGCGCGCGCAGGCCGTTGATCACGCCGCCGAGCGGGCGCTCGTAGGAGCGCGGGTCGCCGTCGAAGCGGACCGGGCCGTCGGCGAGGGCCGCGACCGGCGGCAGGAAGCGCATGACGGTGCCGGCGTTGCCGACGTCGACGGTGGCCGGGCCGTGCAGGCCGGCCGGGATCACGCGCCAGGCCTCGCCCGATCCGTCGGGGCCCACGCCCTCCTCGATGCCGACGCCCAGGGTGCGCAGCGCCTCGGCCATGAGCAGGGTGTCGCGGGAGCGCAGGGGGCGGCGCAGCCAGCCGGGCTCGGCGGCCAGCGCGGCCAGGACGAGCCCGCGGTTGGTGACCGATTTCGATCCGGGCACGGTGACCGTCGCGTCGACGGTTTTGCTCGCGAGGGGGGCGGGCCAGAGGGCGGGGTGCACGGGCGTTTCGGTCATGGTCCTCACTTTAGTGGGGCCGTCCGCTAGAGACCGAGCAGCCAGCGGCCGCCGCCGATCAGTGAACAGACAGAAACGGCGTGGAAGAGGAAGAGCCAGAGCGCCGGTGGTACGTGGGTGAGCCGGGCGAGCTGGTCGGCGTCGGAGTCCCCGTCGTTGTACCGACGGCGCTTGCGCTGGAGCTCGAAGGCCGGGCGCACGCCGCCGAGCAGCAGGAACCACACGGCCGTGTAGGCGAAGGCCGACTGGACGTCGGGGTCGGTCAGCCAGGAGATGAGCAGGAAGGCCGCGCCGGTCACCACGACGGTGAGGACGCCGTACGCGTTGCGGATCATCACCAGCATGGCGAGGAGCAGGGCCGTCGCCAGCCAGAGGAGGAGGGTGACGTGGTGGGCGGCGAGCAGCCAGGCGCCGCCGAGCCCGAGGAGCGGGGGAGCGGTGTACCCGGCCGCGGCCGTGAGGATCATGCCGGGGCCGTGCGGCTTGCCGCGGCTCACGGTGAGGCCGCTGGTGTCGGAGTGCAGCCGGATGCCGTCGAGGCGGCGGCCGGTGAGCAGCGCCACCAGGCCGTGGCCGCCCTCGTGGGCGATGGTGATGGCGTTGCGGGACAGCCGCCACAGGCTGTGCGGGACGACGGCGGCGAGCGCGGCTATGCCCGTCGCGACGACCAGCCACGGGGCCGGTGGGCTCTGGGTGCCGAAGAGCTGGAGGTCTTGCAGCGCGGACATTTCTGGGACGGCTCCTCATCGGGTACGGGCGCCGTGGCAGTGTGGCACCCATGTGCGGACGGTATGCAGCGAGTCGCAGGCCCGAGGATCTCGCAGGAGTCTTTGAGGTACAGAAGTGGGATCCGGCCGAGGCCCTGGAGCCCGATTTCAACGTGGCCCCGACCAAGGAGGTCTACGTCGTCCTGGAGCGCCCCCTTAAAGACGCCGAGTCCCCCCGCCCGGTTCGGCAGCTGCGCAAGTTGAAGTGGGGGCTCGTCCCCTCCTGGGCGAAATCGCCCGAGGGTGCGGCCCGGATGATCAACGCGCGGGCCGAGACGATCCACGAGAAGCCGTCGTTCAAGAAGGCCTTCGCCGCCCGCCGCTGCATCATCCCGGCGGACGGCTACTACGAATGGGTCACCGGCGTGGCCGAGCGCGAGCTGGAGGTCGAGGGGAAGAAGAAGCGGCCGCGCAAGCAGCCGTACTTCGTGACCCCCGCGGACGGCTCGGTCTTCGCGATGGCCGGGCTCTACGAGTTCTGGCGCGACCGTACGCTGCCCGACGACCACCCCTCGGCCTGGTGGGTGACCTGCTCGGTGATCACCACCGAGGCCGAGACGGGTCCGCTGGGCGTGGCCCCGGCCGAGGGGCCCGGCTCGCTCGCCGAGATCCACCCCCGGATGCCGCTGATGCTGACGCCGCAGAAGTGGGGCGCCTGGCTCGACCCGTCCCACACGGACCCCGAGTCGCTGCGCGGCCTGCTGGCGCCGCCGCCGGGCGGCCTGATGCGGGCCTACCCGGTGTCGACCGCCGTCAGCAACGTGCGCAACAACGGCCCCGAGCTCCTCAAGGAACTGGAGGGCCCCGAGGAGGGCACCCTGTTCTGACCTGTCTGGTGCGCCGCTCCGGGCGGACCGGCGGCAGGATGGCCCCGTGACCGAGAGCGAGATCGTCGAGACCGGCGCCGGTGCGGCGCGCATCACCTGGCACCCCGCGAGGAAGGCCCGCTGCGTGCTGGCCGTGAGCCACGGCGCTGGCGGCGGCATCGAGGCCCGCGACCTGCGGGCGCTGGCCGGCGCCCTGCCACCGCTCGGGGTGAGCGTGGCCCTGGTGGAGCAGCCCTGGCGGGTGGCGGGCAAGAAGGTGGCCCCGGCGCCGAAGACGCTGGACACCGGCTGGCGCGACCTGTGGCCGGCGGTGGCGAAGAAGGGGCTGCCCGTCGTCGCGGGCGGCCGCAGCGCCGGGGCGCGGGTGGCCTGCCGCACCGCGGCGGAGCTGGGCGCGGCCGCGGTCCTCGCCCTGAGCTTCCCGCTGCACCCGCCGGGCAGGCCGGAGAAGTCCCGGGCGGCGGAGCTGCTGGGGGCGGGCGCGCCCACCCTCGTGGTGCAGGGCGGCGCCGACCCCTTCGGGAAGCCCGCCGAGTTCCCCGAAGGGGCGTACGAGCTGGTGGAAGTGCCCTTCGCCGACCACGGGTTCGCGGTGCCCAAGCGCGCCCCGCTCGGCCAGGAGGAGGCGGTGGAGGTGATCACCGCGGCGGTCGGCACCTGGCTCGGCGCGCTTTCCGTCTGAGGGGCCCCGACGCCGGGAATGCGCGCCGCGGGGCCGCTGTTATGGCCGACGTAAGGCGTACGCAGACCAGATGTGGAGAGGGAGTCCGTCGCATGGGTTCGACCATCTGCCCGAGCCGCGAGGCCGCCGCTGACCTGGAGTGGACGGTGCTTTCCGCGGCCAGGACGGCTCCTATTCGAGCGGCGGGCGGAGTGGATCGTCGTCTATCCTCCGATTCGAGTGGGTCCGCATTCGGGCTCAGCACACCGTTCGAGGAGGTGGGTCCGGTCACAGGGACCGACGACGGCCACGTGGAAGAGACCACCGCCGAGCGCAACGCGCGCTTCGAGCGGGATGCCCTCGGCTACCTCGACCAGATGTACTCGGCCGCCCTGCGCATGACGCGCAATCCGGCCGACGCCGAGGACCTGGTCCAGGAGACGTACGCCAAGGCGTACGGGTCCTTCCACCAGTTCCGCGAGGGCACCAACCTGAAGGCTTGGCTCTACCGGATTCTCACCAACACCTTCATCAACTCCTACCGGAAGAAGCAGCGCGAACCCCAGCGCAGCGCCGCCGAGGAGATCGAGGACTGGCAGCTGGCGCGGGCCGAGTCGCACATGTCGACGGGTCTGCGCTCCGCCGAGTCGCAGGCGCTCGACCACCTGCCGGACTCGGACGTGAAGGCGGCCCTCCAGGCCATTCCGGAAGAGTTCCGCATCGCCGTGTATCTCGCGGACGTAGAGGGCTTTGCGTACAAGGAGATCGCGGACATCATGGGTACACCCATCGGTACAGTGATGTCCCGGTTGCACCGGGGCCGCCGCCAACTGCGCGGAATGCTGGAGGACTACGCCCGTGACCGCGGGCTCGTCCCGGCCGGCGCAGGCGAGTCGGACGAAGCGAAAGGCTCGGGCTCATGAGCTGCGGAGAGCCGCACGAGACGGACTGCTCTGAGGTCCTGGACCATCTCTACGAGTTCCTCGACCACGAGATGCCCCCCACGGACTGCGACAAGTTCGAGGTGCACTTCGAGGAGTGCTCGCCGTGCCTGGAGAAGTACGGGCTGGAGCAGGCCGTGAAGAAGCTGGTGAAGCGCTGCTGCGGCTCGGACGACGTGCCGAGCGACCTGCGCTCCAAGGTGATGGGGCGCATCGACCTCATCCGCTCCGGCCAGGCCGTGCCCGAACAGGACGTCGTCACCGGAGAGGTGCCGACGCTCCGCCCCGAGTGACCGGGACGGCCCGCCGCTGTGACGCGGGCGATCCGGCGCGGATGATCTGAGACGGTGAACTGCCGCCCGCGGCAGGGCGGTTGAGAGCGGCCACGACGACCTGTCGTGGCCGCTCTGCCGTGTCCGCGACCCCAGGGGGCGCCCCACGTCACCCGAAGGTGCTAATCCGGGTGGCTCGAAACCCCCTATTCCGACGATGCGCCTGACCGCCGCCGCGCACGGGCCTATCCTCCCGAAGCTGTACGCAATGGGCTGCCCGGGCGGATGGGGAGGTGGGGGCCATGGCGGAGCCGAGGGGGCTGCGGGACGTTCCGGCGGGGGCGCGCATCGCCGTCCTGGGCGCCGTGGCGAGCGCGGGCGCGTGCGTCCTGCCCGTGCTGCGGCCGGGCGTGCCCTGGGCGGCCGTGTCGCTCCTGGCGGGCCTGTACGCGTTGTGCGAGTGGCCGCCGCGCTGCCCGGTGCTGGCCGGCCGGGTGAGCGTGCCGATCGCCTCCGGCTCCTTCTTCCCGGTGCTGCTCGCCGCCGCCTTCCTGCTCCCGCCCGCCGCCGCGGCCCTCGTCGCGGTGCCGGGCGCGCTGCTCGCGTACGTCGAGGAACAGCCGCGCCGGGTGCGCCGGGCATGGCGGGCCGCCCAGCTGGCCCTCGCGACCTCGGCGGCGGCCTGCGCGCACCAACTGCTGGGCGGGCGCGACGCGTTGGGCGGGCGCGGGACCGCCGCCGCCCCCGACTTCCCGTACGCCCTGCTGCCCGCCGGGGCCGCGGCCCTGGTCTTCTGCCTGGTGCTGACCGCGCTCGACGGCCTCATCCTCGCCACCGCCGAGCGCCGCCCGGCCCGCACGGCCTGGCGCGGGCTGCTGCTGCGCTCACTCGCCCCGCACTGCGTGCACGGGCTCGCGGGCCTGATGATGGCCGTGCTGTGGCGCAGCCGGTTCGGGCCGCCGGCCGCGCTCTTCGTCCTGCTGCCCATGTACATCTCGTGCTGGGTCTTCGCCCAGTACCACCGCGAGCGCGCCGCCCACCAGGCCACCATCCGCGCCCTCGTCCAGGCCGTCGACATCAAGGACCGCTACACCCGCGGCCACAGCGAGCGGGTCGGCCGGGCCTCGGAGATGATCGCGCGCGAACTCGGCATGGCGGAGGGGCGGCTGGAGGTCATCCGGTTCGCCGGGATCCTGCACGACGTCGGGAAGCTCGGGGTGCCCACCCGGGTGCTCCGCAAGGACGGACCGCTCACCCCCGAGGAGCGCGCGGTGATCGAACTGCACCCCGAGTACGGCCACGAGATGGTGCGCGGCATCGGCTTCCTCGGCGAGGCCCGCTCCGCGATCCTGCACCACCACGAGCGGCTCGACGGCAGCGGCTACCCCTACGGGCTCGCGGGCGGCCAGATCCCCGAGGCCGCGCGGGTGGTGGCGGTGGCCGACGCGTTCGACGCGATGACGTCCACCCGCTCCTACCGGCGGGCCCGGCCCGTCGCGGCCGCCGTCGCCGAACTGGAGCGCTGCGCGGGCGCGCAGTTCGATCCGCGGATGGTCGGGGGCCTGGTGCGGGCGCTGGGCCGGTACGGGTGGCACGTGGAGGTCACCGCGGACGAACCGGCATCCACGGCGGCGCGCGGAAACGTGCCTCCACCCCGGCCGGTGCGGGCGCCCGCGGGCGGCCCGTTCCCCGCCGTGCCCCCTCCCGAAGCGGGCCTGCGCCCCTCGAAGTCCCCAGGGGCCTGACATGATCGCCGTCACCCACACGCTCGCCGGGCTGCTGACCGCCTGGGCGCTCGCGGCGACCCTGCGCGACGGGCTCGTCGAACCCGCGACCGCGGCCGCGTTCGGCGCCCTCATCGTGGTGGGGGAGCTCGCCCGCTGGGGGGCCGGGGACGGCGAGCGGGACCCGGCGCCGCTCGCCTCGGCCGGGGCGCTGGGCTACGCGCTGCTCGGCCAGAACGCCGGGCACCCCACCGGACACGGGGTGCTCCAGGTGATCGCCGTGGTCGTGGCGGCGGCCCTGCTCGGCTCCGTACCGCACGTGGCCGCCGGGCGCGGGCCGAGCGCGGACCAGATGGCCCGGCGGGTGCTCACGGTGGCCTTCGCGGCCGTCTGTTTCCAGCCGCTCTACAACTCCGGCCGCCTCGACCACTGGTTCGGGCGCGGGCCGTACTTCGCCCTGGTCCTCCTGCTGCTGCTCGTGCTGACCGCGCTGTGCGACGCGGTGGTGGCCGCCCTGCTCCTGTGCTCCCGCACCCGCTACCCCTTCGGGCCGGTCCTGCGCGACGAGCTGCGCGGGCTGCTCGGCATCGGGTCCGCCGTGTGCGCCACCGGCACCGTGATCGCCCTCGCGGTCGCCGTCGCCGGGCTGTGGGCGCTGCCGGTGTTCTGTGTGCCGCTGCTCCTGACCCAGCTGGCCTTCCGGCGGTACGCGGCCGTGCGGACCACCTACCGCCAGACCATCACCTCGCTGGCCCGCGCCACCGAGGTCGCCGGGTACACGCAGCCGGGCCACGCCCGCAGGGTCGCCGAGCTCAGCCGGGCCGTCGGGCGCGAGCTCGGGCTCAGCGAGAGCGAGCTGACCGTCCTCGAGTACGCGGCGCTCATGCACGACATCGGCCAGCTGTCCCTGCTCGACCCGGTCCCCGCCGGGGCCACCGCCACCCTGCCCGCCGCCGAGCAGCGCCGCATCGCGCTCCTGGGCGGCGCCGTGGTGCGCCAGACCGGGGTGCCGGCCAACGTGGCGGTGATCGTCGAGCGGCAGGCCGACCCCTACCGGGAGCAGCCGCTGCCCGCCGGGATCGTCCGCGCGGTCAACGCGTACGACGATCTCGCGGAGGGCGCCGGGGGCCCCGAAGCGTCACTGAACGCGCTCGAACAGCTGCGCCTGGGCACCGGCCGTGACTACCATCCCCGGGTTGTCGAATCCCTGGCACGCGTGCTGGCCCGGGGCGGTCTGACCCGGGTACCACCTGGGTAACCCAGGAGTAATGAGCGGCCTTCCGGCTGGGCATGGTTGGATGCGAAAAGAACCCAGAAAACTGGGAGACCGTAAGACCGACCCGGTAGTCGGGGCCGGTCTGGGCAGGCGGGAATCGTGAGGATCTTCGGCAAGGGACGGCACCGGCCCTCCGCCTCGTGGCGGCAGGCCACAGACCGTGCGTTCACGCTGATCGGCGACGGTCGGTACGAGGACGCCGGGGCGCTGCTGACGCGCGCCGCGGACCTGGAACCGTGGCTGTCCGAGTCCTGGTTCAACCTGGCGCTGCTGCACAAGTTCCGGCACGACTGGGAGCAGGCGCGGGCCGCGGGGCTGCGCGCCGTGGCCCTGCTGGACAAGGAGACCGGGGCCCCCGACTGGTGGAACGTCGGCATCGCGGCGACCGCGCTGCAGGACTGGCCGCTGGCCCGCCGGGCGTGGCAGGCGTACGGCCTGAAGGTCCCGGGCGAGGCCACCGGCAGCGGCGAGCCCGTCGGTATGGAGCTGGGCAGCGCCGCCGTGCGGCTCTCGCCGGAGGGCGAGGCCGAGGTGGTGTGGGGGCGCCGGCTCGACCCGGCCCGCATGGAGGTCCTCTCCATCCCGCTGCCGTCCTCGGGTCGCCGCTGGGGCGAGGTCGTGCTGCACGACGGCGTCCCGCACGGCGAGCGCACCACCGCGGCGGGCCCGTCCTTCCCGGTCTTCGACGAGATCGAGCTGTGGGCGCCCTCGCCCGTGCCGACCTGGGTGGTCCTCCTGGAGGCCGCCACCGAGGACGACCGGGACGCCCTGGAGCGCCTCGCCGCCGACGCCGGCTTCGCCGCCGAGGACTGGTCCTCCTCCGTACGCCTGCTGTGCCGGGCCTGCTCGGAGTCCCAGATGCCCAGCGACGAGGGCGACGGCGAGCACCTCGACCCGCACGACCACAGCGAGCCCGGCCACCCCGGCCCGCTCGGCCACCGCACCAACGGCGACCTGTGGGTGCCGGAGCGCGAATGCGGCATCGCGGCCCCCGCCGGACTGGTGCGCGGCCTGCTCGACGGCTGGGTGGCCGACAACCCCGACAGCCGGGAGTGGCGGGACCTCGAAGAAGTCTGCTGAGGGCTCATCCTGAGCCGGGGCCCACCAGATCCGCCGGACAGGGCCTAGGCTGTACGGGTTCGGAATCGGGATTTCAGGAAGGCTTACGGCGGACATGGCGCAGCAGGAGACGGACCGGCAGGTCGAGAACGACGGGTTCGTCGTGGACACGGAGGACTGCGAGGCGCGCGAGCTGGCCCACCGCGAGCGCGGCACGGCCCGCCCGATCACGGTCGTCGGCAACCCGGTGCTCCACAAGGAGTGCAAGGACGTCACCGCGTTCGACGGGGAGCTGGCGCAGCTCGTCGACGACATGTTCGCCAGCCAGAAGGCGGCCGAGGGCGTGGGCCTGGCCGCCAACCAGATCGGTGTGGACCTCAAGGTCTTCGTCTACGACTGCATGGACGACGAGGGGGTGCGGCACGTCGGCGTCGTCTGCAACCCGGTCCTCGAAGAGCTCCCGTCCGAGCTGCGCGTCCTGGACGAGTCCAACGAGGGCTGCCTGTCCGTGCCGACCGCGTACGCCGAACTCGCCCGCCCCGACTACGCGGTGGTCACCGGCCAGGACGCCGAGGGCAACCCGATCAAGGTGCGCGGCACCGGCTACTTCGCCCGCTGCCTCCAGCACGAGACGGACCACCTGTACGGGTACCTGTACATCGACCGCCTCTCCAAGCGCGACCGCAAGGACGCGTTGCGTCAGATGGCGGACGGTACCCCGCGATACGAGGTCATCCCGAACGACTGAACCCGGGAGTACGTGGAAAGGGGCCCCGCACCTGCATGGTGCGGGGCCCCTTTCCACGCTTCGGCTGCGGACCGTCGTGGCTGGTCGCGCAGTTCCCCGCGCCCCTTTGGGGAGTGGACCTAGAAGTCCTCGTCGAAGCCCACCGAGCCCTCGACCGCCACCTGGTAGGCGGACGGGCGGCGCTCGAAGAAGTTCGTCAGCTCCTGGACGCCCTGGAGCTCCATGAACGAGAACGGGTTCGACGAGCCGTACACCGGCGGGAAACCGAGCCGGGTCAGGCGCTGGTCGGCGACGCACTCCAGGTACTCGCGCATCGACTCGGTGTTCATGCCGGGCAGGCCGTCACCGCACAGGTCGCGGCCGAACTGGAGCTCGGCGGCGACCGCCTCCTTCAGCATGTCGGTGACCTGCTGCTCCAGCGCGTCGTCGAAGAGGTCCGGCTCCTCCTTGCGGACGGTGTCCACGACCTCGAAGGCGAAGTTCATGTGCATCGTCTCGTCGCGGAACACCCAGTTGGTGCCGGTGGCGAGGCCGTGCAGCAGGCCCCGGCTGCGGAACCAGTAGACGTAGGCGAAGGCGCCGTAGAAGAACAGGCCCTCGATGCACGCCGCGAAGCAGATCAGGTTGAGCAGGAAACGGCGGCGGTCGGCCTTGGTCTCCAGGCGGTCGAGCTTCTCCACCTCGTTGATCCACTTGAAGCAGAACTGCGCCTTCTCGCGGATCGAGGGGATCTCCTCGACCGCGTCGAACGCGGCGGCGCGGTCCTCCGGGTCGGGGAGGTAGGTGTCGAGCAGCGTCAGATAGAACTGGACGTGCACGGCCTCCTCGAAGAGCTGGCGGCTCAAGTAGAGCCGCGCCTCGGGGGAGTTGATGTGCTTGTAGAGGGTGAGCACCAGGTTGTTGGAGACGATCGAGTCGCCCGTCGCGAAGAACGCGACCAGGCGGCCGATCATGTGCTGCTCGGCAGGCGTCAGCTTCGCGAGGTCGGCGACGTCGGAGTGGAGGTCGACCTCCTCCACGGTCCAGGTGTTCTTGATCGCGTCCCGGTAGCGCTCGTAGAAGTCCGGGTAGCGCATGGGACGCAGGGTCAGCTCGAAGCCCGGGTCGAGCAGGTTCTTTTCGCTGTTGCTGGACATTACTGGCAGGCCTCGCAGGACTCGGGGTTTTCCAGGGAGCAGGCGATGGCGTCGGCGTCGGGCGTCGCCTGCTGGACGGGGATGGTGGCCTGGGCGGCGCGGGCGATGCGGGTCGCCGGGCGCGAGCGCAGGTAGTACGTCGTCTTCAGGCCCTGCTTCCAGGCGTACGCGTACATCGACGACAGCTTGCCGATGGTGGGCGTCTCCAGGAACAGGTTGAGCGACTGCGACTGGTCGAGGAAGGGGGTGCGGGCGGCCGCCATGTCGATGAGGCCGCGCTGCGGGATCTCCCACGCCGTGCGGTACAGCGCCCGCACGTCGGCCGGGATCCAGTTGAAGTCCTGCACCGAGCCGCTGGCCTCGCGCAGCGCCTCGCGGGACTGGGCATCCCACACGCCGAGCTTCTTGAGCTCCTCCACCAGGTAGCCGTTGACCTGGAGGAACTCACCGCTGAGCGTCTCGCGCTTGAACAGGTTGGAGACCTGCGGCTCGATGCACTCGTACACGCCCGCGATGGAGGCGATGGTCGCGGTCGGGGCGATCGCGAGGAGCAGCGAGTTGCGCATGCCGACCCGGGCGACGCGCTCGCGCAGGGCCGCCCAGCGCTCCGGCCAGTTCAGCTCGACGTCGTAGTGGTCGGGGTGCAGCACGCCGCGCGCGGTGCGGGTCTTGTCCCAGGCGGGCAGCGGGCCCGACCGCTCGGCGAGGTCGGTGGAGGCCTCGTACGCGGTCAGCATGATCCGCTCGGCGAGCTGCGTGGACAGGGCCTTCGCCTCGGGGGAGTCGAAGGGCAGGCGCAGCTTGAAGAAGACGTCCTGCAGACCCATCGCGCCCAGGCCCACCGGGCGCCACTTGGCGTTGGAGCGGCCCGCCTGCTCGGTCGGGTAGAAGTTGATGTCGACGACCCGGTCGAGGAAGGTGACGGCGGTGCGCACGGTCTGGTCCAGGCGCTCCCAGTCGATGCCGTCGCCGACGACGAACGCGCCGAGGTTGACCGAGCCGAGGTTGCAGACGGCGGTCTCCCCGTCGTCCGTCACCTCCAGGATCTCGGTGCACAGGTTCGAGGAGTGGACCGTGTGGCCGGGCTCCGCGGTCTGGTTGGCGGTGCGGTTGGAGGCGTCCTTGAAGGTCATCCAGCCGTTGCCGGTCTGCGCGAGGGTGCGCATCATGCGGCCGTACAGATCCCGCGCGGGCATGGTCTTGCGGGCGAGCCCGGCGGCCTCGGCCCTGCGGTAGGCGGCGTCGAACTCCTCGCCCCACAGGTCGACGAGCTCGGGCACGTCGGCCGGCGAGAACAGCGACCACGTGCCGTCGGCGTCGACCCGGCGCATGAACTCGTCCGGGATCCAGTGCGCCAGGTTCAGGTTGTGGGTGCGCCGCTGGTCCTCACCGGTGTTGTCGCGCAGCTCCAGGAACTCCTCGATGTCGGAGTGCCACGTCTCCAGGTACACCGCGGCCGCGCCCTTGCGCCGGCCGCCCTGGTTGACCGCGGCCACCGAGGCGTCGAGGGTCTTGAGGAACGGGACGATGCCGTTGGAGTGGCCGTTGGTGCCGCGGATCAGCGAACCGCGGCCGCGGACGCGGGAGTACGAGAGGCCGATGCCGCCGGCGTGCTTGGAGAGCCGGGCCACCTGGTGGTAGCGGTCGTAGATCGAGTCGAGCTCGTCCAGCGGCGAGTCGAGGAGGTAGCAGGACGACATCTGGGGGTGCCGGGTGCCGGAGTTGAAGAGCGTGGGGGAGGACGGCAGGTAGTCCAGGCGGCTCATCAGGCCGTACAGGGAGGCCACTTCGTCCAGGGCGCGCACCGACTCGTCCTCGGCGAGTCCGGCCGCGACGCGCAGCATGAAGTGCTGGGGCGTCTCGATCACCTTGCGGGTGATCGGGTGGCGCAGCAGGTAGCGGGAGTAGAGGGTGCGCAGCCCGAAGTAGCCGAAGCGGTCGTCGGCGCCGTCGGCGAGGGCCGCGTCCACCAGCGCGTCGAGGCGGGCGGCGTGGGCGCGCACGAAGTCGGCGGTGCGGTCGGCGATCAGGCCCTCGCGGTGGCCGACCCCGACCGAGGCGGAGAAGGCGACCGAGCCCTGGGTCGCGGCCTCTTCGGCGATGGTGATCGTCAGGAGCCGGGCGGCGAGGCGGGAGTACGCCGGGTCCTCGGAGATGAGCCCCGCGGCCGCCTCGGTGGCCAGGTCCCGCAACTCCGCCTCGTCCGAGCGGGCGTTGCGGCCCCGCAGCGCGGCGGCGGCGACCCGGCCGGGGTCGGTGTCCGCGAGGTCGGCGGTGAGCCTCGTCAGGGTCCGCAGCAGCGCGGTCCCGGGCGCGTCGACCGGCTCTTCGGTGATCGCTGAAGCGGGATCCGCAGGGGCGATGGTCACGTGGGGGCACTCCCTCGCTCGGCACGGGGCCCTTCGGGGGAGGCGTCGGCGCGCGTGGGGGCAGCCCTCAGCGCGTCGTCCACCGGCCCAACCGCGAGGCCCGGACGTCTGGCACCCGGTTCGGTCGACCCGGATGCGCCGTCGGCAGGTCCTCGGACTCGATCCGTACAAAGCCGTACGGATCACACCGTTGCGGGACAGTTCCGGATTCGAACCGGATTCCCCTGCGGCGACAGCGAGGACGAGCATACATGTGGGGGGCCCGGCGCGCGGCACCCCCCACATGTTGTGTCGCGTGGCGCTCAGTTTCCCGTCGGCACGGGCGTGAACGGCCCCGCGGGCGCACGCGGGAAGGCCGCCGCACCCTGGTGGATGCGGCGGCCCTCAGGTGTCCGGAGGGGCGGGGTCAGTGCGCCGAGCCCGCCGTTGCCGGGGGGAGTTCGGTGGTGACGCCCGGGTCGCCCGCGTCGGCCGTGTAGTCCTCCGGCGAGGTCTCGTCGATGCCGTCGGGGGTCTTCAGGGCGCGCAGGACGACCGTCAGGACCACCGTCACCACGACGTTCAGGACGAACGCGGTGAGACCGATGTAGCCGATCTCGCCGATGCCCGGGATCTCCTTCGAGGAGCCGCCGAAGTGCTTCTGGGTGGGCGAGGCCACTCCGTACGCGGCGAGCGTGCCGTAGGCCATGCCGACCGCCCAGCCCGCGAGCAGCGCCCAGCGGTGGAACCAGCGCGTGAACAGGCCGCCGACCAGGGCCGGGAAGGTCTGCAGGATCCAGATGCCGCCCAGGAGCTGGAAGTTGATGGCGACCGTCTTGTCCATGGTGAGGACGAAGACCAGCGCGCCGATCTTCACCACGAGTGAGACCAGCTTGGAGACCTTGGCCTCCTGCGCGGCCGTCGCGTCCCGCTTGATGAAGTCCTTGTAGATGTTGCGCGTGAACAGGTTCGCCGCCGCGATCGACATGATGGCCGCAGGGACGAGCGCGCCGATGCCGATCGCCGCGAAGGCCACGCCCGCGAACCAGTCCGGGAACATGTCCTCGAAGAGCTGCGGGATCGCCAGCTGGCCGTTGCTGACCTTGACGCCCGCCGCGATGGCCATGAAGCCGAGCAGCGCGAGCAGGCCCAGCATCAGCGAGTACAGCGGCAGGATCGTGGTGTTGCGGCGGATCACGTTGCGGCTGCGCGAGGACAGCGTCGCGGTGATCGAGTGCGGGTACATGAAGAGCGCGAGCGCCGAGCCGAGCGCGAGGGTGGCGTACGTCCACTGGCTCGCCTCGCCGGGCACGAGGGCGCCGGTCGGCTTGCCGCCGGGCGGCCCCTGGAACTTGTGCTGCGCCGCGCTGAAGATGGCCTCGAAGCCGCCCAGCTTGATCGGAATGTAGATGATCGCCACCGCGATGACCAGGTAGATCAGACCGTCCTTGACGAACGCGATCAGCGCGGGGGCCCGCAGCCCGGAGGAGTAGGTGTACGCCGCGAGCACCGCGAACGCGATGAGCAGCGGCAGGTCCTTCACGAACCAGTTGTTGGACTCCCCGCCCACCCCCATGACGTCCAGCACGGCCTGGATGCCGACCAGTTGGAGCGCGATGTAGGGCATCGTGGCGAGGATGCCGGTGATGGCGACCGCGAGGGAGAGGCCCTTGGAGCCGAACCGGCCGCGGACGAAGTCCGAGGTGGTGACGTAGCCGTGCTTGTGCGAGACCGACCACAGGCGCGGCAGGAAGGTGAAGATCAGCGGGTACACGAGGATCGTGTAGGGCACGGCGAAGAAGCCGGCCGCGCCCGCCGCGTAGATCGCGGCCGGGACCGCGACGAAGGTGTACGCGGTGTAGAGGTCGCCGCCGAGCAGGAACCAGGTGACCCAGGTGCCGAACGACCGTCCGCCCAGGCCCCACTCGTCGAGCGTGGCCGCGCTTTCGGCGGTCTCGGCCTTGCGCCAGCGGGCGGCCAGGAAGCCGATGACCGTGACGGCCAGGAAGAAGAAGATGAAGACGCCGAGCGCGACGCCGTTCACGCCGTTCTTCACGCGGACGCACCCCCCTTCTTGTGCTCGGAGGTGTGGCGTGAGCGCTGGTCGTGCTGCCACAGCTTGTACGCGATCATCGTGAGCGCGGTGGAGATCAGCACCCAGAGCATCTGGTACCAGTAGAAGAACGGGATGCCGCCGAGCGCCGGACCGGCCTTGGCGTAGGAGCTCACCCACAGCATCGCCACGAAGGGCGCGATCAGGCAGAGCGCGATGACCACACGCAAGGGCGTGATCACCGGTCTCTTCACTTCCGTCGATTCCGGCATCGGGCGGCTCCGTCCCCTCACGATCACCTGTGCGTTGGATCACTTGGTAATGCGCAGGAAATCTAGGGGAGAGACGGGGTCAAGGGAACCCCCGTCCGGATTCCGGACGGGGCGCGTCGCCTGTCACCCGGTCAGAGCCAGCCCTCCTTGGCCGCGCGGACACCGGCCTCGAACCGGCTGCGGGCGCCCAGCCGGGACATGAGTTCGGAGCTCATCCGGCGGACCGTCCGCAGGGACACCCCGAGCCGCCGGGCGGCGATGTCGTCGGTGCAGCCGATGCCGAGGAGCAGCAGCAACTCCCGCTCCTGCGGGGAGAGGTCGTGCTCGTTGCGGCGCGGGGCCTCGCCGAACGGGGTGCCCGACTCCCACAGATGGTCGAAGAGCACCACCAGCGCGTTGACGAGTCCCCGGCTGCGGACCTCGAGGGCGCCCGCCCGCGCGTCCTCGGGGTCCACCGGGACCAGCGCCGCGCTGCGGTCGACGATCACCATCAGCATCGGGACGATGGGCACCGTGCGTGCCTCGCCGCCCAGTTCGCAGTACCACCGCACGTACTCCAGCGTCGGCGCGTCGTTGCGGAAGCTCTCCTGGTAGATGCTGCGGATGCGCACCCCGCGCTCCAGGGCCAGCTCGTCCAGGGGCTGGCTGGCGTCCATCGTGTCGGGCAGCTGGGCGCCGCCCGGCAGCAGCGAGAGGCACTCCGCGCGGGCGCCCGCGGCCAGGTCCTCCAGGCGTTCGCGCACCGCGTCCACGCCCTGGATGCGGTCGACGACGTCGTGCCGGAAGGTGCCGCCCGCGCTGAACTTGGCCAGGATCGCGGCCACCGCCTGCTCGGCCCGCTCGACCTGGCGCCTGCGCTTGGTCAGTTCGGCCTCGGCCCGCGAGAGCAGGAAGGCGAACCCGACGTCGGGGCTGAAGGGGGCGATGCCGTCGGCCGCGTCGTCCATGAGGACGAGTTTGAGGTCGGCGAGGTGGCCCAGCGCCTCGCGGACCTCGGCTTCGGGCCATCCCAGATGCTCGGCCAACTCCGTTAGGCCGTAGTCGGGTTGCTCCAGCAAAAGCCGGTAGACGGTTTCTGTGGACTGCTGGATTCCGAGTGCCTCGAGCATGCGGGTTCCCCCAGGTTCGCGTATGCCGTTACGTCACTGTCCGTGGCCCGATGGTTCGGCCAGGGGGATGGTATGGCCGCGCGGCAATCTAGGTCTAGACCAATAAGATGGCGGTGGGGTGGCCGGAAGGTCACTTGTGGTGGGCTTGGTGGGCCTTTCGGGTACGCGGGGAAGCGCGGGCTTTCGCAGCGTCGTCAGGGCGTGGAACAGGGCCGGACCCAGCAGGGCCGCGCCGCCGAGCCCCGTGACCAGAACGGCCAGTTCCACTTGCGGACCGAGCCCGATGGCCAAAAGAGGCAGGGCGACGACGAGCCCGCCGCCGCGCGGCGTGGGGCCGCCGGGGCCGGACGCCAGGAGGCACCGGTCGAGCGCGTCGAGGAAACCGAAGGCGCCGACCACCAGCGGGACCCACCCGGTCACCGCCCCCGCCGCGGGCACCTGGAGCAACCAGGAAACCGCGCCGTACTGCCAGAGCGGCACCAGGAGACCGCACGCCGCGACCGCCGGCACCAGCGCGCACAGCACCGCCCGAAGGGCCGTCCCGGCGGACCGCACACGCCCCACCACGAGAAAACCGACCAGCCCCACCGCGACCAGCGCGGCCGGGACGGCGCGGTACACGCCGTGCACCAGATCGGGTTCCGGTACACCCGATCCCCCGACCAGCGCCCCGGTGCCGGCCAGCGCCGACCGTACGTCCGCCATCGTCCGGCGGCCCGCCGGCGTCATCGGCTCCGCGGTGGGCACCACGGCGACCAGCGCGGAGCCGTCGTGCCGCCAGGCCGCGCCGCGCGGGGCGGCGGCCGCCAGCACCCCGGGAACCGTGCGGGCGGCTGCGGCCACGCGGTCGGGCCCGGCGCCCGAAGGGACCTGGACATCAAGGGGGTTGAGCACCCCGGAAGGGATTCCGGCGGCCGTCAGCTGGTCGAGTCCGTCCCGCGCCGGGCCGTGCGCCACCAGCGCCTCGGCGCGCGGGTTCCCGGCGGTCAGCAGCCCGGCCGCGCCGGTGAGCAGCCCCAGCGCCACCAGGACGCCGAACGCGAGCAGCCGGGGGGTGCGGCGGCGCGCCCCGGCCGGCGGGCGGTCCGCCGCACGGCCGGGCAGCCAGGACAGGAGCGCCGGGGCCAGGGTCAGCGCCGCCAGCGCGGCCGTGCCGCAGACCGCCGCTCCCGCGACGCCGATCGACCGCAGGAAGGGGACGGGGAACACCGCGAGCGACGCGAAGGCCGCGCCCCCGGCCAGGGTGCCGAGCGCGGCCGTGCCGGCGGTCGCGGACGCCGCGCGGTGCGCCGCGAGCCGCGGCCCGGACCCCCCGGCGAGCTCCGCCCGCCACGCGCCCACCAGGAGCGCGGCGCGTCGCACCGAGAGCGCGAGCGCCGCGACCGGGATCAGATACACCACCACGAAGCTGAGCTCCGTACTCCCCGCCAGGGCGAGCACCACGAGCAGGGCCGCCACCGACGACACCGCCGTCAGGAGCAGGGCCAGGAGCGAGAGCAGCGGTCGCAGCACCAGGACGAGCAGGGCCACGGCCGCCAACACGCAGGCAGCTCGGGCCAGTTGGAGTGCGAGGCCGGGGCGGGCCGTGGCGCTGTCCTGCTGGAGCGGCAGCACCCCCGTCACATTGACCCGGGCTTCGGGCAGCGCCGCGCGCAGCCCGGTCCGCAGCCGGGTGGTCGCGTCCGCCACGGCCGCGAGCCCGGCCAGGTCCGGTCTCCCCACGCGGGGGTGGACCAGGGCGTACGCGGTGCGGCCGTCGGGCGAGAGGAACGCCGGGTCACCGGTCTCCGCGTACGACAGGACCCGGGTGCCCGGCGGCGTCGAGGCGGCTACGCCCGCGCTCAACCGGGCCGCGGCGGCCGGTGAACGGCCACGGGCGCCGTCCGGCCAGGTGACCACCGCGACCAGCGGGGCGACGCCCGCGCCGGACCCGTACCGCTCGATGATCGCCGCGTTGGCCCGGGAGCCGTCCTGGCCGGAGGCGGTGAAGCTCTGGTCGAGCCGGTCCAGGTGCGCGGCCGACGCGGCCCCGCCCACGAGGAGCACCGCCAGCCACAGCAGGCACACCAGCCCGCGGTGGCCGACGCAGCAGCGGGCGAGCCCGGCGGCGTACCGCTCAACTCTCCGCATCGAGGCCCGCCGCGTCGAGCCGGGCCCTGACCTCGGCGTCAAGGACGAGGTCCACCGCGTCCAGGGACTCCTCCAGCTGGGCCACCGAGCTCGCCCCGATCACCGGCAGGACCGGCAGCTCGCCGCCCATCACCCAGGCCAGCACCACCTGTCCCGGTGTCACCCCGAGCTCCTTGGCGACCTCGCCGAGCACCGCGAGCCGCCGGTCCGTACCGGCGTGGCGGTACTGCTCCGGGATCTCCTTGGCCGGGTTGTTGTAGGCCCCGGTCAGCTGCGTGGTGTAGGCGACGAAGGCGAGTTCGGGACGGGTGCGCAGATAGTCGAGCAGTTCCTCCGAGGCGTGCGGGTTCACCCCGAAGTCGGCGCCCGGGCGCGGCTGGAGGTAGGTGTAGCGCTGCTGGACCGCCGCATAAGCCGGGAATCCCGCGCGCTCGGCGGCGCCGCGCGACTCCTCGATCCGCCAGGCGGCGAAGTTGCTGCATCCCGACAGCGAGATCTTCCCGGCGTCGGCGAGCTCCGCGAACGCGCCCATCGTCTCCTCGACCGGCGTCTTCCGGTCGTCTATGTGCGCGTAGTAGAGGTCGATCCGGTCCGTGCCCAGGTTGCGCAGGCTGGCCTCCACCTGGCGCCGCAGCACCGGCGCGGACAGCCCCTCGGCGGCCTCGGGCCACGGCGCGTCCAGCGGCTCGGGCAGCGCGCCGACCTTGGTGGCCAGCACCATCTCGTCCCGTACGCCCCGGCTGCGCAGCCACTTGCCGATGACGAGTTCGCTCTCGGCGCCGGTGGCGCCCGGCTCCCAGAAGGCGTACGTGTTCGCCGTGTCCAGGAAGGTGCCGCCCGCCTCGTGGAAGCGGTCGAGCACCGCGAACGCGCTCGCCTCGTCGATCCGGGTGCCGAAGGGCAGCGTGCCCAGGCACAGGGTGCTCACCCGCGGGCCGTCCTGGCCGCCCAGCTGTCGGTACTGCATCAACGGTTCATCTCCTCGATATCGGTGGTGGTGATCGTGACGTCCTGCGCCAGGTGGTCGGAGAGACCGCCCGGGTCGCGGAACGCGTACTGCTCGGTGTGCAGCCCGGCGCTGGTGAACACCCAGTCGATGCGCCACAGGCGCGGCTTGCGGCGGGCGTTCCAACTGGCCGGGAAGAGCGAGCGGTTGGCGCCGATGGCGTCGCGCGCGGACCGCGGCATCCGGCGGATGTCGCCGATCGCCGCGCTGGTGTTGAAGTCCCCGGACACCAGGAACGGATGGGGGTTGGCGGCCAGGTCGGCGACCAGCGCGTCGTACTCGCGCAGCCGCGCGCCGTGCCGGCGCCGCATGTCCCGGAAGAAGGCCCGGCTCAGCGGGTTCATCACCGTCAGCTGGACCGGGATGTGCACGTTGTACGTCGAGACGACGCCGCCCGGCATCGAGAGGTCGACCCGGAGCGAGCACGCGCCCACCGGCACCGGGGGCCCGGCCAGGGGGAACCGGGACAGGGTCACCGAGTTGTTGCCGATCGCCAGGTGGTGCCCGGGGAACTCGCGGCGCAGCCGCTCCTCGTCGTCGATGTCCCACACCTCGCCGCCCTCGAACCCGTTCAGATACTCCTGGAGCAGATAGACGTCGGCGGGCAGCGTGTGCAGGAAGGCGTAGAACCGGTCGGGGTCGCGGCCCTGGTTCCAGTGCTGGGTGTTCCACGACACGACCCGTACCCCGTCGGGACTCGCGGCGACCGGCGAACCAGGGCGCAGCGCATGGAAGTTGACGCCTGACTGGCCGAGGCCCCCGACCAGGCAGCCCGTCGCGAGCACCCCCGCCGGGGCGCTGCCGGTGAGCGCCGCCGCCGCGAGCAGGGCGGTCGGCACCGCGGCGAAGAGCGGCGGAGGCAGCAGGGAGACGGCGAGCCAGGGCCACCAGCGGCCGTTCAGGGCCAGATGGGCGCCGAGGAAGGCGCCCCAGACGAGCGCGCAGACCGCGACGGCGCTATCAAGGGACACGCTCGGCTCACCTCCCCCCGGCGCTCGTCGGCGCGGGCGGCACCGACACCCAGAGGTCCTGCACCGCGTGGTCGGACAGCTCCTCGGGCGCGTCGAAGGTGTAGCGGTCCGCGGTCACGCCGTGGCCGGTGAACGCCCAGTCGGTGCGCCAGAACGGCTTCCAGCCGCCCTCCTCCCAGCTCGTCGGGTACAGGTCGTCGTTCGCGCTCACCGCGTCGTCGAGCCGCGAGCGCAGGCCGTCGAGCTCGGACATGGCGGCGGTGGTGTTGAAGTCGCCCGCCACCACGACCGGGTTGGGGTTGTGGGCCACGTCGTCCTCCAGGCCGGCGTACTGCTCCTGGCGGGCTCCGAAGCTGTCCCGCATGTGCCGGTAGAAGGCGCCCGCGAGCGGGCCGTCGGTCATGCTGTTCCAGACCGGCATGTGCAGGTTGTAGAACGACACCGTCCGGCCCTTGATCAACAGGTCGGTGCGCAGCACCTTCGCCTCCCGGTAGCGCGTGGCCCAGTCGGCGTCCGGCGCCAGCGCGCGGGCCGGGCCGACCGCGGGCCGTGCGACGACGGGGAACCGGGAGAGCGTGACCAGCTCGCCGTCGACGGTGATCTCGTACCCGGGGAACTCCGCGCGCAGCCGTGCGAGATCGTCCACCGGCTGCCGGCCCGTGCGGTCCGGTGTGAGGTGCTGGTACTCGTGCAGCAGATACACATCGGCCTTCTTCGACTTCAGAAAGGCGTAGAAGTGGTCCTGGGTGCCGAGCAGTTGGTTCCACGAGTTGGTGTTCCAGGCGACCACGCGCACCGAGTCCGGGCGGGCCGCGTGGCCGGACGACCACAGCGCGCCGAGGTTGAGGCCCGACTGCCCCGCGCCCAGCGCGAGTGCCACGGCCGCGGCGGCCGCGGTGCGCCACCGGTCGGCGCCGCGCGCCAGCGGGACCAGTACGGCCGACAGGAGAGGGAGCGCGACGAACAGGAACGGGGGTACGGCGCCCGCGAGTTCGCCGAACCAGTACCGCCCGTCCACCGCCCACTCCACCACCAGGCACACCAGCCAGCCGAGCGTCGCCCAGCAGACGAGCCGCCCCACCCGGCGCCGGGCACCCCGGCCGGTCGGGGTGTCCGGCACCGGCTCCGTGAGCGTTCCGGCGGGCAGGGTCCGGGAATCAGACACCGGGGACACCGACCGCCGAACCGAGCGCCGCGCTCTGCGAGGGCCGCGGCTGGGGCGCGTACAGCCGGCGGAACCGGGGCGAGAAGAGCCACTGCACGCCCGCCACGCCGATGGCCGCGAACACCGTCAGGTTCACCAGGAAGTTGACGGCCACGAAGTACCCGAGGAACCAGCGCCCCCGGTGCCCGCGCACCACCCGGTACATGTCGAGATCGCCGAGCACGGCCAGGACGAACAGCAGCGCCGGGAGCAGCAGCCACCCGGCGCCCCACAGCGGCGGCGCCGCCAGGGCGGCCACCGCGAGCGGCGCCGCGAGGCTGGCGCCCGCCCGGGGGCCGGTCACGAAGCCGCCCTGGAGGGCGCGCCGGCTCAGGATCAGCGGCACCGCGAGCCGGGCCCGGCTGAACACCTTGTCCAGGACGATCCGCAGGGTGTCGTCGTGGTCGTGGCGGCCGCGCACCTCCAGGGAGCTGAGCACCTTGTACCGCTCGGAGATGCGCCGCCCGTAGTCCTGGTCCTCGGTGTGGCGCAGGAGCGGGTTGAACGGGCCGACCTCGTCGAACACCGCGCGCGGCATCGCCAGGATCGCGGTGTGCACGGTGTCGATGACGCCCTCGGACTTCAGCAGCAGGTAGTACTGCTGGAGCGAGCGGTACTCCTCGATCAGGCTGTCCCTGATCAGCGGCTCGGGCTCGTAAGTGCCGCACACCGCGCCGTACGTGATGCCGTCGGCGCCTTCGGCGAGCAGGGCCACCGACCGCTCGATCGCGTCCGGGTGCATCGCCACGTCGGAGTCGAGGAAGACGAGCACCTCGCCCCGGGCCAGTTCGGCGCCGAGGTTGCGGGCCACCGCGACCCCGCTGTTGCGGCCGGTGCTCACCACGCGGGCGCCGAGGGCGGCGGCGGTCGCGGCGGAGTCGTCGGTGGAGCAGTCGTCGACGACGATGATCTCGACACGGGGGTAGGTCTGGTTCTGCGCGGCCTGTACGCACAGGCCGATCGAGCGGCCGTAGTTGTAGTTGGGGATGATCACGGAGACCAAGGGCTGCTGGTCGCTGGGCACGGTCTTCACTCCTCGGATCTCTTAGAACAGCACCTTGGCCAGGGAGAGGGCTCCCTGCCGCCACGGTTCGACACTGGTGACGCCCTGCCCCTTGGCCGGGGCGGTGCTCGCCCCCTGCCGCGCACGCCACCAGGCGTAGGTGCGCAGGATCGCGTCCTGGTTGGAGTGGCGCGGGCGGAAGCCGAGCTGCTCGCGGGCCCGGTCGGTGCTGACGTACGAGTCGTCGAGCAGCTTGTGCAGCAGGCGCCCGTAGACCGGCGAGAGGCCGGTGCGCTGGAGCGCGCTGAGCGCGGCGAGCGCGGGCCTGGCGGGCAGCGAGCGGACCCGCTTGCCGTGCCCGGCCGCGTCCAGCACCGCCTGGAAGTCCTCGCGCAGGGTGCCGAACTCGGTGGCGCCCAGGTTGAAGGTGCCGTCCGCGCGCTCGGCCGGTGCCTGCATCGCGGCGACGACGGCGTCCACCAGGTCGTCCACGTCGAACATCTGGATACGGACGTCGCCCTTGCCGAGCACCGGGAAGTGGCGCCCCTCCTCGGCCCATTCGAAGAGCATCGCGAACAGGCCCATCCGGCCAGGGCCCAGAAACGTCTTGGGCCGCAGGATCGGCAGGCACATCTCCCCGCCCCGGAACCGCTCGGCCACCTCCTCGGCCTCCGCCTTGGCGGCGCTGTAGGTGTCGACGGGTTCGCGCGGGTACTCCTCGGGGGTGGGCACCACCTTGGGCAGGCCGTACACGGCGGTCGACGATATGTGCACGAAGCGCGGCACGCCGTTGGCCTCCGCCGCGCCGAGCACCGCCTCCGTGCCGCCGACGATCACCGAGCGGATCTGGTCGGCCGGATAGCTGGGCAGCGCGGCGGCGCAGTGCACCACCGTGTCCGCCTCGGCCGTGACCCGCTTCATGGCGACGGTGTCCCGCACGTCCGCGACGGTGTGGGTGAGGCGTTCGTGCCCGGTGCGCGGGGCCCGCAGGTCCACGCAGTGCACATCGTGGCCGTCGGCGAGCAGCCGCTCCACCAGGGTCGAACCGAGCATCCCGGCACCGCCGGTCACCACCGTCCTGGCTACCACAGCGACGACACCTTCTCCTTGACGAAACGGGTGAGCAGACGCGGCAGGCCCTGCGCGAGGGTGGCGTCCAGGGACTCCAGGAAGTACTCGACCTCGTGGTCCTCGGTGATCAGCGAGGGGGCCGCCATCAGCGGGTTGTCGCCGTTGAGCGTGTAGTAGGCGTAGATGCCGTGGTCGCGGTAGAGCGCGTTGACCACCGACGAGGTGATCAGCTTGGTGCGGAAGCGCGGGTCCTTGGTCATCGCGCCCGGCACCAGCTTGGTCGCCAGCTCCAGGACCTTGGGCCCCTTGTGCAGGAACACCCCGTGCAGCGCGCCCGCGCCGCGCACCTCGGACACCACGTCCGGGTGCTCCTTGGCGATCCGCTCCAGGCCCGGCCCCAGGATGCGCTCGATGGCGCGGGCCCGGGCCGGATAGTCGTCCTCCACCGCGATGTTGACCGCCTCGATGGCGGTGATCGCCTCCTCGCCGAAGCCGTAGTAGGTGGTGCTGGTCGACTGGAGCAGGGCGTCGGTGAGGTTGTCGTACGCCTTGCGGAACACCGGCTCGCGGGCGATGAACGCCGAGATGGAGGACTTGCCGCCGCCGAACGACTTGGAGGTGGTGAGGATGTCGGGGACCAGGCCCTCGTACCGCATGAAGTAGAAGAGGCTGCCGGTCTTGCCCCAGCCCGTGTAGATCTCGTCGAAGAGCAGCACGATGTCCTCGCGGGTGCACAGCTCCCGCAGGCCGCGCAGGAACTCCTCCGAGCAGACGTTCATGGTGGAGGCGCTCAGCGGCTCGATCAGGATGCAGTAGACGTCCGAATCGCCCTTCGCCGTACGGGACTTGGCCACCTCCGCCTCGACGGCCGCCAGGTCGCCGTACGGGAAGACACCGACGCCGGGGATGCCCGGGAACTGGAAGGTGGACTGGTTCTGCCCGGTCAGACTGCCCGAGCCGAGCAGCTTGCCGTGGAAGCTGATGTCGGCCCGCAGCACCCGCGAGCGCCGGCCGCCGTGGTACTTGTACGCCAGCTTGACCGCGCCTTCGACCGCCTCCGCACCGGAGTTGGGGAAGAACGACATGGTGAGGTCGCCGGGCAGGAGCTGGGCCAGGTTGTGGCCGAGGGCGGCGATGTAGGGCGAGAAGTACGTCTTGTGGACCTCCATCCGGTGCTCGGCCTGGAAGCGCTGCCGGGCGGCCAGGATGCGGGGGTGGTTGTGCCCGTGGTTGAGCACCCCGACCCCGCCGGTGAAGTCCAGGACGCGGCGGCCGTCGCGCTGGTGGATGTAGGCGCCCTCGGCCCGCTCGACCAGCTCCTGGCCGAAGCCGAAGGAGGTCATGAGCGAGACCTGGCTGCGGTTGACGTGGTCCTTGTACAGACCGTGGACCTGCTTGGTGGTCAGCGACTCGCAGTCGTCGACCGAGTACAGCTGGGGCATGGGATCCCTCTTCGTCGGGCGTACGGTCAGGAGGTTGCGGGGGCGGGTCGGCCGGAGGTCCTGGTGAGGAGCAGCGCGGCCCCGCCGACCAGGACTTCGCTCACGGTGCAGACGACCCGGCTGGCGACGGCCGCGGCCGCGGCGGCCTGCCAGGGCAGCACCGCCGAGAGCGCGAGCATCAGGACGGCCTCGCGGGCCCCCCAGCCGTCGGGCAGCACGACCACCAGGCTGGCGGCGGCGGTGGCCAGCGCGAAGCCGCCCACACACACAGGGAGCGCCTTGGCCGCCGGGGCGCCGAGCATCACCGCGAGCGCCCACAGATGCAGTCCGGACACCGCCCAGGACGCGGTGGCCGAGGCCATCGCCCGCCGCATCCCGGTGTCGCTCGCGGTGGCGGTGGGCGCGGGGCGGCGGGCGAGCCGGGCACCCAGCGCCGCAAGGGAGTTGATCATCGCGGGCCGGGCGGCGCAGGCCAGCGTGACGGCGACCGGGAGCAGCAGCCACCAGGCGTCGCCGCCCAGCGTCCAGGGCGCGGCGACGGGGCCGATGGTGAGCCCGGTGAGCACGGCCACCATCAGGTTGAGCAGGAACACGGCGACCACCACCGGCCCGGGCACGCCCACCGCGCGGCCCATCCGCACCTGGGCGAGCACCCCCCACACCGCTCCCGGCAGGTACTTGCTGAGGAAGGAGGTGAAGAAGATCCGGGTCGCGACCGCGCCGGGCACCTTCGGCCCGAGGTCGGCGAGCAGGGTGCGCCAGGTCGCCATGGAGAGCAGCACGGCGGCCGCGTTGGCGGCGAGGGCGCCGAGCAGATAGGGGACGGCGCCGGGGCGTACGACCAGGTCGGCCAGGTCGCCGATCCGGTCGTGCAGGGCGAAGCCGATGCCGGTCGCCACGGCGAGCGGGAACAGGACGGGGACGGCCCGGCGCGCCGGGCCCCGCGGGGCGGCGGGGGCGAGGTCGGCGGCCGTCATGACGCGGTGTGGACGAACAGCGCGGAGCCGCCGACCAGGCAGGACCACAGCAGCGCGTTGGACACGGTCACGCGGTCGCGGAACAGGGCCCGGGACGGGTTGCCGCCGCCGGAGTCGACCACGAGCAGCTGGAGGTAGCGGGCGAGGCCGAACAGCGCGAACGGCGCCGTGAGCATCGCGACGGCGGTGCCGTGCGAGCCGAACACCGCGCTGCCCTGGACCTGGAGGACGTAGCTGATGGCGGTCAACACCGCTGCGAACACCAGGAGTTGGTCGAGGAAGCCGACGGTGTAGCCGCGCAGCGCGGGGCGGTGCAGCACCCCGCCCACGCTCATCTCGTGGCGCCGCTTGCCGAGGATCAGCATCAGGCACAGCGAGAACACGCACAGCACCAGCCAGTCGGGCACGGGCGAGGAGGCGGCGAGCGCGCCTTGAACCAGCCGGAGGACGAAGCCGAGCGCGACGATGAACACGTCGAGCAGCGGTACGTGCTTCAGGCCCCTGCTGTACGCCGCGTTGAGGCCGAGGTAGGCGGCGACCGGCCACCAGGCGGCGACCGGAGTGACGCCGAGCAGGGTGCAGCCGGCCACGGCGGCGCCGAGCAGGACGAGGAGGACCGCGGCGAACGCGACGGCGACGCCCACCCCGACCCGGCCCGCGGCGATGGGTCTGGTGCGTTTCTGCGGGTGGCTGCGGTCCCGGTCGCGGTCGCTGATGTCGTTGACCAGGTAGACGAGCGCGGAGGCCAGCGTGAAGGCGACGACGGCCGCCGCCGCGCCGCCGAGCAGGCGCGCGGCCGGGCGCTCGGCGCCGAGCAGTCCGAACGGCACCACCACCAGGTTCTTCGACCACTGGCCGGGCCGGACGAGGGAGAGGAGGTCACTGAGGAGGCTGGGGGGCCGGGCCTGCTGGGTGCGGGCCGGCTGCTGGGCGAGCGTGGGGCCGAGAGTGGCCATGGACAGGCTCCAGGTGCGGACGGGGGGTTGCGGGGAACACCGGGCGGCGGCGGGGCGCAGGGCGGGGCCGTGCGTCACCTCCGGCCGGTCGCGGGCACGGGGGCGCGGCGGCGGACGGTGGGCCCGAAGTCCGGTTCGGTGAACCAGCGCACGACCCCGCGCGCCGCGCCGAGCACCAGCGCGAGGTGCAGCACGAAGTGGACGCCGGTGAACCACAGGAGGAACCCGGGCCCCTTGGTGCGCAGCACGAAGCGGCTGAGCCCCGGGTCCGCGCAGGCGAACAGCAGCGCGCACAGGGCGGGCACGAGCAGCAGCCACGGTGACAGGAGGCCGAGCGGCAGGGTGGGCAGGACCAGGGCGGCGGCGAGCACGCCGAGCGGCCGGTTGGCGCTGAGCCCGCCTTCCCGCAGCTGTCCCACGGCCGCGACCAGGAGCTGCGAACGCCGGTACTGCTCCCGCAGCATGGGCACGAGCCGGTCGACGTCGTCGTGCCGACCGGTGACGGTCTCCGACATGCGGATGCGGTACTTCCGCACGAGCCGCCCGCTGTACTCGACGTCCTCGGAGTCGCGCAGGTTCTCGTCGAACGGGCCGGTCTCCTCGAAGACGCGCTTCCAGATGGCGCCGAGCGCGAAGAACGCGGTGCGCACCTCACCGGCGCCGCGGCGGCGCCAGAAGTGGGCGTGCAGGGCGTGGTAGCGCTCGATCGGCCCGTCGTCGAAGAGCGGTTCGGGGTCGAGGACGCCGTGCACGCACCCGAGGCCGGGGTCGTCCAGGAGCTGGTCGACGGCGTTCGCGACGGCGTCGGGGGCGAGCGCGGTGTCCGAGTCGAGGAAGAAGAGGACCTCGCCCCGGGCGGCGGCCGCGCCGAGGTTGCGGGCCGCGGACACGCCCCGGTTGTGCGGGCCAGCGATGAGGACGCAGGGGAATTCGCGGGCGATGTCGCGGGAACGGTCGGTGCTCGCGTCGTCCACGACAATGACGTCCAGGGGCGCGCAGGTCTGGGCGAACACCGATTCCAGACAGGCCCGCAGGGTCTTCTCGTAATTGAAATTGGGGATGATGACGGACACGCTCGGGCGGGCCCTGGGCATGGCGATGCCTCGATTTCTGGGGTGCTGGGAATGTCAGGCCGAGATCACAGGAGCCTGAAGTCCGTGATGTGGAAGCGGGCGAACTCGGGCGACGCGGCGAGCAGCCGCCCGCAGATGTCCAGGGCGCGGCCGACGGCCTCGATCTCATCCGGACTCTGGAGGTAGAGGGCCAGCCGGATCGACTGCCCGAGGACCAGCGCACGGGCCGGCTCCACATGGCCACGGGGCTCGTCGATGCGCCGGAGCGTTTCGATCACCTGCGTTCTCGTCGGGGGTTCGGCACGGTCCCCGGGAGAAGCGGTCATCGAGATGCCGACGAGATAGATGGGTCAGCCCCAGGAGAATCCGTCGCCGCTGTTTCCGGACGGGACGGGGCCGGTCGCCGCGTCGGCGAATTGATGAGCCTGCGCGGGGGTGTTGGCCGGTGCGGCCAGTACGCATACGAGCGAGGCCGCGACCGGAAGGAGGAGAGCCGCGATCGAACGGATCCTGGCACGCATGAGAACCACCTTTTCCTGAGGGGCGGGATGTCCTTCGGCGAGCTCAAGACTGGCGGACGGCATCCGGGGGTGTCACCGGAAAACGGGTGGCCACAACCGCCCGGCAGGACGGTGCCACCCCCGCTGCCCCCGCCCGGCGCCATGATCGCCGGGCTCAGCAGGGGTTCTGCCCCGGCGGGCACCTTGCTGCCAGGCACAACGTGCCGGAGTTCCGCTGGAGTTGGACCGGAGCCCGCAACGCGCGACGGCCACGCCCGGTGCGGGCGTGGCCGTGGGTGGTGACGGGAAGGGGGGGTGCGGGTGCTCAGTCGGCGGGGCGCTTGAGGCGGGCCACGAACTTGTACCGGTCGCCCCGGTAGACCGAGCGCACCCACTCCACCGGCTCGCCCCGGCCGTCCAGCGAGTGCCGCGACAGCATCAGCATCGGCAGGCCCACGTCGGTGCCGAGCAGCCCGGCCTCGCGCGGGGTGGCGAGGGAGGTCTCGATGGTCTCCTCGGCCTCCGCCAGGTGCACCCCGTACACCTCGGCGAGCGCGGTGTAGAGGGAGGTGTACTTGACCAGCGAGCGGCGCAGCGCGGGGAAGCGCTTGGCGGACAGATGGGTGGTCTCGATCGCCATCGGCTCGCCGCTGGCGAGCCTGAGCCGCTCGATGCGCAGCACCCGGCCGCCCGCGGTGATGTCGAGCAGCCCGGCCAGGGTGTCGTCGGCGGTGACGTAGCCGATGTCGAGGAGCTGGGAGGTCGGCTCCAGGCCCTGGGCCCGCATGTCCTCGGTGTACGAGGAGAGTTGGAGCGGCTGGGAGACCTTCGGCTTGGCGACGAACGTGCCCTTGCCCTGGATGCGCTCCAGACGGCCCTCGACGACCAGCTCCTGCAGGGCCTGGCGCACGGTGGTGCGGGAGGTGTCGAACTCGGCGGCGAGCGTCCGCTCGGGCGGCACCGGGGTGCCGGGCGGAAGGGTCTCCGTCATCTCCAGCAGGTGGCGCTTGAGGCGGTAGTACTTGGGCACGCGGGCGGTGCGGGCGCCGGCGCCCGCCTCCGTCTCGCTGCCGCTCCCGTCGGCGGCCATGGTCTGCCTTCCCGAGTGCTGCGCTGCTGCCGTCACCGGCTCCTCCGTCTGTCGCGGCTCACATGGTGGCACGGACCGGTCACGGGTCGTCGCCCTCCGTCAGGGTGTCGGTCCGGTAACGCGATCGACAAGCCCTTCTTATACACCGCCGCGCGGCGGACGTGCGGGGGAGTGTGCAAGTTGGTCTAAACCATTAAAGCCCAGGAGGTGCGTCCGCGGCAGGCCGCCGACGCGTGGAACGGGCCCGTCCGGGCGGTGACGCGGGGGGTTTCGGACGGCGAGGTGTCGGTCCGATAACGGACGGTCTCAGCGTTCTTATCGACTCTTGACACCCCAATAGGTCTAGGCCAAGCTCCCGGTACTGGTCTAAACCATTAAAGACCAGAACCCAGCCCCACGGGCAGTACTCGTCGTATGTGTCATCGCGGTGGGCGGGGGTCAGTCATCCCTGAGGAGAGTGGCGTGAAGCGCAAGCTCATCGCGGCGATCGGCGTCGCGGGCATCATGATCGGCGCCGCGGCCTGCGGCGGCAGTGACAAGAAGGACGGCGCCGCGGGGGGCGACGCCAAGGAGCTCACCGTCTGGCTTACGGTCGACGCGCAGAAGAACTGGCCCGAGCTGGTGAAGGCCGCCGACGACGCGATCGTCGCCAAGCACCCCGGCCTGAAGATCAATCACGAGTACTACGGCTGGCCGGACAAGAACGCCAAGCTCGACGCCGTCCTCGCCACCGACAAGGCGCCGGACGTCGTGGAGATGGGCAACTCCGAGATGCTGCCCTACACGGTCAAGGGAGCCTTCGCGGAGATCGACTCCTCGAAGTTCGACAACTCCGCCGCCTGGCTCGACGCGCTCAAGCAGTCGGTCACGTACAACGGCAAGACCTACGGCGTCCCCTACTACGCCGGTGGCCGCACGGCGACCTGGCGCAAGGACATCGCCACGGACGCGGGCATCACCGCGACGCCGAAGACCTACGCAGAGCTGACCGCCGACCTGGACAAGGTGCAGGCCAAGCAGGGCGACAAGTTCAGCGCCTGGTACCAGCCCACCCGTGACTGGTACGCGGCCATGTCCTTCGTCTATGACGCCGGCGGCTCCATCGCCAAGCAGGACGGCGACAAGTTCAAGGCGAACCTGTCCTCGCCGGAGTCCATCAAGGGCCTCACCGAGTTCAAGAACGTCGTCGACAAGTACATGAAGAACGACAAGACCAAGGACGAGGCGGACCGCCCGATCGTCTACGGCCAGGGCAAGTCCTTCCTCGTCTTCAGCCCGGCCTGGGAGGGCGCCAACGCCGCCCTGCCGGAGAACGACAAGGTGGGCAAGCTCGCCGACAAGATCGAGAGCTTCGTCATGCCGGCCCCGTCCGGCAAGGCCATGCCGGTCTTCCTCGGCGGCTCGGACCTCGCGGTCCCGGTCAAGTCCAAGGCGCAGCCCCTCGCCGCCGAGTGGATCAACGCGTTCACCGGCACCCAGGGCCAGAAGGGCCTGGTCGCCAAGGGCAACCTGCCCAACAACAAGACGGACCTCGCACCGCTGAAGTCGGACCCGAAGACGGCCGTGCCGGCCACCGCGGCCGAGTCCAGCTGGTTCGTCCCGATGGCGCCGGGCTGGGGCCAGGTCGAGAAGGCCAAGACCCTCCAGGACATGCTCCAGGCCATCGGCACCGGGAAGAAGACGGTCGAGGCCGCCGCGAAGGACGCGGACGCCGCGATCGACAAGGTCATCAACACCAAGTGACCTTTGGGCAGGGCCCCGCCACCACGACGGGGCCCTGCCCGGCCAGTTCCAGAGAGGGATCACCAGGAGCGCGCGATGAGTGCCGCAGAGACAACCACCGCCAAGGTGCCGCCGGCGCGGCGCGACCCACTACCGGGTGCTGGATCCGGTCATCCCGGCAAGCCGGGGAAGAAGCGCGGCACAGGCGGGGGAGCGGCGGTGCCCTGGGCACTGCTCGCGCCCTGTCTGATCGTCCTCGCGCTCGTCCTCGGCTATCCGCTGGTACGGCTCGTCACCCTGTCCTTCCAGAAGTTCGGGCAGCCGCAGCTGTGGGGCTTCCAGCCCGCCGAGTCGGTCGGCCTCGACAACTTCACCAACGTCCTCGGCGACGCCGAGTTCTGGCAAGTCGTCGTACGCACCATCCTGTTCGCCGCCACCGCGGTCGTCCTGACCATGGTCATCGGCATGCTGATCGCCCTGCTGCTCCAGCGGGTCTCGGGCTGGGTCAAGACGCTCATCAACATTGCCCTGGTGGCGAGTTGGGGCATGCCCATCGTCGTCGCGATCACCGTCTTCAAGTGGATGTTCGACAGCGACTACGGCGTACTGAACTGGCTGCTCAGCCAGTTGCCCGGGGTCGACGTCACCGGACACAACTGGTTCGTCGACAGCACCCAGGGCCTCGCCGTCATCATGCTGCTCGTGGTCTGGGGCGCGGTGCCGTTCGTCGTCATCACCCTGAGCGCCGGACTCACCCAGGTCCCCAAGGAGCTCGAAGAGGCCGCCCGCCTCGACGGCGCCGGCTCCTGGGGGGTGTTCCGGCACGTCACGATGCCCATCCTCAAGCCCATCATCGTGATGCTCGCGACGCTGTCGGTCATCTGGGACATGGGCGTCTTCCCGCAGGTCTTCGTGATGCGCGGCGGCCACCCCGAGGCCGAGTTCCAGCTGCTCACCACGTACTCGTACGACAAGGCGTTCGTCGTCAACGACTACTCCCAGGGCTCCGCGATCGCCCTGCTCACCGTGATCCTGCTGCTGGGTGTGATCGCGGTGTACATGCGTCAGATGCTCAAGATCGGGGACGTCGAGTGAGCATCGCGAACGGAGATGGGGGCGTGAGCATCGCGAACGGAGATGGGGGCGTGAGCATCGCGAACGGAGATAGGGGCGTGAGCATCGCGAACGGAAACGGGGGCGTGAGCGCCGCGAACGGAGATAGGGGAGTGACGATGGCTGCCTCGACTGCCGCTGTGCGCACCAGGCCCACCCGCAAGAAGACCAAGCTCGGCTGGAACCTGCTCGGCCTGCTCGTCTTCGTCACCGCGGGTTTCCCGGTCTACTGGATGCTGAACACCGCGTTCAAGCCCGCCAAGGACGCGATCGACCCCGATCCGCACCTGTTCCCGACCAACTTCACCCTGGACAACTTCAAGCGGGCGCTCCAGATCGGCGACTTCTGGGGATCGATCGGCCGGTCCGTGACCGTCTCCGTCGTCGTGGTCCTGATCGGCATAGCCGTCGGCCTGCTCGCCGCCCTCGCCATCTCCCGGTTCGCCTTCCGCGGCCGCAAGATCGTGATCGTCGGCATCCTGGCGGTCCAGATGGTGCCGCTCGTCGCCATGATCATCCCGGTCTTCCTGCTCCTGAACGACCTCGGTCAGTACGACAAGCTCTCGGGCCTGATCATCACGTACCTGACCTTCATCCTCCCCTTCACGGTGTGGACGCTGCGCGGTTTCATCGTCAACGTCCCCAAGGAGCTGGAGGAGGCGGCCATGGTCGACGGGTGCAGCCGCACCGGCGCCTTCCTCCGCGTGGTCTTCCCGCTGCTCGCCCCGGGCATGGTGGCGACCTCCGTCTACGGGTTCATCCAGGCGTGGAACGAGTACCTCTACGCCCTCATGCTGATGAGCCAGAACCACCAGACCGCCACCGTGTGGCTGTCCAACTTCACCACCCAGCACGGCACCGAGTACGCCCCGATGATGGCCGGATCGACCATGATGGCCGTGCCCATCGTGATTCTCTTCCTCCTCGTCCAGCGCAAGATGGCCGCGGGTCTGACGGCCGGCGCAGTGAAGGGATAACCCCGCCCCATGACGACTATGACCACGGGTTCCGACACGCTGACCCGCGACGCCCTCGCCGTCCTCCAGCCCGGGTTCGTCGGCACCAGCGCGCCGGACTGGCTGCTGCGCCGCATCGGCGAAGGCCTCGCCTCCGTCGGGCTCTTCGGCCGCAACATCGTCGAGGCCCCCCAAGTGGCCGCGCTCACCGCCCAGTTGAGGGCCGAGCGGGACGATCTGCTGGTGGCCATCGACGAGGAGGGCGGCGACGTCACCCGCATCGAGGTCCGCACCGGCTCGTCCTTCCCGGGCAACCTCGCGCTCGGCGCCGTCGACGACGTGGAGCTGACCCGTGCGGTCGCCCGTGAGCTGGGCCGCCGGCTCGCCGAGTGCGGCGTCAACCTCAACTGGGCGCCGTCCGCCGACGTGAACTCCAACCCGGACAACCCCATCATCGGCGTCCGGGCCTTCGGGGCCGAGACCGATCTGGTGGCGCGGCACACGGCCGCCTACATCGAGGGCCTCCAGTCCGCCGGGGTCGCCGCCTGCACCAAGCACTTCCCCGGCCACGGCGACACCAACGTCGACTCGCACCACGCGATGCCGCGGATCGACGTGGATCTCGACACGCTGCACAGCCGTGAGCTGGTGCCTTTCCGTGCCGCGATCGCCGCGGGTTCCAAGTCGGTCATGAGTGCGCATATCCTGCTTCCCGCGCTCGACCCCGCCCGTCCCGCCACGCTCAGCCCGCGCATCCTCACCGGACTGCTGCGCGAGGAGCTCGGCTACGACGGGCTGATCGTCTCGGACGCGGTGGAGATGCAGGCCATCGCGGGGACGGTCGGCATCGAGCGAGGCTCCGTCCTCGCCATCGCGGCGGGCGCCGACGCCCTGTGCGTCGGCGGCGGCCTGGCCGACGAGGACACCGTGCTGCGCCTGCGCGACGCGTTGGTCAAGGCGGTACGGGACGGCGACCTGGCCGAGGAACGCCTGGCCGACGCCGCCGCACGGGTGCGTGCGCTGGCGGCGTGGACCCAGCGGGCCAGGGGGGACATGACGGCGCCGGGCGCGGCGGAGCAGGAGGGGACCGCGCCCGGCACCGGCGGTGACATCGGACTGGTGGCCGCGCGCCGCGCCGCCCGCGTCACCGCGTCCCCGTCGTGGCGCCCGCTGAAGGCGGCACCGTACGTGGCGACGTTCACGCCCGTCATGAACATCGCGGTGAGCAGCGAGACCCCCTGGAGCATCGGCGGCGAGCTCGCCGCCCTGCTGCCCGGCACCGAGGGCGGCACCTTCGGCACGGACAGCGCCGCCGCCGACGTGCTGGCGGCCGCGGGGGAGCGCCGGATCGTCGCGGTGGTGCGCGACGAGCACCGCCACCCGTGGATGGCGGCGGCCCTGGACGCGCTCCTCGCGGCCCGCCCGGACACGGTCGTGGTCGAGATGGGCGTGCCCCGGGCCACCCCGCGCGGCGCGCTGCACATCGCGACGCACGGCGCGGCGCGGGTGTGCGGCCGGGCGGCGGCGGAGGCCATCGCGGGCGTCTAGGACGCTTCCGAACCACGTGGCGGGGTGACGGCCGGCGGGCCGTCACCCCGCCACGTTTGCATATGCGGACGCCTTCACGTCCCGATGTCCAAAGGGGCCGAGTTTCGGTGTACGCGAGGGCCGACTTGGCGGGCCCTGGCGGAGGGTGCCGCTCCGGTTGCCCCGTCGAAGGGCCCTCAACTCGGCTGCGGACGGCTCTACTTGACAGTACGTATCCCCTCCGTGTCCGGTGCGTGAACCGGCCCGTTTTGCGACGCGCGCCCCGTCAACTTGGGGCTTGACACCGTAAGTTGGTCTAGTCCACCGTGGATGTACGCAAGATCGGTGTGGGTGCCCCCGATCCCGTGAGCGGCACCGAGCGCAAGGAGGTGGCAGACCCGGCCCTGTTCCTGTGGAGACCTCCGCTCTCCACCGGGTGACCGGCCGGCGCGAGGACGCGCCGAGCTCGACCAGTCCGGTCGCCGCGCCTCTGTTTGCCCTCGCAATGCCTGCCTGTGAACCGGTCGGCGCACGCCACGCCGAGGGTCCCGCATCGCCCGGCACCGCGCATGTCCCCGGCCCGGACGGCCGCGAAGGTGCGTGCCGGACGCGAGCACGACCGTATGCCGAAACCACCAGCCGCAGCGCTCCGCCGCCGACCGTGACCTCACCCGGCCGCCGGGCGGACCCGCTCCGGCCACCGCACCCTGCCACCCCTCTCCCGGAGCGCCCGCGCCCGGCCGCCGCCCGGCGCCGCCGGGAGCGGGGACCCCTTTGCCACCGACCGTTTGAACCCTGGAGTGATCGCATGCCGACACCCGACCGCTACCTCTACCGAGCCGCCTCCGACGTCCCCTATTTCAGCTCGGACGGCGGCGAGACCTACCTGGCCAGGACGCCGCTGCGGGACATCGAAAAGTCCCGCCCGCTGCGCGTCCTGTCCGAGGAGGACTTCGCGTTCTGGCAGACGTACGGCTATGTCGTCGTGAAGGAGGCCATCTCGGCCGACGCCGCCCGGCGCCTGCTCGACTTCGCCTGGGACTTCCAGGGCCTCGACCCCGAGCGCCCCGAGACCTGGTACTCCGAGGACCGCGTGTTCGCCTCGGAGCTCGAACAGCATCTGCACGTCTACGGGTTCGTGGAGGCCTACCACCACCAGCTCCTGTGGGACAGCCGGCAGACCCGACGGGTCTACGAGGCGTTCGCCGACGTGTGGGACTGCGAGGAGCTCTGGGTCACCCTCGACCGGCTCAACCTCAACCCGCCCAACGTCAAGGACCGTGACCGCGCGCTGATCGAACCCACCGACACGGGCTTCGACATCGAGCTGCACTGGGACGTGGACACCACGCTCGGTGTGCTGCCGCAGCGGGTCCAGGGGATCATCGCGCTCAACGACACTGCGGACGACCACGGCGGGTTCCAGTGCTCGCCCGAGCTGTTCCGCCGCTTCGAGGAGTGGAAGGTCGCGCAGCCCGCCGACCGGGACCCCATCAGGCCGAACGCCGACCGCGCCGAGTTCCCCGTGATCCGGCCCGAGCTCAAGGCCGGTGACCTGCTGATCTGGAACGGCCTGCTCGCGCACGGCGTGGCCCGCAACACCTCTGACAACGGTGTCCGCGCCGTGCAGTACCTCTCGATGATGCCCGCCCTGGAGTCCGACCACGAGGTGCGCAAGTCCCGCGTCGAGTCCTGGCGCAGCCTCTCCACCCCGGACTGGAACAAGACCCTGGTCGGCGACGCGCGGCGGCACGAGTCCCTCCGGTACCCGACCGCCACCCTCGACGACCTCGGCGCGAAGCTGCTCGGCCTCGAATCCTGGAACACCGCCGGGCCCGCGACCCCGAACGAGGAGCCCGCGTGCGACGCATCTGCCTGACGCTGCCCACCAACCGGCCCTGCGCCGCCACGATCGCCGCGGTGCACGCGGAGGCGCTCCACGCCGCCGCCCACTTCGAGGTCGAGGTCCACCTGCTGGTCCTGGACTCCTCCGACGCCGCTTCCCGAGCCGAACACGCCTCGGTCCTACGGGAGTTGGCGCCGACCGAGCGGGTCGCCGTCCACCACTTCGACGAGGCCCGCCAGCGGGACTTCCTCCAGCGCGTCATCGAGCGGTCCGGGGTCGCCAAGCCCGATCTGATGCTCGACCTCATGCTGCCCGCCGAGGTGTCCTACGGCGCCTGCACCAACCGGGCGTTCCTGCTCGCGAGCGCGCTCGGCTGCACCTCCGTCCACCGCAGGGACTCCGACAGCAGCTACCAGAGCCTGGACGGCGAACCCGTCTTCCCCATCCACCACGAGCTGCTCTCCCTCGGCAGGCGCGCGGTCGACGCGGTGCCCGGCGTCACCCGGACCCGGCTCGACCCGGCGGACGTCTACAAGCCGGTCGCGATGGTGGGCAGCTCGTTCGTGGGCGAGCTCTCCGTGGACATCGGCGAGATCCGGGAGCTGGACCCCGAGATCTACTACGAGGTGGTCGGCCTGTGGGCCGAGGCGGACGCCACGCCCGAGCAGCGGCGGGACCTGGTCGACGACTCGTTCGTCGGAGCGGGCACCGACCCCTTCACCCACGACGAGTCGACGCTGGGCACCCCCGACATCTGGCGGGTCGACATGTGCAACATCGGCCTCGACCACGAGGTGTACGAGCGCGTGCCGCTGCCGCCCGCGACCAGCACCATAGGCAGCGACTACTTCCTGCTGCACCTGGTGCGCGACGCGACGCTGCCCGGTGTGGTGCACAACCGGAACATCGTGAACTACTACACCCCCGAGCGGCGGACCGGCCCCGGGTTCACCGCCTACCAGCTGCGGTTCACCAAGTTCCTCCTGTCGATGCTCTACCTCTACCCGGTCTACACCGCGATGGAGGCGGCACGCGGGGCGCTCCTCGACGAACAGCACCACGTGCGCGCCGCCGAGATCGCCGACCTCGCCGGGCGGAGCGCGGGCACGGACCGCGCCGAGAACGTCCGCAGACTGGAGGTCCTGGACCGCTGCTACCGCCAACTGGGCGGAAAGTACGCCGACTTCGCCGACCATCTGCTACCGCTGCGCGAACGCCTCCTCGACGAGGCGCAGGCCGACATCGAGGACTTCGCGCTGCTCATCGAGGCCTGGGGACCGCTGGTCGCGGCGAGCCGTGCCGAAAGCCCGGCCCGGGGTGTCGACGATGCGTGAGAGCACGGCCATCCGGGCGGCCCTGGCGGCCGCCACTGACGACCGGATCTTCTTCGACCTCGACGGCATCGGCGCCCAGTACGCCGCCCTGCTGCGCGAACTGCCCGGCGTCGCGGTCCGGTTCGCCATGAAGGCGTGCCCGGTGGACGAGGTGCTGGACTGCCTGGCCGGGCACGGCGCGGGCTTCGACGCCGCGAGCCCGCGCGAGATCGAGCAGGCCATCAGGACCGGCGTTCCGCTCGACCGGATCCACTACGGCAACACCATCAAGTCCGACGAGAACATCGCCGACGCGTACCGCATGGGCGTACGCGACTTCGCGACCGACAGCGTCGAGGACGTGGCGGCGATCGCCCAACACGCCCCCGGCGCGCGGGTGTTCTGCCGCCTCGCCACCAGCGGCGAGGGAGCGCTGTGGGGCCTCAGCCAGAAGTTCGGCTGCTCGGCCGACGACGCCGTACGCGTCCTGGAGGCGGCCCGGGCGGCGGGCCTGAGCCCCTCGGGTCTCTCCGTGCACGTGGGCTCGCAGCAGATGACCTCGGAGGGCTGGCAGAGCGCCCTCGACGACCTGACGGATCTGGTGGCGGTCCTGAATGGGCGCGGGATCCTGCTCGACCGCGTCAACCTCGGCGGCGGTCTGCCCGCGCTCGGCTGCCTCGACAAGCGGGGCCGCCCGCTCGACCCGCCGCTCGACAAGATCTTCGCCGTGCTCCGCGAAGGAATGCAGCGCCTGAGCGAGGTGTCGGCCTCGCCGCTGGAGTTCCTCATGGAGCCGGGCCGCCACCTGGTGGCCGACCACGGCGCCATCCGGGCCCGCGTCTCACGGCTCTCGACCCGGCGCGGGCACGACGGCGAGCGCCAGAACTGGCTGTACCTGAGCTGCGGAAAGTTCAACGGGCTCTACGAGATGGACGAGTTGCAGTACCGCCTGGAGTTCCCCGGCCACGCGGGCGGCCGGTACGTACCGGCCGTCGTCGCGGGCCCCACCTGCGACAGCGACGACGCCTACGACCACGAGGCCGGACTCGTCCAGGTTCCCGCGGGCGCGGCGTCCGGTGACCCGGTCTGGATCCACTCCTGCGGCGCGTACGCCGTCGGGTACACGACCCAGGGCTTCAACGGCTTCGGCCCGCTGCCGTACACCTGCATCGGAGGATCACGGTAGATGCCCCTGTTGAAGACCGACCCCCTGCTGGGCACCGGCCTGCTCATCCGCCCGCTGGCCGAGCCCGACTGGGACGCCATCGTGGCCCTGGAGTCGCGCGCCTACGCGCACGACGGCCTGTCGGAGGGCCGCGAAGCCCTCAAGTCCCGTTATTTCGAGGGCACGTGCTTCGTCCTGGACCACGAGGGGCGCGTCGGCGGCTACCTCCTCGCGCTGCCCTACCCGCCGCTGTCCTGCCCGGACCTCAGCCGGGCCGAGGAGACGGGCCACCCTTCCCGCAACCTGCACGCGCACGACCTCGTCATCGCCGAGGAGCTGCGCGGCCGGGGCCTCGGGCCCCGCCTGCTCACCCATCTCCTCGACACCGCACGCGAGTCGGGGTTCGAGCAGATCTCCCTGGTGGCCGTCAGAGGCGCCCACGTCCTGTGGGCCCAACTGGGCTACCGCGCCCACCCCGAGGTCGAACTGCCGTCGAGCTACGGCGCGAACGCGGTGTACATGTCCATGAAAGTAGGCTGAATTCGCATGGTGCGCGTGCGCGATGAATACCGTCGATCCCAAGTGGCGATCGCGGCCCTGTTCTGCTTCCTCGGATTCCAGTACGCCACGTGGGTCTCCCGGATCCCCGCCCTGAAGACCAGGCTCGACCTCTCCGAGGCGGAACTCGGTCTGCTGCTCATGGTCTGCGGGGCGGGCGCGGCGATCTCCTTCCCGCTCGTGGCGGTGCTGACCAGGCGGCTCGGCTCGCGCCGGCTCGCCGTGCTGTCGGCGCTCGGCCTCGGCGCGGTCCTCCTCGCGCTGTCGGTCACGCCGGACTACCCCGTCACGCTGCTCATCGTCTTCTGCGACGGGATCGCGGTCGGCTGTCTGAACGTCGCGATGAACGCGCAGGCGGCCGCCCTTGAGGTCAAGTACCAGCGGACCACCATGGCCAGGATGCACGCGACCTTCAGCGCGGGCTCGCTGTGCGCGGCGCTGCTCGCGTCCGGCGTCACCTCGGTCTCCTCGGCCCTCCCGGCCCACTTCGGAACGGCCACGGCTCTGCTCGTCGTACTGGTCCTGGCGGCGCGGCCGGGTCTGCTCACGGCGGACGAGAGCGCGCCGGAAACCCCGGCTTCGGCCGAGAGCACGGGGAAGAAGCGGGGGCTGCCCCTGCCCACGCGGGTCACGATCTGGATGGGCCTGGCCATGGCGTTCGGCACCGTGACCGAGGGTGCGATGAACGACTGGTCGGCGCTCTACCTCAAGGACAGCGCGGGCGCGGCGGCGGAGCTGGCTCCGCTCGGCATCGCCGTCGTCTCGGTCATGATGGTGCTCGCCCGGCTCTTCGCCGACGGCTGGCGCACCAAGTGGGGCGACGACCGCGTGGTCCGGGTCGGCAGCGTGCTGGCGGGCGCGGGCCTGGCCGTGGCGCTGCTCGCCGGCGGAGTGGTCCCGGCGCTGCTCGGCTTCGCCTGCGTCGGACTCGGCATCGCGGCGGTGACGCCGTGTGTGTACGTGGCCGCCGCCCGCCAGGGCTCGGACGCCCTGGCGCTCGTCGCGGCCATGGGCACGACGGGTCTCCTCGCGGGCCCCGCGGCGATCGGCTTCATCGCCAACGGCACGAGTCTGGCGTGGGGAATGGGAGCAGTGGCGATCGCGGCCCTGGTGGTCTCCCTGTGCAGCACCCGAATAACCTTCCCCACCCTCACCAACACCTAGCCCCCCCTTTCACCCGGGGCACGAGGGGCCCCTTGGGGGCGCGGGGAACTGCGCGAGCAACACGGCACGGTCCGCGGCCGAGGGGGGCCTTTGGGGGCGCGGGGAACTGCGCGAGCAACACGGCACGGTCCGCGGCCGAGGGGGCTTTTGGGGGCGCGGGGAACTGCGCAAAGGCCACCCAGGCACCGGAACCCGCGCCCCGCGCCCCGCAGAGCCTAAAGCCCCTGCCACACCGGCTTGTTGGCAAAGGTGTGCCGAAAGTACGGCGCAAGCTTCAGCTTGGACGCAGCCGCCTCATCGACCACAACCGTCGCATGCTGATGCAACTGCAACGCCGACGCGGGCACCACCGCGGCAACCGGCCCCTCGACGGTCTGCGCGACCGCCTCGGCCTTGCCCTCGCCGGTGGCGAGCAGCACCAGGTGACGCGCCTCCAGGATCGTGCCGATGCCCTGGGTGATCACGTGGTGCGGCACCTGGTCGATGTCGTCGTCGAAGAACCGCGCGTTGTCGACGCGGGTCTGCTCGGTCAGCGTCTTGATCCGGGTGCGCGAGGCGAGCGAGGAGCAGGGCTCGTTGAAGCCGATGTGCCCGTCGGTGCCGATGCCCAGGATCTGGAGGTCCACGCCCCCGGCCGAGGCCAGCGCCAGGTCGTACGCCTCGCACGCGGCCTGCACGTCCTCGGCGGAGCCGTCCGGCCCGATGAAGGAGTCGGGGCCGAGCCCGAGCGGCTCGACGACCTGGCGGATGACGGTGGCCCGGTAGGACTCGGGGTGCCCGGCGGGCAGTCCGACGTACTCGTCGAGCTGGCAGACGCGGGCCGAGGAGACGTCCACGTCACCGGCGGCGACCTTCGCGGTCAGCGCGTCGTAGATCGGGATCGGGGTCGATCCGGTGGCCACGCCGAGCAGTGCGTCGGGCTTGCGACGCCACAGCGCGGCGATCGACTCCGCGATGAGCTCGCCGCCTGCCTTGGCGTCCGGGACGATGACAACTTCCACGTGGGCCTGCCGATCTGGAGACGTGAGTAACGGGCGTGGTATAGACCAATCTAGCAGAGGAGTGGTTTTCCGGCTGGCGGTCGCGCCCGCTCCCATGGTCGACTGAACGGGTTGCCGGAACGCATACGGAGACGGCCATTCGGAGGCACGGGACATGGCGCAGCCGCATTGGACCTCGAGTGAGCAGCCTGGGCGGATGATGTCCGGAGAGATGGCCGCGCAGCCGACCGTCCTGCGGCGCATCCTGGAGGACGGAGCCCCGCCCATCCGCGCGACCGCCGAGGCGATCGCCGCCCGCACACCCCGGTTCGTGCTCCTGACCGCGCGCGGCACCTCCGACAACGCCGCGCTGTACGCCAAGTACCTCCTGGAGATCCTGCTGGGCCTGCCCTGCGGGCTCACCTCGATGTCGACGACGACCGCCTACGGCGCGCGGCCCGACCTCAGGGACGTCCTGGTGGTGACCGTGAGCCAGTCCGGCGGCTCCCCGGACCTGGTGGCCTCGACCCGGGCGGCCCGGCAGGCCGGGGCGATCACCCTGGCCGTCACCAACAACGCGGACTCCCCGCTGGCCGCGGTCTCCGAGCACCACATCGACATCCTGGCCGGACCGGAGAAGGCCCTGCCCGCGACGAAGACGTACACGGCGTCGCTGCTCTCGCTCTACCTGCTCGTCGCGGGGCTCCGCGGCGGCGAGGGTGCCTCGGCCGCGAAGGCGCTGCCCGGTCTGGCCGCGCAGGTGCTGGCCCGCCAGGACGAGGTGCGCGCGCTCGCGGCCCGGTACCGGTTCGCCGAGCGCATGGTCATCACCTCGCGCGGCTACGGCTACCCGACCGCGAAGGAAGCGGCCCTGAAACTGATGGAGACGAGCTACATCCCCGCGCTCGCCTACTCCGGAGCCGATCTGCTGCACGGCCCGCTCGCCATGGTCGACAACATCTCGCCGGTGATCGCGGTGGTCCCCGACGGCCGCGGCGGCGAGGCGCTGCGACCCGTGCTCGACCGGCTGCGCGGCCGGGGCGCCGACCTGTTCGTGGTCGGCCCCGAGCGCCAGGTCGAGGCGGCGTCGGCGGGCTTCGTCCTGCCGACGGGCGGCTTGGCCGAGGAGCTCCAGCCCATCCTGGAGATCCTGCCGCTCCAGCTCCTCGCGTACGAGGTGACCATCGCCCGGGGCCAGGACCCGGACGCGCCCCGGGCCCTGGCCAAGGTGACCGAGACGCACTGACTCCCGGCCGGCTCGGGCGAGCGCGCCGCGAGGGGGCCGCCCGCGCCGAAGCCGAAGCCGTCGCCGGGGCCGCCGTGCTTGGCGTGACCGCCGGTTCTGCCGCAGGATGGACCCCGGGACCGACGTGAGGACTGACCGCAGCGGGCGCACGCGATATTTCGCGGTGCGCGCGGATGGACAGGGCAGAATGGTCTAGTCCACAATGAACACACACCGAACTTCCGCCCACCCCGCACAGGCGGGCGGAACCGAGGCCCCGGCGCTCTCTGCCCTGACCGCGCCGTGACCTCCCTTGAAGGCCGGGGGGACCGCACACCCGCCGGTCGGCAACCGGGCTGCGGTGCCCGGGCGGGCTGAGGGTCCCGTCCAGGCGCCGCGGCCCGCAGTCCTTCGGGCCGGTTCTTCGCGGGTACGCTCACAGCGTGCCCTCCATGAACGACCTCGTACGCCAGCACACCGCTCTGAGTGAGTCCGACCTCGAGTGGCTCCACCTGCTGGTCTCGGAGTGGCAGCTGCTCTCCGACCTGTCCTTCGCCGACCTGGTGCTCTGGGTCCCCACCCTGGACGGCACGCGCTACGTGTCGGTCGCGCAGATGCGGCCCAACACCGGCCCCACCTCCTACCAGGACGACATGGTCGGCCACCTGGTCCCGCGCGGCCGGCGCCCGCTCCTGGACGCCGCGCTGGACGAGGGCCGCATCGTGCGCGAGGGCGACCCGGAGTGGCGCGAGGAGGTCCCGGTCCGCGTCGAGTCCATTCCGGTACGCCGCGAGGGCCGCGTCCTGGGCGTCATCGCCCGGAACACCAACCTGCTCACCGTGCGTACCCCCTCGCGGCTCGAACTCACCTATCTCCAGTCCGCCTCCGACCTCGCCCAGATGATCGCCGCCGGGTCCTTCCCCTTCCCCGGCCAGCAGGTCGACATGGACGCCTCGCCGCGCGCCGGTGACGGCCTGATCAGGCTGGACGCGGACGGCATCGTCCAGTACGCCTCGCCCAACGCGCTCTCCGCGTACCACCGGCTCGGGCTCGCCTCCGACCTCGTCGGGCAGCACCTGGGCCAGCTCACCGCCGAACTCGCGCCGTCGCGCGGCCCGGTGGACGAGGCCATCGCCAAGCTGGCCAGCGGGTACGCGCCCCGGGAGGCCGAGGTGGAGGGCAACGGCGGGGTGATCCAGCTGCGCGCCATCCCGCTCAAGCCGAAGGGGCCGCGCATCGGCTCGCTGGTGCTGCTGCGGGACGTGACCGAACTGCGCCGCCGCGAGCGGGAGTTGATCACCAAGGACGCCACCATCCGGGAGATCCACCACCGGGTGAAGAACAACCTCCAGACGGTGGCGGCGCTGCTCAGGCTCCAGGCCCGCCGGATGGATTCCGACCAGGGCCGCGAGGCGCTCAACGAGGCGGTCCGGCGCGTCGGTTCGATCGCGATCGTGCACGAGACGCTGTCCCAGAACCTGGACGAGCGCGTCGAGTTCGACGAGATCGCCGACCGGGTGCTCGCGATGGTGGCCGAGATCTCGCCCGGCACCATCAGCTGCCGCCGCACCGGCCGCTTCGGCATACTCGACGCCGAGGTCGCGACGCCGCTGTCGATGGTCCTGACCGAGGTGCTGCAGAACGCCCTGGAGCACGCCTTCGCGCCGGGGGAGCAGGGTTCGGTGGAGGTCGCGGCGCTGCGCGGCGGCACCCGCGAGGACGCCCGGCTGCTGATCACGGTGCGGGACGACGGCCGGGGGCTGCCCGACGGCTTCGACCCCCAGCGCACCGGCAATCTGGGCCTGCAGATCGTAAGGACCCTGGTGGAGGGCGAGTTGGGCGGCGCCTTCGACATGGTGCCGGCGCCCGGGCGCGGCACCAAGGTCGTCCTCGACATCCCGGTCCGCGCCCAGAAGTAGCCGGGCGAAGCAGCCGGGCCCCAAGAGCAGCGAGCCCCGAACCGTGAAGAACGGTTCGGGGCTCGAATGCTGTGGGTTACTGCTGCGCGCTGCGGCTCGGGGGGCGGTGAGTGCGTACGCTCTGTACGCGCCGCGCGGTGCTAAGGCAGGAAGTGGGGGCTCAGGCGGTCGCGTTGCGCGCCCGGTTGCGAGCGGCACGGCGCTTCATCGCGCGGCGCTCGTCCTCGCTGAGGCCACCCCAGACGCCGGAGTCCTGGCCGGACTCGAGCGCCCACTGCAGGCACTGCTCCATGACGGGGCAGCGGCGGCAGACGGCCTTGGCTTCCTCGATCTGCAGCAGCGCAGGACCGGTGTTGCCGATGGGGAAGAACAGCTCGGGGTCTTCCTCACGACAAACGGCGTTGTGACGCCAGTCCATGGCTGCTACCTCTCTTGGTGTTACGTGCAGGGGGGTGCTTGTGAATGTGAACGCTTTCACGAATCCCTCAACAAGGGAAGGGCCATCTTCCAGTTGGACTGGTGGTGGTCCGAGTTTGAGGAGGGGTTCTGGCTCTCAGTGGAGGCCGGTGTTGCGGGCCGTCCCGATCGCCATGTAGAGATTCGCAAACCTCGGCGGCGGATACAACCCCTTCAGGAAAGTTTTTTTGGATTCCTCGGTGTCGACTGGGTCACAGTCGTACTTCCATGGGGTGGATGCCAGCCTAAACGTTCGAGTGAAAGGACTTTGGGCCCTTCCACTCACACAATCACACGCAGTGCACGGCGTACGCCTGTGAACGCGACGCTGGTACGCAGGCCCAGGTGGTCGCCGTCCATCTGGAAGGGGAGCGGGGCCTTGGAATGCAAGGTGAAGTCCGTCAGGTCGTGCAGGGATACCGCGTGCTTGCCGTGCGGACCCCGGTCAGGGCTGGAAGTGAGCAGCTGGGTCGCGTAACGCGTCGCGGAGGGCGCGGTCATCTTGGTGAGCGCGAGCACGTCCAGGGCCGCCTCGAAGGAGGCCTCGGGGGAGGCGTACAGCGGACGATTGCCCAGGTAGGTGTAGGGGGAGGTGTTGCAGACTATCGACAGGACCAGGTTCTCGACCGGCTCGCCGTCCGGCCGCTCCAGGGTGATCTGGCCGTGCCTGCGGTGCGGCTCGCCGAAGAACTGCCGGGCCACCTGGCGCAAATAGAGCGAGTGCGTCGAACGCTTTCCGCGCTCCCGCTGCTGTTCGACCCGGCCGACCACACCCGCGTCGAATCCGAACCCGGCACAGAAAGTGAACCAGCGTTCCGGGACGCCCTCGTCGACGGTGCCCGGGGCTCCGGCGGCGAGGCCCAGGCTCACCGTCCGGCTGCGGTTCTCGCGCAGCGCGTCGAGAATGACACCGGTCGACTCCACGGCGTCATTGGGCAGCCCGAGCGCCCGCGCGAACACATTCGTGGAACCGCCGGGAACCACCGCGAATTCGGGAAGCTCCGGGCTCGGCCCGTTGTGCAGCAGACCGTTGACGACCTCGTTGACCGTGCCGTCGCCGCCGAGCGCCACCACGAGGTCGATGTCGTTGCTCTCGGCCGCCCGCCGGCCCAGGTCCTTGGCGTGCCCGCGGTACTCCGTGGTCACCGCCTCCAGCTTCATCTCGCTGGCCAGCGCGTGGATGAGGACGTCACGCGTACGCGCACTGGTGGTGGTAGCCGCCGGATTGACCACGAGAAGTGCACGCATGGGCGCCAGACTACCTACCGGGGGGTATTGGGGCGCACTTGGGCCGGGACGCCCGGTCCGGGGCCGGGCGGTCGCCGCGGGCTACCCTGGCTGGGTGAGTACTGAGCAGACCCCCGAAGCCTCCGCCGAACCGCGCCCCGGCCGGCTGACCGCCGCGGCGGCGCTGTCCGCGCTGGAAGGGCTCGCCCTGGTCGCCGGTGGCCTCTACATGCTCGTGATGGGCCTGACCGGCAAGCCCGACCGGCCCACCCAGGCCGAGACGGGCGGTCTGACCCTGGTGGTCCTCGGCCTGATCCCGCTGATCGCCGCCCGCGGCCTGCTGCGCCGCCGCAGCTGGAGCCGGGGCCCTGCCATGATCACCCAGATCATGGCGCTGCCGGTCGCCTGGATGTTCCTGAACTCCGACGGGGCGCCGTGGATCCCGGCGGGCATCGTGCTCGCGGCGGTCGCCGTCACCGGCCTCGTACTCCTGGTGAACCCGGCCACGACCAAGGCGCTCGGGATTCGCGGGCCGATGCGCGACGCGTGACCGGAAAGGGTCCGGAGGCGCGCCCCCGGACCCCGGCTACTCCTCGACGAGGAGCTTCTCGCGCAGCTGGGCCAGGGTGCGGGCCAGCAGGCGCGACACGTGCATCTGCGAGATGCCGACCTCCTGCGCGATCTGCGACTGGGTCATGTTCCCGAAGAAGCGCAACAGCAGGATCCGCTTCTCCCGCGGCGGAAGGTCCTCCAGGAGCGGCTTGAGGGACTCGCGGTACTCGACGCCCTCCAGCGCCTCGTCCTCCGCGCCCAGGGTGTCCGCCACCGCAGGGGACTCGTCGTCCGTGTCCGGCACGTCGAGGGACAGAGTGGAGTAGGCGTTGGCCGACTCCAGGCCCTCCAGGACCTCTTCCTCCGAGATGCCGAGCCGCTCGGCCAGTTCGTGCACCGTCGGCGAGCGGCCGTGCTGCTGGGACAGCTCGGCGGTCGCCGTGGTGAGGGCGAGCCGCAGCTCCTGGAGCCTGCGCGGCACCCGCACCGCCCAGCCCTTGTCCCGGAAGTGCCGCTTGATCTCGCCCACCACGGTGGGCGTCGCGTACGTCGAGAACTCCACGCCCCGCTCGGGGTCGAACCGGTCCACCGATTTGATCAGGCCGATCGTGGCCACCTGGGTCAGGTCGTCCAGCGGCTCGCCCCGGTTGCGGAAGCGCCGCGCGAGGTGCTCGACCAGCGGCAGGTGCATCCGGACCAGCTGATTGCGCAGCTCGGCCTTCTCCACGGAGCCGTCGGGCAGCTTGCGCAGCTCGATGAACATCGCCCGCGCCCCGCTGCGATCGTGTGGATCGTGGTGCCTGTGCTCGATGTGCTCGCTCATAAGGGCCGCCCGCTCTGCCTGCTCCGCCGCGTACAAAACGCCATCTGGGCCATCCACAGGGCTGTCCACCGGGTGCGGCCGGGCCTGCTGCTCCGGGATGCCCGCGGGGCGCACCGCTTCCGGAATGCGCCTGTCGTCCCGCACCGGACCCTCCCCGCTCACGCCGGTCCGGGTCCCGCGCCGCGCTGTTTGTACAGGCTGATGGAGACCGTGCGGTCCTCGGCCACGGAGGAGTCGACCTTGCCGGCCAGGGCGGAGAGCACCGTCCACGCGAAGGTGTCGCGCTCCGGGGCCCGCCCGTCGGTGGTCGGGGCCGAGACCGTGACCTCCAACGAGTCGTCGACGAGGCGGAAGACGCAACTCAGTACCGAGCCCGGCACCGCCTGCTGGAGCAGGATCGCGCAGGCCTCGTCGACCGCGATGCGCAGGTCCTCGATCTCGTCGAGGGTGAAGTCCAACCGTGCCGCCAGTCCGGCCGTGGCCGTACGCAGCACCGACAGATAGGCACCCGCAGCCGGCAGCCGGACTTCCACGAAGTCCTGATTCCCGGGCTCGCCTGCGATCTGGGACACCCTCACCTCCAAGGTGGCACAAGCTCTTTCAAGGCCCGGGGAGGGGGGAGGTCCCGGGGCCGTGGGTACGGGGTCCGTACCTGGACTGGCGACGCTATCGCGATCCATGGTGCCCTGTCGCCGGAAGCCCTCCCGGCGGCTGTCACTCATGGTAAGCCTATGAGTACGGACAGTGGCTAGAGGTTTGCAGGGCCCAATTGCTGTGAACCGAGACCGGGTTGACGTACCCAGGCGTCAAGGGCTTCGAACCTTTCCTCACGCTCTGGACGAAGAGCGGCGGGCCACCACTCTCACACCAGCAGGCCGTCCACGAAACACCAGCGCCAGCTCTCGCCGGGCTCGAAGGTCCGCATCACGGCGTGCCCCGTCTCCTTGAAGTGGCCCGTCGCGTGCTGGTGCGGCGAGGAGTCGCAGCACCCCACGTGCCCGCAGACCAGACACAGGCGCAGTTGTACGGGGTGCGTGCCGTCCTTCAGGCACTCCGGGCAGGTGTCGCCCAGCGGGGCCGGCTCGGGGCGCGGCAGTTCTGCAACGTGCGGGCACTCGCTCATGATGGCCAGGTTACGACGGAGCGCCCGGTGCGGGTGAGTGCGGGTGAGTGGGGACGGACGGTTCTGATGGATGCATTGCCGCTGGTGGCGCTGATCGCGGCGAGCGCGGCGGTCGCGGGGGCCGCGCGCAGGACGCCGGTGCCCGCGCCGCTGCTCCTGGTGGCGGTGGGACTGATCGGGGCGTACGTGCCCGGCGTCCCCGACTACACCCTGGACCCGCACGTCGTGCTGCCGCTGGTGCTGCCCCCGCTGCTGCACACCGCCGCCCTGGAGAGCTCCTACCTCGACCTGCGGGCGAACCTGCGGCCGGTGGCGCTGCTCTCCGTCGGCTACACGCTGTTCGCGACGGTGGTGGTGGGCTACCTCGCGTATCTGCTCGTGCCCGATCTCCCGCTGACCGCGGCGCTGGTGCTCGGCGCGGTGATCGCCCCGCCGGACGCCGTGGCGGCCACCGCGATCGCCCGCCGGCTGCGCCTGCCGAACCGGATCACCACGATCCTCCAGGGCGAGTCCCTGGTGAACGACGCGACCGCGATCACCGCGTACAAGGTGGCGCTCGCGGCGGCCGTCGGGGCGGGGGCCACGTGGGGCGGCGGGCTGAAGGAGTTCGCGCTCGCGTCGATCGGCGGCATCGGGGTCGGGCTCGTCCTCATGCTGCCGATCCACTGGCTGCGCCGCCATCTTCACGAGGCGCTGCTCCAGAACACGCTGTCGCTGCTCATCCCGTTCGTCGCGTACGCGGCGGCGGAGCAGGTGGGGGCCTCGGGGGTGCTGGCGGTCGTGGTGGTGGCGCTCTATCTGGGCCACCGCTCCTGGCAGGTGGACTTCGCGACCCGGCTCCAGGAGGAGGCGGTGTGGAAGATGGTCGCCTTCGTCCTCGAATCGGCGGTGTTCGCGCTGATCGGACTGCAAATGCCGGTCGTGCTCAAGGGACTTGGGGAGTACGGGGTCGGGGAGGCGGTCTGGTACGCGGTGGGGGTGTTCGCGCTCGTGGTGGTGGTCCGCTTCGTCTGGGTCTTCCCGGCCACGTTCCTGCCGCGCGCCCTGTCCGAGAGGATCCGGCAACGCGAGCCCGGGGTCGAGTGGACGGCGCCGGTCGTCGTGGGGTGGGCCGGGATGCGCGGTGTGGTCTCGCTGGCCATCGCCTTCTCGATCCCGCTGACGATGACGGACGGCTCGGCCTTCCCGGCCCGCAACCTGGTGCTGTTCCTCACCTTCACGACGGTCATCGGCACGCTGGTGGTCCAGGGGCTCACGCTGCCGCCGCTGATCCGGATGCTCCGGCTGCCCGGGCGGGACGCACAGGCCGAGACGCTGGCCGAGGCGCAGGCCCAGAGCGAGGCCTCCCGGGCCGCCGAGGCCCGCCTCGACGAGCTCCTCGCCGACTCGCGCAACGCCCTGCCGCCGCCGCTGGCCGACCGGCTGCGCACGGTCCTCGAACGGCGGCGCAACGCGGTGTGGGAGCGGCTCGGGGCGGTCAACGAGGCGACGGGGGAGTCGGCGGACGACACGTACCGGCGGCTGTCCCGGGAGATGATCGACGCGGAGCGGCGGGTGTTCGTGGCGCTGCGCGATGCCCGTCGCATCGACGACGAGATGATGCGGACGTTGCTGCGGCGGCTGGACCTGGAGGAGGCGGCGGCCTACCGGGAGGGCGAGGCGTAGGGCCCCGGGTCGAGGATGCCGCCGGCCCGCACCGGTACGGCCAGGGGTGCGGGGAACCGCGCGAGGAACCCGCACGGTCCGCGGCCGAAGGCCCGCGCCCGCCCGGCCCCGTGCCCCCGGAGGGTTCAGGGAACGGGCGGGGCGGGGGAGAAGGGGCGGCCCGTCAGGACCGCCGTCACCCGCGTGCCCCGCCCGAACGCCCCCTCCTCCACCAGCGTCACCAGTCCGTACAGCAGCTTCGCCACGTACACCCGCTCCACCCCCACCCCGTGCCACTCCTCGAAATCCCGCGCGAAGGCGTCCAGTTCGGCCGGGACCCGGGCGTAACCGCCGAAGTGGAAGCGGTCGTCCAGGGTCCACGCGCCCCGCACCCCGCCGAACGCCGAGCGTTGCAGAGCCTCTATCTCCTCCGTCAGGAAGCCGCCCTTCAGGACCGGCACCCCGATCGCGCGCTGGCCGGGGGCGAGGCCCGCGGCCAGGCCGGCCAGGGTGCCGCCGGTGCCGCAGGCCACGCCGACCACGTCCGTCAGCCCGCGCAGCTCCTCGCCGAGCGCCGTACACCCCCGCACGGCAAGGGCGTTGCTGCCGCCTTCGGGCACGACGTACGCATCGGGGGAGAGGAGGTCCAGGAGGGCGGCGAGGACCTCGGGGTCGGCCTTGCGGCGGTACGTCGACCGGTCGACGAAGTGGAGCCGCATGCCGTCCGCCGCGCACTGGGCCAGGGACGGGTTGAGCGGGCGGCCGGCCAGTTCGTCGCCCCGGACGACGCCGATCGTGGGGAAGCCGAGCAGGCGCCCGGCGGCGGCGGTCGCGCGGAGGTGGTTGGAGTAGGCGCCGCCGAACGTCAGGACGGGGCGGCCCTCGGCGGCCCGCAGGTTCAGCACCAGCTTGCGCCACTTGTTGCCGACGAGGTCCGGGTGGATCAGGTCGTCCCGCTTGAGCAGCAGACGTACCCCGTGCCGCGCGAAGCGCTCGTCCTCCACTTCCTCCAGGGGAGAGGGGAGGCGGGGGGCGAGCGCTTCGGGGGTCATGTCCTCATTGTCACGTCGGCGGCCGGGTGCCACCTCGTGGACCCGCGCCGACTGGCAGGGCGGGGCCGCCCCGCCGTTCACTTCAGCCGCTCGTGGACCCGCTCGCGCAGCCAGTCCATCGTGAACCCGCGCGGGTCCACCTTGCCGACCTGCCACTCCTTGTGGCCGATGACGGAGCGCTCGGTCCAGCCGTAGTGGCGGCAGACGGCAGCGGCCGCCTTCTCGATGGCGTCGAGCTGGGCCTGCGGCCAGGGGTCCTCGCCGTCGCCCAGGTTCTCGCACTCGAAACCGTAGAAGTGCGTGTTCCCGTCGGTGTCGTTCCGCAGCGGCGGCGGCAGCCGTTTCTCGGCGATCACGGCGCGGAGCACGTCGCCGTCGCCCGCGCCCGCGTGGTTGGCGCGGCCGTTGCCGACGAGGTGCACCGTGCCGTCCTTGGTGATCACGCCGTGGCAGAGCGGGCCCGGCAGGGAGTCGTAGCCGTCGTAGCAGAGACGGACCGTGGCGTCGGCCCCGCTGGTGGCGGTGTGGTGGATGACGACGCCGTTGAGCGGACCCCAGCCGCCGTGGCCGGCCCGGTTGTGGCCGCGCCACTGGCCGACCTCCACGACGGTGAGGCCCTCGGCGCGCAGGGCGGCGAGGAACTGGTCTGCGGACAGGGGAGGGGCCATGGCCGCCTCCTTCCAGAGCGGTGCGGAATATCTCGTACCGCTTGTACCCCAACTTCCGCTATGAGGCGATCTGTTCGGTTTGCCGTGCGAGCCGATCCGGACAGGCGCGGTCCGCGGACCGCGCCTGTCCGGCTCAGTCCTGGGCCAGCCACAGGTCCGGACCGAACACCTCGTAGTGGATGTCCGCCGCCGGTACGCCCTTGGCGAGCAGCTGGGTGCGCACCGCGCGCATGAACGGGAGCGGGCCGCACAGGTAGGCGCGGGTGCCGGGCGGGACCGGGAGCGCTGTCAGGTCGACCAGGCCGGTGCGCTCGGCCGGGTGGCCGGGCTCCGGGTTCTCGTACCAGAAGTGGGCGGCCGCGTCCGGGAGTTTGGCGGTGAGCGCCGCGTGGTCGTCGCGCAGCGGGTGCTCCGCGGGGGAGCGGTCGGCGTGCACCACCGTCACCGGGGCGCGGTGGCCGTCGGCCACCAGCTGCTCCAGCATGGACAGCATCGGGGTGCAGCCGATGCCCGCGGACGCGAGCAGCAGCGGGGCCCCGCTCAGGTCGAGCACGAGGTCGCCGTACGGGGCCGAGACGCGCAGCACGTCGCCCTCGCCGACGTGGGCGTGCAGGTGGCCGGAAACCTCGCCGTCCGGGTCGCCCTGGACGCGCTTGACGGTGATCGAGCGGAGCTCGCCGCCCGGCGCCGAGCTCAGGCTGTACTGGCGTATCTGGCGTGCCCCGTCGGCGAGTTCGACCTGGACCGAGACGTACTGGCCGGGCTTGCAGGCGGGGGCGGGCGCGCCGTCGGCGGGGCGCAGCCGGAAGGTGGCGCAGTCCGCGGTCTCCTCGGTGCGGCCCACCACGGTCCACTCGCGCCAGACGTCCCCGGCGAGCACGCCCTGCTCCTCGTACAGCCGGGCCTCGATGGCGATCAGGGCGTTCGCCATCAGCCAGTACACCTCGTCCCAGGCCTCGGCGACCTCGGGCGTCACGGCCTCCGCGAGCACCTCGGCGATCGCGGCGAAGAGGTGCTCGTGGACGATCGTGTACTGGTCGGCGGTGACGCCCAGCGAGGCGTGCTTGTGGGCGATGCGGCTCAGCATCACGTCCGGGCGGTCCTCGGGGTGGTCCACCAGGTACGTCGCGAACGCCGCTATGGATCCGGCGAGCGCCCGCTTCTGGAGGCCCGCGGCCTGGTTGCCCCGGTTGAACAGGTCGCGCAGCAGCTCGGGGTGGGCGGCGAAGAGCCGCTCGTAGAAGCGCTCGGTGATGGTGCCGATGGCCGCTCCGACGGCGGGGAGGGTGGCGCGGACGGTCGCGGTCGACTTCTCGGACAACATCGAGAGGCTCCTTCGGTGCTGGTGTGCCTGGTGGGCCTTGCCGGGGGCGCGGCAGGGCGCGGGACGGCGGGGTCGGGGGCGGATGAATTTAATCGGTATCTGAGATTCGTATTTAGCGGCGCGGGCCGGTGCGGATCGGCCCGCTGCGATGGTGACCGGGCGGGGTTGGGGTGGCTCAGCGGCTGGTGAGGCCCACCAGGAGCGGGCCGGTCGGCGAGGCCACGAGGTCGTTGACCGTCAGTTCGTCGAGCGACTCGTAGAAGGCCTCCTGTGCGCGGTGCAGCGCCCGCCGCAGGCGGCACGCCGCCGCGAGCGGACACGGCGTCGACCCCTCGCACTCCACGACGTCGCCCGGCCCTTCGAGCTCGCGCACCAGGCCCCCGACGGAGGCGAGGCGACCGGCCGGGGTCAGGGTGAGCCCGCCGCCCCGGCCGCGCCGTGCCTCGACGAGGCCGAGGCGCTGGAGCCGGGCGACGACCTTCGCGGTGTGCGTGTACGGAATGCGCATCGCGTCCGCCACCCCCTGCGTGGTGGGCGGGGCCTGGTCGTCCGCGTTGTCGATGACCGCCAGGCGCATGAGGACGCGCAGCGCCAGGTCGGTGAATCTCGTCAGCCGCATGGCAGCAAGATATGTAACTTGCATCTTCCGTGCAAATTAAGCGTGCGCCGCAGAACGGTCATCGGTTCGGTGCACCGAGGGTGGGGAAGACGGGGGCGCGCGGGGGCCGTTCGAGCGCTTCGCGGCGGCTGCCCGCCCGGCTGGTGTTCTAATCCCACTCATTTGAGTAATGGCGCCGGGACTCTCCGTGCTGGAAGTGTTCTCAGGGCAGTCCGACTTCAAGATCGTAAGAGCTCAGAAGGAGTCACATGTCGGTCGAGGCAGGCCCCGAGAACCGTGCGCAGCAGAGTCTCGGCACAGCCGCCGCGCGCAACTTGGCCACCACTACCAAGTCCGTGCCGCAGATGCAGGAGATCACCTCCCGTTGGCTGCTGCGGATGCTGCCTTGGGTCCAGGTCCAGGGCGGCACGTACCGGGTGAACCGCCGGCTCAGCTATTCGGTGGGGGACGGGAGGATCACCTTCGTCCAGACCGGCGAGCGGGTGGCCGTCATCCCGGCCGAGCTGGGCGAGCTGCCCGCGTTGCGGGACTACGAGGACGAGGCCGCGCTCACCGAGCTGGCCAACCGGTGCGAGCAGCGCGAGTTCGCGGCGGGCGAGACGATCGCCACCGCGGGCGATGTCACCGACCGGGTGTTCCTGCTCGCGCACGGCCGTGTCGAGAAGATCGGCACCGGCCCCTACGGCGACGAGACGGAGCTCGGCTTCCTCGCGGACGGCGCCCACTTCGGCGAGCAGGCGCTGGTCTCCGGCGAGGCCGTCTGGGAGTGCACCTTCCGCGCCACCACGGCCTGCACCGTCCTGGTCCTGTCCCGGGCCGACGTGCTCAACCTCGCGGAGCGCTCCGAGTCGCTGCACGACCACCTCGCGTCGGTCTCGGGCCTGCCGGAGCAGCGGACCAACACCTACGGTGAGGCGGCGATCGACCTCTCGGCGGGGCATGTCGGTGAGGCGGTCATTCCGCATACGTACGTCGACTACGAGGGCTCGCCGCGTGAGTACGAACTCT
>NZ_QOLA01000011.1 GCF_003324565.1 Streptomyces sp. SDr-06 | reverse complement strand
ACCACCCTGCACCGCTGGTGGCGAGCCTGGACGGACACCGACCCACCACCCGAACTCCAGGCCCTGATCGACGCGGTCACCGCCGGCAGACCCCTTGATCTTTACCGCCGGGTTTAACGAACTACCGATACGAAGGGGTCACCGCCTGGTCAGCACTATCCAACCGAGACTCTGTGCAGGCATCGACGCTTGTGGAGACCCGCGAGCGCACCCACACATGGAGAAGAACTCGACCAGAAAGAACAGAGACACTGCCACTAAAGACCACCTATTGATCACGTTCGGCGAGATTCCGACATCGCGCGCCCCCCATGATGCAGCGCTCTAGCCTTCGGCGAGGGGCGAGACGATGATCTCGCCTCGGTCGAGAGACCGGGACAATGCGAGCGCGAGGAGAGAGCACTATGGCCGGGCAAAGTGGAAATAATCTGCCGGTGTACACCGAGATCATCGAGGTGACGCCCGAAAGATGCTCGAGCTGGATGACCAAGAGGACATGCAATCGAGTCCCTTTGAAGCGCTCCAATGTAGATAAGTTCAAGAACATTCTCCGCAAGGGGGACTTCCGCACCACGCATCAGGGGTTCGCGCTCGACTGGCACGGTTGCCTCATCGATGGACAGCACCGCGCCGCAGCGATCATCGAGACCGATACAACCGTAACCGCACAGGTCACGTACAACCTCAGCCCCGACACGTTCACCGCCATTGACGGTGGCCGCGTCCGCACTGCGGGCGACTTCGTCGCGCAGATCACGGAAATGAGGCAGGCCAATGCCAACGTGTACGCGGCCGCGCTAAAGGTTCTCGCTAACCGGACGGCGGGACACTCCTGGATGCGCTGGACCAGCGGCCGACTCACCGCCGAGGAGCTGCAGGAACTCGTGGTGAAGTGGCCCGTCCCCGAGGATCACATCCTCCGCCTGGTAAGCAAGGGGAAGCAGTGCCATGCCAGCGCAACAGGCTTGATCGTGGCCTATAAAATCATCACGGAAGCATGGCCGGAGCAGGTCGCAGACCTATTTTTTGACGGCATCGGCGAGGCGAGCCGCGAATTCGTCGGTCGAGACCCCCGGGCCATGTACACAAACACCATGCTCAGCGTGAACCGCGGGATGGTCAGCCGGGACAGCGTGCAGCAGTCAGCACAGGCAATCAAAGCTTTCAACGCCCTTGTCTCCGGCGAGTCCATCGGCACCCTGAAGAAGATGAAGTTGGGTGGCATCAAAACCGTTCTCGACCGAAGGACCGGCGAGGAGATCCAACAGGAATATCTGGCGGATCGTTTCCCAGAAGTCGTTTCGCAGACAGTCGTCCCCAATGACAAGTGGCTCGGGGAGGGCGGCGTGAGGCTCTTCGGTTAGGGAGGCTGGGACCGCGCCGTGCTGTCCGAAGCGCGGCTCTCGATGCCGCGCCCAGGACGGTGGCGTGCAGAATCCGTGGCCGGCCTGGTCTCAGTTCTGGTCCCATTCGCCCCCGACCGGGACCGTCCGGACGAGGGCTCGCGGAACGCCCCGCCGCAGGTCAGGACGCCCCCCGGCCCCACCCGGACCTCCGTACGAACATTTGGAAGGCGTGTTGGGGGCAACCCCTCACGAGTTCGAATCTCGCATCCTCCGCAGCCGCCTGTACAGGCGAAACGAAGCGGCCCCGCTGATCGCAGCGGGGCCGCTTCGTTGTTCACTCAAGCACCGTTGTCCCGGTTTTTGTCCCCAGGCGGCGTCCGGGGCTCCCCAGATGGCATCGGCGATCTTCCAGGCCACCTCCTTGAGCAGGGCGTCCGGCACGTGCAGGTACCTCGCCCGCATGCTTGCCGAGGTGCCAGGCCCCCACCCCGTGATCTGATCGATGCCCCGGTCCGGGACACCGAGCAGCACGAGCACGGTGTCGTCCGTGCGCCGAGCGTCGTGCAGCCGGGCGTTCCGAACCTGGCGGCTTCCAACAGCCGCTTCCAGTAGTGCTGGTCACTCCTACGCCAGTGCCTCACCGGGCACAATTCCGAGGAGACCGACCGCGAGGTGGAACGCTTCGATGCGCGGTCAACGGGGCAGTCGAACAGCCACGGAACGGTTGCCGTGATTCCAGATGTAGACACCACTGGTGCCTGCGCCGTACCAACTCTCCGGCCCGACCTCGGCCGTGAGAGACGGGTACTCGCTTATGGAATCCCAAACCTCGGCCGGGTCCACCTGCCTGTACGGCTGGTTGAAGACCAGAGCGGGCCTGCCGGTGGTCCGCGAAAGCCACGTGGTCGTGTGGTCGTAGAACCCCGGCCTGCCTTGGCACTCCCTCTTGGCGTAGCGGCCCCTGTCGAGCCAGTGGAGTCCGGACGAACACCCCGTGTTGCCGCTCTTGAGGTCGTGCCGGTCCGCCCAGTCCAACAGATCCGCGCGCATCTGGATGTAGATGTTCGGGCCGTAGGGCCAGTGCACGCCGTCGGCGTCACGGTCGAGCACGTCCCGGGCGTGGTCATCCAGAGAGCTGATCAGTTCCTTCTGATCGGCGCTCTGGCAGCGCCGGCACCACCACTTCGCTTCTCCGATCCCGGAGCCAAAGAACAACCCCTGCCGGGACCGTCCGCATCTCTCGCAGTCGTACATGCTCTTGCTCCTTCGCTTGTCGCCGGACCCGATTCGGTGCAGTGGGAACGGATCAGGCGGTTCCCTCCCTGTAGATGAGTGAGAACCGCAGAACCATCCGACTCCCAGCGGTTCGGAGCCACGCGCGGGGCGCGCTTCAGCGGGCCCCGAGCCACAGAGTTGATCAACTCACCACAGCGAAACTGGCTCTCTTCGTCCTGCGCGTCGTCCTGGCCTTTGTCCGGTGCATCGCCGACCGCCACCGTTCACCGCCGTACGCGCCCTCTCTGACCTGCTCCCTGAGTCCCCGCGAACGCCCCCGGACGGGCGCGCGGTGTCGGCAGGACGGTCGCCGGACACCGTGGCCCCGGCAAGACGTTCCTGTTGGACGTCACCATCCGCGCTATCGATTGCTTTCATGCGACCGAAGCCGCCGACGCGGAGCCGCGCGACAGATCAGCAGCGCACCGACCATCCACATGCGCCCTACCAATCCGTTCCATGCCGGCGTCAACCCGGAGGGTGGGACGTTCGCGCGGCCCGCCCTCCGATGTCGCCCTCGGCCCGGCGGCGGCCAGCCCTCAGTCCCATCTCCTCGCGAACTCGACTCCGGCCAGCAGGTCGACGATCCGCACGATCGGATCATCGAGCCCCATGGCCACCAACACATCGGCGGGAAGGACTACGTACTTCCCCTTCTCCTTCGTGACACGGCAGGGGAAGCGGCCCGCCCTCACCAGTCCGCACGCCTTCCCTGCGTCGACCCCGAGGAGATCTGCCACCTTGCGTAGGGGCATTGGCTCACCCAGCCACTCCGACAGTCGCCTTGCGCTCGGGGTCACTCGGCTTCCTTCTGCAGTCCCCCGAGTTCGTCGGACTCGCCCCCGGGCATCTGCCGCGAACCGGAGTCGAGGAACGCGGCCAAGAGCCCGAGGCGGTGCAAGGTAGCGCCCATGCATTCGCCGCTGATGCGCTCCCCCAGCAAAGAGCCCACCTCACCGACGGCCTGGACGTCCGACTCGTTGCGGATGGGCGAGTAGTCGCCGTCAAGGAGGCTCGCACGGTCGACAAGGTTGTGCGGATCCGTCGTACGCTCGGCCGGATCAGACCGCTCCACCGCCCAGCCGGCGGCATTGGCAGCCCGGATGACCTCATCACGGACGTCATCGGCTTCAGCAGCCAGTGCCAGCCCGTACAACGCGCCGACGAGCATGGCTGACCTCACCTCTGCGACATCGACGCAGAGCCTCCTTGAGACTCTCGCGGCCGACTTCCGCAGGTAGGGGATGATGAAATACAACGCAAGCAACTGGCCGCGCTGAGCCAAGTTCGGCACGTCGCTTCGGGCATCGCGCCCCACGCACCGCCACAGCGCATCCCGCACAGCAGCATCGGCGGCATCCCGTGCCGCCGCTTCCTTTGCCTCTGAGAGCGTGAGGTGCTCGCCGACCGAACATCTCTCCCCGGGTACATGTGGACAGACCAACTGACCACCGAGCAGCTGCGGAACCTTTAGCTCGATCGACCTGAAGACGTCTGCCGAAGGCAGCAGGGACATGGGCTCTCCTCCTGTCGTTCCGTCAACGGCAGGAGGCTCGCCATCACGAAGGACCACCATCCTCATCCGACGCAGCAAGCGCTGATGAGAGTGAACGACACGCAGTGGCCGAGTGAAGCGGTACGAGTTGGCGATCACTCATGGGCAGGGCTCACGGATTGGCTATGGGCCTCCTTGCCCTCTGGGTCACGGCAATCTGGTAGGGGCATTCACACCAAGAGTATGGTGACTTGTATGGCAACCAAGAAAGTAACGGTGACGATCCCCGAAGATCTCCTGGACGAGATCCGCGCCGAGGCGGCTGAGCGGGGACTTTCGGCGTACGTCGCCGAAGCACTGCGATTCAAGCGCGATCGGGACCGGCTGCTGGAACTGGTCGACTGGCTGCAGGAGGAACACGGCGCGGTCACCGAGGACGAGCGCGCGGCAGCACTCTCGGAGCTGGAAGATCTCGACGCCGAGCACGAGCGTCGCCTCGCCGTGGGAGGACACAACGCGAGCGAGGCTGCGTGACCAAGCGAGCCAGTGCGCACGGGCAGCGGCCACTGCGCGTCTTCGTGCTCGACTGCGAAGCCCTGTCCCTCGCTGTGCGTGGCGACCGGAAGATGATCGCCTGGCTGGATCTCGCAGCACGGGGCGAAGCCGAAGCGGTCACGTCGCCCATGACACTGGTGGAGGCGTACGACGGCAGAACCACCGAGCAGCGCTGGGACTGGGTGCTCTCCCGGCTCAAAGTCGCCGACATCGGGAAGGACGAGGCACGCCAGGCCCGTCGGCTCCTGTCCGACGCCAAGCTTCACGGCCACAAGTACGCGATCGACGCGGTGCTCGCCATTATCGCCCGACAGCAGAAAGGGCAGGTCACCGTCTTCACCTCGGACGTGGACGACTTGGAGAAGCTGGTTCCGGAATCGATCGTCGTCAAGCGGGTATGACCGGCACCCTGGTCTCAGTTGTGGTCTCATTCGTCGCCGTCCGGCGCCGTCCACCATCCGTCCCATGGCCTACTCCACCCCAGGTCAGAACACCCCCGTCCCTCCCCGAACCCCCAGACGAACAGTTGGAAAGCGTGTTGGGGGCAACCCCTCACGAGTTCGAATCTCGTATCCTCCGCCAGTGCCTCACCGGGCACGATGTCGATGGGCCCCACTGTTCGCAGTGGGGCCCTTCGACGTTCGTGGTCTTTTCCAGGGCGCCGAGATGCGTGACGGGTGTCACAAGGGGGGTTCCTCCGGCTGGCGGGGGATGCGGACCGTGTCCGTCGGGCGTAACGGGCGCCGTCTGGCGGCCAGTTGGGCCGGTTCGGTCGGGTGGTTGCGCGGGCCGCGCTGGCGGGGCGGGGCACCGGCCAGGAGGATGCTCGTGCGGTACAGGTACTGCACCTTGATCCGCAGAGCCCAGGGGTCGATCGGTTTGATCAGGTAGTCGGCGACGCCCAGGTGCAGGGCCTGCGCGGCCATCTCGCTGTCCTGGCCCATGCCAGTCACCAGGATGACGGGTATCAGCTGCGTCTGGGTCAGGCGGCTCAGATAGCGCGCGACGTCCAGGCCGCTGACGCCCGGCATCACCACGTCGAGGACCGCGACCGCTATCCCCCCGTGCAGCGCGGCCTTGAGGGCGTCGTCCCCGCTGGTCGCGAGCTCCAGCGGATACCCGAGCGGCGCGAGGATGCTCTCCATGGCGAACAGGTTGTCCTCGTGGTCGTCGACCAGTAGCACCTTCATGTCCGCGGACATGGCCCCATCACCTTCACTCGGGAGCGCCGGATAGGCATATGCCCGTTCGCGGTCGCTCGTACGCAGTCGAGGAGCACCCCGGTCGCGTGCATGTGGGGAATGCACATGTGGCGTGCGCGTGCCGGACCGTCCGCACACGGTCGCAGGCCGGCTTGTGTGGTCCGAATTCTCGCACCGGGCGGCCCGGAACATCAGGGTGTCGACAGTGCCGCTTGTCCGCGCCCCTTGGCGGCACGGGGTGCCGACACGCAAGTGCCACTGGCCCATGTCCCGCCCCACTAACCCCTATGGGTGAACCGTTGCCCGTGCGTCCCGCCCTCCGCCCGGGGGCCCGCGGAATCAGCCAGGGCCGCAAGATCGGGTTCCCCCGGTCATATGCACCGGCGGTCCCGCTGGTCTGAACCACCTTTCACCGTGCGGAACTTGATCCGTTCCAGCCTCCAGAATGACCGGATGATGATCCCGTCATCCCCTTTCACGCGGTACGCGGCCCCGTGTGGCGCACGGTGAACGCACTCGCCACCACGGCCCGCGACCGGTCGGCCGCCCTCACCCCCGCGGTGATCGGCGCCGCCCTCGTGATCGTCGCCGGCTGGCTGCTCCTCGCCGTCGTCCCCGGCGCCCTGGACCAGGAGCGCGCCTTCGTGGCCGCAGCCGCGTGTCCGGTGGCCCAGGCCTCGACCGAGTGCAGGCACACCGTCACGGCCACGGTCACCTCCGCCGCGGCCGACCACAAACACCGCTCGACGTACTACTGGCTGGGCTTCGGCCACGTACAGGACGAGCCCGTGGCGCTGCCGGGGCGGCTGAAGACCGGGCCGCTGAGGTCCGCCGCGCCGGGCCGGGCCGCCGCAGTGGCGCCGCGCCGCGTCAAGATGGACGGCCGGACCCCGGTGTTCGCCGCCGTACACCCCGGCACCGCGCTTCACCTCACGTACTGGCGCGGGGAGATCAGGTACGTCGACTTCCAGGGGCTGCGCCAGTACACCGTGGCGGATCCGCGGGGCGGCTACCGGCTGCCGTTCGCCGCGGCGCTCGTGCTGCTCTCCGTGGGAGGGGCCTGCCTGCGCGCCGCGTACTGCTCGGTCCGGCGCGCCGAGTCGTCCGCGCACGAGCGCTGGCGGCTCACCGTGCCGCTGGCCTCGGTGCTGCTGATCTCGTGCTTCGCCTTCGGTACGCCGTGGGTCACCGGCGGGGTGCCCACCGCCCTGCTGCTCACGGCGGTCGGGGCCGTGCCGGTGCTCGCCGGCGCCGCGTGGCTGACCCACCGCCACCACCGGCGCACCACCGACACGATCAAGGTGACCCCGCTGGTCCCCCTCGGCGAGGAGTGCTTTCCCGGCACGATCCTCGGCGAAGTCCCCTACAGCCACGAGGGGTTCGGCCATCTGCTGGCCGCGCCGGGGTACCTGGCCGCCACCCCCGACCCGGCGGGCCGGTTCGCCCGCCGCCCCGTGCCCCGCACCCTCACCGCCGTCCGGGTGCGCCCGCCCTACTGGACCGACCCCGGCCCCCGGCCCGCCCCCGGCGCCCAGGTCGTGGAGTGCCGGGACGGGGCGACTCCGGTGTACGTCGTGACCGAACCGCGGTACACCGCATGGGTGTTGGGGGCCCTGAAACGGCCCGCCGAGTCCCCGCAGCGGGCCGGTGCCACGGCGCGGCTGCTGTAGCGGGACCACACAGTGGCGCTGGATTGGGGCGCCGGTCCCCGGGGGGCGATCCGGGTGACACCTGGGCCCACATGTGGGCTGCCGCTATATCCCGAACGGTGCCGGGTAGCGGATCACCCCGGTCGGCGCCCCCGCCCCGTCCGACCGCAGCCGGAGCGCCATCATCGCCTCGTCCGGTACGTCGAAGGGGGCCCGGATGCCGAGTCCGGAGGCCGGGGCGAAGCCGAAGCGGGGGTAGTAGTCCGGGTGGCCCAGCACCAGGACCAGGTCCTCGCCCCGCTCCCGTGCGGCGTCGAGCGCGGCCCGCACTACGGCGGATCCGGCACCCGTGCGCTGGTGGCCGGGCGCCACGGCGACCGGCGCGAGGGCCAGCGCCGGGGCCTCGTCGACCAGGCAGCGGGTGAGCAGGGCGTGGCCCACGACCGTGCCGTCAGGAGCCTCGGCCACCACCGAGAGGCCCGGGATCCACGCCGGGTCCGCGCGCAGCGCGTCCACGAGGTCCGCCTCCTGCTCGGAGGGGAACGCGGCCACGTTCACCGCCCGCACAGCCGGGATGTCCTCCGGTCCCTCGGGCCGCGTGGTCCAGGTGGTGCGGGGCGACACGTGCGGGGACGCCGTACGCGCGGAGGGCGTGTGCGGGGCTGGGGTGTGCGGCGCTGCCGACGTAGGCGGGGACGCCATGTGGTCCGGGCACATGTCGGGGGACGGTGTAGCTGAGGTATCCATATGCGGCCGATCGTTCCATTTGCCCCTGCCCGGGGCGAGTGAATTTACGGCCCGGGCGGCCTGGAACGGGACCGCCCGGGCCGGTGGGCGGAGGCCTTCGAGCCCGGCAGAAGCCGGTGGGCCAACCCTGGGCCGCTGGGGCCGGGCCGTTGGGCCGACCCGGGGCCACCGAGGCCGGGTGTGGGCCGACCCCGCGCCGCTGGGCCGGGCGTGGGGCGACCCCGGGCCGCTGGGGCGGGTCCGGTGGCCGACCCCGCTCCTGGGCTGCCGCGCCCGTCAGTCGTCCGGGGTCTCCGCCGGGCAGCTCGTGCCCTCCTTCGGCACCGTGCCGTTCGTGAAGAAGGCGTCCGCCTTGGCCCGGATGCACTGGGAGGCCGAGTACGCCCCGTGCCCCTCGCCCTCGTAGGTGACGAGCACACCCGAGCCGAGCCGTTTCGCTGTGTCCTGGGCCCATGGGTACGGCGTGGCCGGGTCGCCCTTGCCGCCCACGACGAGGATCTTGGGCGCGCCCGGGTGGTCGATGCGGCGGATGTAGTCGGTACCCGCGGGCCACCCCGCGCAGGCGACGGCCTGCGCGGCCGCTCCGGTCCCGAAGTACGGGGATTCCTGGGCGAGTTGCTTCTGTACGGTGTCGAACTCCTTCGCCGGGTCGGCCGGGCGCTCCGGATCGTCCGCGCAGTTGATCGCGAGCAGCGCCTCACGCGAGTTGTCGGTCGCGGGCGTGTCCTCGGAGGCATCGCTGAGCGAGGCGAGGACGGTGGGGTCGCCCTCCTGAAGGAGGGCGGCGATCCCCGCGGACAGCGTCGGCCAGGCGGCCTGGCTGTAGAGCGCGGTCCGCACCGCGCTCAGGAGGTCGTCGCCGGTGAAGTCCTGGTTGTCGGCGCCCGTGACGGTCCTGCCGTCGGCGAGCTTCGCGACCGCCTGGTCGAAGGTCGCCCTCACCTCGGCGGGCGTGGTGCCGAGCTCGCAGTTCTGCTGGGCACAGCCCGTGAAGAACGTGTCGAGGGCCCGCTGGAACCCCTTGGTCTGCGCGAGGACGTCCCGTTCCGCGGAGCCCTGGAGCGTGTCGACCGCGTCCAGGACCATCCGCCCGGTCTTCTTCGGGAACTGGCTCGCGTAGACCGCGCCGAGCCGCGTCCCGTACGAAATCCCCAGGTAGTTGAGGTTCTTGTCGCCGATCACCTGGCGCAGGACGTCCATGTCGCGGGAGGTGTTGATGGTGCCTACGTGGTCGAGCACCGGGCCGGTCTTGCGGTGGCAGGCCTCGGCGATCCGTTTCGCCTCGGCGACCGCGGCGGCGCCCGAACCCGGCGCGTCCTGGCTCGCGCCCTCCAGCCGCGCCGGCTCGTCCTCGCCGCCGCAGCGCACGGGGGAGCTGCGCGCCACCCCGCGCGGGTCGAAACTCACCAGGTCGTAGTGCTGGGCGACGCCGCCGACGACGGCCCGGAACGCGGCGAGGCCGTCCACTCCGGACTCGCCCGGGCCACCGAAGTTGAAGACGACGGAGCCCTTGCGGTCGTCACCGTGCGCCGCGGTCCTGAAGCGGGCGACCGCCAGGGATATGGCGCCCTTGCCGAGGTCCGCGTAGTCGACCGGCACGCTGAGGGTGCCGCACTCCATCTCCCGTACGGAGTCGAGCAGTTCACCGGTCTGGCCCTCCGTGGGCTTGCAGGGCTCCCAGCCGATCTTCTGCTGGTAGAACCTGCCCAGATCCGGTTCCGGCCCGGCGGCGCGGGTGACTGCCGCGGGGCCGATCAACGCCAGCGCCGCACCGGCGCCGGCCGCGATCGCGCGTCGAGCGAGCATCGACTCACCCTTTCCGGAAGCCAAGCCCCCCGATCAGGCTAGACACCGCCGCCGGAACCCGCGCGCCGAGCCGTGCTCACGCTCGGTAGCCGTGGACGGCTTCGTCAGCTGCTCGGCGCCCGGTCTGCCAGCCACTGGGCGAAGTCGACGGCCCCCTGGGCCTCGGGGCGGGCCGACGCGAGGCGCCCGGCGCGCAGGGCCCGGCCCATCCGGCCGGGGATGGGGGCGGACAGGAGGGCGGCCCTGCGCGCCGTGGTCGCGCGCCAGGTCCTGGCCAGGGCGTGCAGATCGGTCCGCTCCGGGCCCGCGGCTTCGATCCGGCCGCTGCGGGGGGCGGCCTCGGCCGCGTCCGCGACGGCCCGGGCGGCCTCCGCGGCGGCCACGGGCTGGAGGACCACCCGCTTCGACGCGAACACGAAGCGGGCCCTGGCCGTCGCCGTGAACACCCCCGCGATCAGCTCGTGGAACTGGGTGGCCCGCACGATCGTCCACGGCACCGGGCCCGCCGTCACCGCGTCCTCCTGCGCCGTCTTGACCTTGTAGTAGGGCATCGGCACCCGGTCGCAGCCCACGATCGACACGCACACGTGGTGGCCCACGCCCGCGGCGCGCTCCGCCGCGAGAAGCCGCCGCGTGCCGTCCACGAGGGTGGCGCGCATGGTGCGCGGCGAGACGGAGTTCGCCGCGTCGACCACCACGTCGCAGCCCCTGAGCGCGGCCTCCAAGCCCTCGCCCGTGGACAGGTCGACGGGGTACTCGGCCGACCTGCGGCTCAGCACCCGCACCCGGTGCCCGCGCGCCCGGAGCTCGTCCACGACGTGGCGGCCGAGCGTGCCGGTGCCTCCGGCGACGGCGATGTCCAGGGTGGTGTCCCCGTCCGTGGGGGTGGCATCCATGGCGGCGCCGACGTTGGTGTGGCTCGGCTCCATGGGGTTCAGCCCCGAGGGGGTCGGCCCTGTGGTGCTCGGCCCTGTGGGGATCTGGATCGGGTTCTGGTTCTCGATGGGGTTCATGCCCAGAGGACGGGACAGCCCCGCGGTCTGTGACAGCGGGATCCGGCGCTCATGTGTGGAGCGAGTCCGCCGCCTCGCTGTGGCCCTCGGGCTCCAGCTGGATCGTGGAGTGGGCCACGTCGAAGTGGTCGCCGACGCAGCTCTGGAGCCGGGTGAGCAGGGCCCCATACCCGCTGGCCAGGGCCGCCTCCTTCACCACCACATGTGCGGTGAGAACAGGCATCCCCGAGGTGACCGTCCAACCGTGCAGATCGTGTACGTCGACCACACCCGGCTCGTCGAGGAGATGGCGGCGCACCTCGGCGAGATCCACGTCGTCCGGGGCCGCCTCCATCAGCACATGCAGGGCGTCGCGGAGCAGTCCGTACGTCCTCGGCACGATCAGCAGCCCGATGACGATGGAGGCGATCGGGTCGGCGGCCTGCCAGCCGGTGAGCAGGATGACCAGACCGCCCACGATCACCGCGACCGAGCCCAGCGCGTCGCCGAGCACCTCCAGATAGGCGCCGCGCAGGTTGAGGCTCTTGTCCTTGGCGTCCTTCAGGAGCCACAGCCCGACGAGGTTCGCGGCGAGTCCGCCCACCGCGACGGCGAACATCAGGCCGCCCTTGACCTCGACCGGCTCGCTGAACCGGCCGATCGCCGACCACAGGACCCAGACGAAGATCGCGGCGAGCAGCAGCGCGTTCAGGACCGCCGAGAAGATCTCGACGCGGTAGAAGCCGAAGGTGCGGCGGGGTGTCGGGGCCCGCTGGGCGAGGGTGATCGCGCCCAGGGCGAGGGACACCCCGACCGCGTCGGTGAGGCTGTGCGCGGCGTCGGCGAGCAGCGCGAGGCTGCCGGACAGCAGCGCGCCGACCACCTGGATGAGGGTGATCGACGCGCTGATGCCGATGGTCCACAGGAGCCTCGTGCGGTACGTGCCGCTGAGCGTGCCCGACGCGGCGGAGGGAGCGCCGTGGTCGTGTCCCATGCGCGCCTCCTCGTGCCGGGTGTGGCCCCCGCACATCAGAGGATCACGAGGCGTGGCCTCCCGCCACCGTGGGGACGGGCGCGGTGAGCGTCCCCGGCGCGGGCGCGGTGAGCGTCTCCGGCGCGGGCGCGGTGGGCGTCCCCGGGACGGGCGTGGTGGGGATTTCCGGTGCGGGCGCGGTGGGCGATCCCGGTGCGGGCGGGGCGGGGGGCTCCGGGACGGCCGCGGGCAGGCGTACGCGGTCCGCCGAGGTCCCGGCCCCCGTGGGCCGCATCCACAGCGGGGCGGCCCATGCCTGTGCGGCCGCCACATGTGCGGAGTCGCCATGGGGCAGGAGATCCGGGAGGTACTCGTCCTTGTAGCGGCGCACCGAGACATGCCAGTTCGCGATGCCCGCGATCCAGTCCTTGAGTTCGGCCACATAGGTGTCGAGGGCCTGTCGTCCGCCCGCGTCGAGCTCGAAGCCCTCGTAGAGGACGGGCAGTTCGTGGTCGATGACGTGCTGGAACTGGCGCAGCCGCGAACGCATCAGGTCGTCGACGATGCGCACGCCCGTCGGATAGTCGCAGTTGAAGAAGGACTGGACCACCAGGACACCGTTGTGCAGCTCGCCCTCGTACTCGATCTCCTTCTGGTAGGAGAAGAGGTCGTTGAGGAGGCCGCAGTAGTCGGTCGCCGCGTTCTCCAGGCTGCGGAGGGGGCCGCTCTCGTGGACCCCGGGCGGCAGTTGGCCCGCGTGCCGCAGCCGGGACAGGGCCATGGTGAAGTCGGAGCCGAAGGTGAGGCGGCGCATCTCCACATGGTCGACAGGGTCGGGGATGCGGTGCTGGGCGTGGTTGTGCAGCTCCCAGAGCCAGCTCTCCAGCATGGCCTCCACGGCACGGCGCAGGTCCGCGCGGGCCTCCAGGGGCATCGGCTCCGCGGTGCGGGCCCACAGGTCGGCGAGGCCCCGCTCCATGGGGGAGCGCGCCCGGGAAAGAGCGGCCCGCGGCTCGTCGACCGGCATGCACGCCAGGAGTCGCTGGTTGTTCGCCCGCGCCCCGGCCAGGTGGTGCGACCGCCCGTACACCAGCGGGTAGTAGTCGTCGCCGTACGTGCCCCAGGTCAGCCATTGGGCGCTGAGTTCAAGCTCCTCCGGTGTGGCGTCGGGGTCGAGTCCGGCCGAGCAGAGCGCGAGGTCGTAGGCCTCCAGCTTGTCGGCGTCCCAGATGTCGTCGAGGAGCCCCATCCGCTCCGCCCAGGCGATGGACAGCTCATGTGCGCGGCCCCTATGGGGGCTGAGCTTCAGTGGGTACGGCATGTCGAGGTCGGGCAGCAGGGACGGGCCGACCTTCTGCATCGGTACGTGGGTGAAGCTGCGCAGGCGGGCCTCGGCCGGGCGCCCGAACAGGGTCGTGATGTCGAGCGCCGAGGTGCCGAGCACCCCCGAGAAGAGGGAGGGCCCGATGACGGCGTCCTCGTTCATGTAGCGGCTGGAGCGCAGGTGCCATTCGTGGCCGCCGGACTGCCAGTCCTGGAGCCCCTTCACGTACGCCGCGACGCGCGCGTACTCGTCCGGCGCGAGGCCCATCTCCACGCACAGGGCCGGGACTTCGGTGAGCGCGGTGTTCTCGAACTGCTGGAGCCGCGAGGTCAGCAGGTCGTTGACGGCCTCGGCGGCCTCCTGGGTGGTGCAGCCGAGGAAGGTCTCAAGTACCAGGACGCCGTTGCTGAGTTCACCCTCGTCCTCGACCTCGCGCTGATAGGAGAACAGGTCGTTGCGCAGGTGGACGGCGTCGGAGAAGGCGTCCGTGAGCACGCGCAGCGGCCGCGATCCGGCTACCGGGGCGGGGAGTTCGGCGTGGGCGGCGTACTCGATCAGCCCGGCCGACCAGGGCGCGCCACCCACCTTGCGGCGCATCTCGATGTACTCGACCGGGTTGGCGATCCGCCCGGTGTTGATGTTGGCGAGCTCCCACAGCGACTCGTTGAGCAGGTTGCGGGTGCTGAGGGCGAAGCGTTCGCGCCAGGCCTGCGTCATCGTCGGAACGGTGCGGGCCCACAGGTCGGCGAGGCCCGCCTCGACCGGGTTCGTCGCCTCGGGGAAGCCGTCGGCGAGGTCCATCGGCATGAAGGCGGGCAGGCGGTCGAGGTACTCCTTGCCGCCCTTGCGGTCCAGGGACCGTTTGAACATCTCCAGGAAGTGGTCGTCGAAGAAGAAGACCCACACGTACCAGTCCGTGACCAGGGCGAGCTGTTCCGGGTCGCAGTCGGGGTGGGTGTACGAGCAGAGCAGCGCGTAGTCGTGCGCGTCGAGGTCCTCCGACCGCCAGACCCCGGACCCCTCCAGCATGCCCATGTCCCGCGCCCAGGTGCGGGAGTGCGCCCTGGCCGACTCCAGGTGGGGGTTGAGCCGGGCCGGATACGGCAGATAGAAATCCGGCAGGACGAAAGGCTGGCTCACTGCGGTGCCCTCCAGATGCGCACATGATGGACCGCCCCGAACTACCCAGCGCCCACGGGACCATTCGGGGTCAGTACGCCTGTCATACGAAAGCGTGAGTCGGTTCGAAAGGGGGTGCGTGGGGGCGGGGGTGGTGGTGCCCGGGTCGCCGCCACGGACCTCCGCACGCCACCCGGACTCCCGCACGGCCGGCCTGCCCCCACATGAGCTAGCACCACATGAGCTACCGCCACATGTGTCCGCACCACACGTGTCCCCGAGTGTCCGCGTGCGGCGAGATCGTCGTCCGTCGATCATCTAGACATGAACACAACCCTTCGGCTCGCCCAGCGGCCCGAGGCCGACGAGCTGCTCGGCCGCAGCCCGCTGGCCGCCCTGGTCGGCATGCTGCTCGACCAGCAGGTCCCGATGGAATGGGCGTTCTCCGGCCCGTACACGATCGCCCAGCGCATGCGGGTGGACGATCTCGACGCCGGGGCCATCGCCGCGTACGACCCGGAGGCCTTCACGGAGCTCCTCAAGGAGAAGCCGGCCGTCCACCGCTACCCGGGGTCCATGGCCAAGCGGATCCAGCAGCTGTGCCAGTTCCTGGTGGAGGAGTACGGGGGTGACGCGGCCGGGGTCTGGACGGGTGTGGCCTCCGGGGCCGAGCTCCTGGACCGGCTCCGGGCGCTGCCCGGCTTCGGCGAGCAGAAGGCGAAGATCTTCCTCGCGCTCCTGGGCAAGCAGCTCGGGGTCCGCCCCGCGGGGTGGCGCGAGGCCGCGGGGCCCTATGGCGAGGAGGACTGCTTCCGGTCGGTGGCCGACATCTCGGGGCCGGAGTCCTTGGCGAAGGTGCGGGCGTACAAGCAGGGAGTGAAGGCGGCAAAGCCGCCCAAGTAACCCGGGGCGCCCCCACCCCCTTCCGGGGCTCCGCCCCGGACCCCGTTCGCGCCTAAAGGGCGCTCGTCCTCACGCCGGACGGGCTGAAGATGCCAACGCTGGGCCCCCTACAGGGGCGCGGGGAACTGCGCGAGAAGCGGGCACGGTCCGCAGACCGAAGGGGGGTTAAGGGGCGCGGGGAACTGCGCAAAAGCCTGCCCCCAGGGCCGAAGCCTCCCGGCAGGGGCTACCTTCGGCGGGTGCCGAAGAGGGAGCGGGAGATCTCCCGCCCCAGCTGCGCCCCCACCGACCTCGCCAGCGAGCGGAAGATCCCGCTGCTCACCACCTGCTCCGCCAGCGACGCGTCCTTCTTCGGGCGGGCGGCAGAGCCCGGGTCGGGGCGGTCGAGGGCGGCCGTCACCGCCTGGGCCTCTCTCGCCTGCTCCGCCGCGGACAGCTTCTCGAAGGCCGATTCACGGTCGACCGGCTCCGCGTAACGGCCGTACAGGACCGAGGACTTGACGGCCTGGTCGAGCGCGGCCGGGTCGATGGGCGCCATCAGGGACCGCGGTGCGCGCAGCCTCGTCGCGGCGACCGGGGTCGGGGCGCCGTTCTCGCTCAGTACGGTGATGACGGCCTCCCCCGTGCCGAGCCCCGTGAGGAGTTCCTCGAGGTCATACGGGGAGCGCGGGAAGGTCCGTGCGGTCGCCTTCAGGGCCTTCGCGTCGTCCGGGGTGAAGGCCCGCAGCGCGTGCTGGACGCGGTTGCCGAGCTGGGCGAGGACGTCGCCGGGGACGTCCTTGGGGGTCTGGGTGACGAAGAAGACCCCGACGCCTTTGGAGCGGATCAGCCGCACCGTCTGGGTGATCGACTCAAGGAACGCCTTCGAGGCGCCGTTGAACAACAGGTGCGCCTCGTCGAAGAAGAAGACGAGTCTGGGCCGGTCCACGTCCCCGACCTCGGGCAGCTTCTGGAAGAGGTCGGCGAGCAGCCACATCAGGAACGTGGAGAAGAGCTGGGGTTTGTCCTGGACGGCGGGCAGTTCGAGGACCGACACCAGGCCCCGGCCGTCCGGCGCGAGCCGCGTCAGCTCGCTCGTGTCGAACTCCGGCTCCCCGAAGAACGATTCCGCTCCCTGCTGCTCGAACGCGGTGACCGACCGCAGGATCACCCCGGCCGTCGCGGGCGACAGACCGCCGATCTGCTTGAGTTCCGCCTTTCCCACGTCGGAGACGAGGAATCCGACGACCGCCTTGAGGTCCTTCAGGTCGTACAGCTCAAGGCCCTTGGTGTCGGCGTAGTGGAAGATCAGCCCGAGCGACTGCTCCTGGGTCTGGTTGAGCTGGAGCACCTTCGACAGGAGGACGGGTCCGAAACTCGTGACCGTGGCGCGCAGCGGGATGCCGGGGCCGATGCCGCCGAGCCCGTAGAACTCGCAGGGGAATCCCGCCGCCTCCCAGTCCTGGCCGACCTGTGCCGAGCGTTCGGCCACCTTGTCACCGGGCTTGCCCGGGGCGGAGATCCCGGACACGTCGCCCTTCACGTCGGCGAGGAAGACCGGCACGCCGTTGGCGGAGAGCTGTTCGGCGATCAGCTGGAGGGTCTTGGTCTTGCCGGTGCCGGTGGCCCCGGCGACCAGGCCGTGCCGGTTGAGCATGGAGAGGGGGATGCGGATCGGCGCGTCCGGCAGGCACCGGCCGTCCCACAGGAGGGCGCCCAGTTCCAGCGCGGGGCCGGTGAAGGCGTATCCGGCGGCGATCTCGGCGGCGGGCGGCGGCAGCGGTACGTCGGCCGGCGCGGGCGCGGCGGAGGGGGCGGGGGGCGTGGGTGTTTCGGCGGGCGCCGGTGCGGGATCCGTCGCTCCGGTTCCGTCCGGCCCGGCGCCGCCCGCGGGCTCGGGCGCGGCCGCCGTCTGGTCGCTGTCGGTCATGACCGGCCCCCTGAGTCGGTTTTCCTGTGCTTTGCCCAGAATTGCACTCGTGCTCCATGGCTGCGCCCGGAGCCGGTGGCCCGGTAGGCTTTCCGTGTGATCTTCAAGCGCATCGGAAGTTCCCGGCCGTACCCCGACCACGGCCGGGAAAGCACGCGGCAGTGGGCGGATGTGGCGCCGCGCCCGGTCCGGCTCGATCAGCTCGTGACCACCAAGGGTCAGCTCGACCTGGAGACCCTCCTCGCCGAGGACTCCACGTTCTACGGCGACCTCTTCGCGCACGTCGTGAAGTGGCAGGGCGACCTCTACCTGGAGGACGGGCTGCACCGGGCGGTACGGGCGGCGCTCCAGCAGCGCCAGGTCCTGCACGCCCGTGTACTCGAAATGGACTGAGTCCGACAGCCGGGTGAGCCTTTCGGACCCTTTGCGGCGCATACGGGCGCACACGCGCGCCAACCGTTGATCATTTAGTAGGCATCGTCCCGGGTCGGCACTACCCTGCGCCTATGAGCATGCTCACTCCCCCCGGCATGGGCGGAAAGTACCGCATCAAGGGTGACGCGTACCCGCGGATGCGACGTCCCCGAAAGCGCGGCCGGCTGGTCCTCGCGCTGGTCGGCGCGGTCGTGGCCCTCGGCCTGATCGGCTGGGGGACGATCCAGCTCATCGACGTGTTCGGGGGTGGCGGCGGCAAGGCCAAGGCCTCCGCCGGGCACCAGAAGGACTGCCCCTCGCCCGTGGCTTCGGGCCCGCCGCAGGCGCTGCCCAAGCCCGCGCAGATCACCGTCAACGTCTACAACGCGACCCCGCGCGGCGGCCTCGCCAAGTCGGTCGCCGACGAGCTGAAGAAGCGCGGCTTCGCGATCGGCAAGGTCGGCAACGCGCCCGCCGAGTACGACAAGAAGGTCCCGGGCAACGGGGTGCTGCTCGGCGCCCCCGCGGCGACCCACGGCCCCTTCTCCGTGCTGGGCGCGCAGCTCAAGGGCGCGGCCCAGAAGACCGACAAGCGCGACACGCCGGACGTCGACCTGATCCTGGGGACCACGTTCGCCGACCTGAACACGCCGAAGGACGCGGACACGGCCCTGGCCGCCCTGGCCAAGCCCGCACCCGCGCCCTCGGGGAAGTGCTGAGAACGGTTCGGGAGAGCTAGTCGGCGGTGCCGTACATCCGGTCGCCGGCGTCGCCCAGGCCCGGCACGATGTAGCCGTGCTCGTTGAGGCGCTCGTCGACCGAGGCGGTCACCACGGTCACCGGCGTGCCCGCCAGCTCGCGCTCCATGACCTCGACGCCCTCGGGGGCGGCGAGCAGCACCACGGCGGTCACGTCGTCGGCGCCGCGCTTGATGAGCTCGCGGATCGCCGCGACCAGCGTGCCGCCGGTCGCCAGCATCGGGTCCAGCACGTACACCTGACGGCCGGAGAGGTCCTCGGGCATCCGCGTCGCGTACGTGGAGGCCTCCAGGGTCTCCTCGTTGCGGATCATGCCGAGGAAGCCCACCTCGGCGGTCGGCAGCAGGCGCACCATGCCGTCGAGCATGCCGAGACCGGCCCGCAGGATCGGGACCACCAGCGGACGCGGGTACGAGAGCTTCACGCCCGTCGTCGGCGTCACCGGGGTCTCGATGTCCACCTGCTCGGTGCGCACGTCCCGGGTGGCCTCGTAGGCGAGCAGGGTGACCAGCTCGTCGGCGAGCCGCCGGAAGGTCGGGGAGTCGGTGCGCTTGTCGCGCAGCGTGGTGAGCTTGTGCGCCACGAGAGGGTGGTCGACGACATGGATCCGCATGACGTCCACAGTAACCGGGGCGTAGCGGCCCCGCGTCCCACCTGTTGCCCCTTCATGCTGGCGTCAAGAGCCCGAACGGGGGGAAGGTGGAGAACAGGAACCGACCCGGGGCGGTGTGAACCAATGCCGGACGAGCACGACGCGGAGCGACAACCGGAGAGCGACGCGGAGCGGCGGCGACGGCGCGCCCAGTTCCTGCGCGAGCTGCACGAGGCGAAGGCGCTGCGCGACCGGGTCCAGCCCCGGCGCGCCCGCGCGGCCCGTATGCGCCAGGCCATGCGCATGCGAACCTTCCGCTGGTGACCCGCGAATTTGGCGCTCTGGGGCCGGAATCGCGGCGATCGGGAAGCGTGGCCGCGGCGGCCCGGAACCCGTGAAGACGGCGACCGGAAAAACGCAACCGCGGAAGAACTCTCGCAACCGCGGTGTTTTCTGCCACGATTCCGAATGAAGCCACAGCCGGGGGGACCCCCAACCGGCACGCCTATGACCAGTGGGAGAGTCACGGTGTACTTCGCCGCACTGCTCGCGCGCACCGAAGACGGGTGGGAAGCGAGCGACACAGAGCTCGACGATGTGGAGACGCTGTCCGATCTGGCCGATCTGGCCCGGGAAGCAGCCGCCGACGGGGCCGATGACACGGTGCTCGTCTTCATCGAGCAGGAGGACGCCTGGTTCGGCGTCGTCCGCGTCGACGGCGAGGAGGACCCGCGCGTCTTCGTCTCCAACGCCGCCGTCGCAGCCCGCTCCTCGTACGGGGCCATGCTCACCGACGAACTGCTCGGCCACGACCAGGACGACGAGGAGGACGAGCTGGACACCCTTGACCTCGACGGCACGGAGGACGGATACGAAGACGAAGCGGCCGACGCGGCCGACGTCGCGGAGGTGCCGGACGGCGGGGACGACCCGTCGGACAGCGCGGTGCCGACCGGGCCGCTCGGCGAGAGCGCGATCCTCGCCGACCTCGGGGTGAGCGAGCGCCGGCTCCTCGCTCTCGACGGCGACGCCCTCGTGACGATCGCGGACGCGCTGGGCGCCGCCGAGGTCCTGGAGGCCGTCCGCTAGTGCTCCACCCGCACGATCCCGTACGCGACCGATGGGCGGAGCCGATGCGCTCCGCCCTGGCCGGGGCGGTACAGGCCGAGTCGGCCGGCGATGTGCCGGTCGGCGCGGTCGTGCTCGCCCCGGACGGCTCCCTGCTGGCGTCCGGGCACAACGAGCGCGAGGCGACCGGCGATCCGACCGCGCACGCGGAGGTCCTCGCGATCCGGCGCGCGGCCCGCAGGACCGGCGAGTGGCGGCTGACCGGCTGCACGCTCGTCGTCACCCTGGAGCCGTGCGTGATGTGCGCGGGCGCCATCGTCCAGTCCCGGATCGACCGGGTCGTCTACGGGGCCCGCGACGAGAAGGCGGGCGCGGCCGGTTCGCTGTGGGACCTCGTGCGCGACCAGCGGCTCAACCACCGTCCCGAAGTGGTCTCCGGCGTGCTCGAAGAGGAGTGTTCGGCCCAGCTGACGGCCTTCTTCCGGCAGCGGTGACCCAGCTCTCGCCGAACCGATTTCAAACCACGGCCCACCTTGGGCTAAGCTCTCTCTCGGTAGCGTGTCCGAGCGGCCGAAGGAGCTCGCCTCGAAAGCGAGTGTGGGGAAACTCACCGAGGGTTCAAATCCCTCCGCTACCGCTTGTGAAGGGCCCCGACAGTGTCGGGGCCCTTCTTGCGTGCCGGTCCGCCGCACGCCCGCGGATGCGAAGAAGCCCCGGTCGGGGGGATGACCGGGGCTTCGACGTGGGGACGGGGGGAACGGCATCGGGGGGACAAGCCGCTCCCCCCGATGAGAACAGAACCTGCAAGTCCTGCGCCGCAGTCAGGGGGGAAGCTCGCGGCGCGGACCCCGCAGTGAGGCCCTGTTCCTCGCCCACCGCATTCCTGCCAGATGTGGTGGGCTCAGGAACCATCCTGCTCCCGCGTCACGTCCGTACCGTCGGGCAAAGGGCCCCGATCGCCGGGCCCTTGGTCCTTAAAGGCCGGGTGAGGTCCGGCGGGGTGGCGGTTAGACTCACCCGACCGCACAGGGGTGGCGCCGTCGCCGGGAGGGGCAAGGCACAGTGGACGTCAAGAAGGTCCTGCTCTACATCGCCGTGGTCTTCGTGCTCTACACGATCATCACGTCGCCGGTGCAGGCCGCCGGGATGGTCCAGACCGGGTTCGAGGGCATATCGAGCGCGGCCAAGGGCGTCGGCCAGTTCATGACCAACCTGGTTCGCTGAGCCGCTCGGACCGCACCCCGTCGTAGCCGTAGTAGGAGAGTTCATGATCCGCCACCTGGTGCTGTTCAAGCTCAATGAGGGCGTCGAGCGCGACGACGAGCGTGTCGTCGCCGGCGTGAAGGCCTTCGAGGAGCTCGACGGGGTCGTCCCCGAGATCGAGTTCTGGGAGTGCGCCTGGAACATCACCGACCGGCCGATCGCGTACGACTTCGCCATCAACTCCGCCGTGGCGGACGAGGACGCGCTGAAGCGGTACATCGAGCATCCGGCGCACCAGGCCGCGGCCGGCCAGTGGCGCGAGTTCGCCACCTGGGTGATCGCCGACTACCCGTTCTGATCCGCGGCCCGCGATCCGGCACGCGGTCCCGGCCGCGGGCGACGTGGCCCCGCACCTGAGAGGTGCGGGGCTTTTCCATGCCCCGGCCACCCCCGGACCGGACCATCCCACAGGGGCCATCTGCCCCAACTTGCCCTCAACACGTGGTTATACGGTGCTTGCACACAGTGGACATGTCTTGTGATGCTATGACCGCTTTTGACGGATGAGTTGACCGAGGACTAAGGGGTGGCGTGACCGTGCCGGCCAGTACTACGCCTCAGGTGCCGCCCCAGAACGAGCCCCCGGACGCCCCCGAAGTGCCCGCCCAGGACTCCTCGGAGGGCCCCAGGGGCCCCGCCAGAACCTCCACCAGGGGTGCGGACACCCGCGCCCTCACCCAGGTGCTGTTCGGCCAGCTCAAGGGGCTCACGCCCGGCACCCCGGAGCACGGCCGGGTGCGCGCGGCGCTGATCGAGGCGAACCTGCCGCTGGTGCGGTACGCGGCCGCCCGGTTCCGCAGCCGCAACGAGCCCATGGAGGACGTCGTCCAGGTCGGCACGATCGGCCTGATCAACGCGATCGACCGGTTCGACCCGGACCGCGGCGTGCAGTTCCCCACCTTCGCGATGCCCACCGTCGTGGGCGAGATCAAGCGGTACTTCCGCGACAACGTGCGCACCGTCCACGTCCCCAGGCGCCTGCACGAACTGTGGGTGCAGGTGAACGGCGCCACCGAGGACCTGACGACCCTGCACGGCCGCTCCCCCACCACCGCCGAGATCGCCGAGCGGCTCAGGATCGGCGAGGACGAGGTGCTCGCCTGCATCGAGGCGGGCCGCTCGTACCACGCGACCTCCCTCGAAGCCGCCCAGGAGGGCGACGGGCTGCCCGGGCTCCTCGACCGGCTCGGTTACGAGGACCCCGCGCTCGCCGGTGTCGAACACCGCGATCTGGTCCGCCATCTGCTCGTACAACTGCCCGAGCGGGAGCAGCGGATCTTGATGCTCCGCTATTACAGCAATCTGACGCAGTCCCAGATCAGCCAGGAATTGGGAGTGTCGCAGATGCATGTGTCAAGGCTTCTGGCCAGGAGCTTCGCCCGACTTCGATCCGCAAATCGAATCGAGGCATAACCGGATCGAGTGACCCGGGCTCCCGTCCTGGTCCGGCAAAAAATTTCTGACCGAAAAACCCCACACCCCCTGTTTCCTGCACGTACTCGGGCCCCCCTTGTCGACATGTCACTACAGCGTGTTGCCGACATGTGACATTCTGCGGAAACCGCGTTTGCCGCAGCCCCGCCTCCGGTATTCAGGTGGAGGCTGCTTCCTCCGATGGTCGTGGCCCGACGCGACCGTCCGCGACCGCCGCAACTTCAAGGGGGTTGGCATGTCCGCAGAACAGGGCAGCTCGAAGGTGCTCACGCTCACCAAGAGCGCACCCGTACCGACCGTGCGCCGACACGCCGCAAACACCGCAGCCATCGACACCCGCACGCTGTCCCGCTCCCTGTTCCTGCGCCTCGCCACGCTGGACGACGACAGCCCGGAGCGTACGTACGTACGCGACACCCTCATCGAGCTCAACCTGCCGCTCGTGCGGTACGCGGCCGCCCGGTTCCGCAGCCGCAACGAGCCGATGGAGGACATCGTCCAGGTCGGCACGATCGGGCTGATCAAGGCGATCGACCGGTTCGACTGCGAACGGGGCGTGGAATTCCCGACGTTCGCCATGCCCACGGTCGTCGGTGAGATCAAGCGGTTCTTCCGCGACACGTCCTGGTCGGTGCGGGTGCCGCGGCGCCTCCAGGAGCTGCGGCTCGCCCTCACCAAGGCCAGCGACGAGCTCGCCCAGAAGCTCGACCGCTCGCCCACCGTCCCCGAACTGGCCGCCGTACTCGGCGTGTCCGAGGAGGACGTGGTCGACGGGCTCGCGGTCGGCAACGCCTACACCGCCTCCTCGCTCGACTCGCCCGCCACCGAGGACGACGGCGGCGAGGGCTCGCTCGCGGACCGGCTCGGCTACGAGGACACGGCCCTCGAAGGCGTCGAGTACCGCGAGTCGCTCAAGCCGCTGCTCGCCAAACTCCCTCCCCGGGAACGGCAGATCATCATGCTCCGCTTCTTCGCGAACATGACGCAGTCGCAGATCGGCGAGGAGGTCGGCATCTCGCAGATGCACGTCTCGCGCCTGCTCACCCGCACGCTGGCCCAGCTCCGCGAAGGCCTCATCTCGGACTGACGCCCAACCCGGCCCGCACCCTGGTTAATTGACGCACCGTCAGCCACACTGGCGCGATGCGACGACGTGCTGCGCTCATCGGCGTTCCGGCGGTGCTGGTCCTGGGCCTGGGCGGCGCCCTCGCGGCCTGTGCCGACGGGGGCGGGCGGCCGGGATACGTCGCGGTCGGCGCCGCGGGCACCGGGCCCTCGGCCCCGGACCGCGCGGTGCCGCCCCAGGACGGGGTGCGCCTGGTCCCGCTGGACGGCTCGGCCGCGCCGCCACCGTCCGGCGCCTCGCGTCCGGGTACTGATACGCCTTCGACGCCGCCCGCGTCCGGCGGCCCGGCCGGGCAGACGCCCGCCGCCCCGGTGTCTCCAGTGTCCCCAGGGGCACCCTCGAACGCCCCTGCGCCGCCCGGCCGTTCACCCTCGGCGGGCTCCCCGGGCACACCGGGAGCTCCCGCCTCCCCCGGCACTCCCACCACCCCGTCCGGCACGCCCTCCGGCTCCACCGGGCCCGCGCCGGGGCCCGCGATGCTCAGCCTCGGGGCGCCCAGCCGCTCGGCGGGGGATCACCGGTGGTGCGAGGACGTGACCGTCCCGTTCCGCAACAGCGGGGGCACGGCGGTGAAATCGGGCACCGTGGTGTTCGCGACGCACATCATCGGGCTGCTCGGGGTGGACTGGGCGACCATCACGACGAGCCAGGCACTGCCGGTGCCGATCACGGCGGGGGCGAGTACGTCGCGGACGTACGGGGTGTGTGTGGATGCGTGGCGGGTGCCGCTGGGGATGCACGTGGAGACACGCTCGGTGACGGCCAGTTGGGGGTAGGGGGCTTCGTTTCCCCACCTCCGCCCGGTCCCGGGGAGGCTTGAGGCCCGGTCAGCCCAGGGCGAGCCAGGCCACCGCCGCGAGGATCGCGAGGACCGCGATCACTCCGACGATCAGGCCGACGCGGGGGCTGGCCGGGGCCGCGGCCGGGGTCGCCGCCTGGCGGCCCTGCGGCGCGCCCTCGTCTACGAAGGCGCGGAACATCTGCGTGGAGCCCGCCGGGTCGTAGTTGCCCTCGGGACCCTGGGGTGCGTGGGGGTTGTGTGCCATGGGGCAGGACCCTAGCGAAGATGGGCATCGGGCCCAACCCCCGCCCCCGCGCGCGGGCGGTCACGGCGCGCCACGATCCCCTCGGAGAAGGGGTCCGCACCGCCCCCACCTGGGGCTTGGGTTTCCATATGCGAAGGCTTTGCGTTTCCTTTGCCGCCGAGGCCCCAATTTAGTTTGCCTTCGGCAACCAACAATCTTATGGTTGCCCTAAGCAACAAGATGTCGGGAGGTGTCCATGGCCGCGCAGAGCCTCTACGAGGAGCTGGCCCGCCAGCTCAGCGCCATCGGCGCCGTCAAGCGCGGACTCGCGCGGATCCTGCCGCCCGAGTGCCCGGGCGGCTCGGCCGCCGTGCTCACCCTCCTGGAGCGTCACGGCGAGATGCGGATCAGCAGGCTCGCCGAACTCCTGGCGGTGGACATGTCGGTGACGAGCCGTCATGTCGCGCACGTGGCTCAGCGGGGCTGGATCGAGAGGTCCGCCGACCCCGCCGACAAGCGCTCGCGGATCCTGCGGCTCACCCCCGCGGGCCAGGCCATGATCGACGAACTCGGGCTGCGCACCACGGAGATGTTCGCGCACACCCTGAGGGACTGGTCCGACGACGAGGTCGGGCAGCTCAACACGATGCTGGCCCGCCTGCGCGACTCCTTCGGGGACTGCCGGGCACCCCACGTCCGGGCCCCCGAGGCCCCCGAGGCGCGGGCTTCCGAAACCCGTACACCCGCTTAGCAACACACCCGTACACCTGCCCAACAGACGTACAAGACAAGGAATTTCATGGCTACGACCACACCAGCCGGTGTGCGGGGCGGCCACGCCAAGCACGGAGGGCACGCGTCCTCCGGTGACGGCGCGCCGATGTCTCACCGGCAGATCATGGAGGCGTTGTCCGGGCTGCTGCTCGGCATGTTCGTCGCCATCCTGTCCTCGACGATCGTCTCCAACGCCCTGCCGCACATCATCAGCGACCTGGGCGGCGGCCAGTCCGCGTACACCTGGGTCGTGACGGCCTCGCTGCTCGCGATGACCGCGACCACCCCGCTGTGGGGCAAGCTCTCGGACCTCTTCAGCAAGAAGCTCCTGGTCCAGATAGCCCTGGTCATCTACGTCTCCGGCTCGATCGTGGCCGGCCTCTCGCAGAGCTCGGGCATGCTCATCGCCTGCCGCGTGGTCCAGGGCATCGGCGTCGGCGGTCTCTCCGCGCTCGCCCAGATCATCATGGCCGCCATGATCTCGCCGCGCGAGCGCGGTCGTTACAGCGGCTACCTCGGTGCCACGTTCGCGGTCGCGACGGTCGGCGGACCGCTGCTCGGCGGCCTGATCACCGACACCGACTGGCTCGGCTGGCGCTGGTGCTTCTACGTCGGCGTGCCGTTCGCGGTCATCGCCCTGATCGTCCTGCAGAAGACCCTGAAGCTCCCCGTGGTGAAGCGGGACGTCAAGGTCGACTGGACCGGCGCCTTCCTGATCAGCGCCGCGGTCTCGCTGCTCCTGGTCTGGGTGACCTTCGCGGGCGACAAGTACGACTGGATCTCGTGGCAGACGTACGCCATGGTCGGCGGCTCGATCGTGCTCGGCGCGCTGTTCGTGTTCGCCGAGTCGAGGGCCAGCGAGCCGATCATCCCGCTGCGCCTCTTCCGCAACCGCACCATCACCCTGGCCTCGCTCGCCTCGCTCTTCGTGGGCGTCGCGATGTTCGCGGGCACGGTCTTCTTCTCCCAGTACTTCCAGCTGGCGCGCGGCAAGACGCCGACCATGTCCGGCGTCATGACGATCCCGATGATCGGCGGACTGTTCATCGCGTCCACCGTCTCCGGACAGGTCATCACCAAGACCGGCAAGTGGAAGGCGTGGCTGGTCAGCGGCGGTGTGCTGGTGACGGCGGGCCTCGGTCTGCTCGGCACCATGCGCTACGACACCCCGTACTGGCACCTCGCGATCTACATGGCGCTGATGGGCCTCGGCATCGGCATGATGATGCAGAACCTGGTCCTGTGCACCCAGAACCAGGTCTCCCCGGCCGACCTCGGCTCCGCCTCCTCCGTCGTCGTCTTCTTCCGCTCCCTCGGTGGTGCGGTCGGCGTATCGGCGCTCGGCGCGGTCATGGCCAACCGGGTCACCCACTACGTCACCGACGGCCTCACCGCGCTCGGCCCGCAGGGCGCCGCGGCGGCCCGGAACAGCAGCGGCTCCGGCACCATCCCGGACCTGGCCACGCTGCCCGGGCCGATCCGTACCGTCATCGAGAGCGCGTACGGCCACGGGGTCGGCGACGTGTTCCTGTACGCGGCGCCGTGCGCGCTGCTCGCCTTCCTGATCACGCTGTTCATCAAGGAGATCCCGCTGCGGACCCGTGCGGTGGGCGCGGCCGAGTCCGACGAGGCCCCCGCGGCTCCGGCTCCCGCACCGGTCTCCGCCCCGGCGGCGGAGGTCGCGGCCCCGGTGGCCGCCGAGGCGCCGGTCCTCGACGGCATCCCGGTACGCGGCACGGTGCGCGCGGCCGAAGGGGCGCCCGTCGCCTCCGCGGCCGTCACCCTCATCTCGCTCGGCGGCAGCCAGCTCGGCCGCGCGGTGGCGGGGCCCGACGGCGGGTACCTGCTCGCGGCGCCGGGCGCCGGTTCGTACGTCCTGATCGCGGCCGCCGACGGCTTCCAGCCGCAGGCCTCGACCGTGGTCGTGGGCGGTGAGGCGCTCGCGTACGACATCCTCCTGTCCGGCACCAGCGGTCTGACGGGCGCGGTGAAGGCGGCCGAGACCGGGGCGCCCGTCGAGGGCGCGATGGTGATCGTGACCGATGTGCGCGGTGACCTGCTGGCCACCGGGAAGTCGGGCGCGGCGGGCGAGTTCACCTTCGGTGAGCTGGTCCCGGGCCAGGTCACGGTGGCGGTCAACGCGGACGGCTTCCGCCCGCTGGCGCTGCCGGTGGAGATCGCGGGCTACGGCGTGACCCGCGTCGAGGCCGCGCTCCAGGCCGGCGCGCTGGTCCAGGGCACGATCCGGGGCGGCGCCGACCGCCGCCCGCTGGCCGACGCGCGGGTCACGCTGCTCGACGCGGCGGGCAACGTGGTCGCGGGCGCGACGACGGGCGACGACGGCGCGTACGCCTTCGCCGACCTGAACGCCGGCGAGTACACGCTGATCGCGACCGGCTACCCGCCGGTGGCCGGTTCGCTGACCGTGACCGGCCGCGGCGTCGACGGCCACGACATCGAACTCGCCCACCCCGGCGAGTAGATGGGGGGCACCCGACCGGGTGCCCCCGCAGACCCCCGGGTGCGGCCCGCTTCGAGCGGAGGCGGTCGCGTCCGGCGTGGAAATGGGCCCCGGGGATGGGGCGGCGGGCAGGGGACGGCCGGCCGTCCCGCCCCCGGGGCCCGGCCTTTGCACTTGGCCTTTTGCACTTGAGGAGAGAAAACGGGATGGGACTGCGGGCACAGGTACGGACGCGCGACGGCTGGGCGGTCTCGCACGCCGTGGTGACGATGACCGACATGACCGGCACGCAGGTGCTGCGCGCCTCGGCGGCCGAGGACGGCTCGGTGTCGGCGGACGCGGCGCTCCCGCCGGGCCCGTACACGGTGATCGTGACGGCCGTCGGGTACGCCCCCGTCGCCTCCACCGCGCTGGTGACGGCGAGCGGCCGGGCCGAGGTCGGCACGGTGGTGTTGGCCAGGCAGGGCGGCGTCGAGCTTCCGCCGCCGGGGCCCTGGGTGATCGACCCGGCGCACTCGTCGGTCGGCGCGGTCGCCCAGCACCTGGGCATCTCCAGCGTGCACGGCCGGTTCGGGGAGTTCGGCGGGCGCATCGAGATCGCCGAGGACCTGGAGAAGTCGCGGGTGGAGGCGGTCATCGGCGCGGCCTCCATCGACACGGGCAACGCGATGCGCGACGGGCATCTCAAGTCCGCCGACTTCCTGGACGTCGAGCGCTTCCCGGAGATCACCTACCGCAGCACGGACCTGGTCCCGGCCGGGCAGGACCGCTGGACGGTACGGGGTGGGCTGTCGCTGCACGGCGTCCTGCGCGAGGTCGACCTCGACCTCACCTACCTGGGTACGGGGCCGGATCCGTGGGGCGGGGTGCGGGCGGCGTACCGGGCGACGGCGGAGCTTCGGCGGGAGGACTTCGCGATGAATTACAACCAGGTTCTGCGGGCGGGGGTTTCTGCGATCGGCACGACGTTGCGGGTCGAGCTGGACATCCAAACCGTCCAGGGCGACGCCCTCCCCACCCTCTGACCCGGCGTTCCTCCGGCCCCCTCAAACCCCCTTCGACCTGCGGACCGTGCCCACTTGCTCGCGCAGTTCCCCGCGCCCCTGTAGGGCGCCCAGCGTTGGCATCTTCAGCCCGTCATGGGGGTCCCCCCTGGCCCTTGAGGCCTTGGGGGAGTTTGAGGACGAGCGCCCTCAAGGCGCGAACCGGGGTCTGGGGCGGAGCCCCAGGGGCGCCTGCGGACCGTGCGTGGTTGCTCGCGCAGTTCCCCGCGCCCCTGGCAGGGGCGGTGTCGGACCGCATGGGCAACGCGATCCTGGCAGGGGCGGTGCCGGCCTGCATGGGCGGCCTGCCGGGGTCTGGGGTGCTTACCCGGGGTTTTGGGTGCTCAGGGCTTCGATGCCGGCCACAAGGAGCGACAGCGCGAAGTCGAAGTCCCGCTGCCGCATGTCCTGCACCGTGTCCCCGCCCCGCGCGGCCATCAGCTCGGCCGCGTCCTCGAACTGCACCCGGTACGCCGGGCGTTCGTTCAGCGCGCCCATCGCCTGGGCGAAGTACTCGTCCTGGGTGAGCCCCGCGTCCGCGCAACGCCGTACGAACGTGCCCTCGATCGTGCCGAACCCGTACACGAACTGGAAGACCGCGGCCATCCCGCCCATCTGCCCGTGCGGGGGCAGCCCGGTGCGGGCCAGGAGCCGCTGGGCCGCGCTCGCGAAGGCCATCGCGTGCGGCCCGATGTTGAGGTAGCGGCCGATCAGCGCGGAGGCCCAGGCGTGGCGGACGAACACCGCCCGGTAGCCGCGGGCGATGTCGCGCAGCTGATCGCGCCAGTCGGCGCTCTCGTCCGCCATGTCGGGCAGCTCGATCTCGGCGAACACCGAGTCGAGGGCGAGTTCGAGGAGGTCGTCCTTGGTGTCGACGTACCAGTACAGGGACATCGCGGTGACACCGAGCTCCGCCGCGAGCCGCCGCATGGAGAACTTGGCCGATCCCTCGGCGTCGAGGAGCCGGACGGCCTCGGCGGTGATCCGGTCCCGGTCGAGCACCGGGCCGCCCTCGGGCGCCTCCGAGCGGCGCACCCGGTTCTGCGCCTTGCTCCCGAGCCACACGCTGGTACGCGCCGCATCCTTCGCACGGTCCGCCGCCGCCATCGCCGCCCTCCTCGGTCTGTTGGTCCTGCCACCCCGTCAGGGCCCTGTGCACCGGGTCCCATCAGGGGCATGTCCGGAATTCGGGGACGCATCCCCCGACGATGCTATGCGGCGGGGGCCGCGTCGGCGGGAGCGGCCGCGCTGCGCTCCGCCCGGTGCAGCAGGACCGCGGCGAGCAGTCCGCCGGCGAGCACCGCGACCGCGCCGACCAGCTGGCTGGTCTCCAGGCCGGAGGCGAAGGCGTCGGCGATCCGGCCGCGTTCGGCGTCGCTGCGGGCGGCGGCGAGCGCGGCGGGCAGCGAGGCCGCGGCCACCGGCACGAGCGCCGCGAACCGCGAGTTGAGTACCGCCCCGAGCACCGCCACGCCGAGCCCGTTGCCGAACTCGCCCAGGGTGCCGTTCACCCCCGCGCCCACGCCCGCCTTCTCCGGCGGGATCGCGCTCATGATGGCGTTGGCCATGGCCGGCATGGAGAACGCGATGCCCGCGCCCATCACGACCAGGCCGAACAGCGTGCCGCCGTAGCTGTGGCCGCCGAGCAGCGCGATCGAGGCGAGCCCGGCCGCGTTGGCGGTCATGCCGATGGCGATGGCGCGCGGGGTGCCGACCTTCACGACCAGCTTCGCGCCGACGCCCGACATGTTGAGCACGACCACGCTCAGGGCGAGCGGCGCGGTGCGAAGGCCCGCCTCCAACGGGCCGTATCCGAGCACGAACTGGAGGTGCTGGGTGAGCAGGAACAGCGAGCCGCCCATGCCGAAGGCGACCAGGATCGACCCGGCGACCGCGCCGATGAACTTCTGGTTGCGGAAGAAGTGCATGTCCAGCATGGGGTGCTCGATGGACAGCTCCCAGCGCACGAACACGCCGAGGAACACGACGCCGACGGCCGCCGAGGCCAGCACGTGGCCGGAGAGCCAGCCGTGGCCCGGCCCGGAGATGATCGCGTAGACCACTCCGGTCATGCCGACCGTGGAGAGCAGCGCGCCGAGCAGGTCGGGCCGGTCGCCCTGGGGATTCTTCGACTCGGGTACGAGGGCGAGCACGGCGACCAGGCCGAGGACCGCGACGGGGATGTTGACCAGGAAGATCGCGCCCCACCAGAAGTGGTCGAGCATGACGCCGCCGATCAGCGGCCCGGCGGCGAAGCCGAGCGAGTTGACGGTGGCCCAGATGCCGATGGCCTTGACCCGGGCCTCGTCGTCGAAGATCTGGACGACGACGGCGAGCGTGGTGGTCATCAGCAGCGCCCCGCCGACACCCATGCCCGCGCGGGCGGCGATCAGCTGTACGGAATTGTGGGCGAGCCCCGCGGCCAGCGAGCCCAGGCCGAAGAGCGCGAGTCCCGCCGCGAGCATCTTCTTGCGTCCGTAGCGGTCGGACGCGCTGCCCGCGGTGAGCAGCAGTCCGGACTGGACCAGCGAGTACGCGTTGATCATCCACTGGATGTCGGCGGTGGACGCGCCGAGCGAGGTGGTGAGCGAGGGGATGGCGACGTTGAGGACGGTGTTGTCGAGCAGCACCGTGAGCTGGGCGACGCAGATGACGCCGAGGATCAGCCAGCACTGAGGGTGTCCGGTGGGGGTGGCGGGGGTCTCGGCTGTCGTTGCCGTCATGGCGGCTCCCTGGCTCCTTATACGGTGTAAATGAGCGAGCGATGTACACCGTAAGGGAAGTCTTCTACGCCGTAAAGTGATTTACGGCCGCTGGCGCTTCGACGTGAACCTGACCATGCCTTCCTGGTGCCGCGAACGGACGGGCGGACCAGGGCGGCCGGGCGAGGAGACTGCCCCGCCAAGGCCAGCCGAACTAAACCGTCGAATGAGTCAACTGTCGCTGGCAACGGGCTTGTTGACGCTCGCGCTCGCGGCTCCGGCGCATGCGACCCCGGGCGCCGGGGCCGCGGATGCCGCCGCGCGGGGCGACGTACCGTCCCATACGGTGGTGGTCCGAGACGCTCGCCTCGGACCACCACCTCGTCGTCGTCGGACCTGCTGATCCGCCGCCGGGAGCCCCCCGTACCGCTACTTCACCGGCGAGGTCAGGTCGTAGAAGGTGGCGGTGCCGACCGTCACCTTCTTGAAGGAGGATTCCACCCAGGCGCTGAGGGAGCTGCCGCCCGACCGGCCGCCGCCGCCCGGCATCCCGCCGCCACCGGCGATGAAGTAATGGATCTTCCCGTCGGACACGTACCGCTTGAACTGGGCGAGCGTCGGCGACGGGTCGCTTCCGTTGAAGCCGCCGACCGCCATCACCGGCTTCCGCGTGGCGAGTTGGTAGCTCGCGGCGTTCTGGGAGCCGATGGCGGCCGCGACCCAGGTGTACCGGTCCGCGTTCTTCTTCAGGAGCGCCTCGGCCCCGGCGCTCACCTTGGCGCCGTCGAGCAGCCCGCCCATGCCGCCCCCCATGCGTCCGCGCTCGCCGCCCCAGCGGCCCTGCGCCCCGCCGTTCTGCCCGGGCGCCTGTCCCGGGCCGCCCCCGGGCATGCCCTGGCCCTGGCCGAAACCGCCGGGACCGCCACCCGGCAGCCCCGGGAACTCCCGGCCCGCCGCGCCCGCGAACCGCGTCCGGCCGCCGCCCCTGCCCGCCCCGGCGGGCCCCGCCGTCACGATCGAGCCGGTGTGCGCGGTGGCGAGCGTGCTCGCCGAGTACGCGGCGGGCCCGGCGAGCGAGACCACGAGCCCGGCCCCGGCCACCCCGAGCGCCAGCGTGCGGTTCAACCGGCCCGCGAGCGCGAGACCGGCCGCCGCCGCGAGCCCGCAGCCGAGCACCGCCCAGCGCAGCCACGGCAGGTAATCCGGGGTGCGCCCGAGCAGCACGTACGACCAGACGGCGGTGGTCGCCACCGTCACGCCGAGCGCGAGCGCCGCGCCAAGGCGCGAGCGCTCCTCCCACAGCACCGTGACGCCCATGCCGACGAGCGCCGCGATGGAGGGGGCCAGGGCCACCGTGTAGTACTGGTGGAAGATCCCGGCCATGAAGCTGAAGATCACGGCGGTCATCAGGAGCGCCCCGCCCCAGGCGAGGAACGCGGCCCGCGCGGTGTCCGTGCGCTTCGCCCTCCAGGTGACGACGAGGCCCGCCAGCAGGAGGATCAGGGCCGCGGGGAGCAGCCAGGAGATCTGGCCGCCGACCTCGGAGTCGAACATGCGGCCGATGCCGGTCGCGCCCCAGCCACCGCCGCCCCCGCCCTGCCGCGGGCCCGCGGGGAGTTCCAGGCCCGCGGGCCGGGCCCCGCCGCCGACGCTGCCCGTCTCGTCGCCGCTGATCCGGCCGAGCCCGTTGTAGCCGAAGGTGAGCTCCAGGAAGGAGTTGTGCTGCGAGCCGCCCACGTACGGCCGTGACGACGTGGGCCACAGCTCCACGGCGGCCACCCACCAGCCGCCGGAGACGATCAACACGGCAGTGCACAGGGCGAGTTGGCCGAGCCTGCGGCGCAGCGAGGTCGGCGCGCACACCGCGTACAGGACCGCGAGCGGCGGCAGGATCAGGAAGGCCTGGAGGGTCTTCGTCAGGAACGCGAAGCCGATCGCCACCCCGGCCCACACCAGCCACTTCGTGCGGGCGCCCTCCAGGGCGCGCAGCACGCAGTACACGGTGACCGTCATCAGGAGCGCGAGCAGCGCGTCCGGGTTGTTGAAGCGGAACATCAGCGCGGCGACCGGCGTCAGCGCGAGCACCGCGCCCGCGATGAGTCCCGCGGCCGGACTGAACCGGCGCCGCACCGCCGCGTACAGGACGGCGACCGTGCCCACGCCCATCAGCGCCTCGGGCAGCAGGATCTGCCAGGAGCCGAGGCCGAAGAGGCGCACGGACAGGGCCATCGGCCACAGCGCGGCCGGGGGCTTGTCGACGGTGATCGCGTTGGCGGCGTCGAGGGAGCCGAAGAAGAAGGCCTTCCAGCTCTGGCTGCCCGCCTGGACGGCCGCCGAGTAGAAGGAGTTCGCGTACCCGGAGGCGCCGAGGTTCCAGAGGTAGGCGGCGAAGGTGACGGCGAGCACCGCGAGGAAGGCGGGCCGCACCCAGGCCGGGTCGCCGGGCCGGCCGCGCCACAGCCGTCCTCGGGCGGCCCGCCGCATCGCCGCGCCCCCCTCGCGCGTGTCGGCCGGACGGGAGGTCGTGGTCATCGTGCGTCGTCCTTCGGGTCGGGGTCGTGCGGGGCCCTCTCGGGGGCGGGGGCCGCCCGGTCGGGGAAGACCCAGGCGCGGAAGAGCAGGAAGCGCAGGAGTGTCGCCGCGAGGTTCGCCGCCACCAGGACGGCCACCTCGGTGGAGTGCGCGGCACCGGCGTGGGCGGCGTCGAGGGCCGCCAGCGAACCGCTGGTCAGCGCGAGCCCGATGGCGAAGACCGCGAGGCCCTGCGCCTGGTGGCGCACCGCCCGGTCCCGGCCGCGCACCCCGAAGGTGAGCCGCCGGTTGGCCGCCGTGTTGGCCACCGCCGACACCAACAGGGCCGCCGCGTTGGCGAGTTGGGGGCCCGTCGCGGTGCGGGCCAGCGAATAGAGGAGCAGGTAGAAGAGAGTGGAGAGCGCGCCGACCGCGCAGAACCCGACGAGCTGGCGGGCCAGCCCCCCGGGCACCCCGCTCAGCCGCCGGTCCCGGGGGTCGTCGCCGAACGGCCGCGCGAGCCGGTCCAGGGGCAGCGCCCCGACCGCGAGCGCCCGCCCGACCCGCCACACCCCCTTGAGGTCGTCCATCGCGGTGCTGACGAGGTGCACGGTGCTGGTGGGGTCGTCGACCCAGTCCACCGGCACCTCGTGGATCCGCAGCCCGGCCCGCTCGGCGAGCACCAGCAGCTCCGTGTCGAAGAACCACCCGGTGTCCTCGACCATCGGCAGCAGCCGCCGCGCGACATCGCGCCGGATCGCCTTGAACCCGCACTGGGCGTCCGAGAACCGCGCCGCCAGCGAACCGCGCAGGATCAGGTTGTACGTACGCGAGATGAACTCCCGCTTGGCGCCGCGCACCACCCGCGAGGAGCGGGCCAGCCGCGAGCCGATGGCGAGGTCCGAATGCCCGGAGATGAGCGGCGCGACCAGCGGGAGCAGGGCATTGAGATCGGTGGACAGGTCCACGTCCATGTACGCGAGCACGGGCGCGTCGGAGGCCGACCACACGGTGCGCAGCGCCCGCCCCCGCCCCTTCTCCTCCAGCCGGAAGGCCCGCACCTCGGGGATCTCGCGCTCAAGGCGCCTGGATATGGCGGGAGTCGCGTCGGTGCTGGCGTTGTCGGCGACCGTGATCCGGAAGCCGTACGGGAAGGTCCGCGCGAGGTGTTCGTGCAGCCGCCGCACGCACCGCTCCAGGTCCCGCTCCTCGTTGTAGACCGGCACCGTCACATCCAGGACGGGGTCCCCGGAGGTCTGCACGGGCAGGTGCTGCCGGGCCGGGAGCGCCGCCGGACGCGGCGGACGCGGCGGGTCCGCCGCATGCGGGGCGCCCGCGTCCCGCGCGGGCCGCGTATCGCGCATGTCCCGCACAGCTCTCGTGTTTCTTGTGTCCCGCGTGTCCCTCGTGGCAGAAGGTTCGGTTCGCATACGGCGACCCTCGCGGGGGCCGCTGTCACACCTGTGTGGTCGGCCTGTGCCCGGCCTGTGAGAAGCGGGCCGGGGCGAGGGGCGGGCTCGGAGCGGGCAGGTCCGGCGGGGGCGGGTCCGGGGTGGTGTGGTCGTCGGGGAGCAGCACCGGCAGGTGGACCCCGAACACCGTCCGGCCGGGTCCGCTCCGCAGGCTCACCCGGCCGCCGTGCGCGGTGACGACGGCCTGCACGATGGCGAGGCCGAGCCCGGTGGACCCGGCGTGGCGGGAGCGGGAGGCGTCGCCGCGGGCGAACCGCTCGAAGACGTGCGGAAGCAGCTCGGGCGGGATGCCGGGCCCGGTGTCCTCGATCTCGACGACGGCCTCCGGCCCGCGCACCTCGACCCGCGCGGTGACGGCCGTCCCCGGCGGGGTGTGCGTACGGGCGTTGGCGAGCAGATTGACCAGGACCTGCTGGAGCCGCTCGCGGTCCCCGCGCACGGCGACCGGCTCCCCGGGCAGTTCGAGCAGCCAGGTGTGGTCCTGCCCGGCGGCGTGCGCGTCGCCGACCACGTCCACGACGAGCGAGGAGAGATCGGTGCTCTGGTACGAGAGCGGGCGTCCCGCGTCCAGCCGCGCGAGCAGCAGCAGGTCCTCGACCAGGCCGGTCATGCGGGCCGCCTCCGATTCGATGCGGCCGAGCGAATGCCGGGTGTCGGGTCCGATGTCCTCGCGGCCGCGCCGGGTCAGTTCGGCGTAGCCGCGGATGGAGGCGAGCGGCGTCCTCAGCTCGTGACTGGCGTCGGCGACGAACTGCCGCACCCGCGTCTCGCTCTCCTGCCGCGCGCTGAGCGCCCCGTGCACATGGTCCAGCATCCGGTTGAGCGCGGCGCCCACCTGGCCCACCTCGGTGCGGGCGTCCGCCTCGGCCGCCGGCACCCGCTCGTGCAGCGCCACCTCACCGCTGTGCAGGCGCAGTTCGGCGACCCGGGTGGCGGTCGCCGCGACCCGCCGCAGCGGCCGCAGCGCCACCCCGACGATGGCCGCGCCCGCGATCGCGGCGGCGACCAGGCCCGCGGCGGTCACGCAAATGACCACGAGGACCAGGGTGTCGACGGTGGAGTCGAGCCGGTCGGTGGGGAAGCCGAGGACGAACGCGCGGTCCGCGTCCCACACGGCCCGGTAGTCGCCGAGGCCGGGGATCGTGACGGAGTGCACCGTGCCGTCCCGCGGGACGGCGGCCAGCGCCCGGGCCTGCTCGTCGGGCAGCGGCTGGGTGCGGCTCTCGCCCTCCTGCTCCGGCTGGGTGCTCCGCAGCCCCGTGAGCGCCCCGCCGGGCAGCACCGCGGCGCCGACCGTGTGCAGGGGCTGCCCCGGCCTGGAGACGATGAAGTCGAGCCTGCTCCCGACGGACGGCCCCTGCCCCGGGCCGGCGTGCCCGGGCCCGCGCATCGGCAGGCCCGCGCGCAGCTGGTCGTCCAGCTGGCGCTGGAGGTTGGCGCCCATCGCGAGGACGGTCACCGTGCCGATGACGGAGCCCACCACGGCGAGCAGCGCGACCGCCGACACCACGAGGCGGGTGCGCAGCGACCAGGGCCGCCGGAGCCTGCCCACGTGACTCCTACTCCCCGGGCTTGATCAGATACCCCGCGCCGCGCCGGGTGTGGATCATCGGGGAGCGCCCGGCGTCGATCTTGCGCCGCAGGTAGGAGATGTACAGCTCGACGACGTTGGCCTGTCCGCCGAAGTCGTACGACCAGACCCGGTCGAGGATCTGCGCCTTGCTGAGCACCCGGCGCGGGTTGCGCATGAGGAAGCGCAGCAGCTCGAACTCGGTCGCGGTGAGGTGGATGTTGACCCCGCCCCGGGTCACGTCGTGGCTGTCCTCGTCGAGCGTGAGGTCGCCGACGGTCAGCACGGACTCGGCGCGCAGGGCGGCCGTGCCCGAGCGGCGGATCAGCCCGCGCAGCCGGGCCACGACCTCCTCCAGGCTGAACGGCTTGGTGACGTAGTCGTCGCCGCCCGCCGTGAGCCCGGCGATCCGGTCCTCCACGGAGTCCTTGGCCGTGAGGAAGAGCACCGGCACGTCCGGGAGTTCGCGGCGCAGCCGCCCGAGGACGGCGAGCCCGTCCATGTCGGGCAGCATGATGTCGAGGACCACGGCGTCGGGCCGGAAGTCCCGGGCGTCGCGCACCGCCCCGGCCCCGTCGCCCGCGCTGCGCACGTTCCAGCCTTCGTAGCGCAGCGCCATGGAGAGGAGCTCGCTGAGCGGCGCCTCGTCGTCCACCACGAGCACTCGGACGGGACTCCCGTCCGGCCTGAGCATTTCGGTCCGCCCCTGGGGCGAGGAGGTAACGGTCATGGCCCCACCCTGTGAGCGGGCCCTGAAAACATCCTTGCCCGATCCTGTGATTTCCCTGAGAAAATCCCCGGGCCGCCGCCGTACGGGGTCTCAGCCGGGCACCCCGAAGAGCCGGGCGCCGTTGCCGTGGCAGACCGCCCGGAGCCAGTCGTCCCCCAGGCCGAGCCGCTCCAGGGCCTCCAGCTGGTGGAGGTAGGGGTAGGGAATGTTCGGGAAGTCCGTGCCGAGCAGGATGCGCTCCCCCAGGTCGAGCAGGCGCCCCCGCTCCCGCGCGGGGAAGGGCGCGCCGCGCTCGCTGAAGTCGGTGAAGGCCATGGTGGTGTCGAGCATGACCGAGCCGTACGCCTCGGCGAGGTCGAGGAAGTCGGCGTACTCGGGCATCCCCATGTGCGCGACGATCAGCCGGAGGCGGGGGTGGCGGGCGAGCACCCGCCCGACCGGCCCCGGCCCCGTGTGCTTGCCGGGTGCGGGCCCGGACCCGCAGTGGACGACGACCGGCGTCCCGGCCTCGGCGAGCAGCCCCCAGACGGGATCGAGCAGGGGGTCGCCGGGGTCGTAACCGCCCACCTGCACATGGGACTTGAAGACCCGGGCCCCGGCATCCAGCGCCGCCCGCACATACCCTTCGGCACCGGGCTCGGGGAAGAAGGTGGCGGTGTGCAGACAGCCCGGGGTCCGGGCCGCGAACCCGGCGCCCCACTCGTTGAGCCACTCGGCCATGCGGGCCTTGTGCGGGTAGAGCATCGAGGTGAACGCCAGCACCCCGAACTCCTCCCGCAGCAGCCGCACCCGCTCCGCCTCCGCCTCCCGGTAGGTGATGGGCCACTCGACCCCGCCCACGAGCTCCCCGGCGGAGTCGAAGTACTCCCACACCTTCCTCAGCACCCGCTCGGGCATGAAGTGGGTGTGCACGTCGACGAGTCCGGGCAGCCCGAGCCGCCCCCAGAACGCCCGGACGCCCCTGCCCTCGTCCCCGGCGGCGCCGGGGAGCCCGGCGCTCTCCCCGGCCCCCCTCTCAGCCGCGCTCAAAGCCGTAGCTCCGCTCGACCCTGGCCACGTGGAGGCTGTAACTCTCGTACCAGTGGTCCCGCCCGTGCTTCTGCGCCCGCTGGTGTTCGAGGCGGCCGCGCCAGGCGGCGATGGCCTCCTCGTCCCGGAAGTACCCGACGGTGATCCCGAGCCCGCCCGGGTTCCGCGCGCTCTCGTAGCCGAGGAACCCCGGTATCTCCGCCACCAGCTTCTGCATCTCCGCGGCGGTCTCGCCGTATCCGCGGTCGCCCTCGGTCCGCACGGAGGTGAACACCACGGCGTAGTAGGGCGGTTCGATTCCCGAGACCGGCCTCGGCACCTGCACTTGATCGCTCATGCGCCCACCTTCGGCGGCCCTCGCGGGCCCTGTCCAGATTCCTTGCCGGAAGGGATCCAAAGGGGATCCAAGTCTTGACCCGCCCCGCTGCCCCCGGGCCCGCGCCCCTTCGCGGTCCTCAGAACAGCAGGTCCTGCACCCCGCCCTCCTTGGGCAGCGCGCGGACGGGCACGCTGACGCCCTCCTCCGCCCCGGCAGGGACGGCGGCGAGATCCCACCCGCTCATGAGCCGCGTGTCGAGCACCAGGGCGCCCGCGTCGCCCGCGTCCAGGTGGAGGTCGGGCCCGGCGGCCGCGAGGAGCCTGCCGCCCAGCACCCCGCCGTCCACCAGCTCCATGACCACGCCGGCCGCCGGAACGAGCCCGGAAAGCCCGAACGCCGCACCGTGGTCGACGACTTCACAGCCGATCCGCTCCAGCGACTCGGGCCAGCCGGACAGGGCGACGGCCCGAGCGTGCAGCGAGGCGACCTCCGCCGCGCGCTCGGCCACCCCGGGCAGCCGGGCCCGCACCGCCCGCTTCTCGGCGTACGGAATCCGGTCCGGCACCCCGAGCGCCGCCCTGAGCAGCTCCTCGCAGCGCCGGGCGGCCATCAACGGGCCCCGCCCGAGCCAGCCGAAGGCCACCGCCCCCTGTTCGAGCAGCCGGGCCGGACCCCGCTCCTCGGCGGTGATGCCGACCTTGACCAGCCCGCTGCCGAACCAGGCGAGGTAGACGCGATAGGTCCGCGGATCATCGGCATAGGTGTCGGCCGCGACGGAATGCGCCCGGTCGAGCCGCGCACACTCCGGGCACCGCGCCTGTGTCCCGCGCGCCGGCACCGGCGCCGCCACCGGACAGGGATTCCCCCGGGCCCCCACACAGCGCCGGACCCCCACGACCCGGAACGCCACCGCCCGCCCGAACGAGAGCGGGCTCTCCCGCCCCTCCTCCCACACCAGCCGGGGCCCGCCGACCCCCCACCGAACCCCGGAACACCGCCACAACCCAGCCACACCCCGAAGCTACCCGCCCCCACTGACAACGCCGGAGGCCCGGGAACACGAGAAGGCCCCCGGATCTCTCCGGGGGCCTTCTTCGCTGTGCACTCGGCAGGATTCGAACCTGCAACCTTCTGATCCGTAGTCAGATGCTCTATCCGTTAAGCTACGAGTGCTTGTGCTTCCGGGGTTTTTTCTGCCCCGTCGGCGTTGCGAGAACAACATTACATGACCTGCGCCGTGACGCGAAATCCATTGCCCCCACAGGCTCTGACCTGCGGAAATGCCCCTGCGTGAGCAAACCGGGGGGCGCGGGGCCCGGGCGGGGAGAGCGTGGGACGGGGCCGAAGCCGGGCCGGGGCGCGCGGTGCGAGCGGTCAATGGCGGGTGCGGGCGGTCACCGGCGCGAAGGAGCGCGAGGGAGACGGACCGCGGGCGCGGTCGACGGCGCCGCGAGCGAGTGACCGCGGGCGCGCCGGGTCAACGGCGGGTCGGGGCTGGCCCGGGAACGGGCGAAGCCCCGGCCGTGGGGCCGGGGCTTCGGGTGTTGCTGGCGGAGGCGGAGGGATTTGAACCCTCGATGGGCTTTAAGACCCAAACCGCATTAGCAGTGCGGCGCCATAGACCGGACTAGGCGACGCCTCCAGCACACCGTCGCGTGTGCGAGTGGTGCGTGCAGATGATGACACAGCCTTGCGGGCCGTCACCAATCGCACCCCACGGTACTAGGCGGACCGGCACCAGAGCAAAGGCGTTCGTGTGGCGCAACGCCGGGCGTTGACGCGCGTTAGACCTCCGGAGACCCCGGGAGACCCCGGGCGACCGAGAGTCCGCCGAAAGTCCGTCCACCCGCCTGGAGATACGAGACTCATGCTGCGCCGCCTCGCCGTCACCGCCGCCGCCTCCCTCACCGCGCTCGCCGCCGCCCCCGCCGCCTCCGCGGGCCCTCTGCCCGTGCCGCTGCCGCTGCTCGGCGACGGGCACACCGAGGACCGGCTCACCATCACGGTCGACCACAACCCGGGGGTCGAGGGCACGTACACGCTCGAGTGCCACCCGGCGGGCGGCGACCACCCCCGCCGTCAGCAGGCCTGCGACAAACTCGACTCCGTGACGACCTGGGGCAAAGACCCCTTCGCGCCCGTGCCGAAGGACGCGGCCTGCACGATGATCTACGGCGGCGCGGCCACCGCGCACATCACCGGCAGCTGGGCCGGGCGGCCCGTGGACGCGACGTACAGCCGGGCCAACGGATGCGAGATCTCGCGCTGGGACAACATGCTGCCGGTGCTGCCAAGCGCCAGGTAGGGCGCCCCGTACGCGCTCCCCGCGTACCCCTTGGTCACACAACCTTGGTGAGAGCTCCCCCTCATCCGCCGTCGCTCGCACACCGCCAGCCTTTAGACTCCCTCCCAGTGACAGGCCGCAAGGTGCAGTGGTTCAGGGAGGAAGCGTCGTCGTGAGCAGCAGGCCATCCCGAGGCGCTGCTCGCCTCGCAGCCATACTTGACGCCCTTCCGGACGGGCTCCTGCTCGTCAACTGCAACGGCACGGTCGTGAACGCCAACACCGTCGCCCTGGAGATGCTGGAGGCGCCGGGTACCGGGCTGGTGGGGCGGGGAGTTCTCGATCTGCTGCCCTCCTTCGACTCCAAGCTCATCCCCGGCTCCATGCGCCGGCCCGAGAGCGAGGACGAGCAGGGCCGCACCAAGCCGACCCGGATGATCGCGCGCCGCACCGACGGCACCGAGTTCCCGGTCGAGGTGACCAGCGCCAACCTGGAGGACGGGCGCGACGCCTACGCCTCCTACGGCAGCGGCGGCGGCCCCGGCTCATATTCGGGCGACGAACTCCTCATGCTGGTCGTACGGGACCTTTCGGGCACCGTCGACACCGAGGCGGAGCTCGCCCGTTCGCAGCGGCAGACCGAGATGATCCTGCGCGCGGCGGCCGAGGGCGTGGTCGGCACCGACACCGACGGGCGCGTCGTGCTGGTCAACCCGGCGGCCGCGCAGATCCTCGGCTACCGCGCCAGCGACCTCGGCGGGCAGGAGCTGCACCCCCTGGTGCTGCACTCGCGCGAGGACGGCGAGCCGTTCCCGTACGAGGGCAGCCCGCTGGCCGACACCCTCAAGTCCGGGCGCAAGCACCGGGTGCGCGGGCAGGTCATCTGGACGAAGAGCGGCACCCAGGTCCCGGTCGACCTGACGACCGCTCCGGTGCGCGACGGCGACCTGCTCGTCGGGGCCGTCATGACCTTCACCGACCGGCGCCCGTACGAGGAGCAGGCCGCCAAGCACGCCGAGGTCCTGGAGCGGGAGACCAAGCGCTACGACGCGCTCGCCGCCCGGCACCAGCAGCTGCTCTCGGTGCTGGCCGGTTCGCTGCGCGGGCCGCTCGACGAACTGCGGGGCGAACTCGCCGCGCTCGCCGCCGACGACGCGGGCCAGCTGTGGCCCGAGGCCAACCAGGTGCTGCACCACCTCGCCGCCGGGTACTCGCGCATCACCACGCTCGTCGACAACGTCCTCGGCTACCAGCGGCTCGACGCGGGCAGCGAGGAGCTCAAGAAGACCAAGGTGCTGGTCGGTTCGGTGGTCGGCGCGGGCGTCGACGGCGCCGTCGAGCTGATCGGGCCGGGGCGGGCGCAGTTCGCCGTGCACACCCCGCCCATCGAGGCCGAGGTCGACGGGCCCCGCCTGTCGACGGCGCTCGCCCACCTGATCGCGGACGTGGCCGGGGTCGACGCGACGGGCAAGGCCCCGGTCGCCGCCGGCGGCTACATGGACTCCACCGTCGTCGTCGCGGCCGCGGTGCGCGGCGAGGTCGTACGCCTTGAGGTGCGCGGCCCCTACCCCGGCGGCGACCCGGTCCACGGACCCATCGTGCGCGGCATCGTGCGGGCCCACGGCGGCGTCCTGCAGACCGTGGACGTGCCGGGCATGAGCGGTTCGGCGTACGTGCTCGAAGTGCCGCTCGGCGCGGGCGCCGGAACGGTCGAGGCGCCGGTGACCCCCCAGCCCGACGAGGCGCTGCTTCCCGCGCAGCAGGACGGCGGCGGGCGCAGGCGGGCCCGGCGGGCGTCCACGGACGCGTTCCTGGAGAGCCCGGTCACCGAGGACGCGTCCCCGACGGGCCGGCGCCGGGCGCGGTCCGAGTCCGGTTCGGGCTCCGGCGGCGGGGACGGCGACGGCGGCCCGGACGGTGACCGAGCCCGGATTCCGGCCCAGCAGAACGCCGTGAGCGGCGAAAGCGCGGGCAGCGGTCCCGCGGGGAGTGCCGGGGCTCTTGGCGGCGGGGCCGCGTCCGGGTCCGGCCGACGGCGCGGACGGCCCAGCCCCGCCGAGCAGTCCGTGGCCCGGCCTTCCGGCCAGGCCGTGCAGCAGGGCACCCCGCAGGCTTCGGCGCAGGTCTCGGCGCAGGCCGCCGAGGGGTCCGTCGTCACCGGCGCGGAGAGCGCCCGCGAGTCGTCCGGCATGGGCCGGGCCGCGCTGGGCGAGACCGTGCCGCCGCAGGGCGTGCCCACCGAGGCCACCGGGCGCCGCGCCCGCCGCGCGCTGCCCGCCCCCGACGCCCCGGCCGCCCCCACGGACACCCCCGCCGAGCCGACCGGCCGCCGGGCCCGCCGAGCCCTGGGCGCCGCGCCCAACGGAGCGGGCCGGGTCGCGGGTGGCGCGGCAGGCAGTGCCGCCGCCGGTGGTGCTGGTGGTGCAAACGGTTCTGCTGGTGGCGCGGGTGGGCCTGTGGCCGGAGCGACAGGTGGCTCCGCGAGCGGCCCTGCGACCGGCTCTGCGAGCGGGCAGGAAGCGGCAGTTCGGACGGCCTTCGCGCTGCCGCCCGCCGACGCCGACCGCGCACCGCATCCCGCTCCCGTGTCCCCGAGTCCGCTTCCGGCCCCGGGCGCGGTCCCGGCGCCTGGAACGACCCCGGCCCCGACCCCGGGAGCGGCTGACGTCTCCGCCCCCGGAACGGGGCGCCATGGCTCCGCCCGTTCTGCGGGCCCCGGGCAGGTGGGTGCTGGCGGTGTGGGTGCTGGGCATGTGGGTGCCGGGCACACGGGCGCTGGGCATGCGGACGCCGGGCACGTAGGTGCTGGGTCTACGGGTGCCGGTGCCATGGGTGTTGAGTCCACGGGGGCTCGGCCCATGGGGCCCGGACACACAGGCGCGGGCGCTATGGGTGCCGGTCCCATGGGCGCTGAACCCACAGGTGCTCGGCCCATGAGCCCCGACCCCATGAGCGCCGGACACACAGGCGCTGGCCCCATGGGCGTCGGGACCACGGGCGCTGGCCCCATGGCCGCCGCCCCCACAGGCGCCGCCCCCACGACGACCCCCGCGCCCGCGGGACCCCCCGCCCCCGGCGAGGCCACCCCCGCGGCTCCCCGGCCCGGTACCGCCGCCCCCGGCGACCCCGTGGCCGAGCACACCCCGCCGCAGCCGCACCCCGCCGAGCAGCCCGAGTGGGCCGCGCGGGCGGTTTCGGCGCCGGGTGCGCCCGGGCCCGTACCGCCGCAGGGCCAGAACCCGGTTCAGGGCAACCAGCCCGCGCCCGCCCAGCCCGCTCGGCAGCCGCTTCCCGCCGAGACTCCGCCGGGCGGCATCCCGATGGTGGGCGGTGACACCCAGGGCCGGGCGTTCAGCGTGCGGGCGCTCGGGCAGGGTGCGCCGTTCGTCCAGACGCCGGCCCAGCCGAACCAGACCTCCGGCGGCTCCCTCGGCTCCGGGCGGCGACGCAAGCTCGGCACGCCTCCGGAGGGCGTCGAGCGGCCCGTCGAACCGGTCGCAGCCCGGCCGCACCCCGTACTGCCCTCGCCCTCGTCGGAGGGCCGGGGCCGTGCGTACGCCATCGGGGCGCCCGACGAGGGTGCCGAGGGCCCCGAGCCGCTGGACGGGCCCGGCGGCGCCGTCGAGGTGGCCAACCGGCCGCAGCCGCAGCCCATTGACGACGAGCTGCCCCCGGAGCCGCTGGACAACCCGCGCCGGCTGCTGGTGTGGCCCGCGCCCGACGTCTCGACGCAGCAGGCGCTGAGCGAGCGCGGCTACCGGCCCGTGGTCGTGCACTCCCGCGAGGAGGTCGACGCGCAGATCGCGGCGTTCCCGGCCGCGCTGTTCGTCGACCCGCTGACCGGTCCGATCACCCGTACCGCGCTCCAGTCGCTGCGTCAGGCGGCGGTCGCGGCCGAGGTTCCGGTGCTGGTCACGGCCGGTCTCGGGCAGGCGACGCGGGAGGCGGCGTACGGCGCCGATCCGGCCGTCCTGCTCAAGGCGCTCGCGCCCCGCGACAGCGAGCAGCACCCGCCCCGGGTCCTGCTGATCGAGGAGCACGAGGAGATCGCGCTCGCGCTCACCGCGACGCTTGAGCGGCGCGGCATGCAGGTCGCGCGGGCCGCCACCGACTCCGAGGCGGTCACCCTGGCCGCTCAGATGCGGCCGAACCTGGTGGTGATGGACCTCATGCAGGTACGCCGCCGCCGGGCCGGAATCGTCGACTGGCTGCGCGCCAACGGGCAGTTGAACCACACCCCGCTGGTCGTCTACACCTCGGCCGGCATCAACCAGGCGGAGCTCCCCAAGCTCTCGTCCGGCGAGACGGTCCTGTTCCTGGCGGAACGGTCCACCAGCGGCGAGGTACAGGGCCGCATCGTGGATCTGCTGGCCAAGATCGGCACCAACTAGCCCGGTACTGGGTCGAGTTGGAGACCCCGGGGCCCCGGGCGGGGTCGCGCTGTCGCGTACGTGAGCCGGCGCGGGCGGCGCGGCACCCTCGCGGCCGCGACCCCTGGGGCGCCGCGCCCCGGGGGAGACGCGGACGCCCCGGCTGCGGACCGTGCTCGCTTCCCGCGCCCCTGACGGTGCCGCCCCAGGGCGCGGCTAGCGCAGCTCCGTCACGTCCAGCTCGCCGTCCGCGTACTGCCTGCGGATGACCTTCTTGTCGAACTTGCCGACGCTCGTCTTCGGCACCGACTCGACCAGCGCCCACCGCTCCGGAAGCTGCCACTTGGCGATCTTTCCGGCGAGGAAGGCCTTGAGCGCGGCGTAGTCGGCGGTGGCGCCCGGCTTCAGCACGACGGTGGCGAGCGGGCGTTCGCCCCACTTGTCGTCCGGGACGGCGACCACCGCCGCCTCGGCGACCTCGGGGTGCGCCATCAGCGCGTTCTCCAGCTCCTGGCTGGAGATCCATTCGCCGCCGGACTTGATGACGTCCTTGGCGCGGTCGGTCAGGGTCAGATAGCCGTCCGGGCTGATGACGCCGACGTCCCCGGTGCGCAGCCAGCCGTCCGGGCTGAACTTGTCGGCCGGGCGGAAGTCCTCGCCGCCCACACCGCCGAAGTACGCGCCCGCGATCCAGGGGCCGCGCACCTCCAGCTCGCCCGCCGACTCCCCGTCCCAGGGCAGGAACGCGCCGTCCGGCCCGGCCAGCCGCGCCTCGACACCGGCGGGGAAGCGGCCCTGGGTGATGCGGTACGGCCACTCCTCCTCGGCGCTGAGCCCGGCGGGCGGGTTCGACATGGTGCCGAGCGGCGAGGTCTCCGTCATGCCCCAGGCGTGGCAGAGCCGGACGCCGATCTTGTCGTACGCCTCCATCAGCGAGGGCGGACAGGCCGCGCCGCCGATCGTGACGTTCCGCATCGAGGTGAGGTCGCGGGGGCGGGCGGTGACCTCGGCGAGCAGGCCCTGCCAGATGGTGGGGACGGCGGCCGCGTGCGTGGGCCTCTCACGCTCGATCATGTCGGCGAGCGGCGCGGGCTGCAGGAAACGGTCGGGCATGAGCATGCTCACCCCGGCCATGAAGGTGGCGTGCGGCAGGCCCCAGGCGTTCACATGGAACTGCGGCACCACGACCAGCGTCGTGTCCCGGTCGGTGAGCCCCATCGACTCGGCCATGTTGACCTGCATCGAGTGCAGGTAGATCGAGCGGTGGGAGTAGACGACGCCCTTGGGGTCGCCGGTGGTGCCGGAGGTGTAGCACATGGCGGCGGCGCTGCGCTCGTCCAGCTGCGGCCAGTCGTACGTGGTCGGGCGCCCCGCGAGCAGCTCCTCGTACTCGTGCACCTGCGGGCCCGCGCCGTCGATGTCCTCCAGGAGGGAACGGTCGCCCGGGCCGGTCACGACGACGTGCTCCAGCGTCGGCAGGTGCGGGAGCAGCGGGGCGAGCAGGGGCAGCAGCGAACCGTTGACGATGACCACGCGGTCGGCCGCGTGGTTGACGATCCAGATCAACTGCTCGGCGGGCAGCCGCAGGTTGAGGGTGTGCAGCACGGCGCCCATGGAGGGGATCGCCAGGTACGCCTCGACGTGCTCGGCGTTGTTCCACATCAGCGTGCCGGTCGCCTGGCCGTCCTCGACGCCGAGCTCGCGCAGCGCGTGCGCCAGCTGAGCGGCCCGGGCACCGATCTCGGCGAAGCTGCGGCGGTGCGGCTCGGCCTCGCCGGTCCAGGTCGTGACCTGGGACGTGCCGTGGATCGTCGACCCGTGGGTCAGGATCCGCGAGATCAGCAGCGGTACGTCCTGCATGGTGCTCAGCACGGCGTCCTCCCGGTGAGCGCTACGGCGCGCTCCATGGCGATAGGGGTGTGCCGATTCTGCTCACGTACCGCGCGGTATGTCACTACCCGGGAGTAGTTTCAGCCGTGGTTCCGCGAAGTTACCTGCAGAAACCTCGGATCGCCGCGGCTTCCGTGGCCCGGGCCGTCACCGCGTGTGACCAGGGCCGGTGTCGGGGCGGCTACCGTATGGGTTCGAGCTCCGGGTCCTCGCGGAGCTTTCCCAGCGCCCGCGAGACCGCGCTCTTGACCGTGCCGACCGAGACCCCGAGCACCTCGGCGGTCTGCGCCTCGCTCAGATCCTCGTAGTACCGCAGGACGACCATGGCCCGCTGACGGTCGGGCAGCTTCATGACCGCGCGCCACATCGCGTCGTGCAGCACCTGCTGATCGGCCGGGTCGGGCCCGGGCACGACCTCCGGCTCGGGCATCTCGTCACAGGCGAACTCGTCGACCTTGCGCTTGCGCCACTGCGAGGTGCGGGTGTTGAGGAGCGCGCGACGCACATACCCGTCGAGCGCCCGGTGGTCCTCGATCCGGTCCCAGGCGACGTACGTCTTGGTGAGGGCCGTCTGCAGCAGGTCCTCGGCATCGCTCGGGTTCGCGGTCAGCGAGCGCGCGGTGCGCAGCAGCACGGGGCCCCTGGCGCGGACGTACGACGAGAACGACGCGTACGCGTGGTACGGCGTCGCCGCTCGGGAGGCGCTGGTGCAGACGGGCGTTGTCATGACTCCACGCTATGAGCGCGAAGACCCCGGGGGATCGGCCCCAGGTCCCGAAGCGGTGTCCGCCTCAGGTTGTAGGGGTGGGGGTGGCCACACCTCCTGAAGGTGGAGGACGCATCCCCGGCCCTCAGGGTTCACCGGCCGCTCCGGCGCCGTCCTCGCGGCGCTTCCGAGATCGCGGGCGGCGTACGGGGTCGCGGTGTCCGCTCGCCGACGGCCGGGCCGACGAGCGGACACCGTCGGGTTCAGTCGATGCGGGCCACCGGGGCGTCGACCTGGTTGCGGTCCACGACCAGCCGGTACCCCCCGTGCGACTCGGCGGTGTCCCCGGCGTACTGGTGGATCCGCATGTGCTGCCAGCCGTCCTTGCGCAGCGCCGCCTCCTGGTACAGCGCGGGTCCCGTGTGCCAGCGGGCGAACCAGATCGCCGCCGGCAGGTCCCGCACCCCCGCCAGGCGGGCCTGCTCCATCTGCCGTACGCCGGACCCGGCGCTGCTGTAGAAACCGGGCAGGTAGCCGCGCCCGCGCACCTCCCGGTTCCAGGCCCGCACGAACTCCAGCGTGGTCCGGGCGCACGACGCGTTGCCCACGTTGTACGCCTCCAGGTCGAGGTAGAGCGCGCTGCCGGTCAGGATGCCGAGGGCCCGCGCCGCCTGGACGGCCTGGCCGCCCTCGGACGCGCCCTGCTTCGCGGGCTGGTTGCCGATCCGCACCCCCTTCTTGTTCTCGGCGTAGACGCACGGGGCCTGCGAGCCCACGAAGACGGGCAGCACCTGCCAGCCCATCTCGTGCACCTGGGTCACCCAGCTCCGGTTCAGGTTCCGCTGGACGGCGCAGTGGCGGCCGCGGCCCGCGTAGTAGATGCCGACGGCGCGGTACGGCGAACTCCGCCAGCCCCGCATCGCGGCCAGCGACGGCGTGTTGCAGGTGTCGAAGGCGGCGCCCCTGAAGGGCACGGTGGGCACCGCAGCCGCCTGCTCGTCCTGCTCGTCCTCCCAGGGCGGGGACGCGGCCGCCGAGGGGGCGAGCAGGGTGACGAGGGCGAGCAGGGCAGTGACGGAACAGGCGAGGGTCAGTCTGAGACGGCGCATGGCCCGAGTGAACGGCCGCCCGTCCGAACCGGCCACCGCTCGGCCCGCCCTCTCGCCCGTCCGAGCACAGGATCAGCCGTCCGCCCCAGTCCCGAGCCCGAGAAGGGCCCCCTTCACGGATCCAACCCGCCTTTACGTTGCGCTCTGCTGACACCCGCTCAGCCGTACCCACCCTGCCCCGCCCGGTTTCTGACACCAGGTCGGCACGGCCGCCGAGCGGGGGCGTCCCTGAGGGCCCCTCAACCGTCCCTCCCCAGGACGAGTCCCGAGGTGGGGACGCCCGTACCGGACGTGACCAGGACGTGGGCCGCGTCGGGTATCTGGTTCACCGAGGTGCCCCGGAGCTGGCGGACCGCCTCGGCGATGCCGTTCATGCCGTGCAGATACGCCTCTCCCAGCTGACCGCCGTGGGTGTTGAGCGGAAGCGCGTCCGCCGCCACGAAGTCGGCCGCCTCACCCGGTGTGCAGAAACCGAACTCCTCCAGCTGCATCAGCACGAATGGCGTGAAGTGGTCGTACAGGATCGCCACGTCGACCTCGGCCGGGGTCAGCCCCGACGTCCGCCACAGCTGTCGCGCCACCACCCCCATCTCCGGCAGACCGGTCAGGCCGTCCCGATAGAAGCTGGTCATCCCCTCCTGTCTGCGTCCCGCGCCCTGTGCGGCGGCGGTGATCACGGCGGGCCGCTGCCGCAGGTCCCTGGCCCGCTCCGTGGTGGTGACGACGATCGCCTGGCCGCCGTCGGTCTCCTGGCAGCAGTCCAGGAGACGCAGCGGCTCGACGATCCAGCGCGAGGCGGCGTGGTCGGCCAGGGTGATCGGCTTGCCGTGGAAGTAGGCCGCCGGGTTGTTCGCGGCGTGGCGGCGGTCGGTGACCGCGACGTGCCCGAAGGCATCGGGGGTCAGGTGGTAGGTGTGCAGATAGCGCTGAGCGGCCATCGCGACCCAGGACGCGGGGGTGAGCAGCCCGAACGGGAGCGACCAGCCCAGCGCCGCCCCCTCCGCCGACGGCTCCCGGTGCTGCACCCCGGAACCGAAGCGGCGGCCCGAGCGCTCGTTGAACGCCCGGTAGCAGACGACCACTTCGGCCACCCCGGTGGCGACCGCGAGGGCGGCCTGCTGCACGGTGGCACAGGCCGCGCCGCCGCCGTAGTGGATGCGCGAGAAGAAGGACAGCTCACCCATGCCGGACGCCTGCGCGACCGTGATCTCGGGACTGGTGTCCATGGTGAAGGTGACCAGGCCGTCCACGTCCGCGGGCGAGAGCCCCGCGTCGTCGAGTGCCGCGTGCACCGCCTCGACCGCCAGCTTCAGCTCGCTGCGCCCCGAGTCCTTGGAGAACTCGGTCGCCCCGATCCCGACCACGGCCGCCCGCCCCCCGAGCGAGTCCCCCTGGCGCACGCTCATGACGCGCCCCCGGCGGGCCGGGATGGATCAGCCGAGTCCGCGACACCTGCGGGCCCGGTCGGCCGGGTGGCTCCCGGCAGCCCCTGCGTGAGCCCGATTGGCTCGGTCGGTCCGGCGCCCGCCGGTACGGCCACCCGCACGGTGCCGGTCACGTGGTGGCCCAGGCCGTTGGTCCCCGTCACCCGCACCTCGGCGACCTCGCCCTCCACCGCCTTCACCGCGCCGGTCAACGTCATAGTGTCGCCCGGGTAGTTGGGCGCTCCCAGCCGTATCCTCACCGACCTCAGCCTTGCCGTGGGGCCGAAGTGGTCGGTGATGTACCGCCCCACCAGGCCGTTCGTGGTCAGGATGTTCATGAAGATGTCGGGGGAACCCTTCTCCCGTGCGATCACCGGGTCGTGGTGCACGTCCTGGTAGTCGCGGGAGGCCACCGCACCGGCCACGATCAGCGTTCGCGTGATCGGGATCTCCAGCGGCGCCAGCTCGTCTCCTGCCCTCACGCCCCCACCCCCTCGTCCATCGCCGCCCCCACCCCTGAACCCGCCCGCGCGGGCGCCGACTCCCCTGTCGGCCTCCCCGGCGGCCCCTCCGCCAGCCGCTCCGCAACGATCAACTCCCCCAGCTCCGACAGGAGTTCACCGCCACACCCCAGATACGCGTCCAGCTGTCGGCCCCACAGGAAGTGCCGGTGGACGGGGTGTTCCAGGTCCGCGCCGAGGCCCCCGTGCAGGTGCTGGCCCGCGTGCACGACGCGGGTGCCCGCCTCCGCTGCCCACCATGCCGCCGTCAGCGCGTGCGTCCCGTACCGCAGGCCCTCGTCCCGCCGCCAGGCCGCCTCGTAGGAGGTGACCCGTATCGCCTCGGTGTCCATGTACGCGTCGGCGGCCCGCAGCAGGACGGCCTGGTTGGTGGAGAGCGGCCGTCCGAACTGCTCGCGCGTCGTGGTGTGCCGGACCGCCCTGGCCAGCGAGCCCGCGCAGACCCCCGCCTGGAGCCCGGCGAACGCGGTGCGGGCGGTGGCCAGCACGTCCTCGTAGGCCCCGGCGCCGCCCACCCGCTCGGCCGGGGTGGCATCCAGGGTGAGCCGCCCGGCCGACCAGGGTGCGGTCGTCTCCACCGGTTCGGTCTCCGCCTCGGCGGCGGGCACCAGCCAGAGCGCGCCGTCCACGTCGGGCAGCAGCACATGGGTGGCGTCCCGCAGCCACGGCACGAGCGGCACGGCCCCGGTCAGCTCCCCCTCCGCCGTGGCCCGCACGCGGCCAGCCGAGGCGGGAAAGGCGCCGGTCACCACCGCGCTGCCCTCGCGCAGGGCGGGCAGCAGCCGCTCGCGCTGCTCGGCCGAGCCGTGTGCGGTGAGGGCCAGGATTCCGTAGGCGCAGCTCGCCGCGAACGGGACCTGGGCGGTGGTTCTGCCCTGCTCCTCCAGGGCGAGGACCAGACCGAGCAGGCCGACCTCCTCGACGGCCGCCACCAGCCCCGCCCCGCACAGCGCCTTCCACAGCTCGCTGTCGGTCCCCGTACCGGCGGCCAGGAGCCGCTCGGGTGTCGACAGGTCGGCGAAGATCCGCCCGGCCAGCTCGCGGACCGCCGACTGCTCCTCGGTGGGCGTGAAGTCCATCAGGCCACCTCCGCCCGGAACACCGGAAGCTCCAACTCGGCGTCGGCCCGCAGGAATTCGAGCCGTACCGGCATCCCTATCCGCACCTCGTCCGGCGCCACCCCCACCACATTGCTGACGATCCGCACCCCCTCGGCGAGCTCGATCAGACCCACCGCGTAGGGCGGGTCGAAGGCCGGGAAGGGCGGGTGGTGCATCACGACGTACGAGAAGACCGTCCCTGCGCCGCTCGCCTCGACGGTGTCCCACCGCGCGGAACCGCAGGCATTGCACCCCGGCAGCCAGGGGAAACGCAGCTCGGCGCAGTCCCCGCAGCGCTGGATGAGCAGGCGGTGCCCGGCGACGCCCGCCCAGAACCCGGCGTTGTCCCGGTTGACGACGGGCCGGGGGCGCAGGGGTCGGGGAGCCGCTTGTGCCCCCTCCCGCGCTTCCGCTGCTTCCCGCGCCCGCTCCGGCGGCGCCGTGGACCCCGCCGTCCGGGGTCGGCCGGAATCCTCGCGCGGGTGCGTATGCCGTTGTGCGGGCGCGTACTTGAGGATGCGGAAGCGGTGCGTCCCGGCGAGAGCGCCGTTCGCGCGGACGTCCATCCTGGTGGTGACGAAGTGCCCGGTGCCCAGCTTGGTGGTCTTGCGCGCCGAGACCGTCTCGATCACCGCGTCATAGCTGACACGGTCGCCCGGCCGCAGGTCACGGACGTACTCCTGCTCGCAGTCCGTGGCCACCACCGAGGTGTATCCGGCGCCGTCGAGCAGCTCGAACAGCTCGTCGTGGCCGGAGGTGCGGCCCGTGCCGTCGCCGTGTCCGGAGAGGCCGCCCATCGTCCAGGCCTGGAGCATCGTGGGCGGCGCTATGGCGTCAGGCCCGGTGTAGGCGGGATGTGCGTCGCCCATCACCTCACACCAGTGCCTGATCATCGGCGCGTTGACGAGGTCCTTGCCGACCCCGCCCGTCGCCGCCGGCCGCCCCTCGAACTTCTTCAGCCGGCCGAGGAACTCCTCCTCGTTCACCCCGCTCACCTCTTCCCCCGTGTCATCCCGAGCCGCATCGTGGCGACGATCTCCCGCTGCACCTCGCTCACCCCGCCGCCGAACGTGTTGATCTGCGCCGCCCGGTTCATCCGCTCCAGCTCGCCGTCCCCGAAGGCGCCGGGCGAACCGCCCCGGATCAGGCCCCTGTCCCCCACGATTTCCCGACACATTCGATACGTTTCGACCGCGGACTCCGTTCCCGTGAACTTCACGCCGCTGGCGTCTCCCGGCGCGAGCCGACCCGCCCCCACATCGCCCACCAAACGCCAGCTGAGCAGGCGGTTCACCGCCAGCCGGGCATGCGCGGCGGCCACCTTCGCCTTCACCCATTCGTGGTCAACCGGGCGCCTGGAAGTCACCGGATCGGGCGTACACGCGGAGGTGAGCGCCGCCTCGTAGAAGTCCTCCGCCTGCATGCCGATCGCGGCGAGCGCGACCCGCTCGTGGTTGAGCTGGTTGGTGATCAGCCCCCACCCCGCGTTCTCCTCGCCGACCAGGTTCCCCACCGGCACCCGGATGCCGTCGTAGTACGTCGCGGTGGTGGTCAGGCCGCCGACGGTCTCGATCGGCGTCCACGAGAAGCCGGGCGCGTCGGTCGGCACCAGGATGATCGAGATCCCCCGGTGCTTGGGGGCGTCGGGATCGGTGCGGCAGGCGAGCCAGATCCAGTCGGCGTTCTGGGCGTTGGAGGTGAAGACCTTCTGCCCGTCGATCAGCCAGCACCCCTCGTCGCGTACCGCCCTGGTCCGGAGCGAGGCGAGGTCGGTGCCCGCCTCCGGCTCGCTGTAGCCGATGGCGAAGACGAGGTCGCCGCTCAGGATCCGGGGCAGGAAGAACGCCTTCTGCTCCGCGCTCCCGTACTTCATCAGGGTCGGGCCGACCGTGTTCAGGGTGACCATGGAGACGGGGGCTCCGGCCCGGTAGGCCTCGTCGAAGAAGACGAACTGCTCGTCCGCGCCGCGCCCCCGGCCGCCGTACTCGACGGGCCAGCCGAGTCCGAGCAGCCCGTCGGCGCCGATCCGGCGCAGCAGCGCCCGCTGGCCGGCCGCATCGGCTCCGCGCGGCGGGCCGTCGGGCATCAACCGGGCGAAATAGGCGCGGAGTTCCGCGCGCAGCCGCTCCTGGGCTTCGGTCGGGGCGAGGTGCACGACGGCGGCCTTCCGTGCGGACGGACAAATCCGCGGACCGGCCCGGACGTACGGGCGGCGCTCCCGGATCAGGGTTTCTGACTGTCCGTCAGATACCGCCTCGCTGTCAATGGTTGGGGAGGCGGTGCGACCACCCCCGCACGCCAGCGGCCCGGGTGTCCGTGCCGAAGCACGGTCACCCGGGCCGCCGATCACCCCATCGACCGGACCCTGCGGCTGGGGCCGCGCCTCACCACAGGCGGGAGAAGTTCACGGCGACGTTGCCGTTGCCCTGGTTGATCGACGTGAAGGCCGAGCCGTTCACCTGGGCGGTGTTGCTCTGGTTGGTGGCCCCGGCTCCGACGGCCTGCTGCTGCGTGGTGGACGAATTTCCCCGGTTGTCGTGACCGACCCCGCTGCCACTGACGGTCGCGACCGCCGCGTTCGATCCGTGGCCCGCAATGGATCCGTTGTCGGCGGCGGCGACACCCGAGAAGAGGGCGGCGGCGAGAGGCAGCGCGGCAACGGCGGCGAGGACGCGGGCGGTACGGATGCTTGCCATGTCAATTCCTCCAGGAACCAGAAGTACTGCGGGTAGTTCGGCTTGTTCCAGACCGTAAGTACGGCCTGGTCCAAGGCGGTTGGCCGACCGCCCCGGACGCTGTGACGACGTCGCTGGATCAGAGTTGCCCACCGAATCCCCGGCGAACCAGTCAATGGGGCACCTTTCGCCCGCAAGCGTGAGGACTTGTCGATAAACCCTCAAGGTCACGTCAAAGCGCCGCCCGGGATCGGATCGCAGCGCCGGAACCCGGCCCTCCCAAGAGGAGAACCGTTTCGGCTCGGATTCGGCCAACCTTTTCCGTCACCAGCAGCTCACCTGATGGCCACCCCAGGAGCACCGGGCCGTCGCCCGGTGGGGATGGGGTCGACGGCAGGCCGGGGAAGGGGCCCCACGCGGCTTCCAGCGCCGCCCCGGGCCCCCGGCCGAGTCCCGCCGGTCACCCCTGAAAGGGATTCCCTTTCTCGAACATTCGTACGAACATGGAGTCATGGCCACCATCGACCGGCAGGCCGCCACCCTGGCCCTCGCCCACGCCCTGTCCGCCGCCGAGCGCGGCCTGCCCGTCATCCCGCTGTCCCGTACCAAGCTGCCCGCGCTCCCCTCGCCCCACCGGGACGAGGCCCAGCCGGTGCTCTGCCGGGGCGAGTGCGGGCTCCCGGGCCACGGCGTGCACGACGCGACCACCGACCCGGCCGCGGTCCGCGCGCTGTTCGCGGCCGCGCCCTGGGCCACGGGTTACGGCATCGCCTGCGGCCGGCCCCCGCACCACCTCATAGGGATCGACCTCGACACCAAGCCACCGGAGGCCGACGCCACCGCGGCGCTCCAACACCTGGCGCTGCGGCACCTGTTCACGATCCCGGAGACCGTGGTGGTGATCACTCCGAGCGGGGGCCGGCACATCTGGCTGACCGGCCCGCCCGGCACGGTTGTGCCCAACTCCGCGAGCCGCCTCGCCCCCGGCATCGACATCCGGGGCGCCGGCGGCTACCTGGTGGGGCCCGGGTCGCTGAGCAGCCGGGGCGTCTACCGCCTGGCGCCCGGCACCGCCCACCTCGGCCCCGCGCCCTGCCCCAGCGCCCTGCTCGACCTGCTCACCCCGCCCGCGCCCACCCGCCACCACGCCCACAAACAGGGTGATCACCAGGGGCGGGGGCTGGTCCAGTTCGTGCTGGCCGCGCACGAGGGGCAGCGCAACACCCGGCTGTTCTGGGCGGCCTGCCGCGCGTACGAGAACGGCATCGGCGAGGAGCTCACGGGCGCGCTCATCGCGGCGGCGGTCCGCACCGGCCTCAGCGAACGCGAGGCCCGCGCGACGATCGCCTCCGCGGCCCGCATGAGCGCGGCCAGGTGAGGGAGGGGGGCGGCCGGGTGAGGGAGGGGGGCGGCGCGTAAGCCCGTACCGGCGCCGGGTCGTCGCCCTGCGCGGCTCTCGGGCTCGCGGTGCGGGCCCCGGCGGGCGCGGCAGAGGCTTCCCCCGAAGAACCTCCGCCGCGCCCGCCGGGTGCGGACACGTCCCGATCGGCTGGGAGCACGACCCCACCAGCTCACCCGGACGAAGAATCCGTCCCCGTGACGGGAACTCTGGCCCATGCCGCCTCATTGAGTCTTGGACAAAAGCGCGGTCCTGCGAACGGGAGTGACGGCGGGAAGCGGTCGCTTGGCGGCCGCCCGCACTCCAAACCCGCATCGCCCCGGCGATCCCCGGCTCAGCCCGCCAGCCATACGCTCGTGTCGGCCCGCGACGCCAGGAAGCGGCCGGGGGTCACGCCGGTCAGGGCGGTGAACTCCCGGTTCAGATGCGACTGGTCGTAGAAGCCGCAGGCGAGGGCGGCCTCCGTGGCCCGGGTGCCCGTGGTCAGCAGCCAGGTCGCCCGGCGCAGCCGCAGGATCCTGGCGACCCGCTTGGGCGTGAGCCCGAACTCCCGCCGGAACAGCGTCTCCAGATGGCGGATCGACCAGCCCGTCCTGGCGGCCACCTCCCGGATGGGGAGCGTCCCGGAGCTGCGGACGAGAAGGTCCCAGGCGCCGCGCGCGCTCGTCGCGGGGGCCCGCGAGGCGTCCGCGTCGGCGGACCACTGGAGCAGCGAGCGGTCGAGCAGCGCGAACCGCTCGGGCCATCCCGGCGCGGCCGCGAGCGCCTCGCGGAGGTCGGCCACCCGCCCGCCGAGCACGTCGGCCGGATCGGTCACGGTGTCCGCGAGTTCACCGAGCGGGGCTCCGAACATCCGCTGCGCGGCCCAGGGAGCGAGCGTGACCTCCACGCCGTGCAGCCGCCCCGCGTGCCCGAGCACCCTGGCCCGGCCGTGCAGTCCGCACACCACCGAGGTGTGCACGGCGGTCCCGCCGGGGCGCCGCCCGGCCTGGCCGACGCGGATCTCGTCCCCGAACCCGATGAGCAGCGACACCTTCCCGCTCGGTACGACCAGCCGTTCGCGCGGCCCCTCACCGGCCAGCCGGAACCCCCGGTAGGCGCCGACGCCCGGCCGCAGCCGTGCGTCCGGCAGCGCGTAGACCCTGCTCTCGTCCCCGCTCCCCGTCCTGCCGGACCGGCACGTTCCCCCGCTCACCCACAGCTCCTCGCCCCGGGACCACCCCGGACGCATCCACTGTCGATCCCCCTTGGCCCCAGGACCAGACCTCCCGGCATCCCAGGGACACGTACCACCATCCCAAGCCTGTGACCTGCGAAGACTTCGGCTCCGCCGGGGCGATACGGGATGCGTACGAGAATGGGGCGCCCCGGATTCCGGAGCGCCCCTGCCTCGACGGCCCGGGGCCGTCACACGCGGTGGGTGTGGGATTTGAACCCACGGTGACATCGCTGCCACGACGGTTTTCAAGACCGTTCCCTTAGGCCGCTCGGGCAACCCACCCATGCCCCGCCGACCAGCGGCGGAAGCGGCTACAGCCTACCGGCCGCGGTCCACTCCATGGGCCCTTGGGCCGTGCCCGGGCCATGGGGTTCGCATTCGGCACCGGGAAGGGAGGGTGCGACGGTGCCGCGTCCGGTCCTGGGGCCCCGGAGGGCGCCCGGGTCGTGACGGGTCGTCAGACGTCCAGCCAGCCCGCGCGGCGGGCGTAGCTTCCGGCCTGGAAACGGCTCTGGGCGTTGAGTTCGGCCAGCAGCTCCGCGACATGGCGGCGGACGTCTCCTCCGGCCTGCCGGCCGATGGTCAGTTGCTGTCGCCCTTCCGCTCGCCGAGGGTGACCGTGACCGTGTTCTCCTTGCCGTCCCGCTTGTACGTGAGCGGGACCTGGTCGCCGGGCTTGTGCGTCCAGATCTCGCTGATCAGCGTCGGGCCGCTGTCGATCGGCATGTCGCCGAACTTGGTGATGACGTCGCCGGGCTTGAGCCCCGCCTTGTCCGCCGGGCCGCCCGGGGTGATCGGCTGCTGGCTCGCGGTGCCCTGCGGGGAGATCTGCGCCCCGTCGGCGTTGCCCGCGCCCGGGCCGCTGCCCTGCTGGATGCCCACCGAGGCGCCGATCACCGGGTAGACCGGCTGGCCGGTCTTGATGAGCTGCTCCGCGACGTTCTTCGCCTGGTTGATCGGGATGGCGAAGCCGAGGCCGATCGAGCCCGCCTGCGACTGGCCCATGCCGCCGCCGCCCGTGCCCGCCGACTGGATCGCCGAGTTGATGCCGATGACCGCACCGGCCGAATTGATCAGCGGGCCGCCCGAGTTGCCCGGGTTGATGGAGGCGTCGGTCTGGAGGGCGCTCATGTACGAGGCCTTGGAGTTCTGGCCGTCGCTGGAGGCCACCGGGCGGTTCTTGGCGCTGATGATGCCGGTGGTGACGGTGTTGGAGAGGCCGAACGGGGCGCCGATCGCGATCGTCGAGTCGCCGACGGCCACCTTGTCGGAATCGCCGAGCGAGAGCGGCTTCAGGTTGTCCGGGGCGTTCTTCAGCTTGACGACGGCCACGTCGTACCCCTGGGCGCGGCCCACCACTTCGGCGTCGTACTTCTTGCCGTTGGAGAAGGTCGCGGACAGCTTGCCGCCGCTCGCCGCGGAGGCCACCACGTGGTTGTTCGTGAGGATGTGACCTTCCTTGTCGTAGATGAAGCCGGTGCCCGTGCCGCCCTCACCGTCGTTGCCCTGCGCGTTGATCGTCACCACGCTGGGCAGCGAGTTGGCGGCGACGCCCGCGACCGTGTTCGGGTCGCGCTTGAAGTCCTTGGGCGTGTCGGAGGAGGCCACGGTGGTGGAGCCCGAACCGTTGCCGTCCCGGTCCGCCGCGACGTAGCCGATGACTCCGCCGATGCCGCCCGCCACCAGGGCGGCCGCCACGACCGCGGCGATCAGCCCGCCGCCGCGCCTGCGCGGGGCCGGGGGCTGCGGGGCTCCCCAGGGCTCGCCGCCCTGGCCACCGCCGTAGGAGGGGAGCGTGGGCGGGGGCGGCGGCCAACCGGCCCCGCCGCTCTGCGGGGGCGCCGCCTCGTGCGCCGCGTACGCCGGCCGCGCCGGAGCCCCCGGCGCCGGGGGCAGCTGTTCGGTGACCGGGTCCGGGCCGGGCTGCGCCGGGGCTCCCGGCGAGGGCGGCGCGGGCTCGTGGACCTGGGTCTTCTCCGCCTCGGCGGGCGCGGCGTCCGACGGAACGGGGGCGGCGGGGGCCGCGGCGGGCTCGGGAGGTGCAGCAGGTGCAGACGACGGGGCAGGCGGGACGGCCGGGACCGCGGTGCCCTCGTTCTCGGTGCTCACAGCTTGCTCTCCTCGGTTTCCACTCGGTCTTGGGGACGGTCCGGCGGGCGATCTGATGCCGGTGCGGGTGGCGCCGGGGCGCCGACGTGCGAGCCCCGGCGCCATCCATGGTGCGCCGGGGGTACGACATCGGCTCCCGCACGGTGCGGATGACTCCGCTCAGCTTTTCCCACCGCACGTCAGGCCACTGTAAGCAGGAGCTGTGTATTCGTGCGCCAACCTGTGACCCGGCGGTGGCACGATGACGCGGTGACCCAAGCACGGCAGCACAGCCCGCACACCCCCGACCGCGCCCCCGTCCAGGTGGTGGCCCACCGCGGAGCCTCCGAGGACGCCCCCGAGCACACCCTCGCCGCGTACGTGAAGGCGATCGAGGACGGGGCCGACGCCCTGGAGTGCGATGTCCGCCTGACCGCCGACGGACAGCTCGTCTGCGTCCACGACCGGCGCGTCAACCGCACCTCCAACGGCCGCGGCGCCGTCTCGGCCCTGGAGCTCTCCGAGCTCGCGGCGCTCGACTTCGGCTCCTGGAAGGACAGCGAGGAGAGCCCGGACTGGAAGGACCGCGAGTTCACCTCCGTCCTCACCCTGGAGCGGCTGCTCGAACTCGTCGCCGACGCCGGGCGGCGGGTGGAGCTCGCCATCGAGACCAAGCACCCCACGCGCTGGGCCGGCCAGGTCGAGGAGCGGCTGCTGCACCTCCTCAAGAGGTTCGGCCTCACCGAGCCGCCGCCGGCCGGCGAGACCTCCCCGGTGCGCATCATGAGCTTCTCCGCGCGCTCCCTGCACCGGGTGGCTGCGGCCGCCCCCGACATCCCGACCGTCTACCTCATGCAGTTCCTCTCGCCGCGGCTGCGCGACGGGCGGCTGCCCGCGGGAGCGCGGATCGCGGGCCCGGGCATGCGCATCGTGCGCAACCACCCCGCCTACATCGAGCGGTTGCACCGCGCGGGACACCGCGTGCACGTCTGGACGGTCAACGAACCCGAGGACGTGGATCTGTGCGTAAGCCTCGGCGTGGAGGCAATCATCACCAACCGCCCGAAACAGGTTCTGTCCCAACTGGGCCGCGTGTAACGGCCATGACAGGGAGTGCACCGGCGCGTTCGCTCCGTGTCCGGCCGTGACGAATGCGTCGCACGTCGCCGGTTGGCCGGTTTCCGGTCCAGTCCATTGGGGCATCCACACCGTGGCGTGGGGCGAAGGAGGTCTCGGGGGTGGCGTTGGTGGTGGCACAGGAGGTGCCCACGTCGTCGAGCATGGCCGTACCCCATGGCCCTGCGGGCGTGGGCAAGGCGAGACACCGGATGCGCGAGCAACTGCTCGGCAGCGGGGTGTCCGAGCCGGTCGTGGACGATGCCGTTCTGATCCTTTCCGAACTGCTCAGCAATGCCTGCCGGCACGGCAGGCCGCTGGGGCGGTCCGACATAGGCGACGGAGACATCCGGGCGGCCTGGCGCATCGACAAGGCCGGGCGGCTGACGGTCGAGGTGACGGACGGGGGCGGCCCCACCCGGCCGGTCCCCGCGACACCGTCGGTGACCGCGCGCGGCGGCCGGGGGCTGAACATCATCAGCGCCCTCGCCCAGGACTGGGGCGTACGGGACAGCGCGTCCGGGGAGGTCACCGTGTGGGTGATCCTCACCGCGGGGCACCGTCTCGACGATTTCGCTACGCGCGTCGCAGGGCCGGGAGCGGCGGCGGGCCTGGAGTACGCGGACGCGTTCGACGACCTGGACTGAATCTGACTGAAGGCGTCCACAGGCGTCTGAAGGCGTCTGAAGGTGTCCGAGGGCGCCTGAGGTCGCGGTGCCCGGCCCGGGGGTCCGGTCCGGGCGCGCGACCGGCTCCGGACGCGCGCCCTCGGCCGCCGGTCCGGGACCGGCGCCACCGGTGCGGCCGCCTCCGGGTGGCCGGTGCGGCTAGGCTCGCGCCCGACACAGCGACACCGCACCACCGCAGTCGGGAGAGAGCCACACCATGGCCAAGAAGCGTCCCCAGGCGAAGGCCGTCAAGCCGCAGATCAGCGACGGGGAGATCCCGGTCGTCGGGGCCCGTGAGCCCTGCCCCTGCGGCTCCGGCCGCCGTTACAAGGCCTGTCACGGGCGGGCCGCGTCGCACGCCGTGACCGAGCTGGTCCAGCGCCCCTTCGAGGGGCTGGCCGGCGAGTGCGACTGGGTCGCGCTGCGCGAACTGGTCCCGGCCGCGGCCGTCCCGCTGACCCTCAAGGACGGGCTGCCCGAGGGCGTGCCGTCCGTGACGCTCGCGACCGTGCTGCCGATGGCGTGGCCCGCGCTGCGCCGCGAGGACGGGTCGGTGCTGCTCGGCCTGCAGAACGACACCCCCTCCGGCGACATCAGCCGCGACCTCGCCGACACGCTCCAGCGCGCGCTCGTCGCCGAGCCCGGCTCGCCGGTCGCCGCCCAGCGCGCCGAGTCCGACGGCGTGCGCCTGCAGGACCTGCTCGACCCGGCCGCCCCCTTCGAGCCCGAGGTGCACACCGGCTTCGAGTTCTGGGTGCCGGACGCCGACAGCGCGGCGAGCGAGGTGGCCGCCTCCCTGGAGCGGGCCAACGCCGCCGCGATCCCGACCGTACGGCTGAAGTCGGTCGACTCCTCGTACTGGTGCGAGACGCCCGAGAAGAACCACCTGCGGTGGGTCATGCCGCACCCCGAGGAGAAGCTCCTCGGGGCGCTGGCCCGGCTGCACGCGGCCGGTACGTCCTCGCTCGGCGAGGGCACCCGGCTCGTCGGCTCCTTCCGGGCGCACGGCCTGACCGTGCCGGTCTGGGACCTGCCGTCGGACATGGGCGCCGAGGAGTGCGAGAAGCCGGCCGCCGAGTTCGCCGAGCGGCTCGCCGGGGCGCTCGCGAGCCAGGAGCCGCTCACCGCGGACGAGCGCCGGGCCCGCGGCGGACTCACCAACCGCCAGGTGACCCTCAGCTGAGAGTGACCGCGGGTACGGTTTCGGTCGACCGACAGGTGACTCCTGTCACAACTCCCCGTACCCACAGGTAAATCGGTGTCCGAATTACCGAGATCGAATTTGCGAACGACCGATCTCTTGTTACCGTTCTAAGAGCCCGGTCGCTGGTGCATCCCCCGTCGCCAGCGATCGGGCCCTTCCATGTGACCGGCTCGCTCAACGAGCCGCGGCGTCCGCGGAGTTGCTCCCGGAACGCAGGAGCAGCGGTGAGTCCTCTCCCGCCCCCGAGAATTCCGACACCGCCGAATACGCCCCCGCTCCCGGGGCCCGCACCGAAGCGCTCTCGTGCGGGGTTTCGCAGGATTCCGGCTGGTCGTCGGCCGCCACCTGGCAGTTCGTCTCGACGGTACGGCCGCCCGGCCCCATCAGGGTCAGCGCCGAGCGCAGCTCCTCACCGGTGGCGTTGCGGTAGTAGGTACGGGCCCAGGTGTCGCGCCCCCGCTCCAGGACGCAGGTCTGCGCCTCGACCCCTTCGGGAGAGGTGAGTTCGGGTCCGCAGTGGGCGGCCGCGTCCTGCGCGGCCCCCGGCAGTGGCTTGTTCGCCCGCGCGAGGGCGTGGGTGAGGGGGCTTTTTGCGTCATCCGCGGGGCCTCTTCCCGCGCGTTTCTCCGGCCCTCCCGCGGGGCCCGCCGAGGCCGCCAGCGGCAGCAGCACGGCGCCCACCACGACGGCGGTGAGCCCTGCCATGCGGAGGTGCTGGAGATTCATGGAGGGACCCGCCTGCCCTGGAATTCCTGATGGTGGGCCGAAGATATCGACGGAAACCGGGCAGCCGGTGGCGCGCACGCCCAATTCCCGTACAACCAGGGCCCGCTCACACTCGAAAGAGTGAAGGCGGCTCGGGAACCCGAACCGCCTTCTCGCTCCTTGGGGCGTCCCGCGCCGCGCGGGAGCCTCCCTCACGCTCAGTACGCCAGCCGGCTCCCGCCGTCCGGAGCGCTGGTGCTCGCCTCGACCAGCGCGTCCACCACCGCCTCGACGTCCGGCAGCCAGGGCCCGGGGGTCGTCCCCAGCGGGGGGCGCTCCCAGCGGATCTGGCCCTTGCCGGTCTGCGACGGGGGCAGCACCAGATATCCGCCCTCGCTGTGGAAGCGGAGCGAACTGGGCACCCAGTCCTTGGAGTAGAGCAGCTCGCCCAGGCGCTCCATCGAGTACGGAGCCACCAGGAGCGACCACCGGGTGGGGGTCGCCACGACCGGGCCGAGCCGTACGCCCATGGAGTCGAGGACGGCGAGCGCCCGCGCTCCGGCGACGGCCGGGAGACTGATCGCGCAGGGCGCGCCGGCGCCGGTGGCGAGCAGGACCGGCGCGGTGGGCCGGTTCGTCCACCACCAGCGGATCATGCGCTCGTCGGTGGTCGCCGCGAGCAGCACGGGGTCGAAGGGGTGTGCCCCGGGCACCACACATTCAGGGTCGGGACAGGCACAGCCGCGCCCGCCCGCTGCCAGTCCCGCGCCGGGGAGCACGGGCCATTTCCACCGGGTCGCACAGGTCAGCGCGGCGCCGAGCTGAGCAGCCCTTTCACTGCGCCGGAACCGGAACCTGCGTCGCCTTCCGAGGATCTCGCGCATGGGCGCTCGTTCCTTTCCGTTGAACGCCGAGTCCACATCGCACCATGTGTGCATCTCTTCACTGCGCGTACTTGCTCTGTGAGCCTGCGGTACGGGGAACCCGCCAGGACCGAACTCGGGCGGTCACCACTGGTTGCGACGGCCACTGCCCGTAACCATTTAAAGCATGGCGAAGGGTGGCGCGTACGTGGCGCTTGCCGTCCGGAGTGCAAAAACCCCGCCGCTCGGGGATGAGGCGGGGCCGGTCGGCACCTAAGACGCTCAGGCCGGCCGCAAGGTTCCGAGGCATCCTCAACCGCCCCGGACCACACCGATTACGTACCCAACGCGGTTGAAACGACGCACAGTTGAACGGCCTCAGTCGACCCCAGGGCTGGGCCACCAGGGTCATTTTTTGGCCAAGTTGAACGCCCCACGGACACCAATAGTCCCGCTATGACAATGCTGGACATCCCCTCACTTGTGCGTGTACATGTGGATGCATTGATAGCGGCGCAGAATGACATGGGGGTTTGCGATGCTATTGCGCAGAATCGACCAGTCGGAAAGCCGGCTGCCATGAGCGCCCCTCACCTGCCGAAAGTGGCTGGAATCGATCCAGCCGTTCCGCCCCCCGCGCACACTCATGCGCCTCTGCCCTCACCCGCCGCCCCGACCCCACCCGGCGCGGTGCTCCAGGACCGGCTCGCCGGCTGGGTCTCCGACCTCACCACACTGCACGAACTCACCGAGCGGCTCGCCCGCACGACCATGCTCGACGACGCCCTGCACGAGCTCCTCAGCGCCGGTGCCGCGCTGGTCGGCGCGCGGCGCGGGCTGGTCGTCCTGGAACCCGCCGACGGCCTGGGCCCGGCCGTCACCACCGGCCTCGGGCTCGCCCACGCCGACCTCGGCCACATCGAGACCGTGCCGCGCAGCGCCACCGCGTACGGCCGGATCCTGGACGGACTGCCGGACGCGGCCGGCGGGCCCGACCTCATGGCCGACCCGGACGGCCTCGACCCCCGCCACCGCGAGGTCGCCGCCCGCCTCGGCTACGCCGCCAGCTACGCCCTCCCCCTCACCACCGACGCCGCCCAGCGGCTCGGCGCGGCCGTCTGGCTCTACGACGAGAGCGCGGAACCCGTCGAGCGCCAGCAGCACCTGGCCGGGCTCTACATCCGGTACGCGGCCGAGCACCTGGGCCGCCTCGTCGAACTGGACCGGGCCCGCACCCATGTGGCGACCGTCGCCGAGGAACTGCTGCCCAGCCGGCTGCCCCGGGTCGCCCGCGTCCAGCTGGCCGCGCGCCACCGCACGGGACCGCGCGGCGGCGGCGACTGGTACGACGCGCTTCCGCTGCCCGAGGGGGCGCTCGGCCTCGCGGTCGGCTCCGTCACCGGGTCCGGGCCGAGCGCGGTGGCCGCCATGGGGCGGCTGCGCGCGAGCCTGCGGGCGTACGCCGTCATGGAGGGCGAGGATCCCGTCGCCGTGCTCTCCGACCTCGAACTGCTGCTGCGCCTGACCGAGCCCGCCCGCTCGGCGACCGCGCTCTTCGCCTACTGCGAGCCCGCCCGGCGCAAGATCGTCCTCGCCGGGGCCGGGCACACCCCGCCCTTGATCATCGGGGACCGGCGCACCGAGTTCGTCGAGACCTCGCTCTCGGCGCCGCTCGGCATGCTGGCCTGCTGGGAGGCGCCGAGCGTGGAGCTCTCGCCCGAGCCCGGAGAAACGGTGCTGCTGTACACGGACGGGCTGCTGCACCGCACCGGCGACCCCATGGACCGGGCCTTCGCCCGGCTGCACGCGGCTGCGGCGAGCGTCCCCAAGGCGGTGCGCGACGACCCGGACGCCGTGCTCGACCACGTCCTGCGCACCGTGCTGCCCGACGGTCTCGACGCGGCGGACGGCGCCGAGGACGTCGTGCTGCTCGCGGCCCGCTTCGCCTAGCCGCGGTAAGAGGCACTACGACCCTGGACCCCCTTCCGCACGCCCGTACGATGGTGGGGGTCCCCCGTGGCTTTCCGGCCATGGGGGAGTCCGACGTCGTACTAGTGGAGGCAGACCGTGGCGGACCAGCTCACTCCGGAGACCCCGGAAGAAGCGGACGAGAAGCCGATCCAGCAGCGGAAGAACGGCCTGTACCCGGGCGTGTCCGACGAGCTGGCCGAGAACATGAAGTCCGGCTGGGCCGACACCGAGCTGCACGGCCTGGAGCCGATCGCGCAGGCCGGCCACACCGCCGACCGCCGGGCCGCGCTCTCGAAGCGCTTCCCGGGCGAGCGCCTGGTGATCCCCGCGGGCAACCTGAAGACCCGCTCGAACGACACCGAGTACAGCTTCCGCGCGTCCACCGAGTACGCGTACCTGACCGGTGACCAGACCGAGGACGGCGTGCTCGTCCTGGAGCCCACCGCCGACGGCCACGAGGCGACGATCTACCTGCTGCCGCGCTCGAACCGCGAGAACGGTGAGTTCTGGCTGTCCGGCACGGGCGAGCTGTGGGTCGGCCGCCGCCACTCCCTGGCCGAGGCCGAGCAGCTGCTCGGGCTGCCCGCCAAGGACGTCCGCGAGCTGGCCGCCGCCCTCGCCGAGGCCACCGGCCCGGTCCGCGCCGTCCGCGGGCACGACGCCTCCATCGAGGCCGCCCTCAGCGACAAGGTCACCGCCGAGCGCGACGAAGAGCTGCGCGTGTACCTCTCCGAGGCGCGCCTGGTGAAGGACGCCTTCGAGATCGCGGAGCTGCGGAAGGCGTGCGACTCGACCGCCCGCGGCTTCGAGGACGTCGTCAAGGTGCTCGACAGGGCCGAGGCCACCAGCGAGCGCTACATCGAGGGCACGTTCTTCCTGCGCGCCCGCGTCGAGGGCAACGACATCGGCTACGGCTCGATCTGCGCCGCGGGCCCGCACGCCACCACGCTGCACTGGGTGCGCAACAACGGCGAGGTCCGCTCCGGCGACCTGCTGCTCCTGGACGCCGGCGTGGAGACGAACGAGCTCTACACCGCCGACATCACCCGCACCCTGCCGATCAACGGCACCTTCTCGCCGCTCCAGCGCAAGATCTACGACGCGGTGTACGAGGCCCAGGAGGCCGGCATCGCGGCCGTGAAGCCGGGCGCCGCCTACCGCGACTTCCACGACGCCGCCCAGCGCGTGCTCGCCGAGAAGCTCGTCGAGTGGGGCCTGCTCGGCGACCTCGGCGTGGACAAGGTCCTGGAGCTCGGCCTGCAGCGCCGCTGGACCCTGCACGGCACCGGTCACATGCTGGGCATGGACGTCCACGACTGCGCGGCCGCGCGCACCGAGACGTACGTCGGCGGCGTCCTGGAGCCGGGCATGTGCCTGACGGTCGAGCCGGGTCTGTACTTCCAGGCGGACGACCTCACCGTGCCCGAGGAGTTCCGCGGCATCGGCGTCCGGATCGAGGACGACATCCTGGTCACCGAGGACGGCAACGTGAACCTGTCCGCCGCGCTGCCGCGCCGCGCGGACGAGGTCGAGGCGTGGATGGCGCAGGTCAAGCAGGCCTGACCCAGCCCTGCCCAGCGTCCGGGGACGCGTCGCTCAGGACACCTTGAGCAGCGCGTCCTCGCGCCATTTCAGGATCTTGTCGAAGCTGACCACCGCGCCCCGGCCGGGCCGGTTCCTGAAGTGCACGTGGTCGGCGAGCTGTTCGATCAGGCCCAGGCCCCGGCCGTGCTCGGGCAGGGCGCCGGTCCGGGCCCGCGCCGCGGCGCACCGGCCGCGGCGTGCCGGAAAGCCGGGTCCCGAGTCGGCGACCTCGATGCGGCACTTCTCGCCGTCGAGGTAGGCGGTCACCCGGTAGGCCGCCGACGCGCTGCCCGCCACCTCGTCGCCGCCGTGCTCGACCGCGTTCGCACAGGCTTCGCTGAGCGCGACCGACAGGTCGTAGGAGATGTCCGGGTCGACGCCCGCGGTCTCCATGGTGCCGAGCAGGAGGCGACGCGCGAGCGGCACGCTCGCGGCCTCGCGCCGCAAGTGGAGGGACCACCAGATGCTCATGCTCCAGCCTCCTGGCTGCGGCGTTTGCGGCTCGACCCAGTCCTTCTCCCTACGGGCGCAGTATTGCCGCAAGTTCCCGTCCGTAAGCGCCCTCTTGACGTGATGGCGCCCATTCGGCGGATGTACGCGCCCCTCACGCCGGTGTAACGCACCTCGGAACCTTCCCCTCCGCTTCTCCGGAACCCCCGCCCCGTACCCAAAGGCGACCTTCCGGACCTGCCGTATGGGGCGGGTAAGCGCAGTGCGATGATGGCCCCGCCATGTCTACCCCCCACGCCCCAGCAGGCGCCGGTCTCCGGCTGCTCAGGGCCGCGGTGTTCGCCGCGGTCTGCGTCGTGCTGTCCGCGATGGGGCACGTCATGGCGGCCTGCGCGACCGTCCCCTGGTGGACGCTGCTCGCCGGTTTCCTCGGGGTGTTCGCGGTCGTGGCCCCGCTCGCCGGACGGGAGCGCACGCTGGCGTCCATCGCGGGCGCGCTGGCGGCCGGACAGCTCGGCCTCCACATCCTCTTCGGCATCGGCCAGCACACCGCGGCCGCCTCCGGCGGCGGATCCACCGGGGACCTCCCGCTGATCCGGTTCGCCGCCACGCTGATCTGCGGCCGCGGCGCGGCCCCGCTCACCGCGGCGGACGCCCAACGCATCGTGACCGACGCGGGCATCGACCCGGCCCGGGTCACCGGCTCGGGCCATGTGGCCATGCCCGGGATGCCCGGCATGACCGACATGATGTCCGGCGCGGGCTCGGCGCACTCCACCTCGCTCGCCACCTCCCTGCTGCCGACGCTGCCCATGCTGCTCTGCCACCTGCTGGCCGCCCTGGCCACCGGCTGGCTGCTGCGGCGCGGCGAGATCGCGCTGTTCCGGCTGGTGGAGCTGGCCGCCGAGTCCGTCACCGCGGCCACCGAGGCCACGGCCGTGCGCGCGCTGCGTCGCGCCCTGGCCTTCGCGGCGGCCCTGTGCACCGGGCTCCTGGCGGCGGCCGGACCCGGCCCGCGCGCCCCCCTCGGGGACCGGCGCGCCCCGCTCCCCCTGCCGGGGGCGGCACTTCAGCACTCGGTGATCAGGCGCGGACCGCCCGCGGCGTACGCCCTCGCAGCCTGAACGCGGCCCACTCCCCACACGTACGGCAGGGGTGGTGTCGCGGGTCTCCGCGCACCCGTGGCGCGGTGGACGTCCCCACCTTCCTGCTCACTGGAGTGTCTCTGTCATGAACGCTGCCCGTTCGCGCACCCGTCTCGCCGTGGTCTCCTCGCTGGCCGCGGGGTCCGTCCTGCTGCTCTCGGGAACGGCCTTCGCCCACGTCACCGTGCAGCCCGAGGGCGCGGCCGCCAAGGGCGGTTACGCCGTCGTCGACTTCAAGGTCCCCAACGAGCGCGACAACGCCAAGACGGTGAAGGTCGAGGTAAACTTCCCGGCCGACCACCCGCTGGCCTCCGTCATGCCGCAGCCGGTACCGGGCTGGAACGTCGAGGTCACCAAGTCCAAGCTCGACAAGCCGCTCACCGTGCACGGCAAGCAGATCAACGAGGCCGTCACCAAGGTGACCTGGAGCGGCGGGACGATCGAGCCCGGCCAGTTCCAGAAGTTCCCGCTCTCCGTCGGCTCGCTGCCCACCGACACCGACCAGCTCGTCTTCAAGGCGCTCCAGACGTACGACAACAACGAGGTCGTGCGCTGGATCCAGGAGGCGCCGAAGGGCGCGCCCGAGCCCGCGAACCCGGCGCCCACCCTGCGGCTGACCGCCGCGGCGGGCGGCGGTGACGACGACGCGGCGCCCGCCGCCGCGGGCGCGGCCGACAAGAAGCCCGAGGCCGCCTCCTCGTCGGACACCGACACCACCGCCCGGGTCCTGGGCGCCGTGGGCATCGTGGCCGGCGTCGCCGGAGTGGCCTTCGGGGTGTTCGCCGGACGCCGCCGCTCCGCGTAACCCCTCCCCTGCACCCATTCGACCGGAAAAGACCGGAAAATCACCCCATGCGCACCAAGACCGCGCTGACTGCCGCCGCCCTCGCGGCGGCAGCGGCGCTCACCCTGACCGCGTGCGGAAGCAGCGGTGACAGCGGCTCCAACAGCCCTGTCGCCGATGTCTCCGCCTCGGCGAAGACCCAGGCCGCGACGCTGCTCGACCGGCCGTTCACCAAGCCCGGCCTCGTCCTCACGGACACCAACGGCAAGAAGTTCGACTTCCGCGCCGAGACCAAGGGCAGGCCGACGCTCATCTACTTCGGCTACACCAACTGCCCGGACGTCTGTCCGCTCACCATGGGCAACATCGCCGTCGCCAAGAAGGCGTTGCCCAAGGCCGACCAGGACAAGCTCCAGGTCGTCTTCGTGACCACCGACCCCGAGCGCGACACCCCCGCCTCGCTCGGCAAGTGGCTCAAGGGCCAGGACCCGTCCTTCATCGGCCTGACCGGCGACTTCGCCACCATCCAGGCGGGCGCCCGCCAGCTGGGCATCGGCATCGACCCGGCCACCAAGGACAAGGACGGCAAGGTCGTCTCGATGCACGGCGCCCAGGTCATCGCCTTCTCCCCGAAGACGGACCAGGGCTACGTCCTCTACGGCGAGGACGCGACCGTGGCCGACTACACCAAGGACCTGCCGAAGATCATCAAGGGGGAGAACCCGTGAACCGCCGCACCACCCACGCCGTCCGCACCACCGTCGCCGCGGCCATAGCCCTGTCCGCGGGCCTCGCCCTCGCGGGCTGCTCCGACAGCGCCGACGCCAAGCCGAAGCTCCAGGTGAGCGACGCGTTCATGCCGGTGCCGACCAGTGACATGGCCGGCGGCTTCCTCGTCGTCAAGAACGACAGCAAGACCGCCGACAAGCTCACCAAGGTCACCAGCGACCTGTCGGACAACGTCACGATCCACGAGACGAAGAACCAGAAGATGCAGGAGGTGAAGTCCTTCGACATCCCGGCTGGCGGCGAGCTGAACCTCGAACGCGGCGGCAGCCACATCATGTTCATGGGTCTCAAGAAAAAGCCGAAGCAGGGCGAGAAGGTCAGCGTCGAGCTGCACTTCGAGAAGGCCGACCCGGTCAAGGTCGACCTCCCGGTGAAGGAAGCCACCTACAACCCGAAGCACCACTGAGGTAACCAGAGGGACTTGAGGGACTGACATGACGGCCACCGCCCCACGCCTTCGTACCACCGCGAGCCGGCCCCTGACCCGGCTGCTGCTCGTCACGGTGGCGCTGCTCGGCGCGCTCTTCGCGGGCGCCGTGCCCGCGTCCGCGCACGCCGCACTGACCGGCAGCGACCCGAAGGAGGGGGCGGTGGTCGCGACCGCTCCCGCCCAGGTCGCCCTCACGTTCTCCGAGGGCGTCGCCCTGGACGCCAACTCGATCCGGGTCCTGGACCCGACGGGCAAGCGGTCGGACACCGCCGAACTCGTCAACCTGTGCAGCGGGGACGTCGTCAAGTACGGCGTCCGGCTGCGCACCGGCATCCCCAACGGCACCTACACGGTGGCCTGGCAGGCCATCTCCGCCGACAGCCACCCGGTCTCCGGCGCCTTCACCTTCTCCATCGGCGCCCCCTCCGCGACCACCGCGGTCGTCCCCACCCGGCAGGTGGGCGGCGGCCTGGTCGGCGTCCTCTACGGCATCGCGCGGTACGCGGCGTACGGCGGCTTCGTGCTGCTCACCGGCGGCGCCGCCTTCGTGCTCGCCTGCTGGCGGCGCGGGGCAGGCGTGGGCCCGGTGCAGCGCGTCGTCGTCGGCGGCTGGCTCACGATGACCGCGGCCACCCTCGCGATGCTGCTGCTCCGCACCCCCTACACCGGCTCCGGGAAGCTCTCGGACGCCTTCGACCTGAACGGGCTCCGGGCCGTCCTGGAGACCAAGCCGGGCGCGGCCCTCATCTCCCGGCTGCTGCTGCTCGGCGCCGCCGCCCTGTTCGTGTCGGTCCTGTTCGGCGCGTACGCCAGACGGGACGACGAGAGCGAGAAGGACGAGAAGAAGGACCTCACCTTCGGCCTGGCCATCGGCGGAGCCGTCGTCGCCGCCGGTCTCGCCGCGACCTGGGCACTCGCCGAGCACGCCTCGACGGGTCTCCAGCCCAGCGTCGCCATGCCCGTCGACGTCGTGCACCTGCTGGCCGTGGCGGCCTGGCTCGGCGGACTCGTCACCCTGCTGGTCGCCCTCTACCGCGCCCCGGGCATCGAGCGCGCCGCCGTCCTGCGCTTCTCCCGCATCGCGTTCTGGAGCGTGATCGTTCTCGTCGCGACCGGGCTCTACCAGTCCTGGCGGCAGGTCGGCACCTTCTCGGCGCTGGTCGACACCGCCTATGGGCAGCTCTTGCTGGTGAAGGTCGCCCTGGTCGCCGTGGTCGTGGCGACCGCGTCGGTCTCACGGCGCTGGACCGCGCGCCTGTCGGAGCACACCGCGCCGGAGGCCGAGGCCGCGCTGGTCGTCGAGCAGCGCGCGAGCGAGCCGGAGCCCGTGACCGTCCCCGACGACGGCCAGGACGCCAAGCGGTCGGCTCAACTCGCCCGCCAGCGGGCCGCGATGAGCACCGCCCGCGAGAAGCGGATCCGCGACGCCGACCCCGAGCGGACCGGGCTGCGCCGCACGGTCCTGGCCGAGGCCGGCGTCGCCGTGGTGCTGCTCGCCGTGACGACCGTGCTGACCTCGACCGAGCCCGCCCGCACCCAGGAGGCGGTGGACCGGGCGAAGGCCGGGACCCAGGTCGCCGTCGCGGACCGGCCCGTCGACATCCGGCTGCCGTTCGACACCGGCGGCCCGAACGGCAAGGGCACGGTCAAGCTCACCCTCGACCCGGGCCGGACCGGCTCCAACGACCTCCAGGTCGCGCTGGAGGACCCGGACGGCAAACCCAAGGACGCCCCCGAGGTGAAGGTCGCCTTCACCCTGGCCGCGAAGTCGGTGGGGCCGCTGCCCGTCGTGCCCGACCGCGTCGCCGCCGGACAGTGGAAGGCGAGCGGCGTCCAGATCCCGATGGCGGGCGACTGGCAGATCGCGGTGACCGTACGCACCTCGGAGATCGACGAGACCACCGTGGACAAGAACGTCAAGATGGGCTGAGTAGAACTGACATGAGCGAGACCAAGAACTCCGATCGGGCTCAGGCCACCTCCCCCGAGGCCCCTCTCGACCTCTCCCGGCGCAAGCTGCTCACCACCGTGGGCGGGGTCGGCGTGGCCGGCCTGGCGCTGGGCGCCGCGGGCGGTGCCGGGGCGTACGCGGCCGTCGAATCGCCGGACAGCGCGAGCCCGTTGACGTCGGTCGGTGCCACGGAGGTGATGTTTCACGGGAAACATCAAGCGGGGATCTCCACTCCGGTTCAGGCGACCGGCCATCTGATCGCCTTCGACCTGGCCCCGGGCGCCGGGCGCAAGGAGGCGGCCGCCCTGATGCGGCGCTGGTCGGCGACGGCCAAGGCCCTGATGGCGGGCGAGCCGGCGGGCAGCGGCGACACCGGCGTGGCCCTGGACGCGGGCCCTTCCTCGCTGACCGTCACCTTCGGCTTCGGCCACAGCTTCTTCGACCGTACGCAGCTGACCGACCGGCGTCCCGTCCAGCTGGACCCGCTGCCCGACTTCTCCTCCGACCAGCTCGACCCGAAGCGCTCCAACGGCGACCTGTGGGTGCAGATCGGCGCCGACGACGCACTGGTCGCCTTCCACGCCCTGCGCGCGATCCAGCAGGACGCCGGTGCGGCGGCGAAGGTGCGCTGGCAGATGAACGGCTTCAACCGCACCCCGGGCGCCACCGGGAAGCCGATGACCGCCCGCAACCTCATGGGCCAGATCGACGGCACCGGCAACCCCAAGCCCTCGGACGCCGACTTCGAGCAGCGGATCTTCGTGCCGGACACCGGACAGCCCGCGTGGATGGCGGGCGGCTCGTACGCGGTGGTCCGCCGGATCCGGATGCTGCTGGACACCTGGGAGAAGCTGCCGCTCACCCAGCAGGAACAGGTGATCGGCCGCAAGAAGTCGAACGGCGCCCCTCTTTCGGGGGGTACGGAGACGTCGAAGATGCAGCTCGACAAGTTCGGTCCCGACGGCAAGCTGGTGATCCCGGAGAACGCCCACGCGCGCATCGCCGCGCCGGAGCAGAACGGCGGGGCCGCCATGCTGCGGCGTGCCTTCTCCTACCACGACGGCATCGCCGCGGACGGCACCCCGGACGCGGGCCTGCTCTTCGTCTGCTGGCAGGCCGACCCGGTCAGGGGCTTCGTGCCGGTGCAGCGCAAGCTCGACCGGGGGGACGCGCTGTCGGCGTTCCTACGGCACGAGGCGAGCGGGCTCTTCGCGGTGCCGGGCGGCCCGCGGGCGGGCGAGTACGTGGGCCAGCGGCTCCTGGAGGCCTGACCGGCCGCCCGGCCGGGTCCAAGGCCGGGGCACACCTGGTGGACGGCCGCCGGGAGCGGTGGGTGCCGGTGAGTTCGGGCCATTAGTGTGACGTGCATGTCCGCCACGCGATACACCTATCTGGGTCCCGAGGGCACGTTCACCGAGGCCGCCCTGCGCACCCTCCCCGAGGCCGCGACCCGCGAACTGGTCCCGATGGTCTCCGTGCCGGCCGCCCTGGACGCGGTGCGCTGCGGGGAGGCGGCCGCGGCGCTCGTCCCCATCGAGAACTCGGTGGAGGGCGGCATCACCACCACCCTGGACGAGCTGGTCTCGGGCGAGCCGCTGATGATCTACCGCGAGGTGCTGCTCTCCATCAAGTTCGCGCTGCTGGTGCGGCCGGGGACGACGCTGGCGGACATCAAGACGGTCACGGCGCACCCGGCCGCCCAGCCCCAGGTCCGCAACTGGCTGAAGGCGAACCTGCCCGAGGCCCTGTGGGAGTCGTCGGCCTCCAACGCGGACGGCGCCCGCCTCGTCCAGGAGGGACGCTACGACGCGGCGTTCGCGGGCGAGTTCGCGGCGGCGACGTACGGCCTGGAACCGCTGATCACCGACATCCACGACGCGTTCAACGCGCAGACCCGCTTCGTGCTGGTCGGCCGTCCGGCCCGCCCGGCGGCGCCGACCGGGGCCGACAAGACCTCGGTGGTCCTGTGGCAGCGCGAGGACCACCCGGGCGCCCTGCTCGAACTCCTCCAGGAGTTCTCGGTGCGCGGGGTCAACCTGATGCTGCTCCAGTCCCGGCCCACGGGCCAGGGCATCGGCAACTACTGCTTCGCCATCGACGCCGAGGGCCATGTCTCGGAGCGCCGGGTGGGGGAGGCGCTGATGGGGCTGCGGCGGATCTGCCCCGAGGTGCGCTTCCTCGGCTCCTATCCGCGGGCCGAGGTGACGCTCGACGACGTACGGCCGCTGCGCGCGGGCACCTCGGACGCCGAGTTCGTCGAGGCGGCCGACTGGCTGGCCCGCTGCCAGGACGGGCGCGCGTAAGGCCACACGGCTGCCGTGCGCGGCGCCCGTCCGGGGGCCGGTCGGGCGCTTCCCCCGAGGCTGTCCCCAGCTCCGCGCACGCTGCGGCGGCCGGTCCTACCTGCTGATTTTCGTTGTCCACAAAGTTATCCACAGGCTCTCTTCTCGACCTGTGGGTAAGTCGACAACACAACTGGACACAGTCGACAAATCCCTCTAGTGACGACACATCAGTCCACAGGCCGCCAGGGCATCCTCTGTCACCTCAATTCCATTGATCAACTCTTTAGAGCGAGCAATTCCCACCCGAATGAGTGTGTGGAACGGGTTTGAGAGGGGAAACCTCGGTCCCTCATGCGGCTTTCGGAACGATCCCTTCCGAAGTCCACAGGACAGTCGCACAGCCTGTGGATAAGTCTCCGGGGCTGTGCACTTCTGTGGACAAGTCCTGTGTGCGGCAAGGGAGTCGGTCAACGACCGTCCGGAAAGCGCCTCTTTCCGGGGGATAGCAGCGGTTTTATTGACACCGCGCCCGGGAATTCCGGGGCCAGATTTCCTAATTCGGTCAATTCGGACAAAGCGACACGCGGGTGAGAGGGCCGGGGATATCCGGTGGGGTGCCGGGAGTCCGCACCGGTAGCCTGGAGGGGTGATTGACCTTCGCCTGCTCCGTGAGGACCCCGACCGTGTTCGCGCCTCCCAGCGCGCCCGTGGAGAGGACGTCGCCCTCGTCGACGCCCTGCTCTCCGCCGACGAGCTGCGCAGGTCCTCGGGCCTCCGCTTCGACGAGCTGCGCTCCGAGCAGAAGGCGCTCGGCAAGCTCATCCCCAAGGCCACGCCCGAGGAGCGCGCCGAGCTCCTGAAGAAGGCCGAGCAGCTCAAGACCGACGTCAAGGCCGCCGAGGCCGCGCAGAACGACGCCGACGAGCAGGCCAAGCAGCTGCTCCTCCAGCTCGGCAACATCGTCCACACGGACGTGCCGGTCGGCGGCGAGGAGGACTTCGTCGTCCTGGAGACGCACGGCACCATCCGCGACTTCGGCGCCGAGGGCTTCGAGCCCAAGGACCACCTGGAGCTCGGCGAGGCGCTGGGCGCCATCGACGTCGAGCGCGGCGCCAAGGTGTCGGGCTCGCGCTTCTACTACCTGACCGGCGTCGGCGCGCTCCTGGAGCTGGCCCTGGTCAACGCGGCGATCGCGCAGGCCACGGAGGCAGGGTTCATCCCGATGCTGACGCCGGCCCTGGTCCGCCCGCGCGCCATGGAGGGCACCGGCTTCCTGGGCCAGGCCGCCGAGAACGTGTACCACCTGGAGAAGGACGACTACTACCTGGTCGGCACCTCCGAGGTCCCGCTCGCGGCGTACCACATGGACGAGATCATCGACGCGGACAGGCTGCCGCTGCGCTACGCCGGCTTCTCGCCGTGCTTCCGCCGCGAGGCCGGCACGTACGGCAAGGACACCCGTGGGATCTTCCGGGTCCACCAGTTCGACAAGGTCGAGATGTTCTCCTACGTCCATCCGGACGACGCGGAGAACGAGCACAAGCGCCTCCTGGACTGGGAGAAGCAGTGGCTGACCGCGCTTGAGCTGCCCTTCCAGGTGATCGACGTCGCCACCGGCGACCTCGGCGCCTCGGCCTCGCGCAAGTTCGACTGCGAGGCGTGGATCCCCACCCAGGGCAAGTACCGCGAGCTGACCTCGGCCTCCAACTGCGACGGCTTCCAGGCCCGCCGCCTGTCGGTCCGCATGCGCGACACCAGCGACGGCAAGAGCAAGGTCGCCCCCCTGGCCACGCTGAACGGCACGCTGTGCGCGGTCCCGCGCACCATCGTGGCGATCCTGGAGAACCACCAGCAGGCCGACGGCTCGGTGCGGGTCCCCGCCGTGCTCCGTCCGTACCTGGGCGGCCGCGAGGTCCTGGAGCCGATCTCCAAGTGAGCACCGCCGTGGAGCGCCCGTTCCCGTACAAGCTGATCGCGACCGACCTGGACGGGACGCTGCTGCGCTCCGACGAGTCGGTCTCGCAGCGCACCCGTGACGCGGTGGCGGCCGCCACCGCGGCGGGCGCCGCGCACATCGTGGTGACCGGCCGCGCGGTGCCCTGGACCCGGCACATCCTCGACGACCTCGGCTATGAGGGGCTCGCGGTGTGCGGCCAGGGCGCGCAGGTCTACCACGCCGGCGAGCACCGGCTGCTGACGTCGGTGACCCTGGACCGCCAGCTCGCGGGCCTCGCGCTGTCCAAGGTGGAGGCGGAGATCGGCCCGCTGGCGCTCGCCGCGAGCCGCGACGGCATCGACGGCGAGGTCCTGGTCGGCCCCGGCTACCAGGTGCAGGAGGGTCCGCTTCCGGTCCGCTTCTTCGAGGACCCCGCCGAGCTGTGGTCGGCCCCGCTCAACAAGGTCTACCTCCAGCATCCCGAGTACGACGACGACGCGCTCGCGGCGATCACGCGGCAGGTGGTCGGCAGCCTGGTCGACGTGGTCATGGCGGGCGCGGGCGTCGTGGAGCTGCTGCCGCTCGGCCTGAGCAAGGCGACCGGCCTCTCGCTGGCCGCGCGCCGGCTCGGCTGCAAGGCGGCGGACACGATCGCGTTCGGTGACATGCCCAACGACATCCCGATGTTCGGCTGGGCCGAGCACGGCGTGGCGATGGCCAACGCCCACGACGAGCTGAAGGCCGTGGCCCACGAGATCACGGCGTCGAACGAGGACGACGGCATCGCCGTGGTCCTGGAAGAGCTGCTTCAGGGGCGGTAGGCACCCGAGCCGGCCTCGCGGTCGGCCCGCGGACGCCGACCGGAGGATGCGCGGAAGGGGCGCCCGCTCCCGGCAGGCGCCCCTCACCCATGTCGCAGGGGCGGCCTCGCGCGTGATGCGCGCTCGAAGCGGCCGCCCCGGGCAGCCGTCCGCGGGCGGCCCGTCGGAGTCGTCGGTGCTACTCCGATGCCTGCCCCGCGCCGCCCCGCCAGGAGCACGTCGCACCTGCCCGTACGGTCCTTCTCGGACGCGTCCGCGCGGTCGTCGTCGTGCTCTTCCCCCGTCCGGCGGGCTCGCGTGTTCCGCGTCCGGCTGCGTCAACCACTGTGCCGGGCACGGTCGTTGGGCGCCACTGGTTTTCGGGTGGGCACGCCCCGGGTCAGCGGCCAGCAGGCGAAGCCGATGCACAGCGCGGTCACATGGCCGAGGTCGGTGAACGTGCCACCGGTGGCGAGCGGGATGCCGAAGAACGCGGCCACCCCCGCGAGGTACAGCCAGCGCCAGGGGTGGGGCAGCCGGTAGACGAGGATGCCCAGCGCCGCGGCCAGCCCATAGCTGACCCCGATGTCCACGACGTGCGACATGGCGTGCGCGAGACGCTTGGGCAGGTGCTGGTTCTGGATCGACCACAGGACGTACTCCTGGCTGATCAGGGTCGCCACGACATGGCCGACCACGACCGTGCACAGCCAGCGCAGCGTGCCGAGCCAGCGCTCCACCGTGGCGTGCACGACCTCGAAGAGCACCAGGTACAGCAGGAGCGAGGACGGGTTCTCGATCCAGAAGGCACTGGTGAAGAGGGACTGCACGGGGTGTTTGGTCAGCTCGTGGATGTTGCTGCTGTTGCGGTGCAGCAGGAAGCGCTCCAGGCCCTGGGTGGAGAGCTGGATGACGAGGCTGGTGATGGCGATGGTCAACAGCCAGATGTGCGTCCCGGGCGCCGAGCGCACCCAGGAGCGCACCGGCCGCGCGTGCTCGGTGCCACGGGGGAGCAGGGTCGTCATCCCTAGATGATGTCGCGAAACCCTGTGGAGCGAAGCAAAGGCGCGGCAGTTGTAGGATGACTGGGCAACCGGGTGAATGGAGTGAGCGGCGTGGCGCTGCGGACGGCGGGACGGCAGTCCCTGGTGGACACCGTGGTCGATCAGCTGAAAGCCCAGCTGACCAATGGCGAGTGGGCGGTCGACGACCGCATCCCGACCGAGCACGAGCTGGCCGAGCAGCTGGCCGTCGGACGCAACACGGTCCGCGAGGCCGTGCGGGTGCTGGTCCATGCCGGGCTGCTCGAATCACGCCAGGGCAACGGCACCTTCGTACGCTCCACCGCCGATCCCTCCGCCGTCCTCCAGGGCATTCGCGCCGCCGACGCCCTCGACGTGCTCGAACTCCGCGTCGCTCTGGAGGCCGAGGCCGCCCGGCTCGCCGCCGAACGCCGGGACACCGCCGACATGGTGGCGCTGCGGGGCGCCCTGCAGACCCTGCGCGAGCACGGCGACCGCGCCGCCGACGCCGACATGGCCTTCCACCTGGGCGTCGTGCAGGCCACGCACAACCCGGCGTTCATCGAGGTCTACCGGTTCTTCTCGGTCCAGGTGCACGAGAGCCTGATCACCTCGCTGCGCGACGAGGAGATGCCCGCGATCGACCTGGACACGCACGAGGCCCTGGTCGACGCGATCGAGAGCGGCGACCCCAGGGCCGCGGAGCACGCCGTGCGCGAACTGCTGCGCAAGCCGCTGGAGGCGGTCCGGGCGGTGGCGGCCCGCCGGAGCGGCTGACACCAAGGCCCGGGCCCCGCACACAATCCCCCATCTGAAATCTGACAGCTGAACTCCCAAATCTGAACGCCGAGCACTGACCGCCGACTTCTGAGCTCAGCGATCCGACCTCAGCGATCCGACCTCTGCAATCCGCCCCCCGGCCGCTGCCCTCCGGCTGTCACCGGCCAGGGCTCCAAGGCCCAAGGGCCGTCCACGAAAGGTGCCTTGTCTTGTCACGCCCGGATGCTGATCGCCTGCTGTTGCCCGATGCCGAGGCCGATGTACGGCCCTCGCCACAGGGCGCCGCCGCGCGGCGGGCGCTGCTGGCGCATCCGGTGGTGCTGCTGGTCGGGATCGTGCTGGCGTCGGTGAACATGCGGGCGGCGCTGGCCAGCGTGTCGCCGCTGGTGAGCGAGATCAGCCAGTCGTTCGGCCTGTCGTCGACGGCGAGCAGCCTGGTGACCTCCGTACCGGTGCTGTTCCTGGGGCTCGGCGCCCTGGTGGCGCCGTGGCTGGCCCGCCGCTTCGGGAGCGAGCCGGTGCTGCTGTTCGCGCTGCTGCTCCTGGCCGTCGGCATCCTGGTGCGGGTGGCCCCCTCCGCGGTGGCGCTGTACGGCGGAGGCGTACTCGTCGGCACCGCGATAGCCCTGCTCAACGTGCTGATGCCCGGCCTGATCAAGCGTGACTTCCCGGACAGGGCGGCGTCGATGACGTCGGTCTACACCGGCGCGATGATCGCGGGCGCGACGGTCGTGGCGGCGTCCTCGGTCCCGCTGGAGAAGGCGTTCGGCGGCAGCTGGGAGGCCTCGCTGGCGGTGTGGTCGCTGCTCGCGGTCCTCGCGGCGGTGGCCTGGCTGCCGCAGGTGCTGATCGCGCGCGGTCGTACGGGCCACGAGGTCCGGGTGGCGGCCCCTGCCTTGTCCGGCGCGGGCAGGAGCGTGTGGCGCTCGGCCCTGGCCTGGCAGGTCACGCTCTTCATGGGACTGCAGTCGCTCTGGTCGTACGTGCTGATCGCCTGGATGCCGACGATCTTCACGGACCACGGGATGAGCCGGTCCACGGCGGGCGTGATCTTCGCGTTCAACAACCTGATCCAGGTGGCGGGCGCCTTCGGGGTCCCGCTCCTGGCCGGCCGCATGCGTAGCCAGCGCCCGCTGATCGTCCTGGTCACCTCGCTGGTCGCGGCCGGCTACGCGGGCCTGATGGTCGCCCCGGTGAGCGGCGCCTGGCTGTGGTCGGGCGTCCTGGGCATCGGGCAGGGCGGGGCGGTGGGGCTGGCCCTCACGCTGATCGTGCTGCGCTCGGGCGACGCGCGGACGGCGGCCCGGCTGTCCGGCATGGCCCAGACGGTCGGCTATCTGCTGGCGGCCGTCGGCCCCATCACGGCGGGCGCGGTGCACCAGGCGACGGGCGGCTGGACCGTGCCGATCGGGCTGGTCCTCTGTGTGTGCGCGGCGGCCCTGACGGTGGGCCTCTTCGCGGCCCGGGACCGGACGGTCTAGCCGGGGCCGCACAGCGGACCGGCAACACAACGCCCCCGTCTCGGCGGCGACGGCCGCCGGCTCGACGCCGTGGTCAAAGCGGCGGGGCCCGGCGGCCACGGAGTGGCGCCGGGCCCCGTCCCTGTCCGGGAAACCCCCGTCACTCCTCCCCGGCCAGCTTCAGGGTGCGCAGCTTCTGGCCCGCGTACCAGGTGGCCACGGCGGTCACGCCCACCAGCAGGGTCACCGCGAGCGGCAGGCCCACGTCGGAGGAGATCACGCCGTTCTCGCCGATCTTCTGGGCGAGGGCGAGCGACCACTGCTGCACGCTCAGGGTGCGCGCGCCGGGCACCAGGTTGCCGAACAGCGACTCCCACACCAGCGCGTACACCAGGCCGAAGACCACGGCGTGCCGGGTGACGGTGCCGAGCAGCAGGAACACCGCGGCGTACGCGATGGAGGCGACCAGCGCCGCCACGGTGTAGGCGATCGCGATCTGCTGGCCGTTGCCGTTCAGGATGAATCCGGCGATCAGCGTCGGGATCGCGGAGAACGCCATCGTGACGGCGATCGCGACGATCAGCTTGGTGACGATGATCGTGGAGCGCTTCACCGGCTTGGCCAGCAGATAGACGATGGAACCGTCGTCGATCTCCGGGCCGATCGCTCCGGTGCCCGCGATGACACCGATCAGCGGCACCATCGTGGCCAGCGCGAAGCTGCCCAGGAGATCGGCGGTGACCTGGTCGTCGGCGCCGCTGAAGGACCGTACGGCCGCCGAGATCACGATCAGCAGGGCGGGCAGGACGAAGAGGATGGCGGCCCGGCGGCGGCCGAGCAGGGCCCGGTAGGTGAGCCGGGCGACGGTCGGGTTGTACATGGGAACGTCACCGCTCCTTTCTGGAGGCGCTCAGGCCGCTACGAGGTAGGAGAAGACGGATTCGAGGGACTCGTCGGACGGCGAGACCGTGAGCAGCCGGATGCCGTGGGCCTTGGCGACCTGCGGAAGCAGCGTGGTGAACCGGCCGAAGTCGACGGCTTGGATGCGCAGCGCGCCCTCCTTGAGGTCCACCTCGATCCCGGCGGTCGACGGGTCGGCGATCAGCGCCGCGGCCAGTGCGCGGTCGTCGCTGGAGCGGATCAGATAGCGGTGCGGCCGGTCCGTCATGAGGCGGCGGATCTTGCGGAAGTCGCCGCTGGCCGCGTGCCGTCCCGCGACGATGACCTCGATGTGCGAGGCGAGCTGCTCGACCTCTTCGAGGATGTGGGAGGAGAACAGGACCGTGCGCCCCTCGGCCCCCATCCGACGCAGCAGCTCCATGAGTTGCATGCGCTGGCGCGGGTCCATGCCGTTGAACGGCTCGTCCAGCAGCAGCACCGACGGGTTGTGGACGAGGGCGGAGGCCATCTTCACGCGCTGGCGCATGCCCTTGCTGTACGTCTGGATCTTGCGGTCCTGCGCGTACTCCATCTCGACGGTGGCCAGCGCCTGTTGGGCCTCCTTCGCGCCGAGGCCGTGCAACTCGGCGTTGGCGACGACGAATTCGCGGCCCGTCAGGAAGTCGTACATGGCCTCCCGCTCGGGGACGATGCCGATCTTCCGGTAGACGGACTCGTTGCGCCAGATCTGCTCGCCGTCGAGCGTGACCGTTCCCGTGGACGGGGCGAGGAAACCGCCCATCATGTTGATGAGCGTGGACTTTCCGGCACCGTTGGGGCCGAGCAGCCCGGTCACGCCGGGGCCGATCGTCATGGTGACGTCGTTGACCGCCACCACGTTGCCGAACCAGCGCGAGGTGTGGTCGATGTCGAGGGTGGTCACAGCCCGACCTTCCGGTAGCGGCGCATCAGCACGGCGTACGAGCCGTAGATCAGCGCGAGGACGACGAGCAGGTAGACCGCTCCGGTGCCCGATCCCGGGCCGTGGCCGCCGGGGAAGTTGGTGTTCGCCCCGAGGAACGCGGTCTGCACGCCGTCGATGAGCGTGATGGGCGAGAAGAGGCCGAGCCACTGGACCGCTCCGGGGGAGCCCTGGTTGAAGGCGATGGCCTGGACCGCGGAGACGGCCCCGTAGGAGACGGTCAGTACGGCGATGATGGCGGCCACGCCGAAGCCGCGGCGCGGCGTCAGGGCCGCGATGACCAGGCCGAGGCCCGCGAAGAGGAGCGAGAGCAGTGCCACCGAGACCAGCCCCTGGGCGAACCCCTTGGTCTGGTCCGCGAAGTCGAGTTTGGCGAGCAGAGCGCCGACGTACAGGATCACCAGTGGCGCGCCCGTGATGATGAACAGGGCCGACGCCATGGCGGCGAACTTGGCCAGGACGTAGTCGAGGCGCTCGATCGGCCGCGAGAAGTACAGCGGCACCGTCTTGAACCGCAGGTCGCGCGAGACGGTCTGCGGCGCCTGGGCCGCGATGAAAAGCCCGATGACGGCCTGAAGGAAGATCGCGTACCGCGTGTACTGCACCGGCAGGTCGTTGGCCTTGGTGGCGACGGCGACCGCGACCATGATGGCCGCGGGCACGCACATCACCGCGAACAGCAGCATCGGCAGGACCTTGGACTTGGCGCTGCGGCCCAGGCCGTACGCGCCGCGCAGGGACTGCGAGAAGAGCGAGCGGCGGGCGTAGGCCCGGCCCAGGCGCGGCCCGTCGTAGTTGCGGTAGCCGATGTTGTGGATCTGGGTCTGGACGCTGTCAGTTGCCATCGCGACCGGCTCCCTTCTGCTCGGCGCCGGCCGCGGTGGCTGCCCACGCGGCGGCGCGTTCGGAGACCGGCTCCCGCGCCGGGGTCTGGAACACCTCGGCGATGTGGTGACGGCGCTGTTCCATCCGGACGAGGCCGAGGCCGAGGTCTGCGACGGTGTCGCGGACGGTGTCGTAGGTCTCCTCGCCGGTGGCCTCGACGAGCAGGATGTGACCGGCGCCCGGCAGCCCGTCCTCCACCCCCGCCTGCAGGGTGATCCCGGCAGCGGTGAGCGCCTTGCGCACCGCCTCGGTGCCGTCGGGGTGGGTGTCGGAGTCGGTGACCTCGACCGCGAGGGTGGTGGTGGTCTGGGTGAAGTCGCTGGTGGAGCTGGAGCGCAGCAGCTTGCCGCCGTCGACGACCACCACGTGGTCGCAGGTGCGCTCCAGCTCGCCCAGGAGGTGCGAGGTGACCAGGACCGAGATGCCGAAGTCTGTGTGGATGCGGCGGATCAGGCCGAGCATCTCGTCGCGGCCGACCGGGTCGAGGCCGTTGGTCGGCTCGTCGAGGAGGACCAGCTGCGGGTCGTGGACGAGCGCCTGGGCGAGCTTGACCCGCTGCTTCATACCGGTCGAGTAGCCGCCGATGGGCCGGTAGCGCTCCTCGTAGAGCCCCACGTGGCGCAGCGTGTCGGCGGTCCGCTCACGGGCCGCGGTGGCCGGGAGGCCCGACATCCGCGCCATGTGCACGACGAACTCGGTGGCCGAGACGTCGGGTGGCAGGCAGTCGTGCTCCGGCATGTAGCCCACCCGCTCGCGGATGGCGCTGCCACTGGTGGCAACGTCCAGGCCGAGCACGGCGGCGGTGCCCTCCGTGGCGGGCGAGAGACCAAGAAGGATCTTGATCAACGTGGACTTGCCGGCTCCGTTGGCGCCCACCAGCCCGGTCACACCGGGGCCGATGTCCAACGAGAGCCGGTCAAGCGCGGTCACCCGGGGGAACCGCTTGCTCAGGCTTTCGGTCGCGATCACAGTCACGTCATCGACGGTAGTGGCGCAGGCCACACGAATCGTCAGCCCAGGAGGTTGGATCCATGTCCGACTCCAGAGGTACGAACCCGTAGGGGACCCGTACGAGAGGCTGATGGGCTCACCTTCCCGGGGCACGGAGTTGTCCACAACCGGCCCGTTGTCCACAGCCTGGTGCAGCACCCTTGACGCAGCCGCCGGGCATTGTCACATTCATCAGTGTCAAGTTACGCACGCGTAGGGCGACAGGGGTGGACGGATGCCATCGGCACTGCAGGCTGAACCCGACGCACGGCTGCGCGGGTTCAGGGAAGTACAGAGCCTCGCGTACGCGTGCGCCGAGGCCGTCGCGGCCCAGCTCAAGCCGGGAGTGACCGAGCGCGAGGCCGCGCGCATGCAGCGGGAGTGGCTGCGCGAGCGCGGCGTGCGGGACTGGTTCCATCTGCCCTTCGCCTGGTTCGGCGACCGCACGGCGTTCGTGAACTTCCGCATCCCGCTCCAGTTCTTCCCCACCAACCGGCGCCTTGAGGCGGGGATGCCGTTCATCCTCGACATGGCCCCGGTTTACCAGGGCTTCACCGCGGACATCGGCTACTCGGGCTGCCTGGGGCTCAACCCGGTGCACGACCGGCTGCTCGCCGACCTGGAGGCGCACCGCGCGCTCATCCTGCGCGAGGTGCGGGAGAAACGGCCGCTGCGCGAGATCTACGAGGACGTGGACCGGCTCATGGTCCGCCAGGGATACGCCAACCGGCATCGCGCCTATCCGTTCGGCGTCATCGCCCACAAGATCGACCAGGTGAAGGAGCGCCGTTGGTCGCCGAATGTGTTCGGGTTCGGCACCCAGGCGCTGAAGGGCCTGGCGAGCGACGCGGTGCACGGCCACCGGGACGGCTGGTCGCCGCTCTGGTCGCCGTACCGGTTCTCCGACCACCCGCCCCGGCCGGGGCTGTGGGCGGTCGAGCCGCACCTCGGCTTCCGGGGTACGGGCGCGAAGTTCGAGGAGATCCTGGTCGTCACCGACTCCCGGGACCCCGAACAGAGCGCGTTCTGGCTGGACGACGATCTGCCGCATGTGCGGCGCTGGGCCGAGGAGAAGGCGGCGTGAGCGTGGAGAGCGTGACCATCGAAGGAGCCCGCGAGCGCTGGGTGCGGACCGGCGGCGTGGAGCTGTGCGTCGCCGAACTGGGCGACGCGTCCCAGCCCACCGTGCTCCTGGTGCACGGCTACCCGGACAGCAAGGAGGTGTGGTCCGAGGTCGCCAAGCGGCTGGCCGAACGGTTCCACGTGGTGCTCTACGACGTCCGCGGGCACGGCCGCTCCACGGCACCGGCCCCGCTGCGCGGCGGGTTCACGCTGGAGAAGCTGACGGACGACTTCCTCGCCGTGGCGGACGCGGTCAGTCCGGACCGGCCGGTGCACCTGGTCGGCCACGACTGGGGTTCGGTCCAGGGCTGGGAGTTCGCGACCGTCCAGCGCACCCAGGGCCGGATAGCCTCCTTCACCTCCATGTCGGGCCCTTCCCTCGACCACTTCGGGCACTGGATCAAGAACCGGATGAGCCGCCCGACGCCGCGCAGGGCCGCCCAGCTCATCGGCCAGGGCGCCAAGTCCTGGTACGTGTACATGCTGCACACCCCGGTCCTGCCCGAGCTGGCCTGGCGCGGGCCGCTCGGCAAGCGGTGGCCCAGCATGCTCCAGCGCCTGGAGAAGGTGCCGGCCGACGGCTATCCCACGGGCTCCCTTCCGCAGGACGCGGCGCACGGCGCCTGGCTCTACCGGGACAACGTCCGCGCCCGCCTGCGCCGCCCGCGCCCGGACGCCTTCGCCCATGTGCCCGTCCAGCTGATCACGCCGCTCGACGACGCGTTCCTCTCGCCCCAGCTGTATGCCGAACTGGAGCAGTGGGCTCCGCAGCTGATCCGCCGGACCCTTCCGGCCAAGCACTGGGTCCCGCGTACCCGGCCCGATCAACTGGCGGCCTGGATCAGCGAGTTCGTCCGCACCAACGAGGACGGCACGCCCGCGCGGGACACCGTCGCCACCGGCCCGTACGCCGACCGGTTCGGCGGCCAGCTCGTCCTGGTGACGGGTGCGGCGAGCGGCATCGGCCGGGCCACCGCCTTCGCGTTCGCCGAGGCGGGGGCGCGGATCGTCGCCGTGGACCGGGACGCGGAGGGAGCGACCCGGACCGCGGAGATGTCCCGCCTGATCGGCGCGCCCGAGGCCTGGGGAGAGGCCGTCGACGTCAGCGACGAGCAGGCGATGGAGAAGCTCGCCGAGAAGGTCGCCACCGAGTACGGCGTCGTCGACGTCCTGGTCAACAACGCGGGGATCGGACTGTCGGGCTCCTTCTTCGACACCACGGCCGAGGACTGGAAGAAGGTCCTCGACGTCAATCTGTGGGGCGTCATCCATGGCTGCCGCATCTTCGGCCGGCAGATGGCCGAGCGCGGCCAGGGCGGCCACATCGTCAACACCGCGTCCGCCGCCGCCTACCAGCCCTCCCGGGCGCTGCCCGCCTACAGCACGTCGAAGGCCGCGGTGCTGATGCTCAGCGAGTGCCTGCGCGCCGAGCTGGCAGGTCGGGGCATCGGCGTCTCGGCGATCTGCCCCGGCCTCGTCAACACCAACATCACCTCGACCACGCACTTCGCCGGGGCGGACGCCCAGGAGGAGAAGCGCCTCCAGAAGAAGACCTCGCGTCTGTACGGGCTGCGCAACTTCCCGCCGGAGAAGGTCGCTTCGGCCATCCTGCGCGCCGTGGTGAAGAACCAGGCCGTGGTGCCGGTGACACCCGAGGCGCGCGGCGCCCACCTCCTGTCCCGGTTCGCCCCGAGGACGCTGCGCGCGATCGCCCGATTGGAGCCGCCGCTGTGAGCAGGGAGCGCCGAGAAGGCACCGCGAGCGAGGAGCACTACCGGATCGCCCCGCGCCGCGTCTCGTTCGACTGGGACCGGACGCCGCTGCACTGGATACCGGACGAGCCCACCGCCACCCATGTGATCAATGTGCTCCATCTGCTGCTCCCGGCGGGCGAGCGCTGGTTCGTGAAGGTCTTCAAGGAGGCCCTGCCACTGGTCGACGACCCGGCGCTGCTCAAGGACGTCAAGGGCTTCATGGGTCAGGAAGCCACCCACAGCGTCCAACACGCCTACGTTCTCGACCACTTGGCGCACCAGCGGCTCGACACCGGCGCCTACACGCGGCACGTCGACTTCCTCTTCGAGAAGCTCCTCGGCGAGGCGCCACCGTTCGGGGCTCCGATACCGACCCAGGAGTGGCTGCGTTTCCGCCTCTCGCTGATCGCCGCCATCGAGCAGTTCACGGCGGTGCTCGGCGACTGGGTGCTGCACGCCGAGGGCCTGGACCGGGCAGGCTCCGACGCGGTCATGCTGGACCTGCTGCGCTGGCACGGTGCGGAGGAGGTCGAACACCGCGCGGTGGCCTTCGACATGTACCAGCACTGCGGCGGCACGGGCCTGCCCCGGTACGCCCGCCGGGTGGAGGGCATGGCCGTGGTCGCCCCGGTCCTGTTGTGGCTGTGGGTGTGGGGCGCCTCCTATCTGATCCGGCACGACCCCCAACTGGCCGGGCGCCCGCGCTACTCGCTGCGCGAGCACAACCGGGCCGTACGCCGGGGCCTGCTGCCGACCTGGAAGGAGCTGGGCTCGGCCATACCCCGCTACTTCCGCCGGTCGTACCATCCCTCGCAGGAGGGCTCCCTGCGCAAGGCCGTCGAATACCTCGCGACCTCGCCGGCGGCCCGAGCGGCGGCGGGCGCCGTGGGCCGTGCCGCCTTGGGGTAGAGGGAGTGGGTTTGTCCGGGCAGTCAGCACTTCAGCAGGTGGCCCCGCCGGCGACGGCACCGGCCGAGTACCGGATCGAGGACCTGGCGCACGCCAGCGGCGCCACGGTCCGCACCATCCGCGCCTACCAGGACCGCGGCCTGCTTCCCCGGCCCGAACGGCGCGGCCGCTCCAATGTGTACGGCGACGCCCACCTCGCACGGCTCCACCAGATCGCCGATCTCCTGGACCGGGGCTACACCCTGGCCTCCATCAAGGAACTCCTGGAGGCCTGGGACGCCGGACGGGGGCTCGGCGGCGTGCTCGGTCTGGTCGCCGAGGTCAACGGCCCCTGGACGGACGAGGAGGCCGCCCGGATCTCCCGCGCCGATCTCGACGAGACCTTCGGCGGCGTCCCCGACGACAAGGCCGTCGCCGAGGCGGTGGAGCTCGGCATCCTGGAGCGCATCCCGGACAACGACGCCGAGTTCCTCGTACCCAGCCCCCAAGAGCTGGCGGTGGCCGCCGAGTTGCACGCGGCGGGTGTGCCGCTCGACGCCATCTCCGGACACCTGCGTGAGCTGCGCGGGCAGGTCGAGCACATAGCGGCCCGCTTCCTCGACTTCACCGCGGAACACGTCTTCGCCCGCTACCTGGGCCATCACCCCCCGACCGACGCCGAGGCAGCGGAAGCGGCCGACCTGGTACGCCGACTGCGCCCCCTGGCCCAGCAGACCGTCGACGCCGAACTGGCCCGCGCCATGCGCCTCTTCGCGACTCGCCACCTCCAGAAGCACCTGGGCACCCCCGCCGTGCCCCCCGCCACCCCGGACCCCGGCCCGGTCACCCTGCCCGCGGCCACCCTGCGAGCGGTTCGGGACCTGGTGGGCCAGGACAACGTGTCGGCGTTCATCGCCGCGGCCACCGAACGCGAGGTCCAGGCACGCACCTTGGACGCCCTCTCACTCCCAACGCGCAGTAGCACCTAGGTGCACTTCATCCCAAATGGGCACGCTTTTAGCAGAGTTGCCTAAACTCCTTTTATCGGGCGCACGTTGTCCACAGTCAGGTCAAATTCCCTGTGGATAAAGTGACTTCACTGTGGAACAAACCCAACTGCGGTTTTTTACAGGGTGATTGGCGTCACAACCAACCCTTTTCATGGGCTCCGTCCGGAGCGCCGAGCCAGTTGCCGTGGAAGCCGAAGGGCACTCGCTGGGGAAGATGGATCGTCGCCCATCCGGGACGGAGAAAATCGGGGTGCCGGGAGCGTGCCCGCCCCGGCACCCTGACGGCATGACACGAACCCCGCCGGAGCCGCGCCGCGACGGTACGCGGCGACTCCCGGACGACCGGCGCACCGTCAAGGTGTCGAAATACCTGGCCAAGCACCTGCGCCATCAACCCGAACGCATCGGCCTCACGCTGGACCCCCAGGGCTGGGTGGAGATCGATGTGCTGCTGCGGGCCGCGGCCGCGCATCACTTCCCCATCACCCGCGCCGAGCTCGACCACGTGGTGGCCACCAACGACAAGCGGCGCTTCGCGGTGGAGGGCGACCGGATCCGGGCCAGCCAGGGGCACACCGTGACCGTCGACCTCGACCTGCCGGTCGCCGAACCGCCCGCGTACCTCTATCACGGCACCGTGGCCCGCAATCTGGACGCGATCCGCGCCGAGGGCCTGCGCCCCATGGCCCGCCACCACGTCCACCTCTCGCCCGACCGGGAGACCGCGACCCGGGTCGGCGCCCGTCGCGGCCGCCCGGTGGTGCTGAGTGTCGACGCCGGCGCCATGCACCGGGCCGGCCATGTCTTCCATGTCAGCGCCAACGGTGTTTGGCTCACCGACTCCGTACCGCCGCGGTACCTGCGGCTGCCGGGCTGAGCCGGTGCTTGGCATGATCGGCCCCATGCCCCATCCGCATCTGCCCACCACCGAGTCCGTGGTCACCGCGATCCGCGCGATCGCCGACGAACACCGGCTGACGGTCGAGGTCACCGACGACATCGGCGCCGACCGGACCTCCCGCCGCACGTCGGCGGGGGTCTTCGCGGTGCTCGACCCGGACGGCTCGCTGCCGCACGAGGCGTACGTCGAACTCGGCGGCTCGCCCTCGGTGTCCGTACGGGTCTATCCCGAGGACGACGCCCAAGTCACCGTCGACGGCGTGCGGTTCGACGACGTGCCGCGCGATGCCGTGCCGGCCTTCCTGCGGTCCGTCTACGGCGGGCTCGCCCACGTGCGCGGCCGGTTCTTCCCACCGGGCTGGTGGCTGGTCGTGCCCCTGCCCGGCGACGAGACGTACAAGGAACTGGTGCTGCTCGGCGCGCTCACCCCGTGGCTGAGCGCGCACGTCCGCGGCAAATAGGGCTAGCGCAGCTGCGCGAGTCCCTCGGTCGCGATCCGCTCGAAAACCTTCGGGTCGGCCGCGAAGTCGGAGTCCGGGATCGGCGCGTGCAGAACGATCTCGGTGAAGCCGAGTTCGAAGTGCCGCCCCGCGAAGTCGACGAACGCGTCGAGCGATTCCAGCGGACGGCCGGGGTGCGGGGTGAAGCCGGTGAGAAGGATCTTGTCCAGCTCGTCCACGTCGCGCCCGATCTCGTCGCAGGCCTCGCCCAGCTTCTTGATCTGCCCGCGGATGGCCTCGATCGACTGCTCGGGCGTCCCCGTCTCGAACAGCTTCGGATCGCCCGTGGTCACCCACGCCTGCCCGTGCTTCGCCGCGAGCCGCAGCCCGCGCGGGCCGGTCGCGGCCACCGCGAAGGGGATCCTGGGCCGCTGGACGCAGCCCGGCAGGTTCCGTGCCTCGACCGCCGAGTAGAAGGTGCCCTCGTACGTCACCGAGTCCTCGGTGAGCAGGCGGTCGAGCAGGGGCACGAACTCGCCGAACCGGTCGGCCCGCTCGCGCGGCGTCCAGGTGTCCTGGCCGAGCGCGGTGGCGTCGAAGCCGTTGCCGCCCGCGCCGATCCCGAGGGTGATCCGGCCGTTCGACACGTCGTCGAGCGTGATCAGGTCCTTGGCGAGGGTCACCGGGTGCCGGAAGTTCGGCGAGGTGACCAGGGTGCCGAGGCGCATCCGGCTGGTCGCGGCCGCCGCGGCCGTGAGCGTCGGCACCGCCCCGAACCACGGGCCGTCGCGGAACGTCCGCCAGGACAGGTGGTCGTAGGTGTACGCCGTGTGGAAGCCCAGCTCCTCGGCGCGCAGCCACTCGTCGCGACCGCCTTCGTGCCAGCGGCGGACCGGAAGAATCACAGTGCTCAGACGCATACTCCGACCCTACGTCGTCCACCGGTGCCCCGACGGACACCCGGGCCCCTTGCGCGACGGACCTGAGCACGGCGCTTCCCCAGCCCCTTCCGACCCAAGCGCCCCCTGCGTCCCGTACGCCCCCTCGTGCCCCGGGCGCACCGCTCAACGCTCTCAGATGTGCGTCCGCTCGCACGCCCGTGCGCGTGGATACGGGAGAATGGGGCGGTGACCTCAGCTACGGACCCCGCCCCGGCCATCCGCCCCGTGCCCACCGCACCGCGGCTCATCGCGACCGACCTGGACGGCACTCTGCTGCGTGATGACAAGTCCGTGTCGGACCGTACGGTCGCGGCACTGGCCGCCGCCGAGGAGGCGGGCATCGAGGTCTTCTTCGTCACCGGCCGCCCGGCCCGCTGGATGGACGTCGTCAGCGCCCATGTCCACGGCCACGGCCTGGCCATCTGTGGGAACGGCGCGGCCGTCGTCGACCTGCACGGCGGGAGCGACGGGCACCTCTTCGTGAAGGTGCGGCCGCTGGAGCGGGCCGCCGCCCTCGATGTCGTGACCCTGCTGCGGGCGGCCGTGCCCGGCACGTCCTTCGCGGTCGAGCGCACCGGCGGCTTCCACCACGAACTCGCCTACCCACCCCTGCACATGGACCCCGCGGCGAGCGTCGCGTCGGCCGAGAAGCTGCTGGCCGAGGACGCGGACACGGCGGACCAGCCGGTGCTCAAGGTTCTCGCGTTCCACCCGGAACTGACCCCCGACGACTTCCTCGCGCTCGCCCGCACGGCGGTCGGAGCGCGGGCGGAGGTCACCCGGTCCAGCCCGACGGCGCTCCTGGAGATCAGCGGCGCTGGCGTCTCCAAGGCCTCCACACTGGCGCTGTGCTGCGCGGAGCGCGGCATCTCGCCCACCGAGGTGGTGGCCTTCGGCGACATGCCGAACGACATGGAGATGCTGAGCTGGGCGGGCACGTCGTACGCCATGGGCAACGCCCACCCCGACGTCCTGGCCACCGCCTCCGGACGCACCGCCGCCAACAACGAGGACGGCGTGGCGGTCGTGATCGAGCAGATCCTCAAGGCGCTCTGAGCGAGCCGCGCGAGGCCCGCTCTGTGATGGTCCGCGCCACAAGAAGAGCGGGCGGGCCCGCCAGGGGATCGTCGCGCGGCCGGAGTGTGTTTCACGTGAAACACACCTTCCGCGGTCATGCGGCTCCGCCCACCTGGCGTATCTGAGCCCGGGGCCGACCGTCTCATCCGCTCAGAGCGGCGCCTCCCAGACGACGGTCGTGCCGCCTCCGCCGTCCCCCAGGCCCGGTCCGTACGAGCTCGATCCGCCCAGCGCCTCGGCACGCCGCTGGAGGTTGCGCAGTCCGCTGCGGCGGCCGCCCGGCGGGATCCCGACCCCGTTGTCCGCGACGGTCAGCCGCACGCCCGCGCTGCCGTCCGGCAGCTGCGCCGTGGCATCGACGACGACCTCGATCCGGGACGCCTCGGCGTGCCGGAACGCGTTCGAGAGCGCCTCGCGCAGCGCCGCGATCAGGTTCTTGCCGGTCAGCTCGCCGACCAGGGTGTCGATGGCTCCGAGGAAGCGGTGGGCCGGTTTGAAGCCGAGCGGCACCGCCGCCATGTTGATCTCCCGCAGGACGCGGGTCCGGAGCCCTGAGGGAGCCTCGGCCGGGCCCTGCTGGAGCGCGAAGATCGCGGTGCGGATCTCCTGGATGGTGACGTCGAGTTCGTCGACCGCCTTGCCGATGCCCCCCTGCACCTCGGGCACGACCGACTTGCGCTGGGCGCCCTCCAGCATCATCCCGGTGGCGAAGAGGCGCTGGATGACCAGGTCATGCAGGTCGCGGGCGATCCGGTCGCGGTCCTCGTACACCGCGAGCCGCTCCCGGTCCCGCTGGGCCTCGGCCATCATCAGGGCGAGCGCGGCCTGCGAGGCGAACTGGCTGGCCAGCGTCCGCTCCGCCTCGGTGAAGGGGCGCCCGCCGCGCACCCGGGGCGTGGCGAGCGCGCCCAGGACCCGGCCACCGCTCTGCAACGGCAGCAGCATGCTCGGCCCGTACCGCTCCGAGAGCTTGGTGATCATGCGCGGGTCGGTGGCGGCGTCGTCGACGAAGACCGCCTCGCCCTCCAGCAGGGTCGAGACGACCGGGCTCTCCGGCGGGATCACCATGCCGAGCGAGACGCGCGGGTTGTCGGCGGAGACCGCGACGATCTCCAGTCCGCCTTCTGCCGCGGGCAGCAGCACTATTCCGGCGTCGGAGACGGCGAGGTGGCGGGCCTGTTCGGCGACGACCTCCAGGGCGTCGTCCGCGTCACCCCCCGACAGCAGGGCCGTGGTGACGGCGACCGAGCCGTCGATCCACCGCTCGCGCTGGCGGGCCGCCTCGTAGAGCCGTGCGTTGCCGATGGCGATCCCGGCCTCGGTGGCCAGCACCCGCACCATGTGCAGGTCGTAGTCGTTGAACTGCGCCCCCTCGTGCTTCTCGGTCAGATAGAGATTGCCGAAGATCTCGCCCTGCACGCGGATGGGAACGCCGAGGAAGGTGCGCATCGGGGGGTGGTTCGGGGGGACTCCGGCGGAGCGGGGATCGGCCGAGATCTCGGCGAGCCGCAGCGGTTCGGGGTGGTGGATCAGCCAGCCGAGCAGCCCGCGGTGCCCATCGGGCCGGTGTCCGATCGCTCGGGCCTCCTCGTCGCTCACGCCGTACGTCACGAAGTCGGAGAGCCCCCGGCCCTCCTCGTCGACGACCCCGATGGCCGCGTAGCGGGCGGAGGCGAGCTCGGCGGCCGTCTCACAGATCCGGTCCAGCGTGGAGTGCAGCTCAAGGCCGGTCCCCACCGAGCGCATCGCCTCCAGCAATTGCGGCACACGAGCGGTGAGCTCCGTCGAGAGCCCTTGCAGGCTGCGGGTGGCCCGGGTCGCCGCTTCGAGCGGATCCTGGTCCTGGCGGTCCAGGTCCGTGACGTCCTGGTGGCCCGTCGGCCTCTTCGGGTCTGGCGGCACTGGCATGTCTTGAGACTAGTTAGTCCTATTTGGCGAGGAAAGTCGGGTACTGCGCGGCCTCGGTCTCCCGCTCCCTCTCCAGCATGCGCCGCAGCGGCCCGTCGACCAGTGCGAGATCGTCGTAGGCGCCGCGCTGCACGGTCCGGCCCTCGTCGAGCACCACCACCTCGTCGACGGCTTCAAGGCCGCGCAGCCGGTGGGTGATCAGCACGGTCGTACGGCCTTCGGTGGCTTCCAGGAGGTCGGCGGTGAGCGCGTCGGCGGTCGCGAGATCCAGATGCTCGGCGGGCTCGTCGAGGACCATTACCGGGAAGTCGGCGAGCAGGGCGCGGGCCAGCGCGAGCCGCTGGCGCTGGCCACCGGAGAGCCGGGCGCCGTGCTCGCCGACGAGGGTGCCGAGTCCCTCGGGCAGCCCGTCCACCCAGTCCAGGAGCCGGGCCCGCCGCAGGGCGGCGCGCAGTTCCTCGTCGGTCGCGTCGGTGCGGGCCAGCCGCAGGTTCTCCCGTACGGAGCTGTCGAAGAGGTGGGCGTCCTGGGCGCACAGCCCGACGAGCCGCCGCACGTCGTCGCCGTCGAGCCGGCTCGCGTCGCTCCCGCCGATCTCGTACGTGCCCTCCTTGGCGTCCAGGAAGCGGAGCAGCACCTGGGCGAGCGTGGTCTTGCCGGATCCCGAGGTCCCGACGACGGCGACCCGCGTTCCCTCGGTGAGGCGCAGCCCGAAGTCGTGCAGCGCGTCCCGCCGCTGCCCGGCGTACCGGGCGCTGAGACCTCGCAGCTCCAGCGGGAACGGCGAGGCGGGCGCGGTGAGCGGCGCGTCCGGCTCCTGTACGGGGGCGGGGGCGTCGAGCACCTCGTAGACGCGTTCCGCGCTGCGCCGGACCCGCTGACGGGACTGCACGGCGAGCGGCAGCCCGGTGACGGCCTCGAAGGCCGCGAGCGGAACCAGCACGACCACCGCCAGCTGCACCCCGTCGAGTCGGCCGGCCGCGACCGCCTGCGCGCCGACCAGCGCGGCGGCGGCCACGGTGAGACCGCAGACCAGCGCGGAGAGCCCGCCGCCGAGCGCGGTGGCGGCGGCGCCCCGCGAGGCGATCCGGGTCAGCCACGAGTCGGCGTCGCTCACGTCACGGGTACGGCGGCCGAGGGCACCTGCCACCGTCAGCTCGCCGGTTCCGGTGAGCAGATCGGCCACCCGGGTGGCGAGCGTCCCGCGGGCCGGGGCCAGCTGCTGCTCGGCCCGTCGTGCCAGGGCTCCGCTGACGAACGGCACCACGACCCCGGCGACGAGGAGTCCCGCGGCGAGGACGGCACCGGCCTCGGGCAGCAGCCACGCGGTGAACGCGGCGCTGAGGACGGAGACGACGACGGCGACCCCGGCCGGCAGGGCCCAGCGCAGCCAGTAGTCCTGGAGTTCGTCCACATCGGCGACGAGGCGGGAGAGCAGGTCGCCGCGCCGGGTCGTGCGCAGGCCGGCGGGCGCGATGCGCTCGAGCCTCCGGTAGACCGCGACCCGCAGTTCGGCCAGCATCCGCAGCACGGCATCGTGCGAGACGAGGCGTTCGGCGTAGCGGAACACGGCGCGGCCGATGCCGAAGGCCCGGGTCGCGGTGACGGCCACCATCAGATAGAGCACCGGCGGCTGCTGGGACGCGCGTGAGATGAGCCAGCCGGAGGTGGCCATGAGCCCCACGGCCGAGCCGAGCGCCAGCGCGCCGAGCAGCAGGGCGAGGGCGAGGCGGCCGCGCAGTCCACGGGCCGCGGCACGGACCCGGGCGAGCGGCTTGCGGGCGGCCGGGAGGCCCGCCCCGGCCGTGACCACGACGGGACCCTCAACCGGCGGCATTTCCTTGGTACTTGGTGCGGGGGAGAGTGCTTCTCGCGCCGGGCCTCGGGTCGGCGCCTCGGCGGGCCGCAGCTCCATCACCCGGTCCGCGACCGCCAGCAGCGCGGGGCGGTGCACGACGAGCAGGACCGTACGGCCGACCGCCAGCCTGCGCACCGCGTCGACGATGCCCGCCTCGGTCTCACCGTCGAGGGCGGCCGTCGGTTCGTCGAGCAGCAGCACCGGACGGTCCGCCAGGAAGGCCCGGGCCAGGGCGAGACGTTGGCGCTGCCCGGCCGAGAGGCCGGCGCCGTCCTCGCCCAGGAGCGTGGCCGCGCCGTCCGGCAGCGCGCCCACGAAGTCGTCCGCGCCCGCGGCGCGCAGCGCGTCGAGCACGGCCGCGTCGGAAGCGTCCGGGCGGGCGAGGCGGACGTTCTCCGCGACGGATCCCGCGAAGAGGTGCGGACGTTGCGGCACCCAGGCGATCCGCTCGCGCCAGTGAGCGAGGGAGAGCGTGGAGAGGTCCGCCCCCGAGACGAGGACCCGGCCGCCGTCCTCGGGGGCCACGAAGCCGAGCACCGCGTTGAGGAGCGTGGACTTCCCGGCGCCGCTGGGCCCGGTCAGCGCCACCGTCTCGCCCGGCTCCACCACGAGGGAGGCGGCGGCCAGGGAGGGCTCCGTACGTCCGGGGTGGCGCACGGTCACGGCATCGATCTCGATGCGGACGGGACCGGCGGGCACCTCGCCCGTGCCGGTCTCGGGCAGCGGGGTCTCCAGGACCTCGAAGATCTCCTCCGCGGCCGAGAGCCCCTCCGCCGCCGCGTGGTACTGCGCCCCGACCTGGCGCAGCGGCAGGTAGGCCTCCGGGGCCAGGATCAGGATCACCAGTCCGGTGTAGAGGTCGAGGTCGCCGTGGACCAGGCGCATACCGATGCCGACCGCGACCAGCGCCACCGAGATCGTCGCGAGCAGTTCCAGTGCGAAGGACGAGATGAAGGCGATCCGCAGGGTCTTCAGGGTCGCCCGGCGGTATTCGGCGGTGATCGTCCTGATCGACTCGGCCTGGGCCTTGGCCCGCCCGAACACCTTGAGCGTGGGCAGCCCGGCGACCACGTCGAGGAAGTGCCCCGACAGTCGGGACAACAGCCGCCACTGGCGGTCCATCTGCGACTGGGTGGCCCAGCCGATGAGGATCATGAACAGCGGGATGAGCGGCAGAGTGATGACGATCGTGGCCGCGGACACCCAGTCCTCGGTGACGATGCGCGCGAGCACCGCCACCGGCACCACGATGGCGAGGCCCAGTTGCGGGAGGTAGCGCGCGAAGTAGTCGTCGAGCGCGTCGACACCGCGGGTGGCGAGTGCGACCAGCGACCCCGTGCGCCGGCCGCTCAGCCACTCGGGGCCGAGTCCGGCCGCCCGCTCCAGGAGCCTGCCCCGCAGTTCCGACTTGACCGCCGCGCTCGCCCGGTGCGCGGCGAGCTCGGTCAGCCAGGAGACCAGGCCCCGCCCGACCGCGACCGCCGCCAGGTACAGGAGCGGCGCCCGCAGACCGGCCGCGTCGTAGCCGTGCTGGAACGCGCCCACGACGATGTCGGCGATGAGCATGGCCTGGGCGACGATCAGCCCGGCCCCGACCAGACCGAGGGCCACCACCACGGCGAGGAAGAACCGGGTGGCGCGGGCGTACCGGAGCAGACGCGGGTCGATCGGTTTCACGTGAAACATCCCCCAACCGGAAGGATCAGAGCGGGCCCGGAGGGGTGTGTTTCACGTGAAACACACCCCCCTGGAGCGTGGGGACCCGGAGGGTCAGTGCGCGTCGGCGATGTTCTTCGTGCCGATCCGCTTGCGGAACACCCAGTAGGTCCAGCCCTGGTAGAGGAGCACGACCGGGGTCGCGATCCCCGCACACCAGGTCATGATCTTCAGTGTGTACGGGCTGGACGAGGCGTTGGAGACCGTGAGGTTCCAGGCGTCGTTCAGCGAGGACGGCATGACGTTCGGGAAGAGCGTCAGGAAGAGCATCGCCACCGCGGCCGCGATCGTGACGCCCGACAGCGCGAACGACCAGCCCTCCCGCCCGATCTTGATGGCCGCGATCGCCCCGACCAGCGCGAGTACGGCAACGGCCATCGCGACCAGGCTCTTCGTGTCCCCGCGCGAGGCCTGCGTCCAGATCAGGAAGCCGAGCGCGAGCACGGCCGTCGCCAGACCCAGCTTGAGCGCCAGCGCCCGGGCCCGCTCGCGGATGTCCCCGAGCGTCTTGAGCGAGGCGAACACCGCGCCGTGGAAGGTGAACAGGAAGAGCGTGACCAGGCCGCCCAGGATCGAGAACGGGTTGAGCAGATCCCAGAAGGTGCCCACGTACTCCATGTGCGCGTCGATCTTCACGCCGCGCGTGATGTTGGCGAAGGCCACGCCCCAGAGGAACGCCGGGATGAGCGAGGTCCAGAAGATGGCCTGCTCCCAGTTGCGCTGCCACTTCTCCTCCGGCCGCTTCGCCCGGTACTCGAAGGCGACACCGCGGACGATCAGGCAGACCAGGATGATCAACAGCGGCAGGTAGAAGCCGGAGAAGAGCGTCGCGTACCACTCGGGGAAGGCGGCGAAGGTCGCTCCGCCGGCGGTGAGCAACCACACCTCGTTGCCGTCCCAGACGGGGCCGATGGTGTTGATCAGGACGCGCTTCTCGGTGCGGTCCCGGGCCAGCAACTTCGTCAGGATGCCGATTCCGAAGTCGAATCCCTCCAGGAAGAAGTAGCCGATCCACAGGACGGCGATGAGTACGAACCAGACGTCGTGGAGTTCCATGCCTCGATCTCCTCAGCTCAGTACGAGAAGGCCATCGGCCGGTCGGGGTCGTGGTCGTCCCCGCCGATCTTGGTGGGCGGGTTGAGGTCGGCTTCGGTGAGCTCGGGCGGCCCGGCCTTGACGTACTTGACCAGCAGCTTGACCTCGACCACGGCGAGCACGGCGTACAGCAGCGTGAAGACGATCATCGAGGTGAGGACCTCGCCCTGCGAGACCGTGGGGGAGACCGCGTCCTTGGTGCGCAGGACGCCGTACACGACCCACGGCTGACGGCCCATCTCGGTGAAGATCCAGCCCCACGAGTTGGCGATCAGCGGGAAGCCGAGCGTCCAGACGGCGAAGAACCAGTACCACTTGGTCAGTCGGGTGCCGAGTGCCGTGCTCTTGAAGAGCACCAGATTCGGCACCTCGTCCTCACCGGTCCGCATCCCCGGAGCCAGCATGAACTTCTTCCGGGTGAGCCACAGGCCCACCAGGCCGATGACGAAGGACGTCATGCCGAAGCCGATCATCCAGCGGAAGCCCCAGAACGTGACCGGGATGTTCGGCCGGTAGTCGCCGGGCCCGAACTTCTGCTGCTCCGCCTTGTTCACGTCGTTGATGCCGGGGACGTAGGAGGAGAAGTCGTTGTCGGCGAGGAAGGACAGTATTCCGGGCACCGAGATCTCGACGTCGTTGTGGCCCTTGGCCACGTCGCCGACGGCGAAGATCGAGAAGGGCGCGGAGTTCTGGCCGTCCCACAGCGCCTCAGCGGCGGCCATCTTCATCGGCTGCTGCTTGAACATGACCTTGCCGAGCGAGTCGCCGCTGACGGCCGTGAGCAGCCCGCCGATCACCAGCGTGACCAGGCCGAGCCGCAGCGACGTACGCATCACCGGGATGTGCTTCTTGCGGCGCAGGTGGATGGCGGCCACGCCGACCATGAACGCGCCGCCGGTGAGGAAGGCCGCGGTCAGCGTGTGGAAGACGACGACCAGGGTGGTGTCCTGGGTCAGGACGTGCCAGAAGTCGGTGAGCTCCGCGCGCCCGGTGGCCTTGTTGAGCTTGTAGCCGACCGGGTGCTGCATCCAGGAGTTGGCCGCCAGGATGAAGTAGGCGGACAGGATGGTGCCGATCGAGACCAGCCAGATGCAGGCGCAGTGGATCTTCTTCGGCAGCTTGTCCCAGCCGAAGATCCAGAGCCCGATGAAGGTGGACTCGAAGAAGAAGGCGATGAGCGCCTCGAAGGCGAGCGGGGCGCCGAAGACGTCACCGACGAACCTGGAGTAGTCGGACCAGTTCATGCCGAACTGGAATTCCTGGACGATGCCCGTGACCACACCCATCGCGATGTTGATCAGAAAGAGCTTGCCCCAGAACTTGGTCGCCTTGAGGTACTTGTCCTTCCCCGTTCGCACCCAGGCGGTCTCCAGGCCCGCGACGAGCGCGGCCAGCGAGATCGTCAGGGGGACGAAGAGGAAGTGGTAGACGGTGGTGATACCGAACTGCCATCGCGCCAGGGTCTCCGGCGCCAGAGCCAGGTCCACGTCGGCACTCTCCTTACATCGCCGTGGTCACAGCCGCAGCTTGCCCCCTCAATCCCCCCGATCATGGGACGAAGCGGGCCACGCTTGTGAACGCGTTCACATTCACAAGCATTATGTCGCACTGACTGTCGAGGGCGTTCAGGGGGGTCCCTTTTGCGGGTGCGGGCGAACCACGGGCGACCCACGGGCGACCCACGGGCGAACATGAACAGCCTCTTCCCAAGGCTTTCAACATATTGTTGAATTCGGCGCCATGGAGAACCAGCTGCGCATACGCATCTCATGGCCCGCGGGCAGCCTCACCGCGACGCTCGAAGAGACCTCCACGAGCCAGGCGCTCGCGGAGGCCCTCCCGATCACCTCCACCGCCCACACCTGGGGCGAGGAGGTCTACTTCGACACCCCCGTCTCCCCCGCCAGGGAGGCGGACGCCCGGCAGGTCGTGGAGCCGGGCACAGTGGCGTTCTGGACCGACGGCGACGCGCTCGCGCTGCCCTACGGCCCCACGCCCATCTCCCGCGGCGAGGAGTGCCGGCTCGCGAGCCCGTGCAACGTCCTCGGCCGGATCGACGGCGACCCCCGGCTGCTCGCCACGGTCCGCTCCGGCGACCCGATCCGGGTCGACGCGCTCTGAGACGCCGCCCCGGATGCCCGTGGAGGCGCGTCAGGCCTGCTTGCGGAAGCCCTCGGCGACCTTGAGGAACAGGTCGTTGGCCTCGCTCTCGCCGATCGTGACGCGCACGCCCTCACCCGCGAACGGGCGGACCACCACGCCCGCCGCCTCGCACGCCGCGGCGAAGTCGACCGTGCGCTCCCCGAGGCGCAGCCAGACGAAGTTCGCCTGCGTCTCGGGCACGGTCCAGCCCTGCTGCGCCAGGCCCTCGGACACCCGCTGCCGCTCGCACACCAACGTGCCGACGCGGCCCATCAGTTCGTCCTCGGCACGCAGCGAGGCGATCGCCGCCTCCTGGGCCAGCTGGCTGACACCGAAGGGCACGGCGGTCTTGCGCAGCGCCGCGGCGACCCGCTCGTGCGCCACGGCGAAGCCGACCCGCAGCCCCGCGAGCCCGTACGCCTTGGAGAAGGTGCGCAGGACCGCCACGTTCGGCCGGTCGCGGTAGATCTCGAGGCCGTCCGGCACCTCGACGTCGCGGATGAACTCCCGGTACGCCTCGTCGAGCACCACCAGGACGTCCGAGGGCACCCGGTCCAGGAACCGCTCCAGCTCGGCCCGGCGCACCACCGTGCCCGTCGGGTTGTTCGGGTTGCAGACGAAGATCAGCCGCGTCCGGTCGGTGATCGCGTCGGCCATCGCGTCGAGGTCGTGCACCTCGCCGGGGGTCAGCGGCACCTGGACGGACGTCGCTCCACTGATCTGGGTGATGATCGGGTACGCCTCGAAGGAGCGCCAGGCGTAGATGACCTCGTCACCGGGGCCGGAGGTGGACTGGATCAGCGACTGGGCCACGCCCACCGAGCCGGTGCCGGTGGCCAGGTGCGACAGCGGGACCCCGAAACGCTCGGCGAGCTCGTTCATCAATCCGGTGCACGCCATGTCCGGGTACCGGTTGAAGTTCCCCGCGGCCGCCATCGCGCTCTCCAGCACGCCCGGGAGCGGCGGGTAGGGGTTCTCGTTCGAGGAGAGCTTGTAGGCGGCCGGACCATCCGACGCCGCGGGCTTGCCGGGCTTGTAGGTGGGGATGCTGTCCAGCTCGGCGCGCAGCTTGGGGCTCGTCTCGCTCACCGCGGGTCCTCCTCGACCGTTCCGTGCAGGGGCCGTGCCCGCCGCCGCGGACAGCTCCGTACACATCCAATACTCCTCACCTTATGAGGATTCGGCCTCCCTGCGAATAGGGGACGGGAACCGGTTCCCGGCGGGCGTACGAGAAGGGGGGAGCGCTCCTCGGGCGCCCACGCGCCGGTGGCTCGCGCCGTGGCGCGCATCACCCGTGAAGGTGAGTTGAGACCTCTTCGAAACATCGGACAGTTGTCAGCCGCCCATGGGTCGACAAGCGTCACCACAACGCCATGACGCCCAACTTCCTTGCATATCAAGGCCATTGACCATTAACGATCATGCAGAATCGTGCCTGTCAACGCGTGCATATGCACCCGGGCCAACCGCCCGTCATCGCCCTACTATCGGCTCGCCATGACAGCAGCAGGGAAGCACCAGGTGAGCCGGTCGACCGGTCGCCGGCTGGGGCGGGCGGGCATTCGGGACGTGGCCGCCGCCGCCGGTGTCTCCATCACGACCGTCTCCGACGCGCTCAACGGCAAGGGCCGGCTCCCCGACGCCACCCGCCGCCACGTCCGCGAGGTCGCAGACCGGCTGGGCTACCGCCCATCCGCAGCGGCCCGCACGCTCCGTACCGGAAAGTCGGGCCTCATCGGCCTGACCGTGACGACCTACGGGGATGAACCTTTCACCTTCACCGAATTCGCGTACTTCGCCGAGATGGCCAGAGCCGCGACCTCCGCCGCGCTGGCCCGCGGCTACGCCCTCGTCATCCTGCCCGCCACCTCACGCCGCAGCCCGGCGGACGTCTGGTCGAACGTCGCCCTCGACGGCACCGTCGTCATCGACCCCTCCGACCAGGACCCCGTCGTCAGCGAACTCGTGCGCCAGGGCCTTCCGGTCGTCTCCGACGGCCGCCCGGCGGGCTCCCTGCCCGTCACGGCCTGGGTGGACAACGACCACGAGGCCGCCGTACTCGACCTCCTCGACCATCTCGCCGCCGCCGGCGCCCGCCGGATCGGCCTGCTCACCGGAACCACCACCGACACCTACACCCGGCTCTCCACCGAGGCCTATCTGAGCTGGTGCGAACGCGTCGGCCAGGATCCGGTGTACGAGTCCTACCCGGCCCACGACCCCTGTGCGGGTGCCGTCGCAGCCGACCGGCTGCTCGCCCGCCCGGACCGGCCAGACGCCGTCTACGGACTCTTCGACCCCAACGGCACCGACCTGCTCGCGGCCGCCCGGCGCTACGGCCTGCGGGTGCCCGAGGACCTGCTCCTCGTGTGCTGCAGCGAGTCGACGGTGTACGCCACCACCGAACCGCCCATCACCACCCTCTCGCTCAAACCGCGGCGCATCGGCACGGCGGTGGTCCAGCTCCTCATCGACGCGATCGAGGGGATCGACAACGGTCACCCGATCGAGCAGGTGATACCGACCGAACTGATCGTGCGGACGTCGTCCCAGCGGCGCCCGGCACGCACCACGGTCAGCCCGCCCCGCTCCCCGGCCAAGGACCAGGCAGGCCCCAACAAGGAGTGAACTCCCGGCCGGGCACTGACCCCCGGCCGGGACACGGATGACTCCACAACGGCCCGAACGGCGGACTTCGGCCTGGACTGGACCATCACATAGAGGACATAAGCCCCCGAGAAGGTCCCTCGCACCCGGATTGACCACCCCTGGTGCGTCACACACCATGAGGCGCATTCCTATGATGGGCGCACGACACCACGGAGCCCCGCCCGACCTGGCGGCTCCCACGGTGTACGGCGGCGCGACGGTGGTGGAGGGGTCGATGACTCAGGGGGCCGGTCAGGGACCCGTGCGGACGGAGACGTTGCGTGACTTCCGGGTGCCGCCGTACGCGCAACAGACCCCCGTGCCACCGCCGGAGGAACCGGTCGCGCATCCGGATCCCGCGGTGCACGTCTTCCGCCAGGAGCCGCCCGTCGGTCACCCGGAGGCGCCCATGCCCCTCGCGTCCGCTCCGGCGCCCGGCGTGACCACCTATTCGGATGACGAGCCCCCCGAGGGCTACACGCCGACCGCCCGCGACCTCCCGGTGATCCACCGGGGGGACACCGTCCAGCTGCCGACGGTCGAGCCCCTCGCCGCGTCCGAGGTGTCCGAGGGGCCCGGCCCGCTGTACGTCGTCGGCGACGTCCACGGCTATCTCGACGAACTCCTGGCCGCCCTGCGCGCCCAGGGGCTCATCGACGAGTCCGGCCACTGGGCCGCGGGCACCGCCCGCCTCTGGTTCCTCGGCGACTTCACCGACCGGGGCCCCGACGGCATCGGCGTCATCGACCTGGTCATGCGACTCTCCGCCGAGGCCGCGGCCGCCGGCGGGTACTGCAAGGCCCTCATGGGCAACCACGAGCTGCTGCTCATCGGCGCCAAGCGGTTCGCCGACACCCCGGTCAACTCCGGGGCGGGCACGGCCACCTTCCAGGCCGCCTGGCTGCTCAACGGCGGCCAGAAGGCCGACATGGACCGGCTCCAGGACGTACACCTGCAGTGGATGTCCCGGCTCGACGCGATCGAGCAGGAGGACGACCACCTCCTGATGCACTCCGACACGACCGCCTATCTGGAGTACGGCGACTCCATCGAGGCCGTCAACGACACCGTCCACGCCATCCTCAACCGCAACGACGCCGACGAGTGCTGGGACCTGTTCCGCAAGTTCACCAAGCGCTTCGCGTTCCGGGACGACTCCGGCCCGCAGGCCGCCCGCGAGCTGCTCGCGGCGTACGGCGGGCAGCGCGTGGTGCACGGGCACAGCCCCATTCCGTATCTGCTCGGCGAGGTCGGCACCGAGGACGGCGAGGAGGACTCGCGACCGGTGGTCGAGGGACCCCACGTCTACGCCGACGGTCTTGCCATCGCCATGGACGGCGGCGTGACCATGGCCGGAAAGCTGCTGGTCCAGCAACTGCCGCTGCATGGGTGACGGTTGACCGGGAAGGCCTTCTGCAAAGCGCCGGGTATGCCATTTCCGGAAACACCCTGTCACCCCGTGCCGTAGCGGCTCTACCATCGGGTTATCCGTAGCAGGCTCTCCTCCGTTTCCGCCAACTGCCCGTTCACCAGGCGGGCTTCCCGGCCCTACGGAGCATCGGGGGATGCACATGAACAGCGCTCCGCACCTGCTCACCGAGGACCGCCCGGAGTTCGAGCGGATCCTCGACGAGGCACTGCGCACCGCGCATGAACGGCCCGAGCTGTCCGGTATCGGCGACCGCCTCAACGCCGTGCAGCTGCGCACCATGGTGCTCGCCGCCGGCACGTTCGTCACCGAGCGGGCGGCCGCCGAGTACGAGAACTACGTCAAGGCGCGCGAAGAGCTGCGCGCGCCCAGCACCGGCACCGCGCACGACTCCGTCCTGGCACCCGCCGAGGGCGTACCGCTGGAGCCCTCGGGCGCGGGCGTCGGCGCGGTCGTCGCCGTGCTCGCCCCGGTGCTCGCGGGAACCGCCGCCGCGATCTTCCTGCTGGTCGGCTACATCCTGAAGATGCTCAACCCGGTGCCGGCCTTCGCCGACACGATGCTGACGGCGGGCTGGTTCTTCGGCGCGCTGACCGCCGCCGCGATCCTGGCCGCCGCCGTCGGACTGCTGATCACCGCGGTGCGCAACGGCGCGACCCAGGTGGTGGCCATCGACGAGGACAGCGAGGCGGACGCCCCGGACGAGCGCACCCAGGAGTTCGCCCGCGCCCGCGAGGCCTGGCGCCACGCCCTGCTGGAACGCGGCATCTACCCGTTCCTGCGCGACGCGCTGGCCGACCCGAGCGTGGACCCCGGCGCACCGGCCCCGCGCCGCCCGATCGGCCGCATCCCCACCCTCGGCTATGACCGGCCCGGCTTCGACAGCCCCGACGAGGGCGCCTCCCCCACCAGCCACCCGAGCTTCACCAGCCCGGACTTCACCAGCCCCGACTTCGGCGGACCCGAGCACCAGCCGGACTGAGCGGGCAGCAGGCCGTGCGCTGTCCCGGAAGCCCCGGGCGCCCGGAACAGCGCGCGTACCGCACCGTCTCAGTCCGCGATCGGCAGATAGACCCGGTTGCCCGCGTCCGCGAACTCCCGGGACTTCTCCGCCATCCCGGCCTCGATCTCCTCGGACTTCAGGTCGCCGCCGTGCTCGCGCCGGATGTCCTGGGAGATCTTCATCGAGCAGAACTTCGGACCGCACATCGAGCAGAAGTGCGCGGTCTTGGCCGGCTCCGCGGGCAGCGTCTCGTCGTGGAACTCCCGGGCGGTGTCCGGGTCGAGGGCCAGGTTGAACTGGTCCTCCCAGCGGAACTCGAACCGGGCGTCCGAGAGCGCGTCGTCCCACTCCTGCGCGCCCGGGTGCCCCTTGGCCAGGTCCGCCGCGTGGGCGGCGATCTTGTAGGTGATGACGCCGGTCTTCACGTCGTCACGGTTGGGCAGGCCGAGGTGCTCCTTGGGCGTGACGTAGCAGAGCATCGCGGTGCCCCACCAGGCGATCATCGCCGCGCCGATGCCGGAGGTGATGTGGTCGTAGGCGGGCGCCACATCGGTGGTCAGCGGCCCCAGGGTGTAGAACGGGGCCTCCTCGCAGATCTCCTGCTGGAGGTCGATGTTCTCCTTGATCTTGTGCATCGGGACGTGTCCCGGGCCCTCGATCATCGTCTGTACGTTGTGACGCTTGGCGATCGTGTTGAGTTCCCCGAGCGTGCGCAACTCGGCGAACTGCGCCTCGTCGTTGGCGTCCGCGATGGAGCCGGGACGCAGGCCGTCGCCGAGCGAGTACGTCACGTCGTACGCCGCGAGGATCTCGCAGAGCTCCTCGAAGTTCTCGTACAGGAACGACTCCTTGTGGTGCGCCAGGCACCAGGCGGCCATGATCGAGCCGCCGCGCGAGACGATGCCGGTCTTGCGGCGGGCGGTCAGCGGCACGTAGCGCAGCAGCACGCCGGCGTGGACCGTCATGTAGTCGACGCCCTGCTCGGCCTGCTCGATGACCGTGTCCTTGTAGATGTCCCAGGTCAGTTCCTCGGCGCGGCCGTCGACCTTCTCCAGGGCCTGGTAGAGCGGGACGGTGCCGATGGGCACGGGGGAGTTGCGCAGCACCCACTCGCGGGTGGTGTGGATGTTGCGGCCGGTGGAGAGGTCCATGACCGTGTCCGCGCCCCACTGCGTGGCCCACGTCATCTTGTCCACCTCCTCCTCGATGGAGGAGGTGACCGCGCTGTTCCCGATGTTGGCGTTGACCTTCACCAGGAACCGCTTGCCGATGATCATCGGCTCGATCTCGGGGTGGTTGATGTTGGCGGGCAGCACCGCGCGGCCCGCCGCGATCTCCTCGCGGACCACCTCGGGGGAGACGTTCTCGCGGATCGCGACGTACTCCATCTCCGGTGTGATCTCGCCGCGCCGCGCGTACGCGAGCTGGGTGACGGCCTGGCCGCCGCGGCCCCGGCGGGGCTGGCGCGGGCGGCCCGGGAAGACGGCGTCGAGGTTCTTGAGGCCCCCGCGCGGCGAGGTGTGCTTGATGCCGTCGTCCTCGGGGCGGACCGGACGGCCCGCGTACTCCTCGGTGTCGCCGCGCCCGATGATCCAGTTCTCCCGGAGGGGGGCGAGGCCACGGCGGACGTCGGTCTCGACGTGCGGATCGGTGTACGGACCCGAGGTGTCGTACAGCGTCACGGACGTGCCGTTGGTGAGGTGCACCTGGCGGACCGGCACCTTGAGGTCGGGGCGCGAACCCTCCACGTACCCCTTGTGCCAGCCGATGGACTTCCCGCTCTCCTCAGTGCTGGAGGCAGGCGTGCGTGCGTCCTGAACGGTCATGAGACCTACTCCCTACGCCGGCATTACCCGGTAACAGGTTCGGCGGTCGGCGCAGCCTCTTCCGTACGGTTCGTACGGATTTCAGCGCCCTCTCAGCCCGGTGCTCCGAGCTCCCGCGTGTGCAAAGGTGTCACCACGCTAGCGTCATCACTGGCGCGCTGAACAGAGGGCCCCCTCCGTTCTTGCGATGATCGGGCGGTGACCTCACCAGAACCGCACCCTCCGCACCAGCACGGTGGACACGGCCACGGGCATGGCCACTCGCACGGCCACGGCCCCGCCGCACCGGTGTCGAAGCACCTGCGCAAAGTCATCGCCGCTGTGCTGATTCCTTTCTCCACAGCGGTACTTGTGGGGCTCGTGGTGCTGTGGCCGGGCGGCGCCCCGCCCCACCAGCGCACCGGCGTCGGCTTCGACCGCCAGACCCAGCAGGCCAAGGTCCTCAGTGTGGACAAGGTCGACTGCAAGACGGTCAACGCCGGTCAGACTCCGTCGAACGGCGACACGTCCACGGCCGAGGGCCAGCAGGCCAGGAACGCCCAGCGGGGCCTGTGCGGCAAGGCCACCGTCGAGGTCACCTCGGGCAAGGAGAAGGGCCGCACCTTCACCGAGATCGTCCAGCCCGACTCCCCGCGCCAGCTCCACGCGGGCCAGGGTGTGATCGTCGCGTACGCCCCCGACGCACCCCATGACCTGCAGTATTCGGTGAGCGATGTGAACCGCCGGTTCCCCATGGCGCTGCTCGCCGGGATCTTCGCGCTCGCCGTCGTGGTCGTCGGCCGGCTGCGCGGGGTGATGGCGCTGATCGCCCTGGTGGTCTCGTTCGCCGTGCTGACCCTGTTCATCCTCCCGGCGGTCCTGCAGGGCTCCAACCCGCTGCTCGTGGCGGTGGTCGGGGCGAGCGCGATCATGCTGATCGCGCTCTACATGTGTCACGGTCTCTCGGCGCGCACCTCGGTCGCCGTCCTCGGCACCCTCGCCTCGCTGATGCTGATCGGGCTGCTCGGCTCGCTGTTCATCGGCTGGGCCTCGCTCACCGGCAACACCGACGACAACACCGGTCTGATCCACGGCCTCTACCCGAACATCGACATGTCCGGGCTGCTGCTGGCCGGCGTCATCATCGGCTCGCTCGGCGTCCTCGACGACGTGACGGTCACCCAGACCTCGGCGGTCTGGGAGCTGCACGACGCGAACCCGACGATGGGCCCGCGCGGCCTGTACCGGGCGGGCATCCGGATCGGCCGCGACCACATCGCGTCGGTGGTGAACACCCTGGTGCTCGCCTACGCGGGCGCGGCCCTCCCGCTGTTGCTGCTGTTCTCGATCGCGCAGAGCAGCGTGGGCACGGTGGCCAACAGCGAGCTGGTCGCCGAGGAGATCGTCCGCACGCTGGTCGGATCGATCGGACTGGTCGCCTCCGTTCCGCTCACGACCGCACTGGCCGCCCTGGTGGTCTCCGCGGACCGGCCCGCCTCCGGGGCCCGCCCGGCGCCGCGACCCGGCCTGGTGCGCGGCGGGGGCGGCCGCCGCCGCAAGAAGTAGGCGGGTCAGCCGGCGTTCTCCTCCGCGAGGATGCGCCCGAGCGCGTCCTCCAGGTGCTCGCCGAACTCGCCGAGCGTCCACTCCTGGCCGAGCGGAACGAGCTTGTCGGTGCGGTCGAGGAAGGCCACCAGGGGGGCCGCGCCGGCTCGGAAGAGGGCCCGGTCGCCGCCCACCTGGAGGCGGATGTGCACGTCGGAGAGCATCTCGGGGTCGGCGGGCTCGACCCGCACATCCCCGTCCCCGGCGGGCCTGTTGATGCCGTCGAGCAGCAGCTCGCGGCCGAAGGCCCAGGTGACGGGCGCGTCCCCGGGAAGATGGAAGGTCATGCGCACCGCGTACGGATCCGTCGCCTCATACGTCAGCTCCACCGGGATCCGGAAGGAAAGCTCCTCGGAGACGAGGAAGTTCATCATCACTTCTGCCTGAACCGCTTCACGCATCGCACGTACCCCGCTGTAGCTGAACTGGCCAGGAATGATCCCCCATGGCCCTCTTGACACCATCGTGCTGGAAGCGCTAGCAGATCACAAGGAGTGATATTTCAGATACTGATAGAGAACGCGACCGAACGGAGCAGGCCGCCCACTTCACCACGCAGTTGCTCGATCGCGGGCAGCAACCGTTCTTCCTGGTGGAGGGGGACGGAAATGGCCATGGTCGCGGCGCTGGAGCCGGCCGTGATGGGGATGGCGGCGCAGACGGTGCCCAGGGCGTACTCCTGCCGTTCGATCACGGGTTGCATACGCTCCGTAGCGGCCAGCCGTTCCGCGAGGGCCCGTCGGTCCCGCACGGTGTAGGGGGTGATCGCCTCGACCGGATGCCGGTCCAGGTAGTCCTCGCGGGTGCGCTCGTCGAGCTGGCTGAGCAGGCACTGGCCGATCGCGTGGGCGTGGCCGGTCTCGCGGAAGTCGGCCCACTCCTCGACGGCGGGCGCGGCCGGGGTGTCGGCAACCCCGGCGATCTCGATCTCACCCTCACGGTAGACGGCGAAGTAGACGGGCACCCCGATGGAGTCCCGCCAGCGGACGAGCGCATCAGTGATCTTGCTGCGACGATTCTGCAGAGCTCCGCCGTCCGCCAGCCGCTCGGCCGCCGCGCCGAGGACGAACACCCCGTTCTCGCGCCGCAGATAACCCTCATGGGTCAGGGTCCGCAGCAGGTGGTAGGCGGTGGGGAGCGGCAGTCCCGCCTCGCGCGCCAGCTGTTTGGCGGGCGCACCGTCCCGGTGGGAGCCCACGGCCTCAAGCAGGCGCAGGGCGCGCTGGACCGAGCCGATCAGGGTAGGGACGGCGGTGTTCGAAGCCGTGGCCACAGGTCACCCCCAGGCGTGCTGACGGGCAACCCGCCCGCCCGCGGGGGCCACCCCCGCGCGGCCGCCGCGGACCCGGGGTCGGCGTCACGGGCCGGTGGCCGGGTCCGGTCAGGACCCGTGGTTCCCAAGGGGCGGCAGAGGCTTGCCACTCTAATGGCCGCCCTCGTGGAGGAAGGGGGTTCAGCCAGGTCCGTTCCCCCGGCCGGGCTAATCCCCGTACGCCCTGGACGCGGCGCGCCGCGTCGGCCCGGTCCCTTGTCCGGGCCCGGTGCGGGCTCCGGGCGGAATCACATGTTCCGCCCGGGCCCCGCTACCAGTCGCTGTGCGAGGAGGACGAGGAGGACATGAACCTCCGCACGACGTAGATCAGACCGCCGACCAGGGCCACGAAGACCAGGACCTTGAAGAGCAGCCCGAACAGGAAGCCGACCACGCTGGCGATCAGACCGCCGAACACGACCAGGGCGATGACGGGCACGGCGACCCACTTCACCCACCAGGGCATCCCCGCGAATATCTCCCGTGCGGCCATCGTCCTTACCTCTTTCTGTCAGTTTTCCTGGCGGGTTTCCGTCAGTTCGCGAGTTCCGTGCTCTCGACACTCTCGATGCTAGGGGCGAGGGGGCACCGGGCGGGGCCCTCGCAGCCCTTGAACTCCCCTGACCGCACCCCTAGGGAGAATCGGGGACGACCCTCAGCTCTCAGGCGGAGAGAAGACGACCAGAACCCTCAGATCCTCCGTGATGTGGTGGAACTTGTGCGCCACCCCGGCCGGCACGTAGACCACGCTGCCGCGCGCGATCTGCGTCGTCTCCAGGCCCACGGTGATCGAGGCGCGGCCGCTCACCACGAAGTAGATCTCGTCCTGTGCGTGCGGCGACTGCGAGTCGTGCGCGCCCGCGTCGAGGGCATACAGCCCCGCCGACATGTTCCGCTCCCGCAGGAACTGGAGATACGCACCGTCGTTGGCGGCCCGTTCCGCCTCCAACTCGTCGAGCCGGAAATGTTTCATCGCTCTCTGCCCCTGCGCTCGTGTCGATCAGGTCTGCCACGATCAGACCCATGAAGAATTTCGTAGTCAAGACGATCGCCAACGCGGCCGCCCTCGCGGTGGCCATCTGGCTGGTGAAGAACATCACCCTCACCGGGGACAACACCGGCAAGAAGGCGCTGACGCTGATACTCGTCGCCCTGGTCTTCGGCGTGGTGAATTTCGTCGTGAAGCCCGTGGTGAAGTTCCTGTCGTTCCCCCTCTTCATCCTCACGCTCGGCCTGATCACCCTGGTGATCAATGCGTTGATGCTGCTGCTGACCTCCTGGCTCGCCGACAAGCTCGACCTCAGCTTCCACGTCGAGGGATTCTGGACCGCCGTGCTCGGCGCCCTGATCATCTCGATCGTGTCCTGGGCGATGCACGTCGTACTCCCCGACGGCAAGGACTGAGCGTTGGCCACCCCCTATTACGTCTGCTTCGTCTGCACGGGCAACATCTGCCGCTCGCCGATGGCCGAATCCGTCTTCCGGGCCCGGGTTGCCGAGGCCGGGCTCGCGGGCCTGGTCGAGGCGGAGAGCGCGGGGACCGGAGGCTGGCACGAAGGCGACCCGGCCGACCCGCGCACCGTCTCGGTGCTGGACGAGCACGGTTATGAAACGTCCCACACGGCACGGCAGTTCCGCGCTTCCTGGTTCGCCCGGCTCGATCTCGTGATCGCCCTGGACGAGGGCCACCTGCGGGAACTGCGCCGCCTCGCACCGACCCCGGCCGAGGCCGCCAAGGTGAGACTGCTGCGCTCCTACGACCCCCGTGCCGTGGCAGACCTGGAGGTGCCCGATCCGTACTACGGCGGGCGCGAAGGCTTCGAGGAATGCCTGGAGATGGTGGAGGCGGCGAGCGAGGGGCTGCTCGACGCCATCCGCGACGAAAGGGAGCGTGCGGCATGACAGGTGACGGCACTCGTTCGGTACGCGCCGGGCTTCCCGAGCCGGTGGCCTACGAACCCACCCTGCCCGGGCCGGTGTTCGCCGCCCACTTCCACCTCCCCGGCGAGGCGACCGGTCCCTACACCTACGGTCGCGACACCAATCCGACATGGACCCATCTGGAGCGGGCCGTCGCCGAGCTGGAGTCCCCCGACGAGAGTGCCGAGGCGATCGTCTTCGCCTCCGGGATGGCGGCGATCTCGGCCGTGCTGCTCTCCCAGGCCCGCGCCGGAGACACGGTGGTCCTGCCGGACGACGGCTATCAGGCCCTGCCGCTGGTCCGCGAGCAACTGGAGGCGTACGGCATCGAGGTGCGCACCGCCCCGACCGCCGGTGATGCCCAACTGGCGCACCTGGACGGCGCGAAGCTGCTGTGGATCGAGACGCCCTCCAACCCGGGGCTCGACGTGTGCGACGTACGCCGGCTGACGCGGGCCGCCCACGACGCGGGCGCGCTGGTGGCGGTCGACAACACGCTGGCCACACCGCTCGGGCAGCGTCCTCTGGAACTCGGCGCGGACTTCGCGGTCGCCAGCGGCACCAAGGGCCTGACCGGGCACGGCGATGTTCTGCTCGGCTATGTCGTGTGCCGTGATCCAAGCCTCGCCGCACGCGTACGCACGTGGCGCAAGGTCGTCGGGGCGATCCCGGGGCCCATGGAGGCGTGGCTGGCCCACCGCTCGCTGGCCACGCTGCAGTTGCGCGTCGACCGGCAGGCGGCGACCGCCCTCGCGCTCGCCGAGGCGCTGGCCGAGCGCTCCGAGGTGACCGCGCTGCGCTACCCGGGGCTGCCGTCGGACCCGTCGTACGCCCTGGCCTCGGCGCAGATGCGGCGGTTCGGCTGTGTGGTCTCCTTCGACCTGCCCGACCGTGCCTTCGCCGAGCGGTTCCTTCAGTCGCTGCGGCTCGTCGACGACGCCACCAGCTTCGGCGGGGTGCGGTCCACGGCGGAGCGGCGCGGCCGCTGGGGAGGCGACGCGGTGGCGGAAGGCTTCATCCGCTTCTCGGTCGGCGCGGAGGACGCCCCGGATCTGATCGCCGATGTGGAGCGCGCCCTGGACCGGGCGGCTTCCGCCGGATGATTTCGGTGTGGAGCACATCCACTACGTAAGACGGACGGTCCGAGCCTCCCCCCTCATGGCTCGGACCGCCCCGGTTTCCGTGCACGGACAACCGCTCGGACAAGGCTAGTTGACTCTGCGTCAGTGTCCAATCACGGTAGCGACAGAGACCTATCGACATATTTATAGTTGTGTCCGGCCGGGGACGTTGTGAGGCAGTTCAGGACGGGAGGGCAGCATGAACCTTGCCCTGCTGCGTACGTTCGTCACCGTGCACCGGGCCGGCTCCTTCACCCGGGCCGCCGCGCTGCTCGGGCTCTCGCAGCCCGCGGTGACCAGCCAGATACGCACCCTGGAGCGGCAGTTGGGCCGCCCGCTCTTCCTGCGCCAGGCGCGCGGCGTGACCCCGACGACCATCGGCGACGAGCTGGCCCAGCGGGCCGCGCCCCACCTGGACGCGCTCGTCGAGATCACCGACTCCGGTCTCCGCGAGGAGCAGGGTCCGCGGACCCTGCATCTGGCCGGGCCGCCCGAGTTCACCTCGCTGCGCGCTCTGCCCGCCCTCACCCGGCTCGTCCCGCAGGGCCTCGCGCTGCGGGCCACCTTCGGCAGTGCCGAGGAGACCCTGGAGGGCCTGGCCGCCGGCCACCACGATCTGGCCATCGCCACCGCCCGGCCGCGGGGTCGGCTGCTGAGCTCGACTCCGCTGTGCGACGAGGAACACGTCCTGGTCGCCGGGGTGCGCTGGGCGGCACGGCTCGGACCGGGCGCCCTGCGGCACGCCGGTCCGCACGTCCTGGAGCCGATCCCGGTGGTGGAGGTCCATGAGTCGCTCCCCCTGGTCACGCGCTACTGGGCCTCGGTGTTCGACGCCAAACCGGCCGTTGCGGGCACGGTCATCGCCCCCGACCTGCGGGCGGTCCTCGCCGCGGTGACGGCTGGTGCGGGCCTCGCGGTGCTGCCGCGCTACCTGTGCGAGACGGCCCTGGAGCAGGGTGAGGTGGTGACGCTCCTCGACCCTCCCGTGCCGCCGCTGCGCACCTACTTCCTGGCGGTGCGCACCGGCACACTCGGCATCGCGCACATCGCGCGGGCGCAGGAATGGCTGCTGCGCGCCGCCGTCGACTGGGGCTGAGGAACGGCGGGGAGGCCCCGGGCGTTTCGCAGGGGTTCCATCGGGCCACATTTCTCCCATGACCGTACGTCCCGTGGTCAAGCGCACCGCACGAGCCGTTCTGCTCGACGGTGACGACCTGATTCTGATCAAGCGCACCAAGCCCGGCATGGATCCGTACTGGATCACCCCCGGTGGCGGCGTCGAACCCGAGGACTCCACCGTCGTCGAAGCCCTCCACCGCGAGGTGGACGAGGAACTCGGCGCGAAGATCACCGATGTGGTGCCCTGCTTCGTCGACACCGTCGAGCACATCGGCGCCGACGGCGGCGCGACCGGGGTGAAGGTGCAGCACTTCTTCGTCTGCCGCCTCGAATCCATGGACCCCTCCCTGCGGCACGGCCCCGAGATCGAGGAGCCGTGCGGGGAGTACGAGATCGTCCGCATCCCGTTCACCCGCGTCGGAATCGCCGCGGTGCACCTCGTGCCGCTGTCCCTCCGGCACTACCTCGACGGCAACATCGAGGGCGTGCGGGCCATGCACGCTCCCGACCTGGGGTAGCCGGGCCCTCAGGCCCCGCCGCTCACCAGCGCGTAGGCCTCACGCAGGTCGCCGCCCGTGTACGTGTGCGTGGCCAGGCCCCCGAGGTGGTGGTCCGCGTTGACCGCGACCGACACGGGCACCGCGCCGAAGAGGTCCACGTCGGACATCGAGTCCCCGTACGCCACACAGCTGTCGGCGGCTACGCCGAACTGGGCGCACAGCCGGTTCATGACGCTGACCTTGGCGGCCGGGGTGAGGATTCCCGTCAGGTCAACGGGCCGGGTGAACGGCACGTCGGGGAAGAGCGAGCCGTGGGCGGCGTGGACGCCCCAGCCGAGCAGCCGCTCCACGAAGAAGGACGGGGACAGCGAGATGACGGCGCAGTAGTCACCCCGCTCGCGGATGTCCCGCCAGACGTCCTGGATGCCGGTGAGCCAGGGGGCGGCGTCGAAGGCGGTCACCACATGCGCCGGGGTCAACCCGGACCACAGGCCGTGCACACGCACCGCGTATTCGGGCGGCCCGATGCGGCCGTGGACAGCTCCCGCTCCAGTTCGCCGATCTCGTCGAGCAGTCCGAGCTGTCTGGATATCTCGACCGGCGCGGCGGATCCCCGTATGAGGGTTCCGTCGAGGTCGAAGAGATGAAGTCTCGCCATGTACGCCGAGGCTAGTACGCGGGGTTACTCCCCCTGTCGGACGCGCTGCCCCGGTGCTCCTCGGCAGTCTGTTTCACGTGAAACATGACCCTCGCCCCGCTTTCGGCCGCACGAGCCGCACGCCGTTTCACGTGAAACATCTCCGGCGGCCCGTCCGTCGGGGCTGGCTCGTGGCCCATGTCGCGGTGTCGGTGAGCTGGCTCGGCCTCACCATCGGGTTGCTCGCGCTGGGCATCACCGCCTGCACCACGGACTCCACTGCCATGACCGAGGCCGCCTACCGCGCCATGAAGGTCTTCGGCGACTGGATCGTGGTGCCCATCGCCGTACTGACGCTGAGCACCGGTCTGGTGCTGTCGCTGGGCACCCGGTGGGGGCTCGCCCGGCATCGCTGGGTGTGGACCAAGTTCTGGCTGACCTTGATCACGCTCTGCCTGTCCGCCTTCTTGCTGCGGCCCGGGATCAACAGCGCGGTCGCGGCCGGAGTGCCCGACACCAGCCTGGTGGCCGCCCCGGTCGTCTCCTCCAGTGCGTACTTCTTCATGACGGCGATCTCCGTGCTCAAGCCCTGGGGGCTGACGCGGCGTGGCCGGAAGCACCGTGCCGAGAACCGGAAAGTGGTGGACGCCGCGCAGGTGCGTCAGACAACCTGACCCTCATGCCCTCACCGCTCGCCGAGCTCCCCCTGCGCCGACTGACCACCGAAGACCTCATCGCGTGTGCCGACCTCTCCGAGGACCGGGGCTGGCCACGCGAGGAGCACAAGTGGGGACTTCTGCTCGCGGCGGGAACCGGCTACGGGATCGACGCCCCGGACGACAAGGGCCTGGTCACCGCCTGCGTCGTCACCTCGTACGGACCCGGTCTCGCGGCCATCGGCATGGTTCTGGTGGCCGAGCGCTTCGCGCGCCAGGGTGTCGGACGCCGTCTGATGAAGCACGTCCTGCGCGAGCTGGAGGGCACTCCGCTCACCCTCCACGCGACGCCGAACGGGCGCCCGCTGTACGAGGAGCTGGGCTTCGAGACGACCGGCCGCGCCGAGATGGTCAGGGGCCACTTCCGGCCGTCGGGCCCGGCCCCCACGGTGGCGACCCGCCCGGCGACCGCCGACGACCTGTCCCGGATCCTGCGGCTGGACACCGAGGTCTTCGGGCAGGACCGCACGCACATGATCGCCCGCCTGCCGGCCTTCTGCGACCAGCTCCGGGTCGCGGAGGACTCCACCGGACTGATCGGGTTCGCGGCCGCCTGGCCCAATATGAACACGCACGTGGTGGGCCCGCTGATCGCTCGCGACACGGAGACAGCCAAGGCCCTGGTGGCCTCGCTGGCGGCAGGCACGGACCGCCCGCTGCGTACGGATGTGGATGTACGCCACGAGGAGCTGCTGGACTGGCTGAAGGCCTCCGGCATGGATCCGGTCGGCTTCAACGCGGTGATGACCCGTGGCATCCCGGCGCTCCCCGGCGACTGGACCCGCCGCTTCGCGCCCCTGACGGTGGCAGCGGGCTGACCGAGCCACCTACCGCAGGAACGGCCTGGGCCGCCCCCATGTGCCCTAATTCCGCAGGCACGTGAGGGCGGCCCCCAGAAGCGATCAACGCCGGGCCAGGGCCTCCACCGCCGCGCTCGCGAAACCGTGGTCCTGCTCGGGGGCACCCCCGCCGACTCCGATCGCACCGATCAGCCGGCCGTCGCTTTGGACGGGGACGCCGCCCGCGATGAACAGCAGCGGCCGGTCGAGGGCGGTCGGCAGGGTGTGGAACAGCCCACCTGGCTGGACCGCGTCCACCAGGTCGGCGGTGGGGGCGTTCAGCTGAAGCGCCGTGTACGCCTTGCGGGTGCTGGTCTCTCCCGCTATCAGTACGGCCCGGTCGTCCCGGCGGAAGGCGAGCAGGTGGCCTCCCGCGTCGAGGACCGTGATCGCGACGGTGACTCCGGCCGCCTCGGCGGCCGCGCGGGCCGCGTCGACGAGGGTCTCCGCATCCTGGGTGGTGAGCGGGGACACGGCGAGGGCTGGGGTGCTCATGAGAGGTAACTCCTTGATGGTGCCGGACAGTTGATTCAGCGGTGGGCGGCGGTGACACGGACCGGCTCGGGAGCGGCGCCCGCGACGACGCGGCCACCCGCACGCGTGCGCCGCTCCAGCGCACTGGAGACGAAGGCGAGCGCCACGGCCGACGCGGCGAGTGCCGCGCCGACCCAGTTGGGCGCGGTGTAACCGAGACCGGCCGCGATGACGATGCCGCCGAGCCAGGCGGAGAGGGCGTTGCCCAGGTTGAAGGCACCGATGTTGACGGCGGATGCCAGGGTGGGAGCGCCGGAGGCCTGGTCGAGCACGCGCTTCTGCAGCGGGGGCACGGTCGCGAAACCCAGGGCGCCGATGAGGAAGACCATGACAGCGGACGTGACCTTGTCGTGGGCGGCCACCGTGAACAGGGCCAGGACGAGGGCGAGTCCGGACAGCGACACGTAGAGCAGCGGCATCAGTGCCCGGTCGGCGAACCGGCCGCCGACGAGGTTCCCGGCGACCATGCCGAGACCGAAGAGGACGAGCAGCCAGGTGACGGACGCGTCCGCGTAGCCGGCGACGTTGGTCATCATCGGGGTGATGTAGGTGATCGCGGCGAACACTCCGCCGAAGCCGAGCACGGTCATCGCCATGGCAAGCAGCACCTGGACGTTCCGGAACGCGGCGATCTCGTGCCGCAGCCGCACGCCCTCGGCCTTGGGCATGTCCGGGACGAGCTTGGCGACGCCGAGCAGACCCACCACACCGAGCGCCGCGACGACGTAGAACGTCGCGCGCCATCCGACCTGCTGGCCGACGAGCGTACCGATCGGCACGCCCACGACATTGGCGACAGTGAGACCGGTGAACATCATGGCGATCGCCCCGGCCTTCTTCTCGGGGGCAACCAGGTCCGCCGCGACGACGGAGCCGATACCGAAGAACGCGCCGTGCGCGAGCGAGGCGACGACGCGCCCGGCCAGCATGAGCCCGAAGACGGGCGCGGCCGCGGAGAGCACGTTGCCCACGATGAAGAACCCCATCAGCAGCATCAGCATCCGCTTGCGGCTGATCTTCGTGCCCAGGATGGTCATCAGCGGGGCACCGAGCATCACGCCGACCGCGTATCCGCTGACCAGGTATCCGGCGGTGGGGATGGAGACATCGAAGGTTCCGGCGACCTCGGGGAGCAGCCCCATGATCACGAATTCTGTGGTGCCGATACCGAACGCCCCGATGGCGAGGGCTAGGAGCGCGAGTGGCATGGGATGACCTTCCAGAGATTGCGTGAGCTCCTTACGAGCGTCCACAATAATTGCAGACGCTGGTTAATTGCAAACGCGGGCTATTGCGTTAGTGGACTATCCTGAGGTCAAGCCGCTCCGGACGGAGGACAAACGCATGACCGCGACGGACCCCGCACTCACCGCCCTCGCCCAGGGCTGGTGCGCGCTCTCCCTGCTGCACGGCAAGATCGACAGCCACATCGAGCGCGCCCTGCAGACTGGGCACGACCTCAGCGTGCGCGAGTACTCGTTGCTCGATGTCCTGAGCCGCCAGCACAGCGGCCCGGGCGGCCACCTCCAGATGAAGCAGGTCGCCGACGCGGTGGTCCTCAGTCAGTCGGCCACCACCCGGCTCGTCACCCGGCTCGAGGACCGTGGCCTCCTCACCCGCTACCTCTGCGACACCGACCGGCGCGGCATCTACACCGACGTCACCGAATCCGGCCTCGCCCTGCTCGCCCAGGCCCGGCCCACCAACGACAAGGCCCTGCGCGAGGCGCTGGACGAGGCGGCACGGAACCCGGAGCTGGCCCCCCTGGTCCGTGCGGTCGAGGAACTCCGAGTCCCCGCCTAGGGGTCCGGGCGTACGCTCCAGACCATGAGCGATCTTGAGATCAGGCCTGCGCGGCCCGAGGACATCCCGGCCATCGTTGCGATGCTCGCGGACGATGCGCTGGGCGCCCAGCGCGAGACGCCGAACGATCTGTCGCCGTACCGCGCGGCCTTCGACCGGCTGACCGGCGACCCGAACCAGCACCTGATGGTCGCGGACCGCGGCGGTGACATCGTGGGAACCCTTCAGCTCACCGTCATCCCCGGGCTCTCCCGGCGCGGGTCGACCCGCTCGATCATCGAAGGCGTACGCGTCCATGGCGCGGAGCGCGGCAGTGGCCTCGGGACCCGGCTCATCGAATGGGCCGTCGGCGAATCCGAGCACCAGGGCTGCCAGTTGGTTCAGCTGACCTCGGACGCCAGCCGCACCGACGCCCACCGCTTCTACGAGCGACTGGGCTTCGAGGCCTCACATGTGGGGTTCAAGAAGGCCCTGTAGACCGTTTGGAGACCGTGTTTCACGTGAAACACGGTCTCCGTGTGCTTACGGCTCAGCTGCGACAAGGCGTGCCGGAGTTCGCCCAGAAGCCGCAGCCGGGCCGTTTCACGTGAAACGTCAGGCGCCGCGCCAGCCGTCGGGGTCCACCCCGCCCGGCACCGCCGCGGCGTCGGGGCCGTACGGCTCGCGCGTGAACACGAACGAACCGAGGTCGAGGTGGCTCACCGAGCCGTCCGGCCGTCGCACCGCACGGAGCGTCTCACCCTGGTAGTAGCCGTCGAGTCCGACCCAGGTGCCCTCGCCGACGGCCTTGAACCGGGAGGCCCGGCCAGTGCCGCGCAGCGGTTCCAAGGCCACGCCACCGTCGGCGGCCAGTCGCAACCCGTAGGACGTCGTGCCCCAGTACCACGGGCCGGTGAGCGCCAGAAGCTGCTCGTCCGCCTCGGGAAGCGGGCGCCAGGGCTCCGGGAAGCCCGGTTCGGCCTCCGCCACGATCCGTACGAGCTCCGCGGCCAGCGTGCCGCACTGCGGGCCGGAGGTCGCGTTGGAGAGGGCGACCGCGGCCACCCCGTCCGCCACGCTCACCCACAGCCCCGCGACGAACCCGGGCAGGGAGCCGGTGTGCCCGGCGAGCTCCCGGCCCCCGCTGCGGACGAGCTGCAGGCCGAGCCCGTATCCGCTGTCCCAGCCGCCGGGCTCCGGTGCGACGGCGGGGGTGCGCATCTCCGCCGCCGATGCGGCGCACAACACCCGCTCGTCGCCCTCCGCGAGAAAGACGGCGAAGCGGCAGAGGTCGGCGGCAGTCGACCAGAGCTGCCCGGCGGGGGCCATTAGCCCGAGGTCCTCGGACGGCTCGGGCAGCAGGACATCGGCCCACGGATGCACGGCCCAGCCGCCCGCGTGCGGGTACACGGGCTGAGGGGTGGTGCGGTCGAGCCCCAGCGGTTCGAGGATCTCGGTGCGCAGCGCCTCCTCCCAGGGCACTCCTCGCACCGCCTCCACCAGAGAGCCGAGCAGCGTATAGCCCGGGTTGGAGTAGTGGTGCAGCCGCCCTGCCGGATGCACCTGGGAGTGGTCCCCCAGCACATCGCTGAGCTCGGGGCGCAGGCCGCCCGGCGTGCGCTCCCACCAGGGCGCGGGTGACTCGGCGGCCAAACCGGCCGTGTGCGACAGGAGTTGAGCGATGGTGGCCCCGCCTGCCGCGGTGCCCGGGAGGTGCTTCTCCAGCGGATCACCGAGGTCCAGCAGCCCCTCGTCGCGCAGCCGCATCACCAGGACGGCGGTGAAGGTCTTGGTGATGGAGCCGATGCGGTACTGCACGTCGGCGTCCGGTCCATGGCCGTCGACGGAGGTGCGCGACCCGGACCAGACCATCCGGCCGTCCCGCGCCACGGCCGCGACGAGCGAGGGCGCTCGCCCTGCGGACTGGGCGACGGCGATGCGGTGGAGGAGGGCACGTCGGGTGGCGGGCAGCAGCTCTTCGAAGGGGGACGGCGACGACAATGAACGGGATGAGGTCATGGCCAAGGTCTAGTCGCGCGCCCGTCCCCCGTCGACCGCTTTTCGTGCGAGCCGCGCCCGACGATCCGTAGCCATGACGTGCCGCCTCGCGGTCAGGAATCACGCACGAGGCTTGAAGGCGATGAGTGCGGCCCGATCCACCTTCTCCAACGCATCGGGCGCACGCAGGAGTTGGGCCTCCACAGTCAGCCCGGCCTCGGCCAGCAACCGGGCGACCTGGCCGGGGCGCCGCCAGTGGTAGTCGAGCGCGATCGTGTGTCCCAAGGCCTCCGTGCGGTGCGTTGACTCGTCGCCGACCTGGAACACGAGCAGGGCCCGGCCGCCCGGAGCCAGTACACGACGGAACTCATCGAAGACCAGCGGCAGTTGATCGTGCGGGATGTGAATGACGGAGTACATGGCCACGATGCCGCCCAGAGCCCCGTCCGGCACGTCCAGCGCCGTCATCGATCCTTCGTCGAACCGCAGGCCCGGATACGTCTCCCGAGCCACCGCGACCATGCGCGGCGACAGATCGACCCCGAACACATCAAGTCCCAGGCCGTGCAGGAAGGCCGTCACCCGACCGGGCCACGTCGGCGACGGGGCCGCCTCCTGCCGTCTGCACCATCTCGGCGAACGCGCCCAGCATGGCCCGCTCCAGGGGCTTGGCCTCCAGCTCGGAGGAGAACGCTCGGGCGTAGTCGTCGGCGATGGCGTCGTAGGCCCTCCGAGTCGCCCGCACGAAGTCCGGTTCAGTCATGGCCGGGGACCCTACTGGGGGCCACTGACACCGAGCTGGGGCATTGCGCCGAGGCGCAGTGCCCCAGCAGCTCCGACTCCTCCTCCCGGCCGACGGCCTGGAGGAGGTCGGGGCACCCTCACTGTTGGTGGGCGGGCCCAGGGCCGATCAGGTCTGGGCCATGTCCACGAAGCGTGAGTAGTGGCCCTGGAAGGCAACGGTGATGGTCGCGGTCGGGCCGTTACGGTGCTTGGCCACGATCAGGTCCGCCTCGCCCGCTCGGGGCGACTCCTTCTCGTACGCGTCCTCACGGTGCAGCAGGATGACCATGTCCGCGTCCTGCTCGATGGAGCCGGATTCACGCAGGTCGGAGACCATGGGCTTCTTGTCCGTGCGCTGCTCGGGGCCACGGTTCAGCTGCGAGAGCGCGATCACCGGGAGCTGGAGCTCCTTGGCGAGCAGCTTCAGGTTTCGTGACATGTCCGACACTTCCTGCTGTCGGCTCTCGGCGCGCTTCGAACCGCCCGACTGCATCAGCTGCAGGTAGTCGATGACGACTAGGCGGAGGTCGTTGCGCTGCTTCAGACGGCGGCACTTCGCGCGGATCTCCATCATCGACAGGTTGGGGGAATCGTCGATGTAGAGCGGTGCCTGCGACACGTCCGGCATCCGGCGGGCCAGTCTCGTCCAGTCGTCGTCGGTCATGGTGCCGGAGCGCATGTGGTGCAGCGCGACCCGGGCCTCGGCGGACAGCAGACGCATCGCGATCTCGTTGCGGCCCATTTCGAGCGAGAAGATCACGCTGGGCAGGTTGTGCTTGATCGAACAGGCCCGCGCGAAGTCCAGCGCCAGCGTGGACTTACCCATCGCGGGACGGGCGGCGATGACGACCATCTGGCCGGGGTGCAGACCGTTGGTCAGCGAGTCGAAGTCGGTGAAGCCGGTCGGCACTCCGGTCATCTCGCCGCTGCGCGAACCGATCGCCTCGATCTCGTCGAGGGCGCCCTCCATGATGTCGCCGAGCGGAAGGTAGTCCTCGCTGGTGCGCTGCTCGGTGACGGCGTAGATCTCGGCCTGCGCGGAGTTGACGATGTCGTCGACATCGCCGTCCGCCGCGTATCCCATCTGCGTGATCTTGGTGCCCGCTTCCACGAGCCGGCGGAGCACCGCCCGCTCGTGGACGATCTCCGCGTAGTAGGAGGCGTTGGCCGCGGTCGGCACCGACTGGACCAGCGTGTGGAGATACGACGCACCGCCGACCCGCGTGATCTCGCCGCGTTTGACCAGCTCGGCGGCGACCGTGATGGGGTCGGCGGGCTCGCCCTTGGCGTAGAGGTCGAGGATCGCCGTGTAGACGGTCTCGTGGGCGGGCTTGTAGAAGTCGTGGCCCTTGATGATCTCCACGACGTCGGCGATGGCGTCCTTGGAGAGCAGCATGCCGCCGAGGACGGACTGCTCGGCGTCGATGTCCTGCGGGGGCACTCGCTCGAAGCCGGAGGAACCGCCGTCCCAGTCGTCGGGACCTCGGTCGTGCTGATCGTCACGGCCCCTGCCACGACCACGGCCGCGGCCCTCGCTGTCGCCGCGCTGGCGGGAAACAGGCAGACGGTCACTCGGACCGGTGTCGGCCCAGGGCTCGTCCAACGGCTCGGGAATGCTCACCGGGCCACCTCCTCCCGTCCGCTCCGCGGACCTAGCCGTGCCACTCTTTTTACGGCACGACACTGACAAAACGAGAAGCCCGACTCCGGTTCCGGCGCGTCGGGCGCCGGACCACGTTAGGCCCGTGAGCGGCGTCAGCCAATCTGGTTATCCACAGGGCATGTGGACGAACGACCGGATGCTGTGGAGAAGTCTCCGGAACCTGTGCACGGACCGGGGGACAGCACTGTGGACAAAGTCATAGCACCCCGCCGACAAGGGCCCTGACCTGGACTTTCTCCATCCACCGGCTGTGGGGGAGAAAAACTTTCCCGACTGGCTCAAGATCATGGCAAACAGCACCCACGCGAACCGGACCCGACTCCCAAGGTAAGGATCACCAATGCATTGCATCCATTACCTGTGGAAGATTAGATTGATGCCATGACACAGGCCCCCACGGCACCGGAGAACGACCGGCGGACCTCCAAGCGACGACACGATCGCGAGATCGTGTCCCTCGCCGTTCCCGCCTTCGGCGCCCTGGTCGCCGAGCCGCTCTTCGTGATGGCCGACAGCGCGATCGTGGGCCATCTGGGCACTCCGCAACTGGCCGGTTTGGGTATCGCCGCCCCTCTGCTCACGACCGCCGTGAGCATCTTCGTCTTCCTCGCGTACGCCACCACCGCCGCCGTCTCCCGCCGGGTGGGCGCCGGCGATCTGCGAGCCGCGATCCGCCAGGGCATGGACGGCATCTGGCTGGCTCTGCTCCTGGGCGCCGTGGTCGTCGCGACCGTTCTCCCCACCGCCCCGTGGCTGGTCGCTCTCTTCGGCGCCTCGGACACGGCGGCCCCCTACGCCACCACGTATCTCCGCATCTCCGCCCTCGGCATCCCCGCCATGCTGGTCGTGCTCGCCTCGACCGGTGTACTGCGCGGCCTCCAGAACACCAGGACACCCCTGTACGTCGCCATCGGCGGTTTCGCCGCCAACGGTGCCCTCAGTCTGGGACTGGTCTACGGGGCCGGGCTCGGCATCGCGGGGTCGGCATGGGGCACCGTCATCGCCCAGTTCGGGATGGCCGCGGTCTATCTCACGGTGGTCGTGCGGGGAGCACGCCGCCATGGCGCCTCTCTGCGGCCCGACATCGCGGGTATAAGGAACAGTGCCCAGGCAGGCATACCGCTCCTGGTCCGCACGCTCTCGCTGCGTGCCGTCCTGATGATCGCCACTGCTGTGGCGGCCCGCCTCGGCGATGTCGACATCGCCGCTCACCAGATCATCCTGTCCCTGTGGAACCTGATGGCCTTCGCTCTCGACGCCATCGCCATCGCCGGACAAGCGATCATCGGCCGCTACCTCGGCGCCGACGACGCAAAGGGCGCCCAGCAGGCCTGTCGCCGGATGGTGGAGTGGGGCGTCGCCTTCGGAGTTCTGCTCGGCCTGCTCGTCGTCACGGCCCGACCGCTGTTCATCCCGCTCTTCACCAGTGACCAAGGCGTCCAGCACACCCTGCTGCCCGCTCTGCTGGTGGTCGCTCTCATCCAGCCCGTCGCGGGGGTGGTCTTCGTTCTCGACGGCGTCCTCATGGGGGCAGGGGACGGCCTCTATCTGGCGCGCGCCATGCTGGTGACGCTGGTCGTCTTCGCTCCGGTCGCCCTGCTCGTGGCGCCCCTGGGCGGCGGTCTGACGGCGCTGTGGTGGGCCATGGCCCTGATGATGACGGTGCGCATGCTGACTCTCGCCTGGCGGGCGCGGTCGGGCCGCTGGCTGGTCACCGGCGCGACGCGCTGACGACGACGGGGGGCGGCTCACGGTTTCACGTGAAACAGCGACCCCCTGTCAGCTCGGCCGAACCGTCTCCGTCCTGTGTTTCACGTGAAACACAGAGAAAGAGCCGCACCCCGAGGGGCACGGCTCTTTCTCTGTGCTGTGCAGTGCTTAGGCGGCGATGACCTCGACGCCAAGCTTCGCGACAACGTCGGCGTGCAGACGCACGGACACCTGGTGGGCACCCAGGGTCTTGATCGGCGCACCGAGCTCGACGCGGCGCTTGTCCACGTCCGGGCCACCGGCAGCCTTGATCGCCGCAGCGACGTCGGCCTGGGTGACGGAGCCGAAGAGACGGCCGGCGTCGCCGGAGCGAACAGCCAGACGCACCTTCACGCCCTCGAGCTGGGCCTTGACCTCGTTGGCCTGCTCGATGGTCGCGATCTCGTGGATCTTGCGCGCACGACGGATCTGCGCGACGTCCTTCTCGCCACCCTTGGTCCAGCGGATCGCGAAACCACGCGGGACCAGGTAGTTGCGAGCGTAGCCGTCCTTGACGTCAACGACGTCGCCGGCAGTGCCGAGGCCGGAGACCTCGTGGGTGAGGATGATCTTCATTTTTCGGTCACCCTTCCCTTATCGCGCGGTGGACGTGTAGGGCAGCAGCGCCATCTCACGGCTGTTCTTGACGGCCGTGGCGACGTCACGCTGGTGCTGCGTGCAGTTGCCGGTCACGCGACGGGCACGGATCTTGCCGCGGTCGGAAATGAACTTCCGCAGCATGTTCGTGTCCTTGTAGTCCACGTAAGCGGTCTTGTCCTTGCAGAAAGCGCAGACCTTCTTCTTAGGCTTGCGCACAGGCGGCTTCGCCATGGTGTTTCTCCTGTGTGATCAAGAAGTGGGGGTTACGAGCTGCCCTAGAAGGGCGGCTCGTCCGAGTAGCCGCCGCCGGAGCTTCCGCCCCAGCCGCCACCGCCGCCGCTCTGCGGCTGGCTGCCGCCGGCCGGCGCGCTGGAGGCCCAGGGGTCGTCGGCGGGAGCACCGCCGCCGCCCTGCTGGCCACCACCGCTGGGGGCTCCGCCCCAGTTGCCGCCGCCCTGCTGCTGACCGCCGCCGTAGCCACCCTGGCCGCCGCGACCGGTGGTCTTGGTGACCTTGGCCGTGGCGTTCTTGAGGCTGGGGCCGACTTCCTCGACGTCCAGCTCGAAGACCGTGCGCTTGACACCCTCGCGGTCCTCGTAGGACCGCTGCCTCAGCCGGCCCTGCACGACTACGCGCATGCCTCGCTGAAGCGACTCCGCGACGTTCTCCGCCGCCTGACGCCAGACCGAGCAGGTCAGGAACAGGCTCTCGCCGTCCTTCCACTCATTGGTCTGACGGTCGAAGGTGCGGGGAGTGGACGCGACACGGAACTTCGCGACGGCCGCACCGGAGGGGGTGAAGCGCAGCTCGGGGTCGTCGACGAGATTGCCGACGACCGTGATGACGGTCTCGCCTGCCATGGATGAACCTCTCGGCGGGGATTGCTGCTGGCTGCTGTGTTGCTACTCGGACCCGATTACCTCTGAGCGGAAGCTCAGTGGGTCTCGGGACGGAGGACCTTGGTCCGGAGGACCGACTCGTTCAGGTTCATCTGACGGTCGAGCTCCTTGACGACCGCAGGCTCGGCCTGAAGGTCGATGACCGTGTAGATGCCCTCGGGCTTCTTCTTGATCTCGTAGGCGAGACGACGACGGCCCCAGGTGTCGACCTTCTCAACCTTTCCGTTGCCCTCGCGGACGACGGAGAGGAAGTTCTCGATCAGGGGGGAGACAGCGCGCTCCTCCAGATCGGGGTCGAGGATGACCATCACCTCGTAGTGACGCATGTGGAACCCACCTCCTTTGGACTCAGCGGCCACGGTCGTTCCGTGGCAGGAGGGTCGTGATGCGTAAGCAACGGTATCGGCCCCCACTGACAATCCCCCTCCGTGAGGAGCGGGACGGTACGCGGGCACGGCTGACACCGGTGCAGACCGACCAGAGTACCTGTTGACCCGCTTCCGGTTGAAATCCAGTGGGCAGGGGACGCAATCTGTACAGATCGGGTGTGTGCGGCGTCACCCTTCGCCGCCCTTCGCCAGGAGGTGCTTCATGGCACAAGCAGTGCGACCGAACGCCGTCTCCCTCTTCGCCACCGACGGCAAGCCCCATCCGCTCCAGGACACATTCGCGGCCGTCACGGTCGTCCTGGGCGTGCTGGCCTTCACCACCGCGTGGTTCTACAACCTCCACCTGGTCAGCTCGTGGGCCGGGCTGGCCGGGATCATCACGGGCGCGTACGGCCAGCTCATCTCGGCCACGACGCGCGAACGGTTCCTGCTGATCCTCGGGCTCGGCGCCTCCGGTGTCGGGTTCTTCCTCGGCATGGCCCACGGCGGGCTCTTCGGCGGGGTCGTCGGCGGCTGACGGCCGCCCCGCCCCCGCCATCCCGGAATCCCCTACGGCGCTGTGCCGTACGGGCCAACCGGGGCGCTCCCGCGGCCCAGTAGGCTTCGGCACGAGAGCCGGAGCCCCTGTACCCATGGGGACACACCTGCCGAGGAGCGCCCCGCATGAGCCTGACCCTGAGGACCATCAGCCGTGAGCAGCATCTGGCGTACATCCAGAGCCTGCCCGCGGCGAGCCACTGCCAGGTCCCGGCGTGGGCTGACGTCAAGACGGAATGGCGTTCGGAGAGCCTCGGCTGGTTCGACAAGAACGGCGAGCTCGTCGGCGCCGGTCTGGTCCTCTACCGCCAGCTCCCCAAGGTCAAGCGCTACTTGGCGTACCTGCCCGAGGGACCGGTCATCAACTGGTACGCGCCCAACCTGGACGAGTGGCTGAAGCCGATGCTCGCGCACCTCAAGCAGCAGGGTGCGTTCTCGGTGAAGATGGGCCCGCCGGTCGTCATCCGCCGCTGGGACTCGACCGCCATCAAGTCCGGCATCCAGGACCCGGACGTGAAGCGCCTGCGCGACGTCGAGGCCACGCACATCGAGCCGCGTGCCTTCGAAGTCGCCGACCGGCTGCGCAAGATGGGCTGGCAGCAGGGCGAGGACGGCGGCGCCGGGTTCGGCGACGTCCAGCCGCGCTACGTCTTCCAGGTGCCGCTGGCCAACCGCTCCCTGGACGACGTCCTCAAGGGCTTCAACCAGCTGTGGCGCCGCAACATCAAGAAGGCCGAGAAGGCCGGCGTGGAGGTGGTCCAGGGCGGCTACGAGGACCTCGCCGAGTGGCAGCGCCTGTACGAGATCACCGCGGTGCGCGACCACTTCCGCCCGCGCCCGCTCTCGTACTTCCAGCGCATGTGGACGGTCCTCAACTCCGAGGACCCCAACCGGATGCGGCTCTACTTCGCGCGCCACAACGGGGTCAACCTCTCGGCGGCGACGATGCTCGTCGTCGGCGGGCACGTCTGGTACTCCTACGGTGCCTCCGACAACATCGGCCGCGAGGTGCGGCCCTCCAACGCGATGCAGTGGCGCATGCTCCGCGACGCCTACGCGATGGGGGCGACGGTCTACGACCTGCGCGGCATCTCGGACTCCCTGGACGAGACCGACCACCTCTTCGGCCTCATCCAGTTCAAGGTGGGCACCGGCGGCGAGGCGGCCGAGTACCTCGGCGAATGGGACTTCCCGCTGAACAAGCTGCTCCACAAGGCGCTGGACATGTATATGTCGCGCCGCTGAGCGGTTGCGTAACCTCGTTCCTCGTACCTCCGACTCATCGCAGCCATCAGAAAGGTCCGGACGGCCATGGCGCTCACCCTCTATGTCGACTCCGCTCGCTGGCGGGCGCACCAGAAGTCCGTGATCGACCAGTTCCCGGGCATCGTCCCGGTCTGCAAGGGCAATGGCTACGGCTTCGGCCACGAGCGGCTCGCGGACGAGGTGTCCCGCTTCGGCTCGGACATCCTGGCGGTCGGCACGACCTACGAAGCCGCCCGCATCAAGGACTGGTTCAGCGGCGACCTGCTCGTCCTCACCCCGTTCCGGCGCGGTGAGGAGCCGGTGCCGCTGCCCGACCGCGTGATCCGCTCGGTCTCCTCGGTCGACGGCGTGCACGCCCTGGTGGGCGCCCGCGTGGTCATCGAGTGCATGAGCTCGATGAAGCGCCACGGCGTCAAGGAGGAGGAGCTCGGCATGCTGCGCTCCGCCATCGAGGACGTACGGCTCGAAGGCTTTGCGCTGCACCTTCCGCTCGACCGCACCGACGGCTCGGACGCCGTCGAGGAGGTCATCGCGTGGATGGACCGGCTGCGCGCGGCCCGGCTGCCGCTGCACACGATGTTCGTCAGCCACCTGCGTGCCGAGGAGCAGGCCCGGCTGCAGCAGCAGTTCCCGCAGACCCGCTTCCGCGCCCGCATCGGTACGCGGCTGTGGCTCGGCGATCACGAGGCGACCGAGTACCGGGGCGCCGTCCTGGACGTCACCCGGGTCGCCAAGGGCGACCGGTTCGGTTACCGCCAGCAGAAGGTCGCCTCCGACGGCTGGCTGGTCGTGGTCGCCGGCGGTACCTCGCACGGCGTGGGCCTGGAGGCCCCGAAGGCCCTGCACGGCGTGATGCCGCGGGCCAAGGGCGTCGCCCGTGCCGGACTCGCCACCGTCAACCGCAATCTTTCGCCGTTCGTCTGGGCGGGCAAGCAGCGCTGGTTCGCGGAGCCTCCGCACATGCAGGTGTCGATCCTGTTCGTGCCGTCGGACTCGCAGGAACCGCGTGTGGGCGACGAGCTGGTGGCCCACCTGCGCCACACCACCACGCAGTTCGACCGCCTGGTCGATCGCTAGGCAGGACCGCCCCGCGAGGCAAGCAGAACATCGGGCCCCTGGCCGACGACAGCCGCCGTCGGCCAGGGGCCCGAGCCTTTCCACGAGTCCGCTAGGAGGCGGGGGACCTGGCGCCCCACTCCACCCGCGGCCCCTCTTCGAGCGTCGCCGCGTGGCGCGGGGGATGTGCCGCCTGGCCCAGCACGAACACGTCCTCGGCCCGGTCCAGGACCCCGCCCGACGGATCGTCCGAGCCGTCCCGCCGTACGACGTCCCGCTCCGGCATGAGGATGTCGCGCACCACGACGGCGCACAGATACAGCGTGGTCAACAGGTGTCCGGCGATGGCCAGTTGGTAGCCCTCGGTCGGCAGACCCTGGTGCTTGTCGCCGCTCATCGTGTAGGCGAGGTACAACCAGATACCGAGGAAGTACACGACCTCGCCGGCCTGCCAGATCAGGAAGTCCCGCCAGCGCGGCCGGGCGAGGGCGGCCAGCGGGATCAGCCAGAGGACGTACTGCGGAGAGTAGACCTTGTTGGTGATGATGAACGCGGCGACCACCAGGAAGGCCAGCTGCGCGAAGCGCGGACGGCGCGGCGCGGTGAGCGTGAGCACCGCGATGCCCGCGCAGGCCAGCACCATGAGGAGCGCGGCCAGCGTGTTCACCATGTCCGTGTTCAGGCCCTTGCCCGTGCGCTGCGAGATGATCAGCCAGAACGAGCCGAAGTCGACGGACCGTTCCTGGCTGAAGGTGTAGAACTTCTTCCACCCCTCGGGCGCGAGCATCATCACCGGCAGGTTCACCACCAGCCAGGCTCCGGCGGCGCCCAGCGCCGCGGCCCCGAACTCCCGCCATTTTCCGGCCCGCCAGCACAGCACGAGCAGCGGCCCCAGCAGCAGGACGGGGTACAGCTTCGCGGCGGTCGCGAGACCGATCAGGATGCCGAACGCGAGCGTCCGGCCACGCGACCACATCAGCATCGCGGCGGCGGTGAGGGCGACGGCGAACAGATCCCAGTTGATGGTGGCCGTGAGGGCGAAGGCGGGGGCGAGCGCGACCAGGAGGGCGTCCCAGGGGCGACGGCGGTGGGTGCGCGCGACGCAGACGGCGATGACGGCCGTGCAGGCCATCAGCATGCCCGCGTTGACCATCCAGTACATCTGCTCCCGGTGCTGCATGTCGCCGCTGCCCGGCGTCAGCCAGGAGGCGACCTCCATGAACAGGCCGGTCAGTACCGGGTATTCGAGGTAGTTCATGTCGCCGTTGAGGCGGTCGAAGTACGGCACGAGGTTGTCGGCGAAGCCGCGCAGCGAGTACAGGTGCGGGATGTCCGAGTAACAGGCGTGTGTGTACTGCGAATTGGCGCCCCGGAACCAGGCCCAGTCGTAGCACGGCAGCTTCTGGGCCATCCCCAGGGCGAACATCCCGATGGCGACGAGCACCACGATTCTGATCGGCGTGAGCCAGTGGTGGCCGGGCCTTGCCCAGCGGCCGAGCGGCCCGCCGATCAGCTGGCTGCCCGCCGCGGCGACCTCGTCCTGCTCCGTGGGGCGCACGACGGGTTCCGCGGAGTCTCCGCGCCGGTCCTCGTACACACGGGGGCTCGTCTCGCTCGTCATGTCCGACATCCTGCCGTACACCGCTGTGGATACGGGGAGCGGTCGTGTTTCACGTGAAACGAGGCCTCCGTTTCACGTGAAACGGAAGGGGCGGTGTTTCACGTGAAACACCGCCCCTCACTCCTCAACCGGCCGCCCTAGCCGCCGGTCGGTCCGAACCAGCCGCCACCGGGGCCGTTGCCGGGCTTCGATCTGGTGGGTGACGGGCTGGTGGTGGTGCCGCCGTCCACTCCGCCGTTCGTCGGGCCCTGGTTGGTCCCACCCGAGTTGTTGCAGGTCCAGTCCCACTTGCTGCAGGAGTTGCTGGGCGACGGAGACGGGGACGTCGTCGGGGTGCTGGAGGGCTTGCTGGACGGGCTCGACGAGGGGGAGGAAGGCGCAGACGGAACCGCGGTGGGGCTGGGGGACATGCCGCCGCCGTAGACCTTGTCGCCGATCTTCTCGGGGGCCGGGAAGGATTCGGCGGGAGAGTCGCCGAGCGCCTGCTGCATGTAGTCGTGCCAGATGGTCGACGGGAACGACGCACCATGGATCTTCTCCTGGCCGCCTGTTCCGAACATCTCCAGGAACTCGCGCTTCTTGCTCGTCTCGTTGTCGTCGAGGCGGTACATGCTGACGGCGGTCGAGTACTGCGGCGTGTAGCCGACGAACCACGCCGACCGGTTGCCGTCGGTGGTACCGGTCTTGCCTGCCACTTGGCGGCCGCTGAGCTTGGCGTTCGTTCCGGTGCCCTTTTCGACGACGTTCTTCAGGACGTCGGTGACGTTGTTGGCGACGGCAGCCGGGAAGGCGCTCTTCGTCTGGTCCTCGTGCTGGTAGATCACCTTCCCGTCCTTCTTCACCGACGCCACGGAGAACGGGTCACGCTGCGTGCCGCTGGCGGCGAAGGTGGCGTACGCGCCGGCCATCCGGATCGCGCTGGGCGAGGAGGTGCCGATGGAGAACGACGGCACGCTGGAGGAGGCCATGCTGGTCTTGCTGTCGCGCAGCCCCGCCGCCATGGCGACCTGCTTCACCTTGTCGGTGCCCACGTCCATGCCGAGCTGTACGTATGGCGTATTCACCGACTCCTGCATCGCGTAGCGGAGGTCGATGGCGTAGCTCGGCGGGTTGTACGACTCGTCACCGTCGTTGGTCTGCAGCCACTCGTTGCCGTCCTGGTTCTTCCAGATGGTGCCGTCATAGTTCTTGATCTTCAGCTTGTTCTTGCCGCTGTAGATGCTGTCCGGCGAGACGGGCGTCCGATCGGAGTCGGCCTGGGAGGCGGGCTTGTTCGGGTCGCGCTTTCCGTACTCCATACCGGCCGCGAGGACGAACGGCTTGAAGGTCGAGCCGACCTGGGCACCGGTCTCGTCGGCGTTGTTGGTGAAGTGCTTGGTCGCGTCCTCGCCGCCGTAGATGGCCACGATGGCCCCGGTCTTCACATCCACCGAAGCGGCGCCGAACTGGACGAAGGTGTCCACCTGGGGGCGCTTCTTCGGATCGATGTTCTTGTCCCGGACCTGCTTGACCACGCCCTCCATCGCCTGGACCTTCTTCTTGTCGAAGGTCGTGTAGATCTGATAGCCGCCCTTGGCCAGGTCGATGTCCGGGTTGGTGTTCTTCGCGTACGCCTGAGCGAGGGACACGAGGTAGCCGATCTGCCCGCCGAGATTCGCGTTCTTCTTCGGCTTGTCGGGCATCGGGAACATCTTGTACTTCGCGCGCTCGGACGCGTCCATGTGCTTGTCCTTGACCTCCTGGTCGAGGATCCAGGCCCAGCGCTCCATGGCGTTCTTGGTGTTCTGCTGCGCGGTGGCCGCCGGGTCGATCTCCGGGGCACCGGCCGGGTCGAAATAGGTGGCGCCCTTGAGGAGCGAGGCGAGGAAGGCGCACTGGCTGGGGTCGAGGTCCTTGGCGTCCTTGCCGTAGTACGTGCGGGCCGCGGCCTGCAGGCCGTAGGCGCCGCGTCCGTAGTACGCGGTGTTCAGGTACCCGGCCATGATTTCGCTCTTCTGCTTGGTCGCGCCGACCTTGATGGAGATGAAGAGCTCTTTGAACTTACGGGTGATCGTCTGCGACTGGTCGTCGAGGCGGGCGTTCTTCACGTACTGCTGGGTGATGGTCGAGCCGCCCTGGGTCTGACCGCCCTTGGCCATGTTCAACAGGGCGCGGGCGATGCCCTGGGGGTCGACTCCGCTGTCGGTCTCGAAGGTCTTGTTCTCGGCCGAGATGACCGCGTACTGCATGGCCTTCGGGATCTGCTCGTACGGGATGATCTGGCGGTTGACCTCCCCGCCGGTGGCGACCATCTGCGAGCCGTCGGCCCAGTAGTAGACGTTGTTCTGGGCCGTCGCCGCCCGGGCCACGTCTGGGACGCCCACCATGTAGTACGCCACGCCGATCACGGCGACCAGCAGGCCGAAGCAGCTCAGGCAGCACGCGCTCACGAGCTTCCAGGACGGCACCCAGCGACGCCAGCCGTGTTTGCCGAAGCGCGGATAGTCGATGAACCGCTTCTTGGGGGGCCGACCACCGGCCGCGCCACCTCTGCCCGCCCGGCGCCCCGGCCCGCCCGGAGGCCCCGCAGGCTCAGGGGCGCGCCTGCGGCCGCCCCCGCGCTGGGCCCGGCGGGCCTCGGCGCGCCCGCCGTAGCTGGGCTCCTCGGGGTGGGGGGCCGACGGCGATCCGTGTGAGCCGGACGGGGAGGCGGCCGGAGCGTCCTGGGACCCGGCCGTCGGCCGGGCCGCTCTACGACCGGAGGACTGCTGCGCGGCGCGCCGGGCCGCGGCACGTCCACCGCCCTGGGGCTGCGGCGGTTTGCGACGGTGCTCGCTCATCGAACGACTACTCCTCGGGCAGGCGAGAGCGCCTGGAAACGGCAGCTGAGTTCCTGTCCCCCCGGTGTGCGCGCCGGCCCCACGAAGGGCCGAGCCGCACCGCAGCCCGTGCACCGATGGCGCTGGACGCGCCGACGCCCCCTGACGTCACTCGGCACACAGTGATCTGCATGGCGCACAGACTACGCACGCTCAAAACCGCCCTAGGGTCGAAGTTCACCCCAAACCAGGCAAGTTGCTGCCTATGAATTGAGGATGTGACGCCGTTCACCATGGCCCCTCTTGTCGCAGCTACGACTCGGCCCTATCGTGCTGATGTATCGAGTCGATACATCAGCACGGCATAAAGGTTCCCGAGGACCGAGGAGGCGAAGGATGAGCAGGCGCTCCGGCATCCTCGAATTCGCCGTACTCGGGCTGCTCCGCGAGGCCCCGATGCACGGTTACGAGCTGCGCAAGCGGCTCAACACCTCGCTGGGGATCTTCCGGGCCTTCAGTTACGGGACCCTCTACCCCTGCCTCAAGACGCTGGTCGCCAACGGCTGGTTGATCGAGGAGCCGGGCAGCGCTCCCGAGGACGCGCTCGCCGCTTCACTCGCAGGGCGCCGCGCCAAGATCGTCTATCGGTTGACGGCGGAAGGTAAGGAGCACTTCGAGGAGCTGCTCTCCCACACCGGCCCCGACACCTGGGAAGACGAGCACTTCGCCGCCCGTTTCGCCTTTTTCGGCCAGACGGAGCGCGAGGTGCGGATGCGCGTGCTGGAAGGTCGTCGCAGTCGGCTGGAGGAGCGCCTCGAGAAGATGCGCGCTTCCCTGGCCCGTACGCGCGAGCGCCTGGACGACTACACGCTTGAGCTGCAGCGCCACGGCATGGAGTCCGTGGAGCGCGAGGTGCGCTGGCTGAACGAGCTCATCGAGAGCGAGCGGGCGGGACGGGACCAGCGGTCCGGCCCCGCCACCGGCTCGGCTCAGCAGGACAACACATCAGGAGAGACGGGCGGCCTGCCCCGGCACCGGGACAGCACCCGGCCGGATCCGTCCGAGGACACCGCCAACTGAAGGCTCTGCGCACGCAGGCCTTCGAAGAGATCGAACAGGGAGCAACCGGAATGGGTTCGGTTCGCGTAGCCATCGTCGGCGTGGGCAACTGCGCCGCCTCGCTGGTGCAGGGCGTCGAGTACTACAAGGACGCCGACCCGGCCACCAAGGTCCCGGGTCTGATGCACGTTCAGTTCGGCGACTACCACGTCGGTGACGTGGAGTTCGTCGCCGCGTTCGACGTCGACGCCAAGAAGGTCGGCCTCGACCTCTCGGACGCCATCGGCGCCAGCGAGAACAACACCATCAAGATCTGCGACGTCCCCAACAAGGGCGTCACGGTCCAGCGCGGCCACACCCTGGACGGTCTCGGCAAGTACTACCGCATGACCATCGAGGAGTCCGCCGAGGCTCCGGTCGACGTCGTCCAGGTCCTCAAGGACAAGCAGGTCGACGTTCTGGTCTGCTACCTGCCGGTGGGTTCCGAGGACGCCGCGAAGTTCTATGCGCAGTGCGCCATCGACGCCAAGGTCGCGTTCGTCAACGCCCTCCCGGTCTTCATCGCCGGCACCAAGGAGTGGGCGGACAAGTTCACCGAGGCGGGCGTCCCGATCGTCGGCGACGACATCAAGTCGCAGGTCGGCGCCACCATCACGCACCGTGTGATGGCGAAGCTGTTCGAGGACCGCGGTGTCCGTCTTGAGCGCACCATGCAGCTCAACGTCGGCGGCAACATGGACTTCAAGAACATGCTCGAGCGTGACCGCCTCGAGTCCAAGAAGATCTCGAAGACGCAGGCCGTCACCTCGCAGATCCCCGACCGCGACCTGGGCGAGAAGAACGTCCACATCGGTCCGTCGGACTACGTGGCCTGGCTGGACGACCGCAAGTGGGCGTACGTGCGCCTTGAGGGCCGCGCCTTCGGTGACGTTCCGCTGAACCTCGAGTACAAGCTCGAGGTCTGGGACTCCCCGAACTCCGCGGGTGTCATCATCGACGCCCTGCGCGCCGCGAAGATCGCCAAGGACCGCGGCATCGGTGGCCCGATCCTGTCGGCGTCGAGCTACTTCATGAAGTCCCCGCCGGTCCAGTACTTCGACGACGAGGCCTTCGCCAACGTCGAGAAGTTCATCAAGGGCGAGGTCGAGCGCTAGAGCTCGCACCCCTGAGGAATGCCGAGGGTCCCCGTGCGCCATGTGCGCCCGGGGACCCTTCGGGTATGTGACGCTTGCCCACATGCCTGTCGTACGTGATCTACGCGTGCTCCTGCGCCTGAAGCACTTCCGGCACCTGCTGGCCGTACGACTGCTGTCCCAGGCCGCGGACGGCGTCTACCAGGTCGCCCTGGCCACGTACGTCGTCTTCTCCCCCGAGAAACAGGCCTCGCCCGGCGCCATCGCCTCCGCCATGGCGGTCCTGCTCCTGCCCTACTCGCTCGTCGGCCCGTTCGCGGGCGTCCTGCTCGACCGCTGGCGACGGCGGCAGGTGTTCCTCTACGGGAACCTTCTGCGGTCCGCGCTCGCCGGCTGCACGGCACTGCTCGTCCTCGGCACCGCCCCCGACTGGCTCTTCTACGCCTCCGCCCTCTCCGTCACGGCCGTCAACCGGTTCGTCCTGGCCGGGCTCTCCGCCTCCCTGCCCCGGGTCGTCGACGCCGATCGGCTCGTCATGGCCAACTCGCTCTCGCCGACCGCCGGAACGCTGGCCGCAACCGCAGGAGGCGGGCTGGCCTTCGTGTTGCGCCTCGTGATCGACGCGGATGCCGCGACGGTCATTCTGGGCGCCGTCCTCTATCTCTGCGCGTCGCTGGCCTCCCTGCGTCTGCCGCCCGGCCTGCTCGGGCCCGACCCCACGGCGGTCCAGCCCGGCCTGGCCGCGGTGATCCGCTCCACGGCACGCGGGCTGGCCGACGGCGTACGGCACCTGAACGAGCGCAGGTCGGCCGCTCGCGTGCTCACCGCGATGACGCTGATGCGGTTCTGCTACGGGGCGCTGACCGTGATGCTGCTGATGCTCTGCCGCTACGCCTGGTCCGACGGGTCGGGGCACGACGACGGGACCGGCGGCCTCGCGCTGCTCGGACTCGCCGTGGGCGTCTCGGGGGCGGGCTTCTTCGCCGCGGCCGTGATGACCCCGTGGGCGGTGGACCGGCTCGGCCAGTACCGCTGGATCGTGGCGTGCTCGGCCACCGCCGCGGTGCTCGAACCGGCCCTGGGCCTGCCTTTCGCTCCCGCGCCGATGCTGGTCGCCGCCTTCGTCCTCGGTCTCGTCACCCAGGGCGCGAAGATCACCACGGACACGGTGATCCAGTCCACGGTGGACGACTCCTTCCGCGGCCGGATCTTCTCCCTCTACGACGTGCTCTTCAACATGGCCTTCGTCGGCGCCGCCGCGGTGGCCGCGCTGATGCTCCCCCCGGACGGCCGCTCGGCCTCCCTCGTCATCACGGTGTCGCTCATCTACGCAGCGGTGGCAGCCTTCATCATCCGGGCACCCCGCGCCTGAGCGCCCGCCCCGCGGTCACAGGGGCGGGGGCGGTGTTTCACGTGAAACACCGCCCCCGCCGCATGCCGTCACCGGTCGTGTTTCACGTGAAACACGACCCTCAGCCCTGCGTCGCCCACCATTCCTTCAGCGCCGCGACCGCCGCGTCATGCTCCATGGGCCCGTTCTCCAGACGCAGTTCCAGCAGGTGCTTGTACGCCTGCCCGATGGCCGGACCCGGGCCGATGCCCAGGATCTCCATGATCTGGTTGCCGTCCAGGTCGGGCCGGATCGAGTCCAGTTCCTCCTGCTGCTGGAGCTCCGCGATCCGCTCCTCCAGACCGTCGTAGGCCCGTGACAGCGCGCTCGCCTTGCGCTTGTTGCGCGTGGTGCAGTCCGAGCGGGTCAGCTTGTGCAGCCGGTCGAGGAGCGGGCCCGCGTCACGGACATAGCGGCGCACGGCCGAGTCCGTCCACTCCCCGGTCCCGTAGCCGTGGAAGCGCAGATGCAGTTCCACGAGCTTCGAGACGTCCTTGACCATCTCGTTCGAGTACTTCAGCGCGGTCATGCGCTTCTTGGTCATCTTGGCGCCGACCACCTCGTGGTGGTGGAAGGAGACCCGTCCGTCCGACTCGAATCGCCGCGTCCTCGGCTTGCCGATGTCATGCAGCAGCGCCGCGATCCGCAGCACCAGGTCCGGCCCGTCCTGCTCCAGGTCGATCGCCTGGTCCAGAACGGTCAGCGAGTGCTCGTAGACGTCCTTGTGCCGGTGGTGTTCGTCACTCTCCAGACGCAGGGCCGGCAGTTCCGGCAGTACATGGTCGGCGAGCCCGGTGTCGACGAGGAGCCGCAGCCCCTTCCTCGGGTGTGCGGAGAGCAGCAGCTTGTTCAGCTCGTCCCGCACCCGCTCGGCGGAGACGATCTCGATACGACCCGACATGTCCGTCATGGCGGTGACGACCTCGGGAGCCACCTCGAAGTCCAGCTGGGCGGCGAAGCGCGCGGCACGCATCATCCGCAGCGGGTCGTCGGAGAAGGACTCCTCCGGCGTCCCGGGCGTGCGGAGCACCCGCGCTGCGAGGTCTTCGAGGCCGCCGTAGGGGTCGACGAACTCCTTCTGGGGCAGGGCCACCGCCATCGCGTTGACGGTGAAGTCGCGACGCACGAGGTCTTCCTCGATGGAGTCGCCGTAGGACACCTCGGGCTTGCGCGAGGTCCGGTCGTACGCCTCGGAGCGGTACGTCGTGACCTCGATCTGGTAGCCGTCCTTCTGGCAGCCGACCGTCCCGAAGGCGATCCCGACCTCCCAGACCGCGTCCGCCCAGGGCCGCACGATCTTCAGCACGTCCTCGGGCCGGGCGTCGGTCGTGAAGTCCAGATCGTTGCCGAGCCGCCCGAGCAGCGCGTCCCGGACCGAGCCGCCCACGAGGGCGAGCGAGAATCCCGCCTCCTCGAATCGGATGGCGAGGTCGTCCGCGACTGGGGACACCCGCAGCAGTTCGCTCACCGCGCGGCGCTGCACCTGGCTCAGTGCACTGGGATTGTCTTCGTTGGCGTTCGGCACAACAGAAAAGGGTACGTGGCCCAGCCGACCGGGACGTCATCGTTTGTCACCGGCCCCGGTACGCCCGCGCTCCCGTCGGTACGGCACTCTTCCGATCATGTGGAGCAGTCCGCGGCACTTCGCCGCAGTCCGCATCGTTACCATGCGTGGACGCAGCAACCGACAGCGACGACAGCGAGGGACGGGCGAGCGCGTGGCCGAGGCGGCAGATTTCCAGGGGATGACTCCCTCACCTGCCAGCCGGTGGCTGCGCCGCACAGCGGCGCTGCTCGTCGGCGCTCCCTTGTTCGCGGGCCTGCTGTCCGCCACGGCCGCCCCGGCGGCGCACGCGGCCGAGGACGCGGTGGGCGGCCAGAGCGTCCAGGTGTCACTCGACTCGGTGGCTCCCAAGGCGCCCGTCAAGAGCGACACGCTGACGATCTCCGGCACGGTGACCAACAAGGGCAAGCAGGCCGTCACCGGCGCCCATGTGGGGCTCCGGGTGGGAACGAAGCTGTCCGGGCGCAGCGCGATCGAGGAGACGGCCGGCCGCACGGGATACTCGCCGGGTATAGACGCGGCGGAGGTCGGGGACGGCCCCACGGTCAATTTCGCCAAGCTGGGCGCGGGCGTCAGCCAGGACTTCACGCTGTCCGTGCCGGTCTCCAAGCTGGGCCTCGGCGAGGACGGCGTGTACCCGCTGGGCGTGTCCCTTTCGGGTCAGACCGCGAACCAGCCGTACGACCAGGTGCTCGGTATCCAGCGCACCTTCCTGCCGTGGCAGCCCGAGGCCACCGAGGGCAAGAAGAGCCAGCTCACCTTCCTGTGGCCGCTGATCTCCTCGTCCCACCTCACGGCCCAGACGGGCTCGGACTCCCAGCAGACGCCCGTCTTCGCCGACGACTCGCTGGCGCGGGACATCGGCCCCGGCGGGCGGCTGGAGCAGATGGTCTCGCTGGGCAAGCAACTGCCCGTGACCTGGGTGATCGACCCGGATCTGCTCGCCACCGTCGATGCGATGACCCGCAACTACAAGATCAAGGTCGGCGACAACCTGGTCACCGGCACCAGCCAGGATGCCGCCAAGGCCTGGCTGAGCTCGCTGGAGGCCGCCGTCCAGGGCGAGAAGGTCGTCTCGCTCCCGTTCGCCGACCCCGACCTGGCCTCGCTCGCCCACCACGGCCGGGACGTTCCGGGCTCGCTGGGCCACCTGCAGAGCGCCACCGAGGTCGCGCAGAAGACCATCGACACGATCCTGCACGTGACACCGTCCGTGGACTACTCCTGGCCCGTGGACGGCGCCGTCGACCCGTCGATCATCGACGTGGCCACCTCGGCCGGAGCACACAACGTGATCGCGCGCAGTGACAGCCTGCGGGACAGCGCCCTCGCGTACGCGCCCACGGCGACGAGACCGATCGGCGTCGGCGCCAACGCGATCGTGGCCGACGCCCGGCTCTCCACGGCCTTCCAGGGGGACATGTCCATGGCGGACACCTCGACCCTGGCCGCGCAGGAGTTCCTCGCGCAGACCCTCGCGGTCACGCTTCAGGACAGCACCAAGCAGCGCAGCATCGTCGTCGCCCCCCAGCGGATGCCGTCCGTCAGCCAGGCGCAGACGATGGCCGCCGCGTTGCACGCGCTGGACCCGCAGCGCTGGACCCAGCCCCTCGACCTGTCCGCGGCGGCCACGGCCAAGCCCGACCCGCTCGCCAACACGAAGGTGCCCGGCACGGGTGCGTATCCGGACGCCCTGCGTCAGCAGGAGCTGCCACTCGACGCCTTCCAGGACATGAAGAACACCCAGGGCACCCTGGACAGGTTCAAGGTCATCCTGTCCGCGCCCGACCGGGTCGTCACGCCCTTCGGCAACGCGATCAACCGGGAGATGTCGACGTCCTGGCGCGGCGACTCGGGCGGCGCCCAGAACTACCGGTCCGGAGTGCAGCTCTACCTGAACGGCCTGGCCGACCAGGTCCACCTGATTCAGAAGTCGACGGCGACCATGTCGGGGCGCAGCGCGACGATCGCCGTCACCGTGCAGAACAAGCTGGTGCAGGGCGTCGACCACCTGGTGCTGAGACTCCAGCCGAAGAGTCCCACCCGCCTCCAGCTGGGCGAGGACGGCGACGCGATCGGCGAACAGCCGGTCAAGGTGGACGGCGACCGCAGCCAGTCGGTGAAGTTCACCGCCATCGCCAACGCCAACGGCCCCGTCCCGGTGACCGCCCGGCTCTACACGGAGGACGGGACCCCTTACGGTGAACCGATGGAGTTCACCGTCCAGGTCTCCGAGATCACTCCGACGGTGATGCTGGTCATCGCCGGCGGCGTCCTCCTGCTGGTGCTCGCCGGCATCAGGATGTACACCCACCGCAAGCGCGCCATGGCTCGCGAGGAGTCCGACGGAAACGACGGCCCCGGCCGGTCGAACGGTTCGGCGGACGCCGATCCCGGGCAGCCGAGTGACCCGACACCGGACACCGGTCCGGAAAGCGGGGCCGCACCCGGCCCGGGTGAGAAAGTGGACCATTGAGCTATGTCGTGGCCGGTCGGCCGGGGACGATGAGGTGGGGTACACCATGAACGCGCCGTACGACGGTGACCGTGGGCAGGGCGCTGGCAGCGGTGCCGCGCCCTCCGGGGGCATGCCCCCGGCACCCGCCCAGCCCGGGCAGGTCCCGCCGCCGCAGGCCGCGCCTGACCCGTACGTCCAGGAGGCCTACGCCTACGACCCGTACCGGTCGCAGGACCTGTCCGCCCAGGACCCGGTGACGGAGGCGCTGTACGACCGCGCCGCGCACCCCCCGCCGCCCCCGGGCACCTACGCCGAGCAGCCGCCGCTCTACCAGCAGCCCGCCGCCCAGCAGTACGCGCCCGACCCGCGCATCTGGGCGCAGACCCCGCCGCCCGAGCCCGAAGGGCCCTCGCGGCACCTGCCGTACGGCGACGACGCGCGGACCACGCAGTTCGTGGGCCTTGACGACCTGGTCACCCAGGCGGGTGAGGAACTGCCCGAGCAGGACGCGTTCGCCCACCTCTACCGGGACCAGCAGCAGGCGGGCCAGCCCCCGGCGCCCGCCGCGCCGGAGCCGGCCCCCGCGCCCGCCCCGAAGCCGGCCGGGCGCGCCTCCAGCCTGATGAAGTCCAGCGCCGTGATGGCCGCGGGCACCCTGGTGTCCCGGCTCACCGGCTTCGTACGCAGCCTGGTGATCACCGCCGCGCTGGGTGCCGCCCTGCTCGGTGACACGTTCACCATCGCGCTGACCCTGCCGACGATGATCTACATCCTCACCGTCGGCGGCGGCCTGAACTCCGTGTTCGTGCCCCAGCTGGTGCGTTCCATGAAGGACGACGAGGACGGCGGCGAGGCCTACGCCAACCGCCTCCTTACGCTCGTCATGGTCGCGCTCGGCACCATCGTCACCCTCGCCGTGCTCGGCGCCCCGCTGCTGATCCAGCTGATGTCGCCGACCATCGGCAACGACGCGGCCGCCAACAGCGTCGCCGTCACGTTCGCCCGCTACTGCCTGCCCACGATCTTCTTCATGGGTGTGCACGTGGTGATGGGCCAGATCCTCAACGCCCGCGGCAAGTTCGGCGCGATGATGTGGACGCCGGTCCTCAACAACATCGTGATGATCTGCACGTTCGGGCTGTTCATCTGGGTCTACGGCACCTCCGCCGAGTCCCACATGGGGGTCCAGACGATCCCGCACGAGGGCGTCCGGCTGCTCGGCATCGGCACCCTGCTCGGCCTGGTCGTACAGGCCCTGGCGATGCTTCCCTACCTCCGGGAGACCGGCTTCCGCTTCCGGCCGCGCTTCGACTGGAAGGGCCACGGGCTCGGCAAGACGGTCAAGCTCGCCAAGTGGACCGTCATGTTCGTGCTCGCCAACCAGGCCGGAGTCATCGTCGTCACCCGGCTCGCCACGGCGGCGGGCAAGGAGTCGGGGCGCTCCGGCGCCGGCTTCCTCGCCTACTCGAACGCCCAGCTGATCTGGGGCATGCCGCAGGCCATCATCACCGTCTCGGTCATGGCGGCGCTGCTGCCGCGCATCTCCCGTGCCGCGCACGACAACGACCCCGGCGCCGTCCGGGACGACATCTCGCAGGGTCTGCGGAACTCGGCGGTCGCGATCGTGCCGGTCGCCTTCGCGTTCCTCGCGCTCGGCGTCCCCATGTGCACCCTGCTGTACGCCTCCAGCGGCGTCCAGGCCGCCCAGTCCATGGGCTTCATCCTGATGGCGTTCGCCCTCGGTCTGATCCCGTACTCCGTGCAGTACGTCGTCCTGCGCGGCTTCTACGCGTACGAGGACACGCGCACGCCCTTCTACAACACGGTCATCGTGGCCGCCGTCAACGCGGCGGTCTCGGCCGTCTGCTACGTAGTCCTGCCCGCCCGATGGGCGGTCGTGGGCATGGCCGCCGCGTACGGCCTGGCCTACGCCGTGGGCGTCGGGGTGGCCTGGCGGCGGCTGCGCAACCGGCTGGGTGGCGACCTGGACGGCCCGCACGTCCTTCGTACGTACGCCCGCCTCTGCCTCGCCGCCGTGCCGGCCGCCGTGGCCGGTGGCGCGGTGGGCTTCGGTCTGCTGAAGTTCCTGGGCGAGGGCGCCGGAGGATCGGTCGTGGCACTGGTCGTCGGCGGTGGCGTCCTGCTGGGAGTCTTCTTCGTCGCGGCCAAGCGCATGCGCATCGAAGAGCTGAACGCCATGGTCGGCATGGTGCGTGGGCGGCTCGGCCGCTGAGGCCGGAGCCCGCGCACAACCATCGTCGGCCACCGCGTGTCGTGCATAGTGCCGGACTGTGGGCACAATTGGCATGACTTTGCATGGCTGGCCTACAGCACGCAACGGATGGGGAGGCAGGAGCGACGGTGGCGGAACGTAGCACGGCTGCCGTCGACGTGGCCGACAACAGCGGCGACAACCCGCTGACCGCCAAGGCGGACAAGGCGACGACCGACGGGGTGACGGAGTCCATCGACACGGCGGAGCAGAGCACGAACGGCGCCGGAGGCGAGCGCAAGGCCACCGAGCCGTCCATCGCGACGCCCGAACTGCACAGCGGCCACAAGCTGGCCAGACGCTACCGCCTCGAGGAGTGCGTCACCCGTCTGGACGGTTTCAGCAGCTGGCGTGCGGTCGACGAGAAGCTCCGCCGGGCCGTGGGCGTCCACCTGCTGCCCGCCGACCATCCCCGGGCCCGCTCCGTCCTGGCGGCCGCTCGCTCCTCCGCGCTGCTCGGCGACCCGCGCTTCGTGCAGGTCCTGGACGCCGTCGAGGAGAACGACCTCGTCTACGTCGTCCACGAGTGGCTCCCGGACGCCACCGAGCTCACGGCCCTGCTGGCGCTCGGCCCGCTGGAGGCGCACGACGCGTACCAGATGGTCACGCAGGTCTCCCAGGCCATGGCCGCCGCCCACCGCGAGGGACTGGCCCACCTCAGGCTCACCCCGAGCGCGGTCCTGCGGACCTCGACGGGGCAGTACCGCATCCGTGGCCTCGCCGTCGCCGCCGCGCTGCGCGGCATCAGCTCCGACACCCCGCAGCGCACCGACACCGAGGCCATTGGCGCGCTGCTGTACGCCGTGCTGACCCAGCGCTGGCCCTACGAGAGCGACGCCTACGGTCTGCACGGGCTGCCCAAGGGCGTCGGCCTGATCGCTCCCGACCAGGTACGGGCGGGCGTCCACCGGGGCCTGTCCGAACTCGCCATGCGAGCCCTCGTCAACGACGGGGCCACCGCGTCCCGCCAGGAGCCGCCCTGCACCACCCCGGACGAGCTGGTCAAGGCCGTCGGGGAGATGCCGCGCATCCGCCCGCCGGAGCCCGCCTTCACGGCGCCGCCCGAGTACCAGCGGACCACCTACCAACAGGGGACGTACGGCCGCCCGGCCGTCGGCCCCGGTCCCTCCGTCACCCAGCCCGTGGCGCCCCCGCCCCCAGCGCTCCAGGGCCGCACCGGCAAGGCGCTCAAGTGGACCGTCTCGGCGCTCCTGATCGCCGCGCTGGGCCTGGGCAGCTGGCAGCTGGCCGACGCCCTGCTCCACCGCGACAAGGGCGGGTCCAACGAGACCGGGAACACGCAGACCACGGACCACGGCAACGACGGGGACAAGCCGAAGGCTCCCGTGCCGATCAAGATCCAGGATGCGCAGGAGTACGCGCCGGACGGGTCACCGCAGAACGCCGCGGATGTGAAGAACACCTACGACGGCGACAGGTCGACCTATTGGCGCACCCGGCGCTTCAACGACGGCCCCGACCTGGCGCCGTCGGTGAAGGCCGGCGTCGGTATCGTCTACGACCTCGGCTCGCCCCAGGACATCTCGAGCGCGTCGATACTGTTGCGCTACGGCGGAGATCACACCACGATCACGCTGTACGCGGCCGACTCGCTCTCCCCGTCGACCCCGGTCAAGTCGATGAAGAAGATCGCCACGGTCAAGACCAGTGGTACCAAGGCCGATCTGAAGGCGAGCACCCCGGTCAAGTCGCAGTACGTGCTGCTCTGGATGACGGCGATGCCGGACTCGCCTCAGGACGACTACAGCAGCGCGGGCTTCAAGCAGGCCATCACCGACGTGAAGTTCGCCGGCTGACCGGACGGCAGGGGGAGGCTCACCGTTGGACGAGGCCACATGGCGCGACCTCGGCGATCAGGATCTCCTGGCCCGCCATGTCGACGGCGACCCCGACGCCTTCGGTGAGATCGTGCGGCGTCACCGCGACCGGCTCTGGGCGGTGGCGCTGCGCACGCTGGGCGATCGCGAGGAGGCCGCTGACGCCGTCCAGGACGCCCTCGTCTCCGCCTACCGGGCCGCCCACACCTTCCGCGGCCAGTCGGCCGTCACCACGTGGCTCCACCGCATCACGGTGAACGCCTGCCTCGACCGGGCCCGCAAGGCGGCCTCCCGCAAGACGTCTCCGGTCGACGACACCGAGCGCCTGGAGCAGCTCATCGAGCCGCACGAGTCGGCCGAGGCCCCTGCCGAGCGGCAGGACCTCCACCGCCAGCTCATCGAAGCGCTGGGCACCCTTCCACCGGACCAGCGGGCCGCACTCGTCCTCGTCGACATGCAGGGCTACCCCGTGGCGGAGGCCGCCCGCATGCTCGACGTGCCCACCGGCACGGTGAAGAGCCGCTGTGCCCGGGGGCGAGCACGACTGTTGCCTCTGCTCACTCATCTGCGCGCTGATGCGGAGGGTAGCGAGGAGTCCGGCGGGGGAAGGAACCGGACGCCGGGGACATCCGTCCCACCTGCGACGGGCACAAACGACGCAGGACCGAGCGATTCGGCTGCTGTGAAGGGCGGAGGTGGGAACGCGTGACATCCACGACCGGAACGACACAACACCCGGACGTCTCGGAGATCTCCGAACTCACCGAGGGCGTTCTCCCGCCGTCCCGCACCGCGGACATCCGCCAGCACCTGGAGGACTGCGCGCTCTGCGCCGACGTACGGGCCTCCCTGGAGGAAATCCGGGATCTGCTCGGCACCCTGCCCGGCCCCCAGCGCATGCCCGCCGATGTCGCGGGGCGTATCGACGCGGCACTCGCCGCCGAAGCACTGCTGAACGCCACGGCTCCCGGCGACGACGCCGCGCGTGAAACCGCGCATGTTTCACGTGAAACACCTGCTTCGACAAGGGGACCCGCCCCCGAGCCCGAGCAGGTCGCCACGGGCTCCGGTCTGTCGGCCGCCGACCGCCCGGCCGGGCACAGCCGGGCCGCGACGGGACCCGGCCGCGCCGCCAGGACACGCCGCCGCCGCGTGGCCGTGCTCGGCGCGGTGCTCGGTGCCGCAGCCGTCGGCGCGGGAATCTTCTTCGCGCAGAACAGCCCGTCGCCCACGTCGTCCGCCAGCGGCGACCACACCACGTCCGCCACACCGAGCCCGGGTGGCACCGTGTACTCCTCGGGCACCCTCGAGGGACGGGTGCACACGCTGCTGACGTCCCCGCCCGGACCCCACATCGCTGAGACCGCCCCCTCGGCGAAGATCGCCCCGTCAACCAAGAACGTGCCCAACGACGAGCAGTCCTCGGACAGCCTGCGCTCAGCCGTCAGCGTCCCGCCCTGCGTCCAAGCGGGCACGGGTCGGCCCACGCAAGCGCCGCTCGCGGCCGAGCAGGGCACGTACAACGGGGCCAAGGTGTATCTCGTCGTGCTCCCCGACCAGGAGAATCCCGCGAACGTGGACGCGTACATCGTCGAAGCGGGCTGCGAGAGCTCCGGTTCCCCCGCCGCGGGGAAGCTGCTCCTGACGCACTCCTATCCGCGTCGCTGAGAGCTCGCGGCCGGCCGGGTCTCCGCGCCGCCGGTCCGGCTCGGGAATGCATCCCCCGTAGGATCCGTTGGGTGGGGTGAGAGTCCTGGACCGGGGCCCCGACAGGCAGTAGGCAGTCCGCAGAGACGAGGAAGAAACCCGTGAGCGACGTCCGTAACGTGATCATCATTGGCTCGGGGCCGGCCGGATACACAGCCGCGCTGTACACCGCACGTGCGTCGCTGAAGCCGCTGGTGTTCGAGGGCGCCGTCACCGCCGGCGGTGCGCTGATGAACACCACCGAAGTGGAGAACTTCCCGGGCTTCCAGGACGGCATCATGGGCCCGGAGCTCATGGACAACATGCGAGGCCAGGCCGAGCGCTTCGGCGCCGAGCTGGTACCGGACGACATCGTCGCCGTCGACCTGACCGGCGACATCAAGACCGTCACGGACACCGCGGGCACCGTTCACCGCGCCAAGGCCGTCATCGTCACCACCGGTTCGCAGCACCGCAAGCTGGGCCTGCCCAACGAGGACAAGCTGTCCGGCCGCGGTGTCTCCTGGTGCGCCACGTGTGACGGCTTCTTCTTCAAGGACCAGGACATCGCCGTGGTCGGCGGCGGCGACACCGCGATGGAGGAGGCGACCTTCCTCTCGCGCTTCGCCAAGTCGGTCACGATCGTCCACCGCCGGGACAGCCTGCGCGCCTCGAAGGCGATGCAGGAGCGTGCCTTCTCCGACGAGAAGATCAAGTTCGCCTGGGACAGCGAGGTCGCCGAGATCCACGGTGACCAGAAGCTCTCCGGTCTGACACTGCGGAACACCAAGACCGGCGCCACCTCGGAGCTGCCGGTCACGGGTCTGTTCATCGCCGTGGGCCACGACCCGCGCACCGAGCTCTTCAAGGGTCAGCTCGACCTGGACGACGAGGGTTATCTGAAGGTCGAGGCCCCCTCGACCCGCACCAACCTGACGGGTGTCTTCGGCGCCGGCGACGTCGTCGACCACACCTACCGGCAGGCCATCACGGCCGCCGGTACGGGCTGCTCCGCCGCCCTCGACGCCGAGCGCTTCCTGGCCGCCCTCGCCGACAGCGAGAAGGCCGCCGCCAGCGTCTGACCCGCCCCCACTTCTTTCCCTCCCCCTACACCCCTTAGGAGACTGCCGTGGCCGGCACCCTGAAGCACGTGACCGACGCCGACTTCGACGAGGTCGTCCTCAAGAGCGACAAGCCCGTCCTCGTGGACTTCTGGGCCGAGTGGTGCGGCCCGTGCCGCCAGATCGCCCCGTCGCTCGAGGCCATCGCCGCGGAGCACGGCGACCAGATCGAGATCGTCAAGCTCAACATCGACGAGAACCCGTCGACCGCGGCCCGGTACGGCGTCATGTCGATCCCGACGCTCAACGTCTACCAGGGCGGCGAGGTCGCCAAGACGATCGTCGGCGCCAAGCCCAAGGCCGCGCTCCTGCGTGACCTCGACGTCTTCATCGGCGAGAAGTAAGTCGGCGCGCGCTCGTCGTTTCACGTGAAACGGGCCCGTCCCCTGAGGGGCGGGCCCGTTTCGCATGAAGACACCCTGCTACAGCGGCCTGAGGGCAGGTTCTTTCTGGACCGCGCCGAGCAGGCGGTCGAGGGCCATCTCGACGTCTTCCTTCCAGGACAGCGTCGTCCGCAGTTCCAGACGCAGCCGCGGATACCGCGCGTGGGGCCGTACCGTCTTGAAGCCGACCGCCAGCAGGTGATCGGCCGGCAGCACACACGCGGGCTCGTTCCAACGGGCGTCCCCGAACGCCTCGATGGCCTTGAAGCCGCGGCGCAGCAGATCCTTGGCGACCGTCTGGACCAGCACTCTCCCCAGCCCCTGGCCCTGATAGCCCGGCATGATCCAGCCGGTCATCAGCTGTACGGCGTCCGGAGCGACCGGGCTGGTGGGAAAGGCGGTGGAGCGGGGCACATACGCCGGGGGCGCGTAGAGCACGTAGCCGACCGGGATGTCGTCGACGTAGACGACCCGGCCGCAGGAGCCCCACTCCAGGAGCACCCCCGAGATCCAGGCCTCTTTCTCCAGTTCCGGCCTTCCGGCCTTTACCGCGGCCTCTCCGCTGACCGGGTCGAGTTCCCAGAAGACACAGCCGCGGCAGCGCTTGGGGAGGTCCGGAAGGTTGTCCAGCGTGAGCGGTACGAGCCGACGCCCCATGGAGGCTGTTCCTCACTTCCCTCGCCTGCCGCACCCTGCGCGGCCGACAGCGCGCTCCACTCCCGGATCAGACTGCCGACGAACCCGCCGACCGCCCCGAGACCGAGCCCCGCCGTCACCAGTTGAGTGCGGCTCACCGTTCGCATGGCCCCCGCCCTCCCTAGAGGATGGATCAAGGTGGATGTGCCATACCAGAACGCATCGTATCCAGCCCCTCACGGCAGGGGATACCGTCCATGAGCAAAGGGCGGGCCGTGTTCCGGTAGGCACCGGATCGACCCGCCCTCACACGGCACTCAACAGGCTCAGCTGTCGCCGTCCTCCGAGGCGTCCTCCGCAAGGCCCTTCTCCAGGACCCGTCCCTCGCCCGGGGCGAGGGTGCCGAGAATCCTCTCCAGATCGTCTATCGAGGCGAACTCGACGACGATCTTTCCCTTCTTCTGACCGAGGTCGACCTTCACCCTCGTCTCGAAGCGGTCGGAGAGCCGCGTCGCCAGTTCGGACAGCGCGGGGGACAGCCGCGCTCCCGCCCTGGGCCCCTTGGCCTTGGGGGCGGATTGGGGCTCCGAGGACATCAGGCTGACGATCTCCTCGACCGCCCGCACCGACAGCCCCTCGGCCACGATGCGGTGCGCGAGTCGGTCCTGCTCCGCGGTGTCCTCCACCGAGAGCAGCGCCCGGGCGTGACCCGCCGAGAGGACACCGGCGGCGACCCTGCGCTGCACGGGAGGCGAAAGGCGCAGCAGACGCAGCGTGTTGGAGACCTGCGGCCGCGAGCGGCCGATGCGGTCCGCCAGCTGGTCATGGGTGCACTTGAAGTCCCTGAGCAACTGGTCGTAGGCGGCGGCCTCTTCCAGCGGGTTCAGCTGGGCCCGGTGGAGGTTTTCCAGGAGGGCGTCGAGCAGGAGCTTCTCGTCGTCCGTCTCCCGGACGATCGCCGGGATCCGCTCGAGTCCGGCCTCGCGGCAGGAACGCCAGCGCCGCTCACCCATGATGAGCTCGTAGCGCTCGGGGCCGGTCTGCCGGACGACGACGGGCTGGAGAAGGCCAACTTCCTTGATGGAGGTGACCAGTTCGGACAGCGCGTCCTCGTCGAACACCTCGCGGGGCTGCCGCGGGTTGGGCGTGATCGAGTCGAGCGGCAGCTCGGCGAAGAACGCGCCGGTCGGGGTGGTCTGCTCCGGTACGGCCTCCGGCTCGGGCGCCGGGACCGTTTCACGTGAAACGGGAGCCGTCGGCAGCGTCGTCACCTTCGCCGCCGCCACGCCCCGCTCGGCGGTCAGTACCGGTACCGACGACGGGGACGTGGAAGCCGTCCCGGCCGAGGAACCCGGCTTCTCCTGTGCGGCGGATGGGATCAGCGCACCGAGCCCACGCCCCAATCCTCTGCGTCGCTCACTCACTGGATGCCCTCCGACATGCTGTGCTGGTTGTTCTGGCTGACCACATGCGCGTGCGTGGGGTCGTACTGCACTCCGACACCGCGCAGCGCGATCTCGCGGGCAGCTTCGAGATACGAGAGCGAACCGCTGGAGCCCGGGTCGTAGGTGAGGACCGTCTGCCCGTAGCTCGGCGCCTCGGAGATGCGGACCGAGCGCGGAATGCTCGTCCGCAGCACCTCCTTGCCGAAGTGGCTGCGCACCTCGTCGGCCACCTGCGAGGCGAGCCGCGTCCTGCCGTCGTACATGGTGAGCAGGATCGTCGACACGTGCAGCGCCGGGTTGAGGTGGCCGCGTACGAGATCGACGTTCCTCAGGAGCTGGCCCAGGCCCTCCAGCGCGTAGTACTCGCACTGGATCGGGATCAGGACCTCGGCCCCCGCGACCAGCGCGTTGACCGTCAGCAGACCCAACGACGGCGGGCAGTCGATGAGGATGTAGTCCAGGGGCTGCTCGTACGCCTGGATGGCGCGCTGCAGTCGGCTCTCGCGGGCCACCAGCGACACGAGTTCGATCTCCGCACCGGCGAGATCGATCGTGGCCGGGGCGCAGAAGAGGCCCTCGACGTCCGGGACGGGCTGCACCACCTCGGAGAGCGGTCTGCTCTCGACGAGGACGTCATAGATCGAAGGGACTTCGGCGTGGTGGTCGATACCCAGTGCCGTCGAGGCGTTGCCCTGCGGATCGAGGTCGACGACCAGGACCCGTGCGCCGTGCAGCGCGAGGGAAGCGGCGAGGTTGACCGTGGTGGTGGTCTTCCCCACGCCGCCCTTCTGGTTGGCAACGACCATGATTCGGGTCTGCTCCGGCCGGGGCAGACCCTCGCCGGCACGGCCGAGAGCTTCCACCGCCAGCTGGGCAGCACGACCGATGGGGGTGTCGTCCATCGGGGGCGGTGTTTCACGTGAAACATCCTCCCCCGCCGATTCGGTTCGGGGACCGGGGACCGGATCGGTCATCGGTCCCGCGATGTTGGCGTCGGACCGCAAGGATTCACTCTCCTCGACTTCAGGCTCGCAATGAACAGAGCCTCCCATGTCTTCGGGGTAGTGAACCAGCGAGGCCCGGTCTTCTGTGGACGAATCCACCTCTGTGGACAACTCCGTGGCCCCCACGGGGGACTCTGGGCCCCCCGCGAAGGGCCTGCGGTCGCGCGGCGAGGAAGCCGCACGGCCGCGGCTGATGATTCCATGCAGCAGTGAGCGACGTTTCACGTGAAACACGATGCATCCGTGCTCCCCGGAGTCCGTTACGACACTCCGAAATGCGTACGTATGCCGCCTTCTATGGAGCATTCGTCCACAGAAGGCCCCAGCGAGGGGCCCGGGCTCAGCGGCGACGGCGGGTGCGGCTCGTCCTGGCGGCCTTGGCGCGCTTCGCGGCGAAGCGCACACCGCCGGGGCTCTCGCCCACCTCGACCCGTACGACGGTGGAGAGCGGGTCCACCACGCCCTCGCCCACGTGCAGCACCGTCGTCTCCACCACGCCGAGCTTGCTCAGCGCGGCGCGCGCGCCCAGGATCTCCTCCTCGGCCGTGTCGCCCTTGAGCGCCAGCATCTCTCCGTAGGGACGCAGCAGCGGAACACCCCAGCCGGCCAGGCGGTCCAGCGGCGCCACCGCGCGCGCCGTCACCACGTGGACCGGCGCGAACTTGCCCAGCATCTCCTCGGCCCGGCCACGCACCACGGTCACATGGTCGAGGCCCAGGAGCTCCACGGCCTCCTGGAGGAAATTGGTACGCCGCAGCAGCGGCTCAAGCAGAGTGATCTTCAGGTCCGGGCGCACCAGCGCCAGCGGAATACCGGGCAGCCCGGCACCCGAGCCGACGTCGCAGACCGTGACGCCCTCGGGCACGACCTCGGAGAGCACCGCGCAGTTGAGCAGGTGCCGCTCCCACAGACGCGGCACCTCACGCGGCCCGATCAGACCTCGCTTGACCCCCGCATCCGCGAGCAGCTCCGCATACCGCACGGCCTCCGGGAAGAACTCGCCGAAAACCGCCCGCGCCTCTTCCGGCGCCGGGGGAAGCTCCGCTGCTGCCTCTGCCTCCGTCACGGGGACCGTCCTTCCCTACCTACGCGTTACCGCACTGTGGCTGACTATCAGGCTGACAAAGATCGGCCCCGCCTGCGAACAGACGGGGCCGAGTATGCGATGACCGCTCAGGCGGGCAGCACGACGACGAAGCGCTGCGGCTCCTCGCCCTCCGACTCGCTGCGCAGGCCCGCGGCCGCGACGGCGTCGTGCACGACCTTGCGCTCGAACGGCGTCATCGGGTCCAGCTTCACCGGAGCACCGGTGCTCTTCACCTCGTCGGCCGCCTTGGCACCCAGCTCGGCGAGCTCCGTGCGCTTCTTGGCCCGGTAGCCGCCGATGTCCAGCATGAGCCTGCTGCGGTCACCGGTCTCGCGGTGCACGGCGAGGCGCGTGAGCTCCTGGAGCGCCTCCAGCACCTCGCCGTCCCGGCCGACGAGCTTCTGGAGATCGCGGCTGTTGCTGTCGCTGATGATCGAGACCGCGGCCCGGTCCGCCTCGACGTCCATGTCGATGTCGCCGTCGAGGTCGGCGATGTCGAGCAGGCCCTCGAGGTAATCGGCGGCGATCTCCCCTTCCTGCTCCAGGCGGGAGAGGGTGTCGACGCCCTCAGCGGCCGGGGAGGTGGTGCCTTCCGTCACGGATGGACTCCTTCTTACTTCTTGGACGGGTGCTTGGGCCGCTGCTGACCCTTGCGCTGACCCGACTTGGCTCGTGCCTGGCCGGCGGTGGGCTTGCCCTGCTTCGGCTTGGCGTCCTGCTGGGGCTTCGCGTCCTGCGGTTCCGGCTTCTTGTCCTCGGACACCTCGTCCGCGGCGTCCCCGGAGTCCTTCGACAGCGAGGTCTTCGCGGCCGCGTCATCCTGCTGGGCCGCACCGGCCTGCCGCTGCGCCTTCGTCTGCCGCTTGGGCTGCTGGCGCCTGGGAGCCGTGCCCTCGGCCTCGGCGGCCGCGGCGTCGCTCTTCACCACGGAGCCGTCGGCCTGGGCCGCGAAGCCCTGCTTGGCGAGCCCGGTGATGAACTTGCGCTCGTTGTCGTTGCGGTCCGGGCCCTTGGCCACGATCGCCTGGACGACGGCGCGGCGCCGCTTGCCCTGCACCTCACCGTGCTGCGTGACGCTCTTGACCAGGCGGTCCAGGTAGTGCGCCTGCGCCTTGGAACCCGGCGTCGGGTTCTGGTTGATGACGTACATCTGCTGGCCCATGGTCCACACGTTGGTGGTCAGCCAGTAGACGAGGACACCGACGGGGAAGTTGATGCCCATCACGGCGAACATGACGGGGAAGACGTACATCAGCATCTTCTGCTGCTGCATGAACGGCGTCTTGACCGTGAGGTCCACGTTCTTCGTCATCAGCTGGCGCTGAGTGAAGAACTGCGAGGCGGACATCAGCACGATCATGATCGCGGTGATGACCCGGACGTCGGTCAGCGAGGCGCCGAGGCCCTCGACCTTGGAGGCGCTGTCCATGAACTTCGCGGCCAGCGGGGCACCGAAGATGTGGGCCTTCTGGGCGCTCTCGAGCAGCGGCTGGTTGATGACGCCGATGGTCTTGCCGTTGGCGATGCCTGCGAGCACGTGGTACAGCGCGAAGAAGAACGGCGACTGAGCGAGGATCGGAAGGCACGAGGAGAGTGGGTTGGTGCCCGTCTCCTTGTACAGCTTCATCATCTCTTCGGACTGACGCTGCTTGTCGCTCTTGTAGCGCTCCTGGATCGCCTTCATCTTCGGCTGGAGCGCCTGCATGTTCCGCGTCGACTTGATCTGCTTCACGAAGAGCGGGATCAGGCAGATACGGATCAGCACCACGAGGGACACGATCGAAAGGCCCCAGGCCCAGCCCGTGTCCGGCCCGAAGATCGCGCCGTACAGCTTGTGGAACTGGACGATGACCCAGGAAACAGGCCAGGTGATGAAGCTGAACAGACTGGCAATCGTGTCCACTAATCAGGCTCCTTGAGCATTGGGCGGGGTCTCTGCGGCCGGGCTTGTCTCGGTCTCAGCGGCGGACTGCCCGCCCTTGTCACCTCGCCAGGCAGCGCGCAGCGCCTCGTGCCATCGAGGTCGCTTGCGCTCCGGTACGTAGTCCACGCCGCCGGGCGACCACGGGTTGCACCGCAGAATGCGCCAGGCGGTCAGGGCTGTGCCTTTGACGGCACCGTGCCGGTCGATCGCCGTATATCCATAGTGGGAACACGACGGGTAATACCTGCAGACGGGCCCGAGGAGTGGGCTGATCGTCCACTGGTACAGCTTGATCAGGGCCAGCAGCGGGTACTTCATCGCGCGCCCCCTCCCAGCAGCCGCGCGAGGGCGGCGTCCAGGTCTCGGGCCAGCTGTGCATGGTCTGCATCGCCCGCACCGGGCAATGCCCGTACGACCACCAGGCTACCGGCGGGCAACTGAGGCAGCCGTTCGCGCATGAGATGGCGGAGCCTGCGCTTCACCAGGTTGCGGACGACAGCCACGCCGACGGCCTTGCTGACAACGAAACCCGCACGCGTCGGGGGAGCGCTCTCCCCAGGCGCATGCGGGTCCGTTGTACCGCTGCGTAGATGGACGACGAGGAGCGGGCGGCCGGCCCGGCGCCCTCGTCGTACCGCGGTCGCGAAGTCCTCGCGCCGCCTCAGCCGATTCTCGGTAGGCAGCACGTCATGACCTGTTAGCTGTTACGCGGACAGGCTGGCGCGACCCTTGCCACGGCGGTTCGCGAGAATCGCGCGGCCGGCACGGGTACGCATCCGCAGGCGGAAGCCGTGGGTCTTGGCGCGGCGACGGTTGTTCGGCTGGAAGGTGCGCTTGCTCACTCGGGGGCTCCAGAAATGATTCGTTGGCGGCGGGACATCGCCTGGCTGTCACCGTGCGCCCACGAGTAGCTCGCGTATACGCCCGTGTGCACCGCTTCACGATCACAGATCGTGATCTTTGCCCATCGGAGGCAGGCGGCAGCAGCCATCGACAACTCGACCTGGTTACGGTACGCGCGGCTACGCCATCCGGTCAAACCGGCGTCTCACCGGGGGCCGGTATGCACAGGCTGTGGACAACAACTTGAACCACGTCAGTGGGCCCGACTACCGTGACGGAACTCCGAATCTTTTCCCCATCTGTCCTTCCGTGTCTGTCTGTGCCATCCCACCCCGTCCCGAGAACCACACATTCGTGGGACCTGCGAGAGAGCGTGCCCTGTGGCTGACGTACCTGCCGATCTTGCCGCAGTGTGGCCACGAGTGCTGGAGCATCTCCTCGGAGAGGGGCAGCAGGGCATCGAGCCCAAGGACAAGCAGTGGATCGAGCGCTGCCAGCCGCTCGCACTGGTGGCCGACACGGCGCTGCTCGCCGTGCCGAACGAGTGGGGCAAGCGGGTCCTTGAGGGCCGCCTCGCCCCGTTGATCAGCGAGACCCTCAGCCGGGAGTGCGGCCGCACCATCCGGATCGCGATCACCGTGGACGACTCGGTGGGCGAGCCCGCCCCGCCCGCGCCGCAGCAGCCCTCCCAGCAACCGCAGCAGCCGCCGCGCTACCAGGACGACCCCTACGGCCGACCCGCCGACGACGGCCTGCCCACCGTGCGCCCCGCCTACCCCGGCGAGTACCAGCAGCGCCCCGAGCCCGGCGCCTGGCCGCGCGCCCAGGAAGAGCTCTGGCAGCAGCCCCGCCTGGGCGGCTTCCAGGACCGCGACTCCTCCGGCGAGCAGTGGCGCGAGCCCTACGGCGGCGCCCGCCCGCAGCAGCCCCAGCACGACTACCGCCCGCAGCTGCCCGAGCGCGGCCAGTACGAGCAGGACCGGGGCCAGTACGAGCAGGGCCGCCCCTCCTACGACCAGTCCAAGGCGCAGCCCTACGAGCAGCAGCGGCCCGAGCGGCGTGAGCTGCCGGACGCGCAGCCCCCGCAGCGCGGCGGCTCCGGCCACCTCGCGCCCTCGCCGTCCGGCGGGGCGCCCGCGCAGGGCGGCCCCGGCGAGCCGCACGCGCGCCTGAACCCGAAGTACCTCTTCGACACCTTCGTCATCGGTTCGTCGAACCGCTTCGCGCACGCCGCGGCCGTCGCGGTCGCCGAGGCGCCGGCGAAGGCGTACAACCCCCTCTTCATCTATGGGGAGTCGGGCCTCGGCAAGACCCATCTGCTGCACGCGATCGGGCACTACGCCCGCAGCCTGTATCCCGGCACCCGGGTCCGGTACGTGAGCTCCGAGGAGTTCACCAACGAGTTCATCAACTCGATCCGCGACGGCAAGGGCGACACCTTCCGCAAGCGCTACCGCGATGTCGACATCCTCCTGGTCGACGACATCCAGTTCCTGGCGAGCAAGGAGTCGACGCAGGAGGAGTTCTTCCACACCTTCAACACGCTCCACAACGCCAACAAGCAGATCGTGCTGTCCTCGGACCGGCCGCCCAAGCAGCTGATGACCCTGGAGGACCGGCTGCGGAACCGCTTCGAGTGGGGCCTGACCACCGATGTGCAGCCGCCCGAGCTGGAGACGCGCATCGCGATCCTGCGCAAGAAGGCGGTGCAGGAGCAGCTCAACGCCCCGCCGGAGGTGCTCGAGTTCATCGCGTCCCGGATCTCCCGCAACATCCGCGAGCTGGAGGGCGCGCTGATCCGGGTGACGGCGTTCGCCTCGCTGAACCGGCAGCCGGTGGACCTGGGGCTCACCGAGATCGTGCTCAAGGACCTGATCCCCGGCGGCGAGGACTCGGCGCCCGAGATCACCGCGAGCGCCATCATGGCGGCGACCGCCGACTACTTCGGCCTGACGGTGGAGGACCTCTGCGGATCCTCGCGCAGCCGGGTCCTGGTGACGGCCCGCCAGATCGCCATGTACCTGTGCCGGGAGCTCACCGACCTCTCGCTGCCCAAGATCGGCGCGCAGTTCGGCGGCCGCGACCACACGACCGTGATGCATGCCGACCGCAAGATCCGCGCGCTGATGGCGGAGCGGCGTTCCATCTACAACCAGGTCACCGAGCTCACCAACCGCATCAAGAACGGCTGACGCCACACGCGCTGACGCGCCGAAGGGCGCCCGGGGAGGACTCTTCCCCCGGGCGCCCTTCGGCGTTCCCGAGCCGTTCTCCACGGCCCGGACGGCCCCGCTCCGGGGCGCCGGGGACGCCTCCAGGACGCCTCCGCGGGGCCCGGAGGTGCTCCGGAATACGTGCGTACGAGGGCGAGGGAAGCGTGTGTGCGAGTCCGGCGGCGCCGCCGATGTTCGAATACCGGCTGGTCAGAGGCGGTTCTCCACAGATCGGGGGGCTTTCTTCCGTCCACACCCTGGGGACTGCGAAGTTGTCCAGATTGCTTCCACAGGCACGGCGGCTGATACTCCATCACCCCAGGTCAAGCCCCTGTGGATTTGTGGGCATCGCCGCTCCACAGCTTGTGGACGAATTCTCTGTCCACAGCCTGTGGGTTCAGTTGTCCACCGGCGGCCCACAGGCCCGGGCCGGTTGTCCCCAGCTTCTCCACACCCCTGTCCACTGTTCGGCAACGAAACACCCGCGGTCACCGGACCGAGTGAAAGGCGTCACACGAAGGGGACGGGTTGGCCTGTGGGGAACCTGGGTAAAGCTGGGGACAGCGTTGGGGAGAAGTACCCCTGTCCTGTGCATTGGATGTGCAGAACTTTCGGGCGTCCACAGAAACCGTGAGTTGTCCACCGGCTCCACCCACAGGGGCGGTGGACAAAAAAGCGGGTGTGACCTGCGCAAACAGGGTTATCCACGGTTTCCACAGGCCCTACTACTACTCCCACTCAGAGTTAGCTCGGAATCCGTTTGGAAGTGGGGCCTGTGCACAACTGGCCGCCGGAGCTCCCGACGCCGCTCGACGCGACTTGACCCCGACGCGCACCGACTGTCAGCGGCGTACGTCAGACTGGTCCCCGGCGATACAGCCGACGACGAAAGCCAGCAGGGCGAGCCAGCAACAGCAGGAGGCGGTTCCGGTGAAGATCCGGGTGGAGCGCGATGTACTCGCGGAGGCGGTGGCCTGGGTGGCCCGCAGCCTCCCGGCCCGTCCGCCCGCGCCCGTACTCGCGGGCCTTCTTCTGAAGGCGGAGGACGGCGCGCTCAGCTTCTCCAGCTTCGACTACGAGGTCTCGGCACGGGTCTCGGTGGACGCCGAGATCGACGAGGACGGCACGGTGCTCGTCTCCGGCCGCCTGCTCGCCGACATCTGCCGTGCCCTGCCCAACCGGCCGGTGGAGATTTCCACAGACGGTGTACGGGCGACCGTGGTCTGCGGCTCCTCCCGCTTCACCCTCCACACCCTCCCGGTGGAGGAGTACCCGGCGCTGCCGCAGATGCCGACCGCCACGGGCACCGTTCCCGGTGAGGTCTTCGCCTCCGCCGCCGCCCAGGTGGCCATCGCGGCCGGCCGTGACGACACGCTGCCCGTCCTGACCGGTGTGCGCATCGAGATCGAGGGCGACACCGTCACGCTGGCCTCTACCGACCGCTACCGCTTCGCGGTCCGCGAGTTCCTGTGGAAGCCGGAGAACCCGGAGGCCTCCGCCGTCGCCCTGGTGCCCGCCAAGACGCTCCTGGACACCGCCAAGGCGCTCACGAGCGGCGACACGGTCACCCTGGCGCTGTCCGGCTCCGGTGCGGGTGAGGGCCTGATCGGTTTCGAGGGCGCGGGCCGTCGCACGACCACACGCCTCCTCGAGGGCGACCTGCCGAAGTACCGCACTCTTTTCCCCACCGAGTTCAACTCGGTCGCGGTGATCGAGACCGCCCCGTTCGTCGAGGCCGTCAAGCGTGTGTCTCTGGTGGCCGAGCGCAACACCCCGGTGCGGCTCAGCTTCGAGCAGGGCGTCCTCATCCTGGAGGCCGGTTCGAGCGACGACGCACAGGCTGTGGAAAGGGTCGACGCCAACCTGGAGGGCGACGACATCTCGATCGCCTTCAACCCGACCTTCCTGCTCGACGGCCTGAGCGCCATCGACTCGCCGGTCGCCCAGCTCGCCTTCACCACCTCGACCAAGCCGGCCCTGCTGAGCGGCAAGCCCGCGCTGGACGCCGAGGCGGACGACGCGTACAAGTACCTGATCATGCCGGTGCGCCTGTCCGGCTGAGTGGTCTGAATTCCGTACGCCCCGGGGCTTCCCGGGGCGTACGTCTGAGCGGCTGACCCCGCAGGTGTGTACCAGGCTCCCGGCGTAGGCTCGGACGCGGGTACGAACGCCACAACGTCAAAGGATTCTGTGATGGAGCTCGGTCTCGTCGGCCTCGGCAAGATGGGCGGCAACATGCGCGAGCGCATCCGCCGCGCAGGCCACACCGTCATCGGTTACGACCGCAACCCGGACGTCGCCGATGTCCACAGCCTCAAGGAGCTTGTGGACAGTCTCAAGGGCCCGCGCGTGGTGTGGGTGATGGTTCCGGCCGGCGCCGCGACGCAGTCCACGATCGACGAGCTCGCCGAGCTCCTGTCGCCCGGCGACATCGTCGTGGACGGCGGCAACTCGCGCTGGACCGACGACGAGAAGCACGCCGTCGAGCTGGGCATCAAGGGCATCGGCTTCGTCGACTGCGGCGTCTCCGGCGGTGTCTGGGGCCTGGAGAACGGCTACGCCCTGATGTACGGCGGCGACGCCGAGAACATCGCGAAGGTGCAGCCGGTCTTCGACGCGCTGAAGCCCGAGGGCGACTTCGGCGCGGTGCACGCGGGCAAGGTCGGCGCCGGCCACTTCTCGAAGATGGTCCACAACGGCATCGAGTACGCCATGATGCAGGCCTACGCCGAGGGCTGGGAGCTGCTGGAGAAGGTCGACTCGGTCACCGACGTCCGCGAGGTGTTCCGCAGCTGGCAGGAGGGCACGGTCATCCGTTCCTGGCTGCTCGACCTCGCGGTCAACGCCCTGGACGACGACGAGCACCTCGACAAGCTCAAGGGCTTCGCGCAGGACTCCGGCGAGGGCCGGTGGACGGTGGAGGCGGCCATCGACAACGCCGTGCCGCTGCCCGCGATCACCGCGTCGCTGTTCGCCCGCTTCGCGTCCCGCCAGGACGACTCCCCGCAGATGAAGATGATCGCCGCGCTGCGCAACCAGTTCGGCGGCCACGCGGTCGAGTCCAAGTAGCCGTACAGAGCAGTAGGCAAGCCGGGGGAGGTCGGCGCCACCATGCACGTCACGCATCTCTCGCTGGCCGACTTCCGCTCGTACGCCCGGGTCGAGGTCCCGCTCGACCCGGGCGTCACCGCTTTCGTGGGGGCGAACGGGCAGGGCAAGACCAACCTCGTCGAGGCGGTCGGCTACCTCGCCTCGCTCGGCAGCCACCGCGTCTCCTCGGACGCTCCGCTGGTGCGCATGGGCGCCGAGCGGGCCGTCATCCGCGCCGCCGTCACCCAGGGCGAGCGCTCCCAGCTGATCGAGCTCGAGCTCAACCCGGGCCGCGCCAACCGGGCCCGGATCAACAGGTCCTCGCAGGTCAGACCCCGCGACGTGCTGGGGATCGTGCGCACCGTCCTGTTCGCGCCGGAGGATCTGGCGCTGGTCAAGGGCGACCCCGGTGAGCGGCGCCGGTTCCTCGACGAGCTGATCACCGCGCGCTCGCCCCGGATGGCGGCCGTGCGGTCCGACTACGACCGGGTCCTCAAGCAGCGCAACACCCTGCTGAAGTCCGCCGCGATGGCGCGCCGGCACGGCGGCCGCGGCATGGACCTGTCCACGCTCGACGTGTGGGACCAGCACCTGGCCCAGGCCGGTGCCGAGCTGCTCGCCCAGCGCCTCGACCTGATCGCCGCCCTCCAGCCGCTCGCGGACAAGGCGTACGAGCAACTCGCCCCGGGCGGCGGCCCGTTGGCCCTTGAGTACAAGCCGTCGGCGCCCGGCTCCGGACACACCCGCGAGGAGCTGTACGGCCAGCTCATCGCGGCCTTCGCGGACGTCCGCAAGCAGGAGATCGAGCGCGGGGTGACGCTGGCGGGGCCGCACCGCGACGACCTGCTGCTGCGCCTGGGCGAGCTCCCCGCCAAGGGATACGCGAGCCACGGCGAGTCCTGGTCGTACGCGCTCGCGCTGCGCATCGCCTCGTACGACCTGCTGCGCGCCGAGGGCAACGAGCCCGTGCTCGTGCTCGACGACGTGTTCGCCGAGCTGGACGCCAAGCGGCGCGAGCGCCTCGCGGAACTGGTGGCTCCGGGCGAGCAGGTCCTGGTGACCGCCGCCGTGGACGACGACGTGCCGGGCATCCTCGCGGGCGCCCGGTACGAGGTCGCGGCGGGCGAGGTGGCGCGGGTATGAGCGAGGCGTCCGGGCCGGCCGAGCAGCCCAAGGTGCCCGAGTCCTCCGGGGCGGACCTCGCGCGGGTCGCGCTGCGGCTCGCCAAGGAGCAGGCCAAGGCGCGGGGCGAGGCCGCGCAGCAGAAGAAGCAGGCCCGGCGGGGCGGGCTGCGCTCCGGCGCCCGCGCGGACGGCCGCGACCCCCTGCCGCTGGGCGCGGCGATCAACCGGCTGATCAACGAGCAGGGCTGGGAGACGCCGGCCGCGGTGGCCGGGGTGCTGGGCCGCTGGCCCGAGATCGTCGGCGAGGAGCTCGCCAACCACACGGTGCCCGGTCCGCACGACGCGGACGAGGGAATCCTGGTGGTGCGCTGCGACTCGACGTCCTGGGCGACCCAGCTGCGGCTGCTCGCCCCCCAGCTGGTGGCGCGCATCAACGCGGACCTGGGCCACGGCACGGTCCGGCTGATCAAGGTCTACGGGCCGAGCGGCCCCCCGCAGCGCTACGGCAGGCTGCGCGCGCCCGGGAGCACCGGGCCCGGCGACACCTACGGCTGAGCCTGTCCGGCGCGGCCCCGGCGTGCGGCGGGCGGCCGCGCCCCGCCGCCACTCCTCCTCGGGCAGACGGTCGCGCCCTCCCCCTCGTGCGGACAAGGGCGCCCGCGCCTCTCCCACGCTGCTCTGCCGCACCCCCTGTGACGTGCGGAAACGGGGTGCGGGAGGGGCCAGGAACCTGCTGGGGGACATGGGGCGTCCCTCACGGTAGTCGGAGGTTGACAGGCCGAAGCGCTGAAAGCCCGTGTGAGGCTCTTGGGGCCCCTCCCCGAATATGGGGAGTCGGTCGGCGCCCGCTCAGGGCGGCACATGAGGACTCAGGTACCGGCAAACCCCCATTCATGTCGGCGCTACCGGTAGACTGGTCAATAATCCCGCCGTCCTCGCGGGACCCACCGAAAGAGGCGATCGGACGCCTGCCCCCCGGGGCGACGCCCGACGCTGACCATCGCTGAACGACGCAGCCGCTCCTGCCTGTACAGGGGAAGGCTGTGCTGTGCCAGAAAGGGCGCTTCGTGGCCGATTCCGGCAACCCCAACGAGAACACCCCGTCCACTGCCGTCGGCGAGAACGGCGAGGTCACCGCCTCGTACGACGCCAGCGCGATTACCGTCCTCGAAGGTCTGGACGCGGTCCGCAAGCGACCCGGCATGTACATCGGCTCGACCGGTGAGCGTGGTCTGCATCACCTCGTGTACGAGGTCGTCGACAACTCGGTCGACGAGGCGCTGGCCGGGCACGCGGACACGATCGACGTGACGATCCTGGCCGACGGCGGCGTGCGCGTAGTCGACAACGGACGCGGCATCCCCGTGGGCATCATCCCCTCCGAGGGGAAGCCGGCCGTCGAGGTCGTGCTGACCGTGCTCCACGCCGGCGGCAAGTTCGGCGGGGGCGGGTACGCCGTCTCCGGTGGTCTGCACGGTGTGGGCGTCTCCGTGGTGAACGCCCTGTCGACGAAGGTCGCCGTCGAGGTCAAGACCGACGGCCACCGCTGGACGCAGGACTACAAGGCGGGCGTGCCGACGGCGCCGCTCGCCCAGCACGAGGCCACCGACGAGACCGGCACATCGGTCACCTTCTGGGCCGACGGCGACATCTTCGAGACCACCGAGTACTCCTTCGAGACGCTGTCGCGGCGCTTCCAGGAGATGGCCTTCCTCAACAAGGGCCTGACCCTGACGCTCACCGACGAGCGCGCGTCGGCGAAGGCGGTCTCGGGCGCGGACAACGCGGACGAGGCGGAGGACCAGCAGCCGCTCACGGTGAAGTACTTCTACGAGGGCGGCATCGTCGACTTCGTGAAGTACCTCAACTCGCGCAAGGGCGACCTGATCCACCCGACCGTGATCGACATCGAGGCCGAGGACAAGGAGCGACTCCTCTCGGCCGAGATCGCGATGCAGTGGAACTCCCAGTACAGCGAGGGCGTTTACTCCTTTGCGAACACCATCCACACGCATGAGGGGGGTACGCATGAGGAGGGATTCCGCGCCGCGCTCACGGGCCTGGTCAACCGGTACGCCCGGGACAAGAAGCTGCTGCGCGAGAAGGACGACAACCTCTCGGGCGAGGACATCCGCGAGGGTCTGACGGCGATCATCTCCGTCAAGCTGGGCGAGCCGCAGTTCGAGGGCCAGACCAAGACCAAGCTGGGCAACACCGAGGCGAAGACGTTCGTCCAGAAGGTGGTGCACGAGCACCTCACCGACTGGTTCGACCGCAACCCCGTCGAGGCCGCGGACATCATCCGCAAGTCCATCCAGGCGCAGACGGCCCGCGTCGCCGCCCGCAAGGCGCGTGACCTGACCCGCCGCAAGGGGCTGCTCGAGTCGGCGTCGCTTCCCGGCAAGCTCTCGGACTGCCAGTCCAACGACCCCACCAAGTGCGAGATCTTCATCGTCGAGGGTGACTCCGCCGGTGGTTCGGCGAAGTCCGGCCGCAACCCGATGTACCAGGCGATCCTGCCCATCCGAGGCAAGATCCTGAACGTCGAGAAGGCGCGGATCGACAAGATCCTTCAGAACACCGAGGTCCAGGCGCTGATCTCGGCGTTCGGCACCGGGGTCCACGAGGACTTCGACATCGAGAAGCTCCGCTATCACAAGATCATCCTGATGGCGGACGCCGACGTCGACGGCCAGCACATCAACACCCTGCTGCTGACCTTCCTGTTCCGCTTCATGCGGCCGCTGGTCGAGGCCGGGCACGTGTACCTGTCGCGTCCGCCGCTCTACAAGATCAAGTGGGGCCGGGACGACTTCGAGTACGCGTACTCCGACCGGGAGCGCGACGCGCTCGTGGAGCTCGGCAAGCAGAACGGCAAGCGGATCCGCGAGGACTCGATCCAGCGCTTCAAGGGTCTGGGCGAGATGAACGCCGAGGAACTGCGCGTCACCACCATGGACGTCGACCACCGCGTGCTCGGCCAGGTCACGCTGGACGACGCGGCCCAGGCCGACGACCTGTTCTCGGTGCTGATGGGCGAGGACGTCGAGGCGCGGCGCTCGTTCATCCAGCGCAACGCCAAGGACGTCCGCTTCCTCGACATCTGAGTCGGTCTCCCGCTGACCGCTTCGAAAGGACTTGAGAACCAGCAATGGCCGACGAGAACACTCCCGCGACCACTGAACCCACCGAGGAAGAGCCCGCCCTGCGCATCGAGCCCGTCGGGCTCGAGACGGAGATGCAGCGCTCCTACCTTGACTACGCGATGTCCGTCATCGTCTCGCGTGCGCTGCCGGACGTGCGGGACGGCCTGAAGCCCGTCCACCGCCGCGTCCTGTACGCCATGTACGACGGCGGGTACCGGCCCGAGAAGGGCTTCTACAAGTGCGCCCGCGTCGTCGGTGACGTCATGGGTACGTACCACCCGCACGGCGACTCCTCGATCTACGACGCCCTGGTGCGCCTCGCCCAGCACTGGTCGATGCGCATGCCGCTCGTCGACTCGAACGGCAACTTCGGCTCGCCGGGCAACGACCCGGCCGCCGCGATGCGGTACACCGAGTGCAAGCTGATGCCGCTGGCCATGGAGATGGTCCGGGACATCGACGAGGAGACCGTCGACTTCCAGGACAACTACGACGGCCGCAACCAGGAGCCGACGGTCCTCCCGGCGCGCTTCCCGAACCTGCTGGTCAACGGCTCGGCCGGCATCGCGGTCGGCATGGCCACCAACATCCCGCCGCACAACCTGCGCGAGGTCGCCGAGGGTGCCCAGTGGTACCTGGCGAACCCGGAGGCCTCGCACGAGGAGCTCCTGGACGCGCTGATCGAGCGCATCAAGGGCCCCGACTTCCCGACCGGCGCGCTGGTCGTGGGCCGCAAGGGCATCGAGGAGGCGTACCGCACCGGGCGCGGCTCCATCACGATGCGCGCGGTCGTCGCGGTCGAGGAGATCCAGAACCGCCAGTGCCTGGTGGTCACCGAGCTGCCCTACCAGGTCAACCCGGACAACCTCGCGCAGAAGATCGCCGACCTGGTCAAGGACGGCAAGGTCGGCGGCATCGCGGACGTGCGGGACGAGACGTCCTCGCGCACCGGCCAGCGCCTGGTGATCGTCCTGAAGCGGGACGCGGTCGCCAAGGTCGTCCTGAACAACCTGTACAAGCACACCGACCTGCAGACCAACTTCGGCGCCAACATGCTGGCGCTGGTCGACGGCGTGCCGCGCACGCTCTCCATCGACGCGTTCATCCGCCACTGGGTGACGCACCAGATCGAGGTCATCGTCCGGCGGACGAAGTTCCGGCTGCGCAAGGCCGAGGAGCGGGCCCACATCCTGCGCGGCCTGCTCAAGGCGCTCGACGCGATCGACGAGGTCATCGCGCTGATCCGGCGCAGTGAAACGGTCGAGGTCGCGCGCGAGGGCCTGATGGGCCTGCTCTCCATCGACGAGATCCAGGCCAACGCCATCCTCGAGATGCAGCTGCGCCGGCTCGCCGCCCTGGAGCGCCAGAAGATCGTCGCCGAGCACGACGAGCTCCAGGCGAAGATCAACGAGTACAACGCGATCCTCGCCTCGCCCGAGAAGCAGCGCATGATCGTCAGCGAGGAACTGGCGGCGATCGTCGACAAGTTCGGCGACGACCGGCGCTCGGCCCTGGTGCCGTTCGACGGCGACATGTCCATCGAGGACCTGATCGCCGAAGAGGACATCGTCGTCACCATCACCAACGGTGGCTACGTCAAGCGCACGAAGACCGAGGACTACCGCTCGCAGAAGCGCGGCGGCAAGGGCGTACGGGGCACCAAGCTGAAGCAGGACGACATCGTCGACCACTTCTTCGTCTCCACCACGCACCACTGGCTGCTGTTCTTCACCAACAAGGGCCGCGTCTACCGGGCCAAGGCGTACGAGCTGCCGGACGCGGGGCGCGACGCGCGCGGCCAGCACGTCGCCAACCTGCTCGCGTTCCAGCCGGACGAGAAGATCGCCCAGATCCTCGCGATCCGCGACTACGACGCGGCGCCCTATCTGATCCTGGCCACCAAGGCCGGTCTGGTGAAGAAGACGCCGCTGAAGGATTACGACTCGCCCCGTTCGGGTGGTGTCATCGCCATCAATCTGCGCGAGACCGCGGACGGCGGCGACGACGAACTGATCGGTGCGGAGCTGGTGTCGGCCGAGGACGATCTGCTGCTCGTCAGCAAGAAGGCCCAGTCCATCCGCTTCACGGCGACCGACGACGCGCTGCGTCCGATGGGCCGCGCCACCTCCGGTGTCAAGGGCATGAGTTTCCGCGAGGGAGACGAACTGCTCTCGATGAATGTCGTCCGGCCCGGTACGTTCGTGTTCACCGCAACCGATGGCGGGTACGCGAAGCGCACCCCCGTCGACGAGTACCGCGTCCAGGGTCGCGGCGGCCTCGGCATCAAGGCAGCCAAGATCGTGGAGGACCGGGGCTCGCTGGTCGGCGCGCTGGTGGTCGAGGAGACGGACGAGATCCTCGCCATCACGCTCGGCGGCGGTGTGATTCGTACGCGAGTCAACGAGGTCAGGGAGACGGGCCGTGACACCATGGGCGTCCAACTGATCAACCTGGGCAAGCGCGATGCCGTGGTCGGTATCGCCCGTAACGCCGAGGCGGGCAGCGAGGCCGAAGAGGTCGACGGGGCCGACGACGCCGAGGTCGCTACTGCCGAGGCTGCTGCCGAGGGCGCCCAGCCCTCGGCCGGGGAGCACGAGGAGTAAAGCGTGAGTGGAGCCACGGGCGCCGGAGCGGCCGCTTCCGGAGCGAACGGTGCCCGTGGCCCTGCCGCGGACTCCCAGGGGGTAACGGTGACGGACACCCGGGGGCCACAGGCCCGCACGGAGTACGAGGGCGGGGCACTGCCCGGCGAGCGCGAGAAGACGGCGCCCGGCGGTCAGCAGCCCTATCACCCGCCGCAGGCTTATCCCGCGCCGCAGCGCAGCGGCGAGGGCGTGCGCAAGCCGCGCACCGGGGCGCGTACGACGCCCCGGACGCGCAAGGCACGGCTGCGGGTCTCCAAGGCCGACCCGTGGTCGGTCATGAAGGTCAGCTTCCTGCTGTCCATCGCACTCGGCATCTGCACGGTGGTCGCGGCCGCGGTGCTGTGGATGGTCATGGACGCCATGGGCGTCTTCTCCACGGTCGGCGGCACGATCAGCGAGGCCACCGGCTCCAACGAGTCCAACGGCTTCGACCTCCAGTCCTTCCTGTCGCTGCCGCGGGTGCTGCTCTTCACCTCGGTCATCGCGGTGATCGACGTGGTGCTCGCCACCGCGCTGGCGACGCTCGGCGCCTTCATCTACAACCTCTCGGCCGGTTTCGTGGGCGGCATCGAGCTCACGCTGGCCGAGGACGAGTAGCCGCAGTTCACGGCCGCTCGGCCATCGATTTTGGGACTGGCCGTCCCGTGCGCTAATCTTCAGAGGTCAGCGCGCGGGACATCCCGAAAAGCGCGGCGGGGCTATAGCTCAGTTGGTTAGAGCGCATCCCTGATAAGGATGAGGCCACAGGTTCAAATCCTGTTAGCCCCACAGTGACGAAGACCCCCGAGGCGAAAGCCCGGGGGTCTTCGGCGTTCGCGGGGTCCCGGGGCGCCGTGCATGAACACGCCGCCCCTGTGACGTGGCGCTGCCGGGCGTCGTCAGCGAGGTGCTCGCGCGGCGGGTCGACGAGCGGGACGCGGTGGCCGACGGCTTCCGCTCGCGCGCGGGAACCGCACGACCTGGTGCGCCACCCCTACCCGGCCGTCCTGCCCGCCGATGTCGTCGCGATCCCGCACTTCCGTCCGGCCCGCGCCTGAACGCCCTGAAGGGCCGGGTTCGGGCGGCCGGGGACACCGAAGAGCCCGGCAACTCGGGGGAGTTGCCGGGCTCGCAGCTCGGGCGGAGCGGGGTGGGTCAGGGAGACGGGGTGTCGGCCCCGTCCGGGTCCTCGGGCTCGTCGGCGGTGTTGTCGCCGCCGGCCTGGTTGTCGGCCGTGTCAGGAGTGTCGGCGCGGTGGCGGGAGGAGGGCGAGGAGCCGTGGGCCTCGGCGCGGATGCGCTGCTTCATGGTGGGTGGCAGGGCGGACGCGGCGGGCAGGGCCCAGTGCACGGTCGGTGCAACGGAGGTGGCCGGTTCGCTCCGGTTGTACGTCGCGTCGTGCTGCGGTACGGAGGCCGTGGCGGCGGTCGCCGGGCCGGCCAGCCCGAGGAAGGCGAGGAGGGCGACGAGCGCCCCGATGAGTGCGGTCCACCAGGTCGTGAGCTTGCTGGTTGCCATGACGTCCTCGCTTCTTCCGTGAGCAGTGCGTGCTGTTGGCTTGCCCGAATTGCGTTGTATCCGATGATGTGCGGGGGGCCTGCTCATGGCGAGGAGCGACGCACCGTATCGGCGGATCTTCCGATGAACTACACACGGATGGAGCATCACCGATTGATATCGATCGGTGTGTATAGTCGGGCGGCAGAGGTCCCTTACGTCAAGGAAAGACGAGGTCGCGCGGTGAAGAAGCTTCTCCTGGTCGCACTGGCCGCCATCGGCGGGCTCCTCGTGTACCGCCAGATCCAGGCGGATCGCGCCGAGCAGGATCTGTGGACGGAGGCGACCGACTCCGTGCCCGCAGGTTCGGGTGTGTGAGACCGAAAGACCCGGTTGCGAAGCCCCGGCCACTGTGGTGGCCGGGGCTTCGTGCTGTCCCCGGGCCTGTCCCGGGCACAGTTGAGTTCACGTGAGTGAAGAGCTGACTTGCGAGGGCAAAGGTGGGGCGGGGCGACGTGAGGCCGAGGCGGAGCGGGTCCGGGGCGAGGGTACGAAGGATCGGGGCGGCCGTGGCCGCACTCGGTGCGCTCCTGGCGGCGCCGGGGCCGGTGCAGGCGGCCGGGCAGCCGCCCGCGTACCGGTTTCCCGAGGGCGTCCAGGACGTGTCGGGCGGCGCGACGAGCGCCGACGGGCCGGTCCTCAAGGCGGGCGCCGCCTATAGGTCGGTGATCAGGCCCGGGGGCAAGCTCTATTTCCGGCTGGTTCTGGACGGCGAGAACGACGCCTACGCCTCGGCCGTCGCTTTGCCCGGACCGACGGGCGCGAAGCTCGCCTACGGCGACTCCCTCAAGGTGTCGCTCCAGAACGCGGACGGCGACGACTGCGACTCCCAGCGGCGTTCGATCGGCTCGGCGCAGTACCCGCACCCCATCGCCGCGTACGCCTACCGGGGTGTGCGCAGAAGCCTGTCGACCTGTCAGAAGCCCGGCACCTACTCCATGGTGGTCGAGCGCGAGAGCGATCCCACCTCCACGCGCTCGGACTGGGGTCTCGACCTGCGCTATACGACCGAGCCGACCCGGAACGGCTCCGGGCCGAGCACGGCGCCCTCCGGCTGGCCCTCCGCGTCACCCCCGCCGCCGACCGGGACCGCGCGCGGTGCCCATGGCGGCACCGGCTTCCACGACGCGCCCGCACTGGCCGACGGGCGGTGGAGCGACACGATCCGGCCGGGCGAGACCCTCTTCTACCGGGTGCCGCTCGACTGGGGCCAGCAGCTCTTTGCCCGGGGAGGTTTGGGCAGTCTCCCGGCCGCAAAGGACGGCTACGTCGGGACCGCGCTCTCCCTCCAGCTCTACAACCCCGCCCGGGGGTTCGTCTCCGGGGCGTCGGCGCCGTACGAGGGCAAGCAGAGAGAGGCCGCGCTCGACCCCGTCGCGCCGGTCGCGTATGAGAACCGGTACTCGACCACCGACGAGGTCTCGGCGATGCGGGTCAGCGGGCCCTACTACCTGGCCGTCTCCCTCAGCCCCGAGGTCGGCCAGACCTTCGGGGACGAGCCGTACGACCTGACGCTGGGGCTGACCGTGCGGGGTGCGGCCCGGTCCGGTCCGGAGTACGCGGGCCGGGCGCCCGATTTCGGCGCGGGCGGCTCTTCTGCCGGCGACAGCTCGATGAAACTCCTCGCGGCCCTCGGGATCGGCACGGGCACGGTGCTCGTGGCCGGGCTCGGGGTGTGGACGCTGGTGGCGCGTCGACGGGCGGCCGCCGCCCCGGGGCCGCAGGGCTTCGGGCCGCCGAACGCCTGGTAGCCGGAGGCTCAGGCCTGGGTCAGCGCCCAGATGCCGACGGCGAAGCACACCAGGGCCACCAGGAGCACCGGCACCGCGACCTTGGCGGGCGGCCCCGGTCGCGACGGCCGGGGCGAAGGGGGCGCGAACGGGGCCCCGTGGACGGGAACTTGGGGAGCGCCGGGCGCAGAGGGGTACGGCGCCGTGTACGGGGTCGTCGCGGGGGTCGGCGGGGTCCGCTCGTACTGCGGCGGCAGGTAGGCGGCTGCCGGTGCCTGCGTGGGAGGGGTGGGCGGCTGGGGCGGGGCCGTGGGAAGGCGCCCCGTGACGGGCCCGTGGCCGGAGGGCGCCCGGCCGGGCATCGCCGTACCGGGCGCCAACGGGTGGTTCGGCCCGCTCTGTTGGGCCAGGGACCGTCCCGTGTTCTCGTACGCCTCCGGCGCGGGTCCGCCCTCCCTCTCCGCAGCGGGGGACGGCGTGGGCGTGGGGCGTTCGGGGCCGTCTGCGGCGAAGCCGGGGGGCAGCGGGCCGATCTGGTCGAAGACCTCGACGGGCTCCTCGTCCGGGTCCTGCTCGGGCAGCAGCTCCACCGCCGACGCCAGCGCCTTGCGCGCGCCGGTGGCCGTGCGGAACCGGTTCTGCGGCTGGGGCTGGAGCAATCCCGCGAGGACCTGCCAGAGGGGCTCAGGAATGCCCTGAGGGGTGCTGGGAGTGCCGTGGGCGGCGAAGTGCTCGACGAGGGCCCGAGCGTCCGGCTTGCTGCCCTCCAGGAGGTACAGCGCGACCAGGCCGACGGCGAACAGGTCGGCGGCGAAGTCGGGTTCGGCGCCCATCATCTGCTCGGGGGCGAAGTAACCGGGCGTCCCCACCACGTAGTTGGTCTCGGTGAGGCGCGGCTCGCCCTTGCGCATCGCGATGCCGAAGTCCGACAGGCGCAGATGCGGGCGGCCGCTTCCGGTGGCCTCCAGCAGGATGTTGGCCGGTTTGATGTCGCGGTGGACGACGCCCTCCGCGTGGACGGCGGCGAGACCGGCGAGGAGCTGGTCGAGCAGCGTGCACACGAAGCGATGCGGCAACGGCCCGTAGTCGCCGATGAGATGGGCCAGCGAGCCGCCGCACACCAGGTCCATGGTGAACAGGACCTGGTCGTCGTCGGCGGCCCAGCTGGCGGGCGCGAGGACGTGCGGGTGGTCGATCCTGAGGGCCTGCTCGCGGACGAACCGCAGGAGGGTGTGGGCGTCGCTCTGCTGCAGCACCTTCGCCGCCACATAGCGGCGGCGGCGCCGGTCCCAGGCGCGCCAGACGGCTCCGGCCCCGCCCCGCCCGACCGGATCGACCAGCTCGTACCGACCGGCGAAGACCTCGCCCACCCGACGCTCCCCAGGATCGATCGGACCGTTGTCAGCTCTGGTGCGACTCGTAGTGCGAGACCGCCTCGGCGGTGCGCCCGGCGCCGTACACCCGGAGGAACTCTGCCAGTTCGGGGTGGGCGGGGGCGAGGGTGTCGGCGGCGGCGATGATGTCCCCCGCGGCCGCCACGGAACGCAGCAGCGACTGGATCTCACGCACCACGCGCCGCACCGTCGGCGCGCCCGAACTGGACGTGGTCTGCCCGGTGTTGGTCAGCACCGAGCCTCCCTGCGACTTCTTGATCTCTTCCATCCGGTCGGTGGCCTCCACGGCGCTCACACTGCCGTCGGCGACCTGTCCCGCGAGGTCCTGGAGCGCCTGGACGCGCTGCACCACGGCCGGATTGCCGATCTTGGCCCGCTGTCCGCTCATCAGCTGCGACAGCATGGGCGCCGAGAGCCCCAGAACAGCGGCGAGCCGGGCCTGGTTGAGCCCGAGGTCGTCTATGAGCCGGCGAAAGAGCGCCCCCAACGGCTCCCCGTACCAGCTCCGCTGAAGCTCCTTGGCTCTGGCGGTCGCTTCCTGCTGTGCTGCGTCCATTGCGCGTCTCCCCATCGCTTCCCCATTGAGGCCGCTTCACGGGTGCGAACCTCGACGAGCATCTTACGGAGAGTGGTCGTTCACCGGGAGTCCCAATCCTTTTGCGAGATCCCCGGTTCCACCCGGTACTCTGGTCCCGCGACACCCCGTCCGGGGCCTTAGCTCAGTTGGTAGAGCGCTGCCTTTGCAAGGCAGATGTCAGGAGTTCGAATCTCCTAGGCTCCACATCGCAAGAGGCTCCCTGACCTGCAAGAACGATGGTCAGGGAGCCTCTTTTGTTCTCTTGGCGGGCGTCCGGCCCGCGGCCCTCCCGCACGACGAGAAGCGCCCGGCACCCTGGGAGGCAGGGCGCCGGGCGCTTCTCGTCGTGTTCCGCCGCTCGTCAGGTCCGCTCGTCGCGGCCCCGGCCGGTCAGCTCCGCTCGTCGTGTTCCGCCGCTTCCGCCGCGGCCTGCTTGGCCTGGACCTCGGGGTCCAGGACGTCGGTGGAGCTGCCGTCCACCGAGGCGAGCGGGGGCCGGTCCGCGACCTCGGTCGGCTCCGGGGGCTCGACCAGCCAGTCCGGGTTGGCCTGCTTGTCCCACCAGCGCCACGCGGCGAAGGCGCCGCCCGCGAGGATGCCGACCACCAGGAAGCCCTTGCCGGCGCGGGCCGCCCGGGCCCGGCGCCGGTGCTTGCGCGCGAGCTTCTCGATCTCCTTCGTCGTCACCTGGCCGCGCAGCGCCGCGAGGGCCGCCGCCGAACGGGCCACGGCCTCCTCGCGCAGGGGCTGGGCGGCGGCGACCGCCTGCTCCACGCGCGGGGCGGCGTAGTCGGCGGCCTGCCGGGCGGCCCGGCGCGAGCGCTCGGCCGCCTGGTGGGCGACCTCGTCCATCCTCGACGGGACGCGCGGCGCGACATGGGCGTCGTACTGCTGGCGGGCCTGGGTGCGGGCCTGGGCCGCGGCCTTCGACACCTTGGGCGCGACGCGTACGCGCGCTTCCTGCGCATAGTGCTGGGCATACTGCGCGGCCTGCTGCCTGGCCGAGTCGGCGTAGGGCGCCACCACTTCCGCGGCGTGCAGCACGCTCTCCTTCGCCGTTCCGGTTGCGGCGCGCACGCTCTCCATGCGGGTCACGTGATCCTCCTCCTTGGTGGCGGTTCGGTATGTCGCCTTTCCACCCATCTCGAAATCATGCCTGTCCTGCGGGTACCCGGCATGTGCGGAAAGGCATCCGGGTGGGCATCGCGTCTTTGAAGCGGATGAGGGCGCAGTGCGGGAGGGAACTCGTCGACGACGATGCCACGGTTGCGGCCAGTACGGCACCGTTTAGCGGGTATCTGTCGGTAACCGGGCACTTTCCCGTCCTCGCGGGCGGTCCGTGCGAGGATCGTGGGGCGTCCGTGCAGACCACCAAGGAAGGCAGATCGTGGCCGAGCAGCTTTACGCCACCCTGAAGACCAATCAGGGCGACATCGAAATTCGGCTCCTGCCGAACCACGCACCCAAGACGGTCAAGAACTTCGTGGAACTCGCCAAGGGCGAGCGCGAGTGGACGAACCCGGCCACCGGCGAGAAGACCACCGCCCCGCTGTACGACGGCACCGTCTTCCACCGCGTCATCAGCGGTTTCATGATCCAGGGCGGTGACCCGCTGGGCAACGGCACCGGCGGCCCGGGCTACGAGTTCGCCGACGAGTTCCACCCGGAGCTCGCCTTCGACAAGCCGTACCTGCTGGCCATGGCCAACGCCGGTCCGGCCACCAACGGCTCGCAGTTCTTCATCACCGTGTCGCCCACCGCGTGGCTGACCCGCAAGCACACCATCTTCGGCGAGGTCTCGACGGACGCCGGCCGCAAGGTCGTGGACGCCATCGCGGCCGCCAAGACCAACCCGCGCACCGACCGCCCGGTCGACGACGTAGTCATCGAGTCGGTCGTCGTGGAGAGCCGCGAAGGCTGAACTCCGGCTCCGCAGGGAACCATTCCGCCCCGCTCGTCCGTATGACGAGCGGGGCGGAGCTGCTGCACGAGGACGAGGGAGCCCGATGAACCAGGACCAGGACGAGGCGCGGCAGTCGAGCCTGCCCAGCTGCTACCGGCACCCCGGCGTGGGGACCGGCATCAGCTGCACCCGCTGCGAGCGCCCGATCTGCCCCAGCTGCATGATCAGCGCGTCCGTCGGCTTCCAGTGCCCCGAGTGCGTGCGCTCCGGCTCCGGTACCGGCCACGCCCCGACGGCCAACCGGCCGCGGACGGTGGCGGGCGGGGCGCTGCCGGCCGGCGACCCGCAGCTGCTCACCAAGATCCTCATCGGGATCAACCTGGCCGCGTTCCTGGTGCAGGAGGTCGTCGGGTTCCGGTTCACCGGCGCGTTCTACCTGCTGGGCGGGTGGCCGGTGCAGGGCTTCGACGGCGTGCAGGGCGTCGCCGAGGGGCAGTGGTACCGCCTGCTGACCTCGATGTTCCTGCACGGCGGCTATGCCCACATCGCGTTCAACATGCTCAGCCTGTGGTGGCTCGGCGGGCCCTTGGAGGCGGCGCTGGGCCGGGCCCGCTATCTGGCGCTGTACTTCGTGTCGGGTCTGGCGGGCGGCGCACTGACGTATCTGCTGGCCGCACCCAACGAACCCTCGCTCGGCGCGTCCGGCGCGATCTTCGGCCTGTTCGGCGCCATGGCGGTGCTGATGCGGCGGATGAAGTACGACATGCGGCCGGTCATCGGGCTGCTCGTGGTCAACCTGATCATCACGTTCACGTGGTCGGGCATCGCCTGGCAGGCCCATGTGGGCGGCCTGGCCGCGGGTGTCCTGGTCGGCGTCGGCATGGTCCACGCCCCCGCCCAGCGTCGGGCCCTGGCGCAGTGGGGCAGCTGTGTCCTGGTGCTCGCCGTCTCGGTCGCCCTCGTGCTGATCCGTACCGCCCAGCTCACCTGACGGGGCCGGTCCGGCCACGGTGGGTACGAGCTTTCCCCAGAGTTGTCCACAGTGGGTGCACGGTCTTGTGCACCGGGTGGGGAACGCCTGCGCCCCTCGCCCCTGACCTGGTGGTTTCCAGGCGGGGCAAGGGGCGCATGGGACGGGGTGCCCGGCGGAACCAGTCACACCGGCGTCAACTTCCCGGAAGTTATCCACAGATCGTCTGAGTTATCCACTCCCCGTGGATAGCGCTGTGGATAACTAGGGGCAGAGCTTGCTTTCGCCGCTCCTCACCCCTCCGTGCGGAGCGCTACTTCCACTGCGTGGACACGCCGAAGCCGCCCGCGATGAAGCCGAAGCCGACGACGATGTTCCAGTTTCCGAGCGCCTTGAGCGGCATATCGCCCTCGGTCACATAGAAGAGGACGATCCAGGCGAGCCCGATGAGGAAGAACGCCAGCATCACCGGGGCGACCCAGCCGCGGCTGCCCAGTTTGATGGCGGTCGCCTGCTTGGCGGGCGGCGGCGTGAAATCGGCCTTCTTGCGGATACGTGACTTCGGCACGAGGAACTCTCCTGTCGATGCGCTGCGTGACCGCGCAGGGAACTGTGGCGGCGCCGGGGGACGGGGCTGCGGGGGAAGCCTCCCCCAAGCGTCCGTTAGCGTAGTGCTTCCGTGGCGCCGAAGGAGATAAGGGTACGTTGAGCAATTCTGCCGACTCCCCCGACGGGGTCCCCGAACCGCCCCGGCGCCGCCTGCGGGCCCGCCCCGTGCGGCTGCTGTCCGCCGCCGTGTTCGCGCTGGCCGGCCTCATCTTCGTCACCAGCTTCAACACGGCCAAGGGCACCAACATCCGCACCGACGCCTCCCTCCTGAAGCTGTCGGACCTCATCAGCCAGCGCGACCGCAAGAACAAGGAACTCGGCGACACGACCGCGGCCGTACGCAGCGACGTGGACGCGCTCGCCCAGCGCGACGACGGCTCCACCAAGGCCCAGGACCAGCTCCTCAACGGCCTCAAGGACGCCTCGGGCACCGCTCCCGTCTCCGGCAGGGCGCTGACCGTCACCCTCAACGACGCCCCGCCCAACGCCACCGCCGCCCCCGGCTACCCCGCCCCGCAGGCCAACGACCTCGTCATCCACCAGCAGGACCTGCAGGCCGTGGTCAACGCGCTGTGGCAGGGCGGCGCCCAGGGCATCCAGGTCATGGACCAGCGCCTGATCGCCACCAGCGCCGTCCGCTGCGTCGGCAACACCCTGATCCTCCAGGGCCGCGTCTACTCGCCCCCGTACAAGATCACGGCGGTCGGGGACACCGGGAAGCTGCGCGGGGCGCTCAACGCCTCCAAGGCGATCCAGAACTACCAGCTGTACGTGAAGGCCTACGGGCTCGGCTGGAAAGTCGACGAGCACAAGACGATGACTCTCGCCGCGTACTCGGGCACAGTGGATCTCCACTACGCGAAACCGGTGCAGTAGCGGCGCAAGAGGGGGCATCGCCGATGTCCGTGCGGATCGTCGTGAGGACCTTCAGCGAACTCTGCCTCACCGTCGGCACCCTGATCGTCCTGTTCGTCGTATACCTCCTGTACTGGACCGGCGTGCAGGCCGACCACGCGGCGAGCGACCAGATCACCGGCCTCCAGGAGCAGTGGGCCCAGAACCCGCCGCCCCGCCCGGCCGCCCCGCAGCGGGCCGCAGGACCGCCCGCGCCCGCCGCGTACGCCGAAGGCCGCTCCTTCGCCGTCATGTACATCCCCCGGCTCGGCCGGGACTGGCACCGACCCGTCCTGGAGGGCACCGCCGTCGCCGACCTCCAGAAGGGCCTCGGCCACTACGCGAACACCGCGCGCCTGGGCCAGCAGGGCAACTTCTCGGTCGCCGGCCACCGGCGCACCTACGGCGACCCGTTCAAGGACTTCCCCGAACTGCGGCCCGGCGACGCGGTCGTCCTGCGCGACGACACCACCTGGTACACCTACCGCATCGACAACAGGCCCTACCGGACCGTGCCGAGCGACGTCGGCGTCATCGACGCCGTCCCCGCCAAGTCGCCGTTCCGCTCACCGGGCCGCTATCTGACCCTCACCACCTGCGACCCGGAGTGGGGCAGCAGCCACCGGCTGATCGCCTGGGCGCACCTCGACTCCACGCTGGCGGTGGCCCAGGGCAGACCCACAGCTTTGGACGGCTGACCCCACACCACAGCCGGGCCCCTTAGTCTGGTGCCGTAACGATCGTCGGAAGGGACAGCGGGGACCGCATGTACGGCTGGATCTGGCGGCATCTGCCGGGCAACGCGTGGCTGCGGGCGTTGATCTCGCTCGCGATGGTCCTCGTGATCGTCTACGTCCTCTTCCAGTACGTCTTCCCGTGGGCGGAGCCGCTGCTCCCGTTCAACGACGTGACCGTGGACCAGGGGATGGGGGCGGCAGGCCGGTGAGCGCGCGCATCCTCGTGGTCGACAACTACGACAGCTTCGTCTTCAACCTGGTCCAGTACCTGTACCAGCTGGGCGCCGAGTGCGAGGTCGTCCGCAACGACGAGGTGTCCCTCGACCACGCCCAGGACGGCTTCGACGGCGTCCTGCTCTCCCCCGGCCCCGGCGCCCCCGAACAGGCGGGCGTCTGCGTCGACATGGTGCGCCACTGCGCCGCAACCGGCGTCCCCGTCTTCGGCGTCTGTCTCGGTATGCAGTCGATGATGGTCGCGTACGGCGGTGTCGTGGGCCGGGCCCCCGAACTGCTGCACGGCAAGACGTCGCCGGTGCTGCACCAGGGCACAGGCGTCTTCGCGGGGCTCCCCTCTCCTTTCACGGCGACCCGCTACCACTCGCTGGCCGCCGAGCCCGCGACCCTGCCGGGCGAGCTCGACGTCACCGCCCGCACCGAGGACGGCATCATCATGGGGCTGCGCCACCGTGAACTGCCGGTCGAGGGCGTCCAGTTCCACCCCGAGTCGGTCCTGACCGAGCACGGCCACCGCATGCTGGCCAACTGGCTGGTGGACTGCGGGGACGCGGGGGCCGTCGAGCGGTCGACGGGGCTCGCGCCGGTGGTGGGCAAGGCCACGGCGTGACCTCGGTGCGTCCGGAGCACGAGTACGACCCGCTGACGGACCCCCTGCCACCCGGGGGGCACGGGTCGCCCTGGTTCCGGGCCGACAACCTGGCACCCGACGCCTCAGCCCCCGCACAGGAGCCCGTATCCGAGGCGTTGGCCGAGCCCATGACGGCGCCTCAGGAGTGGTACGCGCAGGGCCCCGCGACCCATGAGCAGGCCTGGTACCCCGCGCAGGAGCCGACCGGGCAGCCCGTCGCCCCGATCCCGCCCGCCGCACCCGGCATACCCGGCCCGGAGCCGATACCCGGCGCCGAGACCCTGCCCGGCGGCCCGACGATCCCGCTCGCCGGTCCGCTGCACGGCGGCGGGGCGATACCGGAGCCGCCCCTTGGACCGGCCTTTGGCACGGGCAGCGAGACCGTGGCCCTGCCGACCTCCACGATCCCCCCGGCCACCGGAGGGCGGGCCGAGCGGCGCAGGGCAGCCAAGGGCAAGCGGCGCGCGGCTCCGGCCCCCGCGGTGGAGGGGCGGCCGCTGACCCGGGCCGAGGCGCGGCGGGCCGCGAAGGCGCGCAAGGACAGCGCCGCGGTGATCGCCAGCCGGGTCCTGGGCGAAGCGTTCATCACGCTGGGCGTGGTGATGCTCCTGTTCGTGACGTACCAGCTGTGGTGGACGAACGTCCGCGCCCACCAGGAGGCGGGCAGCGCGGCCAAGAAGATCGCGCAGGACTGGGCGGACGGCCGCAAGCCGGGCACGTTCGCGCCGGGCCAGGGCTTCGCCATCATGCACATCCCCAAGCTGGACGTCGTCGCCCCGATCGCGCAGGGCACCAGCAAGGCGAAGGTCCTCGACAAGGGCATGATCGGGCACTACGACGAGGGCGCCCTGAAGACGGCGATGCCCTCCGACGCGACCGGTAACTTCGCGGTCGCCGCCCACCGCAACACCCACGGCGAGCCCTTCCGGTACATCAACCGGCTGAAGGCGGGCGACAAGGTCGTCGTCGAGACGCAGGACGCGTACTACACGTACGAGATCACCAGCGAGCTGCCGCAGACCTCGCCCGCGAACGTCGCGGTGCTCAAGCCGATCCCCGCCGGATCCGGATTCACCAAGCCCGGCCGCTATCTGACGCTGACGACGTGCACACCTGAATTCACGAGTACCTACCGGCTGATCGTGTGGGGCAAGATGGTCGACGACCGACCGCGCAGCAAGGGCAAGCCCGACGCGCTCGTGGAATGACCGAACGGACAGCAGGGGCGGGTGCGGTGGCTACAGGAACCGACCACGAGGAGCGGACCGGCACGCCCGGACCTGCTCCGGTCCGGCGCGGCCGCGGAGCCGTCGCCGGCGTCATCAGCGTATTCGGCGAACTCCTCATCACCGCTGGCCTGGTGCTCGGCCTGTTCGTCGTCTATTCCCTGTGGTGGACGAACGTCATGGCCGACCGCGAGGCGTCCGCACAGGGCGACAGCGTGCGGCGGGACTGGGCGGCCTCCACCGGGCCCGGCGCGCTCGACACCAAGGGCGGCATCGGCTTCCTGCACGTGCCCTCGATGAAGAACGGCGAGGTGCTCGTCAAGGAGGGCACCGACACCGACGTCCTCAACGGCGGTGTGGCCGGCTACTACACGGACCCGGTCAAGGCGACGCTGCCCGGCGCGGGCAAGAACGGCAACTTCACGCTCGCCGCCCACCGGGACGGCCACGGCGCCAAGTTCCACAACATCGACAAGGTGAAGACCGGCGATCCGGTGGTCTTCGAGACCAAGGACACCTGGTACGTCTACAAGGTGTTCGCGGAGCTGACCGAGACGTCGAAGTACAACGTCGACGTGTTGCAGCCGGTCCCGAAGGAGTCCGGCGCCAAGAAGCCCGGCCAGTACATCACCCTGACGACCTGCACCCCGGTCTACACCTCGAAGTACCGCTACATCGTGTGGGGCGAGCTGGTGCGCACCGAGAAGGTCGACACCAGGCGCACCCCGCCGGCCGAACTGCGCGGCTGATCGCCGCAGTTGCCCGTACGCGACTGAGCCCCGGCTCCCTGTGTGGGAGCCGGGGCTCGGTGCTGTGCGGGGGCCTGGCGGGCTCGGCGGCCCGCCGGCCCGTCAGCCGAACGGGAAGTTGTTGCCCCCGCCGCCGCCGATGGTGGCCAGCGTGACCGGCTGGTTCGGGTCGGCCATGGTGCCCGGACCCGGGGTGACGAACGTGACGCGCGCCTTCTCGTCGTCCGAACTGCCCGGCGCGAACTGGATGTTGCTGAAGCCCGCGTCGTTCAGTGCCTGCTCCGCCTTCTTGACCGTCTGGCCGATCAGACCCTGCGGGATCGCCACCTGGCCGGGCGGCGGGTTCGGGGTCTGCTGCTGGCCCTTGGAGACCTTGAGGACGATCTGGACGTCCTTGGACTGGTTGGTGTTGCCGCTCGGGGTCATCGAGACGACCTGGTTGAGCGGCTTGTCGGCGGAGTCGACGTCCTGACGGGACACGTTCGTGAAGCCGAGAGTGCTGAGCTGCTGTACCGCGGCGTTGTAGTCCGAACCCGTCACGTCGGGCAGCTTGGTCGTCTGCTTCTTGGCGATCGTGAGCGTGACCGTCGAGTTCTTCTCCGCCTGGGAACCGCCCTGCGGGTCCTGGGCGTCGACCGTGCCCGGCGTCGAGCTGGACTCGGCCTCCTTGGTCTTCACCTGGAAGCCCTTGCTCTGGAGCAGCTGCGTCGCGCTGTCCTTGTCCTTCTGCGTGACGTCCGGAACCTCGATCTTGGGGGCGCCCGTGGAGACGGTGACCGAGACGGTCTCGCCCTTCTTCATGTTGCCGCTGGCCGGGCTCTGGCTGCAGATGTTGCCCTTGGGCTGGTCCGCGCACGGCTCGTTCTTGGACACGGCCATCTTGACGCCGGCGTTCGTCGCCATCTTCTCCGCGTCGCCCTGACTGCTGCCCACGAGGTTGGGAACGCCCACCGTGGTGCTGTCGGCGCCGCCGCTGAAGACGGACTTGCCGATCAGGATCGCGCCGACCAGCACCAGAACGCCCGCCAGGATCAGCAGGACCGTCGAGGTGTGCGACTTCTTCTGACGGCGCCGGGCCGGTCGGTCGTCGTAGCCGTAGCCACCGTCGTCCGGATTGACCGGGGGCAGCATGGAGGTCTGGCCCGCACCCGGGTCGGCCTGGCGCAGCGCGGTCGTCGGCTGGTCGTTGCCGTAGCCGTTGTTGTAGCCGTCGTACCCATTGCCGTAGCCGACCGCGCCCAGGGCGGCGGTCGCGGCGACGGGCTGGCCGTCGAGGTAGGCCTCGATGTCGGCGCGCATCTCGTCCGCCGACTGGTAGCGGTAGTCCGGGTCCTTGACCAGTGCCTTGAGGACGATGGCGTCCATCTCGGGCGTGATCTCGGCGTCGAAGTTCGAGGGAGGCTGGGGCTCCTCGCGCACGTGCTGGTAGGCCACGGCGACCGGGGAGTCCCCGACGAAGGGGGGCCGCACGGTGAGCAGCTCGTACAGCAGGCAGCCCGTCGAGTACAGGTCGCTGCGCGCGTCGACCTGCTCGCCCTTGGCCTGCTCCGGGGAGAGGTACTGGGCGGTGCCGATCACGGCGGCGGTCTGCGTCATCGTCATGCCGGAGTCGCCCATGGCGCGGGCGATGCCGAAGTCCATGACCTTGACCTGGCCGGTGCGCGTCAGCATGACGTTCGCCGGCTTGATGTCGCGGTGGACGATTCCGTTGCGGTGCGAGTACTCGAGGGCCTGGAGGATGCCGATGGTCATTTCCAGGGTGCGCTCGGGCAGCAGCTTGCGCCCGGAGTGCAGCAGCTCCCGCAGGGTCGACCCGTCGACGTACTCCATCACGATGTACGGGATGGAGACGTTGTCGACGTAGTCCTCGCCGGTGTCGTAGACAGCGACGATCGCCGGGTGGTTGAGCGAGGCGGCCGACTGGGCCTCACGGCGGAACCGGGCCTGGAAGGACGGGTCGCGGGCGAGGTCGGCCCGCAGCGTCTTCACGGCGACGGTGCGGCCGAGCCGGGTGTCGTGCGCGAGGTAGACCTCCGCCATGCCACCACGGCCGAGCACCTGGCCCAGCTCGTACCGGCCGCCGAGGCGACGCGGCTCTTCCATAGCTAATCCAGCCCTCTCCGTCTGTCCCGACCGTACCCATGGGTGGTCCGGCGGTGTGCTGTTCGCGCATACGCTACCGGGCACCGCAAGCCGATCAGCCCGCGACCGCCACCTGATACCGGACCGGTACAGGGCGCGTGTGATGTTTCACGTGAAACGAGCGATGTTTCACGTGAAACGGCCCGGGTCACTTCTTGCTGTCGAGCACCGCCTTCATCACGTTCTTCGCGATGGGGGCCGCCAGCTTGCCGCCCGCGATGTCGTCACGGGTCGTGTCGGAGCCTTCGATCACCACGGCGACCGCGACCGGCGAACCGTCGCCGCTCTTGGCGTAGGAGATGAACCAGGCGTAGGGGTTGCCGCTGTTGTCGACGCCGTGCTGGGCGGTACCGGTCTTGCCGCCGACGGTGACCCCGTCGATCTGCCCCGCCTTGCCGGTGCCGTCGGTGACCACGAACTCCATCATCTTCTGGACCTTCTGCGCCGTGGCGGCCGACATGGGCTGGCTCATCTGCTCCGGCTGGGTCTTGGAGAGCACATCCACGTTCGGAGTCTGGAGCTGGTCGACCATGTACGGCTTCATCAGCTTGCCGTCATTGGCGACGGCGGCGGCGACCATGGCCATCTGGAGCGGGGTGGCGCGGTTGGAGGCCTGTCCGATGCCCGCCATGGCGTTCTGCGGACGGTTGTCCTTGGGGAAGACGCTGGCGTCCGTGCGGACCGGGTTGAAGATTTCCTTGTTGAAGCCGAACTTCTCGGCCTCGGCCTTCATCTTGTCGTTGCCCAGGTCGGCGCTGATCTTGCCGAAGACGGTGTTGCAGGAGTACTGGAGCGCCACCTTCAGCGTGGCGTTCTCACAGGGGATGTTGCCTTCGTTGTTCAGCGGTTGGTGGGCGGTGTCCGGCAGGATGTACGGCACCGGCGACTTCGTCGGGTCGTCGATCCCTGAGTACAGGCCGTTCTCCAGAGCGGCCGCGGCGGTGACCACCTTGAAGGTGGAGCCCGGCGGGTACGTCTGGCGCAGGGCCCGGTTCAGCATCGGGTCGTTCGGGTCGGCCTTCTTCTGCAGGGCGTTGTAGGCCTCGGAGTCCTTCTTGCTGTTGCCCGCGAACGTGGACGGGTCGTAGGACGGCGTGGAGGCGAGCGCCAGGATCGCACCGGTGCGCGGGTCGATGGCGGCGACGGCGCCCTTCTTGTCGCCCAGCCCTTCGAAGGCGGCCTTCTGGGCCTTGCTGTTCAGGGTGGTGATGACATTGCCACCCTTCTTCTTGTCCCCGGTGAACATCGACATGGTCCGGTCGAAGAAGAGCCGGTTGTCGGTGCCGGAGAGGATGCCGTCCTCCAGGTTCTCCAGCTGGGTGGCGCCGAACGCCTGCGAGTCGTACCCGGTGACCGGCGACCACATGGGGCCGTCCTTCCAGACCCGCTTGTACTTGAAGTCGTTGCCGGTCGTCTCCGTCGAGCCGGTGATCGTCTGGCCGTCGGCCGTGATGATGTTGCCGCGCTCATGGGCGAAGCGCTCGATCTGGACGCGGCGGTTGTGCTCGTTCGTGTTCAGCTCGTCGGCCCGCACGTACTGCAGCCAGTTGTCGCGGATCATCAGCGACAGGATGAGCAGACCGCAGAAGATCGCGATCCGGCGCAGGGGCTTGTTCACGGTCGGACCACCTGGGTCATCTCGGCGTCGGGGGACGGGGCGGGGGCCGGTGCGGGACGGCGCGCGGTGTCGCTGATCCGGATCAGGATCCCGATCAGGGCCCAGTTGGCGATGACGGAGGAACCGCCCTGGGCGAGGAACGGCATCGTCATACCGGTCAGCGGGATGAGGCCCATCACACCGCCGGCGACGACGAACACCTGGAGCGCGAAGGCGCCGGACAGGCCGATCGCGAGGAGCTTGCCGAACGGGTCGCGGGCGGCGAGCGCGGTGCGCACACCGCGCTCCACGATCAGGCCGTACAGGAGCAGCAGCGCCATCATTCCGGCCAGGCCCAGCTCCTCACCGACGGTGGAGAGGATGAAGTCGGCGTTGGCGGCGAAGCCGATGAGGTCGGAGTTGCCCTGGCCGAGCCCGGTGCCCAGCGTGCCGCCGGAGCCGAACGACATGATGGCCTGGCCGATCTGCTCACAGGCACCGCTCTTGTCGGACGTGTAGCAGGCGAACGGGTCCAGCCAGGCGTTCACACGCGACTGGACGTGGCGCTCGAACGAGGCCACACCGACCGCGCCGACCGCCGACATCAGCAGACCGAACACGATCCAGCTGGTGCGCTCGGTGGCGACGTACAGCATGACGACGAACAGGCCGAAGAACAGCAGCGAGGTGCCGAGGTCGGTCTCGAAGACGAGGATCAGGATCGACAGCGCCCAGATGACCAGGATCGGCCCGAGGTCGCGGCCGCGCGGCAGGTAGAGACCCATGAAGCGCCGGCTGGCCAGTGCGAGCGCGTCGCGCTTCACCATCAGGTAGCCGGAGAAGAAGATCGCGATGATGATCTTCGCGAACTCGCCGGGCTGGATGGTGCCCAGGCCGGGGATCGAGATCCAGATCTTCGCGCCGTTGACGGCCGGGAAGAACATCGGGATGACCAGCAGGAACAGTGCCACCGCCATCGAGATGTACGTGTAGCGCTGCAGGATGCGGTGGTCCCTGAGCAGCAGCAGTACACCGATGAACAGCGCCACCCCGATCGCGGTGAACAGCAGCTGGTGAGGAGCGTCGGGGGAGAACTTGCCCCATGCGCTCTTCGCCCGCTGGATCAGCCGCGGCGACTGGTCCAGCCGCCAGATCAGCACCAGGCCGAGCCCGTTGAGCAGCGTCGCGAGTGGCAGCAGCAGGGGATCGGCGTACTTGGCGAACTTACGCACCACCAAGTGCGCCACACCCGCCATCAGGCCCAGGCCCAGACCGTATCCGAGCATGCCGGAGGGAAGCTTGCCGGTCATGGCAAGCCCCACGTTGGCGTACGCGAACACCGGGATGGCCACGGCGAAGATCAGCAGGGCCAGCTCGGTGTTGCGGCGGCTCGGTGCTTCGATCGCGCCAATGGTGGTCGTGTTGGTGACAACGCTCATGGTGTGGAAAGGCCCCCTACGGCTGCCTACTGCTTACCGCACTGCGAGACCAGCTTCTGCTCGTCCTCCGAGAGGCTGGGGCCGGGTGTGGGAGATGCGGTGGTGGTGGTCTTGTTGGACGGGGCGCTGGTGGCGCCCGTGCCGGGCTTCACGGAGTTGTTGCTCTCCGCGGCGCGACGCTCCTCCTCCTTCTGGCAGGCGGACGCCTGCGTCGCGAACTCCTGGATCTTGGCCTGCGCCTTGTCGAGGCTGCTCGCGGCGATCGTCGAATCGATCTGGTTGCGCTGGTACTGCGGGAGGTACTTGAGTTCGATCTTCGGGTAGTCGGTCTCCACCTTGGAGAGCTTCACCCACGCCAGGTCCTGGCTGATGCCCCGGTACAGCGCCACGTGCGGCGTGCCGTCGTTGTTGGTGCCGATGAAGTACTGCGTCTGCGTCCAGCGGTAGCCGCCGTACAGACCGCCGCCGACGACCGCCAGGGCCAGCACGATGTAGATCGACCTGCGGATCCACCGGCCGCGGCCGCGCCGGCGCGGCTTCACGAAGTCCTCGTCCGTGTACGAGCCGAAGGTGCCCTCGGGAGGATTGCCGTAACCGCCGTCCTCACCGCTGCCGGGCGGGCCGAAGCCGCCTCCCGGGGGCGAGGGAGCGGGACGGCCGAGCCCGGAGGCGCGGCCCGCCGGCGTCTGCATGGCGCCGCCGTCATTCAGCTGGAGCTGGTTCTCGGCGACCGCGCCGACGATCACCGGGGTGTCGTTGAGCTGCCCCGCCAGGGTGTCCCCGGCGTCGACGTCGAGCACATCGGCGATGATCACCGTGATGTTGTCGGGGCCGCCGCCGCGCAGCGCGAGCTGGATCAGCTCCTGCACGGTCTCCTGCGGACCCTGATAGCTGGCGAGGGTCTCCTCCATCGTCTGGTGGGAGACCACCCCCGACAGGCCGTCGGAGCAGATCAAGTACCGGTCGCCGGCCCGCACTTCGCGGATCGACAGATCCGGCTCGACGTGGTCACCGCTGCCCAGCGCCCGCATCAGGAGCGAGCGCTGCGGGTGGGTGGTGGCCTCTTCCTCGGTGATGCGGCCCTCGTCGACCAGCCGCTGCACCCACGTGTGGTCCTGGGTGATCTGGGTGAGGACGCCGTCGCGCAGCAGATAGGCGCGCGAGTCGCCGACATGCACCAGGCCCAGGCGCTGACCCGTCCACAGCAGAGCGGTGAGCGTGGTGCCCATCCCCTCCAGCTGGGGGTCCTCCTCGACCATCATGCGCAGCTGGTCGTTGGCCCGCTGCACGGCGGTGCCCAGCGAGGTGAGGATGTCCGAGCCGGGTACGTCGTCGTCGAGCGTGACCAGCGTGGAGATCACCTCGGACGAGGCGACCTCACCGGCGGCCTGACCGCCCATGCCGTCGGCGATGGCGAGGAGACGGGGACCGGCGTAACCGGAGTCCTCGTTCCCCTCGCGGATCATGCCCTTGTGCGATCCGGCGGCGAAACGCAGGGAGAGACTCATGCGCACCTCGCCTGTCGGCTCGGGGTACAGCCGGTCATGTCGAGCCACACTGCCCACCCTCCGGTCGGGAGCCCGTCCCGGTCCCTGAGGACCGCCGCGGCTCGCTCGCTCCGCTCGCTCATTGTCGTACTACTTCCGCAGCTCGATGACGGTCTTGCCGATGCGGATCGGCGCGCCCAGCGGAATCGGGGTCGGGGTGGTGAGCCGGGTCCGGTCCAGATAGGTGCCGTTGGTGGACCCGAGATCCTCGACGATCCAATTGCCGTCCCGGTCCGGGTAGATCCTGGCATGGCGGCTCGACGCGTAGTCGTCGTCCAGGACGATCGTCGAATCGTGCGCCCGGCCCAGCGTGATGGTCTGGCCCTGCAGCGCGACCGTGGTGCCGGTGAGGGTGCCCTCGGACACGACCAGCTTGGTCGGGGCGCCGCGGCGCTGCCGCCCGCCGCCGCTCTGCTGCTGGCCGCGCTGGGGCGGCGGCGCGGCCGCGGCCGCGGCCTGGCGGCCGGTCTGCTGCTGCCGGTTCGCGTCATTGCCCCGGCGCGAACCGCGCTGGGTGACGCGCGTGCCGAACAGGTCGCTGCGAATGACCTGAACGGCCACGATGACGAACAGCCACAGTACGGCGAGGAAACCCAACCGCATGACCGTGAGGGTCAGCTCTGACATTGCCCCCGCTTCACCCTTCGGCTTGCCGGTAAACGATGGTGGTGCTGCCCACGACGATCCGCGAGCCGTCGCGGAGCGTAGCGCGGGTGGTGTGCTGCCCGTCCACCACGATCCCGTTGGTGGACCCGAGATCCTGGATCGTCGGGGGCGTTCCGGTCCGGATCTCACAGTGCCTGCGCGAAACGCCGGGATCGTCGATCCTCACGTCCGCATCGGTGCTGCGGCCAAGGACCAGCGTCGGGCGGGAGATCTGGTGGCGGGTGCCATTGATCTCGATCCAGCGTCGCACCTGGCCGTGCCCGCCCGGCATCGGCCCCGGCGCCGGACGGCGGTCGGCGGGCGAACCGTTGGGGCGGCCCGGAGGCGGCGCTGCGGGCATGGGCGGAGCCGCGGCCGGCGGATAGCCGTAGCCACCGCGGCCGCCCTGGGGGGCCGCGGGTGCCGGGCGCTGCGGAGCACCGGGGCCGGGGCCCTGGGGTCCCTGGCCCTGCTGGTCGGTGCTGGACGCGAGCGTGCGGCTGCGCACCCGGTACAGACCGGTGTCGAGGTCCTCGGCCTTCTCCAGGTGCACCTTGATCGGGCCCATGAAGGTGTAGCGCTGCTGCTTCGCGTAGTCGCGCACCAGGCCGGAGAGCTCGTCGCCGAGCTGGCCCGAGTACGGGCTGAGCCGCTCGAAGTCCGGGGCGCTCAGCTCGACGATGAAGTCATTGGGGACGACCGTGCGGTCCCTGTTCCAGATCGATGCGTTGTTGTCGCACTCACGCTGGAGCGCGCCGGCGATCTCGACCGGCTGGACCTCGGACTTGAAGACCTTCGCGAAGGTGCCGTTGACCAGGCCTTCGAGACGCTGCTCGAAACGCTTCAGGACTCCCATGGGGCACCTCCTCCGTCGTTGCCGTCCTGGTGTTGCTGCCGGTTCTGCTCTGGGTCGCTCTCTTGGTACTGCTTACTGATCGTATCCACGCGTCGGGAAATCGGCTGGTTCCCCTTCTGTGCCCTGTGGACGAGTGTCACCTCTCACACGCACCTCTCGTACGGATCGTAGAGGTGGCATCCCGACAGTGTCCCGCACCCTGGGTGCACTCAGGAGGAGCGGGTAACGGCGCCGGGGGTTGCCTCTTTCCTGATCTGCTCCTCCCCACCAGGGTCGCCCCAAACAACGGATGTGAATCCACCCTGCGCAGCGTGCTAATCTTCTCGACGTCGCCAGGCAATCGCACCGAAAAGTGAGAGAGCCCAGCACACCACTCTTGCGCGAGTGGCGGAACGGCAGACGCGCTGGCTTCAGGTGCCAGTGTCCTTCGGGACGTGGGGGTTCAAATCCCCCCTCGCGCACAAGTCGGAAGCCCCGCAGATCCCCGGATCTGCGGGGCTTCCTTCGTAGGTCCACACTCCCCGCGCAGCACGGACCCGCACGCCCCGCGTCACGTCTGCGCTGCTCCACGCCGTGTCCCTTCCCCAGCTGCTCTCCCGGGCGTTCTCCTCCCCTGTGTCATATGTCGCGTCCCGCGCCGCGCAAACCCCTGCCCGCGCACCCGGCAGGGGGCCGCACGACTTTTGTCGCGGCGAGGCACGACGAAAGAGAGCCGCCCGGCCGGGGGAGCACTGCCTAGGGTGCGGGCGTGGATGTGTCATCGAGGGCCCGCAGCGGATGGCGCCTGCTGAAGGGGCCCGAACCCTGGTCGCGGCGCCGCGTCGGCGGCGAGGCCGCGCTCGCGTTCGTCCTGGCCCTCATGACGGGCGGCACGGGGCTGCTCGTCGGCGGGCCCCTGCGCGCCGCGGCCGTCACCGTCGCCGTCGTCGCCCTGTCCCTGCTGCGCCGCTCCCTGCCCGCGAGCGTGCTGCTCGGCGCCGCGGCCCTGGCCATGACGGCGGGCGAGGCCGCCCCGCTCCTGATGGTCGCCGCCTGGTCGGCGGGGCGCCACATCCTCGGCGCGGGACGGGCCCTGGCCGCCTTCACGGCCGCCTTCGTCATCTACCAGGTGCTCGGCGTCATCACGCTGTGGCCCATCGCACAGCCCGTCCTCATGGGCGTCTTCAGCACCCTGTTCTTCCTCGCCGTAGCCGTCGTACCCGGCCTCACCAGCCGGTACTGGTCGCAGCGGCGCACCCTGCTGCGCGCCATGCAGGAACACAACGCCCAGCTGCTCCGCGAACGCGCCATGGTCGCGGGCCAGGCCCGCCTGCGCGAGCGCCAGCGCATCGCCCAGGACATGCACGACAGCCTCGGCCACCAGCTCGCCCTCATCTCCGTGCACACCGGCGCCCTGGAGGTCGACCCCGAACTGACCGGTCGCCAGCGCGAGGCCGTCGGCGTGCTGCGACAGGCCTCCGTCGCCGCCATGCACGAACTGCGCGAGGTCGTCGGCATCCTGCGGGACGGCGTGGAAGCCCCCGGGGCGCCCGACGCGGCCCAGCCCGCCGCCCGGGGCACCGCCGGGATCCAGGAACTCGTGACCGCCGCACGGGCCGCCGGGAACACCGTGGAACTGCGGGCCGGCGGCGAACCCCGGCCGCTGGCCGCCGCCGCCGATCACGCGGCGTACCGGATCGTCCAGGAAGCCCTGACCAACGCCTACAAGCACGCACCGGGCGCCCCGATCACCGTGGAACTGCGCTACGAACCCGACTCGTTCGTCGTCGAGGTCGTCAACGGCGTCGTCGACCGCACTGCCGCGGACCAAGCCGGTGAAGTGGTCAGCGGAGGCCAGGGCCTCACCGGACTGCACGAGCGGGCCCGGCTCGTCGGCGGCATGGTGCACACCGGCCCCACCGACGACGGCGGCTTCCGGGTGGCGGGCGTCCTGCCGTACGGGGCCGCCGAAGCCGCGACGTTCGTCGACGCCCCCGACGACTTCCGGCAGCAGTCACCCGCCCCGCCCCTCGGCGACGGTGGTCCGGTCATGGACTGGAACATCGCGGAGAAGGAGCTGGGCATGAGCGGCAGGAACAGGGCCGGGGGCGTCGCGCTGGGATGCGGAATCGCCGTGGGGGCGCTGGTGCTGCTCGCCATCGCGGCCGGAGTCGGACTGTTCTTCCTCGCCGGATCGGCCGAGAAGGGCATGATCGACCCGTCGCAGTACGAAAGGATCAAGGTCGGAGCGTCCGAGGCGGAGGTCCGCGACGCGCTGCCGAGCGGCGACACCGTGCTGACCTCCGGACTCGCCGGAAAGGGCCCCGCCGCACCAGAGGCCTCCCAGTGCCTGGTCCTGATGTCCTCCGAGACCGGCGACAGCCTGGAGACCGAGCCGGTGTTCCGGTTCTGCTTCAAGGACGGCAAGCTGATCGAGAAGAAGTCGTACGAAGTGGCGCGCTAGCGGCGACACCGGCGGGCCCCCGGCCCGCTCCGGGGCCGTGCGACGGCACACAGGACAGGATCGGGACAGGACTTGGGTGTGACGGGACCACGCATCAGGGTCGTGATCGCCGACGACGAACCCCTCATCCGGGCCGGGATCCGCATGATCCTCACCTCGGACACGGCAATCGACGTCGTCGCGGAGGCCACCAACGGCCGCGAAGCCGTCGAACTCGCCCGCTCCCACGCCGTGGACGTCGTGCTGCTCGACATCCAGATGCCTGAGATGGACGGGCTGAGCGCCCTGGCCGAGCTGCGCCGGACCGTACCGGGCGCGCGAGTGATCATCCTCACGACGTTCGGGGAGCGGGAGAACGTCCTGCGCGCCCTGGAGCACGGCGGCGCCGGATTCCTGCTCAAGGACACCGCACCCGCCGAACTGATCCGTGCCGTACGCGCCGCCGCGGCCGGTGACGCCTACCTCTCGCCCGCGGCCACCCGGCACGTCGTCGACCAGCTCGCGACGGGCCGTGCCGCGGCCCGCGCCGAAGAAGCCCGGCGCCGGGTCGGCGTGCTGTCCGAACGCGAGCGGGACGTCCTGGCGCTGCTCGGCGAAGGACTCTCGAACGCGGACGCCGGAAAGCGGCTCCACATGAGCGAGGCCACCGTGAAGACCTACGTCAGCAGAATCCTGGCGAAGCTGGACTGCGAGAACCGGGTCCAGGCGGCACTGCTGGCGCGGGACGCGGGGTTGTAGGGACGCCCGGCCGGTGTGGCGGGCGAGCCCGTCCGCGCCGTCCCGGTGGCGGCCGGCGGTGTTTCACGTGAAACACCGCCCACCCCCAGCAGCCGTTCCGGCCTGCTGATTCAGAGCCGCCGCAGAGTTATCCACAGGGGGAGACGGCTTTCCGCCAGCGCCTGTACCGTCAGGGGCAGTTGAGCTCTTGACGTCGTACGAGAGCGCTGGACGAGGACGTCGCACGAGACGGGGGAGGCGGCACGCCATGGGCGAGGTCGACACGGTGGTTCCGGCACAGCGGACCGGAGCGGAGGACGGGCGGGGACGGATCCCCCACGTCCCCGGATTCGCCGTCCGCCCGCACACAGCGGGAACGGGACCCAACCGGGCCCCGGGGTCACCCAAGGCCCAGGGAAAGGCGCTGCGCGCCCGGCTCCCGCGCGCCTCGCACGACTCCCTGGTGCTCACCGCCGACCGCCCGGACGCCGTCCGCGCGGTGGAGGAATCCAACATCGGCCGCGTACCCGAGCTCGCCCCGATACGGGTGGGCCGCATGGCCGCCGGCCCCTTCGCGTTCCTGCGCGGGTCCGCAGGACTGATGGCACACGACCTGGTCGGCACACCCGTCACCGGCATCGCCGCGCAGATATGCGGTGACGCGCACGCTGCCAACTTCGGCCTGTACGGCGACGCGCGCGGCAGCCTCGTCATCGACCTCAACGACTTCGACGAGACCCTCACCGGACCCTGGGAATGGGACGTGAAGCGGCTAGCCACCTCGCTGGTCCTGGCCGGACGGGAGGCGGGCGCCGACGAACACACCTGCCGGGCAGCGGCGTTCGACGCGGTCGGCGCCTACCGCCGCACCATGCGCCTGCTGGCGAAACTGCCGGTCCTCGACGCCTGGAACGCGATAGCCGACGAAGCACTCGTCTCCCACGCCGACGCCCACGATCTTCTCGGCACCCTGGAGCGGGTCTCGGAGAAGGCGCGCAACAACACCAGCGCGCGCTTCGCCGCGAAGGCGACCGAGCAGGGCGAGGACGGCAGCCGACGCTTCGTCGACGCGCTGCCGGTGCTGCGCCGCGTGACCGACGCCGAGGCCGCCGCCGTGGCGGCCTCCCTGGAGCAGTACCTGCACACCCTGTCCGAAGACCGGCTGCCGCTGCTCGCCCGGTACGCGATCCACGACGTGGCCTTCCGGGTGGTCGGCACGGGAAGCGTCGGAACACGGTCGTACGTGGTGCTGCTCCTGGACCACCGGGGCGAGCCGCTCGTGCTCCAGGTCAAGGAGGCCAGAGCGTCGGCGCTGCTGCCGCACCTGCTCAAGGCCGGGTTCAAGGCGCCAGAACCCGGGCACGAAGGACGCCGTGTGGTGCTCGGGCAGAAGCGGATGCAGGTGGTCAGCGACATCCTGCTCGGCTGGACGACCGTAGATGGACGACCGTTCCAGGTGCGGCAGTTCAGGAACCGCAAGGGCAGCGTGGACCCCGCCGCGCTCGCCCCCGGCCAGCTCGACGACTACGGGCGCATGACGGGCGCGCTGCTCGCCCGGGCCCATGCCCACAGCGTCGACCCGCGCCTGATGGCCGGGTACTGCGGAAAGAACGAAGAGCTCGACGAGGCGGTGGCCGCCTTCGCGGTGACGTACGCCGACCGCATGGAGGCCGACCACGCGATCCTGTCCGCCGCCGTGCGCGACGGCCGCATCGCGGCGGAGCTGGGGGTGTAGAGGGGGAGGGTGGGGCGGGGGTGGGGGGCTGGGGGGGAGGGGAGGCCCCCAGCCCCCCAGCCCCGCCCGTACGCTGGACCGGTGACGGACGAAGCTGCCGGCGGTACGACTGCCCGGAACGAGGACCCGCTGACCACCCTGCCTTCGGGGGGCGAGCCGGGCACGCCGTTGAGTGCGGAGGCCGGGACGGGTGCCGCGCCGGATGCTGAGGCCGGGCAGGGGGGCCCGCCGGGCACGGCGGAGCAGGAGCGGCCCGAGGCGCGGCTCGATCGGGCGGTTCGGGTGGCCGAGCAGGCGCTGATCGAGTTCGAGATCGCGGTGGAGACGTTCCGGGTCGAGGTGGAGAACTTCTCCCGGCTGCACCATCAGAAACTCGGCCCGATGTACGCCAGGCTCGATGAGCTGGACGCGCAGATCGCGGAGGCCAGGGCCGTACAGAGCGGTGATCCCGAGGACCTGCGCAAGGCGCGGGAGGCGCGGGCGGCGGTCATGCCCATGCCGGGGGTCGACGAGCTGTTCCACGACTGGATGGACTCCGACGGCCTCTCCCCCGAGGCCGCCTCCATGCTCACCGATCAGCCGGTGCGGCCGCCGAAGCGGGTCCGGCCGAGCGAGGAGGTGCGCAGGCTGTACCGCGAGCTGGCGCGCAAGGCGCACCCGGATCTGGCGCAGGACGAGACGGAGCGGGCGCGGCGGGACGAGTTCATCTCGCGGGTCAACGCGGCGTACGGGCGGGGCGACGAGGCGTCGCTGCGGGAGCTGGCCGAGGAGTGGGCGGCGGGGCCGGTGCCGGAGGAGGTGCGGCCGAGCGAGAGCGACGAGCTGTACGCGCGTCTGGAGTGGCTGAGCCGGCGCAAGGAGCTGCTGGCGCTGGTGGCGCGGGAACTGGAGGACAGCGCGATCGGTTCGATGCTGCGGATGGCGCCGGACGACCCGGACCGGCTGCTTGAGGAGATCGCCGAGCAGCTGCTGACCGAGGTGGCCGGTCGTGAGGCGGAGCTCGCGAAGCTGGTGCAGTAGCGTTCGGAGGACCTGCCGGGTTCGTACGAGAGAAGGCATGACCATGAATTTCGCCCAGCTGCCCTCGGTGGACGTCGCCGCGGTGCCGGACGACGCCCTGGTGCTCGATGTCCGCGAGGACGACGAGTGGGCGGCGGGGCATGCCGAAGGCGCGCTGCATGTGCCGATGAGCGAGTTCGTGGCCCGCTTCGGTGAGGTGACCGAGGCGGTCGCGGACGGGCGTCGGGCGTATGTGATGTGCCGGGTCGGCGGCCGGTCGGCGCAGGTCACCCAGTACCTGGTGCAGCAGGGGATCGACGCGGTGAACGTCGAAGGCGGCATGCAGGTGTGGGAGGCCGCCGGACGCAAGGTCGTCGACGCCCAGGGCGCGCCGGGCACGGTCGTCTAGCCCGCACACGGCACGGGCCCCATGCGCCGAGCGTTCGCGAGGCGGGGCGTCGCGCCCCCCCGCGACGTGCGTTCACGAGGCGGTACGTCGCATCCCCCCGCGTCGAGCGTTCGGAAGGCGGTACGTCGGCGCCCCCAGCCCCGCCGCACCCCTACGCGGGCTGGCTGAGGGGGTGGGCGGCGAGGAGGTCGCCCAGGGCTTCCTCGTGGGCGGCGGCCGGGCCGAGGGAGAGTTCCAGCTGTTTGGCCCAGGCGTGGTAGCGGTGCAGCGCGTAGTCCGTGTCGGCGCCGAAGCCGCCGTGCAGGTGCTGGGCGGTCTGGACCACGCGGCGCACGCCTTCCGAGGCCCAGATCTTGGCGACCGCCACGTCCGCGGCGACGGGCAGGGCGCTCTGGGCGCCGGTGCTGATGCGCCAGGCCGCCTGCCAGAGGGTCGCTTCCATGGCGCGCAGGTCGATGTAGCGGTCGGCGGCCTGCACGGCGACCGCCTGGAAGGTGGCGACCGGGTGGCCGAACTGCTGGCGTTTTCCGACGTATTGGCTGGTCATGGTGAGGACGGCTTGGCCGAGTCCCAGGGCCAGGGCGCAGGTTCCGGTGGTGAGCAGGTCGCGCAGCCATTCCCAGGCGCCGTCCGCGTCGATGACGTCGGTGGTGTCGGCGCGTACGGCGTCGAGGTGGAGTTCCCCGAAGGGTTCGCCGCTGGTGGAGGTCTGGTCGGCGAGGGTGAGGCCCTGGTGGGTCCGGGGAAGCAGGGCCAGTACGGTGCGGCCTTCGGCGGTGTGGGCGGGGACGGCGATGCGGTCGCAGGTCTGGGCATAGGGCACGCCGGTCTGGGCGCCGTCGAGTACCCAGTGGTCGCCGTCGCGGAGGGCGGTGACGGCGAGTTCGGCGCCGTCGTGGCCGGTGCGGCCGTTGGCGGCGACGGTCAGGGCGAGTGCGCCCCGGCCGATCGCGGGCAGTAGCTGGCGCTTCAACTCGGCCTGTCCGTAACGCTGTACGGCCAGGGCGACCGCGCTGGTCTCCAGGAGGGGCAGCCGGGCGAGGACTCTGGCCGATTCGCGCAGGACCAGGCACAGGGCGATCGGGTCCAGGCCCGCTCCGCCGTACTCCGCGTCGAGTACCAGGCTCAGCAGGTCCGACGCGGCGAGCCTGGCCCACAGCGGGCGGTCGAAGTCGTCGGCGACGGGGCCCGGAGTGAGAGCGGGGCTGGGTACCGCGTTGGGTGCGACGCCGGAGAAGACCGCCCGGGCGGCCTCGACGGCTGCCTGCTGCTCCTCGGTGAAGGTGAAGTCCACGGCTTTGTCCTCCCGCGTGCACCGGTTCTGTCCGGGTCGGAGCGACGCGGGGTGAACCGCGTTGCGGGCGACCGGATCTGACGGATCGTCAAGATAGAACAGGTTCTACGCGATGGGAATGGGCGCGGCTCCGCTGTGCCCGGCCGGGCCCCTCAGCGGTCGAAGTCCAGCTCCACCTCCCCGGTGGCCGGGTGGGACTGGCAGGCCAGGACGTAACCCGCCTCGGTCTCCTCCGGCTCCAGCGCGAAATTGCGTTCCATCCGCACCTCGCCCTTGACCAGGAAGGCCCGGCATGTCCCGCACACGCCGCCCTTGCACGCGTACGGGGCGTCGGCGCGGGCGCGCAGCACCGTTTCCAGGAGGGACTCGCCTTCCCGCACCGGCCAGTTGCCCGAGCGTCCGTCCAGGGTCGCGGTGAGTGTGGCGTGCGCCGGGGCGCTGGCGGTGGCCAGGGGCGCCGGTGCCGCGTCGACGTGGAAGATCTCCTGGTGGATGCGGTTGCGGTCGACGCCGAGCCCGCGCAGGGCCCGCTCGGCTCCCTGCACCAGGCCGAACGGTCCGCACAGGAACCAGCCGTCGATGTCCGCCACCGGGAGCAGCGCGGGCAGCAGCGTGTCGAGGCGCTCGCGGTCGAGCCGGCCCGAGGGCAGCCCGGACTGCTGTTCCTCCCGGGAGAGTACGGTGACCAGCTGGAACCGCTCGGGGTAGCGGTCCTTCAGGTCGGCGGTCTCTTCGAGGAACATCGTGGAGGCGGCGCTGCGGTCGCTGCGTATCAGGCAGAACCTCGCCTCGGGCTCGCGGGCGAGCAGGGTGGCCGCGATCGACAGGACCGGGGTGATGCCGCTGCCGCCGACGATCGCCGCGTAGTGTCCGGGGCGCGGCTCCAGGACGAACCGGCCCATCGGCTCCATGACGTCGACGGTGTCGCCGACGGCCAGTTCCTTGAAGGCGTACGTGGAGAAGGAGCCGCCCTCCACGACGCGGATGCCGACGCGCAGGACGGGCTCGTCGGGCGCCTCGACGGCGGGCGCGCAGATCGAGTACGTACGGCGGATCTCCTCGCCGCGCACGCTGCGGCGCAGGGCGAGGTGCTGGCCGGGGAGGTGGCGGTAGGCCTCGCGGAGCTCGGGCGGCACGGCGAAGGTGACGGCCACCGAGTCGTCCGTGAGCTGCTCGACCTCGCTGACCCGGAGCGGATGGAACATCTACAACTCCTTGAAGTGGTCGAAGGGTTCACGGCACGACACGCAGCGGCGCAGCGCCTTGCAGGCGGTGGAGGAGAAGCGGCTGAGCAGCTCGGTGTCGGTGGATCCGCAGTGCGGGCAGCGCACCGACAGGGTGAGCGCGACCGGGCCCTCGGCCGTGTGCGGCCGGGGAGGGGCTATGCCGAACTCGGCGAGCTTGCGGCGGCCCTCCGCGCTGATGTCGTCGGTCGACCAGGCGGGGGAGAGCACGCGCACGACCGAGACGTGCGGTATGCCGTGGTCGTGGAGCACGCGCTCGATGTCCGAGGACATGGTTTCCACGGCGGGGCACCCGGTGTAGGTGGGGGTGAGCTCGACGCGCACCCGGTCCGGCGCTTCGACGTGCACGGTGCGCAGGACGCCGAGCTCTTCGAGGGTCAGGACCGGCAGTTCGGGGTCGGGGACGGAGCCCGCGAGGCGCCGCAGCTCGGCCTCCAGGGGGGTGAGGGATGTGTCGGTCACCATGTCGCCCCCGGGTGGCTGCGGTGCAGGTGCTGCATTTCGGCGAGCATCCGCCCGAACGGCTCGGTGTGCAGCCCCTGCCGGCCGGCGCCCGCCGCCCAGGCGCCGGTGCGGGGTCCTTCGGGGACGGTGAGGGTCGCCCGGTCCAGGACGGAGGTCACCGATGCCGTCCACCGTGCTTCGAGGCTGTCCCGGTCGAGGTCGAGGCCGGGCACCGGCTGGAACATCTCGCCCGTGAAGCGCCACAGCGCCTCGCAGGCCCGCTGCATGCGCCGGTGGCTCTCCTCGGTGCCGTCACCGAGCCGCAGTGTCCACTGCTCGGCGTGGTCGCGATGGTAGTCGACCTCCTTGACCGCTTTCGCCGCCAGGGCCGCGAACTCGCCGTCGCCCGCGGCCAGTTCGCCGTACAGCAGGTGCTGGTACGTCGAGAAGTACAGCTGGCGGGCGATGGTGTGGGCGAAGTCGCCGTTGGGCTGCTCCACGAGCTGAAGGTTGCGAAAGGCCCGCTCCTCGCGGAGGTAGGCCAGCTCGTCCTCGTCGCCGACCTGGGAGAGCAGGACCCGGGCCTGGCCGAGCAGGTCGAGGGCGATGTTGGCCAGCGCGACCTCTTCTTCGAGGACGGGGGCGTGGCCCGCCCACTCCCCCAGCCGGTGCGAGAGCACCAGGGCGTCGTCGCCCAGGGCGAGGGCCGCGTCCGCCGAGACGATGGCCGTCACAGGTGCTTCACCCCTTCCGGGATCTCGTAGAACGTCGGGTGGCGGTAGGGCTTGTCGGCGGCCGGGTCGAAGAAGGAGTCCTTCTCGTCCGGCGAGGAGGCGCTGATCGCGGCGGACGGCACGACCCAGATGGAGATGCCCTCCGACCTGCGGGTGTACAGGTCACGGGCGTTCCGCAGCGCCATCTCGGCGTCCGGCGCGTGCAGGCTCCCCGCGTGGGTGTGGGACAGCCCGCGCCGCGAACGCACGAACACCTCCCACAGCGGCCAGTCGTGCGTGCTCATGCCGTTGCCTCTCCGTTCGCGGTCTTCGTGGCGTGCTGCTTCCTGGCGTAGGCGTCGGCCGCCTCCCGCACCCAGGCGCCTTCCTCGTGGGCCCGGCGCCGCTGGGTGATCCGCTGCTCGTTGCAGGGGCCGTTGCCCTTGAGGACGTCCCAGAACTCCGCCCAGTCGATGGCGCCGAAGTCGTGGTGGCCGCGCTCCTCGTTCCAGCGCAGGTCGGGGTCGGGCAGGGTGAGGCCCAGTGCTTCGGCCTGGCCGACCGCTATGTCCACGAAGCGCTGGCGCAGCTCGTCGTTGGAGTGCCGCTTGATCTTCCAGGTCATGGACTGCGCCGAGTGCGCCGACTCGTCGTCGGGCGGGCCGAACATCATCAGGGAGGGCCACCACCAGCGGTTCACCGCGTCCTGCGCCATCGCGTGCTGCTCCGGCGTGCCCCGGGACAGGGTGAGGAGCAGCTCGTAGCCCTGCCGCTGGTGGAAGGACTCCTCCTTGCAGATGCGGACCATCGCCCGGGCGTACGGACCGTAGGAGCAGCGGCACAGGGGGACCTGGTTGGTGATCGCCGCGCCGTCCACCAGCCAGCCGATCGCGCCGACGTCGGCCCAGGTCAGGGTGGGGTAGTTGAAGATCGAGGAGTACTTCTGGCGGCCCGAGTGCAGCTTGTCGAGGAGCTCTTCGCGGCCGGTGCCGAGCGTTTCGGCCGCGCTGTAGAGGTAGAGGCCGTGGCCCGCCTCGTCCTGGACCTTGGCCATCAGGATCGCCTTGCGGCGCAGCGACGGGGCGCGGGTGATCCAGTTGGCCTCCGGCTGCATGCCGATGATCTCGGAATGGGCGTGCTGCGCCATCTGGCGGACCAGCGAGGAGCGGTACTCCTCGGGCATCCAGTCGCGTGGCTCGATCCGCTCGTCCGCGGCGACGGCCGCGTCGAACACCGCGCGGTTCGCGGTGTCCGTCCCTGCGGCTGCCGTGGCTGTCGCGGTCACTCCGGTCATTGCGGCCCCCTGCCGATCTGCTGTGCGGTTGTCCACCAACCGACCGATCGTTCGGTTCAATGACTTCAATGGTGAGTCGACGGCCCGTAGGGTGTCAACCCTGTGGATAACTCAGCGGGTGCCGATCGGGGCGGGATGGATTCGTACAAGCACGGGACCGGAGCCGGGGGCAAGGCCGACGGAGCGGGATCGGGGCAGGTCAAGGCCGCTGCGGCCGGGCTCGGCGAACCCGCCGGGAGCGGTCCGCGAGCCCCGGGGGAACAGGGCCCGAACCCGGAAACCGGCCGTGCCGCCGAACGGGGGGACGGCGCCGCCTTCGATTCGGCGGCTGCTCCGGACCGGGTTTCCGCCGCGGAGCCCGCGCCGGAGCAGGACCGGATTTCCGCCACCCCGCCCCCTGGGGACGCTCAGCTCCCCGAGGGCACGCCGGCCTCTACCGACACCAGGCTTCCCGAGGGCACGTCGGCTTCTACCGACACCAGGCTTCCTGAGGACACCTCGGCCCCCGCCGACACCAGGTTTCCTGGCACCCCCGCCCCCGGCGCCGCCGACGTTCCCGGTCCCGCCGGCTCCGGCGGCGGGGCCGGCTCCTCGCGGGGGATCGCCGGGCTGCCCTTCCGGTTCCAGGTCGTGGCCGCCCTCGCGCTCGCGGTCATCGGCGTGGTCGCCTGCGTACAGATCGGGATGGTGTTCCTGCACGTCGCCCCGTCCAACACGATCAGCAAGCAGTACGGAAAGGCCGTCGACGACTGGGTGTATCCCGAGTTCGAGCAGAACTGGAAGCTCTTCGCGCCCAACCCGCTCCAGCAGAACATCGACGTCCAGGGGCGCGCCGAGATCAAGATGCCGGACGGCAGCGTGCGGACGACCCCGTGGATCGACTTCTCGGCGCAGGACGGCGCGGCGATCCTGCACAACCCGCTGCCCAGCCACACCGAGCAGAACGAACTGCGCCGCGGCTGGGACTTCTTCGTCGGATCGCACACCGACGACAACAAGCCGAACGGGCTGCGCGGCGAGCTCTCGGAGCAGTACCTGCGCCGCATCGTGATGCTGCGGCTCGGCGCGCACCGCGACGGCGGCACCGTCGACCGGATCCAGGTCAGGTCCATGACGACCTCCGTCAAGGGCCCCTCGTGGAGCGACGAGAAGACCGACACCCGGCCCGTCTACCGGGAGGTGCCGTGGTGGACGGTGACCCCCGCCGACTTGCCCAAGGGCGCCGGTGACGCACGTACGGAGGCGAAGCGGTGAGCACGTACGACCACGACGGCCCGGCCGCCCGACCGGCGAGGAGCACCCCCGCCGAGGGAGCGCCCGCCGGTCCCCCGACATCCGGACGGACCGTGCCCGCCGGTTCCGGCGACGGCGCCGAGACCCGGGCGGCGCGCGCGGTGCGCCTCGTCTCGGCCGCGGCCCTCGGCCCGTACCAGAGCGCTGTCGTCCGGATCGGCTTCTCCGCGACCTGGCTGTTCTTCCTGCTGCGTGAACTGCCGCACCGCCGCGAGCTGTACGGACCCGACGGGCCCTGGAGCTTCGGTCTGGGCAACCGGCTGGTGTCCGGGAACCACGCCTTCACCACGCTGCTGTGGTCCGACAGCACGGTCTGGTTCGAGGTCGTGTACGCGCTGGCCGTCGTGTCCAGCGCCCTCCTGATGCTGGGCTGGCGCACCCGCACCATGTCCGTCGTCTTCATGATCGGCGTGCTCTCCCTGCAGAATCGCTCCGTCTTCATGGGGGACGGCGGTGACAACGTCATCCACCTGATGGCGATCTATCTGGTCTTCACCCGGTGCGCGCAGGTCTGGTCGCTGGACGCGCGGCGCGTCGCGCGCGGGGCGGCCCGCGACCGGGTCGGCCCGGCGCTGTGGGCGGTGTGCGGTCTGGGGCTGCTCGTCGGGACCTGGCGCACGTCGGGATCCGGCGTCTTCGGCGGCGGCGAGTGGTGGCTGTGGGTCGTCTTCTGGGGCGTGTGGGCCGTGCAGGGGCTGTGGTGGGCGGCGGGCAGGTTCGCGGCCGCCGATGCGCGGGCGCTGCTCGATGTGCTCGCCAACCTCGTGCACAACGCGGCCATGGTCGTGATCATGGCGGAGGTCTGCCTGGTCTACGCGACCGCCGGCTGGTACAAGATCCAGGGCACCCGCTGGCAGGACGGGACCGCGCTGTTCTACCCCCTGAAGCTGGACTACTTCTCGCCGTGGCCCGAACTCTCCTCTCTGCTCGGCACGAGCGGGGTGATCGTGATGCTGCTCACCTATGGAACGGTCATGGTGCAGGTGGCGTTCCCGTTCACGCTGTTCAACCGGCGGGTCAAGAACGTGCTGCTGGTGGCGATGGTGCTGGAGCACGCCGGGATCGCCGTCCTGCTGGGCCTGCCGTTCTTCTCGCTGGCGATGATCGCCGCGGACGCCGTGTTCCTGCCGACGTCCTTCCTGCGCAGGGTGGGCGCGTTCGCGGGCCGGCTCCGGGCGGGCGCGCGCGTTCCCGAGCAGCGCGGGGAGGCGACGGAGGCGGCCGAGCGGCCACGTACGCTCGTGGGGTGAGCAGCACCGAACACCCGGCCCCGGCCGAGGACACCCCGGCCGGCGACGCCGTCCAGTACGACGAGGGCTTCGGCCCGGCCGAGGTCGGCGTGGGCCCGCACCCGCGGCCCTGGCCCGAGGGCGAGCGGTACGACCCGGAGCTGCTCGCGCACGGCGACCGGCGCAATGTCGTCGACGCCTACCGGTACTGGACGCGCGAGGCGATCGTCGCCGACCTCGACACCCGGCGCCACGACTTCCACGTGGCCGTCGAGAACTGGGGCCACGACTTCAACATCGGCTCCGTGGTGCGGACCGCGAACGCGTTTCTGGCCAAGGAGGTCCACATCGTCGGGCGGCGGCGCTGGAACCGGCGCGGCGCGATGGTCACGGACCGCTACCAGCACGTGCGCCACCACCCCGACACCGAGTCGCTGACCGCGTGGGCGGAGGCGGAGGGCGTGCCGATCATCGGCATCGACAACCTTCCTGGCGCGGTGCCGCTGGAGCGCACTGAGCTGCCGCGCCGGTGCGTGCTGCTCTTCGGCCAGGAGGGCCCCGGGCTCACCGAGGAGGCCCGTAAGCACGCCCATATGGTGTGCTCCATCGCGCAGTTCGGGTCCACGCGGTCGATCAACGCGGGGGCCGCGGCCGCCATCGCGATGCACGCCTGGGTGCAGAGGCACGCCGCCGTCCCCGACTGACGCGCCTCCGCCACCGTGCGGCTGTGCTGCTCGGACCCTGCCCTCCGGCCCGGCTCCCGAGGCGTTGTCCCCGGGTCCCGCTCCCGAAGGGCTGTTCTCGGACCCCGCTCCCGAGGTACTGACCTCGGGCCCCGCACCCGAAGGCCTGTCCTCGGACCCCGCTCCCGAGGCGCTGCCCTCGGGCTCCGCCCCCGAAGGGTTGTTCTCGGACCCCGCCCCTCCCGAAGGCGTGTCCTCGGACCCGGCTCCCGAAGGCCTGTCCTCAGGCTCCCCCGTGGACGTTGCCCCGAGGGGCCGGGCCCCGGGCCTGCCCGCGGGCCCCGCCCCGGAAGGGCCTGAGTTCAGGCCTGCCTCCCCCCGGAGGGGTCTGGTCAGGCCTGCCTGCGGACCTCCACCACGCGGAACCTGTTCGCCACGAACGCCCCGTCGCACAGGGCCGCGTTGGCCGCCGGGTTGCCGCCGGAGCCGTGGAAGTCGGAGAACGCGGCCGTCTGGTTGACGTACACCCCGCCCGTCAGGTTCAGCGACAGCTGGGCCGACTCGTCCAGGCAGACGTCCTCCACCGCGCGCTCCACCTCGGGGGAGGTGGTGTACGCGCCGACCGTCATCGCGCCCTTGTCGCGGATCGTGCGGCGCAGCAGCTCGACGGCGTCCGCCGTGGAGTCGACGGCGACGGCGAAGGAGACCGGGCCGAAGCACTCCGACAGGTAGGCGGCCTCGGCGTCCGGCTTCGCGCCGTCCAGCTTGACGATCACCGGGGTGCGGACCACCGCGCCCGGGAACTCGGGGTTGGCCACCTCCCGTGAGGGCAGGGCGACTTCGCCGAGACCGGACGCCGCCTCCAGGCGGGTCTTCACGTCCGGGTTGACCAGGGCGCCGAGCAGCGCGTTGGCCCGGGCGTCGTCGCCCAGCAGGCCGCTGACCGCGCTCGCGAGGTCGCCGACCACCTCGTCGAAGGACTTCTTGCCCGCGTCGGTGGCGATGCCCTCGCGGGGGATCAGCAGGTTCTGCGGGGTGGTGCACATCTGGCCGCTGTACAGGGACAGCGAGAAGGACAGGTTGGCGAGCATGCCCTTGTAGTCGTCGGTGGAGTCGATGACCACCGTGTTGACGCCGGCCTTCTCGGTGTAGACCTGCGCCTGGCGGGCGTTGGCCTCCAGCCACTCGCCGAACGCGGAGGAGCCCGTGTAGTCGATGATCTTGATCTCGGGGCGGACCGCGAGGGTCTTGGCGATGCCCTCGACGGGCCGCTCGGCGGCCAGGGCCACGAGGTTGGGGTCGAAGCCCGCCTCGGCCAGCACCTCGCGGGCCACCTTCACCGTCATCGCGAGGGGCAGGACCGCGCGCGGGTGTGGCTTGACGAGGACCGGGTTGCCGGTGGCCAGGGAGGCGAACAGGCCCGGGTAGCCGTTCCACGTCGGGAAGGTGTTGCAGCCGATCAGCAGCGCGATGCCGCGCCCGGCCGGGGTGAACGTCTTGGCGAGCTCCAGGGGCTCGCGCTTGCCCTGTGGCTTGGACCAGGCGGCGCTGCCCGAGGGGGTGCGCGTCTGCTCCTGGTAGGCGTAGGCGATGGCTTCGAGGCCGCGGTCCTGGGCGTGCGGCCCGCCCGCCTGGAAGGCCATCATGAACGCCTGGCCGCTGGTGTGCATGACGGCGTGGGCGAACTCGTGGGTGCGGGCGCCGATCCGGGCCAGGATCTCGATGCAGACCAGGGCCCTCGTCTCGGGCCCGGCGGCCCGCCAGGCGGCCATGCCGGCCCGCATCGCGGGCAGCAGGACGTCGAGGTCGGGGTGCGGGTACTGGACGCCCAACTCGATTCCGTAGGGCGACGCTTCGGCGCCCGTCCAGTCGTCGGTGCCCGGCTGGTCGAGGTCGAAGCGGCGGTTCAGGAGCGCGTCGAAGGCCGCCTTGCCGTCCTCGGCGCCCGTCTCCCCGTAGGCCTTGGGGTGCTCCGGGTGCGGCGACCAGTACGCACGCGTGCGGATCGCCTCCAGGGCCCCGTCCAGGGTGGGCCTGTGCTTCTCGGTCAGCTGCATGGCGAGCAACTCCTCGTCGAGTCTTCGAGCTGGGCAGGGAGAGCCGGACACCGTTAGAGTAACCGAACGATCGGTCGGGACAAGAGGGCCCGGGGAAACCTGTGGACAACTACCGGCCACGCCCGCCACGGCCCCGCTCGGGCGCCCCGGGAGGGGGCCCGCCGGGCCCGTGGGCCAGCCGTAGGGGAGGATCGCGTTCATGACCGAAACCGCCAGCGCACCGGCGATCGCGCCGAGCAGTACCGTCGCCGTCGTCGGCACCGGGACCATGGGGCAGGGCATCGCCCAGGTCGCCCTCGTCGCCGGGCACCGCGTGCGCCTCCACGACGCCGTGCCGGGCCGCGCGCGCGAGGCCGCCGACGCCCTTGCCGCCCGCCTGGACCGGCTGGTCGAGAAGGGCCGCCTGTCCGCCGCCGACCGCGAGGCGGCCCTGGCCCGCCTGCACCCGGCCGAGGACCTCGCGGAGCTCGCCGACGCGGCGCTCGTCGTCGAGGCCGTCCTCGAACAACTCCCGGTCAAGCAGGACCTGTTCAGGGCCCTGGAGGCGGTGGTCGCCGAGGACTGCCTGCTCGCCACCAACACCTCCTCGCTGTCGGTGACCGCGATCGCCGGGGCGCTCGAACACCCCGGGCGCTTCGTGGGACTGCACTTCTTCAACCCCGCTCCCCTGCTCCCGCTGGTCGAGGTCGTCAGCGGCTTCGCCACCGACGAGGCGGCGGCGACCAGGGCGTACGAGACGGCGAAGGCCTGGGGCAAGACGCCGGTGCGCTGCACCGACACCCCCGGCTTCATCGTCAACCGCATCGCCCGGCCCTTCTACGCGGAGGCCTTCGCGGTCTACGAGGAGCGCGGCGCCGACCCCGCCACCATCGACGCGGTGCTGCGCGAGAGCGGCGGGTTCCGGATGGGCCCCTTCGAGCTGACCGACCTCATCGGGCAGGACGTGAACGAGGCGGTGACGCGCTCGGTCTGGGAGTCCTTCTTCCAGAGCCCCAAGTTCGCCCCGTCGCTGGCCCAGCGCCGCCTGGTCGAGTCCGGACTGCACGGGCGCAAGAGCGGACGCGGCTGGTACGCCTACGGCTCCGGCGCCTCCCCGAAGGAGGTCGTGCGTCCCGCGCCGCACACCGCGCCGCCCGCGAAGGCCCCGGCGGCCGTCACCGTGGTCGGTGACCTGGGCCCGGCCCGCGACCTGGTGGCGATGATGACGGAGGCCGGCATCGCCGTGAAGACCGTCAACGAGGGCGGCCCCTACATCGAGCTTCCGGGGGATGGACAGCTCGTCCCGGCCGACGGCAAGACGTCCGTCGAGTTCGCGGACGTCGTCTACTTCGACCTCGCCCTCGACTACCGGGGCGCCACCCGCATCGCGCTCTCCGCGAGCGAGGACACCTCCGAGCGCGCCGTCGGCGAGGCCGTCGGCCTGTTCCAGAGGCTGGGCAAGGAGGTCAGCGTCATCGGCGACGTGCCGGGCATGATCGTCGCCCGCACCGTCGCGATGCTCGTCGACCTCGCCGCCGACGCCGTTGCTAAGGGCGTCGCCACGCCCGAGGACATCGACACCGCGATGCGGCTGGGCGTCAACTACCCGCTGGGGCCCGTCGAATGGAACCGCCGGCTGGGCCAGGACTGGGCGTACGACCTGCTGTCGGCGCTGCACGAGCGCTGCCCCACCGGCCGCTACGCCCCCTCGCTGGCCCTCTTCCGGCAGGCGTACGCGGGTGACGAGGAGACGGGCTCATGACGACCGCCAAGCGCGACACCTACACGCCCGAGACGCTGCTCACGGTCGCCGTGCGGGTCTTCAACGAGCGCGGCTACGACGGCACGTCGATGGAGCACCTGTCCAAGGCGGCCGGGATCTCCAAGTCCTCGATCTACCACCATGTCGCGGGCAAGGAGGAACTGCTGCACCGGGCGGTGAGCCGCGCGATAGACGGCCTCTTCGGCGTCCTGGACGAGCCGGGCGCCCTGCGCGGCCGGTCGATCGAGCGAGTCGAGTACGTCACCCGACGTACGGTCGAAGTCCTGATGGCTGAGCTTCCCTACGTCACGCTGCTGCTGCGCGTCCGCGGCAACACCAAGACGGAACGCTGGGCGATGGAGCGCCGCAGGGAGTTCGACCAGCGCGTCGCCGACCTGCTCAAGGCGGCCGTCGCCGACGGAGATCTCCGCGCCGACCTGGACATTCGCCTGGCGACCCGGCTGCTCTTCGGCATGGTCAACTCGCTGGTGGAGTGGTACCGGCCGCAGCGCGAGGGGGAGGCGGACGGGGATCAGGTGGCGGACACCGTGGTCAGGATGGCCTTCGAGGGGCTGCGGACCGGCCATTGAGCCGCGGCGCCGTTGACTGAGGCACCGAAGCGGATCACCATCCACCGTCATGGCTGCCCTGCGAACTCCTGCGCCCTTTGTGTCCGTCTGTGCCGCCGTGCTGCTCGTGGGCACGGCGCTGGCGGGATGCGGCGGTGGAGGCGGAGGAAACGATCCCGCGGCCGAGTCGCCGGACGCGGGAGCCGCCGTCAAGAAGGCCGAGGCCGCCGCCCAGGCCGCGCCGACCCAGGGGGACGACTTCGGCTGCCTGACGCCCGAACAGGCCAAGGCGGGCTCCATCGTCTTCAAGAGCGCGGCGGGATCGCCCACTGGCGGCTTTCTGACCGGCAGTGGCAATACCGGGATCGTTCTCGCCCATCAGGTGGACGGAAATGTCTGCCAGTGGAAGGACAAGGCCGTCGAGCTCGGCAAGGCCGGCTTCCGTGTTCTCGCCGTCAACAACACGACCGGCGACGCGGCCGCCGAGATCGAGGGCGCGGCCGCCCTGCTGCGTACCGAGGGCGCCTGGAAGCTGCTCCTCATGGGCGCCTCCAAGGGCGGCACAGCGACCCTGGAGGCGGCCGCCCATATGCCGCTGAAACCGGACGCGGTGGTCTCCCTGTCCGCGCCCGAGCAGTACGGCCCGATGGACGCGCTCACCGCCGCGAAGTCCCTCGCCGTGCCGGTGCTCTACATGGCGGGCGACCAGGACGGCACGTTCGCCACGGCCGCGCGGGAGCTGAGCGCCGCGAGCACGAAGGCCCCCGAGGACCGGCTGGTCTCGGTCAAGGGCTCGACCGCGCACGGAGTGGCCCTCCTCGCCGCCCCCGACAACTGGGAGACCGTGCTGGCCTTCCTGAAGAAGTACTGCACCTGAGCGACGCCGGAGGGACGGCCCCTATGAGGGGTCCAGGTCGGTCTCCTCGAACACCAGCAGCGTGCGTGTCGACAGGACCTCGGGGATGGACTGGATCCGGGTCAGGACGAGCTCGCGCAGCGCTCTGTTGTCGGGTGTGTGCACCAGGAGCAGGACGTCGAAGTCCCCGCTCACCAGGGCGATGTGGGCCGCTCCGGGCAGCTCCCCCAGCTGTTCGCGGACCGTGCGCCAGGAGTTCTGCACGATCTTGAGCGTGACGTAGGCGGCCGCTCCCTGGCCCGCGCGCTCGTGGTCCACGCGCGCGGTGAAGCCACGGATCACGCTGTCCTCGACGAGCCGGTTGATGCGGGCGTAGGCGTTGGCGCGCGAGACGTGGACCCGCTCGGCGACGGAGCGTATCGAGGCCCGGCCGTCCGTCTGGAGGATGCGCAGGATGGCGTGGTCGATGTCGTCCAGCGGGCGTGCCGGGACCGGCCGGTTGTCACCGGTGGCCATTTGTTCAGCTGTCATGTCCCCCCGCCTTCCTGTTGTGGACACCCTGTTCCCATCCCAGGCTGTGGAGAACCGTTTGTCCACAGGCTGGAGGTGCCTGTAGCCAAAATGCGTCCACGACCGAACAATCGGTAGGTGAGGGGCGTCACAGTACTGCCCCGCCCCTGGATGTCCGCTTCCACAAGGAGGTGCATTGGCATGACGGTCCAAGAGCTCCCCGGTGCCGCCGCATACCGGCCGACCCCTCCGCCCGCCTGGCGGCCCCGCACCGACCCCGCGCCGCTGCTCCCCGACCCGGAGCCCCACCGGGTCCTGGGCACCGGCGCCGAGCTCGACCGCGAGCTGATGCTGAAGCTGTACGCGGAGCTGGTGCGCGGACGCCGGTTCAACGCGCAGGCGACCGCCCTCACCAAGCAGGGCCGCCTCGCCGTGTACCCCTCCTCGACCGGCCAGGAGGCCTGCGAGGTCGCCGCGGCGCTCGCCCTGGAGGAGCGGGACTGGCTGTTCCCGAGCTACCGCGACACCCTCGCCGCCGTCGCCCGGGGTCTGGACCCCGTGCAGGCCCTGACGCTGCTGCGCGGCGACTGGCACACCGGCTACGACCCGCGCGAGCACCGCATCGCGCCGCTGTGCACCCCGCTGGCCACCCAGCTCCCGCACGCCGTGGGCCTGGCCCACGCGGCCCGCCTCAAGGGCGACGACGTGGTGGCGCTCGCCCTGGTCGGCGACGGAGGCACCAGCGAGGGCGACTTCCACGAGGCGCTGAACTTCGCGGCCGTCTGGCAGGCCCCGGTGGTCTTCCTGGTCCAGAACAACGGGTTCGCGATCTCCGTGCCGCTCGCCAAGCAGACCGCCGCCCCCTCCCTCGCCCACAAGGCCGTCGGCTACGGCATGCCGGGCCGCCTGGTCGACGGCAACGACGCGCCCGCCGTGCACCAGGTGCTGTCCGAGGCCGTCGCCCGCGCCCGGCGCGGCGGCGGCCCCACGCTGATCGAGGCCGTCACCTACCGCATGGAGGCGCACACCAACGCCGACGACGCGACGCGCTACCGGGGCCCGGCCGAGGTCGACGCCTGGCGCGACCACGACCCGATCCGGCTCCTGGAGGGCGAGTTGACCACCCGCGGCATCCTCGACGAGGACGGCATACGCGCCGCCGCCGAGGCCGCCGAGACCATGGCCGCCGCACTGCGCGAGCAGATGAACGCCGAGCCCGTCCTCAACCCCATGGACCTCTTCGCCGAGGTCTACGCCGAGCAGAGCGGCCACCTGCGCGAGCAGGCCGCCCAGTTGCGCGCCGAGCTGGAAGCCGAGGCCCGGTGATGACCACCGCCACCGCCAAGAAGCCCGCCACCATGGCACAGGCCCTGCAGCGCGCGATGCGCGACGCCATGGCCGAGGACCCGACCGTGCACGTCCTGGGAGAGGACGTCGGCACCCTGGGCGGCGTGTTCCGGGTCACCGACGGGCTGGCCAAGGAGTTCGGCGAGGACCGCTGCACCGACACCCCGCTCGCCGAGGCCGGCATCCTCGGCACGGCCGTCGGCATGGCGATGTACGGGCTGCGGCCGGTCGTCGAGATGCAGTTCGACGCCTTCGCCTACCCGGCGTTCGAGCAGCTCATCAGCCACGTCTCCAGGATGCGCAACCGCACCCGCGGAGCGATGGCGATGCCCATCGTGGTGCGCGTTCCCTACGGCGGCGGTATCGGCGGCGTCGAGCACCACAGCGACTCCAGCGAGGCCTACTACATGGCGACGCCGGGCCTGAAGGTCGTCACCCCGGCCACCGTGGAGGACGCGTACGGGATGCTCCGCGAGGCCATCGCGTCCGACGACCCGGTCGTCTTCCTGGAGCCCAAGCGGCTGTACTGGTCGAAGTCCGACTGGTCGCCCGAGGCCCCCACGGCCGTGGAACCCATCGGCCGGGCGGTCGTGCGGCGCGCCGGGCGCAGCGCCACGCTCCTCACCTACGGTCCGTCCGTGCCGGTGTGCCTGGAGGCGGCCGAGGCGGCTCGCGAGGAGGGCTGGGACCTCGAAGTCGTCGACCTGCGCTCGCTGGTCCCCTTCGACGACGAGACGGTGTGCGCGTCGGTGCGCCGCACCGGGCGGGCCGTGGTCGTCCACGAGTCGGCCGGATTCGGCGGGCCCGGCGGCGAGATAGCCGCGCGCGTCACGGAGCGCTGCTTCCACCACCTGGAGGCGCCCGTGCTGCGGGTCGCGGGCTTCGACATCCCCTATCCGCCGCCGATGCTGGAGAAGCACCATCTGCCGGGCGTGGACCGGGTGCTGGACGCGGTGGCGCGGTTGCAGTGGGAGGCGGAGCACTGATGCCGAAGGTGCTGGAGTTCAAGCTGCCCGACCTCGGTGAGGGACTCACCGAGGCGGAGATCGTGCGCTGGCTGGTGGCGGTCGGCGACGTGGTGGCCGTCGACCAGCCGGTGGTCGAGGTCGAGACGGCCAAGGCGATGGTCGAAGTGCCCTGCCCCTACGGCGGCGTGGTCACCGCGCGCTTCGGCGAGGAGGGCACCGAACTGCCCGTCGGAGCACCCCTGTTGACGGTCGCCGTCGGCGCCCCGCAGCGGCACGACGCCGCCGAGGAAGCCGGGTCCGCCGGGGCCTCTGCTGCCGCCTCCTCAGTGTCCGCCGCGTCTTCTGCGTCTTCTGCGTCTTCGGGGGGATCGGGCAACGTCCTGGTCGGCTACGGGACGGGCACGGCCACCACCCGCCGCCGCACCCGCCTGCGGCCCGCGTCCCCGGTCGCGCCGTCGGCCCCCGCGCCGTCCGCGCCCGTCGAGGCGGCGGGACCCGTGCCCGTCATCTCGCCGCTGGTGCGCAGGCTGGCCCGCGAACACGGCCTCGATCTGCGCGCGTTGCGGGGCACCGGCCCACAGGGCCTCATCCTGCGCTGCGACGTCGAGTCGGCGATGCGGGCCCCCTCCGGGGTCCCCGCTCCTGCCGCGGCTCCGGTCGCGGCCTCGGCCGCGTCCGGTGAGCGGGTCGCGCTCAAGGGCATCCGGGGCGCGGTCGCCGACAAGCTCAGCCGCAGCCGTACCGAAATCCCGGACGCCACCTGCTGGGTGGACGCCGACGCCACGGAGCTGATGGCGGCGCGCGCCGCCATGAACGCGGCCGGTGGGCCCAAGGTGTCCGTCCTCGCGCTGCTCGCCCGGATCTGCACGGCGGCCCTCGCCCGCTTCCCCGAGCTCAACTCGACGGTGGACACGGCGGCCCGCGAGATCGTCCGGCTGCCCCAGGTGCACCTGGGCTTCGCGGCGCAGACCGAGCGCGGCCTGGTCGTGCCGGTCGTCCGCGACGCCCACACCCGCAACGTCGACGCGCTCGGCGCCGAGCTCGCCCGCCTCACCGAGGCGGCCCGCACCGGCACGCTGACCCCGGCCGAGCTGACTGGCGGCACCTTCACCCTCAACAACTACGGGGTGTTCGGTGTCGACGGATCCACGCCGATCATCAACCATCCCGAGGCGGCGATGCTGGGCGTGGGCCGCATCATCCCCAAGCCCTGGGTGCACGAGGGCGAGCTCGCGGTGCGCCAGGTGGTCCAGCTGTCCCTGACCTTCGACCACCGGGTGTGCGACGGCGGCACCGCGGGGGGCTTCCTGCGGTACGTCGCCGACTGCGTGGAACACCCGGCGGTGCTGCTGCGCACGCTGTGACGAATGGCCCCGCGGACCCGGGACGTTCGCGGGGCCATCGCTGATCGTCCGGCGGCCCATACTCGGAAGATGACCGCGTATGACGCCGCGCCGACCGCGTATGACGCCGTGGTGCTCGCCGGAGGCGCCGCCAAGCGGCTCGGCGGCGCCGACAAACCCGGGCTCAGCGTGGGCGGCCGGGCCCTGCTCGACCGGGTCCTGACCGCCTGCGCCGGCGCCGCGAACACCGTGGTGGTGGGCGGGCGGCGGCCCACCACCCGGCCCGTGGTGTGGACCCGGGAGGAACCGGCGGGCGGCGGCCCGCTGGCCGCGCTGGACGCCGGTGTCCGGCGCACCTCGGCCGCGAGCGTGCTCGTGCTCTCGGCCGATCTGCCGTTCCTGGCCGCGCCGACCGTCCACGCCCTCCTCGGCGAACTGCGGCGCACCGGCCGCGAGGGCGTGCTCTGCACCGACGCCGAAGGACGCGACCAGCCGCTGGTCGCCCTCTACCGCGCCGAACCGCTGCGCCGCGAGCTCGCGCTGCTCGCCACCGAACACGGCTCGCTCGCCGGTCTCCCGCTGCGGCTGCTCGTCCGGGAACTCGACCTCGGCCGCCTTTCCGCCGACCCGCTCGCCTCCTTCGACTGCGACACCTGGGAGGACCTCGCGGCAGCCCGGGCCCGCATCAGGGACCATGGGGGCGTGCTGGACGAATGGATCACCGCAGTCAAGGACGAACTCGGCATCGAGCTGGATGTCGACACCGGCGTCCTGCTCGACCTGGCCAGGGATGCCGCCCACGGCGTCGCCCGGCCCGCCGCCCCGCTCACCACCTTCCTGGTCGGCTACGCGGCCGCGAAGGCGGGCGGCGAGGGCAAGGACGTGGCGGAGGCGGCCCGCAGGGCGGCGGCGCTCGCCAACCGCTGGGCGGCCGAGACCGAGACCCCCGACGGCCCGAGGAACGACGCCGGATGACCGCCCGGAGCCCGGGGGCGGACGACGGGTCCGACGAGGCCCTCGCCCTGCTGCGCGACGCCGGGCCCACCGTCAACCCGGCCGGGGAGAGCCCCGCCATGGGCCGGGCCCGCGCCGATACCCCGACGCCGGAGCCCCGACAGGCGCCCCGCCACAGAGCCATGGCCTGGTCCGAGGCCCGCACCGTGGCCACCCGGGCCGGCCGGGCCGCACCCGCCCGTTCCCACCGGGTCCCGCTGGAGCGGGCGCTGGGCGAGATCCTCACCGAGCCGCTGACCGCCCTCACCGACCTGCCGTCCTTCGACACCTCCGCCATGGACGGCTGGGCCGTCGCCGGTCCCGGTCCGTGGACGGTGCGGGACGGCGGCATCCTTGCCGGGCACTCCCTGCCCGGCAACCTCGCCGACGGGGAAGCGGTACGCATCGCCACCGGGGCCCGCGTCCCCGCCGGGGCCACCGCCGTGATCCGCAGCGAGCACGCCCGCACCGATGAGGCCCGCACCCAGCTCCAGGCCGACCGCGTGGTGCTGCACGGCCAGGACATCCGCCCGCGCGGCCAGGAATGCCGCTCGGGTGACGCGCTGCTTCCCGCGGGCGCCCTGGTCACCCCGGCCGTGCTCGGCCTCGCCGCGGCCGCCGGGTACGACGAGCTGAGCACGGTCCCCAGGCCCCGCGTCGAGATCCTGGTCCTCGGCGACGAGCTGCTCACGCGCGGGCTCCCGCACGACGGGCTGATCCGGGACGCGCTCGGCCCGATGCTCGGGGTCTGGCTGCGGGCGCTCGGCGCCGAGGTCGTCGCGACGCGGCGGCTCAAGGACGACGCGGGTGCGCTGCTCGCGGCCGTCACCGCCTCCTCGGCCGACCTCGTGATCACGACGGGCGGCACGGCGGCCGGACCCGTCGACCACGTCCACCCCGTGCTCCACAAGGCCGGTGCGGAGCTCCTGGTCGACGGTGTCGCCGTGCGGCCGGGCCACCCCATGCTGCTGGCGCAGATCGGCGTGGGGAAGCACCTCGTCGGGCTGCCCGGCAACCCGCTCGCCGCGGTGTCCGGACTCCTCACCCTGGCCGAGCCGCTGCTGCGTGAACTCGCGCACCGGGCGCGGCCCGTGGCATACACCGCCCCCCTGCGCAACGAGGTGCAGGGGCATCCGTACGACACCCGGCTCGTACCCGTGGTGCACCGCGCCGACCGGGTCGTGCCGCTGCACTACAACGGCCCGGCGATGCTGCGCGGGATCGCGGCCGCCGACGGTCTCGCGGTGGTGCCGCCGGGCGGGGCTCGCGCGGGCCGGGAGGTCGAGGTCCTCGACCTGCCCTGGTCTCCATCAGCCTCGGGCGAAGGCTGTTTCACGTGAAACGGCTCTCCCTCGGCATCAACTCGCGCCTGCACGCGGCCTGTTCCGTGTGGGACGCCCTCGACCATCGCCAACTCCAGCTCACCTGAAGGACGTTTCACGTGAAACGCCCCGCCCGAACCGAACGAACCACACGCACCTCCAACTCCCGCCTCGATGAAGGGTGTTTCACGTGAAACTGCCCGGCCATGACGCGATGGCACGCCAGGCGGGCGAGAACCTGATCACCCGGCGGGTGAAGCTGCCCCGCCGGGTCGTCGACCGGCCCCTGCGCCAGGTCGCCAAGCGCCTGCTGATGGCGCTCGCCGTGCTGATACTGACGACCGCCATCGTCTGGATCGACCGGGGCGGCTACCACGACAACGCCAACGGCAAGGTCGACTTCCTCGACGCCGTCTACTACGCCACCGTCACGCTCTCCACGACGGGCTACGGCGACATCGTCCCCTACAGCGACAGCGCGCGCCTGACCAACATCCTGCTGGTCACGCCGCTGCGCGTGCTGTTCCTGATCATCCTCGTCGGAACCACTCTCGAGGTCCTCACCGAACGGACCCGCGAAGAGTGGCGGCTCAACCGCTGGAAGGCTCAATTGCGAGAGCACACCGTCGTCGTCGGCTTCGGGACGAAGGGCCGGTCGGCGATCCAGACCCTGTGCGCGACGGGCCTGCGGAAGGACCAGGTCGTGATCGTCGACCCGAGCGCGAAGGTGATCGAGACCGCCAACGCGGAGGGCTTCGTCGGTGTCATCGGGGACGCCACCCGCAGCGATGTGCTGCTGCGGGCCGAACTCCAGAAGGCCCGCCAGGTCGTCATCGCCACCCAGCGCGACGACACCGCGGTCCTGGTGGCGCTGACGGCCCGCCAGCTCAACCGGGGCGCGAAGATCGTCGCCGCGGTACGGGAGGAGGAGAACGCGCCGCTGCTGCGCCAGTCCGGAGCCGACGCCGTCATCACCAGCGCCAGCGCGGCCGGCCGACTGCTCGGCCTGTCGGTGCTCAGCCCGAGCGCGGGCACCGTGATGGAGGACCTGATCCAGCAGGGCAGCGGGCTCGACATGGTGGAGCGGCCCGTGCGCAAGAGCGAGGTCGGGCGCGGGGTCCGGGAGACCGAGGACCTGGTGGTGAGCGTGCTGCGCGGCCATCGGCTGCTGGCGTACGACGACGCCAAGGCGAGCCCGCTCCAGCTCACCGACCGGCTCATCACCATCGTACGAGCCGGTGGTGCGCCGGTGGAGGGTCAGCCGGAGTAGCGTCGGCCGCATGCATGCGATCACGATTCCTGAGCCGGGCGGTCCCGAGGCGCTGGTCTGGGCCGAGGTGCCCGATCCCGTACCGGGCGAGGGCGAGGTCCTCGTCGAGGTGGCCGCCGCCGCCGTCAACCGTGCCGATGTGCTCCAGCGGCAGGGCTTCTACAACCCGCCGCCCGGGGCGTCCCCGTACCCGGGCCTCGAATGTTCGGGGCGCATCGCCGCGCTGGGGCCCGGGGTGTCCGGGTGGAGCGTCGGCGACGAGGTGTGCGCGCTGCTGAGCGGCGGCGGCTACGCCGAGAAGGTGGCCGTGCCGGCCGGGCAGCTGCTGCCCGTGCCGGAGGGCGTGGAGCTGGCCCAGGCGGCGGCCCTGCCCGAGGTCGCCTGCACCGTCTGGTCCAACGTCTTCATGGTGTCCCACCTGCGGCCCGGCGAGACGCTGCTGGTGCACGGCGGGGCGAGCGGGATCGGCACGATGGCGATCCAGCTCGGCAAGGCGGTCGGCGCCAGGGTCGCGGTGACGGCGGGCGGCCCCGACAAGCTGGCGCGCTGCGCCGAACTGGGCGCCGACATCCTGATCGACTACCGCGAACAGGACTTCGTGGATGAGGTGTTGAAGGCCACGGACGGCGTCGGGGCCGATGTCATCCTCGACATCATGGGCGCCAAGTACCTGGACCGGAACGTGCGGGCGCTCGCCGTCAACGGGCGGCTCGCCGTGATCGGCCTCCAGGGCGGCGCCAAGGGCGAGCTGAACCTCGGCGCCCTGCTGACCAAGCGGGCCGCGGTCACCGCGACCTCGCTGCGGGGCCGGCCCGCCTCGGAGAAGGCGACCATCGTGGCGGCCGTCCGCGAGCATGTGTGGCCGCTCATCGCCGGGGGCCGGGTGCGGCCCGTGGTGGACCGGACGCTGCCGCTGGCGGACGCCGCCGAAGGGCACCGGGTGCTGGAGGCCTCCGGCCATGTGGGCAAGGTGCTGCTGACCGTCGGGTGAACGTGCGGAGGGGGCGCCACGAAGGCGCCCCCTCCGGCCGCTCGGTGCGCGGGCCGGTTACAGGTACGGGCCAGAGCGGGCGCCCGCGTGCGGGCCGTCCTCGTCCTCGTCGTCGTGCGAGACGCCGGGCGGCAGCGCGCGCCGCATCTGCTCCAGCTGGGCGCGGGCCGCCATCTGCTGGGCGAACAGGGCCGTCTGGATCCCGTGGAAGAGACCTTCGAGCCAGCCGACCAACTGGGCCTGCGCGATGCGGAGTTCGGACTCCGAGGGGATGGCCTCGTCCGTGAACGGCAGGGAGAGCCGCTCCAGCTCCTCGACCAGCTCCGGCGCCAGTCCGTCTTCCAGCTCCTTCACGGACGAAGCGTGGATGTCCTTCAGGCGTACTCGGCTCGCCTCGTCGAGAGGGGCCGCGCGGACCTCCTCAAGGAGCTGCTTGATCATGCTGCCGATACGCATGACCTTCGCGGGCTGTTCGACCATCTCCGTCACCGGGACCTCGCGGGACTCGTCGTCTCCACCGCCGATGGCCATACCGTCCTGGCCTACGACCAGGATGTGGGGGCTGTCCGGCGACTTATCGTTCCTCGGCATCTCCATGCCGTCCATTCTCTCGCACACGTGCCTCACATCACGGTGTGCCCCCGCGAAGGACTGATCCACCGCCCTGCGGGCGCCGATTCCCGTCGCGGGGCGACCGTTTCACGTGAAACAGCGAGCGGCTCCCCAGCGCCCCGTCACGGTCGCCGCAGCCGCAGTCCCAGGAATCCGAGCCCCAGGCCCGTCAGGGTCAGGCCCGCGCCCAGGGAGAGAACGTGGACGCGCAGGTCGGAACTGGGGGAGAAGGCCTGGGGTTGCTGACGGTGCCGGGCGGAGGGAAGGGCCCCTCCGGGCGTCGGGGTGGGGGTCGGCGGTGCCGGAGGCTCCGGGGTCGGAACCTGCTGGGGGGCCTGCGGCACCGCCTCCCGCGCCGGTGCCAGGTCGGCGGGTGCCACGTCGTCGGGGGCGTCCGGGAGCGGGTTCGTGGTCTCCACGCGGCCCGGCCGGATCCGGCCCTCGCCCGCCCGGCTGCCCGCGAGGTGCTGGTCCTCGGACGCGGTCGGCGAGGGGTCGGCCCGGGGCGAGGCCTGCGCCGTGCCGGAGGAAGCCGCGCTCGGGGACGGGCCGGGCGAGGGGGTGCCGACGGCGATCGCGTACGGCAGGGGCGTCAGGAGCAGCGCCCCCGTCAGCGATGCGGCCGCGGCGAGCGACCGGATCCCTGGAGGCATGGGAGGGCCCCTTCCCGTACGGACGTGCAGGATCGCCTGGGGTGACCGAATCAGCGTCACACGGGGCGAGTTGCCCGGCATCCCGGGAGCCGCGCCAGGTGCGCCGAATGGGCCGGCCCCGGACTCCCGTCCGCCCGGTCCGCCGTCCGCACACGCGGGCCGCTCGGGCGGGGTGCGTGGGCCTTGGCATGCCCTCGGACCCGTCGGGCGGGTCGTGCCCGCCCCCTCCACACGCGCCAAGGCCCGGCACCAGGGGTGCCGGGCCTTGGCGGAACGAGCCGCAGGGGGTTACTGCGCGGGCGCGTTGCCCGACGAGATCTGGAGCGTGAACTGCGCGTTCTTCTTGTCCACGTCCACCCCGGCCGCGGGGAACTGGGTGACCACCACGTCCTGGCCCCACTGGCCGTTGTCGACCGTCTCGGTGTTGACCTTCCAGCCCGCGGCCTGGATGCAGGACTTCACCGACAGGATGTCCTTGTACGAGAAGTCCGGCGCCTGGACCTTGCCCGGGTCCAGCGTCGAGGTCTGGGGCGAGGTGCACTTCTCGGTGTCCATCGTGCGGTCCCGCTCCGGGCCCTTGTGACCCGCGGCCGGCGCCGAGCTGCTGGCCTTGGCGGCGCCTCCGGTACCGCCCGAGTCGTCCTTGTTCATCATCACGGCCGTGACCAGACCGCCGATCGCGAGCAGCGCCACCGCGATCGCGCCCACGATCACCGGGGTGTTGCGCTTCGAACCGCCGGAGGCCGACGAGGACGTCTGCGCCGGGGAGCCCGTGTACGGCGGCGGCGTCTGGGACGCCATCGGGGCGGGCTGCTGATGCGCGGCCTGCGGGTAGCCGTACGAGGGCTGCGGCTGCGGGGTCGGCGCCGGGGTGGGCGGGCCGTAGGGGCCCGCCTGGTACGGGGTCTGCACACTGCCCGGCATGCCGGGCGCGGCCTGCGAGTCGAGCGGCGGGAAGACCGTCGCGCCGACGCCCGCGCCGCTGGCGGCCGGGGCGCCGCCAGTGATGACCGGGGCCGCGCCCATCTGGCCCGCGGACGCGATCCGCACGATCTCGTCGTGCATGGCCTGGGCGCTCGGGAAGCGCTCGTTCGGGTTCTTCTTCAGCGCGCGGGCGACCAGCGCGTCCACGGCCGGGGTGATCGACCGGTTGACCGAGGACGGCGCGACCGGCTCCTCCTGGACGTGCGCGTACGCGATCGCCAGCGGAGAGTCCGCGTCGAAGGGGATCCGCCCGGTCAGCAGCTGGAAGAGCATGATGCCGACCGAGTACAGGTCGGAGCGGGCGTCCACGCCGCGGCCGAGCGCCTGCTCGGGCGACAGGTACTGGGGGGTGCCGACGACCATGCCGGTCTGGGTCATGGAGGTGACGCCGGACTGCATGGCGCGGGCGATGCCGAAGTCCATGACCTTGACGATGCCGCGCTTGGTCATCATCACGTTGCCCGGCTTGATGTCCCGGTGGACCAGGCCCATCTCGTGGCTGACCTCGAGGGCGGCGAGCACGTCGGCGGTCACCTTGAGGGCCTTGTCGGCGGGCATCGCGCCGTACTGCTGGATGTCGCGGTGCAGCGTCGAGCCGAGCGGCTCGCCCTCCACGTACTCCATGACGATGTAGGGCATCACGCCGTCGGCGCCGGCGGACCCGTTGAACATCACCGTGTCCTCGCCGGTGTCGAAGACCGAGACGATGTTGGTGTGCTGGAGCTTGGCGACCGCCTGGGCCTCACGGCGGAACCGCTCGCGGAACGACTGTTCCCGGCCGAGTTCCGTGTGCAGCGTCTTGATGGCGACCTGGCGGTCCAGAGCGGAGTCGTACGCGAGGTACACCGACGCCATGCCGCCCTCGCCGAGGAGGTCGCGCAGCTGGTAGCGCCCGCCCGCGATGGAACCGCCCGCATAGCGGCCGTGTGCGCCGTCCTGGCTCATGACTGTGCATCCCCCTTGGCGCGGTGGCCAGTGATGATCCTCGATTTTTCAGGCCAAGTCTGCCCGAGGGGTCACGCACGTCAAGCCGAGTGCCCGTTCCGTGACCGTACGCACGGGAAGAGTCTCGCAAGCGTTACAGGAACGGCATCGAAAACGTACGGGATTTGCATGGGTACACACGGAACCGATTGGATGGCCGGTCCATCCCGGACCGGTGCCCCGCGTGAACGCTGTAGCGTGCACTACTGCACAACCAGCGGAAGAGCACGACGGAAGACCGTAAGGAAGACCGCGGACGCGGCCAGATACGACGGCGAGGACTGATGGCACCCGAACCCGACGGAAACGGCGCCGGGATGGCCGATGCGCAGGACCACGAGTCGTGGGTCGGCGGACTCGTCGGCGACGGCCGCTACCGTCTCACCCACCGGCTCGGCCGTGGTGGCATGGCGGAGGTGTTCGCCGCCGAGGACGTGCGCCTGGGCCGCACCGTCGCCGTGAAGCTGCTCCGGGCCGATCTCGCCGAGGACCCGGTGTCCAAGGCACGCTTCACGCGTGAAGCACAGTCGGTGGCCGGACTCAACCACCACGCGGTCGTGGCGGTGTACGACTCCGGTGAGGATTTCGTGGGCGGTCAGACCGTCCCGTACATCGTGATGGAGCTCGTCGAGGGCCGCACCATCCGCGACCTCCTGGTGGACGCCGACGCCCCGCCGCCGGAGCAGGCGCTGATCATCGTCTCCGGGGTTCTGGAGGCGCTCGCCTACTCGCACCAGCACGGCATCGTGCACCGCGACATCAAGCCCGCCAACGTGATCATCACGGACACGGGCGCGGTCAAGGTGATGGACTTCGGCATCGCGCGGGCCCTGCACGGCGCCCAGTCGACGATGACCCAGACCGGCATGGTCATGGGCACGCCGCAGTACCTCTCGCCCGAGCAGGCGCTCGGCAAGGCCGTCGACCACCGCTCCGACCTGTATGCCACGGGCTGTCTGCTGTACGAACTCCTCGCGCTGCGGCCCCCGTTCATCGGTGAGACACCGTTGTCGGTGGTCTACCAGCACGTCCAGGACATGCCGGTGCCGCCGTCCCAGGTGACGCACGTGGCGCCGCCGGAGCTGGACGGCCTGGTCATGCGTTCTCTCGCCAAGGACCCGGACGACCGTTTCCAGTCCGCCGAGGAGATGCGCGGCCTGGTCCAGTACGGGCTCCAGATGCTCCAGGCGCAGGGCGGCCACACCGGCACCTGGAACACCGGCCCGGTCGAGCTGATGCACGACGGCGCCCACACCCCGGCGATGGGCACCACCGGCGCGACGACGGCCATGGGCCACCCCATGCACGGGGAGACCTCGCAGTTCGGCGGCCCGATCCTGCCGCCGATGAACCCGAACGACGGCGGTTACGACGGCTACGACCGCGGCGGCCGCAAGCAGGACGGCGGCCGCGGCGGCAAGACCGTGCTGTTCGTGGTGCTGGCGATCATCGCGATCGCCGCGGGTGTCGCCTTCGCGCTGAGCGCGGCGAACGGCTCGGGCGGCGGCGGAGGCGGGACCAAGAACTCCCCGACGCCGAAGGTCTCGCCGTCCCTGTCCCAGTCGGACACCCCGTCGACGCCGGACACCCCCGGCACCAGCTCGGGCCAGTCCTACAGCAGCAGCAGCTCGAACGGCAATGGCGAGTCCCCCTCCCAGCACCGCTCGCGCTCCTCCTCCCCGTCGCCGAGCAAGTCGCACTCCTCGCACTCCCCGGGCACCAACCAGGGCACGACGTCGGGTACGAGCGAGGGCACCACCGAGGGAACGAGCTCGGGTACGGACCAGGGCACGAGCGAGGGCACCTCGACCGGCACCAGCAAGGGCACCAGCCAGGGCACCTCGACCGGCACGAGCACCGGCACCAGCCAGGGCACCACCACGGGCACCAGCCAGGGGACCACGACCGGCACCAACACCGGCACCTCCGCCGGTCCCGGCGGCTCCAGCGCGAGCCCCGGGCACTGACCGGAGGGCGCCTCAGCCCGCGAAGGCCTCGCACACCGCCTCGTACTCGCGGGTCCACCAGACCGCAAGGGCCGATGCCGCAGGAAACTGCGGGTCGGCCCTTCGGTCGTGCAGCTGGTAGCGCCAGCGCAGGATCCAGAAGTCGTTGAGCCGCTCCCACCACACCCGGTGCACCGCGGCCGCCAGCTCCTCGGCGTCGGCCCCGGCGGCCCGTCGGTAGGCCCGCGCGTAGGCCCGTACCTTCGCCAGCTCCAGCTCGCCCGAGGGGCGTACGAAGAAGATCACGGCGGCCCGGACCGCCTCCTCGGCGCGCGGCTGGACGCCGAGCCGGTCCCAGTCGACGATCGCGGCGGGCTCGGCCGAGCGCCCCTCGCCCCGGTACAGCAGGTTCAGCGGGTGGAAGTCGCCGTGCACCCAGGCGCCGGTGGCCGGGGCGGCCGGGCGGCGGTGGGCGTGCAGGCCGAGCAGTGCGCGCCGCTCCAGGAGCCGGTGTTCGGCGAGTTCGTCGAAGGCGTCGCGGGGCTGGTGCCTGCGGGCCCGCGCCACCAGGTCGTCGATGAGCGCGAGGGTGTCGGCGGGGTCGGCGCTGTGGTGCTCGGCCTGCGGTACGTCGGGCTCCATGACCTGGGCCAGGCAGGTGTGGACGAGGCCGAGCAGCGCGCCGAGCCGGCGGGACTCCACGGCGCAGAGCTGGGCGCCGTGGCGGTGGCGGCCGTGCACCCAGGGGTGCAGCGCGTAGCAGTGGCCGCCGATCACCACGACGGTGTCGCCGTCGGCGTCCGGCACGGGCGGCGCGACGGGCACGCCGAGGGCCTGGAGGCGTTCCGTGGCCCGGTGCTGGCGGGCGATGGCCTCGTGGTCGCCGTCCAGGTGGTGCTTGAGGAAGTAGTCGCCGCGGGTGGTGGCGATCCGGTAGCCGCGGTTGAGCAGGCCCTGGGCGACCCGTTCGCAGGAGAGGGGCTCACCCGGGGTGGCGTAGCGGCGCAGGAGGTCGCCCACGGGTGGAGTTGCAGATGAGCGCGGCACTCTTCAGATGTTAGATCACGCAACGTACTTGAGTTGTCGCTCTTTGGAGTAGTCCAGCGAGTGAACGGTCACGAACTGGGGTTCGATCCGCATGTACACGGGCTCGAAGGGTTCCCCGTCCACCTCGCGCGGGGCGGCGCCGAACAGCTCCAGCTCCCGTGCGGTCGGCTCGAAGCGCTCGGCGGTTCCGGTGAACTGCACCGACCACACGTCGAGTTCGCCCGCGCTGAGGTTGTCCGCCCCGTAGGCGACGACGCTGCCCACGCAGGCGTGGTGGTACCCGAGACCCGCGTGCAGGCGCAGCAGGACGCGCCCGTCGACCACCACGTGCCGGGCGGGGGCGACGAAGGGCAGGGCTCGCATGCTGGTCGCCACCCGGCCGTAGGGGACGCGGCGGAGCAGCTCGATGGCGCGGGCTTCCTCGATGGGCATGCCCCCACTCTCGTGGTCCGCCCGCGCCCCGGGTAAGAGCCCGCCGCCCCGCACCTCCGGGCCGTAGGTCCCGAATGAGGCCGGGGCGGCCCAGTGGCCGGCGGGTTCAGCGGCGGGGGCTCAGTGGTTCTTCTCCGCCTGGATCCGGGCCACGTACGCGGCGGCCTGGGAGCGGCGCTCCATGCCGAGCTTGGACAGCAGGGAGGAGACGTAGTTCTTGATCGTCTTCTCGGCGAGGTGCAGGCGCTCGCCGATCACGCGGTTGGTGAGACCCTCGCCGATCAGGTCGAGGATCTTGCGCTCCTGCTCGGTGAGGTTGGCCAGGCGGTCGTCGCCCTTGCTCTTGCCGCCGTCGCGCAGCCGCTCCAGCACGCGGGCGGTGGCCACCGGGTCGAGCAGCGACTTGCCGGCCGCGACGTCGCGCACGGCCGTCAGGAGCTCGCTTCCGCGGATCGCCTTGAGGACGTATCCCGAGGCCCCTGCCATGATCGCGTCGAAGAGGGCCTCGTCGTCCGCGAACGAGGTGAGCATCAGGCACTTGATGTCCTCGTTCTGCGAACGGATCTCGCGGCAGACCTCGACTCCGCTGCCGTCCGGGAGCCGGACGTCGAGCACGGCGACGTCGGGGCGGGTGGCGGGAATCCGGACCAGGGCGTCGGCCGCGGTGCCGGCCTCGCCGACCACTTCGATGTCGTCCTCGACGGAGAGCATTTCGTGGACGCCGCGACGGACCACCTCGTGGTCATCGAGCAGGAATACGGTGATTTTGCCTGTTTCGCGCACGGAATCAGTCTCACACATTCATCCGAAGGACGCCGGAGAGTGCCATAAGTGACCCCTTCCCGAACCTGCGCGACCGGGATAACGTGCCGTTGTTCCGGCGGCCTGCAAGGCTGTGACCAGCGACTGTTCCCTACTTTCTCGATTTACTTGGAAATCCAAGCAAAATCGCAGGTCAAGTGGGGTTTCGCAGTAATGCGCAGCACTGGGTAACGTGCCTTTGGCAGGGCGCTCGCCGGGGCACCTGTCACGCCTGATCCCCGGCCGAGCGCGCACACCCCCGTGCACTTGAGACGGACAGGCGAGCCTCCCCCAAGCTCTGGTCGAGCCGGGGGGACCCCCAGGCTCACCGGCGAACCCGGGAGCCGGACAGACGGAGGAGCACGCACGTGACCGTGGAGAGCACTGCCGCGCGCAAACCGCGACGCAGCAGCAAGCGCACCGCCGGCGCCGGCGCGAAGAAGGCCGCCGAACCCGAGCTCGTACAGCTGCTGACGCCCGAGGGCGAGCGGGTCGAGCACCCTGATTACGACATCGACCTGAGCTCGGAAGAGCTGCGCGGCCTCTACCGCGACATGGTGCTGACCCGACGCTTCGACGCCGAGGCCACCGCGCTGCAGCGGCAGGGCGAGCTGGGTCTGTGGGCCTCGCTGCTCGGCCAGGAGGCCGCGCAGATCGGCTCCGGGCGTGCGCTGCGGGACGACGACTACGTCTTCCCGACCTACCGCGAGCACGGCGTCGCCTGGTGCCGCGGTGTCGACCCGACGAATCTGCTCGGCATGTTCCGTGGCGTCAACCACGGCGGCTGGGATCCGAACAGCAACAATTTCCACCTGTACACGATCGTCATCGGCTCTCAGACGCTGCACGCGACCGGTTACGCGATGGGCATCGCCAAGGACGGCGCCGACAGCGCCGTGGTCGCCTACTTCGGTGACGGCGCCTCCAGCCAGGGCGACGTCGCGGAGGCTTTCACCTTCTCCGCCGTCTACAACGCCCCGGTCGTGTTCTTCTGCCAGAACAACCAGTGGGCGATCTCCGAGCCCACCGAGAAGCAGATGCGGGTGCCGCTCTACCAGCGCGCCCAGGGCTTCGGCTTTCCCGGCGTCCGTGTCGACGGCAACGACGTGCTGGCCTGTCTGGCCGTGACCAAGTCCGCCCTGGCGCGGGCCCGTCGGGGCGAAGGCCCCACCCTGGTCGAGGCGTTCACGTACCGGATGGGTGCGCACACCACCTCCGACGACCCGACGAAGTACCGGGCCGACGAGGAGCGCGAGGCCTGGGAGGCCAAGGACCCGATCCTGCGCCTGCGTGTCCACCTGGAGAGCGCGGGCCACGCGGACGCCGCGTTCTTCGAGGAGCTGGAGAGCGAGTCGGAGACGCTGGGCAAGCGGGTGCGCGAGGCGGTGCGTGCCATGCCCGACCCCGAGCCGATGGCGATCTTCGAGAACATCTACGCCGACGGCCACGCGCTGGTCGACGAGGAGCGCGCCCAGTTCGCCGCCTACCAGGCGTCGTTCGTGGATGGGGAGGGCAACTAGCCATGACCGTACAGAAGTTGCCGATCGCCAAGGCGATCAACGAGTCGCTGCGCAAGGCGATGGAGACCGACCCCAAGGTCCTGATCATGGGCGAGGACGTCGGCAAGCTCGGCGGCGTCTTCCGTGTCACCGACGGCCTGTTCAAGGACTTCGGCGAGGACCGGGTGATCGACACCCCGCTCGCCGAGTCCGGCATCGTCGGCACCGCGATCGGCCTGGCCCTGCGCGGCTACCGGCCCGTCGTGGAGATCCAGTTCGACGGCTTCGTCTTCCCCGCGTACGACCAGATCGTCACGCAGCTCGCCAAGATGCACGCCCGCGCGCTCGGCAAGATCAAGCTGCCGGTCGTCGTGCGCATCCCCTACGGCGGCGGCATCGGCGCGGTCGAGCACCACAGCGAGTCGCCCGAGGCGCTGTTCGCGCACGTGGCGGGCCTCAAGGTGGTCAGCCCGTCCAACGCGTCGGACGCGTACTGGATGATGCAGCAGGCCATCGAGTCCGACGACCCGGTGATCTTCTTCGAGCCCAAGCGCCGCTACTGGGACAAGGGCGAGGTCGACACCGAGGCCATCCCGGGCCCGCTGCACCAGGCCCGTACCGTGCGCGACGGTTCCGACCTGACGCTGGTGGCGTACGGCCCGATGGTGAAGGTGTGCCTGGAGGCCGCCGCGGCCGCCCAGGAGGAGGGCAAGTCGATCGAGGTCGTGGACCTGCGGTCGATGTCCCCGATCGACTTCGACGCCGTCCAGGCCTCGGTCGAGCGGACCCGCCGCCTGGTCGTCGTCCACGAGGCGCCGGTCTTCTACGGCGCCGGAGCGGAGATCGCCGCCCGGATCACCGAGCGGTGCTTCTACCACCTGGAGGCCCCGGTGCTCCGGGTCGGCGGCTACCACGCCCCGTACCCGCCGGCGCGCCTGGAGGAGGAGTACCTGCCGGGTCTCGACCGGGTGCTCGACGCCGTCGACCGCTCGCTGGCGTACTGAGGGAAATGGTCGTGACGACAATGACTGAGAACGCAGCCCGCTACCGCGAGTTCAAGATGCCGGACGTCGGCGAGGGGCTCACCGAGGCGGAGATCCTCAAGTGGCACGTCCAGCCCGGTGACACCGTCACCGACGGCCAGGTCGTGTGCGAGGTCGAGACCGCCAAGGCGGCCGTCGAACTCCCCATCCCCTACGACGGCGTGGTGCACAAGCTCCACTTCGAAGAGGGCGTGACGGTGGACGTCGGCACGTCCATCATCACCGTCGACGTGGCCCCGGGCAGCGCGCCCGAGCCGTCGGCGCCGGCTCAGGCGCCCGCCGCGGCGCCCGCGCCCGCAGCCGCCCCCGCCGAGGACGAGGCGCCCAAGGGCCGCCAGCCCGTTCTGGTCGGCTACGGCGTCTCCGAGGCGTCGACCAAGCGCCGCCCGCGCAAGGGGGCCTCGGTCCCCGAGCAGGCCCCGGCCGAGGCCCTGTACGCCGTGCAGACCGAGCTGAACGGCCAGGCTCCCGCCCCGGCCCGCCCGCTCGCCAAGCCGCCGGTCCGCAAGCTCGCCAAGGACCTCGGCATCGACCTCGCCACCGTGGTGCCGACCGGCCCCGACGGCATCGTCACCCGCGAGGACGTGCACGCGGCGGCGGCCCCGGCGGCCGAGCCCGCCCCTGTTTCACGTGAAACAACTCCCGCTGCGGCGGCGGTCGTTCAGGCCGACGCCCGCGAGACGCGGATTCCCGTCAAGGGCGTCCGCAAGGCGACCGCGCAGGCCATGGTCGGCTCCGCGTTCACCGCGCCGCACGTCACGGAGTTCGTGACGGTCGACGTGACGCGGACGATGAAGCTGGTCGAGCAGCTGAAGTCGGACAAGGACATGGCGGGCCTGCGGGTCAACCCGCTGCTCCTGATCGCCAAGGCGCTCCTTGTGGCGATCAAGCGCAACCCGGACGTCAACGCGTCCTGGGACGAGGCGAACCAGGAGATCGTCCTCAAGCACTATGTGAACCTGGGCATCGCGGCGGCGACCCCGCGCGGTCTGATCGTCCCGAACATCAAGGACGCGCACGCCAAGACCCTGCCGCAACTGGCCGAGTCGCTCGGCGAGTTGGTGGCCACCGCCCGCGAGGGCAAGACGTCGCCCGCGGCGATGTCGGGCGGCACGGTGACCATCACCAACGTCGGCGTGTTCGGCGTGGACACCGGGACCCCGATCCTCAACCCGGGCGAGTCCGCGATCCTCGCGGTCGGCGCGATCAAGCTCCAGCCGTGGGTCCACAAGGGCAAGGTCAAGCCGCGCCAGGTCACCACGCTCGCGCTCTCCTTCGACCACCGCCTGGTCGACGGCGAGCTCGGCTCGAAAGTCCTCGCCGATGTGGCGGCGGTCCTGGAGCAGCCGAAGCGGCTCATCACCTGGGGCTGACCGCCCCGCTCGACAACCGGCCGCCCCGTACGGCAGTCGGCCCCCGGCCCCCGCCGCGTCCCAGGACGCGTCGGGGGCCGCGGCATGTCCGCCCGGCGCCCGAGTGGACAGCTTCGGGGGCCGGGCGGACAGTGGGTGAGGGGCGGTGCGTGCTGCTCGCGCGGTGACCCGGGGCGTCAGGGCCCCCGGGGTCTGTCGCGCCGTCGTGACATGGAACGGACGCTTCTCGCACAGGTGATCCATAGATTTCTTCTTGCAGCCCCGCCCAGCCTCAACGGCCCCACCCGACAGAGGAGGCGGCATGCAACCTCTCCTTCTTCTTCGTCTTCCGGCCGCCCGGCCGCCCTGTGTCTCGGAGTCGTTCATGTCGACCTACGCTCCTTCCCGCCGCCGCGCCGCCCTCCGCGCCGCCGTCGCCACCGCCGCGCTCGCCGGAGCCCTCTTCACCCCGGCCGCCGCCTTCGCCGCCACCCCGGCCCAGGCCCCGGCGGCCGCCACCGCCACCAAGCCGACCGGCGACCGCTACGACGGCGAGAAGGTCCTCGTCCACAAGGACGCCACGCACGGCGTGCTCGCGGTGCTGCGCAACGGGCCCGAGGGCCCCGAGGCCTGGTTCCGCGCCGTGGGCCCGGATTGGAAGCCGGGCGACGTCTGGGCGGTGCGGGTCATCGCCGGAGTGAGCCGCTCGCAGCCGACCGACACCGCCAAGGAGTACGTGGTCGGCCTCAAGGCGCAGCTGCTCGACGCGTCGAGCGCCACCCCGCGGGTGAAGGTCACCTCCCCCGACGGCACCTCCAGGACCTACGACCTGCCGCAGGGCAAGCCCGGCGCGACCGGCGTCTCGGCCAAGGACTGCACCGTCACGCAGAGCGTCTCCATCGGCGCCGGCACCGCCGCGGTGCTGACCATGAGCCCGAACGGCCCGACGGCCACCTTCCAGGACGGCCCGGGCAACCCGGTGCCGAGCCTCGGCAAGCTGGACCGCAAGCACCCCAAGCTGCCCGAGTCGGCCGGCATCTACGCCGAGATCCTCAACCCGTACGGCACCGCGCCGCAGCTCAAGTCCAAGGTCGAGGGCGGCGTCGGCTCCCGGTACGCCTTCCAGGACTTCCCCAAGCTGCCCAAGGGCTGCAAGCTGAACGGCACCACCCCCGCCCAGACGCCGCCCGCCGCGCCCTCGGCGAACGCCTCCGGCCAGACCTCGGTGCTGCCCAAGGGCGGTGTCGCGGCCGGCGCGGAGATCAAGGAGCAGTCCGGCGGCACGACCGCGCTGGTCGCGGGCGGCGCGGGCCTGGCCCTCGTGGGCGGAGCGGGCTACCTGGTGGTGCGCCGCCGCGCGGCGGGCCGCGCCTGATCCCACCCGGGCCCCCTGGGCGCCCGTCCCGTACCCCTGCCCCCGGCCGCCGCGTGCGACCGGGGGCAGGGGCGTTTCGGCAGGCACACACGCGGCCGTCCCGCGATCCGGACGGCGCTTCCTGATGCACCCCTGTTGTATCTATCCTGTGCGCATGCCTTCCGCCCCGGCCCCCGCCACCAAGCAGCCGCCCGCCGCCGACCGCGTCTACCTGCACGTCAAGCAGGCGGTGCTCGACCGCCGGTACGAGGGCGGCACGCTGCTCACCGAGGGCGAGCTGGCCGAGGCGGTCGGGGTGTCGCGCACGCCCGTACGCGAAGCGCTGCTCAAGCTCGAAGTGGAAGGGCTGATCAAGCTCTACCCGAAGAAGGGCGCCCTCGTGCTCGCCGTCTCCGCGCAGGAGACCGCCGACGTGGTCGAAACCCGGCTGCTCGTCGAGGAGTTCGCGGTGCGCCGGGCCGTTCCCGCGCCGGAGCGGCTCGTCGCACGCCTCCAGGAGCTGCTCGCGGAGCAGAAGGCGCACGCCGCCGCAGGCGATCTGGCCGCCGTCGCCGTCAGCGACCGCTGCTTCCACGCCGAGATCGTGCGCAACGCCGGGAACGAGATCCTGGCCCGGCTCTACGACCAGATGCGGGACCGTCAGCTGCGGATGGGCGTCGCCGTCATGCACGCCCAGCCCGACCGCATCGCCAAGAACATCGCCGAGCACGAGGAGATGCTGGCCGCGATCAGGGACGGGGACGGCGAGCGGGCCGCGCACTGTGTGCGCCAGCACCTCAGCTGGGTCAAGGTCCTGGTCAGGGGGGACGACCGATGAGCTCCGCCGCACGGCCGCAGCCGCTGGGCGGGCGCCGGGCCGCGTTCGTGTGGGGCATCGGCGTCGGCGTCTACTTCGTCGCCGTCATCTTCCGCACCTCGCTCGGCGTCGCGGGCCTGGACGCCGCCGACCGCTTCCACGTCAACGCCTCGGCCCTGTCCACCTTCTCCATACTCCAGCTGCTCGTGTACGCGGGCATGCAGATACCCGTCGGCCTCATGGTCGACCGGCTCGGCACCAAGAAGGTGCTGGTGCTCGGGACCGTCCTGTTCACCGTCGGACAACTCGGCTTCGCCCTGTCGCCCTCGTACGCCACCGCGCTCGGCTCGCGGGCGCTGCTCGGCTGCGGCGACGCGATGACCTTCATCAGCGTGCTGCGGCTCGGCTCGCGTTGGTTCCCCGCCCAGCACGGCCCCATGATCGGGCAGGTCGCCGCGCTGTTCGGGATGGCCGGCAACCTGGTGTCCACGCTCGTCATCTCCCGCGCGCTGCACGGCGTCGGCTGGACCGAGACCTTTGCGGGCAGCTCGCTCGCCGGAGTCGCCGTCCTGGTCCTGCTGCTGCTCTTCCTGCGCGATCACCCCGAGGGCCACGAGCCGCCGCCCGCGCACCACGCCGGGGCCGCGTTCGTACGCCGTCAGATCGCCGAGTCGTGGCGCGAGCCCGGCACCCGGCTCGGGATGTGGGTGCACTTCACGACGCAGTTCCCCGCGATGGTGTTCCTGCTCCTGTGGGGGATGCCGTTCCTCGTCGAGTCGCAGGGCCTCGACCGGGGCACGGCCGGCGGACTGCTGACCCTGGTGGTGCTCTCCAACATGGTCGTGGGTTTGGTGTATGGCCAGCTCATCGCCCGCCACCACGCGGCCCGGCTGCCCCTGGCGCTCGGCACCGTGGGAGCGACCGCCTTCATGTGGGCCGCCACCATCGCCTACCCGGCCGCCCACGCGCCGATGTGGCTGCTCGTCATCCTGTGCCTGGTCCTGGGCGCGTGTGGGCCCGCCTCGATGATCGGATTCGACTTCTCGCGCCCGGCCAACCCGCCCGAGCGCCAGGGCACCGCGTCCGGCATCACCAACATGGGCGGCTTCATCGCCTCCATGACCACCCTGCTCGCGGTGGGCGTGCTCCTCGACGCGACCGGGGACAACTACCGGATCGCCTTCTCGTCGGTGTTCTTCCTGGAGACCCTGGGCCTGGTCCAGATCCTGCGGCTGCGGGCACGGGCACAGCGCCGCGAGCGGGACCGGCTGGTGGCGAGCCGGGTGGAGGCCGTGCACGTCCCCGTGTAGCGGGCCGGGGCCCCGGGGCCCCGGCTCTACGGGGTGACCGCGAACTCCCGCAGGATCGCGTCGGCCAGCGCCGGGTCGCCCTCGGCCTTCACCCGGTCGGCGACCGCGTGCGGGCGGACCCGGCCGCAGGCGAGCCGCACGAAGGTCTCCCAGTCCATGGTCAGCGTGACCAGCGGGCCGAGCGAGGGCGCGCCGTCGATGGTGCCGTGGCCGTCCGCGTCCACCCGCACCGTGCGCAGGAACTCCACCGGGCCGTGGACGTCGAAGACCACCGCCGAGCTGGGCGGCGCGCCCGCGTCCTTCGCCACCACCCGGGGCAGGGTGTGCAGCAGGATGTCGCGGGCCACGTACGCGCCCGGCGAGTCCAGGTTTCCCGGCTTGTTGAGGGCCCAGCGCAGGTCCTGCTCGTGCACCCACACGTCGAACGCCCGCATCCGCAGCGCCAGTTCCAGGGTCTGCTCGGCGCCGAGGGGGGCGCGCACCTTGGTGTCGGGGTCCCGGTTCTCGTTGCGCAGCTGACGCGCCCGGCGAATGATCGTGTACTCCAGCTCGGAGGTCATCTCCGGCGCCGTGTGGTGGCGGCGCACATCGACCTGCATCTCCATGTAGCGGGCGAGGTCGGTCTGGACGTGGAAGATGTCGCGCGGCAGGGTGTGGATCGGCCTCGGGTCGCCCAGCTGCTCGCACTCCATGCCGATGATGTGCGACACGATGTCGCGCACCGACCAGTTGGGGCACGGCGTCGCACGGTTCCACTCGCCCTCGACGAGCGGCTGCACCAGCTCCGATATCGCCTCGATGGAGTGGGTCCAGGCATCGGCGTAGGTCTGAAGGCTGGGATGGACGGTCACGGGACCCCTCGGCGGTTCTTTGTACGGGCTGGACTGCGGGACTGTGTGGGAGGCTTGGTCGCTTGGGGGGTCCGGGGTCTCCCCCGGAAGGTCACAGTACGCTGCCGAGCAGTACCCCGGCAGTGCTTTGGTAGGACGATCGTAGGCTGTTTTCCCCAGTGCTGACGGCTCGAAAGCCAGGACGGTGGTACCGTGCGCGCCTCGCTCATCCAGATCGATGTAAACCCGGAAGAATCCATCAATTCCCGCCGCCGACGCGTGGGTTCGCTGATCCGGGAGCAGCGGAGCAGCGATCTGGTCGTGCTGCCCGAGCTGTGGACCGTCGGGGCGTTCGCGTACGAACTCTTCGCGGACGAGGCGGAGACGCTGCGCGGCACCACGGCACAGACCATGGCCGAGGCGGCCCGGGACGCCGGGGTCTGGCTGCACGCCGGGTCGATTCCGGAGCGCGGCGAGGACGGAGCGCTCTACAACACCTCCCTCGTCTTCTCGCCCGACGGCGCGCTGGCCCGCACCTACCGGAAGATCCACCGCTTCGGCTTCGACAAGGGCGAGGCCGTCCTGATGGGCGCGGGCTCGGATCTGGTCACCGCCTCGCTGCCGGACCTCACCCTGGGCCTGGCCACCTGCTACGACCTCCGCTTCCCCGAACTGTTCCGCGGCCTGGTCGACGCGGGCGCGCACGCCTTCGTCGTCCCCGCGGGCTGGCCCGCGCGCCGCAGCGCCCACTGGACGCTGCTCGCGCGGGCCCGCGCGGTCGAGAACCTGGCCTACGTGCTGGCCTGCGGTACGGCCGGGACGCACGCGGGGGTCGAGCAGAGCGGGCGCAGCATCGTGGTCGACCCCTGGGGCGAGGTGCTCGCCGAGGCGGGCTCCGGCGAGGAGGTTCTGACCGTGGATCTCGATCCGGCGAAGGTCGCGGAGACGCGGGGGGTGTTTCCCGCGCTGAAGGACAGGGTGCTGGGGCTGGACGTGCCCAAGGGGTAGTGCGGGGTGGGTGTACGGGTTCTGCGCAGTTCCTCGCGCCCCTTTTTGGTCCGCTGTCCGTGCGGGTTGTGGGTGGCTGGTCGCGCAGTTCCCCGCGCCCCTTTTGGTCCGCTGTCCGTGCGGGTCGTGTGTGGCTGGTCGCGCAGTTCCTCGCGCCCCTTGAAAACCCTCTGTCCGTGCGGGTTGTGGGTGGCTGGTCGCGCACTTCCTCGCGCCCCTTTGGGGCCGCTGCCCTGCCGGGGTGGTCATTCCTCGTGGCCGCGTTCCTTCTCGTCCATGCGGATCACGCAGATGACCACCGCCAGCAGCAGGGCCGCGTCCGCGTCCTCCCGGACGACGTTCACCGCGTACGTCTCGCGGACCCGGAACCACTTGCGGGACACGTGGGCGAGGAGCTCTCCGTCGTACTCGACGGTGAACTCGCGGTCCAGGATCTTGCCCGTGACGTCGAGCTCGGTGCCTTCGACCAGGCTCACCCGGTAGTGGTTGCGCAGCAGGGAGAGCCGTTTGCGGCGGACCTTCGCGAGGATCTGGTCGTCCCGTTCGATGGTCATCGCGTCGCGCAGGCTGAACATCTTCTCCCGCAGCGTGATCAGCACCCGCCCGGACGGGTCCTTCAGCTCCAGGGTGTCGCGCATCCGCAGCGCCTTGCCGTCGGCCAGGAAGGCGTGCCGCCCGTCCTCCGTGTCGATCCAGTAGTCGTCACCGATGGCGAAGATCTTGTCCCGCACGAGGTATTTCATGGCTGTACCCCTGCCCGCCGCGGCGGGCCGCCGAACGGCGACACAAGCTGTTCATACCGGGATGGCAAGCTTGAACCATGAACGATGCCGCCCCGGCGCCCACCCCCGCGCCCGCCCCCCGTCGTGCCCGCGTCCGTGCCCCCGAGCTGATCGGCAAGGGCGGCTGGCTGAACACCGGAGGCAAGGAGCTGAGCCTCGCCGAGCTGCGCGGGCGCATCGTCATCCTCGACTTCTGGACGTTCTGCTGCATCAACTGCCTGCACGTGCTCGACGAGCTGCGGGAGCTGGAGGAGAAGCACCGGGACACCGTCGTGATCGTCGGGGTGCACTCGCCGAAGTTCGTGCACGAGGCCGAGCACGAGGCCGTCGTCGACGCCGTCGAGCGGTACGGCGTGGAGCACCCGGTCCTCGACGACCCGGAGCTGGCCACCTGGAAGCAGTACGCGGTGCGGGCCTGGCCCACGCTCGTGGTGATCGACCCCGAGGGCTACGTCGTCGCCCAGCACGCGGGCGAGGGCCATGCCCATGCCATCGAGCGGCTCGTGGCGGAGCTGGAGGCCGAGCACGGGGCGAAGGGGACGCTGCGACGGGGCGACGGGCCGTACGTCCCGCCGGAGCCGGTCGCCACCGACCTGCGCTTCCCGGGCAAGGCGATCGTGCTGCCCAGCGGTAACTTCCTGGTCTCCGACACCACCCGCCACCAGCTGGTCGAGCTCGCCCCGGACGGGGAGGGCGTCGTGCGCCGGATCGGCGGGGACGGGCAGTTCAAGGAGCCGCAGGGACTCGCGCTGCTCCCGGACGGCAAGGTGGTCGTCGCCGACACCGTGCACCACGCGCTGCGCACCTTCGACCCGGCCACCGGGGACATCGAGCCGCTCGCCGGGACCGGCAGGCAGTGGTGGCAGGGGCAGCCGACCTCAGGGCCCGCCCTGGAGGTGGACCTCTCCTCGCCGTGGGACGTGGCCTGGTGGCGCGGCAGGGTGTGGATCGCCATGGCGGGCGTGCACCAGCTGTGGACGTACGACCCGGAGACGAAGACCGTCGAGGTCGCGGCGGGGACCACCAACGAGGGGCTCGTCGACGGGCCGGGCCCCAAGGCGTGGTTCGCCCAGCCGTCCGGGCTCGCGGCCACCGGGGACCGGCTCTGGGTCGCCGACTCGGAGACCTCCGCGCTGCGGTACGTCGACACCGAGGGCGCCGTGCACACCGCCGTCGGCACGGGCCTCTTCGACTTCGGGCACCGCGACGGTGACGCGGCCCAGGCGCTGCTCCAGCACCCGCTGGGTGTCACCGCGCTGCCCGACGGCTCGGTCGCCGTGTCGGACACGTACAACCACGCGCTGCGCCGCTACGACCCGGCCACCGGCGAGGTGACCACGCTGGCCACGGACGTGAGGGAGCCCAGCGACGCCGTGCTGGTCGGGGACGACATCGTCGTCGTCGAGTCGGCGCGGCACCGGCTGACCCGGCTGCGGCTGCCCGAGGAGGCCGTGCGGGTGGAGTCCGTGGCGCACCGCACCCAGCGCGCGGCGACCGAAGTCGCCCCGGGCAGGCTGCGGTTGGACGTGGTGTTCCAGGCGCCCGCCGGGCAGAAGCTGGACACCCGGTACGGGCCCTCGACCCGGCTGCTCGTCTCCTCGACCCCGCCCGAGCTGCTGCTCGCGGGCGAGGGCACCGGCACCGACCTCGCGCGCGAGCTCAGCCTGAACCCGGAGGTCACCGAGGGCGTGCTGCACGTGTCGGCGATGGCGGCCTCCTGCGACGACGACCCGGAGAACGAGTACCCGGCCTGCCACATGCACCAGCAGGACTGGGGCGTGCCCGTGCGGCTCACCGAGGGCGGCGCGAGCAGGCTGCCGCTGGTGCTCGCCGGGATGGACGCGGCGTCCTAGCGGAGGCTCAGCGGTGGCCCAGCGGGGTCCAGGGGGGCTCAGCCGAAGCCCGGCCTGAACGGGCCGGTGCGCGGGGCCGGGCCGCACAGCGGAAGGGTGGCGGGGCGGCCCTTCGTATCCAGGACGGGCAGGGTGCTCGGGCTGTCGGAGCCGGGCAGCGTCACGCGCACCGAGGTGCCCCGTGCCGGGCAGTCGCGGCCCGGTGCGAAGTGCATCCGGGCCACCCCGTTCGCCCCGGGGTGCAGGGCGAAGGGCTTGGCGAACGGCTTGGCCGGGGCGGCGGCGAGCGGAGCGGCGCGGCCGCCGGCGTCGAGGAGGACGACCGCCGGGGTGCCGTGCAGGACGCAGGTGTGCCCGGAGGTGTTGCGGACCACCAGGATCGCGTCGCCCGCAGCCTTCGCGTCGGCGCCGGGCCGGGAGCCGCGCGCGTCGTCCGCGACGCGGAAGCTCAGGGACAGCGAGGTGGCCGAGCAGAACCCGCGCGCGTCCTCACCACCGTCGCCCGGCGGGCCGGTACGGGTGTCGGGGCCCGGGGTGCCCGGCGGGGGCGTGGCCGTGGGTGAGCCGGGCAGGGCGGACGGGTCGGACGGGTCAGGGGATTCGGCTCCGGGCGACGGGCTCGGTCCGGCGTCGCCGGGCGCGGGGAGCGGCGGGGCGGGTCTTTCCCGCGGGGCGCCGGAGGGCGGGGCGGCGGAGCCGTGCGCCGCCGTCCTCACACCGGTGCCGTCGGCGCCGGAGGGCACCCGGTCCGTGCAGGCCGTCAGGGCCGCGAGCAGCACGGCGAGGCCGACGACGGCCACCCTGCCCCTGCCCCTGCCCATCGAGCCCCGCTCCCCATCGCATCGCTGTGCCGCCCAGCCTCGCGGCGCTTCCTGTCGTCCGGCCAACGCGCCCGTGAAATAAGCGCGTCGGGCCCGCACCCTCCCGACGTCACGCGCGCCCCACGACATTCCGTGGACCCACGACATTCCGTGGACCCGCGGCCTCCCGTGCGTCCCGTGGGCCCGCGCCCCATGACGACGGGGGGACCGCGTAAGGCTACGCCGGTGGCAGCGCGGTCAGGCCGGCGCGGGCGGCTGCCGCGCCCTCCTCGAAGCCGTGGTCGTCGGCCTCGCGGGCCGCGTCGGCGAGCTGGCGGCGGGCCTCGTCGGTGCGTCCGAGGCCGGCCAGCGCCTCGCCGTAGCTGGTGCGCAGCAGCACCCGGCGCGGGATCGCCTCGGGCGAGGGGCCGAGTTCGAGGCCGAGCTGAGCGTGGTCGAGGGCCGACCGGTGCCTGCCCGCGTCGAGGTGGTGGCGGGCCAGGTGCTGGTGGGCCAGCATCTGGGTGGAGCGGTCGCGGGCCCGGCCGGCCAGGGCGAGGGCCTGACCGAGCAGGTCACCGGCCCGGTCGACCTCGCCGTACTGGGCGAGGATGAGGGCCAGGTTCATGCGGGCGATGGCCTCGCTGGTGACGTCGCCGGCCTGGCGGGCGAGGTCGGGGGCCTTCTCCAGCTGGGCGAGCGCCTCGTCGTAGCGGCCCTCCTCGTGCAGGACCCAGCCCAGCAGGGCGCGGGTGCGGGACTGGGCGTCCAGCTCCTGCTCCAACTCGGCCGATTCCAGGGCCTGTTGGAGGAGCGGGACCCAGCCGTCGCGGACCCGCCACAGGATCAGCGGCCACTGGAGCAGCACCAGGCGCCAGGCGCGGTCGTGCAGCTGGGCGCCCACGGCGGCGGCGACGGCGCCGCGCAGGGTGGCCCGTTCGGCCTCGTACCAGGCGAGCGCGGCCTGGCGGTCCTCGAACTCGCGCACCGCCGCGGGCCGCCGGGCCCCGGGGGGCGGCACGAAGCAGGGCTGGCTGCCGGGCTCGGCGGTGGCGGTCGCGACCAGGCCGGTGTACAGGTAGTGGTCCAGGAGGCGGGCGAGGCCGTCGGGGTCGGCCTCGGGGGCGAGCGCGCGGGCGTAGAGCCGGACCAGGTCGTGGAGGGTGTACGAGTCCGGACGGGTGCGGGAGTGGGCGGGTCCCGGCGGGCCGGACTCGACCACGAGGTGGGCCGTGGCCAGCCGTTCGAGGGCGGTGGCGGCCTGGTCGGGGGTGCAGCCGGCCAGCGCGGCGGCCGTGTAGCGGTCGAGTTCGGAGCCGGTGTGCAGGCCGAGCGCGCGGAACATCCGGCGGGCCTGTTCGGGCAGTTGCTGGACGGTCAGGCGCAGGGCGGCGGCCACTCCGGTGTCCTCGACCCGCAGCAGCCCCAGTCGGCGCTGCTCGTCGGCGAGTTCACCGGCGAGCGAGGCGAGGGTCCACTGGGGGCGGGCGGCGAGGCGTGCGGCGGTGACCCGCAGGGCGAGGGGGAGGCCGTCGCACAGTTCGGCCAGGCGGGCGGCGGCCGCGGGTTCGGCGGCGATCCGGTCCTCGCCGAGCACCGCGGCGAGCAGCGCGGTGCAGTCGGCGGCGGGCAGCTCGTCGAGGCGGACCGGGCGGGCCGCGTCGGAGGCGACGAGGCCGCCGAGCCGGTCGCGGCTGGTGACCAGGGTGACGCAGTGGTCACCGCCCGGCAGCAGCGGGCGGACCTGCTCGGAGTCGCGGGCGTTGTCGAGGACGACCAGCATCCGGCGGTCCGCGGTCAGCGAGCGGTACAGCGCGCCCATGCCGGACTCGGTCTCCGGTATGCGCTGGACGGGCACGCCGAGCGCGAGCAGGAACTCCCTCAGAACGACGGTGACTTGACGGGCCGGGGTGTCGCTGTAGCCGCACAGGTCGGCGAAGAGGCGGCCGTCGGGGAAGTCGCCCTGGCGCTCGTGGGCCCAGTGCACCGCGAGCGCGGTCTTGCCGACGCCCGCGCCGCCGGTGACCAGCGCGATGGCGCCGTACTGTCCGGCAGCGGCGTGGCCGAGCGCGGTCAGCTCGGCGTGGCGGCCGGTGAAGCCGCGAGGCCTGCGGGGCAGCAACTCCGGTACGGCGATGGCGTGTTCGGGCTCGGGCGCGGCAGGCTCGGCGGGCGCCGCGGCGGGGGTGCCGGTCCGCAGGATCGTGGCGTACGCGTCGCAGAGGGCGGGGCCGGGGTCCACGCCGAGTTCGTCGGAGAGCAGGCGGCGGGTGCGATGGAACCATTCGAGGGCGTCGGACTGGCGGCCGGAGCGGCTCAGGGCGAGCATCAGCGCGGCCGAGAGGGGCTCGCGCAGGGGGTGGGCGACGGCTTCGGTGCGCAGCACGGCGGCGGCCCGGCCGTGCTCGCCGAGCTCCCCGTACGCCTCGGCGAGCGCCTCCACCGAGGCGAGCCTGAGCTCTTCGAGGGTGTGGGCGGCGGCTTGCAGGGGCGGGCTGGCGACGGTGCCGGTGAGGGCGGGGCCCTGCCACAGGGCGAGCGCCTCGCGCAGCATGAGCACCGCGTCGCCGGGATCGCGCTGCCCGCGGGCGAGGGTGACGAGTTCCTCGAAGCGGTGCGCGTCGATGAGGGTCTCGGGCAGCCGCAGGACGTACGCCGGTCCGCGGGTGGCCAGTTCGATGCCGTACGCCTCGGCGCCCTGCTCGGCGAACAGGGCCCGCAGCCGTGAGACGTGGCCCTGCAGCACGGTGCGGGAGTGGAGCGGCGGCTCGTCGTCCCACAGGGCCTCGGTGAGGCGCTCCACCGGCACCGCGGTGTTGGGCCGGAGCAGCAGCATGGCCAGCAGGCTGCGGCGTTTGGCGGGGCCGAGCGCGAGGAACGCGCCGTCCTCCGTCGCCACGGCCACCGTTCCCAGGACACGGAACTCCACGGTGGCGGTACCCCCTTGCTCCCCGTTCCCGGTCTCCCCCCGGGCCTGGTCAGGGCCCGGACAGTCGAGGATACGCGGGGTCGCGGGGGTGGGACCGCGCGCCCGGGCGCAGGTGGCCAGGGTCACGCGAGGCGGGGGCGCGAGTCACCGCGGCCCCGCCCCGGGGCGCAGGGACTCACACCAGGGGGTCGCGGCGCTCCTCCTCGACGACGGTGGCGCCCGGCACTATGCGCCGCCTGCGCAGGACGCTGGTGAAGACGGCCACGCCGATGATGCCGACGGCCATCAGGATCAGGCCCACGACGTCGAGGTTCACACCCTTGGCGTGCCAGTCCGTCGCGAACGTGAGGATCGCCCCCACCGCGATGAGGATGATGCAGCCGCCCAAGCCCATGGATCTCGCCTCCGTGAAAGGTGGTGGACCGTCCGGGTACCCGGGCCCCGGACGGCCAATCCCCTTGTACGGGGCGCTGGTTCAGCCCGCCAGGAACGCGGTCAGGGCGTTGGCCAGCAGATGCGGGTCGTCGGCGCCGCACAGCTCGCGCGCGCTGTGCATCGACAGGATGGCCACGCCGATGTCGACGGTCTGGATGCCGTGACGGGCGGCGGTGATGGGGCCGATGGTGGTGCCGCAGGGCATCGCGTTGTTGGAGACGAAGGTCTGCCACGGCACCCCGGCGCGTTCGCAGGCCGCCGCGAAGACCGCGCGGCCGGCGCCGTCGGTGGCGTACCGGGCGTTCACGTTGACCTTGAGGATGGGGCCGCCGTTGGCGCGCGGGTGGTGCGTGGGGTCGTGGCGCTCGGCGTAGTTGGGGTGCACGGCGTGGCCGGTGTCGGAGGAGAGGCAGACGGTGCCGGCGAAGGCGCGGGCGCGGTCCTCGTACGTGCCGCCGCGGGCGAACACCGAGCGCTCCATGACGTTGCCGAGCAGCGGGCCGTCCGCGCCGGTGTCGGCCTGCGAGCCGTCCTCCTCGTGGTCGAAGGCGGCGAGCACCGGGATGAAGGGGAGGTCGTCGCCGGCGGACACGGCGGCCAGGGCGGCGGCTCCGGCGTGCACGGAGAGCAGGTTGTCCATGCGCGGCCCGGCCACCAACTCCCGGTCGCGGCCCAGGTAGGCGGGCGCCTCGACGGAGTGCAGCATCAGGTCCCAGCCCGCCACCTCGCCGTCGTCGAGCCCGGCCTCCTGCTCCAGGAAGCGGATCAGGTCGCCTTCCCGTACGTCGTCGCCGAGGCCCCAGATCGGCTGGAGGTGGCGCTGGCGGTCGAGCTTGAGGCCGTCGGTGTTCACCGAGCGGTCCAGGTGCACGGCGAGCTGCGGTACGCGCATCAGCGGGCGGTCCACGTTGATCAGGCGGTGGCTGCCGTCGCGCAGGGTGAGTCGGCCGGCGACGCCGAGGTCGCGGTCGAGCCAGGTGTTGAGCAGCGTCCCGCCGTAGATCTCGACGGCGACCTGCCGCCAGCCGTACGCACCCGAGTCCGGCTGCGGCTTCACGCGCAGGTTCGGGGAGTCGGTGTGGGCGCCGACGATCCGGTACGGGGTGTGGGGCTCGGCGCCCTCGGGCACGTACCAGGCCACGATGGCGCCGCCGCGCAGCACGTACTTGCCGCCGTGCGTGCCGTCCCAGGCGTCCGTCTCCTGGACCTGCCGGAACCCGGCCTTCTCCAGGCGTGCGGCCGCGTTGGCCACGGCGTGGTACTGCGACGGGCTCGCCGCGAGGAAGGTCATCAGGTCGTCGGTGTGGCCGCGGTCGAAGCGGGGCGGTGTGCTCATGCGGCCACCCTAGCGGCGGGGTGGATTGCACTCCCGGCTCTGCAGCATGCCCGGGACTCCGCCCCGGACCCCCGTGGGGTTCGCCCACGGGCCCGCCCCTGGGGCTCCGCCCCGGACCCCGGGGGGTTCGCCCACCCGCCCACCCGTTGCGCAGGGTTGGATGGTGATGCTTCTGGGGCTGCGCCCCAGACCCCGAGGGGTTTGCCCACCCGCCCACCCGTTGCGCAGGGTTGGATGGGCTGAGCCTTGGGGCTGCGCCCCAGACCCCCTGAGGGGCTCCGCCCCTCGAACCCCGGCGGGGGCTCCGCCCCCTGCACCCCTCTCGGGGCTCTGCCCCGGACCCCGTGGGGTTTGCCCACCCGCCCGCCCGTGCGGGGGGTTGGATGGGCTGAGCCCTGGGGCTGCGCCCCAGGCCCCCTTGAGGGGCTCCGCCCCTCGAACCCCGGCGGGGGCTCCGCCCCCACACCCCCGTTCGCGCCTTAAGGGCGCTCGTCCTCAATCTCCCCCAAGGCCTTAAGGGCCAGGGGAGACCCCCATGACGGGCTGAGATTGCCCATGCTGGCCAGCACGGTGCTGTTAGGGGCGCGGGGAACGGCGCGAGCAACCACGCACGGTCCGCGGCCGAACCCCTGCCGGGCAGGCTGAAGCTGCTGATGCCGCCCCGCACCGGTACCGCCAGGGGCGCGGGGAACTGCGCGAGCAACCACGCACGGTTCGCACTCGATCCCACCCACCCCCGGCGGGTTTCGGGAAGGGGTGGGGTGGGGGATCTGCCTCCCCGTACGGGGAACGTTGCTCCCCCGCACACCCGGAACGGGGCGTACGCACGCCCGGAAACCGGTGCGGGCGGGCATGGGGAAGGGGCTCGGGGTCCGACCACCCCGAGCCCCCGGTACCGCGTGGGCTAGAACGCCGCCTCGTCCAGGTCCATCAGGGAGCCGTCCACCGTCTCGGCCAGGGCGCGCGCCGTGCCAACGCCCGGCAGAACGTTCGCGGCGAAGAACTTCGCGGCGGCGATCTTGCCCTGGTAGAAGGGGACGTCCTTCGCGGAGGCCGAGGACAGCTTCTCGGCGGCGACCGCGGCACCCTTCAGGAGCAGGTAGCCGACGACCACGTCGCCCGACGCCATCAGCAGACGGGTCGTGTTGAGACCCACCTTGTAGATGTTCTTGACGTCCTCACCGGTCGCCGTCAGGTCGGTGATCATCGTGCCGACGATCGCCTCCAGGTCGACGGCCGCCTTGGCGAGCGAGTCGAGCGCGCCGCCCAGCTCCGCGTGGCCGTTCTGTTCGGCGAGGAACTTCTTGATCTCCTCGGAGAGGGCGTTCAGGGACGCGCCCTGGTCGCGGACGATCTTCCGGAAGAAGAAGTCCTGGCCCTGGATCGCCGTGGTGCCCTCGTACAGCGTGTCGATCTTGGCATCACGGATGTACTGCTCGATCGGGTACTCCTGGAGGTACCCGGAGCCGCCGAAGGTCTGGAGCGACTCGGACGACAGCTTCTCGTACGACTTCTCCGAGCCGTAGCCCTTCACGATGGGCAGCAGGAGGTCGTTCAGGCCGATGAGGGACTTCGCGTCCTCGCCCGCCGCCTCCTTCACCTGGATCGCGTCCTGGACGGCGGCGGTGTAGAGGACGAGCGAGCGCATGCCCTCCGCGTACGCCTTCTGCGTCATCAGCGAGCGCCGCACGTCGGGGTGGTGGGTGATCGTCACCTTCGGCGCGGTCTTGTCCATGAACTGCGAGAGGTCGCTGCCCTGGACGCGCTCCTTGGCGTACTCAAGGGCGTTCAGGTAACCCGTCGACAGCGTGGCGATCGCCTTCGTGCCGACCATCATGCGGGCGAACTCGATGATCATGAACATCTGGCGGATGCCGTCGTGCTTGTCGCCGATCAGCCAGCCCTTGGCGGGGTGCTGGTCGCCGAACGTCATCTCGCACGTGTTGGACGCCTTCAGGCCCATCTTGTGCTCGACGTTCGTCGCGTACACGCCGTTGCGCTCGCCCAGCTCGCCGGTCTCCCAGTCGAAGTGGAACTTCGGGACCAGGAAGAGGGAGAGACCCTTGGTGCCGGGGCCGTGGCCCTCGGGGCGGGCGAGGACGTAGTGGAGGATGTTCTCCTCCATGTCGTGCTCACCGGAGGTGATGAAGCGCTTCACGCCCTCGATGTGCCAGGAGCCGTCGTCCTGCTGGACGGCCTTGGTGCGGCCGGCGCCGACGTCCGAGCCCGCGTCCGGCTCGGTCAGGACCATGGTCGAGCCCCAGCGCTTCTCGACCGCGATCTCGGCGATCTTCTTCTGCTGCTCGTTGCCCTCGGCGAAGAGGATGCCCGCGAAGGCCGGGCCCGAGGAGTACATCCAGATCGCCGGGTTGGAGCCGAGGAGCAGTTCGGCGTAGGCCCAGATCAGGGAGCGCGGCGAGACGGTGCCGCCGATCTCCTCGGGCAGGCCCAGGCGCCAGTACTCGGAGTCCATGAACGCCTTGTAGGAGCTCTTGAAGGACTCCGGGACCGGAGCGGTGTTGGTGGCGGGGTCGAAGACCGGCGGGTTGCGGTCGGCGTCCGCGAAGGAGTCGGCCAGCTCGTTCTCGGCGAGGCGGGCGATCTCCTCCAGGATCGACTTGGCGGTGTCGACGTCCATCTCCCCGAACGGGCCGGTGCCGTACAGCTTGTCGCGTCCGAGCACCTCGAAGAGGTTGAACTCGATGTCGCGGAGATTCGACTTGTAGTGCCCCATGGCGACGGCTCCGTAAACAGGGTCGGTTACATCTTTACCAGCAAGTAGCTACGATGATGCTACCCGTGGGTAATAAGACGCAACCCCTAGTGGGACAACTGTGACGCGGCTCTAATCGCGGCCCACTACGCTGAGCCCCATGTACGGCTACGACCAGCACGCAGGCGGCCCTGGCGCACAGCAGCAGTACGCCCCGCCTCAGCAGCAGATGCAGGGCGGGTACGGGGAGCAGCCGCTGTACCCCGAGCCGTCGCCTCCCTCCCTCGCCGACGCGGTGCGGGCGTTCACGACCGGGACGCTCTCGGCCGAGGACTTCCAGCAGATCTTCGCGGGTGCCCGGGTGTACTGCCCGCGCGGCGACAACCCGGGGTTCCTGGCGCTGCACAACACCCAGCAGCCGGTCATCCCGATGTTCACCTCGCTCAAGGAGCTGCGCCGGTACGCGGGCAAGGAGTCCAAGTACTTCGTCATCACCGGCGCCGAGGTGATCGACCTCCTGCCCACCGGGTACGGCTTCGTGCTCGACATGGAGGGCGACCACCGGATGGTCTTCGACGCGAAGGCCGTGGAGCAGATGGTCGACTTCGCCATGCGGCGGATGTACGGATAGCCGCGGAACCGGCTGTTCATCGGGCCCGTACCCCTCGGGGGTGCGGGCCCGAAGTGCGTTCCGGGACGGGCGCGGAGGGGGCGGGAATGGGGACGCCTTGCAGGATGTTCACCATTCAACTACTTTGAACGTAGAGCATCCCCGCAAGGAGGGCCGTCCCATGCCTGCTGTGACCGTCGAAAACCCGTTGACCCTGCCGCGTGTAGCCGCGCCGGAGGGTGTCGCGGCCCGTCCCGTCCTTGCCGTGACCACTGCTCCGCAGGGGTTCGAGGGGGAGGGATTCCCGGTGCGCCGCGCGTTCGCCGGGATCAACTACAAGTACCTCGACCCGTTCATCATGATGGACCAGATGGGTGAGGTGGAGTACGCGCCGGGCGAGCCCAAGGGCACCCCGTGGCACCCGCACCGCGGCTTCGAGACCGTCACGTACATCATCGACGGGATCTTCGACCACCAGGACTCCAACGGTGGTGGCGGCACGATCACCAACGGCGACACCCAGTGGATGACGGCCGGGTCCGGTCTGCTCCACATCGAGGCGCCGCCGGAGCAGCTGGTCATGTCGGGCGGGCTCTTCCACGGGCTCCAGCTCTGGGTGAACCTGCCGGCCCGGGACAAGATGATGGCCCCGCGCTACCAGGACATCCGCAGCGGTTCCGTCCAGCTGCTCACCTCGCCCGACGGGGGTGCGCTGATGCGGGTCATCGCGGGTTCGCTCGACGGCCACGACGGCCCCGGGATCACGCACACCCCGATCACGATGGTGCACGCCACGCTGCGGCCGGGTGCTTCCGTCACGCTGCCGTGGCGGGAGGACTTCAACGGGCTCGCGTACGTGCTGGCCGGGCGCGGCTCGGTCGGCGCGGAGCGGCGGCCCGTGCACATGGGGCAGACCGCGGTGTTCGGCGAGGGCGGTTCGCTGACCGTCCGCGCGGACGAGAAGCAGGACTCCAACGCGCCGGACCTGGAGGTCGTGCTGCTCGGTGGGCAGCCGATCCGTGAGCCGATGGCGCACTACGGGCCGTTCGTGATGAATACGCGGGCGGAGCTTGAGCAGGCCTTCGAGGACTTCCAGAAGGGGCGGCTCGGGTCGGTCCCGGCGGTGCACGGCATGTGACCTGGCCCAGTGTGTCCGCCTCCCTGGGGCTCTGCCCCAGACCCCGGGGGGTTTGCCCACCCGCCCGCCCGTGCAACGGGTTGGTTGGTTCCGCCCCTGGGGCTGCGCCCCAGACCCCCTGAGGGGCTCCGCCCCTCGAACCCCGCCGGGGGCTCCGCCCCCGGGCCCCCGGGGGGTTTGCCCACCCGCCCACCCGTTGCGCGGGGTTGGATGAGCTGAGCCCTGGGGCTGCGCCCCAGACCCCCTGAGGGGCTCCGCCCCTCGGACCCCGCCGGGGGCTTCGCCCCCTGCACCCCCTGCGGGGGCTCTGCCCCCGCGCCCCCGTTCGCGCCTGGACGGCGCTCGTCCTCAATTGCCGGACGGGCTGAGGCGCCCGGTGCTGGCCAGCATCGACCCTGCCAGGGGCGCGGGGAACTGCGCGAGCGGCCACGCACGGTCCGCAGCCGTTGAACTCTCCCCCGGAGGCCCCGCGCGCCGGCGGGAGTCGAGGAGCTGACGGGGCGTCACCCGTGTGGGCCCGTACCTGAGGCGCGGCCCCCCGCGCCGTGGTCCGCTGGCGGGATGGACGGCACGTTGCTTCCCGACACCGCCCGGCGGATCGGCGCGTGGTGTGCCCTCGTGCTGCTCGTCGCCGGGGTCGTCGGCGTCGGAGTCTGGCTCTGCGTCGTGTTCAAGACCGCCGTCACCCCCGTGCTGCTCGCGCTCCTCGGGACCGCGCTCCTCGGCCCCGTGCACCGGTGGCTGATCCGCGTCGGAGTCCGGCGGTCCATCGCCGCCGCGCTGACCTGCGTCGCGCTCGTCGCCGTGGTCGGCGGCGCCGGATACGTCGTCGTCACCGCGCTCATCGACACCGGGGACCAGATCGTGGCCTCGCTCAAGCAGGCCGGGCAGTGGGTGGCCGACCACGTCGGGGCGGCCGGCGGGGGCGGGGTCACCAACCTCGCCGACAACGCCAAGCGGCTGCTGTCCAGGTTCGGGGCGGGCGCGGCCAGCGGGGTGCTCGAAGGGCTCAGCCTGCTCGGCTCGCTCCTCGCCACCAGCGTGCTCGCGCTCCTTCTCACCTTCTTCTTCCTCAAGGACTCCGACCGGGCCGTGGGCCTCGCCCACTCGCTGGCCCCGCGCGGCACCGGCGACACCGTCGAGGCCATGGCGCGCCGGGCCTTCGAGGCGGTCGAGGGGTTCATGCGGGGGACCACTCTCATCGCCTTCATCGATGCCATCTGCATCACCGTCGGGCTGCTCGTCCTTCGCGTGCCCGGGGCCATCGGGCTCGGCGCGCTGGTGTTCATCGGGGCGTACATCCCCTACCTCGGCGCCTTCGTCTCCGGGGCCGTCGCCGTGCTCGTGGCGCTGGCCGACCGCGGGTTCGGCACCGCCCTGTGGACCCTCGGGGTCGTACTCGCCGTACAGCAACTGGAGGGGCACATCCTCCAGCCCGTCATCCAGAGCCGCACCGTCCAGATGCACCCCGCGATGATCATGGTGGCGCTGACCGCGGGCGCGAGCGTCGCGGGGCTGATCGGGATGCTGCTCGCGGTGCCGGTCGCGGCGGCGGGCTTCGCCGTCCTCGGCGAGCTGCGGACGCGCTACTCCGAGGACGGCTCGGCGGCGTCCGGCCCGCCGGCTCCGCCCGTCTCGTAGAGCTCGAACCAGATCGACTTGCCGTCGCCCCTCGGGTCCACCCCCCACGCGTCCGCGAGCATCTCCATCAGGATCAGGCCGCGGCCGCTGGAGGCCATCTCGCCGGGGCGGCGCCGGTGCGGCAGTTCGTCGCTCGCGTCGGCCACCTCGACGCGCAGCCGACGGGTGCCGAGCGGGCCCCTCGCCTCCGCCACCAGCAGCGCGTCGCCGTCGGTGTGGACCAGGACGTTGGTGATCATCTCGGAGATCATCAGGACCGCCGAGTCGACCTGCTCCTCGTCCGCCCAGTCGTGCAGCAGCTCGCGCAGTTGCCTGCGGGCCCCCGCGATCCGCTCGGGTTCGGCCTGGGCGACGGTCAGCGCGGTGCGGCGGACCACGTCGGGCGGGGCGGCACCGGCCTGGGCCGCGACGTCGTTGCGGCGCAGCAGCAGGAGCGCGATGTCGTCCTCGCGGCGGTCGACCAGCGGGCCCGTGGTGTGGTGGGAGGAGGGGCCGTGCACGGCCTGGACCAGTTCGTCGGCGAGCTGCTCCAGACTGGCGCCGGTGTGCTTCTCCAGGACCGGCCGGAGCCGGGCCCAGCCGCTGGCCATGTCGTGGCCGCCGGTCTCGATCAGCCCGTCCGTGCAGAGCATGATCGTCTCGTCGGGGTCGAGGACGAGCCGGGTGGTCGGGTAGTCGGAGTCCGCCTCGATGCCGAGTGGCAGGCCGCCCGCGGTGGGGCGGATCAGGGCGGTGCCGTCGGCGGTGCGGATGACCGGGTCGGGGTGGCCGGCCCGCGCGATGTCGAGGGTGCCGGTGGCCGGGTCGACCTCGATGTAGAGGCAGGTGGCGAAGCGCGGGGCGTAGTCCTCGTACCCGTCGCCGTAGGGGTCGGGCACCCCGTACGACTCGGTGATCCCGTACAGGAAGCGGGAGGCGCGGGAGAGGACCGCGTCGGGGCTGTGGCCCTCGCTCGCGTAGGCCCGCAGCGCGATGCGCAACTGGCCCATGAGGCCGGCCGCCCGCACGTCGTGGCCCTGGACGTCGCCGATGACCAGCGCGAACCTGCCCGCGCCGGACCCCGTGAGGGAGGTGCCGCCGGGCAGCGGGATCATGTCGTACCAGTCGCCGCCGACCTGGAGGCCGCCGCCGGTCGGCACGTAGCGGGCGGCGATCGTCATGCCGGGGATCTCGGGGCCGAGCGTGGGCATCATCGCGCGCTGGAGGCCGAGCGAGAGCTCGCGTTCGTTCTCCGCCTCGCCCGCCCTGGCCAGGGCCTGCGCCAGCATGCGGGCGACCGTGGTGAGGACCGAACGCTCGTCGGGGGTGAAGGCGACGGGGTGCTTGAACGCCGCCATCCAGGCGCCGATGGTCCGCCCGGCGACGATGAGCGGCACGAACGCCCACGACTGGCGGTCGAAGCGCTGGGCCAGTGGCCAGGTGGCGGGGAAGCGGCGCCGGTACTCCTGCGGTGTCGGCAGATAGATCGCCCGCCCGTTGCGCACGACGTCGGCGGCCGGGTAGTCGGTGTCGAGCGCCATGTACGTGAACGGGCCGTCGTCGCCGGGGTTGTGCCCGTGGTGCCCGATGATCGTCAGCCGCTCGCCGGCCACCCCGAACACCGCGAGGCCGTCCGGTGAGAAGCCCGGCATGGAGAGCGAGGCGGCGACCCGGAGCACCTCGGAGGTGGAGCGGGCCTCGGCCAGCGCGCGGCCCGCGTCGAGCAGGAACGCCTCGCGCGAGCGCCGCCAGTCGCCGGTGATCGAGGGGTGGGCGGCGGTGGTGCCGGGCTGCGGCTCGGCGACCTCCTGGATGGTGCCGATCAGCAGGTAGTCCCCGTCGCTGACCATGGGTTTGGAACGGCTGCGTACGGTGCGCAGGACCCGGCCGTTCTCGTCCATGATCCGCAGCCGGGCCTCGGCCAGGGTGCCCTCGGCGAGGGCGAGGTGCACGATGCCGTCGACCTCGTTCCAGTCGACGGGGTGGAAACGCGACCGCACGGCCGACTCGGTGAGGGTGGCCGGCTGCGCGGGCAGGCCGAGGAGGCGGGCGGCCTCCGCGTCGAGGGTGACCGTCCCGGATCCGTTGTCCCAGCGCCACAAGCCGGTCGCGATCGCTGCCAGGACGTCCTCGGTGCGCATTGACCCCATTTAAGAAGATCCCAGGACCGGCCGCCACCGAGAAGGGGCCCCGGGACCGGGCGGTAACCTGGACTGGTTGATTCCCGCCTGTCTCGCGAAGAATCTCGCGAAGTAGTCGCGGCCACGGTTCGCGAAGAATTGGATGAACGATGCACCGGTACCGGTCCCACACCTGCGGCGAGCTCCGCGCCTCCGACGTCGGCAGCGACGTCCGGCTGAGCGGCTGGCTGCACAATCGCCGAGACCTGGGCGGCATTCTCTTCATCGACCTGCGGGACCACTACGGCATCACCCAGCTGGTCGCCCGGCCCGGCACGGCCGGCGCCGAGGCCTTGGACAAGCTGTCCAAGGAGACCGTCGTACGCGTCGACGGCAAGGTCGTCTCGCGCGGCGCCGAGAACGTGAACGGTGAGCTGGCGACCGGCGAGATCGAGATCGAGGTCGGCGAGGTCGAGGTGCTCGGCGCCGCGAACCCGCTGCCGTTCACGATCAACGCCGAGGACGGCGTCAACGAGGAGCGGCGCCTGGAGTACCGCTTCCTCGACCTGCGCCGCGAGCGCATGCACCGCAACATCATGCTGCGCAGCGCCGTGATCGCCTCCATCCGCTCGAAGATGGTCGCGCTGGGCTTCAACGAGATGGCCACCCCGATCCTGGCGGCGACCTCCCCCGAGGGCGCGCGCGACTTCGTGGTGCCGTCCCGGCTGAACCCGGGCAAGTTCTACGCGCTGCCGCAGGCCCCGCAGCAGTTCAAGCAGCTGCTGATGATCTCCGGCTTCGACCGGTACTTCCAGATCGCCCCCTGCTTCCGCGACGAGGACGCCCGCGCCGACCGCTCGCCGGGCGAGTTCTACCAGCTCGACGTCGAGATGAGCTTCGTCGAGCAGGAGGACGTCTTCCAGCCCATCGAGAAGCTGATGACGGAGCTGTTCACGGAGTTCGGCGGCGGCCGCGAGGTCACCAGCCCCTTCCCGCGCATCCCGTTCCGCGAGTCGATGCTGAAGTACGGCAACGACAAGCCCGACCTGCGCGCCAAGCTCGAACTCGCCGACATCACCGACGTGTTCGCGGGCTCGGAGTTCAAGGCGTTCGCGGGCAAGCACGTGCGCGCGCTTCCGGTGCCGGACGTGGCTTCGCAGTCCCGGAAGTTCTTCGACGGGCTCGGCGAGTACGCCGTCTCGCTCGGCGCGCAGGGCCTGGCCTGGGTGCGGGTCGGCGAGGACGGTTCGCTGTCCGGCCCGATCGCGAAGTTCCTCACCGACGAGAACGTCAAGGTGCTCACCGAGCGCCTCGGCCTCGTCCCCGGGCACGCGGTGTTCTTCGGCGCGGGCGAGTTCGACGAGGTCTCCAAGATCATGTCGGGTGTGCGGGTCGAGGCCGCGAAGCGGGCCGGGCACTTCGAGGAGGGCGTGTTCCGGTTCTGCTGGATCGTCGACTTCCCGATGTACGAGAAGGACGAGGAGACCGGGAAGATCGACTTCTCGCACAACCCGTTCTCCATGCCGCAGGGCGGTCTGGAGGCCCTGGAGACCCAGGACCCGCTGGACGTCCTCGGCTGGCAGTACGACATCGTCTGCAACGGCATCGAGCTGTCCTCGGGCGCGATCCGCAACCACGAGCCCGAGATCATGTTCAAGGCGTTCGAGGTCGCGGGGTACGACCGGGAGACCGTGGAGCGGGAGTTCGGCGGCATGCTGAAGGCGTTCCGGCTCGGGGCGCCGCCGCACGGTGGCATCGCGCCGGGCGTCGACCGCATCGTGATGCTGCTCGCGGACGAGCCGAACATCCGGGAGACCATCGCGTTCCCGCTGAACGGCAACGCGCAGGACCTGATGATGGGGGCGCCCTCGGAGCTGGACGAGTCCCGGCTGCGCGAGCTGAACATCGCCCTGCGCAAGCCGGTCGCCGACAAGTAAGGGGCCGCGCCCCTTTCCAACCCCCTGGGCCTGATGGCCTGGGGGGTTGGTTCGTTTCCCCACCCCGCCCCTTCCCGAGACCCTCCGGGGGTCGGGGGTGAAAGGGAAGGCCGTTTCCCGGGGCTCCGCCCCGCCCCCCGAGCGGGGGCTGCGCCCCCTGCACCCCTGCGGGGGGTTGTGGGTGGGGCCTCGGTCGCCTGCGGGTGGGTGGGTCGGCGTCTCGCGGCTGCGGGCCCGGCGTCCCTGCGGGGTCGGGCCGGGCGAAAGTTCCCGGGGCTCGTGCCCGCTCTCCCCGAGCGGGGGCTGCGCCCCCCCGGCACCCCTGCGGGGGGTTGTGGGTGGGGCCTCGGTCGCCTGCGGGTGGGTGGGTCGGCGTCTCGCGGCTGCGGGCCCGGCGTCCCTGCGGGGTCGGGCCGGGCGAAAGTTCCCGGGGCTCGTGCCCG
>NZ_QOLA01000010.1 GCF_003324565.1 Streptomyces sp. SDr-06 | reverse complement strand
CGAGAACACCTGGCCCATGCCGCCCGTCGCGAGCACCACCGCGGGCGCGCGGACCGCGCCGACACCGTCGTGCTGCCCCTCGCCCATGACGTGCAGCGTGATGCCCGCGGTGCGGCCGTGCTCGTCCGTCAACAGGTCCAGGACCAGGGCGCGTTCGATCGTGCGGAGGGCTGCTGCCCGGACCGCCTCGACCAGTGCGCGGGAGACCTCCGCGCCCGTCGCGTCGCCGCCCGCGTGGGCGATGCGGCGGCGGTGGTGGCCGCCCTCGCGGGCCAGCGAGATCGCGCCCGAGTCGTCGGTGTCGAAGTGGGCGCCGGTGGCGATCAACCGCCGCACCGCGTGCGGGCCTTCGGTGACCAGCGCGCGGACCGCGCTCTCGTCGCAGAGTCCGGCCCCCGCGACCAGCGTGTCCTCCAGATGCTGCTGAGGGGTGTCGCCCTCGCCGAGGGCCGCCGCTATGCCGCCCTGCGCCCAGCGCGTCGAGCCGTCGTCGAGGCGGGCCTTGGTGACGACAACGGGGCTCAGCCCGGCCGCCGTACAGCGCAGGGCCGTGGTGAGGCCTGCTACGCCGGAACCGACGACCACGACATCCGCGTCGATCGACCAGCCTGGGGCCGGTGCGCGCAGGCGCAGGCCGGTCGCGGTTCCTGTTGCGGGCATGGTCATACGGGTCTCCGAAGGTGAGAAGGATGGAGTCGATGAGACGGGTGGTGCCGCCTGTGGCGGTCGGCGCGAGGAGCGCCTCGCCGGTGTGGTCGTCGGGGCCTCGGTGAAGTCGGAGGGACCGTCCATGCCTGGCGGCCGAGGTCAGAGGCCGGCGGAGGACGGGCGGGCAGCCGCGGGGTCGCCATCTGCGCGATGCCGCCAGGCACGCGGGTGTCGGTCGCCGCGCGAGTCTCGCCCCGTGCGGAGAGGGCGACGGCTTTGGTCCGGGGGCAGGGGCCGCCCGCGCCCGTGCACGTTCCCGGCCCTGTGCGGGCAACGGGCTACGCCCAACAGTGCCCGTCCGAGTCAGTCGGACGCGTTGGGCGTCCCTCCAGAGATGCGGCTACACGGACGGGAGCGGTAGTGCGGTGGACGCAGTGCCGTGGCGGCCTCACTTGAGCAGCCTTGGTCGGCGTACGGAGGTATCAGCTGGACTGTGTGCGACATCGACGCTCCCCCTTCGGGTGTTTCTAAATTCGAAACATGCGGTGGATGCTAGTGTTTCGAAGAACGAAACGCAAGGAGGGTCATGCCAACGCCGCGCCCAGGCAAGCCAGTTCGTGGATCGACCACCGGCCGTCCGATCATGGCCGCGATGGATCTCCTCGGCCGTCGGTGGGCGCTGCGCATTCTCTGGGAGCTGCGTCCGGGTCCCCTCGGTGCGCGAGCGTTGCTGGCACGGTGCGCAGGCCTGTCATCGAGCGTTCTCTACCAGCGCCTCCGCGAACTCACGTCAAGCGGGCTCATCGCCCCTTCGCCCGACGGCTACGAACTCACTCAGCTGGGGACAACCCTCGGCCACGCCCTCCAACCGCTCAATGAATGGGCGAGCACCTGGGCGCAGACGCAAGAGCGGAACGAACAGAACCCCGCGCAGCCGTAAACGCCTCGCGGGCTCTTCGACCGTCGTACAACGAGCGATGCCCTGGGCGATGCTCTGCCGCCAGGGGCGGCTCACCGGTGTCCGCATCGCCTCGTCTGCGCAGCCCGGATGGCGTTCGGATCGGGAGAGACGGAGGGCGGCCTCTTGACCTCCCTGGTGCCAGCAACTAGCTTGCGGTAACCATCGACCCGTGAGTACCGAGAGGAGGCGATCAGAGGATGTCCACCAGCTCCGATCTTGGTCGCCTCGCCCAGTGCACCGTCTGGGTGCCGGGTCGGATCGCGCACGGCTGCTGAGTACGCCGTTCTGACGTGCCCCTTCGTGGCACGTTCTGTGTTTCCCGTCCCCATTTTCCGGCGCGTCGATGCCGCGTGCCGTTGTGCGCGCGCTCCTTTCGTGTGGCGCGTCCGAACACAGAAAGCTGCCTGAAATTGGCGAACATGATGGCTCGACCGATCACGTCGCGACGCGAGGCCCTGCCGTGGTAGGGGCATGGATCACGGTCAACGGTGAGGAAACACCGATTTCCCCGGCTCCGTCCCACACGACAACGCTGGATTTTCTGCGCGACCGTGGCCTGACCGGCACCAAGGAGGGCTGCGCGGAAGGCGAGTGCGGTGCCTGCTCGGTCCTGGTGGCCCGTCCCGGGGTCGGAGCCGACAGACCCACCGACTGGGTGGCCGTCAACGCCTGCCTCGTCCCGGTAGCGGCGCTCAACGGGCAGGAGGTCATCACCTCCGAAGGGCTGGCGACGGACGGCGGACCGGGAGAGCCGCCCACGCTGCATCCGGTGCAGGAGGAGATGGCGGTCCGTGGCGGCTCCCAATGCGGGTACTGCACACCGGGGTTCATCTGCAGCATGGCCGCCGAGTACTACCGGCCCGACCGGTGCGGACACGTCTGCTCCGACGCGGCTGACGGCCCCGATGCGGAGCACGGCCCGAACGGCTTCGATCTGCACGCGCTGAGCGGCAACCTCTGCCGCTGCACGGGGTACCGTCCGATCCGGGACGCGGCGTTCGCCCTCGGCACGCCCAGCGACGAGGACCCGTTGGCGCGGCGTCGCGAGCAGGCTCCGCCGTTGCCGGTTGCCACCGAATACGTCGAGGGCGGCCACACATTCCTGCGGAAGGGCACGCTGGCGGACACGCTGAGGCTGCTGCGTGAACGGCCGGACGCTGTGGTGATCGCCGGCTCCACCGACTGGGGCGTCGAGGTCAACATCCGTTCCCGCCGGGCGGATTGCGTCATCGCTGTCGACCGGCTGCCCGAACTCCGCGAGCTCATCGTCACTTCCGGCCACATCGAGATCGGGGCGGCACTGACGCTCACCGAGATCGAGCGGCGTCTCGACGGGAGCGTTCCGTTGCTGGCAGAGGTGTTCCCGCAATTCGCCTCCCGCCTGATCCGCAACGGCGCGACTCTTGGCGGGAACCTGGGCACGGGCTCCCCGATCGGTGACAGCCCGCCGGCGCTGCTCGCGCTGGAGGCGTCCGTGGTGCTCGCCGACAGCGAGGGTGAGCGCGAGGTTCCGCTGGCGGACTACTTCACCGGCTACCGGCAGAGTGTCCGCCGTCCCGGTGAGCTGATCCGCGCCGTGCGCGTTCCGCTGCCGCTGTCGCCGGTGGTGGCCTTCCACAAAATCGCCAAACGGCGCTTCGACGACATCTCCAGCGTCGCGGTCGCCTTCGCGCTCGACGTCGAGGACGGCGTCATCCGCAAGGCGCGCATCGGCCTGGGTGGTGTGGCCGCCACCCCGATCCGCGCCCTGGACACCGAGGCGGCCCTGGAGGGCAGGCCGTGGTCGACGGAGACCGTCGAGGCCGCGGCCGCGGTGCTGCGGGCGGAGGGCACACCGATGGACGACCATCGCGCCAGTGCGGAGTACCGTGCAGCGATGCTCGGTCAGAGCCTGCTGAAGCTGTACGCGCAGAACACCGAGGTGGTGTCGTCATGAGTCAGCTGTCCCAGCGTCCCGAGAAGCCGGTCGTCGGTGTCTCGATGCCCCACGAGAGCGCCACGCTGCACGTCACGGGTGCCGCGCTCTACACCGACGACCTGGTGTTCCGTACCAAGGACGTCCTGCACGCCTACCCGGTTCAAGTCATGAAGGCCCGCGGCCGGATCACCGAAATCCGCACCGAGGCCGCGCTCGCCGTGCCCGGTGTGGTCCGTGTGCTCACCGGTGCCGACGTGCCCGGCGTCAACGATGCCGGGATGAAGCACGACGAGCCGCTGTTCCCCGAAGAGGTCATGTTCTACGGCCATGCGGTCGCCTGGGTGCTCGGGCAGACCCTGGAGGCGGCCCGGCTCGGTGCGGCGGCCGTCGAGGTTCAACTCCAAGAGCTTCCCTCGATCATCACGCTGCAGGACGCGATCGCGGCCGACAGCTTCCACGGCGCCCGTCCCGTGATGGTGTCCGGCGACGTCGAGGCGAGCTTCGCCGACTGTGCGCACGTGTTCACCGGCGAGTTCCAGTTCTCCGACCAGGAGCACTTCTACCTCGAGACGCACGCGGCGCTCGCCCACATCGACGAGGCCGGGCAGGTGTTCGTCCAGAGCAGCAGCCAGCACCCGTCGGAGACGCAGGAGATCGTCGCGCACGTGCTCGGACTGCACAGTCATGAGGTGACCGTGCAGTGTCTGCGGATGGGCGGCGGCTTCGGCGGCAAGGAGATGCAGCCGCACGGGTTCGCGGCCATCGCCGCGCTCGGCGCCAAGCTGACCGGTCATCCGGTCCGGCTGCGGCTCAACCGCACGCAGGACCTGACCATGTCCGGCAAGCGGCACGGTTTCCACGCCACGTGGAAGATCGGCTTCGATGCCGACGGCCGTATCCAGGCCCTGGACGCCCTGCTGACGTCGGACGGCGGGTGGAGCCTGGACCTGTCCGAGCCGGTGCTGGCCCGCGCGCTGTGCCACATCGACAACACGTACTGGATTCCCAACGCCCGCATCGCCGGTCGCATCGCCAAGACCAACAAGGTCTCCAACACCGCCTTCCGCGGCTTCGGCGGGCCCCAGGGCATGCTGGTGATCGAAGACATCCTCGGGCGCTGCGCACCACGGCTCGGCCTCGATCCGATGGAACTGCGCGAGCGCAACTTCTATCGGAAGGACCAGCACACGCCGTACGGACAGCCGGTCACCCAGCCCGAACGGATCACCGCCGTCTGGCAGCAGGTCCAGGAGAAGGCCGCCATCGCCGACCGCAAGCGTGAGATCGCCGCCTTCAACGCCGCGCACCCGCACAGCAAGCGGGCCCTAGCCATGACGGGCCTCAAGTTCGGCATCTCGTTCAACCTCACCGCCTTCAACCAGGGCGGTGCCCTGGTGCTGATCTACAAGGACGGCTCCGTCCTGATCAACCATGGCGGAACCGAGATGGGCCAGGGGCTGCACACGAAGATGATGCAGGTGGCCGCCACCTCCCTGGGCATCCCGCTGCACAAGATCCGCCTCGCCCCGACGCGAACCGACAAGGTGCCCAACACCTCTGCCACGGCGGCCAGTTCGGGCACGGACCTCAATGGCGGGGCGATCAAGAACGCCTGTGAGCAGCTGCGTGAGCGCCTGTCGCAGGTGGCCGCCGGCCAGCTGGGAGCGAACGCGTGCGACGTGCGCATCGTGGAGGGCGTGGTGCGGGCCCTGGGCACCGACAAGGAGCTGGCTTGGGAGGACCTGGTGCGCGCCGCGTACTTCCAGCGCGTTCAGTTGTCCGCGGCCGGCTACTACAGGACCGAGGGACTGCACTGGGACGCGCAGTCGTTCCGGGGCGCACCGTTCAAGTACTTCGCCCATGGTGCGGCCGCGGCCGAGGTCGAGGTCGACGGCTTCACCGGCGCGTACCGCATCCGGCGGGTGGACATCGTGCACGACGTGGGCGACAGCCTGTCCCCGATGATCGACATCGGCCAGGTCGAGGGCGGCTTCGTCCAGGGCGCGGGCTGGCTGACCCTGGAGGATCTGCGCTGGGACACCGGTGACGGGCCGCATCGGGGCCGGCTGCAGACCCAGGCGGCCAGCACCTACAAGCTGCCGAGCTTCTCCGAGATGCCGCAGGAGTTCAACGTCACGCTGCTGGAGAACGCCACGGAGGAAGGCGCGGTCTACGGTTCCAAGGCCGTGGGCGAGCCTCCGCTGATGCTGGCGTTCTCGGTGCGCGAGGCGCTGCGGCAGGCCGCCGCGGCGTTCGGCCCGAGTGGCATCAGCGTCGAGCTGGCATCGCCCGCGACCCCGGAGGCGGTGTATTGGGCGATCGAGTCGGCCCGCCGGGGTGAAGCCCGCGGCAACGCGCACGTCCGTACCGGGGCCGCTCCCTGCGCAGCTGCCCTGGACGGCGGGAGCCGGACCGGCACGGCAGCGCTGAGTGGTGCCTGACATGACATGGATCGCCGCGGTCGCAGGGTTGCGGGCTCGCCGGGAGACCGGCGTGCTGGCCACCGTCGTGACCGTGCGCGGCCATGCCCCACGCGAGGCCGGTGCGAAACTTGTCGTGGGGCGCACCGGGACGTGGGGGTCGATCGGGGGCGGAAATGTCGAGGCCGTCGCGATCGACCGGGCCCGGGAGATGATCGCGGCTGCCAAGGCGGAGCCGGAGCTGATCGATTTCGCCCTGAACGACAAGGTGTCCAACCGGCACGCGGTGCAGTGCTGCGGTGGCACGGTCTCGGTGCTGCTCGAACCGCTGCCGGTGGTGGCCGCGGTGGCGATCTTCGGCGTCGGCCATGTCGGTCTGGAACTCGCACGCATCCTGGCCCGGCAGGACCTCGACCTCCACCTCGTCGACAGTCGCTCCGACGTCCTGCGGCCCGAGCGGCTCGGCGTGCTGGCGGACGCGGTGGCACAGGTTCATGTGCATCACACACCGCTGCTGCCGGAGGAGGTGCTGGAGGAACTGCCCCGCGGCACCCATGTCCTGATCATGACGCATGATCATGCCGAGGACGCGGCGCTGTGCGACGCCGTCCTGCGCACCTCCCACCTCGGCTCCGTCGGCCTCATCGGCTCGGCGGCCAAGTGGGCGCGGTTCCGCAAGCGTCTGTCCGCCGAAGGAGGGCACGCCGAAGCCACCATCGACCGGATCAAGACACCCATCGGACTGACCGGCATCACCGGCAAGCAACCCGCCGTCATCGCCCTGAGCGTCGCCGCCGATCTGCTGCGCACCCTTGAAGCAGAGGTCAGCTGAGGGTCCAGCGCCTTCGGAGGGTGCCGCCCGCGCGGGCGACACCCTCCGAAGTTGCCGTACGCATGACGACAGGTGTGGCGGAGGGTCAGGGAGTGGTGGTCAGGGTGGGCCACAGGGTGGTGGGCGTGAGCGGGCGGGCCAGGCGGCGTGCCCAGTAGGTTTCGTCGCCGTCCTCGTCGCGCCAGGACCACAGGCGGGTCGTGAAGAGATGGAGCGGGTTGAGCTGGGTGATGCCGATGGCGCCGTGGAGTTGGTGGGCGATGCGGGCGATCTCGGCGGCCGAGGCGGATGCCTGGGTCTTGGCGGCGGCGACGGCGATGTGTGTTGCCGGCCCGCCGGTGTCCAGCGGGGCGGCCGCCGCCTGAACGGCGGTGCGGACCAGGGCGGTCTCTTCGATCAGCCGTGCTTCTTCCTGCTTGACGGCCTGGAAGTGACGGAGTGGACGGCCGAACTGGGTGCGGGCCGTGGTGTGGGCGACGGTCAGGTCCACGCAGCGTTCGGCGGCTCCGGCGATGAGCGCGGAGCGGGCCAGGGCCGCGCGGAGCCGGGCCTCGTCGAGCAGGTCGGGGGCGACGCGGCGGACGTGGGCGGCAGGGATCTCCAGGGCGGCGAGGTGCAGGTCGTCGCGGGGTTCCTCGGCGAGGTTGGCGCCCGGGGTGAGGACGGTCTGACCGGGTGTGAGGGTGAACAGGACGGGCCCGGAGGGGGCGGCGGCCAGGACGACGATGGCGGTGGCGGCGCGGGCCCAGGGGACGCGGCGCAGGGTGCCGGTGACCAGCAGGGTGTCGTCCTCGCCCAGGCAGCCGGCCGAGCCGACGGGCGAGGCGGCCGGGTGCGCGTAGCGGATCGTCAGCTCGGGGGCGAGTGCGTAGCTGAGCGGGCCGTCGGGGACGGGGAGTCCGGCGCGGCGCAGCAGGGGGCGGGCGACCAGGGCCGTCTCAGCGAGGGGGGCGGGGACGGCGCGGCGTCCTGCTTCCCGGGCGGCGGCGAGAAGTTGGACGGTGGCCGCGTCCGCGGAGGGGAGGGCCACGGCGTCGGGAGCGGTGGCGTTGGTGACGGTGGCGATGGCGTCGGCGTTCGCGTAGAAGGCGGTGGTGTCGTAGGCGTCCGCGGAGATGACGGGGGTGCTGGTGTCGATCGTGTGGGTGTGCATCAGTGCTGCTCCAGACCGCGAGTGATGATGCCGCGAAGGATTTCGTTGGTGCCGCCGCGCAGCGTGTAGCCGGGGCTGTGCAGCAGGGCGAAGGCGAGCAGTTCGGGGTGGCTGCCGGGGGTGGCGTGCGGGTCGGCCGGGGTCGGCAGGATGCCGCGGACTGTGTCGATCAGCGTGCCCTCCAGGCGGGTGCCGAGATCCTTGACCAGGGCGGCCTGGATGTCGGGCGAGGCTCCGGTGTCCAGGTCGGCGGCCACGCCGAGGGACAGTTGGCGGATGCTGTACAGCCGGGCCGTCAGGAGGCCGATCCGGGTGAGTTGTTCGGCGGTCGCCGGGCGCTGCTCCAGTTCGCGGAGCAGGGAGACCAGCAAGGGGAAGGTGGACAGGTAACGTTCCGGGCCGCTGCGTTCGAAGGCGAGCTCGCCGGTGACCTGCTTCCAGCCGTCGCCCCGCTGCCCGAGCACCATTGCGTCGGGGACGGCGACGCCGTCGAGGTGGCAGGCGTTGAAGCGGTGCTCGCCGCTCATCAGCCGGATCGGCTCGACCCGTACCCCCGGAGCGCGCAGGTCGACGATGAACTGGCTGAGACCGGCGTGCTTGTCCTCGGCGTCGTCGGTGCGGGCGAGGACGATGGCGTAGTCGTTGACGTGGGCGCCGCCGGTCCACATCTTGGTGCCGGTCAACCGCCAGCCGTTGGTGGTGCGTTCAGCGCGGGTGGCGACCGAGGCGAGGTCGGATCCGCTGCTCTTCTCGCTCATGCCGATGGAGAAGAAGCACTGACCGGCGGCGATCCGTGGCAGGAAGGAGCGGCGCTGCTCCTCGGTGCCGTGCCTCAGGATCGAGGGTCCCGCCTGCCGGTCGGAGACCCAGTGGGCACTGACCGGGGCGCCGGCCGCGAGCAGTTCCTCGATCACCACATAGCGCTCCAGGAAGCCGCGGCCTGAGCCGCCGTACTCGGTGGGCAGGGCCATGCCGACCCAGCCGTGCTCGGCGAGACGGCGGCTGAAGCCGGGATCCCAGCCGGCCAGCCAGGAGTCGGGGCGGCCGAGCACGGTGCCGCGGGTGCGCTCCTCGTCGAGGAAAGCGCGGACCTCGGCGCGCAGCCGGCGGGCCGAGCCGGGCAGGGCGACATGGGGGAATGCGATCGGTGCAAGCGTCGAAGGCGACATGGATCATCGGCTCCTGGATGGGTGAAGGGACGTCGGGCATTGCATGGGGGTACGGGAATTCGGCATGGAATGGGGTCAGTTCGCGGCGTGCAGCACAGCGGGGTCGAAGCCGGCTTCGCGGAGCACCTCGTCGGTGTGCTGGCCGATGGCGGGGCAGGGGCGCAGGCGCGGCTCGGGGTCGGCCGAGTAGCGAACTGGGCGGCCGATGACCCGGTAGCGGCCTTCGGTGGGGTGGTCGGCCTCCTGGAGCAGACCGCCTTCGCGCGCGTAGGCGGTGGTGGCGGCGGACTCCAGGTCGAGGACGGGGGCGGCGGCGATGCCCGCGCGATCGCAGAACTCCTGCCACGTGGCGTTGGTGTGATGTTGCGTCAGCTCCGCGAGGAGTGGGTAGAACGCGTCGGCGTTGCGGGCCCGGTCGGGGCCGGTGGCGAAGCGCGGGTCGTCGGCCAGTTCGGGTTGGTTGACGAAGGCGGTGAAGTCCCGCCAGTTGCGGTCGCTGTGCGGCAGGATGCACATCCACCCGTCGGCGGTACGCAGGGCGCGGCGCTGAGGGCTGAGCGAGCGGGGCGAGCCGAACTCCCCGTGGGTTTCCAGGGCGGCCGCGCCCAGATGCTCGACCAGGTTGAAGGCGAGCATGGTGTCGGCCATCGGGACCTCGATGTGCTGGCCGGTGCCGCCGTGCTCCCGGTAGTGCAGCGCGGCCAGCACCGACTGGGCGATCTGCATGCCGCAGATCTTGTCGGCCAGCACGGTGGGCACGTAGTGCGGCCGGCCGGAGACCTTGTGGTTGAGCCAGACGAGGCCGCTGGCTGCCTGGATGATGTCGTCGTAGGCGGCACGGGTGCCGTAGCGGCTGTCGCTGCGAAAGCCCTGGGCGTTGGCATAGATCAGGCCGGGATTGACGGCTGCGACGTCGTCGAAGCCGAGGCGGAGCTTGTCCAGGGCCTGCGGGCGCAGGTTGGTGATGAAGACATCGGCGGTGCGCAGCAGGGCGAGGAGGGCGTCTCGGCCGTGCGGGGCCTTGAGGTCGATGGCGGCACTGCGCTTGTTGCGGTTGAGGTTGAGCGCCGGGCCGCCCATGCCGGGATGGCGCCGGGGCGGGTAGTGACGGGTCATGTCACCGGCGGGTGGTTCGACTTTGATCACGTCCGCGCCCAGGTCGCCGAGCTGCTGGGCGGCGTACGGGGCCATGATCACGCTGGCCAGTTCGATGACGCGGACTCCGGCGAGGAGCCCTGGGGCGGACGGGCCGGTCGGATTCTTGGACATCTTCCGATGCCTCCTGGGATATCGGGTGGGCTGATCACACGGGGCTGGGGCAGGACCGGCGGGCGGACGCGTGACGACGCGGGCGGCGGGCCGGGGGAGGAGCCGTGGAAGGCCTAGCGCCACTGGAGCGCGGCAGAGCCGAGCGGGGAACGCCGACCGGGCTGCGGGACCGGGCGCCCGCTGTATGCGAACGGCGTCGCCGGTTCGGTGAGCGGGCCGAAGTCGGTCGCGGTGGTCGACAGTTCGGCGAGCGCCGCGCGCCCGGGACGGGGCAGGTCGCGCACATCCTCCGGTGCGAGGAGACCGAGTTCCTGCACCCAGTGACACACTCCGGCCAAGGTCACGCGGATCCGCCAGGAGCCGCCCTCGGTCGCGCGTCGGCGCAGGGCCGTCGCGACGGCGGCGGCCCCGAGGTAGGCGGCGAGGTAGTCATTGAGGAGGTACGTCGGCGGCAACGAGGGCCGGTCGGTCCCCTCCTCGAGGGCGAATCCGGTGGCCGAGCAGGCGAGTTGGTCGAATCCGCCGCGTTCGCCCCAGGGGCCGTCGGCGCCCCAGGCGTGGTATTCGAGGGTGATCAGTCCGGGGCGGCGCCGGATGAGTTCCTCGGGCGAGGCCCCGTGCCGGGCAAGGCCCCGGTAGGCGTGCGCGAAGACGTCCGCGTCCTGGAGCGCGTCGTAGAAGGCCGCACGGTCGTCGGCGTCGCGCAAGTCGCAGTAGGCGTTGCGCTTGCCGCCGCCGGTCATCGCGATCATCGGGATCGGGTCGGGGCGGTCGGGACGCGACAGGTGCAGCACGTCGGCGCCGAACTGGGCGAGGAGCCGCGTCGCGACGGGGCCGGCGATGACATGGGTGAGATCGAGCACCCGGACCCCCGCGAGCGCCTCGTCGGCCGCACCGATCGGCTTGAGCGGGCGGAGGGGCCCGTCACCGACGCGTTCGATCTCGACGACTGGACGCCGCGCGACATGCCGCCCGGCCGGGTGCGCGAGCCATTCGTCCCGGCTGCGCACGACGCAGGCGACTCCGCCCCGCGCGCAGATGGCCTCCTCCAGTGTGAAGGCATCCCAGTCGGCCGCGGCGTGCGCGATGCCCACCTTGTCGAGGCCGCACCTCAGCACGGAGTGGACGGCATCCCGCAGATGCGGGTAGGTGGTGATGATGAAGATCCACCGGCTGTCGCGCGTCCGGTAGAAGTCGTTGTTGCCGAGCAGTGTCGGATCGTCGAGTAGAGCGCCCAGGGGGCGCCCCGACAGCGTGGTGTGGAAGGTCGCCATCAGCTGGTCGATCGCGGCCTCGGCCCGTACCTCAACCCTTTGGTGCGGGTGGCCGCGGTGTTCGCCGACCCCCGCCGTCTGCCTGCCGAAAACACCGATCGCGGCGGACATGGCATCGGCGAGGCGGTGCACCGAGGGGACCAGGGGGTCGGCCCCGACCACGGTGATGTCCTCGCTCGCCCGGACCGGATCGGGTTCGCCGAGCGTGTGCAGCAGTTGGGAGACGACCTCGCCGGTAGGGGTGGGTCGGGTCGTGGTCAGCGGGTTCGAAGTCATGCCGGGATGCTCGTCCCCACAGTGGCGTGAGCGCCCGGATTCACGGATATCCGTGAACTGATGCGGACCTCAGCCCCGACTGCTTTGAATGTGCGCGAGGAGTCGGGCCGCCGCCCGGTCGAGGTGTGGCCGCTCGGAGCGCCCGCGACGCCGGTGCATCAGAGCGAGGGCCCCCGTGACGACGGGACCGTCAGTGATGGGGATGGCGAGCGCGCTGACTTCGGGGTCGGCCAGTCCCTCGCTGCGGCTGATGCGCGAGGCGCGGATCGTCGGCAGAGCGCGGCGGAACTCGGCGACTGCCTCGGGGTCGTGGCGGGCGAGTTCGTCGAGGAGTCCGCGACGCTCCGTCTCGTCGGTGAAGGCCAGCAGCAGACGGCCAGCGGCGGTACGCAGCAGGGGTCGCGCGAAGTGCCCGTCGGCGAGAGGCACCAGGCGGGGAATCTCGTCCTCGCCGCCGCGCGCGAGGTAGACGGCGTCGAGCCCGACCCGCACCGTGAGCAGTACGGGGGTACCCGCGACGCGGCTCAGTTCGTCGAGTTCGGCCTGACTGATCCGCGGCACGACCTGGCCGGCGATGAGGTTGAGCACGTGCGGAGCGGGCCCGAGCCGGAAGCGCCGGTGCTGTTCCAGCAGGAATCCGGTGGAGACAAGGCCGTTGACCAGGTCCTGCACCGAACTCGCCGGCGCCTCCAGGGTCCGCGCCAACTCCGCCACGGTCACCCCATCCGGCGCCCGTGCGGCGACCTCCAGGATCCACGCGACCCGGTCCACCGTACGGTGACGCCGCCGCTGGCCCTGCTCACGCATCCCGTCCCACCTTGTCCTTCTCGTCCTTTCGCCGCCGGCGACGAGACAGGACTCGTCTGGCCCGGGTCAACGCCCCTGACGTGACCTGTCGGACACGCGCTGGTCGGCCTCGGGGGCTCGTCGCCCGAACCGCCACAGCACCTCGACCGTCCGTCCGATGAACGCCACGGCTGCCGCGACGCCCGCGGCGGTGACGAACCCGCTCTTCGTCGAGCCGGACACCAGCCCATACATCACCGGTAGAACGAACAGGAGGAATGTGGCTCCCGCGTACAGCGTTGCGGAGAACAGCGCGAAGACCGTCTCGGCGGTCATCGCGTCCCGCTCGGCCTGTGTCCTGCGTGTGCGTGTGGTGGTCATGGCATCCGCTCCCGCCCCGGTGCGTGTTGTGCCCGAGCGTAGGGCACAGAGGGGTCCATGACGAAGCGCTCGTCTCACCATGGAGCCCATATCCCGCACAACGGTTGGCGTCAGCCGGGCGGCGCCAGACCGTCCTGAGCTGCCTCGACGCCGTGGGGGACTGCGTGTTGAGCGGAGCCGACCAAGGCCGGTGCCGCGACGACAGCACCCTTCGCGAGGTCAGTCCCGCCGGGCAAGAAGGGTTCCGAGGACTTCCGCGAGCGCGGAGGTCGGCTCGGCCGCGCAGGAGTGGTGGCGCCAGGCGACGAAGCCGTCCGGGCGGACCAGCACGGCACCGTGGGTGTCGATGCCGTGCGCCTTCTCACCCTCGGCGACGTCGATGTCCACACCGAGGACGTAGCACCGGATGTCCACGCCCATCGCCGTGCCGAGATCCTTCGCGGCCCCGGCCCACGCGGAGCCGTCGCGGCCCGTGAGCAGGACGAGGGTTTCGCCGTACAGGTCGAGGGTGGAGCCGCCTTCCGAGGTCGCCAGGTGCGGTGCCCGCGTGCCGGGTTGGGCGCGCAGGTCGACGGCAGGGATGGGGTCGCTCTCGTGATTTCCGGGTACAGCCGCCGAGGCATACCTAAATCCCGTGGTCACCGCCGAGTAGTCGAGTAGCTCTACTTGCGCGCCGCCGGCCATCCTGTCCCCGAAGCGCGCGAAGGCCTGCTCCATGGCGAGCGTTCCGTACGGGCGACGCTCCGCGTCGTAGGTGTCGAGCAACCCCGGGCCGGCTCGTCCGTCGAGGACGGCGGCGAGCTTCCAGGCCAGATTGTGGCTGTCCTGGATTCCGGTGCTTCCGCCGAAGCCGCCCGTGGGGGGCTGGGTGCGCGCGGCGTCCCCGGCCAGGAAGATCCGACCGGATCGGTAGGCGCGCGCGACGTGGGCGCCGATCGGGAATCCGAGCACGGTGATGCCGGTGCCGGGGATCTGGGGCGCCAAGGAGACTTCGATCCCCTCCAGCCCGGAGGCGTCCCGCACCATCGCCGCCACGCGCTCGCCGGTGAAGTCCGCCACCGACTCGCTCCGCGGGTCATAGCCGGTGCCGAACAGCCAGCGCGAGCCCGAGTCGTCGTACGGCATCATCGTGCTGAACGGGCGCGGCCTCTGGAGGTAGACGATCCCGATGTCGCGGCCGCGGACGGCTGCCGAGAGGTCCGCGTGCACGAGCGCGGAGATCGTGTGGAACAGCACCCCCGGCCCGTCGGTCTCGATCCCCAGCGACGCGCGGATCCCGCTCTTCGATCCGTCGGCCGCGATGGCGTAGTCCGCGCGGATCGCTGCCTCGTGGCCGCTCGCGCGGTCCCGGACGGTCGCGGTGACGCCGTCCGAGTCCTGGGTGAGGGAGCGGACTTCGGTGAAGTAGCGGATGTCGGCGCCGAGTTCGCGGGCCCGGCTGCGCAGCAGGGCTTCGAGCCGGTCCTGGTCTATCGCCGCGTAGGTGGAGGTCCCATAGGAGCGCGGATCGACGACCGACTCGGTAGGGGCCTCCTGCACCGGCTGGTACTCGTCCGCCAGCGTGCGCGCCCGCAGCATCGCGAAGGCGTGCCCTTCGCTGCGGAGGCTTTCTTTCCGGATCGCGGGGCCGAGTCCGAACTGACGGAGCACCTCGACGGTCCGTGGCGTGATCCCGCGCAGTCTCGGGTGGGTGAGCAGGTCGGGATGACGCTCCAGCACCGTGACCCGCACGCCCCTGTGGGCGAGGAAGACAGCAGCGCTCAGCCCGGTGAGGGCGCCTCCGACGACGACTACTCGAGTCTCCTGGCAGTCCATGACGCCAGAGTCATCCGGCTGAATGAATTTGTCAAACAGGTGGATGATTGAGTTGCCCGGCTGGATGGCAGAATCTCTGCTGTGACCCCCGAGAAGAACTCCACGAGCGCACGGCGGTCGGCGCGGCGAGCGCCGACCGGGCACGAGCGGCAGCGCGATCCCGAGCGCACCAAGGCCTTGATCCTCGACGCCGCGACTGAGGAGTTCTCCGCCAAGGGCTTCGCCGGGGCCCGGGTGTCCGCGATCGCCGCGCGCGCCGGGGTGAACCAGCAGCTCATCACGTACTACTTCGACGGCAAGGAAGGCCTGTACCGGGAGATCGGCCGCCGGTGGCGGGCCTATGAAGCCGAGGCGTTCCCCGACGACATGGACGGCGCCGAGATGATCAAGCACTACGTGCGGGTGAGCGTCGACCCTCGCCTGGGCGGCCGTCTCCTCGCCTGGGAGGGCCTTGCCGACACGGGCGTTGACGACGAGAACGCGGCCGAGCGCAACGCCCGGCTGCACGAGGAGGTCGAGGCGATCCGTGAGCGCCAGCGGGCCGGTGAACTCGACGACCGGCTCGACCCGGCTGCGCTGCTGCTCATCGAGATGAGCGCGGCCAATGCACTGGCCGTCTACCCACAGCTGGCCCGCGCCCTGTTCGGCGCCGACGCGAGCTCGCCCGAGGTCGTCGAGCGCTACGCCGAGCAACTCGCCCAGCTGATCGGCCGCCTCGGTGACGGCGGGCCCAGTGGGACTGGCTGAAATCCGGAGGTGAAGGCTCTGCGCAGCGGAGGCCGGGCATCGGGGCGGGCCCGCACGGATGAACGGCAGCCTGCCGTGGTGCCGAGCCGTCGATGAAGATCAGCGCGAGGATGGCATACCAGCTCAGATCGCGCTCCGATGAGTTTTCCGCCGCGCGCCGGTCTGTGCAGGTGAGACCTACTCGCGGAAGGCGGGCGCCATGCGGAAACTGATCTACGGCATGAACGTGACCCTGGACGGCTACATCGCCGCACCCGGCGACGACATCGGCTGGAGCGCGCCCAGTGACGAGCTGTTCCAGTTCTGGTCCGACCAGTTGCCGGCGACCGACCTGTCGCTCTACGGGGGCAAGCTGTGGCAGACGATGAGTTCCTACTGGCCGACCGGCGACCAGCAGCCCCACGCCACCCCGGCGGAGAGGGAGTTCGCGCGCCGCTGGCGGGCCATGGCGAAGGTGGTGTTCTCCTCGACGATCGACAAGGTCGACTGGAACACCCGCCTGGTCACCGGCGACGCGGTCGCCGAGATCACTCGCCTCAAGGCGGAGGACGGCGGCCCGATGGCCATCGGCGGCGCGACACTCGCCGGGGCGGCCATGCGGGCCGGGCTGATTGACGAGTACGTCCTGGCCACCGCGCCGGTCCTGGTGGGCGGCGGCACGCCGTTCTTCACCGTGCTGGACAGCTGGGTGAACCTGAACCTGGTGGAGACGCGGACGCTTCCCTGCGGCGTGCTCCTGACCAGGTACGAGACGAGGCGCTGAGGCCGATCACGGCAGAGGGGGCGTGGAGGTCGGTCAGCGGGCGCTACCGAGGTCACGGTCGGCGTCGCTGCCCTGGAGCATGAGGGTGGTTTCCTCGATGCGGCGGAAGCGGCCCTCGGGAGTGAGGGTGGCGAAGACATAGACCTCCATGGCGACCGTGCTGCCGTCGTTCTTGGTGATGTGGCAGGTGTGCCGGTCGGCGTACTTGTCGCCGTCGTACAACTCCTCGTGCACGTCCACGTGGCCGTCGGAGACCATGCCCCGCAGGTGACCGATGTGATCGAGGAACTCGGAGCGGGTGGCCCATGCGCCGTCCGCGCGCTGGCGGTAGTCGGGCGCGAAGTGCCGGTCGGCGGCCTCGTCGAGCGTGATGTCGCGGTTGAAGAGCAGGTCGTTGAGGGCGGCTTCCATGCCGGTGCGTGTCATCGGAGTTCCCTGGGGTTGGTTGGCGGTCCTGGAGGACCGGGTGTGGTGGATGCGGGGGAGGGGCCGCACGTCAGGAACCCTCCCTGACCGGCTGGCGGTCGATGCAGGCCGGATTGGAGAGCGGTTCCTCCGACTGCTGCCCGCCCTTGATGTGTACCTGCGCGCCGGTCCTGATCGCGTCGTAAACCGGCTTGCCCGATGCGGGCGCGACTCCGACAGCTCCCAGAATGCGATCCTCGCCGACGGCGGGGAGGTCGGAGGCGGTCAGCTCGAACAGCAGTAGCCGCTGCTGGTGGTTGTGGTCGGTGAAGGTGACGGCCCAGTTCCGGGAGCCCGCCCGTCCGACGCCGATCGCGTTGGGGGCGAGGTTGACCACGGGGTATTTCGCTGTGACCGTGACCGCCCGCTCGCCGATGGAGCACTGGGGAGTCGGCGCACCGATACGGAAACTGCGGCCGTCGACGGCCAGGGTGTGTGCGTCGAGGTCGATCAGTATCTGTTGCACGGGCGTGGGGGGCCCGACAGTCGAGGAAGGCGGCGGCGGTGCGGGCGAGCGGAGCACGCCGGACGCGAGGGTGACGCCGGCCGCCGCCAGCACCGAGGTGGAGACAAGCACGCGCCGGCCACGGCGGCGGCGTACCGCGCGGCCTCTGACCTGCGCTCCGGCGGTCGGGGCCGGGGTCGCGCCGTGCACTGCCAAGGCGTGGAGCCGATCGGAGAGCTCTGTCTCGGTCAGGGTGTGCGACCACGGGCGCTCAGACACGGGTTTCCTCCGTCGGATGGGATTCCTCGCTCGTCAGGTGGCCGGCGAGCGCTGAACGGCCGCGTGACAGTCGGGCCTTGATCGTGCCGGTGGCTGCGCCGGTCTCCGCTGCTATCTGTTCGACGCTCAGATCGCACAGGTGGTGCAGCACGATCGCGGTCCGCTGGGCCTCGGGAAGATGGCGCAGGGCCGCGACCAACGCCACGTGATCGGGGCTCGGTTCGGGCACGGGCCGTGTCGCCGTGTCACCCCGGACCAGGTCCCACCAGTGCCGCGCCCGCCGCCACCGGCTCATGGCCAGGCGATGAGCGACCGTGCGCAGCCAGGCCTCGGGAGCCTGGTCGCCGGACAGGACCGAGGCACGACGGTCCCAGGCCCGCACGAAGGCCTCCTGCACCACGTCCTGAGCCTCGGCGTGGTCGCCCGTCAGGGCGTACAACTGGCCGACCAGACGCGGATAGGCAGCCGTGTAGAAGACGTCGAACTCGTCCTCGGTCACCTTGTCGTGCTCTCCTCTTACGGCTGCGGGCGCGGGGTATGCGGTGGCGGGGCGAGCCTCACGCGGTCGTGGTCTCCCCGGCGGCGCTCTGCGCCAGCCACTGCTCCCAGGTCAGGTTCCAGTCGCCGTAACCGTTGCCGGTCGCGACGATGTCCTTCTTGCCGCCGGTGACGGTGACGACGTCGCCGACCCGGATCTGGTCGTAGAACCTCCGGGCGGTCCCGTCGGTGGCCAGCCCGACACAGCCGTGGGTGACGTTGTGGCGTCCCGCCTCCGTGTCCGCGCGCTCATTCTGATGCACGTACGTCCCCGATTCGGTCAGGTGGACGGCCCAGAAGTAGTGGCCGTTGTAGGCGTCGCCGAGGCCGACGGTGCGGGAGTCCATGTGCACCTTGGGTGCCTTGTCCATGACGACCATCGTGCCGTTCCAGGTGTCCAGGCCCGGCCGTCCCGTGGTGACCGGGATGCGCGTTGTCCTGCCCTCGGTGCGAACCGTCATCGTGTGCGCGTCCACGTCGACCGAGGCGATCAGGGACCGGCCTATGGTGAACTGGCGCGTCCCCTGGGAGCCGACATGGAGTGTGACCTTGGTGCCGGGCTGCCAGTAGGTGGCCCTGGGACGGAAGTCGACGCGCTGGCCGTCGCGCAGGTTCTGGTCCTTCACCCAGCTCCAGGCGCCCGCCGTGCTCGTCGACGTCCGCACCCGCAGCAGGCTCTCCACGGCCTTGCGGTCGGCGGCCGGTACCGGCTCGGGAAAGGTGACTGATATCGGCATGCCCACACCGACCGTCTGCCCATCGGCGATGTTCACCTCGGCCTTGGCGAGCGCGGCGGGCTCGGGCGTCGATGAGGCCTTCGGTGCCTGCGACGCCGCGCCTGCGGCGCCGCCGTCCTTGGCGTTCGCCGGGGCCGCGGAAGCCCGGGAGCCTGGTGCCCCGTCAGCCGCGCGCCCGTCGGAGCCCGCCGAGCAGCCCACGACCGGGAGCAGGACGAGACACACCGTGACGGCGGCGCCGATCCGGCCGCCGGATCGGCCGACAGAACGGTCCTGATACATGAAGTCCCCCCATGTGAAGCGCGATCTCGCCTCCTATACGCGTGGGGGAGCAGCACGGTTGCACCCGATCCGAATCTTTCTGCGAGCCTCGCGCGTTCCTCGGCCGCGTCGCCCGCCGGGAGGATCGGGTGCAACGTCCACGACCGGGGACGAACATCCGGTGCGAGACCCCTGTCCGACAGGCTCTTGACCCCGCCGATGACCTGCTCGAACGTGAACTTCGCCCATTCCGTACGACGACGGACGCCGCCACGGCACAGCCAACCCCGTCCCCGGTGCTGCCGGGTGTGGCGGAGGGGGGAGACCGGATCAGCCCACCGCGAGGGAGAACGGGCCGGCCAGCACCGAGTAGCCGTCATTGGCCAGGTAGTACGCGTCGTAGCTGCCCGGCCCGCTCAGCTTGCCGGTGGAGAAGGTCGCCGCACCGCTGGAGTCGGGTGCGTATGCCCAGGCCAGGGACGACTGCTGGCCGGGGGTCACACCGGCCGGATAGATGCCGATCCAGTTCTTCGCGCTCGCCTGCGCGGCCGAGGGCACCGAGTACCGCAGGGTGACGTTGCCGCCGTACGCGACCGAGTTCAGGTCGCCGGTGAGCGTCGGCGTCGTCCCGGTGGTCGGTGCGAAGGCCGTGTTGAGGGGCGTTGCGTAGGTGTCATTGGCAGTCAGGCCGGGCAGCCCGAGGGCTGCTTCGATGGTGCGGGCGATGCCGTAGTGATCGTAGTGGGCGGGGCTCGTGGTGGCTGCCGCGACGGTGCCCTGGGAACCCACGAGCGTGGTCACGATGTGGTTGTACGCCTCGTTGTTGCTCTCGTCCCAGGTCAGGATGAGCAGCGAGCGCTGCTGGGTCCAGGCGGGGGAGGTGAGGACCGAGGCAAGGGTCTGCTTCAACCAGCCGTCCTGGGTCTTGAGGCTGGTGGCGTTGCCGTTGCCGGAGGCCTCGCCGTCGTAGTAGTCGTCGGCGGCGATCCAGGAGAAGTTCGGGGTGGTCGAAGCCGATCCGAGGTCGGTGGTCAGCTGCGTGGTGTCGAAGAGGTGCGCGGCACAGCGAGAGGCGTTGCCACTGACGTCGGTGTAGTTGATGAACGGCGCGTCGTCGGGCTGGTAGTAACTGTCATTGTTGTTCTTGGTGTTGCAGGGCGTGCCCATTCCCTGTTCATAGGCCTTCCAGCTCTTGCCCGCGGCCTCCAGGGAATCGCCCAGGTGGCGTTGGGGCGAGTTGATGTTGGGCCAGTAGGTGGCGCCCTTGGTGTAGGTGTCGCCGCCGGCGACGGCGAGGTAGTTCTCGTCGCTGGGGTGGTAGACGCCGTGGAAGTCGGTGAACGTCGCACCCTGATCCATGAGGCTGTGCATGTAAGGCGTGTCGGCCGGATCGTTCATGATCGCGGAGTAGTCGGTGTTCTCCATCATGACCATGAACACGTGGTCGTAGCCCGGCACTTTCGACACGGGAGGGGTGAGCGGGCCCGGCGAAGTGACCGGTGTGTTCAGGGTGAGGGAGAGGTTGTCGAGGTAGCCGGCCTCGTGCGACGTCGACAGGAACTGCACCTCGACCTGGATCGAGCGGGTACCGGCAGGTACCGGGCCGGCGGCGCTGCGGGCGAGGAACGCGGTAGTGAGGGCCCGGTCGGAGGGGGAGACCGCGGGCAGCTTGGCGATGCCGCCCAGCGGGCGGCCGTTCGCGTCCTTGAAGTGCAGGCTCACGGCGGCGTACCCGCTGTAGGTGGTCCAGCCGCCGAGCCAGCCGGAGAGGTTGTAGCTCACCCCGCCGCCGTCCACCGCGGCGGTTGCCGAGGAGACGTCGACGGTCTGCGACATCGAACCGTCTCCGAAGTTGCCTGGCCCGAAGAAGGCCTTACCCGGAGCATGGCCGTCGCTGGGCAGCCCGAACGAACCGGCGGTGTGGCACATCACGTTCACCCCGCCGGCCTGGGTGGTCCAGCCGGGCACCGTCGTGGCCGCCGCCCAGTCCTCAGTGCAGTAACCCCCGGCCTCCGCATCGCCGTTGACGATGAGGTTGCCGCTGCCCGCGGCTGCGTGAGCCGGTGGAGGGGAGAAGATCAGCAAGCTGAGGAGGGCGAGCACCCAGCTGAACAGTCTTCGGCGCAAGTGCATATGTGTACCTCGTCCCGTGTGGAGGTGTGGCGCGGGCCGTTCGGCCCGGCCGTGCACGATGAACGGGACATGGATACCGATCTCCGCCGTCAGGCGGAAGAACCAAGTCCAAACTTGGTTGGACAAGTTGGCATGGTGCTGGTCATGGCGGCTCTGGCGGGAATCCGTGCGAGGCTTCGCGGGACGTTCCGTCGCCGGTCGTGGCCGACGTGCGGTATCAGGACCCCGCCGACCGGCGGGGTGTGGTGGGGCAGGCGCGGGCCGCTGCTCCGGGTGCCGCGCGCACCTGCGCGCGTCGCGGTCTCACGCGCCGGAGCCGTCCTCCTCCATGGTCATGCGAGCCACGTGCAGCGCCAGATAGGAGACCTCGTCCTCGCTCAGCTGCTGTCCCAGACGCAGCTCGACGATCGTCGCGAGCCTCTGCGCGGTGTGGGTCGCCTCCGGGTAGTGCTGGCGGATGCCCTTGCCGATGGTGGACTCGTGGCCCTTGAGCTGGCGGTGCTGCTGGATCCGCACGAAGAGGTAGCGCACGTGGGTGATGAACCGTGCCGCGCTGACCGACTCCTGGGAGACGTCCAGACCGTGCTGCTTGCCCACGACGGCGAGCAGCTGCTGGATGACCCCGGTCATCGTGTACGTGAAGGACAGGTCGCCCGACGCGAAGCCGGCGTTGACCAGGTGCAGCGCCAGCGCGGTCGCCTCGGAGGCGTCCAGTTTCGGGTCCACGCGCTCGTTGATGGCCGCCAGCAGACGCTGCGCCTGCGCGTACTCGGCCGCGTACAAGGTCTGGGCTTCGGCACGCAGCGGGTACTCGACGACGATGCCTCGCCTGGCCCGGTCCAACGCGCCGGCGACGTGGTCGGCGACGGCGATGGCCAGGGTGGGGCGGGTGGACTCGCGCCCCTCGATGCCGACCTCGTCGAGGGCGATGACGACGGCCCGCAGGACGTCCTCGCCGATGAGGGCGAAGGCTTCGGCCAGGTGATCGGGGTCGCGGCCGTCGGCCGGCACGAAGACGCGCACGACCAGCGCGGGGTCGACCGGCTTGCCCTGGCGGGAGCTGAAGCCGATGCCACGCCCGGTGAGGATGACTTCCTGGCCCTTCTCGTCGCGCGCCAGGACCACGTTGTTGTTGAGTACGCGTAGTGCCTCCACCGGCCCCTCCTTCCTTCTGTCCGTGGCCCGATTCCTGTCCGATGATCCCGTACCGTCGGCCGTGCGTGCCAACCGCCGCCGCGGCCGACGCGGGACGCGCGCCCCGCGAAGGGGGCGCGCGTCGGACCGGGGGCGGCTCCTTACCGCTGTACGGTCACCACGGGCTCACCGGCAGCGACCTTCCGCCCCGTGTGCGGTGTGACCGAGGCGAGGTCGGCGGTGTTGGTGACGGTCATGAGAGTGACGGTCGGGTGCTGCGCGGCGCGCACGGCGTCGAGGTCGACCTCGACGAGCAGGTCGCCGGTGGAGACCTGCTGACCGGATGCGACGCGCACGTCGAAGCCCTCGCCCTTCATCTGCACCGTGTCGATGCCGACGTGGACGAGCACCTCGATGCCGTCCGCGGTGCGGATGCCGAACGCGTGGCCGGTGTCGACGACCGTGACCAGCTCGCCGTCGACCGGGGCGACGATGCGCCCGTCAGCCGGCTCGATGCCCACGCCCTCGCCGAGCGCACGGGAGGCGAAGACCGGGTCGCCGACCTCGTCAAGCCCGACCACCTGACCCGCGACCGGCGCCGCGAGCTCGACGTTCCCCGCCTCGGGGGCACCCGCGGCGGCCCGGGCGGAGACACCGGCGGCAGTGGTGGTGCCGACAGCGACGAGCTCGCGCTCCTCGGCCCGCACCTGCGCGCCGTCCACAGCCGTCGCTGCCGTCGCGTCCGCACCGCCCGCGGCGGCCTCGGCCGCGTCCCGCTGGGCGTTGACCTCGGCACGCTGCTCAGGGGTGCGGAAGTCGGAGAAGTACACGAGTGCCATCGAGGTGAAGAAGGCCGCCGCGACGGCGATGCCGTACGTGGGCATCGGAGTGAAGACCGGGATGGTCAGCAGGGAGGTGAAGGCGAACGCCTTCGTGTCCACGCCACCCAGGACGCCCACGAGCACGCCTCCCACCAGGCAGCCGACGAGCATACGCGGGTAGATCCGCTTGAAGCGCAGGTGAATGCCGTACAGGGACGGCTCGGAGATGCCGCCGAACAGGCCTGCGGCCAGGGCGCCGGTGGCGGTCTGGCGCATCTCCTTCTCGCGGTGGCGGATGGAGAGCAGCAGCACACCGGCGGTCGCGCCGAAGCAGGCGAAGTTCCAGGCGCCCATCGGGCCCTGGATGAAGTCGTAGCCCAGGGTGTTGATGTTCACCAGCATGAGGGCGTTGAGCGGCCAGTGCAGGCCCAGCGGCACCAGGAACGGGTAGATCAGCGGGATCATGATCGCGAAGACGATCGGGGCGTTGCCGTTCAGCCAGGAGAGCCCCTCGCCGAGACCGTTGCCGGCCCAGATGCCCAGGGGGCCGATGAGGAACGCGGTCACCGGGATCATGATCAGCATGCTGAAGAACGGCACGAAGACCATGTGCATGCTCTCGGGGAAGACGCGCTGCAGGCCCTTGTAGACCAGGGCGAGCAGGGCGACCATCAGCAGCGGCACGAAGACCTGGCCGCCGTAGTCGTTGAGCTGCATCGGCAGCCCGAAGACGTGGGCCACGCACTCCTGGGTGCCCAGCGTCGCGTTGGTGGTGCAGCTGACACCGGGGATCCCGGACTTCGGGTTGAGCATGCCCGTGAAGTTCGGCGTCATCACCGCGGCCATCACGGCGGCGCCCACCCACGGGTCGATCCGCAGCTTCTTGGACGCGTTGTAGGCGACCATGAGCGGAAGGAAGTACAGCACCGAGCGCCACATGGCGTCGACGAACACCCAGGTGGCGGACTTGTCGGCGGCACGGAAGTCGACGACGCCGAGAGCGTCGAGGACGGACGCGATCGCGATGATCAGCGAGGAGCCGAGCAGTACGCCCATGATCGGGCGGAACGAGTCGGAGAGGTACTCGAAGAAGTTGTCGAGCCAGGCGTAGCGCCCGCGCCCCTTGGCGCGGATCGCGTTCTTGACGTCGGCGTCTGACTGGGGCCGGGGCGTGCCGCCGGCGCTCATCGACGGCAGGTTCATGATCTTGGAGTAGACGCCCGCGACGGCCCCGCCGATCACGATCTGGAAGCGGTCACCGGACTGCGGGACGGTTCCCATGATTCCGTCCAGTGCATCGAGCGCCGCCTGGTCGGCCTTCGACCCGTCGTGGAGCTGGAAGCGCAGCCGCGTCGCACAATGCGTGAGGCTTTCGATGTTCTCAGGGCCGCCCACGCCGCGGAGGATTGCCTCCGCCAGCGCATCGGTTCCCTGCTCGGGTGTACTCATGATGCTTCCTCGCATCCTCGGGTGCTTGCCGTCCTGCATCGGTTCGTGATCTCTCCCGCCCGGGCCGGGGCAACAAAAAAGGCCCGGGACGCGCCAACGGCGCTTCCCAGGCCTTGCCTCGCCTCACGACGACGGCGACGTCATCGGGGGAGTAACAACCCTGTGATCGGGATCGATCGGGCGCAACCTTAACTCGCCGTTATGTGGACCGCAACCCTGGTTCCGTGACGGTCGACATACGGCTGCCCCTCCTCGCCAGACCGGCGTGGCGAGGATCAGGATGTCGGCACCGAGTACCGCGGCCCGGATCTCGGGCCACTCGTCGCCCTCGCCCCTGTCTGTCTTCACGCCGGGCAGCACGTGGTGGTCGGCGATCCGGAGGATGTCGCGCCGGACGGGCTTCGCGACCAGCGGCCAGCGGGCATCGGTCTTGATCTGGCCAGGCGGGCCACGCGCACGGTGACCGGGGCGCTTACCCCGGTGGCTCTGTCGGACGTGCTGCGGTTCGGGTGCACGACGCCGGCCGGGCACGCGAACCATTGAGCGCTGCTCCGCAGGGATGCCGCGTCAGGCGGGGTCCTCGCTGTGACGTTCGGCGTGGCTCCTCCAAGCCCTCTCGCACAGTTCGTCGCTCAGCAGCACGTCCGCGGCGGTGCACGCCAGCGCGCCGGTCGCCGCGATGAGTACGTCGCGGGCCCGCGGGGAGGCCGCCGCAGCGGCGAACTCGGGGGTGTGATCGGACCCGCCGTCCGTGATCGCGACGAAAGGATGGATGGCGGGTACGCGTGTGCTGACGTTGCCGATGTCCGACGACCCCAGATAGACACCCGGGGCGGGCGGCGTCAGCTCGATCCCCGCCCGGGACAGGTGCTCGGTGAAGCGCTCCGACAGTACGTCGCTGTTGCGGAAGTGCTCGTAGCGGAGTGTGGCGCGTTCCACTTCTGTCGTCGTCGCCGTGGCGAGGGCGACGCCGTCCGCGCAGGTGCGTATCTGCGCGACCAGCGTCTCCAACGACCGGGTCGTGACCGCGCGCAGGCCGAACAGCCCCTCCGCACGGCCCGGCACGATGTTGGTGGCCGTGCCTCCGTCGGTGATGATGCCCTGGACGTGGGAGCCTTCCGGCAGCCGCCGACCGAGCACGGTGAGCACGTTGAACAGCTCGATCAGTGCCGCGAGTGCGTCGATCGCCTCGGTCGGACTGCCGGTGGGATGCGCGGCTCGGCCGTGGAAGACGACTCGGTACTGCACCTGTGCGGTCAGCGGCGCCCGCGTCCAGTCGTGGACACCTGGGTGGAACATCAGCGCGGCGTCGACGCCGTTGAATACGCCCGCCTCCACCTCCAGAACCTTCCCGCCGCCTCCCTCCTCCGCCGGGGTCCCGACTGCCATCACACACCCGGACGAGCCGCCGAGCACGGTGCGGAGCGCGAGGGCCGCTCCCAGACCGGCAGCGGCGATGAGGTGGTGACCGCAGGCGTGACCGAGACCAGGAAGAGCGTCGTACTCCAGCAACAGCGCTACGGCCGGTCGGCCGTGACCCGAGCGGGCGGTGAACGCGGTCGGCATGCCGGCCACCCCTCGCTCCACCATGAATCCGGCCTTCTCGAGCTCTCCCGTCAGCACGGCGGCGGCACGGTGCTCCTCAAAGGCGTACTCGGGGTCGGCATGCAGGCCGAGCGCGGTCTGCCACAGCGTGTCGGCCCGTGCGGCCACCTCGGCGCGCAGCCTGTCGTGAACCTCGTCCTGAAAGGCGCGGGACACCTGGCCTCCTCGGCGTAGGGCAAGGGAAGGGGATCGGCGAGCGGAGGTGTGCAGAGCAGCGAGTGCCACGGTCCGGGCACCCCCACACTCTTCGGGAACGTCCTTCGCCGACCACCCCACCACCCGGGGACCGGCTCTCTCCCCAGCCAGCTCATGGCTTGCGACGGCGCGTGGGGCGCATGGGTTTGCCGAAGCGCGCCCACGGGCACCTGGAGAGCCCTGCACGGGTAGCCCGTGCAGTGTTTCCCCATCGGACATACGGAACCGCGAGGTAGTCATGAACGGCGACGACATGGCGGACGACGTCTACCAGCCCACGGACGGCAACGAGGAGCAGGAAGACGCGGCTCCCCTCGATCTTCAGGACGCCGTTGACGAGCGCACGTACGACGACATCCTCGACGAGGGGTATTCGCCGCCGGAGAAGCCGCTGGGTGTGACGAAGAGTGGCGTCACGGCGGCGGAGCAGCGCGCGGGTGAGTCCCTGGACGAGCGATTGAAGCAGGAGGTTCCGGACCAGGAGCAGCCTGTGGGCGACGACGTGGGCGACCTGCCCGGCGGGGAGGGTGAGCCGGTCGATGCGGAGGCCGGTTCGGATCGCGCCGGACGCCTGGTGGCGCCGAAGGACCTGAACGGTCGGGACGACGGCCGGGCACTCGTTGCCTTCGACGCGGGCGTCGACGGGGGTGCTGCGGGCGCCGAGGAGGCCGCTGTCCACGTCGTTCCCGAGGAGCAGGTGCCGCCGAAGGGCGGGCACGCCCACTGACCCGTATCGCCGCGATTGGCGGAGCTGACAAGGGGGTTGACCTCCGGGTGGTCGGCAGGGACCTGAGCGGGTGCCGCGTCCCGTCCCGCGTGGGCGCGGATGGCGCCGGTGAACCGGGTTGGCGCGAGGCGGAGTTCGGGCCGTTGCGTTCTCGGGGTCTGCGGGTGGGGGCCCGACGGCAGGTCCCGGACGCAGCTGCGGGCCCCGTACGATCAGCAGTCGGTCCGCAGGGTGCTGTGCCGCAGCTCTGCCCGTTCCTCCTCCGCCAGGCCGCCCCAGATACCGGCCGACTGACCCGTGACGAGCGAGTACTTCAGGCACTCGCGGCTGACCGCGCAGCGGCCGCAGATGCGTTTGGCGGCTTCTCTGCCCTTGAGCGCCGGACCCGCATTCGACACGGGGAAGAACAGTTCCGGGTCCGCGTCGACGCAGGCGGCCCCGCGCATCCATCCCTGACTGGGCCGCAGCCACTCCATGCGGCGGTGGGTGCCCCTGAGCGTCGCGGCCAAACCGGCGCCCGTGTGCGGGAGACGGGCCGGGTTCGCCACATCGACTGTGCGAGGGAGGGCACTCGTACCGGCACGAAGTGACACGTCTTGAGTGAGGTGATCTCGTGTCTGGTCCCGCCCCGTACGGGGAGTATCCCTCTCACGGCCCGGCCGCCTACCCGGAGCGCGGTCCGGCGGCCCCGACGCCACCGGTTGCCGCGGGGAGGCTGTGGGCGACCGGCGCGGCGACGGCCGTGGTGGCGGCTCTCGCAGCCGTCGTGGTCACGCTGCTGATGCGCGGCGTGCTGGACGTGCCGGTGTTCGCCCCGCGCAGGGCGGGAGTGTGGGGGGATGCCACCACGGGCTATCTGGCGGCCTGTGCCGTGGGCGCGGCGCTGGTGGCCACCGGGCTGCTGCACCTGCTGCTCGTCACCGTCGCCCGGCCCCGCGCCTTCTTTGTCTGGATCGCCGCTCTGGTGACCGTCGTCTTCGTGCTCATGCCCTTCACCACCAGCCTGAGCACGGCCACGCAACTGGCCAGCGCTGCCGTCTTCCTCGTCATTGGAGCCGTCATCACCGGTCTGCTGTCCGCCGTCTCCACCAGCGTCGGTTCCGCACGGCCCCACGCAAGCTGAGTGGTTCGCGTCTGCTGTGCGGGATCAAGATGCCGGAACGTTCGGCGGCGTTCCGGCGCCGCACTCCCAGTTTGTGAGAAGGGCTCGCGGTGCCGGGTGGGGAGCCGAGCACCCCTGAACCGCCGTCGTCACGCCCGGCGGTGGCCTCCGTGCAGCAGGCGGTCCATCTGCTCGGCGGCCCGCACCGATGCGTCGCCGCAGCAGTTGTTGAACAGCACGTGGACCTGTTCCACCCGCCCGGCAAGGTCCCTCAACCGAGGCAGCCACGTGGCGAGTTCCTCGTCGTGGTACGCGTGCCGGAAGCGGTCCTCCTTGCTTCCCCGCCCCCATGACGTGCTGCGTCCGTGGAACCGCACGACGGCCAAGCGGGACGTCGTGACAGGCGTGACGGGCGGCAGGGAGGAAGGCAGCCCCTGAGCCATGTCGACGCCGACGGCGGCCATGCCGAGGTCCGCGAGCCGGGACCACGTAGACGCTGCCTGCCGCGTGCGCCACCAGTCGGGATGCCGGAACTCCACGGCGATCGGCCAGCCGGCCGTGCGTCGCGCGGTCTGCTCAAGGAGCCGCTCGGCCCGGGCTCCGGGCCGAAGCCACGGCGGGAACTGGAAGAGTACGCTGCCCAGCCGCCCGGCCTTCCGTAACGGTCCGACTCCCTCGGCGAACCGCGACCACACGTCGTCGAGTACCCCGGCGTCCTGTGCGTCGGGCGGGAGCCCGTCCGGCATGACGGCCTCGCGCGTGGGATGCCCGGTCAGCAACGAGAACGCCTTTACGTCAAAGGTGAATCCGTCCGGTGTGCGTTCCGCCCACATCTGGCTGACGCGCTCTTGAGGCAGGGCGTAGTACGACGCGTCGGCCTCGACGACCGGAAACCGACCGGCGTAGTACCGCAGCCGTCCTTCGGCATCCCGCTGGCCGGACGGATACCAGCCGCTGCGCAGCAGCGCGGGGTCGGTCCAGGAGCAGGTGCCCACGAGAATGTCTCCCATAGGAGACCGGTACCCACGGAAAACGACCTTGCGCGCTGGTTCCGTGCCGGGGAAGCAGGCCCTTGTACGGCGGTCGCAAGAGTCTGCCGCGAGCACGACTGCGCCGCGAGCGGCCGGAGTTGCCGCGTCTGTCAGGCGAGCTGCCGCGCACCCTTCCGCCCGCCGCCGTGTTGCCGGGCGGCAGGACGGAAGGGAGGGACTAGATGACGCCCTGGGCGAGCATGGCGTCGGCGACGCGTTCGAAGCCTGCGATGTTGGCGCCGGTCACATAGTTTCCGGGGGCGTCGTAGCGCTCGGCTGTCTCGTGGGCGACGGCGTGGATGGACTGCATGATGCCCGCGAGTTCGTCCTCCACCCGCTCACGGCTCCAGGAGACCCGGCCTGCGTTCTGGGCCATCTCCAGGGCGCTGACGGCGACCCCGCCCGCGTTGGCGGCCTTGCCGGGGCCGAAGGCGACACCCGCTTCCTGGAAGAGGTCCACGGCCTCGGGGGTGGTGGGCATGTTGGCGCCCTCGGAGACCGCCTTGACGCCGCTCGCGATGAGCGTGCGCGCGTCTTCGGCGTTCAGCTCGTTCTGCGTGGCGGACGGGAAGGCCACGTCGGCCGGTGTCTCCCAGACGCGGCCTCCGCGCACGAAGCGGGCCGAGGCGCCGCGCCGGGCGGCGTACTCGCTGATGCGGCCCCGCTCCACTTCCTTGATCTGCTTGAGCAGGGCCAGGTCGATGCCCTTGTCGTCGACGACGTAGCCGGAGGAGTCCGAAGCCGTCAGCGGGTTGGCGCCCAGCTGCTGGAGCTTCTCGATGGTGTACAGAGCCACGTTGCCCGAGCCGGACACGACCGCGCTGAGCCCGTCGAGGGACTCGCCGCGCACCTTCAGCATTTCCGCGGCGAACAGCACGGAGCCGTAGCCGGTGGCTTCGGGACGGATCACGGAACCGCCCCAGCCCTGGCCCTTGCCGGTCAGGACACCGGCCTCCCAGCGGTTGGTGATGCGGCGGTACTGCCCGAACAGGTAGCCGATCTCGCGGCCACCGACGCCGATGTCCCCGGCCGGCACGTCGGTGTGCTCGCCGATGTGCCGGGACAGCTCGGTCATGAACGACTGGCAGAAGCGCATGACCTCGGCGTCAGACCTGCCGTGCGGGTCGAAGTCGCTGCCACCCTTGCCGCCGCCGATACCGAGCCCCGTCAGGGCGTTCTTGAAAATCTGCTCGAAACCGAGGAACTTCACGACGCCGATGTCCACCGACGGGTGAAAGCGCAGACCGCCCTTGTAGGGGCCGAGCGCGCTGTTGAACTCCACCCGGTAGCCACGGTTGACGTGGACCCGGCCGCGGTCATCGGTCCACGGCACCCGGAAGATGATCTGCCGTTCCGGCTCCAGGAGCCGTTCGACGAGCCCGGGCTCGGCGTACTGGGGGCGGGCAGTCAGGACAGGGCCCAGGGTGTCCAGGACTTCTCGCACGGCCTGATGGAACTCGGGCTGTCCGGGATTGCGGCGCTCGATCTCTGCCCGCAGTGCGTCCAGTCTGTCCTTGGGGTCGGTCACGATCGGTTTCCTTTCCGACGGTTGTTCCGGCGGGCGTGCGGGCCCAGATCACAGTGCCACACCCTGTCCCAGGCGACGCGGCCGGTCCACCCTTTGGGAGCGGGGCCCACAAGGGGCCACTGCGCGAGGCGAGTTGGACGGGAGAAGAGGCCCATGGCCAGTCGCTCAGGGTCGGCCTGCCCCGACCCGGCGGGTGCCGCGGCGTCCTCGCGGTGCGGTTTCCGCCGTCACCCAGGCCGGCGCTCGGTCTGGTTGACGGCTGAGGGCGACGACGGTTTCGCCTGCGGCAACGGCCGGTGCCCGAGCTGCGCGCCCGAAGCCGGGTCCGCCCGCCCCGCTCGGTCCGGCTGGCCTCGTCGCCGTACCGCCGAAAGACTCGGCGGCCGTCGCCTCGGCGGGCCGCGATGGCAACCACCGAAGGGCAAGTCCAAGTGGCAGGCCTTCGAGACGGGCCGTCACGCGCAGGCGTGGCGGGCGGGTGACGGCGTACGTGTCCTTCCCAGGGCCAGTCCTGGACCCCGCAACCTTGAACCACACCACCGAGTGCTTGGCCTCGGTACCGCTCGGCGGGTCTGGGACTGGTCATGGTGTGGGCTCGAGGTTCAGCGCGCGTCCCAGGGCGGTGGTGACGGTGGTGGCGTGGGTCGGCAGGTGTTGTTCGGCCCAGCTTGCGGCGAGGCGGAGGAAGTCCTGCAAGTCCCGCTGGGCTCCGGCAACGAGTGTGCGGACCTGGGCTACTGGCAGTTCGATCGTCGGGCTGTCTTCATTCCCGTAGGAGTCGTGGATCAACCGGACGGTGTCGCCGACGCGTTCGGCCATCGAGGACGGGTCGTGGCCGAAGGCGCAGCTGCCGGTGCCATCGAGCACTTCAAGCCAGTCCCGCCAGGTCTCCAGGCCGTTGCAGCAACCCGGCTCGACGAAGATGATTCCCGTGGCATCGTCGCTCACCCGGAACCCGCCGGAGGCGAACAGGTCGGGCAGGGTGAGCAGCCCGTGCAGGAACGTGCCGAGCGGGTCGGTCGGGTGCGGCCCGTGCTCCTCCTCCGGCTCGGAGGCGTTGCAGTCGGCGATCCGCATCACGGCCGTGCCCACCTCCGCCACCGTCCGTTCTCCGTCCAGGACGAGGTACCCGTAAGACTCGGGCTCGTCAGTGGGCCAGAGGTCAAAGTCGTCGGCAGGGAAGATCTCCAGAACGGGTTGCATCACGATCACCCGGTGATGATGCCGGACCGGTTGCCGCGCTGTCATGGGATTCCGCTGCGGTGTCGGGCAGTGGGCGGACCGCTGCCTGGTCGGTACGCAGTCGCCGGCGGGACTCCTCGGCAGCGGCACAACCGCTCTCTGCTCCGTGGGATTACTGGGACAGGTCGCCGGGTGGGGTGAGCAGAGAAGCGGGGTCGGTGTTGGCGCCGCAGAGCACGACGGCGACGCGTTCGCCGGGGCTGGGCGTGTAGGAGGTCCGGGTCTGTTCGGGCTTCGGCGTGGTGTCGGGAAGGCTGCGGGGACAGGCGGTGAGGGCTGCGAGCGCGGTGGCCGCGCCGTGCTCGACGGCGATGCGGTGGTGTTCCCACAGCGCGTGGCGGGCGGTGACGATGGCGGAGTCGGGCACCAGCACGGAGTGCGTACGCTCCTGGCGCAGCGCGTGGAGCGCCATGCTGGTCGTGCGGCGGGCGCCGAGGGAGTCCGACGCGACGGAGTCCACGGTGACATCGACCAGCTCGCCGGCTTCGAGGGCGGCGTTCAGGGCTCGGCAGTTCTGGGGTTCGACGGCGATGGTGCGGATGCCGTGGTGCTGGGCCGCGGTGGCCACTCCGGCGAACAGGCCCCCGCCGCCGACGGCGACGACGACCGTGTCCAGGTCGGGTATCTGCCGGCGGATCTCGTCGAGAAGCGTTCCGGCACCGGCGGCGATCAGGGGGTGGTCATAGGCGTGGGAGGCCAGGGCGCCGATGTCTTCGGCGAAGGCTTCGCACGCGGCCAGGGCTTCCGCGTACTGCTCACCGACCAGGTGCACGGTCGCGCCGTAAGAACGGAGCTTGTCGACCTTCACGGTCGGGGCGTTGGCGGGCAGGAACACCGTTGCGGTAACGCCCTGGCGCCGTGCGGCCCATGCGCAGGCAAGGCCCGCGTTGCCGCCCGACGCTATGGTCACCCCGCTGTCGGGCAGGGTGCCCGCCTCTTGGTGGAAGCGGAGGAAGTTGACCGCGCCGCGGGCCTTGAACGACCCGGTGTGCTGGATGAACTCCAACGCGGCCCAGACCTGGCCGGACTCGCCTGGGTGCGCGGTGCGCATGGCGTCGAGATCCAGGGGTGCGACGGCGACCGGTCGCACGTGGCCCGTGATGCGGTCCGCGGCTGACTTGATGTCGCCGTAGGCGAGGTGGGGCATGGTGAGGCTCCTGGTCAGGGGAGGGGCCGGGCTCATTGAGCCGGGCGCCGGGCCGTGAACATGCGGCGGGCGCAGGCGGGTCGACGCGTCCAGAAGCGGTGGTTCCCGTGGAGCGCGGCCCAGACGAGAGCCCACCGGGTGATCAGCATGCGAGGCAGCCTAACGGCGTGCCGAGGCCCGGGGGAGGCCGGCACCGAAACCGCTATGCCTCCTGGCCCGGCGTGGTCTGGCCGGGACGCCGACCTGTTCTTGCCCGGAGACCGGGACGCCGCGCTGGAGTTGAGTAACACGGGAGCCGGGGCATTCAACGGACTCTCGGTATTCGGTCGCGGATCGCGGGCAAGAATTCGTTTGGCGGGCCCCTGCGACCGCTGGTACGTTTTCGGAGGCCGTGCGAGAGATGGAGGAGGTGGTACCCGTGAACGCAGTATCGACATGGGTGCTCCCCTCCGGGGTCACGGTCGGGCGGTAGGTCGTCCGGGAGCGCCGTTCCGTGCACTCCCGAAAGGGCACGACCATGCATTTCACTTCTGAGCAGCGTCTCGACGGCGACGTCGTCGAGCGTGAATTCACCCTCGGCGAGATACCCGGCATCCTGTGGACGCCCGCGTCCGCCACACCCGTTCCGCTGATCCTGCTGGGCCACCCTCCCCTGGGACTGCGCAAGATGTACCCCCGGCTGGTGGCCCGGGCCCTGCACTCCGCGGCGGAGGGCTTCGCCACGGCCACCATCGAGCTCCCCGGGAGCGGTGACCGGCCCCGGTGGGCCGCCGCCGAACAGGCTCGCGCCGACCTGCGCCGGGCACAGGCGGCCGGTCGGCCGGTGAGCGACGAGATCGCCGAGGCCGTCGTCCTCCCACTGGTCGACAGGGCGGTCCCGGAGTGGCGGGCCACTTTGGACGCCCTCCTGTCGCTGCCCGAGATCGGCGGCCCGGTCGGATACTCGGGGGGAGTGATCTCGATCGGCATCCGGCTTGCGGTGGTCGAGCCGCGCATCGTGGCCGCCGGATTGTTCGCGGGGAGTTTCGTGCCTCGCGTCATATTCGAGGAGGCCCGTCGGGTCACCATTCCCCTGCACGTCCTGCTGCAGTGGGACGACGAAGGAAATGACCGTCAGGCGGCCCTGGACCTGTTCGATGCCTTCGGCTCCCAGGAGAAGTCCCTGCACGCCAATATGGGCGGGCACACCGGCGTCCCGCAGGCGGCGGGGGACTTCGCAGCCCGGTTCTTCACGCGGCACCTGAAGAGCCCGAACTCCTAGGAGATCAGCGGACGGTGGGCCGGGTCGGCCAGGGCGTCTCGCGCCGCGGGCAGGTCCTCGCGCCGCTCCGCTGCTTGTTGCCGCTGGTTCCTGTCGACGTCGGCGGGGACCAGCGGTGCCCGAAGCGATGCCGGTGCCGCCTGCCTGCTCGGCGTCGTTGTCCGCCGCGGCGGGAGAGCGGTCGAGCGGTGGCGCCGGGCGGGGCTTCTTCCTCCGGCCCTCTTTGAGGAGGATTTCATGGGGAGGCGGTGCGGGCGTCTCCTGGAACCTCGCCGCATGTCTCGCGGTAGGTCACGCCCGGCAGATAGGTCTCCCACTCCTTCCGTGTCAGGCCGCCACCCGCCCGCTTGCACACCCATGCCGTCAGACGCCGCGTGTCCACGGGGTGGGCGAGGACACCGCCGTGCTCGCCCACGCTGCGCAGGGTGCGGCCGTCGGGACTGAAGGCGACGGCCACGACCCGGTCGCCGGAGGTCGGCAGCGCAGAGCCGAGGGGCTGGCCGGAGGGAAGATCCCAGAGCTGGACGGTGCCACTGTTCGTGGCGACGGCCAGCAGCGTGGCGTCGGGAGAGAAGGCCAGGGCGGTGACGGCGTCGGCGCTGCCCGCGCGGGAGACGCTCCGGGGAGCTGCGAGGATGCCGCGCTCGTGGGTGCCGTCGCCGTCCCACAGGGTCACCGCGCCGGTGCCGTCGCCGACGGCCAGGAACCGGCTGTCCGGACTGAAGGCGGGCACACCGGTCGCGTCCGCGGTGCGGGAGCCGGGGGCGATCCGCCCGGAGGGCAGTGTGTAGGTGCGCTGGGGTGTGGCGAGCAGCGCGCCGTCGGGGCGGACTGCCTGGGCGGGCGGCTGTTCGGACAGTGCGTAGGGGGAGCGGGGCGCCGAGTGGTGCTCTTCGGTCTGGCCGTCTGGGGCAAGACGCCGTCCCAGGGCCAGATCCCAGGTGTCGGCGGTGTCCATGCTGTCGCGTGTGATGAGCAAGCGGCGCCCGTCGCCGGTGAAGGCCAGCCCCGTCATCGGCAATCGGGCGGCGTAGGGCGGCTTGGGGTCGCGCGGGGTGGGCAGGGGCTCATCGGTGTGGACGTTCCACAGGGTCGGGACCCGGTAGTCCTTCTCCTCGTCGTCTGAAACCGTCGAGGTCCGGGCGTGCGCGAGGGTGCGGCCGTCCGGGCTGAGGGCGAACAGGGTGTGGCAGGTGTTGAAGGTGTCGTCCCCGGTGGGGCGTTGTTCCGGGCAGAGCAGGCCCGCTGTGCGGGCCAGGCGGCGGCCGTCCGCGACGCGGTAGGCCTCGGTGTAGAAGGTGTCGCCTGTGCGTCGTTCGAAGGCGAGGACGCTGCCGTCCTGGCTGAAGGCGCCCCGGACGGCGGGATCCTGATTCCAGTCGCTGCCCATCGCGGGGCCGAAGGACAGGCTGCGGACGACATAGTCCAGGCGGCGGCGCTCGGTCACGTAGCGGATGACACCCGCGGCCGGGTCGATGCGTAGTTGCCTGGGCACCTCGTTGTTCAGGGGGTGGCGGAAGACGGGCTGGTCGGGTGTGGCAAGCCGCCACATACGGATCTCGCGGGCGTCGGCCGCGACGACGAACTGCCCGTCGCCGGCGGCGGTCGCTTCGATCAGCCCTGGCTGGCGGATCTGTGCGCGCTCCTTGCCGGTCACCGGGTCCCAGAAGTGCAAGCCGTCGGTGTTGAGCGTCATGAGGGACTTGCCGTCCCCGGTGAACTGGAGGGATTTCGCCCCGCAGCCTCCGGGCAGGATCGTGGGCTGCCCGCGGTGGCCGGTGACGTCCCAGATCTGCAGGGGCAGGTCGCGGTCCGTACCGGGTTCTTCCCCAAGTCCCTCGGTGCACAGGGCCATGAGCTGGTTGTCGGGGCTCACCGTCCACTGCGGGTGGCGCACGACGGGGCGTTCGAAGAGGGTGCGGCCGGTGCGCGGGTCCCGCAGCGCGATGGTGTTCTGCGGGACATGGGGAGCGCTCGTCGTGTCCACGATGAAGCCGCCGTCGGGCGTGTAGCCGAGGACCTGTCTGAGCGCTTGGAGGTGCTCGTCGACCGGCCGGCCGGTCGTCAGGTCCCACGTACGGTCGCCTCCCGCAGGCCCGGCGACATCCTGGTCGAGCACGGCTCTGCGGCCGTCCGGCGAGAAGCCGTGGATGAGGTTCGTGGTCTTGGGGTCGAGGGGGATTTGGGGTCCGACGGGCTGGCGGGTGAGGACGTTCCAGGCGCGGAGACCGGTCGCGTCGGAGGTGACGGCGGTGCGGCCGTCCTGGCTGAGGACCACGGGGTTGCGCTGCGAGGGTGCGTTCCCGTCGGGCACGTCGTAGGTGTCCGACTCCTGCTGCGCGGAGGCCGTGAGCAGCCCTGAACGTGTTTCCGTCGTCGGTTTGAGGGACCAGGCGGCCAGGTTCAGGCGCATGGCGAGCGTCGGGTCCTGGGCCCGGGTGTTCTGGGCCAGCGCGGACAGCCGGCGGGCGGCCGCCTCCTGGCGCTGCTCCTGGGCCTTGCCACGTTCGCGTTGGCCGATCAGGTCCTGCTGCCAGGCGCTTGACCCGGCCAGGACCGTGAGGACGACGAGGACGGACAGGACGGAGGTCACCGCCCGGCGGGCCCAGCGGGTACGGGTGCGGGCCGCGCTGCTGGCGCGCAGGAATGCGCGCTCCGAGGGCGTCAGGTCCAGCAGTCCGCCGCCGCCGAACGCCTGCTCGGCCTCGGCGAGTTCGCCGCCGCGCAGCAGGGCCGCGTGGTCGCGGCGGCGGGTGTGCCAGTGGTGGCTGGCCTGGGTGAGGCGCCGATGGCGGCGCAACTGTTCGCGGTTGTCATCGATCCAGCCGCGCAGTCGGGGCCAGGCGGTGATGAGGGCCTCGTGGGTCAGGTCGACGGTGTCGTGGTCCAGCGTGATCAGACGGGCCCGGGCGAGCTTGTCCAGGACGGTGCGGGTGTCGGCGGGGGATCCGGTGTGCAGGACATGGGCGCGCTGAACGGGCCGACGGGTGTCGGGCGCGCCGTCGCCGGGGGCGACCAGGCCGAGCAGGATGCGGCGGGCGGCCCGCTCCTGGGCGGGAGTGAGCTCGGCGTAGAGGTCTTCGGCGGTTTGGGCGATGGCGCCGTGCAGCCCGCCGGCGGCGTAGTGGGCGGCCAGGGTCAGGGCGCGGCCGCGTCGTCGTCGCCACGTCTCGCGCAGGGCGTGGGAGAGCAGGGGAAGGCTGGCGGGTTCGCTGGCGACCTCTTCCACCAGACGATTGGTCAGCGCGCGTTCCACGACAAGTCCGGAGGCGGCGGCGGGCTTGACGATCGCCTCGCGCAGTTCCTTGGCGGTGAGGGGGCTCACGCGCAGGACGGCTTCACCGATGGCCGCGGCGAGGTCGGCGTGGGCGAGGCAGTGCGCGTGGAAGTCGGCGCGTACGCCCACCACCACGCGCAGCCGGCTGTCCGGTCGGCGCGCGGCCAGCAGGTGGGTGAGGAATTCCTCGCGCTCGCGGGTGTCGGCGCACAGGGTGAACAACTCCTCGAACTGGTCCACGATCAGCCAGGTTTCGCCCGGCTCGGGAGCTGGTTCCAGGAGGTGGCCGTGGGTGCGCATCGGGTGTGCGCCCGGTGTGAGGATGCGCAGCGCGGCGGCTCGGGGCAGCGGCGCCCAGGAGCGGCGCAGTCGCGGGACGAGGCCGGCGCGCAGCAGCGAGGACTTGCCGCTGCCCGAGGGGCCCAGGACGACGCTGAAGCGGTGCGCGGCCACCAGTTCGGTCAGCGCGTCGGTGAGATGGCCGCGGCCGAAGAAGACGGCCTCGTCCTCGGGTTCGAAGCGGGCCAGGCCCCGATACGGGGCGGTGCCCTCGTCGTGCGTGCGGGCGACGAGCCGCGCGAGGTGTTCCGCCTCGGCCCGCTGCCACAGCCGGGTCCACTGCTCGCGGTCGCCGCCGCACTGGGCGACGAATGCCAGCGCGACGGGCAGGGTCGGCAACCGGTCCCCGGCAGCGGCCTGGGAGAGGGCCGTCACCGAGTAGCCGGCCCGCGAGGCCATTTCCCGGTACACCGGCGTGCCGGCCTCCCGGCGCAGGGTGCGCAGTTCGTGGGCGAACCTCTGGACGGGCCCCGCCGCGGGATCGAGTTCCTTCTCTGGTCTGCCCACACCGCTCCCACCCAGTCGATCAAGCCCCGGCCAGCGTAGGAACCACCACTTCCACGCCACAAGAGCCCCATCGGCCACATGCGTCTCAGTTGTTCAGCCGTTCGGAAGGGGGCTGCTGAACAACTCCCGACCCGGTGAACTGCTGCTCGTCAGCGCCACGGTGTCGCCGGACGGCCGCCCCCTCCCCCTTGGGCGCGGGTGTGCCCCGGTGGCGCCGCGCCGCGCTTCGCAGGACCCGTGCGGGGCCCGCGAGGCGTGTACCGGCGCACACCACCCCCAGGAGGAACGCAGTTGTCCAGACGCATACGCAATCTCCAATGCAGCACCGGGGCCGCACCCCGTGCCCTGCTCACCATCACGGCCACCCTGTCGGTGGCTCTCGTCACGGGCCTGGTCGCGCCGGCCGTGACCACCGCCGCTGCGCGGCCCTCTGCCCCATCGGCCACCCCGGGTGCGCCGATCGCCGACCTCGCACAGGGCATGCGGCGGATCGAGCTCATCACGGGTGACCACGTGGTGGTGGGGGCCACGGGGCAGGTGGTGCGCTTCGAGCCCGCGAAGGGCCGTGAACGCATCCCCGTACAGGTCCAGCGGTTCCAGGGCCACACCCTGCTGGTGCCCGGCGACGCGCAGCGCCTGATCGCCGCGGGGAAGGTGGACCAGCGGCTCTTCGACGTGAAGGAGTTGACCAACCCGCTGCTGCGCCGGAGCCAGGGCGACGGACTCAACCTGATCGTGCAGTACGACGCGGGTGCTGCCGGAGCCGCGCGGGCCGTGGTGCGCTCGGCCGGTGACACGCAGGTGCGGCGCACGTTGCCCACCCTCAACGCCGACGCCATCCATACGTCGCAGGACGACGTGGCCAGGGTGTGGGAGACGCTGACCAGCCCGCAGAAGAGCGGCGTGCGCGCCACCGCCTCCGGCATCAGCAAGGTGTGGTTGGACGGGGTGCGCACGGCGAGCCTGGACCGCAGCGTCAAGCAGATCGGCGCCGACAAGGCGTGGGAGGCCGGGTTCGACGGCAAGGGCATCAAGATCGCCGTCCTCGACACCGGCGTCGACACCACCCATGACGACCTGAAGACCCAGGTCGTCGCCGAAAAGAACTTCTCCGCGTCCCCCGACACCGCGGACCACGTCGGACACGGCACGCACGTGGCCTCGATCGCCGCCGGTACGGGCGCCAAGTCGGGCGGGACGTACAAGGGCGTCGCTCCCGGCGCCAAGGTCATCAGCGGCAAGGTGCTGAACGACCAGGGCAACGGGGACGACTCCAGCATCATCGCGGGCATGGAGTGGGCCGCCGCCGAGGGCGCGGACGTGGTCAACCTCAGCCTCGGCAGCCCGGATTCACCCGGCGTGGACCCGATGGAGGAGATGGTCAACAAGCTGTCCGCCGAGAAGGGGATCCTGTTCGCCGTCGCGGCGGGCAACGAAGGCGAGGGGGGTGGCTCCACGCTGGACTCGCCGGGCAGCGCAGACGCCGCGCTGACCGTCGGGGCCGTCGACAAGAACGACAGGCTGGCGCCCTTCTCCAGCACCGGCCCCCGCGCCGGCGACGGCGCGGTGAAGCCGGATGTGACCGCGCCCGGCGTCGCCATCACCGCGGCCGCCGCCACCGGCAGCGCGATCGACACCCGCCCCGGTACACCGCACCCGGCCCCCGGCTATCTGCAGATCGACGGCACCTCCATGGCCACCCCGCACGTGGCGGGCGCGGCGGCGATCCTGAAGCAGCAGCACCCGGACTGGAAGTCCACCGAGCTCAAGGGCGCGTTGACCGCGTCCGCCAAGGGCGGCGACTACACTGCCTTCCAACAGGGCTCCGGTCGTATCCAGGTCGACAAGGCGCTGAGCCAGAGCGTGATCGCCGATCCGGTCTCGCTGAGCTTCGGCACGGCGCAGTGGCCGCACACCGACGACCAGCCCCTCACCAAAAAGGTCGGCTACCGCAACCTCGGGACCAGCGACGTCACCCTTGACCTGGCGGTGTCGGCCCTGGACCCGGCGGGCAGGCAGGCCCCGGCGGGGTTCTTCGCGCTCGGTGCCACCAAGGTGACCGTGCCCGCCGGCGGCAGGGCCGAGGTCGATCTGACCGCCGACACCAGGATCGGCGGCGCCGACGGCACCTACTCGGGCTATGTCACCGCCGTGGGAGCAGGCCAGTCCGTTCGCACGGCCGCGGTGGCCGTGCGCGAGGCGGAGTCCTACGACCTGACCCTGAGGACCATCGACCGCGACGGCTCGGACGCGCGGAACTTCACCAGCACCCTGATCGGCGTGTCCGGCTTGGGCAAGGGCTTCCAGGCCCGCATCGCCAACGAGCCCGGTACCCACAAGATCCGCGTGCCCAAGGGCTCGTACACGTTCAACGCGGCCGTCTACCAGGACCCGTCGGACCTCACGAAGGGCACCGACTGGATCGCCCAGCCCAAGCTGGACGTCTCCGGCGACACCACGGTGACCGCCGACGCGCGCACCACCAAGCCGGTGGACATCACCGTGCCCGGCCTCAACACGGCCGACTACGCCGGGACTTACTACGAGCGCGCGACCGAGATCGGCAACGTCGGCAACGGCTGGGTCCTGAGAGGGTTCACCAACTTCCGGACCGCCCACATGGGTCCGGCCGTCACCGACGGCTCGCTCCTGCAGACCTGGGACGCGCACTTCCTCAAGGACGCCACCTCCCAGTACTCGGTGGCCTTCGGCGGCAGGACGCAGAAGGCCGCCACCGGCTACACCAAGCACGTGAAGGCGGACGAGCTGGCGACAGTCAAGGTCGCCATCGGCGCTTCCGCTCCCGGCAAGACCGCCCTTGTCTCTCCGTTCTCGCATCTGCCGGGCGCGCCGGAAGGCACCGGGTACTCGGCGCCGCAGCCGGCGCCGGGTACGCGCACCCTGTACGTCTCCACGGCCGACGGCGTCACCTGGCTGACCAGGCTCAACCAGCTGGGCGAGCCGGGCCGGGGAGGCTATCCCGCCTTCGACGGGGCCTACGAGATGCCTGAGCCGAAGCGCTACGAGACGGGCAGGACGTACCAGGAGACCTTCAACACCGGCGTCTTCGGCCCGCTCCTGGGCGCGAAGGCGGGCGTCTTCCGCACCGCCCCCGACCCGGCCACGGGCGAACAGCAGCTCGTCGGCTCCCTGCCGCTGTTCGCCGACGGCACGGGGCATACGGGCTTCACGACGTACACGTCGGCCACGTCGGTGCTGTACCGCGACGGGGTCAAGGTGGGCGAGAACAACGACCCGTTGAGCGGCCAGGAGCCCTTCCACGTCGACGCGGCCGACGCCGAGTACCGGCTGACGACCTCCGTCGAGCGTTCGGCGAAGGTCGCCGCGGCCACCACCCGCGTCGACACCAGCTTCACGTTCCGCTCCCAGCAGGTCACCGCGACCACGGCTCTGCCGGTGTCCACGGTCCGCTTCGCGGTTCCCGTCGACCTCGCCTCGCGCGCCCCCGCGGGCAAGTCGGTCCAGGTCCCCGTCACCGTGCAGGGCGCGGCGGCGGGCCGGAATCTCGGATCGCTCACCGTGTCCGTCAGCTACGACGACGGGAAGACCTGGCAGCTCGTGAAGGTCGAGAACGGCAGGATCACCGTGAAGAACCCGGCGAAGGACAAGGGCATCTCGTTCCTCGCCGATGTCACGGACAAACAGGGCAACCGCTCGACGCTGACGATTCACAACGCGTACTACGGCAAGTGACGATCCCGGCATGACCGCGATGTGCTGGAAAGCGTTCAAGGACGCTTTCCAGCACATGTGTTCCCGACGGGTACGACGCCCGGCGCGAGCGGGCGTGCAGCATGGGGCCCGTATGGGCCCGTCCGCTCGCCGCCGGGCTAACGCCCCCAGAGCGCGGGCATGGGGCGGCGCTAGTACAACGTTGGCGAGGGATGAGATCCTTTCCATGCCTGGGGTGCTGCTCGCCGGAGGCCTGCGCGGCCGACGGACGGGCACCGGCATCCTGCACTCTGCCCGTGCCGCCACCTCCTGAAGGGCTCGCATGCACGCCAACGAGCACAGCCGTACCAACGACACCAGGCGGCAGCCCGGCCTCGCGCCGGCGCGGGCGCAGGCCCCAGCCCACCCCATGCCGGTGGGGCTTCCTTCTCTTCAGGCGGGGGCGGGCAATGCGGCCGTCGTGCAGATGCTCCGTCAGGCGGGCCATCGCTGGACGCCGGAGCGGGCGGGGGAGGCCCGGACGGACTCCGCGCAGATACGGCAGGTGCAGCGCAAGCGGGCTGCTGTTCTTCAACGAGTACCGCAGGAGGAGTCGGCCGAGCGGATGGCCGCGCCGGCCGCGGCCGGGCCCGTCGAAGCCCTGGCCCCTTCCGGACAGGCGGAAACCGAGCTGCCGAACGAGCCCCAGTACCTGCTGCAGATCCAGGTGAGCAAGACCAGCAGGACCCACCGAACCGAATTCTCCGGGGGAGGCTTCGGCCACGCCTGGGTCGCGCTGTACAAAAAGGAGCCGGGCCGCAAGGCGCACTGCACCACGTACGGGTTCTTCCCGGCGCAGAGGATCAACGCGGCCGGTGCGCTCAAGACCGTGCGCGGTGAGGTGAGAACGAACTACGACCAGCCGTCCGAGGCGACCGCGAAGCTGGACCCCGTCGGTCTCACCGAAGGGCAGGCCCAGAAGGTCCGGGAGTACGCGCGGGCCAATCGGGACTACAACTTGGCTACCTACAACTGCACCAGCTTCGCCCGCGGCCTGTACAAGGCCGCCACCGGCCTCGATGCCCCGGGACTGAGACTGCCGCTTCTGGAGAACCCGAACCTGCTCCAGGACGCCATCAAGCAGTTCAACGAGGAGCGGAAGGTTGCCCGGAAGGGGCCGCACATCAAGGTGGCGGACGACAGCGACAGCGAGACGGAGTCGGAGCCGGACGAGGTCTGGGAGAACCACCGAAAGGCCCCGGTGCTCGCCGTCGCCGCTCCAGCGGCTGCCGCCGCACCCCAGGGCCCGCGTTTCGAGCTGGAGTGAGCGGGCTTCGGCCGGCCTCGAACCGCGGGGTCGGGTGGCCGTCCGCGGTGGGCAGCGCCCGGTGGCGGAGCGTGGCGCGCGGTTCCCGGTGTGATCAGGTAGGCAGGAAGGGTGACCAAGGAAGCGAGCGACCCTTTCGTGCACGTGCGCGGTGCCAGTGAGAACAATCTGCGGAACGTCGATGTCGACGTGCCACGGGACGCGATGGTCGCCTTCACCGGCGTTTCCGGTTCGGGCAAGTCCTCGCTCGCGTTCGGCACGCTGTACGCGGAAGCCCAGCGCCGCTACTTCGAGTCCGTGGCACCGTACGCCCGGAGGCTGTTGCAGCAGGTCGGTGCGCCGCACGTCCAGGAGATCACGGGGCTGCCGCCCGCCGTGGCCCTGCAGCAGCGGCGCGGGTCACCCAGCTCGCGCTCGACGGTCGGGACGATCACCACGCTGTCCAATCTGCTGCGCATGCTGTACTCCCGCGCCGGCACGTACCCGCCCGGGGCCGCCCGGCTGGAGGCCGAGTCGTTCTCACCGAACACCGCGGCCGGGGCCTGCGCGGAGTGCCACGGCCTTGGCGTGGTGCACGACGTGGCCGAGGACCTGCTGGTCCCGGACCCCTCGCTGAGCATCCGCGAGGGCGCCATCGCGGCGTGGCCGGGCGCCTGGCAGGGCGCCAACCTGCGCAGCATCGTGAGCGGCCTGGGCATCGATGTCGACCGGCCGTGGCGCAGGCTCAGGAAGAAGGACCGCGACTGGCTGCTGTACACGGACGAGCAGCCCTCCGTGTACATCGAGCCGGAGGAGGGCCGCATCGACTACGGCTACCAGGGCACGTTCTGGAGCGCCCGCAAGCACGTCATGCACGTCCTGGCGGACTCCAAGAGCGAGAGGATGCGCGAACGGGCGCTCCGGTTCGTGCGGAGCGTGCCCTGCCCCGAGTGTCACGGCAGCGGACTGCGGCCGGAGGCGCTCGCCGTGACCTTCGCCGGATGTTCCATCGCCGAGATCAATGCCATGCCGTTCACCGAGGTGGTCCCGCTGCTGCGGCCCGTCGCGAGACGGTCCGAGGCCGGCGCCACCACGGCGACCGCCCGGTCCGGTGAGACGACCGAGGTCGCGGTCCGGATCTGCGGCGATCTCGTCGCTCGCGTCAACGTACTGCTCGATCTCGGCCTTGGATATCTCAGCCTCGGGCGCCGCTCGACGTCCCTGTCACCCGGCGAGGCGCAGCGCCTGCGGATCGCCACGCAGCTGCGCTCGGGGTTGTTCGGCGTCGTCTACGTCCTCGACGAGCCCTCCGCGGGCCTCCACCCGGCGGACGCCGAACCGCTGCTCGACGTCCTGGACCGCCTCAAGGCGGCGGGCAACTCGCTGTTCGTCGTGGAGCACGACATGGACGTCGTACGGCGGGCGGACTGGGTGGTCGACATCGGTCCCGGCGCGGGGGAGGGCGGCGGACGCGTGCTGTACAGCGGCCCGGTCGCCGGTCTTGAGCGGATCGGGGAGTCGGCCACGAGCCGGTACCTGTTCGGGCGCGCCGAGCCGCTCGACCACCGCCCGCGCACCCCGCACGGTTGGCTGCGTCTGCGCGGCGTCTCCCGCCACAATCTGCGCGACGTCTCCGTCGAGGTGCCGCTGTGCGTGATGACGGCGGTGACGGGCGTGTCCGGCTCCGGAAAGTCGACGCTGGTGACGCAGGTGCTCGCCGAGGTCGTCCGCGGCCACCTCGGGCTCGTACCCGAGGGGCCCGACGAGGCGCTGCTGGAGGTCGACGTCCAGGAGGCGTCGGGCGTCGAGTCGTTCGACCGGCTGGTCCTGGTCGACCAGCGCCCCATCGGCCGCACCCCACGGTCGAACCTGGCCACGTACACCGGCATGTTCGACGCGGTGCGCAAGCTGTACGCGGCGACGGACGAGGCCAGGGTGCGCGGCTATGGGGCCGGACGGTTCTCCTTCAACGTCCCCGAAGGACGGTGCGAGACCTGCCAGGGCGAAGGCTTCGTCGCGGTGGAACTGCTGTTCCTGCCCGGCACGTACGCGCCGTGCCCGGACTGCCATGGTGCTCGGTACAACGCCGAGACGCTGGAAGTCACCCATCGGGGCAAGAACATCGCGGATGTGCTGGCGCTCTCCGTCGATGCCGCCGCCGAGTTCCTGTCCGGCGTCCCGGCCGCCTCGCGCAGCCTGGAGACGCTGCGCGAGGTGGGACTGGGGTACCTGCGTCTTGGCCAGCCGGCGACGGAACTCAGCGGCGGTGAGGCGCAACGCATCAAGCTGGCCACCGAACTGCAACGGGCTCGCCGCGGGCACGCCCTCTACCTGCTCGACGAGCCGACGGCGGGGTTGCATACCTCGGACATCGCACTGCTGCTGCGGCAGTTGCACCGGCTCGTCGACGCGGGCAACACGGTCGTACTCGTCGAGCACGACCTGGACACGATCGCCACCGCCGACTGGGTCATCGACCTCGGGCCGGGCGGTGGCGACGCGGGCGGCCGGGTGGTCGTGGCGGGCCCGCCGGTCAAGGTGGCGAAGTCCCGCCGCAGCGCGACCGCGCCCTATCTCGCGGCCCGGCTTGCGCGTTCCTGAACCCGACAGCTTCCGAGGCAGGGGAGCGGGGCCGTTCCTCGGCCGATGATCAGGGCTGGCTCGCGATCCGCCGAGCGAGCTGGTCGAGGAACTCCTGCAAACTGGGCGCGGCGACCTCGAAGTCGTCGAACCAGGAGGGCGTGGTGGACTTCCAGACTTGTCCGCTGTCTCCGATCGCGAACAGATGGCCCCCGCCGTCGCTGGCGAAGACCAGGGCGATGAATTCACCGTCAATGGGAGCGGGGCCGTAATCGCGGAAGTGACCCGCCGCCATCGCAGGGGAGTGGATGAAGTACCCGCTGTCGACGTCGGGCAGGGAAGCCTCGCTGATCACCCAGTAGAGCGTGGTCAGGTCGGAGGGAATCGGGGTCAGGTCCACGAGCGCGCTTGTCGCCGCATGGGTGTCCTCGGTTGCGAGCAGCCCCGTGTTGTCGCCGGGCGGGAAGCCGTGTGTCGGGAGAAAAGACTGCATCAGCCGCGTCAGCATCGCGTCGGCCTGCTCCCACCAGGACCGGACCCACTCCGCGTCGAGCCGCTCACCAGGCACGCATCCCCCTCAACCGTTTTCGTAGGAACCCGTCGGCGCGAGTCGCCAAGAAAACATCGGGCCCCCCGAGGCCTACGAGGTCCATCCTGCCTTGCAGGGCACAGTGGCACGGGTGTCGGGGAGGGGGCGGAGAGCCTCAGGGCTTGAGGGCGCCGACGAAGCGGTACTGGTTGCCCTCGTCGCCGCGCGCCGTGGGCGGCCCCAGCTCGACCAGGGCCATCGACCGGTCGGACGGCTCGCCGGTGTCCGGCGCGAAAGCGATTTCCCCGCTGACACCGCGCACCTTGTAGGTGCCGTTGGTCTGACCGAGCAGATCGAGGACCGTGCTGGGAGTGACCTTGTCCGTGCCGTAGGTGTCCATCGCTCGGCGGGCGGCTGTGCCGATCGTGTAGACGGCGTCGTGCCCCACCATGGCCTGCCCGTTGGTGAGTGCCCCCGCGCTCCCGCTGCGCAGTTCGAGGAAGCGGCGCTGGAAGTCGGAGAACGGGCCCCGCTCCTGGCCGCCGTACATCTGCGCGGGGGCGTCGGGGTGGGCGTACGCCGTGTAGTACGCCTTGAGGCCGCTGGCGTTCCAGCGGCGGGCCAGCTCCGCGAGTTCGGCCGTGCCGGAGGCTCGGCTCGTGTCGAAGTACAGGCCGACCGCGCTGGATCCGGAGAGCACACGCACGGGACAGCTACGCCGGTTCTCACCCGCCGCCTCGATGAAGCTGCGCAGCTCCCGCCCCCGCGCGGCGAAGTAGACGGCGTCCGGGGTGGCTCCGGTGACGCAGATCTTCTCCGCGACCACCCGCAGCGCGTTGCCCCCGCCCTGCGCCGCGCCGGAGGTGAAGGGGACCACCGTCTCGACCTTGAGCCCGACACGCTGGGCGGCCGCCATGAACCCGGTGTACAGGGAGGCGTTGTAGATGTCGCCAGCCTTGTTGTCCTTGACGACCTGCAGCCGGTATCCGGGGTGCTTGTCCTGCTGTTCCTTGAAGTAGCGGGCCGCGGCGGAGGCCTGGGCATCGGCGGGGAAGGACACCCGGAAGAAGCCGGGCGCCTTGGACCTCATCTCGTCCCCGGCCACCGTCGCGCCCACGATCGGCATGCCGGCGGTGCGCAGCTTGTCGACCGCGGCCAGTGTGCGGGCGTTGCTCTGCCCTATCCCGGCGACGGCGACCAGATGCTGCTCGTCCTTCATCTTGAGGAGTTGCTCGACCACCTCGTCGGCGTACGCGTCGTCGCGCCCGGTGTTGGCCAGGAGCAGCCGCACCCTCGGCAGGGTGCCGCGCTCGCTGTTGATCTCCAGCTGGGCAATGTGGGCCCCGGTGACCGCATGCCGCGTGCCTTCGGGGCCCCGGTCCTCGGTGCCGCCGGACATGGATTCCAGGTAGGCGATGGTCACGGACTTCTCGCCGGACTTCTCGACTTTGCGGTTCTCGTCCAGGATCTGGCCGCTGATGTCGCCAAGGGCGGGAAAGGCGAACGAGCCGTCGCTCACTCCGACGCACTCGCCGCGGGCCCGCTTGGCGACGCCCCGCGCGCAGTCGGTGTCCGGCTCGAAGGCATGGAGGAGGACGACGGCGATCAGCACCGCGCACGCCGCGCCCAGCGCGGACCACAAGACCCTGTGGCTCGGGCGCCGGGGAAGATCGATCGTCGCACGGCTCATCACCAGGGCTCCTCCTTGTACTGCTGGGCCTTGTCCTGCAGCACGTTCGCCCAGGCGACGCGCTCGGTGTGCGCGGCCGCGAGGGTGTGGAACCGGGCGTAGACCTCCCCGAAGAGCGAGGCGTAGGGGTCGCCCAGCGGGTCGCGGTAGGGATCGCCCACCCGGTCCGTGGCCGGGTCGTCGGCCGGCTCCGGCGCTATCCAACTCGCCGCCAGGAGCCGGGTGATCGTACGCAGCCGCGGCGCGGTGTCCTCGCGCAGGAGCCGCACCAGAGCCTCGTACTGCTCCCAGGGCTCGCTGCCCGGAGCGCTGAGCTCGGACGGCAGGGGCGCGCGGCGCAGCCTGCACAGTGCGGCGCACCATTGCTCGGGGGTGTCCTGCTCGAAGATCGTGTCCAGGTGGGCCGCGGCCGCGGCGAGATCACCGCAGGCCAGCGCGTGATAGGCGGCCAGCCCCGGCTCTCCTCTGGTCGCTGCCTCCGCACGTAACCCGGCGTGCAGCGCGGTTGGGTCCTCCAGGGCGTTCAGCAGCAGGCGGCGCAACAGCGGGTGCGGGGTGCCCGGGGGCCGTCGGCCAGAGGATCGCCGGTGTCGATGTGCATGGTGCGCAGCCGGTCCCTGGCGAACGCCCGGAACTCCTGGCCCAGATGGGCCGCCGCCTCGGTCTCGCTCTGCAACCAGTGGGCGACCACGGCCTGCGCCAGGTCCGGCGCGGCCGCGGCCCTGGCCAGTGCCGGACGCAGACCCTGGGGCGGGTCGATGGGCAGCAGCCGGTCGCGGAGGCCGCGGACCAGTTCGGTCGACGGCTGCAACGCCCGGCGCAGCCGTTCCTCCCAGGGCGCCGAGGGCTCGAAGCCGTGCAGCGCTCCCAGGAGGCGGGCGGTCGCCGCGGGCTGCCCCCGTGTGATCTCGTACACCGCCCAACCGAGCCAGCGCGCCCCGGCGTTGCCCCGGGGCGGGGGAGCGGCCGTCGACTGGAAGACCTCCTTGGCCTGCTGATCCACCTCGCTCCGCGTCAGGTCGCGCAGCCGCCCCACCCGCAGCCCTGCCGTCACCTCCTGCGGATCGAAGCCCGTGCCGGCGCCCCACGCCCCGGGGTAGCCGTCGGCGGCGTACTGCCATCCGAAGTCGACGTCCTGGAGCGCCCGCGGGTAGCTGCCCGCCATGGCGAGGACCACCAGCGGGTCGCGGTCGCAGCCGCGTCGCTCCTGGACCAGGAGGCGCAGTACCTCGCCGCCGAGTGGGTTGTCGGCGTTGTCCAGGAGGACCAGGCAGCGGACCGCCCAGTCCTTCCGGACGTAGGAGCGCCGCAGTTCCTGGAGGAAGACTCCGCACACGATGCGTTCGGTGACGGCGCGGTCCTCGGCCGAGGCGGAGTGGTAGGCGAGGTTGAGCTCGACCAGGATGTCCAGGGCCGAGGTGACGGCCGAAGCCCGCCGGATCCTGGACAGGCGGCGCAGCACCTGACCATGGCGCAGGACCCGCTCGATGGTCGGCACAACCCTGAAGACCTCCATGAACGGCGACGGCAGCCCGGCGAGCGTTCCGGCGGTCTGCCCGACCTGGACGACGTGCGGCAGCCAGTGGGAGGGCGGACCGGCGAGTTCCTGACTCAGCTGACGACGGGCCACGGCCCGGTCCTGGCCGTCGAGTTCGAGCGCGAGCGCCGCGCACATCAGCCGGAAGGCGGGCAGGGAGATGCGCGGCACATGCTTCTTGCGGGGCTCGAGGTCGTACGCCACGGCCTTGAGCACATCCACCGGGCCCTGATCATGCCGGGCCAGTTCGGCGAGGTCGAGCCGGGCCACCGCGCCGACCGCGGCCCACTGCCCGATCGCCCGCAGCAGAGTCGTCTTCCCACTGCCCCGCGGTCCGAGCAACAGCGTAACGGGCACGTGTTCGTCGGCCCCGCCGCTCGTTCCGGGCAGCAGCAGCGACTCGGTGTAACTCAGCACCGACCGGTCTCGCTCGGACTCACCCGCCCAGTCCTGCGGCATCGGCCCCCCCCGGGGATGGGCGCCACCCCGTTGTGGCACCAGCGAAGGGACAATGCATCCGGGACGCACGTGGGTTGCAACCCCCGCACGGAATTACGGGACAGACGTCCGCGCCGAACCGGAGTGATCATCCCGCCGCCCAGACGGTTGAACAACTACGCGGCTGGACAACGGAGTTGGCCTTGAACCACCCGACGCGAGCATGCGCGGAGGGGCCCGTGACACCTCCCGTTCCGTGGTCAGCCCTCGACGAAGGCCGAGCGTTGACCACTCAGCCGATGGGCGGACGGCGACCGGCCCAGGGGTGGGTGAGTTCGAGGGTGCGGGACACCTGGAGCAGGAGGTCCTCCCGCCAGGGCGCGGCGACGATCTGGACGCCGACGGGCAGGCCGGTGGCCTCGTCGTGGTGGAGGGGCAGGGAGACGGCCGGCTGCCCGGTCACGTTGAACACGGACGTGAACACCCCCATCGGATAGCTGTTCACCAGTGCCCTCAGCGGATCGTCTTCGGTGCCCGCCCGCCAGGCGCCGATGAGCGGCGGGAGGCAGGCCATGGTCGGCGTGACGAGGAGGTCGAACCCGGCGACGAAGCCCTCGACGATACGACGCGACAACTGCTCGGTCTTCTTCACCTTTTCCGCGTAGGTCCATGAGTCGGTCGCTCGTGCCGCGTCACGCAAGGCGCGATTGTGCGGCTCGATACGGTCGGGCTCCGCGAGCGCGATTCCGGCGCCGCCCACGTTCCACAGGGCAGTGAACGCCGAGACCAACTCGTCGGCCGGGGGCAGCGGAAGGGGTGTGTCGACCAGGTGGTGGCCGGCCGATTCGAGGGTGTGGAGGGCGACGTCGACGGCTGCGATACACGCGGGGTGCACGCGTATCCCGTCGACCGGGGAGTCGATGAGCGCGCCGATCCGCAGCCCGGTCGGCATGTCCCTCTCCAGCGCGGTGGTGAAGGGGGTGCGCGGAGTCGGGGGCGACCACCACGCGGCCGGGTCGTGGCGCGCCAGGACGTCGAGTGCCGCGGCGGTGTCCGCCACCGAGTGGGTGAGCACTCCACTGGTGCCGAAGCCTTCCACCTCCACGACGACATTGGTGACCAGGCCGCGGGTGGGTTTGAGGCCGACGAGGCCGTTGCACGACGCGGGGATGCGGATCGACCCGCCGCCGTCCTCCGCGTGGGCGATGGGCGCCATTCCGGCGGCGACGGCGGCTCCCGCTCCGCTCGACGAACCGCCGGGTGTGCGGTCCGGATTCCACGGACTGCGCGAGATGCCCAGGGCCTCGCTCTCGGTGAAGGGCAGGCTGCCGAACTCGGAGGTGGTGGTCTTGCCGAGCAGGACGAAGCCCGCGTCCACGAAGCGTCGTACGACCGGGTCCGATGCGTCGGCCGGTGCCCGCCCGGCACCGGCGGACCCATGGGTCGTGGGCCACCCGGCGACGTCGACAAGGTCCTTGACCGGCAGCGGCACGCCGTGGAACGGCGGGAGATCCTCGGGTGAGGTGGCCCGCACCACGGCGTCGGCCGCGGCGGAGGCGGCCTTGCGGACGTCGTCGTCGGCGCGGTGGCAGAAGGCGTTCAGGCGGGGGTCGAGCTCATCCATCCGGTCGAGGAAGCAGTCGGCCACCTCGACCGGACTCACCTCCTTGCGACGGATGGCGGCGGCGAGTTCGACGGCTGGCGTGAACGGATCGATGGGTGCGTGCATGACGGGCGATCCCCTTCGGTGCTGAGCTGGCAGGAGCCGTCAGTGTGTTCGCGCCTTCGGCATCGCGTCTTGGAAAAATGTCGCGTAGCTTGCCGGTATGCGATCCGCCGAACGGGCCCACGACGCAGCGGCGTTGTGGGACATCGCCACTCCGTCGCGGAGCGGCCGGCTGCCGGGTGTGAGCATGGCCGGATTCCGCGCTCGTACCACCGACCCCATCGACCTCGGTGTGGTCCCGTACCCGGCTGTTACCGTGGCCGTCGACCTCGGGGCCGCGCCGCTCGCCGTCGATGACGTCAGCGGTAGGCGGCAGAACGGCAGCGTCGTCCTGGGGCTTGCGTCCGTCGGGGTACGAGGGCGCGGCCGGGACGTCGAGTGCCTGCAGTTGCGCCTTTCCCCGCCGGTCGCGCATGCGGTGCTGGGCGCCGGTGCGGAGCTGGGTGCCACCGTGGTCTCGCTCGACGACCTGTGGGGCCGCGAAGCAGCGCGTACGCAGGACCAGTTGCGCGACGCGAGGTCGTGGGAGGAGCGGTTCGCGCTGGCGGAGGCCGCTCTTCTGCGACGATACGAGGCAGGCCGAGCCGTCGAGCCCGAAGTCGCCTTCGTGTGGCGGCAGATGGTGGCGAACCTGGGAGGGGTTCGGGTCGAGGCGCTGGCGGCCGAGGTCGGCTGGAGCCGCAAGCGCCTGTGGTCCCGGTTCCGGGCCCAGATCGGGCTCCAACCCAAGCGTGCCGCCCAGCTCGTCCGTTTCGATCACGCCGCTCACCGTCTGGCCGCGGGCCACAGCGCCGCACAGGTGGCAGCGGAGATCGGCTACGTGGACCAGTCCCATCTCCACCGGGATGTGGTGGCCTTCGCCGGGGTGACGCCCACGGCCATCGGGATCGCGCCGTGGCTCGCGGTCGACGACGTCGCGTGGGACGCCCCCGCATACCTGTCCACGTCCTGACCGATGGCCCGGACCCGGCTTCGGGGCGTGCGGGCGGGGAAGCGGGCACGGGGAACATTTCTACAAGACGCCCGGTGGCGGGCCGGTGACACTGCGAGCATGACCCAGGACCGGAATGACTCCCCACTGCTGCGGCTTGACCGGCCGCGGTACGGCGTTGACGCTCCAGCGTTCCCGGCGCTGCTCGGCGCTGTCGGCGCGGCCTGCTGCCTGGCAGGCGCCCGGCGGCGGGCAGGCCGGAAGACCATGCTGACCGCGGGGACGGTGATGATCGCCCAGACCGGGATCTACTTGCACACCACACTGCACGGCAAGCTGCGGATCTGGCAACGGGAGCTGGACCGGGCCCGGTTGAGAGGCGACGAGCAGCTGCTGGACATGGGGTGCGGCCGAGGCGCGGTGCTGATCGAGGCGGCCAAGAGGCTCCCGAAGGGCCACGCCGTGGGCGTGGATCTGTGGTCCGGGACGGACCAGAGTGGCAACCGGCCCGAGATGACGCTCGCCAACGCCGCCGCGGCCGGGGTCGCCGACCGGGTGGACGTCCGCACGGCCGACATGACCGCGTTGCCGTTCGCGGACGGCTCCTTCGACGTGGTGACGAGTGCGCTGGCCATCCACAACATCCCGTCGGCGGAGGGACGGTACCGCGCGGTGGACGAGGCGATGCGGGTGCTGCGTCCGGGCGGCCGGCTGATCGTCGCCGATTTCTGGCCCATGGCCAGGAAGTACGCCACGCACATCGGCCAGGGCACCCTGCGCGGGCTCGGTCCCGGGTACTGGTACGGCGGTCCGCACCTCGGCGTCACACTGCTTCACGTGGTCAAGGAGAGCTGATGCGCTGACCGCACGGGTTCACGGGGGCAGGGTTGGCGCCGGCATTCTGCGGCACCGTGGAGCCAGCCAGAGCCTGGCGGCCCTGGACGGTTCGCGCGGGGAGGATGCCTGCCTCCCCGCGCGCGGCGATCCACTCGCGGGCGCGCGTGACGGGCACCTGGCGGGCCGTGAGTGTCACGCCCCGGCCAGTCTGCGGGCGGCTTCCTTGAGGGCGACCCGGGCGGCGGGTGTGCCTGCCGGCGTCTGCCAGTACGGGTGGGCGGCGATGAGCCGGGACAGTCGCAGCAGCTGTCGGCGGTGGACTGCCGCGCCGTCTGCCGGGCCGGCGGCGAGCTGCTTGTAGGTGACGTACCAGGTGGTCTGGGCTTTCAGGAGGTCGTGGGGGAAGGCGGGGCGATCCATGCCCGAATTAGAGCGCATGTTCGAATTGCTTGCCAAGTCGCGACCTCCAGTTCTCCGCGGCCGGGCCCGGCGGGACCGCATTTTCCGCGGGCGGGGAACGGGACAGCGGGGTTTCACTGGTCGGTGGCCGAGGCCCGTTGGGTGAGGAAGGAGTCGAGATGGGTGAAGACCGTCTCGGGGTTCTCGCGGGTGGGCAGGTGTCCTGCGCCGGGGACGACTTCGAATCGCGCGTGGGGGAACGCGGCGGCGTAGGCGCGGCCGAAGTCGGGGGTGACGACCGCGTCGTCGGCGCCCCAGATCACCAGTACCGGGCAGGTGACGGTGGAAAGGCGCGGCAGCATGCCGGCGTCCGCCATGGACGGTCCGGCGTAGGCGCGCAGGGCGGCCATCGCCTGCTCGGTCGGTCCGCCCTGCGGCACCGGAGCGGGTGGACCGGCGGGCACGGTGATCTGCTGGCCGGGTATGACGGGGCCGATGGCGTCCATGAGGACAAGCTGGGAGATCCGGCCCTCCCGGTCGTCCAGGACGGTCTGGGTGGCGACCCAGCCGCCGAAGGACGTACCGATCACCGTCACGTCGTTCAGTCCGAGGTGACCGAGCAGATCCAGGTAGGCGGCGGCGAGTGCCGGTACGGAGTCCAGATCGTCGGGCCGCGGGGTGGCGTCCCAGCCCGGGTGAGTGGGCGCCACCACCCTGTGATCCGGTGCGAGGTGGTCGATCAGGGCCGCGATGCTGGACGGGCCGGGGCCGCCGTGCAGGACGAGGACCGGGCTGCTGCCCGTGCCGACCTCGCGCACTTCGAGGTCCAGGCCGGGGCGTAGCGGGATGGTGCGCCGATGGGGCGTCGTCATGGGTTCCTCCCGAAGGGGCTGAGGGGGTGGGTTCGGAGATTCGGGGGAGCGGTGGCCGCCGGGCCTTACACGGCTGCCGGGCCGGAGGTGAAGAACGCGACCGTCTGCTCCAGGCCCTCCGTGCCGAACATCGTGTCCAGGTTGGCGGCGGACTCGGCGGCGGACGCCTCGCTGCGCGGGAAGAGGGCCTCCTCGTACGCGGCCAGGGCGGCTTCGGTGTCGCCGCGATGTGCGGCGATGGCCAGGGCAAGTTCGGCGCCGTCGAACATGGCGAGGTTGGCGCCCTCCCCGGCGAAGGGGGACATCACGTGAGCGGCGTCACCGAGCAGCGTCACGCCCGGGACACGGTCCCAGCGATGCCCCACAGGCAAGGCGTGAATACGGCGCGGGGTGATCGTCTCCGCGTCGGCGACCAGGGCGCGCAGGCCCTCGTCCCAGCCCTTGAAGTGGGCGAGGACCGCGGCCTTGGCGGCTGCGTGGTCGGTGAAGTCGACCGTGTCCAGCCAGCCCTCGTCGATCTTGAGCGCCGTGTAGACGTGGAGACTGCCATCGCTCTCCCGGTGCGCAAGGACACCGCGTTCGTCCCCCAGGGCGAGGAAGAATCCGCCGCCGATGAGCGTGGCGCTGCGCGGGTGGCGGGTGTCGGCGTCGAACAGGTCGGTCTCGACGAAGGAGATGCCGGTGTAGGCGGGCCAGGCCTCCGAGACCAGTGGCCTGATACGGGACCAGGCGCCGTCCGCGCCGATCAGGAGATCGGCGGTGATGGCCGAGCCGTCGGCGAACGTCACCTCGTGCCGCCCGTCGCCCAGCGCCCGGGCCCCGGTGACCTTCCGTCCCCAGTGGATCGTGCCGTCGGGCAGGGAACCCAGCAGCAGGTCCCGCAGGTCGCCACGGTCCACCTCCGGCCGGTCGCCGGCGCCGTCGTCCTCCTCGGCCAGATGTACCGTGCCGTCCGAGCCGAGCAGGCGCATGGACTGGCCACCCTCATGGATGATCTTGAGGAAGTCGTCGTGGAGGCCTGCGGCGTGCAGCGCCTTCTGCCCGTTGTTCGTGTGGATGTCGAGCATCCCGCCCTGCGTACGGACCGCCGCCGACGCCTCCAGCTCGAAGACCGCCGACTCAATGCCGTTGACGTGCAGGACGCGAGAGGCGGTCAGGCCACCAAGACCTGCGCCGACGATCGCGATCGGGAAATGGTTGGTGCTCATGGGGCCTCCGAGAGCAGTAGCGGAACGCTTCTGTCCGCCGAGTCGGCCCCACCGACGTCGCCAAGCTCCTGGGGAAGGTCGGCATGGACGTGATCGGCAGGCAATGGCTCGGCCACACACAAGACCGTAGCGAACATGTTCGTTGCGAACAAGTTCGCTACGTCTTGTGCGGCGGCCAGGGGCGGCGGGAGAACTGCTTTCAACCAAGCGGCGGCCGTCGGCAGGGCGGGGCGAACCCGCCCGGAACTCAGCCTCCTGCGCCAGGAACGGGTGTGTGCACGATGCCGTTGACCAGGACGTCGAAGCTCCAGCGGATCCTGTCCGACACCGAGCCGCCGATCAGGGTGGGCATGTGCGCGGCGATCGCCGGATGCGTGGCGACGTCCACGGCGTGCAGCGCTCGCACGGTGGCGTTCCAGTCGTCCTCGGAGGCGGGATCGTGCTCACGCGTCGCGTGCTCGGCGGCGGTGGCTGTCGCGTCCTGGAGCAGTTTGTCCACCCCCCAGGCGACCTGCTCGCGCCCGGCGCCGCTTTGTGAGAGGAGATCGAGGATGCGCTCCACCAGGCGCAGGTAGTTCTCGCCGCTCGGGCGTGCGACGAGCGCGGCCCGCGCCAGCTGCGGGTGCTCGAACAGCACCTGGGTATACGACGTCATGACGGCACGCAGCTGCTCGCGCCAGCCCTCACCTCCGTCCCGCCCGGTCAGATCGACCTCGCCGAGCAAGAAGTCCAGAACGGCCGCGTGCAGCTCGGCGGTGTTGGCGATGTAGACGTACAGGGACGCCGGGCCGGTGTCCAGCTCCTGCGCCAGGCGGCGCATCGTGACCTTCCCCAGCCCCTCTGCCCGCATGAGCCGCACGGCGGTGTCCACAATCCAGCGCCGGGACAGGGCGGGCTTCGCCGGACGCTCCCGGCGGCTGATCGGCTCTCTTCGCGCACTCATAACCCGATCGTAACGAACGTGTTCGCATGGCGGGATGTGCCCGGTCCGCCGCTCCCGGCCCCTGGCCCCTTGCCCTGGAAGGACCTGGAGGAGCGATCCCCTCACTTCCGCGGCCGGTCAGATCGCCATAGCCCGGATCACCATCAAGGCCGTATGAACCCACCCCACCGGTCACCTCGTCGACCTGGGTCCATCCGTCGTTGCCGGACCAGAGTCACCCTCAGGGGTGGTAGATCTCCCGGACCGACGAGGCGAGGCCGTCCGCGCCCTTGATGACCCGCACCTTGACGGTGCCCATCTTGGCGGCCTTCACCAGTTGGTTGTAAGTGCACTTGGTGGTGCCCACATTGTTGTCTGCGGTGACGGAACCGTCGGCCGCGCCACAGATCGCCGCGGCGCCGCGGATCTGGGTGTCGCCGCTGACGTCGAATGCCTGGTTGTTCACCATCATCTTGTACTCGGCCAGGTACGACAGCGTGCCGGTGAAGCAGCCTTCGGTACCGGAGTTGACGCACTCGCCCTTGGCTCCTGTGTCGTCGCCCGCGCCGCCGGAGCCCGACCCGGCAACGGAGCCCGAGGAGCCTGAGCCGGTAGAGCCGGAGGAACCCGAGCCCTGCGAGCCCTTGCCCTGCGAGCCCTTCGAGGTGGGCGCGGCACTTTCCTTGCTCGGGCTGGTGGAGGTGCTCGTGCTCGGGCTCGTGGAGGCGCTTGTGCTTGCCGAGGAGCCGGCGGCGCCGGCGTCCTTGGTGCCCTCGCCGTTGTTGCAGGCGGTCAGTGAGAAGGCGAGCGCCGCAGTGGCGGCGATGGCGAGCATGGTGTTCCTGCGCGGAGCGGTACGCATGACCGTAGGTCCCCCGTGGTGGTGAGGTTTGTTGACGGTCATGACTTTGCCGCCCGCCGCTGGCATTCCGCTAACACTCCACTAAGCGAGACGTTTTCGCAGGTGGTGGTGCTGGTCAGCGCCGTGCGAGGGACTTCTGGAGCTGTTCCGCTCTGGCCCGGTACGCGGCCTCGGAGTGTGGCTCGTCGAGCACCGCGGCAACCTCCCCGAGCCGGTTCAGTGCCCGTACCGTGCGGGCCGGGAGGTCCTCCTCCTCGTTGGCGGCGACTGCGGCGAGCAGCACCTTGCGGGCCTCCTGGTGATGCCCGCTGTAGTGCAGTGCGATGCCGTACGACTCCAGGATGAGCGGACGCCAGCCGGCGATCTCGTTTTCAGGGATGGCTGCGATGCAGCGGGCCGTGTGCTCGGCCGCCGCCGCGAAGTCGCCCTGGGCCAGGGCGGCATGGGTGGCGTGGTACTGCTCCAGGGTGACGGCGATGGGATGGCGGGCCGTACGGGCGTCGTGCACCGCCTCGGCCAGCGCGTCGAGCATGCCGGCCGGATCGCCGCGCCGGTGGCGGGCGATGGCGAGCAGGACGAGGACCTGGCAGGAGACCTCGGGGGCGAAGGTCCGCAGCGGCGCCACCGCGCCGGCCAGCAGAGGCTCGGCGCGCGCGAACTGTCCGGTCTCCACGAACAGCATGCCGGTGACAGCGCGCAGCCAGCCGATGCCCTCGGTGCTGCCGATCCGCTCGGCGGCGGCGAGCGCCGTGTGCAGGGGCTGCTGCCATCCGGGATGCGGGTGCCAGTGGACGAGCGGCCACAGCAGGGCGGCGATCCGCCAGGTGCGGTCCTCGTCGCCGGGCCGGGCGGCGGTCGAAACGGCGGCCATCAGCGATTCCTGCTCCTTGAGGAACCAGTCGAACACGGCGTCGCGCTCGGCGAACCGCGGTACGGGGAGCCCTGCTTCGAAACCTTCGGGCAGCGGAATGGTCCGCGAGCCGGTGGGGTCGAACACGTCCACGGCGGCGTGCTGCGCCCGCAGCCAGTGGTCGACCAGGCGGCGGGTGACCGCGTCGGTCCTCTCGGCGCGGGGCAGGCCGCGCGCGTAGATCCGTACGAGGTCGTGCAGGCTGTAGCGGCCCGGTTCCGCCTCCTGGACCAAGTGCGCCGCGGCGAGCCGGTCGAGTCCCGTTCGGGCCTCGGTGAGCCCGACCCCGGCGGCGGCCGCGGCGGCATAGGCGTCGCTCTCCCGGGTGAAGGAGTGCCCGAGCGCGCCAAGCAGCGCGGCATCGGCGGCGTCGAGGCAGGCGACGGAGGCGCGCAGGGCGGCCTCCACTCCGGTGTTCTCAGCGGACAGCAGCACCAACCGGCCGTGCTCGTCGGCGAGTTCGGCGGCAAGGTCGACGGCAGTCCAGTGGCGGCGGCCCTTGAGCCGGGCGGCGGCGATGCGCAGGGCCAGCGGCAGTCCGTCGCAGAGCCGGGCGACTTTCCGTATGGCATCGGGATCGTGGGAATCGCCAAGAGCCTCGGCGAGCAGGCCCGCCGCGTCGTCCTCGTGGAGCACCTCGACGGGGACCGGCGTCGCGCAGTCCTCGGCCATCACCGCGTCCAGGCGGGCGCGGCTGGTGACGACGGTGGTGCAGGCGTCGCCGCCGGGCAGCAGCGGACGTATCTGCGCGGAGTCGCGGGCGTTGTCGAGTACGACGAGCAGCCGCCGCTTTTTGACCAGGGACCGGAACAGCGCCGCCGCGGCCTCCTGTGACGCGGGCACGGCCGCGGCCTCCACACCCAGCGCGAGCAGGAACTCCCGCAGGACGTCGATGGGCTGGACCGGCTCTCCGCCGCTGTGTCCGCGCAGGTCGGCGAAGAGACGGCCGTCCGGGTAGGCGGCGGCGCGGTCGTGGGCCCAGTGCACCGCCAGCGAGGTCTTGCCGACCCCGGCCGGTCCGGTGACCAGGGCGATGGGCGACGTGGTGGCGGTGGCGCGGACCAGCTCCGCGAGTTCGGTCCTGCGTCCGTGGAATCCGCGCGGTGGCCTGGGCAGCAGGTCTGGTACCGACACGGGTACGGGCGGATGGGCGCTGCCCCTGCCGCCCTCGGCGACCGCGTTCGTCTCCAGGACCTCCTCGTACGCCGCCCGCAGCACCGGCCCCGGATCGACGCCCAGCGCGTCGGCGAGTTCTTTGCGGGTGCGGTGGTACTGCTCCAGGGCGTCCGACTGGCGGCCCGCCTGGTACAGGGCCCGGATCAGGGCCGCGATCAGAGGTTCGCGCAGCGGCTGCGTGACGGCTTCCTCGCTCAGCAGCGTCACGGCCTGCTCGGGTGCTCTCAACTCCCCGTACACTGAGGCTAGTTGTTCGATCGCGGCGAGCCGGGAATCCTCCAGAACAGCCGCGGCGGCGAGCAGCGGAGCGGTGGCGACCGTCCCGTTGAGCGCGGGCCCCTGCCACAGTGCGAGCGCCTCGCGCAGCATCAGCGCCCCGTCCGACGGATCGCGCTGGCGCTGTGCCAGCTTCACCAGGTCGTCGAACCGGCGGGCGTCGAGCAGCGTCTCGGGCAGCCGCAGCGCGTACGCCCGCCCCCGCGTCACGAGTTCGACGTCGTACGCGTCCAGGCCGGCCTCGGTGATCACCGCGCGAAGCCGCGAGACGTGCCCCTGGATGACGGTGCGCGAGTGTCGCGGCGGCTCGTCCTCCCACAGTGCCTCGGTGAGTGTGTCGATGGAGACCGGAGCCGGGGAGCGGAGCAGCAGGAGCGCGAGCAGGCTTTGCCGCTTGGCGGACCCCAGCGGCACGGGCCCCCTCCCGCCGTTGACCGCCACGGGTCCAAGGAGCTGGAACTCCATATGTACGTGCACACTCCTGGCGGGGCCGAGATCGCTGGCCTCAGAGAATATCTCCGGGCGGTACCTCTGACTCACGGCGGCCCGGCGGGCCGGGGCAGGTCGCGAACACTCGGTCGTCCAACGCTTCCGGCCCCGCGAGGAGACCGGCAGCAGCGCACTGACGAACTCCCCCTCGGCTTCGGACAGTTCATGGCGACGTATCACCCTGCCATGATCCACTGATCAAGATCATCATGTGACGAATAGGACCTGGGGTTGGTCACCCAAGAACGCTCGACGCATAACCTTGGGCTCGTCCGGCGGGTACGGATCACTGAACGCTGTTTGGTGTCCAGCGAAGCGTCATGTCGGGCAGGTTCTCCATGTTGCGATCACCGTCGTTGGTGTCGAGGACGGCGAAACCGTGGCTCTCGTAGAATGCGCGGGCATCGGTGTTCTGCTGAAAGACGTGCAGGGACACCCCCGCGGGGCTGTGCCGCCTGACCTCGTCGAGCAGGAGCGTGCCGACTCCCTGCCGTCGGACGTCCGGGCGCAGATACAGATGCTCGAGCATCTCGCCGTCGAGGGCCGCGTAGCCGATGATCTCCGCATCACGCACGGCGACCCAGGTCCGGCACACCTTGAGCAGGACGTCCTGCACCCATCTGGTCACCTGCTCGTGACCGCGCTTTTGGTGAGGCAGGTAGGGCATGGTCGCCGACCGAGAGGTCATGTGGATGCGCGCGATCACGGCTGCGTCTGCTTCCTCGGCGCATCGGATCCGAGTCTTGCCGTCATCATGCACGTGGGGAACCTACAAGCTCGGCAAAGCCTCGATCCAGGGGTTGAACCGGCGAACGTCGCCCGCGGCAGCACTGGCTGGGCGGCTGTGCGAGGTGGCCGTGCTCAGTGTCGGGCTGCCCCGGCCACCGCGGCCGCGGCAGCGGTGAGGATGCGGTGCAGGACGGGAAGCGGGATCGCCGGGTTGGCAACCGCTGGGCATGCGGTGTCACGGTCGTGCAGCAGCCCGGCCAGGACGCGGACGGGCAGCCGCGGATTGCGCACCGCTGCGTCCCGGACACCACCGTCGGGGTCGTTCAGGAGCCGCACGGCGTCGGCCGGTGACAGCCGGGGATCCTCCGCCGCGCGGCGGCGCACCTCGGCTTCGGGATCCACGGCCAGGCGTGCGACGTCGGCCGGTGCCGACTCCGGATCGTCCAGAGCCAGGCGACGCATCCGTCCGCTGGGATCGGCGATGTAGCGCAGCAGGCCCGCACGGGGGAAGTTGGGATGGCTGCGGGGCCGGTCGGGGTGGCTGAGGCTGCCGTCCCACCATCGCCAGACCTCCAACAGCAGGTCGGGCGGGGCGTCTTCGCACGATTCGGCGAGGAACAGGGGGACCACCCGGTCGTCATCCCGCGCCAGGCGCGCCACGACGTCCGGCGGGAGGTGCCGCGCCCGGGCCACGCTGCGGCGGATCAGCGGGTGGGACGACGCCGCGAGACGGCGCATCGCGTCGGCGTCGCCGTGCAGGTCCTCGACCCACGGCAGGGTGTGCGACATCCCCGTCGGGTCGAAGTCGTGGCGGACCGCAGCACGTTGCTCCTCGGTGAGGTCCGGGCGCAGGGCCACCGCGGCGCGGATGGCGGCCTGAGGGTCTTTGGCGAGAGCGGCGACGCCGTGCGCGTCGAGACGCGGGTTGGCGGCGAGCACCTGGCGCACCTCCGTGTCCCCGTCCCGAACCAGCTCCGCCTCCAGCTCGGGTGCGAGGCGGCACCGTTCGAGCGCCTGGCGTGGGTCGGGCAGGGCGACGAAAACCTCGCGGGGCATGGGCACGCCGGTGTGGTGGGCGAGCAGCGCAGCCGTTCGCACTGCGGAGTCCGGGTCGGTCAGCAGCCGTTCACGCAGCGGCGCAGTGAGGTCCTCCCACCGGGCACAGGCCGTCGCCCGCACCCGGGGGTCGGTGTCAACGGCGAGGTCGGCAAGGCACCGTGCGGGGAGCGCCGGGAGCTCGGCGGCTGCTGCGCGGGAGGGCCCGGCGAGGAGGTCGTCGTACAGATCCTCGGGGAGTTCAACGCCCCAGGCGCAGGCGTGCTGCGCCCAGAGCACGCGTTGCGCCGGCGACGGCTCGGCACGGACCAGGCGTATCCACTGATGGGACGTGAGCTTGGGCCGGAAGGCGTCTGCGGGTCTTGACCGCACCTGGGGATCGGGATGTGCCACGGCGGCGTCGAGAACGGCCGGCCGGTCGCATCCGTGCAAGAAGCCGTCCTCCACATCGAGCAGCCCGATCAGCAGTTCGTCCGTGGCGGCCGAATTGGACCCGATCCCCTCCGCCCAGTGCAGAGGCCACGCGTGCGGGCCGGGCACGGCTGCCCACACCTCGGCACGCTCGACCTCCGTCTCGCGTCCGGCAGCCTGGGCCGCCTCCTCCAGCCTCTCCGGCAACCGGTCAAGAGCCGTCACATGAGACCCGCCCGCCACGGGCACCTCCGCCACCAGCACCTGCCCGTCGAGGGAGAGCGCCACGAACCCCGGGCCGCCGGTCAGCCCCGGCACACCGATCCCAGCGTGCCGGACCCGGGTCCACCAGGAGTCGTTGCCCCCGATCCGGTGCCCGAGGACGGCCACCAGGAACTCGCCGTCGGCACCGCACAGACGGCGCCACCACGCGTCGTTGAGCGCTTCCCGGGCCGCGCCGTCCGGCGCCGCGATGCCCCGCGCGATCCGCCAAGCGGCTTCCGGCGGGAACAGGGTGCCCGGGCACACGTCCTCGACGACCGTTAGTCCGACGCGTACGAGTAGCTCGTGGAGTCCCTCTCGATGTTGCACACGATCATGATCTCCGCCGACTCAGGGTGGGACAAGGCTCTCGGCCCAGGCCCCCCAAGGCCCTCACTCAGCTGCACGTCATGGATGCCGATGCCGCGGCCCCGGGGAGCGATGACGTGCTCCTCAAAGCCGGGCTCGGCTTCAAGCTGGGATCAGATGTCCTGCTCCGGCAGGTTGAACTTCTGCCTGGCGCCATGGGGAGAGCAGCTCGCCTGCTTGACGTAGGAGAGGTCTTGCGTGCGGTCCGCGGTCAGGCACCGGTCGCTCGTCGTTTTGATCGTGTACTGCATTCCGGGGGCGAGGAAGGACGGGTCGAACCTGAAGTTCTGGCCGTCGCGTTCCCCGCAGGGCCCGAGCCCGACTCCGGTGTCGGGGGCCTCGTCCGCGGTGAGGCACTTGCCACCGGAGGTCTTGATCTCGAAGGTCCCGTCCTCAACGTCGTGGAGCGTGAAACTCTGGCTGCCACGACCACACGTCTCCAGGGAGATGAGTCCGGACGGGTGCGGAGTCAAACACTCGTGGAACACGTCCGCGGTCTCGATGCGGACGGTCTTCGCCTCGGTGTGTGCTGACCCGGTTACCTCCGCGGCGTGTGCCGCTGCCGCCGTGGGCGCGAGGACCAGGGCCACGGCAGCCGTGAGCCGGGCCGGGTACCGCAAGAACCTGGTGGTGAGCCTGCCTGCCATCCGCACTCCTTGTCTCCAGCGACAGCGGAGAGATCTCCGCGCCGCGCGATTCCTGCGAAGCGATCATGAGGTCGGACAGCTGACCGCGGCCCGCAGGCTCCCGCTGAATCGGCGGCCTGCCACCTGAGTGGCCGAGGTGCTCACCTGACCGCGGCTTGCTGAGACTGGGCGCTTTGGACAGCGGATCGACCGATTCCGTTGACGGTGCGTGCTGCGTTGATGCGGGCAGCGAGCCCGAACCGCGGTCCTGCGCGGTATGGCGTTCGGCGGCTGACGGGTGCCCAAGGGGGTTTCCGTCGGGCCGTCAGGCCATGCCGGACGGGATCAGCACCGGTCGGCCTCGCACCCGCCCGCGATGAGCCGGTCGTCTGCCTCGGCGGCCGATGTCCGGGCATCGGCCGGGGAAGCGGGCACAGCGGCTCCGCAGGTGAGGGGCAACGTACGATCAGGAAGCCCCCGTTCCCCCAGGAGTATCCGTCCGGTGACTGACGTCCTTGTGCCTCCCCGCTCAACCACTGGTTTGCTGCGTGTGCAGCGACTCGTCCGCATCGAGGACGGTGAACGGCTGGCCAGCCTGGTGTGGAGGGCGGGCGGCGGTTGGCGGATGATCAGCAGTGCTGTGCTGGGCGGGGGGATCGGAGAGCGGGCCTGGGTTCTCAACGCCCAGGTGTCCCACGGTTACCGGAGAGCCGACCCCGACCGGCATCTGGCTGATCTGGCCCGTGATGCCGGCGTCCGCGGGCCCGGGGTCGGGCTGATGACGGCCGCCGACGCCGGCGCGTACGGTCGCGCGCACGACGGCGGCGCAGAGGCAGTCGCCACCGTGGGTCTCGGGGTGCGCGGATGGGCCGCTTCCCCTGCGGAGGGCACCGCCGCCCCAACGCGGCCCGGCACGATCAACATCGTTGTTGCCCTGCCCGTCGCCTTGACCGACGGCGCCCTGGTCAACGCCGTGGCGACCGCCACCGAAGCCAAGGTGCAGGCGCTGCTGGACAGTGGATACGACTGCTCCGGAACTCCCACGGACGCCGTGTGTATCGCCGCCCGGTCTCCGCGAGCCGGTGTCGAGTCCGAGGCCTTCGCAGGGCCCCGCTCGCTGTGGGGTGCGCGAGTGGCCCGCGCCGTCCACGGAGCCGTACGTGCCGCCGCAGGACCGGTGGCTGGAGCGCCGCGCCCCTGACCGGTCCGGGGATTTTCAGGTTGCGGACAGGGCGAAGGCGAGCAGTGCGGTCGAGGTGAAGTCGTCGGCGGGTTCGACCGTCTGCCAGGCTCCTACCTGGTCGAGGTAGCGGGCGCCCTTGCCGTCGAACCGCTTCCACGTGGCCGAGCCGGCGTCACAGGCGCGCGTTGACTCCAGGGTGCCGCGGTCCGAGAGTTGTTTGGATCCATTTGGTCCATTGACGACCGCGCCGCGCAGCAATGCTCCTTGCCCGGTGAGGCTGCCGGCGAGGTTCGCCACCTGGTGGGCGGGGCAGTGCGGGAACACCTCGCCCGTGCCGATCATGAAGCTGGTGCCCCAGGCGTTGGCGCCCAGTGCCCAGCCGCGCTGCTGGGTGGCGAAGGCGCTGTAGCGGTGGTCGCCGGTCGCCTGTGCATAGAGGGCGGCTGTGGCCACGAGGCCGAAGGTGTGGGGCACGGCGTCGAAGTCCGTATAGACCGCGCCGGCTTGGAAGGGGTCTTTCGCGGCGCGGCGCTCGCCGTCGGCGAGTTGCCTGCGCAGATCGGCGACGGCGGCCTCCGACGGGCCGAGCCGCAGCAGGTCCGCGTGGGCCAGCGCGCTGACGTCGGAGACGCCGAGCGTGCCGAGGTTTCCGGAGGCCAGGTAGGCACGTGCCCAATCGCTGGCCTGCGTGTGCCACAGGGCCGCCCGGTTGTCACCCAGCGCCTTTGCCGCCAGGGCCAGTTCGACGGCTCCGAACTCCATGTCGTCCTGCCAGGAGTCCTCGCTGTAGAAGGCGTGCGGGAAGGTCGTGACCAGTGCAGGAGCGCCTTGGGTGTCGGCTTGGCCGTAGACCGCGGCAGCCTTCTCCAGCCACTGGCGGGCGCCGGCCGGATCGCGGGATGCTTCGGTCTGCGCGGCCAGCGCGAAGGTGGCGGCGACCCGGCCCGCGAGGTTGGGGCTCAAGGGCGCGCCCGGATGGTTGGCCATAAAAACCGGACGGAACTTGACGAGGTGGTCCGCGTCCCCGTCGTGCACCTTCAGCGCGTCGTCCGCCTCCGGAAGGCGCCACACGTCGTGGTCGCTGTGCAGGTCTTTGGTGCCGGCCCCGATACCGACTTGTGCGTAGAGCGTGCGGGTGCGGCCGTCCCACATCTTGTCGAGCCAGGACAGACCGTGCCGGGCCTCGGCCGCGAGCCCGGGTATCGCGGGCGATGTCCTTTGTGCCAGCAGCAGCTGGGCGGTCGCGTAGGAGGCGGTGTGGGTGAACTTGAGATAGTCCCCGGCGTCGAACCAGCCGCCCGACACGTCGACGGGACCGCTGACTTTCTGGAGCGGCGCGGTCAGTTCGGTGCCGTCGCGGTTGTAGTGGGGAGCGGCGTAGACGCTCGCCGAACGGTCCGCGAGGTGGGAAGGTTTGCGCCCCAACGCGCCCGGAATGATGTCGGCGCCGTCCCGCTGCGCCTGGAAGAAGCGAACGTTGTCCGCTGCCAGGTCCGTCATCAGCTGGTTCGCGGGAGCCACGACGAAGGGAGGTGAGGTGGCGTCAGCAGTGCCCGTCAGGCGCAGCCGGTAGCTGCCGGCCTTGGTGAGTGCGGAGAGGTCGAGGGTGCGTACGGATTCGTATGCCGCGTTCCACGCGCCGGTGCGGGGTCCGGGGGAACCGGACAGGACGGCCTTCCCCGCGGCGTCGACCACGTCGAACCGCGCCCCCGCGAGTTCGTCGTCCGAGCCCATCGCGAAGGCGGTCTTGTGCTCACTGCTGGCGTAGCCGCCCTGGTCGACTCGGATGGTCACCGGCCCGGGATGCCCGTGTGAGGGCAGCGCGTACCAGACGGCGCCGGCCGCGCTGAGCGTGAGCGCGAGGCTGAGAATGAACAAGCGGGGACGGGTGAGGCCTGAAGCCATCGGGTCGGACTGCCTTCTCTTGAATGACAGGGCGCGGCTGACCGGAAGCAGGGTGCTCCGCGGAGTTTGCTCCATGCCGCTGGTGGGGTTTGTAGGGAGAGGCGGTGAGCCGGCGAGGTGCTCGTCCACAGTAGGGCGGGTATCGGCCGGGCCGATGGGCGGGGTGAGTATCTCCGCGTCCGTCCTGTTGTCGGCGCTCGGTCATGATCGCCATCTCGGAGGGGAAGTTCAGCCATCAGGACTTCGGACAAGGTCTGGTGACGCGAGGCGCTCTGGGCCACATGGCTCACAGCCTTCGCGCAGGGCGCCCGGACGGGTGGGGGGTGAACATGGCGACGGTCGCGGTGTCGATCCCTGTCCGCCGGGCGGATTGTCCGCATCATGTGGGGCACTGCGGGTAACCGACTACCTGTCTGTATCGCGGCCCTGCTGTTCGGGCAGCCGCCGGAACGCTCACGGTGAAGGTTGGACATGGTTCTGCGTCTGCTGACCCGCCTGCCCGCAGCGGGATTTGACCTCGCGCTGGCCGTCCCCGGTCTCATGGCACGCAGCGCCGCCCCGGCGGCAGGTCTCGCGGCTCGTGTCACGGTCGACGCCGCCGAGGCGGGGCTGCGGACCGCGACGGCGGCCTCCACCACGGCCGTCAGGCTCGGCCGGGTCGTCCGCAACGCCATGCTGCCCGGCGATGGCGAATGGCGGGCTGGTTCTCGGATGCACGTGGCGCTCGAGCCCGACTCCAAGAAGGCCGGGCGGCGCGGGGCTCGTGGCCTGGAGTCGGCGGCCAAACGCGTGGCGAGTGCGCTCGCCGAGCATCCGGAGGTGGTGACCGCCTACTGGGACGGCGGGCTGGCGCGCCTGGTGGTCCAGGTCAGCGAGAGCGCACTCGTCGACCGCGTGGCGCGCCAAGCGGAGAAGGTCGCTGCCCGGTATGGGCTGCGACGGCCCGAGGAACCGGTGCGGGCGCGCACGCATCCGGGGAGTACCGGCGGTGTCCGCTCCGGGGCGTTCGCCCTGGCATGCGATGCGGCCGCGATCGCCACCGCCGCGACCGCGCGGACGCTGCGCTGGAAGCGCTCACCTCGGCTGGTCACCGCCGCTGTGTCGCTGGTACGCGAGGACACCCGAGTACGGGCGGCACTGCGTGATCGGCTCGGGAGTTCCGGCGCCGAGATGGTCCTCGCGGCGGCCACCGCCGCCGCCCACGGCATCGGCCAATCACCTGTGTCCCTGGTCCTCGATCTCGGCTTGCGAAGCGGCCAGTTGATGGAGGCTCTAGCGCGCGGCGCCGCGTTCGAGGCGGCTCACGACGCGCTGTGCGTTCCGGACCGTACGAGCGTGCCTGGCCAGCGGCTTTCGCGCCCCGCGATGGACCGCTCCGAGGGCCAGGAGTACGCCGACCAGGCCGTGACCGGGAGCCTGGTCGGCGCGGGCGCGACCCTGTTGGCCACCCGCGATGCCGAGCAGGCCGCCGAGGCAGTACTGGCAGGCTCTCCGAAGGCGGCCCGCTACGGGCCGGTGGCGTTCACCACGGTCCTGGGCATCGCCCTGGCCGGGCAGAACGTCCTGATCCGCGACACCGAGCGGCTCCGGCAACTGGAGCGCATCGACACCGTCGTCCTGCACCCCCAAGCTCTGTGCACCACGGGGCGTACCGTCCTCGAGGCGCATCCGAGCGTCGCCCACTGGGACTGCCCCCAGCTCTGGCAGGCGGCCACCGCGGCCCTGCAGGGCCAGGACTCCACGGAGCCTGGTGAGGAACGACAGGTCAGACTGCGACCGGTACCTGATCACGCCCCGTCCGAAACCAGCAACTTGATGATCGCCTCCACGCCGGACGGCGAAGACGTCGGAACCGTGCTGGTCGGCCGGGAAACCGACCCCCTCGCCGAACCGGTGCTGGACTCGGCACGCCGAGCCGGGCTGCACGTCATCGTGCCCGAGGACGCCTCGCTCGGCGACTTCTCGGCACTGGCCGACGAGATCGTGCCCGAAGCGCAACCCCTGGCGGAGGTGGTACGGAACCTGCGCGAGCGAGGCCGCGTGGTGATGACCGTCGCCCGTGTCCCGCAGGGCCCGGCCGAGGAGCAAGGTCCGGACGCCGCAGGCGGAGACATCGTGGAGGCACTGCTGGCCGGCGACTTCGCGGTGGCGGTCACCGATGTGCCCAGCGCGGTGGTGTGGGACGCGGATGCCCTTGCCCTCGACGGGCTCGAAGGTGCCTGGCGGCTGCTGGCCGCAATTCCCGGCGCGCAGAAGACCGGTCGGCATGCCAAGACCCTCGCTCAGGCAGGCGCCACCCTGGCCGGGCTCATGCTCCTGACCGGAAAGTCCCCGGCCCGCCGGGCGCTGTCCGCATGGGGCCCCCGACTCAGCCCCGTCGACGCCGCCACCGCGGCGGCCATGCTCTCCGGATGGCGGACTGCCGCGCGCCTGGCTGCCCTTCCGGGGCCGTGCCCGCGACCCCGGGTGCCCTGGCATGCCCTGCCGGCCGAGCAAGCCCTCGCGCGGCTGGCCGGCACACCGCGCTCCGCGGCCAGTCCGCTGCTCGCGCTGCGAGCCACGGCGCGGGAGAAGACCCAGTCCATCCGGCAACTGCCGGTCTTCGCCCCGGCCCGGCTCACGGCGCAACTGATCACCGCGGTGAAAGCCGAGCTGAACGACCCCCTCACCCCGATCCTGGCCATCGGCGCCGCGGCATCCGCGATGCTCGGAGAACCCGTGGACGCCCTGCTGGTAACCGGCGCCATGACCGTCAACGCGGTGGTCGGCGGTGTGCAACGGCTGCGCGCCGAACACGCCCTGGCCGCCCTCGCCACCACCCAGAAGCAAAAAGCGCGCCTCGTCGCCGAGGAGGGAGACACCGCGGACGTGACCAGCGTCGACGCCGCCAAGCTGCTGCCCGGTGCCGTGATCGAACTGCGCACCGGTGACGTGGTGCCCGCCGATGCCCGGCTGCTGGAGGCCGCCGACCTGGAAGTCGACGAATCCTCACTGACCGGCGAGTCACTGCCCGCGCTCAAGCAGACGGACGCAACCCCGCAGGCCGCCGTCGCGGACCGGAGCTGCATGGTCTTCGAGGGGACCACCGTAGTGGCCGGACAGGCCCGGGCGGCCGTCGTCGGCACCGGCGAGCAAACCGAAGCGGGAAGGGCGGCCCACCTGGCGTCACACTCCTCGTCCGCCAAGGGTGTTCAGGCCCGTCTGCACGAACTGACCCGCAAGGTCCTGCCGCTCACTCTGGCCGGCGGCGCGGCGGTCACGGTCCTCTCGCTCCTGCGCGGACGCCCGGCCCGGGAAGCTGTGGGCGGCGGCGTCGCCGTGGCGGTGGCAGCGGTCCCCGAAGGGCTGCCGCTGGTGGCCACCGTGGCGCAAATGGCCGCCGCCCGCCGCCTCAGCCACCACGGTGTCCTGGTCCGAAGTCCCCGCGCCCTTGAGGCACTTGGCCGCATGGACACCGTCTGTTTCGACAAGACCGGCACCCTGACCGAAAACCGGCTGCTCCTGGTGCACGCGGTCACCCCCGACGGGGCCACTCTCGCGGCTGACGCCCCGCGGGCGGAGCCGGTCCTGCGGGTCGCGGCCCGCGCCTGCCCGCAGACCACCGATGAAGCGGGCCCCGCCCACGTAACGGACGAAGCCATCCTGGCCTCAGCGCCGAACGATGCGCGCTGGAAGCAGGCCGAGGTCCAGCCCTTCGAGGCCAGCCGGGGCTACGCCTGCGCCATCGGCGAGGAGGCCGACGGATCTGCCACGCTGGTCGCCAAGGGCGCCCCGGAAGTGCTGCTCGCCTGCTGCGAAGGTGTCGACGAGGCCGCCCACACCGCTGCGCAAGCGCTCGCGGGCCAAGGTCTGCGGATCCTCGCCGTCGCACAGCGGCGGCTTGAGGCCGACGAGACGTCCGGCATCCTTGACCAGCCGTTGAAAGGCCTGGAACTCGTCGGCTTCGTCGCACTGGCCGACACCCCCCGTCCCAGTTCCGCGCCGGTGGTCGCCCAGCTGCGCGAGGCCGGGGTACGGCCGGTCATGCTCACCGGAGACCACCCGGACACGGCCCAAGCCATCGCCCGCAGCCTGGGCTGGCCCCAGGACGTCACCGTGACCACCGGCGATGAACTCGCGGCCCTGGACCGGACCGGCCGGGCTCGTCTGCTGGCCGACTGCCAGGTCATCGCCCGCGTCGCCCCCGAGCAGAAGCTCCAAGTCGTCGAAGCGCTGCGGGAAACCGGCCGCGTGGTGGCGATGATCGGCGACGGTGCCAACGACGCCGCAGCCATCCGCGCGGCGGACGTAGGGATCGGCATGGCCGTACGCGGCTCCGCAGCCGCCCGCAACGCAGCCGACCTGATCCTCACCACCAATGAACTGACACCCTTGCTCGCCGCCGTCACCGAAGGCCGGGCCCTGTGGCGCAGCGTCGCCGACGCGATCAGCATCCTCATCGGCGGCAACGCGGGAGAAGTCGGGTTCACCGTGTTCGGCACGCTGCTCGGCGGCTCCTCGCCCCTGTCGGCCCGCCAACTCCTCCTGGTGAACCTGCTGACCGACATGTTCCCCGCCATGGCAGTGGCGGTCACCCCTCAAGACGAGCCGACCTCAGCGTCCAATGCCGCAACGGACCAGGAGACTTCGGTGTGCGCGGGTGTCGCAGCCCTCGGAGAGCCGCTGACCCGGCAGATCCGGCAACGCGGCTTCGTGACCGGGCTCGGCGCGGGCACTGCCTGGCTCATCGGCACACTCACCCCGGGCACGGCCCGCCGCACCAGCACCATGGCGCTGTGCGGACTCGTCGGTGCGCAACTCACCCAGACCCTCAACGGACGAGGCCGAAGCCCCCTGGTCCTGGCCACCGCACTCGGTTCGGCCGCCGCCCTGGCAGTCCTCGTGCAAACGCCCGGCCTCAGCCACTTCTTCGGGTGCACACCCCTGGGGCCGGTGGCGTGGGCAGGCGTCGCGGCATCGATCGGCGCGGCCGCCATCGGCCACAAAGCCATGCCGCTTGTCGAGCGGCTCCTGTCCGACGCCCCCTCCATGTTGCGCCCCTTCCTCTCCGCCACGCACTGACTCGCCCCGGCGTCTGCCTGCCAGGGAGCCTGGTTGCTCACCTCTCCTGCCGACTGGAGGTGCCTCATGTTCCTTGCGGCGGCGCAAGTTGCGAGCGGCCCCGCGTGCCCTGGTCGCGCTCGGGCCGGAGAAGTGGAAGAGCCGAGGGGGTGAAGGGCGTGCTGTAGCCGGTGCGCGCACCGACCGTGCGTTGGACCGCTGACCGCTGACCGCTGACCGCTGACCGCTGACCGCTGGGGACGGGGTCTTGGTCCGCCTGCGAGGGGAGGGGGATCCACCCGAAAGCGGATGCGGCTGTCCGCTCCGGAGCTGACGTCGGGGGGCTGCTCCGCGGCCTAGTTTCTGGGGCATGACCAGTATCCGCCGGGCGGCTGCGGCCGCCGCGCTCACTCTCGTTCTGCCGTGGCCGATGGTCGCGGCGCCGCCCTCCTTGGCCGCCGCGCCGGTCTCCGCCATGCCGGCACCGGTTGGCTTCACGGCTGAACTGCCGCGCCCCACCGGCCCGTACGCGGTCGGCCGGGACCCGCTGCACCTCGTCGACCGGCATCGCCAGGACCCGTGGGTGCCGTCAGCGGGGGCGCGGCAGTTGATGGTGTCGATGTACTACCCGGCCCGGCCCGGGAGCGGGGTCCCTGCTTCCTACATGACCCCGGACGAGGCGCGGCTGTTCCTGGAGCGCAAGGCTCCGGGCTCCGGTCTTCCGCCCGAGGCGCTGGCCGGCGTTCGCACGTGGTCGCGCGCGGACGCGCGGCCGGCGCACGGCCGGTTCCCGCTGGTGCTGCTCTCGCCCGGCTTCACCTTCCCGCGGGCGTTGTTCAGCAGCGTCGCCGAGGATCTGGCCAGTCGCGGGTACGTCGTGGCCTTGATCGACCACACCTACGAGACTCCCGGCGTCACCTTCCCCGACGGACAGACCCTGCCGTGCGCCATCTGCGACCGGCCACCGACGGGCGGGATGGCGGCCGTCGCCGAGAGCCGGGCGAAAGACACCTCCTTCGTCATCGACCAGCTGACGTCCACTCACTCGCCCTGGTCCCGTGCCCATCTGGTCGACCGGCGACGGATCGGCATGGCCGGGCATTCCATCGGCGGCGACGCTGCCGCCGTGACCATGGCTGCCGACCGCCGGGTGCGAGCAGGGGTGAACATGGACGGCACCTTCCAGGTCCCGGTCCCGGCCGCCGGACTGCACGGCAGACCTTTCCTCCTGTTCGGCGCCCAGGCCGATGAGAGCCCGGGCATGGACCACAGCTGGGACGACGCCTGGACGAGCCTGGACGGCTGGAAGCGCCGGCTCACCGTGGCCGGCGCCGAGCACGGCACCTTCAGCGATCTGCCGTTGCTCTCCCAGGCGGTGGGCCGGCCCGGTCCTCCCGGGGCGATCGCGCCGCTGCGCGGTCTGGCCATCACCCGGACCTACCTCGGGGACTTCTTCGATCTCCAGCTGAAGGGCGAACCGGAGCCCCTGCTGGACGGGCCGTCCCCGGACGAGCCGGAGGTCGCAGTCCAGCTCCCGTAAGACCGTGCGCGGTGTCCTCGTTCCCGTCGGCTCAGCCGGACGGAGACACCAGGCCCGCATCGTAGGCGGCGATGACGAGTTGGACGCGGTCGCGGGCTTGGAGCTTGGTCAGCAGCCGCGCCACGTGTGTCTTGGCGGTGGCGGGCCCGATGAAGAGCTCTTGGGCGATCTCGGAGTTGGACAAGCCCCGCCCGACCAGGGTCAGCACTTCACGTTCCCTGCCGGTGATGCCGTCGATCCGCCGAGGGTGCCGGGTGGGCGTCGGGCGCCCGGCGAAGTCCTCGATGAGGCGGCGGGTGACGCTCGGCGCGATCAGGGCGTCTCCGACCGCGACCACCCGGATCGCCGCGATGATGTCCGTCAGCGCCATGTCCTTGACCAGGAACCCGCTGGCCCCGGCGCGGAGCGAGGCGTAGACGTTCTCGTCGTCGTCAAAGGTGGTGAGGATGAGGACGCGTGGTGTCGGGGAATCCGCGGTAATGGCCCGGGTGGCTTCGATGCCGTCCATGGAGGGCATCCGGATGTCCATCACCACGACGTCGGGCCGGACTTCACGGGCCAGGTGGACCGCTTCGGCTCCGGTTGCGGCCTCGCCCACGATGTCCAGGTCGGGCAGACCCGTGATGACCATGCTCAGTCCGGCGCGCACCAGTTCCTGGTCGTCGGCCAGAACCACTCGGGTCGTCATACCGGCAGCCTCGCCGCCACTCGGAAGCCGCCCTCGGGCCTGGCGCCCGCGCTGAAGCGGCCATGCAGCAAGGCGACCCGTTCCCGCATGCCGGTTATCCCGAGTCCTGACCCCGACGTGGCACCGGCTCGCACCTCTGCTCGTCCGCCGGCCCGGTCGGCCCCGCACCCGTCGTCGGTGATCTCGATAGCCAACTCCTCGTCCCCGTAGTCCACGCACACTTGGCAATGCCGGGCGCCGGAATGGCGCACCGTGTTGGTGACCGACTCCTGGATGATCCTGAAGGCGGCCATGTCGACCTCGGGTGGCAGCGGCCGCCGTTCGCCCTGCCAGTGCACCTCGACCCGCACCCCGGCGTCAGCGGTCGTCTCGGCCAGCCGGTCGACGGCCTCCAGGCCCGCTGCCACGGGCCGCGTTGCCGTGTCGTCGTCGGCTCGGCGCAGCGAGACGAGCATGCGGCGCAGTCCGGCCAGCGTCTCGCGGCTGGTGGTCTCGATGGCGGCGAGCGCCTTGCGCGCGTCCTGCGGTCGGGCGTCCAGGACCAGGGCTGCCGCGCCGGCCTGGATCGCGATGACGCCCATGCTGTGCGCCACCGTGTCGTGCACCTCCCGGGCGATCCGCAGGCGCTCGGCCGTGAGCACCTGGGTGCGCAGTGCCCGGGCGTAATCCTGTTGCTGGCGTACCGAGTTGCCGGTCAGCCAGGCGATGGCGACCGTCGCCGCGAGCGCGGCCATCATGCTGACCGCGTCGCTGAGAGCCTCCCGGCCGTGGTCCATGGCCCACCACTGGCAGGGCCAGACGGTCAGTTCAACGCAGGCGGCCACGACGGCGGTCGGGCGCGGCCGCGTGGCCGCGAGACAGCCGACCAGGATGGCCGTCACCAGGAAGAACGGCCAGGTCTTCGCACCGACCGCGGCCGCCGCGCACGATTCGGCCAACAGCACGCCGAACACCGGCAGCGGCCGGCGGCGGGCCCATCCCAGGGCCATCGCTGCCACTATGGCCGCCGCCTCCCGGGGCAGGGCATTCACGAAGACAGACTGGTGAGCCGGCGGAGGTGCCATCCGACTCGTCGTGGTGACGGACAGCAGGAGCGCGAACAGAGCGGCGGCACACCAATACAGCGCCGACCACACCGGCGACGGCAGCCGCCTCAGCCACGGAGGGGACGGCATCGGTTGATCCACGCCGGGAGCGTAGCCGCCGTCCGCCCGCGCGGAGTCCCCCTGTAGGCGTACGCCCGTGGAGGGAGGAGTTGCTCGCCCCACGGGTCATGGACGAAGGAGTCCGACGGGTTCGGATCGCACGGGGCACCGACCGCCTGACCGGGCACGCCGCTCAGGCGGTCGCCGGTTCGCGGCGCCCATCGCGAGGACTGGCTGAGTGACGCGGACCATGGCGCCCTGGGAGGTGCGTCGGCCGCGGGCCAGTTGTCCCGCGGGGGTGCCGTTCACCTGCTCGGTCGGCTGACGTACCGACGGCTGAAGCGTTCGCGTAGAAGCCGGAGCACTAGGAGGCGGGAGCGTCCGTCTCCGAGGGCGGCGTCCGGTGCTCCCCGGATCCGTTGTCCCCGGGGAGGAGCACGCGGGCGTAGATGCGGCGGGTTCGGCCCGGTGCGGGCGGGTTGGCGAGGCGGGGCGCGAGTACGCGGGCCAGTTCGCGGCGGAGCTCGGCGAACTCGGCGTCGTCCAGCCACATGGCCGCCAGGCTGTAGCCGACCTGGTCCCGCAGCAGGTCGACGTCGCCCCGGGCCAGGTAGCGGTCGAAGTCGCCGAGCAGACCGGCGACATAGGCCGTGAAGGCCTGGCGATGGTCCTCGGCGGTCATCGCCTGGATGTGGTCCAGGCCGAGGCTGGCCGCGCTCATCCGCAGAACGTAGGTGCGCTCGACGGTGCCGCGGACGCGGCGTTCGGCCTCGACCGTGAGGACACCGCCGGCGACCAGGCGGCTCACGTGGCGGTAGAGCGTGGTCGGTGCGACGTCGGACAGTTCGTCGCGCAGGTCGTTCGTGGTGAGGGCGCGGTCGTTGAGGAATGCCTGCACGATCCGCAGACGGACCGGGTGCAGCAGCAGGTCGGCTGAACTCATCGGCACAGGCTAGCAGTTTGATTCCGGACACGGTAATGTTTCCATTTGTGGATTCAATGGGGCCGCGGGCCCCTTGATCGGACGGGGGAAGCAGTGAGCGAGCAGACGACAGGGACAACGCAGGCCGACGCCGCCGAGCAGTTGGGCTGGCTGGCGGCTGCCTTGGCCAGGGCGCCGATAGCGGAGGACGAGCTGTGCGCCCGTGTGGCCCCGGCTTTTTTGGACGCGAGCGGCGGGCCTGCCGGGTTCAACGCCGTCGCGGCCGCGATGGGGCCCCTCGTGGTCACCAGCCCGGTGTCCGCCCGACCCGACCGGGCCCAGGCACGGGTGCGGGGAGACGGCGGCGAGCACCTGCTCACCGTGCGCATCGACCCGAGCGGCCGGATCGATGACGTGGCGATGACCGCCGAGCAGGCAGCACCGGCCTCGTGGGCCGAACTCGACGACGATCTGGCCGCCCTTCCCGGACGGGTGTCCTTCGCCGCCGCCGAGATCACCCCGCAGGACTGCAGGATCGTGCACGGTCGTGGGCCGGACACGCTGCGCCCGATCGGCTCGGGCTTCAAGTTGTACGTACTGGGCGCGCTCGGGCTGGCCGTCGCCGAGGGCCGGGCGTCCTGGAACGAACGACTGGCCATCCGCGAGGACGCCAAAAGCCTGCCGGCCTCCGGCATCCTGCTCGGCCGCCCGGCCGGCGACCGGCTCACCCTGGCCGAGTACGCGGACGCCATGATGTCCGTCAGCGACAACACCGCCACCGACCACCTGATCCGGCGGCTCGGCCGGGAAGCCGTGTCCCGGCAGTTCGAACTGTTCGGCCATCAGCGGCCCGCGGTGAACGCACCGTTGCTGACCACCCGGGCGTTCTTCCAGCTCAAGTACGTCCCTGCGTACGCGCACCGATACCGGTCAGCTCCCGCGCCCGAACGTGCCACGGTGATCGAGGAGATGGAGCGCCTCCCGCTGCCCGACACGTCACAGCCGTGGACCGAACCGCGTGACATCGACCGCATCGAGTGGTTCGCCTCGCCGGCCGATATCTGCCGCGCCTTGTGCGGCCTACTGCGGCTCGACCAGCCGGAGATCGGCCGCGCCCTCTCCCACACCGAAGGCGGCCTGAACCTGGACGTCTCCCGGTTCCCGACCGTGTGGTCCAAGCCGGGCAGCGAGCCCGGCGTACTGACCCTCAATCACCTGGCCCGCGCCGCGGACGGCCGGGCCCTGGCCACCAGCCTGATGGTGTCCGACCCCGACACCGCCCTGGACCTGGCCACGGTGGTCGCCCGTGGCCAGGCCGTCACCCGGGCCGCCTTCCACCTGCTGACCCGGCAGCCCTGAGCACGGCCGCCGCTACGGCGTCGGGCCCGTAGGCGACTCGTACGACGCCCATCCCCTCACGAACGCCGCAGGCGCCGCGTCGAAGGGGATGGGTGGAATCCGCGGGTGGTGGGGACGCTACGCCGTGCGGCACAACGCGGTGGAGAGCATCTTCGTCGCGGCGGTCCCTTCAGCGTCGGTCATGGTCAGGCCCGTGTTGACGGACAGGGTGATCTGCCGCTTGCCGTCCGCCGACGTGAAACTGAAGGTCTGGTACCCGACGACCTCTCCGGTGTGTCCGACGACCGGCTTCTCGGACGGGCACGTGGTGCCGTTGCTCTCCAGACCGAGGCCGTACGAGCGGTTGGGCCGCTTCGCGTCCATGGGGTGCAGGGTGCGCATCTCCTTCATCATGCGGTCGGGCAGCAGCCGGCCGTCGAGGAGCGCCTTGTAGAAGGTGTTGAGGTCGTGCGTGGTGGAGATGAGCGTCCCGGCGGCCCAGTACGCGGCGGGGCTGAACTCGGTCAGGTCGGTGGGTGCGGCACCCGTACCCCTGCCCTCGAGCCATTCGTAACCGTGCAGGTGCTGACCCGGGACGCTCGGGGAGGTCGGGAAGGACGTGGCCTTCAGGTGCAGGGGCCGCACGATACGGTGGTCGATCTCATGCGCGAGCGACTGGCCGGTGATGTGCTCGACGAGCAGTCCGAGGACAACGTAGTTGGTGTTGGAGTACTCCCAAGTCGTGCCCGGCGCGGGGCGGTTGGGTATGTCGGCGACCAGAGCGATGAGCTGGCGCGGCGTGTAGGTGGCCTTCTGCGCGTCCCGCACCGGGTCGTGCTTGCCCAGCAGTACGTCGGTGTAGTTGGCCAGTCCGCTGGTGTGGTTGAGCAGCTGCCGCACGGTGATGTGTGCGCCGTTGGGAACCACCCCCGGCAGCTGTCGCTCGATGTCGTCGTCGAGCTTCACCCTGCCGTCGGCCACCAGCTGCAGCACGACGGTCGCCACGAACGTCTTGGTCACGCTCCCGGCCCGAAAACGATCCCCGGCATGGGCGGCACGCCCACTGGCCAGATCGGCAGTGCCACTGCTGCCACGCCACACCCCGCGCCCGTCTCTCACCTCGGCAACAGCCCCGGGTACACCGGCGGCCACCGTGGCGTCGAGGGCCTGCTGGAGCGCGGCCCGGTCGGCACCGGCGTCGGGTGCGGCCGCCATGGCGGGAGTGGCGGCGGGAACGAGCAGTGCGGCGGCAAGAAGCGCGGAGGCAGCGACGGCCTTGCGGTGCGACATGTAGTGAGGGCCTCATCTGTGTCGGACTGGCTGAAAGTTGCTTCAGTGTAGGTCGGCGGGGGAGCCCCGATGATCGTGAACAGGGGTGAGCGACGAGGCCCGTTCCCCTAGGGGAAACCCCAGGTCGGCACGGTGAAGTCGACGTCCAGGTGCGTGTCGTAGTCCGTCGGAGAGTCCCCCCGCAGGAAGAGCACCGAGCTCGTGCCCGCCAGGCAGGCCTCCGGCACATGTGCCAGCTGGCCCGCCAGGCCTGCACGCCCAAACCTCAACCGTGGACGAAGTGGTCAGCCACGGGCGGGTGGGTGTTCGTGGTGGGCGGCTGTTGGTTCGCCGCGGCGGACGGAGCCGGGGGCGCGGGCGGCGGGGTGGTCGGCGTGGGCGGCGGAGGTGAGTTGCCAGGGGACGCTGGTGACCATGACGCCCGGGGTGAAGAGGAGACGGCTCTTGAGCCAGAGGGCGGACTGGTTGTGGAGGAGGTTTTCCCACCAGTGACCCACCACGTACTCGGGGATGAAGACGGCGACGACGTCGCGGGGGCTCTCGCGGCGCATGGTGCGGACGTATTCGACGACCGGCTTGGTGATTTCCCGGTAGGGGGAGGCCAGGACCTTCAGAGGGACGTTGACGTCGAGTTCGGCCCAGCGTTGCTGCAGGTCGTTGGTTGCCTCTTTGTCGACGGCGACCGTCAGGGCTTCGAGCCGGTAGGGCTTGAAGGCGCGGGCGTAGGCGAGGGCGCGCAGGGTCGGTTTGTGGATGGTGGAGACGAGCACGACCCCCAACACCCGTGAGGGTGGGACGAGTTCGTCGCGGGGGTCGGTCACCGCCAGTTCGGTGGCGGTGCGGTCGTAGTGGCGCCGGATGCCGCGCATCATGACCCACAGGAGCACCGCGGCGACCACGGCGAGCCAGGCGCCCTGGGTGAACTTGGTGATCAGCACGATGACCAGGACCAGGGCGGTAACGACGGCACCCAGCGAGTTGATCACCCGCGCCGACTGGTGGCGGCGCCGGGTGGCGGGGTCGGGCTCGGTGCGCAGGGCGCGGTTCCAGTGCCGCACCATGCCGAGCTGGGAGAGGGTGAAGGAGGTGAACACGCCGAGGATGTAGAGGTGGATGAGGCTGGTGACGTCCGCCTTGTAGGCCCACAGCAGGGCGCCCGCGACGATGGCGAGGGCCAGGATGCCGTTGGAGAAGGCGAGCCGGTCACCCCGGTTGTGCAGCTGGCGCGGCAGATAGCGGTGTTGGGCCAGGATCGAGGACAGCAGCGGGAAGCCGTTGAAGGCGGTGTTCGCGGCCAGGATGAGGACGAGCGCTGTGGCGGCCTGGATGAAGAAGAAGCCGATGGAGTGGTCACCGCCGAACACGGCGGAGGCGAGCTGGGCGATCACGGTCTTCTGGGTGAAGGTGTCGCAGTTGCCGCTGATGCCGGTCAACTGGCAGGAGTTGTTGGTGATGTGGACCTTGGCGACGATGGCGAGCGTGGTGACGCCGACGAACATCACCACGGCGATGATGCCCATCGCCGCCATGGTGGACGCCGCGTTCTTCGACTTCGGTTTGCGGAAGGCGGGCACACCGTTGGAGATCGCCTCCACGCCCGTCAGCGCCGTACAGCCGCTGGAGAAGGCGCGCAGCACCAGCATGAGCAGGGCGAGCCCGGTCAGGTGGGCGCTGGACGCCTCCGGGTGGATGCCGTACGCGGCCGACTCGGCGACCGGGGCGTCCCCGAGCACGTACCGGACCAGGCCGGTCGCGACCATGATGATCACGCCGCCGATGAAGAGGTAGGTCGGGGCGGCGAAGGCGCGGCCCGACTCGCGTACCCCGCGCAGGTTCATCGCGGTGAGGATCGCGACGAAGCCGAGCGCGAGAAGTACGCGGTGCTCGGCCAGTGACGGGATGGCCGAGATGATGTTGTCGACGCCGGACGCGACCGACACGGCGACCGTCATGACGTAGTCGACCAGCAGTGACGCGGCCACGACCAGCCCCGCCGAAGGGCCGAGGTTGGTGGACACCACCTCGTAGGAGCCGCCGCCGCTCGGGTAGGCGTGCACGACCTGCCGGTAGGAGAGCACCACCACCGCCATCAGCGCGACCACCCCGGCCGCGATCCACGGCGTGAAATGGAGGTAGGCCAAACCGCCGAGGGTCAGGACGAGCAGGATCTCCTGCGTCGCGTACGCCACGGACGACAAAGGGTCGGAGGCGAAGATCGGCAGAGCCAGCCGCTTGGAGAGCAGGGTCTCACCCAGCTCCTCGCTGCGCATGGCACGGCCGATCACGAGGCGCTTGAGGACGCCGGTCACTTTGAACACGGCGTGAGCGTAAGAAACGGGACAGCAGGTTGGCCGTTAAGAGGCCGTCAAAATTCCAGGAAATCACCACAAAGCAAGACCAAATGCCTACTCCAGTCCGGAGAGCTTGAACACAGCACGGGCTGTTTCCCCGTCGACGCGGGTCGCCATCTGGCGCAGGGCGGTCTCGCCGCAGCACAGAGTGCCCCGCTCGATGCTGGTGTGGGCGTCGGTGTCGACCACGGCCCAGAGCGGGGATTGGCGACCAGCACCCGCGGGTCGATCTCCGCCCGGTTGCCGTCGGCGTCGCGCAGAACCAGGCGCTGCGCGACGCCGTTGGACCAGCGCACCGAGACCAGCCGGTCGGTGCGGACGCCGGACTCGCGCCACAGGCCCCGCGAGACGAGGAGGCCGGGGGCGGCGGACACCCGGGCCGGCCAGAGCACGGCGAACAGCAGGGCGCCCAGGATCAGCCACAGTGCGGCGCGCACATCGGTGAGCGTGCCCGCAGCCGCGTCGACCGCTGTCAGCAGGACGAAGAGCAACGTGCCGTAGCCGACGGCCGAGCGGGCCTCGCCCGGCCAGGTGATGTCGTAGGAGACAGACTGGGGCGGCACCGCCTGATTCCTCGCCGAGTAACTGATTCTTCGACCCATGGCCGCACCGTAAGCCCGCCGGGGCGGGGCGGCATCGCCCCGCGACCAGTCTTGATGCGGGACATACGGCTCTCTGACGTTGCTCGAATCAGTTCCACCTCAGGCATCTGCGAGGCAGGGACCTTCGAGGACGAGGAAGGGGTGCGGGCGGCGCGGGGTGGCGTCATGGGCCAGGCTGAGAGGCGGTCGGGCTGACGCCGGAGTGCGGGCCGTGCCAGTCCAGACACAGGACGGTGGCGTCGTCCCGGGGCGGGCGGCCGCCGCAGGCGTCGGCGACGGCGCCGACCAGCACGCGGACCACCTCGCGGGGGTGCTCGGCGGCGGTCTTGCGCAGGAGGCCGGGCAGGTCCACAACTTCGGCGTCGCGTTCCTACATGCCGTCCGTCTGGAGCAGGAGTCGGTCCCCGGGACGCAGGTCGAGGTCCTGCACCAGGTACGCGCCGTGATGGGGATAGTCGATGCCGAACGGCAAGTTCGCGGCCAGCGACAGTTCGGTGACCGTGCCTGCGCGCAGCAGGAACGGCCGGGGATGGCCGGCGTTGACGAGCTGGGCGCCGGTGCCATCCAGGGCGATGCGCAGGAGCTGGCCGGTGGCGAAGGTGTGGTTGCCGTGGTCGAGGAGGGCCTGGTGGGTCTGGCGGGCCTGCTCGGCGAGGTCTGCCCCGGCACGCCGGGCGCCGCGGGAGGCATTGACGAGGAGGGTGGCCATGAGGGAGGCGTGGGTGTCGTGGCCCATGGCGTCGGTGATCGACAGGTGCAGGGTGTTCTGGTCGAGGCTGTAGTCGTAGGTGTCGCCGGCGATGTCGGAGGCCGGGACCAGGGCGCCCGCGAGCGCGAACTGGGGTGCTTCACAGGAGGAGGCGGTGGGCAGGAGCTGGCGCTGGATCTCCGCGGCCAGGCTGACCGTGGTGGTGCGGTTGCCCCAGTGGTAGAGGTCGGTGAAGCGCCGGTCGGTGACGATGACGTACGCCAGCGCGTGCGCGGCCTCCTCCACCTGCTCCAGCATCCTGCCGCGACGTGGGGCAGGAAGACTTCCAGGACCCCGATGGCGTCGCCCCGGTTGGTGACGGGGGCGAGCACCCGCCGCCCTCTCCCGGTGTCCGGTGCCAGGACCAGACGCTGGTCACGCAGTACCGCGTCGTAGATGCCACTGCCGGCGAGGGAGACTGGTTCGGCGCGGTCCTTCCGATGCGTGGCCGCGGCGTCGTGGACCCGCAGAAGGCGCCGGCCGACGACATCGACGAACAGGAACGATACGTACACGGCGCCGAACCGCTCCCGCAGGTTGCGCGCCACCACGTCGAGGGAGTCCACCGGGGCAGCGGCCTCCGCGGCCGCCAGCACCTGCGCCAGACCGATCCGTTCATCCGCCACATCAGCCTCCCAAGGGTTGTGGGCTCTCCTTCCCGTCCGGCCGACACAATCACAAGCACGCGCGTCCCCCGTACGCGGTCCGCCGGCGACATGCCGAGGGTCCACCCCAAGGGCGGGGATCTCCTGGGATCGCCGCAAGGGCGGGTCGGTCACCGCTGCGCGTCAGAGCGGGCGCGGCGAGGTCGGTCCGTGGGGCCACGTCCGTGACCGGCCGCCGATGGCAGCGGGACGGCACCTGGCAGCGGATCCTTGTCCGGCTTCAGATCACGCGGGATCCGAAATGCCTGCTCCGCAGCCCTGGCAGAAGCCGGTGCGCCGACGCTGGTTGAGTGTCCGGATGAGATCGGGCCCGTCCGTCAACCACTGTGGGGAGACGGGGCGTTGGGGCCTTGATGCCTGACGGCCCGCGCAGGGGTGGGCTGCGAGTCCGTTGTGGGCTGGGTATGGGGCTGGGGCTCGGTGAGGGCGTGTTCGCGGAGGTGGTTGCAGGTGCGGGTGAGGAGGCGGGAGACGTGCATCTGGGAGAGGCCGAGTTCGCTGGCGATCTGGTGCTGGGTCATGTCGTCGAAGAACCGCATGTAGAGGATCCTCGACTCGCGCTCGGGGAGTGCCCGCAGGGCGGGCTTGACCGCTTCACGGTCAAGGACCGTGTCGAAGCCCGGTTCCAGGGTGCCGATGGTGTCGGCCAGCGCCGTGGCCTCCGCGTCGCCGTTGCTGGTTGAGTCCGCTTCCAGGGAGAGGCTTTTGAAGGTTTCCAGGGCTTCCAGTCCGGCGCGGACGTCATCTTCGTTCAGCCTGGTTCGGGCGGCGAGCTGTGTGATGGTGGGCTCACCCTGCTGGCTGGCCTGGAGTTCGCTGCGGGCAATGCGGACTTTGTTGCGTGCCTCCTGGACTCCGCGGGGCACGTGGACGGCCCACAGGCAGTCCCGGAAATGCCGTTTGATCTCGCCTTGGATGGTCGGGATGGCGTACGGCTCGAAGGCGCCCCTGGCCGTGTCGTAGCGGTCGACCGCCTTCACCAGTCCCATGGCGGCGACCTGGCAGAGGTCGTCCATCTCGGCGCCGCGGTTTCGGTAGCGGCGGGCCAGGCGCCGTGCCATGGGCAGCCAGCAGGCTACGAGCTCGTCGCGCAGGGCGTCGTGCTCGGGTCCGTGGTGGAGGGTTTCCAGGCGGGCGAACGCGGCGGTGGTGTCCGGCGCGTCGTCGTGGCTGCGCGGCGGACGGGTGGGTGCGGTGCTCGGCATGGTCATACTCCTGCGTGTCGGGTGTCGATGAGCCGCCGCTGACCCCGCGCATGCCAAACAGGCATCCGGAGATGACGCACTTGGACACGCGGGTCCTGCGGGCGTGCCTCCGGTCCGAAGCACGCCCGACGCCTGCCCCTGTCCCCCGCCCGCAAACGGATGCGGCCGCCGCAGGCAGCGGGGGTGGCCGGAACGTGAGCGTCTCGTCGACATCGGCGAAGCGCGGTTCGCAGAACGACGGGCTTGTCTCTGGGGGCGGGGGAGGGAGGCACGGAGTTCTTGCGCCCATGGGTGTTTCCTCTGCGGAAGGAAAATCCCCGCACCCTCCAGACGCAGGCCAGGGCGCGCGTCCCGCAGGGCCGACCGTGGAACTGTGGGGCACACCTGCCGAACGACACCCCGCCGCCCGCTCCAGTACGCGGCAGGAATCCGGAAGCCGGGCCCCTCTCAGGGAGGGCACGGCGGAACGGCCGTCAGCCGCAGACGTCATCGGCGGTTGCCGGTCCGCCGGGAGGGGTAGGTTCGAGATATAGCCGTTGTCGTCTGCCGCGCTGCTGCGTCCCACCCTGCTCCCGTGGGGCGCCTCGGGTACGGATTTCCTCAACCGTACGGCCGCCGTAGTGGCCGTGCACTTCCTTCCCGGAACTTCCTGCGGAAGGGGAGGGCTCCCCACCAGTCAGGGTGGCAGCCGTGCATCCGCACCCGCGCGACCCCCACCTACCCGCATGCCCCAAGCCCGTGTCCTCCGTCTCGCCGGAGGATCCCGTCGCCAGGGTGACCAGCATCGTCCTCCCCGGCCACGTCCTCCTCCTGCGGGCCAGCGGAGAAATCGACATCGACACCGCACCGCTGCTGCGCGCAGCACTGCGCCCCGGGCGGGAACGCGTGACGATCGTTGATCTGTCCGGCCTCTCGTTCGCCGACTGTGCGCTGCTGCGCGTGCTTGTGTCGACACGTTTCCGCTCGCGTCTGGTGCTCGTGGTGGGCAGGCGGCACAAGGTACGGCGGATTTTCGAGTGCACCTGCACTGAGCGCCTGTTCACCTTCGTCCCCGACGTGGACACCGCTCTGCGCATGGCAATAGGCGGCGCCCCGCCGCGAGCGCCAGAAGCCGCTGGGAGTGGACGGTTCTGACAGCGGCGGAGCGGGCCCCTCACGGCGGTGAGAGTCGGTGGGCGGGGCGTGAGCCTGCCCTTGGCGCCGGGGCCGTTGCATACCGCTTGCGAGGCGGCAGGTGCTGGCGCAACGGATCAGCCACTGGTGTAGAAGTCCCTGCCGGTGCGAAGGACGTACTCGACCTCGGTGACCGTGCGTACTGGATAGACCGGTAGGCACAGGCGCTGGGTGGCTGCCGCTGATCGCTCGGAGACGGCTGCGAGGGGGGATCTCTTCGAACGCGGGCTGGCCGGGCAGGAGGTAGGGGTAGACCTGTTCGGCCTCGGTACCCGCAGCGGCCACCACTGCCGCCCCATTACGCGGACCCGGACTACCCCTTCCCCGCAGTGCCCCCTCAGTCCGAGGCGGTAGGCCCCGACATCAACGTCATCATCGTGGGCGCGGGCGGAAACGCCATCGGATTCGCCGACCTCGTCAACAAGTGCGTGGCGCTGGGTAGTGAGAACGACGGCGACGGGGCCCCTGCGAGGCCGCCCTGGCCTCCGGCATCCCGGCCCGGCTGAAGACCGTGCGCCAGGAGTACGAGTGGCAATCACGCCCCGGGGTGCCGGGGCGCTGCGTAGTGCGCCCGCAGCATGGTGCTTTTCACAGCTTCACGCGCGCTTCCAACGAGCGTAGTTGACGGCGGACGTCTTCCAAGAGCTGTGCCTGGGCGCGGCTGGGGGGTGAGGAACATCCATGTCAGATCGTGGGCTATGCCTTCACGGCCTTGATTGGCTGTTTGACCCGGGCCGACCGTATGACGCAGCGCCGAACCACTGGGGCAGCTGTTCGAGCAGATCCTGCTGATCGTCACCAACCCACGCCACGTGGCCGTCCGGCCGCAGCAGCACCGCGGGCGCGTCCAGTTCCTCGCTGATGTCGGCGACGTGGTCGACTCGCTCTGCCCAGCCTGCCACCGAGAGGCGCTCGGTCTGGTCGAGCAGCAGCCCGCGGCCGCCGTGCATCAGCTCGTAGAGGCGGCCCCGCTTCAGCCCCACGTCCCGCAGCCGTCGGCCGAGCAGTTCATGTCCCTCGCCGAAGTCGTAGCGGACCCCGATCGCTGTGATCTTCTCCATCAGGTACCGGTTCACCTCCTCGAAGTCCATTAGTTCCGACACCAGCCGGCGCACTGCTTGGGGACCCGGCTCGACGGACATCAGCTCCATCTGCGCGCGGGTGTTGTCCAGCACATCGGCGGCCACCGGGTGCCGTTCGGTGTGGTAGCTGTCCAGCAGTCCCTCCGGTGCCCAGCCGTTGACTTCGGCGGCCAGCTTCCAGCCGAGGTTGAACGCGTCCTGGATGCCGAGGTTGAGCCCCTGCCCGCCGGTCGGCGGGTGGATGTGGGCCGCGTCGCCGGCCAGCAGCACGCGGCCGGTGCGGTAGCTCTCGGCCAGCCGGGTGGCGTCGCCGAAGCGGGAGAGCCATCGCGGTGAGTGCACGCCGAAGTCGGTGCCGGCGAGCTTCCGCACCTGCCGCTTCAGCTCGTCCAGGGTAGGCGGGACCGTGCGGTCCTTAGCCACTCCTTCGGCGGGCGCGACGAGGCGGTACACCCCGTCCCCGAGGGGCATGGCGCCGAACCGCTTGTGGGTCTTGCGGACTTCAGCCATCACGGCCTTCAGCGTGTCCGGCGCCGCGGTCAGCTCCACCTCGCCCAGCAGCGTCTCGACCTTGGAGGGCTCGCCGGGGAAGCCGACGCCGAGCAGCTTGCGCACCGTGCTGCGGCCGCCGTCGCAACCGACGAGGTAGCGCGAGCGCAGCCGTGTGCCGTCGGCAAGTTCGGCGGTCACCCCCTGTTCGTCCTGGTTCAGCCCGACGAGTTCGCAGCCGCGCCGGATCTCGGCGCCGAGTTCGGTGGCGTGCTCGGCAAGCAGGCGATCGGTGGTGGTCTGCGGGATGCCGAGGGTGTACGGATGTGCGGTGTCCATCCGGTCCGGCGCCGGCTTGTCAAGGGCGGCGAAGAAACCACCGACCGGGTGCCGCCTGCCGAGTGCGAGGAACCGCTCCAGCAGACCGCGCTGGTCCATCACCTCAACGCTGCGCGCGTGCAGGCCGAGCGAGCGGACGATCCTGGTCGGTTCCGCGTCCTTCTCCAGCACGAGCGTGTGCACGCCGTGCAGCCGCAACTCCCCGGCCAGCATCAACCCGGTCGGTCCGCCGCCGATAACGATCACATCAATCATGAACTCCCCATTCAACATGGTTGCATTGCGGCCAACCGCTCTACGTGGTCCGGTGACGCGCGCACCCGGATCCCCGCGTCGCGTGCCCGCAACCACACCGCGAGTCCCGCCGGCCGTTTCCCATCCCGTAGAACCCACAGTCGATAAGGCGCACGTACGTCGCGAGTCCCTGATGTCCCCAGGTTCTGGCCTCGGCCGACGATTCTGCGCCACGACCCGGGCCTTGCCGCAAGGCCCCCCGTGCGCTATAAGTTGAGAGTGGCAAGGAGTGGGTTACCTCCTTGCCTTTGGTCTTTTGCGTCGATTGTGAACCGACAAGACCCTCCCGCATCGGGGCCCGCGACGCTCGGTCGACAGCCGCGATGGGGTCGCCGAAGGCGGAGATCCTCGCCCGGACCCCACCGCGTGTGAGGGTCGGCGTCCCGGCTGACTGGTTGGTTGGCGGCACTCACCCGTCATGCGCCGTGTTGGATCGGCGCCGCCGCACCAGACCGGGCCCGTTCTCCCTGTCAAAGCGGGGAACGGGCCCGGTGCCGTGACGCCCCGCGGATCAGCTCACGGTGTACAACCGATGGCGACGCCATCGGCGAACCGGCCAGTGAGGCCCTGGGGTTGGGTCCGCGTGCGCGAACCGCCGATGGTCGCGCATGACTTCAGCGGACTGCTCGGCCTCCTCAAATCCGGCCTACTTCCAGGGGAAGCGGTACGCGCGATAGCTGTTCACGCCCGCCGGGAACTGGGCCTTGAACACGGCCTTCCCCGAGGCGTCGAACTCGGAGACGTACGGAAGCGACCCCCATCCGACGAACGTCCCGCGCCGGGGGAGTGGCTGGGCGTTGCCCTGCGAGGACGCGCTGAGGTAGTCCGGCTGGTTCACAGACTTCACCAGCGTCGCCGTACGCGCCTTCTCGTCCACGCGGACCGTGACGACCCGGCTGAAGGGAAGCTCCTCCACCGCCCCCGACCCCGTGTTCGCGGCCCCTGCGGACTCGTTGTCGAACCAGCTGTACAGGCCGCCGCCGAGCGGTTCGGGATCGTGCTGCCACGAGAAGATCGTTCCGGCCGTGTTCAGGTACTGGCCGGGAGCGGCCTGCTCCTTGAACGTGCTGGCCTTGCCGCCGAGTTGCCACAGCACGCGGCCGCTGTGTGCGTCGACCTTGTACGTGGTCCACGTGTTCCGGGCATCAATGAGCAGGCCGCCGTCGGTGTCAGGCTTCACCGCGTTGATGTGGAACCAGTCCCACGGCTTGTCCGGCGACGAAGGCAGCGGCTGCTCGCTCTGTGCGTACGGCACGTGATCGGCGGCTTTCCACTGGAACAGGACCCGGCCCGTGCGGATGTCTATCTCCTGCACCACGCCGTCGATGACCGCCTGGTGCGCGGAGCCGCCGATGCCCGTCAGGTCGGCGGTCTCCTTCTTGTAGGCCAGGATGAGTGCCGTGCCACGAGCGGTGATCAGGAACTCGTGCCCGTCGGCGGTGTACCCGTTCCCGGCGTGGACCTCGGCGACCTTCTGATACCGGTTGTCGTAGATGTAGTTCACCCCGCTCGCGAGGGAGCCGAGCCCGGTGCCCTGCCACCACGTCAGAACGGGCTTGCCCCGGTAGGTCTGGGCACGGAAGTCCGCCGCCTGCTGCCCGGCCGGGGTCTTGTGGGACCACACGACACGCCTGCCGTCACCGCTCAGGATCTCCACGCCGCTGGAGTAGGCGCTGTTCGCCGAGCTCGGCGAGACGAAGATGTCCCCACGGCCAGCGGTGCCCTTGTCGGCAAGGACGGTCAGCGGTGGCAGCGGCTTGTTGTCCGGGGCCGCGGATGCGGTTCCTGCCAGGGGCAGGAGGCTCGTGACGACAGCGGTGGATGCAGCGATCAGGACATGAACGGGTAGGGAGTTGTGACGCATCAGGTGTCCATTTCTGGCAGCCCGTAGCCGGAACCGGCCGGCCCGGTCACGGGCATTGCGGAGAAGGCGCACACCCGACCGGGCATGCGCGATGAGAGAGGGTGACTACAGGACGGTGCTACCGCGCGCAGCCAGTGAGGCTGTCAGGCACGGACGGATGCCACCGGAGGCCGAACGGCTCTCAACAGGGGCGACACGCAGCAGAACACACCCGCATGTGGTCGATGTGACCGCGCGTCGTGAGGATCTTGGGCCGCTGCATAGGGCAGAACGTAGCCGCGCACCGACCGGAACGTCAATGGACGTCCACGCAGCGAACAGCGAGACCAATCAGGGCTGTTGCGGTTCATGCCAGACCCCTGGGGTGGGGGCGCCACTGCTGGTTGTCGCCCCTCGAACGGTGGCTACGTTCCACGTCTGCGGGGACCAGGCCACACCCTGCACCATCGGCCCCGCCGAAGGCGTCAACACCCAACGCCTGATCTTCGTTGTTGAGGGGTCAGTCGCTCGGATGGGAGGCGGTCCAGCCGTGTTCGAGCAGCGCGAAGGCCTCGTCCGCGGCTCGGTGCGGGTCGGGGTGCCGCAGGACGAGGCTGCGGGCCTCAAGGGCGAAGCGGGCCAGGGCGGCGCAGCTGACGTCGTCCTCGGGGGCGCCTACGGCCTCGGCGATGGCCCTGGCCAGGGCCGCTTCGTGGCGCGTCCACATGCGGTGGGCGTAATCGCGCAGCGCGGGGGTCTCCTGTACCAGGCGGGTGAAGTCGGCGAACCGCGGGTCCGCGGCATGGATGGCGAGCTGGGTCTGCTTCAGCAGGAGGTGCTCGCGCAGGGCCTGGGGGATCGACTGGCCCGGGGCGCGCTCGCGCACGGCGGCCACGAGTGCTGCCTCCAGGTCGTCGTCCTGGTCGAAGACCAGGGCCTCCTTGCCGGCGAAGTGCTTGAACAGGGTGGTCACCGAGACGTCGGCAGCGTCGGCGACGTCCTTGACGCCGACCTGGTCGTAGCCGCGATCGAGGAAGAGCTCAAGTGCGGCGTCGGCCAGGGACTGGCGGGTCTGGGCCTTCTTGCGCTCGCGGCGCCCGGTCGGTTCGGTCACTCGCACACCGTACCCCGACGCTCAGTCGCTTTGAAAGTTTAGTCGTTGCACTTATTTAGTGAATGTGCTTTCTTGGTGATGCCGGGGCCACCGGCGGTCGACCCACCTCCCGAGGGACACTCACATGAACTCTGCTCGTGACCCCCGCATCGCGATCGTCGGCGCCGGTCTCGGCGGCCTTACCTGCGCTCGCGTCCTGCAGCAACACGGCCGTTCCGTCACCGTCTTCGAACGCGAGGCATCCGCCGACGCCCGCCCGCAGGGCGGCACCCTCGACATGCATCCCGGCACCGGCCAGGCCGCCCTCGGTGCGGCGGGGCTCCTCGACCGCTTCCACGCCCTGGCCCGCCCCGAGGGAGACGAGTGGCGCGTGCTCGACTTCGCCACCGCCGCGCTCCTGGCGCAGCAGGGGCCGTCCGCCGACGGCGGCCGACCGGAGATCGACCGCGGACAGCTGCGCGGTCTGCTCCTGGACTCACTTGCCGAGGGCACGGTGCGGTGGGACCGCGCCGTCAGCGGGGTCGCCCCGCTGGCGGACGGCACCTGCCGACTGCTCTTCGGTGACGGCACCGCCGAGGACTTCGATCTGGTGGTCGGCGCCGACGGAGCGTGGTCCCGCGTGCGTCCGGCCCTGTCGCACGCCGCACCCCACTACACCGGTGTCACCTTCATCGAGGCCGGATTCGACGACTGCGACACTCGCCATCGCGACCTCGCGCGACTGGTCGGCAAAGGATCGATGCTGGCCAAGGGCGCCGGCAGGACCTTGGTCGCCCAGCGCAACAGCAACGATCACATCCGCGCCTACATCGCGCTCCGCGAGCCCGAGGACTGGCATGAGACGGCCGGTATCGACCTCCGCGACCAACAGGTCGTGCGGACACACCTGTTGGGGATGTTCGACGACTGGGACGAGAGCCTGCGCTACATCCTGCGCAACAGCGACCATGCGTTCATACACCGTGCCTTGTTCGTCCTGCCCGCCCCGCACACCTGGGAACACGTTCCCGGAGTCACGCTGCTGGGCGATGCCGCACACCTGATGCCCCCGGTCGGGCTGGGCGCCAACCTCGCCATGCTCGACGGCTGCGACCTCGCCCACGCCCTCGTCACCGAATCCGGGCTCGGCGACGCCGTCCGCGCCTACGAGAGCGTCATGCTCCCGCGCTCGATCGAGGCCGCGACGGCCAGTGCGAAGGGACTCGACCACCTGGTTCCCGCGATGGCCTCCTGAACCGACTTGTCGCTGACCGGCCGGATGAGCAGGGCAACGGGATGCGCGTAGTCGGCGCCGTCCGCCCGCTGCACCCCTGGATCAACGCGACCGCGTTGATGCCGCCCGGCGGGCCGCTGCGGGCAACCGCCTTCTACGGCGTTCCGCACGTTGCCAATGCGGTTCGTGCCAGCCCGCGCAGCCAGGCGTGGGCGGGGTCGGAGTCGTAGCGCTGATGCCACGAAAGGTATATCGGTGCCGACGGCAATTCGAGCGGGAGGGGGAGTACGGCCAGGCCGAGATCCCCGACGGCTGAGCGTGTGGTGGCCTCGGGGACGCAGATCAGGAGAGCGGAGTCGCGCGCGAACTCCAGCGCAGCTGCTTCCGTGGGCGCGGTCGCCACCACGCGGCGGGTGAGGCCCAGCCGTGCCAGGGCGTCGTCGAGGGCATTGCTGAGGTTCCCGCGGCGCGAGACGGCGACGTGCTCGGCGGCGGCGTACCGCTTGGCGGTGATGGTCTTGACGCGGGTGAGGGGGTGGCCCTGCCGCACGACGATCACGAGGTGGGTCTCGCCCACGCTCTCGGCGCGGATGTCCGGTGCGGTCGGGGGATTGGCGTTGGCCTCCAGGTCGACCTCGCCGCGAGCCAACTCGGGGGTGTCCAGACTCGATTCCGCGAGGAAGCGCAAGCGCACGCCCGGCGCCTGTTCCCGCACGGCCGAGAGCAGCGCGGGGCCGCTCAGGGCGACCAGGGAATCATGCCAGCGCAATGTGAAGGTGCGCTCCAGCGTTGCCAGGTCAAGTTCACGGCTCGGTGCCAGCACCCCCTGAACCTGGTGCAGGAGCTCGTGCACTTGTTTCCTGACGGCGATCGCGTACGGCGTCGGGGTCATGGTGCGGCCGGTGCGCACCAGGATCTGGTCTCCGGTCGTGCGCCGGATTCGGCCCAGGCTCCGGCTCATCGCGGGGGCGGTCACGTGCAGGCGCCCGGCGGCCCCGGCCACACTGCCCTCTTCCAACAGCGCGTCGAGCGCGGCGAGCAGATTCAAATCCAATTGCACGCGAGTAATCCTAGCCGTGCTTTACATGCACTTGCCGTTAATCAGGGGGCTGTCTACGGTCGAGACCACAGCGCAGAACAGAGCGCCCAGCCCGACCCGACGAAACCTCATCACCCGGTATACACAAGGGAGTTCACCATGCCCGAAACGCTTCGGACCACTGACGTCGCCGCCTCCGACGCCGACCTGCTCGCCCAGACCGCGCTCGTGGTGCGGGAGGCCGGATCCGCGCTGCTCGGGCGCTTCGGAGAGGTGGTCCGCTACCAGAGCCGCGACGAGCTGATGCGCGCGCTCGCCGCCAACGACAACGCGGCCCTGGACATCCTGCGCCCCCGCCTCACGGGGCTGCGTCCGGATGCCGGGTGGGTGGAGGACGAGCTGGACGGCGGGGCGCTGCCGCCCGGCGAATGGTGGGTCGTGGATCCGGCCGAAGGCAACGTCAACCACCTGCACGCACTCCCGGAATGGGCGGTGACCGCCACCCTCGTGCGCGACAACCAGCCGGTGCTCACCACGGTCCATCTGCCGCTGACCGGCGAGACCTACACCGCGCTCACCGGCACGGGCGCCCACCTCGACGGCCGACCGCTGCGTGTCTCGCCCACCGAGGACCTCGGACTGAGCATCGTGGCCACCAGCCAGGCCCGGCCGGGCGAGGACGAGAAGGTCGTGCGGCACATCGGCTCCTCGATCACCGCGATGCTCTCCGACGCGCTCGTCGTGCGCACCGCCGTGCCCGCAACCCTGCATTTGACGAACGTGGCAGCCGGCCGCACCGACGCGTTCTGGCAGTTCGCCGGCGCCCGCGCGGACCTGCTGCCCGGCGCGCTGCTCGTCACCGAGGCCGGCGGACACATCTCCGACGCCCAGGGCCGCCCCTGGACCCCGCAGAGCGAGAGCTTCCTGGCCGCCGCGCCAGGCGTCCACGCCCAGGCCGTCGCCACGCTCTCCCGCTGACCCGACAACACTCCGCACCCACGACAAGGACCACAGACCTCATGACCACGATCGCAGTTCTCGGAAACGGCCGCGTCGGCGGCAACCTGGCCACCGCCCTCACCCGGGCGGGGCACGAGGTGACCGTGGCGGACCGCGCGCCCGGGGCCGCCGCCGACGCCGCCCGCACAGCCCGGATCGTCATCAACGCCACCCCGGGCGCAGGCTCCCTGGAGCGGCTCGCCGACCTGCGCGAGGAACTGCGCGACAAGATTCTCGTCGACGTCTCCAACGCCACCGTCGACGGACCGGACGGACTGCCCGCCCACCTGATGTACCCCGGCTCAAGCCTTGCCGAGCAACTCCAGGAAGCACTCCCGGACACGCACGTCGTCAAGACCCTCAACACCATGCTCTTCCCGGTGATGACCGCACCGGCCACCCTCACCCAGCCACCGACCGTGTTCCTGTCCGGCGACGACCCGGCCGCCAAACAGACCGTCCGCGAACTGCTCACCGACCTCGGCTGGCACAAGGAGTGGATCACCGACCTCGGCGGGATCCAGACCGCCCGCGCCACCGAAGCCGCGATCCTGTTCGTACCGCACGTCATCCGATCCACCGGATTCACCCCCTTCGCGATCTCCATCGCCCGCTGACCGCAACAGGCGGCGCCCCGCGGACCCACACCCGGAACGGATACGCCGGCGCGCAGCTGCCCGACGGCGGCCCGGAGCCACCCTTCTCGCGGCCGACGGCCTCGCCTTGAGGAATGGGTTCGTCTACGGGGAGGTGCCTGCGGAGTTGGCCGCGGATGTGCCCGCCGATACCCGCGGTGGCCGTCGGCAGAAGCCGCGCCGCTTGGAACAGCCATTCCCAACCGTGTCGTTTCGCCCGTCCCAGGAAGGTCCTGCTCGTGTCCCTCGACCCTCAGATCGACGCCCTGCTCCAGAAGTTGGCCGAAGGAGGCGAACCGGCACCGGAGAGCCGAACAGTCGCAGAGAACCGCGACCTCGCGCGCAGCCTCGCCACCCTCGCGGGTGACGTCGAGCCGGTCGCCGCCGTGCAGGACGCAGTGGCCACCGCCGAAGGCATCGAGGTCCCCATCCGCATCTACACCCCCCTCACCGTCCCGCGCTCCGGGCCACAGCCTGTGACGGTCTTCTTCCACGGCGGAGGATGGGTACTCGGCGACCTGGACAGCCAGGACCACATCGCCCGCACCGTGGCCAACCGCTCCGGCACGATCGTGGTCTCCGTGGGCTACCGCCTCGCACCAGAACACCGCTTCCCCGCGGGGGTCGACGACGCCTATGCCGCCCTGACGTGGGTAGCGGCCAACGCCGGGAGTTTCAGCGGCGACGGGCAACGCATCGCGGTGTTCGGTGAGAGCGCCGGCGGTAACCTCGCGGCGGCCCTCGTGCAGGAAGCCCAGCGGCGCGGCGGACCTCCCGTCGCACTGCAGGTACTGGCGTACCCGGCGGTCGACCGGTTCGACGACAGCCCCTCCATGTACGAGAACATGGCCGGACCATTGCTGAGCCGCAGCTGGCTCGAATGGTTCTGGGGCCTTTACCTCAACACACCCGACGAAGGCGCCGACCCGCGCGTCTCGCCGGCGCGCTCCGACGAGCTCGCCGGGCTTCCTCCTGCCGTCATCGTCACCGCCGAACACGATCCGCTGCGGGACCAGGGTGATCGGTACGCGCAGAAGCTCGCCGAGGCCGGCGTGCCGGTCACGCACCTGCCGATCAAGGGCGCTACCCACGCGTTCTTCTCGTTCACCGGGGAGGTGCAGCTCTCACGGGACGTCTTGAATCAGCTCGCAGATGCTGTGGCCACGGCGTTCGCCGACTGACCCGCCACGACGTCATGGTCCCCGCCCGCCCCGGCGCCGGCGCGCGCGCCCGCGCCTCGCTGGCCCCGCGACCCTCAACGGCAGCATCCTCGTCGCAAACCATGCGGTGGCCGCTGCCGTGCGTGAGGATGTGTGACTATGGCGAACACTGCTGATACTCCGGATACCTCAGTGTCGGGCCCTTCCGAACTGGTCACCCTTCTCGGCCTGCAACCGCACGTCGAGGGCGGCTGGTTCCGCGAGACCTGGAAGACCTCGGGCGGGATGGTCCCCGACGGATACGACGGGCCGAGAGCCTTCGCGACCGGGATCTATTTCCTGCTCCACCCTGGCGAGGTCTCCCGCTGGCACCGTGTCCGCTCGGACGAACTCTGGCTCTGGCACCGAGGCGGCCCGCTGCGGATGCGGCTGGGCGGGCACGGTGACGCGCCGGATGAAGACGGGGCGGTCGAGGCGATGGTGGGAAACACGGTCGAGCGCGGAGAGCGGCCGCAGTTCCTCGTCCCGGGCGGCGTCTGGCAGAGCGCCGAACCGTCGGGTGACGAGCCGGTCCTGGTGACGTGCGTCGTCGCCCCGGGCTTCGACTTCCAGGACTTCGAGATGCCGTAGGGCCCGTGGGGGTGAGAAAACTGCAGTAGCAGGTCCCGCGGGCAGGGGCGCCGTCGCGAGTGCCGCGATGGCGCTGCCCGGGCCCGACAGATCGCACACGCCTCTCGCCCGCGAATTGCGTACCGAAACGTCTTGCGTTGGAGCGCACTCCAATTCCTAGGTTCGGACGCATGCGATACATCAAACTCGGAAAGACCGGACTGGAAGTCTCCGCCATCACTCTCGGCTGTATGAGCTTCGGCGAGCCGGAGCGGGGCGGCGAGCCGTGGTCGCTGGGCGCGGACGCCAGCCGGGACATCATCAAGCAGGCCCTTGAGGCCGGCGTCAACTTCCTCGACACGGCCAATGGGTACAGCGCCGGGAGCAGTGAGGAGATCGTGGGTCAGGCGATCAAGGACTTCGCCCGGCGCGAGGAGATCGTCCTCTCCACGAAGGTCTGGATGCGGATGCGCCCCGGGCCGAACGGGGCCGGGCTGTCCCGCAAGGCGATCTTCGCCGAACTCGACGCCTCCCTGAAGCGGCTGGGGACCGACTACATCGACCTGTACCAGATCCACCGCTGGGACTACGACACCCCGATCGAGGAAACCCTTGAGGCGCTGCACGACGCGGTCAGGTCCGGGAAGGTCCGCTACATCGGGGCCTCTTCCATGTATGCGTGGCAGTTCACCAAGGCCCTGTATCTGGCCGACCTGAACGGCTGGACCAGGTTCGTGTCGATGCAGGACCACTACAACCTCATCCATCGGGAAGCAGAGCGGGAGATGCTCCCGCTCTGTGCCGACCAGGGCGTCGGCGTGATTCCGTGGAGCCCGCTGGCGCGGGGCAGGCTGACGCGGGCCTGGGACACCGCCACGACGCGTGCCGCAACCGACGTGGGCGGCACGATCCTCTACCGCGACGGGGACGAGGCAGTGGCCCGGCGTGTCCACGAGATCGCCGGTAGACGGGGTCTGTCCGCGGCCCAGGTCGCGCTGGCCTGGGTCATGCGCAACCCGGTGGTGACCTCGCCCATCGTCGGGGTCACCAAGCCGGCCCAACTGGCCGACGCGGTCGCCGCGGTGGACGTCGAACTCGACGCTGATGAGGCCGCCTACCTGGAGGAGCCCTACCAGCCGCACGAGGCCGCCTACCTCGAGGAGTCCTTCTACAAGTCCCGGCCTGCGGCGGCCTCCCGGTAGCCCGGGCTACCGCCGGGCGTCGTCGGACGCGTGGCCTTGTTCGCGTACTCCCGCGAGAGCGGCCCGCTCGGCACATGGGGCGGGTCGCGTACGGCGGCCGGGAAACAAAGCCGGGGCGTGCGGGCCCGGCCTGCCGACCCCCAACGCCTGGTCCCAGTCGAGGGGCACGCGCGCTCGGCCGGTGGTGTTCCGGGCCACCTCCAGCAGGGGACACGGGGGAGTTCCTCCACCACGGCGCCGTGGTGGAGGCATCCCGTCAACGGCCCTATCCGGTCCGGCTCTCCCGGCCGCCTGCACGCGGCCCCGGCAGGCAAGGCGGGATGGAGTGTTGTCGTTCCCGCCCCATTGGCGTGGGGAGTACGAAAGCGAAGGCCGATTGGCAGGATATGCCGGTGACCGGCATACTCTGGTGTCATGACTGATCGTGCGATGCAGGAACCGACCCTGCTCCTCCTCACCGCGCTCGCCGACGAGCCGCGTCACGGTTACGCCTTGGCCCGGGAGGTGGAGGTGATCTCGGGCGGGCGCGTGAAGATGCGGACCGGAACGCTGTACGGGGCGCTGGAGCGCCTCTTGCAGCAGGGGCTGATCGAGGTCCACAAGGAAGAGGTGGTCGGCAGTCGCCTGCGGCGCACCTACACCCTGACCTCTCTGGGCCGTGCGAATCTGGCAGCCGAGGCCGAGCGCATGGCGGCCACCGCGCGCGAGGCGGCCCGGCGCCTGGGTGCCAGTGGCAAGGCGGCCACCGCGTGAATCCCGTTCTGCTGTACCTGTATCCCGCCGGGTTCCGCCGCGCGTTCGGCGAGGAGATAGCCGCGTCCTACCGCGAGGCCGTCGAGGGGGCGGGCCGGGGCGCCCGCATCCGGGAGACCGCCGACGTGGTCGCGCACGCCCTGCGACTGCGTCTCGGGGTTGGTTCCGCGCACCCGGGCGGACGCCTCTTCGCTGCTGCGGCGCCGTTCGCCCTTGCCTCCGCGGCCACGTATGCCGCGTTCAACCTCAGCGCGGGCATCGCCGATTGGTACGTCATGCGCGCTGCGGGCACGGCCGGCGGCTTGGGCCCGCTCGTGACACTCACGGACGCCTGCAGCCTGCTGACCCTGATCGGCGCGGTGGTCGCGCTGGCCGGGAGCTATCGTGCCGGGGTGCTTTGCACGGTCGCCGGGGCGCTGGGCAGCTCAGCGGCCTTCCTCATCCAGATCTGGCCCATGCCCACTGGCCTGCCAGGGAATGTGGTGGGGTTCCTGCTTGCTCCGGTCGTGAGCGCCGCGCTCCCGCTGGCCTGCCCGCCCGATCTGCGTCCGGCCCCTCGGGTGCGGGGCCGGGCCGGCCTGCTCGCGGTCGTGGTCTGGGCCGTCCTCTTGGTCGTCGCCCTCGCCGTGATCGACCCCCTGGGGATCGGCCTGCACCTCCCTTGGCGGTACGGCGTCCCGCTGGCAGCAGCGCTGTTCCTGATGGGCCGTCGGGCTTTCGCCCAGATCCGTACCACCGCCCAACTCGCCTGCGCCGCAGCGCCCTTCGTCGTCACGATGCACTTCTCCGGGTGGGTTCAGCGCGAGGAGCTCTTGGCCGCCCTCGGCGTACTCGCCGTCGCCGCCGCGGCCCTGCGACTGCGCAGCCGCGGCGACTCCAACACGGTCAACCCGGCCTGACCCCTACGCGCCGTCGTCCGTGGAGTCAGAGGAACAGGCGGCGCGGCGTCCATCGCGTAGGCCCCTCACGGCTTTTGACGCAGCGGGCGTCAGCCGCGCCTCACCGCAGTGGGAGAGGCGGCGGCCTTGAGGAGCCCGGGGTACCGACAGGCCCGGCTGCGGTATGCCGCTCAGCGCAACGATGCCGCCGTGACCAGGACTTCACCAATGCCGCTTGGCCCCGCCCTGTTGCTGCGGGGCAGATCCGGACACGGGCCCCTACCAGCAACTTTCTTCGACCGGCCGCCTTGCCACAGGAGTTCTACTGCCATGTCCGCCCGCACCGACGCCGCGCACGGCCTGCCCCAGCTCTCATCCGAGACGAGGAGACGAACGTCCCGTGCGACGGCTAGAGGCAGTCGGCTGGCCGGAGTTGACGGACTGCGGCTGCTTGCGGCAGCAGCGGTGGCGGCCTACCACTACCTCGGCACTCCCACCCCGCGCTTCTGGGGCGAAGCCTACGACCTGCCACAGGCAGCACCCGTGCTGCACGCGGTCAGTGGCTATGGCTGGCTCGGTGTCGAGGCATTCTTCCTGATCAGCGGCTTCGTCATCTGCATGAGCTGCTGGGGCCGCACCCCGGCGCAGTTCGCCGTCTCGCGCATCGCCCGGCTCTTCCCGCTGTACTGGGCGGTGGTCCTGATCATCGTCGCCATGGGCACCGTCACCGTACTCGCGGGACAGCGTTCCGGAGCACCTACCGACCTGCGCACCACCGTCGGCAACCTGACGATGATTCCCAGCGCGCTGGACCTGGACTTCACCGCCGGTGTCGCCTGGACCCTCTGGGTGGAGGCCCGTTTCTACCTGCTCATGGCCGTACTGCTGCTGATCGGGCTGACCTACCGACGCGCAGTCGCCTTCGGTTTCCTCTGGCTCGTCCTGGCGGCCATCGGCCGCGAACTGCACTCCACCGCACTGGACGAGGTGCTGCTCAGCCAGTACGCGGGTCTCTTCGTGACCGGTATCGCGCTCTATCTGATGTACCACTTCGGACCCAACCTGCTGCTGTGGCTGCTGGCCGGTTTCGCCTGGTGCTACACCCTCACCGTCCTCGACAGCCGAGTCTCCGCGCACGCCAGTTCCAGCTGGGCCGTCAGCGCGAGTGCTCTCACCGCCTTCCTCCTCCTGCTCGTCCTGACCGGCCCCGGCCCCCTGCACCTCCGAGGGCGCGTCCTCATCTACGCGGGCGCCCTGACCTACCCCTTCTACCTCGTCCACCAGAGCCTGGGCATACCCCTGACCCGCGGCATCCTCAAAACCGCTCCATGCCTCGGTCTGCTCCCCTCCGTCGCCCTCGGACTCCTTCTTTCCCTCCTGCTGTCCGCCCTCCTGAACCGACTGGTCGACCGCAGATTCGGCCCCCTGCTGCGCCACCACCTCACCACCGCTCTCAACCCCGCACCCCGGGAGGCCGTCCGGCCGGGCGGGAACGGCACCGTGTCCGGACGCGGGAAGGCCGCGGATCGGGTGGACCACGGACGGTGAGGGCTCCGGCAACGGCGTGCGCCCAGTCACCTCCCGTCGAGAAACACGAGAGGTGCAGTGCCTGGGCCCGGTGGACGGGGGCGATGTGCTGACCGGCCCGCACGACAGGGCTCCGGCCCCCCATCTCGTGACCCATACCTCGCAGGTACCGTTGCGGGTGGCTTAGTTGGACGCGCGCAACGCCTGCGAGAGTGCGCCCACGGTCACGTCCGTTACGGCCCGGAGTTCCGCCGGGCTCGCCCCGGCTCTGCTCATGACAGCGAGAGACTGGTTGACGGCCGCGGTGTGTAGAGCAAACGCCTCGGCGTCCTGATCGGTCATGCGGGCGGCCTTGAGTGCGGTGCGCAGGCGCAGGCGCTGGAAGCCGAGCGCCTGCCTCGCGTGATCCGCGACGGCTGAGCTGAGCACGGGAATCGCCATGGCGGCCTGCGCGATGAGGCATCCATCGGGAAGTTCGGGATCAGCGATGCGCGCAAGCGTGACGGCGAAGAACGCGCGGACAGCCGCAAGGGGATTGGAGGCTGCGCACGACAGGGCGGCGTCGTACTTGTCGCCGTAGCGCACGGCGTAGCGATCCAGACAGCGCAGGAACAGCGTGTCTTTGTCGCCGAGCGAGGAGTAGATCGAGCTGCGGTTCAGGCCGGTTGCCCGCGACAGGTCGTCGACCGAGGTGTCGGCGTATCCGGCGCGCCAGAACTGGATCATCGCGGCGTCGAGCGCCGTGTCCATGTCGAACTGCTTCTTGCCTGCCACGTGGTACTTCCTCGCCGCTGTGTCGGTGTCCTCGCTACTGCTGCCCACCACCCTATCTTGAACCGATCGGTCCAAGATGTGTTAGCTTTCCGGCGTGATCACCACCGGGCGTTCCCGGACAGAGAGACAGCGAGGCCGGTGTATTGCGTAATACCGGCCGCCGCCGTCTTCCCGTACGCCTTCCGCACGTCTTCAGAATCGGAAAGCCCGCCGACCAGCCCTGGACTCGCCGACCAGCACCTCCTTGAGGCGTGGTCCCGGTCCGTTCACTTGGAGAATCCCGTGACCATCTCCGATAACAACCCCGTCCGCGACCTGCCCCTGGAGGATCGGGCCGGATTCAGCCACCGCTGGGTCGACACGGACGGCGTCCGTCTGCACACCGTCGAAGGCGGACAGCCGACCGGTCCGGCTGTCGTCCTGCTCGCCGGGTTCCCACAAACCTGGCGGGCCTGGCACAAGGTCATGCCCAGCCTCGCCCGCCGGTTCCGCGTCATCGCGGTCGACCTCCCGGGCCAGGGTCACTCCGAGCGCCCGGAAGGCAGCTACGACACCCACACGGTTGCCGCCCACGTCCACGCCGCCGTGAAGGCACTCGGGGTCACGGAATATTGGCTGGCCGCCCACGACATCGGGGCCTGGGTCGCCTTCTCCCTCGCCCTCAATTACGAGTCCCAACTGCGCGGGGTCGCTTTGCTCGACGCTGGAATCCCCGGCATCACCCTCCCGCAGTCGATTCCCACCGACCCGGCCCAGGCGTGGAAGACCTGGCATTTCGCGTTCCACCTCGTGCCCGAGCTGCCCGAGGTCCTGCTCGCAGGCCGCGAACGGGAGTACGTCGCCTGGTTCCTGAAGGCCAAGGCCCTCGCCCCTGGCGCATTCGACGACGCCGACCTCGACCACTACGCAGCGGCCCTCGCCGCCGACGGCGGCCTCCGCGCTTGCCTCGCCTACTACCGAGACGCCGCCGAGTCCGCGCGCAAGAACCATCAGGCACTCGACCGGCAGCGCCTGACCGTGCCCATCCTCGGGATATCAAGCAGCCACGGCTCCATCCCGGACATGGCAGCCTCCATCAGCCCGTGGGCCGACACCATCACCGGAGTCACCATCACCGGAGCCGGACACTTCATCCCCGATGAGCAGCCCGAAGCCGTCACTGACGCGATGACCGACTTCATCGACGGCAGTCAATGACGTACCGCAAGCATGCCCGTGGCTCTGGCGGTTGCAGTGGGGCTCTGGCCGCGGGCGGTCGACCTGTCGGCTTCGTACCGGCAGCACCGGACGGCGACTCACGTTCCGGGAGGACTCGCAGGCAGGCCCCACGGCCTCGTGGGCGAGGACGGTGTCGAGGGCGGGCTCGGTGATGCCGCCCCCGTACCGGCGGCCCGGACAGGTTCCGTACGACAACGGATCGGCCGAATCGCCCCTGGCCTTCCCCATCGAGGACATCCGCGCAGCCGTCGAGCTCCAAGCGGCCCGCCATGTCCGCGGTAAGGTCGTGATCGATCTCTGACCTCAGCTCCGAGCGTCCGTACATCGGACCGGCTGATCCAGATACGGACACCGTGGTGTTCCTGATCTTGGGCCACGTGCTGGAGGAGATGCGCGTCAAGGGGCCTTTCCGACGGTTGTTGTCTGCGACACCGGAAGTCGGAGAGCAGGTCGGGCGTCCGGGCGCGGGTGGGGCGTTCACGTGTACGCCGACATCGGCGGCGGTGAAGAGCCGACCCATCCCGGTGGTGAGGCCGGGGTGCATGATGCGGCTGGGACGCCCGGAGAAGGTGCCGGGGAAACCGGCCCGGATGGACAACCGCGAGTGCCGGAGAGCGATCCGGCGGGCGGCCCGGTGCAGCCGCAGACGGTACCGCCGACCTGGCTGTCCTGTCGTCAGACGCACTGGCAAAAACCGGAGTTGATTCCGCTGCGCGCTGGCCGATCTGCCTGGTGGCGCCTGCCATCGTTCTGGGGGCCGTTGCGCGGAGGGGCCGCCAACGTCCAGCGGCCTGACCATGCGTTGGCTACGGCGGAAAGGATCTGCAGTTCGTTCTCGGGCAGAGCCCCGTTTTGAATTCCCCGACCCGACGGAGGCGGCCCGTTCTCGACTGCGACGCAGCGGACGTGTGGGGTCGCCGAGGCCGTGGCGGTGTGTGCGATTGCCGTGGGCGTTCCCGCCAGCGGGGGCGATCGGCCCCTGCTGGCGGCGCCCATCTGCGCCCGGGACTTGTCAGGTCTGTTCGCCCGAGAGGAGCGGCTCGAAGGAGCGATAAGCGGCGTAGTTCCTGAAGTGCCGGGCATAGAGTTCCGAGCCGTCGGTGAGGCGCTCGTCGAGCACCTCATTGACGTCGACGACGTGCCGCAGCCGCCACGTGATCAGCTCACCGGCGTCGTTCTCGTAACTCGTCTCCAGGCTCTTGCCGTGCGCTTCGGCCTTCTCGCGGGCCCGCGCTTCGTCGTCCGCGGTCAGCAGAACGAAGCTCTCCTGGTAGAGCGGAGCTTGATCCTTGGTGTCCGCGGAGGTCTCGCACAGCAGGACGGCGATGTAAGTGGTCATGTTCCCGGGCTATTTCTTGAAGCGGTTGTCGTTGAGGAGCTTCCAGGCGGTGTTGCACGAACTCGCCCGGCAGTTCTTGAGGTAGCTGAGCGTGTCGCCGTAGTGCTGCCCGGGGAACACCTGCCGGATGGAGCCCCGCCGACAGCGGGAGATGAAGTTGGTGGCGATCTCGCCCAGGTTCTCGTTCGCCACGCAGGCGTCATCGAGATGGTGTGCGGGGGCGACGTGTGCGGGGTGGGTGGCCGCCGCCGCGTCCGTGGGGAGGCCGGTCACCACGCCGCCTGTCAGGGCGGCGGCCAGCATGCAGCGGACCAGGAGCGCCCGCGCGAAACCCCAGCCTCCGTCGTGATGGGTGCTCATCGGATCAGCAGCCCGTCATCTTCCCGTAGGCGATCCAGACTTCGCCCTTGTTGTTGAGGCTCACGTTTCCGGACTTGTGGAGCCCGGTGTACTTCCCGCGGTACTTCCGCAGTTCCCCGACGGGCGATTCCAGCGTCACGTAAGGGGAATCGGGCTTCCAGTCCCCGGAGAACTTCGCGTAGACCTCGTTGGTCCCGTCGGTGCCGCTTGCCCAGCAGGCGCGCGAGCCGGAGTAGAGCACGAGGTTGCCGTCATACTGCATCTCCAGGCGGTAGCCGCCGTTGCGGAGACAGTGGCCGGGGATGAGCCTGTCGCTGAAGGACGTGCCGTCATTGCGGCACTGGTCGAGCACTCGGACGCCGTGAGCGGCCTCGGCGGGGGCGGCCGTGGCCAGTCCTGTCACTGCCGCGAGGGCAGTCATCAGGTTCACCGCGGCCAGTACGCAAACCCGGGAGACGTTCTTCATGCGAGCTGCCTTTCGTGAGCGCTTTTCGCGTGCGATGACAGAGAGTATCGAGAGATATGCGATGGGTTGCCGGAATCGCGGAGCTCTCACCCGTAAGGGCAGTGCGGAGGTCAAGCACGCGTTGCGTCGGTGCGTGCCGTGCTGACATTGCGGCCGCGGGCAGACGAACGCGGAGTCGTACGCCGGAGGGGCGCATGGCCGACCTCGGTGCGACTTGTGGCGGGCTGGTGGGTGCGGCTCGGCGCCGGGACCTCCCCCCCAAGGCGTCGCCCATGGGATCGTCAGTTCAGCCACCCTTCGGGCCGCTTGGGCCGTCCTCCGAAGCAGGGACGGGAGTTGACCGCAACCACTTCCCGCAGGGCCTCTGCCATCAGGAACTGTCACCGCGGCAAGCGGAAAACGGGGTGGCGTTGTGCAGGTGCGGCGGGGGAGGTGAGCATGCGGTCATGAGACCCGAAGTGCAGATGTTTGTTGCCGACGGACCGCTTCCCGACTGGGACGCGAGCGAAGCAGAGATCGAGGAGCGTGAACGCCAGCTGGCGGCGATCTCCCGGCCTGTCACGCCGAAGGAGGCCGCTGCCCTGGCCACTTGCTTCGGCCCCGACGACTGCTACGGCGTCGCCTGGACGCTCCTGCACCTGATCGAGACCGCCACCGGCCGGGTCCCGCAGTGGGAGGATCCGGGCCCGGAGGCTGGGGACTGGGCGGAGGTTCTGCGGGCGCGATGGGGTGGCCAACACTCCCCGGCCTGACCGGTCACCAGCATGCTGTGTCGTCCCCCGATAACCGTGGGGAGAAGTGAGCCTCTACGTTGTGGCGGGCGGCGGCCTGCCGTGGGAAAAGTACTGGTACGGCGCGGGAGCGGATCTGGTGGACGGCCGCCTCCCCGACCTGATCGACGTGTCCTGGGACGGTCCACGTCCCGCCCGGCTGGAAGAGCGCGGACGGGTTCGTCTCGGAGATGTTCGACTGGTTTCGCCTCGACCGCACCGAGGGACAGGAGCATGCCCTGTACGTCGCGAGGAAGGGGGGGACCCCTGCGCGCGTGGCTGAGCACCCGACTCGGCTACGTTGAACTTTGCTGGGTCGGGTGCAGCGAGGTGAGGGCGTGCCAGGGCTCAGCTTTTCAGGCGCCTGCACCGCCGTCCACCGGCACGATTGCGCCGGTCACCATGGAGGCCCGGTCGCTGAGCAGCCATGCGGCCACCTCGGCGACCTCTCGGGGCTCGGCCATCCGGCCGAGCGGGGTGGCCGCGGTGATCGCCTCGACGACGCCGGGGGAGGCCGCCTCCCATGCCTCGATCATCTCCGTTGCGGTGCCGCCAGGGGTGATGCCGTTGACCCGGATCCCCTGCGGCCCCCATGTCACGGCGGCGGTCTCGGTGATGCTGTTGAGCGCACGCTTCATCGCTCCGTAGGCGGGCAGAGCCGGGTTCGCGCGGCGGCTGCCGATGCTGGAGGTGTTCACGATCGCCCCGCCGCCGTTGCGTCGCATGAGTGCGGCTTCGGCCGTCATGGCAGCCCAGTGGCCCCGGAAGTTGACCGCGAACTGCTGCTCGATGTCCTCGTCGCTGGTCGTATCCAGCGGGCCGGGCTGCTGGACGGCCGCTCCGTTGTTGAACGCGCCGTCGAGCCGCCCGTGCAGCTCTTCGACGCGGTCGAGTGCCGCATGGATGCTCGCGCGGTCGGCGAGGTCCACGGTCACGGTATCCGCGAGGCCGCCGCCGGCGCGGATCTCGGTCACGATCCGTTGGAGGGCGTCGGCGCTGCGTGCGGCGAGCACGACCGCGGCGCCCTCGCGGGCGAAGAGCCTGGCTGCGGCGGCCCCGATGCCGCGGCTGGCACCGGTAATGAGCACGACCTTGCCGGAGAGCAGGCCACTTGGAGTGATGTCAGTTGTGTTCTTCGTCATGACGAGAGTGTCAGATCGGCCTCCCCACCGGATACAGGCACAGCCAGTACCAGGCTGCGCCGGCGCACAGCGTGCACAATCGGCACATGGACAAGCAGGAGCTCGGGGCCTTCCTACGCAGCCGTCGCGCACGGCTCCGGCCGCAGGACATAGGCCTCCCCCACGGACCACGGCGCCGGACACCGGGACTTCGCCGCGAAGAGGTGGCTGTCCTCGCGCACATCTCCACGGAGTACTACGTCAGGCTCGAACAGGGCAGAGCGCCGCGCCCGTCGGGCGAGGTCCTCGCCGGGATCGCTGAAGCGCTGCGGCTCACGGACACCGAGTCCGACCACCTTCACGTCCTCGCCGGTACCGCGCCAAGCCGAAACGGCCTGCACCGGCGCGATGTGCGCCCGAGCATCCTCGCGCTCATCGAGCGGCTGCCGCAGACGGCCGCCTTCGTGATGTCCGCCGCCTTCGAGGTGCTCGCGTGGAACGACCTGGCGGCTGCGCTCACGGAAGACTTCGCCGAACTCGCCGCCGAGGACCGCAATCTGGCCCGCCGGGCATTCCTCGGGTCCAACCGACCTGTGTACGGAATCTCCGACGCCACGGAATTCCGCCGCCACGTCGTCATGGGACTGCGCTCCGCCCTCGCCCGCTACCCCGGCGACCCCGCCGTGACCTGCCTGGTTGACGAACTGCGCGCCGCCAGCACCGATTTCGTCCGGCTCTGGGAGCGGCACGACGTCCAAGCTGCGCCCATGCTCACGAAGACCTTCCGCCATCCGGTCGTCGGGGAGCTCACTGTCGACTGCGACGCGCTCACGCTCACGGACCGCGACCAGTACCTCGTGCTCTACAGCGCGCCGCCGGGATCCCCTGACGCCGAGGCTCTGGCCTTCCTGAGCGCGCTCGGAGCCGAGAGTGTCAACGTGGGCGGGCCGTCTTGATGAAGCCGGACACGACGGTCGCCTTTTCTTCGGGATCGTCGCACGCGGTGACTGCGGGGGCGTCGCTGTGGCGGCTTCGCCGATGCGGAATCAGTGCTTCGTCGTCGATGGTCTCTTCTGCGTCCACGGTGTCAAGCCTGTTTGACGGTCGGGCTCGGGAGCGCTGCCTGTCGGCAGCGGCGTATCCGGTGCGCGGTCTGGTTCACCCTTTGGTACTTCCTGCTTCTGGCAGGGGTGGGAAAGATCTGGGTCAGACGTCCCCTCCTTGATCATTTGGCTGCGAGGGTGGGGTGGACGCCGCTTCTGCGGGCTGTGCGGCCGCGTGGTTGCCGGATGCCGCGGTCCGCGGCCTGTCGCAGGGTGGGGTCATGGCCGCAGAGCGTGTGATCGTGGTGTACCCGCCCGACGAGATGGGCGGGCGGCGGGTGCGGGTGGACGGCACGATCCTGGGCCGGGCCCAGGATCTGCGGGATCTCACGGAGTACCTGCGACGCGTGGGGCTCGAAAGCATCGACGACCTCGACGTGGTCCGCTCCCCGCTGATCGAGTGGCGGGGCGGCGGACCCGAGGACTGGGATCCGGTCTGAGCGGTGGGGCGCGGTTGGGCAGGCGGTCGGCGAGCCCGTCGCCGACCAGCTGCACGAGCGCCTCGCGCACCACGGCCGGGCCTACGCTCTGCTGCTTGGGCAGGTCCTGCGGATTGAGGGGGCGCCGGGGGAGTGGTCCCCTTGCATGATCGCGTCCCGCAGGTGTGTGTGGACCTGCTCGGAGAGGATCTGCTTCCCGGCGATGTCGGGAAGTGCGTTGTACTCCCCAGAGCCCTGGCGCGGACAACCCGGCAAAGGAACGACGAGAAGTGGAGCGCGGCGACGGCACGCCCCGCGGCGCGCGGCTGGCTCGACTCCCATGGCGTTGTCACCGACGCCCACAGCGCTCACGCGAGCGCATCGAAGCGGAGACGGACAAGCACTGCGCCGCCCTATGGACGCCGATCGGCGACACAGGTGCCCGCCGCTGCGCCTCGCTCGTCGCGCCGATCCCCAACGCGTTCGCCGCGGCGGAGACGCCCGGCCGTCCCCGGACGGTCTGATCTGGCACAGATATTCCCTGCGAGCAAGACCAGAGCAAAGCCAACAGCGGCCGCTGGACGCCGTCCGAGTGCGCTCGGTCCCTGCCATCGCGGCGGAGCACGCGAACATCAGCTTCGCCAGCCCGGTGGGGTCGCGACGCTCTGGAATCACGGACTTGAGTACCCGTCATGGGTGCGGCCCCTCATGTGAGGGTCAGCGTCGTCTGCCACGCGCCGGGGGGCATTCCCGTCGCCTTCCGGAAAAACACTGAGAAGTTGGATGTGTCGGGGAACCCGAGCGTGCTGGCGCAGCGGGCCGCGGTGAGGCGGTCGTGTGCGAGGAGCCGTTTGGCTTCGAGGACGATCCGGTCGACGATGTACCTCTTCGCCGTGCGGCCGGTGGCTTCTTCCACCCTGCGTGAGAGGGTGCGGGGCGCGTATCCCAGCGCGCGGGCGTAGTAGCCCGCGTCGTGGTGTTCCCGAAAGTGCGCTTCGACGCTGGCCCGGAACAGTCGGAACACCGGATGTGACAACCGTGCTTCGGCGTGAGGTGGCCGAAGCCGGGTGATGAGCGCGGAGAGCAGGATGTCCGGCAGCTCGGTCGAGATGTCCCCGGGCGGGGCGGATGTCTCGAGGAGGAGATGGTTGCGGGCGGCGTCGACGAACGGCCAGCCGGCGTCAGGAATGATCCAGTGCGCGGCCAAATGCGGAGACGCTACGAGTTCCCGGGTGGCGTGGGTGACCGGAGCAGTCGGCACGAACAGCACGACGTGGCCTGCCACTTCGGTGATGTCGTCCCACCGGTGCACCGCGCCGGGGGGCACCCACACCGCGGACCGTTCCTTGATCGGGTGGTCGAGGAAGTCCACCCTGAGGGAGCCGTGCCCGGCGTCGACGACGGCCAGGACATGGAAGTCGGCACGCTGTGTGCCGCCGTCGTTCAGCTCGCGAAGGCGGTCGAATGTCATCGTCTCGACCGTGGCGGCACGGCGCTCCGCCGACTGGTAGGTCATCTGTCGGATCACGCTCACGAGTCCAGTTTCCACCATCGGCCGACCGGTCGCGCTGATGTCCTCCCTGGGTGAGCAAGTTTCAATGAACGCACAGGGAAACCGCTCATAGCAGTCATCAGGAGAACCACGATGCCTTCGACACGGCCGACGCCACTGCCCACTTATCACCATCGGCCCGGGGCCGGACCGACCCTGGTGTTCCTGCACTACTGGGGTGGTTCCGCCCGCACCTGGGACCTTGTTGTCGACCGCCTCCCGGGCCGTGACGTGCTCACGTTCGACTTCCGCGGGTGGAGCCGGTCGCGTGGTCTGCCGGGCCCCTACACGCTCGATCGGCTCGCCGACGACACGCTCGCCGTACTCGCCGACGCGGGCGTCACCGACTACGTCCTGGTCGGGCACTCGATGGGGGGCAAAGTCGCGCAAGTGGTCGCGGCGACCCGGCCCGCCGGTCTGCGCGGCATCGTCCTCGTCGGCTCCGGCCCGGCGAAGCCCTCCGCCCAGATCACTCCGGAGTACCAGGAAGCCCTGTCCCACGCCTACGACTCCGACGAGTCCGTGGCCGGGGCGCGGGATCACATCCTCACCGCGACCGAACTGCCCGCATCGATCAAGGCCCAGGTGGCGACCGATTCGCGGGCCGGCGTCGAAGCCTGTCGCACCGAATGGCCGCTGCACGGTATCGCGGAGGACATCACCGAGCGGGCTCGCATGATCAGCGTTCCCGCTCTCGTCGTCGCTGGAGAGAACGACCGGGTCGAGCCCGTCGACGTGCTCCGCGACAACCTTGTGCCCTACCTGTCCCAGTCCGAGTTCACGGTGATACCCACCACCGGTCACCTGATCCCGCTGGAAGCTCCGGCCGACCTCGTCGACGCCATCACGGCCTTCGCGCCGGCCGCCTGACCATCCGCGCGGCCTGACAACAACTGGCCGGGTTGTGGACCGACCGGCCGGTCCACAACCCGGAGGCCCTCGCCGCCGAAATCGTCAACCCGCCCTTCGCCAGGTTTTGTTGGAGTTTGGACGCCTACCAGACTGCCTGCACCGGCGCGACCTCTCACGAACCCGGCGCGCCCGTTCGCAGCCCGTCCATGACGAGGTCGAGGAGACGGGTCGAGCGTGTCTGCCAGTCGCTGTGCGGGTCGATCTGGAGCAGCCCGGCGATTGCGAGCAGGAAGTCGTCGGGCGTCACTCCGGGGCGGATCGTGCCCGCCTCCTCGTTGGCCCGCAGCAGCATCGATACCGCCGCGACCATCGGGCCGTGGCCCAGGGCGCCCAGGGTGCGGTAGGCCGTGCTGCCACCGCGCAGCGCCGCCGCGAGCCCGACCTTCGCCATCACGTACTGGGCCAGGCGATCCATCCATTCCCGCAACGCCCGGTCCGGCGGCCGGGTTTGGACGAGGTGCGCCGCCGCGTCCGAGAGCTGCTGGACCTCGTAGCGGTAGACCTCCAGGACGAGCGCCTCGCGGTTGGGGAAGTTGCGGTAGAACGTGCCCTGCCCGACACCGGCCTTCTTGGCGATCGCGCTCAGGGGTGTGTCGGCCGAGCAGGTCAGCTCCTCCAGGGCCACTTCCAGGATGCGCTCGCGGTTGCGCAGGGCGTCCGAACGCAGGGGGGCGTCCTTCTTGTGCCGCATACGTGATCCTCCTGACGCCCGGCGCTCCGGCGCCCCCGGGACTCGTGCCCGAAGCACTCTTGCTAAGCGGACAGCTGTCCGTTAAGTTCGAGGCTAACGGACAATTGTCCGCTTGACTGCACCCTAGCGGCACGCGGAGTTCGTGCAACTGGCCGGAGGGCCCGCACGATCCGGCCCGCGTTCCGCCGCACATGCCACCCGTCCCCGGCACGCCCTTCATCTCCGTACCCCTTCGCTTCGCGCACACGCCTCAGGCGCACGTGACAGGGGCCTTCCGGCCCCCGGCCCACCCGCCGTCCCTCGCACGCACGTGAAAGAAGGCTGTTCATGGCCCCGTTGACGTCCAGCGTCATCACCCTCAACATCAACGGCGAGAAGCACACGCTGCCCGTCGACCACCGCACCACGCTGCTCGACGCCCTGCGCGAGCGGCTCGATCTGACCGGTACCAAGAAGGGCTGCGACCAGGGCCAGTGCGGGGCGTGCACGGTCCTGGTCGACGGGCGCCGGGCGGTCTCCTGCCTCCAACTCGCGGTCGCCGCCGAGGGCCGCGTCATCACCACCATCGAGGGGGTCGCGGACGGCGACCAACTGCACCCGGTGCAGCAGGCGTTCCTCGACCTCGACGGCTTCCAGTGCGGCTACTGCACGCCGGGGCAGATCTGTTCGGCCCTCGCGGTGATCGAGGAGCACGCGGCCGGCTGGCCCAGCGCCGTCAGCGCCGACGTCAGCCCAGAGGCGGAAGCACCACCGCTCAGTGCCGAGGAGATCCGGGAGCGGATGAGCGGCAACCTCTGCCGCTGCGGGGCCTACGTGGGGATCGTGGCGGCGGTCGCCCGGGCCGCCGGGGTCACGACGGGCACCGCCAAGGAGGCAGCGGTATGAGGGAATTCGGCTACCAGCGGGTACACGACGTCCCCGGCGCGGTCGCGCTGCTCGGGGCGGAGCCCGAGGCGCGTTACCTGGGCGGCGGCACCAACCTCGTCGACCTGATGAAGGCCGGCGTGGAGCGGCCCGCGCTGCTGATCGACGTACGGGAACTGCCGCTCGACCGCATCGAGGCGACGGCGGACGGCGGCCTTCGCATCGGCGCGACTGTCACCAACAGTGACCTCGCCGCCCACCCGCAGGTGCGACGCGGCTATCCGGCGTTGGCCCAGGCCGTGCTGGCCGGCGCCTCCGGTCAGCTGCGCAACATGGCGACCGTGGGCGGCAACCTGCTCCAGCGCACCCGCTGCGGGTACTTCACCGACATCGCGCTGCCGTGCAACAAGCGGTCTCCGGGCAGCGGTTGCCCCGCTGTGGCGGGAGAGCACCACAATCACGCCATCCTCGGCGCCAGCGAGCACTGCGTCGCGGTGCATCCCTCCGACATGGGCGTCGCGCTCGCCGCCCTCGACGCGGTCGTGTCGTACGAGACGGCCGCGGGGCCGGGTGAGCTGGCGATCACGGACTTCTACCTGCCGGTGGGGGACACTCCGCACCTGGAGACCGCGCTGCCGAGCGGAGCGCTGATCACCGGGATCACCCTGCCGCCCGCCCCGCTCGCGGCCAACTCCCGCTACCGCAAGGTCCGCGAGCGCGCCTCGTTCGCGTTCGCGATCGGCTCGGTCGCCGCTGCCCTGGACGTACGGGACGGCGTGGTGCGCGACGCGCGCCTGGCGCTGGGCGCCGTCGCGTCCCGGCCGTGGCGGGCGCGTGCCGCCGAGCGGGCGCTGATCGGCGGACCGGCGAGCGCCGAGGCGTTCGCGGCCGCCGCCACCGCCGAACTGGCCGCCGCCGAGCCCCTGCCGCACAACCGCTACAAGGTGGCCCTGATCCGCAACCTCGTCGTGGCGGTGCTGACCGACCTCGCCGAGCAGGCCGACCCCGCCGAGGAGAGCGTCCGATGACCACCACGACCGGAACCCCCGTCACCACAGGCGCGGTCGGGGCCGCGCGCAGCCGGGTCGAAGGCCGGGACAAGGTCACCGGAGCGGCTCGCTACGCCGGGGAGATCCCCTTCGCCGACCTCGCTCACGGATGGATGGTCGCCTCCACCGTCGCCCGGGGCCGGATCCTGGAGGTGGAGGACGCCCCCGTCCTCGCCATGCCGGGCGTCCTGGCCGTCCTGCACCACGGCAACGCCCCCCGCGTGGAAGGGGAGTTCATCGGCCTTCTGGGCCGCCCCGACCCGGTCATGGCGGTGTTTCAGCACGACCGCGTGCCGTTCGTCGGCTGGCCGGTCGCCCTGGTCGTCGCCGAGACCTCGGAACAGGCCAGGGAGGCGGCCGAGGCGCTGGTGGTGCACTACGACACCGAGCCGCACGACGTCGCCTTCTACGCGGACCGCCCCGGTACGTACACGCCGGAGAACTCCCCGATGCTGCAGGCCGAGACCACGAAAGGCGATGTGGAGGCCGAACTCGCAGCGTCCGCCGTCGTCGTGGACGCGCGCTACACCACGCCGGAGGAGCACCACAGCTCCATGGAGCCGCACGCGGCCACCGCCCGGTGGGAGGGCGGCCGCCTGGAGGTTCACGACTCCAACCAGGGCAGCAAGTGGGTGGCGGACGAACTCGCCGCGCTGTTCTCGCTCGACCCGGCCTCGGTTCGGGTGCGCTCCGAGCACGTCGGTGGCGCCTTCGGCTCCAAGGGCGTCCGCCCCCACCAGGTGCTCGCCGTGATGGCAGCGACCGTCCTGGACCGCCCGGTCCGCGTGGTCCTGACACGTCGTCAGATGTTCTCCGTCGTCGGATACCGCAGCCCCACCGCGCAGCGCGTCCGGCTCGGCGCCGACGCGGACGGCCGGCTGCGCAGTCTCGACCACCAGGCGCAGAGCCTCACCTCGACCGTCTTCGAGTTCGTCGAGCAGAGCGCCTCCATCGCGCGGATCATGTACGACGCCGACGCGCACCACACCGTCAACCGCGTCGTGCCCGTTGACGTCCCCACGCCCACCTGGATGCGGGCGCCCGGCGAGGCGCCCGGCTCCTTCGCGCTGGAGTCCGCCCTGGACGAACTCGCCGAGAAGTGCGGCATCGACCCGATCGCGCTGCGGGCGCGCAACGAGCCGGTCGCCGGGCCGGTCTCCCAACTGCCCTTCAGCAGCCGCAACCTGAACGCGTGCTTCCAGGAGGGCGCGCGACGCTTCGGCTGGGCCGCCCGCGACCCGCGTCCCGGGCTGCGCAGAGAAGGGCGCTGGCTGCTCGGCACCGGCACGGCGGCGGCCACCTACCCGTCGGGCGTCGCCCCCTCCACGGCAGCCGTGACGGCCGAGGCCGACGGCACCTTCACCGTACGCATCACCGCCGCGGACGTCGGCACAGGGGCCAGGACCGCACTGACCCAGATCGCCGCCGACGCGCTCTCGGTGGCCGCGGAGCGCGTCCGCGTCCGCATCGCGGACAGTGACTTCGGGCCCGCGATGGTCGCGGGCGGTTCGACCGGCACGCGCTCCTGGGCCTGGGCCGTCATGGCCGCCGCCGGGGATCTTCGGGAACAACTGGCCCTGGGTGGAGACATTCCGCCCCAGGGGATCACCGCCCGCTCCAACACGGCCGAGCTCGTGGGCTCGCTCCCGCCGAAGGAACGGCACTCCTTCGGGGCGCAGTTCGCCGAGGTCGCCGTGGACGTCACCAGCGGCGAGGTCCGGGTCCGCAGACTCCTCGGGATCTTCGCGGCGGGCCGGATCGTCAACCCCCTGACGGCACGCAGTCAGTTGGTGGGCGGCATGACTTGGGGCCTGTCCATGGCCCTGCATGAAGAGGCGATCAGGGACCAGGCGTCCGGCGGGCACGTCGGCGCCGACCTCGCGGGCTACCACTTCGCGGCCAACGCCGACGTGCCCCTCATCGAGGCGGACTGGGTGGACGACCCGGTGCCCGACGACCCCGTCGGCGGTATCAAGGGCATCGGGGAGATCGGCGTCGTGGGTGTCGCGGCGGCCATCGCCAACGCGGTCTGGCACGCCACCGGCGTACGCCACCGCGATCTGCCGATCCGTCCCGACCGTGTCCTGCGGGCCGCGAGCGCCACGCACCCTGCCGGACAAGCGACTCCCGAGGGCGGCTCCGTTGCTTGACCTCGCGGGGGAGTTGCGGCGCTGGGTCGAGGAGCGGCGGGACTTCGCCGTGGCCACGGTGGTGGCCGTCGGCGGCAGCGCGCCCCGTCGGCCCGGCGCGGCCCTCGCCGTCGACAGCGCGGGCACGGCCATCGGATCGGTGTCCGGCGGATGCGTCGAGGGTGCGGTGTACGAGCTGTGCGGGCAGGCCTTGCAGGACGGCCGTCCCGTGCGCGAGCGGTTCGGCTACAGCGACGAGGACGCCTTCGCCGTCGGGCTGACCTGTGGCGGAGTGATCGAGGTCCTGGTGACGCCGGTAACCGGCTCCGCGCCGGACCGGGAGGTGCTGTGCGCGGCGCTGTCCGCCGCGGCCGAGGGCGGGCAGGCCGCGCTCGCCCGGGTCGTGGACGGCCCGGCCGACCTGCTGGGCAGGGCGCTCTTCGTCAGGTCCGACGCCTCCCACAAGGGCACGCTCGGCGGGCGCCCGGAGTCGGCCCGCACGGCGGCGGACCTGGCCCACGCCTTCCTGGAGGCGGGCCGCACCGGCACGTTCACCCTGGAGTGTGGGGACGAGGACGCCGGCGAAGGTCCGCTGACCTTCTTCGTCGAAGCACTCGTGCCCCCGCCCCGAATGATCGTTTTCGGTGCGGTCGACTTCGCCTCGGCGCTGGTGCGCACCGGCAAGTTCCTCGGCTACCACGTGACCTTGTGCGACGCACGTCCCGTCTTCGCCACCCGTGCCCGCTTTCCCGAGGCCGACGAGGTGGTGGTGGACTGGCCGCACCGCTATCTGCGGTGCACCAGGACCGACGAGCGCACCGTGCTGTGCGTGCTCACCCACGACGCCAAGTTCGACGTGCCCCTCCTGAAGGAGGCGCTGCGGCTGCCGGTCGCGTACGTCGGAGCGATGGGGTCGCGGCGCACCCACGACGACCGCGAGCGCAGGCTGCGTGAAGTCGGCGTCACAGAGGGGGAGTTGGCGCGGCTGCGCTCGCCGATCGGCCTCGACCTCGGCGCCCGTACGCCCGAGGAGACCGCCCTGTCCATCGCGGCCGAGATCATCGCGGCGCGGGAGGGCGGCACGGGCGCCCCGCTGACCGGTGCGCGCACGCCGATCCACCGCGGCAGGAGGCCGGCGGCCGCGTGAAGACGCTCAGCCCGCAGCGGCGCCGCTCGCCGGACAGCGGCGCCGCCCTTCGGCCCGGTCGCGTGAGGGGATCGGCGCAGGACACTCCCCGCGCCCCGAAGGTCCGCTGAATGCCGACCGCCGCTGGGTGTCCGTCTGACGCGCCTATGGGATTGCGAAGCGGAGCGAATCCGCCACGGTGTCCTGTGTTGTGGATTGACTGCAAGGGGCACTCGTTGCACGATCGGTCGTCACCGCGCGCCCGTGATGTCGGCTGTCGGGGCGTGCGGGCGGTCTGCGGACGTGGTCTGGTGCGGTCCCGCACCACCTTCGGCGGCTCCTGACGGGGTGCCGGGCTCAGCGCAGGTCCCATCCGGGGCGATACTGGTGACTCTGGGTGCTGGTGGGCGTATCGGGGCGGAGGTGACTGGGTAGTGGCGGTTGACGACTGTGACGACGGGCGGGCGCGCCAGGAAGAGCTTGTCCGTCGCATCACCGCGGCACTGTCGACGGTGGGCGACGACGGCGTCCCCGAGCAGCTGCCGGCGCAATTGTGCAGGGCATGTGTGGATGTGCTCCCGGTGACCGGTGGTTCGGTGTCGATCGCCAGCCCCGACCGAGTGGTCCGGGCCACCTGGTACGCGAGTGACGCCATCGCTGCCCAGCTCGCCGAGGCCCAGTACACGCTGGGCGACGGGCCGTGCCACAGTGCGTTGGCGCAGGCCGTCCCTGTGCTCGCCCCGGACCTCTCCAGTGCGTCCGACGCCCGGCGGTGGCCCTTCTTCGCCCTGCAGGCCGTCGAACTGGGCGTTCACGCTGTTTTCTCGCTCCCGCTCGGCGGCCTCCGCCCTGCCGGAACGCTCGACCTGTACCGGGATGCACCCGGCCCGCTGTCCGGCTTCGATCTGGAGGCCGCGCTGCTGGCGAGGGACGCGCTCGGATACGCCCTGTTCTCTCTCGCCTCGGCGCGGAACTGGGAACCTCAGGGGAGAGTAGCGTCGTGGATGGACGCGGCGGAAGCCGACCACGACGAGGTGCACCAGGCGATCGGTATGGTCATGGTCCAGCTCGGCCTGGACCCCCGCCAGGCCCTGGACCGGCTGCGGGCGCGGGCCTTCACTCAGGGACGGGCCGTGACCGAGGTAGCGCGGGATGTCGTCAGGCGGGTTGTGCGATTGTCCGACGCGGACGACGAAGATGCCCCGGAGCAGGGCGACGGCGGGAAGCGTGACGGATTGGATGAGGAACGGTGAGTGACATGAACCGCGAACAGGAGCTCGCCGAGGCATTCGTGTCGCTGTCCGACACCTTCGCCGACGACGTCGACCCCACCGTTCTGCTGGACCGTCTCACCGGGCACTGTGTCGCCCTGGCGGGCGCCGACGCGGCGGGCGTCATGGTCACCACACGGCACGGGACACTGCGCATCATGTCGGTCTCCAATGACGCCACTGCCCTGATCGACCTCGTCGCCCTCCAGAGCGGCGAAGGCCCCTGCCCTGACGCCTTCCGCAGCGGTCAGGCCGTCGAAGCCGCCGACCTTGCCCAGCGCGAGGGGAGCTGGCCGCACTTCGTCGCGGCCGCTCGGGCAGCCGGCTATACCGGCGCGTACGCCGTGCCGCTGCGCGTACATGAGCAGCCCATCGGGGCGGTGAATGTGCTGCTGTCCAGCGGCCGCCCGTTCGCCTCCGGGTCCCTCGCCCTGGTCCAGGCTCTCGCCGATGTGACGGCAGTGAGTCTGGTCAGCTGGTCGCCCGACGAAGGCCGTCGGCACGACATCCTCAGCCAGGTCCAGACGGCGGTCTCGGCGAAGGCCACTCTCGAGATCGCCAAGGGCATGCTCGCTGAAAAGCACCGCCTCACCCCCGCCGCGGCACAGCGTCTCCTGGTGGCCCACGCCCGCCATCGGCGTCAAAGACCGATCGAGATCGCTAAGGCGTTGGTGGACCGCAAGCTCGACCCAGGCGCCCTGGCCGCGGTCGCCCCAAGCACCGAACACTGAGCGTCCCGCCGCGCCCAGGGGCGCGGCAGCGCGCTGGGAGAGGGTTGCGTCGTCGCTGCAGGTGCCCCGTCACGTGGGCGCGTCCGGCGTGAATCCGAGCTGCCCGCCGTGGAGGGAATGGCTGGCCGTGCCGCCTGGGAGCGCGACGCCATCGAGGTCTGCGCCGCCACCCGCCTGAACTGAGACCGCCTGCAGTGCTGGGGGCATCCGGTGACCGTGACGACGACGGAGGCGGCGGTCGCGTGCGAAGTCCCGGGATCTGACCGGATCCCGGGACTGTATTCGTGCACTTCTTCCTTGACCGCCACGCTCAACGAGCGAGCGCGGCCTCAGTCACCCGGTCGCCTCTTTCTTCTTCAACTTGCCCCGGTCAAGGGCCGTTCGGTGCCCGGCGGGCTGAATGGCTCGGGGCCTGCTTCCTTGAGGACGCGTAGCTGGTGTCGGTGATCGGCAGTGGAGGCAGCGCCGGCTGTCAGGCGCCGCCGACGTGGTCCGAGACGGCCACGACCAGGACGCGGGTGCCGGGCGCGGTGGCGCGCCAGCGGTGGCGCACTCCGCCCGCGAGGTAGAGGGTGTCGCCCTGGTCGAGGTGGTAGGTGTGGCCGTCGGCCTCGACTTCGGCCGTGCCGTCGGCCACGTACATCAATTCGTCATTGGGGTGAAGGAATTCGCGGTCGGAGTCGCGTGGACCGGTGAACTCCAGGGCGTGCATCTGATGGTGGCCCCGCACCAGCGGGCGCACCCCGGCCCCGGACGAGAGGCCCGCGTCGTCCCCGGCGCGTACGACATCGACGACACGGTCGGTGGCGTCGGCGGCCGCGAGCAGTGCCACGGCGGTGGTGCCCAGGGCGTCGGCCAGGCGTTGGAGGGAGCGCATGCTGGGGCGGGCCCGCTCATTCTCGATCTGGCTGAGGAAGGGCACGGACAGGTCGCTGCGTTCCGCGACGGCCGCGAGTGTCAGGTCGAGCGCCCGGCGTCGGCGGCGTACCGCGCCGCCGAGGCGGGGCCCCTGGCCCGTGGCGTCTGTCTCGTTCATCGTGTAGGCCCTCCCCAGGGATCACTTTACGCATCGCAGATGACTTCGTATTCCTGTCACACCGCCGACACAGTCCACCTCTACTGTCAAACAGGTTTGGAGCTATCAAAAAAACTTTGAAGGAGGGTGTTGTGACCACAGACGTGCCCGTCGTGGACCAGAACCAGCGCCGCCGACGTGGAACCGGCCTCATCGCGCTCGATCCCCAGGCGGTCTGCCCCGGGTTCACGCTGTACGCGCCGCTGACCGGCGGCGGCGAGGTGTACCTGGTGGATCTGCACGGTGAAGCCGTGCACACCTGGCGGATGCCGTACCGGCCGGGGCGCCACGCCCGCATCCTCGGCAACGGGAACCTCGCCTACAACGGGGTGCTGCCGGGTGAGAAGGCGCTGTTCGCGATGTGGCACAAGTACCGGGGAGGAGTGATGCTCGAAGCGGCCCCCGACGGCACGGTGCTGCGCGAGCACCGCGACCCCTACCAGCATCACGACGCCCATCACCTCGGCGACGGGCGGATCCTGTACACGGCCCTCGAACCGCTGCGCGGCGCCGAGGCCGCCGCGGTTCGGGGCGGGGTCGCTGGTTCGGAGGCGGACGGAACCACGGTGTGGGCGGACACCATCAAGGAGGTCGGGCCGGACGGCACCGAGCTGTGGTCGTGGAGCGCCGCCGAGCACCTGGACCGTGCCGACTATCCGCTCCACCCGGACTACGGGCGCGAGCACTGGCCACTGATCAACAGCGTGACGCCGCTCGCCGACGGCAATGTCCTGGCGAGTCTGCGCAGCGTGTCCGCGGTGGTGGTGATCGGCCGGGACACCGGCGAGGTCCTGTGGCGCACCGAGCCCGGCACGGTCTCCCAGCAGCACCATCCGAGCGAACTGCCCGACGGCAACCTTCTGGTCTTCGACAACGGGGTCTACCGTCCGGGGCACGACGTGCCGTACTCGCGCCTGGTCGAACTCGACCGGGCGAGCGGTGCGGTGGTGTGGGAGTACCACGATCCGGCCCGCGAGTCCTTCTTCGCACCGTTCATGGGCGCCGCCCAACGGCTGCCCAACGGCAACACCCTGGTCACCGACTCACCGGCCGGCCGGCTCTTCGAGGTGACCCGGGAGGGCTATCTGTGCTGGGAGTTCGTCGTGCCGCAGTTCGGCGGCTACGAGGAGTCGGAGGTACGGCGGCTCTTCCCGGCCGAGCCGAACGCCGTCTTCCGCGCCTACCGCTACACGCCCGCCGAGCTGCCCTGGCTGGTGGCACGGCCATGACGTCCGCCAGCAACGAACGCGTGCCGCCCGCCCGGCTTCTGCCCCTGGCCGCGCAGCACGTCCTCGCCATGGTCGCGGCCCCCGTCTCCACTGTCTTCCTGACTTCGGCCGCCCTGCGCCTGTCGCCCGCGTCCACGGCATCCCTCATGAGCACCGTGCTGGTGCTGTGCGGCGGCGGGTCACTGCTCCAGTCGCTCGGGGTGTGGACATTCGGGGCCCGGCTGCCGTTCGTGATGCTCCCCGGCGGGGCGGCGGCCGCGCTGTTCCTCCAGATAGCCCATGACCACGGGCCCGCCGTGGCAAGCGGCTCGGTGCTGCTCGCAGCCGCCCTGCTCCTGGCCGTCGTGCCGCTGTACGCGCGGGTGGTGCGCCTGTTCCCGCCGCTGGTGATGGGGGTGACGGTGCTGCTGATCGGCATCTCCATGATCCGTGTCGCCGCCCAGCTCGTCGCCGGCCCCGGCGCCACGACAGGGGCACGGGCACTCACCCTCGCCGCGCTCACCGTGCTGGCAACGGTTGTCGCCCACTTCGTGCTGCCCGGGGTGTGGCGGCAGGCGGCGGTACTGGTCGGCATGGTGACGGGCGCCTTGATCGCGCTGGCCACCGGGCTCGGCGCCTTCACGCCGGCGCCGGGCTCGGGCTTCGCCCTGCCCGCGTTCCTGCCCTACGGAGCGCCGCACTTCGACGTCCTGGCCGCGCTGCCGATGCTGGTGTTCAGCCTCACCACACTGGCCGAGATCACCGGCCAGACCGTACTGAACAGCGAGATCACGGGCCGAGTTCCCTGCCCTGGCCGCGACGTTCCGCGCGTGGCGCGCGCCGACGCGCTGGTCTCCCTTGCCGGTGGCCTGTTCGGGACGTCATTGATGGTGACCAGTGCGGAGAACATCGGCATCGGCCGGCTCACGGGGGTGCGCAGCCGGTATGTGACGGCGGCGGCGGGAGCCCTGCTGGTCCTCGCGGGGCTCTGCTCCCCGCTCTCGCGTCTGGTGGCGGGGCTGCCCGCCCCGGTGGTCGGCGGTTCGGCGCTCGTCGTGTACGCGGTGATCGCGGTGATGGGCGTGGAGATGCTCGGCCGAGCCGAGCTGAGCGAAGGCTCCGGGGCGATGGTCGCCGCCCTCGCCCTGACGGCGGGCCTCTTGCCCGTTCTCTCTCCGGGCCTCTACACCGGCCTTCCCGCCTGGCTGCGCACAGTCATGGGCAGCGGGGTGGTCGCGGGCACGCTCACTGCCGTGCTGCTGCACGCACCTGCCTCAACAGCCGTACTGCGCGGTCCGGTTCGGCCGGGGGAGCGGAGCCGCAGCAGGGCCGCATGAGCTTGCTGTTCAGGCTCGGTCACCGAGGACGTGGGACAAGGCGGCGGGCGAGGTGACGACGAGGCGCGCAGGCGTGACGGGCTTTCCTCAGGAGTACGGGCAGGCTGCCGACCGACTTCGCGCTCGGTGTCCTCGACCTCCTGGTCGCCGTTGGCTGAACAGCGCGAGGGGACCGTCCATACCGTGGTCGGCATCTGGGCAGCCGCCTGCCGGTTTGCTAGCGTCGGGCCATGGTCGCCCAGGCTGAGAACTTCGCGTCGCGTCGCTATGTCGACCTGCGCCGCCAAGGTACGGCCACCTGTCGCCCGAGCTGAGGCGGCCGGAGCGAGTCCCGATCGCCGACGACGAGACGGCGCAGTGTCGGATCAGCTCCCGAGGAAACCCATGGCAACGGCACCCCCAGCGGCACGGCGGGCCGCGGACAGCGCGCGGCGCAGGACGAGCGCCAGCATCGTCCTGCGGTCCGTCCTTGAGCACGGGCCAGTCGCCCGGAGCACCATCGCCCGGCTGACCGGCCTCTCCCCGGCCTCGGTGACGGAGCACTGTGCCCAGTTGGGCGCGCTCGGCCTGATCCGGGAGGCTGCCGTGCCCCGGCAGTCGAAGGGCGCCGGGCGCCCGCACATCCCCGTCGATCTGGACACCTCCCGGTTCGTGGTCGGCGGGGTGCACGTGGCCGTTCACTACACCACCGTCGCGCTGCTCGACCTGCGCGGGCGGGTGATCGCCGAGCGGCGCCTGCTCCATGACGCAGGAACTGAGCCGGGCCGGGCCCTCGCGAACGCCGCCGACGGACTCGGCGCACTCCTCGCGCAGGCCGACAACCGGACACCGCTGGGCATTGGTGTGGCCGCCGGGGGCTGGGTGGACCGCGATGCCGGGACCCTTGTCGAGCACGGACTCCTCGGCTGGCGTGACGTGGCCGTCCGCGAGGTGATCGGCGCGCACACCGGCCTGCCGGTCCACGTGGACGGCCACGCAAGGGCGTTGGTCGAGGGGGAGCGGCTGTTCGGGCGGGCGCGGGGGAGCCGGAGCGTCCTGCACCTCTTCGTCGGCAATGTGGTCGACGCCGCGTTCGCCACCCACGACCAGGTGCACCACGGCCCCCGCTCGCAGGCGGGGGCGATCGCCCATCTGCCGCTGGAAGGCGGCACGGAGCCGTGCGCCTGCGGACGGACCGGATGCCTCCAAGTCGAGCTGAGTGAAAGGACGCTGTGCCGCCGCGCGCGCGAGCGGGGGGTCATCAGCACGGCGAACCCGATGCACGTCGTGCGGGCCGCGGCCGAGGGGAGTCCGGTCGCGGTAGGGCTCCTCATGGAGCGGGCCAGGATGGTCGGGCGGGCGGCCGGGCTGCTGCTCGACGTGCTCAACCCGGAGACGGTCGTCATCACCGAGGCCGGGGTGCTGTACCGGGACGATTGCCTCCGCGCGGTGCGCGAGGCCGTGGGGGAGGGGCGTTCCGCGCTGGTCGTGCCGAGCAGTTTCCCGGATTGTGTCCTCGCTGTGGCGGGCGGTTCCGTCGCGCTCGACGTGCTCTACCGCGATCCGCTGGGTGTGTCGGCGATATGAGGTATGCGTGCGGGATCGAATTAATTCAGAAACTCCGAATGTTGACAGGGGCTCTGCCGGGCCGCGAACATTCTGGGCATGAGCAGCGCGCAGGAATTCTCCCCGGTGATCCGGACGCGGCAGGCCCGCGACCGGATCGGCGGTGTCGCGCCGGCAGCCACACGGCAGGTTCCGCTGACCAAGTGCCGTTTCATCGATCTGATGCGGATCGGCCGCACCCTCTGTCGCTGATGTGGCGCGTGTGCTCGACGGGTTGACGCATCGATGAAGTGACGCATTGTTGCGGCCATGTTGACGTACGGACGCACTCGACCCCGCGCACCCTTTCATGCTTCTGGCGCGCCTTCACTGTGCGCCCAATTTCTGCGCTCCCTTCCCCTCTTCTTCTGGTACTTCTCCGTGCCCGGATACCGGAAATGGCGCACGAATTCCAGCCTCGTGAGTTTCCCTTGACCTGACGGAGTTCCTCCATGCCACCAGCGTCCCCAGCCGTGCCCGGTGTCGACCGGCGGCTGTTCCTGTCCTCCTTGCTCGGCGTCGCCGCCGCTGCCTCCCTCACCGGTTGCGCGGGTGCCAGCGCCGCCGACTCCAAGGTCAAAGCGTCCCTGTCCGCCCCGCTGGCCACCACCGTCCCCTCCGGGACGAGCCTGAAGATCGCCTCGTACCAGGGCGTCCAGCAGCTCCAGTTCAAGCTGGCGGGCCTGACCGACCTGCCCTTCACCGTGTCGGACTGGGTGAACACCGGCGCCGGTCCCGATGTCATCAACGCCTTCCGCGCCAAGTCCCTGGACCTCGCCAACAACGCGGGCATCCCGCCCATCCAGGCGCACTTCCAGGGGTACGACGCGAAGATCGTGGCGATCGACATCACCCGCAAGCCGAGCTATGTGTTCGCCACGAAGCCCGGCAGTGACATCCGGGACGTCCAGGGTTTCAAGGGGAAGAAGCTGGCCTTCTCGCAGGGACAGGCGCAGGGCGTCGTCCTGCTGCGCGCCCTGAAGCAGGCCGGATTGCAGGATGGCGACGTACACCTCATACCGCTGACGAGCAATCAGTTCCTCACCGCACTCCAGGCGGGCCAGGTCGACATCGCCCCGCTCGCCAACAGCCAGGCTCCTGCCTACCTCAAGCAATACGGGCCCAAGGGCGCCCACACCATCCCGACCGACGTCGTGGACCTCCTCAACCTGCTGTGGGCGCCCACCTCCGTCCTCGCCGACCCCGCCAAGGCCGCGGCCGTCGCCGCGTACATCCCCCGCTGGGCCAAGGGGCAGGTGTGGGCGTACGAGCACCCGGACGCCTGGAACGAGGAGTTCTACGTCAAGACCCAGAACCTCACCCCCACACAGGCCCGGTCGATCACCGCCCTCGCCAACAAGCCTTTGTTCCCGCCCCGTTGGGACGAGGCGGTGAAGTGGGAGCAGGAGACCGCGGACCTGCTCGCCGAGGGCGGCTTCGTGAAACGGTTCAAGGTCGACTCGCTCTTCGACCGGCGCTTCGAGAGTCTTGCCGCCAAGGCTGTCCCGGCCGAGTACCAGAGGTGACGGCCATGACCACCACCGCGACCACACCGCTGGTGTCGTCATCCGCCGAGCACGCCCGTCCTGTACTGCGCACCCGACGCCGCGCCCTCGCTCCCGGCAAGCGGCTGCCCGCCTCCCGGCTCATCGGCCCGGGGCTCGTGCTCGCCCTGTGGGCGACCTCGTCCGGCGCCGGGAAGCTGGACCCCGCCGCGGTCCCGGCGCCGTGGACGGTGCTGCGCACGGCCGGCCAACTGTGGAGCGACGGCACCCTGCCCACCGATGTGCTCACCTCGCTCGAACGTGCCGGCTACGGGTTCGCCCTCGGACTGACCGCCGGTGTGGTCCTCGCGCTCGTGGCCGGGCTCAGCCGGGTCGGCGAGGCACTGATCGACGGAACCGTCCAGCTCAACCGGGCGATCCCCACCCTCGGTCTGATTCCGCTGTTCATCCTCTGGCTCGGCATCGGCGAGACCTTCAAGATCGCGATCATCGCCATCGTCGTGTACATCCCGATCTACCTGAACCTGCACGCCGCGCTGTCCGGCATCGACCACCGCTACGTCGAACTCGCCGAAGTCCAGGGCCTGTCCAGGATCCGCTTCGTCCGGCAGATCGTCATCCCCGGCGCGCTGCCCGGCTTCTTCGTGGGCCTGCGCCTGGGGGTCACCGGCTCGTGGCTCTCCCTGGTCGTCCTGGAACAGATCAACGCCACCAGCGGCCTCGGCTACCTGATGTTCCAGGCCCAGAACTACGGACGCACCGACATCATTCTCGTCGGCCTGCTGATCTACGGCGTCTTCGGCCTCGTCTCCGACAGCGCGGTCCGCCTCGTCGAACGGAGGGTGCTGTCGTGGCGACGCACACTGAGCAACTGACCACGATCGAGGAAGTCCCGGCGGTCCGCCTGGCCGGACTGACCCGCTCCTTCGGCGGCCGTACGGTCCTCGACGGCATCGACCTCGATCTCCCGGCCGGACAGTTCACGGCCCTGCTCGGGCACAGCGGCTCCGGCAAGAGCACACTGCTTCGCGCCATCGCCGGGCTCGACCACCGCGTCGCGGGAAGCGGTCAACTGACCGCCCCGGAACGGGTGTCCGTGGTGTTCCAGGACTCCCGGCTGCTGCCCTGGCGCCGCGTCCTCGACAACGTGCTGCTAGGGACGGACGGCAAGGAGGCCGCCGATCGCGGGCGCGCCGCCCTCGCCGAGGTGGGGCTCGCGGGGCGCGAGAGAGCCTGGCCCAACGAACTGTCCGGCGGCGAGGCCCAGCGCGCCGCACTGGCCCGTTCCCTCGTGCGGAAGCCCGAACTCCTTCTCGCCGACGAGCCGTTCGGGGCCCTGGACGCGCTGACCCGCATCCGCATGCACGTACTCCTGCGCGAGCTGTGGCAGCGCCACCGGCCCTCGATCCTGCTCGTCACACACGACGTGGACGAGGCGATCGTCCTCGCCGACCGGGTCCTCGTGCTCGACCAGGGCCGCATCGCCCTCGACCTGGCCATCGAGCGCCCGCACCCGCGCTCGTACCGCGACCCGCTCCTCGGCCACCACCGAGAACGCCTGCTCACCGCCCTCGGCGTCACAGCACACGAAGGACCCGCCCACCAACAGGAGGACCACCAGTGACCGGGCGCCAACTGCACCTCAACGCCTTCCTCATGAGCACCGGACATCACGAGGCCTCGTGGCGGCTGCCCGAGAGCGACCCGTACGCGAGTGTCGACCTCGACCACTACCGCGAGCTCGCCCGCATCGCCGAACGCGGCACCTTCGACTCGCTGTTCCTCGCCGACGGCCCGGTCCTGTTCAACAACGTCGGCCAGCGGCCCGCCGGCGTGCTCGAGCCCCTTACCCTGCTGACCGCGCTGGCGGTGGCCACCGAGCACATCGGGCTCATCGCCACCGCCTCAACCTCGTACAACTCGCCCTACAACCTGGCCCGCCGCTTCGCCTCCCTCGACCACATCAGCGGCGGCCGGGCGGGCTGGAACATTGTCACCACCGCTGGCGCCGAAGCCGCCCGCAACTTCGGGCTCGACGACGAACCCACCCACGCCACCCGGTACGAGCGTGCCGCCGAGTTCCTGGACGTGGCGCTCAAGCTCTGGGACAGCTGGGAGGACGACCTGGTCGTCGCGGACAAGGCACAAGGGGTCTGGGGCGACGATCGCAAGGTTCACCCGCCGCGCCACAAGGGCAGGTACTTCAGCGTCGAGGGCGCTCTCAACGTGCCCCGCAGCCCGCAGGGCTACCCCCTCCTCGTACAGGCGGGCTCCTCGCAGGACGGCAAGCACTTTGCGGCCCGCTACGCGGAGGCCGTCTTCACGGCGCAGCAGACGCTGGGGGACGCGCAGGCCTTCTACGCCGACCTCAAGGCCCGGGCGCGCGCGGCCGGACGGAACCCCGACCACCTCAAGGTCCTGCCCGGCATCGTGCCGGTCATCGGCTCCACCGAGGCCGAGGCTCGGGCGCACGAGCAGGTCCTGGAGGACCACATCGTCCACGAGCACGGCCTCCACCGGCTCGAACGCCTGCTGAACCTGGAGCCGGGCATCCTCGAACTCGATGCCCGGCTGCCCGCCGAGCTGCCGCCGGAGAGCGACATCGAGGGGGCCAAGAGCCGCTACACCCTCGTTGTGGAACTCGCCCGGCGCGAGCGCCTCACCGTCCGCGAACTCATCGGCCGCCTCGGCGGGGGACGAGGCCACCTGACCTTCACCGGCACGCCCGAGCAGGTGGCTGACGCGATCGAGGACTGGTTCGGCCTGGGCGCCGCCGACGGCTTCAACATCATGCCCGCCGTCCTGCCCTCCGGCCTCGGCCTCTTCGTCGACCACGTCGTGCCGATCCTGCGCGCCCGCGGCCTGTTCCGCACGGAATACGGCCCGCGAGGCACCCTGCGCGACCGCTACGGCCTACCGCGCCCCGTCAACCAGCACACCCCCTCCCCGACCCTCACCCACGTCTGAAAGGTCCCTCCCATGTCCGACATACAGATCCGCAAGGTCACCGCACACATCGGCGCCCAGGTGTCCGGCATCGACATCGCCAGGCCACTCGACACGGAGACCGTCGCCGCGCTGCGCGCCGCCCTCAACGAGCACAAGGCGCTGGTCTTCGACGACGTCGACCTCGACGACGAGGGACAGCAGGCCTTCGCCCGCCACTTCGGCGACCTCACCACCGCCCACCCCACCGTGCCCGCCGTGGACGACGCACCCAACGTGCTCCCCGTGGACAGCGAGCGCGGACGCGCCAACCACTGGCACACCGACGTCACCTTCGTCCTCAACCCGCCGCAGGCCAGCACCCTGCGCAGCATCACCGTCCCGCCGTACGGAGGCGAGACGCTGATCGCCAACTCGGCCTCCGCCTACCGGAGCCTGCCAGAGCCGCTGCGGCAGCTCGCCGACACGCTCTGGGCGGAGCACACCAACGACTACGACTACGCGGTGCCGGACGAGGAGGTCGACGAGGACAAGGCTGAGCAGCGCGCCCAGTTCACATCCATCACCTTCCGGACCGCCCACCCGGTCGTTCGCGTGCACCCCCTGACCGGCGAACGCGGACTGTTCATCGGCGGGTTCGCCCAGCGGATCGTCGGCCTGTCGGTGGCAGAGTCCCGCAAGGTCCTCGACCTGCTCCAGGCCTATGTGACCCGGCCGGAGAACGTCCTGCGCTGGCGCTGGTCGCCGAACCAGCTCGTCCTGTTCGACAACCGGATCACCCAGCACTACGCCATCGACAACTACAACGGCCTGCCGCGCCGTCTGCACCGTGTGACCGTCGCCGGTGATGTGCCGGTCGGCATCGAGGGCAAGGAGAGCTACTCGATAGCGGGCGACGCCTCGCACTACACATCGGTCCACACGCCGGAGGCGTGACACAAGGCCCCCCGGAAGGCGGGGCGCCGCACCCCGGCGCCCCTGCCGATCAGTTTCCGCAGCAGGCCGCGGCGCCCGCGTCACTCGGCGCGGCTGCCTGCGCGGTGCCGGTGTTCGCGGTGCGGGGCTTGGTGGCCTTGACGATGGCGGAGTGCATGCCGTCGGCGACCGCGTGAGTCGGGGTGATCGCGATGTCCGTGAACCCGGCGGCTTCCAGTCCCGCCCGGTACTCGCTGAAGGACAGGGCGCCCGCGATGCAACCGACGTAGTCGCCACGTTCGGCTCGCTGAGCGGGGGTGAGAGTGTCGTCGGCGACGACGTCCGATATCCCGATCCGGCCGCCGGGGGCCAGGACGCGGAACGTCTCGGCGAAGACGGCCGCCTTGTCGGTGGATAGGTTGATCACACAGTTGGAGATCACCACGTCGATGGTGGCCGCGGGCAGCGGGATGGCCTCGATGGTGCCCTTGAGGAACTCGACGTTGGTGGCGCCGGCCTTCTTCTGGTTCGCCACCGCCAGGGCCAGCATCTCTTCGGTCATGTCCAGCCCGAACGCCCGGCCGGTGGGGCCGACCCGGCGGGCGGAGAGCAGGACGTCGATACCACCCCCGGAGCCGAGGTCCAGTACGCGGTCGCCCTCGTTCAGGTCGGCGACCGCGGTGGGGTTTCCGCAGCCGAGGGAGGCGGCGACGGCCTCGGTGGGCAGGTCTTCGCGCTCGGTGCCGGTATACAGGGCCGAGCCGAAGTTGTCGTCGATCTCGATGGCGGCCGGTCCGCAGCAGGCGCTGCCGCCCTCGGTCACCTGGACGGCGGCCGCCGCGTACCGGCGGCGGACGGTCTCGCGCAGGTCGGTGGACCGTTCGGTCATGGCTGACTCCTTGAGGACGGGCCTGGCGAGGCCCTCACCGGGTTGCATTCACATCCTTCTGTCCCACCTTGCGTCGTGAATTGAAAAACGTCAATATAGAAGAATGTCGAAACAAGAGTTGGTGGTGCTCGGCCAGGACACGGCCGGCGACTGCTGCCCGACCGTGCTGAGTGCTCCCCTCGATGAGGAGACGGCCACCGGCCTGGCGAAGGTCTTCAAGGCGCTGGGGGACCCGGTGCGGCTGCGGTTGCTGTCGATGATCGCCTCGCGGGAGGGTGGGGAGATCTGCGTCTGCGACCTCACGCGCGCCTTCGAACTGTCCCAGCCGACCATCTCCCACCACCTGAAGCTGCTGAAGCAGGCCGGGCTGATCGACTCCGAACGACGCGGCACGTGGGTGTACTACCGGCTGCTGCCCGCCACGACCGATCGGCTCGCCGCCGTCCTGACCCGCACCGGCGTACCGGCCGAACCCGCCGGGACCGCCTCGTGAGCGGCAGGGCCGCCGCACCGGTGGCGGCACGGCTGTCGTTCCTGGACCGGTTCCTCGCCGTGTGGATCCTCGCCGCGATGGCCGCCGGTCTGGGCCTGGGCCGCCTTTTGCCCAGCCTGGGCGACGCGCTCGCGAAGGTCACCGTGACCGGGGTCTCGCTGCCGATCGCGCTCGGCCTGCTGGTGATGATGTATCCGGTCCTCGCGAAGGTCCGCTACGACCGCCTGGGCACGGTCACCCGCGACCGGCGCCTGCTCGTCCCCTCCCTGGTGCTCAACTGGGTCGTGGGGCCTGCGCTGATGTTCGTCCTGGCCTGGGTCTTCCTGCCGGACCTGCCCGAGTACCGCACCGGGCTGATCATCGTCGGGCTCGCCCGCTGCATCGCGATGGTCATCATCTGGAACGACCTGGCCTGCGGGGACCGCGAAGCCGCCGCCGTCCTGGTCGCCCTCAACTCCGTCTTCCAGGTCATCGCGTTCGCCGGCCTCGGCTGGTTCTACCTGAACGTGCTGCCCGGCTGGCTCGGCCTGCAGCAGACAGCCCTGGACGTCTCGGTGTGGGAGATCGCCCGCTCCGTCCTGATCTTCCTCGGCATACCCCTGGCCGCCGGGTTCCTCACCCGCCGCCTGGGCGAGAAGGCCAAGGGCCGCACCTGGTACGAGACCAGGCTCATCCCGCGCATCGGCCCGTTCGCCCTGTACGGGCTGCTGTTCACGATCGTGGTGCTGTTCGCGCTGCAGGGCGACGCCATCACCTCCCAGCCCTTCGACGTCGCCCGGATCGCGCTACCGCTGCTGGTGTACTTCGCACTGATGTGGGCCGGGTCTCTGACCGCCGGCCGCGCGGTCGGCCTCGACTACCCGAAGGCGGCGACGCTGGCCTTCACCGCGGCCGGCAACAACTTCGAGCTCGCCATCGCGGTCGCCATCGCCACATTCGGTGCCACCTCCGGGCAGGCACTGGCCGGAGTCGTCGGCCCGCTCATCGAGGTCCCCGTCCTCATCGGCCTCGTCTACGTCGCCCTCGCCGCCCGCCGCTCCTTTCCCCAGCCCGCCCTGAAGGCCCCCGCGGCCGCCGCCCCGGAAGGCTCCGCACATGTCTGACTCCCAGCCGAAGCCGTCGGCGCTGTTCGTCTGCGTCCACAACGCGGGCCGCTCCCAGATGGCCGCCGCCTTCCTCACCCGCCTCTCCCAGGGGCGGGTCGACGTCCGCTCCGCGGGGTCCGCGCCAGCCGACGCGGTGAATCCCGCAGCCGTCGCCGCGATGGCGGAGGTCGGCGTTGACATGTCTGCCGAGACGCCGAAGATCCTCACCCTGGAAGCCGTGCAGGCATCCGACGTCGTGATCACCATGGGCTGCGGCGACACCTGCCCGGTCTTTCCCGGAAAGCGGTACGTCGACTGGCAGTTGGAGGACCCCGCCGGGCGGGGCATCGACGCCGTCCGCCCCATCCGCGACGAGATCGAGCGCCGTGTCCGCGCGCTGCTCACCGAATTGCTGCCCGAGCAGTCCTGACCGCTCACCCCGCCATCCAGGCCAGGTGCGGCACCGCCTCCCGTAGTGCCGCGCATCGCGTTGGGAGGCCGGCTCCGGCCGCCGGGGAACGCAAAGGCCGCCGGGAGCCTGGGCGGCGGAGGGTTCGTCGTGCCCTCCGGCTCCCTGCCCGACCAGTTCCGCTCGGCGCCGCCCCCGCTCGCGAGCGCCTTCGACGCCGCCGAGCACCACACCCAGCCGTGAAGCCGACCCAACGGGGGCGTCCGCTGGACAAGAAGCAGATCCAGCACATGCCGATGCATCCACCCGTCATCCTCGGTAGCCGGTCCAGCGTCGATGACGCCGTGTCACATAGCCTTCTGCTACTGGAGCGTCAGGGCGCGTACTGTGTGACGGCGCTTGAACGCTGTGCCAGCGCTAAGGCAGGCTGACCCGCATGGTCTCGGTGTTGCAGAACGTGGCGATCGACTGCGCGGATGCTTATGAGCTGGCTCGGTTCTGGAGCGAGGTGACTGGCTACCCGCTGCATCCAGAGGACAGTCCGGGCGACCCGGAGGTCGACGTGATGCTCCCGGAGGGCCCGCTGCTGCACTTCAATCAGGTGCCGGAACCGAAGACGATCAAGAATCGGATCCACCTGTGCCTGCGCCCGGAGTCCTCGCGCGAGGAGGAGGTCGAGCGGCTGCTGAGCCTCGGTGCCACCTTCGTTGCCGACCGCCGAGAACCCGATGGCACGGGATGGGCCGTTCTCGCAGACCCTGAGGGCAATGAATTCTGTGTGCTTCGCAGCGAGTCGGATCGCGCCGCGAAGTCTTCCTGAGCGGCGCCGTGAGGTAGGGACGCAAGGCCGGAAGCCTGATTGCTGCTGGTCATGGCCACTCGTCGATGGCCGCGACGAGGAAGGTCGCCTCGGAGCGGGTCGCCGCGGCGCGATGCCACTTCGAGTGGATTGATCCCCAATGTGACTGCGTGCCCGGCTCCGTAGCCCTCGGCGTCGAACCGCGGCCATCGCCCGCTGCGGGGGCCGCGCTCCTTGCGAGGGCCCGCCTGGTCGGCCTTGTCCGTCGTCCTGGGGTCGGGCCGCGGGCCGCCTTGAGGCCGAGCGCGCCGAGTCGCTTGCGCGCGAGGGCCATATCAGTGGGAAAAGATTTCGGCAGCGTGTCGATCGGCGGGTGTCCCGTTCGACGCTTGGGTGGAGGCGCGTTCTGGGACCCCGCGAAGCGGGATCCGGACAGGTCGCGGCCCCGACGATCAACACGTATGGTCCGCTCGTCGACCGCCGCTTCGGGGTGCCGACGACATAGCCGGCTGCCTGGCGGCCTGGAGGAGACACCATGAAGATCCGAGCCCGGATGAGTATGAGTGCCGATGGCTACGTGACCACACCGAGCGGGTGGCCCGCTCTGACTGCCGACCCCGCGTTCGTCTCCGGCCAAAGCCACGGCATCCAGGAGTTCCTGGAAGGCTGCGAGGCGGCGCTGATGGGCCGCACCACCTTCGAACCGGCGCTGAACAACAACCGCTGGCCGTGGCCGAACCTCGACGTGTACGTCCTCGGATCGCACCGTCCGGAGGGCACCCCCGACCACGTCACCACCGACAGCGACCCGGTGCGGCTGCTTGAGAAGCTCCGTTCGGCCAACCGAGGTGGCGACGTCCACCTCATCGGAGGCCCGAAGACGATCGGGACGTTCCACACTCTTGGCGCACTCGACACCCTCGAACTGGTCGTCCTGCCGATCCTGTTCGGCGGTGGGACCCAACTGACGCCCATGCTCAGCGCCGACACCAGGCTGACCTTCCTACGCGAACGCGCCCTCCCCGGTGGTTCCGTGGAGATCGTCTATTCCTGCCAGGGCAGTCGCACTGAGCTTCCCAGCAAGCCTGCCAGCCAAAGGTGAACTCGGCCAAGCCGCAGGTCGCACAGGTGCGGAGAGTCGGCCTGCGGCCGACGGGCGGGAAGTGTCCACTCAACTGCCGGACGTCGAAGCGGGCGTGAAGCTGCCACGCCTGCGCAGGCGGAGCCGTGATCGGCAGGAGACGATCGGATCCTGAATTGGCGACGGCAAAGCCGGGACCCGGGGCGCGCAGCGTGCAAGTCGCGGCCGACGGTCCGGGACGGCAGCGAGTGCGCATCGGCCCAATTCCGTGACCGAACAAGGGAGTCGGGCCGCTGGGCCCGTCTCGCCCCTACGCACCAGTCGCGACGGGTGGGGGGTGGGGGGCGCTCACCGTGCGGACAGGCACATTCCCGGCCACCGCTGAGGGCTGTGTGTCAGCGTCGCGAGGCGAGGTCAGGGCTTGCAACCGGTACCCAGGTACAGGTTTACCGTCAAAGGCGCCCCCACTGCCGGGACGTGATGACTGGAGCGAGTGTGATGAGCGATCTTGCGTGGGTGCCGCAGTCCTGCACCCTGCCCAGCGAGGAGCGGTCCCTGCGGGTCGCCGAGTGGGATGCGCTGTTCTCGAGCGGCCGACCTCGCTGTCGAGGCCGCAGCCGCTCCATCTGAGCCTTGACCTGGTCGGCGGCCAGGGACTGACTGAGGGCTGCGGTGCTGTTCGGACGGCCGGTCGCTGACCTGAGGGTGGATCGACCGGCGCTGAGGCGACACGGGGTTCGCCGGGCCGTGATCGTGTCCTCCTGGGGGAGGAGGCAGGGCCCCGCGCGAGGGGGAGAGGCCTTGGACTGGCGGATGATGCTGCCGTGCAACGGGTGCTGACAGGGTGAAGGAGTCAATTCGGCCTGCTCTTCGGGGAGTTCATGATGTCCCGTCAGTACACGTCGCCCGTGCGGGATACCGGGTCCGTCGCGCCCCGGTGGGCGGTATGGGTGGCCTGGGCGACCGTGCTGTGCACCGTGCCTTCGTGTGTGTGGCGGCTTTCCCTGGGGTTCGGCGTGGACGTCGGATTCACCGGGCGGCTCGGGACTCTCTACCAGGGGACGCCGATCATGGTCTACGTGCTGATGCTCTCGGTGGCCTCGCAGGCGGCCGCCTGCCTGACGCTCGGTCTGGTGCGGCCCTGGGGCGAACAAGTGCCGCACTGGATACCGCGGTTGGGCGGACGCCGTATCCCGCCGCTGGTCGTCGTCGTACCCGCCGCGACGGGCGCCCTCGCGGTGACCGGCCTGTGCGCGGCGGTCACCTTGGCGCCCGCAGGGCCGCTGGCCAACCCCGACTTCCCGCACGGACCAGCCGGCCTGATCATGGACGCCTGCTACGCCCCGCTGCTGGCCTGGGGTCCTCTGGTCGCCGTCCTCACCCTCGCGTACGCCCGCCGCCGACGGGCCGGGGCGGGCACCGCCTCCTGAACGCCTCCGCGAGAGCCAGTGACAGTTGCCGCGCTCGGTGCGAGGGCGAGCTGGCCGAAGGACGAGTCGAAGGGTCACCCTGCTGTACGCGGACGGGGTGGTCTCGCAGGGCGGTTCGGGCTACGCCGGTATCGCCATCGACGCCCCACCCTGTATCTCTTCAGCACTCCTTTACGCGTGGTCCTGCGCAAACGGAAGCCCTGGTATCCCTGAACACGGCTCGCTAGGCTGTGTGTTGCTCATTCGAAAGCTTCGTGCGCTGGCGACGTGTCCGATGGGGGACAGCACGCTGAAGCCGACGGGAATGGGCAATGTGAGCCTCCAATCGTCGCAGAGCCTCAGCAGGCCATCGAGTTCGGTGGTCGAGCTGAGGCTGTCCGCCGACGGTTCGATCACCTTCGTGAAGGGATCGACTGGTGAGGCTGACATTTCCCACGCAGGTACTCCTCGCGCTCTTGTCATTGGTGTCCGCGCTGCTGGTAGGGGTCGTGGCAGGAGTGCTCTCCCATGCGGCAGGGGCGCCGGTTCCTGGCGCCGTGCTGTACGGCGGCGGCGCGTTCGTCGGCTGGATGTCGCTGTGCGTCTCCGTATTGACCGCCCTCGGACTGTTCGGACAGCACCGCTCACGGGACTGATCGGCGGTGGCAGTGCCCCGGACCTGGTCCGGGGCGCTGTTTGCTGTGGGTGGACGGTGAGGCGTCCCAGGGCGCAGGCATCAGCGTCGCCGAGGCGAGCCGCATCCCGGCGACCGGTATGCCCTCTTCCCCAACCCTGTCGCCGAGTTGCCGTTGGGCTGACCGATCAACGCCCCCCACCAGGCCATCATGAACGGCCCAGCAACCAGTCCGACAAGCAACCGAAGAATCCCGCCGACAGATCCGGCGGCACATTTTCGAAAGGCTGATCAGAGCACTGGCGGCCCGGCCTCGATCCGGCGCATGACCGGAGGCAGACGGTCCAGATCAGGGCCGGTCTGGACCTGCCGCTCGTCCCACCAGGTGGCGCCGGCGTCACGCAGCGGACCGATCGCGTCCCTGGCCTTCCTGGCATCCGAGGGCGTGGCACCGCCGAGCACGAGCTCGAAGGGCCGCTCGGTCCTGTCCCCACGGTGCTTGCGCACGTAAGCGGCAAGATCCCGGACCTCCGTCACATCAGGCACGTGGCCATGCCGAGCCGTCTCGAAGAGAGGCACCGCCCCGTCCCACCGCGCAGCCCGCCGCATCGGTGGGCGACGCGGCCAGAACCCGCCGATCCACACCGGCGGACCAGGCTGCTGCACGGTCGCGGGCAGCAGCGTCACGTTCCGGACCTCGTAGTGCCGGCCTCGGTGGTCCACCGGCTCGCCGGACCACCAGCGCCTCAACAGCTCAAGCCCCTCGTCCAGCCGCTCGGCGAGAACCTGCGGTTCGGATGTGTCACCGAAGCTGCGGTACTCGTCCTCGACTGGTCCGCCCAGGCCGGCCGCGAAGATCACCCGGCCACCACTGAGATGGTCCAGAGTGGCCACCTGGCGGGCGAGTTGCTGCGGACGATACCGGGGGACCGGCGTCAACAAGGTGCCCAGCCGGATCCGCGAGGTTGCCAGCGCGGCCGCGGTCAGGAGCATCCAGGGGTCTCCGAACGGGCGCCCTTGGTGTTGTCGGTGCAGTACGTGGTCCCAGACGAAGAGTCCGTCCCAGCCGGCCTGTTCGGCTGCAACCGCCACAACTGCGACGTTGCGGGGGTCGGCGAAATCACCGAAGTTGGGGACGTTGATGGAGAAGCGCATGCCAGCAGGATGCGCAACCGGCCGTGAGGGAGCAATCGGATTTGGATTCAGGGCAGTTCACGACAGGACATCGAACATGCGGCACCGCACTCACCCCGCCGGGGTCCCGACCCGAGGCCGGACCGACATCGAGGCTGCCCCATCGGGCCCCGCGTCCAAGCGGAGCCCGACTGCTGCGACGGCCACCGCCCGGCGCCGCAGGCCAGCGACAGTGTGGAGTTGAGACCCGAGCGATGAGGAGGGCGCGTGCGATTCGCGCTGGACGCGCTGTTGGCCGAGGTACCCGCCGAGCAGGTCGATGAAGCTCGTGACTTCTACAAGTCGAGGGCGGCGGGCCGTGGCCCCGGCTCACTGGAAGAGCTGAACGAGGCCCGGGCGAAAAGGTCTGCCCCTCCTGCCGCTGATCCGCCCGCCATCGAAGAGACCATCGAAGCCGCGGGAGCGCGCGTCCCTGTCAGGATTTTCACGCCTGTCGACGGTACGCCGCGAGGCGTCTACCTGGACGTGCACGGCGGCGGTTTCTACATGGACTCCGCAGCACGAGGAGACAAACGCAACCGCGAGCTCGCGGACGCCCTGCACCTCGCCGTGGTCAGCGTCGACTACCGGCTGGCACCTGAGCACCCCTGGCCGGCGGCACCGGACGACTGTGAAGCGGCGGCGCTCTGGCTCGTCGAGAAAGCCGAGGCCCGCTTCGGAACGTCCCGCCTGGCGATCGGCGGAAACTCCGCGGGAGCCACACTCGCCCTGGCGACCCTGCTCCGGCTGAGAGACAGAGGTGCTGCCGGCCGATTCACCGGCGCGGCACTGCAATTCGGGACCTACGACTTGAGCGCACGAACCCCGGCTGGTCGCGGCATCGCGGACGAGTACTTCATCCAGGCGTACGTCGGCCACGTGGAAGACCGCACCGTTCCCGACATCTCTCCCCTCTACGGCGTCCTTCGTGGGCTTCCCCCAACGCTGCTAATCGTCGGAAGCACGGACGTGTTGCTGGAAGACAACCTGGCCATGGCAGGCCGGTTGTCAGCGGCCGGCAATGACGTCGAGCTCCGGGTCTACCCCGAATCGCCCCACGGCTTCACGGCCCACCCCACGGCAATGGCCAGGACGGCGCTCAGCGGTGTCGAATCCTGGCTGCACGACCGGATTACAGGAGCGTAGGCACAGACCGCGATCTCGAAGAATCCCAGCCCCAGAGGCCGGTTACGCCAGACACCGCCTCGCGCAGCCCCGCCCAGACCGGCAAGCAGCTCGCCGTGCTCTCACCGACGCCCTCCCGCAAGGGTCACAACCTCCCGCGCGAGGGGCGGGTTTGACCTGGGGGCGCACGTCTCGTACCGCAGCGAACTCGTGGTCGGCTGCCTCGCCGAGGCCTGCCTGACAAGCAGACCCACCTGAGCGGCTTGGCCGCATCACGAGTTCGACCTCAGTGATGCAGGGCGAAAGCGAGTGCCTCGGCCAGGGTCGTGGGCGGGCGGCCGATCAGGCGGCGCAGGTCTCCGGAATCGGTGTACATCTCGCCGCACTTCATGCCGCGGTCAGCATCGGCGAGGACCTCCGCCAGCTCGGCGGGTAGGCCTTGCCCTGTTGCCGGCCGCCGACATACCTGTCCACAGGGACAGCAGTTCCTGAACTGCGCACCGAGACAACTGGACCGTCGGGCATGCTCCAGGGTCCGTGGTTCTGGACACTTCGTGCCGGAGCTGTGGAGGGCAACCAGCCCCGCGGTCATGAAGGGTCGCGATCCACGGCTTGCGCCCGCCCACGGGGCTGAACGGCCTTGACAGGGCGGTACTTGGCGCCTCCGCGCCGGCGCCGACGCGAAGCTCCAGGCGATCCGGGACTACGGACCGCGCCGTCTCGCCGCAGTGCCTGCTGACCGGTCCCGGCACGGGAGAGCGCGGCGGCTTTGTCGACATAGTCCTTGCGGAGCAGCGGGCCGAAGCCGTTCTTCGGGTCGTTGCCGAGGAGCATGAGCTTGATGTGCGCGATGGCGTCCGGGTATGCCGCGGCGACCGGCGCTGGTCGGATCCGGCGACGCCGCGGGCGCGTGGCCCGCCCCATTTTCAGGGCGGGCCGTCCTCGAAGTGGCGGCCGGGATCACCGACCCAGGGGTCCGACCGGACCGTACGGTCACGCCCCTCCCTCGGTCCGGGCGCGGACAGGTGGCGCGCGTAAGCCAGCCCGACGGGCGAGCAGGGCTGATACCTGCTGTGCTGCGGGTGAAAATCGAGTCAGCAGATCTGGAGGTACCGGACGCCCGTCCAGTCGAAAGAAGCTGCCTCCGAGCCGGGTGGCGCGGTGAAGACGATGTCCTCGCGCCGGTCGAACATCCGCACCCAGTACAGTGTGTTGTTGACGTACGCGCCAACTCCGGCGAGTGGCGTCTCGCGCGCACCACAACCCGTTCAGCTCCAGGACGGGCCCTGGTAGTCCGGCGCCCGGTAGACACAGAAGGTGCCGGGCGGACAGGTCGGCCTGGCCTGTCCGCCGTGGCCCTCGGCCGCTGCTGCTACCGAGGGAGGAGCCACGACAAGGCCCGCCAGCGCAAGCACCGCTCCTGCCAGCGGAGCGAGCCTCGTCCTCAATGCCGTCACGGTGCCTCCTTCGACACGTGAGGTGGCAGGGCCGGGCCGACCGCCGGGGGCGAGCGGCCCGGAACGGGCTAGCAGGGCTTCACATACCAGACCGGACCCCAGTTGCCGTGCTGGTCGAAGACCTCGTAGTCACGGCTGGCGGGTTTGGTCTGGTAGACGAGGTTGTAGCTCTTCCCGTACATCCGGGCGACCGTGCCGGGGGTCTGGTAGTTCCACCAGGAGCCGCCGCTGTTCCACCCGTCCGGTATCTCGTGGTAGGTGCAGCTCTCCCTTTCCCAGAACGACCCGGTGAAGTTCGCGCCCTTCCAGCCGCAGAAGTTCTTGTAGTCGCAGTCGTTGATCCCGCTGGCTACCTCTCCGGTCCGCAGGTCACGCGCGAGCTTCTCTCCGGGTACTGCGACCAGCATGTGCCCATCGAGCCAGTCGATGCGGTTGGCGGACACCTGGGTGCCGCCCAACTGGTCCAGGTAGCGCTGCACTTCCTGCTGCAGGGACGTGGCCTGGGACCGCGACAGCCCCGCGTGCTCGACCTGCGCCGTGAACGCCGTCGCGGGGGTGGGCGCGGGCTGGGCGTGAGCGGGCGTGACGAAGGCAGGTCCCGTCAATGCGGCACCGGCAGCTGCCAGCGCGACGGTGTTCCTCCACGCAAGAATGGGCATCTTAGTTGATCTCCTTCATCTCTGAACGCACTGTGGACGGCGTTCGTTTGGACGAACGGAAGGTGGCGCGGCCGAAGTTGGGGAGTGCGTCTTCGGGGAATCGGGGTGCTTCTGCGTCCCGGCCCGCCCCACCAGGATTCCGTGGCTGTCGCAGCCGATCGACAAGATTCGGTCCACAGCGAATATGGGGCAAACAGCATGCGCGTCCTCGGGTCACCCGAGCGGGCGTAGCCGCCCTCCCGTCGACTGGTCCTGCAACACCGCGCCGCGGTACTCGACGATGCGGTGGCCACCCGGTGGCGCTGCGGCATGACAGAATGCGCGCTCTCGTACTGGGCGAGGAGAGAAGGAAGCCCCCGTCTCCTTGGCCGGGTCGTGCGCTCCTTCCGTGCACTGGCAAGTAAAGGGCCGGGCGCGCCAGCTGGGACCGTGAGCAACTTCCGGGCATCGAGGGCTGCCCCTCGGCGTGAATCGGTCTGTACCAAGCGGCGGCACTCTCGGAGGATCGGCAAGACCGTGCCCGGTCGGACAGGAGGGAGAACGTGGTCTACCGCATCCATTTCACCGTTGAGGACCTGGCACGCACCCGCCTCACGCAGGACCCGCCGCCCTTACTGGAACTGACGGCCGCGACACGGACCTTGCAAACAGGCTGCTACCCGGTCCGGTTCGGCGGTTGGAGAAACCACGCCCTCGCCCGCCTCCATCCCGACGCACGCATGGTCTTGGATCTGATCCCGCCCCGCGGTTGGGCTCCCACTTTCCTGGCCTCTGCCGATGGCGGCGACCCCCGGGAACTACTGGACCGCCTCCGTGCCACGCCGCGCGCACAGATCCGCAAGGACCTGGACCACGTGGCCCAGTGGCAGCCGCTCCCTGCCTGGGCGCACCAACTGACGGACGATTCGGCCCTGTTGCGTCAGCTATTCGACAGCGTCAACCACGTCTGTTCCGTGCTGCTGACCCCCCACTGGAGCCAGATCACGAGTGCGACGGCGGCCGATCGGGGGGTGCGCATGCGCCAGGCACTCGACGGCGGCATGGAACACCTCCTCACCATGCTGCACCCGCGGCGCGTCCGCTGGAATCCGCCCGTCCTGGAGCTGGCGACGGTCTCCGGCTTCGAAGGCGACCTGCACCTGGAAGGACGGGGACTACTGCTCGTTCCTTCGGTCTTCCCACCCGAATCACCCAGCATCGACATCGACGCAGAGCCCCAGCCCGTGCTGAGGTACCCGATCAACGAGCAGTCGTCCCTCCTGCTGCCCCCCGCCGTTACGCCGTCGGCCCCCGATTCCTCCGGAGCGCGAACCCCACTGGTGTCGCTGCTGGGCCGTACCAGGGCAGCCGTTCTCCAGACCATCGCCGAACACCCCGGCTGCTCCACCAAGGAACTCGCCGCACTCACCCGGCTCGCGCCCCCCAGCGCCAGCGAACACACCACCACGCTCCGCTCAGCCGGCCTGGTCCGCACCGCACGGCATCGCCACACAGCACTGCACAGTCCCACCGCCCTTGGGATCGCTCTCCTTAACACCCACACCGATGCCGGGTGCCCCCGCGCATAGGTGTGCGGCCGCCGCGTCGCGACGGCCCGTCCGAGCGGTAGGCCGGCCGCCGCAGGACATCAAGGTTCGGTGTCACGTGCGTCAGCACTGTCGGCAGGCCCGAGCGGCTCAACAAGCGCGAACTTGCGGGTACTGCAGACCTGCGTCACCGTCGCCCTTGTTGCCGATATGGGCCTGGATACAGGACGCGGTGCAGGGCGGGTTGGGCTGACGACCCGGTCGACGGTGACTCCCGAGACATCCCACACGCCGCCGACGGCACGCGGGGTGATGTCTGTGGTTCCCATCATTGCCGCCTTGCCAGGACCCAGCGAAGAGGGTACTCGTCACAAGAGCCGCGGGGGACACCGGTGGCGCCCCCACGAACTCGTTCGGCCCGCCAGTGCCGCAGGTCCTGTTACGCCGTTTGTCGTTCTTCGGCCTGGCTTTACTGATCACACCAGCAGGCCGATCGCTGCCGTGGGAGCCGAGGCGGCCGGCCCACCAGCTTTGAGAGGGCCCGCTACGTTCGCAGGAACGAAGGGGAGCGACTGATCGGAAAGTTGAAGACCACCCGGGCAGTTGCCGCGAGGTTCGACAAACGAGCCTATGTCTTGCACGGCACCGTGACCCTTGCGGCCATACGCCTGTCGCTTCGTGCATGACCCGTCAGACGAACCCTGACCGGCCCCTGGTCTGCCGCCCCGGGCGCCCGGGGCGGCAGACCAGGGGCCTACGGGACGATGATCACTTCATACCACTCGCTGTTGAGGATGCGGTCGGACTGCACCGCCCGCCCCAGCTCGCCGCCCGCAGCGGTGTTGTCCTTGTTGTCGACATGAGCCCGGATGCAGGGCGCGTTGTACGGGCTCACGCCGGTGCCCCGGTCGACGGTGACGCCGGAGACGTCCCATACGCCGCCGACGGGGCGCGGGGTGATGTCCACACACTGGTCGCCGGGGTTCCCTCCCTCCGAGGACCGGGCGAAGGGGTACTCGTCACAAGAGTCGTTGAGGATACCGGTGGCGCCCCGGGGGAATTTGTACGGCCCACGGTCACAGGTCACGCCACGCCTCTTTTCGGCATCCGGGTCATCCGGGTCGACATACCGCGACAGCAGATGGCCGGGGGTGCCGTATTGACCCGTGAGATTCTTCTGCGCCCACTCGTAGGCGACGGCCGCCCCCCGGTATTTCGCCCTGGAAAACGTCACGTTGGGCGTGTGCCCGGCGAAGACGATACAGCCGGGTACAGGTTTGGTGTCGCCGATCGTCGCGTCACAGCGCACCTGGGGGCCGTCGTAGATCGCGGTGTCGTACCCGGCGATGCCGACCCCGCCGACGGCGGCGCCACTCACGGTATAGGTGACGTTGATGTAGGAGATGTCCGTATTGGCGGCGACGCTAGACACATAATTGATGGCGCCCTCCTCGTTTCCTCCGCCCTTCTCCACGGTCGCGTATCCGCCACCCCAGGCCGGTCCCTGCACACTGCACATGCCGCTGCACGCAGAATCCACGGACACCTCCACACCGGTCACCCTGCCGGTCATATCGCCGGGGACAACGATGATGTGATCGGTCCATTTCCCCGCGTAGGAGTCGAGCAGGCCCACGGCGAGAACGCTGACGTGGCCAACGCCGATCTCAACGTTGTCCCTGTCGAGGAGAATTTCTCTGAGGAACATCCGCGCGCAGTACGCGTGACGGTCGGAGACGACACGTTCACTAGAGTGCGCGAGGCATAGTTTGACCGCATTCGCACCGTCTGCGGGGGCTCGGGCAATGTCCCGAGCGGTCGGCGCGATGTCGGGGGCCCGGCGGTCAGAATCGGGACCGAAGCAGGACCAGGCCGCACCACGCTTGTGCAGATCCGATCCGGCGGGGACAACCTTGCAATTTCCGTACCCCCGGGGAGCGGTCGGCGCGCCTGTGGCCGGGGAGGCGCCCGCGGCGAGCAGGGCGGCGGTGACGGCGAGCGAGGCTATCGCCGCCATGCCTCGTCTGACGTGTTCGTGGTGGCGATGTAAACGTGGTAAGGGCATGTTCGTTTTCTCCTGAGGTTTCCGATTGGCCGGGATTTCGTGCCCGTGCTGGAGCGCTCGAGACTCATGCAGACGCTGCCGGGCCGGTCGTCGGGACCGGCGTTCCTGCTTCCGGATCACCGCCAGACACCGTCTGGCTCGATCCGCTGAATTCCCCTCTGCTGTGCCGACTTTGTCTGCGCCCCATCGTTCATAGGGCCGCTCACGCTGGCGCGCAAACATTCAAGGCGCCACGGTCGGCGAAGGTCATCGGTTTCAGAATGGGCAAGTTGGCCGAATATCGTGATGCCTTGGTGGCAGTCGGTTGCGCTGGCGGATGTTGAGAGGCTGGTCCGGAGGTCACCGGCGGCGAGGTGACAGCAGCGGAATCACGACTGAAACAGCCCATTTTTGCGGCGCCGGTGGGGGATCTTAGTTCTGTCGATGAAATCTTGATGAACCGGGGGCAGGTCAAGGCTTCCTTACAGCCCATGAAGGGTCATGGATTTCGCCTCGGACCGGCTGGTTCCGTCGTCGCCACTGTGTCGCTGCCGACGCTAAATTCGCATTGATCGACCACCGGTCCCCACCACATAACTGGCAGAGCTCCGGCTTGGGGTCGACATGACGCCCGGCCAGGGAAGGGCATGATGAGCCACTTGAGATCTTCCGGCCGCTGGGCCAGAGGGCTGGTCGCCCTCACCGTAACCGCCGCATCGACGCTGGCCGCCATAACTGCCGTGGCCGGCCCCGCCGCTGCGGCAGGGCATCCGAAACCCGCCACAACCGCCGACAAGCCGAAGCTCGGCGACGCCTGCACCTCCGCCGACCTCGGGACCCGCCACCCAATCATCAAGAGCGCCGAAGTCGCTCCCACCATCACGCACTTCAAGGGCTGGTACGTCACCGAAGGTTCGACCGGCACCCAGAGCGTCAACACGAACACCACGGAGACCATCTCCGTCTCCGTCGGCCTCAACGGCACCGTCCAGGGCAGCTTCGCCGTCGAGGCCCTCGGCTCCGTCGGCGCAAGCCTGGGCCTGAACGTCCAGGTCAACTACACCCACACATCCAGCACCTCCCAGTCGATCTCGTGGAACTTCCGCCAGCCCGGCTACTACGGCCTGTACGAGGGGACGAAGAAGGTCACCGGCACCTACGGCAGCCTCAACTGCAACCGTTCGGATGCGGGCGGCCTGAAGTGGACCGAGGGCCCCGACACCGGCAGCTACACCACCTTCACCACTCTCGAAGAAGGCGCGGTGCGCTGTCAGGACAAGGTTCCCGCCAACAGCATGATGGCCAAGGCCCAGGGCTTGTTGGACTGCGGCTCACCCGCCGCCACCGCGAAGCACCTGGCAGGTCCCGTCCCCTCAGCCAAGGCCGAGCAGGCCAAGCGCGACGCCGACAACGCAGCTAAGGCCGTCCAGAGTATGAAGGCCACCCAGGCGGCCAAGCCCGCCCCGTTCGCCGCCCTGAACTGCCAGCCCGCCGTCTACCGGATCGACGTCCCCGGCAAGGTGCTGAACTGGAGCGCACCGCTCCTGGCCAACGACGGCATCCGCCTGCGCGAATCCAGCTTCTTCAGCGCCCACCTGGACAACTGGCGCCTGTGCAACGTGACGGAGAACAACGGCGTCATCGAGGCATCCCTGTGGAACTGGGGCAACGGGGGATGCGCGACCATCCCGGCGGACATCGCCAACCAGGAGCAGGCCTACCTGACTACGGCCAACTGCGGGGAGGACGACCTCCAGCGTTTCTACATCTACCGCGACGTACCCGGCAGCTCGAAGATTGGTCTGCAGAACAAGTACACCGGCTCCATGATGGGCCACGACCGCTACGCGGACGGCGAGTTGATCCGCCAGTACTCCAGCGGCAGGCAGGACGGCACGGGTACCTACGCCCTGACCGGAGTCTGACCGCCCCCGCTCCGTGAGCGCGGCCCCGCACGTGCCGGCCTACCGGTCCCGTGCGGGGCCTTCCGCGCCTTTGTCCCGAGCCCGGCCTCAGGACCGGTGCCCGCGGCCCAATCTCCCCTGCTGCATACGGAGCGAAGGGTGGGCCCCGGTCATCGCCCGTGGACAAGCTGGGTGCGGATCCCTTGAAGCGACGGTAGATATCACCGCGACTTCTTCTACCGCCGCCAGAACTACCTCCACGACACCGACCTCGCGGCCGAGCGGCTGGCCGGCGAGATGAAAGAAAGGGGAAGGCCATCGCGGGTCCTCGCAAGCCGTTACAGGGTCGTCGGTGGCCGCCGACGCTGCGAACGTTCGGTGCGGACGGCCCACATCACCGGATTCTGCCTCCTCCTGGCTGCCCGGCGCGGTCTTCGGCCCGGGGGCGGGGCCAAGCTGGCCCAGCCGGCCTCGCGGTTTTCTGGGCCCAGCCAGAGGCTTGCCAGTGGATGGTCTTGCCGAAGGGGAACAGGTGGGGCTGATCCGGCACCACAGCTGCCCGCCCTCCCGGCCGTCCAAGTCCCACCTCATTCAAGTGAGTTCGGCGGGCCTATTCCGCCCCTCTGTCCCCGGTGCCGATGCCGCCCCCGACCGCGTGGCTTGCGAACCCGACGATCACCCCCACGGTCATCACGTCGCGATGCTCCGTGACCTCGATCCCGCCAAGCACCGCCAGGTGCGCGGTGGATCACGTGGCACTCAAGGCGGCTTTCCATGGCTGCGACCAGCGCTTGCGTCCCTGCCTGGTCGGGTCGAGGCTCATGACGGCCATGTGGACGAGACCGGACAGACCGAGTCGAGAGGACGGTTCTGCCATTCGTGCATGCCCGTGAGCACCTTGTCGGTGATCGTGGAGATCGTGGTCTTGGAGACCTCGGCGCCGTAGACCTCGGCCAGATGGGCGGAGTTCTCACCATGGGTCAGGCCGCGGGCCGACAACGCCAGCACCGTCTCGTCGACCCCGGTCAGCCGCCGCTGACGCTGCTTCACGATCTGAGGCTCGAGCCCTCCCGGTCACGGGGAGCATCGGGTCGGACCGGGCCCACCTCAGTCACCACCGTCTTGGAGCGGATGCCGTTGCGCGTGTTGCCCGAGGCCGTCTTCTCGTGCTTCTCATGGCCGGGACGAGCAGTGATCTCGCCCTCCAAGGCGGACTCCAGGATCCTCTTCGTCAGCTGCAGCAGCCCGCCCTCGCCGGTCAGCTTGATCCCGTCGGACTGGGCCCGGTCAACCAGCTGGCTGATCAACTGGGCATCCAGGGGGGTGGGCCGGTCCTGGGCACGTGGGTCGTCTCCGGCAGGGTGGAAGACGAAGCCCTTAGGGTGGAGGGCAGGTCTTTTTGCTATGGGGGAGGGGTCTTGGCTGACCACGATGTCGCGCGTGAGTGGGCACGCATCGTTGACTGGCTGCAGGTTATGGCTCCGCGCAGTGCGGCGGCGTTGCGGGGGCCTGTCGGGGCGGGGGATAGATGGGGCAACGTGCGGCGCGAGTGCGCCGCGGGTCTGCCCGACGAGCTTGCGCAGTTGCTGGCGATCCATGACGGTGCCGACCGGGATGCGCGGGGTGCCGCGTTCCTGCCGCATGGCAACCGGCTCATGTGCGTGCAGGAGATTGCTGCCTTTCGCACGGCAGCGAATGGGCTGGTCGATGAGGAAGTTGCGGGGTACTGGTGGCACCCGGAGTGGGTGCCCTTCGCCACGAAGTCCGAAGGTGTCATGGACTGTCTGTTCATCGATGCCCGAGTGGGCCCCGGGAGGGGACACATCGGTTCCTTCTTCGACGAGAGTGGCGGTGAGCTGGGCTGGTGGCCCTCGTTGGGCGCCTTTTTGGCGGACACCGCCGGGGCGCTGGAGGAGGTGCGGCCCGTCGCGGCGTGGAGTCCGCCGCCGAGTGCGGCCGTCGGAGTGCGGCCAGTGCTGCCGCAGGTGACGGACGACATTCTCGTCTGGCAGCGCTGAAGAAACGGGGGGTGCGCAGCCCGCGCACCCCCCTTGGTTTTACCGGCCCGGACGGGTCACGGCGTCATCTTGCACTGGATCAACGGCCCCTGCGTGGGGCAGTTCTGGAATCCCGGGACGCTCACGTAGTACGTGTCGGAGTCGAGAAGCCGGAAATACTGGGCGAAGCCACCCATGCGGTTCATCGAACCGCTGTTGACGTAGCCCGACATCGACGACCGCCCGCAGGCCTCCTGGAAGGTGGGGAGCGCGGAGCGTTCGTCCTCCTGCAGCATGGGGACACCGCCGACCCGCCTGGCCACAGTCTGCAGGCACTGGCCGCCCGACTCCACCTCATTGCGGCCGTTCATGGCGCGCGGCATTCCGCCGGACTCATACGTTCCAGCGAAGGCGAACTCGTCACAGGAGCGGCTGTCGGGGTTGGTCGAGGTGGTGAGCTCCGGTGCCATGAGAGTGTCCACGTCGGGATGGCGAGGCCAATTGTCGGGGCAGATCACCTTGCGGTTGTCATCGGTGTCGCGTCCCCACTTGTTCTTCTTGTTGGGCAGGAAGTGCATGGGGTTGGTCTTGCTGCCCAGGTGGGAGGGCAGCACGTTCTGCACCAGCCAGGCGTGTGCGGCTGCGGCCGGGTACTTCTTGGAGTTGAACTGGTAGGTGGGTACGTACGCACCGAAGGAGCAGCCGACGGTGTTGTTGATGGCGAAGTTGTCGCACTGGAACAGCGCATCGTCGTCCATCACGCGCAGGCCGCGGGTCGGCGTGGAGGCGGTGGGGGAGCTGCCGATGAAGGCCCAGGTGAAGTTGATGGGGTCCCATCCGGGGGCGGGAGCGCCGTTGGCTCCGCTGGCCGGATTGGTCCAGGCGTTCTCCTTGGTGGCGGTGGCAGTGTGGCTGTCCCCGAGGGCCCATTCCTGCGCGCCCTGCCACTGCACGGGCTGGTCAACACAGTCGACGTGGGGTTCGAAGCAGTGGAAGCGAGTGGTCAGACTGACGCCGCCCAGGGCGGTGTCGATACGTGTGGCCCGCACGGACATCTGCTGCTTGAAGGAGCCCGACTTCTGATTCAGTTGGAGTTGCCAGTTGACGTCGAAATCGGCGCTTCCGATCACCTCCGGCGGTTTGTTCGGGTAGATGCGCTCACCGATGTACTGGAACTGCATGTGCATGCAGGCCTCGAACCGGGTGAACTGGTTGGTGCCGGGCACACACCAGGAGACGAGGTCACCGGTCGCGCCCGCTGCCGCCGACCGCTTCATTGCCAGGGGGCCAGCCGGCTTGACCGGCTGCGGCAGGGCCCGCAGACAGCCCCTGATGCCACGGGCGTTGGGCGCGCCGCAGTCGTCCTTCGCCGCTGGGGGTGCCGCCGCCGCGGGGCGGTGGTCGGCGGAGTCCAGACGGGGAAGGGCCGATCGAAGTGCCGAGGTGCCTTGCTGAGTGGGCGAGATAATTTCGCCTGTCGGCGGGGTCATGGAGGCGGGCCCGTTGATACTGGCCCAGTCGACGTTCGGCGCGTTCGGGTCGACTTCGGTCAGGGTGATGTCCACGCCGGTGAAGCGTCCTGGAACGAACGCGACGGCGTCGTAGGCGATGTCCTGATCCCCGGTGCCGTCCGCCGTGATGTTGGTGAGCTTCACCTGAGGCACGGTGTCTTTGAAGCGGTAGGTGCCCAGTTCCACCCAGCGGTTGGCGCTGCCCTTCTGGTTCACGGTCTTGGTCTGGACGCCGTCGGTCGTGATGATTTGGTAGGTGGCTTGCGCGGTCTGTGCTCCGTGGTCGGGCAGGTGAACGAGGACCTTGGCCTGCCCCTCAGGGATGGTGCGGCCCAGGCTCCAGGTGCCGGTGACCTGCATCCGGGTGCCGGTGGCGTCGTTCTTGCGGGTGTGGGTGAACCAGAAGTGGCTGGCGAAGCCGGCCCCGAGCTGGTGCAGGTCCATCCGCGAGGACTCGGTAGCGAAGTCGAAGTCGAACGACCCTGTGGTGGCCGGTGGCGTGCAGTTGGGCCGGTGGACGGGTGTCGCGTTGGGTACGTCGTCGACGATCAGCGCCCCTGCGGGCAGGCCCGTGGTCGCGCAGTTCGGCGGGTAGGCCGTGCCGTCGGGCTCTTCGGGAAGGGTGTTGTTGAAGCGCAGGGTTTCGTTGCCGCACTCGCCGTTGGCGCAGTTCTTCCACGTCACCGGCTGGTTCCAGAAGCAGTAAAGATCCTGGCGGTTGCAAGCGCCGAATCCCGGCACGTTGCGGTCATTGTCACCGATCTTGCTCGGGTCGCACTCGTTGGCCGCCGTGCAGAACAGCGACTCGGCAGGCTTGACCATGGTGCGGTAGTAGTCGTTGTTCCACCACGCCTGCCGGTAGCCCGCCACCATGGTCCCGGGCGACTCGAGGGCCGACAGCGGCCGGGCAGCCCATCCCAGTACCTTCTCCTGGTAGGGCCAGTCCTGCGGGTGCGCCGCGTCAGCGTAGTTGTCGCCGCCACCCGCGGCCTGCAGGAACGGCCGCCGGTTGGCCTTCCAGATCGGGTTGGCGGGGTTGTTGGTGAAGCCGACCCCCCACACGCCGTGGTTCTGGGCGGCCTTGTCCTTGGGATAGAACCCGGTGTTGTAGGACCAGAGCGCGAAGAACCAGTTCTCCAAGTATTTGGGGTCACCGTTGTTGATGACCAACCCTCCGCGCCGGGTGTCGTTCCACTTGTCGATGAGGATGTTGACCCCGGCGGCGATATTGGCCGTGTAGTCGAGCGCCACCGCCTCCTGGCGGGTCACACTCATCGCCGTCTCGTTCGGCTTCTCCTTGCCGGCGAGCCTCATTCCGTCGGTGACCTGCGTGATGCCGTAACCGCAGTCCGCCTCCTTCCAGTTGATCGCCCACGGGTCGGGCTGCTGACCACTGGAGGCGGTCTGGACACCGTAGAAGTTCCCGACGAGCGGGTTGGCGGTGACACCCGGCACCGCGACGCGGGACGCCTGCCACATGTTCGACTCCTGCGCGGTGATGCCGAGCATCACCTGCGCAGGCACACGGCCACCCCCGTCGAGATCGTGCAGCGGGAAGAGGAACTGCGGCTGGTAGGCCGCCATCCCCAGGTTCTTCCAGTTCGCCGGGCGGGAGATGAACTTGTTCAGGTTTCCGGTGATGGCCTGGTCCACCGCCCACTCCACCTGGCGCGGCTTGGGCTGCATGGCCTGCTTGTTCGGGTCATTACGGGCCACGGCGCAATACCGGGTGTCCGTCCCTTCGGCGGGTGGCCCCGCCAGTGAACGCGCCCCGGCTGCGGGCTTGTTGCCCGCAGCCGCCTTCGGTGCGGCCGGCGCGGCCAGGGCGGGCGACCGCTCGGCTCCCGTCCCGGAGTGCTCCAGCACCCGGGCCGAGGGAGCAACCGTGAAGGCGTAGGTCTCGTGAGCGGCAACGGGCGCCAGCGTGATGGCGGCAGGCCGCTCCGCGGCGTTGGTGGCCATCGCGTTTCCGTCGGCCCATGTGGTGCGGGTCACCATCGACTCACCGCGGGTGGTGGCGACGGACTCCACCGGAGCCTGCGGGCGCAGTTCCACGGAAGGGGGCAGCGGGGCCGTGGCCTTGGCGGCCCCGGTGATGTAGACGCGACCCGCCGCGCTGGAGGTGAGATCCATGGACGTGAGCGGACCGGTGGCCAGAAGGCTGGACTGGGCCTGCGCGGGCACCGTCGCGCTTGATGGGCCGCCGAGCGGGCTGTTGAGGGGGCTCGACAGGCCACGGTTCAGTACGGGCCCAGCGGCCTGGGCGAGGCGCCGCACCTCACCGGTGTCGCCGCTCGCGCCGGAGCGGTCCATGTAGACCACGCCGCCGTCTGTGTCCGGCTTGAGAAGGAAGGGTATGCGCTGGGTCCGGACGAGCTGCGTTCGTCGGCCGTCATCGGTGATGCGCACCAGCCGGTTGGCGTCGGCCGCAACGATCGCGCCGTTCACCGGGACGGCGGAGGTGACCTGGCCGGCGACCTCCAGCGGCTTGCCCAGAGAGGCGGTGGCGGCGTTCACCTTGAGCAGCCGCGTGGTGTTCTTGTCCTCGCCGCCGGACTGGGTGAGGACGGCGCTCTCATCGGTGCCGCAGCCGGGGGAGAAGTAGGCCAAAGAGGCCTGGCGGTTCAGTTTGGTCACCCGGCCGGTGTCCAGATCGACGACTGCGGTGAACGCGCCGCGAGCCATGAGTTCGGGCTTGTTGGTGAAGGTCCGCGGCGCATAGGCCACCACCGCCCGCCTGCCTGAGCCGGTCACACAGGCGTTGCCGATCCAGGTATCGACGTCGAAGCCCGGCTCGGACAGGGTGGCAGCGGTGTGCCAGGCGTACCCGTCGCGTTTGTCGGCCGTCAGGATGTGGAAGCCTGAACCGTCACCACTGGTGGTCCAGGCCCGGTCCTGCGATGTCTTCCAGCCTTTGCCCAGTATGGAATCCCGGGACTTCGCCGGTATCTGTGTCCGCGCATCCTCGGCCGCCGCCGCTGCGGATGGTGGGGAGGGCTCCTGGGCCCAGGCGGTGGCCTGTATGAGGCCCACCAGCGCCGCCCCGGCGGTCAGGACCGCCCAAGACGTACGCGTTCTTGGAGAGAACGTCACTGATCTTCCTTCAATGGTCGCGCAGGCTGAAGGAAGGCGTCATCAGTGGCCGTGCGTCGTGGTTCCCGGTTCCCTGCCGGGTACGACGCACACCATCCCCCTGTGAAGCCAGTACGGGACGCCCCGTGCGCCTCCCCCCGCCGTACTTGCAGCACGGACGCTACCGGACGCGTTCACAGGAAACCAACATGAAGCACACAGCTTCGTCCCCGCCCTGCCCTGTTGATGCAGGGGTGTCAAGTCCTTCTCGGCGGGCGGCAGTCCGGCGCGGGCCCCTGGGGGGCGGTCAAGTTGTTCCGAGGGTCGTCGAAGGACTCGAAAAGGGCCAACATCCCCTTGGCTCTGCGGCTGAGGCATCTGGAAGATGAGCTGTGAAGTTCCTGTTGGTTTCCTGTGCGCACGTCAGGTACTGTCACGCCCGACGTACGGTTCCGGGGGGAAACACACATGACTCGTACCCACAGGCTTGATCCAGCGGCCGTGGCGGCGGCACAGAACCAGCCCCCATGCGTTGCGATGTCATCAGTCGAGGCCTCGATCACCACACACTGCTGAGCTTCCCGCCTACACGCCGGTCGTTGCCCCGGCTCGTCGGGAGAGGCGACCCGTCCGTTGGTGGGTCCGGTGCCTCACGCTCACTGGGGCACCAATTCGGCTCTGTTTACCCCACGTTGGGCTTCCGGACGTGGGTGGTCACTCCACTTCTTCCCCCCTGCAACTCCCCACCTGCTGTCACGGACATCCGTGCGGCCGAAACCTGAAAGGACTCCATGCGTACGGCACCCACCCGGCGTCTCCGTTCGCGCGCCGGCCTGGCTCTTGCGAGCCTGTTCGCCGCCCTCGTCTCCGTCATCGTGCTGCCCGGCACGGCGTGGGCCGCATGCGGCCGCTACACCTGCGACGGTCACGACCCCAACGTCCAGACCTGGCAGAGCGGCCCCTTCACGGCGTCGGGCCCCTACGACTTCGGCGGCGGCTTCTCCATCGAACTCCGCAAGGGCACCACCGACGGAGACCCCTACGCCTGGGCCCGCGCCCGCTTCCCGGGGGGCAGCAACGAGAACGAGTACACGATGTATGTCGAGCGCTGTCACCTCGACCACACCGTCTGCGAAATCCTGGGCCAGCGGCAGGCCGGCGGGTCCTGGACCACCGACTCCACCCCCAACTACTACCTCACCCGCTCAGCCATGTACTACGACCCGAACGACCGCACCATCCGCGCCTGCCTCTACCACGGCGACTGGAACAGGCGCACCTGCACCGGTTGGGCGTAACACCCCTCAGGCCCTCGCGGGTGCGTCCACAAGCGGATTTCTCGCGTCCGCGCGATACACCGTCCAGCGGTCGCTGGACTGTCCCCTACGTCAGGAAAGACAACTCATGAGCCTCACCAAGAAGTTCGCCATGGCGGCAGCGACCGCCACTTTCGCCGTCGCAGGCGTGGCCGCCACCAGCGGCACGGCCTTCGCCGGCACCGACGGACAGCAGATCGTCATCCACGACGAGACGCATAAGGTCGCTTCCATCAAGATCCAGGGTTTCAACCACAAGGGCCAGCCGGCCACGGCCTGTCTGGCCACCCCGGGGTACGAGACGCGCATGCCCGGGTGGTGGTGGCGCGACTCTCTGCACTTCAGCAAGTGGACCGACCGGACTTGCGGCGCCAACGGCGGGACCTACCTCGGCTCGCAGGACGAATGGGTGCCGGCCTGGATGGCTCCGGACCAGGGTGACTGGTGGTGGATCGGCATCTACAAGAACAACTAGCGTGATGTGACAGCTCCTCGGCGGGGTCCGAAGCCGAAGTTGTTCCTCCCGGCCGAGGAGGAATGTGGGCAGGCACGGCCTCGCCCAGGGCCGGCAGTTGGCGCTATCGCCGGCCGTGCACGGAAGTCGAAGGACTCGTCCGCCGGCCCTCACGACCGGCGTGATGCCGTGCCCGCCCCAGGTGTGTCCCTTGGGCGGCCTGCGAGTGAACCCCGCCTTCGTCCTCGAGGCAGAGGTGGCCCCCGCAGGCCGCCCGGGCTCTTTGAGCGCCACCCAGGTCACCCCCTTCCTGCACCGCTTCAGCCCGCTCGTCTCGCTCGGCCACCCGCCGGGCAGGCCATCTGCGGAGAGAAACCGAGCCGGTGCATCAACTGGGTGGCGTCCGAGACGCTGTAGGTGACGTGGCACTTCCTGGCGATCAGCCTGGCCACCCGCGCCGCGGTGGACACCTGGTCCTCCACCCAGCCGTGCGCGGCCGACCCCTCTTCCAGATACGCGGGGAGTTTCTCCAGGCACCGCGCGGACAAGCGGCACCGGCCACCGCTTAGGCCTCGTGAGCCCAGCGCCTCAGCACCGCCTTGACGCCACAGGAGCCACCGACAGGCCGACTTCACGCTCACCTGCAGCCGCCGCGCGACCTCCGGCGGGTTGACGTCCTGCTCGAACGATGGCATCGAGGTTCCTGGTCAGGGCGAGGCCGCTGTCTTCGGAACGGATGCGCGCGGTGGCGGCCTTGTGGAAGCGGTCGAAGACGTGGGCGGGGATACCGGGACTGCGATCGGTGACGCTGGCTTGGTGACCAGGGTGGGCAGGCCCACGTGCTCAGGGCGCAGGGCAGCGGTCTCGGCTTCCAGGCGGGAGACTCCCATGAGGTCGTCGACCAGGTAGGCAAGGGCACGGGTCTCATCAGTGGTGAGCGGACGGCGTCGGCGGCGTCGGCCCGCGGGGTTCCACGGGGTGGCGTCCTCGTCCAGGACCCCGGTGACCGCGCTTGACCGCCTCGCGGCCGATGACGGTGGCGAAGACGGCCTTGGTGATCCGACCTGTACCGGCGGCCCTGACAGGGCCGTACGACATCGGATCGCCGGAATCGCCCCTGCCCGGAGGGCTTCGCAGGAACGGCAAGGTGCGGGGCAAGCGGCCAACGCCAAGATCGCCGCCGGTTGGCGGGGGTGATCCCGCCGACCGGCGGAGTGAAACGCTCCGCGGCGAGTGATGAGGTGGGAACGAGAGCGGGGCCGGGCGTGTCTGTCGCATTCGGTCGGCACGTGAGCGGCCGGCAGGCGGCGATGCCAGGACCGTGTAGGGACGGGTTTGGAGGACGGCGATGACAACGGCCCTGGCCAAGGGCGGCAACGTGGTGCTGAGCAAGCAGGCGCCCCAGCTGACCGCGGTGACCGTCGAACTGGGGTGGCAGACGCCGGTGTTGGCCGGGGGCGGTTATGACGTCGACGTCAGTGCGCTGATGTGTGAGGGCGGCGGGAAGGTCCTGTCCGACGGGCACTTCGTGTTCTTCAACAACCCGCGCAGCCCCGACGGTTCGGTCGCCCTCGCCAACAGCGCAGGGGCCGTGGGCGGACGGAGCGTCGAGCAGATCCACGTCGATCTCGTACGCGTACCGGCCGACGTGGCGAGGATCGTCTTTCCGGTGTCCCTGTACGAGGCCGACCGGCGGGGGCAGACCTTCGGGCACGTCAGGGACGCGTACATCCGGATCGTCGATCAGGGAGTCGGCCGTGGACTGGCCCGGTACGACCTCACGACGCAGGGATCAGCCGAAACCGCGATGGTCTTCGGCGAACTGTACCGGCACGGTATGGAATGGAAGTTCCGCGCCATCGGCCAGGGCTACGCCTCCGGTCTCGCGGGCATCGCGACCGACTACGGCGTCGACGTCCTGGGCGGAAACAGCGGCCCGTACACCCCGCACGCGCTCGAACCGCCCGGCGACAGCACGGCATCCGTGTCCCCGCTCGGTCCCGCAGGCCACCACGCCCCGGCCCCCGCGGCGCCCCGGACGATGCCGGACCCAGCCCAGCAACCCCCAGGGAGTTCCCCCATGACCTGCTTCTTCGACCCCCACCACGGCACTGGCACCACCTGGGCGATGTGGTCGCCCCAGTGGGGCACACCCCGCCAGGTCCAGACATGCGGGGCTTGCGCGCAGCGGATCCAGAGCACGCCGCCGCCCTACTACATCGCTCCCCAGTCGGCGGACCCGCACGCCGGATACCCGGCACCAGTCCAGCAGGGCTATCCGCAGTCGGGATACCCACAGCAGGGCTATCCGCAGACGCCCGGAGAGGGTCAGCCCCGCCGCTTCGGGACCGGGGCGCTGATCGGAGCCGGAGCGGCCGGCCTGGTGGGTGGCGCGCTGCTCAACGAGGCGTTCAGTGACGACGACCACGACGGTGAGTACTGACGACGCAGCCGGAACGCTTCTGACTGCACCTGCCGACGGTCGACGGCCGTTGATGGCACCCCGCCTCCAGAGAGGCGTGTGTGGCCCGGCCCCTCTTTCCGCTCCGTGGCCCGGCCGATTGGATGACCCCGCTGGCCGTCGCGCAGTCATCTGCAGCGCTGCGGCCTTGGGGTATCCGAGCGGGGACGCTGCGCCTTGGCGCGGGTGGCCGAGCGGAAAACGGGCCTGGTGTGTGAGTGTGGGGCCCATGTCGATCATCGCAACCGTCGTGGTGCTGCTCATCGCCGCGCTCCACGTCTACATCCTGGTCCTGGAGATGTTCTTGTGGACTGGTCCGCGCGCCCGGTCGGCGTTCGGGACCAGCGTCGACTTCGCTTCGCAGACGAGGGCGCTCGCGGCCAATCAAGGCCTGTACAACGGCTTCCTCGCCGCCGGGCTGGTGTGGGGCGCGGTGGCGTCCGACCCGGTGGGCTTCCAGGTGCGTACGGCGCCGTCACGGCCAGCCGGAAGATCCTCTTCGTGCAGACCGTTCCGGCGCTGATCGGTCTGGGACTGGTGCTGGCCGCCCGTTGAGTGCTGCGGAGGGGCACTGGCGGCGGTCGCTCCGCAGGTCGGTCGCAGACGAGCCCGCGATCGGAGATGGCGGGCCTTTCCGTCACGTCGGCGAGGCGCACCGGAGCTGTGCCTTTCCCGGCTCCCCGTCGCCATGCTGTTCCCCTGCCACCCGGCGGGTGATACCCCGCCGGGTGGCCAGACCTGCCGCTCGTCCGGGCCGCTGCCAACCTGCCGAGCCTTAGAGTCGGGGCGACAGGGGTGGTACGGCACGGCGAAGGCGAGGCGGAGCAGGCGTGATCCGGGTAGTGGTGGTGGACGACGAGGCGCTGGTGCGGTCCGGTTTCGGGTTGATCCTGGGAGCCGCTGACGACATTGAGGTCGTGGCGACGTCGGGCGGCGGCGAGGCCGTCGAGACGGTCCGGAAGGAGCGGCCCGACGTGGTCCTGCTCGACATCCGGATGCCGGACGTGGACGGGCTGACGGTCCTGCGCGAGCTGCGGACGATGCCGGATGCTCCGGTGGTGGCGATGCTGACGACGTTCGATGCCGATGAGTACATCCTGACCGCGCTGGACTGCGGCGCTGCCGGCTTTCTGCTCAAGGACACCGAGCCCGACCAGCTCGCCCAGCTGGTGCGCACCCTGGCCGCAGGCGGCGTGGTGCTGTCGCCGAAGGCCTCCCAGACCCTGCTGCGCGGCCACCCCGGCACCGAGACGGCCGTCGACGAGGACGCGGCCCGCGTCCGGCTGCTCACCGACCGGGAACGTGAGGTCCTCGTCCTGGTGGCGGCCGGGCTGTCGAACACTGATATCGGGGCGCGTATCCACCTGGGCGCGGGCACGGTGAAGGACCACGTCAGCGCGATCCTCACGAAACTTCGGGTGGCGAGCCGTGTGCAGGCCGCACTGCTCGCGCAGCGGTCCGGGCTGCTCGACGAGCAGCCGCGCCCGGGGGACGGCAGGTGAATCGCGCGCTGACTCTGTGGAGGCGAGTGCCGGCGCCGGTCGTCGATGTCGCCGTGGTGGCGGTGGCGGCCGTGGACGTGTGGCTGAACCTGTGGGACGCGACGGAGATCGGTCTTGCGCTGGCCGCGCTCGGCTGCGCGGCGCTGGCCTTCCGGCGCCGGTTCCCGTTCGTCGTCTTCCTGCTCTCCCTGCCCGTGACGCTCCTGCAGGACGTGGCGGTCACTCCGCTGGTAGCCCTGTTCACCCTGGCCGAGCGGTCCCGCAACCGCCGTCTGCTCGCCGTGTGTGTCGCCCTCTCCGCCGTCGTGGGAAGCCTGCCGTGGCCCCACGTCGGCGGCTCCGGGGTCGTCCAGCCCATGACACTGGTCGCCTTCGCGTACAACCTGGCCACCGCCCTCGCCCCCGTCCTCTTCGGTCAACTCGTCCAGGCCCAGCGGGACTTGAAGCGCCGACTGGTCGAGGTCGAGGAAGCCAAGGAACACGAGCGAGCCCTGCACGCACAGGCCGTGCTCGCCCGCGAACGGGCCCAGCTGGCCCGTGAGATGCACGACGTGGTCTCCCACCAAGTCAGCCTGATCGCTGTTCAGGCCGGAGCGCTGCAGGTCGCCACCAAGGAAGCGGACACCCAGGAGGCCGCCCGCACGATCCGTTCGCTGAGCGTGACCACCCTCGACGAGCTGCGCACCATGGTCACGCTGCTGCGTGCCTCCGGTGGCCGCGCCACCGAGTTGACTCCCCAGCCGACCCTGGCCGACCTGCACAAACTGGTGGCATCGAGCGGTACTCAGACCCGGCTGGCGGGGGAGCTGCCCCCAGCTGTGGGCACGCCCGCCCAACGGGCCCTCTACCGCACGGTCCAGGAGGCGCTGACCAACGTGCGCAAGCACGCCCCCGGCGCCACGGCCCTGGTCGAGCTGTGGCAGGACGGCAACAACGTCGGAGTGACCATCACCAACACCCCGCCCACCCGCCCCGCTCTGCCCCTGCCCGGTTCTCAGCAGGGGCTGGTCGGTCTGCGGGAGCGGGCCGAGATCCTCCACGGCACCCTGGAGGCGGGCCCCACCGCCGTCGGCGGCTACCGGGTGCGGCTGCAGGTGCCCCTCGCTGCGGACTGAGCCGCCGCGGAGACTTCCCGCGGCCGCCGGACGGCGGGTCGCATCCCGCCGTCCGGCGGGTGCGCTACCGCGGATTGCCGGATGGTCCGCCTCCCGACGGCACCGCGAGATTGTCCGCATGACACAGACCCAGCCGTCGCAGGAGCACTCGCCTCCTCCCACAACGTCGCCGCAGTCCGCCGGACAGATCTCGGGCGGTGCCTCAATGGGACGCCTGGTCGGGGTGGACCTGGCCCGCGCGCTGGCGGTGTTCGGCATGTACATCGTCCACATCGGCCCGCCGCTTTCGGCCACGACCGGCGTCGGCAGCTGGGTCCGCTACCTGGCCGATGGCCACTCGTCCGTGCTGTTCGCCACCCTCGCCGGGTTCTCGCTGACGCTGATCGCCGGCCGCCGGGAGCCGAAGACCGGCCTGGCGGGCCGGCAGGCCAAGGCGCGCATCGCGATCCGCGCCATCATCCTGCTCGCGCTGGGCACCGCGCTGGCCATGGAATACGGGGACGTCATCATCCTCGGCTACTACGGCGTCTACTTCCTCCTGTCTCTTCCGCTGCTGCGACTGTCCGCCAAGACGCTGGCGGTGATCGCCGCGGGGCTCGCGCTCATCACTCCGCAACTGGCGTTCGTCCTGCAGTTGGGGCTGAGCGAGTCCGTTCAGCAGAGCATCAATGCCTACGACCCGCTCAAGTCGCTGAGCGAGGTGGGCGTGCTCGATCTGCTGCTCACGGGCCTCTATCCGACGATCACATGGATGCCGTTCGTGATCGCCGGTATGGCGTTGGCCCGCCTCGACCTGTCCGCTACAGCCGTCCAGCGGCGCCTGGCCGCGCTCGGCGCCACCCTCACCGTGACCGCGTACGGCCTCTCCATGCTGCTGGCGGGCAAGGACGCGGTGCGCAGCACGGCAGAGGACGGGAAGCCGTCCGGCGGTTTGGCGACGGTCTCCGGTGGCCCGGGGGTGAGTGGCAGGGGATCCGGCGAGCAGCTCGTGTCATCGGCCTCGGACCTGCTGGGCGCCGGGCCGCACACCGGCACCACCTTCGACATCATCGGCAGTGTGGGCGTTGCGATCCTCGTCATCGTGGGCACGACGGTGCTCGTGGACCGCCTGCCGCGCCTGCGTCGCCTGGCACATCCGGTCATCGCCGTGGCCACCATGTCCCTGACCGCCTACGTCGGCCACTTCCTCGCACAGTCAGCGTGGCCCGCTTCGGCCGCAGGCACCACGAAGTCCTGGATACCCGTGCTCACATACATCCTGGGGGCGATCGTGTTCGCCGCGATCTGGTCCCGCTTCTTCCGTCGCGGCCCCCTCGAGTGGCTGATGCATCGTGCGTCCGCTCGGGCCGGGCGCAACCTCTGAACGCTCCTTCGTGGCCGGTGTCCGTACCTGTGTTTGGGTCCGAACGGGCCACTCCTCAGGCGCGGATGACCTGCCGGTGCCTCCCTCGGATGCTGACGGAGGCACCGGCAGGACCCGCTCACGCGGCGGGCGGGCGGCGACCGGATGACCGCGGCGTCACTTCGCGGCGGGCAGGAGCTGGGTGGCGGCCAGCTGCGCGTACAGCAGGCCGAGGCCGATCACCCACCGGTGCGGCCGGGCATGCGCATACAGCGCCTTGAACGTCTCGTGTGCGGACAGGGACTCGGTGTCCGTCGTGGACGGGTCGGGTGCGGTGTTCACGGAAGGTCTTCCTCTTACGGTCTGCCGACTTCTGCCGGGCCCGGGGGCCGGAGGCGGTCCCCGGGCCGAGCCGGTCGTGGTCCGTGTCCAGCCTGGCGAAAGGGGAGTCCGTGGGTATATCCGGCGAGTGTCCGGATGATCCCCGCCGGATGGCCGGAACTGCCCTGCCACACGGCGACTCGGCGGGAGCGGGCCGCAGTCCACGGCTCCGACGGCAGCGCCCCCGGACGTAGCCCGAGGCGCACGTCCCTCAGGCTGCGGTCTCGCGGCTCGTCAGTTCCCGACGCAGGAGCAGGAGCGCCCGGTGCAGGGTGCTCTTGACGGTGCCTGGGGAGATGCCCAGTGCCTCGGCGGTCTCCTGGGTGCTGAGCTCCGCCCAGTACCGCAGCACCACCACGGCGCGTTGCTTGGGTGCGAGCACCCGCAGGACGTCCAGCAGCTCGGCCCGGTCCAGGAGCTGTTCCGTACCGCCTTCTTCGGGCAGCTCGGAGAGCCACTCCATCGGTACTTCGTCTGCTTTCCGGGCGCGCCACCACTCGGTCCGTACGTTGATCATGACGCGCCGGAGGTAGCCGTCGGCCAGGGACTTGTCGGCGATGGCGCGCCAGCGTGCGTGGGTGCGCAGGAGTGCGGTCTGGAGCAGGTCTTCGGCGTCGGTGGGGTCGGGCACCAGCCGCCGGGCGGTGCGCAGCAGGGCGGGGTGGCGCAGACGGACGTACTCCGCGAAATCCTCCGGCCGCTCGTAGCCCCCGGCGGGACGGAGGAGGCCACGGCCGCACTCGCCGAGGCCGGTCCGTGACGGTGTGCCGCCCCCGGGACGCCCGACCCCGGAGGCCGGGTCGGTGTACGCCATGACTCCCTCCAGGGTCGTGAGCGCGGGGCGTTGGGCGATCCGGGTTGCGGGCGGGGCCCCGGATACCCGAGGACCGCCCGCAGTCCGTCACACGTGGCGGGCGATGGCCGGCAGCAGGTCCTCGAAGGTCCGGCCGCTCTCGGGCCGGCCGAGGGCGACCATGCTCCACCCGGCCCCTTGGCGGACGACCTTGGCCATGATCTGCGCGGTGTGCGGGCCGGCGTCGGCCAGCGTGTACCGGGCCAGCTCCTGCCCGGTCGCGTCGTCGACGAGCCTGCAGTAAGCGTTCTCGATCGCCGCGAAGGTCTCGCCGCTGAACGAATTCACGACGAACACGATCTGGTCGACGTGAGGGGAGACCCGGGCCAGGTTCACCCGGATGAACTCGTCATCACCGGCCGCGCCCGTACCGCCGGTCCGGTTGTCGCCGGAGTGCTCCACCGCACCGTCGTCACTCAGCAGGTGGTCGAAGTACACGACGTCGATGAATTGGCCGCCGCTGAACAGCACGGCCGAGGCGTCGAGGTCGATGTCGCGCGGCGGCATGAACCGGGACAGGAAGCCCTGGCGCGGGGTGGCCTGCCAGCCCAGTCCCATGCGGATCAGGGCCAGGGGGCGGCCATCGGTCTTGGTCAGGCTGAGCTGCTGGCCCTTGGTGAGGTTCACCGTCATGATGGCTGTCGATTCCGTTGCGAGGTAGGTGAGTTGAGGCCCGCCGCCCGCCCGCGGAGGGGAGTGTCCGCGGGATCGGGGCGGGCGGCGGGTGCGGGGGAGGGCTTCGAGGTCAGAGGCTGACGCCGAAGTCCTGGGCGATGCCTGCCAGGCCCGAGGCGTATCCCTGGCCGATGGCCCGGAACTTCCACTCGGCGCCGTTGCGGTACAGCTCGCCGAAGACCATCGCGGTCTCGGTCGCGGCGTTCTCGCTCAGGTCGTAGCGGGCGATCTCGGCGCCGCCGGCCTGATTGACGATCCGGATATAGGCGTTGCGGACCTGGCCGAAGCTCTGGCCGCGGGCCTGCGCGTCGTGGATGGAGACAGGGAAGACGATCCGGGCGACATCGGCCGGGACCGCGGCGAGGTGGACCTTGACGGTCTCGTCGTCTCCATCCCCGTCACCGGTCAGGTTGTCCCCGGTGTGCTCGACCGAACCGTCGGGGCTGCGCAGGTTGTTGTAGAAGACGAAGCGCTCGTTGGCGGCGACCTTGCCGTTCTCGTCGCACAGCAGCGCGCTGGCGTCGAGGTCGTGGTCGGCTCCCGTCGTGCTCCGCACGTCCCAGCCGAGGCTGACGAGGACGGAGGTGAGGCCGGGCGCTTCTTTGCTGAGCGAGACATTGCCGCCCTTGGACAGGGAAACTCCCATGGTGGTGCTCTCTTTCGTGCGAATGGGCAACTCGTGCGGTTGCACAAGGGGTTGGCTCGGTGGGCGGGGGCCAGCCATGGCGGGATCGCGGAGGTGGCGCCGGCCGCGGTCGCGTCTGCATGGGCAGGGGGACCAGACCCGCTGGGCGTGTGGTCAGCGCCGACCATGGGGACACCTGTCCCTTGCGAAGGAGCTGGGTCCCCCGTGAAGAGGAAGGCGGCGGTGCGGGCACCGAGCCCGATCATCACCGGGCACCCTCCTACCAGTTCGGTCGATGCCCTGCACCAGCTGGGCCGTCGGCCCGGCCGGACGGCCTCTCCCGGGGCACCGAGGCCCCAGGCGACTCCGTGGCAGGCGAGAAGCAGACCGGTCATGACGCGGAACACACCGCGCGCACGCGGCCGGTAGGAGTCGAGGAACCCGGCCGTGCCGACGCGCGTTCAGTTGATGCCGGCCTCTCACCTGTGCGTCAGGCTGAGCCCGTGATGGCGCAGGACTTCGTGGAGGCGGGCGATGTGGCCCTGCTCCCGCACTGCCGGACCAGAGGCATCGCGGGTGGGGCCGCCGAGAGCGACGACGCTGACGAGAACGGCCACCGCGGCGGCCAGGGCCCCGGCGAACAGAGTGCGGCGGACGGTCGTCGACATCACGGAACTCCCAGTGGTGGTCGCGTGCGCCGCCATGCGGTGTACGCGTCGGACAGGACCAGAGCCTGTGGGCGGCCCAAACCGGCGCGCCCTGATGCCCCCACCCTCGCCAACCCACCGGGCCCGCCGGAATCCGGCAGATGTCCGGCCGCACCCCGTCAGGTGGCCGCCGCTCACCCCGCCACCTGGCGGGGGCTCTGAAACCCTGAGGCCACTCCCGCCCGATGGATGAGCCGCCCTGCGGCATAGCGGATGCGGCGGACCGCATGGAGCACACCGCCGACGCCCTCCGTACCGGCGCGAGGCTCGAACCGCTGTAAAGGCACACCAGGGCGAAGCTCCCTCTGAACCAGCCAATGGGCGGGGCTCGCAACGAGGGACGCCCTCGGCCGCCGAGGGTCGGCCCGGTGCTGCGAGAGGCGACCGGTGAGGGACCGCTGATACACCGGTCACGCTCAGTCGTGGCCGCCATGTGCTCGTGCATGCGCCGGAGCTAGCGGCGCGGACGCACAACCAGCGGTTGGAGACGGAGCAGGAGGCGCCAGCAGCCGGGCCAGAGCCATCGAACCGCCGCCGTGTAGCAGGACACTGCCGAGCACGGCGAGCGTCATGGCATCCAGGGCAGTGTCGGCGTAGGACCCGAGCGGAAGCGCGTTGAAGGCGAGCAGGCCGAACACGATCGAGGTGGTGCCCCGCGGTCCGAGCGCGGCGACCATGAGCCGTTCGCGCCAGCTGAACCGGGAGCCCAGGAAAGCCACCGCGATCGGCAGGACCCGCACGACGGTGAGCGCGGCCATGCAGAGCAGGAACACGCGCCACTCGACGCCCTCACTCAGTGCCAGGACCACCGCGTTCCCGAAGAAGAACCACATGACCATGGTCATCATCGCGCTGGTGTCTTCGATGAGCTGGAAGTCCGAGGCGGCGGGAGCCTGAGCACCGTGCCGCCGGACCGGCGCCTGCCGCACGTACCGGAAGGCGATTCCGCACACGAACGCGGCCACGAAACCGTTCCCGTCCATGGCAACGGTGGTGGTGTACGTGAGCAGCGGTGTGATCAGGACGAGGGTCCGCCGCGACTGCTCGGACATCCAGTAGGCACGGTCGGCCATATTCATCAGCCACGAGACCAGCGCCCCCAGCAGCACGCCGACGATGAGCGCCTTCACCGCGAACGGCACGACTGTGGCCAGCGCCTCCATGGGAGTGCGCGCCTGGGACTTCGACCCGGCGAGGATCACCGCGAACAGGAAGAGAGGCGACACGATCCCGTCGTTGTAGCCGCTCTCCACATTGAGCACGCTGCGCACCTTCTCCGGGATGCGCCGGTCGCGCACGAGGAGTTCGGCGGGGGCGAAGTCGGTCGGCACGATGATGCACGCGATCAGCAGCAGCACCGCCAGCGGCAGTCCTGGCAGCAGCCACGCCCCCAACATGACGGTCAGGACCAGGCTCAGCGGCAGTGCGACAAGCAGCGCCCGGGCAGCCGAGCCGGGATCATGGCCGAACAGCCGCCCGCCCGGCAGCTCCGTGGCATCGACGAACAGCAGGACGGCCAGAATCACCTCGGCCACACGCAGGGCGATCTCCGAGTTGAGTGTGGCAGCGATCTCGCTCTGCGTGAACACTCCGGTGACGACGCCGACGAGTACCAGGACCATGGGCGCTCGCACATGCCAGCCTTCAAGCCGCCCGGCGACGAGCGACCACCCGGCCACCACCGCAGTGATCACGATCAGGACAAACGTCATCTGCAAACTCGCTTCAAATACATCAGGCACTTCACAACTGGGAACGGCCGAAGGCCCTTCCGTCCGAGGCCAGTGGGTGAGGGAGCGCGATCGCCGGGAACGCCGCTCGCGGCCGGGCATGTTCAGCGGGGATGTCCGCGCCAGGGCGCGGGGACACGGCTCCGGGGCGGCACCACCGTGGCCGAGTCGCCGGGCCTGCCTCTGTTCGACGAAGGGACTCCTCCTGGTCTGGACGTGCTTCCATCCCATGCCGGTACGGGCCTGCCGTCACTCCGCCGGTCGGCGGGTCTGCCCCCGCCGACCGTGGGTATCCCGCCACCCAGGGTTAACCGAACTCGTCATTCGCGGCGACGGCGCAGGTGACGGTCAGCACTACGCCAGGGTGTGCTGCCCGAGGCCGTGCCCGGGCACCGTGGACACGCCGTCGGCCGGTGGATGTAGGCCGAGTCGATCCGGCAGGTCCATGGGGGCTCTCCGGGCCGGAACTGCGTTCGACCGGCCAGGGGTACCGCGCACCGCGTCGGTGATTAAAGCGATGACTGGAGCAGAGGGCCCGTATCGGTTCCGGGCGCTCGGAGCGGTCGGTGGTGCAGCCCTTGCAGCGTGGCACTCCCGGCCTTCCGCGAGGTGCCCGGCAGGGCAGTTTGCGCGTCACGCCTCGCCGGCGGGGGCGGCCAGGTTGTACACGGCGTGCGAGGACCGAGGCGTGACCGGGGGTGCGAAGGTTGGCCGTCGGTTGGCCGCGGGGGTCGGCCTACGGTTTGCCTCCTCACGGGCTGGCGGTGGCGGAGGACTCGGTGAGCCTGCGCCGCAGGGTGAGGAGGCCCCGCCGGATGTGGCTCTTGACGGTGCCCAGGGGGAGCCCCGTCAGCTCGGCAATCTGTGTGTGCGTCAGGTCCCGGTAGTAGGCCAGGGCCACCAGACGGCCCTGGGCGGTGGGCAGGCCGCGAAGGCTGGAAGCGAGCATGAGCCGGTGGACGGACCGCTCCTCCTGGACGTCGATGTGCGTGGGGTCGTGCCGTGCGGCCAGGGTCGTCGTGATGAGGGTGCGCCGGGCGCGAGCGGTGAGCGCGTCGGCGGTCTTCTTGCGGGTGATGCCGACGAGCCACGCTGAGAGGGGCCCGCGCGCCGGGTCGTAGCCGCTCCGCCCGCGCCAGGCCGCCATGAACACCTGCTGGGTGACGTCCTCGGCCTCCTCGCGGTCGCCCAGCTTTCGGGCTGCCACCGAGTAGACGAGGCCCGCGGTGCGGCGGTAGAGCGTGGCGAAACATCGCAGATCGCCGTGGCGAAGGCCGGCGCCTACCTCGGCGTCGCTCAGTTCCTCGTCACCGGCCGCGGCGTACGGGGCACACGGCCGAATGCCTGTGGTGTTCATGCGCGTCTCCCTGTGTCGCGCCGCGCCCTTTGGGCGCGGTGCCCCGGCCGCGAGCCGGCCGAGTCCCGGACATCTGCATGGTTGTAGGCGTTCCGCGACGTCGCCAATACGCATCGTTTATGCAGCGTTTTCCCTCACTTGCATCGATTGGGCTCGGCGGGTTGCGGACGATCTACTGGCCTCGCCAGTGCAGCTGCGTATGTGCCGCCGCCCTGGATGCCGACCTTTGCCGACTTGCAACGTTCTCTTGAGGGCATCGGACCTAGAGTGGAACCATGAACAGGCCCCCCGCTCGTGGTGTCGCACCGGACGGGCCGAGTACCGGCGCCGCTTGGACCACCGGCGACGTGGCCCGCACCCTGGGGGTGGCGCCGGCCACGATCCGGTCCTGGGAACGCCGCTACGGCATCGGTCCGGCGCGGCGGGAGGACGGGCGGCACCGGCGTTGGACCCCGGACGACGTCGCCACGATCCAGGGGATGTGCCGACTGGCCGCGCTGGGTGTTCCACCGGCCGAAGCCGCGCGTGCGGCACTCGACGCGCGGACCGATGGCCGCGACGTACCAACCGGCGAACCGGCCGCCGCGCCCTCTGCCTCAGATGCACCGGCCGCCGGGCGCACTCCCGGCGGCCGCGACGCTTTGCCGCTCGGTGATGTGCGCCAGGAATGCCGGGGGCTGGCCCGTGCGGCGGTCCGTCTGGACGCGCCTGCCGTCGCCGAACGGCTTGCCGCCGCGCTGGACGAGTACGGCCTGGTCACTGCCTGGGAAGAGGTCATCATGCCCACCCTGCACGCGGTCGGGCGCAAGTGGGCGACCGCCGGGGAGCGGTACGTCGAGGTCGAGCACCTGCTGTCCTGGCAGGTGTCCTGTGCGCTGCGCGGCCTGACCGGATTGCCGCCGGAGCGGGCGGGGCTGCCACCCGCGCTGCTGGCGTGCACTCCGCAGGAGCAGCACAGTCTGCCGCTGGAGGCTCTGGCGGCCGGACTGGCCCAACGCGCCCTGCCCGTGCGGATGTTCGGGCCCGCCCTGCCGGCCGGTGCCCTGTGTGACGCGGTGCGCCGGGTCGGCCCGGCCCTGGTCGTCCTGTGGTCGCAGAGCCGGACGACGGCACAGCCGGAGCTGGCCCGTCAGGTCGCCGGGATCGGGTGGGGTGTCAAGGGCGCACGCCGCCGTCCCCTCCTGCTGCTGGCCGGCCCCGGCTGGGCGGGTACGGTGCCCGGGTCGGGGTGGGGGCGGCTGACGGGTCTGCGTCCAGCCCTCCAGACGATCGAGTCGCACCTGCTCTCCTAGCCCCATCCGCCGCTATCCGCGGGCGCGCGCCTTCTGGAACCGGGTGCGCGCGTCCGCGAGGTCGACGACGGGCTCGGGGTAGTCGTATTGGGCTCGCTCCAGCCCCTGAAGCTTCCACGGCTCATGGATGGTGGCGCCGGGCAGGTCCGCGAGTTCGGGGACCCAGCGGCGAACGTAGGCGCCGTGGGGGTCGTACCGCTTGGCTTGGATCACGGGGTTCAGTACGCGGTTCGGGCGGGTGTCGGTGCCGGTACCCGCCACCCACTGCCAGTTCAGCTGGTTGTTGGCTACGTCGCCGTCGACGAGGAGGTCCAGGAAGTGACGGGCGCCGACGCGCCAGTCGAGGTACAGCGTCTTGGTGAGGAAGCTCGCGGTCAGGAGTCGGCCGCGATTGTGCATCCAGCCTTCCTGGGCGAGCTGACGCATGGCCGCGTCGACCACGGGATAGCCGGTCCGGCCCTCCCGCCACGCCGACACCTCCTCATGTGCGGAAATCTCCGTACGCCAGTGGTCGTCGCGCGGGCGGTAGTCGAGCCGGGACGCGCCTGGACGAGCCGCCAGCACCTGGTGGTGGAAGTCGCGCCAGCACAGCTGACGGACGAAGGCCTGGGCGCCCGCCCCACCGGCGAGACGCGCGCGGTGAACCGCCTCCACCGGGGAGAGTGTGCCGAAGTGCAGGTGCGGCGAGAGGCGCGAGGTGGCGTCGCCCGCCAGGTCGTCGTGGCGCTCCTCGTAGTCTGCGACACCGCTGTGCAGCCAGGACGTGAGGAGGGTGCGGGCTTGGACCTCGCCGCCCGCCGCGAGCCCGGGGGAGGTGCCGGCGACGTCCTGCGCCCTGGGGATCTCCTCGGAGCGCAGTTTCTCGGGAACGCGCACCGCACGGGGCGAGGCCAGTGGTGTGCGCGGCCGCTTCTCCTGCCAGCGGCGCCAGTACGGCGTGAACACGGCGAAGTGGTCGGAGCCGGCCGGTGTGACGGACCCCGGGGCGACCGCGGTGATCACGCCGTCATGCGCGTACAGGCGGCGCCCCTCGGCCTCCAGCATCCGCCGCAACTCGTCCTCGCGGCGGGCGGCGTAACCGCTGACGCCGGCCGCCGTGTGCACCTCGTCGGCATCGGACTCCAGCACCACGTCGCGCACCGTCGCGCACACCTCGCCGGTGCGCACCACGAGGCGACCGCCGCGCTCGCGGAGCGCCGCGTCCAGGTCGGTGAGGCAGTCCGCGAGGAAGGCGCGACGGTTGGGCACCGCGAAACCCGCGGCGCCGATGGTGTCGTCGAGGACGAAGAGCGGAACCACTTCGTCGGCCGAGGCCAGTGCGGCCCGCAGTGGCGGATGGTCGTGCAGACGCAGGTCGGAGGTGAACAGGACGACGGAGACGCTCATACCGGCCCCTTGAATGCGGTGAAAAGGTGCGAACGGGACTGCCCGCCTGCCAACGACGGGTGCATATGGGTGACTTCCGCGCGGAGGGATCGTGCGGATGCAGCACTGTGCGACGGCGCGCATGCGGGCGCCGGTACCCGTTCAGCTGGTGCCGCGCCGTCGGCGTCCCGGGGGCCGGGCGCCCATGGCCGCGCGGGCGATGTTGCGGGCCATGCCGCCGAAGACGAAGGCGTGAAAGGGGGAGACACTCCACCAATACAGGTGGCCCAGCAGGCCGCGCGGGTGGAACAGGGCGCGTTGACGGTAGCGAGCGTGGCCGCCGGGCTCCGGGTCGGCGCGCAGTTCCAGCCAGGCCAGGCCGGGGAGCCGCATCTCGGCGCGCAGCCGCAGCAGTCGCCCGGGCTCGATCTCCTCCACGCGCCAGAAGTCCAGTGAGTCGCCCACCCGCAGCCGTTCGGCGTCCCGGCGTCCGCGGCGCAGGCCGACACCGCCGACCAGGCGATCGAGCCAGCCGCGCACGGCCCAGGCCAGTGGGAAGGAGTACCAGCCGTTCTCGCCTCCGACGCCCTCGATGACCCGCCACAGCGCCGCGGGGGAGGCTCTGACGGTCAACTGCCGCCGGTCGGTGTACAGACTGCCTCCCGCCCAATCCGGGTCGGTGGGCAGCGGATCGCTGGGTGCGCCGGGGGGCGAGGCCGACGACCACCGGGTGGTGACCTCGGCGTCGCGCACCCGCCGCAGGGCCAGTTCCAGAGCGCGATGGAAAGGGAGCGGGGTGCCGGGCGGATCGGCAACGTACCGCGCGATGTCGTGCTCGTCGCAGACGACCTCGTGCCGCAGGGATTCGGCCAGCGGCCGGGCCAAAGCGCGCGGCACTGGGGTGATCAGGCCGATCCAGTGGCTGGACAGCCGGGGCGTGAGCATGGGGACGCGCAGGATCAGCCGTCGCGGCAGCCCCGCGACCTCGGCGTAGCGCCGCATCATCTGCTCGTACGTCATCACGTCGGGGCCGCCGATGTCGAAGGCCCGGTTCAGTCCCCCGGGCAGGGTGGCGCTGCCCGTGAGGTAGCGCAGGACGTCGCGGATGGCGATGGGCTGGATACGGGTGCCGACCCAGCTCGGGGTGACCATGACCGGCAACCGCTCGGTCAGATAGCGCAGCATCTCGAACGAGGCCGAGCCCGAGCCGATGACGACGGCTGCTCGCAGCACGGCCGCGGGTACCGGTGACTTGAGGAAGATCTCTCCCACCTCGGCCCGTGACCGCAGATGCGGTGACAGATCCTCCGGCCGGACACCGACTGGTGCAAGACCGCCCAGGTAGACGATCCGCCGCGTCCCCGAGCTCCCGGCCGCGTCTGCGAACGTCTGCGCGCAGTGGCGGTCGGTCTCCTCGAAATCGCGACCGGTACCCAGGCCGTGCACCAGGTAGTAGGCCACGTCGACATCACGCAGCGCCTCGGCGACGGACGCCCCGTCCTTCACGTCGCCCCGTACCACTTCGACGTCTCCGGCCCAGGGGTAGTCACGCAGCTTCTCCGGCGTCCGAGCCAGACAGCGGACCCGGTGCCCGGCTGCGAGGAGCTCCGGCACCAGCCGGCCCCCGATGTATCCGGTGGCTCCCGTCACCAGACAAGTGAGCCCCGCGGTCGGCGTGTTTTCCATGAGTGGCTCCCGAACGTGCTCCTGGCCGTCTCTCTGCGCACGACCCGTACCGCAGGTACTTCCGGGGGGAGGCCGGAAACGGATGCGGGGCATGGCGGACTGGCCCCCGCACCGGCCGCTCTCAGGGCTGGCCCACCGGGCATGAGTGGTCCGCTCGACCGGGGCCCCTCAGTTCGTTGCCGAGTGCGAGTGGGCGACGGATCAGCGAGGAGTGTCCCGGATCGGGCGGACCGCGGCGACGCCCTGGCCGGCCGCGTCCTCCAGCGACCGGAAAGGCGGTCTCACCCCGGGAACCTGCCCGTCGAGCGGAGCTGCCAGCGGCGTTCGGCGTAAGCAAGGTCGTCCCGCCACAACCGGGCCGCCGCGGTGCGCATGGCCGGTCGCAGAAGCGGGGCGGCGCGGCGCACGAACGCGAAGCCCGGGCGATCGGAGACGGCCACCACGGCCTCGGTCACCGCCGTGCGCGGACGGCCGTGCTCATCCGGACCGAGCGGGGTCGCGTGGGTTTCCACCACCGAGCCCAGGCCTTCGCCCTCGGTGATGCGCATGACGACGGTGCGCGGCCCGGGAGCGGTGAAAACGGCCCGCACCGGCACTACCAGCCGTCCGGCCACTTTGAAGGAGACATCGACCGTGAACTGGTCGGCGCCGTCGTCCCCGCCGGGCGAGCCGACGACTTTCAGGTCGACGAACGAGTAGGGGTGGAACCAAGCCCCGTGCCAGGGGTCGAGACGATTGGCGACGACATCCTCGGGTTCGCAGACGCCGACGCCTTCATAGACCGCCGTCACCGCGCGAGCGAGGGCCGGGCGCACCGGTACGGCGGGCGCGTCCAGGGGTTGCTCACCGCCGACCGCGTCGAGCCGCACCCAGAGGAGGGCGCCGTCGTCGTAGGCGGGCAACGGCTCCCAGCCGGCGTATGGGGTCCCGTCGAGCGCGAGTCCGTGCCAGTGGCACACGAGCCTGCCGCACCGGACGGGGCTGTCCGCCAAGGGCGCCCCGAGGTGCGGGCAGATGCCCGGTCCGGCGTGCGGGCGCCCGTCGGTGCCGCGCCAGATCACCACCTCCTGGTTCCCGACGGTGCGGGCCAGGGGGCGGTCGCCGCGCAGGGCCGCGGACGACCCCACGACGTACCAGTTCCCGGTCGGCAGGGCCTGCGCCCGCTTCAGTGCTTCCCTGATGAGCCCCGGCCTGGCCTCGCGCCACGTGGGCTGCTGACGGTCCCACGGGACGGCGCGGCGGCGGATCGAGAGGGGCAGGCGGGCGCGCGGCGTGGACGGTCGGGGGTTCACCGGGATGCCTCCGAGGGTGCCCCGGTTCTGAGGCCGGGGAGGAAGGGAACTCCTGCGTGGCAGGGCGGCCAGGGTGGTTGCGGGTATGCCGCCCCTGCGTGGGGGCCCCGCGGCGATGAGGACGAGGGGGACATCATGAGCAACTGCCAGAGGCCTCTTCGGGGTCGGGGCGATGGCGGGCCGCGTCGGCGGGGTGTGGCGGTGTGCTCAGCGTCGTGGAACGTCCTCGGTGGCGCAGCCTGGCCGCCGCCACCCGGACCAGCCCGGCCGCCGCCACACCGGCGCGCTGCCGACGCGGTACCACGGCGCGGCGGTGCAGGACGGCATAGCCGTCCCGCGCGACGGCGTCGAGGATGCTGCCGTACAGGATGTACGCGGTGCGGATGCAGGGCCGGGACAGCGGATCCAGCATGGCCAGGCCCGGCCGTGCCTCCCGGTAGACGCGGCGCGTGAGTGACTCGAACTCGCCCAGCGCCGCCACCACACGGCGGTCGGTGCGGCCCGTGTCGCGGCAGTGGCGCAGGAGTGCCCGGTCGACCCCGTGCCCGGCCAGCAGGTCCGCCGGGAGGTACACGCGTCCCCGGTCCAGGTCCTCGCCGACGTCGCGCAGGAAGTTGGTGAGCTGAAAGGCCACTCCGAGGGCCGCCGCGTGCGGCTCGGCCTCCTCGCGCGAAACGACCGTGCCCAGCACTGGCAGCATCTGCAGGCCGATCACGGCGGCCGAGCCGTGCATGTACCCGCGCAGGTCGGCGTAGGTGGGGTAGTGGGATACCCGCAGGTCGGACCGCATCGCCGTCATGAAGTCCTGGAAGTGGCGGTGTTCGATGGCATAACGGCGGGCGGTGTCGGCGAGGGCCAGGACCACCGGTTCGTCGCTGTCACCCTGTCGCAGCCCCTTGTCCAGACGCTGTTGGAGCGCCGCCAGGCGCGCGTCGCGCGGACCGCCTCCACCGGGATCGGCCGCGTCGACGATGTCGTCGGCCCACCGGGCGAATCCGTACAGCGCGTGGACGGCGGGCCGGTGCTCGATCGGCAGCAGTCGGGTGGCCAGGAAGTAGGTCTTGCCGTGCACCGCGTTGAGCTCACGGCATCGGTGGTAGGCCGCTCGCAGCACCGGGTCGGTGATGCCCGCGGCATCGAGTTCGCGTCCGGTCACGGGGCCGCTCCCTGGGTGCGGGCGGAAGGGCGTCGGGCGCCGCCTGTGATCCGGGCCGCGGCCAGCTTTCCCGACACCAGGACTGTCGGCACACCCACTCCGGGCGTGGTGCCGCAGCCGGCCAGGACGGCGTTGCGCGTGCCACGGACCACGTTGCGGGGCCTGAAGGGTCCCGTCTGCGAGAACGTGTGCGACGCCGAGAAGGGGGTGCCCGCGGCATGTCCTTGACTTAGCCAGTCCGCCGGGGTGACCAGGGACTCGTCCTCGATGGCTGCCTCGATGCCGTCGAGCCCGCGCCGCTCCAGCTCCCGGAGGAGGTCGGCCCGGTAGCGCGGACCGAGTTCGCCCCACGCCGTGGCATCGGGCCCGATGGTGGTGTTCGGGCAGGGCGCGAGGATGTAGTGGAGATGGTGGCCGGGCGGAGCGAGGGAGGGGTCGGTCGCCGTGGGCCGGGTGATGAGCAGGGACGGATCGCTCATCAGGCTTCCCTGCCGGGTGAGTTCGTCGAAGGTGGACCGCCAGGCGGCGCCGAAGGAGATGGTGTGATGGGCCAGTTGGGGCCAGGTGCGGTCGGTGCCCGCGTGCAGAACGACGGCGGACGGGGAGTGCCGCAGCCGTAGCGGTCTGCGGGGCCGGCGGCCCAGGAGCCGGTAGGCGACGGGCAGGTCCGGTGTCAGGACGACCGCGTCGCAGGGGATGCGGTCGTGCGTCGTGACGACGGCGGTGACGCGTTCCCCGGACCGCTCCAGGGCGGTCACCGCCTCGCCGTACCGGAGTGTGGCGCCCGCGTCGGCGGCGGCGTCCGCCATCGCCGTGGGCAGGGCGTGCATGCCGCCGCGCGGAAAGTAGACGCCCGCCACCGTGTCCATGTAGGCGATGACCGCGTAGGAGGCGAGCGCCCTGGCCGGTGGCACCCCCGCGTACAGGGCCTGGAAGGAGAACACCCGCTGCAACCGTTCGTCCTTGAGGAAGTGCCCGATGCGCCGGTCCAGCCGCCCGAAGCCGCCGAGCGCCGCCAGCCGGGCGAGGTCCCCGGTCAGCAGGTCGAGCGGAGAGTCGAAGTTCGCGTCGATGAAACGGCGCAGCTGGGCCCGGTAGATCCGCTCCAGCCAGCCGCGCAGCCGCCGGTAGCCCGCAGCCTCGCCGGCCCCGGCGAAGCGTTCCACCTCCGCGGCCATCACCTCCTCGTCCGTGTGGACGTCCAGGGTGCTGCCGTCGGCGAACGACGCCCGGTAGGCGGGGTGCAGCGGGATCAGCTCCACCCGACGGTGCAGGCTGTCGCCGACCGCCGCGAAGGCTTCGTCGGCGAAGTCGGGCATGGTCAGCACCGTCGGGCCGGTGTCGATCCGATAGCCGCTCAGATGGAGGCGCCCGGCGCGTCCCCCGGGCAGGTCGTCCCGTTCCACGACGGTGACCCGGCGACCCGCGCCCAGCAGGTGCAGCGCCGCCGACAAGCCGGCCAGGCCCGCCCCGACGACGACCACATGGTCCGTACGGCCGCTCACGGTCCGGGTCATCGGCGCAACCCCGGCGTGGCGGAGCCCGCGTGGGCCGGGTCGGGTGCGGGAGGAGGTGAGGGGAGAGGCGGGCCGTTCTCGGTGCGCGAGGTCGTCGCCGCGGTCAGCAGCCCGCGCAGGCGAGCCTTGGCGTCCGTGTCGAGGCGGGCGCCTTCGAAGTACCGCAGCCCCTGGGCCAACAGCTGGTCGATCTTCGCCTCGACCGCCAGTCGGGCGCCCGTGCGCTCCAGGATGTCGCGCACCTCGTCGAGCCCGGCAGGCGTCAGACCCTCATCGCCCAGCGCCCGTTCGAGCACCGCCAAGGCCCGCCGGTCGCCTGTGCCGCGGGCGCGAGCCACCGCCAGGGCGCCCAGACAGGTCGGCTTTCCGCCGCGGATGTCCCCGCCGCAGCTCTTGCCGGTACGCCGGGGGTCGCCGAACACGTCGTCCAAGTCGTCACGCAGTTGGAAGGCCACGCCCACGCAGCGCCCGGCCTCGCACAGCGCCCGCGTGGTGTGGTCGTCCGCACCGGCCACGGCCGCTCCCAGCGCGAGTGGCCGCTCCACCGAGTACAGCGCGCTCTTGAGACGGGCGGCCCGCAACGCCTGCGCCAGAGAGCGCGACCTGGTCAACTGGCCCTGCAAGTCCAGGAACTGACCTGCCACCATCTCCGTACGCATATCGCTCCACAGCCCGCGCACCACCGTCGCCGTCGCCGGGGGGAGCACCATCTCGGCCATCACGTCGTCCGCCCACGCGAGCGCCAGGTCCCCGGCCAGGATCGCGGTCGCTTCGCCGAAACGGGCCGCGCGCACCAGTGATGCGGCACTGCCGTGCCGGTCCCGCACGGCGGTGTGCAGAGTCGGCCTGCCGCGCCGCAGGTCCGCTCCGTCCATGACGTCGTCGTGGACCAGGGCGCACGTCTGGAGCAATTCGAGCGCCGCGCCGATGCGCAGGGCCGCAGCGGTCGACTCGTCGCCCCCGCCGCAGGCGCGCATCGCCCACCAGACGAGCTGTGACCGGGTGCGTTTGCCGCCCTCGAGGGTGAACTGCGCCACGCGCTCGGCCAGTTCCCGGCCGAACATGACGTCAAGGACGCTTGCTCGGGTGAGACGGTCGGCCAGTACCCGCTCCAGCATGTGCCCGACCGCAGCGGGTACGTCCGCGTCGACCGCTGTGGACCCGGCCGAGCCGAAGGTGACGTCGTCCGCGGTCGGGGCGTGGGGCGTGCCGTCGGCCACCCACTCGGGTGGAGACCCGGTGGGGGTCACCAGGCGGGGGAGTGGCGACGGCGCTGCCGCGGGGTGGTCCTTCGCCTGAGCCGGGCGCATGGCTGGTTCCTCTCGTCGTGGTATCGCTCGCACACCACCGGTCTTCGGCCCCGTGCCGTGATTCGGATGCGTCCCGGTATGAATGACCCCGCCCGGCAAGCAGACCGTCATAGGGAGGCGCCTGATCGGATGTCCCCGGCGGATGACCGCATCCGAATGCGTGCCGCGGCGGGAAACCCTGAGAGTCGCGTGTACCGGGAGTGGGGATGGAAGGAGCAGCCGTGCTGAAGGCGGACGTGGCGGTCATCGGGGCGGGTGCGGCCGGACTGTCCCTGGCTCATCGGTTGAGCGGAGTGCTGGCCGGCACCCGCGCACTGTCGGTGGCTCTCGTGGGCGCGCCGCCCGGCCCTCTGCGCCCTGCCCCGCGCACGTGGTGCTTCTGGGAGTCCGGCCGCGGCCGTTTCGACGCCGCGGTCCGGGCGCAATGGCGTCAGCTGCGGGTGCGCCCGCCCGTCGGCCCCGTGATCGAAGCGGACATCGCGCCGCTGCGGTACAAGATGATCCGCTCCGACGACTTCGAGTCCTTGGTGGTCCCGGATCTCGATCGCGCCCCCAATGTCCGGCGCCTGGAAGCGACCGTGGGCGCCGTCGAGGAAACCCCCACGGGGGCCAAGGTGCTGATGTCGAGGTCCGACGGCAGCCACCGGGTCCTGGAGGCCCGCTGGGTGTTCGACTCGCGTCCCCTGGGCAGTCTCCCGGCTGCCCGTACCACTGTGCTGCAGCACTTCCACGGCTGGTTCGTGCGGACGGACCGCCCCGCCTTCGACCGCGCGACCGCCGAACTGATGGACTTCAGGACGCCGCAGCCCGCCCACGGGCTCTCCTTCGGGTATGTGCTGCCGACCGGGCCGTGCGAAGCTCTCGTGGAATACACCGAGTTCTCCCCGCGTGCCCTGACGGCCAAGGGCTACGAGGCGGCCCTGCGGCACTACACCTCGGAGGTATTGGCCCTCGGTGACCTGGAGATCGTCGCGACCGAGTCGGGTGGCATCCCCATGACGGACGCCCCCATGCCGCGACGGGTCGGCGCCTCGGTGTTCCGGATCGGTGCCGCCGGCGGTGCGACCCGTCCGTCCACCGGGTACACCTTCGCCGGACTGCAGCGCCAGACACGCGCCGTCGCCGCCGCACTGCGCCACGGGCGCGACCCGATGCCCCCGGCCGCCCATTCCCGACGGGCCCGCACCATGGACGCGGTGCTCCTGCGCGCGCTGGACAGCGGCCGGGTGGACGGTCCCGAACTCTTCTGCCGGCTCTTCGCCCAGGTGCCCACGGTCCGGCTGCTGCGCTTTCTCGACGGGCGGACCAATTGGCTCGAGGATTTGTCGGTCGGCCGGCACACCCCGGTCGCGCCCATGCTGCGCACCGCTGTCGAACTACCCGGGCTGCCCCGTCGTCCCTACGCCTGACCCCCTTGGTTCGGAACCTCACCAGTGCCTGGAGAACGTATGCACCCGTTGCGCGACGCGGACCTCGCCGACGCGTACGACCACCCGCCCCGCGAGGGCGATGCGGCGGCGGTCGCCGACAACCGCTGCCGCGTGCGGGCCACGCGCCACACCACCGTGGCCGACCGCCCCCGGGCCCGCGCCGTGTCCCCGCCGGGCTGGCGGACGGCCGTCGCCCACCCCGTCGCGACCGTCGGCGCTGGAGGTCCCCGATGACCGACCCTGGGCAGCGCGGTCCCGCCGCCCGCCGCGGCCGGGACCGGCAGGCCCGCGTCCTGCCGGCCCACCCCGGAGCCCGGCGTGCCGCAGAACGGCCGACGGCCGCCGTGGTCGGCGGCGGCATCGCCGGACTCGCCGCCGCCACCGCACTGGCCGAACGGGGCGTGGCGGTCACGTTGTACGAGCGCGAACCCCACCTCGGCGGGCGGGTGGGCGGCTGGCCGACCCGGCTGCGCGACGGCAGCACCGTGACGATGAGCCGTGGCTTCCACGCCTTCTTCCGGCAGTACTACAACCTGCGCGGCCTGCTGCGCCGTACCGACCCCGCCCTGGACCGACTGGCCGCACTGCCCGACTATCCGCTGTTGCACGCGGACGGGCTGCACGACAGCTTCCGGCACGTACCGCGCACCCCGCCGTGGAGCGCGCTGGGCTTCGCGGCGCTGAGCTCCTCCTTCCGGCTGCGGGATCTGCGCGCCATGAACCCGGTCGCGGCTCTTCCGCTGCTCGACGTCAGCGTCCCCGAGGTGTACCACCGCCTTGACGACATCAGCGCCTACGACTTCCTGGAGACCATCCGCTTCCCGGAGCAGGCCCGTCACCTGGCCTTCGAGGTGTTCTCCCGGAGCTTCTTCGCCGATCCGCGGCAGCTCTCGGCGGCCGAGATGGCGCTGATGTTCCACATCTACTTCCTCGGATCCGCCGAGGGTTTGCTGTTCGACGTGCCCCGCTCGCCCTTCCCGGAGGCTCTGTGGGAGCCACTGGCCGGATACCTGGCGCGGCATGGCGCCCAGGTGCGTACAGGCAGTCCCGTCGAGCACGTCGCACCGGCCAGGGGCGGTGGATTCGAGGTGGCCGGGGTCCGCGACGAACGACGCTACGACGCCGTGGTCCTCGCCCTGGACGCCGACGGCCTGCGGTCCCTGGTAGCCCGCTCGGAGCGGCTGGGCGACCCCATGTGGCGGCAGGGCGTGGCACAGCTGCGTGCCGCGCCGCCCTTCCTCGTCACCAGGCTCTGGCTCGACCGGCCGGTCGCCCCGGACCGTCCGGGGTTCCTGGGCACCAGCGCGTTCGGCGGCCTCGACAACATCAGCGTGCTGAACCGCTGGGAGGACGAGGCGGCCCGCTGGGCGGCACGCACCGGCGGATCCGTCGTGGAGCTTCACGCCTACGCCGTCGACCCGCACACACCGCGCACATCCCAGGAGCGGCACCTCATCGAGCAACTCCACCGTGTGTACCCGGAGACCCGTGCCGCCCGCGTCGTCGATGTCCGCCACGAGTGGCGCCAGGACTGTCCGCTGTTCCCCGTGGGCGGATACACCGACCGGCCCGCCGTCCGCACCTCCGATCCCGGCCTGGTGGTGGCCGGGGACATCGTCCGCACCAACCTTCCCGTCGCACTCATGGAACGCGCGGCCACCACGGGCTTTTTGGCCGCGAACGCCCTGCTGGAGCGCTGGGGTGTCCGCGGGCAGAGCCTGTGGACGGTGCCGGACCGTGGTCGGGTCGCTGTCCTGCGGAAGGTGGCCGCTTGGGCGGGGAACCGAGAGAGCAAACGCCCCGGACCACGGGCACGGGAGCGGCGCGCACTGGGCGGGAGACGGTGCAGGGCCGGGTGACGTCGGCGCATCCGTCCACCGGGGACGTACCGAACACCAGGAATGAGCGGCGCAGGCCGCACCGAAGCAGAGGGGAAGAGGTGGTCGCATGTCAGCGGCCCTGAAGGCGACGGACGTGCTGGTCGTCGGTGCCGGCCTGGCCGGACTCGCGTGCGCCGGGGACCTGCTGGCGGCCGGTGTCGGCGTGCGGGTGATGGAGGCTGGCGACGCGGTCGGCGGGCGGATGCGATCCGACCGAGTCGGGGGCTTCGTGGTGGATCGCGGGTTCCAGGTGTTCAACACCTCCTACCCGCAGGTCCGGCGCCGCCTCGCGCTGAAGGAACTCGGACTTCGGCCCTTCACCCCGGGCGTCCTGATCCGCCGGCCCTCCGGGCTGGTCCGCTTCAGCGACCCCGTCCGCCGCCCGCGCACGGTGCCGGGCCTGCTGCCGGGGCGGCTCGCCGGTACCCGCGACCTGGCCGCCCTCGGGCTGCTGTCGGCCCGCGACATGCTGGCGCCCGTCGACCGGCTCAAGAGGCCGACGGACACCACGACCCGCACGGCGCTCGCGAACGCGGGGATCTCCGCGGCGTTCGTCGAGGGGTTCTTTCGCCCCTTCCTGTCAGGGGTCTTCCTGGAGGACGAACTGGAGACGTCCGCCCGGGTGTTCCACCTGGTGTGGCGGAGCATGCTCCGCGGCACGCTGTGTCTGCCCACCGCCGGCATCGGGGCGGTCCCGCGGGCTCTCGCGGCCGCGCTGCCCGGGGACACCGTCGTGCTGGAGAGCGCGGTGGCGGCCCTCACGGACGACGGCGCGCTGACCAGCGCGGGCCAGGAGATTTCCGCGCGCGCCGTTGTGGTGGCCACTGGACCCGGGCCGATCCCGGCACTGCTCCCCGCGGTCGCACTTCCCGGCTACCGGATCGTGACCACGTACTACCACGTCGCACCGCGTTCCCCGCTCGGCGAGCCGACGCTGGTCGTGGACACCGACCGCCGCTTCCTCAACACCTGTGTCCTCAGCGACGTGGTGCCGGCCTACGCCCCGCCCGGCCACGCGCTCATCGCCACCTCGGTTCTGGGCCGGGACGGACAGGGCCGTGAGCGCGAGGTCAGGGCGGCGCTCGGCGAGGCGTACGAAAGCGGGACCGACGGCTGGGACCTGCTGACCGTCCGGACCATCGAGGACGCGCTGCCCGCCATGCCACCGCCGCAGCCGCTGACCCCAACGACACGGGTGGCCCCCGGCCGGTACGTGTGCGGCGACCACCGCGCCACCGGTTCCGTCCAGGGCGCGCTGGCCTCCGGTGCCCGTGCCGCCCGCGAAGTGCTGCACGACCTGCGCACGGGCGTGCGTTGACCGCCCTGAGCGATCGCCGGTCCCACCGGCAGGCGCCCCATGCCTGGTGGTCCGGCGCACGACCGTGCGCCGCGGGGCCCGTGGCGCACGCGCCGGTCAGGGCGGCCCGTCACCCCGTCGGCGTTCCTGGCGCAGTACCTCCGTCAGGTCCGTCAGACGGTCCAGGCCGCTCACCGGCTGAGCCATCCGTGGGTTGCGTTCCAGGCGAGCGCGGTGGCGGTGCAAAAACGCCCAGTATCCGGCGGTATAGGGACAGGCACGGTCGCCGGTCCGCTCGGTGGGCCGGTAGACGCACTCACCGCACAGATCGCTCATCCGGTTCACATAGGCACCGCCGGACGTGTACGGCTTGGTCGTCATGCGCCCACCGTCGGCGAACTGCGACATGCCGACGACATTGGGAACCATCACCCAGTCGTAACCGTCGACGAAACAGCGGTGGAACCAGTCCGTCACCGCCTGCGGATCCCAGCCCCGCTGCAATGCGTAGCTGCCCAGAAGCATGAGCCGGGGAATATGGTGCGTCCATCCGGTGTCCCGTACCTGGGCCAGCGTCGTGGCCAGACAGCGTGCCTGAACCGCCTCCGCGTCAAGTTCCAGGAACCACCTTGGCAGTGGCGCGTGATGCCGCAGAGCGTTGCGGTGGCGGTAGCCCTCGCCGAAGTACCAGTAGAGCTGCCAGACGTACTCCCGCCACCCGGCGATCTGCCGGACGAACCCCTCCACGCTGTTGATCGGAGCCCGGCCCGCCCGCCAGGCGTCCTCGGCGCGCTCGACGCACTCGACCGGGTCCAGCAGGCCGAGGTTGAGCGAGGACGACAGCAGGCTGTGGCTCATCACCGGATCCGCCGCCAGCACGGCGTCCTCGTGCGGTCCGAATCCGGCGAGCCGGTGCTCGACGAAACGTCGGAGCGCAGCCAGGGCCTCGCGCCGGGAAGCGGGGAACAGGCGCGGGCCGTCCCGGCCGACGAAGGAGACCGAGCCCTCGCGCTCCCAGCGGTCGAGGTCGTGGCGCACCTCCTGGTCGATCTCGTCCTCCTGCGGCCGGTAGGGCGGCGGGGCATCGAGGGTGTGCACCCCTTTCGGCGGGGGCTCGCGGTTGTCGTGGTCGTGGTTCCACCGGCCGCCGGCCGGGCGATCGCCGTCCATGAGCAGGTCGTGCGAGCGGCGTACCCATCGGTAGAAGTCCTCCTGGCGCAGCCGCTGTTCGTCGTGGTGCCCGTCGGCCCAGGCGCGGAATTCGTCGTGCGCCACGAGGAATCCGCGCGGTGGCAGCACGGTCACGGAGTTCAGGGATCTCACCAGCCGCAGCGCCGCGTACGACGTCGGATGGTGCACCGTCACCGGGGTGTCGCCGAGCGCCTCGCGCAGCCCGTCCTGGTAGGTCTCGGCGCGGATGTACCGGACCTGGTCGCCGAGCTCGGCCGCGCGATGGCGCATCGCGGACAGCACCAGATGCGCCTTGGCGCGGTGGAAGCGGCGGCGGCCGAGCACCGAGCGGGCCTCGATCATCACCACGGGTACGTCGGTTGCGGCGGTCAGGAAATGCGGTCCGAGCTGATCGCCGAACAGCCAGTGGGGGACCGGCATGTCAGTGCTCCTCGCTTGCTGAGGCCCGGGTACGGCCGACTCGGGCATGCAGGATGTTCTTCGCCTCCGGGAGCTGTTCTGGATGCGTCCGAAGAGGTTGCAACCAATCGCCCCATTCCGGCAGAAAGAAAGAGATGACAGACAAAGCGCCAGTCATGTCAACGGCCGGTGCTCCGGAGCATGGAGAGAGGACACGTGATGAGGCTTCGCGACGAACTTCCCGTCGACCACCGCCTGGCCCAGGTGTACCGGTACGGGGCCGGCCTGTGCGGTGTCATCCTGCTGGTGTTCGGCTGCCTGGGCTTCGCGGACCAGCTCAGCCCCTTTGACACGGAGGGAACCCGGATCGCGGGCATGTCGACCAACGGCCTCCTCAGCCTGGTTTCGGTCGTCGTGGGCCTGGTCCTGGTCGGCGGCGCCGTGGTTGGCGGCAACTTCGCCTCCACGCTCAATATGACGGTCGGGACGCTGTTCGTGCTGAGCGGCTTCTTCCACATCTTCGTCCTGGACCGACCCGCCAACATCCTCGACTTCGGCATCACCAACGTGATGTTCAGCTTCGTCATGGGGCTGGTCATCGCATCCTTCGGGATGTACGGGCGGGTGTCGAGCAAACTGCCGCACGACAACCCCTATTGGAGGCGTCGCCATGCCCGTGAGGCCGCCCTGGAGTCCCTGGCCGCACGACGCCGCTCCACCGTGACGGCACTGGCTCCCGCGCCCGTGGTCACGCGCGATCAGGACTGAGACCCGCCGGACCCGTGTGCTGTGTCGGGCCGCGAGGACTCCTTCGGGCTGGTCCTGGAGTGCTGGCCGAGCGCCTCCTCGCGCCGCGATCCGTTGCGGTCTCGGGGATACAGCAGCCTTCGGCTTGCGTCGTCTGAGACACACAGGACAACGGGCCCCGGACCGTGAGGCGTCCTGCGGCTGCCCGGTGTGGTGGCTGAAGTCCGCCCGCTGGCCCGTCTCCTCCGGTGCGCGATCGGCTGCTGCCGGGCCGCCGTTCTGGTCCGCCCGGCGCCGCCGCCAAGGGCGACTGCACGCCCGAGGGCACGGCGGTCACCACAGGGCGGCAGGGGCCGCGGTGGGTGGGAGGAGCTGGGGGGCGCTGGGGGATGCTGCACCGGGATGCCGTCGCCGCATCACGCTGTTATTTTCTGCCCTATGCACCTTTTGCGCATATATGTTGCGTGGCTTGGCTGAGCCGCGATGGGCATCCTCAAAGACCATCCGGAGCTGGCTCTCTTTCTCTGCCTCGCCCTCGGCTACCTCGCCGGGAAGCTGCGCGCGGGGCCGATCGCCCTGGGCGGTATCTGCGGCACCCTCATCGTGTCGCTCCTCATGGGCGCGTGGGCCAAGGTGCAGGTCTCCAGTGACGTGAAGACGGTCTTCTTCGCCCTGTTCATCTTCTCGCTCGGCTACCTCGCGGGCCCTCAGTTCTTCGCCAATCTCAACCGCCGGAGTCTGCGCTTCTTCACGCTGTGCCTGATTGAGCTGATCAGCGTGCTGGGCATCGCCTACGGACTGGCGAAGGCGTTCGGTCTGGATATCGGTACCGCTTCGGGCATCCTGGCCGGCGCCGCCACGGAGTCCGCGGTCGTGGGCACCGCCACCGAGGCCATCGGCAAGCTGAGCGACCTCACCCCGGCTCAGGTCACCGAGTACCAGGGGCACGTAGCCACCGCGTACACGGTGTGCTACCTGTTCGGCCTCATCACCATCGTCATCTACACCAGCCAGATCATGCCGATGATGATGCGCGTCAACCTGCGGGATGCCTCGCGGCAGCTGTGGGAGAAGATGCGCGGCGGCGCCGGTGAGCACGGTCTGGAGTCCGACGAGCGCGAGGCACTGCCGGGTCTGGTTGGGCGTACATATCTGGTGACGCTCGCCGACGGCCGCACCATCGGTGACCTGGAATCCTCGCTCGACGGCCGGGTCACCGTCGAGGCGGTGCGGCGCGGCAGCCGGATCCTGAACCCCGGACCGGACTTCGAGCTGACGCTGTCCGATCTGATTCTCGTCGTTGGGCGGCGGGCCAACACCATTGAGGCCGGCCGCGAGATCGGCCCCGAAACGCCCGGCATTCCGGGCCTGGGCTCACCGCTGGCGACCGCCCAGGTCGCGATGACGGAGAAGGCGGCCGACGGCCAGAGCATCGACCAGCTCCAGCGTGCCCACCCGCAGTTCATCAAGCAGGGCGTGTACATCACCGACGTGCTGCGCAACGACCAGCACCTGCCGGCGACCGGCGACACCGTGCTGCGGCGCGGCGACATCCTCACCCTGGTCGGCGCCCGGTCCGGGCTCGGCAGGCTCATCACCAAGATCGGCGCAGTGGTCAAGAACGACGCGACCGACTTCATCTACCTCGGCCTCGGCATCGTGTGCGGCTCGCTGCTCGGCCAGGTCGTCGTACGTGCCGGGGACATCCCCCTCTCGCTCGGCACCGGCGGCGGCTGTCTGATCTCGGGGCTGCTCTTCGGCTGGTTCCGCTCCCGCAAACAGACCTTCGGGGCTTTCCCGCCGCAGGCCGCGACGACCCTCAAGGACATGGGCCTCGCGATCTTCATCGCCTGCACGGGCCTGGTGTCCGGACCGCAGGCCGGGCCTCTGCTCAAGCAGTACGGAGTGCTGCTCCCGTTCGCGGGCATCGCGATGGTGTTGATCCCCGCCACGCTCTCCCTGGTCGTGGGGCGGCGGCTGCTGAAGATCGAGAAGCCGCTGCTCGTCGGCGCCATCGCGGGCCAGCAGTGCTCCACCCCCGCCATCACATCGATCACCCAGGTCGCGCAGAGCTCGGTGCCGATGCTCGGCTACACGATCACATACACCCTCTCGAACTTCCTTCTCCCGCTGACGGGCCCGGTGCTCGTCGGTGTTCTGGGGGCCTGACCATGACCGCCGGAGCCCAAGCATGATCGACTTCCTCAACCGGAACATCTTCCATCCGCATCCGGAACTGCTGGTATTCGTCACGGTCGCGCTCGGGTTCCTCCTGGGGAAGCTGCGCTTCAAGGCGATCGGGCTCGGGGCCGTCACCGGCTGCCTGATCGCTGGGCTCGTGCTCGGCGCTCAGCTCAGGGTCCCGATCGACGCGACGGTCAAGAACCTCTTCTTCACCATGTTCCTGTTCGCCCTCGGCTACCGGGTCGGCCCGCAGTTCTTCCGGGGCCTGAAGAAGGACGGCCTGCCCCAGGTCGTCAACTCCTTCATCGTGTGCGTCACCGGGCTGCTCGTGGCCTGGGGGCTCGCGACTGCGCTCGGCTACGGCCCGGGCCTCGGCGCGGGCCTGCTGGGCGGCGGCCTCACCCAGTCCGCTGTGATCGGCGTCGCGGGCGACGCCATCGCGAACCTGCCCGGTCTGTCCCCCGCCGAGGTCAAGGAGCAGTCCAACCTGGTCGCCATCGGGTACGCGGTGACCTACCCGCTCGGCACCATCTGCGCCGCGCTGCTGCTCGCCAGCATCCTGCCCCGCCTCTACCGCAGGGACCTGGCCGCCGAAAGCGCCCAGCTGGCCACAGAACTGGACGCGCCGGGCGACGCCCCGGACATCGGCGAGGGCTACTACGAGGTCGTGCTGCGCGCCTATACGGTGGAACGTCCCGACATCGTCGGCCGCACCATCGACGACTTCGAGGCTCAGCAGAAACACCTGGGCCGACGCATCTACATCACCGGGGTACGCCGAGACGGTTCCGTCCTCGAGCACGACCAGCAGACCGTGCTGCGGCACGGTGACGTGGTCGCGGTCAGTGCGATCCGGGGCGACCTCGTGACCTACGACGCCCGTACGCACGTGGGCGGCGAGGCCGACGACGTCGAACTGCTCGGCTACCGGACCGAGACTTTGCACGTGGTGGCCTCCGAGAAGGCCCAACTGGGCCGGACCATCGCGGAGTTGCGGGCCGAGCCGTTCATGGTGGGTGTCTACATCGACAAGCTGTACCGCTCGGGAGCCGCGTTCCCTTACCGCCTTTCCACCCCGATCGAGCGGGGCGACACCCTGATCCTGACGGGACCCGAGCGCCTGGTCGGGCCCGCGGGACGGGCGATCGGCAAACCGGTCCGCACGAGCTTCGCCACCGACATGGTCTGGGTGGGACTCGGCATTTTCCTCGGCGCCTGCCTGGGCATCCCGGCGCTGAAGGCGGGCGGCGTGCCCATCTCGCTGTCCACCTCGGGCGGTGCCCTCATCATGGGCCTGGTCTTTGGCTGGATCCGCGGTAAGTACCCGACCTACGGCAATGTGCCGCCCGGCGCCCAATGGTTCATGGACACGCTCGGGCTCTGTCTGTTCGTCGCGGTCGTCGGCATCAACGCCGGGCCCAGCTTCACCAGCGGGCTCTCCACGGCGGGCTGGAGTTTTCTGCTGTGGGGCATGGTCGTCACCCTGGTGCCGCTGCTCGTCGGATTCCTCGTGGGCCACTACATCCAGAAGATCCGGTTCCCCATCCTCATGGGCGTCCTGGCGGGAGGCGAGACCACCACGGCGGCGTTCGGCGCCATCAACGAAGCCGCCAAGTCGCAGATTCCGACGCTCGGTTACACCATCCCCTACGCCATGAGCAATGTGCTGCTGACGATCTGGGGCGCCGTCATCGTCATCCTCCACCACTAGGACACCCAGGAGCCACCGTGCCCAAGACCACCTTCACCCGCGAGGAGATCCAGTCCTACGCCCAGCTCTCGCCGTTCGAGCTGAAGGACAAGTTCATCCAGATCGCGCAGGCAACGCAGGCCGACGAGCCCGGCCAGAAGGAGAAGTCGGCCACACAGATGCTGAACGCCGGCCGCGGCAACCCCAACTGGGTCGCCACCGGGCCCCGCGAGGCCTTCCATGCGCTCGGCTACTTCGCCCTGTCGGAATCCCGCCGGGTGTGGACCGCAGACAACCTGGGCGGCATGCCCGAGCAGGTGGGCGCTGCCGAGCGTTTCGACGCGTATGTGCGTCAGCACCCGGACCTGCCCGGCATCGACCTCCTGCACAAGTGTGTCGCGTACGCCGTCGAGCGCTTCGGCTTCGACCGCGACGCGTTCGTCCACGAGCTGACCGACAGCTCGATCGGCGACAATTACCCAGTCCCCGACAGGATGCTGGTGCACGCCGAGCGGATCGTGCGCGGCTACCTCGCCGACGAGCTGTTCGACCGGCGCCCCCCGGCGGGGAACCTCTCCCTGTTCGCCACCGAGGGCGGCACGGCGGCCATGTGCTACATCTTCGACTCCTTGCTGAAGAACGGGATTCTGAAGAAGGGCGACCGTATCGCCCTGATGGTGCCCGTGTTCACGCCGTACGTGGAGATCCCCGAACTCGACACCTACGAGTTCGACGTGGTGTACGTCGAGGCGAGCCTGTTCACCGAGACCGGGGTGCGCGAGTGGCGCTACCCCGCCGAAGAGGTCGCCAAGCTCGCCGATCCTTCGGTCAAACTGGTCTGCCTGGTCAACCCTTCCAACCCACCGTCGCTCGCACTCAGCGACCGGGTAGCGGGCCAGCTGCGCGAGATCGTCGCCCGGGACAACCCGAACCTGCTGGTCGTCACCGACGACGTGTACGGCACGTTCGTGGAGGGCTTCCGCTCGATCGCGGCCGAGCTGCCCCGCAACACCCTGCTCGTCTACTCGTACTCCAAGCACTACGGCTGCACCGGACACCGGCTCGGTGTGATCGGGCTGCACGACGACAACGTGATCGACGAGATGATCGCCGCACTGCTGGCCGCCGAGAAGGAGCGCCTGAACAAGCGCTACGGCACGCTGAGCCTGGAACCGGAGAAGATCCGCTTCATCGACCGCCTCGTCGCCGACTCCCGCCAGGTCGCCCTCAACCACACCGCCGGGCTCTCGCTGCCACAGCAGGTGATGATGGTGCTGTTCTCGCTCTTCGACCTGCTCGACGAGGGCCAGGCCTACAAGCACCGCATCCGCGCCATCGTGCGCCAGCGGCTCGACCTCCTCCTGGAGGGGGCCCAGATGAGAATCTCCGACGATCCGAAACGAGCCGGGTACTACATCGAGCTCGATCTCCTCGCCGAGGCCGAACGCGTCCACGGCAAGGACTTCGCGGATTTCCTGGAGAAGAACTACGAGCCGGTCGACCCGCTGTTCCGCCTCGCCGAGCAGACCCGTGTCGTACTGCTCAACGGCGGCGGCTTCGAAGGGCCCGAGTGGTCGGTCCGGGTCTCGCTCGCCAACCTGGACGACCTCGACTACCTGAAGATCGGCCACCATCTGCGTGCGATCTTCAACGACTACGCCGAGGAATGGCGGACCTCGAAGAGCTGAATGACCGTTGTCGTTGCGAGACTGTGGGTGGCGCCTTCACTGGTGAGGCGTGGCAGGGGCGCCACCGTGGGGGCTTGTCGTGGCGTCGATGCACACCTGGGGAACGGAGAGCCCGGCGGCTGGACGTCGGGATGGCGTTCGTCAACGACTGCTCGCGAGGCGCCCTCGGCCCCCCCCTCCAGCGGCACCAAGCACAGAGGGCATGGCGGGCAGAGCCGGCCGCTGGACCGACTCAACGCGGTGGGTCGAGCACGTTGCGGATGTGGGTGGCAATGTGCAGATTGAGGCGCGTTTCGACGACGCCGAGGTCGTGGCCGGTGATCTCGCTGATGCGCTGCAGGCGGTAGCGGACCGTGCTGCGGTGGATGAGGAGCATCTCGGAGGTCGCGTCGTAGCTGCAGCCGCTCTCCAGGTAGTGCGAGAGTGTCGTTACCAGTTCGGTGTGGTGCTGGGCGTCGTAGTCCAGCAGCCGGCCGAGCCATACGTGGACGAAGAGGTCGGCTTCCCGCTCGCCTGCGCCGGTGCCCATCATGCGGCAGAGGCCTAGTTCGCGGAAGTCGGTGCTGCCGAATGGGTCCCGGGAACGGCGGCGGACGGCAAGGGCACGGATGGCTTCGTCGTAGGAGTGCGGCAGATCGGCGAGGACCTCGCACTGGCCGCCCACCCCGATCGCGCCTGCGCCGGTGCCGAGGCCCTCTGAGACGGCCTTGTACAGATCGTCTCCCGGGTCATGCGGGTCCTGCCCCGCCACCAGGACGACCGTGGTCGCGCCACGAGAGCCGACGAGCACGTCCCGATGCAACCGCTCCATCGCCCGTGTCACCGCGTCGCAGAGCGCGGCCCCCTCAGGTGCCCCCGGCCACTCCAGTACGGCGACTCTGTGCGGCCGGTGCAGGTCGTGGCCGAGGGCTGCGGCCTGGGTGAAGGCGTCCTTGGTCCCCACACCTGAGACCAGGCGGTCGACCAGGTCCCGGCGCAGCTGGGGCTCCAGCTCGGCCAGTCTGCGTTCGTGGAAGAGGAGGGGAGCCAGTACCCGAGCGGCCTGTTCGAGGGCCGATGCGTCCGCTTCCGTCGCCCGCTGGTGCGGATCATCCAGCACGACAACACCGAGCAGGTCTCCGGCCATCTCTATGGGCATGACCAGCCGGTTCCGGTCCCGGACTGCGCCGGGTTGGTGCCACGTGCGGTGCATCAGGGCGTCCCGGCGCCGGTTCTCCGACTCGGGGCGGGTTCCACCGCCGACGCCGCTCTGGGGGCCATCCTCGTCGGGGCCCGCCCGGGCGCGTGGGTTGCCGAAGCGGTCCTCGGTGAGGGCCGCGATTCCGGTGTGCTCGTGCAGGGTCTGGAGGATTCCCGTCTCACCCCTGCCCGAGACGGCGGCGTGGGAGAGCGCCTCGTGGGTGGCGAGCCGCGAGGCCAGGGCGGAGGCGCTTCTCCTGCCGTGGCCCACGGCGGGTGTGCGGTCCTCGGGCTCCGGCGGGTTTCCGGTATCGGACGTCTCGTCGGTCCGTGGCTTGTCCCGTGCCCCGGCGGCCGGCTCGCTCCGGTGCCTGGTGAGGAGCGCGAGGACTATCCCGGTCTGTTGGGCGAGCAGATCGGTCAGAGCGGTCTCCTCAGTCGAGGGTGTGGTCAGGGACCGGACGACGAGATAGCCGAGGCAGGTTTCCCGGTAACGCACTGCGATGGCCCGTATCCACAGTCCGCCCGGCCGGTGCAGATGCCGGCTGCGGCCGTCCAGAGAAGCGATCTGCCGGTCGAGCCGGTCGGCGGCCATCTGGTCGGCATCGGCCGCTTCAGCCTGGGCTTCAGGTTTCTGCGGCGCCTCATGGCCCGGCCGGGCGACCGCGGAGAACACCACCCGGGGTGGTGGGCAGCGCCGCGCCAGACCGTCGTGGACGGCGTACGCCGCTTCGGTGATGAAAGGGCCGGTGGCGACGATCGCTGCCATGCCACCCCACAGCACCTCGTGCTCGTCCTCACCGTCGAGCATGGCCGTTACCAGACGTAGCAGACCGTGGCGCGAGATCTCCGGCCGCGGGACGACGCAGCCGGGACCGGGGGGCGGAGGAGGAACAGCGTCCATCGCACGTCCAGTGGTGGCTCGACAGTGGCTTTCCCGCCTACACGCTACGCCGCTCGACACGCACTGCCACCGGGAGGCATGTGGCGTGGCTGTCCTCGGGGACTGGAAACGCGGCGCGGATTGGTCCTGCCGGGCCGAGGAAGTGCGCCGCGTGCGCTGCGAGGCTGCTAGGCGGGTGTGGCACGCCGTCCGTACCACTGGCTGCCCGCCGACCGGTCCACCGTCACGACGGAGGAGATTCCCATGGCGAAGGCAGTAGGCATCGATCTCGGCACCACCAACTCGGTCATCGCAGTCTGGGAAGGCGGTGAGCCCTCAGTCGTTCCGAATGCGGAGGGGGCGAGGACGACGCCGTCGGTGGTCGCCTTCTCCGACGACGGCCAGCGGCTGGTCGGGCAGCTCGCGCGGCGGCAGTCGATCCTCAACCCCAAGGGCACCATCACCTCCGCGAAGCGCTTTATCGGCCGTCGCTACGACGAGATCTCCGACGAGGCCAAGGCGGTCTCCTTCGACGTGGTCGAGGGGCCCGGCGGAGTGGCCCGTTTCGAGGTGCGGGGGAAGCAGTATGCGCCGGAGGAGATCAGCGCGCAGGTGCTGCGCAAGCTCGCGGACGACGCCGGGAAGTCGCTCGGCGAGAAGGTGACCGAGGCGGTCATCACCGTACCCGCCTACTTCAACGACGCCCAGCGCCAGGCCACCAAGGACGCCGGGAGGATCGCCGGCCTCGACGTGCTGCGGATCATCAACGAGCCCACCGCCGCTGCGCTGGCCTACGGGCTGGACAAGAAGGGCCACGAAACGGTGATGGTCTTCGACCTCGGAGGGGGCACGTTCGACGTCAGCCTGTTGGACGTCGGCGACGGTGTGGTGGAGGTTCGCGCTACGGCGGGCGACTCCCATCTGGGCGGCGACGACTTCGACCGCCGTCTGGTGGACCACCTGGCCGACGGCTTCCAGAAGGCCGAGGGCATTGACCTGCGCAAGGACCCGCAGGCTCTGCAGCGACTGTTCGAGGCGGCCGAGAAGGCGAAGACCGAGCTGAGTTCGGTCACTCAGACCCAGGTGAGCCTGCCGTTCATCACGGCGGATGCCTCCGGGCCGAAGCACCTCACCGAGACGGTCCGCCGCTCCACCTTCGAGCAGATCACCTCGGACCTGGTGGAGCGCTGCCTCGAACCGGTCAGGACGGCGATGGGCGACGCCAAGGTCACCGACAACGACATCGACGAGGTCATCCTCGTCGGCGGCTCGACCCGCATCCCGGCCGTGCAGAACCTGGTCCGTCGGCTGACCGGCGGCAAGGACCCGAACATGAGCGTCAACCCCGATGAGGTCGTGGCGCTGGGCGCCGCCGTCCAGGCCGGTGTCCTCAAGGGTGAGGTCAAGGACGTCCTGCTGCTGGACGTCACCCCGCTGTCGCTGGGCGTCGAGACCGCCGGCGGCGTGATGACCAAGATCATCGAGCGGAACACCACCATTCCCGCCCGCCGGTCCGAGACCTTTTCCACGGCTGAGGACAACCAGCCGGCCGTGGACATCGTCGTGCTCCAGGGCGAACGCGAACTGGCCGCCGACAACCGGGTGCTGGGGCGCTTCCGGTTGGAGAACCTGCGGCCGGCCCGGCGTGGGGAGACCCAGATCGAGGTCACCTTCGACATCGACGCCAACGGCATCCTCAAGGTCAGCGCCAAGGACCGGGACACCGGCGCCGAGCAGTCGATCACCATCAGTGAGGGCTCCAACCTCGACCCCTCCGAGGTCGAGCGGATGATCCACGAGGCCGAGAGCAACCGCACCAGCGACCTGGCCCTGCGTGAGGCCATCGATGCCCGCAACGAGCTCGACGCCGCCGCATACCAGGTGGAGCGCCGGTTGGAGGACCTCGGCGACACCGCTCCGGAGCACGAGCGCGCCCGCGCCCAACTGCTCATCGACGAGGCGCGTGCCGCCGTCCAGGAGGAGGCGCCCACGGAACGGTCTCGGAGCCTGGCCTCCGAACTCCAGCAGATCCACGCGGCGCTGGCCTCCCACGCCGCCGGACCGGGCGGAGCGGGGGATGGAACCCAGCCCGGCGCGGCGCCCGGCCCGGGTCCCGAGGGCGGATCCCCGAAGGGTGACGACGACGTCATCGACGCCGATTTCGACAAGAGCTGAGGGGGGCGACATGTCCGATCAGGAACAGACGCGTCCCGCAGAGGACCGCTCCCCTCCCGAGCCCGAGCAGACGCCGCCCGAGGGGATGCCCACAGCGCACACGATCCCGCGGGCCCCCGAAGCCGAGGAGACGGAGCAGGCGCCCCGCCCCTCCGAAATCGAGGAACTGGAGGATCGGTGGCGGCGAGCTCTCGCCGACCTCGACAACCTTCGCAAGCGCTACGCCCGTGAGCTTCCCCGGGAGCGGGAGGCCGAGCGGGCCAAGGTGGCCGCGGCGTTCCTCCCGGTCGTGGACAACCTCGAACTGGCCCTCGCCCATGCGGGAGCCGACGACCCTGGCTCGATCGTCAGCGGAGTCAGGGCGGTACGTGACCAGGCCGTCGAGGTGCTGCGCAGCCTCGGCTACCCCCGCCACGACGAGACCGGAGTCCCCTTCCACCCCGAGCAGCATGAGGTGGTGTCCGTGGTGGATGTACCAGATACCACAGCCGGCACCGTCGTCCAGGTGGTACGGCCTGGGTACGGCGAACCGGGCCACCAGCTGCGGCCGGCCGCGGTGGCGGTCAGCCGCAAGCAGGAGTGAGGCCCGCCATGGCAGACGACTACTACCAGGTGCTGGGCGTCCCTCGCACCGCCGACGCGGCCGAGATCCAGCAGGCGTTTCGTACCCTGGCCCGCCGCTACCACCCGGACGTCAACCGTGACCCGGCCGCAGAGGAGCGCTTCAAGCAGATCAACGAGGCGTACAGCGTGCTGTCCGACCCCGACACCCGGTCCCGCTACGACCGGTTCGGCCCCGACTTCCGGCAGATTCCGGAGGATTACGACGACCGCGTCGGGGCCGGTCAGGGCTTTGGCGGCGGAGCCGGCGCGCACCGGGGCAGTCCCTTCGGAGGCACCCAGGGCCGGGCGGGCGCCCGGACCTGGACGGAGACCGGCTTCGACGCCTCCGGCGTCGACTTCGAAGATCTCTTCGGAGGTATGTTCGGCGGCCGGGCCAGGGGGGCCGGGCGGGGCAGCCCGATCCCCGGCGCGGACCAGGAGGCCGAACTCACGCTCAGTGTGGAGGAGGCGTACCGCGGCGGCCGGCGGAAGGTCACCCTCGGCGGCCCCGGCGGTGAGCGCAGCTACGACGTCACCATCCCGGCCGGCGTCGTCGATGGGCAGCGCATTCGGCTGGCGGGGGAGGGAGGCCGGGGCCGCGGCCCGGGTTCCGCCGGAGATCTCTATCTGGTGGTCCGCATCGCCCCCCATCCCCGTTATCGGCTCGTCGGGCGCGATATCCACGTCGATCTGCCGGTTACCGCCTGGGAGGCAGCGCTGGGGGCGACGGTGCCGGTCTCCGGTCCGGGTGGGACGGCCAAGGTGCATGTGCCGCCCGGTACCTCCACCGGCCGTCGGCTGCGGCTGCGTGGCGAGGGGATGCCCGACCCCAAGGGTTCCCCCGGTCACCTCTACGCCGACATCCAGGTGATGGTGCCGCCCTCGCCCAGCCCGCGTGAGCGCGAGCTGTTCGAGGAACTGGCCGCCGTCTCCTCCTTCGACCCGAGGAAGTAGAGACATGAGGGCAGAACAGCGTTCTCCCGCCGCAGGCAGGGCCTATCCCCTGGTGCGGGTCTACCGAACCAGCCCCAGCCCTTATCAGCTTTCCCTGGCCTCAGTGGCCGGCAGGAGTGGACTGTCGCCCGAACTCGTCAGCCGCTTCGTCGCCCTCGGGCTGGTGGACGCCGAGCGTGATGCCCGGGGCCGGCTGTGGTTCCGGCCGAGCGCGCCGTCGGCCATCGCGCGGGTGCAGCGGCTGCGGATCGGACTGGGCCTCAACTACGCGGCCATCGGTGTCGTCCTGGACCTGCTGGACCGCATCGAACGCCTGGACATCGCACTGCGGCGCAGCGAACGAACCGCCAAGGAGCCCTCACCATGGACATGAACCGCCTCACCCAGAAGTCCCAGGAAGCGCTGCAGGAAGCGCAGAGCGTCGCGGTAAGGATGGGCCAGTCCGAGGTCGACGGGGAGCACCTGCTGCTGGCCCTGCTCGATCAGCAGGACGGCCTGACCACCCGTCTGCTGGCCGGTGCCGGCGCGGACCCGGCAGCCCTACGGGCCGCCGTCGAGGCCGATCTCGCCAAACGCCCGCGGACGACCGGTCCGGGAGCCGCCCCCGGCCAAGTGATGGTGACTCAGCGGTTGGCTCGACTGCTCGACACTGCGGAGCAGGAGGCCAAGCGACTCAAGGACGAGTACGTCTCCACCGAGCACCTGGTGCTGGCCCTGGTGGACGAGGGTTCGATCACCGCAGCCGGCCGGCGGCTCGGTGAACAGGGCGTCAGCAAGGACTCCTTCCTCGCCGCCCTCACCACCGTGCGCGGGAACCAACGGGTCACCTCCGCCACTCCTGAGGAAGCGTATGAGGCTCTCGACAAGTACGGGCGCGACCTCGTTGTCGAGGCCCGCAGTGGTCGCCTCGACCCGGTGATCGGGCGTGACGCGGAGATCCGGCGGGTGATCCAGATCCTCAGCCGCAAGAGCAAGAACAACCCGGTGCTGATCGGTGAGCCGGGCGTCGGCAAGACCGCCATCGTGGAGGGCCTGGCCCAGCGGATCGTGCGCGGCGACGTGCCGGAAGGGCTGCGGGACAAGACCGTGTTCTCGCTCGACATGGGCTCGCTGGTGGCCGGGGCGAAATACCGTGGCGAGTTCGAGGAGCGCCTCAAGGCCGTGCTGTCCGAGGTCAAGGGAGCCGAGGGCCGGATCCTGCTGTTCGTGGACGAGTTGCACACCGTCGTCGGGGCCGGCGCCGCCGAGGGCGCGATGGATGCGGGCAACATGCTCAAGCCGATGCTGGCGCGCGGCGAGCTGCACATGATCGGCGCCACCACGCTGGACGAGTACCGTAAGCACATCGAGTCCGACGCGGCCCTGGAACGCCGCTTCCAGACCGTCCAGGTGGACGAGCCGAGCGTCGAGGACGCGATCTCGATCCTGCGCGGCATTCGGGAGCGACTGGAGATCTTCCACGGCGTCAAGATCCAGGACGGCGCGCTGGTCGCCGCCGCCACGCTCAGCCACCGCTACATCAGCGACCGCTTCCTCCCGGACAAGGCCATCGACCTGGTCGACGAGGCCTGCGCGCGGCTGCGGACCGAGATCGACTCCATGCCCGCCGAACTCGACGAACTCACCCGCCGTGCCACCCGGCTGGAGATCGAGGAGGCCGCGCTGGACCAGGAGACCGACCCGGCCAGCCGCGCCCGCCTGGAGGACCTCCGGCGTGAACTTGCCGACCTGCGGGCCGAGGTGGATGCCAAGCACGCCCAGTGGGAGGCCGAACGCCAGGCCATCCGCAAGGTCCAGGAACTGCGCCAGGAACTGGAACGCGCCCGGCAGGAGGCCGAGCAGGCCGAACGCGCCTACGATCTCAACCGGGCCGCCCAGTTGCGCTACGGAACCGTCAGCGAACTGGAGCGCCGGCTGGCCGCCGAGGAGGAGCGGCTCGCCCACAAGCAGGGCGAGAGCCGGCTGCTGCGCGAGGTGGTGACCGCCGAGGAGATCGCCGAGATCGTCTCCGCGTGGACCGGCATCCCCGTCACCCGGCTCCAGGAGGGCGAGCGGCAGAAGCTCCTCAAGCTGGACGAGATCCTGCGCGAGCGGGTCGTGGGCCAGGACGAGGCCGTCCAGCTCGTCGCCGACGCGGTGATCCGGGCCCGCTCCGGGGTGCGGGACCCGCGCCGGCCGATCGGCTCGTTCATCTTCCTCGGTCCGACCGGCGTCGGGAAGACCGAGCTGGCCAAGACGCTGGCCGCCGCGTTGTTCGACAGCGAGAGCAACATGATCCGCCTCGACATGAGCGAGTACCAGGAACGGCACACCGTCAGTCGCCTGGTGGGCGCGCCCCCCGGATACGTGGGCTACGAGGAGGGCGGTCAGCTCACCGAGGCGGTGCGTCGCAAGCCGTACTCGGTCGTCCTGTTCGACGAGATCGAGAAGGCGCACGCCGACGTCTTCAACACGCTGCTCCAGGTGCTGGACGACGGCAGGATCACCGACGCGCAGGGCCGTACCGTCGACTTCCGCAACACCGTCATCATCATGACCTCGAACCTGGGCTCCCAGTACCTGCTCCAGGACGCCACCCAGGCCGGCGAGATCAAGCCTGAGGTGCGGGACCTGGTGATGGGCGAACTCAACGGCCACTTCCGGCCCGAGTTCCTCAACCGGGTGGACGACGTCGTGCTCTTCCACCCGCTCGGCATCGCGCAGATCGAGCGCATCGTGGACCTGCTGCTGGAGGACCTGCGCCACCGCCTCGCCGAGCAGCGGATCGACCTGGTGCTCACCGAGGACGCCCGACGGCTGATCGCGGCCGAGGGTTACGACCCGGTCTACGGCGCCCGGCCGCTGCGCCGCTTCATCGCGCACGAGGTCGAGACCAGGATCGGCCGGGCGTTGCTCGGCGGCGAGGCACGCGAAGGCGTGACCATCCTGGTCGATGCCGCGGGGGCCGAACTGACCGTCACCCTCCAGGACGAGCCGCGGGAGCGGTCATGAGCACTTCTCCACAAGGCCGCGCCGCCCGCACGGGCCCTGACGGCACTACCGACGGCGCCGGGGCCTCGCTGCGGACGGTCGCCTGCGCCAACTGCGGCCGGACCAACCGGATACCCGCCGCGGCGGAGGGCAGCCCGCGCTGCGGACACTGCCGGGCCCCGCTGCCGTGGATCGCCGAAGCGGGCGACGCCGACTTCGGGGAGATCGCCGAGCAGGCGAGCCTGCCCGTGCTGGTCGACCTCTGGGCCACCTGGTGCGGTCCCTGCCGCATGGTGAGCCCGGCCCTCGAACGGGTTGCCGAAGATCTGGCCGGCCGGATCAAACTGGTGAAGATCGACATCGACAAGTCCCCGTCCCTGGCGCGGCGGTTCGAGGTCCAAGCCGTACCCACCCTGCTGATCCTCGACCATGGCAGGCCCGTCGCCCGCAAGACCGGAGCCGCGCCGGCCAACGCGCTGCGCCAGTGGGTCGACGAGTCACTCTCGGCGCCTGGCGGACCAGCCGACCCCATCTCCCGGAGGCCCCGATGACCAGCCTTCCCGACCCGCACCTGTCCATGGTCCGGCCCGTGGCGCCCAGAACACCGCAGGGCTGTGAGGACTGCCTGCGCACGGGGACGCCGTGGGTGCACCTGCGCCTGTGCCTCACCTGCGGCCACGTCGGCTGCTGTGACTCCTCGCCGATGCGGCACGCCCGCGCTCACGCGGCGACCGACGGGCACCCGATCGTCCGGTCGTTCGAACCCGGCGAGGGCTGGCGATGGTGTTTCGTGCACGAGGCGATGGTCTGAACCCGACAAAGTCGCCCGGCGCTTGTTCCAGCGCTGTCGCCTCCGCATCCGCTTCCGCCGCCGTCCTCCTCCTCTGCCTTGGTTCCACCGAAAGGAGTGAGTTGTGCCGACGCCCACGCCAACAGCCGACGTCTACGGGGCTTATCCGCTGCTGTCCGACGACCAGATCGCGATCCTGAGATCTTGCGGACAGGTGCGGCCGGTCCGCGAGGGGGAACAGCTGTTCCGGGCGGGCGACCCCAGCGAAGAGTTCTTCGTCGTCCTCAGCGGCACGGTGGCCGTGGTGGAAGGCCACGGCGACCGAGAGCAAGTCGTCCACGTGCACGATGCGCACAGCTTCCTCGGTGAACTCGGCGTACTGGAAGGCCAGGCCGCCTTCTTCAGCGCGGTGGTGAGAACACCCGGCGAGGTTCTCGCAGTGGGTTCGGCCGCCCTGCGCGACCTGCTCAGCCGAGAACCCGCGCTCGGCGACGTGATCCTGCGGGCCTACCTGCTGCGCCGCACGATGCTGGCCGGCGCGGGCACGGGCTTCCGAATCATCGGCTCCGCCTTTTCCCCCGACACCCGGCGGCTGCTGGCCTTCGCCGCCCGCAACCGCCTCCCGCACCGCTGGGCCGATCTGGAGAAGGACACCGAGGCTGAGGCGCTGCTGAGACGCCTTGGCATCGCTCCGCAGGACACTCCGATCGTCGTCTGGCACGACTACCGGGTCCTGCGCAATCCCTCCAACATCGAGCTCGCCCAGGTGATCGGGCTGCGGACCGAGACCGTCACCAGAGCCGTCTGCGACCTGATGGTGGTCGGTGCGGGCCCCGGGGGGCTGGCCGCAGCCGTGTACGGCGCTTCCGAGGGGCTGTCCACCGTCGTCCTGGATGCGGTGGCGACCGGCGGTCAGGCCGGTACGTCCTCCCGGATCGAGAACTACCTCGGTTTCCCCGCGGGGATCTCCGGCATGGAGCTCGCCGAACGCGCCGTCGTGCAAGCCACGCGGTTCGGCGCCCGGATCACCGTCCCCGCCGAGGCCGCCGGCCTCGCACAGAGCGAGGGGACCAACCTGGTGCGGCTCGCCGACGGCAGCACGGTCTGCGCCAACAACGTGGTAGTGGCCACTGGCGCCCGCTACCGACGGCTGACCGCCCTCGGCGTCGAGCGGTTCGAGGGACTGGGAATTCACTACGCCGCCACCCTCTGGGAGGCACGGACTTGCCGCCTGGACACGGTAGCCGTCGTCGGCGGCGGCAACTCTGCCGGCCAAGCAGCCCTGTTCATGGCGCAACAGTCGCCCGCCGTGCATCTGCTGGTCCGCGGCGGAGACCTGGGGCACAACATGTCCCGCTATCTGATTGACCGGATCGAGCGGCACCCCCGGATCCACGTCCACCTGCATACCGAGGTCCGGGAGGTCACCGGCGAGGACCGGGTCGAGTCCCTCGTCATCGAGGACAACCGCACCCGCGAGCAGGCGTTGCTGGCAGCCCGTGCACTATTCGTCTTCATCGGCGCGCGCCCAGCCACCTCCTGGCTCGCCGGCGCCGTCACCCTGGACCGGAACGGCTTCATTCCGACAGGGCAGGACGTGGCCCAGGTGGCAGCCGACCTCTGGAAGCCCCTGGGCCGCGCCCCACTCGCCCTGGAGACCGACCTGCCAGGAGTCTTCGCCATCGGCGACGTCCGTAGCGGCTCGGTCAAGCGAGTGGCCTCCGCGGTGGGCGAAGGCGCCATGGCGGTCCGCCTGGCACACGAGCACCTCGGGGAGGTGAGACCAACCGCCGTCCGATGACCTCAGCCGCCCGCCACACCGAGAAGGTGAATGAGATGCCAGTCATGGGAGTTCCCAAGTTCGAACGCTTCTTCCGCGCAGCCGCCGGCCTCGACGTCAACAAGAACGATCTCAAGCGCTACAACGAGTTCGTGGACGCCAAGCTCTACGACCTCTTTGTCATCGGCACGGCCAATGCCAAGGCCAACGACCGCGACATCATCGAGCCGCAGGATCTCCCCGTCACCAAAGGCCTGCAGGAGAGTATCCACGCCTTCAAGAAGTTGGATGAGGGCATAGAACTGCGCCCGCTGCTCGACCAGCTTGCCGCCCGCCCCGCGCTCGGCATGGAAGCCGCCGAGGACACCCGGCAGCGGCTGCCCGTCCTGGCCGGCGGCCTGAGCGTCGCCCTCGCCCGTGCCCTCAAAATCATCGCCCGCGACACCCGCCACCCCTCCACGGACCAGTGGGACGAGGCCTTCGAACTCTTCGACCTTCTGATCTGAGCGGGACGGTCCAGGCCGACGTCTCCACCGGCCTGCCGGGCCCTCGCGTGTAGCGGAGACGACCGGGCGTCGCGGACGCCTCCGCCGCGGACGCTGTCCGCCTCATCCAGTGGTCCTGCGGCACGGGCGGCAACGCGCAGTTCCAGCGGCGCCCCGCGTAGGGGAGGCGGCGCCGGCGCGTCAGCGGGGATGCGACGTCGTACGGCGTGGCCGCCTGGCCGTGGTCCTCAGGGGCGGCTCGGCGGAGCGCACGTGTTCCTGAGCGGCAGGACCAACACCTACACGGTCGTCAACGAGCTCAGCGGCAAGTGCCTCGACGTGTCCGGGGCTTCCACGGCCAACGGTGCTGCCGTCATCCAGTACACCTGCAACGGCAACACCAACCAGCAGTTGACCCTCAACCCCGTCGTGGCACTGGGCAACGGCGAGGACCACCAACTCGTCGCCGTCCACAGCGGCAAGTGCGTCGACGTCAGCAACGTCTCGACCACGGCCGGGTCGCTGATCCACCAGTGGACCTGCGACCCGGCAAGCGCCCTCAGCACCAAGAAGAACCAGATCTGGCGGTTGCAGGGCATGGGCTGACACCCGCGCGTCAGGCGGTGGTGGTGCAGGGGGAGCCGTTGAGGCTGAACAGGGTGGGGAGGGAGGTGTTGCCGGTGTGGGTGGCCTGGAAACCGAAGGAGCTGGAGGCGCCGGGGGACAACGTGCCGTTGTAGCCGAGGTTGGTGGCGGTGACCTCGCCGGTGGCACGGGTGAGGGAGGCGTTCCAGCCACTCGTCACGGTTTGGCCGGCGGGCAGGGTGAAGGCCAGGGACCAACCGTTGATCGTGGTCGAGCCGGTGTTGGTGATGGTGATGTCCTCGGTCAGGCCGTTGTTCCAGGCGTTGACCGCGCCGGTCACCTTGCACGAGGCACCTGGGGTGGGGGAGGGGCCGGCGCCGAGGGCGGTGGCAGATGCGGTGTAGGCGGGCTTCGGCCGGTAGTTGGCGTCGTACAGGGTGGCAGCTCCGTAGCCGGGGAACGTGCCGGGGATCCAGGAGTCCGCGTCGCCGACGCCCCACTGGGTGATGCCCACGCAACCTGTAACGGCCAGACAGGTTTTGATCACGGTGGAGTAGTCGCTCGCCTGCTGGGCGAGACCGGCCGTGGTTGCCGGGAGTTGGATGCGGTCGTCGAGTTCGGTGATCGCGACGTTGACGCCGAGCGCGGTGAACCGCTGGAGGTTGGCCTTGAAGGTCGAGGGGACCTGGCCGAGGACGAAGTGGGCTTGGAAACCGACGCCGTCCAGCGGGACGCCCTGGCTCTTCAGCGACTTCACCAGGTTGTACATGGCGTCGCTCTTCGGGTTCTGGCCCTCGATGTTGTAGTCGTTCAGGTACAGCTTGGCGTTCGGGTCGGCGGCGTGTGCGGTGCGCAGGGCGTCGGCGACGAAGCCGCTGCCCATGGCGTTGTAGAAGGCGTCGGTGCGGAAGCTCCCATCCTCGTTGAAGGGCTCGTTCACCACGTCCCAGGCGTAGGGCCTGCCCTTGTAGTGAGCCACCTCGTGGGTGATGTGGTTCTCCATCGCGGCCTTCACCTGCGGGGCGGGCAGACTGCTGACCCAGGACGGGAGTTGGCTGTGCCAGACCAGAGTGTGGCCGCGCAGCTTCATCGAGTGGGCCAGGGCGAAGGAGACGATCCTGTCGGCGGGGGCGAAGTTGAAGCTGCCCTGCGAGGGTTCGGTGGTGTCCCACTTCATCTCGTTGCCGGGAGTGAGCATGCCGAACTGGGTGCCGGCGACGGCGGTGAGCGCGGAGTTGTTGAGGTCGCCCTGCGTCATGGCGGTACCGAAGTAGATGCCCTTCGACGCGGCGAGCGAGCGTAGGGTGCTGTCCGCCGCGCCGGCCTGCCCGGTGGGGAGCAGGGTGGCGGCGGCCAGGGCTGCGGCGGTGGTGACTGCGGCGGCGCCGAAGGCGCGCCGGGCCTCTCTGGGGCGGGGGGTGCGGAGCGTCCGGACTGACACCGGCGTGGTCCTTTCTCTGGGAGGGAAGAGACGGACGTGCGGTGGGACATGGAACGCGGACCGTACGGAGAGAGTGGGCGAAAGTTTCGGCCCCTCCGCCGATTCAGTCGGTGACCTTAGGGCCGCCGTGATGCACCGTCAACCGTTCCGGACGAGGTCGGTGGCGGGGCGGTGCTGCTCCGCTCGACGAGGCTGGTGGCCAGGTCCACCCGCAGGGTGCCGGGCCGGGTGCCTCGGGCGAGGTCGATCACCATGCGGGTGGCGACCTCGGCCATCTCGGTCAGCGGCTGGCGGACGGTGGTGAGCGGAGGACCGACCCAGCGGGCCAGCGGCAGGTCGTCGAAGCCCACCACGCTGAGGTCCTCGGGGATGCGCAACCCCAGCTCCCGGGCGGCCTCGTAGAGCCCGAGGGCCTGCAGGTCGTTCCCCGCGAAGACGGCGGTCGGCCGGTCGGGCAGGCTCAGCAGGTCCAGTCCGATTCGGCGGCCGGCCTCGTGGTGGAAGTCGCCGTCGCGGACCAGTTCCGGGTCGTACGCGATGCCTGCCATGTCCAGGGCCGCCCGGTAGCCGTCGGCCCGGGCCCGGCTGCACATCATCCGGCCCGGCCCGCCGAGCAGGGCGATCCGGCGGTGGCCGAGACCGAGCAGGTGCCGGGTGGCCGCCAGGCCGCCGTCCCAGTTGGTGGTGCCGACGGCCGGCACCCCCTGTCCGGGGTCTCCCGCCGGGTCCATCACCACGAACGGGATGTCGCGGCCGGCCAGTTGTTCCTGCTGGGAGCGGTCCAGGCCGGACAGGACGAGGAGTACGCCCGCGGGGCGACGGGCGAGCACTCCGTCCACCCAGGACTGGCCTGGCGTGAGGCGCCCGGAGGACTCCGAGAGGACGATGCTCAGCCCCTCCTCGCGCGCCACGTTCTCGACGCCGCGGATCACCTCCATCGCCCAGACGCTTTCCAATTCGTGGAAGACCAGTTCCAGCAGCGGGCTGCTCTGGACGCTGCGCCGACGTCGGTAGCCGTGTCGGCGCAGCAGCTCCTCGACCCGGTCCCGGGTGCCCTGGGCGACGTCGGCTCGGCCGTTGAGGACTTTCGAAACAGTCGGGGCGGAGACACCCGCCTCTCGCGCGATCTCGGCGAGCGTCGCGGCTCTGGTCACGGACTCCTCCTGAACTGCCCTGCTGGGCCAATGTGGTTGCGGGTGGCAGACGGCACGGATGGTAGCCGGTCGCTCGGCTGGGGCGGATCCCGTCGGACCCCTTGACTGGCGCCGGGGGCGGTCCTAGCTTTCCTGCAACATTCGGCACGTACTTCGAAACATTCGATGATGGGCAGGGTATGGGATCGAGATTCGCCGCGATCACCGCGGCCACCGCACTCGTCCTCGGCACGACCGCCGCGTGCGGAGCGGGTGGCGCCTCCTCCGGCGCGGGCTCCGGGACGATCCACGTCATGGTCTACGGCGATGCCACCAACAAGGTCGAGAAGCAGATCGCCGAGACCTTCAACAAGACCTCCAAGGTCAAGGTGGTGCTCGACACCGTCCCCGGCGCGGACTACCAGCAGAAGCTGCAGACCGTCATCAACACCCCGCAGGCGCCGGACGTCTTCTTCAACTGGGGCGGCGGCTCCATCAAGCCGTTCGTCAAGGGCGGCCTGCTGCTCCCGCTCGACGCCTTCATAGCCAAGGACCCGGGCCTCAAGAGCAACTTCCTGCCGACGGTGTTCAACTCGGCTGTCCTGGACGGAGAGCCGTACGGCGTCCCGATGCGCGGCACCCAGCCGGTGCTGCTGTTCCACAACAAGAAGGTGCTGGCCGAAGCCGGTCTGACCCCGCCCCGGACCTGGCAGGAACTGGTCGCCGCCACCAAGACGCTGAAGGCCAAGGGCAAAACCCCGATCGCTCTCGGCGGCGCCGACCAGTGGCCCACCCTGATGTGGTTCGAGTACCTCTACGACCGGATCGGCGGGCCCGGCCTGTTCCAGCGGGCGGTGAACGGCGACAAGGCGGCCTGGGCGAGCGGGGACAGCCGCAAGGCACTCGCCACCCTCAAGGAACTGGTCGACTCCGGGGCGTTCGGTGGCAACTTCGACTCCGTCAAGTTCACCGACGGCGGTTCCCCGGCGCTGGTGGCCAGGGGCAGAGCCGCCTTCGAGCTGATGGGCTCCTGGTACTACTCCACCCAGCAGGACGCCAACCCGGACTTCGCCAAGTCCGACCTCGGCTACAGCGGCTTCCCCACGGTCAGCGGCGGCAAGGGCGACCCGGCCGACGTCGTCGGCAACCCCAACAACTTCTACTCGGTGCTGAAGAAGACCAAGCACCCGGAAGCCGCCGCCGCGTTCCTGAAACTCATGTACACCGAGGAGTTCGTCAAGGCCCAGCTCGCCATAGGCAACCTGCCGACCACCGTCAACACCCCGAACTTCCTCAGCTCTTCGGCCAGCCCCGAGTACTCCAAGTACCAGTACGAGCTGGTCAAGGCGGCCCCCTCGTTCCAGCTCTCCTGGGACCAGGCGTACCCGCAGAGCGCGTCCACGCAGCTGCACACTGCCGTCCAGCAGTTCTTCGACGGCAAGCTCGACGCCGACGGCTTCATCAAGGCCATGCAGTCCTTGCCCGCCTCATGACGCGTGCCCCGAGGTCCGGTACGGGCGTGACCCGCCCGGGCTTCGCCTGGGCGGCGCCCGCCGCGGTGTTCTTCCTGCTGTTCGCGATCGCGCCGCTGGTCATGGTCGCCGTGCTCTCCTTCACAAGCTGGGACGGCATCACCGAACCCCACTTCAACGGCCTGGACAACTGGGCGGCGCTGATCCACGACCCGGTGATGGCCCAGTCGGTCGGGACGACCCTGCTGCTCACCGCCCTCGGCGTGCTCACCCAGACGCCGGTCAGCATCCTGCTCGGTGTCTGGGCCGCCGGTCATCAGCGCAACCGGGCCGTCCTGTCGGCGGTCTACTTCGTACCACTGCTCCTGTCGGCGACCGCCGTGTCCGTGGTGTGGCGGGCCGTCCTGGACCCGAACTTCGGCGTGCCTTCCCAACTCACCTGGCTGTTCGGCGACGGCAACCTGCTCGGCAGCCGCGGTGGCGCGCTCGCGGTGCTCACCTTCGTGGGGGTGTGGCAGTTCACCCCGCTGCACGCACTGATCTACCAGGGCGGTGCCCGTGCCGTCCCCCAGGTCCTCTACCAGGCCGCCGCGGTCGACGGGGCCGGCACCGTCCGGCAGTTCTTCCACATCACCCTGCCGCAACTGCGCAACACCATCATCACCTCGATGGTGCTGATGGTGGTCGGCGGACTCACCACCTTCGACACCGTGCTCATCCTCACCCAGGGCGGCCCCGGCACCGACACCACCGTCAGTGCCTTCTACATGTACCAAAAGGGCTTCAAGAGCTACGACTTCGGTGCCGCGTCTGCCATCGCGCTGGTTCTGGTGATCGTCGCTACCCTGATCTCCCTGGCCGTGGTCAAGTTCTCCGGCTACGACCGGATGCGCGGCACCGCGGAGGGCCTGTGATGCGCGGCCGACCCAACTACCTCGCCGGCTTTGGATCGTTGATCTGGCTGCTGCTCGTCGGTCTGCCGCTGTACGTGCTGCTGCTCGCCACCTTGCGCACGCGCGCCGACTACTCCACCGAGGGCCCGCTCGGCCTGCCCGCGCACTGGACCCTGCGGAACTACCTCACCGACCTGTCCAACGGCTTCGGACGGGACTTCCTCAACACCCTGACCGTCACCGCCAGCGTGGTCGCCCTCGTTCTGCTGGTCGTCCCGCCGCTCGCATACGCCATCGTCCGGGCCCGGGGCCGCGCCACCGGCTGGGTGTTCCGGCTGTTCCTGCTCGGCCTGGCGATCCCCGCCCAGGCCGTGATCGTGCCGATGTTCTACCTGATCAGCAAGGCGGGACTCTACGACCGTCTGATCGGCGTCATCCTGCCGACCGCCGCCTTCTGTCTCCCGGTCTGCACCCTGATCCTCACCGGCGCGATGCGCGACATCAGCCCCGAGCTGTACGAGGCGATGGCGATGGACGGAGCCTCTCCGGGCCGGGTCTTCCGTCAACTGGTGCTGCCCCTGTCCAAGGGGGGCCTGTCCTCCATCGTGGTCTTCGCCGCCCTCCAGGCGTGGAACGGCTTCCTGTTCCCGCTCGTCCTCACCCAGTCCGACTCCACCAAGGTCATCACGCTCGGGCTGTACGAGTTCCAGACAGAACACGGCGTCGACGTACCCGGACTCCTCAGTGCCGTGGTGCTGTCCATGCTTCCCATCCTCGTCGTCTACCTGTTCGCCCGCCGCGCCCTGGTCCAGGGCCTGATGGGTGTGGGAGGAAAATGAGCGCCACCCTGCCGTCCGGCGTTCCCGCCTGGCGGGACACCACGCTCACCCCGGAGGCCCGGGCCGATGCGCTGATCGCGGCCATGACCCTGCGGGAGAAGACCGCCCAGCTGATCGGCGTCTGGGTCGGTGCCAGCGACGAGGGCGGCGAAGTCGCCCCGCACCAAAACGAGATGGAGGCTCCGCCCGACCTCGATACGCTGCTGCCGTACGGGATGGGCCAGTTGACCCGCCCCTTCGGCACCGCACCGGTCGACCCGGCGCTCGGCGCTCTCTCCCTGATGCGCACCCAGCGCCGGATCGCCGACGCCAACCGCTTCGGCATCCCCGCCCTGGCCCATGAGGAGTGCCTGGCCGGCTTCGCCGCCTGGGGCGCCACCGCCTACCCCGTGCCCCTCTCCTGGGGTGCCGCCTTCAACCCACCACTGGTGCGGCGGATGGCCGCCGCGATCGGCCGCGACATGAGGGCCGTGGGCGCGCACCAGGGCCTCGCGCCGGTCCTCGACGTGGTGCGCGACGCCCGCTGGGGACGGGTCGAGGAAACCATCGGCGAGGACCCGTACCTGGTCGGCACCATCGCCACGGCCTACGTCCAGGGTCTGGAGTCGGCCGGGATCGTAGCCACCCTCAAGCACTTCGCCGGGTACTCGGCATCCCGCGCCGGACGCAACCTCGCTCCCGTCTCCATGGGCCCACGCGAACGCGCCGACGTCATTCTGCCGCCGTTCGAGATGGCCGTTCGCGAAGGCCGCCCCCGCTCCGTCATGCACGCCTACACCGACACGGACGGCATCCCCAGCGCCGCCGACGAAGCCCTGCTCACCGGACTGCTCCGGGACACCTGGGGCTTCACCGGGACGGTGGTCGCCGACTACTTCGGCATCGCCTTCCTAGCAACCCTGCACGGTGTCGCCGAGGACTGGTCGCAAGCCGCCGCCCTGGCCCTCACCAGCGGCGTCGACACCGAACTGCCGACCGTCAAGACCTACGGGCAGCCCCTGCTCGACGCCGTCGCCACCGGGCTCGTCCCGGAGCGGCTGATCGACCGGGCGCTGCACCGGGTGCTCGTCCAGAAGGCCCAACTCGGCCTGCTGGACCCGGACTGGGACCCCATGCCCGACGTCCTCACCGACATCGACCCGAGCGAACCGGAGGCGCTGCGCGGCACCGTCGACCTCGACCCGGCCGCCAACCGGGCCCTCGCCGCCGAACTCGCGGAACAGGCCGTGGTACTGCTGCGCAACGACGGCCTGCTGCCGCTGCGCCGTCCCCCCCGGATCGCTCTGATCGGCCCCAACGCCGACGAACCCACCGCCGTGCTCGGCTGCTATGCCTTCCCGGTGCACGTGGGCGGACAGCACCCGAAGGCGCCGCTCGGCATCGAACTCCCCACCCTGCGCGAGGCGTTGTTGGCCGAGTTCACCGGAAGCGAGGTGCGGACGGTGCGCGGCGTGGCCATCGACGGCCAGGACACCGGCGACATCCCGGAGGCGGTCCGCGCCGCTCGGCAGGCCGACGTGGTGGTGCTGGCCCTCGGCGACCGGGCGGGCCTGTTCGGCCGGGGCACCAGTGGTGAGGGATGCGATGCCGAATCGCTTCAACTGCCCGGTGTTCAGTCGCAATTACTCGACGCCCTGCTGGACTGCGGCACTCCGATCGTGGTCACCCTGCTGGCCGGGCGGCCGTACGCGCTGGGACGCGCGGTGAGCGAGGCCGCGGCGATCGTCCAGTGCTTCTTCCCCGGCGAGGCGGGCACACAGGCGGTGGCCGGCGTTCTGAGCGGCCGGGTCAACCCGTCCGGGCGGCTACCGGTCAGCGTCCCCGCGCACCCCGGTGTGCAGCCGTCGACGTACCTCGCCGCGCGGCTGGCCCGGGCGAGCGGTGTCTCCAGCATCGACCCGACACCCGCCTACGGTTTCGGACACGGGCTCGGCTACAGCGATTTCATCTGGTCGGGGCTGGCGGTCGGTGTCGACGAGACCGATACCGACGGCGAGTTCCGGCTCGCCTTCGAACTGCGCAACGTCTCCGGCCGGGCGGGCAGCGAGGTGGTACAGCTCTACCTGCACGACCCGGTGGCGAGCGTGGTGCAGCCCGTGCAGCGGCTGATCGGCTACCGGCGGATCGACCTGGCCGCGGGCGCCGGGTGCCGGATAGAACTGGCAGTCCCCGCCGACCTGGCCTCCTTCACCGGGCGCGGCGGCAGCCGGATCGTCGAACCGGGTGCCCTGGAGCTACGCATCGCCGCCTCCAGCACCGATGCCCACTTCGCCGTACCGCTGCGCTTGACCGGCCCGGTCCGCCCGCTCGACCACACCCGCCGCCTCCACCCGACCATCACCGCGCGGGCTCTGCCCACGGCCGAAACCCGGTGTGTGCCCATGAGTTGAACGCGGCGGCCCGGGCGGGGTGGGGCTGTCGCTCGGCAATAGCTCCACCTTGCGCATGCGGGCGGCCGAGCAGGCCCGCACGTCCTCGAAGTCCTCGGTGCGCGGCGACTTGAAGTCGAAGTGCCGGGGCCCTCGTATCCGGCCGACTCCAGCGGGACGACACTGGTCCACGGACTGCGCCACGACACCGCCCCCCGGCAACTGCTCCAGGGCGCCTACGACGGCGCCGCCCACGCCCTGCTCGCCGCCCTGGACAGCGCGTTGCGCCCGGGCGGCACGGACTTGGCGTGTGAGGAACCGCTGCTGCTGATCGGCGGCGGCGCCCGGGGCGGGCCGGGCAGCGCACGGTCCTGTGGGCAAGTGCCACCTGCCGCCCAGGGGTGCCAAAGCCCACCCTACGGCCAAGCGTCCACGCCACCAGATCGGAAAACTGGTCACCTGCCGGCCTCACCATGAACTAGGCCGAGTCCGGGCGGGCTTCCTCGCAACTCCCCACACCGCATTCCCCGGCAACTAGGGTCAGCTCTCAGTTGCAATCTTACGGATGGCCGTGACTGTTCAAGCGGTTCGCTGGGGAGATGGTCGGACACAGGGGAGCGGGAATTTGGTTACCCTCGCCGAGGTCGGCAAACACGCGGGAGTCTCGGCCAGCACGGTGAGTTACGTCCTGAGCGGCAAGCGGTCCATCTCGCGCAGTACCCGGGAGCGGGTCGAGCTCAGCATCAAGCCGCTCGGCCACCATCCCAACGCCGGTGCGCGAGCCCTGGCCAGCAGCAAGTCCAACATCATTGCCCTGATGATGCCGCTGCGGACCGACATGTACGTCCCGGTGATGATGGAGATCGCTCTTGCCGTCACCACCACCGCCCGGGCCCACGGCCAGGACGTGCTTCTGCTCACCGGCGAGGAAGGCCTTGCCGCGGTGCGCCGAGTCGCGGGCAGCGGTATGGCCGACGCCAAGGCGGTGGAACACGTCATCACCAAACTGGCCGGGCGGGTTGAGGATGTCGTCGAGCTGATCGTGCCGGAGTTGACCGTGCGGCCAGCTCGGGTCCCGCCCCGGAGTGACTCGGACGGCCGAGCGACAGTTCCTGGCCACGGGCACAGGCCACGATCTCGTACTCGGGGCGCGGGGCGTCACACACCCCGCCTGGGGCGTATTGGCTTGCGCCCGGGCTGCACAGGGGGCGCCCCGCGCGCTGATCTCCCGGTGGGCGAGGGGTGTGAGGGGGTGGCTGGGGTGCGTGCTCAGCACGCGGGGTTGCTTGAACCGGGCAGGGGCCGGTTCTGTGTGAGCTGCCATTGAATTCTTGATCGGGGTATGAGAAGGCGCCCGAAGTGCTGGGAAGCCGCGCTGAGTTAAGGTCGCCCACATGCGTTGATAGTTCAATTTCTTTGGTGGTGGCACATTTTAGACTCCCTTTCCTGACTCTGCCGTGATCGGGGCGTATCCCGGGCGGTCGAATGAGGTGCGTGGCGGGAATGCGGTCTTTGCTGTCGGCCGGTCCGGCGGAAAGCTGTGCGGCGTCGGTCCGCGCCACTGCGTCCCGTGGTCAAGGTCTTTGATCAATTCACTGATTGATCGAAATGAGGTGTCGGTCCATGAGGAACGTTGTACCGAGACCCCTTATCGTCGCATCGGGGTGCCTCACAAGGTGAGTTGCTATCGGTTGGTCAGCGCATTTGCGTCCTGAAGTGGCGGCCGCCGGACCCCCCTTGTGAGCCCCGTCGGAAAGGGGCCTCGCGCAGGCCGGAGTACTGCTTCGCGTCATCCCTGACTCGCTGGACTTTCTCGTAAGGTTGGGAAATTTTCAGGGGGTTCTTGGTGCGGAAGTCAAGCCGGGTTGCAACTGGAGTTTCGAACAAGCGATGCATTCGTGGTCGGCGCTCCCCGTGCGCCGCCTTCCGCGCCGGACTGCACCGTCGGCGTCTGAGTGCCGCTGTGCGCCAACGGGGCCGACACTACGCGGCGAGATCAAGCTCTACATTAATTTTTTGGCCGGGGCATATTCCGCCAGCGGTTTTCACGGGTGAGAGGGAGACGCATGGCGATTCATGCAATTGAGGTCGATCTCCAAGCCCTGCTGCGCAGGAAACTGGAGGGTGCGGCTGCGGCTGCGCGTTGGGTGACCGACGTGGACGAGACGTGGTGCCGCCTCACTAGCCGTTCCGCTGTTCCACGCCAGCAGGGCTGGAAGCTGCATGTTTCCGCGACGGCCGCCTCCGCGCCCGAGGTTCTCGCGCGGTCTCTCGACGTGCTCCTGCGGGAGGAGTTGATATTCAAGTTCGCCCGCTCGCTGGAGCAGGTGAACGCACTCAACTCCCGCGCCACGCCCCGAGGGAGTTCCGGGAAGTTCATCACCGTATACCCGCCCTCCGACGAGGACGCGGCCCGCATAGCCCTGGCCCTGCACAAGGTCACCGTCGGCCTGGCCGGTCCCCGCGTTCTTTCGGATCAGCCGTACGCCCCGGACAGTCTGGTGCATTACCGCTATGGCGCCTTCGTGGGACGGCGCAGACTGTCGGAACATGGTCTGCTCGTGTGGTTCATCGAGGACCCCGACGGCAACCCGGTGGAGGACAGGCGAACCGGCCGGTACGCGCCGCCCGCCTGGGCGGTCAGTCCCTTCCCGGCCACGGTTCCGCTGCCGCCACCGCAGGAGAAGGCCGCGAGCGGTCCGGTGTTGCTCGCGGGCCGGTTCTCGGTGCGGGAAGCGATCCGGCACACGAACAAGGGGGGCGTCTACCGTGGCACGGACGTCACCACGGGCAGGCATGTGGTGCTCAAGGAGGCCCGTCCGCACGTCGAGGGTGACACGAAGGGGTCCGACGTCCGTGACTGGCTGCGCGCCGAAGCCCGGACCCTGGAAAAGCTGAAGGGCACCGGACTTGCGCCCGAGCCTCTTGCCCTGTTCGAGACGGGCAGCCACCTCTTCCTCGCCCAGGAGGAAGTTCCGGGCGTGCCCTTGCACACCTGGGTCGCCGAGCGCTTTCGCGACGTCGGCGGCGAACGCTACCGTGCGGACGCGCTCGTCCAGGCGGGGCGCCTCATCGACCTGGTGAAGGCGGCTCACGCCCGCGGCTGCGTACTGCGCGACTTCACACCCGGCAACGTGATGGTCCGTCCCGATGGCGAACTGCGTCTCATCGACCTGGAGCTCGCGGTCCACAGGGACGACGCCATGCTGCCGACCCGCGTCGGGACGCCCTGCTTCAGCGCCCCCGAGCGCCTGGTGGGCGCACCCGTCTCACCGACGGCCGACTACTACAGCCTCGGTGCCACCGTGTGCTTCGTCCTGGCCGGAAAGGTCGCGAACCTTCTCACCGAGGAGCCGGCCACCAGGACGACAGAGCAGCGGTTCGCCGCATGGCTGACGGCCTGTGCCGAAGTGCTGCACCTGCCCGACCCCGTCACCGAGATGATCCTCGGCCTGACCAGGGACGACCCCGACGCGCGATGGGACCCGGCCACCGCGCGCGCGGCTCTCCACGCGGCGACCACACAACCTGCTCGCCGCGCCACGAGCACGCAGGCCGCCCGTGAGGCGAACCCGGCTTCGCACGGCCGCGCAGTCGCAGAAGCACTGGCAGACGCCTCGGCGCACAACTCGACGCAGACGACGATCACGGGCATCGTGAACCACCTCGTCGACTCGATGACCCCGGCCGACGACCGGCGCCTGTGGCCCGTGTCCACCCTGGCCGGGGAGACCGGTCCATGCACGGTGCAGCAGGGCGCGGCCGGCCCCCTCGCGGCCCTGACCCGGTACTTCGAGGCGACAGCGGACCCGCGGCTGCCCCAACTGCTGCACACCGCGGGCCACTGGATCGCCGCTCGCGCCGACACCCGTTCCATACGTCCGGGTCTGCACTTCGGCGGCCGTGGAACGGCATGGGCGCTGTATGACGCAGGACGGGCGATCGACGACCGCGCGCTCATGGATCACGCGCTGGCCCTGGCTCTGGCCACGCAGGAGCCGACGCCCAGCTACGACATCACGCACGGCTGCGCGGGCAGTGGGCTGGCCGCGGCCTACCTGTGGCACCGGACCGGTGATGCGCGTCTGGCCGAGCGGGTCGTGGCGGAGGCCGACCGGCTGGTCAGCGCGGCGCGGCCCGAGCCGTCCGGTGTGAGCTGGCCCGTGCCCGCCGAAGCCGTTTCGGAGGAGGCCGGCAAACGCTACCTGGGCTTTGCTCATGGGACGTCCGGCATAGGCTGCTTCCTCCTTGCTGCCGCCGCGATCTCAGGCCGCCCGGAACACATGGAGCTGGCTCTGGCGGCGGGTGAGCAGCTGGTCACCCACGCGGTGACGGTCGGCCGCGCGGCCCAGTGGCCGGCGCAGGCGACGGACGTACCGACGGCGCCCTACTGGTGCCATGGTTCGGCCGGCATCGCCTCGTTCCTGGTACGCCTGTGGCAGGCGACCGGGGACGAGAGGTTCCACGAGCTCGCCCGCGGGGCCGCGCGAGCAGTGGTGGAGCGTGCGTCCCGTGCGGCTCTGACTCAGTGCCACGGGCTCGCGGGCAATGGCGATTTCCTCCTCGACATGGCTCAAGCCACCAGGGATCCCGCCTACCGCGCGATGGCCGACGACCTCGCCACGCTCACGGTCGCCGAACGCGCGCACCGTGGCGGCCACATCGTCTTCCCCAACGAACACGGAAACGTCTCGACGAGCTGGAGCGACGGATCGGCCGGAATCCTGGCGTTCCTGCTCCGGACGCGCCACCCAAGCCCCCGGCTCTGGATGGTCCAGCAGCCGGGCTGAACGATGGCGGCTCAACGGCCGCTGTCGCCATCTCACCGCTCAGAGAAGGAGAAATGTCGTGGAGAACCAAGACCTTGAAGTTCTGGCCCACCTGCACGCCCTTCCGGAGACCGACCCGGTCGGCGTCGACGAGGCCCAGTTCGGCGGGACGTGTGCGTGCACCGGTCTGCTGACACTCCTCAACACCGTCTGCGTCGGCGTCAGTTGTAGCTAGTCCCCACGACCTCCGGCCGGTGGGCGCCTTCGCGGTCACCGGCCGGAGCCAGGCCCGTGACCGACCGACCCGGGGACGAGACCCGGCAAGGCCCGCGGAAGAAACTCCGGTTGGACGAGGACTCGACCATGCAGCCACCTGTCCATGCGATCAGCACACGCGGACTCCTCAAGAGCTACCCGGGCCCGGGTGGCACCACGACGTACGCCGTTCACGGCCTGGACCTGGACGTACGCAGGGGCGAAACCTATGCCTTCCTCGGCCCCAACGGCGCGGGCAAGTCCACCACCATCGCCCTGCTGTGCGCGCTGGCCCGCCCCACGGCCGGACAGGCCACGGTCGCGGGCATCGACGTGGTCGCCCAGCCGAACCGCGTACGCGGCAAGGTCGGACTGCTCTTCCAGCACAGCGCACTCGACCCGGACCTGACGGCGCAACAGAACCTGTACATCCACGCCCGCCTCTACGGCCTGAGCCGCCGCCACGCCCGCCTGCGCACCGGCGAAACGCTGGAGAAGGTGGGCCTCTCCGACCGGCGGCGCGCCTTGGTACGGACCCTGTCCGGAGGCATGCGGCGCCGCCTCGAACTCGCCCGCGGCCTGCTGCACGCACCCGAGATTCTTTTCCTCGACGAGCCGACCACCGGCCTCGATCCGCACGCCCGCGCCCAAGTGTGGGACTACCTGCGGGTGGTGCGGGACCAGCACGGAAGCACCCTCTTCATCACCACGCACTACTTGGAGGAGGCCGAGAACTGCGACCGGCTCGGGATCATCGACCATGGCCGGCTCGTGGCCCAGGGCACGGCCACCGAGCTGAAGGCGGGGATCGGGGACGACCAGGTGACGCTGCGCACCAGCGACGACGCTGCGGCGCGCCATGTCGTGGGACGGGCCATGCCCCCAGGCGTCGCCGTCACTGGGGGCGGCGAAGGCGTGTCCCTGCGGATCCCGGGTGGAAGCACCTGGATTCCACGCCTGTGCGCGGCACTTGCGGCCCATGACATCGCCGTGCACGCCGCGTCCGCGACCCCGCCAACGCTCGACGACGTCTTCTTCCACCACACCGGCCGCAGCATCCACACCCCCGGCACCCACCCCTGGACGCCCGCCGCGCCGCCGCACCCCGGCGCCGCAGTCACCGAGGAGCACTCATGACCGCGCCCGCCCTCCAGGCCCCGGACGCCCGCTCCGGCCCCGGACGCCCAGGCGCCCCCGACACCGACCATGACGGAACGTCAAGCCTGCGGCACGAAGTGCGCGCGATTCACGCGCTCGTCCACCGCGACCTGCTGCGCCTGGCATCCCAGCCCGTCCACACCGCGCTCATGCTGGTCCAGCCCGTCATTTATCTCTTCATCCTGGGCGGCGGCCTGGCCGCGCTGATCCCCACCGCCACCCTGGGCGTCGGCTACCAGGCCTACCTCTTCCCCGGCGTACTCATGATGACGGTGCAAACCCCCACCATCATGGTCGGGATCCGCCTGATCACCGACCGGCAGAGCGGCTACCTGCGCGAACTCCTGATGGCCCCGGTCCGCCGCCCCGCCCTGCTCCTCGGCACCTGCGCCGGCGGCACGCTCGTCTCCACCGCACAGGGCGCCCTCCTGCTCGCACTGGTCGGCGCCATCGGCCTGCCCTACGACCCGCTACTCCTGGCGCTGCTCCTCGCCGCGATGATCCTGTGCTCCTTCACGCTCACCGCGCTGTCCCTGACCCTGGCCGTGTGCCTGAGCCGGCCCGAGATCTTCAACATGCTGCTCGGCCTGGTGATGATGCCGCTGGTCCTCTTCTCGGGCGGCTTCTTCCCCATCGCGAACCTCCCGGGCTGGGCACACACGGTGGCCGCCGCCAACCCACTGGCGTACGGAGTGGACCTGCTGCGCCGCTGCATCGCACTCCGCGTACCAGGCCAGGCAGCCGGAGCCGGAGTCCAGTGGTCGAGCTACCAGCCCCCTCTGCTTCTGGAAGGCGCCCTTCTGCTCACGCTCGGGATCATGGCCCTCCTCTGGGCCGCCCACGTTTTCAGCCGCCCCGAATGAGAGAGGGCCTTCCCTCGCAGTCCCTTGTAATGTGATGTCGTCCAGGGCGGCTCGGCATCCATGGAGCGGATCATTACTACCCACAATGCCTCGCATTCCCAGCCCGAGACCGCGACTCGTGCTGTTGGCAAGCGCACACTGGCTCTGACCACTCTGCTGACGGCGGCCGTTCTCACCTATGCCTTCGATCTCGGCAGCAAGCTTGTGGTTGTCTCGCGATTGGAAGGCCAAGAGCCCGTCGCCATAGCGGGCCACGTGCTGACGCTGCACGTGTTCCGTAACTCGGGTGCGGCTTTCAGCAGCGGCCAGGCCTTCACTGCGGTGTTCACGGCGATTGCGGTCGCGGTTGTCGTGGTCATCACGCGTGCCGCCCGTAGGCTTCAGAACCTTCCCTGGGCCCTCGCCCTGGGCCTGATGCTTGGGGGCGCGCTCGGCAATCTGACGGACCGGATCTTCCGGTCGCCCGCGGTCTTTCGCGGGCACGTCGTCGACTTCATCTCCGTCGAGCACTTCGCGGTGTTCAACCTCGCCGATTCGGGCATTGTCTGCGGCGGTGCCCTGATGGTCCTCATGTCGATCCGGGGCACTTCCCTGGACGGCTCAGCCCCGCAGGATCGGCAGGGCCGGAGCATGGTCTCCCCGCGGTGAGTCGCTCCAGAACCGAGAGCTCGACCGTATGGCTCTCGAACCAGAACAAACGCCGCGACGGGTCGAGCCGGGAGCAGTTCATCGCCCTCGGCATCGACTGGGCACACACCGTCCGTTGGTGATCACTAGGTGGACGCGAGACGGATGTCCTGGCACTGGAGCATGCCCTGGCGGACACCGCAACGCTCTGCGGCATGCCCGGGCACCCGTTGACGGTCTCTCGGCACTTGTTCCTCAGGAGGTCTTGCTCCTGCCCCGGCCTGCCGGATGAAGCCGTTCCACGCCGCGTCGGGTTCATGATGTGCGACGTGCCTGTGCGCTCCACCATTCGGGTTAATTGCCTGGATAAAATACCTAATTGGGTCTGATGCGTGCTCTTCTGGTTCTACCTGACCAGGTAGCGCAGATGCAGATCTGGGCGACTACAGGGGGGTATCACCATGCGTCTCTCATCCTTCGGCCGTATTTCTGTCACGGCAGCCGCGTGCCTTCTGGCCTCGACCGCGGTTCCCGTATCCGGACACGCGGTCGGCACGAGTCCGTCGACGGCACCGAGCGCCGTGGTGCGGCAGGCAGCGAACTACCAAGTCGAGGTCGACAACTTCTCCAGTCAGGCATTCGACGAGGTCGCGCTGGCCTTCACCCGGCACAGCACGCCCGTCACTCAGATCCTCCACCAGTTCAACGTCCCGGCGTCCAGCGTGGTCTCCTTCGACCTCGGGCCGTGCTCCGACGTGAAGCAGTACGCGGTCAGCGGCCTCGTTGGCGGCGTGCGTGTCTTCACTACGGGCGATGTCGACGCCGATCCCGTCGGCTGCGACGACATCATCACCATCAGGGACCGCGCCGCTGTGCAGGTGAACAGGGCGGAGGCAAGGCGGTGAAGGCGCCAGCGAGGGCGGCTTGCGCAGCTTTGCTCGCCGTCGCTTCAGGCTTGGCCACCGCACCCGTCGCTTCGGCTTCACCGCCCCCGGCCGTGCCCAACTACCGTGTGGACGTCGTCAACCACTCGGGGTTCGGCCTCGACGAAGTGGACGTGGCGGTCGGCCGACACAGCGACCCGGTGATCCGCCTGATCACCCAGCGTCACATCAGGTCAGGTGCCACGGCCACCTTCGACCTGGGAGCCTGTGCGGACGTACGCAAATTCGCGGCCAGTGCCTTTGTCGGCAACCGCGAGGTGCTGCACACCAGTGACATCAGCCCAAATCCGAACTGCCACACGCAGATCGAGATCACCCACACCTGACAGGGGAGGCCCCCATGACCCGTCGGACACATATCCTGTGGGCTCTGCCCATCACGGCCCTGCTCGCCGCTACAGCGGCAATGGCCCCGGCTTCCGCGGCCCCCGCAGAGATCGCCCACGGCGACTTCCTCTTCAACACCAAGTCCGGTCACAGCCTTGACATGCGCAATCCACCCGCAGGCAAGTGCATCAAGATGCCTGCGGAGGGCAGCACTGACGGCACCAACCAGACTGACAAGACGGCGCACATCTTCGCGACCTTCGTCTCCGCCACCGACTGCCGGGGGGAGTTGGCAGTCGCGGGCAAGGGCAACCCGGGGCGCGGCACTCCGTGGAGCACACCCGGATTCAATCCAACCGCGCACGCGGTGAGGTTCGACTGCGACAACCCGTCCGTCTGCTGAAGTCTGCCTGCATCACTTCGAGCTGAGGGCTCGCAGAGAATTGACGTGGGGATTACGAGACTGGACGTTGCTGGTCAGCGCGATGCTCGCAGGCACATGAATTCTCTCCGAGCCCACACTCGTCGAGGTCCCGGGCGCCTGGTGCGACGCCGGCACCAGCGTCCGGATCTCCAAGTCCGGGACCTGGCGGCCCTGGCTGCCGCGGCGGCGGTGCAGGTGGGGCCCGGTGCTCGCGAGCTTCTCAACAGGGCCGCGGGCGCCTCGTATTAAGCGGATGGCGGGGAAGCGGAAGACCAACCGGCGGGGGCGACGAACAGCTACCGCGGTGACGTGCTGCGGGTGCTCGGGGGTGCTGAAGGTCGCGACGGGTGATCAGATCCGGCGGATCGGCGCGCCGCACCAGACCTTCCGGCACGCCGACAAGCCGACCCCGTCGAAGCAGAAGCAGGCCCGCTCCTCCTAGGGCGTGTTGCGAAAGTGCTGGTCACAGCCACTTGTTGAGGACTGTGACCAGTGCGGTTACCTCTTGACGCACGGCGAGTTCGTCGCATCTCGCGGCGGCTGCGCGGTGGCGCTGGTCTGAACCGGCTTTGACCTCAACCGCACTTGAGGTCCTAGCCTCGCGAGCATGACGACCATAAGCACTTTGCGGAACACCGCCATGCTCGATCAGTGGCCGATCGCCCTGGTTGCCTGGGGCGCCACCGAGGCGATCCTGCGGCACTCGCAGGCTGCCCTGGCGCGCATCGACGTGACCCAGCCCCAGTGGTGGGCGCTCAACAACATCGTCCGGGCCAAGCACGGCCTCACCAAAGAAGAGATCCGTGCCCTGGACGTGCCCTACGGTATGGACACCCAGGTGATGGTCCACGCCGCCGATGCCCTCGTGCACCGAGGCTGGCTCGGCGTCGGCGCGGACGGCCGGCTGCCCCTCACGGAACAGGGCCACGAGGGCCTGGCGACGGCGAAGGAACACATGGACCGGGTGCGCGCGGAGCTCCTCGGCGACATCAGGGAGGAGGACTACGCGACGGCGGTCTCCGTACTCCAGCACGTCATCGACAACCTCGCCTGAAGGTGCCGTCGTAAAGGTCGACGTACCCGAGCCGGGGCTCGTTACTGTAAGGCCCGCCAGGTGATGTTGACGAAGGGTTTACCGTGGTCAGAGCCACTCGTTGATCGCTGCGATGAGCACGGTTGCTTCGTAGGGACCGCGAGTTTGTCGTACCGCGTGGCCACGGCACGATGCCTTTGAGGCGATTGATGCCGCACTCGACCGCGTGCCGGGCCTTGTAATCCTCCGCGTCGAACTTCGGCGGCCGACCGCCCCGAGAGCCGAGCTTCTTGCGGTTACGGGCCTGGTCAGCCTTGTCCGGGATGGTGCAGCGGATACCGCGTCGGCGCAGGTAGGCGCGGTTCTTGCGGGAGGCGTACGCTTTGTCGGCGCGGACCCGACGGGGCCCGGTGCGTGGACGGCCAGCCCCCTGGCGGGCAATGCGGACCCTCTTCGGAACGGGCTCGAACTGCGGGGAGTCGCCTCGCTGCCCGGCCGTGATCACGATGGACATGGGCTTCTGCCCCTGCTCGACGGCCAGATGGAGCTTTGTGGTCAGGCCGCCACGCGAGCGTCCGAGCCCATGGTCGTCCGGCTCGACGGCGACGCCACCGGGCGGCTCGGCCTGCAGGTCCCCCTTTTCCTCGCCCCGGCGGCGTGCTGGTGGGCCCGGCACACGGTGGAGTCGATGTTGATGTCCCAGGTGATGAGCCCCTTGGCGTCGGCCTGGGCCAGCAGTGCAGCGAAGATCCGCCGCCATGTGCCGTCCCGCTGCCAGCGGCGGAACAGGTCGTAGACCCGGGCCCAGGGCCCGTACCGCTCCGGCACGTCCCGCCACGGGACGCCGGTGCGGGTGCGAAACCGTATGCCGTCGATCAGCTGCCGCCGGGTGCATATCGGCGGACGGCCCGGCTTCTTACCCCTGGGCAACAGCGGCCCCAGACAGGCCCACTGCATATCCGTCAGGTCTCCACGTGCCACAGAATCAGATCATCCCACCTCAGGATCCACTTCCGATACACGCCCTAGGACACCGGCGCACTCTCCGACATGCGCAAGCACGGCCTCTCCGAGAACGGCGGCTTCACCGAGACGGGGAGTCCCTGCGGAACCTCACCGTCAAGGGCCTGGAGGCCGCCTCCTACGAGCTGCGGCGCCCGGTGACGGAGGGATGGGCTCCACCGCGGGCGGTGCGGGCTCCAGCGGCGCCTCCCACTCGATGGTCGTCAATGAGCCGTGCAGAGGTCGATCGGTGGGCGACCGCGATCGACAGGTGAGTGACGAAGGACAGCGCAGGACTGGGGGAGGCCGTCAGGGCCTCAGTTGGTGCGGTCGGCAAAGCCGGCCGGCAGATCGGCCGGGCCCACGGCGATGACCTGCTCGTCGTCCTCCCCGACGTGCTCGAACAGGGTGATCTTCGCGAACTCCGGTACGACGTAGATCGGGTAGGTCGGCCCCGCGTCGCGGAACGCACGCATCTCGTCCAGGTGCTCGTTCTGGTACAGAACGGTCTTGCTGCCGTCCTCCTCGATCCAGTGAGGGAAGAAGATCGTGCCGTGCAGGACGCGCCGGCCGGGCAGCACGTTCACGACGACCGACGTGCCCGTCGGCTCGTTCCACGAGACCTTGTAGACGTCGTCGGCCAGCTGAGCCAGGTCGACCTTCTGGTCCTTGACCCAACGGCCGCCGACCATGCCGCTGTGGATGCGGTAGTCGATCGTGGTCGCGTTCTTCACGTACATCTCGTACTGCCAGCCGTTGGCGTACGTGTAGATGAAGCGGTGGCCCACTATGCCTGCCAGGTCCTGCGGCGGCACGGGGTTCTGCACGGTGGTGGTCATGGCGCTTCTCCTCGGTGGTGCGTGGCGGTCGCCCGGTTCGGCTCCCGCTATTTGATTTTGCCACAAAATAGTTTTGCATCAAAACTGTGCCGTACGGCTGACAGAATGGAGGGATGGACAGCAGCTCAGCGGACACCGGCCACGTCGCTCTCGAACTCGGCAGACTCCTAGGGCCGCTGCGGCGCGCCGTGCTCCGCGCCACACGGAATGCGGAGGGGCTGCCGGATCTGCCCGAGGCGCAGATCGAACTGCTGCGGACGCTGTCCGCCGCCCCCGACGGGCTGGCACCGCGCGAGGCGGCGGCACGGCTGCGCATCGCGCCGTCCACGGTGAGCAACCTGGTGCGCACGATGACGGCGGCGGGCCTGGTGGAGCGGATGTCCCATCCGCACGACCTCCGAACGGTGACGCTCACGGCCTCGGACAAGGCGCGGGAACTGCTGGCGCGCTACGACAGTGCTAGTACGGCGGCGCTGGCCGAAGCGAGCGCCGAACTGCCGGCGGAGGACCGGGCGACACTGGCCGCAGCCATGCCCGCCCTGGACCGGCTGCTGCTGACCGTGGAGCGACAGACCTCCACGGTGGCCCGCCGTTCAGCGGGGCAGGGCGGTCGCGGCGCATCCGCCGGCTGACGGACCGGGGCGCCCGCGCGCGTCGGAACAACGGGGCACCGAAAGCACGGCGGCCGGACATGCCGACCGCCGTGTCAGAAGGTACGTTTCGCCCTCCCGGCCCGGCTCTGCCGGGAAGGCTTGCCTGGCCGGGCAGGGAGGGCCCACGTCCAGCGCGTCCTGACGGCCATCGCCGTCAACATCGAGCGCCTCAGCGGACTGCCGTCCGAAGAAGCACCCACACCCCGCCGGCCGATCCCCGAGAGAGGCAAGCTGAGCCCTTCGGCTCGAGACGTGCGGAGGAAGTTCGCGCCCTTGGCCGGAACGCCGGAGAGGACCGGCCGGTTTATCACGAGTGGTTTCGACAGCACCTCTGGCCACTGCCGTTCGATGGTGGTGCCGGATTTTCATGGGTGCTCGGTGCTGGCTTGCCTGCGCCGAGCCGTGCGGGCTCAACGCAATGGAGTGCCGCCTCGGTCAGGGCAGGGCCTTGATCCACTCGGTGACGATGTCGACGTACAGCTGAGCCATCGGCTCGTGCATGGTGTACGGGGCATCGAGCGGGGTGAAGGTGACCGGAAGACCGGTGGACTCCAGCAGGCGGCGGGCCTGGCCCGGAGTACAAGCGCGTGGTGCACACGCATCTGGGTGCGCCACGCGTAGAGCGTCATGCCGAGCTCGTCGCGTAGCAGTCGGCTCAGGGCGCGGGCGCTGGCCCCGACCTGCCGGCCGGGCCCGGCCGGCGGTAGCGAACGGCCGTTGATTGGACTGACCCGGTCAAGGCTGGTGCTGGCAGAAGGCGGGTTGCTGACGGGCAGTAGGGAGCCCCCGCGGTGACCGTTTTCGCCGTCCCTGATGCCGACTTGCTGAAGGTGCTGGTGGGCGCGTCGGCCCGGCCCGCTGGGGGACCTCGCGGCTGGTGCTACCAGGATTCCGAGGTCTCCGTCGTGCCGATGGAAGGGCGAGCACGGCCGGTCGGGAGTGCTTTGAGAGCGAGGAGAGGGAGAAACAGGATCGACAGCATGGCGGCCCCGACCAGGGCCGCCGCCTCGCTGGGCTCCACCGCGCCGTCACTTACCCCGATGGTGGTGATCGCGACGACCAGCGGCAGACAGGTGGCGCAGTAGAAGGTCAGCGAGGTCCGCTCGCGGCGGGACAGGCTACGCGGGGCCAGAAGCCAGGCGGGGCCGCCACGTACCAGAAGGAACAGGAGCAGGAAGACGGGCAGGAGGAGCAGGGGACGGCCACCGTCGAGCAGGGCGTGCAGGTCGAAGTTGATGCCGGTGACGATGAAGAACACCGGCACCAGAAAGCCGAACCCCATCGCTTCGATCTTGCCCAGGACTTCCTCGCTGTTCTCGGGGCCGGCGCCGCGCAGGACCAGGCGGGTGAGCAGGCCGGCGGCGAAGGCGCCCAGGAGGGTGTCCAGGCCGAAGGCCACGGACAGGCCGAGCATGGCGGCCAGGAGCAACATCACCAGCCGGACGGCGAACTGCCCGCTGGTGTGCAGCGTGGCGGTGATGACGTGGGCGAACCAGGCTGGGGGCGGGCGCAGCGCCATGTAGACGGCCCCCGCCGTCACCGCGGCGAAGGCGGCGAGGACGGCGGTCGCGGCGCCGGGGGCGCGGCCACTGAGCAGGACGGCCATCGCGATGACCGGGCCGAATTCGCCGACCGCTCCGAACGCCATCACCACCGTGCCGAACCGAGTGCGCAGCACACCTGAGTCACGCAGCATCGGCAGCACGGCGCCCAGGGCGGTACTGGTCAGCGCGGTTCCGATGACGAAGCTTTTCGTTACCTGCGCGCCGGTCAGGGCGAACGCGATACCCAGTCCTGTCGCGAGCGACACGACCCACGCTGTCACCGCGCGCCGAAGCGTGTCGCCGCGAACGGCATCGAACTCGATCTCGTACCCGGCCAGGAAGATCAGCATCGACAGGCCCAGGTTGGACAGGGTGTTGATGAGTTGGCTGGGGTGCGCCCAGTCCAGCACATCGGGGCCGATCAGGATGCCCAGCCCGATTTCGAAGATGGCCACCGGCACGCTCAGTCGGCGGCTCGTGGCGAAGGCGAGAAGCGGGGCGAGCACCGCGATGGCCATGATCAGGATGAGCGTTCCAGGGTGCGGCATATCTACTGAGTAGCATAAATTCGGGCAAAAGGATCTTTCATCGCGAACGAGGTGGACACGGTGGCATGGTCCGCGACGATGACCCCGGACAGCACCGGCAAGTGGCCATCCGTATGCACCGGCCAGTGCACCTACGTCTGGAAGACCGACAGGGCCTGGAAGGGCACCTGCCGCGTGTTCCACCTCGGCCTAAGCGACAGCAGCGACCACACTGCCAACTGCTCCTTCAACTGACTTTCCCCTCGTTGGTGCCCCGCCGGATACCGGCGGGGCACCAACGCACGACCCACCTCAACTCGGGCATCGGCTGCCTCCCGGCGCACACCACTGACTGGACACGGCCAACACCCCCTGCCTGACCGCCGAGAAAGGTCTGAGGGGGCTTTTCACAAGGGCTGGTCGCCCTCGACCGGGTAGGGCACGAACGTGCTGCTGTTCTGGTCGATGAGCAGGGGGCGGCCCAGGGGTGGTGCGGCCCGCTGGGAGCAGTCGAGGTGTTCGCAGACGCGGCAGCCCATGCCGATGGGGGTGGCGGCTGAGGCGTTGGTGAGGTCGAGGCCGTCGGAGTAGACGAGCCGGTGGGCGTGGCGGATCTCGCAGCCGAGGCCGATGGCGTAGGTCTTGCCCGGGGCGCCCCAGCCGCCGCGGTGGCGGGTGACGGCTCTTGCCGTCCACAAGTAGCGCTGCGTGTCGGGCATTTCGGCGATCTGGACGTGGATGCGTCCGGGGGCGGCGAACGCCTCGTAGACGTTCCACAGGGGGCAGGTGCCGCCGGCGCGGGAGAAGTGGAAGGCCGTCGCGGACTGGCGTTTGGACAGGTTGCCGGCGCGGTCGACGCGTACGAAGGAGAACGGCACGCCGCGCAGCCTGGGCCGCTGGAGGGTGCTCAGCCGGTGGCAGATGGTCTCGTAGCCCAGGCCGAAGTGATCGGTCAACCGCTCGATGTCGTAGCGGGATTGCTCGGCGTACGCGTGGAAGCGGCCGTACGGCAGGATCAGCGCGGCAGCGAAGTAGTTGGCGATGCCGATACGGGCCAGTGCCTCGGTGGACGAGCCGGGCGGGAAGTCCTCGGTGGCCAGTCGATCGATGTCCTCGCCGTGTTCCAGCAGGGCCAACTGCGTGGCCAGGCGGAACGCGCGCTGACCTGGGCGCAGCCGCGAGGACAGGTGGAGGGTGCGGGTTGTGTTGTCATAGCGGTGCAGCCGCGCGCCGGGCTCCGCGGCCAGATGAACGCCGTGCGCATCGGCGAGTCTCACGGTGAGGGCCCCGACCACCTCCCCCGGCCGGATGCCGATCTCACCGGCCAGCCGCTCGGCGGCGAGGTCGATGTCGTGAAGGTAGTTCTGGCGGCGGTAGAAGAAGTCGCGGATCTCCTCGTGGGGTGTGGAGGTGGTTCCTCGATCGCGGTCCCGGACATCCGCCGCCCCGGCCAGGCGCTCGGACAGCTGCTGGTTGCGGCGGCCCAGGTCGAGAAGGACCTTGGCGATGCCGGGCAGCCGGGTGGCCAGGTCACTGAGGTCGGCGGCGGAAACGTGGGACTCGGCGATCTCCCCGGCGAGCGCCTCGCGCAGGTCGGCGATCAAGCGGGTGGTGTCGCGCTCGGAGAAGAACCCCGGGTCCACGCCGAACGCCTCAGTCAGCCGGAGCAGGACGGGCACGGTGAGGGGGCGGGAGTCGTGCTCCATCTGGTTGAGGTAGCTCGGGGAGATGCCCAGGACACGGGCGAGGTCCGTCTGGTTCATCCCGCGCTCCTCGCGCAGCCTCCGCAGCCGGGCACCCGCGTATGTCTTACTCACCGAACCGCTCCTCCACACCGGCAACTTGGTCCGGTCAGCGTAAGCGGACAGGCCACCCCCAGACTTTCGCAAGATTGGCAAAACCCGCGGGAAGATTCGCAAAGATTGGCACTGATCCCTCCTTGTTGGCACTCAGTGCCAATGCCAGAGTCGTAGCGCGGCCCGCCAGACCGGCAGGCACAGCGCGAATCCGGGGCGCGATTTCTTGCCCTGACGTCGGAGACCCCGGCAGCGGCGGACACCTGCACCAGCAGCATTGCTCAGCTCCACGGTGCGGGTGACGGCGGGCCGCATCCCAGCCCTTACGCGACACGCAGTGCCGCCCCTGTCATCCGGGTAGCGGGGTTGGCAAGCCGCACAAACCGACCAGCAGCACAGACCGAGGAGACGGAGACAGTCATGGCAGAAGCGAGGACTCAGGCGGCCGAGGAGCTGGCGCGCCGCTGGGCAACGAGCCCGCGCTGGAAGGGCATCGAGCGCACCTACAGCGCCGAGGACGTGGTGCGGCTCTCCGGCAGCGTCCGCGAGGAAGCCACGCTCGCCCGGCGCGGCGCCGAGCGGTTGTGGCGCCAGCTCCACGAGCGCGACTACATCCACGCGCTGGGCGCGCTGACCGGCGGGCAGGCCGTCCAGCAGGTGAAGGCCGGGCTCCAGGCCATCTACCTGTCCGGCTGGCAGGTCGCCGCCGACGCCAACCAGGCCGGGCACACCTACCCCGATCAGAGCCTGTATCCGGCCAACTCCGTTCCCCAGGTGGTGCGTCGGATCAACAACGCGCTGCTGCGCGCGGACCAGATCGCCACCGCCGAGGGCGGCACCGACACCACCGACTGGCTGGCCCCGATCATCGCCGACGCGGAAGCCGGTTTCGGCGGCCCGCTCAACGCCTTCGAGCTCACCAAGGCCATGATCGCGGCCGGCGCCGCGGGTATCCACTACGAGGACCAGCTCGCCTCCGAGAAGAAGTGCGGTCACCTCGGTGGCAAGGTGCTCGTCCCCACCGCCCAGCACATCCGGACCCTCAACGCGGCCCGCCTCGCCGCCGACATCGCCGACGTCCCCACCCTGATCATCGCCCGCACCGACGCTCTCGCCGCGACCCTGCTGACCAGCGACGTCGATGAACGCGACGCCCCGTACGTGACCGGCGAACGCACCGCCGAGGGCTTCTATCACGTGCAGAACGGCATGGCCCCGGTCATCGCCCGCGGCCTCGCCTACGCGCCGTACGCCGACCTCATCTGGGTCGAGACCGGCACCCCCGACCTCGCGCAGGCCCGCGAGTTCGCCGAAGCCATCCACGCCGAGCACCCCGACCAGATGCTCGCCTACAACTGCTCGCCCTCCTTCAACTGGAAGGCATCCCTCGACGACGACCAGATCGCCAAGTTCCAGCGCGAACTGGCCTCGATGGGCTACCGCTTCCAGTTCATCACCCTGGCCGGCTTCCACTCCCTCAACCACGGCATGTTCGACCTCGCCCGCGGCTACGCCGACCACGGCATGACCGCCTACGTCGACCTCCAGGAGCGCGAATTCGCCGCGCAGCAGCACGGCTTCACCGCCGTCAAGCACCAGCGCGAAGTCGGCACCGGCTACTTCGACCAGGTCTCCACCGCCATCAACCCCGCCTCCTCCACCACCGCCCTGGCCGGCTCCACGGAGGAAGAGCAGTTCCACTAGGCCGCCGGACCGGACACGCCGCCCCCCCGTCCGGCCGGGCGATCGGCCGAGCGGAGGGGGGCAACCGTCCCCGCCCCCTCCGCTCCCATCCCTCAGGAGAGCCAGATGTCCACCGTCACCGCACTCACCCAGCAGGTTCGTGTCCTCGCCGCTCCCGGCCGCCGGCACGACGAGGTCCTCACCCCAGCCGCATTGGACTTCGTCGGCCGACTGGCCGAGGCATTCGAGCCACGTCGGCGGGACCTGATGAAGGAACGCCGCAGGCAGGCCCTACGGCTGGCCTCGGGCTCTCCGCTCGACTTCCCCTTGGTCACCACGGCCGTCCGCAAGGACCCCACATGGCGGGTGGCACCGCCCGCGCCCGGGCTGACCGACCGCCGCGTGGAGATCACCGGCCCGCCGGACCGCCGGATGGCGATCAACGCGCTCAACTCCGGTGCGCAGGTGTGGATGGCGGACTTCGAGGACGCCACCGCACCGTTGTGGACCAACGTGATCGACGGGCAGCTCACCCTTCTCGACGCCGTCGAGGGACGTCTCGACTTCACCACGGCGCAGGGCAAGGAATACCGGCTCGGCGAGCAGGTCGCCACCATCATGGTCCGGCCCCGAGGCTGGCACCTGGACGAGGAGCACCTGGAGCTCGACGGCCGCCCGGTGTCCGCCGCACTCGTCGACTTCGGGCTCTACCTCTTCCACTGCGCCAGGCGGCAGATCGACGCCGGATCCGGCCCGTACTTCTACCTCCCCAAGCTGGAGAACCGCTACGAGGCGCGCCTGTGGAACGACATCTTCCTCCTCTCCCAGGAACTGCTCGGCATCCCGCGCGGCACCATCCGCGCCACGGTCCTGATCGAGACGATCACCGCCGCGTTCGAGATGGAGGAGATTCTCTACGAACTGCGCGAGCACAGCGCGGGTTTGAACGCGGGCCGCTGGGACTACCTGTTCAGTCTGGTCAAGACGTTCGGCCACCGCAGCGATTTCCTTCTCCCCGACCGGGCGAAGGTCACGATGACCGCGCCCTTCATGCGGGCGTACACCGAACTCCTCGTCCGTACCTGCCACCGGCGTGGCGCGCATGCCATCGGCGGTATGGCCGCACAGGTGCCCAGCAAGGATCCCGCCACGAACGAGGCGGCGCTGGCCACGGTCCGCCTCGACAAGGAGCGGGAGGCCGAGGACGGCTACGACGGTTCCTGGGTCGCCCACCCCGCGCTCGTCCCCGTCTGTCATGAGGTGTTCGACGGAGTCCTCGGCGACCGGCCCCACCAGCTCGACCGGATCCGCGACGACGTGGAGGTGACCCCGGCCGAACTGCTCTCGGTGCGCCGGATCAGCAGCCCGCCCACGGCGGAGGGGGTGCGCACCAACGTCTGCGTGGCGTTGCGGTACTTTGCCGCCTGGCTGGCTGGGCAGGGCGCGGTCGCCATCAATGGGCTGATGGAGGACGCCGCCACGGCCGAGATCGCCCGCGTGCAGATCTGGCAGTGGCTCCGGCACCGCGTGATCGACCGGGAGACGGTGGGGCAACTGCTCGACGACGAGGTCGCCTCGCTCGGCGCCGCATACCCGAGGGCACTCGTCGAGGGCATCCGCGCTCTCTTCGAACGGACCGCGCTGGCGGGCGAGTTGCCGCTGTTCTTCACGCCGGACGCCTACACCCGTCACCTCGTGCGCCGGCCAAAGGTGCGGGCATGAGCGCGGGCATCGCACGGGTCGGGGTGGTCGGCGGTGGGCAGATGGGCGCCGGCATCGCCGAGGTGTGTGCGCGGGCCGGTCTTGACACCGTGGTCTGCGAGGTGGACGCGATTGCCGCCCGCACGGCACGGGACCGCTTCTCAGCGTCGCTCGACCGGGCGGTGCGTCGCGGCAAGCTGGAGCGGGCGGCGGCACAGGACGTGCTCGCCCGGACGGTGTTCACCGGCAGCCTGGAAGATCTTGCCGACCGGCAGCTCGTGGTCGAGGCCGTCATCGAGAACCCTGACGCCAAGACCGAGGTGTTCGCCGCCCTCGACAAGATCGTGGAAGACCCGGCGGCCGTCCTCGCCACCAACACCTCCTCCCTGCCGATCATGCGGCTCGGCATGGCGACCAGGCACGCGGACCGAGTCGTGGGCCTGCACTTCTTCAATCCCGTACCCGTCCTGCCGCTGGTCGAGGTGGTGACCTCGCTGCACACCTCGGCCGCAACGACCGCTCTGGTCGAGGACTTCGCGACCCGCACGCTCGGCAAGACCGTCATCCGGTCCCGGGACCGCGCAGGCTTCGTCGTCAACGCCCTGCTCATCCCGTACGTGCTGTCCGCCGTCAGGATGGCTGAGTCCGGCTTCGCCACGGCCATCGACATCGACGCGGGCATGGAGTTTGGCTGCGCCCACCCCATGGGGCCGCTGAAGCTCGCGGATCTGATCGGCCTGGACACCGTCGCCTCCATTGCGGAGGCGCTCTACGACGAGTTCCGTGAGCCCCTGTACGCGCCGCCGCCGCTGCTCCAGCGGATGGTGGAAGCACGGCTGCTGGGCCGCAAGACCGGCCGGGGGTTCCACAGGTACGACCAGGACTGAGGACATAATGTGGCGGCGGAACCAACCGCCTTGCGCCGCGAGTGGCCCGGAACTGTTCCGAGCCCCTCGCCGGTGCGTACGGTTCAGCGGTGTTGGATCGGGCCATGCCCTCCTTCTGGTCGGCGCTGGCGAACACCGCGTGGAAGACGCGGCGTTCAGATGAGGACGCCCTCGGTGAGCGTGGTCTCGAAGGCGCGGCCGACCGCTTCCCTCGCCATCATGGCCAGCGGCAGCGACATGCCCGCCACGGTCTCCGCCAGCGCCTTCGCGGCCAGCGCGTCGGCGGGCACAATATCCGTGAGACACGCCTGGCGCCCGGCACGACAGCATGCGCTCCGAGCGCTGTCCCTGTCGGTTTCCGGCTCAGGCGTCCACCGGATCAGCCATGCCAACCCGCCCGGACCCCGGCGACAAGCAGAAGCGCGCCCATCCCCAGACTCGTCACACGGTAGGCAACCAGGACGGCCACGAACTCCCGCAGGGTGGCGCTCGGCCAGTAGTACGCCGCCGTCGGCGAGCCCGCGGCTTCACCCGGCACGCCGGCCCTGCGTGCGAGGACGGCCGCGCGAAACGCGTGGAAGTCATTGGTCACGATGACGCAGCGGTAGCCCGGCCGCAGCCGCTCCATCAGTTCCCGGCTGAACTTCAGGTTCTCCTCGGTGCTCGTCGAGGAGTTCTCCCGTACGACATGCTCGTCCGGGACCCCCCGCTCCGTGAGGTAGTCGGCCATCGCGTCGGCTTCCGGTACCTGTTCGTCGGCGCCCTTGCCGCCGGAGACCAGCAGGATCGGGGAGCGTCCTCGTGCCTTCTGCCGCCGGTACAGGGCCAGTGCCCGCTCCAGCCGCGAGGCCAGCAACGGCGGCACAACGGAGCCGTCCGTCAGCCCGGCGCCGAGGACGACGACGAAGTCCACCGGGCGGCGCCCCGCGACCCGCTGGTACAGGACGGCATAGCCGATGAAGCAGGCGAAGAGGAACGAAAGGTAGCCGGCGAGGAAGAGCGTGGCGGTGGCCGCCGCGCGCAGGAGGCCGTTCTCGAACCGGGCGGCGGCACCCAGAAGGCCGAGTGCCACCAGGACCGCGACGCCCGCCAGTAGCGGGAGAAGGTTGGCCAGGCCGCCGCCTTCCGTACGGATCATCCGGATCCCGTTGGTCACCAGGAACCCGGCGACAACCACCGTACCGACTGTGGCCCCGACGATGAGGCCGGTTGACACCGCCCGGGTAAGTGGTCGGAGGAAGTGATCGAGCCCGATGAACGAGCCGGCCAGCAGGAAGAGTGTGCACAGGCCCAGAAGGACGCCGTTGCCGAAACGGCGCTGGTCATCGCTGAAGCGCCGCAGGAAGACCAGCAGGACCAGAGCGGCCGCCAGGAAATAGGAAAGAAAGGGAAAGGCCATCGCGGGTCCTCGCAAACCGTTACAGGATCGTCGGCGGCCGCCGGCGCTGCGAACGTTCGGTGCAGGCGGCCCACATCACGGGATTCTGCCGCCTACTGGCTGCCCGGCGCGGTCTTCGGTCCGGCCGGAGCCCGGGGGCGGGGCCAAGCTGGCCCAGCCGGCCTCGCGGTTTTCTGGGCCCAGCCGGAGGCTTACCAGCGGGTGGCCTTGCCGAAGGGGAACGGGTAGGGCTGATCCGGCACCACAGCTGCCTGCCCTCCCGGCTTCCAAGCCCCACCTCATTAAGGTCAGTTGGGTGTGGGTCCAGTACGGCGGCATGCCCTGTGATCATGTGGTGGTTCTGCCCTCGCGGCGCTGCGTCCCCAGCTGCGCGTAGTACGTGATGAGGTCGGGGTCGTCCACGGCAGCAGGGCTGACGACCTGCTCGGCCGGGGCACCCTGGAGCAGCCGCTTGACGGGGACCTCCAGCTTCTTGCCGGTGCGGGTGTGCGGGATGCCCGGCACTGCGATGACTTCGTCAGGGACGTGGCGCGGTGAGGCGCCGGTGCGGACGGTGTCACGGACCTTCTCGCGGAGGGTGTCGTCCAGGGTCACGCCGGTCGCCGGGACGACGAACAGTGGCATCCAGTAACCACCGTCCGGCTCCTCCACGCCGATGACCAGGGCCTCGGCGATCTCGGGGAGGCGTTCGACGACGTCGTGGATGTCGGCGCTGCCCAGGCGGACGCCGTTGCGGTTGAGCGTGCTGTCGGAGCGGCCGTGGACGATGACCGAGCCGTGACCCGTGACGGTGATCCAGTCGCCGTGCCGCCAGACGCCGGGGTAGGTGGTGAAGCAGGCGTCGCGGTAGCGGGTGCCGTCGGGATCGTTCCAGAAGTGCAGCGGCATCGACGGCATGGGGCGGGTGACGACCAGCTCGCCGACCTGGTCGGTGACCGGGCGCCCCCGCTGTCGTACGCCGGACAGGGCCACGCCGAGGTGGGGTGCGGACAACTCTCCGGACCAGATGGGTGTGGTGGGCGCGCTGCCCGCGAAGCCGGAGACGACGTCGGTGCCGCCGCTGGTGGACGAGAGCAGCACATGGCCGCCGACGTGGTCGCGGACCCAGGGGTAGGCGGAGGCCGGGAGGGCGGAGCCGGTGCAGCCGAGCGCGCGGACCGCGGACAGGTCGTGCGCGGTGGCGGGCGGCCAGTTCCCAGAGGATGCCGGGTCGGGTGGAGGGTGCCGGGCTGCCGTCGTAGGTGCAGGTGGTGGCGCCGGTCAGCAGGGTGGAGGCGACCAGGTTCCACATCATCCAGTGGGTGGTGGTGTACCACAGCAGGCGGTCGCCCGGGCCGAGGTCCGAGTGCAGGCCGAGGGTCTTGAGGTGCTCCAGGAGGACGCCGCCGTGGCCGTGGACGATGCGCTTGGGCAGGCCGGTGGTGCCGGAGGAGAAGACGACCCACAGGGGATGGTCGAACGGCGCCGGCGTACAGGCGAGTTCTTCGGTACGGGTGGTGGCGTCCTGCCACGCCACCAGCGGCGACGGGTATGCCTGCTCTGATCGTGGCAGGCCCACGTGGTCCACGAGGAGGGTCGCCTTCAACGTCGGCAGGGCGCGGGCCAGTTCGAGGGTGGCGTCGCGCCGGTCGTGGGTGGTGCCGTTGAAGAGGTAGCCGTCGGCTGCGATCAGGACGGTGGGTTCGAGCTGGGCGAACCGGTCGGCGGCGGCCTGAGGCGCGTAATCCTGCCCGCACACCGACCACACGGCGCCCAGGCTCGCGGCGGCCAGGAACGCGACGATCGTGTGCGGGGTGCTGGGCAGGTAGCCGACGACCCGGTCGCCCTTGCCGACGGCCAGGTCGCGCAGGGTGGCGGCCACGGAGGCTACCTGGGTGCGGAGTTGCCCGCCGGTCACCTCGTATGCGGAGTCGGTCTCGTCGAGGGCGAGGATCGCCGCCTCGTCGGTTGCGTTGCGCAGGGCGTGGTGGGCGTAGTTGAGGGTGGCGCCGGGGAACCAGCGGGCGCCGGGCATGATCTCCTCGGCGAGGACCTGCTCGTAGGGGGTGTCCGCGTCGATGTCGAAGTACTCCCACACCGCGCCCCAGAAGCCCTCCAGGTCGGTGACCGACCACTGGTGCAGGGCGGTGTAGTCGTCCGGGGCGATGCCCTGACGCCGGGCGAACTCCGCGATGCGACTGGCGGCCGCCGTCTCCGGATCAGGTGTGTAGAAGGGCGTGCTCATCGCGTCGTACTCCTCAACAGGCTGTTCGGGACCGGTTGTTCGGAAGGTCCAGGGCGTCGTGTGGTGTGCAGCAGTGCTGCCCAGGCGGCGGTTCCGGTGAAGTCGTGTGCGCCGGCCGGGACGACGTCGAGGACGATCCGGTCGGGGCGCAGCAGGACCGCGGCCGCGTGTCCGGCGTGCAGCCAGGCGGCGAGCGTGCCGTCGTCACCGAGGCCGGCGACCGGGACCGTGGGTACGCCGAGACCGTGGGCGAGCGCGGTCAGCCAGGGGGTGGGTTCGGTGGCGGTCAGCACGGCGAAGGAGTCGCCGAGCGCTTCGTCGAGGCGGGTCCGCCGTGCGTCGACGCTCACCCAGGGTTGTGGGCAGTGCGTGCCGACCAGGCCCCGGCGGGTGGTGCGCCGCACGAGCGGTCCGGCGGTCAGGGGCGGGGCGATGTCGCGGCCGGCCAACCGGGTCAGGCCGGGTATGCGGCAGGCGGCGGCCAGGAGCCTGCGGCGAAGGGTGGCGGCGTTGTCCTGGCCGCCCGTCATGGCCCAGCCCATGCCGACCGCGAGCCGGATCACATGGCGTGCGTGGGGTTTGCGTTCCCTCTCGTACGTATCCAACAACTTGTCCGGAGAGCCGTGTTGGAGGACGCGGGCGAGCTTCCAGGTGAGGTTGTAGGCGTCGCGCAGGCCCGCGCACAGGCCCTGGCCGATGAACGGCGGGGTGAGGTGGGCGGCGTCGCCGAGCAGGAAGACCCGGCCGCTGCGCCAGCGGTCGGCGACGCGGGCGCGGAAGGTGTACTGCGTCTCGCGGACGATCTCGAAATCTCCCGCGTACGAGGGCGGCAGCCACGGGGCGATCAGGTCGCGCACCGGTTGCTCTGCCCCCTCGCGCTGCCGGAACTCCCAGCGGTAGCGGTCCTCGCCCACCCGCATGAAGGTCGCCGGCCGGTCCGGGTCGCAGACCTGGTCGACGCCATCCCAGCAGCGGACGGCGGCTGTGGTCCGGACGTCGATGACGGTCCAGTCCTCCTCGAAGCGCAGGTCCTCCCAGACGGCGCCGACGGCTTGGCGGGTGAGGCTGTTCGCGCCGTCGCAGCCCAGCACCGCGTCGGCCCACAGCTCGTGCTCGCCACCGTCGTCGCGGTAGGTGACCCGTACGGGCCCGGTGGTGTCCGGGCCGATGCCGGTCACCTCCGCGCCACCTCTGAGCTCGCACTCCGGGTGCCGGGCGAGGGCGTCGCGCAGTACGCGTTCCAGTTCGGGCTGGTCGAACATGCTGGTCTGCGGGTAGCCGTGCAGGCCGTGCGCGGAGCGGCGGAACTCTGCCATCACCCGGTGCCGGGCATCGAGCAGCCGCAGCCCGTTCGCCGGGCGGGCGATCGCGGCGAACTCCTCACCGGCGCCCGCGGCCTGGAGGATCCGGCGCACCTCGTCGTCGGTGGCGACGGCGCGTGGGAGCGGGTAGACGTCCCGGTGGCGCTCCAGGACGACGCTGCGGATTCCGCGCCGGGCCAGAAGCAGGGCGGCGGTCACACCCACCGGCCCGGCGCCGACGATCACGACGGGCACACGTGCGGCTTCCGCGCCGGGCGGACGTGCGGCTTCATCGACGGTCATGTGCGGCTCACCTCGGGTGCCTGTTCGGGTGTCAGTTCGTGTCCGCGACGGGCGTGCGCTGCTCGCCGAGGTCGATCCGTCCGTCCGGGGTCGCGATCGACGCCGTGATCACGTCACCCGCGCTCAAGTAGTGCGGGTTCTTCGCCTGGCTCTTGAAGAACGCCTTCCACTTCACGGCGGGCGGCAGCAGCGCGCCGATCTTCTCGACTGCCTTCGGTGGTGCCTTCAGGGCGGTGCCGCCGGGGGTGCCGGTGAGCAGCAGGTCGCCGGCGTCCAAGGTCTGGAAGCGGGCCAGCAGCGTCAGCGCCTGCGCCGGACGGACGATCATGTCGGCGAGGGTGCGGTCCTGCCGCAGCTCCCCGTTGACGCTCAGCCTCAGCCGCAGGTTGAGGAGATGGGCGAAGTCCTCCGGCTCAAGGAGGGCCAGGTACGGCCCGGTCGGGGTGAAGGTGGGGTACGACTTGCTCTCGTAGAACTGTGTCTTGGTCAGCTGGACGTCACGGGCGCTGATGTCGTTGGTGACGACGAGCCCGGCGACGTACGACGGCAGGTCCCGCTCCTCGACGACCGTGCCAACGGGTAGCGGCGCGCCCATGACGAGGCCGAGCTCGATCTCGTAGTCGAGGAATTTCACGTGCGCCGGGCGGACGACGGCATCCCCGGGCCCGTTGACCGAACCGGACGCCTTGCGGAAGAACGCGGGCGGGATGTCGCCGGTGAAACCCGAATCGCGTGCGTGGCTGCGGTAGTTGACCATCTGGGCGACGACCCGGCAGGGCGTGGTGACCGGCGAGAGGACCACCAGGTCGGCGAGGGGTGTGCCCTCCTCGCCGGAGGCGGCGGCCTCACGGACGGCGGCGCGGTCGGCCAGCAGCTCAGCGGTAGTGGCGGCCTTGGTCTCGACGGGGACGGCGCGGTCGCCTCGGACGACCCACCAGCCGTCGGCGGTGCGCAGGACATTGGTGCTCATGTCAGTGCCTTTGTCAGGGGATTGGCGTGTGAGGGTTGAGGTGGTTCAGGAGTTGGCGGCTTTGAGCAGGCCGAGCAGGCGCGCCCGGTCCAGCTCGTTGTCACCGCGTAGCGCCTCGATGACGTCGCGGACCCGCTGCGGGGAGGGGTTGGAACCGAGGAAGTCACGCGTGGCGGGCGGGCCCCACTGGGCCAGACCGCTGCTCGACATCGGCGCCCAGCCGGGCTCCACATCGCAGGAGAACAGGTCGCCGTCGGCGAAGTGCTCCAGCATGAAGCGGTCGGGATCGCGCCAGTAGTCGAAGAGCTGGCTGCCCTGGACATGCCGACCGATGCCCCAACTGCGCTGGTAGCCACGCTCCTTGAGGTACTCGCCGCCGGCGGCGATGGAGTCCAGGTCGGTGACCTGGTACGCGGAGTGGACATACCCCGTGCCCGGCCCCAGATGCATGGCCAGCGTGTGGTGATCGGCCGGTACGCCACCCAGATCGCAGCGGATGAACGCCATCGTCGGACCGCGGTCGCGCTGGCCGTCCAGGAACAGGAAATCGGAGACGATCATCCCGAGGGTGTCCAAGTACCAGTCCAGGGCCCGGCCGAACACCCGCGTCTCCAGCACCACATGCCCCAGACGCTGAATGCGCGACGGTTCGCGCGGCGGGCGCTGGGCGGAGTTGGTACGGCGGTGATCCGTACCGAAGTTGAGGAGCAGCGGCCGCTGTTCCGGCAGCGCCGGGAGCTGCTGACCGCAGTGCACGACCCGCACGGGGAAGCCCGACGGATCGAGCAGATCGACCACCTTTCCTCCGCCACCGGGCACGTCGGAATCCCGTACCGATGCCCCGGTGGCTCGGGCCAGCCGCTCCAGATCACCGCGCTCGGCCGCCCGGAACGCCGGGCCGAGGAAACGGGAGGTGCGCCCCTTGCGGATCACCATGCACGGCGGACCCGCGAAGGTGCCGCGCAGCCACAGCTCACGCTCGGTGCGCGCGGCGATGCCGAACCCGAAGTCCCGGGCGAAGACCTCGGCGCGCTCCAGGTCCGGCTTCTCGAACTCCAGCCAGCCCAGGTCGGCCACCTTGATCACGGGATTGCGGGAGCGGCCGGGATGTTCGCCGCGCAGGGCGCCCTGCGCGCTGTGGAGGTCCTGGTGGGCCGTAATGACGTCGGCCCCGTTGACGCGGGTTTCAGACATGGTGCCCTCCGAGCGACATTGCCGTAGTGATGAAATCATCAGCTTTGACAGATGCGTCGTCAAGGTGTTCGCGGAGAGGAATGATGAAAACATCAGGACTGTGGCCGCCATCGCCCCGGCGGCTAGACTCTGCACATGCCCACGCAAGCCCCACCCAGCAACCGGTTCGAGCGGCGTCGCGCGGAGACCCGCAGGGCTCTCGTGCGAGCGGCCCGCCAGATACTTGCCGACAACGGCGACACCAGCTCGAGCATCCAGGCCATCGCCGAGCGCGCCGACGTGGGCTTCGGCTCCTTCTACAACCACTTCGACTCCAAGGCCGAGCTGTTTGAGACGGCGGTCGTGGACGCCCTGGAGGAGTTCGGCCAGAACTTCGACGAGCACCTCGCCGGGATCGACGACCCGGCGGAACTCCTCGCGGCCGGCTTCCGGCTCAGCGCCCGCATGGCCGACTCGCACCCGGAGCTGATGCAGGTCCTGCGCCGCCGCGGTCTCGGGCACGTCCACTCGGACAACGGACTGGCCCGCCGCGCCCTGCGCGATCTCCAGGCCGGCATCGCCTCCGGCCGCTTCACCGACCTCGACCCGACCGTCGCCCTGTCCGCACTGGGCGGAACCCTGCTGTCCCTGGTGGAACTGCGTTTCGCCCGCCCAGAGGTGGACGGCGACGAGGCCGCCGTGAACCTCGCCGAGATGGTCCTGCGCATGCTCGGCCTGTCGGCCGACGACGCCCAGGAGGTCGCCCGGCGCCCCCTTCCCGAACTCGACTGATCCCGGTCATCCCCGACCCGCCCCAGCGACGTCGGTCACCTCGCGTCCCGGCGCACGTGCAGACGCGCATCACCACTCCCTCTGACCTTCACTGCACCGGTCACAGCGGGTGCCGTGCGCGAGTGGGCCCCGTCGCTCCTCGGGGCCTGGTCCGCACACATCCCGCGAACGGGCGGGACCTGATCCTGGGCGGGGACGCCGGGGAACCGGCGCGGGGCGTAGGGGAGGTCGGTCGGAACCTGGTTCCTCGGAGTGCGATCCACCGCCCCGAGGCATCCGATTACACGGGTGCCGCGTTTGCGTACAGAGAGTGCCATACACATCACTACATGCGCGCGTAGGGGTGTTCTGGGAACTGGAGATGCATGCTGGCCCAGCAAGATCTCAACGCGAAGCTCGCGCAGTTCCCGCCGGAGATCCGGGACAAGGTGCAGACCGCGTTGACGGACGCGTCCGTCGCGTTCAAGATCCGCGTCGGCAACATGCTGGCCGACAAGGAGGAGCTCGAGGAGCACGCGGTGACGACTGCGGGCCGGGTGGGCGCGAAGAGCGGTGAGGTGTCGGAGCTGACGACCATCCTGCCGCTCAAGCCGGGCGGCGCCGATCGGCTCCACAAGTTCTTCCAGCTGATCGACGGAACCTGGTGGGCGCCGGGCAGGCCGGCACGCTGCACAACACGCGGTTCGTGTTCCTGGACAACGACACCAAGCTGCTGTTAGCCACCGCCTTCGACGGCGAGTGGGCCCCCTACAGCGACGACTCCGCCACCAAGATCCCCGACATGATGGACTACGTGTTCAGCAACGTCGAGGCTGGCCGGGCATCGCCTCGCCCGACGTCAAGGACTTCATCGTCCAGTACCAGATCCCGGTGGAGGCGTGGTTCGTGGCGCACCCCACCCTCACCGTCGCCCAGGCCAAGCGGCTCAAGCGGCAGGACGCGGCCGTGCAGAAGTTCGTCACCGAACTCAACTGAGGCACCGCACCATGCCCAATCCACTGTTCAGGCGGCTGAAGCGGCCACCGGCGCTGGACCTCGACGACATCCCGGCGACGCTGCTGCGGACGCGGCCCGAGCCCTACTTCGGCACGCACGCGATCCTGGAGATCGCCGAGCCGGGCGCGGGCCGGGAACTGCTGCGCAGGCTGGCTCTGCGGGTGACGCCCGCGGCCCGCTGGGACGAATCGCGGCCGTCCTGGCTGGCCCTCGCCCTCAGCTACCAGGGGCTGGTGGCGCTGGGCGTGCCGGAGGCATCACTCAGTTCCTTTCCCGCCAACTTCCGTGCCGGCATGGCCGCCCGCGCCGGGCGGCTGCGCGACACCGGCGTGAACGCGCCCGAGAACTGGGAGTTCCCCTTCGGTACGCCGCAGGTGCACGTCGCTGTCACGGTGTACGCAGCGAGCGAGGACGCCTGGCGTTCTGAAGTCGCGGCCTACGAGAAGGAGTTGGCCGAGGCTCCCGGTGTGCGGCTGCTGTCCCACCAGGACTTCGCGGCCGACGGGTTCAACGTCTTCGGCTACCGGGACGGCTTCAGCCAGCCGGTGGTCGAGGGCAGCGGCGCCGAACCACTTCCCGGCGACGGGCGCCCGATCAAGGCGGGCGAGTTCGTGCTCGGGTACCCGAGCGAGACGGGCGCCCCGCTGCCCATGCCGGCCCCCGACGTCCTCGGCCGCAACGGTACCTACGTGGTCTTTCGCAAGTACCACTCCCACGTCGGCGCCTTCAACCAGTGGCTGCACGACAACGCCCGTACGGAAGCCGAACGCGAACTCCTTGCCGCCAAGCTCGTCGGCCGCTGGCGCAGCGGCGCACCATTGGCCCTGGCGCCAAAGCGCGACGATCCCTCGATCGGCGAGGACCCGAACCGGATCAACGACTTCGACTACTCCGCCGACCCACGCGGACTGCGCACCCCGCTGGGCTGCCACATCCGCCGGATGAACCCACGCGACACCCAGCTGACGGTCCTCACCGACGTCAACATCCGCCGGATCCTCCGCCGCGGCACCTCCTACGGCACCCCGCTGCCCCCGGACCGGCTCAAGGACGACGGCCGGCCGCGCGGCCTGGACTTCATCGCCCTGGGCGCACGCGCGATCGACAACGTCGAGTTCCTGCAGAGCGAATGGGTCGGCTCCGGCAACTTCATGGGCCTGGGCAAGGAGAAGGACCCGATGATCTCCCTTCAGGACAAGGGCGCCTACTTCACCGTGCCCGGCACGCCGCCCTGCCGCGTGCAGAACATCCAGTCCTTCAACACCCTGCTCGGCGGCGAGTACTTCTTCATGCCCAGCCTGTCCGCCATCCGCTGGCTGGCCGGCATCTGACCCCCCACTTTCGTGCAGAGGCCACCCGTGACCACACCCCGCTCGTACGTTGCATACCGCCCCGACCTCGAACAGCCCTTCCCTGACGAGGAGGAACTGATCCGCCAAGTCATCGCGGCCATGGGCAAGGCCAACCAGCAAGTTGCCGACAAACACCGGCACGGCCTCCGCGACGCACACGCAAAGAGCCACGGCGTCCTCGCCGGCGAACTGCGGATCGAGTCCAGCCTCCCCGCCCACCTCGCCCAAGGCCTCTTCGCCGAACCGGCCACCTACCCGGTGATCGTCCGCTTCTCCTCCGCCCCCGGCGACCTGCCCTCCGACCAGGTACCGTTCCAGCGCGGCCTCGCGATCAAGGTGATCGGCGCCCCCGGACCGCGGGCGCTGGACGACGGTTTCACCACCCAGGACTTCCTCCTGGTCAACCACCCCACACTTCCCTTCGGCAACATCGCCGAGTACGCCAAACTCCAGGACCTCCTGGAAAAGCAGCCCCGCCAGAGCGACCAGCAGCTCCAACTCAGCGGAGCGGCCGCCCGCGTGGCCGCCGCAGCACTCACCCGCGTCGGGCGCCCGCTTCCACCTGCTGTTGAGCCCCTGGCCGCCGCCAACGACCACATCCTCGGGGAGACCTTCCACTCCATGGCCGCGTTGCGCTACGGCGACCACGTCGCGAAGATCTCCGCCGCGCCGCGTTCGGCGAACGTGAAAGCCCTGACCGGCCGCCACGTCGCCAAGAAGGACGGAGAGTCGGCGCTGGGCGACCTGTGGTCGACTTCTTCGCACACGAAAGCGCCGAGTACGACATCCGTGCCCAACTGTGCACGGACATCGTCCGCATGCCCATCGAGGACGCCCCGGTCCTGTGGCCCGAGGAACTGTCCGCCCACGAGCTCGTCGCGGTCCTGTACCTGCCCGCGCAGGACGCCTACAGCGACGCCCGCCGCCGCTACGCCGACGATGTCCTCTCCTTCAGCCCCTGGCACGCCCTGGAAGCCCACCGGCCGCTCGGCTCCATCATGCGCTCGTGCCGCGCCGCCTATCCCGCCTCCAGCGACTTCCGCCACCGCGACAACGGCGTCGCACCGCAGGAGCCGACCGACATCAAGGAGCTACCCGCCTGAGCTGCAGTCTGCTCACGCGGCGCCTCAGTTGGGGCGCCGCCCCTCGCTCGTAGAGGAATACACCGCATCGTTGTCCACCGAGTCATCACCCTCGCCTTCGACGACCCACAGCGATGCCGTTCTGCGTATGGGGAATCCGTCGATCTGCCGGGTCTGCGCCAGGCTGCGGTCTTGTAGCGCACCGAGGACGGGACCCTGGGACCTTCCGCGGAGTCATCTGGCCGATGGCGGGGTGACAACCGTTGGGACATGAGCGGCAGGCGGTCTGGTCGGGTTGTTGGGCGGCCCGGTGGGTGCGCTCCTCGGTGCCGCTTCAGGGGCCCTGCTCGGCAGCGCCGTTACGGTTGAGCAGCGGGCGGTCGCCCCGCTGGTGGGACACCTGCACCAGGACCGGCGGACCGGATCGAAGACCGTCTCGGCCAAGGTGCCGGCCGCGCCCGCGTCGTCCGCCCACACCGGGGCCGCCGCTCGCTGTGCGCAGCCCTGGAAACCGGCGCCGGACAGGTCCGGGGCGCACACAGGACAGGCCCGTACGCTGATCCGCCGGTAGCCGGATGAAGTGAGGGAGCGCGGATGAGCGGGCCGAGCCGTCCCGGGGACGTTCTGGTCGTGGACGACGACGATGCGGTGCGCCGCTCGCTTGACCGGGGGCTCAGGCTGAACGGCTTCCGGGTCCGCACCGCCGACGGCGGCCGGTCCGCGCTCGCCGCGATCGGGCAGAGCCCGCCCGATGTGCTGGTGCTCGATGTGTCCATGCCTGGGATGAGCGGCATCGAGGTGTGCCGGACGCTGCGGCAGGACGGGCACGACCTGCCCGTTCTGATGCTGTCGGCGCTGGACGAGACCTCCGACCGGATCGCCGGGCTCCAGGCGGGCGGCGACGACTACCTGGTCAAGCCCTTCGCGCTGCAGGAGCTGGTGCTGCGCCTGCACGCCCTGCTGCGTCGACGCCCGCCCGCACCGCACGACGTGGTCCGCGCCTGCGGCCTCGTCATCGACCCGGCGGCACGCACCGCCGAGCGCGACGGCCGCCCCCTCGACCTCACCCGGCGCGAGTACGAACTCCTCGAAGTCCTGGCCCGCAACGCCGGCCTCGTCCTCAGCCGCGACCAGCTGCTGGAGCGGGTCTGGGGGTACGACTTCGACGTACGTACCGACGCGGTCGACACCTTCGTCAGCTATCTGCGCCGCAAGCTGGAGGCGGGCGGGGCGCCCCGGCTGGTCCACACCGTGCGCGGCGTCGGCTTCGTCCTGCGGGAGCAGCGGTGAAGCTCTCCACCCGGATCGCGCTCGCCGTCGGCGTCACCGTGCCGCTCCTGGTTCTGGCCTGCGGCTGGCTGCTCTTCGCCCTCGTCGCCCGCGATCTGCACCGCGAGGAAGACAGCCACCTGCGGACCCGGGCCACCGCGATCGCGCAGGACGCCCGCACCCTGCTGCGGGCCGCCGCCAACCATCAGCCGACCGCAGAGGAGAACCGCCAGCGCCGCCTGTTCAACGCCGCGCTGGATGTCGGTGTACGGCTCATCGGGCCCGACGGGACGTTCAGCGGCGGCCCCCAGCCCGATGCCTCGGTGCCACTGCCCGCGGTGGCAAGGAATCCGGTGACGCTTCGCGGCTCGGGCCGCAGATGGCGGGCATACGCGATGCCCGTCAACGGGACGCAGGTCTCCGGCACCCTGTGGGTGTTCGCGCCCGACACCGCGAGCCGTGCCCAGCTCGCCCTGGTCCGCAACCGTGTGGTCACCACCGCGCTGCTCGCCGCCCCGCTGTCCGCGCTGCTGGCCTGGGCCATCGCGAGCGGCGCTACCCGCCCGCTGCGCAGGCTGCGCAAGGCGGCGGCCGGGCTCGACCCCCGTGCGACCTCGGTACGTCTGGAGCACCGGCCGACCCGCGTCGCCGAGGTCGACGACCTGGCCGCCACCCTCCAGACGGTCCTCGCCCGCTACGACGAGCAGGCCACCCGCACGGCGCAGGCCCTCGACACGGCGAGGTCCTTCTCCGCGGCCGCCTCGCACGAACTGCGCAACCCGCTGATGAGCATGGGCACCAACCTCGATGTCCTGGCCCACCCCGAACTCCCCGACGCCGACCGCGCCGAGGTGGTCGAGGACCTGCGCCGCGAGCACGCGCGGCTGCTCGGCATGCTGGTGGCGCTGCGCGAGCTCGGACGCGGCGATCTGGTGGAGGCCGACGCGTTCCGGGTGCTCGACGCGGCGGAGGTCGCCGACGCCGCCGTCGCCGAGGCCCGCCGGCGCGCCCCGGACGCGGTGATCACGCTGAGCGCCGGGCCCGCGCCGCTGCACGGCTGGGAGCCCGGCATCCGGATCCTGCTCGACAACCTCGTCGGCAACGCGCTGGCCCACGGAAGGGACGCGCGAGGCCGGGCCGAGGTCGCGGTCGCCGTCGGGGCCGAGGCCGGCCACGTGCTGATCACCGTCGACGACCGGGGTCCGGGCATCGCCCCCGCCGACCGCCAGGAGGTGTTCCGCCGCTTCCACCGGGGGCCCGCAAGCACCGGCTCCGGGCTCGGTCTCACGCTGGTCGCCCAGCAGGCGGCGCTGCACGGCGGCACCGTCGAAATCGGCGAGGGGCCGGGCGGGGCAGGCACCAGGTGCACGGTGCGGCTGCCTGCCCGGGACGCGGCCCAGGAGGGCGAACTCCCCGCCCGCCGAGACTGGTTGACGGTCACCGCCCAGCGATCACAGAGTTCCCACAAAGAGCCTTCCTAGCCTCGGGACCTACCGCAAACCCGTCCATCAGGGAGGCAGCAGCCATGTACAACGCCATCTTCAACCGCCGCCGGGTCGCGGCGGCAGCCCTCGCCGCCACGGCCGTACTGACCGTCACCGCGCCCAGCGCCTTCGCGGACTCGGCGCCCGCCACCGCGAAGGCCCCCACCGGCGACGGAGCCAAGAGCATCTGCAAGCGCGAGCCCAAGAGCGAGAAGCGCATCGAGCGTGCCCTGAACCGGCTCGGCGGGGGAGCGGAGACGCTGGGCTCGGTGGCCCGCATGCAGCAGCGGGTGGACAACGCCAAGAAGGAGGGCCACACCGCGATCGCCACCTACCTGGACCACAAACTCACCTACCGCAAGGGTCTGGTGACGACCCTTGCGGTAGCGCCAGAAGGACCTCAAGGACGTGGCCTCCTGGTGCGCGGCCAACAACAACGGGGCCAAGTGATGCGGGCCCGGGGTGTGTCGCTCGCCGTGGCGGCCGCAGCCCTGACCGCCGCGCTCGCCACGGGCTGCGGCCACACCCACCCCCAGTCCGGGGCGTCCTCGGGCACCGAGCAGCAGATGGAAAAGAAAGTGAGCGACGCGGAGTCGGCCGCCGCGGCGGCGGACGCGGACACGCAGGCGGACCACTAGCCGGCGCCCTGGGCTCCGCCCCGGAGTCCGTATCGTCGGGCTGCTTGTGGGCACAGGAACGTTGCAGCACAGAGAAGTTTCGCCGACGTGCGTGTGGGTGGTGGGTGACTGTCGGACGGTCCGGCCGAAAGGCTGAACCACTGCCGCGAATCAGGCCGCGACGAGCTCCTGCTCACGGTCCGGCGTTTTGACCGTGGGCTTCTTGTTCGGCAGTGAGAGCCGGAAGACTTTGCGCCATGCGGAGAAGACCTGCTGGGGGAGCGGCCCGGTGACGTACTCCAGCTCGTACTTCTCGAACAGCGCGCGCACCTTCACCGCGACCTCGGCGTACCGGTTGCTCGGCAGGTCCGGGAACAGGTGGTGCTCGATCTGGTGCGACAGGTTGCCGGTCATGAAGTGCATGGTCTTGCTGCCGCTGATGTTCGCCGAGCCCATCATCTGGCGCAGGTACCACTGGCCGCGCGTCTCGCCCTTGATGGACCGGCGTTCGAAGACCTGTACGCCCTCGGGGAAGTGCCCGCACATGATCACCGAGTGGGACCAGATGTTGCGGACCAGGTTCGCGGTGAACGTGGCGGCGAGCGTGGTGAGGAACGACGGGCCCGACAGCAGCGGGTGGATCACGTAGTCCTTGAGCACCTGCTTGCGGATCTTGCGGCCCACGGCCTTGGCCCGCTCGCGGAACTCCGGGTTCTTGCGGCGGCGCTTGTGCAGGTTCTTGCCGAGCTCCAGGTCGTAGGCTGCGATGCCGTACTCGAAGAAGCAGGCGTTGAGGAAGTTCCACAGCGGCTGGCCCAGGTGGAACGGGTGCCACTTCTGGTCCTCGTCGACGCGCATGATGCCGTAGCCGAGGTCGTTGTCCTTGCCGATCACGTTGGTGTACGTGTGGTGCAGCTCGTTGTGGGAGTGCTTCCACTGGTCGGCCGGGGAGACGTGGTCCCACTCCCAGGTGGTGGAGTGGATCTTGGGGTCGCGCATCCAGTCCCACTGGCCGTGCAGGATGTTGTGGCCGATCTCCATGTTGTCCATGATCTTCGCCACGGACAGGCCGGCGGTGCCGACCAGCCACGCGGGCGGGAAGATCGAGAACAGCAGCACACCCCTGCTGACCAGCTCGAGCTTGCGCTGCGCCGAGATGACCTTACGGATGTAGGCGGCGTCCTCCGCGCCGCGGGCGGCGATCACCTCGTCGCGGATCGCGTCCAGCTCGCGGCCAAGCTCCTCGATCTGCTCCGCGGTCAGATGGGCGGTGGGGTCGATGGCGGTCACGGTGCTCCTACCGTTCGATGGCGCAGGGGCCCGCCGCAGCGGACACGCAGGTCTGGATGAGGACGCCCGGCTCGGCCTCGGTGATCTCGCCGGTGCGCAGATCGCGTACGGCGCCCGCCGTGAGCGGGGTGACGCAGCCGAAGCAGATGCCCATGCGGCATCCGGAGGGCATGAGCACGCCGGCCTCCTCACCGATGTCCAGCAACGGCGTGGCGCCGTCCGCGTCGACGGTCTTTCCGGTGGCGCCGAACGTGACCTCGCCGCCGTCGCCGACGACGAAGATGCGGGGGCGGAAGCGTTCGGTGTGCAGGCGCTCCTGTACTCCGTGCTCGGTCCAGTGTTCTTCGGCGGCGTCCAGCAGGCCCGCGGGCCCGCAAGCCCACGTCTCGCGCTCGGCCCAGTCCGGCACGAGTTCGTCGAGACGGGCGATGTCGAGCATGCCGTCCGACTCGGTGTGCACCTCGGTGAGCCGCAGCTTCTTGTCCGCGACCAGGTCGTGCAGTTCGTTGCGGAAGATCATGTCTTGCGGCTTTGGCGCGCAGTGGACCATGACGACATCGTCGAACTCGGTGTCGCGCAGCATGCCCATCACGGGCGTGATGCCGCTGCCGGCCGTCAGGTAGAGCACCTTGGCGGGCTTGGCCTGCGGCAGCACGAAGTCACCGGTCGGCTGGTCGAGCTGGACCAGCGTGCCTGGTTTCGCCCTGCGGACCAGGTGGTTGCTGACCTTGCCGTCCGGGATCGCCTTCACGGTGATCGTGAGGCGGCCGTCCTGGCGGTTCGTCGGCGAGGTGATGGAGTAGGCACGCCACAGGCGCACCCCGTCGACATCGACGCCGATCCGCACGTACTGCCCGGCTGTGTGGCCGCGCCAGCCCCGTCCTGGCCTGATCACGACGGTCGCGGCGTCAGCCGTCTCGGGGTGCACGGCTTCGATGCGCCCACGCAGGTCAGCACCCCCACGCAGCGGGCTGACCAGGTCGAGGTAGTCCGACGGCAGGAGCGGTGTCGTGACCATCTCCAGCATTTTCCACGCCCTGCTGCGGAGGGCTGTACGCGTCATGACTCCAGCTTGCTGCGCCTCAAGGCGTAAAGTCCTGACCGCAGGACGTAAATCTGACCGGCTGAATTGTTCGCAGGGAACAAAACCGTGAGTCATGCAATCCGGAGGGCCAGCGAACTGGCCCTGGATGAGACGACGATCACCGCACTTCGGGCCGTGCTGAAGTCCACCGCCGACGAGGTCGTCCAGGCGATCATCGACGAGGTCCCTCCCTACGCCAACGCCCTTTCGGGCCGCATGGGCGCCACCATCCGCCGAGCCGTCCGTACCGCCCTGGGGCACTACCTGGACCTCGCGAGCGGGAACGCCACAGGCGGCGACGCCGGTGACGCAGCCTACGAGCTGGGCCGCGGCGAGGTGCGCGACGGCCGTTCGATGGACGCTCTGCTCAGCGCCTACCGCGTCGGCGCCCGCGTGGCCTGGCGATGCCTGGCAGCCGGTGCCGTACCCGTAGGTCTGCCCGCCGCCGAGGTCGCCAAGTTCGCCGAGCTGACCTTCGCCTACATCGACGAGCTCTCTGCCGCGAGCGCCGCGGGCCACGCCGACGAACTGGCCGCCCGGGGCAGGGCCCACGAGCGCCATCTGGAACACCTGGCCCGCGACCTCCTCGGCGGCGCGAGCCCGGAGGTGCTGCTGGCCTCTGTTCAACGGGCCGGGTGGCAGCCTCCGGTTTCACTGACCGCGGTCCTTCTACCTGCCGCCCAGGCCCGCCCTGCCTACCGCGCGCTCGACCCGAGCACCCTCGTCCTGGACGACCTGCCGGACGCCACCGGTGTGCTGCTTGTCCCCGATGCCGACCGATCACGTCTCTTGCGGCAGCTGACCGATCGCACCGCCGTGGTCGGCCCCGCCCGGCCATGGACTCGTGCGTCCGCCTCGTACGAGCGCGCCCTACGCGCGCGCTCCCTCTCCTCCGATATTCGCGACACCGAGGATCACCTGCCGGAACTGGTGCTGAACGCCGACGTGGACGCGTTCGCAGACCTGCGTGCCCGAGCTCTCGCACCGTTGCGGACCCTGCCCGTCGCGACGGCGCGGCGGCTGGAGGAGACGTTGCGGGCGTGGCTGCTGCATCAGGGCAGGCGGGACGAGGTGGCGGCGGCGTTGTTCGTCCATCCTCAGACGGTCCGGTACCGGATGTCGCAGCTGCGGGAGCTGTTTCCGGATCTCGCATCGCCACACCAGGTCCTTGAACTGACGCTGGCGGTCGGTCTCCGGACCAACTGACACCCCCAGGGAGCACAGAGGGAGCCTCTGCGGAGGCCGCTCAGAAGGAGCTGAGCGGTGCGTCTGGCGCAGCTCGGTACGGGCCGTGCCGGATCGACCGGGGCCGGCGTTCCAGAAAGCGTGGCTGGTGATGCGGCAGGACAGCAGCTGCATGCGGCGCCGCAGCACGGTGCGGAACGGGGTGCGGGCGAGCGCGTCGTAGGCCGGCTGTGGTCGCGGGTGGGGTGTCAGCAACCCTTGGTGGTGAGGGTTGACGGCGGAGGGGAAGACCTGGTGCCAGTCGTCGCGGATCCGATCGGTAGGGAGCAATCGTTGCCGTCAGCGCGGCGGCAGCCGGCGCCCGCGGGCACATCAGCCTTTGGGTTCAGGCCGCAAATGGCCTGTAGGTTCCGGTCCAGAGGCGGGTGATCGTGCTGATGTAGCGGGCGCCGCAGCGGTCCCAAGGCACGACGAGCTGGGTTCCGGCGTCGTCAAGGTCCTTGCCGTCGAGGCGAGTCGCCAGAAGTACGGGTGCGCTGGCGAAGTCGGGGTCGATCTCTCCCCAGGACAGAACGGTGTGATGGCCGTCGCCGCCGCTGATCGCGAGCAGGAAGCGGGAGCGGTCTTTGCGGCGCTTCGGGTCGAAGGCCGGCCGAGCCGCGCCGACGACGTCGTACAGCAAAGGGCCTTCGAAGCTGTGGTGTTGGGGTCCGTTCGTGGCGCAGTCGAAGGTGACGTCGGTGCCGTGCTGCGGCCAGCGGTCGCGGAGGTCGGCGACGGTGAGCGTAAGGGGCCGTGCGACGTCGCCGCAGACGGTGAAGGAGGCGAGCGCGGTGCTGCGGGGTGTGGTGCTCGGCTGGTCCATCGATTCCCCTTCAGGTCGGCGATCGGTGCCGCGTCAAGTGATACCCGATCGCCAGTTCAGAGAACCTCGTATGCGAGCCAATGAGTCGAGATCTGCTGGCATTTATGAGGTTGCCACGAAGAATTGCGTGGCATGTTCTGGTCGATCGTCTGGGCTTTCTCGTCGATGGCGCGCCAGATCCCACCACGTCGGACAAGTCCATTCGAGGGCACCTTCGCAGGGCCACCATTGACATGCGTCACCACACGACGGGACGACCGGCACCACCCTGGCAGCCGATCCCAGACCGGCCACCTCGAGTCTCACAGCCATTGGCAGTTGAGCCAGAGTGCGCTTGCGCTGGTCACTGCCTGCCCTGGACGACCCCTCGGGCCCCGCGCCCCGCCGACGGGCGCCCACATCGCTTTGCGCACGGGGCCATCGCCATCGCCGGGCGCGGTGGTCCGCGAGACGGGCTGGAAACGCCTGGGGTGGCGGCTCTCCCGGGGCCCTACTGTGCGTGAGCCCCGGGAGAGCCGCAGCGCGCCGTCTGGGGCGGTCCGCACCGTGATCAACGATCGGTAGGGAGCAATCGTTGCCCGCGGCGCGGGTGGGGCGCGTCCGAGGTCGGACAGCACGAAGTCCCGGGACCTGACCGCGATCCCGGGACGCCCTTCGTGCACTACTCCCTTACCATCCGCCTCAACGACCGTGCGGGGTCCGGGTCACCGGCCCACGCCCATGGGCCGCCCTGGCCGGTTGCGGTCGTACCCCGAGCGGGGCCTCCACCCAGGAACGCTTCGGGTGCTCGCCCGGAGCAGTCGTAACTGTTACTGTTACACCACGACGAGAGGGGATGGAAGGTATGGGGGCCAACAGCAGACTGACCGTCGCCGCGCACGCCTTGACCTGGATCGGGCTGTATCAGCGCCGAGGCCACGAGGTCGCGACCTCCGAGCAGATCGCGACGAGCGTCAACACCAACCCCGTGGTGATCCGTCGACTGCTCTCCCAGCTCCGCAGGGCCGGCCTGGTCGACTCGCGAAGAGGGGTCGGCGCCGGCTGGACGCTGTCGCGGGATCTGCCGAGGATCACCCTCCTCGACGTCTACGAAGCAGTGGAGCCGGGGCCGATCTTCGCCTTGCACCCCGCCGCGCCCGACCCCGAGTGCGTCGTGGGCCGCGGCATCGCGCCGGTGCTGGGCGCCGCCTACGACAGCGTTGAGTCCGCCCTTCGCGCGGAACTGGCGAGGACCACGCTGGAGGACGTGCTGCGCGACGTGCTGAAAGCCGCCTAGCTCCGACCGCGGGTCGCGGCGAGCGGTCCTTTCGCCCCTAATCGTAACAATGACAGTTACATCGAGCATCGGAGAAAGTCATGGGACAGCTGGACAACAAGACCGCCCTCGTGACCGGGGCCTCCACCGGCATCGGCCTGGCCGTCGCCCGCCGGTTCGCCGCCGAGGGAGCCATCGTCTACCTCACCGGCCGTCGCGAGGCCGAGCTGCAGAGCGCCGTCGGAGAAGTCGGCGGCCGCGCCATCGGCATCCGGAGCGACGTATCGAAGCTCGACGACCTCGACCGGCTCTTCGCCGAGATCACCGAGCGAAGCGGTCGTCTCGACATCGTCGTGGCCAACGCCGGCGTCGGCGACTTCGGCCCACTCGGCACGATCACCGAGGAGGATTACGACCGCACCACTTCCATCAACCTCAAGGGCACGGTCTTCACCGTCCAAAAGGCGCTCCCCCTGCTACCGGCCGGCGCCTCGGTGATCCTGCTCTCCTCAAGCGCGGCCCTGCGCGCTGTCCCCGGCCTGGGCATCTACGCCGCCACCAAGGCCGCGATCCGCAGCCTCGCCCGCACCTGGGCCGCCGAACTCGCCGGCCGTGGCATCCGAGTCAACGCCCTCACCCCCGGCCCCGTCACAACCCCCGGCGCTGACGAACTGCGGGCCGCACTTCCGCGAGACGACCAGGCCGACGAGTCTGCCGCACCGACCCCACTCGGCCGGGCCGGTCATCCCGATGAAGTCGCGTCCACTGCTCTCTACTTGGCCGGGGACCAGAGCTCCTTCACCACCGGCGCGGAACTCCTCGTCGACGGCGGTGCCACCCAGCTCTAGGTCCTGTCTGGAGTCCCCACACGGAACTTCACCAGCACAACAGATGGTTGTTTCCGCCGCGCAGAGGGTTGTTTGCGTGGCGGAGACAGCGAAGCTGTAATGCCTACCTGCACACCCACTGGTTTCCAAGGGATTACCGGAGGGGGCGACCCGTATCACTCACGGAAGATCCCGTCCCGACGCCTCAGCGACTGGAGCACCGATCCCATGGTCAACGAACAACGCATCCGCAGTCGAACGCCCGAGTCCCGGGCCTTCGTGGAACGTGTGCAGCTCGTCATGACACTGACGGCGCGTCTCAACACCCTCCCCTTCGACGACCTCGACGCGCGGAGAACGCTGCTCGGAGAGATCTTCGGCAAACCCGTCCCCGACTCTCTGTCGATCCTGCCGCCCTTCTACTGCGACTACGGCCTCGGAGCCACCTTCGGCGAGAAGGTGTTCATCAACCAGGGTTGCTACTTCCTGGACCTTGGTGGCATCACGATCGGTGATCGGGTCCTGATCGGCCCCGGGGTGACCCTGACTACCGCCGGTCACCCGGTCGAGCTCGATGAGCGCTACGACGGCATCACCCACGCCCCCATCGTGATCGAGGACGAGGTCTGGATCGGGGCTGCCGCCACGATCACGCCTGGAGTGACGATCGGACGGGGCTCCGTGGTCGGAGCCGGCTCCGTGGTGGCGAAAGACGTACCAGCGATGAGCGTGGTGACGGGCACGAGCGTGGTCGAACGCCGACGGCTGAAGACATCGTCCGGAGCCGTCCGCGGTTCTGAACGCTGACTGTACGTCTGGACCGACATCGACTTCGAGTTGCGTGTGGTGACCGTCCAGCGCAGGCGGCTGCGGCCCCGCTACCAGCACGGCAGCTGCGGCTGCAAGCGCGGTTTCCGCTCGCAGCGGATCACCCGTCGGTGGCTTCTGGATGGAGAAGGCGGGCCGCGCGGCGCGTCCATGGCCTTGACGGACGGCGCCCGCTGTCGCCGTCCATGGCCTTGACGGACGGCGCCCGCGGTCGCTTCGCCTGCAACTGCCTCTGGTCCCGTGGCGCAGGCGGCAATCGTGAAGGGTGGGCACGGTCTTGCGGGCATCGAGGCCCGCTTGGGCTTGGTGGTGTGGGGCCCCGAGGCCCGGCGTTCCGTCACATAGGCATGGGACCGTCCGTCAGCCCCCGGGGCCAGTTCAGGATTCCCCGCACTCCTCGCACGGCCGGGCGACTGCCAGAGATGGCCGACAACGACCTGTGGCGACCCGAAAAACGCCAGACACCACGCTTGGCCGCCGTAGCCGATGCCGACTGCCCGCCGAGCGATGCGGCACGCCTACGAGGACGGTGCTCCGCCCCTTATCGCATGGGCTGGCTGTGACCACACATGCGCCCGCCTTCGATAACCCGTTGCCCAGGAGCCGATCGGCCAGCTAGGTTCACCCAGCCGTCTGCATTGGTGCAGGCCGGCGCTGTCGACGAGGGGGTGTGGAGCACATGCGCAGGAGTGCCCAGGAGTTGAGCTCGTGTACTGACCTTTGCCACCTCCTCACGACGGAGACACCTTGTCCCTTCGCATCACCCCACTGACCGACCCCGCTCACGGGCCGCACGGCCGGCGTCTCGCCTGGTTGGCGTCGGACGGAGATTCCAACCCTGCCGGGACGGCCTTTCTGCGCCTGTTCGACGGCGGACAAGAGCACCTGGCCGAGCTCGACCTCCGTGTTCATCCCGCTGAGCGCCGCAAGGGCGTCGGCTCCCGGCTCCTCAGTACCGCCGTGGCCACCGCCCGGGACAGCGCCCGACGCTGCGTTGTCGCGCAGGCGGAAGCCGGATCGCCCGGTGATCACTTCCTGGCAGCGCGTGGCTTCCGGAAGGTCCTCACCTTGAGGTTCACCCGCTTGCCACTGGCTGACGTGGATACCGCCGTCCTCGCCGAGATCATCGAGAGTCCGCATCCCGGCTACCGGCTGAGGTCATGGCAGGGAACCGTCCCCGACGACCTCGCCGAGACGTTCACCGCCTCACGCCGTGCCATGGACGACATGCCCATGGACAACAGCGACTGCGGCACCGTGACCTGGGACGTGGACCGGGTGCGGGCCGCGGCGAAGGCCGTCGAACAGCGCGGCGACCACCTGCACACCGTCGTCGCCGTCGATGCCTCCAACGGCTCGATCGCCGGGTTCACCGAACTCGTCATCCCCGGCAACGGCGCAGGTGACGGCCAGCACTACGGCACCGGCGTGCTGCCCGAGCACCGTGGAAACGGCCTCGGCCGATGGATGAAGGCCGAGTCGATCCGACAGGCCCACAGGGACTATCCGGACCTCGGTGGCCTCCTGACCGACACCGCCGACAGCAACACGCACATGAGCCAGATCAACGACAGCCTCGGCTACATACCCACGCACACCACACACCAGCATCAGCTCGACCTTTAGCAGAGAGCGGACGGGCCGGACCGGGGCACCACCCCGACCGGCCTGTCCGCCCTTTCGATACACGCCCTCCACGGTGCGGGGCGTTTTTCGGAGGTTGCGGACGGCTTCGGCCAGGTCGGATCCGTATGCCTAGCAGAGCGGACCCGGTTGGGGCGGAGGCGTGGCTGGCCCGGCCCGATACGGGGCACGCGGACCTTCTTCAGCACCGGCTCGAACTGCGGAGAGTCCCCGCGCTGCCCGGCGGTCACCACGATCGCCATGGGCTTCTGGCCCTGCTCGACGGCCAGGTGCGGATTGGTGGTGAACCCGCCGCGCGAACGTCCCAGTCCGTGATCTCCAGGCTCTTCATGGACACCGCCCGGCGGTTCCTTCTGCAGGTCACCATGGCTTCGGGTGCTGGCCGTGTGCTGGTGGGCACGGCGGACCATGGAGTCGACGTTCAGGTCCCACACGATCGCCCCCTTCGCGTCGGCCAGGGACTGGAGTCGGGTGAGGATCCGCTGCCGGGTGACGTTCCGCTGCCATCGGCCGAACAGGTCGTAGGCCCGGCAGCTCCACGGCCCGTACTCGGCGGGGATGTCCCGCCACGGAACCCCGGTCCGGACCCGGAACCGTATGCCGTCGATCAGCTGCCGCCGAGGCCAGACGGGTGGCCGCCCCGCCTTGGCACCCTTCGGCAACAGCGGTTCCAGCGCCGCCCGCTGCTCGTCCGTGAGATCTCCCCGGCCCATGCACCGTGATCATTCACAGGTTAAGATCCACTTTCTATGCACGGCCTGGCGCGGTCATTCGTTCCTGCTGCTCGACCGACAACTGCGCCCTGGTGCTCCGTTGTTTCTGTTGTCGGAACCATCGTCCGGTGGCGTCGCCGTCGACGAGGTCGGCCAGGATGCGGTAGTGGCGTTGGCCGGTTCAGTGGCCCTGGGCAGGCAGGGGCGTTGCTCAGGGCTATCAGCCCGGTTTCCTGCACCTGGCGGCTTTCGTGGGCTCGGATGCTGTCAGAACGTCGGCAATGGGTCCTGGCCGAGCATGCGCTGCCCGTTGTCGGCTGAGGCGCGTACCGCGTCGAATCCATATCCGGTCATCGCGGATTCGTAATCGGTGAGCGCGTCGGTGATCGGCTGGCCGTGGGCTGCCTTACCCAGAGCTGCGGCGAGCAGGCTGGCGTCGCGCAGGGCGGTGTTCGCGCCGATCCCGCCTGCTGGGCTCATCGCGTGGATGGCATCCCCGAGCAGCGTGATGCGGCTTGGGTGCCATGCGGGAATGGGCACGCTGGTGCGCAGGGTGAGTGGGAAGATGCTTTCGGGAAGCCAGTGTTCAATGATCCGGCGGACTTGGGGGTGCCACTCCTCGATCAGCTGGAGGGTCGCCCCCTGCAGTTCGGCTCCGTTCATGGTCTTCAACTGGGCGTCGTCGTAGGGGAGATGCTCGCGGCGGGAGCCGAAGGAGACCGTCATGTAGTCCGCGCTGTCCTCCAGGGCCGCCGTCGGCGCGAGTCGGCCGGCTGCCCGGCCCGGCGGTTCAGGAAATTCGACCGGGGCGACGCCGACGAACTGCTTTCCCGGTCCGATGACCGGCGTGAACACGGCAAACATCTCATCCCGGAAGAGGGACCTGGTCGCCTTTGTGAGGGGTACCTTCCCGTACAGCTGGCGCAGCCCCGTGTCCACCACCCGTGCGTGCGGCAGATGCTGACGGCGTACCGGGGAGTTCACTCCGTCCGCGGCCACGAGCACGTCACCGCTCGCCTCGGTCCCGTCGCCGAAGTGGGCTATGACCCGGCCGTCCGACCCGGCGCGGTAGTGGGTGAACCTCTTGCCGAACGAGACGGCATCCTCCAATCCGGTCAGCAGTATCCGGCGCAGCGTCAGCCGGTCGACCGCGAGATGAGTACCTCCGTCTCTGTTCAGAACGGCCAACTGCCTCAGCTGGCTGTCGAATACGGGGGTGCACGGCAGTGGCACCCCGGCCGTGGCCCGGAACAGCCGATACAGCTCCGTCGGCAACGTGTCTGTCAGGGAGCAATCCCCGCGGGTGTCGATGTGGATGCGATATCCCTGTTGACGGGACACGAGGGCAACATCACGTTCGTACACCGAGAAGCTGATGTTTCTTTGACGCAGGCCTTGTGCCAGGCATAAGCCGCCAAGCCCCGCGCCAATTACGATCACATGTGGATACGGCATGCCAGACGTCCCTTCCTCACGCAACGACAGAGAAAGGGACACGCAGGTCACACCTGGCCGTGGCAGTCCCGTACACGGAGGCTGCCGGCGAAGTGAGGTGTTCGGCGCTTTGCAGCGCTGCCCGGACTAACCCGTACCGGGCCGTGTCTTCGCGTGTCCTCGATCCTGAGGTTAACAAACCCGGCGCCCGAATTTCCAGGCCCGCAGCGTGCCAAGCAACCTGACCACATCTCAAAAACGGCCTCCGGGGGTTCGGATGGTTGCGCGGAAAGATGGGCGGCACGGTCCTGCCGTGGCGGAGTGTGAGGGTGCCTGTCCGGCCGCTCTCGTGATCCGGCCTGAGTCAGGTAGTTCGCCGACTCGCTGATCCCCGCTTGTCTCTCCGGTCGGCCCGAACCCGAGCCCCAGACAGAAGCCTTCTGGACCGTTTCCACCCGGGTGCCAGGTGGTCGTCAGGCGAGTGCCACCTCATCTGACGGCTGCTAACGGCCTTTCGTGTGAAGAGGGTTCGGGGTGTCAGGAGCGGTGCAGGGTGTGGTGGGGGGAGCGGCCGTAGCAGTCGCGGTAGATGGTGGCGAAGCGGCCCGGGTGGTAGAAGCCCCAGCGGGCGGCGATCTCGGTGACCGTGTGGCCCTTGCCCGGGTCGGCGTCGAGCAGGGCCTGATGGGCGTGGGACAGTCGCACCCGGCGCAGATGGGCGAGTGGCGTTGTGTCGAGGTGCCGGCGGAAGGCATATTGCAGCGCGCGGACGGTCACATGGGCTGCGGCTGCGATTTCGGCGACGGTGACAGGCTGGTCGGCGTGGTCGTCGATGTGGGCCAGCGCCCGGCGCAGGGCGGCCGGGTGGGCGTCCCGGCGGTCGGTACTGATCGGCTCGATCAGCGCGGTGTTCGGAAAGGTGGCCAGGACGCTCGCGGCGAGGTGCTGTGCGGCTGTGGAGGCGACCAGCGGCTGGTCGGCGACGACGGGCACGGACAGGACATGGTCGCGCAGGTAGATGATGCTCTGCCGGAGCCGGTCCGCGGCCTGGCGCGAGTGCGGTCGGTGCCCGGTCAGGCGGACGGCGCCGGATCCGCTCGCCCCTCCGGCGACCTGTGTCAACAACGCGGGGTCAAGCATGGTGATGTTGTAGCGGGCACCGCAGACCCGTCCCGTGTACGGCAGTTCTGGAGGCACGAAGGACACCACGTCGCCAGGTCCGAAGGAATCCCGCACGCCGTGGAACGCATGGTCCTCGATGGTGCCCTCGTGCACCACGCACAGGCAGATCCGGCCCAGGGGCGTGACCGTATAGCTCATGTCGAAGTCCAGATCGAGCTCGTCGACACTGACCGAGTCGATGGCACTGCGCTCAATACGGGCCCGGCTGGTCGCGGGACTGCCGTTGCCGATGCGCATCCTCGCGTAGGCGCGACTGAGGAACTCCTCGGTGCGCCCCAAGTCGTCGCTGTCGAAGCTGAGTGTCTCCACGCCCCCACCCGCTCGTCACGGCCGATCCTTAGTCGGCAGGTTACGCCGCTCCGGTTCCGGTAGCCCACATCCGGGTACGGGCGCCATCGGGTCCTTTCGTTTTCCGGCCGGCCGCCCATCCAGTGGTTCGTTCCGTGGCTGGTGAGGGCCGCCCCGGCCGCGGAGGATGGAAGGCATGAGTGCCCGCCGAACGCTGACCCCACCGGGCGGGCACGGGAAGGCGAAGCAGCTGTCCATGACGGACCAGAAGGACATGCTGGACAAGATCACCGCCCTCCAGCGGGAAGTCGAGCAACTGCGCCGTGCCCTGGTCTCGCACGCGGTCGTGGATCAGGCCATCGGCGTGCTCCGCGCGGTGCATGGCCTGGGCGGTCAGGAGAGCTGGGTCGTGCTTCAACAGGTCTCCCAGCACACCAACATCAAGCTGCGCAAGGTGGCGACGGCCATTGTGCGATGGGCCGAGTCCGGGCAGCTACCAGACACCATCGCTTCCGCGCTGCACAAGGCAGTGTCCGCCACCGTTCCTGCCCGGCCCGGCCCTCTCCTCCACCGCTCCAAACTCCCCCCGCACGTAGGTGGCCCGGGGACGCGGCGAAGGGCACTCGATCCGGCTGGCGTAGGTACCGCCACGCAGCCCGGCTCTAGCCGCACCCTAAGCGCTCATTGAGACTGACCCGCCGCGGCCAGACTGCTCAACCGTCCCGCGCCCCTCCCCGTGCCCCGGGACGTCCCAACGCTGTGACCAGCACCCTGATACGTCCACGGACCCATCACGGGACCGTCCCGGCATCCCAGCCCAGCGCCCGAAGTGGAGCACCGGAAGAATGAGGCGCCCCGACGTTCTGAGTGCGTGTGGGCTCGGTAGCTCCAGGGCTGTCCGGTAAGCCGTGCTTCAGCTGACGGTGGCAGGGCGCAAGGGGAGAAGTCTGTGGCAGGCTGAGCGCCGGTAAGGGACGATCACGACGTTCACGGCCCTGCTGTTGCCGGACGCGCCCGAGCGCGTTGAGCGGTGTGGCGTCGTGCCGACATTGCATCGATGCTCGGCTTGGCGTTTTCCACGCCGGGCCGGAGAGGACACGTGTGTCGCTCGCTCTTGAAGATCGCTTGGTCATCATCGAACTGGTCTCGTTGCATGGTCATCTTGTTGACGACGGAAGCCTTGATCGGTTGGAGGAGTTGTTCACCGCTGATGTGGTCTACGACCTCACCGACTTCGGCCAGGAGCCACTGTCCGGGGTGGCAGCCATCCGGGAAGCGGCATGGGCGCTGGGAGCGGCCAACCCGGTCGCGCACCACGTCACCAACGTCGTCGTAACCGCATGGGCGGACGGCCGGGTGCAGGTCCGTTCCAAGGGGCTGGGTATCAAAGCGGACGGCTCCTGCGGTTCCGTCTCCTACGACGACACCGTCGTGCGCACCCCTGACGGCTGGCGGATCAGCTGTCGCAGACTCTCGCCACGCCGAACTCCCCTGGGTGGGCTGACAAAGCCTGGCTGACCAGGCACCTCCCTCCTGGTCCTCACCGGCGCGGACGACATGGTGCAGCTGGGCGAGGCCGAGCATGGAGTGGTGGACACCGTCGCCTTGGATGCGGCAGCCGCGCAGGATCTCGGGCGTGTAGAGCGTGAACTGAGCAGCACGTGAAAGGGCGATCAGGCGTCGCGTCGGCGGTCATGTGAAGGGTCATGGAGCGGCCGCGCCGGATCCATCTGCCGGACGGCTGAGCATTACCAGCGGCACCAGTGGAAAAGAGTCCCGTCCTGGGGCTGGGCCATCTGTCGGGTTCCGGGCCGGGGGCGCAGGGGTTGGGGGCCCACGCCTGCGGCCGGGGCGTCCTTCCGCCGAGACGAGGGTGCGCCGGGGCCCGCCGTGCGCCCTCCGCCGACGGCACGGGGATGGCCCGGTCGCGGCGGCGGCTGTGTCGGGGAAGCCCCAGGGCAGGCGTCCTTGCGCCGCGGTGCGGAGGGGCCTGAGCTTGACGACGCGCGGCTCTGGCTCCGCCGTGGGGTGGAGACGGACGCTACCGGCGAACGATGCCCGCGGGTGGCGGTGTTGATGATGATCGGGGGTGTCCCAGTGCTTTCCGATCGGAGTTCGGCATGTTCAACAGGACCCTGCGCGCCACCGCCCTTTTGGCCGTGGTGGTTGCCGTCGCGGCGCCCGCTGCAGTCGCGGCGCCCGCCCCGGCCCCGCCGCCTGCGCAGGGGACCGTCATGGTCTCCTCGCTCAAGGGTGACGGGCGCATGGACTACCCGGTCCCGGACCAGGAGGTACGGGTCTCCGTCGACGCGCACTCCGCGTACACCGCGGGCGGCATGCCCCAGCGCTCCTGGGGCACCTTCCGCATCTCACACGCCCAGGACGGCAAGCTGTACTGGGGCGAGTTCACGGTCGACTGCCTCACCACCGGCGGCCCCACCGCCACCGTCACCGGCCGCCTGGTGCGCACCAGCCCCGGCCACCCCTGGCTCACCATGCTGGAACCCCACACCCGCATGGGCGTGAGTTTCTACGTCCCGAAGAAGGGAGAGGCCCGTATCGGGCTCTCCGGGGCTACCAAAAAAGGCGAGCCACTGCTCACCCAGTGCATGGCACCCGCAGCCGACGCCAAGATCGTCAACGGCGGGTACAGCCTGCGCGACCGCAGAAGCTGAGCAGCCCGGTTGAGCGAATCCGGGTGAATATCGCTGGTGCGGTCCACGAAGGCCAGTGGGCCGTACTGCGAACCCATGACCTAACGGACGGCACCCTCACAGTCACGTTCACTCCGCCCGGTGCGCTTCTTCTTCTACTTCGGCTTGGACGGTGACGGCTGCTCTTCTCCGGAGGCACCGTTGTTCATCCGCGCACTGGCTTCCAGGACCTGGTCGATGATGCGACGGCGCCTCTCGCTCTCGGGATCCTCGCCCGGGTCTTGGGCCAGGCGCTCCGCGGTCGGGTAGTAGCCAGTCAGGACCGGCTGCTCGAAGTAGCGGTTGAGCCGGCTCGGTCTGCCCATACATGTGCGGGTGGGTGCGGTTGAGGAAGGCGGAGAGCGCCGCAGCGACGCCCGCGATGGCGGCGACGAAGCCCTTGGTCTGGCCGTTGGCGACGTACAGGCTGGCGGCGAAGCAGCCCACGATCACCAGCAGGCCCCATCCCATGGCATGCTGCGAGGACCGGAAGGGCCGGTGGGCTTGGTCGGGGGCGTTCCGGTTGTATTCGTCGATCTGGGACTGGTTGAGTCCGAGGAGCGTGGCCAGGGGCGTCACGGTCTTGAGGTCCGCGAGCACCCGGTAGCGGCGGGTGACGCTTCGTCGGCCGTCTGAGGCAGGGCGGGTCAGGACCCGGCGCCGGTGTAGCGGCGGACCTGGCCGTGGTAGTCGAAGTCACCGCGGACGATGCGACGGTAGTCGCGTGCGCACCGCTGCAACGCGATGCGGGCCTGTCCGGCGTGCGGCGGGTTGTCGCTCAGGCGGGTCAGTTCGTCCTCGCGACCAGGATCCGGTTCACGTGTTCGCCCAGCAGGACGTTGGAGGCGTCGACTGCTTCCTGCAGTGGTTTGTCCTCGCGGATGTGCAGGATGTAGACGGCGTTGTGGAGGTCCCCGACGGCCACCTCCTTCTCCAGTGAACCGATGTCGTTGTGGAACCAGATGCAGTCACTCGCCGCATTGCGCAGTTCCCGGTAGGCCGACAGGTGTCGGTCCGGCTGGGGGATGTCGATGCCGGCGTCGATCTCGTACAGGTCGAAGTAGAGGTTCATCGCGATCGCGTCGCGGCGCAGGTCGACGAACTCCGCGACGGTCGGCACCCGGCCGGCGTCACGGTCCGCACGCGGTCTGTGAGTACAGGGTCCACGCGTACCGGCGCAGCCCGTACCGGAACTGATGGATCCCCGTTATCTTCTTCGCGGTCCTGCAAGAGGACTGCTGGCCTCCGGGCCCGGCATGGCTGTTGCCCCCTGTCGAAGCCGATGACCTGGGGGGTGGTGTTCACCGGGCCCGAGAGGTGTTGTCGGAGACGCTGATCAGAGGTCCGGCCACCGCCTGGTCCCGGCGCAAGGCCGGGCAGTTTCACGGGCGGCAGGTCTGCATAACGTGGATGCGCGAGTACGACACCGACGCCCAGGCCAGCCGCACCAAGGGAGTTGACAGCACGATGTTCGACACCAGCGACGTGGACGTCTTCTTGGCCCTGGACGTCGGCAAGACCGCTCACCACGGCCACGGACTGACCCCGGCCGGCAAGAAGGTCTTCGACAAGCCGCTGCCCAACAGCGAACCGAAGCTCAGAGCGGTATTCGACAAGCTCACCGCGAAGTTCGGCACCGTCCTGCTGATCGTGGACCAGCCCGCCTCGATCGGCGCCCTCCCGCTGACCGTCGCCCGCGACGCGGGCTGCAAAGTCGCCTACCTGCCCGGACTCGCCATGCGACGCATCGCCGATCTCTATCCCGGCGAGGCGAAGACCGACGCAAAAGACGCCGCGGTCATCGCGGACGCCGCCCGCACCATGCCCCACACCCTGCGCTCGCTGGAACTCTCGGACGAGATCACCGCCGAGCTGACCGTCCTGGTCGGCTTCGACCAGGACCTCGCCGCCGAGGCCACCCGCACCAGCAACCGCATACGCGGCCTGCTCACGCAGTTCCACCCCAGCCTGGAGCGCGTTCTGGGCCCCCGCCTCGACCACCCGGCCGTCACCTGGCTGCTGGAACGTTACGGATCCCCGGCCGCCCTGCGGAAAGCGGGCCGCCACAGACTCGTGGAAGTGATCCGGCCCAGGGCACCCCGGATGGCGAAGCGGCTCATCGACGAGGTCTTCGACGCACTCGACGAGCAGACCGTCGTCGTCCCGGGCACCGGCACGCTGGACATCGTCGTCCCCTCGCTGGCCCGCTCGCTGGGAGCCGTCCACGACCAATGGCGGGCCCTGGAAGCCCAGATCAACGAGCTGCTGGAGGAGCACCCTCTTTCGCCGGTCCTGACCTCGATTCCTGGGGTCGCGGTCAGGACCGCGGCAATCCTGCTGGTCACCGTCGGCGACGGCACCAGCTTCCCCAGCGCAGCCCACCTCGCCTCCTACGCCGGCCTCGCCCCGACGACGAAGTCCTCGGGAACCTCGATCCACGGCGAACACGCACCACGAGGAGGCAACCGGCAGCTCAAGAGAGCCATGTTCCTGTCCGCGTTCGCGGCCCTGCACGATCCCGCCTCCCGCACCTACTACGACAAGTGCCGAGCCAGAGGAAAGACCCACACACAGGCCCTTCTCCGCCTCGCCCGGCACCGCATCAGCGTGCTCTTCGCGATGCTCCGCGACGGCACCTTCTACGAACACCGAACATCCCGCCTCGCTTGACGAAAGACATAGAGGCACCCCCCGCCGAGCGGCCGGGGCAAGACCGTGCCAGAAGCTCTGCGAAGGCCTTTTCCAGAGCCGTACGCGTTGGTCCGCCGTGCAGGACCGCGTCGAGGCCGCCGACAGCGGTCCTGGCAGCGCGGACATCGTGACCGCCCTCGTCGAACTCGTCGTCGAGGGCGAACCCCCGAGCCCGCGCGGGCAACGCGGAGACGTGAATGCGGCGGTTCGCCCCGTCTCCTCGGAGGCTCTTATCAACTTCGGGGTAATCACCTGCAAGTGGCAGAAAGCGCACCAGCCGGACCGCGCCGTCCACATGTCGCATCCTGGCCCTCCGGAGCCAGCCCTCGGTATCGAGAGGGAAAGCTGAGCATCGGAGTTGTCCGTCCAGGCCACCTATCGTTCTGTTCCGTCGCGCCGAAGGTGAGTGACTTTCACCCGCTCCTGATGGGCCGCATTTCGTCTCAGCGATGGTTAAGCACGCAGGTCAGGTGGTGTGGCCGACGGCTGAGGGGCCTTGTGGCTGCTGTGGCCGGGACCGGCTGGGACCGTGCGCTCTCGTTGAGCGTGCGTCACCACCGTGTTGACCTGCCGCGTGGACGGTACTCGGTCCGTGAGACGGTTGCTTGCATGGCAGATGGCGCGCGGGGCAGTGAGGTCGTACTGGAGACGAGTCGTCTGGTGCTAAGGCCATGGCGGGTGGCCGAGGCTGCTGTCCAGCGTGAGCTGTGGACCGAGCGTGATCCGCGGGTGCCGCTGCACCGCCGGATCGACGCGGACGGACATCCCACGGTGGCCGAGCTCGAGGATTCGATTCGCACCCACCGGTCGCGCGGGTTGCTGGCGGTCGAGCGGAAGGCCTTTGGCGATGTCATTGGCTACTGCGGGCTGGTCGACAGCGAGCGAGGGGCGGCAGGGGAACCGGAACTGGCCTTCGAGCTGCTCCGTCGTGTCTGGTGTCAGGGGTATGCGACCGAGGCCTCGTTGGCGGTTCTGGACTGGGCGAGATCGTGTGGGTACACACGTGTGTGGGCCACCGTCTGGGACTGGAACACCGCCTCTCGCCGTGTGCTGGCCAAGGTCGGGTTCACCGAGACCGAGCGGGAGGAAGTGGACCCGGTGTACGGGACCACACTGTTTGCCATGCGGCAGCTCTGACGCCCCCTTCGTCGATCCGTACGACGCTGTGCACGCTCTCGGCTTGAGCCCACCACCTCGGCGGTCAGCAGATCTCTCGACCTGTCTGTTGATCGGTGGGCGTGCCGTGCCGTGCATTCGAGTTGTGCGCCTCCGGTCTCGTGGCACCGGCCGCAATCGTGAAGGGAAGGCACGGTCTTGCGGGCATTGAGGCCCGCTTGGTGGACCGGTGCGCCGACATAACAGCCTAGGGGGGCAGGTCGGGGCACAGCCGTGGACAGACCATGGGGGGGCGGGGTCTTGCGCGGCGGGGGCCGCCTCCAACAGCGGCGGGAGTCCCTCACATCCCCGGTAGCAGGACGGCTTCGCGCCCTACTTGTCCGCCGTGACTTGTGTGCCGGACTGGTTGCAGGGCCGCACGGACGGACTGCGCGCAGGGGCTCCCGGATCAGCACCGCTACGCTCGTCAAATGCTCGAAGATCAGTCGCTCTACGACTACTTGTGCGGCTGCTCTGAACGGGCTGACAAGGTGGGCTTCGCCCTCGTTGACGGCAGGGAGTTCCTCGGCTGGATCCATGAGGTGACGGAGGATCACCTTCTGTTGGCCTGGGCACCCAGTCCGTTCTACGTTCAGGCCGATGACGGGGAGGCGTGGTCCCCGCAGGAGGAGTGGGTGGCGTTCGCCGCCCTGGTTCTTGAGTCGATCGCCAGCTACGACCCGTCCGTACCAGGGCGGGTGCACTACCTCAGCTGAACGCCCCACGTCCCGGCCACAGGCACCGGCGCAGCGCCTGGTCGAGGCCGGGGGCCCGGGTCACCATCCCGTACCGCTGGTAGCCGGCCCCTGCGGGCACCCGGCAACACCGAGCCGTGTTGCGCGCCTGACCCGGGGTGACTACTGAGGATCGCTGTTGCACCAGGATGTTGTCCCCACGCATGGGACCTCGGGAATCAGCCATGACCTCCCGGGGTCTTGGTGCACCTCGCTTGACCGTCAGGTGCAACGACCGGCCGCGGACTGTGCCACGCCCACGCCATGCCCAGCGTCCGCAGCGCGTCTGGCTGTTCTACGGTGAGCTTGTCGCGCCTGGCCTTGGTGTTCGAGAGCCACACGCCCAGCTTCAGCGGTACCGACTCCGCCTCGCCGTCCACCGCGATCTCCACGACCGTGCTGTTCGCGGCGGTCCCGATGAGGGCCGTGCCGGGAGTATCCACCCTCCTGCGACTCCGCGGCCCGACACGCCAGGAACCCACCCGTGGGGCCGGCGTGGGTGGACCCAGGGATTTCCCCGGTGGCGGACACGGGACCACGAGGAGCTGGACATCCCACCTTCCCGCCGGACCTCGCCGAGCGGCGTGCCGCCGTCGATGGAGATGGCCAGGTGCAGGCGTTCTCCCGCAGCGCGGGTGCGGCGGATCATTGTCAGGTAAGCGGTGGCCGCGTTCAGGCCGAACGGGGAGGCCGGCGGCGAGCGTCGGGCGATCTCGGGCTCGTCGAACAGCCCCACCATGGCAGGCAGGTCGGCATCCGCCCATTCCCGTGTCGGACACAGCAGCCCGTACGGCGCGCTGGACCACGGCCGACTCGACGTGAGCGAGGTGGAGAGGTCGCCCCTGCAGCCGGTGCGGAGGTTGTTCACGCGGGCCATGGTGGACGGGCAGGAGAGCCTGGCGCACGGCATTCCGTACCTCTTCGGCCGTGCCGCCTGCCCGGACTGCCGGACCGACTTCTCGGTGGCAGACCAGGCGGTGGCTCGTTGGACACCGTGACCGGGGCCGACCAGATCTGTGCTTTCACGAAATCGCGGCCGAACCATTTCCCTGACCGACCTCGGCCACCTCCCGGTCATTCCAACAGCCCTCCGTGCCCGCGCCGTCGGGCTGGGGCTGGGTGGCCACGCGGAACCTACCGGGTCATAGGCCGAGAGCCTGGCACGCGAGGCAGGCTTGGAGCACGCCTCCCTCCAGCCGCACCCGGGTCCCGTTCATGTGCTGCCGTGGACGAGGAGGTCCAGGCCCAAGGGTGTGCACCAGTGCCACACGACTTTGCCGTCCCGCTGGGAGACGATCAGTCCCGCCTCGCGCAGGGTCTTGGCCTGCATGGAGGCGGCAGCCGGGCTGACGGCGAGTTCGCGGGCGAGGCCGGTGGTGGTGTGCTGATGGACGAGGAGGCGCAGGGCCTGTGCTCGGGTGGTGCCGACGATCGCGGTGAGCGGGTCGTCGGATGTGGAGGTGTCGTCGAGTGGCAGGGGAGTGACGGCCGGGTAGATCAGCAGCAGCCGTCCGTCGGGATGGGGCGCTGCCAGAAGGTGGTCGGACCAGAACAGGGAAGGATGCAGGACGATGCCCTGTCCGCGCAGGGTGAGGTCGAGGTCGCGGGGGAAGGGCGCCTCCAGGATCGTGCCGCGCCAGCGGATGTTCGGAGCCAGACCGGTCAGGGCAACATGCAAGCCCTGCTGGGCGAGGACGCGGGACCGCCAGGCCGTTTCGGCGCGGAAGCCCGCCCGGATACGCGGCCAAGCCTCGGCGATGAGATCGGCGTGGGCGGCGCGGACAGCCTGCCCGAGGATCTGCCAGGCTTCCCGGTCACGGTCGGCGAGATCACGCACCCAGGGTGTCAGCGGGCGATCGATGGAGCACATCCGGCGCAGCTCTGTGCGGGCCTGGGACTTGGGTGTTGACAGGATCTGGTCCACGCCTTCTTCAAGGTCGTGGCTGGGCGGGTCCAGGAACAGCGGCCCGGCGCCCAGCGGAAAGACCAGTTGTAAGAGGGGCCGCGCCGGGCGCGGCAGGGTTCGGGCCACGCGCCGTCGCCACGCGCTGAAGACCGGGTGCGCATCGCGGCGCTGCAACATCTCGAAGGCCAGGCCGAGTTCGACCAGCGGCGTCGGCCGGTCGGCGACGGTCACCCTGAGCAGATCCTCAGTTGTGCAGTGGACTCGCAACACGTCAGTCCCCGCCGATGTGAACCTTCCCCTTGATCGTGGACACCTGGAGACTGGGACCTGAGGTTCCAGAGGAAGTAGCGCCAGGTGGGAAGCAAGTACACGAAGCGGTACACCGAGGAGTTCAAGCGGGACGCGATCGCGCTCGTCG